>NZ_HG326652.1:0-32314 GCF_000308295.2 Afipia birgiae 34632
CAAGTCATCAAGGGACGGACGATTGCATCGTATTGATTGTAAACGGTTCGCTTCACGCCGCCGAGCGTTTCGATACGCGGAAACTCGTTTATGAAGCGATGAAGATAGCGCTTCAGTTCGACGGCGCTGTGCCAAGGCTGAAAAGCGAAGGTCGTTTGCCACATATACCAGAAGTTCGTCTGAAAAATGATGGAGACAGCCAATCCGTGATATGGCTCTTGCCGAGTTTTTCCTCCGAAGCTTCAGACAATCTAACTAGGGTCAGGACTCATTGATCAGAGCCAAAAGATGACGGCGGCTGCGATGCAAATAGCAGACATGAAGGTATGGGCACATCTGTCGTAACGGGTATGGATGCGCCTCCAATCTTTGATCCTTCCGAACATGTTTTCGATCTTGTGTCGTTGGCGATAGAGCAAACGATCAAGTTCAATGGGCGTCTTGCGGTTTGACTTCGACGGGATGCATGCCGTGCGCGGCGAGAGCCTGGCGGAACTAGTCGGCGTCATAGCCCTTGTCGCCGAGCAACTGCTTCGCGGGCGGCAGCGCGTTGATCATCAGAGCCGCGCCTTTGAAATCGCTCATCTGGCCTTCGCTGAGCAGCAGGATGACGGGACGTCCCTGACCATCACATACGGCGTGCAGCTTCGAGTTCAGACCGCCCTAGGTGCGCCCGATACGTCAGAGAACAGGCCCTTTTTTTAAAGACTTGCGGCGGTGCGATGGGCCTTTAGATGGGTGGCGTCGATCATCAGCCGGGATGGGTTGCCGGCCTTGCGCACCAGTTCGGCAAAGATTTTGTTGAAGACGCCGAGGCGGCTCCAGCGCACAAACCGGTTGTAGATCGTCTTGTGCGGCCCATACGCACGCGGCGCATCGCGCCAGCGCAGACCGTTCCTGATGACGAAGACGATGCCGCTGATGACCCGCCGGTCATCAACCCTCGCAACCCCCGTGCGACAAAGGAAAATACGGTTCGATCCGGCGCATCTGCGCCTCGGTGAGCAGAAACAAATCGGACATCACGGTGCCTCCCAGCGACACCAATGAATCAGCCGACACGCCTCTTCGCAAGAAAATTAACGGGTCCTGAACCTAGGTGCTGGATTCGAGGTCGCATCAGATATTCGGCAGCCGCGATGGCCATCACTGCAACAGCAGTCCAGACCCATCGCGGCGTTGATCCCAGGTTCATGGCAAAGGCTCCCAACTTATTGGACTTCGCAACGATTCCCGCCGGGCCGCGCTGGACCGTTCGTTGTTGTCCAACGGTTCGGTAAGATTGATGATGGTCTTCTGCCACAATACCAGAAACGTCAAAAAGGAAACCTTACCGAAATTGCTTTACCTTAGCGAATGACTTTTGCCGCATCTCCCAACGTTCGGCCGTCTTGAGGCAGATCAATTCGCTCGATTGATTCGCTCATATTCTCACCTCGCAAATGAAATGTTGAGGAGGATGACTATGCCCGTTTTTCTCATATCAGCAGTGTCGGCGGTCGTTCTCGCCATCGGTTCAATGTTCATTCTCGATCAGTTGGTGCAGCGAAACGCCGATCAAGCCTTCGGTGCATCGGCGAGCGTCCGACTTCCCAGCCACGGCAATACCCATAATCTGGTCGGACGCGACTGGTATTCGGCGAAAGATCATGGATGGAGTGACGAGATCCCGACAGCTAACTCGCCCCTCTCGGCACCCCCCGTGGCCTCGAAATAGCGCCAAGCGCAAATGGTGGTGATCTGAGGCCGCCAAATTGGACCATTTTTGGTTAGAGCTTTTCGCGCCGATTTCCCGGCTGGGAGGAGTGAAGGACGATGAAGGCCTCAAAGTTTTCGCAAGCCCAGAAAGCGTTTATTTTGAAGCAAGGTGCGGACGGGATGCCGGTTGCGGACATCTGTCGCAAGGCGGGGATCGGCCCGGCGACGTATTTCAATTGGAAGAAGAAGTATGACGGGCTGCTGCCGACCGAGATGCGACGGCTCAAGCCGCAAGGTCAAGGAAGAGCGTGATCTCCTCAACGCGGTCCGCACCGAACTGCCCCAATCGAGGGTCGCCGCGGCCGAAGCCCAAGCGAACGAGACCCTCCGCTCGCGAGCTCGAGGGGAGGGGAATACTCGCATGGTCTTTACACCGACCGCACCTTCTAACCAGCCGTAACCGCTGTAGAGACATTGGGCGATGGTTGGGGAAGGCTGCGGGGGTCTATTGGAGGCGCCACAATGTCAATCGGCCCCTTAATTGTGTTTCGGCATGGAATAAGGGCTCTGACTCATATCTGATGATATTTTCTGCTGAGCTTGCGGTTCTCCAACGAGGGAATCAGAAACATGCGAGCCGGTATTCGAATCTCGTCGTTTGTGCCGAGTGGGTTGGTTATCGAGAGCGTAAGTGGTTCATCTGACTAGACTATTTTAGCTGTCCGATCGAAAGCGGTGATGGCCGAGTGCCCGCTGTGCGGGACGGCGTCGCGCCGAATTCATAGCCGATACGCCAGACAAGTCGCGGACCTGCCCTGCGCGGGTAGGCAGATACGTCTGTGGGTGATCGCGCGACGGTTCCTGTGCGAGATTCCGCATTGTCGTCGGAGAATTTTCGCCGAGCGGTTCGGTCAGGATGTCGTCCCGGTGCGGTCACGCCGAACAGCCAGGTTGGAATGCATCGTCCATCATCTGGGCCTGGCGCTCGGTGGAGACCAGCGGCAAGCTTCGCCAAGCGATTGATGCTGCCGGTGAGCAATGACACTCTGCTGCGGGTTGTCCGGCGACGCGCCCGCCTGCGGGCCGAGCCTCTGGTCGTCGCCGGCATTGATGATTGGGCCTTCCGGAACAACCATTGCTA
Organism: Afipia birgiae 34632; assembly: GCF_000308295.2. Lineage (GTDB taxonomy): Bacteria > Pseudomonadota > Alphaproteobacteria > Rhizobiales > Xanthobacteraceae > Afipia > Afipia birgiae. The sequence goes on from NZ_HG326652.1 coordinate 2,840, forward strand.
CGGAACAATCGTTTGCGATCTGGAGCGACGGCGGATCGTGAGGTTGCTGCTCAATCGCGAGATTGCAACGGTGCAGGCTTGGCTTTCCGACCATCCCGGGATCAAAATAAGTATCGCGCGATCGTGGCGGCGGCTATGGCGAGGCTGCCGCAAAGGCGCTGCCTGAGGTCATCCAGGTTGCCGATCGCTGGCACCTGATGGAAAACGCGAGCGCAGCCTTCCTCGGTGCCGTGCGCCGGTCGATGCGCGTGATCTGTACGGCAATCGGCGCTACGATGATCAATCCAGAGTTGCTCACCTGTGCGGAACGACTGCAATATACGGCTATCTGCGGCGCGAGGAGACCAACGCCGCGATCATGGCGCTCGTCAAGGATGGCGTGCCGCTTAAGGAGATCGTCCGTCGAACCGGGTACAGCCGTAAACTCACTCGTCAGGTCAGTCGAGGCGAGAGCACGGATATCTTCCGAACGCGGCAGAGCACGCTCAACGCGCACTTACCCTTCATCGATGCCCAATGGGCTACGGGCTGCCGTAACGGCGCGGAGCTCTGGCGTCGTCTGCAGGCTCACGGCTTCCGAGGCTCGTTACGTGTCGTCAGCGAATGGACGACACGGCGGCGACGTGCGGAGAAGCGACTGCGCGATCGACGCGGCAAAAGCGCCAGACTGATCAGACGCGGCGTAGCTCTGTGCTTCGCGATGAGAAGCTTTTTCCGCCCCCTCAACCCGGTTGCTATCAGCATTGAGCCACGATGGAAGCTTTCAACATAGGCAAGGGAGTGATAAGCCTACATTGCGAAATTCCCTGACAGCTGGCCCAGCATCGGTCTCGATGACGAGGAATTGCGTGTTTAATTCCGCAACGGCATGACAAGGGCATGGGACATGGGCTTAGGTTGGTGCCGCAGGCGAACCCAAGAGTGATTTCGACCCCCTTCGGTGCTGCGGAAACGGCAAGGGCATGAGTGAGCAAGAGTACACGCGCACAGTAACACCGGCCCAGGCGCCATGGGACCGGCTCAACCAAGGTTGCTTCTGCATCACGCTCGACAGAGCGGTCCTCGGTCAGGCTTTCGAACGGGAGACGGGCGACGCTGCCTTCCGCACAACTCTGCTAGAGACGCGCCCTCACCTATTCTCAAACGTGGCTGTCTTCGTCTCGACCCAGATGTTCGAGCAGATGCTGAGGGTCGTGCGGTCGATCGAGCTTGTATCTGGCCGGCCCGCCTATCGCGACGCTGTCCTCGCCTGGGCGCCTGACATAGCGCGTTATGATCCAGGCCCCCTCGGCGCGTTCATGGGGTACGACTTCCACATTGCGATGGACGGTCCAAAGCTGATCGAGGTTAATACCAACGCTGGCGGAGCCTTTCTCACAGCTCCGCTCGCGCGAGCGCAACGGAACTGCTGCCAGGAAGCTCGGCAGACACGCGGCCGTTCCGACGCCGATCAGTTCGAACCGGCTGTGCTGCACATGTTTCAAGCGGAGTGGTCACGGCAGGGGCGCTCTGGGAGCCTGAAGCGAGTTGCCATTGTCGACGACGATCCCAGGGCTCAGTACCTTCACCCTGAATTCGTTCTAGCTCAGCGCTTCTTCGAACGACATGGGATTGAGGCCGTCGTCGTCGATGGACGGCATCTTCTCTACGATCAGGGCATCCTTCGGTTTGCGAGCCGCCCCATCGACCTTGTCTATAATCGCCTCGTCGACTTCGCGCTTGTGCAGCCCCAGCATGTGGCGCTCAGGTCGGCTTATCTGGACGGTGCGGTCGTCGTCACTCCGAACCCGCGGGCCCACGCTCTTTTTGCCGACAAGCGCAACCTTACCTTGCTCTCCGATCCCGAAAAGCTTCGGCAATTCGGCGTCGGACCGGAAGAAATTGGAGCTCTCGCGACGGGCGTTCCGCGAACGATAACAGTCACGCCCGACAACGCAGATGAGCTATGGACGAGCAGGAAGCGCCTTTTTTTCAAGCCCGCCGGCGGTCACGGCAGCAAGGCCGCGTATCGAGGTGACAAGCTCACGAGATCCGTGTGGGCTCAGATCAGGACGGATAGCTATGTCGCCCAGGCTCTTGCGGCGCCAGGCGAACGAGTAGTCAGAGTCGACAAATCATCCGAGCTTCTGAAGGCGGACGTACGGCTTTACACATATGGGGGCGGTCTGCTTCTGGCCGCGGCTCGACTTTACCAGGGCCAGACGACCAACCTTAGAACGCCGGGAGGCGGCTTCTCGCCCGTATTCACAGTTTGATCGGTAGGTGACGTGCTGAAACGGCTTTAGCCCAGCGTTCCAACTCCCTCATGCAGCTCCCTGACGTTCCCCGCCTCGTTCAAAGCTGCCCGGATCGCCCCGCTTTTGTCGCCGCCCGCCATAAGGCGCGGGAGAAGTACGCTCACGAAATCGACACTGCCGACTTAGTCGCGGCCGTCACACTGTGGACTGCTGCTCTGAGGTGACATGCGAACTGAGATGGATCCGACGAGGCTTCCGTATCCGAGTTTGAGACATATTCTTGGTTTTGACCGGCGATATGCGGCCATCGCCTTCCGCTGGCGCCGAGATCGCGACAAGGCCGATTATTTTCTCCCAGGTGGGACGTTTGCGCTCCTCGACCGGAGCTCCGCGAGCAATTGGACGGACACAGCATAGCTGAAGCAGCAGACCGATGCGGTATCTCGGAATTGGCTGTAAAGGTGAACATTCACCGTGGGCTCAAGGCACTGGCTGCCTTGATTGCCCGGGAAGCCGGAACATGAAAACAGACGATCTGGTTGCCATGCTGAGTGCGAGCGTCGAGCCGGTCGGTCGTCGATTGGTCGTACGGACGATTTGCATTGCCGTAGTGGCCGCGTCAGTGTTCGCGCTCGGCATCATCCTAATCGGGCCGGGCATCCGGCCGGATCTGACGACAGCTCGCGCCTTCACGTTCCTGTTGCTGAAGCTTGTGTTCACAGTTGTGATTGTCGGCGTGGCGTTGATCTATCTCACAAGGTTGGCGCGCCCAGGCGGAGAGCAAAAAACCCCTTCGATTATGGCTGCAATGCCGTTCATCGTGATTGTGTTGCTTGCCGCAATCAGCCTCGGATTCGCGCCGCGCTCGCATTGGGATGCAATGATTGTCGGGGATCAATGGCTTGAATGCCTTTTTTCTATTCCGATCACCGCTATCGTGCCGTTTGCCATTACCATTTGGGCGGTGCGAAGCGCCGCACCCACAAATCTCGTCCGCACAGGTGCCATCGCCGGCCTCATTTCTGGTGGCGTCAGTGCAATGGCTTATGCGCTTCATTGCACCGATGATTCATTGCCGTTTGTTGCGGTCTGGTACGGCGGCACGATTGCGCTGTGCACGTTAGCAGGCGCAGCACTGGGACCGCGCCTATTGCGCTGGTGAAGGACCTTTGTGCAGGCAGCTTCACGTCAGCGTGAGCCTGTAACCGGCAGACGATTGGCTCCGAACTCATTCTTAGAAGCGCACTTCACGCGTTTCTAAGAATGGAGCCGGACAATGTTAACGAAACACCTTCTCAAGATCGCACTTTCGTTGCCGCTGGTGGCAACAGCTGCAACCGCCCACGCGGGCTCGACAATCACCGACAAGAGCTATTGGCCAAATGAAGCGAGGCCGGCCCCCGTACATAGCAGAATTGGCACCGCTCAGAGCGGACCGCGTGATGCGTTCGCATCCAGCAGAATGACGCCAAGTTCCCAGATCGTGCCGATGGCTAACGACGGTGGAAGCCTTCCCCGCTATCACGGCGGACCGAAGTTCCAGTGATACCCGCACGAATGATGCGCGTCGTTCAACTCGCGTATCATTTTGATTCTATCATTTGCGACCGTGCTCATCGTCCCAGTTTTGATTCGGTTCCTAACTGGATCGTGAAGTTTGGGGTGTCGCCTTGTTTCTGGCTAACCAGATTTCCGAATAGAATCGCGCGATGGTTTTCAGTCCGTTAGGCTAGGGCGGGTCAGGTATCCAGCGAGACTGAGGCCCCCGAACATTGGCTTGAAACGTATCCCGGATACGTTTATATATTTGATACTATGGGCCAAAAAGACCGATCAGATCGATACAGGACAATGGGAGGCGGCGCCGGATTAGTGCGCGTCGAAATTTTGGTGCCGGCCGAAGCACGAACTGGCATTTTGGAGGAGGCTCGGAAGTTGCGCGCGCAATTCCGAGAGAAAAAGGAACTGTCGTCGGAAGCCATTGCGCTTCACGCGGAAGCCCTCGCGCGGTTTAAAGCCCGATGTTTTTGGAATTCCAATCCGCCGAGGACGCGAGATGGCCTTGAGGCCGTTTGTCAGCAACTCCGGACCTACGGAGACATGAATGCGTGGCGTCTTGCCGCCAAGATCCGCGGAGTTCTGAGCAATGCCCATTGATGATTTTCAGAAAGAGGTCATCAAGACGATCATGCCTCTACGGTCACCGGGAAGCACATTTGCCGGTGGCAGCGTCTTGCAAAGACACGGATTTAGGCTGTCGGATGATCAAGATCTTTTTCATTCAGATGACGCGGATATCGCTTCTATCGCCGGGAAAGACATCGACGCGCTGAGAAGTGCTGGGTTCGACGTCGAGGTTCAGCGGCCTCTTGAAGGGCTTTTTGAGGCGTCCGTTTCCCGTGAGGGTGAAGGAATCACGCGGATACAGTGGGTACAATCGGGGTCGTGGAATTTCTTCACGCCGGTACCTGATGAGATGTTCGGATGGCGGCTGCACATGGCGGACCTCGCTGTGAACAAGGCGCTTGCTGCGGGCGGACGTCGACAAGTGCGAGATTATGTCGATCTGGCGCTGATTCATCAGCACATGCTTCCACTGTGGCATGCTTGCTGGGCGGCGCCCGGAAAGGACGAGTCCTGGTCTCCACTGTCGTTGGTTGAAAAGATTGCTGCCACGAGTGGATTCCGACAGGCGGATATTGATGCCGGCGTGCTGACCAGCGTCCCGGTTACCGCCGCAGCGATTTCGGGCACGGTCCGAGCAGCCATCGAGCAGGCACGCGACATATTTCAACGACTTCCGCCCGAGCACGCCGGCAAATTGTTTGTCGACGACAACGGTGGAATTGTCAGTGACGTCGACCGTATTCTTGCTGGACGGGTTAATCTTGTTGAGACCAAAAAGGGCGGAGCGTGGCCATCGTCTGCGGAAATTGATCGTGCGCTGATTGAGCGTGTTGTGGAAGAGTTCGGATGGGAAGGCGTTGCGGAGCCGAGCTATGATCCCTTCGGCCGGAAATGACGCTTATTAGTGAATTGGAGGCTGTTGAATAGTGCCCGACCGGCCAGAAGCAGCTCTTAGTGAATCGCTCTGAGCACGGTTAGTTGGTGCTAGTGCCTCAATGATACGGCAATCGGCGATCGTGCCGCGACCGCATTGGTTGATAATGCTGTCGAGTTCAGCTCTCAACGCCTTCAAATCCTCGATCTTACGGCTGACGTCGGCCAGATGCGCGCGCGCGATCACATCGACCGCCTCGCAAGAGTGACGTTTCTGGTCCGATAGACCAAGGAGTGCACGAACCTTATCGAGGGTGAAGCCGAGATCGCGGGCCCGCCGAATGAAGCTGAGCCGGCCCAGATGTTCGGGTGCATACGCCCGAAAATTGCCGCTCGTACGAAACGGGGCCGGTAGGAGGCCGATAAGTTCGTAATAGCGGATCGTCTCAACCTTCGTATTGGTGGCCCGCGCGAGATCGCCGATCCTGAGCTTTTCTGTTCGCTGCATCGCTTGACCCTCTAGTGACTACAGGGTCTATATAACTGTCGCGTCGAAAAAATCGAGGTGACACGATGCCGGCACAGGTGGACCGAGACCAGCAAGATCAAGCGCGGGTCTCCCGATTCAAGGTCAAAGGCCTTGATTGCCAAAATGAGGTTCGGGCTCTCAAGGCTGCGGTTGGTCCGTTGGTCGGCGGCGAGGAACGACTCTCTTTCGATACCAAAGTTGGCCGAATGGATGTGGCATCGCAGTCCCTCGCCTCAGCAGAGGCGATCAGGGAGGCGGTCGCGTCCACCGGTATGGTGGCGGAGCTGTGGTCCGATGACAGCCACACGACGGCGATAAGTCAGACCCCGGCGAACACGCCGTGCACGAGCTGTGCGAGTGATGCGCTAACGTTGCCTGAACGTGTGGGGGTGTCCGAGCAGGTGGTGTTCAAAGTCCACGGAATGGACTGCGGCGACGAGGTGGCTGCCCTCAAGCGAGAGGTTGGCCCGGTCGTCGGGGGCGAGGACAAGCTCGTATTCGATCTCGTGAACGGACGTATGTCCGTTCTAGGCCGTGCGGGCGGGTTGCCGGTCGAGCAGATCGAAAAGGCCGTGCGTCGAACGGGTATGATGGCCGAGCTGTGGCAAGAAGGGGCGACTTCAGACGCCACAATCGCCGACGAGCGCCGCCGTCGCACGCAAACTCTGCTAACCACTGCGAGCGGGATACTTGCCGCGGCTGGTCTGGGTTACACGTGTCCCTCGGCGGTGGCATCGGCGCAGCCGAGGCGACCGGCGGTACACCTTTGCTGGCCATTGCAGCCTACGCTCTCTCGATTCTTTGTGCCGTTCGCTACGTGGCTCCCAAAGCCATGCTATCGGCGCGACGTCTGCGGCCTGACATAAACTTGCTCATGGTCGTGGCAGTGGCTGGTGCGATTGGCATCGGCGAGTGGTTTGAGGCGGCGGCGGTTTCATTCTTCTTCGCACTGGCTTTGGCGCTCGAGGCGTGGAGTTTGGGGCGGGCGCGGCGGGCGGTTGCGGCACTCATGGAGCTGGCCTCGACTATCGCTCGTGTTCGTCACTCTGATGGGAACGAGACAGAAGTCACGGCTGGCGATGTTGAAGTCGGTGCACACATCGTCGTGCGTCCCGGTGACAAAATTCCACTCGACGGTTTGGTCTTTGCCGGCGAAAGCGAGGTGAAGCAAGCTCCGATCACGGGAGAAAGTGTCCCTGTGCCCGTCGAGCCCGGCAAGGAAGTCTTTGCTGGAACGATCAACAGCGAGGGAGCCCTTGAAATTCAAACGACCAAGGCTGCACAAGATACGACTCTCGCTCGTATCATCCGGATGGTCGGGTCGGCCCAGAGTCGGCGAGCCCTGAGTGAAAAATGGGTCGAGCGGTTCGCTCGAATTTACACACCTGCGGTCATGGTGCTCGCATTGGCGGTATTCCTAGCGCCGTCTCTCGTTTTTGGTGGGGTGTGGGAGCCGTGGTTCTATCGCGCGCTGGTGCTGCTTGTGATCGCCTGCCCCTGCGCGCTCGTCATCTCTACCCCGGTGACGATTGTGGCGGCGCTTGCAGGCGCGGCTAAACAGGGTGTGTTGATTAAGGGCGGTGTGCACCTCGAAACTCCCGCCAAGCTGAAGGCGATTGCCACGGACAAGACCGGCACCTTGACTGAGGGCCGCCCAAGGTTGTCGAGCTTGTCCCGTTAGGCAACCACACCGAAGCTCAGTTGCTGGAGTTCGCGACCGCGCTGGAGGCGCGAAGCGAGCATCCTCTTGCTCGTGCGATCCTTGACGAAGCGAGACAGCATAGCGTCAATCTTGTCCCTGCGGATTCCGTGCAGGCGGTGCGCGGCAAGGGCGTGATCGGCCGGATTGGCGGTCGCGAGGCATGGCTTGGATCCCGGAGCTATTTGGAGGAGCGTGCAAAGACGGCGGCGACGCCGGACGTCCTGCTTTCGGCAGATCGGATTGCGGGTGCCGGGCGCACCGTCGTCGCAGTGGGCGACGAAAATTCCGTGTGGGGCTTGATAGCAATCGCAGATGCGGTCCGTCCGCAGGCGAAGCTAGTCGTGGCAGCGCTCCACGCGGTGGGAGTTGAACACGTCGTCATGCTCACCGGCGACAATCGCGCGACGGCGGAGGTGATTGCCCGTGAAACCGGTGTGGATGAGGTTAGGGCTGAGCTTCTTCCCGAAGATAAGGTCGCCGCCATCGAGCGGCTCGTCGGAGAATTTCACAAAGTGGGTGGTGCCGTCGCTATGATCGGCGATGGTGTCAATGACGCGCCGGCAATGGCACGCGCCGATCTTGGTATTGCGATGGGGGCGATCGGCTCCGATGCGGCGATCGAGACCGCAGACGTCGCTTTGATGTCGGACGATCTCTCGAAGTTACCCTGGTTGATCCAACATTCGAAAGCAACGCTCTCCATCATCCGGCAAAACATCGGGTTCTCACTCGTGGTGAAGTTGTTATTCACGGGCTTGACGATCGCGGGCTTCGCGTCGCTCTGGGGCGCTATCGCCGCGGATGTAGGCGCATCGCTCCTCGTCGTGCTGAACGGACTTCGTCTACTCACTCATGGTCAGCCACACACGTCCTAGTCGTTCCGCCCAATGGCGCGTTATCCGAGCGGCATCGATGCTAGGCCGCACGGCGGACTGAAGAGCGATGCTTGATCTGCATTAAAGAATGTCAGCGGTCGAAATCGTAAGTTTTATTCCTGTCTGGTGCTGTTAGACGCAGTTCGGGACTGCGTCTTAATCTTGCTTGGAAAGACTTGGCTAGACGATGACAACAAAGCGCGGGTCCGACGACCGGCGTCCGGAAGATGACGCGGAAGGCCGGGAGGCCGCGAAACCAGCCGACGCCGCTGTGCGACGTGCGCTTGTCGAGGCGCGTGAGGAATTTCTCGCTTTTTTACATCACCGATTGGGCAGTCGGGACGAGGCGGAAGAACTCCTACACCGTTTCTCGCTCCGGGCGCTTGAACATGCTTGGCAGTTGCGAGATGTCCGCGCGGTCCGCGGATGGCTCGGGCGCATACTAGCGACGACACTCGTCGATCATCAGCGCCGAGTCACCAGACGTCGCCGTCAGGAGGTCGACATGGAGCGGACCGATGTTGAGAATTTGGCAATCGAGCCAGATCGAGAAACTGACGAAGCCGTCTGCAACTGCCTTCATAAGCTGCTGCCGACGCTCAAGGCAGAATATGCTGATGTCGTTTGGCGCTCCGACATTCTTGGCGAGCCCCGTGATCGGATAGCTGCCAGCTTGGGTGCAACACTCAACAACATCGCGGTCCGACTTCACAGAGGACGACAAGCGCTGCGGAAGAGGCTAGAGGAGATGTGTCTGACCTGTCCAGTGCATGGTTTCCTCGACTGTCGCTGCGAGGAGACCGAACGCATTCGCCAACTAACTCGACGCGTCGCTGACAATACCAAAGCTCCGTCTGAAGACGGGTGAGTACAATGGAGAAGAAAGACTTTGGGTGATGTCGATGAGGTCGCATGCGCCGTCCATTGTATGGCATAGCGCGTCCCGAGCCCGAAAGGACACCAACAGGACTAGGTGAACGCTGTGTAAGTCAGAATCCGGCTGTTGCAACAGAAATGATGAAGGAGAATACAATGGCAACCAAAAACGGCCCACCAATTAGCTTGGATCGCATGAACGCTGTGCTGGCGTGGTGGGGACTATCGGGCACGGACGGTGCCGGCAAGCTCGACGGTCAGTTCAAGCGCTTTCAGGTCTTCACGTCCGATCTTCAGAAGGCCTATGGTGAGACATACGGCGCTCAGATGAGTGCCTTCCTTGGTGCCAATGCGCGAATCGGGCGCTCGCTTCTCGAACTCATCCAGTGCCGGCAACCGCAGGATGTGATTGCCGCAGAATCGAGCGTCATGGCGGCTATCTTGGATGAGGCGTGGCTACAGATGAAGACGTGGCTCGAACTCTCGCAAAGAGTCCAGGAATACTGCGTGACCATGGCGCGCGAGACTGCGGACGAGATCCGGCAGCAGGCAATCAAAGCCGCTGACCCCGAACGCAGCGGCAAGGCTTTGTAGTTGCATACTGGGCGGCCGAGCTTCTCGCTGGGGTCGTGTCGAGAGCTCTACATACGGCTGGTATGTCGTCCTGATCTTCGACTCGCTGTTCAAATTCTTCGAAAATGAGGATCAGATGATGGAGATGACGATGCCGGAAGCGAAATCTGGTTCCGCGCTGGTTGACGTGCCGAAGGCTACACCAAGTAGGCCGTCGGCTTTTCAACAGCGTGTTGTGGCGACCGCTACGGCAAATGACGTGAAACCTGTCGGCGAAGCGTATCCAGTCCCACCGATTGAGATCATGCATAATCCCCTAGCCTATCAGCGGGATTTCTTCGAGCGATCTATTTTATTCTGGGATACACTGCGCCGGCGCGCCAACAACATGATCGCGCACGAGCGTGCTGGCATGCCGCCGCTTCTCGACTTCGATTATGAGACACTGGTCGATGCCCGCCATTTTGAACGGCCTGTCAACTACGCCCTCCTGCGGATAACCCGGATTGGCGACGATTGCATCGAGGATTGCGTCGATCCGGCGAAGCCGCCTGTCGTCATTGTCGACCCTCGAGCGGGCCAAGGACCAGGCATCGGCGGCTTGAAGCGCGATTCCGAGGTTGGGATGGCCATGCATGAGGGCTATCCAGTATATTTCGTTTCCTTCTTCCCTGAACCCTGCGCGGGCCAGACCTTGGCCGATGTACTGCATGCGCTCAGACGTTTCGTCGAAGACGTAGTCAAGCGCCATCCCGGCAAGCCTCCGGTGCTCTATGGCAACTGTCAGGCCGGCTGGGCGGTCACCTTGCTCTCGGCGGACTGCGAAGGTTTGATTGGGCCAGCCGTGCTCAACGGCTCTCCACTCTCCTACTGGGCGGGAGACCCCGGGGTGAATCCCATGCGGATCGCCGGCGGGCTGCTCGGCGGCGTCTGGTCCGCCCATCTTCTTGCCGATCTTAACGACGGCCGCTTGGACGGTGCGTGGCTGGCCCTCAATTTCGAGAATCTTCAGCCCGAAGCCGTCTGGGAGAAATACGCTAACCTGTTCACGCATGTCGATACGGAACGGGAGCGCTTCCTCGAGTTCGAGCGATGGTGGAATGGCTTCTATTTTCTCAGCCGGGAAGAGATTGTCGCCATCGTCGAGAACCTCTTTATCGGCAATCGCCTTGAGGAGGGCAAGATGCGGATCTGCGAGGGGTGCGTCGCTGACCTTCGGCGCATTCGCAATCCGCTGGTGATCTTCGCTTCCTATGGCGACAACATCACTCCGCCGCATCAAGCGCTTGGCTGGATCCCGGTCGTGTACAAGGATACCGGCGATCTCAAGGCCGCCGGCCAGCGTATCGTCTATCTGACGAACCCCCATGCTGGCCACCTCGGCATTTTCGTGTCGGCCAAGGTCGCGCGATTCGAACATCGCGCGATACTCGAAAGCCTCGGCGAGATTGAGACCCTCGCTCCCGGTCTCTACGAGATGAAGATCGACAATCCGACCGACAACCCCGACTGCCACAAGCCGGAATACTCGGTCCGTTTCGAAGAGCGGCGCGTCGAAGATCTGCGGCTCGAGACGCCGCGGGCGGCATTCGAGCAGGTTCGCCATTTGTCGGAGGTGAACGAGCAATTCTACAAGACGATGATCAGCCCGTTCGTGCGCATGGCTTCCAATCCCTGGACGGCGGCCGCGCTCGAGTGGTTGCACCCTATGCGCACGAGCCGCTACCTGCTTTCGGAATCCTTCAGTCCGTGGATGCACGGCGTCGCCGCGCTCGCGCGTCTGATTGAGCCCCGCCGCCAGCCGCTGCCGGTGGGCGATGCCGATCTTCGTCGCGAACGGGAAGCGATCGGGCGGGTCTCCGAATCGATCGAAGACGGGCGCAAGCAGCGCGACGCGGCGGAGGAGCAGATATTCCGAATGCTTTACGATGGTCCCAAGTCTGCACGGCCGGCAGCGCCACCAGCGACCGAATTGCATCGTAATGGTCAGTGACAAGGCGCTTTCAGCGTCAGAGTCCCTGCCGCAAGACAATCGATTTGACGACTCGGCATGGTGGCGCCGGCCCATTAGTATTTTACATCAGAGTTTTCTGGCGACCCAACAATACTGGCACAATGCAACCGCCATGCGTTAGCTGCGTTGAATCCGTCACGGTCGTGGCCAGGCCAGCAGAGCCAGAAGCGAACCGGGCCGGCGACGGCGGTGATCAATAGTCAGCCTAGGGCCAAGCGCAGATACACCCTGCTGAATCTCAGGGCTGCCGCAATGGAAGGAAGCACTCCATGGACTCCGGCAAAAACCCCCTCAGCGGTGCTCTGATATTTGCGCTCGGCGTCCTCACCTTGGGAACGGCGATATATTTCCTGGCTCTGCGCCCGCCACTTCTGCCGGAAGACATCCGACATTCCGGAATCGATATTGCGACCTTGCCACCGGCATTTTTCGACTGGCTCGGCGTCGTGTTCAGGAGCTGGGGCGGTTTCATCGCCGGCTTTGGGATCGTGCTGCTGGGTATCGGCACCTTCATGCTGACAGGGCGCACGCGATGGCTTTCCTGGGCAACTGCGGCTGGCGTTCTCGTTGCCTTCGGACGTTTCGTTTACGGCAACACCATCCTGAGTTCGGACTTCCTTTGGTTCATCGCGATCCTCTTCCTCCTGGCAGCGGGCTCGGCTCTGTCCCTGCTGTTGAGGCACAGGCGATGAGGGCGCAGGATGGGCGGACCGGACCTGTGAAAGTGCAAGCAGCCTGAATGGGCTTTCCGACAAGTCGGGATCGCGAACGCGATACCCTCGCGAGGCTGTCGTCTTCCGGACGCTCGGCAATGCGGGCAATTCAGGACTGGGCAAATGGGGCGCTCGAAATCTTCTGGGCTCAGTTTCCCAGAACACCGGGCATACCCAGCCATTCGAAGTGCGGTAACGTAACGAACGCCACAAGGCCGAGGACACCGGCCATAGCCGTGGCCCCGGCCAGCGGTAGCCAGAAGCGAACCGGCCCGGCGACGATAGCGACCGACAACCGGCCTAGTGCGTTCGTCGTGAGTGCGAGAAGCACTGCATGCCCGACTGCCTCTACGGTCGCCTGTTGCCCGATGAGCCGCAGCGCGCTGAGCACCGCAACGTCGACATCGAACATACCCGAGACGGCGGAAGTCGCCACCATTCCACTGCTGCTTCCGACCGAGAACGCAGCGCTCACCGTGGAAACGACCGCGAAAAGCCCCGCGAACAGGGCCAACGGGCCCAGTTCGAAAGGGTTGCGTGGTGGTTGTGTCGCTTCGCCGGAGATGGCATGGCGCGACAGGAAGAGAATGCCGCAGAGTGTAAAGCCTCCGATCGCCGCCAGAATGGCCAAGCCCACAACGCCCAGTACGGACGGCGCGACAATTGCAACAATCGCGGTGACCCGAATCAGGGATACGGTTGCAGCTAGAGTAGCCGCCCCCGCCAGCGGCCATTGATTTGCGCCGGTCTTAGCGCTTCGTGCCAACGCCAACGTCACTGCGGTGGACGAGATGACCGCTCCCGCGAGACCGCTCACCAAGACACCTCGAGTTGTACCGAACGCCCGAACGGCAATATAGCCAAGGAAAGAAATGGCTGCCGTCAACACGGTGAAGAGCCAGACCTGCTGAGGATTGAAGCCGCCCCAGGGATCGATGGCGCGGTTGGGCAGCAGCGGGAGGATGATTGCTGTCATCACGGCAAGCACCAGTGCAGAACGAAGTTCGATCCAGGAAATTCGCTTGAGAAGTCCGTGCAGAAGATCGCGACTGGCTAGAACAGTAGCGAGCGCAGTTCCGGCGGCGGCAGCAGCGCGATGGTCTCCGACTACGGCGAGAGCACCCAGCGCAAATACGCTGAGCCCGGCGACGACGTCGGTCACACTATAGTTCTGATCATGGATGGATTCACGCGCCTTATACCACGCGAATACGGCGGTAAAGCCAAGAAACCCTGCGATGAGCACTGAGGGCGCGCTCAGGCTGACGGCAAGCGCCGCGACGATGCCACCGAGCAATCCCGCGATGCTGTACGTTCGGATGCCAGCGGTGCGGCCACCGTCCGGGGTTTCCCTCTCGCGCCAGCCGCGCTCGAGCCCAACAAGCAATCCAATCGCCAGAGCTAGGCCAAGTCGAGGGATCAGGGAATCCACGTCGTGCACCGTGTCAGAAAAGCTTGGGTTCGGTTGCAATCCACTGACGCGGGAGAGGTTGGTCCTCCGGCTGCATGGCGAGCGTCGCATATGCGCAAGGCTTTGTTTCCTTCTAGCGCGACAAGACTTGTATGACCAGAAGACGAGTATTTACTATCTACATCAGTCCGACACTAGCGAAGCACGGCGGCGATCGAGGTTTTCATGTGTGCTTGATCACCTTGTGCAGCGCATCGTTGAGCCGATAGAAATGATGCCAAGGCACTGCCACGACGCCGGCGAGAACGATGCGATTGAACCCACCCACAATCGCCTCATGGTTCGACCTTGACGATATCGCCGGACCGGGCAGCATATTCGAGAGCATAAGCGAGTTCGCCGCGCGTCTCGGCATGGACATGAAGCATTGGCTGGCCCTTATCAATTTCGTGGCCCAGCCGCACGTTCATGCGAACACCGGCAGCCTTAGCCTCGGGCGCTCCGGCGAGTTTGGCAAGGCGGGCGAGCTTTCGGTTGTCGATATGGACGATACGTCCTGCGTGTGGCGCTACAAGCGGGTGGACGTTGGACGCGTTCGGGGGCGTACGCATTCCGCCCTGCGCCTCGCAGATGGCCTTGAACTTCGTCCAGGCTAGACCCTCGGCAAGCGTTTTAAGCGCCAGCCGAGTCCCTTCACCCTTTTCAGCTTTTCTGCCGATTTCGAGTGCTGCGCCCGCAAGCGCTGCGGCGCGCCTCCTAAGGTCGTCCGGTGCACCGTTGGCATTTTGAAGAACAGCCAGGACGTCGAGAGCCTCAAGGGCCGGCCCGATGCCCCAGCCGACCGGCTGCGACCCATCGGTCTGGAGACATGTCACGGTCAGGCCAAAGCGTGCTGCGACCGCCCCCATGCGCTCGGCGAGGTGACCAGCGACCTCCTCGCTGCGAACCTTGGCGGTCGGGCCGACAGGGATATCGATCACCACATGGGTCGAGCCAGCGGAAATCTTCTTCGACAGCACGGACGCAATGAGCTGGCCTTCCGTATCGACGTCGAGCTCACGCTCGACGCGCAGGAAGATGTCGTCGGCGGGACTGAGATGCACTGCGCCACCCCAGGCGATGCAGCCACCCTCTGCCTCCACGACACGCCTGAGCGTCGCAATGTCGAGGTCGACTGGAGCGAGCGTCTCCATCGTGTCGGCCGTACCTGCTGGCGAGGTTATCGCGCGCGAGGAGGTCTTGGGCATGATAAGGCCATGCGCCGCAACGATGGCGACAATAATCGGCGTGGTGCGATTGCCCGGCAGGCCGCCGATGCAGTGCTTATCGACGACGATCGGGGCATCCCAGGTCATGCGATCACCGACCTCAACCATCGCGCCAGTGAGGTCGGCGGTCTCCTCCTCGTCCAGAGGTAGCGCGGCGCTCGCCGTCAGGAAAGCGGCAAGATGCACGTCGGTGTATCGGCCGGCGACGACGTCATTGATGATCGCCGCAAAGGCGGATGCGTCGAGGCGGTTGCCGTAGATACGTCGGCGGACGCTTGCCAACGATTCGATTGTGGGGGCGTGTGTGACTTTGACAGCCTCGCCGTTAGCAACGCCGAGGATTGTCCAAGCGGTCTCCGAAAGCGCAATCTCGTCGAGCGCGATTAATTCGTCGCCCTCAACCTGGAAGAGGGTTGCCTGCACTTGCCGGCTGCCGGCCGAAACGAGGATCTGCGCGCGCGCGGCAAGACCCTCCGATCGGCAGACATGGCAGTCTGTGCGCATGATGACAACCGCCTGATGCTGGGTGTGGAGGCCAAGACGCTTGGCGCGGAGCGTCGGCTGTGCGACCGCGTCGTTCGGTTCGAGGGCGGTCATAGATCGAACGCCTGATCCTGACGGGGAACGGTCGCGTTCCACCCGAGATCCTTGTCGATGCGAACGCGCAGCGCCTCAGCCGCTTCGAGCTCTCCATGCACGATGAAGACACGCGAGGGTCTGTGACGGAAGCCCGAGAGCCAGCGCATCAGTTCGTTGGCGTCGGCATGAGCCGAGAGCATCGCCAGATCGTCGACCTCCGCCCGAACCGGAATCCATTCGCCGTGGATACTGATCTCCCTAGCACCCTGTAACATCGCTCGCCCTCGCGTCCCGGCGGCTTGGAAACCGGAGAACAGGACCGTGTTTTTGTGATCAGGCGCGAATGCCTTCAGATGATGGAGCACGCGGCCGCCGGTCGCCATGCCGCTCGCCGAGATCACCACCTTGGGATAGCGGCTGGCGGTGATCGCCTTGGAACTCTCGACGTCTCTCGTGTAAGTCGCGATTCCGCAGATCGCGCCGCAGACTTCCGGCGTGAGGCGGTGATCAGCACGGTGCGCATGAAGCAAGTCGGTCGCGTCGATCGCCATGGGGCTGTCAAGATAGATCGGAATGTTCAACAGTCTGCCGGCGGTCCTCAGTTTCCACAGATGATAGAGCAGCGACTGTGCGCGGCCGACGGCGAAAGCGGGGATCACGACGGTGCCGCCGCGTTGGACTGTGCGCTTGATCACCGCCCCGAGAACCTCGGTGGTGTCGCTCTGTTCGTGAATGCGATTGCCGTAGGTGGATTCGATGACAATGAAGTCGGCTTCCGAAACTGGCTCGGGATCGGGCATCACCGGATCGTCGTAACGTCCGAGATCGCCGGAGAAGGCAACGCGGCGGCCGGCCCATTCGATATCGGCGGTTGCGGCGCCCAGGATGTGCCCGGCACGACGGAATGTCAGCGTCGCGCCGCCCGGAAGCGGAACGGTCTCACCGAAGGGGACGGGCGAAAAGAACTCAAGCGCACGTTCCGCGTCGCGAATGCCGTAGAGTGGCAAGGCCGGCTTGTGCTTCGAGAATCCCTTGCGGTTGGCGTATTCGGCATCCTTCTCCTGAAGATAACCGCTGTCTTTAAGGATCAGCTCGGCCACATCGCGGGTGGCGTCGGTTGCGAAGATGCGGCCTCGAAAGCCGGCGCGCACAAGCTTGGGCAGATAGCCAGAATGGTCGAGATGGGCGTGGGTCAAGACAACAGCATCAATGCTGGAAGGCTCGACCGGCAATGGCGCCCAGTTCAGCTCGCGCAAATTCTTCAGGCCCTGGAATAGGCCGCAGTCGATCAGAATGCGCTTTCCGCCGTGAGAGAGAAGATGTTTCGAGCCGGTGACGGTTCCTGCACCGCCGAGTGAGGTAAGTGTAAGCATGATGGCCTTCAGATCGAGGGTTGGAAAAGATCAGCCGGGTCGCCCCGTCCGTCGATGGCGTCGCGTTCGGTGGGTGTGAGAAATTCGTCGCGCGGCCGCCCGGCAAGCGGGGCCGCTGCATCAATCAGGTGAGCCCAAGAGCAGCGATTGGCGAACAGCATGCCTGCGACGTCGAGCGTGCCACCGCGGCTAATGTAGCCGCGTGCGATCGTCCGTGTCGGGCCGCCGTCCAGCCGGCGCAACAGGCCGAGCATCGGCTCGGGCCGCGTATGGGTGACGATCACGCGGGGAAGCTGCGGGGGAAACAACGCGGCAAGATCATTGTCGCTCGCAGTGAAGGCGGCCTCAATCGAATCGCGCGGCGCACGGAAGCGACCCGGCTCCGCCATTGCCGTCACAAGGGCTTTGAGGCCGCGAGCCGTGAGGCGTCGCGACGCCTTGAGCGCCTCCTCAAGCTGATAGGCTCCAATCGCCACCAGTTGCAGGTCGGCTTCGCCGGGATTGCCGTCGATATGTGCCGCGCCCAAGGTCACGAACCGGCCTGCCGTCGCGCCATCGAGCCGGTGCGGCATGTCGCGCTTCGACACGATGAGGCAGGCTACCTGGCCACGCCCTTCGTAGACCGAACGGAGCGCCGCCATGGCACTGTTGGCATCGACAGGAAACATAACACGGGCGGTGTCCGACATTTCGCCGAGCAATGCCTCACCGATCGTCGGATCCTGATGCGACTGCTCGTTCTTGGAGTTCTCCCAAGTATGGGAGGTTACGACGAGGGGAACCGAAATCCAGCCGGGTTCCTGGCCGACCTCGTGCCGCCGCCGGGCGAAGACGATCTCTTGGCGCAGACCTCCGAGCATCTTCATGGCGAAGGCTTCGTAGCTGACAATCAGGTTGATCCCGCCCTTGTTGGCGAGCGCCGCACCCGCCACGGCTTCCTCGTTCAGCGCGGTGATGACGGCCCCGTTCACCGCCTCCGCTACGCCGGGTTCCAACGTGTTGACGCGATGCCGCAGTCGATCGAGGGTCGCGCCCATGTGGTTGGAGCGCAACTCGTCGGGGTTGCCGACCCGTGGCCGCAAGCCCGGATTGGCGTCGACGACACGCACGAACCAGCGATCGAGCGCGTGCATGGCGCAATCGGGCGGCTCGCCCGCGCGAGTCCATTCGGGGTCGGGAAGCCGAGGTGGTGGCGGCCGGCGGATCGCCAGTGGATGCCTGCTTTCGGGTGATCGATTTTGCTGGTCGTGGATGGCAAGTGCGTTCACCGCGCGGCCGATCTCTTCGGGTGACACAAAGAGCGTGGCACAAGCCTCGTTGAACGCGCGTCGCGCCCCTTCGTTTCGGGACGGATTTCCATCGATCGGGAGGTTATGCGCGGCATTGGTGCCGGCGCCCGGAAAGCCGAACCCTTTGACCGTCTCGGCGATCACATAGGGAATGGGCGCGGGATAGCTGTGGTCGGCATCGGCGGCGAAGCGTTCAAGACGCTCCTCGGCGGTAAGGATCGCCCAGACGAAGGCGGCCGGGTCGCGGCCGTCCACGGTGAAGGGATCGAAGCCATTGTGGCGAAGATGGGCTGCGAGCCAGTCGGAACCGCCCTGCTGGGCGATCTGCGCGCGCTCCTCAATGCGGCGTCCGTTGAGGATCATGACGGGGATCGCAAGGCCGGAATCCTCGGCTCGCCACCAGCGGGGCGTCCAGTCGGAGCCACGCTGCTCCTCGAATGCACCGTCGCTCAGGAAGGCGACGAGCGTTTCTCCCGGAAGCGGCATATGCAGATATTGAACTTCTGCGAAGCCAAGATAGCCTCCCTCGGAGATCGCGCCGGCAGTGTTGGGACCCGTATGGCTCCCGAGCGGGACCGCGGCGCTGCCCTCCGCATCGATCGCATAGGAATAGAAGTCGGCGGCGAGCCGTGAGAGCCCTTCCTCAGTGCGGTTGTAGCGGCCCTTTTGAGCCGGCGAGACGTCACCGGTTAGCGCGTTGATGGCCTCGATCGCTGCGACGCAATGACCTTGGCCCATCAGCCAGGAGCGAGTCGTTGCGGTGATCGTGTTGGCGGCGAGATAGCCGACGAAGGCCGGAACAATATTGAGTGAACCACCGGTATGGCCTTCGGGCGTTGATTTGAAGGCGTCGGCCGGCAATGGGGCGCCGGATAGATCGACCCGGCGGGCATAGGTCATATGGACGACGGTCCACATCGCCGCACAGGCCAGGCGATCAGCGGCGGCGAGTAGGCTGTAGAGCCTGTCGGCATCAAGCGGCGTGGATGCTGCTAAGCCGGCAATCCGATCGGCTGTTTCAGCGCTGTGTTGAATCGGTCCGTAACCCTTCCGCCATTGCTCGAATGCCGCCGATTTCAATCCGCTCATGCTTCCTGCCCACGCTTATGTGATTGTGTTCCGTGTCCGGGCATTCCGCCTAGGCGACGTCGCAGGTGACACCACTTGGCCGGGGCGAATGATTGCTGGCAGGATTGCGCCGTGGCTCGTATCAGGTCGTCTAGAAGAGGACCCTGAAAACGAGCACGGCTGCCAGCCCAGCCAGGACAAGCCAACACGACCAGTGGAGCGCCTTCATCCAGACGACTTCCGGTCGCCCAAGATCGCGTTCGGTCGCGTGTTTGTCGTACATGCCCCAGCCATGCATCAGGGCTCCTGCGACCAGCACGAATAGAGCTAAATCGGCGATGTAGGGCGCCGCCATCGCCCCCAGCCCAAGGCCGAGAAGGCCGGCGCCGAAGGATGACGCCAGTTCTGCCCGCTTCAAACGAGAATTGGATGCCGCAACGGGGTCGCCTTGCTTCACTTGCCGTTCTCCGGAGGGGCTTCGGCATCATCGTCCGGCCGTCCATGGCGGAGGATCGCTGGCCGGGAAGGAGTCCATGCCTGCTCGCTCAACCTCATCCAGCGGTTCCGGTGGCCGACGGTGACGGATCAAGTCCTCCTCGGCTTTATCCGCGAATGCGATGGCTGACGCAATCAGCGGCGCGAGGGGAATGGCATTGCTCGGATGCGGAACACTGTCGCTGGAGACGATCCTCTGCGCGACGGCCTGAAGACGCTCGTAGGCGTCGTCCGCGAGGACGCCGTGGACTACTGCGCAGATCGGCCGTGGCAGCCCCTGAAGTGGCAATTGCCGGGCCGCCTCGATCATCGTGCGGCCGGAGGAAGCGATGTCGTCAACGAGAACCGGTTGCCGCCCACGCCATTCCGAAAGATCGGGGAGTTCGATGTCGACGCTGCGGTCGCCGTGCCTGATCTTGCGCAGAACGACATGGGGTGCGCCGATACGTGCTGCAATGGCCGAGACCCACTGGTTGCTTTCCTCATCCGGCCCGATGACGAAAGGTTTTTCCACTTCCGCCGCGATCCAGTTGGCGAGAAGCGGCGCGGCATGAAGCGTCTCGGTTGGGATCGTGTAGAGCGCGGAAAGAGTGGGATAGCGATGAAGGTGCGGGTCGATCGTCACCAGTCGGTCGAAGGTCGAAGAAACGAGGCGGGCGAAGGTCTTTGACGTCACCGCTTCGCCGGTCAGAAAGCGACGATCTTGCCGCATATAGGCGAGATAAGGTGCAATGAGCGTGACCTCGCGCGCGCCGAGCGACCGGGCCGCATCGGCTGCGAAAACGAGACGCAGGAACCCGTCGTCCGGTCGCGCCAGTGTACAGACGAGATCGACGCGTCGGTCCGCGACATCGGATAGAATCCGCACATAGGTTTCGCCGTCAGGAAAACGGCGCGTCTCGATCTCACCAAGCTCCCATCCTCCGGTTTTTGCCAGATGGCGGGCGAAGGTCTCGTTTCCGGGTAGGGGCAGAATCATGCGCATGAACGTTTGCTCGTTTGATCCGGCGACGCCTTCATTTGTGCCGCCTGTAGAAACGCAGGAACTGCGCGTTGATGGCGACGATGACGGTGCTGGCTGACATGAAAACGGCGGCCACGGCCGGGGTCATGAGGAAACCCGTTCCGAAGGTGATGCCGGCCGCCATCGGGATGGCAATTGCGTTGTAACCGGTTGCCCAGATCAGGTTCTGCACCATCTTGCGATACGTGGCGCGCGACAGGCCGAGGATCGCGGCCACATCGCGGGGATCGCTCCTGACCAAGACGACGTCAGCGGATTCCACGGCGACGTCGGTGCCGGCGCCGATGGCGATCCCGAGATCGGCTACGACCAGCGCCGGCGCGTCATTCACGCCGTCGCCAACCATGGCGACCTGTAGGCCGCGCGCCTGTAGTTCCTTGATCTTCTCGGACTTCTGATCCGGCAGCACCTCGGCGAAATACTCAGCTATGCCCAATTCCTCAGACACCGCTTGGGCGACCCCCTTGGCATCGCCAGTGAGCATCACGGAGTTGATCCCGAGCGCCTTTAATTCTGCGATGGCCTCCTTCGATTCCGGCCGGACAATGTCGGCAAGCGCGAACAGTGCGCGCGGCTCTTTAGCGCGGACAAGGACGACGACGGTTTTGCCCTGAGCCTCTAATTGCTTGAGCCGCTCGTGGCCAATCGCCTCGCCTTGCCTTGCGAGGTGGCCGGGGCTGACGATACGGACGTCCTGACCATCGACATTGGCAACGATACCCTCTCCGGTGATATTGCGAACGTCGCTCGCCTTCGGAACAGTCAGGTTGCGATTCTTTGCTTCGGCGACGATACCGTGGGCGATCGGATGTTCGGACTGGCTCTCGGCTGCGGCTGCGAACGCGAGTTCCTCATCCTCGCTGCCGCCGGTGAGCAATACAATGTCACTGACCCCGAAACGGCCCTCTGTCAGCGTGCCGGTCTTGTCGAAGACGACCGCCGCGAGGTTACGCGCCCGCTCGAACGCCGCGCGGTCGCGGATCAGAAGTCCATTGCCGGCGGAGAGCGACGTGCTGACGGCAACTACGAGCGGA
The DNA here is from genome assembly GCF_000308295.2 of Afipia birgiae 34632. Taxonomy (GTDB): domain Bacteria; phylum Pseudomonadota; class Alphaproteobacteria; order Rhizobiales; family Xanthobacteraceae; genus Afipia; species Afipia birgiae. The sequence goes on from NZ_HG326652.1 coordinate 24,900, forward strand.
ACGGCAAGGCCGAGCGCATGCGGGCAGGCGACGACCATTACGGTTACCATCCGCTCGAGCGCAAACTGGAGCGACGCATCGAGCATGAGCCACCAGACGAAGAACGTGCCGAAGCCAACAGCGAGAGCGATATAGGTCAGCCAGGCGGCGGCGCGGTTCGCGATATCCTGTGTCCGCGATCTTGTAGCCTGCGCCTTCTTCACGAGGTCGATGACTTGGGCAAGATAGGTCGCATCGCCGGTGGCCGTCACCTCGATGGTCACGGCGTTGGCACCGTTGATCGCGCCGCCGATAGCGGTGGCGCCAACCGTCTTCGAGACCGGGCGGGATTCGCCGGTCAGCATCGCCTCGTTGAAGCCGGATGATCCCTCGATGATCGTCCCGTCTACGGGCACCTTGGCGCCCGGGCGGACGAGAACCCGATTCCCTGGCTGCAATGCGGAGATGGAAACCTCGCGCGTCGAGCCGTCGGCGTCGATTTTCGTTGCGCTGTCGGGCAGCAGCCGGACCAGTTCCTCGAGCGCGCGCGATGCACCCATCACGGAGCGCATCTCGACCCAGTGGCCGAGAAGCATGATCGCGACCAAAGTCACGAGTTCCCAATAGAACGGCTCTCCCGGAAAGCCAAAGGTGGTGGCGGCCGAGAAGAAGTAGGCCGCAGAGATCGCCAGCGCGATCAAGGTCATCATTCCGGGCTGCCCTTTTCGCAGCTCGGACGTGAAGCCCACAAGGAACGGCCAGCCGCCATAGACATAGGCGATCGTCGAAAGAGCGAATAGGACCAGTCCGTCTCCTGCAAAGGCGAGCGTTTGGGCGACGCCTAGCCAGTGCTGGATCATTGGGGATAGAAGCAGGACCGGCGGTGTGAGAACGAGCGTGACCCAGAACCGTTTGCGGAAGTCAGCGACCATTGCGGAGTGGTCGTGGCCGCCGTGCCCGGCATGTTCAGAATGGCTAGAACCGGCTGCCGCCACGATCTGGGCATTGATACGATGCTCGTCTTGCGGTGGGCCGCCAGCATGACCGTCGTGGTTGTGAGCATATGGCCGGTCGGAGGTCATTCTACGCAATCCTGCTGTTTGTTACGGCCTTCGGGAGACCAGGGCGCTCATGGAACGTTCGCGAGGCTTAGCCCGCGTGCAAGAGACGTGAGCGCCATCTCATGCTGAGCCTGTTTGGTCGCCGCTTCCCCGAAGCATGTCTTTGATCGAGGTTAACTTTGCCGATGGGCCATGTCATGAGCAAGATCAACACTAACAGTCTCCTTGCTCATTCGCCGCTCCAAGAGATGCCGCACTCGGAGAGAAGGGGTCCGATCAAGTGTAAGGGAGATCGTTCAGGCCCTGATCTTCTGCTGGATGGATTCGCCATGCAATGAGCCGCGACGATGAAAGCAGGAATAGGATAGACGTGGAGACAATCTCAGTTGCTCGGTGCGGAGAAGAAGCTGACAAAATAGACCGGGTGGCCTTCATGCAGCGCGGTCCCAATCTCTGACTCGCGCTTGAACCCGCCGATGCCCGGGCCACGGCCGGAGGCGGGTCGATGACATGACCGGCGGCTTGGTGTCATCGATGCAATCGTTACAGCACGCTCCTCGCCGACCGTCGTAATGCGGGGCAGGGCATGTAATGCAATCCTTTGAAGCGGCTTCATTTGCACTTTTGTGAGCCCGCGAGCGTTCTGTGGTTCATCTCTAGGGAAAGATCACCGAAAGCTTGCGTTGATCTCTTTCAAACTCGCCTTACCCGGGCACAGCTCCTTCTCGCCGAGCGAGTTAAGCGGCGCGTCCACCGTATTAAGATGATCGTGCAGATCCTCGGCCTTGGGAGCCAGATAAACGAGACCGGTCACGATCTCAGCCTTGTCTTGGTGCTTGAGCAGAAAATCCATTGCCAAGCGACGGTCATGTGCGTCGTAGTCGCCGGCCAGCTTGCGCAGCTTTAGCCAAGTCCCGTCATGCTGCTGCACCAGTTCGACTGTACCGGGTTCGTAATCGACCGTGATCGGTGTGCGGCCAGTGATGAAATCGAGCCGATTGACCGCGATGTTATGTTCACGCACATGGTCAAAGCTCTTCGTTGATCCCGGATGGTTGTTGAAGGCAATGCAAGGTGAAATCACATCGATGACGGCCGCGCCTTCGTGCTCGATCGCAGCCTTGATCAACGAAACGAGCTGGGCCTTGTCTCCGGAGAATGACCGTGCGACGAAGCTCGCACCGAGCTGTAGCGCCATGCCGACGAGGTCTATTGCGTTGTCGGTATTAGCGACGCCGCGTTTCGATTTCGAGCCATGGTCGGCAGTCGCGGAGAACTGGCCCTTGGTCAAACCGTACACCCCGTTATTCTCGACGATATAGACCATGTTGACGCCGCGTCGCAGTGCATGGGCAAATTGGCCCAAGCCAATCGAGGCGCTGTCACCGTCCCCCGACACGCCGAGATAGATCAGGTCACGATTGGCCAAGCTGGCGCCAGTCAGGATCGAAGGCATGCGGCCGTGCACGGTATTGAAGCCGTGCGAATTACCCAAAAAATAGGTTGGTGTCTTGGACGAACAGCCGATACCGGAAATCTTCGCCACGCGGTGCGGCTGGATCGACAATTCGAAACACGCCTCGATAATGGCCGCTGTGATCGAGTCATGCCCGCAGCCGGCGCAGAGCGTAGTGACCGAGCCTTCGTAATCGCGGTGAGTGTAGCCAAGTGTGTTTTTCGGCAGTTCGGGGTGATGGAATTTCGGCTTGGCAAGATAGGTCATGACATCACCTTTTGCAGCGGAATTGCCGTAAGTGCGATAAGTTGATCGGCTATACCGTGCGCAATAAAATGCGCAGTGATCGGCGTTCCGTCATAGTGCAGGATCGGCACCAGCCGGATTGGATCGATTCCGCACTCATTGATGATCAACGAGCGCAGTTGCGCGTCGCGGTTCTGCTCGACAACGAACACGAAGTCGTGGTCGGCAATGAAGCTCGTCACGCTTGAGTGGAACGGGAAGGCACGCACGCGCATTTGGTCGAGGACGTTGCCGCCGGCCTCCAGCATGTGGATCGCCTCGTCCATGGCGGGTGAAGTTGAGCCGTAATAAATGACGCCGAATTTGGCTGGCTTCGCTGCGGTCGCCTGTAGTGGCCGCGGCACCAAGTCTTTTGCGGTCTCGAATTTGCGCAACAGACGCTCCATGTTATCGACGTAAGCGCTGCCTTCCTCGCTATAACGCGCGTAGCGGTCGCGCGACGTACCGCGGGTAAAGAATGAGCCCTTGGTCGGATGGGTGCCGGGATAGGTGCGGTAGGGAATACCGTCGCCGTCAACATCGAGATAACGGCCGAAGTCCTTGCCGGCGTCGAGGTCGGCGGCGGTCATCACCTTGCCGCGGTCGTATTTGCGATTTTCGTCCCATGCCAGCGGTCGGCAAAGACGATGGTTCATGCCGATATCGAGATCCATCATGATCAGAACGGGTGTCTGTAGGCGATCGGCGAGGTCGAAGGCGAGCGCGCTGAACTCGAACGCCTCGGCCGGATCCTCAGGGAAGAGCAGCACGTGCTTTGTGTCGCCATGCGAGGCATAGGCTGCGATCAAGACGTCAGATTGCTGGGTGCGGGTGGGCATGCCGGTCGAGGGTCCGCCACGTTGGACATCAATGATCACGGCCGGGATTTCTGCGAAATAGGCGAGTCCAAGAAATTCCTGCATCAGCGAGATGCCAGGTCCCGAGGTCGGGGCGAAGGCGCGCGCGCCATTCCATGCCGCACCGATTACTATGCCACTGGACGCCAGTTCGTCTTCGGTCTGAATGATGGCGTAGCTATTTTTTCCCGTTTTGGCGTCAACCCGATAGCGCTCACAATAAAACGAAAAGGCGTCAGCAATCGAGGTAGAAGGCGTAATAGGATACCATGCGCAAACCGTGGCGCCGCCAAAGACAGCGCCAAGAGCAGCCGCCGAATTGCCCTCGATGAGGATACGATCGCCCACAGCATCGGCGCGCTTCACACGCAGGCCGATCGGGCACTTGATATTTTGCAGCGTCCAATCACGACCGATATGGAAGGCGCGTATGTTGGGCTCAATTAGCTCATGCTTACCTTTGTATTGCTCGCCGATCAGCTTATCGACTTCGTTAACATCCATGTCGAGGAGCGCGGCAAGGGCGCCAATATACATGATGTTCTTGAACAACTGGCGTTGGCGCGGGTCGGTGTATTCGCGGTTGCAAATCTCACCCAGCGGGACGCCCAAAATCCCGATATCGTCGCGGAAATGCGACTTCGGAACTGGTCTGGTCGAATCGTAAAGCAGATACCCGCCGGACTCGATCGCCGCCATGTCCTTGTCGAAGGTCTGCGGGTTCATCGCGACCACTAGGTCGGTGCCGCCGCGAGCGCCGAGATAGCCCGACTCGGAGATCCGCACCTCATACCAAGTCGGCAGGCCCTGGATATTTGACGGAAATATGTTGCGTGGGGCGACCGGCACGCCCATACGCAGTACCGCCCGCGCAAACAATTCATTAGCGCTTGCGGAGCCTGACCCATTGATGTTGGCAAATCGCACGACAAAGTCGTTCACGCGGCTGATTGGAGTCTTGCTCGACATGGCGTACCTGCATGAGTCATTTCAATGAGATATTTCTGCATGTCCCAGGCACCGGTCGGGCAGCGCTCGGCGCAAAGTCCACAATGCAGGCAGACGTCCTCGTTCTTCACCATGACCCGTCCAGTCTTCAGATCGTCGGCGACATAGAGATCCTGGGAATGGTTCTTCGCTGGCGCACGCAACCGCGTCCGCAATTCATCTTCTTCCCCATTCGCGGTGAAGGTGATGCAATCCATCGGGCAGATATCGACGCAGGCATCGCATTCGATGCAGAGCTGGCTGCTGAACACCGTTTGCACGTCGCAATTCAGGCAGCGATATGCTTCGCCCAGTGCGAGATTGAGGTCGTAACCGAGTTCGACCTCCGTGCGGATGTCCTTCAGCGCCACCTCTTGGTCGCGCAACGGTACGCGGTAGCGGTGATCGGTCGTGATTTCGTTATGATAGGACCATTCATGAATACCCAGTTTCTGACTCTCGATCTGCACGTTAGGCAACGGACGTTCCTTGATGTCCTCGCCGGACAGCAGACGGTGGATCGAGAGTGCTGCATCGTGGCCATGTGCCACTGCTGAGATGATGTTCTTAGGGCCGAAAGCGGCGTCGCCGCCGAAAAACACTTTTGGATTGCTTGAGACGAAGGTCGTCTCCGCGACAACCGGCATATTCCATTTGTCGAAATCGATGCCGATGTCGCGCTCGATCCAGGGGAACGCGTTTTCCTGCCCGACCGCGATCACGACGTCGTCGCATGGAAAATGTTGCAATGGAGCGCCGGTCGGGGTTACGATCCAGCGGCCATTTTCGTTGACAGTTTTCACCGGTTCGAACAGCACGCCTGTCATTTGGCCGCCCTCGTGAGTAAACGCCTTGGGCGCCAGATTGACGGAGATTGTGATACCCTCGCCGAGAAGAGCATCCTTCTCCCAGTTCGAGGCCGTCATGTTCTCAAAATCCTCGCGGACGAGAATCTTCACGCTCTCGCCGCCGAGACGGCGTGCCGAACGTCCGCAGTCCATGGCGGTATTGCCGCCGCCGATGACGATGACGCGCTTGCCGATTTTATCGGCGTGGCCGAACGATACGGAGGACAGCCACTCGATGCCGATGTGAATGTTCTTGGTTGCTTCCTTGCGGCCGGGAATATCGAGATCGCGGCCGCGCGGTGCGCCAGAGCCAACGAACACCGCGTCATAGCCTTCTGCGAGAAGGGCCTTCAGGCTGTCGATACGTTCGCCGTCATGAAATGTTATGCCAAGGTTGAGGATGTAGGCACATTCCTCGTCAATGACGGAATCGGGCAATCGGAATTTCGGGATCTGGCTGCGCATCATGCCGCCGGCTTTTCGATTGCCGTCGAACATGATGCAGTCATAGCCGAGCGGAGCGAGATCGCGGGCGACCGTGAGTGAAGCAGGTCCGGCGCCCACGAGCGCAATGCGCTTGCCATTCTTTCGCGCAACGGGTTTCGGCAGCCGATCGCGAATATCGTCCTTGAAATCGGCAGCCACGCGCTTTAGGCGGCAGACCGCGACCGGCTCCTTCTCCACACGCCCGCGTCGACAGGCCGGTTCGCACGGTCGGTCGCAGGTGCGTCCAAGGATTCCTGGAAACACATTCGACCTCCAGTTGATCATATAGGCGTCTGAATACCGACCCTGCGCAATCAACCGGATGTACTCAGGAACAGGAGTGTGCGCCGGACATGCCCACTGGCAGTCCACCACCTTGTGGAAATAGTCCGGCGTGGAAATGTCAGTTGGCCTCATCCGATCATCTCCTTCGGGTCCATGTCTCCACAGCTTGCGATCTTGGGACCGATTGTCGGAACGAGAGGCGGCACATTCGCTCCATCCAACTCAAACATAGCCAAGCCAGCGCCAATAGGTCGCTCCTAGTCCCATCACTAAGGCAAACGCGATCAGTGTGAGCACCAGGCCAGTGCGAACGAAATCACGCGCTTCGAAGGTTTCGGTACCATAGGCCACCATATTCTGCGGTGCATTCACTACCAGGATGAAGCCGAAGCTGACCACGAACTGTAGCAGCATCGTCATACCGACAACGCTGATGCCGGGTGTTGCCACGCCCTGTAGCACCGCAATAATGATCGGGATCATCGCGGAGGCGAGCGCAGTAGCGCTGGCAAAACCGAGATGAATGACGATGAGGAACAGACTCATCGTGCCGAGGATGAATAGTGCGCTGGCCTGCTTAAGTCCGAGCTCGGCGACGGCGATGTCGGCGAGCCAGATTGCTCCCCTGGTTTGCAACAGCGCGGTCCCAAGGCTGATGCCAACGCCGAACAGTATGATTGTGCCCCATGGGATCCTCGGCTGCGCTTCTTTCCAGGTCATGATGCCGATACTTGGCATGAACATGAGCGCAACGGCCGTAAGCGTAGTCGTGCTGGTATCGAGCCTATGGAAAACACCCTCGGTTGCCCAGAACGCGAGTAATGTGAGCGAAATTGCGAGGAGTTTCATTTCCGACGCCTTGATCGGGCCGAGATCGGACAGCGCCTTGCGGATACCGTCCCGCCCGCCCGGCACCTCCTTCACCTCTGGCGGCATCATGCGCGTCATCACAAAATAGAGGGCGATCGACATGATGATACTGAACGGCGCGGCTGCAATTAGCCATTCGAGCCAGGTGATGGTCTTGCCCAGTGTCTTCTCGATAAAGCCGATCGCGACCATGTTCTGGGCCGCCGCCGTCTTGATCCCCACGTTCCAGATGCTGGCCGTCTGTACCGTCGTGATCATGAGCATGCCCGCAAAGGCGCCCTTCCTGTTGACGCCGAAGGCC
>NZ_HG326652.1:32331-35751 GCF_000308295.2 Afipia birgiae 34632
ATCCCGAGCGTTATCGGCACCAGGCAGGCCACGCGCGCGGTAGTCGACGGTACCAGGAACGCGATGACGAATCCGACCAGAATCGTGCCAAGCACGACACGATGCGTCTCCACGCCGACTCGCGAAAGAATCGCGAGAGCGATCCGTTTGTCGAGGCCGGTGGCCGTCATCGCTGCGGCGAGAAATAGCGCCGCGGCAACGAGGACGAGAGCCGTGTTGGCGAAGCCGCTGAACGCGAGACCTAAGCCAGCGCTCGTGCCGATTAGAACCGAAGGATTTGTGACGTTGGGGGAAAATCCCAGCAGAAGGGCCATAAGCACCGCGATGACGATAGCGGACACCGCATAGTCGATCGACTCGGTCATCCACGCGATGACCGCGAACGCGAGAATCGCGAGCATGCGGTGGCCTGCCACCGGGAGCGTCGCCGGTGTTGGTAGCAGCAAGACAACGAGCAGAGCTAAAATGGCAAGCAATAGCCCCCAGTTTTTGACACCCCAACTCGGTCGTTTAGCGGGCGCGTGTGCGAGATTTTTTGCCGGTGTGTCGTTTGCAATGGACATGCTATTCATTCGCTCGCCGCGATGTTGAAATAGAGCCAATGCGTTGGTCCGACATTAATGTAGGTTAAGCTCTCGCGTTCACGTTCCGCAGTAATCAGTTTAACAGTTCGGATGTGCCGCAATCGATCTGCGTTACGTCCAGACTCTCTATCTGTGAAAGCAGTTGTTCGAACCCATCAACTGAAATTCAGAAACGAGGAGATGGGCCAATAACCGACCGTCATGCGTACCACGTGCCAGTTGGGTTCGGCGGCGCGCTGATGTCCCTCTATCTGGTGTGGATGATATTCGGGGGTGGTTGGCGTCCGCGAGCACCGAGGGGTCACGCCACCGGACAAATCGGCTGATTGTCAAAGCTGCGAGTAGCTATCTAGGCGCATACGCGGCAGCATCATAAGGAAGGTTGGCGTATCGAACCAGGACCAGCTTGGAGTCGACAATGGCGCTACGGACAACATCATGATGTAGCTGCGACGCGGGTTCGCCGATGCATGAAGACTCGCGACGAGAGCCAGTCCATCAAGCCCTTGGTAAACCGGAAAATGAGGTCACAAGCTCATCGACGGTACAATTACAAGCGCCGAGGCGAACGTCGATGCCCGCGGCGTGTAGCCGCTGCCTTTCGGGCTTATCGATGAATCCGCAGATCACTCGCCTAGGCTTCAATTCCAGAATAAGGTCACACATCGATTGGGCGTCCAAGCGCTTCCGTGGACGAAATTCTTTCGAGCCATTGACCGCATCAATGAGCAAGACACCATCACACTTTTCGAAAAATGGACACAGCAGCGATGTGAATCCGGAATTCATCACCAGTACAGCAATCTGCGCGGCCGATCGGCCGGATGCTGTGTCTGCCACTGGTTCCCTGCGGGCGTTCAACATTCCTTAAAAATAGGCAAGACCCGAACTTCTAACCTTAATCTCGATCAGACATCGAATTTTTGTGATACTGAGATTTCTGTAGTCGGCGCGAATTGATTCAGATCAAGCGGCTGTGCGCCAGTCACGATTATTGGTATATATAGGTACTGTCACCCGGAAATTCGACGAGCGCGGCATGTTTGCTTTGCCAACGCCAAATCGACCCGACACCGCAGACTCGTTTTTTGAGTGCGGCGGTGTCGTGTTGAACTGGGCAGTGCTTGTTGCGGTGATCTTGATTCTGCTCACGTTTGGGACCATCGCGCCATCGCATGCGTGTCAAGATCGCAACAACCCCGCACCGCATGCTACGCAAGCCACGACCAAATTGATCGCAAAGCAATCCGCTGTAGCAGCTTCGGTCGCTAAGCCTGCTATCATGACCGTCGCCTGTTATGATGACAAGTCAGGCCATCACTACGGCTTTGGGGTAGGCTCGTGCTGTCCTGGCTGTACGGCGGGTATGATTTCTGCGGACTGGTCCGCGGCTCAGAATCTCATTTTGAAATTGGATTTTCCACCTCCACAGACGTACCTGTCTTTGATTCAATCGGACAGTCAGTTTCGACCTCCCCGAACCACACTCTTATCAAGCTCTCGATCGAACACGCCATCGCCATCTTTCGCGATCGAGCGGCGTTCGATCGGGGACAATTGACGTCGCGGGGTTTGGTTCTCGAACCCGCCCTTGATGAGATATGTGTGCTCAGCCTTCGGGAGTCGTGAAAATGTTAAATTCCATGAGTGTGGCGAGAAAGATCCCCTCAAATCGTCAGAGCGGTCCGCTGCGTGGGGATGATTTTGATCCTGACCGCACCGCGGTCGGGTTGCGTATAGCCGACCGCTACAGGTCGGCCGATCGTCAGGTCAAAGCCGGGTGCGATCTATTCCGCATCGGCGAGGAAGGCGATGCGATCTACAGCCTCATCAACGGGTGGGTTGCCCTGTATAGTTTGATGGAGGATGGTCGCCGGCAAATTTTCCAGTTCGCCCTGCCAGGAGCCGTGCTGGCCTTTATTCCTACACAGGGTTCAGTGATGAACTATAGCGCGCAGGCTCTCACCGACGCGACCATCGGCATCATTCCGCATTCGAATCTTGGACGTCTTGCTATGAACAACCCTGAGATCGGAATGCAGCTTGCGGGTCTCATCTCACAAGATCGTAGCTTCGCCTACGACCATTTGTCCAGTATGGGTCGACGTTCCGCACGAGAGCGAGTGGCATACTTGCTCCTCGAGCTGTTCATTCGATGTCGGCTGCGTTGGCCCGGACATCGCAGTGAGGAAATGTATCTGCCGTTGACACAGGAGCACATTGGTGACGCGACGGGTCTCACCCATGTTCATGTTAATCGGGTATTGCGAGACTTACGAAATGACAGGGTAGCCGAATTTCACTATCGGCGCCTTCGTATCCTGAATCCAGACAGACTCATTGATGTTGCCGGAATCGATCCGCGTGTCGCTCTGGCATGGATCGATAGTGATTCGTCGAATGAGGCAAATGCCCAGCGCTTGCTGTTCTAGCCTCACCCATTCATATCCATCGATGCTGCGATGTTGGATAGCGTCGCATCGTCGGCAGCTGATACTCAGATCCGATTGTGCGAGCCTTTTGCAATCGCCACCATCGCTTCAACAGTATATTTGCTTGAGGGAAGATCGTCTTGAATCGTAGTTAAAGACTAGTTTGTTCGAATTGGGGCCGTGACCTTAGATAGATTTTTCAGATTGCCTTGTCATGGAATCGTTTTAGTTTTTCAAGACGACGACCATTCCGTCAATGTCGATTGACGAGCACGAACCCACCAAGGAACCTCAGGAGCTGTCTCCTGAGGTGATCCAGGTCTTGGCGGAGGTTCAGGGCATATTTCTCCAATGCCTTCGCGCCATCTCAGAAACGACAGCGATGCTGAAGGTTATGCAGGAGT
>NZ_HG326652.1:35768-203517 GCF_000308295.2 Afipia birgiae 34632
TAAGAGCGGAAGGAAATAGAGAGGACAGTCAAAAGTCTCTCTGTACGCCAGCATGCTCTCGCAGCATGACGCTCGTCAAGTTGCATGGTCGAACCAGGCGGCTTCCACGAGTAAAGGAAAAGATCTCGTCCATAGCAAACACAGGGTACGCCGATTGCGGCCCTCACCGTCCTCAACACGAGCTTCTGATCCAGGTGGAAGACCCGAACATTATCTACAGGGTCATCGAAGCGATGCCCTCACGGCCCTAACTGACAGAGGTTCTTCCACCTGGCACCCGCCCCTCAACGAAGGGCCGGTAGTCGGAACCGCCTTTGACGACGGCGTGGACGACACGCGCCATCTTGGCGGTAATAGCGGTCATCGCCTTGCGGCGCAGATCGGGATTGTCGCGATCTCTCGCGATGTAGCGTTCGAACTTGTGCCGGAATCCGTTCTCGCGCTGGCGGATGGCGACCTGTCCGGCGATCCACAGGGTGCGGCGCAGTCGCGCATTGCCGAACTTGGAAAGGCGGGTCTGGCCTCGATACTGGCCTGACTGCTGTGTCGAAAGATCCAGTCCGCAGAATTTAAGAAACTGGCGATGATGATGGAAGCGGCGAAGATCTCCAGCCTCGGCAATGATCGTCAGCGCATTGATCGGCCCGATACCCGGGATCTGCCGCAGGAGATGATAATCTTGGCTATATCGCAGCAGTTCGTCAGCCTGCGTCTCGATCTCATTGCGTTGTCGGATCAGGCTGCGTGCTTCGGCGACGACCATCCGGAACATGCGAATAGCAGGGGCATCCAGCGGCAACGGCAATCCGATTGATGTGCGCGCCGTCTCGTAAATATCCATTAGAATCTGCGTCTTGCTGACTTTGCGGCCGACGACGTCCCAGGCTCCGGCCACAAACGCCTCCTTCGTTAGCGTCGTGATACTTGCCGGCGTTGGAAACGCATCGAGGAAAGCGAAGAACCAATCGCTGCGGCTGTTGCCCCGGAAGCGATCGATCTCTGGAAAATACAGCGGCAGGTAGTGCGTCAGGATACGATGCTGGATCTCGGTCTTGGCCCTGGCGACTGCTTCATGCGTCTTCGACAGTTCCTGCACATCGTTGATGCCAGCGCGCAGCGGATCATGGTAGGCCTGCGTCGCTTGGATCCTGAGCATGTGAAGGATCACCTGCGCATCCTTGGGGTCATTCTTGTCCCAACTGTTGTGCAGGGCCTCCCGAGTTCGAGCGAGCGCCAGCGACGACACCAGCCGCACCTCGAAGCCGGCTTCAGCCAGGCGCCATGCAATGGGACGATGATAGTTCCCGGTGGCTTCAAAGCCGCAGACCACCGGTCGGCCATACGTCTGCAGAATCTCAATCAGCCGATCATGCTCCGCACGGGTGTTGAGGACCGGCAGCCGGCGCCGGCGTTTATGGCTCGGAGCCTCGATCAGAACTTCATTGCAAACCTTGGCAATATCGATGGCTACCAACACGGCATCGGCGAGTATAACATTTGGGCTGGTCATGGTCGGTCTCTCCCGAATGGGTTGTGAACATTCGCATTCTAGAGAAACCTTGATCGGCCATGGCCACCTCAGCCGGTGCGCGCTTGCAGCGAAAGGCTGCGCGCACCGCTGCTCAGTGACCTCTCCTCATTCCTTCCGTAGGTGCTACGGGCCGTGCTACGTCGCCGGCGAGCTGGCGCAATGGCTTCAGGAGCGCGACATGGATCACACCCGCGGTGCACCGAACCATCCTCAGACCCAGGGCAAGATCGAGCGCTGGCACCAGACGCTCAAGAACCGTATCCTGCTGGAGAACTACTTCCTGCCGGGTGATCTCGAAGCCCAGATCGCGGCTTTCGTCGAGCGCTACAACCATCGCCGCTACCACGAGAGCCTGGACAATCTCACCCCCGCCGACGTTTACTTCGGGCGCGGCCAAACTGTCCTGTTGCAGAGAGAAAGGATCAAGCGAAAGACCATCGAACAGCGGCGCTTGCTACATCGCAAAGCCGCCGCTTAAAATGTCAACCGAGATGGGCCAGAGCCTCCGCTAGATCAGCCCGCCATCTGTCTCAAATTATCTGACGACGGACAGAATGATCTGCGCTTCCAGCACGCCAGGCTTGAGGCTTGTCAGTTCGACCTGCGGCCGCTCGCGCCGCAGCCGGCCCAAGGCTTCGTTCATTGCGATACGGGTAAGCCAGGTCGCGAGGCTAGAGTCGCCCCGGAAACTATCCAAATGGGTAAACGCCCGGACATAAGTCTCCTGGACGACATCCTCAGCTTCACCGTCCCCGGGCAACCCGGAATAGCCGGCGATTGTTGTGCTGCATGATCGCGCGAATGGCCGCCTCATCGCGGTCGCGGGCTCCCTGCACCAGCAGTGCGTCGTCGTCGGCCGTAATCTGCGGTATGGATTGCTGTTCCACGACGGGTGCCCTTATGGCCGGATTCAGTCATACTTGAGCATTGGATGCAGCAGAGGCAATGACGTTACCGGATTTCTGCGATCCGGCCCCGAAAAAGTAACCGGCAGCGAGATGCCGACGGGCTGATACAAGGAATGATTAGCAATATGAGGACATTGAAGTCCGTTGCGGTCGCAGGCGCCGGTAGCATCGGCTGCTTCGTGGGCGGTATGCTGCGCGCCGGCGGGCACCCGGTCTCGCTGCTGGCCCGTCCGCGACTCATTGAGGACATCAATCGGCACGGGCTGAAGGTCACGAGCTTTGAAGGTATTGAGCATCGCCTAACGCCTGCTGAGATCAAGCTGTCCGACGATCCGGCGCCCCTTTTTGCGGACGCAGACATCGTCCTTGTCACCGTCAAGAGCGACGATACCACCGAGATTGCGGACCTGATCGCGCAACATGCCGCGAAGGACGCCGTGATTGTCAGTCTTCAGAATGGCACCGGCAACGTCTCCGTGCTGCGCGAGGCGCTGCCGGACCACGACGTGCTGGCGGGTATGGTGCCGTTCAATGTGCTGTCGCTCGGCGAGGGTCATTTTCATCGTGCTACCTCCGGCGAGATCTTGCTGGAGAAGGATGATCCTGACATCGCAAAGTTGCTCTCGCAGCCTCAACTCGTTTTCCGCAGCGTAGATGACATTGAGGGCGTGCAATGGGGCAAGCTGCTTATCAATCTGAACAACGCGCTCAATGCGCTGTCGGGCCTACCGCTGCGCGATCAGCTTGCGCGGCGATCCTGGCGCATTCTGTTTGCGGATCAGATGCGCGAGGCATTGGCGGTGATCAAGGCCGAGGGCATTGCGCCGGTATCGACGACGCCATTGCCTGCATCTTTCACGCCGTTCATTCTGAAACTACCCGACGCGCTGTTTACGAAGATCGCCGCGTCGATGGTGAAGATCGATCCAAAAGCCCGCTCGTCGATGTGGGAGGATCTGCAGCGCAGCCGCCGCACCGAAATCGATCATCTTCAAGGCCTAATCGTTACGCTCGCCGAGCGCCATGGGCTAAGGGCGCCATTGTCCGCGCGCATCGTCGCGCTGATCCGTGAGGCCGAGCAGGCGGGCAAGGGATCGCCGGGCCTGACGCCGGAGCAAATCCGTTCGCCTGTGCGTTCGGGTTAATTTTCCCTTTGGCGGGCTGGCAGGAAGGTCGCTGCGGGATTAGAATGGACCAGTTGATGCAAGTGCCGGGTAAAGCCCGCAATTCTCTTGCCCGCGAGCCCGGTTCACAGGCCCTTGTTCCGGCTGCCGATCCGCGGGATTGGCGTCAACCGACGCTGTGTTGCGTGTGCGGACTGTTTGCGGGATGAGGACCTCAACGCCTGGAGGGTCACATGCATGCGGACACCATGAGTCTCAAACCACATCGTCTTGTCGCCAGCGACAGGGTGGAGGGGACGCGGGTCTTCAATGCCGATGGCAGGAAAATCGGAAGCATCAAGCGATTGATGATCGACAAGACCAGCGGCAACGTCGCCTATGCCGTTCTGTGCTTCGGCGGCTTTCTCGGCGTCGGCGAAGATTATCGTCCGCTTCCGTGGGCAAGCATGAAGTACAATCCCGCGATTGAAGCCTACGAACTCCTGACGCTGATGTCCGATGAGGAACTGAAGAAGGCACCATCCTTCGGCGTGGACAAGGAATTCGACTGGGGCAACCGCGTGCGCGAAGTCGACGCCTATTGGATCGGCTTCTGACGCAGGAGTGCTCGCCGCTACCGGGCGTCAGACCACCGCCTTGGCTGCGGCCCGTCCGGCATTGCGTCCGGAAAACAGGCATCCGCCGAGGAAGGTGCCTTCCAGCGCGCGATAACCGTGCACGCCGCCGCCGCCGAATCCGGCGGCCTCTCCGACAGCATAGAGTCCCGGAATGATGTTGCCGTCGTTACCGAACACGTGCGAGTCGAGATCGGTCTCGAATCCGCCGAGCGTCTTGCGTGTCAGGATATTGAGCTTCACCGCGATCAGCGGGCCGTGCGCCGGATCAAGAATCTTGTGCGGCTTGGCGGTGCGGATCAGTTTGTCGCCGATGTAACGCCGCGCGTTGTGGATGCCCATGACCTGGGTATCCTTGACGTAAGGATTGTCGATCTCGCGGTCGCGCGCCTCGATCTGCGTCCTGATAGAAGCGGGATCGAGCACGTTCGCGCCACCGAGCTTGTTCATGGCGGCGACGAGATCCTCCAGATTGTCGCGGACGATGAAGTCCGCGCCTTTGTTCCTGAACGCCTCGACCGGTGCAGGACCGCCCTTGGCGCCGGCGCGGCGGATCACCTGCCGCCAGCTTTTGCCGGTGAGATCCGGATTCTGTTCGGAGCCGGAAAGACCGAATTCCTTCTTGATGATGCTCTGCGTCAGGATGAACCAAGAATAGTCGTGGCCCGTGCGCATGATGTACTCGAGCTGACCGAGCGTGTCGTAGCCCGGATAGAGCGGTGAGGGGAGGCGCTTGCCGACCGCGTCGAACCACATCGATGACGGGCCGGGCAGAATGCGAATGCCGTGACCCGGCCAGATCGGCGACCAGTTGTGCACGCCTTCGACGTAATGCCACATGCGGTCGCGATTGATGAGGCGAGCGCCTGCTGCCTCGGTGATACCGATCATGCGACCGTCGACGTGAGCAGGAACGCCGCTCACCATATGTTTGGGAGGCGTACCGAGACGCTTTGGCCAATTCTGACGGACGAGATCATGATTGCCGCCGATCCCCCCGGAGGCGACGATCACGGCCTGCGCCCTGAACGAGAAGTCGCCGGTTTCAACGCGGGAGGAACTTTCGCCGCGGGCTTCGGAGGATGCTTCGAGCAGCTTGCCGCTCACGCCGGTCGCCGCGCCGGCCGTCATCTCGAGCGCATCGACCCGATGCCGGAACTTGAAGATGATGCGGCCGTTCTTCGCATGCTCCCGGGCGCGCCGCTCGAACGGTTCCACGACACCGGGGCCGGTGCCCCACGTGATGTGAAACCGAGGCACTGAATTACCGTGCCCCATGGCATCGTAGCCGCCGCGCTCGGCCCACCCCACGACGGGAAAGAGCCGGTGACCCATCGCCTGCAGCCAGCCGCGTTTCTCACCGGCGGCGAAGGCGACATAGGCTTCCGCCCACTTCTTCGGCCAGTGATCCTCGTCGCGATCGAATCCGGCCGTTCCCATCCAGTCCTGTAATGCCAGATCATGGGAATCCTTGATGCCGAGCCGCCGCTGCTCCGGCGTATCGACCAGGAACAGCCCGCCGAGCGACCAGAACGCCTGCCCGCCGAGATTCTGCTCGCCTTCCTGATCGACAACGATCACGCGTTTACCGGCGTCGGCCAGTTCGGTCGCAGCGACAAGGCCAGCCAGCCCGGCTCCGACAACAATCACGTCCGCATCGCTCGCCATATTGTTCCCCTCATACCCTGTCGGGATAGAAACGCGGCGCTTCAAGCCCGGTCAACGGAAATCGCGGTTAGAGATTCAATCTCGGGTCGTTCAATGGACCATGCCGGCTGTTCCAATTCGGGATCTGCCAGTGCAGGTGCAGCAAGCCAGCAACACTGCAGCAGAATCCGTCCGCGCGTTGCAAGGCGATCTGGACAAAAAACCAGACTCGCAACACGCTGATGCTGCCCCGATCAATACAGGCAGGGGGCGACGGGGCCGGCAATGAAGATTGTGACGGGGTTTCTTGCGGCAGTCCTGCTCCTGAGTGGAGTGGGCGCGAGTCAGGCTGTGGTCCGGATTTCCGATGACCGCGGCGGCCGCATCGGGACCTATGTCGACAAGTATCAGAGCCTCAAGGGCTCCGGCGAGACCGTGGTGATCGACGGGCTGTGTGCGTCGGCCTGCACCATCGTGCTGGGTGCCGTTCCCCATGACAAGATTTGTGTGACCTCGCGCGCCAGTCTCGGATTCCATGCTGCGTGGGATTTTGGCGCAAGTGGCCGGCCGGTGACGAACCGTGAAGCGACCCGGATGTTGTACGATATGTACCCGGCGACCATCCGTAGCTGGATTTCCCGGCGCGGCGGGCTGAAGCAGCGCATGATCTTCCTCCGCGGACGCGAACTCGCGAGCATGTATCGCCCGTGCTATATGGACGCACAGGCTTCCGCGCACCCGCGCTGACGCCAAAAGCCAAGATCAAACAGCCTGTTGCTCCCCGTCATTTGATCAGACATGCGGGCGTGGCGCTTGCTCGTCCGGGCCGCGCGCTCTATCCCATGCCCAACTCGGAACAAGCGGCCAGTCGTTCGGCCGTGCCCCGCGATTGATCAAGGATCGGATTTGCGATGGATAGGACGACCCGGCCGCTTGTCATTATTGCCGCGTTTGCCGCCAGTCTCGCGATCGGGCTGCTGGTCACCCTGTGGCTGATGGGTGGTCTGCCCCGCGCCGCCGCGCCGGCGGCGATTGGTGGCCCGTTTCGCCTGACCGATCAGGCGGGACAAACGGTCACTGAAAAGAGCCTCATCGGCCGCCCGACGATCATCTTCTTTGGTTTCACGCATTGTCCGGATGTCTGTCCGACAGCGCTGTTCGAAATGTCCGAAGTCCTGCGCGCCATGGGTCCCGACGCCGACAAAATGAACGCGTATTTTGTGTCCGTCGATCCCGAACGCGACACGTCGGCAGTGATGAAGGATTACATTTCAAGCTTCGATCCGCATCTCAAGGGGTTGACTGGCACCCCGGATGAAATCGGCAAGGTGATCTCTGCCTATCGGGTGTATGCCAAGAAAATTCCGCTGAAGGATGGCGACTACACGATGGATCACACCGCGCTGATCTATCTGATGGACAAGAATGGAAACTTCATTCGCCCATTTAACCTGAAGCGCACGCCCGAAGAAGCCGCGACTGATCTCAAGCGTTATCTCTGAGCCACGCCGCGTCGGTGCTCACTCGTTTCGGTTCGAGACCGCGAAGCGAGTCGCGAATGCCGCGCGAGGCCATGTTCTGTTTTTTCCCAGTGGTAGGGCTCGGCGAGAAGTTGATAGAGCGCGCGCCACGCAGCGATGGATAAGCAGACCCAGTAGACCGGCGTAAGGATCAGGACCCATGCCTCGCCAAGCAGATCCCGCTTTGCCAGTCCGATCAATCCGATTGCCACGGTGGTCAGGTAACCTGCCACAATCGCTGCCAAATAGAGCTCGATGAATGGCTTGGCAAAGAATGATGCAACGCTGTCATCAAAGGCGCTCATTACGCTCCGCACCAGAAGTTCGCCAAGCAGAAACGGATGCGCGAGTGCCGTCAGGACATTCCCGCCGACAAGAATATTGAGTGTGAAGAAGCCGCCGGGTCCCGCATCTTGCCACAGCTGTCGCGGGTAACGCATATGCACGCTCCAGGTCTGCATCCAGCCCTTCATCCATCGGGAGCGCTGACGTAGCCATGCGCCGAAACTCGCAGGAGCTTCTTCATAAGTGGTCGATGGAAACATCACGCAGCGGTAGTTGAATCGTGCGAGCCGGAAGCCGAGGTCGGCATCTTCCGTAACGTTGTAAGGATCCCAGCCGCCGACCTCGCGAAGCACGCAGGTGCGGAAGTGATTGGACGATCCGCCGAGCGGCAGCGGCATCGCGAAGTTGGAAAAACCCTGCAGGAATACGTCGAATTGGCCGGCGTACTCGGCGGTGAACATGCGCGGTATCCAGCCATCCGCGGTGTTGTCGATACAGAGACTGGCCTGCGCGCAGACCACCTCCGGTCCGTGTGTCCGGAAGACGTCCAGCGCTTCGCGGAGCTGGCCGGGTTCGGGCTTGTCCTCCGCATCGAAAACCGTGATGAAGGTTCCGCGTGCAAAAGTGAGTGCGCAGTTGAGAGCCTTGGGCTTCGTCCGCGGTCCGACGTCCGGCGCGATGATGACCTGAACGTGCGGCATCGGCCCGAGCCGTGCGATCGCCGCCCGGGTTTGCAAGTCGTCGGTTTCGATGACGAGCTTGATGTCCAGTTTCTCGCGGGGATAGTCCAGCGCATTAATGTGCTGCATCAACGGCGCGACGGACGAGGCCTCGCGGTAGAGCGCTGCGACCACCGTATAGATGGGAAGCTGACTGTCGTGCAGCCGCGGCAGTGGAGGCCGTCGTCTTGGCGTTGAGAAACATCCCGCAAGCCGCAAACTCGTAAATAGCAGAAACCATATGGCGAGGATCACGCTGCACAACTCGAGTAACAGCATGGGTGCCAGCGTCAGAAGTACAACGGGACCGACAAGCCGCAGGATATGGCGGAATAAATGAAACAGACGGCCATGCGAAGCCGACGCTGGTGCCGCTGACAGATCGGGAAAACGGCTCGCTAGGCCTTCGGCGGCGGTGCCAGCCAGCACGTTGCCGGAATGATACTCGAGGAATGCGTTGAAACGTGCGGTCGACGTGAGGCGGATGCGCGGAAGAAGCGACGGATATTGCGCGATCAGCCGGACGATGCGGCGGGCGCAGTACCCGTGCGGTGCCGACACATACACGGGTTCGTCCTGCTGCCGGATGGGCAGAATGCCATGCCGCGCGCACAGGTGAATGCCGTCGGCGGGCAGAAGACAATCGATGGGACTGACGTCTTCAAGTGTTTCAATCCCGATTCCGATATATGTGGCGAGGTGATCGAGATAGGCGTCCTCGTCGATGATGCCCCGCTGGATCAGAACGCGATCGGCACCAATGCCGATCTCCTCGCTTCGCTGCGCGGCCGCGGCGAGGAGCGCGGGAGCGAGAATGTGCCGCAGGCAATCGAGCTCCACGGCAGGCCCTGGTTCGCGATGTCCGGGCCGGTTGTCGTTCTGTGAGCGCGGGATGCCGAGAAAGCCGGCGAGGAAGGTTGTCAGGTTTCGGGCGGACGCCGTCAGGCGCGCAAAACCTTGCGGCGGTGTCCCGTCCAACTCGCTTGCCCGCCCAGCCACGGCCATTCGACCGTTACCCCACGCCACAAACGCACTCGAATCGCTCCGTGGATGGTCTATAAGACCCAACACGCGGAACCCCCAGCCAATGCAACCACAGATAGTATCTGCCTTCAATATCCGATTGGGCCGTGCCGCCGGTGCAACCGCAAGGCTGGCCATCGTTTGGGCCGCGCTGTGCTTTGCTGCGGGGGTCCAGCCTGTGTTAGCCCAAGGCGCGCCGCCGTCCACACCGCCTCGGTCATCGCAGCCTCAAGTCACCATCCCTCAGCCTGCTGCGCCTCAGGCCGTGCCGGGCTTTTGGGACCCGCGGCGGCGTCCCGACCGGCCAGACCTTTCGCGCCTGACGGTCATTCGTTTCCTGACTGAAACCGATTACCCGCCCTTCAATTTTACCGGTCCCGATGGCAATCCGGCCGGCTTCAATGTCGATCTGGCCCGGATGATCTGCGAAGAGATCAAGGTGGCTTGCACGATTCAGATGCGCCGGTTCGAGACGCTGGTGGATGCGATCAACGGCAACCGTGGTGATGCCATTATCGCGTCGCTGG
The DNA here is from genome assembly GCF_000308295.2 of Afipia birgiae 34632. Classification (GTDB taxonomy): domain Bacteria; phylum Pseudomonadota; class Alphaproteobacteria; order Rhizobiales; family Xanthobacteraceae; genus Afipia; species Afipia birgiae. Next base: position 45,667 of record NZ_HG326652.1, read on the forward strand.
CGGTCACGCCGCAGCTTCGCGCCAAGCTCGATTTCAGCGATCCTTACTATCGCTCGCCGGCACGCTTCGTGTCGCGGCGGGATGCGGTGATGGCGGAGGTTCGCCCGGAATATTTCGAAGGCAAAAAGGTAGGCGCCATCGCCGGCTCCTCGCATGAGGCTTATCTGAAGATGCTCTTCACCGACGCGCAGCTTGTCAGCTTCCCGAATGACGACGCGCTACGCCTTGCGCTGCGCCGGGGCGAGGTCGATTTCATTTTTGGAGACGCTATCGCGCTGGCGTTCTGGATCAACGGCACTGATTCCGGCGATTGCTGTGCTTTCAGCGGAGGCCCGTTCATCGAGAGCCGGTATTTTGGCGAAGGGGTCAGCATCGGGGTGAAGCGCGGCAATGATGTGCTGCGTCAGGCGCTGAACTGGGCAATGTTCCGGCTCTGGGAAAAGGGCCGCTATACGGATTTGTGGCTGCGCTATTTCTCGGTCAGTCCGTTCTAGATTCCGGATGCGGGAAATGACTCTGACGCGAACGGCGAAACTCAAGCGGACCGCCGCGGCGCTTCTCGCGCTGCTGGGCTGGGTGACACTCGTGCTGGGATATGTTCGCTTCATTGGAGCGACGGGCGATCAGGGACTGTCGCTCGCCGAGGCAACGGTGCGCTTCTTTTCGTTCTTTGTGATCCAGGCCAATATTCTCGCGGTGCTGGTACTGACGGCATTTGCAGTAAAGACCGGCCCCGAGGAATGGCTGGTGCATCCTTTCGTGCGTTCGGCGGTTGCTGCCTATATCGTGATGGTCGGGATCATCTACGAGACGATGCTAAGCCCGATCGAGCCGCTGCAGAATGTTCAATCATTCACCAACATCGCGATGCACTACCTGATGCCGTTGGGCTATCTGGTGTTCTGGCTGACCTGTGTCCGCAAAGCGGGGCTGCGCTGGTACGATCCGTTGCTGTGGCTGATCTATCCGCTGTTCTACCTTGGATTGGTGCTGGTGCGCGGAAAGATGTCCGGCTTCTATCCCTATCCTTTTCTCGACGCGAAGACCTTGGGTTATGCAGGGGTTGCGGCTAATACAGCCGGATTGCTGGTCGTCTGCGCTGCGATCGGTATGTGTCTGGTGTTGATCGGATGGTGGCTATCACGCCGCCAGCCAGCTTAAAATCTGTCCGTGCGCGGAGATCCTTGATGTCGAATGAAATGCCTGCAACCGCGAGCGACCTTCGGGCGCTTGCCGAACAATCCAACGCCTGGCCGTTCGAACAGGCGAAGCAGATTGTCGCGCGGTTGAAGAAAAAGCCGAAGGACGAAGTGCTGTTTGAGACCGGCTATGGTCCGTCGGGGCTGCCTCATATCGGTACCTTCGGCGAGGTCGCGCGCACCACCATGGTGCGCCATGCTTTTCGCGTGCTGACCGAAGACAAGATCAAGACCAGACTGCTGGCGTTTTCCGATGACATGGACGGCCTGCGCAAGGTGCCGGACAATGTGCCGAACAAGGAGATGCTGACGGAAGATCTCGGCAAGCCGCTGACCCAGGTCCGCGACCCCTTCGGCACCCATCCGAGTTTCGGCGAGCACAATAACGCACGGCTGCGCGCGTTTCTCGATACCTTCGGGTTCGATTACGAATTCGCCAGTTCGACGCAATATTACAAGTCGGGGCGCTTCGACGCGACGCTGCTGAAGATGCTGGAGAACATCGACAAGGTGATGGCGATCATGCTGCCGTCGCTGCGCGAGGAGCGTGCCGCGAGTTATTCGCCGTTCCTGCCGATTTCACCGCGCACTGGCGTTGTGCTGCAGGTGCCGATCGTGGCGCATGACGCCAAGGCCGGCACGGTGTCCTACGACGATCCCGACACAAGGGAGCGCGTCACCGTTCCGGTCACCGGCGGGCATTGCAAGCTGCAATGGAAGCCAGACTGGGCGATGCGCTGGGTTGCGCTCGGCGTCGACTATGAAATGGCGGGCAAGGACCTGATCGATTCGGTCAAGCTGTCGGGAAAGATCTGCTCGGCGCTCGGCGGCACGCCGCCGGAAGGCTTCAACTACGAGCTGTTCCTCGACGACAAGGGCCAGAAGATTTCCAAGTCAAAGGGCAATGGTCTCACCATCGATGAATGGCTGCGTTACGCCTCGCCGGAATCGCTGTCGTTGTTCATGTACCGCGAGCCGAAGGCGGCGAAGCGGCTGTATTTCGATGTCATCCCGCGCAACGTCGACGACTATCAGCAGTTCATCGACGGCTATCCGCGTCAGGATGGCAAGCAGCGCCTGAGCAATCCGGTCTGGCATATCCATGCGGGCGATCCGCCGCTCGCCGACATGCCGGTGACGTTCCAGTTGCTGCTGACCCTGGTGTCGTCATCGAACGCGGAAAACGCTGAAACACTGTGGGGTTTCATTGGCCGCTATCGTCCGGGCGTGACGCCGAAGACGCATCCGAAGCTGGACGACATGGTTGGCTACGCGATCAACTACTATCGCGACTTCGTGGCGCCGACGAAGACCTTCCGCGAGCCGACCGAGAGCGAACGCGTGGCGCTGGCCGATCTGCGCAACGCGCTGGCGCAGCTGCCTGCCGATGCTTCCGCCGAAGACATCCAAAACGTGGTCTATGAGATCGGCCGCCGCGAGCCGTTCCTAGATCACAAGAAGGCTGGCAAGGATGGCCGTCCAGGCGTGTCGCTGGACTGGTTCAATATGCTCTATCAGGTGCTGCTCGGTCAGGAGAAAGGTCCGCGCTTCGGATCGTTCGTGGCCGTTTACGGCGTCGCAAATTCGATTGCGATGATCGACACGGCGCTGAAACGGGCGGCGGGTTAGTCGCCGCTTCGGAGCAACGCATGTCGAAGGTGACGCGCGCGACCAAGATGCTGGAACAGGTGGACGTCGCCTTCACGGTTCATACTTACGATTACGACGGCGACGCAGACCGGATCGGACTGCAGGCCGCCGAGGCGCTCGGCGAAGTTCCGTCGCGCGTGCTCAAGTCGCTGATGGCGCTGGTCGATGGCAAGCCGGTTTGTGTGATCGTTCCTTCGGATCGCGAAGTATCGATGAAAAAGCTTGCAGCGGCATTCGGCGGAAAGTCTGCGCAGATGATGAAGCCGGCCGATGCTGAGCGCCTGTCGGGATACAAGGTTGGCGGCATCAGTCCTTTCGGGCAAATGCGCGCACCTCGCGCGGCCATCGAGGAGCAGGCGATGGCGCACGATCTGGTGTTCATCAATGGCGGGCAGCGCGGATTGCAGGTGCGGCTCGCTCCGCGTGACGCAGCGAAGGTGTTGAGCGCGATCGTTGCGCCGCTGGTCGCCTGAAGCGCTAACTTTACTGGCTTGCCCAGACGATCCGTGCGATCCACTCGACGTTCTTGGCATCGATGACGCGGTCTTTGTGCGCCGGATTGAGCGATTGCAGCTCGATGACTTTTGCGGTTCGGCGTTTCAGTTCCTTGACCGTAACCTCACCGTCCTTGGTTTTCACCACAACACGGTCGCCGCGCCGGATCGGTGAACCAGGCGAGACGATGATGACGTCGCCGTCGCGATAGGCTGGTTTCATCGAGTCGCCGGAAATTTCCAGCGCATAGGCATGTTCGTCGCTGACCGAGGGCAGTCCGACCTCGTCCCAGCCCTTGCCGACAGGAAAGCCGCCATCGTCGAAATATCCGCCGGTGCCGGCTTCGGCGAAACCGAGAAGCGGCACGGCCTGTACGGAGCGCGCGGTGTCCTCAATGAACTGCACGAAGGTGTCGACGGTGGTGCCGGTTGCGGCCAGCGCTTTCGCCACCGATTCGGTCGATGGCCAGCGTTCACGCCCGTCCGGCGTGATGCGCTTGGATTTGTTGAAAGTGGTGGGGTCGAGGCCTGCACGTTTGGCCAACGCGGACGCCGATAGACCTGCACGTTCGGCGAGGCGATCGAGCGCATTCCAGATTTGATCGTGGGTCAACATGGGGAGGCCGGATGTCTGGCCCAGCCGACCGGACCGGGCAGTGAATTTTATCAGGAACTAGGAATTATTACCTCGAAACCGGCGTCTCCGCAATGCATAGCGATCAGCCGAACGCTGCCCTTGAAGTGGCCGAAGTGCGCCGATACGGTCTGCAGGGCTTTCGGCTTAGCTTCGAAAAATCCCGAATGAATTCAATAGCTAGCGAGAATCCGGCGACCGTGTCCACAATTTACAAAGTTTGTTCGGCTTCGGCCTGGCGCGAGGCCGAGCGGCAAGGAGCCTATCGCGGCAGCGCCGACGACCGGCGCGACGGGTTTATCCATTTTTCGACGGCGTCGCAGCTTGCAGGAACAGTTGCCAAGCATTTTGCCGGGCAAACAGGATTGTTTCTGATTGCTGTCGATACCGAGGTGCTGGGTGAGGCGTTGAGATGGGAGCCCTCGCGCGGTGGCGAGTTGTTTCCGCATCTCTACGGCGAACTCGACACCGGTGCGGTGATCGAAATTCGCGACCTGCGGGCCCGCTCCGACGGCTCGCACGATATTCCGGAGTTGGCCTCGTGATCCGCGCCTTCGATTCTCTCACGTTGCCGCTGCTGCGCCGGCTCGACCCGGAGGATGCGCACCGGCTGGCGATGGGTGGGTTGCGGTTGTTGCCGCCGGGCAAGCCGCGCGCCGACGACTCGAAACTCGCAACGCGTGCCTTCGGTTTGAACTTCCCAAATCCCGTCGGCATGGCTGCGGGTTTCGACAAGAACGCCGAAGCGCCGGACGCGTTGCTCCGGCTGGGCTTCGGCTTTGTCGAGATCGGTTCGGTGACGCCGAAACCGCAGGACGGCAATCCGCGTCCTCGTTTGTTTCGGCTGGAGCAGGATTCCGGCGTCATCAACAGGATGGGCTTTAACAACGACGGCGCGGAAGCTGTGCTGCGCCGGCTTGCCACCCGCGCACGACACGGGGGCATCGTCGGCGTCAATGTCGGCGCCAACAAGGATTCGGCAGATCGCACGGCGGATTATGTCCGACTGATCGAACTGTTCGCGCCGGTGGCGAGTTATTTCACGGTCAACGTGTCGTCACCCAACACGCCGGGCCTGCGCAATCTGCAGCAGGCGGCGGCGCTTGATGATCTTCTGGCGCGGGTGGTCGATGCGCGCGAGCGCGTCCGCAAGAACGCGGGCGATTCACCGTTGCTGTTGAAAATCGCGCCTGACCTTACTCTGCAAGAGCTTGACGACGTTGTGCATATCGCGCGCTCACGCCGGGTCGACGGCATGATCGTCGCCAACACCACGTTGTCGCGGCCTGCAGCGCTGCGTGATCAGGCGAAGGCGAAAGAGCAGGGCGGATTGTCGGGACGGCCGCTCTTGAGACTATCCACGCGCATGGTGGCGGAAACGTATGTGCGCGCCGAGGGCGCATTCCCGCTGATCGGCGTCGGCGGCATCGATTCCGGAGGTGCCGCGCTGATGAAGATCCGTGCCGGGGCGACACTGATCCAGCTCTACTCGTCGCTGATCTACAAGGGCCTCGGGCTGGTCGACGACATCAAGGCCGATCTTGTGTCGACGCTGCGGCGGACCAGCCGCGACAGTCTCTCCGAAATCGTCGGCGCGGATGCCGCGACGATTACTGCGGAACCCTGGCCGGACTAAGAGTGCTGTTGCCGAATGAAGCCCTGAACAGCGCCGGATAACGCAGCGCCTGCAGGCCACCGCGCGCGACATAATGGATGAGAAGCGCGGTCCAGAGGCCCGCATTGCCGAACGGCCGCAGAAGCGCCCACGCCGTGAGAAAGATCACCAGCGACAACAGCATAAGATTGCGCATGTCGCGCGCCCAGGTTGCGCCGATGAAAATGCCGTCATAGGCGAATGCGAAAAAGCCCACGATCGGCGCGAGAATGACAAAGACAAGATAGTCGTTTGCGACGTGCTGAATGTCGATATTCGGCGTCATCAGCGCGATCAGGCCCGATCCGAAGAACAAATAAGCGGTGGTCACGGCCAGTGCGAATACGGACCCCCACAGCATGACGAGCCTGGTTGCGGTCAGGAAGCCCTCGCGGTCGCGCTTGCCGTACGTCCGACCGCAAATCTGCTCGGCGGCATTCGCGATACCGTCGAGAAAGAACGCGCTGATCAGAAGGAAATTGTTGAGGACGGCGTTGGCCGCCAGCACGGTATCGCCGGCGCGAGCACCTTGCGATGTAAAAAAGAGAAATGCCGCGATGAGTGCGGCGGTGCGAATAAGAATGTCCCGGTTGACCGAGAACATATGCAGGAGCCGCTCGCGGTCGAACAGCCGGTCGGCGCTGATATCGAACACCCGGCCAAGCAGGCGCCACGCCAGCACCGCACCCACAACGAATCCGGTTGTTTCGGCGAGGACCGCGGCAATCGCCGCCCCTGCAATGCCCTGGTTCAACACAAGGACCAGCCACGCCGTCAACGCGATGTTGACGACATTGATCAGGATTTGCAGGGCGAGCGCGGTCTTCGCGCGCGCCTGACCGACGAACCAGCCGAGGAGAACATAGTTGCCGAGCGCCATTGGCGCAGACCACAGACGGATCGCGAAGTATGCGCGCGCTGCCGTCGTCACCGGCTCGCTGCCTCCCATCAATGACAGAATGACTGTGCCAAGAGGTTCGCTCACCGCGATCAGGAGCAGGCCGATTGCCGCCGCGACAGTAATGGCGCGAAACAGGGTTGCGCGGATCTCGGCATGATCTTGGGCACCCAGGGCCTGCGCGGTAAACGCGACGGTGCCCATGCGCAGGAAGCCGAACAGCCAGAAAAGGCAATCGAAAACGACGGACGCGATGGCAACCCCGCCGAGCAGCGCGGGTTCACCCAGTCTGCCGATACAGGCTGTAGCGACGACACCAAGCAGCGGTGTCGTCAAATTGGCCAGCATTGCCGGTCCGGCGATGCTGAAAACCTGTGCGGTTGTAACTTTCGCGGCGTCTCTCAATCAGCGCGGCCGCTGGGTGCTGAACAGCCGTGAAATCAGCCAAACCGGGATCACGATCACCGCGCCCAGCAGGAAATAACGCCACAGGCCGTTGATGGCATCGAAGCCGAGATTCCAGATCCAGTCGATCAGGCGGCGGATGCTGTAGACGATATTCCACGGATCGAAGCCGATCGCGGCGAGCACGACGCCGACCAGCAGGGACAGCAATACCAGCCGCACCAGCACCGCCAACGGCGAACCGCCGAGGAAGCGCGACAGAGTGTCGTCGTTCCTGGCTGGCAATTCCTTCACATCGTCCGGCATCGTCGTCTCCTGAGTGGGTGCGTCACCGCACACTAGCACGCCACATGGGGAACTGTCTCGGCGGCGTCAATGGTCGCCGTTCGCTGCTGCAGACGGAATCTTCGTCTCGGAGATTAACATTCGTTCAAGTGTCTCCAGCCGGTCGGCGTCGCGCGGCGGTTTGTCCCAGCGCAGGCGACTGATTCGGGGAAAACGCATGGCAACGCCGGATTTGTGTCGCGCCGAGCGCGCCAGCCCTTCGAACGCCACCTCGAACACCAGTCCCTGATCTGGCTCATGTACCACGTGGCGCACCGGACCGAATTTCTCGGTAGTATGGCGGCGAACGAAGCGGTCGATTTGAATCAGCTCCTCGTCGGTGAAGCCGAAATAGGCCTTGCCGACTGGCACGAGCTGATCGGTGCCGTCGATCTTGGTCCAGACACCGAAGGTGTAGTCGGAATAGTACGATGAGCGCTTGCCGTGGCCGCGCTGCGCGTACATCAACACGGCGTCGATAATGTGCGGATCGCGTTTCCATTTCCACCACTGACCCTTTGGTCGGCCCGGCAAATACGGCGCATCGCGTCGCTTCAGCATCACACCCTCGACGGCTTCCGAATCTTCGCTGGCTCCGGCGCTATCAGGATTGGCGCGGGCTGCCGCAAGGTCGTCCCATGTTTTGAAAGCGACTTGCGGAGACAAGTCGATGCGCGGGTCAGAGAGTTGCGTTACGAAGGTTTCGAGCTTCGCGCGCCGCTCGCTGAACGTCAGCATGCGCAGGTCGTTGTCTCCATCGCTCAGCAGGTCGTAGGCCCGCAGGTGAATCGGGTAATCCTTCATCAGTTTCGGTGTTACCGATTTACGGTTCAGCCGCTGCTGCAGCACGTTAAAGGTCTGCACCCACCCGTCGCGCAACACCAGCAATTCGCCATCGAGTGCACCGGGCTGCCTTAACGACGGCATCAGATCGGGAAAGCTCTTGGTGATGTCTTCGCCGGTGCGCGAATAAAGACGTGTAACCATGTTGCCTTTCTCATCGCGTCCGCTGACAGCCTGCACGCGGATGCCGTCCCACTTCCACTCGGCGGTGAAATCCTCCGGCGCGAGGTTGGCGAAGTCCGAGTCCTCGATGGCGTGCGCCAGCATCACCGGCCGGAACGGCGCCGGATCGCGGTTGACCGGTTTGTCGGCGCGGCCCTCCAGCCACGCGAACAGATCGAGATACGGAGGTGTTAGTCCGGGCCAGATCAGCTCGACGTCATGGGCCTCCTTGTGGCCGAGTGCAGCGGCAGCTGTTTTTGCCAGCCGGGCAGAAACGCCAATCCGCAGGCCACCGGTCACGAGTTTCAGGAGAGCCCATCGCCCCGTTTCATCAAGCTCGTCGAGCCAGCGCACAAGCTGCGTGGGGATTTCCGTCTTGCCCAGTGTGTTGAAGGTGGTGACCACTTCGGTCAGCGTCGGTGGCGGAGGCGAGTTTGTCGCCCGCCTGTCCGCCGGCCACATCAGCGCGACAGTCTCCGAAAGGTCGCCGACATAATCGTACGACAGCGCGAACAGCACCGGATCGGTGCGCTCGGCAATCAGGTTGCGGATCAATCCAGCCTTGGCGTGACGAAACGACAGCGCGCCGGTCAGTGCAGCCAGCGCCCAGCCGCGGTCCGGGTCCGGCACCTCGCGAAAGTAATTCGTGATCAACCGCAGCTTGTTGTTGCGTCCGGGCTCATAGGCAAGACGATCGAGCAGTCGCGCAAATCGATTCATGACGCCGGCTCTCCCGGCGCAGCGCCTTCGTCCTCGTCGCCGTAGCCGACAAGATCGAGGGGACGCGCTGTCAGTCCCTTGGACCGGCACCAGTGCACCAGCGCGTCTTCCTGACCGTGGGTGACCCAAACTTCGCCCGCACCCGTCGCATTGATGGTCGCGCACAATCCGTCCCAGTCGGCGTGATCGGAAATCACCAGTGGCAGTTCGATGCCTTTTTGCCGCGCGCGAGCGCGCACTCGCATCCAGCCCGATGCAAAGGCGGCAACCGGGTCTGGAAATCGCCGCGTCCAGATGTCGGTGATGGCGGAAGGCGGGGCGAGGGTAATGGTGGCGGCGAGGTCGGCCTTCTTCATGCCCTTCGCCATCCGCAGGTCGCCGAGATCAATGCCGCGACCTTCGTAGTAGCGCGTAATCCTTTCCATCGCGCCGTGCAGATAAATCGGTGCGTCGTAACCCGCCGCGCGAATGAGGGCGATAACACGTTGCGCCTTGCCGAGCGAATAGGCGCCGACCAGATGCGCGCGTTCCGGAAACAGCGCGACTGATGCCAGCAGTTTCGCAATCTCGCCGTCGACATTCCCGTGGCGGAATACCGGCAGTCCGAAGGTCGCCTCCGTAATGAACACGTCGCACGGCACCACCTCGAATGGGGCACAGGTCGGATCTGCCGTGTCCTTGTAGTCGCCCGAGGCGACGATTTTGGTCTTGCCGTGGGTCACCGCGATCTGCGCCGATCCCAGTACGTGTCCCGCGGGATGAAATGTGACGCTGACCCCGCCTAGCCTGAGGGTCTCGCCATAGGAAATCACCTGCGTGCTGCCGGCGAAATTATCGCCGTAGCGAAGCCGCATCATGTCGAGGGTTTCCTGCGTGGCCAGCACCGCTCCATGTCCGGGACGGGCGTGATCCGAATGGCCGTGGGTGATCAGCGCGCGTTCGACCGGCCGGACCGGGTCGATGTGAAAGCCGCCGGGCTTGCAGCACAGGCCGGCGGTCACGGGCATCAGGATGTCTTGCGGACGCATGGACTTCATATAGGTTGTGCGGGCCTTCATTCGAGTCTTGGTTCGCAACGCTCAGGCTCAACCACTTGCTTCCCAGGATCAATTTGTCTTCTAACTTAGCCAATCAGGTTCAGACCAAGTCCATGCCTGCCGCGTTGTTCCTGTCCTCGGGAAATCTGATCGCCGACCGGCGCTTCGATTTCGGACGGGATTTGATGTTGCGCGGCGATCTTGCGGCGGCGGCCGAGTTGATGGAGCAGGCGATTGAGCTGGAGCCGGGCTTTGCATCGGCGTGGTTTACGCTCGGGGATTTGCGCGAACAGCTCGGCGCGTGGGACGAGGCCATTGTCGCCTATACTCATGCCTGCGCGTGCGATTCTGACGACAGGCACGGCGCGAAGCTGCGGTTGATGCGTCTCGGTGCGGAGGAAGTCTCCTCCATGCCTCCGGGCTATGTGCGCGCGCTGTTCGATCAGTATGCGCCGAGATTCGACAAGACGCTGGTGCAGGATCTGGATTATTGCGGGCCTCAGGTGCTGCTGAAGGCGGTGCTGGCGGCCAGTCATGCGGCAAAACTACCGGCGCATTTCAAGCGGGTGATCGATCTCGGATGCGGAACGGGGCTGGCCGGGCGTGAGTTCGCCTCACTCTCCGACGAATTGATCGGGATCGATCTGTCGCCTGGCATGATCGAGCGCGCCCGCGCCACCGGCCTCTATGCACGGCTCGATGTTACGGACATGTTGCAAGGCCTGTGCGCGGAGAGCGAGGCCAGTGCGAATCTCGTCATGGCCGCTGACGCCTTTGTCTATGTACCGGAACTGGAGACGCTGCTGCGAGAGGCCGTGCGCGTGCTCAAATCGCAGGGGCTGCTGGCGTTCACGGTGGAGACCCATCCGGGTGAGGGCGTTATTCTCGGGCGCGGTCTGCGCTACGCCCATGGCGAGGCCTATCTGCGGGCGGCGGTCGCCAATGCTGGACTGACATCCTGCACAATTATGGCCGCATCGACGCGCGTCGAGGCAGGCGAGGATGTTCCGGGATTTGTGGTGACCGCAAGCAAGGGGTAACCGGTTTCAGATCCGCCACAAGACGAGCCCCCCAAATTGGGTCCGTAGCGACAAGACGCAAGACAGACGGTTGGGGCCTGCCAGCATGCCGCTCCGGCCGCGAACCAAATGGTCGCCGATTCCGGCTTCAAAGGAATTGCAGAACGCCGCTGGACCAATTCGGGGAGACAACAAGAAAATGAAAACGTCGATGAAATCATTCGTCACCGGTGCTGCGCTTGCAATCGCCGTTCTGACGGCCACGACGGCGACACACGCGCAGAAGAAATACGATCCGGGCGCGAGCGATACCGAAATCAAGCTCGGCCAAACCGTGCCGCATTCGGGACCGGGCTCGCTCTATGGCGTGCTCGGCCGCGTCGCGACCGCCTATTTCGAAATGATCAACGAAAAAGGCGGCATCAACGGCCGCAAGGTGAAAATGCTCTCGCTGGACGACTCCTATTCCGCCCCGAAGACGGTGGAAGCGACGCGCCGGCTGGTGGAACAGGAAGAGGTGCTGGCGCTGTTCGGCTCTCTGGGCACAGCGCCGCAAACCGCCGTCCACAAATATCTTAACTCCAAGGGCGTGCCGCAGCTCCTCTTGAACACCGGCGCGTCCAAATGGAACGACCCGAAAAACTACAAGTGGACCATGGCGGGCCTGCCGCTCTATCCGACCGAGGCGCGCATCCTCGCCAAACATGGAATCAGCGTGAAGCCCAACGCCAAGGTTGCGATTCTTTATCAGAACGACGACTTCGGACGTGATTTCCTTGGCCCGTTCAAGGAAGTGCTGGCGCATGCCGGCGGCAAAGCCTCCGTCGTTGCGGAAGCCACCTACGATCTCACCGATCCGACAATCGATTCGCAGCTCATCAATCTGTCCAAGTCGGGCGCGGACGTCTTCTTCAACATCACCACCGGCAAGGCGACGTCGCAGTCGGTCCGCAAGGTCGTCGAACTCGGCTGGAAGCCACTGCACCTGTTGACGGCCGGTTCCACCGGACGCTCGATCCTGAATGCCGCAGGCCTCGACAATGCCGCCGGCATTGTCGCTATGCGCTACGCCAAGGAAGTCGGCGTGCCGCGCTGGGAGAAGGATGCGGACGTGATGGGCTTCGAGGAACTGCGCAAGAATTACCTGCCCAATGTCGATCCTGACAATACCATCGCTTATGCAGGATACGGGCAGGCGGTGACCATGGCGGAAATTCTACGCCGGTGCGGCGACGACCTGACCCGCGCCAATGTGCTGAAGCAGGCGCAATCGCTGGCGGGCTTCCATTCGCCCTACATGCTGGATGGCATTACCTACAGCTTTATGCCGGACAACTACCCGCCGATGAAGACGCTTCACATCGCGACCTTCAATGGCAAGGACTGGGATATTTCAGACAAACCGGTCACCGAATAACGCTGCGGAGCGGAGGCGGATCGTCCGTCTCCGCTCTCGACCGGACGCCTGCGACGCCTTAACTCTAGGGCGTGGATACCAGGACCCCATCTTCCGATCTTCTGCCCGAGATTTTCCAGCGCTGGTTCGCGGCGCGGGGCTGGTCGCCGCGCGCGCATCAGCTCGATCTGCTGGCGAAGGCGCGAGACGACAGGTCTGCCTTGCTGATCGCACCGACAGGCGCGGGCAAGACGCTGGCGGGATTTCTGCCGACACTGGTGGAACTCGGCACGCCGCAACCCAAATCCGCGAAGACAATGTCGACGGGGCGTAGCGTCGTGCGCAGCAGCGGCCTGCACACGCTTTACATTTCCCCGCTGAAGGCGCTGGCGGTGGACATCGCCCGCAATCTCGAACGGCCCATCGCCGACATGAAGCTGCCGGTTCGGGTCGAGACCCGCACCGGAGATACGCCGGTGTCGCGGCGGCAGCGGCAGCGCAAATATCCGCCGGATATTCTGCTGACGACGCCCGAACAACTAGCATTGCTGCTGTCGTCCGACGACGCGCCGTATCTGTTCTCTTCGTTGAAGCGCATCGTGCTGGACGAGTTACACGCGTTGGTGACCTCGAAGCGCGGCGATCTGCTGTCGCTCGGCCTTGCGCGGCTGTGGCGGCTTGCACCGCAGGCGACGGCCGTGGGCCTGTCGGCGACGGTTGCGGAGCCTGATGATCTGCGTCGCTATCTGATGCCGCAGGCGAGCGGCATGCAGAACATGGCCGATCTTGTTATCGCGGACGCCGGCGCGGCGCCCATCGTCGAAATGCTTGATACCAGGGAACGCCTGCCGTGGGCCGGTCACATGGCGCGGCACGCGCTCGGCGAGATCTACGATCTGGTCAAGGCCAACAAGACCTCGCTGATGTTCGTCAACACCCGCGCGCAGGCGGAGATGCTGTTTCAGGACCTTTGGCGCATTAACGATGACGGCCTTGCGATAGCGCTCCATCACGGCTCGCTCGATGTCGCGCAGCGCCGCAAGGTCGAGGACGCGATGGCGGCGGGCAAGCTGCGCGGCGTGGTGTGTACGTCGTCGCTCGATCTCGGCATCGACTGGGGCGACATCGATCTCGTTATCAATGTCGGCGCGCCGAAGGGCGCGTCGCGCTTGATGCAGCGGATCGGCCGCGCCAATCATCGTCTCGACGAGCCATCGCGTGCGGTCATGGTGCCGGCCAATCGGTTCGAAGTGCTGGAGTGCCGCGCCGCCATTGATGCGGTCGCGGAGAATGCGCAGGACACGCCGCCGCAGCGCACCGGCTCGCTCGATGTGTTGGCGCAGCATATCCTTGGTTGCGCGTGCGGTGAGCCGTTTCTGGCTGATGCGCTGTACGACGAGGTGCGCAGTGCCGCGCCGTATATGGATCTGACCCGCGTCGATTTCGACGACGCGATCGATTTTGTCGCCACCGGCGGATATACACTTAAAAGCTATGAACGCTTTGCGCGGATCAAGCAGGACAAGGTCGGACGCTGGCGTGTCACTAATCCGAAGGTGCGCCAAAGCTACCGCCTCAATGTCGGCACCATCGTCGAAGAGCCGATGCTGAAGGTGAAACTGGTGCGCGGCCGCAGCAAAGGTTCAGGCTCGACCGGTGCGATCGCGCGCGGCGGGCGGATGCTCGGCCAGATCGAGGAGTACTTCATTGAAGGGCTCGTGCCGGGTGACACCTTCGTGTTCGGCGGCGAAGTCGTGCGCTACGAAGCCTTGATGGAAGACGAGGTGTACGTGTCGCGCAGCAACGACGCCAATGCCAAGGTGCCGTCATACGCGGGAGGCAAGTTTCCGCTCTCGACCTATCTGGCCGAGCGCGTGCGTCTCCTGCTCGCCGATCAGCGCGCGTGGAAAGGCCTGCCCGATCAGGTCCGCGAATGGTTGTCGCTGCAGGCGGTGTTTTCCCGGGTGCCGGGTCCGCGCGAGCTGGTCGTTGAGACATTTCCCCGCGCCGACAAGCACTATCTCGTCTGCTATCCGTTTGAGGGCCGTCTCGCGCATCAGACACTCGGCATGTTGTTGACACGGCGGCTGGAGCGGGGGCGGGCCAAACCGCTCGGTTTCGTCGCCAACGAGTACGCGCTTGCGGTGTGGTCGGTCGGCGACATGTCATCGATGATCCGCAATGGCCGCCTTGATCTCGATGCGTTGTTTGATGCAGACATGCTGGGCGACGATCTGGAGGCGTGGCTCGCGGAATCGGCGCTGATGAAACGCACGTTTCGGACCTGCGCCGTGATCTCGGGCTTGATCGCGCGGCGGTTTACCGGGGAGGAAAAATCGCGCCGGCAGGTGCTGTTCTCGACCGACCTCGTCTATGACGTGCTGCGCAAGCACCAGCCCGACCATGTCCTGCTGCGTGCGGCACGAGCCGATGCCGCCACCGGATTGCTGGATATTCGCCGGCTGAGCGATATGCTGATCCGGATCAAGGGCCGAATCACGCATAAGGAACTCGACCGAGTGTCGCCGCTCGCGGTGCCGGTGATGCTGGAAATCGGCCGCGAAGCGGTTTATGGCGAAGCTTCCGATGAGTTGCTGGCGGAAGCCGCCGAGGAGCTCGTCAAAGAGGCGATGTCGCCCGATTAGGACTGATGACAGATGCAAGGCGCGCGGGCGACAGAACGAATTTCGGAGGTCTCTGTCGCAGGCGTCGCTTTTGCTGCTGACCTTGCAGGCGCGCTGGTCTGGGAGGACGAGCGCCTTCTGGTCGTCTCGGACCTGCATCTAGAAAAGGGATCAAGTTTCGCGGCACGCGGCGTGTTGTTGCCGCCATTCGACACGGCGGCAACGCTGGCGCGGCTCGGCGCGGTGATTGCGCGCCACGATCCGCGTGCGGTGATTGCGCTGGGCGACAGCTTCCACGATCGCGACGCGCACGAACGGTTGTCACCGGATGACCGCGAGGCGCTGTCGACGTTGCAATCGCGGCGCGACTGGATCTGGATTTCCGGCAATCACGATCCGGCACTGCCGCGCGATCTTGGCGGCGTGGTTGCGGACGAAGTTGCCATCGGACCGATTGTGTTTCGCCATGAGCCGACCGGCGCGGTTGGCGAAATCGCAGGCCATCTTCATCCCAAAGCACGCGTGTCGACGCGCGGGCGCTCGGTGGAACGGCGTTGCTTTGCCAGCGACGGCGAGCGAGTCGTGATGCCGGCGTTCGGCGCCTATACCGGCGGTCTGAGCATTCGCGACGTCGCCTTTGCTGCGATCTTCCAGACGCTGGCTTTCACCGCGCATGTGCTCGGCGATCGCCGCGTGCACACCATCGCGGCGTCGCGGTGTTACTAGGCATGATCCCGAAAAGTGGTCATCGGTTTCGGACAAGATCATGCCCTTTTAGGATCGCTCGTCGGCTGTCTGCTGTGGCAGCATCTGATCTGCGTCATGGGTGCGACGGCGGCGAGCTCTTATCACTTCCTGATGCCGCCGTTCGGGGGTCTGTTCGGCTGGCTCCTGATCGGTGAGCATGTCACGGTGGCGGATGTTGTGGGGATCGTGCCGGTCGCGCTCGGCATCTATCTGGTAACGCGGCCCAGCCGGATTCCCTGCCAAGGCCGTGTGAAGCAGCCTTCGCGGCGGAGATCGCCTCAAGGTTTGATCTGCCTCTGTTGCTCACGCTGCCCGCCAACTTCGTGGAACCGAAGCATTCAGGGGCCGTTATCTGGCGCGGCGGGACATAGGCATGGCACATAACAACGTTGATCACCGGAAAACACCGAAGCCGGAAAAATTGGCCCAACAAGACAAGCCGGAGCCATTCAGCGTGCGCGGCTTTCTGAAGACCTTAGGCCCTGGTCTCGTCACCGGCGCATCTGACGACGACCCATCCGGTATCGGCACTTACAGTCAGGCGGGCGCGCAGCTCGGTTACGGCATCGGCTGGACCATGCTGCTGACATTTCCGCTGATGGCGGCGATTCAGGAAATCTCCGCGCGGGTGGGGCGGGTAACCGGCCACGGCATCGCCGGCAACGTCCGTCGTCTCTACCCGGCCTGGCTTTTGAACACCGTCATTGCGCTGCTGTTCATCGCCAACACGATCAATATCGCGGCCGATCTCGCCGCGATGGGCGATGCGCTCAAGCTGCTGATTGGCGGCCCCGGCTTTCTTTATGTGCTGGTGTTCGGCGTCGCCTCGACGGCGGCGCAAATCTTTCTCGACTACAAACGCTACAGCGCTGTGCTGAAGTGGCTCACACTCAGCCTGTTCGCCTATGTTGCTGCGCTGGCTGTCACGAAAGTCTCGTGGGGCGATGCTTTGCGCGGCATCGCTATCCCGCAGATACAATGGACATCGGCGTTCCTGACCACGCTGGTCGCCATCCTCGGCACCACGATCTCACCTTATCTGTTCTTCTGGCAGGCGTCGCAGGAGGCGGAGGATCAGCGCGTCGACGCCAAAAAGCAGCCGTTGGCGGAGAAACACTACGGCGCGCAAAGAGAATTTCATCGCATCCGCGCCGACACGATGGTCGGCATGGCATTCTCAAACCTGATCGCGATCTCGATCATCATCACGGCAGCCGCGATGCTGAATGCGACCGGCAAAACCGATATTCAAACCTCCGCCCAGGCTGCGGAAGCGCTAAAGCCAATCGCCGGCAATTTCGCTGAGTTCATCTTCGCGCTAGGCATTATCGGCACCGGCTTGCTGGCCGTTCCGGTGCTGGCGGGCTCGGCAGCGTATGCGATCGGGGAGGGGCGCAAATGGACTGTCGGTCTTGCGCGCAAGCCGCGTGAAGCGGCGTCGTTCTACGGCGTGCTGGCGCTGTCGGCCGGCATCGGCATTGTTCTCAACTTCACGCCGATCAATCCCATCTCGGCGCTGTACTGGAGCGCGGTAATTAACGGCGTGCTGGCCGTGCCGGTCATGATGCTTTTGATGGTGATGGCACGCCGCCGCGATGTGATGAGCAAGTTCATCGTCGCGGGGCCGCTGTACTGGCTGGGATGGTTGTCGGCAGCGGCAATGGCGATATGCGTCGTCGCTATGATCGCTGGATTTTTTCTTTAATCCCTGCGGAAGATCACGGACGCGAGCCACCCGGTCATGATCGCCATCATCGCGGTGGCGAGACCGTAGAGCAGTCCGTGCTGGCGCGCGGAGTTCGCGACGAACTGCTCGAAGCCGACCTTGACGATCTCAAACGCGGTCTCGGTCCTGGCAGCGAATGTACCGCCCGCAAACAACTTGATGTCGATAGTGTAGGTGCCGGTCGGGACCTCCGCCGGGAGCGGAATGCCGGTGCGGAACAATGTCGGCGTCAGGAACGTCAGTGCGCTGGTCTGCTCGAGGTAAAGCCCGTGTTCGGTGCGCAGCCGTACGAATGCCGAGCGGAACGGATCGCTGGCCACAGTGTTTGCGACGTCTGGCCCCATGCGCTGTGGCAGCGGAAAGCTGGTCAGCCCGATTTGCTGCCGCCGTTGGACGTCCGGCGAGGCGATGTTGTCGATCGGGCGGTTGGCGAAGATGCCGAGATAGGAAGGGACCTGAATGAATTCGCGCGAATCGACGTTGACCCAGATACCGAGTTTGCGCTCCTTGCGCCGGGTCACCATGTCGGCGCGCGGTCCGCTTACCGTCACGACGATGTCGTAAGCGGTGCCCGGCGGCTTCGATTTGCTGTCGCGTTCGATGGAGCCGAACAGGACAAGCTCTTCGCCAGAGTAGTTCGGCGTCACGGTAATGCGGTGATTGGAGACCGAGACGATTAGATTTTCTGCCCGCGCGTTTCCGCCTGCGGCAAGCATGAGCAGTAAAGCGGCGAAGAAGATAGGTGGGCGATACTTCATCCGCCGATCCCCAGATCGCGAATGGAATAGAGCTCGTCCGGACGGATCACCAGTTCGACGGCAAAGCGGATGCCGACCGACAGGATCAAAAGCCCGAGCAGCAGGCGCAGATGTTCGCCCCGAATACGCTGACCGGCCCGTGCGCCGAACTGCGCGCCGAAGACGCCGCCGATCATCAGCACCAGAGCGAGCACTGCATCGACGAGGTGATTGGTTACGGCGTGCAGGACGGTTGCGACCACCATCGTGACCAGCGTCAGCACCATCGCCGAGCCGATGACGGTGGAGGTGGGTACCCGCAACACATAGATCATGATCGGAATTAGCAGGAAGCTGCCGCCGACACCCATGATGGCGCCGAGAAAGCCGACGAAAAGGCCGACTGCGAGTACCGGGATAACGGACAGATAGATCTTCGAGCGCTTGAAACGCATCTTCAGCGGCAGGCCGAGAATCCACCCCTGCGCCCGCGCCCGCCGGGTGATTGTCGTGTTGCCGCGTCGTGCGCGCAGGATGGCGCGCGCGCCTTCGAGAAACATCAGCGTCCCGACGGCGGTCAACAGCACCACGTAGGACAGTGCGATGATGAGATCGAGCTGCCCGACCGAGCGCAGCAGCGTAAATATCCACACGCCCAATGCGGTGCCCGCGACACCGCCGCATAACAGCACCAGGGACAGGGCCGGATCGATCGCCCGCTTGCGCCAGTAGGACAACGCGCCGGAAAACGACGAGGCAGCCATGTGGCTGGTCACCGAAGCGACCGCGACCGCGGGTGTAATTCCGATGAAGATCAGCAGCGGCGTCATCAGGAAGCCGCCCCCGATGCCGAACATGCCGGATACGAAGCCGACCGCGGCGCCCATCCCCAGGATGAGAAACACATTGACCGGAATGTCGGCGATGGGGAGGAAAAGTTGCACGCGCGTTCGCTTGAGTTTGGCGTGAGGCTTGGTGTGCCCCTCGCAGCAATGAATTTGCCGCGACGCGGGTCATGCGCCGCGCTTCTGCTTACCCGAAATCGTCTGCGGTGGGGTTAAAGATTTGGCGAGTGGCCACGAAGCGACGCGGTTTCCCGTTCACGTTGCCTGTTAATGTTAACGGTGTGGTGCCGGGCCGCTGGCGCGGTTCATTCGGTGGTCGGGGATCGCTGAATGGTGTCAGTGAGCAGTGCTTTTGGCAGCCGTCTTGGCTGCGGGCTTCGTTGCCGGTTTTGCCGGCGTTGCTATGTCCCATCCCCCCGCCGGCGCCCCGTTGGCGATGGCTTCGTCAGGCTGGGTTTCAGGCACGAAGGTCTGGGTTGCGAGTTTCGCCGCGGCGAGCGACTGAGGGTCGAGGCGCTTGGCGATATCGTCGCGCTTTCGGCCGGAATCCGCGTCGCCCTGGGCGGCCGCGAGGCTGAACCACTTGAAGGACTCGGCAAGGTTCTGTTCCACCCCGATACCGCGGGCGTAGAGAATTCCGAGATTAAACTGGCTGTCGGCGACGCCGCGTTCGGCTGCCTTGCGGAACCACTGCGACGCGCTCTTGTAATTCGGGCCGGCACCGCCGCCGTCGGCATCCAGCACGGCGAGATTGTGCATGGCCTTGGCGCTGCCCTTCTCGGCCGCCTGCAGGTAATAGCCGCGCGCAGCGGCGGCATCCTTTTTGACGCCAAGTCCTTTTTCGTGAAGCGTTCCGAGCCGGAACGTCGCCGGGACAATGCCGCCCTGTGCGGCGCGCTCATACCAGGTCGCCGCCGTTGTGTAGTCCTGTGCGACGCCCTTGCCTTCGGCGTAGCGGACGCCGATCTCAAAAGCCGCACCGGCGTCGCCCTTGTTGGCAGCGGTGCGAAGCGCGGCGGTGCCAATAGTCTCAGGCAGCTTGTCTGCCACGGGTGTCAGCTTGATCTTCGCCTTGTCCTTTGCCACCGGGGGAATCGTCACGGATATCCGGTCTTGCGGCGTGACGATCGAACCGGTGACGTCGGGTGCAACAGGCGCGGCTGCAGGCGCAACGACCGGTTCAGCCGGTGCAGCAGCAGGGATCGCGGACATGGCAGGAACGGAAATGATTTGCGGCGACGCGCTCATCGACTGACGTGTGAGCAGCGTCGGGGAAGTCATCGACGGCATCGATGGCATCACATCGGAGCGCGGCCCGTTCTCGGGCGCAGGCGGCGGTGCCGGTTTTGTGACGCTGGATTCCGCCGGAAGCGATGAGTTTGCATCGTCGCGGCCGCTGAGCAGGTTCATGCCCATCTTGACCGTGCCAAGCACGATCACAACCACGCTCGCGCCGACCAGCAGCGCGCGAATCTTCGACGAAATGCCGGAGTCGCCGACAGCCGCAGCCTTGGCTGCGTTGCGTGCGGCGTCGTTGAGTGCGGTGACGCGGTTCGGCTTTGGACCCGACGATGCGGGCGGCGCAGCAGCGGCGGCCTGCGCGGCGCGGCGCGCGGCCTGGATGAAATTGGTCGAGCTGACAGGCTCCTGCTTCCCTGCTGAAATCTCGTTCAGCACCACTTCCGACGCGGCGATACGCTCGGACGGGCTGGATCCGCTTCTCGCCGTTTGCACGCGGGTGCCCGGCTCAAGGGGATGATCCGGCGGCAGGCTGGGATCGATTGGACTGCGCGGCGACGGAGGCGGGCGCACTGACGCGGCCGGCGGCGTCGCAATTTCGTTTGCATCATAGGACGGCGCGATCGCGGGAGCCCGCACGAGAGGCGGCGCGACGGGTGCCTGCACGACGGGCGCGCGTGCGATCGGAGCCTGCGCCGCAGCAGGATTCGGCATTTCGGGGCGTGGTACCGGCGCAAAGGACGTCGGCTGACGCGACGGTTCCGGCGCATAGGTCTCTCTCTCGCGCGGCTCGGGCATCGCCGGCGCGGGCGGAATCTCGCGGGGGGCGGAAGCCGAGCGTGCGTTGCGCAAGTCGCCCTCGATCTGCGCCAGGCGATCGACCACGTGACCGAGCGTGTTGTGAACGGCCTCGAGCGAATCCTGCGTATGACGATTGGTCTCCGACTGGCTGAAGCGGATGTCGGAGAGTTCGCGCTTGATGGTGTCGATCAGATCGCCGTCCATCGGCGCGGCGGCGCGCAATCCCTGATCGGCGCCTGCGCTGTTCATGCGCTGGCTTTCGAGATGACGCAGAATATCGGAGAGGCCTTCCTCGACCCGTGCGAGATTTCCCCCGCGCGGTTCCGACATTTCCAGCCGCTCGAGCAGATGATGGACACGCTGCTCGACGTGGCTCAGGGACGCCGAGCTGTCGTTGCCGACCTGAAGGTGATCGAGCCGGTCCGAAATCGTGCGCACCGCGTTGTCGAAATAGACCGTGTCGCCCGCTGGCGGACGGTCGCGCTGTTCGAGCGCGGTGGTCAGCACGGCAATGCGCTGTTCCAGCGCCGAGAGGATGTCGCCGTTGCCGCTCGCATGCGTCAGCTGATCGACCTTGGCCGACAATGACTGTACATGTCCTGCGAGTTCGTTCAGCGCATCATTCGATGCGACGTTCGACACGATCACCTTGAGCGCGGCAATGGCGTCTTCAAGCTGACGGACGGTCGCGGGATCGTGGCTGGAGCGCACGATTGTGTCGATCTTGCCGCCGAGATTGTGGATCGCGTCGTCGAAGCCCGCGAGTTGCTCGGCGGGCTTCAGCGTACGGAGCTCGCTGTAGATGTCCGACAGGGCGCGTTCGATACCGGATAAAGCGGTGCTATCGATTCCGCTGGAGCGGGTCTCGTCAATCCGCCGTCCCAGCGAGCGGATTTCACCTTCTAGGGATTCGATCGCGCGGCGCGGCAGCGCCTCTGTGATGGCCTGACGGATCTCGGCAAGCTCGCCGCGGAACGCGGCAATCGACTGTTCGATGCCGTCGGGGCGGCGCAGCGTCTCGATCTGGCTGGTAATGTGGGACAGCTGCTGCTCGAGGCCGGAGAAATCGGCCTGCGGCTGAATCGGCGGCGCATGATTCACGAACGACGGCGGCGGCATCCGTGTCGCGGACTGCGGCATGACACGCGGCGCGCCGTCGAGTTCGCCCTGTCGCGCAACAATTTCGGCGATCGAGAAATCCATCGGCGACATGACGGGCGAGGTCGCGGGAGCCATGCGGGGACCCGGTGCTGCGCGGTAAGGCGCGCCTTGAGGCGGCGGGGTATCCGAAAGCTGCGACAGCCGGGCGTCGAGGCGAGAAATGGCGTCGTTCAACTGCCGTGCGACTGCGGGATCGCCCTTGGGGGCTCCCGGCGCATGCGACATGTGTTCAACCTGCCGTGCGATGGAGTCGAGGCGCTTGTGGATTTCAGCGACATCCTGGGCTTCCCGGGACCCGGGATTGGGGCTCCCGATCGCGGAATTCAGCCACTCTCCCAAGGACATACCGGCGCGGCGCGCGGAAGCTTCGGCCCTTTCGCGGACCGATGGCTCGATTCCGTCAACACTCCACGATACGCGCGCTGTCATGCCTTGGTCCGGTGTAGGCGCTGGCTCCTGCCAGAGCGCTTCAGGCCCCGCGTCCCCTTGAAGAGACAATCAAATTTCGACGTGGGACGTCTGTTTCCAGTCCTGACTTTTTCGCGTTACGGTAAATACCGGGTTAATGAGACCCTCTCCGGGGCCGAAAAGTTACCCGTGGGGCATGCAAATTTGGCATGCCGTTTTTCTGTGAACCGGGCCACACCGGCCGACGCGCGGATCAGTCATGATGCCGCACGTTCTCCTTATCGCCCCGCAATTGGGATAGAGTTCCGGCCGATATTGCCGCACTGCAAAAAAATGCCTATGGAAGGGCCGCTTTTCACCCAGGAGGAACGTTGATGCCGACCTATCGAGCGCCCGTGGAAGATGTGAGTTTTCTCCTCAACGACGTTTTCCAGATCGACCGGTACAACAACCTTCCGGGGTTCAGCGATGCGTCGGCCGATGTTCGCTCCGCGATCATCGATGAAGCCGCCAAGTTCAGCGAACAGGTGCTGCAGCCGCTCAATCATTCAGGCGATCTCGAAGGCTGCACCCGTCACGACGATGGGCGCGTTTCGACGCCGAAGGGTTTCAAGGACGCGTTCAAGCAGCTCGCCGACGGCGGCTGGCTCGGTCTGTCGGCGCCGGCCGAGTTCGGCGGGCAGGGCTTGCCGGTCTCACTGTCGCAGACGGTCAACGAATTCATGATGTCGGCCAACATGGCCTTCTCGATGTATCCGGGCCTGACGCAGGGCGCGATGGCGGCGCTGCTGGTTCACGGCTCGCCCGAACAGAAGAAGACCTTCGTGCCGAAGATGGTCGCGGGCCAGTGGGCCGGCACCATGAATCTCACCGAGCCGCAATGCGGCACGGATCTCGGCCTGATGCGCACCAAAGCGGTGAAGCAGGCCGACGGCACATACAAGATCACCGGCACCAAGATCTTCATCTCGGGCGGCGAGCAGGATCTCACCGAGAATATCGTGCACCTGGTGCTGGCGCGCATCGAAGGCGCGCCTGCCGGCATCAAGGGCGTCTCTCTGTTCGTGGTCCCGAAGAAGACGATCAATGCCGACGGATCGCTCGGCGCGCCGAACGGCGTGTCGTGCGGCTCGATCGAGGAGAAGATGGGCATCCACGGCAATTCGACCTGCGTCCTGAACTTCGACAACGCTGTCGGCACGCTGGTCGGCGAAGAGAACAAGGGCATGGCGGCGATGTTCGTCATGATGAACGAGGCTCGCCTCGGCGTTGGTGTGCAGGGATTGTCGCAATCCGAGGTCGCCTATCAGAACGCCGCCGCCTATGCCCGGGATCGCCTGCAGGGCCGCGCATTGACCGGACCACAGGCCAAGGACAAGCCTGCCGACCCGATCATCGTACACCCCGACGTGCGCCGCACGCTGATGTCGATCCGCGCCTTCAACGAAGCGGCGCGAGCGCTGGTGGTGTGGACCTCGCTGAAGAGCGACCTCGCCCATCGTTCCGACGATCAGAAGGAGCGTCAGGCCGCTGACGATCACATGGGCCTGCTGACCCCGGTCATCAAAGCCATGCTGACGGATCAGGGCTTCGCCAATGCCGTTTCCGCGCAACAGATGTTCGGTGGTCATGGCTACATCGTCGAAACCGGCGTCGAGCAGTTCGTGCGCGATGCGCGCATTGCCATGATCTATGAAGGCGCCAACGGCATTCAGGCGCTCGATCTCGTCGGCCGCAAACTCGGCCGCGACGGCGGCCGCGCCATCACCGCGTTCTTCAACGAGGTTACGGCCTTTGCGAAGGAGAACGGTGCGAACGAGGCGATGAAGCCGTACCTCGCGCCGCTCACCGCGTCGGTTCAGCATCTGCAGCAGGCCACCATGTGGCTGATGCAGAACGCGATGGCGAAGCCCGACAATGCGGGCGCGGCATCCACCGACTACCTGCATCTCTTCGGTCTGGTGACGCTGGGCTACATGTGGGCGCGCATGGCGAAAGTCGCGCAAGACAAGCTGGCGGAATCCGGCGAGCAGCC
Source organism: Afipia birgiae 34632 (assembly GCF_000308295.2). Classification (GTDB taxonomy): domain Bacteria; phylum Pseudomonadota; class Alphaproteobacteria; order Rhizobiales; family Xanthobacteraceae; genus Afipia; species Afipia birgiae. The sequence continues at coordinate 70,425 of NZ_HG326652.1, forward strand.
TTACCTGAAGGCCAAGCTGGTGACGGGCAAGTTCTTCATGGAACGGATGCTGCCGGAAACCTCGCTGCGCCTGTCGCGCATCCAGGCCGGTGCCGACACCATGATGGAACTGCCGGGCGAGGCGTTCTGAGTTCGAATTTGTCTCGCGCCGGTGTTCGGCGCGAGCTTCCGGTCACACTTCTTCAAACAAAATTCCCAGGAGGGCGTCATGCCAGAGGCATTTATTTACGACCACGTGCGCACGCCGCGCGGCAAGGGCAAGTCCGATGGTTCGCTGCATGAGGTGACGGCGCTGGCGCTGGCGACTGCGCCGCTGAAGGCCCTCAAGGAGCGCAATAACATCGCGCCCGACACCATCGACGATGTGATCCTCGGTGTGGTCGATCCGATTGGCGAAGCAGGCGGCGATATCGCGCGTTTTGCGGCGCTGAATGCCGGTCTTGGTGAATCGGTTCCGGGCATCCAGATCAGCCGCTTCTGCGCGTCAGGCCTTGATGCGGTGAATTTCGCTGCGGCGCAGGTGATGTCCGGCCAGCACGAGATGACCATCGGCGGCGGCGCGGAATCCATGAGCCGGGTCGGTATTCTCTCATCGGGCGCGTCGTGGCCGATGGACCCGTCGATGGCGGTGCCGAGCTATTTCATGCCGCAGGGTGTGTCTGCGGATCTGATCGCCACCAAGTACGGTTTCTCCCGCGACAACGTCGATGCCTATGCGGTGCAGAGCCAGCAGCGTGCCGCCAAGGCGTGGGACGAAGGCCGTTTCAAGAATTCGGTGATCCCGGTGAAGGACATCAACGGCATCACCATTCTCGACAAGGACGAGCATATGCGTCCCTCGACGACGATGCAGTCGCTCGGGCAATTGCAGGCGTCGTTCGCGGCGATGGGCGCGATGGGCGGTTTCGATGCCGTCGCCGTGCAGTCGCATCCTGAAATCGAGGCGGTGAACTACGTTCATCACGCCGGCAATTCGTCGGGCATTGTCGACGGCGCAGGCGCCGTTCTGCTCGGCAGTGCGGAAGCCGGCAAGAAGCGTGGCCTGAAGCCGCGCGCGAAAATCCGCGCGTTCGCGAACATCGGCTCCGAGCCAGCGATGATGCTGACCGGTCCGGTCGATGTCACCAAGAAGGTGCTGGAGCGTTCCGGCATGAAGCTCAAGGACATTGACCTGTTTGAGCTCAACGAGGCGTTCGCATCGGTGGTGCTGCGCTACATTCAGGCCTTCGAGATCGACAACGACAAGATCAACGTCAATGGCGGCGCGATCGCCATGGGCCATCCGCTCGGCGCGACCGGCGCGATGATCCTCGGTACCGTGCTCGACGAACTCGAGCGCACCAATAAGTCCACCGCTCTCGTCACGCTGTGCATCGGCGGCGGCATGGGCACCGCCACCATCATCGAGCGCGTTTGAGGATCAATCAGATGACTTACAAGAATTTCAAGGTTGAGACCGACGCTGACGGCATTGCGCTGGTGACGTGGGATATTCCCGGCAAGTCGATGAACGTGCTGGACGAGACCACCAACATCGAACTCGCCGCCATCGTCGATGCGACCACCAAGGACGCCGCGATCAAGGGTGTCGTCATCACCTCCGGCAAGGAAGCGTTCTCCGGGGGTGCGGACCTGACCATGCTGGAAGGCATGAACCGCGCCTACCTCGAATTGCTGAAAGCCAAGGGCGAAGAAGTCGCCAACAAGTACGTGTTCGATGAGGTCCGCAAGCTGTCGCAGACGCTGCGCAACATCGAAGTATCCGGCAAGCCCTGGGTTGCCGCGATCAATGGCCTTGCCTTCGGCGGTGCTTTTGAATTGACGCTGGCCTGTCACTATCGGGTTGCCTCCGACAATCCCAAGACGCGCCTTGGGTTGCCTGAGATCAAGGTCGGCCTGTTCCCCGGCGGCGGCGGCACCCAGCGGCTTCCGCGCATGATCCAGCCGATGGACGCCTTGCAGATGCTGCTCAAGGGCGACGCCATCAATCTCAAGAAGGCGCAGGCATTGGGCATCGTCGGTGCGGTGGTTCCCGCGGCCGATCTGATCAAGACCGCGAAGGACTGGATCAAGGCCGGCGGCAAGGCTGTCGCGCCATGGGACGAGAAAGGCTTCAAGCTGCCCGGTGGTCCGGTCTATTCGAAAGCCGGCATGCAATTCTTCCCACCGGCGAACGCGATCCTGCGCCGCGAGACTTACGACAACTATCCGGCCGCGCGCGCGATCATGCAGTGCGTCTATGAAGGCCTGCAACTGCCGATGGATGCGGCGCTGCGCGTCGAGTCGCGCTACTTCTCGAAGATCCTTCGCTCGAAGGAAGCTGCGGCAATGATCCGCTCTCTCTTCGTGTCGATGCAGGAACTCAACAAGGGCGCGCGCCGTCCGCAGAACGTGCCGCCCACCAAAGTGAAGAAGCTCGCCGTTATCGGCGCGGGCTTCATGGGCGCGAGCGTCGGCTTCGTGTCGGCCCAGGCTGGCATCGATGTGGTGCTGATCGACCGCGATCAGGAAAGCGCCGACAAGGGCAAGGGGCACGCCAAGACCATGCTCGACGGCCAGATCGCCAAGGGCCGCATGAAGCAGGACAAGGCCGACGCCATCCTCGCGCGCATTACGGCCACGCCGGATTACAATGCGATCAAGGATTGCGATCTCGTGATCGAGGCCGTGTTCGAGGACCGCAAGGTCAAGGCGGAAACCTACGCCAAGGCGCAGCCGCTGCTGCGCGACGGTGCGATCTTCGCCTCCAACACCTCGACGCTGCCGATCAATTCGCTGGCCGAGGAATGGAAGGACCCATCGAAGTTCATCGGCATCCACTTCTTCTCGCCGGTCGAGAAGATGATGCTGGTGGAGATCATCGTCGGCAAGAATACCGGCGATGTGGCGCTAGCCACCGCGCTCGATTACGTGCGGCAGATCAACAAGACGCCCATCGTGGTGAACGACTCGCGCGGCTTCTTCGCCAACCGCTGCGTGCTGCGCTACATCTCGGAAGGCTACGAGATGTTCAAGGAGGGCGTGCCGCCTGCGATGATCGAGAATGTCGGCAAGATGGCCGGCATGCCGGTCGGCCCACTCTCGCTCAACGACGAAGTCGCCATCGACCTGTCGCTGAAGATTCTCAAGGCAACCGAAGCCGACATGGGCGCGCAGTCCGTTGATCCGGAGCAGAAGGCGCTTCTGGTCGAGATGGTGGAGAAGCGCGGACGCTTTGGCCGCAAGAACGGTAAGGGCTTCTATGATTACCCCGAGAAGGGCAAGGGCCAGAAGAAATTGTGGCCTGAACTGAGCACGCTACAGTCGAAGCATCTCGATCCGGATACGCTGGACGTCGAGGAATTGAAGCAGCGTTTCCTGGTGGTGCAGGCGGTGGAAGCCGCGCGCACGGTCGAGGATCACGTCATCACGGATCCACGCGAGGCCGACGTCGGTTCGATCCTCGGGTTTGGGTTCGCGCCGTTCACCGGCGGCACGCTGTCCTACATCGACTTCATGGGAACCAAGACTTTCGTCGAGCTCTGCCATAAGCTCGAGAAGAAATACGGCTCGCGATTCACGCCGCCGAAGCTTCTGATCGACATGGCCGCCAAGGGCGAGACGTTCTACGGCCGCTTCGCGCCGAAGAAGGTTGCGGCGTAACAATAAAAACGCTTCACGAGTTGACAAAATAAGAGGCGGGATCATCGATCCCGCCTTTTTCATCTCTGGGATGTGATCGTGTTTTATGATGCCTTTAGCAGTCCCTCGGCGGTGAGCGCTTCCTGCACCTTCGGCCGCGCTGCAACACGCACCTTGTAGGCGACGAGATTCGGAAGGCGGGAGATGTCCAGGCCTACGCGATCCGCCCAGGCGAGCATCGTGAAGAGATAGGCGTCCGGCACGGTGAAGTGGTTGCCCATGACGTAATCCCGGCCCTTCAGGGCTTGATCGATGTACTTGAACTTGCCCATCAGGCGGTCCTTGAAGAACGCCTTGGTGTCGTCCGACAGGACCGGCTGGAACAGCGGGCTGAAGTTCTTGTGCAGTTCGCTGGCGACGAAATTCAGCCATTCCTGCAGTTTGTAGCGCTCGGATGAACCGGCAGCGGGGGCAAGGTTCTTCTGCGGCGCACTATCAGCGATCATCTGGACGATGACCGCGCCTTCCGTCAGCAGATCGCCATTGTCGAGGCCGAGCGCCGGGACCTGGCCCTTCGGATTAACCTGGTTGTAGTCAGTGCCGTCCTCGAGCTTCTTCGCCTTCAGATCGACCCGGACCAGGTCGAACGGCAGACCGGCCTCTTTCAGGGCGATATGGGGGGACAGCGAGCAGGCGCCGGGCGAATAATACAGTTTCATGGGTATCCCTTCTCGAAATTTGAAGATTGGGGCATTGGCAAGACCTATGACCGCCCCCTAAATGCAGATATGTCAAGATTGATGCAACTGCATTTATTGGGGTAAGCTCGGGAAAGCCTGAGGCACGGACGATACCATGAAACGCAAACCATCTACCGAGGCGACAGAGGTCTGGATCCGTTTGATGCGGGTTCAGGGCAAGGTGCTCGGCGCGGTCGAGCAGGATCTGAAAAAGGCGGGATTTCCGCCGCTGGCCTGGTATGACGCGCTGCTCGAGTTATCGCGCGCGCCAAGCGGCGAGCTGCGCCCTGTTGAACTCGAGAAGCAGATGTTGCTGCCGCAGTACTCCACGTCGCGCCTGATCGATCGTCTGGTCGAGGAAGGTCTTGCGGCGCGGCGCGAGTGCAAGATGGACAAGCGCGGTCTGTTCGTGGAGATCACCGATGCCGGCCGCGAGCTGCAGAAGAAGATGTGGAATTCATATTCCGCGGCAATCGAACGGCACATCGGCTCGAAGCTGTCGGATACCGATGCGGTGAAACTCGCTGGCCTGCTGGATCGTCTCGGTTGCTGCGCGGGCGCGCCGCAGGCTGTGGCCATCTCGAAAGACGCCGTCAAAGAATCCGCCAAAGAAATCACGTCGGCCCGATGATCCTTTCTTTACCTCTCGCGGTTACGGATGCTCGCGTCCGTGACATCCGCCTGCATCGTGCGCTGATCCGTCAATCAAAACCTCTTGTCTGGATGTCCTATGGCGCGTGATCAGATCGATATGACACCGCTGCATTCGCGGGACGAACTGGTCGCGTGGCTGGAGGCCGGCGTAAAGCCGAAATCCGAATTCCGCATCGGTACCGAGCACGAAAAAACGCCATTCACGCTGGAGGGTCACAGACCCGTGCCTTATGAGGGCGCGCGTGGCATCGGCGCATTGCTTGAAGGGATGAAACTCCTGCTCGGCTGGGATCCGATCATGGAGAACGGCAACATCATCGGATTGCATGATGTCACCGGCGGCGGCGCGATTTCGCTGGAGCCCGGCGGCCAGTTCGAATTGTCCGGCGCGCCGGTTGAAACCGTGCACCAGACCTCATCCGAGCTGATGGCGCATCTGGCGCAGGTCCGCGAAGTCGCGACACCGCTCGGAATCGGCTTTCTCGGTCTCGGCATGACCCCGTCATGGTCCCGCAAGGAAATGCCGTTGATGCCGAAGGGCCGCTACCGGATCATGACCGACTACATGCCGAAGGTCGGCCAGTACGGTCTCGACATGATGTACCGGACCTGCACGGTGCAGACCAATCTCGACTTCTGTTCGGAAGCGGACATGGTCAAGAAGCTGCGCGTGTCGGTGGCGTTGCAGCCGGTGGCCACTGCGCTGTTCGCGAACTCGCCCTTCACCGAGGGCAAGCCGAACGGCTTCCTCTCATTCCGCTCGGAAATCTGGCGCGACACCGACAACGCGCGTGCGGGCATGATTCCATGGGCGTTCGAGGACGGCATGGGTTTCGAGCGCTGGGTCGATTATGCGCTCGACGTGCCGATGTATTTCGTCAAGCGCGGCGACGACTACATCGATGTCTCGGGCTCGTCGTTCCGTGATTTCTTCGACGGCAAGAACAAGATGCTGCCGGGCGAGAAGCCGACATTGTCCGACTGGGCCAATCATCTCTCGACGATTTTCCCCGAGGTCCGGCTGAAGCGCTATCTCGAAATGCGCGGCTCCGACGGCGTGCCATGGCAGCAGCTGCCATCACTGCCGGCGTTCTGGGTTGGTTTGCTGTATCATGATGAAAGTCTCGAGGCCGCGTGGGACATCGCCAAGCGCTGGACCGCGGATGAGCGGCAGGCGCTGCGCGACGACGTGCCGCGTCTCGGCTTCAAGGCGAAGATCGGCAACCGCTATCTCTTCGAGGTCGCCAAGGATTGCATGGCCCTGGCGCATAAGGGCCTCGCGCGGCGGGGCCGAATCGATCATCTCGGTCGCGACGAGTCGCGGTATCTGGAGCCGCTCGACCACATCATGGACACCGGGCATACCCCGGCTGAACGGTTGCTTGAGAAATTCAACGGCCCCTGGGGACAATCCGTCGATCCCGCGTATAGCGAATACGCTTATTGATTCAATTAGTTATTGCCATCACGAGAATGTTGTTCCGGCATTTATCTGCCGTTCATCTGCCATACATCAGCGCGGCGATTGAATAGGCGATATTCGCCCGGCTCATTACGCCCGTCCCCGCTGAAAGCGATGGCATGCTTCCAATCTGCAATTTCAGATCATGCATGAGCTTTTGCGCGGCGGTTGTTGTCGCGCTTACGCTCACGTGGCTTGTCGGCGTTCGACCGGTTCACGCGCAGGCCAATTTCGATCGCCCGGGCAACGATTATTCGCGGACGCCAATGCCCTCCGGCGATCCCGCTGTATGCGCCCTGCAATGCGAACGAGACCGCCGCTGCCGCGCATGGAGTTTCAACTATCCGGCCGTCAGCGACGATAGCGCGGTCTGCTGGCTCAAGAATGCGGTGCCGCCGCGGGTGCCAAGCAACTGCTGTGTCTCCGGGGTGCGCGGTGCGGGCGTCGTTGAGCCGCGCAACAGCGCGATCGAAGTCGAGACCGACCGGCTTGGTGGCGACTACCGGAATGTCGAGGTGGAGACCGATCCCAGGGGCGAGACCTGCAAGGCGGTGTGCGACGATGACAAGAGGTGTCGGGCATGGACCTATGCGCGGCCCGGCTACATCGGAAAATCAGCGCGCTGCTTCCTGAAGGATCACGTCAAGCCGCCGCGCCGCAAGCCGGGATTCATATCCGGCGTGGTGCGGTAATCCGCGCTGCAAAAAAGCAAACGATTGCCGGATTTGCGCGTTAGCGTGGATCGTTCAAGCTGGATCGAGTGATCAGGAGCGTTCCGATGAAGCACACCCGCGTTGCAATCGCCGGATTTTCCATTCTCGCGGTCACGACAGTGGCTGCGGTTGCGCATCATGGCTGGGGAAGTTACGACGCCAGCAAACCGGTCACGGTTGACGGGACGATCTTGACCAGCACGTTCGAAAATCCGCACGCGACGATCGCAGTCAAGGCTCCCGACAAGATATGGACCGTCACGTTGGCGCCCACGTCGCGTATGATCGCACGCGGCGCGCTGGCTGACGTCGTTGCAGTTGGCAAGACGGTGTCCGTCTACGGTTATCCGTCGACCGTCGAAATGAATGAAATGCGCGCTGAACGGATTTCGGTGGACGGCAAGACTTACGAGCTGCGCTGATGACGGATGCGGCGCCCGCGATTTTCGCCGCGCTTGAAGCCTCGGGATTCGGCGCGGCGATCCGGCAGTCGCGCTGGCTCTATATGGCCGCCAATATCGGACATATCGTGTCGCTGATGGTTTTCGCAGGGGCCATCGCGGTGATGGACGTGCGCATGGTTCGCGCACTGTCCGCGACGTCGCCGGCGTATGTGTTGAAGGCGGCGCGACGCATTGCAATCATTGGCTTCATTTGCCTTGTCATTTCCGGTGCGTTTCTGTTCACAGCGGAAGCCAGCCACGTCATCATGAACCGCGTGTTTCAGATCAAGCTCGGGCTGATCGCGCTGGGTCTTCTCAATATCGCGCTGTTCGAAATCTCTATTGCGCCGAAAGTGAAGAACCTGCCGCCGCTGACGCCGCTGCCGTCGGGCGCGCGCGCCACAGCCGTGGCGTCAATCTCGATCTGGATTGCTGTCGCGATCTGCGGGCGTTCGATCGCGTATTTCTAAAGGTTGCGGCTGGATGCTGCCGCAAGCCACTTGAGGGCTTTGCTGATCGGACACGACCTTCTCCGTATGCCGGTGGCCGCTTTCCGAATCGTGCGCTAGCCCGTGCCGCCGACTGTGATGCGATCCATGCGCAGCGTCGGTTGTCCGACACCGACCGGCACGCCCTGGCCTTGCTTGCCGCAGGTGCCGATGCCGTCATCGAGCTGAAGATCGTTGCCGACCATCGAGATGCGATGCAGGTCAGTGGGGCCGTTGCCGATCAGCATGGCGCCCTTCAACGGAGCGCCAAGCTTGCCGTTCTCGATCTTGTAGGCCTCGGTGCACTGGAACACATACTTGCCGGACACGATATCGACCTGACCGCCGCCGAAATTCGCGGCGAAGATTCCGTTTTTCACCGACGCGAGAATTTCTGCAGGGTCGCGACCGCCGGCCAGCATGTAGGTGTTGGTCATGCGCGGCATGGGAACGTGCGCATAGCTCTCGCGCCGTCCGTTGCCGGTCGGTTTCATGTTCATCAGCCGTGCGTTCTGCCGATCCTGCATGTAGCCGACGAGGATGCCGTCTTCGATCAGCACGGTGCGGTTGGTTGGCGTGCCTTCATCATCGACGGAGAGTGAGCCGCGCTTCGAGGAAATCGTACCGTCATCGACGACGGTAACGCCCTTGGCTGCGACCTGCTGGCCCATCAGTCCTGAAAAGGCCGAGGTCTGCTTGCGGTTGAAATCGCCCTCGAGCCCGTGACCGACGGCTTCGTGCAGCATCACGCCGGGCCAGCCCGGGCCGAGCACCACGTCCATTTCACCTGCAGGTGCGGGCACAGATTCCAGATTGACCAGCGCCTGACGGATCGCGCCGTCGGCGGCCGAACGCCACGCCTTTGTCTCGATGAAGCGCGCATAGCCTTCGCGTCCGCCGTAACCATGGCTGCCGCTTTCCTGGCGGTCGCCCGAGCCTGCGACGACGGAAATATTCACGCGCACCAGCGGGCGGATGTCGCGATAGCTTTCGCCATCGGGGCGCACAATCTCCACCACCTGCCAGGTCGCGCCGAGAGATACGGAGACCTGCCGCACACGCGGGTCCTTGTCGCGGACATAGGCGTCGATTTCGGCGAGTAGTTTCACCTTGGTCTCGAAGCTCTGTCCGTCCAGCGGATTTTCATCGCCGTAGAGGCGCGTGTTGGTGTGGCCGGGCGCGGCTGCGAATGTCCCGGAATAGCCGCCGCGCACCGCGTGGACGGCATCGGCGGCGCGGATCAGCGCGGGCAGCGACACATCGGACGAGTGGGCATAGCCGACGGCGTCATTCTTCACCGCGCGCAGACCGAAGCCTTGGGCAGTGTCATAGGTCGCCTGCTTCAGGCGGCCGTTGTCGAAACCGAGCCCTTCGGACTGGCGGTATTCGAGGAACAGTTCGCCGTCGTCGGCACCGGCCAGCCCGCGCACGATTTCCTTGCGCACGGCGTCGCGGTCGAGCCCGGCTCGGTCGAGCAGCGAGGTGGTCACAGGCACGGCGTCGGACGGATGGCTCATGGGAACTCCGGGAATCTGGCTTTCGAGAATCTGGCTTGGGCGGGCTTATCAAAGATAGGTACGACGGGGCGGCAGAACCAGCCGGTCGCAATACCTGGAATTCAAAGCCGGCTTCAGCGTGGCGGGCTCGGTTGTCTGTTCTGTTTGCCCGTTGATGACATCTTGGGACGCGCGTTCGGAAAGCCATGCTCTTGCGACCATTTGAACAACTCTTCGAACACGGGGCGCAGCGCCAGGGCAGAGGGCGTGATCTCGTATTCGACGCGCGGCGGAATTTCAGGAAAAATCGTGCGCTTGACCAATCCATCGGCTTCGAGATCGCGGAGCTGCAGCGTCAGCATGTGCTGGGTGACCCCGGGAATTGCGCGGCGCAACTCGCCGAAGCGGTGCTTGCCCTGACCAAGCAGCTAGAGAATCTCGCCTTTCCACTTTCCGGTCAGCATTCCCAATGCGCGGTGGAATTGGCTCACGGCCTCTTCACCGGTGCAAATTTCATCAGGGTTTTCTGCATTGGTCTCAAATTTCATACTACACCAGAAAAAGCATCCTACTTGTCTTTTCCATCTTAGTTCTGAATTTTGCCTGGCGAAAGCGATCTGTGCTCAATCCAGGGAAATGATGATGTCGACGACGGATGTTCAAAGGGCGCCACGCTGGAAACCAGCTGCTCTATGGACCCTCAAAGGCCTGCTCGCAGCAGCGTTCCTGTCGGCGGGCGGGGCGAAAATCTTCGGCGTGCCGATGATGGTCGAGAGCTTCCAGCAGATCGGACTGGGACAATGGTTCCGCTATCTCACCGGGGTTCTGGAAATTGTCGGCGCGATCACGATCCTGATGCCCCGTCTTGCTGCGTTCAGAGGCGTGCTCGTGAGCTGCATCATGGTGGGGGCCATCGCAACGCATCTGCTTCTGATTGGCGGCTCGGCGGTCCCGGCGATCATTCTTCTGGCCCTGAGCGCCATCGTTGTCATTTCGCATCGCGATCAGATCGACGACCTCTTCGATCGATACGACGCATAACCCGCGGCGAGGATGAAAACGATGCGCATCAATCGCAGACGATGGTTCGCCACTGCCGGATACGGCCTTGCATTCGCGATGCTGCTCGCCGCGACATTGGCGGTCACCGCCGCCCCGAAAGAGCAGAAGGCTCCGCCACGTTCGCATCGTCTCGTTCTGCAAATCAACTCGGACGATCCGACTACGATGCGGGCCGTGATTTCGACGTCGGTCCACCTGACGAAGTATTACAAGGCGATCAACGAAGGATTCACGGTCGAGATCGTCGGCTATAACGCCGGGCTCCATATGTTTCGCGCCGATACCTCGCCCGTGCAGGATCTGTTGAAAGTTCTGCGAACCACCAATCCGGATATTCGCTTCGTCATTTGTGAGGCGACAAAGATGGGCATGGAGCGTAACGAAGGCCGCCCGCTATCTTTCGTTGAAGGCACCACATTTGCGCCAAATGGGCCTGCCTATATGATCGGACTGCAGGAAGCCGGATGGTCCTATATCCGCTCGTGAGTCCGTATGGATCGAGATAATTGTATGACCGCGAGCGATGAAGCTGCCGATCCGGCGCGCCATGCAATTGCGCGGCGCACCGTGCTTGGCGGCATGCTCGGTGCCGCTTCATCAGTCATGATGCCGTCCAGCCGTGCGCAAGCGCGGACGAATGGGCCGCCGCCATTCGGAACGGCTCGCAGCCAGTTCACGCTTCTAGCCCCTGTGAAAACAGTGCCGTCCCTTCCGCTGACGCGGCTGAACGGCGCGACCGATAATTTTGCGGCGTTTCGGGGCAAGACAGTTCTTGTGAACTTCTGGGCGACATGGTGCGCGGCGTGCCGGGTCGAATTGCCGATTCTTGATCGGTTGCAGGAAACCACGGGCCAGAAGAATTTGAAGGTCGTCGCAATATCCCTCGATCGCAACGGCCGCGCGGCCGTCCTGCCGTTCGTGCAGAAGCTCAAGATCCGGCATCTCGAAGTTTATCTCGATCCGGATGGGCGCGTCGGGAGCGTTGGCAATGACAATGCTACGGCCCCATTCCCGATTTACGGAATGCCGATTTCATATGTCGTTGGTCCCTCCGGCCGGATCGAAGGATATCTGACCGGAGAAGCCGACTGGTTGTCGGACGATGCCAGAAATCTTCTCAGCTATTATGCGAGTCCCATGGCGGGCTGAGACGGCGGGCTGATGTCTGTTGTACCGGACTGCAGACTACGGCAGCTTGTCGTAGCCTTCGCCGAGCCCCTTCAGGCTGAGCGGAAAGCCGATGCCTTCTTCCGGCGTCTCGAAGATAATGAAGGTCGCGGTCTTGGCGGTCTTGAACTGATTGAGCAGCGTGTCTTCCATCACGACTTCGGCAACGCAGCCGTTGGGCAGGCAGCGCACGAATCCGGCCCGGCCCACGTCCTTGTCGTCGAGCTTGAGGCCGAGGCCGGACGGCAACAGCACGCCCAGCGGCGCGACCACCCGCATCAGCTTGCTCTTTTGGTCGGCCGTCTTGAGGATAATGACGGTCAGCCCTGCGTTGGAGCGGTCTTCGGCCACCACGCTCTGGATCAGGGCGCATTGTTCGGCCTGCGCACCGGCCGGGGTGTCGCAGCGGATCTGCCAGTCGCCGTGGACCGATTTGACCGCCCCCTGCGCCCGGGCCGGAGCGGGCACCGCAAAAAAGGCCGCAACCGCAACCGTTGCAAGCCAAATCGGCGCCTTCGCAAGGCTGCGGATCGAGAAAAGTTGGTTTCGCACGCCCATCAGGCTCATATCCTCGGCAATAATTCCGGCAACTTGACGATTCCCGGCAGTTTTTCGCAGCGTCTCCTGCCTGATCGCTGGATTGATAGGGCAATGACGGCGTCTTGAGGGCAAGCCTTGTTAGAGGGCAAAGCCTATCGCCGGGATGCACCACCTCACAGCCGCGAATCGGGTTTTCGCCGCATATCTTGTCCGGGGTACAACGGACAATCCAAGTGTCAAGCATCTCCGGCTGCAGGACTGCTGGTTTTGGCCCATTTGCCAAGGGGATTCCGACTGTGTGCCCGCCTTATTACGTGCATTGCGGTAGGCATCGAATTATGGTTTGAGAGGCTGGAAATTCGACGCGTTCTAACCTTTGGCCGATGGCCGAAATCGTGATCGCGACCGAGAAAGCAGGCTTAAAAGCAGATCTTGCCGCCCGGCAGGGTCGCTGGGGTGACTAAAGCAGGAGCGATAGCGGCATGAAGATGTCGAAGGGCCAAAATGGCCGGCGAGTACTGGGCTTTGCGGTGGCTGCCACCGTGCTTGCCGCGGCAGGGGCAGCTTTCGCGGCCGGCGGGACCGTTGGTCAGCCGTCGCCCTGGGAATACACGCTCCAGCCGTCCGCATCGCCGGTAATGGACAACATCACCTGGTTCCACAATTTCCTGCTCTGGATCATCACCGCGATCACGATTTTTGTCGCGATTTTGCTTGGTATCGTGGCGGTCAAGTTTAACGCACGCAAGAACCCGGTCCCCTCCAAGACCACCCACAACACGATGATCGAAGTGGTCTGGACCATCGTGCCGGTGCTGATTCTGGTCGGTATCGCCGTGCCGTCATTCCGCCTGCTGTTCCAGCAGCTCGACATTCCGAAGGCTGATCTGACGATCAAGGCCACCGGCAAGCAGTGGTACTGGACCTACGCCTATCCCGATAACGGCAAGTTCGAATTCGATTCGCTGATGGTCGCCAACAAGGCGCCGCGGCTGCTGGCGGTTGACAACGAGGTGGTCGTACCGGTGAACAAGGTGATCCGGGTGCAGGTCACGGGCGCCGACGTCATTCACTCCTTTGCCGTGCCGGCGTTTGGCGTGAAGATCGACGCGGTTCCGGGTCGTCTCAACGAGACCTGGTTCAAGGCGACCAAGGAAGGAATGTTCTACGGCCAGTGCTCCGAACTGTGCGGCAAGGACCACGCCTACATGCCGATCGCGATTCGCGTCGTGAACGATCAGGAATTCACGACCTGGGTTGAGGCGGCGAAGAAGAAGTATGCGAGCAACCCCGCGAATTCGTACGCGTCGATCGGGGCTGCTGCGCAGTAAGCGCATCGACGGACAAGGGCGAGTCGGGCGCGGGGCGCCCGCACCGCAAGGCTGACGGGACTGCAAGGCTTAAAGGATTTGAAAATGGCCACCTCCGCTGCAACACATGATCACGCTCATGACGACCATGCGCACGATCACCCGACCGGGTGGCGGCGTTACGTCTATTCGACGAACCATAAGGACATCGGCACGATGTACCTTATCTTCGCGATCGTTGCGGGCCTCATTGGCGGCGCGATGTCGGTCGCGATCCGCATCGAGCTGATGTATCCCGGTGTGCAGCTCTTCCACGAAGCCCACACCTACAACGTGTTCGTGACCTCCCACGGCCTGATCATGATCTTCTTCATGGTGATGCCGGCGATGATCGGCGGTTTCGGCAACTGGTTCGTGCCCCTGATGATCGGTGCGCCGGATATGGCGTTCCCGCGCATGAACAACGTTTCGTTCTGGCTGCTGCCTGCTTCGTTTGCGCTGCTCCTGATCTCGACCTTCGTCGAGGGTGAGCCCGGAGGCAACGGTGTCGGCGCTGGCTGGACCATGTATGCGCCGCTCTCGACCTCGGGGCACCCCGGTCCGGCGGTCGATTTCGCGATTCTGTCGCTGCACATCGCTGGCGCATCGTCGATTCTCGGCGCCATCAACTTCATCACCACGATCTTCAACATGCGCGCGCCGGGCATGACCCTGCACAAGATGCCGCTGTTCGTATGGTCGATCCTCGTCACCGTGTTCCTGCTGCTGTTGTCGCTGCCGGTTCTGGCTGGCGCGATCACCATGCTGCTGACCGACCGCAACTTCGGCACCACGTTCTTCTCCGCTGAAGGCGGCGGCGATCCGGTGCTGTTCCAGCATCTGTTCTGGTTCTTCGGTCACCCCGAAGTGTACATCCTGATTCTGCCGGGCTTTGGCATGGTTTCGCAGATCGTCTCGACCTTCTCGCGCAAGCCGGTGTTTGGTTATCTCGGCATGGCCTACGCGATGGTCGCGATCGGCGGCATCGGCTTCGTGGTCTGGGCGCACCACATGTACACGGTGGGCATGTCGTCGGCGACGCAGGCCTATTTCGTCGCGGCGACCATGGTCATCGCGGTGCCGACCGGCGTGAAGATCTTCTCGTGGATCGCCACCATGTGGGGCGGTTCGATCGAATTCCGCGCTCCGATGATCTGGTCGATGGGCTTCATCTTCCTGTTCACGCTGGGCGGCGTGACCGGCGTGGTGCTCGCCAACGCCGGCGTCGATCGCGTTCTCCAGGATACCTATTACGTGGTCGCGCACTTCCATTACGTGCTGTCGCTCGGCGCGGTGTTCGCGATCTTCGCGGGCTGGTACTACTGGTTCCCGAAGATGTTCGGCTACATGTACAGCGAAGGCATCGCCAAGCTGCACTTCTGGGTCACCTTCATCGGCGTGAACCTGATCTTCTTCCCGCAGCATTTCCTCGGCCTGTCGGGCATGCCGCGCCGCTACATCGATTATCCCGATGCCTTCGCCGGATGGAATCTGGTCTCGTCGATCGGCTCGTACATCTCTGCGTTCGGCGTGCTGATCTTCATCTACGGCGTGATCCAGGCTTTCGCCCGCAAGGAGCAGGCCGCGGACAATCCGTGGGGTCCGGGTGCCACCACGCTGGAATGGACGCTGTCGTCGCCGCCGCCGTTCCATCAGTTCGAAGTTCTGCCGCGCGTTCAGTAAGCACGCGGCTGAGACAATGCATCCGCCGCGGCCAAGCGGCCACGGCGGATGAAACGTTCAGGAAGTGAGTTCAGATCTTGTCGATTGTCGACCATCACGCGATCGATCTGTCGCCTCGTATCTCCGAGGCTGGCGTCGCTGATTATATCGCGCTGCTGAAGCCGCGCGTGATGTCGCTGGTGGTGTTCACCGCGCTGGTGGGTCTCGTCATCGCGCCGGGCCATTTCCATCCGGTGCTGGCAATCACCTCGATCCTGTGCATCGCGGTCGGCGGCGGCGCGGCCGGTGCGCTGAACATGTGGTACGAGCACGATATCGACGCCCTGATGTCGCGCACCGCCAACCGCCCGATTCCGCGCGGCCGCATCCTGCCCGGCGAGGCGCTGGCCTTCGGCCTGACGCTGGCGTTCTTCTCGGTGATGACGCTCGGCATTCTGGTGAACTGGCTGGCCGGCGCGCTTCTGGCTTTCACCATCTTTTTCTATGTCGTGGTCTACACGATGTGGCTGAAGCGGTGGACCGCGCAAAACATTGTCATCGGTGGTGCTGCAGGCGCTCTGCCGCCGGTGGTGGCCTGGGCCGCGGCCACAGGCTCGCTGTCGCCCGAGCCGATTTTGCTGTTTCTGATCATCTTCCTGTGGACGCCGCCGCATTTCTGGGCGCTGGCGCTGTTCCGCACCGACGATTACCAGCGCGCCAACATCCCGATGCTGCCGAACGTCGCCGGTCCCGACGCGACGCGGCTGCAGATCCTGCTTTATACGATCCTGCTGGTGGCGGTTGCGGCGTCGCCCTGGCCACTGGGCTATTTCGACGCGATCTACGGCGTGACATCGCTGGTTCTTGGCGCGGGTATGCTCTGGTATGCCGTGAGTGTGTACCGTCATCGCACCGGCAGCGCCGGGCTGCGCGCCACGCGCGGGCTGTTCAAGTTCTCGATCCTGTATTTGTTCGGATTGTTCGCCGTGTTGCTGGCCGAAGTCGTGGTGTCCGCAGCCGCGCGGGCGATCTGGTCATGAGCGCGGGCGTCGTCATGGACAGCAAGAAACCGCCAGAGGGCATCGTTCTCACGCCGGAGCAGAAAAAGCGCCAACGCGAGCGGTCCATCGCCATAGCGCTGGCGCTGGGTGTGATGGTGCTGCTGTTTTTCGCGGTGACCATGGTGAAGGGTCCCATCGTCCTTCATCGGCCGCTGTGAACGGAGGCGATGCACAGGACATGACGCAGCAATCCACCAGCAAGGCGAAGCCGCGCATCAGCCGCGACGTCATGGTCGCGTCGATCTGCGGGTTCGTTGTCGCGTTCATGGTCGGCGCGTCCTACGCGGCCGTGCCGTTCTACGACTGGTTCTGCCGCGTCACCGGATTCAACGGCACCACGCAGGTCGCGACCTCCGCGCCTGAAAAGTCACTGGAGCGCCGCATCGCGGTTCGCTTCGACTCCAATGTCAGCGGCGGCCTGCCCTGGAAGTTCCAGCCGGAGCAGACCGAGATCAGCGTCAAGATCGGTGAGGTCGTCACCGTCTATTACACCGTCACCAACCAGGCTGCGCGCACGACCACGGGAGTGGCCGCCTACAATGTCGCGCCCCTCACGGTCGGCGCGTTCTTCCAGAAGATCAATTGCTTCTGCTTCACCGAGCAATCGTTCGGTCCCGGCGAGAAGCGCGAGATGGCGGTGGTGTTCTATGTCGATCCGGCGCTCGCCGCCGATCGCGAATATGACGACCTGAACACCATCACCCTGTCCTATACGTTCTACCCTGTGAAAGATCCGGCACCGAAGCCGCTGGCGGCGACAGAGACGGACAAGCGCAAGGGCAATCTTTGAGTTTTCGGCTTTAACTGCGACACGCGCCGGATCACACCGGCATCACGGAGAGACCAAATGGCAACGGGCCAAGCCAAACACCACGATTATCATCTCGTCGATCCGAGCCCGTGGCCGGTCGTCGGCTCCATCTCGGCCTTCATTATGGCCGTGGGTGCTGTCGCATGGATGCACAAGATGTTCGCCGGCGCGCCGATCGTGTTCGGCGTCGGCACCATCGGCGTTCTCTACACGATGGCAAGCTGGTGGGCCGACGTGATCCGCGAGGCGCAGTATAAGGGCGACCATACCCGCGTGGTGCAGTTGCATCACCGCTACGGCATGATCCTGTTCATCGCTTCCGAAGTGATGTTCTTCGTGGCGTGGTTCTGGGCCTATTTCAATGCGGCGCTGTTCCCGGCCGATCCGGTTCACGTCACCCGCGAGGCGCTGTTCGGCGGCGTGTGGCCCCCGAAAGGCATCGAGACCTTCGACCCGTGGCATCTGCCCCTGCTCAACACGCTGATCCTGCTGACCTCCGGCACCACGGTGACCTGGGCGCATCACGCGCTGCTCGAGGGCGACCGCAAGGGCCTGAAGTGGGGCCTGATTCTCACTGTCGCCCTCGGCGCGCTGTTCACCTGCGTGCAGGCCTATGAGTACAGCCACGCGGCGTTCAGCTTCGCGGGCAACGTCTACGGCGCGACCTTCTTCATGGCCACGGGCTTCCATGGCTTCCACGTGCTGGTCGGCACCATCTTCCTGCTGGTGTGTTTGTTCCGCGCCTATGCCGGACACTTCACGCCGCAGCAGCATCTCGGCTTCGAGTTCGCCGCCTGGTACTGGCACTTCGTCGACGTGGTCTGGCTGTTCCTGTTCATCGCTATCTATGTCTGGGGACATGGCGCATCGACCATGGCTGGCGCGCACTGATCTCGCGCTGGTTTATCGATCAGGGCGGCCTTCGGGTCGCCCTTTTTCGTGAGCGCTTTGCCCTTGCGGGGGCGTGGCAGCGGGCGTAGCGAAGGCCGATGAGAACAGCGCCATGATCGATCATCCAGCGACCGCGAGCGTGTCACAGGCTGCGCTGCGCGGCCTCGCCTGCAAGTGCCCGCGTTGCGGCAATGGCAAGCTCTATGCGGGATTCCTCACGCTGCGCCCGCGCTGCGACCGCTGCGGCCTTGACTACGCCTTCATTGATGCGGGGGATGGCCCGGCCGTGTTCATCATCATGATCGCGGGGTTTATCGTGGTCGGCTCGGCGCTGGTCGTTGAAATCAAGTATCAGCCGCCGTTCTGGGTGCATGCTGCGTTGTGGGGGCCGCTGATTCTGGCGACGACCCTGCTGCCGCTGCGGTCGATGAAGGCGCTCCTCATCGCCTTGCAGTATCACCACAAGGCCGCCGAAGGTCAGATCATCGAACGCAAACCGGACGCATGATCCGGAAAAGTGGGAGCCGGTTTTCCGAGATCATGCGTGAACAAACATGACACAAGAAATTAGAGCTACGCGCCAGCGTGGCATTTTCGGTCTTGCCGTGATCGCACTGGTCATGGTGTCGGTGCTCGCCGGCCTCGGCGTCTGGCAGCTTCGCCGCAAGGACGAGAAGCACGCACTGATCGCCGCTTTGACCGAACGGCTTGCCAAGGAACCGGTTGCGTTGCCGTCCGCGGCCGCATGGCCCACGCTCACGCCAGCCCATGACGAATTTTCGCGCATCAAATTCAGCGCGACGTTCGAGGCGAAGCCCGATGCCATGGTGTACAGCTCCGGCTCCGCGGTGCGCGATGATATTACCGGGCCGGGGACATGGGCCTTCATGCCGGCTCGGCTCGCCGATGGGCGCCGCGTGGTCATCAACGCCGGCTTTGTGCAGAACACGATGCAGGATCGCGCGCAGCAGGACCGTGCGGTGTCGCGGCTTGTCACAGGCGCGCCGGTTGAGCTGACCGGCTATCTCCGTTTTCCGGAAGAGGCCAGCACACTGACGCCGAGGGAAGATAGCGGCAAGCGGCTGTGGTTCGTGCGCGATCATCATTCGATGGCGCAGGTGCTGGCGTGGGGCGACGTCGCGCCCTTCTATGTCGATCTCGAATCGCCACAGCCTGCCACGGGCAGTCCGAAGCCGGGTCCGCTGCACGTGCAGCTCAAGGACAACCATCTGCAGTACGCCATCACGTGGTTCGGTCTGGCCCTCGTGGTTGCGGCAGCCTTCGGCTTCTGGGTCGCAGGCCAGCGCCGGGCTTGATCCAGCCTGGTTTGGATTCTTGTGAAGCCGGGGCGCAGCCGATATGGTGCAGCTCGACTTTGCCCATGGCAAAGTTATTAACCCATCATTATCAAAGGCTTGCGACAGGCTTGAGCCTTTGGAGGATCGCTTGACGAGCTATATTTCGACACGGGGCGAAGCTCCCCGGCTGGGCTTCTGTGACGTGATGCTGACCGGGCTCGCCCGCGACGGCGGCCTGTATGTACCCGAGGTTTGGCCGCAGCTCAGCCCCGAGACCATTGCCGGGTTTTTCGGTCGCCCCTATTGGGAAGTCGCCGTCGAGGTGATCCGCCCGTTCGTTGCGGGCGAGATTTCGGAAGCCGATCTTGGCCGCATGGCTGTTGAAGCCTACGCCACGTTCCGTCATCCGGCGGTGGTGCCGCTCAGTCAGATCGGCCCGCACCAGTTCGTGCTCGAATTGTTTCACGGGCCGACGCTCGCGTTCAAGGACGTAGCGATGCAACTGCTGTCGCGGCTGATGGATCACGTACTGGCGAAACGCGGCCAGCGCACCACTATCGTGGTTGCGACCTCGGGCGACACCGGCGGCGCTGCGGTCGATGCATTCGCAGGCCGCGACAATGCCGATCTCATTGTGCTGTTTCCGAACGGTCGCATTTCCGACGTGCAGCGGCGCATGATGACCACCAGCGGCGCGGCTAATGTCCATGCGCTGGCCATCGAAGGCAACTTCGACGACTGTCAGGGAATCGTGAAGGGCCTTTTCAATCACCACAAGTTCCGCGATTCTGTCTCGCTGTCCGGCGTGAACTCGATCAACTGGGCGCGCATCGTTGCGCAGGTGGTTTACTACTTCACTTCCGCGGTTGCTTTGGGCGCGCCCGCGCGCGAGGTGGACTTCACCGTGCCCACCGGCAACTTCGGCGACATCTTCGCGGGCTATGTCGCCAAGCGCATGGGTCTTCCGGTCCGGCGTTTGCGCATTGCCGCCAACGTCAACGACATCCTGGCGCGTACGCTCAAGACCGGCATCTACGAGGTGAAGCAGGTTCATGCCACGACGTCGCCATCGATGGACATTCAGATCTCGTCCAATTTCGAGCGGTTGCTGTTCGAAGCCACCGGCCGCGACAGCGCCGCCATTCGCGCGATGATGGGGGCACTGGCGCAGTCGGGCCGCTTCGTGCTGAGCGATGCGGTGCTGAAGCAGGTTCGCGAAGATTTCGATGCAGGCCGCGCCGACGAGACGGAAACCAGCGCTGCGATCCGTGCAGCCTGGCGTGAAGCAGGTGAACTGGTGGATCCGCACACAGCGGTGGCACTGGCGGTCGCGGATCAGGACAAGCCGGTATCGACGGTGCCGAATATCGTGCTCTCGACGGCCCATGCCGCGAAGTTCCCCGATGCCGTCGAGGCGGCATGCGGGGTTCGTCCGCCGCTGCCGGCCTGGCTCGACGGGTTGATGACAAAGTCCGAACACATCAAGGTCATGAAGAACGACCAGACGGAGGTCGAGCGGTTCATTCTCTCGGTGAGCCGGGCCGCGAAGCAGGGAGCCGCCGGATGAGCGTCAACGTCACCAAGCTGGCCTCCGGACTGACGGTGGTCACCGATACGATGGCGCATTTGGAGACCGCGGCGCTCGGCGTGTGGGCTGGCGTCGGCGGCCGCGACGAGAAGCCGGACGAGCACGGTATCTCGCATCTGCTCGAGCACATGGCTTTCAAGGGTACCACGCGGCGCACCTCGCAGCAGATCGCCGAGGAAATCGAGGCGGTCGGCGGCGATCTCAATGCTGCAACCAGCAACGAATCCACCGCTTATTATGCACGTGTGCTGAAAGCCGACGTGCCGCTGGCGCTCGACGTGCTGTCGGACATTCTCGCCAATCCGTCGTTCGACTCCGAGGAGCTTGAGCGCGAGAAAGGCGTCATCGAGCAGGAAATCGGCGCGGCGCAGGATACGCCGGACGACGTGATCTTCGAGCATCTCAGCGAACTGTGTTATCCAGACCAGCCGCTGGGCCGTTCGCTGCTCGGAACGCCGCAGACGCTTGCCAGTTTCAATCGCGACAATCTGCATAACTACCTGTCGACGCACTATCGCGGCCCCGAAATGGTGGTCGCTGCGGCCGGCGCAGTCGATCACAAGCAAGTTGTTTCCGAGGTTGAGCAGCGCTTCGCGAGCTTCGCCGACACGCCGGCGCCGAAGCCGGCTCCGGCGATGTTCGGCAAGGGCGGCTCGCGCGTTGTTCACCGCGACCTCGAACAGGCGCATCTGACGCTGGCGCTCGAAGGTGTGCCGCAATCGGATCTGTCGCTGTTCAGCGTGCAGGTTTTCTCGAACATCCTCGGCGGTGGCATGTCATCGCGCCTGTTCCAGGAGGTTCGCGAGAAGCGTGGGCTTTGCTATTCGATCTACACATTCCACGCCGCCTATGCCGACACCGGATTTTTCGGACTCTATACCGGGACAGATCCCGCCGATGCGCCGGAGATGGTGGAAGTCATCGTCGATGAAATGAACAACGCGGTCGAGACGCTGACCGAAAAGGAGATCGCCCGCTCCAAGGCGCAGATGAAGGCTGGCCTTCTGATGGGAATGGAGAGCTGCAGCGCTCGCGCCGAGCAGATGGCGCGGCATATGCTGGCCTATGGGCGTCCGCTGACGGTGGACGAACTGGTAGCGCGGATCGATGCAGTCAACGTGGAATCGACCCGCAATGCCGCGCGGGGTTTGCTGAGCCGCAGCCGTCCTGCGGTGGTGGCGTTGGGCGGAGGCCGCGGGCTCGATACCGCGGTCAGCTTGGCCGAGGGCCTGGCGCGCCCGAAGGCCAAGGCGCTGCTGCACTGACGCGGGACCCCGCATGTGACGAGGTGAGTGGCGATCCTGCCGGAAAGGTTTCGCGCTTCCCGCGTCTTGTGCGGGCCCTGTTCCTTGGTTTTGGATTCGCCTTCGTTGCGCTTGGCGTTATCGGTGCATTTCTGCCGGTGCTGCCGACGACGCCTTTCCTGATTCTGGCGGCGGCGTGCTTCGCGCGGTCTTCTCCGCGGTTCGAGACCTGGCTTCTGGAGCATGAGCGCTTTGGGCCGACCCTGCGCGCGTGGCGTTCGCGCGGCGCCATTCCTCGCAGGGCGAAGCTGGCTGCGCTTGCCGGGATCATCGTCGGTTTCACCCTGTTCTGGATTACCGCCAATCCTGGCTTACCGCTCGCGCTAGCTGTCGGCGGCTTGATGCTGACGGGCTTCGTTTATGTGTTTTCGAGGCCGTCGTAGTGTTTCGATCGCACTGCTGCCGGATCGGAATGGCCGGAAGATTGTGCTAGAATAGGTACGTGGATGCGTATCTGCATCC
The DNA here is from genome assembly GCF_000308295.2 of Afipia birgiae 34632. Classification (GTDB taxonomy): domain Bacteria; phylum Pseudomonadota; class Alphaproteobacteria; order Rhizobiales; family Xanthobacteraceae; genus Afipia; species Afipia birgiae. The sequence continues at coordinate 93,237 of NZ_HG326652.1, forward strand.
GGACACGGAAGGAGGGTCCGGCATGGCCCTGTTTCGCTTGCCCACGACAACGGCTCCGGCGCTCGCCCCGCGCGGACACGGCCTTCTGCTGCGCGCGCCGCAAATGCCCGATTACCCGCAGTGGAGCCAACTGCGCGAGATCAGCCGGACGTTTCTGACGCCGTGGGAGCCGATCTGGCCATCCGATGACCTGACCCGTTCGGGATTCCGCCGCCGGCTGCGGCGCTACGCCGAGGATATCGCCGAGGACAGGGCTTATCCCTTTCTGGTGATTCGCGAGGACGACGGAGCGCTGGTCGGGGGAGTCACGCTTGCCAATGTGCGGCGCGGAATCGTTCAGGCAGGGACCCTCGGCTACTGGATCGGCCAGCCCCATGCAGGCAAGGGCTATATGACCGCAGCGCTCCGGGTGCTGTTGCCGACCCTGTTCGGTGAACTCAACCTGCACCGCATCGAGGCGGCCTGTATCCCGACCAATCAGTCCTCAATCCGGGTTCTCGAGAAATGCGGCTTCGCTCGCGAGGGACTGGCCCGGCGTTATCTCTGCATCAACGGGGTCTGGCAGGACCATTGTCTGTATGGCCTGCTGGACGAGGATTTCCGCGGTTAACCAGCGTGCCGAAGCGCGCCTTGTGCCTTTGGTTCGCCGTCTTTGCCCTGCTATAAGGCCCCCAGTTCCTTTCCGATCTTTTCGGCCAACTGGAAGCAATGATGGCGGGTGGCAGGCGATTGAAGCGCGCAGCGATGGCTGCGCTGGCCGTGGCAGCGAGCACGGCGCTGTCCGGCTGCGGCGGTGGCAGCATGTTCGGCGGTTCATCCGGGAGCTCATCGACGAGTTCGTCGATCGGCAGCAGGTTCAGCCAGTTGTTCGGTTCGAAATCGCAGGAAGCCACCACGTCATCCACGCCATCGTCGCAGGCGACCGAGAACAGCGATCTGAGCTGCCCCAGCGTTGCGATCCGTTTCGGCGCTTCCACGCTCGCGGTCGGCTCGCCAGGCAAGCCCGCATCCGGCAACGATCTGCGCTATCAGGGATCGATCACGCGCACTGCGCGCGACTGCAATCTGCAAGGCGGTCAGATCACTGCGCGAATCGGCATCATGGGTCGCATTATCGCCGGACCTGCGGGTGCGCCGCCGACCGTCGACGTGCCGATGCGTGTGGCCGTCGTGCAGGAAGGCGCGCCGGAGAAGGTCATCGTCACCAAGGCGTTCCGGACCACGGTGACAATGGAAGGCGAAAACACCGAGTTCAGCATCGTTGCCGAAGACGTCGTCTATCCGACGCCCACTGAGGCTGCGAACGACAAGTACATCTTCTACGTCGGCTTCGACCCGGCGGCACTAAAGCCTGAACCCGCTGCGCGCAAGCGGAAGAAATAACAATAAAAAGAAAGCCGGCCTCAACGAGGCCGGCTTTTGTTGAGATCGCGTGAGATCGTCAGTTCAGCTTGCTGCGAACGTCCTGGATGCCCTTGGCGATCAGGCCGTCGGCGACCGAACCCTTGACCGACTGCGTCATGATCGAGGACGCTGCGGTCACTGCGGCTTCGGCAGCAGCCGCGCGGACGTCGGCAATCGCCTGGCTTTCGGCCTGGGCGATCTTGCTTTCCGCGGTCTTGGTGCGGCGGGCGACGAAATCTTCCATCTTCGCCTTGGCTTCGGCCGCGATGCGCTCGGCATCGGCCTTGGCGCTCGTGATGATGTCCTGTGCTTCACGCTCGGCGCTGGCGCGGCGTGCCCGATACTCGGCAACCAGTTTCGTAGCCTCTTCCTTGAGGCGACGTGCGTCGTCGAGTTCCTTTTTGATGCGATCGCGGCGGTGATCGAGCGCCTCTAGGATGGTGCGGTGGACGCCGAAGTAGCCGAACACACCCATCAGGATGACGAAAGCGACGGCGACCCAGAATTCTGCTTGGAACATCGTCGTTATCCCTTCAAGGACGCATCGACGGCGCTATCGACAGTCTTGCTGTCGGGCGCAACGCCCGTGAGACGTTGAACGATAGCCGTTGCCGCGTCCGATGCGATCGAGCGGACGTTGCCCATCGCGGTTGCGCGCGTTGAGGCAATGGTCTTTTCGGCATCGGCCAGTTTGGCTGCGAGGCTGGTCTCCAGCGACTTGCGGTCGCTTTCGGCCTGCGCGTTCAGCTTGTCGCGTGTCTCGGATCCGATGGCCTGAGCCCGCGCCCGCGCATCGGCAAGCTCGGTTTCATAAGCCTTCAGAGCCTGATCGGACTCGTCCTTCAGCTTCTGCGCCTCGGTGAGATCGTTTTCGATCACGCCTTCGCGGTTCGAGATAATGCCGCCGACGCGCGGAAGCGCGAACTTCGACACAATGAAGTAAAGCAACGCAAAGGCGATCGCGAACGACACCAGCTGCGAGGCAAACGTCTCCTTCTGGAAAGGCGGGAAACCCGCCTTGCCATGGCCGTCTGCTTCGGTGTGGGCGGTCGTGCCCTTTGCAGTGCCCTGACCCGTCGCCATGAGCTTCTCCTGTAGGCGTCAGCCGCGGCGCGTTAACGGCCCCGCGGCGAACGCATCATCTGAAATCAGACGGCGAACAGCAGCAGCAGCGCAACCAGCAGCGAGAAGATGCCGAGCGCTTCCGTCACGGCGAAGCCGAAAATCAGGTTCGCGAACTGGCCCTGCGAGGCCGACGGGTTGCGAAGCGCACCGTTCAGGAACTGGCTGAAGATCATGCCGACGCCGATACCTGCGCCGCCCATGCCGAGACAAGCGATGCCGGCGCCGATGTACTTTGCTGCAACTGGATCCATGGTGAAACTCCTTCTTGGGGTGTTGATGTCAGTAGATGAGTGAAATCCGGCCAGTGTCTGAAGTCAGTGTCCGGGATGAAGTGCGTCGTTGAGGTAGATGCAGGTCAGGAGGGTGAAGACGTAGGCCTGCAGGAAAGCCACGAGAATGTCGAGGCCGGTCAGTGCGGTAGTCATCGCCAGCGGCAATACCGAACCGAAAATGCCGAGCGTTCCGAGCGCGCTCAGCGACGTCACGAAGCCCGCGAACACCTTGAGGGTGATGTGACCCGCCAGCATGTTGGCGAACAGACGCACCGAATGGGATACCGGCCGCGACAGAAACGAGATGACCTCGATCACCATGATCAGCGGCAGGATGTAAAGCGGAATGCCTGACGGGACGAATAGCTTGAAGAATTTCAGGCCGTTCTTGTAGAGGCCATAGATCAGAACCGTGAGAAACACCATCAGCGCCAGCGCGACCGTCACGATGAGGTGGCTGGTCACTGTAAAGGTGTAGGGAATGATGCCGATCATGTTTGCTGTCAGGATGAACATGAAGAGCGAGAACACGAGGGGGAAGAACTTCATGCCTTCGTCGCCGACGCTTTCTCTCAGCGTGTTCCCGACGAATTCATAGGTCAATTCGGCGACGGACTGGAAACGGGTGGGGATCAGGTGGCGTCCGGCACTGCCGCCGATCATCAGCAGCGAGACGACGGCGACCGCGCCGAACATGTAGGCTGACGAATTGGTGAACGCGATCTCCTGACCGCCGATGTGGCCCAGCGAGAAGATCTTGTGGATCTCAAATTGATGGATCGGATCGGCCATCCACGTTCGTCTTTCATCTTTGCCGGCATGCCGGACAGTAACACCCGCCAGCGAACTGGCTTGAAATTCCAGGCGATTCCCAGGGCCTGTCGCGGGACCCTGTCAGGAGCGGTCGGACGCGTCGCTGTTTGCAACGCCGGCTGCCCGCATCACGTTGATCACGCCGGCGGTGAAGCCGAGCAGAAAAAACACGATCAGACCCCAGGGGGAAGTCGACAAGAGACGGTCGATGCCCCAGCCAATAACCGCTCCGACAAGGACACCTGCAATCAATTCGGAGGAGAGGCGAAACCCCCGGGCCATCGCAGATGCGTTGGCCGAGGCTGCCCCGCTTCCTGACTGATCTGTCTGGTTCTTGCGATCTTTCCGGATGTCGGAAAGCCGATGATTCAGACGGTCGAGCCTTGCGGAGAGCGCAGCTTCGTCGGCAGGCGGTTTGTCTCGTTCACCCTCGCCGCGACCGTTGTTGTGCGTGCCGTTCGCCATTGCTGTCGACACCCCACCCCCGTCGCGCGATTCCAAAGAAAAACGCCCCGCCACCCACGGAAACCGCGCGGACCATACTGACCGCCTACGGTCAAGTCAAGATTGCCAGATTGACAGGTATCGCCTTGAAATAACTTGCAAAACTGGAGAAAAAATCCAGCTGCTGCGCGCACTCGCCGCACTGCGATAATCGTAACACACAATGTCGCGCCTCCCGGTGCGATTTGGCTCGGTTGTGATAAGACCGAAGCTTCCTGAAATCGTGCAGCCGGAGGACCGATGTCGCGCCAGATTGACTACTATTTTTCCATCCAGTCGCCCTGGGCTTACATCGGGCATGCGTTGTTTCAGGACCTGGCCGCCACGCATCAGTTGAAGGTCAACTACAAGCCGGTCGTCCTTGTCGATCTGTTTTCCGAAACCGGCGGGCTGCCGCTGGCGAAGCGCCATCCGGCACGGCAACGCTATCGTTTCATGGAGATGCAGCGCTGGCGGGAGAAGCGCGGCCTGAATTTCCATATCCAGCCGAAGCACTGGCCGTTCAATGTGCGGCTTGCGGACGGCGCGGTGATCGCTGCGATCGCGGCGGGATTGAATCCCGAACCGCTTCTGCGCCGTGCGTATATCGGCGTGTGGGAACAGCAACTCGATCTTTCCGATGGGGCCACCGTGACGCGGCTGGCCGACGAGGCGGGGCTGCCGGGCGCCAAGATCGTGGCCCACGCGGCTTCGGACGAAATCGGGGCGATCTACGACCAGAACCGTCAGGATGCGATTGAGGCCGGTGTGTTCGGTTCGCCGGCCTGGGTTCTCGACGGCGAGGTTTTCTGGGGACAAGATCGGATCGAATTGCTCGCGGACGCGTTGAAATCTGGTCGCAAAGCCTACACCTCTGACGTTTGAGACGAAGACGGGGACGATTGCGGGGAGGGCGGAGCCCATGCGTCCAGATAAGATGACTGTTGAAGCCTTCGCCACCGCCGCGATCCGTCCGGCCGGTCTTGCAGCGATGATGCTGGCGGCGACGTTGATGTTCGGTCATGAGGCGCGCGCCCAGGTCGCGCCTGACACCGAGAATGGCCGTTACACATTGTCGCCGGTCACGGATGGATTCCTGCGGCTCGATACCCGCAATGGGGTGATGTCGATCTGCACCAACAAGAGCGGCTGGATCTGCCGGCTGGTGCCGGACGAGCGAGCCGCGCTCGATACAGAGATTGGTCGGCTCCAAACCGATAACAAGAACTTGCGGGAGCAACTGGCCCAGCGCGACACCGTCACCGGCAAGACCGATGCGCCGCTCGCCAAGGAAGATTCAAAAAAGAGCGCACAGGCGTCGCCAGACAGCAAGGCATCGCCCGGGAGGATCGAACTGCAATTGCCGCCCGAGCATGAAAAGCTGCTGGCGCTGATCGACCGGGTCTGGGATCGCCTGATCGAGATGGCGGTTCGTCTTCAGAAGCGGTTGTCCGAGAAGATCTGAAGTTTACGCGACACAAAAAAGACGGCCGCGGAGCGATCCGCGGCCGATATGTTTTGGATGGATGATCAGGCGGAGCGTGCCGCCTGACCTTCAATCGTTACTTGGAGATGTCGACGTCCTTGGTTTCCGGCAGGAAGAAGAAGCCTACCACCACCGTGATCAATGCGAAGATCACCGGGTACCAGAGACCCGAGTAGATATCGCCTGTTGATGCCACGATCGCGAACGATGTCGCGGGCAACAGACCGCCGAACCAGCCGTTGCCGATGTGATAGGGCAGCGACATCGACGTGTACCGGATCTTGGTCGGGAACAGTTCGACCAGCATCGCGGCGATCGGGCCGTAGACCATCGTGACGAAAATCACGAGGACGAACAGCAGGCCGATGATGGCAGCCACTTGCGGCCGGAAGATATCGAATGGATGCGACATCTTCACAAGCGTCGGGTTGGCGCCGCGCTTCGGATAACCGGCCGCCTGGAGGGCAGCGGTCGCGCCGGCATTCGAGTCCGCCGGCTTGGTGTAAGGCACCTCAGTGCCGTTAACTGAGATCTTCACCGGCGAACCGGCGGGGCCGGCAACGGTGTCATACTTGACCGAGGACTTCGCGAGGAAGTCGCGGGCAAGATCGCAAGGTGCCGAGAACACGCGGGTGCCGACCGGGTTGAACAGATCGCCGCAGCCCTTCGGATCGGCGATAACCGACACCTTCACGGTCTCGATGGCCTTTTCCAACTGCGGGTTGGCGTTGGAGGAGATCATGCGGAAGATCGGGAAGAATGTCAGCGCCGCGATCAGGCAGCCTGCCAGGATGATCGGCTTACGGCCGATCTTGTCCGACAGCGCGCCGAACACGATGAAGAAGCCGGTGCCCAGCAGCAGCGACCATGCAATCAGCAGGTTCGCCGTGTAACCGTCGACCTGCAGAATCGATTGCAGGAAGAACAGCGCGTAGAACTGGCCAGTGTACCAGACCACGCCCTGGCCCATCACGCCGCCGAACAGTGCGATCAGCACGATCTTGGCGTTGCTCCAGCGCGCGAAGGATTCGGTCAGCGGAGCCTTTGAGCCCTTGCCCTCGTCCTTCATCTTCTGGAAGACCGGCGATTCGTTCAACTTTAGCCGGATCACGACGGAGACGCCGAGCAACACGACCGAGAGCAGGAACGGAATGCGCCAGCCCCAGGCTGCGAAGTCGGCTTCACCGAGTATCGTACGGGTGAAGAGAATGACGAGTAGCGACAGGAACAGGCCGAGCGTCGCCGTCGTCTGAATAAACGAGGTGTAGTAACCGCGTTTTCCTGGAGGCGAATGTTCCGCGACGTAGGTGGCCGCGCCGCCGTATTCGCCGCCGAGCGCGAGGCCCTGCAGCAGGCGCAGGATGATCAGGATGATCGGAGCCGCGATGCCGATGGTGGCTGCGTTCGGGAGCAGGCCGACGATGAAGGTCGACAGACCCATAATCAGGATCGTGACGAGGAAGGTGTATTTGCGACCGACGATGTCGCCGATGCGTCCGAACACGATGGCGCCGAACGGGCGAACCAGGAAGCCTGCGGCGAACGCAAGCAGCGCGAAGATGTCACGGGTGGCTGGCGGATAGGCACTGAAGAACTGTGCGCCGATGATCGCGGCCAGTGAGCCGTAGAGGTAAAAATCGTACCATTCAAAGACGGTGCCGAGCGATGATGCGAAGATGACGAAACGTTCGTCCTTCGTCATGCCGCCCGCCCGCGGCGAGGTTGTAGTCATGGTGGCCATTTCGATGCTCCCCAAAAGACGTTGCTGAAAAAATCGCCCCTGCGCGCCGTTCTTTGGCCGGCTCATAAGCGCGAGAAGTTCGCAAACAAGGTAACATCGGCGTGAAACTTCGCCCTATAAGACTTTTGGCCCAGCAAACAGCGATGCTGTGGGCACCTTGCAGTGCACAATTGACGCGTTAAGCACGTGGACCGCTTTTCGTTTCAGGCCATGGGTTGCAAGACTAAACACTACAGTAAACACTGGAATCCAATGGAGCCGTCAGGCTTACTCAGCATTCTGCAAGCGGGATAAATGACCAGCGCTGCCAGTACGCATCTTGTCGTCGCCGACGATCACCCTCTCTTTCGCGATGCTCTGCGACAAGCGGTCGCGACCGTCGTCGCGACGGCCCGGATCGATGAAGCGGGATCGTTCGAGGAACTGACGGCGTTGCTCGACCGCGAATCCGACGTCGATCTGATCCTGCTCGATCTGTCGATGCCGGGGATCAGCGGCTTTTCCGGTTTGATCTACCTGCGCGCGCAGTTCCCGGCGATTCCGGTGGTCATCGTGTCCGCCAGTGACGATGCTGGAACGATCCGCCGCTCGATGGACTTCGGGGCGTCCGGCTTCATCCCGAAACGGTTCGGTGTCGAGACCCTCCGCGAGGCCATCGGCAAGGTGATGAACGGAGACGTCTGGGTGCCGGCCGACGTCGATCTCTCCGTGGCAACCGATCCCGACATGACCAGGCTGCGTGATCGTTTGGTGACGCTGACGCCGCAGCAGGTTCGGGTGCTGATGATGCTGTCCGAAGGTCTGCTCAACAAACAGATCGCCTACGAGCTCGGCGTCTCCGAAGCCACCATCAAGGCGCATGTCTCTGCAATCCTGCAGAAGCTCGGTGTTGAAAGCCGGACCCAGGCTGTGATCGCCGCTGCCAAGATCGCGGGCGGCGAATGGAAACAGTCCGATCCGGCAAGGTAGCGGGGCGGCGGGCCGCACGTGCCATGCGCAAGTCAGCAAAGTGAGAAGCGGTCAATCATGGTTGAGGCGGTGATTTGGGACTTTGGCGGCGTGCTCACCACATCGCCTTTCAAGGCCTTCGCGCGATTCGAGAAGGAGCGTGGCCTTCCCGTCGATATCATCCGGCGCACCAATGCCGCCAACCACTTCGAGAACGCATGGGCGAAATTCGAGCGTGCCGAAGTGGATCTCGACACCTTCGACACGCTGTTCGCCGCCGAATCGCTGGTGCTGGGGGCCGAGGTGCGGGGCCGTGATGTTGTGTCGCTGCTGTCGGGCGATCCACGTCCGGAGATGGTCGAAGCGTTACGGCGGGTGAAGCAGCACTTCAAGACCGGCTGTATCACCAACAATCTTCCCGCGAACGCCATCGGCAGTTCCGGTGGCCGCGCACTCTACGTCGCGGAGACGATGGCGCTGTTCGATCACGTTATCGAATCGGCAAAGATCGGCCTGCGCAAGCCCGATCCGCGGATCTACCGGATGATGGTTGACGCGCTCGGCGTCGATCCCAACAATTGCGTTTATCTCGATGATCTCGGCGTCAACCTGAAGCCCGCGCGCGACATGGGCATGACCACCATCAAGGTGATCGACGGTCCTCAGGCCATTCGCGAACTGGAAGCCGCGACCGGCCTGACGCTCGCCTGATCTTATTCCGCCGCCACCACCTGCTGCGCCCGCCATTGTCCGAGCAACGCGCGCAACGCCGCCGGCTTGAGCGGCTTGTTGAGCACCACGATTCCGTCCTCACGCGCTGCATCGCGGACATGGGGACTGCGGTCTGCGGTGATCAGGATCGCGGGAATTCCCTCGCCAAACCTCTGGCGGATGTCGCGGATCGCGGCGATGCCATTGCCGCGATCGAGATGGTAATCGACCAGGAGGCCGGTCACGCGCTCGTCGGTCGCCGCGATTGCTTCCGCGGCGGCGACAGGATCAACCGCGGCAATGACCTTGGCATCCCAGCCGGTCAGCAAGGTCTTCATGCCGTCGAGAATGGCGCGATCGTTCTCGATGCAGACAATGAGAGTGCCGCTCATCGGCGCCTTCGAAGAGATGCTCGCGCCGGCCATGGCGCCCGCGTGCGTCACGGTCTTGGCGATCGGCATTGTCACAGTGAAATGTGAACCGCCGCTGTGGTTCGATCCGACCACGATGCCGTGGTTCAACACACGCGCGAGCCGCTCCACGATCGAGAGCCCCAGCCCCAGCCCGCGCGCGATCCGCGCGCCCTGATCGAGCCGGTGAAATTCCTTGAAGATTTCCGTGCGCTTCAAAACCGGAATGCCGACCCCGGTATCGTAGATGGCGATCTCCAGCGATGTCCCCTTGCGGCGGCAGCCGACCAGGACGCGGCCTTTCGGGGTGTACTTGATGGCGTTCGAAATCAGGTTCTGTAACAGCCGGCGCAGCAGCACGCGATCCGAGGACACCGGCAACGAACACGGCACGAAGGTCAGTTGGAGCTTTCGCGCTTTCGCGATCGGCGCGAACTCCACTTCGAGCGAGCGCATCAGGTCGCTCATGCGGAAGCTGGAGATCGACGGCGTCATGGCGCCGGAATCCAGCCGCGAGATGTCGAGCAGCGCGCCGAGAATTTCTTCAATGGCCTCCAGCGAATCGTCGATGTTGCCGACAAGGCGGGCATCCTCGCCGCCATCCTGGCGCTCGACAAGACTTGTGACGTAGAGGCGCGCCGCGTTGAGCGGCTGCAGGATGTCGTGGCTGGCCGCTGCGAGAAATCGAGTCTTGGAGATATTGGCTTCTTCGGCGGTGATCTTGGCCAGTGCAAGCTCGCTGTTGAGTCGGGTCAGCTGTTCGGTGCGTTCACGGACCCGCCTTTCGAGCGTTGCGTTCGCGCGCTCCAGCGCTTCCGCCGCCTCGAAGCTCGGCGTGATGTCGGAAAAGGTGATGACCAGCGCGCCACCCGGCATGCGATTGGCGCGAACTTCGACAACCATGTTGCGATCGGCGAGCCGCTCCAGATAGGGCTCGCCCTCGGTGGTGTAGGCGATGAGCCGCCGCTGCAGGGCGGCGGGATCGGCGGTCGAATCCGGCTGTCCATTGCCGCCGATGAATTCCAGAATCTCGGCCAGCGGAATGCCGATCTGCGAATACTGCGCCGGCAGGTCCAGAATCTCGCCGAACTGCTGGTTCGAAGTGATGAGCTGAAGCTCCGGATTGAACACCGCGATGCCCTGCCGGACGTGATTGAGCGCGGTCTGCAGCATCTCGCGGTTGAAATGCAGCGCGGTGTGCGCATCGTCGAGCAGTTTCAGCGCCGCCTTGGCAGACACCGCGCGCTTGCGCAGCAACAGCGACAGCACGAGGCGGGAGGAGGCTGCGCCGATCGACGACGCGATCAGATGTTCGGCGTGGCGCAGCAGACGGAAATCGGCAGGGGCCGCGCGATCGATATTGATGTGATGGGTCGCGGCGAAGGTTTCGAACGACAGCAGCGCGCGGTCGGGGCCGAGATACTGCGCGACGGTGCTGAGCAGATCCTGCACCGTCACTGTTGTACGCCAGCGCCTGAAGTTCGGCGCGATCGGCGCCAGTTCGTTCGGCACGAACAGATCAGCCTGGACCCGTTCGATCGATGTCGGCTGGCGCAGCAGTGACAGCACAATGTAGGTCAAGAGGTTGAGCGAGAGGCTCCAGAACACGCCATGAATCAGCGGTGCCATTTCGGTGCCGAGCAGCGCGCGGGGCCGAAGTGCGGCGATGCCGAACAGTCCTTCGTTCAGCCAGATCACGCCGCGCGGATCGACATCGGCGAAGCTCGGCAGAAACAGCGTGTAGGCCCATACCGCGAAGCCGATCAGCATGCCGCCCATGGCGCCGCGCGCCGTCGCACGCCGCCAGAACAGCCCGCCGAAAAAGGCCGGCGCAAGCTGGGCAACTGCGGCGAATGACAGCAGGCCGATGGCGGCAAGCTGTGCATTTCCCAGCGCGTGATAATACAGATAGGCCATCGCCATGATGACGAAGATCGCGACGCGCCGGACCTTGAGCAGGAAGCTGCCGAAGTTCGCTTCGCCGGGCTGCGAAGCCGGTTTCCGTTTCAGCGCCAGCGGCATAATAATGTCGTTCGACACCATGATGGCGAGCGCCACGCATTCCACGATCACCATGGCGGTCGCGGCCGACAGGCCGCCGATGAACACGATCACGCTGAGCGACGTCGCCTTGGCCTCGATCGGCAGCGCCAGCACGTACATGTCGCTGTCCGACGCACCAAATGGAAAGGTGACGAGACCGGCGATGGCAATCGGGATCACGAACAGGTTGATCGCGATCAGATAGAGCGGAAACAACCAGCGCGCGCGGCGAACCTCGGCCTCGGTCGAGTTCTCGACAACGCTGACGTGGAATTGCCGCGGCAAAAGCATGATCGCCAGAAACGACAGCAGCGTCATGGCGAGGAAATTTCCGATCGACGGTGCGGCCTCGATCGCGCGCACCGCCTCTGGCGTCTTCATGGCGCGGTCCCAGAGATCGGACGGGCCGAACATGAAAAACGTCACGAACACGCCCGCGGCGATGAAAGCTATTAGCTTGACCAGCGATTCCGTCGCGACCGCGAGCATCAGGCCGTGCTGGTGTTCGGTGGCGTCGGTCTGACGCGTGCCGAACAGCACGGCGAAGGCAGCGAGGGTAATGGTGACGATGAAGGCGATGTCCCCGATGTAGGGAATGCTGGAAACATCCTGATCCTGATTGAGGATTGTTTCCAGGGATGACGCGACGGCCTTCAATTGAAGCGCGATGTATGGCACCGAACCGATGATCGCGATGGCGGCGGCGGTCGCTGCGACGGCCTGGCTCTTTCCATAACGCGCGGCGATGAAGTCGGCGATCGATGTGATATTCTGCGATTTCGCCAGCTGGATGACACGCATCAACAGCGGTGTGCAGAACGCGATCATCAGGATCGGGCCCACATAGATCGCGAGAAACTCGACGCTGGTTCGCGTTGCAAGGCCGACCGAGCCGAAGAACGTCCACGACGTGCAGTAAATCGCGAGCGACAGCGGATAGATGATGGTGCCGAGTCGGCCGCGCTGTAGCTGCGTCAGCCGCTCACCGTAGCTCGCGACAACGAATAGAAGGCCGATGTAGCCGAAAGCGGCTGCGATCACGCCCCAGTCATGCAGCATCGAAAGTCGCCTGTTTTCGTTTCGGCATGATCCTCTCCAAAAACCTGGTCCCACTTTCCGGGATCATGCCCCTGGCCAGCGCCCGGTTGCGACCTTAGCCCGGTCCGCGGGCAGACGCATCCGAACTCCAGGAGACTCTCATTGGCAGAACGGCCGAATCAGCATACACACGTACAAGTTGTATTATTGATGTAATACACTGAAGGGGGCTGGGCAATGGGTCAGATGCTGCCTTTCGCGACATGGGATGCCCCGGTCGTCATCGTGGATGACGACCCCTTGGTTCGCGACGCCCTCTTGCTGTTACTGCGCATCGACGGGTTCGAGGCAAAGGCGTTCGGGGAAGGCGAATCGTTCTTTGAATGGCTGCAATCGTCCACGCCGTGCTGTGTGATCCTCGATCTTCAGCTCCCCGGTGGTTCCGGCCTTGTGGTGCTAAAGCAACTGGCTGACATACGGTTCGCGCCGCCGGTATTTGTCATCTCCGGTCAGTCCGACATCGCGATGGCGGTCGAGGCCATGAAGCTCGGTGCGGTGGATTTTCTCGAAAAGCCGATTTCGGCGGACGTCATGATCGACCGGGTTCGCGGGGCTGTTCTGACCTATCGTGGATCGATGACGGAACGGATCGATGGTCTCGCCGATTTCGCGGGCCTTGAGCTTCTCACCCGGCGCGAACGGGATGTGCTGGCGCAGGTCACGCACGGCGCGTCGAACAAGGAGGCTGGACGACGGCTCGGCATCAGCCCCCGCACCGTCGAAGTTCACCGTGCGCGGATCATGGACAAGCTGGGTGCGCGCAACGCCGCCGACCTGATGCGGATCGTGTTGTCGAACACGCCGGGGCAGCAGCGCACCAAAGCCGTCTAACGTCAGATCGCCGTTCGACTACTCAGCAGCCAAGGGTTTGGCGTGCAGCGGCAGGCCGAGCTGTTCCCAGACCTGGACCAGCGCATCGGCAAGGCCATCGATCAGCGCGTCCTCGTGATACGGCGACGGGGTGATGCGCAGACGCTCCGTCCCCTTGGGTACCGTCGGATAGTTGATCGGCTGGATATAAATGCCGTGCTGTTCGAGCAGCAGATCGCATGCCTTCTTGCAGCGCTCCGGATCGCCGACGAACAGCGGAACGATGTGCGTATCGCTCGACATCACCGGCAGGCCGGCGGCGGTGAGAATGGCTTTGAGACGCGCTGCGCGGTCCTGATGGCGCTCGCGCTCCCATGACGATGATTTGAGATGCTTGATCGCGGCGGTCGCGGCCGAGCAGATTGCAGGCGGAAGCGCCGTGGTGAAGATGAAGCCCGGGGCATAGGAACGCACCGCATCGACCATCTTGGCGCTGCCGGCAATGTAGCCGCCGAGGCAGCCGAACGCCTTGGCCAGCGTGCCTTCAAGAATATCGATCCGGTGCATCACCCCGTCGCGCTCGGCGATGCCGCCGCCACGTGGGCCGTACATGCCGACCGCATGGACTTCGTCGACATAGGTCATCGCGCTGTAACGCTCCGCGAGATCACAGATCTTCGCCAGCGGTGCGACGTCGCCGTCCATCGAGTAGAGACTTTCGCAAACGATCAGCGTCGGGCGGCCCGGATTGGCGCGCAACAATTCTTCGAGATGTGCGACGTCGTTATGGCGGAACACAAGGTACTGGGTGCCGGACTGACGGATGCCCTCGATCATCGAATTGTGGTTCAGAGCGTCCGACAGGATCAGGCAGTTCGGAATCAGCTTCGCCAGCGTCGCGATGCCGGTCTGGTTAGACACATAGCCCGACGTGAAAACCAGCGCCGCTTCCTTGCCGTGCAGATCGGCGAGCTCGTGTTCGAGCTGGATCAGAGAGTGATTGTTTCCGGCAATGTTGCGGGTTCCTCCGGCGCCGGTGCCGGCGCGGGTCGCGGTCTCCACCATGGCGCCGACGACTTTCGGATGTTGACCCATCCCGAGATAGTCATTCGAGCACCACATCACGATCGGGCGCGGGCCTTTGGGCGAGTGCCATGTCGCGTGGGGGAAGCGGCCGGCGATCCGCTCCAGATCCGCGAAAACGCGGTAGCGCCGCTCGTCATGAAGCCGCCCGAGGGCATTGTCGAAGAACTTGTTGTAATCCATCACAAAAACCCTGGATGGGAACCCGGAATACGGCAGCCGGGCCAAGGGCCTTCTGCCGTGCGCGAGGCCTTTTTAGAGCTTTTCCAGCTTTGATGTCGAGGCCGTTTTCGCCGGGCTCGTATGCGGCAAAAAATTGATCCAGATCATCACGGGATCAATTCCACGCAATCAGGATGTTCGGGTCCAGTCAGGCGGTGGTGAAACGCAGAACCCCATCGGAGCCCAGATTGGACGTCAGCCGGCCTCCGGCCAGCATGTGATTGACGTGGGCAATCAGTTCGCCGGCGGCAAAGCCGGTCTGGTGGGCGTCGAGGGCGTGCTTGTGGAAGACAACCGGCACCAGTTCAGCGGAGGTCTTTGGCGATACGCGGCACGCATCGGCGATCAGCTGGCAGCGCTCTTCGTGATGATCGGCGAGCTGCTTGATGCGTGTCTTCACGCCGTAGAACGGCACGCCGTGACCGGGCAGCACAAGAACGTCGTCCGGCAGCAGGTTTGCAAGCTCAGCCAAAGAAGTGAGGTATTCGCCGAGCGAATTGGCATCGGGCTCTACCGCCCACACGCTGACATTCGGCGAAATCTTGCTTAGCACCTGATCTGCCGACAGGAAGATGTTGTCGGCCTCGCAATAGAGCATCACCTGGTCCAGCGCGTGACCGCCGCCGGTGAGGACCTTAAATTTTCGCGAACCGATCGTGATCTCGTCGCCCTTCGACAAACGGTAATAGGAGGCGGGGAGGATCGAGACGCGCGTCAGGTAATCCTGGCCCTTGCCGAGCAGTGCTTCGGTGATCTCTTCGTCCATGCCGTGACGGCGGAAGAACAGCCGCTGCACCAGTTTGCGTTCCGGCGAGCCGCGATGCTGATGATACGCGGCCTGCAGATATTCCACCTGCGACATGTGAAGCGGGCAGCCGAAGCGTTCGACAATCCAGCCCGCAAGTCCGACGTGGTCAGGATGCGCGTGCGTCACGATCAGCCGCGTGATCTTGAATCCCTTGAGCGGGCCTTCGAACAAGGCCGTCCATGCGGCGATGGTGGCGTCGTTGCCGATGCCGGTATCGACCATGGCCCAGCCGTCGCCGTCAGCGAGCAGGTAGATGTTCACATGGTTGAGGCGGAACGGCAGAGTCATGCGCACCCAAATCAGGCCGGGCGCGACCTCGATCGCTTCGTCCGGTCTGGGCGGCGTCTCGATTGGGTAGCGCAGGCCGTCAGGGGCTGCGGGCAATGGGGCGGTCTTGGTGTGCATCGTCTCGCAATCGCAGTTTTCAGGTCCGGCTTAACGCGGCAAATCCCGCCGCGCTAGTGTCCGGCCAGCCGAAAAGGTGCGTTTTACGGACTGCGTCAGCATGGTTGCCATGCAGGCTTCCATGCTGACGGACGTTTGAAACAGCGTCAGGACGCTGCTGCGCCGCTGACCGAGACAGTGGCGGCTGCCGGCTTTTCACCGGCATGAGTATGGCCGTCATGCTTCCCGTCGTCGAGCTTCGACTTGATGCCGAGGCGGTCCAGCAGGTTGGCGTCGCGTTCGGTCTGCGGATTTTTCGTGGTCAGCAGCACGTCGCCGATAAAGATCGAGTTCGCGCCGGCGACGAAGCACAGCGCCTGCAACTCATCGGTCATGTACTGGCGGCCCGCGGAAAGGCGAACCACGCTTCGCGGCATCATGATGCGCGCGACGGCGATCATCCGGACCAGCGCGATCGGGTCGGGCCGTTCGGCGGTGTCGTTGACGGGTACGCCCTTGACCTCGTTCCACATGTTGATCGGAACGCTTTCGGGATGTTCGGGAAGGTTGGCCAGCAGCGCCAGCATGCCGAGACGATCATCGACCTGCTCGCCCATGCCGATGATGCCGCCGCAGCAGACCTTCAATCCGGCTTCGCGTGCATGCGCCAGCGTGTCGATGCGGTCCTGCATCGTGCGCGTGGTGATGATTTTGTCGTAGAACTCCGGCGAGGAGTCGACATTGTGGTTGTAGAAGTCGAGGCCGGCATCGTGCAGCCGCTTCGCCTGCTTGTCGGTCAGCATGCCGAGCGTGACGCAGGTTTCCATGCCGAGATCCTTCACGGCGCTGACCATGTCGCAAACCTTGTCGAGATCCCTGTCCTTCGGATTGCGCCAGGCAGCCGCCATGCAGAAGCGTTCGGCGCCGGCTTCCTTGGCGCGCTTTGCGGTGGCCACGACGTCGTCGTGATCCATCAATTTGGTGGCCTTGAGGCCCGTGTCGTACTTGGCGCTCTGCGAGCAGTAGCCGCAATCCTCGGGGCAGCCGCCGGTCTTGATGCTGAGCAGGCTCGCGGTTTCGACGTGATTGGGATCGAAGTTGCGGCGGTGAATGCTCTGCGCCTGGAAGATCAGATCCGCGAAGGGGAGATCGTAGAGTGTCTGCGCTTCTGCGCGGGTCCAGTCGTTGCGCGGTTCGATCAGCGCATCGCGGCCGACCGACATCCCGCCATTCACATCCGAACCCGGCACTATGCTCATGCGCTGTCCCCTTGCATGTAAAAGACGTCGCCCTGCAGACGCCGCTATCTCAATGAATCGGGCAGAAGGCGATGTCTTGACGGCACGCGCGATTTCCCCGGATCGAGACTAGCAAGGATCATGGGGCCCCTGAAGAGTCAATCTGATGCGTGGTTCGGTGCGCGGACTCAGGAGCCAAAAGAACCGTGGAATCATGCCGTTCCATGGAACGTTGATCCCGTATTTTCGCTCTGGCGCGCGCAATTAACGAATTGGGGTTCGGAGCACCCGGCGCCGAACCCCAAAACAGAAGGCTGCCATGCCACGCGGCATAGCAACTAGACACAATTGCTACGCGGCGCGGATATTCAGCAAGAAGGCATCGACCTCCGCGCGAAGCGTATCGGCCTCGCGGCGAAGTTCGTTCGATGCGTTCAGCACATCGCCCGCAGCGTTTCCGGCCTCGCTCGAGGCACGGCTCACGCCGACAATGTTGCTCGACACTTCTGAGGTGCCGCTGGCGGCATGCTGGATGTTGCGGGCAATCTCGCGCGTCGCAGCGCCTTGCTCTTCGACTGCAGCCGCGATGGCGGTGGTTACTTCACTGATCTCACCGATGGTGGCGCCGATACTGCGGATTGCGCCGACCGCCGACGTGGTGACGGTCTGCATGTTGGCAATCTGCGTGCGGATTTCGTCCGTCGCCTTTGCCGTCTGCTCGGCGAGGCTTTTGACTTCCGACGCGACGACGGCGAAGCCACGGCCGGCTTCGCCGGCACGCGCGGCCTCGATGGTGGCGTTGAGCGCGAGCAGGTTGGTCTGCGACGCGATTTCCTGAATCAGATCGACCACACTGCTGATGCGGTCTGCATTGTCGGCAAGGCCCTGCATCGTGGCGTCGGTTTTGCCAGCTTCGCTCACCGCGTTGGCGGCGATCTTGGTCGAATTCGTGACCTGGCGGCTGATTTCCTGAATCGACGAGGTCAATTCCTCGGTGCCGGCCGAAACCGTCTGCACGTTGACCGAGGTTTCCTCGGCGGCGGACGCGACGGTGCTCACCAGCGCGCTTGAATGCTCTGCGGATGTCGACATGCTTTCCGCGGTCGATTGCATGACGTTGGCCGAGGTCATCAGGCCGTCGAGTGCGACCCGCACCTTGTCCTCGAAATGCACGATCTGGGTTTCGATGCGCGACGCGCGCTCGGACTTGGCGATACGATCCTGGTCCTGCTCGCTGCTCAGCGCGCGCGCGCGGATCATGCTCTCGCGGAATACCTCGAGCGAGCCGGCCATGACGGCGATTTCGTCCTGCTGGCGGCTGCGTTTCACTTCCGCATTGAGGTCACCCTCTGACAGCCGCCGCATCACGTCCTGCAGGTTGCGGATCCGGCCCAGGATGTTGCGGCCGACATAGAGCCAGACGAACAGCGCGGATCCGATCAGCGTGAGCGCGCCGAGTGCGAGCATCGTCATCGTTCCCAGCGTAATCGTGCTGCGCGCCTTGGTCGCTGCGGTGTCCGTCGCTACCTGCACGTCATCGACCAGCCGCTTGATGCTCATCTCGAGGCCGCGGTTGAGCTTGCCGGTCTCTTCCAGGATGAGCCGGCCGTAATCGGCCGAATCCAGCTCCTTCTGGCGGAGCTTGAAGACGCCGGTCTTCTTGTCGCCGAACGCCATCATTTTCGCGACGGCTTCCTTCATCTTGTCGCCGACACGGCCGAGCGCCTTGAGGGAGATATCGATGCTGTCCTGCGTCACCGAGAATGCATATTCCTGATCGCTGAGCGTCTCGGCGTTGGCGGCACTGGCAGCGGCGCTGATGTTGCTTGCTGCAAAGTTGACGTCTGCCAGCAGGCTGGCCAGCATATCGACGCCCTGCATGGCTTTCAGGGCGTCGCGGCCATCGATGGTCGCATTTGTCAGCGCGGTGTTGACGACGGCTTTCGCCTCGTCAGTGCCGGCATTGATCATATTGACGACGGCGGAGTGGGCGTTGCGGGCGGCTTCGAACTGCTTGGCATGTTGCCCGGCGAGATCGAGCCGTTCCTTTGCCGCCGACTGCAGGCTGGTGATGGTGTCGTCGATCATTCTGACGTTTTCTTCCAGCGCCGTCACGACGGTCGGGTCGGCTTTGAGATTCTTGATCTCCTTCAGCTTCTCCATGGCGGCGCTCTGAGCGTCCTTCAGATCCTTGACCCGCGTTTGAAGTACGCCTTCATCGTCCGATGCGAGCACAGCCGGTCCGCGCGAGGCGAGGCTCTGGCTCAGAGCGGATAGCTGCAAGCTCGCCGTCAGGCGGGGGATGTCGCGGTTGCTGAGTTCGGTCATCATGCCGCCGAGCTGGCCAAGCAGCAGACTTGCTCCCGCGCTGATCGCGATTGCCATGCCGGCGATGATTGCGAATGCCAGGAAGAGACTTCCCCGGACGCCGAGCTTCATGCTCGGTAATTTGAAACGAAACAAATTCTTTCCGACCTTGAACCGCAAAGCCATGATTCCAAATCCCCCCGGATTCCGTAATTTTACGTGAGGCGCAGTATCGGGACGCCTGGTTAAAATTTTCGCGAAAATTCAGGGATTTTGGCGAAATTCTGGCGTCATTCGGATGATCTTTGATCGGCCGCACTTAGTTATTGAAATTAATTAGTTTTTTTGTGCTGGCGAAACCAAAGACGCGTCGCGGTCCTATTGCGGCTCTCGGACAAAGGTAGGCCGGTGTTGGCAGGCAAGGTCGAACGATTGGCATCGCCATAGTCAGAGGGGCGCAGTCAGAGCGCCAACGCCTGGCCAGCCCGAGCAGGAAGTGCGCATCGCGCGACAGGCGATCCAGCTTGGCAATGACAGTTTGGCACCATAGACGCGGCAAGCCTGTAACGCCCTGGCCAGCTCGGGCCGATCACTGCGCTTGCCGCTCTCCACCTCGGTGAATTCGGCGACCCGCGATCTGTTCTCGACCTCTGCGGCGACCTCGGGACATCGAGCCTTGGCCTTTGTCCGATCCGCCGTCTTGAGCAAATCATGATCTCGGTGCGATGCCAATTCCGGGACGCTGCGCCTGCGGCAGCTTTAACCCCTCCGCTAGGGGCAGTTGTTTCTTGCCGAGGAAAGCGGCCTGCGTCTGGGTCCGGTCGATAGTCGCCCTGTGCCTCTTTGAGACGCTGCCGCGCGGCCTGCACCACCGCTTTGTCGGTTTCTTCGATGATCTCTAAGCGACACTCCGGTGTGGTCTTGATCCCCTCACGAACCAACAGCGTATCGACATACGGCCCGACCCACTGATCCAATTTCCCCTTTGCGCGGGCTTCTTCACTGAGCCGGATATGATGCTCCCATACCGATGCGGGGCCGGGGTTATCCGGGTGGATGCCAACGATGTCCTGATAGGCGACACCGGCTAGTCGCATGATCTCTTTATGAGAGAGCGCGACCGGCGCAGCCGCTAGGAGTGCCCATCCTCGTTCGATGGCCTCTGCCATCTCGCGGTGGAGTCGTCCGGCTTTGCTTTTGTCCTTTGTGCCCAGCGAACGCTTTATCTCAGCGCGACCGACCAAGCTCCGCAGCTGTTTGGGAACACGCTTCCGGAAAAGGTAGACGCCGGTTGTGGGATGTTTGACGGGACGGCACATTGCAAGGACCATGTGGACCACCTGTGTGGACCACTGAAGCGACGACAACATGCCGTCTACCAAGGTTTCCTGCGATTTCAAGAGGTTGGCTGGTGCTGCCAGACAGGATTGAACTGTGGGCAGTGCGGCCGTCCTCTTTGAAGCGATTGAGCTTTTTCGCGTTGCCGTACGCTGTCGTGTATCAGTGCTGGAAGCAGGTGTCACCGGCCTCGGGCAATGCCTTTGGAGAACTCCTCGAAAAGGGTATGTGCTGTTGAACTGTTCCGCCAAAGGCGATCTTGTACTCGCGGAGTGGGGCGGCGGCGGATCGGCTCGATGGAAAGTATGAGATATGGTGGGGTGCGACGATGATGATCGAATTGCCCGGTGCGGCTTCTAGCTTCGACGACCTGCCGCCGGGCAGCTTCTTCATGTTTCAGCGAACGAAGCCTGAGTTCGGCCTTTGCGTTTCAGTCGACCATATCAAGAGCGCGATCATCTTCAGCTACTCGGAACGGCACCATTCTCCCCTGTGGCTCGCGGCGGGCGGGCTGCCGAATGACGTTCTGATCAGCCTCCCGCAGGCGGTCGTTCGGTCAAATCTGTCCAGTGTGTCCGCCTTTGACGGGAACTCGGATGTCGGGGGCATCATCAGCGCCGATGGGGAAGTCTACATTCGAGCGAAGGAGAGCATCACGAACTCCTTCACGTTCAATATGAGAACCGGCGAAAAGGCACGGCTGAGACACGATGCTGCGGCGGTTACCTTTTCGGAATGGCGAGTAGGCTTGTTGATTGGCGACCATTTCGATCCGATCTTTGAATTCCAATCCCTCAAATCCCGACCATAGGAGATCGATGTGACAGACAAGCCGGTGCAACGTCCGACGACCACAAAAGACAATCACATGCCTGCAGTTGAAAAGAAGAACTTCGTGCCGCAGACGGGCCATGGAGTGCAAGGCAACCACACCCCGACTACGAGCGAGAGCAAGCCGAGCACTCCAGCACCCAGCCCGAAGAAAAAGTGAATCATCGTCGCTTTCGGCGATAGTCAACCATCGCGATCTGATCGGCTGGAATAAAGGTGATCTCGTCACCCCAAGCCTCATTGGTCAATTCGGTGCATGCTTCAAAGTCTTCGTCCTTTGGGCCTTTCACATGGGTGACGTACATAAGCACGTCGCCCTTGCCACCGAGGACGCACGGCCCGTTGGGATGGCCAGCAAAGACGTTGAGGTCTTCACACTTGAGCCATGTTCCATCCTTCAGCTTTACCGATAGCTGGGTGGCGTAAGTCTTTGCCCGAAAGAGCGCGACCCATGCGCTCGGGATGTCATCGGAAAGGCTGACGTTTGAATGTCTCAGGGCTCGCTCAAGGGTTCGTCTTCCAAGGAGGCTCCAGAACGCCCCGAATACAATCGACGAGCCGAATGAAAGTACCGAGGCGGTGAGGAGCCCGGAGCCGAATTGCCTTCGACAGATGGCGTAAACGAAAGCGGAGAAGAAGCCGAACACGAGCGTCGAAAACGTAACGTCTACAGGCTTGTGGTGATCGCGGACGCCTACATTCGCGACATAGTAAGCGGCGTACCCGCTGGCGAGCGTAAGCAGCGTCGCCCACGGTAAGTTCACCAGCTTCGTTAGATCTTCCATAGCGTCCTACGTTGCCGCACTCGTTCTACTATCCCATTAGCCCTTGTCACGAAGCAGGTGCCGACCGTGCCATGGTAGACCTCCTTCGAGCGTCAAAGGCAAAAAAACACTGATCGCGCCGCATAGATCATCATGCCGCGTGGTCCTTTACGCTGCCCAACTCGCCAGCGTAGCCTCTGCTGCAGCCCGGTCATCTCTGATCCGGTAGATGGTCTGGCGGCTTAGGCCGGTGGCTGCTGCGATCTCACCCACGCCGGTCGATAGGTCCAGCATGTTGCACACCGTCGCGAACTGATCTCGCGTGAAGCTGGGCTTGCGACCTCGATACTTCGTCTCGCCGTCCTTAGCTTTGGCGTGGGCGATGCCACTCCGCTGGGCTTCCTTGATCGCTTCGGCATTGGCTTGCGCCGTCGCTGCGAGGAAGCCAATCAGCGCGTCTCGGACGGCCTGCTGCATTGGGTCCTTGGTTGCTCCGTCGAAGGTCAGGCCATTGATTACCGTGCGAACGACAACGCCGCGCCGCATGAACTCCTGAATGGTGTCCCGAACGTCGCTGTAGTTGCGACCCAATCGGTCAACCCAACGCACCAGCAGGGTGTCACCCTCGCGCAGAATGTCGAAGAGCCGCTTGCCGTTGGGGCGTTCAGCGAACAGCGTACTCACGCCGGACACGCCATGGTCCGCAACAACCCGGTCGATCTTGAAGCCCGCTGTTTCCGCCTGCGCCTGCTGGTGTTCGATGTTCTGGTCCGCAGTCGAGACCCGTGCGTAGAAGATGGTAGCCAATGATCGCTCCTTGTCCGTAAGGGTGTTGACCGTTGATACTAATGTCCGTTGACAGAAGTCAACCCTTACGGACATGTTTCTTGGCGTATTCTCGCTGTACGCTTGCCTATACCCCTACGGACATACATTTGCCGGGGCGGTCTTGGGGGACAACTCGCTGACCACGATCAGAGGGTGCGGAGATGCTGGTAGTGTCGGCAGACGCGAACCCGGAGATCGAGCATGGACAGGCCACCGCAGCTACCAGACTTCCCGGAACAAGCGCCGGGGAGGTTCGGTTACTCGGTTGCCAAGGTCAGTCTTGCTGCAATCCCTTTCGTGGGCGATGCGTTGCAGGAGATACTGGAACGTGCCATCGGCGAACCGCTGAAGAAGCGGCAAGAGGATTGGTTCAGGCAGATCGGCAAGGGCCTACAAGGTCTTGAGGAGCGCCTCGACGGCTTCGATCCGAGGTCACTTGGTGACAACCCCGAGTTCGTCGGCATCGTGTACGAGGCTACTGATCAGGCGATGCGAGCGCACGACGAGGAGCGACTTGAGGCTCTTCAGAACGTGGTCCTGAACACCGCTGCTGGCATCGCCATTGATGATGTCTTACGCGGCAGGTTCATGGACTACGTCGGCAGGTTCTCGACATCCCATGTGCGAGTTTTGAAGGCGATGGACAATCCGAAGGCTTCCCCCGTCATGGTGGCGCAAGCGAGTAGGATGATGATGGGATCGTTCTGGCCGGTTCTTCTGGTTGGCGTGCCCGAGTTTACCAATCGTGAAGACCTTCTCGAAGTCATCGTCGCTGAACTTGAAGCCGAGCGTCTTGTTGAGGGCTCCTCGAAGGTGATGATGTCGGGCAGTTCGATCTTGAACCAACATAGCACTCGGCTGGGAAGGACATTCTTGGAGTTCATCGGCACACCGGCATCGCTACAGAATGAGTGAGAGCCGAGAGTACGACCCACGCGCGTTGGGTGTTTAGGTGAAGTGACGGGGCCATGGGGGAACTCGTGCCACCATCCCCTTGGAAGTGGTACTTCAGATATTTTTGCCAACTATCGCGAACACGTTGTTGTTCAACTCACAACTACTCACCGCGAGACAGTAGGCTCTCGCTGAGGGTTTGTAATTTTGTTCGAGCATGGGTGATGTCGTCGAAAGTTGCTGATCGAACAGCGCCCAGGCTCTTGAGTGCCGCACCAATCGTCATCTCTAAGTCTGCTTCTGCTTGTGCGGCCTCGTCCTGAAACTTGGCTTTTTCCTCATCATCCAGACCGTCTCCGTCCTCTAAGTACACGTCCCAATTCATGGCCCAAAGGGCGCGAGATAGTTTCGTCAACTTGGCTATCAGATCGGTCCTCGCCATCGCGATCTGCTTTCCGTCGAGCTTTAGCGACTTTTGGCCGGACACGAAGTCCAAGCAACTATCGACGTGCTGTGCAGCGTCGTGCGCCCAATAGCTGACAGAATCGACGTGATCGGGGTACAGCTGCAATTGCTCTCGTAGCGGCTGGGCTTTCTTCACGAGATCATTATGCATCTTACCGATAGTAGAAATGCGCTGACGAAGTGCGTCACCTTTCAGAATGTCTGTTTGCATTCCTTGCAGACGTACTTGCCGCCAGACCGGGAATACGGCAATCGCTGCTATGACGGCGGCAATCATCGTCTGATACCGCGATAGAAGAAACTCCGCACAGCCGAACGGGGCGTTCTGAGGGTCGAGCGCACAACCTGTTGAGAATGTTGCGCCCAGCGCAAACCCGGTGATCCCAGCGAATACGAATGCGGCCAAGTATCCCACCGCTGTATTCCATGTCTGGTCGCTAATTCGCTGCATCAATATGTCCCCGTGAAGTCGCCTACATGCTGCGACAACCAAGCCATCGCTAAGGGGGATCGTCACGCTCAGCGGAGGCGAACAGCCAGTTGGACTTGTCCGCCCGGGAAGCGCGGCTGTCGCTGCTTCTGGACCTATTGCGCAGGTGGCCCTGACCCCCATTCCGAATGTTCTCCCACCACGACGACCAATCCGCCCCGTCCTTTGCGCCGCGTAGGGTCGCGTCAGCATCGAGGGCGTTGGAAGTGGGCAAGTCCAGTAGCGGGGATGATTGCCAGCATAGTGGAAGGACATTCGGCGGGGCTGCTAGCGGGCGGCGAGGGCCACCGGGGGGAAGCCCGCCTCGAAACCGGATCGAGGGAGGGCTTCTCGGATTTGCGTCTGAAAATGCCGACCCTCTCAATGCCACTAGGGATTCCGCTGGCGGGCCATTCGCGGGGGCACGGGGTAACCCTGCGCAGGCGATAGGATTCCCCAGCGGGCTCCTGAGGCTCTTTGAAGGCGCTTTTAGACGGCCAATGCCCTTGCGATTCTCTGCCTCGCACTTGGGGTCTGGGGACGCTCGCGTGAGCGACGCCTTCCGTCCCGAAGGATGACATCGGCCCCGTACTCTGGTCCTCGTTCGGCTTCAATCTTCGCTTGCTTCACGAGGCCGCGCGAGATTGCCACGATGTTGGAGAGCCGGATGTCGAAGGGGTTGCCGTTTCGGTGACGGACGATGTGGTTGTGAGAGGTGCTCAGCAAGAAGCGGGCGGCTGCAAAGCCGGAGGCGTGACCGTCGCCGCAGGCGCGTATGGTGCCTCGGACTATGCGGAGGCGTGTCAGCTTCCATCGCAGGAGTTCTCGCCAGCCCTTGGGGCAGAGGATCACAGTATGTCCGGTGGGAATGGTGCCAACGAGGACGATGGGCTCGCTGTCGATGGTGGCAGCGATGACGGCACCGGGCTGCATTAGATGGAGGGGGTTGCTCTTAGTGCGTGGTGTCAATTCTGCGGACGCGACGACACTGGTTGTGTCGGGGCACGTCTTGGGCTTCATGGCCAGTTCTACCTATGGGCTATTGGATGTGTTGATGAGGATGATGAGATGGGGTATTCGGCCGATGCACCCTATGCGGCCCTATGACTGGTCCTCCTTCGAGGTCTCACCAGTCATGGGGCCACTTAGGCTGACACTTCAATGTCACCTACGGTCCCACTAACGACCCGTAGGCTGCGCCCTTAGTGCCCTATAGTAGGTAACCGGGAGGGAAGCATTAGTCTGTACTGCAACCTTATCCCAGTTCTCTATGCGCACGAACGTAGCCGCCTCTCGTGTCTGTTTCCATTCAGTTGGACGACAACCCATACGCCACCGATCTCAGGGATTGGCCGGATAGAACTCCCTCAGCAGCCACACCGGGAAGGCAATTGCCTGTCCGTCACCCGCTGGCCGATAGGGGATGCCGTTAGCCAAGCACAGCTTGAGTAGCTCGTGACCGTCTTCCGTGAATGTGGTCTGAGGATCGTCCAGCAATTCCACGGGCGCATCAAACTCTGCCCAGTAATCACCAACGGCTATGAGCCGCGCAGGGTCTCTTCCGATCCGCCCGAGGTGCGTTGTGATGTGGCTCTGTGGTGTGGTGAAGGTGCCTTGCATGGTGGTCCCCATTGCTCATCCTGATGATGGTTGCCGATTGTAGATCGTCTACAAATGGCAGGGGGTTTTCACCTCGCATTGAATCGCACATGTTGGGCTGGTGCGTCAACGATAGAGCGGATGTTGGCGGAGTACCGGCCTATCCGCTCGGTTTGTCGCGCGGCCTTTCCTCGACCGCTATGAAGTTGCCTTGTCGAGGGGCGGTTTGAGCCCGTCTAACAGCGCGTCCACATCCGGTGATTGCATCGGGTCGGGTCGTTCGCAAGCCGAGCAAGCCAGTTTCCGTTTCCCCTCGACGAGCATCAGGGACAGCGGCCTTCGACACTTGGGGCAGGTAGGGAGAGCCTGGGCGCGTGTCATGTGGGGTACTCACAACAAGCGTCTATTGTTGCACCCCCGGTAGTTCCCCGTAAAGATACTCCGATGGCTACATGCTCCGTCAGCTATCAACCGCAGGTGACTGAAAGTGCCAACGCCTACTGCCACTGAAATTGTTGCCTTCGTCGGTTTGCTCTCAGCGGCAATCGGGCTGTTCGGGGGGGATCAGCTTTGCTATGACCTCCAAAAACAGCAATGTGAGGTTTTGGGGATGTAGGGTCGCGGCCTGTTTCTTTTTCTTTTGCGGGCTTGCGTTCTTGGTCTTTGAATACGTTCGAGCGGAAGGGGGCCGGGGCGGGTATCTTTGGATGATTGCTATGTTTGGTGTGGCCGCGTGGCAATGGCGAATGAGCACAAGTTAGGTTGCTCGGTCTGTGGCGGCACCGATCAAATGCAGTAGCGCGGGAACTTCGCCATAGCATCGGCCCGCGTCTTGAGTGTCACCTTCATGTACTCCTCGCCCTTTGTTCGAGGCGAGTGATTTGAGATCGCGTGAAGAACCAACTGCTGAATGTCGGCTTGCAGGCCGTACGAATTGAAGGTGTACCTCCAACCGTGATTGGGCTGCACCGCTGGGTCCGAAACGACCTCGCGCACCATTTCATAGATGCGTTTGTAGACGCCCTCTGCGGGACCGTCGATTGTCCCGTCCTTTCCAAAGTTGCAGAACAGGTGGCCTTCCTTGGCGCTGCCGACGAAGTCAATGAAACCAGTAGCAATCAGATGCTCGTGGACCGGCACGTCGCAAAACCTGTTGTTCTTGATGCTCCCGGCCTCGGGCGTGAGCCGCATCACCCAGCCATGCGTCGCATCCTCGCGAATGTCTTTCTTTCTGATCTGGATCATCTCCGAGACACGGGCACCAGAATAGGCGCATAGCCAAGGCACCCAGCGTTTTGCTGCGGTGGTCTTAGGGTTCTCCCTGTGCCTGGCCCTGACGGATGCCGCGCCAAGGAGAATGGTTTTTGCTTCCTCTGGCGTGAAAAACTCATCTCGCAGTACCGGGGCACGTTTTCTCCGGTTGAGCTTCACTTTCTCTGTTGGGTTTTCTGCAAGCCATTCACGATCAACACCCCAAGTGAAGACGTTCTTGAATGACGAAATGTCGCTGTCATGGATGGTTTTGGTGGCGATCTTGTTCGCGAGGCGGTGGTCACACCAGCGAATAATATCCAACTTTGTTACGCGGTTCGCGTCATCATGTCCTAAGAAGTCGATCAGCATCTCAAAGCGCCGTTTGATGCGGGTGGCATCACGCTTCCTCACGTCCCGATCCAGAGCAGCCTTGTACCACGCCTCGATCAGCCCCTTGAGCGACTTGCTCTGTGGGCCGTCCTTCTGCCTTTCCTCGAACTCGGGGAATTTGGTCACGTAGGTGTCTGGCGTGTAGTCACCATCTGCGTTGCGGGCCAGCTTCTTTGCGGCCTCAGAGGCTTCAACAGAGAACTGGTCAATGAGTTTCCGTCGGCTCTCCTCAACTGTGAAGATGCCCCGCCCCTTCAAGAAGGCATCGACCATTGGGCCGAACCGCTTTTCCATGGAGGCGCGCCGCTGATCGGCCTCTGTCCGGTTGAAGAACATCCTCGCCGGTAGCGCGAACGCTCCTTTCCGTGCGGCCTCATTCACCTCAGCGACCTCCAGCCACTGCTTAGCCGACAACACCGGGTTGCCTTCGAGGTTCTCTGCGAATGCCCGGTACATTTCACCGGCGAGGGCGCTGATCTGCATGGTCGTGAGGGGCTTTGGGCCGCTACGCAGCGCCGCGATTTGCTTCTCGACCTCCGCTGCGATCTCCGGGCATCGACCCTTGGCCTCCGCCCGGTTCGCCGTCTTGAGCGAGATACTGATGTGGGTGCGATACCAATTCCGCGGACGCTGCGCCTTTGGCAGTTTCTCAAGGATCGACCGCACGTCGGCGGGGATTTGTCGTCGGAAGTACCAGTTATCGGAACCGTGACGCTTGGTAGGGCAGGCCATTCTCAAAACCATCGTGTAACACCCCGGTGTATCAGGGGCGACGCGAAAAGTTCAAGCCTATCAGTAGGCTATTGATTTTTCAGGAGAAGGGCTGGTGCTGCCAGACAGGATTGAACTGTCGACCTCTCCATTACCAATGGAGTGCTCTACCACTGAGCTACGGCAGCGAACGCCAGACGAGAAAAGCCAGAACCGTACCGTGTACGTGAATCAGCTGAAAAGCCTCTAAAGGCGCGCGTTCCTTTGCCATAAGGCCACTGATGGTGCAAGCGCCGAGCGGCCCGTTCTTCGGTCTTTGGACTGGAACTCAGGCCGGAGGGGCTGTCTTGTACTTCGCAAGTTCAGGGCCAATCCGGGCGCTCATCCGGGTGCTCAGGACCTCCAGGGCCTTGAAAGGCCTGATCATCACCTCGAATTCGATGATCTTGCCCGCGGGATCGAACTTCACCAGATCGATCCCCTTCAGTTTCAGCTCACCGATATTGGCGCTGAACTCCAGTGCCACATCGTGGGTTCCGGACACGAAGGTGCGGTGATAGCGGAAATTCTCGAAAATCTGCACGACAGCGCAGAGAATTAGCAGGCTGGCCGGACGTCCGGGAATCGGCAGGTGCACGAACGGCGAGCGGAACACGGTGGTTTCCGCAAAAAGCGGCCGCAGCACGTCCTCGCTCTTGGTCTCAACGAAGCGATGCCAGCTCTTGAGCGTCTCCTGCACTGACGGCGCAAGTCCCGGTGCGTCAGCCGTCATCACATTCTCCCCGTCACATTGCCTGCCGTATTCGATATAAAATAATGCGTCACACCGGCGATACCCGGTCAAGGAAAGCTGCAAGCAGGCCTGTCATGACGGACGACGTCAAAAATGAGCACACTGCCAAATCGGCCCGCAACGAACGGCTGAAATCGGCGTTGCGCGACAATCTGAAGCGCCGCAAGTTGCAGGCGCGCGGCCGCGCCGGCATGGCGATTGTGACGCCGGACGACGATGTGCGGGCGCGGGACGATGCATCAGGCGTGGGTTCAAATCGGCGCGACGGCGACCATTGACCCTGCCGCTTCGTCCGTCGCTTGATTGTTGGGCGTGCGGACACGATCTAGCTTGATGAACGCGATCTCCACCGAGGGACGTCGCTGACCATCGGTTCGAATGTAAGGAATACATGTGATGGCGACGGACCAGGCAGCAGCAATTGGGACGGGCGCCCCGCAATCGGACGCTGCACGCGCGGCATTTCCCCGGTTCGAGCAGACGTTTCCGAAGTTGGCGGATGCGGAGATCGGCCGCATGCGCCAGTTCGGCGAGGTGCGTCAGCATAAGGACGGCGAACTGCTGTTCGAGACCGGCAAGGTCGGTCCCGGCATGTTCGTCATTCTTTCGGGCCATGTCGCCATCACCCAGCGCGACGGCTTGGGCCATGTCACGCCGGTGATCGAGCAGGGACCGGGCCAGTTTCTCGCCGAGATCGGACAGCTTTCTGGCCGTCGTGCGCTGGTGGATGGTACCGCCGAGGGCGACGTCGAGACGCTGCTGATTCCGCCGGCCAGTCTGCGCGCGCTGCTCGTCGCCGAAGCCGATCTCGGCGAGCGCATCATGCGCGCACTGATTTTGCGCCGTGTTGCGCTGATCCAGGCGGGCGTCGGAGGCCCGGTGCTGATCGGCTCGCCATCGCTGGGCGGTGTGGTGCGGCTGCAAAGCTTTTTGTCACGCAACGGCGTTCCCCATCACGTGCTCGATCCCGCCGCCGACACGGATGCGGCGGATCTGATTGCGCGCTATTCGCCGTCGCCCGCCGATCTTCCATTGGTGGTGGTCCCGGATGGCACCGTGCTGCGCAATCCAAGCGAAGTCGATCTCGCCTATGCGATGGGAATGATCGGCGGCCCGATCCGGGACAAGCTCTACGATGTTGCTGTCGTCGGCGGTGGTCCCGCCGGACTCGCAACCGCCGTGTATGCAGCGTCCGAAGGATTGTCGGTGGCGGTGCTCGATGCGCGCCATTTCGGCGGTCAGGCCGGCGCCAGCGCCCGCATCGAGAACTATCTCGGATTTCCGACCGGCATCTCGGGTCAGGCGCTTGCAGGACGCGCCTACAATCAGGCGCAGAAATTCGGCGCGGACCTGATGATTCCGGTCGAGGCGAAATCGCTGGACTGCTCGAAGAGCAACGGCGCATTCGGCCTGACGACCGAATGCGGTCACTTCCTGAAGGCGAAATCCATCGTTGTTGCCAGCGGAGCACGCTATCGGCGTCCCGCCATCGAGAATCTCGACAAGTTCGAAGGGCGCGGCGTCTGGTACTGGGCATCGCCGATCGAGGGACGGCTCTGCGCGCAGCAGGAGATCATTCTGGTCGGCGGCGGAAACTCCGCCGGGCAGGCCGCGGTGTTTCTGTCAGGTCATGCCAGCAAGGTGCGGATGATGATCCGCAGCGGCGGTCTCGCCGACAGCATGTCGCGCTACCTGATCGACCGCATTATGGCGACGCCGAATATCGAACTGATGATCCACACCGAGATCGTCAGGCTGGAGGGCGCGGACGGCGGGCTCGAGCGGGTGCACTGGCGCAATCGCCGGACCGGCATCGAGACGGCGGGCGACATCCGCAACGTGTTTCTGTTCGTCGGCGCCGATCCCGCGACCTCATGGCTGAAAGGGTGCGGCGTTGAACTCGATCGTACCGGTTTCGTGGTGACCGGTTCGCAGTGTGAGGAAGGCAAGCCGGTCTCGGGGTTGGAGACGTCGGTGCCGGGAGTTTTCGCTGTCGGTGACGTGCGTGCCGGTTCGGTCAAGCGCATGGGCGGGGCGATCGGCGAAGGTGCGCAGGTCGTGGCCGCGTTGCACGGTTTTCTTGGCGACAAACTGGCGCAGCCTCATTAGCCTGCGATTGCCGGACGACGCTCTCATCGAGAGACCCTGACCATGCCCTGCAAGCACATCGCGGACATCAAGAATGTCACCCCGAGCGCACTTGGCTGCGAGGAGTGCCTCAAGACCGGCAGCGTCTGGCTGCACCTGCGGATCTGCCGGACCTGCGGTCACGTCGGCTGCTGCGACGATTCGCCGAACCAGCACGCCACGAAACATTTCCATGCCACGCAGCATCCCGTTATCGAAGGGTATGATCCGCCGGAAGGCTGGGGCTGGTGTTACGTCGACGAAGTCATGTTCGATCTGTCGAAGCGCAAGACTCCGCACAACGGCCCGATCCCGCGTTATTATTGAATTGCACCTGCCGATGATCTGAGCTTGCCAAGCCGCTTTGCCAAATTCTCTTGTTGCCAAGTCCCTTTGTTGCCAAGTCCCTTTGTTGCCAAGTCCCTTTGTTGCCAAGTCCCCCTGCATTGTCAGGATCGTGCCGATCCTCAAAAGGAATTTCAGCATGCGGTATTTTCGACGGGTCCTTCGGGGTGCGATCGGCGCCAGTATAATGGTGGCGTTCGTCGTGGCCGTGTCATCCGGCCACGCGGCCGCGCAGTCGATGCCGCAGAGCCGGTCCGCCGTGGTCAATGGCGTGAAGCTGAATTACCTGATTGCCGGCGAGGGGGATCCCGTCGTGCTGCTGCACGGTTATGCGGAGACCAGCCACATGTGGCGGCCGCTGTTTCCCGGACTTGCGAACCGGCACACCGTGATTGCCCCGGACTTGCGGGGCTTCGGTAAATCCGACGCGCCGGAAGGCGGCTACACCAAGAAGGAAATGGCGCAGGATATCCACGCGCTGGTGAAAGGCCTCGGATACACCAAGGTCAAGATCGTCGGTCACGACATCGGTTTGATGGTCGCCTACGCCTATGCGGCGCAGTATCCGGCGGAAGTCGATCGTATCGTGCTGATGGATGCCTTCCTGCCCGGTGTCGGCGACTGGAAAAGCGTTTGGCTGCTGCGCGATCTGTGGCATTTCCATTTCTACGGCAAGACGCCGCTGGCGTTGGTTCAGGGCCGCGAGCGGATCTATCTCGAACACTTCTGGAATGATTTCGCCGCCAACCCGGCGAAGTCTATCTCTCAAAGAGACCGCAAGTTTTACGCCAAGGCTTATGCGCAGCCGGGCCGTATGAAAGCCGGGTTCGAGGTGTTTCGCGCCTTCGAAAAGGACGCCGACGATTTCGCAGGCTTCGCAAAGACCAAGCTTCCGATGCCGATGCTCGTTCTATCAGGCGAAAGGGCGGGAGGCGGCTTCCTGATCGAACAGGGCAAGCTGGTCGCCACCAATGTCGAGGGTGTCATCATTAAGGGCTCGGGACACTGGCTGATCGAGGAAGCGCCGGGACAGGTGATCCCGAAGCTGGTGGATTTCCTCAATCGCTGATTGGGTACGCCAAAACGTGCCTGAAAAATCTGCAGGAGCACTGCGTGCGGAAATGGAACGGCGGTTGAACTGTCGTAGGTATCATGTAGCCTTGGATTCATTCTAAACAGGGGCGCATCATGATTTTAGGTATGTCGTTAGCGGGTTTCACGGTCCTTCATCTCATCATCAGCATGATCGCCATCGGTTTGGGCTTCGTGGTGGCGGGCGGGATGCTCGCATCGAGCAGGCTGCCCGGCTGGACGCTCTGGTTTCTCGTCCTGACAATTCTCACCAGCGCGACCGGCTTCCTGTTTCCCTTCACCAAGCTGCTGCCGTCGCACATTGTTGCGCTCATCTCGCTGGCGCTGCTGGCGGTCGCTGTCTACGCCCTCTATGGGAAGGGTCTTTCCGGTGTCTGGCGCGCCGTTTACGTGGTCACCGCGATGCTCGCGCTCTGGTTCAATGTCTTCGTCCTGATCGCACAAGGCTTCCAGAAGGTGGCGTTGCTGAACGTCTATGCGCCGACCGGAGCCGAGCCGCCGTTTGCGATTACGCAAGGGATCGTACTGCTGTTTTTCATCGGCTTGATCATACTCGGTATCAAGCGTTTCAAGACGGTGTGACACGCGCCTGACCACGGAGTGTCGATGAAAGTCATTGTCTTCGGCGCGACTGGCATGGTGGGACAGGGCGTTCTGCGCGAATGCCTGCGCGATCCCGATGTGGCGGAAGTATTGACCGTCGGCCGCAGCGCCACCGGTCAGCAGCATCCGAAGCTGCGCGAGCTCGTGCACAAGGACTTTCTCGATTTCTCCGCCATCGAAGGAGACATCACCGGTTATGACGCCTGCTTCTTCTGTCTCGGTGTGTCCTCGTTAGGCTTGGACGAAGAGCGCTACCGCCGTCTGACCTACGACATTACCCTGGCGGCGGCGCGACCACTGGCGCGACTCAATCCGGGCATGACCTTCGTCTATGTCACCGGTGCGAGCACCGACAGCACCGAGCAGGGCCGAGTCATGTGGGCGCGTGTTAAAGGCAAGACCGAGAACGACCTGCTCAAGCTGCCGTTCAAGGCCGCCTACATGTTCCGCCCCGGCGCGATCCAGCCGCTGCACGGCGTCCGGTCGAAGACGGCGTGGGTCCAGGCGATCTATGTCGCGACCGGGCCGCTGCTGAGCTTCCTGCATCAGGCTGCGCCGAAGTTCGTCACGACGACGGAGGAAGTCGGCCGTGCCATGCTCGAAGTCGCCAAGCGCGGCTATCCGAAGCCGATCCTCGAAATGGAAGACATCCACAAGGCCGGGGCCTGATCGCGTTTCGGCCATGCCTCCGCAAGGGACCGACCTCGTGCGGCCGACACAATTCGAGCGATTTTTCAGGTATTAACCTGAAATGCCGGGTTTTAGGCGTCCCGGCGCGTGGTTTCCACCTCCGACGAAACACGCTAAAAGCCGGTTATCCGCAACAGGGCAGGTTTTGGCATGGATCGCATTCGCATTGTCGGCGGCAACAAGCTCAATGGCACTATTCCGATTTCCGGCGCGAAGAACGCGGCGTTGCCGCTGATGATCGCCAGCCTGCTGACCGATGAGACCCTGATTCTCGACAACGTGCCGCGTCTGGCCGACGTCGCCCAGTTGCAGCGGATTCTCGGCAATCATGGCCTTGACATCATGTCGAAGGGCAAGCGCCCCGGCGACCACGAGTATCAGGGGCAGACGTTGCACATTTCGGCGGCGAACATTATCGACACCACGGCCCCTTACGAACTGGTCTCGAAGATGCGCGCCAGTTTCTGGGTGATCGCACCGCTGCTCGCGCGCATGAAGGAAGCCAGGGTGTCACTGCCCGGCGGCTGCGCCATCGGCACCCGTCCCGTGGATCTCCTTATCATGGCGCTCGAGAAACTCGGCGCGGAATTGCAGATCGATGGCGGCTATGTAATCGCGAAAGCACCCGGCGGCCTTGTCGGTGCCGAGATCGATTTCCCCAAGGTCACCGTCAGCGGCACTCACGTCGCGCTGATGGCCGCGACGCTGGCCAGAGGCACGACGGCGATCAATAACGCGGCCTGCGAGCCGGAGATCGTCGATGTCGCCGACTGTCTCAACAAGATGGGCGCGAAGATTTCCGGCGCGGGGACGCCGCGTATCGTGATCGAGGGCGTCAGCAAGCTGCATGGCGCGCGGCATACGGTGCTGCCGGACCGGATCGAGGCCGGCACCTATGCCATGGCGGTTGCGATGACCGGCGGCGACGTTCAACTCGCCGGTGCGCGTCCGGAACTGCTGCAATCCGCGCTCGACGTGCTGACAGAAGCGGGCGCGACCATTACGCCGAACAATGAAGGCATCCGCGTCACGCGTAACGGCGCGGGCATCAGTCCGGTGAAGGTCACGACCGCGCCTTTCCCCGGCTTCCCCACCGATCTGCAGGCGCAGTTGATGGCGCTGATGGCCTGCGCGAAGGGCTCGTCGCATATCACCGAGACGATTTTCGAGAATCGCTTCATGCATGTGCAGGAGCTGGCGCGCTTCGGTGCCAGAATCTCCCTCGACGGCGAAACCGCGATCATCGACGGCATTGCCAAGCTGCGTGGCGCGCCGGTGATGGCGACCGACCTGCGCGCGTCCGTGTCGCTGGTGATTGCAGGTCTTGCTGCTGAAGGCGAGACCATGGTCAACCGCATCTATCATCTTGACCGCGGCTTCGAGCGGCTTGAGGAAAAATTGTCGGCGTGCGGTGCGACCATCGAGCGTATCAGCGGATAGTTAGGGGCGTGATCCCGAAAAGTGGAAACCGGTTTTCGGAAAAGATCATGCCCAATTGAAGTGAAGGCGAGGGCTATGTCTCAGAACAAAGCGTCTCAGCAAAAGTTTACTCAACGCAAGCTCGCCGCGCTGGACGGCGACGATCTTGCGGTCATCTCCGCGCATATTCAGGATGCGGCGGTGGTTGCGGGCGACATCCTCTGGCGCCAAGCCGAGAAGCGTCTTGTGGTCGCCATGAGGCGGCTGGACTGCGAGGATATCATTGCAGGCGATTGTGTCCCGCGGCGGTTGATCTCAGCGCTTCGTTTTGACCGGGTGCTGGCGTGCCAATCGCGCGAGATCGACATGGACGCCCCGGAACTTCCGTTGACCCTGCTCGGGCTGGAATTCCATCCGGGCAAGAAACCGGGCGGTCAGGTGATGCTGCTGTTCGCCAGTGGTGGGGTGTTGCGCCTCGATGTCGAATGCCTCGAATGCGAACTGGCCGATCTCGGCCCGGACGGTCTGGACGCTGATCTGGTGGACGGCGCCGCTGCCACCTAATCTGCCTGCGGACACAGACATTTAGCAACCAATCCGGGCGGTCCCGCTCGCGGTTTCATTCCGGGAATGTTATGGGTTGACGGTGATCTGGCATCGCGCCAATGACCACGCCTCTAAATGATTATGCGCCAGTGGAGTGGATTTGACATTCGCTACCCCTCTGGCGGCGAGTTCGCAAAGCGAATGTCAAATCCAAACTCCACTGGAAACTTATATTTGCTAGTGGTCTATCGATTCTAACATTCGCAAGAATGCCTGCTGAAATGGGATGCGAATGTTAGAATCGGACCACTAGCCTGCCGGACCCTGGAATGCCGATCCGCCTCAACAGCCACAGCGCCGACTTCAGCGAGCGCTTCAACGCCTTTCTCGACATGAAGCGGGAGGTTTCCGCCGATATTGACGCGGCAGCGCGCGCGATCGTCGACGATGTCGCGAAGCATGGCGATGCGGCGCTGGTTGCGGCGACGAAGAAGTTCGACCGGCTGGATGTGGCCGCAAGCGGACTGCGGATTACGGCGACGGAAACCGAAGCTGCGGTGAAGGCCTGCGATCCTGCGACGCTCGATGCCCTGAAGTTCGCGCGCGACCGCATCGCGGTGTTTCACCAGCGGCAGATACCCAAGGACGAACGCTTCACCGACACCGCTGGCGTCGAACTCGGCTGGCGCTGGAGCGCCATTGAGGCCGTCGGCCTCTATGTGCCGGGCGGCACGGCCGCCTATCCGTCGTCGGTCCTCATGAATGCGGTGCCCGCCAAGGTCGCCGGTGTCGGGCGCGTGGTGATGGTGGTGCCGTCGCCGGATGGCAAGCTCAATCCGCTGGTGCTGGCAGCGGCGCAACTCGGCGGCGTGTCGGAAATCTACCGCGTTGGCGGCGCGCAGGCCGTTGCGGCACTCGCTTATGGCACCGCGACCATCAAGCCGGTGGCGAAGATCGTTGGCCCTGGCAATGCCTATGTTGCTGCAGCCAAGCGGCTGGTGTTCGGCAAGGTCGGCATTGATATGATCGCTGGGCCATCCGAGGTGCTGGTGATCGCGGATCGCACCGCGAATCCAGACTGGATCGCAGCCGATTTGCTGGCGCAGGCCGAACACGACGCCAACGCGCAATCGATTCTGATAACCGATGACGGGACGCTTGCGAACGACGTTGAGCGTGCGGTCGAAGCCCAATTGACGACACTGCCGCGCGCGGCGATTGCACGCGCCTCGTGGAACGAATTCGGCGCGATTATTGTCGTCAAGACGCTCGATGAATCGGTCGCGCTTGCCGACGCCATTGCTGCGGAGCATCTGGAAATCATCACGGCCGATCCCGAGAGCCTGAGCGCGCGCATCCGCAATGCCGGCGCGATCTTTCTCGGTGCGCACACGCCGGAAGCGATCGGCGACTATGTTGGCGGCTCAAATCACGTGCTGCCGACGGCGCGCTCGGCGCGTTTCTCGTCGGGCCTCGGCGTGCTCGATTTCATGAAGCGGACGTCGATTTTGAAATGCGGACCCGAGCAGCTCCGCGCTTTGGGGCCGGCGGCGATGACGCTCGGCAACGCCGAAGGGCTCGACGCCCACGCGCGCTCGGTCGGGTTGCGGCTCAATCTCACATGAGCAAGCCCCCGCCAGATGAAAATGCCAACAACCGCGTCGTCGCGGTGACGCTCGATGAGGAATCGATCGGGCGATCGGGGCCGGACATCGAGCATGAGCGCGCGATTGCGATCTACGATCTCGTCGAGAAAAACCTGTTCGTGCCGGAAGGGGGGCATCACGGGCCGTTCACCCTGCATATCGGCATCACCGGCAATCGCCTGATGTTCGATATCAAGCGCGAGGACGGCACGCCCTGTGTCGTGCATCTGTTGTCGCTGACGCCGTTCCGCCGGATCGTGAAGGACTACTTCATGATCTGCGACAGCTACTATCAGGCGATCCGCACCGCGACGCCGGACAAGATTGAAGCCATCGATATGGGCCGCCGCGGCGTGCACGACGAAGGCTCGCGCACGCTGATGGAGCGACTCGAGGGCAAGGTGCGGATCGACTTCGAGACCTCGCGCCGGCTGTTCACCCTGATCTCGGTGCTGCACTGGAAAGGTGACGGTAGCGGCGCATGATCCCGAAAAGTGGAAACCGGTTTTCGGATCAGATCATGCGCAAGCCAAAATGCATGACGAGTCTGGTGTGCATCACTGACGGACGAGCCTGACAGATGGCGCATTCTCCGCAAGCCGTCCTGTTCATGTGCGGACAGAACAGCGTCCGCTCTCCGACCGCTGCGTGCCTGTTGCGCCATCTGGTTCCGCGCGGGCTCTATGTGCAGTCGGCCGGGGTCAGCAAGGCCGACCTCGATCCCTTCGCCGTCGCAGTGATGAAGGAGATCGGTCTCGATATTTCAAATCACAAGCCGTGGACGGTTGCGGATCTGGAAGACTGGGAAGGCCTGAATTTCGATCTGATCGTGACGCTGTCGCCGGAGGCGCATCACAAGGCGCTGCAGTTGACCACGACCTCGGCGACCGCGGTCGAATACTGGCCGACGCCCGACCCGGTCGGCGTCGAGGGCCGCCGCGAACTGCAGCTCGATGCCTACCGGCATGTCCGGGACAGTTTGCGCCAGCGCATCCGCGAGCGTTTCGCACCGGCCGCCATCAAGAACGAGTAGGCGAAATCGTCGGAAATCGAACCCTGATCAGCCGCCATACTGTTGTCGTGACCACGCCCTTCGGATAGTTTCCGCGCCCATTGACCCCCGAGCAAATCGATAAATCCCGCATGCTAGGCAGTCCCAAATTTGTTCTCGCCTCCGGCTCGCCGCGGCGTCTCAGCCTGCTCAATCAGGCCGGTATCGAGCCCGACGCGCTGCGTCCGGCCGATGTCGATGAGACCCCGAGGCGCGGCGAGCTGCCGCGCGCCTGCGCCAATCGCCTCGCGCGCGCCAAGGCCGACGCCGCGCTCAAGTCGGTGCAGCTCGATGACGAACTGCGTGGCTCCTACATTCTTGCCGCCGATACCGTGGTCGCGGTCGGCCGCCGGATTCTGCCGAAGGCGGAACTGGTGGACGAGGCGTCGCAATGCCTGCGGCTGCTGTCGGGCCGCAACCATCGCGTCTATACCGCGATCTGCCTGGTGACCCCGAAGGAGGCCTTCCGCCAGCGGCTGGTGGAAACCCGGGTACGCTTCAAGCGGCTGAGCGAGGATGACATCCAAGCCTACATCGGCTCCGGCGAATGGCGCAGCAAGGCTGGCGGCTATGCCGTGCAGGGCATCGCCGGTTCGTTCGTGGTGAAGCTGGTCGGCTCCTACACCAACGTCGTAGGATTGCCCTTGTACGAAACCGCGGCGCTGCTTGGCGGCGAGGGCTTCCCGATCCGGTTCGGCTGGTTGAATGCCAGCTGACGGCGCCAAATCCGCGCCCGCCGCGAAACCCTGTCCGATCTGCGGCAAGCCGTCGGTCGAAGCCTCCAGGCCGTTCTGCTCGGCGCGCTGCCGCGACGTCGACCTGAATCGGTGGTTGTCCGGCTCCTATGCCATTCCGGCCCGGGAGAGCGACGACGAGGATGAGCCGGACGAGCCGAAATAGGCCGTTTGGCGCGTTCCAGCCGCGCCGGAAGCCCTTGAATCCGATGGAATTTTACGAGGCGCTCCCGCCGCTCACTGCCCACCGGGAAATTCCGCCGATGGCTGGACAGCGCGGCCCTGTCTCACTATAAACCGGCGCTCTCCCCGGGCAGCGTTCGGGGCGGCGCCCAGGTAGCTCAGTTGGTAGAGCATGCGACTGAAAATCGCAGTGTCGGTGGTTCGATCCCGCCCCTGGGCACCATTCCTGAACAGATTTACGAACCACGGGCGTGGGTTGACCCTTGGGGCCGAACGTTGACCGGATATTGTCGTTCGAGCCGATGATTCGGATTTTGTCCTCCGAAACGATCACCGCATCGACGATGCTGGCGAGATAAGCTTTGCGGGCTGCGACGTCGCCCGAAATGAGCTGTTCGCGCATCAGACGGGTAAACCGATCAATGGCGATGGGGTCGATCTGGACGGGAAGCGCACTGGATTTCCTGGCGTAATCGGCGGCCTCCACGGCCCGGTCACGGGCGTTCTTCAAGGCGGCAACGCGTTCTTTGAGACTTGGATCGGTGCCATCGATGGAACCCGCCTCGATGGCCGCGTAAAGCCGCCCGAGGCGTTCTTCTGCGTCGGAGGCCTGGCGCCCAAGATCGACGACCCGGCGGTCAGCAGAGGCTTGCCGTTCATCCCGGCGGGCTTTGAGGGCCAGCAGTATCGAGGTTACGCGCTCTGGTTGGAGCAATTGGTCGAGCAGAGCGTCTACGACGAGCTTTTCGATGACGGGCCGCGGAATCTTTCGGTTGACGCAGGTCGCCCCGTTGCCTTCTTTGTGGCGTCCCTGCTTGATGGCCTGGACGCATTTGTAATACGCGTAGATCACGCCGGTGCGCGACGTGCCGGTGGCGGTGGTCAACGAGCAGGATTTTTCGCAATCACATCGGACGAGTCCGCCGAGCAACGAGGGAGCAGCGCTGAGACGCGGGCCCCGAGATCTTGGATGACGCGAAACCAGAAGGGTTTGAACGGCTTCGAATGTCGCTTGGTCGATAATCGTGGGAATTTCATATTCGATGATTTCCGATTGAACCTTGCGTTCTCCGTCACTCTTCCGCGCAAATTCGTTGAAGTTCCGAACGCCCGTGTAGGCGCGACGCGTGAGGATCTCGTGAATGGTGCCAGTCCCGAACAGTGAGCCATTCCGTGAGCGATAGCCGCGTGCATTGAGCCATTCCGCGATCTTCTTCGTTCCCAGCGGGCCGCCGGTGCCGTCCCCGTTCTTGGCAAGGTCGAAGGCGTGGATGACCGTCTCGGCTTCGACCGGCTCGATGGCGAGTCTCTTCTTCTGCTTGTTGCCGATCACTTCGGCATCAACGGATTTGTAGCCGTAGGGAATGATGCCGCCGTTGGAGTAGCCGAGTTTCGCGTTGGCCTTCATCGTGCGCATGGTCGATCGGGACGTCTCCTTGGACTGGTATTCATTCACGATGCCGATGAATTTTCTGAACATGTCACCCGTGTCGTCGTTCGCCAACGGCTCGGCGTGCGAGATCAGTTCGACCTTATGCTTGCGCAGGGTCTGAACCGTTAGCTCCTGCTCGACTTGGTTTCGGAAAGCCCGCGAGAACGAATAGACCATGATGGCGTCGATGGTACGCGTTCCGTCCGTCGCGCGAGCGATCATCTGTTCGAAGGCGGGGCGCCTCATATTCGTGGCAGTCTCACCTTCCTCGCGGAAGATTCCAACGATGTTGTCGCCGTCGCGTTTGCAGCGCGCGATCAAATTTTCTTCCTGCGACCCGAGACTAAGTGCATTGCTGGCTTGTTTCTCGGTCGAAACGCGAATGTAGATCAAGATATTCCGAGACCGCTTGGACACATCCGCAGCGACGTTCTCCAACGTTCGAAGGTGCTTCCGTGCCATCGAAATATGCTCCTATAAAAGGTTTCCGTTGAGTCTAACGAGGCGGCGCGAGCTTGTGAAGCAACTCGTTTGCAACAGTTGAAGGGACCGCGCGCGGTTTGCTGAGATTGATCATCTTGCCCGTGCGGCGTCTCCAATCTACGCGAAGCGCATCGTTCAACATCTCTGTGTGGGTGGGAAGCAACCGTTGAAAGGTTGCCTGTGCGCCATTGTCCGGCAACTGCAGAAATCCTGCTACAAAGATCCGATGGCGCAGATCTTCATTGACTCGGCAAAGCTCTGTGATCGAAGTATCTTCATGTCGGGGCCTGAAAACGTAGGTGGTATCAGGGACGAAGACATTATTCACTGGAAGGCCTTGAGCCAACAGTTCGCCGAGCAACCAGATTCCACCGTCGATCGCGATTTTCGCGTATTTCTCCAGGCGCATTTCCAAGACGCGGGGTTCATAAAATGGACGGATGGTCATCGCTTGTCTCCTTTTTGATATACC
This sequence comes from Afipia birgiae 34632, assembly GCF_000308295.2. Taxonomy (GTDB): domain Bacteria; phylum Pseudomonadota; class Alphaproteobacteria; order Rhizobiales; family Xanthobacteraceae; genus Afipia; species Afipia birgiae. Next base: position 135,782 of record NZ_HG326652.1, read on the forward strand.
GTGGTAGCTGCCGGTAGTGTGCGGGGTCTGGGTTCGAAAACGGCGTCGAGCAACTCGCCGAAATATCGCTCGATCGCGTCCAATTCGGCCTTTGAGACTGGGATCGGATCGGGCAGCTCTTTTTCGACAGTCCAAAATTCCGGATCGGACGGTCGTTTTTTCAACGAAAGGCGCCTAGAGCTCATGGCTGAGCTCTTTCTTGACACGCCGATTTGCACTGGAATCCTCGACCGCAAAGCCCTTCGCAAGCTCAGCGAGGTCGGTACGGGCCTGTGCGGCTACCAGAATGTCGAGGGACGAGCGCTTGAAACCTGAGCGAGCCAGCTGGCCTGCCAGGTAAGTCCGCCGCGATATCGGGTCGATTTCATCCGCGTGGCTTCGTTCGGAAAGAGGCATCTCCGCTATAATTCTGGAATCGAGCGATTTACGATCGCAAAACAGGTCGGTGGTATTGCGTGCCCGGCTCGCAGCGACCACGATTGAATGGCGATCCATCTCCGGCGATAGCCACACGAATGCCCGGTCAGTGGTGCAGCCCTGCGCGCCATAAATGGTCGTCGCGTAAGCGTGGGTCAGCTTAACGCGCCCCTTGTCGTCAGCGATCTCGTCGGTCGAGAATGTAAAGCGACCTGCGCCGGTTCGCACCGCAATATCAAAACGTTCATCGCCGACGGTGTGAATTGACTCGACGGTTCCTTCGGTGCCGTTGATCGTCTCGATGCCGCCGACTTTGATACGGGTTAAGAATCGAATGCGATCGCCATCGGCCAAGGGCAACGGCACGTTCAAATTGGACGATGTAACGGCTTTGAGCGTCACATCCTCGCCATGAATGACGTTCCGTCGGCGCAGCCGGGCGCGAACCTCCGCCGAAATCGCGCGCACCTGGGTGTTGGTTTTGGCTATGAGAAGAGAATGTCCGGGCGCGGTCTTCTCATGAGCTTCCCAGGCATCAACCATTGCGCGGACGGTGGCCTTGGGGCCAACGGTCTCATGGAGCAAGCCTCGGCTATCAAATGCTTCCAGCGCTTCGCCAGCACCGCCTCTCCCGAAGGCAGTAACAGCATCTCGCGCCCATTGCTCGTGCTGCCGAACGATCTTGGCGACCGATTGTACCGACGAAAAATTTGCTGCGAGCGCCAATCCCGGGCCGGCGCCCACGCTCTGCAGCTGGTTGCGGTCACCCACGAGGATGAGATGCGGATCGAGACCGCTTGCATCGGCAGCCTCTACCGCTGACAATATACTATGCATCTGACGACTTGAGAGAAGGCCAGCTTCGTCAACGATCAGTACGGTGTTTTTATCGAGGAATGGAACGCCGTGTTCGGCGCCGACGCGCCACGAGTCTGTTGCGCGCGCATCGATCGCCAAATCATCGCGAAGGGCGTGCGAAATCTTCCAAGCTGTGGAAGCGCCGATCACACGAAACCCTGTACCGGCGTGGGTCCAGGACTCGGTGATAGCAGCCAAAGCCGTCGTCTTTCCCGCGCCTGGGGCGCCCTCAAGAATCGTGATCTTGGCTCCGTTGGTCGCCGCGCGGACGGCATTAGCTTGTTCTTTGTTGAGGCCGTGCTTGCGGATCAGATCGTCGACGATCGATGGGGGCGGCGCGCCTGGAGATTTTCTCGAAAGCCGCGCCGCCATCTCGCCGATTTCAGATTCGATGCGCAGGATGTCCGGCGTAGTGAAAACCTGATGCCCCCACACGTCGTGATCCAGGGTGACAACCGCCTTTGTCGCGATGAAGTTATCGACCTCCGTCTCGACGCGTTCCGCGCCCTCGCCGGTTCCGACGAATGCGGCGGCTACGGCGGCGTAGAGGTGCCGGCGTTCAAAGGTGCTTTCATGCTCGGTGAGCTGACCGGGAAGAGCTGCGAGGCGCGCCCGGAGGATGCGTTCACGGTCAGCCTTCTCGATCGATGCGTGCTGCTCGCGCCCGGCAGCGAAGCAAGATTCGATGACGGCGTCGCGCTCGAAGCCGATGTCGCGGGAGCATTGCTGCCAGAATGCGAAACGGTCTTGGTGTCGCTCCTGTTTGGCCCTGCGGGTCGCTTTGGTGATTGCCGCGGCCAGCGCCGGAGCGTTGGCGCTATCGGTACCGGCAGCTTCGAGCTCGCCCTCTATTTCGGTACGGCGAGCTGAGAAATAGGATTTGAGCTGGGGGGCAATTCCAACGACTTCCCAAATTCCATTTTTACCGATATCGCCGACCGCAAAGCCAAGATCCTGAAAATTTTTGGAAAGTTGGGCGTGATAGACGGCTCCGGCCGCCATTTTCCAGGCGAAGATGGCTTTGCCGTCCAGAGCTCCATAGCGCTTGCGCCCAGATCGACTCGCTTCATCGTCGGTGCGGTCGTTCGCGCTTTCGTCGAGTTTGCGAGCGATATTGACGGTAACCGCGTGACTATGAAGCGCACAGTCCGAAAACACCTGACCATCGGAATGCAGTGCAGGGCGCGCGTCGCCGTGTTGAAACACGGCAACCGTCAGCTTGACCGTTTCGCGGCGAACGCCGTCCTTGCCCGACCGGCAGAACGCGGCGTTGGCCTCAACCGCCTTGAGCGCTGCTTCGACGGCGCTGGCCTGAGCCTCTTCGATTTTGGCACGCAGCTCGGCATCGGCGAGCGCCCAGAGAATCGAACATGTCTTCGGCGCCGAAAACGTGATGTCATATCCGCCGACGTGCTTTTTCCCGCTTTTGCTCGAGAGCATAAAGCGACCTTCGGCGTCGAGCGCCGCATGGAGCCGCTCGAACGGTTCGCGCTCGATCACCGATCCTGCGCGAACGCCGATGTCGACGCCCACCGCCACCCATCGACCCGCGGGTTCGCTGCCGCCGACATAGTAGTCGGACGAGGCAATGTAGTATTCGGCTGACGTCCCGGCTGCGACGATTGCGACCATCTCACTCACCTGCAATATGATGCAAGCGAGCATGCGCGTTCGGCAGATGGGCTTACCGGGCACCTCCCCGAGATAAGGGCTGCAGTCCGGGGGCGGTTAAAAATAAATGCCCGTCACTGAGGTGACGGGCATTTCCATTGCGTTCGGTGAGACCAGTGAAGACGAACTAAAGCCGCTGCCAAGCATCGAGTGGCCATTCAACCACGTAAACGTTGTCGAATCCGACGATCGATGCACGGATCGATTTACTCCCTCGCCAGTCGACCGTCAGACCGAGACTGGTGGACATCTCGTGAGGGGATAGAGCTGGCACCTTGTGCAATTCGGTCTCACCTTGCTTGCCGGGCCGGTCAATCCCGAATGTTGTCATACCCATCAAGGATTCGGAGAGCTCGGTCGCGTTTTTGCCGGGCCTTGCTTTGCAGACGATGATGGTCGCAAAGTTCTCGGTTAGAGCTTCCGCCGCCGCCTTGGTTGAGGCGTCCTCGATCTGTGCGAGGCTCTGCGCTGTTGCGACAACGCGGATCCCGCGAGACCGTCCCAGCGAAGCGAGCTGCATGACATCCTTCATCGCTCCACGAAAACGGGGAAGTTCATCCGCGAAGATCCAGACGCCGTGGTCGACATTGTCGGCCAAGTCAGGCGCAAGAAGCTCGCTTGCCAACACCCGAAACATCAGGGTCAGCAGCAGTTCGGAATTGTCGCGATTGGAAAGATCATGCCGCAGGATGATGACGCGCTGGCGGGATCGCTTTCTCGCCCAATCTAGAAGCGAAATGCGCGGGCGCCCGTCCGCCTCCATCGCGGCACAGGTATCGACGATCTCGGCGATGTGGGCGATCATGTTGAATACGACAGAGAGAGACATGGTAGTGGGATCGTCGCCTTTGCCGCGCAACATTTCGGCGACCTGGCGCATTGTTGGCCGGAGGTCGTTGGCGATCTCTTCGACCGGCTTCGAGATCGCGGTCTGCAGCTCTCGCCAACCCCATTGCTGTCTATGCTCGGCGATAAGTTTCAGGATAAGTCCTTTCAGGACCAGGCGGGACGCCGCTGACCAGACGGGGTCGCGGGATTCCGGTATCATGATTGTGGGGACGCGGCTGGCAGCCGCCGGTGACCGGACGTCGCGGCCGATTGCCCAAACCGACGAAGCGCGTCCGATTCCGATGACGCTGCTGGTCCCTCGGCCGATTAAAGCCGTGATCCGCTTGTGGAGGGCTCCCTTGACGTCGAGGTGGAGAACGTGATCACCGCGCAACGTCGCTTGGCGGGCCAGCCCTTCGGCAATCGCGGTCTTGCCGGAGCCAGGTAAGCCGATGCTGAAGACCGATTCATGCTCGGCCAGTTTGGGAAGCCGGAGGCCGGGCGCAAGTTCGATTCCGCCGGGGGATTCCGCGACCAAAGCCGCCAAATGATTTTGCGCCGCGCCGATCGCTGCGCCAAACCACAGGGTCTTCGGCCCATCGATCCAGCGCGCATTCCTTAGTTTCGGGGTTCGCGAAAGCACTTGACGATAGATGTGAACCGCAACAACCCACCCGGCCAAGACCGCACCGATCATGCGAAGCGGCAACTGGATGGCCATGTCGATGCTCGTCAGCAACGCCCAGCTTGCCGTTCCAATTGCAACGGGATAGCCAAACCAAGCAACGATATACGTGGCCAATGCTGCCAGCCGTGCGCTTGCTTCCCCGCTCAGGATCAATACAGGTGCAGCGGCGTGGTGCGACATCGCGATCAAGCGCAATATGGCTGTCAGGTCGAACGGCAGCTCAATTTGATCGCGAGTGGACCAATAGAATGCCGGCACAACGGCGAACAGAACGAGGAAAGCCGTTGCAGCCGCGAGTAGGCCGAACGAGAAGCTCGCGAGGATCGCCCCCGAACGGGAGGAAACCGGCGTGAGCGGATGAGTAGGTTTCGACATGATCTACTACCTTTCTGAATTGCGGTTGACGTGGATGACGGTGCCGAGGGGCAGCGAGCCATCGGCGTGCAATATCGTGTGCGGAATGCTGAACGAATTTTGGTGGCGCGCGAGACGCGCTTCGATATCGGCTAGACCGAGACTTGGAGCGGTCACGATGTAGCTGCAGTCCTCGGTCCAGCGATCAAGCCTGTTGCAGAGGCCCATGGCGTCACCGCTCTGATATCCGGATCGGAAGAGTCCCCATCGCAGCGGCCGATCGATCGTGCCGGCGAGGATCGTGAGCGCAATGACGAGCAACGAAGCAGCGCTGCAGACGAGCCATAGCGGCGGCGGCCCGCTGGTCGACTCGCGGGACTGGATGCGTACCGAAGCCCGCCTTGGTGCAGGCAATGCGTCGTCGGTTCCCGCTGCTACGCGTGCCATCGTCGCGACTCCCTCCGGCCCGATCCGCGTCAACACCGAGCGTGGAAGCTTGGAGATCTCGCGCGGCGACAGTTCGGCGAGCTTCAGCCCCAGAGTTTCCCGCGAGGCCTTGCCTTGCGCGATGTTTTCGCGCAGGCGGTTGATGAGCTCGCTCGGGAGCGCTGCCTTAGCGGCCGGCATCGAACCCTCCCACGGTGAAGCCGACGATGGCACCAAGGCGCGGCCAGACGACGGAGAGAAATTCGCTGACGTCGCCCTGCAGCGCAGTGACCATCAGGCGGGACATCCCCAGCCTGGCGATGAGCGCCGCTTCATCCGCCATGACCGCTTCCGTAAAGGTCATCCCGGCGGCCTCGAACAACGGCCATGCGCCGGCGGCAATGGCGGGCAGCGTGACGCGGCGGCGGTCCTTTAACAGCGGCGCGATTCGATCGTTGTAGATTTTATGGGCCGGCGTGCCCGCGAGGAATTTGAATCCTCCGTCACGCAAGTTGAGGACCGGGACGATCTCCGCGGCCGGATGGACCAGCTGAAGTTCGCCGATCAGGTTCGCGCTCTGCGCCATCGCACTGGGATCTGCCGTCATCAAGACCATTGCGATCGAACGGACGCCCTGGTCGACCAAGAATCGGTCGAACCTGGCCCGGGCAACGAAATTCAAAAATGCCCGCTGGTTCTGGCCGGCGCCGACGTCGATCACGCCGACGGCCTCAGACTTGGCAATCGACAGCACCATTTCCTCGAGCGGCTCGAACACCCGCATCGCGGCGAGGGAATCGCTCCGCATCTCCTCCACGCCGGGCGCCTCGATCGTGATGGCCTTGTCCGGATAGAGAAGCGGCAGGGTCGGAGCCCGATCGATCTGGACGATGCGAACCTGCTGTTCGGCAGCAATCGCGCCGTCGATGACCAGGCGTCCAGTCAAGGATTTGCCGATACCGCCCTTCGGTCCCATCGTATAAATGACGGTCGCACCAGCGGTTTTCAGCAAATCGGTATGCGCGGCGATCGTCTTCTTGTCCGCACGAGGCCCGCTCTGAATGATGGGAGTGGTCTTGGTCGTCATAGTTGTGCTCCTGAAGCGCGGAAATGGCGCGCATCAGGAGCAAACAACATCGGCAGGAGGGCTTACCGGGTAGCATCCCGGGATAAGGTCGGAGGAAACAAAAAAGATCGTAGGCCAGCCAAACAGTTAATTATGCTGGCTCAGCCACCGGAATTGGATCGACCAGTTCTGTTACTTGTTCCCAGATGTTCAAAACGTTCCGATGTTTCGCGCTCAGGGAGGTCAAAAGCGATTGAATGATCTCTTGATTCATCGCCGCCCCGTAGCCGCGATTAAGTGGATATTCCATCATCTCAAGCGTGTGACGCTGCACCAGTGGCGCAAGTTCGGGAACGTCAAGCGGCATTCCGCCCGCATGACGTTTGATGTCGCGCTTGTAAAGAATACCTTCTTTGTAGCGCGCCTCGAGTTCGCGATGCCAATCCTGAATCTCGTTGAAAATCTGACGCAGAAATTCGCAAAAGAGAAGCGGAGGTAGCGGCTCCATCAGAGCGGCGCTATACCAATCGAAAAACACGGCATATCCTCGCAAGGTCAGCATGTCATGTCGTAAAGACCAGATTTTTGCGATGAGGATATCCCGTCCAGCCGCCAATCTGGATTCGATCTCTTCGGTTGTTTCTGGGCGGCCGCTCGCCTTTCGATCCTGGCGACCCTTTCTTTGCTCCCCTTCGGAGATTTCCATAAGGCCCACACCAATATCGAGATCGGTTCCGTGCAGCTCCGGGATCGCCTTGACGATCGCCTTGGCGCACTCATGGCCAGCGCTCGCTAGATCCCACGCTGACTTCGTGAGTCGGTCGAAATTTTCCCCTTCCGCGACCTCATCCTTGGTCCGTGGAATGTTTCGAGCGAGCCTGATCTCATCGAAGGGAACGCCGAGCGTCGGCGTCAAAAGCTCGAATACGCCAACGATGAATCGGCTCAGTGGCGGCGCGTGCAGCCACTGCTCGACCGTCTTGTTGGAATGACGGACGTCGCCGGGCTCCGTCATCTGAAATGCAATCTTCAGCAACTGCATCGCCTGGCCTGCGCAAAAGGCAAGATTTCGTCGTCCATCGTCGTCAAGACGCCGTTTCACATCACGCAAGCAGACGTGCCTCCCGCGATGAGTCCGAGTGCTGCTAAGCAATATTTCTGCGACTGCCGGGCTAAGCTCCCATCTCACCGGAGTAATCTTTAGAAGCGACGTTTCTCCAGCGTCCGCTGCGCGGGCCGTAAGGCGGTCGACGAGGCGGGCGTTACTGGAACTGTCATCGGTGATCATCCCGGGGGCGTCGAAGCCGAATACCGATCCGTCGCGAGGCAGCAACATGAGCTGGCCGCCCAGACCGAGAGAAGTGATGCTGGGAGTCATCTGCTCGGCTAGATCAGTCTTTTGGGCGTGCGACACCACCCCTGAGCCAAGCACAGCTCCTTTCTGGAGTTCGCGGACGGCATATAGCGAAATGCTGGTGCGTCCCTTCACCCGAGATTTCTCCGGGGGCTTGGACATGAATTCCGCAAGGAATTGCAGCTCCGTGATCACTCTCCTATCGACCTGCGAAGGTGGCTGCGCATCGTCGCCGGGCGACCGCTTATATCTGACGTGGCCGGAACGATCGGTGGCCCAGGCAAGGGCATTCGCCAGATAGAACGCGATCAACGGTTTCACGTTCGCTGCCACGCCATCGACCTTATCGTGAGGACGGTAACCATTGTCGGTCAATTCAGACTTGAATGCGTCTGTAAAGGAAGACAGGGCCTTCGTCGCCGTTTCGTTCGCGTTGATGAGGAGCAGAATTTCAAAGTCCGTCATGGGCTTCCGATTCAAGTGCTGGTGTTGGGCGGCAACACGAACTTAGCCTTCTTCATCGCGCAACTTTCGATCAGTAGAAATCAGTCGTCATATTCTATGCGGGTCGCCTCACGCAGCCTGCGAGCTTCGGCCAGCCGTTGTGCCAAACCCGTCACAGCGCTCTGAGGCGACGCCGCGATGGCGGCTGTCGCAATCTCGATGGTCTCGCCAGCGGATTTGACTTGCGTCTGATGCGTGGGACGCTCGCTCTTGTCCTCGATTGATCGCGCACGAGGCGCGATCTCTAAACAAGCCGCTCCGGCAAGATTCGTTAGGTGGGCCTTCCGGATGCGCAGAAACACTGAATTCATCTGGCGAGCTGAGATCGGTCGACCATTTTTGTGCCGTGCTCCTGCCTGCGTCAATGCAGCAGCAATGGTCACCCACGTCAATCCGGACGTCTCCAACTGTTGCAGCGCCAAATAGTGCGCGCGCACCGAACGCTCGAACGGAATATCGAACGACCAGTTCTTGACCAGATGCTGTAGCTCGCTGCGCATGATGTTGCTCTTCAGCTATCGTTGATTGCATCAGAGGTAGTGACGATCAATTTGATGTCAATTGACAGTCTCGTTGTTGGCACGATTCAAAGTACGCGAAAAATGCTTCGTGTGGCTACGCTTCGATTTCAATCAGTAAACTCGCGCGATCAGTTCAGCGCGCTCTTCGCTTGAGCGCGGCGCCAGAATGCCAAATTGCCAAAATCATGCGCAACGCTGCTTCACTGTCGCCGATCGAGCGGCAAAGCCTGGAGATCCCGTTGTGGGCGGCGTTCGTGCGCAGCTGGTGGAGCTGTCCAGGAAGCTCTCGGATGTCCGCACGAAGCGTCGCGCGCCGCCGAACGGGTCCTCATAGGTCTACGATGGTTCGGGCCTTTGCGGACGCACCCCGCGCGGCCCAAGCATGTGGTTTCGCCGGTCGGGGCTCGATAGCCGCACGACGTAAGACACTTGACTGCACGGTCCGGGTTATCCGAAAGTTCTAAACGAGTGAATTGCGGGCTTCGCTTCGCTTCGGCACAGACGCCCTCTCTTTCTTTGAGAGCTCGGGCAATCCACGACAGCCCAGTGGTCCGAGTCAATGCGATGCCCCTGCTAAGTCAGAGGTAGGTCGCGACGAACAGCGCTCATGCCGGGTGCCAATCCGCGAATGGATGATTGATCGACGGTCGCATCGGCGCTTCGCTCTCGACTCAACAGGGGATAGATCGTCTTAATCGCCGCGCCTCCGGCACGGTGAGGATTTCGCACGTCGTTTAACTTGCAAAAGGACATGGAAGGGCTCCGCCCTCGCAAGGGCAAGGGTGAAGTCCCGGAAGTTCGGGACCGGCCGGGGCGGTCTCCCCAACCTTCCGCGCTGACGTCAAGACCAGACATCCGCCACTATCGGAATCCGCTTGTGCAGGCCGGGTGATCCCCCTCCGCCCCGGCCGCCCCTGCCCTTGCTACCCCGGTCTCGCCGACGGGCAGGGCTGCAGGCGCGAGGTGCGCTCTGCACCCAGCCCTTAATGGAGATCGATCATGTCTGCCAAGAAAGTTCAAACCGCCGCCGCAAGCGGCGCGGAAGTTCTAATTCCCCTCAACAAGCTCAAAAAGTCCCCAAAGAATGCCCGCAAGACGCCGCATAGCGAAGCGTCCATCGAAGCCTACGCGGCCAGCATCGCCACTAAAGGCGTCCTGCAAAACCTTGTCGTCGAGCCGGAACTGGATACGGATGGTGCGGCAACCGGGTTCTATTTTGTCACCATCGGCGAAGGCCGCAGACTGGCGCAGCTCCTTCGCGTCAAGCGCAAGCAGATCAAGAAGACCGAGCCGATCCGCTGCGTCATCGATACCGCGAACGACGCCTTCGAAATCAGTCTCGATGAGAACGTCACGCGTGAGAACATGCACCCCGCCGACCAGTTCGAGGCCTTCAAGAAGCTCGCCGATGAACGCGGCTTTGGCGCGGAGGAAATTGCCGCCCGGTTCGGCGTCACGCCGCACGTGGTACGGCAACGGCTGCGGCTCAGTACCGTGTCACCCCGCCTGATCGACGCCTATCGCGGTGGCGAGATGGGCTTTGAGCAATTGGTCGCGTTCGCCCTGATCGACGATCATGCCCGGCAGGAGACGATCTATGGTCGGCTGTCGTACAGCCGCGATCCCGTCACCATCCGCCGGATGCTGACCGAAACCAACGTCGCCGCCACCGACCGTCGTGCGATCTTCGTCGGTCATGAGGCCTACACTGAGGCGGGCGGGACAATTTTGCGCGATCTCTTTACAGAAGATCGCGGCGGCTATTTCGAGGATGCAACGCTGCTAGACCGGCTTGCCATAGAAAAGCTGCAACAAGTTGCGGCGGCGTTGCAGAAGGATGTGGGTTGGAAGTGGGTGGAAGCCAACCTTGATTTTCCGCATGGCCACGGCCTGCGGCGCGTCTATCCCCGAGAGGTCGAACTTTCAGCGGAGGATCAAGCTGCTTACCAAGCCGCGCAGGCGGAGTTCGACATTCTGACCAAGCAACATGCAAGTGACGAGGAGCTGACCGAAGCGGTCGATGGCCGTTTCGGAGAGCTCGAAACCGAAATCGAACGCTACGAGGCGCTGCGCTACGCCTTTGAGGCCGACGACATCGCTTGCGGCGGCGCATTCGTGGTTCTCAATCACGATGGTGAAGTTCGCGTCGAACGGGGCTTCATTCGTCCCGGGGATGACAATCGTCAGAAGGTGTCGACCGAGGACCGCATGCAAGATGACGGAGAGGATCAGGCCACCACAGACGACGATACTGAATCCGATGCCGGACTTTCGGACAGTCTGGTTGCCGAACTCACGGCCTACCGTAGCCTTGGCCTCCGTCTGGCATTGTCCGAGCAACCCGATGTCGCGGTGGTTGCTATCACCCATGCATTGCTGGCTCAAACCTTTTACCGGGGAGCCGAGGCCAATGTCCTCGATATCCGGCCGTCAAGTTTATTCCTGGGCTCCCATGCGGGCGGGATTGAGGATACCGAAGCAGGCCGGGCGTGGTCGGATCGCCACGCGCGCTGGGCAGTCCAGTTGCCGCGTGATGTCGCCGACCTCTGGGCCTTTGTGGTCGCTCTCGACTATAACAGCCGGATGGCGATCCTCGCCCATTGCACAGCCCTGACGATCAACGCGGTCAAATTGCCGCGCGATCATCGTCCGCGTGCGCTGGCAACGGCCGACAGGTTGGCCGAAGCCGTTTCCCTCGATATGACCAGTTATTGGCGACCGACCGTTCGAACCTATTTCGGGCGCATCACCAAGGCGCGCATTCTCGAAGCGGTGCGGGAAAGCGTGAGCGCCGAGGCGGCGGACCGCATGGCGAACATGAAGAAGCCGGACATGGCTGAGGCTGCCGAGCAGTTGCTCGCAACGATCGGTTGGCTGCCGTCGTTGATGCGGACACCGCACGCGGAGCGAGAGCCCGCCGAACAACCGGCTATAGCGAAAGTGAAAGACCCCGACGTATGTTCGGTCGCTGCCGAGTGATCGGCATGGCCGGGACCGCTCACACGGTCCCGGCTTTTTTTGCACGACTGTCGAAAATTTGGCCGCGCGCCTGATGGCGTGCGGCCAATCTCAGGATGTACACGGCATTGATTGGTCTCATTTTTGGAAAGCCGTCCACTTTTCCGACCTGAAGCCTATCAGGCAAGGGCATCGTGGCCAGCACCGCTAAATCCGCCTGGAGGACGGCGCGTCCCTGCTGACCGTGCCTCGGCGTCGCAATATACGCGCCGGTTGGTCGATGCCCACACCCTCCGCCAGCGAGGCGTAGATGGCGCGGGTATCGATCATCCCTGAAATCGATCATGCGAACTGGCTCCGTGGGTCTTTGGTCCAGCTCGCCCGGACGGGCGCGTCAATGCGAATTCGTGAGCCGTCATTCTTCGGGTCGCGCCATCGCCTTCCGTTGATGCGGCGCAAGTCTTTCTGCGACCGGGCGCTGTCATGTCCTTTGCGGTGAAGATGCCAATCGTCATGGTGGTCTGCATCGGTCAGTTTGATGGGCGCGTCCCACGCAACCTCGAATGGACGGATCAAGCCCGAGGGACGGCTGCGCCTCGATCGCTTTCCGCAAGGGCTACGCCGGCTTATTTCCCCTGCCGCCAGGAAGCGGCATTCCTCGCGAGGCAAATAAGCCGGCTGACGCCCTCCTTCGCTGCGCTGCGGGCCTGACGGCTGCGGGCCGATCGCTCCTCGGGCCAAGGACCGCCATCGAGGCTGCGATGGTCGCGGCCCGACAACAGAACGGAGACCACCATGGCTACCATCGGAACCTTCACCGCGTCGGACAACGGCTACACCGGATCGGTCAAGACGCTCACGCTCAACGTCAAGGCGAAGTTCGTCGCTACCGAGGCGGAGAACGACAAGGCGCCCAACTTTCGCATCATCGCAGGCTCTACCGAATTCGGCGCCGCCTGGAAGAAGACCGCACGGGACAGCGACCGCGAATATCTTTCAGTTAAGCTGGACGATCCGAGCTTCCCCGCCCCGATTTACGCCTCGCTGGTGAAGGGTGAGGGCGACGACAGCTTCACACTGATCTGGTCCCGCCGCAACGGCGAGTAGCCGCCAGTTCGATCCGCCCCGCCTCTTCGGAGGCGGGGCCCTTCTTCAGAGCGCCCAGCATGGGCCTACTCTTATGGGTGCAAGGCCCAGGTGAGTTGACCACAACGAGCGAAATGAAGTGCAACTGCATGAGGGCGACCGAGTGTGGGGAGGAAGCGTGGAGCGAAGCTGCTCGAGGTAGGGCTTATCAGGATGCGCGGCTTGAGCTAAAGGCAAAGCGTTGCTGGAGCGCGCCGCTTAAACGACGGAAGCCGCGTGGCCGAAAATCCGGTTGCGCGGCTTCTCGATTTCCGCCGATCCGGCTTCCGGGTCGGCGGCGGACGGGTATCCGCGTCTGGAGCTCGCCGGGCCTTCGGCCCCGCTCGCGAGAATCACCAAACTCAAGGCTTCAAACTACAGGAAGAAATTTGAAGCGGCTTTCCTTCGGCATGGCAAATATCATCATGGTGTTATGCGTGGCGAGCAAGCCGCGATGTCCGCGGTGCCGTGGTGCACGTCCAAACGAAAAGCGCGCCCAAGGGCGCGCTTTTGTTCTCTTTATCTCGGCATCTGCAACGAGTGTTAAACTCGGCAATTCGGAAATCTACTCCTTCCACTGGCGGGCCAGCAGAGCGGGATGCACCTCGAACACCTGGGCTGGACGCCCCAGCTGCGCGGGGCCGCGCTTTACCGGGCGAATAACGTTGCGCCGGCGGAGTTCCTCCAACGCTTCCACCGCGGTTTGAGCATCCCGCACGGGCGAGCCGGCCGCCCGCAGAACGTCTGCCCGAACGTTGATAAGGGATTTGCCGCCGCGCGCAAGAAAGCGGGCGAGGCGAGCCGCGTCGCCGTCTTTCGGCCCGCTCGCTTCGTTGAGCACCCGTTCAGCCATCGGCATAAGGTAGCTCCCGACGATGTCAACCGCCGCTTCGACGCTGCCCGCGTCAATAGACAGCGGCAGTCCTTCACCACCTGCAGCCATATGCTCGGCGATCGCAAGGAGTGCCGCCAGCCGCGTTGCATGCTGTACCCCACGGCCGACAAAATCGCGGTAGAGGCCGTCGGTCAAGGCCCGCAATTGCAGCCAACGTCGCGCCGCCGTTTCCAGCGGCTCGCGCGTCTCCGCGGCCATCGGCACCAGCGCGGAGTAGCGTTCCTGCGTGCAAGCCGGCACAATCGCGACAAGACGGCTCAAGAGTGCCGACAATCGTTCGACAGGCCCGGGTGCGCGCGGCAACTGGACGCGAGGCTCGACGTCTGGATAGATCCACCACGTTCGCGCAGCCAATCCATCGTGAGCGTCGCCCAGCAGCGCAGGAAGACGGCTCGGCTGCGTCGCGCCCAAAATTGAGACCAGAAGCGCCGGAATGAAAACCTTTCCTTCGCTCTTGGTGCGAACGACGTGCGGCATGCCATCGTAGCCCTTCAGGATGAGGCCGCGCGACCGGAGACCTTGATTCGATGCTCCGAACGCCAGCGCACCGCTGAGTTCGTGCGAGAGCATCATGCGGCCATCGATTCCGGTGCGAAGTTCATCCAGGAGGCCGGCGCCACTGAACTCCGAGAGAATGATGCCGGGCGCCGCGACGACACCATCTCCATCGGAAGTTTCGTTCTCCAGCGGAATGCCTTCGAGCAACAAGCGCCGCGCGACGGTTTCGCGCAGCTTTTGGTCGAATTTCTCCAAGAATTTGTGCTCGGCCCCCTTCAGCATCAACCCGTGCGCTTTCTGCATCTCGTGCTCGATTGCAAGAAGAGGCCGTTCAACCACACTGATCCCCAGCGATTTTCCGACCGATGGCGGCCCGATAAGGCCGGTGAACACCGCTAGGGGCTCTGCATCGCCGTCGAATGTCAGAAGGCGAGCGCGGTTGCCGATCGCCCCCGAGCACGCGGTCAAGATGGAGCCAGCGATATAGTCGGCGCAGAGCAAGCGGGCCTCCGCGAAATCTACAACCAGCGAGCGAAGATTCGCCGGCAATGAGTCAACCGGGAAGCGTGGGGCCGGCGACGTCGTCGGCAACAGAAACGAGGGATCGAAATTCGTCCACTCGTCGGTGCTGGAGGCACCGGGACGCTCCGCGCCCGATGCCTCCGCCGAACCAATCACGATGGGGTCATCTACCCCTAATTCGTCCACATTGGCCTGGTCGAGTTTCTGCTGCTTTTTGGGGGTAGCTTGTTTGGCCATATTGTTTTCCGCAGTTCTGCGGTCCCTGGTGAGGTCACGCGCCGTTCGCGCGACAAACCTCACAGCTACCCGGCTGAAAACCGACCCTACCGGGCAACACCCCGAGATAAGGGCTCAGGCAGGAAGATTGGGCGAGAAAATTTTGTATTCGCCTTCTTTCATCGCCGAGGGGTACCCCCGCTGCCAAAATGCCAAAATGCCAAAAGCCGTTAATGTGGAGCAACGGGACTGATTTGAGCCCAGCCTCCGGCAGGTTCTGGCATATTGGCATTTTGGCGAGTGCATACTTTTTCCAAAGGACCAGGCGCATATTCGGATTCTTGCTCAAGGCAAGCGGGCGCCCCCCAACGAAGCTGGGTTGACGTTGTCAAAATGACAAAAAATGCCAAAGCTCGATCAGACCAAAACGGCAACTACGCGGGATCGTTTGACATCCACGGATTTCCGTAAATCGCAGCCAGGCTGCGCCTGATACTAAAGAGATGCCATTTGGGATGTGCCGGCCGTTAGCAGGGGACGCCGCGCGCATCAATCTACTTTCCATTCGGGGTTAATCCGCCACCTTCAACGCGAGCGCCTCGAGCTTTGCTTTCAACCACATGCGGCTGGCCTCAACGCCTGACTGGTCATGACACGCTAAGCGATTGTCAGCGACGATGCTGAGCCCACTTTTATTCATCGTGATCCAATACTCCACCTGATCAATCTGCAGCATGAAGTCACCTTCGCCGGCGGTACAGCTGATCTCAACTTGGATTTGCAAAACGATTTCGAAGACCTCATGAAAGCCGTATCGCGACAGCGAGGGTCCGATTGCAAATCGCGGCGTGGAGGCATCTGCGCAGCAGTGTTCCGCCTCGAATAAGTTCATCGGCGCAAAAGCAAAGAGACCGGGGTTGGTGCGGACGCAGGCCAGATTCCGCGTCAGTCGGTCCGCGAATACGTGAATTGGACCTGGCAAGTACCGCCCGACTTTTGCGGCCAAGGCAGCGCACTGAGAGATGTTGAGATTGGCGTTCGAAGTTAGATTGACGATTTCGGTGGCGAAAACGAAGCCGCGGTCGGTAAGTCGGTAAATGGGGTCGTGGTTGGTGCCAGCAGAGTAAAGGACTTTCATCGTGCTTTCCGCAGCTGTGCGGTCCCTGGTGTGGTCACGCGCCATTCGCGCGACAACCCATAGCTACCTGGCTGGGACCCGACCCTACCGGGCAACACCCCGAGATAAGGGCTTAGGCAGGGAAGATTGGTCGAGAAAGTTCCGCATCTGCCTTCTTTCATTGCCAGGCAGCGATCTTCCCTCAACTGCCAAAATGCCAAACCCCGATAGCGGGTGCAAACCGGACTGATCTTGAGCCAACCTGTTCGTCCGCGGCCGGCCGTTCGACCGAACTTACGATCGTGTGTGGCCTGAACTCGGTTCTGAAGACATCGAGTTGGTGCTTCAATGGAGTATCGAATGATTGAACGGCAACGTCGTTCTTGTTTGCCAATCCGGCTTTCTATTGCCGGACCCGCTCGCTGATAGAAGGACTCCGACCATACACTCGGTTCGCTGAAGAAGCGGGGAGTCTAAACTCGCCAAAATGCCAGAATGTCAAAATTGCCCTCACTCAAAGTCGGCGCGTCTTCGGTCAACTTCGCCTTCGCTGTCCACGTGTTCACGACAGAGCTTGGAGCGAGCTGACGGAAGTCAACAATAGTCAGCAGATGTAAACGTTGATCCTTGTTGACTTCCGTGAGGGGCACACCTGTGCATCGATGGATGGCGTCCGCATGGCAAGAACTTTTTTCGACGTTTCGGCGTGTTGGTCGGTTGCGGTCATCTCTCCGGCCTTTGATTGCGGCACGTTTTGACCGCATGGCCCTAATGGCAGTCCGCTGACCAAGTCCCAATAACAGTGACGCGCTTCAATGCGCAAGCACAGGTTCGGGTTTTCCTGATCTTCGGGCTCGACCCCTTACCATTACGTCGTCATCGCTCCTACCAATTCGTTTGCGGCGACTATCTCGGATGCGCTTGCTCAATCAGCTCATGCGATTGCCGAAGAGGCTTGACGGAACGTCTCTCCCCGACTCATCACGGCCCAGGCAATGCGCGCGAGCTTGTTGGCAACCGCGACGGTCACGACGCGTGCCGGTCGGCGCGCCAGCAGCGCATTGATCCACGCCGCCAACGCTGGCTTGTTCTTTGCGTAGCGGACCACGGCCGTAGCGCCCAAAACGAGCAGCTTGCGCAAGTATGGTTCGCCCTTCTTGGATATCCGACCAAGATGCACCTTGCCGCCGGATCCGAACTGTCGCGGTACCAGGCCAATCCAGGCCGCGAAGTGACGGCCGGACTTGAACACACCGGGATCGGCAATGGTGGCGGCAATAGCGGTTGCCGTAATGACACCGATGCCGGGGATCGTTTGAAGCCTGAGACTAATTTCGCTGGCACGGTGACAGGCGAGGATCGATTTTTCGATCGCCTTGATGCGCATTTGCAAATCTTCGATTTGAGCCACAATCAACTCCGAGCACTCCCAGGCAGTTTCCGGCAATACGGAGCGAGATGCGCGCTGTGCGAGCTCGTGCAGTTCGTTGAGACGCCATATTCCCTGAGGCACAATGAGGCCGAATTCGGAAAGCTGACTCCGCAACGAATTGACCAGCATAGTGCGCTGGCGCACGAAGAGATCGCGTGTCCGATGTAGCATCAGGATCGATTGCTGTTCGGCGCTTTTGATTGAAACGAAACGCATCGTCGGCCGGGTGACCGCTTCGCAGATCGCCTCGGCGTCGACTTCATCGTTCTTGCCGCGCTTGACGTAAGGTTTGACATAAGCCGCCGGCATCAGACGCACTTCGTGCCCGAGTGCAGACAATTCGCGTCCCCAATAGTGCGCAGTCCCGCAGGCTTCCATGCCGACCAGGCAGGGCGGGAGCTTTGTGAAGAAATCGACTAACTCCGATCGTCGAAGCTTCTTGCGGATGACGACGTGGCCCGTGCCGTCGACACCGTGAATCTGGAAAACGTGTTTGGCGAGATCGAGACCGATTATGGTAGGATGCATTGTGGATGGCTCCCATCAGTGGATCTGATAACGATCACACTTTGGCACATCGATGCCGGGAGTGGGCGTCATCCACACCATCACTGATGCAGCGGGAATCCCGGCCTCATGGCGATGGGCTGCATGGTGGGCGCCGGCCGCGATCCAAGCCTGAAGGGCATCGCCGGCACGGCAGGTTGAGGCCATCACTTAGGGCTTCGTCCATCGTTGTGAAGCCAGCGCTCATCCCCCGCGACACGACTCGAATCGTAAGTGGCGGTCGCCATATATCCCGCGAGGACAGATTCTAATACCGTCCTGACGAAAGACTGGTCGCCCGTCCTTCTGCGTCGATCGCGCGATGATAGGTCACGATTAGGAGCGCTGGCTCTGAAGTGGTGCCCGCGTCCGCGTCTCGAATAACGCGTCGATCACGGGGCATTCGGGTACCTTGCTGCCGGTGCACTGCGCAGCCATGATCTCAAGCACCCTCTTAAGCTTCTTCAAATCGGAAATCTTGCGACCGAGTTCGCGAATATGCTCAAGTGCCAGCGTCTCGACCTGCGCGCATGTGTATTTGTGGCCGTCCACGAGGCGAAGCAGTTCGCGGATTTCGTCAAGTGTAAACCCCAGCTCCCGGCTTCGCCGAATGAAGTTCAGCCGTTTGACGAGTTCTGGTCCATAGAGCCGATGGCCACCCTCGGTGCGGCGCGGCGGCGGCAATACGCCAATCTGCTCATAATACCTGATCGTCTCAATGTTGCAGCCGGTTCGGACGGCTAGTCCGCCCCGGGTCAGAAGTTGGTCGCGCGTGGTGGTTTTGTCGGACATTCTGCCTTTTCCTATAACCTGTAGTCGATACAGATCATAATCATTTGAGCGTGAGCTGGCAAGGAATGCGCTGCAACGGGACGAGCAAACCTCGACAAAATAGCTTGCACCTGTAGCTACTACAGAGTCTAGCATGACGTTTGAGGCTGCGTCGACCGCGCCGAAATCCTTTCAATGAGTGCCGGGTATTTACCGGCGCCACTGGCGGTTAGCCCAGATGCTCGTCAGGAAGATGGTGATGCTGTCATGAGTGAGAAAACTTATGCTGGATTTGTAACTGCTGCTCTGATTGCGCCGCTGGTTGCCCTCTGTTGCTTCGGTCCGCTCGTCCTCGGCTCGCTTCTTGGTGGAGTGGCCGGCTGGTTGGGTGGGCTGAACTTCCTCGAGGTGGCAGGCGCGACCGCAGGCGCGGCCGTTGCCGTTTACGCATTTCTTCGTTGGCGGAGGACCCGGGTTTGCCAAGCAGAGAAGCAGCAGACATCCACTCCGCCGGATCGCCGCACGCTCCGATAACGAGATCTGAACCCTCGAAGACCGCCGTTGCAGACGAGCTAATAACCGGCATCAATTGCGTGGGTTAGGAGTTGACAACAGGTTTAGAGGTGCGATGGCTGAGGATGCGTGCTCACTCGACATGGCAGAGATCGTCCTCGCTTTGATTTCCAGTGCGGGACCAGGATCGAACGCGCAAACATTTTTGCAGGACGCCGGAGCGCTTCTCGCGCGCACGGCACCACAAATTGAGCGGGTATTCGTCAGCTTGCAGACGCTGCATCCCGCGTTCAGAGCCCGGACTTACCTCTGGGAGGCCTCGGAGGACAAAGTCCGTACCGTCGAGTGGCCGCACGGCCTCCAGAACCGCCCGGGCTACTTCGATTCTCCCGACCATCGCGTTCACTCATCGCGTACCGAGCTGCGAGTGCGAGATCTGCAGGCTGTTTCCGCTCATCGATGCGACCTATATGGCGAACTTCGAGATGCGGGGTACACCGACTATCTTATTGTCCCGCTGTTATTCAAAGACGGCACCGTCAATACGCAGTCAGTCGCAACGCGGCGAGCCGGTGGGTTCCAAGACGCAGCCATCAGGGACTTTCAACGGCTGACGGGCCTCTTTGCCATTGTCCTAGAGCGCTTCCGCGGCACTTGAGACGGTGGAAACGGCACTCAGCACCTATCTCGGGCGGAACGCTGGCCAGCAGGTTCTGCGCGGGAAAATCCGCGCCGGCCACGGCGAGTTGGTGAAGGCTGCGATCCTGTTCGCCGACTTGCATGACTTTACGTCGCTTACAGAACGCCTTGGACCGGAGGAGACCGTAGGTTTGCTCAACGATTACTTCGACTGCCTAGTCGTTCCGATCGAGCAGCACGGCGGTTACGTCCTGAAGTTCATCGGCGATGCCGTGCTCGGCTTTTTTCCCGTGGATGTGCCGGACGACCCCGAACCGGCGCCAATGGCCGCTGTGCACGCTATCCGAGGCCGATTAACAGAGCTTAATCAAGTCCGAACGGCAAGGAACGAATCGCCGCTACACCACGGATTGTGTATGCATTTCGGTGAAGTTCTTTATGGCAACATCGGCTCTAGCGAGCGCCTCGACTTCACGATCATTGGAACCGCCGTGAACGTGGCGCAGCGCTGTCTTGAGTATACGCGCGTGCTTGGGGCCGACTATCTCTTTACCGAGGCCTTTGCCCGACAATTTGCGGTTGCCGGTCTTCAATCGGTCGGCGCGCATAGGCTTCGGGGTGTCGAGGATACCGTGCCGCTGCTGAAGCTTGTCCCGAATTGATTCGCTCCAGCGGGCGATAGGCACTTTATCTCGTCATAGACAAAAATCCTTTTGCCGGCTTTTACTGCTGCACTGATTGTGCCGCTGGTCGCCCTGCGCCAACTTGGATCCGGTCGTCCTCGGCTCGGTTCTTGTGGAATGCGGGCTGGTTGGGTGGGTTGAACTTCGCCGAGGTGGCAGGCGCGACCGTTACTGGCGCTTGCCGCTTACGCGCTTCTTCGCTGGCAGAGGGTCGGGGTTGCCCGGCAAGGAAGCAGCAGGCATTCCGGCTCCGCCGAATCACCGTCCGCTCCGATAACGAGGTCGGAACCGCCGTGCCGAGCGCGCCGGTGCGATTTCGTTCCTTGGGTTACGGTCAGGTGCGAGTCCGCTTCACATGACTGTGTTCGCGGCGACAAATTTCGTCCTTGAACCTGTACCGGCTACAGGGCTTAGATTATGTCCGTCGTCGCAAAAGCCTTTGGCTTTGACACAACCGATGCTGCCTTGCTGCTGACCCCCACGATCGGGCTACCGGTTGACCGGGGGATCATCGCGCGCACCGTGGAAGCAATCGAACGAGAGCTTCGGAATGGCGATTACGTCTGGCGCTATCTGGCGCGCGACGGGCTATCGCGCGGCGAAGGTGCGTTTCTCATCTGCAGTTTCTGGCTTGTGGACGCGCTGCTTTTTACAGGACGCGCTGATGAGGCACGAGCCTTGTTCGAGCGTCTGCTGATCAAGGCTAACGAGGTAGGTCTATACCCGGAAGAGATTGATCCTGCCACCGATGTTTTTCTTGGAAACTTCCCTCAAGCTTTCACGCATCTCGCTTTGATCGGAAGCGCGGTCAATCTCAAGGTCTATGAAAAGGGCGGAGAGGGTGCGCTTGCAAGCATCTATGCCGAGCGCGTCCGTCGCGCCGCCGAAGTAACGGGCGGACTGCAAAACCTTGCGCGTCGCGCCACGAAACCGCATCAGACATCAAGGCGTTCCGTGCTGCCTCGTTTCTGGAATGACGGCGATCGATCAACATCAACAGATTAGGAGTTTTCGCATGACCAAAGCATACGATCTGATCGTCATCGGCACAGGGACAGCCGCGATGGTCGCCAGTCACCGCACTGCTTCCGCCGGCTGGAAAGTCGCCGTAATTGATTACAGGCCGTTTGGCGGCACGTGTGCTCTTCGCGGTTGCGACCCGAAGAAGATGCTGATCACGGGCGCTCAGGTCATCGACGATATTCGACGCATGAGCGGGCGCGGCATTGTTGCAGAAGACGCGCGGATCGCGTGGCGCGACCTAATGGAGTTCAAGCGCACTTTCACCGGTCCTGTTCCGAGCAAACAGCAAAAGAGCTACGAAGCTAGTGGAATCGACACCTATCGTGCCGCGGCCCGGTTCGTATCCCAGAACGCAGTCGAGGTGGACGGAAATCGGCTAGAAGCCAAGCACATCCTGATCGCGACCGGAGCGCGACCCGTCCCGCTCGGATTTCCCGGAGAGGAGCACCTCATCACGAACGAGGAGTTTCTCGAGATGGACGAATTGCCAAACCGAATCGTGCTGGTCGGTGGCGGCTACATTGCAGCGGAGTTTTCCCATATTGCCGCGCGAGCCGGCGCCAAGGTCACGGTTCTTCAGCGCGGCGAGCGCATGCTCATGCAATTCGATGCTGATCTGGTGGGCGGGTTAATGGAGAGCTTTCATCGCGTGGGAATCGACGTTCGGACCAAGCATGTTGTTGAATCCGTCGAGAAGAACGGTTCGAACTTCGTTGTCCGCGCGAACACCAAGAACGGCGAGCAAACCTTCGAAGCCGATCTCGTCGTGCATGCGGCCGGGCGCATTCCGGATTTCGAGCACCTCAATCTTCAAGCGGCCGGAATTGATCGCGACGAGCACGGTCACCTCAAACTTAATGAGTTTCTCCAGAGCGTCTCAAATCCTGCCGTTTATGCGGCAGGGGATGCCGCCGCCAAAGGTCCGCCCCTTACGCCGGTCTCGAGTCACGACGCCAAGGTGGTTGTCGGCAATCTCCTGGAAGGCAATCTCCACCGTCCGGACTATCGCGGTGTACCCAGCGTCGCATTCACGATCCCGCCGATCGCGGCCGTCGGAATGAGTGAGCAGCGGGCTCGCGAGAGCGGCAGGAAATTCCGCGTGAAAAGCGAGAAGACATCAAATTGGTATACGGCCCGGCGCGTTGCTGAGCGCGTGTACGGCTATAAGTTGTTGGTCGAGGAGGGTACCGAGCACATTCTTGGGGCCCATCTGGTCGGTCCGCATGTGGATGAGGTGATCAATATATTCGGCTTGGCTATCCGCCATGGCCTCACGGCTGCTGATTTGAAAACCACCATGTTCGCCTATCCGACGGGCGCTTCGGACATCGGCGACATGCTGTAAGCATCGATCGCGCGATCGGATTAGGCGAATGACAGGAGTGATCTTGACACACGATCCTTCTCGGCCGTTGGCGGGTCAAAATGCCATCATCACAGGTGCGGCATCGGGCATTGGGGCAGCCATCGCCCGAAGCTTTGCTACTGCCGGCGCCGCCGTTGGAATTAATTACCATTCCCAACCGGAAAAGGCCGCAAGCATTGTCGACGAAATCCAGCAACAAGGAGGCAACGCTATCGTACTCAAGGCTAACGTTTCCAAGGAGCCTGAGGTTCGTGAGATGTTTTCCGAATTTGTTCGTGCTTTCGGCAGGGTCGATATCGTTGTCGGCAATTCTGGCATTCAGAAAGATGCCCCATTTGCCGAAATGACTATCGATCAATGGCAGAGCGTAATGGATATAAATCTCGCCGGACAATTCTTGACGGCTCGTGAGGGAGTTCGTCATTTTCTAAACCAAAAGATCGATGCCGACGTCTCACCTGCCGCGGGGAAGATTATATTCATCAGTTCTGTCCATGAGCTGATACCCTGGGCGGGGCACGCGAACTACGCCGCGTCCAAAGGTGGAGTGATGCTCCTCATGAAAAGCCTCGCGCAGGAAGTTGCCGAAAAGCGCATCCGGGTGAACGGCATAGCTCCTGGAGCCATCAAAACAAGTATCAACCGCCATGCATGGGAGACGCCCGAGGCGGAGCAGA
Organism: Afipia birgiae 34632; assembly: GCF_000308295.2. Taxonomy (GTDB): domain Bacteria; phylum Pseudomonadota; class Alphaproteobacteria; order Rhizobiales; family Xanthobacteraceae; genus Afipia; species Afipia birgiae. The sequence continues at coordinate 159,450 of NZ_HG326652.1, forward strand.
AGCTACTGAAGCTGATCCCTTATGGTCGAATCGGGCAGCCTGAAGATGTCGGGAAAGCGGCTGTGTGGTTGGCTTCCGACGCGTCCGATTATGTCGCTGGAACGACCTTGTTCATCGACGGCGGCATGTCGCTTTATCCAGGCTTCCATGACGGCGGCTGAAGCAACGCCGTGGCGGCACGACATGGCCGACGCGGACTCCTCTGCCAATCTCGGCTAGGGACGTCGGGTCTACGACCAACCTCGCTGTCTGATACGTTCTACGACCGCCGCGTCGCTGTAGCAAATACAGGATCAAAGGGAAAATTTCGGAACAACCAACACGGTTTTTTGAGACGGCGCCTCAAGGAATTCGTACATGTGTTCAGCACAGCGGACCCCGCATACGATCCGATCGAAGGGCTGCATATCCAACAAGACGGCGCTCGCAATGGTCTTCAAACTGGTCGAGGGCGCGCAGAAAAGTTGGCGCCGACTCGACGGAGACAACCAGTTGCCAAAACTCGTTCTCGGTGTGACATTCAGCAATGGGATCGAGGTCATCGCCAAGCCGAGCGACCATCAGCCCACAACCGCCGCCGCCTGACCAGCCCGGCCGTCACCAAAATTTGGCGATAGCTCTTCATTGGCGACCAGCATCCTCGGCGTCTTTGTTAAAGCCAGTGGGCTATTCACACCACAGCTCTAACAGGCCCTTCGGGCCTGGTTCGTTTGTGACCTCACAAACCCGTAAGAAGTTCTCGCTTGACCCTGTAGCAGCTACAGCAATTAAACGTGCGTGCTAGCAGCAAAGCGCACGGCGAACTCCGTCACGGGCATGTGATAAAATCGAGCTTGATCCTGTAGGTGGTACAGGCCCCATCTTGTATCCATCGAAGGAGAAATCGGGATGAATGAATTAGTGAGACCAAGGCCGTCGGGTGTGACGAGTAATCTCGGAGATGAGACGACCCGGCGGAGGCAGGGATTGTGGGCCGCAGGAGGTCTCCTCGCCGCGCTTGGAGTGTCGTCCTGCTGTATTCTACCGCTGGCACTTTTCAGCCTTGGGGTGAGCGGGGCTTGGATCGGCAATCTGACAGCGCTCGCGCCCTATCAGCCGATCTTCTTGATCGCCGCGCTGGCGTTCCTCGGGTTCGGCTTCTGGCGGGTTTACCGCCAACCGGTCGCGGACTGTGCGGACGGAAGTGCCTGTGCCCGCCCAGGTTCGAGCCGGATGACCAAGATCGGCCTCTGGACGGCGGCGCTCCTCGTCATTGCGGCCGCAACCTTTCCCTACATCGCACTTCTGATCCTATGACCGATCGTTCTTACAACAAGGAGAATAGATAATGAAGACCGCACTTGGAGCTGCTGTGACCGCTTCAATCTTGCTAATCGCCGGTGCAGCAATCGCTGCTCCACGTACCGCTACACTCCAGGTCGAGAACGTAAGCTGCGTGACCTGCGCCCCTATTGTGAAGAAGGTGCTCTCTCGCATGCCCGGCGTGAACCAGGTCGCGGTCGTCGAACGCGGCGGTACGGCGACGGCAACTGTCAACTTCGATGACAGCACGGTTACAGCGGAGGCTCTCGCCCAGGCTACAACCAATGCGGGCTATCCCTCGACCGTGAAGGAAGCAATGGGGTCCGCTACGGGCGCAACTGTGGTTGCGCGCTAAAGGCAGGAGCGAGCCCATCATGAGCGTTCGCTGGACTATGCTGGCGGGCGTCCATGGAGGTTTGTTGCCACGCCTGCTGCGGGTTGCGCTGGGAACAGTGGATTCTTGGAACGGACGCCTAGGCCGACTACATCCCGATCCCGGTACTAGCCTGGGTCGGGCAATGGGTATCGATATCTGCGCAACAGACCTGCCTCTTCTGCTGCCGTTGCTTGCTGTGAGGCTGACCGAAACACGGAAGTTAAAGTCATGAGCGATTGTTGCGCTACTTCGAATGCAAAGAACGGAAATGACCGCTACGATCTCGTCGTTGTCGGCGCCGGTTCGGCTGGGTTTTCAGCCGCGATCACCGCAGCCGAACAGGGAGCGCAGGTCGCCCTGATAGGTCATGGTACGATCGGGGGCACTTGCGTCAACGTTGGCTGCGTGCCGTCAAAAACGCTGATACGGGCGACTGAGGCGGTTCATCACGCCAACATCGCACCGACTCGATTCAACGGAATTGAAAGTCAGGCGCGAGTAGTCAGTTGGAGCGCGCAGGTTGCGCAGAAAGATGCCTTGGTCGAAGGCCTGCGGCAGGCGAAATACGCCAACCTTCTGCCCGCTTACAACAACGTGGCCTACCATGAGGGCCGTGCACGCTTCGTTGAAGGCGGTGTCGAGGCCGGCGCCAAGCGTTTCGCCTCGGATCGCATCATCATCGCGACGGGGGCACGTCCCGCCGTACCGGCGATCCCCGGCATTGCAAACGTGTCGCCACTCGACAGCACGACGGCGCTCGACCTGACTGAGCTGCCGCGGTCGATGATCGTGCTCGGCGGCGGTTACATTGGGGCTGAGCTCGCGCAGACCTTTGCACGGGCCGGCGTTGAGGTGACGCTTGTCTTCCGCAGCCGTCTTCTGCCCGAGGCTGAGCCTGAGATCGGTGCGGCGCTTGCCGGCTACATGGCGGACGAGGGCATCGCGATCGTGGGTGGCTTGGCTTATGATTCCGTTCGCAAAACGGAGAGTGGAGTTGCGCTCACTGTTCTCCGGGACGGTCATCCTCAGACGATCACGGCTGACCGGATCCTCGTCGCGACGGGGCGCACGCCCAACACCGAAGGCCTTGGGCTCGGGGAAGCGGGCGTCGGTCAAGCAACTGGCGGCGCGATCCTGATTGATGACCGCATGCGCACCTCAAAGAAGGGCGTTTACGCGGTCGGCGACGTGACGGGCAAGGACCAGTTCGTTTACATGGCGGCCTACGGCGCGAAGCTGGCTGCCAAGAACGCGTTGAACGGCGATAGCCTGCGCTACGACAACTCCGCCATGCCGGCGGTGGTATTCACCGACCCGCAGGTGGCCAGCGTCGGATTCACTGAAGCACAAGCCCGTGCCGCCGGGCATGACGTTCGGATCTCCGTGCTCTCACTCGACAATGTACCGCGTGCGCTCGCAGCCCGCGACACGCGAGGGTTGATCAAGCTCGTGGCCGATCGAGCGAGCCGCAAACTGCTCGGAGCACACATCCTGGCCCCTGAGGGTGCCGACAGCATCCAGACGGCGGCCTTGGCAATCCGGTGCGGACTCACCATCGACGACCTCGCGGAAACAATCTTCCCCTATCTGACCACCGTCGAGGGCCTCAAGCTCGCGGCCCAGACCTTCGATAAGGACGTGAAGATGCTGTCCTGCTGCGCTGGCTAACGACTTGCATCACGATGGAGCGATGGAAACAGGGACAAGCTCGGTGAGAGACCTCGCAGCGGAGATCAGGCCGGGCGTATTCCGTCCAGACTGGTCGGTTGTGACGGCGCCTGCTGCGCGAGAGGCGCTGAGCGGACGGATGGCGGCACGTGAAGGGCTGCTGGATAGATGGTCTCACGCCCTCGAAGCCGGCGAGGATCTTGTGTGGCGGATCGTCCTGCAGCTTTATGCGGACAAAGGAAAGGACAGCCGCCGCGACCTGGCGACGTCGCCGATCAGACCGGAATCGCGACCGCTCGTGTTGTGGCGCTCTTGCGCAATCTACAATTGCGGGACCTCATTGGACTCGATCCCGACGGCGAGGTTATTCGGTACGCCTATCCGTTTACGGAAACTCCGACCGGGCACCGGGTTGAACTCAAGGCAAATGCTTTGAACGCCCTGTGCGCGGTCGACGCGCTCGGCGTCGCCAGTATGTACGGCACCGATATCACGGTTGAGTCGTCCTGCCGTCAGTGCGGCCAGAAGATTCGTTTCACGACGGCCGACAAAGGTCGGGCGCTGAGCGATCTCTCCCGGACTGAGGCCGTCGTCTGGTACGACCTCGCATACTCCGACAGCGCTGCCGCCTCGTGCTGCCCAGCTATAGCATTTTTCTGTTCGGACGAACATCTGCGACAGTGGCTGAACGCCAAGAAGCCCCGGCGCGTGGGAGTCCGCTTGACCCTGGCCGAAGCTTTGCAGCTCGGCCGCGCGATCTTCGGTCCGGTCCTCGTTACTTAGAATGTGAGTTTTTATATTCTGCTTGGAGAACGGGTCTTCCTGGCTCGTTCGAAATAAGCCGGTAAAAGCAACTCGCGCGGCCGGTGTGGCAGCACCCGCTCTCAGCAGGCATGCACACCTTTAGCCAAACGGCATCCTGATCGCAGTCTATGCGAATTTCTTGAATCTGCTGAACTTGCCCGCTCGTGGCGCCCTTGTGCCAGATGCGTTGCCTGGATCGGCTCCAAAACCAAGCCTCACCGGTCTCGATCGATTTCCTGAGCGCGTCCGCGTTCATCCATGCGAGCATTAGCACGGCCCCGGATAAAACGTCCGTGACAATTGCAGGAATCAGTCCCGCGCTGTCGAACCTCGGCGCAAGGACATTGCCTTCCTCGAGGTCTTTCTTAGAATATTCGTTTGTCATCGCATATGTCTCCTTGTCCCTATCGCAAACCTTATGCGCCTATCCTTGTGGGTAGGCGACGTCGGCCGCGATGATATCGGGCCGTGCCCAGAGCGCCTTTTCGACATGCCGGGCGCAATCGATACAGGTCATGCCGGTCACGGAGAGCGTCAGTTCGTTCATAATGTTTCTCGCAATTGTAGGCGTGCAGTCGCTATGGTTTCCCGTAAAGCGCACACCGTGAAGCTGGCAAATCGAGCCGCAATAAAGAGCATCACGATGCCTGCAATGATGGCCATCGTTAGGAGGTCGTCTTTCCTGGCAAGCTGCCAACGAGATGCTGTAGATCGCTGATCTCTTGCGATTGGCAGGCCGTGATCCAAGAACGGTAATGGAAGATCATGCCGACCACTCAACAACAGGTTGAGCTCTGGTTCGCTCCGACGTGAACTTTTACCGGGGGAGATACCAGGTCCCAGATCGATACCGCGATCATCAACACTAGTCCGATATAAAGCAGCTGCGCCGTCGGCCAACCAAAGGTCACCATGACTAAGGCGGTGCCAGCACCAGTATGGGCCCGGTCACCCCAAGTAGCATCCGCGGCCGCTGCCGATGGCGAAGCCCGCCGATCACGTTCGCAAGCAAGGCGATGCCGGCAAACAGGGGCAGCAGGTAGTGGATGAACACTCCCTCGTATTGGCTGAGAAAGCCCAGCCCGATGGCGGCACCGAGACTGGCGATGGCAGGAAAGCATGCCGCACAACCCATGGCCGAAACGATGACACCGATGAGGCCAGCTTTGTCGGCAGTGCGCGTGAGAGGATTTTGGACGGGCATATGGAAGGGCCTTTCGGAACTTCGGGTTCTCGATCGAGGAGGGTTTATGCGAGCCGTACAGTGGAGGCTGTAGTCACTACAGGGTCAAGAGTATTTTGTGCAATTCACCCACCGTGCCGTTTTTAACCGCCTGGACGGACCTAGCTTTTCTAGGGTCTGTTGAGATTCATCGGGAGTTTATCACGGCTGCGGCGAGATGGATGTTTGCGGCGAAGCTCTGATCGGTTTTGTCTGCGCGCATGGCGATGCGCTTGAATTCCTTGAGCTTGCAGAAGAAATTCTCGATCAGGTGGCGCCACTTGTAGATCTCAGCGTCGATCGGCAGGGGCGAGGCGCGCCGTGGATGCTGTGAGATGACGATCTTAGCGCCGCGCTCGTTGAGGTCTGCAATAATGGAATTGCTGTCGAAGGCCTTGTCGGCGATGAAGCCCTCAAAAGCGAGACCGTCGATGAGCGGAGCGACGCCCACCGTATCGAAACGATGGCCGGGCAGGAGAACGAAGCGCACCAGATTGCCGAGCGCGTCGGTCAGCGCGAGAATTTTGGTCGTCATGCCGCCTTTGGAGCGGCCGATGGCCTGGCTCTGTGTCCCCCTTTTGCGCCCTGTCCGTGGCGATGGACCTTGACGATGGTGGCGTCGACCATGGCGTATTCCATGTCTGGCGCGTCCGAGCAGGCCTCGAAAAGCCTGGTGAAAACGTCCGCCTTGACCCAGTCGCGGTAGCGCTTGAAAACAGTGTTCCAGTTGCCGAAGAACGGCGGAAGATCACGCCAGGGGCTTCCCGTCCGCACGATCCAAAGTACCGCTTCGATGAAGCGGCGGTTGTCGCTTCCGCTGCGCCCGGGGTCCGTCGGCTTACCCAGACAATGCGGCTCCATCTTCGCCCATTGGGCGTCTGTCAGTACGAATCGTTCCATCCAAAGCTTGAATCACAACCAAGCCTCAGGTGGAATCCTGATTCTCAACAGACCCTAGTGAACACGAAGACAGGCTGTCATGCGCAATTACTGATGTCACTGCCGGGACGGACCGGGATCACTCGACAACTCCCTCGGTGCGTTGGCGATCGAGATCGGACGGGAACTGATGTACCGAGGCTCGAAGCGAGCGATCTACCGTCCGGTCCGCGTGCGTGCCACCTGGCAGAAGGAACTGATCGTCCATCTGGACAAGCACCAGCGCTATCCGTCGCTACGCCTCGCAAAAGAGCGCCGAGATCCTAGTCGGCTTCGCGCTGGACCGGATGGGTCATGTTCTCTCGACCAGCATCGTCAAGGGAATCCAGCGCCGCGGCGTTCGACGAAGCGGGCTGGCCATGGTGCGGCGCTCCGATCCGGTGTCGCAGCCTCCGCCGCTGGCGTGCCACTGACCGACGGTCAACTGACTGGTGACGACGGTGGAGCGGCTGCCATAGCGATCCTCCGAGGATTCGAGGATGTCGTTGGGTCCCGTCAAGCGGCCAGGCCGATGGTAAATTACATAGTAATCTCAATAGTATAGGAGTTCGCAGTTTTATTCCGAGTGGCGCGCCAGCTGGTTGGCTACCGCTGTCTTGAAGGAATGGCAGCAGCGCGAACGCTGGCGGAGCTACACGCGGCATGTGGCTGTTTGTGAACTTCTTCCATCAAGGTTGATAGAGAAGCTTGACGACATCAACGGCGTTGTAGAGCCGGCCGTGGGCGCCGGAGCTTCGCGCGATGACGAGCTGAGTTTTGCCAGTTCCGATTCCGCTCATCGGCGAGGAGGCCCGTGGCGCGCTTCATTGAGCGCCTCGAGACAACCCGCGCGGTCGCCGATAGCGTCGGCGGCGCGGGCGCGTTCCACGACCCGCTGATGACGTTCCCTGTCAACTATGGCATCGCGTTGCGCCTTGGCGACCGTAGCTGGAGTCGGCTGACGATCAGATCGTACGCTAGGCAGTTGGTGGCCGGAACCGGAACCCAAGGCTCGGAACGACGCCTCGATTCGATCGATTTCATCGGTGCAAGGGCCTGCCCCGGCGGACGCTCCGGCGAGCGTTGCGACGAGGGTTGTCGCGAAAACCAGATGCCGTAGCGCGAGCCCGCAATTGGTCCGCAATTGTTGGCAGGGCCCATTGCGCGGCAGCCCCGCAGCCGAACCACAATAGTCATCAGTGGTGGCCATGCCCTCCTCCGTGGCCAAAGCCTCCGTGGCCGAAGCCTCCGTGGCCAAAACCGCCGTGGCCGAAACCGCCGTGGAATCCTCCGAAGTGGCCGGCGCTTTGAACTTGTGGTCCGGCTTCCCGAGTATCTTCGGTCGGATGTCGAAGCTATCAGATCACATCCCGTGCCGCCACTGCCGCTGCTTGAAAATCGGGCAAAGGCGATGCCGGCCTTTTTGAATAACTCTCCCCTGACTCAGATTAGATATGCTCCGTTGTCCGAGCTTGCTCAAATCGACGTAGCACCCGGCCCAAATCAGATCAGCCGCGAAGATGGAAAGCGGCGGATCGTCGTGACTGCTAACGTTCGCGGGCGGGATCTTGGCTCATTCGTCGGCGATGCGCAGCGCCAGGTCGTAGAGAAGATCAAGCTCCCGGCCGGATACTGGATCGGTTGGGGCGGTCAATTCGAACAGCTTGTTTCCGCAACGCAGAGGCTGACTATTGTTGTCCCGATCGCGCTGCTTTTGATCTTCATCTTGCTGTTCCTCAGTCTCGGCTCGGCAGCGGATGCACTTCTGGTATTCAGCGGCGTTCCGCTCGCGCTGACCGGGGGTATTCTGGCGCTGCTGTTGCGCGGGATCCCGCTGTCGATCAGCGCGGGCATCGGGTTCATCGCCCTGTCCGGTGTCGCTGTGCTTAATGGCCTGGTGATCATTACCTTCATCGAAAAGCTGCGCAAGGAAGGGCAGTCTATCATTGACGCAGTTCGTGAGGGCGCGCTCACAAGATTGCGGCCCGTGCTGATGACGGCACTCGTCGCATCTCTGGGCTTTGTGCCGATGGCGATTGCCACCGGCGCCGGCGCAGAAGTTCAAAGGCCGCTCGCGACCGTCGTTATAGGCGGAATTATTTCATCGACATTACTTACGCTTCTCGTCCTGCCGGCGCTCTACGTTTTGTTCCGGCGTGAAAATGGCGAGAGGGACGAACTGTCTCAATCCACATCCAACGGTGTCGCGACATGAAGTACATAGCTATCCTTGTTCTTTCGCTCATCTGGTCGGCGCCTTCGTTCGCGCAGCATTCTCATGGAAGCGAGAAGGGGCCGAATGGCGGCCAGATGGAGGACGTTGCCGGTATCGACGCGGAACTCATCACGTCCGGCAACACCGTCACGATCAATGTGTTCGACCCTGGCAACGGGAAGCCGGTTCCCACAAAGGGTTTCATCGGCGCTGTGCTTGTCGCAGGGACCGGTGCTCGCGAAACGGTCGCGCTAGAGCCTTCTGGCGAGAACGCATTGAAAGGCGATTCAAAAAGCGCGATCGGCGCCGGCGCGACGATCACGCTGACGATCAAGACGGCCGAGGGCAAATCTGGCCAAGCCAAATTCAAGAAATAGCAACGGTTGTAAGCATGGGACGGATCGAATGCTGATCGGATCGCGCAACGCCAAGCTCGAAAGTGCGGCTCATCTCATTATGGCCAGCGCTATCCGCTGCGCCCGTCGTTTGCGCTTCCTAGCAGCCGTCTTGTTCCTTGTCATTGTTGTCAGCGGTTCATGGTTCGAGCTTCAGGCACAGTCCGCCAAAGCCAAGATTGTCGGCTTAGGCGCCACCACCTGCCAGCGGTTCAACGATGACGTCAAAGCCAATCCCGTGCTTCGGCGGGACTACCTCGCGTGGGCCCAAGGGTTCATGAGCGGCATCTTGTTGAGTAGGCCGCCCGGTGTAGACGAGGGTCTCGATCTCGATCCCGTGACCTTCGACCTCATCAATCAATTACACTTTCTAGAAGATCATTGCGCTCGAAACAATTCGGTGGATTTCGCCGACGCAGTCGAAGCGCTCTACAAGCGGCTTCGGCAGAAAGGCAAAACGTGACCCGGACTCAGTCTGCAAAATTCATCCGCACCACGGAAGTTTCATCCATGACTGACACGGCACAGACCGCCAAAGTACGCCTCCGCGTCGAGGGGATGGACTGCGCCTCTTGCGCCACAAAGATTGAAAATGCTCTGCACCGGATGCCCGGCGTTAGCGATGTGGTCGTATCGGTACCTGCGGGCACGGTGACTATCACACATGGCGGAAGGGCGGGTGATGACAGCATCCGCGAGCAGATTTCGGATCTGGGCTACCGGGTAACAGCCAGGGAGGAGATCGGGGTCAAACATCCAAACCATGATCAGGGTGAGCGAACGTCGTCGACGCAAGACGAAACGGATACCCACATTCATGGGAACGCTGCCGCCGGTCAGCCCTGGTGGCAAACCCGGAAAGGCATTCTCACCATCGCATCCGGGCTGGCGCTGGCGATTGCCTATCTAATTGGCAAATTCATTCCGGCGACGGAGCGTTGGGCGTTTCTGCTTGCGATGATGGTCGGCCTGATTCCGATCGCAAGGCGCGCGATATCCGCCGCGCGGGCCGGCACGCCATTCTCGATCGAAATGTTGATGTCAGTCGCTGCCGTGGGCGCGGTGATCATTGGAGCAACCGAAGAGGCAGCAACCGTCGTCTTCCTGTTTCTGATTGGCGAACTTCTGGAGGGCGTGGCTGCAAGTCGTGCCCGAGCCAGCATCCAAAACTTAACCAAGCTGGTTCCCAAGACAGCTCGGCTGGAAGAAAATGGGCAGGTAAGCGAGATCCAGGCAGACACCCTTGCTGTCGGAGCGACGATCCAGATACGACCCGGCGACCGCATTCCCGCCGATGGGGTCATTCTTTCCGGAGAAAGCGCGATCGACGAAGCTCCGGTCACCGGAGAAAGCACGCCCGTCCGAAAAGGGCCTGACGAGAACCTGTTTGCCGGCACCGTCAACGGCGATGGCTTGCTGCGCGTGCGCGTCACCGCTGCCGCCGCGGACAATACTATTGCGCGCGTGGTGCGTCTCGTCGAGGAAGCGCAGGAGTCGAAAGCTCCCACGGAAAGGTTCATAGACCGGTTTTCCCGTTTCTACACGCCGGGCGTGGTCGCGGTGGCCGCGTTGGTGGCAGTCGTCCCGCCGCTGCTGTTCGGCGGGGCCTGGAGCGCCTGGATTTACAAGGGTCTCGCCATTCTCCTGATCGGCTGTCCATGCGCACTCGTCATCTCGACGCCCGCTGCAATTGCGGCCAGCCTGTCCGCAGGCGCCCGCCGGGGACTGCTCCTGAAAGGCGGCGCGGTTCTGGAGCAGATCGGCAAGATCACCGTGGCATGTTTCGACAAGACCGGCACGCTGACGGCCGGCAAGCCTCAGGTCACGGACATCATCGGCTTTGCGTGCAGGGAGGTAGATGTCCTGCGTTTCGCTGCGGCGCTTGAGTCGGGTTCAAGTCACCCGCTCGCTACCGCGATTCTGGCTAAAGCAAACGAGCAGCAGATTTCGGCGCCTCCGACCTCCGACTCGAAGGCGATCGGCGGAAAGGGAATCCGAGCGACGGTCGAGGGACAACAGATATTCCTCGGGTCTCCCAAGGCCGTTGCGGAATTGTCGCCCCTCACGGCCGAGCAGGAAGCAAAGATTGCAGCCCTCAATGATGAGGGAAAAACAGTTTCCATCGTTGTGGTCGAAAATGAAATCGCCGGAGCAATCGCGATGCGTGACGAGCCCCGCCCGGACGCACTGAAGGGACTTAAGCTTCTGAGGGATGGCGGGATCCGCACCATAATGCTGACCGGAGACAATCGCCGCACCGCGAACGCGGTCGGAAAACAATTAGGTATCGATGTCGAAGCGGAATTGCTGCCCGAAGACAAGCAGCGGATCGTTGGCAAACTCAAAGAAGCTGGCTGGTCGGTTGCCAAGATCGGCGACGGCATCAATGACGCGCCTGCGCTGGCTGCCGCCGACGTCGGCATCGCGATGGGTGGAGGCACCGACGTCGCGCTGGAAACGGCCGATGCTGCCGTGCTTCACGGGCGTGTTTCGGACGTGGCCGCCATGGTCGATCTGTCGAGGCGGACGATGGTCAATATCCGGCAGAACATCGCGGTCGCGCTCGGTCTAAAAGCCGTATTCCTCGTAACCACCGTGATCGACCTAACGGGCTTATGGCCGGCCATTCTTGCTGACACGGGCGCGACAGTATTGGTGACATTGAACGCGCTGCGTTTGTTGCAGACCGCTAAAAACTGAAGTCGTTATTCGTAGCCAGACACGTTGAGGCTTGGTCTTGGGATATCATGAACGAAGGAAAGTTTTTAAGGCTGGCGTAGCCTCCTTTGGCGGAGCGAGGATATCTTGCACAGTTCGGAGTCTGAGTTTTTCTAGAGCACTGCTGGAAATTGAGGACGCAGCAGGAATTCCGAAGAAATTCACTCTTTTAATTGCCACTGACGAGTTTCGGCGGGCTTGTCGAGTTATTTGGAGGACTGAAGAAAGGCTCGGTGTGGCTTTCGAGCCGATCTGACTCAGGGAGCCTGATTTTGGCAGACTATAGGAGGATACAATGCTGCACTTACTGATCGCACTCATGGTGTGTCTGACCGCAACTGGAGCAAACGCGCGAGCGTCGGGAATGGCGCAGGGCAAATTTTCCCCGCTCTCAAACGAACGCCTGCAACGGCTGCCGCCGGTTATTCACAAGGCGTTCAAGTCCGCGCAGCTTCTGTGCAGGGACGACACAATAAATGTTCGAACGGGGTTTCTGCGATACTTGAAAGGGTCGGGGGGCGAAGAGTTTGTCGCAATACACTTCGACCAGTTCGGGTGTTCTAATCGAGATGCTCTCTGTTCGCCGAACGGTTGTCTTCATCGCGTCTTCGTTTCCAGAGGAGGCAAGCACCGCGAGGTTTGGCGAGGAGATGTATTCGAGATCGATATGTCGATCGACTCAGGGGTGCCGTCGGTCGACGTCGATTGTAGCCGAGGCGGTTCGTTTTGCCGGTATCAGATGCAATGGAATGGCAAGCGGTTTCGTTAAGGCTGCCGACGTGCAGTCGATTCGTTCAAAGAATTGCAATCGCGGCCGCTTGATGACGATGATCGTCGCCTATAGCTGGTAATCGCCATCGTCGGGATCGGCTAGAATTCGCGTCTGTTGTCTGGTGCTGCCTGTTGGGTCCTTATCTCACGTCAGTGACTGGAAGTTTGCCGCATGCTGGCCATTCTCGCCAATCGAACCTACCGCCATCTCTTCGCAGCTCAGGTTATAGCGCTCATCGGCACAGGTCTGATGACGGTTGCGCTGGGGCTGCTTGCCTTCAGGCTTGCGGGTGACCGGGCCGGAGCAGTTCTTGGGACTGCGCTTGCCATCAAAATGGTCGCCTATGTCGGTATCGCTCCGATCGTCGGCAGTCTTGCGGGCTACCTCCCGCGCCGGGCGTTTCTGGTCGCGATGGATCTTGTGCGGGCATCAGTCGCTATCGCATTGCCATTCGTGGATCAGGTCTGGCAGGTCTACATGTTGATCCTCCTTCTTCAGGCAGCGTCTGCGGCGTTCACGCCGACATTTCAGGCGACCATTCCCGACGTGCTTCCCGACGAGCGCGATTATACACGCGCCTTGTCACTGTCCCGGCTGGCGTACGATCTTGAAAATCTGCTCAGTCCAATGCTTGCAGCAGCATTGCTGACGGTCATTTCCTTCAACATGCTGTTTGCCGGAACGGTGGTTGGTTTTCTGTGTTCTGCGCTGCTGGTCGTCTCGGTGCAGCTCCCTCGATCGGCTGCAGGCGCAAGCGGCGGTGAAACGTTCTTCGACAAGACCACCAAGGGTATCCGTATCTATCTTGCAACGCCGCGACTTCGCGGTCTGTTGGCCTTGAACCTGTCCGTGGCGTCCGCTGGCGCCATGGTCATCGTCAACACTATCGTGTTGGTGCGCGCGCTGCTGGGGCGTCCCGATAGCGATGTCGCGGTGGCGCTTGTCTGCTTCGGTGCCGGTTCGATGCTCGCGGCGCTGTTGTTGCCGCGTGTGCTTGACCGCCTGCCGGATCGTGGTGTGATGATTTCCGCGGCTGGCCTGCTGGTGGTTCTGCTGCTCGTTGTGGCGATTGTCTTGCGCGTAGGTAGCTACGATGGCGTTTGGCCGATTCTGCTTGCGCTGTGGGCGTTGATAGGAATCGGCTATAGCGGCGTCCAAACTCCGACGGGCCGACTGTTGCGGCGATCCGCACAGCCTGCCGACCGGCCCGCAGTGTTCGCTGCGCAATTTGCATTGTCGCATGCATGTTGGCTGCTGACGTATCCGCTCGCCGGCTGGTTGGGGGGCTCGGCTGGACTGTCGGTCACGGTGCTTGTTCTGGCGGGGATCACGCTTTCGGGAGTGGTGATGGCGAAGACGGTTTGGCCGGCCAACGATCCGGATGTGATTGAACATGACCACCCGGGTCTGGATCCTGACGATCCTCACCTGACAAACTCCCCTTCAAAGCGGCACGCGCATGTGTTCGTGATCGACGACCATCACCGGCGCTGGCCGAACGACGCCTGACAAATGGAAACGCTTGTTTCAATTCTGCCGCTGGGCATTTTGTTCGACGCAATTCATGCCATGACGCCCGGCCACGGCAAGACGATCTTGGCGTCCTATCTCGTCGGATCGCGTCTTGAGAAGCTGCGTGGAATGGCTGTAGCGGGCGTTCTTGCCCTGACGCATGTCGCTTCCGCTGTCGTTATCGCCTTGGCTGCGGCGCCTTTGATCACGCGCACGCTGGGTGGCGCGGGCGGCGCGCCCCTTCTCGAAGACGTCAGCCGAGGAATTCTCGTGATGCTCGGTGCCTGGCTGCTCTATCGGGCAATGCGAGGCGCGCATCGCCATTCTTCCGGCGAAGGGGTGTTTGTCGGGTTTATCGCCGGTCTCGTTCCGTGTCCGCTGACCCTCTTCGTCATGTTCTTCGCGATCACCTGTGGGGTTACTGAAGCGGGGCTGACATTTTCCCTCGCGATGATGCTCGACGTAGCCTCGACGCTAATAGCGGTTGCCGTATTGGCGATATTCGCCCGCGATCGGCTCATGAGCGTTCTGTCCCGGCATGGAACATCCATAGAGCGCCTGACGCGTGGGCTCGATAGCGGGCTATTATTAATATTTCTGGGATTTCGCGAATTGTTCGCATGAAGCATGCGCCCGGGCTTTCCACCGCTGCGGGCGGTTGTTCGTTTCCCATCGAGCAGATATAAGGGGCGCATGGTTGCTTGCGCAAAGATAGCCCGGCTGGCGTATTTTCGGTCGCGTGTTCTGGCCGTACTGTGCGTTGCGCTGACTTTATCGCTCGGTGCCAGCAAAGTTATCGCTGCAAGCGAAAGTACTCATCACGAACTGGAAATCACGCAAGCCGGGTCGACCGCTGCGATCGTCTATTGCTCGGGCGATGATCGATCGTGCGACCTTCCCGATCATGATCATGACCACGTTGTTCCGCACCTCCATACCGCGGACACCGGCGTCATCGGTTTACCCGCGGCAGACAGCCCGATATCCATCCAGTATCGCGTTGCGGGGAGTGTGAACCTTGCGACGTCCCTGCTAGTCGAGGGGCTCAAGCAACAAGCTCCCGATCGCCCCCCAAGAACCACCTGCATCTGATCTCGGCCGGCGCAATTTCGCGCCACCGAACGGATTCGAGAGGGCGCGCGTCAACCGTCGGCATGTGACGCCGGCTTCGGTCGATGACCGCCGCTCCATATGCAGGAGTTAAAGGGAATGTCGATACGAATGTCATTCGTCGTCATCGAGCTTATGCTGGCGCTCGCGCCGCTACAATCGGTCCGCGCGGCGCAAGAGAGCAAGACCAGCACAAGCGGCGCCGGGGGTGGCACGATTACGCTATCCGCCGATCAAATCGCAGGAGCGAAGATCGAAGTGGCCCCGGCGGGTCCCGGCGAACTGGCGCGGACTGTCACCGTTCCGGGCAATGTGATCATGGACCCGGACCGCATCGGTCACGTTCCGTCGAAGGTCATCGGAACCGTCATCGAACTGCGAAAGCGGTTGGGCGACGCTGTACAGAAGGGTGAGATCGTAGCGTTTCTCGACAGCCGCGAGGTTGCCGACGCCAAGAGCGAATTCCTGACGGCAAGCACCAATCTTGAGCTTCAGACCACTCTCTTTGAGCGTGAGCGCACACTTTGGGAGAGAAAGATTTCCGCCGAACAGCAATTCCTTCGCGCGGAGAATGCCTTCTCCGTCGCCAAACTTCGGCAGGATCTTGCCCGCCAGAAGCTGTCAGCACTCGACCTCGACGAGAGCGAGATCGCTGATCTGCCGAAGCAGCCGGTCTCAAACCTTCGCCGCTACGCCCTGCGTTCGCCTATCGCCGGTCGGGTCATCGATCGCAAGGTCGATCTCGGTGCGCCTGTCGGCGGCGACCAGCAGGAAAAGGAAATCTACGTCGTCGCCGACTTCTCGTCGGTTTGGGTCGAGCTCATTGCCTCGCCGCGCGATCTTGCCATCGTTCGCGAAGGTGACGGTGTCACGATTGGTGATGGATCGACGAAGGAGAAGGCGCAGGGCCCGCTCATCTTTATTAGCCCGTCCGTGAATGCGGAAACACGGTCGGTCCGGCTGATCGCTGCATTAGAAAATCCAAAAGGCCGGTGGCGGCCGGGAGCCGCCGTGCTGGCGAATCTGCCGGTAGAGAAGCGTGCCGTTGCGATTCTCGTTCCCAGAGGTGCGCTCCAGACCGTGGACGGAAAAGCGGTCGTGTTCGAACGCACGGCGGAAGGCTTTCAGGCTCGCGCGATCGAGACCGGAACCATGACGGAGGAAGCCGCCGAGGTCGTATCGGGCTTGCGCCCGGGCAGCGTGATTGCCGTCACGAATACGTTCGTCCTGAAGTCCGACCTCGCCAAGTCAAAGGCGGACGAGTGATGATCGAAAAAGTCCTCGCTCTATCGATTGCCAATCGTTGGCTGGTTCTGTTGCTAACTGCCGTCGCCTGCGCGTTCGGCCTATGGTCGCTGAACAAGCTCCCCATCGATGCCGTCCCTGATGTCACCAACAATCAGGTGCAGATCAATGCGATCGCACCGGCCCTCACGCCAGTGGAGATGGAAAAGCAGATCACCTTTCAGATCGAAAACATTCTGGCTGGCACCCCGACCCTGGAATACACCCGCTCGTTCTCGCGCAACGGTTTTGCGCAGATTACGGCGGTCTTCAACGACAAGACCAACATCTATTTCGCCCGCCAGCAGGTCAATGAACGTCTGCAGGAGATCAGGCAAGCGCTTCCGCCCGGAGCCGAAGTGAAGTTAGGCCCAATTTCGACTGGATTGGGCGAGGTGTATTGGTGGGCCGTCGAGTATCAGACGCCTGGCAAGGGTGCCGATATCATCGACGGCAAGCCGGGCTGGCAGAGCGATGGCAGTTATTTGACTCCGGAAGGTCAGCGTTTGCGGAGCGACTTCGAGCGTTCGGTGTATTTGCGCGTGGTTCAGGATTGGATCATTCGGCCGCAGATGCGGAGCGTACCCAGTGTCGCCGGGGCCGACGCCATCGGCGGTTACGTCAAGCAGTATCAGATCGAGCCCGACGCATCGAAGTTGGTGGCTTACAAGATCTCCTTCGACGACATCGTTAAAGCCGTGCAGGCAAATAACGTCAGCCGGGGCGCAAGCTTTATCGAACGTTACGGCGAGAATTACGTCGTGCGCTCAGGCGGACGGATCGAAGACATCTCCCAGATCGGTGACATCGTCGTCGCGACGCGGGGCGGGATGCCGCTGCGGGTCAAGGAGCTCGCCGACGTGACGATCGGTCGCGAATTGAGGACCGGAAGCGCAAGTCTCGACGGGCACGAGGTTGTGCTCGGCACCGCGCTCATGCTGATCGGAGGCAACAGCCGAACGGTCGCCGCCGCTGCGGCGGCCAAGATCGAACAGATCAATGCCACCCTGCCGTCGGGAATCGTCGCGAAAACCGTTCTCAATCGAACGCAATTGGTGGATGCAACGATCAGTACGGTTGCGAAGAATCTACTCGAGGGAGCGGCCCTCGTCATCATTATCCTCTTCGCATTGCTGGGTAACCTGCGTGCTGCGCTCATTACGGCGCTGGTGATCCCGGTCTCGATGTTGCTGACCGTTTCCGGCATGCTGGAGGCGAGGATCAGTGCAAACCTGATGAGCCTTGGCGCGATCGACTTTGGCCTCATAGTCGACGGCGCCGTGATCATCACCGAGAACTGTCTGCGGCATCTGGCCGCCCGACAGCATGGCCTCGGCCGTGAACTCAATCTGTCCGAACGTCTCGGCACCGTGAAGCTTGCGGCCACCGAGATGATCAAGCCGTCCGTCTACGGCCAGGCTGTGATCATCATCGTGTACGTTCCGCTGCTCACCTTCTCCGGCGTGGAAGGCAAGATGTTCGAGCCGATGGCGCTCACGGTCATCATCGCGCTGCTCTCGGCGTTCGTGCTTTCGCTCACCTTTGTGCCGGCCATGGTCGCGATCTTCGTGACGGGACGCGTACAGGAAAAGCCGAACAGGTTGGTCCGGAATCTGATCGGCATGTACCGGCCGGCGCTGGCGCGTGCGCTCAGGGTGCCCGGTGTCATCGCCGGCCTTGGCGCGGCAATTTTTGCCCTGAGTGTGATGGTGTTCCTGTCGCTGGGGCAGGAGTTCAATCCGACGCTGGACGAGAAGAACATCGTGATCGAGGCGAGGCGCGCTCCGAGTTCTTCGCTGACTCAATCGCAATCCATGCAGTTGGAACTGGAGCGCGTCGTATCAAAGTTTCCGGAGGTCGCTTTTGTGTTTTCGCGCGCCGGTACTCCCGACATCGCCGCCGACCCAATGCCTCCGAACGCAGCGGACGCCTATGTCATCCTCAAACCGCAGGAGCATTGGCCCGATCCCGGCCTGTCAAAACAGCAATTGATCGAGCGCATCGATGGCGAGTTGCAAAAGCTGCCGGGCACTAATTTCAGCTTCTCTCAACCGATCCAGATGCGCTTCAACGAGCTGATCGCGGGCGTTCGCGAGGACGTTGCGGTCAAGGTCTTTGGCGAGGAATTCGGACCGATGCTGAAGGTCGCGAATGAGGTGGCGGGCATTCTCCGGAGTATCGAGGGTGCTGCCGACGTCAGGGTCGAGGAGGCGACAGGGCTGCCGTTCCTTGAGATCAATATCGACAAGAACGAGATATCGAGGCGGGGGTTGAGTATCGCCGCTGTGCAGGACGTCGTCGGGACTGCGATCGGCGGGCGAGACGCGGGCCTGGTCTTTGAAGGCGACCGCCGTTTCCAGATCATCGTCCGTCTCGCTGACGCGGCGCGGACAGATATGGATGTAATCCGTAATCTTCCGCTGCCCTTGCCGGCGGAAGGCGGTCAGCCGTTCCGCATGACGATCCCGCTTCGGGATGTCGCATCGCTGGCGTTCACGGAGGGCCCTAATCAGGTCAGCCGGGAAAACGGCAAGCGCCGCGTGGTCGTAACCGCGAACGTACGCGGCCGGGATATCGGCTCCCTGATTCAGGAAGCTCAGTCCCGAATTGCGCAGGAGATCAAACCGCCGCCCGGATACTGGCTGGTCTGGGGCGGCCAGTTTGAAAATCTGGCCTCGGCGCGGCAACGGCTGATGATCGTCGTGCCAATTTGTTTTTCAATGATCTTCCTGATCCTGTTCGCAGCCCTCGGGTCTGGTCGCGATGCTCTCCTCGTCTTCAGTGCTGTACCGCTCGCGCTATCGGGAGGCATCGTCGCGCTATGGCTGCGCGGCATGCCGTTTTCAGTATCCGCGGCCGTCGGCTTTATCGCTTTGTCGGGTGTTGCTGTTCTGAACGGCCTGGTGATGCTGACCTTCATCAAGCAATTGATGACGAAGGGACTTTCGTTAGGGGATGCAGTGGTCGAGGGCGCCATCACTCGGCTGAGGCCGGTCGTCATGACCGCCTTGGTGGCATCGGTGGGCTTCATTCCGATGGCGCTTGCAACGGGAACAGGTGCCGAAGTCCAGAAGCCGCTGGCGACAGTGGTCATCGGAGGGCTCGTCACCGCGACACTTCTCACGCTGTTTGTCTTGCCGGCGCTTTATCTTCTCTTCGGGCGAGAGACAAACGGAAAGCCATAGATCCAATTCTGCGCAAAGCGCAGAAGGGAAGTTCTGAAAGGCAGGTGAGTGGTGATGGTTGGGCGGCGGATGGCTGGTAGGTTGGCTCGTTAGTTGGTGGGGGCTTTTCAATATAGCGCTACCGCATCAGATGGGCGCACCGAGATCGGCTTGATTTTGGAGCGGTGGTACTAGCGATAGGAGTACGTAGCCTCTGACGCATCGGCGCCCTCGCGACGAACAGCCGCGATACATAAGCATTCGGACAGCGACGGTCGTGAAGTCAGCGACTGGTGCTGGAGACTTTGACGTAGCGAACGGGCGGTGGATCGCTAGGAAATGGCCGATCACCGGCCAAAAGCAGACGAGGAATGGAAACGCCTCCACGTCGCATTTTGACCCAGGTTGTGTAAAAACGCGGACGCTTATGGTTGGGCAATCGCGACCTGGTCCGCGCGACGGGCCTCACGCGCGGATCGCTTCCATCAGTCCGCCAACGCCCAGAATGCGCATCACCCGTTTCATGTTGTAGGCCAGGACGTGCAGCGCCATTTCGGTACTTACGTGCTTGAGCGTTTTCATCTGGAAGTGCGTCGCTCCCATCCACGACTTTATCGTGCCGAATGGATGCTCGACAGTCTGGCGGCGTACGCGCATCTTATCCGGGTTCCGATCGAGCCGCGCTTGCACGGCCTCAAGGACGGCTTCGTGGACCCATCGTGAGATCCGCCGCTCTTTACCCGTTGTGCACTGGCCCTTCAGTGCGCAGGCCTGACAGGCGGTGGTCCAATAGCGACGCAGTGTCTTGCCGTCCTCTTCATTGGTGTAGCGATAGGTTAGCTTTTCACCGGCGGGGCAAAGATAGACGTCGTCTTCGGCGACATAGACGAAGTCCTGCTTGCCGAAGCGTCCTTTGGCGTTGATGCCCGAGGTCATCGGCTTCGGCAGATAGACCGTGATGCCGGCTTCCTCGCAGGCCAGAATTTCCTCTCCGCTATAGTACCCGCGATCGACAACAGCCTCGATGGTCTCAGAACCAATCGCTGCGCGCGCCCGCTCGGTCATGTGAGATAGTTGGCTCCGATCAGACCCAACGTTGGTCACCTCATGGGCAACAATGAGATGATACTTGGTGTCTACGGCACTTTGCACATTGTAGCCGACCATCCCGCTGCCTCGGCCGCTTGTGGCCATCGAGCGCGCATCGGGATCGGTCAGCGAGATCTGCTGGTCCTTGGTCTGCATCATCTGGGAGTTCAGCGCGTTCAGGCGCAGTATCTCTTGGCGCAGCGTTGCAATCTTTTCGTTGAGCCGGGTGATCTTGGCCCCTGGGACCGCTTCGCCCTGGCGATCAGCGCTATCAAGCTGGGAGAGATAGCGGGCGATGCTCTCGTCAATCTGCGCCAGCCGCCGCTGCATCTTGGCTTGCGTGAAGTTCCGGTCCCGCGTGTTGACAGCTTTGAACTTGCTGCCGTCGATCGCAACGCTCGCCGCGCTGAACAGTTCAAGGCGCCGGCACAGCACCACAAACTCACGGCAGACCTTGCGTATAGCCTCACCATTGTCCTTGCGGAAATCGGCTATCGTTTTGAAGTCCGGCATCAGGCGGCCGGTGCGCCGTGCCCATTCGAGTAAACCCTACGACTCTTCCAGGACAATATCGACAAGCAGACAACCTCCATTTGACGGCCCAAGGGAACGCCGTTTTGGCGTCTCATGTATTGCCTCAGGTAATCGCTGCGCTCGGCAAGTCGCGCTAAGTTTTCGTGTCATATGTAATGCGCGACGATCGCGGGAGGCTTAAATGCGCGCCCCTTTCGCTCAGCATACTTTCTCGCTCCCCGGCGTGATTTTCGCGACAGCTTTATATTGTCACCCCACCTCGGCCAACGCGCAAACGTCGAGCTTCGTCGCGCCACCGCGGACAATTTCTGACATCGCCGCTATTTTGGATAACGAACGACCCAAGGTGTCGCAAATAGAAGCAACCAAGACCTTGGCCGGCGTCAATTTGCCAATTGACGTGAACGGTGTCGAGCTTGCGCGGCTCCTGTCCAGGCGCGCTATTGCCCGATGGGATCTTGGACGGTTCAAAGAAGCGGTTGCCGATTGCGAAGAAGCCATTCGTTTGGCACGAGAGGCGTCGGCCGACCCCTATGAGCAACAGGTCCTTTTACTGCGGTTATACCAAGGTTCCGGCGTGCCGCAACGAACGCTTGCCGTGCTCGATGACATGGTTCGGGACAATCAAACGCCCCAAAAGCGGACACGGTTAATTGCCATCTACAGGTTGCGCGTCATTAGTAGTCTTTCGCTGGGACGCATCCATGATGCGGAGACGTTTTTGCATGCCGCGGAGTCAATTCTGGCTGACGCAAAATCGAATGCGGTCCCACTACCACCGAGCGCAAATTGGGTTGTTGAAGATGCGCGAGCAAGAGTTTTAGCGGCGCGGGGCGACTATGCTTCCGCGGCGCTTTCCTTTCAAAAGGCGCAGATTTTCGTTAGTGCACTGATTCAAGGCGGCGCATCCACACCCGTTACGACCGATGCGCCCATACCTTCATGTCGGCCATCTGCATCGCAGCCGCCGTCATTTTCTGGCTTTAATCAATGAGTCCTGACCCTAGCTATTGCTCAAGAAAGCCGGATGAAGATGCTTCAGGGCCGTCTTGTGGAGGCTGAAGTTAACGCGCGTCAAGTCTTGCTCAATCGGTTGAAAGCGGTCGGCAAATTCAATCCAGAAATCCCGAACTTTCTTTCTCTGTTAGGTGAAATTCTGACTGAACAAGGCCGGCATGCTGAGTCGGAGAAATTGATACGGGCGTCTTTGGATATCTATGAGACGCTTGGGGTGTCGCATGAGGCGACCGGATATTTGCGCGACGAGAGACGTCTTGCGATAACACTCGGACTCGAGAATCGCTGGAGTGACTCTGCCAAGATATTTGATGACATCGACGTCATAACGGAAAATTGGGAGCCAACATTACGCAACCAGTTTCGACTGGATCCAATTCGTATAGTAGCCCGCTATAGGATAGGGGACTTTGCTGGTGGACTGACACTCGCACAAGAGCTTCTGCAAACCAGTCAGACAAGGTTTGGCGCACACCATTTCGCTGTCGCGATGGCACGCGGCTACGTTGCGATTGGACTTACGAACACCGGTCAGCACGTGGCGGCCTTGCGCGAGTTCAGGACCGCAATCCCGGTGCTGCGGTCGCAACTGCCATCAGATGATGAGACTGATGATGGTGCTCAAACTGCAGTTCGCGTTGAACAACTGCGCAATGTTGTGGAGGCCTATGTTGCGCTGCTGGCAAAGGAACGCGCTAAGGGACTTGGGACCGCCGAGATCGACAATGAGTCCTTTCAGCTTGTTGAGTTCATTCGTGGCAGCACTGTCAAAATGGCGCTGGCCGCATCCGGCGCGCGATTTGTTGCGAACGATCCCGTACTGGCTTCTTTGGTTAGAGAGGAACAGGACCTAGGAATAAAAATCAGCGCACAGCTTGGCTTACTTAGCAATGCGCTTGCCCTTCCTCCCGGCGATCGCGACGACACGGCAGTGAAGAAACTCCGCGACCAAATCGAAAGGATGCGCGGCGAGCGGAAATTCACCCAACGCCAGATTGAACGAGAGTTTCCAGAATATGCCGCCCTCGTCAATCCAAAGCCTCCGACGATTGCCGACGTCCGAAACGTCCTTCGAGCAGATGAGGCGGTCCTATCATTCTATTTCGGCAGGGAGGCAAGCTTTGTATGGGCAATTCCTAAGAACGGCGAGCTCAGTTTTGCCGTCATCCCAACCACGAGTGAAAGGATCGAAGCTCAAATTCGTAAGCTGCGCGAAGCTCTTGAACCGAAGGTTGCGATGATTTCTGATATCCCGGCGTTCGATGTAAAGCTTGCGTTGGAGCTTTACCACAGCCTGCTGAAGCCGGTTGAGGACGGGTGGAAGCCCGCAAAGAATCTGATCGTCGTGACCAATGGCGCGCTCGGGCTTCTGCCGCTGTCGCTGCTGCCAACTGCACCGACGGTATTGGACGCGAACGACGATCCATTGTTCGCGAACTACAGAAAAGTGCCGTGGCTCGCGCGGACCCATGCCGTCACGCTGGTGCCGTCGGCATCTACGCTGCAGACCTTGCGCAAACTCCCGCCAGGCAAGCCCTCGCGGCAGGATATTATCGCATTCGGCGATCCATATTTCAGCAAGGATCAAGCGGATGAGGCAGCAAAGGACGACGAGCTGGCTCAGGTGGCCGATGCGTCCAGCATCATGTCTGGGTTGCCGTTGAAGCGCCGCAATAGTCCTCAGCTTGAGGGGGCCGATACTGCGCAGTTGGCCCAGCTTCCGCGACTTCCCGATACCGCGGATGAGTTGAAGTCAATCGCACTCGCGCTGCAGGCTAACCCAGCCACGGTTCTCAACCTCGGCAAGGACGCCAATGAGCAGAAGGTCAAAACCATGGACCTGTCGGGGTTCAAAATCATCGCCTTTGCCACGCATGGGTTGGTGCCAGGTGAGCTCGACGGCCTGACGCAGCCAGCGCTGGCGTTGTCCGCTCCCGATGTCGCCGACACCGACGGCGATGGTCTCCTGATCATGGAAGAAATCCTCGCGCTCAAGCTCGATGCCGACTGGGTGTTGCTTTCGGCCTGCAACACCGGCGCGGGGGCGGGAGTCGGCGCCGAAGCAGCGTCAGGACTTGGACGTGCATTCTTCTACGCCGGAACCCGCGCGCTTCTCGTGACCAACTGGTCGGTCCATTCGCAGTCGGCGCGTGAACTCGTGACGGATTTGTTTAAGCGGCAGGTTGATGATGCGAAGCTGACCCGCGGTGAGGCCTTGCGGACGGCGATGATGGCGCTGGCGGATGGTCCTGGATATATCGGTGCCGACGGCAAGACCGAGTTCGCCTACGCACACCCCTTGTTCTGGGCGCCCTATTCCATCATCGGCGATGGCGGGGGCCGGTGATGCGCGATCTTCACCCGCTCTCAGCATAAGAAATTATATAGCAATTTCAATTACATATGAGTTCGCAGTTTTATTCTGAATGGCGCGCCAAATTGCCACCATTCAGAATAAAACTGCGAACAACATCGGCGCGTGGGCGTGGCGGTATTCTCCCGTTTTATTCAGATAGCTGACGTTGCTCCATGCCTATTCACACTCCAGTTCGGCGATGATCTGTTGGCAAGGTCATGATAGAGGCTTCTCCGGGCGGGAGCGTTCTGGTGGCGATGCTTGGACATCGCAGGTCGCCACGACGGACGCCGGAAGCGTTCCGTCCAGCCCTCAACCCGTCACGGCAAACCGGTCCGCACTTCCCTCCCAGCGGGGCGTTGCGGCAGCGGGCTCCGCAGAAGGGGGCGATCGAGACGCCAAGGCTCGGTCGCAGGGGAAGGCCTTCCCACCGCGTGGGAGTTCGCGTCAGCTCTTGCGTGGGCCGGCAAAATTTGTAGAAAAATAGTCGATCAGCTCAGACGCTTGGGTGCCTTGCCTGAAACGCCGTTGCTCCTCGAAGTTGAGGGATGGGATCAGGTGTATAAACTGGTGATCGGCGTAGAGTGACATCACCGCCTCTGGGTCTAGCCCACCGGACCGCAGGCCTGTCATATTATTCGCCGCTTCGATCGCGGTGCCGATCATGACGTCGGCCAGTTGCACCGCGGGGCTCGTCTTGGAATCAACTTGCGAGACTTCTGTGAGCTTGAGCGGGAATTTCAAGGATGCAATTTCGGTTTGGCGAAACTCGATTTCTTGGTCGTGATCGATGAACCGTTGCAGCAGGTCGTGATAGGTAAGCAGATTCTTCGACTGGTCGTGTTCGACCCGATACGCGCCGTCAGCCATCACCTCCATTCGACTGATGAGCGACTGCAACACAACGAGGGCCGCGTCAGTGTTCACACCGGGCGTAGCTATTGCCGAGAGACATTCCGGCGCTGCATATTGGGCAAGGGGTCCGAGGCCCTCTGGAAACTCTTGCCATCGTGTCGCGCGCGCAGCAGCGACTAGCGCTTTCAAAGCCTCCGGGGTCTTTTCCTTGGCGGCATGTTGAAACGCCACGAGCAGGTTGTCGAAGGCTGCTTGCCCGAGCAGTGTGGGGGCCGCCATCGTAAGCAACGACGCCATCGCGTAGTTCTGACCATTCTCGTAAAAGCCGATGCCTCGTTCGTAGTAGAAGGGTTCAACAGCGTAATCGACGAACATGAGCACCAGGAGGAAGCGCTTATCGCAGACATAGGTCACGCTTTTGAAATGGGTGAGAACATCGCGTTGCAGCGAAATCAACCGCTCGTGATTGCCCGGGCGACGTGACAGCGAGCGGTACTTGAGCTCCGGTGCTTGGAGCCGAGGGAGGTGTTCCTTGATCAGGCGAGCGGCATCTTCATCGCTGATGGCAACCGCCGCGGCGCCCTGAAAGCGCTGGTCGGGGTTGAGGAGGTCAAACCCTGTGTATCCGCTTTCGTCGATGCGAAAGCACTCCATGTCCGCGTTCCCTCGCAATGGCGACACGTCTTTCGCCGTTCGTGAAAATCTCCTTGGGCTCCCATCCAAGCTATGTTTTCTAATTGTCGGAATCGATAGGACGATTCCCGTGGCTCAATGAGCTTGTCCGGGCGTAGGCTTTACAGCTCCGATGGTCCGTCTTCGCGTGAGCTCTGGATTTCGGGCGAGCCGCGCGTATCGCGCGCCAGTGCCCGATATCGATGCAACAGCGCCTGAAACGTATCCCAGACTTCGGTTTTTTGCTTGATCTTCATGATGAGAAGCGTCGCGATCGTCATGGTGATGCCGAGCTCCGTCAAGGTTACGAGAAAGTCGATCTCGTCGAGTTCGGGGTTGATGATCAGGGTTGCTGAGCCGTCGACTGGATTTTCGACATAGTGCCGGTTGAGAGCCGTCATGCTGACGTGCGCGGCGTCGCCCGAAATATCTCGATAGCTGCGATAGAGACGATCGAAATCGCTGCCCTCAAGGAGTGAACCGAGCTGGATCGCCTTCGCGCCCTGCAGGCCCTGGGCGACAAACTCCTCAAGCTGCTGTCTCACGTCTTCCGTGCCAGTGAACTTTTTCGCACCAAGATGTAGCGCTGCGCGTGATTGCCGGCTCTTGAAGTCGTCGTCCTTCATCCGTGTGACGAAAGCGGGGTTTCTGTCCAGCGCGATGAGGTACATGGCGGCCTCGATGACGCTGCGCGACTGAATGCGAAAATCGAGCTGCCGGTCGTTCTGGATCAATAGCAGGGCGCCTTCGAAAAGCGTAAGGGCGCGGGCGTAAAGAGCGGCCTTCACCGCTACAAGCTCCCGCTCCTCCTCCAACGAAACCGCGACGGGGGCCTCGGCAACAAACCGTCGCGCGGCGTCGACGAAATCGCGCATCCAGGTCATCCAATCCGATGAAAGTGCGTGTCCTTCGGGCATAGATTGACCTTAGAACTCAAGATGTTCGTTGAAATATTTCATGATAGATAATTCACATGGATGACCAGCAAAAAACAACGCTTTCGACATTCGCATCAGCGGTTCGGGCGCTGCTGCAGGATAAGGAGCTTGCATATGCCGATCCAGCCGAGCGCGCGCTTGTGGGCCGGATTCGTGATCTTCTGCACGGCCATTACGGCGGTTGGTCGATCGACCTTGAATGGAATCGTCGAGAAGATGTCATCAAACGTCTCCGATACGGGCTCAGTGAGGATGAACTGATTGGCAGAGATGCCATCGTACCCGACCTGATCGTACATCGGGTCGGCAAGAGAGAGAACTTGCTGGTGGTGGAGGTTAAGAAGTCAACGAACAAAGACTTCGACGGCGATATTTGGAAGCTCAAGGGAATGACGGAGCAAGCGGGCCCCTATGGCTATTCGGTCGGCCTTCACCTGGTGATTGACGTTAAGGCTGGTGTCGCGCCCCGTTGCAATGTCTATGTTGATGCCGAGTTGGACACAGGTCTGACGGAATGGATGCATTCAGAGCTGGAGGAACGGAATGACAGCGGAGCCAGCGGAGATAGTTAAACTGGTCGGACGGTTGACCGATCCCAACTTGACGCAGGCGTTGTCACGGATGGAAGGCTCGGTTCACGGCGTCACCGCAAGAGGCTGCGCGACCTTCCTCGATAGTGCAGGTGCGGGCCGCGAGGTTTTGGCGGCGGCCGCGGAGAAGAAGCGGGTGGCTGGCCAGATCAATGTCACGGTTCACTCGCTCGGCATCCTCTTGTGTCTACCGCACATTCTCGAACCGGATGAGCGCGTCGAATATGTGTCGCTCGGCGCAGGGCCGTGCGTTAAAGGGGGGCGTGATGGAAGTCTACTGCAAAGGAACAGCCCGGATCAGACACGGCGCGACCGGCGAGATTTACGAAATAGAGAGCGACGAGCTCGATTGGGATGCGGTCGGCGGCGACGAGCGCCAAATGGGGCCGGAAATTCATTACGAAGCGGTTGTAGAGCATCCCCAGCTTGGGGAACTGACCTGGGGCCTTTGGGAGTATCCGGTAGGAATTGAGAACTATCAGGAGACGAAGGCAGGGCCGCATGAGGTGATCGAGGATTTCGACTATGGCCTCGAGCATAGCGCACCGGAGCCTGACGATTGGATCGATTACACCGTCCCGGACAACCCGTTCACGATTTTCATGAGCTCCTATCACCACACCGGTGATCTTCTCGCCGATCACGGAAGGGATAGCGGCGGCCATCTGCTAAATCGGATGGTCTTTTCTCATCAGGTCACGGCCCTGGAAGCCTACCTGAGCGACACGCTGATGAATGAGGTTATGGCTGATAAAGCCGCCATGCAGCGCATGATCGACGAGGATGATGATCTGGCAAAGGAAAAGTTCACGCTTGCTGAGATCTCCAAGGATCCTGGATTGGTCGCTTCCATTTTCTGTCTCACCGTCGTTCCTTTGAAAGGCTACGATGAACCAGAAATCCTCCCCTCTCAATCAGCCCAATTCTGTCTCATTGGTGCTGACGCCGGACAGATCATGTACTTGGCGATACTTGACTGCGCGACCGCAAACCCGAGCTTGAGCAGTTCGCCGTGGATACGCGGCGCTCCCCAAAGCGGGTTCTCGACGCTCATCCGCCGGATCAGCGCGCGCAGCTCCGTCTCGATCTGCGGCCGTCCTCCCAATGATCGTGACTTCCACCGCCAGTAGCAGCGAAATCCCGCCCGATGCCAACGCACGAGGGTCTCGGGACGGATGATCGTGAGGACGGGCAAGATTGACGGGAACCATCGATACAATTGGATTAAGAACCAGCGATCGTTGTTGGTGAGCTGGGGCCGGCCGGGCATCTTGCGCCGCAAAACGATCAATTGATGTCGCAGCGCTGCGTTCTCTGCTTCAAGCCGGGCCTTCGACTTGAACGGCGAGACTAGGACGGCCAGAATGAAACAGAGCAGCCCGATCATTCCGCCAGCTTAGGCGAATCCATCACGTCTTCAACTCGGATAAGGTTTTCGGTACACACAGTCCGCAATTTCAATTGACGCCACGATCACCGCTCGCAATGACGGCAACCATGAAGCGACGATCTTTGAAGCCGAGAAAAATTGCTTCATCCGGACCATCGTAATCACCGTTATCGGCCCAAGTGTTGTTGTCCGGCCCCCACGGGGTGGTCCGATTGGAATGTTAATTTAGAGATTGTTTTGGAGCTGCCCCGTTTTGTGGTCCGGGTTCTAGGCAATTTCTTGGACTGTATGAGTTTGGCGTCAAGTTGCCGCGCGAGGTATGGGGCCTGTCGTTGTTGTAATGGTGCCTCATTCTTCGAGTCGATCGATGGCGTCGACCATCGACAGGAACAGAATGCGTTGAGACACTCTGCGCGCAGACGACCCCATTGATCGAGCATCCTGCCGGCAAACTCGGGACCGTCTCGGCGAATGAGATAACCGCGTCGCGGTGACTCTTGCGAGGCAACATTTTTCTGCATTGACCGGTTCGGTCTGGTTTTCAATGACTGAAAAAACTCACACTACAGTACATGCTCCCGTCCGCTGCAAAGCATCCACTCAGGCTTCAGCGGCTGGGAATGCCAGTTCTTAAAGCCACGAAATGCAATATCGAATTGCAAACTCTTGGCCGCAACGAGATTTCGGTGCAAAGGAGCAAGTTGTGAAAATCGATTTTAGTGGATAGGACGGAGTCTTTTCGATCATGCACAATGTGCCAAGATTGAAAAAGTCTGCTAGAAAAATACCTGGACTAAAAGGCGCTATTTAAATAAATGAGTTTGAGCTGAGGAGACGACTATGAACAACAACCTCACCCAATGGCAAGTCCCTCAAGAATGCGAGTAACATGTGGTTCGCTGCAGCTAGGTACTGGAACACACTCGGTTTCCCAGGAGGCTTACGCGAGAAATTGCGCGGTGCTGCGCCCCTTGGGGATGCTTTTTTGACTTCGCGCAGCGCCGCGGACACGTTCATGACTGAGCATGAACGATGAGCGATAGAAACGAAGTCCGAGCTGCCCCGCGCGCACCATGTGTTTGGATAGATGTGACGACGAGCCTGCGAAACCGCGGCAGTCACGCAACGGGAACCTTACGCGTGGAGCGTGAGCTCTCTTCAGCATTGTCTTCGCTGCTGGGCGAGCATCTTGTTTTTTGCCGGTACAATCCGGTCAAAACTCGCTTCGAACGCGTCAATTATTCCTTCAAGGAGCAACGTGCAACTCCACCTGATCAACGATCAGGCCCCGGCGCACGACGAAAAGAGACGGCTGGTAAGCGTGTGGAGCGAATTCTGCGCTTATCGATCCGTAAACTGATCCGTCATGTTTACAGTTTATTTCAAACAAAAGCCGGTGCGAGTGGGTTCCC
This sequence comes from Afipia birgiae 34632, assembly GCF_000308295.2. GTDB lineage: Bacteria > Pseudomonadota > Alphaproteobacteria > Rhizobiales > Xanthobacteraceae > Afipia > Afipia birgiae. The sequence goes on from NZ_HG326652.1 coordinate 189,763, forward strand.
GGAATCCATGCCGGGAGATGTCCTATTTCTCGGTGGTGAGACATGGAGTCAGCGATACGATTTCGAAGTTATTCGCCGGATTCGCCACCAAAGTCATGTCAAGGTTGCGGCAATATGCCAGGACCTAATCCCCATCAACTTCCCGCAATTTTTTCAGTCCGCTGAATTTATTAGGCGCTACGAGGAGTATACCAAATTCTTATTGCGGGATGTAGATCTGCTGATCACCCACTCCCAGTCAGTACGCGCCGATCTCGAGGCAGAAACACGAAAGCTCGGCATTTCCTTGGCAAATCTTTCAGTTGTCGAATTGGGGTCCGATGTTGGGCGACTGAGGGAAGTCGTAAGGCCGCCGGCAAGCCCACCGCTTGTGAGCGGGAAATTCGTCATCTCCGTAAGCACCATTCAATCACGTAAAAACTTCGATCTTCTCTATCGGCTCTGGCGTCGCTTTGCTGAGGAAGGGCGAACCGACGTTCCACGTTTGGTAATTGTCGGCCAGCAGGGGTTCGGAAGCGCCGACTTGCTTTGGCAAATAGCGAACGATCCAAGGGTTCGAGATAATATCCTGGTCATACACAGCGCCGGGGATGCTGAACTAACCTGGCTCTACCAAAATTGCTGCTTCACTCTTTACCCGTCCTTTGCAGAGGGGTGGGGCTTGCCAGTGGCCGAGAGCCTGTCGTTTGGCAAGCCCTGTCTGTCGTCGAACGCATCGTCATTGCCGGAGGCCGGAGCCGGTCTTGCGGTTCACTTGGACCCGCTTGATTTCAAGGCGTGGCACGATAAGATCATTGAGTGGACGGATGATCCGACCTTGCTCGCAGAACTTTCGAAGCAAATAGACGTCAACTACAGGCGAACAACCTGGAGCGAAACGGCAACAGCGATTGCTGGTAAGATCGAAATACTGATGCGCTGAAGTTTCAAAAAAATTTCTATGGGTGTTCGAATTCGTATTGCTTTAGCTATTGTTGAACTATTCCCCAACGGGGGACTTCAGCGGGACTGTATCGCAATTTCGCGCCGCCTGTCTGCTCGCGGGCATCAAGTCAAAATCGTCTGTACGTCAGCGGTTGGCCATGAAGAAGACCTCAACGTTGTTGTTCTCAACAACAGCGCCATGACAAACCACGGCCGCAACCAGAGGTTTTCGGATGATTTAAGGCGGTACGTCGGCACTGATTTCGACGTCGTTGCTGGTTTCGATGCGTTGGAGGGGCTCGACCTTCTTTATTGCGCCAATCCTCCCGTTCGTTATGGGACGTTTTTGGACGGTCTAAATCCACGAAAACGGACGTTCATGAAATTGGAAGAAGCTTGCTTCGGAAACGAGAGTCGGACACGCCTACTTCTACTGAGCGGAGTGCAGCGCGAAGGCTACGAACGCCGATGGCATATGGATGCATCACGAGTCACGCTCGTTCCTCCGACGATCGAAAAGGCCCAGATCGTAGCGCCAGAGGCCCGTCTAGATATCCGACGCAAGATTCGCCAGACCTTAGGGCTCGCCGAAGGCGATGAGGCTTGGCTTTTTATTGGAAGTTTCCCAAAAACGAAGGGGCTCGACCGCCTGATCTCCGTCCTGCCGAACTTCCCCGGCCATAAGCTCCTTTGCGTTGGTTGCAGCCCAAAAGATGCCGTTCGTTTCAAGTCGTTGGCGGAACGACTCGGGGTCCACGATCAGGTTTTATGGTTGGGCGTCCGAAGCGATGTAAGCGATCTCATGGCTGGTGCGGATCTTCTCGTTCATCCCGCGCGGCATGACGTCACCGGTACGGTTATCCTTGAAGCGGTTGCGAACGGATTGCCCGTGGTGACGACGGCAGTCTGCGGTTATGCGCCCCATGTCATTCTTGCGGATGCGGGCATCGTGATCGACGAGGCATTTGAAGAACAGCAACTGATTGCAGCGTTGCATAGGTCCAGTAGCACGACTCTGCGCACCCGATGGCGCGACAACGCACTGAGCTATGCAAAATCCGTCGACCTCTTCGGGGGGCTGGATGTGGCAACCGAGGCAATTGTGCACAGCTAGTCGGCAGCGTTGGCTCCGCTCGCTTTGGCTTTTGCTCGTTCAAGATGAGGTTTCAAAATGTTGCTGACAACATTGCGCTTGTCAGCAGAAAATTCAGCGCGGCCCATCACACCGACTTCATGAAGCCAATCACCGCACCATTGAAAAGGCGCTTCACTCACGTCCAGGCCCTCCTTGAACGGGACGAAAATCGTCTCCTGTTCGGTGAGATCGCCGCGGGCGACTTGACTGTAGATGACGTCCCAATTGGCGCCGCCGGTATCGAGCTGCAAAAACCAATCTTGAGAAAAATCCAGGGGTTTATGACGCACGGCGTCAAATCTGAACATTGAGAAGCCTGCCCAGAGAAACCATCGTTCAAAACTCGGTTCCGACATCGAATCGGCGGTCATTGGACCTTCAGGCCTGACAACCCCGAACCAGTCCTGCGAAGTCAAGGCAGTAAAAGGATCGGCCGGCGCCGTCGGATAGATGTCATCGTCCAAGAATCCAAAAACATACGGCTTGCCTGGAAGGATGATGTTACGCCACACCCAGTTCAGCGCCAATCCATGCGAGCGGCTGGGTTGATTCCATGGATTCCGCGGTAAACGCACGTAGGGAACATTGTTTTTTCTGCAACGGAGGCGATCTCGGCCGCTTGCAGATCACTCGTCGTATTGTCAGCGACCACATAGAGCACGTCTGGTACATAGAGTTTGACCAATTGGGCTTGCCAGTCAATCGTTTGCGGATCCGCAAACGCAATGCTCACCAGAACGCGCCGCGCGTTAAGTGATGAAATGAATCCGGGCGGCAAGGGCGACGTGGCGGGAAGCCTGGAATAATCTCGATCGATTGCACGATAACGCCGCGTCTTCATTGTATGGGTGAAGGGCCGCAAATGCAGCCAGTCGTTCAGGGTGTAGTCCTGTAATCTCGGCGGCACCGCTCACCCCTTCTTTGACTGCCGTTTACTTTTAAGGTGACGATAGATAAATACGGTCGCGCGGAAAGGACGAAGCTTGATCAGGCGCCACCACGTTGAGACATTGTATGTGTCGGGATGATATTTCATGAGTTGGGCCATTGCTTGCTGAGCAATTTTTTGCTCTCGACGGTTAAGGTTGAACTGGTCAAGCACTGCGATGTCGGGCGCTTGATTTCTCTGCAAGGCGGGAATATGCAAAGGCTCGGCCCAGGCCAAGATACGAAACACGCGGATTTCATCACCGTAGGGGCCCGAATCTCCCGACCACAGATCAGGCGGCCCCGGCATTTCATCGGCTGGATCTTTTCCAGAGCATCTTCGGATTGCTGCGGATTTTTGCGCGATGCGCGTGGAGAAAAGTTGCTGCAAGGCTTTTTGCGACGTTACGCTTTCGCTGTGGACTCGGTATCTGATCAGTTTCTGAGGCAGGATCGCAATTGCCCCTCTTTCCGCCATCCGGAGCCACAGGTCGTAGTCCTCAGCGGCAGCGAACGGCGCCCGATAGCCTCCCAGATCGAGCGCAAAGCGCTTGCGAAACACAACTGACGAGTGGATAAGCGGATTGCCGGTTGCCAGTACCGCTTTCAAACGCACGGGATTTGCCTCCGGACGTCGAACGCCAATTTGATTTCCATCAGCGTCAATAGCGTTGGCCCACGTTCCTAAAACCGCAACATCCGGTCTTTGATCCATGAAGGCAACCTGCCGGGCAAACCGCGTTGGCTCTGCGACATCGTCCGAGTCAAGACGCGCAACTAATGCCGCACGGGCCGCGTGTAGGCCGTTATTTAGAGCTGCGACGAGTCCGGCTCTCGGCTGAAAGATAGGGACGATTCTGGCGTCTTTTGCGCTAAATTCTCGAATAATTTCGGGCGATCTGTCGTCGGAACCGTCGTCAACAATGATAAATTCAAAATCGCGGTAGGTTTGTGCTAGGACGCTTTCGATTGCTTCTACAAGCCAATGGTCGCCGTTGTGCACCGGCATCAATACCGACAGATGAGGTATCAACCCACAGCCCTCCACCACGTTGTGTTTTGAACATAGCAGATTCAGCGTCCCAAACGAGCATGCGAACAGCATAGCCGATCCAGCATAATTTTGAAATTGCGACGTAAGAGAAAACCGATGCGCATCCTATTTTGTCAGACCGTTCCGTATCTGCCTCAAGATCACGGCGGCGGCTTGACCAACACCCACGCCCTCTGTACCGCCTTAAAATCCCGGAATTGCGAAGTTGCCGTGCTCTGCCAAGACGCAAATCGGGCGCTATCGAGTTTCTTTTCGAGGCCGCTCGGATTGAACGACAAAGTTTTCGATTACCCGGTGACGCGGGCTCGTGATCCGTTAGGTGCAGTCGACGCCATATGCCGGAGCTTCCGCCCAGACATCGCCGTCGTTCAGTTTGGAGATGTCGCCGGAATGGTTCATGCACTCAACAGGTGCGGCGTGCCAGCGCTTGCTTATCTTCATGATACGTTTTCTGTTCCATCGGTCGATCGAACAGCGGCAGCATACGCTGCGTGTTCGAACGTAGTCGCCGCTGCGCTCCATTCTGCACTGTCGGTCGATGCTGTCGTGATGCCTGTTCTCATTGATAGGGAGGCTTACCTAGTACCTCGCACAGGAAACTATGTCACATTCGTCAATCCAATTCCGAGAAAAGGGATTGAAATCGTTTTTTCGTTGGCAGCACGCCGCCCTGATATTCGATTCCAGTTCATCGAGGCCTGGCACTTACGCGGCCGTGTGCGGAATTACCTCCGCCAACGAATTGCTTACTACGGCAATATTTCGCTTGTCGGCCCGTCCCAAGACATGAGGCCCGTTTACCACAAGAGTCGCCTGATTCTTGCGCCGAGCTTGTGGGTTGAAGCTTGGGGGCGGGTAGTCTCAGAAGCCCAAGTCAGCGGCATTCCGGCGTTGGCCAGCGACAGCGGAGGGTTGCCGGAAGCTGTCGGTGAAGGCGGCACGATCGTTGCTAGGGATGCTTCAATATCGGAGTGGAGCAAAGCACTCGACGCGCTATGGTCTGACACTCACTTTTATGAGACAAAATCGGCGGCCGCGCTTGCGCACTCAGCGCGACCCGAATTTGCACTCGAAGCGATCATCGATCGATTCCTTGCTTTGTTGCAACAGCACCATCGGCTTTGATATCGATGTTTTCGCAAAAAATCACTGAGGTGCGGGCATTTCTGAGAGAAAAGTATCCGTTCTCTCTAGCCTTAGCGGGTCTGATCGGGTTGATCGTTTTTTACGGTCGGACGATAACGCAAAATTTTCAATATCTTTTCGTGTTGTTGCCTTTCCTGCTGGCGGTTAGTCCATCGGAATGGAAACGGCTTACTGAGAATTGGGTGCTGCGGGCATTTGCGGCGTATCTGGCGTCGCTCTGGCTATCGCTAGTCTGGAACGGACATTCGTCCGTGGGAACACTGGCCTATTTCGCCCGCCATTTGCTGGTCGAGCTTTCGTTCGTGAGTTTTGTTGCCTGGCATCTGTCGCGGAATCGACGGGACAATGAAGTCAAGATCGGACTATCGTTTGGAATAGTCGCGTTCGTGGCGTGCGTCCTGGCGCTTTGGCATTTCCGATCTCAGATCGGAATTGCAGGACAGAGGATGTCCCTGATGACGTGGTCAAACCCGAACACGGGCGCTGCGGTGGCCGGCGCGGCTGCGATGCTGCTGGTGAATAGTTGGTTTCAGTGCAGGCAGTTTGCTCTCCGCGTCGCTATCACCGCGATATTCGCCGTACTCGTTGTCGCGATGATTCTGTCCGAAAGCAGAGCTACTCTCGCTGCGGTGTTAGTCAGCCTAGTTGCGTGCGTTGCAGCCCAACGGTCGTGGAAGGGTCTCTGGACATTTGCGACGGTGGTTACCGTCGTGGGCGCAGCCGGAACAGTCACAGGGGCGATTGAACCCCTCCAGTTGCTCGCGAGAGGCGATTCGACGCGATTCGCCGTCTGGTATTCATTTTCGCACTTAATCTTGGAAAACATCTGGTCCGGCGTAGGCATCGACGTGCAATTTGCATACAGCTTCAACATTGGTGGAATGCGCATCGACAATCCGCACAACATGTTCCTAGTCTCCCTTCTCTACGGCGGTATCCTTTCGCTTTTGGCCTGGATCACGTTGTTTGCGGTGATGACATGGGTCGCATATTTTCGCGCGCGAGACAGCGCCGATGTCCTCGCGCTCAGCCTCGTATGTTTTCTTTTTGTGCATGGGCTCTTCGAGGGCATTCTTCTTGTAGAGCTCACCAATTGGCAATGGCTCTATTTTCTGCTGCCTCTCGGGTGCATTGCAGGCGTCGCATTGTCGGACGCAGAAATAAGGAGATCGGCACCCACTAGCGACGAGCCAATAGGCGAGCCGGCGTCGCGATGCTGCAGACGGAAGAACGAGGCGTAGCGGCCGGCGCGGCGCAGAAGGTCGTCATGACGACCGCGTTCGACAATCTCGCCGCCTTCGACCACGAGAATAGCGTCAGCGTGCATCACCGTATGTAGGCGGTGGGCGATGACAATGGTGGTACGGCCGCGGCATAGGTGCTCGATCGCTTCCTGCACCAGCTTTTCCGATTCAGAATCGAGCGCCGCGGTCGCCTCGTCGAGCAGAATGATCGGCGCGTCCTTCACTAGCGCCCGGGCGATCGCGACACGCTGGCGCTGGCCGCCGGACAGTTGCGCGCCGTGCTCGCCGACCGGCGTGGCGTAACCCTGCGGAAACGCCATGATGAAGTCATGGGCGTAGGCCGCCCTGGCCGCCGCGACGATTTCTGCGTCGGAGGCGCCGTCCTTCCCGAAAGCGATGTTGTCGCGAATGCTGCCGCGAAACAGATAGACGTCCTGTCCGACATAGGCGGTCTGCTGCCTAAGCGAGCGGCGCGAGACGGCCCAGATAGTCTGGCCGTCGATGAGGATTTCGCCAGCGCGAATCTCATAGAGCCGCAGTAGCAGCGCCAGCACGGTGGATTTTCCGCCGCCGGATGGCCCGATCAGCGCGGTGACCCGTCCGGGTTCTGCGATGAAGCTCATATGATTGAGAACGGGTTCGTTGTCGCGATAGCTAAAGCTGACATCGCGAAGTTCGACCCGCGCCTCGGTCAGTTGCAGCGACGGCTTGTGGTCGTCATCGGGCTCGCTGGCCGGACTTTCGACGATCTCAAGCAGCATCCGCGCGCCGATCAGGCTTGAGTTCAACTCGATGTTGAGGCGCGCCAGACGCTTAGCCGGCTCATAGGCCAACAGAAACGCGGTAAGGAACGAAAAGAACTGGCCGGGCGTCGCGCCCATCGCCACCACGCGGTAGCCACCGTACATCAACGATGCCGCGATCGCGATACCTCCCAGCGTTTCCATCAGCGGGCTCGCGCGATTGGACACCCGCGCCATCTTGTTGGCGTTGCGCTCGACGGCGGCAACGCTGGCGTCGATGCGATCGCGCATGGTCTGTTCGAGCGTGAACGCCTTCACGGTGCGAATGCCCTGCAGCGATTCCTGCATCACTTCCATGATGTCGGCGTTGCCGGTGAATTGATTGCCGGCGAGCCCCCTGATGCGGCGCACCAGCTTGCGCAGAACCAGCATCGCCGGCGGGGCAACCAGCAACCCGAATAGCGCCATATACGGGTCCTGCATCAGCATGACGCCCATTAGCGCGATCAGCAACAGCAGATCGCGGCCCACCGCGTTGACAAGGAGGCTGAGCACTTGCGTCACCGACGCGGCGCCGACGGTGAGCCGCGTCAGAAATTCTGACGAGGGGCGCTCGGAAAGGAAACCGACGCTTTCACTCATCAGCTTGGCGAATAGCCGGCGCTGGTTATTGGCGAGAATCGCGTTGCTAATCTGGGAAAGAATGACGGAATGGCCATAGGTCGCCGCACCTTTCAGCGCGAACAGCACGATCGTGAGCAGCGATAGCACCACGATGCCGCGCACATTCTTGTCGACATAGGCCTGGTTGATCACTTCGCCGAGCAGATAGGCCGATCCGGCTGTGGTTGCCGCCGACACCGCCATCAACGCGAACGCCAGCAGATAGCGCCGCCAAAAGACGGCAGCCTGTTCCTTGATCACGCGCCGAAGAAGAGCCCACGATCGTTCAACGCCCTCAGTGATTATGCGAGGATTATCGGTCATGCGCCATCCATCGCTGACACACCGTAGAAGCAAGTTCTGTGTCTAATCAAAAGCGTGCAATCCTGTAATGCCAGCTCAATCTGGACCGTGCGAATAACTGCACTGAAAAATTTGAATTCTATTCCGAAATGGCACGGCCGGAATACCCGTCAGGGTTCGCTTTCTGCCACCGCCAATGATCTAAGCACATCGCGGAAAGGTCTCGATGAGCTTTCCAACCCAAAAGCTTTTTGGCGGCGCTCGCATCGGCGTAACATGAGGAAACATCACCCTCTCGCCGAGGTCCAAAAATATAGGGTATTTTTTTGCCGCTGGCGGATTCGAAGGCACGCACCACATCGAGCACGCTAAAGCCGTTTCCCGTCCCGAGGTTGACCTCGAAAGATTGTCCGTGGTCGAGATAATTGATCGCACTGACATGGCCCGCTGCTATGTCGACAACGTGAACGTAGTCTCGCACGCCCGTGCCATCGCTCGTCGGATGGTTGTTTCCCCAAATATTCAAATGATCTCTTCGTCCAACTGCGACCTGTGCAACATAAGGCATTAGGTTGTTTGGGCTGCCAATTGGATCTTCACCGATCAATCCACTTTCGTGCGCGCCGACGGGATTAAAATACCGTAAAATACCGACACGCCAATCTGGATTGGCCAACGACAGGTCGGCTAGAATTTGTTCCACAAAAAGTTTGGTTCGTCCGTATGGATTGATAGGCGCAAGAGCATGGGTTTCCGACAAGGGTAGTGAGCGGGGAGAACCATAAACGGTAGCGGACGAACTGAAGACAATTTTTTTGACGCCCGCGTTGCCCATCGCAATCAGCAACTGCATCGTGCCGTTGACATTGCAATCGTAGTAGCTCAGCGGATTGGCATGCGACTCTTTGATACTTTTGAGGCCCGCCAGATGAATGACGGCGGTCACATTGTGTAGCTGGAAGAGGCGCTCAAGCATCGCTCGATCGCGAATATCGCCTTCTTCGACCAAGACAGGTTTGCCAGATATTTCTTGCACTCTCAAAATCGAAAGTTTGCTGCTGGTGCAAAAATTATCCAGAACGACAACCTCATTGCCTGCGTTCAAAAGCTCCAAACAAACATGAGACCCGATATATCCTGCTCCGCCCGTTACTAAAATCATCATCACTCTCTGTAACTGGATTCCGAAGAACTCTCTATACAGTAGAAGTTACCGTCAATCATGGCAGGCGGATCCGGCTGGAGCTGCGACGTGCTGGTCATGGGATGTCCCTTAAGCGAGGCCTGGATTGCTGAGCACCTGAGACGAACGGACCGGGGCTGGCGGATTGCGCATGTGCCAGACCAATCCTGCAACGAGCACGATCGTCGCGGCAAGGTTGTTACTCAGCGTTTTCTGAGGTTCGGATCAACTCAGCGAGGTGTGGTGGCAGGCGTGAGTGTCGGTCCAGCCCTGCGCCACTAACCACATTCGCCCCGTGAATTTCAACGCGGAAGCCCTTATCCAAGTAAAACCGAGAATCTTGTCCCTCGAAAAGGCCGAGATCGAAAACTAGGTCGCGTTGCATAGTTTTCGGCCAGTTTGGTAATTCAGAGCCGGCTCCGCAAATTTGAACAGGTCGATAAGTGGAATTTCTGCCTGACAGCGGGCACGCTGAGCCTGCGAATCAGGAGAGACCATGAACAGACGACCGCGCCGGAACCACACCCCGGCCTTCAAGGCGAAGGTGGCACTTGCCGCCGTCAAGGGTGACCGGACGATAGCCCAACTGGCCGAGCATTTTGACGTCCACCCCAATCAGATTACCGCCTGGAAGGCCCAGTTGGAGGGCGGTGCTTCCGGAGTTTTCGGATCGGGGAACATGGCGGCGGCCGCGCCTGCTATCGACGTGAAGTCGCTGCACGCCAAGATCGGGGAGCTGACGCTGGAGAACGATTTTTTAGAAGGAGCGCTCACCAAGGCGGGATTGCTGAGCGCAAAGCGATGATCGACCGTGAGCACGATCTGTCGATCACCAGGCAGGCTGAGGTTCTGCGGATCAGCCGCGGCAGCGTCTATTACCTGCCGCGTCCGGTGCCGGACGCCGATCTCGCGATCATGCAGCGTCTCGATCGGCTGCACCTGGAGTATCCCTTCGCCGGTTCGCGTATGTTGCGAGGCCTGCTGGCTTTGCAGGGGTGCAAGATCGGCCGCCGGCATGTGAAGACGCTAATGAAGCGGATGGGGATAGAGGCGCTCTATCGCCGTCCGCGCACCACGAAGCCCGAGCCGAGCCACAAGATCTATCCGTATCTGCTGCGCGGCATGCAGATCACGCGGCCGAACCAGGTCTGGGCGATGGACATCACCTACATCCCGATGGCGCGTGGCTTCGTCTATCTCGCCGTCGTGCTGGACTGGGCGACCCGCCGGGTTCTGTCCTGGCGGCTGTCGATCACGATGGAGGCGGCCTTCTGCGTAGAGACCCTGGAGGATGCTCTGGCTCGTCACGGCAAGCCGGAGATATTCAACACGGACCAAGGCTCGCAGTTCACCGGCTCGGCCTTCACCGGCCTGCTCGCCAGCAACGGCATTGCCATCAGCATGGACGGCAAGGGCGCATGGCGCGACAACGTCTTCGTCGAACGGCTGTGGCGCAGCGTCAAATACGAGGAGGTGTACCTGCGGGCCTACGAAAGCGTCGGCGAGGCGCGCGACTCGATCGGCCGATACCTCGACTTCTACAATGGTCGCCGACCGCACCAAAGCCTTGACGACGCCACACCCGATCAAGCCTACTTCAACCAGCCGCCATTCCGCTTGGCGGCCTAAACCCGGCAGACGCTCCACTTATCGAGGCGGAGATTCTGTTCAGACAACCGGGACCGGCTCTAAGATCGACGTGTAATTTCTGAATATTTGCGCATCTCTCAATTTGAGGAGGCGTCCCGAGCAAAGTTACTCGCTTCGATGTTGGAAATCTGGCGCCCTGAACTGATCGAGACGCGTGCAAGCCTCTTGCTTCGTGCGTCCCAGTTTGAAGAGCTATTAAGTGCGGGCGTATCCGAGGGGGCTGCCCCCGAAACGCTGGTGAGGGGGTGGGCCGCAAAGAGAAGACGTTCAGCTGACGCTGCAGCAAGGATTGCGCCGACCCGAAGCGAACCGCAGAGGGTCGTAGCGCACGCAGAAGCCGGATTTCTAGGGGTCGAAGATGTCGTTAAGCTATGGAATGCGGCGTCCTTCATGGTTCAGAATTATGGCGTCCTCTTAAATTCGAGAATTGTCATTCGACATGATGATTTCGCCTTGAAGAATGAGAAAGCGCCTGCGGCGTTCATAACCGATCTTTTTCGGGAATTGCGAATCCGATCGAGTGGTGCGGAAGATCAAGCCCATTGGTTATACGTGCATGGATATAGTCAGGTAGATGGTCCGATCACTGACATAGTAGCGCATCTCCCGGATTATCGAACGGATGTCGATTCGTGGATTCGAGACAAATTTCTGGCGAGGCGCGTAATTGGGCGAGAGGTGGCAAGGTCCGCAGTAGAGGTTTCGCGTTTTGTGCGCGAGAATCCAAGTCGCAATCAGGCCTGGAAACGCCATCTCACTTTAATTCGGTTGCTTTGCGGATCGCTGGACAAATCTGACCCTGAAGGAGCGCGTTTGTTGGGGCTACTCGGTAATAGGCGGTTCAGTCATTCCATTGGGAGCAAGGTAACGGCGCAACAGCGCGGTGTATCTCGCGGAATTGATGTGGGTGCCCGACGCTTGGCTGCCTCGGACCTGTCAGTGCTCTCCGCGTTTAAAAGCGGCAAGCTAGGTGCATTTCACAGCGGTTGGGAGCTGGAGGAATATCAATACCGTCGGAAGATAAAGAGCCTGCGGATTGCGCTCGAGGAGGAGCTGCGCCGTGAATATAAAGGCTCTTGGAGCCTCGATGCGCGGCTGGCGACTTTCAAACGCTCTTGGCAGGAAGCGGCGCCGGCTCGTGAACGGGATCGACCAAGATTTTCATAATTCCAAATTTCGGCTGACCTCTAGTAGAAAATCTTATTTTATTAAATGAAATCAGTAAGTTAAGAGATGGATCGACTAGAATGACGGTATCTAAATACTTATATATTCTTCATTGTTCCCGCTTATCGCTTTCATAATTTTATCTTTCGCGTTCGATGTTTAGTTTATAAGGCTATGGCCTAAATTTATCGTGCAATAATTATTCTGTAGCCTTATATTTTGTTGATAAAATTAGTCTATGGACTAGTTCTTGAAAGCTAAGATTAGGTCACGCTATGAAAACAGAAGCTCGGAGACGTGCGCGCGAGCGCCTTGATGAGCGCCTTGCGCTCCTAAAGCCTGAAGAGCGCTTCCGCGCCCCCGCCAAAGGATGGGTTCGCGCGATCCGCGATGCGCTAGGCATGAGCGGAGTTCAATTCGCGCGCCGGCTCAACGTGCGGCCGCCAAGTGTTGCGTCGCTCGAGGCTTCCGAGGAAAACGGGACGATCCAACTCAAAACCCTGCGTCGCGCAGCCGAGGCGCTCGACTGCACCTTGGTTTATGCGCTCGTACCTAATGACACCCTTCAAGGCGCAGTACACGCGCGCGCGCGCGCTCTCGCTTTGCGTGATCTCGGGCGAGTTTCACATACGATGAAGCTCGAGGCGCAAGAAACGCCCGATGGCAGCGGCGATGACCGTCTCGAAACGTATATTCGGGACAAGATCAGAGAGCGGGATATTTGGGAAAAGCCATGACGGACTTATTCCAAGATCCACCTGATGCAACACCGCTTGATCCAGCGTTACGTGGCGACTTGATTCCAACATGGGTTACAACTCGCGCCGACCTGAACACCGTTGAAGAGGAAAATATCCTGAGCGGTTATGCCTGGGCTCGCGGTCGGCGAGGCGGCATAAACACGTTGCTGACCGAGGATTTTTCGAAGTCGTTGCACAAGCGAATGTTCGGAGAGGTTTGGAAATGGGCTGGCGTGTACCGGCAGAACGAGCTCAATATTGGCATTGAGCCTCATCTGGTTGCTGCGGAAGTTCCGGCGCTATTCGACAACGCGCGATTCTGGGTGGAGAACAAGACTTTCCCGCCCGACGAAATTGCGGTTCGGCTTCATCATCGCCTCACGCAAATCCATGGCTTTCCCAACGGTAACGGACGGCACTCTCGTATGATGGCGGATCTCTTGATTGAAAAGTTTGAGTGCGAACCCTTCGCTTGGGGCAACGGGAGCATTCAAGACACAGGTACGTTGCGTAACGCTTACATCGGCGCGCTGCGATCTGCCGACGCTCACGACTTCCGCCCGTTGTTGGAGTTTGCGCGCGCGTAAAGATGTTTCTACCGTCCCTCACGGCATGGAATCCTGCATTGGAATTTGGATGCCGTCTAGTTCGCCGCTTACTTTGCGTCTTCACCGAACTTGCCAGAAAGCGAAATCTTGAAAATGTCGACATTCGCGCCGGTAGTTTCAAGCTGGCCGCGGCGGTAACTGAAAGTCAGCCCAAACAGATTGGCGGCGTCAAGGTTCTCGGTGATAGAGGCATCTAGCAGGCGATAATCTCTGCCCGACACCCAGTCATACAGGTAGCCATAAGTGGCTGCGATATGCATTCGTGTCC
>NZ_HG326652.1:205336-400931 GCF_000308295.2 Afipia birgiae 34632
GGACAGGCGGGGCCGCCATCATGGCGGAGGCCTATGGAAAGTTAACCGGCCGGCCGGGCATTTGCTTTGTGACGCGGGGACCAGGCGCCACCAATGCCAGTCATGGAGTCCACATCGCGGCACAGGATTCGACGCCGATGATTCTGTTCGTGGGACAGGTCGAGCGCGGCATGCGCGAGCGCGAGGCGTTCCAGGAACTCGATTACAAGGCTGTTTTCGGTTCGATCGCAAAGTGGGTCGTTGAAATCGATAGTGCCGTTCGAATTCCTGAACTCATCACGCGGGCATTCCGGGTCGCCATGCAGGGACGCCCCGGGCCGGTCGTTATCGCGTTGCCGGAGGACGTGCTGACGGAGATAGCCACTATCGGCGATGTCGCGCATGTGGAGGCCGTCGAAGTGGCTCCGCGCGTGTCCGACATGGACAAGCTGGTCGCGATGCTGCGTGAGGCGAAGCGGCCGCTCGGTATCGTGGGCGGTTCGCGCTGGACCGAACGTGCGCGCGCGCAATTCGTCGGTTTTGCCGAACGTGCGGGGTTGCCTGTTGCGGCATCATTCCGCCGCGCGCATCTGTTTCCGGCTGATCATCCGAATTTTGCCGGTGACCTTGGCATCGGCCCAAATCCAAAGCTTGTCGCGCGGGTTCGGGATGCGGACCTGCTTCTGATCATTGGCGGCCGAATGTCCGAAATGCCGTCATCGTCCTATACGCTGATCGACGTTCCGACGCCGAAGCAGAAGCTGGTGCATGTTCATCCGGACGCAGAAGAGCTCGGCCGCGTGTATCAGCCAGCGCTGGCCATTCAGGCGTCGCCGCAATCATTCGCCGATGCGCTTGACGTCTGTGAACTAGGAGCGGCCACAAATGCGCCCAATGTGGCCGCTGCGCGGCAGGACTATATTGAATGGTCGGAAGCCCCGCTTCCGCTTCCTGGCCGCTTCCAATATGGCGAAGTGGTCCGCTGGCTTCGCGATCGGCTTCCTTCGACGGCCATCATATGCAACGGCGCTGGAAACTACGCCGGCTGGATCCACCGCTACTATCGTTTTCGCGGTTTTGGCACCCAACTGGCGCCGACATCCGGCTCGATGGGTTACGGCGTGCCGGCTGCCATTATGGCGAAGCGTCAGACGCCGGATCGTATCGTCGTCGCGATGGCCGGCGATGGCTGCTTTCTCATGAACGGACAGGAATTCGCGACCGCCGTGCAATTTGACATCCCGATCATCGTGATCGTCATCGATAATGGCATGTATGGCACGATCCGGATGCATCAGGAGACGCATTACCCGGCACGGGTTTCGGCGACGGACTTGAAGAATCCTGATTTCGTCGCCTATGCGCGCGCTTTTGGCGGGCACGGTGAGTGGGTGGAAACAACCGACGAATTCGAACCAGCCTTTGAGCGCGCTATTCAATCCGGCCGTCCGTCAATCCTGCATTGCTTGCTCGATCCGCAAGCAATAACGCCCACTAAAACACTGGACCAGCTTCGAGCAGGGAGCATGGCGGCGATCAAAAGCTCTGGTTGAACCCAAGCAGGTTAGCTATTTCGTTAGAGTCTCTGCGGCGGCGCAAGCCCGTCCGAACCAGTGGAAAGCTGTTCCCGAACATGAAGGTGTCGCTGCCGTTTCGGATTTGGTAAAATCGCAACAGCAACAACAAAGCGCAAGCAAGTAGTTCTGTCACGCAGGTTTCGGTGGCCAAAAGCGCTTAGGTTCGGTACATTTTGTTGGTACAAACGAGTAAAATTTGGTGGCCGTAATATATTGATTTTGCTAATGTTTTGGGGGAAATCTGACAACCCGCCCCTGGGCACCATCGCCTTTCTAAGCGATTGTTTTAGCGGGATAATCGAGCGCAACAAGTCGATCAATCATCCGAGTGTAGCACACGGATGACACACATTGGCGCTCAGGACAGCACGTCCGACGAAACGGCAAAGATCGTCGCACCACCAATTCAGGAAGCGTGTGCCCGCCGACGTGCTTGCGTTGGCGAATGGTCGGTACGTCACATTTTATCTGCCAACCGGGCAGGGGAAAGAGGGCCCGGTAGCCGTCACGGTTGGGCAGGAAATATCCCTCTCATTGCGGCAATTGCGATTCTCGCAAAAGGGCGGCACGCGGCCATCGTTCTGCAATTTGAACAGTGGTGCAACGCCGTCCGCGTCGGGCAGATAGATGAACCACGGCAAGCTGACGATATCCTCGCGCCGCTGCTTCCGGTGGCGGATGAACAGGCACTTCTCACTTTTGATGCGTTGTGGAAGCGATGGGAGCGGGAAGCAAAGCCAGCACCAAGCACGGTCTCGACATGGTGGGGCTATGTTCAGCAGTTTCAGAAACACCTAGGCCATGATGATCCGCGCCGCGTCACGCCCGATGATGTGGTGGCGTGGAAGGATGCCTTGGTCGCGCGTGGCCTTACAAGCGTTCGCGACGGACCTCTCGCTGCGATCAAGACCCTGTTCAACTACGGCGTGGCCAACCGGCTTTTGAAACGCAACCCTGCGCAGAGCGTGACCACCGCCCGCAAGTCTCGGGCCGGAAAACGCAGGCTTCCTTACGATGATGACGAAGTCGCTCGGCTGCTTTCGCTGGCGGATCGCGCAACACGAGTATCGCGCCGATGGTTGCCGTGGCTCTTGGGGCCGAAGGAGCTGATGCGCTGGGATCGTCGATTGTGCTTTCTCAAGTGCTCGCGCGTTCAATAATTGTGAAACCCAGGTCAATCTGCCTCTGGCCGCGGGGAATGCCATTGAGGCGGCTAAGCATTTCTTCGCCAATGCGAACACCAATGTCATACCGGGGAATCCGTATGGTTGTCAGTGGCGGGACCAGTTCTGCCGCGATGATGGAATCATCCAGCCCGGCGATAGCGATACGGCCCGGCACTGACCAGCCCTGACGGTGGCATTCAAAAACAGCCCCAACCGCCAGAACGTCGCTTGCTGCAAAGACAGCGTCCAGTTCGGGACAGCGTTGGAGCAAATGTTTCAATGCCTGTGCGCCACTGTGGAAATCAAAGACCGTGCGTTCTATTCGCTCGGGAAGAACGGGAAGTCCAAGGTCATGCAGCGCTGCAATGTGACCTTTTTCGCGCATCATTGTTCGATCGTTGTTTTCGGTCAGGCCGCCCATGAAGCCAATATTGCGATACCCCTCTTCATAGAGAAAACGGGTCATGCTGCTTGCCGCCTCGAAATTAGAAAAGCCCACCACCGTATCGATTGGGTTGTCGGTGAGTGCCCACATCTCAAATATCGGGATATCCGCATTCATGAGCAGCTTTAGAGTTGTCTCGTTATGAGTGACACCCGTGAGAATGAGGGCGTCAGCGCGTCGGGACAGAAAGGCGCGCGCAAGATTGGCCTCGGCGTCAAGATCGTAGCGGCTGCTGCCAATCACCAGCTTGTAGTCCGCCTTTTCGACGACATCGGTCAGGCCCTGGATCGTGTCTGCGAATAATGAGTTGGTGATAGTGGGGATGATCACGCCGATGATCTTGCTTCGTCGCGAGGCGAGGCTTCCGGCAACCAGATCGGGTACGTAATTGGCGCTGGCTATGGCGCTTTGAACGCGCTCCCGCGTTCTCGGTGAAACCTGTCCCGGATGGTTAAGTACACGCGAGACTGTCACCAGCGAAACTCCGGCGGCCTTGGCGATATCCATCATCCGCTTGCTGGAGCGGGCAGGTCGCTTCGACTCGTCCGGCGTGGTGGTTCCTTTTGGCGTTTTCAAAGCAGTATCCCACTCGATTCTTGAAGCCTTGACACTAAACGATGGAAGCGCTTACATAGCAAATGAAAGCGCTTCCATATCGAAGATGCGCATCCTTCGAGCGTCGAAATGTATGAATTTGAGACTATTGCCGCCGCCTCTGACGGCGGCGCGCGGCTAGAAACCCGCAATCCAGCTGACCGCCACAGCGTGGCGGGGCGCTATTTGTCTTCCGATCCTTCGCGGATGGGCGATGTGGTTGGTGTTGCTCGCGCTGCGCAACGGGATTGGGCGGCGCTGTCGGACGCGGCGCGGCTGTCTTTGCTGGCCAGATTCTTGACGTCTCTAAGCGCGCGCGCCCAAGACATCGCGCGCTCGATTACTATCGAGCAGGGCAAGCCTCTGGCGGAAGCGCGGGGCGAGGTCACAAAGGCTCTCGACGAGTCTGCTCAAATGCTTGCGAGTGCGGGGCGACCGGGTGGCGCTGTGCATGCGACGACGAGAGCGGGTGTTACTCCCGTTACGGTGCGTCGTCCGAGAGGTGTGATCGCAGCGTTGACGCCCTGGAATTTTCCAGCGCTTTCGCCGTTGCGCAAGATTGTGCCGGCGCTCGCCTTTGGAAATGCTATCATTCTCAAGCCTTCCGAATTTTCTCCCGGTGCTGCTTGCATTATCGCCGAAGTCGCGCGGGATGTGCTGCCCGAAGGCTTGTTGCAGCTTGTCATTGGCGGCGCCGAGATCGGCCGGGAGCTGGTTTCCGTGCCAGGTGTGGATGGGATCACCTTCACTGGATCGGTGGCGACCGGTAAGGCAATCTACCGCGCGGCGGCGGACAATCTTGCAGAGCTCAGTTTGGAATTGGGCGGCAAGAATGCCGCGATCATCCACGATGTTCCCCAGATGGACCGGTGCCTCGATCAGGTTGCGGGCGCGGCCTTCCTGTGCTCGGGGCAGCGTTGCACCGCAATTAGCCGCGTGATCGTGAGGTCTGAACTTGCGGAGAGTGTGATCGAGGGGTTGGCTGCTCGCGCTCGCTCACTTGTTCCGGGGGATGGACTACAGCAGGGCACAACCCTTGGGCCTCTCATATCGGATCAGCATTTGTCGCGCGTTACCGGGATGGTCGCTTTGGGTGTGAGGCGTGGTGCGCGAATTGTTACCGGTGGAGCGGTGCTGACAGGTGGGGCTTGTGCCAAAGGGCATTTCTATGCGCCGACGGTGTTGCGTGATGTTACCTCCGACAATCCGGTTGCCCAGGAGGAAATCTTTGGTCCAGTCATCAGTGTGCTGACGTACGAAACCCTGGATGAAGCCATGCAGCTTCTTAATGGCGTCGAATTCGGACTCACTGCAGCGTTGTTCTCGTCCGACATTACGGTGATCGACCGCTTCATCGCGGGAAGCGAGAGCGGAATGATTCACGTCAATCACGGAACGACGCCTGACAGCAATATGCCTTTCGTTGGCATCCGGAATTCCGGTGTAGGCGCCTGCTCTGTCGGGCCGGGTGCGGCGGCTTTCTATACCACTGAACACGCAGTCTATCTGGGGCGGCCTCAGGTTTGAACATGACAGAACAGAACAAAGCAGCGCGCAGCGCGGAGCGGCGCCATCTAACGTTGTCGAGTGGCGACAATGTAACGACCGTTCTGGATGATTTGGTTGATGCGTCTTGTCTTGCGGGTGGTGGCGCAGTCGTGCCCGGTGTCCGGTTTGGTCACAAAGTGGCGCTCACTGATATTGCGGCAGGAGATTCCGTTGTGAAGTACGGAGTTGTCATTGGGCATGCAACGCAGCCCATCGCGAAGGGTGAGCATGTCCATGTCCACAATTGCTGCTAACGGATTTCATGGGTTCGTGCGCCCCGATGGGTCTGTCGGAGTGCGGAATCATCTCTTGGTTCTTTCGACCGTCGCGTTGACGAATCGGTTGGCGGAGCTTGCTGCAGAAGGTATTCCAGACGCGATCGTTGTAGCCGGAGATTTTGTGCGTGGCTTGCGCGGAGCTGATCTTCCGCTTCAGGCGCGAGTCTTGCGAGCACTGGTGAGCCACCCGAATGTCGGAGGCGCGCTTGTGCTATGTCATGACGTCCCGACCTCGCGTGCACTCGAAGCGGCTTTTGCCGGTGAGGGCAAGCCGGTTTCAGTTCAAGCATTGATGGCCGCGAAAGGCATGACCGATGCTGTCGCCCGTGCGCGCGCGGCTGCATCCGACCTTGCGCACTCTTTAACCGGAGCGACGCGCAGCCTTGTCCCACTGTCATGCTTGACGGTTGCGTTGGAGTGCGGTGGTTCCGACGCCACAAGCGCTCTGGCCGCGAATCCGTCGATTGGCAGATTTGTGGATCGACTGATCGATGCCGGGGGCACCGCAATCGTGTCGGAGACGGCGGAGTTCGTTGGTGCCGAGTCGGTTGTGAGCGCGCGAGCCGCCAATCAGAAGGTATCAGCAGACATCCTCGCAGCCCTGGCCCGGTCCGAGGCGTTTCTGTCGGAGGATGGTGAAAGCTATCGCGGTGTGAATCCCACTCAAGAGAACATTGAAGCGGGATTGACCACACTGATTGAGAAATCGATGGGAGCGGTGGCCAAAACGGGGAGCCGTCCTTTTGTGGGTTGTTTGACGTTCGGGTCAAAACCGCCGGCGCCGGGACTCTACTTCATGGACACCCCGTTCTTTAGCCCGGTCTCGATCACAGGCATGGTTGCCGCTTCCGCACAGGTTGTTTTGTTTGCAGTCGGCGTGTTCAACCCTTCGGGCAGCCCGCTGGCGCCAACACTGAAAGTATGTGGCAACCCTCGCACGCTTGCGGAATGGAAAGACAGCCTTGATGTCGACGTGAGTGCCGCGGTGACGGACGGAGCAAGCCTCAACGAGATGGCTGACAAGGTTGAGCTTGCTTTGCGCAAGGTTCTGGAAGGCGAGAAAACCATGTCGGAAGCTTGGAGTGAGGGGCAGATCATCATCCCGAGCACGAAGTCCTTGCTGTGAGCGCAGGTTACTAGGCTGCAAAAATCCGAATCTAAGGGGAGGAACAAAATGAAGAGAAAACTGAGAACGATACTGTTGGCAGCAGCATTCGCCGTAGCCGCGGCGGCTCCGGTCGCGGCGCTTGATCAGGTGCGCACCAATAGTATCACGGCCTATACGGGCTTCTATATCTACGTTGCCGATACGATGGGCTTCTTCAAGAAACACGGCATAGATGCATCGCCACGCTGGTTTCCGAGCGGGGCGCCTATCATGCAGGGAGCCGCAGGCGGACAATGGGACATGGCCTTTCTGGGGGCTCCGCCGATGGTTGTTGGTGGTCCCGCGCTGGGGCTGGTCACTGTCGGAATGATCGCCGAGGAAGGCGGTATGCACGAACTGATCGGGCGGCCGGCCTATGTTGACGCGGCGAAGGCTGATTCAAGCAAGCTTCGTGGAGCCCGCATTTTCGTGACCACCCTGTCCACCGGTCACTACATGGTCGAGGCCTGTCTACGGCATCTTGGATTGTCCACGAATGACGTCCGCATTGTTCCCAGTGAACAGCAGGCGACGCTGTCGGCATTTGTCGCCGGCGAAGGGGATCTGGCGCAGGTGTGGTCTCCGCAAACCACCATGCTGCAGGCTAGGGGAAACAAGGTTATCTGCGGCGCCAAGGAACTGGCTCTGAGCATGCCGGGTATCAGTGTCGCGCATCCCAATTTCATCGCCAACAACGGTTCAGACAAGATCACCCGCTGGTTGCGAGCCACCGCTGAGGCTGTGGAATGGATTCGTCAGGATCGCAAGCGCACCTTCGAACTTTATAAAAAGTACGACGCTTTTCGTGGTTTCAACTTCAAGGATGACATGCTCGAAGGCGAAGTCGATCTGGTTATGAATACCTACATGAACGTCGATCAGCAGCTTGCGATGCTGAAACCCGCTGCAGGCAAGCCTGAACCCGCGATCGCGGCATCATTCAGCGCGATTGCTGAGTTCTTCATCCGTCAGGGACGTCTAAAGACCGTGCCCGATTATCGCCCATATATCGACAGCCGATATCTTGAGGCCGTTAAGAGCAATCCCTGATTTACGCGGGTTTCCGGGCGGACAGGTTGCCGCCCGTTACCCCGGACCGACAAGGTTTTCGCAATGACGACAACGATCGAATACCGCAATGTCTCGATGTCTTTCGGGACGGGAGCGCAAGCTGTCCGTGCTCTCGATCCAACCAATTTCAAGATTGGCAATCAGGAATTCCTGATGATCGTGGGTCCATCAGGATGCGGAAAGAGTACACTTCTGCACGTCACCTCGGGATTGCTCAAGCCGACAACCGGCGAGGTGTTACTTGACGGTCAGCCCATTACTGCGCCCGGTCCAGACAAGGCCCTGGTGTTCCAGAATTTCTCGTTGTTCCCATGGAAAACAGTATGGGAAAATATCGATTTTGGTTTGCGCATTAACAACCTGCCACGAGACGAACGGGAAGCGCGGGTTCGTCACTACATCAAGCTAACCGGCCTTAGCGGGTTTGAGCACCGTTATCCTCGCCAGCTTTCGGGTGGAATGCAGCAGCGCGTTGCTATTGCGCGCAGCTTTGTTCTGCGGCCGCGCGTATTGCTGATGGACGAGCCGTTCGCCGCGCTGGACGCGCAAAATCGCGCAATCATGCAGGAAGAGCTGGTACGTATCTGGTCCGAGCAGCGCTCGACAGTCTTGTTCATTACCCACTCGGTCGAGGAGGCTGTCTATCTGGCCGATCGCGTGATGGTAATGAGCCGGCGGCCTGGTCAGATCAAGGAAGTAATCGACGTCGGAGCAGTCACGGGCGCTTCTCATTGGAGGACGCGACCTTTGAACGATGTGGCCTCCGATGCGAAATTTCAGAATCTGCGGCATCATGTCTGGGAGAGTGTGCGCAGCGAAATCAGTCCTCTTGTGGGGGCTTGAACAGTGGCTCGTGCGCTCGTTTCGGTTGCGTCGCTGGGTCTGCTGCTGCTGCTTTGGTGGTACGCGACCGAGGTGGCACAGCTTGTAAGCCCATTCGTACTACCATCGCCGGGTGATGTGATCTCCGGTCTGGCGCGAGTCAGTGAAGGCTACATGGGCGGCTCGCTGATGGAGCATTTTACGGCCAGCATGTCGGTCATGCTCTCCGGCTTTCTTCTGGCGCTCGTGATAGGCATTCCACTCGGGATTTTGATGGCCTGGATTCCGATCATGGACCGGCTGTTCGGGCCTCTGCTGACTGTTCTGCGCCCAATTCCGCCGCCTGCCTGGATTCCACTTGCGATTCTGTGGTTCGGAATCGGAATTGCGGGCAAGACCTTTATCGTCTTCGTAGCTGCTTTCGTGCCGGTACTGGTGAACGCATATGTTGGCTGCAAGGAAACGCCGATCAACCTTCTCAATGCGGCACGTACGCTCGGGGCGAGTCAGCGCACGATCCTGATGGAGGTGGTGTTGCCGTCCGCGATGCCGGTGATCCTGACCGGTGCACGCATCTCGCTGGGTGTTGCCTGGGCGACGATCGTTGCGGCTGAGCTTGTAGTCGCAGATCAGGGCTTTGGATTCCTCATCATGAATGGATATCGGAACTTTGAAGCGAACATCATGGCAGGTGGCATGTTGCTCATCGGTGTGATCGGGATTTTGATGAATCTCGGATTTGTCTGGCTTGAGCGCGTACTGCTGCGCTGGAATGCCGAGGTTCGATAACATGAGCAATCTTGGTGAGCGAGCCTACGCTGGTGTTCTTATGCTGGGGCGAGGAGTCACGGTCCTTGCCGGCCTTGCGGTCTGGGTAGTACTTTGGTGGGGGGTGGTCAGGATATTCGGAATATCCGCTGATTTCCTGCCTTCCCCTGCGGATGTGTTTTCCAGTCTAACCAGACTCGTCACTCACTCGATCGGAGAAGGGCCGCTGCATGTGCATGTCGTGGCCAGCTTCCTGCGGTTTATGGGTGGGTTCGTTCTCGCTGTTGTGGTGGGAATACCGCTTGGCTTTATCATGGGGCAGTATCGTCTCCTTGATTGGGCGTTGAATCCGATCTTTGAATCGGTGCGGTACATCCCGCCGATCGCGTGGGCGCCGTTCGCAATCTTGTGGTTCGGTGCGAACTTCGGTGCGCAAACGTTCGTTATCTTCATATCGACGTTGCCGCCGATTCTGATCAGTGCCTACAGGGCTATGCAGTCCGTTGATCCCAGCCTTATCGCTGCCGCGCGAACGCTGGGGGCTTCCAACCGCACCATTATTCTCGAGGCCGGTCTGCCGTCGTCAGTCCCGGTTCTGGTCAGTGGCCTGCGGATCGGAGTGGCAACGGGCTGGATGGCGTTGATTGCTGCGGAGATCGTTGCGGGAACAGGCGCGCGCGCGGGGCTCGGCTATCTGATTCTCATCGGACAACAGACGCTTCAGGCAGGCATTACGATTGGCGTGATGTTGGTGATCGGTGTGTTGGGTGGCGCGCTGGATTACGCGCTTCAGCTGCTTGAACGCAGAGTCATGCATTGGCGCTGAGACGCCTCGCGAAAAGAAAGTCAAAAGAATGAACGATACCCGATATGATTTCATCATTGTGGGGGCGGGGTCGGCTGGCTGTGTCCTTGCCAACAGACTGAGCGCTGGTGGCCAGCATACCGTGCTGGTGCTGGAGGCTGGACCACGAGATCGGAATCCTTGGATTCATGTCCCTGTCGGTTATGCCAAACTGATCTTCAACCAGAATTTGAGTTGGAATTATCAGACAGAGCCTGAACCCGGTGCAGGCAATCGCCGCATTGCATGGCCGCGTGGCAGGGTTCTGGGCGGTTCGAGCTCGATAAACGGGCTGGTCTATATTCGCGGTCAGCGCGAGGATTACGATCAATGGCGCCAGATGGGCAATGTTGGATGGGGCTACGACGATGTCTTGCCCTATTTTGTAAGATCTGAAAATCAGGTTCGCGGAAGCAGCACCTATCATGGCGCCAGTGGACCGCTTGCTGTGTCGGACCTCGCTGACCGGTACGAACTATGCGATGCATTTATCGATGCAGCAGAGCAAGTTGGGATTCCCCGAAACGCTGATTTCAATGGAGAGCAGCAGGAAGGAGCGGGTTACTACCAGCTGACCACGCGAAACGGTTTGCGGTGTTCGGCGGCAAAGGCCTTTCTCAAGCCGGCGCTTCGCCGGTCAAATTTGAGATTGGAAACAAATGCTCAGGTCAGTCGCATCTTGTTCAAGGGTCGGCACGCCACCGGAGTCGACTGTATTGTGGATGGAGTAAGAAAGCAGTTCTTCGCCGGCCGTGAGGTTATTCTTACCGCTGGTGCCATCAACTCACCTCAGCTTCTCCAGCTCTCGGGAATTGGGCCAGAAGGACTGCTCCGGGAGCATGGAGTCGATGTTGTCGATCATCGTCCCGGTGTCGGTGGGAATCTGCAGGATCACTATCAGGTTCGTCACGTGATGCGCTGTACCCGTCCGATCACATTGAACGACAAGATGGCGAGCCTTGCTGGACGGATAGGCATTGGGCTTGAGTATGTGCTGCATCGCCGCGGTGCACTGACTGTGAGCGCAGGGCAAGCGGGGGTGTTCGCGCGAACCCGGCCGGATCTTGCAAGCCCTGACATGCAAATCCATTTTATGACGCTGAGCACTGACCAGCCCGGCAAGTCATTGCATGACTTCTCGGGTTTCACATCGTCTGTCTGCCAACTGCGTCCCGAAAGCCGAGGTGTGGTGCAGATCGCTGGGAACGACCCGTTACGCCCACCGCGCATTGAAGCACGTTATCTCAGCGCCGAAACTGATCGGCGTACGATCGTCGATGCGATCCGGTTAAATCGCAAAATCCTCTCTGCACCGGCCCTTGCGGAGTTGATCGCGGAGGAGGTTCGTCCGGGTCCGCATCTGGAATCCGATGACGAACTTCTGGCTTTCGCACAACAGACCGGCAGCTCAATTTTCCATCCGGTCGGGACATGCAAGATGGGCAGCGATCCCATGGCTGTTGTGGACTCGCAATTGCGAGTTCATGGTATCAAGGGTTTGCGTGTCGCGGATGCATCAATCATGCCCACGTTGATCTCGGGTAACACGAACGCGCCGGCCATCATGATCGGTGAAAAGGCTGCTGATCTCATCGCGTCTTCGATTTGACAGCGCGCCACTATGAGTAAATTTGATGTTGGCTGTCGAAGGGGAATTCCCCTTGGCTGCCTTACGACGCCGCTTCCGGACCCCGTTCTCGTCATGCGGGCGAAGGCCTCGCGATCGTGAGCGTAGTCATTAACGCCGCGCTTGGGTCAGGAGCTCTTGTGGGCTTCTCGCTCGGCTTGATCGGTGGCGGCGGTTCCATCCTGGCAACGCCGCTTTTGCTCTACGTCGTTGGCGTTTCGCAGCCGCATATCGCAATCGGCACCGGGGCGCTGGCGGTCTCGGCGACTGCTTTCATCAATCTGGCCAGTTATGCCCGCGCCGGCGTTGTGCGCTGGCGCCTTGCAGCCGTGTTCGCGGTGGTCGGTACCCTCGGTGCGTTCGTAGGATCGAGTGCGGGCAAGCTGATTGACGGCAACAGACTCCTATTCCTGCTCGGGCTGGTGATGCTTGCCGTCGGGGCCATGATGCTGCGCCCGCGCAACGAGACTGCGGCTCCCGAGAGGGATGCACATCTCAAGACCTGCTTGCTGACGGCCGGCATTGCATTTGTCACCGGCACCGCTTCCGGGTTCTTCGGTATCGGTGGTGGTTTCCTGATTGTCCCAGGCCTGTTGCTTGCGACCCGCATGCCGATGATCAACGCGGTCGGTTCTTCACTTTTGGCGGTCGGATGCTTCGGTCTTGCGACCGCGCTCAACTATGCGTTCTCCGGCCTGGTCGACTGGCTGGTTGCTGGCCAGTTTATCGCAGGCGGCCTCGTCGGAGGACTTTTCGGCATTGCGCTCGCGAGCCGTTTGTCGCGCGGCAAAGACACTCTCAAGCGCATTTTCGCCGGCGTGATCTTTGCGGTGGCAGCTTACGTCCTCTATCGCAGCGGACAAGCGATGTTGAATTAGTCTGGCGGGACGCAGGCTGTGAATTGGTAGCGAAAAGGTAGTTGTCGGTGAACAGGGCAATGCTGATTTCGAATGGCTGGCTGGTATTAAGTGCTGAGAACTGTCATCCGACGATACTTGCAGCAGAAACTCCCTGTTACAGACTAAGAACTCCCTGTTTTTCGAAATGTTTTCCCTGTTAGTTTTTATAGGACCGAGAAGTCGCAGCAGCACCGCTGTTTTAGGTCTCAGCGGGCCGATTTCAATATCCGAATTTCGACGTTTTGGATCGCTGAGACTGAGACAGGTTCGAACTTGCGATTTTGAACTGGAAGGCGGTCTTAAAAAGTAGCATTTGTTGCCGTTGCTTGAGCCGTGAAATGGCAATTGCGCCAGTTGGTACAGCCTAGCGGAGCGATCATGGCTTATCGCCACCGGCGGCAATAGCGAAGCGCTTCGCAAGGTCGCCACCACTCTGGGTTCTTTCCATAAAGCCACTCATGGCGACTACCGCAGAAGCGATTGTTCTGGATCATTTGAAACAGTTCGCGATTTTTTCGAGTATCGGTCAAGCGACCTTTGCATAACTCTCAAAAAATAGCGGCATGAGCGAGGCAAGCGATGGCGCGCTTCAACATCGAGCGGGACATCCCCGACATGGGCGTGACGAGTCGACTTTCAAGGTTAAATGACCTCGACGTCGTGGATCCGCCACTGGGGATTTCGAATTGACCGCGGCAATTGTCGATCGCTTTCCTAGATCACTAGATCAAGAGCGCTTGCCCTAATGTCTTATCTCACCCAGAACCTTGATGTCGTATTGCCACGCCGTCCGTCGGATGCTTGGTCGCAAATGTCGAATCCGATGTCAATCGACCCGCAGAGGCAAACCCCTTTGCTTCAGACGATAGGCCTGACCAAGCGCTACGGTACCTTTCTCGCCACTGATTCCATCGACATCGATATCTGGCCGCGGGAAATCCATGCCCTGCTCGGAGAGAATGGAGCCGGAAAATCGACGCTGGTCAAAAAAATCTACGGTCTGATTCAACCTAGCGAAGGCGAAATGCGCTGGCAGGGGAAGCCCATGACCCTCGCCGGCCCGTCTGAGGCGCGGGCACTAGGCATCGGCATGGTGTCTCAGCACTTTTCCCTGTTCGACAATCTCACCGTCGCCGAAAACGTGGCGCTGGGTCTCGACGGCAAGGAACCGTTCAAGGACATGTCTGCCCGTCTGGAGGAAGTGGCCAATGTTTATGGGCTTCCGCTTGATCCGAAGCGGGAAGTTTGGCGGCTCTCCGTCGGGGAACGTCAGCGCATCGAGATCGTCCGGGCATTGATGCAAGACCCCAAGTTCCTGATCCTCGACGAGCCGACGGCGGTGCTGACGCCGCAGGAAGCCGATCAACTCTTCATCGTGCTGGAACGCCTTAAGGCGGAGGGCCGTGCGATCCTCTACATCAGCCACAAATTGGAAGAGGTGAAACGGCTCTGCGACACGGCAACGATTCTGCGCGGCGGCAAAAGAATCTCGATCTGCGTTCCGCGGAACGAGACCGCGGCCTCCCTTGCCCGCATGATGGTCGGTGCCGACGTCAAGGAAGTGAAAGCAGCAGCCGGTCGGCGAACGACAGTGCCGCGCCTCGTTGTCAACGATCTCAACATGGAGCTCGACGATCCTCACGGAGTCCGGCTTGAACACATCTCGCTGGAGCTGAAGGGTGGTGAAATCTTGGGCATCGCTGGCGTCGCCGGCAATGGCCAGAACGAACTATTTTCCGCACTTTCGGGAGAACGTCTTGCGAAGGATCCCGGCATGATCGTGATCGATGGACACGAAGCCGGACATCTTTCCATTACCTCTCGACGCAAGCTCGGAGCGGCTTTCGTTCCTGAAGAGCGTTTGGGTCACGGCACCGTACCGCGCATGAAGCTCTCTGAAAACGCTCTGCTCACGGGCCATGCGGCGAGCGGAATGGTCCAGCATGGATTTGTCAACATGGCAGCAATGCTGGCGACGGTCGACCGCGCCACTGAGATCTTCGACGTACGCAAGGCGAAACGCGATCCTGAAGCGGCAAGCCTGTCCGGCGGCAACCTGCAGAAATTCATCGTCGGCCGCGAAATCCTTCGCAACCCGACGGTGCTCGTCGTCAGTCAGCCGACCTGGGGCGTCGATGCTGGCGCCGCCGCCGTGATCCGGCAAGCCCTGCTCGATCTCGCAGCCAGCGGCGCCGCAGTCCTGGTGACAAGCCAGGACCTCGATGAGCTCACCGAGATCACTGACCGAATCGCCGTGATGTTTCATGGGCATTTGTCAGAGCCGTTGGCGACTTCAGACGCCAGCCGCGAGAAGCTCGGCCTGCTAATGGGGGGCAGCACTTTACCTCAAATGGAGGCGAACGATGCTGTTGGTGCTTGAGAAGCGCGCGGAGCAATCCAATACGGTCGCGCTGGCCTCCCCGTTGATTGCGATTTGCCTCACCATCGTCACCATGAGCATTCTGTTTGCGATCCTCGACAAGAATCCGATCTCGGCGCTCGGCGTCTACTTCATCGATCCCCTGACCGACGGCTATTCGCTGCAGGAAATCGCAGTGAAGGCAGCACCGTTGGTGATGATCGGGATAGGCCTATCACTATGCTATCTCGCGAACGTCTGGAACATAGGCGCCGAGGGCCAGTTACTGGCTGGCGCCGTCGCGGGCAGTTGGCTGGCGGTGAAAACGCAAGGCACAGACGCTGGCGCCTGGGTGCTGCCGACAATGCTGTTAATGGGAGCTGTGGCGGGCGCGCTGTATGCACTGATCCCCGCATTGTGCAAGGTCAGGTTCGGCGCCAGCGAGATCCTGACCAGCCTGATGCTGGTCTACGTCGCCGATCTATTTCTCGACTATCTTGTGCGCGGGCCGTGGCGCGATCCTGCCGGCTTCAACTTTCCGACCACGGCGAAGTTCGACCCGGTTGCTACCGTTCCGGCGCTGATCGAGGGCGGCCGTCTGCACCTTGGCGTCGTCATTGCACTGATTGTGGTCGCAGGTGCGGCAGTGCTGCTCGGACGCACGATCAAAGGATTTGAGATTCGTGTGGTTGGCGCGGCATCTCGCGCTGCGCGGTTTGGCGGTTTTAAATCCAACCGTGTGATCCTTCTTACCTTTGCGATCTCGGGCGCGCTGGCGGGCCTAGCCGGAATCATCGAGGTCGCCGGACCCGTTGGCCACTTGCAGCCCGGCATTTCGCCCGGCTACGGCTTCACCGCCATCATCGTCGCGTTTCTCGGACGTCTCAACCCGATGGGAATACTAATCGCGGGGCTCTTCCTCGCTCTAACCTTCATCGGCGGCGAGCAGGCGCAGATCGCAATGAAAATCCCGTTGGACGTCACCAAGGTCCTTCAAGGCTTGCTGCTGTTCTACGTGCTCGCCTGCGACTCGCTCATCCTTTACCGCTTCCGGCTGATCTCACCGTCGCCAAAGGCCCATCATGGAGTTGTTTGAAGCGATCATTCTGTCGGTGCTCGCGGCATCGACCCCGCTGTTGATCGCGGCCACTGGCGAATTAGTAACCGAGCGGGCCGGTGTTCTCAATCTGGGCGTCGAGGGGATGATGATCGTGGGCGCCGCCTGTGGTTTTGGCGGCGCTCTGCTCACCGGCTCGACCACCGTCGGCGCTATCTGCGGCATTGCCGCTGGAACGGCCCTATCGCTGGTGTTCGCGCTGATGACGTTGGGCCTCGCCGTCAATCAGGTCGCTACCGGTCTAGCATTGACGATTCTGGGTATAGGCCTCTCAGGCCTGATCGGCGCAGGCTTTGTCGGCGAGCGAATTACGCCTGCGCCGCAGCTGTATATTCCTGGACTGACTGATATTCCGGTTTTGGGCCGTATTTTATTCGGTGAAGACGGCTTTGTATATGCTTCGTTGTTGATGGTCGTCGGCGTCTGGCTGTTTCTATATCGTACCCGCTCCGGATTGATCATCCGCGCGGTCGGTGACAATCACGTTTCCGCACACGCGCTGGGATACCCGGTGCTCAAAATCCGCCTGGGTGCCGTAATGTTCGGCGGCGCTTGCGCCGGCCTCGCCGGAGCCTATTTGCCGCTGGCTTATACGCCCTTCTTTGTTCCTGGCATGACTGCCGGACGCGGCTGGATCGCGTTGGCGCTGGTAGTGTTTTCATCATGGCGGCCGGGCCGTCTCGTGATCGGTGCCTATCTGTTCGGCGCGGTCACGATCCTGCAGCTTCACGCGCAGGGGTGGGGCGTCGGCATTCCCTCGCAATTCATGTCGGCCTTACCATATCTCGCCACCGTGATCGTTCTCGTTCTGATTTCGCGCGCAAGAGCCGGTGGTTCGACCGCACCCGCGGCCTTGGGAACAGTCTTCGTGCCCGATCGATAAATACCCGAAGCGCGCGATGGGGCGCGTGCGCTCGGGATCGACCGCCCCCCTCGGTAACCGGAGAAGCCTATGAGAAGGATTGTCATTACTGCGACAGCTATGATCCTCACTGCCGCGGCTAGCATGTTTAGCGCTTCCGCAGCCGAGAAGCTCAAGGTCGGTTTCATTTATATCGGCCCGGTCGGCGATTTCGGCTGGACCTACCAGCATGAGCTTGCACGCCGAGCCATGGTCAAGGAATTCGGCGATAAGGTTGAGACGACCTTTCTCGAAAACGTCAGCGAAGGTCCGGATTCCGAACGTTCGATCGAACAGCTTGTGCGCGCGGGCAACAAGCTGATCTTCACGACGTCCTTCGGCTACATGGAGCCGACGCTGAAGGTGGCCAAGAAGTATCCCAACGTGCGTTTCGAGCACGCCACCGGCTACAAGCGCGACAAAAACATGTCGACCTATTCCGGCAGGTTCTATGAGGGGCGTTACATTCAGGGCATCATCGCCGCCAAGATGTCGAAGACCGGCGTACTCGGCTATATCGGCTCGTTCCCCATCCCGGAAGTCATCTCGGGCATCAACTCCACGATCCTCGGCGCGCAGACGATAAACCCCAACATCAAGGTCAAGATTATCTGGGCGAACTCGTGGTTTGACCCTGGCAAGGAAGCCGACGCCGCAAAGGCACTCCTCGATCAGGGCGCCGACGTCATCATGCAGCACACCGATAGTCCGGCGGCGATGCAGATCGCGTCAGAACGTGGCAAATGGGCATTCGGCCAAGCTTCCGAAATGATCAAGTTCGGACCGAAGGCGCAGCTCACTTCGACCCTGCATAACTGGACGCCCTACTATATCCAGCGCGTCAAGGCCGAGCTTGATGGCACCTGGAAGTCGGAGGACACTTGGGCTGGCCTGAAGGACAAGATGGTGGTGATGGCGCCCTACACCAACATGCCAGACGACGTGAAGAAGTTGGCTGAAGATACCGAAGTGGCGATCAGGGACGGCAAATTGCTCCCCTTCAAATGTCCGGTCGTCGGCCAAGACGGCAAAGAGGTGGAGTGCAAGGGCGGTCACCATCTCGACGACGGCCAAGTGCTCGGCATGAACTTCTACGTCAAGGGCATCGACGACAAGATTCCTGGCAAGTAGCGCTAAGCTAGCTGTCCCGAGAAGATCGAGTCCGGACGGTGACGTCCGGACCCGGTTTTTCGCCATGATCTCATTGCCCCTGCATCGTACGCGCGGCGGCGCTGTGGCGGCGGACCAGGTCCGATACGTCGAGCCCAGGGATCGCACCATCGATCACCACCCAGTTTCCACCGACCATCACCCTATCGGCGCGATGCGCGCCGCATAGAACCAGTGCGGCGAGCGGATCGCCGTGGCCGGAGAA
The DNA here is from genome assembly GCF_000308295.2 of Afipia birgiae 34632. Taxonomy (GTDB): domain Bacteria; phylum Pseudomonadota; class Alphaproteobacteria; order Rhizobiales; family Xanthobacteraceae; genus Afipia; species Afipia birgiae. The sequence goes on from NZ_HG326652.1 coordinate 223,854, forward strand.
ACGTAGTTCGTCGAGCTTGAAAAATGCGAGGTCAGCGGCCTTCCCGACCGAGATCTCGCCGAGTTCGGGGCGACCGACGCATGCCGCTGAACCTTTAGTAGCCCAGCGCAGCGCGTCCTTGTGGCTGACGCGGCCGACACCGTAGCGTGCGCGCTGCAGCAAAAATGCGGAACGCACCTCCTGCATCAGGTTGGAACAGTCATTCGACGCGGAGCCGTCGACGCCGAGCCCGATCGCAACGCCAGCGTCTTCCATATCGCAAATCGGACAGCAGCCGGATGCGAGCAACTGGTTGCTGCAAGAGCAATGGCTGATGCTGGTCTTGGCACGGCCCAGCCGCCGTATTTCCTGTGCGTTGAAATGAACGCCGTGGGCGAGCCAGGTCCGCGCATTCAGCCAGCCGCATTGCTCGAGATAATCGAGCGGACGGCAGCCATAAATCTGTACGCAGTATCGGTTCTCATCCTCGGTTTCGCCTAGATGCGTGTGCATCCGAACATCCAGCCTGTCAGCCAGAACAGCGGTCGCCCGCATCAAAGAGGTCGTCACCGAAAACGGTGAGCACGGCGCCAGCGCGATCTGCACCATAGCATCTTCGCCTCTTTCATGAAATTTCGTTACGACGCGCTCGCTGTCAGCGAGAATCGTGTCCTCATCCTGAACGACACTGTCGGGAGGCAAGCCGCCGTCTCGCTGCGACCGGTTCATCGAACCGCGCGTCAACAGCACTCGAAGGCCGAGCCGCTTGGCGACTGCAACCTCGATGTCGACGGCATCCTCGATGCCCGTGGGAAACAGGTAGTGATGGTCTGTAGTGGTGGTGCATCCGGACAGCAGCAGCTCCGACATTGCCACGGTAACGGCGAGGTTCAGCGCCTCTGGCGTCACCCTCGCCCAGATCGGGTACAGCGCCTGCAGCCACGAAAACAGCTCGCGATCGAGCGCCGCTGGCAGCGCCCGCGTCAGGGTCTGGAAGAAATGATGATGGGTGTTGATCAGTCCAGGTAGCACGGCGTGATCGCGTGCTTCATAAATTTTAGTATTCACCGTCGTGGGTAGATGGCCCGCTGGCACCAGTTCGACGATCTTGCCGTTCTGGACGACGACGCCACGTTCCGCGCCATCGGCGAGAATGGTCAGTGGATCTTTGATCCAGATCGCGTTGCTTTGGTCCATGGCTGTAGTTTCTCCGTCGGATTGTAAGTCGGCTCAAACGGGCACAACTAGAAATCAGCGGGTTCGCAGAAGCTGCCGCAGCCGGTTTGTCACCGCGGGTGATGCCCCCAATTTAGCTCCCGCTTCTGGAACGACGCGTCACGATCTCCGCAATGCGCTTTACCACTCGATCCCATGAGAGACCTTTGCATCTACTGCGATCTCGGATCTTTGTGACTATAGACGGCGCGACGCCGTTGTACCTTCTCCGATTCCGGGAAGATCTTTCGAAATAAGCGACAAATGGCAATTCTCGCGATGCCGCGGGCGCATCCGTTGAACGCTACGCTCGATCCAATCTGCGGCGAGGTATGTCAGGGCAGACCACGGGCTACTGAGGCTTGTCTATGTGTTGGTGCTGTGACCGGTGGCTGCGACGGTGAAGACGTCGCGCGTTGGATTGTAGTCGAGGCCGAACTTGTTCTGCTAATAGCGATAGGCGACCCAGAGGTCGACGGAGTGCGAGTATTTCTGGCCGATAAAGGCCTTGCTGGCATCGAACGTCACGCCGGCTGACGTCTACTTCGGCGGAGAGGCGACGATCCTCGCAGAACGCAACCGGATCAAGCTTGTCACCATCGCAAACCCGCCGCTCGCAGCATTGACCGCAGGCTGCTTAAACTCTAACCCTGATGACTAAAGCCTCCCTTTTCGAACAGCCTGATCAGGCTCCAATTATCTGACGACGGACAGTCTCAATGGTGCTGGCGGGGACACTCGCTGCCGAGCAAACGGAGGTTCGAGGTGGCCGGGAAGCTGTTGCGCATTATGCTACTTTCCGGGCCGAAGCAGCGTCGGCGGCAAATACTCTGACGAGTTCAGCGGCCGTGAGAGCCGCAATGACTGCCGGGCGCTTGTCGCGCACCAAGCTACCGCCGATCGGGCAGACGATGCGTGCGATGTCGCGGCGGGAGACGCCCTGCTGAAGAAAGGCAGTCATGAATCGCTTCCGCTTGCTGTGCGAGCCAATAATACCAAGATAACCGAAGTCCCCGCGCTCCAACACTGCGCTTGCGATCAGTGCATCGAACGAATGGCTGTGGGTCATCACTACATAGGCGGCATTGGCCGGCGCCGCCTCGACTTCGACTAGCATGCGGTCGGTCAAGATAATGGTCACGCCATCGGCTTCGAAGCCCGAGAACTCTTCGGGCCGGCTGTCGATCAGCCGCACCGAGAATGGGAGCAGCGATAGAGCGGTGGCCAACGCCTTGCCGACGTGTCCGGCGCCAAAGATCTGAACGACGGGGTATGCGGCGCGCTCCATCGCTTCGGCAGCTGCAAGACGCTCCAGCGTGTCGGCTGTCGCCCGTTCGATGAGGAGAGTGACATGTCCGCCGCAACATTGACCGATGCCGGGGCCGAGCGGAATAGCGAGTTCGTGCCGCTCCAGGTCAAGGTCGAGCAGTTTGCGTGCCTCGGCGATCGCTTCCCACTCGAAGCGGCCGCCGCCGATAGTGCCGGCGACGCGGTTTTCTGTGACGAGCATCGCGGCACCCGCTTCGCGTGGGGTCGATCCGCGCACTTCGGCAACTACGACCAATGCTGCTGCAGTACCCGCTGCCAAGTGGGCAGCAAGCTCGCTCGAAAGGGCTGCACTCAAGCTGTGTCTCCTGTTGAGGTCGACTTCAGGGCAATGCGCAACCGCTCGATCGCATCGAGGACCCGCTCGGGAGTTGCTGGTGCGTCGAGCCGCGGACAGATCCGATAATTGGCGACGCTCGCCACGGCATCGGAGAGGGCATGAAGCACGGAAATGGCGAGCATGATGGGCGGCTCGCCCACAGCTTTTGACCGGAAAATCGAATCCTCGCGATTGATGCCCCCCCGGTGGAGGGCGACGTTGAAGACGCGGGGTCGGTCACTGCAGGCTGGAATCTTGTAGGTCGAGGGCGCATGCGTGCACAACCGCCCATTGCCGTCCCACCACAATTCCTCGGTAGTCAACCAGCCCATGCCTTGGACAAAGCCGCCCTCGACTTGGCCGATATCTACCGCCGGGTTCAGAGAGCGGCCGGCATCATGGAGGATGTTGACGCGCTCCACCCGGTATTCACCGGTGAGAGTATCGACCGCGACTTCGCTGCAGGACGCGCCGTACGCGAAGTAATAGAATGGGCGGCCTCGGCCTTGCTTCCGATCCCAATGAATTTTCGGCGTTTTGTAGAAACCAGTTGCGGAAAGCGGGATGCGTGCCATGTAGGCCTGCTTGATCAGTTCGGTAAATGGTACCGTTCGGTCGCCGATCATTACGTGGTTGGGGAGGAAGACGATCTCGGCCCTCGGCACGCCAAATGTCTTGGCCGCGAAGTTGATGAGGCGTTCCTTGATCGTTCGCGCCGCCGCCTGCGCGGCTTTGCCGTTGAGGTCAGCACCTGACGAAGCAGCGGTAGCTGACGTGTTCGGAACCTTGCCCGTTGTGGTGGCGGTAATCTTCACCTGCGCGATGTCGATTTGCAGTTCCTGGGCGACGATCTGAGCGACCTTGGTGTGGAGGCCCTGGCCCATCTCGGTGCCGCCGTGATTGATCTGCACGCTGCCGTCCGTATAGACGTGCAGCAGAGCACCAGCCTGGTTGTAATGGGTTGCAGTGAAAGAGATGCCGAACTTCACCGGCGTCAGCGCAATGCCGCGTTTGATCACACCTCCGGTAGCGTTAGCGTCGCGGATGGCTTGGCGCCGCGCTTGATAGGCGCAGTCGCGCTCCAGTGTCTCCACCAGATCGAGGATAATGTTGTCCTCAACCTTCTGGTGATAGGGCGTCAAGTCACGGTTGGCGCCGCCATAGAAATTGCGCTTGCGCACGGTTAATGGGTCGAGGCCAGTGGCATAGGCGATCTCCTCGATCAGACGCTCGCCACCTATCATGCCCTGCGGTCCACCGAAGCCGCGGAAAGCGGTGTTGGAGACGGTGTTGGTCTTCAGAGGTTCCGAGACCAAACGCACAGACGGATAGAAATAGCAATTGTCGGCATGGAACAGGGCGCGGTCGGTGACTGGGCCGGAGAGATCAGAAGACCAGCCGCAGCGAGCAGCAAAGGTCATATCGACAGCCTTGATGCGCCCGTCATCGTCGAACCCCACTCCATAGTCGACGACGAAGTCGTGGCGTTTGCCGGTAACAATCATGTCGTCGTCGCGGTCGGGCCGGATCTTGGCTGCGCGCTTCAGCTGCTTCGCGACGATAGCGGCGATGCAGGCAAATTGGTTGCCCTGCGTCTCCTTGCCGCCAAAGCCCCCACCCATGCGGCGCACCTCGACGGTTACCGCGTTAGACGGCACGCCCAGCGTCAGCGCCACCATGTGCTGAACTTCGCTCGGGTGCTGGGTAGAGGAAAAGACGGTGACCTCATCCCCCTCGCCGGGAATGGCGAGGGCGATTTGGCCTTCCAAGTAAAAGTGATCTTGTCCACCGATCCGCATTCGTCCAGAGAGGCGGCGGGGCGCCGCCGCGAGGCCTGCTATCGCATCGCCGCGTGCCAGTTTGAGCGGCTCGGTCACAAATTGGCCGATAGGTTTTGCGGTGTCGATATCGAGTACCGCAGGCAGATCCTCATATATGATTGCGGCCAGGCGCGCGGCGCGGCGCGCCTGCTCCCGCGTTTCGGCGGCGACGGCGAAGATCGGCTGGCCAAGAAATTCGACCACTCCTTCCGCCAGCAGCGGCTCGTCATGCTTGTGCGTCGGACTGACGTCGTTCTGGCCAGGAATATCAGTGGCGGTCAGAACCGCGACTACGCCGGGAGCTTCGCGCACCCTGCCGAGGTTGACGGCGGTGAGACGAGCATGCGGCCGTTCGCTGAGGCCGAAATAGACATGCACCAGCCCATTGGGAGTTGGCATATCATCGACGTAAATCGCCTCGCCGGTGACATGGCGTCGGGCGCTGTCGTGGGGTTGCGCAGTGTGCACGACGCCGAGCAGAACGTTCCGCTCGTTCTTAGACATGGGCAAGCTCCTTGGCGCCGACCAGGCGGGTTTCCTCTGCCGGGAGCATCAGTTCGACGTGCAGGCGCTCGATCAGGTTCTGGGCGACGCGCGTGCGATAGTTGGCGCTCGCCCTCATGTCGCTGATTGGCGAGAAGTCCTGCGCCAGCGCGCTCTTGACTGCAGCTACTGCCGTTTCGTCGAAGGAGCGCCCTGTCAAGACCCGTTCGACCGCCGCGGCGCGCATCGGCGTGGCCGCCATGCCGCCGAATGCGACACGCGCCTCGACTACGCGGTCGCCGTCAAGGCGAAGCAGGAAGGCCCCCATCAACGCCGAAATGTCCTGATCAAAGCGCTTGCTGATCTTGTACGCTCGGAAGCGGGCGTCGGCCAACGGCTTCGGCACGCTGATTCGTTCGACAAATTCGCCAGGACCACGATCCTGCTTGCCATAGGCGACGAAGAAATCTTCCAGCGGCAACGAGCGCTGTTTCGCGCCGCACCTGAGATGCAGCGTCGCGCCGAGTGCAACCAGCGCGGGGGAAGCGTCCCCGATCGGCGAGCCATTGGCAATATTGCCGCCGATGGTGCCGACGTTGCGGATCTGGGTTGAGCCAAGCCGGCGGAAGATCTCGCCGAGATCGGGATAGTACCGGGCGAGAAGAGTGGTGGCGTCGGCGTACGTTACTGCCGCACCGATTTCAATGGTGTCGCCGGTGTCGTCGATGTGTTGCAGGTCGCGAACCCGGCCGATCCAGACCACAGGATCGAGCTTGCGCATATGCTTGGTGACCCACAAGCCGACATCGGTTGAGCCAGCGACAATGGTGGCGTGCGGCGCGGCCAGCAGGAACTCGGCGAGCGCATCCATCGTGGCCGGCGCGTAGAAGGTGCCGGCGACGCTTTCGATCGAGATCGTTTCCTCGTCGCGCAAAATCTCAAGGCGGGAAATCGTCTGCGCCTCCCGCTGATCGAAACAATCAGCGTTTGTGCCGGCGCAAACACGCTCGGCAGCCCGGACGATCGGCGCATAGCCCGTGCATCGGCACAGATTCCCGGCGAGGGCATCGTTGATCGCGTCTTGGTTCGGGACGGCATCCACACTCTTCGACAGCGCGAAAAGAGACATTACGAAGCCGGGCGTGCAAAAGCCGCATTGCGAGCCGTGGCAGTCGACCATAGCTTGCTGCACCGGATGCAATTGCCCGTCGGAACCCGCCAGATGTTCTACTGTGAGGAGCTGACTGCCATCAAGGGAGCCGACGAACTGGATGCACGCGTTGACAGCCTGATAGCGCAAGCGTCCGCGGTCGGGGCGAGCGAGTACGACAGTGCAGGCGCCGCAATCGCCTTCGTTGCAGCCTTCCTTGGTACCAACGCGCCGTTCCTCGAGACGCAACCAGTCAAGGACCGTCATGGTCGGGGCAAAGCTGTTGATTTCACGTAGCTCGTCACCTAAGAGGAACCGGATACACCTTCTCATTTGCGAGGTCCATCTTGCAGAGAAACTTGGGTTAGTTGTCTCGACAGGTGCCAAGGTTGTCGTAATTCCACAACAGAGGTCAGCGGGCCAACATACGCGGTGAGATGTCGCGATGCTAAGCCAGTTATGCTCTCCTTCCTGCGGCCTGCTCAGTCGCGCCAGGCTATCTTAATTATTCAGGCGCCCGCTGGCACCTGTTGCGATCAGAACATAACACCGTAGCCCAATACGGCCTTGTAGTTCCCGAAGAAACATTTTCGCAATTTCTCGAAAGATGTCTGCCCAGATCCACCGCGTCGCTGACAATGACGCCTCGCTCTGGGCGGGAGTTGCATTGATCTGCCCCCCTTTGAAGCGGTCCTCCCTGAAGTATGATTTCGGATGGAGGATAAGATCGATGGCAAGGGAGAGGCATACGGCTGAAGTTGCGACGCTGCGGCAGGTTGACGTGCTCATGGCACGGGGGCGGCAGGTTGGAGACGCGGTGCGAACGATAGGCGTGACAGAAGTTACGTATTATCGATGGCGGAACGAGTACGGCGGCCTGAGGGGCGATCGGGTGAAGCGCTTGAAGGAGCTGGAGACGGAGAACGCGGACGGTCAATAAGAAGCGTGTCGAGCGGATCTGGCGATGTGAGGGCTGAAAGTCCCAGCCAAACAGCCTAAGCGAGGGCGTCTGTTACTCAACGACGGTTCGTGTATCCGGCTGCGGCCGGAGCGCCCCACCATGTCTGGTTCTATGACTTCGTCGCTGATCGCAGCCTTGATGGCGAACCGCTTCATTGTCAAGGCGACTAATATATACCAATTTCAACGGCATATGAGTTCGCAGTTCTATTTAGACTGGCCCGCCATTTTGCCACCTACGAGACTGATAGCGTCTACGAAAACCCTCAACGTCGGAGCCTCTGTGGCTCTTGATGATAATGTCATTCCATTCCAGAAATATGCTTCCATTGGGAGGTTGCAACTATTCTCGTCGCATCGAGAGGGCTTGTCTTTGTAGCAGGTGACCGATCGATGAACTTCATGTGTGATTGAGTGCATGCCGTAGAGTGGGACAGCAGCAGATGATGCAGCCGATCCTGCCGCCCATGATAAGAGTATTGCCCGGCTTCGTCTCAACGTCTGATCGAGCGGCTATCGCGAGAAGAGCGGTGGTCGCGTTTCAGTGATGGGCCGAAACGCTCTTGACGCACTCAGACAGCAAATCACCGGACGCAAAATGGCTGACGTCACCCAGACTGATGATGCCAACCATCCGCTTGCTCTTGTTGATCACCGGCAGCCTGCGGACCTGCAGCTTCTCCATGTGATGCACCGCCTTTGGGAGATCATCGTCCTCCCGGCAACAATGGATGCCTTCGGTCATCACATCGCGCGCCGTTGCGCGGCCAGCATCGAAGGTGTTGCTCGCGAGCCCTTTGCAGACGATGTTGCGATCGGTCACGATCCCGATCAGTCGGTCGTCCTCCCCAATCGGAATGCAGCCGATGTCATGCCCCCGCATCAATTTCGCGAGCTCGGTGACAGGGGTGTTGGGGCTGACCCAGTCGACACCCTTGTGCATCACGTCTTTGACTTTCATCGCGAGCCTCCATTAATGGGTTCAAGTGCACTTGATGCAATGCAGCACGGCCCCGTTTTTCTCAACTATACAACCGATTGCGTGCGAGGTCGCAGAAGAAAGCATCATTCCTACGCGACCGGACCAGACAAGCGCTGTCGCTGCCGCCCTCCTGAACAAGTGACAGCGACTTCGCGGCCGGGATTCCCGCCCAACATCGCAAAGGTAATGGGCCGCGCGCATCCGACGCGAAGCCGCTTATGTCAGGTTTCCCCAAAGCCTGTGTAAGGCGTCAGCGCGATGACTTCCGCGTCCGGAACGGATTAGTGGAATCCTGCAAATCCAGGCGTGTCACATTGGACAGGGAACGGTTCTAGCCTGATAGTCTGCGTTGCTGCGCGCCTCCAGATGAGGTCAAAGGGAATGAAAGAGAAAAGGGACATCGTGGAAAACTGGCTGCCGCGTTACACCGGCACGCCGCTCGCCGAATTCGGAGAGTATGTTCTTCTGACCAACTTCGACAATTACGTCGAATGGTTCGCCACACTGCATGGAGGTTTAGTAAAGGGCGTAGATCGACCGATGCCTAACGTGACTGCTGATGGGATCACTCTGATTAACTTCGGCATGGGAAGCCCGAATGCCGCGACGGTGATGGATCTATTAAGCGCCATTGCGCCGAAAGCCGTATTGTTTCTTGGTAAATGTGGCGGGTTGAAACGCAAGAATCATATTGGCGACTTGATTCTACCGATTGCGGCCATTCGGGGCGAAGGTACCTCGAATGATTACCTGCCACCGGAGGTCCCCGCGCTGCCCGCGTTCCAGTTGCAACGCGCGGTGTCAACGATGATCCGCGATCTCGGTCACGACTATTGGACAGGTACTGTGTACACGACCAATCGTCGTGTCTGGGAACACGATGATCGCTTCAGGGATCTGTTGCGTCGTACACGGAGTATGGCGATCGACATGGAGACTGCAACAATCTTTGCTGCAGGGTTTGCCAATCACATTCCGACCGGGGCACTGCTTCTCGTGTCCGATCAGCCAATGATCCCCGAGGGTGTGAAGACCGAAGCGTCGGATCAGGTGGTGACCGCGAACTATGTCGAAAGGCATATCAAGATAGGGATAGAGGCCCTGAGGCTTGTGCGGCGCCGTGGCCGCAGCGTTAAGCATTTGCGTTTCGAAGACGATTTCGATGCATGAGACGTAAAAAGGCGTCGCGCCGCCGCGTGAACAGTTAAGCAGCAGCATGATCATCCCATTTCGGACAGCGACGGCCGTCGCGGATTGTTCGACCAGTCTGCCCAGCGGCAGAAATGACCGACAAATCCTCAGTCGTGCGCGCTAAAGCGCCCATGCATCGCGCCGGCGGTCAGGCGCGCAAACTGCGCGTGACTCAGATGAAGCAGCGTCTCGTGATCGCCAGCCTCCATGTAGATCTCCGGCTGTGCCTCGATGCTATCGTCGACGATGAGATCCAGCCCGTAGCATTTTCCGACGGCAGGAACTGCGCCGTGTGCACAGTCGCGGAACAGCTGATTGATCTCGGTTTCATCTGCCATGTCGACATTGTCACCGAGTTTTGTCCTCAGTTCCGACAGGCGGAGGTGATGCGATGCGGGCAGGACGGCCAGCATATATTCGCCGTCGCGCCGCAACACGATGCCCTTGGCAAGGCGATCGCCCGAGATATGGCATGCCTCAGCCGTGCGAGTGGACGTCATGCTGATTTCATGCGGGATCTCCTCGTATTGGATGTTTTCAGCGGCTAGGTATTTCTGGAGGGTGGGAGCAATGGACATGGCGTGACCTCCGGTGCAATACGCAAACCATCCACCGTGAAGTCTACCTGCAGACTCTCGCCGTACGATGGGCGGCTGCGTGACTATAATATCAACATGGGACTTCCATCCGCCAGTTGCAATCCGTCGTCGGTGACCAACTCTATCGCGAGATAGCCAGGATACTTGCGCTGTCGGCGGTAGAGTGCGCGAGCGCCGCAAATCGGCGCCCGGGACGTCGGATCATCAGAACCAAAAAGTCTGCGCCCCCGATCCGGATGCCTTGACGCGACCCGAACGGGAAATCTGCGATAGCGCAGCCGCCGAACGATGCGCTGGCCGAGAAATCCGGTTCCGCCAAACACGGTCACGATGCGAGCGTTCGTTGCCATCATGACTCAAACTCGCCGGATTGCGGCGACCACTGTTCATCGGAGCATCATACGCGCTCCGAGCACCTGTTGAAATGGCAGGCTGCTTGGAGTTGCTATTGGACCGAGAGCAAGGGCCGAGCGAAACTGAGTTCATGACCGTCAGGATCTGTGAGGTGGAAAAAGCGCTCACCCCATTCGGCATCGCGGGGCGCGGTCGTTGGCAGGCATCCTGTTGTGAGCGCGCGGTCGTACAGTGCATCAACATCGGTGACGTAAAAGATTGCGCGCCCCCACCAGAACCAGCGCCGCTCAGCAGGCTGGGCGATGAGGTTTAGATAGCTCGCCCCCGCTCGAAAGCTGGTGAATGACGACTCTTCGCCGCCATGCTGGACCTCAAACCCCAGGGCGCGGTAGAATCGGACAGCTCGCGACATTTCGTGCGTGGCCAGTGTGATTGCGCTGATCCCCTCGATCATGGATGGAGCTCTCCTGTTTCAATTCCCCGCGCCATTTGTAGCCGACACTGCTTCACCGGTCAGAATTCGTTCCTGACTCAAACTAACGTGATAAAGGCCTTGCTCCGCTCGAATCCTAATGGCCGGTAGATTGTCGGTTCATCTCTTCCAATAGCTCGCGCATTGCATCGAATTGTGTGCCAAACCCTTTCCAATCTCCGGATTTCAATCGCTCCATTGCCTGATTGTAGCGATCGAGCGCCTGCTGCGCTCGGTTCACCGCAGAGCCCGCGCTTGACAATTTCGCTGCATCGCTCGCCGTTGTCGGCGCGGTGCCTGCCTCTATGAATAGCGCCGACAAGGCCTCGGCAAGCGTTTCCTTCATGACGACGTTTTCGCCATAGGCCGCGATCACGCGCTTGAGCTCCGGCAAGTGTCCTTGCTCTGCCCGCAAATACAGTGGGGATACATAGAGGATCGAGTTCTCGATCGGGATTACAAGCAAATTTCCGCGGATCACCCGTGAACCCATCTGGTTCCATAGCGATATCTGTTGAGAGATCTCGGTGTTCTGATGAATCCGGGCTTCGATCTGGAACGGTCCGTACACGAGCTTCTCCTTGGGAAACTCGTAGACGATCAGTTTGCCGTAGTCGGGTGCGTCGCAGCGCGCTGCAAGCCATGCGATCATGTTGTCGCGGCGGCTCGGCACCATGGGAATCATGATAAAGAACTCAGCTTGTGTTTCTCCGGGCAGCCGCATGATGATGTAGTAAGGGACCATCAAGGCCGCGCTGCCATCGCTGTCCGGTTGGCGCGGGAATTGCCAAAGATCCTCGCGGTTATAAAAAACGTCGGCCGCTTCCATGTGGTAGGCCTGATAAAGCCGCGCCTGAATCAGGAAGAGGTCTTCCGGATAGCGGATATGCTTTTGCAAATCCGGCGGCATGGCCGCAAGCGGCTTGAACAATTCCGGGAAGATGCGCTGGTAGGTAGCGGCGATCGGATCCGTCGAGTCAATCAGATAGAAATCGACAGTGCCGTTATAGGCATCAATGACGATTTTCACAGAATTGCGGATGTAATTGAGATTGAGGTCAGGCGCAGGCTGCGCAGAGGGAAAATAGTCGCTCGTCGTATAGGCATCCTGCATCCAGAATATCCGCCCTTCACTGATGACCAGATAGGGGTCCCGATCAAGGCTCAGGAATGGGGTGATCGTGCGTACCCGCTCCCGAATATTGCGCCGGATCATGATTCGGCTGTCGTCGGTGATGTAGCTTGAGAGAAGCAGATTCATATCGTTGAAGTGGTGAGCGAAGACGATTTTCCGCAGCATCCCCGACAGCGGGACGCCACCGGCGCCGTCATAGGCGACGTAGACGTTGTCTTTTCCCTTTGGATAGTCGAATTCCAGCGTAGTTCCTTTGACGATAACGTAGTCGCTCTTCTGCTCCCCATAATAGATTCGTGGCTCGCGGATTTCGGGGCCTCCGTCCGCAACTGGAGGGATATCGCGCAAATAGAGGGGCGGGAGCCCTTCACTGCTCTTTTGGGTCACCGGGCTCATCACGGCACCGTTGCCGTGGGTGAACAGGAGGTGGAGGTTGACCCACGTCTGTGCGTTAGGCGGCAGCAGCGAGGACTTGAGCTCACGCGCCGAAAGCATCACGCTTTGATAGGTGCCGTTAAGCCAATAGCGATCTACATCCAGATTGTGAAGCTTGTAGTAGGTGCGAATTTCCTGCAGTTGCGCGTACGTATCCGACAACGGTTGCCAATCCCACAGTCGTATATTGTCGATAGTCGCTTTGTTGGATTCAAGCGCCTTTAAGGTGAGGTTCTGTTCGGCCGGGAATGGCTTTGCAGTGATCTTGTCAAGATTGTAGGCCTCCCGGGTCAGCTTGATGTTGCGTTCGATGTAGGGGCGCTCCAACTCCAGTTCATTCGGTTTGACGAGCAATCGCTGAAACAGTCCGGGGACCACGCCGGATAACAGAAGAGCGGCGCTAAAGACGAGAATCATCGCCGCAGTTGGGAGCCGGTAGGTGCGCACTCGCAGGTTCGCCCATGCTGCGAATGCTGCGACGATCGAAAGTCCGATCAGCAACCAGAGGACAGGTAGCTCGACATGGACGTCGGTGTAGCTTGCGCCGACCACGACTCCATTGTCGCCGTAGAGCAGCAGGTATCGATCGAGACCGTAGGACCATGCCTTCACGGCAAAGAAGAAGCCGAGCAGCACTGAGCCGTGGGCAATCGCTGTTGGCGACATCGATCGTTGCCGGGCGTGGTATTCGATGTCGCCGTGCGCCCAATAGATTAATCCAGCAAAGAGCGCGCTTATGAAAAGCGTGAGCAACATCCAATTTTTGACGGCGATATAAGCGGGCAGAGAAAACAGATAGAATCCAATGTCCTTGTCGAAAAGTGGATCGTTCGCGCCGTAGGGCACGTGATAGAGGAACCGTAGAAAAACGCTCCAGTTGCTGACCTCTCCCGAGGCTACAAGCAAAGCGACAAGTCCCGCGCCGACAGCGATGGTGAGAGACCATGGCAGCCGATTGCGCAGCAATTCCAGCAGATCGGATGATGTTGTAATGGCCGTAAGCTTCCATGCGAAGTGAGGCTGGGCTGGCTGCCGGGCAAACTTAAGTGCCAGCCGTGCGTTTGCCCAGATGATGATGGCAGTTGCCGTGAAGACTACAAAGAAGACGCCAGCTTTTGCACCGATCGTCGTCCAAAAGACATTCAAATAGCCGATCGCGGAAAACCACATCCAGTCGACCAGAGTGGCACTGGTGAGCCCCAGCAGGATTAGGCTGACAGCTCCGGCGATAGCCGCAGTAAGGAGCGCCACCACCACGTTCCGCCGCGGTGCTTGCCGCTCTGGCCCGGTGATCCCGATCGTCATAACTTCACTATAGCAGAAAAGCGAAATGCGATGACGTCCGTTGTGGATCTGTGTACCTGTCTTTTTACGAGATTCTGCCCACATTGGAACTGATGCACCCAACCAGAAGGGCGCGCATGAACAGCGATCTCGCAACGGTGTCTCGTCTCTACGAGATCACGATGGTCGGAGTGGCATGTGGCCCTCGCGTGACGTGGCGAGAATTGATCCGGGAGTCCAAGGCCATCGGGATCGACGCCGCCAATATAGTCCACCGCGCAATCATTCGAGGTGCACCGACAGTGGCTGCGCGATGTGATTCAGCCTGGGTTTGAAGGGAGTGGCGCCATGATTGATCTCTCCAACCTCGAAGCCCGTTTCGGCGCAGGAAATTATGCGCCGTTGCCCGTTACCATCGTCCGCAGTGAAGGGGTTTACGTGTGGGACGAGAGCGGGCGACGTTACATGGATATGATGGGGGCGTACTCGGCGGCCAGCTTCGGCCATTGCCATCCGCGTCTCGTTCAGGCCCTGACCGAACAGGCCCGGCAGCTCGACACGATATCGCGCGCCTATTTCAGCGATCGATTGGGACCTTTCCTGGCGCGGGCCTGCACCCTGACCGGCATGGATTTGGCGCTGCCGATGAACAGCGGCGCGGAAGCGGTGGAGACTGCGCTCAAGGCTGCGCGCAAATGGGCCTACAAGGTCAAGGGCGTGCTAGGCGATCAGGCGGAGATCATTACAGCAGAGGGCAATTTTCACGGCCGGACGATTTCCATCGTCGGCTTTTCATCCGTTGCCCAGTATCGCGATGGTTTTGGGCCATTCCCGCCCGGCTTCAGGCTCGTTCCGTTCGGTGACGCTGCAGCACTAGAGGCCGCGATCACACCGAATACTGCGGCCTTTCTGGTCGAGCCGATACAGGGTGAAGGCGGCATCAACGTGCCGCCGCCGGGTTACCTGGCGGAAGCCGAGCGCATCTGCCGGGCAAACAACGTGCTGCTGCTGTGCGACGAGATCCAAAGTGGTCTGGGACGCACCGGCCGACTGCTCGCGTGTCAACATGAAGGGGTCTTGCCAGACGGGTTGATGCTCGGCAAGGCGCTCGGCGGCGGGCTCCTGCCGGTGTCGCTGTTTCTCGCGCGTCGTGAGGTCATGGAGGTTTTCAGGCCGGGAGATCACGGCAGTACCTTCGGTGGAAATCCGATCGCTGCTGCGGTTGGATTGGCCGCTCTTGAAACGCTGATTGACGAGGCATTGATCGAGCGGGCTGCGGCTGTCGGCGCCCATCTTCTCAATCGGCTCGCATCGATCAAGAACCCGATCATCCGCGATGTGCGAGGCCGAGGTCTGTTCGCGGGGGTTGAACTGGATCGCGACGTTGCGAGTGCGGGCGCCGTGGTCATACAGCTATTGCGGGCGGGCGTGTTGACCAAGGATACCCACCGCAACACGATACGGTTTGCGCCGCCCTTGATCATTGATGAATCACAAGTCGACTGGGCGGTGGACCGGCTCACCGAAGTTCTGGAGGACGTCGCCAAAACGGATACTCTTCTCGGGTAATGATACGATCACACGAGGTCAATCGATGTCTTATCTGACGTCTGGGCGAGCGGAAGGTCATGGCCGAAGTTGATGGTGCTGGTAATCCGGCGCATATGGGCCTTCCATGCATCTGAACCTGGCTCGCGTCCACCGCCGGTTTCCTCTTCGCCGCCGAATGCGCCGCCGATCTCTGCGCCGGAAAGGCCGATGTTGACATTGGCGATGCCGCAGTCGGAACCCCTGATCGAGAGAAATTTTTTGCACTTCGTGCATATCGGTGAGAAGATCGAGGATGCCAGCGCCTTATCGAACTCCGAATACCTCAAAACGTAGAGAATCGGCGCAAACGTCTCGTCCGCATCGCTGGCTACTACCCGCCTGGCTCGAGCCGGAATGCCTCCGTATCTTGGCGGCAAGATTCGACCGATCGATTTTTCGGCCTATGCGTGCACCTTCTGCATGGCGCGCCACTCAGCACTCATCTGCGAACCCGGAATGGCCCCGTTTCGGCGGGCCAGGACCGCTCTTTCGAGTGCGTCTTTGCTGCCTTTGATCCGGATCGTCGATCTCGATCACGTCGATGAGGGATTGCAGGTAGGTTTTGCGGAGCGGGATCGATCCAGAGGTAAAGTTCTCACGCATGCTGCGGCCGGAACGCTCAAGCAATGCCGGGTCGATCTGGATGGCTTGTGCTGAATGCGATTGGTACGTTCGAGCGCGGCTTTGGCACGATCCCGATGCCGTCTGCGATCAGCCGATAGAGCTGCTTGAGCTTCTCATCGGCATCGGTGACGTCGCACTGCAAAGCGGTCACGCGGGCATTTACCGCGTCCGCCATTTCCGAACGCCGCGATGCCAGCGAGGACAAGATCGTGGCCAGACGCTCCGGCTAAAACAGTCGTTCGGTCATGTGGGTAGTGACGAGATTGTCGAGCTTGTCCATCAGCATCGACCGGCGTTTGCAGGCCGTCTTTCTCTTTCGGGCGCAGGTCGAGCACGCATAGTAACGATGGACGGAACCGGTCTTCGAGGTACCGCGCGCAGCGAACGATCTTGACAGGCGCCCGAGGCCGGCGATGCAGTCCGATAGCTGAGGCGTGCTGGCAGCCGGTGTCTGTGTCGCATTGCTGAAGATAGAGCATATGTGCAATGTTTTTGCTGCGTGCCGGATGGGGTCGGGAATGTTGGACAGCGAAATCAATGTCGAACCGCTGAGACGGTTGATTGAATCTTGGCGGGCAGATCCTGGCGCGACTTATCGCGGCTGGTTTTTGTGGGAGGAGCGACTCAAGAATTTTCGGTCCATTCGACGTGGCATCGAGCAGGTGGTCCGCGAGATAGAGAAGGGATCTTTCGGTAATCTCTACAAGGGCTCGTCGCTTGAAATTGCTGTTAAGTCCGTGGCGGAACAGCGCCAGATATTCAAGGGTGCGGACCATGCCTTTCTGTGGAAGCCGAAGCTGCGGATTCCGGACATCTACGAAAACGCAGAAAACCAGCGCGCATTCGGCCGATTCCTGGATACCAGTGCTTGCTGTTCAACCGAGGTCCAGGTCTTAGAGGCCATCGCGGCTCTGGAGAGATGCCAAATCAAGGGACTGGGACCTGCAGCAGCCAATCTCCTCTATTTCCTGCATCCCACCATCGCGCCGCCGTTCAACACTGCGATCGTCAAAGGATACAATTCGGTAACGGGTGCGAAGGTCAGGCTCGGCAGTTGGCCTGATTATCTTGCAATGCGGGTAGGCATGCTCCGGTTGAATGCACGGTATCGCGACCTCCTGTCGAATGACCTTGGCGCGGTTGCCGGTCTCCTGTTCGACGTCGGATCGGGACGATATCCGGCGCCGCCCAAAGAGGGGGCGGACGGGCTGGATACCTGGGCACGGGATCTCGACGAGATCCGGTCCAAGGCTGCCGTCCAAACAACCGGTCCGAATGGCGAAACTGACCGAACGCACACGGAAATCCAGGGCTGGCTGCGTGATGTGGGCCTGGGTCTTGGATACGATGTTTGGATCGCCGCGAATGACCGCAGTCGCGCGTACAATGGCGGGCGATTGTCGGACGGATGCGTCGGTGATCTCAGGCCGTTCGACGGCGGCACCGCTGGCATGGACGCCGTTCGGCTGATCGATGTGCTGTGGCTCGACAAGGGCGAGGGTGCCATTCACGCCGCCTTTGAGGTCGAACATACGACATCGATCTACTCTGGAATCGTCCGAATGTTGGATCTCGCTCTCGGGCCATGCGGCAGCTTGCTTAAGAGCCTCTATCTGGTGGCGCCTGATAGCCGCGAAGCGGAAGTGCGGGCTCAGGTCGCTCGCCCGGCATTTGCTGCGGTCGCCAATCTGGACGTCCGCTTTCTTGCCTACAGCGAGCTCGAACGCCACCGGGAAGCGATCATTCGTTTCGGAGAAGGATTGAAGGCAATCCGATCAGTTTCGAAGGCATTGACATGACCTGATCGGCTTGGAGTGGCAACTGGTTGCGTCTGGCCTTCCGAACCGGAGGCCATTTCCCAACCGATGATGCCGCGACAAAATTACTGTATCCAGCTTTGAACCGCGCCGCGGCCGAGTGGAAACGCCCGCCGCGCGAATGGTCCGAGGCGAAGACCCAGTTCGCCGTCGGCCGGCATGCCGTCGGTACACACTAGCGGCGCGCAATCGGGGGCCCAGCGATCCGCGGCGATCGCAACTAGGTTGGGATTTTCACAGACATGGACCTTGCGATCCGCCCCGTCCCATGACGGCGGGGAGTGCAATAGCGACCGTACTCAAATTAGGCCACTGCAAAAATCAAACTAAACCACTACGGAGTGAATACTGAATCGAGCAAGAGAGCCTTTATTTCGTGTGCTGAGATCGCTCTTCGACCGGCCAGATATTCCGGGTTCGCAATAACAAGCGGGCCGTCATTTGGATCGTCGGTGATGCGACCATGCGATCCGCGTACCAAGGATGCGTCCAAGGGAATGACATCCATCAAGGCCCGAAATCCCAACTTGCGAAGAATCAGGCGCTTGCCGATCGCAAGTTTGGGCGAAGCTATTCTTGGATCGAGAAACAGCTCGACGGGATCGTATCCCGGCTTACGATGAATCTCTACGGTTCGCGCGAAATCCGGCGCGCGGCTGTCATCGTTCCAGTAATAGTAAGTGTACCACGATCGCGCATCGGAAATTGCGACGAGTTCGCCTGCGCGAGAATGGTCAAGACCGATTGCAGATTTGTCGGAGCTATCATAGACGTGTTCGACGCCGGGCAGTTCCTCAAGGAGTGCCCGCACCTTGGGTTGTAGTTGCGGGTCCGCCACATAGACATGCGCGATCTGATGGTCAGCCACAGCGAAGGCTTTCGATGCTATCGGATCGAGCAGCTCGCCGCCGTCTTCCTCGCGCACTGCGAGCAGGCCCGCATCGCGCAAGGTTCGATTGATGTGGATTGGCCTATCGACATTGGTGATGCCGTATTCCGACAGTATGACGACCGCCCGCCCGCTTGCCCGAGCAGCGTCGGCAAGGTCGCCGGCAACCCCATCGATCTCCGAGAGGGACCTCTGAACCGCTGGATGAGTCACGTTCGGGCCGAAGCGCTGCAGGTCGTAATCGAGATGCGGGAGGTAGGCGAGTGTTAGGGTCGGATTGCTCTCCTGCATAACAATCTTTGTCGCTTCTGCAATCCAGCGCGTCGATGCGATTGTCGTTGCCGGCCCCCAGAACTGAAACAACGGAAAGGGGCCGAGCCGTTCGGTTAGCCTCTCTCGCAAACGATCCGGTACCGTATAGCAATCGGGTAGTTTGCGACCGTCCGCCTTGTAGATCGGCCGTGGCGTCGCGCCGACGTCATGGCTCGAAGCCATGTTATACCACCAGAACATGTTGGCGCACGTGAAGGCAGGGTCGCGCTTCTTGCCGGCCTCCCAGACTTTCTCTCCACACACCAGACGATTGGATTGGCGCCAAAGTAATATCTCCATCTGATCGCGAAACAGCCAGCCATTGCCGACGATGCCGTGATCGCGTGGCGTCAAGCCGGTCATGAAGCTTGCCTGAACGCTACATGTGACTGCCGGTGTCACGGTATCTAGCGTCGCCATGCCATGACGCGCGAAAGCGGAAAGCCGCGGCGTATGGACACCCAAGTGATGCGGTGTCAAACCAACCACGATCATCGCGAGGACCGGTTTCAAGGCGTCTTTCTCCCCGGTGAACAGATCGCGTTTCAACTCGCTTTTGCCGCGATCTCGTTTCGTTTGGCTGCACTGCAGCGACGTAAATCAGCTTGCCAAACTGCCAAGCGAAATGGCACGTTGTCCAGAGAAACAGCTGCATAGGATGAAAAGCTAAGAACGCCCAAGCTCTTCTGGCGTTCTGTTAAGTATTCTCCGGCCCCGCTACAGCAAGAATAAACAAGGGTGCCGCGTGGGGAGGATGCCATGCTCGATACACCTTCGAACAGGGTCGAAGATATCCGTCTGCAATCCTTCAGCCTGACCTATGAATTCCCCGTGGCATTCACTCGTGACGCGTTTGGGATCGGCAATAGATGCCTGATCGACGCTTTGACGCGCCGGGAGCCCGACAAGCGACACAAATGCGCGATCTTCGTCGATAAGGGGGTCCTCTCTGCGATGCCCGATCTCGCGGCCCATATCGGGGGCTATTTCGCCGCGCATGCCGACAAGATCGAAATGGTCGGCTCTGTTTTGCCGGTCGCGGGCGGTGAAATCTGCAAGAACAATTCAGAGACGGTGCCGAATTTGCTTGTCACGCTTTCCAAGCTTGCCATCGACCGCCACTCCTACACAATCGCCGTTGGAGGCGGTGCTCTGCTGGATGCCGTTGGGTACGCTTCTGCGATCTTTCATCGCGGTGTGCGTCACATCCGTTTCCCGACGACCGTGCTGGCGCAGGGTGATAGCGGCGTTGGCGTCAAGAACGCCGTCAATCTGTTTGGCGTGAAGAACCTCATCGGCACTTTCGCACCGCCATGGGCAATCATCAACGACAGCGCTTTCATCGGCATCTTGCCGCCACGCGAGAAGCGCGCGGGAATGGCGGAAGCGGTCAAGGTCGCCCTGATCCGCGACAGCAATTTCTTTGGTTGGCTGGAAAACAATGCCGATGCACTTGCAACGTTCTCCGCGCCACATCTCGACAGGCTGATCAAGGATTCCGCTGAACTCCACATGGGTCAGATCAGACTCGGCGGTGATCCGTTCGAGGCGGGTTCGGCGCGGCCACTCGATTTCGGCCATTGGTCGGCGCATAAGCTGGAGCAATTGACTGACCATGAGGTCAGCCATGGCGAAGCGGTGGCAATCGGCATCGCGCTTGATACGCGCTATTCCGTGTTGACGGGACTGCTCGCCAAAGGAGAGGACGATCGCGTGCTTCGTCTTCTTAAACGGCTCGGGTTTGTCCTGTGGGACGATCGGTTGCGACATCGAAGTGCGAGCGGAGAGCTTGCCTTGTTGCAAGGACTTGCGGAATTTCGGGAGCACCTTGGCGGCGAACTGACTGTTACGCTTCTTGCCGACGTCGGGCGCGGCGTGGAAGTTCATGAGATGGACCCCGCGGTCGTGAGCCAGTGCATAGACTGGCTCGAGCAAGCGGGCTTGGCCTGACATGAAACTCGACAGGATACCCGGCGACGCCCATCTGACGTACTGCACCAACATTCACGCCGGCGAAAGCTGGCCTGATATCCGCGCAAGCCTTGATGAACATGTTCCGGCGATCAAGGCGGCCGTTGCCCCGGATCGGCCACTTGGCATCGGTTTACGTCTTTCCGGGCAGGCCGCTCGGGCTGCTTGCGCGCCCAGTGCTCTTGAAGCCTTTCGCGATCAGCTTGGTGCGCTGGGCGCCTATGTGTTCACCATCAATGCCTTTCCGTTCGGTCCGTTTCACGGTGTCCGCGTTAAGGAACAGGTTTATCTGCCTGACTGGCGCGACAAGGAGCGCGTTTCGTTCACGGCCGACGCTGCCGCCGTACTTGCCGCGATCCTTCCCGATGGCATCGATGGAAGCATTTCCACGGTACCGGGTGCATTCAAGACGAATGGAAAGTCGAAGGATGCAATCGCGATCATGGCTTCCAACCTCGTGCAGGCGATCGCCGACCTCGTGTACATCGAGCGTCGCGCAGGCAAGCGCATCGCGCTCGCGCTGGAGCCGGAGCCGTGTTGCTTTCTGGAAACCACCGATGAGAGCGTCGCGTTCTTCGAGACGACGCTGTTGAAGCCTGAGATTCTCGATGCGCTTGCGGGCATAATTGGCACGGGCCGTCCAGAGGCGGAAAAGCTGCTGCGACGCCATCTCGGCATCTGCTACGATGTCTGTCATGGTTCGGTTGAGTATGAAGACACGGTTGCAGCACTGGATCGGCTGATCGCTGCCGGAATCACGGTGCCGAAGATTCAGCTATCAGCAGCGATGCGCGTGCCGGCCATGACGGCGGATATGATCGACGCAGTAATGCGCTATGATGATGGCGTCTATCTGCACCAGACCATTGTGCGCAACGCGAACGGACTGACACGGTTCACTGACCTGCCCGATGCGGTGGCGGCGTTCAGGGAGGGCCGTGCCGATGGCGAGTGGCGGATACATTGTCATGTGCCGGTTTTTCTGTCCGATCTTGGGGCTATCGGCTCGACCCGCTCCGATCTCGTTGCAACGCTGGCTGCGCTGCGAACTCGCCCGCTGTCAGCGCATCTGGAGGTCGAAACATATACCTGGGATGTTCTGCCCGATGGGCTCCGTACCGGCTCAAAGTCGGCGGACATCGCCCGCGAAATTATATTCTGTCAGAAAGAACTTATGGAATGAGTGCGGTTACAACCGGGTCGCCGAGTTTCCACACTCTTCTGCGGCTCGGGCGTATCTCCAATATCCCGACGGTGTGGACCAATGTCATCGCGGGAGCGGTGATCTCGGGCGGCACGTTTCGCGTGGCAGATGTCGTTCTGATCGGCGTCGCTATGAGCGCATTCTATGTCGGTGGGATGTACCTCAACGATTATTTCGATCGCGAGATCGACGCGCGGGAACGTCCAAGCCGTCCTATAAGTGCGGGTGACATCACCGCGGGCGCGGTCTCCACGATCGGCTTCGGTCTGCTTGGTATGGGAGTTTTGTTGGTTGCGCCGTTCGGTCTCCCAGCCGTGGCGTGGGGTGTCCTGCTTGCTGGCGCGATTGTACTCTATGATATCTGGCACAAGGGAAACACGTTCAGCCCCGTGATCATGGGACTATGCCGTGCCCTGGTCTATTTGGGGGCCGGCGCTGCCATGAGCGGCGGCATCTCTGGCGCGTTGATCGTTGGCGCCTTCGCGCTCGCATGTCATGTGGTGGGGCTGACCTATGCGGCGAAGCAGGAGAACC
Source organism: Afipia birgiae 34632 (assembly GCF_000308295.2). Classification (GTDB taxonomy): domain Bacteria; phylum Pseudomonadota; class Alphaproteobacteria; order Rhizobiales; family Xanthobacteraceae; genus Afipia; species Afipia birgiae. The sequence continues at coordinate 246,499 of NZ_HG326652.1, forward strand.
TGAATCAGATTGGCCGGCTGTGGCCGCTCGCCATATTGGCGGTGCCGATGTTAATCGCGTTACCCGTGATCACGGACAGCTGGCTGATCGCCCTGTCGTTCAGCGTGCTTGCCTTGGCCGATGTGTTTGCCCTTCGGTTACTGGTACGACGTTCGACGCTGGACGCCGTGCCGCGTGCCGTCTCAAGTCTCATCGCTGCGATATGCCTGGTGGATGCACTGGCCCTCGCGCTTGCCGGTAGTAGCGTGCTATTGGTCTTTGCCTGCGCGCTCGGCTATCTGCTGACGCGTCTATTCCAGAAGTCGATTCCTGGAACGTGAGTGACAGCGATGGCTGATCCCACTCGGTTTCGCAGCGGCCATGCAGGGAACGCCGTGCTCGACGGCTTTCTTGCGCTAGCTGATGAATGGATCACTCGTACTCCGAACGAGGGCGGCGCCGCATGGTTTCGCGGCGCGATCGCTGATGTCATGCACGCTTCGACGGATCGTCCGCTGGCTGTCGCCATTGGACTTGCTTCTCGCCGGCTGGGCAAGGCTGATCTGGCTCTCACTCCCCATGACAAGGCGAGGGCGATCGCGTTACGACCGGGTCTCGATCCAAGCGAGTGGAGTATCAGTCAACTTGCGCGCATTGCATTCATGGCGGCGAGTTACACCGGAGACGACGCTGCCTTTGCGGTCCGGTTTGACAGTTTCTGCACGACAGCCGAGATCAACGAACTGATCTCATTGTGTCGTGGGCTGCCGGTCTATCCCGGCGCTGCACTACTGGAGCCGCGGGCGCGAGAGGCTGTGCGCTCGGGAATGAAGCCCGTATTCGAGGCGGTAGCGCACCGCAATCCCTATCCCAGCGAAATCTTCACCGAAGATGCGTGGAATCAAATGGTCGTGAAAGCCCTCTTCATCGGTTCATCGCTATGGCCGATCCAGGGCCTGGACCGGCGCAGCAATCCGCACCTTGCACGTATGCTGGTCGGTCTGGCGCAGGAGCGCTGGGCAGCCGGCCGGCCGGTGAGCGGTGAAGTCTGGCGCTGCGTCGCACCTCATGCGGATTCCGAAGGCATTGCGGCACTGGTGCACGCATTTGACATTGGTCACGACAAGGAGCGTCTTGCCGTCGCGCTTGCGCTGCAATCGGCCGAAGCGGCAAACGCCGCAACAACGGAGCAGCTGCCGTTTCGGAACGCGATTAGATATCTGCAAGATCGGCTGGCTACAGAGAATATTGCCTGGAGCGATCTGGCATGAGCGGGAAGGGCGATGTCGCGTCGACAACCTGACGTTCTTCTGAAACTTCTGTCAGTTCTGCTGACCATTTTCCTTCACGGTTAGTTTTCCAATACGCAGGTTGATCCCGAATGGCGGACCTGTCGGGGCGCATTGGGCATTCCTCCAATCGTTGGGAGCGCCGCTTCCGGTTGTCGCGTTGTCCACGACGTTGCGACGCTTCCACATTCAAATCGCATTGCAATACGTTCTTGTGCGTCGCGCGCTCCTCGGAGCAACGCTAAGCTGATGCAGGTTGTCGCCACCTTCGTTGTTGCGCGTTCGATGGAACGGGATAGCATTCAGCTTGGCCGCACACGATATCAATCAAAAAGTTGCAGGCCTGGAAACAAACAAGCGTAGGGAGGCAACCATTATGAAGACGTTGACGCTCGCTGCCCTTTTGATGACGACATGCATAGGCCTGCCGACGGCGTATGCGCAGCAGGTGCCGGCGACACCGGCTGATGTTGCAAAGCCAGGCGGAAAAGTACCGGGTGCCCCGAAGCTGGCGCTCGTCAAGGTGGCCGATGGTTTTCGTGATCCTGTCGGCGTGACGGCCGCGAATGATGGTTCAGGGCGAATCTTCGTCGTTGAGCGCGCGGGCCGCGTTAAGATAGTCGACAAGAGCGGCAAGGTGTTGCCGGACGCGTTTATCGATCTCACGAGTTTCAATCCTCTTGGATCGGACGTGCAGACAGGTTTCGTCGAGCAGGGTCTGTGGTCAGTCGCATTTCATCCGAAGTTCAAGGACAACGGCTACGTCTTCGTTCACTACGCATCGTTGCCGTTCAATGGCGCTTCGATCATAGCGCGGCTGACCGTTGATCCGAAGAGCCCCAACCAGATCACATCGGAACAGCTCACCAAGAGCGTCAAGGTTCTGATGAACATTCCGCAGCCCTACTACAATCACTACGGTGGCATGATCACCTTCGGTCCCGACGGCAAGCTGTATATCGGCAAGGGTGACGCCGGCTGGGAAGGTGATCCGCTCAACGCCGGCCAAAGCCTCAATGTGCTCTGGGGCAAGCTGTTGCGCATTGACGTCGATACGCCGGACGATGATACGCCTTACGTGATTCCGAAGGACAATCCCTTTGCAAAGGCGGACAAGGCTCAGCTGATGTCGCTGTTTGGCATCAACGAGCAGGGCTTTGCCCAGAACAAGATTGGATCGCGGCCCGAGATCTGGGCCTATGGTCTGCGTAATCCCTACATGTTCCACTTCGATCAGAAGTCGGGCGACCTATTTATCGCGGATGTCGGTCAGAATCATTGGGAGGAAATCAACTACCAGCCAGCCTCGTCAAAAGGCGGCGAGAACTATGGCTGGAAGTTCAATCAGGGCTCTTATTGCCATCCGGCGCTGTCTGCCGATCAGAAATGTCCCATCGTCGGCATGCTTCCGGCGGCGGAGTATCCACATGACCAGCCGTTCGAGAATGGACCAAAGGTTACGCAAGGGACCGGCTGCTCCGCTCAAGGCCTTGGTGTTGCGAACTACGGCGGCATGACCAAGACTTATCTCGTGGGTGACTGGTGCTCGGGCCGCCTGTTTGGAGTGGCCTGGGATGGCGGTGCCAGCAAGTGGCAGATGCAGGAGTTTATGCAGACGCAGTTGCAGTTCACTGCCGGGAATGTCGACGCTGACGGCTTCGTGCTCGCAACCAACTGCTATTGCTTCTACACCGACGATAAGGGGCCGAACGCGAACCCGGTGGGTGCACTCTGGCGGATTGTACCGGCGGACAAGGTGCCGGCCGGTGCGGAAGTCGCCAAGGCAAAGGGCGGCTAAAGTTGATCCATCCAGCATCGATTATCGTCCGCGGCGTTCGCGGGCGATAATTTTTCTGAAACCGTGCAATCCCAGGATACGGTAATGAAGATTGGACGTTGTTTCCCTTCCTCGGCCTTCTTCATGGTAGTGATTGCGGGTGCGTGGAGTTTGTCGCCGGTGCGCGGTGATGATTTGGCGGATTTCAAGAATCCGCTGGATAATTCGCCGATGACGTTCGAACTGAAGCCGGGTGAGACCGAAACGCCGGCCTTAAAAAAATTCAAACAAACCGGCACTAACGATTATCGCAGCGATGCGGAAGCCCTCGCGGAAGGAAAGAAACTTTACACGGCAAACTGCATTATTTGTCATGGTGCCGACGGGACCGGAAAAATGGGTCCCACACTCATCGGCAAGGACGTGATTTACAAGCAGGTGCTGACCGACCCCGGCATGTTTTCGCTGATCTATGGCGGAGCCAGCGGCGCAATGCAGTCGTTTTCGCGCCGGGGTATGAAGCAGGACCAGATGCTCAGGATCGTCGCCTATGTGAGGACGCTCGAAAAATGACAGTATCCGGAACTTCCCCTGTTGCACCCTTCGTCTGCGATTCCGGAGCATTGGAAGCGCTTCTCCGCGATAAGACGATTTCCTGTCCATGCTGTAATGGGAGGCTCACCGCGGAAAAACTCGGCCGTTTGTTGAGCGACGTCCAGCAGCTTGCCGCTGCAGGTTCCAATGGGGAAACTCGGACGGTTGCCGGTCCAGCAAAAACTGGTGGCGACCAGGCGGGCATGATCATCGATCCGCACGCACATATGATTTCCCGCACTACCGACGATTACGAGGCAATGGCCAACGCTGGTGTGGTTGCGGTCATCGAGCCTGCGTTTTGGCTTGGCCAGCCGCGGACAAATGTAGGCAGCTACGTCGATTATTTCTCGCTGATTTCCGGTTTCGAACGCTTCCGCTCAGGACAGTTCGGTATCCGTCATTATTGCACGATTGGCCTCAATCCGAAGGAAGCCAACAACGAGACCTTGGCGGAGGCGGTGCTTGATGTGTTGCCGCGTTTTTTGGTGAAGGAAGGCGTCGTTGCTATGGGGGAACTCGGTTATGACGAGCAGACTTTGCTTGAAGACAAGGCGTTGCGCGCGCAGATCGAACTTGCGAAGGATTTCGACCTGCCGATCATGATTCACACGCCGCATCGCGACAAGCGGGCGGGCACCCTGAGGACTATGGATGTGCTCAGGGAGCATAATTTCGATCCCGCTCGTTGCGTAATCGACCACAACAACGAAGAGACCATCCGCGAGGTCCGCGACCGTGGCTTCTGGTGCGCATTTTCGATCTATCCAAGCACCAAGATGGGCAGCGAGCGCATGGCGGCCATCGTCAAGAGCTTCGGTCCGGAACGAATCATCGTCGACTCGGCCTGCGATTGGGGTGTTTCGGATCCGCTCGCGGTTGCGAAGACGGCTCGCCTGATGGCGCAGCGGGGCGTTAGCGCCGAGGCCATTCATCAGGTTATTTATAGCAATGCACTGGCTGTATATGGTTTGAACGGCGAGATGCGGAAAGAGCATTGGCTGGCACCGGCGGCGATTGATCAGCGCACGCTATACGAAGGTAATTCGGTGCTGCGTGGCGGTCAGACGCCGCGCATCGAACAGCCTGGACGTTCTGCGGACGATCTTCAGATCATTTGACCTGGTTGTCATCGTGCTCATTCGTCGGAGCGAGTTGGCCAGTGAGGTTGTTAGCGCAAGGCGGGCATCGTTGCTTCGAGGTCAAATGACAATCTCAATCGCATAAGAGTTCGTGGTTTCATTCTGACTGGCGCGCCAACTTGCCACCATTCAGAATATAATCGCGAACTCTGATCGATATTGATTTTCCAGTCGTGCCGTTAATTCCGTAAGGGGGACCTTGGCATCTCTGATCGTTCGTTTTGCCCTACGGCTTGTCGCGGCCCCACGGGAAGAGAGAGGCCGGGAAATCTGCCGCGTATCGCCGTCCCTTCGGCGCGCGGGGTGGTTCCTGGTATGGATTTGGATCTGGCTCCAACACTTTGCGATAAAGATGCCAGGTTGCATGACCGAGCACTGGCAGAACGACGGCGAGACCGAGGAACAACGGTATTGAGCCGATCACCAGCAACGCGGCGACAATCAATCCCCATGCGGCCATGGTGACGGGATTTTTCATCACGACCCTCAGCGAGGTCTGGATGGCATCCGTCACGTTCGCATGCCGGTCGAGCATCAGCGGAAACGCCACGACACTGATACACAAGGCAACGACAGCGAACAGGAAACCAACGCCGCATCCCACGACGATCAGCGTCAGTCCTTCCGCCGTCGAAAAAATGCGAGAGGCGAAATCGGGAATGCTTGCAGCAGGGGTGTTGCCGAAGATGGCGACATAAATGGAATTAGCGGTAGCGACCCAGACAACAAACAGGATGAGCAGGATCGCACCAAGTCCAAGCATGGCTCCGAAGGATGGAGAACTCAGCACGCCTAACGCGTGCGAGGCAGAAGGCTCCTCGCCGCGTTCGCGGCGGCGGCTCAGTTCATAGAGACCAAGCGCAGCGAAGGGGCCAATCAATGCGAATCCTGCGGCCAGCGGGAACAGGAGCGGTAATACTGAATAGCCCAGCACCGTCCTGGCTATCACGAGTCCAAGCACGGGATAGATGATGCACAGGATGATCGCGTGGCTTGGAATCGCCTTGAAGTCTTCCCAGCCCAGTCGCAGCGCATCACGTAGATCGGACAGGCCGATGTTGCGAACGACAGGTGCGGCCGCATTGTCCGCGGCGCCCGGCGCAATTCGTGTGACGTTGTCGGTATACGGTGTGGCCATGGCCGCAATCTCCCATGCGTTTGCACCGGCGAGATTGGGCGTCACTCTTCTCGCGACGTTCAATCGCCTTCGTGCGCAGAAATCGCGACCACGTCAGGTAAGACGGCAAGTTCATGAAATGAGCTTTGCCAAAACCGGTCGCGACCTGTGACGCAAGCATAACGCAATTCGAAAGGAATAGCACGTGCTGTTAGGCAATTGTGCGTCTGCACACTGTGTTCCAATTTGTGAGGGCGCAGCGCTCATGGGTGTTCTCGATTGCAATGCGGTATCAGCCCTACTGCACGTTCAATCTCTCAACGAGTGCGTTGTGGCGTCGCTATCGGGTGAGCCGGTCTATTGACAACCAAGCCTGCCGAGGAACATCCTGTAGTGGTAAATGCCCGTCGTTCGTTGATACCAGCGGTCGCGACGTCTTCGCAGAACTGAACTCGACAGGATTGGATTTGCTCAAGTCGGGTTCGACGTTGCGACCGGTTAAGGGCAAGGCGGCCAGCATCGCGATGGCTAGCTTGATGTATGCCATCCATGCCGACATGATTCCTGCGCCCTAAATCTTGTCCGTAGCCTCACAAGGCAAGGATGAACAAGGGATGGCTGTAGCACTCATATTGCTTTTGGTCGCGGTCGCCTCGGTGGCGTTTCACCTGTGGAGTCCGTGGTGGTGGACGCCGATTGCTTCCAACTGGCGCTACATCGACGACACGATCACCATGACATTCTGGATCACGGGCGCCGTTTTCTTCGCCGTCGTAGCATTCATGGCCTACTGCGTTTACCGCTTTCATCACAAGGAAGGGAGGCGGGCGGCGTATGAGCCGGAAAACAAGAAGCTCGAATGGTGGCTCACGATCGGAACCGCAGTTGGTGTCGGTGCGATGTTGGCGCCCGGCCTGGTTGTCTGGCATCAGTTCGTTACGGTGCCGGCTGATGCGACCGAGATCGAAGTTATGGGTCAGCAGTGGCGCTGGAGTTACCGGCTCCCAGGCAAGGACGGTCGCATGGGGACGACCGATGCGCGCAATGTCAGCGCCGACAATCCTATGGGTTTGAATCCTAAAGACACTGCCGGGCAGGACGACATCGTGATCGAAAACGGCGATCTGCATCTGCCGGTCGGAAAGCCGGTCAAGGTGCTGCTGCGATCGATCGATGTCCTGCACAATTTCTATGTGCCCGAGTTTCGCGCCAAGATGGATATGGTTCCGGGCTCCGTCACATACTTCTGGTTCACTCCCACCCGAACGGGGTCGTTCGAAGTTCTCTGTGCGGAGCTTTGCGGCCTTGCGCACTCGCAGATGCGCGGCAAGGTCATCGTTCAGGAAGAGAAAGATTATCACGCGTGGCTGGAGCAACAGCAGACATTCGCGGAACTGTCTGGTCAGCGCAAGATCACGAAGGCGACTTACAAGACAGGCGATGAATGAATATATCGACGAAGCGACGCCACACATTTGTGAGGCGAACTCTTCGTTGAAGGGAAAGAAAGACCAAGGAGGACATTTTCGATGGTTGATGTCCCGTCTGACGTCATTGCACGTATCCCCCCGGCCGAGGTGGGAGAGGTTGATCTCTATCATCCGCATAGCTGGTGGACGAAGTACGTCTTCTCGCAGGACGCCAAAGTCATCGCCATTCAGTATTCGCTCACCGCAATGGCCATTGGAATGGTCGCGCTGGTGCTTTCCTGGCTTATGCGGCTTCAGCTCGGATTCCCCGGCACGTTTTCATTTATCGATCCGAGCCAGTATCTCCAGTTCATCACCATGCACGGCATGATCATGGTGATTTATCTGCTCACCGCGCTGTTTCTGGGCGGCTTCGGAAATTACCTCATTCCGTTGATGGTCGGCGCGCGCGACATGGTGTTCCCTTACGCGAACATGCTGAGCTATTGGATCTATCTGCTTGCCGTGCTGGTTCTGGTTGCGACCTTTTTCGCGCCGGGTGGCCCGACCGGCGCCGGCTGGACGCTGTATCCGCCGCAGGCCGTTCTCTCCGGTACGCCGGGGCAGGAAGCGGGTATCATCATGATGCTGCTGTCGCTGATCCTGTTCATTATCGGTTTTACCATGGGCGGCTTGAACTATGTGGTGACGGTGCTGCAAGCCCGCACGCGCGGCATGACGCTGATGCGGATGCCGCTGACGGTGTGGGGCATTTTCACCGCGACCGTGATGGCATTGCTCGCGTTCCCGGCCTTGTTCGTCGCTTCGGTGATGATGCTTCTGGATCGGCTTCTCGGCACCAGTTTCTTCATGCCGACGCTCGTGGAGATGGGCCAGCAGATGAAGTACGGCGGCGGCAGCCCGCTGCTATTCCAGCATCTGTTCTGGTTCTTCGGGCACCCGGAGGTCTATATCGTAGCACTGCCGGCTTTCGGCATTGTCTCCGATCTCATCAGCACCCATGCCCGAAAGAACATTTTCGGCTACCGCATGATGGTCTGGGCGATTGTCGGGATCGGCGCGCTGAGCTTCGTGGTGTGGGCGCACCATATGTATGTCAGCGGCATGAATCCAAAGTTCGGATTCTTCTTCGCAACGACAACGCTGATCATCGCCATCCCGACAGCCATCAAGGTCTACAACTGGGTTTTGACTCTGTGGCGCGGCGACATCCACCTGACCGTGCCGATGCTGTTCGCCCTTGCGTTCATCGTCACCTTCGTCAACGGCGGATTGACCGGCCTGTTCCTCGGCAACGTTGTCGTGGACGTTCCGCTATCCGATACGATGTTCGTCGTCGCCCATTTTCACATGGTGATGGGTGTGGCGCCGATCATGGTCGTGTTTGGTGCGATCTATCACTGGTATCCGAAAGTCACCGGACGGATGCTCAACGACGGGCTCGGCAAGTTTCACTTCTGGGTGTCGTTCCTCGGGGCCTATGCAATTTTCTTCCCCATGCATTATCTTGGCCTGCTGGGTGTGCCGCGCCGCTATCATGACATAGGCGAGACGGCTTTCGTCCCTGCATCCGCACACGATCTGAATGCTTTCATGAGTGTTGCGGCCTTGATCGTCGGTTTCGCTCAACTGGTGTTCGTGTTCAATCTGTTCTGGAGCCTGCGCAAGGGAAAAGAGGCGGGCGGGAATCCGTGGAACGCCACCACGCTGGAATGGCAAACACCGGAAACGCCGCCGGCGCATGGCAACTGGGGCAAGGAACTCCCCGTTGTCTATCGCTGGGCTTATGACTACAGCGTACCCGGAGCCGCCCGGGATTTCATACCGCAGAATGAGCCGCCGTCCGCATTGACAGGGCAAGGAGCTCACGCATGACCGCGATCGTCCTGTTCATGGCTGGACTGGCGGCCATTGCGGGATGGTGGCTTTCTCAGCAACGTTTGGCAGCGAAACCCTGGCTGGAGGAAGGATCGCTCGGCGATTTTCCTGGCGGGGGCGCCTCGTTGCTGCCGCCGGCAAAAATCGGGCTGGGGGTGTTTCTCGCGGTCGTCGGGTCGTTGTTCGCGCTTTTCATCAGTGCTTATTCCATGCGCATGGAATTGATCGACTGGCGCTCGCTGCCCGTGCCGAAGCTGTTGTGGTTCAACACCGTTGTTCTGATTCTGAGCAGCGCTGCGCTGCAGTGGGCACAGCGCGCAGCGCGTCGGGACGACAGCGATAATATGCTGATCGGCCTGCTTGCGGGAGGCATCTCGGCGGTTGTTTTCGTGATTGGTCAGTTGCTGGCGTGGCAGCAGCTTAACGCTGCCGGTTATCTTCCGGCGGCCAATCCAGCCAATGCATTCTTCTATCTCATCACTGCGGTTCATGGGCTGCATGTACTCGGCGGCCTCGCGGTACTGAGTAGAGCTACCATCAAGACCTGGCGTGGTGTCGAAGTTTCACGTCTGCGCCTGAGCGTGGAATTGTGCGCCATGTACTGGCATTTCCTGCTGCTGGTTTGGCTGATCCTGCTTGCTTTGCTGACGGGCTGGGCGGACGACTTCGCCGCCATCTGCCGCCAGTTGTTGACCTAGAGAGGGTGAGCGCAATGGCTGAAACTGCGCTGACAAACGCCGGACAACACACCCCAGTGCGAGCCGCAGGGCTGCAAGGCATTGTCGCCGACTGGTCTTCGGATCAGCGCGCGTTCAAGAATGTCTCGTGGGGAAAGGCCATGATGTGGATCTTTCTCCTCAGCGACACCTTCATTTTCGGCTGCTTCCTTCTGTCGTACATGACCGCGCGCATGTCCACGACGGTGCCTTGGCCGAACCCGAGTGAAGTATTTGCCCTGGAGATTGCCGGGCATCACATGCCGTTGATCCTGATTGCGATCATGACCTTCGTGCTGATCAGCAGCAGCGGCACCATGGCGATGGCGGTTAACTACGGCTATCGCCGCGATCGCCACAAAACCGCGATCCTGATGCTGGTGACCGCGCTGTTTGGCGCAATGTTCGTCGGTATGCAGGCCTTTGAGTGGACCAAGCTGATTATGGAGGGTGTCCGGCCTTGGGAAAATCCATGGGGCGCGGCGCAGTTTGGCTCGAGCTTTTTCATGATCACGGGCTTTCACGGGACCCACGTGACCATCGGCGTGATCTTCCTGCTCATCATCGCACGAAAGGTCTGGCGCGGGGACTTCGACACCGAGAGACGGGGTTTTTTCACGAGCAGGAAGGGTCATTACGAGATCGTCGAGATTACTGGGCTTTACTGGCATTTCGTCGATCTGGTGTGGGTGTTTATCTTCGCATTTTTCTATCTCTGGTGAGGTGACAGCATGGCCGAAGTCACACTGAACGGAGTTTCTCACGCATCGCACCAGGCACAGCCTGCTGCATCGCATGCCGAAGGGCAGCAACATCCGATCAAGCTGTATCTCGTCGTGTGGGGGTGGCTGTTTATCCTTAGTGCCTGCTCGTATCTCGTCGATTACTTTGGCGCTCACGGATATCTGCGCTGGTCGCTGATCCTGCTGTTCATGATCTTAAAAGCAGGCTTGATCGTTGCCGTCTTCATGCACATGGCCTGGGAACGCCTTGCGCTGAGTTATGCCATTCTGCTCCCGCCGCTGGTGCTGCTGGTCTTCGTGGCCATCATGGTGCTTGAGTCGGATTACACGCTGCTGAGCCGGATCGTGTTCTTCAAGTCAGGAGCTTAGAATTGGTGGGGGCCTCGCGTGCAAAGGAGGACTGCCATGACAACCTACATCATGCTGGCGAACTGGACCGACAAGGGCGTGCAGAGCGTGAAGGATTCGCCGCGCCGTCTGGATGCCGCGAAGAAAGCCCTCAAGGACATGGACGGCGAGTTCAAATCCTTTTTCTTGACGATGGGGCAGTATGACATCGTCGCGGTTTACGAAGCTCCGGACGATGCGGTCGCCGCACGTTTCAACTTGCAGCTTGGAATGATGGGAAACATCCGCACACGCACGTTGAAAGCGTTCCCCGAAGCGGCGTACCGGGAAATTATCACGTCGCTGGGCTGATCAGCCAACAGCTCGCTCGTTCTGGATTCCCGTCCTACTGCTCAGCCACGGAGTAATCGCATGCGCCTTTTTATTCTCGTCACAGGGGCGATGCTTCTCTCGACTGTTTCGGCCGCCGCTCAGGATGTCTCCGCTGGAGAGAAGGTTTTCGCTCAATGCCGGGCGTGTCATCAGATCGGCGAGAGCGCAAAGAACGCGGTCGGCCCGGTGCTCAACGGTTTGTTCGGGCGCAAGTCCGGAACGATTGAAGGCTTCAACTACTCGCCAGCGAACAAGAACTCCGGCATCACTTGGGATGAGGCAACTTTTCGCGAATACATCAAGGATCCGAAAGCCAAGATCCCCGGCACCAAAATGATCTTTCCGGGCTTGAAAGATCCAAAGCAAATTGACGATGTCGTTGCCTATCTCAAGCAGTTCAACGCTACTGGAAAGAAGGCAGAGATGGTGCCCGCTGGCGGAAAGTAGGCGACATTTAATCGCCTGCATTATCTCATCGTCTGCCTGATGAAAGGCTGCTGACCGCCGCCGGACGGACGTCGCGCCGCGGATGGCTTCGCCATTCATACAATGAAATATCGGTTCGGGATGCTCGCCTCGCTGATCTCAAGTGTCAGGGGAGCCGCTTGCCTAAACGCGCCGATTTTGACACGCTGAACTATTCTGAATGCACATCATGGTGGTGATGATGAAATCGATATTCAAGATTTTGACCGCTGGTGTTTTTGTAATGTCTGTTGCTGCGCTTGATCGCGCTCATGCTTTTGGCGATGAGCCTCGGTGGCCGGGATTTGGCTACAGCTACGAACCGGCTATCGCCTCCGGATGCTGGAAATGGAATTGGCAGCAGTACAGCTGGTATGACCATTGTCCGGTCTATGTTCGTCCAAAGGCCTACATGTACCCTCGGTCATCGTACCGAACCGTTTTGCGGGCAAAAGGCTGAAAGCCGGTCAAATTTTGGCCCGCCCGCCCCTTGGCGGGCTGGCTTGGCTTGCGGTGAGAATGCATTTGAATCGGCAACAGCGCGCGACCTGAGCAGCAGACGGATCGATCACCGATACTCAAGTGTGATGGAGAGTGATGGCTGGCAACAGAGGCCCGCCCATTCGGCGGGACCATGCTGATCCAGTGAATCAAATGCGGCTCAGGATTGCGAGACCGTGCAGGCCACAGAGCTGCGGTTGCCGAAATTCAGCAGCGCGTTCTCGCGCAATCCGTCGAACCAGATTCCCTTGCCCGCGTAACGGTAGCCGACGCCCATCGGCACCAGCCTCACATAGGTGGCGCGATGCGGCGCGGTATAAAGTGAGGCGGTGACGAGTTCGCCCGCGACGCTGACAGCGATCGGACAGATCGGGTATTGGCGGCCGTTCTCGCAAACCAGCACAATCTCAGAACAGCTGCCCACGCCCGCTCCGGGCGAGACCTTGAGACCGAGGTCGGCCGACTTGGCGCTCCAGGCGCTGAACCCGAGCGCGGCGCAGGCAATAGCTGACGCCTTGAAAACATTGAGCAATTTGGCCCGCATGGCGGCCCCCAAAAGTATCTAAAAATCAATCACTTAACCAAGCAAGAGTCTGGCGTCCGGTCAATCCCTCCGGCTGGCGGGCGCATCACACCGTTCCGGACCGTGTCAATTTAACCACACCGCGAGGCAACGGCGGATTCACCATAACCCTTCCTTGACCCGTATCTGTTTGAACGAGAGGATGAGTGTTAATAGACAGTTAAAGTACCCGTTACGCTTGAATTTTTATTTTCAGCATTTTTTGAGAGTCTTGTCATGAATGGACCATTCCAGGTTGCCCAGGCAAACATTGCAGGTCAGACCCCCGGCAAGCCTCCAGCGCGCATCGTCAAAATAGGAAAGCCGTTCAGCGACCAGTCTGTCGTCGTGGCTTTGAGCTACGACGGCAGCGTAAAAGCCGATCTTTCAGCCATCGCAGGCGAGAAGATCACGCTGGTTCATATCGGCGAGAAGCTCATCATTCTTTTCGACAACAAGTCGACAGTCACGCTCGAACCGTTTTTCGATTCGACCGGCAAGCCTCTCGACTCACTCACCGTCGAAGTGTCCCCCGGTCGCAATTTGACCGGTGCTGAAAGAGCCGGCTCCGCAAATTTGAACAGGTCGATAAGTGGAATTTCTGCCTGACAGCGGGCACGCTGAGCCTGCGAATCAGGAGAGACCATGAACAGACGACCGCGCCGGAACCACACCCCGGCCTTCAAGGCGAAGGTGGCACTTGCCGCCGTCAAGGGTGACCGGACGATAGCCCAACTGGCCGAGCATTTTGACGTCCACCCCAATCAGATTACCGCCTGGAAGGCCCAGTTGGAGGGCGGTGCTTCCGGAGTTTTCGGATCGGGGAACATGGCGGCGGCCGCGCCTGCTATCGACGTGAAGTCGCTGCACGCCAAGATCGGGGAGCTGACGCTGGAGAACGATTTTTTAGAAGGAGCGCTCACCAAGGCGGGATTGCTGAGCGCAAAGCGATGATCGACCGTGAGCACGATCTGTCGATCACCAGGCAGGCTGAGGTTCTGCGGATCAGCCGCGGCAGCGTCTATTACCTGCCGCGTCCGGTGCCGGACGCCGATCTCGCGATCATGCAGCGTCTCGATCGGCTGCACCTGGAGTATCCCTTCGCCGGTTCGCGTATGTTGCGAGGCCTGCTGGCTTTGCAGGGGTGCAAGATCGGCCGCCGGCATGTGAAGACGCTAATGAAGCGGATGGGGATAGAGGCGCTCTATCGCCGTCCGCGCACCACGAAGCCCGAGCCGAGCCACAAGATCTATCCGTATCTGCTGCGCGGCATGCAGATCACGCGGCCGAACCAGGTCTGGGCGATGGACATCACCTACATCCCGATGGCGCGTGGCTTCGTCTATCTCGCCGTCGTGCTGGACTGGGCGACCCGCCGGGTTCTGTCCTGGCGGCTGTCGATCACGATGGAGGCGGCCTTCTGCGTAGAGACCCTGGAGGATGCTCTGGCTCGTCACGGCAAGCCGGAGATATTCAACACGGACCAAGGCTCGCAGTTCACCGGCTCGGCCTTCACCGGCCTGCTCGCCAGCAACGGCATTGCCATCAGCATGGACGGCAAGGGCGCATGGCGCGACAACGTCTTCGTCGAACGGCTGTGGCGCAGCGTCAAATACGAGGAGGTGTACCTGCGGGCCTACGAAAGCGTCGGCGAGGCGCGCGACTCGATCGGCCGATACCTCGACTTCTACAATGGTCGCCGACCGCACCAAAGCCTTGACGACGCCACACCCGATCAAGCCTACTTCAACCAGCCGCCATTCCGCTTGGCGGCCTAAACCCGGCAGACGCTCCACTTATCGAGGCGGAGATTCTGTTCAGACAACCGGGACCGGCTCTGAATTCGCGGCGCTGTTTCCCGTTACCGAAGATCAGTCCGTCCTGCCTGCGGCCGGAGATGGAAACGGCAACGCTCAGGCGTCAGGCGCGAACTTCTCCAGCGTTGGTGTCGACCCGCTTGCCTCGCCGGGACCACTGGATCTTCTCGGTCAGGAAGAACTGCCGAACTTCGTGATCGCAAACCTTCTGACGCCGGCTGTTACCGACGCCGATCTTATTCCGTCGCAGATTACTGGCACCCGCGTCGGCGGCGTGACGGAAGAAGAGCAACTCGGTGGCATGATCGCCGAACGCGAAGGTTCGTCTCAGAACATCCAGTTCAACGCGATCTGGTCAGGCGGGAAGGAAGACCCCAATGACGTGACGTTGCCGAACAGCAACGGAACAGCGTCAGATGGTCTCGACCAGGACACGCCCGAAGATTCTTTCGTAACGACCCAGTTTTTTCATGGCGCAGGCGCCAACGCACTGACCAATCTCGTCGCCAGTGGCAATCCGCCGCTGACGTTCACGATTGATGCCGGGATTCCGAATTCGGCGGTTGTCGACGGCACCGGCGCGGTTGTGAAGTCCGCCGGCAACGAATTGCGCTACAGCGCCATCGACACATCGGTCGCCGGCGACAACACCATTGTCGGCGGATATTCCGACGGAGAAAGCGGCTTCCGCGAGGTTTTCCGGCTCACGATCCATTCCGATGGCACTTACGACTTCGAGTTGCTCGACAAGATCGATCATCCGGTTCACACGACCGATACCGGCTCAACGTCGAATGGGCATCTGGAAGAAACCCTGTTTCTTGACTTCACGGCGCTGGTTCATGTCGCTGACCTCGACGGCGATAACTTTACCCTGACGGGGTCAGGCGCCTTCACAATCGGCGTCATTGACGATACGCCGGAAGTGTCGGTTTCGGCTGCGGACACGATGCCGCTGTCTTTTGCGTCGCTTGATGAATCGATCGGATCGGATCTCGGCGACAGCAACGCAGCTACCGATGACGTGGCGGGAAATACCGTACCAGACCCGCTGGGCGTGAAGGCAATCGGCGAGGTCAAGTCCGATACTGGCACACTTGCAAACCTTTTCTCCGTCACCGGCACAACCGGTGAAGATGGTTTTGGCTCGGTCGATTATGCATTCAGTCTGACGCTCGCTGGCGTGGGCCAAAACGGCGGAGTTGCTACCACGCTGTCGGTCACGGACCCGAATCACGTCTACGGCAACGACAGCACGATCTATTTGTTCAACCAAGGTGGCGCGATCGTTGGCCGTGTAGGCGGTGCGGATGGCGCAATTGCGCTCCGAATCTCGATCGAGAACCCGGGCAATCCCGCCACGGCTCATTTCGTTGTCGATCAGTATCTGCCGGTCGATCACGGCCAAGACGGCAACGATTTCGATTCGTCGTTGCCGCTAACACTTGTCGGTGATGGAACGCTCGGCGTCACGTTGACAACCACAGTGACGGACGGTGACGGCGACGTTGCAAGCTCTGCGGCGACTGTCACGATCATCGATAACGAAACGTCGCCCATCAGCATTGAGGACGATGGTCCGACGATCACGGCCGGCGAGGGCGGTGAAACAACGCCTCTGGCGGTCCTCAATCTCGATGAGACCATCGGTGCGGATCGCTACAACACCGGCGAATCCGAATCCGGCGTGCCGAATGGTGCCGACGACAAGGCGGCCGCGGTTACGGTATCGATTCCGCCCCTTCAGGCGATTGGCGAGTTGTCGACCGGAACAGGGGCTCTGGCCGGCCTGTTCACGGCCGCAGCCGTCGATTTTGGCACCGACGGTCCGGCAGCAGGCGGCGGCATCACCCATGAATTGTCGCTGGTTCTCTCCTCGGAAACGGTCGGCACGAATCTGACCGCGACCGCGCTGGTCGGCACCCCTCTCGGGGGCATGATGTCAAATCAACGTGCCATTGAACTGGTGCAGGTGAATGCGACGACCATCGAGGGTCGCCTCGTTGGCGATGGCATCGCGGCTAACGGCGACGAATATGTTGCGTTCCGAATCACGCTCGAAAACCCGAATGATCCGGCCACCGCCAAGATCACGGTCGACCAGTTCCTCGCGATCGATCACGGCGGCTCCGAAAATCCGTCGGTGTTCGATGAGCAGACACTTCTGACCCTCATCGGGAACGGCGCGCTCGACCTGAAGCTTGTGACCGCTGTCACCGACGGCGACGGCGATCGCGCCAGCTTGGAGGATCAGGTCAATCTCATCGGTAACAAAAATTCGTTCATCGCATTCGACGATGACGGCCCGAAGCCATTGAGCATTTCAGCCGCGAACGGCGCTGCCAACGGTCTGTTCTTTGACGGCTTCGTTCCGAACAACGACGCATGGGGTGCCGGCAGCGGCATCAACAACAGCGGCACCGCCGGGGCGTGGCACATTGCGGCGTCTCCTTATGAAGGTGCATCGACCATTCAGCTCGAACGCGTCGGCGATAATTATCGCGGCTCGGACAGCCCGACCAACAGCGTGATGGTCGACCTCGAGGCGACGCCCGGCAACGTTCAGGTTTCCCAGGACCTGACACTGACCCCTGGTGCCGTCTATCATCTTACTTTCGAAATCGGCGCAGCAAACGATCCGGGTATCGCAAACAGCGCAAAGCTGGAAGTTTTCTGGAACGGCACCTCTGTCGGGACTTACACCCCCACCTCCGGCGTGATGCAGACGATTTCGATCGATGTTACGGCGGCCGGTGCGAACAACCAGCTGACCTTCCGGGAGATCGGTGAAGCCGGCGATAACACCGGAACATTCCTCGCCAACGTCAAGCTGTCGGATGTCATTATCATCGACGAGACCAAGGGTGTCGATGCCGACAGCGACGACACGACCGGACTTGGATCCCTGTTTGCAACCGTTACCAATAGCGGGCCTGTCGGCGTCGACCCGGATATGGACCAGCCGCAATATGCGCAGGGCCTGCATTCTGTTGTCGTGCTGGGTGCGGCCGACTACGGCACCGATGGTGCTGCCGCCACCAATCCGATTCAAATTGGCCTGAGCGTATCATCTGCGGGCGTGGATTCCGGGCTGACAACGACCGAAGGCAAGGCAATTCATCTCTATGTCGAAGGAGCGCTCGTTGTCGGTCGCTTCGATTCCGGCAACAACGGTAGCTATGACACCGCAGCGTTTGCGCTGAGTATCGACCCCAACGGCGGGATTCTGTCGATCGCGCAGTATGTCTCGCTATATCACCCGGACATCAACAGCAGCGACGAGGGCGTCTATCTTAAGCCCGGCACCGTCCTCGCGACAGTGACGGTAACGGACGGCGACGGGGATCGCGCCACAACCAGCGCCGATATCTCCAGCGCAGTGCGTTTCGAAGACGATGGCCCAGTTGCGGTCGCGACAGCCCGCGTAACCGCAACCGTGGACGAAGACGGTCTGCAGGGGGGCAATCTCGACGGTAATCCTCTTCGTGCAGGTGAAACCGACGGATCGGAAAGCGCAACGTTCACTGGAAACGCAGGTGCGCTCAATACGCTTGTCAATTTCGGCGCTGATGGACCCGGAAGCTTCGGCCTCTCGGTGCAGAATCCGACCGTCATCTCGGGTTTGTTCTCGAAGTCCCAGCAGGTCTCGATTGTCTCCGACGGCACGACGCTCACAGGGTATGTCGAGAGCGGGAACGGCTCTGGCTTCAGCGTTGGAGATCGCGAAATTTTCACGCTGACAGTGGGCTCCGACGGCTCATATGTCTTTACACTGAAGGATCAGGTCGACCACCCGGCGCAAAACGGCGAGAACGGCGACAACAGCGAAAATCTCTTGTCCGGTAATGGAATCGATTTGTCCTCTTTCGTCGTCGCGACCGATGGTGACAACGATTCCGTCTCGCTGGCTGCCGGGACCTTCACGATTCAGGTCTTGGACGATATCCCGGTGTTGACGGCGCGTCCGGCTAATGAGACGTCGACGACAGTCACGGAAGCTTTGGTCTTCGATCTCAAGGGCGGCAATGATGTCGTTGGCGGCGTGTCGAGCAGCTCGATAAAAGGTATCTGGGCGACCGGCGAAGACCTCAACGACAACGACGACACCGCCAATACCAGCAACAATTCCATCGGCATCGGCGATGGACAGGCTATTGATGGTCTTGGCAAGCAGGGTCAGAATGCAACCGGACCGGAAATTCTGACGCTCCAGTTCTTTGAGAATGTCAATATTCAGAACGGCAACGGCGTGCCAACCCATGGCGCTGCTTATGACGTCAATACATTTCGGTTCTCGGTCAACGCGGCAGAGGCACAGCAGAATGATGATGCTGTTGTCTTCGTTTCTGTGTTCAACAATGGCGCCGTTGTTTCGCCGGATAATTACGCTGTTACGATTGACGGTGGATCGCCTGCTTCGGCTGGCGCCATCGTTCACAACGTGTATAGCGGTGGGAATCTGATCGGTTTCGTCTTTGAGAATGTTCCTGATGACGCAGACTTCCAGATCACCAGCGATACCGGATTCGTCTTTGATGCGGTCAAGATTGGAAACTACAACGGCTATGCGTTTACCACGGACAATAACGTCACCGCGACGGTCAACACCGGAAATTCGTTCAAGGTCTATGGACTAGAAGCCGATATTGTCACGACGGTCGTAACGCCGGAGACCTTCAAGGTCAGCCACGACGAAAGCGCAGGCGTCAACGCCGCCGCTGATCCAAACCCGGCAGACGACGTGTCAGACGCTGGCGCTCCGGCGGTCATTTCGGGTGCGTTTGGCTACGCCAAATCGGCGATCAGTGTTCTTGCGCCGGGATCTTTGTTCGCGGGCAAGGTCGGCGCCGACGAA
The DNA here is from genome assembly GCF_000308295.2 of Afipia birgiae 34632. Classification (GTDB taxonomy): domain Bacteria; phylum Pseudomonadota; class Alphaproteobacteria; order Rhizobiales; family Xanthobacteraceae; genus Afipia; species Afipia birgiae. Next base: position 266,084 of record NZ_HG326652.1, read on the forward strand.
GACGGCACCTATTCGTTTTCGATTACGGATGCCAATGGTCAGCCGATTCAGAACGCTCCCTCCGGCGTCAAAGCGCTTGTAAACGGGCAGGCGGTCGATGTCGTCCTCAATACCGATCTGGCTACCGGCGCTGTCGTCGGCACTGCTGGCGCGATCATGGTTTTCAAGCTCTATGTGGACACGGACGGCTTTGTATGGATGGCGCAGTACGCGCCGATCGCTCATGATGTCGATGGTTCGAGTGCGGCATCGTTCGACGATATCGTGAGAGTCGCGGCCGATCTGCATGTCAAGGCGTCGCTGACGGATTTTGACGGCGATACGACGGCCATGGTCTCGCCGGTCGCTCTTCAGATCGAATTCCAGGACGACGGTCCGACGGCGGTTGCGGGCGATGCGATGACGGTCGCCGAGACCGACGGCTCGACCGCGGGCGTGAACCTGCTGGCGAACGACACCAAGGGCGCCGACGACGCGACGGTGACGCATGTCAACTTCGGCATTGACTTTGTGGCCATTACCGCCGGAACGGATCTTGGCTCGGGCGTTTATCAGTTCACCAACACCAATGGCACCTATACCTTCAAGGCCGATGGTACCTGGACGTTCGATCCTGTCGTCAATACAAGCAACTCGGACACGACCGGCAATTTCACCTATCGGATCACCGATGGCGACGGCGATACGTCGGAGGCAACACAAACTGTCAACATCAAAAATACGAACTCGTTGCCGACGGCGGGTGCCGTCACAGCGTCGGTTGATGACGAAGGCCTCACTGGCGGCATCGTCGGAGACGGTCAAAGCAGTGGCGACGTCGCGCTGCCAAGTCCTGAAAGGATTGCGACCGGCACGCTGACCCATGCTTATAACGGTGATGGCAAGGCTGCGTCGGATCCGATCAATTTCGCGCCTATGGATGGCGCGACAGGCATGGTCGGGACTGAAAGCGTCACCTACCGCTGGACGTCCGGCACTAACACGCTGGTTGCGACATCGAACGCGGGCCGCGGCGATATCTTCAAAGTCGTCGTGGACGGCGGATCGGATGCGTCCGGCGCAGGCAACTATACGCTGACGTTGCTGAAGCCGATTATGCATGCACTCGGCGACAACGAGAACAATGCCAGCGCGGTGTTGACGTATCAGGTGAAGGACGGCTCGTCTCCGGCAGACACTGCGAATGGAACACTGACCGTTACGTTCAACGACGACACGCCGGTGGCGGTGTCGGAATCTGCCTCCGTCAGTGAAGGCCAGAAGCCAACGATGAACGTTGTGTTCGTCATCGACACGTCAGGCAGCATGGGAAGCGGCGTGGGCTCGGGCATGGAGCTTGCAAAAGCTGCAGCCATCACCCTGCTGAACAACAGCTCGGTCGACTTTAACCAGATCATGGTGGTGAGCTTCGCCTCGACGGCGTCGAACAACACTCCGATTTGGGCTGATAAGGCTGACGCAATTGCCTACATCAGCGGTTTGTCCGCAGACCATGAGACGGACTATGACGCCGCGCTGGCAAAGGTCACGTCAAACTGGGGTTCGGGCCCCACGCCGGCTGACCAGACAGTGGTGTACTTCATATCCGACGGCGAGCCGAATCAAGACAATGGAACGGGATCAGTCGGTATCGTCGGTGCGGAGAAAACGGCTTGGGAGGTATTCCTGGCCAGCAAGGGTGTGGCTGCTTCCTACGCGGTTGGTATCAGCACCGGTGTAAACGATGCGGATCTCACACCGATCGCCTGGGCGCCGGGCAACCCGGATCTGCCGCCGATGACCATCACCAGTGCCGGCGATCTTTCCTCCACGATCACCAGCTCACTGCCCGGCTCTGTTAGCGGAAATATCCTGTCCAACGGCGATGGATTTGGCGCCGACGGCGGATATATCAAGTCGATCACTGTCAACGGCACCACCTACACGTTTGATGGCAACGCAACGATCACGACATCCAATGCGCCGGGTGCCGGTGACGTGATTAATGCCAACGGCAAGCAGATCACCATCACCACCGATCTCGGCGGCAAGCTGGTGTTCAATTTCGCTGCAAACGGCGCCAATCAGGCTGGCGAGTGGGACTACACGGCCCCCACCAACATCGCTGCGACGTCGGCTGAGACCTTTGCCTACACCCTTGTGGATGGTGACGGCGATACGGTCGGTGCATCGCTCAACCTGACGGTGAACAACATCAATGCGGCACCATCTGGCACCAACAATACGTTGACGGTGCTGGAAGATCAGTCGCTGACGCTCACGGCGGCTCATTTCGGGTTCTCCGACGCGGGTGATACGCCTGCGAGCGCTCTTCAGGCTGTCAAGATCACGACGCTTGAGACGGCTGGCTCTCTCAAGCTGAACGGCGTGGATGTCACGCTCGGTCAGGTAATTTCGGCCGCAGACATCAATGCTGGTCTCCTGACATTTACAGGTGCGCAGAACGCCAACGGCGCGGCCTATGCGAGCTTCACTTTCCAGGTGCAGGACAATGGCGGCACCGCCAATGGCGGTATCGATCTCGACCCAACGCCGAACACGATGACGATCAATGTGACGGCTGTGAACGATACGCCGACGGCAAACATCGCGAACGCTAGCTACAATGCAACCGAGCAGACCAACCTGACGCTTGCCACCAACGGCGTGTCACTGGGCTCAATCGGTGACATCGATGCAGGGAATAACGAGATTTCGGCCACCCTCTCCGTGACACAGGGAATCTTGACGGTTACTGCCGGAAACAGCAGCGTTAGCTCGATCAGCGGCAACGGCACGTCGGTGGTGACGATCACCGGCACCGTGACAGAGATAAATCGGCTGCTCGGGGGCATCGATAACGGCGGTGGATCTCCAGGTACGATTGTCTATCAGGCCGACCTCGATAATCCGGCTGCGACGACCACGCTTACGCTGACCGCCAACGATACTGGCGATACGGGCAGCGGAGGAGCGTTGACCGCCGTGGACACGGCAACGATTAATGTTGCTGCTGTTAACGACTCGCCCAATGCGAACAGCGACAGCATCATCGTCAACGTCGCGGCGTCCGACGCGAGTGTTCTTGTAATGCCCGAACTGGTGCTGTTGCTCAACGACAGCGATCCTGAAAACTCGCCGCTGGATGTTACAGTGACAAGCTCGCTCAGCGGCCTTGCAAGTGTAAGCTTGGTCACCAATCCTGGATCACTCACGATCACCAACAATACCCAAAGCGGTTCTGGTAATGATGGCGACTGGGGAAGCTTTACCTACACACTGACAGCTGGTGGACAGACAGACACCGCGACGGCATCGATATCGATCGATACTTCGGGCGCTCTTGATGGCAACGGAAACAACAACATCCTGTTCGATGCCAAAAGCAATGTCGGCTCGACGTTGAACGGCAATGGAGGAGACGACATTCTTTTTGGTGGCGGCGGAAACGACACGCTGAACGGCGGCGCGGACGACGATGTTCTGGTCGGCGGGATCGGCAACGATATCCTTGACGGCGGAACAGGCCTTGATCGCTTCTTCTACAGCGAGACCGGTACGACCAATCAGGACACGATCAACAACTACAACGGAACGGGCACCAGCAAGGACGTTATCGATCTCTCGGCCCTGCTGGATGCCACATTCGGACCTTCGTCCAACATTGATAATTTCATCAAGGTGACCGATACCGGTGCGAATGCCGTTGTGCAGATTGATGCCACGGGAACTGGAAATTTCACCAGTGGCGGGAACGTCGCGACGTTGACTGGCTACGGCACTGTTGGAAACATTGTCAGCGTCTATCTGGAGGGCGCTGAGCATCAGGTCCAGGTGACCGCATAAAAGTCTCACTGCCACATAGCAAAAGCCCGCCGGATCAACTCCGGCGGGCTTTTGCTATGGAAGGCTTGCTTAGAAGGCGAGTTGTCTGGCCTCGCCGCCGGCTGCGCCTATATCTTCTGCCCCGCCGGTCCGCCGCCAACGGTCACGCTGATGCGCTGCATCTCGGTGCGACCTCCGGGGTACCTGACCTCGATGGTCAGGATATCAATGCCGGAGAAGTCAGGCTTTGAGCGGTAGAACGCGATAAATCCAGGAACCTCGAGCGCAAGACATTGCTTGTAGTTGGTTGCGCTGACCTTGCCCCGCTTGATGCTCACGGCGCCGTTCGTTGGCGGTCTGACGAGACGGATGGCCGGTAATGTGCCGGACGTGCAGTCGGGCTGGACGTTGAGATAAACACCGACCTGAATGTCCTTCGCCGGCTGACCCTTGGCGGCGCGCTCGACCGTCTGTTCCTGTGCCGGGGCGGCAGAGCTTCCGCTGGCAACGAGAGTCAGAATTGCAAGGCAGCTTGCGACTGCGCGCCGGAGGTTGCCTTGAAACAAGTGTCTCGCGTCTGCTTCCACAATATCCCCGCTCGACCTGAACCGGTGCAAATTGCGCCAGGCTCAACCCCCAGAAATGTATCACGAAAGCATTTGCTTCGCATCGGGCCAGCCCGGTGGGCGAGGAAATTTTGACAGCGCGAAGACCGCTCTTCGGCCTCGAACGACCAATGTGTCGCCTGTCGCTTTGACAACGGCGCCTAGATCAAGACCGGCAGGGTTGCCGCGCCAGCAGCGGTGCCGACAATGGATGTGGCGGCACTGTCAGCAGCGGCCCCCCAAACTGTCGTGGCGTCTTCGATGCCGACGGCCTCGGATGCCGGAGAAACCGTTTTGGCCTGCACGGTTCGCCGCTGTGACAGATAGGGAGATGCGAAAAGATTCACGCCGCCGTTGTCGAGGGCATAGAGAGGCTTGAAATGGCGCAGTTCATTGTCCGGCGCCAAGGCCGAGCTGCGGTTGTCGAGAACGGTCCATGCCTCGCCATTCCGGATCGCGAGGACCGCGTGATCCTCCCGGACATTTCGGTCGCGAACCAGAAGGACACGAAGATCCTGCTCCGGAACACCGGCTTCCCGCAACACAACGTATTTTGCGATGGCGTAATCCTCGCAGTCACCACGGCCTGTGCCGAGCGACGCCAATGGCCCCGACCAGACGTCGATGGTTGCATGCTGTGCAAGGTCGCTCATGTATCGAATGGCCGTATTGATGAGCCGGTTGGCGGTCTCAATTCTGGCGGCACCGCTTCGGGTGCGGACTTCGTCGGCGATCAGCAGGAAGCGTCGGGCCGCGTCGCTACAATCAGCACTGTTTGCCTTGCAATTTTCGACCTGTCGCAGATCGGCGTCGATATCAGCCTTCACCGCGCGCCATTTACGCCAAAGGACACCTTCCGGCGCCCGGAATGTAAACAGACCGAACGGCTCATTCGTGCTCTGCAATGTCCGTTCCGTATTGATCAGCTCGGCCGGGGCATCGGATAACACGTCTCCGCTTGTGACGGATGCCAGGCGAATTGGTTCGTCCACTTTTGGCTTGCCGTCGAGTTTCGCCAGAACGCTGTTGATCGAGAAGAACCGCGCGCCATCAGTCGGCACGCGAATGGGCGGCGACGGTGGCGCCATCATTGAGGGCGTCACCAGATCGTCGAAAATATACTTCCTCGGCTTGGCCTTTGATGCGGCTTCGCCGGGAAAGGCGCTGACCGCCAAAACCGCGAGGCCAATAATCGCCCCTGTAACGGTACGCGCCGCCGGAAAACTCGCCATGATAACGCCCCTGCATCCCGGGAGCGTCGGCCAGCCATGAAGCTGATCCCGTTCCCGTGTGATGGGGCGATCATTGAATGGGGGCGGCTAGCGCAGCGTTAAACGGCGCGGATGGCGGAAGGTATTCTCCGCCGCAGAGTGAAAGGGGAGAAACAGAATACCTAGAATTTGAAGCATCGCTGATGTGTAACGCAGCGTTAATGCTGATTATTTCGTTACCGAAAGGCCTTCAACGCTCGCGAAGAGCTTCATCGCGAAGCATGCGGGCGGGCTTGACAATATAATCGAGCACCGATTTCGCACCGGTCAGGATTTCGACGGTGGAGACCATGCCGGGAATAATCGGAAGCGGAGTTTCCGCCGTTCCGAGATGGTTCTTGTCTGTCCGGACCATAACTCGATAAAACGTTTCGCCTTTCTCACCCCGCTCGGGTTTGTCGTCGGCGATCGTATCTGCGCTGATGCGCTCAACCTTCCCCTTCAGAGAGCCATAGACCGACGAATCGTACGCGGTGATCTTGACCACGGCATCCTGACCGGCCCTGATAAAAGCGATGTCCTGCGGACGAATCCGGCCCTCGACAAGCAGGCTGTCGTCCAGCGGAACAATATCCATCAGGTTGGCGCCCGGCTGAACCACTGCCCCCACCGTGGTCACGTTCAGCTTGTTGACAATGCCGTTAACCGGAGACTTGAGGTCGGCGCGGCGGACGCGATCCTGCGCTGACTTGATATTCTCTTCCAGCACAGCCAGATCGCCGCGGGATTTGGCCAGATCCTCCTCAGACTGTGACCGGAAGGCAGTCTTGATATTTGTGATGCGCGACTGCGTTTCGGCAAGCTGTCCACGGATTTCACTGGCCTGTCGTTCGAGGCGCAGCATCTCAATCTCGGGGACGACTTTCTGCGCATAGAGGTTGCGGGTGATTTCCACCTCGCGGTTGAGCAGTTTGAGTGAGGCGGCAAGCCTGGTTTCCTGCTGCGCCAGAACGTCGATGTCCTGCGATATTTTCTTCACGCGCGCAGCGAACAGGTTCTGTTCGGTCTCGACGATTTGAGGCGCGAGCTTGACGAGCTCTTCGGAGAAGACGGGCTTTTCAGCGCCGATCACTTCAGCCTGAAGACGCGCGACACGCGCAGCATTTGACGCACGCCGTTCTCGCACCTCGCCAAGGTCGGCTGAGAACTTTGTATCGTCGATCCTCATCAGCACCTGGCCCTGCTTTACGATATCTCCTTCCCGCACCAGAATTTCCAGGACAAGACCGCCTTCGAGACTTTGCAGGACCTGGGTCTGGCGGGAGGAAATTACCCGTCCGTTGCCGCGTTTGACTTCGTCGAGGACAGCAAAATGCGCCCAGACGACTCCAGCCACGAGAAGCGCCAATGTACACAGCAGGACCAGCCGCGACGTACGCGGCGTGCGCAGCTCCACCGCAGCCCGAATATCGTTTGCGAAGGCGAAGTCAGACTGCTGCATTTGATTTCACGATGGGTTTGTCGAACCTCGGTGCTTCTGCTGGCCGCTTTGCACCCGCCTGAAGGTTGGCGAGAATGGTCTCTCGGGGGCCGTCGGCAACGAGCTTGCCCCGTTCAAATACCAGAATGCGATTGACCAGCGACAGCAGGGAGGGGCGATGTGTGGAGACGATGATCGTCATGTCGGACATCGCGATCGATTTCAGGCGATCGAGGAATTCCGCCTCGCTGCGCACATCGAAGTGCGCGGTCGGCTCATCCATGAAAATGATCTTGGGTTTGCGGATCATGGCGCGTGCCAGGCCGATGGCCTGCTTTTGGCCACCGGAGAGACTGCGGCCTCCTTCGGCGATCGGCATGTCATAGCCAAGGGGATGGCCGGCAATGAATTGCTCGACACCGGACAGGCGTGCGACTTCGATGACTTCCTCGTCGGTCGCTGACGGCTTTCCGAGAGTGATATTGTCGCGCAGCTTTCCGAAGAACAGGTCGGTGTCCTGCATCACGAAGCCAACGCCTGCGCGCAGGTCTGCCGGATCATACTGACGAGAATCGATACCATCGATGGCGATGCTGCCTTCGAGTGGTTCGTAGAATCCAGTCAGAAGGCGGCCGACCGTCGTTTTGCCTGAGCCGACGCGTCCGATGATCGCAACTCGCTCTCCGGGTGCAATCTTGAACGACACGTTTTCAAGCGCGCTCTCCTTGGTGCCGGGGTAGCGGAAGCTCACGTTGTCGAAAGTAACAGCGCCCTTGTCGATCTTCCGGGTCACGAAGCTGCGCCCTGGAGGGCGTTCGCGTTCAAGCGTCATCAGCCTGTCGATCGAGCGCAGAGCGCTGATTGTCTGGGTGGCCCGGGTAATAACGGATGCGAGGCTCGAGATCGGGGCCAGCACACGACCGGACAGCATGTTCGCGGCGATCAAGGCGCCCATGGTGATCTTGCCGTCAAGGATCAGGAAGACACCGATCACCACCAGCAACATGCTCGTAATCTGTTGAGCGGAGCTCGAAATCGTCAGCGCCAGGGATGACCAGAAATGGACATCTTCGCCCGAACGCGCTGTTGCTGCGACGGATCGCTCCCACAGGGTCTGCATGCGAGATTCGGCGCCAGCCGCGCGAACGGTTTCGATGCCTGACAGCGATTCGATAAGCACGCCATGCCGCGCCGCCGATTCCGCCTGCAGCCGCTTCATTGCGCGGTCAAGCGGGCGCTGCAGAACGAAGCCGGTCGCGATAACGATCGGCAACATCAGCAAGGGGATCCATGCGAGCGGACCGGCAATAACAAAGAGTATGCCGATAAATATCATGGCGAAGATCAGGTCAGTGGCCGCGACCACCGTGCCTGATGTGAAGAATTCCCTGACTGAATCGAAATCCCTCATTTGGTTGGCGAGAATGCCAACAGACGCCGGTCTGTTGGCCATTTTCACCGCGAGGATATGCTCGAAAATATTGGCTGCGAGCACGACATCGATCTTCTTGCCCGTCAGATCCACAATTCTGCTTCGGACAATCCGGATGACAAAATCGAAAACAATTGCGAGACCAAGGCCGACAGCAAGGGCAACAAGAGACGGGATCGCGCCGTTCGGGACAACGCGGTCGTAGACATTCATCGTGAACAGCGGCGCAGCCAGGGCGAGCAAGTTGACGAGGAGCGCCGCAAGCGCGACGTGTCCGTAGTTCGATCCGAATTTGCGGACGACCGACCAGAACCAGTGTGACTGAGGGAGATCACCCGCGGCAACGGTGCGCGCATCGGCGGTTGCCGCCGGTTTGACCAGAAACGCATAGCCAGAATAGAGCGATGCAAGCCCGGAAACGGTGAGATTTTTTGTCGCGTCAGGGCGCTCCGGGTCGATGACATGAGCCATTTCACCGGTTTCATCCAGGCCGGTCATGATCAACGGCATGCCGTCCTTCAGGATCAGCAAGACCGGTAACACGAGGGCCGGAATATCGGAGAGCGCGCGTTTGACCGGCTCGACCTCTAACCCGGCGCGCAAGCCCGCACGTTCGACCAGCGTGGCTGTCAACCGGCCGTTGATGATCGGCAGGCCGGCTATCAAGGCTTCGCGGCTGATGGATCGCCCGTGAAAACTGGCGAGATAGACCAGCGCTGCCGCGAGCGGATCCCTTAAGCGACCACTGGTGTCGGGCCCGCCTGGCATCGACGCATCTCGTTCAATAGCCGTTTCGGGTTTCAAGGGTTGTTGTCCTGCCAGGGGTCAATGCGTCATCCTAGCCCGGTCGGTTAAAAAGATAAGAAAACCTTAATATTAAGACTAATGCCGGAGCGCTCTCGCCCCACATTGATGCCCGCACCAAGATTCCGTTTTCAGCAATAAAATCAATACGTTGTCTGGGCGCCTCAGCGCCCGGGTTGCGCCCCGATGCTTGGCCATTTCGATGCGGCGTCGATCAGCTCCTGCGCGGGATTTGAGCCCTGCCAGCGTCCTGAAAAACTGTCGCTTTCGGGTGCCTGGACAGGTCCGGTCGCAGACGCGTAATTGAGCGCCGGGACTGGTTCGACCCGCATAACGGGCAAAGGCTCCGAGCCTGAGATCGGCGTACGGAGAATGATAGGCGGCAATTTCGTAGGAAACAGACCGAACGGCTCAACCTCGAGCGGCGAAGCATCCGCCGGGGGCGGTGCCTTCACATACTCGATCAGTCCGCCCATCGCAGCAAGCAACTGATAGTCGGCGAACACTGCAACGCTTTGCGAAGAGACCAGCGAGACGAACCCGTTAAACAGCTGGTTCTGACCGTTCAGCAGATCGACCAGTGAGCGTTGACCGAGTTCATATTCCTTCTGATAGGAGACGATGACTTTCCGATCGGATGCGATCTGCCGCTGCAAAGCTGCAATTCTATCGGCGGTCAGCGTGCGCGCCGCCCAGGCCTTGTCGATCGATTCAACTGCGTCCCGCTGAAGGCGTGCATGCCGCATCGTTCCTTCAACATATCGTTCCGCCATTTCGGAGCGGCGCCATGCATCCTGGCCGCCGCGGAAGATATCCCAGCTCACCACGACTTTTCCGCTCACATCCTCGCGCTTGCCAACATAGGAGTTGGCATCAATGCCCGATGCCGCGCGGCCTTCGAGATATACGTTCGGAACGAAAGCGCCGGACGTGCTGCGGAATGCATACTTCGCCGCGCGGGCATCCGCCTCTGCGGCTTGAATGGTGGGATTGAATTTGATCGCGACTGCGAGCGACTCGTCCTTCGTTCTGGGAAGCCCTGCAAGACGGCCCGGATTGCGCAGGTTGAATGGTTCAAGGCCAACGGACTTGCGATACTTGGCGCGAGCCTCGTCCAGGCTCTGGCGGAATCCTGCGAGCGTTGCGACTGCGTTTTCGACACGCTCACGCGTTTGCTCGAGATCGCCTTCGCCCGCGCGGCCGCCGTTGAAGCGAGCCTGCACATTTCCAAACAGGCTGCGATGGACCCGAACGTTGTCCTCGGCGATCGTAATCAGGCGGGTGTAGCGAATGACATCGATGTAGGCCTCGGCAGCGTCGAGGGCCAGCAATTCGGTTCTTTCATGGACGCGCGCCGCAGCCGCGTTCACGCGTGCAGACTGCCGCCAGATTTCGTTCAGGGACGTAAATCCGTCGAAAATCAGCTGGCGGCCGACGATCGAAACGTCTCGGCCGTTTCGCCAAGTGTCGTTGCCCAGCGGTGCGGGGACAACCTGCTGATTGAAGCGTTCCGGACCGGCACGAGCTTCGACTCGGACCTGCGGCAGCAGCGTGGATTGTTGCTGGCGTAACTCGGATTCAGTGGCGCGGCGGTTGGCTGCTGCCTCTCCAACTCCCGGGTGAGTGGCGATAGCTTGCTTCAAAGCATCATTGATTGAAAACGCCGCTTGCCCGAAAGCCATTGGGGAAAGCGAGCAGCCCAGCAAGAAAGCTGGAACGGCGAAAACTAATGCACGCATCCGGGAATCCCCTAGCACCGAAAATACTTAAAAATCTCTTCATATTTACTTTCCGACATTAGCAGAACACACATGGGGCGAAATGACGCCTTAAACGAGTTTTGGGAACTGTTGCGGGAGCGCAACGAAATCCTGCCTTTCTGGTATTTAAGCACCTCTATCTCTTTACCATGTGACCGGAAAAGCTGACTTCGTCGCGCCATTCCGCCGGAGGGATGTGGAAGTCGGCAGGTTTTCGAGCCGGGACAGGTAAGTCCGGGCGGGATGGGAGGGCTAGGCAGCTATCCCCGACCCCGATTAATGAGGGGCGTCGCGCCGGAAAACGGTCTGGCTCCGGACCAATTGGTGACAATGTTCCTGATTGATGGACCCGAACACGCCAGAGTTACAGTTCTTCTTGCGCATGGCGCTGGCGCTGCGATGGATTCCGCCGCGATGACCGCAGTTGCCAAGGTTTTGGCTGAGGCTGGCTTACGCGTCGCGCGCTTTGAGTTTGACTATATGGCGAGCCGCCGGACCTCCACAGGTCGAAGGCCGCCGCCGCGTGCGGACAAGCTGAAGCCGGAATACGTCGCGGCGGTTGATGCGCTCGACGCAAAGGGGCCGCTCATCATCGGTGGAAAATCGATGGGTGGTCGCGTTGCGAGCATGGTGGCCGATCAGCTCCATGCATCCCGCCGGATCGCAGGGCTCCTTTGTCTTGGCTATCCATTCCATCCGCCGGACAAGCCCGAACAGCTGCGCACGGCGCATCTTGCCGAACTCGAAACGCCAGCACTCATCATTCAGGGCACACGCGACCCGTTCGGCACGAGGGAGGAGGTGTCCTCGTATGCTCTATCGAAGAGCATCGAAATCCTTTGGCTGGAAGACGGCGATCACGACCTGAAGCCGCGCAAAAGCATATCCGGATTTTCAGCCGCCGATCACCTGAAGGTCTTGGGAGAGGCGGTCTCATCCTGGATCAAAAGAACCACTCCTTGAGCGGGGATCTGCGGCGACTGCAGCGTGTGCTTCAATGGTGCCGGTCCGGCGCCATTGATCGGTCGGGTGCGAGCTGTCGCGACAGCCCCGCCGAATTGAATGCCTGGTTCGCTCGCACTGACAACTATCGCAACGGCATCGGTGGCCTGGGGACGCTGCTGTCACCGGGCGGCGGCGGAAGTTGCGAGGGTGCAGGTTGTGGCGGGATGTAGGCTTCACGGTGGGCGGCACCGCCTTGCGGGTAAATCTGCCCTTGCGGATAGGCCTGTGGTGAAGTGGGTTGGGCACTACGCGTAACCGGAGCAGGTGCCGACGTCCGTTGTGGTCGCGGCGGTAAGGCAGGCTTCGATGTTTGCGCGACGGGTTTGCGGCGCGTCTCCTCCGTGGCTTTCGCGACATCGCGGCTCAATTGCTGCTGGCCGGTCTGCAGTTGCTCGACTGTTTGCTTTAGCGAAGCGATTTCGCGCGCCATTGTGGCAATCGACTGCGCAAGCTCGGGCGTTAGCGCCGCCTGCGTGGACGGAGTTTCCACTGCCGGCGTGGAAGAAGCTGTTGCAGGCTCAGGAGGCGTTGCAGGTACCGCGGCGGCGTCTTGCGCGGGCGCCGGGTCGGCCGCCGGTTGAGGTGCCGTGATCTGCGAGTTTACGTCCTGCGGTTCGGCGGCTGCGGCGCTTTGCGGAGTGGTTGTGCCAGCAAACGGCTGGGGCACAAGGTGAGAAAGCCTCTGCCTCGCGTCTTCACCATAGGAATGCCAGATTGCGGCTGCCGCAATGCCTGCGCAAACGATCAGTCCCACGACGCCGCGACCGAACTTCGCGCGTGGTGCCGGAGTGTAGATATCATCGATGTTATCGTTCAACGGCGCGGTGCTGAAAGGCGGCTTGCTGGCTGGTTCCGGCGATGCCGCAGGCGTGACGTTGAGCTGCGACGGATCGTGCCCGCCGCGCGGTGCCAGGTTGCGGAGCTGCGCGGCAATGACGTCGTGCGGATCGGCGTGCGGGTCTACGTGTTGCAATTCGAGTTGCATTGACGCTCCGTGATCTTGCGGTGTGTGATGCGCAGCGGACATCCGGCCGGTCTGCATGCAACAGGAGGCATCGTGCTTTGACCATAGCAAGGCGGCATGATGAAAAGTCTGGGGCAGGGGAACTCACGATCCAATGCGTGCCATCGATCATTGTTCCTCCCGGTGACGTGAACACGCATGCCGAGCATTGGATTGATCGTGCGGTGAGTGTCACCGCACGATGTCGTTTGGATTGTCGCTCTCTTGAATCGAGCGCGTACGGGCCTTCAGCGCCGCGTGCAGACAATCTCGAGGTACTCGCTGGGAATAACGATGGAGCTATCCTCCGAACGGTTGAAGTCGCTGAGGAGGACCCGGATCTCGCCTTCGAGAGCCGATTGCGCCCCGGGCTCTAGCGCGGCAAACGCCTTGAGTACCGGTCCGTAGTAACCCCTGAAAATCTCCAGCCAATGGTCTGCAGAACGATACCTGAATACGAAGTAACGTTGCGCCACCTTGATGGATGAGGTGTGAGGTAAAAACATCTCGTCGATGCGCGTGCGCGTGCCCCAGAGAGCCGGCGACTTTACACCCGGAGGCGGCGGCACGTGTTTGCCGATCGTTTTGAAGAGCTGGCCGATGAAGCCGTCCGGTGTCCAGTTGGCGAGACCAACCTTGCCGCCGGGCTTGCACACGCGAACAAGCTCGTTCGCGGCGCGGTCATGGTCCGGCGTGAACATCACGCCAAAGGTCGAGACCACCGCGTCGAAACTCTTGTCCGGAAATGGCAGCGCCTCGGCGTCGGCCTCGCGAAAGGCAATGTCGAGCCGTTCGGCGCGGGCGCGCTCCAGGCCACGTTCGAGCAGGGCCGGCACGTAATCGGTGGAGGTGACGGTACACCAGCGGCGCGCGGCAGCGAGCGAGACGTTGCCGTTCCCGGCGGCAACGTCGAGGACGCGTTGGCCTGCGCGGAGATCAAGGGCCTCGCACAGCTCCTCGCCGACGATCTGAAGGGTAGTGCCGACCACCGCGTAATCGCCGGACGACCAGGCTCCTTGCTGGCGGGCCTTGACCGCCGTAAGGTCAACGGGAACTTTGCTGATGGTATTGGTGGTATCGAGCATGGTTCTTCTCCGTTCGAATGTGTTGTCTCGCATACGCGAGTAGGGCTGGATCGGGCGCAATCGCCGCGCCATTGCCATCGCTTCCAGCTGTAACGGCTACACATGGAGACGAGCGTGGTACGCGCCGTGGAAATGCCCGTGGAATCGGATCGGCTCGGCGGTCGGGCCCTGCACGTGCAATTGCTCGGGCCACTGGCGATCGGCCGGGGCGGCGCCCCGGTGGCGCTGCCGGCATCGCGCAAGGTGCGTGCGCTTTTGTCCTATCTCGCGCTTGCGCCGCACGCCGTGCCGCGAAGCCAGCTTTGCGAACTTTTGTGGGATGTGCCGAACGATCCGCGTGGAGAGCTGCGCTGGTGTCTCAGCAAGCTGAGGTCTGTCATTGATACGCCTGATCGGCCGCGGGTTGAAACCCAGGGAGACACCGTCGCACTCGATCTGACGGATTGCTTTGTCGACGCCATCGAGGTCGCTCGCGCAACCCAGCAGGGTATCCAGTCGCTGTCCCCCGAGCAACTGCGAGCGCTGGCTTCCTTTTACATCGGCGAATTTCTCGAAGGCTTCGAAATCGATCGCAATCCGGATTTCAACGCGTGGCTCACAGCGCAGCGCCGTCAGTTTCGCGGCCGTCACGTCGCGCTGCTGGAGCGTCTCGCCGGAACAGAGACCGGCGACGAGATATTCAGGCATCTGGAGAAGTGGTTGGAGCTTGCGCCATTTGATCTGCGTGTTCACGAGATGCTTCTGAACGCCTTTGCGCGCCACCGCAGGTTGCGGGAGGGCGAGGAGCATTTGCTGGCAACGGCGCGGATGTTCGAGGACGAAGGTCTCGATCATGGGCCGGTGCGGGAGATGTGGCGGGCAGCGAAAGCGCAGGGTGACGGCGCGAAAATTCGCGTGACAGACATTTCTCCGGTGCCCGCGTTGACGCCGGCCGATGACGGCGTGATTGCGTCACCCCGGCGTGCATCCATTGCGGTGATGCCGTTTATCGAGCGTAACGCCGGTATGCCTGCGCAAGGCGGTGCGGCTGGCGGTCTGGCTCATGACCTGATCACGAGGCTTGCCAAGCTGCGCAGCCTCTTCATCATCGCGCAGGGGACTGTCTTTGCGCTCAGCGAACGGCACGTTGGTCCGGAAGAAGCCGGACGGATGTTGAACGTGGACTATGTCGTCAGCGGCTCGCTGCAGCGTCAGGGTGCGCGCATGACCGTTGCGGTCGGGCTTGCCGAGACGCGTTCCGCGCGCGTTGTCTGGACGGAGGTCTTTGATCAGAAGGTGAGCGATTCGTTCCTTGTCCTCGACGAAATCGGCAACAGGATTGTTGCATCCATTGCCCATGAGATTGAAACGATCGAACGCAACCGCGCGATGCTGAAGCCGCCGAGTTCGCTGGATGCGTGGGAGGCCTATCATCGCGGCCTGTGGCATGTTTACCGGTTCAACAAAGCCGACAATGAGCGGGCCCGGGAATTTTTCGAGATGGCCGTGCAGCGTGATCCCACCTTCGCGCGAGCCTATGGCGGCCTGTCCTTTGCCCACTTCCAGAGTGCGTTTCAGGGCTGGGCGCCGCGTGAACTGGAAGTTGACCGGGCCTTCGACACCGCAGGGCAAAGTCTGATGGCCGACGACCGCGACCCGGGCGCGCATTGGGCCATGGGCCGCGCGCTATGGCTGCGCGGACAGCAGGACCAGTCCTTGATCGAACTGGAGCAGGCGATCGATCTCAGTCCGAATTTCGCGCTCGGCCACTACACGCTGGCTTTCGTTCACTCGCAGGGCGGCGATCCGCAGGCCGCCGTCAGATTCTCCGACCACTCGCGCCATCTCAGTCCGTTCGATCCGCTGCTGTTCGGCATGCTCGGTGCGCGTGCGATGGCGCTGGTGCGTTTAAGGCAGTTCGATGAAGCGGCCGACTGGGGTTTGAAGGCGGCCGCACGGCCAAACGCGCATGCACATATTCTGGCGATCGCCGCATATTGTCTGGCGCTGGCGGGACGGCTTCAGGAGGCGCGCGCACAGATGGCGGCGATCCGCAAACGGCTTCCGAACTATTGTGTCGAGGATTTTCTCACCGCGATGCAGTTCGCACCGGAAGGCGCTGCGCTGTTCCGCGAAGGGGCCCGACGCATCGGGTGAGGATGTCGCGGCAGCTATTTTGCGGGCAGCGCGTTATGGCCGCATCGTCGCTATCAGCCAGTCCCGGAACGCGGTGACCTTCGGCATGGTGGCCTTTTCGTGCGGCGTGACGAAATAGTATCCGGCATCTTCCGGCAGTGTCACATCGAAGGGAGCGACCAGACGTCCTTTCGCGATGTCGTCCTGAACGAAGGCGGTGTGGCCGATTGCAACGCCGATGCCGTCGACGGCGGCCTGAATCGTCATGAACGACAGATCGAATGTCAGTCCTGGATTCTTCGCGATGTGGGTGGGAAGCCCGGCGGCCGTCAGCCAGAAACGCCAGTCGTCGTTGTAGCCGGTTGTGTGCAGCAGCGTGAAACGTGCGAGGTCTTCCGGCTTTTTCAGGGCATTCTTGCCCTCAAGCAGCGCGGGACTGCACGACCGGGAACATCTGGTCCGTCATCAGCCATTCCGCGTGCACGCCCGGCCATTGGCCGCGTCCGTACCGGATTGCCGCGTCCACCGTCGCCGGCGGCGAAAGTCGACGAGCTCGGTCGATGTGGTGATGCGAACGTCGATGTCGGGATGTTTTTCCTGAAACGGCGCCAGCCGGGGCAACAGCCATTTCACTGCGAACGACGTCAGAGTGCTGATTGTCAGCATCCGGTCGTTGCCGTTGCGCAGCAGGCGGTCGGTGGCGGTGCGCAGATCCTGAAACGCGGCGCGAATGCCCGGCAGATAGTCGGTGGCCTCGGGCGTCAGCGCCAGCGAGCGGCTTTGGCGGATGAACAGCTTGATGCCCAGCTCTTCCTCCAGCCGCCGGATCTGGTGGCTGATGGCGGTCTGGGTGACGTTCAGCTCCTGCGCGGCAAGAGTGAAGCTGAGGTGCCGTGCGGCGGCCTCGAAAGCGCGCAAACCGTTCAGCGAGGGCAATCTGGCGGTCATGAGCCCCTCTAATATATGATATTATCTCATATAACGGGGGACAACGTGTCGTTTGTCAATGGGGGGTGGGAAGCAGATATTTGAGGCGTCAAGTTTGTTTTAGGAGGCTACGATGTCTGCTTGCACGACCGACCTGATGACAAATCATCATCATGACTTCATCCATCACCCGATCACGTCGATCTCAGACGTGGTGCACACCTGGCAGCAGCGCTCAAAGCGCCGGGCTGAATTGGCTAGCCTCAGTGACCGCGATTTCCACGACGTCGGCGCGAGCTGGAGCGACTTCGCCTACGAGGCCAGCAAGCCTTTCTGGCGTGCATAAACATCTGCCGTTGAGCCTGACCGAGCGCTGCTGAACCAGGCTCAACGGTTTCGTTCAGTCCGAACGCTGTCCCCGCAGATCAGTCCGATTGAGTTGATGGAGTGTGCCATGCTGGCCGAACCCGATCATCGCTTTGTTCTGAGCAATCTTGGCCGCTACACCGATGTGGTGCGACTGAAGGGCGGCAGGCCGCTGACAGTACGGTTCATCGAGCCGAAGGACGCCGACGCGCTGCTGTTCTATTTCCGGTCGTTGTCGCGTCAGTCGCGTTACAATCGTCTGATGGGGGCTGCCAGCGAGTTGCCTCCATCGGAGCTGGACAAGGCGCTTCATATCGGCGAGGGCAGTCGTTTCGCGGTGGTCGCGGAAATGAAGGTAGATGGTGTCGATACGATCGTCGGCGAGTCCCGCTACAGCTATGATGCCGAAACGCAGAACACCGAATTCGGCCTGTCTATCGGCAATGCGTGGCAGGGGCAGGGTATCGGCACGGCCATGCTGTCCAATCTTGAATGCCGTTCGGCGGCGCTGGGCGCGCTGCGGCTGTTCGGCGAAACTTTCCGCAACAACGAGCAGATGATCGCTCTCGCCCGCAAAGCCGGCTATCTCTTTACAGGAGCGCCAAGCGACTGGCGGCAGGTGCGTTTTGAAAAGCCGCTGTATCGGGTCACGGACATTCCCTGCGAAAGCTGGAAGCAGGCGGCCACGGCAGGCTGGATGCCGAGCGCGCTGATCGCTTCATGACAGCCCGGCGCGCCGTCGGCTTGTATGCCCTCCGCCTGATCGCATAGTGTCCCGGAAGCGCCAACAGGGCGTGCGATCCGGGAGTATCCGATGGCGCAATTTGCAAAAACCGATGTTTGGCTCGCGGCGGGTGTCCGCACGCCGTTTGCAAAGGTCGATGGCCCTCTCAGCGGCGTCGATGCCATCGCTTTGTCGGTTCCGGTGGTCAAGCACATGATTGAGCAGCTGGGCGGCGGCAAGCCGGACTTTGCGGTCTGGGGCAACGTGGTCCCCAACCTGACATGGAGCAACATCGCACGTGAAACTCTGATGGATGCTGGTGTCGATGCGACGGTGCCTGCCTATTCCACCGTCATGGCATGTTCGACCAGCATGATGGGTGTGTTCGAAGCCGCCGGCATGATTGACGGCGAAGTGCAGAATCTCGCGCTGGTCGGCGGCGTTGACAGCCTCAGCCAGGTGCAGCTTGGGCTCGGCATGTCGCTGTCGAACTGGGTGCGCCAATTCCAGACCGCGCGATCGCTCGGACAAAAGCTCAGCCATGCCATTGACCTCAAGCTCAGCGATGTACGCCTCTACATTCCGGCGGTCAGCAACCGCACAACCGGAATGAGCATGGGCGAGCACACGGAAATCACCGCCAAGGTCTGGAACATCTCGCGCGAGGCGCAGGACCAGATCGCGCTGGAGAGCCATCAGCGCGCAGTCGCCGCGTGGGATCGTGGGTTTTTCGACGGCCTCGTGATTCCATTCGACGGGGTGAAGCGTGATACCATTCCGCGCAAGGATACCTCACTCGAGAAGCTGGCGCGGCTATCGCCCTCGTTTGATCGCACCAGCGGCAAGGGCACGCTGACGGCCGGCAATTCGTCGCCGCTCACCGACGGCGCATCGAGCATCTGGGTGGCTTCGCAAAGAGGGCTGGAGAAGCTTCCCTCCAACACACCGCGCGTGAAACTGATCGACTGGGAGATCGCGTCGGTGGATTTCCGCACCGAGGGCCTGCTGATGGCGCCGCCCTATGCGATCCCGCGGCTGCTCGCGCGCCATTCGCTCGGCTATGGCGACATTCATCTCTGGGAAATCCATGAAGCCTTCGCGGCGCAGGTACTTGCGCATATCAAGGCGCTGGAGAGCCCGGAGTTCATCCGCGACAAGGCTGGGGTCAAAGCCGAGTTCGGCAAGTTTCCGCGCGAGCGCATGAATCCGAACGGCGGCTCTACCGCGCTCGGTCACCCGTTCGGCGCGACCGGCGCGCGCATCTTGAGTCAGGCGGTTAAGGAGCTGGCGGCAATGCCTAAGGGAAGCCGTGCCATCGTCAGCATCTGTGCCGACGGCGGGCAGGGCACTGTGGCGTTGCTGGAGGCGGCCTGAGTACGCTCAGGGCTTCCACGCCATGCCGTAGACTTTTCGTCCGGATACCGGATTGACGTCGTCATGGGTGTGGACGAAGCCGTTGCGCTCATAAAAGCGGATCGCGCGGGCGTTGTCGGTATTGACCAGCAGCGTGATGCCGCCCGGCGATATCGCTTTGGCCTCGCCGATGAGCATGTTGCCGAGATCCGATCCCCATGCCTCCGGCGCGACCACGAGCTGGTCGAGATAGCCTGATGCATCGATGGTGACGAATCCGGCCATCTCGCCGTTCTGTTCGGCCACGACGATTTGCGCGGCAGGCACCAGTTCATCCCGCCAGCGCGCACGCCAGCCTTCCAGCCGCTGAGCGAAGTCGATCGACGGATAGGCCTGTTGCCAGGTGCGATGCCACAGGTCGATCGCTGTGTTCTCGTCGCTGTTCGTGTAGGGCCGGAGCGTGAAGGGTGCGCTCATGATCGCATGCAGGTCTGCGACGTGCGGATCATCGCTCGGTGAGCTTCAATTCGATACGGCGGTTGCGCTTGTAGGCTTCTTCGGTTTTCTCGGGATCGAGCGGCTGGAACTCCGCGAAGCCCGCTGCGACCAGCCGCTGCGCCGGCACGCCAAGCGAGACGAGATACTGCACCACCGAGATCGCGCGTGCCGATGAGAGCTCCCAGTTCGACTTGAACTGTGGGCTGCTGATCGGCCGCACGTCGGTATGGCCGTCGACGCGCAGCACCCAGGCGATCTCCTTTGGAATCTGGTTGTCGAGATCAATCAGCGCAGTTGCAAGCTTGTCGAGTTCGGCGCGGCCTTCCGGCAGCAGCAGCGCCTGTCCGGTGTCGAAGAACACCTCAGACTGGAACACGAAGCGGTCGCCGACGATGCGGACATCCGGCCGGTTGCCGAGGATGGCGCGCAGCCGCCCGAAGAATTCGGAACGATAGCGCGACAGCTCCTGCACGCGCTGCGCCAGCGCGACGTTCAGCCGCTGGCCGAGGTCGGCGATCCGGGTCTGGGATTCCTTGTCGCGTTTTTCCGATGCATCGAGCGCTTCTTCGAGGGCGGCCAGTTGCCGGCGCAGCGCGCTGATCTGCTGGTTCAGCACTTCGATCTGCGCCAGCGCCCGTGCCGAGACTTGCTTCTCAGAATCGAGCGCCTTGCCGAGTTCGGCGGCGCGGCCCGCCGCATTGGCGCCGGCGCCTGCGAGGCCATCATAAAGACCTTTGACGCGGTCGCGTTCGGATTCTGCCGAGGCCAGCCCGGCGCGCATCTGGGAGAGTTGCTCGTCGAGGTTCAGCTTGCCGAGTTTTTCGAGGGACAGGAGATCGTTGAGCTGCGCGATCTGCGCGTTCAGCCGCTCAAGCGCCTTGTCCTTGCCGGTGACTTCCTGCGACAGGAAGAACTGCACAACAAGAAACACCGATAGCAGAAACACGATCGCGAGAACCAGCGTCGACAGCGCATCGACGAAGCCCGGCCAATAGTTGAAGCCGCTGTCGTTGCGGCGTGAACGCGAAAGCGCCATGAGCTGCTATCTCCGGTTCAATTGGTCTCAGGCTGACGTGCAAGGCGCTCCAGAAGCTGCTTGATCTCCTTGTTCTGCTCACCCTGACCGTCGGCCCATTCGCGGATCAATTGCTGCTCGGTGCGCATGTGATGCACCAGGCCCTGAATCGCTTCGGCAAGATTGGCCATCGCCGTGGTGGCGGTTCGGTTCGATCCCATTTCCTCCACGGCCAACCGCAGCCGGTCGAGCGCGGGATTGAGATCGCCAGTGGCGCTGCCGCCATCGCCCGCATATTCCCGCACGGTTTCCGCCAGCCAGTCTTCGAGGTCGGTGTAGAAACGGTTCTGCGCCTGGCTCGATTGCAGATCGAGAAAGCCGAGGACCAATGAACCGGCGAGACCGAACAGCGAGGACGAGAACGAGATGCCCATGCCGCCGAGCGGGGCAGCGAGGCCTTCCTTCAGCGTGTCGAACACCGAGCCCGCATCGCCGCCGACCTTCAGGCCCTCGATCACCTTGCCGACCGAGCCGACGGTTTCGATCAAGCCCCAGAACGTGCCGAGCAGGCCAAGAAACACCAGGAGCCCTGTCATGTACCGCGACAGGTCTCGCGCTTCATCAAGCCGCGTGGCGATGGAATCCAGAAGATGCCGCATGGTCTGCTGCGAGATGCTCATGCGGCCCGAACGATGACTGAGCATTGCCGCCATCGGCGCCAGCAGCGTGGGCCGGCGATCCACAGCGAGGCCGGGATCGGAAATGCGAAAGCTGTTGACCCAGGAAATTTCAGGATAGAGCCGGATCACCTGCCGGAAGGCGAGGATGATGCCGATGGCCAGAACACCGACGATCAGTGCATTGAGGCCGGGATTGGCAAGGAACGCCAGCCAGATTTGCTTGTAGAGGACCACAAGCAGCAGGCTGCACAGAACGAGGAACACCAGCATCCGGACCAGAAAGATACGCGGCGTTGACAGTTTCGTGACGGTGATGTCAGCCGCAGTTTTGGATGAGGTCTTTGCCATGGCGGGATCTTCAATCCTTGTCCGTGGAAACGTGTCAGACATCAATATGGCACAGCGTGGGCGGGAAAAAAGACACCATCTCCGATTTGACCCCAGCTAAGGAACTTCGACTGAAACTGGTGCCGGTCAGCACTGGCGTTCTCGGTCAATTGCTGGGGCGAGGATATGATCCGGTTTTTCCGGAGCGCATCCGTCCCACCGGTAATTCAGGGTGGGTCGAATGGAGTGTCTCCTCCTCATTTGCGAGGAGCGGAGCGACGAAGCAATCCAGAAACCGCGCTTGAAGTCCTGGATTGCCTCGCTCGCAATGATGGTCGACTGTGCTTCTGCTTAGCCCAGTGGCTTCAGGATCTTCACCAACTCGCGCTGGATCGTCTCATTGCCGCAAACGACATGACCGGTGGCCATCGCCGTGTCGCCGCCTTCGATGCCGCTGATGACGCCGCCGGCCTCGCGCACCATGATCAATCCGGCTGCGATATCCCACGGCTGGAGATTGCGTTCCCAGTAGCCGTCGAGACGCCCGGCTGCGACATAAGCAAGATCGAGCGAAGCCGCACCGAAGCGGCGCAGGCCCGCGACGCGCTGCTGCATCTCGGCCATTTCGCGGCGGGAGAGTTCGTGGTCGCCGCGCCCGATATGCGGGAGGCCGCACGCGATCACACATTCGTTGAGCTGCTTGCGGGCCGCGACGCGCAGGCGCTGATCGTTGAGGAACGCGCCCTTGCCGCGCTCGGCCATGTAAAGTTCATCGGTGGCGGGATTGTAGATCACGCCGGCGATGATCGTGCCTTCGCGTTGCAGGGCGATGGAGATCGCGAATTGCGGAATGCCGTGCAGGAAGTTCGTCGTGCCGTCGAGCGGATCGACGATCCATGTGTTGGATTTGTCGGTGCCTTCGCGTGTGCCGCCTTCTTCGCCGAGAAAACCGTAACCCGGCCGCGCCTTGGTCAGATCCTCATAGAGCATCTGTTCCGCGCGCTTGTCGGCGAGCGACACGAAATTCGCCGGTCCCTTCAGAGAAACCTGAAGGTTCTCGATCTCGCCAAGATCGCGACTGAGGCTACGGCCCGCGCGGCGCGCGGCCTTGACCATGACGTTGATGAGAGCTGAATGGATCATGCGTCCGGCTTGATAAGGATCCGTATGAGGCCGGATCGGGATGAAAGATTGGGGCTTTGGTGCCGGATGCTTGGCGTCAAAGCGCAGGCGCGTCAAGGGCGTTCAGAGCGTTTTCGAGCGGCGCGGGGTGCCGGTTCGCGCCGAGAAATACGTCAAAAGCGAGCTTCGTGTCTGAACCTGCCGGACCAAGGGAGATCCGAGCCTATTTCGTGCCGAACCACTTCTTGGCGAGAGCTTCGGCCTTGGCCTTTTCCACGGGCGGAAGTTGCGCGAATTGCGCATCAAGATCGGGATCACCATTGCCGGCAGTTTTCGCGATCAAATGCCATTTGAAACCCTGAACCTTGTCCACTGGAACGCCGAGGCCATCGATGAGAATGCGTGCCAGGCGATTTTGCGCGATCGGGCTGTTCTGGCGCGCCGCTCTGTTCAGCAGCGCAATCGCGGTGGGCACATCCTTGGGCGTGCCGGTGCCGTTATAGAGCGCGATGGCGTATTCCACTTCGGCGTCGAGATTGTCGACCATCGCGGCGGCACGCAACAGGCGCGCAGCCTCCACGACGTTCTTCTCCACGCCTCGGCCTTCCTTGTAGAACGTCGCGAGCGCGTACTGCGCTTCCGCGTTGCCAGCGTTCGCTGCCTGTCGGAACAGCTCGGCGGCGCGCTTGACGTCCTGCGGAAAGACCTGTCCTTCAAGATACAGCAGTCCGAGATTATATGCCGCCGCCGCTTTCCCAAGCTTGGCGGACGACGCCAGCAGCCGGGCGCCTTCCTCGCGATTGGTGGGACCGCCGCGTCCGGCGATCCGCATCATGCCGAGCGCGAACATCGCTTCGCGGTCGCCGCGGTCGGCGGCCTGCTTGTACCATTCAGCGGCCTTGGCGTCGTCGCGCTTGATGCCGAGCGCATTGGAGTAGAGCTCCCCCAATAGCGTCATCGATTTCGGATCGCCCATCTCCTGCGCGCGCTTCAGCGCGATATTGAAGGCGGTGCGGTAAAGGCCTTGCTGATAGGCACCGTAGGCGAGATCGGCGTTAGGATTGTCGGGAACGGCGGGTGCGGGTGGAGACGCCGTTTTCGCGGGCTCGCCTTTCTTCGGCGCGTTGGTACTCGGTTTCGGCGCGGCGGCCTTGGGTGCAGCGGATTTTGCGGCCGGTGGCTTCTCCGCGGGCTTGATCGGTTCCGGAAAGGGGTTCGGCGTGCTCTGTGCGATAGCACTTGCCGAAAACGCGACAACACCGGCAGCGACCGATGCAAGAAATCTTGCACGAGTAGCTGTGAACGGCGCGGTCCGGCGAAGCGCGGTCATCGCGGTCCTATGCTCCCGTAATGGCTTGCGTGAGAGAGGTCTCAAAGCCGCGCGTGACAGCCTGGCTGGCTTCGATCAGAGCGGCCTGAGCGCCGCGCGAATCCTGCCAGATGAAATCACCGACCAGGACAAAATCTGCGCCGGCCGTGGCGAACAGGTTTGCTTCATCCAGCGTCATGGCGTAGCCGACGCAGGGCGGCTCGAACAATTCGGCCCACCAGTCCAGCCGTTCGCAGATCGCCTCCGGCGATGGCCGTTCGCCATTCGCATCGGGTTCGCCGAACAGCACATAGTCCGCGCCGGCTTCACCGGCGACCATCGCGTCATGCCGTGTCATCAAGCCGCCGACGCCGAGAATGCGATCGGGCTTCAGTGTCGGCATCGCCTCCTGCATGGCCTCGATACCGCTCACGTTCGCGCCGTCTGCGCCGGAGCGAGCGACCTGTCCGAAATGTTCATCAATGAGCAGAGCCGCGCCGGCTCTCTGAACCGGCGGCGCGAGCACCTTGGCGCGCTGGATGACGCTGCGCTCGTCGCCGGGGGCGAGGCGCAGCAGAACAGCTGCGATGTCCGCAGCAGCGAGCAGCGCCGGCAGTTCAGAGATAAGCTGAGCGGGGTCGGCGACAACCGGGGTCGCGAGATAGAGGCGAGGCGCAGGGCGCGGCGGAGGAGGTTTGGTGGCCATGATGCCGTATCTGCCCGTTGACTGCGGCCAAAAAAGGGGCGGGACCGTGTCCCGCCCTCTTGATGATCGTCAGGCGATCTTCGGAGCCAGTTCACCCTTGGCGTAGCGTTGTGCCATCTGGGCGGTGGTCAGCACCTTCTTGATCTTGCTGGCCTGGCCGGCGGTGTTGAACTCTTCCAGGCGCTGCTTGCAAAGCTTGGTCATCGCTTCCATCGCAGGCTTCAGATACTTGCGCGGATCGAACTCGCTCGGGCTCTCGGAAAGAATCTTGCGGATTTGTCCGGTCATCGCCATGCGATTGTCGGTGTCGATGTTGATCTTGCGCACGCCGTGCTTGATGCCACGCTGAATCTCGGAGACCGGCACGCCCCAGGTCGGCTTCATCTGACCGCCGAACTTGTTGATGATGTCCTGCAGGTCCTGCGGCACCGACGACGAGCCGTGCATGACGAGATGCGTGTTCGGCAGCTTGCGGTGAATTTCCTCGATCACGTTCATGGCGAGGATGTCGCCATCCGGCTTGCGGGTGAACTTGTAGGCGCCGTGCGAGGTGCCCATCGCAATGGCCAGCGCGTCAACCTGGGTTTCCTTGACGAACTTCACGGCTTCGTCCGGATTGGTCAGCAACTGATCGTGCGAAAGCTTGCCTTCGGCGCCGTGGCCGTCTTCCTTGTCGCCCATGCCGGTCTCGAGCGAGCCGAGCACGCCGAGTTCGCCTTCAACCGAGATGCCGCCGAGATGGGCCATGTCGGTGACGGTCTTGGTCACGCCGACATTGTAATCCCAGTCGCCCGGCGTCTTGCCGTCGGCCTTCAGCGAGCCGTCCATCATCACCGAGGTGAAGCCGGCCTGGATCGCCGTCATACAGGTCGCGGGTTCGTTGCCGTGATCGAGATGCACGCAGACCGGAATCGAGGGGTGAATTTCCGTCACCGCGTCCATCATGTGCTTGAGCATGACGTCGTTGGCGTACGAGCGCGCACCGCGCGACGCCTGAATGATGACCGGCGCATCGAGGGAACTGGCGGCGTCCATAATGGCCAGCGCCTGCTCCATGTTGTTGATATTGAATGCCGGCACGCCGTAGTCGTTCTCAGCAGCATGATCCAGCAATTGACGCAACGTGATGCGAGCCATGTGTGCTTGTTCTCCGTGAGCTGAAGTCAGCGCCAAGGGCGCCGGATCCATTAAAATCTAGCGTACCCTAAGAACCTCGACGCCGGGCAAAGGTTTCCCTTCCATCCACTCCAGAAAGGCGCCACCGGCGGTCGAAACATAGGTAAAATCCTTGCCGACGCCTGCGTGGTTCAATGCCGCAACGGTATCTCCGCCGCCCGCGACGGACACCAGTTTGCCAGCCCTGGTGCGGGCAGCTGCATATTTGGCGGCCTGAACCGTCCCGCGGTCGAATGGCGACATTTCGAACGCGCCGAGCGGTCCGTTCCATACCAGCGTCGCGGCGTCATCGATGGCAGCATCGATCCGCTTAATCGATTGCGGGCCGACGTCGAGGATCATGCCGTTGGCGGGAATCGCGTCGAGGCCATAGGCATGCGAAGGCGCATTGGCTTCAAATTTCTCCGCAACCACCGCATCGATCGGCAGGATGATCGCGCAGTTCGTGGAGTTCGCCTTGACGAGGATGCGCAGCGCCGTGGTGGCGAGATCCTTTTCGCAAAGCGAATTACCGACATCGACGCCCTGCGCATGCAGGAAGGTGTTGGCCATGCCGCCGCCGATCACCAGCGCATCGACCTTGCTGACGAGATTTTCCAGGAGATCGATCTTGGTCGAAACCTTAGAGCCGCCGACGATGGCGATCACCGGATGGACCGGCTGTTCCAGCGCTTTGCCCAGTGCGTCGAGTTCGGCTTCCATGGTGCGACCGGCATAGCCCGGCAGCACGCGGCCGAGGCCTTCGGTCGAGGCATGGGCGCGGTGCGCGCAGGAAAATGCGTCGTTGACCCAGATGTCGCCGAGCTTCGCAAGCTGCGCGACAAACGCCGGATCATTCTTTTCCTCGCCGGGATGAAAGCGGGTGTTCTCGAGACAGAGAATTTCGCCGTTCTTCAGTCCCGCGACCGCCCTCTCGGCGATCTCGCCGACGCAGTCCGGTGCGAACTCGACGTGACGCAGCAGCACATAGCCGAGCGCGGTGGCCACGGGCTTGAGCGATTCCTTCGGGTCCGGCCCCTTGGGCCGGCCGAAATGCGCAAGGATGACGACCCTGCCGCCGGCTTCCGACAGTTCGATGATGGTCTTGGCGATGCGCTGCAGACGTGTGGTGTCGGACACACGTCCGTTGTCCAT
Organism: Afipia birgiae 34632; assembly: GCF_000308295.2. Classification (GTDB taxonomy): domain Bacteria; phylum Pseudomonadota; class Alphaproteobacteria; order Rhizobiales; family Xanthobacteraceae; genus Afipia; species Afipia birgiae. Next base: position 293,725 of record NZ_HG326652.1, read on the forward strand.
CGGTACGTTGAGGTCGACGCGCAGCAGCACGCGCTTTCCCTTCACGTCGACATCATCGAGGGTGCGAAATCCGGACATCAGGACTCGTTGCGACTAACAGGTTGCGGCGAGGGCCGGTGAGATCAGATCAGCTTGCTCATGGCCGCGGCCGTGTCGGCCATGCGGTTCGAGAAGCCCCACTCGTTGTCGTACCATGACAGTACGCGCACCAGCGTTCCGTTCTGCACCTTGGTCTGGTCGAAGGCGAAGGTTGAGGAATGTGGGTCGTGGTTGAAGTCGATCGAGACGTTCGGATCGCTGGTGGTGCCCAGAATACCCTTCAGTTCCTGGGCTGCCGCGCGCTTGACCGCGTCGTTGATCTCTTCCTTGGACGTCGCGCGCTTCGCAACGATCTTGAGATCGATCACCGACACGTTCGGCGTCGGCACGCGGATCGAAACGCCGTCGAGTTTGCCGGCAAGCTCAGGCATCACCAGACCGATAGCCTTGGCAGCGCCCGTGGAGGTCGGAATCATCGACAGGCCAGCCGCGCGCGCGCGATAGAGGTCGCTGTGCATGGTGTCCAGCGTCGGCTGGTCGCCGGTATAGGCATGGATCGTGGTCATGAAGCCGGTCTCGATGCCGACGGTGTCGTTCAGCACCTTGGCGACCGGCGCAAGGCAGTTCGTGGTGCACGAGCCGTTCGAGACGACCAGGTGATCCTTGCTCAGCTTGTCGTGGTTGACGCCGTAGACGATGGTCGCGTCCGCGCCGTCCGACGGGGCGGAGACCAGCACGCGCTTGGCGCCTGCGGTCAGATGCGCCGACGCCTTGGCCTTGGCGCTGAAGATGCCGGTGCATTCCATCGCGATGTCGATGCCGAGATCCTTCCACGGCAGGGTGGCCGGATCGCGCACCGCAGTGACCTTGATCTTGCCGTTGCCGAGATTGATGGAGTCGCCTTCGACCGTCACGGTGCCCGGAAAACGTCCATGCACGGAATCATAGCGCAGCAGGTGAGCGTTGGTTTCGACCGGGCCGAGGTCGTTGATGGCGACGACCTCGATGTCCGTGCGCTTGGATTCATAAATGGCCCGCAGAATGTTGCGGCCGATACGGCCAAATCCATTGATCGCGACACGAACTGCCATTCAACTTCTCCTCGATAGGTCGGAAATGACGATTTTCGAGGCGGTTTTTGCCCCGAATAGCGCCATGATGCAATCACCTGAATCCCGAATGTTCGGGCAGGATTATCAGCCTTTCAGCCTGGTTTGCGCGGCCTCGGCGACTGCTTCCGCAGTGATCCCGAAATGCCGGTACAGTTCCTTGTAGGGGGCGCTGGCGCCGAAGCCGTCCATGCCGACGAAAATGCCGTCGGAGCCGATCACGGCATCCCAGCCCTGACGAATGGCAGCCTCAACGGCGATTTTCACCGGCGCATTGCCAATGATCGCGGCTTTCTGGGCTGCGGGCAGTTCCAGCAGCAGATCCATGCAGGGTACAGAAACGACCCGCGTCGGAATGCCGCGCGCGGTAAGCAGCTTCTGTGCTTCGACCGCTAGTGAGACTTCCGAGCCGGACGCGAAGATCGAGACTTTCGCCTCGCCGTCAGCTTTGGAGATTTCATAGGCGCCGGCGGCGCACTTGTTGTCGGCGTCGTTTGCAAGGCGGAGCTGAGGCAGGTTCTGGCGGGTCAGTGCCAGCACGCTGGGCCGATCCTTGGCTTCGAGCGCGAGCTGCCAGCATTCCAGCGTTTCGACCGTGTCGCAGGGCCGGAACACGTTGCAGTTCGGAATCGCGCGCAACGCTGCCAGATGCTCGACCGGCTGATGGGTCGGGCCGTCTTCGCCGAGCCCGATCGAATCGTGGGTGAGAACGTGGATCGCGCGCTCGCCCATCAATGCCGCGAGCCGCAGCGCCGGGCGCAGATAGTCTGAGAACACGAGGAAGGTGCCGGAATATGGAATCAGGCCGCCATGCAGCGTCATGCCGTTCATCGCCGCCGCCATGCCGTGCTCGCGGATGCCGTAGTTGATGTAACGGCCGCCGTAATTGTTGGCGGAGATCGCGACCATGCCCTTGACGCGGGTGTTGTTGGAGCCGGTGAGATCGGCCGAACCGCCGATCATTTCGGGCACGGCTGCGCAGAGAACTTCCAGCGCATGTTCCGACGCGGTGCGGGTGGCGATTTCCTTCGGGCTCGCGGCGAGGGAGGCTTTCATCGCCGCCACAGCGTCGGAAAGTGCCCTAGCAGGAAGATCGCCCTTCATGCGGCGCTCGAATTCGGAACGCGCGCCTGCGTCCTTGGTGCCGAGGGTCCTGGTCCATGCGGCGTGTGCATCCTTGCCGCGCGATCCTGCCGCGCGCCAGGCGTCGAGAATGTCCTGCGGAACCTCAAAAGGTGCCGAATCCCATTTCAGGTTCTTGCGCGCACCCGCAATCTCGTCCGCACCGAGCGGCGAGCCGTGGGATTTTTCCGAGCCCGCCTTGTTAGGCGCGCCGAAGCCGATCGTGGTCTTGCACGCGATCAGGGTCGGACGGTCGGACCTTTGTGCGCGCGTCAGTGCGTCGGCAATCGCTTTCGGATCGTGGCCGTCGACGCGTTCGGCGGCCCAGCCGGCCGACTCGAAGCGCTTCACCTGATCGACCGAGTCCGACAGCGAGATCGCGCCGTCAATGGAAATGCCGTTGTCGTCGAACAGCACAATCAGCTTGTTGAGCTTGAGATGTCCGGCGAACGCGATGGCTTCCTGGCTGACGCCCTCCATCAGGTCGCCGTCGGAGGCGAGCACGTAGGTATGATGATCGACGAGGTCGCCGCCAAACTCGGCCGCCATACGGCGCTCAGCCAGCGACATGCCGACGGCGGTGGCGATGCCTTGGCCGAGCGGACCCGTGGTGGTTTCGATGCCCGGCGTCACGAAATTTTCCGGATGGCCCGGCGTCAGCGAACCGAGCTGACGGAAATTCTTGATCTGCTCGATGGTCATCGACGAATTGCCGGTCAGATACAGCAGCGCATACAGCAGCATCGAGCCGTGGCCGGCGGAGAGCACGAAGCGGTCGCGGTCCGGCCAGGTGGGGTCGCTAGCGTCGAATTTAAGGAACTGCGTGAATAGCACGGTGGCGACGTCGGCCGCGCCCATGGGCAGGCCGGGATGGCCAGATTTCGCCTTTTCGACGGCATCCATGGCAAGCGCGCGAATCGCATTTGCCATACGGGAGGGATCGACACGCACAGTCATGGGAGGTCCGCCTGACAATTCGGTGTGGGAAGTGGCCGCATGTCTCAAAAATGCCACGGCCAGGGAAGCTTTCGCAGGGTGGATAGCATCGTGAAACCCTTGAGTCCAAGGGCATTACGGCCTTTCCGCCGTGAGTTTTCGCTTTGTGTGCATAGCTCGCGGTCAGCGTTGCGTGCGGCTCGTCCGGGTCGTAAATTTACCCGCCTAAATGCTTGCCGGTTCGCGGCTTTTCAAGCCGGGCCAGAGTCAAAAAGGCTGCCGCTCCGTGATGACCGACCGCAGTGCCAACGGTTTTGCCAATCCAGAGCCTGCACCTGCCGGTGCGAGCGACATCGAACTCGCGACGCGGCGGCTGGCAGCGGCGCTCGATGCGCTTGAAAGTGCTGTGGAACGGCGGAGGGAGGCCGATCGAATCGACGACGACCTGGGCGCGCGGATTCAGGCGCTTGGCGCCGATCGTTCCCGTTTGGCCAACGAACTCGATGGAACGCTGGTGCGCTCCCGCGCGCTGGAGCGGACCAATCGAGAGATCGCGGAACGCCTCGACGTCGCCATCGACACCATCCGCTCGGTGATTGATTCGGGAGAATCCCCATGAGCCACATCAACGTCACCATCAACGGCCGGCAATATCGCATGGCCTGCGAGGCCGGGCAGGAAAGCCGGCTGCTGCGGCTGGCGGAAAGCCTGGAGGCCCGTATCGCCAGTCTGCGCGGCAAGTTTGGCGAGATCGGCGACGGGCGTCTGACCGTGATGGCCGCGCTGACGGTTGCCGATGAACTGGTGGACGCCGGGCAGCGTATCCGCGCCCTCGAGGAAGAATTGAACGCCTTGCGCGACGTCCGCGTGGTCGCGGCGGACCGTGCCCGGGCCACGCAATCGGCCGTAGCCAATGCGCTGAATTCGGCGTCGGACCGGATAGAAAAGATGACACAGGCGCTGAATCGCCCGGCCCGCAACGGTATCGCCATTGGCTGACGATTGATGGCAGCCGCTGGCGCTCCGCCGTGATCGTGACTACATTGGTCAGGCGAGGCTGCGTCGCGCGTCAGAAGCCATATATCCCCGGGGCCTTATCGATCCTTTAGGGAACTGTCCCTGGCCGGGTCCGTGGACCCGATCACATGGTGCCCACCTACTTTCGTAGGTGCTCCGGGATCGAGTGCTTCAACGGCCATCGTGGCTTCGCACTTTCTTTTTCGCCTCCGCCCCCTTTCGCGTAGGAGAGGTGACAAGGACTCCCGGCGGTGGATGGAAATCGGTTCCTCGCAAATCTGAAAGACGATTTTCGGCGCGGCGCTCTCGCGCAGCGAGACGCGTTGAGCGTCGAAGCGCGCGCGGATGCCGCGGCTGCAATTGCACGGGCCTCGCTGCCGGTGGAGTTGCCGGCGACCGTTGCAGGCTATTCTCCGATCAACAGTGAACTCGATCCGTATCCATTGATGCATGCGCTTGCGGCCAGAGGCGCCATGCTGGCGCTGCCGGTCATCATCGCGCGCAATCAGGCGCTGATCTTTCGTGCATGGCAGCCTGACGAAGGCCTCGTGCGCGGGCCATTTGGAATTTTTCAGCCATCATCCGACGCGGATGAGGTTGATCCGGACATCGTGCTGGTGCCGCTCGCAGCCTTCGATCGCGCCGGTCATCGGATTGGCTATGGGCGTGGCTATTACGACCGCACCCTGCAGGACCTGCGTACCATCAAGAAAATAACCGTCATCGGCGTCGCGTTTGCAGTGCAGGAAATCGAGACGGTGCCGCGGCTTCCACACGACGAGCAGCTCGATTGTGTGCTAACGGAACGCGAACTGATCGATCTGCGGAGTTTATGAATTGCGTATCCTGTTTGTCGGCGACGTGGTGGGACGAAGCGGCCGGGTGGCCGTGAACGAGACTCTTCCGGGCCTGATCCGCGACTGGAAACTCGATCTGGTCGTCGTGAACGGCGAGAATGCCGCGGGTGGCTTCGGCATCACCGAAGCAATTTATCATGAATTGCTGGAGGCCGGCGCGGACGCCGTCACACTTGGCAATCATTCGTGGGATCAGCGTGAGGCGCTGGTGTTCATCGAGCGTGCGCCGCGTCTGATCCGTCCGGCGAATTTTCCGCCGGGCACACCCGGCCGCGGCGCAGCGCTGATCGACACCAGGAACGGCAAGCGCGCATTGATCATCAACGGGATCGGCCGCGTCTTCATGCAGCCGTTCGACGATCCTTTCGCGATCATCGACCGCGAACTGAATGTGTGTCCGCTAGGCGAGGTCGCCGATGCGGTCGTTGTCGACTTTCACGGCGAGGCGTCGAGCGAAAAACAGGCGATCGGCTATTTCTGCGACGGCCGCGCCAGTCTCGTGGTCGGCACGCACACCCATGTCCCGACGTCGGATCACCGCATCCTTCCCTCAGGTACGGCGTATATGACCGACGCGGGCATGACGGGAGATTATGAATCCATCATCGGGATGCAGCGCGATGAGCCGCTTGGGCGCTTTCAGCGCGGTTATCCGGCGGGACGCTTCGAGCCTGCGGAAGGTGCCGCGACCTTGAGCGGCGTCGCGGTCGAGACGGATGACACGACCGGCCTTGCAACGCGTGTGGCGGCTGTGCGGATCGGCCCATTGCTCGAACGTGCCGTGCCGGATTTTTGGTAGCGTTCGTCATTGCGAGCGACGCGAAGCAACCCAGAGTGCCGGAAAGGGCTGGATTGCTTCGTCGCTGACGCTCCTCGCAATGACGTTGCGGGATTTTGTTCCTTAGAGCTCAGCTCAAATCTTATACGCCGTTCTGAAGCCGCCCCAGTGGCGGCCTTTGACTCGGATCGGCACATCGATCTCGCGCATCATGATGGTGGTGCCGTTCCCCATGTCACGGGCATAGCTCTGGATCAGATACGAACGGATGTTGCGGCCCGCGGCGAGTCCAGCGGGATCGTTGAAAATGCGCCGGTTGCGCGCGTTTGCAGTGTTCCAGGCGGTGTCGCCTGGGCGTTGCCGTTGCGAGTAGATCTTGTTGTGAACCGGCAGATAGCCGTTGCGGTCGATGACGGCGCAGAAGGCTGCCCGCGCATCTCGTGCGAGCATTGCTTCCTGGATCTCAGGCAGTGCGCGATCGGCCCAGTCGAGGAAGCGTGTGCGGTACTGCACCGGATCGGTACCTTCGATCTTGACGTAGTTTTCGTCGAACAGATCCTCGAGTGTGATATCGCCCTTTGCGACGGCATTCTCGAAAAGCTTCGTGATGGCATCGCCGGCTTCCATCGCCCGCGTCACGAACTCGGTGTTCTCGTCGTGAATGCTCCAGACCTTGTCTTCGATCCTGTCTTTGAGCGCTGCACGGGGCGACACGAATTCCGCCTGCGCGCCGCCGGCGGTCTGTCCGGTCACACGGATGCTGCACACACCGATATCTTCCAGCGTTGCCTTCAGCACCTGATGCGAGGGGATTGAGGCCGCGCCCGCTCCGCCGATCAGGAGGCCATCGACAGAAATCTCGAACACCTCCGCCTTGATCGGAGCGGGGCCGCTCTCGATCTCGATCTGAAGACGGCAAGGCATGCGTTCCGCCTTGCGCTCTTCGTTTTCGTTCTGGCGCAACAGGACCGCGCAGCGCGTTTTCAGCTTTTCGGCAAACATCGTCACGGCCTTGCCGGCCTGCGCGACGCTCTCGCCGTGGGCTTCGGCCTCCCTGGCTGCGTTGTCGATCTCGGCGCTGCTGGTGCCGACCGAGGCGATGAACTGCGATGCAGATGCCGCGTTCTGCGTGATCTCGCCGGTGGTTTCGTTCTGCTCGGCCATCGCACCGTTGACGTGCGCGAACACCGGCTTGATCGCGTCGATAGCGGCGGAGATACGGTGCACCGCGTCGAACGACGTTGCGGCATCCAGTTGCAAGGCGTCGATCTTGGTCTTGATTTCCTCGGTCGCGTTCTGGGTCTGGACGGCGAGCGCCTTGACCTCGGAGGCGACGACCGCGAATCCGCGGCCCGCGGAACCGGCGCGAGCGGCCTCGATGGTGGAATTCAGCGCGAGCAGCGTGGTCTGCTTGGCGATGGTCGCGATCAGGTTAACGACATTGCCGATTGCTGCGGACGATTCGCGCAGCCGGTCGACATTGAGGCTGGCTTCGCGCGCCGCGGCGCTGGCTTCATCGGCGAGTTTGCTGGCGTCGCGGACCTGCGTGCCAATGCCGTGTGCAGACTGGGTGAATTTTTCCGCCGCCTGCGAAAAGGTTTCTGCCGTGGCCTGTGCGCCGCTGGTGCGGTCGGTCAGGGCGTCGGCGCGGTGCCGGATCGCGGACAGGGTGGTTGCGGTGGATTGAGCGCCGCTGGCGACCGAATTCGCTGCGCGCTCGAGCTGGCGGATCATCGCCACCAGCTCAAGTTCCAGCAATTCAAGAATCTCGCGGGCCGAATCGTGATCGGAGGCCGCAACGGGCTCAGACGCCGTCACCGGCGCGTCGAGTGAAATATCCGGCTTGACCTGTTCTGGCAGCCGCTTCCGAAAAAGACCGAACGCCATGGAGGGGGCTCTAAAAACATGTGCAATAGGTAGGCATTATCGCACTCCGGCATGAAATCATGGTTAACTTTTGCCGCGGCCAAGGCGGCCTGGGCGTATCGCCGTACCGAAAATCGGGCGTTCCGCCTTTAAATTTGGCCGTTCCCGGAATATAACGCCGCCCCGCCGGGCCGTTGCGTTAACAATGCCCCGGAATCACGTAACGCATCGCCGAACACCCGAGAGATTACCGATGGCCGGTCATTCCCAATTCAAGAACATCATGCACCGCAAGGGCAAACAGGACGCCATGCGGTCCAAGATGTTCGGCAAGCTCGCGCGTGAAATCACTGTCGCGGCGAAGCTGGGAACCCCGGACCCGGCGATGAATCCCCGCCTGCGGCTGGCGATCACGGCGGCGCGTGCGGAAAATGTGCCCAAGGACAATATCGAGCGCGCCATCAAGAAGGCGCTCGGCAATGAGGGCGAGAACTACGATGAGATCCGCTACGAGGGCTACGGTCCTGGCGGCGTGGCGGTGATCGTCGAGGCGCTGACCGATAACCGTAATCGCGCCGCGTCCGACATCCGTTCCTACTTCACCAAGTCCGGCGGCAACCTCGGTGAAACCGGCTCGGTGTCCTTCATGTTCGATCGTGTCGGCGTGATCGAATACGACGCCAAGGTTGGGTCCGATGACGCCATGCTGGAAGCCGCGATCGAGGCCGGCGCCGACGATGTAGCGTCGAGCGCAGACGGCCATGAAGTCTTCGCGTCGCCGGAGACGTTCCGCGACGTGGCCAAGGCGCTGGAGGCGAAGTTCGGCGAAGCGCGCAAGGCCGCACTGGTGTGGAAGCCGCAGAACACCATCACGGTCGATGACGAGACCGGCGAGAAACTGTTCAAGCTGCTCGACCTCCTGAACGAGCATGATGACGTCCAGCACGTCTATGCGAATTTCGAAGTATCGGACGCCCTCGCGGCCAAAATGAGCGCGTAAGGCCGACAGGGCCCATCCCTGAAGATTTTTTCTTGACGCCGTCCCGCTGAAGGATCATGTCAGCCGCGGGGGTGCGATCGCTCGCGTTCGGCGCCTATCACTGGAAACCAATCAACTATGCCAAGCGACAGTCCACGTATTTCGCCGACAACGGTCCCAGTGGTCTAGCAGTCTGCTGAAAAACCTCGAAATAGAGAGTTTTCGTATTCTCGCCGGTCGTTCGGTCGTTGTTGGGGCGGCGCGGGTGGAGTTGGATGTAATTTTCTAGTCTGGTGTTGGGGTGTACCCTGACGCGGGGTGGCTAAGCGGCAAGCAGTTTGGGAATGCGGATCAGGTTATAGGCGATCAGATTGAGCAGGAAGTCGGCGGCGACGCGAGCGATGCCACGATGTTTGGTCTTGCGCATGGTCCCATGCTGCTTGCCCCATCCGAAGATGCACTCGACCATCGCCCGGCGTGATTGCGACATGCCATATCCTGGATGCCGCGTGGTTCGTTCGTCGATGGCGCTGTTGCGGTTCTTGCCGGTTTTGGTGACGGCCTGGTTCTGTGTCACATGCGGCGTCACGCCGATGGCGCGAAGATTGGCGACATGATCGGCCGTATCGTACGCCTTGTCCTCACCGGCCGTGATGCGGCGGCCTGCGGCTTTGCGTCTCGCCTTCAGCATGGTCTCCGAAGCCCGGCGTTCGGCGGTGCCATTGGCATGCGTGACCCTGCCGGCCACCGCCAGCCCATGCCGGTTCTCCATGGTGGCGTGGCCCATATAGCAAAGCTTGGCCTCCCGTCCGGCTGCCTTGCGATAAAGCCTGCTGTCCGGGTCGCTGGTGCTCGCATGGGTGTCGTTCTTGCGCTTCTGGCCGTGGAAGTTGGCGCCATCATCATCGTCGCCGCTACCGTCCTTGGGGCGAAAGCTTTTCTGCGAAGCCCAGGCTTCGATCAGCGTTCCGTCCACCGAAAAATGCTCGTCCGACAGCAGCGGCTTGACCTGCGGATGGTTCAGAAGCCTGGTCATGAACTTCGTGAACACATCGCCGTTCTGCAGCCGCTCCCGGTTCTTGGTGAAGGTGGTCGGGTCCCAGACCGGATCGTCCGGCGACAGTCCCACGAACCAGCGGTACAAAAGATTGTAGTCCAGTTGCTCCATCAACTGGCGTTCCGAGCGGATGCCGTAGAACACCTGCAGCAGCAAGGCGCTCAGCAATTGCTCCGGAGGGATCGAAGGACGTCCCTCGCTGGCGTAGAGCCTCCCAAGGCTGCGGTTCAAATCACTCAAAACATCCCGGACAAGTTCCCGCACCTTCCGCAGCGGATGGTTCGCCGGCACACGCTTATCCGGCGCGATGTACGAAAATAGGCCGCCCTGATCCGTAAACCTGCCCCGCATGATCATCTCTCCGCCGATTCGAGATGATAAAAGTGAATCATCAAGCCTCCTCCGTGGCGAGGGGGTTCTTCAGCAGACTGCTAGAGCGCTCCGGCTCACCGACCCTGCCGTTGCCGGCAGAACCCGAAGGTGAGCTATGACTGATACCCATGCGCATGAAGGCGCTTTCAACGCGGCTGTTCTGGCCGCGAGCTTGATCGGCGAGCACGCCGCCGACACCGTCGAAATTCTCAACAAACTCGAGCCGTCCGACGCTGCTGACGTTATGCGGCTGTTGCCGCGAGAGACCGCGATTGAAATTCTCGACAAGCCCGAACTGGATTTCGGCGCGGAGATCATCAAGGCGCTTCCCCGTCATGTTGCAGCGCCTCTACTCGCAGGGATGTCCGCCGACATGGCGGCGGACATCGTGCAGCGGCTCGAGGAGTCCGCGAAAACGGAGCTGCTGGCCGGGCTCGATGACGCGTCCCGCGGGGCGATCGTCGGCCTGCTAGCCTATCCGGAGAACACCGCCGGCGCGATGATGACGACGGAGTTTGTCAGCGTGCCCAGCAACTGGAACGTCGAACAGACGCTTCAGCATATTCGCAAGGTCGAGCGGACCCGCGAGACTGTTTATGCGATCTATCTGCTCGATCCCGTCACCCGGCGTCTCGTCGGCGCAGTGACCCTGCGCAGGCTGATCTCGGGTGAGCCATCGGCGAGCATTCTGACCCTCGCTCCAACCCACGCGCCGGTCACAACGCTTGCGCTGACCGATCGTGAGGAGGTGGCGCGTCTGATCACACGGCACGATCTGTTGGCAGTCCCGGTGATCGACAAGGCCGGGCATCTGCTCGGCATTGTCACGGTGGATGACATCATTGACGCCATCATCGAGGAGAGCACCGAGGACGTTCAGAAATTCGGCGGCATGTCCGCGACCGAAGAGCCGTACATGCAGATCGGGCTCCCGGGCATGATCCGCAAACGCGGCGGCTGGCTGTCCATCCTCTTTGTCAGCGAGATGCTGACGGCGAGCGTCATGCAGCATTTCGAGGGTGAGCTGGAAAAAGCCCTGGTGCTGACCCTCTTCATTCCCCTGATCATGAGTTCGGGCGGCAATTCGGGTTCTCAGGCGACCTCGCTGCTGATTCGGTCCCTCGCGCTGCGCGATGTGAAACTTGCAGACTGGTGGCGGGTGATGCTGCGCGAACTGCCAACCGGCCTGATTCTCGGGGGATTGCTCGGCGTCATCGGCATGGCGCGGGTCGTGATGTGGCAGAAGCTTGGTATCTATGACTACGGCGAGCACTGGGTGCTGGTGGGATTGACGGTGGCCGCAGCGCTGGTCGGCGTCGTGACCTTCGGTTCCGTGGCGGGATCAATGCTTCCGTTTGCCCTGCAAAGGGTAGGCTTCGATCCGGCCAGCGCGTCAGCACCTTTTGTGGCGACTCTCGTCGATGTCACCGGGCTGATGATCTATTTCAGCGCGGCGTTGCTGATCCTGCGCGGCACCTTGTTGTGACCCGGACGCCTGAACCGGATTCGAGTAGGATGCCGGCATGACATCGAGCGCGATTCGCATTCTCGGGATCGACCCCGGTCTCCGCCGGACCGGCTGGGGCGTGATCGACATCGACGGCAACCGGCTGATCTATGTCGGCTGCGGTTCGGTCGAATCCCGCGAAGCCGCGCCGCTGGCGGAGCGCCTGCTGGCGATCCATGAAGGGCTTGCCCGGGTGCTTGGCGACTTCAGGCCGCTGGAAGCCGCCGTGGAGCAGACGTTCGTCAACAGGGACGGGGCGTCGACCCTGAAGCTCGGCCAGGCACGGGGCGTTGCCATGCTGGCGCCAGCGATGTTCGGCATTTCGGTCGCGGAATATGCGCCCAACCAGGTGAAGAAGACCGTGGTCGGAGCGGGGCATGCCGACAAGAACCAGATCCGCGTCATGCTCGGCGTGCTGCTGCCGAAGGCCGATCCGAAAACACCGGATGCCGCCGATGCGCTGGCGATTGCAATCACCCATGCTCACCACCGCCAGAGCGCGATGCTGAAATTGAGAGTCGCCGGCGTATGATCGGAAAACTCAAAGGTCTGATCGATTCCTACGGCGAGGATTACGTGATCCTCGACGTGCAGGGCGTCGGCTATCAGGTGCATTGCTCGGCGCGGACCTTACAGGCGCTGCCGCAGCCCGGCGAAGCCGCTGTGCTGTCCATCGAAACCTATGTCCGCGAGGATCAGATCAAGCTGTTCGGCTTTCGCAGCGACATGGAGCGCGAATGGTTCCGGCTGCTGCAAACGGTTCAGGGTGTCGGGGCCAAAGTGGCGCTCGCAGTCCTCTCAACATTGCCGCCGTCCGATCTCGCCAATGCAATTGCGCTACGCGACAAGGCTGCGGTGGCGCGCACGCCCGGCGTCGGACCGAAAGTCGCGGAGCGCATCGTCACTGAGCTGAAAGACAAGACACCGGCCTTCGCAAACGTCGATCCTGCGGTGGTGCATCTGTCGGGTGCGCTCGACGACAACCGCGCGCCGCGTCCTGTCACCGACGCGATCTCCGCGCTGGTCAATCTCGGCTATGGCCAGCCACAGGCGGCCGCCGCCATTGCAGCAGCCTCGCGCAGCGCCGGCGAGAAGGCCGAGACCGCTCAGCTTATTCGGCTCGGGCTGAAGGAATTGTCGAAGTGACCGGCGCGCAGGGCGCAGTCGGGCGGGAAGGCCTCAAGCGCGCATTGCGCTTTCTCGGCATCGTTGCGATCTTCACGGTCGTAGGACCGCTAACGATCGCGGCGATCGTTTCTCTGCTGATTATCGCGTTAGGCGCGCCATTGTTGCAGCTATTGCTAGCTATCGCCGATCTCGATGCATTGCGCAGCGTCGCGTCATTTGCGGCATGGCTGCTGGCGGCGGTCGCTATTCTCGCGTCGTTTCTGCCGTCAGTCGCGGCGGGAATCATTTTCGCATGGACCGCGGTCTACGCAGACATCAATACGATCTGGATGGCGTGGCTCGCAGCGGGGATTGCCGCCGCAGGCTTCATCGTGTTCGGCATGTTCATCCACCCGAGCGAATCTTCCGCGCTGATCCTGCCGAGCGTGCAGTCGCCTGCGCAGGCGCTTTCGCTGTTCACCATGCTGGCCGTCCTCGCATTTCTTGCGGCCAGCTTCTGCTGGTGGCTTGCCGGTCCGCTGCATCGGGTTAAACATACGCCATGACTTCGCCCCGCATCGTCACCCCCGAGCGCCGCGCCGACGACATCGGCGACACCTCGCTGCGTCCGCAGAACCTGTCCGAGTTCGTCGGCCAGCAGCAGGCGCGCGCCAACCTTCAGATATTCATCGACGCTGCGCGCAAGCGCAGCGAAGCGCTCGACCACGTGCTGTTCGTCGGCCCACCAGGCCTCGGGAAGACCACGCTGGCGCAGATCGTTGCGCGCGAACTCGGCGTCGGCTTCCGCGCGACCTCAGGTCCGGTGATCGCCAAGGCCGGGGATCTCGCAGCGCTGCTGACCAATCTTGAAGAGCGTGACGTTCTGTTCATCGACGAAATCCATCGACTCAGTCCGGCCGTGGAGGAAGTGCTTTATCCGGCGATGGAGGACTTTCAGCTCGACCTCATCATCGGTGAAGGGCCGGCGGCGCGCTCGGTGAAGATCGACCTGGCGAAATTCACGCTGGTCGGCGCAACCACGCGCGCGGGATTGCTCACCAATCCTCTGCGCGATCGCTTCGGCATTCCGATCCGGCTGAATTTCTACACCGAAGAAGAACTGGAAAAGATCGTCACCCGTGGTGCGCGCGTGCTCAATATTGGCATGACGCCGGACGGCGCCAACGAGATAGCCCGCCGTGCGCGAGGCACACCGCGCATCGCGGGACGGCTGCTGCGGCGGGTGCGCGATTTCGCGTCGGCTGCGGATGCGAGCGCCATCGACCGCAAGATTGCGGACAACGCGCTCGGCGCGCTCGAGGTGGACAAGGCCGGTCTCGATGCGATGGACCGCCGCTATCTGACAACCATCGCGATGAACTACGGCGGGGGACCGGTCGGGGTCGAGACCATGGCGGCAGCACTCTCCGAGCCGCGCGACGCCATCGAGGACATCATCGAGCCGTTCCTGATCCAATGCGGCTATCTGCAGCGTACGCCGCGCGGGCGGCTCCTGACCTCCCATGCCTTCCGGCATCTCGGTCTGGCCGAGCCGTCGCGCGATCCGTCGCAGTTCGGGCTGTTCGGGGGAGGCGAGAGCGACGGGGAACCGTAATTCCGCTTCAATTTACAGCCATGGATGGGGTGCATCACGATTAACCATTCATGATTTCTCGCCGACATTTTCTCCGTTTCATCGCCGGGCTTGGCGCTTTTGGCGCTTCGACCACGGCCTATGGATTCGGCGTCGAGCCGGCCCGCCTACGGGTCACGCACTATACCATTGCGCCGCCGCAATGGCCGACAGATTTCAATCTCAAGATCGCAGTCATTACAGACCTTCATGCCTGCGATCCGTGGATGTCGCTCGATCGCATTCAGGGCATCGTCGATCGCACCAACCGTCTCAAAGCTGATGTCATTGTGCTGCTGGGCGACTACGTCGCCGGGCATCGGCAGGTGACGCGCTACATTCCCGCGGATGAATGGGCACCTGTGTTGAGCGGTCTGAAAGCGCCGCTCGGCGTGCATGCGATCCTCGGCAATCACGACTGGTGGGAGGACAAGGCGATCCAGCGCGCGGGCGAAGGTCACACGGTTGCGCGGCGCGCGCTCGAGGCCGCCGGTATCCCGGTTTACGAGAATGATGCGCAGCGCCTGACCAAGGACGGCCGCCCGTTCTGGCTGGCGGGTCTTGGGGATCAACTGGCGTATCTGCCCGCACGGCGCTTCCGGCCCGTTAGCCGCATCGGCGTCGACGATCTCTCGGCGACTCTGGCGAAGGTCAAAGACGATGCGCCGGTGATCCTTCTGGCTCATGAACCGGACGTAGCGGTGCGGGTGCCCGCTCGCGTCGCTCTGCAATTGAGCGGTCATACCCACGGCGGTCAGGTCAGACTGTTCGGCTGGTCGCCGGTGGTGCCTACCCGTTACGCCAGCAAATTCGCCTATGGTCACAGCCGCGAGAAATGCGACGTGATCGTCTCCGGCGGTCTGGGCTGCAGCATCATGCCCTTCCGCTTCGGAGTTCCTCCCGAAATCGTCATGGTGACGCTGGGCGGGTCTGCTTCCGGCGCGGCATAGCGGCTTGCGCGGGCCGGGCAATTTGCGCAAAACGGTGACCATGACAATTCATCTCGACGGATCGATCCGCGACGGCAAGCACGTCATGCAGGTGCGTGTCTATTACGAAGACACCGATTTCACCGGCATCGTTTATCACGCCAACTATCTGCGCTTCATGGAGCGCGGCCGCACCAACTATCTGCGGTTGCTCGGCGCGGATCAGCATGCGTTGTTCGCGGAAGCGCAGAACGAGGCGCCGGGGTTCGCCTTCGTGGTTCGCTCGATGCAGATCGAATATCTCAAGCCGGCCCGCATGGACGATGTGCTCGATGTCGTCACAGTGCCCGCCGACATTCGGGGTGCATCGATCACGCTGGCGCAGGAGGTCCGCCGCGGCGAAGACGTGCTTGTCGAGGCGCGGGTCAAGGTCGCGTTCGTCTCCGGCGGCCGCGCGCGGCCGATCCCCAAAGCGCTGCGCATCGCCATGAAGGCTGATCAGGACGCGGCCTAGCGTCATTGCGAGCGAAGCGGAACAATCCAGAATTGCAAACAAGAACTGGATTGCTTCGTCGCAAGTGCTCATCGCAATGACGGCTTGTATCGGCTGATCAGCATGTCGGACTTGACGGACTGTACCGATTGGTACAGGATTGTACCCATCGGTACAAACTGGAGCCGCCGTCATGTCCCGTCCCCCGTTGCCGCCGTTCACCCGGGAAACAGCTGCGCAGAAGGCGCGCATGGCGGAAAACGCCTGGAATTCGCGCGATCCGGTGAAGGTCTCGCTAGCGTACACCGAGGACAGCACCTGGCGAAACCGCGCGGAGTTCTTTCAGGGCCGCGCCGCGATCGTCGAATTTCTCGCCCGCAAGTGGTCGAAAGAACACGAGTACCGGCTGATCAAGGATCTATGGGCTTTTGATCGCAATTTCATTTCGGTGCGTTTTCAGTACGAGTGGCATGACCATGCCGGGCAATGGTTCCGATCCTATGGCAACGAAAACTGGGAATTCGACGAACATGGTTTGATGAAACGCCGTGAAGCCAGCATCAACGATGTCGCGATCAAGGACAACGAGCGCCGGTTTCACTGGCCGGCGCCGGGTCCGCGTCCCGCGGACACGCCGGGGCTGGCTCCGGTTCCGAAGTGAGTCCGCTTCCGAAGGATTGAAAATGGCGAAAACCGAAACTGCGCGCGACGACATCCTGGCCTCTCTGGCCGAGGTGTTTCGCGAGCATGGTTATGAGGGGACGACACTCGCGCTGATCTCGGAGGCCACAGGTCTCGGCAAGGGTAGCCTCTACAACTTCTTCCCCAGCGGCAAAGAACAGATGGCCATCGAGGTTCTGGCCTCCATTGATCGCTGGTTCAACGAGAAGATTTACGCGCCGCTGCGTACCGCGGCCGATCCCGCCAAAGGAATCGCGGATATGTACACCGCGACAAATGAGTACTTTCGTTCGGGACAACGGGTCTGCCTTGTTGGTGTGGTCGCGCTCGGCGCGTCGCGCGATCTGTTCGGCGAAGGGGTGAAGGTCTATTTCGCCGGATGGGTCGATGCGCTCGCGGCTGCGCTGCGACGTCTCGGCAACGATAAAGCAGATGCACGCCGCAAGTCGGAGCAGGCGGTGCTCGAAATTCAGGGCGCTCTTGTGCTCGCCCGCGCCTTCGATGATTCGAAAGTCTTTTCGCGTGCGTTAAAGGAGTCCGAGGCGCGCTTGAAAAAGTAGCGGCGTGCGCGAGGGGATGCGCAGCGCCGCGTGAGTTTGCCGATCAGGGTGATCGGTTATGCGGCCGCCTTGTGGCGCGCGATCTCGGCCTTGTAGAGTTCGAACTCTTCGCCGATCGCTCTCGCCACGCTCGGCCGCGCCTTGAAACGATTGAGATAGTCGTTGATCGCGGGCCATTTTTTGAGATCGATCGGCGGCGTCGCCATGGTCCAGTTCAGCACGGTGCCGAGATAGGCGTCGGCCACGCTGAAATGATCGAGCAGGAATTCCCGGCCTTCGAGATAACTGTTGAGATAGTCGAGCCGCGACAGTCCCTTCTTGAGAACATAGGCGTGGACGTCAGCCGGTGCTTTTCGGTCGAGCAGGGTCACGAACAGGCCTTTATGCAGTTCGGTGCCGATGAAGCACAGCCACTGCTGCAACCGGCTGCGCTCGATCCCGGCATCCGTGCCGATGCCAGCTTGCGGAAAATGGTCGGCGACGTATTGCAGGATCGCTGCGTTCTCGGTGAGGACGAGGCCGTCATCGGTACTGATGGTTGGCACGAGGCCTAGCGGATTGACCGAGAAGAAGTCCGAATTGTCCTGTAACACCTTCTTGGATTTCGGATCGACCTCAAGATAGCGGGCGTCAGCGCCGGCTTCGTAAAGCGCGATGCGGGTTGCCATCGAACAGGCGAGCGGGGAGAAGTAGAGGTCCATGGTGCGTCTCCTTGGTTGAAACCGGTCCATCCTTGATTTTTATACCGTTCCGCATAAATTAAATGCGGTCAAGAGAATTATTTGCGATATGGTACAAAAAAAGCAAAACCCGCCTAATGAAGCCGCCGGCGCTCCGAAAAAGCGTGGCCGTCCACGTGCTTTCGAGCCGGATGTCGCGCTCGGCAAGGCTATGGACACGTTTCGGGATGGCGGCTTCGCCGCGACCTCCCTTGACGATCTCAGCGAAGCGATGGGCATCAACCGGCCGAGCCTCTACGGGACTTTCGGCGACAAGCGCGAGCTATTTCTAAAGGCGTATGAGCGCTATCGCGCCGAAATGGCCAAGGTATTCGCGCACGCTTTCGACCCGGCGCTGACGCTGCGGCAGATGCTGGAAGCGATCTATGCGACAGCGCTCGATGTCTATCTCGCGGGCGAAAACGGACCGCGCGGCTGCTTCACCGTCATGACAGCGACGTCCGAAGCCATGGCCGATCCGGAGATTCGTCCCCTTGTGCAGCGGGCGTTGGGCTCGACACAGCGAACGCTGGCCAGGCGCTTTCAGGCCGCGGTGGAGACTGGTGAACTGCCACCCACCGCGAATGTGCAGGTTCTGTCGCAGATCGCGGCATCGACCGTCGAAGCGCTGGCGATCCGCTCCCGCGCCCGCCTGCCGCGTGCAGAACTCGAGGTCATCGCTAAGGGCACCATCGATCTGATCTGCGGACCTTCGTCAGGGACGACAAAGGCTTAGTGACGGCGCTGCTCAACTCATGTAAAAGGGTCTTACATGAGTAGATGCGCAAAATGAGCTGGCACAAGGGTCGCGGCCGCCGCGAGGGCGGTTACCACCACGGCAATCTGAAAGAAGCGCTGGTGCAGGCCGCGCTCGATCTGATCGCGAACAAGGGGCCGGCTGGTTTCACCTTCGCCGAAGCTGCGCGCTCGGCCGGTGTCAGCCCGGCAGCGCCGTATCGCCATTTCCGCGATCGTGACGAGTTGCTTGCCAGCGTCGCGCAGCAAGGCTTCGAACAGTTCGAGGCGCAGCTCACGGCAGCGTGGGACGATGGCCGCCCCGATACGCCGACGGCTTTTCAGCGAATTGGAAAAGCCTATCTCGCCTTCGCGCGCGAGAATCCCGCCTATTACTCGGCAATGTTCGAATCCGGTGTGCCAATCGAAAGCAATCCGGCTTTGCTGCTTGCCGGCGAACGCGCCTTCGCGGTCATTCGCGCGGCATCCGAACGGCTGGTGGCAATGGCGCCTCCAGGCGTGCCGCGTCCGCCCGCGATGATGATGGCGCTTCACATCTGGTCGATGTCGCACGGCATCGCATCGCTGTTCGGGCGCGGCGATGCTGCACGCCGCAAGCTGCCGATGTCACCCGACGACCTGCTGGAAGCAGGCGTGCTGATCTACCTCAAGGGACTCGGGTTCCCGACCGATCAGCATAGGCACGCAGCACCCCCCAAATAATTTTCGGAACCCCGGGGAGGCCCCGCTTGACAAAATCCTTGGATGTTTTATCTATGTAAATGTTATTTACATTCACGGAAGCGTGAAAACTGGGAGGACGCCGATGGCGAACACCGCAAACGCCAACACTGCACGTCTCGACCGATGGGGCCGCCCCGACTGGGCGGGACCGCATCACGACAACTTCGAATCGCGCGACGACTGGCGTCCGCGGTTTCATCCCGGCCGGATCATTCTCATCGTAGCCGGCTTCATCATCTGGTGGCCGCTGGGTCTGGCCGCTCTCGCTTACACACTCTGGAGCAGAAACATGGGTTGCTGGTCTCAAGATCGTCACGGCCGCTGGGCCGACAAGATGGAGCGCATGCAGTACAAGATGGAGCGGATGCGCAGCCGTATGGAAGGCCGCGGATACTACGCGCCGTCGAGCGGCAACCGCGCCTTCGATGACTACCGCACTGGAGACGCTGCGCCGTCTCGAGGAAGAGCAGACCGAATTCAAGGACTTCCTCGATCGTCTGCGCCACGCCAAGGACAAGGAAGAGTTCGACGCCTTCATGGCGCAGCACAAGCAGCGCCCGACTCCGCCGAACGATCAGCCGCAGGGATAAGACAAGCCTCCGTCTCCCTGACTGGCTAACGAAGCCGCCCACCTGTCGATCAGGTGGGCGGTTTTGTTTTGCCTGTCAGTTTGACAATGCATTCCTGATGGCGCGCTCGACAGGCGAGTAATCGCCATTTTGCCGGTTCAGTGAGAGCGGCGCAGCAGGGCTGAGCGGCGGCTGAGCCAGAAATCGCGGACGGGTGCCGCGATGCGGCTGTGCCGCATGAACCAGAAACGGATGGCAGAGATAGACCGTCCCGGCATCGCCCGTTGCCAGCACCTCAGGCAATTCCGCCGTTTCGGCGAAGCCGTTGGCAGCAAGCTCCCTTAGCGTCAAACCGTTCTCACCTGCTGGAGCGAGCATCCTCGCGATGTCGAGGTGGGACCCGGCACGAATGCGGGTCGGTGCGTCCTCCTCGCCGACATCCGAGAACAGGAACAACATCAGCAGCGCCCGGTTCTTGGAGGTGATGTTCGCACGCCACTCCATGAAATCAGGATTGTCTGTGCCGAAACTGACGTCGATATGCCATCCCGCATCGCCGGGATCATCGGGTGAGGGAAACCGCACGGGGAATGTGCCGAGGCTCATGCGAGGCTGCCAGCGGTCCTTGCCGACGAGTTGGTCGAACGCTTGATGCAGGATCGGGGTGTTTGCAGCCATCGCGAACGGCTGTTGTCCATATTGACCCAGCCGAATGACGGGCTTGGTCCAGGTTTTCGGATCATCCGGATCGCAACCACTGTCGCGCCAAAGAACGTCTCGTCCCTGATCGGCGAGTTCGCGGGCAAAGGCCCGTTCAATTTTGACGTATCCATCGCGGATGAATTGTTCGATCTGCGCATCGGTCAGCGCACGTGCAGGTTCTGCTGTGTTGGGCATAGGAAACTCTCATGACATCGGCCAGCCGCAGACGTTCGCTGTTGGAAGCGAGGCCGGCATGTTGGATTGGGCTTTTCAAACCCGGCTTTTTGCCTGCAAGCAGGCGGAGCCGATCAGATTTGAAAGAAAGCCGTGCAGATGCTGAGGGTCATGAATTTCATAGCGGACGAATTCTAACCGGCGACGCGGTCTCGTCAACTGGCCGATATGCATCGCGTGCGCGTGTATCAGCCGCCTGCCGGCGTGGAAATCGGCGTCATGCATTTTTGCTCCGCATCGCGAACCGGATTTCGATCGCGACCTTGAGCAGCACAAGAACGATCAGTGGCGCGGCGGTTCCGATTGCCTGCGCAATGAAGGCGCCGCCCATAATCGCGACATGCATCAGCACAATGCGCTTGTAGAAATCGCCCATGATCGTGCCAGTGTCGGCGCCGGTCAGCGGTAGCTTCTCGAACACGAAACGGTTCACCGCGCCGTTGATGAAGATCGCGCCCTGGCCAACGAACAGCGCCAGCAGCGGAATCCACAAATCCTTGCCGATACGATCAGGCTGATGAAATCCCGTGCGTCGTGAATGCGCCCGGCCCATGGCCCCGCGAACAGCGTGTAGATAAAGAGCATGTGCACGGTCATGAACAGACCGGCGTGCACCGTGAAAAATCCTGCCAGAGCGAGCGTGCCGGCGCCGGTACGCCGGCAGATCAAACCTTACGTTCAGCCATGGCGGTTGCCAGCAGGGGCGGTCGATGCGTATCAATATGCCATGATCAAGCGGGTCACATCCCTCCGCCGCCGCTGGAGGCGCTCCGTCTCATGCAACGGCACTTGGCGATCTGACGCCGTGCACTGAGCGCAGAGCCGTGCGCGAACGCGTGTGCATCGCCTCTCGATCCGCTGTGATAGTTCCTCAGTTTCAGCCCTTCAGCTGGGCGCGGCCCCTCGGAGAGATCATGTCTGCAAACATTCAGCAGTCGCATGCCATGCCCTTGGCGGCGCTGGCCTGGCTTGGACGTCAGGGCACGCGCGCCATTGCGGCACTGGTGTTCATCGGCATCGCAGTTCCGCCGCTCGGTGCAGTCCTCAAGCCGTATGTCACCGAGGCGGTGTTCGTTTTGCTTTGTATTTCGTTCATGCGGGTCGATGTCGCGGCGATGCGCAATTATCTCGCGCGTCCGGCGCTGGTGATCGGTGCGACTCTCTGGAGCACGATCGCTATTCCGCTGCTGTTTGGTCTCGGGGGCCTTGTGAGCGGCCTCGATAGATCATCTCCCGATCTGTTTCTCGGTCTGATGCTTCAGGCAGTGGCGTCGCCGATGATGGCATCTCCGGCGCTGGTCGCGCTGATGGGGCTGGATTCGACGCTGGTGCTGATCACGCTGGTGACGAGCACGGCTCTGGTGCCATTCAGCGCGCCGCTGTTCGCCTATCTGTTTTTCGGAAGTGCGCTGACGCTGTCGCCGCTCGCATTGGGATTGAAGCTGTTCGCGATGCTCGCCGGTGCGATCTTCGTCGCTGCCGTGATCCGTCGTCTGGTCGGCGCGGACGCCATCGTTCGTCACAGGCAGCCGATCGACGGCTTCAATATTCTGGTGCTGCTGGTGTTCGTCAGCGCCGTGATGGGAACGGTGGCGGCGAGTTTCCGGGCTGAACCCATCCGTGTGCTGCTGCTCACCGTGTTTGCCTTCGTTGTCTTCGCCGTGCTGCTCGGCGCAACCGCACTGGTGTTCCGCAAGGCTGGCCGTGAGCGCGCGCTGGCCCTCGGGCTGATGGCATCCCAGCGCAATATGGGCCTGATGCTGGCCGGGACCGACGGGGCATTGCCGGGTCTCACCTGGCTGTATTTCGCACTGGCCCAGTTCCCGATTTACGTGTCTCCGCAACTGCTCAAGCCGCTGGTCCGGAGCCTGCGGCGCGCGTCCACACCTGCGCCTTAATTCACCCCCGGAACCGGTCCCCGGCAGCATCACGGATTGGCGCCACGGCCATTTTCCGCCCCCGAGCGCGTTGCGGTAACCCCACCTTAACCCTGATTAGCGTTTTGTTAGTTGGGCTAAAGCGGTGCCGGCAGCCCTCGTTTTGACACGTTAGCAAGGGATTCAGGACCCGGCCTTGGGACAGGCCATCCCACGCGACACGAGACCGGAACGGGGCGATCGGCAGCGTTAGCGTTTTCGCTGCGACGGTCGTCGCTTGGCGGCGACCATAGTCAGCCAGCGTCCGCGCGTGAACAGGACAATTGCCTTGAGAGGATACCGATCATGAATCCAGCAGACGTAGCGCAGTCGGCCTTGCCATTGGCCTCCGCTGACGTGTCGCTGATCTCGCTGTTCTGGCATGCGCATTTCGTCGTCAAGACGATCATGCTCGGCCTGCTGGCCTGTTCTGTATGGGTCTGGGCCATCGCGATCGACAAAATGCTGCTTTACGCACGTACCAAGAAGGCCATGGACCGCTTCGAGCAGGCTTTCTGGTCGGGGGAGTCCATCGACGAATTGTACCGCGCGCTGGCCGCCAAGCCGACGCAATCGATGGCTGCCTTGTTCGTGGCCGCGATGCGCGAGTGGAAGCGCTCATTCGAGAGCAATTCACGCTCCTTTGCCGGTCTCCAGATGCGGATCGACAAGGTGATGAGCGTGTCGATTGCCCGCGAAGTCGAGCGGCTGGACCGCAGATTGCTGGTTTTGGCCACGGTGGGCTCGGCGAGCCCGTTCGTTGGCCTGTTCGGGACGGTCTGGGGCATCATGTCGAGCTTCCAGTCCATCGCTGCGTCGAAAAACACCTCGCTGGCGGTGGTCGCCCCCGGCATCGCCGAGGCGCTATTTGCCACCGCAATCGGCCTGATTGCCGCAATTCCGGCGACAATTTTCTACAATAAGTTCACCTCGGAGGTGAACCGGCAGGCCCAGCGGCTTGAAGGTTTCGCCGACGAGTTCTCGGCGATCCTGTCGCGCCAGATCGACGAGCGCGCGTGAAGGGGAACGGGTTGGGCGCATATCGGCTCGGTTCGGACTTCATATCCGGTTTGAAATACGGCTTGGGATATTCGTCATGGGCATGAACATCGGGGGCGGGTCGGGCGGTGGTGGACGCCGCCACTATCGCCGCGCCAACGTCATGGCCGAGATCAACGTCACGCCCATGGTGGACGTGATGCTGGTGCTGCTTATCATCTTCATGGTGTCCGCGCCGTTGCTGACGGTCGGCGTGCCGCTTGATCTGCCGCAGACCGCGGCCAAGAGCCTCGATCAGGACAAGGAGCCGCTAACGCTCTCGGTGCAGCTCACCGGAAAGGTGTTTCTCAACAACACCGAGATCCCGATGAATGAGCTGGTGCCGAAATTGACGGCTGTTACCCAGGCGCGTGGCGGCTTGGATGAGCGCATCTTTGTTCGCGGCGACACAAAAGTGGATTACGGTACGGTGATGCGCGTGATGGGGCGTCTGTCCGCCGCAGGGTTCAAGCGCGTAGCTCTGGTGACCGAGGTCGAGCAGGGAAACTGACGTGAAGATCGACAAGACCGTAGCAGCGTCTGTCGCTTTGCATGCCCTGGTGATTGGCTGGGGCATGGTGTCGTTCTCGACCAAAGCCTACGAGTCGATGCCGGAGGATTCTGTTCCGGTCGATATCATTTCTGCGGACCAGTTCGCCAAGGCTATGGCCGGCATGAAAACCGGCAAGAAGGAAAATCCGAAGCCGATGGTCGAGAAGGTCGCCGAGCCCAAGCCGCCGGTGGACGACGCCGTCGGCAAGATCGATGACAAAAAGCCGCCGGTCGTGACCGAGGCGGCGCCGCCACCGACACCCAAGCCCGAGGAAAAGCCGGTCGAGAAAAAGCCCGACCCGCCGAAGCCGGTGGTCGAGAACAAACCGAAGGACGAGCCGAAGCCGGCCGAGAAAAAGATCGAACAGCCGAAGGTCGATCCGATCGCCGAAGCGTTGAAGAAAGACGAGAGCAAGAAGCCGCCGCCGCCTAAGCCGCAGGCCAAGGCGACGCCGCCGGAGCCGCAAAAGCAAAAGGCCGAGCGCACCTTCGATCAGTCGAAAATCGCCGCCTTGCTCGACAAGCGCGATCCGTCACGTGAGTCGATTACCGGCGCAGCGATCAATGCGCAGGCCGCGCTCGGCACGGCCAAGGGCAGGGCCGCCGACAACTCCGCAACCTGGGGTGCGATGTTCCGCCAGCAGGTCGAGCGTTGCTGGAAGAAGCCCTATGGCGGCGTTGAGGCACAGAAGGTGGAAGCCGTCTTCACCATCAAGTTGAAGCGCGACGGCACGCTGGAAACCATGCCGGTGCCATTGCCGGGCGGATCAAGTCCCTATTTCCGCGTTTATCAGGAGAGCGCGCAGCGCGCGATCATCGAGTGCCAGCCGTATAATCTGCCTGCGGCCTATTTCGACGAGTGGAAATTCTTCGAGCCGGCATTTACCGAAAAATTTTCGTGACACGAATCTGTGGCATGGCCCCGAAAAGTGGAAACCGGTTTTCGGAACAGGTCATGCGAAAATCGGAAACGGCGACATCGCCAGAATGAAGTTTGGATAGCATGCGAGACTTGAACAACGAAGGTCCGGACGAGTTGCAGGCCAAGTCAAAGACGATGATCGCGACGACCGATTTGAAACTGACCCGCCGCCAGATGATGTCGGGAGCCGCCTCGGCGGGCTTGCTGCTGGCGACGCCGGTCAGCAAGGCGCTGGCGCAGGCCCGCGTCACGGTCACCGAAGGCAACTTCCAGCCGATCCCGATTGCGATCCCGAATTTCGTTCCCGGCTCGCAGGGCGACGGCGAAGTCGCGGCCGGCATCGCGCAGGTCATCACCAACAACCTCAAGCGCAGCGGGCTGTTCGCGCCGATCGATCAGGCCGCGTTCATCGAGCGCATTTCCAACATCGACGTGCCGCCGCAGTTTGCGAGCTGGCGGCAAATCAATGCCCAGGCGCTGGTGACCGGCCGCGCCACGCGGCAAGGCGACGGCCGCCTCAAGGCTGAATTCCGGCTGTGGGACGTTCCGCAGGCGCAGCAGCTCACCGGCCAGCAGTATTTCACGTCGCCGGAATCATGGCGCCGCATCGCGCACATCATCTCGGACCAGATTTACGAGCGTCTCACTGGCGAGAAGGGCTATTTCGACAGCCGCGTGGTGTTCGTCGACGAGACCGGTCCGAAGGATCGCCGCGTCAAGCGGCTTGCGATGATGGATCAGGACGGGGCTAACGTGCGCTATCTCACGCGCGGCGCGGACCTCGTGCTGACGCCGCGGTTCTCGCCGTCCACGCAGGAAATCACCTACATGGAATTCGGCCAGGGTGATCCGCGCGTCTATCTTTTCAATGTCGAAACCGGCCAGCGCGAAATCGTTGGCAATTTCCCCGGCATGTCGTTCTCGCCGCGGTTCTCGCCCGACGGCCAGCGCATCATCATGAGCCTGCAGCAGGGCGGTAACTCCAACCTGTTCGTGATGGATCTGCGTTCGAAGTCGACCACGCGGCTCACCGACACGCCGGCCATCGATACGTCACCGTCCTATGCGCCTGATGGCGGGCGGATCTGTTTCGAGTCCGATCGCGGTGGCAAGCCGCAAATCTACGTGATGGGCGCAAATGGCGGCGCGGCGCAGCGCATTTCCTTCGGGGAAGGCAGCTACTCGACGCCGGTGTGGTCACCGCGCGGAGACTACATCGCCTTCACCAAGCAGGGCGGCGGTCAGTTCTCTATCGGCATTATGAAGCCGGACGGTTCTGGTGAACGCATCCTCACGTCCGGCTATCACAATGAGGGGCCGACTTTTGCACCGAACGGCCGTGTCGTGATGTTCTTCCGTGAAGCAGGCGGCGGGCCGTCGCTCTACACCGTGGATATTTCTGGCCGCAATGAGCAGAAGGTGCCGACGCCCGGCTTCGCATCCGATCCGGCCTGGTCGCCGCTGCTATCGTAAATGAAGTTTTAAGGGGCCCCGGGGTTCGCTTCTCCGATCGGCAAACCTTGCCTACCTTGCTGAATTTGCAGGCAGATTTCGTTGAGGGCCCGAGCGTGGCAACGCATCGGTAACGATGTTCGCTCAGAAAGACTTCATCTGCGGTGGGTAAAGCTGTGCGTTCAAAAGGACGTGCGCGCGCCCCTATGCAATTGATCAAACCACGACCGATCGACCGGGAAGAGCTACCACCGCGAATCTACGCGGCGCTGGTCGATTCGATGTGCCAGAACTTCTGGCCGATGTTCGTTGGCACGGTTTGCGCTACGGCCGCGGCGCTAATGACGGCGCTGAAAACCGGCAATCCCTGGATATGGCCGTGTGCGGCGCTGATTGTCGTGATCGGAACGGCTCGCGCCTTCCAGATGCGCAAGTATGAGCGGCGAACGGAAGTTCTTACGCCCGAACAGGCTACGGAACTGGAGCCGCGCTACATGATCGGCGCGGTGTTCTATGCCGGAGCCCTCGGGCTCTGGTGCGCCGTTGTGATCCTCGGCAGCAACGATCCAGTGGCGCATATGCTCTGCTCGACGGTCACCATTGGCTATACGGCCGGCGGCGCCGCGCGCAACTATGGGCGCCCGCTGATCGTTCAGCTTCATATTCTTTTGGCATGCGGTCCGATGTCGATCGCGTTGCTGATTCATGGCGATTACTACTACGTTGGTCTCGCCGTCCTTCTGGTGTTGTTCTTCATCGGCCTGAAGCAAATCAACCTCAGCTTGCACTCGATCTTCGTCAAGGCGTTGGAGGCCAGCGAACGCGAAGCGGCGATCGCGGCACAGTTCGACACCGCGCTGAACAACATGCCTCACGGTCTTTGCATGTTTGATGCAAATGGCCGGCTTGCCGTCATGAACTATCGTTTCGGCGACATGATGGGTCTGAAAGACGATCTCATCGGGTCCGGTGCATCCGCCGCCGATGTCGTTGCTGCCTGTCTCAAGGCCGGCACCATCACCGCAGCCAGTGCGGATACGATCATTTCCCAGGCCGGGAAGGGACAAAAGGCCGAAGTCGTCACGCTCTACTCCAAGAATTCCGAGGAACGTGCACTGGCATGGACCTTCCAGCCGATGGTGGATGGCGGCACGGTTGTCTTGGTCGAGGACATCACCGCGCGCCGGAATGCCGAGGCCAGGATCGGTCACATGGCTCGGTTCGACGAATTGACGGGCTTGCCCAACCGCGTGCATTTTCGCGACGAGATCGGGCAGATGCTGGCCTCCCGCAATGCACGGCTGTCCGCCCTGCTCTTCATCGATCTCGATCAGTTCAAGCAGGTCAACGATACGCTCGGGCATCCGAGCGGCGACAAGCTGCTGTGCGCGGTCACGGCGCGGTTGCGCCGGCTGCTGCGGCCGGAGGACTTTGTCGCCCGCTTTGGCGGCGATGAATTCGTTGTGTTCCAGCGCGGACTTCAGTCGACGGAAGACGCCGCCTCGCTGGCGCGCAGAATCGTCGATCGCCTCAGCGAGCGCTACGAGATCGATCATCATCTGGTCGAGATCGGCGCCAGTATTGGTATAGCGATGACGTCGCCTGACACCAGCGTCGACGTGCTGCTGAAGAACGCGGATATGGCGCTCTATCGCGCCAAGGCCGATGGCCGCGGCACCTTCTGCTTCTTCCGCGATGAGATGGCTCATACTGTCGAAACCCGGCGCGTGCTCGAGCTGGATCTGCGCCACGCGCTCGCGCACGAAGAGTTCGAACTGTATTATCAGCCGCTGGTCAATCTCAAATCAGGCCGCATTTCGACATGCGAAGCGCTGCTGCGCTGGAATCATCCGACGCGCGGCGCGGTTTCTCCGGCTGATATCATTCCGGTGGTCGAGGATATGGGTCTCGTTGTGGATCTGGGCCGATGGATCCTGCGCAAGGCTTGCATGGAGTGCATGAAGTGGCCTGATCCGGTCAGCGTTGCGGTCAATTTTTCGCCGCAGCAATTCCATCAGCGCGACGTCATGACCGAAGTGCGTTATGCGCTGGAGGTGTCAGGCCTGCCGGCACATCGTCTGGAAATTGAAATCACCGAGTCGTCGTTGTTGCGAAACACGCAATGGACTCTCGACGTATTGACGCAACTACGCGAAGCGGGGGTTCGCATTTCGCTCGACGATTTCGGTACCGGTTACTCTAGCCTGAGCTATCTGCATAACTTCCCGCTTCAGAAGGTGAAGATCGACCGGTCGTTCCTTGAGGACATCGGAAGTCATCGGCCGCTGACTCTGCTGCGTGGCGTCGCGCGCCTCAGCGCCGATCTCGGCATGTCGGTTGTTGTCGAAGGCATCGAAACCAACGAACAGCTTGAACTCATCAGCGCCGAGGGGACTGTGACGGAAGCGCAAGGCTTTCTGTTCAGCCGGCCTGTGCCTGCCCCACGCGTGCGTGAGCTGTTGAAGGCATCGCATGGCGCCGTGACCAAGGGTGTTATTCCGATCCGGCAGACTGTGCGCTGACATCCGGCCGACGCCGCAATCCACGCATCTCCTTCATCTGACATGGTCGCAATGCAGGAGCAGATTCAATCGTTGACGCTGGTTAAGGTTAACTCAGGCAACACTTTGCGGTTTTGTTAAGAAGGTATTAACCTCTTGTTCATGTGGCGCGGTACTGTCGTATCGCTCGTCGGAGCATCGAAAATGGTCTCTGCTGTCCGAACGACCAGCCGTTCGTCGGAACGGTTAAGCTATCCGCTCGAAGCCGTTGACTATAAGCTCGCCGAAACCGCGGCCGAAAAAGAACAAATCTATCGTTTGCGTTATCGCGCCTACCTGCGCGAGGGGGCGATCGAGCCCAACGCGGCACAGATGGTTCAGGATCAGTACGACGAGTTTCCGAATTCGTGGAATTTCGGCGTGTATCGCGATGGCGTGCTGATGAGTTCGCTGCGGATCACCGTATCGTCGCCGGAGACGCCGGTCTGCCCGTCGCTTGGGGTATTCTCCGATTTGCTCGGACCTGAAATCGCCAAGGGGCGCGTCCTGGTCGACCCGACGCGGTTCGTTGCTGACCCCGACCGCGAAGCCCGCTGTCCCGAGTTGCCGTACATCACGCTGCGCCTCGCCTATATGGCGTGCGAGTATTTCGCGGCTGACATCGGACTGGCGAGCGTTCGCGCCGAGCATCAGGCATTTTACCGCCGCGTGTTTCTGCACAAGCCGATCAGCCAGCCGAGGGACTATCCCAGCCTCACCAAGCCAATCTGTTTGATGGCGGTCGATTATCCGGCCATGCGTGAACGGGTTTTCGAGCGCTATCCCTATTTCCGGTCGAGCTTCTTCGAGCGCCGCAAGCTGTTCGAGCGCAGCCACCCGCGGGTGGAAGCCGCCCCGGTTCTCACGCTGCCGCAGTTTCCGTTCGCACAGGCGACCATCGCGCCGCGGTCCTGAACGGGCAGTATTCCGCGGAACCGTCGGAAATTCCCATAAATGGAGGGCTTCAGCTGTTGGCTGGGGCCCTTTTTGCATGGCGCATTCACCGTCGCGCCATATTCATACCGCATTAACCATCGGCGTCGGTTTTGCCGGATGTGTGGCATTTGAGCGTGTCCGGCAACGCCTCATCAAGGTTGACGGAACGTTCGCTTAACCAAGCCGCTGTAGACCGGATCAGTCCTTTAGTAACCAGAGCGTGGAGGCTCCGGAATGAAACATCAGATGCGTATCCTCCAGGGATTGAAGCTGGCTGCGGTTTTGGCTGTGGCGCTTTCGATGGGCGCTTGCGCCAACAAAACCGGAGTCGGCGGCGATGCAATGGCGAGCGCGGCGGTGCCGGGCAGTCAGCAGGATTTCGTGGTCAATGTCGGCGACCGCGTGTTCTTCGAGAGCGACCAGACCGAGCTGTCGCCGCAGGCCATCGCGACCCTCGACAAGCAGGCGCAGTGGCTGCAGCAGTACAACCGTTACGCTTTCACGATTGAAGGTCATGCTGACGAGCGCGGCACCCGCGAGTACAACATTGCGCTCGGCGCGAAGCGTGCTCAGTCGGTTCGCAGCTTCCTCGCATCGCGCGGGATTGATCCCGGCCGCATGCGGACGATCTCCTACGGCAAGGAACGGCCGGTCGCGGTCTGCAATGACATCTCATGCTGGTCGCAGAACCGCCGCGCTGTGACCGTGCTGAACGCCAGTTCGTAAGAACGTCGTCGAACGCCTTTTTTGAAAAGCGGCGCCTGCGGGCGCCGCTTTTGTTTTTCGGTGTCATCTCGAAGCACCCCCTCCGGGCGTGACAGAGAGCCGCAAGGGTTTTGAGAAAGATCATGCCCAAACGAAAACGCGCGGCTGTCAAAAGCCATATTTTTGGCGTACTGAAACAGTCAATCTTGTTAGCTTTGAAAAGCGACATGCTTTCTGTTTTTCGGGTCAAAATGTCATCCAGATTTCAAATTCTCGTCTGTGCGGTCCTCGCGTCCGCTCCCTTGTGGCTGTCTGTTGGCGCGTCTGCGCAGCAGGACATCGATCCTGAGCTTCGCATCGAGCGGCTGGAAAACCAGCTGCGCACGCTGACCGGTCAGAACGAGGAATTGCAGTACCGCAATCGCCAGCTCGAAGAGCAGTTGCGGGCGCTTCAGGGCGCGCAGCCGGCTCAAGCTGCCGCGCCGCGACCTGCTGCACCGAATGTCGTGGCCGCGCCGCAACAGCCTAATCATGGCTATCCGCCGGTGCCCGGCGCCGGTCAGGCTCCGCCGGTGATCGCCGCTCCCGTCGCCAGCAGCGGTCGTCGCGGCGATGCATTCGATCCGAGTCAGAACCCCAATGCGCCAGGTGTGCCCCGCGCGCTCGGTGGCGGCCAGGCGCCGCTCGCTGAAGGTCCGATCGGCGCGCCGGGCGGCCGTGATGCAGGCGAGCCGCTCGATCTGTCGAACGTCGGTAATTCGCGCGATCCCAACCGTGCGCCGGTGCAGCAGGCCCCGAATACGACGGCGTCGTTGACCACGTTGCCGCCGTCGGCGACGCCGCGCGACGAGTTCGATCTTGGTATCGGTTACATCCAGCGCAAAGACTACGCGCTTGCCGAAGAGACGATGCGGAACTTCGCCCAGAAATATCCGACCGATGCGCTGCTTCCGGATTCGCAATACTGGCTCGGTGAGAGCCTCTATCAGCGGCAGAAGTATCGCGACGCGGCGGAAGTGTTTCTTGGCGTGACAACGAAGTACGACACCTCGGCGAAAGCGCCGGACTCGCTGTTGCGCCTTGGCCAGTCGCTCGCGGCGCTGAAAGAAAAGGAAGCCGCCTGCGCAGCCTTCGGCGAGATCACCCGGAAGTATCCCCGGGCGTCGAACGGGGTGAAGCAAGGCGTTGGCCGTGAGCAGAAGCGCGTCGGCTGCTGAGGCTGCGGCGCTAGAACGCGGGCAGATTTCCGATGCCGATCCGGCTATGCTCACGCCGGACGTCCGGACGACATCATGCCAAGGCCAGAAGAATCTCTCATCGTCAGCGCCGCCGAAGCGCGGCATCTGTTTGCCGACTGGAAAGGCGCGCCGGCGCTAGTGCTGGCGGTCTCCGGTGGTCCGGATTCGCTGGCCTTGATGTGGCTGGCTGCGCGCTGGCGGCGCTCGCTTAAAAGGGGTCCGCGTCTTGTTGCGGTCACGGTCGATCACGGCCTGCGCAAGGAAGCTGCGCGCGAGGCGCGCGACGTCAAGCAACTTGCGAACGCGCTGGATGTCGAACACCGTACGCTGCGATGGCGCGGCGAAAAGCCGAAAACCGGATTGCCGTCGGCGGCGCGCGATGCGCGCTATCGATTGCTGGCCCGCGCCGCGCTGGGTTGCGGAGCAACGCATGTGTTCACCGCCCATACCCGGGACGATCAGGCCGAGACCGTCATTATGCGGCTGTCCCGCGGCAGCGGCATCGCCGGGCTGGCGGCGATGGCGCGACAAACGGAACGCGATGGTGTGGTTCTGGCGCGGCCGTTTCTGGACCTGCCGAAATCGCGGCTTGTCGCCACACTTAACAAGGCCGGCATCGCGTTCGCTGACGATCCGACCAATCACGATCCGCGCTTTACGCGGCCGCGCCTACGTGCGCTGATGCCAGTGCTCGCGGCGGAAGGCGCCGATGCGCGCGGTCTGGTGCGCCTGGCGGCACGTCTCGCCCGCGCCAATGCCGCACTTGATGTCATGACGGACGGTGCGGAACGGTATCTGGCAAGCATCGATGGCGCAAGTTCCGGAGCAGGGTTCGATCTTGCGGCGTTTGATGCATTGTCCGACGAGATCCGGGTGCGGCTGCTGATGCGCGCGATCAACCGCGCCGGTCACGAAGGACCGGCCGAACTCGGCAAGGTCGAGGCGCTGCTGCAGGCGATGGATCAGGCCGGAGCGAAGGGAAAATCCGGGGCGGGGCGCACCCGGTTGAAGCAGACGCTGGCCGGGGCCGTCATCAGCATCCAGAACAGCCGGATTTACATCGTCCCGGCACCGCCAAGGCGCCGGCGGATGGCTGGTTTGCCTTAACCACTGTTGAAACAGCCCCGCCAAACCGCCCTTATTTCACCCGGAATGGCATTAAGATGCGTTAAATAGTCCCGAGAGGTTCCCTTGGCATCAGGGGGGGCCGCACCTAGATTGTAATGCAGCCGGCACCGAAAACGTGTTGCAGACCCAAGGACATCAGGCCGCGATCCGTGCGGTCACGAAGGAAGCCCAATGAACGCCAATCTGCGCAATTTCGCCCTCTGGGTCATTATCGTCTTGCTGCTGTTGGCTTTATTTACGCTTTTCCAGAATCCGGGACAGCGGGCTGCCTCCCAGGACATCTCATTCTCCCAGTTGCTGACCGAGGTTGACCAGAATCGCGTCCGCGACGTGGTCATCCAGGGACCGGACATCAACGGCACCTTCACCAACGGCTCGACCTTTCACACCTACGCCCCGAACGATCCGACGCTGATCAAGCGCCTGTACGACGGCAAGGTGTCGATCACCGCCAAGCCGCCGGGTGACAACGTGCCGTGGTTCGTGTCGCTGCTGGTGTCATGGCTGCCGTTCATCGCGCTGATCGGCGTCTGGGTCTTCCTGTCGCGCCAGATGCAGGGCGGCGCCGGCAAGGCGATGGGCTTCGGCAAGTCGCGCGCCAAGATGCTGACCGAGGCGCACGGCCGCGTGACGTTCGAGGACGTCGCGGGTGTCGATGAAGCCAAGCAGGACCTGCAGGAGATCGTCGAGTTCCTTCGCGACCCGGGCAAGTTCCAGCGCCTCGGCGGACGGATTCCACGCGGTGTGCTGCTCGTTGGCCCTCCGGGCACCGGTAAGACGCTGATCGCGCGTGCGGTCGCCGGCGAAGCCAATGTACCGTTCTTTACGATTTCGGGTTCTGACTTCGTCGAAATGTTCGTCGGCGTCGGCGCAAGCCGCGTGCGCGACATGTTCGAGCAGGCGAAGAAGAATGCGCCGTGCATCATCTTCATCGATGAAATCGACGCGGTCGGCCGTCATCGCGGCGCCGGCCTCGGCGGCGGCAATGACGAGCGCGAACAGACCCTCAACCAGTTGCTGGTCGAGATGGACGGCTTCGAGGCCAATGAGGGCGTGATCCTCATCGCCGCGACCAACCGTCCCGACGTGCTCGATCCCGCGCTGCTGCGTCCGGGCCGCTTCGACCGTCAGGTCGTGGTGCCGAATCCGGATGTCGTCGGCCGCGAGCAGATCCTCAAGGTTCACGTCCGCAAGGTGCCGCTGGCGCCGGATATCAACCTCAAGACCATCGCCCGTGGTACGCCCGGTTTCTCCGGCGCGGACCTGATGAACCTCGTCAACGAAGCAGCGCTCACCGCCGCGCGTCGCAACAAACGGATGGTGACGCAGGCCGAGTTCGAAGAGGCCAAGGACAAGGTCATGATGGGCGCGGAGCGCAAGTCGCTCGTCATGACCGAGGAAGAGAAGATGCTGACGGCCTATCACGAGGGCGGCCACGCCATCGTCGGCCTCAACGTCGTCGCGACCGATCCGATCCACAAGGCGACAATCATTCCGCGCGGCCGTGCGCTGGGCATGGTGATGCAGTTGCCGGAGCGCGACAAACTCTCGATGTCACTCGAGCAGATGACCTCGCGTCTCGCCATCATGATGGGTGGCCGCGTCGCGGAAGAACTGATCTTCGGCAAGGAGAAGGTGACGTCGGGTGCGTCGTCCGACATCGAGCAGGCCACGCGGCTTGCGCGCATGATGGTGACGCGCTGGGGCTTGTCAGAAGAACTCGGCACCGTGTCCTACGGCGAAAATCAGGACGAGGTGTTCCTCGGCATGTCGGTGTCACGCACTCAGAATGCCTCTGAGGCGACCGTTCAGAAGATCGACAAGGAAATCCGTCGCTTCGTCGAAGAAGGTTATCGTGAAGCCACGCGCATTCTGACGGAAAAGCGCG
The DNA here is from genome assembly GCF_000308295.2 of Afipia birgiae 34632. GTDB lineage: Bacteria > Pseudomonadota > Alphaproteobacteria > Rhizobiales > Xanthobacteraceae > Afipia > Afipia birgiae. Next base: position 328,785 of record NZ_HG326652.1, read on the forward strand.
ACGATCTCGAAACCCTTGCCAAGGGTCTGCTCGAGTTCGAAACGCTGTCGGGCGACGAGATCACCGATCTCCTCAACGGCAAGAAGCCGAACCGCGAATCGGTGCTGGAGCCGACCGGCCCGCGCACTTCGGCGGTGCCGCCTGCCGGCAAGCCGCGTCCGCGTCCGGATGCCGGCCTCGAGCCGCAGCCGCAGGCCTAAGAGCGAAACGATACGATTGGGAAAGGCCGGTTCGTGAATCGGCCTTTTTCTTTTCGGTTGTTTCCGTGCTACGCGCAGTCCGCATGGGCTTTTGCCGTTGCCCCCTAACCGGGCATAGGTCGCAGCCGTATCGCTTGACCCTTCGCCGCAATCGCCGCACGCAGAGAAAATCTCTTGCGGATGGATCGATGACGGCCCCCACGACCCCAGACCATTTTCACGCGCCGGCCTACTGGTCGCGCGACGCCATCATGCCGGGCATCGTCGCCATCGCGCCGATGCTGCCGGGCACGCTCGCCTTCGGCATGGCGTTTGGCGCGCTTTGCGCGCAGAAGAATTTCACGCTCACGGAAGTGCAGGTGATGATGGCCTTCGTCTATGGCGGGCTGTCGCAGTTCGTCGCCGTTTCATCCTGGCCGGATACGCTGACAGTCTCGTCGATCGCAACGCTGGCGCTGCTGACTCTGACCGTCAATATCCGCTTCTCGCTGATGAGCGCGAGCCTGCGCCCGTGGTTCGGTACGTTGCCGGCGTGGCAATCCTATCCGTCGATGCTGCTGGTGACCGACGGCGGCTGGCTCGCCGCCACGCGCTATCGCAACCACGGCGGGGCCGACGCGTCGTTCTTCGTCAGCGGCGGTATCGTTCTCTACGTTCTCTGGTTCGTGTCGTCGTTGCCGGGATATCTGCTCGCAGGGCAATTGAGCGATCCGAAGAAGTACGGCGTCGATCTTGTGGTGCCGGCGTTCTATGCAGCGATGCTGGTTCCGGCCTGGAAAGGTCCGCGGCGCGCGATCCCGTGGGCCGTGTCGGGCGCGGTGGCGCTCTCGGTGCATTGGTTGCTGCCCGGCTGGTGGTTCATCATTGCCGGCGCTGTGTCCGGCGCGATCTGCGCCGGGTTGATGGACGATCCGCCGACGGGCGACGCGCGGGTCTCGCAACACGGAGTGGCAGCATGAGTGAGTTCATGCGCTCCGATGTGATGATCGCATTCGCCGTGATGACGGCGGTGACGGTGGCGTCGCGTCTTGGCGGCTATTGGCTGATGGGGTACGTCAACATCACCCCGCGCGTACGGCGGATGCTGGATGCTCTGCCGGGCTCGATCATCGTTGCGGCGTCGCTGCCTGTCGCGGTTAACGGCGGTGCCGTCGTTCTGTTCGCGATCGCTGCGGCCGTCGCGATCACCATTATCCGGCGCAACGAGTTCGTCGCGGTGATCACCGGTATGGCGGTGGCTGCACTGGCGCGGGCGCTCGGGTTCAGCGGCTGAAACTTCCGAATTTTTGCTGCACTGCGAATTTGAATCCAGATCTACTGAATCGCTTGTCTTCGCTTTTGAACTGATGTTCACTTCTTTTTGGGAGACGAACGCCGTCAATGGTTTACAGGCGAACTCATCAAGTTGTGAAGCGCCTTGCGGCACGCCGCAATGCGATTCTTGCGGCAGCGCGCGATGCGGCTGCTGAAGGCGGAATGGCGGCGGTTCAGATCGCGCCAGTCGCCACCCGCGCCAATGTCGCGGCGGGCACGGTCTATCGCTATTTTCCGTCAAAAGCCGATCTGGTCTCCGAACTCATCGCCGATGTGTCGCGCGCCGAATTGACGGCGATCCGCCGCGCCGCCGACGCCGCCCCCGGGCCATCGTCCGCTCTCGCGGCCGCTGTGACGACGATCGCGGTGCATGTGGTGTCGAATCGCAAGCTCGCCTGGGGCATCCTCGCCGAGCCGGTCGATGTCGATGTCACCGAAACCCGGGTCGCGAGCCGCCGCGAGATCTCCGCCGAAGTTGAATTGCGGATCGAAGCTGCAGTGCGGGCAGGGCATCTGCCAGCGCAGGATATCGCATTGGCTGCCACGGCCCTGATCGGGGCGCTGCATGAATCGCTGGTCGGACCGCTGGCATCGGCCGAAATCGACGATCCGGTGAAGCTGCGCGATTCGGTGCAGGCGATCACGCTGTTCGCTCTGCGCGCCGTTGGTGTGCTCGATGCCCGTGCCCGTGGTCTGGTGGTGCAGGCGGTGATGCCGGTGATGCCGGTGCGCCGGGAACTGGGCGCGCTGGCCGGATAGACTGACCCGACACCAACCTCGGGTGTCCTTCCGAATCCGAACATCGCTCAGGCGCGTGAACTGCAGCGAACCCGGTTTCGCTATTCCAGTTTGGAACTGTTCAAATAGTGCAAGACGTGCTGATATATCAGAACAGCAAGGCGTGATACGACGCGCCGGTTTTTGGAGTGCGCGTATGTCCATCATGATGCCTGAAGCGGATCAGGCGGTGCTCGGCCGCCGCGACGAGATCGTCGCCGCTTTGCGCAAAATCGTTCCTGGCGAAGGCGTGATCGCCACGACGCGGGAAATGCAGCCCTACGAATCCGATGCGCTGACGGCCTATCGCCAGCCGCCGATGGTCGTGGTGCTGCCTGATACCACCGAGCAGGTCTCGCAAGTCCTGAAATACTGCCACGACAACGGCATCAAGGTGGTGCCGCGCGGGTCGGGGACGTCGCTGTCGGGAGGTTCGTTGCCGCTTGCTGACGGCGTTCTGCTCGGGCTCGGCAAGTTCAAGCGCGTGCGCGAGATCGATTTCGACAACCGCGTCGCAGTGGTCGAGCCCGGTGTCACCAATCTCGCCATCAGCCAGGCCGTCGCGCACGAGGGCTTCTACTACGCGCCGGATCCGTCATCGCAGATCGCCTGTTCGATCGGCGGCAATGTCGCGGAGAATTCCGGCGGCGTTCACAGCCTGAAATACGGCATGACCACCAACAACGTGCTTGGCTGCGAGTTCGTGCTGATCACCGGCGAGATCCTGCGCATCGGCGGCAAGGCCCCCGAAAACGACGGCTATGACCTGATGGGGATCATCAACGGCTCGGAAGGCCTGCTCGGTGTCGTTACCGAAGTGACCGTTCGCATCCTGCAGAAGCCGGAAACCGCGCGCGCATTGATGGTCGGCTTTGCGGAGATTGAGGCTGCCGGACAATGCGTCGCCAACATCATCGGCGCGGGGATCATTCCGGGCGGCATGGAGATGATGGACAAGAATGCCATTATCGCTGCGGAAGCATTCGTGCACGCAGGCTACCCGCTGGACGTTGAAGCCCTGCTGATCATCGAACTCGACGGCCCGAAGGTCGAGGTCGACGAACTGATTGAGCGGGTCGAGAAAATCGCGCGCGCCTGTGGCTCGACCACACTGCAGATATCGAACTCCGAACAGGAGCGGCTGCTGTTCTGGTCAGGGCGCAAGGCCGCGTTTCCGGCGGTGGGACGGCTTTCGCCGGATTACCTCTGCATGGACGGCACCATTCCGCGCGGCAAGCTGCCGGAAGCGCTGGCCGGTATTCGCGACCTGTCCGAAAAATACGGCCTGCGCGTCGCCAACGTCTTCCACGCCGGCGACGGCAACCTTCATCCGCTCATTTTGTACGATGCGAACATTGCCGAGGAGATGGACAAGGCGGAAGCCTTCGGTGCGGACATCCTGCGCTTGTGCGTCAAGCTCGGTGGCGTGCTGACCGGCGAACATGGTGTCGGCGTTGAGAAGCGCGACCTGATGCCGGAAATGTTCAGCGATATCGATCTTGCGCAGCAGCAGCGGCTGAAGTGTGCGTTCGATACCCAGGGGCTGCTCAATCCCGGCAAGGTCTTCCCGACGCTGCATCGCTGCGCCGAACTCGGGCGGGTTCATGTCCACGGCGGCAAGCTCGCGTTTCCGGATATTCCGAGGTTTTAATGCATGGTTCCTGGAATCGCAGTTGGCGCGCGCACTGCGGCGGATCGTGTGCCTGTGGCCGCCGCCGGAACAAACGATCGACAGCCTGCCAATGTTGTTCAAGCAGTCCATTCTTGAGGGAATTGCCGCCGGCAAGGTCACGCTTGCATTCCGGCGCTGGAAGCGGATCGCTGTGCGAAAGGGCGGTACGTTGACAACCTCAGTGGGTGTGCTGCGGTTCGGTGCGGTCGATGAGATTGCGCCGGATAAAATATCGAGCCGCGACGCGAAGCGGGCGGGCTTTGAAACGGTTGCGGCCTTGCAAAAAGCGCTTGGACCGGACGATGAGCGGCCGGTCTACCGGATCGCGTTCAAATGTGTCGGGGAAGATCCGCGGATTGCCCTGCGGAAGGATTCTGATCTCGACGAGGCGACATTGGCGGGGTTGCGGAGACGGCTGGCGCGCTACGATGCGGCCGCTTCCCGATCCTGGACAAGAGAGTCGCTGAAATTGATCGCGAAGTACCCCGGCGTGCGCGCCGGTGATCTGGCAAAGCGGCTTGGGGTCGACAAGGACGGCTTCAAAATCAACATTCGCAAATTGAAAGGCATGGGTTTGACGGAAAGTCTTGAGATCGGCTATCGCCTTTCGCCGCGCGGCACTGATCAACGCTTCCGGATCGAAAGTGAAGGAGTGCGACGTTGAAGGTACGTGACGCAAAGGATGTGGAACAGGCGGTACGTGATGCGCTCGCCGCCGAGCAGCCGCTTGAAGTCGTCGGTCACGGCAGCAAGCGCGCGATCGGCCTGCCGATGGCGACCAACGCGATGCTCGATCTGTCGGCGCTCAACGCGATCTCGTCCTACGAGCCCAATGAGCTGATCGTTACCGTGCAGGCCGGCGCGCCGATAGCTGATCTGCTCTCGCTGATCGATTCCAAGAACCAGCAATTCGCATTCGATCCGATGGACACCTCGGTGCTGTTGGGAACGCCGCGCGATGCCGGCACTGTCGGCGGCATGATCGCGGCGGGTCTGGCTGGTCCGCGGCGGATCAAGGCAGGCGGCGCGCGCGATCATCTGCTCGGTGCGAACGCCGTCTCGGGGTTCGGGGAGTCCTTTAAGACCGGCGGCAAGGTGGTGAAGAACGTCACAGGTTACGACCTTTGCAAGCTTTTGGCGGGGTCGTGGGGTACGCTCTCGGTGATGACCGAGGTGACGCTCAAGGTGATGCCGAAGGCGGAAACCGAGCGCACCTTGGTATTGCGTGGTCTCGACGATGTCGCGGCGAACCGGGCGATGACTACGGCGCTCGGATCGCCCTACGACGTGTCGAGCGTGGCGCACCTTCCGGCGTCGATCTTCCGAGCAGCCGGCGGGGCATTATCCGGCCTCGGTGAATCCCGTCAGTCCGTGACGCTGATCCGGCTGGAGGGCATCGGCGCCTCGGCGTCCCATCGCGCGGGGTCGGTGAGCCAGGCGCTCGCCGCGTTCGGGGCAGCGGAGATGATCGAGGACGAGGTGTCCGCATCGGTCTGGGCCTCGATACGCGATGTCTCGCCGTTCGCCGCCTCCGGCTCGCTGGGTGCGTGGCCGGTGTGGCGGATCGTCTGCCCGCCCGCCTCCGGCGGTGCGTTCGGTCAGGCGCTGGCCCGCGAGACCGGCGGCGATGTGATCTACGACTGGGGCGGCGGGCTGATCTGGGCGGCGCTGCCCCCGGCGGCCGATGCCCACGCCACGCTGCTGCGGCAGCGTCTGAAATCCGTCGGCGGTCACGCCACGCTGCTTCGCGCCACCGATCAGGTGCGCAATACCGTCGATGTTTTCCATCCGCAGGAGGCGGGCGTCGCGGCGCTGGGCCAGCGCGTCAAGGCCAGTTTCGACCCCCGCAATATCTTGAACCGCGGCCGGATGGTGCGCGCATGATCCGGAACCGGTGACGTCATGAAGACCGAATTTTCCCTCGCCCAGCTCGCCGACCCCGACATTCGCGAGGCCGACAAGATCCTGCGAGCCTGCGTGCATTGCGGATTTTGCACCGCGACCTGTCCGACCTACGTCCTGCTCGGCGACGAACTCGATAGTCCGCGCGGCCGGATCTACCTGATCAAGGACATGCTCGAGAACGACCGCAAGCCGACGCAGGAGGTGGTCAAGCATATCGATCGCTGCCTGTCGTGCCTTGCCTGCATGACCACCTGCCCGTCGGGGGTGAACTACATGCACCTCGTCGATCAGGCGCGGGTGAAGGTCGAGGACGAGTATTCAAGGCCGTTGTCCGAGCGGTTTCTGCGCGGCGTTCTTGCGCAGGTCCTGCCGCGTCCCGGCCTGTTTCGTGCCAGCATGATCGCAGCCCGGCTGGCCCGGCCGTTCGCTGCATTGCTGCCGGCTTCCCCCAAACGCCAGGTCACGCCGACCTTCTTCGACCGGCTGCGCGCGATGCTCGCGCTCGCGCCGGGTCGATTGCCGTTGCCGGGGCCGTCCGGCGGTACGGTCTTCCCTGCCGAGGGCCGAAAGCGTGGCCGCATCGCGCTTCTGCAGGGGTGCGCCCAGCAGGTTCTTTCGCCCGGGATCAATCAGGCGGCGATCCGGATCCTGACCCGCAACGGTATCGAGGTCGTTCTGGTGGCAGACGAACAGTGCTGTGGCTCGCTGACCCATCACATGGGCCGCGACGGCGATGCGCTGACGCGCGCGAGGGCGAACATCGAGGTGTGGACAAATGAGATCGACAGGAACGGCCTCGACGCCATTCTGGTGACCACGTCGGGATGCGGGACCACCATCAAGGATTACGGCTACATGCTGCGCGAGGACGCGGCCTTTGCAGCAAAAGCCGCACGTATTTCGGCTCTTGCGAAGGATGTGACCGAGTACGTCGCCAGCATCGATATCGCCTGGCCGCAAAGCAAAAGCGATCTCGTTGTCGCGTATCACTCCGCGTGTTCGTTGCAGCACGGACAGAAAATCACGCAGCTTCCGAAAGAATTGCTTTCCAAGAGCGGATTCGTGGTGAAAGATGTGCCTGAGAGTCATCTGTGTTGCGGTTCGGCAGGAACGTACAACATCCTCCAGCCCGACATTGCGAAGCGACTGCGCGAACGGAAGATCGCCAACATCGCATCGACGAAGCCGGACGTTATCTCTGCCGGTAACATCGGTTGCATGGTGCAGATAGGCTCGGTGGAAAGTGCCGACGGAACGTCAGTCCCAGTGGTGCATACGATTGAGCTGCTCGATTGGGCGACAGGCGGGCCTCGGCCGGATTTGTTGATGAGATCAATGAAGGGCCCCCACGTTGGGAGTGCTTGAGCGCCGGTTCAAGGTGGGGCTGGCGGTAACAGGAGGACCACAATGGCTAAGGCAAAGAAGAAGAAATCGAAGGCCAAAAAAGCTAAAAAGCTGATGGCGAAGAAGAGCACCAAGAAGGCTGCGAAGAAGTCGGCGAAAAAATCCGCCAAGAAGTCGGCGAAGAAGGCTGTGAAAAAGTCCGCCAAGAAGGCTTCCAAGAAAGCCGCCAAGAAGTCGGCAAAGAAATCTGCGAAGAAATCATCTGCAAAAAGGGCCGCTCCCAAGAAGGCCGCTCCGAAGAAGGCGGCTGCCAAAAAGGCAGCCAAGATGCGCGCCCCGAAGCCTGCTCCTGCCCCGGCATCCGAGCCGGCACCGGCAGCCGAATCGAGCTGGTCCAGTCCGGCTCCGACCCCCAGCTGGTCGTCGGGCTTCGGTTCCGGCGGAGACGACAGCAACAACTGAGATCAGGGGCCTGCTTCGGCAGGCCCGTGATTTCCTCCTGCAAAGCCGCAGCGGGTCGCTGCGGCTTTTCCTGTTTCTGGGGATGGGAAAGGCGAATCAGAATCAGGCCCGGGTGCCCGGATCATCTTTTGGGAGTATCGCGGGCTGGCACGGTGTCCTTGTCGAACGGACCCTGGCCACTGTGTTGAATTGAGGCCGAAATTTGTTGTCGGAATGCAACACTGCGGCAGAACCGAATTTGGACGGTTTGAAACGCCTAAAAAGGCAGCAATTGCTTGGGTTTTTTGCTTCCCGCACGTGAATTTGACCACCAGTGTTGTGTCACGAAATTGAATACCGCGCAGTCGATTTACGCATGTCATTCGGACCTTCGGCAATCCGACTGGATTTTAAACGATGATGGGGATCGTCATGAAGAAAGTAAGTTTGTCGATCGCAGCAGTTGCTGTTGCGATGGGTCTGGGTTCGGCATCGGCTGCCGATCTCGGGAAGGTCTACACCAAGGCTCCAGCACCGGTTGTTGTGTCGCCTTGGGACGTCGCCTTCGGCGCGTCGATCATGAGCAACTATGTGTTCCGCGGTATCACGCAGTCCAACAAAAACGGTTCGGTCGCTGCCTACTTCGAGCCGCGCTACAACATCAATCCGAACCTGCAGCTCTACGCCGGTGTTGCCGGTGAAAGCATCTCTTTCACCAACCGTGCGGCTGCTGAAATCGATGTGTACGCCGGTATCCGTCCGACCTTCGGCGCCTTCGCGTTCGACTTCGGTGTCTGGGGCTACCTGTATCCGGGCGGACAGTGCACCGACGGCCAGCTTGGCGGCGGCCTTGTTTGCCCGGTCGGTGCGAATGCCGTTCTTCCCAGCTTGAACGCGCTCAAGGGAAATCTCGACTTCTATGAAGTCTACGGCAAGGTGAACTACACCTTTAACGACTACTTTGCGGTGGGCAGCAACGTCTACTACACCCCTAGCTTCCTGAATTCGGGTGCCGAAGGCACCTACGCTTCGATCACGGCCAAGCTGACCGCGCCAGGCACCCTGTTCGGCACCAGTGGCATCGGCGCCTATCTGTCGGGTGAATTCGGCCGCCAGTGGCTCGGCACCACCGACTCGTTCTATTCGCTTGCGATCGCGCTGGGACCTAACGGCATCAACTACGCTGACTACAACACCTGGAACGTCGGCGTTGGCTTCACCTACAAGGTCTTCACGCTCGACCTGCGCTACTCCGGCACCGACCTGTCGAAGGCCAATTGTAACGCGTTCACCGGTGACTTCACCGCCCAGCAGACCGGCTCGTTCAGCCCGATCAACCCAGGTGGCTTTGGCTCCAAGTGGTGCGGCGATCAGTTCATCGCCAAGCTCTCGGCCGACGTGACCCTCGGCGCTCTGAAGTAGTCTTCTTCATCTGAAGATCTAAGGGCGGCAGAGAAATCTGCCGCCCTTTTTCTTTGAGTCCCGCCGCGCCGGCTTTCACCGGCAGCGTTGCTGCTGACAGCGTTCGCCTTCGCACCGCTGGGTGCGGCGGGAATCATGGCCGGCACGGGCTCAAGGGTTGGTCACGCTACCGTCGCGGGCCGCTCGCTGTCGCCAAGCGTGAACTGCTCGCCGGATCGCACCAGCGAAACCTCGCGCTGATGGAACGCTTCGAGGGTACTGCGGTGTCCTATCGAGACGATGGTGGTGTCGGGCAGCTTCTCCGCAATCAGGCGATAGAGCAGGGCCTCGGACGGCTCATCCAGCGACGCGGTGGCTTCATCGAGGAACAGATATTGCGGGGTGTGCAGCAGCGCACGGGCGATGCCGAGCCTCTGCTGTTCGCCGAGCGACAGCGTCCTGTTCCAGTGTCCTTCCTCGTCAAGCCGTGCCGCCAGCGCGGGCAGGCCGACGAGGTTCAGGACGTCGCCGAGCTGAGCAGCGCTGTAGGTCTTGTCCTTCGAGGGATAGGTGATTGCGGACGCAAGCGAACCGACCGGAAAATACGGACGCTGCGGCAGCATCATCAATGACGCGCCTTTCGGAATCGCGATCGTGCCCTTGCCGAAAGGCCAGATCCCGGCGATGGCGCGGAACAGGGTGGATTTTCCCGAACCAGACGGTCCGGTGACCAGTGTGCGTTCGCCGCTGCGCAGCCTGAAGCCGGAGGTCTGCACCAGCGGCTTGCCGTTCGGCAAGGTGAGCAGCAGGTCGTCGAGAGCAATGACCCCCGAATCCGGTGTGGCTACGGGCTGGATCGAGCCGGGGCTCACCGCGAGCGCCTTCGCCGCATCGATTCCGGCCTCGAAGCCGTTGAGGCGGGCGACCACGGCCTGCCATTCGGCGAGGGTGCGATAGGTCGAGATGAAGAACGACAACGCGCCCTGCACGCTGCCGAAGGCAGATGCGGTTTGCATCATGCCGCCGAGTTGCATCTTGTTGGCGAAGTAGGCCGGCGCGACGAGGATGTAGGGAAAGATCACGGAGGCCTGCGAGTAACTCGCGGTGAATGCCGTGATCTTCTTGGTGCGGCTCATGATGCCGAGCCAGTTTTCAACCACGAACCCGAATCGTGTCAGCAGGCGCTGGCGTTCGGCGCTGTCGCCCTCAAGCAAGGCGATCTGTTCGGAATTCTCGCGGACGCGCACCAGGTTGAAGCGGAAATCCGCCTCGTACTTCTGTTGCCTGAAATCCAGCCCGACCAGCGGGTGCCCGATCAGGTGGGTTAGCCAGGTGCCGAGCGCCGCATAGACCAGCGCGCCCCAGACCATGTAACCCGGAATATCGATGTCTTTGCCGAACAGGTGCAGCGGTGCGGCGCTCGACAGGGTCCAGAGGATGACGACGAATGAGGCCAGCGTGACGACGGAATTCAACAGGCCGACCCCGATGTTCAGCGTGCGGTCGACGAACAGCTTGACGTCATCGGTGATGCGCTGGTCGGGGTTATCGGCGGCATCGCCCTGGAGCTGCATCCGGTAGTGATTGGCGTGGCTGAGCCATTCGCCGAGGTAGCGTTCGGTCATCCATTTGCGCCAGCGGATCTGCAGCCACTGGTTCAGATACAATTGATAGACCGCGATGATGATGAAGATCGTGACGATGATGGTGAAGTAGAGAATCTCGGAGACGAAGCTGTCCCAGTTGCGCTCCTGAAGGGCGTTGTAGAAGCGGTTGTTCCAGGAATTCAGCAGGACATTGATGCCGACGGTCGCGAGTTCGATCACGATCACCGCGGTCAGCAAGGCAAGGCCGGCCCATTTGTCTTCGGAGCGGAAGTAAGGCGCTGCAATCCGCCACACCGTTTTAAGTGTTGAGCCGATACCATTCACAGAAAGTTTCTCCTTGAAAGAGTTCTAAGGCTTTGGAAAAACGTCACAAATTGTCTCTTTACGACTAAAGTCGCAAAACGCTTGGGCTGCGACATCTTGTCCATCTTGCGGTGTTCACACTACCATACCGCCGACGGAGAAGGGCTGGGGAGGCCGTTCATCAAGCGGCATTGTGAGCGTATTGGGGCCTGGCCCTACGCTCACGGTTTCCATCACACGCTTGTGCTCTCCGGCATGCAGACCCGTTGACCAACCACGCTCTGGTCGGGCGTTGCCAACAATGACGTGGGGAGGAACCACAATGTGGAATCAAATCTATAATCCGCTGGGGAACACCGCGCTGTCGACGATCGCGGCCGCCATCCCCGTCGTCACGCTTCTGGTGCTGATCGCGAGCGGCAAGGTCAAGGCGCATATCGCTGCCATCATCGCGCTGATCGTCGCCAACATCATCACGATTTTCGTTTTCACGATGCCAGCCGGCATGTCGATCCGCGCGTCGCTGCTCGGTGTCGTCGTCGGATTCTTCCCGATCGGCTGGATCGTGCTCAATGTCATCTTTCTCTACCGCATCACGGTCGAAACCGGACGTTTCGAACTGTTGCAGCGTGCGATCGGCGGCGTCACGACCGACCGGCGCATTCAGTTGCTGCTGATCGCGTTCTCATTCGGCGCTTTCTTCGAAGGTGCATCCGGCTTCGGAACGCCGGTCGCGATCACGGGCGCGGTCCTGATTGGCCTCGGCTTCTCGCCGCTGGCCGCATCCGGTCTGTCGCTGATTGCCAACACCGCGCCGGTCGCTTACGGCGCGCTCGGCACCCCGATCCAGGGCCTCGCGTCTGTCACCGGCTTCGACCCGTATGTTCTGGGTGCGATGGTCGGACGGCAGTTGCCGTTCTTCTCTCTGCTGGTGCCATTCTGGGTGATCTGGGCCTTCGCCGGATGGCGCGGCATGATGCAGGTATGGCCCGCCATTCTGGTCACCGCCGTTTCATTCGCTGTTCCGCAGTTCGTCATTTCGAACTACATCAATCCCTGGATCGTCGATATCGGCGCATCGCTGATCTCGATGGGTGCGCTTATCCTGTTCCTGAAGGTGTGGCAGCCGAAGGAGTTGTGGACGTCGCCGGCGCTGCGCAGCAACGACGATTCAGCCGCGACGATGAAAGCGCCTACGCCGCTCGACACCACGCCGCTGACGCAGTCGCAACTCTGGAGTGCGATGCTGCCGTGGATCATCGTCTGCGTCGTGATGCTGATCTGGGGCACGGGCGCGTTCAAGACCTGGGCGAACTCGATCTTCACCTGGAATTATCCTGTTCCCGACCTGCACAACATGATCAACAAGGTGCCGCCGGTGGCTGCGAAGCCGACGCCGGAAGGGGCCGTATTTTCCTTCACCTATCTGTCGTTCACCGGAACGGGCATGCTGATCGCGGCGATCATCTCCGGCATCCTGATGGGCTTCTCGCCCGCCAAGCTGATTGGAGAATACGGCCGCACCATCAAGATCTGCGCGATTTCGCTGATCACGATTTCGGCGATGCTGGCGATCGGCACACTGACGCGCCTCTCGGGCGTCGATGCGACCCTCGGTCTGGCGTTTGCCGCGACCGGTGTGCTGTATCCGTTCTTCGGCACATTGCTTGGCTGGTTGGGCGTGGCGTTGACCGGTTCGGACACGGCATCGAACGTGCTGTTCGGAAACCTGCAGAGGATCACGTCGGAACAGCTCGGCATCTCGCCGATCCTGATGGCGGCTGCGAACTCCTCCGGCGGCGTCATGGGCAAGATGATCGACGCCCAGTCGATCGTGGTGGCCTCCACCGCGACCAACTGGTACGGCCACGAGGGCACTATCCTTCGCTACGTGTTCTGGCACTCGATCGTGCTGGCATGTCTTGTCGGCGTTCTCGTGATGCTGCAAGCCTACGTTTACCCGTTCACGGCGATGGTATTGAAGTAAATCGTCCCTGCTGTAACGCATCAAAGGATCCCCGCGGCGCAAGCTGCGGGGATTTTGTTTTGCTTTTCCGTCAGCGCCGGGCGCAATTTGATCCGCGCGCGCACTGGAAAATTCAGATGCAAACGTCTAGAACCGCGCGCGGTTGAAATCTGTTGAGGTCACCCATGACGGTTCTGCGACGCGCTATCACTGGCCTTGCTTTCGCAGCCAGCATCACCGGTTATGCGCCGGCCCATGCCGCCAGTGAATTTCCGTTCGGTCTTGAAATGACCCTCGAGGCCCGCCCGCAGCCGGGATCGAAGAAAATTCCGACGCTCGAAATCGGCGACAACGGTGAGGCCACGCTGGACCTGTGGTGCAAGGTCGGCAAGGGACAATTCTCGGTGGCCAACGACACTGTCATTTTCGTTCCCGGCGCGATGGAGGATCGCGGCTGTACACCCGAGCGTGCCCAAGCTGACGACGCGTTGCTGAATGCGCTCGGTACGGCGGCGACCTGGAAGCGGCAGGGCGATTTCATTTCGTTCGTCGGTGCGACGACGTTGCGGTTTCGGCTGAGTACAAACTGAGCGGGTCTCAGCGTTCGCCGAGTATCATGTCCGCGCACGCTCCGCCCGACTGGATCACGCCAGTGTATCCGCCGAATCCGGCATAGGCCGACGCAAGATACAGTCCCGGTATGGGCGTCGCCGGCGATCGTTTCGGTGCGCTGAACAGCGAGCGCGGCGGTGTCGGCGCGAAACCGTAGACAGCGCCCTGTGGTGCGCTGAGATACTGCCGCACGGAGAGCGCGGTGTTGAAGGTTGATGCCGCGATGGATTGCGCCAGGCCGGGATAGTGTCCGTCGAGATATCCGACGAGGGCGTCCTGCCAGCGGGAGCGCTTGGCGCGGTAACTGTCCTGATCGCCTCCGGTCCAGTTCGACAGCAGATCGGGCCCGACGACTGACAGCACGTACGGCGGTGCGGGGACACCTGACTCGATGGCGGCATAATCGACGATCGCCAGTGGCGGCATCCGCTCAAGAGGCTCATCGGCCATCAGCACGGCCGCATCGGCATAATCGCTGAGGCTCGTCATCCAGTCCGGCAGCAACTGCGTCGAGTAACTGCTGACGCCAAGTTCGCGCGGCGGCTTCGACAGGCCGAGCGTGAGCGAGAACAGCGAGATCGATCGTTGCCGATGACCGTAGGCGGCAACGAGCTTTGCAGCGCTGGCTTCGGGCAGCAGCGCGGCCAGTATCTCCGGCGCGGCGTTGCCGATGACGCGTGTGGTCTCGACGGTCTGCGGATCGCTGCCGTCCTTTGCAGTGTGCGTGATATTTGTGATGCGGCCGTTTGAATCGATGCTGATGGTGGTTGCTGTCCGCCGCAGGATCACGTCGCTGCCTGCGGACTTGATAGCCCGCGCCAGCGAGCTGGAGAGCCGTTGCGATCCGCCCTGCACGAAACGTCCGCCACTCAGCAGGTAACTGCCTTGAGCGGCGGCAAAGAACACCCACCAGGTCGTCGCCGGATCGTCATGATAGTAGGACAGGTTCGCTGCCAGCGCAGCCTTGACGGCTTCGTTACCGCCGAACACCCGGTCGAGTTTCTGCGACAGCGACAGATTCCAGTCGCGGATCGCGGGTAGTACATTGCGCAACGCGTCGAAAGTTCGCCGTGGGGACTTGAGCAGAGTGCTTCGTGAGAGTCCGCCCGCTGCGGACGCAATCTGTTCCATTTCGCCAAGCAGGCGCGTGATTCCGTCGCGCGCATCCGGAAACCGCTGGATCAACGCCCGTCGGCTCGCATCGAAATTGTCGGGCAGGGTGAGCGGCGCGCCGACGGGGCCGCCGCGCACTTCATAGAGGGTGCCCGACGGAGCCCACGTCACGGCGTCGAGCACACCGGCGCGCTTCAACGGGTCGTGCTTGGGATCGCGCGGATCGTGCGGGTCGCTGGTTTCATGGAGCGAGCCTTCGACGAACAGGTCGCCGACCTTGTAGCTGGAGGCTGCGCCGCCGACCGAATTGCTGCGCTCGATCACAACGACCTTGCGCCCCGCACGCGCCAGAATCGCGGCGGTGGTGAGACCGCCGAGGCCCGCGCCAATGATGACGGCGTCATAGCCCGCCATGCGCTATCGAATCCTGTGGCGGGCGGGAACGGGAAGGCAGGCTATTTCCATGTTGCCTTGTCGGTGTCCCAGCGCTGACCTTTCAGTTCGGTGGCAACTGCCTTGATCATTCCGTCGTCGTCATTGAATGTGCTCTCTTCCTCGCCGCCGGAATTCTCCGAGAACTGCAGTTGAGGGCCGGCCGTCTCATCCGTGGTCTTGCTCGACGGAATGCCCAGCCAGACGATCAGGCGGTCTGAGCCGCCGGGCTTGTCCGGGCTGATCAGCGCGGTGATTTCCAGCGTTTCGGTGAGGTCCAGCGCCGGCGCCAACTGGCTCGGGCGCTTGAGCGTGAAGGTGAGTTCGCCGGTGGCGTCGTTCCAGGTCGTTGTCGCTGTTTTGGCGCCCATGACGTTCGCCGCGATCGCCGTCAGTGCCGACGCGAACTTGTCCCGGTTCAGTTTTCCGCCCTGACTCCAGTCGCCGGTGGCGAAGCGGATTGCCCGCTCCATGTCATAGGTGCCGGAGGTCCAGCCTGCGGCGACCACGCCGGTCGCCGTCTTCAGGCTTGCAATCAGATCGGATGCACGCGCCGGATCGATGAAAAGACGCAGGATCTGATAGCCCGAGCGCAGCGCATTGCAATCGGTTGCGATGCTGTCGAGAGCTATCTGCACGTTCTGGCCCTTCAGGCTCCTGACGAGGTCAGCGAAATTCTCGCGCTTGACCTGCACCGCCACCGATTGCGGGGACACCTGGGTAAAATCCTTCGGCATTTCGCTGAGGTCGTCATCGACCACCTGCGACTGCTGGAATTCCTTTTCATCGACGTCCGAGTTGTCCGGCGAGGACACCGAGGTGAGCTGGCCGCCCAGCGTGATCTTGCCGTCGAACGAGACCGACTTGGTCCCCTTGCGGATCAGGCTGACCGTCACCGGCGTTTTGTTCTCGGTGCTTTGTCCGCTGCCGGAGAGCTTCTCGCCCTCTACTTTCAGATCGAGGGTGAACCGGTCTTTTCGGTCCGAGTGGGTCGATACGGAATAGCAAACGTCGAGCAGCGCCGAGGTCACCTTACCGCCTTGGCGGGTTTCCTTGATGAAGGCATCGACGGGTAGTTCGCCGAGCAAGTCGCCCAGCGAATTGAAATAGCGAATCTCGTTCGCGACCGGTGCAGCCTTCGCGTCCTTTGCGGCCTGGGCGTGGACCACTGGACTGGAGCCAGCCCCCACCAGTGCGAGGGTGCAGCCAATCATCAATGCGCGCATGTGTTGATCCTGAATCAGGGGCCGTTTGCGAGTGGAGCGCCGGACAATCTCAAAAGCGGGACGGATTGTCGCGGTGATTCTTGGATATGAGACAATAAAAAAGGCCGCCCTCGGGCGGCCTTTGATGTCGTTGAGGCGAAGGACGCGGGCTTAGAAGCCCATGCCGCCCATACCGCCCATGCCACCCATTCCGCCGCCGCCGCCCGGCATCGCCGGTGCTGCTTCCCTCGGCAGCTCGGCGACCATGGCTTCGGTGGTGACCAGCAGACCGGCGACAGAGGCTGCGTCCTGCAGGGCGGTGCGAACCACCTTGGCCGGATCGATGATGCCCTTGGCGACCATGTCGACATACTCTTCGTTCTGCGCGTCGAAGCCGAAGGTCTCGGTCTTGTTGTCGAGGATCTTGCCGACAACGATGGAACCCTCAACGCCGGCGTTCTCGGCGATCTGGCGGATCGGGGCTTCGAGCGCCTTCAGCACGATGTTGATGCCGGCCTGAACGTCAGAATTGTCGTTCTGGATACGGCCGACAGCCTTCTTGGCGCGCAGCAGCGCGGTGCCGCCGCCCGGGACGATGCCTTCCTGAACGGCTGCGCGGGTCGCGTTGAGCGCGTCCTCGACGCGATCCTTCTTTTCCTTCACCTCGATCTCGGTGGCACCGCCGACGCGAATGATCGCGACGCCGCCAGCGAGCTTGGCCAGACGCTCCTGAAGCTTCTCACGGTCGTAATCCGAGGTGGTTTCCTCGACCTGCGCCTTGATCTGGTTCACGCGCGCCTCGATGTCGGCCTTCTTGCCGGCGCCGTTGACGATGGTGGTGTTCTCCTTGTCGATCACAACCTTCTTGGCGCGGCCGAGCATCTTCAGGGTCACGCTTTCGAGCTTCATGCCGAGATCGTCGGAGATCAGCTGACCGCCGGTCAGGATCGCGATGTCTTCCAGCATGGCCTTGCGGCGATCGCCGAAGCCCGGCGCCTTGACGGCGGCGACCTTGAGGCCGCCGCGCAGACGGTTGACGACGAGCGTCGCGAGAGCTTCGCCTTCGATGTCTTCCGCGACGATCAGCAGCGGCTTGCCGGTCTGCACCACGGCTTCGAGCACGGGCAGCATCGCCTGCAGGCCGGACAGCTTCTTCTCGTGCAGCAGCACGTAAGCGTCTTCCAGTTCGGCGGTCATCTTCTCGGGGTTGGTCACGAAGTACGGCGAGAGATAGCCACGGTCGAACTGCATGCCCTCGACGATGTCGACTTCGGTGTCGAGCGATTTGGCTTCTTCAACCGTGATGACGCCCTCGTTGCCGACCTTCTGCATCGCCTTGGCGATCATCGAGCCGATGGTGGAATCGCCGTTGGCCGAAATGGTGCCGACCTGCGCGATTTCGGCGGAGGAGGCGACCGGCTTGGCGCGCTTCTCGATGTCTTTGACCACGGCGGTCACAGCAATGTCGATGCCGCGCTTCAGGTCCATCGGGTTCATGCCGGCGGCAACCGATTTGGCGCCTTCGCGCACGATCGCCTGAGCCAGCACGGTGGCGGTGGTGGTGCCGTCGCCCGCGGTGTCGTTGGTCTTGGAAGCGACTTCGCGCAGCATCTGCGCGCCCATGTTCTCGAACTTGTCCTCGAGTTCGATTTCCTTGGCGACGGTGACGCCGTCCTTGGTGATGCGGGGAGCGCCGAAGCTCTTGTCGATGACAACATTGCGGCCCTTCGGACCGAGCGTCACCTTGACGGCGTTGGCGAGAGTATCGACGCCGCGCAGCATGCGATCGCGCGCGTCTCCGGAGAATTTAACGTCTTTGGCAGCCATGGGGTTTACTCCTGGTGATGTGTGTTTCCGTCATCCTGAGGTGCGAGCCTCGAAGGATGACGGCAGATGGAAAGGGGTGTGCTTAGTTCAGCACGCCCATGATGTCGGACTCTTTCATGATGAGGAGTTCCTCACCGTCGAGCTTCACTTCGGTGCCGGACCACTTGCCGAACAGCACCGTGTCACCGGCCTTCAGGTCGATCGGGATCAGCTTGCCGGCTTCGTCGCGGCCGCCGGGGCCGACGGCGACGACCCGACCCTGCGAGGGCTTTTCTTTGGCACTGTCGGGAATGATGATGCCGCCTTTGGTCTTCTCTTCGGCGTCGATGCGCTTGACGACGACACGATCATGCAGCGGGCGAAAAGTTGTCTTGGCCATCGGATGTCCTTTGGGCGTTGGTTAGGTAAGATTTGACGTGCGGTGGGGCGCGGGCCGTGGATAATGGGCTCAGCTAACCCCTTGAGGGGACGAAGCCTTGCCCTTAGCAATCGCGCTCCAAGAGTGCTAATGACGAGGCCGGAATATGGGTTGCCGCTGATCCTGTCAAGCAAGGCTCTTAAGGCCTTGGTGAGGCCAATATAGGATGATCTGGAAACCATAAAGGGGAACGCTGCGTATTGGGGTCAGCTCACGCAGTGTGACGGTGGGTCTGTCGGTTCGGCAGGCAGCCACGTGTTCTTGCCGGGAGACACCATGACCAAAGTGAGCGAACGAACCAACGCCTCCAAGACCGTCACGCTAGCAGCCGTATCGCTCCTGGCGGGTTTTCTGGGAGCCTGTGGTGGGGGCGGTTTCGGCGGCTTCGGCGGCGGCCAGGCGACCGTGCAGGAACCGGCGATGGCTCCTGAAGTCCCCGCAACTATCAGGGCCGATGAAGTCGTCGGTCGCTGGGGGCTCGCCTCGTTCCACAAACCGGAAGATCGGGCCCGTACCGAAGCTGCGGCGCGTGGCCAGTGCAAAAATCCCTACGTGATTGGTCAGGGCGCCAGCGGCGGCGTCATCATGCATCTGCCGGATGAAGCCACGCCGCAGGAACTGCGCCTGAAGGGCAGCCAGAGCGGCAAGAACTATATCGGCCCGGCTGGTCCGGTCGGCGGAGAGAAGGATCGTGAGATCGTCTCGTTCGACGGACGGGTGTTGATGACGCGGTTTATCGACAAGGATGCCTCCAGCCGCTATGGCACCATGGTGTACGTTCGCTGCGCGCCGCGCGCCTGAGGCGCCGGACCTGAACCCGGCGGACGGATGATTTTGAACGTCGGGGAAATGCAAGCGCAATGGCCGGGCTGCAGGTATTAAGCTCCGGCCCGAGCCGCGCGGTCGTTGTTCTTTCCGTCACACAGGTGCTGGGCTGGGGCGTTCTGTTTTATCCGCCCGCGCTCACCATGACGCATATCGCCGCCGATCATGGCTGGTCGCTGGCGCAGGCACTGGCCGGGTTGTCCATCGCGCTTGGTGTCTCGGGTGTGTGTGCCCCGTTGGCTTGCGGATTGATCGATCGCCACGGCGGGAATCTGGTGATGGCCTTCGGCGCGCTGATCGGCGCGCTGGGCCTGTTGATCCTACCGCTGGCGGATCAATACTGGCTTTATATTCTCGGCTGGATGCTGCTCGGCGTCGCGATGGCGTCGATCCTCTATGATCCGGCATTCACCACCCTGACCCGCATCTTCGGAATAGCGTCGCGGCGGCCGATCACGCTGGTGACGTTTGCCGGCGGTCTCGCCTCCACCGTGGCATGGCCCGTGACCCATTTATTGATTGAACACGGCGGATGGCGCAGCGCCTATTTCGTTTTCGCGGGCGTACTTGTTTTCATCGTCGCGCCTCTCCACGCATTCGCCCTGCCGCGCCACGCGGTGCATGTGCCGGCACCGCCGGTCGCGGGCGCTCCGATACCCGCCCCGGCCAAAATCATTCCGCCGAACGGCCTGCCGTTCATTCTGATGGCCACGGGATTTGCAGCCCACGCCTTCGTGCTGTCCGGCACGTCCACGCATCTGCTTGCAATCCTGCAACGCGGCGGTCTCGATGCCGGGACTGCTGTGCTCATTGGAGCGCTGTTCGGGCCTGCTCAGGTTCTGACGCGGTTTGCCGATTTCATGACCGGCGGGCGATTGCATCCGCTCTGGGTGGCGCGCGTCTCGATGGCGCTGATGGCCTGCGCCTTCATTCTGCTGGCAGCGGCAGGGTTCTCCACCGGGATCGCGGCCCTGTTCGCCCTGATGTATGGCGCGGCCAACGGCGTGGTGACGATTGCTCGCGGTGCTTTGCCGCTGGCGATGTTCGGGGCCGTTGGATATGGGCGTGTGGTGGGGCGAATCTCCCGGCCGGCGCAAATTCTCCAGGCGCTGGCGCCCTTCGCGCTGGCATACGTGATCGACCGCTGGTCCGATCAGGGTGCGCTTGAAGTCTCGATTGCAGGCATCCTGCTGGCGCTGGCGTGTTTCGCGGTGCTTCGGCGACCCACGTAAGGCCGGAAAACCCGGAGCGGTGCTCCGGGTTTGCATCAGTTAGTCGAACAGTGCGTCGATATCGTCCTGCGAGACGTGGCCTTCCTCGTCCACGCCCTTCGGGCCGTTCAGCAGACGGGCATCGCCGACACGGGAATCGACGATGGCGGGCGCGTGCTGCTTGATCGCATCGACGCCGCCCCAGATTTCCATCATGACGTTGATGTGATGCTCGATGAACTTCATCGTCGTCATCACCTTGTTGATGCGCTGGCCGGTGAGGTCCTGGAAGTTGCACGCCTCGAAAATGCTGACGACGCGATCCTGGATGTCTTCACTGAGCTGAGCCTGCTGGTCCGGCGACATCGCCTTGCCAAGCGCGCTCGCGGCCTGATCGATCGCTTCCGCGGCTTCGAGGATCTGCTGGGTAGCTTCTTCGGTTCCGCCGACAACCGCGCCCAGTTCGCCGGTGACTTTCGCCATTTCGTCGCCGCTGAAGCTCTTGCCGTGCAGCACGGCGATCTCCTGCTTGGTGCGATTGATGGCGTCGTGGATCAAATCGAGCTCGACCTTCAGCTTTTCGCACTGCTCGATCTGCGCGCGATAGCTTCCAAGGAGCCGTTGAGCTTCCGTCAGTTCCTGCGCCGACGGGCTTTCGTCCTGCTCGGTGACCGGGCCTTGATGGTGAGACGCCATCTGCGCGCGAATGGCGCGCAACTCGCTCATAATCTGATGATGATGCGGGGTGACGTCACCCTCTGCGCTATCGAGTATCGGCATATCGCCGGACTGAATTCTTTCAATGCGAAATCGCTTACGCTGGACGGCCATTGGTCTCCCCATTCTTGAGGAGCCGTTTGTAACCTGCTCTCATTTAACGCGAAGTTTCGAGCGGGAACGCAGCGGTCACAATGCGCAACGCCGCGCAAACCAACGATTAACCATGCAGCTGCTGAGTTCATCGAAAATAAACGCTACCGCGAAGAACACCCCGCACGTGTTGACGTGGTGAATCCAAAACCCGGTTTCGTTTACCAAACCGACGCGATTTAAAATCTAAATGGAGCGTGTTCAGGCGCGCTGTCCGCGCGTCAACGACGAAACAGTGCAGAGTACGTCGATGACCAGAAGAATGTCCCTCGCGCTCATGGCCGGCGCAGTGTGTTTTGGCGCCAGTTCAATGCAGGCTTTCGCATTCGATGACGACACGCCAGCCGCGCCGCGTGTGATCTACGCGCAGCCGTCAGCTTCGCCGATGCCGATCCGAGTTGCCTATCAGGAGCGGTCCAATATGGGCGGCGGATTGATCGAGTTCCTTTTCAGCGGCGGTCAGTCCGGCGATCCGAACTATCGGGCGCCGCGCTACGAACAGCGATATGAGCAGATGCCGTCGATGGATCCGCGGTATCGTTACGAGACGAGGCAGGGCGACGTCGGGATCGAGCCCGGCCGCCCGGGGATGGATCCGAAGTTCGAAAAACAGGTCGTTGAATACGGCGGCAGGCATGCGCCGGGAACACTGGTGGTCGATACGCCAAACAGGTTTCTCTATCTGGTGCAGAGCGGCGGCAAGGCGCTGCGCTACGGCATAGGCGTTGGCAAACCCGGCTTCGAATGGTCGGGCGTGAAGACGATTTCCGCCAAGAAGGAATGGCCGGCATGGACGCCGCCGCCGGAAATGCTCAGGCGCCGTCCCGATCTGCCGCGTCACATGGAAGGTGGGCCTGAAAATCCGCTGGGCGCCCGCGCGATGTATCTCGGCTCGACCCTGTATCGCATTCACGGCTCCAATGAACCTTGGACCATCGGCACCGCCGTGTCGTCGGGCTGCATCCGGATGCGCAACGAGGACGTGATCGATCTGTACGGCCGGGTGAATGTCGGCACGCGCGTCATCGTTATCTGAGAAAACGGATTTCATAAAAACGGCCGCTGAATCCAGCGGCCGTTTTCGTTTGCCCGATGGCGAAATCAATCAGGCGTAATCACTGTCGCCATCATCGAAGTCGTCGTAATCGCCGTCATCCTGGTCTTGATCCTGGTCCTGATCGGCATCGGCCTGCGCCTGATCGTAGGAGCTCTGGCGCTGGCTATCACCGCTGCCGCTCTTGCCGACGTCATTGACGCCGGCATCGCGCGCGAGATTGCCCGAGGACTGGCTGTTGTCCCATGGCATCTTGCTGCCGCCGGACTCGGCGGTGTTGCCAAGGCTTTGCTGCTGACTGCCGCCGCCCATCATGCCGCGGATGCTGTTCATCAGCATCGAGCCGCCGATCACGCCGGCCGCCGTTGCCGCGGCTGTTCCGAGAAACGAACCGCCGCCACCGGCATTGCCGCCGCCGAACAATCCGCCGCCCGGATTTCCAGCCCTCGGATCATTAAGCCTTGGATCATTCATGCGGGGATCTGCGTTGCGCGGCTCGCCGGCCATGCGCGCATCGGCCTGGCCCCATGCCTGACCACTGTTCCACACCGGGCCGCGCTGCGCGCTGTCGCCAGGGCGAACGCTTGGCACCGAGCCGCGATTCTGGCCGGGGCCGAGAATCGCATCGCGCATTGAATCGAGAAATCCGCCGGGAGGCTGCTGCTGCGCGCTGCCTTCAAGTTCCTGAATGCGAGCATCGGCACGTTTCAATGCTTCGTCCTGCACCAGCACGGTTTGCACGAGCGCATAGACGGCGTTGGGCGCGCGGCGCAAACCTTGTGCAATCGCGGCATCCGCATCCGGCTCGCGTGGCGACGTCTCCAGCCTCGCTAGGCGGTCGAACAGATCGTCAACGAGTTGGCGTTCCTGTGGCGTCATAACATCCTCCTGAAGCATCCGGCGTGCGAATGCGCGTCATGATGTAAGGCCGCATTGTGTCGGGTTAAGTCCCGGCGCGGATTAAATTTAGGAAATCCGGTTATCGCGGTGCGACAAAAAGACTTATCGCGTGATCCTCGAAAAGTGGAAACCGGCTTTCGGGAAGATCATGTCCAGACGCAGAGCCTGCATCGAGCCATCAGGCCCGATCGAGCGTGACGCTGTTCGTCGTCAACAGGCGCGGGAAGTCGTCGCTGCTCAGAAACGCGAACTCCCGTTCGCGCTGATGAGTCACGTTGTCGAGGCTGACCAGCGTCTCGTCGACGAATCCGGGATGGCACATCACAAGTCCGCCGTCCGGCAGGCCATTGAGAAAGCCCTGCATCGCGTCGGAAAATTCGCGGCCGCGCACCATGTCATAGGCGCCGGCGAAGCCGGGATTGAACGCAATACCGCTGCGGGCACTCCTTTGGCGGAACGTCTCGCTCAGCACATCGAGCAGCAGCGCCTTCGGGCTGTCGATCCGCTGCTTCAGCGGGAGGTTGCGGCCGCACTGGCGCACCCACGCGCCGGGGGCGGCGTCCCACACTGCGGAGAGAAACGCATCTCGGATTTGCGGAAACAACTGCACGTGCTGATGGCCGTCGATGTAATCGGGCGCACGCCCGAACATCTTCCTGAAGGCGGCGATCTGTGCCAGCAGTTCGGCCTGGATGATTTCCGGATCGAGCCGCCGCAACAGGCTTGCGCGCAAAAGTCTTCCGAGTGGCAAAAATTGTCCGCCGTCGAGCGGCTTGAAATGCATCGTTAGCGGAGAAAACGGCGCAGTCAGAGTTGCGTGCAATCCGATGGCGCAGTTTGGGTTGGCAGCAACGGCCTGCATCAATGCGTCGATCTCGGTGCGGTCGACGGCGGCGCCGACCACCATCACCGAAGTTGCATTGAGTCTCGATTTGCCGATCAGTTCGCGGATCGCGCGATTGACGCCGGGGCTCATGCCGTAGTCGTCGGCGCACAGCCAGATGCGGCGCGGCGGCGTCTCCACGTTCATTCAGCCGCGGTCTGCGGTGTCTTGTCGGCGGCGATCGACGTGTCGGCGTTCTTCACGCTGTGCTCCGCGACGAAGTAGATCGGCCGCGCCTTGATCTCGGATAGAATCTTGCCGATGTATTCGCCCATCACGCCGATCATGATCAACTGCACGCCTCCAATGGTCATCAGGCCGACCACCAGCGAGGGATAACCGGGAACCGATTTGCCGCTGACGACGGTCTCCCACAGGATCGACAGGCCGAACAGGAAGGCGACGAAAGCAAGCAGCAGCCCGAGCAGGCTCGCCACACGCAGCGGCGCCACCGAGAACGAAGTCAGGCCTTCGATGGACAGACCAAGCAGGCGGCCCGGGCTGAACGTCGTGACGCCATGTGCGCGGGCTTCCGGTTCGTAATCGACACGGATTTGCTTGAAGCCGATCCATGTCGCGAGCCCCTTGAAGAAGCGGTTGCGCTCCGGCAGTTGCCGCAGGGCGGCCGCAGCGCGTGGCGATAGCAGGCGGAAATCCCCGGCATCCTCCGGAATCTTCTGCCGCGCGCCCCAGTTGATCAGCATGTAGAAGGTGCGCACGGCGAGCCGCCGCAGCGCGGATTCGTTGTCGCGGTGCGCCTTCGCGGTATAGACGACATCGTAGCCGTCCACGATCCAGTGCTTGACCAGCTGCTCCACCAGTTCGGGCGCATGCTGACCGTCGCCATCCATGAACAGCACGGCGCCGCGGCGGGCATGATCGAGCCCGGCCATCAACGCCGCTTCCTTGCCGAAATTGCGCGACAGCGACACCACCTGCACGTCGAGCGCCGCCGGCGGCAGACCGCGTGCAATGCTCAGCGTCGCATCGCTTGAGCCGTCATCGACATAGACCACTTCGCAGGCGAGGCCGTAGGTTTGTCTAAGCGTGCCGGCAAGCGCGCACAGGCGTTCGTGCAGCAGCGCGAGCCCCGCCGCCTCGTTGTAAACGGGCACGACGATCGACAGGCCCTCACCCGAAAGGCCATGACTCGAAAGGCCTTGCGCTGCCGGAGCGCGGCTGCTGCCTGATAGGTTCGAAATATCGGCACTCGGCGTCATCGATCGGTTTCCAGCGCGTTGCGTCCGGGCATGATGCGATCCGAAAATCGCTTCTCATGTTTCGGTATCATGCTCACAGCCATCATATGGTAATCGCCGCGCGCTGTCGCCACGGGTGCGATGGCCTGCGGCGTCTGGTTGCACCGCCGCGAACCACCGGCGCAAATCCTATTGCCCAAGGAAAGTCTGGAGTTTGACGAAAAGCGGATTGTCGCGATCGAACACGTAATCCAGTGATGCGACCGATACCGTCTCCGCGCCGTGATCACGCAGGAAACTCCCCAGCGCGTAAAGCTGCGCCGGCGGACAGTGCAGCGTTACCATGCCCGATGAGGTCGGCCCGCCGAACGGCGACACCACGCCGAACCGGTTGTGGGCTTCGGCCAGCAGCGCGGCATTGCAGGCCGCGAAGCGGGTGCGGACTTCCTTGTATTTGCGGGCGCGGGCGCTGGCCGCGATGTGATCGAGGATGATCCGCGCCGTCTCCCGTGCGCTGTCCGACCAGTCGGCGTCGCGTGAGGCCACCAGATTGGCGTGGCTGCGCAGCATCACGCCGTCGTCGAGCACCTTCAGTCCGTTGGCTGCCAGCGTGGCCCCGGTGGTGGTGATGTCGACGATCAGCTCGGCTGTTCCCGCCGCAGGCGCGCCTTCGGTGGCTCCGGCGCTTTCCACGATGCGGTAGTCGACGACGCCGTGGCTGCCGAAGAAATTGCGCGTCAGGTTGATGTATTTGGTCGCCACCCGCATGCGATGGTTGTGCCGGGCGCGGAACGAGGTCGCGACATCGTCGAGGTCCGCCATGGTGCGCACGTCAATCCACGCCTGTGGCACGGCGACAACGACGTTGGCGCTGCCAAAGCCGAGGCTTTCGATCAGCATGACGCGCTTGTCGGCGTCGTGAATGTTCTCGCGGATCAGATCCTCGCCGGTGATGCCGAGATGCACCGCGCCGCGCGCAAGCTGGGCAGCGATTTCGCTGGCCGAGAGATAGGCGATCTCGACATTGTCGAGGCAGGGCATGGTGCCGCGATACTCGCGCGCACCGCGGGGCTTGGCGAGCGTCAGGTTGGCCTGCGCGAAGAAGGCCTCAGCGTTTTCCTGCAGCCGTCCCTTGGACGGAACGGCGACGACGAACGGCGTGCTCATGCAGCGCTCCCTTGCGAAAGCGCTTCGATCCAGATCGAGAAACCGACTGCGGGAATGGGTGTGCGCGCACCGAGCCGCGTCAGCAATCCGTCATAGCGTCCGCCGCCAACCAGCGGTTCCGTGCTGTTGCCCTTGGCGTGCAGTTCGAATTCGAAACCGGTGTAGTAATCGAGGCCGCGTCCGAACGCGGTGGAAAAGCGGATTGTCTTGGTGTCGATGCCGCGTGCAGCCATGAAACCGGTACGGCTTTCGAACTGATCGATGGCGGCATTGAGATCGAGCTTGGCGTCCGAGGCGAGCGTGCGCAGTTGACCTGCCGCATCGTCCGGTTCGCCGGCGATGGCGAGAAAGCGTTCGATCAATTGCAGCGCGTCGCGCGGCAATGCGCCGCCCTTGAGTGTTGATTGCTCGAGGAAACGGTCGGCGATTTCGGACACCGTGCGCCCGCCGACATTGCTGGTGCCTGCGATTGACATCAGATCGGTGACGAGCGCCAGCGCCGCCTTGCGGTCCGAGCCTGCGAGCGCGGCCAGCACGCCTTCATATTCATTGCGGGTCTTGCCTGTCTCCAGCGTCAGGCGCTGAAGATCCTGCGCCAGCGAAATCTTTCGGTTGAAATCCTTGATCAGCCGCCGCTTCCACACCGGATAGAGATCGAGCGCATCGATCAGCGCCGCGAACAGCGCGACGTCGCCGGTGCGGATATCGACACTAGCGACGCCGAACGCGGCTGCGGCCTCAACGCCGAGCGCCAGCATTTCGGCATCGGCCGCCGCGCGATCCTGCCGGCCGAAGGATTCCACGCCGGCCTGGTTGAATTCGCTGGCGGCACCGCCGCGATAGCGAAACACCGGCCCGAGATAGTAGAAACCGGCGGGCGCGCCGGCGCGCTGTGACGCGAGGTATTCGCGTGCCACAGGAATGGTGAGATCCGGCCTCAGGCACAGTTCCTCGCCGGTTGCGTCGGTGGTCAGGTAGAGGCTCTTGCGGATGTCCTCGCCGGACAGATCGAGAAACGGTTCCGCCGGCTGAAGGATCGGCGGCCGCGCATGGGTGTAGCCAGCCCGCGCAAATGTCTGCAGCAAGGCCTCCGCCTGTGTGGCGGACCCGGTCGCGGTTGCGGCACTGGTCTGGCTCATTCTTCGGTGTCCAACGGGATGTAAAAGGCTTGAATCGGCAGTCCCTTAACACGGGAATGACGTGGTTTCGACGACGATCCGGAAAAGGGCTTAATGAGAGCTCGCCCGGAATGCAACTTCAGCGTGCATGAGGGTGTCCCCAATCGCCGAGCGCGGTCTGTACCACAGCGAGAGCCGCAACTGCAGCCGTATCCGCGCGCAGGATACGCGGACCGAGCGCCAGCCGCACGACATGCGGCTGTTTCAGCAGCAGAGCGCGTTCCTCCTCGGCAAATCCTCCCTCCGGCCCGATCAATACGTCCGTGCCCTTGGTGCCGTCCGCGCCGGCAAACGCGGCCATCGGATCGGAGATCGGGGCGTTCTCGTCGCAGAACACCAGCAGGCGCTGGCCATCGCGCTGGGCGAGATAGCGCTCAAGTGGTTCGGGGTCGTGAACTTCGGCGAGGCTGAGGATGCCACATTGTTCCGCGGCTTCAATGACATTGGCGCGCATGCGCTCGACATTGACGCGGCTCGCCTGGGTATGTCGCGTGGTCACCGGGCGCAGCGCCGCCACCCCCATTTCAACGGCCTTTTGCGCCATGTAGTCGAGCCGTGCGTGTTTGAGCGGTGCAAACACGTAATGCAGATCGTGCAAGCTATCCTGCGGCCGTGTCTGACTGACGATTTCCGCGCGGTCCGGCCGCTTGCGGCCCGCGAGATTGGCCAGCCATTCGCCGTCGCGTCCGTTGAACACCAGTACGGTGTCGCCGGCGGCGAGGCGCAGCACATTGCCGAGATAGTTGGACTGATCGCGGTCGAGTGCGATGCCTGTCCCGGCTGTGAGTGGGGTATCGACGAAAAGCCGGGGGCTGCGAAAATCAAGTTTGGGCATCGGTACCAATCCGTTCATTTTCCGATTTCTAGCCCAATGATTGCAAATTGGCAGCCAATTAGGTGGCGAACTGCCGCGCTGTTGCCGGATTCATCGGGTTGTTAAGCAGCGGCGAGAATCGTAAAAGTCACCCAGTGTGGTGGTTCGCAAGTCCGCATCACTTTTGCGGCGCATTCTTTTGCGGACTTGCGAACCAGAACCACACTGGGATTTATGAATGCTAGTGTCCTTTAGAATCCGAAGTTCGCTATGGAAGGCGCTGCAAAATATGGCGAACTTCGGATTCAGAACACTAGGACACTGGAACCCGCCGGAGGAGAATCCGTGACCGCCTACCGTCTTATCGCATCGCTGGCTGCCGCCACGTTCGTCTTGCACGCCGCGGATGTCCGCGCGCAGGGCGCTTTTCCGGCGCCGCTGCCGGGGCAGGCCGCGCCCGCGCCGGCCACCAATTCCTCTCCGTTTCCGCCCGTCAACGGCACGACCGCTGCGCCGGTCAGGCAGCAGCCGTCATCCAACGCCTTCTCGACCGGCGCTCCGCCGGTTGGTGGCGGTGGCTTTGGCGCGCCACAACAGCAGGCTGGCCCGCCGCCGGGGGCCGAGGAATGTCAAAAGGGTTTCATGCCGCTGCGTGCCGATGCGGAAGCCAAGGCCAAGCTGATTCAGGCCGCCGGCAAGCGCAAGGCGCCGCCGCAGGAAGCCTGCAAGCTGATCGGCAATTTCGCGCAGGCCGAAGTGAAGATGATCAAGTTCGTCGAAGCCAACGCGCAAAAGTGCGGCATCCCCGCCGACGTCGGCGACCAGATGAAAAAGGGGCACGCCAATACCTCCCAGTTGCAGCAGCGAGTGTGTGCGGCCGCGTCGCAGGCTCAGGCTGCACCGGCGGGTCCCAGTCTGAGCGAAGCGCTCGGCTCCGCATCGTTGCCTGAGGCCAAGCCGTTGAAGCGGGGCGGCAGCACCTTCGACACGCTGAACGGCAATGTCCTGACCCGCTGATTGGCTCCGAATGAAAAGGTTGCGATGAGCAACGCCGCAGCCCCCGTCGCCGACTCAACTGCCAATTGGGTCGATACCCACGCGCCGATCTGGATGCGGCCCTATCTGCGATTGTCGCGGTTCGACCGGCCGATCGGCTGGTGGCTGTTGTTGCTGCCGTGCTGGTGGTCCGCTGCGCTGGCAGCGGGCATTGCACATAACGTTCGCGATCTGCCTCTGGTCATCGTGCTGTTCTTCATCGGCGCGGTGGTGATGCGCGGTGCGGGATGCACATGGAACGACATCACCGATCGAAAGCTTGACGCGCAGGTCGAACGCACACGGTCGCGCCCGATACCGGCGGGGCAGGTCACGGTCACGCAGGCGGCAGCCTTTCTCGTCCTGCAGGCGCTGATCGGGCTCGCGGTGCTGCTGCAGTTCAACGGCTTTGCGATCCTCACCGGCATCGGCTCGCTGGCCATTGTCGCGATCTATCCTTTCATGAAGCGCATCACCTACTGGCCGCAGGTGGCTCTTGGTCTGGCGTTCTCGTGGGGCGCGCTGATGGGCTTTGCGGTGATCCTTGGCCGGATCGATGCCACTGCGCTGGTGCTCTATGCCGGATCGATTTCGTGGGTGATCGCCTATGATACGATCTACGCCCATCAGGACACCGAGGACGACATCCTGGTCGGCATCAAATCAACGGCGCTGCTGTTCGGCGAACGGACGCAGATGGCGCTGACGATCTTCTGCAGTCTGGCCGTGTTGCTGATCGGTGTCGCGTTGTGGCGCGGCGGATCGCAGTGGCCTGCATGGATCGGACTCGCGGCGTTTGCTGCGCATCTGGTCTGGCAGGTGCGGACGATCCGGATCGACAATCCCGCCTTATGCTTGCGGCTATTCAAGTCGAACCGCGATGCGGGGTTGATGCTATTCGTCGGCCTGCTCGCCGACGCCGTGCTGCGTAGCTATTAGAAATCAGTTGCGGGCGATGATCTCGCGTTCGCCGCGGTGAATGGATCGCTCCATCGCAGCGCGACCGGCCTTGCGGCGCACCAGAAACTTCGGGCGGCGATCCTTGATGATGTTGTGGCGGCGGCGGCGCGGAGCCGGTTCGCGTGCCGCTTCGTTTTCATCCTCGATCTGCGGTAAGGCGAACAGGTCGCCCCACATCTGCCAGGCCAGATCGAGTTGCAATTCATCCGCGGTGACCAGCAGTGGCACCGACAGCGAGGGATCGCTGTGAACCAGAACCAGCGCGCGTCCGCCGTTCGTTTCGCGGCAGGCGATGCCGAGAAAATCGCGAACGCGAACATTGATCGCCATGCGGATGCCGCCGACGGCACGGCGCACAGTGACGCGTTCACGATTGATTTCGATGTGCCTGACGCCGCCATCGGCGCGGCCATCGCGCGCTTCAAAGCTGACGGGCAAGGAATGGGGGTCGAGCTGCAACATGCAGCTCGACCCGACGGGTTGCACCCCGCCGACTCCGAATTGACGCCTCACGACTTTATCTCCCACGCCGGAATTATGTTCCCGGTCGATGGGAGGAGCATGCCAGAGCCGTCTCCGAATCCGCTTAAGAAGGCTGGTTAATCGTCTCTCACTGCCATTGCGTCAGTTTTCATGATTGACGAGACGTTGGCGCAGATGATTGACGAGACCTTGCCAGTGTCCCGAAATCCGACGTTCGCCTCCTCTTTGCGGGATTTTTCATAGCGAACGTCGGATTCGAAAGGACACTGGAAATTATGGTTGCTGGTGGTCCTTTGGTTCTGACATTCGCAAGAGCGCTGCCGAGATAAGATGCGAATGTCAGAACCGGACCACCAGGTCGCCGAAATATCTTTCGCAACGGCCCCGAAAACGCTTGAAGTCCGCGTAAAACAGGCACATCTCATGATATGTTGCATTCGTCTCCAAGTTTCTTGAATTCAAGCCTCGGGAATTTGTTTGTGAACTCTTCACCAAACGCGTCAGTATCGCCGTCGCCGAAATCAACAACATCCGGTCTCCTTGATCAGAGCGCGCTGAGCGATCTGGCGCAGCGTCTCGTGGAAGCCGCAAGGCGTGCGGGCGCCGATGCTGCTGACGCCATCGCGGTGCGCGGCGTGTCGCAGGGCGTCGAAATCCGTGAGGGCAAGGTTGAAGAATCCGAACGCTCCGAAGGCGACGATGTCGGCTTGCGCGTGTTCGTCGGAAAGCGGCAGGCCGTGGTCTCGACCAGCGACATCGGCGGCGATGTTGCGAAGCTCGCCGAACGCGCGGTGGCGATGGCGAAGGTTGCGCCCGACGATGAGTATGTGGGTCTTGCCGATCCGTCGCTGCTGGCGAAGCAGTTTCCAGACCTCGATCTGCTCGACCCGCAGGTGCCCTCTGTCGCTGAACTGGAGCGGCGCGCGCAGGAAGCAGAAGCCGCGGGCCTGGCGGTCAGGGGCGTGTCGAAGTCCGGCGGCGCATCGGCATCGGCAGGCATCGGCGGCATGGTGCTCGTGACTTCGACCGGCTTTTACGGCTCGTATCTGAGGTCCAGTCACGGCATCTCGATGACGGCGATTGCGGGTGAAGGCACCGGCATGGAGCGCGATTACGATTTCACGTCGGCAATACACGGCTCCGATCTCGAATCTCCGGCGAGCGTTGGTCAGAGCGCGGGTGAGCGCACTGTTGCGCGGCTCAATCCGCGCAAGGTCGCGACCTGCAAGGCGCCGGTGGTGTTCGATCCGCGCGTGTCGAATTCGCTGGTGGGCCATCTGATCGGCGCGGTCAACGGCGCCTCGATTGCGCGCAAGACCAGCTTCCTGAAGGATCGCCTCGGCCAGCAACTGTTCGACAAGGCAATTCGCATCATTGATGACCCGCTGCGCGTGCGTGGAATGCGGTCGCAGGCATTCGATTCCGAAGGAGTCGCCACCAAACAACTCGCCATCATTGACGACGGCGTGCTGACTACATGGCTGCTCGATTCCGCCACCGCCCGCGAGCTCGGCATGGTGACCACCGGCCATGCCCATCGCGGCGTGTCGTCGTCGCCGTCGCCGGGGTCGTACAATCTTCACCTCGAGGCAGGCCAGGTTTCGCCGGCAGAATTGATCTCCGACATCAAGGAGGGTTTCTATGTCACCGACCTGATCGGGTCCGGCGTCAACGGCGTGACAGGCGATTACAGCCGGGGCGCTGCGGGCTTTTGGATTGAAAACGGGAAACTGTCGTATGCGGTCAGCGAGGTGACCATCGCAGGCCATCTGCTCGAGATTTTCAAATCGATGGTTCCGGCCAACGATCTCACGTTCAAGTACGGCGTCAACGCGCCGACCGTGCGTATCGGGGAATTGACGATTGCCGGCCGCTGATACCGACATTGCTGGCGCGGACCTGACGCGCGACGCGGCGCTGTTGGCCGACGTGGCGCGGGAGGCCGGGGCGCTGGCGCTCAGCCTGTTCCGCACTGACCTGAAAACCTGGGTCAAGGGCAAGACGTCCCCGGTGTCGGAAGCCGACATTGCCGTTAACGACCTGATCGAGGCGCGGTTGCGTGCGGCAACGCCGGATTACGGATGGCTGTCGGAAGAAAGCGCCGACGATTCCGCGCGGCTCGGCAAATCACTGACGTGGATCGTCGATCCGATCGACGGCACCCGCGCCTATCTGGCGCGGCAGGACGACTGGTCAGTCTCGATTGCGTTGGTCGCGGACGGCTCACCGGTGCTGGGTGCGGTATTCGCGCCGGCCAGCGACGAATTCTTTTTCGCAGCGCGCGGGCGGGGCACCGTGCGGAACGGCGCACCGATCGCAGCCGCGCCCGGTTCGGGAATTCACTTCCCGAAAATCGCCGGGCCGAAGCCGCTGGTTGAGCGCCTCGGCGGCATGCGCGCCGACGAAGTCCTTTATCCGCGTATTGGCTCGCTGGCGCTCCGGCTCGTGCGAGTGGCCGAAGGGCGGCTGGATGCCGCATTCGCAGGCGGGAACAGCCGCGATTGGGACCTTGCCGCCGCCGATTTAATCGTGCACGAAGCGGGCGGGGAAATGACCTCACTGGCTGGCGAGCGACTGGTTTACAATCAAACCGACGTTCGTCACGGGTTGCTGGTGGCGGCGGGGCGTGCGCGCCATGCGCATATCGTCAAGCACTTTCGGGAAAACCCGATTTTGTAATGCTTGCGTCCGGGTTTGGTGCTTCAATTCAAGTGCCGATCATCGCTTTGGGAAACGATTCATGTCCGAAACTGTGCAACCGCAGTTGCTTCATCTTGTCATCGGCGGCGAACTTCTCGACCTCGATCATGTGACTTTCAAGGATCTCGACAAGGTTGAGGTCGTTGGCCTGTTCCCGAATTACGCCACAGCCTATGCGGCGTGGAAGGGCAAGGCCCAGCAGACCGTCGATAACGCTCATATGCGTTATTTCATCGTCCACCTCCACCGGCTGCTCGATCCGGGCCAAGATGCGAAGTCGTCCCATTGAAAGCCACGCTTCGAAAACTAGGTCGTTCGAGCTGGGTGCAGCGTGCTGCGGGCATCACTGCGGCCGAATTTCTGCGGCTTGTATGGTGGACAAACCGCTTCACCCTCGATCCGCCGAATGTCTACAAGCACATCGAGCCGGACATGCCGGTTATCATCGCGTTCTGGCACGGCCAGCATTTCATGATGCCGTTCCTGAAACTCAAGCAGTATTCCGCCAAGGTTCTGATCTCGCGTCATCGCGACGGCGAGATCAATGCGATCGCGGCGGAACGTCTTAACGTCGGAACTGTGCGTGGTTCTGGTGATCATGGAACGCAGTTTCACCGCAAGGGTGGCGTCGGCGCGTTCAAAATGATGCTACGGACGCTGGAAGAGAAGATCAATATGGCGCTGACCGCCGACGTGCCGAAGGTTGCGCGCAAGGCGGGCCTCGGCATCATCATGCTGGCGCGGGAGTCGGGACGGCCGATCCTGCCGGTAGCGATCGCCACCAGCCGGTTCAAACGCCTCAACAACTGGGATCGCTCCGTCATTCATTTGCCATTCGGGCGCGGCGTCATTGCTGCGGGCGAGATCATATGGGTGCCGTCCGATGCTGACAGCGAGACGATGCAGAAGCTGCGCTTGCAACTTGAAGAGCGGCTGAACGAGGTTACGCGCCGCGCATATGAACTGGTGGGATTGCCGGACGAGGGTGCTCATGCCTAGCGCGTTGCCTGCGACGCTGGCGGCATATCGGCGGCTGTCGGCCTTCGCAGCGCCGCTCGCGGCTCCGCTGATCGCGCGGCGGCTGAAGCAGGGCAAGGAAGATCCCGAACGTCTCGGTGAGCGCCGGGGTGTTGCGAGCGTGCCGCGCCCTCCGGGGCCGCTGATCTGGATCCACGGCGCGAGCGTCGGTGAGGTTCTGGCAGCTGCCGGGTTGATCGATCGGCTGCGGGCGCTGAACGTCCGAATCCTGCTGACGTCGGGAACGGTTACGTCGGCCGCCATCGTCGCGCGGCGGTTCCCGCCCGACGTGATTCATCAGTACGTGCCGTTCGACTCGCCCCGCTTCGTGTCGGCGTTTCTCGATCACTGGAAGCCGGGCCTCGCGCTGTTCATCGAGTCGGATATCTGGCCCAATCTGATCCTGTCGAGCGCCGAGCGGCGCATTCCGATGGTCATCATCAATGGCCGGATGTCGCCGCGCTCGTTTCCGCGCTGGCAGAAACTGCGCGGCACGATCTCGGCGCTGCTGGAATGCTTCGACCTCTGCCTTGCGCAATCGGAGCGCGACGGCGAACGCTTCGCAGCACTCGGCTGTCCCAATGTCGTCACCTCCGGCAATCTGAAACTTGATGTCGAAGGTCCGCCGGCGGATGTGCGGAAGCTGGAGCGCCTGAAGGAGGCGATGCAGCGCCGGCTGGTGTTCGTCGCGGCGTCCACTCATCCTGGCGAAGACGAAATTATTCTCGACGCGCACCGGCGCCTGGCGTCGCGCATGCCGCAGTTGCTGAGCGTCATCGTGCCGCGTCATCCCAACCGGGGCGCTGCGATCGCGCAGATGCTGACAGCCGCGGGTATGCAGGTGGCCGTGCGCTCGCAGGACGAATTGCCGGGTGCTGACACGGATATGTACGTCGCCGACACCATGGGCGAACTCGGATTGTTCTACCGGCTGGCGCCGGTGGTGTTCATGGGCGGATCGCTGGTGCCGCATGGCGGGCAGAATCCCATCGAGGGCATCAAGCTTGGTGCAGCGATCCTGCACGGACCGCATGTGTTTAACTTCAGCGATATTTACGAGTCGCTCGATCAGGCGGGCGGCGCGATCCGCGCCGAGACCAGCGAGGATTTCATCAAATCGCTCGGGCACTTGCTGGTAAATCCGATTGCGCGGCAGCGATCGGTCGGTGCCGCGGCAAGCGTCGTAAACAAGCTCGGTGGTGCGCTGGACAAGACGCTCAGCGCGCTGGAGCCTTATCTGTTGCAGTTACGGCTGGAGGGAGGAGGCTCCGATGCGTGAGCCGGCCTTCTGGTATCGGCCGCCATCATGGATGTCGCATCTCCTCGCGCCGTTCGGCGCGACCTACGGCGCAATCACAACGCAGCGCATGACGCGCGATGGTGTATCCGCAGGGCTTCCGGTTCTCTGTGTCGGCAATTATCACGTCGGCGGCGCTGGCAAGACGCCGGCGACGCTCGCGCTCGTGAAGCTGCTGCGTGAGATGGGCGAACAGCCATTCGTCGTCAGCCGGGGTTATGGCGGTTCTCAACAAGGTCCTGTGCGCGTCGATCAGGTTGCGCATACGGCCGCCGATGTTGGTGACGAGCCTCTGATGATGGCTTCAAGCGTGCCCGTCATCGTGTCGCGGGATCGTGTGGCCGGAGCGGCGATGGCACGCGCGCAAGGCGCGAGTGTCGTTCTGCTCGACGATGGTTTCCAGAACCCGGCGTTGGTGAAGGATGCCTCACTGATCGTGATCGACGCGGTGCGCGGCGTCGGTAACGGCAGCGTGTTTCCGGCTGGGCCTTTGCGTGCGCCTCTTGAGCCGCAAATCGCGCGTACCGATGCGCTGATTGTGATCGGTACGGGCGATGCCGCCAATGTCATTGCTACGAAGGTATTGCGGCATGGCGCGCCCGTGATGCTCGCGCACCTGGTTCCCGATCAGGTCTCAGTCGATAGGCTGCGCGGCCAACACGTGCTTGCTTTCGCAGGGATAGGCGACCCGCTGCGGTTCTTCGCGACGTTGCACGCCTGCGGTGTGGACGTCGTCGAGGAAAAAGCCTTCGCCGACCATCATCCGTTTACACCGGACGAAATCGGATCGCTGGTGTCGGATGCCGCGGCAAGGTCGCTGACGCTGGTGACTACCGCGAAGGACATGGCGCGCATCCGCAGCGATGTCCGCTTGCAAAGTTATGCCAACGGCATCGCGATCTTTCCGGTCACGCTGGATTTCGATGATGCGGCGATGTTGCGGAATTTTGTGACCGAGCGGCTGGCGAAAGCCCGCGCGCGATAGATCTCAGACTTTTTTCAGTTGCGCCGGATAATGCCGCTGCAGCACGGCTTCCGGCGTTGCGTAGGCTTCCTGCCGGTCCACGCTCCAGTACTTCAACTCGTCCAGCGGAATATGTTCGCCGGTGATGGCGCAACGGACGTAGGAGCCGGGAGAGGTCACGCGAAAATCGCCGTCGAGATATTCGACCTGCGCTTCGCCCTGGCCGGAAGGCCCGAATTTATTGAGCACGATAACTGTCCTTGTGGGATCCGGCAGATTTTTCGTCCGGAGAGGTTGCTCAAATATAGGCACGATCCCGAAAGGTGGAAACTGATTTTCGGGAATGATCACACGGAAATCAAAAGAGAAACCGCTCTGAACGTCTCAAAAAAGGTCGCCTTGGACCTTTTTGACGCCGAAATCGGTGGTGCGCTTCGACGCGGGCTTGGCCGGCGCGGCCTTCGGCTTCGCCGCAGCTGTTCCCTCACCATCCGCCGTCGCGCCGATGCGTCCGTCGGCGAACTCGATGGTGAGATGCTGACCGGAGCCGACATTGGCGGCGGCATGCAGCGGCTGGCCGTGTTCGTCGCGCACCAATGCAAAGCCACGCTCCAGCACACCCTTGTAGGACAGCGCATTCAAAAGCTGCGCGACATACTTCAGCCGGGTCTCACCCTGCCGGATATGCAGATCCGCGCAACGCCGCGCGCTTGTTGCCAGCCTCGCCACTTTCTCCTTGCCGCGATCGATCTGCGCGCGCAGTGCGGTCACGGTCAGCCGCCCGCCGATGGCGGAAAGCCGCCGCTCGTAAACATGCGCGTTGGCGCGCAGCGCGCGGGGCAGTTGCGCGCTGGCGCGATCAAGGCGCTGGCGCGGAATGTCCAGCAACTCCGTTGCCTTCGGCAACGCGCGAACCGCCGCACGCAATTCGCTGCGGCGATGTTCCTGGCCGCGCTGCCAGCACAGCATCGCGCGGCGTTCCAGCGACGTGACCTCGACGAACAGTTCGGCGCGCACCGGCACTGCCATCTCGGCTGCAGCAGTCGGCGTCGGCGCGCGCTTGTCGGCGGCGAAATCGATCAGCGTCACGTCGGTCTCGTGACCCACCGCCGAGATCAGCGGGATCATGCTCTCTGCGGCCGCGCGCACCACGATCTCTTCATTGAACGACCACAGGTCCTCCAGCGAGCCGCCTCCGCGCGCGACGATCAAAAGATCGGGCCGCGGAATCCTGCCGCCTTCTTCCAGCGCGTTGAAACCGCGGATGGCCGCCGCGATCTGTTCGGCGGAGCCTTCGCCCTGTACCCGCACCGGCCACACCAGCACGCGGCGCGGGAATCTGTCTTCGAGCCGATGCAGGATGTCGCGGATCACCGCCCCCGTCGGCGAGGTCACCACGCCGATCACCTCGGGCAGCCAAGGCAGAAGCTGCTTGCGGGCTTCGTCGAACAGGCCTTCGGCGGCGAGCTTTTTCTTGCGCTCTTCCATCAGCGCCATCAGCGCGCCAACGCCGGCAGGCTCGATGGCCTCGATGACGATCTGGTATTTCGACGAGCCCGGATAGGTCGTGAGCTTGCCGGTGGCGATGATTTCGAGGCCTTCCTGCGGCTTGAACCGCATCCGGCCATGGACGCCCTTCCAGATCACCGCCTCGATCTTGGCGCTCTCGTCCTTCAGCGCGAAATAGCAGTGGCCGGAGGCGTGTGGTCCGCGGAAGCCGGAGATTTCACCGCGTACCCGCACATGGCCATAGGCATCCTCCACCGTCCGCTTGAGCGCGGAGGACAGCTCGGAAACGGTAAATTCCGGTGAATTGGGCAGCGGTTCGGCGGCAGTCGATTTCATCAGGATTCGAATCTGTTGCGATGGCGAAGCATCATGTTAAACCCTTCTATCATCCCATAAACGCCGGTTCGACCCTTATCCATGAATATCCTTTTGATCGGTTCCGGCGGGCGCGAACACGCGCTGGCGTGGAAAATGGCGGCCTCGCCGCTGCTGACGAAACTGTGGTGCGCGCCAGGCAATGCCGGCATCGCCCGCGAGGCCGAATGCGTCGCGCTCGATGTCGCGGACCACGCCGCGGTGATCGGCTTTTGCAGGGCGAACGCGATCGATCTGGTCGTGGTCGGGCCGGAGGCGCCGCTGGCGGCGGGCATCGTCGACGATCTCGCCGCGGCCGGGATCAAGGCCTTCGGGCCGAGCAAGGCAGCCTCACAGCTCGAAAGCTCCAAAGGCTTTACCAAGGACATCTGCAAGGCGAACAACATCCCAACCGCAGCCTATGAGCGATTTCGCGACGCGGATGCGGCGAAGGCCTATATCCGCAAGCAGGGAGCGCCGATTGTCGTGAAGGCCGATGGCCTTGCGGCCGGCAAGGGCGTGGTGGTGGCGATGACGCTGGCCGAGGCGGAAGCCGCGGTCGATGCGCTGTTCACCTCGGCCGGTGCGGAAGCCGTGGTCGAGGAGTTCATGGAAGGCGAGGAGGCCTCGTTCTTCGTGCTGTGCGACGGCGACAGTGCGCTGCCGCTGGTCGCCGCGCAGGATCACAAGCGTGCCTTCGACGGCGACAAGGGGCCGAACACCGGCGGCATGGGCGCCTATTCACCGGCGCCGGTGTTCACCGATGCGGTGCGCGCGCGCACGATGGCCGAGATTATCCTGCCGACGCTGCACGCGATGAAGGCGATGGGCATGCCTTATAAGGGTGTGCTGTTCGCTGGCCTGATGATCACCAGGGATGGCCCGAAACTGATCGAATACAACGCGCGTTTCGGCGATCCCGAGACGCAGGTGCTGATGATCCGCTTGATCTCGGATCTCGTGCCGGCGCTGCTGGCGTCGGTCGATGGCGAGTTGAAGCATTTCGATCTGCGCTGGTATCCGGAGCCCGCGCTCACCGTGGTGATGGCGGCGAAAGGATATCCGGGCGACTATGCCAAGGGCACAACCATCGAGGGGCTCGATGATGCCGCGAAGGTGGAAGGGGTCGAGATTTTCCACGCCGGCACCAAGGCCGACGGGGATAAAATTCTCGCCAATGGCGGCCGGGTGCTGAACATCACCGCGACAGCGAAGACCGTCAGCGAGGCGCAACGCCGCGCCTATGAGGCGATCAATCGCATCACATGGCCGGAGGGTTTCTGTCGCCGCGACATCGGATGGCAAGCGGTAGCGCGGGAGAAAGAGTCTTAAAATTACCATCGTCCCAGCCAAGGGCCGGGATCTATAGCTGTCGAACGTCGTTGTCTCTGCCGAATTTCCAGCGTGGTGTTGCGCTATCGTAAGATAGAATTTCAAAAATTGAATTCAGTGAGGATAGGTCTCTGCTCTTGCGGGGACGACACAAGGGTCAAGGTTCTCCATGCCCGATCTCGCCGATCTCTATCCCGGATTCGCTTCTGAATGGATCAGCACGTCGCGCGGCCGAATTTTCGCCCGCGTCGGCGGCAAAGGTCCGCCCTTGCTGCTGCTGCACGGTTATCCGCAAACCCACGTGATGTGGCATCGCGTCGCGCCGAAGTTCGC
This sequence comes from Afipia birgiae 34632, assembly GCF_000308295.2. GTDB lineage: Bacteria > Pseudomonadota > Alphaproteobacteria > Rhizobiales > Xanthobacteraceae > Afipia > Afipia birgiae. The sequence continues at coordinate 369,407 of NZ_HG326652.1, forward strand.
GGATAAATTCACCCTCGTGATTCCGGACCTGCCCGGCTACGGCTGGTCGGACGTGCCGAAGACCGACGAGAACCATACGCCGTTCACCAAGCGCGCTATGGCGCGGGCGATGATTGAGGTGATGGAAAAGCTCGGCCACGTGCATTTCGGCCTCGCGGGTCACGACCGCGGCGGGCGCGTTGCCTACCGGCTGGCGCTCGATCACCCCGGGCGGCTGTCGCGCCTTGCGACGCTGGATATTCTGCCGACCTACGATTACTGGGCGAAGATGGACCGCGGTTTCGCGCTCCGGATCTATCACTGGGCATTTCTGGCGCAGCCGCATCCATTGCCGGAAAACCTGATTGCCTCGAATCCCGACGATTATTTCGGCCGCACCTTCAAAAGCTGGGCGAAGAAGGATGCACCCAACCCGTTCGATCCGCGTGCGGTCGAACATTACCTGACGGCGCTCCGCGACCCGCTGCGCATTCATGCGGCGTGCGAGGATTATCGCGCCGGGGCCTACGCCGATTTCGAGCACGACAAGGCCGACGTTGAAGCAGGCAGCAAGATCACCGTGCCGCTGCTGGCGCTGTGGGGCGGTGCGGGCATTGCCTCCTCAGCCTCGAGTCCGCTCGACACCTGGCGCCGGTGGGCAACGAACGTCAGCGGGCACGCCATCGATTCAGGCCATTTCCTTGCCGAGGAAAACCCTCAGGCAACGGCTGACGCATTACTTAAATTTTTTCTGGAGCAGGATTGATGGCATTACGTGAGGCGCGGCGCGAAGACATTCGGCGGATCGTTGAAATGCTGGCGGATGACGAGGTGGCGCGTGGGCGCGAGGATTTCTCGGGCGATATGGCGGCGTATTATGCCGCCTTCGACGCCATCGCGGCGGACCCCAACAACACACTTTACGTGTGGGATCACGAGGGAACGGCGATGGGATGCCTGCAACTGACGTTCATTCCCGGCTTATCCTATCATGGCAGCTGGATCGCGAAGGTCGAAGGTGTGCGGGTCGATCGGTCGCTGCGCGGTCTCGGCATCGGCGAACAGATGATGGATGCGGTGATCGCCAGGTCGCGTGCGCGCGGCTGCAAGCAATTGCAGCTTACGACCGACAAACGGCGTGCTGATGCGCAGCGCTTCTATGCGCGGCTCGGCCTGGATGCCTCGCATGAGGGCATGAAGATCAATCTGTTTTAGCGCCGCGCCTTGAAGAAATTCGTCAGCAGCGCGGCCGCGTCACTTTCGCCGACGGAAGGATAAATTTCCGGTGCATGGTGGCACGTCGGCGAGGCGAAGAACCGCACGCCGCTGTCCACCGCGCCGCCCTTCGGGTCGCTTGCCCCATAGTAAAGCCGCCGGATACGGGCGAAGGAGATCGCTCCCACGCACATGGTGCAGGGTTCCAGTGTGACGTAGAGGTCGCAATCGGTCAGCCGCTCGCTGCCGGTGACGCGGGCGGCTTCGCGGATCGCCAGGATTTCGGCATGCGCGGTCGGATCGCGGTCGGCGAGGGTGCGGTTGCCGGCCTGAGCGATCACCACGCCGCCACGCACGATAACGCAGCCGATCGGCACTTCCCCGGCCGTTTCGGCGATTTCCGCCTGTTTCAGCGCCAAATCCATGAAAGATCGTGCCGTCATGCCTCGTTTCCGGCGATAAACTCTGTTAGTACGACGTCTTCAGCAAACGCGAGAACCGGTTTTGCGCGAAAATGCGCCCTGATTTAAAAGGGCGCGTGCCGCCAGCCAATTCCACGTTGTGCGACAGTCCCATATTCTGCCCAACGTCCTGAGAGATCATTCATGCCCCGCGATAACGATAAAAACAACGGCCGTCCGCCGCGCCGTGAAGGCGGAGCGGGTGGCGGCTACAAGGCCGGTGGCAGAGGTCGCCCCGGCGGAGGCTCGCGCAGCGGAGGAAGCTCGCGCGACGAGCGGCCGGCTCGATCATCCGGCCCACGTGGCGGCGACAAGAAATTCGGTGACCGCAAGTTCGGCGACAAGCGCCCGTCCGGGGACAAGCGGTCCTATGCGTCGAAGCCCTATGCCGGCAAGCGCGATGATTTCCGGAAAGACGGACCGGAGCGCGGTCCACGCAAGGAATTCGGCTCGCGAGATCGCGGTGAGGGACGCTCGTTCAAGCCACGAGAGGATCGTGGCGAAGGTCGTCCGTTCAAGCCGCGTGAGGATCGCGGCGAGGGCCGTTCGTTCAAGCCACGTGAGGATCGTGGCGAAGGTCGTCCGTTCAAGCCGCGTGAGGATCGCGGCGAGGGCCGTTCGTTCAAGCCACGTGAGGATCGTGGCGAGGGGCGCCCCTTCAAGCCGCGTGACCGCGACGATCGCGCGCCGCGCAGCGCGGGTGCCGGACGTTTCCAGGACAGGAAATTCGGCGAGAAGCGGCCTTACACGCCGCGCGGCGAAGGCGGCGATGCACGTCCCGCCCGCTTCAACCGGGATGACCGTCCGCAGCGTGATGAGCGCCCGCGTTTCAACCGCGATGATCGCGACGGGCGTTCGCCGGATCGCGGACCGCGCAGGGATTTCAACCGCGGCGAGGATCGCGGCAATGACAAACCTTGGCAGAAGCGTGGACCGTCACGCGACGCTGACAGCCGTCCGCCGCGCCGCGAAGGTGGCGGTTTCGACAAGCCCCGGTTCGACCGGGGCGACCGCGATCGCGATTCCAGCGAGCGCCCGCGTTTTTCGCGTCCGCGCTTCGACAAACCGCGTGACGACCGCGCTCCGCGTGGCCGGAGCGACTGGCAGGAGCATCCGCGCAGCGAACCGCGCGACCGTCCGCGCCGCGACAATGAGGACGACAGCAAGGTCTTCGCCAAGCGGCCGGCATTCGGCGGCCGCGGCGAATACCGCGAGCGCAAGCCAGATTTCGACAAGCGCGCACCGCGCGCTGCGCCTGAAAAGAAAAAGACCGGCGAACGCATCGCCAAGATCGTCGCGCGTGCGGGACTTTGTTCGCGCCGCGATGCCGAGGACTGGATCGTGCAGGGTCGTGTTGCGGTGAATGGCCGCGTCATCAACTCGCCGGCGCTGGATGTCACCGCCAACGATGTGGTCACCATCGACGGCAAGCCGTTGCCGGAGCGTGAACGCACGCGGCTGTTTCTCTATCATAAGCCGCGCGGCCTGATGACGACCCACGACGATCCCGAGGGCCGTCCGACGGTGTTCGACAATCTGCCCGAAGGATTGCCGCGCCTCATCAGCATCGGCCGGCTAGACTTCAACACCGAAGGCCTGCTGCTGCTGACCAATGACGGCGGCCTGGCCCGTGCACTGGAATTGCCGGACACCGGCTGGCTGCGGCGTTACCGCGTCCGCGCTCACGGCGAAGTCACCCAGGCCCAGCTCGATCAGCTCAAGAACGGCGTCGAGGTCGATGGCGTCAAATACGGTTCGATCGACGCCACGCTGGAGCGCGACAAGGCCGCCAACGTCTGGATCGTGTTTGCGATCCGCGAAGGCAAGAACCGCGAAGTCCGCAACGTCATGGCGCATCTCGGCCTTGAGGTGAACCGCCTGATCCGTATTTCGTATGGCCCGTTCCAGCTCGGCGAGATCGAGGAAGGCCAGGTCGAGGAGATCAAATCGCGGGTGCTGCGCGATCAGCTCGGCGAGAAGATCGTCGCGATGTCTGGTGCGCAGTTCGACAAGCCGGTGAACGATGCGTCCCGCGGCGAACAGCCGAGTGGCGGTCCGAAGCCCAAGCCAAAGCGCAGCGTGACTGAGGACCGGAAGGGCCGTCGCGTGCTTGTGATGCGCACAGGCAGCGAGAACACGCGTGCGCGCAACGAAGAGGAAGCCAATGGCTATGGCCCGCCGCGCCGCCCGACGCGCGGCTATAAAGGCAAGCGCGATCTGAAGCCCAAAGACGACACCACGGAAGACTGAGCACATCCATGCGTGTCGTCGGTGGCCGTCTGAGAGGCCGTAACATCGCCTCGCCCGCGTCGAATGACATCCGTCCGACGCAGGATCGCCTGCGCGAGTCGCTGTTCAATATCCTGATGCATGCCTACGAAAACCCGATCGACGGGGCGCGGGTGCTCGACCTGTTCGCCGGCACCGGCGCGCTCGGAATCGAGGCGGTGTCGCGCGGCGCCGCGTTCACACTGTTCGTCGACAATGGTGCCGAGGCGCGGGCGCTGTTGCGCAACAATGTCGAGGCGCTGGGGCTTGGCGGTGTGACCAAGGTTTATCGCCGCGATGCCACCAATCTCGGCCCTGCCTACCCGGTCGAGCCGTTCTCGCTGGCGTTTCTTGATCCGCCCTATGGGCGCGGACTTGCCGACAAGGCGCTGGCGTCATTGCGCGCCGGAAAATGGCTGACTCCGGAGGCGCTGGTGGTTGTCGAGGAATCGAAGACGGCGGGGTTTGCCGCGCCCGAGGGCTTCGAAGAGCTTGAGCGTCGCGCCTATGACGATACGGAGTTCACGTTCCTGCGGGCAGCCGCTCTGCCATAATTTGAATTTTTATTCAGACGTAATGTGTCGAGTAAATTCGGACGCACCTTCGACACTGAATCTGAATTCGCTGACGAATCGCAGTTCGTCCACCTTTTCGCCTTTTGCAGCGAAGACCGTCACTGTTTCGCCTTTGTGATTGCGAGGGCTTTACCTCCGCCCGAACAGCTTCTCGATGTCTGCGAGCTTGAGTTCGACATAGGTCGGGCGGCCGTGATTGCACTGGCCGGAATTCGGCGTCACTTCCATCTCGCGCAGCAGCGCATTCATTTCCTCGGGCTTGAGGATGCGGCCGGCGCGCACCGAGCCGTGACAGGCCATCGTCGCGGCGACGTGCATCAGCCGCCGTTCAAGCGGCAGCGCCTCGTCCCATTCCGCCATGTGTTCGGCGAGATCGCGCAGCAGGGACGCAGCGTCGGTCTTGCCGAGCAGTGACGGCGTCTCGCGCACAGCGATCGCGCCGGGTCCGAACGATTCGATGCTGAGCCCGAATTTCTCCAGTTCGCCTGCGCGTACGACCAGCTTCTCGACGGTGGCTTCGTCCATCTCGACGATTTCGGGGATCAGCAGGATCTGCCGCTGCACGCCGTTCCGCTCGAGAGATGTCTTCAGCCGCTCGTAGACAATGCGCTCGTGCGCGGCGTGCTGGTCGACCACCACAAGGCCATCGCGGGTCTGCGAGACGATGTAGGTTTCGTGAATCTGAGTGCGGGCCGCACCGAGCGGGCGGTCGATCAGGTCGCTTGCGGGTGGTTGCTCATAGCGCACGTCGGCGGCCGGTGCGCCGGTGTCGAATGCGGCCTGCGCCGCTTCGGCAAAGGTGTTGGAAGAAAACGCATTCGCATAGGCCGGCGCAGCGGGAGCCGGTGGAAAATTCGGCGAGCGCCGCCAGTCCCAGCCGGCGCGCGGAATGCTGCCGGGACGGAATGCCATGATCGCGGCGCCGTCCGAATTCGCCGCCGTGCGCTTGCCTTCGCGGGCGAGGCCGTCCTTCAGCGCATGCACGATCAGTGCACGCACGAGTCCGGCATTGCGAAAACGCACCTCGGTCTTGGCCGGATGCACGTTGGCGTCGACCTCCTGGGTGTCGAGCGTCACGAACAGCGCCACCACCGGATGCCGGTCGCGCGGCAGATAGTCTGCATACGCCGCGCGCACTGCGCCGAGGATCAGCTTGTCGCGCACCGGCCGACCGTTGACGAACAGATATTGGCCGAGCGCATTGGCGCGGGTCAGCGACGGAGCCGCTGCAAAGCCTTCGACACTCACACCGTCGCGCTCGGCACGCACCTCAATGGCGCTGGCGCGAAAATCCGCGCCCAGAATATCGCCGAGCCGGATCAGCCGTCCCGGTGCGCCGGGCAGTGCCGCCGCCCATGTGACGGGCGCGCGCTCCTCGCCGGACAGCGAAAATGCGATGTCCGGCCGTGCCATTGCCAAACGCCGGACCACTTCGCGGACCGCTTCCGCCTCGGTGCGGTCGGTTTTGAGAAATTTCAATCGCGCTGGCGTCGCGTAAAACAGATCGCTAACCTCGACGCGTGTTCCGGCGCTCAATGCGGCCGGTACAATATCGGACTTCGCTCCGGCATCGACATTCAGCGTCCAAGCATGGGGCTCGCTGGCGTGCCGGGTAGCAATGTCGAGCTTCGACACCGCGCCGATGGAAGGCAACGCTTCGCCGCGAAAGCCCAGCGTGCGGATGCGCAAAAGGTCTTCATCGTCGAGTTTCGAGGTGGCATGACGGTCGACAGATAGTGCGAGATCGTCGCGCGTCATGCCGGCGCCGTCGTCGGTGATGGCGATGCGCCGGCGTCCGCCGCCCTCGGTGAAAATGTCGATGCGCGAAGCGCCGGCATCGATGGCGTTTTCGACCAGTTCCTTCACCGCGCTCGCAGGCCGCTCTACCACTTCGCCGGCGGCGATGCGGTTGACGATCTGAATGGGAAGCTGGCGGACGGGCATTGATATTCCGGGACGATTCGCTGATCCGGCGTATTTTACCCGGAGATCGGCTCGATTGTACGGCCGAACAGATATGTTTTACCCGCTAATTCTCAATCGTCGAAGCTGCGTGTGTTGCGCTTTGCCTTGACGTCGCTGCGGCGTTTCTTGCCGTCGAGACGGCGTATCTTGGAGCCGAGCGTGGGCCGGGTCGCGCGGCGCGGCTTCGGGCGCACGGCGGCCTCGCGCAACAGGTCCAGTAGCCGGTCGATGGCGTCGGCGCGATTACGCTCCTGGGTGCGGAATCGCTGGGCGTGAATGACGATCACGCCGTCCTTGGTCATTCGCTGACCCGCGAGCGTGGCCAGCCGCATCATGATATCGGGCGCGAGCGCCACGCGGCTGACATCGAAGCGCAACTGCGCGGCGGTCGAGAGCTTGTTGACATTCTGTCCGCCCGGCCCTGAGGCTCGCACGAATGCAATGTCGAGGTCTCTCTCGTCGATTGTGATGTCGCGCGTCACCCGGATCATGCCGGAATCCGTAGCACGATCCGGATACGTCGGCACCGGTTTTCCGGAACCGGCGGGATAAGCTCTAGGCGTAAATCTTCGCCAGCATGTCGCCCGCGAGATAGATACCGAGCAGCAGCATGGCGATCAGAAACCAGCGTCTGAACGTGTCCGCATCCATGCGCGAGCGCAGCAGTTGGCCGAGATACATGCCGGAAAAAGCCGCGACCATCGCGACAAGACCGGGAATGGCGACTGTTGCATTCAGCAATCCCGCGCTGGTGAGGTTGAACGCCAGCGCCACGGTCGCGGTGGTGAAAAATACACCGAGCGCCTGGACCAGTTCGTCCTTTTCCATTCCGATGGCCTGCATGAAGGGCATCGACGGGATCACCTGCACGCCGGTCGCGGCCGAGATGATACCCGTGATCAGTCCGACGATGCCGCCGACCCATTTCTCGTTTCGGCGTGGCACGCTGAAACGGACCTTGGACAGGCCGATGATCGCGTAGATCACCAGCAGCCCACCCAGCACGACGGTGCCGTAGCGCGCATAGGGGCCGGTCATCAGTCCCGCGCCGAGCCAGATGCCGATCATCGTCGCGATCATCAGCGGCCATAGCCTGCGCACGATATCGCGCAGATAGGGGCCGACGAACGTCTGCCAGATGTTTGTGACGATGGCGGGCACGATCACGATGGCGAGCGCGTGCGCCGGTGGCATCCGCGTCGCGAGAAGGCCCATTGCCACGGTCGGCAGGCCGAGGCCGATGGTGCCCTTGACGAAGCCCGCAAGAAGGAACACGGCGGCGATGGAGACGATGAGAATCGGATCTGACATTGGGCTGGACATGATGTGCACATTGACCGGCAGCGGCAAACTGCACAATCTGGAGAAGACGGAGTTAGCCTTCGGGTTTGGCGAAGGCCGTGTAAAGGTCCCAGGCCATGCATTTTGATCTGGTGGATATGCGGCTGTTCGTGGCGGTGGCGCGAAGCGCGCAGCATCACCCACGGCGCGGAACGGTCAGCCCTGGCACTGGCGTCGGCCAGCGCGCGCATCAAAAGCATGGAAACTGCGCTGGGCGTGCCGCTGCTCGAGCGGCAACGGCGCGGCGTCCGGCTCACCGCGGCGGGCGAAAGCCTGCTCGATCATGCCCGCGTCGTGCTGCATCAGGTTGCTGCGATGCAGGGCGAACTCACCGCCCGTGCGCGCGGCCTGAAGGCACGGATTCACATGCTGGCCAACACGTCCGGCGCAAGCGAGCATCTGCCGAAGGCGCTGGCGTCGTTTCTCGCGAAGTATCCCGCGATCAGCGTCGACATTGAGGAACGTGAGAGTGCGGAGATTGCCACGGCACTGGCCTCCGGCGCTGCCGACCTCGGTCTTGCCGTCGAGGCGATGCTGCCCGAGGGACTCGATCGTTTTCCGTTCTGCGACGATCGCCTGGTGCTGATTGCACCGCAGGGGGACGAGATCGCGCAGCGTCGCCGGACCGCTTTTCGCGATATCGCGCCGCGCGATTTTATCGGTCTCACCGAACCCAGCGCATTGCAGAATCATATTGCGATGCAGGCTGCGAAACTTGGAGTTCGCCTTCGGATACGGGCGCGGCTGAGAGGCTTCGATGCGATCTGTCAGATGGTGGAGGCGGGTGTCGGCCTTGCGATCATTCCGGACGCGGCTGCACGCCGCTACAGCCGGTCAATGCGAATCAAAATGGTCCGCATGGCCGATCCATGGACCAGCCGCCGGCTGGCGATCTGCATGCGCAACCGGCAGTCATTGCCGCGGCCGGTGCAGCAGCTGGCGGATCACCTGAAGACGTTTGCGACGGTGTAATGCCGCGGACTGAACGCCTCACGTATTCAGCAGTTTCAATGCCTCGTCGTGCAGTCGCTTGTCGGCGGCGGCGACGATGCGGCCGCCGGACTGCGCGGGCTTGCCGTCCCAGGTGGTGATGATACCGCCGGCGCCGGTGACGATCGGGATCAAGGCGGCGACGTCGTAGGGCTTTAACTCGGTCTCGATGATGAGATCGAGGTGACCTGACGCGAGCATGCAATAAGCGTAGCAATCGCCGCCGTAGCGCGACAGCCGCACGCCGGCTTCGACGCGCTCGAACTGGGCGCGGTCCGGCGCATTCATCAAACGGGGGCTGGTGGTGAACAGCGTGGCCTCCGCCAGCGTCGCGCAACGCCGCACGGACAGTTTGCGCTTGCCGGAAGGTCCTTCATAGCGAGCGGAGCCGCCGTCGCCACTGAAGCGCTCGCCGATGTAGGGCTGATGCATCATGCCGAACACCGGTGCGCCGTTATGCATCAGAGCAATCAGCGTGCCCCAGATCGGCAGGCCGGCGATAAAGGATTTGGTACCGTCGATCGGGTCGAGCACCCAGACATACTCCGCATCGGGACGCTCGGACCCGAATTCCTCGCCGACGATGCCGTGCAGCGGGAAGCTGTCCTTGATCATCCGGCGCATCACGGCTTCGGCGGCTCGATCGGCCTCGGTGACCGGATCGAGGTCGCGACCCACGTTCTTGTTCTCGACGCTCAGCGAGGTGCGAAAGAAGGGAAGGATGGTGTCGCCTGAGGCGGTCGCCAGTCGTCCGATAAAAGCGGTGAAGTCGATAACCGTCACTGGGATTCCTTTGAAGCGACTACGAGTGGGGTGGACTGTAAATGCGAACCGGTCACGGCCCTAATAAGAGGCCGGACGATGGCGGCAAGCATCGTAAATTTGACCGCCCTACTACTAATCCAAATATTCATTCCTTACTTCGTGATTCCAAAGCGAAGGTCGAAATGAAAGCCTCTCAGGCTAAGTATGATAACAAAGATTCATTTCATGGGTGCAATTTCGGGTTTTTTTGACAGTTTTGGGTTGGCTTATTTTCATCTAACATATTGCAGTTATTGATATATTGTCGTTTCCGTCGCAATTTTGATCGCAAGTCTGTTATGCGTTCAGAGCATGACTAAATCTTTAAAAATACTTGCCCTGAGTGCGCTGCGGCTGCATATTGTTGCGGTGCGATAACGCCTTGCGTTATTGCTGCCCTCCTTGGGCGTTTCCTCCCTAGACTTGGGCCACTTGCTTTCGCGAGTGGCCCTTTTTTCTGCCCGGCGATAGGGACGCAAATGCCGGCTTTGATTCGCACGGGAAAAACTCGCGCACTCAAAGAGGCGCAGGGGCGGCCTATTCGGCCGCGGCCTGGAATGGTCCGAGACTGTCGAGCGGAATCGCGGCCAGTGCCTCGGCAAGGATGATGAAATCATCAGCCACCTTGCGGAACTGCGGGCTCCTCTCCCGCCGCCGCTCGTCCATATAGATCGCGCGGTTGAGTTCGAGCTGAACCGTATGCAGGCCACTGGCCGGGTTGCCGTAGTGTTCGGTGATGAAGCCGCCTGCGTAAGGTTTGTTGCGGCCGACCGAATAACCCTGCGCCGTGAGCGTTTCCTCAACGACGTCAGGCAACAGGCTTGCGCAACTCGTGCCGTAGCGGTCACCGATCACAACGTCGGGACGCTTGGGCTCGTCACGCGATACGCCGACCGACGGCATCGAGTGGCAGTCGACCAGAATCACAGCGCCGAACGCCTGATGCGCCTTGTTGATGAGGCGGCGCAGCGCGCGGTGATAAGGCTTGTAGAGCGCCTCGATCCGGTTCAGTGCATCCTCCACATCGAGGCGCTGGAAATAGATTTCCTGACCGTCGCCGACGACGCGCGGAATCGTCCCTAGGCCGCCCGCGACCCGCATCGAGCGGGTATTTGCGAAGCTCGGCAGCCGGCCCGCAAACATGCGCGGATCGAGTTCATAGGGCTCGCGATTGACGTCCACATAGGACCGCGGAAAATTCACCCGCACCATCGGAAATCCGCGGCCGGTGAGATCCGCGATGATTTCGTCCATAAACGAATCTTCCGAGCGCCGCAGCGCAGCCTCATCGATGCGGGAGGCGGCGAGAAACTCGCGCGGATAGACCGATCCGGAATGCGGGGAATTGAAGATGATCGGCGCGCGCCAGACCGGCGGCTCGATAATTTCGAACGGAGGCGACAACTCGTCCTCAAACTGGGTCATTGCCACCTCTCTTCTTCGCCATTCGCACCCGCGGCGCTATTTTTGCCGATGCTGAAATGCCTGACCGGACAACACATTTTCGCCGGAAAAGCGGGTGTTTTGTGCAACATCATTGTCCGCAAACCTAACCGATCTGCCAATAGGAACTTCGCCTTCACCCGAAATTTACTACCGTGCAGGCAAATAGAGGGCAGGGGACTTTCTCCATTCACAGGATTCGACGACCAGTGATCCGGTTCTGAAGGATCGCTATGGGACACCAAGCCATGCAGCACAAAATTCTCCTTGCCGAAGACGACAACGACATGCGCCGCTTTCTGGTCAAGGCGCTGGAGAATGCCGGCTTTCAGGTCTCGTCCTACGATAACGGGCTGTCAGCCTATCAGAGGCTGCGCGAAGAACCTTTTGAAATGCTTCTAACCGACATCGTGATGCCGGAAATGGACGGCATCGAATTGGCACGCCGCGCCTCCGAGCTGGATCCCGATATCAAGATCATGTTCATCACCGGCTTTGCGGCGGTGGCGCTGAATTCCGACTCCGAGGCGCCGAAAAACGCCAAGGTGCTGTCCAAGCCCGTGCATTTGCGCGAATTGGTCAGCGAAGTGAACAAGATGCTGGCGGCCTGATTCGGCGGCCGGCTTGGGGTAAATTTGCCCCGAAAACACGGTTTCCTGTCCTTGCCTGCGGCAGTCCAAGCCGATATAGGGACGCATCCCGGCACAAGTGGTCTTAAGGGCGCGTAGCTCAGCGGGAGAGCACCTCGTTGACATCGAGGGGGTCACAGGTTCGATCCCTGTCGCGCCCACCATCTTTCCCGATGCCGATTGTCGCATCCGAGAGACGCTTCCTATCCACTCCTCCCATCCATTATAAGCCTTGGCAGGCCCTGCAATGCCTGCCGTCTCGCTGTGGAACCCTGACCGCCTTGCCCGACGTGGCTGAAGTTAAAGGCCAGCAGCGGCTGATAGGCCGTCTTGTACGAAAGCGACTTCGGAAACGAATAAGGCCCGGCATCTGCCGGGCTATTTGTTCCGCAGTATACTTTACTGCGGAGAGCCACCGATCGCGCGGCGGATCAGACGTCCGTGGTCTTCGACTTCTCCAGCATGCGCGTGGCGCGAGAACGGATCGTCGCCTGAACGCCGTGAGCGAGTGCGGCCAGCAGCCAGGGCAGCATGACCTCGAGCTTGACGTGGTCCTCTGCGACGTCGATCGTTCCGCTCACATGCTGTTTCAGTGCGGTCAGCTGAAACGCCAGGCGATCGCCGCTCCAGATCTCCTCATTCACCTGGAGAATCTTTGCGTATTCCGAGCGAACGCTGCCGAGCCCGGCCTTGAGGCGGCGGGCCGCTTCCTCCTTGCCGAGCTTGTGGGGAATGGAGACGATGAACGGTTGAGCCAATGTCGCTGCCTCGGAACAATGCGATCCATATTCAGGAGCCGACTATAGCAATTCGGCGCGGAGACGGCGGCGAATATCCGCCTCGCGACATTTTAATGTTCATTAACGCTGAGGCGTACCGCCGCGTGCGGGTCGGGCTCGCTCGTGGTAATTTTCAGCATGCTCCGTCTTGTGACAGTCGCGTCTGTGCTGTCGAACACCGGTGTGCGTCCCGCGCCGGTGATCGATACGACCGATGACGCCGCGGCCGGCTATTGGGCTAACCGCCTCAATGTTTCGCCGCAGGATCTCGCCGCCGCGATTGAAGAGGTTGGACCGGCGGTCGCAGCCGTGCGCCGGCACCTCGGCAAATAGCGGGCGCTCATGCGCTATGCAAAAAGCCCGGCGCGGGGCCGGGCCCGTTTCGCAAATTGATCGGAAGACCAGCTTAGCTCGCCGCTAGTCGCACTGCTGATAGCTGGACGACGTACACTTCTGTGCCTTCGCACGCGCCTCCGCAATTTGCTGCGGGCTGAGCTCGCTGGAGACTGTGGCGAGTTTTTTCTTGGCGTCGGCATTGCCCTGCGTCGCAGCGATGTCATACCACATATACGCTTTTGCGATGTCGTCGGATTCCTTGCCTTCACCTTTGTAATACAGGCTTCCCAGCAACACCTGCGCGTCCGTATTGCCTTGCTTCGCAGCGAGCCGGCTCCACTTCTGCGCTTGCTTGCGGTCTTTGGAGACGCCAAGTCCCATCTTGTGCATCAATGCGATGCGATACTGCGCGACGGCATTTCCCTTTTCAGCAAGCGGGCGAAACAGTTTCGCTGCAAGATGCAATGCAAACATTCTCAATCCGCGCACGCGCTTAGGGCACGCGTTGATACGCGCGCCCTTTCGCTATTCATTTGTTCAGGATTGGTAGTAGTCGCGCAATGATCTGCGCCGGCGCGGCTGCCGGTTGAGCATCAAGGCAAGTGCGAAACCAACCGCACCCGCGACGAGCAGCGCGCCGAGCGGCTGTTCGCGAACGGTGGATGCCACTGCCTTGGTGCCGTCGCGATAGATGTCGCTACCGGTATCAAGCGCGTCCTTGGCGTAGTCGCTTGCCGCGTCGCCAATGTCGCGCGCGGCATCTTTTGCCTGACCGTAGAGATTTTGTACGGTTCCCGCGGCTTCGCGCGCGCGCCCCGATGCTTCGGCTGACGCGTCGCCCGCTGCACGGCCAATTACACCTTCGACTTTGCCTGCGGCGTCCTTCGCGGCGCCTGTGATCCGATCCTTGTCCATCGTCATGTTCTCCGGGGGCTGATGGACCGACAACGGCCTGGCCTGCCATGGGTTCCGTCACAAGGTGTCGTAATCTCGGAACAATAGAAAAGGGCCCGCTCAGTGAGCGGGCCTTTCGCGTCTCGTCTGTCACTTGTTGTCTGTCAGCTTTTGATGAACGCCAGCAGGTCCGCGTTGATCGTCTCAGCCTCCGTCGTGGGCATGCCGTGCGGAAAACCCTTGTAGGTTTTCAGGGTGCTGTTCTTCAGCAGCTTGGCCGACAGCGGTCCTGAATCGGCGTACGGCACGATCTGGTCGTCATCGCCGTGCATTACCAGCACCGGCACCGTGATCTTCTTCAGGTCTTCGGTGAAGTCCGTCTGTGAGAAGGCGACAATGCCGTCATAGTGGGCCTTGGCGCCACCCATCATGCCCTGACGCCACCAGTTCTGGATGATGCCTTCCGATGGCTTCGCGCCCGGCCGGTTGTAACCATAGAACGGTCCCTCCGGCAGATCACGATAGAACTTGGCGCGGCTTGCAGCGAGTTGCGCCTGCAATCCGTCGAAGACTTCCTTCGGTAAACCGCCCGGATTGCTTGCGGTTTTCACCATGATTGGCGGCACGGCGCTGACGATTGCTGCCTTTGCCACCCGGCTTTCACCATGGCGCGCGATATAATGCACGACCTCGCCGCCGCCGGTGGAATGGCCCACATGCACGGCGTCTTTCAGATCGAGATGCGCCGTCAGTGCAGCGAGATCGTCTGAGTAGTGATCCATGTCGTGGCCGTCGGCGGTCTGGGTCGAGCGGCCGTGACCGCGGCGGTCATGGGCAATCACCCGGAAGCCCTTGCTCAGGAAGAAGAGCATCTGTGTGTCCCAATCGTCTGCCGAGAGCGGCCAGCCATGGCTGAAAACGATGGGCTGTCCCGAGCCCCAGTCCTTGTAAAAGATTTCAGTGCCGTCTTTGACTTTAATCGTGGGCATTGTGCTTGTTCCCTCTCGCCTCAAAGAAACAGATTACCCCGGCGAAGAGGAGCCTAGCCTTTCCCGATGGCAATTGCGCGACCGTCATTGGTCGTAGTTGCTTCGCACGAAGGGCAATATCGATTAAGGCCAACTCGCTCTCCGATTGGCGCGCGGCGAAGGCCGCGGCATAGCCAATGCCGCGCGAGTGTACGCAGTGGCCCCCGGGCAAGATTGAACAGATGCATCGCGTCTATCACTATCGCCTCACAATCCCTTGCGGGGTCAACGAAAGCGGCGGCGCTGTTGCCAGCGCCGCCGAATGTCGATCAGCCGTGGAGCTTCTTCGCAGTTTCCGCGATGGTGCGGCCCTGATAGCGCGCGCCATCGAGTTCGTTCTGGCTTGGCTGGCGGCGGCCGTCGCCGTCGGTGATGGTAGTCGCGCCATAGGGCGAGCCGCCGGTCACTTCCTTGACGCCCATCTGGCCGGCGAAGCCGTAGTTGAGGCCGACCACAACCATGCCGAAGTGCAGCAGGTTGGTGATGATCGAGAACAGCGTGGTCTCCTGGCCGCCGTGCTGCGTAGCGCTTGATGAGAATGCGCCGCCGACCTTGCCATGCAATGCGCCCTTCATCCACAGGCCACCGGCCTGATCGAGGAAGTTGGCCATCTGCGACGAGACGCGGCCGAAGCGGGTGCCGGTGCCAACGATGATTGCGTCGTAGTTCGTCAGATCCTCGATCTTGGCAACCGGAGCAGCCTGATCGACCTTGTAGTACGACGCCTTCGCGACGTCGGGTGGAACGAGTTCGGGCACGCGCTTGATGTCGACGGTTGCGCCGGCCTCGCGGGCGCCCTCGGCGACAGCATTCGCCATCGCTTCGATGTGTCCGTAGGCGGAATAGTAAAGTACGAGAACCTTGGCCATGACGGCCTCCTTCAGTTTTTCAGAGTTGAATGGGGAAAGTTTGGAGGAATGGATGCGGCTTACGCCGCATCCACCAGCACGAGTTCGGTGTCTTCCAGCGCGGTGATCTTCACCGACGCCTCTTTCTGGACGGCGACGCCGTCGCGGGTGTTGGCGCGCACGCCGTTCACCTCGACGCTGCCGCTGGCCGGCACGAGATAGCCGTAGCGCTTCTCGCCGAGGGCATATTCAGCGGTCTCGCCGGCCTTCAGCGTGGTGGCCAGCACGCGTGCATCGGCGCGGATCGGCAGCGCATCGTTGTCGGCCTTGAAGCCGCTGGCGATGGTGACGAATTTGCCGGAGCGGTCGGCCTTGGGGAACGGCTTCGCGCCCCAGCACGGCTGTCCACCTTCCTGCGTCGGCACGATCCAGATCTGGAAGATCTTGGTCGTCACCGGCTCGAGATTGTATTCGGAGTGGCGAATGCCTGAGCCCGCGCTCATCACCTGTACGTCGCCAGCCTCGGTGCGGCCCTTGTTGCCGAGCGAGTCCTGATGCGTGATCGCGCCTTCGCGCACGAAGGTGATGATTTCCATGTTGGCATGAGGATGCGCAGGGAAACCGGTGTTCGGCGCGATCTCGTCGTCGTTCCAGACGCGCAGGCTGCCGTGGCTGATGTTGTCCGGATCGTAGTGGCTGCCGAACGAGAAGTGATGCTTGGCCTTGAGCCAGCCGTGGTCGGCATTGCCGAGTTTGTTGAAAGGGCGAAGTTCGATCATGGGATGTTCCTCTTCTTGCGCAATTTGCGTCGGAGCGTCGCCTTTAGGCCGTTGCTTCGTTCGCGTTGCCATTCGACGGGCTATGGATAAGCGCTCCCGAATGGTGCATAAATAGAAACTATTGAAACTCATTGTTTCCATTTATCACCCTTGAAGGACGGCCCACATGTCCAGGCTCCCGGACTTCGAGGCGCTCGCGATTTTCGCGAAAGTCGTGGAAATGCGGTCGTTTGCAGGGGCTGCGGCCGAGCTGGCGCTGTCGAAAGCGACCGTTTCCAAGGCTGTCAGCCGGCTTGAGGAACGACTAGGCGCGCGGTTGTTCAACCGCACCTCGCGGCAACTAGCGCTCACCGATGCCGGTCAGAAACTGGCCGAACGCGCGGCGCAACTGCTGATGGATGGTGAGGCGCTGGAGAGCGAAGCGCTGGCGCAATCATCCGTGCCGCGCGGACTGGTGCGCTTCGCTGTGCCGATGACCTATGGCGTTCGGGTCATTGCACCCTTGCTGCCGGAGTTTCTTAGCGCCTATCCCGAAGTTTCCATCGACCTGCATCTGAGCGATGCCATGGTCGATCTGATCGGAGACGGTTTCGATGCCGGCATCCGCATTGCACGCTTGCCGGATTCGTCGCTGGTTGCGCGCCGGTTGTGCGGCGTGCGGCGCTACACGGTGGCTGCACCGTCTTACCTCAAGAAGCACGGCCGACCGATACATCCGATGCATCTCGCCGAGCACAAGTGCTTCGGTTACGCGTATCTCTCGACGCCGGGCGTGTGGCACTACGTCAACGCGGCCGGTGAGCAGGCGACGGTGCGGCCCTCGGGGCAATTGCGTGTCAATAATGGCGAGGCGCCGATGCCCGCGCTGCTGGCCGGGCTCGGCATTGCTGATCTGCCGGATTTCATTGTCGGCGACGCCGTTGCGGATGGGCGGCTCGAGGTGATCCTCAAGGACTGGAAGCAGCCTGAAGGCGCGGTGCATCTGGTGATGCCGCCGGGTGGCCCGCGTCCGGCGCGCGTCGAGGTGCTCGCGGATTTTCTCGCCGAAAAGCTCGGCCGCACCAGACGTGCCACGCGATAGGACCCGATCACGTTCCTGTTCCGCGCTGGATCGGCAGCGCAAGTCTGCGTAACATGTGCCCCCATCCTGGAAGGTTTCCCTGAATGCGCAATTTCATCTCGCCGTCCCGCTCGATTGCAGTGGGAGAACGCGGCATGGCCGCGACCTCGCACCCGCAGGCAACCCTCGCCGCGCTCGATATCTTGAAAGCCGGCGGCAACGCCATGGATGCCGCCATTGCGGCGGTTGCCTTGCAGGGCGTGGTCGAGCCGCAGATGACCGGCATCGGCGGCGATTGCTTTGTGCTGTATTCACCGAGAGCGGGCGCGCCGGTATCTCTGAACGGCTCGGGCCGCACGCCGGCGAAGACCGATCTCGCCAAGACAATGGCCAAGGGCGCGAAGGCTCTGACGCCGACATCGATCGAAGGCATCACCGTTCCGGGTGCAATCGATGCATGGTGCAAGCTCGCTGCGAAGCACGGAAGCAAATCGCTGGAAGAGATCTTCAAGCCGGCGATCGATGCCGCCGAGCATGGTTTCCGCATCACACCGCGCGTCGCGTCAGACTGGTCGCGCAATCGCGCGCGGCTTGAAAGCAATCCGGCGGCGAAAGAACAGTACCTGCCCGGCGGCATCGCGCCGGCCATCGGCGACCGGCGCAGCCAGCCAGCGCTCGGCAAGACGCTGCGACGCATCGCGCGCGAGGGCCGTGCGGCCTTTTATGAGGGCGAAGTCGCAGAGGAACTTGCAAGCGTGCTGCAGGCGCTAGGCGGTACGCATACTGTCGCGGATTTTGCCGCGAACGCGCCGGAAGATGTGACGCCTATTTCCACCAGTTATGGCGGTCACGACGTGCTCGAATGTCCGCCGAACGGGCAGGGGCTGGCGGCGCTGATGATCCTGCGCACGCTGGCGGGTTACGACATCAAGGCGCTTGCGGAAGTCGATCGCGTGCATCTGCTGGCGGAAGCGACCAAAGCGGCCTACCGCGCGCGTGATGCATTCTTCTGCGATCCCGTGCACGGCAAGGTCGATTCGGCGCATTTTCTCTCGGACGCGTATATCGGCGCGATCCGCAGCAAGATCGACATGAAGCGCGCCAGCGCGGCCGTCGACTGGGACGATATCGAACACAAGGATACGGTCTACGTCACGGTGGTGGACCGCGATCTCAATGCGGTGTCGTTCATCAATTCGCTGTTTCAGCCGTTCGGCAGCGGCATCTATGCGCCGAAGTCCGGTGTGCTGCTGCATAACCGCGGCTGGGGCTTCCGGCTTGAGCCGGGTCATCCCAACGCGCTTGGGCCGAACAAGCGGCCGATGCACACCATCATTCCTGGCATGGTGATGAAGAACGGACGCTGCATGATGCCGTTTGGCGTCATGGGTGGGCATTATCAGGCGACCGGCCACGGAAACTTTCTCTCCAACGTGTTCGATCTCGGCATGGACATCCAGGCCGCATCCGAAGCCCCGCGCTCGTTCGCGTTCGAAGGCGTGCTGTCGCTGGAGCCGACCTTCGGAAAGGAGATCGGCACTGAACTCGCCGCGCGCGGTCACGACGTGAAATGGGCCGACGCCGCAATCGGCGGCTGCCAGGCGATCTGGATCGATCACGAGCGCGGCGTCCTGCTCGGCGCAACCGACCATCGCAAGGATGGTGTCGCGCTCGGCATTTGAGCACTCGTTCCGGACGCACGGCGTGCGTCCGGCGGCACATCAATCGGCGCGGATACTGCCGCGCGCGACTGTCAGGTCATGTATTGCCGTACTTCATGAAGAAGCACCGCCTCTCGCCGGAGAGGTTGTGGCATCGCCATGTCTTGCCGTCTTCGCTTGGCGTTGCTTGCTCGAACGGAACCAGCTCCTTGAATCGCGTGAGCCAGATTCCATCGGATCTGACCTGCACTTCGTCAGACCCGAGTTGCTCGCAATCGCTCGGTCCACAACAGTGAACGCCATGGGATCCTTTGTAGGAACCTTCGGCGATCCAGTTCGGTCGTCCATCCGCGTCATGCGCAAGGCAGACGCGGGTCACCAGCAGTCCGACTGCCAGAAACAAGAAAATGACTGATCGCATCACATCACCTCCTTGGGGAGATGCGAAGCATCAATCGTGCCAAATGAAGGGCCGCAAATCTCGGCTGTGAGCCCGGGCTGCAAAGGTCGCCCATGGAGAATCGGATTACCGGTGAATGGGTTGCTTCACATTCTGCGCGGTTCCACGAAAGCGTGTTAGCCTGCAGCATAAAAATAAAATCAGGGAGGCATCATGAATCGGCGCGAAGTTTTGAAGGCGGCTGCGGTTCTGCCGTTGTCGCAGGTTGCGTTGTATACGCTCTCCGGCACTTCCCATGCGCAGGCGGCATGGCCGTCGCGCAACATCACCATGATCGTACCGTTTCCGGCCGGCGGACAGGCGGATCTTGCGGCGCGTCCGGTGGCGCTGGCGCTGGAACGCATTCTCGGCAAGACCGTGATCGTCGACAACCGCGCCGGTGGCGGCGGCGGTTCGGTCGGCAATGCCGCGGCTGCGCGTGCCGAGCCAGACGGCTACACGCTGCTGATGACGCTCTCGTCGCTGGCGGTGCTGCCGGAAGCTGACCGGCTGTTCGATCGCCCGGTCGCTTACGAGATGTCGCAATTTGCGCCGGTGGCGCGGGTGCTGGCCGATCCGACTATGCTGGCGGTCCCGGCGTCCGCGCCGTGGAAAGCGGTGAAGGATTTCGTTGAGGATGCGAAAGCGCGTCCGGGCCAGATTCCTTACGGGTCGTCCGGTCCCTACGGCACGCTGCACATCGCGATGGAAATGTTCGCGGCCAGCGCCGGTATCAAACTGCTTCACGTGCCGTTCCGCGGCGCAGGCCCTGCGCTGACCGGGCTGCTTACCGGCACGGTGCAGGCGGTGGCCTCCGCGCCGGGCACACTTCGCGCGCAGGTCGATGCCGGCAAGATGCGCGTACTGGCGGGATGGGGCGCGAAGCGCGTCGCGAGTTTTCCCGACGTGCCGACGTTTCAGGAGCTCGGCTACAAGGACGTCGAGTTCTACATCTGGGCCGGCTTGTTCGCGCAGACCGCGTTGCCTGCGCCGATCATGACAAGGTTGCGCGAGGCGATGGGCGAGGCGGTGCGCGCGCCGGAAGTGGTGAAGACCTTCGAGACCGCGGGCAGTCCGGTCGCCTACCTGGATGCGCCGGAATTTGCGAAGTTCGTCGAAGCCGACAGCGCGCGGCTGATCGCTGCAGTGAAGAAGATCGGCAAGGTGGAGTAGAAAGACGTTTTACTCGGCGTCATTGCGAGCGTAGCGAAGCAATCCAGTCTTGGGAAAAGAAAATCTGGATTGCTTCGTCCCGCTACGCTCCTCGCAATGACAGCTGGAACGTCGCTCACACCACTTCGCTCTGCTCTCGTATCTCGCTGACGTCGACCCATTCCGCATTGGTCAATTCGGCCATGCGTGCGGGCGAGATGCGTACGGCGCTGTTGATCGAGCCGGCGGCCGGCACGACTTCGCTGAAGGCCTTCAGTGAAATGTCGCAATAGACCGGCAGCTGTATCTTCAGCCCGAACGGGCAGATGCCGCCGACCGGATGGCCGGTGGCGTCCAGCGCTTCTTCCGCATTGAGCATGCGTGGTTTGCCGCCAAACACCGCACGCGCCTTCTTGTTGTCGAGCCGCGCGGTGCCGCAGGTCACCACCAGCAGCACGCGGTCGCCGACGCGCAGGGACAGTGTCTTGGCGATCTCCGCCGGTGTTACGCCAAAGGCTTCGGCGGCCAGTGCTACGGTGGCTGAACTCTTGTCGGATTCAATCACGACAATGTCGGGCGCGTTGCTTGCGAAGAACGCGCGAACGGATTCAACGGTCATGCTTCTATAATTCCAGAGGTGTTGCTTTATGCGGCCTTATGCACGGTCGGGCCTCAAATGCCCAGCAGCTTGCGCGCATTGGCCTTCAGCACCTTCGGCCGCACCTCGTCGCGGATGTCGAGTTTCTCGAAATCCGCCATCCAGCGGTCCGGCGTGATCACCGGCCAGTCCGATCCGAACAGCATCTTGTCCTGCAGGATGGTGTTGACGTAGCGCACCAGAATGGGCGGGAAATATTGCGGCGACCATCCGGAGAGGTCGATATAGACATTCGGCTTGTGGGTCGCGACCGACAGCGCTTCCTCCTGCCAGGGGAAGGACGGATGCGCGAGAATGATTTTCATGTCGGGAAAATCCACCGCGACATCGTCGATATACATCGGGTTGGAATATTTCAGCCGCATGCCGTTGCCGCCGCGCATGCCGGAGCCGACGCCGGTCTGGCCGGTGTGAAACAGCGCAATCGATCCGGATTCGGCAATCGCCTCATAAAGCGGATAAGCCATCCGGTCGTTCGGATAAAAGCCCTGCATGGTGGGATGGAATTTGAATCCCTTGATGCCGTAGTCGGCGGCAAGTTTTCGCGCCTCGCGTGCGCCGAGCTTGCCCTTGGCGGGATCGATGCTCGCGAATGGAATCAGCACATCGGAATTCTGCGCCGCCAGTTCTGCCATCTCGTAATTATTGTAGCGGCGGAAGCCGGTCTCGCGTTCAGCATCGACGGGAAAGATCACCGCGCCGATTTTCTTGGCGCGGTAGTAGGCCGCGGTCTCCGGCACGGTGGGCGGATGCTTGTGCGGCGACTTGAAATATTCCGACATCGCGGCCTGAAAATCGTCATAGCCGTCATCGCCGTGGGTGCCGCAAGGCTCCTCGGCGTGGGTGTGGATGTCGATGGCGATCAGGTCGTCCGGATTAAGCATGCGCATCTCCCGGCTAAGGCGATCCCGCATCAAAAAGCGGGACGCCGTGAATTGATTATAATTTATAATCAATTCACGCCGGGACGCAACGCGCAGCTTCAGTTGTTGGCGGTGGTCTGGGTCCTGATGTCCTGTGCGGTGCGTTTCAGCGCCACCAAAAACTTCTTCTTCGCTTCGGCCTCGGTCACTGTGCCCGAAATGGTGTTGATGCTGACGGCGGCCACCACATGGCCGGCCTGATCGCGCACCGGCACCGCGATGCCGCAGATCGCGGGATCGAGCTCGCCGTCGATCCAGGCGTAACCCTGCTGCTCCACCCGCGCGAGTTCCTCGCCGAGTTTGATCGGGCAGATCACGGTGCGGGGAGTCACCTGCTTGAATTCGGTGCTGGAGAGATATTGCGCGCGCTGTTCCGGCGGCAGTGCTGCCAGCAGCACGCGGCCCAGCGAAATCAAATGCGCGGGCAGGCGGCTGCCGATGCCGAGATTGGCGGAGAGAATACGCCGTGCAGGCAGACGCAGCGCATAGACGATTTCAGTCTCGTCGAGCACGGCCAGCGCGCAGGATTCACCGATGTCGTTGCGAAGATCCTCGAGAGCGCGCTGCGCGTAGCCCCAGTAGGGCAGTGCGTTGAGATAGGACAATCCGAGGCCGAGCGCGCGGGGACGCAGGCTGAAGTAGCGGCCGTCTGCCTCGCAGTACTTCAGCGCCACCAATGTCGCCAGCATGCGTCGCGCGGTCGCGCGTGTCAGTCCGGCCGCCACGGCGGTTTCGGAGAGCGTGTGCCGTCCGGGTGGACGCCCCAGCGCCTCGACCACAGAAAATCCCCGTGCAATGGCGCGGACGAAACTGTCGCTTTCCTTGGACATTCAAGTTCCTCTCATCTTCCGGCTTGTCAGGTCCGAAAAGCCGGACCATAGTGTTCGTGTGGTGACGATAAAGTTCGCCTGATGAACATTAGATGAGAGATTGCCATGGCGCAAGCACAAGCTTTCGAGACCGATTTCTGGAAGGACGAGAATTTGCGAAAGGTCTGGGACGAGATCGTTCCAGGTGAACCGCGCAAGACGATCCCCTACCTGTTGACGAAGGAAGCCATCGCGCTCCTTTGCAAGGCTGTCGGTGAAACCAATCCCCTTTATCTCGACGAGGCTTATGCGAAGACCACGCCTTGGGGCGGGATTATCGCGCCGCCGTCGATCCACATCCTGCTGATGTTCTCCTGCACTGAAGCAGATGACTGGATGCGGTCACCCGGCACCGTGAATGCCGGACAGTCCTGGAGCTACAACAAGCCCGCGCGGCCCGGCGACACCATCACGCTGCAGGCCCGAGCGCTCGACAAGTTCATCAAGCGCGAGCGGCTGTTCGTGGTCCACGACAATGTCTTCTTCAATCAGCATGGCGACGTGATCTGTTCCGGCCGCGGCCAGACCATCCGGCCGATGTAAGCGAACGCGAGGAGTCCAAACATGACGACGACATTCGAAACCCTCTCGGTCGGCGACAGCATCGACGGCCCGAAGTTCTCTGTCTCGCGCGAATCCATTCGCTTGTTTTGCGATGCATCGCTCGATTACAACCCGCTGCATCTCGACGACAATTACATGAAGGGCGATTTCGGCAAGACCAATTTCGGCGGCATCATCATGCACGGCATGAACAACTTCGGGCTGATCACCCGGATGCTGACCGACTGGGCGTATCCTGCAGGCGCCATTCATCGCCGCCTCGAAACGCGATGGGTCAAGCCGGTGAAGCCGGGCGACACCATTCAGCCAGCGGGAATCATCAAGGCCAAGCAGGTCACCAAGAATTCACGCTTCGTCCTGATCGACGTGCTGGTGAAGAACCAGAACGGCGAAAAGGTCGCTGTCGGCGAAGCCATGGTGGAATTCCCCGTCGCAGCAGCGGCAGCCTGACCGGAGTTGAAGCGCGATGTCGATCGCGATCATAGGAGCAGGGGTTGGCGGTTTGACGGCGGCGTTGTCTTTGCACGCCGCCGGCCAGGGCGACATTCTCCTGCTCGAGGCAGCGCGCGAAATTCGCGACGTCGGCGTCGGCATCAACCTGCCGCCGCATGCCGTTCGCGAATTGAGCGAACTGGGTCTCGGCGACGTGCTTGAGAAAGCCGGCGTGCCGACCAGTGAACTGGCCTATTACGATCCCACAGGTCGCCTGATCTGGGCAGAGCCGCGCGGGCTCGACGCCGGTTACAAATGGCCGCAATACTCCATTCATCGCGGCACACTGCAACGGCTTCTCGTTGAGGCCGTGCGCGAACGTCTGGGTCCATCGTCGATCCGGATCGCGCAACGCGTGACGGGCGTGAGCACCGCGGATGGCAACAAGGCCGTGATCGCGGCGATCGATCAGACCGCGGCGGATCGTGCGGTATCTTATACCGCCGATGTCGCGATTTGCGCCGACGGCATCCGCTCGCCGGCGCGCGACAGTCTGTATGGTGCGGTCACGCCGCTCGCATCGAACGGCTGGGTCATGTACCGCGGCGTCACGACATCCGCGCCGTTTCTTACCGGGCGCTCGATGGTGATCATCGGCGACGAAACCCAGCGGGTCGTGGTCTATCCGATCGCGGACGGCGTGATTAACTGGCTGCTGGTTCGACCGAAGGACGCGACGCGCGCCGAGGCCGAGCTCGGAAACTGGAATGTTCCGGTGTCGACCAGCGCCATCGCGGCGTTCGTGAAGGACTATCGCTTCGATTGGCTGGACGTGCATCACCTGGTGGCGTCGTCGTCGGAATCTTACGAATACCCGATGGCGGACATCGATCCGTTGCCGCGCTGGATTTTCGGACGGTGCGCACTGCTCGGGGATGCCGCGCATGCGATGTACCCGTTCGGCTCCAATGGCGCGTCGCAGGCGATCCTCGATGCGCGTGTGCTGGCCTACGAACTGGCGACAGCGGGGACGATCGATGACGCATTGCGCGCTTATGATGCGCAACGCCGTCCGGTCGCCAGCGAAGTACAACTCGCAAACCGGCGGCAGGCCGGTGACGTGATGGCGCGGGTGAGCGCACTGGCGCGCAGCGGCGCGCATGGCGATGCTGCGACCGAACTTCAGGACGTCGAGCGTCGCTACAAACAGCTTGCGGGCTTCGATGTCGATGCCCTGAACACCCGGAAATCGTGGAGCGTTTCAGCCGCTTCGCGATAGACGACCGACAAAAGCTGGAAGCAATCCGGGCCATGAGGGAGATGAGAATGAGCCGGTACTTGAATGCGATGCGATCTGGATTGCTCGCGATCGGAATAATCGCGATGCCACAGTTGGCGGTCGCCCAGGATTCGTACCCGGCCCGGCCGATCAAGCTGCTGGTCGGCTTCGCGGCGGGTGGTGCGACCGATACGACATTCCGCAAGCTCGGTGAACTCGCTGCCAAGGATCTTGGCCAGCCGATCATCATCGAGAATCGACCGGGCGCAGGCGCGACGCTGGCGCCATCGACGATGGCGAAAACGGAAGCGCCCGATGGTTACACCATCGCGGCCGCAACAGCCGGATTGCTGCGCTATCCCTATATGCAGAAGGTCGACTGGGATCCGATCAAGGACTTCACGTGGATCGCGGGCCTCGGCGGCTACACCTTCGTGCTCGCGGTCAATGCCGACTCGCCGATCAAGACCACCGCTGATCTGGTGGCCTACGCCAAGAAAAATCCTGACAGTCTGACGGTCGCCACTGCAGGCGCGGGCACGACAATGCACCTTCTGGCGGAAGCTCTTGCCGGCATGGCCGATGTGAAGATCACCCATGTCGGATACAAGGGCAGCAGCGAAGCTGTCACGGCGATCCTCGGCGGCCACACCATGGCGACGGTCGATGCCATCGGCACCATTCTGCCCTATGTCGAGTCGGGCAAGATGCGCGTGCTGTTGTCGTTCGATCCGCAGCCGGTCGCGTCGCTGCCCGGCGTGCCGACGGCGAAGAGCCTAGGTTACGATCTCGTCTATCCCGCACCGTATGGACTTGTGGGACCGAAGGGAATGCCGCCGGCTGTTGTCGACAGATTGTACAAGGCGTTCAAGGCTGCGGCCGACAGCGATGAGTACAAGAAGCTGCTGGTGACCTTGGGTCAGACCCAGTGGCAGAAGCCGCCCGGCGAATACCAGCAGTGGGCCAGTGAGTTCTACGTGTCCGAGCGCTCGCTGGTCGAGCGCGCCAAATTGCTGCGTCAGCCGTAACATCGGCTGCCATGCGCGAAACGCGATAGCGTCATACCAACGTGAGTCAGGTTGAAATCATGAAGTCAGTCGTTGCTGCAATCCTGTGCGTGTTCATGCTCGGCACCGCCTCCGGCGATGCCAGGGCCAACGAACAGTTTCCGCCCAACAGCATCAAGATTATCGTGCCGTTTCCGGCGGGCGGCACCACGGACATCCTGGCGCGTTTTGTCGCGCAGTATCTCGGCGACAAGCTCGGCGTCACGACCATCGTCGAGAACCGGGCCGGCGCGTCGGGGACTATCGGTTCCGAGATGGTGGCGAAGTCGCCTAATGACGGCAGCGTGCTGCTGTTGACCGCGACCCATCACGTCATCAACCCGAGCCTGTATGTGAAGCTGCCATACGACACGCAAAGGGACTTCTCGCCGATCGCTGTGGTCGCGAGCGCGCCGAATGCGTTGGTGGTCAACAAAGACTTCCCGGCGAAGACCGTTGCCGACCTGATCGCAATGGCGAAGAAGGAGCCTGGTAAACTGTCGTTCGGCTCGGCCGGCATCGGCGGCGCCAATCATCTGTCAGGCGAACTGTTCAAGCAGATGGCGGGCGTCGACATTGTGCACGTTCCTTATAAGGGCGCTGCGCCTGCGATGAACGATCTGATCGGCGGACATATTCCGATCATGTTCGACACGCTCCCGACGGTGCTGCCGGCTGCTGCTGCGGGCACCATCCGCGTGCTGGCCGTAACCAGCAAGGAACGCGCGGCGTCGCTGCCAAATGCTCCGACGCTCGATGAGTCTGGCGTGAAGGGTCTCGAAGCCACCGCGTGGTTCGGCCTCTATATGCCTGCGGCGAATGGCAACGCGGCTTACACCAAGCTGGTTGCGGCGATGAAGGAGATCCTTGCAGCGTCCCAGACGCGCGAAAAATTCGCGACACAGGGCGTCGAGCCCGGCAAACTCGCCGGCCCGGATTTCGCAAAGTTCGTGGATGCCGAAATCAACAAGTGGGCTGGCGTCGTGAAGACCGCCAACGTGCCACAGCAATAAGAACCGGTTTCAAGATCGCAGAAAGCCCGCTCCGGATAACCACGGGCGGGCTTTTGTTATGGATAAATAGCTGGATTGGAAAAAGCGCGAATCTTGTCGCGATTAGTGGGTCGGGGTGCCGTCGGGACCATGCGTTGTGATGGTCTGGCCCGTCGTTATCCCGGCTTTGGCCATCACATGGGGACTTGGCCCGACAACGTCGGTCGCGAGTCCGAGTTTCTCGAACAATCGGATGGTCAACCAGGTGGTGTCGAACTCCCACCACTTGTGACCGTGACGCGCGGAACGCGGATCAGCGTGGTGATTGTTATGCCAGCCTTCGCCGTGTGCGAGCAGGCCGATGAAAACATTGTTCCGGCTGTCCTCGTCGGTCTTGTAATTCCGGTAGCCCCAAAGGTGAGTCACGGAATTCACCGCCCAGGTCTGATGCCAGACGAACACCGTGCGGACGAATACGCCCCAGACCAGAATGCTCAACCCGAACTGCAGGGCCTGCATTGCCGTGCCGCCCATCGCCAGTTCGGCGAGAAAGCCGAGGCCGAAAAACACCACCCACTGGATGAGGATGATCTTGAGCTGAAGCCAGTTGCGCTCGAGCGCGACGTAGAACGGGTCGCGCAGGATGTCCTTGGCATAGCGGTCGTAGATTCCGAGGCGATTCAACTCCGGGTTCTTGATCACCACCCAACCGATGTGGCCCCAGAGAAAATTCACCAGCGGGCTATGCGGATCGGGTTGTTCATCGGCGTGCTGATGATGTCGGCGATGCACCGCGACCCAGCGGGCCGGCGTGTCTTGCACACAGCAAACCGCGATGACCGCCAGCGTATGCTCGAACCACTTCGGGCACTTGAAGCCGCGATGGGTGAGGAGACGGTGGTAGCAGATGTTGATGCCCAGCAGTCCGGATAGCCGCGCTGTCACGATGGCGACGAACACGCCGGTCCAGCTGAAATACCAAGGGATGAAGGCGAGCAGCGCCGCCAGATGGTAGAACAGGATAGGGAGCGCTGTGCCCCAATCGATGCGGTTCAGATTGACGCCCGCGGGCAGCGGCAGTCGGCCGGATAGCCTGGGCTCCGCAGCGCCGCTGAGCGGTACGGCCTTCGCAGCCGCCGGACGAGGTGTGGTCATTTCGGCGGTCAACGGTCCAGATCTGCCTTTCGGGGGGCGAAAGCCATGTTTAACGCATGCGCGGCCGAAGTTGAAGAACGGCGTATACGAATGGCTCTAGAGGTTTGATTAGAGAGAGATTTGGGCCGTGAAAAGTCCGAAAACAGGTTCCAATCGGGTCATTTTGCCCCGGTTTGAGCTGTTGAATTGGCCTGATCGGATTGACATTTGTGCCCGCGATGGCATAGAAACCGCCTGTCTCGCGCGGCCCTTGGCCTGCGGGATATGCCCATCAACCAACGGTTCATACTCGGCCCTGCAACGCGGCCTTCCAGAGAGCATTGTCCCATGAAGGTCCGTAATTCGCTGAAGTCCCTGCGCGGCCGTCACCGCAACAACCGTCTGGTCCGCCGCAAGGGCCGGGTTTACGTCATCAACAAGGTTCAGCGCCGCTTCAAGGCGCGCCAGGGTTGATCGAAACAGGCGATTTTTCGCCCGTTTATTCCATGACGTGTGCTGCCGCTCGAGGTGGCAGGTTTCTCATAATCACAGTCGTTTGACGCCGCTTGTGCTTTGCACGCGGCGCTTTCCGCGTTTAGACTTTCCGTCATGGTATTGCGGTCCACAACCACGGCGAACGGGATGCGGCTTTTAAAGCTCGCGATTGGCGTTGTTGTGCTCGCGGGATTGGCCGTAGCGCCCGCCGCTGCACAGGCTCCGCAAGTCACGCCGCCGGGCAAGCAGAAAAAACTGCCGCAGCCGCCCGCCAAGCTGCCGCGTGTCTTCGGCGACAAGACCAAGAATCTCGACTTCCTGTTCGGGGCGCTGAAGGCTGCACCGGACCAGGAAAGCGCCAAGGCCGTCGAAGCCCGAATCTGGGCTTTGTGGACCGCGACGCCAAGCGACACCGCGGCGCTTCTGATGGCGCGGGCCAAGCTCGCGATGGACGGTAAGGACACCGATGTCGCGCTGAAACTGCTCGATGCCGTCATCAAGCTGCGCCCCGACTATATCGAGGCCTGGAATCGGCGCGCGACGATCTATTACCTGCAGAATGATTACAGCCGCTCGATGGAAGACATCCGGCAGGTTCTGATTCGCGAGCCGCGCCATTTCGGCGCCTTGGCTGGTCTCGGGATGATCATGCAGGAAACCGGCGACGAAAAACATGCGCTGGAGGCTTTCCGCAAGGCGCTTGCCATCAATCCCTACCTCGAACGTGTGCCCGATCTTGTGAAGTCGCTGTCCGAGAAGGTCGAGGGCCGCGATATTTAACCGGACATGTGATCCGGCCCGTTTCGCTGGCCGGCTCGACTATGACGCGACACCTATTCATCAGCGGTCCGTATTTTCCGCGGGCAGATCGTTCTCCGGATTCTTTCCATGATCGTCTTGGCTGTGTGGTTGCGCTCGCGGTGCTGGCGCTGGTCACGCAGGCCGGCCTGTCGGCTGCAGCTTGATTGGTCCCCTCACAGGCATGCATTGACGTGGTTGGCGAACAGCCGGAATGATCACCGCAAAATTGCAAGGGATTCCGCGCGGCGGAAATCACGGCTCGCGTTGATCTGGATGCAGTGCGGTGGTAGGCCCGCGCCTTTCGCAGCGCACACACGCCGCATTCAGAAATTGCGATCGGGAGATCACCATGAAAGCTTCGTCATTGAGTTTTTTTGCCGCCGTCATCGCTGTGCTGATTGGAATGTCCTGGGGCATCGTCATGGCCATTTCTAAGGACCATTCCGCGATGCCTGCACATGCTCATCTCAACCTGCTCGGTTGGGTGTCATTGTTTCTCTTCGGGATTTTTTATCGCCTCCATCCCTCCCTAGAAGTGTCGCGCACCGCATTGATGCAGATCTGGGTCTGGATCATCGGCACGATTTCGCTGACCGTCGGTGTCGCGATGCTGCATGCGGGCAACCAAGCGGGTGAGCCTTTCGCCGGCATCGGATCGTTCGTCCTGCTTGGCGACATGGTGCTGTTCGGCTGGCTGGTGGTTCGGTATGAGCAGCGCCGCAGCGGGATACCGTCGTCGCAGCCCGCTGAGTAATTTTATGCGCGCTGCGATCCGCCGTTCGGTCATGAACGCTGACCTTGATTGGTTGCTGGCAATCTGAAATCTCGGAAAAAGCATGTGCGATCGGCGCGTGCTTAGAGAGAAATTTTTCTTTTCGTTCACGATGCGATGAGCATCATACTGCTGCCATCGATCAATGATGGGGTGTCGGCGTTAGACGTGTCCTTTTCTTGCTCCAGCAGAATGAAGGTCCGACAATGGCATCCACATCAACCAGCGACAATGTATTCAACAAGGCGGCGGAAACGATTCCGTTTCCAGATCTGGCGCGCGTCAGCGAGATCAATGGAACCATGCTGAATGAAACCGCGAAATTCAACGCGCAGGTCGGCACGGCCATGCAAAACATCGGCAAGGAATGGTCGGAGTTTGTCGGCAAAAGGCTGCGCGAGGACGTCCAGTTATTCCGGACAATCCATGACTGCCGCTCGATGCAGGATTTGCAGCAGGCCTATGCTCAGTTCTGGCAGACCGCGTTCGCGCAGTATGGCGAAGAAGCGCAGCGGATGCTGCGGCTCACTCAAGGGACTGTCGAAGATGTGACCCGCGCGGCGCAGGAAGCGCGCGAAACGACAGTCCACGCAGCCGACAAGGCCGCTTGAGAACAGCCTGTCCGCACACTATGACTGTTTTGTGCCCGATACGTCGGGCGCGATAGCTCGGCATGCAAGATTTCAGGGCGCGCCGAGTGAATGTCTCGACTCGTCGATGCTGCGACGAGTCCGAAAAGCGCTTGCTAATAGATAAAATTATACAAGATGATATCTCGAATGGTCATTCAACCTGACCTATGGGAGCGCTCACTTGCCCAAATAACGACTTCTCGCGCTGGTGGGGCTGGCATAGGGTAGTCCGGGTTGCAGCCGTGTCGTCTTTTGAGATGCGAGCGGCTCTCTCTCTCTCTC
>NZ_HG326652.1:401094-415647 GCF_000308295.2 Afipia birgiae 34632
CGCGTCGGTGGGTCGGTGGCGAGTAGGTAGGTCGGTTCGGTCGAGCCGTCGTTCGTTCGTTTGTTAGTAGTGCGGCGCGTCTCTCTCTCTCTCTCTCTCTCTCTCTCTCTCTCTCTCTCTCTCTTTCTCTCTCTTCTCTCTCTCTTTCTCTCTCTCTCTTTCTCTCTCTCTCTTTCTCTTTCTTTTTCGATTGTCTTGAGAAGGTCGTCCACAGGGCGGACAGAGTTCAAAGCGACAGGAGATCTGGAGACGGTGCGCGAAATTCGCGTGCCTTTTCTATTTGTTTGAATTCCCAAATTTAAATCGAACAGCGGAGGGCGTGTGATGCTTGTTCCTGTTAGAAGAATTCGTCTCGGATTGATGCTCATTGCGTTGATTGCTGCGGGGACAATGCAGGCCCTATCTCCCTCAATGGCGCAGACCGCTCCGCTCTCCGAGCAGGAAGCCCTTGCTATCGCCACCGACGCTTACGTCTACTTCTATCCGCTCGTGACGATGGATGTGACGCGCAAGCAACTGACGAACATGGAGCCGGGCAAGGGAATCGGCGGCCCGGCGAATACCTTCGCCAACATCCCGGCATTCCCGGCTGCCGACATGAGAGCCGTCGTTCGTCCGAATTTCGATACGCTGTATTCCAGCGGTTATCTGGACATGACCAAGGAGCCCGTTGTCGTCTCCGTCCCGGATACAGGAGGGCGATTCTATCTTATTCCGATGCTCGACATGTGGTCAGACGTCTTCGCATCCCCCGGATCGCGCACCACGGGAACGCAGGCCGGAAACTTCCTGATCGTTCCGCCGAACTGGCGGCCTGATCTGCGGGACCGGCTTGTCGAGGAGTTCAAACTTCCGAAGGAAACGCAGATCATTCACGCACCGACGCCGCATGTCTGGGTCATCGGGCGCACCAAAACCGATGGTCCGCCGGACTATGCCGCGGTCCACAAGATTCAGGCCGGCTACAAGATCACGCCGTTGTCGGAATGGGGAAAGCCGGCAAAGCCGGTCGAGGCCAGGATTGATCCGTCCATCGACATGAAGACGCCGCCGAAGATCCAGGTCGATACCATGGCGGGAGGCAAGTATTTTACCTATGCGTCTGAAATTCTGAAGGTCAACCCGCCTCACATCACTGACGAGCCGATCATCGCGCAGATGAAGCGCATCGGCATCGAACCGGGCAAGAGCTTCGATGTTGCGAAGATCGATCCGGCGGTGAAGAAGGCGATTGAGGCCGCGCCGGAAGCTGCCCAGAAGCTGATGGAATGGAAGGTGGCGACGCTCGCCCGTGTCGCGAACGGCTGGTCGATGAACACCGACACCATGGGCGTGTACGGAAACTACTATCTCAAGCGTGCCATCGTGACTCAGCTTGGTCTTGGCGCAAACCTGCCTGAGGACGCGATCTATCCGCTCAACCTCGCGGACGACACCGGCAAACCGCTCGACGGCGCCAACAAGTATACGATCAATTTCGACAAGGGCCGCGCGCCGCCGGTGAATGCATTCTGGTCGGTCACGCTGTACGATCCGCAGGGTTTTCAGGTCGCCAACAGCCTCAATCGTTTTGCGGTCAGCAGCTGGATGCCCTTCAAGACCAATCCCGACGGTTCGCTGACGCTCTACTTCCAGAACGAGAACCCGGGCAAGGACAAGGAGGCGAACTGGCTTCCTGCGCCGAAGGGGGCGTTCAACCTGACGATGCGTCTCTACAGTCCTCAATCCGACGCGTTAACGGGGAAATGGAATCCTCCGCCGGTGACGCGAGTTCCGGAGACCGTCGGCATGTCAGCGCAATAAGCTTGCGCCAGCGTCAGATGTCGGCGTCGCGCTCGGGGCCGACATAGGCGATGCGGACCATGTTGGTCGTGCCCGGCGTGCCGAGCGGTACGCCGGCGACGATGATGACGCGCTGGCCGGCTTTGGCAAAACCGTCGCGGAATGAAATGCGGGCGGCGCGGTCGATCATGTCGTCCTGATCATGGGCGTCTTCCGCGATCACGCAGTGCACCCCCCACACCAGCGACAGTTTGCGCCCGGTATTCACGTTCGGCGTGATCGCGACCACCGGCGGCTTCGGTCGTTCGCGCGCGACACGCAGCGCGGTCGAGCCGGAACTGGTCCAGCAGATGATGGCGGAGAGATCGAGCGTTTCGGCGATCTGCCGCGCCGCGTCGGCGATGGCGTCGCCTGCGGTGGCTTCCGGATCGGGCCGTTGCGCGGCGATGACGCCGCGATAGGTCGGATCGCGCTCGCATTCCTCGCCGATGCGATTCATGGTCAGCACCGCTTCGACCGGGAACTTGCCGGCGGCGGATTCTGCCGACAGCATGATGGCGTCGGCGCCCTCAAATACGGCGTTGGCGACGTCGGAGACTTCAGCGCGGGTCGGTACCGGCGATGTGATCATCGACTCCAGCATCTGGGTCGCGACTACCACCGGCTTGCCGGCGCGCCGCGCCATGCGCGTCATCTGCTTCTGAAGTCCGGGCACGCGCTCGGCGGGCAGCTCGACGCCGAGATCGCCGCGCGCGACCATCAGGGCGTCCGACGCCTCCATGATTTCGGCAAGACGTTCGATCGCCTGCGGCTTCTCGATCTTCGACATCACGGCGGCGCGGCCGCGCACCAGCTTCTTCGCCTCGATCACGTCGTCGGCGCGCTGCACGAACGACAGCGCGACCCAGTCGACGCCGGTTTCAAGCGCGGCTTCGAGATCGGCGCGGTCCTTCGGCGTCATCGCTGACACCGGCAGATCCGTGTCGGGCAGGCTGACGCCCTTGCGATCGGACATCTTTCCGCCAGTCACGACGCGCACCAGCGCGTGTTCAGGGGAGGTCTCTTCGGCGATCAGGCGCAGCTTGCCGTCGTCAATCAACAGCGCATGGCCCGGCCGAAGCGCTTTCAGGATTTCGGGGTGGGGGAGGTGGACGCGGGTTTTGTCGCCCGGCGTCGGATCGGCATCGAGCGTGAACATCGCGCCGTTGTTGAGTTCCACGAAGCCGTTTTCGAAATTGCCCAGCCGCAGCTTCGGTCCCTGAAGATCAATCAGGATGCCGATCGGCCGCCCGTAGCTGCTCTCCACGTTGCGGATGGTCGCCACCATCTCGCGCATCTTGTCATGCGGCGTATGGCTCATGTTGATGCGGAACACGTCGGCCCCGGCCTCGAACAGCTTGCGGATCGATGCGCTGTCTGAAGAGGCTGGTCCGAGGGTGGCGAGAATCTTGATGCGTCGCAGGCGTCTCATTTAGGATTTCCAGGAGCTGCACCGGGAAGTGCGCCGGGTTGTGCAGCCCCCGGCGCGTTCGGCATACCGGGCAGGCCGGGTGAGCGCGGGTTCTGTTCGTTGGATTCAGTGAGTTGGACAGTCCAGGCGCGTTGTTCGCCGGTATCGACCTCGAAGTATCCGGTGCGGTCGAAGCCGCGCGCCAGACAGTCTTCGGTGCCTTTGATGGTGAATTCCTTGTCGCGCGAACACATGAACGCCTGCCCCGACCACTCTCCGCCGCGGTCATAGTCGATGGCGTAAATATAATAGTATCGTGCGACAAGCGTTCCACGCAGCAGGGTTTCGCAGGCGCGGGACGACACGTTCCACCAGCCTTCTGTCACCCAGCCTTCATTGTCTTTGTAGCCGAGCGCGATGCCGACCCGGCTCGAGGTATTGTTGCAGAGCCGGAAATCCGCCGCCGCCGGGTCGTTCCACGCGCACAGTGCGATCAGCGCGACAAGCCCGGTGAGGGTGGCGGTGATCGTACGGCGGAGCGTTATGTGGCGGGAAGTCGTGGCTGTCATCTAATCAGGTACTATCAACCGTTCGTTGATTTCGCGTAACATATTGAGCATGATCGGCAAAAGCGGAGATCCCATATCCGGCCAGGCTAGGTCACTATAGGACGGCTTGGCGGTTTCGCCAAACCAGTGTGAACCTCAATAGGCCTGTTGCCGGGTCATGACGCGGGTCAAGCTGGTTTTTCTCGCCATATGGAAAACCATCGGACTAGAAATCGCGGGGCTTAAAATCACTGAGCCCGACCCTATGTTAGGGTGCCGGTGGCGGGACAGCCAGCCGACCTGAAATTGTGGAAAAATAACCATGGCCATCGATGAGAAAACCCGAACGGAATTGGAAGCGGCGGTTTTCCGCCGTCTTGTCGAACATCTGCGCGGGCGGACCGATGTGCAGAATATCGAGCTGATGAATCTCGCGGGGTTCTGCCGCAACTGTCTCTCGAACTGGCTGAAGGAGGCCGCCGACGACAAGGGCGTAGCGCTCAGCAAGGACGAGAGCCGCGAGGCGGTGTACGGCATGCCATATGAAGCCTGGAAGGCGAAGCATCAGACCGAGGCAACGCCTGATCAGGTTGCGGCGATGAAGAAAAGCCAAGCGGGTCACTGAAACACGCAAGTGAAATCGGTGCATTGGCGCCGACTTTTCTTTCACCTGTGGGTCACTGTGGATGACCGTGACTCTGCCTTGACGGGACAGGTCCCACTCTTGAGTGTGATACCAGTGTCCCTTTGAATCCTTTCGTTCTCTTCATATTGCAGCGCCTTCTGTAGCGAACGAAAGGATTCAAAGGGACACTGGAAACTTAAATTGCTAGTGGTCTTTTGATTCTGACATTCGCAAAGAGAGTTGCTGAAACGGAATGCGAATGTCAGAATCGGACCACTAGATGGCGTGCCGCGCACGCCAGTGACCAAACCTCATTAAAGTTCAGGAGTACCCCCGATGGCCACCTCGGCTGCCGTGAAAGACGACGAAACCGCTCACAGCTTTGCGAAGGGGCAGCTCAAGGCCATCATCGAGCGTATCGAGCGCCTCGAGGAAGAGAAGAAGACGATCAGCGACGACATCAAGGACGTCTATGGCGAAGCCAAGGGCAACGGCTTCGACGTCAAGGTGCTGCGCACCATCATCCGTATGCGCAAGCAGGACGCCGACGAGCGCCAGGAGCAGGAAACCATCCTGGAAACCTACATGCAGGCGCTCGGCATGCTGTGAGGCGCAACTAACCGCGCCTTGATGGTCGTCCCGGCGAAGGCCGGGACCGATGCCCCCTGTGACCGCAATTTACAGACAGATATTGAGAGCCATTTCGCTGAGTCACGGCGATTAGTGGCTATGGGTCCTAGCCCTCGCCGGGACGACGATAGATCGGCTTATTTTTCGCGGTTTATGTATTACCGCAGCGCGGCGGTGCGCATCGCGAACGATGTCGTCGACAGCGTCGCGGTCGCCGAGCCGGTGAACTTCTCGCAGACGATGCCCATTTGCGGATCGTTCGAGAATGTCATCGCCACCGCCGCGTTCGGTTTGACGAAATGCGTGCGCATCACGGTCATGTCCTGATCGCCCAGAATTGAGGCGACCATCGACGTGCTGGCGCTTGGCGCAAGGATCATTGCGCGCAGCCAGATGTCATTCGTCTGAGTGGCCTGCTTGACCCGCGTTGCGGTCGCGATCTTGCCCTGTGGTGTCTTGGCGATCGTTGCATCGGTGGTGTTGATATCCGCACCCGACATCGGGTTCGGAGCGAGCGATGCGATGCGCGGGCTGCGCGGGAGCGGTGCGCTGGCGGCGACGACCTTGGCGCGATCGAGCGGGGCATCCGCTGGCGCATAGGCCAGCGCCTGCGAGACGTTCTGCGGCAGGCTTGCGGTGAATTGCGGGTCAGCAGCGACGACGGCGCCGCGCGCCTTGAGGGCGGCGATCTGCGCCTGCGCCGCGGGCTTCGGTGCTGGTTCGTTATCCCAGAAGCCACGCGCATTGATGATGTCGATGGGGCTCTGCGGGGCGTATTCGTCGGCCGGGATTGGCTTGAGCGCGGGTTGCGGCTTGGGCAGCGGGACGGTCTTGGTGTCAGCCGAAGCGACCTGATAGGACGCCGCGCCTGCGGGCTTCGCGCGCGGCAGCGGCACGCGTTCGAGAATCTTTTCGGCTGCGGTGACGGTTGCCTGTGCGGCATCCTTGGCCTTGTCGACTGCGGTCATCGCCACCTGCGTGACCTTGCCGCGGCGCGTCACCGCCTCATTGCCGGCTTCTTCCTCGTCATCCGCCTGCTTGCGGCCGAACAGCGAGGCCAGGAAGGTGCGCGACTTCGACGGTGCGGCGACGTCCTCGCCGTTGCCGCGTCGCTCGATGTCGGCGAGCGCAAGCTCGTAACCCTTCAGCGGCTTGCCGTCAGACGGCACGTGCACTGTGCGGCCATCCGGGAAAACACGCGCGAGCTGATCGTGGGTCATGCGCGGCCAGTGACGGATGCTGCCGATGTCGAGATGCACGAACGGCGATCCGGAGGTGGGGTAGAACCCGACGCCGCCGCGCTGCAGCCGCAGTCCGGCGAAACGGATTTGCTCCAGCGGCACACCAGGGATGAAGAAGTCCAGCGCATGGCCCTGCATGTGCTGGCTGTGGCGCGCCACTCCCGAAGAGCGGCGGCGAAGCATGGAGTTGGTGGCGGGCGAGCGATAGGCGGAGATGATCTGGATCGGCTGTTTGCCGTCGACGTCGCGATAGACTTCCCAAACGATGTCGAACAGCCGGCGATCCATCGTGGTGGAATCCTGGCTGCGCCAGTCCCGCAGGAAGTGATTGAGCTTCTTCAGCGCGGCTTCATCGTAACGGCCGTTGCGCTTGAAGGTGACGGTGAGGTCTTCGTCGGAATGGGTGTGGTGGAACGAGAGGGTCCGGGTGTCGCCGTCTGCGGTGGCGTTGTGGACGGAGCGGGCGTTGGTCGCGATCAGCAGCAGCGAGGCGAGGCCGACGCGCACCGAGGTGCGCGACAGCCATTCAAAGCCAATGCTGCGTGGAAAACCGCCCGCCACTCAGAATCCCGTCAGCCGTCAGCTTGTTGAGGTGATCCCCCGCTACCCCACGCAACGGGAGAGGATGAACATGGTCTTAAGGCACGGGGGTTAAGCGATATTTACCAATCCCCACGCCGCGTTCGTCAGGTCTTCCCAAGTCTTAGTGTCGAAGTCTTAGTGTCTGTCGTTGCCCAAGTCTCAGTCTGCCCAAGTCCTTAGCGATCCCTAGTCTTCAGCTATCCCAAGTCTTGATCAAGCCTTGCCCAAGTCTGTCACAGGCCCATGAAGGCCAGAGTATGCCCCCCTGAGTATGGCAAAAAAGGGCCGTCGGGCCGATCAGGTCCGGACTGCTTCGGGGGCAATGGTTAATGAAAAGGGCCCCGCCGTCGGCGGAGCCCTTGGAACTGTGGAACCCGGAGAAAGTCGGTCGCTTTTCGCCGAAGTTCCCGTGTTTAGCGGACGACCCGACGCTGACCGCGTACTGCGGCAGGCGGCGGGGTCGGAGGCCCAAACAGGCGCTCAAAGAAGCCCATGCTGCTGTTGCTCGCGAAGCTCTCGCCGGGAACCTGCACGTTGGTCGGGCGAACATGGTTCGGCTGGGCGTGAGACACGGCGGTTTCCATGTCGCGGCCTTCGCTGCCCTTGAGCATCGCGATCACCCTTGGATCGCGGCTGTAGATATCCTTGCGGAATTCAAGCTTGCCGGCGCTGTCCACAAACGCGGTCTGATAGGCGATGTGGACCGGGATCGGCGTCGGGAAGTTGATGTTGACCTCGCCGCGCCCGTACATGCCCTTGATCTTCTCGGGCGTGTAGTTCTCCTTTGGCAACGCGATGCTGAGCAGGTTCGACGCGTACTGGTCGGGGTTTTGCACGCGCATACAGCCGTGGCTGAAGGCGCGCTCTTCCTTGGCGAACAGGTGCTTGTCCGGCGTGTCGTGCTGATACACCAGAAACTTGTTCGGGAAGTTGAAGCGGATGCGGCCGAGCGCGTTGGCTTCGCCCGGCGGCTGCGAGATACGGACGCTGCCGTCAGCGGCGCGCGCGAGCTTGAGGCCCATGCGGTCGAGCACGGTCGGGTCCTGCGCCAGCGCCGGCAGATACTCGTTGTAGATGATCGACGGCGGCACGTTCCAGGTCGGATTGACGGTGATGAACTTCATCGTTTCCGTCAGTTCCGGAGTCGCGTGCTTGCCCGGCTTGCCGACGACGACGCGGGTGGTCCAGACCTGCTTGTCGCCTTGCATCAGCTTGAGCGAATAGTCGGGAATGTTGAGGATCACATAAACGTCACCCAGCGCCCTTGCGCCGAGTTCGCGCGGCAGCCAGCGCCAGCGCTCCATGTTCGCACGCACGATGTCGATCTTGCGGTCGCTCTTGGGGCCGTTGATTGCGCGCACGGTCCCGTTGTCGAGCACGCCGGTTGCCTTCAGATCGTTGTTCGACTGGAATTTGCGAACGGCGTTCGCAACCGTGGCATCGTAGCGCTTGTCGTCGGTGTTCTCTGCGACGTGAAGCTTGGCGCGCAGCGCCGGCACGCGCTCGTCTTCCATCGCGACCGGGTTCGGATTCTTCTTGGTCGGCTTGACGAACTTCAGCACACCGCCTTCGGCAATGTGCTTGGAGGTATCGTCCGTAACGCCGCGCAGCTCGGCGAGCTTGGACTTCAGCGCCTTATAGCCCGTGTGCTGCGGGTTGTAGCCCGCCAGCGCTGCCGACGCGTCCTTTGCGGTCGAGACGTTGATAAGGACCTCGACCGGATCGACCGGATGCTCGGGATACGAAATGTCTGCGCTGACGCGAGAGAAGTGCATGCGGCCGCTCTGGGCGTGGCGCGCATAATCGAGCATGCTTTCGGTCAGGCGCAGTTCAGCCTCGGCCTGGGCGTCAGCGGTGGTCGCTGCGGCGAAATCAGGCGTGGGATAATCGGCCACGCTCAGACCTTCGCTGCTGGCGTCCTTCAGGCGCGCAATCACGTTCTTGGCGCGCGCGGTGGCGGCACCGGCTTCGCTCCAGAGCGGAGCGTAGTTGCGATCCCTGTAGAAGTTCTCGACCGCGGTGCGTTCGCTTTTGCGGTCGAAGTAGCGCGCGCCCTTGGTTGCAATCAGGTCGCGCAGTTTGTCGGCAACCGGCTGATCGGCAGCGGCGACAGCCGGAGCCGCCTTTGCTGGTTCGGTCTTTGGAGGCTCAACCGCCGGTGCGGCAGCAGTGGCTGCCGGTGCCGCTGCGGTCGGCGCCGTAGCGGCGGGAGGAACAGTTGCCGTGGTGGCCGGTGCGGCGGGAACAGCCGGGGCCGCAGCTTCTTCCTTCTTGGGAGGCGTGACCGTGGCTGGTGCAGCGGCCGTGGTCTCTGGCTTGAAGTCGTTCACCGTCGGCGGCGGTACGTTGGCCGGTTCGGGAAGCGGGACTGCGGCATCGATGGCGAGATCTGCAGGGCTTTTCGCGGGGCCGGACTGGGCGTTTGCGGTGGTCGCGGCAACGGAAAGGAATGTAGCGGCCACGGCCATCAGAATCCGGTCAAAGCCTGCTGGACTCTTGTGGTGGCCGGTCGAAAAGTCACGCATTCTCGCACCCCTTGGGTGAAACTGCCCCGGCATGGAACAGCTCATGATGGTTTCCGTCACTGCCTGATGCAAAAAGCGCCGGCTCGATCGGAGTTTGGTACGCAATCCCGCATTAAAAACACTGCGAAACGCTACACGCGCCAGCTCACGGCGGCCAGTTGCCGCCAGATCAACTCGAAGTCATCTCACAGGAAGTGACTTCAATTCGGGTTTCTTTGCAACGGCTTGCGCGCATTGCCGCGCGCTTTTCCTGTGTCTGTCACCGCGCCGCAACGGTTCAATGACAGTAACGAAAAAGCCGTGCCGGCGTTCCAGTGATTCGCGGTCAGCGGGAGGGGCCGGCGGGTTCCTCGCCGGAGGCTGCGGCGGCCTCATCCAGTTTTCGGTACAACGTCGAGCGGCCGATCTTCAATCGCCGGGCGACCTCGGACATCTGGCCGCGATAGTGAGTGATGGCGAAGCGGATAGTCTCCGCTTCCAACTCCTCGAGCGGGCGCATTTCGCCGTCGTCGCCGAGCATCGCCAGCGTGCCGTAAGCCGACAGGAATTTAGCCGGCGCGGCTGCAGGGGCGATAGGTATTTCGGCACCTGCGATAGTGTCGGTTGGCGAGGACGGCGGGCTGTCCAACATCACCGGCTCTGCCTCGGAAAATGCGACGGGTGGCATCCCGCCAATCTGCGGGAAATCATCCCGTCCGAGCTGGCCGCCGTCGCTCATCACAACGGCGCGGTACACCGCGTTCTCCAGCTGGCGGACGTTGCCAGGCCACCCCATTTGCCCGAGCAGTGCCATGGCTTCGCCGCTGACGCTGGTGACAGGCCGGTTTTCCTCCGCGGCGATGCGCGCCATGAAGTGCCGCACCAGATGCGGGATGTCCTCGCGGCGCGTACGCAGCGGTGGAATGGTCAGCGGCAAAACGTGCAGCCGGTAGAACAGGTCTTCGCGGAACGCGCCGGCCTTCACCTGATTGAGCAGGTTGCGGTTGGTCGCCGACACGATGCGCACATCGACCTTGACGGGTTTGCGCCCGCCGACCGCTTCAACCTCGCCCTGCTGCAGGGCGCGCAGCAGTTTCACCTGCGCCGCCAGCGGCAGTTCGCTGATTTCGTCGAGGAACAGCGTGCCGCCATTGGCCTCGACGAACTTGCCTGCATGCCGCTCGGTCGCACCGGTGAACGCGCCTTTCTCATGACCGAACAGCAGCGACTCCACCAGATTGTCCGGGATCGCTCCGCAGTTGACGGTGACGAATGGCTTGGCGCTGCGCTCGGAGGAGCCGTGGATGGCGCGGGCGATCAGTTCCTTGCCGACGCCGGATTCGCCTTCGATCAGCACCGGGATGGTAGACGCTGCGGCCTTCTTGCCCATCGAAATGACGTGGCTCATCGTCTCGGAGCGGGTGACGATGTCGGCGAAGGTGAGTTTGCCTTCGCGGCGGTGGCGGATGCGCTGCAATTCGCCTTTCAGCGCGCTGGCGTTAAGAGCGTTGCGCAGTGACACCTGCAGGCGCTCGATGCCGACCGGCTTCACCACGAAGTCGTGCGCGCCGGCCCGCATCGCGGACACCACATTGTCGATCCCGCCATGGGCGGTTTGCACGATCACCGGCAGATCGAGGCCGATATTGCGAATCTTTGCCAGCACGCCCATGCCGTCGAGGCCGGGCATTACGAGATCGAGCACCAGGGCGTCGATGGCTTTGGCATCGGGATCGATCAGATGGGCGAGGGCGGCATCGCCGCTGTCGACTGTCACGGCGTCGTAACCGCAGCGCTGCACCATATTCTCGACGAGGCGCCGCTGTACGGCATCGTCGTCGGCAATCAGAATGGACGCAACCATGGCATTCCCCGCAACTCTGGACTATCTCAACAACATGTCTCGAATCGGGGCACTCTCGCCGATGCCGATTAACGACCTCTTAAGAGTTGGCTTCCTCGGCAAGTGCTGCAATCGTCACGCGTCCTGAACGATCTTGAACATCACGGATTGAAATATGGCTTCGCGCTCCTCGGCTCTCCGCAAATCTCCGGCAAAACCCAAATCCGCGCCCAAGGCGAAAGCTTCGGTCAAAAAGACATCCGGCGCGTCAGGCAAGGCGGGAAAGCTGCCTGAGTGGAATTTGACAGACCTTTATCCGGCCATCGACGCGCCGGAGGTGGCGCGCGATCTCGACAAGCTCGATGCTGACTGCGTGGCGTTCGAGACCGCCTACAAGGGCAAGATCGCGGAGCAGGTTGCGCAGCCTGAAGGTGGCGAATGGCTGGCCGGGGCGATCAAGAGCTACGAGGCGATAAGCGACCTCTCGGGACGGTTGAGTTCCTATGCTGTGCTCATGCACGCCGACAACGAAGCGAAACCCGAGATATCAAAGTTCTATGGCGACGTTTTAGAGCGATTGACTGCTGCTTCTGTGCATCTGCTGTTCTTCGATCTTGAATTGAACCGCGTGGATGACGGCGTGATTGAGCGCGCGATGGCTGTGCCGTCGCTCAATCACTATCGGCCCTGGATCGAGGATCTGCGCAAGGACAAGCCGTACCAGCTTGAGGATCGCGTCGAGCAGTTGTTCCACGAAAAGTCCGTTAGCGGCTATGCCGCGTGGAACAGGCAGTTCGATCAAACCATTTCGGCGCTGCGCTTCAAGGTCGGGACCAAGGAACTGGCGATCGAGCCGACGCTGACGCTGTTGCAGGATCGCGCGCCCGCCAAACGCAAGGCGGCGGCGCAGGCGCTGGCGAAAACCTTCAAGGCCAATGAGCGCACCTTCGCGCTGATCACCAACACGCTCGCCAAAGACAAGGAAATTTCCGACCGCTGGCGCGGCTTCCAGGACATCGCTGACGCGCGCCACCTTGCGAACCGCGTCGAGCGCGAAGTGGTCGATGCGCTGGTGGCGTCGGTGCGTGCGGCCTATCCGCGGCTCTCCCACAGATACTACAAAATGAAGGCGCGCTGGTTCAAAAAGAAGTCGCTGCCGTTCTGGGACCGCAACGCGCCGCTGCCGTTCGCGACCACCGGCCAGATCGGCTGGAACGACGCGAAGAGCACAATCCTGAAAGCCTATGGTGATTTCTCGCCGCAGATGGCGAACATCGCGGAGCGCTTCTTCACCGATCGCTGGATCGATGCGCCGGTGCGGCCCGGCAAGGCGCCGGGCGCCTTCTCGCATCCGACCACGCCGTCGGCGCATCCCTATGTGCTGATGAACTATCAGGGCAAGCCGCGCGACGTGATGACGCTCGCGCATGAACTCGGCCATGGCGTGCATCAGGTCCTCGCCGCCAAGAACGGTGCGCTGATGGCGCCGACGCCGCTGACGCTGGCGGAGACCGCCAGCGTGTTCGGCGAAATGCTGACCTTCAAGCGGCTGCTGGCCCAGACCAAGAACGGCAAGGAGCGTCAGGCGCTGCTCGCCGGCAAGGTCGAGGACATGATCAACACGGTGGTGCGCCAGATCGCGTTCTACTCGTTCGAGCGCGCGATCCA
This sequence comes from Afipia birgiae 34632, assembly GCF_000308295.2. Lineage (GTDB taxonomy): Bacteria > Pseudomonadota > Alphaproteobacteria > Rhizobiales > Xanthobacteraceae > Afipia > Afipia birgiae. The sequence goes on from NZ_HG326652.1 coordinate 413,968, forward strand.
CACCGAGCGCCGCAACGGCGAACTGACCGCGCAGCGGATCGGTGAGATCTGGCTGAGCGTGCAGGGCGAAAGCCTCGGACCGGCCATCGAGATCAAGCCGGGCTACGAGACGTACTGGATGTACATCCCGCACTTCATCCATTCGCCGTTCTACGTCTATGCCTATGCGTTCGGTGACTGCCTGGTGAATTCGCTCTACGCTGTCTACGAAAACGCCTCCGAAGGCTTTGCTGACCGCTATCTCGCGATGCTCTCGGCCGGCGGCACCAAGCATTATTCCGAGTTGCTTCAGCCGTTTGGGCTGGACGCCAAGGACCCGAAATTCTGGGACGGCGGGTTGTCGGTGATCGAAAGCCTGATCGCTGAACTGGAAACCATGGGATAGGCCGGACAGCCCCGTTTCCGGGCAATTTCCGCGAGGGTGGGGCTTTCTGTTCCGCATCGCGGAAATTTCCGCGAGAACCATTGCATGGCATGCATGCGGGTGGTTCTAATCAACTGTCCAAAGCGGCGGCAGACGTTGCCCTTGCCCCGCAATTGGGCTAATTCGCGTCAACATTTAGAGTGGCGCTGGAGGGGATCGATGGCTGACCATAACGAAGTTGCTTACACCACGGCGGATGGCATGGACTATCCTGCGCACGAGCAGACCTACGAAGGTTTTCTCGCGATGACGAAGTACGGGACGATTTCCCTTATCGTCATCCTCGCCCTGATGGCGATCTTTCTCACCTGATCGAATTCGGTTGTCCCGGCGGTGTGGCCGGTGATTAAGTCATGCGCGGCCGAACGGCTGCGGGAGGCGTCATGAAAATTGCGATAGCCAGGGAAGTCGATGCGGCGGAGCCGCGGGTTGCGGCGACGCCCGACACGGTGAAGAAGTTCAAGGCGCTGGGGATCGATGTCGCGATCGAGCCGGGTGCGGGCATCAAGTCCGGTCTTTTGGATGCGGACTATGACGCCGCGGGTGCTGTGGTCAGCACTGAGGCGGTGAAGGATGCCGATATCGTCATCAAGGTGAAGCGCCCGGAAGCTTCTGAAGTTACCAAATACAAGAAGGGTGCACTGGTCATCGCGATCATGGATCCTTACGGCAACGAGGCGGCGCTGAAGGCGCTGGCCGATGCCGGTGTTGCCGCGTTCGCGATGGAGCTGATGCCGCGCATCACCCGCGCGCAGGTGATGGACGTGCTGTCGTCGCAGGCGAATCTTGCGGGTTACCGCGCTGTGATCGAATCCGCCGAAGCCTTCGGCCGTGCGTTTCCGATGATGATGACGGCGGCCGGCACCGTGCCGGCGGCGAAGGTGTTCGTGATGGGCGTCGGCGTTGCCGGCCTGCAGGCCATTGCGACTGCGCGCCGTCTGGGTGCGGTGGTCACCGCGACCGACGTGCGTCCGGCCACCAAGGAGCAGGTCGAAAGCCTCGGCGCCAAGTTCCTCGCGGTCGAGGACGAGGAGTTCAAGAACGCGCAGACCGCCGGCGGCTATGCCAAGGAAATGTCGAAAGAGTATCAGGCCAAGCAGGCGGCGCTCACCGCCGAGCACATCAAGAAGCAGGACATCGTCATCACCACGGCGCTGATCCCGGGCCGTCCGGCGCCGAAGCTGGTCACCGCCGAGATGGTGAAGTCGATGAAGCCCGGCTCGGTGCTGGTCGATCTGGCGGTCGAGCGCGGCGGC
>NZ_HG326652.1:417167-508778 GCF_000308295.2 Afipia birgiae 34632
CGGGCTATGCCGGCGTCGACAACCCGCTGTTCTATCGCGACAACACCATGATGCTGCTCGGCGACGCCAAGAAAATGACCGAGAACATCGTCAAGGCGATGTAGGCGCAGACCCGCCTTTGAATTTGCGAAAAGCAAAGAGGCCGTGCTGTGCACGGCCTCTTTTTATTTACGCCTTCGGCAACCGATGCACCGCGCATATTTTATTGCCGTCCGGGTCGCGCAGATAGGCGATGTACATTCTAACGTCACCCATCCCCCGGATGCCCGGAGGGTCTTCGCATGTTGTGCCACCATTCGCGATCCCGGCCGCATGCCAGGCATCGGCTTCTTCAGGCGAAGCAGCAGTAAAGCCAATGGTCCCGCCGTTCGCGCACGTGGCGGGTTTGCCGTCGATCGGCTTTGACACGGAAAAAGTCCCGGTTTTGGTGCGATAAAAGATGCGATGGCGATCGACAAACGCCGGCTGTACGTCGAGTGTCCCCAGCAGATTGTCGTAGAATGCCTTGGCCTTGTCGAGATCGTTCGTCCCGATCATCACGTGAGAGAACATTTTTTGCGTTTCCTTCCAAAAAACAGTCCTTTTTGGTTACGGTATCCCGCTTCCATGTGCAAATTCTCTCCGGGCTGGCTAGGCCTTTTGCAATCGTGCCGTTAATGTGGAGCGCATGAGTGCACACACACACTTGCCGCGGTCAGCGTGGGTTTATCCCACGCTGGCCGTTTTGCTTTATGTCGCCACTGAAATCCCTGGGCTCGGCATCGGCTTCACGCGCACGCCGACCGGACTGGTCTTCGCGGCGGTGCTGCTGGTCATTCTGTTCGGCACCGTGTTCGCCGCGGTTCACCATGCGGAGGTGATCGCGGAGCGGATCGGAGAGCCGTTTGGCACCCTGCTGCTGACGCTCGCGGTGACGATCATCGAGGTCGCCCTGATCGCCACCATCATGCTCGGCGAGAACGGCGTGCCGACGCTGGCGCGCGACACCGTGTTCGCGGTGGTGATGATCGTGTGCAACGGCCTCGTGGGCATCTGCATTCTGGTCGGCGGACTGCGCTATCGCGAGCAGGATTTCCAGGTCACCGGCGCCAACGTCTATCTCAGCGTGCTGGTCGTGCTGGCCACCATCACGCTGATTCTGCCGAATTATACCGAGACGACGCCGGGGCCGATCTATTCCGCCAGCCAGCTCGGCTTCGTCAGCGTCATCACCATCGTTCTGTATGGCGTGTTCCTCTACACCCAGACCATCCGCCATCGTGATTACTTCATCGCAGGATCAGGGGAAGAGGAGCAGGATCATGTCCCGGGGGGCCGCCTGCTTCTGATCAGCGGGTTGCTGTTGCTGGTCTCGCTGGTCGGCGTGGTGATGCTGGCCAAGAAGTTCTCGCTGGTGGTGGACGCCGGCGCGGCCGCCATCGGCGCACCGCCAGCCTTCGCGGGCGTCGTCGTGGCGCTGCTGATCTTGCTGCCGGAAGGCATCGCGGCGCTGGCGGCCGCGCGCAAGAACGACCTGCAGAAGAGCATCAACCTCGCGCTCGGTTCCTCGCTGGCCACCATCGGCCTGACTGTGCCGGCCGTCGCGATCGCGACCTATGTGCTGGACAAGCGGCTGGTGCTCGGCCTCGAGACTCGCGACAGCATGTTGCTGATCATGACTTTTCTGGTCAGCCTCGCGACGTTTGGTACCGGCCGCACCAATATCCTGTTCGGTCTGGTGCATCTGGTCATGTTCGCAGTGTTCATGTTCCTGGTGCTGGTGCCTTAGGGCATGATCCCGAGAAACGGGCACCGGTTTTCGGACCAGATCATGTCCGAACGGAACATCACTGCGTTTACTGATAGGCCGCGACGATATCGGTGATCGCGCGTTCGAGCTGCTTGGCCGTGGCACACTGGCGCACGGCGCTGCAATAGGTCGCGTAGCGCGGCATTTCCGAGTCGCCCCAGCCCCACACCATGCGGCCTTCGGGGTTGAGCCACACCAGCCGCTTGGAGCGCTCAGAAATACGCCTGAGAATATCCGCGCGGGGATCGAGGTTGTTGGTCCGCGCATCGCCGAGCACGATCACGGTGGTTTGCGGCGTCACCGCACTGAGCGCGAGCTTTTCGAAATCGGCCAGCGACTTGCCGTAGTCCGAAGAGCCGAAGCCGACCTGCGTCATGATCTCCTTCATGGCCTTGTCGGCATCCAGTTCTTCGAGAATGTCGCTGACCTCGATCAGGTGGCTGGAGAAAGCGAACGAGCGGACGTCGGATACAACTTCATGAAGGCTGTAAATCAGCAGCAGGAAGAAGTCCGAGACCCGCGCGACTGAGCCGCTGACATCGCAGATCGCGATGATTTTTGGCTTGTCCCGATGGCGGCGCTTCCACGTGGTCAGGAACGGCACGCCGCCCCATGCGGCGTTGCGCCGGATCGTGCGGCGCACGTCGAGATGGCCGCGCCGCTGGCGTTTGCGCGGCTTGCTGTACCGCTCGCGCAGACGGCGCGCGAGCTGGCGGATCAGCACGCGCATCTGCTGGATCTGCCGCTGGTCGAGCTGCGACATCGGCGCGTTGCGCAGGATGTCGTTGCGCAGATTTTCGGTTTCCTCGCGGCCATACAGCAGCAGCGCCTGCGAAACGGTATCGCGCACGTTCTCGCGCAGCGCTTCGGTCGCGGCGGCAAGCCGCTCGGCCTCCGCCGGATTGCTCACGGTCAGGGCCTCGAGATCGTCCCGCAGCTGCGCGATGCCGAGCTCGTTGAGGATTTTGCTCGAATAGATGCCGCGCTGGGTGAAGAACCTGATCTCGGACAGTTCTGCGGCGCTAGACGCATTGGCGATCGCAGCGGCAATGCCATTGCGGTCTTGCGACATCAGCATCTGGGCCAGCGGACCGAGACCCGACGGAGGAGACGATGCGGCAGCGCCCGTCTGCTCGCTTGATGTTTCGCCTGCTTCATTGGATTCGCCTGCGTCGCTGTCTTGAGTCGGCGGGCCGGTGATCTCAGGTTGCTGGAAGAACAGGTCGAAGCATTCGCCGAGCGCCCGCTTGTCGTCGGTGCTCTTGGCGAGCGTCAGCAGGAACGTGTCGCGCAGGATTTCGCGGTCGGTGAAGCCGATCTCGGAGACCGCCCGCATTGCATCGATGCTTTCGGAGGGCGAAATCCGCACCCCGGCCCCGCGGGCCGCCCGAAAGAAGCGATGCAGGTTCTCTCTCATCCGGCCTAACCGAAGACGTTCTCGCGGCGTGTCTTGCCAATGAAGCTGGTAACTTGCGGCATCGTGGTCTCGATGTCGGCCTCGTACTTCAGCAGGACATTGAGCGTGTCCTTGACCATCTGGTGGTCGAGTTCGCTCGCCTGCAGCAGAACCAGCACCCGCGCCCAGTCGATGGCCTCGGAGACCGACGGCAGTTTCTTCAGGTCGAGGGTGCGGACATCGTTGATGAAGCTGACGATCTGCCGCCGCAGCGATTGCGAAATGCCGGGCACGCGGCTCTCCACAATGCGTTCCTCGAGCTTCTGCTCGGGGAAGCCGATGTGCAGGTGGAGGCAGCGCCGCTTCAGCGCGTCGCCGAGATCGCGTTCGCTGTTGGAGGTCAGGATCACCGTCGGCGGCGCAATCGCCGAGATGGTGCCGAGTTCAGGCAGCGTCACCTGAAAGTCGGACAGGATTTCGAGCAGCAGCGACTCGAATTCCGCATCCGACTTGTCGATTTCGTCGATCAGCAGGACGCAGCCCTTGGGCTGCTCAAGGGCCTGCAGCAGCGGGCGCGGTTCGACGAATTCCTTGGAGAAGAACACGTCGCCGAAATCATGCAGCTTGTTCAGCGCAGCCGGAAGCGTCTCCGCGTCGCCCAGCACTTCGCCGAGCTTGTCCTTCAGGATCTGCGTATAGAGCAACTGCTTGGCGTATTTCCATTCGTAAAGCGCCTTGGCTTCGTCGAGGCCTTCATAGCATTGCAGGCGGATCAGCTTGAGGCCGCGCCAGGCCGCGATCGCCTTCGCGAGTTCGGTCTTGCCGACGCCGGCCGGCCCTTCCACGAGGATCGGCTTTTCGATCCGCTGCGACAGATAAACCGCGGTCGCGATCTGACGGTTGGCGATGTAGCCGGCCGAGGCCAGACCTCGTTCCACGGCGTCGATGGAGGCTGCCGGCTGATATTCGGTCAAGATCGTGACTCCAAAGGCTTGCTGCGGTCATGGAGCGCAAGTGGTCTGTGGCCTGGCGCGGGCCGCTCCTGCGGAGGACCCAGTATTTGCTACGCCGCCGGAAGACTTTCGTCCATATCGCCCCGGCTATGCATCCGCGCAGACCGGAACCGCTGTGTGAAATGAGGCAACGAACCGAAATTTTCTCGCGCCGCTGTGACCTTAAAGCGGCTTGCCTGTTTGGAGTTCTGATTGTACTTCTGGCCATGGTTGTGGCTGGTCGCCACGATGGGAGTCCCGATTTCCGGATGCTGACGCAACTGACCAGGGTCTTGAAGGTAAAGGCTGCGCGCATTCTCGTTGCGCTCTATGCTTTTTGCCTCGTCGTGCCGGTCGGATTCGCGTTTGCAGACAGTGCCTTGGCGCGGTATCTGCCAACTCCAACGCAGGTTCAGCATGCGGGACATGTGCACGGTGAAGCCGCTCATGTTCATCAGGGCATGACGCATGCGAATCATGATCATCAGGTGTCAGCGAATGCCGAATCGGCGGATGCGATCAACGACCATGCCGGAATGACTCATTCCGGCGGCAAGTCGACTGCGCCCGGATGTTGCGGCGTGATGTGCATCAGTGCGCTTCCGGCTAGCATGTTTGATTTGACGCCCCGAGCGATGACTGACGCATCGGTTGTTGCACCTTCTGACGCCGGAATTGCCGGCGAAGCCCCTGACCTGCTTTATCGTCCGCCAATCGTCCTCCTGTCGATGTAATTGCCGGCGCTGCGGCTGTATAGTCGCACGCCTTCGAAGCCGTCTGACATTTGAGGATATAATGCCCGTGCAAAATCTGGCGAGGCTCGCTGCCGTTGATCCGGTGGCGACGACACTCGTACCGCTGCCGTTCAAGACACTATCTCTATCGTTCGCCCTGCTGTTTCTCGCAGGCTGCAACACCGTGCCGTCAGTTTCGGCTGGACCTGATCCGTCTGACCCGGGCGCGCGGACATCGCGTGTTGACTATCGCTCCTCGATCGGGAGCTACACGAGCCAGAGGCCGGTGGCCCCTGCTGCCTGGAAGAAACAGAACGAGCAGGTCACGCCAGCTCCGAAACCCGGCGAGTAGGTGCACCATGCCAGTTCAGAATTTCATGACTCTCACTGCACGCCGCGCCAGCCGCTGGATGATGGCAAGCACAGCCCTTCTGCTGTCGGGCTGCGTATCATTCTCGCCGGATGGCGGCATGAGCCTCGTCAGCGCCACGGTCTCGAAAGACCTCGGCAAGGATGCTGTTGCATTGCGCACGCCGGACGAAACGGCGGCTGCCCGCAACACAGCGAAGCGGCTGCTCTCGAAGCCGCTTTCGGCGGATGCGGCTGTTCAGATCGCGCTTCTCAACAATCGCGGGCTGCAGGCGGCTTACAACGAACTCGCCATTGAGGAAGCGCGGGCGGTGGAGGCAAGTCTGCCGCCGAATCCCGCAATTTCATTGTCGCGGATTGCGGGATCGGTCGAAGTTGAAGTCGAACGCAGGATCGTCGCCAACATACTGGCGCTCGCGACGCTGCCGGTTCGCTCGGAAATCGCAGCGGCTCGCTTCCGGCAGGCACAGATCGTGGCCTTGAGCGAAACGCTGCGGGTCGCGGCGGACACGCGACGTGCCTATTATCGCGCCGTCGCCTCACGAGAACTTGCAGACTTTCTCGCGCAGGCCCAGTCCGGCGCGGAAACCGCTGCGAAATTCGCCATCCGTCTCGGCGAGACCGGCGGGATGAACAAGCTTGATCAGGCGCGCGAGCAGGTGTTTTATGCCGATCTCACCGCACAACTTGCCGCCACACGTCAGCGTGCCGCCAGCGAGCGCGAATCGCTGATCCGAGCCATGGGACTGTGGGGCGACGATCTGGCGTTCAAGATGGCCAGTGCGCTCCCGCCGCTGCCGTCACGGCCGCAATCGCTGCCGGGCATCGAGACAGAGGCGGTTCGCCGTCACGTCGATTTGCAGATCGGGCGGATTGAATTGGATGCGCTGGCGAAATCCTATGGCCTGACGCAAGCGACACGTTTCATCAACGTGCTGGATGCCGGGTTTGCCGCAAGGACCAACAGGAACAAGACAACCGGAGAAAGAATCCGCGATCGCGGCTTTGACGTTGAACTTCAGGTTCCGATTTTCGATTTCGGCGAGGTTCGCGTCCGGGAGGCGGAGGCCACGTACATGCATGCGGTCAACCGCCTGATGGAGCGGGCGGTCAACGTCCGTTCCGATGCGCGGGATGCGTATCGCAGTTACAGGTCGGCCTACGACATTACGGCGCACTACCAGAAGGAAGTCCTGCCGCTGCGCAAGATCATCTCTGACGAAACCCTGCTTCGTTACAACGGCATGCTGATCGATGTGTTCTCGCTGCTGGCGGAGGCGCGTCAGCGCATCGCCGCGACGACGGCGGCGATCGAAGCGAAGCGGGATTTCTGGCTGGCCACAACGAATCTCAACACCGCCGTGATGGGGGGAGGCGTTGCTGGACGAAGTGAAACTGCGATGTCCGCTGCATCCGCCGAAGCACCTCAGCATTGAATGGAGAGCGAACAATGATCTCACGTAGAGAAATTCTTGGATCGGCTGCGGTACTGGTCGGCGCCAGCGCCGTCAGCGGCCGTGCTCAGGCCGCGAGCATTCCTGAAGCCCCAACCTCGACCGCCACAACGATGCAACCGCCGCTGGTTCCCACGAGCGGTCCGGACTATCAGCCCGTCGTCACGCTGAACGGCTGGACGTTGCCCTGGCGGATGAACGGCGACTGGAAGGAATTCCATCTCGTCGCCGAACCCGTGGTCCGCGAACTCGCGCCGGGCATGGTCGCACATCTGTGGGGCTACAACGGCCAGTCGCCCGGGCCTACGATCGAAGCTGTCGAGGGCGACAAGGTTCGCATCTTCGTCACCAACAAGCTGCCGGAGCATACCACCATCCATTGGCATGGAATTCTGCTCCCGAGCGGTATGGACGGCGTCGGCGGCCTGACCCAGCCGCACATCAAGCCGGGCAAGACGTTCGTCTATGAGTTCGTGCTGACGAAGAGTGGCACCTTCATGTACCACCCGCATGCGGACGAGATGGTCCAGATGGCGATGGGCATGATGGGTTTCTTGGTGGTGCATCCGAGGGATCCCGCCTTCCGCCGCGTGGACCGGGATTTTGTGTTTCTGATGTCGGCCTACGACATCGACCCCGGGACCTATTTGCCGAAGGTCGCGGAGATGACCGCCTTCAATATGTGGACCTGGAACAGCCGGGTCTTTCCGGGCATCGATCACATCGTCGCCGGCAAGGGCGACAAGGTCCGCATCCGGTTCGGCAATCTGACAATGACAAACCATCCGATCCACATGCATGGCTACGACTTCAAGGTCTCCTGTACGGATGGAGGCTGGGTGCCGGAGGCTGCGGCCTGGCCGGAGGTCACGGTGGATTGCGCCGTCGGTCAGATGCGCGCCTTCGATTTCGTCGCCGACAACCCCGGCGACTGGGCGATTCACTGCCACAAGTCGCATCACACTATGAACGCAATGGGCCACGACATCCGTAATTTCGTCGGAATGAAAAAGAGCGATCTCGTCAAGTCAGTGCGAAAACTGGTGCCGGAGTACATGCCGATGGGAAACGCCGGCATGGCGGACATGGGCGAGATGGAAATGCCGCTGCCCGAGAACACCCTGCCGATGATGACCGGCTTCGCTCAATTCGGCGCGGTCGAGATGGGTGGCATGTTCTCGGTCGTCAAGGTGCGCGAGGGGCTCGCGTCCGGCGACTACAAGGATCCGGGCTGGTTCAAGCATCCGGAAGGAAAGGTTTCCTACGAGTGGAAGGGTGAATCGAAAGCGGTCGAACGCGGGCCTCCCGCCGCGTCGGACAAGACAAAAGCGATCGAGCTCAACGTCGTGAAGCCCGGCAAACAGTCCCCCCATCGCAATCATTGAGAAGGAATTCGATATGCAATCACGATTCATTATCACCGCGCTTGCCGCCCTCTCTCTGTCCACCGCGGCGCTGGCCGATCCTGGTCATTCTCACGGGGATGCCCGCGCCTATGGCGAGCCCGGCGATCCCAAGAAGCCCGGACGCACTATCCAGATCACCATGCGCGAAGCGGACGGAAAAATGCTGTTCGTCCCGGACCGGCTCGACATCCGCAAGGGCGAACAGATCAAGTTTGCTGTCCGTAACAGCGGCGAACTCGATCACGAAATCGTCGTCGGCACGGTCGAGGAAAATCTCAAGCACATGGCCGAGATGATGAAGAACCCGGAGATGGAACACGACGATCCCAACGCCAAGCGCCTGGCGCCGGGCAAGACCGGCGAACTGTTCTGGAAATTTACCAAGGCCGGTGAGTTCGACTTCTCTTGCCTCATCCCCGGTCACCGCGAAGCCGGCATGACCGGCAAAATTATTGTCAAGTAACCAAAGGAGATATGATGATGCGTAAACTGATGATGGCGGCTGCAATGGCCGTATTCTCGACTGTCGCCGTGGCGCAGACCGTGCCGGTCGACGGGGAGATCCTCAAGATCGACCCGGACCAGAACAAGGTCACGGTCAAGCATGGACCGATCAAAAATCTCGACATGGACGCGATGACAATGGTGTTCGCCGTTGCCGATCCGGCGATGCTGAAGGCCGTCAAGGCGGGCGACAATATCAAGTTCGAGGTCGACCGCGTGAATGGCCGTCTGACGGTCACGAAGATGGAAAAGAAGAAGTAATCGCCGCAAGAACCTTGTGCCGGGTAACGCCTGAAATCCCTGACAAAGCCGTTACCCGGCGGTTCCTTCGGTATTTGCCACCGATCCGTCGCAGTTGATCCCTCAATCGGCCCAAAAGTTCCCGCATGCAACGTCCTGCGGGGAGTTGCGATGATCAAGAAGCTGTTCACCAAGTACTTTTTAGAGGTCATTCCGTCGATCGTGGCGACGGTGGTCGGGGCGTATATCGTCACGCACTATATCAACGCGAAGTCCGAGGCCGACAAGCCTAAGGCCGCCATCACGGCCCCTGCTCAGACATCGAAAAACGCTGCTCCCCAGACGCTGAAAGCTGACGAGTCCGGCGATAAGGCCGCCAAAGCTGAGACCGCAAAAGCCGAAGCTGCCCGGCTCAAGGCGGAAAAGCTTGCTCTCGAAAAGGCCGCGGCGGAGCGATCGGCGGCCGATCGGGCAGAGAACGCGAAGAAAGCCGCCGAAAAGCTCGCCGCAGAGAAGGCGGCCAGCGAGAAGGCTGCCGCCGAGAAACTTGCCAGCGAAAAGACTGCTGCAGAGAAGCGGGAGCGGGCCGCCGCCAAGCCGGCGCCTGCCGCACCGATGCCCGCTGAGGCGAATGCGGCGCCCGATGACAAGCGCGACGCCAACGATCTGGCGCGGGCCGCCATCGAGCGGCTGCGCAACGCCGGGCCTCGCGCCGTACCTGAGGCGCCGCGTGCTGCGCCGGAAGCCGCGCGTGCCGAGGAGCCGGCGAAGGCGCAGGAACGCGTTCATGAACGCGCCCGGGTCAACAGTGTTGTCTATGCTCCTTCCACTGCCCCTGCCCAGCAACCATCGGTCCAGCCGCTGCCGCCGGCGGTCGCCGTTGCGCCGCCGCCAAGTGAAGCCGCCGTCGCGGCCCCAGCGCCGTTTCCCGAGCCGATCTCCGGACCATCGGAGACCCGTGCTGTCGATGGTGGTTTACGGCTGACGCCGCCGGCCGATATTCCCTCGCGCCCGCTCGATCTGCGCGCGAAACAGGGACGCCCATCGGTGACCGAGGACGTGATGTCGGCCGCGAAATCGGTCTTCCACGCCGTAGTGCCGGAATCGAACTAGGCGGCGCGTACTCGGGACAGTTTGAAATGAGGGAGCCGCTGCTTCTCTCGTTTCAACCAGCGTGTTGTCTTAAGCCCCTTAATAGCACCGCGTGATATTTACGCTGACGGTTTCCTCTTCGCCTTCGCGCCGGGGAACGTTGACGGTCTGCTTGGTGCATTCCTGTACATAAGGTCTGTCAGACGGTGCGACCGCCGGCGGAAATCGATGTGACCAATCCCAGGGAACGTCGTAGGTGTAGGTGTAACGGATATCGCCGGATGCTGGCGGCACGGCCCCTACGCCGGGTTCGGCATACGATGGGTCGTAGAAGTAGCCTGCCGTGCCCGGCCAGAACGCTCTGGCGTTGTGCCCCCGGTGACGCTGCAGCGGCCGGCCTGGGGACGGACGGAACGCGGGATTCACCGCAACCGATCCTCCGGGCAGCGCGGCTGCCGGATCGGCAAATGTCTCGTTCGGGGCAAGGATAAGCGCTCCCACGCCGAGAGCGGCGATACACGCTCCATACATTCTATACGTCATATCACGCACCAATTCCGGGTTCGCGAACAGCAGCCCGATGCACGCTAGGTCGGGCATTTCGGGCCCGCAAACGCAGAATTAATAATTGGTTAAGGCTTAATCTTAACGGGTCGGCTGTTTGTGACGTCGACGATATCCAGAAACTCCTTGACGGTGCTGACTGTTCCCGGATGCACCGCGACGTAACCGGGCAATTCCGCGATCGCGTCGTGAAATGGCTGGCCCTTCATCACGTCGAGCACGCGCTGCATCGGCTCGGTATCGAGGAATCCGCGGCGGCACACGAAGAAGTAGTCCTCGGTCAGCACCCGGACGAAATCGAGTCCAAACTGCCTTGCAGCAGCCTCGACGCCGAAAGCCGCATCCGCCATGCCGCTGGCCACATAGGCGGCGACTGCGGCGTGCGTGAACTCCATCTGCTGTGCGCCGTTGATCCTGGCCTCATCGATCCCGTGCTGTGCCAGCAATTGATCGAACAGCGTCCGCGTTCCCGAATCGTGGTCGCGGTTAACGAAGCGGGCTTTGGTTTCGACGAGATCTTCCAGCGACCCGATCTTGAGCGGGTTGCCGGGCTTCACCATCAGTCCCATCTCGCGGGTCACGAAACTGATAACGCGATCTTCGCGCGGATCGAGCCATTCCCGGCACGCCTTGACGCTTTGCGCACGCAGTTCCCCGCGCGGCACGTGAACGCCGGACAGGTCGCAGGCACCCTGCGCCAGCGACACCAGCGAGTTCTGGTTGCTGACATAGCGCAGATCGACGCCGATGCCGGGCTCGCGGTCGAGCAGCTCGCGCAATTTGGAAACCGCGAAACCGTGGCTGGCGTGAACTCGGATCACCGAGGGGCGTTGATGCAGGAACGGCTTGATCTCGGTGACCAGTTCCTGCGCCAGATTCTCGAGCTGCGGACCGAGACGAGCCTGCATACGCTGCCCGGCCCATACCAGCTTCTCGCCGAACGCCGTCAGTGTGGTGCCTTTGCCGCGATGGGTTTCGACCAGCGGCACGCCGAAGAAGTCGGACCATTGCTCAACCAGATTCCAGACGTGGCGATAGGACAGGCCGGCATGGTCTGCCGCGCTGGTGAGCTTGCCGGTTTTGCGGATTTCGTTGAGCACGCCGAGCATAACAACGGCGGTTTGCGGGCTGCCTTCCTTGTGAAAGCGCCAGACGGGTTCGATCTCGATCTGCAGCATCGGGCGTCCCCTTGTTATGCAATGAATTTCATATGATCGTGAGCCATTGGCAAATCATATCATATTTACTCTTGAATATTTAGTGGACAAATTAAGAGAAATAGCAGGAGAAATATGATGTCGATTGCATATGATTACTCCCATGACACCTCCCGCGATGCTGCCTTGGTTCTCCGCAAGCAATTGCTGATCGACGGCCAGCATGTCGAGTCGGTCTCGGGCCGCACCTTCAACACCCTCAATCCCGCCACCGGTCAGGTCATCGCGACCATCTCCGAAGGCAACGAAGCCGACGTCGAACGCGCGGTCGCGGCTGCGCGCCGCGCTTTTGAGGGTGTCTGGGGTGCCATGCGTCCTGCCGAGCGCGGCCACATCCTGTTCAGGCTTGCCGAACTGATGAAGCAGCACGGCGATGAACTCGCCGAACTGGAAAGCCGCGACGCCGGCAAGCCGATCTCGGCGGTACTGCGGCAGGATCTCCCCGCCGCCATCGATACGCTGACGTACTACGCCGGCTGGGCCGACAAGATTCACGGCGACACCGTGCCGACGCGCAGCGATGCGCTGACCTACACCGTGCGCGAGCCGGTCGGCGTGGTGGCTGTGATCGTGCCGTGGAATTTCCCGCTGATGATCGGCATGTGGAAACTCGCGCCGGCGCTGGCCTGCGGCTGCACCGTGGTGATGAAGCCCGCCGAACTGACCTCGTTGTCGGCGCTGCGGATCGGCGAGCTTGCGCTGGAAGCGGGTTTGCCGCCGGGCGTACTGAACATCGTGCCGGGTCCGGGCCGTGTGGTCGGCGATGCGCTGGTCAATCATCCCGGCGTGGACAAGGTGACGTTCACCGGATCGCCCGGCGTCGGCCGCGGAATCCTGAAAGGCGCGGCGGGTAACTTCAAGCGCGTGTCGCTCGAACTCGGCGGCAAGTCGGCCAACGTGATCTATGACGATGCCGATCTGGATGCAGCGACCAAGGCCGCAGCGGCGGGCATCTTCTTCAATGCCGGACAGGTATGTTCGGCCGGCTCGCGCGTGCTGGCGCATGAGAACGTCTACGATGAAGTGGTTGAGCGGCTTGCGGCGCGCGCGAAGGCTTTGCGTATGGGCGATACCGCCGACAAGACAACGGCGCTCGGTCCGGTGATTTCCGAGAAGCAGATGAAGTCGATTCTCGACTATGTCGATATCGGTCAGAAGGAAGGCGCGACGCTGGTGACTGGCGGCGAGCATGTCGGCGATCGCGGCTACTACATCAGCCCCGCGGTGTTCGCCAACGTGAAGCACGAGATGCGGATTTCGCAGGAAGAAATCTTTGGTCCCGTGGTCAGCGTCATCAAGTTCAAGGATGAATCTGATGCGCTGCGGATCGCCAACGGCACGGCGTTCAGTCTCGCGGCAGGCGTGTGGAGTCGCGACATCGGCCGCGTGCAGCGTTTCGCCAGGAAGGCGAAGGCCGGCACGGTCTGGATCAACACCTATGGCTACACCGATGTGCGGTTGCCGTGGGGCGGTGCGGGCGATTCAGGCTTCGGCCGTGAACACGGTACTGAGGCTCTCGCGAACTTTACCGAGCCGAAAGCGGTCTGGATGAATCTCAACGTTTGAATCTTGTTTGAGCGAAATCTCCCTCCCAAGGAATGCTCAAACGCAAACGCGGGCCGAAAGGCCCGCGTTTTTTATTCTTCTTCGCCTCCAGTTGCCGGATTTGCATGGCCATGATCCGATGAATGACGCCGTCGCGTCAGCACAGGAAGGCTATGAAAACCGTTCAATTGATCGTGGTGATTGCAGTCGTGGCTTACGTTGCGATGGCTGCGGCGCTGTATCTGTTTCAACGTGTGTTGCTCTATCCTGCGCCGCAGACGACGCGGACGAATCCTGCCACGGCGGGATTTCCGGAAGGGCAGGAAGTCGTTCTCGATACCAAAGACGGCGAGAAGGTCATTGTCTGGCATGTGCCGCCAAAGGAGGGAAAGCCGGTGGTGCTGTTCTTTCACGGCAACGGCGAAGTGCTGGCGTGGCGCGTGCCGCGCTTTCGCGCCATTACCGCCGACGGCACCGGCCTTGTCGCACTGTCGTTCCGCGGTTACGGCGGCTCCAGCGGCAAGCCGACGGAAGATGGATTGCTGAACGACGGTGCAGTGGCTTATGCGTTCGCCGCCATGCACCATTCACCGGAGCGCATCGTGCCGTGGGGCTATTCGCTCGGCACCGGTGTTGCGGTCGCCATCGCTGCGAGCCAGCCGGTCGGCAAACTCATTCTCGAAGCGCCCTATACATCTCTGATCGATGTGGCGTCGTCCGCGTTTTGGTACATGCCGGTGCGCTGGCTGATGCACGACAGCTTTCGATCTGACGAACGGATCGTCGGCGTAAAAGTCCCGCTGCTGATCATGCATGGAGAGAAGGACGCGGTGGTCCCAGCGCGGTTGGGTCGGCTGCTGTTCGATCTTGCTCCCGGCCCGAAACGCTTTGTGCCGTTCCCGCTCGGCACCCACGTCAACCTCGACGACTATGGTGCGGTCGACGTCGCGCGTGCCTTTATGGCTGGCCAGGACTAGCTGTCGCGCCCAACAAAAACGCGGGCCGCAAGGCCCGCGTTTTCAAATTCAAAACTGTTGAAGCTTAGCGCGGTCCGCGCGGACCAGCACCTGCGCCGCCACGGCCACCGGCTGCGCCACGGTCGCCGCCCGGACCCGCGCCGAACACCGGCTTCGGCTTCATCGGGAGCAGGCCTTCGCGCTGCAGCTTCTTGCGCGCCAGCTTGCGGGCGCGGCGAACGGCTTCCGCCTTTTCGCGAGCCTTCTTCTCGGAGGGCTTTTCATAATGACCGCGGAGCTTCATCTCGCGGAAAATGCCCTCGCGCTGCATCTTTTTCTTCAGCGCCTTGAGAGCCTGGTCGACATTGTTATCGCGGACGAGAACCTGCACGCGGCATCCTCTTTGGTTTCAATCAGGAAATTCAGGAGACGACGAAGGACCGGCTAAAGGCCACGCCCTTCCCATCAAGGGCGCGGATGTACCAGATCAAACCGGGAATGTCCACCTGTGGATAGCCATTTTCCCCGCTGGGAAAGTTCAAAATACCGTCCAACGTTGCCCTGCCGGGGCCATGATTCGAGGGGGCGGGGAACCCTCCGCCAGCTTGCCATGTGGTCTCGTAAAGAGGCGATCCACGCCTCGACCATGGAGACTGAAGATGAATGCGAAGAAGTACACCGCCGAGGCGATCGGCACATTCTGGCTGACATTTGCGGGTTGCGGAAGCGCCGTCCTGGCAGCTGCTTTTCCGCAGGTCGGTATCGGGCTTTTGGGTGTTTCGTTCGCGTTTGGCCTGAGCGTGGTGACGATGGCCTTTGCTATCGGTCATATTTCAGGGTGCCATCTCAATCCCGCCGTCACCGTCGGGCTGGCCGCAGGCGGCCGCTTCCCAGCCGGTCAGGTCGTTCCGTACATCATTGCCCAGGTGATCGGCGCCGTGCTTGGCGCGGGCCTGCTCTACGTCATCGCCAGCGGCAAGGCCGGATTCGATCTCGCAGGCGGTTTCGCCTCCAATGGCTACGCGGACCATTCGCCCGGCAAATACAGCCTTCTGGCGGGCTTTGTGTGCGAAGTGGCGATGACTGCGATGTTCCTGTTCATCATCATGGGGGCGACCCACGGCAAGGCGCCGGCCGGTTTCGCTCCGCTGGCGATCGGCCTTGCGCTGGTGATGATCCATCTCGTCAGCATTCCCGTCACCAACACGTCGGTGAACCCGGCGCGCAGCACGGGTCCCGCGCTGTTCGTCGGCGGATGGGCCATTCAGCAGCTTTGGCTGTTCTGGGTCGCGCCGCTGATCGGCGGCGTCATCGGCGGCGTGGTCTATCGCTGGCTGAGCGACGAGCCGGTGGGAATCGTCGCAGGCAGGTAGCGCCTGATTCAGGGAAAGACCAAGGCTGTCGCGAGCAATCGCGGCAGCCTTTTACTTTTGCGGAGCCTTAACTTCGGTCACATGGCCCATTTTACGGCCAGGTCGGGGAGCGCCCTTGCCGTAGAGGTGCACGGTGGCGCCGGGAACGCCCAGCCACTTGCCGTAGTCGAGGATGTCATCGCCGATCAGGTTGGTCATGGTGACGTCGCCGTGGCGAACCGGATGCGCCAGCGGCCAGCCGGCGATGGCGCGGATGTGCTGTTCGAACTGCGACACCGAGGCCCCGTCGAGGGTCCAGTGACCGGAATTGTGCACCCGGGGTGCGATCTCATTGACCAGCAGGCTCGGCCCATCCTCGCCTGGCACCACGAACAGTTCCACCGCCAGCACGCCCACATAATCCAGCGCGGCGGCAATCTTTTCGGCGATGACCCGGGCTTGCGCTGCGAGTTCATCGGAAATGCGCGCGGGCGCGCAGGAAAACTTCAGGATGTGGTCGCGATGCTCGTTCTCGGTGACGTCGTAGCAAACCACTTCGCCGTCGGTGCCGCGCGCTGCGACCACGGAAATCTCCTGCTCGAACGGCACGAAGGCCTCAAGGATCGCAGATCGCGTTTCGAGATCGGCCCACACCGCTTCCGGATCGTCACCCTCGCGGATTACGACCTGACCCTTGCCGTCGTAGCCGAAGCGCCGGGTTTTGAGCACCGCGGGCAGGCCGATCTGCCCGATGGCGGCTTTCAATTCCTGCGCAGAGGAGACATCGGCATAGCGCGCGGTGGCGATACCAAGTTTGCTGACGAAATTCTTTTCCGCGAGCCTGTCCTGCACGGTTTCCAGCACCTTCGGGTCCGGCAGCACCGGACGCCGGGCCGACAGGATCATCGCCGTGGACGAGGGGATGTTTTCGAATTCGTAGGTGATGACGGCGACATCCGATGCGAACAGCTCCAGCGCTTCGACATCGGCGTATTCCGCGCAGGATGCGTTCTGCACGACGTCGAAGGCCGGTGAATCCGGATCCGGAGAAAACACCTGGGCCTTGAGGCCGAGGCGTGCGGCCGCAAGTGCGAGCATCCTGCCCAATTGTCCGCCGCCAAGAATTCCGATGGTGTCGCCTGGTTTCAGCGTCACCCGACTTGAAGATGTCACTTAGTGTCCCGTATCCGACGTTCGCTTCACTCCGCAGCGCCTTCCGAGCGAACGTCGGATACGAAAGGACACTAACAAATTATAATCCTAGTGATCCTTTGGTTCTGACATTCGTAAAAGTGCTCGCTGAAGATAGGATACGAATGTCAGAACCGGATCACTAGTTGTCCTCTGGGCGCTCGCTCACGGCCTCGGTCTGCTGCTTGCGCCATGTCGCAAGCCGGGTTGCAAGGCCGGCATCGTTGAGCGCCAGCACGCTTGCGGCGAGCAGGGCGGCATTGATAGCGCCGGACTTTCCGATCGCCAAGGTGCCAACCGGGATTCCGGCGGGCATTTGCACAATCGAATACAGCGAATCGACGCCCGACAGCGCCTTGGATTCCACCGGAACACCGAACACCGGAAGTTCCGTCAGGGAGGCCGCCATGCCGGGCAGATGGGCCGCACCGCCGGCGCCGGCGATGATGACCTGGAACCCGGCCGCCTTGGCGCCCTTGGCGAAGTTGTAAAGTCGCTCCGGCGTGCGGTGCGCCGAGACGATCCGCGCCTCGTGCGCAACGCCGAGCGCGGTCAGGGTCACTGCGGCGTGACGCATGGTCTCCCAGTCGGACTGGCTTCCCATGATGATGGCAACGGGGGCGGTCATTCGGAATCTTCAAAAAGAGCAGAAAAAGAGGGCGGATTATAGGGTTACGCCCCTGCGTGGCAAGCTGGTGCGAATCCGTTATCCTTTCATGGTCAATGGCGGTGCCGGTCAAGCGGATTAAGGGCGGAAACGTGAAGAAAGCGCGCGGCAAAGTGGCATCACGGGGTCCGGTGGCGAAGAAGCAGCTCGGGCGCGCAGCGGGCCGAAGCAAATCCGCCGCCAAAGCCGACTCCAAGACCATCCCGGTGAAGCCGAAGCGAAAGCCCGCGTCGGCTCCCTTGGCCAAGGCAAGACGGCAGGTCTCGGCCCTGAAGGCGGAACTCGCCGCCGCCCAGGCCCGGATCGACGAATTGCAGGCCTGGGCCGACACCGATTTCCTGCTGAACATCTACAACCGTCGCGGCTTCGAGCGGGAGCTGGACCGGTCGATCGCCTACATCCGGCGTTACAAGGCGACCGGCGCGCTGATCGTGCTCGACGTCGATCGCCTCAAGCCGATTAACGACACGTTCGGTCACGCGGCCGGCGACATCGTGCTCAAGGGCGTGGTCGCGGTGCTGATGCGCCACGTCCGCTCGTCGGATGTGGTGGGACGGCTGGGCGGCGACGAATTCGGATTGCTGCTCTGGAATTTGACCGAAACCGATGCTTTGGCGAAAGCAGCCGCTCTGGAAGAGGCGATTGACCGGCTGACATTCGTTTTTAGGGGCCATTCGGTGGTGGCCGGTGCATCGACGGGCGTTGCGCTAATCGATGCAGCGGCCGATGCGGCATCTGTGATGGAAGCTGCCGATCGCGCGATGTACGCGCGAAAGGTGATGCGGCGAGGCCGCGTTCTTTCGGCGCTCTGATGTGTCGCTATATCACGCGATAATGTCGGGCGTGATCTGGTCTTCGATGAAGGTAATCCGGTCGCGCAACTGCAGCTTGCGTTTTTTTAAACGCTGCAATCTGAGCAGGTCGGGCGCAGGCGACTGATGCAGCGCCTCGATGGCGACATCGAGATCGCGATGCTCCTGCTGCAGCTGCGCCAGTTCAAGCGCAAATTCGTTGTTGTCTTGATCTACCATAACCGTCGTTGACTGAATCGCCCGGACTTTCAGCGAAGTGTTACTGAAAGCATCTGCATGATTGTCATTGCAGAAAATCGTTACCAACTCTAGTGGTCCGATTTTAACATTCGCCTCGGTTTTCGGCGGGTATTTTTGCGAATGTTAAAATCGACGGACACTCGAAAGCATAAGCTCTGGTGGAGTTTGGGATTTGATATTCGCTTTGCGGACTCGCCGCGGGTAGGGGCGCGAATGTCAAATCCACTCCACTAGCGATGGTAGCGCGGGGCGGGTTCCCTCACAATTCGTTTCCTTTATGCACGAAAATTTTGAACGGCTGTTTTGACTCCGCTGTCGACAGATGAGCTCTGTCATGTAGACTTAACCGTCCAGATCCGATCTGAGGTCCACTTACCGAGGAGACTTCTTATGGCGATTCAGGCGCATCTCGTTGAACTGGAACGGAAACACGAAGTTCTGGAAAACGAATTGCACGATGCTCTCCAGCATCTTTCTACCGACGACCTCCAGATTATCGAACTGAAGCGCCGCAAGCTGGTGCTTAAGGACCAAATCGAGCGCATCAAGCTCGCAACGGTCCACTGAACTCCCTCGACCGTATCCTTCCGGCAGTTCAGAGCGATGTAACGGCAACAGTTGCCGTTGCAGAGATGGCACACGTCTGGTCGCTTATGGATTGACTCCCGCGATGCGTGCGACATCGTCCGCGATGGCGAGGGATGACGTGAGGCCGGGCGACTCGATGCCGAACAGGTTGACCAGTCCCGCAAGGCCATGGTCCTGCGGCCCTTGAATCACGAAATCCTGCCGGGCGACCGCGGGGGGGACGATCTTCGGCCGGATTCCGGAATAGCTCGGCGTCAGGGCACCGTCCGGCAGCGTCGGCCAGTAACGTCGGATCGCTGGGTAAAACCGTTCCGCCCGCGCAGGGTCCACGGCGTAGTCGAGGCTATCGACCCATTCCACGTCGGGTCCGAATTTCGCCTGGCCGCCGAGATCGATCGTCAGATGAACGCCGAGGCCGCCGGGCTCCGGCACCGGATAGATCAGGTGCGAGAACGGCGCGCGCGTCCTGCAGCTGAAATAATTGCCCTTGGCATAGTAGCTGGTCGGAATGCGATTGGACGGCATGCCGTCGATGGCGCGGGCGATGGCGGGCGCATTGAGTCCGGCCGAATTGATCAGCACACGGCATTGCAGCACCATCGGCGTGTCGCCGCCGATTTCGACCTGGAATCCATCCGGCACGGCTTTCGCGCGCACAAGCGGCGCGTGAAATGCCAGTGCACCGCCGGAATCTTCGATCTCACCACGCAGCGCCAGCATATAGGCGTGACTGTCGACGATGCCGGTGGAAGGCGACAGCAGTGCGCCGACGCAGTTCAGGGCTGGTTCAAGCGCGCGCGCCTCCCTATCGGACAGCACCTGCATATCGTCGACGCCGTTGGCTTCCGCGTGCGATTTGATGGCGGCGAGCTTGTCGCGCTCATTGTCCGCCGTGGCGACGATCAGTTTGCCGCACCGGCGGTACGGGACGCCGTGGTCGTTGCAGTAGTTATAGAGAGCCTGTTTGCCGGTGACGCACAGACGCGCCATCAGGCTTCCCGCCGGATAGTAGATTCCGGCGTGAATGACTTCGCTATTGCGCGAGGACGTGCCGGTTCCGATGTCGCCGGCGGCCTCGACCACGACGACTTCAAGGCCGGCTTGCGCCAGCCGCCGCGCGGAGGCAAGGCCCACGACGCCGGCGCCAACCACAACACACTCAACCCTGTCCATCGACCGTCCGCTTTGCGGAAGAGGTTTCTTTTCTGCTCATTTCTTATCCAGTTGGCGGTGCCGCGATGCACTCTGCGTTAGGACTTGATTAAGCATAGCAGGCCAATTGCCCGCATTTAAGTCACATTGTCGGTGGCGTGCGCTTACGCGTTTACCCGATCCAAAGAGGTGCAGCCAGAGACTGCGGATGAAGAATTCCGCGGAATGGTAATGACCGGCTGGCAGAAGCAAGCACGAGCTACCACAGCGAGCCGGGTGTGGGCCGCTGCGTATGTCTGCATCCCGACTTTGCTGTCGGGAAGTGCGGCTGCGCAGATCGTCGCCAATCCGGATGGCACATTCTCGGCGTCGTCGATGGATAGCGCACACACCGCCATAATATGGCAGGTGGTGATCGGCGGTTTTGTGATCGTCGCGTTTCTCACCGCGATCATCCTGTGGATATCGACTGCATTGCGGCGGGCGCGCCACGCAAATATCCGGCGCGCGGCCTTCGTCTCCAGTGCCCTCAACAGCCTCGGCACCGGTATCGTCATGATCGATGCGCGCAAACGCATTGTGTTCTGCAACGACCGCTATCTCGAAATCTACGGACTGACCCGCGCCGATCTTTCGGCTGGAATGACCGGCCGCGAACTCACCGCATTGCGCATGCAGCGCGGCATGCTGAGCGGCGACATCGACGAATACTATCGCAACGTCAAAACCGCGAGCGGCTGCATCTGCGAGCTGGCGGACGGGCGTTCCATTCTGATCAAGCACCGCGAATTGTCCAACGGCGGCATCGTCTCCACGCACGAGGATTGCACCGACCAGCGCAAGCTGTCCCGGCAGCTTGCGACCACCAAGAGCTTCCTTGAATCGGTCATCGACAACATTCCGGTCTGCGTCGCAGTCAAGAGCATTGAGGACGGCAGATACATTCTTGCCAATCGCGCATTTGAACAGTTCTCCGGCCTGAGCCGCGACCAGATTATCGGTAACACCGCCGAAAGAGTTTACGTGCCGGAGGCCGCGCTGGCCGTTGCGCAGGCGGATCGTGACGCGATTGCGTCGCTGACGGGGCAGACGCGGACCGAATTGCTCGTCGAGCTTGGCGGCAGCATGCGCCAGGTTGCCTGCAACCGTATGATTGCGCGCGACGAGAAGGGCAGGCCGGAATTCCTGGTGGCGCTGTTCGAGGACGTGACCGATCGGAGGTCGCTGTCGCGCGAAATCCAGAGCGCGAAGAAATTCCTTGAACTTGTCGTCGACAACATTCCTGTTTCACTGGTGGTCAAGCGGCTGAGCGATGATCAGTACGTTCTTGCCAATCGTACCGCCGAGGCGATGCTGGGCCGGAGGCGCGAAGACGTCATCGGCTGCACCATTGAGGACATCTATAATCCCGCCGATGTAAGGCTCATCCGCAAGCGCGACGATGACGCCGTCCGCAAGAAGGGCATCGTCACCGAAGAGCATCCGATTCAGACCGAAAGCGGATTGCGCCTGTTCCTGACCCGGCGCGTCACTGTGCTCGATGAAGCCGGCGAACCGCAATATCTGATCAAGACCAACGAAGACATCACGGATCGCCGTGAAACCGAATCGCGCATGGCCCACATGGCCTATCACGATGCGCTGACCGAACTGCCCAACCGCGCCGCGTTCCTGCAGGCGCTGGAGCAGATGATCGACGCCTGCGAGGACACCGACGAGGAGTTCGCCGTGTTGTCGCTCGATCTCGACCGTCTGAAGGAAATCAACGA
The DNA here is from genome assembly GCF_000308295.2 of Afipia birgiae 34632. Lineage (GTDB taxonomy): Bacteria > Pseudomonadota > Alphaproteobacteria > Rhizobiales > Xanthobacteraceae > Afipia > Afipia birgiae. Next base: position 439,197 of record NZ_HG326652.1, read on the forward strand.
TGTGTTCGGTCACGAGGTGGGCGACCAACTGCTGATCGAGTTCGCGCGCCGCCTCGAATCCGTCATCTCCGGCGGCGTCGTCGCGCGCCTCAGCGGCGACGAGTTCGGCCTGATCATCGATGGCCTGCAGCCGGATTCCGCGAAAGCGCTTGCCGCGCGGTTGATGCAGTCGATGCAGACAGAATTCATGTTCGAGGGCAGGGCGGTCCGCATCGGCCTCACCATCGGCATCTCGGTTTATCCGCGCAACGGCCGCGATGCCGAAACGCTGCTCACCAACGCCGACGCGGCGCTGTTCCGCGCCAAAACCACATCGCGCGGGTCGATCAATTTCTTCGACATGGAGCTGGACCAGCAATTGCGTGACCGGCGTGCGCTGCATCAGGACCTGTCCACCGCAATCCGGAACGGCGAATTGTCGCTGCACTACCAGCCGCAGGCCCGTGCGCGCCACAAGATGACGACGGATCATGTTCTCGGCTTCGAGGCGCTGGCGCGGTGGACCCATCCGGTGCGCGGCTTCGTCCCGCCCAGCGATTTCATCCCGCTGGCGGAAGAAAGCGGCCTGATCGTCGAAATGGGCGAGTGGATTCTGCGCCAGGCCTGCCGCGAGGCCGCCTCATGGCCCAAGGACCTGCAGATCTCGGTCAATCTGTCGCCGGCCCAGTTCATGCACGGCGATCTGGTCGGGCTGGTCCATTCCATCCTGCTCGAGACCGGCCTTGCGCCCGGCCGGCTGGAGCTTGAGATCACCGAGGGCGTGCTGATCGAGGATTTCGATCGCGGGCTGTCGTTGTTGCGGCGGCTGAAGTCGCTCGGCGTGCGGATCGCCATGGACGATTTCGGCAGCGGCTATTCCTCGCTGACCTACCTGCAGGCGTTCCCGTTCGACAAGATCAAGATCGACCGGACCTTCGTGATGAATCTCGGCCGCAACACCCAGTCCGCCGCCATCATCCGCGCCATGATCGGTCTTGGCCACGGCCTCAGCATTTCCATCGTCGCCGAAGGCGTGGAAACCCAGGAGCAGCTTAGCTTCCTCGTCGACGAGGCCTGCGATCAGGTGCAGGGATATTTCCTCGGCAAACCTGCGCCGATCGAGGCCTATGCCGAATGGATCGGACGCGCCAAGCGCCCTGTAGGCAAGGACGTCGTCAAAATTCCGCGCAAGGTCGGCTGACGCGCGCTGACCATCCAGAATCCGTCGGACTTGACTCGCGAGGGTGACCGTCGGAGATCATCGCGGCATGGCTGATGTCGACATCGCGATCATCGGGGGCGGTCTCAACGGCGTGTGTCTTGCGCGTGACGCTGCCGGCCGCGGTCTTCGAGTCGCCTTGTTCGAGCAGAACGACCTTGGCGGTGGCGCTGCACCGGCGGCTCCGCATCTGATGCACGGCAATTTCATCGATCTCGAACACGGCAATGTGCTGCGCGTGCGCGCCGCCTTGGCGGAGCGGGACATCGCGCTGCGGGCCGCACCGCATCTGGTGCGCCCGCTGCGCTTTGTTCTGCCGGTTCATGCCGGGGAGCGGCCGCCTGCGATGTTGCGGGCCGGCCTTTTTGTCTACGGCTGGCTTGCCGCGCGGAGCCCGCTGCCACGTTCGGAAATTCTCGATCTGACCATCCACGAGGCCGGGCACCCGCTGATGCGCTCGCTCGGGCTGGCATTGTCCTGGTCCGATTGCATTGTCGATGAAACGCGGCTTGTGGTTATCAACGCCGTCGACGCTGCCGCGCGCGGTGCTGCGATCCGGACCGGCGCGCGCTGCGTCTGGGCCGATCGCTCCAAGGTCTGGAAACTCACGGTGGTCAACCGCGGCCAGCGAGAAACCGTCACAGCGCGGGCGCTGGTGAACGCGAGCGGAGCGTGGACGCGGCAGGTTGCTGAAACAGTATTGCATTTGCCTGCCGTCCAAGCGAGTTTCACGAAAGTCAGCCAGATCGTCGTGAGGCGGATATTCGATCACGACACTGTCTACGTCCTCCAGAATGACGACCGCCGGATGATCTACGCCATTCCCTATCAGCGTGATTTTACATTGATCGGCACGTCCGAACGTGGCTTCGGCGGCGATCCGGCGATGGTGTCGGCCGGCGCGGACGATCTGGCCTATCTTTGCACGGCGGCCAGCCGCTACTTCCGCGAGCGGGTGGAACCCGCCGATGTCGTGCATGCGATGGCCGGCTGCGTTGCTGAAGATCGTCGCGATGGTTTTGTGAAAATGAATCGCGGGCATCGCGAAGCGCCGCTGTTGACAGTGGTCGGCGGCACGACCACCAGCGCGCGGTTGCGCGCGGAGCGTGCGTTGGCGCAATTGACGTCGCTGTTCGCGGCGTCGCCAACGTGGACGGCGGCGGCGCCGTTGCCCGGCGGAGGCTTTTCTCACGAGAGTTTCGACGATCAGGTGGATGATGCGCGCAGGCGCTGGACGTTTCTCGGCGAACGTCACGCCGAAAGGCTGGTCGCTGCCTATGGCACGCGGATCGACCGGATTCTGGGTGCGGCAAAAAGCATGGATGATCTTGGCCCGGTATTCGGCGATGACCTCACCGGCGCGGAGGTACGCTATTTGATGAGAGAAGAATTCGCTCGCTTCGCCGACGACATTTTGTGGCGGCGGTCCAAACTCGGCCTGACGATGTCGCGGCCGGACCGGGGGGCACTTGCAACATTCATGGCTGCGGCATGATGGCGGCGACAGGTGAGAAGCCGTTGCTGCGCATAGCCTCGGTGGTGAAACGCTTCGGCGGATTCACCGCTGTTGACGATCTGTCGCTTGATATCGCGGCCGGTGAATTCTTCGCGCTGCTGGGGCCGAGCGGCTGCGGCAAGACCACGCTGCTGCGCATGCTGGCGGGATTTGAGACGCCCGACGAGGGCGCGATCCATCTCGACGGCAACGATATCGCACAGGTGCTGCCGCATGAGCGGCCCGTCAACATGATGTTCCAGAACTACGCGCTGTTTCCGCACCTGAGCGTCGAGGGCAATATCGCGTTCGGCCTGAAGCGCGCCGGTTTGCCGAAGGATGAGATCGCGGCGCGGGTGGCGGAGATGGTGGCGCTGGTGCGTCTTCAGGGGCTCGAGAAGCGCCGCTCCGATCAATTGTCCGGCGGCCAACGCCAGCGCGTGGCGCTGGCGCGGTCGCTGGCGCGACGCCCGCGGATGCTGCTGCTCGACGAGCCGCTCGCAGCGCTCGACAAAAAATTGCGCGAAAGCACGCAGGCCGAATTGCTGGAGGTGCAGCGCCGTCTCGGCATGACCTTCATCATCGTCACCCACGATCAGGAAGAGGCCATGACGGTCGCCGGCCGGATCGGGGTGATGGACAAGGGCCGCCTCGTGCAGGTTGCGCCGCCGCGCGAACTGTATGAAGCGCCGAACTCGCGCTGGATCGCGGGCTTCGTCGGCGACATCAATCTGATCGAGGGACAGGTTGCCGCACGACAATCCGGACATTTCATGATCGCGACCGAAAGCGCCGGTGCAATCGCGGCATCGCATATGCCGCTCTCCGCGAAGGACCATGTCTGCGTCGCCATCCGGCCGGAGAAAATCCGGCTGTCGCAACCGGCGCCGGATGCGGCTGCGTCAGTCAATGCGCTCGCGGGTCATCTCGTCTCCGCCGGTTTCCTCGGTGGCCTGTCGATGTACAGCGTGAAACTCGACAAGGGCGCGGTGTTGCGGGTTGCGCTGCCGAACGCCACGCGCGCAACCGCTGATGGATTTGCAGTCGGGCAACGGGTGAGCGTCTCGTTTGCACCCGATGACGTCGTGGTGCTGGACCGATGAGCGGGCGGCGCATTTTCACGCGCCCGGCGCGGCTGGCTGCGCTGGCGCCGTATCTGTGGATGGCGCTGTTCTTCCTGGTGCCGTTCGGCTTCGTGCTGAAGATCGCGCTGTCGCAGACCGCCATCGCCCAGCCGCCTTACGTTCCGGTGTTCGATCTCGCGGCGGGATGGGATGTGTTCAAGACGGCGCTGGGAACGTTGTCGCTCGATAATTTCAAGCTGCTGGTGTCGGACGACCTTTACGTTCTCTCGTATGTCCGCAGTCTCGCGGTCGCCGTCACATCGACGGCCATCCTTCTGCTGATCGGCTATCCGGTGGCTTACGGCATGTCGCGGCTGCCGCAGCGCTGGCAGCCGATTGCGATGATGCTGGTGGTCGTGCCGTTCTGGACCTCATTCCTGATCCGCATCTACGCCTGGATCAACGTGCTCCAGCATGACGGCCTGCTCAACAAGACGCTGTTGGCGCTCGGCATCATCGACAAGCCGATGGTCTGGCTCTCGACCGATACGGCAATGTATCTCGGTATCGTCTATTCATATTTTCCGTTCATGATCCTGCCGCTCTATGCGACGCTGTCGAAGATGGATGATGCGCTGCTGGAAGCCGCGGCCGATCTCGGCGCGTCGCGGCTGAAAGCCTTCTGGCTGGTGACAGTCCCGCTGTCATTGCCCGGTGTCGGCGCGGGCCTGCTGCTGTGCTTCATTCCCATTGTCGGCGAATTCGTGATCCCCGATCTGCTGGCGGGTTCGGATCGCATGATGATCGGCCAGACATTGTGGCTGGAGTTCTTCACCAACAAGGACTGGCCGGTGGCATCGGCGATTGCGATCGTGCTGCTTGCGCTGCTGCTGGTGCCGCTGCTGGTCTATGAGAAGCTGCAGCGCCGTCATCTGGAGACGCACTGATGGCGGCCCGCAACGTCGCACGCCTGTCGGGTTTCAACCTGGGGTCCATCGCCCTGGGACTGGCGTTCCTGTACCTGCCCATCGCGATTCTCGTCATCTATTCGTTCAACGCCTCGCGTCTGGTGACGGTGTGGGGCGGCTGGTCGCTGCGCTGGTACACCGAATTCTTCAATGACGAGGCCATGCTGTCGGCCGCATGGATGAGCCTGCGTGTGGCATTTTTCTCGGCAACGGCGGCGACTGTGCTCGGCACGCTGGCGGCGCTGGCGTTGTCGCGCGGCGAGCGCTTCAGGGGGCGCACGCTGTTCTCCGGCATGCTTTACGCGCCGCTGGTGATGCCGGAAGTCATTACCGGGCTGTCGCTGCTGCTGCTGTTCGTGGCCATCGATGCCGGGCGCGGATTCTGGACCGTCACCATCGCACACACCACGCTGACCATGTGCTTCGTCACGGTGGTGGTGCAGTCGCGGCTCGGCGCGCTCGACCGCAGCCTCGAGGAGGCCGCGATGGATCTTGGCTGCTCCCCGGTGCAGGCCTTCATCGCAGTGACGCTGCCGCTGATGCTGCCGTCGATCGCGGCGGGCTGGATGCTGGCCTTTACGCTCTCGCTCGACGATCTGGTGATCGCGAGTTTCACCACGGGGCCGGGCTCGGCGACGCTGCCGATCCGGATCTATTCGGAGGTCCGGCTCGGCGTGAAGCCGGAGATCAATGCAATCTGTACGCTGGTGATCGCGGCGGTTGCGCTAGTGATCGTTGCGGCGTCGCTGGTGTCGAAACTGTCGAGCGACCAGGGCGAAAACGCAGCGCCGCTTTAGTCGGCCTTTTCCGGATGGGATTCGGTGGCCGCCGGAGGCATGGCTTGCGCGGGGCTGTCGGCAGGCGGCGCCGATGGCGGCGCATCGGTGGAATGCGGCGGCACGGGTGTTTCTGCGGGCGGGATCGGGGCGGGCAGGACCGGCGTCGGCAGCGACGTGGATGTGCCGGACGGCGGAGCTGCGGCCTGGGGTTGTGCCGCAGGCTGCTCTGGCTTCTTGCCGCCGGTGAAACGTTCGATCACGGATTTCACCGCGTCGCGCGTTTTACGGTCCTTCAGCGAATCGAGCAGCGGTGCAGACGCAGGCGAGCGGCGGATCAGTGAATCCGAATCCGGGAAAATCAGCGGATCGTCCCACGGGCCCTGCACGACAAACGGAAGCTGAAACGCCGGCGGCGCGTCGCTTGCGGTGACGAGACTGGCGACGCCCTTCAGATCGTATTCGCGGGACGGCACCGAGGCCGTCCCGGTCATCAGCACGCGCGTCGTGGGGCCCTCGATCCGCGCGTCTTCCGCTGTGGCGACGCCGTCGTTGAAGCGGATCGCGATGTTCAGCGAATCGAACGGCGTCGAGCCGTTGCGGAAATTGCCCGCGCCCGACAGCGGGCGGCGTTCCAGCCGCTTGAGGAGTTGTTCGACATTGAGCCCGCTGATCGCGCCATCGTGGCCGGTCAGCGTCGCGGTACCGTCGAGCGATTGCGCCAGCGTAAACGGACTGGCGCCCTTGGCCTCCAGCGCGAAGTTAAGATTGCCACGTCCTGTCAGCCTGTTGACGCCAAACAGTTCCTGAACGCAACTCGCCAGGTCGACATCGGTAAACTGGAACTGGGCCTTGACCTCGGCGTCCGCGTCGGCGCGCGTCACGCCGAATGATCCCTTGAGGATGCCGCCGTAAATCTGTGCTTCGCCGATGCTCAGCGCCAGCGTTCCGCTGCGCAGGTTTGCGCCGAGCGCGGTGCGGCCGATCCTGGTGGGGCCGATGGCGACCTTCGCCGCCGACAGGCGCATGTCGAGATCGGTGGCGGAGAGGCCGCGCAGGTCGAACAGCTGCCGGTTCCAGTCACGCGCACCGCTGGCGACCAGGCGAATGGTGTCGATGTAGGGCGTAAAGTCGAGCGCATCCGCAGCGAGGGTGGCTTGCACCCTCTGCCGGTCGTTGTTGCTGTAGGTGATGACGCCTTCGGCGGTGTTGCCGTCGAGTTCGAGATTGACGTTGGTCAGTGCGATCGAGTCACCGACCATGTTGGTGCGGGCCTTGAGCGCGAAGCGTCCCAGTCCGCCGGTGCCGGGAGGAGCCTGCCCGGCCCAGCGCAGCGCGTTGCGCAGCGACGGGCTGTCGGCGGTGAGCGTGCCTTCCATCAACAGGCTGGTGCGGTTGGCCACCGCGCCGTCGAAGGCAAATTTCAGTGGCGTGCTGGCGACGCGGACCTTGATGCCGGAACGGTCTCCGGACAGCGCGGCGATGAAATCGGTGATGCTGAGGCTGCCGTCGACGAGCTCATTGCGCCAGTTGAACTGTCCGGTGGCGGCGAAGGAGCGCGAGATTGACGGCCATGCGAGCGACAGATCGATGCCATTGACGGTCTCGGCAATCTCGCGGGCATCGTTCTGAAAGGTGAGGACGCCCTCCTTGATACGGATTTCGGAGAACGACACCGGGCTGTCGACGCCCGGCTTGATGGTGCGGGCCAGCGTCTCGATGATGGGCGACCAGTTGCTGCGGCCGTCGGCGTTGCGCTTCACGTTGATCCGCGGATGCAGCAACGTCACGTCGGCGATTTCATAACGCCGCATCAGGAGCGGCAGCAGGCGCAGGTTCGCCGTGAGTTCCTCGACGGTCAGAGGCTCGTCGGCGATGCCGCTGCCGCGCGAACTCGCGCCCTTCAATCCGACCTGCTGCAATGTGATGGCGCTGCCCGGAAAAATCGAAACGCGCACGTCGCCGTTGACCATCAGGTCGAGACCGGTCGCCGCGCGAATCTGTTTCTCGACCGAAAGCCGCACGGCGTTCGGGTCGATCATCCAGGAAATGGCGATCAGGCCGAGCAGCGCGGCAGCAAGAAATGCCGCAATCGGCATCCCCAGGCGCTTTATCCCTTGGGCCATCGTCAATGAGGTCATCCGGCAGGTTTGGGTCTGAAGGCACCGGCAGGTTTCCCACCGCAGCGCAGGCTGCAACTTGATTGCTTTTCTTGACGCTTTCAAGGCCATCCCAAGCCGTAACCCCTGCAATCGCGTCCCAAAACCAAGGTATTCGAAGGTGTTCGGACAAGATGGCGCGCCGGACCGCATTGCCGGACAGCGGCCGGGCGAGGCGCCGCGCCGCGATTGACGCGCCTTGAAGATTCCGCCTAATAATCGCCTCGAAAGCGGACTTGCGAACCACCACACGAGCGGCTTGCCCGCCCATTTCCCTCCATCAGGTTGCACCCTCATGAACAAGGTTTACCCCGACGCGAAATCCGCGCTCGATGGCGTTGTGAAAGACGGCATGATGATCATGTCCGGCGGTTTCGGCCTCTGCGGCATCGCCGAGGTCCTGTCCGACGCCTTGCGCGAAAGCGGGGTCAAGAACCTGACGGTTGTGTCGAACAATGCCGGCGTCGACGGCATCGGGCTCAGCCGCCTGCTGGAAACCCGCCAGATCAAGAAGATGATTTCGTCTTATGTCGGCGAGAACAAGCTGTTCGCGCAGCAGTTCCTCGCGGGCGAACTCGAACTGGAATTCAATCCGCAGGGCACTCTGGCAGAGCGCATTCGCGCCGGCGGTGCTGGCATCCCGGCGTTCTTCACCAAGACGGGTGTCGGCACGCTGATCGCCGAAGGCAAGGAAGTCCGCGAGTTCAATGGCGAGAAGTACATCATGGAGACCGGCCTCGTCGCCGATCTCGCCATCGTTCACGCCTGGAAGGGCGATACCGCGGGCAATCTCGTGTATCGCAAGACCGCGCGCAACTTTAACCCGATGATGGCGACCGCTGCGAAGGTCACCATCGCGGAAGTCGAGCACCTTGTTCCGGCTGGCGAGATCGATCCCGATCACATTCATACGCCGGGCATTTTCGTGCAGCGTGTGGTGCAGGTCGATCCGAAGCTGAAGCGTATCGAGCAGCGCACCCTGCGCAAGCGCGCGTAACTGATTTCCAGAGGAGAGCCCCATGGCCTGGACCCGTGAACAGATGGCAGCGCGCGCCGCGAAGGAACTGCGCGACGGCTATTACGTCAATCTCGGCATCGGAATCCCGACGCTGGTCTCGAACTATATTCCCGCCGGCCTCGACGTTTCGCTGCAGAGCGAGAACGGCATGCTCGGCATGGGCCCGTTTCCGTATGAGGGCGAGGAAGATCCCGATCTCATCAACGCCGGCAAGCAGACGGTGACCGAACTGCCGGACACCAGCTACTTCTCCAGCGCGGATTCGTTCGCGATGGTGCGCGGCGGCCATATCGATCTGTCGATCCTCGGCGCGATGCAGGTCGCCGAGAACGGCGATCTTGCCAACTGGATGATCCCCGGCAAGATGGTGAAGGGCATGGGCGGCGCGATGGATCTCGTCGCCGGCGTCAAGCGCGTCGTCGTTGTGATGGAGCACTCCGCCAAGGATGGCCCAAAGCTCCTGCATCGCTGCAACCTGCCACTGACCGGCGAACGCGTCGTCGACATGGTCGTCACCGATCTGGCGGTGTTCACCATCGACAAGCACGGCAAGGACGGCATGGCCCTCATTGAGCTTGCCGACGGCGTCACGCTCGACGAGGTGAAGGCAAATACCGAGGCGACTTTCCGCGTCGCGCTGAAGAACGCTTGAGTGATTTAACGCTATCGCCGGCCGAGAAAGCCGGGATTTAGCGCGGACGGCAACTGCGAACGCATGTCGGTGTCGAAGGTCGCGGACGGCTGCACGTAACCGGCTGAAAGCGACAGACTGATATTCGAAGTCGGTTTGAATTCGACTCCAGCGTTGATGCTGGTGGCGAGCGTGCTGCTCCGCTCGAAGCCGGGCGTGACGAGCGATGTAAATACGTCCGGCGTCGTTCGAAGCGAACTGACGCCTCCGAAGAATGTGACCGGCGTGTCGCCGAGGCTCTTGAAGCTGTAGGCGTATTGCGCGCCGTCGGACGACAACCCGCTGCCGCCGGTAAATGCGCTTGCGCCAAAGCTGCCGGTGAATGAATTCGCCGGTATGCTGTAACTACTGAACGAAAAGCCCTTGCGAAAGCCGTCCTCGTCCGGCGTACTTCCCCAATATTGCGTCGTGGTCTCGCCACCGAGTCCGAAAGGTCCACCCGGAATCCAGTACTGGATTGGCGCCACCTGGGCCTGAGCGGCAGGTGCCGTCAGATACAGCACTACAGCGAGGGCAAGCCCCCGTTTGGCTGCGACTCGATATTTCAGAGCATCCATCATTGCAGACATTATAGCGTTGCGGTGATCCCAAGCACAGCCGAAAAAGGAAACGGTTCCAGAGACTATCCGCTTTCCGGGACCGAGCGGTGTAATCGCCTGTTACATTGAGGCCTCTTGCATTTTGCCGCGAACGTGGTCCGTATCGGACCGAACGAGGACAACCGGATGCGCGGCAGCATTGAAGACAAGGCCTTCCTGATCCTGATCGTGGTGGTATCGCTGGCCTTTGGCTGGATACTCACGTCGTTTTACGGGGCGATTCTCTGGGGCGTCGTGATCGCCATCATGTTCGCGCCGCTCTACCGGCGGCTGCTGCGGAGGATTCCGCAGCGGCCCATGCTGGCGGCGCTGGCGATGATCGTGCTGGTCGTGATGATCGTGATCCTGCCGCTGACGCTGATCGCCGCGTCGCTGACGCAGCAGGCGGCGGCTGTGTTCGCGAAGGTGCAGTCCGGTCAACTCGACTTCGTCAAATTGTTTCAGCAGAGCCTTGATGCGCTGCCGCAATGGGTAACCGGTGTGCTCGACCGCTTCGGCATCGCCAGCCTCGGCGGGATGCAGGAGAAAATCTCCGCCGGGCTGCTCAAAGGCAGCCAGCAGATCGCGGCCCAGGCATTGAACATCGGCCAGAGCACGTTCGAATTCATCGTCAATGTCGCCATCATGCTTTATCTGCTGTTCTTTCTGTTTCGCGATGGCAACGCGTTGTCGCAACGCGTCAAGGACGCCATTCCATTGCGCGCCGAACTGCGCGACGCGCTGCTGGAGAAATTCACTGTCGTGATCCGCGCCACGGTGAAGGGCAGTCTTCTGGTCGCCATGGCGCAGGGCGCGCTGGGCGGTCTGATCTTCTGGATACTCGGTATAAATGCGGCGCTGCTGTGGGCCGTGCTGATGGCATTCCTGTCGCTGCTGCCAGCCGTCGGCGCCGGTCTGGTCTGGATGCCGGTCGCGCTTTATCTCCTGGCCACAGGATCGTTTCTTGATGGCGCGATCCTGATCGCCTACGGCTTTCTGGTTATCGGCCTCGTCGACAATCTGCTGCGCCCGATGCTGGTGGGCAAGGACACCAAGCTGCCGGATTATGTCGTGCTGATCTCGACGCTGGGCGGCATCGAAGCCTTCGGGCTCAACGGCTTTGTCATCGGTCCGGTCATCGCGGCCATGTTCATCGCGGCGTGGGATATCTTTTCGATATCGCGAAAGACCGATCAGGCGGGCACGACCTAATCGTTTCTGCCGACGCCTAGTGGTCCGATTCTAACATTCGCATCCCATTGCAACGGGCCTTTTTGCGAATGTTGGAATCAAAGGACCACTAGCAAATATAGGTTTCTAGTGGAGTTTGGATTTGACATTCGCTTCACTCACTCGCGGATAGCCGGCTAGCGAATGTCAAATCTACTCCACTAGGCCGGCCCCTGCGGAATATCCGAGAACCGCGTCAGCCATGCCACCGGCCCGATGCTGGCCGCCACGATCAGAAGCGCGGCGAGCGCGCCGTCCTCGAAGCTGCCGCGGCTGGCATACTGATAGATCGAGGTCGCCAGCGTCTCGACATTGAGCGGACGCAGCAGCAGCGTTGCCGGCAATTCCTTCAGGCAATCGACGAACACCACGATGGCCGCGCCGAGCAGGGCCGGACGTAGCAGCGGGAGGTGAATCCGGCGCATGGCGGTGATCTGTCCGGCGCCTGCGCTGCGCGCGCTGTCGTCGTAATCGAACGGAATGCGCTCAAAGCCGGCCCGCAGAAATCCGGTCGGCACCGCGAGAAAGCGGATGACATAGGCTGTGACCACAGCCGCGCCGGACCCCATCAGCACGAGGCCTGGCAATGCCAGTCCGAGCCACGCCGCGAATGTGTTGAGCGCGTTGTCGATTGCCAGCACCGGCGATAACAGGCCGAGCGCCAGGACCAGCCCCGGCAGCGCGTAACCGGTCTGGGCGATATTGGCAGAGAACGAGCGCCATGAGCCGGGCCGCCAGCGCGTTGCGAGGATCGTCGCCAGTCCAAGAGCGAGCGCCACCAGCGTCGCAAGCGCCGCGAAGATCACCGAGTTGACCGCATCGCGCCAGATCGCTGTGTCCATCGTCATCAAGGAGCGGTGAATGCTCTGCTGCAGCAGAAACAGCAGCGGCACGATGAAGCCGAGCAGCACCGGCAGGGCGCACGCGGCGAAGGCCAGCCAGCCCTTGATCCCGTTGAACGGCGTGCGCGGTGTCAGCCGCGGACTCTCGGACGAGAATTCGGTGACGGCGTTGCGGCGGCCATAGCGTTCCATTGCGATCAGCCCGCCGACGATCACCAGCACGAGGCAGGACAGTTGCGCAGCGCCCGCCAGGCTGCCGCGATTGAGCCAGGTCGTGAAGATCGAGACGGTGAGCGTGCGCACGCCAAGATATTCGCTGGCGCCGATGTCATTCAGCGTTTCCAGTGCGACGAGCGCAAGGCCCACGGCCAGCGCCGGCCGCGCCATAGGCAGCGAGATGCGCAAGAAAATGTTCCAGCGGCCCGCGCCGAGTGTGCGCGCGGCTTCCGCGAACTCGGCGCTCTGCAACTGGAACGTCGCGCGCGCCGACAGATAGACATAAGGATAGAGCACGATGCCGATGATGAGGATCGCGCCGGGCAGCGAGCGCAGATTGGGCAGCAGCGTGAGCGCGTCGCGCGCAGGGAGCCACAGCGTCAGCGTGCGATGGACGAGGCCGAGCGGCTCGAACAGATCGACATAAACATAAGCTGCAATGTAGGTCGGAATCGCCAGCGGCAGCGGCAGCAGCCAGAGCAGCACGCTGCGGCCCGGAAAATCATGCGACGACACCAGCCATGCGGTGCCCGCGCCCGCAAGAAGCGCAACCGATCCAACGCCGAACAGCAGCGCTGCGGTGTCGCGCAGCGCCAGCGGCAGCACGTAGTCGATGAGATGCGACCAGAGACCCGGCGCGGGCTGCGCCGCGATCACGATGATCGCGAGCACCGGCAGCGCGACAAGCGCCGCGGTGAAAACCGCCAGCACCGAGACGGCGGGTTCGGCAATGCGGGTGGTGGTCACGTGTCCTCACTCCCTCTCACCGCTTGCGGGGAGAGGGTTGGGGTGAGGGGCATGTTTTTACGCGAAGGTTTACAAGTGCGCCTCACCGGGCGCCAAAGCGCGTCCAAGACGCGCGTAAACGCGCTTGTGGCGCCGACCTCTCCCCGTAAACGGGGAGAGGTGAAGAGGGCCAATTCTTCCGTCATTGGTTCGTTAATCAGAACGAGGGCCTCAATTGTCGAACCCCACCTTGTCGACCAGCGTGGAGGCCGTCTTGCGGTTGGCCGCGATCTTCGAGATCGGCAGCGTGTCGGCGTTCAGTTTGCCATAGCCTGCGATGGTGGGATGGATGGCGACACCGGCGCGGACCGGGTACTCGTAGTTGGCGTCGGCATACATCTGTTGCGCCTTCTCGCCTGCGAGCCATTCGATCAGTTTGACGCCATTGGCGCGGTTTGGCGCATTCTTCGCCAGCAGAACGCCCGAGAGATTCACATGGGTGCCGCCGCCGGCGAAGGTCGGCAGGATCACCTTGGTGGCTTCCGCCCACGGCTTCTTGTCGGCGTCGTGGTTCATCATCAGCGCCCAGTAGTAGGTGTTGCCGATGCCGATGTCGCATTTGCCAGCCGCGACGTCGCGCGCAGTTTCGCGGTCGCCGCCGGATGGTTTTTGCGCGAGATTGGCCTTGACGCCGCGCAGCCATTCCTCGGCTTTGGCTTCGCCATGATGCGCGACATAGGCCGCGAACAGCGCGTTGTTGTAGATGTGCTGGCCGGAGCGGATGCAGATCTTGCCCTTCCATTTCGGATCGGCCAGTTCTTCATACGTAATGGCATCTTGCTTCACGCGATCCTTCGAGGCGTAAATCACGCGCGCGCGCATCGAGATGCCGGCCCAGTGGCCGTCCGGATCGCGGTATTGCGCGGGCACGATCTTGTCGAGCGCATCCGACTTGATCGGCTGGGTCACGCCGGCATCCACTGCTTCGGCGATGCGGCCGACATCCACCGTCAGCAGCACGTCGGCGGGGCTGTTGGCGCCCTCGGCCTTGATCCGCTGCTCAAGACCGGAACTCGCGGAGACAATGTTGACCTTGATGCCGGTGTCCTTGGTGAAGGCATCGATCAGCGGCTGTACCAACTTGGTCTCGCGGTAGGTGTAGACGTTCACCTCGCCGGACTGGGCAAATGCCGGGCTGTTCAAAATCATCGCGGATGCGACAGCGGTTGCTGCAGCGGCAATGCGGGTTCGTGACATGAGAAACTCCGGCGCTTGATAAGTGCGCTGAACTGAAAGCAGCGCATCGTGCTGGTTCTGTAGCGCAGCGGACGTGGACATTCACGCGGCGCGATGTCGCGAGAGTGCGAGTTTAGAGCGATTCCAGATTGTTTATGCGATCGCGCTGGCGTGGGAGAACACGACCTCGATCAGCGTGCCCGAATGCGGCGCGGTCTTGATGTGGAATTGCGCACGGTTGGCCTCGACGAGTGCTTTGGTTAGCGACAGGTTCACGACCGAGCCGTCGGCGGTCTGGTCCGATGCGCCCGCCGTGCGGAACGGCGCCATCGCGGCGGCGATCTCGTTGTCGTTGAGGCCGTGGCCGGTGTCGCGGACGCGCAACACGATGTCGCCGAAATCGGTGGTCGCGGTTGAGACGATCACCTGTCCGCCGGTGTTGGCGAGGTGGATCGAATTCCCGATCAGGTTCATCGCGATCTGGCGCAGCGCGCGGGCGTCGGCCTTCACGGTCGGCAGGGCATGGGCCAGCGATGTACGGATGATGATACGCTCGCGGTTGGCCTGCGGCTGCATCACCGCGACGCATTGCTCGACCATGCTGTTGAGGTCCTGGCTCGCGAACGACAGTTCCATCTTGCCGGATTCGATGCGCGACAGGTCGAGCAGGTCGTCGATGATCGCCATCACGCGCTGGCCGGAGGCGCGGATGTCCTTCATGTATTCGACATAGCGTTCGTTGCCGAGTGCGCCGAAGCGTTCCTCGATCATCACATCGGCGAAGCCGATGATGGCATTCAGCGGCATGCGGACTTCGTGGCTGATCCGCCCCAGAATATCCGCCTTGGCATTCGTCGCGCGCTCGACCTGACGCCGCGCCTGCATCAAATCGCCTTCGCCCTTCTTCGCCTGCGATATGTCGCGGAAGATCGCGAAGAAGCGCGCGTTGTCGGGCCGGGTGCGGCCGACGGTCATCGACAAGGGAATAGCGCTGCCGTCGCGGGCACGGCCCAGCAACTCGCGGTCATGGCGAAGCAGGCTCGTCACCGCAGCGGTCCGGACCTCGTTTACATAATCCTGCACCGCGCGCTGGCTGTCCGGTGCGAACAGATCGGTCAGATTGAGCGCTGCCATCTCGTTGTCGTCGCGGCCGAACAGGACTTCGGCGCTGCGGTTGCAGGAAAGGAGGCGGCCTTCGCCATCGAACACCACGACGCCTTCAGCGGTGTTGTCGAGAATGGTGCCAAGCTCTTCCGCCTGCGTGGTGTCATCGCTGGTCACGACAACTGGCGCGATCATCGCTGCGGGCGTCGTTTCGATTCGGTCGGCACGCGGCCCGGAGAACACCAGTGCATGGGAGGGTTCGCCGTCCCATGTGATGGCGAACAGCCGGGCGTCGGCGGGTTCGCCCTTGTCTGGGCCGCTCTTGCTGGTGGCCGCAATCACAACCGGCGTGCCGGTCTCCGAGGTGCTGCTGGCGGAGCCCGCGCCGGCTTCGACGGTCAGCGCGTCGAGGCCGCCGGCCTCGGTCAACGCATGAAGATCGTCGTATCCGGTAGAAGCGAGAAACGCCTTGTTGGCGTAGAGCAGCCGGTCGAGCCGGTACACCAGAATGCCGACCGGCAGACGATCGAGAAGTTGCGAATCCTGCGCGGCATTGGCGCGCGGCAGCACCGGCTCCGGTTGCAGGAAGGCGGGCGGGTTTTCGAGCGCCGGCTGTTCGGAAGCCGGTTCGTGCGCTTGCCCGGTGTCGTCGGCCGCGAACAGTTCGGCCACCGATGCATCGGTCAGCGTGTCGTTCTCTGTCGCATTCTCAAGACGCGCCGAGAGCCGCCGCGCCAGTTCATCGAAGGCGTTGCTTTCCACTGCCGTCAGCGCGGGCGCTTTCGGCTCGGCCACGGGAAACGGTACGACGTTTTGCGGAGTATCCACGGGGGACTTCGATTCGGTTCGCGGTGAATTCTCTGTCGGGAAGTTGTCTTGCGTGCTGCCCACAAGGTGCAACGGCTCCATTGGAGCATCGACGTCCGCCGCGTCCGTGACGTCCTGGCTCACCGGT
Organism: Afipia birgiae 34632; assembly: GCF_000308295.2. Taxonomy (GTDB): domain Bacteria; phylum Pseudomonadota; class Alphaproteobacteria; order Rhizobiales; family Xanthobacteraceae; genus Afipia; species Afipia birgiae. The sequence goes on from NZ_HG326652.1 coordinate 455,453, forward strand.
TCTTTGCCGGTGGCATCATAAACCGTGACGTCTTGCGCCGCCGGTTCATCGGACGGTGGCGTTGCAGGCGGTTTCGATGAATACAGCCCGTCGTCGCCGCGCCGCGCAGCGAGCCGCGCCATGCCCTCGATATCGCGGCAGACGCCGAAGCCGCGATAGCCGAGAAATTGTCCGGCGCGGTCGTAGATCGGCAGGCCCGACAGTTCGACCGGCAATCGTGCGCCTGCACCGTCGGCGGGCCAGTTCACGACGATGTTGCTCCAGGTCTCGCGGGTTGCAACTGCCGCCGCCACTTGGTCGTCGGGATCGAGGCCGAGCGTATCGGCGATTTCATTCCAGGGTCTGCCGAGCGCGGCAGCGGTGCGCGAGCCGATCAGGCGGGTGAATTCGTCGAGGCCGAGCGAAAAGCGGCCGTCCTCGTCCATGTGCCACATGAAGCGCAGCGGATGCCGCCGCGGCGTCAATGGCGGGCCGTCCATTTCCAGCAGCGTCGCCGAAACATCGTGGGTGCCGATGTCGTGCGCTGCCGGCTTGCGGCGCTCGTCGTCGAAATAGATTCGCGTGACATGGTCTGCGGGCGCGCCTTGATGCGCAGGTTCGCGCGGCGCGGGCTCTGATCCATCGCTCGCCTGTGTCTCGGATGGGTGAGGCGGTGTGATGCTGCTCTGCTGAACCGGCGATGCCTGTTCGCTCTGTTCGTCGAACACGGATTCGAAAAGATCGACCGGCGTCACTTCGAAAGGTGTTTCCGGCGCCGCGCTTTGGTGTGGAACGCCGGCGAGCGTTTCCAGCATGTGTTCAGCCTGCTCAACCGGCGCGGTCTGCGCCACATGTTCGGTGACACCTGCGGGCTCCGGCTCATCAGGTGCGACGACCACGGGCGTCGGCTTCGGCATTGGCTTGGGCACAATGACGGCGCCGATCAATGCAACCAACGCTGTCCCTTCGCCGGTCCCGACGCGATGCACGGTGACGCGGCCGAGATCCATTTGCAGGGTCGCCTGTCCGTCGCGCAGCGCGCCATTGCGCGCGTCGTCGAATCCGGGGCCGGTGAGATCGTTGAACAGGCCGGGGAAGTTTTTCGCGCGATCATTTGCGCCGGCCAGCGCGCCGTTCGGCGTGAAGGTCATGGCGGGCATCGAGACGCTGTCGACCAGATGCGCGAGCCGCTCGGTCAGCGGCATCGGGCGTCCGACGGGGTCCGCGGCGGCGATGAGAATGCCCGCGGTCCCGTCAGCGAAGGTGAGCCGCGCGCAGGAGCATGTCAGCAGGCGGCCAAGCGGTGCGCCGAAACCGCGCAGCCGTTCGAGCCGCGGCGTGCCGGCTGGCGACAGCCGTGCGGCGAGTTGCGCCGCCTGGCGGCGCTGCGGATCGGCGGGTCCGACTTTTCTTTCAGAAAGTGCTGCGGCGCTGCGTTCGCCGAACAACCGCGCCCCGATGGTATTGGCCCAGAGAATGTGTGCGCCGTCGAGCGACCAGACCCACGCAGGCAGGCTGCTCATCGCATGAACCGCAAGACGCGGATCGCGGATGCCCTGGAGCTGGAAGTCGGCTTCGCTCATGTTCGACAACGGGTCTGTCACTCGCTTCAAAGCGCCGGATCGCGGCGCAGGAGGTGGGTTCGGCAGCCTTAACAAATGATTAGTATGGCGCAGCTGCCGCAAGGTCCACCAGTGCGCTGCGAGACTACCCATCCAAACCAGCGATAACGTTAATTCCCCGGCGCGCTGAACCTCAACGCCGCTCGGGCGTTGGGTGTTGCAAAACATATTCAAACGTTCACGATGGGCGGGCAGGAACTGTCGTTGCGCTGCGTCATATGTGGTGCCACCCGGCGGTGAATTGCGGACACGGGTCCGGCAGACGGGCCCGCATGTGTAACAGGAGGGTGCGACATGGCAGGCAATCAGTTCGAGATTCCGAAGGAAATGCGCTCAATGGCGGAAGCGAGTCTGGAGCAGGCCCGCAAGGCCTTCGAATCCTTCATCAGCAGCGCCCAGCAGACCGCGTCCGCATTTGGCGGATCGTCGTTCGGCGCCCCCGGCGAGGCCGCCAAGGACATCAGCGCCAAGGCCATCGCTTTTGCGGAGAAGAATGTGCAGTCCTCGCTGGCCTACGCCCAGCAGTTGATTCACGCCAAGGACCTGACCGAGGTGATGCGCCTGCACACCGAATACGTTCAGGGCCAGATGCGCGCGCTTGCCGAGCAGGCCAGCGAAATGGGCCAGGCTGTGACCCGCGCGGCCATGGATGCCAGCAAACCCAAATAGCCGTTTTCCGGGCGTTTCAGCCCGCCAGCAGCAGCCTGATCCGGCCTCCCGCCGGATCAGGCATGTGCCGGGCTGGGTGGTATTTTGTTGCAATGCACAAAGTCTCGCCTATAGTGCCAAACAGAGACTGATCTTGCGCAGGGCCCAACAGTTACCCAGGAGGCCTTGCGCGGCCGGTTGCACCGCCCCGGCCATTCAATTCCAGACACACAAGGAATATCGATATGAGCGCGAATGATCCGTTTGCGGTTGTCCCCTTCAAGGTCCCGGAGCAGTTTCGCGCCTTCGCCGAGATGGGCGTTTTCCAGGCCAGCGACGGCTACCAGAAGCTCAAGGACGCGGCGGTTTCCAACAACGGGGCTTTGGGGGCGATGGTCACGTCGGCCGCCAAGGGCGCCGGTGACCTCACCTCGACGGTGATCGGGATGGCCCAGACCAACACCGAGGCGGCCTTCGCCTTTACCCAGAGCCTGATGGGCGTGAAATCGCTGCCGGAAGCTTTCGAGCTGATGAATGCGCATGCCCGCAAGCAGTTCGAGGTTTTCAGCGCGCAGTCGCAGGATCTTGCCACGCTGACCCATAAGGTCGCGGTCGAAGCTGTCGAGCCGATCGCCACCGGAGCGGCCAAGGCCTTCAAACCCGGTCTCTGACCGGACCGCCGATCACGGAACAGGTGCATCCGGATGAACCTTTTGTTCTTCCGGCGCGACCCCATAACGAGCTGTTCGCGACGCTCATTCGGCAGGTCAAAGCGTCTTGCAAAAGCGCGGCGTTGCACCTAGTTTCCCGCGAAATCGCCGCCCTTGGCGGGGCCGCCTCCAGGTGGCCGTCCGATTGAAAATGCAGTTGTAGCTCAGCTGGTTAGAGCGCCGGATTGTGGATCCGGAGGTCGGTGGTTCGATCCCACCCAACTGTACCACTTCCCCCGATCAGAAGCCGTCAGGCGGACTGCGCCAGCAGGACGCGAGCGTCGTCGCCCGTGGCGACCGCGCCGTCGGCATGCGTCAGCATGGCGAAGCTTGCGATCGGTGCGGGCCGTCCGACCAGGTAGCCCTGAACCTCGGTGCAGAGTTCGGACTGCAGGAACGCCAGTTCGGCCGGCGTCTCGACCCCTTCCGCAAGCACCGGCAAGCCAAGACCTCGCCCGAGCCCCAGCACCGCGCGCACGATGGTCGCGGCCTGCGCATTGGTGTTGACGGATTTGATGAACGATCCGTCGATCTTGATCTTGTCGAACGGGAAGGCGCGCAGATTCGAGAGCGACGAATATCCGGTGCCGAAATCGTCCATCGCGATATGGACGCCGAGCGCCTTGATGCGCCGGAGCGTGGTGAGCGCGCGGTTGAGATCGCGGACCAGCGCAGTCTCGGTGATTTCGAGTTCGAGCCGGTCCGCCGGAAGACCGGTTTCGAGCAGCACCTCATGCACCAGCTGTACGAAGTGCTCGCTGTAGATCTGCACGGCAGAGACGTTCACGGCGATCGTCAATGGCTGCGGCCAGCTTGCCGCCTGCTTGCAGGCCTCGCGCAGCACCCATTCACCGATGCCGAGAATCGCGCCGGTTTCTTCCGCGATCGGAATGAAGACAGCCGGAGAGATCGAGCCGCGGGTCTTGTGGGTCCAGCGCAGCAGCGCCTCGAAACCGACCACCCTGCGGGTCTGAATGTCTTGCTGCGGCTGATACACCAGATTGAATTCGCCGCGCGTCACGGCCTGACGCAGGTCGTGCTCCAGCACCCTGCGGTCGTGCACTTCCGCGCCCATCTTCGCCTCGAAGAAGCGGTAAATGGCGCGGCCTTCCGTCTTGGCGCGGTAGAGCGCCGTGTCGGCGTGGGTGAGCAACGCTTCGCGGTTGTCGGCGTCGTCGGGGCAGATCGCGATGCCGATGCTGCACGAGGTCAAATTGTCACTGTCGGATTTGTCGGCGCCGGGTTTCAGCGCCATGAGAATATTGTCGGCCAGCTTTCCCGCCGCTGCGGGATTGGACAGCCCGGGCATCAGAACCGCGAATTCGTCGCCGCCGAGACGCGCGACCATGCAGGTGTTGTCGAGGAGCGCGGAGACGCGCGAGGCGACGGTCTGAAGCACCTTGTCGCCGGCGGCGTGTCCGAACAGATCGTTGACCTCCTTGAACCTGTCGAGGTCGAAGCACATCACTGCGCACTTTTGCCCGTTGGCCCCGGCCGCCTCGATTTCATGATCGAGCCGCGCATGGAAGGTGCCGCGGTTCGGCAGCGACGTCAGCGGGTCGTGGTGTGCAAGATAGCGGATGTGCTGCTCGGCCTGCTTGCGCGCCTGCAGATTGCGGACGGCGATGACGTGATGCGCCTGCCCGCCGAAATCGATCGGACGCAGGATCAGTTCGACCGGAATCATGGACCCATCGACATGGCGCAAATCGGCCTCGACCGGCTGGTTCGGCGCCGCCAGCAGTCTTGCACGGGCCTCGGCATCCGGAATGTATGATTCCAGCCTGGCGCCGATCAGTTTCTCGGACGACGAGCCGACAAGCTGCGCAAAACTGGTGTTCGCCGTCACGGCGATGTCGCCGTCGCAGACCAGCAGGCCTTCGACCGCCGCATTGGCCAGACCGCGCATCCGGTCTGCTTCAAGCATGGACCTGCGCTGGTCGCGGATGTCGAGGGCGGCGGCGCCCAGTGCCAGCAGGATGATGGTGAAGCTCGATACGGCGACGCCGATGGCGAGCCATCCGGCGGGAATAGAGGCTTGAGGGATCATGACGGTGGGATCGGGAATGATCGCGACCGCGCCCATGGCCGTGAAATGATGGCTGCAGATCGCGAGCGTCAACAGCAGCGCACCGGCAACCCGCCAGCGCTCCGAAGTGCCGTGCAGGCCGGCAGGAAGAGCGGTCGCGCCGATCAGCGTGCCAAGCAGGATCGATACGGCGACGAGAGTTGTATCCCACAGGATGACGCCGCCGATCTGAAAGGCCGCCATGCCGAGATAGTGCATCGTGGCGATGCCGCCTCCAACGACAGCGCCGCCGAGCCACGGTCCAAGCCGCCATCCGGGAAGCATCGCCATCGCGAGGCCCGCCGCGGTGAGCAGGACAGCGGCGGCGAGCGACAGAACGGTGAGAGCGATATTGTAGCCGCTCGGAATTCCCGGCGAGAACGCGAGCATTGCGATGAAGTGCGTGGACCAGATGCCGAAGCCGGTCGAGATCGCGGACACCGCGAGCCAGACTGGACGCATGCGCCCTGCCGAGAAGCGTGCATGCCTCAGCAAGTTGATGGCCGCGAACGAAGCCAATGTACAAATGACAGCCGCGAGACCCACGAGCCACAAATCATGGGCGGTGGCGATACAGTTGTAGACCTTGAACATCGAACGACCTGCAGAACGCGAGAACAAGTGTCGGCAGCTATCGGGGAATTGCGTAAGAACACGTAAATACCCCGATGCATGTTCGATCTATGCGTGTGCGGAGTTTGCGATCAGTCGCGCAGCGAAGCGTACGCTCAGCGAACAAATCGCAGAAGGCGCTGTGGCGCAGGTATTTCCTCGCACAGAGAACTCATCAAGCGCCGCGGCCGGAAGCTAACGCGCGATCAACCATGTCGTGAAGAGGTAACCCGGTGATCGTGCCGGCCTATCGGTCCGCGCGGCTGACCACATCCATCAGTTCGACAATCTTGCGGCGCTGATCGGTCTTGTCACCCGCGTTGATCGCTTGCTCGACGCAGTGGGCGATATGGTCGCGCAGGATTTCTTCCTCAACCCGCCGCAGCGCCGCGCGCGCCGCCGCGATCTGCGTGACGATGTCGATGCAATAGCGATCGTCATCGACCATGCCCGCGAGACCGCGAACCTGGCCTTCGATCCGTTTCAGCCTTTTCAGGCATGAGGTCTTGATTTCCTGGCCCATGGCGATGTATATACCCCCATAGGGTATATAGGTCAAGGAGAGCAATCGTGACGGCGAATACAGACAACGGGAAAAGTTGCTGCGGCGGACATGGTCACGCCGGACACGACCACACGCGACATGATCACGCCGGTCACGGCCATGCGCACGCTGATGCCGATGGGCGCGTGATCGATCCGGTCTGCGGCATGCGCGTCGATCCGCTCAAGACGGAGCATCACCTTGACCACAAGGGGCAGCGCTACTTCTTCTGCTCGGGGAGTTGCCGCACGCGCTTTGAGGCCGAGCCGGAGAAATTCCTCGCGCCGAAATCGTCAGTGGCGGAAAAGAAGTTGCCGGAAGGCACGATCTACACCTGCCCGATGCATCCTGAAATCCGGCAGGTCGGGCCGGGAAGCTGCCCGATCTGCGGCATGGCGCTGGAGCCGGAGGCGGTCTCGCTCGACGACAAGCCCGATCCCGAACTGATCGACATGACGCGGCGCTTCTGGATCGCGCTGGCGCTGACGCTGCCGGTGTTCGTCATCGACATGGCGGCGCATGTTGGCGGCATTCACCTGTTGCCGGCGCAGACGTCCAATTGGGTGTCGTTTGCGCTGGCGACTCCTGCGGTTCTGTGGGGCGGGTGGCCGTTCTTCGAGCGCGGCTGGCAGTCGGTCAAAACGCGCAATCTCAACATGTTCACGCTGATCGCGATGGGCACCGGCGTCGCCTACATCTACAGCGTGGTCGCAACGCTGGCGCCGCAGCTGTTCCCGCAGGCGTTCCGCGACATGCACGGCGCGGTCGCGGTGTATTTCGAAGCTGCTGCCGTGATTACCGTTCTGGTGCTGCTGGGTCAGGTGCTCGAACTGCGCGCCCGTGCGCAAACCTCCGGCGCGATCCGCGCGCTGCTTGGCCTTGCGCCGAAGACCGCGCGCCGCATCTCGCAGGCGGGCGACGAAGACATCGACATCGATGCCATCGCGGTCGGCGATCTTCTGCGCGTGCGTCCGGGTGAGAAAATTCCAATCGACGGCGTCGTCACCGAAGGATCGTCGCTGGTGGATGAATCCCTTGTCACCGGTGAATCGATGCCGGTCAAGAAAGCCGTGGGGACGAAGGTGATCGGCGGCACGGTCAACCAGAGCGGCGGTCTGGTGATGCGCGCCGAGAAGATTGGCCGCGACACGATGCTGGCGCGGATTGTCGATCTGGTGGCGCGGGCGCAGCGTTCGCGTGCGCCGGTGCAGCGTCTGGCCGACATGGTTGCGGGCTGGTTCGTTCCGGTGGTGATCGTGGTGGCGATCGCGGCGTTCGCGGTGTGGGCCATGTTCGGTCCCGAGCCCCGGTTGGCCTACGCGCTGGTCGCGGCAGTCACCGTGCTGATCATCGCCTGTCCCTGTGCGCTCGGTCTTGCGACCCCGATGTCGATCATGGTCGGCGTAGGCCGGGGTGCACGTTCGGGCATCCTGATCCGCGACGCCGAAGCACTCGAGCGGATGGAGAAGGTCGACACGCTGGTGATCGACAAGACCGGCACGCTGACCGAAGGAAAGCCGAAAGTGGTGGCGGTTGTCCCCGCCGACGGATTCGAGCGCAACGAACTGCTGCGGCTCGCTGCCAGCGTTGAGCGGGCCAGCGAGCATCCATTGGCGTTCGCGATCCTGAACGCCGCGAAGGACGAAAGCATCGAGCTTCGCGACGTGCAGAATTTCGATTCTCCGGTCGGCAAGGGCGCGCTTGGCACTGTCGATGGCCGCAGGATTGTGATCGGCAACGCTGTGATCATGCAGCAATCGAGCATCGACATCAGGATGCTGGAAGCGGAGGCGCGGACACAGCGCGAGCGCGGTGCGACCGCGATCTATGTGGCGGTCGATGGCCGCGCCGCCGGCATCATCGCCATCGCCGATCCGATCAAGCCGAGTGCGCAGGACGCGATCAGGCAGTTGCGCGACGACGGCCTGCGCATTGTCATGCTGACCGGCGACAACGTCACCACGGCGCAGGCGGTGGCGAAGACGCTCGGCATCACCGAGGTCGAGGCCGACGTCCTTCCCGAGCGCAAGGGCGACGTCGTGGCGCGGCTGCGCAGCGAAGGCCGCGTCGTGGCCATGGCCGGCGACGGCATCAACGATGCGCCTGCGCTGGCAGCCGCGGATGTCGGCATCGCCATGGGCAGCGGCACGGATGTCGCGATCGAGAGCTCCGGCATCACACTGCTGCGCGGCGATCTCATCGGGCTCGTGGAAGCGCGGCTGTTGTCGCGCGCGACGATGCGCAACATCCGCCAGAACCTGGTGTTCGCGTTTCTCTACAACGCGGCGGGCATTCCGGTTGCGGCCGGACTGCTTTATCCAACGTTCGGGATCCTGCTGTCGCCGATGCTGGCCGCTGCGGCGATGGCGCTGTCGTCGGTCAGTGTGATCGGCAACGCGCTCCGGTTGTCGCGCGCGAAGCTGCACGCGTAAGATAGTCCGTCCGGACGATCACGCAGAAAAAAGGCCGGGCTAAGGAGCCCGGCCTGTTTAGTTTTTGGCCACGTGAGGCCGACACAATCACCTTCCAAGAGGGATAACTGAGCGCGCGTTTCGCTGGAGGAGGGGGACAGTGCGCAAAACGCTCATTCAGTGTGAAGAGAGTATGGGCCCCGACTTCCCATGCGGACAACTCCGATCCCGGTATGTCAGTCATGCTCAGGATGCGGGCTCAAACGCCCGTTTGAACACGGCCGGTGATCCGGTTCTGACATTCGTACATATCTTTCGCCGGCATTTTACGAATGTCAGAACCAAAGGATCACTGGAGTTATTGTTTACTGGTGTCCTTCGCGTCCGAGGTTTGCTCGGACGGCGCTGCAACATGAAGCAAACGTCGGGTACGGGCGATTAGGACGGCCAGCGCTGGGCTTTGCTCACGATAAAGTCCCGGAAAACCTGCACGCGCGCCACCGACTTCAATTCTTCGGGATAAACAAAATACGTATCCAACTGAATCGAGTCAGCCTCGCTGAACAGCTGCACAAGCCGGTTATTGTCCTCGACGAGGTAATCAGGCAGCGCAGCAATTCCGAGGCCCTGCTGGCATGCGCGCACCAGACCCAGGATGTTGTTGACCTTGAACACGGGCTCGCGCGGGCCGGAGCCGTTGCGGTTGGCGTCGATCAGCCAGTTCCGGTTCTGCAGATGCTGTGGAACGTTCTGGTCGCTGAGCACGATGATCCGGTGTGCGTCCAGTTCGTCGAGCGTGCGCGGGGTGCCATGGCGCTTGACGTATTCCGGCGAGCAGTAGGCGTGGAAGCCCATCGAGAACAGCTTGCGCTGAATGAGATCCGGCTGGGTCGGCTTGCGGGTGCGGATCGCGACGTCAGCCTCGCGCATCGACAGGTCGAGTTCCTCGTCGGTCACGATCAGCGAAATACGGATGTCGGAATAGAGCGCCGTGAATTCGCCGAGCCGCGGAATCAGCCAGTTGATGCCGACGCCAGGTGTGGTGGTGACCTTGAGGTCGCCGCTCGGCCGCTCGCGGCTGTCGGTGAGTTTTGCGCGCGCCGCCTGCAGCTGCATGAAGACATCATGCGCGGTGCGGAACAACAGGTCGCCCTGTTCGGTGAGGATCAGCCCGCGCGCGTGGCGATGAAACAGCGAGACCGACAGTTCCTGCTCCAGCGCGCTGACCTGACGGGAGACGGCTGACTGCGACAGCCCCAGTTGCTCGCCCGCATGCGTGAAGCTTCCCGCCTCCGCAGCCGCGTGGAAGACCTTCAGCTTGTCCCAATCCATATCGCTTAATCCATCGCGTGTTCGAGGCATGGTCACTCCGCCGCTGCGCGTTCGATTGCGCTGTGTGCCAGGAAGCGTTCCGCTTCCAGCGCCGCCATACAGCCGAGGCCCGCAGCTGTGACGGCCTGGCGATAGGTTTCATCCGCGACGTCGCCCGCGGCGAAGACGCCGGGCACCGAGGTCGCGGTCGAATGCGGTGCGATCTCGACATAGCCGGAGGGTTTCAGTTTCAACTGGCCGGTGACGAGCTCGGTCGCCGGTGCATGGCCGATGGCGATGAACACGCCGTCGGCGGCGTGCTCGGTGACCGTGCCGCTCTTGAGATTTTTCAGGCGGACGTGGGTCACCTTGGAGGGATTTTCCGAACCACGAATTTCGTCAACTTCGCTGTCCCAGATCACGCTGATCTTGGGATGCTTGAACAGGCGGTCCTGCAGGATGCGTTCGGCGCGCAGGCTGTCGCGGCGATGAACCAGCGTCACCTTCGAGGCGAAGTTGGTCAGGAACAATGCTTCCTCGACGGCGGTGTTGCCGCCGCCGACCACGAACACTTGCTTGTTGCGGTAGAAGAAGCCGTCGCAGGTGGCGCAGGCCGATACGCCGAAGCCCTTGAATTTTTCTTCCGACGGAATCCCGAGCCAGCGCGCCTGGGCACCGGTGGAGAGGACCACGGCGTCAGCGAGATAAACGTCGCCGCTGTCGGTGGTGATCCTGAACGGGCGCTGGCTCAACTCGAGCTTGTTGACGTGATCGGTGACGATCTTGGTGCCGACATGCGCCGCCTGCTTTTCCATCTGCTCCATCAGCCAGGGGCCCTGGATGACGTCGGCAAATCCCGGATAGTTTTCGACGTCGGTGGTGATGGTGAGCTGGCCGCCAGGCTGGATGCCCTGGATCAATACGGGCTCGAGCATGGCGCGGGCGGCGTAGATCGCCGCTGTGTAGCCCGCGGGGCCCGATCCGATGATAACAACCTTGGCATGAATGGGAGCGGCCATAACGCGACCCTTAGAGGTTTTGTTGCATGGATTGATCAGCGAAGAGGCGGGAAATGCCCGCAAAGGCATCGCTGGGCTGTTAAAAGTGCATGTTCCGAATGTAGGCCATCCTGCGAGCTATGCAAGATATGCAACCCCTATCATGAGATTTTCCCCAGCTAGCCATGACATAGCGTGCACGCGAAATAAAATTGCGCGAAGGACGGCTGATGGTTAGAACAGTCCAGAAAACCGGCCGGACCGATCCGGCCGCCAGGGATGGGACACCCGTGTGGTGGTTCGCAGGTCCGTATTGTGTCCGCCGTGTGCTCGAGTACGGACCTGCGAACCAAAACCACACTGGAATCCATAACTTTCTAGCGTCCTTTCGAATCCGGCGTTCGCACGGAAGGCGCTGCAAATGAAGCGAACGCCGGATTCGGGACGCTCGTGTCAAAAAGCCTCGACGAAATCGATCTGAAAATTCTGAGCGAGATTCAGGCCGATGGCCGAATCACCAATGTGGAACTGGCCAAGCGGGTCGGGATCTCGCCGCCGCCGTGTCTGCGCCGGGTCCGGACGCTGGAGGATGAGGGTTATATCCTCGGTTATCGCGGGTTGCTGAATCCGCCGTCGCTCGGCTTTGACGTCACGGTGTTCGCCTCGGTGCATCTGTCCAGCCAGGCCGATGCCGATTTGCGTGCGTTCGAGGAATTCGTCCGTCACGAGCCTCTCGTGCGCGAATGCTGGATGCTGTCGGGCGAGATCGATTTCATTCTCAAATGTGTCGCGCCGGACATGGCGACCTTCCAGAATTTCGTCTCGCACCTCACCGCGGCGCCCCATGTGCGCAACGTGCGGACCTCGCTGGTGCTGCACAATTCCAAAGATGCCCCGGACGTTCCGCTTGAACTGAAAGTCCCGCAGGGCTGAAGCAGTTCGGCAGAGTGCGTGCGTTTCAGCATAGTGCCTCACCGGCGTAGAGGCATTCTCCTCCGCAGCACGACCCTCTAAAAACTGACAGCCGGGCGCTTCCCTCGCCCAATTGCGTGATGGGGCTGACGTGACCTTATTCCAGATCGTTGTGCTGGCGGTGGCGGGATTCGCTGCCGGCACCGTCAATGCTGTCGCCGGTGGCGGCACGTTCATTACCTTCGCCGCGCTCGTTGTCAGCGGCCTGCCGACGCTGGATGCCAACGCCACCAGCGCGGTCGCCCTCACGCCTGCCAATCTCGCAAGTGTCGCGGCCTATCGTTCCGAGGTCCGCACGTACTATCGCGAGATGATCCCGTTCGCGATCATCGGACTGATCGGCGGCGGTGCCGGCGCGCTGTTGCTGATCGGGCTCGGCGATAGCGGTTTCCGTCCGTTGGTGCCGTGGCTGCTGTTGCTGGCCACCTTGCTGTTCGCGTTCAGCAACCAGATCCGCGCCTTCGTTGAACCGTGGTCGCGCGGACAGCATGCGGGTGCGCGGATTGCCGCCTATGTGCTGATGATGGTGGTGGCGATCTATGGCGGATTTTTCGGAGCCGGCACGGGCATCATGATGCTCGCGGCACTGGCCATCCTTGAAAGCGGAAATTTTCACAAGGCCAACGCGACCAAGATTGTTGTCGCATTTCTGATTCAGATCATGTCGGCTGCGTTGCTGATCGCCGGCGGCCTGGTGCACTGGCCGCAGGCGCTGGTGACGATCGCCGCTTCAGCCATCGGCGGATATTACGGCGTCAGTCTCGCGCGCCGCGTCCCGGAAAAAGTAATCCGCGCCGTGGTGGTGGCCATCGGCGCGGGTTTGACGGTTGTGTTCTTTTTCAGGACTTGATCCTGAAAGCCGCAAACCGGCTTTCAGGATGGATCGTGTCCGGACGCGATAGCGATCAGGCCTTGCCGCGCGAGGCGTCGACGCTCCACGGGCCGGGGCCCGCGCTCGCCAGATAAAGACACGCGAAGCAGAACATCGCCGCCAGCGTGCCGCCGTTCAGAAGCGGGTGAAAAACCGCGCTGCCGGTCTTGAACATATGACCGATGAAGTAGGCGAGGGCCATTTCGCCGGCCAGGATGAACGCCGACAGGCGGGTGAACAGGCCGATGATCAGCAGCGCGCCCAGCACCAGCTCGATTCCGCCGGCGACCAGACTGATCGTCGGCGGGTTGGCGAACATCGGCACCGCCGGGAATTTAAGAATCTTGGCGACGCCGAACTGAAACAGCAGCAGGCCGGTCATGATGCGCAGCACGCTGAGAAGCTGTGGCCGGTATGGCGCGAGAAACCCGAAGTCCATGGAAAATCCCCCTGTTTGATTCCACACACTTTGTTGTTATCCCGCCGGCCGCCTGAGCGGAAGATTGCAGCAAGCCGACTCAATGACGATTTCGTGGGACAATCCGGAATAATTCTTGGAGCGCAGTGTTATGCGTGTGCCCAGGTTTCCGGTTGGAAACCTGCTACTTCCTCTGCGGTTCGCCCTGCGAAATGTCTACGGCGGTGCAGCGGATGGCCTTGGGCTGACAGGCAAACCCGATGTTCGAGCAGGCCGGCGCCTCGCCGTTCGCCCCGCGCGCGCAGTTCACGCAGTCGTCGGTCCAGCGCTGGCAGTTCGGCTGGTTGACGTAGACCGAAAGTTCTCTCGGCTTGCCCGGCGGTGGAATGTCGATCTCGGCGGCGCGCGCGCCGGTGGCGGCGATGACCACCATCAGCAGCACCATCATCACGTGAGAACGCGGCATATCCCAAACCACCGTCGTCCCCGCGCAAGCGGGGACCGATCTTCTTCATTCTAGCACAGCGGTCCGTTGCGGGCACTGGCGAGAATACGTCGAACTCCCGCAGATCGAGATGGGTCCCCGCCCTTCGCGGAGACGACGCCGTGGATGCAAAAATGGCCGGGTCTGACCCGGCCATTTGCTAGACGCAATCGCGAATCGGTGGCCCGCTTACTTCCAGTCCACCTTGGTGATCTCGTAAGCCTTGGCGCCGCCGGGCGCGACGACTTCGACGGACGCGCCCTTCTTCTTGCCGATCAGCGCGCGCGCCAGCGGGGAGGTGATCGAGATGCGGCCCTTCTTGGCGTCGGCCTCGGGCTCGCCGACGATCTGCCAGACGGCCTTCTTCTCGGTGTCCTCGTCGACCAGCGTCACGGTCGCGCCGAACATGATGGTGTCGCCGGACAGTTTGGAGACGTCGATGATGTCGGCGCGCGCAAGCTTGTCCTCGATTTCCGCAATGCGGCCCTCGTTATGTGACTGTGCTTCCTTTGCTGCGTGATACTCGGCGTTTTCCGACAGGTCGCCATGCGAACGTGCTTCGGCAATCTGCTCGACGATGCGCGGGCGATCCACCGACTGGCGCTGCTTCAGTTCAACCTCCAGAGCGGCGTATCCGCCTGGGGTCATCGGTACCTTGTCAACCATTTCGTCGTCCTTGCATTTCGCGCGACGGACTGTTGCCGCGTGCACGAAACATCTTGTTTGATCCCGTTGGCTTACGGCCGCCGGGCAACGAATGAGAACACGACTGCGGCCGGGCGGTTCCCGCCGCAAGTTCCACCTATACTATGCCGGTCGGGATGACCGGCTACCAATTTCAGAGATCGGGGAAGTAACCTTGCAGGGTGCGGACCTCGAGATCCCCGCCCAGATAGGCCCGGATGCCCTGTGCCGCCGCCAATGCACCTGAAAGAGTGGTGTAATATGGCACTTTATGCAAGAGGGCAGCGCGTCGCAACGAGCGGCTGTCGGCCAGCGCTTGCGGCCCCTCGGTGGTATTGAAAACGAGTTGCACCTCGCCGTTGGTGATGGCGTCGACGATGTGCGGGCGGCCTTCCAGTACCTTGTTGATCTTTTCGGCCGGAACTCCGCTTTCCGCGAGAAAGCGCTGCGTGCCCGACGTCGCGATCACCTTGAAGCCGAGCGAGGACAGCAGCTTGACCGCGTCGAGAATGCGCGCCTTGTCGATTTCGCGCACCGATACGAACACCGTGCCCTTGCGCGGCACGCGGGTACCGCCGCCGAGCTGGCTCTTGGCGAACGCCACCGCGAACGAGGTGTCGATGCCCATGATCTCGCCGGTCGACTTCATTTCCGGCCCGAGCACGGTGTCGACGCCGGGGAAGCGCGCGAACGGGAAGACCGATTCCTTGACGCCGACATGGTTGAGCTTGGGCGGCTTCAGCTTGAAGTCGGCGAGCTTCTCGCCCGCCATGATGCGTGCGGCGATTTTTGCGACCGGAATCCCGACCACCTTGGCGACGAACGGCACCGTACGTGAGGCGCGCGGATTGACCTCTAACACGTAGATATCGCCGTCCTTGATGGCGTACTGCACGTTCATCAGGCCGACGACGTCGAGGCCGAGCGCGAGTTCGCGTGTCTGGCGTTCGAGCTCGGCGATCACCGCAGGTTCGAGCGAGTGCGGCGGCAGCGAGCAGGCGGAGTCGCCGGAGTGAATGCCCGCTTCCTCGATATGCTCCATAATGCCGACGACGAATGTATCCTTGCCGTCGCACAGGCAGTCGACGTCGACTTCGGTGGCGTCGGACAGATAACGGTCGAACAGCAGCGGGTTCTTGCCGAGCACAGTGTTGATCTGGCCGGTCTTGTCGTTCGGATAGCGCGCCTTGACGTCGGCGGGCACCAGCTCCGGCAGGGTGCCGAGCAGGTAATCGCCGAGCTGGAATTCTTCGCGGATGATCTGCATGGCGCGGCCGCCAAGCACATAGGATGGGCGCACGACGAGCGGCAAACCGAGGTCGGCGGCGACAAGGCGCGCCTGCTCGACCGAATAGGCGATGCCGTTCTTCGGCTGCTTCAGGCGCAGCTTGTCGAGCACGCGCTTGAAGCGGTCGCGGTCTTCGGCGAGATCAATGGCGTCCGGCGAGGTGCCGAGGATCGGCACGTCGGCCGCTTGCAGCGCATGCGCGAGCTTCAGCGGCGTCTGGCCGCCGAACTGCACGATGACGCCGTGAAGCGTGCCGTTGCTGCGTTCGGTGTCGATGATCTCCAGCACATCTTCGGCGGTCAGCGGCTCGAAGTAGAGCCGGTCCGCGGTGTCGTAGTCGGTCGAGACCGTCTCCGGATTGCAGTTGACCATGATGGTCTCGTAGCCGGCGTCATGCAGCGCGAAGCAGGCGTGACAGCAGCAATAGTCGAACTCGATGCCCTGGCCGATCCGGTTTGGCCCGCCGCCAAGAATAATGACCTTGTTCTTGTCGGACGGCGCGCTCTCGTCGGCCATCGCGCCCGCGAACGGGGCCTCATAGGTCGAGTACATATAGGCGGTGGGCGAGGCGAATTCGGCGGCGCAGGTGTCGATGCGCTTGAACACCGGGCGCACGTTCAGCGCACGGCGCGCGGCTTTCACCTCGGCCTCGGTGGTGTTGGCGAGCACGGCGAGGCGGGCGTCGGAGAAACCCATCGCCTTGAGCATGCGCATGCTGTGGGCGTTGCCGGGCAGGCCGTTCGCCTTGACCTTGGCTTCCATGTCGATGATGCCGCGCATCTCAGCGAGGAACCACGGGTCGATCTTGCACGAGGTGAAGATCTCCTCGTTGGTCCAGCCGAGCCGCATCGCCTGCGCGACCTGCAGCAGCCGGTCGGGGGTCGGCGTACCGAGGGCCGCGCGCACCGCGTTCTTGTCGTCGCTCTGGCCGAGGCCTTCGATCTCGATTTCATCGAGGCCGGTGAGGCCGGTCTCGAGCCCGCGCAGCGCCTTCTGCAGGCTTTCCTGGAAGGTGCGGCCGATCGCCATGACTTCGCCGACCGACTTCATCGACGTGGTCAGCGTGGTGGACGCGCCGGGGAATTTTTCAAAGGCGAAGCGCGGAATCTTGGTGACGACGTAATCGATGGTCGGCTCGAACGACGCCGGCGTCGCGCCGCCGGTTATGTCGTTGGCGATTTCATCGAGGGTGTAGCCGACCGCGAGCTTCGCCGCGACCTTGGCGATCGGGAAGCCGGTGGCCTTCGAGGCCAGCGCCGAAGAGCGCGACACGCGCGGGTTCATTTCGATCACGACCATGCGGCCGTCGGCCGGATTGACGCCGAACTGCACGTTCGAGCCGCCGGTCTCGACGCCGATCTCGCGCAGCACCGCCAGCGAGGCGTCGCGCATGATCTGATATTCTTTATCGGTCAGCGTCAGGGCAGGGGCGACGGTGATGGAGTCGCCGGTGTGCACGCCCATCGGATCGAGGTTCTCGATCGAGCAGACGATGATGCAGTTGTCCTTCTTGTCGCGGACAACCTCCATCTCGTATTCTTTCCAGCCGAGAACGGATTCCTCGATCAGCACTTCGTTGGTCGGCGAGGCGTCGAGCCCGCGCTCGATGATGTCGAGAAATTCCTCGCGGTTATAGGCAATGCCGCCGCCGGTGCCGCCCATGGTGAACGAGGGGCGGATGATCGCGGGCAGGCCGATTTCGGAGAGCGCCATTAACGCTTCGCCGAGCGCGTGTTCCTGATAGCGCTTGCGGCGGTCACTTTCGCCGAGAATCCACTGCCGCTCGTGTTCGGCGAGCGCGTCGCCGGATAGCTTCTCCCGTTCCGCGTGATGCTTGTCGCGAAAGGATTTTTTCAGCGCCGAGGCATTCGCCAGCCGCGACTTGGGTGTCTCGAGGCCGATCTTGGTCATGGCCTCGCGGAAAAGCTGTCGGTCTTCTGCCTTGTCGATGGCGTCCGCCGTGGCGCCGATCATCTCGACGTCGAATTTGTCCAGCGTGCCCTGCTGGCGCAGCGACAGCGCGCAGTTCAGCGCGGTCTGGCCGCCCATGGTCGGCAGCAGCGCGAAACCGCCGGGGAGCACATGGCGCTCCTTCTCGATGATCTTGGCGACGATTTCCGGTGTGATCGGCTCGATATAGGTCGCGTCCGCCAGTTCCGGGTCCGTCATGATGGTGGCCGGATTGGAGTTGACCAGAACGATGCGATAGCCCTCTTCGCGAAGGGTTTTCACGGCCTGGGTGCCGGAATAATCGAATTCGCAGGCCTGACCGATCACGATGGGGCCAGCGCCGATGATGAGGATCGTCGAGATGTCGGTTCTTTTAGGCATTAAGTCTCACGGCAGGAATTTGGGCACAAAAAAAGGGCGCGCATCCGCGCGTCCCTCGAGCCAAGCGCCAGGTTGCCCTCGCGCGCGCCGTGTCTTAGACCAGATTCCGTGACGGTGAAAGGCCTTAAAAGCCGCGATCAACTGCGAATTTCAGGCAGTTTCCGGGGCTTGCGGCCCGCAGGATCGCAGACCAGAGAATTTGGAGGCTCGGCCTGGACTTGAACCAGGATGTGAAGCGTTTGCGGCGCCTCCGCGTAACATTCCGCCACCGGGCCATGGCAGGAGACTACCGTGGCGTTACGTGGAGTCCACGAGGGCCGGGGTTTAACCTTAATGTGCGCAGTTGTACGATCAGGCGCGCGCCGTCGCGAGGAAGGTCATGCGTGCGGGATTGTAGCCGACATTCTTCTTGGCGAGAGCCGCTTCGAAACCCGCGGATGTCAGCTTTGCCAGCATTTCGGCTTCGTTGTAACGCTGCAGCCCGATGCTTTTGCGCAATTGCCAGTAGTCCGAGAGCGCCGTGCGGGCCAGTCCCCACAATGCATCGGTCAGGAAGCCGTTTTTGGCCGCAAGCCTGAGCAGAGCCATCACGTCGGTCGCAGCGCCGACCTCGGGGCGCAGGATATCACCCAGCACCAGGCGACCGCCGGGCTTCAGTATGCGGCGCATCAGGGCAAACGCGGCATCGAGTTCAGCCGGGGTCATGTACTGCGCCACCGAAATCATCACGGCGAGATCGACCGACCGGTCCGGCAATTGCGTCAGGTCATCGAGTGAACGGACTGCGATTTTGGGGTTCGGGCCGAAACGGGCATTCAGGCGTCCGCGCACGCCGGGGGCGGGCTCGGCAAGGATCAGCTTCTGGCAGGCGGCAGCGACCTGCGCGGCGAGCAGCGCCTCGCCGCAGGAATAGTCCAGCACCACGGCTTCCGGCGAGGGGACATATGCAAGAATGTCATTGGCGATCACGCGAAAATGCACGTCGCGATGCAGCTTGCTAACATAAATCGTGTGGGTTGAATCGTAATAATCGATCCAGTCGTCCATCGGCTTTGTCCGGACTGGGCATGGTCCCGGAAACCGCGGTTTTCGGAAGGATCATGCCTCCAAGGGAGGGGTTCCCGCCTGGGAACCGGCGGGCACAGGAAGGCGTTAGTTGGTCTGGCGATCACTGTCCATCGCCTGATGTCTATTTCCTAGCAGGAAGGCCCCGCCGTGAGCAAAACCAAGAATGCCGTTTCGGCCGAACTCGACACCCCTACCGATCTCGACAGCGCTGCCGTGACCAAAGTGTCAACGGCACTCAACACGCTGCTGGCGGATGCCTTCGCGCTTTACCTGAAGACGAAAAATTTCCACTGGCATGTCAGCGGACGCCATTTCCGCGATTATCACCTTCTGCTCGACGAGCAGTCCGACCAGATTTTCGCCACCACCGACCAGTTGGCGGAACGTGTCCGCAAAATCGGCGGAAACACCATCCGCTCCATCGGCCACATCGCCAAGCTCCAGACTCTCAAGGACAACGACGAGAAGTTCGTGCCGCCGCGCGAAATGCTTCGTGAGTTGATGGAAGACAACAAGAAGGTCGCCGCGGCCATGCGCAAGGCACACAGGTTTGCGACGATGCTGAAGATGTTGCGTCCGCCAGCATCCTCGAGATCTTCATCGATGAAACGGAGCGCCGGACCTGGTTTCTGTTCGAGGCCACGCGTCAGGAGGGCAGCAACGAGGCCTGATCTCTAGTTTTGCAGGATGTGGCAAGTTGTTGTGCCGTGCGCCAGCAACTTGCCTGCCGCGTCGAACAGGCGACCTTCCGACATTCCCGCCTGACGGCCAACATGGATGACGCGGCCTTCGCCGCGCACGAGGCCGGTTTTGGGCGACATCGGCCGCATGAAGTTGATCTTGTATTCCAGCGTCACCACGCCCTGACCGGGTTTGAGCGCCGAATGGATCGCGCCGCCCATGCAGGTGTCGAGCAGCACCGCGGCATAACCGCCATGGGTAATGCCCAGCGGATTGTTGTGCTCGGGCTGCGGCGTCGCGGTCAGCACAATATGTCCGGGCTCGACTTCGACGATCTCGATACCGAACAGTTTCGGCATCGGCGGCGGCTCGATCGTTCCGTTTTTGATGCCGTTGAAGTAGTCGAATCCGGATATCGGTGCCGATGTCATGTGATCGTGCTCGCGGTTATTAGATGATGATTATCATTCCAACCTAGAATTTTCGTTGAGGGCCCGCAAGTGCGGGCGGCGGGCGAGGCATCCCTCCATTTTGCCCTGCGGATCTGATCGCGTAAGCTCGCGTATTATCTGGAGCATAACGTTTGCACGCATTTGAATGGACCATCGGGCTCATGCTGGGTGCGATGCTGCTGTCGGCGCTGGCGCGCCGTCTCGGCGTTCCCTATCCGACATTCCTTGCGCTCGGCGGTGTCGGCATCGCCTTTCTCCCGGATGCGCCGGCGTGGACGCTCGATCCCGAACTCGCGCTGGCGCTGTTCGTCGCGCCGGTCTTGCTCGATGCGGCCTTCGACACCTCGATGCGGGATCTGCGCGACAACTGGGTGCCGGTTGCGACGCTGGTGCTGGTGGCGGTCGGTCTCACCACGGCAGTCGTCGCCGTTGTTGCGCACTGGCTTCTCCCCTCAATGCCGTGGGCTGCTGCGATCGCACTGGGCGCCATCGTCGCGCCGCCGGATGCGGCGGCGGCGACCGCGGTGCTGCGCAGCGTCAAGCTGCCGTATCGCGTCCTCAAAATTCTCGAGGGCGAAAGCCTGCTCAACGATGCCAGCGCCCTGCTGATCTATCGGGTGGCCGTGAGCGCCGCATTGGCGACGTCGCTCAGCGCGAGCCATGTCGTGCCGGCGCTGACCGCTGCGATCATCGGCAGCCTTGTGGCCGGATACGTCTTGGCGCGGATCTCGATGCTGGTGACCGCGCGTATCAGCGACGTGCCGACATCGATCATCATGCAGTTCGCCGGCGCCTTCACGGTGTGGATTGCCGCCGAAAAACTCGGCCTGTCCGGCATTCTCACCATCGTCGTCTATGCGGTGACTCTCGCCCGCAACGTTCCCGCCTACACGCCCGCGCGGCTGCGTGTGCCGTCTTATGCGGTGTGGGAGACCATGGTCTACCTGCTCAACGTGATGGCTTTCGTTCTGATCGGCACGCAGTTGCGGCCGATCTGGGCCGGGCTGGACGACTCGGTGCGCTGGCAGTATTCGGTCGTCGCTGGCGCCGTGCTTGCCGCGGTGATCGTGACGCGCATCGTCTGGGTCATGGCCAACAACACCGTCTGGCGGTTGCTGATTTTCCGTTTCGGACTGAAGCCTCGCCGCGCGACGATCAGCCCGCCGACACAGAAGGGCGGCATCCTCGTCGCATGGTGCGGGATGCGCGGCATCGTCACGCTGGCCGCGGCCTTCGCGCTGCCGCAGGGATTTCCCTATCGCGACCTGATCCTGCTCACTGCGTTCGGCGTCGTGCTCGGCACGCTTGTGCTCCAGGGGCTGACGCTGCGCCCGCTGATCGCATGGCTCGCGCTGGATGACGGCGATCCGGTGGCGCACGAGGTCGGCTGGGCGCGCCGCGCGGCGTTCCATGCGGCGCTCGAAGCCATCGACGGTAACACGTCTGCGGAGGCGGAGATGTTGCGGCTTGAATACCGGCAGATGCTCGATCAGTCGGAAAGCAATCCGGATGGCCTGACGTCGAGCGAGTTGCCCGCCGATCCGGTGCGCCGTGACGCGATCCGCGCCGCGCGGCAGAAGCTGTTTGAGATGCGTGAGTCGGGTGAGATCGGCGACGACGCCTTTCACCGGCTGGAAGAAGAGTTTGATTGGGCCGAGTTGAGTGCGGCGAAGTCGTAGCGAGGCGGGGGATATTTCCGCGGTCGTCCCGGCGAAATGAAGCTCGGTGTCATGGCCGGGCTTGTCCCGGCCATCCCGATAACGATTGCACGGTGCCGAACTGGTCGGGATCACCGGGACATAGGCAAGCGGAAGCGACGCCGTTCTTCGAACGGCTATGCCCGGTGATGACAGGTGGCCTAGCTCACGCCCGCTTCTTGTCGCGCATCAGGTCGGTGAAACGCCTGAACAGATAGTGCGAGTCGCGCGGGCCGGGTGAGGCCTCGGGATGGTACTGCACCGAGAACACCGGCTTGTCTTCCAGCGCGATGCCGCAGTTCGAGTCGTCGAACAGCGAAATATGCGTCTGGGTCACGTTGTTCGGCAGCGTGGTCTTGTCCACCGCAAAGCCGTGGTTCATCGAGGTGATCTCGACCTTGCCGGTCGTGAGGTCCTTCACCGGATGGTTCGCGCCGTGATGGCCCTGATGCATCTTCATGGTCTTGCCGCCAAGGGCGAGGCCGAGCATCTGGTGGCCGAGGCAAATCCCGAAGGTCGGTGTGCCGGACTCGATCACTTTCTTGATGACGGGCACGGCATATTCGCCGGTCGCCGCCGGATCGCCGGGGCCGTTCGACAGGAACACGCCGTCCGGCTTCATCGCCAGAATATCTTCCGCGGATGTTTTCGCCGTCACGACCGTGACCTTGCAGCCTTCGCCCGCCAGCAGGCGCAGAATATTGCGCTTGATGCCGTAGTCGATCGCGACGACGTTGAATTCCGGCTTGTCCTGCTTGCCGAATCCCTTGTCCCATTCCCACGGCGTCTCATCCCAGGTGAAACGCTGGGCGCTGGTCACCATCGGCACGAGGTCCATGCCCTCGAGGCCGGGCCATTCGCGCGCTTCCTCCTTGAGGCCGTGCAGATCGAACTTGCCGTCCTTCGCGTGCGCGATCACGGCGTTCGGCATGCCCTTGTCGCGGATCAGCGCGGTCAGCGCCCGGGTATCGATGCCGGAGAGACCGATAATGCCGCGCGCCTTCAGCCATGTATCGAGATGTTTGGCGGCGCGATAGTTCGACGGATCGGTAATGGCTGCGCGTAAAATCACGCCGCGCGCGCCCGGCGTTGCCGCCATATTCACCGTTTCGATGTCTTCGTCGTTGGTTCCGACATTTCCGATATGGGGAAATGTGAAGGTAATGAGCTGCCCGGCATAGGATGGATCGGTGAGGATTTCCTCATAACCGGTCATCGCTGTGTTGAAGCAGACCTCGCCAACGGCCTGACCTTCCGCGCCAAGGCCGAAGCCTTCCAGCACGGTGCCATCGGCAAGCACGAGGAGCGCGGTCGGTTTATGGTCCGGCCAGGCTGAGGAATTATCTGATGTCGTCATAAGTGCATCACATAACCTCTGTGCCGCGGCGCGTCAAAGGCAGAAGCGCCGGAAATTTATGTCATTTGCACATATTTGACACCCGGCGAGCGCTCCCTAATCTGCGCCCCCATGCGGCCACTGCGACATAACGAGCCGCAAGGCAGGAGACCTATCCATGAGCTCGACGGGCACTCCGCTGGATTTGGGCCAGCTTCATTCCGGTGGAACCATCGGCAATATGATCGTCAACGCGGTGGGGCGGTTCGGTGACCGGCCCGCGCTCGCTGACGGCAAGGTGCGGTGGAGTTACCGCGAACTCGGCGACACCATTGGCCGCTTCATCACGCTGTTTCGCTCGCTCGGGCTGAAGAAAGGCAGCGCGCTGTCGGTTCTGGCGAGCAACCGCGCCGAATCCTGGGCTGCGATCTGCGCCGCGCTTGTGATGGGTATCCGCTACACGCCGCTGCATCCCATGGCGGCGGAAGACGATCACGCCTTTATCATCGAGGACGCCGAGATCGATCTCCTGATCGTGGAGGGCGCGAAGTTCGGTCCGCGCGGCCTCGCGATCAAGAGCCGCGTGCCCGGCCTCAAGAATTTGTATTCGATCGGGCCGATGGAGGGCGTGCGCGATATCATGCCGGATCTCGCCAAGGCCGAGGCAGCGCCGCTGGTGGATCAAAGCGAGGCCCACGAGATCGCTTTCCTTGCCTATACCGGCGGCACCACCGGCCGCTCCAAGGGCGTGATGCTGCCGCATCGCGCGCTGATGACCATGACGCTGTTGCTGTTTGCGGACTGGGACTGGCCGCAGGACATCCGCTTCCTCGCCGCGACCCCGATCAGCCACGCAGCGGGCGTCACGCTGTTCCCGGTGATGATGCGCGGCGGCCTGATGCGGCTCGTGCAGGGCTTCGAGCCGGAGGTCTATGCCGGCGTTGTGGCCGCCGAGAAGATCAACTCGACCTTCCTTGTGCCCACGCTCATCTACGCGCTGATCGATAACGAGGATCTGCGCAAGCGCCACGACCTGTCGTCGCTGGAGATGATCGTCTATGGCGCCGCGCCGATGTCGCCGGATCGCCTGCTGGAAGGCATGAAGATTTTCGGCAAGGTGTTCGTGCAGCTTTACGGCCAGACCGAAGCGCCGCAGATCATCACCTCGATGCGCAAGATCGATCACGACGAAACCAGGCCCGCGCGGCTCGGATCGTGCGGGCGCGCAAGTCCCGGAGTCGATGTAAAACTGTTCGATGCGGACATGCGCGAGGTCGCGATCGGCGAGCCGGGCGAGATCTGCGTGCGCGGGCCGCTGGTCATGGACGGCTACTGGAAGCGTCCCGAGGCCAACGCCGAAACCCTCAAGGGCGGCTGGCTGCACACCGGCGACGTCGCGGTGAAGGACGAGGAAGGCTACTTCTATATTGTCGACCGCACCAAGGACATGATCATCTCCGGCGGCTTCAACATCTATCCGCGCGAGGTCGAGGATGCGCTGATGTCGCATCCGTCGGTTGCCTCCGCCGCCGTGATCGGAATTCCTGACGACAAGTGGGGCGAGGCGGTGAAGGGCTTTGTGGTGCTGAAGCCCGGCGCCAATTCCGGCGTCGCCGAACTGCAGGCCCACGTCAAGGACAAGCGCGGCGCGCCGTGGTCGCCCAAGACCATCGATTTTGTCGAGGTCATCCCGGTCACGGGGCTCGGCAAGATCGACCGCAAGGCGCTGCGTGCGCCTTACTGGGAAGGCCGCAAGCGCGGCGTGGCGTGAAGGAAGTTCAACAGGATGTCATGCGCGGGCTTGACCCGCGCATCCATCTTAAGTGCAGGAATCTTTCAAGAAGGATGGATTGCCGGGGCATAGGCGAGCGGAAGCGATCCCGTTCTTCGAACGGCTATGCCCGGCAATGACAGAACTGGATGTTCACATGCTAAACTCGCTTCCCGTCGTGCTCGTGCCCGGCCTTGCGTGCTCGCCGCGGATCTATGATCCGCAGATCCCCGCCCTGTGGCGGCAGGGGCCGGTGTTTATCGCCAACCATGCGCGCGGCGGCGACATGGCCGCGATTGCGCGGCGGATTCTCGCCGAAGCGCCATTGCGCTTCGCACTCGCGGGTCATTCGATGGGCGGCTACATCGTATTGGAGATGTTCCGGCAGGCGCCCGAGCGCGTCGCGCGGCTGGCGCTGCTGAACACCTCGGCGCGGCCCGAAGCGCCGGAAGTTTCCGAGAAGCGGCGGGCGATGATCGCTGAGGTGAAGCAGGGCGGCTACCGTGCGGTGATGGACCGCATGTTTGCAAACTTCGTGCATCCCGCGCTGGCGCGCGACGAGCACCTTCACCGCATTGTACTCGATATGGCCGACGACGTCGGTCCCGATGCCTTCGTCTGGCAGGTTGAGGCGATCATGACGCGGGCGGATTCGCGGCCGACGCTCGCGACCATCAAGTGCCCGACGCTGGTCCTCACCAGCGATACCGACAACATGGTTCCGACCGATGCATCGGTCGAGATCGCCAACGGCATTGCGGGCGCGAAGCTGGTCACTATTCAGGATTGCGGTCATCTCACGCAGCTCGAGAAACCGCAGGAGGTGACGGATGCGCTGCTCGACTGGCTCGAGATGTAACCCTGTCGGTTGTGCGGACCCGCAAAACGCCCTAAATCAACGGCAATTGGATTGGAAGCGGCCGATTTGCCGCGAGGGAGAGACCGATGCTGCGCGATGACATCAACAACGCCGTCAAGGATGCGATGAGAGCGAAGGACGAGCGCAAGCTCTCGACGCTGCGCATGATCAATTCGTCGCTGAAGAATGCCGATATCGAGGCGCGCGGGCAGAGCAAGCCGCCGCTCAGCGACGAAGACATCCTCGGGTTGCTGCAGAAGATGATCAAGCAGCGCCAGGAATCGGTCGAGCTTTACGACAAGGGCGGCCGCCCCGAACTTGCGGCGCAGGAGCGCGAGGAGATCGCGGTCATCTCGGCCTATCTGCCCAAGCAGATGTCCGAAGATGAAGTGAAGGCCGCAATCGCCGCCGTCGTGAGCGAGACCGGCGCAGCCAGCATGAAGGACATGGGCAAGGTGATCGCGGCATTGAAGGCGAAATACGCGGGCCAGATGGATTTCGGCAAGGCCAGCGGTCTGGTGAAGGCCGCGCTGACGGGGTGACATTCGAAGAACATCACCCCACCCGACTGGCCTACGGCCAGCCACCCTCCCCATCAAGGGGAGGGATAAGAGATGCGGCGGCATCTCGTTCTTTTTTTCTCCCTCCCCCTTGTGGGGAGGGTCGGCGCGAAGCGCCGGGGTGGGGGTTTTTCGCGAGGACATCGATTATCTGGTGAAGGCTGACAACAAGCGCGAAGGCCCAACATGCTCACCGAAACCGACAACTACGACGACCTCTACAAAAATTTCCGCTGGGACATTCCGGCGGCGTTCAACATCGCGACAGATTGCTGCGACCGTTATGCCGACGGCTCGGGCCGGCTAGCACTCATTTATGCCGATGAAGACGGCAGCACGCAGAAGCTGTCGTTTGACGAGATCAGCGCGCTGTCGAAAAGTTTCGCCAATGTGCTGAAGGCCGACGGCCTTGTGCGCGGCGATCGTGTCGCGGTGTTCCTGTCGCAGTCGGTGGAACTGCCGATCGCGCACCTCGCCGCGTTCCGATCCGGTCTGGTCTCGGTGCCGCTGTTCACGCTGTTCGGCGAGGACGCGCTGGAGTTCCGGCTTTCCAACAGCGGCGCCAAGGCCGTCATCACCGATGAGGGCGGCTGGGACAAGCTGTCGAAGATCCGCGACCGGCTGCCGCATCTGCAGGACATCTATGTCACCAGCGGCGCGATTCATGCCGGCGCGAAATCGTTCTGGCAGGCGATCGAGGACGCCTCGGAGAATTTTCCGACCGTCCCGACCAGTCCGGACGATCCGGCGATCATCATTTACACGTCGGGCACGACCGGAAACCCGAAAGGCGCACTTCACGCCCATCGCGTGCTGCTCGGCCACCTGCCGAATGTTGAAATGGCGCACGACTTCCTGCCGAAGCCTGGCGACCTGATGTGGACGCCGGCGGACTGGGCCTGGATCGGCGGACTGTTCGATGCGCTGTTTCCGGCCTGGTATCACGGCGTGCCGATGCTCGGGCATCGCGCCAAAAAGTTCGAGCCGCAGGCGGCGATGCAACTGATGGCCGATCACGGTGTCCGCAACGTGTTCCTGCCGCCGACCGCGCTGAAGCTGATGCGTCAGGCCGACGTCAAGCATTCCGGGGTGAAGCTGCGCAGCATTTTCAGCGGCGGTGAATCCCTCGGTGCCGAACTGATCGAGTGGGTGCGCGCCACCTTCGGCGTCAATGTCCATGAAATCTACGGCCAGACCGAATGCAATCTGGTGCTCGCCAACAACTCGGCGCTGTTCCCGATCAAGCCGGGGTCGATGGGCAAGCCGTCGCCGGGCTTTGATGTGCGCATCGTCAACGAGCGCGGCGAGGAACAGCCGCGCAATGCGCGCGGCATCGTCGGCGTGCGTGCGCCGAACCCCTGCATGATGCTTGAATACTGGAAGAACCCGGATGCGACCGCGAAGAAATATGCCGGCGGTTTTCTGCTGACCGGCGATCTCGGCGTGCAGGATGACGACGGGTACTTCTGGTACGTCAGCCGCGAGGACGACGTCATCACCAGCGCTGGTTACCGGATCGGCCCGGCGGAAATCGAACACACCCTGATGAAGCACCCGGCGGTGGCGATGTCCGCCGTGGTCGGCATTCCCGATCCGATCCGCACCGAGGCGATCAAGGCGTGGATCGTGCTGCGTCCGGGATTCGCGGCGAGTGATGCACTGGCGAAGGACATTCAGGACTTCGTCAAGGTGCAGCTCGCTGCGCACGAATATCCGCGCCACATCCAGTTCGCGGACACCTTGCCGATGACGGCCACCGGCAAGGTGTTGCGGCGCGAATTGCGGGAATTGGGGTAGGGGCTTCTTCTCCCTCCCCCTTGTGGGGAGGGTCGACCGGCGTTAGTCGGTCGGGGTGGGGGGATTCAACTCTGAGAGAATTCTCTCCATCACGCCTTCAAGATTCCGGTCGATGCCGGAATTCCAGAAGCGCAAGATGCGGTATCCTTGCGAGGCGAAGAACGCGTCGCGCCGCGCATCTCGTTGGCTTTCGCGAACCAAACCGTGCTGGCCACCGTCAACTTCGATCAGGATTCTATTTCTGAAACACGCGAAGTCCACAATGTAGGTGGCTATCGGGGCTTGCCTGCGGAAATGTTGACCGAGAGGTTTCAGCGCGCGAAGCCTGTTCCACAGTTTGGCTTCCTGCGGAGTGAGCCGTTTTCGGAGCTGCCGCGCGTTCTCGTTGGCCACGAGTTCGTTGCTCACCCCACCCGGCTGACTTTCGGTCAGCCACCTCCCCATCAAGGGGAGGGAGATCATCGCATCATTTCGGCAATTCCGGAACCTTCACACCCATCCGCTTCAGCGCCTCCAGCATCCGCTTCGGCGGCTCCATCTGGATCACCTGCGGCTTGCCGGTTTCGAGCACGCTCTTCAGGCTGGACAGGATCGCCGGCCATCCCGCGCGGCCGCCCGAGAGAATGTCCTCGCTGATCTCGCGGTCATTGGCCTCGGACATGGTCAGGCGAACAGAGTCACCCGACCGTTCGATCTCGTAGGTCACCAGCGTCTCGCCGAGCGCCTCGACGAGGCCGGGCCAGTTGACGTTGAAGGTGATGACCAGCTTGCGCGGCGGATCGTAGGCGATGACCTCGCCGCTGATGTGGACCGATCCGTCCGGTGCACGGAGCACGAAGGCGCCGCCGACCTTCTCCTCGACCTCGACGCCGAAGCCTGAGAAGTACCGCCTGCTGAATTCAGCGGAGGTCAGCGCTTCCCACACCTTCTCGGGCGTCGAGGCGATGTAGATGGTGTAGACGAGCGAAGGCTTGAACTTGCCGATATCCATCATGCGCTCTCTGCGTCGCAGGCTTCCGTGAAGACCAGAGGCTTGCCGGTTTCAAGAATGCTCTTGAGGCTGGACAGGACGAGTGGCCATCCGCCGGAGATGCTGGGCAAGGTCTTGCTGCCCTCCGCGAAGCCCTCGTGCGTGACGGTGAGCTTGACCGCGTTGTTTTCCTGTTCGAGCACGAACGTGACGCGCGACGGCCGCTCCTTGATCATGTCCTCGTCGAAAACCGAATGCCAGCTGTAGACCAGCCGGCGCGGCGGGTCGGATTCGAGGATGACGCATTCGTTCACCACCTTGCCGCCCTTGTGCATTTGCATGGGGGAGCCGACCTTCCAGTCCGAGTGCAGGCTGCATCCGAACCAGTAGCTCAGCGTGAACTCCCTGTCGGTCAGGGCATGCCAGAGCTTGTCCGGCGTGGTCTTGATGTAGGTGGTGTAAATGAATTCAGGCTTACTCATCACGCTTCTCCTCGATGTTTCCAGTTGACCAGCTCAATTAGCCGGCGCGTTTCCAGAGCTTTGTTGTCATCGGCATGGCCGATCCGGATTCGAGCAGGCTCTTGAGGCTGGATAGAACCGCCGGCCAGCCTGCCGAGATGCCGCGCAGGCCTTCCTCGGTGAGATCGGTGTGGGTGACGGTCAGCCGCACCGCATCCATGAATTCATCGATGGCGAATGTGACTTTCGATATCTTGTCGGGATCGCCCGCGTCCGCAGGTGGCGCCCATGTCAGGACCAGACGATGCGGCGGCACGCTTTCGACAATAGTTCCGGTCACCGCGACGTCGGATGGATCGTCATAGTTTTCGTGCCGCCATGACGCGCCCTCCGCCCAATCCGAGGCATTGCGACGGCGGCCCCAGAATTCCTTCGTCATTTCGGGATTCTTCAGCGCCTCCCACACCTTCTCGGGCGTGGTCTGGATGTAGATGGTGTAGACGAATTCAGGCTTACTCATCACGCTTCTCCAGTTGACGTTTTAGCTCGCCGAGCGCGACCAGCTTGGCGCGCTCGAATTTCCTGATCCATCGTTCGCCGATTTCGTGGATCGGCACGGGGTTGAGATAGTGAAGCTTCTCGCGGCCATGCTTCAGCGTGGTGACGAGGTTTGCCGCCTCCAGAATCCCGAGATGCTTGGTCACGGCCTGCCGCGTCATGGCGAGGCCGTCGCAGAGTTCGAGCAACGTCTGTCCGTTGCGGGCGTGAAGCCGGTCCAGCAATGAGCGCCGCGATGCATCCGCCAGTGCCTTGAAGACCTCATCCATGGTCAGGATAATAGGCAACCAAATGGTTGCATGTCAAGCTGGCGTTCAGATCATTTTTGCGCGGCGTTTGAACCGCTTGCATTTCCGCGGCGGCTCACTCTTTGATGCCGGCCTGTGCATCGGGGATTTTCATGTCGCTTCAGGTCTATCTCGCCTACGTCGCCGCCTGCGTCGCGCTCGCGATCCTGCCGGGTCCGATCGTCACCCTCGTGATTGCCAACGGTCTGCGCTACGGCACGCGCGCGGCGCTCACCAACATTGCCGGGGCGCAGGTGGGCCTTGTGATCATCATCGGCATTATTGCGGTCGGCCTGACGTCGCTGATGGCCACGATGGGTTACTGGTTCGAATGGGTGCGGTTTGCCGGCGCGGCCTATCTCGTCTGGCTCGGCATCAGGTTGTTTCTGTCGAGCGGCGCGATGTCGGCAACGGATGCGCCGCCGCCGCCGCGCGGCGGATTTTTCCTGCAGGGATTTCTGGTCCTGCTGAGCAATCCGAAGGTGCTGGTGTTTTTCGGCGCGTTCATTCCGCAGTTCGTCGACATGCAGCAGGATCACCTGCCGCAGGTGGTGGTGCTCGGTGTTACGTTCACGGTGATCGCGGCGCTGACCGACGGGGCCTATGCGCTGCTGGCCGGACGCGCGGGCAAGATCCTTTCGGCGCGGCGCGTGCGGCTGGTGTCGCGCATCTCCGGCGGCTTCATGATCGGCGGCGGCATCTGGCTTGCGCTGACGCGTGCGAGGTAACGATGCTGCCGGATATTCCGTGGTTCGTTTACGCGATGCTGCTGGCGCCGGTCGGCCTCATCGTGTTCGCCGCGATCTACAAATATCTGGAGGTCCGCGCCGCGAGCGACTGGCCGAGCACGCCGGGCAAGGTCGTCGTCTCGAAGCCCGAAGTGCGGCAGGTCAAGGTGATCGACAGCGACCGCGAGGTCGGGCATCGCTTCGAGGAACGCGATTTCGCCAACGTCACCTACGAGTACTCCATCGCCGGACAGGTCTATCGCTGCAACCGCGTCACCATCGGCGAGGATCGCGGGAATTTCGAGGTGGCGGAGACCATCGCGCGCTATCCCGTCGGCAAGTCCGTGACCGTCTATTACAATCCGAACAAGCGGAGCGAAGCCGTGCTTGAGCGCGACATGCCCAAGGGCATGTGGGGCTGCCTCGGCTGGATGGTGGTGATCGCGGTCATTCTGGTGTTCGGCTCCGCGATCGGTTTTCACAAGCTGACCGATTTTGTTTCGACCAAGCTCACCAATCCCGAAATGTCGGGCATGACGGTGGCCTTGGGTGCGTTCGGTGCGGCGATCGCGCTGTTCGCGCTGGGGCTCCATCGTCAGGCGTCGCTCGCGAAAAAATGGCCGGTGGTGCAGGGCAGGATCAAGACATCAGGCCTGGAGCAATTCCGCGGCAAGGCCGACGAGGGTCGCTCGCGCGGACCGATCATGTTCAAGGCGAAGATTTCCTACACCTACCGCTACCAGAACGCTGAATACACCGGCTTCGTGGCCAGTATGAGCGGACAGGTCGCTTCCACCTCCGACTGGGGTGTGCAGCGTTTCGTCAAGAAGTATCGCGACGGCCAGACCGTCGATGTCTACGTCAACCCGCAAAATTCGTCCGAAGCAGTGCTGGAGCCGCGCGTCACCGCTGCATGGGTTCTGTGGCTGTCCGCCATCGCGATCTGGGGCGTGGCGTATTATGTCGCGGTCAACGGGTAGGCGAGATTAATTGGGATCGAGTGGGCTGCAGTTTTCTTACCTCTCCCGCGAGCGGGGAGAGGGGGGTGGATCGCGGTTGCAAAGTGATCACGCTTAGTATTCGTTCATCTGCGCGTCACTCGGCCGGCATCAGCTTTCTGGCGTGCAGCGTCTCTTCGATCTCGCGCAGGACTCGCGCCAGCCGCTCCGCCCATTGATGCTGGCCGGACTGGTCGTCGATCAGATCCTGACGGATCTCGATGCCGGTGTGCATCAGGCCGCGCTGTTCGCCGTGCACCGGGATGGTGTAGTCGGTTGCGTCGCTGACCGCATAGGGTTCGTTGTCGCCGACCACGAGATCGCCCTCGTGGCGCAGCCTGTCCCGCAACAGATGCGGCAGCCGGTCGTCGCGATGATACAGCGTGCCGATGTGCCAGGGGCGGGCGATGCCGGCATAGACCGGCGTGAAGGAATGCAGCGACACCAGAATGGTCGGCAGTCCCTGCGCCTTGCGCTGATCCAGCGCCTGCGCGATCCGCGCGTGATAGGGCGCGAACACCGCCTGCCGGCGCGCGGTCACCTGTTCATGGTTGAGCCCGCCGTTGCCGAGAATTTCCGTCGCCTCGCTGATCAGCGGGATCGAGCCGGGGCTGTCGAACGGCCGGTTGCAGTCGATTACCAGGCGCGAATAGCGCTGCGCGATCAGGTGGACGTCCATTTCCTTCGCAAGCCACGTCGCGACCTCGGCGATGCCGATATCCCGCGCGATATGGCGTTCATGTTCGCCGGCGTGCACGCCGAGATCGCCGAGCGCGCGCGGGATCAGCCGGCCGTAATGATCGCAGGTGAAGAAGAACGGCGAGCGGCTCCCGGCATTTTCCTCGAGAACCGGGGGAACTTCGTCGTCCTCAAGGAGTCGTCGTGTGTCGCTCGTTTCGTGCACGGTCATCGTCTGATTGTTGCCTAGCGCTGTGGCATCCAAGCCCAACAATGAGCCGGAAGTGCAGCAGAAATAGCATGTACGATCTAAGCACATGAGTATAGCCGCCGCGAACGCCACGATGCCTTTGCTGACGATTCACCACAAGACCGAGTATCGCTACGACCGCCCGGTGGCGTTCGGCGAGCACCGGGTCATGCTGCGTCCGCGTGACGGCCATGACATTCATGTGCTGTCGGAGCGGCTCGATATTTCGCCGCAACCGTCCTCGCTGCGCCGCATTCACGATGTGTTCGGCAACAGCGTCGCGATTGCCGACTTCGACACCGAGTCGGACCGGCTGGTGTTCGATTCGACGGTCACCGTCGAACACTATCCGCTTGAGAACATCGAACTGATGCCGGATGACGACGCCTACTATTACCCCTTTGCCTACGACCACGACGAACTGACCGACCTGGCGTCGTCGATGACGCCGCAATACAGCGATCCCGAAGGCGAGCTGGCGGCATGGGCGCGGCAGTTTCTGAGCGACGGAAGCCGGACCAGAACGCTGGACCTGCTGATCGGCATGACCCACGGCGTGCGGCAGTCGTTCGGCTATCGCAAGCGCCACGAACAGGGCACCCAGCATCCGCTCGATACGCTCAGCATCGGCTCAGGCACCTGCCGCGATTTCGCACTGTTCATGATGGAGGCGCTGCGCCGCCTCGGCGTCGCGTCGCGCTTCGTCAGCGGCTATATCTTCATCCCCGGCGACGAGGCCCATGGCTACGTCGGCGGCGGCTCGACCCACGCCTGGGTGCGGGCCTATCTGCCGGGCGCGGGCTGGGTGGAGTTCGATCCCACCAATGGCATCGTCGGCAGCCGCGATCTCATTCGTGTCGCGGTGGCGCGCGATCCGCATCAGGCGATCCCGCTTCACGGCACATATTTGGGACCGGCCGACGCCCATCTCGGGATGGATGTCACCATCCATGTTCTCTCTGTCGGTGAAGAAATGAAGCACTAGTGTGGTGGTTCGCAAGTCCATTTTTACAGCTCGTTCCTTTGCAAACTTGCGAACCAAAACCACACTAAAATTATAGTTTTCTGGTGTCCTTTAGAATCCGAAGTTCGCTACGGAGGATGCTGCAAAATGAGGCGAACTTCGGATTCAGGACACCAGGCATGCTGATCCGGGTCGGATTCGAGATTTCCTACGGCGCTGTGGCGGAGACGCCGATGGTGGTCATGCTGCGGATTCATCCCTCGCGCGCGAAGGATATTGTCGGCGAGGAGACCATCATCACAGAACCGGATGTCCGCATCCGTTACTATCACGACACTTTCGGTAACATCTGCGGGCGGCTCACCGCGCCGCCGGGCGGCATCACGTTTCGGGGCGATGCGCTGGTGCGCGACACCGGCTTGCCCGATGCGGTCGTGCCCGAGGCGGAGCAGTTGCCGATCGAGCAGTTGCCCGACGAGGTGCTGCTCTATCTGATGGCGAGCCGCTATTGCGAAACCGACCGGCTGACGGATTTTGCCTGGTCGCAGTTCGGCAATACGCCGCCCGGATGGCAGCGCGTGCAGGCGATCAATGCGTGGGTCCACAATCATGTGCGATTCGATTACCAGCAGGCGCGTCCGACCAAATCGGCCTTCGATGTGTTTCAGGAGCAGCAGGGTGTCTGCCGCGACTTCGCGCATCTGGCGCTGACATTGTGCCGCTGCATGAACATTCCGGCGCGGTACGTCACCGGCTACATGGGCGACATCGGGATTCCCTATGATCCGGCGCCGATGGATTTGTCGGGCTGGTACGAGGTCTATCTCTCGGGTAAGTGGTACACATTCGATGCGCGCCACAACAAACCGCGTATCGGCCGCATCCTGATGGGCACCGGCCGCGACGCGGCCGATGTCGCGCTGTCGACCAACTTCGGGCCGATGGTACTGAACAAGTTCGTCATCATCAGCGATGAGGTCATTGAAGCAAACGCGAGCTAACCGCGATGACCGAGCGTCTGTTCGTCTATGGCACCCTCAGGCGCGGCTCCCGGCATCCGTTGGCAGAGCAGTTGGCGGCCAAGGCCAGTTATCTCGGCGAGGCGCGCCTCAACGGCCGGCTCTATCGCATCACGCATTATCCCGGCGCGGTCGCGTCCAGCCAGCCCGGCGAGTGGGTTCTAGGGGACGTCTATGTCCTGCTGGATCCCGGTTTTCTGACCGCGCTGGACCGGTACGAAGGCTGCGCCCCCAGCGACGCCAAGCCGACGCAGTATCTGCGGCAGCTTCAGAGCGTGGCACTGTCCGACGGCACCGCCGTCGAGGCCTGGACCTACATCTACAACTGGCCGGTCGGGAAACTCGACCGGATCATGTCGGGCCGCTTCGAAGACGCGTAGTCTCAGGCCACCGCCTGCGCCGAAGCCGCGAGCGCCGCTGTGTCTTTCACGACAATCGCGAAACGATCCGCCAGTTCGGACAAAGCAACGCGATGCACCACGCTGGCCGGGATCGTGCCGCCGAGCGGATCGGGAAGGTCGCGGGTCGCGGTCGCGTTGGCGACGACCGTTGTGCGGTATTTCAGGTCGAGCGCGGCGCGCGCGGTGGCGCTGACGCACATATGGGTCATGAAGCCCGCCAGGATCAGTTCGGAACGGCCGGTGCTTCTCACCAGCGCGTCGAGATCGGTGCCTGCGAAGGCATTCGGCAGGTTCTTGCGCACCACCACTTCACCCGCAGCCGGCGTCAGCAATTGGATGATGGGGGCATAAGGCCCGTCCTCGGCGAACAGCGGGCGGCCCGCAGGCGCATGCTGCACAATATGGAACACCGGAACGCCCTGCGCGCGCGCCAGCTTCAGCAGTTTGGCGGCTTCCACAATGGCGGCATCGACGCCGTCCAGCGGCAGGCTGCCCTTGGTGTATTCGAGCTGGGCGTCGATGATCACGAGGGCGGACTTGTCGAGCGCGCTCGGATGCAGCGGCGCGCCGGCGATCTGGAGCAGGGATTTCGGGGCAGGGGCCATGGATGCTTTCAGATTTATGCTGATTTCTTGGGATTTTTCTTTTGGTCCATATAGGACCGCAGCACCGCGTTCATACGGCGTTGATAACCTTCACCACCTTTTTTGAAGAAGTCGAGAACATCTTCATCGACGCGAATGGAGATGGCTTTCTTTTTTGCCGGAATGACGAAAACAGTATTTGACCAGTCGACGTCCTTGAACTCGGCCCAGTCGGGATCGTTCGCGATCGAGGCATCGACCTCTTCGTCAGTCATGGCGCCGAGGCGCGCCAAGTCAGTCTGGCTTTTCTTGCGTTCCAAGCGCCCATCGGCATGCTCGATAATGCGCGTGCCGTCGGGCAGGGAGGCAACGAGTGTTACGATGTCTTCTTCAGATTTGCTCATAGCGTTCTCGCTCATGTTTGCGCGCGCGCCGTGCTGAGATGATCCGTAAATTTTGCCCCCGTGGCGTGAAAATAATTGCCACGATGACGCCCTTTATCTTTCCCACAGTGACGTAGCGCGCTTCGTATTCGGGATGTTTGGAGCGATAGGTGTATTGTCCGGGATCATTCATAACCTCGGGAGCATCGAGAAAATCGATGCCGTGTTTCTCGATGTTGAACCGGCGCTCGGTTTCATCCCATTCCAATGCACGTCTGCGAAATTCGTCGTCTGCCATATGCGGCCCCACCTCGTACGAAGTGCCATCTTCATCGCCCTGTTCTCCCAAGGGTGTGGTGGTCGGGGCTTTGCCTCTGTAGACGATGTGTGTATATACATTTGTATTTGGCGCAAATCAAGGCCGGTCTGGTGTGAATAGCCGGGACAATTGCGTTTCATTCGCGCGAGGTCTCCTTCGGACCTATATCCATGATCGGTTGGCAAACCCCCGAGTCTCAAACTTTCGAGCCTTAACTTTCGAGTCTCATGCGCTTCACGCCCCAATTTCTCGACGAACTGCGCGCCCGGCTTCCGGTTTCGGAAGTCGTGGGCAAGCGCGTGAAGTTGAAGCGGGCGGGCAAGGAGTGGAAGGGACTGTCGCCGTTCCATCAGGAGAAGACGCCGTCCTTCACGGTCAACGACCAGAAGGGTTTTTACCACGACTTCTCCAGCAACAAGCACGGCGACATCATCTCCTTCGTGATGGAAACCGAAGGCGTCGGTTTTCCCGAAGCGGTCGAGCGCCTCGCCTCGATGGCGGGGATGCCTTTGCCGGCGGTGACGCCCGATGCCGCGCGCCACGAGCAGCGCCGCAAGACGCTGTACGACGTGATGGACCTCGCCGCGAAGTTCTTCGCCGACACGCTGGCGTCGCGCAACGGCGCCAAGGCGCGCGGCTATCTCGGCGACCGTGCGATTTCGCCGGCGACGCAATTGCAGTTTCGTCTGGGTTACGCGCCCGGTGAACGGTTTGCACTGAAGGAGCATCTGGGCTCCCTCGGCATTCCGGTCGCGGACATGGTCGAGGCGGGACTTCTGATCGGCGGCGACGACATTCCGGTGCCGTACGATCGTTTCCGCGATCGCGTGATGTTTCCGATCACCGACGCGCGCAACCGCGTCATCGCCTTCGGCGGCCGTGCGCTGGAAAAGGACGTGCCCGCGAAGTATCTCAATTCGCCGGAAACGCCGCTGTTTCACAAGGGCGACAATCTCTACAACCTCGCCACTGCGCGGCAGGCCGCGCATGAAGGCGCGCCGCTGATTGCGGTGGAAGGTTATGTCGACGTGATCGCGATGGTCAGCGTCGGCTTCAACGCCAGCGTCGCGCCGCTCGGCACGGCATTGACCGAGAACCAGCTCGCGCTGCTGTGGAAGATGGCGGACGAGCCGATCCTGTGTTTCGATGGCGACGGCGCGGGCAAGCGCGCGGCGTTTCGCGCCGCGGACCTGGCGTTGCCGCATCTCAAGCCGGGAAAAAGTCTGCGTGTTGCGCTGTTGCCGGAAGGGCAGGACCCCGACGATCTTGCGCGCTCCGGCGGGCGCGGCGCGATCGAGGAAGTGATTGCGCAGGCAAAGCCGCTGGCGGAGATCGTGTGGTCGCGCGAGGTCGAAGGCGGCAGCTTCGCCACGCCCGAACGCCGCGCGGCGCTGGAAGCGCGGATCAACGAACTCACCAACGGCATCCGCGACGAAGTGGTGCGGCGCTATTACCGGCAGGATTTTTCCGAGCGGCTGCGCAATGCCTTCGCGCCTCAATCCGGCTACCGGGACGGCCCGCGCGGCGGCGGTTTCCGGGGCCAAAATCAGGGCGGGTTCGGCCGCGAATCAGGCCAGCGTTTTCAGCCGAGAGCGCCGTTTGCCCCCGGCGGGGCAGGCCGGAACGACGGCCGGGGTGGCCTATCCACAGGTCCGCGCACCATCAACCGCTCGCCCTATCAGGTCGCCAGCCCGCAGATGGCGGGCTCGTCGATCATGCGCGGACAGCGCAGTTCCCTGTCCCGGCGGGAGGCCCTGATCCTGCTGTCGCTGATCAATCACCCCTGGCTTTTGCACGATCACCTCGAGGAAGTTGCGGCCCTTGAACTCGCCCACCCCGAAGCCCACAGGCTACGGGCCGGGATCATCGGGGCTTTCTCAAATTATTCGCACACCGACGATCCGGCGGCAGAAAGCGCGCGGCTGCGGGCGAGCCTGGATCGGGCCGGATATTCCGAGCAAATTCAAAAGGTTGAGAGATCGCTCACCACCAAGAATGTGTGGGGGGCCCAGCCGGGCGCGGCTGAGGAGGATGTTCTGGCCACCTGGCATCAGCTGGTTGCCTTGCATCGCCAATGGCACTCCTTACTTAGAGAACTCAAGGATGCCGAACTGGCGCTTGGGCAAGACAGCAGCGAGAGAAACCTTTCCTGGCTGCGCGATGTGAAAGCCCGGCTTGCCGAAGTGGACGGCCTTGAGGCGCTGATCGAGGGTTTCGGCGAATCGTCGGGCCGGTTCCAGCGCAGGAGTTGACGAAACCGCCGCGGTGGGCCTTTAAAGCCTCCGCCAAGGCCTTAAAAAGACTCGCCAAACCGGGTTTTTACCCGCAAAAACAGGGTTAATCGAAGCTTAACGGCCTTCGGCCATACCTAGACCTTCGGCCCGGGTGGTGCCCTCAAAAGCGCCGCCCTTTCCGCATCAACGCGGTTTCAAATTCCACGCGGGCCACCGGCCCACGTCGTGAGCGTGTTTCAGGAGCAGTGAATGGCCATCAAGGCAAAGACGGCAGTGATCAAAGACAAGGACAAGGATCAAAAGGCCGCCGACACGCCTGAGAAGGACGGCGCGGACGCACCGTCTCCGTTGCTCGACCTGTCCGACGCCGCCGTCAAGAAGATGATCAAGCAGGCCAAGAAGCGCGGCTTCGTGACCTTCGATCAGCTTAACGAAGTGCTGCCCTCCGACACCACCTCGCCCGAACAGATCGAAGACATCATGGCGATGCTCTCCGACATGGGCATCAATGTCTCCGAGTCCGACGACGCCGCCGACGAAGACGAAGAGAAGCAGGAAGAGGCCGAGGACGAGACCGACAACGAGCTTGTCGAGGTCACCTCAAAGGCCGTCACCGAAACCAAGAAGTCCGAGCCGGGCGAGCGCACCGACGATCCCGTGCGCATGTACCTGCGCGAGATGGGCACCGTCGAACTGCTGTCGCGCGAGGGCGAAATCGCCATCGCCAAGCGGATCGAGGCCGGCCGCGAGGCGATGATCGCAGGGCTGTGCGAAAGCCCGCTGACCTTCCAGGCCATCATCATCTGGCGCGACGAACTCAACGAAGGAAAGATCTTCCTTCGCGACATCATCGACCTTGAAGCGACCTACGCCGGTCCCGATGCCAAGAACAACATGAACCCGGCGATGATCGCCGGCCCCGTCGGTCCCGATGGCCAGCCCACCAGCGCCATCATCAACGCCGACGGCACCGTGCAGGTGATGCCTGCGCAGGCCGCCGCCGCACCGGCCGCGCCGCCGTCGCCGACGCCGTTCCGTCCCGCGCCTGCCGCAGGCGACGCCGCAAAGGGCCCCGGCGAAGCCGCCGCCGAAGCGGACATGGACGAGGACGACGAGTTCGAAAACCAGATGTCGCTCGCGGCCATCGAGGCCGAACTGAAGCCGAAGGTGGTCGAGACCTTCGACAAGATCGCCAGCGAGTACAAGAAGCTGCGCCGCCTGCAGGAGCAGGACATCCAGAACCAGCTCCAGAACGAAACGCTCTCGCCGGCGCAGGAGCGCAAGTACAAGAAGCTGAAGGACGAAATCGTTGTCGAGGTGAAGTCGCTGCGGCTCAACCAGGCGCGCATCGATTCGCTGGTCGAGCAGCTTTACGACATCAACAAGAGGCTGGTGTCGTTCGAGGGCCGCCTGTTCCGTCTCGGCGACAGCCACGGCGTCGGCCGCGAAGACTTCCTGCGCAACTATCAGGGCTCGGAGCTCGATCCGCGCTGGCTCAACCGCGTCTCGAAACTGGCCGCCAAGGGCTGGAAGAATTTCGTCGCGGTGGAGAAGGACCGCATCAAGGAACTGCGCCACGAGATTCAGCAGCTCGCGGGCCTCACCGGCCTCGAGATCGGCGAATTCCGCAAGATCGTCCACGGCGTGCAGAAGGGCGAGCGCGAAGCCCGTCAGGCCAAGAAGGAAATGGTCGAGGCCAACCTGCGTCTCGTGATTTCCATCGCCAAGAAATACACCAACCGCGGTTTGCAGTTCCTCGATCTCATTCAGGAAGGCAACATCGGCCTGATGAAGGCGGTCGACAAATTCGAATATCGCCGCGGCTACAAGTTCTCGACCTACGCGACGTGGTGGATCCGTCAGGCCATCACCCGTTCGATCGCCGATCAGGCGCGCACCATCCGCATTCCGGTGCACATGATCGAGACCATCAACAAGATCGTGCGCACCTCGCGCCAGATGCTGAACGAGATCGGCCGCGAGCCGACCCCGGAAGAACTCGCCGAAAAGCTCGGCATGCCGCTGGAGAAGGTGCGCAAGGTTCTCAAGATCGCCAAGGAGCCGCTCTCGCTCGAAACCCCGGTGGGCGACGAGGAAGATTCGCATCTCGGCGATTTCATCGAGGACAAGAACGCCGTGCTGCCGATCGACGCGGCGATCCAGTCGAACCTGCGCGAGACCACGACCCGCGTGCTGGCCTCGCTGACGCCGCGCGAGGAGCGCGTGCTGCGCATGCGCTTCGGCATCGGCATGAACACCGACCACACGCTGGAAGAAGTCGGCCAGCAGTTCTCGGTGACCCGCGAACGTATCCGTCAGATCGAGGCGAAGGCGCTGCGCAAGCTGAAGCATCCGTCGCGGTCAAGGAAGCTGCGGAGCTTTCTGGATAACTAAGTCAATCGGTGAGATTTCATTGAGCAAACGGCGGATCGAAAGGTCCGCCGTTTTGCTTTGAAGAACGACGGCTTTCATGAATTGGGGGCCAAACAAAATTTTCCGGGAGACGTTGGTGTCTCGGTTCGGAGGACATATCTGTCTAGGCCTGGGAGCCGCAGATGTCCTACGAATTAGCACGTAGCGTCACGTAGCACTCAGTGACACAGCACGCAGCAGTACGTATAGGCACCTAGTCATATTTGTCCTCCCCTGAGTCACTGGACGGCCTTGTCGCTCAGATTATTTAGGAGCATATCGCAATCATGACCGAAGCAACCCCACCCACAGTTACGACCCCGGTGATTCCCTTCCCGAAGAAAACTTCGGGAAAGCGCGCCGAAGACAAGTGGTCGCCGCAAGTTTTAAAGCTAGGCTACACAGCGTTGCCTAACTTACTGCTCCGTGCTCAGGGAAAGCTAAAGATCAGCCCGCCGCAATTTAATGTCTTAGCCCAACTTTGCGAACACTGGTGGGAGGCTGACAAGTATCCTTTTCCAGCCAAGGATACGATCGCGCGGCGAATGGGTAAGAGTCCGCGCCAAGTCCAGCGCTATATCACTGAGCTTGAAGAGGCAGGCCTTATAAAAAGGGTTGAGCGCTTTAACGGCAAAAAATCGCAAGTGAACAATGGCTACCTGTTCAATGGTTTGATCAAGAAGTTGAAAGAGCTTGAGCCTGAGTTCAGCAAAGAAGTGGAACTCAAGAAACTTAGGAAAAAAAGATTGGAGACGGCCAAGGCAGGTTAATCGGCTTCCCAGATCGCGGCTTAGCTCAATGGATAGAGCCCTGCTTTCGATTTAGGTGGTACTCGCAAGACCAACCTAAAGGCAGGAGCGTGCGGGTTCAAGTCCCGCAGCCGCGGCCATATCTTTGCATTATCCGAAGGTGCTGCTGGATATTGACATTTTGGAGGAAGCCGAACGCAGAGTTTGGTTGGATTTTAGATTGCTCGCCTTGAAGGACTGATCAATGAAATGGAGGAAACGAACGCTGGATGAAATTGCCGACATGATCTGTGGCAATGGCGAAGGAGCGCCATTCGTCTATCGCAGTAGTTCCTATATCACTCGGTTTTTTCAAGATGCGGATACGGATTATGTTCACGATGGCTCAACTAGATACGCTTGGGTTTCGTCGGTTCTCGAACAGGTTCTTGCTGAATCTCATTCGGACGCTCAAACGCCTCCTGCAACATTTTGCCGGATAATTACCACGCTGATGGATATGGGGGATGCAACTAGCGGTGATCCCGAGCGCAAGGCTGCGCTTGCTAGGCTAAATATCTCTCTAGCGCGCGAAGGGTTTGAGGCTTTCTACGCGTCGGACATGAAGTGTTATCTCCGGCACATCGGTACTGGTACAATCGCGTTACCTGCAGCCAACCCGCATAGGCCCTTTTCGAAGGATGAGCTTATGCGTCGCGATCTTTTGATCTCTTATCTCGATAAAGCTTCGGAAGATGAGTTAATCGAGGAAGTGCTGATGCCGTTGTTTAGGCAG
This sequence comes from Afipia birgiae 34632, assembly GCF_000308295.2. Taxonomy (GTDB): domain Bacteria; phylum Pseudomonadota; class Alphaproteobacteria; order Rhizobiales; family Xanthobacteraceae; genus Afipia; species Afipia birgiae. Next base: position 498,395 of record NZ_HG326652.1, read on the forward strand.
CTTGGCTTTCAGCGCATAACGGCGGCAGGTCACAAAGACAAAGCGCTAGAGTACGGCAAAGATATATGGATGCGATACACGTTGCCTACACAGCACGTCTTGTACTTTGGCTTACAAGTGAAGCGTGACAAGCTCGATGCATCTGGCGCGAGTAAAAGTGGAACAGCGAACGTTGCAGAGATACTAAATCAGACAACGATGATGCTTGGCCATGAAATCTTCGATCCTGAGACTAATCGGCGGGTGCTTGTAGATCACGCCTTTATTATTGCTGGAGGTGAAATAACAAAGGCCGCTAAGAATTGGTTGGGCGGGAAGCTTGACCAAACAAAACGAAGCCAAGTCATGTTTGTGGATCGCGAAGATATTCTAAATCTTTTCGTAGTAACGAATGTGGCTCTCCCATCGAAAGCCTTTCCTCTTTCGCCGGAAAAGCAGAATGTCTTCAACGATGATATTCCCTTCTAATCCGTTTTCCTATGCTTCCGAAAATTTCTTAAACCTCTCCGCATAATCCGGATGCCAGCGCGACAGCGGCGGGCGGTTCTCCACGATGTCGCCTGCGGCCCAGAGAATCCGTTTCTCGTCGAGCGCGCGCGGCACGTCGTTGTCCGGGCACGTTCCTTTGTACCAAAGCGCGTGAGCCATCGTTGCTGACAGGCATTTCCGGCAGCATCGACAGTTGCACCCCGCGCCCCACCACGCTAAAATCCAGTTTAGAATTATTCTAAATTGAGTTTTGGCCATGTTTCAGGGCTTCGCCGCGCGGCGGCAATTCAGCGATCTCTCCGAGGCCGAAGTGCTGGCGCTCGCCATCTCGTCGGAAGAGGACGATGCGCGCATCTACGCGACCTATGCCGAACAGTTGCGGTCGCAATATCCGGCGACGGCGGCGATGTTCGACGAGATGGCGGCGGAGGAAGACGGCCATCGCCAACTGCTGATCGACTCTTTCAAGAAGCGCTTCGGCCAGGTGATCCCGCTGATCCGGCGCGAGCATGTCGCGGGCTACTATTCGCGCCGGCCGATCTGGCTGGTGGAAAATCTTGGCCTCGAGCGCATCCGCGCGGAGGCCGAGCGGATGGAGGACGACGCCGCGAATTTCTACGTCCGCGCGGCGCAGGCCTCGACCGATCCCGACACGCGTAAACTGCTCGGCGATCTCGCCGCCGCCGAGCGTCAGCACGAGCACAAGGCGGAAGAGCTTCAAGTCACGACGCTTGCAGGCGGTGTGCGCGACGAGGAGGACCACAAGGCACGGCGTCAGTTCGTGCTGACATGGGTGCAGCCGGGCCTCGCGGGCCTGATGGACGGTTCGGTGTCGACGTTGGCGCCGATCTTCGCCACGGCCTTCGCGACACAATCGACGTCGACGACATTCACCGTCGGCCTTGCGGCGTCGGTCGGCGCCGGCATCTCGATGGGATTTACCGAAGCCGCCCATGACGACGGCGTCATCTCCGGGCGCGGATCTCCGCTGAAGCGGGGCCTCGCGTCGGGACTAATGACCACGGTCGGCGGCCTCGGCCACGCACTGCCTTATCTGATCCCGCAATTCTGGACCGCGACGGCGATCGCCGGGATCGTCGTGTTCTGCGAGCTGTGGGCGATCGCGTGGATTCAGAACCGCTATATGGAAACGCCGTTCCTGCGCGCGGCGTTTCAGGTGGTGCTCGGCGGCGCGCTGGTTCTCGCCGCCGGTATTTTCATCGGCAACGCTTAAGCGCGTTTACTTTACGTCCACAAATCTCTTGAACGCCTCCGCATAATCCGGATGCCAGCGTGATAGCGGCGGACGGTTCTCCACGATGTCGCCAGCGGCCCAGAGAATGCGTTTCTCGTCGAGCGCGCGCGGCACATCGTTGTCCGGGCAGAGAATGTAGAAGTCGCCGGCGGCAAGACGCTCCAGCATGAAATCCACCGTCTGCTCCGCCGTCCATGCGGCGGCGGGCTTTTCGGTGCGGTCACGCGCGGTCAGACCTGTGAACACAAAGCCGGGGATCAAGAGATGCGCGCTGATCTCGCAGCCCGGCGTGTTGCGCAGCTCGTGCTGCAGCGCCTCGGTGAACGCCTTCACGCCGGCCTTGGCGACATTGTAGGCGGGGTTGCCCGGCGGCGTGGTGATGCCCTGCTTGGAGCCGGTGTTGATGATCAGCCCCGGCCGCTTGCGCGCGATCATGCCGGGCGCGAACACCTGCGTGCCGTTGATGATGCCCCACAGGTTGACGCCAAGCATATGCTCCCATGTGCCGCGCGGGCCGAGGATGGTGCTCTCCGGTCCGATGCCCGCGTTGTTCATCAGCACGTCGGTGCCGCCGAACCGCCCAAGCACGGCGGCTTCGAGTTTTTCGATCTGCTCGCGATGGCTGACGTCAACCGCAAGCGACATGATGTCCTCGCTGCCGCCGGGGGCGACATAGGTGAGGAGTTCAGCCGCGCGGGCGAGCTTGTCGTCGTCGTGATCGGCGATGCAGACCTTCAGGCCGAGCTTTGCGAAATGACTGGCGGCGGCGAGACCGATGCCGGACGCGCCGCCGGTGATGACGGCGACGGCGTTCGGAACGAGGGCGGGATGGGGCACGTGACGTCTCCGGGATTGTGATGCCGAAGCGGGCGGGCGAAACAGCGCGGCTTTTGAGTTAGATTTGTTGTGAGCGGGACGATGTCGCACGCCACATCTTGGCGAGGATCAAGCCGGATCTGAGGCGCGCCTGGCGTAGCAGGGCGCGCGCAAGCTGGATAATGTCCCTTCATGGTTCTCGATGCGGCCGCCCATCCGTTTTCCGCCTCAAGAGTGGCGAGAACGCTACGAACCTTGAGCGGGGGTAGAACCGATCAGGTTCGCATGTCCTCTCAGGTCAGAACCGGCGTCATTGTTCGAACCTGAATCCCATGCCATCATCGATATGTATTCCATAACGGAGCTGTTTCATGCGCGTGTTCGCCGCCGTTCTCATTTCACTCCTTGTCTCCACCCCCGCCTTCGCCGCCCGCTGTGGCGGCGATTTCCAGACCTTTGTGTCAGCGATGTCGCAGGAAGCTGCAGCAGCGGGGATTTCGCAGGGCGTGATCTCGCAGGCGCTTAGCGGCGTGACGCAGGATCCGGCGGTGCTGTCGTTCGACCGCCGCCAGCGCGGCACCTTCAACAAGACCTTCGAGCAATACGTGGCGACCCGCGTCGGGTCAGGGCGCGTCAACACCGGCAAGGCGATGCTGCAGCGTCACGCTGCACTACTGTCGCGCGTCCAGCAGCGCTTCGGCGTGCCTCCGGAGATCATCGTCGCGATCTGGGGACTGGAGTCGGATTTCGGCAAGGGCGACATCGGCAAGATGCCGGTGATCCGTACGCTCGCGACCATGGCGCATGATTGCCGCCGCACCGAATTGTTTCAGGGCGAACTGCTCGCGGCCTTGAAGATCGTCCAGCGCGGCGATCTCCCGCTGCGCGATCTGGTCGGCGCCTATGCCGGCGAACTCGGCCAGACCCAGTTCCTGCCGTCGTCCTACATCAAGTACGGGGTGGACTTCGACGGCAACGGCCATGTCGACCTGCGCCACAGCGTGCCGGACGTGCTGGCCTCGACGGCAAACCTGCTCAAGACCGCCGGCTGGCGGGCGGGCGGCGATTATCACGAAGGCTCCGCGAATTTCGAGGCGATGCGCGAATGGAATCGCGCGACGATCTACCGCAAGACCATCGGCTATTTCGCGGATCGTCTCGCGGGACGGTGAGGGGCCCGATACTAGAATCCGCAGGACGTGCTGACTTTCAATGTGAACTTGTCGATCTCGAAGGCGTGCTCGAGGTCCTGCCCGAACAGCCCGAGCCATTTGTCCTGCGCGAGATAGGCAAGCTGCTCGCGCGCCGCCGGGCATTCGTACCTGATGCCGCCGATGTTCTGAAGGTGATGCACCATCTCGTGCACCAGCACCGACAGGTCGGCCGCCGTGCCGCCGGTCCATGTCAGGGGAAGAAAAATCGTCCGGTTGGCATCGTCGTAGATGGCGACGGTTTCGCGCGGGTCGAAGACGGGCGGCATGGCGGCGATGTCGTGCCGCGCCTCCACGTTGAATGCCTGATAGCGGATGGCCGTGATCCTGGCCTGGGAAACCAGTTCGATTTTCGGTTGCTCGCTCAGGGGCGGCAGGTTGAAGTTGGCTGAAAGCCAAAGCGCGATTGCGGTTAACAGGGCTGTCATATCGGGCGCTCCTGTCAGGGGTGACGACGGGCGCAGGCTATTCCCTGTTTCGGCTCGTGGATGTGGCGTGCTTCACGCGGGGCGTCATCCTTACGGGGGACTTGCAGTTCCAGATGCGGTAGTCGCGAAAAAGGGCAGCATGCATGCTGCCCTTTGCTGTTTGCCGCGCAGATGAGTGCGTCTCACATTGTCTTGGCGTAGGCGACAAGCTGATCGAGCGCCGTGCCCCAGCCGCTGTGGAAGCCCATGTCCTCGTGGGCTTTCTTCCCGGCTTCGTCCTTATGCACTGCAATGGCGGTGTATTTCGTGCCGCCCTTGACCGGCTCGATGGTGACGATGCCCGTGAAGAATCCGCCGTCGCGCGGCCGGAATCCGGGCAACAGTGCGTCGGTGAAGACCAGCTTGCGGTGTTCGACGATTTCGAGAAAGCAGCCGGCATTGTCCATGTCCTGCCCTTCGGGCGAGCGCATCACGGTGCGGAAGATGCCGCCCGGGCGCAGATCGATCTCGCAGTCGACGGTTTTCCATGGCGCCGGCGTGAACCATTGCATCAGGTGCTTCGGTTCGGTCCAGGCCTTCCAGACCAGTTCGGGCGGCACGTCGACAATTCGTTCGAGAACGAGATCGAGCTTGGGGTCGGTTTTGTACGCGGTCACTTCCGTGTCTCCGTGGTGTTGAGGTGTCTGAGATAGTCGTCGAGCTGGTCGAGCCTTTTGGTCCAGAGCGTGCGCTGCGCGCCGATCCAGTCCTCCGCGTCCGCAAGCGGCTTGGGTTTGAGCTGGCAGGTCCGCACGCGTCCGACCTTTTTCGAACGGACAAGGCCGCATTCCTCCAGCACTTTCAGATGCTGGAGGAATGTCGGCAGCGCCATGTCGAAGGGTTGCGCAAGATCGCTCACCGTGGCGGGCCCGGACGTCAGCGTCGCGAGCACCGCGCGCCGGGTCGGATCGGCAAGCGCGTGGAATGTATCGTTGAGGCGATCTTGAAGGTTAGTCACAAGGCTAACTATAGTTCTGCGAACAGTTAGGTCAATGACTAAGTGTTGCGGCATGCGGACGCAGGGCTGCGCGCTGCCTGACATCATAAATTTGCAGGAATTACCGAACAAAGCGCGGGTTATACAGCCGTCACGGATGCGCGATGACCGGTCTCAATCAGCCGGGAGGTTTTCCGGTGTTAACCGCTCATTGAGCGTCGAAAGCGCGTTTGTATGCGGGCCGCGCTTCGCCGCGGGCGGAATCTGGCCGAAAGGATGAAGCGCCAGATGCGCGGGTTCCTTCAGCGCACGAAATGAAACAAGCCGAACCTCGTAGGGTTGGCCGACTTCTTCAAGCGCCCACCGAACGCGCGTATCACGCGCCAGTCCCTGCCGCCATCGGGCGACTGTTCAAAGGCGATAATGGTGATGGTCATTGCCAGAGGCGATTGCTGATGAGGGGCGGAGGAAGCGCAGATTGCGCAAGGCCAGATCTGGCAAGCCGCCCTGATAGGCAGCTCGGGCGAAGCAGCTCCGCCCGAGCCACTTCAAATAAATAAAACTACTTCTTCTTGGCCTTCTTGGCCTTCTTCACTGTCTTCTTCGCCGCCTTCTTCGCCTTCTTGGCTTTCTTCGCCATGGCATCCTCATGGGTTCGGGTTGACGTCAACATCACGAGGCATGCTCGGCGATAGGCCAGTGCGCAGCCTCATTTTCAATCCGAGCCGATTCGCTGAAATTTGTCGCCTGTTTTTCAGCATCGTGCAGGCTTCATGACATCGGCGGCGTCTTTTTCTGTGGACGGCGCCGTGCGCGCTTACGGTTAACAGCGAGCAAAGGCTTTCATTCTGCTTTCGCAACCGCCAACGCGTGCGCCACGGCGGCTTTCATTTGGGCATGCGCGCCGCATTTTCATCAATTCACAACCACAGCAGGGTTTATCCAGGGCCGGTCAGACTCCGTTAAGAGCGCCCCTGCAAGGATGCATCCGGCTTCGGGGGAGGCGGATTTCCGGGTGATCCGGGATCGGGAGTGGGTTTATGCATCGGGCGGCGATCGATCACAGGGACAGGGCACAAGACGCGGGCAACCGCGCACCCTCGGCCCACGCATGCTGAGCGTCCCGACCCTCTGGACCATTTTCATCGTCAACTTCGTTGCGATCGGAACGATATGGGTTCACGTCGCTCGCAGCTATCCCAATCTCGAGGCTGCGCGGTACTGGACCGCGAGTGCGCTGCTCGCCGCGTTCGGCGCCGCGCTTGCAATGAGCCGCGGCTTCATCGATCCGCAGCATACAACTCTTCTGCTCATCCCGCTGGTGATCGGCGGCTCCATCCTCATTCTGGCGATCTGCCTTGCCGCGATGGGCATCCGGCAGTTCTACGGCGTCCCGGTGTCATGGCGCTCCACGGCGGCGATGGTCGGAATCAACTTCTTCGGCCTGGCGTACTTCGTCTGGGACGACAACATGATGATGCGCATCGTGATCTACTCGGCCTGCCAGTCGGTGCCGATTGCGATGACGCTGCCGCTGCTGCTGTCACGCAAGAACGGCAATGTGCATCCCGGCGCGCGCTTGGCCGGCTGGATCGCCATCCTGATGATCGGGGTTTATGCGGCGCGCGCCGTGGCGGCCGTGACCGGTGTCGGCGGCCCGGTGTCGCTGGTCGATTTCAACCGGGTTCAGGCCCTGTTTATTCTCGCGCTGGTGTTCCTGTCGATGATGTGGAATTTCGGCTTCCTGCTGATGGCGATCGACCGGCTGCGCGCCGAAGTCGCGGATCTGGCGATGTTTGACGATCTCACCGGCGCTGCCAACCGCCGCCAGTTCCTGACGCGGCTGAACGAGGAATGCGCGCGCTCCGGCCGCAGCGGCGAGGCGTTCGCGCTGCTGATGATCGATCTCGACGAGTTCAAGGAAGTCAACGACAACCACGGCCATGCTGCGGGCGACGAATGCCTGCGGCTGTTCACCCGCGTCGCCGGAAACCGGCTGCGCACCGGCGATCTTCTGGCGCGCATGGGCGGTGACGAATTCTGTGTGGTGCTGCCTTCGACCACCCTGCGCGAGGGGGCGATGGTGGCCCGCCACATTCTGGAGGCCTGTCAGAACGAAGCTGTGCAGGGCAATGGCGTCTCGCTGGCGCTGTCGGCGTCGATCGGCGTCGCGCAGTGGCGGCCCGAGATCGGGCTGCACGCGGAACGGCTGATCGCGGCAGCCGACCGTGCGCTCTACACCGCCAAGAATGACGGCAAGAACGGCTATGCTGTGTTCGACGTGACGCCGCTCGAATCCGAGCCTGTGCTGCGCAAATCGGCCTGACGGCCGCGCGGCGCTATTTCTCTTCCTCGAATGTCACGGCGACATCGGCGTTGGCCGACAGGCGCACCTTCTGGCCTTCGACACCCGCGACCAGCCCCTGATCGATATAATGATGGTGGCCCCTGTGGCTGCCTTCGCCGCTGTCGGCCTTGGTCAGCTTGATCCGGCCGCCCTCGACGCGATCGACCGTGCCGACATGCACGCCGTCGGCGCCGATGACTTCCATATGCTCTTTGATCTGGTTCGCGCTCATGAAGCTGTCCTTTCGTGACGCCCGTTAACGCCCGAACGGACAAAGCGTTCAATCGCCCTGCGGCCTATTCGCCCCTGCGCGAGATAGATCGCCAGCGGGTCGGACAAGGTGTTAGGCTCGCCACGGACAACAGCCGATACGGCAGCGGAGGACACGATGGCGAAGGGCAAGGACAAGGGCAACAAGGAAAAGAAGAAGCCCAAGGCGGACAAGAACGCGCCCAAGAGCGGCGGCTCCAGCTATCAGCAGAGCAAGGGCGGCAAGAAGTAGCCCCGGCCTCGATCGCGCGAGAGGCGGCATCTTGCAGGACCTGATCGTTCAATGACCTGACCGCCGGGTCATCGGATGTCTTTGGCTTCATGCGTCAGTCGAACCAGTCGGCCCGGTTCGCGGCGAGTTTTCCGCGCGCGTTGCCGTTGGTCACGGCCTTGAACATCTCGCACAGTTCGTACTCCAGAAACTCGTTCGCCAGGATCAGCGCGCGGATCGTGCTGCGCATGTCGCCGCCGCACGCCGCGATCGCCTGATCCGCCGCAATATCCAGCCGCTCCGATTCCGACCGAGGGCCGGAGGCGAGTTTGTCCAACATGCCGATGTTCCGTATTGACGGGGTGGCGCGTATGTTCTCTTTTTGTTCTCTTCGAGTCAAGACAACAATCGCCGCGTCACATTGAAAACGTGACGTGGAAAACGTGCGGATTGTTCGCCGGCGTTCTTTCCGTTGTGCTGTCGGTTCTCACCGTGTGGTGGGTGTTCACCGAACCTGCCTTCACCTTCGCGCCGCTCGACCGCGTGCATCTGCGAATTTCATTCTGTTTGCATTGTCAGGGCTGCTGGTGGCCGTGCTGGCGCTGGTGCATCGCCAGTTGCTGTTCGCGGTGGAAGCGAAGGAGCGCGAGCGGCGATTGGTCGGCGAGATTGAGCATCGCAGCAAGAACATCCTCGCCGTGGTCGCTTCGCTGATCCATCAGACGGTGAACGACAGGGAGGTCGCGGACACCCTCGCGCAAAACGCATAACGCAAAGCCATAAACTCACGCGGCGTCGGCGCGCCATGCGCCGGCGCATGAGGCGCGCACGCAGAAAAGCCCGGAGCGTGCGCCGGGCTTTCGTCGTGGGCCTCGTTACCAGGGATTGTATGGGTTCATGTCGACCGGGTTCGGGTCGTTGCTGTGGTTCCGCTGGTAGGCGCGTGCGCGATAATAGCCGGGGCCGTAGTAGTCCGGCTCGGCATAGACCGGCTCGGCGTAATAGGCCGGGCCGCCGCCATAATATCCGGCTCCGCCGTAATAGGCCGGTCCGCCGTAGTAGTTATACGAGTTGGCGGCGGCGGCGCCGGCAACCAGCGCGCCTGCAGCAAGGCCAAACCCGATCGCGGCGGCGTTGCGTCCGCCGCGGGCTTCCGCGGCAGGCGCGGACATCACTGCGATGGTGGCGACCGTCGCCAGAGCAACAGCAATCTTTTTCATGACCTGAATCCTTTCGTGATCGCCGCTGTCAACCGGCGTGCCGCCCGAAAGTTCAGCCCGGGAACCGCAATTGTTCAGGGAACGAAATCACGCCCGCGTGTTTAACGGCCCATGTGCCCGCATTCGAACGGGATGCAGGCATGAAGCCCCGCCACAGGCTTCGGCCGAGGGCGGGTTTTTTGCGAGCGGCGTTTGACGCAAACGCCTGGAAGCAGAAGGAGAATCCGATGCGGTTTCAATTCAATCTCGCCGACGGCACGAGCGTTGCCGACAAGGGGGATAAGGAACTGGAGGATGCGGCGCAGGCCAGCGAGGTCGCCGATGAACTGGCGACACGGATCGCGCGCGAGCGGCCGTCGCTGGTACATCAGGGCTATTCCATCGTTGTGAGCGACGAGGACGGCGACGAGGTCTATCGCACCAGACTGTCAGAGAGCGTCCACTGACAGCAAAAAGCCCGGAGGGTTGCTCCGGGCTTTTGCATCAGTAGTAGCGATAGTAGCGAGGGCGGTAGTACCGCGGCCCGTAATAATAACGCGGTCCGCCGTAATACGCATAAGGCCCCGGGCCGTAGGCATAGCGCGGGCCGTAGTAACCGTACCCATATCCCGGCCCGTAGCCATAGGGCCCGTATGCGCCATAGGCCGCCCCGGCCGCGAGTGCGCCGGCGGCGATGCCCAGTCCGATTCCCGGTCCCCAGCCCCAGCCGCCGCCACGATGATAGTAGCGGGCTTCGGCGGGAGCAGCGGCGAGGGTGGCGCCAAGAGTGGCGACTGTCGCAATGATGACTGCTGCTTTTCTCATGGTTCCGATTCCTTCTCTCTCGCAGGGGACTCAACGCCCCGGCCGGATATTTGGTTGCGGAAAGAAAGCGCGTTTGCGCGGAACCAATCCGCTGCCGCCGTTTTGTCTTTTTTGACGGGGCCAAGAGAGACGAACAAGAGAGACGAAAAAGGGGCGAACCCATGAAGGTTATCGAGAGAATCGCGGAAGACCGTCCGCTGCGTTATGCCTTCGCCGGGCTGGCGGTCCTGCTGATATTCGGCATGCTCTGAACTAGGCCGAACCGGCGCGCGCCTGCGGCGTTGATGCCCGCCGGGACGTCATCGTTGCCGGGACCGTCAGTGTTCAGGAGTTTGCGTCTTCAGGACCTGCATGTCC
>NZ_HG326652.1:508795-512882 GCF_000308295.2 Afipia birgiae 34632
CAGCGAGCACATGCCGCTCTATCGTCAGTCCCAGGTTCTGGCCCGGCATGGCATCCTCATCGATCGCGCCGTTCTAGCGGATTGGATGGGAACAGTCGCCTTCCACCTCGCGCCGCTGGTCGAGCGCATGAGCGTCGTGATGAAGCAATCGGGCCGCTTGTTCATGGACGAGACCAGGGCACCCGTGCTCGATCCGGGCCGGGGCCGAACCAAGACCGGCTATCTGTGGGCTGTCCTGCGCGACGATCGCGGCCACGGCGGCGCTGATCCACCAATCGTGGTCTACCACTACGCGCCAGGACGCAGTGGCAAACATGCCGAGCATATCCTCGACGGCTTCGACGGCATCCTTCAGGTCGATGGATACCAGGGCTATCACAGGCTCGCACGACTCGAGCGTCAAGGCGGCGCGCCGCTGCGGCTGGCCGCATGCTGGTCCCACTCCAGGCGCGAGATCATTGCCGCGACTCCGAAGGCCGGCTCACCCATCGCCGAAGCCGTCCTCGCGCGCATCGCCGCGCTCTACGCAATCGAGAAGGAGATCCGTGGCGCCGACGCCGCGATCCGACAAAAGGCGCGCAACGAGCGATCACGGCCGCTCGTCGCCGAACTCGAGAGATTCCTGCGCGAGCAAGCTGCCCGCCTGTCGCCGGGCAGCGAGATGGGCAAGGCGATCGCCTATCTGCTGAACCATTGGGATGGCCTCACTTTGTTTCTCGACGATGGCCGCGTTGAGATGGACACTAACCCCGTCGAAAATCAAATCAGACCGCTGACGCTGACGCGCAAAAATAGTCTATTTGCAGGTCACGACGAAGGTGGCCGTTCATGGGCCCGCATAGCTTCGCTCATCGCCACCTGCAAGATCAACAGCGTGGAGCCCTACGCCTGGCTGAAAGCGACCCTCGAAGCGATCGCAACCGGTCACCCGCAGTCGCGGATCGACGAACTCTTGCCCTGGTCGTTCGCCCGCACCTCCTAATTCTCCGCAGCTGCCGCCGCAGTCGCGACTTCAAAGATTTGCAACGCGTTGATCAACGTATCCATCCGAGCTAAGCCGCGGACAGTGGACCACCGATTTCACCGCTTGAGGGGTTCGGGGTTTTCCTTGTGTATTCTGATTAGCTCGATCAGGTTTTCGATGCCGAAGTCGGTGAACGCCATGACGCCGTCGTCACCCATGCCATAAACCCAGATGACGCCGTCCTCTGTGTCCATTCCGTTGGCCACGTCCCAGAGCCAGTCCTCGTCTTCGCCGAGGTCGTTTGCGACGCGTCCGATTGTGAAGACGGCATGAACTTTGTTGACGTGCATGGCTATGCCGCCTGAGCGGAGGACGTCGATGTGGTAGGCGTCCAGTTCCACGGCAAAAAATCGTGCAGCCGGCTTTGCGGCACGTCGGCAATGCGAGCGAGGAGGTCGGCCAGCCAGGCTTTCGGGTCGATGTTGTTGAGCCGCGCCGTCATGATGAGCGTCGCCATCACGGCAGCCCGGTCGGCGCCGCGATCGGAGCCCGCGAACAACCATGCTTTCCTTCCCAGCGCAAAACCGCGCAGCGCTCGCTCGGCCGCATTGTTGGTCAGGCAAATCCTTCCGTCATGGACAAAGCGGGCAAAGCCATCCCATCGGTTGAGCAGATAGTTGATCGGCTTGATCACGTTGGACGAACGCGAGAGACGGGCAGATTCTGCCCGCAGCCAAGCCTCAAGATCGGTCAATAGCGGCGCGCTTCTCTCCCGCCGAAGCCGCAGCCGCTCCTCAGCGCTATGCCCATAGATCTCGCGCTCGATCTCGAACAGCTGGTCAATCCGACGAACCGCTTCCAGCGCAATGGGCGAGATCGCCGTCGCGGAACGTCCGCGCCGCGCGTTCTGGGCGATATCGGCCAGTTCGAAGAACGCCCTCCGGCCGTGTGCCCAACAGAAGGCGGCCGTGGCCGGCGACGCCTTGCGTCCGGGATCGAAGAGAGCATTGAACCCGCTATAGGCGTCGGCCTGAAGGATTCCGGCGAAGCTCTGAAGATGCCTTGCCGGGTGCTCACCACGCCGATCGCGTGAGGCGTAAAACAGCGCCGCTGGCGGACCTTGCCCGCCAAATGGCCGATCGTCGCGGACATAGGTCCAAATCCGGCCGGTGTCCGCCTTCCCCTTCGCTAGGATCGGGATCTTGGTGTCGTCGCCGTGAAGCCTGTCAGCGGAGAGCACATAGGCTTCGATCAGTTCAAAGATCGGCCTGACCGCAAAGGCTCCGGCGCCCACCTGGTCCGCCAGCGTCGAGACCGACAGGTCGATCCCCTCGCATTTGAAGCGCTGGCTCTGTCGGTTTAACGGCTGATGTTGGCCGAACTTGTCGAACAGGATCGTCGCCAGAAGCTGGGGTCCAACGTAACCCCGTGGCGTCGCATGGAAGGGTGCCGGCGGTTGCGTGATCGCCTCGCAGTCTCGGCAACTGAACTTCTCCCGCACCGTGTCGATCACCTTGAATCGGCGCGGGATCTCCTCCAGCGTCGAGGTCACGCTTTCGCCGAGCTTCGACAGTCGCGCTGACCCACAGCAGGGACATTGCGTCGGAGCCGGAAGGACCACGCGCTCTCGCTCAATGTCATCGGGGAAGGGTTGGCGAACCGGCCGCTTACGCTCAAACGAACGCACCTTCTGCGTCTTTTCCGCCGCCCTCTCAGCCGCAAGTTCATCTTCAGTCGCGGTCGCCTCGAGTTCCTCAAGTTCCAGCTCTAGCTGATCGAGCAGTCGTGCCGACCGCTCCGAGCGCGTTCCATAAAGTGTCCGCCGCAGTTTCTCGATCTCGAGCTTGAGGTGGGCAATCAGCGCTTCGGTGCTCGATTGCTTCGCCTGGGCATTGGCTGCTTCAGCGAGCTTGGCTTCCGCCGCTAGCCTGGCCGCGCGCTCCGCCAGGATCATCGCATGCGCGGCGGCAAGATCAGGCGGCAGTAGGTCGGCGGTGGAGTCCATAACCAGATGGAATCATATTCGCCGCCAAACTCAAACGACAAACTCTCAGCCCACGCTCGTCGGACGCCAGGTATCCTGGGGGTTGCGCCAATCGATGCCGGACAACAGATAGCTCATCTGTGCCTGCGAGATCGACACCACGCCGTCCGCCAGCGACGGCCAGATAAAACGACCTCTCTCCAGTTTCTTCGTAAACAGGCACGCCCCCTGGCCATCATGCCAGATCACCTTCAAGAGATCGCCTCGGCGCCCGCGGAAGCAGAACAGATGACCACTCAGCGGATCGCGGCGCAGTACCTCTTGCACCTGCAACGACAACGAGGCGAAGCCTTTGCGCATGTCGGTGTGGCCCGTCGCCAACCACACCCGAACTCCTGTAGGGATTGGAATCATCGCCGATCCAGAACCTCGACGATCCTGCCAAGCGCCTCAACGTCGACGCTCGCGTCGACAATGATGCGCCGTCCACCCGTCAGCTCGATCTCAATTCGCCGCTCCGTCGCATGCGATGTCGCGCCCTGCGACGAAAGCGCCGCCGACCTAACCGGCCCATCCTCCGCCACAACCGCTCTGACAAAGCCAGCCCCGGATTGGGCCCGGTTCGCTGCGAACGCCCTTCGCCAGGTCACCAGCAGAGAACGCGACAGGCCATATCGACGCGCCGTCGCCGCAACCAGACGCGGCTCGGACAGGCTTTCCAAAACAATCCGCGCCTTCTCCTCCTCAGACCAACGCCGCCGCCGGCCCGTATCCACCACCTCAAGTCGATTCAGCGCACTGATCGTATGGCTGTCCATACGTACAGTTCTCAACCATCAGGCCAGCTCATCGCAAGGCGTCTCTCCTCGGAGGCTTACTGATCAACGGATTTGCAGTCCGTGGCGCCAACGCGTTGCAATCCGTCCCTCCAAATCTTTGGAATGGGACGTGGACGTCGCTTACGCTCTTGTTCAACAGCAAGCGGAGAACTCCCGGAAGCGGATCCTGTTTGGCATGCACAATTTGGGGCAGCGTCAGGTCGTTTATTGGTGGATTGACACACCAATCGAGGACTACGGCGTAGTTGGGATTTCTCTAACGCGAGAAGAAACAATACTCGCTGCGAACATACGAACGTA
>NZ_HG326652.1:513162-521583 GCF_000308295.2 Afipia birgiae 34632
GCATACGACGAGGACCGCCTGATTGACGCATGCGCGCGGGCACGGCGGACTGTATGATAGCGTTGCGTGAAGGTCAGGCGGCCTGCTGATCGGCGGGCTTGTCGGCTTGGCGCAGGAGCTTCCACTCCCAGGGCAGCAGTTCGTGCAGACGCGATGCGGGAAGATCGGCGATACGGGCGAGGACGTCGGCGAACCAGGCCTTGGGATCGACGTCGTTGAGGCGACAGGTCGTGATCATCGTCAGCATGATGGCGGCACGGTCGGCGCCACGCTGGCTGCCGGCGAAGGTCCAGTTGCGCCTTCCCAAGGCGATGCCTCTCAATGCGCGCTCAGCACAATTGTTGGTCAAGCAGATCCTGCCATTGTCGAGGAAGCGGGCGAAGTCGTCCCAGCGCCTGAGCATGTAATTCATAGGCTTCAGGACCTCGGAGGAGCGCGAGAGGGTTTCGCGCTCACGCAGCAACCAGGCGTGCATGTCCTCGAGAAGCGGCTTGCTCCTTTCCTGGCGCGCGGCGCGCCGCTCGTCGGCGCCGCAGCCGTTGATGGCGCGCTCGATCTCGAACAATGCATCCAGGCGCCTGACCGCCTCCAGCGCGATCGGGGAGATGGGTTTGCCCCTCATGCCTTCCCGGGCATTTTTCTCGATGTCGGCCAGCTCGAAGAAGCCCCGCCGCGCATGGGCGAAGCAAAACGCCGGCGTGATTGGCAGCTCCTTCATCCGCGGGTCGAACAGCGGCTCGAAGCCGTTGTAGCAGTCGGCTTGCAGGATGCCGGCGAAGGAGGCCAGATGCTTCTGCGGGTGCTCACCCCGCCGATCGCTCGAGGCGTAATAGACCGCCGCCGGCGGCGCAGGCCCGGCGAAGGGCCGGTCATCCCGCACATAAGTCCAGATCCGCCCGGTCGTGCACTTGCCCTTCGCCAGGATACGGATGGTGGTGTCGTCGCCATGAAGGCGCTCGGCGGCGAGCACATGGCGCTCGATCAGGTGGAAGAGCGGCATGACGGCGAAGGTCCCGTGGCCGACCTGGTCGGCCAGCGTCGACAACGGCAAGTCGATCCCCTCGCACTTGAAGCGCGCACTCTGGCGGTTAAGCGGGATATGCATGCCGAACTTGTCGAACAGGATCGTCGCCAGCAATTGCGGGCCGATGAAGCCGCGCGGCGTGGCATGGAACGGCGCGGGCGGCTGGCTGATCTTCTCGCAATCGCGGCAGGTGAACTTCTCGCGTACCGTCTCGATCAACTTGAAGCGGCGCGGAATCTCCTCCAGCGTCCTCGTCACATCCTCGCCGATCTTCGCCAGCCGCGATCCGCCGCAGCAGGCGCAAGTCGTTGGAGCCTCAATGACGACGCGATCGCGTTCGATGTCATCCGGCCATGGCTTGCGCACCGGCCGCTTGCGCATGAAGGGGCGGACCTTCTGCGTCTTCGCCGCTGCGGCCTGCGCGGCAAGCTCATCCTCGCTCGCCGTGGTGACGAGTTCTTCGAGCTCCAACTCCAACTGCTCGATCAGCCGTGCCGTGCGCTCGGAGCGCTGCCCATACAGTTCGCGTTTGAGCTTCTCGATCCGCAGCTCAAGATGCGCGATCAACGCCTCGTTGTCCGACAACTGCGCCTGCACGCTGGCAGCTACCGCCTCGGCTTGCAGCCGCGCCTCACGCTCGGTCCGCAGCGCCGCCAGGGCACTCACAAGGTCCGAAGGAAGATCGTCCGGTTTCAACGTCACGAAGCCAGTGAATCAGATTTTCCGGCAGCTTCAATCGCAAAATGCTATCCCACTCGCGTTGGACGCCACGTTTCTTGAGGATTGCGCCAGTCGATGCCGGACAACAGGTAGGAAAGCTGCGCCGGAGAGATCGTCACTGCTTCACCAGCAACCGAAGGCCAGATAAATCTTCCTCTCTCGAGTCTTTTTGTGAACAGGCATGCTCCCTGGCCATCATGCCAAATCGCCTTCAAAAGATCGCCTCTGCGCCCGCGAAAGCAGAACAAATGACCGCCGAGAGGATCCCGCTTCAGGATCTCCTGCACCTGCAAAGCCAGCGACGGGAAGCCGCGACGCATGTCCGTGTAGCCCGTCGCAAGCCAAACCCGGGCACCAGTCGGGATTGGAATCATCGCAGAGTCTCCAGCCCTCGCACGATCCGCAGCAGCGCCGCCACGTCAACACCGCGATCAACGATGATCCGCCGTCCGTTCCCACTCACGATCTCAATCCGTCCAGAATTTCGTGCAGCACACTCACCAGGAGATGTCGTCTCCCGCTCCACAAGCACGGGCACAAACCCGACGGCGTCGGACGCTCCAAGCCGCCCCTCGCGAAACGCCTTGCGCCAGGAAAACAACAGTTGGTTGGAAATCCCGTGTCGTCGCGCCGTCGCCGAGGCCTGCCGTGGGCAGGAATGGCTCTCCTCCACAATCCGGAGCTTCGCTTCGTTCGTCCACCGACGTCGCCGGCCGGTGTTGACTACTTCCAGGCCGATGACCTGATGATTGTCCTTATGCATGTCCATAAGGTCAATCAGCTACACCCAAGGCCTGCTTCGCAAGGCGGCCTTCCTCGTAGGCGTACATACGAACACGCTTGAACGCGTTCTCGCCAACCGAAATCAATATCCTGCTCAAGGCGGGCTATGCAGCTTGTGATGCGTCGCTCCGGTCTCATAACCTTTGTCTTGTCGATCCCCCTTCTTCATTTGATTCCTTGCCTCTCCAGCCTACCAGGCCGACAAGTCGCCCACGGGTTTAGGTAGCGTCGACAAAGACTGATCATTCGGTGGCTTTCAGTCTAAACGAGACCGTGCAATCCAGCACTGATGATACTTGGTCCATTCTATCATCAGTTCACATAAGCGATTGAGCTGACACAACTCTTTGCATAGCTAAAATTGACGGCAGATTGCCACCTATAATAAAAATCCCATTTCCATGCTTTTCTATAATCAGTTGTAATTTTTGATACATATCCAAGAAATAATAACCCACCATCTGTTGTGGAAACACGAAGATTTCATCTTCGGGTCCAATCACCTCCCGAGCCAGATGTACAAACATAGCAGTAGAACGAGCGAGAGAGTCAGCGCTCGCATAGCTAATCTCAGTTGTCTACGCTTACGAGAGCCATCGAGCTTGTTTGTTTGCAGCGGATTGTTCATCGCATCGTTCATGGCCGAACACCCAACCGCCTCAACCCCTCCTTTGCATAAGTATAGCTGGGATCAATGCTCAGCGCATATCTGAAATCTGATATGGCTCGCTGTTTATCGCCAAACCTGTCAAACAAGCTGGCGCGGCCACCCCATGCATATTTGTTTCGAGAATCAAGTCTTATGGCTTCGTCATAGTCAGACATAGCCTGACTGTATTGCCTCATATCTGCGTAGACATTTCCGCGGTTGAGGAAGCCATTGGATGTCGCTCTGAATTTGATCGAATTGGAATAAGCAAGCAGAGCGCCATCATTATTCTTGGCTGCGGCGAGCAAGCGTCCGAGTTGAAAGTGATATTCGGAATTATTGGAGTCTCTCGATATCGCGGCCTTGAGATCCTTTAAGGCGCCATCAAAGTCCAGCGGTAAACTGCACGATCCGCCAATAGTCGCTCGCGAACTTCCTGAAGAGTTAGAGCAGTCGCCTTGCCGATCATAGATCGAGTTCGCATTTGTCAATCCCCGGTAAAAGTAGCCGTCGCCGGATTGCGGCTTCATCTCGATTGCTCGATTAAAATCAACTATAGCGTCGTCGTATTTTTTCTGCAGCAGCTTCACTCGACCGCGATCTATATAGATTCCGCCATTCTTTGGGTCCAATCTCTCAGCTTCGTTAAATTCAGCTAAAGCTTGATCATATTGCGCGCGAGATCTGTAGATCAGACCGCGATTGGAATGAAAAACCGATTTAAAAGCATCTGACGTAGTCGAACTCAGTGCCAAGGTGTAGTCTGCCAGCGCGTTATCAAAGAAATTGGCGCCCTTTCGAAAATAAGCGAGTCCCCGATCATTAAGATACTTGGCATTTCTGGCGTCCTGACGAATAAGTACGTTGTAGTCGGCTAACGCGAGATCATATTCGCCTAACTCAAGATAAGATCTTGCTCGCGCGAACAGAGCCACTGCATTCGACGGGAATTCTACGAGCGCTTCCGTCGCCTCCGGGATTGCCTCCTTGTACTTTCCTTGGTCGGTAAGTTGTGAGGCCTTATTTGCCCTTGCATCCGCTCCGGAGGAGACGTTTGCTTGGGGACTTGGCTGTTGTTTGATGGCGGGCGCTCCGACAATATCTGCGACTGGCGGAGTTATTGGTGGCATACCCTTGTATTGAAGGCCGATGACGGGGGGCTGAGCTTTTAAGGCTGCTAATGTCGCATTCAGTATCTTCGGGGCTTGCTCTTTTTCATCCGTGCTCAACCGCGCGAACAGCTTTTGAGCGTAATCACCTACATTGGGATTGATCTGTCTCGCAATTTCACGGTGCACATAAGCCATCAGTAAGTTCACGGAGCCGAAAAGACCCACTTCGTAGGCGTACGCAGTGTTAGTATGACAGTCGGCCATCTTGAATCCGGAGCATTTCCGAATCCATTGCGCGCCGAGAGCCGGATTGTTCCAGGGCGGCGCGGTCCCGTTAAAGTATATGTATGATAGATTTGGCAGGGAGGCGATGTAGTTGCCTTTTTCATATGCCTTGGTGAGCCATTCAACGCCTTCTTTCGGATCCGGCACGAGACCCTTTGCGGCCTGATATTGCAGCCACGCCCCAAGCGCATATTGCGCCAGCGTAACACCACTATTCGCCGCACGGCGCAGATAGGCTTCGGCTTGCTTTACATCAGGAGCGGGAACACCAATTCCGTCCGCCATCAGCCTAGCATAGAATCCCGCGGCCATTCCGTCTCCGGCATCAGCAGCACGTTTGAAAAATTCGCTACCCTTGAATGCGTCAAAGCGGCCAAACTCTCCACTCAGATAGCCCATCCCAGCAAAACGCATCGCTTGAGGGTCGCCTGCAGCGGCACCAGCCTCGATCAAACGCAATCCTTCGGTCGCATTATTCGTTGCGCCTTCTCGACCCGAAATCAGCAATCGGCCAAGCAATGCGTAAGCCTGCCTGTTCCCTCCCGCGACAGCTTGTCTCCAAAGAAGCTCGGCGGTTCGGTTGCCGTCTGCGTTATCATTCAAGATAAATGCAGCACCCCGTAATAGCATCACATTGGGATCGGATGGCGTAGCGCTCCGCAGTATTTCGATGGCTTCGCCTGAGTTCTGCCGTGCAATTGAGAAGCGTGCAGCTATTAATTTTTCGCGATCCGCAGGCAGTGATTGATTGAACGCAGTGTCGTCGATGTCAAACAGAAATCCGAGAGACAGCTTTGGCTGCTTGAATACGTCTTGGAACGGAATTGGAATAACCGGTCCCGCTGCCGTTGTTGTTTGAGGCGTAGTCGATTGATTGACTGCGCTGCTTGGGGAAGGTTGCAATACGGAAGCGGAGTTTTGGCCAGTAGTTCCGTTCGACCAAGGCCAAACAACCTTGTTAGGGGGGCTTACGAAAACAAGGACTACCACGCCGATAACAGCGAAATCTGTCATCCCGCGAAACGCGACTTCCTTTTGATAAAGATCAACCAGATGCGCAAAGAATGACCTGCGATGTCTTCCGGATGACAACATACCTGAATTTGGGGCGCTTCCATTATCGTTTGTCATATCCCGCCCTTTCAGTTAATTCGCAGCGCCTTTTGCCTCAGCCTGTAGGTTCCGTCTTGGCAGGTGTTGGTTTTTCCGCTGGCAGACTTTCATCCACCGGGACGACCAATACGCGCTCACCGTCAGCTACGAACTCAACCAAGTTCGCACCGCCTGCTTTTGCTTCGATCAATCCATCCGCTATCAGATCTTCGATATGTCTTGCGATTTCCCGAACGCCTCCTTCGGGCTTGCGCTGAGTGAACGCATCGATTGCTGAATAAAGAATATCTGGATCAATGCCTCCACCGGCGATCTCAAGCTGATACTCTTTCGTCTTGCGCTCCATCTCAAGGGCGACGACACGAGCAATATCGAGGCCTGCCAGTTCACGAAATGCAAAAACATCGTCGATGCGCGACAAAACTTCAGGGGCGAACTGAGCGTCTTGCAAGGCTCCCTTAGCAAATTTGTTAAGTTCATCTTGTGTCACGCTTGGATCGCGAGCGTATTCGGCAATGCGTCGCGCGCCAGCATTGACTGTCAGAATGAAAATTGCCTCGTTTGTGGGATATTTGGATCCGTCGCTAAGTTCTGTAACAAAGCCGTCGTTCCAAGCAGACAGGAATCTCTTGTGAATATCACGGTGGGCTTTCTCAAACTCATCCAGCAAAATGATGGAATTTGGAATGTCACGCAGCGCTTTTGAAATCTGTCCCGGCTCGTTCGATCCGACATATCCTTTGGGGGAGCCGAACAGTGTTGCTGCGGCATGAGCCTGATCGAACTGCGCCATCTCGATCATATGAAGGTGTTTGGCGCTGCCATAAAGTTGCTCAACCAACACTTTGGCAAGATATGTCTTACCGATGCCGGGAGCACCGGCGAAGCACATCACAGCGATTGGCTTGCTCGGGCGGCGCGCGGCCAGTCGCTGCCTTAAACGTGTTGCGAGACTATCTACGACGCCATTTTGGCCGATCACCTTCGATTTGAGCTCACTTGCCAGAGTTTTATCGTCGATGATTGCAAGCTTCTTGGTTTTGGATTCGAATGTATCAACTAGCTCACGTTTGCGTGTTAGGCGCTCGAGCGGATCCATGATAAACCTCGGAAGGAAGTTGCCTTTGAAGAGCAGATAGCATGTTGCCGCCAATCCTGCGGCTACCACCAAGAACCAAGCCAGAGCAGGGGACGCTTTTTCGATAACGATCAAGGCTATGACGATGCCCAAACGACCAACCCAATTTAGGCCTGTCATACCCTGTCCTCCGATCGAAGACTGCGGAGAAGGGTTCTTAGTAGGTGGCTCTCAAGGGAAAAAAGTATATGTTGGGGGAGCTTCACGCTCAAATCCAAAATTATTTGCTATCTAGGCTAAGCTTCCCACATGATCCATCCGACGTAAAGCAAGCAAATTCCTCGATACAGCCATCAGGGTGTTGGTATCTGAACAGCTTCGCCGGGCTTAATAGCTCGGAGGGGCAGTCCTGCCGCGCCGACATGTATGGAAACTGTAATATTCCCACCGCCTCCATCTACCAATCCAAGCACCGACACGGTCCCTCCGGGCAGATACGGAATCGTCACAGTCAGAGGCTTCTTGAACAGCCGAATATCCTGCCTCACGCCCGCTCCGGTTATTGCAACCCAATCGCCGTCCTCCGCATCGAAGTCTGAAACGGTGATGGTGCCCAAGCGGAGTGTGCCGTTGTGAAGTCCAGATCGAACTTTGGCCTTGTCAGCGTCGCTTGCCATCAAACGACCGATCGCTTGCTCCCAATCGTCCTTTGCAACCGGCACGATACCCGTGCTGTTATGATGAGATAGGGACGCTTGTTGCGCTCCGACCAAATTCTCTGGTGGATTCTGAGGAAAAATGCCGCTGGACCATACTGCGGCCCCAAGTAGAGCAGCCGCCACTAATATCAATCCCACCCGTCCTGACAATGGACTGGGCAAATTCTGAAACAGTGCCCCGCGATTTTGAGGCGAGTCCAACAATTGAGGCTGCGGAGCAGGCCGGTCGCCTTCAGATGCGTCTGGCATCGGCGAACTCATCGTTGGCATCCAGTAATTATAAGATATGGTGCATCTACTACAAGCATAGAGGGCTAAGGAGTCTTTCTGACGGAAACAACCGCTGGGACCAAGGATCTTCAGTCAAGTTATTCTAACCAACTCTGGCACGTCCATCCAGACACGCTTCGTCATCCAAAGCCCATCGACCACATACGAGCAAACAAAACCCCGCCGAAGCGGGGCTATTGGTCAGTAATAATAGCGTCGGGGCACGTAGTATCGAGGAGCGCGATAGTAGCGTGGGCGATAGTACCTACGAGGGACGTAGTATCGGCGCACGTAGTACCTTGGTCGATAGTAATAGCGGCGCCTATAATAATATTGAGTTTTCTCTACCTGACTGGTTGTTGCCTCCGGTAAAAGTATCGCCACGGGTGAAAATGGTGCTGCTGATGCTGGTCGCCCAATAAGTGCGACAGCGACGCTAATTCCAAATAGCATCAAAATCTGTGGTATTCTCATCTCGCCTCCTGCACCCAATCAATGAAAGTGTATCTGAAGGGCGGGCTGGAGGATACCAGTTGTTCTCATGCTTGGCCTGCATCTGCCCTGTACGATCACCTGCGACTGAGTATGGTTCGGCATCCTGATAATTCGTCAGGAGCAGATCGTGTCTCTCGGAAAACAAGCCAAGCCTCTGTCAAAGGGGCAGATTG
>NZ_HG326652.1:521600-676560 GCF_000308295.2 Afipia birgiae 34632
GCATACGACGAGGACCGCCTGATTGACGCATGCGCGCGGGCACGGCGGACTGTATGATAGCGTTGCGTGAAGGTCAGGCGGCCTGCTGATCGGCGGGCTTGTCGGCTTGGCGCAGGAGCTTCCACTCCCAGGGCAGCAGTTCGTGCAGACGCGATGCGGGAAGATCGGCGATACGGGCGAGGACGTCGGCGAACCAGGCCTTGGGATCGACGTCGTTGAGGCGACAGGTCGTGATCATCGTCAGCATGATGGCGGCACGGTCGGCGCCACGCTGGCTGCCGGCGAAGGTCCAGTTGCGCCTTCCCAAGGCGATGCCTCTCAATGCGCGCTCAGCACAATTGTTGGTCAAGCAGATCCTGCCATTGTCGAGGAAGCGGGCGAAGTCGTCCCAGCGCCTGAGCATGTAATTCATAGGCTTCAGGACCTCGGAGGAGCGCGAGAGGGTTTCGCGCTCACGCAGCAACCAGGCGTGCATGTCCTCGAGAAGCGGCTTGCTCCTTTCCTGGCGCGCGGCGCGCCGCTCGTCGGCGCCGCAGCCGTTGATGGCGCGCTCGATCTCGAACAATGCATCCAGGCGCCTGACCGCCTCCAGCGCGATCGGGGAGATGGGTTTGCCCCTCATGCCTTCCCGGGCATTTTTCTCGATGTCGGCCAGCTCGAAGAAGCCCCGCCGCGCATGGGCGAAGCAAAACGCCGGCGTGATTGGCAGCTCCTTCATCCGCGGGTCGAACAGCGGCTCGAAGCCGTTGTAGCAGTCGGCTTGCAGGATGCCGGCGAAGGAGGCCAGATGCTTCTGCGGGTGCTCACCCCGCCGATCGCTCGAGGCGTAATAGACCGCCGCCGGCGGCGCAGGCCCGGCGAAGGGCCGGTCATCCCGCACATAAGTCCAGATCCGCCCGGTCGTGCACTTGCCCTTCGCCAGGATACGGATGGTGGTGTCGTCGCCATGAAGGCGCTCGGCGGCGAGCACATGGCGCTCGATCAGGTGGAAGAGCGGCATGACGGCGAAGGTCCCGTGGCCGACCTGGTCGGCCAGCGTCGACAACGGCAAGTCGATCCCCTCGCACTTGAAGCGCGCACTCTGGCGGTTAAGCGGGATATGCATGCCGAACTTGTCGAACAGGATCGTCGCCAGCAATTGCGGGCCGATGAAGCCGCGCGGCGTGGCATGGAACGGCGCGGGCGGCTGGCTGATCTTCTCGCAATCGCGGCAGGTGAACTTCTCGCGTACCGTCTCGATCAACTTGAAGCGGCGCGGAATCTCCTCCAGCGTCCTCGTCACATCCTCGCCGATCTTCGCCAGCCGCGATCCGCCGCAGCAGGCGCAAGTCGTTGGAGCCTCAATGACGACGCGATCGCGTTCGATGTCATCCGGCCATGGCTTGCGCACCGGCCGCTTGCGCATGAAGGGGCGGACCTTCTGCGTCTTCGCCGCTGCGGCCTGCGCGGCAAGCTCATCCTCGCTCGCCGTGGTGACGAGTTCTTCGAGCTCCAACTCCAACTGCTCGATCAGCCGTGCCGTGCGCTCGGAGCGCTGCCCATACAGTTCGCGTTTGAGCTTCTCGATCCGCAGCTCAAGATGCGCGATCAACGCCTCGTTGTCCGACAACTGCGCCTGCACGCTGGCAGCTACCGCCTCGGCTTGCAGCCGCGCCTCACGCTCGGTCCGCAGCGCCGCCAGGGCACTCACAAGGTCCGAAGGAAGATCGTCCGGTTTCAACGTCACGAAGCCAGTGAATCAGATTTTCCGGCAGCTTCAATCGCAAAATGCTATCCCACTCGCGTTGGACGCCACGTTTCTTGAGGATTGCGCCAGTCGATGCCGGACAACAGGTAGGAAAGCTGCGCCGGAGAGATCGTCACTGCTTCACCAGCAACCGAAGGCCAGATAAATCTTCCTCTCTCGAGTCTTTTTGTGAACAGGCATGCTCCCTGGCCATCATGCCAAATCGCCTTCAAAAGATCGCCTCTGCGCCCGCGAAAGCAGAACAAATGACCGCCGAGAGGATCCCGCTTCAGGATCTCCTGCACCTGCAAAGCCAGCGACGGGAAGCCGCGACGCATGTCCGTGTAGCCCGTCGCAAGCCAAACCCGGGCACCAGTCGGGATTGGAATCATCGCAGAGTCTCCAGCCCTCGCACGATCCGCAGCAGCGCCGCCACGTCAACACCGCGATCAACGATGATCCGCCGTCCGTTCCCACTCACGATCTCAATCCGTCCAGAATTTCGTGCAGCACACTCACCAGGAGATGTCGTCTCCCGCTCCACAAGCACGGGCACAAACCCGACGGCGTCGGACGCTCCAAGCCGCCCCTCGCGAAACGCCTTGCGCCAGGAAAACAACAGTTGGTTGGAAATCCCGTGTCGTCGCGCCGTCGCCGAGGCCTGCCGTGGGCAGGAATGGCTCTCCTCCACAATCCGGAGCTTCGCTTCGTTCGTCCACCGACGTCGCCGGCCGGTGTTGACTACTTCCAGGCCGATGACCTGATGATTGTCCTTATGCATGTCCATAAGGTCAATCAGCTACACCCAAGGCCTGCTTCGCAAGGCGGCCTTCCTCGTAGGCGTACAGCTACCGAGAGGTAGTGATTTAGAGATTTCAGAAATAACGCGGGCGGACCTTGCCTCAGACATAAAATACGGATTTCGAATTCGAAATGTGAGATGTTCCCACTTCGATCCGGGCCGCGTGAATGTTGAAAAGCAATCGATCAGTCGTCGGTTGTCAGGGCCCCAATTCATGATCTCTTGCGAAATGCAGGGAAGGCCATTTGCTGCACCTATATCGGCAACTTTCTTTGCCGTAACCGATGGCGCTCGCCAATGCATCCAACTGTTGAGCTGCAGCCGGCGCAGGACTTTGAGAGTCAGCTCAGATTTCACATACTCACCCAAGTTGGAGTGGTGCAGAAAAGCAATGCCGTTCGGCGAAAGTTTCCGTGAAAGCTCACTAAGATAGGCTTCCATGACTTCGAACTCGACGTGAACCAAGCTGTCAAACGAGAATGCGAAATCAATGGAGCTGTCGGCGACGGCATCCAAGGACTTTCCATCGTTCACTGCAAACTCTGCGTTCCTCGCGCCCGCAAATCGTTTCTGGCAGGCATTGATGCACTCTGGGTTCAGATCGATGCCGGTGTACTTATCGGAAGCATTCATTAAAAATCCGCTCCATCGACCGTATCCCGGAGCAATTTCTAAAATGTTTTTGGCAGGAAGGAACGACCGAATTCGGGGTAAGATCGTCGCGTGCCACTGAGTTTCGGCGTCGCCCCATTCTGCCGACCACTCGGCTCCCTGTTGCGGCCATGAGTATGTTCCCCATACGAGATTTTCTGCAATTGAAGGCATCCTGTCATCCCCAGGTTACCGTGGGCTGTTGGCAAAATATCGCAGTTTAACCACGATAAATAATTAATATCGCTGACCACTATAAAGCATATTTAAAGTTATTTAAATAAATGTATTATGTTGAATATCGCTTTCTCTGCGTGCATGGATGGCGAGGCCGACACCAGGAGCAAGACGCGAAGCGTAATTTTCACCGGCGATCAAGCGGGTTCAACAGCGGCGACCAGAGAGCGATCGAAATGAGTAATTCCTGGTGAGTGCGACGTGACAAACGAAGTGGGGTCCTATTGGGGGCCCGGTGCGGTCCTCGCCACCAGGTCTGTCAATGGAGGGCATCGTCATCATGGGTTCGGTATTCATCGATTCAACTATGACGGACGAGGAGCGGCGTAGCCGACTGTATGCTGGCGATATCTTTATCCTGTCGGCGACGGCGGGGACGCGTGCCTTGATTGATCTCGCGCGCCAAATGCTCGAGGAAGTGTTTTCACCGCACGACCCCCGGATCATACATGAATGGAAGACGCCGGAGGAGGTCGCGGCGATCCTCGGCAAGCTGAAGCCGCAATTTATCCATCATCCAGAATGCAAAAGGATCATACGACAGGTTATGCTTGAGCACGGCGTTGATCTGGAAAGCCTGTACTTCGATGTTCCTCGCCTGCGTTCGGCCTATCCATCACATTTCCTGTCATCCGGAATCGCCTACGCCTTTCACCCGCATCGGGATACTTGGTATTCCGCGCCGATGTGCCAGCTCAATTGGTGGCTGCCCATCTATCCGCTGGAGCCCGACAACGCGATGGGATTCTATCCCCGCTACTTCGGGGAAGTTGTGAAGAACAACTCCGAGATCTACAACTACTACGAATGGAACACAAAGAATCGCGCCACGGCGGCGCAGCATGTCAAGGTCGATACGCGCGAGCAGCCCAAGGCTCAGCAGGAGCTTGAGCCAATCACCGTCCGATATCTTCCGCCGCCCGGAGGCATGATCATCTTTTCTGGCGCCCAACTGCATGAGACGGTGCCGAACATTACGGACGTTGCCCGCTACAGCATCGATTTCAGGACGGTGCATTACGATGACGTCGTCGCCCGCCGCGGAGCACCCAACATCGATTCGCGCTGCACAGGGACCACCATGCGCGACTATTTGCGGGCGAGCGATCTCGCGCACCTGCCAGAAGAGGCAATCGCGCTTTATGACGATGACACCGCAAAAGGCGAGCGCATACTCCATTTCGGCGATAAGCTTTTGGATCGGCCGTAAGTCGAGATCGGCAGGGCCTAAGTGCAGGCAGAGCACGGCCGGTAACGACCAGCTTCTTCATTGCGGCCATGGGCTCTTTTGGGGCGATGGTTGCGTTTACCCGATTTGTGGGATGCGGGGGCTCCCAATGAGATGTGCAAGAGCCCTGTTTCTTCGGTTTACGTTCGACGTGCGGGAATAGGGCGATGCAGAAGGCCGCGAACCACAAGATTCCCCCGGCGTCGAGGATCCTCGTGACGGGTGCCGCAGGGTTCATCGGGTGGCACCTATGCCGTCGCCTTAGCGCGTGTGACGTGGAACTGCATGTCACTTCGCGCCGCGATCGTCCGTGCCTTGCCAAAGAGACCTGGTGGCAGGCGGACATGGCCGAACTGGCCGATGCGCGCCGCGTATTCTCTGCCGTGAAGCCGGATATTGTCGTTCACCTGGCGGGATCGACCGGAGCCCGCGCGGATCGTGATCTCGTGCTCCCGACCTTCCGGAGCCTCGCGACTAGCACCGCCAACCTGCTAGTGCTAGCATCCGAGCACGGCTGCCGCCGTGTGATCCTTGTCGGCTCGCTCAACGAGCCAGTCCCGAGCCTCCAAGCACCGATCCCTGGCTCGCCATACGCCGCAGCAAAATGGATCGGTTCAGCGTACGGTCGGATGTTTCATGCGCTTTATGGTACGCCGGTTGTAAACCTGCGGCCCTTCATGGCATACGGTCCTGCGCAAGCCCGAAGCAAGCTTGTCCCCTCTGTTACGCTGTCTCTGCTGAAGGGCGAGAGCCCGCTTCTCTCCAGTGGCCGCGTACGCGGCGACTGGGTTTATATTGATGACGTGGTTGATGCGTTTCTCATCGCCGCCGCAGCCCCCGGGGTAGAAGGACAGACGTTCGACCTCGGCACTGGCAGTTTGACGTCGATGCGTGCACTGGTCGAAACGCTCCTCGGAGTCGTGGGCAGCCGCATAGCCCCACGATTTGGCGCCATTCCCGACCGGCCGCTCGAGCAGGAGCTCGCCGCCGATACGGCACCGGCCGCAGCACTGCTTGGCTGGCGCGCCACAACGTCGCTCAAAGAGGGGCTTCGCAGAACGGTGGCCTGGTACAAATCAAACTCAGGAGTAGATTGCTACACTTCCAATCCGCTGGCCGTAGAATGAACGGTCGAAGGGCCGGAAGAGAAATCAGGCCAGCTCAAATCCCTCTCGGAGATTTCTGTTACTGGAAGAGGCCAACTGATTCCGAACGCGGGATCGTTGTAGCGAATGCCGTGGGCCGATTCAGGCTTATATGCCGTGGAGATAAGGTAGTTCACCTCTGCGTTATTGCTGAGCGTTTGGAAACCGTGAGCGAATCCTTTCGGGATGTAGAGTTGGTGTCCGTTTACGCTCGAAAGCTCGAACTCCTGCCAGCGGCGGTAAGTTGGCGAATCCAGCCTGATATCAATAACGACATCCAAAATGGCTCCTTGGGTGCAGCGGACTAACTTTGCTTCGGCGTGCGGATCGCGCTGATAGTGCAGGCCTCGCAGGGTTCCTCTGCGGGCGGAAAACGAAATGCTGTGTTGCGGATAATTGGTTTCCAATCCGTAGGCCGCAAACTCCTCCGTGCAGAAGGTGCGAGCAAAGAAGCCACGGTTATCGCGAGCCAGCTCAAGCTGAACGAGGTAAATGTCGCGGAGTTTTGTCGAATGAAATTCCATATTGGCGCCTGCAGTAGTTTCCGGGCGTGGGAGAGTTGGAGGTGTCCGCTCGTCATTAATCCGGCGCGCTTCCCTGCCAGCAAACATATACGCAGGCGATTTCCCCTGCACCCAGGGGATATGCGTGCTCCCAGATTCGATTTAATAACCATATTTATTTATATATAAATTACCCAATAATACATATTTAAATTTAAATGAGATAAATGTATTATGGCTCGGTGCCGCTTTCTTCCGGTGCCCTAATGTCGGGGTTGATGCTGGAAACAAGGCCCGAATCGTGATGTTCATCGCCGATCAGGCAGATTCGATGCAGGCCGCCACCCACGATGTTTCGTTGGGGAATGAAGATATATTTCAGCATAGGCGTTGCCGTCTATGTCGGGCGCAACTCACAGCGACTTTCGTTGATCTGGGGATGTCGCCTTTGTGCGAGAGCTTCTTGCCGGGCAACCAGATCGATCAAATGGAACCCTACTTTCCGTTGCACGCGTTGGTCTGCCGCGAGTGCTTCCTGGTGCAATTGCAAGAGTACGTCAGGCCGGAGCATATCTTCACCGAGTATGCCTACTTTTCTTCATACTCCACCTCTTGGGTTCAGCATGTGCGCCGGTATTGCGAAGCAGTCGTGGACCGGTTTAACCTTGGACCGAAGAGTTACGTCGTTGAGATTGCTAGCAACGACGGATACCTGCTCCAGCACTTCTTGCCGCTTGGCGTCCCCGTGCTGGGAATTGAGCCGGCCACCAACGTCGCTGAAGCTGCTCGCCGCAAGAACATTCCAACGCTGGTCGATTTTTTCGGGTTAAGTCTCGCCCGGCGCCTTGTATCGGAAGGCCGCGCGGCCGATCTCATTATCGGCAATAACGTATTGGCGCAGGTGCCAGATCTCAACGACTTCACCGCTGGAATGGCCTGTCTGCTCGCTTCAGATGGGGTAATTACACTTGAATTTCCCCATCTCGAACGGCTGATCGAGGGAAACCAGTTCGACACTATTTATCATGAGCATTTCTCATACTTTTCGCTCATCACCATTGATCGTCTCGCACGCAGACATGGCCTCAAAATATTTGATGTCGAGCAGCTCGCTACACACGGGGGATCGCTGCGTGTGTATCTCTGCCACCAAGACAGCAACCGTGAAATATCTTCGCGGGTCGATGCATTGCTAGCTCATGAGGCCGAAATTGGATTTGAGGACATTAGGACCTACGCCCGGTTCGCTGCAAATGTTCATCGCACGAAGCGCAAGCTTCTGTCATTTCTGATTGAGTGTAAGGAGAAGGGCGCGAAGATATGTGGATACGGTGCGCCTGGCAAAGGCAATACGTTGCTCAACTATTGTGGCATCGGCACCGATTTCCTGGACTTTACCGTGGACCGCAATCCTTACAAGCATGGGCGATATACGCCCGGAATGCACATTCCGATCTATCCGGTGTCCGCTATCGACGATGCGCGACCGGATTACCTTCTGATCTTACCGTGGAATTTGAAGGCTGAGATCGTTAAACAGATGCGCCACGTCAGCTCTTGGGGCTGCAAGATGGTGGTGCCTATTCCCAATGTAGAGGTCATTGATCCGCGGGACTTTGCGTCATGAAGGTCATTCTGTTCTGTGGCGGGCTTGGTACGCGAATTCGCGAATATTCGGAGAGCATTCCGAAGCCTATGGTGCCAATCGGCCATCAGCCTATCCTCTGGCACGTTATGCAGTACTACAGTCAGTATGGACACCAGGACTTCGTTCTTTGCCTTGGTCACAAAGCGAATGTCGTCAAGGACTACTTCCTGAACTACAAGCGGAGTGCAAACAGCGACTGCGTCATCTCGAATTTCGGAAAGAAGGTCGAGATACTTGGCGAACAGCCGCCGAATTGGCGTGTCGCACTCGTGGATACCGGAATCTGGCGAAATATTGGAGAGCGGCTGGTTGCGGTCCGTCATCTTGTCAAGGACGAGGAGATTTTTCTCGCCAATTACAGCGACGGGCTGACCGACGCCCCGTTGCCTGACATGATTGATCGTTTCAGGAAGAGTGGCAAGATCGGCTGTTTCATAGCCATTCATCCGCCGATCACTTTCCACCTTGCTGAGTTTGACGAACGAGGCCTTGTACAGCGGCTACGTGCGAGTCATGAGTCCGAGATATGGATCAATGGCGGGTACTTCATTTTCCGAAATGAAATCTTCAACTACATCAGGGAAGGCGACGAATTGGTGCTTGAACCGTTCAACCGTCTGATCGAAGACGGTCAACTCATGGCTTACAGGTATGAGGGCTTCTGGCGAGCAATGGATACGCTTAGGGACCGGCAAGTACTCGAGGAAATGATCGAACGAGGCGATATGCCGTGGCGCCTGAATTCTGATGCTCGCGCCGCGGTGGCTATATGAAAGCATTGCAGTTCGCTGAACCCGGCGATCGTTTGTCGGTACTCTGCTTAGGCGCGCATTCCGACGACATCGAAATCGGCGCGGGAGCAACGCTTCTTAGCCTGCTGGATCGGGGCATTCATCTTGATGTTCATTGGTGTGTTCTTAGTGGGGCGGGTGAGCGCGAGCGTGAAGCAAGAGCTTCCGCGGCCGCCTTTCTGTCGCGTGCGACCAGCGCGAAGGTCGAGGTGATGTCCTTTCAGGACGGATACTTTCCGGAACAGGGTGAACGGATCAAATCCTGGTTCGAGATGCTGAAAGAGCGCGTTTACCCAGATGTCATTCTCACGCACCGAAGAGACGACGCGCATCAGGATCATCGTCAGGTCAACCGTTTAGCGTGGAACACTTTCCGCGACCACTGCATTCTCGAGTACGAGGTGCCCAAATGGGATGGCGACCTGGGGCAGCCTAATCTCTACATGCCTGTTTCAGCCGACGTACTACAGCGCAAGATCGATCTGCTGATTGAGCATTTCGGGAGTCAGCGTTCCAAGCAGTGGTTCGATTCCGAGACCTTTCTTGGACTGGCAAGATTGAGGGGTATGGAATGCCGTGCTCCGGAGCGCTACGCAGAAGCGTTCGTTGCCCGTAAGCTGAGGTTGGATCTGTGATGCTTCGAAAATCGTTTCTTGTGCGTCCGACTTCTGGCTTGGCGTTTTCATACTATTCCTTCGCGTGAGGGAAGGGGCATTTGATGTCTTCGCTCGTACGACGTGCCATTCGAACTCGGGTTCTTCACGCTTTCGTTGGGTGGCCGCTGTGAACAACTTGAAGGAGCGGGCGGTTCGTGGCACCTTGGTGAGGATATGTGGTCAGGCTGCGAGTTTCGCTCTCCGCCTTGGTTCAATAGCGGTTTTGGCCCGCCTGCTTAATCCGAGTGATTTTGGGCTGCTGGCAATGGCTACGGTTGTCACAGGTGTATGTGGATTATTCACAAGTGCGGGGCTTTCGTCAGCCACGGTTCAGAAGGACACCGTCACCGACGCGCAAGTCTCGACGTTGTTCTGGGTTAATATGGCCGTTGGAGCCGTACTGGCCGGTTTGTGCGTGGCGACAGCACCGGCACTCGTCGCATTCTATCACGAGCCCCGGCTTTTTTGGGTGACCATTGTGGTTGCTGCCGGATTTCTATTCAACGCTGCGGGCGTTCAGCACTATGCGCTCCTTCAGCGCGAGCTGCGGTACATTTCACTGACAGTCATTGAAACAGTCGCTCAGGTGGCGGCGATCGTCGCTGGAATCGCAATGGCCCTTGCCGGCTTCGGCTATTGGTCACTCGTTGCTATGGCAATCGTTTCGCCAGCGGTTGGTACAATGTGCCTGTGGGTGATAACGGGATGGATTCCAGGCCGACCGGGCCTGGTGACAGGTACAGGTGGCATGCTGCGTTTTGGCGGAACCATAACTTTAAATGGTTTGGTCGTTTATATAGCCTACAATTTCGAGAAGGTGCTTCTGGGACGTTACTGGGGCGCGGATGCCCTTGGATTATATGGGAGGGCATACCAGCTCGTTACTATCCCCACCGACAATCTGAATGCAGCGATTGGCGGAGTCGCATTCTCAGCGTTATCACGCCTCCAGCATGATCCCGTGCGTTTGAAGAATTACTTTCTCAAGGGCTATTCTCTGGTTGTCTCCTTGACTATTCCCATCACCATCTTTTGCGCGGTGTTTAGCGACGACATCGTTCTGGTTTTCCTTGGGCCGAAGTGGGCAGAGACAGCGATCATATTCCGTCTGCTTAGTCCAACCGTTCTCGTATTTGGGATGATTAATCCCACCTCGTGGCTCCTTCTTTCCATCGGGCTCCAAGGACGAAGTCTGGCTATTGCATTTGTCATCGCTCCACTTGTTATTTCTGGGTACCTTATTGGATTGCCCTACGGTCCCACCGGAGTGGCGTTAGGTTACTCGGCTGCGATGTCGTTGTGGCTTATTCCGCATATTTTGTGGTGCCTTCACGGCACGATGATATCTCCACGGGATCTATTCCTGGCAGTAAAAAATCCATTTCTCTCCGGCGCTGTGGCGGCGGCCGCGGCGTATCTTGCTCAATTGTATTTTGGGGACGGGGGGTATGCTTTCCTCAGGCTTCTCGTTGGCGGTCTTATCATGGGCGGTGTGTACTATTGTATGCTTTTGCTGGTCATGGGGGAGAGAACGTTTTATTTCGATTTACTCGCAATGATGAGAAAACCATCATCACTTGATGGAAGGTCTTAGTATTACGCGGTTTATCTTTCATTATAGGATCAACGTTTGTGCGCCGTCGGAGGACTGAGGAAACATGAACGTGCGAGCTGGCGATTGGGTAGAAGTACGATCCAAGGATGAAATTCTGAGTTCGCTCGATAAAGATGGCCAGTTCGACGGCCTCCCTTTCATGCCCCAAATGTTTCAGTATTGTGGTCAACGCTTCAGGGTTTACAAGCGAGCGCACAAGACGTGCGATACGATCACCGGCAAGTTTGTTGGGCGAAGACTCCCAGATGGAGTTCATTTGGATCTGCGCTGCGATGGCCGCGCACATGGAGGTTGTCAGGCAGCTTGCCTGATTTTTTGGAAGGAGGCGTGGCTCAAGCCGGTCAGCGGAACGACGGACTTGATGGAGTCAAGGTCGTGCAGCGGCACACATCAAGATCAGAAAGCCGCCGCCGTTTGTACGGAGGAGGATGTTGAGAGGGCAACGCAGGTTCGCGATCCGCGTGGAGATACTGTTTATCATTGCCAGGCAACCGAACTCCTCAACTACACCGCCCCTCTTCGGTGGTGGGATGTCAGGCAATACGTAGAAGACTATACGTCCGGCAATGCTACTTTGGGGCGTATTTTTGTCGTGTTTGTCTATGTAAGTTACTACTACGGCTCCCTCTCCTACAGGGGGCGAGCAGGGCTGGTTGGACGTTGGCTTTATGATCGCTTTCAAGCCGTCCGGGGCGGCATTCCGTTCCCGCGGAGAAAGGGTACCGTCCCTGCTGGGCGGCCACATCCATTGATCGATTTGAATCTTCAGCCGGGAGAAATGGTGCGTGTCAAATCGTACGGCGAGATTCTTGCCACGCTGGACAAACGAAATATGAACCGAGGGCTCGGCTTTGATGCTGAGCTAGTACCGTTCTGTGGCGGAACCTATCGAGTCAAGACGCGGGTGAGTAATTTCATCGATGAACAGACAGGAAAGATGAAAAGTCTGAAGACTCCAGCCATTATATTGGAGAATGTTATCTGCCAGTCCTGTTACAGCCATCGTCGAATGTTTTGTCCAAGAAGCATTTATTCGTGGTGGCGCGAAGTTTGGCTCGAAAGGGTTCCGGAGAATACTAATTCGTAAAGTTGATGCATTGGGCCGGGTTGCTGTCAGGCACTGGTAAGCTAGGCTCAGCACCGTTAAATCGTAAGCGTTGCCGCCTAAACAAACCATGCTCAAATTAGATTGAACCCGCCTATGCAGTCGGATCCAATGGGGCGAGCATTGTCTATGATGGTTCGGATGTTGGAGATAACTTCGTTAGAAACCGCATCCTGACGATGCCACGAGTCCAGCGGGTTAGTGCCGCGGGCAAGGCAATAATTACAACGAACCTAGCGATCTTTTTGCTGTCGTTTAATCCGATATGTCGTAGGTACCGACGCAATTGCCACATCACGGGGATCACTTGGCTTAAGTCGGCGCCATCTCTGCGGTACGAAGCGAGAGCTCCTATAGCATATCGCGCAAAATAGCGCCTAACCGTCAATTGGAAATCTCGCCTCCTTTGCGTATTTCCAATGCAGTGATCAGCTTTTTCAGAAATAAGGTCGACCAACCGTCTCAAGCAGCTTAAACGAGTTTCCAGATCCAGCGTGGATGTTAAGTTTGCGGTGTGAACGCATAGGGTTGCACAGGATCGGTTTACCAGCCCAGCTCTTCCATTCAGGATGAGCGAAAACCAGGCTATCGTGTCGCTCGCAAACGTAAAATCGACTGGGAATCCGCCCTCTGTGCGAAGCCCCTCGGTGCTAAACATCATGCTGCACATCGCGGCCGATATCCGGTCCTCGAGATACTCCTCCAGAATGTCGGCCCCGTCCCAAATGCCTGTTGTGAGCTTCCGGTTGTGCGGAGCATGCCAAGTTACACTTTGCGCGGCAAAATATACATCACTTAACGCGACAACAACCTGAACCTGCCCTTCGCGTTTCACAAGGGCAATGCAGCGCTCCAGTAGCGAGGGTGCAATTCTGTCGTCGTCGGAGACAAATACGACATAGTCGCCCTTGGCCTCTGCCAGACACGCATTCCAATTCGGAATCTGGCCTATGTTGCTCTTCTGCGTCAGGACACGAAGCTTGGGATCGCTGATCCCACGTAGCAGTTCTGATGTTGCGTC
This sequence comes from Afipia birgiae 34632, assembly GCF_000308295.2. Lineage (GTDB taxonomy): Bacteria > Pseudomonadota > Alphaproteobacteria > Rhizobiales > Xanthobacteraceae > Afipia > Afipia birgiae. The sequence goes on from NZ_HG326652.1 coordinate 534,729, forward strand.
GGTTGAGGCGTTATCCGACACCACGACTTCGAAGTGAGGATAAGTTTGGGCAAGCGCTGCGAGAATACAGTCTCCAAGCCATGAAGCCCTGTTAAAGGTCGGAATAGCGATCGTCACCAATGGATCGGTGGTGGCTTCCGTTGATGTTAAATACGGATTTTTCATGGGGGCCCTTTGCTTATGCTTCTCGAGGCCAGCTTCCTTGATTTTACGGTGCATCTTAATCTTGTTGATGGATCATAATAGTAATATTATATTTTATAGCATTATGCGTCATTTATTCAGCTAAAATGGAGGGGCGATTAACGCCGAATACTGGGTTAATGGGCGGGCGCTTAAAGAGGGGCATCTTTAGCCGATGATTATTTCGCGCCAAGGCGCGGGCGTCTGGGTGCAATAGTTTAACTTTAACGTTGGCCAAGCGACAGAGCGACAGAGCGACAGAGCGACAGACGTGGGCTGCTTCCATTGGGCATTCTCCATATATCCGGAATGTAACTTGATCGGAAAATTAGCCATTCAGATATACTTCACAGAAGTGCCTTGGCATGTGGTGGGGTCCTGATGACTGCGACCATCCTATTTTTGAGTCACGACGCTTCGCGAACTGGGGCGCCGATATTTCTCTCTAATTTTCTTCAATGGTTCCGCCGGAACCGGAATGTCAATTTTCGGATTTTGACGGGAAGACCGGGCGAACTCTCCGCCGATTTTGCGGCCATCGGGGCGGTCGATTCATTCGAACCAAGCGACGCCTTGTGGTACAAGGCTATGCGCCGGCTACACCTGCAGCGCCGGTATGATTCCAGCCATCTTGCACGTCTGCGCGCCAGTTTTCTCAGCGACGATATCAACTTGATTTACGTCAATTCCGTCGCAAGTGCAGGAATGCTTGATTTCCTGTCGTTCCTGGACTGTCCGATAATATGTCACGTTCATGAGCTTGATTGGGCAGTTCGTGTTGTGGGCATCGAGAAGCTAGCTTTGCTGGAAAAGCGCCGGCCTCTGTATATTGCGGTATCACATGCCGTAAAGAACAGCCTTGTCGAGAACAACGGCATTTCGGCGAGCAGAGTTGAGGTGATCCACGGCTTTGTGCCCAGCCCGCAAGCAACAGACACCGAGAGAGCTCGCAAAATTATATGTATGAAATTCGGTATTCCTGAAATAGCAAAGTTGGTATGCGCCTGCGGTTCGATTGGATTTCGGAAGGGCACTGATCTATTTCTTCGGGTGGCCGCTAGGGTGGCACAGGAATATCACACCACACCGGTTCATTTTCTATGGGTTGGCGGTCCGCCAAATGAAGTCGCGGCCATGCGAAGCCAAGTCGCGAATTCGGAACTGAGGGATGCGGTGCATTTTGTTGGCCATACATCTGACACAGGTGCTTACTTCGAGGCATCTGATGTTTTCGTTCTGACATCCAGAGAAGATCCCTTTCCGCTCGTGGTGATGGAAGCGGCTCAACGCGGGAAACCTATCGTCTGCTTTGCACGCGGGGGCGGGGCACCCGAATTCGTTGAGATAGATGCAGGTTTCGCTACGCCGGATTTCGATACCGCAAGAATGGCTGACAAGATTGTCCAACTGTTGTCGTCACCAGACCTTTGCAACCGGATGGGAAGGGCTGCCAAGCAAAAGGTGATTGATCATTATAACCTGGACATAGGTGCAGCGAAGATCGCGGCCGTCATTGAGGGGAGGTTACGGATCGCGGCAACATGAACTGTCGCCTGTAAGGATAGAGTCTTTTCACAAAACTGACCGCGGATTTCTACAGCCACCGGCTTCATGCAGCATCGAATTGCGGTGTCAGCGACAACCTTGATTCAATGTACGTATAGTAGAGATTGTATAAGCGTTGACCGTCGTTCCACCGCCCAAATGGTGATAGAGCGTTATGAGCTTAAAGGCACTGGCCCGCTATTTCTACGCCAATGTTCCCGGCGTTGCCGCAGCGAGGTTCGCGGTGAAGGATTTGTCCTCGCCATTTTTTTCAAGCCGGAATTTCTAGGTATTAAACAGCTCGCGATCGGAAGCGGCTTGATTGTGGACATCGGAGCGAACAGGGGCCAAAGTACTGCCGCGTTTAGAAAGCTCTCGCCAAACTCCCACATCGTAGCCTTTGAGCCTGAGCCGAAATCTGCGGAGCGGCTTGCATTTCGCCTTCGCCGATGCAGGACGGTAACGGTTCATGCATGCGCTCTTGGCTCCAGCGCCAGAGAAATAGATTTCTTTCTTCCAAGATACGGTCGATGGGATTGCGACGGAATGGCCGCGACTTCTTTCGACGAAGCCACTGAGTGGCTCAAAGATCCTGGTAGAATGTATCGTTTTGACGAAAGGAAACTGACAGTTCAGAAATATAAGGTTTTGTGCAAAGCATTCGATTCCTATGGACTGGCTCCGGTGCTGGTCAAACTGCATGCTCAAGGCGCGGAACTGGATATCTTGAAGGGATCGCTGGAAACGTTGAAGAAGCAAAGACCGGCATTGATGTGTGCATTTCCTCCGCCAGCGGTGACGGAATTCTTGGCTGGCTTCGGCTATAAGCCATACGTCTTTAGCGAGAGACTTTTTAATCCGGGAGTTGCACCCCGGTCCGTAACCTTCACGTGGTATTTGACGGATGCCCATAGGGTAACGGCGTCCAAGCCGAGACGAACTGACGATGTCAGCGTCTCGAAAAATATGTAGCCATCGGCGGAAGGTCTCCGGCCTGAATGCCAGTCCTAGGCGAATGTCCTTGATCGCCATACCTGTTGAATTCAGAGGGTCGCATGAGCGCTTCGGTCTCTATGTTGATGCCATTACCGCTCAATGGACGGGGGGTCGGTTATACCTGCGGCTCCCTCGCAGAGGGTATGGCCGATCAAGAGTTCAGGGTGACCATCGTGACGTCACGCAGTCGGTGGTCCCTGCCGTCGGTTGAGGTGATAGAGGTCCTGCCCGATTGGGTGCGGTACATGCCATACCGCTGGGTGAAGTCTAGAGTAAATCGAGGAATAGAGGATGCGTTCCTCTCCAGCATGAATCGGCCCCAATCGCAAAAGACAGCAGCCTATCTTTGGCCCGGTGCGAGCGCCGAGACGCTTCGCGAATTGAAGCGGAGAGGCGTCACAGTTTTTCGAGAGCAATACAATTGTCATACTGCGACCGCCAAAAGGATTCTCGATCAGGCGTACGAGAGGCTGGGTGTGGCTCCGCGGCATGCCATTACTGACGAGACCGTTGATCGTGAGAAAGAAATACTAGAAGCGATGGATTACATTTTCTGCCCTAATCCATTGGTTGGACCTTCATTGCTGGAAAACGGCGTGCCGGCAATTAAGTTTCTGGAGACAACTTACGGCTGGGATCCGGCTCGACTTTCGGGAGACCACAAGCGTCTCCACTCGCAAGACGGGATAGTCGCGATCTTCGTCGGAATCATTTGCGTGCGTAAGGGTGCCCACTTGCTCCTCGATTATTGGGCCCGGAGCGGTGTGAAGGGACGGCTCGTGCTGGCTGGCAAGATAGAGCCGGTCATCAAAGAGAAATGTAGCAGTCTCCTCGCAAGGAACGATGTGACGGTGCTCGATTACGTCGACGATATCGGATCGGTTTATCGATCAGCAGACATTTTCGTGTTTCCGTCCTTGGAGGAGGGAGGTCCGCAGGTAACCTACGAGGCCTGCGGTTGTGGCCTGCCGGTAGTAACGACTGATATGGGCGCAGGCCGGATTGTCCGACATCAACGTGAGGGTTTTGTACTCGATCCATACGATGCATCTGGTTGGATTGCCGCGATCCGAGCGTTGGCCGAGGACCTTGAACTTCGCCGCAAGATGTCGGCCACTGCTGCCGAAAGCGCCAAGCGCTTTGTGTGGCCTGTGGTGGCGGGCCAGCGAAGAGAGCAAATTATGGATTGTCTCGCGGTAAACGCCTGAGCGTAGATTGTCTCTATCGTAAGGCTCGTAGCCACTAACAATCCGGACCGAATCTGCTCGGTAGGGAATGTTGCAGGCGCCATCTTGATCAAATCAAGTGGCTTGGATGAGTGCTTTTAAATTAATTAAAAGCTGGTAAACTAAATTAAATATAGCTTATTTAATTTTCGTTGACCGGTTCGTCAAATAGCACTCATCGGTTCGGTTGCTATACGCCTCTCCGAAGCGGGAGTATTTTGGAGGATGGGTTTGAGCACTCAAAATACTGATCCGATCGCAATTCTTATTGTAGGGTTTCGTAACCCCGCTGATGTCGATAGCTGCTTAGCCGCGTTAGCCAACGCGAACAAATCTCCGAGTTTCGATATTTTCATTTGTGAGAATGGCGGACCGCTAGCATTTGATGCTCTTGTCGATGAGCTCGTCTGTGGTGAGCAATGCTCCTGCGAATTTGTGCAAGATGCGCACACGTTGCCTTTTTCGCACTCGACTGCGCAAGACGGGTTCGTGAGGTTGAAGGTCTTGCGGCTGCCCAAAACTGGTGCGCTGGTGATCGTGGGTGAGGCGCCCCAAAACTTGGGTTATGCGGGGGGCGTCAACGCCTGGATGCGTCCCATTCTTGAGCGGCGCAAGTACGAAGGGCTATGGATTCTAAATCCGGACACCCAACCGGAACCTGACGCTTTGGTTGAGCTCGTCGTGTACGCACAAACCCGCCACAAGGGAATGGTTGGAAGCCGTATCGTGTCGGCAGTTGAGCCGGAGCGAATTCATTCGCGAGGATTGAGGTGGAAGCCAGCGTGGGCGAGCACAGAAGCTATCGATTACCACGCGCCGTCGAACGTGGCACCAAACCCCGAGAAGATTGAGGCGCTGCTCGATGCGCCGTCAGGGGCCTCCATATATGTGACGCGCGACTGCATCGAAAAAATCGGTCTAATGGATGAACGGTACTTCTTGTACTTCGAAGATCTTGAATGGGGATTGCGCGCGAAGCAGCAATGCGGCGTCGGATATGCTTGGCGTTCGGTAGTGCATCACCGGGGGGGCACGACTATTGGAACGGCGGGAACTCGCGCTAACCGATCACCGCTGTCTGTGTACCTCGAATTCCGTAATCGAATTCTTTTCGTTGGACATAGATATCCGACGTGGTTCGTGTGGACTGTTCTGGTTTTGCTGGTCAGGGCCCTCGAGTACGGATTTGTCGGTTCGTGGATTAACATGCGAATGGCCTATCAAGGTATCGCGGCCGGATTGGCTGGAGAAATAGGGCGCCCCGACCAACTCCTGGCTATCCATAAGCCATAGCTAAGCGATCAAGTTGCGCCACTGGGGCCGATCATGAAAAGAGTGATTAAGTTAGCAATTAGCGTCCTCTGGTTTATCGGGATGTCGTTGGCAACGCTTGTAATGGGCAGAAATCGGCCGCTCGTTATCCTGTACTATCATGCTGTTCCGGCGCATTTCAGGGCGCAATTTGGCCGCCAACTTGATGTGGTCAAAGCTTGCGCACTTGTCGTCCCCGCGGACTATGTCGGAGATTTGGGGGCGAGCCACCGGTTGGTAGCGATTACGTTTGACGATGCATTCACCTGCGTTACAGATATAGCGCTGCCAGAATTGGCAATGCGGGCAATGCCTAGCACAATTTTTATTCCATCCGGCGCTCTGGGATGCTTACCCGCGTGGGAGATGGAGGAGGACACGGAGGATCGAAGCGAGGCGGTTGCGACCGAAAGTATCCTTAGATCTGCCATTTCTCCTTTGGTCGTGCTGGGCGCGCACAGTGTTTCCCATCCACATCTCACTCGCATCGGACACGCGGCAGCATGGGAAGAGATTACATGCGCAAAGGCTGAGCTGGAGCAAAAATTCGCAGTACCAATCGAGCTTTTCGCGTTCCCGTATGGTGAACACAATGCGGAGACGGTTATGATGTGCCGCGAAGCAGGCTATAAACATGCTTATACTGTCATTCCTCAGAATATCGACGCAGATCGCGGCGATTTTCTTCGCGGAAGAGTATCGGTTAGCCCGGTCGATAGCGCGCTCGAGTTCTGGCTAAAAATCCACGGTGGCTATGTCTGGATGAGATACGCCTCGACGCTAAAGCGCGTATTGTCGTCTCGTGGAAGCGCCAATCATCTTCAAGCAAGGTGCGCAAGTGACGCTTGAGATTCGTCAAGCCCGCCTCCAAGACTATCCCGCCATTGCGGCTTTTATCGTCGAGGCCTACGGAGCACTCGCGCCCTATAAAGGGCAAGATCGCTGGCACTGGCAGTTTGTCGATAATCCATTCGGCTTGCGTCCCGATAATCGAGTCCCGGTGTGGATAGCGTTGGACGGTACGCGAGTCGTCGGACAGATTGCGGTGCAACCGACAGAGATTAAAGTCGTAGATCAGGTCAAGCCCGCGGGATGGATTGTCGATGTTATGGTTTTGCCGAGCTGTAGGGGAGGCGGCATCGGTCAACGGCTCTATGCTGCCATAGCCGAGGAGGTTGCAATCTTGATAACCCTTACAATGGCCCCCGCAACGCGACGCATAGCCGAGCATCTTAATGCCATTACGCTTCCGGCCGTATATCAGTTCTCTCGTTGGCGGCGCTTGAATGGTCAACTTGTAAGACGGTATCTCGCCATGCGCACCGAGCACCGACCACGTTGGCATGGTTTGGTCGAATTGGGAGGGCATGCTGGTTTTGGAGATCTCTTTTCTGTACTTGTAAATCCGCTTCTAAGTGCACGGGATTCTCGTTCGCAAGCTGCAAAACGCGGTCAAATCCAACTTGTCGAGGTGGCGGAGTTCGGAGCGGACACAGATAACCTTTGGCGGAGTATACAGCACAAATACGCGATTGTTGTTCCTCGCGACGCGGCCTTCTTAAATTGGCGCTTTCGTGATTGTCCTCAAATGTCATATCGCCGCTTCGTTGCCCGAAACGACGGCCGTACCGTCGGATACGTTGTGCTCCGCCGAGCGGAGACCGTAGAATTGCCCCAAGGAATTATCGTCGATATGGTCGCTGAACAGCAAGCTATCGGAATTCTTTCTGAAATGCTTGAACTTAGCATAGACTGGTTTGGTGATACTGTAAGTAGCATTGAATTCGCTACGTCGATTCCTGAAGTTGCAGCAATGGTTCGTAGCCATGGCTTTTTCCGAACGCGGGCCCATCATCCAACAATGGTCTGCGCCGACCCAGTTCTGAGGCGCCTTTTTTCCGATCACAGGAATACCTGGCTGTTATCGAAAGCAGATCATGATTGGGATCAGATTCACCTTGCCTAATTGATATGATTGCTAAAGTCGCGCGTCGTTCGCCACCAAACAGCAGTCCATCCCAGATCTTGGAATTCAATGCGGTGCCACGAAACATGCGGAATTGCAGCGATAAGCGGCTCAAGCCGCTCTCGGCGTGAGTCAACGAAGCTGACAAAGCATGCTTTCCCGAGCCGTTGCATCGCTGCCAAAGCTGCAGGCACATCTTTCATGTAGTAAAGCACCTCGCAAGCGACCACCAAATCGAAGGGAACCCACTGCTTTTCGATCTGCGTCGAGGTAATGTCGCCAACCGCAAACGTGGCCGTTGGACAGCGGGTTCTCGCACGGGCAACTGCTCGGGAACTCACGTCCATGCCAAAAAGATGATTGCTTATCTTGAGTAGCTCGGCCGATTGATGGCCTTCGCCGCAGCCAAGTTCGAGTATCCGATTCGGACATCCGAGATGCGTTCTAATGAGATTGTTGGTTTCGCCGAAGCGGAACAACTCGCGTGGACTTTCCATTCCCCAAGGATCTTCTACTCTATAAAATCGATCGAGGGCGGCATGTCGATCTGCGAATTGAACGCCACGCAGGGCAAATCGCATCCATAGCTTCTTCAGAAGATGATCTTCGTGCGCCATATGTTTCCGCCAGTTTATCGACCACATAAAACGGTGACAGATGTCAAATTTTGAATTTTGAAGTGTTCCCCCTCTCTGCCACCGCTGCGCGGTCCGCATCCTTTTCAAAATGAAGCGCTACCCGTTTTTAGGCCAGCTCGTGCCGGAATTTTCCGGGTTAAGACTCATGTCGGCGTGGGCGCCGATGAGCCATTCAACAGCGCTGTCGGCCCCTTATTGCCGATCGCGCTACGCGGCCGGATTTCGTTGCAGTTTCTTCGCTTCATGGAACTCTCTTCGTCCCCCACGGGATCATAGTCGGAAAATTCCAGCTCCGATTGGCCTAATTTGCAGGGGGCACGTCAAAAACGAGCGCCTTCCTGGCGTCCGAAAACCTCAAGGCTTTCATCATCTACGCATTCTGCAAGGGGTTTAGAAAAGAAGATCAGTTTCGGTGATAGGACAGTGGAAAATGGAAATGATATCTCAATAGAATATATAATATTATAATTTAAGGGCGGGGATGTTGTTTCGCTCCCATTTGTAGAAATAGTGATAAGTCCTTGTCTCTTGGCGGGAAAAGTTGGCATTTTATTTTGCGCGCTGGCGTGCCCAATTAAATCGCGAATCGTGCGCGAATCTGATGATATTGCGGTGGAGCGCACGCACACCGCGGTGGATGTGTGGGCGAATTAGTGAGCCAGTTATGGGATTTATTGCCATTTAAAAGGATTCATTCCCGTTCGGCGTTTTTCCATGACAAGTTTGATGCAGGCTGCAGAAATTACCTTAGCTGAGCCGCTATGTTGTCCCAAAAAAGCCTCTCGTGATCGACCATTACATCCTTCATGTGCCGTACCGCTACGTCGCATTCTGGGCATTCCGCTTGAAAATAAGCTGAAATTGAGCGCCTGCCCAATTGGGGAAAATAGTTAAATAGGAGAGCTAGATGGCGATTAACGATGGTTCCGCAAATGCGCCGATTGGAACACCGCAACATGCGGATTTGCTCGATAGTTACGGCGCGAACCGGCCTCCGTGGGAAGTCGCTGGCGTGGATTACTATGTGGGTGCGCCACAAGGAGTAGCGCTTAAGAACCCGGCGACGATCTCGATGGCAGGTGTGAATATCAACACCAGCACGAAGGCCGTTACCATCACGGGCAATAACGTCACGCTCGATGGTTATGATTTCAGCGGCTGGTCCGTCGTGACAACGGCAGCGAATACCAGCCTGATCCATTCGAATTTCAATGGTACGAATCCGGGAGGTACGCAAACAAGCGTGATTTCCGGTACTCCAACCTCCTCCAATTTATATGTTGGTTACTCCACCATCGATGGTCTGAGCGGAGGTGGGCGTGCTGAGTTTCTTGTCGAGATGGAAGGGCCCGGCCTCACGGTCGAGTATTCGTGGCTTGAAAAACTCCAACTCCGACCTCATTGGCCGCCATGGCAATGATGGCGGCGACATCACAATTCAGAACAATGTGATGGAGCAAGCGGGCATGGGCGGCGCGGGCGTCCATGGTGACTATCTGCAGGTTTATGGGCCGGACATAAACGCGACCCGCATCCTTTACAACACGACAGTCCAGAACGGCGGTATTACCCAGGGCTTCTTCGCCGACAACACAAAGTCCGCCGAGATCGCCGGCAACACTTTCACCGGTGACTTCAACTTCTTCGTATCCGGGTCAGGTCCGAATACCAATCCGGCCGCGCTGACCGGCGCCTTCAATGTGCACGACAATTATTTTGACCCGACCCAACACATTGGGCCTTAGCTATCCGACATACGGGGAAAACGACAAATACGCCCTAAGCCTTTTTACGAATAATGTGAACATGGTGACGGGCAAAGTATTGCAGGATGCTAACGCGCCCACGAAACCTCCTCCGACGGCGCCGAGCGCACCGACGATTTCCTCGTTCTCGAACGACACCGGCGTTGCAGGCGACAAGATCACCAGCGACAACACCCTGACACTCACCGGCTCCGCTGCTGCAAACAGCACTGTGAAGGTGTTTGACGGCGCGACCCAGATCGGGACGGCGACCGCGAACGCCAGCGGGGCGTGGAGCTACACCACCGCAGCTCTGGCGGATGGCGCTCATAACCTTACCGCGAAAGCCACCGACGCATCGGGGCAGACTGGTGCGGCCTCCGCGGCTCTGGCCGTGAAGATCGATACCACAGCGCCGAACGCGCCGACGATTGCTACGCCATCCAACAATGCGAATGGCACCGTGAATCTGACCGGCACGGCCGAGGCCAACAGCACCGTGAAGGTGTTTGACGGCGCGAACCAGATCGGGACCGCGACCGCGAACAGCAACGGAGCGTGGAGCCTGACCACCGGTGCGCTGGCGACCGGCAACCACAGCTTCACGGCGAAGACCGCGGATGTTGCGGGCAATACCAGCGCGGCATCGGCGGTCGTTGTCGGAAATATCCCGCCGACAACCCCGACCACTCCGGATGCACCCAAGATCGCTTCGTACTCGAACGATAGCGGCGTTGCGGGCGATGGAGTCACCAACGACAACACCCTGACCCTCACGGGCACTGCGGTGGCAAACAGCACCGTGAAGGTGTTCGACGGCACGACCCAGATCGGGACGGCGACTGCCAGCGCAAGCGGGGCGTGGAGCTACACCACCGCAGCCTTGGCTGACGGCGGCCACAGCCTCACGGTGAAAGTCACGGATGCGGCCGGCAACACCAGCGCGGCGTCCTCGGCCCTTGCGGTGAAGATCGATACCTCCGCGCCGAATGCGCCGACGATGGCGTCTTCCGCAACCACCGGTTCGTCGCTGACAACGGCTGCGGACAAGTCGGCGAATCCGAATACGGTTTCCTTGACCGGCACCGCCGAAGCCAACAGCACGGTGAAGGTGTTCGACGGCGCGACCCAGATCGGGACAGCGACCGCGGACAGCAGCGGCGTGTGGAGCTTCACCTCTGGTACGCTGGCCACCGGCAACCATACGTTCACATCCAAGGCCATGGACGCAGCCGGCAACACGAGTGCAGCGTCAGCGGGGCTTGTCGTGAACATTCCTTCGACACCGACGACGCCGAATGTTCCGGCTGCGCCGAAAATATCGTCGTTCTCGAACGACACCGGCGTCGCGGGCGACAAGATCACCGGTGACAATACCTTGACGCTCACCGGCTCCGCGGCGGCGAACAGCACGGTGAAGGTGTTCGACGGCACGACCCAGATCGGGACGGCGACCGCGAACAGCAGCGGCGCCTGGAGCTACACGACGACGGCCCTGGCAGACGGTTCGCACAATCTCACCGCGAAAGTCACTGACGCGTCTGGCAATGCCAGCGCGGCGTCTGAGGCCCTCGCTGTGAAGATCGACACCACCGCGCCGACTGCGCCGAAGATCGCGTCCTCCACCAATGCGAACGGTGACGTGAATCTGACCGGAACGGCCGAGGCGTACAGCACTGTGAAGGTGTTCGACGGGACAAAGGAGATTGGTGCCGCGACAGCGGACGGCAAGGGAGCGTGGACCTACGCCGCCGACAATCTTTCCGATGGCAACCACAGCTTCACGACCAAGGCCGTGGATGTGGCGGGCAACGCCAGCGCTTCCTCGACGGCCTTCAATGTGAAGGTTGATGCGACTGGGCCTTCGGCTGAGTTCACCAAGGTCTACCAGAACTGGAACGACACGGTGACGTTCAAGGGGACTGGCGAGCCTTACAGCAAGATCTCTATCTACGATAATGGCAGCGCCAAGCCGATCGGCAGCGTCGAGGTCGGCAAGGACGGCACCTGGAGCTACAAGACTTCGTCGGCGGTTTCCGATGCGGTTCACAACTTCACCGCGACGGTGACGGACAAGGCGGGCAATACGAGCTCGCTTTCGGGAAGCGCCGTGTTGGGCACGGATGGCAACGATGTGCTGAAGAGCACGTCGGGCAACGACCTGTTCAAAGGTAACGGCGGCAACGATACCTTCGCGTTCGCGTCGAATTTTGGCAAAGACGTTGTCAGCAACTTCGATGCCTATGGCCGCAATCACGACGTGGTGCAGTTCAGCAAGAGCGTTTTCGACGATTTCGCGGACGTTCTGGCTCACGCGGCGCAAAGCGGTCGTGATGTCGTTATCGATGCCGGTGGCGGCAATTCGCTAACGCTGAAGGACACCAAGCTGGCGGCGTTGGACAAGACCGACTTCCACTTTGTGTAACGCCGAAGTTCGTTCGGAGTACTGAGTCCGTAACAAGAACGACACCCAAGAGCCGTCAGGCGGCTCTTGGGTGAGCTAAATCCTAGGATCGTGGGACAAAATACGATGGCAGAATTTGGCCGGCGGGCTTCAATTCCCCCGCCCAATAGGAAACAGCCCGCTCGGATGATCGTACCTGCAGGCGACCCGCAGAGGTCATCTCAGGCTGCCTCATCCGCGGCCGGGCCAGGACGAACTTCGCAATCGGCTGAATTCGGGACGAAGTCACGCGCGCTGTTTGATGCGGTTGCGCACGGCGGCGCCTTTTCTCGTTCCCGCGAGCGTGTGCGGGAGGCGATTGAACGGATCAGGCCGCTGGTCTTTTCATCTCGTCGGCGAGGACCTCTTGCGGCGTATTCCGGGCAGAGGTCCGAGGTCGGCGATTTTCTGGCCTCCTGCCGTCAGGCGTTCTGGGGATTGGCGGTCTTCAGCGGTTTGAGCAACATCCTGATGCTCACTGGCTCATTCTTCATGCTGCAGGTGTATGATCGCGTCCTGCCAAGCCGCAGCGTGTCGACCCTGATCGGCCTCCTTTTTCTGGCTACGATTCTGTACGCCTTTCAGGGCGCTCTGGATCTGGTCCGCACGCGCATCAGTGGACGTGTCGGGCGGTACCTTGAAGAGACTCTGGGTCTCAGGGTCTATGATGCTGTCGTGCGTCTGCCGCTGAAGACGCGTGGCGACGGCGACGGATTGCAGCCGCTCCGCGATATTGATCAGGTCCGCAATTTCCTTTCCAGCGGCGGCCCAACCGCGCTCTTCGATCTTCCGTGGATGCCGCTCTACCTCGGAATCTGTTTTTACTTCCACTTCTGGATCGGCACGGTGGCGCTGGTCGGCGCTTGCGTACTCATCCTGTTTACGGTGCTGGCCGAGATTCGGACGAAGGGCGCCACAAAGGCGTCCGCGGGATTTGCGACGTCACGGAATGCTCTTGCCTCCGAAGGCCGGCGCAACGCCGAAGTTTTGCGCGCCATGGGGATGAGGCATCGGGCGGCAGAGCGCTGGCATCAAGTCAATATGAACTTCATGGCTGCCAATGAAGCGGCCAGCGATGCTGCGAGCGGTCTCGGCGGAATGTCGAAGGTGTTCCGTATGATCCTGCAGTCAGGCGTGCTTGCTGTCGGGGCCTATCTGGTCATCCATCAGGAATCTACGGCAGGTATTATCATCGCCAGTTCGATCTTGACGGCGCGCGCCCTCGCGCCGGTTGAGATGGCCATCGCGAACTGGAAGGGTTTTGTGAGCGCGAGGCAAGCGGGACGGCGGCTTAATCAGCTTCTGACGCTTCTGCCCAAGGAAGAGGAGCCCATGGAGCTCCCGGCGCCGGAGCGATCATTGAGCGTCGACCGGATCCATGTTGTGCCGCCCGGCGCCGAGAGGCCGGTGCTGTATGATGTCTCATTCGCGCTATCGAGCGGTCAAGGACTGGGAATTATCGGGCCGAGCGGATCGGGCAAATCGTCGCTCGCGCGCGCCCTCGTGGGCGTCTGGCCCCAGTTGCACGGCAAGATCAGGATCGATAGCGCCGCCCTCGATCAGTGGTCGCCTGAAGCTCTTGGCAGGCACCTTGGATATCTTCCGCAGGACGTCGAGCTGTTCGACGGAAGTATCGCGGCCAACATCTCGCGTTTCGATCCGAAGGCGACTGCTGCCGCCGTGTTGGGCGCCGCGCGTGCAGCTGGCGTTCACGAACTCATCCTTTCCTTCCCTGATGGATACGGAACCCGGATCGGTGAGGGCGGCGCGGCGCTTTCAGCCGGACAGCGCCAGCGGATTGCGCTTGCGCGCGCATTCTACGGTGATCCGTTTCTCGTGGTGCTTGATGAACCGAGTTCTAACCTCGATTCCGAGGGCGAAGCGGCTCTGACTGAGGCAATTCTGAATGTGCGTCGTCGCGGCGGGATCGTCATCGTCGTGACGCATCGGCCCAAGTCACTTGATGGTGTCGATCATGTGCTGGTGATAGCCGATGGCACGGCCAAGGCCTTCGGCGAGAGGGATGAAGTCCTCAACAAGGTCCTGCGCAATTCGGCGCCGGTGCCGCTGAAAATGGCCGCCGAAGGCGGAAGGATGCGATGAGCAACAATCTGGACTCGGCCAAGCATTCCATTCAGCGCTATCTTGTGGCGGGAACGATTCTCGTCTTGCTGGTGACGTTTGGAATTGGCGGCTGGGCCGCAACCACCGAGCTCTCAAGCGCCGTGGTCGCGCCGGGAGTTCTCGTTGTCGATTCCAGTGTCAAGAAAGTCCAGCACCCGACGGGTGGCGTCATCGGCGAGTTGCGGGTGCGTGATGGTGACCGCGTGCGCGCGGGAGACATTCTGGTTCGTCTTGACGAAACGCAAACCCGGGCGGCGGCGACGATCATCACCAAAAGCGTCGATGAGCTGCAGGCGCGTCAGGCGCGTCTCGAAACCGAACGCGACAATATTCCGGAACTGGCCTTCCCAGCCGCTCTTCTGGACCGCGCTCGCGATCCGGCTTCCGACGCCGCTCGTGCTGTCGCCGCGGAGCGCAGTCTTTTCGACCTGCGCCGTCAGGCGCGCGAGGGGCAAAAGTCGCAGCTCAAGGAGCGCTCGCTGCAGCTGCAGGAGGAAATCAAGGGCTACCAGGGGCAGGTCGAAGCGAAAAAGAAGGAAGTCGACTTCATCCAGCAGGAACTCGAAGGCGTACGGACTCTCTGGCAGAAGAATCTCGTGCCGATCAGCCGTTTGACGGCGCTGGAGCGCGATGCCGCCCGTATCGAAGGCGAGCGCAGTCAATTGTCCGGTATGATTGCCCAGGCCAAGGGCAAGACGGCCGAAATCCAGCTTCAGATTATCCAGATCGACCAGGATCTCCGCAGCGAGGTCGGCAAGGATCTCGTCGAGGCGCGCTCAAAGATTTCCGAAATGGCTGAGCGCAAGATTGCCGCGGTCGACCAGTTGCAGCGTATTGATATTCGCGCGCCGCAGAATGGCGTAATTCACCAGCTCTCGGTCCATACCGTCGGCGGCGTGATCGCGCCCGGCGAACAAATCATGCTGATCGTGCCCGATGCCGATACGCTGGCGGTTGAAGTCAAGATCGCGCCCCAGGATATCGATCATATCCATGTAGGGCAGCCGGCCATCCTTCGGCTTTCGGCATTCAACCAGCACACCACCCCCGAAATAACGGGCGCGGTCAGTGTGATCTCTGCGGATCTCACACAGGATCAGCGTACGGGCACCAGCTTCTACACAACGCGTATCGCGTTGAAGCCGGACGAGCTTGGACGTCTGGGCGCGGTCAAGCTCATTCCCGGCATGCCTGCGGATGCCTTTATTCAGATGGGGGGCCGCACAGCGCTATCCTATTTGATGAAGCCTCTGCGCGATCAGGCCGCAAGGGCATTCAAGGAGAAATAGCCGGCGCGTCGGCGTCGCGGGCGCATCCCGGCATCTCGCTGTGTTTCGCATCGGCGACAGACGGCGAAGATTCATCGCCGGGGATGACTGGACGCTTTCATAGAGCGCCGTGGATCAAGCCGCGCCCGTGCGGCCGCGTCATAGGCCTTCACATCTTCCTTAAGTCTTTTGACGTGGATCGCGGCGACGGAATCCGGACTTCGTACCGGATTTCCGGTGGCGGCATTGCTACCCCCAGCATGCATGGCGTTATCGCTGGCGTTTTTTCGCTGAAAGCCCTCTGGTTCAATCGTGTCGCGGTGGGATACTTCGATACTCGGCAATTCGTCGAGCCAGTCACGTACATCGATGAGGGGCATGATCTTGGCGGCCTCGATCGTCATGCAGGTCAATCGTCCTGTGGCAAAGGCCCCGGTATCGATATTGATCCGGTTGAACCGGATGTCCGGCTCGAGCACGGGCGTGTGGCCGTGGACGACGATCTTCTCGAACTCCTTGTCCCAGAGCAGAAAGTCGTCACGAATCCAGAGAAGGTCGTCTTCCGTCTGCTGTTGAATGGGAATGAGCGGACGCAAGCCCGCGTGGACGAAAAGAAAATCTCCACAGACGAACGAAAGCTGGAGAGCCTCGAAGAACTGGCGGTGGGATTCCGGCGTCGCGCTGGCGAGATCGCGCGCGAGTCTGGCTTGATCACTGAAGGAGGGGTTCATCGGCGGTTTCAGCCCGTACGAAACGAGGGTCTCAAGACCGCCGTATTGCCTCCAATTGTCCAGGAGCGTGGGAGCCTTCAAGAAATTGAGCAGGAACGTCTCATGGTTACCCTTGAGAAAAACCATTTCCGGCGTGCGGCCTGGCGTAACCAGAAGATCAAGGACCTCCTTCGAATCCGGGCCGCGATCGATGTAGTCGCCAAGGAAAACCGCAATCGGCCGGGAAACAGGATGGAGCGCGATGTCCACTTCGATCTGCAGAAGTAATGATGCCAGAAGATCAGCTCGGCCGTGTACGTCGCCGATTGCGTAGATGCGAATTCCCGCCGGAACCTGCGGAGGCTTTCTTTCGCTTCGTAGAGAAGGCAGCTTCCACACGATATCGAACTCAATCCGGTTCTAGGCAAGAATGAATGGCGACGGATTTGACATGAGGTCTTGCCCCAGGCCAAGAGCATCAGCAGCTTTCATACTATAGACCCTACGCGATTGAGAATACGTGCGAGCCGAGCGGTTTGCAGGGTATGGAACGGCGGCTCAACATTCTGGCTTGCGTTGCAGGGTGGGAGCCACCTAGATTTTGATGAAGATTGCGGATTTCCCGTTCTATTTAAAGCAGTCCGTGGCGCAGCCATGTATCACAAGCTTGTCGCGACAGCCGCTTGGCTAAGCTTGGCGTTCATTATTTTCGCCACGTTGTCGCCGGTCGACTTGCGGCCTCAAGTTGCCGGCGTCGGCCTGGAGCGTTTCGCGTCGTTTGCAGTGACCGGCTTGCTGTTTGGGCTGGCGTATCCGCGTCAGCCGGGTCTCGTTGTTGCGCTCGTTCTCCTTGGTGCCTGTATTCTCGAGATGACTCAGTTGATCACGCCCGATCGGCATGGCCGGCTTCCTGACCTGTTCGTCAAGATGGCAGGCGGCTCGACGGGTATTCTGATCGCCCAGTTCTGGAATCGCCTGACGAGTTGAACCCGGCCCGTGCCGGCTTCAACTCTCACCAGAGGGCTAATCGCATGATCGATTACCCCGAGCTGAGATTCCGTATGGTTAACGGTTATCCGGAGCCGTCAGGGTGAGTGAAATGCGGGTTGCCGTTAATAATTGACGCCGTGAGGGTAATATTGGTTCGCATATATATCTTGAGATAAATGGAATTAAATAGTTAGATAATGCAAGTCACGATTTATCTGGCTGCGAATTAAATAGAGGTCCCAGCAATGGCTGACCGGGGCGCGGTGTTGGTGACTGGCGGTGCTGGCTACATCGGCTCGCACTGCTGCAAGGCGTTGGCCGAGGCCGGATATCTTCCGGTCTGCCTCGACAATTTTTCGACAGGCCATCGGCGTTTCGTGAAGTGGGGCCCTATGGTCACCGGCGATGTCCGGGACCCGAGACAACTGGAGATAGTGTTCGGGTCTTATGATTTCGCCGCGGTCATGCATTTTGCGGCCTCCAGTTCGGTGGGAGAGTCAGTCACCGATCCCCAGAAATACTACGCGAACAATATTGGCGGCACACTGGCGCTGCTGAGCGCGATGCGTAAGGCAGGTAGCCAGCGGCTGGTATTCTCCAGCACGGGCGCGGTTTACGGAAATGCAGGATCGGATCCCATTCCGGAAAGCGCGCCGCAGCTTCCGGTCAATCCCTATGGCAAGTCGAAGTTGATGATTGAGGAAATCCTGTCCGACTATCGGCAGGCCTACGACCTCAATTCGGTTTGCTTCAGGTACTTCAATGCCAGCGGCGCCGATGCGTCTGGAGCGATTGGCGAATGCCGCGATCCGGAAACCCATTTGATTCCGCGAGCGATGATGGCCCTGCAAGGAGAGGTCCCTGACTTCGGTATTTTTGGGGACGACTACGATACGCCCGATGGCACCGCAGTCAGGGACTACATTCACGTCACTGATCTTGCCAACGCGCACGTTCAGGCGGTGAATATGCTGACGGAAGGTCACGCGGGCGGTGTCTACAATCTGGGCACGAGCGTCGGATATTCCGTGAGCGAGATTTTATCTGCAATCTTCTCGGAGGCCGGATGGACGATGCCGCTGGTTCATCATCCGAGGCGTCCGGGTGATCCATCCGTTTTAATCGCTGATTCTTCGGCCGCTCGAATGCATCTCGGATTCAATCCTGCCCATTCTGACCTCGGAACGATCATACGCACGGCATGGAACTGGCACACCAAAGGTCATGCATTTGAACAGTTGCGGGGAGGCCGGAGATCCACGGTTTCGGCCGAACAATAGCTATCTCGTCCCAAACGCGAACAGCGGCGGGGTTCGAATATACTGGCTGATGATCATTGCGAGTTCGTCTGAAATAGATCGATGCAATACGGAAAGGTGAATTGAGGTATCGGTGCCGACGACGGCGACTGCCGGGAGCAACCTGACGTTAGTGGTGCAAAGCCTGTTTCCCTCAAGTGACGAGGTTGGCGCATGTTCCAGTTCTTTCTTCGAGCGAGGGTCGATCGGTTTTTTAAGGCGCGATCGGCGGGGCGGGATGCCGAAAACGATCATTCGCGCGTGGCATCAATTGCGCAACTGGTCGAGCGATCGCTGACCGCCGCTCAGGCGGAGAGGGCAGGTCTTGTACGCAGATTGGATGATGTATTTGCACGTGCGGCGGTGCCGCTAGGCAATGACACCGACGAATATCTCACCCGAGAGGCGCACGACAGCCGCCTGCTTGATCAGTTTGAAGCGGAAATCTCGAAGGGACAACGCCGGCTCGAAGAACTCACGAGTAGTATCGCTCACTTTAAGTTTCTCAGGGCTGCGCTTTTGTCCAGATTTCCTGATTACAAGCCATGACAGGCCGGGCGTGAGTTAATACGAGCCTCGCTCGTTCGCGGCATTCCGAGCGGGCGTAGAAATCGTAAGGTGCTACACGATCGCAGATAGCAATTTTAATCCAGCCCAAGCCAGCAAGCTGAGCCATATTGTCATGCATGCTAGGCTTGCCGCGATAAACGCGACGAGGAATAATTTATTCCTCATATAGGCGGCTCATTGCGGTCGCGATTGGCTTTTTGCTCGCTCAATGGCTTCGGCTTCGGCCTTCCAGACGATCTCCCGCAGGTGACATAGCATTGCGTACTGATCGGCAAGGTTTCGGCTTGAATCCTTGTTCCCTACCGATGCGATATCGCTCTTGATCAGTATCGGCTGATTTGATGCCCGGATTGCCATTTGAAGCTCCCTCAATTGCCTACCCAGAGCTGCTATTTCTCCTTGTTGACGAGGCTGCTTTGGTGAGCCTCCTCTATTCCCATGTACGAACAAAGCCCCGTTCGCGAAGCTTGCAGGGCTTATATCCCAGAGCGCCGCGGACATCGCTTGTGGCGATAGCAGCGTACCAGACCACCGAGCATAGGTCCTTATCGGAGAGCTACGAGAGTCAGCCTTTAGAGGTATGCGTTGGAGCGCGATTGGATGGGGCGTGCTGGTGACGTTCGACCACAGCTTCAGAGGCAGATTCGTCGAAACGCAATCGCCGCTCATGGATCGGGCCATTGCGGGCGAAAAAGACGGGCGATAAAGGCCCGCCGAACGCTGAAGCGGCGGATTCCTGACGAACCTGGATTGAGACGTCGGACCGGAAACGTGTAGCATCCGCGAGCAGGTTCTGTCGCATGGGGGGGCCGACACCGATGAGATCGCTGGCTTTGGGCCTCGTTCGCCTGTCTCTCGGCTTCTGGCACGGGACGCGCGATCCCGAATTTCAGGCCATCATCTTCCTGCTGACCATATCGGTGCTGGGCGGTTCGATTTTCTATCACTCCGTCGAGGGCTGGTCGTGGCTTGATTCGGCCTACTTTAGCGTGGTGGCCCTGACCACGGTGGGCGACGCCACCCTCGGGCCGACCACCGGCCTGTCCAAGATATTCACGATGGGCTTCTCGCTGGTCGGAATCGGTCTGGTGCTGGCGTTTCTGTCCCGGCTTGGATCGTACCGGGATATTGAGCGCCGGGACTGACACAACCAAAAGCCGCACAACGAAAAGCCGCCCTCGGCGGATCGGGGCGGCTTTCGGGACGAACGGCGCGTGTTCCTGCTTAGGCTGGTGTTAGCTGCCTAGGCTAATGACTCACTCGTAATAACGCCGCTCGCGGTAGACCTTGCGCGGCCTGGGGGCAGGCCGATTCTGCTCGGCGAAGGCAAATACCGGATTGACCTGGCAATAGGCGCGCCGTCCCGAGGCGCTGGCCATGCATTGAGCGTAGGTATCATAATAGCAGGTGCCGGGGCCAGCGGCGAAGCCTTCGACCAGGCAATAGCGATAATCCCGGGCCTCGGCAGAACCTGTGCCGAACACGACCACGCCTGCCAGGGCCATGGCGGCTAAGAGTGTTTTGCGCATAGACATCTCCCGGTTGGAATTGGGTTGTCATGAGAACCCGCTCCCCAGGAATATGGTTCCGTCGGTCCCGCACTGCAAATCAATCGTGGTTGAGGCGGCGGGAAGGCCATGCTAGTGCTCGCCGCGACGCGGGTGTAGCTCAATGGTAGAGCAGCAGCCTTCCAAGCTGAATACGAGGGTTCGATTCCCTTCACCCGCTCCAAAATTCCCTGAAATTGATATCCCGCGCGATCCGTAAGCCTCGCCTCACGAATCGTCGAGCTTGTTGAGGTCGCGCACCGACTGCATGATCGGCTCGAAATTCGACCGCGCGTCCAGCGCATCGAACAACTGGGCTGTGTCCGACAGCAGCGTGTGGGAGCGCTGAATTGCGATTCTGACGTCGTCCTGCGGCGTATCGGACAGGCGGCCATGCCCGGACAGCAGGATTTTCGAGTTCAGCCCGCGCAGCCGCTCCAGCGATTGAATGTAATCGGCGATGCTTCCCGAGCCGAACACGCCGCCCATCACGCCGCCGGGCATCAAGGTGTCGGCGGCGAACAGCAAGCCCTTGTCCTGTTCGAACAGGCTGATGCACGCGGAGGTGTGACCGGGCGTGTACATCACGGTCAGCCTGAAGTTGCCGAGATCGATCAGGTTGCCTTCCTCAAGCCAGATGTCGACGTCGATCGGCACATTCGGTTCGTTGAACATCTTGCGCAACATCGAGAAGTCGTCGCGCAGCATGATCTTGTTCGCGGCGAGACGATGCGCGGCGATGATCGTCTTCCCGGTGAAGTGGTAGGCCGCGCCGATATGGTCGAGGTGCTCATGGCTGAGCACCACCATGTCGATGTCGGAAGGCTTGACGCCCAGGTGCTGAAGACATTCCAGCAGATGCGAATAGTTCGACGACAGGCCGACATCGATCATGATGGTCCGCTTGCTGCCGCGGACCAGATAGGCATTGGCGGCGCGGTTCTTGAACCGGATTTGATAGACGTCCTCGGCGGCCTGAATCAGCGAGCAGACATCGTTGTTGAGAAGGATCGGAAAGGGAGAGGGCTTGCGGTCGCTCATGGCGCTGCGCCCTTGAAGGTGATCGCGTTCGAGGCGCGCAATCGCTTGCTGAGGGCATCCATGATCATCAGCGCGAAGGCCGGCTGCTGACTGACGAGGTACACGAAGCGGGCGTGATTGATCCGCATCACCCGCGTACCGGAGACGGCAGCGACCGCCGTCGCCGACCGCGCCGAACCATCGATGACGGCCATTTCTCCAAAGAACTCGCCTTTGCCGAGGGTGACGATGACCGTCTTGTCCGCGCCCGAATTCTTGACGATGTCGATCTTGCCTTCCAGCACCACGAACAACTCGCGGCCGGTCGATCCCTCCTCGAAAACGACTTCGGAGGCATCGTACTCGTTGATGCATTTTTCGATTGTCATGGAACGCCCACAGCCTTTCGCCGCCGGTTACGCACCATCATACTAGGACGGAATCCGGAGTGCGCAATCGATACGTTTCGGGCAGGCGCGCACTACCGCAGAGCACAAATGCGGAGGCCGGCGCGCCGGTTTTCGCGGTCACGCTCGCTTCATGTTCGACATCACCATCGTTGCGACGTCAGTATAGGTATTCACCAGCGGCCCGACGATCTTGTGCATCGCGTTCTTCGAGACCAGCATGTCGTGCATCACGAGGTGATCGATGCCGGTGGTCAGGAAGCAAATGACGGCGTCGCGCGGCGTCTCGATGATCGGCTCGCCCTTGACGTTGAATGACGTGTTGATGAGCACAGGCACGCCGGTCAGGGCGTCGAATTCCTTCAGCAGCCGGTAGAGCATCGGGTTGGTGACTTCGCGCACCGTCTGCACCCGCGCCGTGCCGTCGACGTGCACGATGGCTGGAATTTTGTCGCGCCATTCGGGACGGACATTCTTGGCGATCAGCATAAAGGGCGAGTCTTCCTCACCCTCGAAGATTTCCTTCGCGCGCTCATAAAGTACGATCGGTGCGAATGGCCGGAACGGCTGCCGATGTTTGACGCGGCTGTTCAGGATATCCTCCATTTCGGGCCTGCGCGGGTCGGCCAGCAGGCTGCGGTTGCCCAGCGCGCGCGGACCGAACTCCGAGCGGTCCTGAAACCAGCCGATCACCTTTTGATCGGCCAACAGTTTCGCGGTGTCCTTCGCGATATCGTTGCTTTTGGTTTGCGTGGTCTGGATACGAACCAGGAACTTGCTGGCTGAATCGGCCACTTCCTGATCGGAGTAGCGTCTGCCGACATAGGAATGATCCATCACAAAGTTACGGCGTTGCCTGAGAACCTCAATCCACCCGTAATAGGCGCAGCCGATCGCGATGCCGTCATCGCCGGCGGCGGGCTGAATCCAGACGTTTTCGAAGCCGGATTCACGCGCCACGCGGCCGTTGGCGACACAGTTCAGCGCGACGCCGCCCGCGATGCAGAGATTTTTCGCGCCCGTGGTTTCGCGCAGCCACGCCGCGCGGGCGAGCAGCACCTTTTCGGTGTCGTCCTGAACGCGCCAGGCGAGATCTTCCCAGTGCTTCATCAGCGGGCTGGTTTCCCACTTTTCGTCGCTGTCCATGATGTAGGGCTTGTTCAACTCGGAGGTCCAGCGCGGAACGGTGAGGATGTTATCCTTGATCTGCATCAGCGACTTGACGTTGCCGTGACGTCCATAAGGCGCAAGCCCCATCAACTCGCCGCACTTGTTCCAGTCGCCGAAGATATAGGTGGATGCGCGGCTGTAGAGCGCGCCGAGGCCCGGCATGTTGTAGAACTCGTCGCTGAGAAATCCGCGATCGGGCTCCATCCAGACCTTCTTGAGGCATTCCAGCCTGGAGCCTGAGAATTTGTAGTAGCTCTCCGACTCGCGCGCCAAGGGCGTGGCGCTGTCGCTCTCGGGGAAGCGTTCGTTGACATCGGAACGGTAGCTGCCGACGCCATCGACGATCATCACGACGCCGTCCTCGAACGGGGAGACCGCAAAGGCGCTATACGCATGCGCAAGGTGATGCGAGATCGAAACCACCTTGTCGGATCGCGACAGGAAGTGGGGATGGCTTTTGGCGTCTGCCCGTTCATATTCAGGCAGAAAGCCTGGCAGATCCTGATACAGCAACCGGTCTTCCATTTCAGGAACGGGCAGGATGTAACAGTTGCGGACCACCAGATCGACGTCATCCAGCGTGATGCCTTCGGCGTCCAGGCAATAGTCGATCACTTCCTTGTAGAATCCGCTGGCGTGCTTCTCGCGGGTAATGCGCTCCTTTGCGATTGCATAAGCGATCTCGCCATCCCGCAGCAGACAGGCGCTCACGTCGTGGTCGTAAGTGTTGAGGCCGAGAACGTAAGTATGTTTTTTTGACATGGAGCAACTTTCGGAGCGGCGGGCTTAAACGCTTAGTGACGGAAATGGTTCGGATGGTTCAATCGCGTTTCGCAATTGCGAAGGTGTTTTGTTCAGCATGATGAACAGCGGTTCAGCGTGGGCGCGGCAGTAGCCAGAGTAGCATGAAGAGATTGTGATACCTGGTTGGTTAATGCCCTCGCGAAGAGAGCACGCATCATAGGGTTGCTTGACCAGTGAGGCGGCTTGACCCTAGTCTGTTACCGGATGAATCGTACAATAGTCTTGTTTTTGACTATCTATTTTCCGAATATGCCTGAACGGGACGCAGGCTCGCGAGTTTAATACGCGGAAGTGCTCCACGGCGTTTCCGGAAATGGAGGTGCTTTCTATGACTCAGGTGAAGACACGTTCGAACTTTCTGAAGCGTGCCTTGGCGGCGGCAGCGTTGGTGCTGGTCTATTCGATCAGCTTCATCGGAACGTCGTTTGTTGTCGCGACGTCGACATCGACCTCGGCGGAAGCCCGTGGTCGCGGCGGTGGCCGCGGTGGCGGACGCGGCGTTGGTCGCGGCCGTGGTCATGGCGGCGGTTGGGCTCGTGGCCGCGGTCGCGGTCGTGGGTACTATCGTGGCCGTGGTTATGGCTATGGCCGCGGCTTCGGCTTCGTTGCTCCGGGCTGCTACTGGAGCCCGCGCTGGGGCCGGACGATCTGTCCATATTGATGGTTACGCGCTCGCGTAGAGCGGGCTGCAAGAAAATGCGAGGTGCGCCGGTTCTCCGTCGCACCTCGTTCCGTTTGAGTGCCTTGCTGGATGTCTGGTCCTGACGAGACCGGATGCTATCAGGATTTGCGGGAGCCTGATGCGCGCGCGGCAAGAGGGGGCGCGGCATCGGCGCCACCCGCCAGCGCATCTCGCGCCGTTGTTACAATCCGCCGGATGATGTCGTCGGTATCGTTGAGATCGCACAATCCGCCCGACAGCTTCTTCAGCCGCTCGCTGTCCGTGATGGTTTGCCGGATCATCGCCAGCGCGAAATGCAGGCCCCAATAGATATCCACTTCGTTGCGATGGGGCAGGGCGAGACGCAGCGCGGTCGCGAACCGCTGCAAATGCCGGAATTCGCGATCGACGATCTTCTTGATCGGCGGCACGGTCTCGACGGAGGCGCGGGTCATGAAGCGGGCTGCCGCAGAGCGTTGAAGGTCGGGACTGAGGCACCATCGCAGCGGCGGACCAACCAGCGCGGTCAGAATCGCATCCACGCTCGGACGGCCGCCGCCTTCCAGTTCCGCGGCTTTCAGCTCAGCAAATCGCTCGCGGTTCAGAACGGTGGTGCGGCTGACGAACAGGTCGGCCAGCAGTTCGTCCTTGGAGCCAAAATGATAGTTCACCGCCGCGAGATTGACGCCGGCGGCGGCCACGATATCGCGCATCGTGACCTCTCCGAAGCTGCGCTCGGCCCAGAGCATTTCAGCGGCGGTGAGGATAGCGGTTTTTGTCTGATCGCTCGACATTCAAGCCAACGTAAGAGGTGCCATGCAAAAGCGCGAAAGCTGTTTCGCGCTGCGAAACAAAATCATACATTTGTTTGATCGTCGCTTGCCATTCAAACAAATGTATGAAATCAACCTAGCAGCAAGAATGCTGCGCGGCAAGCCGTCGACGCTATGACGAGACAACGTCAACAAGGCTGACGTTGATTGTCGGGTGGACAGCCGGTCGCGAGTGTTGCAAGACCATCGACAACCAACAACAAGAGAGGACCGTTCTATGGATTTCACGATGTCTGATCGCCAGAATGAATGGCGCAACCGCGTTATCGCGTTCATGGACAAGCACGTTCGCCCGGCTGCTCCGACCTACAAGGAGCAGGATGCCAAGGGTGATCGCTGGAAGGTGATCCCGGTTCTCGAAGACCTGAAGAAAAAGGCGAAGGCCGAAGGCCTCTGGAACATGTTCATGCCGCCGAACGAGCATGAAGACGATGAATTCCGCGGTGCCGGCCTGACCAATCTCGAATATGCGCCGCTCTCAGAGCAGATGGGCCACTTCTATTGGGCCTCCGAAGTGTTCAACTGCTCGGCTCCGGACACCGGCAATATGGAAGTGTTCATGCGCTATGGCTCCAAGGAGCAAAAGCGCCAGTGGCTGAAGCCCCTGATGAACGGCGAAATCCGCTCGGCGTTCCTGATGACCGAGCCGGCGGTGGCGTCATCCGACGCGACCAATATCGAAACCAGCATCAAGCGCGACGGCGATCACTACGTCATCAACGGCCGCAAGTGGTGGTCGTCCGGCGCTGGCGATCCGCGCTGCAAGATCGCGATTCTGATGGGCAAGACCGACGTCAACGCGCCGCGCCATCAGCAGCAGTCGCAGATCCTCGTGCCGCTCGACACGCCCGGCATCACCATCGAGAAGATGCTGCCTGTGTTCGGCTTCGACGATGCGCCGCACGGTCATGCGCAGATCTTGCTTGAGAACGTGCGCGTGCCTGCCAGCAACATTCTGCTCGGCGAAGGACGTGGCTTCGAAATCGCGCAGGGCCGCCTCGGTCCAGGCCGTATCCATCACTGCATGCGCACCATCGGCGCCGCCGAAGCCGCGCTCGAGAAGATGGTCAAACGCCTGTCGTCGCGCACCGCCTTCGGCAAGAAGATCATCGAGCAGTCGGTGTGGGAACAGCGCATCGGCGAAGCGCGCACCAACATCGAAATGACCCGTCTGCTCTGCCTCAAGGCGGCGGACATGATGGACAAGGTCGGTAACAAGGCCGCGCAAACCGAAATCGCCATGATCAAGGTCGCAGCGCCGAATATCGCGCTCAAGATCATCGACGACGCGATCCAGGCATTCGGTGCGGCGGGCGTGTCCGACGAAGCCGGTCTGGCGAAATCCTACGCGGGCATCCGCACGCTGCGTCTGGCGGACGGTCCGGATGAAGTTCATAACCGCGCCATTGCACGGCTTGAGCTTCGGAAGTATTCCAATCAATAACTGAACTAATAAGAAGATTGGAAGACAGTATGGGTCTCGGTGTGAGAAACGACTCTGACTTCTCCGGCACAATGCCGGTGGAAGAGCGCCATCGTGTTGACGAAGCCAGTCTCGCCAAATGGATGGCGGCGCATGTCGAAGGCTACGCGGGTCCGCTCACGGTCTCGCAGTTCAAGGGCGGTCAGTCGAATCCGACATATCGCCTCGACACACCGAAGACCTCCTACGTGATGCGGCGTAAGCCGTTCGGCAAACTCTTGCCGTCGGCTCACGCCGTGGACCGTGAATTCAAGGTGATCGCGGCGCTGCACGCGCAGGGCTTTCCGGTGGCGCGTGCCTATGCGCTCTGCATGGATGACGCCGTGATCGGCGCGGCCTTCTACATCATGTCGATGGAAGAGGGGCGCGTGTTCTGGAATCCGACGCTGCCGAGTCTCGAGCCCAAGGAACGTCACGCGGTCTTCACGTCGAAGATCGAGACGCTGGCGAAGCTGCACAGCTACGATCCGGAGAAGATCGGGCTGGGTGACTTCGGCAAGCCCGGCAATTATTTCGCACGTCAGGTCGATCGCTGGACCAAGCAGTATCGCGCGTCCGAGACCGATCCGATCCCGGAGATGGATCGCCTGATCGAATGGCTGCCGAAGACTGTGCCGCACCAGGCGCGTGTTTCGGTTGTTCATGGCGACTATCGCCTCGACAACATGATTTTCCATGCGGACAAGCCTCTGGTGAAAGCCGTGCTGGACTGGGAGTTGTCCACGCTCGGTGATCCGATGGCCGACTTCGCCTATCTGCTCATGCAGTGGACGATGCCGGGACTCGATGGCGCTGATTTCAGGGCGCTCAACATTCCGACAATGGACGAGGCGGAGGCCATTTATTGCAAGGCGGCGGGCGTTCCGCCGATTGCGGACCTCAACTGGTATTTCTCCTACAACCTGTTCCGGCTCGCCGGCATTGTGCAGGGAATCGCCAAGCGAATCGTGGATGGCACTGCAGCGAATGCAAAGGCGCAGGAATCCGCCTCTCGCCGCATCCCGCTGGCGCAGGCGGCCTGGGTTTACGCTCAGAAGGCCGGCGCGAGCTAACTCACAAACAAATCTGGCTGAGACGCGCGGCAGCGCGTGTCCGCTTAATTCAACACAATCTGGAGAACATCATGGGTCGCCTCGAGGGCAAGTCCGTCATCATCACCGGCGCGGGCAGCGGTATCGGCCGCGCGGCATCGCTGATGTTCACGAAGGAAGGCGCGAAGCTGATCGCGGTCGACAAGACCGAAGGCGTCAACGAAACCGTCGAGCAGGTGCGCAAGGCTGGCGGCACCGCTGAAGCCGTGATGGCCGATGCTGGTTCCGAGAATGACGTGAAGGCTTTCATCGCCAAGGCAATCTCGGCTTACGGCAAGCTCGATGTAATCTGGGCCAATGCCGGCATTGGCGGTGGTCTGATCCCGCTGGCGGAGCAGACGCCCGAGCATTGGCAGGAAGTTTTGCGCGTCAACCTGATCGGGCCTTTCCTCGCGGTGAAGCACTCCATTCCGCACATGGTGAAGCAGGGCCATGGCGCCATCGTCTGCACCGCGTCGGTTGCGGGCCTGAAGGCCAACGCCAGCGGTCATCCCTATGCCGCGAGCAAGGCGGGCGTGATCAGCCTCGTGCAGACCACAGCCTATTCGCTCTCGGGCACCAACGTTCGGATCAACGCGGTGTGCCCCGGATTGATCGAGACCGGCATGACCAAGCCGATTTTCGATGGCGCGAAGGTGCGCGGCACCGAAAACAAGATCGGCCAGCTCAATCCGCTCAAGCGTCCGGGCCAGCCGCACGAACTCGCGGCGATGGGTCTGTTCCTCGCCAGCGACGAAGCGTCCTACGTCAACGGGCAGGCGTTCCCGGTCGATGGCGGTTTGACCGCGTCGATGCCGTACGCCGGCAAGCCGATCTGATCGCAAATGTCGAATTCTTCCGCCAAGCCGTTCGTTGCGCAGCATGCCATCCCCGTGGGCGTGACATCGACGCGCTGGTGGTGGGTACGTCATGCCCCGGTGCGCGAGGATGGCGGCAACATCTACGGTCAGTCCGACATCGGTTGCGATTGCAGCGACAGCATCGTGTTCGCGGGCGTTGCGAAATTCCTGCCGCGAGAGGCTGTCTGGTTTTCCAGCAATCTGAAGCGTACGCACCAGACCGCCGCGGCAATCTGGGCCGCGGGATTGCCGAAGCCCGATCAGATGCATCAGGACAAGGCATTCGCCGAGCAGGATCTCGGCGAGTGGCAGGGCATGAATCGCGCCGCGTTCTTTGCGGCGCGTCCGGCGTCGATCGCGAGCTACTGGTTCGCACCCGCGCATGAGCGCGCGCCGGGCGGCGAGAGCTTCAACGATCTGTCGGATAGGACGGTGAGCGGTATCCGGCGCATCAATGCCGCGCACGCGGGCAAGGACATTGTCTGTGTGTCGCACGGCGGTCCGATCAAGGCGGCGATTGCGCACGCGCTCGGACTCGAGGCGGGTGCGGGATTCGCTTTCACCATCGACAACTGCTCGGTGACGCGGCTGGATTATCTGGCGAGCGATAGCCATAGCGGCTGGCGGGTGCCGATGATCAACCAGCAGCCCTGGATCGCCAGCCACGCGCATGATGCCATGCATCAGCCCGCCGGCCCGGAAGTCACCAACAAACTCGGATAGGGCACGATCCCGAAGAAGATTTTCGGAAGAGATCGCGCCCATGACAATGTAACAGCGGCGCCGCCGCGGATATCGCAGGAGAGAAACGCATGACCTTGTTCGACATGACCGGAAAAACGGCCGTCATCACCGGCTCCACCAAGGGCATCGGCCGCGCCATTGCCGAGCGGATGGTCGAGCACGGCGCGCAGGTCGTCATTTCATCGCGCAAGCAGGATCAGTGCGATCAGGTGGCGAAGGAAATCAACGACAAGTTCGGCAAGGGCAAGGCGATCGCGGTCGCAGCGAACATCTCGAGCAAGGAAAATCTCCAGAACCTGGTCGATGAAAGCACGCGCGCTTTCGGCAAGATCGATGTGCTGGTCTGCAACGCAGCGTCGAATCCGTATTACGGGCCGCTCGCGGGCATTTCCGACGATCAGTTCACCAAGATTCTCGGCAACAATATCGTCGCCAACAACTGGCTCATCAGCATGGTGGTGCCGCAGATGATCGCGCGCAAGGATGGCTCGATCATCATCGTCTCATCCATCGGCGGTCTGAAGGGCTCGACCATTCTCGGTGCCTACGCGATCTCGAAGGCGGCCGACATGCAACTCGCGCGCAACCTGGCCTGCGAGTACGGCCCGCACAACGTGCGCGTCAATTGCATTGCGCCCGGCCTGATCAAGACCGATTTCGCCAAGGCGCTGTGGGATAATCCGGATAACCTGAAGGCATCCACCGCGCGCTCGCCGCTGCTGCGCATTGGCATTCCCGATGAAATCGCAGGTGCTGCGGTGTTCATGGGATCGGCGGCCGGTAACTTCATGACCGGGCAGACGGTCGTCATCGACGGCGGCGCGACGATCAGCTGATCGTCAACTCGTTATTCCGGGACGCGCGAAAGTGCGAACCCGGAATCTGGCCTGACGACTTTGGATTCCGGGCTCAGCCCTGCGGGCTGCCCCGGAATGACGGGCTGTTTACTCCACGGCGGCATAGACGAGGCTGCGCACCAGCGTGCGGAAATACTCACGCTGGCCGGGGCCCTGCGACAGGAAGATCGCAAACAGATCTTCCTGCGGGTCGATCCAGAAGAATGTGCCCGCCACGCCGCTCCAGAAGAACTGTCCGACGGAGCCCGCGTAGGGCGCCATGCCCGCATCGGTGCGCACCGCGAAACCCAGACCGAAACCGTGACCCGGCGGCACCAGGTGCGACTCGACCTTGACGTTTGCTGCGAGGTGGTTGGACGCCATGAAGGCGAGCGTTGTGCGCCCGATCACGCGGTTGCCGTCGAGCGTGCCGCCGTTCAGCAGCATCTGGCAGAAGCGCGCATAGTCCATCGCGGTTGAGACCAGCCCGCCGCCGCCGGATTCCATCTTCGCGACTTCCAGCGGATCGAACAGTGCGACCTTGTCGCCGGTCCACGGATCGGCGGAGAAGGGCTGCGCAATGCGTGACTTGTTGTCCTGCGCGGTGTGAAAACCAGTCTCGTTCATCTGAAGCGGGTTGAGGATGCGCTCGCTCAGGAAGGCGCTCAGCGGCTCGCCGGACACCACTTCAATGACGCGGCCCAGAATGTCCGTGGAGCGGCTGTAGTTCCATTCCGTGCCCGGCTGGCACATCAGCGGCATGCTGGCGATCAGCTTCGCGTGTTCTTCATTGGTAATGTCTCGGCGGAAAGTCTTTGCCTTTGCGTACATCCGCTGGACCATGCCAGCACCGGTGATCTCGTATGAGATGCCCGAGGTGTGACGCAGCAGGTCCTGAATCGTGATCGGATGCACCGGCAGCGCGAATTCCAGCGCCCCGTTGCGCTCGATGCCGACTTTCTGGCTGCTGAATTCAGGGATGTATTTCGCGAGCGGATCGTTGAGCAGGATGTGACCGTCCTCGACCAGCATCATGATGCCGAGCGACACCAGCGGCTTGGTCATCGAGAAGATGCGGAAGATGCTGTCGGTCGCCATCGCCGTGCTGCCGGCGGGGTCCTGCTTGCCCTGCGCCTCGAACCAGCCGATCTGTCCGCGCCGCGCCACCATCGACACCACGCCGGGCGTCGTGCCCTTGTCGATTTCGCGCTGGAATGCGTCGCGCATCCGCTGCAGACGTAGCGCGGAAAGGCCGATCGTCTCCGGCTTGGCTGAGGGAAGGGCTGGAGTTGCCTTGGCGGCGCTTGGCGTGGCGTGGACGTTCATATTGCCTCCGGTTTTTTCTTGTTTCGCGCAATTGCCGGACATGGTTGAACCGGCGTCGTCGCGGGGCAGATTGGTACAAAAATCCCCGGTTGAACAGGGCGGTGGGTGCGAAACCCTCAAGGCAGGCCAAGGGGCGAGCAATTGCTTGACGAGTTTAATAATGATGTCGAGGCAGGCAGCTTTATGACTGACGCAGGCGCCAGGAAACTGGCGAAAGACGGCTGGACGATCGTCGAGGACGACGGATTTCTCAATCTGGTGGGGCCGTTCTGGCATCGCGGTAACAATACAACAGGCGAATACGCCATCGTCGCGCAGGCCAAGCACAAGAACCGGCGGGGTTTCGTTCAGGGCGGATTGCTGATGACCTTGGCGGACCGTTCGCTCGGCATGGCCGCGCGCGCGGGAAGCGGGTCCAGCGCCGTTGTCACGATCCAGATGGATACGCACTTCATCGATGCGGCCAGGATCGGGGAAATCCTGATCTCGACGCCGCGCGCGGTGCGCAGCACGCGCACGCTGATTTTCCTGAATACCGAACTGACGGCGGACGGCCGCTGCGTTGTGATGGCGAGCGGCGTGTTCAAGATCATGAAGGGCGCGGGCTGACCGATCACAGAGCCTCGCCGATGGAACGAAAAAGCCGCCCCACCAGGGTGGAGCGGCTTCAAGTCACCGTCGAACTGCGGCCGAATTAAGCGGCGCGCACCTCGCGCAGGAAGGCATCAACTTGCGCTTTCAGCGTTTCGCCGTTCATGGACAACTCGGCGGCCGATGCGACGACCTGATCGGCCGCTATGCCGGTTTCCCGCGCCGCATCGCGGACGCCGACGATGTTCGCCGAAACCTCGCCAGTGCCGCGCGCGGCCTGGGCGACGTTGTGAGCGATCTCGCGGGTGGCCGCGCCTTGCTCCTCGACCGCGGATGCAATGGCGCTGGCGATCTCGTTGACCTTGCTGATGGTGTGGGTAATTCCATCAATGGCCTCGGCGGACGTCTTTGTGGCGGACTGGATGGCGCCGACCTGCGCTGAGATTTCGTCGGTCGCCTTCGACGTCTGGCTTGCCAGCGCCTTCACTTCGGATGCGACGACGGCAAATCCCCGTCCGGCCTCGCCCGCGCGTGCGGCTTCAATGGTTGCGTTGAGCGCGAGCAGGTTGGTCTGTTCGGCGATCTCGCTGATCAGTTTCACCACGTCGCCGATCTTCTGGGCGGCCATTGCCAATCCCTGAACTTCCGCGTTGGTGTTGTTCGCCTGCCTGGCGGCGTGACCGGCGACTTGCGCGGATTCATTGACCTGCTGGGCAATTTCGTTGATCGATGCGTTGAGTTCCTCAATCGCGGCAGCAACGGCCTGGGCATTCTGCGATGCTTCTTCCGAAGCATCGGCGACCGTTGCAGTCTGTTGCGTGGCTTCTTCGGCCGTGCGTGCCATGTTTTCGGCAGTGCTGCGCAACTCCGTCGATGCCGCGCCCACTGCATTCACGACGCTGCCGACGCCGGTTTCGAACCGTTCCGCGAGGGCGAGCACGGTGCTGCGGCGTTCGGCCTCCGAGGCGACACGCTGCTCTTCCTGTGCCGCGCGCAGCCGGTCGGTTTCGACCAGGCTGTCCTTGAACACCTCCACCGCGCGCGCCATCGAGCCGATTTCGTCGCGGCGATCTCCGCCGGGCACAACGACATCGTGCTTGCCCGAGGTGATCGAGCGCATCGCGCCTTCAAGCGCAACAATCGGGCGTGCCAGTCCGCGACCGACCCAGGCGGCGATCAGGCCGGCGATCAGGACGGCGGCAATTGCACCTGCTGCGAGCCATTTGGCGGAGTTGGAGGCGAGTTCCCCATATTCCCTGGTGTTACGGATGATCTCGACCACGGCGACAGGTTGGCCGGAGAAGTTCTTGAGCGGGCCGAAGGTCGTTGCGGTCGGCTGGCCGTCGAGCATCCCGGTGAGGAAGATCGATTCACCGGCCAGCGCGCGCTTGAGAATGGCGGGCGCTGCGGTTGCGCCCTTGATCGTGGATGCCAAGGTCTGGATCTTATCGTCGTTGATCTGATGGATGGCGACATCGACCCCAAAGCGGGCTTTCATCGAATTCACGAAAGTCTCGCCAAAGGGCGCGCCGACATCGACCGTGCCCAGCAGGGTCTCGCCGTCGAGAATCGGGGTTGCGCCGAAGATGTTGAGAACGTCGCGGCCGGCCTCGACACCGCCGATCGGTTTTTTCGTTGCGAACGACTGAACAATCATCTTGCGCCGGGCGGTTACATCGTCGCCAAAGGCTTTCGGATTGTGAACCCGGGAGAGAGCGATGCCGGGTGGTATCTGGATTGTGATCAATTCGATGCCGAGCGGTTTGATGTCATTCAGCGTCTTTCCGAGCAGTGCGATGATTCCCGCCCGGTCCTGTGCGCGGATCAGAGGCTTGAGTTCCGGCATGTTTGCCACCGCGTTCGCCACCGCCTGCACGGCGCGTGTATCGGACTCCATGGCGCCGATCATGTTCGCGTAATCGGATTGCAACTCGCGATGGAGGGCCAGATCGACTGCTGTGTTTTGCCGCCAGAGGCCGAACGCAGCGAGGCCGGCGCAGGAGGCGGCTGCCACCAGTGAAATTGCGATCATAATCCTGGCAGAAACCGACCAAAGCTTGCGCATCGTATCTCCAAAAAATCCCGAGCCATCACAGAAAATATGTTGGCGACAACTTAGGAATATTGAATCAACATGGGGTTAAGGGAGGTACTGCGGGCCGGTCTGCGTGCTCTCCATCATGCGATTGTTCGTCAGGCAGACATTGAGAGTCGGCGGGCCTCTTTGGGGGGACCGATTGTGCGCTTCAGCCGCGGTTCGAACGTCTAGCTCCTCGGCTCCATGACCGGCGCAATCATGCTCAGATGAAAGACGAGCCCTGAGGGCGGATAGCGGAAACTGCAGTCGCCGCCAAGCTGCCGGCTGAGATTCAAAATCAGCCGGGTGCCGAAACCTTCTTCCGCGGGAGGCGTGATCGCCGGTCCGCCACTCTCGCTCCATATCAGACTAACCGTGGTGCCCGCTTCCGAGGGCTGCGCCGTCCAGCCGATGGTGACGCGGCCGCTGTCGTTCGCCAGCGCGCCGTACTTCATTGCGTTGGTGCAAAGCTCGTGCAGGATCATGGCCATTGGCACGGCCGTTGTCGGCGGCAGGTCCACCGGCGGTCCCGAAATCACGAAACGATGCCCGCGTTCTTCTTGCAGCGGCGCGATCGCGGCCTCCGCGACTTCAGACAAATCCGCGTGCTGCCAGTTCTTCCGGGTCAGGAGATCGTGGCCGCGCACCAGCGCCTGCAAGCGTTCGTGGAACTGGCGCAGGGCTTCCGGCCCCTGACTATGGCGAAAGCTTAAGGACGCGATCGATTGTACGGTGGCGAGGGTGTTCTTGACGCGGTGGGCGAGCTCGTGAACGAGAATCTCGCGGCGCTCCTCGGCAGTGGCGCGCTGTTCCTCCCGCATTGCGTTTTCATCCATCAGCCGGTCGAAGGTCTGCCCGAGCACGCCGATTTCGTCGCTGCGGCCCACGATGCCGGTGCGGACTGTATCGTGACCGCGCCGCCAGGCTTCGGCCGTCGCCACCATGCGCATCAATGGTCTGCGGATGATGCTCTCGCCGACGAGCCAGGCCAGCAGGAACGCCACCGCGCTTCCCAGGGCGAACAGCGCGATGCTGTTGCGGACGGCGCGATCGATCGGTCCGAACGCTTCGCTGCGCGAGATGCCGCTGGCGACGTAAAGTCCAAACGGGGTCACGGAGGCGGGGACATAGCCGATGATACGCTGAACGCCGTCGACGCCGACGATGTCCTCGCTTCCGGGGGCCGACCTGCTGATTCTGCCGAGACTGTCGTCGAGTTTCTTGCCGACAAATTTCTCGGGCTCCGGTTCGCGTGAGACCACGATGCCGTTGCGGTCGGCGATCAGGACGGTTCCGCCACGCGGCACGCCGCGCTGCTTCAGCTGCTGTCCCAGCCATTCAACATCGAGACCGGCGACAACCGCGCCTTCGATTTTTCCGTTCCGGAGAATCGGGGTCGCCAGCGGAATGATGTTACGGTCGGACACCTTGCTGGCGGTGAATGTCCCGATCGCGAAGCTCTTGCCGCCCATGACGTCGCGGAAGTACTCGCGGGTCGCAAGATTGGGCGACGCGAGGCTTGGCTCGCTGAAGCAGCGGATGTTGCCGTCCAGCCCGACCACAAGGATGGACGTCAGCGGAGCGATATTGGGGCGCACACGGACGATGTAGTCGGTGCATGCGGTGCTGTTGAGCCGGCTGACTTCATCCGACTCGGCAACGGCGCGGAGCGCGCCGCGGATACCGTCGAAAATCTGCTCGATTTCGGAAACGACCACCTGTGCATTACGCAAGGCCTCGGACCGGGCTTCGCCATAACGGGTGTTGCGCAGGTCAAACGCGCCATAACTGACCGCAGCGAGACCGGGCAGGGACGCAACGAGGGTGAGCGCCAGCAGCCGGTGGGTGAGTGACATGCGGCGTATGGCATTGCGAAGCGGCAAACCGTTTGTTTCCCCACCGGTTGAGCTTTTCTTGAATGTACGCGGCGGGCCGGATGGCGGCAATTGCCACAGGCCGGGTTCCTTCACAGGCTAAATTCACGAGAAGGGGGCGTGGACGTCGCGAAAATGGTTCGCTATAGAGGCGACTCTGTAGGAGCGTAGCTCAGTTGGTAGAGCATCGGTCTCCAAAACCGAGGGTCGCAGGTTCGAGCCCTGCCGCTCCTGCCAGTTTCTGGCCCAATATCCGTACCTTGACCTGAAGCCCGTCCCACAGTAGATAACGGCACCTGCTGTCGGCCCGTTTTGACGGATATCCGGCGCGGCATTGAAATCCCCGGACAATCGAGCCCGCTTGGCGGCTCATCCTTCTAAAGAGGGTTGGGCGCACGAGAGGGCTGTCCGGATTCCGGAAATAACTGAAATCACGCCTGGAAACGACGTTCCCGGCACTACGGATGCGGACCCCGACGATGGCTTTCAGCCCGTTCAAATTCCTGCAGGAAGTGCGCTCGGAGACCGCCAAGGTCACCTGGCCGACCCGCCGCGAGACCATGATCACCACGATCATGGTGTTCATTATGGTCGCGGTGTCCTCGATCTTCTTTTTCGTCGCGGACCAGATCATTCGCGTCCTGATCACTTTCATTCTTGGCATTCAGGCCTGAGCGCGGAACCGAAACAATGAGCATGCGCTGGTACATCGTTCACGCCTATTCGAACTTCGAGAAGAAGGTCTCCGAATCCATTCGCGAGCAGGCCAAGCAGCGTGGACTGGAAGATCTGTTCGAGCAGGTGCTGGTGCCGACCGAGAAA
Source organism: Afipia birgiae 34632 (assembly GCF_000308295.2). Classification (GTDB taxonomy): domain Bacteria; phylum Pseudomonadota; class Alphaproteobacteria; order Rhizobiales; family Xanthobacteraceae; genus Afipia; species Afipia birgiae. The sequence continues at coordinate 571,867 of NZ_HG326652.1, forward strand.
GTCACGGAAGTGCGCCGCGGCCGCAAGATCGACGCAGAGCGCAAGTTCTTCCCGGGTTACGTGCTGGTGAAGATGAACCTCACCGACGAGGCCTTTCACCTTATCAAGAACACGCCCAAGGTGACGGGCTTCCTCGGCGCGGAAAACAAGCCGATGCCGATTTCGGAAGCCGAAGCCATGCGCATCCTGCATCAGGTGCAGGAAGGCGTGGAGCGGCCGAAGGCGTCGGTGTCGTTCGAGATCGGCGAGAACGTGCGCGTGGCCGATGGCCCGTTCGCGTCGTTCTCTGGTGTGGTCGAGGAAATCGACGAGGCGCGTTCGCGCGTGAAGGTCGCGGTGTCGATCTTCGGGCGTGCGACGCCGGTCGAACTGGAATTCGGTCAGGTCGAGAAGGTCTGATCGTTTTCGCCGTCACGATGTGACGGCGGTGAGAATGCCGTGGGAGGAGACAGCCGGTCGCCAGCCGCCTGTCGGACCGCACCACGGTCCTAAGAAGGTCCGGAATGGTCCGGATCGTTTGAAGGAGTAAAGTATGGCTAAGAAAGTGACCGGATACCTGAAGCTTCAGGTGCCGGCCGGTGCGGCGAACCCGTCGCCACCGATCGGTCCCGCGCTTGGTCAGCGCGGCCTCAACATCATGGAATTCTGCAAGGCGTTCAACGCGCAGACGCAGAAGGAAGAAAAGAACACCCCGATCCCGGTGGTCATCACCATTTATGCGGACCGGTCGTTCACGTTTGAAATGAAGACCCCGCCGATGTCCTACTTCTTGAAGCAGGCGGCGAAGATCCAGTCCGGCTCGAAAGCACCGGGCCGCGATGTCGCAGGCAAGGTGACCCAAGCGCAGGTGCGCGAGATCGCCGAAAAGAAGATGAAGGATCTCAACTGTGACACCGTCGAAGCGGCCATGAAGATGGTCGAGGGCTCTGCCCGTTCGATGGGTCTCCAGGTAGCGGGGTAACGATCATGGCTGTTGGCAAGAAACTGGTCAAAGCCCGTGAGGGGATCGACCGCGAAAAGCTCTACCCGATCACTGACGCCATTAAGATGGTCAAGGAACGCGCTTCGGCGAAGTTTGACGAAACCATCGAGATTGCGATCAACCTCGGTGTTGATCCGCGTCACGCCGACCAGATGGTCCGTGGCGTGGTGACCCTGCCGAACGGCACCGGCCGCACGCTGCGCGTCGGCGTGTTCGCGCGTGGCGCCAAGGCTGAGGAAGCCAAGGCTGCAGGCGCTGACGTTGTCGGTGCTGAAGACCTGGTTGAGAAGGTGCAGGGCGGTGCGATCGATTTCGATCGTTGTATCGCAACTCCTGACATGATGCCGCTGGTCGGTCGTCTCGGTAAGGTACTCGGCCCGCGCGGCATGATGCCGAACCCGAAGATCGGCACCGTCACCATGGACATCGCCAACGCGGTCAAGGGCGCCAAGGGCGGCTCGGTCGAGTTCCGCGTCGAGAAGGCCGGCATTATTCAGGCTGGCATCGGCAAGGCCTCGTTCTCGGAAGAGAAGCTCGTTGAGAACATCAAGGCGCTGGCCGACGCTGTCGTGAAGGCGAAGCCTGCGGGTTCCAAGGGCACTTACGTTCAGCGCATCGCCGTCTCGTCGACGATGGGTCCGGGCGTCAAGGTCGAGCCGGGCAGCCTCAATTCCTGATCGGCAACGGCTTGAATGATTTGAAGGCGGAGCAGCGTAGAGCTGCTCCGCCTTTTTCTTTTCACGATGGCCGGGGGAGGAGACCTGCGCGCCGTCCGACGGACAGGGTGATCGCGATCCCGGCGAAGACTACTGCCGCGAACACCCAGCCGGACAGCGCTCCGGCCATGATGCCTGACAGAAGCGTTCCCACGGTACATCCCAGGCCGGTCATGGCGCCCCAGCCCAGCATGAGGCCGCCGATGAGACCGCGCACGATCTGCCCACGGCTTGGCCACGCCGGCGTGAACTGTCCCGCGGCCAAGGCGGCTGCAAAAGATGCTGCAACAAGAGCCAGGACAAATGCGCCGTTGCGTGACAGCAGCACGTCTCCAACCACGCTGATGCATCCTCGCAGTGTATCGAGTCCTTCGAGGCGCGAGGGCGCGACGCCGAGAGTTGAGGCCGCCTGCCGCGCGCGGTTGCCGATCTCGGCGGTGACGCCTAGCGGCGCTACGCGGAAGTAAGCAAAGGTGCCGAGCATTCCGATGATCGCTCCACCGATCCATGCGGGCCAGCGCTTCGTCAAAAGTGCTTCCGGCAGATCGCGCGCGGGAGTGGAAGGTGAATCTATTGGCCGCGATGTTCGCGACAGAGCCCATGCGATGAGTGTTAGCAGTGCGATTGCTGCGAGAAGGGCGCCGGCATAGCCGAGCCATCGCGGCAACCATATCACGGGCGCACCAGAAATCGTGGACAGATAGATATCATTCCATGTCGCAAAGCCGAGCATGAAGCCGCCGACGGTTCCGAGAAGTGCAAAGGGTGCAGTCGGCGATCCTTCGCCGAGCCGATACAGATGCGCGCTCACGCATGATCCGGAGAGAGCCATGCCTGCTCCGAAAGCCAGACCGGCGGCGATGAGAGCGACACTCACGGGACCGATGAATGCGTCAGGCGGCAACCGTCCTGTCGTGGCATCCGGCAACCACGCGCCGAAAATCAGCGTGTAGCCGACGATGCCCGTGGCCAGCGCGACCAGCAACCCGAAGAGACCTCGCGGATCGCCGTCGTCGTACCACTCGCGGAACATGCAGAAAAAGCAAAAGCGCGAACGTTGCAGCACGACGCCGAACACTGCGCCGAACACCAGCGACAGCGCCGGCGCAGCATGGCCCTGACCGTGCAGCACGTACGCACCCACAGCCAGCGCGACGAGAACGGCACCGGCAACGGCGATATGCGGACGCTGCCATTGAAACGGCAAAGACGCCGGATCGATGCCCGGCGTCTTCAACTGTTCTCCCGGAGACGACAGACGCGCCTCCGGGATGACATCGTGTTGCGTCACTTCACGCCCCAGACGGTCCCTGCGGTGTTGACGACCGGCAGGCCGACCGAGTTGCCGTATTCGGTCCACGAGCCGTCGTAGTTCTTCACGTCATAGCCAAGGATCTTGGTGAGCAGGAACCAGGTGTGGCTGGAGCGCTCGCCGATCCGGCAGTAGGTGATGATTGGCTTGGAGCCGTCGATACCGGCTTCCGCATAAAGCTTCTTTAGATCTTCCTTCGACTTGAAGGTGCCATCCTCGGCGACAGCCTTGCCCCACGCCACGTTGATCGCGCCCGGCACATGGCCCGCGCGCACGCTCAGTTCCTGCGAACCGGGAGGCGCGAAGATCTTGCCGCTGTATTCATCCGGGGAGCGGATATCGACGATCACCGCGTTCTTGGACTTGGAGGCTTCGACCACGTCCGCGAGTCTTGCGCGCAGCTTGGTGTTGGCCGCGGAAATCTTCACGTTGCCGGACTGCACTGAGGCTGCCTTGGTGTCGTAGGGGCGCTTGTCGGCTTCCCACTTCTTGCGGCCGCCGTCGAGCAGCTTGACGTTCTTCACGCCATAAACGTCGAACACCCACGCGCCCCAGGCGGCGAACCAATTATTGTTGTCGCCGTAAAGCACGACGGTGGAATCGTCGTTGATACCAAGCTTCTTCACCAGCGCCTGAAAACTCTCCGGCTTGGCGATGTCGCGCTCCAGCTTGTCGACGAGATCGGTGGTCCAGACGACGTTCTGCGCGCCAGGAATATGCCCGCGCTCGTACAGGCCTGGCTCGACGCTGACTTCGATGATGCGAAGTTTGGGATCGTTCAAGTTCTTTTCGAGCCATTCGCCGGTAACCAGCGGACCGCCGCCCTGAGCTGTGGCCGGCCCGGCGAACGCGGCGATGCTCACGGCGAGCGCAAATGCCGGTGCCAGTATCGATTTGAGTTTCATCTTGAAATTCCTTGCACATTATCGAGGTAGCGAGACACGAAGCGGATGCGCTTCGCACGCAACGCAATGAGCAGTGCAGGCGGCAGATCGATCGTCAATGGTGCCTCCAGACGCATAAAAACGCTCTTCTCGCTAACGTCAGTGGCGTCGAATAAACTCTTTCTTTTCGCCTCTCTTCTTCGAACGTCATTCTTTCACGTGACAACTGGTCACAGGGCGATGTAAGCCCGCTGCGACGCTCCGAGGGGACTCGCCGGGCGCGCCCTGCGAGACACGAGCGACAGACAATGCCTCACCAAGTTCTGATCTATTCGCGGTTTCCCAAAGCGCAGATGGTGCGCATCGGCGAGTGCTACGAATTGCTCGACGGCAAGGGCCGGCCGCCGATCGAGACTTTCCTCGCCGAACAGCTCAAGCCGATCCGCGCCATGATCACAGCAGGCGGACAGGCGATTCCGCCGGCGGTTCTGGACTCGCTGCCGTCGCTGGGCGCGATCATCTGCTATGGCACCGGATATGACGGCGTCGATTTTACGGAAACCGCGCGGCGCAAGATTGCCGTCGGCAACAGTCCGGCCGCGAACGCGGCGTCGGTCGCCGATCTTGCGATGACACTGATGCTGGCGACGACGCGACGCCTGCTGCCTGCGGATGATTACGTGCGCAGCGGTGGATGGTCCGGCGCCAAACCGTCACCATCCATGCGTCCGCCGCTCGGCATGACCGGTCGGAAGATTGGAATCTACGGCATGGGCGAGATCGGCCGCAAGATTGCGGCGCGTTGCGCGGCGTTCGAAACCGAGGTTGCTTACCACAGCCGCAGCAGGCACGACGTCCCGTATGCGTATCACGCCAGTCTCGCCGCATTGGCCGAATGGTCCGACATTCTCATGGTGGCGGTGCGCGCAGGCGCTGACACGCAGCATGCGATCGATGTAGATATTTTGAAGAAGCTCGGGCCTCAGGGCACCATCGTCAACATTTCGCGCGGCTCGGTGATCGATCAGGTGGCTTTGGTCTCGGCGCTCGAAAACAATGTCATCGCGGGGGCGGGCCTTGATGTGTACGCGAAAGAGCCGCACGCGCCGGATGCGCTGACGAAGTTTCCCAATGTTGTGCTTTCACCGCACATCGGCGGTCACACTGTCGAGGCTCACATCGCCATGCAGGATTGCGTAATGGCCAATCTCGATGCCTTCTTTTCGGGCAGGCCGTTGCGCTATCCGGTGACGTGAGTCCGGAAAAATAAAACTGTCATCTGCATTGCGAGGCTTCGTTCCGCGCGCTGACAAAAATATTCATCGCTGCGACGCTCAAGCTGAAGCCGGTGTCGGCCTTCGACGACATCAAGAACAAGAACGAGCGCGCTGTCGCACTGTTCGAGGAGGCCGGCAAGGTGATCATGTCGCCGCGCTGCATGAACTGTCACCCTGCGACGGAGCGCCCGACGCAGACCAACAAGATGACTCCGCATCAGCCGCTGGTGGTGCGGGGTGAGGGCGGCATGGGGGTAGCGGGCGGTCTCGCCTGCAGCACCTGTCACCACGAAGCGAACTTCGATCCCGCCGGCGTGCCGGGTCATCCGCAGTGGCATCTCGCGCCGCGGGAGATGGCGTGGCAGGGCAAATCGCTCGGCCAGATCTGCGAGCAGATCAAAGATCCGAAGCGCAACGACGGCAGGGACATGGCCGCGCTTGTGAAGTATATGGCCGAGGACAGTCTGGTGGGCTGGGCCTGGTCGCCGGGCGCCAACCGGACTCCGGCACCGGAAGCCAGAAGGAGTTCGGCGACCTGATCAAGGCATGGACCGCAGCCGGGGCTGCTTGTCCGAAAATCATAGCGAATACAAGAGGTTGAACTTAGAACCCCAGTTCGTTATGCTTCGGACAGCTTTGCTGCTGGGCGCAAGTGCGCGGCTTCTGGCCCGGAAAATGCTTTGGGAACTCAGAATCCCCTTGGCAACGCGAACCTGACCCGTTAAACATTCGTTTCCGGGCGTGCTGGCTGTCGCTGGCGCGTCCGTGCTCGCTTTCCGAAAATCAAACCAATAGGAGTCCATTCCTCGTCGATCATTCCGCATGGATTGCTCACAGGAACGGAAAGCCGTTGTTTTGACTGACGAAAATGAGCCGGGGCTGTCTCAGGTGTCAAAGCCGGAGAAAGCTCCATCCTGTCCAAGACTGCAGGTGCCTGGCCTGATCCCTCGTGGAAACGGCTTCGCTTAATCTCCTGCACAGACGGGTGAAAACCGGATTTCGTGACCCACCCCCGATTCGGCGGTGGCTGCGGATTTGGTTCGAACCTCGACACCTCGTTCCGGTGAGCCGCAAGGCAGGCCAGGGCGAGAGGGCAGGCTTCCGAAATGTCGTCGTGCCCGACGTGTTGAGAGATGAATGTCTCGAGGCTAGCGGGCAGGACGATCGGTGCAACCCGGCGGTTCTGTCTCAAGCGGACCGCCAACCGGAAAGAGCTTGCTGTGGAACGAGCGGCAAAAAAAGAGGCGGTCGAAACGCTGAACGGGGTCTTCAAGACCACGGGCGTTGCGGTCGTTGCTCATTATTCCGGCCTGACCGTTGCTCAGATGCAGACTCTGCGGACGCAGATGAAGCAGGCTGGCGCCTCGGTGAAGGTCTCGAAGAACCGTCTCGCCAAAATTGCTCTGGAAGGCACGGATGTTGTTTCCATCGGTTCCCTGTTGAAGGGGCCGACCGTGATCGCGACTTCAAACGATCCGGTAGCAGCACCGAAAGTTGCCATCGAATTCGCCAAGGCGAACGAAAAGTTCGTCATCCTTGGTGGCGCGATGGGAACAACTGTCCTGAATCCCGACGCTGTGAAGGCGCTTGCCTCGCTGCCGTCGCTTGATGAACTGCGCGCGAAGATCCTCGGCCTCCTTGTGGCGCCGGCGACCAAGATCGCTCAGCTCTCCACCGCGCCTGCTGCGAAGCTGGCCCGCGTGGTTCAGGCTTATGCCTCTAAGGGTGAAGCGGCGTGACGCCATTCTCCATCTCAACTGGTTCGAACTGATACGCTGAAGGAAAGTTAAAATGGCTGATTTGCAAAAGATCGTGGACGACCTCTCGAGCCTCACGGTTCTCGAGGCTGCCGAACTCGCGAAGCTTCTCGAAGAGAAGTGGGGCGTTTCGGCTGCTGCCGCTGTTGCGGTTGCTGCTCCTGCCGCTGGCGGCGGTGGCGCTGCTGCTGCTGAAGAAAAGACCGACTTCACCGTCGTTCTCGCTTCGGCTGGCGACAAGAAGATCGAAGTCATCAAGGAAGTCCGCGCCATCACCGGCCTGGGCCTCAAGGAAGCCAAGGACCTCGTCGAAGGCGCGCCGAAGCCCGTCAAGGACGGCGTTGCCAAGGACGAAGCCGAGAAGATCAAGGCTCAGCTCGAGAAGGCTGGCGCCAAGGTCGAACTCAAGTAAGCCGATACGTCTTGGCCGGTCCTTCGGGGCCGGCCGGACACTTTAATGTGTGACGGTTCGATGATTGAACCCCTCGAATCGCCGCGATTGCCGCCTACATAGGCGGAGGCACGAAAGGACGGATCGCCCTTTGAAACCCGGAACGAGTTCAAGGCGGGACGTCGGGAGACGAGATATTTCGGGCTTTAACAAGCCGTAGGATTTGTTTGACGGGCAGGGCGCCACCAGCGCCCCGCGCGTCATTTTGCGTCTTGAGATTCGGATCGGGAAAAGCCCGCCGCCAGAAGCTCGGATGCCGCGAGGCCCAGGCAGGTTGTTTGGGCAATTTGAAATTCAACCCGGGGGCGGTGCCCATCGCACTCCGGAAGATGCCGCCAGTCAAGGGCGGCGAAATGAGAGGCCACGATGGCGCAGTCGCAGCAAACTTTTACCGGTCGCAAACGCGTTCGTAAGTTTTTCGGACACATCAAGGAAGTTGCCGAGATGCCGAACCTCATCGAGGTTCAGAAGGCATCGTACGACCAGTTCCTGATGGTCGATGAACCCACCGGCGGGCGGCTGGACGAAGGCTTGCAGGCGGTGTTCCGCTCGGTGTTCCCGATCAACGATTTCTCGGGCACCTCGCAGCTCGAGTTCGTCCGCTACGAATTCGAACAGCCGAAGTATGACGTCGACGAGTGCCGCCAGCGCGGCATGACGTTCGCTGCGCCGCTGAAGGTGACGCTGCGCCTCATCGTGTTCGATATCGACGAAGAAACCGGCGCCAAGTCCGTCAAGGACATCAAGGAGCAGGACGTCTACATGGGCGACATTCCGCTCATGACGATGAACGGCACCTTCGTGGTCAACGGCACCGAGCGTGTTATCGTCTCGCAGATGCACCGTTCGCCGGGCGTGTTCTTCGATCACGACAAGGGCAAGACCCATTCGTCGGGCAAGCTGCTGTTTGCCGCGCGCGTGATTCCGTATCGCGGTTCGTGGCTCGACATCGAGTTCGACGCCAAGGACATCGTGTTCGCCCGTATCGACCGGCGCCGCAAGATTCCGGTGACGTCGCTGATGTTCGCTCTCGGTCTCGACGGCGAAGAAATCCTGTCCACGTTCTACAAGAAGATCCAGTACAAGCGGATCAAGGAAGGCTGGCGCGTACCGTTCGTCGCCGACCGTTTCCGCGGCTATTCGACGATCAACGATCTGATCGACGCCGACAGCGGCAAGGTTGTGCTCGAAGCCGGCAAGAAGCTGACCGTGCGCACCGCGCGCCAGCTCCAGGAAAAGGGCCTCAAGGCGCTGCGTTTCTCCGACGATGAACTCGTAGGCAACTATCTCGCGGAAGATCTCGTGAACCCGAAGACCGGCGAAATCCACGCCGAGGCCGGAGAGGAAATCACCGAGAAGCTGCTGAAGGCGCTGAACGAGCAGGGCTACAAGGAACTGCCGCTGCTCGACATCGACCACGTCAACATCGGTCCCTACATCCGCAACACGCTGAACGCTGACAAGAACATGACGCGTGAAGACGCGCTGTTCGACATCTATCGCGTGATGCGTCCGGGTGAACCGCCGACGATCGACTCCGCGCAGGCCATGTTCCAGTCGCTGTTCTTCGACTCGGAGCGCTACGACCTTTCGGCCGTCGGCCGCGTGAAGATGAACATGCGTCTCGAGCTCGACGCGCCGGACACCATGCGCACGCTGCGCAAGGAAGACATTCTGGCCGTTATCAAGACGCTGGTTGATCTGCGCGACGGCAAGGGCGAAATCGACGACATCGACCACCTCGGCAACCGCCGTGTGCGTTCGGTCGGCGAGTTGATGGAGAATCAGTACCGCATCGGTCTGTTGCGCATGGAGCGCGCGATTAAGGAGCGCATGTCGTCGGTCGATATCGACACCGTCATGCCGCAGGACCTGATCAACGCAAAACCTGCCGCCGCCGCCGTGCGCGAGTTCTTTGGCTCGTCGCAGCTGTCGCAGTTCATGGACCAGACCAATCCGCTGTCGGAAATCACCCACAAGCGCCGCCTCTCGGCGCTTGGACCGGGCGGTCTGACGCGCGAACGCGCGGGCTTCGAAGTCCGCGACGTGCATCCGACGCACTACGGCCGCATCTGCCCGATCGAGACGCCGGAAGGCCCGAACATCGGTCTGATCAACTCGCTCGCGACTTTCGCGCGCGTGAACAAGTACGGCTTCGTGGAAACGCCTTACCGCAAGGTGAAGGATGGCCGCGTGACCGACGACGTGGTCTATCTCTCCGCGATGGAAGAGGGCCGCTACCGCGTCGCTCAGGCGAACGTGCCGCTCGATAACAAGGGCCGCTTCACCGACGATCTGGTGATCTGCCGCCACGCCGGCGAAGTTCTGCAGATCACGCCGGACAAGGTCGACTACATGGACGTGTCGCCGAAGCAGCTCGTTTCGGTTGCCGCGGCGCTGATCCCGTTCCTTGAGAACGACGACGCCAACCGCGCGCTGATGGGCTCGAACATGCAGCGTCAGGCCGTGCCTCTGGTGCGCGCCGAAGCTCCGTTCGTCGGCACCGGCATGGAAGGCGTCGTGGCGCGCGACTCGGGCGCTGCGATCGCAGCCCGCCGCACCGGCGTAATCGACCAGATTGACGCGACGCGTATTGTTATCCGCGCGACGGAAGATCTCGATCCGACCAAGTCGGGCGTCGATATCTACCGCCTGATGAAGTACCAGCGCTCGAACCAGTCGACCTGCATCAACCAGCGTCCGCTGGTGAAGGTGGGCGATCAGGTCAAGAAGGGCGACATCATCGCTGACGGTCCGTCGACCGATCTCGGCGAACTCGCGCTCGGCCGCAACGTGCTCGTCGCGTTCATGCCGTGGAATGGCTACAACTTCGAAGACTCGATCCTGCTTTCCGAGCGGATCGTGAAGGACGACGTCTTTACCTCGATCCACATCGAGGAATTCGAAGTCATGGCCCGTGACACCAAGCTCGGACCTGAGGAAATTACGCGCGACATTCCGAACGTTTCGGAAGAAGCGCTGAAGAACCTCGACGAAGCCGGCATCGTGTACATCGGCGCGGAAGTCCGCGCCGGCGACATCCTGTGCGGCAAGATCACCCCGAAGGGCGAAAGCCCGATGACGCCGGAAGAAAAGCTCCTGCGCGCCATCTTCGGTGAGAAGGCGTCCGACGTTCGCGACACCTCGCTGCGCGTGCCTCCGGGCGTGCAGGGCACGATCGTGGAAGTCCGCGTGTTCAACCGTCACGGCGTCGACAAGGACGAACGCGCTCTGGCGATCGAGCGGGAAGAGATCGAGCGTCTCGCCAAGGACCGCGACGACGAACAGGCCATTCTCGACCGTAACGTCTACGGCCGTCTCGCTGAGCTGCTTGAAAACCGTCAGGGCATTGCTGGCCCGAAGGGCTTCAAGAAGGACACCAAGATCACCCGTGCGGTGCTCGAGGAATATCCGAAGTCGCAGTGGTGGCAGTTCGCGTCGCCGAACGACAAGCTGATGGCTGAAATCGAAGCCATGCGGAAGCAGTACGACGAATCGAAGAAGGGCCTTGAACAGCGCTTCCTCGACAAGGTCGAGAAGCTGCAGCGCGGCGACGAATTGCCTCCGGGCGTGATGAAGATGGTCAAGGTCTTCGTTGCGGTGAAGCGCAAGATTCAGCCGGGCGACAAGATGGCTGGACGTCACGGCAACAAGGGCGTGGTGTCGAAGATCGTGCCGATCGAAGACATGCCGTTCCTTGAAGACGGAACGCATGCGGACATCGTGCTCAATCCGCTCGGCGTGCCTTCGCGCATGAACGTCGGCCAGATTCTCGAAACGCATCTCGGCTGGGCCTGTGCGGGCCTCGGCAAGCGGATCGGGCAGGCGGTCGATGCCTACTACGGTCACGGCAAGTCGGACATCAAGCCGCTCAAGGAGACTTTGAAGAAGGTCTACGGCGACGATGAGGTCATCAAGACGCTGAACGATACCGAGTTGATGGAGCTTGGCCGCAACCTGCGCGCTGGCGTTCCGATCGCGACTCCGGTGTTCGACGGCGCCAAGGAGGCCGACATCGAGCAGATGCTCGAACTGGCCGGCATGAACAAGTCGGGTCAGTCGACGGTCTATGACGGACGAACGGGTGACCAGTTCGATCGTAACGTGACGGTGGGCTACATCTATATGCTCAAGCTGCACCACCTCGTGGACGACAAGATCCACGCGCGTTCGATCGGTCCTTACTCGCTCGTCACCCAGCAGCCGCTGGGCGGCAAGGCGCAGTTCGGCGGACAGCGTTTCGGCGAAATGGAAGTGTGGGCGCTCGAGGCTTACGGCGCGGCGTACACGCTCCAGGAAATGCTGACCGTGAAGTCGGACGACGTGGCCGGCCGTACCAAGGTGTACGAGGCTATCGTGCGCGGCGACGACACGTTCGAAGCCGGTATTCCGGAATCGTTCAACGTGCTGGTCAAGGAAATGCGCTCGCTCGGCCTTAACGTCGACCTGCACAATTCCAAGCTGGGTCCGACGACCACGTCCGAGGCGGCCGAGTAGTCAAGATTTCATGCCCGGCCTTCAGGCCGGGCATCCGCGCCTTACTGAACGTCGGGCAGGGCGCGAGACGCGATAAGAATTTCGAATTTGCTGCCGGTGACGATCGGCACGCGAGGAGAACACGATGAACCAAGAAATTATGAATCTCTTCAATCCGACGACTCCGGCCCAGGTCTTCGACCAGATCCGGATTTCGATCGCATCGCCTGAGAAGATTCTGTCGTGGTCCTACGGCGAGATCAAGAAGCCGGAAACCATCAACTACCGCACGTTCAAGCCGGAGCGTGACGGCCTGTTCTGTGCGCGCATCTTCGGGCCGATCAAGGACTACGAATGTCTTTGCGGCAAGTACAAGCGCATGAAGTACAAGGGCATTATCTGCGAGAAGTGCTCGGTCGAAGTGACATTGTCGCGCGTCCGGCGCGAGCGCATGGGCCATATCGAACTGGCTGCGCCCGTTGCGCACATCTGGTTCCTGAAGTCGCTGCCTTCGCGTATCGGCCTGCTGCTCGATATGACGCTGAAGGATCTCGAGCGGATTCTCTATTTCGAATACTACGTCGTTCTCGAGCCGGGTCTGACCGCGCTCAAGGACCGTCAGCTGCTGTCGGAAGAAGAGTATCTCCGCGCGCAGGACGAATACGGCCAGGACAGCTTCACCGCCATGATCGGCGCGGAAGCGATCCGCGAACTGTTGAAAGGTCTCGAGCTCGAGAAGCTCGAGGCGCAGCTGCGCGTCGAGATGCAGGAAACTGAATCCGACATCAAGCACAAGAAGCTCGCCAAGCGCCTGAAGATCGTCGAAGCGTTCCGCGTGTCCGGCAACAAGCCGGAGTGGATGATCATGACGGTGGTTCCGGTGATTCCGCCGGACCTGCGTCCGCTGGTGCCGCTCGACGGCGGCCGCTTCGCGACCTCCGACCTGAACGACCTGTATCGCCGCGTCATCAACCGCAACAACCGCTTGAAGCGGCTGATGGAGCTGCGCGCGCCGGACATCATCATCCGCAACGAAAAGCGCATGTTGCAGGAGGCCGTCGACGCACTGTTCGACAACGGCCGCCGCGGCCGCGTCATCACCGGCGCCAACAAGCGTCCGCTGAAGTCGCTCGCCGACATGCTCAAGGGCAAGCAGGGCCGGTTCCGTCAGAACCTGCTCGGCAAGCGCGTCGATTACTCGGGCCGTTCGGTCATCGTGGTCGGCCCGGAGCTGCGTCTGCATCAGTGCGGCCTGCCGAAGAAGATGGCGCTCGAACTGTTCAAGCCGTTCATCTACTCGCGGCTCGACGCCAAGGGTCTGTCCACCACCGTCAAGCAGGCGAAGAAGCTCGTTGAAAAAGAACGTCCCGAAGTCTGGGATATTCTCGACGAGGTCATTCGCGAGCATCCGGTGCTGCTGAACCGCGCGCCGACCCTGCATCGTCTCGGCATTCAGGCGTTCGAGCCCGTGCTGATCGAAGGCAAGGCGATCCAGCTTCACCCGCTGGTCTGCGCGGCGTTCAACGCCGACTTCGACGGCGACCAGATGGCCGTGCACGTTCCGCTGTCGCTCGAAGCGCAGCTGGAAGCGCGCGTCCTGATGATGTCGACCAACAACATCCTGCATCCCGCGAACGGTCAGCCGATCATTGTGCCGTCGCAGGATATCGTGCTGGGTCTCTACTATCTCTCGATCCTGCGCGAAGGCCTGCAGGGCGAAGGCAAGGTCTACCGCGACATGGCGGAGATCGAGCACGCGCTGTTCTCGAAGGTCATCCACCTGCATACCAAGATCAAGTATCGGTGGACCGGCATCGACGAGGAAGGCAAGGCGATCTCGAAGATTTACGACACCACCGCCGGCCGTGTCATGCTTGGGCAGGTTCTGCCGAAGCACGGCAAGGTGCCCTTCGACACCATCAACAAGCTGATGACGAAGCGCGAAATCTCCGGCGTGATCGATCAGGTGTACCGTCACTGCGGTCAGAAGGAGACTGTGATCTTCTGCGATCGCATCATGGCGCTCGGCTTCTACAACGCCTTCAAGGCGGGCATTTCGTTCGGCAAGGACGACATGGTCGTGCCCAACGGCAAGTGGAAGATCGTCGATGACACCCGCACGATGGCGAAGGACTTCGAGCAGCAGTACAACGACGGCCTGATCACGCAGGGCGAGAAGTACAACAAGGTGGTCGACGCCTGGGCGAAAGCCTCGGAGAAGATCGCCGAGCAGATGATGAAGGAAATTTCGTCCGTCAAGAAGAACGCGAAGGGCGAAGATTCCCAGATCAACTCGATCTACATGATGGCTCACTCGGGCGCGCGCGGTTCGCCGGCCCAGATGCGTCAGCTTGCCGGCATGCGCGGCCTGATGGCCAAGCCGGACGGCTCGATCATCGAAACGCCGATCGTGTCGAACTTCAAGGAAGGCCTCACGGTTATGGAGTACTTCAACTCCACCCACGGCGCCCGTAAGGGCCTCGCGGATACGGCGTTGAAGACCGCGAACTCGGGCTATCTCACCCGTCGTCTGGTGGACGTGGCGCAGGACTGCATCATCACGCAGGACGATTGCGGCACCAAGCTCGGCATCAAGATGCGCGCCATCATCGACGCAGGTACGGTCGTGGCATCGCTGGCGTCGCGTATTCTCGGCCGCACCGCGGGCGAGGATCTGCGTGATGCCGCCACCAACAAGGTGGTGGTCAAGCGCGGCACGCTGATGGAGGAGACCCACGTCGACGCCATCCAGCAGGCCGGCATCCAGGAAGTGAAGATCCGCTCGGCGCTGACCTGCGAACTGGTCAACGGCATCTGCGGCAAGTGCTACGGGCGCGATCTCGCCCGCGGTACGCCCGTCAACCACGGCGAGGCTGTCGGCGTTATCGCCGCGCAGTCGATCGGCGAGCCGGGCACGCAGCTCACCATGCGTACCTTCCACATCGGCGGTGCGGCGCAGATCAACGAGCAGTCGTTCATCGAGTCGAACTTCGACGGCAAGATCGTCATCAAGAACAAGGCGATCGCGACCAACAGCGAAGGCTTCAACGCTGCGATGGTTCGCAACATGGTCGTCGCGGTTGTCGATGCCGACGGTACCGAGCGTGCGACGCATCGCATTCAGTACGGCGCGCGCATGCGCGTCGACGACGGCGATATGATCAAGCGCGGCCAGCGCATCGCGGAGTGGGATCCGTATTCACGTCCCATTCTTACCGAAGTCGAGGGCACGATCGGATTCGAGGATCTGGTCGAAGGTCAGTCGATCTCGGAAACGCTCGACGAATCCACCGGTATCGCAAAACGCGTGGTTATCGACTGGCGCACGACCGGCCGTGGCGCTGATCTGCGTCCTGCCATCGTCGTCAAGGGCAAGGACGGCAAGGTGCTGAAGCTCGCGCGTGGCGGTGACGCCCGCTACATGCTTTCGGTCGATGCCATTCTGTCGGTGGACGTGGGTGCCAAGGTCAAGGCCGGCGACATTCTCGCCCGTGTCTCGACGGAAAGCGCCAAGACCCGCGACATCACCGGCGGTCTGCCGCGCGTCGCGGAACTGTTCGAAGCCCGCAAGCCGAAGGATGCCGCGATCATCGCGGAAATCGCCGGCACGATCCGCTTCGGCCGCGACTACAAGAACAAGCGCCGCATTTCGATCGAGCCTGTCGACAAGAACGAGGAGACTCGCGAGTACCTCATTCCGAAGGGCAAGCACATCCATCTGCAGGACGGCGACATCGTCGAAAAGGGCGATTTCATCGTCGAAGGCAACCCGGCACCGCACGACATCCTGGCGATCAAGGGCATCGAGGAACTCGCTGCCTACCTGGTCAACGAAATCCAGGAAGTTTACCGGCTCCAGGGCGTGCTCATCAACGACAAGCACATCGAAGTGATTGTCCGTCAGATGCTGCAGAAGGTTGAGGTCACTGATCAGGGTGAGACCGACATGATCTCGGGCGAACAGGTCGACAAGATCGAGTTCGACCAGATCAACGCCAAGGCGAAGGACGAGGGCAAGAAGCCCGCGACCGGAAACCCGGTGCTGCTCGGCATCACCAAGGCGAGCCTGCAGACGCGGTCGTTCTTCTCGGCAGCGTCGTTCCAGGAGACCACGCGCGTGCTCACCGAAGCTGCCGTCAACGGCAAGGTGGACCCGCTCGAAGGCCTCAAGGAAAACGTTATCGTCGGCCGCCTGATCCCGGCCGGTACCGGCGCCTCGATGGCGAAGATCCGCGAAGTCGCAACCAAGCGCGACAAGCTGATCCTCGACGAGCGCGAGAAGCAGGCGGCGATCACGCCGGCTGCTCCGGAAGCGGAACCGCTGGCTTTGCCGCCTGCGGAGTAGTTTCACGCCAGTTGGCGTGTCAGCCATGAAATTAAAGGCCGCCCCTGGGGCGGCCTTTTTGTTATGGTGAGGAACTTTTTCAGCGCGTCGCGTGTCTACCATAGTGTGACTGTCTCCCGGCTTTTCGCCGGGTCTGGATACTTCGAAGTTTTCGATTTGTTATTTCGCGATATCGCGAGGGTCCTTTGCCACAGTACGAGCGCCTCATCGCGGCGATTGAAGCGATATATGCCGCCGCGGCCGATCCATCGTGTTGGCCGGTAGCCCTCGAAGCCGTCACGAAGTGCTTCGACGATGTCGGGGCAATCCTCATTTACGGAAGGGATGACGGCAGCTTCGGCGTCATCGAATCCCCGTCGATCAGAGAGGTTAGTGCCGAGTACGCGCGGCACTGGAGCGATCGTGACATCCGCGCGATCCGAGCCCGCGAGCGGGGCTATTTCTTCAAGCGAGACGTCATTACCGACCGCGATCTCCTGACGCCCGAGGAAATGGAGGCCGACCCGTTTTACAGCGATTTCCTGCGGCGGCATGGCTTGAAATACTTCGCGGCGGCGACTGTCTCTCCAGACCCTCACATCGAAGTGGCCCTGAGCGTTCAGCGCGCGATTGGCCGTCCCGAGTATTCGGACGACGAGTTGAAGATGCTGGAGCAGCTTGCTCCGCACGTGGAGACGTCGCTGCGCCTGAGTATTCATTTGATGGACGCGCAGGCCATGAATTCCGGGATGGGCACGGCGATGGCCCGTATCGGCATCGGCGTTTTCGCGCTGGATTCGATGGGTCGTGTGGTGTCGTCCAACGCGGCGTCGCAGGCGCTGCTGGGTGACGGCTTGAACATCGTGAACGATCGTCTCGTGCTGGCAAATCCGGCGGCGAGCGGGGAGGCGGTTGCCGCGATCCGGAATGCGCTCGACGGCAATCGCATTATCCTGTCGCAGGAAACCAAGCCGATCCTGGTTCATCGCCAGCATGCCAGCCGGCCGCTCGCATTGTACGTGCTGCCGATCCCCGCGAAGACTACAGGGAATGGCTTTCTCACCCGGGCTCGCGCCATCGTCCTCCTGATGAACCCGACGGCTGACGGTGTTCCCGATCCGACGCTGATCCGTGATGTTCTTGGTGTAACGCTGGGGGAAGCCCGGATCGCTGCGCTGGTCGGTTCCGGCTTGTCGCCGAAGGAGGCCGCTGAGCGGCTCGGCATTGCCGAGGAGACCGCGCGCTCGGTTCTGAAGCGGGTGTTTTCCAAGGTCGGGGTGTCGCGCCAGAGCGAGCTCGCCGCCATGATGGCAAGGCTCGTGATCAAGTAGCGCCTGTGACTGAATGGAAAACTTGCTGTCGAATAAACCTAGGTCAGCAAAGGAATTTGCTTATTGGCGGGTACGTCGAACAGCTTTCACCCATATGGGGGATGAATAATACCACCGCCTTCTTAGTCTGTGGCCATTCTGTGACCAACCAAGACGTGCGAGCGATTTGGGGCAGGGCATTCAAACGGCGAGAATAATTTGAAGCCATAGGACATGATCGCCACGCGGTGATTATTTTGGTGTTCGTGGCTCCGGATAGTGAGTTTCTTCCTCCATGGGTCGGCTTTTGCCGGCCCATTTTCTTTCTGGACGGATTCCGCTCCGCGGAACCAGGCGGCTGGCCCGCGCTGGATTGCAGCCTCCGGCGCCCGGCGGATTCGGCCGAAACGGCCGGTAATTGCCCCCTTTTAAGCACTTTGAGGCTTTTTCGCGCGGGATCGTGGTTTGTTCATCTTCCCTTCAGATGAAAAACGCATTTGTTTAGGCAGAGTTAGACCGGCGGTAAGTCCCAAAACGCCGGCGAGGGGCGAAAAAGCAACATGCTCGATCTGGCGATAGTCGGCGGTGGCCCGGGTGGGCTGATGAGTGCGTGGTACCTCAAGAAGAAGCTTGGGGCGCTCTGCCGCATCACGATCTATGAAGCCTCCGATCGCGTTGGCGGCAAGGTCCTGACCAAGACGTTCGACACCGCGCCCGCCATGTACGAGGCGGGGGTCGCCGAGATCTATGATTACTCGATGACTGGCCCTGATCCGTTGCGCGAGCTGGTCCAGCACTTCGGCCTGCAGACGATCCCGATGGACGCCGAGCAGGTGCAACTCGATGGCGAACTGCTCGACGACGTGCCCGGCATGCGCCGCAAGTACGGCGCGCAGACCGCGAAGGCCATCGAGGACTTCCGCAAGCTCTGCGCCGGCATGGTGT
Organism: Afipia birgiae 34632; assembly: GCF_000308295.2. Classification (GTDB taxonomy): domain Bacteria; phylum Pseudomonadota; class Alphaproteobacteria; order Rhizobiales; family Xanthobacteraceae; genus Afipia; species Afipia birgiae. Next base: position 590,301 of record NZ_HG326652.1, read on the forward strand.
CGCCGATCGAATACTATGAAGGCGTCGGCGCGCACGACAACGAACATCCATGGGCCTACGTCAGCGCCGAAGAACTGCTGGATCGCGAAGTGGCTGATCCGGTTGCCAAGCGATTCCTGAAAGTCATGGCGCGTTCCGACATCGCCACCGAGCCGCACAACACCAACGGCCTCAATGCGCTGAAGAACTTCGTGATGGATGTGGACGGCTACATTGGCCTCTACTCGATCCAGAACGGCAACGAGCAGCTCATCCACAGCCTGCAAAGCGAAATCGAAGCCGATATCCAGTTGAACCATCGGGTTCTCAAGGTCGGCAAGGCGGATTCCGGGCGCTACGCCATCAACATGATGAACGGCAAGGGGCCGATCACCAAAGAACACGACCTCGTTGTGATGTGCCTTCCGCATTCGTGGCTGACGACCATGCGCTGGGACGGCGAACTGCTGCGCCATTCAATGGTGAAGCACATCGCCTACTTCGATCGTCCGGCGCACTACCTGCGGGTGTCGATCCTGTTCGACGAGCCGTTCTGGGGCGACAAGGTTCCGGGCGCCTGGTGGATGTCCGAGGCGTTCGGCGGCTGCTGCGTCTACGTCGAAGGTGCCCGTCACGATGTCGGCCGTCATGGTGTGCTGAACTGGCTGATCCCGGGCTCCGATGCGCTGGCCTTTGCCAACCTGAGCGACAAGGAACTGATCGACGCGGCGATCAAGTCGCTGCCGAAGTCGTTGGGCGATGCGCGCGCACATTTCCTCGAAGGCAAGACCCATCGCTGGCTGTCGTCGGTAAACTGCATTCCGGGCGGATTGCCTGCGCGCGATGTGATGACCAATCATCATCCCGAGCCGCACGAGCATCCGGGCTTTGTCGTCGTCGGCGACTATCTGTTCGACTCGACGCTGAACGGGCTGCTGGACTCCTCGGATGCCGCGACCGACATCATCCTGACGCAGATGATCAAGCTGCGTTACGAGCGCGGCGAGGGTGGCAACGTGCCGTCCGACAAGATCGATCGCGCCTATTTCGACAATTACCGCAACCAGGGTCCCTACGGCGAGGTCTGGAACAAGTTCACTGATCCGGACTATCTCACCAACCTGATCAAGATCGTCTGGAACCGGGCCAAGGGCTACAGGCTGCTGGTCGCCGGCTCGGCGAGCGGCGAACTGGTCGGCGCGCTGCGCGAACGCGGCATCGATGCCTGGGGCATCGAAAACAACCGGTACATCCATGGCAAGACGCCGAAGGCGCTGCGCAAGTACAACAAGCTCGGCTCGCTCACCAAGCTGCCGTTCAAGGCCGGCGAGTTCGACTTCGTATTCGAAACCAGCCTCTGCCACGTCTCGGAAAAGCAGGTGAAGCGCGCCGTCCGCGAGCTCAATCGCGTCGTAAAGACCGGTTTTGTGTTCGGATCGATCACCAGCGACATGGCGGCGGCGCTGATCGACCGCTACGACCTGCTGCGCGGTGTCAAAAAGTTGGGCACGTGGTGGGAATGGTCCGAACTGTTCTTCAGCAACGGGTTTGACCTCTCCATGCATCGCCGCGACACCACGGACGCAGTGTGGGATGCGACGCTTGCGGCCAACAAGGGGCCGGGCGACTGGTACGCGGACGCGGACAGCCTGCGCTATTCGTTCTTTGACAAGATTGCCGACGACGACTAATCGCTTAAGGAGCGGCGGCCATCCGGCCGTTGCCACAAGTGATTGCGGCCGTTTGGCCGAGCAGCGACGGTTTAGATGCCGACCAGGCCGCCCACCTCGGATACCGACAAGCCAGTGTCGGGCAAGCCGCCCGATGACGAAGCTGCTCGCCTGGCCGCGGCGGCTCAGGCCGATATTCCCGCTGCGCCGGAGCCCGATGATATCGACGACGATGATGACGACGAGGACCTCGTCGCCTTTACCGCGAGCGAGGCAGCGGGCGCGTTCGCAACCCTGTGGCGGTTCACCTGGCCGCAGCTGCGCAACTACAAGACCTGGCTGAGCTTCGTCGCGATCGGCCTTTTCATCGAGACGTTGTTCAACGTCATCATGCCGCTCAGCCTGAAATTCCTGATCGACGACGCGCTCGGCGAAGAAGATTTCCATGCGCTCTACACCATCCTGACCGTGCTGGCGGTCGCCGGCATCATCACTTCTATCGTCGCGGTCTGGTACGAGCGCTGGGATGCGCGGCTGGCGGCCGCCGTCATCTCGGACGTTCGTGGACGGCTGTTCGAGCATGTCCAAAATCTGCCGGCGGCGTTCTTCGGACGTACCAAGCGCGGCGAGATCCTGTCGCGGTTTTCCGTCGACATGGCGGGCTATGAATCCTCGGTCAAGCACTTCGCCAACAGCGCGATGCTGCCGTTCCTCGAACTGATCGCCGGCATCGGCCTGATGATCTGGCTGAACTGGCAGCTGGCCGCCGTGGCGCTGCTGATATTTCCCATCACCCTGATCGGTCCGCGCATCCTGACGCCGAAAGCGGTGCAGGCGAACTACGAGCAGAAGGTCAACGAATCCGCGATCCTCGGCGTGGTGCAGGAGAACGTCGCGGCGCAGATGGTGGTGAAGGCATTCGGCCTGCAGCGCAAGGCGTTCGGCTGGTTCACCTTCCGCAACAACGCGGCGCGCCACTCGATGGCTGACGCAACATTTCTGTCGACCATGGTGGAACGCACTGTCACCGTGTCGGTGCTGCTGCTGCATCTGATCGTGCTGGCGATCGGCGCATATCTCGCCACCATCGGCAAGATTTCCATCGGAACCTTCGTCACCTTCGAAAGCGCGTTCTGGGAAATCTCGTACAATATCGCCCATCTGATGCACTTCATTCCCGTCGCGATCCAGGCCGCCGCCGCCGTTCGCCATATGGAAGAACTGCTCGACGAGCCGACGCGCGGCGCCGACCGGCCCGGCGCGCCGGATCTGCCGCGGATCACCGACAACATCACCTTCGACCGCGTCGTCTTCAAATACGAAGGCAGCGACACGGTGGTTCTCGACGGTCTCTCGCTCAAGATCAGCGTCGGCAAGAACATTGCCATCGTCGGACCGAGCGGCTCCGGCAAGAGCACGCTGCTCAATCTCATTCTGCGGCTCTATGTGCCGAACGAGGGCAGGGTGGCCATCGACGGCGTCGATATCCGCAAGGTGACGCGCGACTCCCTGCGCAACAGCATGGCGGTGGTGTTCCAGGAAAACATGCTGTTCAACATGTCGATCCGCGAGAACATCCGTCTCGGCAAGGAAGGCGCGACCGACGCCGAGGTCGAGGATGCAGCGAAGAAGGCCGAGATTCATCGCTACATCATGACGCTGCCGCAGAAATACGACACGGTGGTCGGCGAGCGCGGCGATACGCTGTCCGGCGGCCAGCGCCAGCGCATCGCGATCGCACGCGCCATCGTCCGCAATCCGTCGGTGCTGCTGCTCGATGAAGCGACGTCGGCGCTGGATCAGACCACGGAAGCCGCGATCAATCGTACGCTGCTGAAGGTCGCCAAGGGCCGCACCATGATCTTTTCGACCCACCGGCTGACGTCGGTTGTCGACATGGACGAAATCATCGTCATCAGTAACGGCCAGGCGATCGAGCGTGGTCCGCATGCCGAGTTGCTCAAGGCTAACGGCATGTACCGGAAGCTATGGGACGACCAGCTTCACAAGTCGCATCATCCCGCCGAGGATGACGACGACGATGATGATGACGATTGATCGGTGAAGGGGCAGCTATTACGGCTGCGCCGTCCGTCGAACGGACAGCGTTTCCCGCGCATGACGCAACGCGCCGACACCGGCGCGATGCAGGAAGCGGATCCAGCGCCGGACATGCCACGACAGTCCGGTATTGATGGAAATCGAACGCAGGTCGTAAGCCTGACGATGTGAGGAGGCGTCGTTGGCGCACTTCTCCGGGTCGTCGTAGAATTGTGAAATCTTCGACGCGTCCATGCCCGCGCTGGCGAGCCACGCGGGAATGTAGGCGTTGCACAGGCGCTGCACGTCCATGAACACCTTGCCCGTGCCTGTGCCGGCAGCAGGGCACGACGTGCAGAACGCATCGCCGACCAGAACGATGCCGGCTTGCCGGTGTCCTTTGGTGACGTACAGATCCGCCGGTCGAATCTTGATCACGCCATCGACCTTGAACTCGCCGGCGATGGCGCGAAGGTTCGGCATCAGCTCGTGCATCGCTTGCTCGGGCGTCTGGCGCATCCGGCGCAGCCACGGATCGTCCATGCCGCGATAGACCATGAGGTTGGCGCGCATGGCGGAGCCAATCGGAAACAGCGTCAGATAGGACATCTGCGCCGCAGAGCTTTCCGTGAAATAGGTCAGCGCCGGAAATCCAAACGCGTCGTGGCCGACCGGCACGACATTGAATCCGACCGTGATGGAATGACAGGGGCTGATGACCTCGCGCTCGATGCCGAGGGTGTGGCGCAGGCCGATGTTGAGGCCGTTCGCCAGCACGATTAGCCGCGCGGAAATTTCCTCGCCGTTCGACAGCGTTACCGTCTGGCGATCCGGACTGGTTGCAACGGCGGTGACCTTGGCTTCGATGAAATCGACGCCGTCCGGGATCTGACGGCGAACGGTATTGACGAGGTCATCGTAGATGATGCCGTGCTGGTCGCTCGGCTTCTTGTCGAGCAGGCGTCCCAGCCGGGCGGTCCACGCGCTCCGATCGAGCGTGGTGGCGGCAAGCACCGCATCCGCGATACCGGTTTTGCGCAGGAGGTCGAGCTGATAGCCGCCAAGCTTTTCGCAACGGAAGTCGGGCGGATAGATTTTGTGCGGATCGATCAGGATTGCGGAGATGCCGGCGCGGCCGAGCATCGCGGCGGCCATCGACCCCGCAAGCCCGCCGCCGATGATGGCGATGTCCGTGTGCCGCATGTTGCGCCTCTTTTCAGCTACGTAGCATTGCAGCTGGAAACTCGACTAAAGCTTGAACGAAACATGGTGAACGGCTGATGAGGTTAATACCGCAAAAACGCGTGTATTAACGATTTAAATGGTTGCGGCTTGCCTGTGTCGGGCGGTCGCAGCATTAATGGTTCCCGGGGTAGCTTTGGTTCCTGGATCACGGTCCTGCACCGCAATCCGGCACCGCGAGAATGCGGCTTCGACTCGCTTCGACGCAGGTTTGGCCTTCATGATTTCAGTTACCGTCGCATCGCCGGGCCAGGACCTTACCGCGCAGTGGAATGATCTCATCCGCCGCGCGCCCGGCAACGCATTCATGAATCCGGTCGCGCTCAAGGCGGCGTTCGACACCATGTTCGCGGCGGTTCACGTGCTCATGGCATGGGAAGAGGGCGCCGAGTCCACACGGCTGGTGGGGCTCTGGGCCTTGCAGCATCGCAACGTCATGATGTTCTGGCCGGCACTGCTCGAGGCCCGCCCTTACAACTATGCATTTCTGTCGACGCCGGTGATTGATCCTGCCTTTGCCGCCGAGGTTATGCCTGCGTTCTTTGCCGCGATCCGCAAAAACCCCGCGCTGCCGAATGTCGTCAGCCTGAAGGAAATGGATGCCGACTCGCAGGCCTATGCGGCAATTCAGAAGCTGATCGCGGACGAGCATCACGCGCATCTGACGCTGACCCGCAGCCTGCGGCCGTCGGTGTCGCGGGAGAAGGGCGTGAAGACGTCGGGCTCGACCCGCAAGAAGTTGCGGCAGGACTGGAACAGGCTGTCGGCTCTGGGCAACCTGCAGATGGTCAACGAGCGCATCGCGGGCCCGACCAAGGCCGCCTTCGAACAGTTCCTCGATCTCGAAAGGCGAAGCTGGAAAGGGGACAAGGGCACGGCCATCCTGTGCAGCGAGCGGGATACCGAATTCACCCGGCGGCTGATTGGCGACCTTGCGGCCGACGGCAATGCCTCGGTGGCCCTGTTGCGCCTCGACGGGCGGGTCATTGCAGCCCAGGTGCTGATGTATTGCGGCACCACAGCCTACACCTGGAAAATCGCGTTCGACGCCGAATTCGCCAGGTACTCGCCGGGCGTGCTGCTGGTCGACAAAATGACCGAGCAACTCTTCGCAGCGACCGATGTGCAGGCCATCGATTCGTGCTCGGCGGAGGGGAGTTTCATGGCCCAGATCTGGACCGGCCGGAAAACCATGGTCGACATGGTGGTCGATGTCGGCTCCAGCCATTTGCTGGTGTTCGGCATGGAGGCCGCCCGTCAGTACGGCTATGAGCGGCTGCGCGATCTGCGGGACTGGCTGCGGTCGACCTCTCTGATTCCGGCAAAGCGGCGGCTGGCTCCGACGGCATGAGCGCGAGTGATTTGCGCGGAAATCCTCATAAGCAATTGAAATACAACAAGTTTACTAAAGATTTGGCTGCGCGGGCCTGCCCATGAGGCACCCATGTCGGTGTGCCCGCCCCACACCGCGCGTTCGGAGGTTCCCCGTCTGACCGGATCAGCAGCCTGTGGAATCCGCAGAATCGGCGCTGCGCGGATTCGCAGGGTCTGTCATAAACAACCCGTTCGGGCTTTCGCCGAGAGTGCAAGAAGTGGCTCTGCCGCTTGCGCTTTTGCAATGTCGTTTAGCCTTGACTTGGGTGTGCATGGCTTATAAAACCCGGCCACTTCACGACAGGCGGTGAGCTTCTCTTACGTCGGAACGGACCACCATTTCAGCCCCACGGGATGATTTGGCACCAACCTCGACGAACGTCGCTCAAACGCTGTCGGCACTAGCCAGGCAATGCCAGGACAATATTTGGTCTTAAGAGCAGTAGCTCCTGAGATCAGTCTCGGATGCATGATCTCGGTGAGCCGAACAGGCGAGCTGCGGTCCTCTGTGGCGTCAAGCGCTTTCCGTTCAGAAATGAATGGTTGGCGTGATTTCGTTTTGCGCGATCAAACGCGCGGTGCGAAGTTGATGGGTCGGCGTGAAGCGAGTGGGGCGGTGGCCCCGAACGAATTTGCGGAGCCGATAAGGTTTCGCGCGAACAAGGGTGAACGATGCCGACGATCAACCAGCTGATCGCGAATCCGCGCGAAGCGCAGAAGTCGCGCAAGAAGGTGCCAGCGCTGCAGCAGTCGCCGCAGAAACGTGGCGTTTGCACGCGCGTCTATACGACGACCCCGAAGAAGCCGAACTCTGCGCTTCGTAAGGTCGCCAAGGTGCGTCTGACCAACGGCTTCGAGGTCATCGGCTACATTCCGGGTGAAGGCCACAACCTTCAGGAGCACTCGGTGGTCATGATCCGCGGCGGCCGCGTCAAGGATTTGCCCGGCGTTCGTTACCACATTCTCCGCGGCGTCCTCGATACGCAGGGCGTCAAGAACCGCAAGCAGCGCCGTTCGAAGTACGGCGCGAAGCGTCCGAAGTAATCGGGGATCTGATCAATGTCGCGTCGCCATTCTGCAGAAAAGCGTGAAGTGAACCCGGATCCGAAGTTCGGGAACGTCATCATCACGAAGTTCATGAATTCGATCATGTATGACGGCAAGAAATCTGCCGCCGAAAGCATCGTTTACGGTGCGCTCGAGATGATCGAGAACAAGACCAAGCAGGGCCCGCTGCCGGTGTTTGAGCAGGCGCTGGAAAACGTCATGCCGACCATCGAAGTGCGTTCGCGCCGTGTTGGTGGCGCCACCTACCAGGTGCCGGTTGAAGTTCGCTCCGTGCGCCGTCAGGCGCTGGGCATCCGCTGGATCATTACGGCCGCGCGTGGCCGCAACGAGAAGACGATGACCGAGCGGCTCTCCGCTGAGCTGCTCGATGCGTCGAACAATCGTGGCAACGCGGTCAAGAAGCGTGAAGACGTGCACAAGATGGCGGAAGCCAACCGTGCCTTCTCGCACTATCGCTGGTAACGGCGAAACGAACGGAAATTAAGGACAGCTCCTATGCCCCGCCTTCATGCCATTGAGGATTACCGTAATTTCGGTATCATGGCGCACATCGACGCCGGTAAAACGACGACGACCGAGCGCATCCTCTATTATACCGGCAAGAGCCACAAAATCGGCGAAGTGCACGAAGGTGCCGCGACGATGGACTGGATGACGCAGGAGCAGGAGCGGGGCATTACCATTACGTCGGCCGCTACGACCGCGTTCTGGAACGGCAAGCGTCTGAACATCATCGACACCCCCGGCCACGTCGACTTCACCATTGAAGTCGAGCGTTCGCTGCGCGTGCTCGACGGCGCCGTTTGCGTTCTCGACTCCAACCAGGGCGTCGAGCCGCAGACCGAGACCGTCTGGCGTCAGGGCGACAAGTATCGCGTTCCGCGCATCGTCTTCGCCAACAAGATGGATAAGACCGGCGCTGACTTCTACAAGTGCCTGCAGGACATCATCGATCGTCTCGGTGCTAAGCCGATCGCGATTCAGTTGCCGATCGGTTCCGAGAATAACTTCAAGGGCATGATCGACCTCGTTCGCATGGAGGCCCTGGTCTACAATCAGGACTCTCTGGGTTCGATGTACGACGTTGAGGCAATTCCTGCGGACCTCGCCGACAAGGCGAAGGAATATCGCGAGAAGCTGGTCGAAGCCGCCGTCGAGCTCGACGACGATGCCATGGCTGCCTATCTCGACGGCAATGAGCCGGACGAGGCGACCCTGAAGCGCTTGATCCGTAAGGCAGTGCTCACCGGTGCTTTCTATCCGGTTCTCTGCGGTACCGCGTTCAAGAACAAGGGTGTTCAGCCGCTGCTCGACGCAGTTGTTGCTTACCTGCCGTCGCCGCTCGACGTGCCTGCGATCAAGGGCACCGATGAGGACGGCAACGAGGTCGTGCGCAAGGCTGACGACAAGGAGCCGCTGGCTCTGCTCGCGTTCAAGATCATGGACGATCCGTTCGTCGGCACCATCACTTTCTGCCGCATCTATTCGGGCGTTCTCGTCAGCGGCACCGGCGTCATCAATTCGACCCGCGACAAGAAAGAACGCATCGGCCGCATGCTGTTGATGCATGCGAACAACCGCGAAGACATCAAGGAAGCCTACGCTGGCGATATCGTCGCGCTAGCTGGCCTCAAGGAAGCTCGCACCGGCGACACGCTGTGCGATTCCGACCATCCGGTCATCCTTGAAAAGATGGAATTCCCGGAGCCGGTCATCGAAATCGCGATCGAGCCGAAGTCGAAGGCCGATCAGGAAAAGCTGGGCGTCGCTCTGGCGAAGCTAGCGAACGAAGATCCTTCGTTCCGCGTGTCGACCGACCACGAGTCCGGCCAGACCATCCTGAAGGGCATGGGCGAACTCCATCTCGACATCAAGGTCGATATTCTCCGCCGCACCTACAAGGTCGACGCCAACATTGGCGCGCCGCAGGTGGCGTTCCGCGAGAAGATCACCAAGAAGGCCGAGGTCAAGTACACCCACAAGAAGCAGACCGGCGGTACCGGTCAGTTCGCTGAAGTGTCGATCGTGGTCGAGCCGAACGAGCCGGGTGCTGGCTATGAATTCGAATCGAAGATCGTCGGCGGTGCTGTTCCGAAGGAATACATCCCGGGTGTCGAAAAGGGCCTCAACAGCGTGATGGGGTCGGGCGTCGTCGCCGGCTTCCCGGTGGTTGACGTCAAGGTTTCGCTCGTGGACGGCAAGTATCACGACGTCGACTCGTCGGCGCTCGCCTTCGAAATCGCGGCGCGCGCTGCGTTCCGTGAAGCGCTTCAGAAGGGCAAGTCGGTCCTCCTCGAGCCGATCATGAAGGTCGAGGTGGTGACGCCTGAGGATTACACCGGTTCGGTGATCGGCGATCTCAACTCCCGCCGCGGCCAGATCCAGGGTCAGGACATGCGCGGCAACGCCAACGTCGTCAACGCGATGGTGCCGCTGATGAACATGTTCGGTTACGTGAACAACCTGCGCTCGATGAGCCAGGGCCGCGCGACCTTCACGATGCAATTCGATCACTACGCTGAAGCGCCGGCCAACGTGTCGGCAGAAGTCCAGAAGAAGTTTGCTTGATTTCTTTGACGCAAGTCAAAGTTGAACGGAGAACGTCATGGCTAAAGCTAAATTTGAACGTAACAAACCGCACTGTAACATCGGCACCATCGGTCACGTCGACCATGGCAAGACATCGCTGACCGCAGCGATCACCAAGATTCTGGCTGAAACGGGCGGTGCAACGTTCACGGCATACGACCAGATCGACAAGGCGCCTGAAGAAAAGGCGCGCGGCATCACCATCTCGACCGCTCACGTCGAGTACGAGACCGCGAACCGCCACTACGCGCACGTCGACTGCCCCGGCCACGCCGACTACGTGAAGAACATGATCACCGGCGCTGCGCAGATGGACGGTGCGATCCTCGTCGTGTCCGCTGCTGACGGCCCGATGCCGCAGACCCGCGAGCACATCCTGCTCGCCCGTCAGGTCGGCGTTCCTGCGATCGTCGTGTTCCTGAACAAGTGCGACATGGTCGACGATCCGGAATTGCTCGAACTGGTCGAGATGGAAGTTCGCGAACTGCTCTCGAAGTACAACTTCCCGGGCGACGATATTCCGATCATCCGCGGCTCGGCGCTCGCAGCGCTCGAGAACAAGGATCCGGCACTCGGCCACGACGCCGTTCTGGCGCTCATGAAGGCCGTCGACGAAAACATTCCGCAGCCGGCGCGTCCGATTGACCAGCCGTTCCTGATGCCGGTCGAAGACGTGTTCTCGATCTCGGGCCGTGGCACCGTCGTCACCGGCCGTGTCGAGCGCGGTATCATCAAGGTTGGCGAAGAAATCGAAATCGTCGGTCTGAAGGACACCCAGAAGACCATCGTTACCGGCGTTGAAATGTTCCGCAAGCTGCTCGATCAGGGCCAGGCTGGCGACAACATCGGTGCGCTGCTTCGCGGCACCAAGCGCGAGGAAGTCGAGCGCGGCCAGATTCTCTGCAAGCCGGGTTCGGTCAAGCCGCACACCAAGTTCAAGGCTGAGGCATACATCCTCACCAAGGAAGAGGGTGGCCGTCACACGCCGTTCTTCACCAACTACCGTCCGCAGTTCTACTTCCGCACGACCGACGTGACCGGCGTCGTTCACCTGCCGGAAGGCACCGAAATGGTGATGCCGGGCGACAACATTGCGATGGAAGTGCACCTGATCGTGCCGATCGCGATGGAAGAGAAGCTTCGCTTCGCGATCCGTGAAGGCGGCCGCACCGTTGGTTCGGGCGTCGTCTCCAGCATCATCGAGTAACAAACGATCCGTCGCATGCCCGGTCGGAAGACCGGGCATTCACGACCCTCTGAATAAAAAACGTGGATGGCCGGGCTGACCGGTCGTGACGGACAAGAAAGACAGCGGCAATGAACGGCCAGAATATTCGCATTCGTCTCAAGGCGTTCGACCATCGGATTCTCGATACGTCGACCCGCGAGATCGTGAACACGGCAAAACGCACCGGTGCACAGGTTCGCGGACCCATTCCGCTTCCGACGCGCATCGAGAAGTTCACCGTCAACCGTTCGCCGCACGTCGACAAGAAGAGCCGCGAGCAGTTCGAGATGCGCACTCACAAGCGCCTTCTCGATATCGTCGATCCGACCCCCCAGACCGTGGACGCGCTGATGAAGCTCGACCTGGCCGCAGGTGTCGACGTCGAGATCAAGCTGTAAGAATTTTTGTTAAGTTCGCAGATCGCGGACAGAAAGACAGGAAGCACGCCGATGCGCTCCGGAGTGATCGCACAAAAGGTCGGGATGACGCGGGTCTTTACGGAGACCGGTGAACATATCCCTGTGACTGTGCTCAAGTTGGGCAATTGCCAGGTTGTTGGCCATCGCACCACTGACAAGAACGGTTATGTCGCTTTGCAGCTCGGTTCGGGCTCGCGCAAAAGCGTCTATCTGCCGAAGGCTGAGCGCGGCCAGTTCGCCGTCGCCAAGGTCGAGCCAAAGCGCAAGGTCGCGGAATTCCGCGTCTCGGAAGACTCGCTGATCCCGGTCGGCGCGGAAATCCAGGCGGACCATTTCGTTGTCGGCCAGTTCGTCGACGTGACGGGCACCTCGGTCGGTAAGGGCTTCGCCGGCGGCATGAAGCGCTGGAATTTCGGCGGCTTGCGCGCAACCCACGGCGTCTCGGTCTCGCACCGTTCGATCGGTTCGACCGGCGGCCGTCAGGATCCCGGCAAGACCTTCAAGAACAAGAAGATGCCCGGCCACATGGGCGTCGATCGGATCACCACGCTGAACCTGCGCGTCGTCCAGACGGACGTGGCGCGCGGACTTCTGCTCATCGAAGGTGCCGTTCCCGGCTCCAAGGGCGGATGGATCACCGTGCGCGATGCCGTGAAGAAAGCATTGCCGAAGGATGCGCCGAAGCCCGGCAAGTTCAAGCTGGCTGGCGGAACCGACGCTGCTCCTGAAGCGGCTCCGGCAGAGGAGGGTGCGTGATGGAATTGAAGGTCACAACCCTGGAAGGTAAGTCGGCTGGCTCCGTTCAGCTGTCGGACGAGATCTTCGGTCTTGAGCCGCGCAAGGATCTGATCCAGCGCGTCGTCAACTGGCAGCTCGCCAAGCGTCAGGCCGGCACCCACAAGACCAAGGGCCGCGCTGAAGTCTGGCGCACCGGCAAGAAGATGTACAAGCAGAAGGGCACCGGCGGTGCTCGTCACGGTTCGGCTCGCGTTCCGCAGTTCCGCGGCGGTGGCCGTGCGTTCGGTCCGGTCGTTCGCTCCCATGCGCACGATCTGCCGAAGAAGGTTCGCGCGCTCGGTCTGCGGCACGCCCTGTCGGCGAAGGCCAAGGACGGCGGTCTCATCGTGATCGAGAACGCCGATCTGAAGGAAGCCAAGACCAAGGCGCTGCTCGGACACTTCTCGGGTCTGGAGATCACCAACGCGCTCATCATCGACGGCGCCGAAGTGAACACCGGTTTCGCGACTGCTGCGCGTAACATTCCGCACATCGACGTGCTGCCGGTTCAGGGCATCAACGTCTATGACATTCTGCGCCGTCAGAAACTCGTTCTGACCAAGGCCGCTCTCGATGCGTTGGAGGCGCGCTTCAAATGAAGACTCAGGATGCGCGTCATTACGACATCATTGTCGCGCCGGTCGTGACCGAAAAAGCGACCGTGGCTTCCGAGCACAACAAGGTTGTGTTCAAGGTCGCGGCGAAGGCGACCAAGCCGCAGATCAAGGACGCGATTGAGAAGCTGTTCGACGTCAAGGTGAAGAGCGTCAACACGCTGGTCCGCAAGGGCAAGACGAAAGTCTTCCGCGGCCAGTTCGGTTCTCAGTCGGATACGAAGCGCGCGATCGTGACCCTCGAAGAAGGTCATCGCATCGACGTGACCACCGGACTGTAAGGCACACGACGATGGCATTGAAAACATTCAACCCCACGACGCCCGGCCAGCGCCAGCTGGTGATGGTCGATCGTTCGGCGCTGTACAAGGGCAAGCCTGTCAAGGCTTTGACCGAAGGCAAGCACTCGTCCGGCGGACGTGGCAATACCGGCCGCATCACCGTGCGTTTCCGCGGCGGTGGCCACAAGCAGACGTACCGCATCGTCGACTTCAAGCGTAAGAAGACCGACGTGCCGGCCAAGGTCGAGCGTCTCGAGTACGATCCGAACCGCACCGCGTTCATCGCGCTGATCAAGTACGCCGATGGCGAGCAGGCCTACATCCTGGCGCCGCAGCGTCTGGCCGTTGGCGACACCGTTGTCGCCGGCAGCTACGTCGACGTGAAGCCGGGCAACGTCATGCCGCTCGGCAACATGCCGGTCGGCACCATCGTGCACAACGTCGAGCTGAAGATCGGGAAGGGCGGCCAGATCGCTCGCTCCGCGGGCACCTACGCCCAGATCGTCGGCCGCGACCATGATTTCGTGATCCTGCGCTTGAGCTCGGGCGAACAGCGCCTGGTTCACGGCCGCTGCATCGGCACCATCGGTGCGGTGTCGAACCCGGATCACATGAACATCTCGATCGGCAAGGCCGGTCGTAAGCGTTGGATGGGCCGTCGTCCGCATAACCGCGGCGTCGTGATGAACCCAGTCGACCATCCGCACGGCGGCGGCGAAGGCCGCACCTCGGGCGGCCGTCACCCGGTTACTCCGTGGGGCAAGCCGACCAAGGGCAAGAAGACGCGTTCTAACAAGTCGACAAACAAGTTCATTCTCATCAGCCGCCACAAGCGGAAGAAGAAGTAAGGATCGCCGGACATGGTTCGTTCAGTCTGGAAAGGCCCGTTCGTTGAAGGCTCTCTGCTCAAGAAGGCAGATGCCGCGCGTTCGTCCGGCCGTCACGACGTTATCAAGATCTGGAGCCGCCGCTCGACGATCCTCCCGCAGTTCGTGGGGCTCACCTTCGGCGTCTACAACGGTCAGAAGCATGTTCCGGTCGCAGTGAACGAGGAAATGGTCGGTCACAAGTTCGGCGAGTTCTCGCCGACGCGGACCTTCCACGGCCATTCGGGCGACAAGAAAGCCAAGAAGTAAGGGCTTGAGGACTTAGTCATGAGCAAACCAAAGCGCGAACGGGTTCTCCCGGATAACGAAGCAAAGGCGGTAGCCCGCATGCTTCGCGTCAGCCCGCAGAAGCTGAACCTTGTTGCGCAGCTGATCCGCGGCAAGAAGGCATCCTCTGCGCTCGCCGACCTGCAGTTCTCGCGCAAGCGGATCGCCGGCGACGTCAAGAAGTGTCTGGAGTCCGCGATTGCGAACGCCGAAAACAACCATGACCTCGATGTCGACGCTCTGGTCGTCGCAGAGGCGCATGTTGGCAACGGCATCGTGATGAAGCGTTTCGCACCGCGCGGCCGTGGCCGTTCGGGTCGTGTATTTAAACCGTTCTCGCAGCTGACGATCGTTGTTCGTCAGGTCGAGGCCGAGGCGAGCGCCTAAGGGCGGGAGAAGACGATGGGTCAGAAGATCAATCCAATCGGGCTGCGTCTGGGCATTAACCGGACTTGGGATTCCCGTTGGTTCGCCGGCAAGAACGAGTATGCGAAGCTCCTCCATGAGGACATCCGCATCCGCGCCATGCTGATGAAGGAACTGAAGCAGGCTGCGGTCGCGCGCATCGTGATCGAGCGCCCGCACAAGAAGTGCCGCGTGTCGATCCACTCGGCGCGTCCGGGCGTCGTGATCGGCAAGAAGGGCGCTGACATCGACAAGCTGCGCCAGAAGGTTGCCGCGATCACCGAGTCCGATGTGGTCATCAACATCATCGAAATCCGCAAGCCGGAGCTCGATGCGACCCTGGTCGCCGAATCGATCGCTCAGCAGCTCGAGCGCCGCGTTGCGTTCCGCCGCGCCATGAAGCGCGCCGTTCAGTCGGCGATGCGTCTGGGCGCCGAGGGCATCCGCATCAACTGCTCGGGCCGTCTCGGCGGCGCGGAAATCGCCCGTATGGAATGGTACCGTGAAGGCCGCGTGCCTTTGCACACGCTGCGCGCTGACGTGGACTACGGTGTCGCCACCGCGTTCACGACCTTCGGCACCTGCGGCGTCAAGGTCTGGATCTTCAAGGGTGAAATCCTCGAGCACGATCCGATGGCTCAGGACAAGCGCATGGCCGAAGGCGACAGCGGACGTCCGCGTCGCGATGCGGCTTGATTGAAATTCGAAGAAGGTTTGAGGGCGTAAGCCATGATGCAACCAAAGAAGACAAAGTTCCGAAAGGCGCATAAGGGCCGTATTCACGGCGTCGCCTCGTCGGGCGCGACGTTGTCTTTCGGCCAGTTCGGCCTGAAGGCGATGGCGCCGGAGCGCATCACCGCGCGCCAGATCGAAGCCGCCCGTCGCGCGCTGACCCGTCACATGAAGCGTGCCGGCCGCGTCTGGATCCGCGTATTCCCGGATCTGCCGGTCTCGAAGAAGCCCGCCGAAGTGCGAATGGGCTCGGGCAAGGGTACGCCGGAATTGTGGGTTGCTCGCGTCAAGCCAGGCCGTCTCATTTTCGAGATCGACGGCGTGACCCAGCAGACCGCGAAGGAAGCACTGTCGCTCGCCGCCGCCAAACTTCCGATCAAGACGCGCTTCGTTGCGCGCATTGCGGAGTAAGGAAACGATCATGGCTGATTTGAAAGTCGAAGACATCCGCGCGATGAGCCCCGATCAGATGGACGAAGCCGTCCTCAATCTGAAGAAGGAGCGGTTCAATCTGCGCTTCCAGCGCGCCACCGGGCAGCTCGAGAACACCTCGCGCCTGCGTGAAGCTCGCCGCGATATCGCACGCATCAAGACTGTCGCAGCGCAGAAGCGCGCCGCGCAGACCAAGAAGTAAGGGGCGAAAGATGCCGAAGCGTACTCTCCAGGGCGTCGTCGTCAGCGACAAGCAGGACAAGACAATTGTCGTGCGCGTCGACCGCCGCTTCACCCACCCGATCTACAAGAAGACGATCCGACGTTCGAAGAACTATCACGCGCACGACGAGAACAATCAGTTCAAGGCAGGCGACGTGGTTCGAATTGAGGAAAGCAAACCACTCTCGAAGTTGAAGCGCTGGACGGTAGTCCAGGCCGAAACAAAAACAGCTTAAGCGCAACAAGCGCATCAGAAAGAGGACGAGGTGCATCAATGATTCAGATGCAGACCAACCTCGACGTGGCCGATAATTCCGGCGCGCGCCGTGTCATGTGCATCAAGGTTCTTGGAGGTTCCAAGCGCCGGTACGCGACTGTGGGTGACATCATTGTCGTTTCCATCAAGGAAGCCATCCCTCGCGGGAAGGTGAAGAAGGGCGACGTCATGAAGGCGGTCGTCGTTCGCGTTGCGAAGGATATTCGCCGCGCCGATGGTTCCGTTATCCGTTTCGACCGCAACGCGGCTGTGTTGATCAACAACCAGTCCGAGCCGGTCGGCACCCGTATCTTCGGGCCGGTGCCGCGCGAGCTTCGCGCCAAGAACCACATGAAGATCATCTCGCTTGCGCCGGAGGTGCTGTAATGGCTGCCAAGATTCGCAAGGGTGACAAGGTCATCGTACTGAACGGCCGCGACAAGGGCCGGACTGGCGAAGTGTTCGAGGTGCGTCCCACCGAGAACAAGGCGCTGGTGCGTGGCGTCAACCTGGTGAAGCGTCACCAGAAGCAGACCCAGGCGCAGGAGGGCGGCATCATCACCAAGGAGTCGCCGATCCACCTGTCGAACATTGCGCTCGTCGGCAAGGACGGCAAGCCGACCCGCGTCGGCTTCAAGATCCAGAAGGACGGCACCAAGGTGCGCATTGAGAAGCGCTCGGGAGCAGAGATCAATGGCTGAGACCGCATACGTTCCGCGTCTCCGGACGCAATTCGATAAAGAGATCCGCGGCAAGCTGGTTGAGCAGTTCGGTTACACGAACGCCCTGCAGGTGCCGGTTCTCGAGAAGGTCGTGCTCAACATGGGCATCGGCGAAGCCGTCAACGACCGCAAGAAGGTCGAACTGGCTGCTGCCGATCTCGCGCTGATCGCCGGCCAGAAGCCGATCGTCACGCATTCACGCAAGGCGATCGCGACCTTCAAGCTGCGTGAAGGCCAGGCCATCGGCGCCAAGGTGACGCTGCGCAAGTCCAAGATGTACGACTTTGTCGACCGTCTTGTGAACATCGCGCTGCCTCGCGTTCGCGACTTCCGCGGCCTCAATCCGAAGAGCTTCGACGGCATGGGCAACTACTCGCTCGGCCTCAAGGAGCATCTGGTGTTCCCGGAAATCGACTACGACAAGTCGGGCGAGACCTGGGGCATGGACATTACGATCTGCACCACCGCGACCACCGATGACGAGGCGCGTGCGTTGCTGACCGCATTCAATTTTCCGTTCCGGCAGTGAGACACTGAACTAGTCAGCGTCTCAAACGCGGAAAGGTATGGAGACTACTCGTATGGCGAAGAAAAGTTCAGTCGAGAAGAATAACCGGCGTCAGAAGATGACGAAGAACGCTGCGGCCAAGCGCGCTCGCTTGAAGGCGATCATCGCCGACAAGAAGAAGCCGATGGAAGAGCGTTTCGCGGCGACGATCAAGCTCGCCGAGATGCCGCGCAATTCGTCGGCGACCCGCATCCGCAACCGCTGCGAAATCAGCGGCCGGTCGCGCGCGGTCTATCGCAAGAACAAGATGAGCCGCATCGCGCTCCGTGATTATGGCTCGAAGGGCCTGATCCCGGGCCTCGTGAAGTCCAGCTGGTAAGGAGGGTCGGATATGTCAACGCACGATCCCATCAGCGATCTGATCACCCGCATCCGCAACGCGCAGATGCGCTCCAAGTCCAAGGTTTCGACCCCGGGCTCGAAGATGCGCGCCAACGTTCTCGAAGTGCTGAAGGCCGAAGGTTATATCCGCGGCTACGCAGCGGTCGAGCATGCCGGCGGCCACAACGAGCTCGAGATCGAACTGAAGTATTTCGATGGCGAACCGGTCATCCGCGAAATCGAGCGGGTCTCGAAGCCAGGGCGTCGTGTGTACGCTTCGGTGAAGAACCTGCCGCGCGTGAAGAACGGTCTCGGCATTTCTGTGCTGTCGACGCCGAAGGGAATTATGGCTGACCACGACGCGCGTGACGCGAATGTGGGCGGCGAAGTTCTCTTCACGGTGTTCTAAGGAAGGAACGATTATGTCACGCGTAGGCAAACGACCCGTTCCGATTGTCTCGGGCGTCACCGCGAATCTCGAAGGCCAGACCGTCAAGATGAAGGGGCCGAAAGGCGCACTTCAGTTTGTCGTGCACGACGACGTGTCGGTCGAAATGAAGGACGGCGCGATCACCGTTGCGCCGCGCTTCGAGACCAAGCGCGCGCGTTCGCTTTACGGAACTGCTCGCGCCCAGATCGCGAATCTGGTCGAAGGCGTCACCAAGGGCTTCGAGAAGAAGCTTGAAATCACCGGCGTCGGTTACCGCGCCGCGCTGCAGGGCAAGAACCTGCAGCTCGCGCTCGGCTACAGCCACGACGTGATCTACCCGATCCCGGAAGGGATCACGATCACCGTGCCGAAGCCGACCGAAATCACCATCGTCGGCAACGACAGCCAGCGCGTCGGCCAGGTTGCCGCCGAGATCCGCAGCTATCGTCCGCCGGAGCCCTACAAGGGCAAGGGCGTGAAGTACGCCAACGAATTTATCTTCCGCAAGGAAGGCAAGAAGAAGTAACGGAGCCGGTCATGTCGAAACTCAAGGTCACGAATGCCCGGCGCAAGCAGCGCGTACGTCTCGCGCTGCGCCGGACCGCGAACGGGCGTCCGCGCCTGTCGGTGTTCCGCTCGTCGAAGCACATCTACGCTCAGGTCATCGACGACCTGAAGGGCGAAACGCTGGCTTCGGCCTCGTCGCTGGAAAAGACGATGCGCGACGGCGGCAAGACCGGCGCCGACATCGATGCGGCGAAGGCTGTCGGCAAGCTGCTGGCGGAACGCGCCGTAAAGAACGGCGTCAAGGAAGTGGTTTTCGACCGTGGTGGCTATCTTTACCACGGCCGCGTCAAGGCGCTCGGCGAAGCCGCGCGGGAAAGCGGCTTGAGCTTCTAAGCTCAGCTTTTGAATTTGGTTTGAACGGACACAAGGTCAGAGGCGCGAGCCTCACAAGGATTGGAAAACACCATGGCAGGTGAACGCGAACGCGGCGGACGCGAGCGGGGCGGTCGGGATCGGGAAGAGCGCGACAGCGAGTTTGTCGACAAGCTCGTCCACATCAATCGTGTTGCGAAGGTCGTCAAGGGCGGCAAGCGCTTCGGTTTCGCAGCTCTGGTCGTTATCGGCGATCAGAAAGGCCGGGTCGGGTTCGGCCACGGCAAGGCACGCGAAGTGCCCGAAGCGATCCGCAAGGCGACTGAGTCGGCCAAGCGTAACCTGACGCGCGTTGCTCTGCGCGAAGGCCGCACGCTGCATCACGATATCGCTGGCCGTCACGGCGCCGGCCGCGTCTATCTGCGCGCTGCGCCTGCCGGTACCGGCATCATCGCGGGTGGCCCGATGCGCGCTGTGTTCGAGACGCTCGGCATCCAGGACGTGGTGGCGAAGTCGATCGGTTCGTCGAATCCCTACAACATGGTTCGCGCAACCTTCGACGCGCTGAAGCATCAGGATTCGCCGCGTTCGGTTGCGAACCGCCGCAACATCAAGGTGTCCACGTTGCAGTCCCGCCGTGTCGGCGGCGACGCGGAAGCTGTCGCGGAATAATTCACGCGCCGTTTTGGAGTTAATACTATGGCCAAGGCCGCAACGAAAACCATCAAGGTCGAGCAGACGGGTAGCCCGATCCGCCGTCAGGCCGCTCAGCGTGCGACGCTGATCGGGCTGCGTCTCAACAAGATCGGCCGTGTCTCTGAACTGCAGGATTCGCCTTCGGTTCGCGGCATGATCGACCGGGTCAAGCACCTCGTTCGCGTCGTCGACGAGAAGTAAGGAAGCAAGCGATGAAGCTCAATGAGATCGCCGACAACAGCGGCTCGCGCAAGAAGCGCATGCGCGTTGGCCGTGGCATTGGCTCCGGCAAGGGCAAGCAGGCAGGTCGTGGCGGCAAGGGTCAGACCGCGCGTTCGGGCGTGCGCATCAAGGGCTTTGAAGGCGGCCAGATGCCGCTGCATCGCCGTCTGCCGAAGCGCGGCTTCAACAACATCTTCCGGCTCGAGCTGACGGAGGTCAATCTCGACCGTCTGCAGGAAGCCGTCGACGCCAAGAAGCTGGACGCGAAGGCGACCGTCAACGCGGAAGCGCTGGTGAAGTCGGGACTGCTGCGCCGTTCGAAGGACGGCGTGCGGCTGCTGGGCCGTGGCGAACTCAAGGCCAAGCTGAACATCGAAGTGCACGGCGCGACCAAGTCCGCGATCGAGGCAGTCGAGAAGGCCGGCGGAACGGTGAAGATCCTGGCACCGGCGAAGGATGCAGCCGCACAGAAGGCTGCCGCCAAGAAGCCGAACAGGAAGGCTTCGTAAGGTTCGATCCCGCCCTTGTGACGGGCATCCGCGACAAGATTTCTTATATTGCTGTAAGCTGTAGGAAGTCTTGAAACCGCGGACGGCCGGGCGAAGCCCGGTCATGGCGAATAGAAGGATCGGAGCCACGGATGGCGTCTGCAGCGGAACAACTGGCAGCAAACCTCAACTTCTCGGCATTCGCGAAGGCTGACGAGCTCAAAAAGCGCATCTGGTTTACACTGGGTGCGCTGCTTGTTTATCGGCTGGGCACTTACGTACCGCTGCCGGGCATCGATCCGAACATCTGGAGCCAGATCTTCAAGTCGCAGGCCGGCGGTATTCTCGGCATGTTCAACATGTTCGCTGGCGGCGGTATCAACCGCATGGCGATCTTCGCGCTGAACATCATGCCGTACATCTCGGCATCGATCATTCTTCAGCTGCTGACCACGGTGTCGCCTCAGCTCGAAGCCCTCAAGAAGGAGGGCGAGTCCGGCCGCAAGGTCATTAATCAGTACACACGCTATCTGACCGTCGTGCTCGCGATGTTCCAGGCCTACGGCATCGCCGTCGGCCTTGAAGGTGCGGGCAACGTCGTCGCCGAACCCGGCTTGTTCTTCCGCCTGTCGACCACGATCACACTGGTCGGCGGCACCATGTTCCTGATGTGGCTCGGTGAGCAGATCACGTCGCGCGGTATCGGCAACGGTATTTCGCTGATCATCATGGCTGGCATCGTCGCCGAGCTGCCGTCCGCCATCGCCGGCACGCTCGAACTCGGCCGTCAGGGTGCGCTGTCGACGGTTCTGATTCTCGCGATCATCATCATGGCCGTTGCGGTCATCGCGCTGATCGTGTTCGTCGAGCGCGCGCAGCGCCGCCTGCTGATCCAGTATCCGAAGCGCCAGGTCGGCAACAAGATGTTCGAGGGCCAGTCCTCGCATCTGCCGCTCAAGCTGAACACCGCGGGCGTCATTCCGCCGATCTTCGCGTCGTCGCTGCTGCTGCTGCCGACCACCATCGCGCAGTTCAACGCCGGCAAGGGACCGGAGTGGTTCCAGTGGCTGACGACGCAGCTCAGCCACGGCCGTCCGCTGTTTCTTTTCCTTTATCTCGGGATGATCGTGTTCTTCGCGTTCTTCTACACCGCGATCGTGTTCAACCCGACCGAGACCGCCGACAATCTCAAGAAGCATGGCGGCTTCATTCCAGGCATCCGCCCGGGCGAAAGGACCGCCGAGTACATCGACTACGTGCTGTCGCGTATCACCGTCGTCGGTGCGATCTATCTCGCGATTGTCTGTCTGGTGCCTGAAATCCTGATCTCTTACGCGTCGGTGCCGTTCTATCTCGGAGGCACGTCGCTGCTGATCGTCGTCAGCGTGACGATGGATACGGTCGCCCAGGTGCAGGGCTACTTGCTGGCGCACCAGTATGAAGGGCTGATCCGTAAATCGAAATTGAGGGGCCGTCGTAAATGAGGTTGATTCTTCTCGGGCCGCCGGGGGCGGGCAAGGGAACGCAGGCGCATCGACTGGTTCACAAGCATGGTATCGTTCAGCTCTCCACCGGAGAGATGTTGCGTGCCGCGGTTGCAGCCGGAACGCCCATCGGCCTCAAGGCGAAGGACATTATGGCCAGCGGCGCGCTGGTGCCTGACGAGGTTGTGGTCGGAATTATCGCCGATCGCATCGAAGAGCCGGACGCGAAGAAGGGCTTCATCCTCGACGGCTTTCCGCGCACTGTGCCGCAGGCGCAGGCGCTGGACGATCTGCTCAAGCGGAAGCACCTCAAGCTCGACGCTGTGGTCGAACTGCGCGTGAACGAGAGTGCGCTGCTGGAGCGAGTCGAAACCCGTGTCGCGCAGATGCGCGAGCGCGGCGAAGATGTTCGCATCGACGATACGCCGGAGGTGCTGTCGAAGCGCCTGGCCAACTACCGCGCCCAGACCGAGCCGCTGGTCCACTACTATTCGGAGAAGCGCAAGCTCATCACCATCGACGGCATGATGACCATCGAGCAGGTGACGGGGGCGATCAACCGGGTTCTGTCCGCGCTGGAAGCAGCCGATTCGGCTGCCAAGCTGGCGAAGAAATCCGCCCGGAAGACCGCCAAGCCGGGCCAGGTTTCTGGCAAGTCCCCGGCGAAGGGGGCCAAGAAGGCGACCAAGGCTAAGAAGGCCGCCAAGAAGGCGGCCAAGGCACCCGCCAAGAAGGTAAAGAAGGCCAAAAAGGCCGCGAAACCGACCGGGAAGGCCGGCAAGGGCGGGAAAAGGACCGCTGCGAAGGCCAAAAGCCGGACCTCGGGAACCAAGGCTGCCAAGACCCGGAAAGTGGCCAAAAAGGCCACTAAAAAGCGCGCTAAAGCCGCCAAACGGTTGACGAAACGCCGCTGAATACATTAATAAGCCCGCATCCAGTCGGATAGTTTCAGACGATGCCGGGCCCCGAAAGAAAATGGGGAGGGCGTCGTGTTCGCGTTTGTGGACACCCGCCCGACACAGAGACCAACGAGACAAGCCAGTCCGTGACGGACGGCGACAGGAGCGAAGACCGTGGCCCGTATTGCAGGTGTCAACATTCCGACCAACAAGCGCGTTCTGATCGCGCTTCAGTACATTCATGGCATTGGCCAGAAGAACGCCGCGACGATCATGGAGCAGCTCAAGCTTCCGCTCGATCGCCGCGTGTCGCAGCTGACCGACGCTGAAGTCCTCCAGATCCGCGAAATGATCGACCGCGACTTCCTCGTCGAGGGCGACCTCCGCCGTGAAGTCGGCATGAACATCAAGCGCCTGATGGACCTCGGCTGCTACCGCGGCCTGCGTCATCGCCGCGGCCTTCCGGTGCGCGGTCAGCGGACCCACACCAACGCGCGTACGCGCAAGGGGCCTGCCAAGGCCATCGCCGGCAAGAAGAAGTAATTTTCGTTTCTACCAAACCCATCCGGCTGTCATGGCCGGTGATCACCTGAAATTCCCCAGCGTCTGGCACCACGGACGCGCTTGAAGGAAATGACTATGGCTAAAGATGCTACCCGCGTACGCCGCCGTGAACGCAAGAACATCGCATCCGGCATCGCGCACGTGAACTCCTCGTTCAACAACACCACCATCACCATCACCGACGCGCAGGGCAACACCATTGCCTGGTCGTCGGCCGGAACGATGGGCTTCAAGGGATCGCGCAAGTCGACTCCGTATGCGGCGCAGGTTGCTGCCGAAGACGTGTCGAAGAAGGCGCAGGAACACGGAATGCGCACGCTGGAAGTCGAAGTCGCAGGTCCGGGTTCGGGCCGTGAATCGGCGCTGCGCGCCCTGCAGGCGGCGGGCTTCACCGTCACCTCGATCCGTGACGTGACCACGATCCCGCACAACGGTTGCCGTCCGCGCAAGCGCCGGCGCGTCTGATTGTTTGAACTACCGCGGGCAATATGTGCCCGCGTTGTTTTTGAGATGCGATGACGCGGGTCGCTCCCGCGCCGCAAAACCTCCAACGCCAGTGATTTTGATGGCATGGGTGAACAAGTGACGATCCAGAAAAATTGGCAAGAACTCATTCGTCCGAACAAGCTCAACGTGACGCCCGGTTCGGATCCGACCCGTCTCGCAACCGTCATCGCTGAACCTCTCGAGCGTGGTTTCGGCCAGACGCTCGGCAACGCGCTGCGCCGCGTGCTGCTGTCGTCGCTGCAGGGCGCTGCCGTGCAGTCGGTCCACATTGACGGCGTGCTGCACGAGTTCTCCTCGATCGCCGGTGTGCGCGAGGACGTGACCGACATCGTGCTCAACGTGAAGGACATCTCGATCAAGATGCAGGGCGAAGGCCCGAAGCGCATGGTCGTGAAGAAGTCGGGCCCGGGCGTTGTGACCGCTGGCGACATCCAGACCGTCGGCGATGTCGTCGTGCTGAACCCCGAGCTTCAGATCTGCACCCTCGACGAGGGCGCTGAAATCCGCATGGAGTTCACCGTGAACTCCGGCAAGGGCTACGTCGCCGCCGAGCGCAACCGTCCCGAGGACGCGCCGATCGGCCTGATCCCGGTGGACAGCCTGTTCTCGCCGGTTCGCAAGGTGTCCTACAAGGTCGAGAACACCCGCGAGGGCCAGATCCTGGACTACGACAAGCTGACGCTGACCATTGAAACCAACGGCGCGATCTCGCCGGACGATGCGCTCGCTTACTCGGCGCGCATCCTGCAGGATCAGCTCAATGTGTTCGTGAACTTCGAGGAGCCCCGCAAGGAGGTTGCCGCCGAGATCATTCCGGATCTCGCGTTCAACCCTGCATTCCTCAAGAAGGTCGACGAACTCGAACTGTCGGTTCGTTCGGCAAACTGCCTGAAGAACGACAACATCGTCTACATCGGCGACCTCGTGCAGAAGTCGGAAGCGGAAATGCTTCGCACCCCGAACTTCGGCCGCAAGTCGCTGAACGAAATCAAGGAAGTGCTCGCCCAGATGGGTCTGCACCTCGGCATGGAAGTGCCCGGTTGGCCGCCGGAGAACATCGACGAGCTGGCCAAGCGCTTCGAGGATCACTACTAAGCAGAAATCGATGTGATGGCCGGATCACTTCCGGCCTTCACGCGCGGGCGAACGCAGGCAGCCCACCTGAGCAGCATGTCCGACGAACCGTCGCGGCAAGTCATCATTGAGGAATAGATTATGCGTCACGGCAAGGTTCATCGGAAACTCAACCGCACTGCGGAACACCGCAAGGCGATGTTCGCAAACATGTGTGCTGCTCTGATCAAGCACGAGCAGATCGTCACCACCTTGCCGAAGGCGAAGGAGCTTCGCCCGATCGTCGAGAAGCTGGTGACGCTCGGCAAGAAGGGCGGTCTCGCGTTGCGCCGTCAGGCGATCGGCGAGATGCGCGACCGCGATCAGGTCAAGAAGCTGTTCGACGTTCTGGCGCCTCGTTACAAGGATCGTCAGGGCGGCTACACCCGCATCATCAAGGCCGGTTTCCGCTACGGCGACAACGCGCCGATGGCAGTGATCGAGTTCGTCGACCGCGACGTCGATGCCAAGGGCCAGGATTCGGGCCCGGTGCAGGAGACGTCGTCGGAAGCGGCGTGATCTCTCAACTGGCTGCAAGAATTTCACGGGCGGCGCATTGCGCCGCCCGTTTTGTTTTGATCGGTTGCATCGTTGCAGTCATGACCGGAGGGAGCATTGCTGTGTCCGTCGCCGATACCAGTTCGGAGATTCTGAACGCCGCGGCGCGCGGCGATGCCGCGCAGGTGACGGCGTTGTTGTCGTCGGGGGCGAAGGTCGAGGCGCGCGATCGCGACGGCCGCACGCCCCTGCTGCTTGCAACTCACGGCAATCACGTCGAGGTGGCGCGGCTTCTGATCGCGGCGGGCGCCGACGTCAACGCGAAGGATTCGATCTCCGACACACCGTTTCTCTATGCCGGCGCGGAAGGCCGCAACGAGATCCTGAAAATGACGCTTCAGGCTGGCGCAGATCTCGCCAGCACCAACCGCTACGGCGGTACGGCGCTGATTCCCGCCGCGCATCACGGGCATCCGGAGACGGTGAAGATCCTGCTCGGCACTGGAATCAAGATCGATCATGTCAACCGGCTCGGCTGGACCGCGCTGATCGAGGCCGTGTCCTCAGCGATGGCGGCAAGGTCCACACCGAGATCGTGAAGCTGTTGGTGGATGCGGGCGCGAACGTCAACATCGCGGATCGCGACGGCGTCACTCCGCTCGTTCACGCCCGCCGCCGCGGCTACTCCGAAATGGCGACGATTCTGGAGCGGGCCGGCGGCAGGTAACTGCGTCGACGCGGTGATCGCATTCTCGATAGAGTGAAGGCGGCGCAGCTAGGCAGCGCCGCCTTTTGTTTGGGAGATTGAGCCGATCAGGCGTGCACCGTGACGATCGGATTCATCACCAGCCCGAAGCTGCGCAACTGGCCCAGCAGTTCGCGATGGCCGAACGCTTGGCATCCCGACGCGAAGCCGACCTTGCGGGGCGGGGTCTGCAGCAGCGAGTAGGCCGCGTAGGCCTGCAGCATCCCGGTCTGCTTGTAGTTGCAGTTGCCGTGAATGACGCAATGGGCGCGCCCCAGCGGGCCTGACGCGTAGACCGAGTCGATCGATGTGTTGACGCGCGGATTCTCGCGCGGCGGCATAGCCGCCTGTACGGTCGCTGCGATTTCAGCCAGCGCTGCTTCCTGCTGATCGGGCGGCAGCGGCTTGATCTTCTCCTTGACCATCTGCGTGGTCTGAACCACGCCTTCCATCACCGGGCGGGCGAGAACGCCGCCGAGCACGCGGCAGCTTTGCACACGTGGATCGTTCTTGAACCAGACCGGATGCGCAGTGCCGCCCCAGGGCACGGCAATCGCCGTCTCATGCTGGCCGGGAACGACAACGTCAGCGCGGGCCGTAACGTCCCATTCGACGAACTTGTTCTGCTCGAGATAGTACCAGTTGGCCTTGAGAATGGTGAAGATCGTCTGCGTCGAGGCGTAGGTCGGAAAGCCTTTCCAGAACACCAGAATGTCGAGCGTGTCGAGGCCGGGGGTTTCGAGGCAGATATTCGCCGCGATCTCTCCGGTTGTGTACATCTGCGCGATATTGGGTGCGAGCAGCAGGTTCTTCTTGGCGAAGGCATCGCCCCAGGTCTTCTGCGCATGCAGCACCCAGTCCTGTTCGCCGGTCGTGTCGCTGTAGTGGCAACCTGCGGCGAGGCAGGCTTCCACGACCTCGCTGCCGTATTTGATGAACGGACCGACCATGTTGCTGACAAAGCGCGCGCCCTTGAACAGCTTGGTCAGCGCCTCGACGGTGTGCTCGACGCCGACGACTTCGTAGTCGGCGGTCTCGATGCCCGGAATTTTGTCGACCACGGCCTGAACCTTGGCCTTGTCGCGGCCGGCCGCGATGAACGGGACATTGTACTCACGCAGGTATTCGCAGACGAGGCGTCCGGTGTAGCCGGATACGCCGTAGACGACGACGGGTCGCTTGTCGCTCATGATAATGGTCCTCCCTGTTGTGTGATTGTTGCGCGACGATGACGTTGATCGTCGCGTTCTTGTGCGTGGATCAGCGATGGCGCTTACGCTCAGGTGCCCATGCCGCCATCGACAGGCAGGCCGATGCCGGTGATGAACCGGGCCTGGTCGGTGCAGAGAAACACTGCGGCATCTGCGATGTCGGTGATCTCCGCGAGGCGGCCGAGAGGCGTCTGATCGATGACCGATGCGACCGCGGCGTTGACGTCGGCGGCAAGACCGAGCGCGGCGATATCGGTTGCGAGCTTCATGCCCATCTCGGTCGGCGCGAGGCCCGGATAGAGGCAGTTCACGCGCACGCCGTAGCCGAGCTTTCCCGCTTCCATCGCGCCCACGCGGGTCATCCGGTCGACGGCGGACTTTGTTGCCGAGTAGCCGGCGATCGCAGGGTAGGCGATCGTGGCCGCGACCGACGAAATGTTGACGATGGCGCCGCCGCCGCCCGCCGCCCCGCCGGGACGCATGGCGCGAAACGCGTGCTTGATGCCAAGGCCGGTGCCGACGATGTTCACGTCGCACATCTTCCGCATGTCCTCGGCCTTCACATCGACGAGCAGCGATGTGATTTCAATTCCAGCATTGTTGATCAGGATGTCATAGCCGCCGAGCTGTGCGACCGTTGCGGCGACGGCCTTTTCCCATTGCCCGTCGTCGGTGACGTCGAGCGCATGAAAGCCGGTCTTCACCCCCGTTTTGGCGATCTTTGCCGCTGTCTCTTTTCCGAGGTCCGTCAGCACGTCGGTAATCATCACCGATGCGCCGGCATTCGCGAGCGCTGTCGCGATCGCTTCTCCGATGCCGCGCGCTCCTCCGGTCACAAGCGCCTTGCGGCCAGCCAAACTCTTTCCGCTCATTGACTTCTTCCTCCCTCGTTAACGGCCGGTCGTTCGCGACATCAGCGTTGCTGTGGGGAGAGGCCAATTCTGGGGACAGTGAAGTCCCAGAGGGTCTTCCGCAGCCGAGTTGAATGTCTTGACGAGTGGCCAATTTTATTTGGACAATCGTCAAATATATTCTTGACGCTTGTCAAGTATTCGTTTTGGGTGGTCTGGAGATTTTCCCGTCCGCCGATGCATAATCGGAGGCCGGTGACTCGCAGAGGTGAAGACGTTCGGAATGGCGATGCGTTTGGCTGAGATCGGAGCGGGGACGGAAGCCGCGGCGCGACGCGGTGGACGCGTTCCCGTGGACAAGTTCAATGCCCGGCGTATCGAACTCGCGGAGGCCGCGCTCGCGACCCTCGCTGAACTCGGTTACGCGCGCACCAGCCTGCGGGAAATCGCGCAGAAATCCGATTTCACCCACGGCGTGCTGCACTACTACTTCAGCGACAAGTTCGATCTGATCTGCTGCAGCGTGCGGCACTACAAGGCCAAGTGCGTCACCCGTTACGATCAGATCACCGCGACGGCCAAGAGCAGGAGCGAATTGCTGGATGGCTTTCTCGACAAGCTCGGCGAGACCATCCGGACCGAGGCGCACATGCATCGGCTCTGGTACGATCTCCGCGCTCAGGCCTTGTTCGAGGATGCATTTCGGGATGACGTGACGGCGATCGACAAGAGCCTCGAAGACATGATGTGGCGTGTGGTGTCGCGTTTTGCCGAACTCGGCCGCAAGACTCCGGCCATTTCGCCCGAAGCGCTTTATGCGCTGTTCGATGGGCTGTTCCAGAAGTGCTTGCTGCGCCATCTGTCAGGCGACGCGCAGGCGATTCCTGAACTTCAGGCCGAGATCCGCCGGCTGTTGCCCGCGATCGGCTAGTTGATCCGGCGCAAGCCTCTCTGAATCGACAAACCTTCCTGCATCCGAATCTGCGCGACAGTGCGAGCGGCTTTGGCATGCAACGCGCGTGGTGCTTCACGTGAGCACGTCAAGTTGCCGTGTGTGCGGTTGTTTCCCGGCGCCATGCCCCGATATCGAGTGGGCCGGATAAGGAGCATCGCATGAAAATTGATCTTTCAGGAACGACCGCTGTCATCACAGGATCGACCGGGGGCATCGGGCTGGCTATCGCCCGAGGTCTTGCAGGGGCAGGGGCAAGCGTCGTGGTCAACGGCCGCACGCAGGAAAAGGCCGATGCCGCTGCAGCGGCCATCCTCAAGACGGTGCCGGGAGCCAAGGCGCGCGGCATCGGCGCAGACGTCTCAACCGCCGAGGGATGCGCCGCGCTGGCGGCTGCCGTGCCGGACGCCGACATTCTGATCAACAACGCCGGAATCTTCGAGCCGAAGGACTTTTTCGAGATTTCCGACGCGGACTGGACCCGATTCTTCGAAGTGAACGTGATGTCCGGCGTGCGGCTGTCGCGCGCCTACATGCCGGGAATGCTCAAGCGCAACTGGGGCCGCATCGTTTTCATCTCGTCGGAATCCGGGCTCAATATTCCGAGGGAAATGATCCACTACGGCGTCACCAAGACGGCGCAGCTCGGCGTTTCGCGCGGGCTCGCCGAACTCACCAAGGGCAGCAACGTGACAGTCAATGCGGTGCTGCCCGGGCCGACCATGTCGGAAGGCGTCGAGACCTTCGTGAAGGATCTGGCGAAGCAGAGTGGCCAGTCGGTGGATGATGCGGCCTCCCAGTTCGTCAAGCAGCATCGCGGCACCTCGCTGATTCAGCGTTTCGCCACCGTCGATGAGATCGCCAACATGGTGGTCTATGTCAGCTCGCGTGAGGCCTCCGTCACCAATGGCGCAGCGCTGCGGGCTGAGGGCGGCATCATCCAGACGATCGCGTAAGTAGAAAAAGAGTCCGGTTCTGCGCGTTCGTCCGAAAGAATTTTCTCCGGGCGAGCGCCGAGACGTCGTGTCGCACGCGAAAACCGGGCGAAGGGGTGCGCTGTCACACGCCTGTAATGCCCCTGTCGCATTTGTACCGCCATGCTCATGGCTGCAATGCATCATTCCCCGCCGTCTTGTCCGCGACAACTTCCGTTTTAAATCAAGTGGATATGACGGCGCCTTCCAGTGATTGGCTGAATTCATCGTGTGGACTGCTCTTTTGAACGACAAACCCGCCGACCTCTCGCCGCGCTTTGAGCCGGGCGGCTGGATGCAGTGGCCCGACAACGAGGATTACAGCCTTCAGTTCATGCGCGTGCTGGGCTCGGCACAGGAGGGCGGCAGCACGATTTCAGAGTGCTTCCTGACAGCGAGCCATATCGCGGCCGGCGACGATGAGAGCTGGTATCGCGCGTGGAAGAGCATCGCCGACAGCAACAAAACGCGCGGCGATCTTGCGCTTGAAGCGGGCAATGTTCATTCGGCGCTGAGCAACTGGCTGCGGGCCTCCAACTATTACCGGACATCGGAAATCTTTCTGAAGCTTGACGATCATCGCCGCGCCGATGCGCTCGAGCGGATGCGGGCCTGCTCGTATCTTGTGGTTGCGCATCAGCCGTCGGGCGGGGAACTGGTTCGCATTCCCTGCTTCGAGGGCGGCTTCGTCGAAGCCTACTTCCTGCGGGCGCCCGGGGCGGAATCGCGAGCGCCGGTTGTTGTCTGTGTCGGCGGATCGGATCACCTCAAGGACGAGCATCTGCATACGCTGTTGCGGCAGGCTCATTCGCGCGGTCTGTCGCTGCTGCTGGCCGATTTGCCGGGGCAGGGCAGCGCGCCCAGGATCAAGGGGATGGTGCGATACGAGGTCGAAACGGCAATCAGCTGCTGCGTGGACTATCTGATTGCGCGCGGCGATATCGACGAGCGGCGGATTGCTATTTTCGGCGGCGGGTTGGGTGCAGCCTATGCCTCACGCGCGGCGGGTCTCGACGACAGGTTCGCCGCGGCGGTGTGTGACGCGGGCATCTGGGACATGCACCAGCGCGTGACCGCGACGTTGTGGATGCCCGGTGACGGCGGCCAGGACACCATCGGCGACGAGATTCGCAGGCTCAAGCGTCATGGTGGCGTCACCAGCATCAAGTGTCCGATCCTGATGACCTTTGGCGAGCACGACTGGCTCGACATTCGCCATGCCGATGCTTTGTGCGAGGCGTTGAAGGACGAGGGCGCGGATGTAACGCTGAAGGTGTTCGCTGCCACTGAGACAGCCGCAGCGCATGGCCAGTCCGACAATCCGACCATCGGCAACGAATTTGTCTTCGACTGGATAGCGACGCGCCTGGCAAGGGCGCGTGTGCCTGCGGACGCCTGACGGTCAGCTGTCTACGGCGATCATTCGCGCGGCTTTTGCCAGCCGCTCCTTGAGCGTCGAAAGCTTGTCGGTGAGATCGAGGAACGTCTGCGTCGAGAAATCCGAGAACACGAGATTGTCGGCGACCACCTGTTGCGAATACAGATTCGCGATCTGCTTGTGAGCCTTGTCGGTCAGCGACATCAGCACGACGCGCGCGTCTTCCTTGGATGCAACCCGGCGCATGAAGCCGTGCTTCTCGAGGCTCTTCGTCTGGGTCGTCACGAACGAGGGGTCGACGTGAAGTTTTGTCGAGACCTCTCTGACCGAGATGCCCTTGCCTTCATCAAGATCGTTGACCGCCATCAGGATCAGCCACTGCGGACAGGTGATGTCCAGCATTCGCGCCCAGTTGGAACGGATTTCTTCGAGATGCGTGTTGATTGAAATAACATCCCAAATGAACTTCCGGACCAGCGCATCATCGGGTCCCATGGGATGAGTGTCGCGCGCCGTGCTGCGCGGGCTCGCAAGATGACGTTGAGATGAAATTTTCTTGGTAGAGAGTCTGCCGACCATTTATTTTCTACCTTGGCGAGGGAATGCAGGAAAATATGCCGGCCTCGAACGCTTTGCAATCGCCGGGCCTGTCATCCCGCTGACATGATGTTGCGGGGAAAGCACATGATCGTGGTCAAATAAAAGCATGAGTAAATCAATTATTGTAATCAACTGATGCTTGCGGTCATTGTTCCTCCGTCAACCGGAGACGTCGGGTGACTCGCTGGTGGTCTCGTCCGGAAGGCAACCGGCGGTAAGCGGGGATCAAGGGGCTGTGGGGTGGCTAGCGCCACGGGAAGCGGACCTTTCCTCAATTGATCAATTTTGGAGGTTTTATGAGCAAGATTAAGAGCCTTATCCTGGGTTCGGCGGCCGCGTTGGCCGCGATCACGGGCGCACAGGCGGCTGATCTTCCCGTCAAGGCGAAAGCGGTCCAGTACGTGAAGATCTGCTCCCTGTATGGAGCCGGCTTCTACTACATCCCTGGCACCGATACCTGCATCAAGCTGGGCGGCTACGTGCAGTTCGACGCGGCCATCAACGGCAGCGCAAACGGCCAGCCCGCATGGAACAACATTGCCAACACCGGCCTGCAGAACCGTAACTCGGACTACTTCGTGACGCGCACGCGCGTTCAGTTCAACGTCGATACCCGCACTGCATCCGAGTATGGTGTTGTTCGCACCTACTGGTCGAGCAACTTCCAGCACACCTCCGGCGACGGTCCGTCGTCCGGCGCCCTCACCATGGACCTCGGCTTCGTCCAGTTCGCCGGCTTCACCTTCGGTAAGGCGGTTTCGGTGTTCCAGACGCCTTGGGGCGCGAATCCAGTCGGCCTCAACACCTCCAACCTGATCGGCGGCTACGACAACTCCACCGGCATCACTCAGATTGCCTACACCTGGCAGTTCGGCAATGGCCTGTCGGCTTCGGTTGCGGTGGAAGACAACCGCGTCATCAACCGAGCTCCGATGTACAACGGCGCGGTTGTTCCGGGCAATGCCGCGCTTTTCACGGGCGCTTTTGCCAACGCTTCCGGTGGTCAGGTTTCGCCTGATTTCACGGGTAACATTCGCCTCGACCAGGCGGCCTTCACTGCCCAGTTGTCGGGTGGCGTTCACAACCTCCACGCCGGCTACTATGGGGCGACCGAACCGACCGGTCATCCGAGCGATGAATGGGGCTTCGCGATCCAAGGCGGTATCCAGTTGAAGAACCTGCCGACGGGCCCGGGCGACAAGCTGTCGATCAGCGCGATCTACACCGACGGCGCTTCGAAGTATGTGATCAATGGTACCACCGGCAACAGCTTCGACGCGTTCAACAACACGGGTACCTCCGGCCCGGCGTTCTACCAGACATTCGCTGTGGCCTCGCTGCTCGACGGTGTCTACACCACCGGTGGCTCGATCCAGAAGACCAAGGTTTGGGCGGTTCAGGGTGGCTACGAGCATAACTGGTCGAAGCAGTGGCAGACCAGCGTGTTCGGCAGCTACGTCAACGTCGACTACAATGACACGGCATCGGCGATCCTGCGTACTGGCTATGCGCCTGCGCTCGTAGCTGGCAGCACGTTCAATCCAGACTTCAAGATCTGGCAGATCGGTTCGCGCACCGCGTGGACCCCTGTTCCGAACCTGACGCTCTCGGGTGAACTGATGTACGCCGTGATCGATCAGAGCAGCACAGGCGGAGTCACCGCCACTGCAGCGGGCAACGCCGGTCTCAACAAGCCGGCCGGCGCTTACGAGTTCAAGGACCAGGGAATGTTCTCCGGACAGCTCCGCGTCCGCCGCACCTGGTAATCGCCTGACGGCGATCGCCATCTGAACAAAGAACCCCGGCAGGAAACTGCCGGGGTTTTTCTTCGGCCTCATTCACTTCTGAAAGGATCATGCTGAACAGCGGGGTGCGATCAGCGATATCGAACAACCGGATACCGCATCGCACACGCAATTGTGAGGGGACACACAGGCGCGGATTGTTTGACTAAATAAGGTAATAAAGGCATGGTCCGGCTATAGCGTGGCGGCGCTCACCGCCTTTCCGATTGCGGATATCACACCAGTTTTTCTCAAAAATCTCCCGACCTCCGGCAATGCCCTGCCGGAGGTTTTTATTTTGGGAGAACGGCAGCCGCCGATCGCTCTACCAGCCTTCCAGCACCAGCTTGCCGGTGGAGCGTCCACCTTCCAGCAACGTGTGCGCCTGCTTGAGATTCGTTGCGTTGATCTTGCCGAGCACCTTGTCGAGCGTGGTGCGCAGAACGCCGTTGTCGATCAGGCTGGCGACGTCGTCGAGCAGGTTGTGCTGCGCAATCATGTCGTCGGTCTGGCACGACGAGCGCGTGAACATCGATTCCCAGTGCAGCGATGCAGCTTTGCCCTTCAACAGATTGACGTTGAGCGAGGCGGGATCGTCAATCAGTCCGAGCTTCCCCTGCGGTGCAATGATGTCCGCGAGTGCCGGGAAGTGCTGATCGGTGTTGGTGAGGGCCGCGATCAGCGCCACCGGCGGGACTTTCAGCGCGGCGATCTGATCCTTCATCGGCTTGGAATGATCGACCACATGATGCGCGCCGAGATCGAGGCACCATTTGCGGGACTCGGGACGCGACGCCGTGGCGATCACGGTGAGGCCGGTGAGCCGGCGCGCCAACTGGATCAGGATCGAGCCGACACCGCCGGCGCCGCCGACGATCAGCAGCGTGCGCGGATCGACGCTCTTGCCCGGCGCGACGCCGAGGCGGTCGAACAGCAACTCCCATGCAGTGATCGACGTCAGGGGCAGGGCGGCTGATTGCGCGAAGGACAGCGTCTTCGGCTTGTGGCCGACGATCCGCTCGTCCACCAGATGAAATTCCGAGTTGGTGCCCTGGCGCTGGATCGAGCCGGCGTACCAGACCTCATCGCCCGGCTTGAACAGCGATACGTCGGGTCCGACGGCATCGACTATACCTGCCGCATCGAAGCCGAGAATCTTGGTTTCGCCGGCCGGCGGTTCGGCGCGCTTGCGCACCTTGTAATCCACCGGATTGGCGGAAATCGCCTTGACCGCGACACGGATGTCGCGCCCGCGCGGCTCCGGCTTGTCGGTTTCGAAATCGATCAGCGCATCCGGCGCATCGATCGGCAGCGATTTTCTGTAGCCTACGGCTTTCATTGATCTTGCTCCATCTGTGACGTGGTGGTGTGTCCCGCCTGCTGCATATTTGCAAGTACTGTCAATTTGGGGATATAGTCACCGTTCGGATACTAATGGAAAACTGCAATGAAACGACAGGATTTCGGCTGCGCTCCGGGCTGTTCGGTGGAGGTCACGCTCGATCTGATCGACGGCAAGTGGAAGGGGGTCATCCTCTATCATCTGCAGGAGGGGCGGCTGCGCTTCGGTGAACTGCGCAAACGCCTCCCGAATGTTACCCAGCGGATGCTGACGAAACAGCTTCGCGCGCTCGAGGAGGATGACCTGATCATCCGCAAGGTGTATGCCGAGGTTCCGCCGCGGGTGGATTACGAACTGTCCGAGACGGGACAACGGCTGCGGCCGGTGATCGATGCGCTCAAGCAGTGGGGTGATGAGAATCGCGCCCGGATTGACGCCGCATCGGCAGGCAGGAAAGGCAACGCGCCATCAGGCGCCGCGCCGCGTCCGTCGAGGCAGCCGCAACCCGCGTAATCGTGAGTTCTTTCGCCATATTGGCGCGATTTTATCTTTGGCATCAGGTTCAGGATTGTTTTTCATGATCGTCGTCCGCGCGCTCATTGCGCTCCTTGTTTCTTCGCTTGTCGTAGCGCCTGCCGTTGCGCAGGATCGTCATGTTCCGCAATCTCAGACGCAGCTTCGTCTGTCGTACGCGCCGATCGTTCAGCGCGTGCAGCCGGCGGTGGTGAACGTCTACGCGGCCAAGATGGTGCAGAACCGTAATCCGCTGCTGGACGATCCGGTGTTCCGCCGCTTCTTCGGCGTTCCGGGCAACCAGCCCGAGCAGATGCAGCGTTCGCTCGGTTCCGGCGTGATGGTCGATGCGTCGGGTCTCGTGGTCACCAACAACCACGTCATCGAAGGCGCGGATCAGGTAAAGGTCTCGCTGTCCGACAAGCGCGAGTTCGAGGCCGAGATCGTGCTGAAGGACAGCCGCACCGATCTCGCTATCCTGCGCCTGAAGGACGTAAAGGAGAAGTTCTCGACGCTGGAGTTCTCCAATTCCGACGACGCGCTGGTCGGCGACGTCGTGATTGCCATCGGCAATCCGTTCGGCGTCGGACAGACCGTGACCCACGGCATCATCTCGGCGCTGGCGCGCACGCAGGTCGGCATCACCGACTATCAGTTCTTCATCCAGACCGACGCGGCGATCAATCCCGGTAACTCCGGCGGCGCGCTGGTGGATATGGCCGGCAAGCTCGTCGGCGTGAACACAGCGATCTTCTCGCGCTCCGGTGGTTCGCAGGGCATCGGCTTTGCGATTCCGGCCAACATGGTGCGCGTGGTCGTTGCCTCGGCCAAGGGCGGCGGCAGTGCGGTGAAGCGTCCATGGCTCGGCGCGCGCCTGCAGGCGGTGACGCCCGAGATCGCCGAAACGCTCGGATTGAAGCGGCCGACCGGCGCGCTGGTGGCCAATGTCACCGCGGGAAGTCCGTCGGCGAAGGCGGGCCTGAAACTGTCCGATCTGATCGTGTCGATCGACGGCCAGGTCGTCGATGATCCGAATGCGTTCGACTATCGCTTCGCAACGCGTCCCCTTGGCGGCACAGCGCAGGTCGAAGTTCTGCGCGGCGGCAAGCCGCTCAAGCTCGCGGTTGCGCTGGAAACCGCACCGGATACCGGCCGCGATGAGATCGTGATCAAGGCGCGTTCGCCGTTCCAGGGTGCGAAGGTCGCCAACATCTCGCCGGCGCTGGCGGATGAGCTGAAACTCGACAGCAGCATCGAAGGCATCGTCGTCACCGACTTGCCCGACAATGCGATCGCGGCGAACGTCGGTTTCAAGAAAGGCGACGTCATCGTTGCCGTGAATGGTCAGAAGATCGAACGGACCAAGGACCTCGACAGGCTCGCAACTGAAGGCTCGCGGCTCTGGCGCATCACGGTGGTCCGTGGCGGCCAGCAATTGTCGGTTGTGCTGGGGGGATGAAGAGGTCCGTTCGCTCATCTTTTTCTTACCTCTCCCCGCTGGCGGGGAGAGGTCGGAGACTGAGCGGAGCGAAGGCTCCGGGTGAGGGGCTCTTGCAGTTTCTCGACCATGCCGATTGCCTTTCGACAATAGTTGCCCCTCACCCCAACCTTCTCCCCGTACACGGGGAGAGGGGGAAGACTCAGTCATGAGCCCGAAGCGACCACAGCCCTCCGCGAATCTCTTCGCCGCCGCCGGCATGGAGCAGGATGCGCCGCGCCCGCTGCCGGACAAGCTGCGGCCGCGGACGCTTGCCGATGTGGTCGGGCAGGATCACATCCTCGGTCCGGACGGCGCGCTGACGCGCATGCTGGAAACGCGCACGCTCGGCTCGCTGGTGTTCTGGGGGCCGCCCGGCACCGGCAAGACCACGGTGGCGCGGCTGCTGGCGGATGCCACCGAACTTGAATTCGAGCAGATCTCTGCGGTGTTCTCCGGCGTCGCCGACCTGAAGAAGGTGTTCGATGCCGCGCGGGCCCGCCGTGAGATGGGCAAGGGCACGCTGCTGTTTGTGGACGAGGTGCATCGCTTCAACCGCGCACAGCAGGATTCGTTTTTGCCGGTGATGGAAGACGGCACGGTGGTGCTGGTCGGCGCCACCACCGAGAATCCATCGTTTGAACTCAACGCGGCGCTTCTGTCGCGTGCGCGGGTGCTGGTGTTCCAGTCGCTCGACGCGGAGGCGGTCGAAAAGCTTTATGCGCGTGCAGAAGAGGTCGAAGGCAGGAAGCTGCCGCTCGACGCGGAAGCCCGCGCCGTGCTGGTGCGGATGGCGGACGGCGACGGACGCGCCGCGCTGACGCTGGCGGAAGAAGTCTGGCGTGCCGCGCGCGCCGAGGAAGTCTTCAATGCCGCGCAGTTGCAGGAAATCCTGCAGCGCCGCGCGCCGATCTACGACAAGTCCGCCGATGGTCACTACAACCTGATCTCGGCGCTGCATAAATCCGTGCGCGGTTCCGATCCGGACGCGTCACTCTACTATCTCGCGCGCATGCTGGATGCCGGCGAAGACCCGCTGTTCCTGGCGCGGCGCGTGGTACGGATGGCGGTGGAGGACATCGGGCTGGCCGATCCGCAGGCGCTGGTGATCTGCAACGCCGCCAAGGATGCTTATGACTTTCTCGGCTCGCCCGAGGGCGAACTCGCGATTGCGCAGGCGGTGATCTATCTCGCGACCGCACCGAAATCCAACGCCGGGTACATGGCGTACAAGGCGGCGATGCGCACGGCAAAGGAGGGCGGTTCGCTGCTGCCGCCCAAGCACATTCTCAATTCGCCGACCAAGCTGATGAAGTCCGAAGGCTACGGCGGCGGCTACGAATATGACCACGACGCGCCGGATGCGTTTTCGGGGCAGGACTACTTTCCGGAAGCGCTCGGACGCCAGACCTTCTACGATCCGCCGGACCGCGGCTTTGAGCGCGAGATTCGCAAGCGGCTCGACTACTGGGCGAAGCTGAGAAGGGAACGCAACGCTTGACCGATTTTCGGGTCGACCTCGACGCTTACTTTGCGCGCATCGGTTTCGATGGATCGCGCACGCCGACGCTCGACGTTCTGACGCGCATCATCTTGCTGCATCAGAAAGCGATCACGTTTGAAAACCTGAATTCGTTCGCCGGTCTGCCGGTGATGATCGATCCCGCGACCATCGAGAACAAAATCATTCACGATGGACGCGGCGGTTATTGTCATGAGCAGAACCAGTATCTGAGCCTTGTGCTCAGGGCGCTGGGATTTGATGCGCGTCTGCGGATGGCGCGGGTCCGCTGGATGCAGCCGCCGGAAGCGATGCCGCAGCGTGGTCACATGACGCTGAACGTGGCCGTCGCCGGGTTTTGGTATCTGAGCGATGTCGCATTCGGAGCGATGACGCCGACCGCGCCGCTGCGCCTTGATACGCCGGACGAGCAGGCGACGCCGCACCAGACCTACCGCGTGATCCCGATCGGCGACTCGCTTCATCTCGAAGTGAAACTCGGAGGGCATTGGCGGCCGGTCTACAGTTTCGACAGCGTCGACTATCATCCGGTCGATTTCGAAGCGGCCAACTGGCAGGTCTCGACCTATCCGGCCTCGGAGTTTGTCAGAAACCTCGTCGTCGCGCGTCCGACAGACGGTCGCCGCCAGATTCTCAACAACACCCAGCTGTCGATCCGTTATCCCGATGGCGCCGTCGAGAAGCAGACATTATCCAATGTCGATGAGCTGCGTTCGACGCTGACAACGATGTTCGGCATCAAGCTGCCTGCTGCTACAAAAATCGATCATGCCCTTGAAGGGCTGTTTCAAACCGAGGGCCGATCATGAGCCGCCGCGACAGAAAACCCCTCGCCAAGAAATCGGAGCGCGGCGACAAGCGTGGAGCGAAGCGCTCCACCGACAAGCGCTCATCCGACAAACGAGGGTCGGGCAAGCCGTCGTTCGGCGACCGCGGACCGGACAAACGTCCTGCCGCCGGATTTTCGCCGCGCCGTCCGGCTGCGGAGTTTTCGCGTTCGGCGAAGCCGATGCGCGAGCAGCATCCTGAACCGGTGAGAGAAGAGAAGCCCGCGCCGCCGCCGCTGCCGACGAAGGTGCAGACTGTGATCGTCACCGCCGACGAGAACAACATGCGCGTGGATCGTTTTCTCGAGCATCGTTTCCCCGGCCTGTCGTTTTCCCACATCCAGCGCATCGTCCGCAAAGGCGAGCTGCGCATCAACGGCAAGCGTGCCGACAGCAAGGACCGCCTTGAAGAGGGGCAGAGCGTTCGCATTCCGCCGCTCAAGCTTGACGCGCCGAAGGTCGGCGGTGACTTGTCCGAGGCCGCGACCAAGACGCTCGACGAACTGCGCAAGATGATCCTGTTCGAGGATGCCGACGTGATGGTGCTGAACAAACCCGCTGGCCTCGCGGTGCAGGGCGGCTCCGGCATGACCAAGCATGTCGATCAGATGCTGGAGGCGATGCGCGACGCCAAGGGCCAGAAGCCGCGCCTCGTGCATCGTCTCGACCGCGAGACCTCCGGCTGTCTCCTGATCGCCAAGACGCGGTTTGCCGCCACGGCGCTGACCGGTTCGTTTCGCCATCGCTCTGCACGCAAGATTTACTGGGCGCTGGTGGCCGGTGTGCCGAAGCCGAAGCAGGGGCGTATCTCGACTTATCTGGCGAAGGACGAGAGCGAGGAAGATTCGATCATGCGCGTCGCGGCGCATGGTGACGAGGGCGCGGCCCATGCAGTGACTTATTATGCGGTGGTGGAAGCCTCGGCGCAGAAGCTGGCCTGGGTGTCGCTGAAGCCGGTGACCGGACGCACCCATCAGTTGCGCGCGCACATGGCGCATATCGATCACGCCATCGTGGGCGATCCGAAATACTTCAACAAGGAAAACTGGGAACTTCCCGGTGGTCTGCAGAAGCGGCTGCATCTTTTGGCGCGGCGCATCGTGATTCCGCACCCGCGCGGCGGATTCATCGACGTCACCGCGCCGCTGCCGCCGCACATGCTGCAATCGTGGAACCTGCTCGGCCTCGAGGCCGACCGCTTCGATCCGATCGAGAACGCGCCGGAGGAGTGATCACTCAAGGGTGATCCTCTTGCCGCCGCTGTCCGGGGTAACGATATGATCGTGATGAAAAGAACCGCACTCGCAATCGTCCTCGCGCTGGCCGCGATCATTTCCGGTCAGGCGCAGGCACAGCTCTTTCCGCCGGGCGGTGTTAACAATCAGCCCGTGATTCCGTTCCCGGTCGCGCCGCCGGCACCACCGCCGCCGCCGATCGTGGTGCCGAAGGTGCCGCAGATGAATTCGCCGCCGCCGTTCGCGTTGCAGAATACGACACCGGGATATGTGACCCAAGACACGCCGCCGAAGCGGGTGTTGAAGCGCGACCGCGGTCCGTCCTTCAGCGACCGCGTTGCACGCTGCCTTGACGACGGCGCGGCATGGGGCATGAATCCGAACCAGCGGGCGGCGTATTCGCGCAGCTGCGCCAATCAATAGAGTAGGTGATGCGCGAACTGTTCGATGAGGTTGCCGGCAAGTCGCCGCTGGATCCGCGCGAGGCCTCGCGCAAGTCTTCACGCACGCCGCTGCGCAAGCGCTTCTACACCAGCGCGGGAGTTGCCGAAGGCCCGGACGGCTTTGCGGTCACGCTTGACGGCAAGCCGGTTCGCACGCCGGGCCGGAATCCGCTGGCTGCGCCCACGCGCGAGCTCGCCGAGGCGATGGCAGCGGAGTGGGAGGCGCAGAAGGACGATATCGATCCGATGGCGATGCCGCTGACGCGGCTGGCCAACAGCGTGATCGACGGTGTCGCAAAGGATGTTCAGGCCGTCGCTGATGATGCGGCGAAATATTTTGAGACCGATCTGTTGTTCTATCGCGCCGGTTTTCCCGAAGCCCTGATCACGCGGCAGGCAGAGCACTGGGACCCGGTGCTGCGGTGGGCCGCCGATGCACTCGGCGCGCACTTCAT
Source organism: Afipia birgiae 34632 (assembly GCF_000308295.2). Lineage (GTDB taxonomy): Bacteria > Pseudomonadota > Alphaproteobacteria > Rhizobiales > Xanthobacteraceae > Afipia > Afipia birgiae. The sequence continues at coordinate 632,483 of NZ_HG326652.1, forward strand.
CCTGACCGAAGGCGTGATCCATGTGCGCCAGCCGGAGACCGCCGTTGCGGCCGCGCGCGGTGCCTTGCCCTCCGAGGCTTGGCCGGTCGGCGCCTTTCATGTGGTTACCACGATCACCGGCTCGGCGATGCTCGCGTTGGCGCTGAAGCACGGCGTGCTGGATGGCGCACAGGTCTGGGCGGCGGCGCACGTGGACGAGGACTGGAATAGCGAGAAGTGGGGCGCGGACGATGAGGTCGCGGCCCGGCGCGCCACACGGCTGAAGGATTTCGAGGCCGCGGCGAGGGTGCTGAAAGCGTTTTCCTGACGGGATATCCAAGCCCGTCATCCCGGCGAAGGCCGGGATCCATCACCCCTGTCAGTGTTTCTTACAAAGAGACTTTCCATCATCCCGCTCGATTGAGAAGCCGGTGGTTATGGGTCCTGGCCTTCGCCGGGACGACATCGTAAACGCGAAGGGGTCTCCGCGGTGGTTTCGGTTAACGAGAGGTTTACGACGCTGGGCTAGCTTCCTCCGCCAGAGGAAGCGTCCCGTATGTCGATCGCCATCAATCCCGTCTTTCCGGTTGTCGCCGCCCAGGGTGTGGCGGCGGGCGTGGCGTTGCAGCCGGGCAGCGTGATCGACGCGACCGTTCTCAAGCAGCTCAACACAAATCTGGTCCGCATCGCGATTGCGAGCCTGACCATTGAAGTATTGTCCGAGGTGCCGTTGCAGCCCGGCCAGACGCTGCAACTCGCGGTGTCACAGACGCCGCAGGGCGTGCGGCTTCAGATCGTGCCGGGCGAGGGCGATGCGCCGTCGTCCGCACCTGCCGCATCGGCCGGTGCCGCGAAAGCCGATACCGTCAGCGTGCCGAAGGCCGATGTGCCGGTGCAAACCGCCGCGGCAGGCCGCGTGCTCACCAATCTTGAAGCGTTGGCGGTGTCCGCCGCAGTGCAGACCGCGGCCGCGCGGCAGGGCAGTCTGTCGCCGCTGTTCGCAAATCTGGGTGTCGCAGCATCTTCGCAAACATTGCCGCAGACGCTGCAACAGGCCGCTGCGCAATTGCTGGCGCAGCGGACGCCGCTCAGCGAAAATCTGACCGGCGATGCGCTGAAAGCGGCATTCCGGAATTCCGGCCTGTTTCTGGAGCAAAGCCTCGCGTCATCGCAGGGCTCCAGCGGTCCCGATCTCAAGGCCGCGCTGACTGTGTTCCGCCAGACCGTCGCGTCGTGGCTCGGCAACACGCCTGCGCCGGGCGCTTCGCCGCAGACCGCGACTGTGCCGCCATCAGCCGCGCCGCCGCTGGCACCGGGCATCGAAGGCGATATCCTGCTGCCGCAAGCTCCGGTGCGCGTCGCGGAGGATACAGCCGAACGCGACGGGAAAGTTCGCATTTTTGCGCCGAACGAACCCTTGCCGACGGCAGCGAACCGCGTTGCGGCGGCAAGCGCGGGACTGACCGCGCTTCAAGAAGTGTTGCAGGGATTTCCGAAGGGTGTGCAGGACGCAGTCGCAAACATGCTCGATGCGGAGGCCCGCGCAAGCGCTGCTCGTATGCCAGCCGATGGCGATGAAGCCGTTGCGCGCACCAATGTGCCGCCGCCGCCGTTTCGCGGATCGGAAACGACCGCGCAGTCCATTGCGCTGCCGTCGCTCGCGCCGGACGATGCACCGGCAACCGTTGCCTATCGCCTGATCGAGGATACCGATGCCGCGTTGTCGCGTCAGACGCTTTTGCAGGCGGCTTCCTTGCCGGTGGATGTGCCCGGCGCGCGAAACGATCCCAATGTGCCGCGATGGAATTTCGAGATTCCGTTTGCCACGCCGCAGGGCACCGCCGTGGCGCAATTCGAGATTTCGCGCGATGGCGCAGGCAACGAAGCTGCAGCCGCCAGCCGTGTCTGGCGTGCGCGGTTCTCGCTGAATGTCGAGCCGAGTGGGCCGGTGCATGCGCTGGTGTCGCTGAGCCATGGGCGGACATCGGTGCGGATGTGGGCCGAGCGGTCCGCGACGGCGGCGCAGCTGCGGATCAATGCGCCGCAACTGTCCCATGCGCTCCGCGAAGCCGCACTTGAGCCCGGCGATATCGTGATCGGCGAGGGCGCGCCGCCGAAGGCACCGCCGCCACCGGCCGGCCACTTTCTGGATCGTGCGCTGTGAACATCGACACCAAAAGCCGGCTCGCAGTCGCGCTGCATTACGACAAGAAGGGTGCGCCGCGCGTTATCGCCAAGGGCAAGGGCACCGTCGGCGAGAAGATCATCGAGATCGCCAGGGAGAACGACATTCCCATTCAGGAGAATGAAGTGCTGGCGGGCGCGCTCTCAAATGTCGAGCTTGGCGAGGAGATTCCGGCCGAGCTTTACAAGGGCGTGGCCGAAGTCCTGATTTTCGTCATGCGGCTGACGGGACGGCTACGCTAGAGTTTTGTTCCGACCAGCCGTTTCATCGTCATTGCGAGCGAAGCGAAGCAATCCAGTCTTGAAAATATCAGGCTGGATTGCTTCGTCGCTTCGCTCCTCGCAATGACGGATGATGCCGCTGTCATGATTTCACCATGATGCCGCGTGCAGTTACCCCGGCGCTGAATCGGGGGAATGACTTATGATGAATCGCCGTAACGCTCTTGGGTTTCACCGCCGCTGCGGCTGTCATCCCCGTACGGGCGTTCGCCGATGTCGTGCCTCGATATGAGGTCCGCAAAAATTTGCAGAAACACTTCACCGACGACGGCACCGTGGGCGCCTTTGCGGCGTTCCGGACCGACGATCAGCAGGTGATTGCCAGCGACAATTCCCGCGCGCGCGACCCGGTTCTCCCGGCGTCGACCTTCAAGATTCCGAATTCGATCATCGCGCTGGAAACCGGCGTCGTGTCCGATCCGGACAAGGACGTTTTCAAGTGGGATGGCGTGACGCGCAGCATTCCCGACTGGAACAAGGATCATACCCTGCGCACCGCCATCGCGGTGTCCGCTGTGCCGGTTTACCAGGAGATCGCGCGGCGGATCGGCAAGGAGCGGATGCAGAAGTACGTCGATGCGTTCGACTACGGCAACCGCAACATCGGCGGCGGCATCGATCGCTTCTGGCTGACGGGCGACTTGCGTATCTCGCCGCTGGAGCAGATCGCATTCGTGGACAGGCTGCGGCGGCGGGCTCTGCCGGTGTCGAAGCGCGCGCAGGATTTGACCGCGGACATTCTGCCGGTCACCAAGGCGGGCGACAGCGTCATCCGCGCCAAGACCGGGCTCGTTGGCGTCGATGACAAAACGGCAGTCGGTGGCGTCAAGGCGAGCATCGGCTGGCTGGTGGGCTGGGTCGAGAAGGGCAGCACGCAGACCGTGTTCGCGCTCAATCTCGACATTCGCGAGATGAAGCACTCCGCCAGCCGGATGAAGATCGCGCAGCAATGTCTGGGCGACATAGGAGCCATCTGACACTTTGTCCGGTTTCGCGTTCGCGTGAAACCGGTTAGGCTCGCGGCAATTCAGAAGAAAAATGTGCCCGGGAGTCAGTTTATGTCCTCTTCAGCAGCCGCGAAAATTGCACCAAGCTCGTCGTGGAAAGATCTTGCCACGCGTTACAACGCCGCGTGGAATGCGCACGACGTTGCGGCGATCATGGCTTTTCATGCCGACGACACCAGCTACCAGCGCCACGGCAGTTCGAAAGTCTACAAGGGCAGGGACGCCGTCGCCGAGCAGTTCGGCAAGGACATCTCCGGATTGCCCGGAATCAAGTTCGAGCCGGTCGCGCTCTACGGCAGCGACGATCATTTCGTTTCGGAATCGATCCTCACCGCGACAACGCCGGACGGCAAGCCGGTGATCATGGAACTGGTTGACGTCATCACCCTGCGCGACGGCAAGGTGGTGCACAAATCGAGCTACTTCGTGCAGAGCCGCCCGCCGAAGTAGCGCACGGCCCCTGCGCCGTCATTGCGAGCGAAGCGAAGCAATCCAGAGCCGCGAGCAAGAACTGGATTGCTTCGTCGCTAGTGCTCCTCGCAATGACGAGAACAAAACCCTGCGTTACCAGCGCTTCCCGATCCGCCCGAGATGGGTGAACGTAAACCCGGCGTCGTATTTCAGGCCGTAGCCGAGTGCGCGGTCGAGGCCGATATGGGCGCACCAGATCAGCGACAGGTGCATCGCCAGCGCCGAGGGCAGGACCATGGCGACAATGCCGAGCAGCATCGGCAGGATAGCGGCATGGGCGGCATTGTAGGCTGCGGCTCCGGCGCGGGGACCGGCGAGATAACCCAGAAAGCTCAGGTCTGGCGCCAGCAGCAGGATCGCGAACATCCACCAGGAGCCCTCGAAATAGCTGTAGAACACCATGCAGGCGACGGCGAGCGCCGCACCCTCCAGCCGCAGCAGGGTGCGGACCCCTCCGATGGCCGCGCCCGCGGCCGGTGTTGTCGTGGTGTCGGTCATGGCCGCGAATCCCCTGTAATCGGCGCTTTTACCACGCGCAACAGGCGGCCCGGATCCGTCATTTTCGGGGCTGCCCAGCCATTTTCCCCCGCCCAAATCGCGTGCTAGAACGCTGCCCAACCAAGGCGGCGCCCGCCGCTGACCATCAAGATTCTGGGGCGAAATCCATGAAGCATATCCTCGAAGCACTCGATGAACGTCGCGCAGGCGCCAAAAAGGGCGGCGGCGACAAGCGCATCGAGGCGCAGCACGCCCGCGGCAAGCTGACCGCCCGCGAGCGCATCGAGCTGTTGCTGGACAAGGGCTCGTTCGAGGAATTCGACATGTTCGTCGAGCATCGCTCGGTCGAATTCGGCATGGAGAAAAACAAGATCCCCGGCGACGGCGTGGTCACCGGCTGGGGCACGGTCAACGGCCGCACCACCTTCGTGTTCGCGAAGGACTTCACCGTGTTCGGCGGCTCGCTGTCCGAGACCCATGCGCTGAAGATCACCAAGCTGCAGGACATGGCGCTGAAGGCGCGCGCGCCGATCATCGGTCTGTACGACGCGGGCGGGGCGCGCATTCAGGAAGGCGTCGCGGCGCTGGCGGGTTACTCCTATGTGTTCCGCCGCAACGTGATCGCCTCGGGCGTCATCCCGCAGATCAGCGTCATCATGGGCCCGTGCGCGGGCGGCGACGTCTATTCGCCGGCGATGACCGACTTCATCTTCATGGTGAAGAACACCAGCTACATGTTCGTCACCGGCCCCGACGTGGTGAAGACCGTGACCAACGAAGTGGTGACGGCGGAAGAACTCGGCGGCGCGAGCGTGCACGCGACGAAATCCTCCATCGCCGACGGCGCGTTCAAGGACGACGTCGAGACGCTGCTGCAGATGCGCCGGCTGCTCGACTTCCTGCCGAGCAACAACACCGACGGCGTTCCGGAGTGGCCGAGCTTCGACGACATCGAGCGCACGGAAGAGTCGCTCGATACGCTGATCCCGGCCAATCCGAACCAGCCCTACGACATCAAGGAACTGATCCTGAAAGTCGTGGACGAGGGGGACTTCTTCGAACTCGCGGATACCTTCGCCAAGAACATCGTCACCGGCTTCGGCCGCATCGCGGGCAAGACGGTGGGCTTCGTCGCCAACCAGCCGATGGTGCTGGCGGGCGTGCTCGACTCTGACGCCTCACGCAAGGCCGCGCGCTTCGTCCGCTTCTGCGATGCGTTCAACATTCCGATCGTCACCTTCGTGGACGTGCCGGGCTTCCTGCCGGGCACCGCGCAGGAATACGGCGGATTGATCAAGCACGGCGCGAAATTACTATTCGCCTACAGCCAGTGCACGGTGCCGCTGGTCACGGTGATTACGCGCAAGGCTTACGGCGGCGCGTTCGACGTGATGGCCTCGAAGGAAATCGGCGCGGACATGAACTACGCCTGGCCGACGGCGCAGATCGCGGTGATGGGCGCGAAGGGCGCGGTGGAGATCATCTTCCGGCAGGATATCGGCGACGCGGAAAAGATCGCCGCGCGCACCAAGGAATACGAGGACCGCTTCCTGTCACCGTTCGTAGCCGCCGAGCGCGGCTATATCGACGACGTGATTATGCCGCACTCGACCCGCAGGCGCATCGCCCGCGCGCTGGCGATGCTGAAGGACAAGCACGTCGACGTGCCGATGAAGAAGCACGACAACATTCCGTTGTGAGGGGACGGCCTTTAAACCACTCAAAATTGGGCGAATGATATTTGAAAAAATGGCTTTGAAAATTAGGCAATGCAAGCATCAAACTTGGTAGCTGTCGTTTCTAGATATGTTGCCGGTGCATTGATCCTCGTAACGATCGGTTTTGAGTTCGCATCATTGCCATGGACATTCTTTGTCCTTGCCATTGGAGGGGCGGCGATCGTTGCAATTTCGCCCTTTATTGTAATTGGAATTCTAGTGTTTGTTTGGCTTGGGCTCGAAAGGCATCGTCAATTTTATCCATATGCTGCATTTCTTCTCGGATTGGGATGGGTGACATTTCTTATTATTGCAAAGAATTCGTCTGTATTTGTGTTTATTAGTTATTATGCGTTCTGGCACATGATGTTGGTTCATTGGCTGATGAGGTTGTTTCATTGAGGTTGTACGATTTTCTCGCACACGTGTCGTGAACGTCGACTAAGCAGAGAACTGATCGCAATGCCCACCCACATCCTCGTTGTCCGCGCCACTGTCCCCGATGAATCCAGACGCGCTGCGTTTGACGCGTGGTATTCGCGCGAGCATCTGCCGGATGCTGTGAAGTCTTTCGGTTCCAAGCGCGCGTGGCGCTACTGGCTCGCCAACGATCCCGCCGTGCATCTGGCGATGTATGAATTCCCGGACCGGGCGTCGCTCGATGCCGCCGCAGGCGGCGAGGAGATGAAGCGCCTGATCCGCGACTTCGACCGCGACTGGCCCGAGGTGAAGCGCACGCGCGACATCATGGTGCAGGCGGAGAGCTGGCCGGGCTGACCCGCGCTGGGCTGTCGTTCCTCATCATAAGGGGCGTGCTCTTTCTTTCCCTCCCCTGGATGGGGAGGGTGGACGGCGCAGCCGGCCAGGTGGGGTGACACAGCGTGTTACAACGCTTCATTGCGTGCGGCGCCATACACACGACATGTTGTTCGCTGCGCTCTCAACATGCCACCCTCCCCACAAGGGGGAGGGAAGCCAATTCGGTGCCGGCGTTGCTGAGAAGCGGGCCTCCCCCATGAGGGGAATCGTTGGCGTTGGAGAAATCTCGCGGCGTTGTGCTAGGTAATGCCCATGGAGCCCTCCGAATCGATACTCTTTTTCTTCGGATTGTTCGCCCTGGTTGCGGAGGCCATGACGGCGGCGCTTGCGGCTGGGCGGCGCAAGATGGACTGGTTCGGCGTCGCCGTGCTCGGCTGCGTCACCGCGCTTGGCGGCGGCTCGCTGCGGGATATGCTGCTCGGGCATTATCCGCTGCTCTGGGTGAAACATCCCTCGCTGCTGTTTCTCACCGGCGGCGCGGCGCTGCTCACTATCGCGCTCGCGCGTGTGGTGCATCGCCTGCATTATCTTTTCCTCGTGCTCGACGCCATCGGCCTCGTGGTGTTCACCATCATCGGCTGCAACGTGGCGAGAAGCATGGGTCATCCGGTAATCATCGTGGTGGTGGCGGGGATGATCACCGGATGCGCCGGCGGCGTGCTGCGCGATATTCTTTGCACCGAAGTGCCGCTGCTGTTCCGCAGCGAGCTTTACGCCAGCGTCTCATTGGCGACGGGCGCGATCTATGTCGCGGGCACGCATTTCGGCACCGAACATGTCGCGGTGGTGATCGGCTCGGTGGCGTTCGGCCTGACGTTCCGCCTGCTGGCAATCCGCTACAAGTGGGAAATGCCGAAGTTCATCTACGAGCGCGAAGGGCCGCACTGAGCGTCCGGCCCTGGGGCTCGCTGAGCAGCAGCCGCGCGATGCGGCAGGTTATGCCGCCTTGCTGCGCTTCTTGAGTTCTTCTTGCGCGCGTTTCTTCAGTTCGGCTGCGCTGACGTCCTCGACATGGGTGCCGACAAACCAGCTGTTGCCTGCGGGATCTTTCACGCCGCCGGAGTGATCGCCGTAGAATTGATCCGCCGGCTCCATGATCGAGGTGCCGCCTGCCTTGATAGCCTTCTGGTAGACGGCGTCGGCATCCGGCACATACAGATAAAGCATCACCGGCGAGGCCTTGGCGTGTTCCGATGCGTCGGCGATCATGATCATCGAGTTTCCGATTTTCAGTGTGGCATGCATCACCGTGCCGTCGGGCCGCTTGGTCATCTCGTGCATCAGCTCGGCATCGAAGGCTTTCTTCAGAAAGCCGATGACCTTCTCCGCGCCGTCGACAATGAGATAGGGCGTGACGGTGTGGAAGCCTTGGGGAATGGGTTTGACCTTGGAAGTCATGAGCAAACTCCTCGTTTCAATCAAGAATGACGAGAACAATCCGCGCCCGGACAAGTCGGTCCGGTCATGACCGGCTGCCGCGCCTGACCATCGCGGGTTGCCCGGCCGGAGCTTCGTCCGCAATTGCGACGGGACCATGAACGAGGCGCACCATGCGCACCTCCGTCACGCGCAGCGGGCCGCGGCCTTGCGCCGCCATCTCCACGGCGTCGGCAATTTCCTGCGTGATGGCTGACTGTTCGGACGGGGGAAGGGCGCTGATATAGTCCAGCGCATCTTTCAGCGTGGCGATCGGCCGGCCCTTCGCGGGAACGATGGGCTTGATGAAACGGCTGTTCCACGGCACGGCGTAACTCCCGGTGCGTCACATTGGCCGGATTAAGTGTGCCCCGCGCGTTTCGTTCCGAGAACCAATCGGCATGTTGCGCGTTGTTCCGTATGCCGAAGAAAACAGCGCTGCCCAGAAAACCGCACAGGTTGATGTCCAGCACATCGCCGACCGGCCTGCACAGGAACTCGCCTCTTGGTGCACATGTGAAATTTCCGATGGCGACGCAGCCGCCGGGTACCGGCCGGGGCGTGCCCCAGCCGATGACATCACGGACAAATCCGATCGGGCCGCAGGAACCTGCGCGCAGCGACAAGGCGCAGTGCGCGAAGGCGCGCGCGAGTGCGCTCGAAAAGCAGCGCGATGCATTGCGCAGGGGACATCCCGCCGAGCGGGCGTGAGGTCACATGAGAAAATTTCTGGAATGGCTCCGGATGATCTGGGAAGGCGAAGAGCCTGTACGGCCGCAGGACAGATAGGGCGGCGAGCGAAACGTCAGGTTCGCCTGATGCGCGCAGTGGTGCCCGCGACGATTTGCATGAAAACGCCGAGTAGCCAGCCGAACGTCAGCAACAGCGTGAACGCCGGCGTCGAGTCGGAATCCGCCACGATGGAATAGACCGAGATGAAGGCTGCCATGGCGGCAAGGAAGGTTCCGGCCGCGCTGAACAGTTCGACGGGGTCCATCGGCTGCAGGTCTTTGCCGGTCAGGTGCCCCTGCGGCGGGCGGCCCGTGCGGTGCGGCGGGACATCGATGCCGAGATAGAAGCCGATGGCCCCAAGAACCATCAGGGCGAGGCTCACGCTTATGGAACCGAGGGCCTCGACGCGTGCGCTCGACACATGAGCCGCGACGAACAGGCCGCACGATGCACCCGCCATGGACAGCCCAAATCGTTCGATCACGTGAGCGCATCTTGAGGTGCGGGAGCGGACGGAGCGATGGGCGATGATGCTGTCTGCCATCTTCTACCAATCACGGAACAGCAAATGGTTCCACATCGTCGGGAAAATAGGCAGATTTGTTTAGGCGCTTGCAGGAAGGTTCGAAAGATACCCATTCGGTACCCGGCTTGACAGGCGATGGTTGTAGGATTATATTCCCAATTATCAAGGTAACACCACAAGGGCTGGATGTGGTGACGGAGGCCCTAAATGGACGTCCTCAAATCTGGCGGTTTTCTTTCGCCCGGCGATTTTGGATCAGAATTGCCGCCAGCCGGATCGAGCGATGCTGTCGCACCCGCCGTTATGCCGGACGCCGCCCGCGCTGTGCTGGAAGAGGTGTTCGACGACTGGCGGTCGGAAAACTACGATTTGCTCGTAGAAGGTTTGCCGGTGGATGTTTTGGATTTGCGATTAAGACTCAACGCGGCTTCTGCGAAAGTTTGTAAATCGGCCCGGCTGGCCCCGAGCGCGTCATAGAACTGCATACTCACCTTGACCATTTCGAGAATGTGTTTTTCAAAGCTTGATTGAGTGAATTCGTGTTTGGTTGCCTTGTATGTGCCGCCGGTTGTCCGACTTAAAAAATTCACTGAATCGCTAAAAGACTCGATGTAAGAGTGAGCGAATACGTCACGTTTCTGGATTGCCCGAATTCCGTTAAGCGAGCCTAGGAGTTGATCCCGTTTCGGGTGATCGCTCCGGCCTATTAGGTCAGCCAAAAGGCGGAACTTCGGACCCGACGTCATCCCGGCGGTTATAAGATGCGCTTGGTGATGAGTGACCTTTAAGAATTGGCAAATCGCGTAATCAATGGTCAAATCGAGGGATGACCAGTAACCGTGGAAAAGTCCCATCAACTGGGTAAATTCCGGCCGCTGTGCGAGAGGCGTCTTAGCCATGGCTAAATCTCCAAGTGATGAGAAATTCAGTGATGAGGAAGCGCAACGCCGCTTCATGGGCACGTTGCGCGCGGCGCTAAATACACCGCCGAAACCGATGGTCTCGCCGAAAAAGAAGAAAGCAAAACGAGCGGCGAAGCCTTTGGCACGTAAGCGTGCCAAGTGACTCCGCCGCTGAAAACGTCAGTCGAATTACGCGGCGTCGGATTTCAAGTAGCTTACGCCGTATTGGAAAGCCGACGGACTACCGCCAAGGTCAATAGCCGTATTCCAGTAGCCACTGCTTGGCACCGCAATTCGCGCAGGCAGCATTTTGAAATGCCCCCCGTGATAGTTGTGGGATCTGCCGTTCTTGAAGTTCTGAAAGTCTGTATCGCTCATTACTCGCACGTTGCATTGGTGCGAGCATTGAACGACGACCACATCGCCTGCATTTAAGTATTCACGAGAATGAACGAAGCGCATGAATCGGCTCCTGTAATGGGGCCGATCTTGACTACATGGGCGATTCAGGAGTTAAGTCCTGAGTGTTAACGACCACTGCCCGCGATCAGCCCCTAGCTGAAAATTGCGGGATCGGGGATCATCCTTCGCAGGGATGGTCCCTGATTCGTTTGCGAGCGTGTCTGATTCTCGCTCGGGAGTCGATTCGCCATGGATATGGATTTGATGCGCAGGCAGATAGCGGAATCGACACTCCGCTCGCGCGCCGAAATCGTCCGATACATCGAAGAGGCTGAGCAGGACGGCAAACGCAAAGACGCTAGGTCGTGGAAGTCTGCGCTCCGAAAGATCGACAAGCAGATCGCAATGTATGGATTGGATCGCTATGCCCCGAAGTCCTAAAGGCGAGAAGCGGCCTGACATCGACTGGCGCAGTGTTGCCTTCGTGCCCGGCAGGATGTGCGCGAAATGCATCGGGAAGCGCCTGAAGTTGGCGCGCGCCGGTTCGGACCCGCATTTGGATTTTGAATGTCGGCGGTGCGACTATATCCGGGACCATGTCGAGCGGTCCGACAGAACACAAGCGGCATAACATCAAGAAATCAATATGGCCCTCAAACGAAAGCCTCTGTTGGGTCAGGCCCATCTTAAGAAAATAGTATGGGATGAATTGCAACGTTTCAAAGCCTGCCAATCCATAACAGCGATTGGGATATACCTTCGCGATCATTCCGTAGCCGGGACATGGCGAATAGGCACAGTCCCCAATCGAGACGACTTTAATCAGGAATGCAGCTTTATCGTGCGCGATGTCGAAGAACGTTTAGGCAAGCTATACGATCTCGGACCTGAAGATTAACGAGAGAAATAAGTAAGGAAGAAGCCCGGCAAATAGCCGGGCTTCTTGTTGAGGAGATCATCATGAGTTTGCAGGCGATCATAAATCGATCAACAGCAATTGTCATTGGCCCAAAGGGCGAGCGACTATTTCTTCTCGCTGATGAGACGTCGGCGAAAGCGCTCCACCAAATTGTCAAGCAGATCAATGCCGATCTTCATGCCGACAACTTCGGTCTCAATCGAAATGCTCTCGCTAACCGTGCCCTTGGCATCTCTAATGAGGACTTGCTTGATCTCATCTAACCAAGGGCCATTAACATTACCGTTGGCCTCGGCTAATGCATTGAGCAGATGGTCGATACCACCGCTCAAAGCCATGATTACGAAACCTGCTTCCTGTAGGCTCTTCGGGGCAGGCATGCTGAAAGCAATTTTCTTATTGTCGTCAACCATCTACTTCTCCAGCTTCACTTTCCAAGTATCTAACTTTTGCGCCAATACTTCACACGCTTAGGTTTCGTCGGCTTCCAATTCTTCTTTCGCCAGCGCAGGAATCGTCCCGCTGCTTTGCTGTAGTCCGGCTTAACGAGGTTGCCCATACAGAAGGCGCTTACCTTCTGCTCCTTTGATAGCGGCTACGGTGCGGGTAACGTCGGAATGGCCAAGAGCGATACGATGATTGTAGCGGAAATCAAATTCGGCCAAGTAGCGATGCAGATGCTTTTCGGCACAGTGCTGATAGACGCCCTTCATGCCGCGCTTGAAGATTGAGAAGTAGCCTTCGACCGAATTGGTGTTTACGTCGCCGCGTGCGTATTCCTTTGCGCTGTGGTTGACCGTCTCATGCGAAGCGAACTCGGAACCGACGCGAGTGTAGAGACGGCTTTCATCGGTATGCAGCCGGGTTTCGCGGTCGATGTTATCTCGGACGATCTTGGCAACGCTGGCACCATCCGCAACGGCAACATGGAACGAGCGAACCGAACCGCCGCGCTCCACCAGCGAAACGATGGCCCGCTTATTTGACGGGCCGGTACGGCCCGATTTGGTAAAGGGGCGACCGCTCGTTGTCGTCTTGCGGGCCTTCGTCTTGGCCACTGGCCCATAGTAGGTTTCGTCCGCCTCAACGATTGAGCCGGGTCCGCCCATAGGCGAGAAGCCACCGTCCCGCATCGCCTCGCGGATGCGGTGGCACAGGAACCAAGCCGACTGATACGAAATGCCGAGGTGGCGCTTAAGCTGGAGCGCCGACATACCCTTCTTGCTGGAGCAAAGCAGGTAGAACGCCAGCATCCACTTATGCAGCGCGATCTTGCTGCGCTCCATGACGGTGCCGGTGGTGCAGGTGAAGTCCTTTCGGCATTCCGGCTCGGCGCAACGGTAGAGGCCCGCACGGCCACTGACGGGATAGGCGTGATCGACGGTGCCACAATGCGAGCAGACCGGGCCGCTGGGCCAACGGATGCTTTCAATCATGGCGCGGGCATCGTCATCATTCGTGAAGTGCGGGGCCGATAGCACGCTTTTCATCGCAGAATCTCCAAAAGATGCTGCGACTACTACATTAGGTAGTTGTGGTGTCAACTAGATAATTGGGATTATATTCCTTCTCGTCCCGCCCTGTCATGAGGGGCGTTTCGCGATCGTCACGATACGCGGGGCGGGATGCGGTGGCCGCTTGCGGCGCTCGGTTCGTGGCTGTGAAAAGCACCGCGAACGACGACGGCGCCGAGCGCGTCTTCCGCGAAAGTGGGGACCGGTTTCGCGGCCGGAAGACGCGCCAATTGTATTGGGGCGTTTTCTGATCGGCGAACCGGAAGTCCACTTCGCCGGAAAACGCCCAGGCGGACGGCTGAAGTCGCGTGGTCCCGGCGTCGCGGTGCTGACGTCGAAAGGAGCGGGAGGGTCTGTCGCCCTTGTGGCGGTGGAAGTCACTCACGATCCAGAACGGTGGCGAAAGAGCCGTCCACCGGGGAGAGCGCGGAATAAGCCGTTCCAACCATTGCGTGCGGGACGCCGGATGCCTCCGGCGCAACCGTGGTGACTAACTCGTGTGCTTTTTACTTTGCACACGAGGCTGCGGATGCGCTTGCGCATCCGGCGTTCCGCGCGCCCTCATTTCGAGGGCGAAGGAAACGAGGAATTCGGGCGCCCCCGCGCCTTTCAAACAACAGGGGTGATGGCGTATGGCTTCATGAAAACGGGGAGATGAAGCACAACGCGCATCACACATTCAATGTCGTCCACACCTGCGCGGGGACGACGCGGGTGATTGTTGTGTGCACCGGCACCCAAAGAAAACCCCGCCGAAGCGGGTTTTGAATTGTGTGGCTGCGCGCTCACCACCAGGTGCGGCAGACGCGGTTTGGACCCCAGTAACGGCAGCGGCGGACCACCGGCGGGCGAACGACGACAACGCCACGGTTCGCGCGGCAGCCGCCATAGGGGCCGCGATGGAAGCCGGGACCACAACCGCCTGCGATCTGGATCACGTCAATACCGCCGCCGGAAGCGGGAGCCAGGGGCATTGCGTTGGCGGCGCTGAAACCGGCCGCGGAGACTGCGAGAAGGGTTGCTGCGAACAACGTTTTCATGGGGATCCTTCCAGGGTCATCGTGTTGCATGTTGCGATGAGTTCCGGCCCGGCCGGGGCTGACCCGGAATCATGTCGCCCGGCCTCGGCCGGTAACGGGACACTATTCTGCCGAATATAGACACAGGATGAACCGATTGTGGTCGCAGACACCGGTCAGGGCCTGTTTGCTGCAGAGGCAAACAGCCTGGCCGCGATGGCGAATCTGGCGTCCGCCCAGTTCAGTTTCCATTCATGCGTGCTGCGGAATTCTTCCGATCAAGAAAACATCGGAGGACGCATCATGGACCGCCGCGTTTTTCTCAAGTTCGCATTTGGTATCGCTGCCGCAGGCGCAGCAACTATCGCAACCGCGCGCGCGGCTCCACTCGCACCGCTGACCGGCAAGCCGATTGAGCCGAACCAACTGCCGCAAAACGCCGTCGCCAACGACGACGATCTGAATGAAGCGCAGATCGAGCAGGTGCGGTGGGGACGTCGCCGCGGCTGGGGCCATCGTCACTGGGGATGGCGTCGCCGCCGCCGCTTCTATCGCCGGCGCTACTGGCGTCGCCGCTGGTAAGTCGCAGCCGAGTTGACGAGCCCCGGCTGATTCAGCCGGGGTTTCACTTTACTCGCGGCGGCATTTGCCCACAAGGTTGCGGCGGTATCCGACCGGACATTTGCGGGCGAACATCCGCATTAATCTCGGTCCTTCCGGTTGCGGGCGGCAGACCCCGCTGGAGAGACGATGGAATCCGATGCCGCATCCGTCCTTCACCGCCACCACATCGCCGCGCGCGGTGACCGCAGGCGAGGCGAGCGGCATGGCCTGAACAGCTCCCGCGCCGGCCATTGCGGCCGCGAGGAAGACTGCTGCAAGAAACGTCTTCATCCTCGCCTCTCAGCGATCAAAGCTTCGGTGCGTTGCCGAGCGGGGTCTTGTTGAGGGCTTCGTTCTTCTCGGCCGCGAAAGCGTCCGCATCGATCTTCGCCGCGCTGATGATCTGCTTGAAGTCGATCAGCGTGAACTCGGTCTTGCTGACACGGTCCGGCGTGATGCCCGGCGAAATCTCCACGCTTAGGACTCCGTCGCAATTCGCGCCCTTGGCTTCAGCGGCCAGCTTGTCGAGCGTCTTGTCCGACGTCTGCGCGCGCTTCAGCACAGCCACGCAGCTTCCACGTCCGTTGGCGTCATTGAGCGCGACCGCGGCCTTGGGGTTGATCGGAGCGTTGAGCGCTTCGAGTGCGGAAGCAGGGGTGTACTTCTGCTTCACCGACATCACCTTGCCGCCCTTGTAGAAGTAATACATGCGTCCGTCGCCGATCAGGGTCGGTGCTCCGTATTTCGTGGTCACGCGCTCGATCATTTCGGCCTTGGGGGGCTGCTTGCCGGAGGCGAAACCCAGATCGCGCGCAATGTAATAGGCGCGGTTGGCGCTGGCGGGCGACGAAAATACTGCCATCATCGATTCGCCGGGATGGTTGCTGGTCGCTGGCGACACGAACTTCATCGAGGTGACATAGGTCACGTTGGTGCCGCCGAATTTCTGCTGAGCGATCTCCGGTTTCACGCCCGGCAGATCTTTCAGGTAGGTCTCGAAAATCGGAGAAGCCTTGCTGCCTTCGGTGTTGCTCGACAGGCCGACAATGTCAGGCTGAAGCTTTGCGGAAAATGCAGTTTCGGGTGACTTCGGCTTGATTTCGTAAGCCCAGCCCGTGGCCGGAGCCGTGACCGAAAACAGCGCGACAAATGCGATTAACCCACTGCGAAACATGGAACACCCTGTCAGAAATTCGGGACATCAAAAGCGCGAAAAGCGCGGCGAATTACGCCAATTTTTGCTCGGCGCTGTCAACTGCGGATTGTTGCATTAATCGCCCGGCGCGCCGAACAATGCGTTAAAGCGTGTGGCGCCTTTCGGTGAAAACGTCACGACGCGGTTGCCTTTTTCGCGCTTCGCCCAGTTCAACTCGTAGAATCGCGACAGGATCGCCGCGCCGAGCGAGCCTGCGAGATGGCTTCGCCGGACGCTCCAGTCGAGGCAGGTCTTGCACAGGGGACGGCGAGATCCGCCGAGGGCCGGCAGGTCGATGCCGAGATCGGCGACAAACCGCTCCCCTTGGGACGTAAGCGCAACGCTGTCCTTCTGGGCGCGCAGCAACCCTTTCTCCGTCATGGAGTCGAGCATCCGCACGCCCAAATCGCCCGCGAGATGATCGTAGCAGACACGGGCACGGCGCAGCCCGGGATCGGAGGGGCCAGTTCGAACCCGCAGGTGACCGGCGCGGGCGGCGAGCCCCATCAATCCCTCAAGCACCGTGGCGACGTCGGGGCCGGAGAGCCGGAAATAGCGATGACGGCCCTGTTTTTCCGGGACGACGAGGTGCCCCGCCTCGAGTTTGGCAAGATGCGAACTCGCGGTTTGCGGTGTGATGCCTGCTTCCTGCGCGAGTTCGGTCGCGGTGAGGGCGCGTCCGCTCATCAGCGCAGTCAGCATGTTGGAGCGCGCGGGATCGCCGACAAGCGAGGCGATCATGGCCATGTCCGGTCCTGCTTTCATACTTCGATCCTAGTCGAAGCATTCACGTCAGGCAACGGTCTAGGGTCTGTTCCGGACAAGGAGCATCCCATGACCGTTACCGTTTTCATCCGCTACCAGCTCGATCCGTTCAAGCGGCATATGTTTGAAGCCTATGCGCAGCGGTGGCTCACGATCATTCCGAAATGCGGAGGCGATCTGCTTGGCTACTGGATGCCGCATGAAGGCACCGACAACATCGCATTCGGGCTTATCTCGTTTCCGAGTCTGGCAGAGTACGAATCCTATCGCGCCCGGCTAAAAGCCGATGCGGAGGGTGTTGCAAATTTCAGTTTCGCGCTGGAGCACAAGTTCATCCTGTCGGAGGAGCGAACCTTTTTGCGGCAGGTGCAGGGCTGACGCGCCGTCATGCCGATTGATTTCACATGGCATCAACGGCATCGTCGGCCTTGGCGTCAAAGACATTGAAAATAATATCGCCCTGGAGGACTAGGAATGCCGGTTTCAACAGCCCAGAAGCGCGCGGATTTCAAAAAACTTCATGAGAGCGGCTGCTTTGTGCTGCCCAACCCGTGGGACGTGGGCAGCGCCCAATTGTTGCAGGGGATGGGTTTCAAGGCGCTCGCTTCGACGAGTTCAGGCTTCGCCTGGTCGATCGGGCATCCCGACAACAAGGTAACCTGCGACGATGTTCTGACGCATCTGAAAGCGCTGTGTGATGCCACGGACATTCCCGTGAATGCCGATTTCGAGGCGGGTTTTGCGCACGATCCCGAAGGAGTAGCGGCGAACGTGGCGCGTGGCGTTGAGACCGGTGTGGCGGGATTGTCGATCGAAGACTCGACCGGCGACGCGTCGGCTCCTCTCTACGAAATGACACTCGCGGTCGGGCGCATGCGTGCGGCACGCTCGGCAATCGATGCAAAAGGTGGCGATGTCGTGCTGGTGGGACGATGCGAGAGCTTTCTCATCGGCCAGCCCGATCTCAAGGCCACCATCGCGCGGTTGATTGCCTACGCCGAGGCCGGCGCGGATTGCCTGTATGTGCCGGGCATCAGAACCAGGGAGCAGATCGCGGCGGTTGTGAAAGAACTGGCGCCGAAACCGATCAATGTGCTGTGGGGCGGGCCCGGCATGACGCAGGCAGAACTGGCCGATATGGGCGTGCGCCGTATCAGCGTTGGTGGCGCGCTCGCGCGCACGGCCTGGGGTGCCTTCATGAAAGCTGCGCGGGAAATTGCCGACAGTGGATCGTTTGCCGGAATGGCTCAGGCTGTACCGCACGGTGAGATCAATGGCTTCTTTTCAAAAGCCATCAAGGAGCGAAAATAATAGACCAAGAATAAGCGGGCATCCGTGAAGATGCCCGCTCTGATTTTCAAGCCGTCGAGGTTAGTTGCTTGACGGTGCGCCAGCCGGAGCCGGGTTGTTCTGCGGGGCGGCCGGAGCCGGATTGTTCATCGCCGGCGGAGAAGCGGGCTGTGCAGGGCGCATTGTCGAGCCGGTGGTCTGGCCAGCCGGAGCACGAGGTGCCCGCGCCGTGCCGCCTGACGGCGAGGCCGGCGTTGTTTGCGCGGTCGGCGTTGCATCAGGTGATGTGCTGGACGTGTTCAGCCCGTAGAACACCACGCCAAGAATTGCGACCAGCGCGATCGCGAACAACGCGATGCGTCCGCCACCGGCGGGTCCTTCAGCCAGCTCGGGATCTGCCTGAAGTTCGTTGTCGAACTGATCCGCGCGGCGGCGGAGCAACTCATCGTTGGTCGGCGCTGCGCTGTAGGGATCGTTGGGGTTACGCTCGATTGCCATGGATCATTCCTCCAGTCGGTGCATCTTCAGAGACAATCACTGGATACCGAAGACGTTCCCCCGATATCCCGCTATCATTCGGGTTCACTGATGCTCGGAACTTTGCGGATTGTAATGTCATCGGGTAATCGAGCCTGTGGTCTGGCCCGTTGTTATCGCGGGGTTCGCGGAAGTTTGATGCGAGGCAGGGTTCATGCGCGCCAGAACAAGGGCGAGAACCACAAGCAACGCGACGCCGATAAGCGCCTTGATGGGCTTACCCTGCTGATACTCGAATTTCTCGGTTGTCCGGACGGGTTTGCCGTTGCTGGCTCCTTTACCGTTCGACGACCAATCGTTTGCTGACAGGGTCATGATCAAAATCCTCCGCTCGTCTGCGCAACCCGTTGAGACCGGGTTTGCCTTGGTGGAGGTCAACGGTCACCCGTTGGGACCGTTCCGGAGGAGCCTTGCATCGGGGGCGGGTCAGAGTTGCAACGGGCAATTGCACTGCAGCGAGTCGTCGCGATCCCCGAACGAGCGCCAAACGGCCCGCAATGTCCTTTCGACGTCAGGCATAAAAGCGACACAACAGGTCGAGTTGGGCTGAAAAGCGAACCAAAAATTGCGTTTCAAAACAAAGGTCTGATGAATGCGATTTAGGATGTGCTGGAAACAAAAAGCGACATAGACTGGTTCTAAGTAGACTCGTGACGTTGCAAACAAGAGCCCGGCAAAGAGGCAGTCGAATTATGGGAATCAATCAAGGGCCGATCAGTCTTGATCAGAAGTATACGCAGGCATCGGGGCACGTTTTTCTGACCGGCATTCAGGCTTTGGTCCGGTTGCCGATGGCGCAGGTCAGGCGCGATCGGGCAGCGGGCCTGAACACCGCAGGATTCGTCACCGGCTATCGCGGGTCACCTCTTGGCGGCTACGACCAGCAACTTCACGCAGCTCGCAAGCATCTCGCCCAGTACGATGTGAAATTCCAGCCGGGCGTCAATGAAGACCTCGCTGCGACCGCGATCTGGGGTTCGCAGCAACTCAATCTGTCGCCGGGTGCGAAGTTCGACGGCATTACCGGCATCTGGTACGGCAAGGGCCCCGGCGTCGATCGCTGCGGCGACGTATTCCGTCATGGCAATGCGGCGGGTTCGGCCAAGAATGGCGGCGTTCTCTGTCTCGCGGGCGACGACCACGGCGCTAAATCATCGACCGTGCCGCATCAGTCGGACCATGCCTTCATCTCTGCGCTGATGCCGTATCTCTATCCGTCGAGCATCCACGAGATGATCGAGATGGGTCTGCTCGGTATCGCGATGTCGCGTTACTCCGGCTGTTGGGTCGGCATGAAGGTCATCACCGAAACGGTGGAAACCACGGCGGAAATCGATCTTACCGACGAGATGACACCGTTCATCATTCCGACTGATTTCGAGATGCCCCCGGGCGGCCTCAATCTGCGCTGGCCGGACGACCGCTACGCGCAGGACAAGCGCCTGCAGGATTATAAAGGATTTGCCGCAGTCGCCTTTGCGCGCGCCAACAGAATCAATCGCGTGACGATGGATTCGCCGAACGCGCGGTTCGGCATCATGGCGTCCGGCAAGAGTTATGAAGATATCCGGCAGGCGCTGCGTGAACTCGGCATCACGCCGGAGGTCGCCGCCAAGATCGGTATTCGGCTTTACAAGATCGGCATGCCATGGCCGCTGGAGCCGGAAGGCGTGCGCGCGTTTGCCGTCGGCCTCGAGGAAATCTTCATCGTCGAGGAACGCCGCGAGATCGTCGAGAACCAGGTCAAGCAGGAGCTGTTCAACTGGCGCGACGATGTGCGCCCGCGCATCATCGGCAAGATGGACAATCACGACAAGCGCTTCCTGCCATTTGCCGAAGAGCTCAGCGTCGCGTCGCTGGCAAGTTCGCTGACCGAGCGGCTGCTGCAGCTCGACCTCAATCCTGAAATCGTCGCGATGCTGCGCGCCAAGGCCGACTGGTTCAACGGCCGGCAGGCGACCCAGGTTCAGGCGATCGCGCCAGTCACGCGCACCCCGTATTTCTGCTCGGGCTGCCCGCACAATTCATCGACCAAGGTGCCGGAAGGCAGCCGTGCGATGGCCGGCATCGGCTGCCACTTCATGGCGCTGTGGATGGACCGCAACACCGAGACCTTCACGCATATGGGCGGGGAGGGCGTGCCATGGGTCGGCATCGCGCCTTTCACCAACGAGAAGCATGTCTTCGTCAATCTTGGCGACGGCACGTATTTCCACTCGGGCAGCCTCGCGATCCGGCAGGCGGTCGCATCCAAGGCAAACATCACCTACAAAATTCTCTACAATGACGCGACGGCGATGACCGGCGGCCAGCATGTCGATGGCGAGCTCTCGCCGCAGCAGGTCACGTTCCAGCTTCACAGCGAGGGCATCCGCGACATTTATCTCGTGTCGGAAAATCCCGACGCCTATCCGGCGTCCGACATTGCACCGGGTACCAAGGTTGCGCACCGGGACCAGCTCGATGAAGTCCAGCGCACGCTCCGCGAAGTGCCGGGCTGCTCGGCCATTGTCTTCGTGCAGACCTGCGCCGCCGAGAAACGTCGCCGCCGCAAGCGCGGTCTGATGGAAGATCCGTCAAAGCGTATCTTCATCAATTCGTCCGTCTGCGAAGGCTGTGGCGATTGCTCGGTGCAGTCGAATTGCATTTCGGTCGAGCCGCTGGAAACTGAGCTGGGGCGCAAGCGCACCATCAACCAGTCAAGCTGCAACAAGGATTATTCCTGTGTGAAGGGCTTCTGTCCGTCCTTCGTCACCGTTGAAGGCGCCACATTGCGCAAGCGCGCGCCGGTCGCCGTTGATGATTTCGGCGAACTGCCCGCACCATCCAGCGTTCCGTCGCTCGACAGGCCGTACAACATTGCCGTTGGCGGCGTGGGCGGCACGGGCGTGCTGACCATCGGTGCGCTGCTCGGGATGGCAGCTCACATCGAAGGCAAGGCGAGCATGATCCTCGATATGTCGGGGCTCGCGCAAAAGGGTGGGGCGGTGCTGAGCCATGTGCGGTTGTCGAAGAATACCGCCGACGTCACCTGTTCACGTATCGTGACCGGCACTGCCGACTTGCTGATTGCGGCCGATGAGGTGGTGGCCGTCGCCAAGGAAACGATTACGCTGGCGGAGTCGTCGCGCACCTATGGCGTCATCAATACGCATCTCATTCCGATTGCTGATTTCATCCAGAACCGTGACTTCGATTTCCAGCGCGGCAAGGTCAATCGGGTGCTGGAAAATGCGCTCCGCAAGGACTCCGCGTTCCTCGATTTCACCAAGCCCGCCGAGGCTCTGCTGGGAGACTCGATCGCGACGAATATGATGATGATGGGCTACGCCTATCAGAAGGGCTTGTTGCCGGTCGGCGCAGAAGCCATCGAGCAGGCGATCGAACTCAATGCGGTGTCGATCAAGATGAACACCCAGGCGTTCCGTCTTGGCCGCCTTGCGGCGCACGATCCCGCACGGCTTGCTGCAATGATGAAGGGCGATGAGCCCGAGGCGCCGAAGACTCTCGATCAGATGACGCTCGACGAGGTCATCGCGCATCGCACGCAGTTGCTGACCGATTATCAGAGCGCTGCCTATGCGGCACGCTATCGTAATCTTGTCGATCAGGTGCGGAAGGTTGCATTCGATGGCGGGTATGGCGAGGCATTGCCGCGCGCCGTTGCGATCAACTATGCCAAGCTGCTCGCCTACAAGGACGAGTATGAAGTCGCGCGTCTCTTTACCGATGGAAAGTTCGCCGAAAATCTCGGCAAGCAGTTCGAGGGTAATTTCAAGATCAGCTTCAATCTCGCACCGCCGATCCTGCACAGTGGAGTCGATGCATTGGGCCGTCCGCGCAAGCGCGAGTTCGGCGCGTGGATGTTGCCGGTCTTCCGGACGATGGCAAAATTCCGCTTCCTGCGCGGCACGCTGTTCGATCCGTTCAGCTACAGCGAGGATCGCAAGCTCGAATGCAATCTGATCAAGGGATATGAGCAGGATGTGGTGACGGCGGTGAAGCTGCTTTCGCCCAAGACCCTCGATATCGCGGTCGAGTTACTGTCGCTGCCCGATCAGATTCGTGGTTATGGACCTGTGAAGGAGGCGTCGATCGCAAAAGCGAAGGCGCGATACCAGCAGCTTGCCAAGGACCTTGTCAATCCGCCGCCGATGATCGCGCCCCAGATCGCGGCGGAATAGAACGCTCGTTCGCACGGCGAAACTCAAGATGCTTGCCAAGCGCCGCTTGGCGGGTCAGAAAATCCGCTGAGATAAAGCAGCGGAGATGACTTTGAGCATCAAGGGAAAAGCCTATATCGCCGGGATCTATGAACATCCCACCCGGCACGCGCCGGACAAATCGACCGCGCAATTGCACGCCGAATGCGCCAAGGGAGCGCTGGAAGATGCTGGCCTGACAAAGGCCGACGTCGACGGCTATTTTTGCGCCGGAGACGCGCCGGGCGGCGTGATGCCGATGGCCGATTATCTCGGCCTCAAGCTGCGTCATCTGGATTCGACCGAGACGGGCGGATGTTCCTACATCATCGCGCTGGGCCATGCCGCCGAGGCGATTGCCGCCGGCAAATGTTCCGTGGCGCTGATCACGCTGGCCGGCAAGCCGCGCACTGGCCCGATGCCGCCGCGCGCGTTCGGCCCAGAGGTCGATTTCGAAGCTGCGTACGGAGCGACGACTCACAACGCCTACGGCATGTGCGCCATGCGTCACATGCATGAGTTCGGCACTACCAGCGAGCAGCTTGCCTGGGTCAAGGTCGCAGCCTCGCATCACGCGCAATACAATCCCCACGCGATGCTGCGCGATGTCGTCACCGTCGCGGACGTTATCAATTCGCCGTTGATCTCCGACCCGCTGCACCGTCTTGACTGCTGCGTCGTCTCGGACGGTGGGGGCGCGCTGGTTGTTACCACGCCGGAGATCGCGAAGTCGTTGAAACGTCCGCTGGTGCGGATGACCGGTCACGGCGAATCGCTGAAGGGCCCGAACGGCGGCCGCAAGCTCGACCTGACTTATTCAGCGGGCGTGTGGAGTGGGCCACCGGCGTTTGCTGAAGCGGGCGTGACACCGAAGGACATCAAGTACGCGTCGATCTACGACAGCTTCACCATCACTGTGGTGATTCAGCTTGAGGATCTTGGTTTCTGTGCAAAGGGCGACGGCGGCAAGTTTGTAGCTGACGGCAACCTGATTTCCGGTGTCGGCAAGTTGCCGTGGAACACCGACGGCGGCGGACTGTGCAATAATCACCCGATCAACCGTGGTGGTATCACCAAGATCATCGAGGCCGTGCGGCAGTTGCGCGGCGAGGCGCATCCGAAGGTTCAGGTTCCGAATTGCGATCTCGCGCTGGTGCATGGCACTGGCGGATTGCTTGGTGTGCGTCATGCGGCATCGACCGCAATTCTGGAGCGCGTGTGATGAGCGACAAGCCAAAGTATTTAGCACCCACGGGCAATCCTGAAACCGCGCACTTCTGGAATGCTGCCAAAGAGGGCAAGTTCCTCATCAAGCGCTGCACGGCGTGCGGCGAGCCGCATTACTTTCCACGCTCGATCTGTCCGGTGTGCTTCTCCGATCAGACCGTGTGGGAGGAGAGCAAGGGTGAGGGTGTCATCTACAGCTACAGCCTGATGCGGAAGTCCCCGACCGGGCCTTATGCCATCGGCTATGTCACGCTTGATGAAGGTCCGTCGCTGCTGACCAATTTCGTGGATTGCGATCTGGCGGCGCTGAAAATTGGTCAGCGGGTGAAGCTCGTATTCAAGGCGACAGACGGCGCGCCGCTGCCGTTCTTCACGCCCGTCGGATAACAGTAACAACAGCGAGGAAACATGCCGATCAAGTACGATGAGGTGATGGCGCTCAAGAACGTCGGCCAGAAGTATTCGTGGACCGACCGCGAGGTGATGCTTTACGCCTATGGCATCGGCATGGGTGCCGATCCGATGGATCAGAAGGAGCTGTCGTTCGTCAACGAGGGCTACTTCACGCCGCGCGAGCTCAAGGTGGTGCCGACCTACGCGTCCGTTGCCGCGTGGGGCGCAAGTGCGGGCCCCATCGACGTCAATCGCGTCATGGTGGTCGATGGCGAGCGCGACATCACCTTCCACAGGCCGTTGCCTGTCACGGCAAACATCACGGCGGATTCCAGCATCCTCGGCGTGTTCGACAAGGGCAAGGACAAGGGCGCGGTGATCTTGCGTAAGACCGTGCTCAAGAACGACAAGGGTGAAGACCTTGCGACGTTGATCGCGTCCCAGTTCGCGCGTGGCGATGGCGGCTTTGGCGGTCCGTCCGACGGTCAGCCCGAGCCGCACGCGATTCCGAAGCGCGCGCCGGACATGACGGTCGACATTTCGACCCGGCCGGATCAGGCGTTGATCTACCGGCTTTGCGGCGACCGCAACCCGCTGCACAGCGATCCGGAATTCGCCAAGCGCGCGGGCTTTGACCGTCCGATCCTGCACGGCATGTGCACCTATGGTCTGAGCTGCCGCGCGGTGCTGCAAACCTATGCGGACTATGACCCGCTGGCGTTCAAGCAGCATGTGACGCGGTTCTCGTCGCCAGTCTTTCCCGGAGAGACAGTCTCGTTCGATCTCTGGAAGGACGGTAACGTGATTTCGCTGGAAGGTCGCGTCAAGAGTCGCGGTGTCTCCGTCATCAAGAACGGAAAGACCGTTCTCGCCTAAGACAAGAAGAAACGGGAGGATTCGATGGGTTTGCTCGACGGCAAGGTTGCGATCATCACCGGGGCTGGCGGCGGTTTGGGCGAGGCTTACGCCAGACTGTTCGCCCGCGAGGGCGCGTCCGTCATCGTCAATGACCTCGGCGGGCCGCGCGACGGCAGCGGCGCCGACAAATCGATGGCGCAGAAGGTTGTCGATGCCATCCAGGCTGAGGGCGGGAAGGCCGCCGCCAATGGATCGGACATCTCGACCATGGCCGGCGGACAGTCGGTATTCGACGACGCGATCAAGCATTTCGGGCGCGCCGACATTCTGGTCAACAATGCCGGCATTCTGCTCGACGGCACATTCGCGAAAATGAGCGAGGAGAACTGGGACAGGGTGATGAAGGTGCATCTGAAAGGCACCTTCTGTGTCACCATGCCGGCCTTCAAATGGATGAAGGACAATGGCGGCGGCGTCATCGTCAATACGTCCTCCACGTCGGGCCTGCTCGGTAATTTTGGCCAGAGCAACTATGGTGCAGCCAAGGGCGGCATCTGGGGTCTCAGCAACGTGCTCGCCATTGAAGGCCGCAAATACAACATCCGGCTCTGGACGCTGGCGCCCGGCGCACTGACCCGCATGACGGCGGACCTGCCGCGCTATATCGAGAATCCGGCCGCGGTCATGGGACCGGACGAAATCGCCCCCGCACTCCTTTATATGGTGAGTTCGCTGTCCGGCGAGCAGACCGGCAAGGTGCTTGGCGTTTCCGGTCCGCGCGGCGTTCGCGAGATGAAAATGCTGGAAATGAAGGGCTGGAAGCCCGGCGGCCCGTGGAAGGCGCAAGACATCGTGAGCCATGCCAGGGAGATTTTCTTCGATGAGCAGGATAAGCTGGCTGCTCGCAGATTCTAATCCACGAAAGAAGCCTGAATAATGAAGCTCACCCACGAGGCAGGCGGCACGTTCGCCATCGCGCCAACTCCGTTTTTCGACGATGGCCGTATTGATTATGACTCGATCGATCGGTTGACCGATTTCTATGCCGAGGTCGGCTGCAACGGCGTCACGGTGCTGGGCATTCTCGGCGAGGCTCCAAAGATGGAGGCCGATGAATCGCTTCAGGTTGCGACCCGCTTCATCAAGCGAGCCAAGGACAAGCAGATCATCGTCGGTGTCTCCGCGCCGGGCTTCGCGCAGATGCGCACGCTGGCACGCGCATCGATGGACGCGGGCGCCGCCGCAGTGATGATCGCGCCGCCACCGCATTTGCGGACCGACGAGCAGATTCTCGGTTATTTCCGGCAGGCGTCAGAGGCTATCGGCAGCGATGTGCCATGGGTGTTGCAGGACTATCCGCTGACGCTGACTGTTGTCATGACGCCGTCGGTGATCCGCAAGATCGTGATGGATAGCCCGACCTGTGTGATGCTCAAGCACGAGGACTGGCCGGGATTGGAGAAGATTTCGACGTTGCGTGGTTTCCAGAAGGACGGCTCGCTGCGGCCGCTGTCGATTCTGGTGGGTAACGGCGGGCTGTTCCTCGATTTCGAAATGGAGCGGGGCGTCGATGGCGCGATGACCGGGTATGCGTTCCCGGACCTGCTGGTGGATGTCGTCAACCTCTCGAAGGCAGGGAAACGCGATGCCGCGCACGATCTGTTTGATGCACACCTGCCGCTGATCCGTTACGAGCAGCAGCCCGGCGTCGGTCTTGCTGTGCGCAAGTATGTCCTGAAAAAGCGCGGCAAGATTGCGTCGGACGCGCAGCGCAAACCGGGATCGGCCATGAGCGCGCTGGCGCGCAGCGAAGTGGACTATCTTTTGTCGCGCGTCGGGCGCGTTGATAAGCGGGCAAACATCTGATGAGCAGCGACAATAAGAGCACTCCGGATAAATCGAAGGCGCTGCGTACTGCCTCCACCGTGCTGCTGCTGCGTGAAGCAGTCGGTGGCATGGAAATTTTCATGGTGCAGCGTAACCGTGAGATCGAATTTAGTTCCGGGGCGCTGGTATTTCCGGGCGGCAGCATGGATCCGAATGATCGGGAGATCGCGGCTGATCCGGCGCTTGTCGCCGATCGCGGCGGTCTCGATATCGATACTGCGGCCATCCGCATCGGCGGCATTCGCGAGACATTCGAGGAGAGTGGAATCCTTCTGGCGCGTCCGCGTGGCTCGTCGTCGCTGGTTTCCGCGGCGAAGGCTGCAGCGCTCGGCCAGCAGCGCGCCGCGCTTGATGAGGGGAACGTGAGTTTCGCGGATATCCTGCGGGAGCACGAGCTTGTGCCCGCATTTGATCTGCTGGCACTGTTTGCGCACTGGATCACGCCCGTGAATCTGCCGAAGCGTTTCGATACGCATTTTTTGCTGGCGTTGGCGCCGCCCGACCAGATCGGCAAGCATGACGGCAGGGAATCCGTCGACTCCATCTGGCTGTCGCCGAAGGCGGCGCTCGATGCGGCGGAGTCGGGCCGCTATAATCTGCCGTTTCCGACCATCCGCAACCTGATCAAGCTCGACAAGCTCGGAACCGCGCAGGCCGCGATGGATTTCGCGCGCGCGACGCCGGTGGTGACCGTGGTGCCCGAGATGAGCCGGAACGAGAATGGAACCACCCGCCTGCGCATTCCCGTTGAGGCGGGATATGACGGCGATGTGTTCGACGTTGTTCGCCCCTGATCGGTTAGTCCTGCGCCATTGAATCCACCGGCGACCGTCACCATTCTCATGACACGCGAAGCGCGTCCGTGACGGTGTCCGATGAGATTTTGGAAGATGGTTCTAACGGCTTTTCTGGTCCTCTTGTTCGCCCCCATTGGCGTTTCCGCAGCATCCTATTTCCTGAGCGACCGGGCATCGGCAAACTGGTACGCCGCCGACCGGTCCAGCGCGGGCATTCTGCCGGACGCGTCTGATCATCCAGAAGCCGCGGTCCGCATCTATGCGGCGCGAACGGTGCGCTGGCGCGGCATTGTCGCCGTGCATTCTTGGATCGTGTTCAAGGACAAGGGCGCGTCTCGTTTCAGCCGTTACGACTACACGGCATGGGGTGAGCCGATCCGCGTCAACGGCTTCGTCGCGGACGGGCGCTGGTTCGGGCAGCTTCCTGATGAAGTATTCCGCGCCGACGGCGAACGGGCAGCACAACTCATTCCGAAAATTCGGGCCGCAATCGACGGCTACAAGTATCGCAACCTCGGCGACTATCGCGCCTGGCCCGGCCCCAACTCGAATACATTCGTTGCAGCGATCATCGATGCCGTGCCGGAGATAGATGCGGTGCTGCCGCCAACCGCGATCGGCAAGGACTTTCCCTATGACGGCGAATGGTTCGGCTGGACGCCTTCGGGCACGGGACTGCGCGCCACATTGGGCGGCTATCTCGGTCTCACGGTCGGCTGGCTGGAAGGCGTCGAACTGAATGTGCTGGGCGCGGTTCTCGGTGTCGACATTCGCCGCCCCGCGATCAAGATTCCGGGCATCGGGCGCATTGGCATGAGTGCGATGCCGGCGTAGTCAGTCAGAGCGTAGTCGCGCACGGGCTGGCTTGAGATTTACTGATGACTTTCCCTCCACGACGCATTGTTTGCCTCACCGAAGAGACGGTCGAGACGCTGTATCTGCTCGGCGAGCAGGACCGCATCGTTGGCGTGTCGGGATACGCTGTGCGGCCGCCGCAGGTGCGGCGCGAGAAACCGCGCGTCTCGGCATTCATTTCGGCCGACCTTCCGAAGATCATCGCGCTCGATCCGGATCTGGTCCTGGCATTCTCTGACCTGCAAGCTGACATTGTTGCTGATCTGGTGCGGGCGGGAGTCGCGGTCCACGTCTTCAATCAACGCGACATTGCCGGGATTCTGGCGATGATCCGCACGCTCGGCGGATTGATAGGCGAGGCTGGGAAAGCGGATGCGCTCGCATCCCAGTTCGAGCAGCGGCTTGCGGACACAGCGAGGATGGGACGCGCGAGACCAACGCGTCCCAAAGTCTATTTCGAGGAATGGGACGACCCATTGATCAGCGGTATCGGCTGGGTCTCGGAACTGATTGCAGTTGCAGGCGGTGACGATGTATTTCCGAACCTCGCAAAGGCAAAGGCTGCGAAGGATCGCATCGTTGCGCCCGAGGCCGTGGTCGCAGCCAATCCCGACGTGATCCTCGCCTCGTGGTGCGGGAAAAAAGTTGTGCCTGCCAAGATCCGCCAGCGGCTAGGCTGGGACACAATCGCCGCCGTGCGCGACGACCGCATCGTCGAAATCAAATCACCGCTGATTCTGCAGCCGGGCCCGGCGGCCTTAACCGACGGCCTCAATGCGATCGTGGCGGCGCTAGACGGCGAGGGCCGTGAGTGAAGGCTTTTCAAATCAGATATAGTCGCGCTAAAGTCTGATCTAGATAAGAAAAAATGATTGATCATGGTATCGCTCAAACAGCTCAAATACTTCGCAGCCGTTGCCAAATTCGGTCATTTCGGCAAGGCCGCAGAACTTTGCTCGGTGACCCAGCCGGCGCTCTCGATGCAGGTGCAGGAGCTCGAGAAGTTCCTCGGGGTGCAGCTCCTGGAGCGCGGACGCAGCGGTGTGATGCTGACGGAAAGCGGCAAGGAAGTCGCTCAACGCGCGGCGCGCGTTCTCGCCGACGTACGCGACATCGTCGATTTGGCACGACGACGGGGCGATGTTCTGTCCGGTCCGCTTGGTCTCGGCGTCATTCCTTCCGTGGCGCCGTATATCTTGCCACAACTGCTGCCCTCGATCCGCGACTCGTTCCCGGACCTCGACCTGCATATCCGCGAAAGCCAGACTCAGACGCTCGTCACTGAACTCCTCGACGGCCAGCTCGATGTTCTGCTGCTCGCGCTGCCGGTTGAGCATCCCGACATCGAGACGATCCGGCTATTCGATGACCATTTCCTGCTGGCAATGGCGGCCTCGCATCGTATGTCGAACCGCGTCAAGGCGACGCCCGATCTGCTGGAGGAGGACAGGCTTCTTCTTCTGGAGGAGGGGCACTGCATGCGCGACCAGGCACTGGCCTTCTGCAGCCTTCGGCGGATCGAGAACATCAACACCTTCGGTGCTTCGAGCCTGTCGACACTGGTTCAGATGGTCGCCAATGGTCTCGGCATGACATTGTTGCCAGAACTGGCGGTACCACTCGAAACCCGGCGCGGTGATATCCATCTGATGCGGTTCGCCGACCCGGAACCGGAGCGCGTGATTGGGCTCGCCTGGCGCAAAAGCTCGCCGCGGAAGAGCCATTTTATCGAGCTGGGACAGATGGTTACGGCCGCGGCGGCACGGTCGCATCCAAAGACCTGAAAAAGTCACTACCAGTGGTGTTCTGGGGGTAGCTTTCACATCCTGCTTGGCTATTGTGCCGCCAGCAGCGCTCCTAGCTCAGCTGGATAGAGCATCGGATTTCGATTCCGAGGGTCGGGAGTTCGAATCTCTCGGAGCGCGCCACTTGCGTACCAAACTGCGAACCCCGGACGTGGGGACGCTTTTCCCGGCCATAACTTGTTCCAGCGTCGCGGTGTCGCCGATAACGCGAACGACGTGGTCGTCGACCTCGATCCGGTCGATGACCGAGCGCAAATAGGCCTTCCGGAACGGAATCTCACCATTGGCGATATTCTCGCGCATTTCCTGCCCGAACCGCTCGATCATTTCCGGCGGAACTTCGGTTGCAGGCGTGGCCTGGGCCTGGATGCAATCGAGCGCGGCCTGGGCCCGTTCACGGTCAAGTTTGAGGCTGCTGATGCGATCCCGCAGGATATCGTCCAGTTCGGCGACGCCATCCTCCACCATGCGATAGAGCCGCTTCAGCTTGTCGGCGGCATCGACGACGTCGCGCTGCAGGGCGGTGACGCGCCCATCGACTTCCATGGCCTTCTCGGCGCGACGGGCAAAGGCGGCGGCAAGAATCTCGGTGAGGCGCTCGGTGGTAAACAACTGCCGTGACAGGTGATCGACAACGAGGTTGTCGAGGGTATCCATGCGGACGGAGCGCCCCTTGCAGGCCGACTTGCCCATCCGGGCGCAGGTCGAGCAGGTATAATATTTGTGGATAGCCCCTGTCTTCGAGGTGCCGGTGCGCAGCGTCATGGCGCCATCGCAGGAAGCGCAGCGGGCAAGTCCGGTAAGCAGAATTGGCCCGGTGACCACCCGCGGCGCGGTCACCCGCGAGTTGTTCGCCTTAAGCGTAGCCTGCACGGCATCGAACTCGGCTCGTTCGATGATCGGCGGAACCTCGACCGTGATCCACTGGTCAATCGGCTTCTCCCGGAGCGTCCGGGAGTCGCGCTTGTTGAAGACCCATTGCCCGACATAAACGGGGCTGGTCAGGATGGTGTGAAGCGTCGCTACGCCGAAGCGGGCACCCCTGCGCGTGCGATATCCGCGCTCGTTCAGCCAGGTGACGGTGTGTTTGACCCCCAGCGGTCCGGATTGACCGTCCCCGTGCCGATAGAGGCGGAAGATGAGACGGACGGTCTCGGCTTCGGCGGGGTCGATCACGAGCTTCTTCTTGACCCGAGCACCGCGCTTTTCGGTTTCCTCGGCGCGATAGCCAAGAGGGACGGGCGAGCCGTTGTAGAAGCCTTGACGGGCGTTTTCCTTCATGGCGCGCAGCACATGCTTTGCGTTCTCGCGGCTCTGGTACTCGTCGAACAGCGCGATCACCTGCCGCATCATGACCTGGGCCGGATCGTCGCCCAGTTCCTGGGTGATCGAGACGAGGCGCACGCCTTCCTTGGCGAGCTTGCGGATATACATCTCCAGTCCGAAGGAATCGCGGAAGAAGCGCGAGAACGAGTGCACAACGATGACGTCGAACGGATGGTCATCGTCGGTGGCACGTTCGATCATCTTCTGGAATTCGGGGCGGTTGTCGTCCATGGCGGAGGCACCGGGCTCGACATAGTCGGCGACCAGCGTCCATTCCTTGTTTGCGCAAAACGAGCCGACCTGCTTGCGTTGATCGGGGATCGACAGATCGCTCTCGGCCTGCCGCCCGGTCGAGACACGCAGATAGGCACATGCCCGCGCCCCGGGGACGAGCGCATCGTTATCGTGGGCGGGACGAAAGGCGTCGCGATGGCGGATATTCATTCAGGTTCTTCCTTTCTGGGGAGTGTGCCGGAGCTGCCGGCGATCGGCAATCCGGGCCGGCCGCCCGTGTGACCAGCCAGCAGTTCGTCGAGGAAGGCGCCGAAATAGGTCTCAATGACCTCGATTTCGGCGGGAAGGACCGGCATTTTGGAGGGCAGTCCTTCGACCACGACCCAGACACGTTCCCGGTCGCGACGCGATGTGCGGCGATCGGTCTGCCGCATCGGCGATCGTGCGGCTGCAGGCCGCGCCGATGGCCGGCGCCGGGGCGCGATTGCTTTGGAGCGTCCGGTCATTGGGACAACTCCTGTGCAAGCTCGTGCTTCCGGATCGGAGCATGGTCGGGCTGCCGCGCGATTTCGCCAGCGACGTGAACCAGCGGATCGAGCGTGCTGTACTTCGGATTCTCGCGCGCAAGACAGTTGGCCAGATGCGCGAGACGCCGCTCCTGATCGATGGTGATATTGCGATCGGGATCGCTGGCGCGGATTTCGGTGTCCAGCGCGCGTCGATCGATGAAAAGCTTTGCTTCCTGCCGGGCGCGACTCATGGCGACGTAAGCGTCGTGACGGTCGAACCTGCTTGAGCCGAGCACGAACACGCGGTCGACGGTTGCGCCCTGCGCCTGGAAGATCGTCGAGGCCCAGGCATGAGCGATGAAAGAGCGCCCCTCCTGGTCGGCGATGTCAGCGGCGTTGAAGCGGATTTCGCGCCGGTCGATGCGAGCCTTGATTGTGACGGCGCCATTCCGGGCAGCAGTGACGCTCGTCACTTCGGCCTCGGTGCCGTTGACCACCTGGAACTGATCGAAGCGATGCAGGAAGCGAACACGATCCCCGATGGCCAGCGGCAGATCATAGCCCTGACCGGACGGCGTGACGGCGCGGATGCTGGTGTCGTGATGATCGATTGCGCCCTCAACCTTCAGCCGGGAGCGGATGGCATTGCAGATCGCCCGCACTTCCGCGTTGGTCTTGGCGACCGCCAGGATCGACGCGTCGGGCGACGAATGGCGGACATTTTGCCAGGCGTCGACGAGCGCCGTGACCGCCGCGGCGCCGCCATCCGATTCCACGAGCAGCCCGTGGCTCGCATACGCGGACAATCCAGCCTCGGCATCGCCGAGGGCGAATGCGTGCACGGCGTCACGTGCCCATTCCTGTTGCTGGCGCACGATCGTATCGAGGCGCACCCCGGCCACGGTATCGTTGACCAGACGAAGCGCCGCACCCGGGCCGATCGGTTGAAGCTGCCGGCTGTCTCCCACCAGGAGAACCGACGCCCGCGCGGCCTCGACGTGGGTGAGGAGGCGCTGCATCTGGCGGCTCGACATCAGACCGGCCTCGTCGACGATCAGCAGCGTCGACGAATCCAGTACCGCGCTTCCGGTTTCGATTTTCGCGAGCCATGAATCGATCGAGCGCGAGGGGATGGCAAGATCCTGGCCAAGCGTGTTGGCTGCCTTCCACGCGATCGAAGCGCCAAGGACCCGATGGTTGGCCGCCTCCCAGGCGCGCGCAACGACCGCCAGGGTGTGCGACTTGCCCGTTCCGGCGGTCCCTTGAATGACGGCAAGCCGTGCGCCCGAGGTCGCAAGATCAACGGCGGCTCGTTGTTCGTCCGTCAGTCGGGCGGTGCGAGCGTGCCGTGTAACGACCTTGCTCGCGGGGCCCTGCCGCACATCGAAAGCCAGTCGTCTGGCGGTGTCGACCAGGGTACGCTCGATCGCGATCATGTCCGGCGTGGAATAACGCGGGGCACCAGTCCGATCGCGGCCAAGCTCGACGATGGCGCCATTGGCAAGCAAACGATCGACTTCAACTCTGATCCGATCCGGTTCAACGCTAACTCCCACCAGTGCGGCGCCAACCGCCTCAAACATGCGGTAGCGCTCGAACACCGATTGTGTCGTCGTCAGGAGATCAGGGACCTGTGCCAAGCGTTCTGCGATCCGGTCTGCCACGACCGCTGCCTCGGATTGAGCCTCCATGCCAAGACTTCGTGCGGTCTGGATGATGCTCTCCGGCTCGTATCCCAATTGACGGGTTGCGGCCCGCCAACGTTGATGCCGGTCGCCTTCCGGTTGAGATTCCTTGTCCCGCCGCGTCGTGCGGGTCACGTGGGCCGCGAGGGCAGGCGCTGCGTCAGACGTCGTACCTGCCGTGGCCAGTTGTTCTTCGATCGTGGCGCGGCGTGCGCTGAAATAAGCGACGACGTCGGACGGAACGCCCACGATATCGAACAGGCCATCCGCGCTGATCGGTCCCAGCGCGAAGCCCGCGCGTTGCAGGCGCGTGGCAAGACCGACCCGGAAATGCACGCCGAGCGCCTTCTTCCATTGACGCAGCTGCACAGTGTCGATGGCGCCGAACGAGCCGTCGGTGCGCTCGGCGACATTGAGGATCGTGACGTGGGTGTGGCGCTGCGGGTCCGGCGCGACGACGCCGTCGGCGTGGCGTTCAGGGCGAGCTTCGCCATGGGCAAACGCGGCGGCGACAAGACGAACATGTTCGCGCCGGATGCCATTGCGACCACGGCGTCCAAGCGGCAGTTCCTGCTCGAGGAACGCGATGGTCGCGGCGACCGCTTCGGATTCGGCAGCCTCAACGGTGCGCCGGAGCTTGTCATCGCCCAGAGCCCACACGACGGAAACGCCCTTGGGACAACTGAAGGTAAGATCGATCCCGGCAGTATGCCGTCCCGCGCCGGCGTACTTGATCAGGGTCTCGCCGTTACGATCGATGCCCGCACACAGGTGCTCGAACACATCCGGCTGGACGTCTGCTCCGGCTTCGATGCCGAGGCGATTGCTGTTGGTCAGCCAGCGGCCGTTCGGCTCGCGATCGGACAGATAGTAATTCGTGTTGTCGCGCGTGTAATAATCGGCGCGATGGATGATAGCGAAAGATGCGACCATAAAGGCCTCCCGATGAGAGGCCTTTCATCTATCGCACCTGAACTGCTTAGTTTTGGGGACTGAACCGAATTCTGCAGAGAAGCTGCCGCGCGTCGTCTCTAAGACGTTTCGTTCCTGTTCAGGTCGTCAAAAAGAACGCAGGCACGCATCGACGACATTTTGCGGATCGCGGGAAGGCATTGTCGAGCGCGTTGCTGCGGTGACGCATCAGGTACGCAACGGGATTCTGCGGTGCGTACCTGATTCAAAGTGACGATGGGGATGCAAACTACGAGCGTCGGGGAGGCCAGACAGTCACCGGCCACGTCAGATCAAGGACGTCACCGAATCCGATAACCAGCGCATGAACCTTGTCATCGAACACGCCCAATTCCCGGCTCAATTGCTCAGGCCGCACGAGCGGCACCTCGCGCTTCTGGGCTGACGGTGCATCATGCTGTCGAGACTTGTCCGGAGGGTCGACAATGGTGCGCTTGCCGATCAATTGTTCCGATACTTTGTTTGAAGCTTCGCCCTGTCGCATCCGGCCGATAATGACCGTCGCGAAGCGTTCGATCATATTGTTCGCGCCGGTCTCATTGTAATTCAGGCGCAGCTGATTCAGGTCTTGCAGGGTCGCGATCACCGAAACATTCTTGTTCCGACCAACGTCCAGCAATTCCTGGAACCTGCCCAGCGGCCCCAACTGGTGGAATTCGTCGAGAACGAGATGAAGGCGCCGTTCCTTTTCCGGATTGAACGCGGCATCGGTCGCGTACGCGGCAATCAGATCGATGACCGCTCCGATCCACGCGGCGCTCAACTCGCTCAGGCGGGCCGAGCGTTGCAGGAGAACAATGCGGGGCTGCTTGTGGTCGCCATTCATCCAGCGAACGAACGAGAAGCGGCGGTTCGGCGAGACGTCCCGCCAATGACGGGCCAGTGGTTCCAGCACGCGCAGCACATGCGCGCGATAGGTAAGCATGAAACTCGCCGAAGTCTTTGACAGCGAGTGGCCGTCCTCGTCCATGTCCAGCAGGGCGACCGCGGGGGAATCGACTTCCACGAGCTTCGCGTACAACGTCGCGGCATCAAGCGATACGATTTCAAGAAGTTCCTGCGCGCCCCATTTCCGTCCATGGGTCTTTTGACAAATGACGATGCATCCGGCGAGGATGGTAGAGCCGCCCGCGTCGAATACGGAGTTGCTATGCTTTGGCCCGGAGCGCTCTCCGAGAAGCCTCCGTGCGACCTCGTTGGCATCGTCGATTGTCAATACGTCTTCTCCAATGGCCCAAGCCCAGATCTCCTCGTCGTCAAGGCCGACGCCGGCGATGTACGAATGGTCGCGTGGAAAGCCATCTCGAATCTCGCCAGTCGTGTCGTGGATCAAGAGACCCTGCGATTTGTTGCGCAACGGACCGAACTCGCTGAGGATTTGTTCGATCAGATAAAGAACGATCCGTGTTTTGCCGGATCCCGGCGCCCCGAGGATGAGGAGGTTTACAAGGCT
This sequence comes from Afipia birgiae 34632, assembly GCF_000308295.2. Lineage (GTDB taxonomy): Bacteria > Pseudomonadota > Alphaproteobacteria > Rhizobiales > Xanthobacteraceae > Afipia > Afipia birgiae. The sequence continues at coordinate 669,464 of NZ_HG326652.1, forward strand.
TCTCAGCTGCGAGAACCACACGCCGGGAGCGAGCTCATACGCGCGGCCGGAATCGGCGATTTCTTTTTGCATGGCGCGGTTGGCCGCGGCGACGGCGGCTTTGCCCTTGAGGCGGCGAATACCCTCGTAATGAGTGCGAGTGTCAACGAACGGCGTCGCATTCCAGGCGATCCATCCGGCGGCAACGCCAGCGCCAAGGCCGCCAACCATGATTGCGGCACCGCGAGCCAGCAGCGGATATTGCAGGTTATGGACGTCGATCGCCCACAAAATGGAATCCCAACGCCAGGCCGCAAGGCGGAGGATTTCAAGTCCGGTTAATGTGACCGGCATGTCCTGTCGCCATCCCCACCATGGCATCAGGCCCAGCAGGATTCCGCCTGCGAGACAGGCGAACAGGGCTCCGAATACCAGTGCGGCAAAGACAGCGGGCACAACGGAGCGGATTTCGTAGGCAGGTTTATCGGTCATGACTGTTTCCTATTGCGTAAGGCGGCCGTGGCCGCGCCAGACGATGATGAATTGACCAGCATTCAGGACTCCGCTGGCGGGAGCCTGATTGACGGCACGCAGGTAAGCTTCCTGCATGTTCAGCAGGCCAGCGGCATCGCTCCACGACAGGCCGTGCGAAACACGATAAACACATCCGTCGGTCTTCCCTGTCAGTCGCGCACACCTTGGCCAGAGACCGGATTGGGTAGGACGCACGATTTGCCCGCCATCGCGAAGCAGGGGCGGTACCGTCAGGACTGCGATCACCGTCAGGCTCGCAGTGGTACCCCAGACAAGCGAGGCGCTGAGCATCCGGCGCCAAATTGATCGCGCGCGGGGACGTGCCTTTTTAGCCGGCATCGACGATCCGGGCGCTGATCGCCTTTCACCGGCTCGGGGCAACGCGGTATCTTCGGCAGCCGGAGTCAGGCCTGCGGCAATGTCCGCGCGCTGATCCGGCGTCAGCCGCCGAAGCAGATTCTGGGAGAGTTGCGCGAACTGCTCCGGTGTCATCTTGCGGCAGCGCGCAATCAACTCTTCGATGGTCTCCGTGCGTTCAACGAGCGCACGGTTGCGATTCCGGCGGTGCTGTTTGACGTCATTCATTGGCCGCCTCCCGAACCCAGCAGCGGCAGGACGTTGGCAAGACCGCTTTCCATCGCAGCCAGGTAGGCGGCGACGTCGCCACGCATCAGGCGGGCGGCGCCCCGCTTGAGACCAGTCTTCTCCATCACGGTCGCCAGATCCCAATCGATGATATCGATCAGGCGAGCATGAACCCGTTCAGCATGCCGCAGACTTGCGCCCTCGACGCGCGGCATCACAATAACCGGATGATCCGCCAGCATCCGTTTGGCGCGTTTGCGTACAGGATCGTCGAGAAAGGGCAGCATCTCGGCGACCGTGCCACGCCAGCGGTTCTCGACGACGATCACGCGGGCGTCGGGCAAAATCTCCTTCAACCGGTCGAGTTCGACCGTGGCCTGTCCGATCGCCTCGGGCGTCGCGAGCACGACCACGAACACGGTGAGATTGACGCCAAGCTCGACTACGTCCTCATTGAGATCGACGAGGCGGTTGTGATCGTGAAAGATCGGCGTCAGTCCGCCGCCGATCTCGATCAGCAGGCTCCGTTTCGTGTCCTTCAGGCTGGCCAGGCGGTCGGTGAACGGTTCGAACAGTTCAACGATCGCGTCAGGATTGCTGCGCGACTTGCGGGCGATGGCGGAATCGAGGGTAACGATATCGCGCCCCAGCGTCTCGCCTAGCTTCGACTGATGGTCGAACTGCAGGATGTCGAGATCAATTCCGGCGACCTCGGCGAGATCGGCGATCGTCAGCGTCAAGGTCGATTTACCTGATCCGCCGATGCCGGACAGAACGACGCCCGCCAGAGAAGGCGCGTCGGTAACAGTTTGGGAAGCTGCGTGCTTGGTCATGTCGTGTCTCCGTGGTGCGTGCGTGTCGCGCGCGATTGGGTGTGGATAGGCGTTGTGAATGCTCTGGGTTTTGGAGGCGCGGCCGGGGCCGCACCTCCGTTTCGGGAATAGACCGACTAGTCGGGTTCGAATTGATCAGAGCCGTTGAGGACAGCGGCGCGATGTTGTTGTCCGCGCTTGCGCATCTCCTCAAACTCCGGACGACAAAGGCGATGGCGCGGGCTCAACTCCGACGGGTCGAAATTGCCGTTGAAAGCGGCGACGATCAGGTCGCGTTTCGAGAAGGGCGGCTGGAGCAGGCGGTTGAACACGCCGTAGATGCCTTTGCGGCCCTCCGCCTTCGCAGCATCCGCTTGGTCAAGCAGATCGGTCACGTTCTGTGCCCTGCGGTACAAGCGAAAGAACGTTGCAACGATCTCGAATTGCGCAATGAGGAATGCGCCACCCGTGCTCTTCGGCGAGTTACCAAGCCTCGCGCCCTCCGCATTCAGCGCGGCTTTGATATCCTCGAACGGCGGATGCCCCGGATACCAGCCCGAAATCGCATCGAGCCCTTCCTGGTAGAGCTTGTCCAGCGACCGCTGGCGGATAGCCTCGGGAGGCTGTCCTCCGTCGCGATTCACGCGCGGCGTCCAAACAGCTTTCGCCAACTGCTGAAGAACGAGGGTGTGGTCGCAGCCACCTGCGAGTCCGACCAGCCGTTGCGTCGCCGCAACGACATTCACCGCGAGCGCCTTACGCAGAACGTATTTGCGTTCACACCACTCCTTTTTGAACACGTCGATGTCGAAATCGATCGGCATCGGCATCATCATCGCAATGATGGGCTTTCCCGACACAAAATCGTTCAACTGGTGCGCCGAAAGATGAGGGATGTCGGCGGCGAGCCGGTCGACCGTCGTGTGGATCACGTTACGATCATTCAGCGGCCCGAACACCGTGGTCACGGATTCGGGAACGGCAATTTCCTCGGACGAATCCGGGTCGTTGATCAGCACGAAAGGTTTGCTGATATCGGGGCCGTCGGTCGGTTGGATCTCTTCAAAAATGGTCATCGGCATCGTGAACTCCTGTGTTGATGCATTCGTATTGATGGCATGGAGCGGGCTGGTAGTTTTGGGGACTGAATGGCAAACCAGATCAGTGGACGATCGATCTGCCAGCCGGTGCGATGATTCGTGAAAAACCGTCGGACACGCGCGGCGCTTCCACTCAAGAAGGATGGACGGAGTTTTCATGATTGCCGCCACCCACCCAGTTCGCCGATGGCAGCGAAGATCAATGCGGGCACGACAACCGGCCAGGCGTTGCCGACGAGCTTGGCGATCTGGGTCCGGCTGAGAGGCTTGTTGCGCCACATGACGCCGTCCAGCCAATCGTCCGGGAAACCTTGCGCGCGAATGATCTCCAGGGAAGTTGGCCGGCGTACGATGGTGCCGTGACCCGCGATATCCTGAACGATCAGAAATCCGAGCTCGGTGCTGCGCAATCCGGCTTTGATGACGCCGGATCCGCTCGCCATCAGCGTCGGGAGCGCGAGCGGATGGTGGATGTCAGGGCGCTGCGCAGTCGCGGCGGCATGGTGTACCGGTTCTTCCTTGCGCGGCGCATCACGCCCGCCGCCGCTTGCGGCGACAGCGAATACTTCAGAAGGTGAGGGCCCGGAAGTTCCGCGATGCCCGAGAATCCAGAGCCGACGGCGGCGTTGCGGGAGCACGTCGATGGCATCGATGATTTTTGCTTCGCAGCGATAACCTTCCCGGTGGAGCCGCGCGAGCGTGCGCCGGTACGCGCGGCCGTCGCTCGACGACGCGAATCCGGGGACATTTTCGAGCAAGACCCAGTCGGGATGTACTTCGGCAATAGCGCGGAGCACGCTTGCACTGCATTCACGCGGATCATCGAGACCCTTCCGGTACCCCGCCGTCGAGTGCGGCTGGCACGGGAATCCTGCGGTAAGGATGTTGACTTCCTGGTCATGAAACACACTCCAATTGATATTGTTGAGGTCGCCGAGGTTGCGAGCCTCGGGAAATTTATGCGCAAGGACCGCGCAGGCGGCCGGATCGATCTCCGCGACCGCGACCAGCTTGTGGGGGACGTCGGCAAGCTCAAATGCCGCGACATCACTGCCCATGCCGGAGCACAGGCTCAGCACGTTGATCGGCTTGCTATCGGTGCTGCGAGTTGCCTTATGACGCGCTGCCGTATAGATACGCGAGCGCCGTCTCAGGTCATTGCTTGGCGACGACCTTCGTTGAGTCTTTGCCGCCGAGTTCGCGTTTTCTTTACTCACCCTGACTATTCCTTCTGCTCTGTGCCGACGAAACCGTCGGTCGTGCAGAAGGCTTAAGCCACTCGACGCTGATAGTTTTGGGGACTGAATAGGTGGCTGATCGACCGACGGGGTAAATGAAATTAAAAAAGGAGGCCGAATGCCCCCTTTTCCTTTGCGACTAAAAATCGAAAGACTGCGGCGGGCTACCAAGCCCACGGGATGAATGGATGGATAAAAAATTTCTCGCCTGTTGCGCCGGGAATATCAGCATTAGGACGCATGATGACGCTAATCTCGTAGCCTTCCTTTGGCCGATTGTGGCAATTGTAGATCGCACGGGTCCACTCGCGATCCATAAATTCAACGAGATTGGCATATTTAGATAGGCGTGAGTCTTTTGGTTTGCTTCCCCCATGTCGTGCAAGCAAACCGAATGCTTTTCGTTCAATCACGGGAGGTTCGTTTCCTGCCAACGTACTCTCGATGGCGACACGAAGATCCTCAATATTCGTGATAATGTTAGTTATTCCGCGAATCCAACGAAAGATCTTATTGATTTCGTTTTCAATCGGATTGGATAGTTTTTGATTGTTCAGGATATCCTGCTTGTTCAAGATATCATGAAGCGCCATGCAGATTTCTGGCACGAGTTTCAGGTGGCTGGCTCGTCCGAGTTGGCCCAGCCAAACGGTTGCGTCAAGATATCTGAGGGCCGGGCGCAAGCCTGGATGCAAGAATTCAGGGTTTACCCCCGAGTAAAGAGCGATAGCGAAATAGTCGATAAAGTAGAGATCGTAGTCGCGAATGTCCGTCGTCAGATAATTTGAGACAGATGGCGGGCTGATCTAGCGGAGGCTCTGGCCCATCTCGGTTGACATTTTAAGCGGCGGCTTTGCGATGTAGCAAGCGCCGCTGTTCGATGGTCTTTCGCTTGATCCTTTCTCTCTGCAACAGGACAGTTTGGCCGCGCCCGAAGTAAACGTCGGCGGGGGTGAGATTGTCCAGGCTCTCGTGGTAGCGGCGATGGTTGTAGCGCTCGACGAAAGCCGCGATCTGGGCTTCGAGATCACCCGGCAGGAAGTAGTTCTCCAGCAGGATACGGTTCTTGAGCGTCTGGTGCCAGCGCTCGATCTTGCCCTGGGTCTGAGGATGGTTCGGTGCACCGCGGGTGTGATCCATGTCGCGCTCCTGAAGCCATTGCGCCAGCTCGCCGGCGACGTAGCACGGCCCGTAGCACCTACGGAAGGAATGAGGAGAGGTCACTGAGCAGCGGTGCGCGCAGCCTTTCGCTGCAAGCGCGCACCGGCTGAGGTGGCCATGGCCGATCAAGGTTTCTCTAGAATGCGAATGTTCACAACCCATTCGGGAGAGACCGACCATGACCAGCCCAAATGTTATACTCGCCGATGCCGTGTTGGTAGCCATCGATATTGCCAAGGTTTGCAATGAAGTTCTGATCGAGGCTCCGAGCCATAAACGCCGGCGCCGGCTGCCGGTCCTCAACACCCGTGCGGAGCATGATCGGCTGATTGAGATTCTGCAGACGTATGGCCGACCGGTGGTCTGCGGCTTTGAAGCCACCGGGAACTATCATCGTCCCATTGCATGGCGCCTGGCTGAAGCCGGCTTCGAGGTGCGGCTGGTGTCGTCGCTGGCGCTCGCTCGAACTCGGGAGGCCCTGCACAACAGTTGGGACAAGAATGACCCCAAGGATGCGCAGGTGATCCTTCACATGCTCAGGATCCAAGCGACGCAGGCCTACCATGATCCGCTGCGCGCTGGCATCAACGATGTGCAGGAACTGTCGAAGACGCATGAAGCAGTCGCCAGGGCCAAGACCGAGATCCAGCATCGTATCCTGACGCACTACCTGCCGCTGTATTTTCCAGAGATCGATCGCTTCCGGGGCAACAGCCGCAGCGATTGGTTCTTCGCTTTCCTCGATGCGTTTCCAACGCCGGCAAGTATCACGACGCTAACGAAGGAGGCGTTTGTGGCCGGAGCCTGGGACGTCGTCGGCCGCAAAGTCAGCAAGACGCAGATTCTAATGGATATTTACGAGACGGCGCGCACATCAATCGGATTGCCGTTGCCGCTGGATGCCCCTGCTATTCGCATGTTCCGGATGGTCGTCGCCGAAGCACGCAGCCTGATCCGACAACGCAATGAGATCGAGACGCAGGCTGACGAACTGCTGCGATATAGCCAAGATTATCATCTCCTGCGGCAGATCCCGGGTATCGGGCCGATCAATGCGCTGACGATCATTGCCGAGGCTGGAGATCTTCGCCGCTTCCATCATCATCGCCAGTTTCTTAAATTCTGCGGACTGGATCTTTCGACACAGCAGTCAGGCCAGTATCGAGGCCAGACCCGCCTTTCCAAGTTCGGCAATGCGCGACTGCGCCGCACCCTGTGGATCGCCGGACAGGTCGCCATCCGCCAGCGCGAGAACGGATTCCGGCACAAGTTCGAACGCTACATCGCGAGAGATCGCGACAATCCCGATCTGCGCCGCAAGGCGATGACCGCTATTACCGCCAAGATGGCGCGTGTCGTCCACGCCGTCGTCAAAGGCGGTTCCGACTACCGGCCCTTCGTTGAGGGGCGGGTGCCAGGTGGAAGAACCTCTGTCAGTTAGGGCCGTGAGGGCATCGCTTCGATGACCCTGTAGATAATGTTCGGGTCTTCCACCTGGATCAGAAGCTCGTGTTGAGGACGGTGAGGGCCGCAATCGGCGTACCCTGTGTTTGCTATGGACGAGATCTTTTCCTTTACTCGTGGAAGCCGCCTGGTTCGACCATGCAACTTGACGAGCGTCATGCTGCGAGAGCATGCTGGCGTACAGAGAGACTTTTGACTGTCCTCTCTATTTCCTTCCGCTCTTA
>NZ_HG326652.1:677419-932267 GCF_000308295.2 Afipia birgiae 34632
GGAAAGAATACGGCGGGCTTGAGCTTGATCAGGCGAAGCGGATGAAGGAACTGGAGCGGGAGAACATCCGCCTCAAGCGTCTCGTTGCCGATCTGTCGCTTGAGAAGCAGGTGCTCAAGGACGTAGCATCGGGAAACTTGTAGGCCCCGAGCGGCGCCGGCAGGCGGTTGAAGGCATTCGGGAGAAGTATGGCCTCTCGGAACGCCACGCCTGCCGGATTGTCGGCCAGCCCCGCGGGACACAACGATACGCCACCATCGTCCGGGTTGATGAGGATGCACTGACAAGAGCGATTATCTCTCTCGCATCCCAATACGGACGATACGGTTATCGCCGGATCACATCGCTGCTTGCCGACGCCGGCTGGCAGGTGGGCTGTGATCGGGTCCAGCGGATCTGGCGCCGTGAGGGGCTGAAAGTACCCAGGAAACAGCGACCGCGCGGCCGGCTGTGGCTCAACGACGGATCCTGCATCCGTTTGAGGCCGCAGCATCGCAATCATGTGTGGAGCTACGACTTCGTCGAAGCGCAGACCCATGATGGGCGCAAGCTCCGGCTGATGACGTTGATCGACGAGTTCAGCCGCGAATGCTTGGCAATCAAGGTGGCCCGTCGCATCAACAGCTTCGGGTTATCGAGACGATGGCTGACGTGATGCTCACCAGAGGCGTGCCGGAGCACATTCGGTCCGACAACGGTGCGGAGATGACGGCCAAGATCGTGCGCAGCTGGTTCGCAAAGCTCGGAGCAAAGACGCTCTACATCGAACCAGGCAGTCCCTGGGAGAACGGATACTGCGAGTCCTTCAATGGCAAGCTGCGCGACGAGTGTCTCAACGGAGAAATCTTCTACAGCCTGAAGGAGGCCACCGTCGTCATCGAGCAATGGCGCAAGCACTTCAACACGATCCGACCTCACTCATCGCTGAACTACCGACCGCCTGCACCGCAAACATCAACACTGGCAATCCTTAATCTGGATCGGAGCCCGGAGATGCAATAGTCTCTATCCCGCTGGTCCAAAATATCCGTCAGGTCACTCGGGCGAACGTAGCTTCTGAGAGCCCAGCTCCAATCGGCAAGGTCGCCGGCGCAAGCGATGGTCGTGTACTGAATCTCATCTCGACGCCTTCAGACGCAAAACAATGCCTCATGCTCGTCGATTTAGAGTTTTAATAGTTCTAAACAATTGTTTTTTTGGATATGCTGTTGACCTCAAGCGCCAGCCCATGGTCTCAACCGCCTCCTATTGGGGGCCGTAATGACACTTACATGGAATGGAATGAAATCAATCCGCTGTGCCAAAACGAGTATTGGCGGATTGCTCGGGAGCATCACTGCGGTTGCGCTGCTATCATCGACCTCGATATGCCTCGGACAGGCTGCCGGTGTTGCGTTGTCTGAGATCGACGTGCGAGGGAATTGGCTCGGCCTGTCCACCGAAGGTGATGTCCGCACTTATCCTGGCGCCCGAACCCTGGTGACAGCCGAAGAGATCAAGCAGTCGGGTGCGAAATCCGTCGAGGATGTTCTCCGTCGCGTGCCGGGCATCCAGATTTTCGACGAAACAGGCATCGGCATCCTGCCGAATATCGGGGTGCGCGGTCTTAATCCCCTGCGCAGCGAGCGGACGATGGTCCTCGTCGACGGCGTGCCGATTGCTCCCGGGCCCTACACTGGCACGGGGCTGTCCCTGTTCCCGGTCACACTCGAATCCATCGACCGGATCGATGTGGTGCGTGGCGGTGCCGCCGTCCATTTCGGCCCAAACAATATCGGCGGCGTGATCAACATCATCACCAAGCAGGTGCCGAACCGGACGACGGCAACGTTGAGCGAGAAGCTTTCGTTTGCGACGCGGAGTGGGAAACCGCTGACCGATACGTACATGAGCGTCGGCGGCCCCATCAACGACCAGGCCGGGCTGCAGCTTCAAGCCAATTTCATCGGCGGCTCGACTGATCGCCAGCATTCGAACAACGGCGTCATCAATGTGCTGGCCGACGGCTATGTGAATTTGTCGAACAACTCTCGCATACGAACTCAGCTACAGTACTACAGGCTCGATTCCGAATTGCCGGGTGCGCTGACGCCGCTAACGTATCAGCGCGATCCGACATTGTCGCAACGGCCGTATGATGGAGTCAAAGGTGACGCCGTTCGCGGTGCAGTTACCTATACCCAGGATTTCGGCGAGAACGCGCGCTTCATCTGGACCAATTTCGGCCACGCTCTCAATCGTGAATTCACCTTCGCCCAGCCGTTCGATCCGGCCGTGAAAACCACGTCGGTTTCGAACAGCCCGCGTTCCTTTCGTGTCGTGGGCAGCGAGCCGCAGTTCATCGTTGGCCATGAGACTCTCGGTATCTCTCAGAAGCTGACGGTTGGCGCTCGCTATGTCCGCGAAGACGTCGATTTCAGCGTCAACAACACCTCGCTGGCGACGCAAGTAACCATCCCGCAACGAGATTGGCGTTTTGGCACGAATGGCTATGCGGCCTACGTCAGCAACACGTTCAACTTCTTCGATGAGAGGCTCAGCATCACGCCTGGGACGCGCTTTGAACTGGTGGAAACCAATTTCCAGGACAGCATCACCCAGTTCGCATCGGGCAACACCAGCAAGGAATGGCTGCCGGGGCTTGCGGTCGGCTATAAACTGACCGACGCAGTGTTCCTGTTCGCCAACACCAATCGCTCCCTGCGTCCGCCACAAGTTGCTCAAGTGACCCGAGGCGGCGCGGTCGGGGCGGAAATTGCCCGCGTCTACGAGGCGGGAACGCGCATTACGCCGATGAACGGTCTTGAGTTCACGGCAACAGCCTTTCGCTTCAACTATGAGGATCAGATCGAATTCGATCGCGCCAAACAACTCTACGTCAATCTCGGCCAAACCAAACACGAAGGTCTCGAATTTGCTGGTCGCTGGAGTCCGCAGTTTCTGCCTGGCCTCGGATTCGGGGCCAGCTACACGAACGTTCATGCGACTCAGTTGACGGGTCTTTATAAGGGACGCCGCGTGCCGTTCTCGTCCGAACATCTTGTCAACCTGACCGCTGATTATCGCACTGGTCCCTGGATGCTCGCGACTGGCGTTTCCCGTCAGAGTGAAGCATTTTCCGACGCGGCGAACAGCCCGGTCGAGAGTAAGGATGGGGCGACAGGGCCGATACCTGCCTACTGGCTCTGGAATGCGAAAGTGTCGTATCAGATCGTTTCGACGCCGCAGCAGACCACCGAACTGAGTCTCGCTCTCAATAATATCCTGGACGCCAACTATTATTTCAGGGGCGTGGATACGAGTCCGATCGGGCGCGTGCCAGGCCCGGGGCGATCGGTCACCGTCGGCCTCCGGGCAACTTTCTGAACCTCGCGCTGCGGTGAGTTTCGAGAACCTAACTGGTATGGCTGTCTTTGCACGCAATGGATCTTCGCGCCGGAGCGGTACAGGGATGGCTTGAGATGTCCGTTCGGGCGCATCAGACAGACGTCAACACAATACCGAGCGCCATCACCCGTCACGCGGCAGCGTGGCGGCGACGCACCCGGTTCGTATTGTTGAGGCTGCATCGGTGGCTCGGTCTGGGAATCGGTATCCTTCTGGTGCTGATTGGGCTGACCGGCAGTTTCAATGTCTTCTATCGGGAAATCGACGCAGCTTTGAATCCCGTGCTCTACAGCCCAGCCGGCCCTGAGCGGGACGCGAGCATTGACGACGTGCTCAGTGCCGCGGCCGAGGCTGATTCAGCGCGCATCGCAGCAATTCTTGCTCCTGACCGGGTTTGGCCGGTCTGGGTTGTGATGCACATTCACCGGGGCGAGGAGGGCAGCTATCCGGCGCGGTGGACCACCATGGTGGATCCGTCGAATGGGCGGGTACTCGGTCGGCGCGACTACACCAACTCATTCGCCTTTACGATCTATCGTCTGCATTACACGCTTTTGCTCTACCCATGGTGGGGACGAGAACTGGTTGGGGTGATCGGGATAGGGCTTCTGTGCTCAGCGCTGTCGGGCCTATACCTCTGGTGGCCGCGAAACGGCCGATTCTGGCGCTCCGTTTCGTTGCGCAAGGGTGCCTCGCCGCGGCGACGCTTGATTGATCTTCACAATGCGGCGGGTTTCTGGGCGATGCCCGCGCTTATCGTCCTCGCCGTCACTGGCATCGGCACCGTCTTTCCCAATGTCGTGCGGCCGCTGGTTGGACTCGTCTCGACGGCCACACCGTACCCCGCACCGACTGTCACGGCGCCAGTTGGAGCACAACCTTTACCGGCCAGCCGCATTGTGGCAATTGCACGAGCGGCGCAGCCTGAGCGGGTCATCGCTGTCTTAAATCCCCCGGACGGGCTGCGTAATACTTGGCGTGTCCTGTTCCGTCCGCCACATGCGGATCCCGCGTTGCGCTCGCGCGGAGGGATCTGGCTTGATCCCTGGACGGGTACTTTGGTGCACGACCGCACGCCAGATTCGATGGCGATGGGCGATCGCTATATAACCGAACAGCTCTGGCTGCATAACGGAGCAACCTTCGGACTGTTCGGTCGTCTGATTATCTTCGCATCCGGACTTGTACCGCTTGCTTTGTTCGCGACCGGCTGGGCTGTATGGTCGGATAGGCGAAGCTGGTTTCGCCAGCGACCGATCAAGCACCTTTGGACTTGATGCCTTTGCGAAATCCTTGATGACGCCAGCCGTCGAGACACTACGGAAGCTAGTCGCAGACCCGCATTCGCGGGCGACGCCAACGCCCCTGCCAGTCGTCCCAGTAAGCTTCACCATAGGACCAGTAGCAACGCCGGACGTAGACTGGATCTGGCTCAACATAGACCGGAGCCGCGCCTTCGCGGGCCGTGCGGTGCTCGCGACGAATTCTTGCTTGCTGCCACCGCTCAAAACCTGAGAAAATTGGCCAAGCTGATCCCGGCACGGGCTTCACCTCTGGCCACATAGGAGAGCCGGACCTCCACATCCGTTGGCTCGTCAGCTCAACTTCCGTTCGCAGTCCGACTTCTTCAACACAATCGGCGCGAAGCGGACATGGTAGTGGCACTGGGAAGACCAGCTATCCTCTAGCGAGCTTCTGCGACATGGGCGGGTTGCGACAGCGAAGACGCCGCTGAAGCGTCGGCGCAATTCTGACAGGGGGATTTCAGGGGCTTTATCTTTGGGCTTGTCCTTTAAAGAATACATTCCTGCTGACTGTATCTGAATTACAATAGCAGGAACTGATTCGATCAGTTTAGATAGCGGATTGGTCTGCCGCGAGTGGTCGGCGCACAAGGGTACATCGGAATGAAAGCAGAGTTTCTGGCGGGCGCGTCGGTTGCGGCGCTGACGGTCGCCACGCCGGCGTTTGCAGCTCCGGTCTATCAGGCATCGCCAGTCGTTCAGATCTACAACTGGACCGGCTTTTATGCCGGCGCCAATGTCGGCGCGAGCTGGGGACATGCCCCTAGCAATTTCAACGATCCCGGCCTGGCCGCTGGTTTTGGCTTTGGCCCCGGAGGTGCCCTGCCGTCATCGTTTCCGGTGCCCCTGAAGCCGAATGGTTTCGTGGGCGGCGGTCAATTCGGCCATAATTGGCAGGTCGGAAACCGATGGGTCCTTGGTTTAGAGGCTGACTTGCAGGGGACTACCGAGCGGGACAGGTCCGCTTTCGGGACCACCTACGTTTGTGATTTCGAAGGGGCCACGTGCAACCTCGGGCAGTCGCGTGACGCGAAAATTCACTGGTTCGGTACGGTTCGCGGGCGGGTTGGCTGGCTGGTGGTGCCAACAGCATGGCTGTACGGAACGGGCGGATTGGCATATGGCAAAGTCAGTTCGTTCGGCACCGTCGTCGATGACATCAACAACACCGGTGCGTCGTTCCGCTATGGCGGCTCGCAAGTCAAGATTGGCTACGCCGTGGGTGCCGGACTGGAGGGGGCTTTCCTCGACTCCCGGAACTGGACCTGGAAGATGGAGTATCTCTTCGTTGACCTCGGCTCCCTGAGCGGTTCGGGGAGAGAGCCGATCAGCGGCAGCTTCTATAGTTGGGATACACGATTTACCGATCATGTCCTGCGTTTCGGCGTCAACTACAGGTTCAGGCAACCCTAGAGCGGGATGACTCTTTTTCGAATCGTCATCCCGCTCCATCTTTTTGTTTGCGCATGATCTTTTTTGGAAAACCTGTATCCACTTTTCCGGATCATGCTCGAGCGATTTGCGCGCGCAGCCGTACGGCGGCGCGGCTCAGGCGACCGAGCTCGAAAAGAAGAGGCGCTTTGGATTGCCCAACCAGTCAATTTGCTTGACCGGCCGGATCTCGACGTTGAACGCCGGATCTGTGGCCTTGATGACGTAGCTTCGCAACTTTGCTTCTTCATCTGCGGTGATACTGTCCAGTCCGCCGACCTCGACTGTGATTGTTTCTACCGCGTCTTGCCTGACACGGAATTCCTTGAAATCAACGATGTCCAGAAGCGTGCGGGTCGAGAGGTAAAACGGCAGCAGCTTGCCGCCGGGGTGGCGAAGAAAATGCTTTCCTCGCCCGAAGATGCGGGAAATCGTCGGTCCATCATGACCACAGGCGCATTGCGACTCCAACCGGCCGAAGTCGCCGACGTCATACCGAATGATTGGCGTCGCATACGAATGCAGATGGGTGACCAGCAGGCGCCCCAGCGCCTCGCCGTTGAAGGAGACCGTCGTCTCGTCGTCTTGCTCCACGATGACGTTGGTGTGGGCGACGTGAAAATATCCCTGATACCGTGAGCACTCGAAGGCGATTGGCCCGACTTCGCCCGCCGAATAATTCGATAGCGACCGCACTCCGATGCCCGCAAGCGAATCGACGATTTTTGGATCGCGAAAGTCGTTGAGGTGAAGCCAGAGCTTGAAGCCGAGCTTCTTGATGAGTTCAGTGCCGCCATGTTCGAGCAGGATGTCGATAAACCTGTTTGCGCAGACGAGAATTCCGAACGGAGCCTTCAGCAATTCGTCGATCAGCGCCTGATCGTCGTATTGGTGGATGATCTTCTTCGCTGTGCCGGTCCGGAAGACCTTGCTCAGGGGACCTGCCCAGGAATCGGACGACTCCACCGCAAGGGATTTCTGCTCCAGCTTGGCAAGACTGATTGCTGGAATGATCTGCACCCGGTCTTCCCCGAGCGGCAGGTCGTTGATGAAGTATTGAGCGAGGCCGCGGATCACGTTGTAGTAGCCATTCTCCGGGCAGACATAGACCTTCACAGGTGCGCCGGTCGATCCGGTGGACGCGTAGCTGGAAACCGGCGCGTTGCTTTCCTTTGCCATCAGCGAGCCTTCGAGGGCCGTCTGCGTGGCGATGTCCTGGCGGCTCTGTACGGGCACATATTTCATGGCCTCGTGATTGATCATCCGTGACGGCAGTCGCTTGCGCCAGAACGCCGAACGCGACTGTGCGTGTCGGAGCAGAAATGTCAGCCGCCGGTTTTGCCAGTTCTCCCGCGCCTCGCGCTCGCCGTTCTCGATGAGATTGATCGCCGTAATGTTGGCGAGGTCGCTATGGGCCGCCTGATCCAAGAACGCGAAGGGACTGTCGCTGTAGGCGTTTGCGTTCAGCGGTCTCGTTGTAAGGTCGAAAAACATTGCGGGGCCTTGCCGGCGAGATGTCGGGCCGTCGTTGGAAAGCCAGATGAGCGTGGCTACACCAGCGCGCTGGTGCAATAGATAGAGGTGCTCGAAACAACCTACCCGTCTTCGGCTCTGTTGACGAAATGGTTCATCAGGTATTTCTCGAGATCCGGCTTTGATCGGGCCCAATGCCAGGCACCATTAGAGCCGATCGCGATATCGGTGGGCTCGAAGTCGAAATCCACCAATCCCTGGTAGCGGCCTGCGTAGTTGCGGTTTTCAAGCTTGCCGTGCCAGAGATGATAGAGGCGGCCGGGAACGTGGCTGATCCTGCCGTTAACCGCCTTATGAAAAGGGCGGGCCCATCTGAGATAATGCTCTTGCCGCGCCGGGGTTAGCTGGAACGCCTCGGTGATCCTGTCGAACTCTCCGTACATCGCACTGACCAGCGCACGCGTCCCGCCGCCGACCACCATCGCGTCGTACAGTCCATGACCCTGCAGAATTTCCCTCCGTGCGGCCCAGGCCAGTCCCCACGCGAATGAACGCCGGTTACGTCCCGGCGTCGGCAGGACTTCCGCTTTTGTCTCGGTGACCATGCTTACGATCCCCTGCCCGGATGAAGGGGTATGGCGGTATTCGAAGTTCGTGTGGTGATCTTCCGGGTTGAGGTCGACCTGATGCGAAAGGAGCTGGACGACGTTGAATTCGGAAAGTTGCTTCCCTGCCTCGTGCATCCAGTCGCGCCTTTCGAAAATCACATCGCAATCAACCCATGCGATGTGATTTTCGGCGGGCGGTACCGATTTCAGGGCGAGGTTGAGAAGCCTTTCTTTCTGCCAGAGCGCGGCACCGCCGGAGATTTGCACCAGAATATCCGCATCGCCTTCCTCGAGTTCAAACCGACCATCAAAGGAAAGTTCGACGGCGACGAGAGGAACACCGAGGTTGGCGCGGAAAATTCTGTAGTTTGGCAGGCGTCCCCTGAACCGTGCAGGATTGAAGTAAGAGGTTATGGCCCACACTACACAGAACTCCTTTGCCGCATTCGTCGTCCACCGCTCTTTACCACCGGCCAGGCAGGGAGAATATTGCATTCGCCGGGGCCGATCTTGAGTGGCCGACTCGGCTTTGTCCAGCCTGATGCGGCGGCTGGTTTGGCTTGCAAGCGCTTCTCCGCCTCGATTTGCGCGAGATGGTCAGCTCCTTTCGGCGAACAGTGCGAACTGAGGAGGATCGTCCCGCGCCGGTTCGATGACGAACTACGATTTCTGAATTCTGGCGCACAGCCGAAGTGGGAGGACGTGGACCAGAGCGGCCCCCGGGACTTCCGGTTTTGGCACTTCCCCGACATGCCGCGTTGGCAATTGCAAGTCCGCCTACGAAGCAAGAGCGGTCATGCGCCTCGCAGAAGGCTTCCTCCGGCGCGAAGCAGACTTGGCATCCACTCAGATTGTCGGCCGGTTAGCACCCCTATGCGGTTGTTGCACAATCAACCGTCGTTCTCCATTGAAATTATAATGTTATTTCAATGACATATGAGTTCGCAGTTTTATTCTGAATGGCGCGCCAAATCCCACTCCCAGCTACACGGCGGTCTGAATTACAACGGCAAATACGGGAACGGGCTGGTCGAACCCCTTCAACGTCCGCGCGTCGAGTTCAACGAGTGGCATTCTCGATCCGACCGCGGAAGCTGCGACACGGTCGATGAGGATTTCGGAATCCTGCGCGCTTGAACACAAGCGGGATGCAAGGTTCACCACGTTGCCAATCGCGCTGTAGTGGAGGCGGCCCTCGGAGCCAATCCGCCCAACCGTAGCTGGTCCCATTGCAAGTCCAACGCCGAAGCCAAGCCGGTGATCCAGCGCACGCCAACCGGCCAGAAGTTTCTGCACGCTCACTTGCATGTCGATCGCTGTGTTGACAGCCCGCAATGCGGGGTCCGAACAGGCAACGGGCGCGTTGACCAGCACCATCGCTCCGTCGCCGGAGAAGTTTATCAGCGTTCCTTCGTGGGCGCCGACGACCCGTTCGAGAACGTCGTAGTATTCGCGCAGCACGCTTAGGATAGTTTCGGGCTCCACGCGAGCCGAGAAGGCGGTGAAGCCGCGCATATCACAGAATATCGCGACCACTTCGACGCGCCGCCCATCGAGAACGCTATCGTCACCCGTACGGTCAATCAGTTCGGCGACTTGCGGTGCAAGAAAACGCTTGAGCCGGCTTATGCGTTCGGAGCGTTCCTGAGAAACCGCCAATTCGCTTGCCATCTCGTTGAATCGGGTCGCAAGCCGCTCGAATTCGTCACTCGTTGTAAGGTTGATGCGGTGGTCGAATTGCCCTGCGCCTATTCGGGGGACTCCTTCTTCGAGCAGGCGTATTGGTCCAATCATGCGCTGCGTCAGCCAATAGGCGAGGATGGCCGCGAGGGCTGCGCCGGCAATGAGCAACGCCGCGGTGCGCCAAAGCGCAGCGTAGATCGGCCCGAATGCCTCGGCGACAGGTTGTTTGACGATGACACTCCAGTCGACGCCAGGGATCTGCGCCATCGCCGCCAACACTGTTTTCCCCGCGATGTCCTGACCGGCAGCCGCTTGGCCAGGTTGAGCGAGAATGGCTGCCCGCAAGTTTTGAAGTGGTCGCTGCGCGTTTTCATCGGCGCGCAGCACGAGGCTGATGTCCGGATGCGCGACGAGGCGGCCCGGCTTATCAAGCACGAAGGCCTCGCCGGTACGTCCTACGCGAATCCCCGAGATGACCTGCCAAATGAACTTGAGATTGACCTCGGCGATGGCCACCCCGTCCGCCGATCGGTTGCCCGCGATTGCGAGGGTCATGAATGGTTCTGAGCCGCCGTGGAACGTGACCGGGCCAAACCAGATTCGATCTGAACGGGCCCCCATTACAGCCGGTTTCGCCGACTGGTCCTCTCCGCCTTCGATCCTGTTCAGGCCGATGCGCGAAACGAACAGGCGTTCCTTGCCGGCGGGATCAACCAGGCTCAGGCTTTCGATGGCCGGGACCTGGCGCAGCAGGCGTAAGGCGTCGAGCCTGCGTCTGTCGCCTGCATCATCCGGCCACGGCAATTGCACAGTCCAGCCAAGCTGATCGCGGATACTTTCGATGAAGTCCTGGATATTTACGGCTGCAAATCGGGCTTCTGCGTTCAGAAGGTCGTTTAGTCTGGCGCGCTGATCGTGATAACCGAACCACGCTTCGCTTCCACCCGCGATCAGAAGCGGTATCACGGCCGCTGCAAAAAGGGCGCGAAAGTACTTCTTGAAAAGTGATGTACGTGGAGCGACGAGTGGATCGGACATCGTCCTATCTCGCGCGACGGCCGGGTGGCCAGGTCATTCGATTACCTCGTCGGCACTACCCAGAAGCGACGGCGGGAAGGTTATGCCGAGGGCGTTAGCGGCTTTCAGATTGATGAACAGCTCGACCTTGGTGACTCGTTGTACCGGCAAATCGGAGGGCTTCTCGCCCTTGAGGATACGGCCAGCATACATCCCGGTGTGGCGGTGCGACTGACTGAAATCTCCACCGTAGCTCATCAGGCCGCCAGCGAGAGGGAAGTCGCGGGATTGGGTCATTGCAGGGACGGCATGCCGGACCGAGAGCGCGGCAAGCAGCTGGCTGCGATAAGCGAAATAGGGATCTGAGCTGAAGACAAGTCCACCCGCTCGCATTTCATTCACAGCAGTGAACATGCTGCCAAACTCTTCCTCCATGCTGGTCTTCAGGACGATCAACTCCAATCCGAGACTGCTCGCCGCGGTACGGAGGTTCTTCAATTGTGTTTCCGAGGTTGGGCTTGTCGGATTGATGGCAACGGCAAACATCTTGGCACCCGGGCGCACCTCACGCATGAATTCAAGGCGCTTGCGCGATACCTCCACGCTCAAGCTTGACACGCCAGTGAGATTGCCTCCTGGCCGGGACAGGCTGTCCACCACGCCGAGCGCAATGGGGTCGCCACCCATCTCGAAGACAACCGGGATGGTCGCAGTCGCTGATTTTGCCGCGAGCGCGACCTCAGCTCCGCCGGCTGCTACAATCACGGTCACCTGACGGCTGGCTAAATCCTTTGCGAGTGCGGGCAGCCGGCTGTACCGACCTTCCGCCCATCGAAACTCGATCGTCACATTGCGACCCTCGGCGTAACCGGTTTCCGCCAAGCCGCTTCGGAAGGCGGTGAGGCGACTGCCATAACGTTCTGGGGTTTCGGAGCCAAGGTACCCGATGACCGGCATAGTCAGCGCACGGGCCGGGACCGTCCATGCGGCCGCACTACCAACGAGTGCGATGAAATCGCGCCGCCTCATTCGAATAGCGGTTTCGGCAGGGGCTCGAGGCATGAAACGCATGGTTCTCTTTCCAACCAACGTCGCCCATCCACTCACCGCAGCATAGCCGCGCGGGCTCGGTTACGGAACCGGATATCCTGCCGTGCGCCTGCGCACTGGTGACGCGTGAGGTTAGGGGAACGAACCGGCTTAGACCCCTTTTCGGTCAACTCTGCGGGGCAGGCGAAATGCAGACCTTGATTCAAGGCCGGTAAAAGCGATGTGCGTGCGCTGCAAGATGCAGCGCATCTTCGTTGCAATGCGCAACACGGTTTCGTTGACGCTTCTTCTTTTGCGTCTAACATTCAACAAGGCCCGTGAGAGGCCGTGGGAGGAATGCATGACACGTCTTGCTAGCCCGTTTGCTCGCCGACAACTTTCAATAAATGCCGTAACCCAGCGCTCATCGCTGGGTTTTTTGATGATCGCGTCCGCTGTTGCGGCGCTCGCCAGCTTCTCCGCAGCTTTTGCACAATCGCCGGCAAAGGGATCGCCCGAACACATCAAGGCGGTCACATCCGCGGTCGACCAAAACTCCATCAAGGCCAATACCGCGACGTCGAACGACTGGCCGACGGTTGGCCTCGATTACGGAGAAACCCGCTTCAGCAAGCTGAACCAGCTCAACACCGATAATGTCAAAAATCTGGGTCTGGTCTGGTCGTACAATCTGGAATCGTCTCGCGGCGTCGAAGCGACGCCCATCGTTGTCGATGGCATTATGTATGTTACTGCTTCGTGGAGCGTTGTGCATGCCATTGACGTCCGCACGGGCAAGCAGATCTGGACCTTCGATCCCGAGGTGCCGCGCAGCATCGGCTACAAGGGCTGCTGCGACGTCGTGAATCGTGGCGTTGCGCTTCACAAGGGCAAGATCTTCGTCGGCGCCTATGACGGGCGGCTGATTGCCCTCGATGCCGTGACCGGCAAGAAGGTCTGGGAGAAAGACACTCTCATCGACAAGGAGCACTCCTACACGATCACCGGCGCGCCGCGCGTCGTGAACGGGAAGGTGGTGATTGGTAACGGCGGCGCGGAGTATGGCGCGCGCGGCTACGTCACGGCCTATGACGCCGAAACCGGCAACCAGGCCTGGCGATGGTTCGTTGTTCCAGGTGATCCGTCGAAGCCTTACGAAGATGAATCGATGGAGAAGGCCGCGAAAACGTGGGATCCGGCGGGCAAGTACTGGGTCAACGGTGGCGGCGGAACCGCATGGGATACCATCACCTTCGATCCCGAACTGAACCTCGTTTATATCGGGACTGGCAACGGTTCGCCGTGGAATCGTCATCACCGCAGCCCTGCGGGCGGCGACAACCTGTATCTTGCCTCGATCGTCGCACTGAATGCGGATACCGGAAAATACGTTTGGCATTATCAGGAAACGCCGGGTGATCACTGGGACTATACCTCGACCCAGCCGATGATCCTGGCGGACATCAATATCGACGGTGCACCGAGGAAGGTCATTCTTCACGCACCGAAGAACGGCTTCTTCTTCGTCATCGATCGTACTAACGGCAAGTTCATCTCGGCCAAGAATTTCGTCGATGTGAACTGGGCCACGGGGTATGACGCAAACGGGCGGCCAATCGAGGTTGCAGCGGCGCGCGATCCGGAAAAGGGAATGGACAGTATCCCCGGTCCGTACGGCGCCCATAATTGGCATCCGATGTCGTTCAATCCGATGACCGGTCTGGTCTATCTGCCGGCCCAAGGCGTGCCGCTGAATCTGACTCCGCAAAAGGACTGGAAGCACAACGCCAACAAACCGGGCGACTTCGGCGGCAATACCGGCTGGAATACCGGCTTCGTGCTGAACGCGACGCCGCCAAAGAACCTGCCGTTCGGCCGGCTCATTGCGTGGGATCCGGTCAAGCAGAAGGAAGCGTGGAAGCAGGAATACATTGCTCCGTGGAACGGCGGCACACTGACCACCGCCGGCAACCTCGTGTTCCAAGGAACAGCCGACGGCCGCTTCATCGCCTACAACGCAACGACAGGTGAAAAGCTTTGGGAAAGCCCGACAGGCACCGGCATCGTAGCGGCTGCCTCAACCTACATGCTCGACGGCAAGCAATATGTGTCCATCGCAGTCGGGTGGGGCGGCGTATTCGGAATTGCGGTACGTGCGACCGAGAACAACAACCCCGGCAGGGTTTATACCTTCGCCGTCGGCGGCAAAGCTCCATTGCCGGAAATGACAAAGTATCAGATGGAGAGCCTTGTCGCGGGCGTGAAATACGATCCGGCGGATGTCGGGCCGGGGACGGCGCTCTACGTCAGCAGTTGCGTCACATGCCATGGCGTGCCGGGTGTCGATAAGGGCGGTAACGTTAGAAACCTCGGATATGTCGGTCCCGAGACGATCGCGAACCTGAAGAATTTTGTCTTCAAGGGTCCCCATGTCGACAAGGGCATGCCGGATTTCACTGGCAAGCTGAGTGAAGACGATGTCGTCAAGATCATCGCTTTTATTCAGGGAACCGCGGACGCAGTTCGTCCGAAGTGAGTCGACCGCCTTGTCTGGCGCGTGGCGCGAGTCGTTTCGGCCTTCACTGCGCTTACCGAGGCTGCGCTTGTTTCACCGTCATTCCGGGTCTGCGCCAGGACGCAGCCCGGAATGACGAGGTCGCAGGCATCGGGGTGACGACCCAGACTGTGCAAGTGGGTTGCGCGGTGACCCGGTCTAACCTATTGAAACCGTCATGCGCTCTTAGCTCGGCTGGATAGAGCATCGGATTTCGATTCCGGGGGGCGGGAGTTCGAATCTCCAGCGATCCTTATGAAACCGATGTCAAAGAGCCTTTCCCCGGAACGAAACAGGCCACCCAATCCAGCGCTCGCAAAGGCGGTGCTGGCATTGCAGATGCAGCAACTTGAAGACGCAGAGCAGCTCGCGTCGCAAGTCCTGAAATCCGATCGCGGTAACACGCTTGCCGCAGAAATCCTGGGGCGCGCTCTTCTGGCGCAAAATCGCCTCGACGAGGCCATCCTGCACCTGGCCAAATTCGCGCGCAGGACCGACGAGCCATCGATCGAAACTTTGCTTGCGGGCATGCTCGCCGCTGTCGGCCGCCGAGACGAAGCGCTGGATCATTTACGACGCGCCGTCGCCCGACGACCGCCCTACCTTCCGGCATTTGTCGAACTCGCACTCCAGTTGCGCAAGACCGGACAATTTGACGAGGCGATGACCGTTACCGAAAGCGGGCTGACGTTCGAGCCACAATCGGCCGATCTGCAACTTGCCTTGGGATATGTTCTGGTGGAACGCAACGAGCGTATCCGGGCGCAGGAGGTGTTTGCCAAAGTCCACGCGGCGGAGCCGACACACCACGACGCTTTGATGACTCTTGCGGCGGCGATGATCTGGGATGGCGACTACGCACGGGCCGCAGACCTCTACCGCCGCGCGCTAGCTATCAAGCCCCTGGATGATACGCGGATCCGGCTCGGGAAATGCTTGCTTGAACTCCGGCAGCGGGAGGAAGCGGAAGCGCTCTTTCGCACAGCCGCCCACGGGCTGAGCAAATTCGCCGCGCCTTCAGTCATCGCGATGGTATCTGCATCGCATGGGCGAATCTTCCTGCAGCCGAGTGCGGCGCTGGACTTTTTGCGCGCCCGAAACAATTGAACGTTACGGGTGGAGGGGATTTGACATTCGCTACCCGGCTGACCACGCATCGGTAATGCGAATGTTAGAATCGGACCACTAGACCCGAAACTGACGCCGGTAAACGCCGGTCTCGCGAGACATCAAGCCCAGGAGATCGTGCGTACGCTGCGTGTCCTCTTCCGTGAAAACCGCGGTTCGCAAACTCCATTTTTCCCGCTTCACCGGAAAGCATTGAGCGACCGGCGTTCCTTTCGGCAGTACGCCGCTGAAATTCGTGTCGCGCCATCGCGTCGGAAAGTGAATCCAGCCATCGCGATAGTTGTCGCAATCGACCCATCCCGTTAGCGTCGTAAACGGCAAATCGAACCTGTTGACGGGATGCGTGAACAGCAGGGAATAACCTTCCGGTGCTTCGATGGTCCAGAGATTGTGAAACTTGATCACGAAGCGGTCGGATTCGAAGAGCGGCGTGCCCGTAAGTTGAGTACTGTCGTGCAGCCCCAGCGGAGAGCGCGGGAAATTGACAGTACCGCATGGCGGCAAATCATTATCCCAGGTAAATTCGCCATTCTCGAACTTTACATCGCAGATCAGCGGGATCAGAAAACCCGACGTCATCGCATCCACGAAGGGCGGGCAACGCTTCACGGTATCGTTCTGGCCCCCCATAATCTCGCTGGACACCTCTTGTGGCATGGTTTTCAACCAGTCCGGCAAGCCCTGCGCCGCAGGGATCGGCGGCGGCAACAGACCTTCGAGTTCTTTCGGGCAGCGAAACGTCAGCAATTGCGAGGTGTCAGGCGGGGGCATAACAGCAACAGTCTCAAAACCATAAGGTAGAATGTAATCCAGCTTGATGCTATCATCTACATTGCTCGCTCGCTACTCTTATGCCGACGAAATGCAGACCAGTAATGACGCGTCGCTTGAATCTGCACTGCGTTCGAACGGAATTCGAACGGCGGGCCATCCTCGCACCACTCATCACCCTTAACGAAATTCCAACACAACAAAGCCAAAGTTGAGCTTCATCTGTTCCGTCCCGTTGACGCCAGGTCATTTCCGGCATGCGATTTTGGGTTCCAGCTACGATTTTGATCGCGTTGAGCGGTCCCGCGCATGCGGACCTGCGCATCACGCGCGACCACGGCGGCTACGTTGAAGAGTACAAGGAAAAGTACTCGCGCATTCGTGCGCGGGGCGAGCGCGTCATCATCGACGGCATTTGCAATTCGGCCTGCACAATGGTGTTCGGCATCGTTCCGATCAGCAAGATCTGCGTGACGCCGCGCGCCAGCCTTGGATTTCATCTGGCTTACTATGACAAGGCCTGGACCTTTGGCATCAAGGTCAACAGCAGCGAGGGGACATCGGATTTGATGTCGTACTACCCGCCGTCTGTGAAGTCATGGATCAGCCGCAACGGCGGCCTCACCAACGAGATGAAGAAGATCAAGAATGGAAGCGATCTGTGGAAGATCGTTGATCCGTGCCCGGAAGAGTTCTTCTGATCTTCTGTCGCATCGCGCGTCACTTCGACTTCAGATTCAGTTTTCAAACAGCCCGTTCATTCACGCACGCGCATTCGCTCTCGCGCATCGCGCGAGGTGAGCTTTGGTCTTACCCCCTCAAAGGGTGAGGGGCATGGAGCGCCGCGAGGCGCAAATGTGTTGTTTCGCTTCCCGTGCGAAGGGAAGCGCATCGCCTTGCGGCGCTCCGCAGAC
The DNA here is from genome assembly GCF_000308295.2 of Afipia birgiae 34632. Classification (GTDB taxonomy): domain Bacteria; phylum Pseudomonadota; class Alphaproteobacteria; order Rhizobiales; family Xanthobacteraceae; genus Afipia; species Afipia birgiae. The sequence continues at coordinate 694,719 of NZ_HG326652.1, forward strand.
AAGTTCACGCAGTCTGCGCAAGCTTGACTGCTATTTGGCGGCGATTTTGGGCGAGGGGAGCGTGCTTCCGGGACAGGACAAGCGCGACACGCGCCTCGATCCGGCTGGCTTTCGCCGGCCTTCATCCTGTCCGCGTCCAGCCACTGAAGGCAGAGCCACGTAGTTGGCCCGGACGCTGACCCCAGCCTCCCGGACGACGTGTGTGCGAGACACGCGCGCGGGCGCCGCATCCTGCTCCGCTTCAAAAGCGCCCTCGAGAAGCGCCCCTCACGAACAGAACGATTGAGAATATAATCCTAGATCGAGACATGTCAAGGAGAGATCGGAAATCTCAACACGTCGTCCCCGCGCAGGCGGGGACGACATTGAGCGTGTGGCATGGCAAGTCTAGAACGTCACGACGCCTCTGATCGACTCTCCGCGCTTCATCAAATCGAACGCCTTGTTGATGTCGTTCAGCGGCATCACATGCGTGATCATCGGATCGATTTGAATCTTTCCCTGCATGTACCAGTCGACGATCTTCGGCACGTCGGTCCGGCCGCGCGCGCCGCCGAAGGCCGTACCTTTCCACACACGCCCCGTCACAAGCTGGAATGGCCGCGTTGCGATTTCGGCGCCCGAGGGTGCCACACCAATGACGATCGATTGTCCCCAGCCGCGATGGCAGGCCTCCAGCGCCTGGCGCATGACGGTGACATTACCGGTGCAGTCGAATGTGTAATCCGCGCCGCCGATCTGATCTTCTTTCGTCTTCGTTATGTTGACGAGATGCGCGACGAGATCCTTGCCGACCTCCGTCGGGTTGACGAAATGCGTCATCCCGAAGCGTTCGCCCCAGGCCTTGCGGTCATTGTTGATATCGACGCCGATGATCATGTCCGCGCCGGCGAGCCGCAGGCCCTGCAGCACGTTCAACCCGATGCCGCCGAGGCCGAACACGATTGCCTTGGCGCCTTGCTCGACCTTCGCGGTATTGATGACCGCGCCGATGCCGGTGGTGACGCCGCAGCCGATGTAGCAGACCTTGTCGAACGGCGCGTCTTCGCGGATCTTCGCCACCGCGATCTCCGGCAGCACGGTGTAGTTCGCGAAGGTCGAGGTGCCCATGTAGTGGTGGATCGGCTTGCCGCCGAGGGAGAAGCGGGAGGTGCCGTCGGGCATCAGGCCCTGTCCCTGCGTGGCGCGGATCGCGGTGCAGAGATTGGTCTTGCGCGACAGGCAGGACGGGCACTGGCGGCATTCCGGCGTATATAGCGGAATGACGTGATCGCCTTTCTTGACGCTGGTGACGCCGCGGCCCACGTCAACGACGACACCCGCGCCTTCGTGGCCAAGGATTGCGGGGAAGAGGCCTTCCGGATCGGCACCGGACAGCGTGAATTCATCGGTGTGACATATACCGGTCGCCTTGATCTCGACCATCACTTCGCCCTCGCGGGGGCCTTCGAGTTGAACGGTGGTGATCTCGAGCGGTTTACCGGCTGCGATGGCGACGGCGGCGCGAACATCCATGAACTGAACCTTTGTGCTTGCTTGGCGTGGCTCTGCATTTTTTGAACGCATGGCCCGGCGTATTTGCTGATTGCCCGATACCATAGGATCGGGCAAGCAGTTGCGCAAATGAGCCGTTTGCCGTCAGAGCCAACAATCGAATCGATTGCCGCACGGGCTGCGCCTGCGGTCTTCGTCGTGCTGTGGAGTACCGGATTTATCGGTACAAAGTATGTGCTGGGCGGAGCCGAGCCGCTGACCTATCTCGCGGTGCGCATGGTGTTAGCGGCATTGCTGATGGGCGTGATCGCTGCGATTTACCGGCCGAAATGGCCGAAGGGCGCCGATGTATTTCACAGCGCGGTCGCCGGACTTCTGGTCCATGGCTTTTATCTCGGCGGGACGTCGGTCGCTATCTACCATTCGGTGCCGGCTGGACTATCCGCACTGATCCCCGGCCTCCAACCGATCCTGACCTCCACGCTGGCGAACCGCTGGCTCGGTGAGCGCGTCACACCGTTGCAATGGACAGGTCTGCTGATGGGGCTGGCTGGAACGGTGATCGTGCTGCACGGCCGGACGATCTCGGGGCAGGCGGGTTGGGGGTGGCTCGCCACCTGCATTGCCCTGATCAGCATTACGCTCGGGACACTCTACCAAAAGCGCTACTGCAGTCAGATCGACTGGCGTCCCGGAAATTTCATTCAGTTCCTGTCGGCGGCTTTGTTGTTCGCAATCGGAGCCTGGCTGTTCGAGACGCGTGTGATTGTTTGGAATCATGCGTTCGTATTCGGGCTCGCGTGGCTGGTCGTCGTGCTTTCGATCGGGTCGATCGGACTGCTGTACTGGCTGATCCGTCATTCCGCCGCGACGCAGTTCGCAAGCCTGTTCTACCTCGTGCCCGGTGTCACGGCGATCATGGCCTATGTGCTGTTCGACGAGCGGCTGGATCTGCTCTCGATCATCGGCATGGTGATCTGTGCGGCGGCGGTATTGCTTGTGAACAAGAATACAGCTCCCGCACGCTCGGCTTAAGGTGAGGGTGTCTTAAGTTGAGCGGGTCTTGGCGTACGCCGCGAGCGCGCGTGCGCGCGCAGCCTTGTGATCGACGATTGGTTCCGGATAGATCTTTCCGAGCGTAACTCCGGCGGCGGCAAGCTCCATCGGTGTTGCTTCCCATGGTTGATGGATCAGCCTGGCCGGAAGACGTGCCAGTTCGGGCACCCACTTCGAAACATAAGCGCCGTCCGGATCAAACTTCTCGCCCTGCAGGATCGGATTGAAGACGCGGAAATAAGGGGCCGCATCGGCGCCGGTGCCGGCAACCCATTGCCAGCTCGCAGGGTTGCTGCCGGGATCGGCGTCCACCAGCGTATCCCAGAACCATTTTTCGCCATGACGCCAATCAATCAGCAGGTGCTTGACGAGAAATGACGCCGTCACCATGCGCACACGATTGTGCATGATGCCGGTGTGCCAAAGCTCGCGCATGCCGGCATCGACAATGGGATATCCGGTTTGGCCGCGTTGCCATGCGTGCAAGGCTTTCGGATCGTTGCGCCATGGAAATGCATCGAATGATGTCTGAAGATTTTTCTCCGCCAGTTGCGGAAGATCGAACAGCAGATGCCGCGAGAACTCGCGCCAGCCAAGCTCGCTCAGGAATTTGCCGACACCTGAGGCAATGGCCGGCTTTCTTGCCGCAGCGAAATTGGCGGCATGCCAGACCTGACGCGGGCTGATTTCGCCAAACCGCAGATGCGGTGATAGCCGAGAGGTGCCGTCGCGATCGGGGCGGTCGCGTAACGACGCGTAGTCAGCGATGTCGCCGTCGAGAAAATCCTTAAGCCGTTCTTGCGCAGCGGTTTCGCCCGGCGCCCATGTGTCGCGCAGCCCCGCAGCCCAATCGGGGCGTGTAGGCTCAAGGCGCCACGACGCGAGATCGTCACTGGGAACCTTTGGTCCGGCCTTCAGGGTCTTGGGCGCGGGCAAGGGTTGCGGCGGGTCGCCCAAACTCAGAACACGTTTCCAGAATGGCGTGAACACGCGCAGCCCACGGCCTTCCTTGCTGCGAAGACTTGTTGGCTTCACCAGCAAATCGCTCGGAAAGGTGCGCGCTGCGACGCCGATCTCTTCGAGCGCCGCGCTGACGCCTCGCTCGACGGCCGCCTGGTTTGCGATATCGCTCTCGATCCAATGCACGGCTGATGCCTGAATTTCCCGTGCGAGGCCTGCGACGACATTTGCGGCTGGGCCCTGACGGAGCACCAGTGTCTGGGTGCGTGCGGTGAGGCTCGCTTGCAAGCTCCGTAGCGATTGCGCGAGCCACCAGCGTGACGCACTGCCAATCGGACGCCCGCGAGGCGAGCGCAGGGAACCGCTCTCTTCGTCCAGCACGTAAAGACAAAGCAGCGGCGCGCCGCTCGACGCGGCTGCGTACAGGGCTGGATGGTCGGATAGCCGCAGATCGTCACGGAACCAGACGATCAGTGGGGAAACCAAGGAACCTGTCATTGCGCTGGCGATCCTGACCTTAGCGGCTGTGCCTGACCGCCCAGCGAACCGTTAATGGCGCGGTAAATATATACTGTCAAAATTTGCCGATTTTGATCGGAAAGCATTTTCGGAGACGACGCGATGGCACTCGGGTTGGGGAAGAATTCTTTCAGTTTCCTGAAATTCAAGCTCGGAACCAAGGCAACAATCTGTGCGGCGGTGTTGATCGCTGCAACCACCTCGATGGTGGTGGGGGCGGCCTATTGGTCGCTGAGTTCGGAGTTCGAGGCCAGAGGCAAATCCGACATCGAAACCAGCCTTCGGACACTGGCTCTCGCATTCGCCGAGACTTATGGCGACGCCAAGATCGCGATCAAGGACGGGAACGTGAGCCGGGCCGAGATTCCGGCGATGCCGGATTTCAAGGATCACAAGACGGTCGATCGTGCGACGGCCTATGTCGGCGGAAACGCCACGGTCTTTGTTTACGATGAGGCGACCAGGCAGTTCGTCCGCAGGACCACCAACGTGAAGAAGGAGAACGGCGACCGCGCCGTCGGGACCCAATTGGCGGCGGATCATCCGGCGCAGGCGGTCATCCGAAACGGCCAAGCCTACAAAGGACCCGCCGTGCTGTTCGGCAACAGCTTCATGACCGCTTATCAGCCCGTGTTTGACGCCGCCGGGAAGATCATCGGAATTCTCTACGTGGGAATTCCAACGGCGCCGCTCGATGCCATGCTCCGGCACGCGATGACGATGATGACGATTGCTGCGGTGATCGGGGCGCTGCTGGTGCTCGCTTTGACGATGTTGATCGTGCGCAGTGTGACGCGTCCGCTCCGGTCCGTCACGGATACGTTGACGGCGCTCGCGGAAGGCAAGCCTAACGTGACGATCGAACACGTCGATCGCTACGACGAGATCGGGTCCATTGCCCGGACCATCGGTGTGTTCAAGGCGAACTCGCTTGAGCGCCGCCGGCTCGAAGCGGAGCGAAAGACCGCCGAAGCAGAGGCCGTGCAGCGCCGAAAGGCTGAACTGCAAAGCTTCGTGGACGAATTCCAGTCCACCGTCGGTGGCATCATCGACAAGGTGATGAACTCGTCGGGCCAATTCGAAAGCGCCGCGCGCAATCTGACAGAAACCGCGCGCAGTACGGCGCATCTTTCCAGGGCCTCCGCCGATGCGTCGACGCGGGCATCAGAACATGTCCGCAACGCGGCTGCGGCATCAGAGGAACTCACCAGTTCTATCGCCGAGATCAGTCGCCGGGTTCAGGAATCGAACGGAATTGCCGCCAATGCTGTGAAGCAGGCCGCCGCCACCGATGAGCGGATGGCGGAACTGTCTAGAGCGGGCGACCGCATCGGCGATGTCGTAAAACTCATCACGTCGATTGCCGAACAAACCAACCTTCTTGCGCTCAATGCGACCATTGAAGCGGCGCGGGCAGGCGAGGCTGGACGAGGTTTCGCCGTGGTGGCCCAGGAAGTCAAAACTCTGGCCGGACAGACCGCGAAAGCTACTGACGAGATCAGCAGCCATATCGTCAACATGCAGTCTGCGACACAGGAATCGGTTTCCGCGATCAAGGCTATCGGGCAGACCATTGAACACATCAACAAGATTGCCACATCGATTGCGGCTGCGGTGGATCAGCAGGGGGCAGCGACGCAGGAAATCGCCAAAAGCGTTCAGGCTGCCGCGAGCGTGACAACCGAGGTCGCCGCCAATGTCGGGGAAGTGGCTCACGGCGCGAACCGGACCGGCGAGACGTCGGACGATATCCTCAAATCGGCGCAGGTTCTGAGCGGCGAAAGCCTGCACCTCCAGGCTGAGGTCGGGCGTTTTCTCGAGGGCGTGAGAGCGGCCTGAGGTTTGTTCGTCTGGATTGCACCGCAAGTGCAATCGGATCGGAAATCGTGCGTAGTTCCTGCTACACGCGATTGCCGTCCGGGAGGATCAGTTGAAGCGGAATGGCATTCGACGCTTCTCTATGGCGTGCCGTTCGGCTTGTTCTGTTACGTGACGTTCGAACTGACGTCGCTGTCGCTGCAACGTCGCTGTCGCTGCAAGCACTGGACGTGGCCGGTGGTGCTTGTGGATGTTGCGTGGGGCACGTTCGTCACGGCGATGTCGTCCACTCCGGGGCTGCTGATTGCAAACTGGCCGATGCCACGGATTTGACCGCAGCGACAAAAAAAAGGGACGCGGCGCGTCCCTTTTCCTTGCGGTGTTGTTGCCGTTATTTCGGCTGCGGAACGATCCGTATATAGGGCTTCGGCGATTTCCAGCCACCCGGATAAATCGTCTTGGCCTCGTCGTCGGTGACCGAACCGGCGATGATGACGTCTTCACCCTGCTTCCAGTCAGCAGGGGTGGCGACGCGATGCTTCGCCGTCAGTTGCAACGAGTCGATCACGCGAAGGATTTCGTCGAAGTTGCGCCCGGTGGTCATCGGATAGACCAGCACCAGCTTCACCTTCTTGTCCGGGCCGATGACGAACACGGTGCGCACCGTGGCATTGTCGGCAGCGGTGCGGCTGTTGGCGTCGCCCGACGTGCTCGCCGGCAGCATGTTGTAGAGCTTTGCCACCGCGAGATCGGTGTCGCCGATCATCGGATAGTTCGGCGCAAATCCCTGCGTCTCCTTGATGTCGTCGCCCCACCTGGTGTGGTTCTCGACTGGATCGACGCTCAGGCCCATCAGTTTGACGCCGCGCTTGTCGAACTCCGGCTTCAGCCGCGCCAGCGTCCCGAGTTCGGTGGTGCAGACGGGGGTGAAGTCCTTGGGATGCGAAAACAGCAGGGCCCAGCTGTTGCCGATCCAGTCGTGAAACTTGATGCGTCCCTCGGTGGTGTCAGCCTCGAAATCGGGCGCCTCCGCGCCAATCTGAATTGTCATGTCTTTGCCCTCACGTACCTAGAGTTGCGAAGAAAATCTCGCGGTGGAGATATAGCGGCGAAGATCCGGAAACGAAACCGTGTAGCGAAAAGGGCAATAACCTTCTCGCGCACCGCCATGCTTCAGAAAATCCCTGCTGCCTTCCTGCGGATTACGGAAATGTAATGCCTTCTCCGGTGTTTGCTCACTTTTTCGCTATGCCCCGAATTTGACTTTGATGCGCCGCAACGCCGCCGGTTCCCGTTGTCATTGGTGAACCTCGCGGGCGGTCACTGCGACCAATCCGCAACCATAAGAGAAAGAAGCGTGCTCCGAATCGCTTCATTAACGCTTCGTTTACACCCGCATGAAAATGCTGCGGGACACAAAAAGAGAAAAGTAACATGACGTCCGCCTCGATCGCCTCGAACGCACCGCTTTCCGAACTGATCCGGAAAATCGAAACCGGCTCCATTGCCGACCGCGACGTGTCCGCTTACGCGCTCGCTTTCGTGCGCGATGGCGTGATCACGGGCGAGGGGCCCACCACCGCTGGGCGGGTTCATTTTTCCAGGGCGCTGGATGCGGATGACGCCGCCTGGTGCGTACGGATCCTGACCGCTGCGGCGAACACCAACCAGCCGGTCAGCCGCGCCGAAGCTGAGACCCTGTTCGAGATCAACAAGGCCGCGACCGAGCGCAGCGACGATGGCCGTTTCGACGATCTTTTCGCCAAGGCGATCGTGCATCATGCTGCAGCGGCTTCCGGCCTGCCGGTTCCGCCGCGCTCCGTTGCGCTGTCACCTGACACTTCGATCGAGAGCTGGGCGCCCACCACGGCTGTCGGTGTGAACACCGAGGTGCTGGAATGGATCGCAAAGCAGATGCGCGGCACGCGCCGTAACAATCGCGCGCTGATGCGGCTGGTCGCTACCCTGATCGGCGCGGCGACCTTGCCGCTGGCCCACACGCTGCCGAACTTCCTCGACCTCGGAATGTAAGGCAGGCTCTTACGTCAAAGCGGCAGTCGCTACCTTGCGCCTGCTGTTTTGACTGTCTCCGGAAGGCCGACCGTCCGCCCCGGAAATCCCGCAGCACCGAAATAGCGCTGATCCAGCACGCGCTGGAATTGCAGCACCGTGCGCAAGCCATTGGCGGCAGGCTTGCCTGTGATCGTTCCGGTAAAGCCCTTGGGCGAGACGCCGTTGGGCATGGCTTCCGTCAGCACCCGGCCAACCAGCGCGCCTTTCGGTTTGCGGTCGAGGCCGAGAAGCTTCGCGGCGGTGACCCCGACATCGGCGTTGCTGACCGGAAGGGTGTCGGTGTAGCCGGTTTTGAAATCCGGGCCGATCGCCGCCATGAAGTTCATGGTGTCACCGCGGCTGAAACTGCCGTGCATGCCCTGGCCCTGCCGCAGCACTGTGTCGGCGACCGAAACCGAGCATACCGTCGGCTCGTCACAGCCGGATGAGTAGGACCGGAAATTGACAACAATCGCCGGGTGCGGCGTCACGGCCTTGCCGCGCAGGCTGAGCACCGACAGAGGCAGCGTTCCGGGAAAGCGTCCCAGATCGTTGTCGACGAAAATGCCGCTGACATAATCCTGCTCAAGCAGCGCCTTGACGATGCGGCCGGCGAGCTTGCGATCCTTCCCCGGAAGATAGATCAAATCCGAGCCGCCATTGGTCGCGACTACAACGTCGGGCTTTTCAGGATTCGATCCGAGCAGACCGTTGCCGGCCCGCGGATGGGCATTATCGGGAACGCGCGCATTCTTGTCGTTCGGATCGAACAGCGGAAGGTTCAACGCCTTCGCAAGATCGATCGCCAGAAAGCCCAAGGGCAGAAAGCCTTTCGGCGTGTCGTCATAGGTGATCCTGGTCGACGGGCTGGTCCTGCTTTCCTTCGAGATGGTCGAGAAACCGTGATCGGCAGAGACGATGATGTTGGTGCTTGCCGACAGGCCAAGCTCGTCGAGCGCCTTGCGGAGCTGCGCGAGATTGTTGTCGGCGTTCCTGATACCTGCAAGCGAGGTGGGGCCGTTGATGCCGGGCGTGATCGTGTTCAGGCTGTCGCCGTGGTTGTGCTGCGCGCCGTCCGGATCGCGTGACCAGAACACCAGCACGAATGGCTTGTTGCGCGCCTTGAACATCGGCAGAATGATTTTCGTGGCGACATCGGCGAAGTAGGCCTGCTGTTCGATGTTGACGACGCGTGGGCCCGGCGTCTTGAAATCTCCCGCCTTGCCGCTTTCACCGCGCGAGGGTGTCACCAGCGGCAAATTGGCTTTGGTCAGTGCGTCCTGCATTTCCTGCGAGAGCGGAACGCCGTTTTTCCCTCCGGTGGAATCGTCGATCACAATTGAATGCAGCCCCGATCGGTCGGCACGATCCGTGTGATCGAATATCAGGGTAGGGCCGACCTTGCCGAGCGCCGCTGTGCTGTATCCCTTTTCTCGCGCGAGCTTGAGGACGGTTTCTTCGTTGAGATAGTCGCCGCCAAAGTGCTCGTCCACTTCGGCCAGGACCGCGTTGTTCTCGAGGAACGGCACGACCGTTCCGTTGGCGTGCGCCACCGGATAGCCAGTATAGATCGTGTTGCTGAAATCGCCGGTGTCGCCGAGATAGTGGCCGGTGGCCATCGCGGACGCGTTGGCGGTGGTGAAGGTCGGGAACAGCGAGTGCGGATTGGCGAAATTGACGCCTTTGTCGCGCAATGCAGCCATGGCCGGGGCGGTTTCCGGCTTCACCATCCGCGCCCGCATACCGTCCGGCACGAAGAGAATGAGGTTGCGAGGGCGCTCATTTTGGGCGAAAGCCGTGATGCTCGACAAGGCGAGGGCGCAGGTGGCCGACAATAGGATTGTGCAGCGCATTGGGGTTTCCCGTACCCGGCCAGTTTCTGGTTGAGCCGATAAGCCGAAGGCCAGGGCAGGTGTAGTTTCCCTGTACAACGGAATTGTTACAATCCCCGGCGCATGCCAAATAGGTGCCCCGGCCGGGGTCGGTCCCGCCCTCAAGACAAGAAGATCAAGTCAAATCCCATGTTCAAAAAGATACTGATCGCCAATCGCGGCGAAATCGCTTGCCGGGTCATCAAGACCGCGCGCCGGATGGGCATCAAGACTGTCGCTGTGTACTCGGATGCGGACCGCGACGCGCTCCATGTCGAGATGGCCGACGAAGCCGTCTTCATCGGACCGCCGCAGGCCGCCGAGAGCTATCTCGTCATGGAGAAGATCGTCGAGGCCTGTCGCCAGACCGGCGCGGAGGCGGTGCATCCGGGTTACGGGTTTCTGTCCGAGCGCGAGGCGTTTCCGCGCGCGCTCGAAGCGGCGGGTATCGTGTTCATCGGTCCCAATCCCGGCGCGATCGCCGCGATGGGCGACAAGATCGAGTCGAAGAAGGCGGCGGCCAAGGCCAAGGTATCAACCGTCCCCGGCCATCTCGGTGTGATCGAGGACGGCGTGCATGCCGTCAAAATCGCCGACGAGATCGGTTATCCCGTCATGATCAAGGCGTCAGCCGGCGGCGGCGGCAAGGGCATGCGCATCGCGCATTCGAAATCCGAAGTCGAGGAGGGGTTCAACCTCGCCAAGGCCGAGGCGAAGGCGTCGTTCGGAGACGACCGCGTCTTCATCGAAAAATTCATCGTCGATCCGCGCCACATCGAAATCCAGATCCTCGGCGACAAGCACGGCAACGTCATCTACCTCGGCGAGCGGGAATGCTCGATCCAGCGCCGCAACCAGAAGGTGATTGAGGAAGCCCCGTCGCCGCTGCTCGATGAAGCCACCCGCCGCAAGATGGGCGAGCAGGCCGTCGCGCTGGCAAAGGCCGTCAATTACGATTCCGCGGGAACTGTGGAATTTGTCGCCGGTCAGGACAAGAGCTTCTACTTCCTCGAAATGAACACGCGGCTTCAGGTCGAGCATCCGGTGACCGAACTCGTCACCGGCATCGATCTCGTGGAGCAGATGATCCGCGTCGCGGCCGGCGAGAAGCTCGCGCTGGCGCAGAAGGATGTCACGCTCACCGGATGGGCGGTCGAGTCCCGCGTCTATGCGGAAGATCCGTTCCGGAATTTCCTGCTGTCGATCGGGCGGCTGGTGAAGTATCGCCCGCCCGCGGAGAGCAAGGTAGACGACATCACCGTGCGCAACGACACCGGCGTGCAGGAAGGCGGCGAGATTTCGATCTATTACGATCCGATGATCGCCAAGCTGGTGACCCATGCGTCATCGCGCGCCGCCGCCATTGAGGCGCAATCACAGGCGCTGGATTCGTTTTATATCGACGGCATCCGCCACAACATTCCGTTCCTGTCGGCGCTGATGAACCATCCGCGCTGGCGCGAGGGCAATCTGTCGACCGGCTTCATCGCCGAGGAGTTTCCCAAGGGCTTCGGCCCGCGCGCGCCGGAAGGCGAGACCGCGCATCGCATCGCCGCGGTCGGTGCCGCCGTCGATCACATTCTGGGCGAGCGCAAGCGGCAGATTTCCGGTCAGTTGAATGGCCGCGCCGTGTCGCGTGAACGCCGCCGTTCGGTCTGGCTTGATCGCAACGAGGTTCAGCTTGAAATCGCGCGTGATGGCGAGGGGATCGTTGTTCGCCTGGTTGCTGCCGATGGAAACCTTGGTCAGCCCGTGACGCTGCTCTCGAACTGGAAGCCCGGCGATCCGGTCTGGCAGGGCACCATCGCCGGTCATCCTGTCGCGGTGCAGGTGAGGCCGATGCCGAACGGCTTCCGGCTGGCCTATCAGGGTTATGAACTGCCTGTGCAGGTCTTTACGGAAACCGAAGCCACCGCCGCGCGCCTGATGCCGGTGACGTCAGCCGCCGACACCGGCAAGAAGGTGCTATGTCCGATGCCGGGCCTCGTGATCTCGATCGCGGTAACCGAAGGTCAGGACGTCAAGGCGGGCGAGACGCTTGCGGTCATCGAGGCAATGAAGATGCAGAACGTGCTGCGTGCAGAGCGCGATGGTGTCGTGAAGAAAATCGCTGCCACGCCGGGCGCGACATTGGCGGTGGATGCACTGATCCTCGAATTTGCGTGAGGGTGAAATGGTCCCGCAGGAAAAGCGCGAAGCATTCCGGGCCATCCTGTCGGGCAAGGACGTCATCAAGCCGGGCTCGGTGTACGATCCGATCTCGGCGCGCATCGCTGAAGACGTCGGGTTCGAACTCGGTCTGCTCGGCGGGTCTGCGGCGTCGCTGACAATCATCGGCGATCCGGATCTGCTCCTGATCACGCTGTCGGAACTCGCCGAGCAGGTGCGGCGCATTTGCCGCGCCGGAAACATCCCGGTGCTGGTCGATGCCGATCACGGCTACGGCAACGCGCTCAATGTTCGGCGCACGGTGCAGGAGCTTGAGGCCGCCGGCGCTGCTGGTCTCACCATCGAGGACACGCTGCTGCCGCAGGCTTATGGACAAGCCAAACCGCAGGTGATCCCGATTGACGAAGGTGTCGGCAAGATGAAGGCGGCGCTCGATGGCCGGTCCGATCTGTCGCTGGTGATCGTTGGCCGTACGGGCGCGGCGTCCATCACCAACATCGACGATACGGTTGCGCGTGCCAGGGCCTATGAGGCTGCAGGCGTCGATGCGCTGTTTTTCACCGGCTTGAAAACCCGTGCTGAGCTTCAGGCTATCGCCGCCGCAACGAAACTACCCATTATCATGGGGAGCGCCGATGGCGAACTTGCCGATATGGCTTTTTTGGCGAGCCAGCGGGTGCGCGTCGCCAATCAGGGGCATCAGCCGATCGCCGCGGCAATACAGGCTGTTTATGAAACGCAAAGAGCGTTGCGCGATGGCGTTGCACCGAAGGATTTGAAGGGACTGCCGTCAGCCGAGTTGACCAACCGCGTGATGCGCAGCGCGGAAATGAAGATACGCAACGAGAATTTCCTCGGGCTTAAGAACTAGACCACGAGGCCAGTGTGATGAGCGACATCATCCGCCACATCATCGTTCGAGGGAGGGTACAGGGCGTGGGGTACCGCGCCTGGATCGAGGGCGAGGCGATTGAGCGGGGGCTCGCCGGATGGGCGCGCAACCGCAGGGACGGCACGGTGGAAGCGGTGCTTTCCGGTTCCGAAGCCGATGTGGCTGGGCTGATCGAAAAATGTCAGCACGGGCCCGGCATGGCGCGCGTGACCGCGATCGATCACGAACCGGCTGGCGAAGACATGTTGAAACTGCGCGCGACCGGTGAGCGCTTCTCGGTTCTGCCAACGATCTGATGCGGTATTATTTCGCGCTGGCTTCCTTGCGGAAGGTCGCCGCGAGAATGCGTAGCGCAGACCGCTTCGATGCGTCGCTGACGCGGGAATAGAGCATCACTTTGGATGGGCTGAGCCGGGGCAATCCGAACGCCGGTCCGACATCGACCGTGCCGGCGGGCGCGATCCGCTTCGCAAGCGGTGCGACCGCCAGTCCTGCGGATGCAGCGGCGGCGACAGCCGTCACTCCTCCACCAATGAAAGCTTCATTCCATTTGACGCCAGCCTTGTCGAGTACTCGGGCTGCCGTGGCCCGGACTCCGCATGGCGAGGCCAGCGTTGCGACACGCAGCATTTCGCCCTTGGCCCAGTGGAATCCGGGCGAGGCGAACCAGCCGAAGTCATCGGTGCAAAGGTTTTCCCCGCCGCGCCGGCTTCCTTCCTGACGCACCACAACCGCATCAAGTTCGCCGCCATCGAAAGCGTCCAGCAGCGTTCGCGAGAAATCGATGGTCACCGCCAGTGTCAGTGAGGGCGCCGCGCCGCGCAGCTTTTCGAGAATGGGCACCAGTTCGGGGCCCGCGGCGTGGTCGCTGATGCCAAGGGTCAGTTGCTGGCTCACCGGAATGGACCCCGATAGCGCGCGGTTGTGGGCGGCGATCAGTGCGCGGGCATTGTCCTGAAACGCTGCGCCGTCGGCGGTCAGGCGGACCGCGCGGGGAGAGCGCTCCACCAGCCGCTTTCCAAGCGTGGCTTCGAGGCGCTGGAGCTTCATGCTGACGCCAGCCTGCGTCGTGCCGAGCGCCTCGGCGGCGCGGGTAAAGCTCTGCAACTCGGCCACCAGCAGGAAGGCCTGAACGGTCGGGATATCAAGGGCGTTCATTTTATAATCACAGATCGTTATGATTGTTATCTGATATCATAAGATACCAAGATGATGCGCCAGGGTCTAGTTTCTCTCCATGCGTTGCCCGCGCAATTTCAGGAGAACGTCCATGCCCCTCATCAACGTCCAGTACACGTCACACCGTCACGCTCCGTCGCTGAAAGCCGATATCGCGGCTGCTGTCACCAAGCTCTCGGCGGACATCCTGCACAAGGACCCCAAGGTCACCGCGGTGATCGTGCAATCCGTGGATGCGGCCGACTGGTTCGCCGGCGGACAATCGCTGGCCGAGCAAAAGCTGGCCAGCGTCTGGGTCGATATTCACATCTCCGACGGAACCAACAGCAAGGACGAGAAGGCGGACTTCATCGCAGCAACATTCAAGCGGATGGATGACCTGCTCGGCCCGCTGCACAACGAGAGCTACATCTACGTCCATGATGCGCGCTCGGATGCTTACGGGTTCGGCGGCCTGACCCAGGAACGCCGCTATATCGCCGGCAAGCTGGCGAGCGCGCCGCGCAGCGCCGCAGCCTGAGGTAGACCCCAACTTATGATCAGCACCTTCGAGGACTCCAAGGATCTCCTCGAAGGTCTCTGCTTCAGAGACTTCGATCGACGCCGATGTGCGGAACAATCTTCAAAATACTGTTCCGCTGAGCCAGGGCCAAATCATAGTCAGGCTTGAGTGCGAGAGCAGAATCGAAGCTGGTGAGCGCCTCCTGATGCCGTCCGAGTTGCTGGAGGGCGAGACCCCGGTTGTAGTGGAGCATTGCAACGTTCGGCTGCAGGCTGATCGCGAGCCGGAGCTGCTGCTCGACAGCTTCGAATCTGCGTTGCTGGAGTAATGCTACGCCAAGGAGATACATCGCATCGGGGTGTTTCGGCTCTGCTTGCAGGATGGCCCGATACGCCTTTTCCGCTTCCGCGATCTGCCCGCGCTGATGGTGGCTCTTGGCCACGGTGATATCGGGCGGTACCGCGCGATGCCGCTCGGCGTCGAGCTTCTTCAGCAGCTGCGACGCATCCGCATGATTTGGTTCGATATCAAGAATCTGGCGGCAAGCCTGCGTGGCGGCGTTGAGATTTCCTTCCAAATCGAGAATCCGTTGCCGATCACCCTATGGGCGGCGTCCACTGGCAGGGCGGTGCGCAGCGCTCAGGCGCCAAAGATGTCCTCGAACGCCAGCTTCAGGGCAACGTCGACATCGTGCATCGTGACTGGCAGACCGAGATCGACAAGGCTGGTGACGCCGTAGCTGGGATCTTCGACGCCACACGGGACAATACCCGAAAAGTGCGTGAGATCCGGCTCGACGTTGATCGAGATGCCGTGCAGCGAGACCCAGCGCTTCAGGCGGACCCCGATTGCGGCGATCTTGTCCTCGTGGGAAGGGCCTCTTTCAGGCCGCGCCACCCAGACGCCGACACGATCCTCGCGCCGTTCGCCGCGGACATTGAAGGCGGCGAGGGCGCGAATCGTGAACTGCTCAAGGCTGGCCACATAGGCGCGGACGTCAGGACGGCGGCGCTTGAGGTCGAGCATCAGATAGACCACCCGCTGCCCGGGACCGTGATAGGTGAATTGCCCACCCCGGCCCGTGGAGAACACCGGAAAGCGTGCATCGATCAGGTCACCGGGTTTTGCACTGGTTCCTGACGTGTACAGCGGGGGGTGCTCCAACAGCCAGACAAGCTCGGACGCGTGGCCGGCGGCAATGTCCGCCGCCCGCTTTTCCATGATGTCGATAGCTTCGGGATAGGCCACCGGCGAATCCGTTACCAGCCACTCGGCGGGTGGGCCGGATCGGGCGAAAAATGACGTCAGGGCAGGGTCTTCGCGGCGCTCCTGGAGCACATTAACCATTGGGTAACCATAACCGTGGTGATCTGAAGCTATCGTTCATTTGTGGATGCGGATGTCAAAGTGCCAACCCTCGATAACGTCTCTGTCGATCTGATGGTGGTTCTCGGAACCACCTCGATGCCGGTCCATCAGGTGATGCGGCTGAGCCGCGGCGCCATCATAGAACTGGATGCGACCGAGCAGGACGAGGTCAAGGTGCTCGCCAACAACCTGCCGGTTGCCAGCGGTGTGGTGGTCGTCAACCGCAACCGGATCGCGGTCGAAGTCAAGCAAATGCTGCCCCGGACGCCTGACCACAGATAGTCTTGGAAGCCTTTGACTAAGCTGCTCCAAGGCCTTGTCCCACCATCTTCGATTTGTTACATGGGCGCCGGTTGATCCCGCGCCGGGTGTGAATCCGGGGCCGATCTTTTAGCGCTCGTGGCGGAATTGGTAGACGCGCTGCCTTGAGGTGGCAGTCCGTAACAGGGTGGGGGTTCGAGTCCCTCCGAGCGCACCACCTCAAAAAATAGCTTTGAAATCATTCAGCTTTCGGCTCTCGCGCCCGCACGCCGTGCGTAGGTGAGGGAATTAGATGTGTCCGTTTCGGCCCTTGCCAGCTTCTTCACCGCGTCGCGGTCGCGATTGCATCTGACGGAGCGGAACTACAGGGGAAACTCGGCATTATCTCCACAGGCTCCCTAATATTGGAGGCTGCTATGGCTCATCATTGGCATCAGCTGTTCGGAAGCCCGGCCGAAGACATGAATGACGCCGGTCTTGACGAGGCTGCGTATGTCGCCAGCTGGGGCCTGAGTTGTGCGGCAGTGGCTGGCGTCGTTCTGCTGATTTGGCAATTCAACGTTTGAGGCCAAATTTTTCGGCGGTCGAAGTATTTGGCGATGCAGCGGCCCCGACTCATTACGACGGGCAGCGATTGCTGTAAGTCCCTCTGAGACCTTCGCACCATAATCCATATTTCGATAATTCTAGAAATATAGTTGACTTCGGCATGTAAGAGCAGGAATGTAAGGTCATGAAACTCGACGATGCATCCGCTCGCCTGGAAGCTCTGGGCAATCCGACCCGGCTCAAAATTTATCGTGCGCTTGTTCGCGCGGGCGATGCCGGGATGCCGGTGGGGCGTTTGCAGGACAAGCTGAAAATCGCGCCTTCGACCCTGTCGCATCACATCAAGGCTTTGGTTGTGGTCGGCCTGGTCACCCAGGTCCGCGAGTCGACGACCTTGGTTTGCCACGCGAACTACACGGTGATGCAGGAGCTGGTCGATTTCCTCGTGGCCGAGTGTTGCGCGGATGCCGAGTGCAAGGATGCAAAAACCGCGGCCTGATTCTTTGCGGCTGTTATTTCGATAATTCTAGTTTGATGGGAGAAGATCATGAGTGACGCAAAGGCAGTGGCCGTGATCGGGGCAGGGCCTGTTGGCCTTGCCGCAGCCGCACACGTCCTTGAGCGGGGGATGACCCCGATTGTCCTGGAGGCCGGTGCCGACATTGGCCATGCCGTGCGTCAGTGGCAGCACGTCCAGCTGTTTTCGCCGTGGGAGTACAATATCGACGGCGCTGCACAGCGCCTGCTTGCCGCGACCGGCTGGAATTCGCCGGCACCCGATCAGTATCCCACCGGTGGCGAACTGCTGGAGTTCTATCTGGAGCCTCTCGCCAAGAGGACTGAACTCAAGCCGCATATTCACACGTCGAGTCGTGTGACGGACATCAGCCGTGTCGGATTCGACAAGCTCAAGACAGGGGGCCGGGAGGCGGCACCGTTCGAAATCCGCTACCAGAATGGTCAGGGGCCGAAGACGATACGCGCTGACGCCGTCATCGATGCGTCGGGCACATGGCATGCCCCGAATCCTGCCGGCGCCAACGGGCTGAGTGCCATCGGCGAACGGGAAAACCAGAACAGGATTGCTTACGGCATGCCCGACGTATGGGGAGCCGATCGTCAGCGTTATGCTGGAAAACGGGTCGCCGTGCTTGGCGCGGGCCATTCCGCCATCGGAACGCTGACCGAACTTGCCCGGCTCAAGGCCCAGTCGCCGGGGATGGAGGTCATCTGGCTGCTGCGTGGTGACAATCCGGCAAAAGCCTTCGGCGGCGGCGCCAACGACAAGCTCGCCGCCCGTGGCGAGCTTGGTTCAGCGTTCGGTGCGCTGGTCGCCGCTGGAGACATCCGGGTCGAGAAGGATTTTCGCGTGACGCATCTGAGCGCGGACAAGGATGGTTTGCGGATCGGCGGCGGCTCTGCCTGCTGCGGCCGCAATGTCATCGCCGACGAACTGATCGTCGCGACCGGGTTTCGTTCAGACCTGAGCTTTGTTCGCGAATTGAGGATTCAGCTCGACCCCGCGATTGAATGTCCGGTTGCACTGGCGCCACTGATTGATCCCAACGAGCACAGTTGCGGGACGGTCAGGCCTCACGGCGCGCGCGAACTGGCGCAGGACGAGCCGGGATTTTATTTTGCCGGCATGAAGTCTTATGGGCGAGCGCCAACGTTCCTGATGCTGACGGGGTACGAGCAGGTCCGCTCCATCGCAGCCGAGATTGCCGGTGATCACGAGGCCGCGAATCGGGTTCAACTTGTCCTGCCTGAAACGGGTGTGTGCAGTCGCGCACCGGCGGCTGGCGCGGGCGGAGGCAGCTGCTGCGGAGGAACCGCACCGGCGGGCGTCGATGCTTGCTGTGTGGACGATGCTGCGGCAAAGCAGGATGGCAAATCCGGCTGTGGTTGCGGCTAGTATCGACAGGTGCTGGGAGTGAAGAGACTGGAAGGGCGCCCGGTGATCTGGGCGATGTGTCTGGCGCAACTCGGGAGCCTGCTTCCGCACGTTGTTGTGCCGTCCGTGCTCGCGCAGTTTCTCATTCCCGAATGGCGTCTCAGCGGCGCCGAAGCCGGGCTTCTGGCGGGCTCCTATGCCGCCGGTTACATGCTCGCCGTGCCGGTCCTTGCCACGCTAACCGACCGCATCGACGCCCGCACGATCCTTATTGCCGGATCGCTGCTCAGTGCGTTCGCGACGATGATGTTCGGGGTCTTCGCACAAGGACTGTGGTCAGGGGCGGCCATCTGGGGCATCGCGGGCATCGGCTTTGCCGGAGCCTACATGCCGGGCCTCAAGGCGCTGACCGACCGGCTGGCGCCCGGCGATTCATCGCGTGCCGTGACCTTCTACACGTCGGCTTTCTCGTTCGGTGTCGGACTTTCTTTCCTGGTCTCGCAGCTTGTCGCGGAACGCTGGGGCTGGCGCAGCGCGTTTGTCGTTACCGCGGTGGGCCCGCTGGCGATGATTGCGGTATGCCTGTTTCTGCGGCCCGTGGCGCCAAAACCGGCCTCGGGGCGACTGCTCGATTTCGCTCCTGTGATCAGCAACAGACCGGCCATGGGCTATGTGCTCGGCTACGGTGCGCATTGCTTTGAGCTCTACGGCATCCGGACATGGCTCGTTGCGTTCTGGACGTTTGTCTCCATGCAGAATGCCGGCTCTGCGATCCTGTCGCCGGTCGCCGTCAGTGTCGCCTTTTCGATCATAGCCATGCCGGCGAGCATTTTAGGCAACGAGATGGCGCTCAAGTTCGGTCGCCATCGTGCGATCATGGCCATCATGATCGCGTCGGCCGGTGTTGCCTTGGCGATTGGATTGTCTGCCGACAAGTCGCCGTGGATTCTGCTGCCGCTCATCGCCCTGTATGCACTGACGGTTCCTGCCGACTCCGGCGCGTTGACCTCCGGCATGACCATGGCGGCAAATCCGGATTATCGCGGCGCCACCATGGCGATGCATTCGACGGTCGGATTTGGCCTGTCGGCTTTGGGATCATGGGGCGTTGGGATGGCGCTCGATGTTGCCGGTGGGCCGGCCAGCGCGTCCGCATGGACCGCCGCCTTTGTCCTGCTGGCCGCCGGAATCATGCTTGGACCTCTGGCGCTCTCCTGGTCACGGCGGGCGCCCGCGCAATCCAGTTAGCCTCCGGGCCCGCCGGCGCTCAGCGGATATTCGGCCCGAGGGGTGCATCCGTGCGGCTGCCGGTCTTGATCGGCGCCGTGAGCGGCCGGAATGTTCCATTGCTGGCCCGCACCGGGTGGCTGCCCGGAAGGCGTGCCAGGCTCCGATGTCTGCCCGCGGCGGAGATGTCAGTGCGCCGGGTCTTGCTGGAGAGCGGCATGTTGGGCGGCGTCTGCAACATGACGACAGACATTCGCCCCGCTTGCTTCTGTTGCATTAGCCAGACCGAACGGATGGATCGCGGAGCGTCATGCGGCGGAGTGTCTGCCGCGCCGAACATGAAGCCGCCCGGCGTTTTCGCGGCAACGTTCGGGCCGTGGATCCAGTACGGAACCCACTGAGCGGGGTCGGTGATGGTCTTTGGCCGGTCCGGTGTCGCGGGAACGACGTGAACGATGCGATAGCCGCGCTCTTTCAGTTGCTGGAGGATCACGGGCAGGGCGGCTTGGGTTCGCGCCTGGATGTCGTGTAGCAGCAGAACGCCTTTGCCTTTTGCCTCAAGCCGCGACAGTGCGAAATGGGCAACCTGTGCCGGCGAAATTCGACGCCAGTCGTCAGCGGGGAAATCGGCGCTCCAGTTCATGATTCCGCGGCTGTCGAGTGCCGCCTCGACCGAGGCGCTCCGGCGCAGCCCGGGAACGCGGAAGAACGGCGCAAGCAGCGAGGGATCGCCGAGGGCAGCGGCCACGTGGGCAATGCCGTCATCGATTTCGGCAGTCATGCGCTCGGGTGGCAGCTTGCCGAACTGGAACGGGTGGTTCTCGCTGTGCGTGCCAATGGTGTGCCCGGCGTCGTGGATGCGCCGAACGCCCTGCGGAAACTCTTTGGCCATGCGGCCGACCACGAAGAACGTCGCCTTCACGCATTGTGCGGCGAGAGCGTCGAGGATGGCATTGGTGTGAGCCGGAAGCGGACCGTCGTCGAAGGTCAGGACCACTTCGCGGTCTTCGAGCGGCAGCGTTTCGCCATACTGCATGGTGCCGATACGCGGGTGCTCTTTCGGGTCCACGACAATAGTGCGCGACGTGCCGAGCGCAGTTGGATTGCCGGGACAGTCTGCAGCGTGAGCCGGCGGGGTGCCGAGCCAAGCTGCGGCAGTGATGACCGTCGTCAGGATCGCGGTGCGGATTCCGGAGGTGGTTCGGCGCATTGAAAACCTGTGGGCACGGCGTGAGACTGACGGGCTTACCGTCAGGTCTGTGAACAGCGTATTAATTCGGGCGCCCCGGAAGCTATCGGTCATTCAAGGAACTCCTGACCGGCCGCGGCGCGACCAGATGAACGACCTTGTAGCCGTTGCGCCGGAGATGTTGCAGGAACGCGGGCAACATTTTGGCTGTCTGTGCCTTGGTGTCATGGAGAAGAATGATCCCCTTGCCCCGGTTGTCGAGGCGTTCGATCAACTGGTTCAATTGCTGCTCCGGAGTCATGGGATTCCAGTCGCTGGCCCACAGATCCGCGCCGAAAACCGCGATCCCGCGTGACTGAAGGCTGCTCAACAGGGAGGGCGTTGAGGCGAAGCCTGGAAAGCGGAAGAATGGCGTGGAGGGTATTCGCCGGGCTACGCCGTGCAGCGCCATTTCGTCGGCAGCGATCCCGCGGTCGATCTCCTCGATCGCCTGTGACTCGCCGATCCGATCGAGTGGCCGGTGCGACCATGTGTGATGGCCGATGGTGTGGCCAGCAGTTGCAATCCGTTTGACGATGTCGGGATTGGCTTCTGCGTTCCTGCCGATCAGAAAAAATGTTGCCTGAACGCATTCGCTGGCCAGTGTGGCCAAGACCTTTGCCGTTGTCGGCGGGAAGGGGCCGTCGTCGAACGTCAGCACGACTTCCCTGTCTGCCAGTGGCAGGGATTGCGGGAAGCTCTTGAAGCCGACACGCGGAAATGCCCGCGGGTCGACCGTCATGACACGGGAGGTGCCGAGCGCGTCCTTGCGCGGACAGTCGGCGGCGTTGGCTACCGATATCGACGCGATGAGAGAGAGCAGCACGATTCTAGGCACGATCATGACAAATTCCCGGATGCGATATTCGCGCGCCGCACATTTAGCATTGCGTTCGATTATGTCGATTACGCAATGGCGGAAACGCACACGCAATTCGGCAGACTTCGATTGCGCTGATACAGTCTTATTGGCGGCGTGCTTCTTCCAATGACGATTCACGCTGCCCGTTTTTCGCATAGGTTCCCTGCGCTCAGCGGGTCGCTGGCCACATCTGTGCCTCATTATCGCCATCTGCCCCAATAAAACACGCTGAGTCGCTTGCCGCGAAACGCCTATGTTTCAGCGGCTTTTTACAATATCGCGATCAGGGCGATGTGCCGTGCGTGGCCGGCCCGACGCAAAATCTCCGGAGTTAAGAATTTTGATTAGAACAGTTACCGCTGTGGCGGCGCTTTGCGCGTTGTCGTCAATCGCCGAAGCGCGCGTTCGCACGCCGGCGGTTTCGCCCGAATGCAACATCACGATGCCATGCATCGGAGTCGACAATCCGGTCCACGCGCGTCAGCGCAGCCAGCGCAAATCCGCACCGGCATATTTCACGGCGGAATCGGCCGCGCCTCGCTTGAGCAGGCGGCAGCAGCGGGCGCTTGAGCGCGCGCAGCGCAACGTTGAGCGGTCACCGCGAGTGGCCGAACGCGCCTCCCATGCATCGGAAGGATACTCCTCAGGCCTCGTCGGCCCGTTGCAGGCCAAGCTCGCGTCGATTCAGGCAGCATGTCCGGGCACGCACGCGATCTCTGGCATCCGGCATACGCGGATCGCGGGGACGCGACGGATGTCGCTCCATGCTCAAGGCAAGGCCGTCGACGTGCGCGGTCCGTATGGCTGCATCTACGCGCAACTCAAGGGCTGGGATGGCGGCTACTCGACCGACGCAGGGCGGGTGAAGCACGTCCATATTTCTTACGATCCAGGCGGCGGCCGCGAAATGGGCCTGCGGTTCGCCCACGGTGGCGGACGCCGTTCATGGCGCGAAGCCACCGCCCGCATGCGATAGCCTTACCGGCTCAAGCCGTCCGGAGGGATCGACTTTCCGGACGGCAAGGCTTCTTTGTTAACCTGCGATTAACCACGTTGGGCCGACCCTCCTGAACTGCGGAGGGGTGCACATGCAGCGGCTACGGCTGAAGGCGGATGGGCGGATTGTCGAGCTGCTGGACGGGCGGGAAACGCCGCTGGTCCCCGACATGCCCGACAGCGCGCCATTGCTCAAAGCGACTGCTGTGCCAGCCGTGCGCGATCTGCGCCTTCGCGCCAAACTGACGCAAGCCGAATTCGCCACGCGTCTCGGCGTTCCTCTTGAGACCATTCGTAACTGGGAGCAGGGCAAGCGCTCGCCACGCGGGCCGGCGCGGGCGCTGCTGACTGTGATTGCGCATGAGCCTGACATGGTTTTTGCCGCGCTCGCGCGAAGGGAGTGATTGAACCGCTGCTGTGCGGCTCACGGTATCTCCACAGAGTCCAACGACGGGAAGACGCGCTGAGGCATGACATGCAGACGGTTGAGGCGAATGGCGCCAGCATTCCGGCGATAGGTCTCGGGACATGGGAATTGCGTGGGCGCGCTTGCGCGCGTCTTGTCGAACAGGCATTGCGTCTCGGCTATCGTCATATCGACACTGCGCAGGTCTATGAGAATGAACGTGAGGTCGGCGAGGGAGTGCGCGCCTCCGGCATCAAGCGCTCCGATGTGTTCGTGACGACCAAAGTCTGGACGACGCATTTCGCCCCAAATGATCTGTTGCGATCGACCAAGGAAAGCCTCGCGCGTTTGCGCATGACGGACATCGATCTGCTTCTGTTGCACTGGCCTAATCCGCAGGTGCCGCTGGAAGAGACGCTGGGCGGGCTTGTCGAGGCCCGGAAGCTTGGTCTCACCCGGAATATCGGGGTGTCGAATTTCACAGTGGCTCTGATGGAGGAGGCGGTCGCAAAGGCTGCGGCGCCGCTGGTCTGCAATCAGGTCGAGTATCATCCCTATCTGGAGCAGCATAAGGTGCTGGCGGCCTGTCGCGCCAACGGCCTTGCGCTTGTCGCATACAGCCCGGTCGCAAAAGGGCGGGTCAAGAATGCGGAGGCGCTGAACCGCATCGGCGCGCGTTATGAAAAAACTGCGGCACAGGTCTGCCTGCGCTGGCTGATTCAGCAAGACGTGGTCGCGATTCCGCGCACATCAAAAGTCGAGCGCCTGTCGGAGAATCTCGATGTCTTCGATTTCAACCTGACCGATGATGAAATGGGCGAGATCTTTGCGATGGGGACGCGCGGCGGCCGCATCACCGATTTCGGTTTCGCACCCAAATGGGATTGAGGGCGTCTTGATCTTCCCGTGATGATCGCCCATTCAGGACGTTCATGTTTTTCACCTTGTCCAAGATACTCGGTTTCTTTGTTGTGCCGTCGAACGCGGTGGCGATACTCTGCGCGCTGGGTACCGTGCTGCTCGCGACGCGTTTCCGTAAAGCCGGATCGCGCATTCTTGCTGCTGGCGTCGTGCTGTTGCTGGTCTGCGGCTACTCGTCACTCGGCAATCTGTTGCTGCTGCCGCTGACCGAACGTTTTCCTGCGTGGAGCGCGGGAGGTCGGACGCCGGACGGCATTGTCGTCCTTGGAGGCTCGATAGATCCCGAGCATAGCCAGGCGCGGGGATCGCTCGAGATGGACGCATCAGCCGAGCGGATCGTCACGATGCTGCAGCTTGCGCGCCGCTTTCCTTCAGCGCGTATTGTGTTTAGCGGGGGTAGCCCGAATCTGCTCGAAGAACCTGTGCCAGAAGCGCCAATTGCCGGTGATCTGCTGGAGGACTTCGGGACGCAGCGTGCCCGCATCGTGCTGGAAAGCGGCTCCCGCACCACAGCCGAGAATGCGGCCTCCACACGCAAGCTGGTTTCACCGCAGCCAGGCGAGCGCTGGCTGCTCGTGACCTCGGCATTCCACATGCCGCGCTCTATCGGCGCGTTCCGAAAAGCGGGGTTCGATGTGGAAGCCCATCCGGTGGACTGGCGCACGCGCGGCTGGAGCGATGCCACGATGCCCTTTACGACATTAAGCGCGGGGCTCGCCCGCACTGACGTCGCCGCTCACGAGTGGGTCGGACTGATCGCCTATTGGGCGACAGGTCGCAGCAGCGAGCTGTTTCCGGGGCCGCGCAAAGCCAATTAGGCATGACCCCGAAAAGTGGGCACCGGTTTTCGGACCAGATCAGGCCCGGTCTTAATCGTGCCTTGGCAATCCAAGCCGATAGACCCCGCGAAAGTCATTCGGGTCGGCTGGTTTGCCCTTGCGATAGATCACGAGACGGCCGGCCTGTGCAAGCGCTACGGCGGACCTGCGGATCGGCACCAGCAACCCATGCCATTCGTCCTCGGCAGCGATCGCGTGAGCGATCTCAGGGGCGCTAAGGGTCTTTGCGCCGGCCCGTGCCAGCACGGCGAGGATTGCGTCGTCCAGCGATCCGCCATCGGCGATCTTCGAATCGGATTTGTTCATGCCCATGCCATGACGCATCGCCGCCCGCGCGGCAAGCGTGCTGGTGTGGTGGTTCGCAAGTCCGCATCATTTCTACCGCAATGAGGCGAACTTCGAATTCAGGACACTAGGCCCTATTTCGACATGGACCGATAGGCGTCGGAATCGAACTGCCGGCGCCACATCACGATCACGATGGCCAATGTGGTTGCGATCAGCACCCACGGGCTGATGAACCAGCCGAGATAACCCAGCGCGAACAGGAAGGCCCGCTGGCCGCGATTG
This sequence comes from Afipia birgiae 34632, assembly GCF_000308295.2. Taxonomy (GTDB): domain Bacteria; phylum Pseudomonadota; class Alphaproteobacteria; order Rhizobiales; family Xanthobacteraceae; genus Afipia; species Afipia birgiae. The sequence goes on from NZ_HG326652.1 coordinate 720,352, forward strand.
AAGTGCCGGCCTGCCGACTGGAACAGTTTCGTGGTTCGCATGACATGCGACTGCGCTTCGGGCGTGTCGCGCTTGTCCGAGAACGGCATTGCCCCGAGCAGGATGGCGACATAGTTGAACAGGCGATAGGACCAAGAGAACTTGAAGAACGCATAGACGAAGATCACGGTGAGTCCGACGCATTTGATCTCCCATAAAGCAGGGGAGCTTCGTATGCCGAACGGCAGGGTCGCGAGTACCGACATGGCCTCCTCGGTCGATCGCAGCAGCGTCAATCCGCCGCCGATGGCCAGCAAAGTCGTCGATGCAAAGAATGCCGTGCCGTTCTGCAACGATGTCATGATCTGCATGTCGACCATCCGCGTTTCACGGTCGAGAATGCGCCGCACCCAGACCTCACGGTAGATGCTCATGCGGGCGTTGAGGCTGTTGCGTCCGTGCCCTGTGCGCTCAAGCGTGATCGCGTAGACCATCCACGCCAGGACGAAGAATGCGATCGCCACGAGGTCGGCAGTTGCAAACAGGTTCACGACTCGATGCCTTCCGAAGGATGCCGGATACGATAGAACAGGAAGCTGACTGGTGCGAAGCGGTTTTGATGCTCCCCAAGGGCTGGTTGCCTGCGGCGCGCCCGTCATGGCAAGGTCGGTGCCGCAGGGAGATCTCAATCAATGGCTTTGACGCTTGTTATCGGGAACAAGAATTATTCCTCGTGGTCGATGCGGCCGTGGATGGCACTGAAAGCGGCCGGAATTGCCTTCGATGAGATCGTCATTCCGCTCTACACAGGCGACGCCGACAAGCAGCGCATTCTCGACGTGACCCGGTCGGGCAAGGTGCCGGCGCTGATCGATGGCGATGTCACGGTCTGGGATTCGCTTGCCATCATCGAGTACGCGGCCGAGCGATTTCCGGACGCGCGTCTGTGGCCGCAGAACGTCGCCGCGCGCGCACACGCGCGCTCCATATCCGCGGAAATGCATTCCGGTTTCATGGCGCTGCGCAACGAATGCGGCATGAACATTCATCGCCCGATCCGCTCGAAATCGCTCTCTGACGATGCCAAGGCCAACATCGCGCGCATCCAGCAGATATGGACCGAGTGCCGGGCGCAACACGGCGGGCAGGGTCCGTATCTCTTCGGCAGCTTCAGCGGCGCGGACGCGATGTTCGCGCCGGTCGTCCATCGTTTCCGGACTTATGCCATTGACGTAGCGCCGCCGGTTCGTGCGTACATGGAAACGATGCTGGCGAATGCTGCCTTTCAGGAATGGACCAGCGCTGCGCTGGCCGAAGCACTGGTCATCGAGAAGTTCGAAGTCGACTGAGCCGAGGGACTGCTCCATGGGAATTCTGGACATGCTGACCAGCGTCATGGCGGCGAGGGCGGCAAGAGACTTGGACCCGGCTGTTATTCCGGTGATCCTGAGCGAGGTTCTCGGCAGTGGAAGCGACAGCGGATTAACCGCCATCGTCGCCAAACTGCAGCAAGCTGGATTTGGCGATCAGGTGAGATCGTGGATCGGTACTGGCAGCAATCTGCCGATCAGTGCGCAGCAACTGCAGGACGTTTTGGGGAACGATACCGTCAGGAAACTTGCCACCCGCTTCGGCATCCCGGTCGACCAGCTTTCGACCGTCCTGGCTCAGGTTTTACCGACGGCGGTGGATCAAGCGAGCCCCCAAGGTACGCTGCCGCGCACGGCGTGAGCTTGCCAGACTAACACACTGAACTTGCCGGGAAATTGTTCGGAGCGGCAGTGAAGGCAAAATTGCGGCGTTGCACACCGCTGGACCCTGCCTTGATGCCTACGCAAGGCCTCAGAAATGGCTATAAGGTATTGAAATATAACACGGATTGTGTCGCTTCCCGTGTGTTGGTTTATCTGGCAAATCGAGGTCCGGCATGCTATACCGTCGCAGGGCGTCAAACTGGTTTTGCCGTGACAACGGCAGGCCGCCAAAATGCGCGTATCGCGTGATGGAGTGGGTGTTGAAGCACAAGTACATCGTTGGAGAGACTGTCTATTTCACGGCAAGCAACGTGGCGCGACCAGCTGCGAGCGGAACCTACGAGGTGATCCGCCTGCTGCCGACAGACGGTGACGACTGTCAGTACCGCATCAAGAGTTCGACCGAAGCCTTCGAGCGCGTGGCGAAAGAAAGCCAACTCGCCGTCGCCTAAGATATTTCCGCGACGGAATTTCGCCGCGGTTGCGGCGCTTGGTCTGGTTCGTTGTGAAGGGGACCTCGCATGGACCGCGCCTGGGCATCATCGATCGAGAATTTTTGGCAATCGGCGAACCTGCCGATGTGGCTCACCATCGCTGCAGCGGGTTTCTTCGCAATCATTCTCCTGGTCACGCTGTTTCGCGCCGATCGATCGGTCGCAAACGGCGCGTTGACTGTTATCACGTTGCTGGCGATCGGCATTGCAGTGACTGCGATGATGCGCGCGGCTGGGAGCAGTGCCATCTCCGGGGACATCAAGTCCGCCGTACAATCGAATGCGTCGCTTCCGGCGTTGGCATGTCTTGACGGGCTTGCCGGCGAGAGCGTCGAGGCGGCCTGTGAGAAAGCGCTGTTCGCATCTGCTGACTCAATCGCCGCCGGCGTGTCCTACACCGCTGCTCAGGTTTCGCGGCTTGCCTCCTTCGGCAATGCCGCCACCGCCAATAAGGTGATGACGCCTGAATTGAACGCCTTGCGGCGGACCATCGAGCGCGATCGCTACGGACTGGTCGCCCAGGTCCTCAAGACGCGGGAGGGCTGCACGCTGACGGCGGCCTGTCCTTTCTTTCAGTCGCTCACCAACTCGGGACAAATCTCGTCCAACATGAGCGAAAATCTCTACGACAACTTTGTCGGCCGCTATGCTTCGTCGTGGAATGCACCGCCGGTCGTCACGGCCGCTGGTGCTGCAGCTGCCCCCGTGCTGGGTACCCTGCCACTGCCCGGGAAGCCTGTGTCGGGCGATTTTCCGAGTGCAGCGTCGATCCCTCCCATCAACATCATGACGCCTGAGCCGGCTGCGCAAGGCGCGCAGGCCGAACGGCGTCCATCGGAACCTGCCGCTGCATCACCTGCGCGTAGTGCGCCTGCTGCTGTGATAAATCCTCAGCCGGCACCCACTGCCGCGAAAAAGGCCGCGCCGCCACAGCCACAGAAATCGCGTGCACAAGCACCCGTGCAGCTTGCACCGCCCGCGGCGAGCGATGATAACTGATCGCTCTTCCTCCATTTGAAGCGTGATGCCGTGGCGTCGCGCTGGCGATCCCGAATATGCCGCTTCATCTCGTCAAGCTTAGCGTCGGTGCCACGTCCATCAAGGATCTCAGGGGCTGGATCGCCGAGCGCGTAAGGCAGGCCAAGGCGAAGGGCCTGCCGCCACGCCACATCCATGTGACCCGGATGTCACCCAAGCGCGTCGATGAACTTCTCGACGGTGGATCAATCTATTGGGTCATCAAGGGTGAAATCGCCGCGCGCGAAAAAATCCTCGGCATCGAGCCGTTTCGCGACAAGGATGGCATCGGGCGATGCCGCCTCGTGATGGAGCCCAAGCTGATTGCGGTGTCACCGCGGCCGATGCGGCCATTCCAGGGCTGGCGCTATCTCGATCCGAAGAGCGCGCCACCGGACCTCGGCAAGGCTGCTGCCAGCGTGGCCGCAATGCCTGAGCCGCTGCGACGCGAACTGCGCGAGCTGGGCCTGCTGTGAGTTGGGCTTGCTTTGGCTAGTTTTTGTGTGGGCGTGACTATTCAGAAAATCACGCCCTACGCCTTGATGTTGTCGATCAGGCGAGTCGTTCCGATTTTTGCCGCCACCAGCAGCCGGACCGGCCCCTCGTTCAAGGATGCGATCGGCGCAAGCGTCTCGGCGTGCCGGGCCTCAAGATAATCAAGCGCAAATCCCGCTTGACGAATGTGGTCCGCCCCATCGGACAGCGCGACCTCGAAGCCATCACCAGCGCGCATCCGCTTCGCTGCCGCCTTGAGCGTGCGAAACAGCACGGGTGCCGTCCGGCGCTGATCCGGCGAGAGATAAATGTTGCGTGACGACATCGCGAGGCCATCGCGCTCGCGGATGATCGCGCCGCCAATTACCTTGACGCCGAGATCGAGATCGCGCGCCATGCGGGTGACGACCTTGAGCTGCTGAAAATCCTTCTCGCCAAACAGGGCCATGTCCGGCTGCACCTGCGTGAACAACTTGGCGACGACGGTTGCCACGCCACCGAAGAAGTGGGGGCGGAACTTATCCTCAAGCCCTGCAAGCGCCGGACCTTCGGGAGCAATGCGGGTCGCGAAACCGTCCGGATACATCGTCTTCACATCCGGATTCCAGATCAGATCGACACCCTCTGCCTTGAGGCGCGCGAGGTCTTCCTTCCATGTACGCGGATAGGAGCCGAGATCTTCGTGCGCCGCAAACTGCGTAGGGTTCACGAAGATCGATACGGCGACCTTCTGTGCACGCCGTTTGGCGAGACGGACCAGCGACACATGGCCGTCATGGAGCGCTCCCATGGTCGGCACAAGTGCGAGTGTGGCATTGCGCTTGCCAAGTTCGGCGCGGGCGCGGTGAAGGGATGAAAGCGTGCGGGCGATGATGGGGGAACGGGTCATTCGTGCCGATGTCTGCAACGGGTGATTGTCAGGTGGGTCGCAGTCTTAACAAAGGCGGTGGTGTGCGCCAACGACCACGCACGGCTTTGCACCCCATCGGACTGCAGATTCATCATGAAGTCACAGCCCATTCGAATTTCACTTGATTCTTTCTGGACTTGGCTGAAGATATCCACAGGGGATTTGCATGCTTTTGCAGACGAGTCAGGGGCAGTCCGGGTCGGCGCATGTCGTCGTGCTGGGCAACGAGAAGGGTGGGTCGGGCAAGTCCACCACAGCGCTTCACGTTGCGGTTGCGCTGCTGAAGGCCGGGCAGCGCGTCGCCACCATCGACCTCGATTCCCGCCAGAAGAGCTTCACCCGCTACATCGAGAACCGGCGGGCCTGGGTCCAGCGCACCGGGCTCTCTCTTGAGGTGCCGCACCATTGCTGTGTCGCTCTGGGCTCGAGCATGCAGATCGACGACAACGAGATGTCGGAATTCGAGCAGTTCTCCGCGGCGGTCAGTGCAGTGGAGCGGACCTACGACTTCATCGTTATCGATACGCCGGGCACCGACAGCTACCTGATGCGGTTGGCGCATTCGATGGCGGATACGCTGGTTACGCCGATAAACGACAGCTTCCTCGATTTCGACGTGCTTGGTTCTGTGGACCCGGCGACCTATTCCGTGATTGGCGAAAGCCATTACGCAACCATGGTGAAGGTCGCGCGCAAGCAGCGCCGCGATCTCGATGGCGCGACCACGGACTGGATCGTCGTACGAAATCGCCTGTCGATGCTGGGGTCGCGAAACAAGCAGCTCATTGCGGAAGGACTCGACCAACTCTCGTTCCGGCTCGGTTTCCGGCCGGTTGATGGCTTCGCCGAGCGCGTGGTCTACCGCGAGTTCTTCCCGCGTGGCCTGACGGCGCTCGATGACCTGGACGAGGCCACACTGGGCACCCGTCCGAACATGGCCCACGTGACGGCCCGCGAGGAGGTGACGAGCCTGCTGCGCCACCTGAAGCTCCCGATCGATGAACGGGGCCGCCGCCGGGCCGCGACTCGGGCCGAATGGTTTGCCCAGGTCGACCGTCCACTGGAAAATCACGGTCTCACAGCCTAGATTTAGGGCTATCGCAGCCTGGTTCCTCGGCGGCTCCTGAGCCGGTTCCACTGCGAGCGAGCAATTCTTTGCTGAAAATGTGAACTTATTGCCGTTTACGCGCTTTGTTATTCACGCGTCATAGACCAAACGATGCGTTTCCGGTGCTTTGGCACATTTGATGCATCGCACAAATAACCGGTCTATGTCAGACACATGACGGGAAATTAAGCTGGTTTGTCGCTCGCCTGTCATCATCTAACTGGACAAGTACGAAGGATTCTAAAACACTGTATTGTGACAGAGCGGCCCGGAGGGGTTCTGGCCTGATCTGGCAACTTCGAGGATGCGATGAAACGTGGAATTTTCATCCTGCTTGGTCTGTTTGCGATCGTTGTCGTCGCATACTTCACCGCGACCAAATGGGCGATCCGTCACGAGACGCTGACGCTCTACGATTCAACGCGTGATCGTCCGATTGAAGTCGCGGTTGCTGTGCGCCGTGACAAGGAAATGCAGGCAAACGCCGGCATGCTCACTTTGCCTGTTGCCATCGTCAATCACGGCAACACCGTAAAATTCACCGAGTACTCCTTTCTCGCCAACGTGCTCGCTGCTCGCGGGTATTTTGTCGCCAGCATCCAGCATGATTTGGCGACCGATGCTCCCTTGGTCACCAAGGTGGGCGAGTTGTATGTCGGACGCCTGCCTGTCTATGAGCGCGGCGTGGCGAATATCGAATTCACCGTGAAGCAGATGACGAAGATCCAGCCGAATGCGGACTATGATCATCTGACGCTGGTTGGACACTCCAATGGCGGCGACATCTCGATGTACTTCGCCAAGATGTATCCGGAGCATGTGAAGAAGATCGTCACGCTCGATAATCTTCGCGTGCCGTTCCTCACCGAGGGCAAATTCAAGATTCTGTCGTTCCGTTCGAAAGATCCTGTGTTCAAGGCCGATCCCGGCGTCGTGCCGGATGATGACACATGTGAGCAGTCGGGGATCACCGTCGTCAACACGGGCTTCCAGCACACAGACATGAGCGATCGCGGACCTGATAATGTGAAGACATCGATTCAGGGCGTCCTCGACAAGTTCCTGGCGACCGAGAGCAAGCTTGCACCAGTCGACACCAAGAAGATCGTGGTGCCGAATCCGGGTTCTGTGGCTCAGATTGCTCCCCCCATTAACTAACCTCTGACCGCGGGTGTCCACGCCGGGTTTGTTTCCGGCGGGTTGCACGTTTGCGTGAGAACGGTTGGTAGCTGTCGACTTACCTCAAACCGCCACATTACGCTGGTGGCATGACTTTCTGCTCGCTTGAGATCACTCAATCCACGAGGTGACGGTCATGGACATCAGTAGTTTCTCCCGATCTCCCACGCTCGCGCCATCGGCGGATCATCGGACACCGCCTGTCGTCAGTGATGACGAGTGCCTGTCGCGTCTGGCGCGTGCCGTTGCCGAACATGACGATCGCCGGTTGAGCGAGGTAGCACAGCTCATAGGAAGGCTCGCGGTGCCAATCGAATAGGGTGGTGGCCATCGCCTTTTCGGGGGGTGAATGAATTGACCAATTGTCCTCCGCGCTCCACATAAGACTCGCAACTAACCGCGAGCAAAGATGACGCGCGATCCGACCATTCCAAAAACCGGCGAACAGCCTGTCTCAGGCCGCGCCCGTACCGTGCCGGACACGCAGACGTCAGCCTCCGCGGACATTGCGGCGTTTGTCGCAAAAGCTCGTGCGATGACGCCGGGTAAGGCCGGGACAGGCCGCCTGATCTTCGCTCTCGATGCCACCATGAGCCGCCAGCCGACGTGGGACATGGCGTGCCAGCTTCAGGCGGATATGTTCCGGGAGGCGGGAAGTATCGGCGGCCTTTCAGTTCGCCTCGTCTACTATCGCGGTCTGAATGAGTGTCGTGCCAGCCAATGGATATCCGATACCGCGCACCTCGCCACGCTGATGGGCAAAATCGATTGCCGGGGCGGGCAGACGCAGCTTGGCCGCGTACTCTCGGATGCACGGCGCGAGGCTGTCGCATCGGGCGTGCGTGCCATCGTGTTCGTTGGCGACGCGATGGAAGAGAGCGTGGATGCGCTATGCGCCACCGCGGGCGAACTCGGCTTGCTGAAGGTGCCGTGCTTTATGTTCCAGGAAGGCAATGATCCAACGGCGGAGGCGGCATTCCGTGAGATCGCGCGGCTGACCGGCGGCGCGTGGTGCCGCTTCGACATGGGTTCGGCGGCGCAGTTGCGCGAACTTCTCCGCGCGGCAGCCGCCTATGCCGCCGGCGGGCGAGATGCGTTGATGCGGCTGGCGAGGAACGGCTCAGGAGCGGCGGCTCTGCTCGGGCAGATGAAGTAGCGGATGCACGGCAGCGCTCGAGGGTGGTTCGCCGGGGGCATTGCCCCAACGCCAGCGGCAAAAATTCGCGGATGTCGGCATTCCTCAAAGCACGCTAGACACCTACATGAACCTTGACCGGTCAGGCCGCACCTTCGCGTGCGAACCGCGCTTGAACATGAAGAATGATTGACCCATGCCGACCCTGATCGCAGGCATCGTCGCCGTCGCGCTGCTCTACGTCGCCCTCAATATTGTCAAGGGCGCCGATCCGAAGTGGCTTGCGAAAGTCGTCCGCGCTGGCGGGGGCATTGTCACGCTGGCCGCGGCGCTGTTTATCGGCGCGAGGGGTGAGCTTGCTGTGGCTATTCCGCTCGGAATTTTCGGCGCCGGCCTGCTGGGCTGGTCGCCGTTCGGCGCCCAGCTCGGTTCGGCCTGGGGCAATTACGGCCCCGGCGCGTGGAAATCAAACGGGCAGAAGTCCAAGGTACGATCCCAGTTTATAGAGATGACGCTCGACCACGACACCGGGGCGCTTGAGGGGCTTATTACCGCCGGCCCCGAAGCGGGGCGCGTACTGGACGACTTCACGCTTGATGAACTCATTGCTCTGGCGCGGGGGTTCGATGCCGAGAGCTGGGCTCTTCTGGAAAGTTATCTGGATCGCCGGTTTCCCGCCTGGCGTGAGCACGCGCAGGGCGAAGGGGCAGGCCGGGGTGGAGGCGAGGATCGCCGTGCGGCGCCGAGCGGAAAAATGACGGCGGAGGAGGCCTATCAGATCCTTGGCCTGAAGCCGGGCGCAGGGCGTGATGAGATCAGCCGGGCGCACCGTGGGCTCATGAAGAAACTTCATCCCGACCAAGGGGGCTCGACGTACCTCGCTGCCCGTGTGAACGAGGCCAAGGACACTCTTCTTCGCAATCATCGCTGACTCCAGCACGCAACATCACGCTACAAACTGCGAGCAGCCTTTCCGTCTCTGTATTGAATGCCCCTGCGGACGCCCGCCGTTATCCGGCGTGGTCGATCCTGCAGTTAATGTTTTAGAGACCAAGTCTTGAAAAATGGTTGCATGCGCGCGTGGAGCCGCAAAAAGTTACCCCATGGCCCCACCCGAAAAGAAAAAGCCCGCGGCTTCGCCGCGGGCTTCGCTTCATCCGGACTGGATGGCCTTGCGATCAGTTTCTAATAGCGATGCAGGAAATGTCGGAGCGCTTTAGCGTGCGGCATGCCGCTTCAGCGGAATCCTGGTTGAGGCCGGCGAAGCGTGCGCGATAGAGCGTCTTGTTGCCCTTGGACACCGTCTCGGTGAACTGCTCTGCATCGCTGAGCAGCTTGCTGGCGCTGCCGCGTGCGGCACTGAGGCGCTGACGGGCTTCGTTTTCGCTTTCGAGTGCGCCAACCTGAATGATCCAGCCTGAGCGGGCGCCGGTCTTGATCGCGCCGTTGTGCTGGATCGTTTGCATCGGCTGCGCAGGCGGCAAGGTGGCTTGCTGTATCGGCTGCGGAGCCGGCTGCTGTTGCGGTACCGCGGATGTCTGAAGGGCGACGGCCTGTGCTCCCAGGGTCGTGGGCGGTGCGCCGCGTGCGGGGTCTGCATAGGCCAGCGTCTGCGCTTGCGGAGTCGATGGGGTAGGGGCAGGAGCGGAGCCGATGATGCCCTGTCCAATGCCGTTGCTGGTATTGGGCTGTGCGGGAAGCGGTGCCGGGAAGTCGCTACGCGGCTGATTATAGGCGACCGGCCATGGTTCCGCGCGGCGATCGGCCTTGGATTCGACCTTGGGCTCAACCCTGGTTTCGACTTTGGTTTCAGCCTTGGCGACAACAGTCTTTGAAGTCTCGGCGACCTCGGCCCTTTGCGGCGCCGGAATGGCGCTGGTGGCAACCGGAGCGGGAGCACCCGGTGCAGCAGACGCAACCTTCGTTTGACCCATGCGAACCTGAACCGTCTTCACGCGCACGGGAGTCATCGGTTCGGCGGAACCCGGGATAGCGGCAAAAGTCTGCGAGGCGATTACGCCGCTGGTGAGCGGTGCCGGCGCTGGCTTGTTCTGAGCTTCGGCCGCAACCTTTACCGGTGCAACCGGCGCGCGCGGCGCCGGAAGCGGGACGGGTTCCGGCGGAGTCGATGCGACCTTGATCGCGCCCTGCACCTGAACCACCGGCGCGGCGCGGGTTTTCGCTTCGATCTTTGTCTCTTCGGAATCGTCAGCGCTGGCGACCTGCGTGTCGCTGCCGCGTTCCGTGATGGCTGCAACAGTGCGCCGGGTTGCCGCCTCATCGAGATGCTCGGCGAGCAGGTTGCGCATGATGGCGTCGCGGGAGCCGCCGCTGCGTCCGCCCATCACGACGCCAACCACATAGCGATTGCCGCGCTTCATCGAGGTCACGAGGTTGAAGCCGGAGGCGCGGGTATAACCGGTCTTGATGCCATCGACGCCCTCGACGCGGCCGAGCAGCTTGTTGTGGTTGCGGATCGAGCGGCCCTTGTAGTTGAACGCCTCGGTCGCGAAGTAGCGGTAGTATTTCGGGAAGCGGTCCTGAATGGCGCGGCCGAGCGTGGCCTGATCGCGCGCGGTGGTGACCTGCTCACTATCCGGAAGGCCAGACGCGTTCTTGTAAATGGTCTTGCTCATGCCGAGCGCGCGCGCCTTGCGCGTCATCAACTTGGCGAAATCATCCTCGTCGCCGGCAATCGTTTCAGCGATGACAGCGGCGGCGTCGTTGGCGGAGCGGGTGACGAGACCCTTGATCGCGTCTTCGACGCGGATCGTTTGACCTGGCCGCAGGCCGAGCTTGGTCGGAGCCTGCTGAGATGCATGAGCTGATACGTCCATTGGGGTATCGAGCTTGAGCTTGCCGCTCTCCAGCCGTTCGAACAGCATGTAGAGGGTCATGATCTTGGTGAGCGAGGCGGGGTGGCGCAGGCTGTCGGCGCTGGTGGCCTGGAGCGTGCTGCCGGAGTTGGCATCGACGATGATGGAGGAGAAGGCGGGGCTGTAACTCGATACTGCGGCGTGGTGGCGCTTGTGACGCCGCCGGGCGTCTGCGGTGTCGACGGTAAAGGCTACGGCCACGGAGATGGTGGCGACGCCGAGAAGGCAAAGGCGAAGCGTGCGTGATGACGCTGACGATTTGACCCCAAGCATGAATTTCCCCGTCCGATTCCCAGTTTATTCGCCTCGTTCTGAGGCCAAATTTGGTCCGGCCGCAGCCAATCTTCTGGCTGCGTCGTCCATGCGAAACTGCGGCTCCAAAGGGCCGGAGCCGGACAGTCGGTGATCCGGCTAAGGTATTGGAACCGCGCAGCTTTTCGTATTCGTTCGAGAACGTGAAAAGCGCAGGGAATCAAATTAGGTCGCGACGGTTTCGAAAGGGTTAAGCAAGGGTTTCCGGAGTTTGCAGCTTTTGTCACGGATTTAAGACGATTGTGCGACGCACAATATTCTTGACTTATTTGTGCGATGCAGTACTACCAAAGTCGTGGTTAGGGAGCCGGGTACTTCCCGGCGCAGGACAACAGTCTGGGAAAAGGACACTCCGTAATGGTCAAGGTTGAAGAATTTCAGCAGTACGGCAAAGAGCAGTTCGATGCCGCAGTTGCGTCTGCCAACACGTTCTCGAGCGGCCTTCAGTCGATTGCGAATGCCTACGGCGAGTATGCCAAGAGGTCGTTCGAAGACACCAAGAGCTTCGTTGAGAAGCTGTCGGGCGTGAAGTCGATCGAAAAGGCGGTCGAACTGCAGACCGAATACGCCAAGACGTCATACGAGACGTTCGTTGCCGAGTCGCAGAAGATCGGCGAGCTTTACACCGATCTCGCCAAGCAGGCTTTCAAGCCCTTCGAAGGTCTGGTCGCGAAGGTGACCGCTCACTAATTCAAGGCTCTCTCCACTCACGAAAAAGCCCGGCTCAACGCCGGGCTTTTTTATTGCGATGAATGATCCGCCGTTCGTTACTTGGCGATACGCAGTTTCGACAGTGAGTTTCCGATTGAATCGAACGCGGCTGCGATGCCGCTTGCGCTGGTCGAAGAATAGAAATTGCCGCTGTCGGCGCAGTATTTCAGAATGGTGGATTCCGGATCGCCATCGGTGTTGACCTGAATAGTGTAGACCACGGTTGCTCCGTTCGTCTTGTTCTTGATATTGTCGCAGAGAATTTTCTGCCGCGCATCGATCGGTGATGCCGACGAGTACCAGCGATTCTGCGTATTCGCTCCGTCCGACAGCAGGATGATCGCGTCGGTGTACTTGTAGTTCGCATCCTTGGCGGGCGTCGGGAACGGATCTGTCGATTGCAGCAGCATCCACGCCCACTGCATGCCGATGCTCTGGTTGGTGTAGCCGACCGCGACGAGATTATTAATCTTGCCCTTGATGGTGCTGTCGTCCGTCGATCCGTCGGATTCGTTGGCGGTAAACACTGACGTCATCGGCAGGATCGACGAAGCGCAGTCGTTATAACTCTCGCCAAGAAACAGCGTCCCCGGGGTGGCGGTGGTCGGCGCGTCCTTGGTCGTGTCATAAGATTGGGTGCGATCTGTCACGCAACCTTTCCAGTTGTTGAGATTGCTGGCGGTCCATACCTTGCCGGCTGCGACACACGAACTCTTCGTCGTCTTGGACGATTGGCTGCAACTGCCATAACTTTTGTCCCAATCAAGCCAGGCCGCGTTCTTGTTGGCGGTGCCGACATTGACCATCACGTTGAAAGGAATGATTGACAGATACACATCGTCGACGGTTTTCGCCGACGACTTGAGTGTGTCCACCAGTTTCTTGGCTGCCGTTTTCATGGCGTCGAGTTTGCCGACGCGGTTCATCGATGCGGTGATGTCCAGTGCCATGGCGACGCGCATCCTGGTGTTACCCCAGACTGTCGTCGAACTCGCGCCGAAATCGAGGTTCGGATACCCCACGACCTTCATGAAATCGGTTTTCATGGTGGCCGACCCCGTCAGGACGACCTTGGATCCCTGACTGGTGCTCTTGGAATAACCGGCCGTCACCGCGACGTTGAGCGCCTCCGGGTGTTTGTAGAGCGCGTTAAAGTAGTCTTGTGCCCTCTGGCTGATTTGGTCGGTCGTGAGGCCCGACGCGTCCCTGGAGATCATCAGGGCAGTGGTGTCGAGGGCGGTCTGCATGGCGGTGCGGGCGTTGTTGACGCGAGCGTAATCGACGGCGGCCCCAACGAAGCCCAGGATTGGTACGATTGCGATGCCGAACATCACGGCGACGTTGCCGCCTTGCGCATCGCGGAAGTGCGCGATCGTTCCGCGGACGCGATTGAAAATCGATGCATCGTTCATGACGTCACCAGAAGAATAGGGCTCCGGGACGCGAGATAGGCTGCAGGCGTGAAGAGGTAGTAAAGTGTTGCGATGAATAACGGGTACACCTGAGAAGTAGGCGGCCGGGGATCGTGGGGCTGCGGTTTCATCGTGAAGATCGGGTTTCCCGCTTCGTTCGAATTTTACCAATTCGCCAGCCGCACAGCCGGGGCCTGAGGTGCGGGAACGTTTGAAAATGGATGCAATGTTCATTGCGGTCACCAAAAATGGGTCCTGCCATGTCGTAGAAGTGGGCAATGAAGGGGCGGTAAAAGTTGCCGTCAATCTACGTAAAATGCCCCATGAAATGGACCTTTCGGCCCCTCAATCGGTTCGTATTGTCAACAGCACTTCAACGCCTCATAACGAAATTCGCGCGATTTTGGGCGCTTGCGTTAACCATCCGGCATTGCCGTACGGGCGTCGTGCGGTTCTCCCGGCGCGATTCCAGCCAGCAAAGGCATGCTTGCGGGCGGGCGAACGGCGACCCATATTGTTAATCTGATCCGACGGCGTTTTCGTTGCCGGAAAGGTCGCTTTGTGGGGATTTTGAATTCTTAAGCCATGCTGCACTCGTCTTCATATCCGGAACCAGTCGCGGCGCCCAAGGTGTCCAGCGAACAAACCGCTAGCGCCCGCCCGCGAATGAGCAAGGATGATAGCGGCAGCGAGGGGCGGGGGGGGCAGGCACGTCCGTCATTACCAAGGTCAAGCCCAAGACCAAGCGCCCGAACCTCTACCGCGTGTTGATCCTGAACGACGACTACACTCCGATGGAGTTCGTTGTTCATGTTCTGGAGAAGTTCTTCAACAAGGACGTTGAAGCCGCGACGACGATCATGTTGCATGTTCATCATCACGGGATCGGCGAATGCGGCGTTTTTACATACGAGATCGCTGAAACCAAGGTGACGCAGGTCATGGACTTTGCGCGAAAACACCAACATCCTTTGCAATGCGTGATGGAAAAGAAGTAGCATTTGAGTCTCGTTCGGCGTGGGAACCGGATGGGGCGATGAGAATGCAAACAGGTTGCAGGAACTGATCAGACCGGACCGGACGACAACCGATCGAATGAAGTGGCGGGGGCCATAAGGGACGCGAATGCCGACTTTCTCTCAGAGCCTTGAACAATCCCTGCACCGCGCGCTTGCCATCGCAAATGAGCGGCATCATCAGTATGCGACGCTCGAGCATCTGCTGCTTTCGTTGATCGACGACTCTGACGCCGCCGCTGTAATGCGTGCATGCAGCGTCGATCTCGACAAGCTGCGCGGCAGCCTCGTCAACTACCTCGAAACCGAATTTGAGAATCTGGTCGCGGAAGGTTCCGACGACGCCAAGCCGACGGCCGGGTTCCAGCGTGTCGTGCAGCGCGCGGTCATCCACGTGCAGTCGTCCGGCCGCGAAGAGGTCACAGGCGCCAACGTGCTGATCGCGATTTTTGCGGAGCGCGAAAGCCATGCGGCCTATTTCCTGCAGGAGCAGGACATGACCCGCTACGATGCGGTAAACTACATCAGTCATGGCATTGCGAAGCGTCCGGGCGTCTCCGAGGCGCGGCCGGTGCGCGGCGTCGATGAAGAAGCCGATGCCAAGGGCAATGAGGATTCAAAGAAGAAGGGCGAGGCGCTCGAAACCTATTGCGTCAACCTGAACAAGAAGGCGCGCGACGGAAAGATCGATCCCGTCATCGGCCGCAACGCCGAGATCAGCCGCGCCATCCAGGTGCTGTGCCGCCGCCAGAAGAACAACCCGCTGTTCGTCGGCGAAGCCGGCGTCGGCAAGACGGCGATAGCCGAAGGTCTCGCCAAGCGCATCGTTGACAGCGAGGTGCCGGAGGTGCTGGCCGCCGCAACGGTGTTCTCGCTCGACATGGGCACGCTGCTTGCTGGCACGCGGTATCGGGGCGATTTCGAAGAGCGCCTCAAGCAGGTCATCAAGGAACTGGAAGCGCATCCGAATGCGATCCTGTTCATCGACGAAATTCACACTGTCATCGGAGCAGGCGCAACCTCCGGCGGCGCGATGGACGCGTCGAACCTGCTGAAGCCGGCGCTGGCGTCCGGCACGATCCGCTGCATGGGGTCTACTACCTACAAGGAATATCGGCAGCACTTCGAGAAGGATCGCGCACTGGTACGCCGGTTCCAGAAGATCGACGTCAATGAGCCGACCGTTGAAGATGCCATTGGCATCCTCAAGGGCCTCAAGCCGTATTTCGAAGATTATCACAAGCTGAAGTACACCAACGACGCCATTGAGGCGGCGGTGAACCTCTCGGCGCGCTACATCCATGACCGAAAGCTGCCAGACAAGGCGATCGACGTGATCGACGAATCCGGCGCAGCGCAGATGCTTGTGCCTGAGAACAAGCGCAAGAAGACCATTGGCATCAAGGAAATCGAAGTAACCATCGCGACGATGGCGCGGATTCCGCCGAAGTCTGTCTCCAAGGACGACGCCGAGGTGCTCAAGCATCTCGAGACGACCCTGAAGCGGACCGTATTTGGTCAGGACAAGGCCATCGAAGCCTTGTCCGCCTCGATCAAGCTCGCCCGCGCGGGCCTGCGTGAGCCGGAGAAGCCGATTGGCTCGTATCTGTTCTCGGGCCCAACCGGTGTCGGCAAAACCGAGGTGGCCAAGCAACTGGCCGCGTCTCTCGGCGTCGAGCTGATCCGCTTCGATATGTCGGAGTATATGGAGCGGCATACGGTGTCGCGTCTGATCGGCGCACCTCCGGGCTATGTCGGATTCGATCAGGGCGGTCTCTTGACCGATGGCGTGGACCAGCATCCGCATTGCGTGGTGCTGCTCGACGAAATCGAGAAAGCGCACCCGGATCTCTACAACGTACTGTTGCAAATCATGGATCACGGCAAGCTGACCGATCACAACGGCAAGCAGGTCAATTTCCGTAATGTCATCCTGATCATGACCACCAATGCGGGTGCTGCCGACATGGCGAAGGCCGCATTCGGCTTCACGCGCAGCAAGCGGGAAGGCGAGGATCACGAGGCGATCAACCGGCAGTTCGCGCCCGAGTTCCGCAATCGTCTCGATGCGATCGTGTCGTTCGCGCACCTCAATCCTGATGTGATCGGCATGGTGGTCGAGAAGTTCGTGCTCCAACTTGAAGCCCAGCTGGCGGATCGCGACGTGACTATCGAGCTGTCCGAGCCTGCGAAGGCATGGCTGGTGAAGGAAGGCTACGACGAGCAGATGGGTGCGCGGCCGATGGCTCGTGTCATTCAGGAGCACATCAAGAAGCCTTTGGCGGACGAGGTTCTGTTCGGCAAGCTGAAGGGTGGCGGTCACGTCCGCGTCGTCCTGGTGAAGGACGAGGGAAGCGAAGCGGGCGCCGAGAAGATCGGTTTCGAGTTCGTCGAAGGGCCGGTGACCCCGAAGCCTGAAAAGCTGCCCGGCACCCGTAAGCGCGCCGCGCCGCGCAAGCCGAAGGGTGGGGATGGTCCGAAAGGTCCAGCCAAGCCGCCGCTCATGAAGGTCTGAGCGACGCGCAAACAGATGCAAAAGTCGGCGATCTCACGATCGCCGGCTTTTTTGCAGCTTGCGCTGGATCAGAAGCGTTTTAACGCCGCGAGCACGGGCTCGAGTTTTGCACTGATCACTTCGCCTGCCTCGGAGGCAATCGCCCACGCAGCCAATCCCGCCAACACAGCGACAATGAAATATTGAGCGGTCGCTACGGCGATCAGTGGCCTCAGCAGTCCCCGGCCTATTCGTTTGAACGGGCTTATTCGTTTGAAATTGTCGCGGGTGGGTTCCTGCGGAGTGTCAATTTGAATGTCAGGATGGATGTCTGCGGCGAGTTCGGAAGTCGCCGGATCATTCTGTGCATCCAGCAAAGCGAGATCGTGGATATCCGCGGGCGGTGCGGCTATCGCTCCGTCCTGCGCCGCCTCGATATGTGCGACCACGTTGCTCATCCCAGCAGTTCATTGTTTGCTAACCTTAGGCTGGCCGCGCGGGTGGGGCTATGATTAGCGATCGAAAGACTCCGTTAACGTAAACGAATCCGCCGCATAGGCGTGCGAGAGACCGGCAATTCTCATCCGATGGATAAGCGATCCGCGGCAAGTTCTCTAACCGTCGCGGTTTTACCGACTTCGTTTGTTTCGATTGCTTGCGTGATCCGTTTTTCGACATCCTCGTGTGGCAGTTGGTGGCGATGAGACAGCGGGCTCCGTTGCATTGGGTACTGTGCCTGGCCGTCGGCGTGATGCTGACGGCAAAGGTTCAGATTGCGCGCGGTGACGACCCTGCGCCCACGAGGGCGCCAGACACTCCGCAGGAGACATCCGAACCTAAGGCTCTGGATCAGGGAATTCCCGTAACTCCTCCCGTTGCCACCGAAACGAAACGAGGCGCCGATGCCCCGCCACCGGCCCCGCCTGCGAAGGATGCGAAAGACACCGATACGCGAGAGACAATGTGCCTGATGATCGAATCCGCGGCCTCGGCGCATAATCTGCCGCTGGAGTTCTTCGCGCGCGTGATCTGGCAGGAGAGCCGCTTTCAGCCGGATGCGGTGGGGCCTGTTACACGCAGCGGTCAGCGCGCGCAGGGCGTTGCGCAATTCATGCCGGGCACCGCGACCGAGCGCCGACTGCTCGATCCGTTTGATCCCGTGCAGGCTCTGCCAAAATCAGCAGAGTTCCTCCACGAGCTGCGGGAACAATTCGGCAATCTTGGGCTGGCTGCCGCGGCTTATAATGCGGGACCGCGCCGCGTGCAGGAATGGCTGACGGGAACCGGCTATATGCCGAGTGAGACCCGAAACTATGTTTATGCGATCACCGGTACGACGGTCGATAACTGGGCCGCGGCCGGGAAGAACGGCGCGATCAAGGACCGCGCGCCGCCGACGGGCTGCCGCGAACTCATGGCGTTGCTGAAACGTGCGCCAAATCCCTTTGTCGCCGAACTTGAGCAGCGTGTGAAGCTCGGCGCGGCGATGCCGTGGGGCGTACAGCTTGCCGCCGGATTCTCTCGCGACAGGGCGCTCGCGATGTATGCGCGTTCCATGACGCGCCTGAGTGCGATCATTGGCGATCGCGACCCCAGTCTTCTGAGTTCGATCTTCCGGAGCCGCGGCACGCGGCCGTTCTATCAGGTGCGGGTGGGAGCCGACACGCGCTCTGCCGCCAACGAGTTGTGCGATCGCATCAGACGGGCAGGGCAAGCATGCATCGTGCTGAAGAACGCACAGGGGCATGGTTAACCGGCGCCGGTGCTGAATGCGGGGGAGATTCCAGGAATCTCTTGTAACGGTTAACGTCGCAGCCCGATCGCATGCAAAAAGAAACCCAATAATTGCAGGCATTATTTGAATCTTTGCGGAGAATTTTATGCTCAACGAAATGCTAACGGGATTGCTGCACTTTTCGATTAAGTTTTGTGAAACCGTTTTCCAATCATCTGATCGCGTGCAGCGAAACGTTTCGCTGCATTCTGTGAGGAGGCTTTCGTGCTGACGTTTGGAATTATCGGTATTGCATTTGCAACCTTGTGCGTTCTCGGTTCGCTGTCGTCGTCCGCGCGCGAACCGTCGATTTGATTTTGATGCCGCTGTTTGCGGCCACGTTCGTCGGCGAGCATTGGCTTCCGGCGGGCCCTGCAAGCCGCCGCGTCTTAGCGGTGCGGCCTCCCGAAAATTGGCAGCGCCGGTCCCTTGACGACGAGGACATTTCACCCGCGTGATGAATCA
The DNA here is from genome assembly GCF_000308295.2 of Afipia birgiae 34632. GTDB lineage: Bacteria > Pseudomonadota > Alphaproteobacteria > Rhizobiales > Xanthobacteraceae > Afipia > Afipia birgiae. The sequence continues at coordinate 739,483 of NZ_HG326652.1, forward strand.
AATGATTCATCCGGTGTTACGCTCCTTGGCACTTCCCGCCCTTGATTCTCCGAAATGGCAAAGCTCCTTCGCGGCGTTCGCGTTCGGGGTGAAATCCGCGCTGTCGTCGATTCTGGCGCTGGTGCTTTTCGGCACGTTTATCGGGGTTGGCGCATTCGCCCATGACACCGGCTTCACGCTGGGGTGGGCGGTGGCTACCACCGTATTGGTCTGGGCCGGTCCTGCGCAGATTATCCTGATTTCCACGTCACATGCCGGTGCGACACTGCTGGAATCCGCCTTGGCCGTGACTATCAGCGCCATCCGCCTGTTGCCGATGGTGGTCTCGGTCTTGCCGATGCTGCGAACGCCGCAAACGAAGATGCGCCAGCTCGCGCTGCCGGCGCATTTGGTGGCGGTGACGGTCTGGGTCGAAAGCTTTCGTCTGTTGCCACACGTGCCGCGTGAGAGACGGATTGCCTTCGTAAACGGGCTTGGCGGAGGGCTGGTGTTCCTGAGCTGTGCCGCGACCGTTCTCGGATATGGCCTGGCGGCAAGCCTGCCGCCGATTCTGTCGGCTGGAATTCTGGCGCTGACGCCGCTGACGTTCCTGCTGTCCACGGCGCGCAATGCGCACAAGCTGGTGGACAAGCTCGCGCTTGCGTTGGGGCTTGCGCTTTACCCACTGGTGCAACTGCTGCACACCGGTGTTGACATCATGATCTGCGGCCTGACCGCCGGCACGATTGCCTATGGCGTCCATCGTCTGAGGGGCCGAGCATGAGCGGCCTTCTTGGAGATACGCACGCCATCGCTCTGCTATTGTTCGCGGGCTTCCTGTCGAACGAGGTCTGGCGGGTGCTCGGCCTCGTGATCGGCGGCGGGATCGACGAAGGTTCGGAATTCCTGATCTGGGTGAGGGCAGTCGCCGCTGCAATCCTTGCGGGGGTTATCGCTCAGATTTTGATTTCACCGCCCGGCGCGCTGGCGACCGTGCCGGACATTGTCCGATATGGCGCCGCCGCCGTTGGGTTTGGCGTTTATCTGGCGACGCGCAAATCAGTTTTCGCCGGTGTGGTCGCCGGTGAAATCGTTGTCCTTGCAGGCAAATGGTGGATGGGCTGAGCCGAGCTTCGCAGCTCAGTTGTTCAGTGCCGCGATCAGCCGCGTGGCGTGATCTTCCAGCACCTTGACGTCCTCCTTGCGGGTCGCCGGCGGAAGCAGGGCGACGCCCTCGACCCGAGGCATGATGTGCACGTGAAGGTGGTAGACGACCTGGCCGCTGGCCGGTTCGCTGAATTGCTGCAGGGTAATACCGTCGGCCTTGAAGGCCTTCATGCCCGCGACTGCGATCTTTTTCGCCGTCCGCGCAACATGGGCGAAACTCTCGGGCGAAATGTCGAGAATATTCCGGGCGGGCTCCTTGGGAATCACCAGGGTATGTCCGGGACAGCGCGGCATGATGTCCATGAAAGCGAAGGTGTGTTCGTCTTCATACACCTTGTGGCACGGGATTTCCCCGCGCAGGATTTTTGCGAAGATGTTGTTGGTGTCGTAAGCGGTCATGGTCGGCCCCGGAAAAATTGCGGTTCACAATCGCCGTCCGAAGCGGCCCGGTCAAGCCGGGTTGTTTAGGCGGCGCGTTGGTCAGAAATCCGGTGTGCGCTCCGGGATGCCGGTTGCGATCTCATCGATCCGGTCGGCGAGATTCGTCAAGTCGCGGTGAAGTCCGTCCAGTGTAAATGCAAGGCCGAAAACGCGCCCCACCGCATTGAAATCGAGTGCACGCATCGCGCCGGATTGACGCAGCCCGGTAAATGTTTCGGTGAAGGCGAGATGTGCCGCGCTGACGTCGTTTCGCGAGACAATAACGACCGCGTTGAGCGCAGTCGCGCATCGTTCGGTCAGCTCGGCGTGGGCGCGCAGCAGGCGAGCCGCCGCAGGCGCCAGCGTCGATGCGATCTGGGCCGGAAGAGGTGTCCGCAGCACGCCGCCGATGGCGACGAGATCGTTGCGCACGCGCCAGAGTGTGCGTGGAATTGCTTGAGGAATGCGATGATCGGCAAGGCGCGAGGCGCGCTCCCTGTCGGCATCTTTCAAGGCCTGTTCGACGGCGGTGAGCGCCTGGCGCAAGGCTGGATGTTCGGTGGAAGGGACCAGCGCTTCGCCGCGCTCAAGCGCATCGGCTTCCGATAGCAGCAGCTTTTGAATGCGCGTGAGCACGGCCACGGAGCGGGTCACCACGACGGCATGTGATCGCGCCGGAAATATCAGAACCATCGCCAGCACGCCGATCAGGCCGCCCAATCCAATCTCGATAATCCTGTCGAGAACGAATTGCTCGACCGGTGCGCCTGCGGGCTCTGTCAGCAGCATGATCGCGGCGGTGACCGGCGCGACCCGCAATTGCGGACGAACCGCAGCGCCCCATACGGTGGCGCCAGTGACAAGCACGAGAGCGATGCCGATACCGAGGGATGTGTTGGAATGAAAGGCCGCCGCCAGCCCGCCAACGACCGCTCCGGCAAGGGTGCCAATCATTCGCTCGGTGGCTGCGCCGAGTGTCCCGCCGATCGAGCCCTGCATCACGATAATTACGGTGAACACGGCCCAATAGCCCTGTTGCAGGCCGAGCGATTTGTAGGCGGCATAAGCCGCGCCAACTGCAATGGTGACACGAACGGTCTGGCGCAGCTCAGAGGCGCGGCGCGTCAGGAATTCGCGGGTCCGGGCGGCGATTGAACTCAAGGCGTGTCCTGCGGCAGCGGCGTGATCCGCCGATCAGGTTAGGCCGCTTGCGGGACGGTCACAACGCCAACCATGTTAGTCTTCGGCGTCCGCCTTGCGGAACGGCCCGGCGTCGGTCAGCTCCCGCACGGTTTCCTGAACGTAGGTCCGTTCACGGGTGAGGTACTCGCGGATGGCGCGGCGCAGCGCCGGATCGGCAATGTAGTGCGCGGAGAAGGTGGTCTGCGGCAGGTAGCCGCGATCAATCTTGTGCTCGCCCTGTGCGCCCGCCTCGACGCGCTTCAATCCGCGCCGGATCGCGAAGTCGATGGCCTGATAGTAACAGACCTCGAAATGCAGGAATGGATGATGTTCGATCGCGCCCCAGTGGCGGCCGAACAGCGTGTCGGAGCCGATGAAGTTGATCGCACCCGCAATCCATTTGCCGTCGCGTTTTGCCATGACCAACAGCACGTCTTTCGCCATGGTTTCGCCGACCATGGTGTAGAACGCGCGGGTGAGATAGGGCCGTCCCCATTTGCGGGAGCCCGTCTCCATATAGAATTCGAAGAATGCATCCCACGCATCCGTTGTGATGTCGCTGCCGGTGAGGGGATGAATGGTGATGCCGTTCGCAAGGGCATCGCGGCGCTCGCGGCGGATCGCCTTGCGATGGCGCGACGCCAGAGTGGCGAGGAAATCCTCGAACGTCCCGTAGCCTTTATTGCGCCAGTGGAATTGCTGGTCGGTGCGTTGCAGGAATCCTTGTTTAGCGAGGAACGCCCATTCGTCTTCCTGGGCGAAGGTGACGTGGACGGACGATGCATGCGTCGCGCCGCACAGCGCGATCAGCCCGGCGGCGAGAGTTTCGCGCACGCGTGTCGCGTGGTCGCCCGGGCGTACGAGCATGCGGGGCCCCGTGGCCGGCGTGAACGGAACGGTGGCTTGCAGTTTCGGGTAGTAACTTCCACCCGCATGTGCGTAGGCGTCCGCCCAGCCGTGGTCGAACACGTACTCGCCCTGCGAATGATTTTTCAGATAGCACGGCACGATGCCCGCAACCTGGCCCGCGATGCGTGCCACCAGGTGGCGCGGCGCCCAGCCGGTCCGTGCGATGGCAGATCCCGACGTTTCCAGCGCGGTAAAAAAGGCGTGTGAGACAAAGGGATTGTACGCACCATCCGTGTTGGCGCAGGCGTTCCATTCGTCGGCCGGGATCTGGCCGATCGATGACACTGCTTCAAGGGTAATCTCGCCGAGATCCGTCAAGGGGAAGGCGCACCGTGGCCGTGAGAAAAACCGAAAACGTTCAGGAGTATAGATCGGTTCTTGCGCGGATGACTTCAAGTATCTGGCAACGCGCCTTTCGGCTTACTCCGGGATGAAACCCTCGAATGTCATCTGGTCGGCGTATCGCGCGGTGAGTGCGCGCTGTTCCGGCGTTCGCACAGTCCATGTGATGAGCGCGCAACCGAAGATATTGCGCGCAATCCACGGCGCCGGCGCCGGCAGATCGTCCACCCGATAGCTGACGAAATGCGGTTGGGTGCGGAAGGCATGGCGCAAGCCGGTCATCTCGCGAATTTTCGAGGCAGATAACTGCTTCCATTCCCCATCGGTGTAATGACGTTCTGCGACAATGCCGCGCGGCAGGTCCGGCATCAGGTCGCGGATCGCGGTGACCTGATCGGGATCGAACGACATAGCCGCCACGGGTCCGCTGTAGGAAGCCAGCACTTCCGCCATCCGTATCACTAGCCGCCGGTCGCCGTTGAACCGGCTTTTTATCTCCAGCACCAGCGGTACGCGTCCCGCGACGCGCGTGCAGAGTTCGCCGAGCGTCATCATGTGGTCAGATGTGTGCTTGAACCCGACCTGCTTGAGTTGCTCCGCCGTCAGCGAAAGCAACTCGTCCGTCCCCTGTGTGAGTCGGCCGAGCGCGTAATCGTGATGCACCATCGCTTCGCCGTCAGCGGATGGTTGGAGGTCCACCTCGATGGCGAAGTTGCCGGCGATGGCAGCATCGAACGCCGAGGGCATGTTTTCAATGATGCCGCGCGCACGATCGTGCAGGCCGCGATGGGCGATCGGCCGCGCCGTCAGCCAGCCGGGTGCGCGCGCAGTCATTGGTGTCAGGAAACTTCGAAGATGCCTTCGACTTCGACGGCCGCGTCCGAGGGAAGGGCAGCCACGCCGACGGTGGTGCGCGCATGCCGGCCTTTGTCGCCGAATGCAGCCACCATCAGATCCGATGCGCCGTTAAGGACCTTCGGCCCCTCAAGAAAATCCGGCGTCGCATTGACGAAGCCGCCGAGGCGGACGACGCGCGCCACCTTGTCGAGATCGCCGAGCGCCATCTTGACCTGCGCCAGCAGGTTGATGGCGCAGGCGCGTGCGGCGGCAGCGCCTTGTTCGGTGGTTACGCTGGCCCCAAGCTTGCCCTTTGCGATCAGCTTGCCTTCAGGGGTGTTGCAGACCTGGCCGGAGACGAACAGCAGATTTCCGGTGCGTACGAATCCGACGTAGTTCGCCACAGGCGGATTTGGCTCATGCAACACGATGCCCAACTCGCCCAACTTCTGCTCAACCGTTCCCGCCATGTCAGTCCCCGATGTTTTCTGATGTTTGCCCGCAGACGATGTTCGACATTGCCAAAGAACGGGCGAGTCATATTTCGCCTATCGTGCCGTCACATGCAAGCTCCGCAATTTATCAGCGGCAGCTAGGGCTATGCCGCCCGGGCATGTCCATGGTTCTCGCAAGCCGTAACTTCGATTGTGACATGGCTCAGGTTACGAAGCGCCGCCAGGCGTTCGCGGTAAACGGTGACCGCCTGCGGCCGGTCGGTGACAATCGAGACGATGACAGCCCGATGGCCGGGGCCGATCTGCCAGAGATGGAGATCGGAGATTCTGTCTCCGTCAATTTCCATGAGTTGGCGAATCTTGCGCTCCGTACCGTCATCCGGAACGATGTCTATCAACACGGCGCCTGCGTCGCGGATGAGGCTGTAAGCCCAGCTTGCGATCACGCAGGCTCCAACGAAACCGACGACAGGATCGATCCATACCCAATTGAAGGCGCGGGCGGCAAAGAGGCCCCCGATGGCGAGCACCGATGTCGCGGCATCGGCAAGCACATGCATATAGGCGGCTCTAAGATTGTTGTCGCGGTGGTGCCCGTGATGTTCGTGGCCATGATGGTCATTGTCGTGATGATCGTGGGCATGACCGTGATCGCGATGGCCATGATCCTCGCGCAACAGCCACGCAGATACGAGATTGACCGCCAGCCCAACTGCCGCGATCGCGATGGCTTCACCGTAGGCGATCGGGACCGGGTTAGCGACCCGAACCACGCTTTCATAGGCGATAAGGAGGGCGATCATCGCCAGCACGACCGCGCTGGTGAATGCCGCCAGTTCACCGAGCTTGCCGGTGCCGAACGCGAATCGCGGATCGTGTGCATGTTGCCGCGCGTATCGGTACGCCAGCGCGGCGATGCCGATGGCCGCTGCGTGGGTCGACATATGCCAGCCGTCGGCAAGCAGCGCCATCGAACCGAAGATGGTGCCGCCGATGATTTCGGCAACCATCATGGCGACGGTCAGGCCGACGACGAGCCAGGTGCGCCGCTCGTTTCGCGCATGCGCCGCGCCAAGGAAGACGTGGTCGTGCGTCCAGTTTTCAAGAGAATGCGAGTGCATGTTTTCTCCGCGGGGTACGTCCGGACGACCTATTTCGAGTATAGGGCCGGGGTGACTTCGATCTCGAGTCACAACTGCGGGCGGTCGTGGAACCCCCTCAAAAAAGGCTCATTTTTCGCATCAGTTTTGTGAAACTCTGTTGAACGGGGCCGACTGCTGCCCCGTGCAGCGGTTAATATGGCTTTGATTCGAACTCTCAAGGAGACGCCATGCGTCGCGCGCGCCGGATTTCAGGTTGTGGATCACTTGCCCTTCCGTTGCTGTTGTCTGCCGCGTTTCTCGCGCCAGCCACGGGCGCAGCGCTGGCTGCACCCAGCGTTGCCTTTCTCGCGCACCAGGCAGTCTACGATCTGAGCCTGAAGACGTCGCGGGGCAATGCCAGCGTCAGCAACGCAACCGGCCGCATTCTGTACAATTTCGCGGGCAGCGCCTGCGAGGGTTACACCACTGAATTCCGGCAGGTGTCACAGCTCGACGCCGGTGAAAGCAAGACCACGATCAGCGATCTGCGCTCCACCAGTTGGGAAGACGGTGAGGGCAAGAGCTATCGCTTCAAGATCGAAACCCGCATGAATGACGCCGACACGACATCCGTCGATGGCATCGCGGAGCGTGAGGGCACGACCGTCAAGGTCAAGTTGAAGAAACCCAAGGTCAAGACTTTCACCATTGAAGGGGCGGTGTTTCCGACGGAGCAGGTCAAGCTGATCATCGAGGCCGCGCGCGCGGGCAAGTCGCTGCTAGAACTGGTGATCTATGACGGATCGGACGACGGCGAGAAGGTCTACAACACGCTCACGGTGATCGGGCAGCCGATTCCGGGGACGAAAGCGCCCGCGAAGCCGGATGCCACAACCGCCAACGAGAAGTTCAAATCCCAGACGCGGTGGCCAGTCACGGTCAGCTACTACGACCGGGCGACGAAATCCAATTCCGGTGAACAGACGCCGATCTACGCGATGTCGTTCGAATTGTACGAGGACGGCGTCTCCCGCGCACTGTCGCTGGACTACAACGATTTCGTCATCGCGGGCGCGATGGGCAAGATCGACGTCAAGGAAACCAAGCCCTGCAAGTAGGGCGGCGAAGCCGTCAATCCGGTTTTGCCGGTCCGTCATACGCAATCCCGCGCATCACTGCGGTATTGCCGAATTTCTTGCGGACATTGTCCATTGCGCGTTCAGCGTGGGCGGAGCGCCGATCCAGCAGATCCTGATCATCCGCCTCCGCACCGGGCTTGAGCGCGCTGACACCCGCGCCGATCAGCCGGAATGCGGTGCCGTCGATTTCGCGGCTGAGCATTTCGCGCACGGTGGCGAAAATGCGCGTCGCGAGTTGCGTCGGAACCTGAAGCGATTGGGAGCGGGTGCGCTGCCGGAAGTCCGCGGTCTTTAGTTTCAGCGTGATGGTCGAGCCGGAGAGATCGCCGCTCTTGAGGCGCGAGGACACTTTTTCGCACAGCCGCCAGAGGATCTTCTCCAGCGTCGGAAAATCACGGACATCGGATTCCAGCGTGGTTTCGTTTGAAATCGTCTTGGCTCCGCGATCGGCCACGACCTTGCGATCGTCGATACCGCGCGCCAACCGCCACAGCCGCCGTCCTTCGGGGCCGAACTGCTTCATCAGATCGATCTCGTCCGCCCGCTGCAGATCCTTGATGAGGCGGAAGCCGTGCTGCGAGAGCTTTTCCTGCGAGGCGGGGCCGACGCCGTAGATGAATCCGACCGGCCGCTCTGCGAGCATCGCGCGCGCTTCCTCCTGGTCGAGCGCCGCGAAGCCGCGCGGTTTGTCGAGGTCGGATGCAATTTTGGCGAGAAATTTGTTTACGGACAGGCCGACCGAGACGGTGATGCCGATGTCGCGCTCGACCTGGGATGCGAACCGCGCAAGCACCTTGGCTGGCATCATGCCGTGCACCAGTTCAGTGCCGCTCAGGTCGAGAAACGCCTCGTCGATGGAAAGCGGCTCGACCAGCGGCGTTAGTGCCATCATCGCGTGACGAACCTCGCGGCCCACGCGGACATACTTGGCCATATCAGGAGGCACCACGACAGCCGATGGACAAAGGTCCAGCGCCTTGAACATCGGCATGGCCGAGCGCACGCCGTAGGTGCGCGCGATATAACAGGCCGCCGACACCACGCCGCGTTTGCCGCCGCCGATGATGACAGGCTTGTCGGCGATGTCCGGGTTGTCGCGTTTCTCGACGGTTGCATAGAACGCGTCGCAATCGATATGCGCGAGTGTCAGAGTGCCGAGGGTGCGATGGCGGATAAGGCGCGGGGAGCCGCATTCCGTGCAGCGCATCGCCTTCGCTGCTGCGTCCGCCAGGCAGTCGCGGCAAAATCCTGTCAGGTCGGCTGGCGGACGGTCGCTCAAAGCGTCACTCCCAGCGGGGGTCCAGCACCTCGCGCGCGTTGGCGACGGCCTGCGGCGTCAGCTGCGATGCATCGGCAAAGGCTTTCACAGTCGCGTCATCACGCACGATGAAATCGAGTACGCCGGCAAGGAATTTCGGGTCGGCGGCCGAGGTTCGAAGGGTCTGCGGGCCAATACCGCTCTCGGTCAGGAACATCCCTAATCGCTCAGGGTCTGAAGCCAGGAAGGAGAGGGCCTGAATCGCAACAAATTCAGCTACTTCCTGAGGGGTCGATGGGCCTTTTGTCATTGATCGCGTTTGCCTTTCCGTAACTTATCGTCTCTATTTTGAGTCCATCATGCCCGAGTCACGGTGGCGTGGCGAATTCAATGGTTTCAGCACGTACGGGCATTTTGCGGGAATTGGAGGGCCAGGATGGCCAAAACCGTCCTGATCGTGGAAGACAACGAGCTCAATATGAAGCTCTTCCGCGATCTGCTGGAGGCTCATGGGTATCAGACAGTCGGCACGCGTAATGGGGTTGAAGCACTCGATCTCGCCCGCAAGCACCGGCCCGATCTCATTCTCATGGATATCCAGCTTCCCGAGGTTTCCGGTCTCGACGTGACACGCTGGATCAAGGCGGATGTCGAATTGCGCGCGATCCCTGTGGTCGCGGTAACGGCTTTTGCCATGAAGGGCGACGAAGAACGTATCCGCGAAGGCGGGTGCGAGGCGTATTTATCCAAGCCGATTTCGGTTGGAAAGTTTATTGAGACGGTTCGACGGTTTGTCGGCTAGGAGAGTTTGATGTCCGCGCGCGTTCTGGTCGTTGACGATGTTCTCGCCAACGTAAAGCTGCTCGAGGCGCGTCTGTCCGCGGAATATTTTGACGTCGTGACGGCGAATTGCGGCACGCAGGCGCTTGATATCTGCGAGCGCGCGGAATGCGACATCGTGCTGCTCGACGTGATGATGCCGGACATCGACGGATTCGAAGTCTGCCGCCGCCTGAAGTCGAATCCGAAAACCCATTTCATTCCCGTCATCATGGTGACGGCGCTCGACAGTCCATCCGACCGCGTGCGCGGGCTCGACGCCGGCGCCGATGACTTCCTGACAAAGCCGGTGTCCGACGTCGTGATGATCGCACGCGTGCGATCGCTGACGCGGCTGAAGATGATGACCGACGAGTTGCGCATGCGCGCGATCACGTCGCTGGAAATTGGCGTCAACGCCCCCGAGCGCGACGCGGTCGCTGATACCGGCAGGGGTGGGCGCGTGTTGCTGGTCGATGATAGGCCATCGTCCTACGAGCGGCTGGCTCCTGTGCTGGCCACCGAACATAGCGTCGATGTTGAAGCCAACCCGGCCGAAGCGCTATTTCATGCCGCCGATGGCAACTACGATTTGCTGATCGTGTCGCTAGGTCTGGAGAATTTCGACGGGTTGCGGCTTTGCAGCCAGGCGCGTTCGCTGGAGCGGACACGCAGCGTGCCGATTCTCGCCATTGCCGACGCCGACAACAATGCGCGGTTGCTGCGCGGGCTCGAAATCGGCGTCAACGATTACCTGCTGCGTCCGGTGGACAAGAACGAACTGCTGGCGCGCGCACGTACCCAGATCCGCAAGCGCCGCTACACCGATCACCTGCGCGACAACGTGCAGAACTCGATCGAAATGGCGATCACCGATCCGCTGACCGGGCTGCATAACCGCCGCTACATGGAAAGCCATCTTGCGACGCTGGCAGAGCAGGCGGCCATGCGCGCCAAGCCACTGGCACTGATGATGCTGGACATCGACTACTTCAAATCGATCAACGATAACTACGGCCACGATGCGGGCGACGATGTATTGCGCGAGTTTGCCGTGCGAATCCGCAAGTCGATCCGCGGAATCGATCTCGCGTGCCGCTTCGGTGGCGAGGAGTTCGTCATCGTGATGCCGGAGACCGACCTGCATGTGGCGGGGATGGTCGCCGAACGGCTTCGCCGCTCCATCGCCGGGGAACCGTTCGCTATCGAGAAGGGCGCTAAGCGTATCGAGGTGACCATTTCGATCGGCATCTCGACCCTGGAAACCAAGGGCGAGGCGATCAGCGCCGTCCTCAAGCGCGCGGACCAGGCGCTGTACCGCGCCAAGCACGATGGCCGAAACCGCGTGGTCGCTGCCGCGGCCTAACTCGCTTTCGTCCTGTCTTCTTCGGACCCGAAATACGTGCCTGACATGGGGTCGACCCAACCCAGGTGATCGTGAACCTGTTTGACGCCCGCGACATTCTCCGCCGCGACGACAATGGCCTGCCGCGTGCGGTCGTCCGTGATGACGCCGCAGATGTCGACGACACCGTTTCGGACAAAGACCTCCAGTCCGGCTGGCCCCCAATCATGTCGATCGATCTCTGCGAGAATACGGGCGTGGATATGTGCGTCGTCCGCGGTGGGATCGGGGACGTCACGCGTGAGGCCCGCGACAGCGCGGACGAAATTCTGGCGGCTGATGATTCCGGTCAGCTTGTTGCCGTTCATGACGGGGACGCGCTTGACGCGATATTTCTCCATGATGGCGACGACGTCAGAAAGCGGGGTGTCCTCGGTCACGGTTTGAACATCGCGTGTCATGATCTCATCAACGCGGCGTCCGGCGGTCTGGACATACTCCGCAGCCTGATATCCGGGGCCGAGAATGAAATCGAGCCAGCGCGGTCTCTTGCGCTGCGTGCCGATTTCCCGTCGGCGCAATAGATCGCGCTCGGTGACAATACCCACCAGCGCACCTTTCAAATCGACAACAGGAAGGCCGCTCACATGGTTGTCAAGCATGAGCCTTGCAACATCGGTGATCGAATCACCGGGCGCGGCCTTGATGACTTTGCGGGTCATGATGTGATGCGCTCTCATAAGATCACCTGTGCGCTCTGATGGGACCGATGTGGCCCGAACGGGCACTCACGAATTCAGTCTGACCGCTTCTCGTCTGAACACCTTGATTCACATCAAGTGCAGCAATAGTGCCGCAGGCTTTCACGGATGGGAGCCATATCAAGCCGGCAGATCCCGCCACCAGTTAGGCTCGGTCAAAAGGAGATCATCATGGCCATCAGGGATTTCTTGCTTCCGCTTGTCAGCTATCCGAAGCCGACAACAAAGGCTGCAATCGAGTCGGTGTTCCGCCTGAGCGAGAGTCTTTTGTCGTCAGGAAACCGGAGCGGAAATCATTCGACGATTACGCAGCGCGTTTCGGCGGTGGTGTATGAGGTCGAAATTGAAATGGGCCTTTACTTCGAAGGCGCGCACATGGGGGAGTTTCTCGAACGGGAAGCAAGAAAGAGCGCAGTCAATGCGCAACAGCTCGTCCATAGTTTCGAGGAGGTCGCCGCCCGCCATAATGTGATGCATCGCTGTCGCTTGGAGCGCAGGGCGCCTTATGACATGACGCGGAACTTGGTGGAGTCGGCGCGGCTGCATCATGTCACCGTTCAGCCGCTCAGGAAGGATACCGAAGACCAGCTTGATCTCGCCGAACAGATCATCTTCGAGTCGGGCCGCCCGGTTCTGATTTTTCCGGAGGAGCCGGTGCGGCCGCTGGCGACGGCAATCCTGACCGTTGCCGTTGCGTGGGACGGAAGTCGTCAGGCCGCGCGCGCCGTGGCCGATGCGTTGCCGTTTCTGCGGCGTGCAAAGACGGTGAGGGCGTTCACGGCGACGGACGACAAGCCGCTGTCATCCGCCCAGGCGCAGCAATTCGTGGAGTACCTGGCAGGCTTTGGAATTGAAGCCATCCATGAAGACGTCAAGAAAACCGATCAGCATTCAATCGGCAGTTTCCTGGAGGCCTATGTTGTGTCCCGTGGCATCGACCTTCTGGTCATGGGCGCTTACGGCCACTCCAGACTGCGCGAATTCATTCTGGGCGGAGCCACGCGATCGATTCTCGCGAATCCGCCGTGCTGGGTCCTGCTATCCCACTGATGGCGGGGCAGTGCTCGGCCAGAGAGGACCGCCAAAAACGAAAAACGGGGCCGAAAGGCCCCGTTTTCGTGCATAAGTAATTGAAATACTTACTTGATCTTGGCTTCGCGGAACTCGACGTGCTTTTTCGCGACCGGATCGTACTTCTTCTTCACGAGCTTGTCGGTCATCGTGCGGGAGTTCTTCTTGGCGACGTAATAGAAGCCGGTATCCGCGCTGGAAACGAGCTTGACCTTGATGGTGACCGCTTTGGCCATGTTCAGAACCTCGAATGTCAGGAATCACGCGCAGACCCGACAAATCGAGCTGCATTTGGGGCGCAACCTAGCTTCGAACGCCCCAAAGTCAAGGTTTTAGGGCGCAATATTCCGAAAAGCGGATACCCCGGATTTCGCCCCGCGAAGGGCCTCGGTTCGACGGGCCTGAAGGGCTATTCAGCCGCGTTCAAAGCCCCGGCAGGCTCGAAAAGCCGGTTTTTGGGCTATGGCAGGCCGAGATTTTCGCGGAGCGTGGGGCCTTCGTAGTCCTTGCGGAAGATGCCACGCCGCTGCAGTTCCGGAACCACCAGGTCGGCGAAATCGTCCAGCCCCTGCGGGAGGGCAGTTTTCCCGACGGGTTATCCGCCCTTGAAATCCTGCGGCGAGAAACTGAGATCGAGCATGCGCCACTGATCGTAGCGATCAGCCGGCAGCATGGCGTACGGCTGGCACTTGTCCAGCGCATCCATCGCACTGCGCATCAGAGCTGGACCTTTTTCCGATGCACTGGCTTCGATCAGAAGCGGTTCCGACGCGAGCTTGCCGTCACGTTGAAACGCCACGCGCAGCACGATCCGGACATTGTCGGAAGGCGTCACCGATTTCGGCAGGATCGAACAACTCTTGAGATGGGCGCGTAGAGCTGCGGCATCCTCGCTGGAAATATTCGCCTTTGCCGTCGCCTTGGCGTCGAAGTCGCCGGCTGCTCCGGCGTCCGGCAGGGTGAACATCATGCCGAACTTGCTTGTGATGTCGGGGGCCGCCACCGGCACTTCCTGCTGAGGCTGTGCCGGGGGGTGTTGTTGGGGCTGCGCCTGCTGCTGAGGTTGTGCCTGCGGTTGAGGCTGCTCTGGTTCGGCGGGCTGCTGCTTGAGCGCCGCCTGCTGCGAATCCTGCTTTGGCTTTGAGGGCGGAGCGGGGGCAGGTTTTACGGATTGTTCCGGCGCCGCTTGTTGCGGCGTTTCCTGCGCAGCCTGCTTTCTTTCCGCAGCAGCCTGTTCCTGATCTTTGTTCGAAAGCGTCGGGAAGTCGTAGTTATCAGGTTCCTTTGGAAGCGGCGGCACTTCCTCGGGCGTGACGATATCGACGGTAATGGCTTCCGCGGTCGTCGGGTCGAACGGGCGCACACCCGCGAGCACAAGACACGCTGTCAGGGCCGCAACATGTGCGGCGACCGATATGGCGGCGCCGGTACGCATACAATTGTGGTTCGCTCATCCCTGGCGGGCGTTCCGCCGCCGTCGGTGGCCAGCATATCAGCCCGCGCGGGGGCTTGAAACCGCAACTCCCCGCTTTGGTCAGGTGTCTGTCAGCACCGAGGCAATCATTGCGCCGACCGCCATGTCGTCCTGTTGCCCGAAGCCGTGATGATACACGGTGCCGTTCCGGCGGATCAGGATCATGGTCGGGGTTCCGCGCATGCCATAATTGGCCATTGTCACGGGAATCGGCGTGTCTTCGCCGGGTGTGTCCACACCGATCGGGAAGGTGAGCTTGTTCTCGTGAACGAACGCCTTCAATGACACCGGTTTCATGGCTTCGTGGTGCTCGAAGACGGTATGCAGACCGATGACCTGCAAGTCCGTGTTCCTGAACATGTCGTGCGCGCGTTGAGTTTGCGGCGTCCCGTGCGATACGCAGCCGGGACAGAGCATCTGAAAGGCGTGGATCAGAACGGGGCGCCCGCGAAGACCTGCAAGCGTGAGCGGCGTGGCTGCGTTGAGCCATTCCGAGACCGACAGTTCAGGTGCAATGGCGGTCGTCATGACAACGTCAGGCCTCTGCAATCACGGCGCTGATGCAGGAGGACTGTTCCACCGGAGGCAGAATCAGATGACGTCCCGCTGCATCTTGCCGTCGTAGAAGTGGAAAAACGGCACCTCCGCCGCATGCGATAGCGGGCCCAGTGCGAGGCGCTTGTCCAGTTCGCGCAGCACCATCTTCGTCATTTGATGAAGATCCGCGAGAGACAGCGAACCAAGCTCGACCCACACAAGCTCAACAAGTTCGGCATCGGCATGGACGACGCCTTCAACCCGGTGCGCGATCGACGATGCGTCGGCGGTAAAAAACCGTGTGTCGAACCGCCGGACCCGGCCGGGCGGAGTGATGGCGCGGGCGATCAGGAACAGTCCGGACGGGTCGGGCAGCAGCCCGGCGTCGGCGAACGGCCTCCACTCGCCGGTGAGCTTCGCCGCTGCGCCGTTCATACGCGCGACTTGCCGTCCCAGACAAAGCCCGGTTTCCTCGCAGGCTTCGCGAATGGCTGCGACGGCCAGCGCCCGAGCCCGAGCTGGCGCGATCTTCGGGCTGCCGCCGGTCAGTTTCTTTTCCAGAGCCTTCGGAATGTCCGCCGCGACCGGAACGCGGTTATCGGTGGCATCGACACGTCCGCCGGGGAACACGAACTTGCCCGGCATGAAGATGACCTTGTCATGCCGTTTGCCGACCAGAACCTTGGGCACACTTCCGCTGCGATCAACGAGAATCAGCGTCGCGGCATCTTTCGGGCGGCGGTAAGGATGACTGTCGTCTTCCTTCTCTTCTTTCTCAGGCTCGCTCATTTCACCAGCTTCGCAATGGTGCCTTCCTCGACGCCCTCGGGCCGGCTTTCGTCAAAGCCATGCATGCGGAACGCCCACTGCAATCCTACCACTGCACCCTTGACCGGCTGCAACAGCAACAGCGACGAGACCAGCGTGAAGGGCAAGTAGAACGCCAGTTGCAGCAGCATCGATGGCGCGTAGTTGGTCTCGATCCAGAGCGCAATGGGCACAATGATGTGCCCGACGATGACGATCACGAGATAGGCGGGCAGATCGTCGGCGCGGTGATGGCTCAGGTTCTCTCCGCAGGCCGGGCACTTGTCGGCCACTTTCAGGAAGGCGCGAAAGATCTTGCCTTCGCCACAGCTCGGGCAGCGGCAGCGTAAGCCGCGGGCCATCGCCTGCCAGAGATCGCGCTTGGGCAGCGATTGAGATGTCGATGTCCACGTCGCGGCGGGCATTGTGCGGCTTTCCATAACGGCTCCTTTGAAAGGCACTAGCCCTTCTTGTTCGATTTGCGCGCCTTGCGGGAAGGCTTGCGCGATTTCTTTCCGTCCTTCTTGTCGCGGCCTGGCCGAGTCTTGCCGCCTGTGTGCGGCTTACCGGCGCGGCTATCGCGCATGCGGCCACCGCGCGGAGCAGTCCGTCCTTCGGACAGCAATTCGAACCGCAGCGCGCCAGCCACCGGGGCAGCTTCTACCAGACGAACCTGCACGACGTCACCCAATCGATGCATGGCACCGCTGCGCGATCCGATCAGGGCGTGGCGGGTCTCGTCGTAGTTGTAATACTCACTTCCGAGCGTGCGCACGGGAATGAGGCCATCGGCGCCCGTATCGGTCAGTTTTACGAACAGTCCTGCACGGGTGACGCCGGAGATTCGCCCTTCGAACGTCGCGCCGATGCGATCTGCAAGGAAATGCGCGATCAGCCGGTCGGCGGTCTCGCGTTCGGCTTTCATCGCGCGGCGCTCAGTGAGCGAAATTGCCGCAGCCACCTCGCTCAGTGTTTCAAACGTCTCGGTGTCGGGCAGCGCGCCTTCGCCAAGTCCGAGTGCGCGGATCAGCGCGCGATGCACGATAAGATCTGCGTATCGCCGGATAGGCGATGTGAAATGAGCGTAACGCCTGAGATTCAGGCCGAAGTGGCCGTAATTGTCCGCCGAGTACTCCGCCTGCGCTTGCGAGCGCAGCACCACCTCGTTCACCAGCGGCTCCGAGTCGTGGCCTTTGACATGGGCAAGCACGCGGTTGAACAGCGTCGGGCGCAATGCGCCCGTCTTCGCAAAGGAGATGTCGAGGGTTTTCAGGAATTCCTGAAGGTTGTGAACCTTCTCCACCGTCGGCTCGTCATGCACGCGATAGATCAACGGCAGCGCTTTCTTCTCGAGCGTTTCCGCCGCCGCGACGTTGGCGAGAATCATGAACTCTTCGATCAGCCGGTGGGCGTCGAGTCGTTCCGGCGTCACCACGCGGTCCACCGTGCCGTCGGCTTTCAGGAGAATCTTGCGCTCCGGCAAATCCAGATCGAGGGGATCGCGCTCGTCGCGCGCACGCTTCACCAGCGCGTAGGCGTCATAGAGCGGCTTCAGGATTGGATCGAGCAGGGGGCCGGCGGTGTCGTCGGGGCGCCCATCGACGGCGGCCTGCGCCTGCGCATAGTTCAGTTTTGCGGCCGACCGCATCAGCACGCGATGGAAGGTATGCGAGCGTTTGCGGCCGTCCTTGTCGATCACCATGCGCACGGCGAGAGCGCCGCGGGGCTCGCCGGGCTTCAGCGAGCACAAATCGTTGGAGATGCGCTCGGGCAGCATCGGCACCACGCGGTCTGGGAAGTAGACCGAATTACCGCGCTTGAGCGCCTCGCGGTCGAGCGGCGATTGCGGGCGCACGTAGAACGCGACATCGGCGATGGCAACGTTGACGATGTAGCCGCCCTTGTTGCTCGGGTCGCTGTCCAATTCCGCGTGGACCGCATCGTCGTGGTCCTTCGCATCCGGTGGATCGATGGTGACGAGCGGCACATTGCGCCAGTCCTCGCGTCCCGCAAGCGTTGCGGGCTTGGCAGCTTCGGATTCCCGGATGACGTCGGCGGGAAATTCCTGCGGAATTTCGTGTGCGTGGATCGCGATCAGGCTCACAGCCTTCTCGGTCTTGAGCGAGCCGAGGCGTTCCTTCACCCGGCCGGATGGCAGTCCGTAACCGCGCGAGCGCATCAGTTCGACACTGACCAGATCACCGTCCTGCGCACCGTTTGCGTCGGCGGCAGTGATCGCCAGTTCGCGGCCGACCTGCTTCTTGTCGATCGGGATCAGGCGTCCGTCGCCATTCGGCAGCGTACGGAAAATTCCGAGCACGCGGTTTCTGGCTTTGTCGAGCAGCTTGATGACACGGCCGCGATAGGTTTTTTCATGCTTGTTGTCGGGCTTCTCGATCCGCAGCAGCGCACGGTCGCCGACGCCCGCAGCGGTACCGGATGCGGCCTTGCGCGGGACATGGATGCGGATGACCGGGGCAGGGCCGTCTGTTTCTTCAAGCCATTCGGCCGGGGAAGCAATCAACTCGCCGTCGCTGTCGCGGCCCGTGATGTCTGCAACAATGGTTGGGGGAAGAGCCTTGACCTCGTGGACCTTCTTGCCCTGCTTGGCGATCAGTCCTTCGTCGGCGAGTTCGCGCAGAATGCGCCGCAGCGCCGCGCGGGATTCGTTCTTCAATCCAAAATGCCGCGCCAGTTCGCGTGTCCCGGCTTCACCAGGTTGCGCCTTGACGAACGCAACAATGCTCTCTCTGTCGGGAAAGGCAGTTGTCGCGTCGCTTTTCTTTTTCATTATCCGCGTGCTTTACCGGCGCTCTTCTTTTCCGCGATCTTGGCGACCTTGGCCGCCGCGACCTTCGCGACTTCCGCCTTGGCCTTTGCATCCTTCAGCGAGACGGGTTCGGCTGCGGCTTTCTTTGGCGCAGCCTTTTTCGCGGCGACCTTTTTCTTGGCGGCAGGCTTCTTCGCAGGCGCCTCGGATTCGGCGGCACCGTTTGTGGCGGTAGCGACCTTCGCGGGCTTTTTCGCAGCCTTCTTGGCCGCGCGCTTCGGCTTGCCGCCGCCCTTGGCCGCGCGCTCCTCGATCAGCGCGATGGCTTCCGGCAGCGTGATGGTCTCCGGCGTCTTGTCGCTCGGGATGGTGGCATTGATGCCGTCGATGGTCACGTAGGCGCCGTAACGGCCGCTCTTGACCATGATGGTGCCGCCGCGTGCGGGATACTCGCCGAGCGGCTTGCCCGGATCGGCGCCGAAACGGCGGCTCGGCCCCTTGGCGACCTTCTCCGCGATCAGCGTCACAGCCCGGTTGAGACCAACGGTGTAAACCTCATCGCCTGCTTCAAGGCTTGCATAGGTCTTGCCGTGGCGCACGAACGGACCGAAACGTCCGATGCCGGCGGTAATCACTTCGCCGTCCTCCGGATGCGGTCCGATATCGCGCGGCAGCGACAGCAACTTCAGCGCAAGTTCGAGTTCAACGTCGGCGGGCGACATGTTTTTCGGAATGCCCGCGCGCTTCGGCTTTTCGTCCTCGCCGTAGTCCTTAGGCTCGCCGAGCTGGATATATGGGCCGAAACGTCCGGCCTTGACAGCAACTTCAAGGCCAGACACCGGATCCTTGCCCAGCGGGCGATCGCTCGATCCGCTCGACGCGGCGAGAGGCCGTGTGTAGCGGCATTCGGGATAGTTCGAGCAGCCGACGAAAGCGCCGAACTTGCCGGCCTTCAGATTGAGCTTGCCGTTGCCGCAGCTCGGGCACTGGCGGGGATCGCCGCCATCAGCACGCGGCTCGTAAATATGTTCGCCGAGCATCGCGTCGAGCACGTCGAGCACTTCGGTGACGCGGACGTCCTTGATATCGTTGACGGCGCCGATGAAGTCCTTCCAGAAATCCGCCAGCACCTTCTTCCACGAGATTTCATTGTTTGAAATCTTGTCGAGCTTTTCTTCGAGATCTGCGGTGAAATCGAATTCCACATAGCGCGCGAAGTAATTCTCAAGGAAGGCCACGACGACGCGGCCCTTGTCCTCGCCGTGCAGACGCTTCTTCTCGAGCTTCACATAGCCGCGATCCTTCAGCACCTGAATGATCGACGCATAGGTGGAAGGGCGGCCGATGCCGAGTTCTTCCATGCGCTTCACGAGCGAGGCTTCCGAGAAACGCGGCGGCGGTTCGGTGAAATGCTGGGTGACGTTGAGGCTTTCGCGCTTAAGCGCTTCGCCCTGGTTAATCACCGGGAGGCGCTTGCTGTCTTCGTCCTCGGGATCGTCGTCGCGGCCTTCCTGATAAACGGCGAGGAAGCCGTCGAACTTCACGACCTGACCCGTGGCGCGCAATTCAAGCACGCGCGCGCCGGCCTTCGCCGTAATATCGACGGTGGTGCGCTCCATCTCGGCGGATTCCATCTGGCTCGCGACCGTGCGCATCCAGATCAATTCGTAAAGCCGGGCCTGATCGTTATCGAGCCTTGCCTTCAGCGATGAAGGACGGCGCGACAGGTCGGTCGGGCGGATAGCTTCGTGTGCTTCCTGTGCGTTCTTTGCCTTGGATGTGTACTGGCGCGGGGAATCCGGAACGTAAGCCTTGCCGTAGTCCTCGCCGATCACCTTGCGGGCCTGTGTGATGGCAGACGGATCGATCTGCACGCCGTCGGTACGCATATAAGTAATGAGACCGGTGGTTTCGCCGCCGATGTCGATGCCTTCGTACAGACGCTGGGCGATGCGCATGGTGTGCGCAGGCGCAAAGCCGAGCTTGCGGCTGGCTTCCTGTTGCAGCGTCGATGTCGTGAACGGGGACTGCGGATTACGGCGCGCCGGCTTGGCTTCCACCGCGGAGACGGTGAAATTCGCGGCTTCGATCGCCTTTTTGAAATCCTCGGCTTCCGCGCCGGTGCCGATATCGAGGCGCTGCAGCTTCTTGCCGTCGGCTCCGACGAGGCGCGCCTCGAAGGATTCACCGCGAGGAGTCGCCAGCGTGGTCAGCAGCGACCAGTATTCGCGCGGGACAAATTTTTCGATCTCGAGTTCGCGGTCGCAGACCAGCCGCAATGCGACGGACTGCACCCGGCCAGCGGAACGCGCGCCGGGCAGCTTGCGCCAGAGAACAGGGGAGAGGGTGAACCCCACCAGATAGTCGAGCGCGCGGCGCGCCAGATAGGCGTCGACCAGCGCGCCGTCGATCTCGCGCGGATTCTTCATGGCCTCGGTGACGGCCTGCTTGGTGATGGCGTTGAAGACCACGCGCTCGATCTTCTGGTCCTTGAGCGCGCGCTTCTGTTTCATGATCTCCAGGACATGCCAGGAGATTGCCTCGCCTTCGCGATCAGGGTCGGTTGCGAGGATCAGCTTGTCCGCGCCCTTAAGTGCCTTGGCGATATCGTTGAGGCGGCCAGCCGCCTTGGGATCGTTTTCCCAGATCATCTGGAAATTGGCGTCCGGATCGACCGATCCATTCTTGGCCGGAAGGTCGCGGACATGGCCGTACGAGGCCAGAACCTCGTAGCCCGAGCCCAAATACTTGTTGATCGTCTTGGCCTTCGCAGGCGACTCGACAATGACGAGATTCATTTGATTCCAATAACTTATAGGGGATACGCGGGCCGGAATCGCAAGATTCCATCAGGCTGGCTTGCCCGATACATGGGTAAAAGGTGGTCCGCTGTCAAATCGGGATCTGGTGAGGAGACCTGTTTTGAAGTCGAAATGCTCGTATAGGTTGTATGTAATGCATACTTGTGGTTGCGCTCCATATGCGTGTACAATTGTAAAATACACTTAAATGGACAAATTCCCTTGGTTTGGAAGGGGGCCGGATGGCCGCTCGCGACAGTCACAGTGATGTGTTGCGGACCGATTCACTCGCCAGGGATGGCGGTCCGGTTGAAGCGGCAAGCGTCATTTCGGAGGCTGTTGCGGAACTGGCGCAGCTCTCGCGCCGCCACCGCCTCGACATGCTGGCGCACCTGCTCGACATGGCGCGGCTCGAAGCGGATGAATTCGTCAGGCAGCGGCTCACGCCCGGCAAATTCTAGGCCAACGCCGGAGCCACGACCTTCGTGTCCGCTTGGTCCAGTGCGCGGCCGTCATGGGCGAGGATCCGCAACTTGCCGAGCGGTAATCCGTCCCTTCGATCGACCAACGAACTGCGAGTTTCGCTTGGTTTAAAGGCGTATTCTTCACCCCACTGCCGCAAGGCGACCAGTACCGGAAACAGCGCACGCGCCTTCGCTGTCGGCACATAATCCTGATAAGCGCTGCCGTCCGATGCCGGCTGCACCTCGAGAATGCCTTGCGACACCAGAGAGCGCAGCCGCACGGTCAGGATGTTCTTCGCAACTCCAAGATTCTTCTGAAACTGGCTGAAGCGCCGCGCGCCGATAAGCGCATCGCGGATGATCAGCAGCGACCACCAGTCGCCGATGGCGTCCAGCGTCCGCGCGATAGGGCACAGATCGCCCTGAAGACTCTTGCGTTTCACGGCCTGACCTCCGTTCACGAGATTGTGGTTGCATTATAGAACCAGAGGTCCTATTCAGCAAGTGTAGTTTCATTATGAAACCAGAAACCAAGTCGATCAAAACAGGAGCGTTCCATGAGGCTAAAGGGCAAAACGGCACTCATCACGGGCGGCAACAGCGGTATCGGCCTCGCCACGGCGAAGCTTTTCGTAGCCGAAGGGGCCCATGTGGCGATCACGGGGCGGGATCAGGCCAGACTCGATTCCGCAATGGCGGAACTGGGGCCAAACGGTTTCGGCATCAAAGCCGACGCCACCGATGTCGCGCAGCTCGAAGGTGCAGTCGCGCAGGCGGTGAAGAAGTTCGGCAAGCTCGACATCGTGTTTGCCAATGCGGGCATCGCCGGCAACACGCCGGTCGGCGGCACCACGCTCGCGGCGTTCGAGAACGTCATCAAGACCAATCTCACCGCCGTGTTCTTCACGGTGCAGGCGGCAGTCGCGCACCTCAACGACAACGGGTCGATCATTCTCAACGGCTCGGTGATTTCGGTACTCGGCAATCCCGGCTACTCGGCTTATGCGGCGACCAAGGCCGGCGTGCGCGCGATGGCGCGCGTGATGGCGTCCGAACTTTCGCCGCGCGGCATCCGCGTCAACGTGGTCTCGCCCGGCGGCACGCGCACGCCGATCTGGGGGCCAGGTATCGCGACGCCTGAAGCCGAGAAGATGCTCGAAAAGCGCATCTCCGCCAGCACGCCGCTCGGACGGATGGGCGAGGTCGACCACATCTCGAAGACCGTGCTGTTCCTCGCGTCGGACGACGCGGCGCATGTGCAGGGGCAGGAGATCTTCGTCGATGGCGGTTCGATGGCATCTCCCGCCGGCGCGCCGATCTATCGGGGATGATAAGGTTACAGGTGCCATTCCGGGGCGTGCGTGAAACGCGCGAATCCGGAATCTCGTCGAATTCCTCATTTGTCACATCGAGATTCCGGATCGACCGCGCTTTGCACGGTCATCCGGAATAACGGCCTTTCTCTAGAGCAATGAGACGATCCCGCCGCCGTGACGTTCCAGCCGTCCTGCCAGTTCAAGCTCGAGCAGGACGGTGCGCACCACGGCGGGCGACACATCCGTCATGCGGATGAGATCGTCGATGCCGATGGGCGAAGGACCGAGCAGGTTGAGAATACGTGCGCGGTCACTGGCGGCGGGCTCGTCGTCCATTGGCCGGCCGTCTTCGGGCTCGCTCATCGGCAACTCGACTGGACGGCCCATGATCGGCTGAACCGCGTTGATGACGTCGGCGGCTTCTGTCACCAGCGTCGCGCCCTGTTTGATCAGGTCGTTTGTCCCCGCTGCCCGCGGATCGAGCGGAGAGCCGGGCACGGCGAACACCTCGCGGCCCTGTTCATTGGCGAAGCGCGCGGTGATCAGCGAGCCCGACCGATGCGCGGCCTCGACGATGATGACTCCAAGCGAGACGCCGGAGATCAGCCGGTTGCGGCGGGGAAAATCCCGCGCGCGGGGGCCGTGGCCGAGCGGCATTTCGGAAATCGCGCCGCTGCCTGACGAGATGATCGCGGCCAGCAGGTCTTCATGCTCGGCCGGATAGATTTTGTCATGTCCGCCCGCCAGTACCGCGACGGTGCCGCTATCGAGCGTGACGCGATGCGCGGCCTGATCGATGCCGCGCGCTAGCCCTGAGGCGATTGCAAATCCGGCGCTGCCGAGATCGCGCGCGATGGTCTGCGCGAACTTCAGTCCGGCACCGGATGCGTTGCGCGAGCCTACGATGCCGATCATCGGTTGGGTCTGGACATTCAAAACGCCGCGCACGCCGAGCAGCGGCGGGGAGTCGTCGATCAAGGCAAGGCGCGGCGGATAGCCGTACTCACCCGGAGCGATCAGGGCGACGCCGATCCGCTTGCTGCTATCGATCTCGCGCTCCGCCTCCAGCTGTGTGCAGATTCGGCCAACCTTGGAGGCGCCGCCGCGCTGGGCGAGATCAGGCAGGCGATCGAGCGCTGCGCGTGCACTGCCGAAATGATTGACGAGGGAGCGGAAGGTGCGCGGCCCGACATTGTCGGAACGGATCAGCCGCAGCCAGTCGATGCGCTGCGCGTCGGTCAGTCTGGTCGTGGCTGAAGTCTTGATGTCCACGCGGCCCCCGTGGAGGGGAGTGTTGCGCAAGAGCGGGTAATGAACAAGATTTCTCATTCGGTTATTGGCAGGCCACTTTGATTTCCAATTTGATGCTTGATTTATTGGGGGTACAATAATATATGAGGATCGAGTTCGATCCGGCCAAGGATGCAGAGAACATCCGCAAGCACGGCATCTCGCTGGCTCGTGCTGTAGATATCGTTGGCGTGGCAAGGGTCGAAGATGCGCGGTTTAACTACAATGAAGTCCGGCATCGGACTTACGGGTTTATCGACGGCCTTGCTTACTGTCTCGTGTTCACAGTGCGGGGCGGCAATGTCCGCGCCATCAGTCTTCGCCGGGCCCATACCAAGGAGATGAAACGATATGCCCCGCAAAAAGAATGAGCCTGTTTTCGATGACGACAATCCGGAATGGACCGAAGCCGATTTCGCGCGCGCCAAGAAGTATCCGCCCGGCACGACGCTGAAGGATATCGTTGAAGAGATCGTCCGTTCGCGCGGGCGGCCGAAACTCGACAAGCCGAAAGAGGCGATCAAGCTGCGGCTCGATGCCGATGTTCTGGAAGCCTATCGCAAGACAGGCGACGGTTGGCAGACGCGCATCAACGCAGATCTTCGGAAGGCGAGAAAGTTGAAGGCGGGTTAACCGCCTTGACGCCTGCGCTGCGCTACTGAGAGAGCGTAGTTGGCGCAGTGAGAATTTAGTCCCTCTGGTCCTTTGCTTCCACCTCCGGTCGCTGCGTTACCCGGCTCAGCGGGAGCTTTGCGACACCTTGGTAAAGAGTGACAATGGGCCTGTGAAAATTGGGCTTACCCCTTCTTTCCGATCTTCCCTTCGGTGCCGTTCATCAGCCGCTGGATGTTGGCGCGGTGCATGATCCACAGCGCGGCGGTCATGAGCGCGAAGACGGCGGCGAGCGCCGTATGCTGCGCCCAGAACAGCATCACCGGCACCAGGACGCTTGCGACGAGTGCCGCCAGCGACGAGTAGCGGAAGATCAGCGCGACCGCGATCCAGATTGCACAAAACGCCAGCGCGGCGGGCCAGAACAATCCGAGCAGCACGCCGATATAGGTCGCGACGCCTTTGCCGCCCTTGAACTTCAGCCACACCGGAAAAAGATGACCGACGAAGGCGCCGACGCCCGCGGCAATCGCGGCGTTAGGGCCGCCGAAATGTCCGGCGACGATGACGGCAATCGTGCCTTTCAGCATATCGCCAAGCAGCGTCGCGGCGGCGAGGCCCTTGTTGCCAGTGCGCAGCACATTGGTCGCGCCGATATTGCCTGAGCCGATCGAGCGCAGATCCGGCGTGCCTGCGAGTTTCGTCAGGATCAACCCGAATGGAATCGAGCCGCAGAGATAGCCGAACAGGAAGGCCAGCACGAAGCTGAGAGCAAAGGCCGTCAGGAAACCGCTCATATCGCCTCACACGTCGTCAAAGTTAAAAGCGCGGCGGTGGGCCGCACTCATACATGTTCATAGACGGTGCGGCCGTCAACAATGGTGCGCGCGACGCGGCCGCTGAACCGCGCTTCGTCGAATGGCGTGTTCTTGCACTGGGACTTGAGGTCCGCCGGATCGAGCACCCAAGGCGTATCCAGATCGATCACGATCACGTCGGCGGGCGACCCCGGACGCAATGAGCCGCCGGGCAGGCCAAGCAGTTCGGCGGGGCGGGTGGACATGGCGCGAATGAGTGTCTTGAGGTCGATTTCGCCGGAGTGAACGAGACGTAGACCTGCCGACAGCATAGTCTCCAGGCCGATGGCGCCGGCGGCAGCTTCGGCAAACGGCAGACGCTTCACCTCGACGTCCTGCGGGTTGTGATCCGACATGATGACGTCGATCAGGCCCGAGGCGAGGGCGGCGACCAGCGCGGCGCGATCCTGTTCGGTGCGCAGCGGCGGCGACAGTTTCAGGAAGGTGCGATAGGGGCCGATGTCGTTTTCATTCAGCGCGAGATGATTGATCGAGGCTGAGGCGCTGACCTCGAGACCGGCGTCCTTGGCGCGCTTGAGAACGTCGAGCGAGTCGATGCAGGTGAGGGAAGCTGCGTGGTAACGTCCGCCGGTCAGCGCCACGAGGCGCATGTCGCGCTCCAGCACCATGGCCTCGGATGCATTGGGAATTCCGAACAGGCCAAGCCGCGACGCGAACTCGCCTTCGTTCATCACGCCTTCGCCGACAAGGTTCGGATCTTCGGTGTGATGGACTATCAGCGCGTCGAAATCGCGGGCATAGGTCAGCGCGCGGCGCATCACCAGCGCGTTCATCACGCTTCTGTCACCGTCGGTGAAAGCGACCGCGCCGGCCGCCTTGAGCAGGCCGATCTCGGTCATTTCCTCGCCCTTCATGCCCTTGGTCAGTGCGGCCATGGGATGAATGTTGACGATGGCGGTATCGCGGGCGCGGCGGAGGATGAAATCCACCGTCGCGGAATTGTCGATCACGGGCTTGGTGTCGGGCTGGCAGACAATGGTGGTGATTCCGCCCGCAGCTGCTGCGAGGCTCGCGGACGCAAAGGTCTCGCGATGGCCTGCACCTGGCTCGCCGACGAAGGCGCGCATGTCCACGAGGCCTGGGGCCACGACCTTGCCGGCGCAATTAATAATGTCTGTGCCTTCGGGCACGCCGGCTGCGCCGATGCCGCGCCGTGCATCGCGAATGGTGCCGTCGGCGATCAGCACATCGCCGGGGCCGTCGAGATCCCGCGACGGATCGATCAGGCGGGCGTTGGCGAGGAGGATGGGGCGGCGGTCTGTTCTCATCTCGTGTCCCGGTTCTGGCGTTCGTATCCCTTTTCAGCGGCTGCTCTTACGAACGCCAGAACCAAAGGGACACGAGTATCCATAATTGTTCTGGTGCGCTTTTGAATGCGAAGTTCCTGAAAGAACTCGCCGCATCGGCCGCAGGAACTTCGCATTCAGCGCACCAGTTACGCGTTGGGCAGGTTGCGGGCGAGCGCTTCAAGCACCGCCATGCGCACCGCCACACCCATTTCGACCTGTTCGCGGATCAGCGACTGCGCGCCGTCCGCCACGATGGAGTCGATTTCGACGCCTCTGTTCATTGGCCCGGGATGCATCACCAGCGCTTCGGGCTTGGCATAGCCGAGTTTCTTCTGGTCGAGCCCGTAATAGTGGAAGTATTCCGAACTCGACGGCACGAATGAGCCGTTCATGCGCTCGCGCTGCAGCCGCAGCATCATGACGATGTCCGCGCCGTCAAGTCCTTCGCGCATGTCACGCGCCACCTCGACACCCATGCGCTCAATGCCGGGCGGCAACAGCGTGGAGGGCGCAACCACGCGCACGCGAGCGCCCATGGCATTGAGCAGGATGATGTTGGAGCGCGCGACCCGCGAATGCAACACGTCGCCGCAGATCGCCACCAGCAGGCCCTCAATGTGCCCCTTGTTGCGTCGGATGGTGAGTGCGTCAAGCAGTGCTTGCGTCGGGTGTTCATGCGCACCGTCGCCGGCATTGATGACCGAACCGTCGACTTTCTGGGCGAGCAGTTCCACCGCGCCGGACGCATGATGCCGTACCACCAGAATGTCCGGGTGCATGGCGTTGAGCGTGATCGCGGTATCCATCAGCGTCTCGCCCTTGCGGATCGAGGAGGACGACACCGACATGTTCATGACGTCGGCGCCAAGCCGCTTGCCCGCGATCTCGAACGAGGACTGGGTTCGCGTCGAGGCTTCGAAGAACAGATTGACCTGGGTGCGGCCGCGCAGATTGGTGCGCTTCTTGTCGACCTGCCGGTTCAGTTCGACGAACTCTTCGGACAGGTCCAGAAGGCCGCTGATGTCGGCCGCGGAAAGGCCCTCGATGCCCAGCAAATGCCGGTGTCCGAGGACAAAACTCGATTTCGATGCAGTTGTCATTAAAGCAAGAGCTATAGGCAGACTTGCCCGGGGGAGCAAGGCGGATTCGGCGGTTGCGGAGTTTTCCCCCGCTCATGTCCGGGCAGGGTAAACGGGTCGAAAGCGTGCTGTGGAACATTGCACCTATCGTATTTTCGCCGTCA
Source organism: Afipia birgiae 34632 (assembly GCF_000308295.2). Lineage (GTDB taxonomy): Bacteria > Pseudomonadota > Alphaproteobacteria > Rhizobiales > Xanthobacteraceae > Afipia > Afipia birgiae. Next base: position 767,730 of record NZ_HG326652.1, read on the forward strand.
TGGCCGGGCTTCCTCGGCATGACGATATCGGACGCCGGATCATGAAACTTGCAACCGCAATCCTGCTCGTGGGCCTCGGGACGTCGGCTGCGGTCGCGCAGCCGGTGCCCGCCGGCTTTGTCTATCTGCGCGATATCGACCCGACCATCATTCAGGATATGCGCTACGCTACGGCGAACAATTTCGTCGGGCGCGTGCTGAACGGTTACGAAGCGGGCGAGTGCATTGTCACCCGCCGTGTTGGAGCGGCGCTGAAACGCGTGCAGCAGGATCTGAAGCCGCGCGGACTCTCGCTCAAGGTGTACGACTGCTATCGGCCGCAGCGCGCGGTGGATGACATGTACGCGTGGGCGCAGGACGGCTCTGAGATGCCGGCGCAGCGGCGCTACAACCCGAGGATGCGCAAAGCCGATCTCTTTCGCTTAGGCTATATTGCCAAACATTCCGGACACTCGACCGGCAAGGCGGTGGACCTCACGCTGGTACAACTGCCCGTGTCAAAGGTCGCGCCGTTCGATCCGAAGGCCGACTATGGTGATTGCACGGAATCGCAACATCGTCGCGCGCCGGACAGCAGCGTCGACATGGGCGCCGGCTACGATTGCTCGGACGAGAAGGCGCATACCGGCTCGAAGGTGATCACACCGCAGCAGCGCAAATGGCGGGAGACCCTTGTGTCCGCGATGGCGCGGCAGGGTTTCTCGAATTTCCGGCTGGAATGGTGGCACTTTTCGCTGCCGGGGCCGGGCAATGCAACGTTCGATTTTCCGGTGGCGAAGCGATAATTGCGGCGCGTGTGGGGTTGAATTTTGGCCGCTCGATTATAGCTCTTCCGAAGAGGTGCGCGACCCAGCGCACCTGACCCGGAAAGGCCTCGTCATGAGCAGGGGCGGAATAACGATCACGGCGATTCTTCTCGCCATCCTTGCAGCGACAATCTGGTGGGCATGGCAGGGCTGGACGTCACACGCCGACGTGCAGATGTCGATCCACGGCTATATCGCGATGGGACTGGGAGTTTTCTTCTCGCTTATCATCGGTTTCGGTTTGATGGCGCTGACGTTCTATAGCAGCCGTCGGGGTTATGATGACCTTCCGCAGGCCAAGGAAAAGCCGGAACCGCCCGTCGGCGAAGATCGGGCCACACCCAACATTTCGTAACGGTGACGTGAAACGCGCCGCGTTCCAGTATAGCCTGTCGTTCTCATTTCCGGGAACGACTCATGGCTCAATTGTCCTTGTCCGCAACGACCGATGTCTTTAACCAATCGCCTCCATTTGAGGACGTTGACCTGTTCTCCCTCGACTGCCCGCTCGCGGAGGCCGTGTCGGTCAATGGCGGGAAGGCGGCAGCAGCGGAACTTGCCGACTTCGGCAGGCATTGGGGCTCCGCGGCGATGGCGCAGCGCGGCCGCGTCGCCAACGAGAACACGCCGAAACTGAAGACCTTCGATGCGCGCGGCTTTCGCCGCGACGAGGTCGAATTCCATCCGGCCTATCACGAGTTGATGGCGCACAGTGCCCACGCCGGCATTCACAATTCGACATGGAATGAAAACGGCGATGCCGCGGGCGGCGCATCCGAAGTCGTGCGCGGCGCGAAATTCTTTATCGCCGCGCAGGTCGAGACCGGGCACCTGTGCCCGATCACCATGACGCGTGCCGCGGTCGGTGCGCTGTCGGTCGATCCTGCATTGCGCGCGAAGGTGATGCCGGTGCTCGGCACGCGCTCTTACGATCCGGCTTTCGCGCCGTGGTGGACCAAGCGCGGCATGACCATGGGCATGGGTATGACCGAGAAGCAGGGCGGCACGGATGTGCGCGCCAACATCACGCGCGCGGTGCGTGACGGTGATGCGTACCGTATCACCGGGCATAAATGGTTCATGTCGGCGCCGATGTGCGACGCGTTCCTCGTGCTTGCGCAGGCGGAAGGCGGACTGACCTGTTTCTTCATGCCGCGCTTCGCGCCGGATGGGTCGGTCAACGGCATTTACTTCCAGCGGCTGAAGGACAAGCTTGGCAACCGCTCCAACGCGTCATCGGAAGTGGTATTCGAAAATGCCTATGCGCTGCGGCTCGGCGAAGAGGGACGCGGGGTTCCGACAATCATCCAAATGGTCTCGCTGACCCGGCAGGATTGTTCGCTGGCCTCTGCGGGGCTGATGCGTTCGGGGCTCGCGCATGCGCTTCATCACGCGCGCAATCGCAGCGTGTTCCAGAAGCATCTTGCAGATCAGCCGCTGATGCGCAGCGTGCTCGCCGACATGGCGCTGCATGTGGAAGCTTCGACCGCGCTGGTGATGCGGCTCTGCAGATCGTTCGACCGCGCCCCCGCTGATAAGGCGGAAGCGGCGTATATGCGGCTGCTGACGCCGGTGGTGAAATACTGGACCTGCAAGAGCGCACCGGGATTCCTCTACGAGGCGATGGAGTGCCTCGGCGGCAACGGTTACGTCGAGGAGGGCATTCTGGCGCGGCATTACCGCGAGTCGCCGGTCAACGCGATCTGGGAAGGTTCGGGCAATGTGATGTGCCTCGATGTGCTGCGCGCGCTGTCACGCGAAGCAGACGCTGCGGCGGATGTTTTGCGTGGTCTGGTCGACCAGACCAAGGGCCTTCCAGGTGTGGTCGAAGCGGTGGGCTTCATCGCGAAGTCGTTTCGCCAGCCTGACGCCGAGCGCGTCGCGCGGCTCGCGGTGGAGAAGCTTGCGCTGGTTGCCGCCGCCGCCGCGCTCCATGAGATATCGCCAAAACATGCCGAACTGTTTGCGGCGACGCGTCTTGCTGCGGACCACGGTGCCCTCTACGGCGCGGTCGATCTCCCCAACGACGACATTCGCGGCCTGCTGGACCGTGCCTTGCCGGCTTGAATCCATTTGCGAGGGAGTGATTGCGACGAAGCATTCAGCCCCTGCGGTTCAATGACAGGATCGCGTCGTTTTGAGATGGCGGAATGGGTCATTTTTTTAATGACTGCAATTCAAAATCGGTTCCGAGGCGATCAATAAGCTGGAGATCAGACCATGACTGCCGCTGAAAGCCCCGCCGGCCTTGCGCCTGTGTCGCCGCCGGGCCGCGAGCCACGAGTCTGGAAGTTTGTCGGAACCAGCCTGTGGGGGCTTGCGCTGTTTGGAGCGATGTTCGCCGGGCAGGCCGTGGTGGTCGGGTGGCTTCTGATCACCGGTGACGGGCCACTCGATACCAGTTCATTGACCGCGCTGCTCTCGAATGGACGGATTATCTCGCTGTCGGTCATCATGGGACTGCCCGCCATTCTCATCATGCTATGGATAGCGACGCGGGTGTCGCGGACGCCCTTTGCCGACTATCTGGCATTGCGCTCGACATCGTGGACCATGCTGGCAGCCGGTGTGGCGAGCTTGGTTCTGCTGATGGTGGCGTGGGAAGTGATCAGCCGCGTGGCAGGGCGCGAGTCCTCGCCGGGATTCATGGTCGACGTGTTGAAATCTGCGCGGGCCGACGGCGCGCTGTGGCTTCTGGTGTTTGCGTTCTGCGTAGCTGCGCCGATCACCGAAGAATTCTTCGCCCGCGGATTTCTCTATCGCGGCTGGTCGGAATCCTTCTTGCGCCCCGCCGGCGCCATCCTGCTATCGTCTGCGGTGTGGACCCTGATGCACCTGCAGTACAACTGGTTCTTTCTCGCGCAGGTCTTCTCCATCGGATTGCTGCTCGGCTATCTGCGCTATCTCAGCAACTCGACATGGCTACCGGTGATCCTGCACGGCCTTAATAATCTTGCTGCCACGGTGCAGACCATCTGGCTGGCGAACAACTCCTGAAAATCAGGTCAGGTCACTAGCGCAATGGCCGCGGGCATCGTGACGATGGCGAGCGCTGTCTGCATCGTCAGGATCTCTGCAACCAGCGGAGCATCGCCTCCCATCTGCCGTGCCAGAACATAGGCGCTCGACGCTGTCGGCACAGAGGCGCAGCAGGCGACGATCGCAAGATTTGCACCCGAAAGTCCGAACGCAAGGCCGAGCGATACTGCCATGACGGGCATCACAACCAGCTTCAGAATGCACGATAGTATCGCGGGCGGGTCCGGACGCAGGACGCCCCGGAGCTGAAGCCCCGCGCCGACAACGAGCAGTCCGAGCGCGAGCGACGAGCGACCGAGCGCATCGATGAATTCATCGATCCATTTCGGAAGCGTCAAACCGGTCAGGTTGGCGGCCAGTCCGAGTGCGCAGGCCCAGATAAAGGGATTTTGCGCGATCGTGAGAAGAATGCGCGACCATGACAGCCGTGTGGGCGAGGCGTAATGAGCCAGCACCCAGACTGCCATGATATTCAAAATCGGGATCATCGCCACCATCGCCACAGAGGCGAGGGTGAGTCCGACTTCGCCGTACAGGTTTCCGGCGACCGCCAGCGCGACATAGGTTTGCCACCGGCAGGAGCACTGGAAGATCGAGGTGAACGACGGGCCGCTCACGCCAAGCCGCCTCATCAGGACCGGCCGCAACATGAGGCAAAGCGCCGCCATCAACAGTACGGCAATCAGCAGCGCGCCGCCGACACCGAGCAGCGGAACCTCCGCAAGCTTTGCACGGCTGAGTGTCCGAAACAGAAGTGCCGGGAACAGCACATAGTAGACGAGTTGCTCAGTGCCGACCCAATGAGATTCTTCTTTAATAAGAACGCGCCGCAGAACGAAGCCCGTCACGATCAGCAGGAAGATCGGCACGATTGCCGCAATAATTGTCAGCATCGGTCAATGCTCTCCCGATGCCTTGCGCAACGTTGCGAGCCGATCCAGCGCACCCTGCAGGATGAAGATCGCCGCGTGCTCGTCGATCACCTTGGCGCGCTTGGCGCGGCTCATGTCCATGTCGATCAGTTCGCGCTCCACCGCGACGGTGGACAGGCGTTCGTCCCACAGGCCGATGGCAAGCTCCGTCAGTCTGGAGAAATTCCGAGCGAACGCGCGCGTCGACTGCGCGCGCGGTCCTTCGCTGCCATCCATGTTGATCGGGAGCCCGAGAATGAAGCCCACGACATGGCGCTCGCCGGACAGCGCTAGCAGCCGCGCGGCGTCGGCGGTGAAGGTCTTGCGCTGAATCGTCTCGATGCCGGTGGCGAGCTTTCGGTCGGGATCGGACACGGCAACGCCAATGGTCTTGGTGCCGAGATCGAGCCCGATCAGGGCCCCTCGTGCGGGCCAGAGTGCGGCGGCCTCGATCAGCGGTAAAATGGATGCAGGCATTGCTTCGCTTATCACGCAGGATACAAGCGTTGCAAAGCGGGAATAGGATGAAGAGATGGTCGGGCTCACGTTATTCGGATTGTTCGCCGTCACGACAATGCTGGTCTGTTATGCATTTGAGGACCGCAGTCCGTGGTTCGTGCTCGGCTTCGCAGCGGCCTGTGCGCTCGGCTCGGCTTACGGCTTTTTGCTGGGCGCATGGGGTGGTCGAGGCGATCTGGGCGGTGGTCGCCTTGCGGCGCGGGCAGTTCAGGCAGGGAGCGGGTGCTTGAGATGACAGACAACCCTCCCGGATTTTTCACAGGCACCGAAATGCCGGACGCCGGCTGGTGGGAGGCGCTGTGGCCCGATCCCGTCGGCGTGTTGACCGCAGTCGGGGTCAAACCAGGCATGAAGGTGATCGATCTGTGTTCTGGCGACGGCTGGTTCACGCTGCAAATTGCGAAGATTGCGCATCAGGTGGTCGCCATCGATATCGACCGCGACCTGCTGGAAGTGGCGCGTCGTCGCCTGGCCGAAAGCGGCGTGACCAACTGTGACTTTGTAACAGGCGACGCCTACGAACTTGCCGGTCTGGTTTCGGGTGGAACTGACTTTGTATTCATGGCGAATGCCTTTCACGGCGTTCCCGATCGGCCGCGTTTGTCCCGTGCTGTTCGCGCGGTCCTGAATCCTGGCGGTCGTTTTGCGATCGTCAACTGGCATCGGCGCCCGCGCGAAGAAACCGTGGTCCTGGGTGAACCGCGCGGGCCGAAAGGTGAATTGAGATTGTCTCCGGAACAGACTACCGAGGCGGTCGAAACGAGCGGGTTGAAGCTCGCTGATCTGGTTGAAATTCCGCCCTATCACTATGGCGCGGTGTTTGGATAAGGGAGCGAAACCATGTGGCCCGACCGCAGACTTCTCGACCTTTTCAAGATCGATGTTCCGATTATCCAGGCGCCTATGGCCGGAGTCCAGGACGTCGATGTCATGATCGGCGCCGCGGAGGGTGGGGCGCTCGGATCCTTGCCCTGCGCGATGATCTCGGTCGAGAAAGCGCGCGAGCAGGTCAGCATTTTCCGCCAGCGCATCGGCGCGCCGCTAAACCTGAATTTCTTTTGCCACACGGCGGTCGATGCCGACGCGGCCCGCGAAGCCGGGTGGCGCAGACGGCTCGAGGCTTACTACAAGGAACTCGGGCTTGATCCCGGTATGACCATTCAAGCGGCCAATCGCGCTCCGTTCGATGCGCAGATGTGCGAACTGGTCGAGGAGTTGAAGCCCGAGGTCGTGAGCTTTCATTTCGGTCTGCCGGACAAGGCGCTGTTGAAACGCGTCAAGGCGGCGGGGTCCATCGTCATCGGCTCCGCGACTATCGTCAAGGAAGCAGTCTGGCTCGAACAGAACGGCGCCGATGCCGTCATTGCGCAGGGCGCCGAGGCTGGCGGTCATCGCGGAATGTTTCTGACCGAGAACATCGCTTCGCAGCCGGGCACGATGTCATTGGTGCCGCAGGTCGTGGATGCGGTGAAGGTGCCGGTCATCGCCGCAGGCGGGATCGCTGACGGGCGAGGGATCGCTGCGGCGCTCGCGCTGGGGGCTGCGGGGGTACAGATCGGTACAGCCTACCTTCAAACGCCCGAATCCAAGGTCAGCGCCGGTGGCCGGGCAGCGCTTGCGGGAGCTGCGGATGAGTCCACTGTCATCACCAACGTCATGACCGGGCGTCCCGCACGTGGCGTCGTCAATCGGGTGATGCGCGAGGTCGGCCCGGTATCCCCGGACGCACCGGTGTTTCCGCACGCCGCTACGGCGCTGGGCCCGCTAAAGGCGGCAGCCGAGAAACTCGGACGGGTGGATTTCACCAATCTCTGGGCCGGCCAGTCTGTGGCGCTCGGGCGCCAGCTCGGTGCGGCGGACCTCACGCGCACGCTGGCTGCCGAAGCGCTCGACCGCCTGCGGGCTCTATCGAAATAGAGCCAAAGGCGGACTGTTAATGCCCACGGCGCTTGCTAGTCACGCGCCGCCGCGCCATTCGTATCCTGCTCGCTGGAACTTCCGTTGGATCATCAAGGTTTGCCAGATTTCGAAGGCCGCAGTCATATTCGCTGCGTCCAGCAGATAGGAATGCTCAAGTTGTGGGAGCGCTGGAAGGGTGCTGCCGAACTGCCTGACATCGCAGCCGGACAAGGCTACGATCTCGAGCGCGTCCGCGACAAGCTGATGATGCTGGATGTGGTCTGGCGCGACGGCAAGCCCTCCTACCTGATCCGGTTTCAGGGCGCGGATTTCAGCAAGATGCACAACCGCGATTGCACCGGTCTGTTCCTCGACGAGGTGATGGCGCCTGCTGTGCGCGAACGCGGCCTGAGGGCGTACCGGACGGTGGTGGACCAGCGCATTCCGGCATTCACATCGACGCCGGTCCAGAATGCGGGCGGCGAGACTGTGCATTACGAGCGTCTGCTGTTGCCGTTCACCACGACCGGGCAGGGCGTCGAACACATCCAGTGCGCGATTACCTTGTTCGCGGAGGAAAACCATTCTCCGTTCGATGTGATGCGGGAGGGGGGCGCGGGTGACGTGAGCGTTATGGTATTCGCGTCGGCGAATTCTGCAAGCTATTGACATTGTTTCACTAATTTATTGAGGGCATTGCCCTCGCGACTTATTTGACGTTGGCGATCCGCGCCGAATGTTCTATGAGGGCGGCTGAATAGAGCCGTCCGGAGTCTCCAGAAATATGTCAGTCGATGCCGCCACCGTCCGCCGGATTGCGCACCTTGCACGCATCGCCGTCAAGGAAGACGAGGTTTCGCATCTGCAAGGCGAATTGAATGCGATGCTGGCCTTCGTCGAGCAGTTGACCGAGGTCGATATTGAAGGCGTCGAGCCTATGACCTCTGTGATGCCGATGGAGATGAAGAAGCGCGCGGACGTTGTCAGCGACGGCGAGATTCCTGGGAAGATTCTCGCCAATGCGCCTGCGACCGAGGATCACTTCTTCCTGGTGCCAAAAGTCGTCGAATAACCCCGAGGCAAATGCCATGTGCCTGCTGTGCAGCGACGAGAAGGCTTATGCGGCCTACATGACCTATCTTGATGAGATGGAACGGCAGGGAAAGAATGTCGATCCCGACAAGGCCATCGACGCGGTGATCGACATGCTCGAAGCCGAGGCATCCAAAGCCAAAAAGAACAAGTCTCCTTTTCACTGCGACCCGATTGAAGAATGAATGACTGACCTAACTTCGCTGACCCTCGCCGATGCCCGCGAAGGGCTGACGCAGAAATCCTTCACTGCGCTTGAGTTGACCGACGCGCATCTGGCCGCGATGGAAAAGGCCCGCGTGCTCAATGCCTATGTGCTTGAGACACCGGAGCAGGCGCGCACGCAGGCGCGTGCCGCGGATGCGACCATCGCCAAGGGTGACGCGGGTCCGCTCGCCGGTATCCCGCTCGGCGTGAAGGACCTGTTTGCCACTACGAATGTGCGGGCGACGGCGTGCTCGAAGATTCTCGGCAACTTCATCCCCCCTTACGAATCCACTGTCACCTCGCAGCTCTGGCGCGATGGCGCGGTGATGCTCGGCAAGCTGAACTGCGACGAGTTCGCGATGGGCTCGTCTAACGAGACTTCGGCGTTCGGGCCGGTAATCAATCCGTGGCGGCGCGAAGGCTCCGATACCAACCTCGTTCCTGGCGGCTCGTCGGGCGGCTCGGCTTCGGCGGTCGCGGCCAATCTGTGTCTCGGCGCGACCGGCACCGACACCGGCGGTTCGATCCGTCAGCCAGCGGCGTTCACCGGCATCGTGGGCATCAAGCCGACCTACGGCCGCTGCTCGCGCTGGGGCACCGTGGCGTTTGCCTCGTCGCTCGATCAGGCTGGACCATTTGCGCGTACGGTGCGCGACACAGCGATCCTGATGCGGTCGATGGCCGGTCACGATCCGAAGGACACGACGTCCGTCGATCATCCCGTGCCGGACTATGAGGCCGCCATCGGCAAGTCGGTGAAGGGGATGAAGATCGGTATTCCGAAGGAATATCGTCTCGACGGCATGTCCGGCGAAATCGACAAGCTGTGGGCGCAGGGCGCCGATTGGTTGAAAGCAGCAGGTGCAGAATTGGTCGAGGTCTCCCTGCCGTACACCAAGTACGCGCTGCCGGCCTACTATGTTGTTGCGCCAGCCGAAGCCTCAAGCAACCTCGCTCGCTATGACGGCGTGCGTTACGGCGCGCGTGTCAACGGCCGCAACATCGTCGAGATGTATGAGAATACCCGTGCCGAAGGTTTCGGAGCGGAAGTTCGCCGCCGCATCATGATCGGCACCTACGTGCTCTCAGCCGGTTATTACGACGCATACTATCTACGCGCGCAGAAGGTCCGCACGCTGATCAAAAAGGATTTCGAGGATGTGTTCGCCAAGGGCGTTCATGCCATCCTGACGCCGGCGACGCCATCCGCGGCATTCGGCATCGGCGAAAAGGGCAAGGCCGATCCGATCGAGATGTATCTCAATGACATCTTCACGGTGACCGTGAATATGGCGGGATTGCCTGGCATCGCCGTGCCTGCGGGCAAGGACGTGCAAGGGCTGCCGCTTGGGCTGCAGTTGATCGGCCGGCCGTTCGACGAGGAAACGCTGTTCTCGCTCGGCGAAGTTATCGAGCAGTCGGCGGGACACTTCACCGCCAGGAAGTGGTGGACGTAACGCTTCGGTGGCAGACCGGATACCGTCGCCTTGATTTCACCGTTGTGGTGGCCAATGCCTGATCGGCGGCGGTATGTCTTCATTAACCGCCGGGGGCCATAACGGCCGGTGGGATCGGTGATCGATGCGTTGGGTGCGGCCTCTTGTCAGTGTGATGTTTGTGTCGGGCATATTGCTCGGCTGCGCGTCGATTCAGAATGCTCCGGTCAATCTGCCCGGATCCGACAACCTCGCGGACAGAGGAAATATCGGCTTCGGCGAGACGACAAGCCCTGAGGACACGGTCGTTGGGCTGTCCTTTTCAGGCGGCGGAACCCGCGCCGCCGCGTTTTCCTTTGGCGTGCTGCAGGAGATGGAGCGTATTCCGGTCCGCGGCGCGCAGGGATCGATGATTGATCGGGTCGAGTTCATCTCCGGTGTATCAGGCGGTTCGGTCACGGCGGCTTATTACGGCTTGCGGAAGCGGGCTGCTCTTGCCGATTTTCGCGAGCGGTTCCTGCTGCGCAATGCGGAGGAGGGACTGCAGACAAATCTCACTCTCGCGACTCTCTCCCGCGCGGTTGCCGGCGGCATCAACGACTCCACGGGATTTCCGCGCTGGCTCGACGCCAATCTGTTTCAGGGGGCAACATTTCGAGACCTGGGCCTCACGAGCCGGCCGCAGGTCTGGATCAATGCCTCCGACATTTATAACAGGACACCATTCGTGTTCGGTGCGGTGGCATTCGGCGCCATGTGCAGCAATCTGTCGGAGTATCCGCTCGCGAACGCGGTTGCGGCTTCGGCGGCGGTCCCGGTGGCGTTCGCGCCGGTCGTGATCCAGACGTTCCCCGGAAAGTGTAATGACCGGCTGCCGCCGTGGGTCGTGCGGGCACGGGACAATTCCAACGCCCCTCCGATGCTGAACTCGTTCGCCAAGGCGATCAGCCGCTATCACGATGGTTCGATGCCTTACATCAAGCTGCTTGATGGCGGCCTGGTCGACAACTATGGCCTGGCCGGCATGACTATCGCACGGCTGTCGTCGGATACGCCGTATGGACCGCTTAGCCCGCGACAGGCGGTGAAACTGCGGCGTGCTCTGATTCTGGTGGTCGACGCCAAGACCGGTTTGTCCGGCAACTGGATCAATACCGTCGAGGGGCCGACCGGAGCGGATCTCGTCAAGGCCGCCGCCGACACTGCTATCGATGCCAGCGTCGCTGGCAGTTTCACGGCGTTCAGCGCCACCATGACCGATTGGCAGGCCGCGCTGGTGCGGTGGCGCTGTGGATTGTCGGCCGCGGATCGCGCAAAATACGGAGTAGGCCCAGGCTGGAATTGCCGCGATGTCAAATTCTATGTCGGCCGGATCGGCTTCGATCAACTCGATCAGTCTCGCGCCGCCGAGCTTGAACGGGTCCCGACGCGCTTCCAACTGCCGCCGGAGCAAGTCGATAGCGTCATCGAGGCGGGGCGCGATGCGCTGCGGGCGAGTCCGACATTCCGCAGTTTTGCGGCGGGTTTGTAGGAAGGTCAGTCCGGCGACGTTCAACTTTTCGAGGTAGGCTGCGGGACCGTTTCATTGCAAGCTGAGCGTGCAAGACGCGGCTGAGCGATGGACGTCGTACTTCGTGCAGGAGGACAGATGTCGCTGGACCCCTCTAAGGCTTCCGCTGATACCGTTCGCGATACACTTCTGGTCGACCTTGCGCTCCAGGGCGGCGGTTCTCATGGCGCCTTCACCTGGGGCGTGCTCGACCGGCTCCTCAAGGAACCATGGCTCCGGATCGACGGCATTTCCGGACCTCCGCCGGTGCGATGAATGCAGTGGTCCTAGCGGACGGGTACGCCGCAGGCGGAGCGGAAGGCGCGCGTACTGCCCTCGAACTGTTCTGGCAACGTGTCTCCTACGCCGCCCGGTTCAGTCCCATTCGGCGCAGCCCTCTGGATATTCTGCTGGGCAGATGGACACTCGACAACTCGCCATTCTTTGTCGCCTTCGATATGGCGGCGCGGCTGTTCTCGCCTTACGACCTGAACCCGCGAGGCGCCAATCCGCTCAGGGAAATTCTGGCCGAGTGCGTTGATTTCGAACGCGTGGCGAAGTCGTCCATTCGCCTGTTCGTCACGGCAACCAATGTTCGCACGGGGCGCGGACGTGTCTTTCGCAATGCCGAGATGACCCCTGACGTCCTGCTCGCGTCGGCCTGTCTGCCGACGCTGTTTCAGGCGATCGAGATCGACGGTGAGGCCTATTGGGATGGCGGCTACTCGGGCAATCCAACCATCACCCCATTGGTGCGGGAATGCAAATCGCAGGATACGTTACTCGTCGCGGTGAACCCGGTCGAACGGGAGGGCACACCACGCTCGGCACGCGAGATTCTCGATCGGCTGAACGAGGTCTCCTTCAACGCCACGCTGTTGAAGGAACTGCGCATGATCGCCCTGCTGCGGCAGGTCGTCGATGCCGGCACCGGGGAAGGGGCATTGTGGGCAGGAATGCGCATCCACCTGATCTCGAGCACAGCCATCGACAAGCTTGGCGCATCATCGAAATTCAACGCGGAATGGGATTTCCTGACGATGCTGCGTGACGAGGGAAGACGTGCTGCCGAAGCCTTCCTTGCGACCCATGGCCCGGATGTAGGCAAGCGATCCACGCTCGATCTGGATCGTCTGCTGGACGAGGTCTGAACCATGGGCCTCCTGGGAATTTTCGTCGCGCTCGGATTGCTGATCTGGCTCGCCTATCGCGGCTGGAGTGTGCTCCTGCTGGCGCCTGCGGCGGCGCTTGTCGCGGCAGCGGTGTCACGAGAGCCGTTGCTGGCCCATTGGACCCAGACCTTCATGGGCAGTGCGGCGCAGTTTCTCGCACAGTTTTTTCCGCTGTTCCTTCTTGGCGCGTTGTTCGGAAAACTGATGGACGACAGTGGTTCGGTCGAGGCGATTGCTCGCTTCATGACAGAGAAGCTGGGTCCGCGCCGCGCCATGCTGGCGGTGGTGCTTGCAGGCGCGATTGTTACTTATGGGGGCGTAAGCTTGTTCGTCGCGTTCTTCGTGCTGGCGCCGATGGCACAGGCACTTTTCCGCGCGGCCAACATTCCACGGCGATTGATGCCGGCCGCGATCGCACTCGGCACCTCGACATTCACGATGACGGCATTCCCGGGCACGCCTGCGATTCAGAACGCGATTCCGATGCCGTTCTTCGGCACCACGCCGTTTGCCGCGCCGGGACTCGGTATCATTGCCTCGGCCATCATGCTGGGGTTTGGCTTGTGGTGGCTCGCCCGTGCCGAGGCGGCTGCGCGCCGGTCCGGCGAGGGCTACGGCGCCGGTGCCGATACGGCTCCAAAGCTGGCCGCCGACGATCAGAAGATTCGCGAGCGAGCGACGACTGCGCGGGAATTCGACCCTGCGGAAATCGGTCACGGCCACCATACCGATGCCGTGGTGCCGATCGGTGTGGCTGTGCTTCCGCTCGCTGTGGTGGTGAGCGTCAATCTTCTCATGTCGCTGGTCATTCTGCCACGGCTCGACTTTTCCTTTCTGGGGGAAGAGCGCTGGGGCAGCTCTTCATTGTCTGCGGTGGCCGGCGTTTGGTCGGTCGCGGTCGCGCTTGCGGCTGCGATCGCGACGCTGATCGCGGTTAATCGCCGGCGGTTGCCGGCCCTGCGGCTCAGCATGGATGCCGGGGCCAATGCGTCCGTCCTGCCGGCCTTCAGTGTGGCCAGCCTTGTGGGTTTCGGAGCCGTTGTCGCAATGCTGCCCGCGTTTGCGGCGGTGCGCGACTGGGTCCTTTCAATTGGAGGCGGGCCGCTGGTTTCGCTTGCCGTTGCGACCAACATACTTGCAGCTCTCACCGGCTCTGCGTCGGGCGGCATGACGATTGCGCTCGATGCGCTCGGCAGTACGTACATGCGCATAGCGGCGGAACAGGGCATCGATCCGGCGCTGATGCACCGGGTGGCGGCAATTGGCTCTGGCACGCTTGACAGTTTGCCGCACAACGGTGCGGTGGTGACATTGCTTGCCGTTTGCGGATCGACGCATCGCGAAAGCTATCTCGATATCGTCATGGTCGGCATCGCTGGTGCGCTGATTGCGCTGGCCGCGGTTATCGCTTTGGGGTCGGTGTTCGGGTCGTTCTAGTGTTCCGAGTCCGAAGTTCGCTTCACTCGTGTCGCTCGCGGGATCGGTTGGCGAGATCGAGACCGGGCGGAGCCTCTCTCGACGCGGTGCCACAGGGCTGCTAAAAACTCTCGTTCCACGAAGAAAAGCTCAAATATTTCAACGCTTTTCGATATGAACCGCCACCTGAGAACGCGACCCTACCCAGAGCCCTCCCATGAACGCACCTGTCAAACCTTCAAAGCTCATCAAAGGCGCCACCGGCGACTGGGAAATGGTTATCGGGCTCGAAATCCACGCCCAGGTGACCTCCAATTCCAAATTGTTCTCGGGCGCCTCGACCGAATTCGGCGGTGCGCCGAACGATCATGTCTCGCTGGTGGACGCGGCCATGCCCGGCATGCTGCCCGTCATCAACGAGGAGTGCGTGGCACAGGCGGTACGCACTGGGCTCGGGCTGAACGCGCAGATCAATCTGCGCTCGGTGTTTGACCGGAAAAACTATTTCTATCCGGATTCACCGCAGGGCTATCAGATCAGCCAGTACAAGTCGCCGATCGTCGGCGAGGGCGAGGTGGTCGTCGATCTTCCCGGCGGCGAGAGCGTGACCGTTGGCATCGAGCGGCTGCATCTGGAGCAGGACGCCGGCAAGCTGCTGCACGACCAGAATCCGACGATGACGCTTGTCGATCTAAACCGCTGCGGCGTAGCGCTGATGGAAATCGTGTCCAAGCCGGACATCCGCTCGGCCGAAGAAGCGCAGGGCTATGTCGCCAAGCTGCGCTCGATCCTGCGCTATCTGGGCACGTGCGACGGCGATATGGAGAAAGGAAATCTGCGCGCGGACGTCAACGTCTCGGTGCGGCGGCCCGGCGAGCCGTTAGGCACGCGCTGCGAAATCAAAAACATGAACTCGATCCGCTTCATCGGGCAGGCTATCCATTATGAAGCCCGCCGCCAGATCGGTATCCTGGAGGACGGCGGCAGCATCGATCAGGAAACCCGGCTGTACGATCCGAACAGGGGTGAAACCCGGTCGATGCGCTCCAAGGAGGAAGCGCACGACTATCGCTATTTCCCGGATCCCGACCTGCTGCCGCTGGAATTCACCGCGGCCTATGTGGACGCACTGAAAGCGAAACTGCCCGAACTGCCCGACGAGAAGCGCGAACGTTTCATCGCCGACTTCGCGCTGACGCCTTACGACGCCAGCGTGCTGGTCGCCGAGCGCGAAAGCGCCGACTTCTACGAGGCGGTGCTGGGCAAGCTTGCCGACAAGGCCCGCGACGGCAAGCTGGCCGCCAATTGGGTCATCAATGAACTGTTCGGCCGCCTTAACAAGGAAGGGCAGGACATTTCCGCCTCGCCCGTTTCGGCAGAGCAGATGGCCGCGATCATCGGCCTGATCGGAGAAGAAACCATCTCCGGAAAGATCGCCAAGGACCTGTTTGAGATCGTCTGGACCAAAGGCGGCGACCCGCGTGCGCTGGTGGACAGCCTCGGCATGAAGCAGGTCACCGATCTCGGCGCCATCGAGAAGCTGGTCGATGACATCATCGCCGCCAATCCGGACAAGGCGGAGCAGGCGCGCGCCAAGCCGCAGCTCATGGGCTGGTTCGTCGGCCAGGTGATGAAGTCGTCCGGCGGCAAGGTGAACCCGCAGGCAGTGAACGACCTGCTGAAGGCCAAGCTCGGCATCTGAACATCGTTAACGCGAGGATGCCGGGCGCGCACGACGTCGCTTCCGCGTGTCGTCATCGGGGCGTTTCGGTTTTCGTTTCGATGCTGCGACGCGCGCTCGGCATCGTCGCAACGACGATGAAAACCTCTCGCGGCGTGGAATCGATTTGCGAATCAGATTCGCAAAAAGTCGGAAAAAGTTCTCCGGTGCGAGCGATGATCGCGCCAAAACCAAATTTTCCAGAAAATATTTTTGTTGCCAAAAATCGCGACTCAGAGTCCGCGGAACGCACTTTTTTTCAGTCGCAGAGTTATCCGCGGTTTTAAAGGCGTTATGACGCGCGTTGTGTCGCGATAAAAGAAACGACTGCGGCACAGGCACTTCTTTCATGCGCGATGCTGCGTCTCTCAGGCGTTTGTTGCGCGTGATGCAGTGTTACGCAGAGGCGTCGCGATGCTTCCGTTTCGTGTTTGCAGCGCGCGCTGCGCCTTGTGCGTAAACACTTCCTTAAGCGGGACACTGTTTTTTTGAGTGCGTTGGTGTAATCCAGATGAAGTGCATTTCGATTCCCGAGTGCACACAGCGATTAAGCCATCTCACGAACTTAGGAGGGCAACATGGCCAAGAAAGCGAAGAAGGCGAAGAAGGCGAAGTCGGCAGTGAAGAAGACTGCCAAGAAGACCCGCAAGGTCGCCAAGAAGAAGAAGTAAGGCTACGCCTTATGGAATTGTCGGCACATGATGCCGGCATCGTCACAAGAGCCGCCAGGCTGATCTGTTCGCAAGAACGAGTTTGAACCGGCGGCTCCAGTCGACGAAAGAGGGTGTCGGCGAGACATCAGGCGAGACGGTCTGACCAGACGGTCAGGCAGAAGAGTTCAAGAACTCTTCGTTCGTTGCGGGGGATGACCTCGCAGTTTCCCGGCGGTCTGCCTCGGCAGGCGGTCCGGTGAAATCTCAGTCCTGACGTGTTCACCGACGCCCTCGTTTTTTTGAGCCGCTCGGCCGTTGCCTCTTTCGAGCGCATCCGGCGGTGATCTCTCCCAAGACCAGAAAAACAATCCCGACTCTCTGACGTGACGTTGTCCGCGTGGGCAAGGTCCGCATTCGACGTGAGTCTCGGTCGCCAAGAGTCCCGGCTGCGAACACCCCGGCGACCGCTTCGGTTCGCATCCTGCGCCAGCGCGACTGTGCGAGCCACCCTGACTCTTGTCCGCGTGCAATGGTTATCGCTTCGCCAAAGACGAAGGTGAATCGATTGTCTCGATTGCCGAGTAACGCTTGAAAATAGCTGGTTTTTGCGATTCGCGGCGCCGCGCCCGATCGCTGCGTTCACGTTCGATTCATCGCGATGCTTAAACTGCCATTCAAATTTTACGGGTCATATCATCCCAACAAGCCGGCAAACGGCGAACGCGTATTCCGCAGAATTGGCAAACCGGTTTTGCGGAATACGCGCCAGAAAAAGCAACGGTTGCGTCAAACAGAATATCGACAGGAGCCGCGCTCGCCGCGGTGGGAAATCGGAGAGCCAGGATGTTTCAGGGAACGATCGATACCGGCACCGCGCTGCCGGTCGAGGAGGCGGCGAACGGGGACGTCCTGTTTGACCTCGGCATGATCTATTCGAGCGGGCGAAACGGCCTGATCGATCTCGTCGCCGCACACAAATGGTTCAATTTGGCCGCGCTCAAGGGCAGGGTAGATGCCATCTCACTGCGCCGGGAAGTCGCCGGGCTGATGTCCGATGTCGAGATCGCAACCGCTCAGCGTGAAGCACGGGCGTGGATGGCGATGCACTAAGCTTCCCGGTTGGTTTAATCTCCGCGGCAGGACGGTGATTGGGATCTTATTATTAGACTCGGGTGCACAAGGGAATGAGTGCACGCAATCTCGGCTCTCGAAAGTACAATCCGCCCCAGACCATCACGCCAAGGCCGATCGGCAGGAGAAACCACCAGTTCTCCAAACGCAAGATGGTTGCGGTTGCGCCACCGAGATAGCCTGTGAGCAGAATTGCACCGAGCACCGCAGTGCGCGGGACCACGTAGAGCACAATGCAAACGAGTTCGATCGCTCCGATCGATACGATGAGACTGTTCGGAAACCCTAGCCGCTCGGCGCCTTGCACGGCGGCCTCCATTTTCGCGATCCGGATCATGCTGTCGAATAACAGGTAGAGAACGACCAATCCCGTAATGCTGCGCCCTGCCCAACGTGAAGTGCTCGGAGTATCCACCAACTTCTCTCCTTGGCGGTTTTCCAAAATCGCCCGCGAGAACAGAATATAGCAGAGGATCTAACTTTTCTTCATTTTTGATGCCGGAGCCACCCGGAGACGCGGGCCATGATGCCCGCGCTCGACGCGGTGCTTACGTGCGGCCCTCCAACTCAAATCCCGGAACCTGCTCAGGCTGCTTGCAGCAAACGGCAGCGCGGCGGCGTTCCCGATTTTATTTCGAGGTGGCGGAGACGGAGGGATTCGAACCCTCGATACCCTTTTCAAGGTATGCTCATTTAGCAAACGAGTGCCTTCAGCCGCTCGGCCACGTCTCCACAGGCTCGATATGCCTCACACGATGACGCGCCGCAAGTCGCTGCTGACTTTTATAAAGCCTGTGTTTGCCTCAGGCGCCTTCGGATCGTTCTTTCTGCCTTTATGTTCTTTCTGCCTTTATATGTCGCGACCGTCGCGCTCGGCAGGCGTGTCCCGTCGCGGTTGTGCCTTAATTGACGCCGGTGAGGCATCCGCCGCAGCGAAGAACGGCCATTCTCGCCCTCAAGTGCGGGAACAAGAGCTCATTCAGGCGCCGGTTTCGCCGGAATCGAGTGCCTAAACACAGGGCATCGAAGGTCGTTCTCAGGCGCTTCCGATTCGCGCAATTCACAGCGGCATCGCACCCGGTGACGTGTGCGCTGCCACAATGGCCATCTCGCGGAACATTCCGAGGCTTCTGTAAAAAACAAATAATATCAACAGCTTGTGTGGGATGCCAGCAACAGGTTGCGTGCCATTTGTGCAACACCTCTTTAAAAACGGCCGGAACCGTACCGTTTCAAGGCGGTCTTTTGTTGTGTGTTCACGACTGTTGGGCAATGGTCGTCGAAGCGACGGAGGGGGGCATCCCGAGGTCGTCCCGTTTGGGAGTTTCGCTTAAGTCGCTCGCGTTCAGCGGGAGTGTCCGAAAGCGCGAGGCGACCGGGCGGTTAGCGGGGATTAAGGGAACCAACCAAGTGGTGTGACTTACACCACCGGCCCGGAACCTTCCCTAAAGAGCAAAACTTGGAGGTTTTATGAGCAACATTAAGAGCCTTATCCTGGGTTCGGCTGCGATCATCGCAGCGTCCGCCGGGGCACAGGCAGCCGATCTTCCCGTCAAGGCGAAAGCCGTTCAGTACGTGAAGATCTGCTCCCTTTACGGCGCCGGTTTCTACTACATCCCCGGCACTGACACCTGCATCAAGCTGGGCGGCTACGTCCAGGTTGACGCGAACATCAACTCCAACAACTACAATGGGCCAAATTGGAATGAAGGCACCGGCCCTGCGGGCGCTAACGCCGCTGGTTCTGGTGTGTTTGGTTCGGGCAGCCGCAATTCGGACTACTTCACGACCCGCTCCCGCATTCAGCTGAACCTCGACACCCGCACTGCCACCGAATACGGTGTTGTTCGTACCTACTGGTCGAGCAACTTCGAACATTCGACCGGCACCGGTCCGTCGGCGGGTAACCTGACCGTCGACTACGGCTTCGTTCAGTTCGCCGGCTTCACCTTCGGTAAGGCTGTCTCAGGCTTCCAGACCCCATGGGGTGCTTACGCCGCCAACAACAACACCGCGTTCCTGCTCGGCGGCTACGACAACGCGACTGGCATCAACCAGATCGCCTACACGTGGCAGTTCGGCAACGGCGTGTCAGCTCAGTTGGGTGTTGAAGACAACCGCGTCATTAACCGCGCTCAGTTGATCAACGCTTCGCTCGCTGCGAACGCGGCTGTTGGCACTACCGCCATCACCGGTGCGTACACCAACTCGTACGGCGGAAACGTGGCGCCAGACTTCGTCGGTAACGTTAAGATCGACCAGGCTGCGTTCACCGCTCAGCTGTCGGGTGCTGTGCACAACGTCCATGCCAACTACTACGCTGGTCTTGGCGGCGCTGCTCCGGTCGAGCCGAATGGCGCTCCGCAAGATGCTTGGGGCTTCGCGATTTCGGGCGGCCTTCAGTTGAAGAACCTGCCGACCGGACCTGGCGACAAGCTGTCGTTGGATGCGACCTATGCTGACGGTGCGATGAAGTACCTCATCGGCGGCGTGACCGGCAACAACTTCGACAAGTTCGGCAGCGCGTCGTTCGCTGGCAGCTATCAGAGCCTCGCTGTTTTGACGCTCGCTGACGCGGTCTATACCACCGGCAGCAAGCTCGAGAAGACCACCGGTTGGGGTTTCCGCGGTGCTTACGTTCACAACTGGACCCCGAATTGGGAAACCAGCGTGTTCGGCAGCTACACGCGCATCGATTACAACACCAACGCTTCGGCCGGTATTTGCGCGGCCCAGGCTCTTCAGTCTGCGAAGCTCAACGGTTACACCTGTAATCCTGACTTCGCGATCTGGCAGGTTGGTACCCGTACCGCCTGGACCCCCGTTCGCAACCTGACGTTCTCGGGCGAAGTGATGTACACCAACCTCGACCAGTCGAACACCGGTTCGCAGGGTTTGGTTGCCGGTAACTTTGCTGGCACCTCCGCTGTGTTCAAGCCAGCCGGCACGTACGACTACAAGGATCAGGGCATCTGGTCCGGCAACCTCCGCGTTCGCCGCACCTGGTAATCGCAATCGCCTAATGGCGATTACGACCTGAACTAAAAGAACCCCCGGCAGGAAACTGCCGGGGGTTTTTTTTGTCTGAAGTGCAGGACGTTCTCTCCGCTCATTCCCGCGAAAGCGGGAATCCAGCACCTCAGGAATGGGTCCCCGCTTTCGCGGGGACGAGCGGAGCAGCTGCCAGCTACCGTCGAGAATGGTGATGGGGTTAGGTTTTAGCCCCATCACACCGCGCGCAGAACGCGACGATGCGGTCCATGGTGGGCTTGTCCGCCAGCAGCGGCGCGTGGCCCTGATCTGCGACCGTGACGAGATCGATGTCTGGCCGCCGCGCGACCATGTCCTGAACGCCCTGCCGTGAGAGCAGGTCGGACAGTCCGCCATGAATCAGCATCAGCGGAACGCCCGCGAGTTTGTCGAAAAGCTCCCAGTCCTGCGGCAGCGGAGTGGCCGGATCGAATCCGTCGAGCGTATGCGAGAGTTTCAGGTCGTAGGTTCGCTCCAACCCGCCACCTGCCTTTTCCCGGAACGCGCGGCGCGCCCACGCCATCCATTCGGCGTCCCTGAGCGACGGAAACGCACTGGCAAACAACTCCTTCAGGCCGCGTGCGGCCTCATCCCACGTTTGTCTCGGCGGCGGGTTGGCGATGTAGCCCTTGATCTTCATCAATCCGCCCATCTCCAGCGAAGGACCGATGTCGTTCAGGATGACGCCGGCCAGAAGCTGCGGCTGCGCCGCCGCCAGCGCCATCGAGATGAGGCCGCCCCGCGATGTGCCAAGCAGAATCGCACGGGAGATTCCGAGTGAGGCCGCGATTGTCAGCACGTCGCCAAGTTCGACGGGGACTGCGTATTTGGCGGGATCAGGATCGTAGTCCGACAGGCCACGCCCGCGATAATCCACGGCCACGACCTTGCGTGGTTTGGCGGGATCGGTGGCAATGGCGCGGGCGATGTCATCGAAATCGTCGGTGGTTCGCGTCAGGCCGGGGAGGCAAAGCACCGGCAACGCCGTGCTGTCGTCAGGGCCGATGATCTTGGCATGGAGTTTCAGCCCGTCGGCCGACTGGCAGTAGACGTCGCGGAATGATTGGAGCATTTGCCGTCACCCTGAGGAGCCTTGGCGCAGTGAAGGCCTCTAAGGGCGGCGCGCCATGCTGAGATGGATTTGAACGTTCATCCCTCGAGGCTCACCGCAAATGCGGCTCGCGCCTCAGGATGACGGAGTGGAAAGTACCGGCCCAAACCTATTCCACACCCGCGCCCCGGCGCAAATCGGCCTCGATCAGCAGCTTGCTGCCGCCGCCGAACCGTGAGCGGTACACTTGGACGTTTTCCATGATGCGCTGGACGTAGTTGCGGGTCTCGGAGAACGGGATTTTCTCGACCCAATCAACCGCGTCTACTTTGGGATCGCGGGGATCGCCGTAACGCTCGATCCATTTGCGTACGCTGCCGCGTCCGGCGTTGTAGCCGGCAAAGGTCATGATGTAGGAGCCGCGATAGTCTTCGATCAGGCCGCCGAGTTCGGCGGCGCCAAATGCGGCGTTGTATGCGGGATCGGCTTTCAACCTGGCGAGATCGAACGTTGCGCCGTGTCGCTTGGCGACGTACTTGCCGGCGGCAGGGGTAACCTGCATCAGGCCGTAAGCCTGGGCGGGCGACACCACGGAGGGATTGAACGCGCTTTCCTGCCGGGCAATGGCAAAGACGATAGCCTTCTCCACCTCGGGTCCGAAGTCCTTGTAGGGCGGAATGCCGATCACCGGATAAGCATAGTGATCGAACGGCATGCCGCGATTCAGCGCTGCCTTGCCGACAAGGAGCATGCCCCGCGCATCGTTGTGCCGCTGGGTTAGCTCGCACAGCGCGAGCAGGCCGTCCATGTCGGCGCGATCGCCCATGTCGGCAAGAATGGGGATGGCGATCTCGCGTTCGTCCAGCGCGTAGAGAAGCTCGACGGCGCGGACAATCTCCAGCCGCTCGCCGCCGCGTGAGCGGCCCGGCACGCCGTTCAATGCGATCTGCGGCAGTCCCAGCTTCGCCCGCGCGAGCTGGCCGTAATAGCTTGTGGATTGCGCCGCCGCCGATTCATACGCGGCACGTGCCTCCTGGGACCGCCCGGCGGCTTCCGCTGCGCGGCCCTGCCAGTAGCCGGCGCGGGCGAGGGCGGTCGGATTAACGCTACCAACGCCGATCCGCGCGAAATGCTGGGCCGCAAGATTTGGGTCGTTGAGGAATCGCAGCGCGATCCAGCCTGCGGTGAACTCCTGTTCTGTCTTGTAGATGTCGCGTGCCGGCAGCGATGCATCGCGCGCGACGGCATAGGCAAGGCGTGGCTCGTTGGTATCGAGCAGCTTGCGCGCCAACAGCCGCCGTTCGATCCACCATTCGTCCGCATTGACCAGCCGTGCGGGATCGCGCGGCGCAGCCTGCATGGCGCGTGCGGCTTCCTGGAACTTGTCCTCGCGCCGCAGCCATTGCGCTTTGCTGAAGAGATAGAGCGGATCGTTGTGCAGATCGCTGGGAACAGCATCCAGAAGAGCCTTCGCATTCGAGGCCTTCTTGTTGAGGGCGGTGCGTGCCTTTGCGAGCGCAACATGACCGCTGCCGAGCCGCTTGGCGGAGCGCTGCGCGGCCTCAGCGTTATCGCCGCTGTACAACAGCATATCCATCCGGACCTTGATGTCGCCCGGCGTCAGCAGCGACCCGAATCTCTCGAGCGCGGTGTCTTCGGTGTCGGAGGAGAATGGATCGCCCCGCCATGCCTCACGCACCAGCCGTTCCGCGCTCGCCCGGTCACCGCGCGCCAACAGTGCGCGTGCCAGCATAAACCGGCCTTTGGCGGAGATCGGTTGTTCGCCATTGAAAAACGAGAGGACTACGGAATCGTCGCGTTTGTCGTCCCACAAGGCTGCTTCGCCACGCCGCCGCAGGAATATCACGCTTGGCCAACTCGGGTTCTCGGTGACGAAGGCCTTGTAGCGATCAGATGAGGCACCATTGTCGTCGCTGCGCAGGATCATCCACTCGGCAAGTTTGCGCGCAACGGGATCCGAGATCGAGGCCTGAAGCTGCGTAGCGTCGAGCGGCTTCCGCTTGCGCACGAATTCGATGATCTGCTCGAGCGTCTCCATGTCCGCCTTCGAGGTGGACGATGTGGTGGACATCGCCAGAGGCACGGAAGGCTTCCGTGGCTGAGCAGGGCGCGCAGCCAGAGCCTTGGGCGCAGGCGCCTCAGGTGTAGGTTTCGCGGCAGATGGGGCCGGTGGCTGAGCGGGCTTCGCTGGCGTGGTTTGCGGCGTCACGTTACGGGATATCGGACGCGGCTTCGGCAACGGTACTGCTGACGCAGCATATGAAATCAGCGCAAGACCGCCTGCGCCGAGGAAAACAGCGGTCCAGCGCGCCAAACGGGGAAGCCCCGCGGATGAAGGAGCAGATGGCATCACGGGCAGCCTATGCGGCGAATCATTCAAGGGCCTTCACCCTCGGTGTAGTGCATTGAATATGTGGACAAAACATCAAATGTGTTAGAACAGGCACAATGCCGCAACACCGCGGCAAAATCGCGGCTAACGCAGGGTCATCCAGGCGGCAGGCGCGGTATGGGAGCGCCCGGGACTTTCATCGCGCTTCGGGACTCGTTATCAATCAATCATAAATCGCGGTGTTTGCGAGCGTTCGGAGACTGACAATGGCAACCAAGACGAATTTCAGGGGATCCCTTACCGCCTTGGTGACGCCGTTCAAAAACGGAGCGCTGGACGAGGCCGGCCTGCGTGACCTGGTGAACTGGCAGATCGAGCAGGGCTCGCACGGCCTTGTCCCGGTGGGAACCACCGGCGAAAGCCCGACGCTGAGCCACGAAGAGCACAACAAGGTCACCGAGTGGTGTGTCGAGGAGGCGAAGGGCCGCGTCCCGGTCATCGCTGGTGCCGGCTCGAATTCCACGCGCGAAGCCGTTGCACTCGCGAAGCATGCCGAGAAGGCGGGCGCCGATGCTGTGCTTGTGGTGACGCCCTACTACAACAAGCCCACGCAGGAAGGGATGTATCATCACTTCAAGGCGGTGAACGATGCCATCGGTATTCCGATCATCATTTACAACATCCCGCCGCGCTCGGTCGTGGATCTCTCCGTTGAGACCATGACGCGGCTGTTCGAGCTGAAGAACATCGCCGGTGTGAAAGATGCCACCGCCAATCTCGCCCGGGTGTCGCAGCAGCGTCACGCGATGGGTCCGGATTTCATCCAGCTCTCGGGCGAGGACATGACCGCGCTCGCCTATATGGCGGCGGGCGGGCACGGCTGCATTTCTGTCGTCGCCAACGTAGCGCCCAAGCCGTGCGCGGAACTGATGTCTGCCGTGATGAAGGGCGATTATGCGGCCGCGCTCAAGATCCAGGATCGGCTGACGCCGCTGCACGATGCCATCTTCAAGGAGCCAGGCCTTGCAGGCGCCAAGCATGGCCTCAAACTGCTGGGCCGCGTGCATGAGGAGGTGCGTCTGCCGCTGGTGACGGTGACGCCGCCGACCGGCAAGGTCATTCGCGACGCGATGGTGTACGCCGGGTTGCTCAACTGACGACGCAGCAGGAAGGGAAATTGCCGATGCTTGAGGAGTTCAAGAAATTTGCCCTGAAGGGTAATGTCGTCGATCTTGCGGTCGGCGTCATCATCGGTGCGGCGTTCGGAGGGATCGTCACCTCGATGGTTGGTGACCTCATCATGCCGATCATCGGCGCGATCACCGGCGGGCTGGATTTCTCCAACTACTTCACCGGCCTCTCTAAATCGGTCACGGCCACCAACCTCGCGGATGCCAAGAAGCAGGGCGCTGTGCTGGCATGGGGCAACTTCCTCACACTGACGCTGAATTTCCTCATCGTGGCGTTTGTGTTGTTTATCGTGATCCGTCTGATGAACCGCCTGAAAGCGAAGGAAGAGGCTGCGCCCGAGAAGCCGACGAAGGACCAGGAGTTGCTGACCGAAATCCGCGATCTTCTGAAGTCGAAGTAAATCACTATCTATCACCAGTCAGACATTCTGACGGCGCAAGGTCTTCCAGTACCGTCAGATCGTACTGAAGGATTGCGTATTCACGCGAGCCATACTTTTCGCATGTACTCGCACCGAGGCACCTGATGGCTGAGAAGAAAGAGCCTACGATCAAGGTCATCGCGGAGAACCGCAAGGCGCGGTTCAACTACGCCATCGAGGATACCGTCGAGGCGGGCATTGTGCTGACCGGCACCGAGGTCAAGTCCTCACGCAGCGGCAAGACCACGATTGCCGAGTCCTACGCGGACTCCAAAGACGGGGAAATCTGGCTCGTCAACGCCAACATTCCCGAATATCTGCAGGCCAATCGCTTCAATCACGAACCGAAGCGGGATCGTAAACTGCTGCTGCACAAGAAGCAGATCAACAAGCTGATCGGCGCGATCGAACGCGAGGGAATGACGCTCATTCCGCTCAAGATGTATTTCAACGAGCGCGGCAGGGTGAAGCTTCAACTGGCTCTGGCGAAGGGCAAGAAGCTGCACGACAAGCGCGATACCGAGAAGAAGCGGGATTGGGCGCGCGAGAAGGGCCGACTCTTGAGGGCGAGAGGTTGACGCCGAAAAGTGCGAAGCGGTTTTCGGACAACGTCATCCTCTAAAAACCTCCAGAATATAAGAGATAACGCGATGAACCAGCCGAACCTGATGGATGTGGACTGGAGCAAGATCCCGGCACCGGTCGACGACGGCGCAGCGAAACATCTGATTGGCATGAAGATTCCACCTGTCGCATTGCAAGCGACCGACGGCGCGTCGGTCATGCTGGCGTCGCTGCCGGGGCGGGTGGTGCTGTTCGCCTATCCGCGCACGGGCGAGCCCGGCAAGATCGGGCTTGTCGATGACTGGGACATGATCCCCGGCGCACGGGGCTGCACGCCGCAGACCTGTTCCTTTCGCGATCTGTTCAAGGATCTGAAGGACTCCGGCGCGCAGCACGTGTTCGGGATTTCGACGCAGGACAGCGCCTATCAGCGCGACATGGTCGAGCGGCTGCATGTGCCGTTTCAGGTTCTGTCGGACAGCGAACTCGCTTTGACACGTGCGCTCAAGCTGCCATCCATGGATGTCGCCGGGCTGACACTGATCAAGCGGCTGGCGCTGATCGTCGATGACGCGGCGATCACGCACGTGTTTTATCCGGTGTTTCCGCCGGACCGGAACGCAGGCGATGTCCTGGCGTGGCTGCAGGCCAACCCGCGCTAGCCGATATATTTCCGCACGCTGGTAAATACCGCCCTGAACATCTCGGGCGTCAAGCGGCGAGTGTTCGTGTTGTAGCGTGAGCAGTGATAGCTATCGAACAGCCGTACGGCCCCGGCCTGGAATTCCGCGCCATGGGCGAACGGCGCATCCGGTGCGCGGATGCCGAGTGTCTTCAGTGTTGAATCGTGCGCCACACGGCCCAGCATGACGATTGCGCGCAGGCGCGGCATCTCGTCCAGCGTTGCATTGAAGAATGTGCGGCAGGTCTTGATTTCAGCGGGCAGGGGTTTGTTCTGCGGTGGCACACAGCGCACGGCATTGGTGATGCGGCAATCGATCAGCATCAGGCCGTCGTCCGGGCGAGCCTCGTATGAACCTTGCGCAAAGCCGAATTCGACGAGTGTCCCGTAGAGAAGATCACCGGCAAAATCCCCGGTAAAGGGTCGCCCCGTGCGGTTGGCCCCCTGAAGACCGGGCGCGAGCCCTACGATCACAAGCTGCGCGTCGATCGGTCCAAAGGAGTAGACAGGTGCATTGAACCAATGCGGATGCTGCGCGCGATTAGCATCCCGATAGTTCTTCAGGCGGGGGCAGAGAGGGCAATCCGGACCGGGTTCGTTCGACTGCCCTGAAACAGAAGAGGAAGGGCCGGCACCGCTGCGCCGGCTCTCCTTGGTCTTGTCCTCAATCGTCGAATTCGTCATCGCCCCTTGGAGCCATTGAGCTGGTCGTCGTCCGCTGCAGGAATTGCGGCGTGTGCTGACGAGGTTCGCGCGGTTCACGAGGAGCAGGTCGCTCGCTCGGATCGCGGCCAAGCTTGGATTGTAGCTGGACCAGATCTGTAAAGACATCCGCCTGGCGGCGCAATTCGTCGGCAATCATTGGAGGCTGGCTCGAGATGGTAGAAACCACCGTGACGCGGACACCGCGGCGCTGCACGGCCTCGACCAGCGAGCGGAAATCGCCGTCGCCCGAGAACAGCACCATCTGGTCGATGTTCTCGGCCAGCTCCATGGCGTCGACGGCAAGTTCGATGTCCATGTTGCCTTTTACCTTGCGGCGTCCGGACGCGTCGATGAACTCCTTCGTCGCCTTGGTCACGACGGTATAGCCGTTGTAATCGAGCCAATCGATCAACGGACGGATCGATGAGTATTCCTGATCTTCGATGATTGCGGTGTAGTAGAAGGCGCGGACCAGAGTGCCACGACTCTGAAATTCAAGCAGCAGCCTTTTATAATCTATGTCGAAACCAAGCGTCTTTGCTGTTGCGTATAGGTTTGCACCGTCAATAAACAGCGCGATCTTGTTCGTGGCAGAAGGCATCAGTTTTTACTCGCATCGTTGTTATCGTATGTATTCTTGGCGCGTATCCATCACCGCGCATTCCCATTAAATTTCAGTTGTTATTCGCCAGAGGGTTTAGAGAAGATAAAGGTCAGAAATATTGTTTGCGGTGGTGGCGTCGCACCGCGAAGCATTTCTGATGAAGCAATGAAGCGAATTCTTGTCCATGGGACTAATTGCCCCTCAGCCATGCTTCCGCGGCGGTCATCCGAAACGGGCGTTTTATGCGCCTTTTCGAAATTGATGCTTGCGGAAAGGCCCGGGTCGCTATACCTAGCGCGCATAGCGACATATTTTCTGACCCAGACCCGGAGCGACAGCCGATGGCGCGCGTCACTGTTGAAGATTGTATCGATAAGGTCGACAACCGGTTCGACCTCGTTCTG
The DNA here is from genome assembly GCF_000308295.2 of Afipia birgiae 34632. Taxonomy (GTDB): domain Bacteria; phylum Pseudomonadota; class Alphaproteobacteria; order Rhizobiales; family Xanthobacteraceae; genus Afipia; species Afipia birgiae. The sequence continues at coordinate 796,285 of NZ_HG326652.1, forward strand.
CTGGCCGCGCACCGTGCGCGGATGATTTCTTCAGGGTCGCCCCTGACCATCGACCGCGATAATGACAAGAATCCAGTCGTTTCGCTACGCGAAATTGCCGATACGACCATTTCTCCAGAGGATTTGCGCGAGGAACTCGTTCATTCCCTGCAGAAATTCGTCGAAGTGGACGAACCGGAACCCGATACGGTGCCGCTGATCGGCTCCGCCGGGGCCTCTGTCGATGCGGATGACACCGAGGTCGCCGTTGAGCGCATGACGGAAGAAGAGCTTTTGAAGGGCCTGGAAGGCCTTGCTCCGCCCGAGGAGCAGCCCGAGGAAGACGAGTAAGGTCGTCGCTTTCGGAGCGACTTTCCGGCGCTCAGCGCTGGTTTTCCCCAAAGGCCCGGGCAGATCGCCCGGGCCTTTGCATTTATTGACATTTTTAGGGTCTTCCTTGCGATTGTTGGCGAACCGGCGATATTGTGAATGACGGTTCCTTTTTCGGAATCGGCAGTTCGAGGCGAGCAAGCGGATGGCGATCGGGCGGCGAAACCAGCCCCAAATGCAGGCGGCGACCGAGGCGGTCGCAGCGGTTTCGTCTGTGCCCCCGGCCGCGCTGGCCAAAAAGCCGGTCCGGGGCAAGATAATGCGCCAATACGATCTGGTGGACCGGGTTCGGGCCTATAATCCGAACACCGACGAGGATTTGCTCAACCGGGCCTATGTCTACGCCATGATGGCCCATGGGGAGCAGAAGCGCGCCTCGGGCGATCCGTACTTTTCTCACCCCCTCGAGGTCGCGGCGATCCTCACCAATCTGAAGCTGGACGACGCGACCATCGTCGCGGCGCTGCTTCACGACACCATCGAGGATACCGAATCGACCCGCGCCGAGATCGACCAGATGTTCGGCCCGGAGATCGGCGCGCTGGTGGAGGGGCTGACCAAGCTCAAGCGGCTCGAACTGGTGTCGCGCGAAGCCAAGCAGGCCGAAAACCTGCGCAAGCTTTTGCTCGCGATCGCCGACGACGTGCGCGTTCTGCTCGTCAAGCTCGCCGACCGGCTGCACAACATGCGGACGCTGGAATTCGTGCCTCCAGCCTCGCGTCACCGGATCGCGGAAGAAACTCTCGACATCTATGCGCCGCTCGCCGGCCGCATGGGTATGCAGGAAATGCGCGAAGAGCTTGAGGATCTGTCATTCAAGGTGATCGATCCGGATGCCCACGCCGTAGTCGTGCAGCGGCTGGACGCGCTCGAAGCGCGTGATCGCAATCTGATCGGGGAGATCGAAGCCCAGCTCTCCGCCAAGCTCGCCAAGAACGGGGTCAACGCGCAGGTGAGAGGCCGCCGCAAGCAGCCATTCTCGATCTGGATGAAAATGGAGCGCAAGTCCGTCGGCTTCGAGCAGTTGTCCGACATCTTCGGTTTTCGCATTATCGTCAACAGCATTGCAGAGGTCTACCGGACCGTTGGCATCGTCCATACGACGTGGCCGGTGGTGCCGGGGCGCTTCAAGGATTACATCTCGACGCCGAAGCAGAACGACTATCGCTCGATCCACACCACCGTGATCGGTCCGGGCAAGCAGCGTGTCGAACTGCAGATCCGCACCGAGGAGATGGACCGCGTCAACGAATACGGTATCGCCGCGCATGCGTTCTACAAGGACGGCGTCGGATCGCCGACCGAACGTCTCGAACGCGAATCCAACGCGTTCGCATGGCTGCGGCACACTGTGGAAGTACTTTCGGAGAGCGCCAATCCGGAGGAATTCCTCGAACACACCAAGATGGAGCTGTTCCACGATCAGGTGTTCTGCTTCACGCCGAAGGGCAAGCTGATTGCGCTGCCACGCCATGCTAACGTAATCGACTTCGCTTATGCCGTGCATACTGACGTCGGCAACAGCGCCGTCGGCTGCAAGATCAACGGCAAGTTCGCGCCGCTGTCGTCCGAATTGCAGAACGGCGACGAAGTCGAGGTCTTGACCTCGCAGGCACAATCAGCGCCGCCGACCGCGTGGGAATCCCTTGCTGTCACCGGCAAGGCGCGGGCGGCCATCCGCCGTGCCACCCGCACGGCCGTTCGCGATCAGTATGCGGGACTTGGGCGTCGCATCGTCGAGCGTTTGTTCATGCGTGCGAAGATTGTCTATGCCGACGACAAGCTCAAGGGTGCGTTGCCGCGTCTGGCGCGCGCTTCGATCGATGACGTGATGGCGGCGGTTGGTCGCGGCGAGATGAAGGCGTCAGACGTCGCGCGTGCAATGTACCCCGACTACAAGGAAGAGGCGAGGCTCAGCGGCAAGAAGAGCAGTGCTGCGAATCCGAAACCCGCAAGCGATGCCAAGGCGTCGAGCGCGATTCCGATCCGCGGTATCAACAGCGATCTGCCGGTGAAGTTCGCGCCGAATGGCGGCGCCGTGCCTGGCGACCGCATTGTCGGTATTGTCACGCCGGGCGAGGGCATCACGATCTATCCGATCCAGTCGCCGGCGCTGAAGGATTTCGAGGAAGAGCCGGAGCGCTGGCTAGATGTCCGCTGGGACACGGACGAAGCCACGCCGCGGCGTTTTCCGGCACGTTTGCTTGTGCATAATGTGAACGAGCCGGGCAGCCTCGCTCAGGTCGCATCGGTGATCGCGGAGCATGACGGCAACATTGACAACATCAGCATGAGCCGCCGATCTCCCGATTTCACAGAGCTCACCATCGATCTTGAGGTCTATGACCTGAAGCATTTGAACGGTATTATCGCTCAGCTTCGCGCCAAGGCGGTCGTCGCCAGCGTCGATCGCATCAACGGCTAATCTCATCGTTTTCTGGATTGTCCATGTCAGCCATTCCGTCGCTGCGTCTCGGGGTCAATGTCGATCACGTTGCAACCTTGCGCAACGCGCGCGGAGGGCGTGCACCGGACCCGGTGCGCGCGGCGCTGCTGGCTATCGAAGCCGGCGCCGACGGCATTACCGCGCATCTGCGTGAAGATCGCCGTCATATTCGCGACGATGATATGGCGCGGCTGAAAGCTCAAATCTCCAAGCCGCTGAATTTTGAAATGGCCGCGACCGCCGAAATGCTGCAAATCGCGCTCGCGACAAAGCCGCATGCGGCCTGTCTCGTGCCGGAGCGGCGTACCGAGGTCACCACGGAGGGCGGGCTGGACGTCGTCGGACAGCGCGACGCACTCGGCCCTTTCATTGCGCGGCTGAACGACGCTGAAATCCGCGTCTCGCTGTTTATCGCCGCCGATCCCGCCCAGATCGAGATGGCGGCCAAACTAAAATCGCCGGTCATCGAAATTCACGTCGGCGCGTGGTGCGATGCCGTGGCTGAGGGACAAAACCAAAAGGCCGAAGCCGAATGGCAGCGAATTGTCACCGGTGCCAAGCTTGCGCAGTCTGCGGGGCTTGAAGTTCATGCCGGACACGGTCTCGATTACGTGACGGCGGAAACCATTTCGGCGCTGCCGCAGATTGTCGAACTCAACATCGGACATTTCATGATGGGCGAGGCGATGTTCGTCGGACTGGCCCAGACCATTCGCGATATGCGCGCGGCGATGGACCGTGGCCGGAAGTCGCTTCGGGGTCACGTCAGGTCATGATTATCGGCATCGGGTCGGATATTATCGACATCACACGGATCGAAAAGGTGATCGGGCGTCATGGCGACCGGTTTATCGATCGCATTTTCACCGAGGCGGAGCGGGCCAAGGCCGAGCGCCGCTCGAAGATGCCCAAACTGATCTGGGCGACCTACGCCAAGCGATTCGCTGCCAAGGAAGCCTGCTCGAAGGCCCTCGGCACCGGTATCCGGCGCGGGGTGTGGTGGCGGGACATGGGGGTGGTCAACATGCCGGGTGGACGCCCGACCATGAAACTGACCGGCGGCGCGCTAGCGCGGCTGGAATCCCTGACCCCGCCGGGCCATGAGGCGCGGATCGACCTCACCATTACCGATGACTGGCCGTTGGCTCAGGCCTTCGTCATTATTTCGGCGGTACCTTCCGCCAAGGTCTGACAGGCGTAAATGCCGGTTCCGGACTGCCTGAAAATCTAAAATTCACTGAACTGTCAGACGATTAGCAAGTTTTCATGGACCCGTTGATTGCACCCCCTGCGACAACGGTCTAAAACCCGCGCGGGTGATTTGGGCGGCGTCTTCGCCTCTGTTGGGCATAAAGGGTCCCTTTCCGAGGCATGAAAAACCAGGATTCGAAAGAGCAGATGAGTGTGACAACACCGGCCAAATCCGAAGGCGGCGTCGGCGAGACCGTCCGCGTCGTCATTCACGCGCTCATTATCGCGCTGGTGATCCGCACCTTCCTGTTTCAACCCTTCAACATTCCCTCCGGATCGATGAAGGCGACGCTGCTGGTCGGCGACTACCTGTTCGTATCGAAATACTCGTACGGCTACAGCCACTATTCGATCCCGCTGTCGCCGCGGCTGTTCACCGGCCGCATCTTTGGCTCCGATCCCGAGCGCGGCGACATCGTCGTGTTCCGTCTGCCGAAGGACGACACCACCGACTACATCAAGCGCGTCATCGGGCTGCCCGGCGACCGCATCCAGATGAAGGAGGGGCTGCTCTACATCAACGACAAGCCGGTGCACCGCGAACGGCTGCCGGATTTCGTCGGCGAAGATCCTTGCGGGTCTGACGCGACGGCGCGGGTCAAGCAGTGGAAGGAAACGCTGCCGAACGGCGTGAGCTACAAGTCGCTCGATTGCGTCGATAACGGCTTCTACGACAACACCAACGTCTACACCGTACCGCCCGGTCATTTCTTCATGATGGGCGACAACCGCGACAACTCCACCGACAGCCGTGTCCTGTCCGCGGTGGGTTATGTGCCATCCGAAAATCTGATCGGCCGCGCGCAGATGATCTTCTTCTCCATTGCCGAAGGCGAACAGGCCTGGCAGTTCTGGCGCTGGCCGGTCTCGGTGCGCTGGAACCGCATTTTCTCTATTGTGCGATGAGCGGCGAACCCGCAATCGTCAAAACTCCTGCGACTACGGACGACGCCGCGGATGCTGGCGTCGCAGAGGTCAAGCCTGCAAAGAAGACTCGCCGCCCGAGTGCCAAGGCGGCGGCCAAGATCATCGAACAACGCATCGGCCATACGTTTGCTGATCCCGCGCTGCTGGCGACGGCTTTCACTCATGTCTCGGCATTGAAATCCGCTCGCCGCGCCGACAGCTATCAGCGGCTGGAGTTTCTCGGCGATCACGTGCTGGGGCTGATCGTTTCGGATATGCTTTACCGGGCGTTTCCGAAAGCTGACGAGGGCGAATTGTCGAAGCGCCTCGCCGATCTGGTGCGCCGCGAGGCCTGCGCCGATGTCGCCAAGTCGCTCGGACTGGACGAGGCTATCAAGCTCGGATCGGTGGGCGCGGGCGCCGGTGCGCGGTTGCGCAATTCAGTGCTGGGCGACATCTGCGAAGCGGTGATCGGCGCGGTATTTTTGGACGGTGGCTATGCGGCGGCGTCGCAATTCGTCGAGCGCAACTGGACCGAGCGCATGCGCAAGCCGGTGCGCCCGCTGCGCGATCCGAAGACGATTTTGCAGGAATGGGCGCAAGGCAAAGGATTGCCGACGCCGGTTTATCGCGAGGTCGAGCGCACCGGTCCGCATCATGATCCGCAGTTTCGCGTCGCGGTCGAGTTGCCGGGACTAACCCCGGCGGAAGGTGTCGGCGGCAGCAAGCGCGCCGCTGAAAAGCTCGCAGCCACGGCGCTGCTGAAGCGGGAAGGCGTAACGGGCGGCAATGATGCCTGACGAACTGCAAGAGAATTCAACCCGCGAAACGCGCTGCGGCTTCGTCGCGCTGATCGGTGCGCCGAACGTCGGCAAGTCCACACTGGTCAATGCGCTGGTCGGCTCGAAGGTCACCATCGTTTCGAAGAAGGTGCAGACGACTCGCGCGCTGATCCGTGGCATTGTGATCGAGGACAACGCGCAGATCATTCTCGTCGATACACCGGGCATCTTCGCGCCCAAGCGGCGGCTTGACCGCGCCATGGTGTCGACCGCGTGGAGCGGGGCGCACGACGCCGATCTCGTCTGTGTGCTGCTCGATGCCCGTGCCGGCATTGACGACGAGGCTGATGCGATCCTGAGCAAGCTTTCATCCGTCAATCACCCGAAAATTCTGGTGTTGAACAAGATCGATCTGGTGCCGCGCGAGAAACTGCTGGTGCTGGCCCAGAAGGCCAACGAGCGGCTGGAATTCACCCAGACCTTCATGGTCGCGGCGCTCTCGGGCGACGGCGTCGACGACCTGCGTCGCGCGTTGGCCAAGGACGTGCCTGCAGGTCCGTTCCATTATCCCGAAGATCAGATGTCGGATGCGCCGCTGCGGCACCTCGCGGCGGAAATCACGCGCGAGAAAATTTACCGCCATCTGCATCAGGAATTGCCGTATCAGTCCACGGTCGAAACCGACTCATGGACCGACCGAAAGGACAAGTCGGTACGGATTGAGCAGACGATCTATGTGGAGCGCGATAGCCAGCGCAAGATCGTGCTCGGCAAGGGCGGGGCGACGATCAAGGCCATCGGCGCGGATTCGCGCAAGGAGATCGCGGAGATCGTCGGCCAGCCGGTGCATCTCTTCCTGTTTGTGAAGGTCAGGGACGGCTGGGGCGACGATCCGGAGCGTTACCGCGAGATGGGTCTGGAGTTTCCCAAGGAATGATCAACGATCCCGGCGCCAGCGTTCCCAAGAATATCTTCTACTTCCAGGTGCTGCTGTATGTGTCGCTGCTCATTGACGTGCTGTCGGCGGCGTTTCTGGACCGCATCCCAGATGACGTCACAGAGTCGACGAAACTGGCCGTCAATTTCATCGCCGTCATGATGACGCTGGGATTTGTCCAGCTGGTCTGGCTTGCGGCGCACCGGCGCAAGAATTGGGCGCGGATGATCCTGGCAGTGGCGCTGATGTTATCTGTGGCCTCCATCGTCACCACGGTGGGTGAAACCGGCATGCAGTTCAGCACTTTTGTGGACGTGATCTCGACGGCCCTGACTGCTTTTGGCCTGTATTTCTCATTTACCGGTGATGCTCAGGACTGGTTCCGGCAACCGGACTGATCGCACTTTCGTGGGCGACTTCGCTGCGAATGTGCGCAGAATCCTGTAAGCTCCGGCCATGGAATGGATCGACGAGGGCATCGTTCTGGGCGTGCGGCGGCATGGCGAATCCAGCGCCATCGTTGAACTGCTGACGCGCAGCCATGGCCGCCATCTCGGGCTGGTGCGCGGCGGCGCCGGCTCGCGAATGCGTCCGCTGCTGCAGCCCGGAAATACCGTGAGTGCGGTCTGGCGTGCGCGTCTCGACGAGCATCTTGGATACTACGCGCTTGAAGGCGTTCGGCTGCGCGCCGCCACGATGTTTGGATCCTCGCATGCGGTTTATGGCGTGACGCATCTGGGGTCGCTGGTGCGGCTGTTGCCCGAGCGAGATCCCCACGAAGACATCTATGAAATGCTGGAATCCATTCTCGATGATTTCGATGACGTCGCTGCGGCGGGCGTCCAGCTGGTAAAATTCGAACTCGCAATGCTGACCGAGCTTGGCTTCGGCCTCGATCTGTCATCCTGCGCCGCGAGCGGAGCGATGAACGACCTGATTTACGTCTCGCCGAAGTCGGGTGCTGCGGTCTCGCGGCAGGCGGGTGAGCCATGGCGCGACCGGCTGTTGCGGTTGCCGCCGTTCCTGCGGGAAAGTGATGACGGCACCAACGGCTGGTCCGGGCAGGACATTGAGGATGGCTTCCGGCTGACCGGGCTGTTCCTGCTGCGCAACGTGCTGGAGCCGCGCGGGCAGGGCCACTCTGATGCGCGGGAGGGCTTTATCAATGCAGTCATACGGCCACGCGCGACAGTGGCTGCGGAATAAAAAACAGGCCGGGCAATGTCCGGCCTGTTTCCTGAACTGGTGGTCTGAAGACCGGTAGACTTCAAATCAATGGCAGTGACCATGGCCGTGGCCGTGGCCATGGCCGTGACGATGGCGGGGGGCATAATGCCGATGCGGCCGGTGGTAGCTCGGGCGTACGTCGCGGCAGACGCGAACCATCCGGTGGCCGGAACGCCTCATGGAGCAGACGAGGCGGACCTGCTCGGTCTGCTGGGTCGCCCCTGTCACCACGCCCGGAAGGCATGGCTTCGGCGCGGGTACCACTCAACGACACGGCTCCGGTCAGTGCGTCAGTGCCGCGGCTGCGAAAATCAAACGACGCATTGCATTTCCTTCATTGAAGCCCTCCGGCACCTCGCCGTCGGGTACTGTACCCGGCCTGGGCCGGTGGCATGAATCGAAGGATGATCCATGACGCCGACGGGCGGAGCCCCGCAATGTGGCAGGGGGATTGCGAACCGCAAGTGACCGTCTAATTCATCTATTGTTCATCGCGCGCAGCGGAGTTAACCCCTCTCCATGGGTAAAAGACTGATTCCACCGGAGCCGATGGACATTCAGGAGGTCGCACTCCGCGAGGCGCTCGAGGAGCGCTATCTCGCCTATGCGCTCTCGACCATCATGCACCGCGCTCTACCGGATGCGCGCGACGGCCTGAAGCCGGTTCATCGCCGCATCCTGTACGGTATGCGGTTGCTGCGGCTTGACCCCGGCACACCGTTCAAGAAATCCGCCAAGATCGTCGGCGACGTGATGGGTTCGTTCCATCCGCATGGCGACCAGTCGATCTACGATGCGCTGGTGCGCCTCGCGCAGGACTTCTCCTCGCGTTATCCGCTGGTGGACGGGCAGGGCAACTTCGGCAACATCGACGGCGATAACCCTGCTGCCTACCGCTATACCGAAGCGCGTATGACGGAAGTCGGGCGGCTTCTGCTGGAAGGCATCGACGAGGACGCGGTTGAATTCCGCGCCAATTACGACGGTCAGTCGAAGGAGCCGATCGTTCTCCCCGGTGCATTCCCGAATTTGCTGGCGAATGGCTCTCAGGGCATCGCCGTCGGTATGGCGACCTCGATCCCGCCGCACAACGCGGCGGAGCTTTGCGACGCGGCGCTGCATCTGATCGACAAGCCCGCCACCAAGTCGCGCGGTCTGCTGAAATATGTGAAGGGTCCGGACTTTCCGACCGGCGGGATCGTGGTGGACTCCCACGAGAGCATTGCCGAGGCCTATGCAACCGGGCGTGGTTCATTCCGCGTGCGCGCGAAGTGGACTCAGGAGGAGGGCGCGCGCGGCACTTGGAACATCGTCGTCACGGAAATTCCGTGGCTGGTGCAGAAGTCGCGTTTGATCGAGCGCATCGCCGAACTGCTTAACGAGAAGAAGCTGTTGTTGGTCGGCGATATCCGCGACGAGTCGGCAGAAGATGTGCGCATCGTCATCGAGCCGAAGTCGCGCAATGTCGATCCCGAAGTATTAATGGAAACGCTGTTCAAGCAGACCGAGCTTGAAAGCAAGATTTCGCTGAACCTCAATGTGCTGGTCAAGGGCCGGGTGCCGAAGGTGCTGGGCCTTGCCGAGTGCCTGCGCGAATGGCTCGACCATCTGCGTGATGTGCTCGTCCGCCGGGCGAATTACCGAAAGAGCCAGATCGAGCACCGCCTCGAGGTGCTCGGTGGCTATCTGATCGCCTATCTCAACCTCGACAAGGTCATCAAGATCATCCGCACCGAGGATGAGCCGAAGCCGGTGCTGATCAAGACCTTCAAGCTGACCGACTTGCAGGCCGACTCCATCCTCAACATGCGGCTGCGTAATTTGCGTAAGCTTGAGGAAATGGAAATTCGAGGCGAGGATAAGGATCTTCGCAACGAGCTGAAAGGCATTAAGGCTGTTCTCGCGTCTGAAGAAGAACAGTGGAAGAAGGTCGGCGAGCAGGTCAAGAAGGTGCGCGACATCTTCGGTTCCAAGACACCGCTCGGCAAACGGCGTACGCAGTTCGCCGATGCGCCGGAACACGATCTGGCCGCTATCGAAGAGGCTCTGATCGAGCGGGAACCGATCACCGTGGTTGTGTCCGACAAGGGTTGGGTGCGCACGCTGAAGGGGCATGTCGAGGATCTGTCGAACCTCGTCTTCAAGACCGATGACAGCATGGGCTTCTCGTTCTTTGCCGAGAGCACCTCCAAGCTGACGCTGTTCGCCAGCAACGGACGCTTCTACACGCTCGACGCGCAGAAGCTGCCCGGCGGCCGTGGCCACGGCGATCCGATCCGCATGACCATCGACATGGAAGGTGATGCCAACATCGTTTCGATGTTCGTGCAGAAGGGTGGCCGCAAATTCCTCGTCGCCAGCGGCGACGGGCAGGGCTTTGTTGTCAACGAAGACGATTGCGTCGCCAACACCCGCAAGGGCAAGCAGGTTCTCAATGTCACCGCGCCGAACGAGGCCGTGGCGATCGCGACCGTAAGCGGCGACACCGTCGCTGTGATCGGCAGCAACCACAAGATGGTGATCTTTCCGCTCGAGCAGGTGCCCGAGATGGCGCGCGGCCGTGGCGTTCGCTTGCAGAAATACAGCGGCGGCAAGCTGTCGGACGTGATGACGTTCACTGCGAAGGACGGCATGACCTGGAAGGATTCGGCAGGCCGCGACCAGAGTTCGACCTGGAAAGAACTCGCCGATTGGCGCGGCAATCGCGCGGATGCAGGCCGCCTGGCGCACGGTTTCCCGAAGTCGAACAAGTTCGGCAAGGTGATCGAATAGTGTCATTCCGGACAGACCGTAAAGCGGTCTGATCCGGAATCTCGATCTGGTTTGACAAAGTGCCCCCTCAAGTCGAGATTCCGGGTTCGCTCGCGGTGCTCGCGCCCCGGAATGACCGGGATATTTCAAGGAGGCTCATGGTCCGCTACAATGAAATCCGCGAAGGCGAGGTGGCCGTCGATCCGCCGTCACCGACCGATGCGGGCCTCGTTTTCATTGGCCGCATCCGCACGCCGTGGACCGACCGGCTGATGACGCCGCGACAGGGCCGTCACGATGGGCCGATCTGCAGGATCGAGATTTTCGATCCTTGGGTGCCTGCCCTGAAAGGGCTCGACCGGTTTACGCAGGTCGAGGTGATCTACTGGCTGCACGAGTCGCGCCGCGATCTCGTCCATCAAAGCCCCGCTAATGACTCCCAGACACATGGCACGTTCGCGCTGAGGTCGCCGGTGCGGCCCAATCCGCTCGGCACGTCGGTCGCCAAGCTCGTCGGCATCGAAGGCAACACCGTTCTGGTGCGCGGCCTTGATTGCCTCGACGGCACGCCGCTGGTTGATCTCAAGCCGGACAGCTGCCAGTTCACGCCGATCGCGCCGCCGCAGCCCGGGGATTTTGAGACTGGCGCGTAGGCATCTGCTGTTGCAACTCACTTGCAACTGGCGCCAATGCTGTGCATATTGCCAATATGGACGCACGTTCTCCGTCATTGCCGCCTGATCAGGCTGCCATCCCGCCTGTGCCGGGCGGGTGGCGGAAGCCGCGCGGCGAACCTTCGCTCTCCGGCATGTTCGCCTCGATCCGGGTCGCCAAGACCGGCTCGTTCTGGCGCAAGCTCGCAGCCTTCATGGGCCCGGGCTATCTGGTCGCCACGGGCTACATGGACCCCGGCAACTGGGCGACGTCGCTCGCGGGCGGTTCCAAGTTCGGTTACGCACTGCTCGCAGTCGCGCTGATTTCCAACATCATGGCGATCATTCTGCAGGCGCTGTGCGCGCGGCTTGGTGTCGGATCGGGCCGGGATCTTGCGCAAGCTTGCCGCGATGCGTTTCCAAAAGCCTTGGCATGGCCGCTATGGCTGCTGGCCGAAATCGCCATCGCGGCGACGGATCTCGCGGAAATCATTGGCACCGCCATCGGGCTCAATCTGCTGTTCGGTATTCCGCTCGAGATCGGCGTCATCGTCACGGCTCTCGACGTGTTTCTAATTCTCGCGCTGCAGGCCGTCGGTTTCCGATGGATCGAAGCCTTCATCGTCGGCATGCTTGGAATCATTTCCGCATGTTTCGCAATTCAGATCGCGATGGCCGATCCGAACTGGGGCGAAGTGATCCGGGGCTTCGCGCCGACCACGCAAATTGTCGCCAACCGCGACATGCTTTATCTCGCGCTCGGTATTCTCGGCGCGACGGTGATGCCCCACAATCTGTATCTGCACTCGGGCCTGGTGCAGACGCGCAACTATGGCGATTCCGTTCCGGAGAAGAAGGAGGCGATCAAGCTTGCGACCATCGATTCCACGATCGCGCTTTGCCTTGCGCTGCTGATCAATGCGTCGATCCTCATTCTGGCGGCATCGACCTTCTACAAGGCGGGCAAGACCGATGTCGCCGAACTGGAGCAGGTGCACTCGTTTCTGGCGCCGCTGCTGGGATCGACGCTGGCGCCGACGCTGTTTGCGATTGCACTGTTGTGTTGCGGCCTGAGTTCGACCGTGACAGCAACGCTGTCGGGCCAGATTGTGATGGAAGGTTTCATCAACATCCGCCTTGCGCCGTGGCTGCGGCGGCTGACCACGCGCATGGTGGCGATCGTTCCGGCGGCGCTGGTGACGATCTATGCCGGCGAAAAGGGGACCGCGCAGCTTCTGATTTTCAGTCAGGTGATCCTGAGTTTGCAGTTGCCGTTCGCGATCATTCCGCTGGTGATGTTCACCGCGAGCAAGGCCAAGATGGGCGAATTCGTCGCGCCGCGCTGGCTCACCGCGATGGCCGTGCTGATCGCAGGGATTGTCGTGACGCTCAACGTAAAGTTGCTGGTCGATTTCGTGACGGGCTGATTGCGCTTACTGGCCGCCGGCCCTTTTGTCGAAGTGTTCGCGCGCGGTTTGGATCTTCGCCAGATGTGCGAACGCCCATGAGCCGAGATGCTGCACGGGCTCCTTGAGCGAGTGGCCAAGCTCTGTGAGTTCGTAATCCACGCGCGGCGGAATGGTTGGATAGATCGTCCGGGTGACCAGGCCATCGCGCTCCAGCCCCCTGAGCGTCAGCGTCAGCATCCGCTGCGAGATGCCGCCCACCATGCGCTTGATCTCATTGAAGCGGCGCGGACCGTCGCTGAGCAGCATGATGATCAGCACACTCCATTTGTCGCCGATGCGCGACAAAATGGACCCCACCGCCAAGCAATTGCCTGGCAGATGCTGGTCGGGTGCGGCGGTTACATCGGTGTGCTCGGGTGTCACGGCTGTGCTCGGGTTCAGAAAATGTGCCTTCTTGTGCGGTTTATCAATGGTCACCATTAGTGTCCAGGTGTCAATCTGATACTAGAGCTAAAGGTGAACCTATGAAACTGCTCTATATCGACGCCAGCATCCTCGGCGGCAATTCCGTCTCCCGGCAACTCTCGGCCGCGGCCGTCGAGCGCCCGCGCAAGACCACACCCAATCTGGACGTCATCTATCGCGACATCAGCGCGACGCCGCTGGCGCATCTCACCGGAGAACATCTCGCCGCCGCCCACGGTGCGACGCCGGAAACGCCGGCTGTGCGCGAGGACATCGCTGCCAGCGCCGCTGCGCTGGATGACTTCCTTGCCGCCGACATCGTTGTCATCGGAGCGCCTATGTACAACTTCACCATTCCGAGCCAGCTCAAGGCCTGGATCGATCGTATTCTCGTTGCGGGAAAGACCTTCAAGTACTCGGAGAAGGGCGTTGAGGGCCTCGCGGGCAACAAGCGGGTGATCGTGGCCATCTCGCGCGGCGGCTTCTACGGCGCGGACACGCCGGCAGCGGCGGGCGAACACCTCGAAACCTATCTGCGCTGGGTGTTCGGCTTCATCGGCATCACGAACCTTGAGATCATCGCAGCTGATGGAATCCAGATCGGCCCCGAGCAGCGTGAAAAGGCCGTTGCGGGAGCGTTGCGGGCGGCGAATGCATTGCAGGCCGCATCCGGTCAGCAAGCAGCGTAGATGAACTATCGCCATGCCCGGCGCTGTGCCCGGCGTGGCGATGTTAGCTTCGGGAGATGTGAAAGTGCGTTAGTCCTGCGGCTCGGGCGCCATCGATCCGGTGGCGTCGACGCGCAGCCAGCCGCTGGGCGCCAGCCGCTGCTGCGGCAGGAAGCGGGCCTTGTAGTCCATCTTGCGCGAGCCATCGATCCAGTAGCCAAGATAGACGTAAGGCAGGCCAAGCCGCCGAGCGCGGGCGATGTGGTCGAGGATCATGAACGTCCCCATCGAGCGGCTTTCCTCACCGGGCTCGAAGAACGAGTAGACCATCGACAATCCGTCACTGAGAATGTCGGTCAATGCCACGGCGATCAGGTCGCCGCCCTTGCCGGTGATGCCGCTGTCGGCGGTGCGGCGGCGATACTCGATGATGCGGGTCGAGACGTGGCTGTCCTCAACCATCATCGCGTAATCGAGCACGGTCATATCCGCCATCCCGCCGTCGCGATGACGGGCATCGAGATAAGCGCGGAACACCGAATACTGTTCGGATGTCGGCACCGCCGTGCGCAATTCGCTGACGATGTCGGCATTGCGCGCCTGGATCTTGCGGAAGTTGCGCGAGGGCCGGAATTCGTTGGCGATGACGCGTACCGACACGCAGGCGCGGCACTGATCGCAGGCAGGACGGTAGGCGATGGACTGGCTGCGGCGGAAGCCGCCATGGGTGAGGAGATCGTTCAACTCGCCGGCCTTGTCGCCGACCAGATGCGTGAAAACCTTGCGCTCCTGCTTGCCCTCCAGGTAGGGGCAGGGCGAGGGCGCCGTCAGATAAAATTGCGGCGTATTGCGCGAATGTTGTGTCACGTGTGGCCGTTTGTCTCCGGTCTGCGCGATTCCTTTCACAGCATCGCGCCACGGAGGTCATGGGTCAACGAATTTGACTGCGCTGCCGCTAGAATAACCCCGAGATCAAGCGGCAAACTGTACAGCACCCGGACAGACCCCACTGATGTGATCTGCCCGGGCTGAATCGGTTAGACGCGCGTGGTCTGGACCACCGAAGCCTGAACATTGCTGTTGATGAACACCGTGCCCAGCACGACGTCATGCAGCAGCCGGCGGCGACCATTGAACAGGCCGACCAGCAGCACCAGCGGGGTCAGGAACGAAACCGACACCCAGTAGAGAACGGCGTGAACCGCGCCGAGGATGAAGTAGGGCCGTTCGCCGGTCCATGTCCGCATCTCGATGTCCATCATGCGCATGCCCACGGTGGCACCGTTCGGGCCGCCGAGCGACATGCCGTAATAGAGCAGTGCCCAGATCACCGAGAACGGCGAGATCAGCCAGAACAGGAACCAGCCCAGTCCCAGCGTGACAATGCCGAACAGGGTGACAAAGATGACGGCGAGGATGATCGGGATCGACAGGATCACGAGGTCAATCAGAAACGCGAAGAACCGCTTGGTCAGTACGCCGCGAAACAGTTCGGGCTGCAACCACGGATCGTAGGCCTGCTGCGCGCTCGCGCTGGCTGATGGATTGTTCCGCCAGGTCGCACCTGATGTCGAGCCGCCGGTGTTTCTCGTGTCAGACATGGAAACCCTCCTCAGCGGCCGTATGCCCGGGCCGCTCGCTGCGCACATGGCCCCGCCGGATTGCGTGCGCAAGACGGCTTAGGCTCATATGGAGAAAAAGTTATCTGGCTTGGTTCCGGACTTTTCGAGGCGCCGTCACCCCGAGGTGCGCGCACTTGCGCGCCTCGAAGGGCTGCGAGGCCTTACGTCCGTTCATCCTTCGAGGCTCGCCGCAAGCGCGGCTCGCACCTCAGGATGACGGTGGCTGTTCCTATTCTTATCTACCGGCCTTGAGCTTTTCCGCCGCCGCAGGCGCGAAGTAGGTCAGCACGCCGTCGGCACCCGCGCGCTTGAATGCGACCAGGCTTTCCATCATCGCACGCTCGCCGTCGATCCAGCCGTTATTGGCAGCCCCTGCGATCATCGCGTATTCGCCGGACACCTGATAGGCGAAGGTCGGCATCGCGAAGGTGTCTTTTACGCGCCGTACGATATCGAGATAGGGCATGCCGGGCTTGACCATCACCATGTCGGCGCCTTCGGCGATATCGAGTTCGACCTCGCGCAGCGCTTCATCTGAATTGGCCGAATCCATCTGATAGGTGCGCTTGTCGCCGGTGAGCGTTTTCGCCGAGCCGATAGCGTCTCGGAACGGGCCGTAGAATGCGGAAGCATACTTCGCGGCATAGGCCATGATCTGTACGTCGCCGAACCCGGCGCGATCAAGGCCGTCGCGGATCGCGGCGACGCGGCCGTCCATCATGTCGCTTGGGGCGATGATGTCGCAGCCGGCTTCGGCCTGCACAAGTGCCTGGCGGACGAGGATCGCAACCGTTTCGTCGTTCAGGATTTTGCCGTCCTGCAACAGCCCGTCGTGACCGTGGCTGGTGAACGGATCGAGCGCCACATCGCAGAGGACGCCGAGGTCGGGGAATTCCTTCTTGATCGCGCGCACTGACTGGCAGACCAGATTGTTGACGTTCAGCGCTTCGGAACCGGTTTCGTCGCGCAGCGACGGCTCGGTGTAGGGAAACAGTGCGATGCACGGAATGTCGAGTTTCATCGCGCGCTCGGCATCGCGGACGCACTGATCGACGCTGAGGCGGTCGACACCGGGCATCGAGGCGATCGGCGCACGCAGATTGTTCCCGTCGACCACGAACAGCGGCCAGATCAGATCGTCGGTAGTGAGCACATTCTCGCGCACCAGCCGCCGCGCCCATTCGGACTTGCGGTTGCGGCGCATGCGGGTGGTCAGATCGAGGGAAGGGGCGGCAGTGGCCGCGTCCCGCGGACCATCCCGCAATTCAATCGGCCGCCCAAACTTGATCGCCATCTTGTTACCACTCCCGCGCAAACAGATGTCGCCACATGTAGCATCTGCGGGCCCGTCCGTCACCGCACGGAGGCGATTGATTTTGCCGGTGTTAGGCGTCAAACAGGCGGCATGAACAAGGACACCCGGCAATCGATGGCGGCGCGCATGACCCGAGGCGCGAACGACGACATGCCGCGCGATCAGGTCAATCTGGTCACGCCAATGACATCGCCAGACGCGGAAACGGGCGAAAGCACCTGGACCACCCGGCTTGTGTTGTTCCTGCGCGTCATGGCCGTGCTGTCGATGATCAAGGGACTCTATCATTGGGCGCAGATCACCGGCTTCGTCGGCGGCGAGGAGAGTGCATTCGAGGCGCAGACCACGCAGTGGCAAACCGCTACGGTCTATTTTGCGGTGATCGAACTGGTCGCGGCGGTGGGACTGTGGCTTGCCACGCCATGGGGCGCGGTGGTGTGGTTGACGACGATCGTTTCAACCGCAGTGATCGAGTTGATGTTTCCCGCGATCTACGGTGGCAACCTGTTTGCGGTTCTCGTCTCCCTGATCCTGCTCGCGGCCTACCTTGTCCTGGCGTGGTTTTCGGCGCGGGAACGGCCGCCGTAGTACGCCGCCGGCTGCCGCTCGCCTTGATGTTTTACGAAGTCTTTCAAATTTGAACGAACGTGTGCTGGAATGCGACAGCGCTTGTGACGAAGCGTGAACATCGGGCTGTTTGGGTGAATCAAAACTAACAAAAAGCCCTTATTTTATCGATGTAACATACGATTCACCGTTTCAAATAAACCATCTCTTTATGCTGTTATTTAAGCTGATCTTCAAACGCCTCCCTTAGTTTGCACCTATCAGGCGAGACAAAAGTTTCGTCGAATAAGTCGTAAAAACGACAACAGGGGAAGTGTCATGATCAAAGCCGCCGCTACGGCAGTTGAACCTGCTCGCGACAACGCCGCTGCACCCGTGCAGCCGCTTTATCTCGAAGCTCTTACGCTGGTCGAACGTCTGCATCGTCGTCTGCTCGACGTCATCAAGGATGAATTCGATCGTCGCGGCCGCGCCGATATCAATTCGGTGCAGGCTCTGCTGCTCTATAACATCGGCGACAAGGAATTGACCGCCGGCGAGCTGCGTACGCGCGGCTACTACCTCGGCTCCAACGTCTCGTACAATCTGAAGAAGCTTGTCGAGATGGGCTTCCTCGATCATCAGCGCTCGCGCGTTGATCGCCGATCGGTCCGGATTCGTCTGACCGCACAGGGCCAGGAAATCCGCCACATCGTCGACGCGCTGTATCAGAAGCACGTCAAGACGGTCGAGCAGGTGGGCGGGATCTCGAACGCCGAGTTCGCGACGCTGAACAAGTCGCTGCATCGCCTCGAGCGCTTCTGGACCGACCAGATCCTGTATCGGCTCTGAGCCTTTCACAAATTTCGGGTCAGTCGGCTAACTTAAAAAGACCGGCGGCCTGCACTTACCTTTCACAGTTTACGCCGGTGCCCTCCGGCTTTACCGAAGTGCGCGAAGATGCACGCGGAAGAATTCCGCACGAGTTTCCCCTGGTGTGGGATATGCGACTAGGCGCCTTCGGGCGCCTTTTCGCGTTCAGGCTCCAGAGAATCGACTCGTAAACGAGTCCTGAATCCGGAGGCGCCAAAGCCAAAAATATCGTCCGAGACTCTTGCGCGGACTCTTTCCATCATCCTCAAATCATGAGGCCGATTCTCAAATTTGCCGGCGACCGGCTGCAGGTCGCACTGATGCTCGTTCTGCTGGCTGCGTGCTCGCTGAACGTGATGTTCCTTTGCGCGCGGCTGTAGGCGCGTCGCCCGTTTGGGCGGTTTTCTTCGCACACCGTCTCCGTTTTCCGGATCGTGCCTCCCGGTGCGAATTTTATTTGCCCAACCCGGAAGGTTCCAGCCCGGGAATGTGGGCAAAAAGGCGCCTTGCGGCCCCCGGGCGGGGGCGGAAGCAGCACAAACAGCGCTCCCAGAGCGACTTGGCACTATAACGGTTGGCACACCGCCCACGGGGGCGGCTTGGAACAGGGCTGCCCGGCATAAATAGCGGCCCACGGGCTTGGAACTTGGCCACCCCCGCCAGATATGGTATCTCGCGGCTGCCGCCCTTGAGACCCTCAATAGCCGCCCGTAGCCGCCTGAAGGCTGCGGCGGTGGAGATATTCCGCAATGAGTTCATCTGCCAAGACTGCTTCCGCTCCCGACTCGTTTTTCACGGCTTCGCTTGCGCAGGCCGATCCTGAGATCGCGAACGCGATCAAGGGTGAGCTCGGTCGCCAGCAGCACGAGATCGAGCTGATCGCGTCGGAGAACATCGTCAGCCGCGCCGTTCTCGAGGCGCAGGGCTCGGTGATGACCAATAAGTATGCGGAAGGCTATCCGGGCGCACGCTATTACGGCGGTTGTGAATTCGTCGATGTCGCCGAGAACCTCGCCATCGAGCGCGCCAAGAAATTGTTCGGTGCGAATTTCGCCAACGTGCAGCCGAACTCCGGCAGCCAGATGAATCAGGCCGTCTTCCTCGCGCTCTTGCAGCCGGGCGACACCTTCATGGGCCTAGACCTCGCAGCTGGCGGACATCTCACTCATGGCGCGCCGGTCAATATGTCCGGCAAGTGGTTCAAGCCAGCGCACTACACTGTGCGCCGCGAAGACCAGATCATCGATATGGACGCGGTGGCGAAGCAGGCGGAGGAGATCAAGCCGAAGTTGATCATCGCCGGCGGCTCTGCCTATTCGCGTGCGTGGGACTTCAAGCGCTTCCGTGAGATCGCCGACAGCATCGGCGCCTACTTGATGGTGGACATGGCACATTTCGCCGGCCTCGTTGCGGGCGGTGTCCATGCGTCGCCGGTGCCGCACGCCCATGTCACCACGACCACGACGCACAAGTCGCTGCGCGGTCCGCGCGGCGGTTTGATCCTCAGCAACGACGAAGCCATCGCCAAGAAAATAAACTCTGCGATCTTCCCCGGCCTGCAAGGCGGCCCGCTGATGCACGTGATCGCCGCGAAGGCTGTCGCGTTCAAGGAAGCGCTGCAGCCGGACTTCAAGATCTACGCCAAGAACGTGGTCGAGAACGCCAAGGCGCTGGCTGAAACGCTGCGCTCCAACGGATTCGAAATTGTCTCGGGCGGCACCGACAATCACCTGATGCTGGTCGACCTGCGACCGAAGGGGCTCAAGGGCAATGTGTCCGAGAAGGCGCTGGTCCGCGCCGGTCTCACCTGCAACAAGAACGGTATTCCGTTCGACCCTGAGAAGCCGTTCGTGACCTCGGGTCTGCGTCTTGGTACGCCGGCTGCGACCACACGCGGCTTCGGCGTCGCTGAATTCAAGCAGGTCGGTGCGCTGATCTCGGAAGTGCTCAACGCCGTCGCTCAGTCGGGCGAAGGCTCAGCGCCTCTGGTTGAGGCGTCGGTGAAGGAGAAGGTGAAGGAACTCACCAGCCGTTTCCCGATCTACAGTTAAGGGGACGCTGAATGCGCTGCCCAAGCTGCAACAGTCTCGATACGCAGGTGAAAGATTCACGGCCGACGGAAGATTCGGCCGTGATTCGGCGGCGGCGCGTCTGCATGGCGTGCAATTTCCGCTTCACTACCTTCGAGCGGGTGCAGCTTCGCGAACTCACCGTCATCAAGCGCAACAGCCGTCGCGTTCCGTTCGACCGCGACAAGCTGGTGCGCTCGCTCCAGATCAGCCTCCGCAAGCGTCCGGTCGATCCCGAGCGCGTCGAGAAGATGGTCTCGGCCATCGTGCGCGAGCTTGAAAGCGGCGGCGAGGCGGAGATTTCCTCGGAGGTCATCGGCGAGACCGTGATGGAGCATTTGCGTCAGCTCGACGATGTGGCCTATGTCCGCTTCGCCTCGGTCTATCGTAACTTCCGCGAGGCCAAGGACTTCGAGGCTGTGCTTGGTGAATTGTCGGGCGAGGACGAACCGCCGCGGCCGGCAGTGGTGCGCAAGTGATTTTTTCACGGCGCAGCATTCGCTAATCCGCTAGCTTGACAGCTGTGCGGGACTCAATGGCTGAAGATTTTCGTTACATGCAGCTTGCGCTGGCGCTCGGCCGGCGCGGGCAGGGCCGTACGTGGCCGAATCCGGCGGTGGGCGCGGTCATCGTCAAGGATGGTGTTATTGCCGGGCGCGGCTGGACCCAGCCCGGCGGGCGGCCTCATGCCGAGCCCGAGGCTTTGAAACGAGCGGGCGAGGCGACGCGTGGCGCGACGCTCTACGTCACGCTGGAGCCGTGTTCGCATTTCGGGAAATCGCCGCCATGCGCGGATGCGATCATCGCTGCGGGTATCGCGCGGGTCGTCTCCGCTGTTGAAGATCCAAATCCAGAAGTTGGCGGGCAGGGACACGCGCGGCTGCGCGCGGCAGGCATTGTCGTTGACGTCGGCCTTTGCAAGGACGAAGCCGCGCGCGATCATGCCGGGCACTTCCTGCGCGTCAGCGAGAAACGCCCGTTCGTTATTTTGAAGTTGGCCGTATCCGCCGACGACAAGATCGCGGCTGCGGGTCACCAGCCGGTTGCAATTACCGGCGAGGCGGCGAAGGCGCGGGTGCATCTGCTGCGCGCACAGAGCGACGCGATCCTGGTCGGCATTGGCACGGTGCTCGCCGACGATCCGCTGCTCACGGTGCGTCTGCCGGGGTTGGAAGCACAATCGCCGGTGCGCGTGGTGCTGGATCGTGCGCTGCGGCTGCCGGGCGCCAGCAAGCTGGTTCATTCCGCGCGGCAGACGCCGCTCTGGGCGATGACGTCCGATCTGTCTGAAGCCCCAGCGGCAATGAAGCTGGGCGCAGCGGGTGCGCAGGTCATCCGCGTGCCCGTGGCGAACGCACCCACGCCGGGCCTCGATCTCACATCCGCTTTAAGCGCGCTAGCCGAGCGCGGCATCACGCGGCTGATGGTCGAAGGTGGCGCACGGGTGGCGTCGTCGTTCCTGAGCGCGGGCTTGGTCGACGAGGTCTGGCTGCTGCGAGGGCCGAGTGACATCGGCATGGACGGTATTTCGGCGCTCGATACGCAGCCGCTGTCGGTCATCACCCAGTCGCCTCGCTGGCGCGCGCGTGCTACCGAGGCCTTGGATAAAGACACACTCACGATCTATGAACGATCATGATCCGGAAAGGTGGGAACCGGTTTTCCGATTAGATCATGATCAATTAAGAAGAGACCTAGATGTTCACCGGCATCATCACGGACCTTGGCGAAATCACCAGCGTCACGCCGACGGCGCAAGGACAGTTGCACCGGCTGCGCATCGCATGCCGCTACGATCAGGCGACCATCGCGGACGGTGCGTCGATCGCCTGCAACGGCGTGTGCCTGACAGTGGTGCAGTCCGGTATGGACCAGGACAGGACATGGTTCGACGTCGATGCGGCTGCTGAAACACTGCGGCTGACAACGGCAAAGGGCTGGGGCAAGGGGACGCGCCTCAACCTCGAGCGCGCGCTCAAGATCGGCGACGAAATCGGCGGACACATCGTTGCCGGGCATGTCGATGGCATTGCGACGATTATCACGCGCGATGACCTGCCGGACATGGCGAGGTTCGAGTTGCATGCGCCGCGCGATCTTGCAAAATTCATTGCGGCGAAGGGATCGGTGGTGCTCGATGGCGCTTCGCTGACGGTCAATACCGCCGTTGACGATGTATTTTCCGTTCTCATCATTCCGCACACGCTACACGTCACGACGCTGAGCGACTGGCGCGTGGGATCGGAAGTCAATCTCGAAATCGATTTGATGGCACGTTACGCCGCGCGATTGATCGAAATGAAATAGAAGGCGCCTGATGGCGCGGGCCGGCAGGGCAGAGCGACGGGATTGGCATGCGTAAGCAACTCACCGATCACCAGGTCGAGGTCTTCCGGGAGCGGCTGCTTCGCGCGGCCGAGAAGCTCTTTGCTATGCACGGCGTCGCGGGCGTTTCGATGCGCCAGATCGCGCAAGCGCTCGGCTATAGTCAGACGGCGGCCTATCGCTATTTCGCCAACAAGGACGAAATTCTTGTGGCGATGCGGGCGGCGGCCCTCGATCGCTTCTGCGGCCACCTTGAGGCGGCGTTCGACCCGGCAAGGGATGCGCGCAAGAACGCGCGTGCCGTCGGGCAGGCCTTTCTGGATTTTGCGCTGAAACATCCCGACACCTATCGGCTGATTTTCTTTACGGAGAATCTTGAGGAGGCGATTGCGCCGCAGTTTTCGGCGACGATGACGCGTTTCCGCGCCACCATGACCACCTACGTGCAGGCACTTGTGGATGCCGGACATATCGAGGGTGACGTGAAAACATTGGCCGAGGCATTTTTCTCCGCTGCGCATGGTATCGTCATGATGCACATGAGCGGCCTGTTACGCACGGTCCGCGAGAGGGATGCATTGCATCTTGCCTCGATGCGTCTCATCGCGAGCGGCGCGGGGATGTCCGGCGTCCCGGAAGGCAACTTGAAAAAGCCTGTCAGGATTGCTGCGAATGGGCGTACCGTTTCCCGCAAAACTTGACGCTGTTAAATTAATTAAATAGCTTGCCGCCCAAAATCGGGGACACGCTCCGCGTGATCGACTGAGACCAGTTCAAGGGGGATTCAGATGCCGCTTTTCAGCGATTATCCGGTTGCCACGCTCAAGGACGTCATCAAGTTTGAATCGGAGAAGACGCTGGAGCAGCGCTACGATGCGCGCAGCGTCTACGACATTTTTGCGAAGAGTGCGGCGGAGCATCCTGATCGCATCGCGCTGACCATGCTGATGACCGGTGCCGAAGATGAGACGCCGCGTCTCGTCACGTACCGGCAGATGCTCGATGGCGTCACCCGCGCGGCGAATTTCTTCGCGAGCCTTGGGGGGCGGGTGCGGGCGTTGCCTACATCCTTCCCAGTCTGGTCGAGACCCATTTCACGCTCTGGGGCGCGGAGGCCGCCGGTTACGCGGTGCCGATCAACTTCCTGCTCCAGGCACAGAACATCGCCGATCTCGTCCAGGCGTCTGGCGCAAAGATTTTGGTGGCATTGGGTCCGCATCCGCAGCTGGATATCTGGCAGAAAGCGGTTGAGGTCGGAAAACTGCTGCCGGACGTCAAGCTGGTACAGGTCTCGCTGTCTGATGCGCCGTTACCGGAAGGTGTCTTCGGCTTTGGCCCGGAGCTGAAGTCGCAGGACGGCAATGCGCTGTCGTTCGGCAAGGCAAGGGGTGGCGATGACGTTGCCGCCTATTTCCACACCGGCGGTACCACCGGTTCGCCGAAACTCGTTACCCATACCCATCGCATGCAGATCGCGGCGGGGTTCGGTGGAACAGTATTGCAGGATTTGAGCGAGACCGATGTCATCACCAACGGTCTGCCTCTGTTTCATGTCGCGGCGACGATTTCCTGCGGGCTGTCGTTTTTCATCGCGGGCGCGAACATCCTCGTGCTGTCGCCGGCGGGGATGCGCAATCCGGTCATCATCAAGAATTTCTGGAAAATCGTTGAACGCTATCGCGCGACCGTGATCGGTGGTGTGCCCACCGCATTGGCTGCGCTGCTGAATGTACCGGTCGATGCCGACATTTCATCGGCTCGTTACAGCATCTCTGGCGCGTCATTGCTGCCGCGTGCGGTTGCTCTGCAGTACCAGAAGATGACCGGGACCCAGATCCACGAAATCCTAGGCATGACCGAAACCGGCGGGCTGGTGTCCATCGATCCCGCCGCTGCGGAGCCGGTGCTAGGCTCTGTCGGCGTCCGGTTGCCGTATACGCAGGTCGTGGTTCGGAAACTCGGCGCTGACGGTTCGCTGGGCGAGGCCTGCGCGCCGCACGAGGTTGGCGTCACGACCGTGTCTGGCCCGAACGTCACGCCGGGCTACAAGGACCAGAGCCATAACAGCAGCGCGCTGCGCGACGGTCATCTCGACAGCGGCGACCTGGCTTACACCGACGAGCAGGGGCGGTTGTTCATCGCCGGGCGCTCGAAAGATCTCATTATCCGCAGTGGCCACAATATCGATCCCGTTCTGATCGAGGACGCATTGCAGTCCCATCCGGCAGTGGCTCTTGCGGCTGCCGTCGGGCAACCGGACAAATACGCAGGCGAACTGCCGGTGTGTTACGTCGCCCTCAAGCCGGGCGCGCAGGTGACCGCCGACGAACTCAAAGCCTATGCCGAGCCGCTGATCGCGGAGCGTCCGGCATGGCCCAAGCAGATCATTGTCATCGACGCCATTCCGGTCACCAGTGTCGGCAAGATTTTCAAGCCGCAATTGCGCACCGACGCCGTCCACCGGCTCGTCGCCCAGGTGATTGCGGAAGCCGCCGGAGCGGCCGACGCTGCGATCGATGTCGCAGCGGGCGGCAAACGCGGCATCGACGTGACGGTGACGTTGCCCCGTGCGATGGCAAGTCAGCACGCCGCGGTTGAGAAGGCGCTGGCCGGCTATCTGTTCGATTACAAGGTGACACAGGCCAATTGAGGCGGATTCGGAGCTG
The DNA here is from genome assembly GCF_000308295.2 of Afipia birgiae 34632. Lineage (GTDB taxonomy): Bacteria > Pseudomonadota > Alphaproteobacteria > Rhizobiales > Xanthobacteraceae > Afipia > Afipia birgiae. Next base: position 821,565 of record NZ_HG326652.1, read on the forward strand.
CATCCCTGCCTTGAAAAGGGGCTGTTGTGCTTGGCTTTGTAGCGCTCAGCGACTACAAACGCGCAAACACCGAAACCCTTTTGACTGGATGGAATGATGGCTGAACCGCGCCGCGCAGAACTCAAGGATCCAACCGACATTAGCGGCGCGACCGTCGTCATTATCGAAGCCCGGTTTTACGACGATATTCAGGAAGCGCTGCTTCAGGGTGCGATCAAGGAGCTGGAGGCTGCGGGCGTCGGCTACGATGTGATCAGTGTTCCGGGCGCTCTCGAAATTCCGGCAGCGATCGCTATCGCGCTCGACGCATCGAAGAAGAATGGTCGGCAATATGATGGAGCCATCGCGCTGGGCTGCGTGGTGCGCGGCGACACCATCCACTTCGAGATCGTCTCGATGGAATCGTCGCGGGCACTGATGGACCTCGCCGTGGCACGCAGCCTGCCGCTCGGCAACGGCATCATCACCGTCAACACCACGGAACAGGCGTGGGAGCGCGCCCGCGCCGACAAGCTGAACAAGGGCGGCGACGCGGCCCGTGCGGCGCTCACCATGATGCGCATCAAGAAGCGTTTGGCGAAACCGCTATGAGCGACGCTAAAAAAGCCGGCGACAAGGGACCGGGCGATCGCAAGGCCAACCGGCGCGGCGCTGCGCGTCTTGCCGCCGTGCAGGCCCTGTACCAGATGGACATCGCCGGCGCTGGCATTGAGGACATCTTCGCCGAGTTTGAAAGCCATTGGCTTGGCAGCGAAGTCGAGGGCGACACCTATCTGCCGGCTGAAGCCGCGTTCTTCAAGGACGTGGTGTCCGGTGTGGTGCGCGACCAGAGCAAGCTCGACCCTTTGATCGACAAGGCACTCGAAAGCGGCTGGCCGCTGAAGCGCATTGACGCGATCCTGCGCGCAACGCTCCGGGCGGGGGCCTATGAGCTCGAACACCGCAAGGATATTCCGGCGCGTGTCGTGGTGTCGGAATATGTCGATGTTGCCCATGCTTTCGTGGATAAGGACGAAACCGGCATGGTGAATGCCGTGCTCGACCAGATCGCGCGGCAGTTCCGTGCGCCTGAATTCGCACGGACGGGGCATTAACAATGACGACGCCGGGTGCCGCAGCATCGGGCGAGGACGATCTGATCGCGCGCTACTTCCGTCCGCTCGCGACCGATCCCGGCGCGTTCGGCCTTATCGATGATGCGGCGTTACTGAATCATACGGGTGACGATCTTGTCTTGACGACGGACGCCATCGTTGAAGGCGTTCATTTTCTCTCCGGCGATCCGCCGGACACCATCGCGCGCAAGGCGTTGCGGGTGAACCTGTCAGATCTGGCGGCTAAGGGCGCAGTCCCCGCAGGATTCGTCCTGACGCTGGCGTTGCGCGAAGCGAAGGAAGAATGGCTGGCGCCATTCGCGCGCGCCCTCGGCGAAGATGCTGCGACGTTCAATTGTCCGGTGCTGGGCGGCGATACGGTGTCGACGCCCGGGCCGCTCATGATCTCGATCACGGCCTTCGGTCGCGTGCCGCCGGGCAAAATGGTTCGCCGCAGCGGCGCGAAGCCTGGCGACCGGATTGCGGTGACTGGCACAATCGGCGATGCAGCACTGGGCCTGCGTCTTCTCAAGGAGCAGGCGGGTGAGGGGCTCGATATGCTGTCCCGCGAATTCCTGATCCAGCGCTATCGCGTACCACAGCCGCGCAATGCGCTCGCTGTTGTGATCCGCGAACATGCGAGCGCAGCGATGGACGTGTCGGACGGACTGGCCGGTGATCTCGCTAAACTGTGCGCTGCATCTGGCATTTCCGCAGCGATCAATCTGGCAGATGTTCCGCTTTCGGAGCAGGCGCGCGCGCTGGTCACTAAGGGAAGCTCCAGCATGGAAGCCATCGTGTCGGGTGGCGACGATTACGAGGTCGCCTGCGCTGTTCCGGAGAATCGCTGGGATTCGTTTCTCGCCGCCGCAAGACTGACCAATGTGCAGGTTACAGGCATCGGCAGGGTCGAGGCTGGTGCGGCTGCTCCGCAGTTCCTCGATGCGGCGGGCAAGCCAGTGGCGTTGAAACGCCTGTCCTACAGCCATTTCTGAGATTTTTCGCACTGCACACAAATGCCCTGTGCGGCATTCGTTGAATTGCCCGAAAAGGGGCTTGCGGGGCTTTGGCGGCGTTGCGTCACGGATATGATTTTGGCAATGTCCGCGCCGAATTGAGGCAGCATTTCGCCCTTTGACGAAGCATGCCTCCTTTTTTGCGCGCCCGGCCACCCTGTACGGCCGGTGGGGCGTTACTGGGGAAACAACAGGGATCTGAGGCAAAAATCAATGACAGCATTATGGTTGATCGTGCTCGCGGGAGCGCTTTCCATTGTCTACGCCGCGTGGGCAACCTCGTCGGTGCTCGGGGCAGACGCGGGCAACGCCCGCATGCAGGAAATCGCAGCGGCGGTGCGCGAAGGTGCGCAGGCTTATCTCAAGCGCCAGTACATGACGATCGGTGTCGTCGGCATCGTGATCTTCGCGCTGCTGGCTTACTTCCTCGGCATTCTCGTGGCGATCGGGTTTCTGATCGGCGCAGTGCTCTCAGGCGCTGCCGGCTTCATCGGCATGAACGTGTCGGTGCGTGCCAATGTCCGCACAGCGCAGGCGGCGACCAAGTCGCTCGCTGGCGGTCTTGAACTGGCGTTCAAGGCCGGTGCCATCACCGGCATGCTGGTGGCTGGTCTCGCGCTGCTCGGCGTGACGCTTTACTTCATCTACCTGACGCAGGGCCGCGGGCTCGCCGTGAACGACCGCATCGTGGTCGATTCGCTGGTGGCGCTCGGCTTCGGCGCATCGCTGATCTCGATCTTCGCCCGTCTCGGCGGCGGCATCTTCACCAAGGGTGCGGACGTCGGCGGCGATCTCGTCGGCAAGGTCGAAGCTGGTATCCCGGAAGACGATCCGCGCAACCCCGCCACCATCGCTGACAACGTCGGCGACAACGTCGGCGACTGCGCCGGCATGGCGGCCGATCTGTTCGAGACCTACGCGGTGACGGCTGTCGCCACCATGGTACTTGCGGCGATCTTCTTCGCTGGCGCGCCTGCGTTGCTGCCCAACATGATGATCCTGCCGCTCGCTATCGGCGGCATCTGCATCCTGACCTCGATTGTCGGCACCTTCTTCGTGAAGCTCGGCGCAAGCCAGTCGATCATGGGCGCGCTGTACAAGGGCCTGATTGCTACCGGCATTCTGTCGCTGTTCGGCGTGGCCTTCGTGATCCATCAGCTGATCGGCTTCGGTCCGCTCGCGGGCGTGAAGTACACCGGCCTTGCACTGTTCGAGTGCGGCGTCGTCGGTCTCGTGGTGACGGGTCTCATCATCTGGATCACCGAATACTACACCGGAACCGATTTCCGTCCGGTGAAGTCGATCGCGCAATCGTCAGTGACCGGCCACGGCACCAACGTGATCCAGGGTCTCGCGATCTCGATGGAATCGACCGCCGGCCCGGCGATCGTGATCATCGCGGGCATCCTCGTCACCTACAGCCTCGCGGGCCTGTTCGGCATTGCGATTGCCACCACGACGATGCTGGCGCTGGCCGGCATGATCGTCGCGCTCGACGCTTTCGGCCCAGTCACTGACAATGCCGGCGGCATTGCCGAAATGGCCGGCCTGCCGAAGGAAGTGCGCAAGGCGACCGACGCGCTCGACGCCGTCGGCAACACCACCAAGGCTGTCACCAAGGGCTACGCCATTGGTTCGGCTGGTCTCGGCGCGCTGGTGCTGTTCGCGGCTTACAATGAAGATCTCAAGTTCTTCATCGCCAACGCTGCGAAGTATCCATACTTCCAGGGTGTCATTCCTGACTTCTCGCTCAACAACCCCTACGTCGTGGTCGGCCTGCTGTTTGGCGGTCTGCTTCCGTATCTGTTCGGCGCGATGGGCATGACCGCTGTCGGTCGTGCCGCCGGTGCGATCGTCGAGGAAGTGCGTCGTCAGTTCCGCGAAAAGCCAGGCATCATGAAGGGCACCGACAAGCCGGATTACGGCAAGGCCGTCGACCTTCTGACCAAGGCTGCGATCAAGGAAATGATCATTCCGTCGTTGCTGCCGGTGCTGTCGCCGATCTTCGTCTACTTCGCGATTTACGCGATTGCGGGCGGCGGCGCGGCTGGCAAGTCGGCAGCGTTCTCGGCGGTCGGCGCAATGTTGCTCGGCGTGATCGTCACCGGCCTGTTCGTTGCTATCTCGATGACCTCGGGTGGCGGCGCGTGGGACAACGCCAAGAAGTACATCGAAGATGGCCACTTCGGCGGAAAGGGTTCGGATGCCCACAAGGCAGCCGTGACCGGCGACACCGTCGGCGATCCCTACAAGGATACGGCAGGTCCTGCCGTGAACCCGATGATCAAGATCACCAACATCGTGGCACTCCTGCTGCTCGCGATCCTGGCGCACTGATCGTCGTATTTCTGAATCGAAAACCCCGCGGCGCGAGCCGCGGGGTTCTTCTTTGCGCAGATGCCACACGCGATTGTTGCGATTTGATGACAGGTTGAATCGTTATCCACGCCGAAAATTTTGAAAGACGAGGAAACCCGGTCGCGACTGCGTGCGTTGTCTCCGGTTAAACAAGGGAGGCTACACATGGCAGCAGACGATGGCGATCCGTTCGAACAGGGGAAACTCGCGCGATTCAACAACGAGCCGCAAGACAATCCGTATCCGGAAAATACCGAGCAGCATCAACGCTGGGAGGCGGGCTACAGATTCGTCGAACAGGGATTGATGTCTGTCTGACTTCACGCTTGTGAACGGCCGCCTTGCAGGGCGGCCGTTTCACTTTTGGAAGAACGTTTTACCTTTGGAAGGATCACGTCGGGGACGTCAGTTGACGTCCATCTTGAGGCCTTCCTTGTTGATGATGCCCGCGAACTTCTTGATCTCGGCATCGATAAAGGCGCTGTATTGCTCAGGCGTTCCGTAATCGGGCACGGCCCCTATCGCGGCGATGTTCCTCTTGATATCGTCGCGTTCCAGCATCGTCTTGATCGCGGCGTTGTACGCATCGACGATCGGCCGCGGCGTTCCGGCCTGCATGAACATTCCGAACCAGGATGAGACGTCGAAGTTGGCAAGCTCCGGCGCGCTCTCGCGCATGGTCGGGATGTTGGGCGCCTTGAAGCTGCGCTCCGGCGTCGTGACGGCCAATGCGACGAGCTTTCCATCCTCGGTCTGCGGCAGCGATGGATAGAGATTGTCGAACAGGATCGCCACGTCCCCGCCCAGCGCCCCGGTGAGAGCGGGGCCGGCGCCCCGGAACGGAATATGAGTCATCTTCACGCCGGTCAATTGCATGAACCAGACGGCGGTCAGGTGCGGGCTTTGTCCAACGCCTGACGTGCCGTAGTTCAGTTTGTCGGGATTAGCCCTGAGATAGGTGATCAGCTCCTTGATCGACTTGATGCCGCTGGAAGGATGCGCCGACACGATGTTTGGAATGCGGATCGCATTGCTCACCGGTTGCAACTGATCGGCTTTGTAGGGCAGGGAGCGGAAGATGCTGAACGCCACAGCGTTCGGCCCTGGATTGCCGACGAGGATGCTGTTGCCGTCGGGTTTCTGTTGCACGTAGTAGGCGGTGCCGATCGTGCCACCACCGCCTGACTTGTTTTCAACGACGGCGGATATGCCCCACGCCTGCTGCAGATGTTGCGCGAGGTAGCGGCCGATGACATCCGTACTGCCGCCGGGTGCTGTCGGCACGATAATCCGCACCGTGTCGGTCGGACGCCAGTCGGCGGATTTTGCCGGACGCGGCCAGAGTGGGCTTGTGGAGAGGGCAGCAGTGCCTGACAGCACGGCGCGGCGCGATAGTGAGCGCGTCATCGGTTATCCTCCCAGATACATCTCGTTTGCGAGATACTGTTGGAAGGAAGCTAACGGGCAGGTTCCGTGGCTGCAAGCGCAGCTATTCGCAGCGCGGCGGGCGTATTTCGCTCAGCAAAATACCGACAGTTGAACTGCCGGTATGCTGGGCGGCCAAATCAGCGCGGGCTGAGCAGCTTGAAGATCGGCGTCAGGTAGCTCATTTCCTGACCGCTGGTCGGCGTGGTGCGGCTGATGAAGTCGAAGATCTTGCCGTCCTGGAGTCCATAGTTGGCGACGCGCTGGACCGTACGGTTCTTGTCGAAGTAGATCGCAATCACCCGCTGGTCGATGACACTTTGCTGCATGAAGGCGACTTTGCGTTCCGAGCGCTGGGAGATGTAATAGAAGACCTCGCCGCTCAGGGTGGCGACGGTGGACGGCGTTCCCATCACGATCAGAACCTGATCCTGGCTGGCGCCGATCGGGATTTGCTCAAGCGCGCCTGGGGGCAGGATGTAGCCCTTCTGGAACTGCTCGCCGGTGCAGGCGGCCAGAGCGGCGCAGACGAACATCATCGCAGCCGCCGCACGCAACCGCGCCACGAACCGTCGCTCTCCGGTGATTTGAAGACCGGGCCGTCTGAAAACAGTCATGTCGCGCGTGGCCTTCCTCTTGCCTCTTGCATCAGCCGAAGCGTTGACGTACCGGGCAGAGCTTCCGATTTCAACACACCGGGGGCCGTCAGGGCGATCTGGGATCGCCGCCGGCTTCGACGTGGAACCAAAAATGCTTTGGCCATTCAATCGCTTCAGGAATCCCACAGTCCCGCGCGGCACCATTGAAGCCATCTATGGCATGATCGTGGCGCAAGCGCGAGAACCGGCGTTTTACGCGAGCCTCGGCGTGCGCGACACGGTTAATGGCCGATTCGACATGCTGATCCTGCATCTGTGGCTAGTGCTGCGCCGGCTGCAAGCAGTGGAGGGTGGAAACAGTATGTCTCAAGCGCTTTTCGACCGATTCTGCGCTGACATGGACGACAATCTCCGGGAGATGGGGGTGGGCGACCTGACCGTCCCGAAGCGCATGCAGGCGTTCGGGGAGGCGTTTTATGGACGCTCTGCGGCCTACGATCTGGCCTTTGAGGCCGGTGACGAGGAATTGGCGCAGGCGTTGTCCAAGAATGTCTTCAACGGAGAGGCCGTGGATGGCGCGAGGGCGCTGGCATCGTACGTTCGTGAAGCCAGCAGCGGTCTCGCAAAATTGGCTGAGGAGGCCGTTCGCAAGGGAGCGTGGACGTTTCCACAGCCTATGGCCGCCTCCCAAGGCGGGGCATCATGAGCAAGGCGGGTCATATGCCGAATAGCGATCTTCCCTGGAGCTTCTCCGTTCTGGTGACCCAGCTGCCAGAAGCGGGGCTGCATCAGGTGCTGGAGGCCACTCCGGTTCAACGCGGTCTGTTGGCTGCTGCTGCCGGCGTGAATGCCGTCCTGCAAGCCGTAGCGACATTCGACGTCATTCCCGAGGCCGGAGGCATCGTGACTGTCACCGGCACGGTCAGGGCGCGGGTGGAGCAAAACTGCGTCGTATCGCTTGATCCGGTCGAGAACGATATCGATGAGGCCATTACGGCGGTTTTCGCGCCGCCATCGCAAATTTCATCAAGTCGGAAATCCATCCAGAAGGAGCAGGGCGAGGATGCCGAAATCCCAGATCCTCCGGAGCCCATCGTCAATGGTGCTATCGACCTCGGCCAACTGGCAGCTGAATTTCTGGCTCTGGGAATAGATCCCTATCCGCGTAAGCCGGGCGTGGCGTTCGCTCCGCCTGAGACCCCTGAAGACCCGGACGAACACCCGTTTGCAGCCCTGAAGGCACTCAAGGATAAGCCGGGCGTCTCCCGAGGTAAAAAACCCAAAGGAAAATGACGCTGCTGCGGGGAGCGCTTGACCAAACCTGTAGCTTGGGTCAAGCCGTTGTATCGCACCACAAAAACGCTATTGTCGCTGCCCGGCTGGGGTTGCGCTCGCAATAGCGAAGACTTCGGTCAACCGCTGTCACAACGATGGCTTCCAGCTCGCGGCCAGTCGCTTCGAGGCCGCAACGATCAGGTTTCCGGGACGCTTATGCCGCAGAAGGTTCGAATCGCGCTTGACGCCATGGGCGGCGATTTCGGTGCATCGGTCATCGTTCCGGGTGCGGCGCTCGCGTTGATGCGACACACCGACGTCGAATTCCTGTTGTTTGGCGACAGTGCCCTGATCGGTGCGCAACTCGACGCACATCCCGCCCTCAAGGCCGTCTCAAAGGTCTTTCACGCCGACATTGCGATCAGCATGGACGAGAAGCCGAGCCAGGCGTTGCGCCGGGGCCGCAAGTCGTCGTCGATGTGGCTGGCGATCGACGCCGTGAAGAGAGGCGACGCTGATGTCGTGGTGTCGGCCGGCAACACCGGGGCGCTGATGGCGATGTCGCGGCTCAATCTACGGATGATGCCCGGCATTGATCGCCCGGCGATCGCGGCGGTGTGGCCGACGGTGCGCGGCGAGTCCGTTGTGCTGGACGTCGGTGCCTCGATCGGCGGCGATGCCCGTCATCTTGCGTCGCTCGCGATCATGGGCAGCGCAATGGCGCGCGTTCTGTTCGATCTCGAACGTCCGACTGTAGGTCTGCTCAACATCGGCGTCGAGGAAGTAAAGGGCGTCGAGGAAGTGCGCGGGGCTGCCGAACTGCTCCGGGCCATGAACCTGTCGCAGCTTGACTTCATCGGTTTCGTCGAGGGCGACGGCATCGGCAAGGGTGCTGCCGACGTCATCGTGACCGAGGGATTCAGCGGCAACATCGCCCTGAAGACTGCTGAGGGAACGGCACGGCAGATCGCGGAATATCTGCGCAGCGCCATGAGCCGGACCTGGCGCTCCAAGCTTGGATATATTTTCGCGCGCGGTGCCTTCAACGCGTTGCGCGACAAGATGGACCCCCGCAAGGTCAACGGTGGCGTCTTTCTTGGGCTGAACGGGGTGGTCATCAAGAGCCACGGCGGCACTGACGCTGAGGGCTTTGCGTCGGCAGTTGATGTTGGTTATGACATGGTCCGCTACGATCTCCTGCCCAAGATCCATCAAACACTCAACCGCGACGGCCACGCTCTTTCGATCGTGCCGAATGCGCAGGAGGCTGTCTCGTGACTATGATGCGTTCGGTTGTGCTCGGCCACGGTGCTTACTTGCCGGAGCGCATTCTGACCAACGCCGAATTGGCGAAGATGGTCGACACGTCGGATGAGTGGATCGTTCAGCGCACGGGAATCAAGGAACGCCACATCGCGGCCGAGGGAGAGTTCACCTCCCATCTGGGCCTGAAGGCGGCGCAGGCGGCGCTCGCCAATGCCGGGATCGATGCACAATCGATTGACCTGATCGTTCTGGCGACCTCGACCCCGGACAACACCTTCCCGGCGACAGCGGTTGCGATCCAGCACGGCCTTGGCATCAATCACGGTGCTGCATTCGATCTACAGGCTGTCTGTACGGGTTTCATTTTCGCGCTGGCGACCGCCGACAATTTCCTGAAAAGCGGTGCATTCAAGCGCGCGCTGGTGATCGGGGCGGAAACCTTTTCGCGCATCCTGGACTGGAACGACCGTGGAACCTGCGTTCTGTTCGGCGATGGTGCGGGCGCAGTGGTTCTGGAGGCGCAGCCGCAGGCGGGAACCACCGCGGATCGCGGCATCCTCACCACGCATCTACGTTCCGACGGCCGTCACAAGGATAAATTGTTCGTCGATGGCGGGCCGTCCAGTACCCAAACCGTGGGCCATCTGCGGATGGAAGGGCGCGAAGTGTTCAAGCATGCCGTCGGCATGATCACGGACGTCATTATCGACGCTTTCCAGGCGACAGGCACGACCGCAGACGATGTCGACTGGCTGGTTCCCCATCAGGCCAACAAGCGCATCATCGATGCCTCGGCCAAGAAACTGCATATTGCGCCGCAGAAAGTGGTGCTGACGGTCGATCGTCATGGAAACACCTCGGCAGCCTCTATTCCGTTAGCGCTCGCGGTAGCCGTCGACGACGGACGCATCAGGAAGAACGATCTTTTGATGCTGGAAGCGATGGGAGGCGGCTTCACTTGGGGATCTGCGCTTTTGCGCTGGTGAGTCTTTTGCTAAAGTTTGTCGATAATTGAAAACAATTTCATGCTGTTGCATTGATGAGCAAGGTTGACCCTCGGTCGCTAAGCTCATAATTTCAGAACATAAATTTTTCGCCGTGAGCGGGGCAGGCGATGACCGGAACCGGGAAGACAGTCACACGCGTTGATCTGTGCGAAGCCGTCTACCAAAAGGTAGGGCTTTCGCGCACAGAGTCGTCTGCGTTCGTGGAACTTGTGCTGAAGGAGATCACTGATTGCCTCGAGAAGGGCGAGACGGTGAAATTGTCTTCGTTCGGCTCGTTCATGGTACGCAAAAAGGGCCAGCGTATCGGCCGCAATCCCAAGACCGGAACGGAAGTGCCTATCTCGCCGCGCCGGGTTATGGTGTTCAAGCCATCTGCGATTCTAAAGCAGCGTATCAACGGGAATGGCAGCGGCAGTGACAGTGCCAACGGCGCTGACGACTGACTTTAGAACAGCGGCTTTCAACGGGGAGCCTGCAATTGGACAAGGCGCCGGACGCGTTTCGGACAATCAGCGAAGTTGCTGATGACCTTGATGTGCCACAGCACGTCCTGAGGTTCTGGGAGACGCGCTTCAACCAGATCAAGCCGATGAAGCGGAGCGGCGGCCGCCGCTATTACCGTCCCGATGACGTCAACCTGTTGCGTGGCATCCGGCGGCTGCTCTACGGCGAGGGCTACACCATCCGCGGTGTGCAGCGCATTCTGCGCGAGCACGGGATCAAATCAGTCCAGGGCCTGACCGATGGCTCGGTCGATCATGCCACTGCTCTGTTCGATGGACCGTCGTTCGACGGGGACAGAGAAGACGACGGCGCGCCGGACCTGGCGAGCCCCGACCTCGACGGCGATGACGATCTGGATTCTCACGAAACTGCTGACCCTCGGGAAGCTAATTACGCATCCCCGCTGTCGTTGCGGGACCTTGGACCGCCGTTGACGGACATGGCGCCTCCGAAAGCGGTCGTGCCCAAACCCGTGCATCCGGTTCCGGCCGGGCCGTCCGGCGCCGAGGCCTATGCTCCCCCAAGTGTCCGGAAAAGCGCCAAGCCGACCGATCGCGGCAAGCTGCAGGAAGCGCTCGACGACCTGATCGGCGCACGCGCGCTGATCGACCAGGTGCTGAAGGATAATTGAGACGTTGCGCGAGGCAGCCAGCAGGCTGTCAGCGGAGCAATGCGGCATCGCGGCTTGCGAGCGCAACGGATCGCCGGGCCATCAGCCAACAATCATGGTTGGATGATAAAGCTTCCTGGAAAGAATAAAGCTTGATTCCAACTCTGGGCTGCAAACCGCAATCATGTTTCCATGCACCGTGAGGTCCTTTGGCCCACCTTCCATCTTGTTTTCCCCGTTGATCGCTTGAAAGGTTTGGTCGTCGCCAACAGTCGTTTGTGCCGCCGAAACCTGACTCCAGTTCAAGCCGAAGTGACTTCTGCGCGGCTCATAGACACTGAAGAAATTTCTGCCAGCGTTGGTTACAATCAAGTGGTTGGTCTGCGGAGTGAACGCAACGGAATGGGGATTACCGCAGGTTCTTATTTTCGATGACTGTCACGGGTCTCCGGTTCGTGCCAAGACACCAAAAGATCGGCGCCCGGTTGAGCGTCCTCCTGAATATCGCGACCGGTCCGCAGGATCACCGCGTCGATATCCAGCTAAAGAACAAAATCAAAATCGCTACGCAGGGCGGCTATGATCGCCGGGATCTTCATCCAGGAATCCGTGAAACCCGAACCATCCGGTTTGTGGACGATCAATTCGTATCCATGGCGGGCCGCGAAGGCCTTCATCCGTACGTCAGGGTGGCGAACTGGGCAAAGCCATCGCCCTGATATGCCGTTACGATGCAGCAGCGGGACATTAAACTGCTCCTGCTGTGGTTACACGCGGTTACAATCGGACTAATCAGTATGCACAGTGAAGGAGTCTTTCGAAGCAGCAAACCGGGCATGCGTTCGCAAGGACTTCCGTGCCGATCCTTGCAGGGCGGCTCGCGAATCCCGGCTCTGGGTCAAAAGAGCCTTGTTTTGCTGAGATAAATGGTCGGAGCGAGAGGATTTGAACCTCCGACCCCTAGTCCCCCAGACTAGTGCGCTAACCGGGCTGCGCTACGCTCCGAACCGTGCCAAGAGGCCCCGATCCTGTAGCCTCCTTCAGGCCACCGCGCAAGAAGGGGAAGCCTGCGATTTATGATACCGCAGGCCTCTTTCCGGGCACTCAGGCCCCGTTGCGGACGTCCCCGGATCACATCGCCGCATTCGCCGCTCGGCCGGCGAATGATCTAAAATTCGTGCGATTCGCCGGGGAGCTTCCATGAACGAGACTTTGATTTCCGCCTGCCAGATGTTTCTCATCCCGGCAACGATCCTCTTTGCCGCGGTAGGCGTCGCGAACAGCCAAGGTCTGAAGCTGCTCGTTTGCGTCATGGGAGTGGCGACCGCGGGGCTATGGATCTATCGCGTCTGGTATTGGGCCGGCTTGTCGCTATTGGATCGCAGGACGGCGCTCGGGCTCGCCGGTCTCTACGGTCTTGCGTGGATTTTTACACTTCTCATCCAGCTCAAGAACATGGTCAGCCCGGGATACAATCGGCGCTGACACTGCCGTCGCCCGTTTCTTTCCTGAGATTATCTAAGCTTCCCCCGCGCTGCGACAGGGAGGATGCCGATGATTTCATCGCCGCGGACCATAACGACTTCATCGGACATGTTCACCACAACGCAGACATGGTTCGGCACGATACGGACAACGTCGCCCACAGCCGGCCGAGTGTTGCTCTTCGCCAGATCGAGAAAGCCATGCTCCTCGGCGAAGCGGGCGATCCTGGCTTGCGGATGTTCGAGGATCAGCCCGTAACCGTCGAGTCCGCCGGTATCGGCTGTGAGCGTCTTTGAGCCTGCGTCGAGAATTCCGCGATCGGGAGCGGCGCGGCTGACCACGGTCGAATAGACATGCAACGCGCAGTCGTCCCATGTGGCAACGCCGGCAGCGACCTGCATGCGATCGTTGTAAATGTAGGTGCCGGGCCGATGCTCGGTCGCCCCCTTTAGCTTGCCGACGTTTTTCAGATTTGGCGATCCGCCGGTCGATACGATGGCCGGATCGAGCCCAAGCTGTCGAAGGCCGGCCGTTGCATCGTCAAAGAACCGCTGCGCCTCGGTCCAGCCCGTTTCCGTTGGATACATCAACAGCCCTGCAAATGAGAGTCCGGGTGTGCGAGCAATCTGGCTGGCGAGCGCGATGACCTCCGCAGGCGTCTCCACGCCCGCACGCTTGCGGCCGGTGTCGCACTCGATCACGATCGGCAGGGAGCGCCCTGCAATCGCTGCCGCGGCTGGCAATCCCGCGATGACGACTTCATTGTCTGCGGCGACCGTGATGTTTGTTCGGGCGAGCAGGGCACCGAGACGCGCTATCTTTTCTTCGCCAATGAGGTTGTAGCTGATGAGGATGTCGTCGATGCCGTCTTGCGCCATCACTTCTGCTTCTCCGAGCTTCTGGCACGTGATGCCCTTTGCACCGGCCTTGATCTGAAGTTGCGCGAGCAGGGGGCTTTTGTGGGTCTTGATATGGGGCCGATTGGCGACGCCGGCGGTATCGCAGATTTCCTGGGCCCGCGCGATGTTGCGTTCGACGCGATCCATGTCGATGACGAGGGCAGGCGTTCCGTATTCACGGGCGATTTTCAAGGCGAGTGGGTTGGTCAAGGACAATTCCTTTCGGACGGCCGTGGAGGCGTCGGTACTAATTCCCGACTTTGCCGGTATAGGTGGCAGTTTCACAAGTGATTGATCCTGGCCGGACATTGGCCCCTCCCAAATTCAAACTTATTCCTCCCCGATGATGGGAACCGTTCTCGCTCTTGCGAAGTTAGCGATCCAGATTTCTGCGCCTTTCGTCGCGCGGACTTGTCACAATGCGAGGTTCAATGTTTTCATTTGGATTAATCGGCCGGCGCGCGGCGATGGCCGGTGCTCTTGGCTTATCATTCATCTCCATCGATGTGCAGGCGCAGTCGGCCCATCCTTTCGCCGGCATGTCGGGCGTCTGGTCAGGCAAGGGGACGATCTCGTTCGAGAGCGGCGCGCGGGAGGCCATTCGCTGCCGCGCAACCTATGCCGTCCGAGAGGATGGGAATGCTCTTCAACAAATCCTGCGCTGCGCAAGCGACAGCTACAAGATCGAGCTGACCAGCAACGTTGTTGCCAATGGTGGAAAATTGTCCGGCACCTGGAGCGAATCCACCCGGAATGTCAGCGGCGACGTTCAAGGCACACGGCGGGTGGCCGGTTTCAGGTCGTCGTGAGCGCCGGGGCGTTTTCAGCGGATCTCGTAGCAACCACAAAGGGAAATTCCCAATCGGTTATGATCCGCTCATCAGGGAGCGAGTTCAAGGGTGCAAACATCACGCTGACGCGGACCTGATTCAAATCAGAGTGATTCAGATTGGAACGGCTGCCTCTCGTTGAGAGTTTGCCTCTTTCTCTATCGTTCCAGCAGCGATGCCGACGGCGAGCACGTAAAGCCAGCCCTGATAGAAATCGCTGAGAGACGTTGACGAAAGCAAGGCTCGACAGCAAAGCGGCGGCAATAATAGTGGCTGTAATGGCGATTGCGCGCTTTTGCTTGCGGAATGCTTCGGCAGCGATGGCTGCGACCGCAAACACGCAAATCCCTGACTCTGGTCGATATAGTTTCTCACCGGAATGCAGGCTGGTCCGCTTTGTAGTAGATCGATAGGTTCGGCCAATACAGCACGACCCATGAGTACAGCATCAGAACTGTGCAAGACATAACAAAGGCGTAGAACACATATCGGCCGCGTTACGATTGGCTGAAGTAGTAAATCAGTATGGGGATGCCGAGTAGCTTCTCTATCGGAGTCAGGCCGCGAAGCCTGTCGGGCCAGGAAATGCCGTCCGCCCAAAATACGCCGAGCACGGCAATGAAGCACAGGATTAATGCCGCCATGCTTGCGGGATGCTTTAGCGATCGAAAGAACGCCGCCAGCCTCACCGTGTTCAGAAGCCAAGAAAGAATGCAAGCGCCACGGATGATGCGACAGAGGTTGACCACGGCAACGCAGCGCGGAGATAGTTGCGAAGTTCTCCGTGCCGTTTTGCCGCGCAGCCCGTGCGACAGGCCGATTCGGCCGGGTCCAAACGAAAAAAGCCGATCCAGACGTCGTACAATTCCCGCTTGATTATGGCGTACATTATCCTTCGACATTCCAATTTTTAAGGTGCAGATGACGGGAAATATGCGATATAGCTCAAGATGATAACTCTTATGCGGCGGTCGTGATCGCCCGTGAATCGGACTTTACCGGAAGCTGGATGAGCGCAATCGACGGCTATATCGTGCGAACGACATTGTTGGCGTTCTTGTTGATTGTCGTCTCATTGACGGGAGTCATATGGATCACGCAAGCGCTGCGCGGCATCGATTTGATGACAGGGCAGGGCCAGTCGATACTTGTGTTCCTCGGGGTCACCGGGTTGGCGATACCGCTACTGGCGATGATCATTGCGCCGATCGCGTTGCTGATTGCGGTGATGCATACCCTCAACAGGCTCGCAACGGACTCCGAAATCATCGTGATGAATGCTGCAGGCCTGTCGCCAGGCAGGTTTCTTCGCCCGTTTCTGTTCGCGACATGCGTGGTCAGTTCGCTGGTGGCATTTCTCTCGCTCTATTTCGCGCCGGAATGCCTGCGCGCCTTGCGGCGATGGCAAACCGAGATTGGTGCCGACGTCCTCACTAATATCCTCCGGCCCGGCGAATTCCAAAAACTCGGTCCGCTGACGATCCGCATTCAGGGGCGGCAACCCGGCGGACTTCTCGTCGGGATTTTCATCGATGACCAGCGCAACCCGGCGGAGCGGATCGATATTCTCGCTGATCGCGGCACGGTTCAGAAGAATGAGCGGGGCTCGTTCCTCATTCTCCAGGACGGTAATCTGCAGCGTTTCGAAACCGGCAAGCGCGACCCAGCGCTTGTTGCGTTCGCCAGCTACGCATTCGATTTGTCCCAGTTCTCGAACGTGGTCCAGAGCGTGACGTATGGCCCACGCGAGAGGTCGACCAGTGATTTGATCTCGCCGCCGCCCGACGATCCTGTCTTCAAGCGGATTCCGGGAGAGTTTCGATCTGAACTGCACGACCGGATTTTCGCTCCGATCTATCCATTCGTCTTCATCTTGATGGCCGTTGCCATTCTCGGCGCCCCTCGTACGACGCGGCAGAATCGCAATTTTGCCATCGCGGTTCTTATCGTGGGCATTCTCGTTTTGCGTATCGCGGGATTTGGCCTTTCAACGATATCGACATCGCGGCCTGCTGCGATCCTCGTCCAATACTTCATGTTGGCGGGTGTCAGTGCGGCAAGTTTCTGGATGATCATGCAGGGTGTAATTATCGACGTGCCGACGAACCTGTTGGGGCGCATTCGTGATTTGTTCGGCCGCGGTGCTTCGCTGAGGCCGCAGTAACTTTGGCAGAAGCCATGCCAGTATCATTTGACTGTCGATGATGTCATCATGATGCAGATGGCGCTTTGGCGAAAATGAAGATCGGTTACTAGATGAAGAAAACCGCGCTCATTACAGGGGTCACTGGCCAGGACGGCGCATACCTTGCGGAGTTGTTGCTATCCAAGGGATATTCTGTCCACGGGATCAAACGGCGCACATCGCTTTTCAATACGGACCGCATTGACCATCTCTATCACGATCCCCATGACAGGGGTTACGATCTGACGCTTCATCACGGCGACCTGACCGACTCGTCGAGCCTCATCCGCATCGTGCAGGAAGTTCAGCCGGATGAGATTTATAATCTCGCCGCGCAGAGCCATGTCGCGGTTTCGTTCGAAGAGCCTGAGTATACCGCCAATTCGGATGCGCTCGGTCCGCTGCGTATTCTCGAAGCGATCCGCATTCTCGGACTTGAGAAGAAGACCCGATTTTATCAGGCCTCGACTTCTGAGCTGTACGGACTCGTTCAGGAAACTCCTCAGAAGGAAACGACGCCATTTTACCCCAGATCGCCGTATGCGGTCGCCAAGCTGTACGCATACTGGATCACTGTGAACTATCGCGAGGCTTATGGCCTGTTCGCGTGCAACGGCATTCTTTTCAATCATGAATCGCCGATCCGCGGAGAGACCTTCGTTACGCGAAAAATTACGCGCGCTTTGGCGCGCATCAAGCTCGGGCTTCAGGAGAGGGTCTATCTCGGAAACCTGAATGCGCTGCGCGATTGGGGACACGCGCGTGATTACGTTGAGATGCAATGGCGGATGTTGCAGCAGGATGTAGCAGAGGATTACGTCATCGCGACCGGCGAACAGCACTCCGTCCGCGAGTTTCTGGAAGTCGCTGCAAGAGAAGTAGACATCACCATTCGTTGGGAAGGCAAAGGCGTTGACGAAAAGGGGTACGATGCTTCCACGGGACGATGTATCGTTGAGGTCGATCCGCGATATTTCCGGCCTACGGAGGTGGAAACGCTTTTGGGCGATCCGGCAAAGGCATATCAGAAACTCGGGTGGTCACCGACAACATCGTTTGTCGATCTGGTCACGGAGATGATGAGAGAGGATATGAAGACAGCGCAACGAGACGAACTTGTGAAGCAGCACGGCTTTAAGCATTTTAATTATAACGAGTAATTTCAGGAGCGGCACCCCACCACGCCAGCGTGGCAATGCAGCAGCCTTTCGGAGGATTTTAGTATCTGATTGAAAGCAGCCAGTTTTCGCCAATCACGGCCTGATAGGGAGCTGCGATTGATCGTAGCTACGCGGCGCGGGCTTTCGACCGCGTCGACTTGGCCTTGGCGATCTTAGCTGGCTTCGGCGGTGCAACCTTCGGACGGGCACCAGGACCGGGATGGACGTGAACTTCCTTGGCGAGCAACGGTTCGCCGCATTCGGAGCACGTCATGACCGGATTGAACTGATGCCCGCACTTCTGATGTTCATGAAGCAGCGGCCGGCCACGTTCGTCCACCATGTGGATGTCGCCCCAGTGAACGATCGCCATCATGATCGGGTAAAGGTCGAGCCCCTTCTGGGTCAGGATATATTCATGCCGCTTGGGAGATTCCTGATAGGCAACCCGGCGGAGCACGCCAAGGCGGACCAGCTTTTTCAGGCGTTCGGCCAGGAGATGCCGGGTGATACCGAGGGCGGACTGGAAGGCTTCGAAGCGGCGGGTCCGCAGGAAGCACTCCCGCAGGATAAGCAGGCTCCAGCGGTCGCCGATGACCCCGATGGTGCGGGCCATGGAACACGGCTCTTCCTCAAGTTCGTCCCATCTCATGGTCGTCTCCGGTTTCGCAAATCAGATCGTCAGATACGCTTATAGCTGGCTCAGATACCATTCTAAATAGGCACTGAGTTGGACAAAAGTCCTAGTTCAAGCTCTGTGGGCAAAATTTGGTGGATCCCGGCCGTTAGAATTGACAGTTCAATTTTAGAACTATATGAATGGCCATCGCTCTCGACAAGGTTGGCGATCTAAATTCGCCGGACAAGAGTGTACGCCAGACAGAAAAATTGCAGAGGAGAAGCGCGGTGGCCAGTCCCTTGAAGGTCGAGTTTCAGTTCGATTTCGGCAGCCCCAATGCCTACTTGGCGGAGTATGCGCTTCCGGGCATCGAGCAGCGCACCGGCGTCAAGTTCGACTATGTTCCTGTTCTTCTTGGAGGCATCTACAAGGCGACCAACAACATGTCGCCGTTCGATTCACTGCGCGGCATCAAGAACAAGCCGGAATACAACGCGCTTGAGACCCAGCGGTTCATTCGCCGGCACAACATCACCAAGTTCAAACCGAATCCGTTCTTCCCGGTCAACACACTGATGTTGATGCGCGGCGCAGTCGCAGCCCAATTCGAAAACGTGTTCGAGCCATACTTCCGCGCCGCCTATCATCACATGTGGGAAGAGCCGAAGAAAATGGATGACGTCGAAACCTTCCGCGCGGCGTTCATTTCGTCCGGCATCGACATCGACAAGCTGATCGCGCGTGCGCAGCAGGACGATGTGAAGAAAAAGCTGATCGACGTCACGACAGATGCCGTCAATCGCGGTGCGTTCGGCTCACCGACCTTCTTCGTCGGTACGGAAATGTTTTTCGGCAAGGACCAGCTTCGCGATGTCGAGGAGTCGATTGTCGAACAACTCGTCGCAGCGAAAGCGAAATCTGCCTGAGACCTCAGGTCTTTCACTGAAAGACTTCTTCTGAATGCAGCGTGAGGTAGCAGCAGCCGTCCGCGACATCTATAGGGAAGAACAAATGTCCGGTCCTTTGAGTGGTGTGCGCGTGCTCGATTTGACCGGCGTTGTGTCGGGTCCATTTGCGACAATGTTTCTTGCGGACCAGGGCGCCGACGTCCGCAGCTCACATCGTACAAGCGGCCGTCCCAAATCATCGTCCTCGAGGCGCTGCCCGCAACATCGACGGGCAAGATCCTGAAGCATAAGCTGGCTGAATCTTTGCGGGAAACCTGATGCCTCCATTGGCGTCGGGCACAGACTACGATCTTTGAAACTTACTCTGGCTCGGGAGAAGGACCTTGCAGAAACGAAACGCGACCGTGGCGGTGATCGGCGCCGGGGATTTCATCGGCGGCGAGATCGCCAAGAAATTCGCATCGGAGGGTTTCACTGTCTTTGCGGGACGGCGGCAGGGCGAAAAGCTTGTCCCTCTTGTCAAGGAGATCGAGGCGGCAGGCGGTACTGTATTCGCTCGCTCGCTCGATGCACGCAAGGAAGAGGAAATGATCTCCTTCATTTCCGATGCTGACAAGCATGCGCCGCTTGAAGCCTGCATCTTCAACATTGGTGCGAACGTCAATTTTCCGATTCTCGAGACGACGGAACGCGTCTTCCGCAAGGTTTGGGAAATGGCCTGCTATTCCGGATTTCTCGCAGGACGCGAAGCTGCCCGCGTAATGCTGCCGCGTGGCAAGGGAGCCATCTTCTTCACAGGTGCGACTGCAAGCCTGCGCGGCGGTTCTGGTTTTGCTGCCTTCGCCAGCGCAAAATTCGGCCTGCGCGCAGTCGCACAGTCGATCGCACGTGAACTTGGACCAAAGAACATCCATGTCGCGCATCTCATCATCGATTCCAGCGTCGATACTGAGTGGGTGCGCCAGTTGATTGCCAACCGCGAAGGCAAGGAAGCGATCGAGAATCTTGATCCGAACCGTCTGATGCGTCCGGCCGCCGTCGCTGAAACTTATTGGCAGCTCTATCAGCAGCCGCGGGATGCCTGGACATTCGAAACCGAAATCCGCCCCTTCGGCGAGAAATGGTAACGGGAGCTGTCCGATGGAGCTGAAGCTGTCCAGCCAGGATGCGGCGTTCCGGGATGAGGTGAGGGCGTTTATCGCGGAAAACTATCCGCAGGACATGAGCGTGCCGATACCACCGCCGAAGGTCTGGTCAGCATCAGGCCGGTGTTTGAATGCAAGACCATCAGCGCAGGCAACGCCAGCCAGCTATCGGATGGCGCGTCAGCCTGCGTCATCATGAGCGACAAGATCGCCGCCAAGAAGGGCCTCAAGCCGTTCGGCATCTTCCGTGGTTTTGTCGCCGCGGGCGTTGAGCCGGACGAGATGGGTGTCGGCCCGGTGGCTGCGATTCCTCGTTTGCTTAAGCGGCACGGCCTCAAGATCGATGACATTGATCTGTGGGAGCTGAATGGCGGCTCGATCTCGATGGGGCATCCTTATGGCATGACGGGCGCGCGGCTGGCCGGCCACGTTCTGATCGAAGGCCGCCGTCGCAAGGCCAAGTATGGCGTTGTAACGATGTGCATCGGCGGCGGCATGGGCGCGGCGGGGCTCTTCGAAATCGTCCCTTGAGCGTACGTTGGTCTCCCTGCCTCGCGTCTGAGCTGGCCCGGCTATCGAAAGGGTCGCCGGGCCTCCTTTATTGAGAGCCCCAAACGCAAAAATATTTCACGTTCATCCCGAACAAAACTCCGCTTGATGCGTTGCAAGGTGTTGATCCATATTTGGCATCGATCCCGAACGATTGGGTGCGGATGTGTTGCGACGCAAGAGCATTGCTTTATCGCTGATCTCGCTCACCATGGTTTCCGGCGGGCTCGTTTTGGGCCAAACGCCGCCGCCCAGCGCACAAACGACGCAAACCGACAAGCCGCAGGACGCGGCTACTCAGGCAACAGGTACGATTCCGTCGAAGTCTGAGCCGATCAATGCCGCGCCAGTCCAGCCAGAGGCGACGCCCGCTCCAGCGCCGTTGTCTCCGTCGGAGCAGAAAGCCGCCGATAACAAAGCCGTTCTTGACGCGCTGCTCGCCGAAGCGACCGCGTTGAAGGCGAGTTATGAAAACTCAAGGCGCGGCAGGAACAAGACGCCGTTATCGCTCTCCACATACCGGAGCATGGAATTACGCCTTCAAATGGCCGCTGCGGCTGATCCGGCAAACGCGCCTGCGCTTGATATGGCCAACGCCATGCGCATGATCCAATACGCAATTCTTCAGCCATCCCTTCAGATCGCCGCCGTCGCCAACCGAGAGCTTTATGCGCATGAGATGGGGCAGCGGATGCGCGATGACGGAATGCAGGTTTCAGCTTCAGGCCGTGGAAACAGTACGGTTCGCTTTGTGTCGCCACAGATGACCCGGCAGATGGCCATGCAATTGGTCGAGACAGCGAAGATTCCAGAACAGGCCAAGGCCTTACAGTTCAGGCGGGTGGTTTTCAGCAGCGGACGCCGCTCTTGGAGCTATGACGTTGCGCGCGGAAGGCTGCGCTAGATTTTGGAGATCAAGTCTTAAAAGAGCCGGTCCATTTGACCGGCCCTTTTGTCTTTAGGTGCGTCTTGTTTCGTCTACGCTTCGAGCACAGCTACGATTTCAAGCGTCCGCGGATTCACGACCACGATTTCACCGTTGACGAGGAAGAACTCATATCCGCGCCAATCGGGATAGATCGTGACGACTTCAGCGGGAAGCGGGTGGAAGCCCACTGTTCGTGGGACTCGCGTACCGACCGAGATCGAGAAGTTGATATTCGTCGCTGGCTTGATGTTCTGCTTGGTGATCGACGTGCGGATGGTGGTGCGCTGCTCTGCTGACAGCTTCGCGCCGGCACCAGCCTGACCTGTGGTTGCTCCGGCCTTGCCTTCGCCGGTATTCTTCTGGTCGGCCTTCATGCCGTCCTTCGACCTGTCCATGTTGGTCTCGGACGCAGCTTTGCCGCCTGACTTTTGATCGCGGGTGTCTGCGGCTTTCGGCTTCATGCCATCCTTGGTATTGTCCTGAGCGCGTTGGGCGTCGCGGCCCTCGCGCGGCATCTGAGCCTGATCGCCCTTCATGCCGCCGGCGGGTGCATCGCCATGCTTCATTGGCGCGGCTCTTTCCGCAGGCGCGCCTGCTGACGGTGCGGCCTGCGATGCAGCAGGGGCGTTCGGTGCGTTGCCCGGCGTCTGTGCCGAGACAAATCCCGCACTGCCGATCAGGGCAGCCGTAGCAACGCCAATCAAAAACTTGTTCCTCATAATATCCTCCTCGTTGTCTGCCCGGGTCTTCAACGAGAAGCGATCTGCTCTGTTCCGCTCTAAAATGAGATGTTGCGTGAACAAACTGTTCATGTGGAACATTCCCTGCAAAGTCGCGGATTATTTGCAGATCAGAAAGGGTCTGGCGTTCGGGCGCGATACGTATGGGCATGCGCTGCCGCGAACATCGCCCACATAATTCCCAGCATCATCCAGAAGTGACGCCAATGGTCGACGTCGATGATGAAGGCTTCGCTGACGGTGCCAAAGAAGGCGGCGAAGATCGCGAGATAAGCCCGCTGCCATGGCACCCGGACGAAGACCAGCTTGAACCCCATGATCATGGTAATAAACACGAGCGCCGGGAAGCAGATACCTGCGATCCAGCCGCCTGACATGAACGCGTTCAGGAATGAGTTATGGGTGTCCTCGGGAAAGTAATTCGAGAATTGAAGGGGGCCGATCCCGAACGGCAGTTCGAGCGCCATCTGGAATCCGAGCGCGTGGCGGCCGAAACGGCCGAAGCGACCGCCGTCGTAGCTTTGATTAAAGCTGGCCCGTTCCTTGAAAAGACCGCCGATGGACTCGAACGACAGGAGCGCAACAAGGAGCAAAGTCGCGCAAATCGTTGCTGCGATAGCCACTGTCACGATGCGCGTCCTTTGCGCCGGCGAAGGTGTCGTGAGGTACATCAGGACAAGCATGAAGGCCGAACAGGCCACCAACTGGCCCCAGGACGCGCGCGAGAAGGCGAGCAGCACGGCAAGGCTGACAATTCCCAACGCGATCGCACTCCGGAATGATTTGGCGAAAGGCTGGGTGACGACGCTCTGCAGCAGGAACATTGCTGGCAGGATCAAATAGGCACCCAGTACGTTGGGGTCCTTGAACGTTCCTCGCGCGCGGCTGTACAGCGTGAAGAGATCGTAACCGCCGCTCCCTGCGAGATGGAAGTATCCGGCGATGGCGGCGAGGGACGCGATCAGGGCCCCGAAGATCAGTCCGCGGCGAAGGGATTCAAGCCTTTCGGCGGTGTCCTCGCACAGAACCATCGCGAAAAACAGCGCGGTGACGGCCATGTACCAGGATGTGAGAATCCAGTTCAGCACCTCTTTCTTGTCAATCAAATAAATGGAACAGATCGTGTAACCGATGTTCAGCAGGAATAGCAGGATTAGAAGCGGGATAAAGACGGGACGCATGCGCAGGCCGGTGGCGAAGAAGAAGATCACCGAGGCAAGTGTTACGATCTCATAGGGACTTGGTTCGATGAATACGATCGCTCCACCGGCACCAACGGCCCACATCAACGCCCGCTGGATCGCCGCGATACCGGGCGGCGTCGCAGTCGCGGGAAGGGCGTAGTCTGTCGCGGCTAGAGCCATACGAACCGGAATCCTCTTCGCGCCTTCTGCGCGTCAGTTCAGTGATTTGAGTATGATGTCGAAAGCTGGCGTCGTGCGATTCGACATCTTGCTCAATATGCGTTCTCCCCCTTGATCAGGGCGAACGGTGTCTTGAAGAGGATGTAGAGGTCGAACAGGACCGACCAGTTCTCGATATAATAAAGGTCGAACTCGACACGCTTCTGGATCTTCTCGTCGGTGTCCACTTCACCGCGCCAGCCGTTGATCTGCGCCCATCCCGTGATTCCGGGTTTAACGCGATGGCGTGCGAAGTAGCCATCGACAGCCTCGTCGAACAGGCGGCTCTGCAGCTTGCCTTGCACCGCATGCGGGCGCGGGCCGACCAGCGAGAGGTTCCCCTTGAAAACAACGTTGAAAAGCTGCGGGAGCTCGTCAAGGCTGGTCTTGCGGATGAAGCGGCCGACGCGGGTGACGCGCTTGTCACCCCTGGTGACGACCTTGGAAGCCAGCGGATCCGCCTGATCGTGAAACAGCGAGCGAAACTTGTAAACGTCAATACGCTCGTTGTTGAAGCCGTAGCGCTTTTGCAGGAAGAGTACCGGACCGGGACTGTCGAGTTTGATCGCCAGTGCGACAAGCGCCATGATCGGCGCAAGCAGGATGAGGATGATCGCGCCGACGACGCGGTCGAATGCCGACTTCAAGACCATGTCCCAGTCGGTGATCGGTTGCTCGAACACATCGAGGGTCGGGACCTCGCCGAGATACGAATAGGAACGCGGACGAAAGCGCAGCTTGTTTGTGTGTGCTGACAGCCGGATATCGACGGGCAACACCCACAGCTTCTTCAGCATTTCCAGAATGCGGGTTTCAGCCGAAATGGGCAGGGCGAACAGCACCAGGTCGATCCGCGTGCGGCGTGCGAATTCAACAATGTCGTCGATTTTTCCGAGCTTCGGCTGACCGGCGCAGGTTTCCAGCGCGCGGGAATCGTTACGGTCATCGAACACGCCGAGGATCTGAATATCGGAATCGTCCTGCGCATTGAGCGCACGGATCAGATTTTCACCATTCTGGTCGGAGCCGACAATGATCGTCCGCCGGTCGAGCCGGCCCTCGCGTGCCCAGCGGCGAACCAGCGAACGCAGCACCAGCCGTTCAGCAAACAGCGCGGACAAGCCGGCAAAGAAAAACGCCGAGAGCCAGACACGGGAGATCGTGCCGCCCAGTTTCGCGAAAAAAGATGCGCCGATGAACAGCAGGAAAACGAATGCCCATGACGATGCCATGCGCGTCATCTGGCGAAGCTGGCCGCGGAAAACTTGTACGTCGTAGATTTCAGCGGCCTGGAAGCTGATCACCGCACACGCGGCGACGCCGAACACAGCTGCTGTGTACTGCCAGGAAAAACTGTCGCCGGGCATCACGTACCACAGATACAATCCGAGCCCGACTGCACTCAACAGCACGAAATCCAGGATTCTGACGACACCGCTGATGACGACGGTCGAGTAGGCCTTGCTGACCTTTTCGTTGGTTACCGCGAGCGCGGCTGGCGATAGTCTTTTGCGGCGTTCCTGCCGAGGCGCGCCATCGGCTGCGCTCATTGTGGCTGCTCCCGGGGCAGCGTTCATCATCGTTCGGACGTCGATCGGTTCCACGGCAAATTTCCGTTGCTATGCCGTCATGTAGCGACAGGCCAGGAGGAACCAAGGTTCCCAGCCTCTTGCGTAGCCAACAAATCGGAAGAATTGGTTATCTCAATAAGGATAGGTTAACGCGCGTTGAACGCCTCGCGATACCCGTTGAGCACGCCATCGACCATCGCCTTCTGCGAGAAGTGGACGAAGATGCGTTCGCGCAGGTTCCGGGCGCGTTCGCGGGTCGCGTCCATGTCTGCCAGCGCGCTCTCGATCGCGTCCGCCATCGCACCGATGCTGTTAGCCACGAAGAGTCCGCTGGTGTGCGGTCCAAGGATTTCCGGAATGCCGCCGACACTGGCGGCGATCATCGGGATACCGGCGGCGGCCGCCTCGATGACAACGTATGGCATCGAGTCGCCCCGCGAGGGGACGACCAGCAGCTTGCCCTTGGAGAAGCCAAAGCGGGCCCTCACGTGGCCGATGAACCGCACGGCGTCACCGATGTTGAGGCTGCTGACGAGCGCCTTGAGGGTTTCGGTCTCCTCGCCATCGCCGGCGAGTGTCAGCGTGATGGGTTTCCCGTCCGCCCGAAGCCGGGCAACGGCCTGAATCAGCAGGTCTGCGCCCTTGATCTCGCGGAATTCGCCAACATAGATGAGATCTGTCGCGTCCTCCGAAACCGGAACCGGATCGAATTCGAACGCGGTCACGCCGTTGAAGACGCAGCGGATCATGCCGGCAGGTTTGCCGATAATGCGCTGATAGGTGTCGCGCGCGAAGGCGCTTTCAAACAGAAACAGCTCGGTCCGGTTCATCAGCGCGCGTTCCATCCGCGTATAGACGGCGCCTTTGAGTGTTCCCGGTGGGTAGTGGAGGGACCCGCCGTGCGGGGTGTAAACCCGGATCGCCTTCTTCGATTTACCTTTCATGCGCACGAAGGCACCGGCTTTCGCGCCATGTCCGTGCAGGACATCCAGCTTGAGTGACCGGGCCAGGCGAAGGAAATGCAGGGACGTCACGCTGTCGATGGGGTGTGGCTCGCGGCGGATCGCGAGACGATACACGCCGAGCTTGAGCTTGGGGCTGATCTCTTTCAGCGCGGCATCCGCTCGCCCGCCACCCGTGAGGCTGTCAGCCAGTATTCCGACCGAATGCCCGCGCTCGGCTTGTCCGACGGCAAGATCCAGAATGTGACGGAAAATTCCACCCACGGGCGCGCGGACAGCGTGCAGAATGCGCAGCGGGGAGTCGGGTGTTTCGGGCATCGTCAGAACCAGCGTTCGGCGACAACGACCGTGTCCCCGGGTTTCAGGAGCGTACCAGGCGGTACAACAGCCTGAGCGGTACCAGCTTCGCCTATCCGGGTTAATTTGATGCTGCTTCGCAAAGCGCGCGGCGTGAAGCCGCCCGCAATGGCGACTGCGCTCTCAACCGTCATGTTCGGTACATACGGATACTGGCCGGGTGCGGCAACTTCGCCCAAAATGAAGAATGGCCGGTAGGTTTCGACCTCCGCTGCGACGTGAGGTTCGCGGAGATAGCCGTTCTTCAGGCGGGACGTGATCGTGGCCGCCAGTCCGTTTGGTGTCAGACCCCGCGCCCGCACAGCGCCGATCAGCGGCATCGTGATCGAGCCGCCTGCATCGACGGCATAAGTGTTGGTAAGGCCTTCCTGACCATACACGACGATGCGCAGCCGATCGCCGGCGTCGAGGCGATAAGGTTCGTCATGGGCGGCGTAGCTGTAGACAGGCGGTGCCGGCGTTGTCGCCACGCTTACGGCGCGCACTGGCTGGACCGGTCCATAGGCAATCGCATCGAGACTGCCGTTATCAATAACCGCCACCGGCGCAGTCGTCCGCATACAGCCCGACACCACGAGCGCGAGGAGGAGCCAAGTGAGGCGCGCGCGGCTGCGCTGCATGGGGGAAATCCAAGTAAGTATCGATTCTGATTAAGGACTTTTATGGTTAATAAAGCGTAACGCGCGTGCTGCGTTGCAGCCAAAGCGAAGATCGCGATCGCTGCGATTAACCCGGCAGCAACCTTAATAGACTGTAATCGCGTCGGAGAAGACCAGCATTCGATTCAGTGCAGTAGCGTTCGGTGGAGAGTGTTCGATGCGTTTTTCGTTCTGGCGTGACTGGATGAGCAAGATGCCGTTCCGGGCCACGGCTGATGTCGCGCCGACTCCTGAGCCAGTCATTGCTGCGCCTGCGCCTGTGACGCTCGCCGCCAGCCCCGAACTTGGCGACATCGATCTCCGTGCGATCTGGGAAACGCTGGTCCGCAAGCGGATGTGGATCATTGTGCCCACCGCGCTCGCGCTCGCGCTGTCACTGCTTGCCGTCAACATGATTACGCCACGCTACAAGTCGGAGGCGCGCATCCTGATCGATGGACGGGAGAACGTCTTTCTGCGGCCGAATGGCGAGCGCTCCGAAGAGCGCGGCAGCCTCGATGCCGAAGCCGTGACCAGTCAGGTTCAGCTGTTGCTGTCGCGCGATCTTGCTCGCGAAGTGATCAAGGTGAACAAACTCGCCGAACTGCCAGAATTTGATCCGGTGCTGCGCGGCATTTCGCCGCTCAAGACGCTTCTTGGTCTGTTCGGCCTCGGCCGCGATCCTTTCAGGATGACGCCCGAAGAGCGTGTGCTCGAAGCGTATTACGACCGGCTGGCGGCCTTCGCTATCGACAAGTCGCGCGTGATGGTGATCGAATTCCAGTCGCGCGATCCGGAACTCGCGGCGCGTGTCACGAACTCCATTGCCGACGGCTATCTTGTGCTTCAGCAGGCGGCGCGGCAGAATCAGGCGAAGGCTGCCTCGCAATGGCTGCTCGTCGAGATCGAGAGCCTGCGCAAGAAGGTCGCGGATGCCGAGGCGCGGGTCGAGGAATTCCGCTCCAAATCCAATCTCTTCGTCGGCACCAACAACACCACGCTGTCGAACCAGCAACTCGGCGAGTTGAACACCCAGCTCAACAATGCGCGCGCGCTGAAGTCCGACGCTGAATCGAAGTCCCGTCTGATCCGGGAAATGCTCCAGAGCGGCAAGCCGATCGAAGCATCCGAAGTTCTCAATTCCGAGCTGGTTCGCCGTCTGTCGGAACAGCGCGTGACGCTTCGCGCGCAACTGGCCGAGCAATCGTCGACGCTGCTCGGTGGGCATCCGCGCATCAAGGAGCTGAAAGCGCAGATTCTGGATATCGACCGCCAGATCCGGGAGGAGGCGAACAAGATTTCCCGATCGTTGGAGAACGATGCCCGGATCGCGAGCGCGCGGGCGGATGGACTTAATGGAAGCCTCGACCAGTTGAAGCGCCAGGCGACGTCCACCAATGGCCAGGATGTCCAGTTGCGGGCCTATGAGCGTGAAGCGAAGGCGCAGCGCGATCTGCTGGAATCTTATCTTGCGAAGTATCGCGAGGCGACAACCCGCGAGAACATTGACGCAGCTCCGGCCGACGGCAGGATCATTTCTCGGGCTATCGTGTCGAATACACCCGCTTTCCCGAAAAAGCTTCCGACCGTGCTGATCGCCACCATGGCGATGCTGATGTTGAGCGCCGGTTATATCACCACGGGTGAGTTGCTGCGCATGACGGTGCCGCGTCCGGCTGCAACTGTACAGATCCCGATGGCGCCCTTACGCGACACGCATCCGCAAATGCCGGCGGGCATTATCGAAATCGAACGTCTGGCCGCGATGTTGCGTCAGGGTGGCGGGACAACTCGAAAGATCACTGTTATCGGCGCCCACCAGGATGAAAGCGTAACGCTGATAGCGCTGACGCTTGCACGGCTGCTGTCGCGTGGGTCGAAAGTCGTGCTGGTCGATCTTGCGATGGCGTCTCCGACGCTAGCCGCGGTGTCAACCGATCCGGCGTCGCCCGGATTGACTGAATTGATGCAGGGGTCAGCCTCGTTCAGCGAGATCATCACCAAGGATCGTCTGTCCGGTGTTCATCTGGTGGGAGCAGGGCAGGAACCAAGCCAGCGTCAATTGCTGCAGCTGCCGAGGATCAACCTAGCGGTCGATGCGCTCTCGCGGGCATATGATTATGTCGTGCTGGATGCTGGCACTGCGACAGACTTGCCTGCAAGCGTCATCGCTGCACAGGCTCATGCTGTCATCATCCCCGATCCGGAAATCACAGCGTCCGCGCGTGAGGTGATGAAAAGCCAACTGCTCGCGTCAGGCTTTACCGGTGTGACCATCCTCGATACGCCCTTGAGGGCGATGGATCTCGGTGCGCCGGGCGAACGGGTCGCTGCGGCCTGAGCTTCCATATCCAGATTTCGATTAGCGCGAGAGGGCGTTGCGCAGCAGCTGCGCCATTTGCATCAGCGCGGGATTGTGTTTCACGAGTCGTTTGGCGTGGGTGAGGGACGACATGCCAAGCGCCGCGAACTTGCCTCGCGCGGTCAACGGAATAAAGGCGTCCGTTAGCGGTTCGTCGTCCTTGCAGAACGTCATCTTGTACTCGTCCGACCCGACGCCGAAATCGAGCGAACTGTAGCCGAGATCGCCGAAGTGATCGATCATGTAGCGCAGCAGGATCAGGCCGGGGCTGTAGCGCGCATTTTCCGAGATCGTATACGTGTTGAACATGGTCGAAAACCGCTCGCCGTCCGCCACGCAGGCGAAGATCGAAATCAGTTCTGCGTCGCATTCCAGTGCGTGAAGTTCGATAGCGCGTCCGCTGCTCGGAAGTTTCGCCAAACATGCGTCACGCACGAACGCCTTGGTGGCCGGATCGGAAAAGATGTCCGGCAATTTCGAAAGCGCCATCCGCTGCGGCTTGATGACAAAGAAGCTGTCCAGCAGACGATTGATGTCATCGTCGGTCGTTGCGACGAAGTAGCGATAGCCCGGAAGGGCCTGGAGTTTGCGCTCCTTGTTGCGCAGTCGCCGCCGCGTCGATGTGCTGACGCGCTCTTCCGGCTTGCACCCCGGAACCATGGTCATCATGGGGCAGGGATTGGTCGACGGTTGCGCGGCTAGCGATGCCAGCGGGTTCGCGACGTTTCGCCATTGTTTTGGCTGCTGCGCGAAGGCCAGCACGTCGACGCCATCCGGCTGCATCCGAATGGCGGTGATCAGCGCGTCGAGTTCGGTTGAAGAGATTGTTTCCGCGAAGTCGCGGCGCCACAACGCCATGTTGAATGTGGGATGCTTGCCGCCCATGAAGCGGGCCACCTTTGCGCCGTTCTCACGGCTGCTGACAAGCGGAAGCAACACGAGGGGCCGGCTATTCACATCGTATGCGACGACGATGAGGGGCACGGCGCCTTCGTGTTTGCCAATGCTCTGCTGCCAGGCATCGAGAAGCTCGAAGCGCTGATAGGGGGTATGGAGAAAATCATCCCCGTCAAGAGCTCGCCAGTTCACTTTGGCCGCAGCCATGTCGCGAATGATGTCGACGCGCGCGATGCGGCTTGTCACTGAATACGACGGTGAGCTTGTGTCGGAGCCGTGAAGTTCTGCAGCCATGGCCATCAGGGGACCTGAGTTCTTGGGTATTTTGAGATTTTGGCTGGCCGACCTTATTCAAAGAAATGTCAACAAAGAGTAATGAGAATAGGGACGTGGCCCGCACCGGCCAGTGAGAAGGATGAACAAGTGTTGTTTCGGAGGAGTGTACTGGCAGATATGGGGCTGGAGTTGGCCTATTTCAGCGGTTTGTCACATATCCTCGAACGAAGAACTGGCGGTGCCGGAGCCATCCTCAAATTCGAACACGTCCGCCCGAAGCGCGCCGATCCTTTTCAGCCGTTGCGGTCGCGCGACGTTACCCCCGAATTTCTCGATCGCGCGATCTCAGTACTCAGGCGTTGGAATCTTGATTTCCTGTCCATCGACGAAGCCGCTGAACGATCCCGGCACGCTGCCGTTGCGCGTCGCTTCGTGTGCCTGACATTCGATGGCGGTCATCGCGATTTTATGACCTTCGCCTATCCGGTGCTATCGCGTCACCGCGTACCGTTCGCACTGTATGTTCCTACCGGCTTCATCGACGGTATCGGCAAGGCGTGGTGGCTCGCGCTCGAACAGGTGATCGCGCGCAACGCCCGGATCGGGCTGGTGATGAATCGCATCGAACGGCATTTCTTCGCCGCCACCCTCGCGGAGAAGTATCAGCTTTACGAGGTGCTGCACGCCTGGATGATGACCCTGTCCCCGGACGATGTCGCGATTGCAATCGGTGATCTGTGCGGCCGTTACGGGGTGGACATCAATGCCGCCTCGCGCGACGCGGCGATAAACTGGCAGGACCTCGCCAAGCTGGCGCGCGATCCGCAAGCGACTATCGGAAGCGCGACCGTCAACTATCCAAACCTCGCACGGACAAAGGGCACAATCGCGCTCCGGGAAATGACCATGGGCCGGACGGTGCTGGAAACCGCGCTTGACGGGCCCTGTCGGCATTTTGCCTATCCGTTTGGCGGACAGGATTGCTTCGGTCCCCGCGAAATGATGCTGGCGCGGGAGGCGGGGTTTACCAGCGCGGTATCCAGAGCACCGGGTGTCGTCCGCTCCGATGGCCAGTCGGACATGATGGCGCTGCCGCGGATCGTGTGGGATGGACGGCGGACCTCACTCCGGGCGCTGCGTGTGGTTCTTTCGGGCCTCACCAGCAGGCCCCCCAAAACGCAAACGCCGGAACTCGCCGCGAACTATGGCTGAGGATCCGGCCGCGACATCCATGCGATCAGCGGCATTGCGGGCAGGACCCAGCCCAGACCGGCGACCACATAGAAGATCGCCTGAGCCAGCTTCGATGCTGCCAGCCAGGGCGTTTGGGCGATCGCCATGCCCGCCAGCGACCAGACAATGACCAGCACCAGAAGGCCGATGGTTCCGATAAATTTTCGTGTGCGGATTGTCATAACAGGATTGTGCTGGTGGCTGTAAACGCGCGGCTTGCGTGAAAGAGTGCGGCGACTATAAGGACCGCGCGAATTCATTCAAGGCTGCATTTTCGGATCATGACGTCTATCGCAACTGACACAGAGAGCAGGGCCGCCGGCATGCGGAGCGTCCGCGCGTGGCTGATCATTGTCGCAGCTCTTGTTGTCTGCACACTCATGGTCGGTGGTGCGACGCGGCTGACGGAATCCGGCCTCTCGATTGTCGAGTGGAAGCCGGTCACTGGTACCATTCCGCCGCTGACGGATGCTGAATGGAGCAAACAGTTCGAGGCCTACAAGACTATTCCGCAGTATCGGGAGATGAACCACGGAATGAGTCTTGCCGAATTCAAGACCATCTTCTGGTGGGAGTGGGCTCACCGGCTGTTGGGGCGGCTGATCGGCGCGGTGTTCCTGCTGCCATTTCTCTGGTTCCTGTGGCGCGGATTCCTGTCGTCTGAACTCAAGCGCAGATTGTGGACCATCTTCGTGCTTGGCGGCGCGCAGGGCGCGGTGGGCTGGTGGATGGTGGCGTCGGGTCTCTCCGGACGTGTCTCCGTGTCGCAGTATCGGCTGGCCATACATTTCATGCTGGCGGTGCTGATCCTGTCGGCAATCATCTGGACGTTGCGCCGGTTGCAAGTTCGTCCGCCGTCAGTTGCTCCCATGCGGGTGAAAGTCACCGGCAGGATTTTGCTGGCGCTGCTGTTCCTGCAGTTCTATTTCGGCGCGCTTGTTGCCGGGCTGCGCGCAGGCCGTGTGTTCAATACATGGCCGCTGATTGACGGTGCGTTTATCCCGTCGGCCGCGCGATTGTTCTTCGAGCAGCCATGGTGGCGGAACTTCTTCGACAACACGCTGACGGTTCAATTCACTCATCGCATGATCGCCTATGCACTCGTTGCTCTGGCAATCGTCCACGCGATCGACGCGGTTCGGTCCCGCACAGGTCCCGCTATTATCTCGAGCGCGCTCTGGATCATGGCGACCATGATCTTTCAAGCCGTCGTTGGCATCCTGACGCTGCTTAATCAGGTTCCGATCGATCTTGGGTTGGCCCACCAGGCCGTCGCGATCGTGGTTCTCACGCTGGCGCTGGTTCACGTCGAGCGGCTGGGCGGGGCGCTGCCGGACAGGACGCCAGCCAAGCTTCGCCTTGTCACCGGCGATGGCGGCTGAATCGAACTATTCTAAAATGGTGGAAATGCCAGAAACCTCGGATTACGAGGCATTTCCTCGATTCCTACCTCCGGTCACGATTTGGTGCGGCTCAAGCGGTCTTTAACTTCAATTTTCACCGCGATAGAACGAGCCACCACAAGGGTCGAAGGTCTTTCATGTCCAACGCATTCGTTCAGGCTGCCGTCATTCTGCTGCGTGAGGGACTCGAGGCCATGCTCGTGATCGCAGCGCTCGCGGGTTACCTCAGGAAGGTCGGTGGCGGTCATCGCGTAACCGCGCTTTATGCCGGCGCGCTTGCGGCGGTCGGCGCCAGTATCATTACGGCATGGTTGTTCGCAGTCCTCAACGCTGGCCAGCACAATGACTTCCTTGAAGGCGTCGTGATCCTTTTCGCAGCGGCATTGATGCTCTACGTCAGCGGCTGGCTGATGGTGAAGCAGGATCCGCGCGGCTGGCAGGAGTTCCTTGCCACCAAGGTCGACAATGCGCTGGCGCAGGATACCGCGTGGGCCGTCGGTGCGCTCGCTTTCTTCGCAGTGTTTCGTGAGGGTGCCGAAACGGTGCTTTTCATCAACGCGCTCGCGGTGACCGAGGGCGGCTGGAGCATTGGTCTATTTGCAGGCCTTGCGGCAGCAACCGCAGGCCTGGCGGTGCTGTTCTACTTTATCAACCTTGTTGCCCAGAAAATTCCGCTTCGGCCGTTGTTCATCGTTACGTCGGCGTTTCTGTTCGCGATGGGCATCAAGTTCATCGGCGAAGCCATTCAGGAATTCCAGGAGCAAAGTCTCTTACCTGTCACTGAATTGAAGAGTTTCGGCTGGCTCCAGTCCTTTGGATTCAACGCGACTCTCGAAGCTGTATCGGCACAGCTTCTTGTTATTCTTTTCGCGCTGGCGACTTTCTCGGTCGTTCAGCGTAACGCCCGGCTGACTCGCGAGGACAAGGCAAAAGCCGCTGCGGAGACGGCGAGGACCTGATTTTTTCTGAAATCCCTTTTGCTCTCTTTCATTGAAAGACGCGGCGCCATGCCCGGCGCCGCGTTCTGCATTCTAAGGGCTGCTTGAGGTCTGTTAGGCCTTCAGAGCCTGGTCAAGATCAGCAATCAGATCTTCCTTGTCTTCGAGGCCGACCGACAAACGCACCACATCGACGCCTGCGCCAGCCTGCGCCTTTTGCGCATCGCTGAGCTGGCTGTGCGTGGTCGACGCAGGGTGGATGATCAGCGAACGTGTATCGCCGACATTAGCCAGATGCGAGAATAGCTTGACGTTCGAAACCAGGCTGATGCCTGCGTCGTAGCCGCCCTTAAGACCGAACGTGAAAACTGCGCCTGCGCCCTTCGGTGAATATTTTCGCGCGAGGTTGTGATAGCGGTCGCCGGGCAATCCCGCGTAATTCACCCATGCCACGGCAGGATGCGTGGAGAGCCACTCAGCCACTGCCTTGGCATTGTCGGAGTGTCTTTGCACGCGAAGGCCCAGCGTTTCGATGCCGGTGAGGATCAGGAACGCGTTGAAGGGCGACAGCGCCGGGCCGAGATCGCGCAGGCCGAGAACGCGAGCGGCGATGGCGAAGGCGAAGTTACCGAACGTCTCCTGCAGCTTGATGCCGTGATACTCGGGGCGCGGTTCGCTTAGGACCGGATACCGGCCGTCACGTGACCAGTCGAACGTGCCGGCATCTACAATGATGCCGCCGATGGAGTTGCCATGGCCGCCGAGGAATTTTGTGAGCGAGTGAACCACGATATCCGCCCCGTGATCGATCGGCTTGATGAGGTAGGGGGACGCCAGCGTGTTGTCGACGATCAGCGGCACGCCGGCCTTGCGCGCGATGGCGGCAATGGCTTCGATATCGGTGATCGTCCCACCGGGATTGGCGATCGACTCGATGAAGATCGCCTTTGTCTTGGGCGTCAGCGCTTTCTCGAAAGTTGAAACGTCGTCGGTATCGGCCCAGACCACGTTCCAGCCGAAGCTCTTGAATGCGTGGTTGAACTGGTTGATCGAGCCGCCGTAAAGCCTGCGGCCCGCAATGAATTCGTCACCCGGCTGAAGCAAGGTCTGAAACACGACCACCTGCGCGGCATGTCCCGATGCAACGGCAACAGCAGCCGTGCCGCCTTCGAGCGCGGCGACGCGCTCTTCGAGGACGGCATTGGTCGGATTGCCGATGCGGGTGTAGATGTTGCCGAACGACTGCAATCCGAACAGCGAGGCCGCATGGTCGGCATCGTTGAACACAAAAGAAGTGGTCTGGTAGATGGGCGTCGCGCGCGCGCCTGTGGTGGGGTCCGGCTGCGCGCCAGCGTGAATGGAGAGCGTGGAGAAGCCCGGCAATCTTTCCGTCATGAGGTGTCCTTCTGAGCGCCGCGAACGGGCGTTGAGATAAATATGCTGCGGGTGGACGCGTCCGCCGTCAAGCCGTCAGCGGCGATCGGCCTCAACTGACAATGAACCTGAAGCTTTCGCAGTTAGCCCGAAATGAACGTGCTGTGGCACGCCGGATCTAGGGCAGGTCGTTCTTGTCCTTGGCGGCGCGGTCGGCCGCTGTTGTCGCTCCGCCGCTCACACTGCTGCGGTTGAGTGACAGCCGCATGTTGCTGGTGGGAATCGGGGCGCGCTTGGAGCTGATGGTGCGCGAGTTGACGCCCAGCCACTGGATCTCCGATGTGAGGCGGGCGTACTCGATTTTCGGACAGCGGTTCATCACCACCTTGATGCCGGCGGCTTCCGCCTTCGCGGCGGCGGCGTCGTTGCGCACGCCGAGCTGCATCCATATCACTTTTGGCAATACCGGCAGCGCCAACGCATCATCGACAATTGCCGCGGCGGCATCCGAATTGCGAAAGATGTCGATCATGTCGACGGGGCGGCCGATGTCTTTCAGCGATCCGACGAACGGTTTCCCGACAAGGCTCTTGCCGACCTGACCCGGATTGATCGGGATCATGTCGTAACCGCGTTCGACCAGATACTTGAAAGCGAAATAGCTCGGCCGCACGTTGACCGGCGAAGCGCCGACCATGGCGATCGACTTCACGCTGGTCAGGATCGAACGAATATAGTTGTCGTCGTAAACGTTGTGGTTCATTCTGGTAAATTCACTACCCTGGCTGACTGCGTCAGCGATCGTGCCACTTCGGATCGCGTTTTTCGATGAAGGCGCCGATGCCTTCCTCTGCATCACGCGCCATCATGTTTTCGGCCATCACCTGCGCGGCGTAGGTATAGGCGTCCGCAAGGTTCATGTCAGCCTGCCGATAGAACGCTTCCTTGCCGACCTTCAGCGTATATGCGGATTTCACAGCGATCTTGTTGGCGAGAGCAATCGCGGCATCGCGCTCTGAACCGGCCGGAACCACGCTGTTGACCAGGCCGAGTTCGATTGCGCGCTGCGCCGAAACGGGCTCGCCGGTGAGCAGCATATGCATGGCGTGCTTGCGGGGAACATTGCGTGAAAGCGCAACCATCGGTGTCGAGCAGAACAACCCGATGTCGATGCCGGGGGTCGCGAATGTTGCCTTGTCGGATGCGACCGCGAGATCGCACGTCGCCACGAGTTGGCATCCGGCAGCGGTCGCGACGCCTTGCACCGCCGCGACCACGGGCTTTGGCAGATGAACGATGGCCTGCATCATGTCGCTGCACGATTTCATCATGTGTTTGAAATAGGCGCGGCCTCTGTCGGCATCGGAGCGGCGTGCGGTGAGTTCCTTGAGGTTGTGTCCGGACGAATAGGCAGGACCATTCGCGGCGATGACAACAGCGCGGACGCCTTTGTCGTCGCGAATGGAATCGAGAGCTTCATGGAGTGCAGAAATCATCGCTTCCGATAGCGCATTGCGGGTTGCAGGAGAATCGAGCGTGAACACGGCGATGCTGCCGACAGTCTCGCGCAAAAGCGGCGAGGGCGCTTGTAAAATGGAGCGTGATGTCCGTGGCGTCATGGTTTTTTCGGCTCAGATGTCAGATTCGCTTTTCGGTTCCGGCAGGCTCGCCATCGTGCTCACCCTAAGATACAAAACCGTCACATACGAGAGCAGGGCAGGACATAGGTTTCATGAATAAGCCGAAGATGACCGTGGCAGAACTCGAAGCGTTTCTCCACAGGGAGTTTCCGCAGGCTTTTGCCAGCGGTGAAATCCTGATCGAGAGCGCCGATGGCGCGACTTGCCTGTTGCGGCAGCCCTATAGCGAGCGGATGCTTCGTCCGGGCGGCACGGTGTCCGGCCCCACGCTGATGGCGCTGGCGGACTTCGCAATGTACGTGGTGCTGCTTTCCGCCATTGGTCCCGTCGGGCTGGCTGTGACGACCAGTCTCAACATCAACTTTCTGCGCAAGGGGCAGCCTGGTCAGGATGTGCTGGCGGCCGCGAAGCTGATGAAGCTGGGCAAGCGCCTCGCCGTCGGAGAAGTAAGCCTGTTATCAGGGACTTCGCCCGATCCGATCGCCCATGTCACCTCGACATACTCCATTCCGAATGTTCAATGATTTTACAGGTAATATAGCACCATATTTATAATGTGCTGATTTTGCTGTGTTATTTTTGATCCAATGGCATTGACGGGCGCAGGCGGGTTATCTAGAAACGCGCCAGTCTGGCGATTGCGCCGGACGTTCCATTTCACGGACAACTCACATGAAGACGTTTTCGGCAAAGCCAGCCGAGGTCACCAAGAAGTGGGTGCTGATCGACGCCAAGGGTTTGGTCGTCGGTCGCCTCGCGACGTTGGTTGCCATGCGTTTGCGCGGCAAGCACCTCCCGACCTACACCCCCCACGTCGATTGCGGTGACAACGTCATCATCATCAACGCGGCTCACGTCGTCCTCACCGGACGCAAGCGTGACAACAAGGTGTACTACAACCACACCGGTTTCATCGGCGGCATCAAGGAACGCACTGCGAAGTCGATCCTCGAAGGTCGCTTCCCTGAGCGCGTCGTCGAGAAGGCCATTGAGCGCATGATCCCGCGCGGCCCGCTCGGTCGGGTGCAGATGGGCAACCTGCGCGTTTACGGCGGTGCTGAACATCCGCATGAGGCGCAGCAGCCGGAGACGTTGGACATCGCATCGATGAATCGCAAGAACATGAGGGCCGCATAATGTCCGATACCATGCAGTCCCTTGATCAGCTCTCGGCGCTGAAGACCGCGGCGCCAGATGCTCCGAAGTACGAAAAGAAGGTCGACAAGCAGGGCCGCGCCTATGCCACCGGCAAGCGCAAGGATGCCGTTGCTCGCGTCTGGATCAAGCCAGGCAACGGCAAGATCGTCGTCAACACCCGCGAGGTCGAGGTTTATTTCGCTCGCCCAGTGCTGCGCATGATGATTCAGCAGCCGATTGTCGCTGCTGCCCGTCAGGGCCAGTACGACGTGATCTGCACCGTCGCTGGTGGCGGTCTGTCTGGTCAGGCTGGTGCCGTGCGTCACGGCATCTCGAAGGCTCTGACCAACTTCGAGCCGGATCTGCGCGGCGTCCTCAAGAAGGGCGGCTTCCTGACCCGCGACTCGCGCGTCGTCGAACGTAAGAAGTACGGCAAGGCAAAGGCCCGTCGGTCCTTCCAGTTCTCGAAGCGCTAATCGTTTCGTTCAAATTTTCCGCAATCGCGGGAAAAAGGGCGCCTTCGGGCGCCCTTTTTGCTGTTCCAGATACAACCGAATTGCAGCGATTTTTCCTGAAAATTTTGTGACCGCCGCAAACGGAGTGCCAAGACACCGTTGCTAGCTTCCACGATGGCTGAGGGGGCTATTCCGGCTCCGTCTTATTTTAGCGCTGCATAGAAAATGCCAGCTGGCACACATTTGTCTTTGGACATTTCGACGCTCTATCTCGTGGCAACGCTGGCGGCGGCATCGCTTGGCGTGATGCTGCTGTTCTTCTGGCGTCAGGAGAAGATCGCGGCGCTCGGCTGGTGGGGCGCTGCCTATATCCTTGGCGCGGCATCGGTCGCGCTGTGGACGGTGGGCGGCGCTGAACTTGGCTGGGAACTCTCGCTTGCGGTTAACGCCGTGGGCTTTGTCGCCTGTGGCCTCGTATGGGACGCGGCGCGGGCCTTCCACGGCCGTCCTGCCAGCTGGATCGGCGTGATCGCCGGGCCGGCACTCTGGATTGCGGCCGTCGTGTTGCTTGATCCGATCGATCCGGAAATCCGGATGATGCTCGGCGCGGGGATTGTCGCCGTTTATGCCGCGCTGACGGCGGGCGAGTTGTGGCGCGAGCGGCGCAAGAGCCTGCGCGCACGCTGGCCCGCGATCGTCGTCCCGATGATGCACGGCGTCGTTCTGATGTTGCCGATCGTTCTGGGCGATATGTTCCGGTCCGGCGGCGCAACAAGCATGGGCCAGGTCTGGGTCGCGGCGTTTGCCGCCGAACTGGTGCTCTATGCCGTCGGCACGGTGTTCATCATCTTCATGCTGGTGTCAG
This sequence comes from Afipia birgiae 34632, assembly GCF_000308295.2. GTDB lineage: Bacteria > Pseudomonadota > Alphaproteobacteria > Rhizobiales > Xanthobacteraceae > Afipia > Afipia birgiae. Next base: position 861,678 of record NZ_HG326652.1, read on the forward strand.
AGCGCGCGGTCAGCGTTCACAAGACCGCGGCATCGGTCGATCCGCTTACAGGTCTGCTGAACCGGCGCGGCTTCAGCGAAGCGACATCGCGCATGATCGAGCGCGAGGCCAAGGCGGGTCGTCCCGTCACTGTGATGATCTTCGATATCGATCACTTCAAGTCAGTCAACGACCGCTTCGGCCATGCCGCAGGCGATGACGTGCTACAGGTGTTCGCCAATGTCGTTGAGGCCTCCCTCCGGATGACCGATCTCGTGGGCCGGGTCGGCGGTGAGGAATTCGCGGCGCTGCTGCCGTGTTCGATCGAGGAAGCGTTGCTTGCAGCGGAGCGGGTGCGCGAAGCTTTTGAGACGTCCGGCGTGGCGATCGATGATGCCCCGCTGGAAACCACAGTCAGCATCGGTGTCGCGGGCGGTCCGGCGAACACCGAACTCGAAGTGCTGATGGCGTCGGCCGATACCGCTCTCTATCAGGCCAAGCGCGGCGGACGTAATCGCGTGGAAGCCGCGATGGAGCAGCCGCTTTCGCTCGAGAATGCCCGCCGCAATCAGATCCAGAGCGGCTCGCCGCAGCCGGACAACGCAATCTCGAACCGCGCGCCGGCGGAAGCTCTCGCCTGACATTGCTAACCATCTGTTTACCATGCGGGCCTTACGATAGGGCATGAGCACTGTAAGCAGCCACGATTCACAATCCGATCTCATCGCACTTGAGGCGAGCGCTGCCTCTGCGCGCGCGGGCTTCGCCTGCATGTTCTCGACGTCCGACGAATACGAGAACGCCCTGATCACGGCGCGTCGGGCTGAGGGCCGCTACGGGTCGGCGTTCGACTGGCAGCCGGTGATGCTTGGGGGCTGTGCACTCGCGCTGCTGGGTGTGCTGGTGACGTTCATCTGAGGGCTGACGGCTCACGGCATTGATCCGAAAGGGCACCTTTGGTGCCCTTTGTCTTTTCCGGCCGGTGTTTTTGCGCTAGAGCCCCTTGGTAACCAGAAAGGGCGGAAGACCATGATCACCGAAATCGCACAGATCGAAATCAAGCCGGGCAGCGAGATGGATTTCGAGGCGGCCATCGCCAAGGCGCAACCGATTTTCCAGCGCTGCAAGGGCTGGAAGAGCTTTGAACTGCATCGGTCGATCGAGAAGCCGTCGCGCTATCGGCTGCACATCAAGTGGGAAACCCTTGAGAACCACACGGTGGATTTCCGCGAATCCGCCAACTTCACGGAATGGCGCGCGCTGGTTGGGCCGCACTTTGCCTCGCCGCCGGAAGTCGAGCACACCAACACGGTGACGAGTTTCTAGTTCAAGTTTGTAGCCTCAAACCGTCATTGCGAGACGAAGCAATCCAGTCTTCTTGTTGCTCTAGATTGCTTCGCTTCGCTCGCAGTGACGAAAGCATTCTCGTCACGCCACCTTGAATTCCGGCGGCCGCTCCTCATCCTCTTCGCGCAGATATGTGATGGTCACTTTCACGATGGCCATCAGTGGCAGTGCCAGCGCCAGCCCCCACAGCCCGAACACGACGCCGAGCAGGATCTGGAACGCGAACAGCGTCGCGGGCGGGATGTCGAGCGCCTGGCGCTGAATGATCGGCGTCAGGATGTAGCTTTCCAGTGCGTGCACCCCGAGAAACAGCACGAAGGCGCTGAACGCTGCGACCCAACCGGACGCGAGGCTCGCGAGCACGATAATCAATCCGCCGACCAACGCACCGACCGTCGGAATGAACGCGAGCAGCCCGGCCTGAATGCCGAGAATGAATGCGCTGTCGATCCCGATGATCGACAGACCAATCCACGTCACGAGGAACACGGCAGCCATCGTGATCATCTGTGCGATCAGCCAGCGCTCCAGCGTATCGCTGATCCGGTCGACCACAACGGTCACGCTCGCGCGGTGTTTCTTTGGCGACAGCGCCAGCAGGCCCCGGCGATAAACGCTGGGCTGTGCCGCGAACGACAGCCCCAGGAACAGCACGATAAAGAAGTTGCCGACGGCGCTGACCGTGCCAAGCAGCAGCTTCAGCGTCTGGCTAACGATGGCACCGCCGCCGGAGGCAAGGGCGCCGGCGCTTGGCAGGTTTTTCGGCAGGCCGGGCGGGGGCGTGGGGGCCGCCGTCGACGGTGTATCGGAGGAGGCTGCCGGCGTCGCCGTGACAGAGCCGAGTTCGAGATAGCTGGTGTCGACGCCATGCTGTTCGAGGAACGTTTTGACGGTCACGAGCTGCGACTTGAGGGTGTTGCTCAGCACGGCGGCTTGCCGCGCGATGGTCGAGCCGCCGAGAAACACCACGCCACACAGCAGCCCCGCCAGCACGACGCACACAAGCGCAAGGCGCAGTGCGTGAGGCCCGCCCATGACCTTTTGCAGCAGATGTGTCATGGCGGTGAGGGCGACGCCGAGCAGGACGCCAGCGAACACCAGAAACAGCGTTGCGGCATAGTACCAGGTGAACAGCAGGAAGGCCGCGAAGGCGATGACGCCGATGCCCCCCACGGCGATCGACCACGCAAGGTCGCCACGGGTCTGAACTCGGGTCTCGATGGGGGCTGACACGTGCGATCCTCTTCCGTTATTTCAGCGCCAGTCTTTCCTGAAAGGCTGCGCCGGATCAAGAGAAGATGGCGTGACAGCCACGCGGCCAGCGCCGGTGATGCGGCAGATTCAGATCGAACTGCCGTGGTTGCGTGAAAAGCGGGCTGCGGCGCTGAGTGCGGATCGTCTCCGTGCCACCGCCGGATGCGGGTGTTGCGTCATCCTGAGGCGCGAGCCGCATTTGCGGCGAGTCTCGAAGGATGCGCAGCCGGACATCGCCGTCGTCCTTCGAGGCTCGCAAGTGCTCGCACCTCAGGATGACGGCGATCCGCTCTTGAGTTCTGTGGTTATGGGTCCCGGCCTTCCCCGAGACGACGATTTGAGCGTGATGCGATAGAGTGCGTCACTCCGAATTTCCGGTTTAAATTTCAAACAGCCACGCGCCTGCGCTCTCGCGCATCGCGCGAGGTGAGCTTTGGTCTTGCCCCCCAACAGGTGAGGGGCATGGAGCGCCGCGAGGCGCAAATATGTTGTTTCGCTTCCCGTGCGAAGGGAAGCGCATCGCCTTGCGGCGCTCCGCAGACAAGTTCACGCAGTCTGCGCAAGCTTGACTGCTATTTAGCGGCGATTTTGGGCGAGGGGAGCGTGCTTCCGGGACAGGACAGGCGCGACACGCGCCCCGATCCGGCTGGCTTTCGCCGGCCTTCATCCTGTCCGCGTCCAGCTCTCGATGAGCAGAGCCACGTAGTTGGCCCGGACGCTGACCCCAGCCTCCCGGACGACGTGTGTGCGAGACACGCGCGCGGGCGCCGCATCCTGCTCCGCTTCAAAAGCGCCCTCGAGAAGCGCCCCTCACGAACATGACGATGAAGAATATATTCCTAGATCGAGACATGTCAAGGAGAGATCGGAAATCTCGACACGTCCCCGCACAGGCGGGGACCCATACTCCCTGAGATATCGATTTGAGGGAGATGCCGGAGCGATCGTCCCGCTGTCACCATGACGTTTGGTGGTTATGGGTCCCGGCATTCGCCGGGACGACATCGAGAGTCTGTAGCCCCGATTGCGCTGCGCCCCATCCGGGCTGCGCGCGCTTCCATTGTCTGCCGTCATTCCAGGGCGCGCGTTTTCGCGCGAGCCCGGAATCCACGGCCATCAACCAGATTCCGGCAGGATGGATTCCGGGCCTGCGCCAAGCGGCGCATCCCGGAATGACGGGTGGAATATCGCTGCGCTACGCTTGCGCGATCCGTTCGAGCTTACTGCCAGCTTTCCTTACGTGTCCTTGTCCCTTCCGCCTTGACGCTATCCGTCTTGGAACGGTCGCTCCTGGCGCGATCAGTCTTGCCGTTGTCGATCCCTGCCTGATCGATCCCGGCGGCCTCAGTTCTTTCACGCCCGGAACTAGTGCGCCTGCCTCTGCCGGCCACACGCACCAGAGCTTCGATCCGGTCGAGATCGCGCAGGTTAAGATCGCGCTGGGCGAGGGGCATTTCGATGCCTTCCTTGCGAAATCGCCTGAGGATTTCGAGCCGTATCTCGTCAGCGACACCGGCGTCGGAGCCGATATTGGCGACATGAAAGAACACCGCAAATTCCAGCGCGTCTGCGCCGAAGTTGCCGAGGTTGGCAAACGGCGCGGGTGATTTCAGCGTTCGTGGATGGCTGCTCGCAATATCGAGCAGGACCGCGATGACGTGGTCCGGATCGGCATTGTAGGATGTCCCGACCTTCACCGACAGGCGCGCCGTATAGCTGCCGTGCATCCAGTTGACGACCTGACCGCTGATCAGGTCGGCGTTCGGCACGATGACCGAGACGTTATCGTAGGTGGCAATCTCGGTCGCGCGCACGTTGATGCGCTTGACGACGCCCATGCGGGCGCCGACCTCGATGCGATCGCCGACCTTGATCGGCCGCTCAACCAGCAAGATCAGACCCGATACGAAGTTATTGATAATCGACTGCAGGCCGAAGCCGATACCAACCGACAGTGCGCCGGCCACAATCGCGATGTTCTGCAGATTGAGGCCGACATACGATAGCGCAATGATGGTGGCCAGAATGATGCCGATGTAGCCGACCCCGGTGCGAATGGAGCTGCGGACACCGAAGTCGAGATTGGTCTCTGGCAAGAAGCGGGATTCGAGCCAGCCCTGGATCGCCCGGGTGGCCGCGACGCCGACGATCAGCACAAGGATCGCGCCGAGAATTGCCGACGGAGAGATCGTGAACTTGCCGATCGAAAATCCGAAGAACGCTGACGACAACGATGCGAACACATCGTCGAAATTGATTCCCCACGTGACGAGGACGATGAACACGGCGAATGCCATCAGAGCCAACTGGACGAAGCCATTCAGCAAGGCGGCAATCTGGCGCACCGCAGGGCCGCCCAGTCCCGCCGTCTGCCGCAGGAAGCGGCCAACGGCTCCATAAAAGGAAAACGTCGTGGAGATCAAAGCGTCGGCAAACCGGCTGAGCAGAACAGCAGCCATCAGGACGACGACGATAAGGATCATCTCCCTCGCGACGAAGCCGCCGAAAGAGACAAAGCCGGCCAGCGGCCCGAGTACCGTGATCGCCGCGAGCAGCCAGCCGAGCGGAATTAAAAGACGCCACGCTGAACGCTTGACCGCCGCTGCGGCGGACTCTTCCTCCTCGTTGTCTTCGTTTCCGGTGTGGGCCGCGATGCGCAATGCGGCCATAAACAGAAAGGCCTCGGTCAGCGCCATCACGCCTTCGCTGGCTGCCGATAGTTCGTCCGGAGCGCCGATGGCGCGATTCAGGCCCTGAAGCAGGACGCCGAAGCAGGCAGCGATGCCAAGCAGGGTCGCCACCGGAACGAGCTTGCCGGCGACCTCGTCGTCGAGATCGATCAGGCGCCACGCGGGCCGATCCGGCGCCAGCGTGGCGGTCGCGAGGCTATAGAAAAAGAACGCAAAGGTGATCACGATAGACAGAGGCCGTGCGATGGCACTCACTTCGTCCGGCAAAACGCCGAGCGCAATCAGCGCCTGATAAAGCACGAACAAGCTGGTGCCGGGGATCAGGGTGTTGGCGAGAACGATGACCGCTGCGGAACTCGTTTTACGCAGCGCGGTAGGCTCGGTAATTGCTGCATCGCGGGTCGTCCAGCGCGCTTGCCAGCGTCGCCACGGCGACAGGAAAAAACCGAGCAAGACAACGACGGCAATTGCGAAGCCCGAAGCGGCGCGAAGCGGCTGCTCCGCCATGACGCCAGCCCATCGGGATGCGACCTCAACCAGCCGGGTTGTTGCGGGAGGAATCTCCTCGGCAACACGGACCCAGAACGATGGATTGATCAGACTGGCGGAGCGTTTGAAGACCGTGTCCGTGAACCTGGCACGGCGGCGTTCCGAGATAAGATCGAGCGATTGCTGGGCGCGCACGTTGATCAGGCTGGCCTGCTGAACGATGCTCTGGCGCGCGGCAATCTCCGCCAGTAGCTTGGCGCGCTCCAGCTTGACCTCGTCGGACTGCGGCGTTGTATCCTTTTCACCCGGCTCCAATTCGGCAGCCCGTTCTGTGGCCTCGCTGATCCGCGGCGTAGTGGCGGCGATGAGGTCACGTGCTCCGGTTTGCGCCTCGGTGATCTGGTTGCGGATTTGGCTCAGTCTGGCTTCATCGGTCATGCCCAAAGACAATTGCCATTCGGCACTGTCGAGCATCTGCTTCCAGCCGTTGAGACCAGCGACGGCGCTGGGATAGGTCGGCGCCGGAACGCTGGGAAGCACTTCCTTCGCGGGCGCGGGCGCGGGGGCTGCTGCTGGGCCTTCGGCTTCTTTCGCCGCCGGGGGAGCGGGCGTCGGCGCAGTCGTCGCAGCCTGAAGCGCAGTGCACGGCGTCAATGCGAGGGCAAGGAAAACGGCAATAGTCCGGATATTCATTATCGTCCTTGTTTCATCGAATTCGTCGACGCTCATGCCGCACAAACACGGCGATGTTCTGTTCGCGAGTGGCCAAAGAAATCACTGAGTTCCACGGTGAAGGTGATGTCTTCTTGAGTGTTGCGTCCGTTTCCGCTTGACTGACTCATAGCTCGTTGGTTATGGATTAATCCATAGCCAGAGAGTTATTAATCAAGAATGCTAAACCCTCATGATATACTGTTCAGAACGCTCGCAGATCCTACCCGGCGGGCGATCTTCGAGCGCCTGTGCCGCGACGGAGAACAGACGGTCGGGGCCCTGACCGCCCGGGCGGGGGTTTCGCAACCGGCGGTCTCAAAGCATCTCGGTGTTCTGAAGCAGGCCGGGCTGGTCCTCGACCGCCATGAAGGTCGCCAGACACATTACAGCGCGCAACTCGGCGCGCTCGCGCCGCTGATCGACTGGACAAGCCAGATGGCCGGCTTCTGGGAGAGCCGGTTCGATGACCTCGAAAATCTCCTCAAGAGGATGGACCAATGAGCACCGTTGCGACCGAAACGCTCTCTGTCGTTGTCGAGCGTGAGTTTTCCTATCCGCCGGAAAAGCTCTGGCGCGCGCTCACGCAGCCACACCTGATCGAGGAGTGGCTGATGAAGAACGACTTCAAGCCTGCCGTCGGCCACAGCTTCAATCTTCGCGGAGACTGGGGCGGCGTGCTGGACTGCGAAGTGCTCGCCGTCGAGCCGAACAGGACGCTGTCCTACACCTGGAATTTCGCGAACGACGATGCGGCCTTCAATCTGACGAGCGTGGTGACCTTTACGCTCACGCCAACAAGTTCGGGAACCCACCTCCACATGGAGCAGTCGGGTTTCCGGCCGGATCAGAAGCAGGCCTTCGGCGGCGCGCGGCACGGGTGGCAGCAGTTCTTTGGAAATCTCGAGCAGGTCGTCGCGCGGATCGATTGAGTCCGCCGATACATTCAATGCGAGCTGTTTACAGCGTTGCATCTGCGGGTGACGCAATGGCCAGGACGACGTCGAAGAAGCCAACGAAGGTTGCAAGGAAGGCCGCTGCCAAGCGGGTTGCTGCGAAGGCAGCCAAGCCGCGCAAGACGGCAGCGAAGCCGCAGCCCGGCAAGGCAGCGAAGCCGGCCCTTCTTTCAGGCGGCAATCCTCAGATCGCGAAGGGCTACGGCGACGCGCCGGTGCAGGCCTACATCGCGGCCATGCCGGGCTGGAAAAGCGACGTCGGGCGGCGTCTCGACGTGCTGATCGAACGTGCCGTTCCCGGCGTGCGCAAGGCGGTCAAATGGAACTCGCCGCTGTACGGACGTGATGACCAGCACTGGTTTCTCGGCATCCATGTCTTTGCGAAGTATATCAAGGTGGCTTTCTTCCGCGGCGCGTCGCTGCGTCCTGTCCCGCCCGGCGAGTCCAGACAAAAGGAAGTGCGCTATCTCAACATCCACGAAGACCAACTCGACGAAGCTCAATTCGCCGACTGGGTGAAGCAAGCCAGCCAATTGCCCGGCGAGCGCATGTGAAAGCCACCATGAAGAAAGCAACGACAACCTCGAAGACGGCGAAGACCACGAAGGACGGAAGCGGAGGGGACTCTCCGTCCCGGCTGATCGATGCCAAAATCAGGAAGCTGGACGACTGGCGAGGCGAGACGCTCGCTGCAGTTCGCAAGAGCATTCTTGATGCCGACAAGGAGATCATCGAGGAATGGAAGTGGATGGGCAGCCCGGTGTGGGAGCGCGACGGCATCATTGCGGTCGGCAACGCCCACAAGGACAAGGTGAAGCTGACCTTCGCCCACGGCGCGAGCCTTCCGGACCCCGACAAGCTTTTCAACGCGGGCCTTGATGGCAAGGTGTGGCGCGCGATCGATGTTTTCGAAGGCGACAAGATCGATGGGCGGGCGCTGAAGAATCTGGTGCGTGCCGCGATTGAGTTTAATCGGGCTAAGAATGCAAGGAAGAGGGTGTCAGCCAGGGCGACGAAGAAGGCCGTCCCCGCAGCGAAAAAGGCGAAAGTGTGGAAAAGCATGAAGGCGTAATGCGACAGCTTTCGTGCAATGGTGAGGTATTGGCAAACCGCTCCTGCGAGGAATGGCGTCGCAGGCAACTGCAGCCCTCATGAAGCGAGCGAAACGCGAGGATGCGAGAAAGACACTTCCCGGATTGCGCTTCGCTCCATCCGGGCTACGCTTGCTCATGTTTTGATCAAAAACCAGGTAGACAATCCATCGCGACCGAATAGAGTTGAATATCGGCGTCCATGGGAATGTTCTGGATGTATCGAAAGGAACGACCAATGCCGACCGCGGTCGTTCCTTCAAAGCGTCGTTTCCAATTGGTGTTCATAAAGCCGTCGCATTACGGCGAAGACGGCTATGTGATCCGTTGGTGGCGCGCTGCAATTCCCTCGAATTCCCTCGCCAGCGTTTATGGAATTGCGCAGGACAGCAAGGCCCGCGGTGTCCTCGGGGCTGATATTGAAATCGACATTGAGGCGATCGATGAATTCAGTTGCCGCGTCGATATTCCCGAACTGATCGCGCAATTTTCGCGCCATGGCAATTTCGGCCTGATCGTGCTCGCCGGCGTGCAATCGAACCAGTATCCACGCGCGCTCGACATTGCCCGTCCGTTGCGTGACGCCGGTATTCAGGTCTCGATCGGCGGTTTTCACGTCTCGGGCTGCCTGTCGATGCTCGACGGCCACGCGATCGATCTGGATGCCTGCCGCACGGCGGGCATTTCGATATTTGCCGGCGAGGCGGAAGGCCGCTTCGATACCGTCCTGCAAGACGCTGCTGCTGGTCGGCTGCAGCCGGTCTACAATTTCCTGAACGATCTGCCGGGCATAGAAGGCACGCCGGCGCCGTTTCTGCCAATCGAGAACGTACGGCGGACACTGGGGCTGAGTACCAGCTTCGATGCCGGACGTGGCTGTCCATACCAGTGCTCGTTTTGCACTATCATCAATGTGCAAGGACGCAAGTCGCGCTTCCGCTCGCCGGACGATGTCGAAGCGCTGGTGCGGAGCAACTGGAAGCAGGGGATCTACAAGTATTTTATCACCGACGACAATTTTGCGCGTAACAAGCACTGGGAAGAGATTTTGGATCGCCTGATCTGGCTTCGGGAGACTCAAGGCATTCCCTTGGGGTTGCTGCTCCAGGTGGACACGCTGTGTCACAAGATTCCGAATTTCGTCGAGAAGGCGAAGCGCGCGGGCGTGACGCGCGTGTTTATCGGGCTTGAGAATATCAACCCGGCCAATTTGCTTGCAGCAAAGAAGCGGCAGAACAAGATCACCGAGTACCGCAAGATGCTTCTGGCGTGGAAGGATAAGGGCATCCTCACGCTCGCGGGTTACATCCTTGGATTCCCTGCCGATACGCCGGAGTCGATCCGCAACGACATCGAGATCATCAAGCGCGAGCTGCCGATCGACATTCTCGAATTCTTTTGCCTGACGCCATTACCGGGCTCCGAGGATCACAAGATCCTCTGGAAAGCCAATGTCCCGATGGACCCCGATCTGAACAATTACGATCTCGAGCATGTCTGCACGTCGCACGCGCTGATGTCGCAAGACCAATGGAAAGGCATCTATCGGGATGCCTGGGCATACTATTATACGCCCGCGCATATGGAGACGCTTCTGCGCCGCGGTGCTGCGACCGGAGTCAACATGAGCAGCCTTGTGAAGCTGCTCCTGACCTTCTCGCTGACTCAGACGCTTGAGCAGGTGCATCCACTGCAAAGCGGGATCTTGCGCCTGCGTCATCCCTCGGAACGACGGCCCGGTCTTGCTGCCGAAAGTACCTTCTGGTTTTGGCCGAAGCTGGTGCTCGAGACGGTAAGCAAGACTGCAACCACGCTCGCGAGGCTGTTACGTCTGTCCGTACTGAGCATCAGGATCACGCGCGATCCCAAGCGTTTCGCATACAGCGATCTCGCCCTGTCTCGCGTGGAGGATGACGACGACGCTTCACTCGAGCTGCTGACGCAGACGTCGAGCGCAAAGCAGGCCGTCGCTCACCAGAAGAAGGTGTTCAATCTTACGCATGCGGCGGAGTGATTGGCGTCCTCGAAGATCAGTGACTCCACAAAAAAGGCGTCCCTTTCGGGACGCCTTTGGTGTTTGCGAGAAGCAGTCGCCGCGAGGCGAGCGCTTACAGCGAGTAGTACATTTCGAATTCGACCGGGTGCGGGGTCATCTCAAAGCGCTCGACCTCGGTCATCTTCAGTTCGATGAAGCTGTCGATGAAGTCGTCGTCGAACACGCCGCCGGCCTTCAGGAACGCGCGATCCTTGTCGAGGTTTTCAAGCGCCTCGCGGAGCGAACCGCACACCGTCGGAATGGTCTTCAGTTCTTCCTTCGGCAGGTCGTACAGATCCTTGTCCATCGCCGGACCCGGATCGATCTTGTTCTTGATGCCGTCGAGGCCGGCCATCAGCATCGCCGCGAAAGCGAGGTAGGGGTTCGCCATCGGATCGGGGAAGCGCACTTCGACGCGCTTGGCCTTCGGGTTGGTGGTGTAGGGGATGCGGCAGGAGGCCGAACGGTTGCGCGCCGAGTAGGCGAGCAGCACCGGCGCTTCATAGCCCGGGACCAGACGCTTGTAGGAGTTGGTCGACGGGTTGGTGAAGGCGTTGATGGCCTTGGCGTGCTTGATGATGCCGCCGATATAGTGGAGGCAGGTCTCGGAGAGGTCGGCGTACCTGTTGCCGGCGAAGGTCGGCTTGCCGTCCTTCCAGATCGACTGGTGCACATGCATGCCCGAGCCGTTGTCGCCGTAGACCGGCTTCGGCATGAAGGTGGCGGTCTTGCCGTAGATGTGCGCGACCTGATGGATGCAGTACTTGTAGACCTGCATCTGGTCGGCCATGTGGGTCAGGGTGTCGAACTTCATGCCGAGCTCGTGCTGGGCGGAAGCGACCTCGTGGTGATGCTTCTCGACCTTGACGCCCATCTTGGCCATCGAGCCGAGCATTTCCGAGCGCATGTCCTGCACCGAGTCCTGCGGCGGAACGGGGAAGTAGCCGCCCTTGGTGCGGATGCGGTGGCCGAGGTTGCCGCCTTCATACTCGGTGTCCGAGTTGGTGGGCAGTTCGGACGAATCCAGCTTGAAGCCGGTGTTGTACGGCGTGGTCTGGAAGCGCACGTCGTCGAACACGAAGAACTCGGCTTCCGGGCCAACGAACACGGTGTCGCCGACGCCCATCGCCTTGACCTGGGCTTCGGCCTTCTTGGCGATGCCGCGCGGGTCCCGGTTGTAGGGTTCGCCGGTCGACGGCTCTAGAATGTCGCAGACGATGACCATGGTGGTTTCGGCGAAGAACGGATCGATCGTCGCCGTGGTCGGATCAGGCATCAGCGTCATGTCGGATTCATTGATCGCCTTCCAGCCGGCAATCGATGATCCGTCGAACATCGTGCCTTCGGCGAAGATCTCCTCGTCGATCATCGAGATATCGAACGTGACGTGCTGCCACTTGCCGCGCGGGTCGGTGAAACGCAGGTCGACGTACTTGACGTCGTTGTCCTTGATCGACTTGAGGACGTCTTTGGCGGTCTTCATGAATACCCCTTATGTCTGCTTGGTCGTTTGTCGTGTCGTGGATTGGATGCACCGAGAACTGGATGCACTGGGAGTGAGATGCAGTAAAAGCCTCGGGCGGCAGGAGCTGCCGCCGGCGAGGCGAGGTGAGCTAGTGGTAGCCTGAAATCAGGTCAGATGGCGTCGAGCCCGGACTCTCCCGTTCTGATGCGGATGGCTTCTTCGATGCTGGATACGAATATCTTTCCGTCGCCGATGCGGCCAGTTTGCGCGGCACGCCTTATCGCGTCTATGGCTTTCTCGACAAGATCGTCGCCGACCACAATCTCAATTTTGACCTTCGGCAGGAAGTCCACGATGTATTCCGCGCCGCGATAAAGTTCGGCGTGACCCTTCTGCCGTCCGAAGCCCTTGGCCTCGGTGACGGTGATGCCCTGGATTCCGACTTCCTGAAGGGCCTCCTTCACCTCGTCGAGCTTGAATGGCTTGATGATGGCCTCGATCTTTTTCACTTAGCGTCTCCCCGGCACTTCCAACTGGCCTGTCTGTAGTTCCATATCGCGCGATGCACGCGCTCGTCACCTCGGTTCGTCGTCACGGTCGTCGCACGGGCGGGTGAGCGCCCGGGAAACGGCCGTCGCGCCCACCTGACATTCGCCGGTGAGCGGGACAATCCGAAAGTCATCCCCTAAAAGCAGGGTCTGTGCCAATTTATTAAGATATCGAATTGGACAACGATATCATTTCGTTAGCGGTAACTTTGCCTCTTTGTGCGGCGAATGCCGCAAGAGTGGAAGGCTATGAATTAGGCAATTGCACAAAAATTAGCCTGACACTTTCCGGTTCTTCCCACCAGAGTGCCTCAGGATAAGGCGAGTCAAACAGCGAATGGAAGTTCTCACAGTCTCGGAAATGGCGGCGGCTGATCAGGCCGCGATCGCAGGCGGCATCAGCGGCTTCTCGCTGATGCGCCGGGCCGGGCAGGCGGTGGCGCTGGTTGCAGAAGCCATGGCGGAGCGCGGACGAATCCTGGTGGTGGCCGGTCGCGGCAATAATGGCGGCGATGGTTTCATCGCAGCGGCCGAACTCGCGGCAAAGGGGCGGGACGTCTCTGTCATCCTGCTGTGTGATCCCGCGACGCTGAAGGGCGATGCCGCGCTCGCAGCCGCTGAGTGGAAAGGTCCCGTGCTGCCTTGCGATCCGGCGGCACTTGGTCAGCCCAACCTGATCGTCGATGCGCTGTTCGGCGCCGGCCTCGACCGGCCGGTGAAGGGCGATCCTTACGCGATGATCGAGGCGATGAATGCGAGCGGCGTTCCGATCCTCAGCGTCGATCTGCCGAGCGGTGTCAGCGGCGACACCGGAGAGGTGATGGGAATTGCCGTGGAGGCAGCGGCCACGGTCACGTTCTTCCGGCGCAAGCCGGGCCACCTGCTGCTGCCGGGCCGCGCACATTGCGGCGAGATCGATGTGGCCGACATCGGCATTGAAGCAGATGTGCTTGACGTCAACGCGCCGAAGACGTTCGAGAATGTGCCGGACCTGTGGGCCGATATCTTTCCGTCGCCGCAGGCCGACGGCCACAAATATGCGCGCGGTCATGCGGTGGTTGTCTCGGGCGATCTCATCTCGACGGGAGCCGCGCGCCTGTCAGCACGCGCTGCGCTGCGCGCCGGTGCGGGCCTGGTCACGGTGGCCTCGCCGCGCGATGCGCTGGCGGTCAATGCCGCCGCGCTGACGGCGGTGATGGTTCGCGAGGCGGAAACGCCCCGGCAATTCGCGGAATTGCTTTCCGACAAACGGCTCAACGCCTGCGTGATCGGGCCCGCAACCGGGGTCGGCGAGCGCACGCGCGACATGGTCCGGGCCGCGTTGTCGGCACGGCGCAGCCTTGTGCTCGATGCCGATGCGCTGACGAGCTTTGTGGACGATCCCGAAGCGCTCTTTGCCGAAATCAAAAAGCAGGACAATCCACAGGTTGTCCTCACCCCGCACGCGGGTGAATTCGGACGCCTGTTCAGCGGGTTGCCATCCGATTATCCACATGCGTCGAAGCTTGAACGTGCACGCCTAGCGGCGGTCCAGTCGGGGGCTGTGGTGCTGCTGAAGGGGGCCGACACGGTGGTCGCCGCGCCCGATGGCCGTGCGGCCATCACCGCCAATGCGCCGCCGTGGCTGGCAACGGCGGGATCGGGCGACGTGCTGGCCGGGATCATCGGCGGCCTGCAGGCGCAGGGCGTTCCGGCTTTCGAGGCGGCCTGCATCGGCGCGTGGATGCATGGCGAGGCCGGACAGGAATTCGGTCCGGGCCTGATCGCGGAAGACCTTCCGGATGTGTTGCCTGCAGTGCTGCGCAATCTCTACGATGAAATCGGGATTGCGTATTAGTTTGAACCGCGATCGGGGGGAACTGCTGAACGTCATTGCGAGGAGCGCTTGCGACGAAGCAATCCAGTTCTTCCTAAACGCATGAACAAGACTGGATTGCTTCGCTTCGCTCGCAATGACGTAGGGCGAGCCAACGCGACTTAATCGAGAATTATTCCACTGTGTAGCTGCGCACGAGCTTGGGCGCGGCCCAGTTGATCGCAGCCGCCTCCATCAGCCAGCGTCCGGCATATTCGGCCATGAACGCGATGCGCTGGGTCTGGCCTTTGTCCACCATCAGCGTGTCCAGCCAGAACGGCTTCCAGCCGTCGTCGAGCCGGTCGAGCAGCCGGAAATGGTGACCGTGCAGGCGGAAAGCGACGGGCGTAGCGGTAGGATTGTTGATCGCCATCACGACGGTCCGCCCGCGCTTGACGCGATACGCCGGCGTTGTCGCGGCATCAAACTTGACCGGCGCGAGCCACTGCGCGTCCGGATCGAGCGACAGGTCGGTGCGGAGCGCGCCCTTCAGGTCGAGACGTTCGGGAAGATTCCCGGACGGAAACGCGGCTGCGGGCGGCAGCGGCGCAGCGCGAACCGGAGCATCGTTCGACATCGTGAGTTGCGCGATGGTCCTTGGACCGGTGCCGTCGTGCAGGATGATCGGCGAGACGGTGCCCGGCGCGCGCGTGGCGTCGATGAAAACGTCGATCCGCGATCCGGGCGCAAGCACAAGCTGGCCATCGCGGGCGGGGAAGGGTTCGGAGGGCTGACTGTCGATCGCCATGACGCGCACGTCATGGTTCTCGATCCGCAGGCCGAGGGGCGAGCGCGCGCAGCCGTTGATGAAACGCAGGCGCACGCGTTCGTTGACCTTTGCGGTCAGATCGAACCGCGGCTGTCCGTTGACGGTGTAGACCGCGGTGGTGCCTTCGGGGTTACTCCCCGGCGCGATGGCGCTGCCGTCGGCTTTCACGCGCCATTCCTCGATCAGCAGCACCTCGTCGCGGTCGGCCGGAATCGGCGGACTGTCCTCGACGATGAGTGCGCGGCTGGACATCGGGCGCTCTGCGGAATCGCCAAGGAGTTGCGCGCTGACCAGGGCCGTGCCGGCCTGACGCAGGGGCAGGGTGAAGGAGGCGCGGCCACCCGGAGGGACGGGCGCCAGTCCGGTCAATGGAGCCGCAGCCTGCGCGCCATCAATTCCCAGCCAGTTCAGGACGATAGGAGACGAGAGTTCATTTGAAAGCGTAACTGCGAGGTCGCCCTTGCCGAACCGCAGGGAACTGGTGACAGGCCCCCCGTTCGGGGCCTCAAGCGCCCAGATCTGGCTCCGGGGCAGACCCTGTCCCAGCGCGGCGGTCGCGGGCCGCGCCTGCAACTGCAGGGCCGGACCGGTCTGGGCTGAGACAGGCAGCCGCAGCCCGGATGCGAGGGCGGCACCGCCGAGGCCTGCCAGCAGGGTGCGTCTGGAGGGCAAAAAGACCTGATTTGTCATCGCTGATGCGGACCATTTTCCGCACCCGATGTCCAGTCGGCCCCTTGTCGCTAACGCCGCGTCGCCGCAGCCATTTTTTTGGCTCGCGAACCGGTTACACCGTGTTATAAGCCCGCCGCTCGCGGCTGTGCCGCCTGACGATATGCGCTGCGCGGGCGTGGCGGAACTGGTAGACGCGCTGGGTTTAGGTTCCAGTGACGAAAGTTGTGGGGGTTCGAGTCCCTCCGCCCGCACCAAGCGCGATTTTTGTTTGCGCAAGACATTCTGGAGGAGACGTCCCTCGCGGGAACGTGTCCGCCGCACCACCGATGCATTCCGAACGGCTCGCGGCCGAATGGTTTGTGTCCAACAGATTGACAACGACCCGGCTGCGCCGGGTCAAGCCGGAAGAAGATTGACGCCATGCAGGTTACCGAAACCCTCGCCGAGGGATTGAAGCACGAGTTCAAGGTCAGCGTTCCCGCGTCGGATATCGATGCCAAGGTGGATGCCCGTCTTGTCGACATGAAGGACAAGGTTCGGCTGAACGGTTTCCGTCCCGGCAAGGTGCCAGTCGCTCATCTCAAGAAGGTCTACGGCCGCTCCGTCGCCGCCGAGACCGTCGAGCAGTTGATTCGCGACACCAACGCCGGAATCTTCACCGAGCGCGGTTTCCGTCTCGCGACCGAGCCCAAGGTCACCATGCCGACCGAGGAAAAGGAAATCGAAGACGTTCTCGCGGGTAAGTCCGACCTGAATTATTCGGTCGCCATCGAAGTCGTGCCGGCGATTGAACTGGCTGACTTCAAGAGCTTCAATGTCGAAAAGCCGGTGGCGGAAGTGACCGACGCCGACGTCGACGAAGCGCTGAAGCGCATTGCCGATCAGAGCCGTCCTTATGAAGCGAAGGGCGAAGGCGCGAAGGCCGAGAAGGGCGACCGCGTCACCGTTGCGTTCAAGGGCTCCATCGACGGCGAACTGTTCGACGGCGGCACCGGCGAAAACATTCAGGTCGTGATCGGTTCGGGCACGTTCATTCCGGGCTTCGAGGACCAGCTGATCGGCATCGCCTCGGGCGAGACCCGCAACGTCAAGGCCTCGTTCCCGAAGAACTATGCCGCGCCGAACCTCGCCGGCAAGGACGCCGAGTTCGAGACCACCGCGAGCCTGATCGAGGCGCCGCAGGAGTCGAAGGTCGACGACGAGTTCGCCAAGAACCTCGGCATGGAATCGCTCGACAAGCTCAAGGAAGCCATGCGCGAGCGGCTGGTGGCTGAATTCGCCGGTGCGTCGCGCCAGCGCGTGAAGCGCATCCTGCTCGACAAGCTCGACGAGACGCACAAGTTCGGTCCGCCGCCGTCGCTGGTCGAGGAAGAGTTCAAGCTGATGTGGAACTCGATCAAGGCCGAGATGGAATCGACCGGCAAGACCTTCGCCGACGAAGACACTACTGAGGAAAAGGCCAAGGAAGAATATGAGAAGATCGCGGATCGCCGCGTTCGCCTCGGCCTTGTGCTCTCCGAGATCGGCGAGAAGAACAAGATCACCGTTACGGACGACGAAGTCAGCCGCGCGCTGATCGACCGTGCGCGCCAGTCGCCGGGCCGCGAGAAGGAAGTCTGGGATTTCTATCGCAGCAATCCGAACGCGCTGGCCCAGCTTCGCGCGCCGATCTACGAGGACAAGGTCGTCGATTTCATTCTTGAGCTTGCCAACGTGACCGAGAAGAAGGTCACGCGCGACGATCTGCTCAAGGAAGAAGAAGACAAGACCGCCGCTTAAGCGCTGGCCGCTACGACAGCACCGATCATCGCCGGTTACGGCTGGGGATGATCGGGTCGCGAACGGATCACGGCATCCAGAACAACCGACAGAACGGTATCGGTTCCGTCGGTGATCTGGCTCCGGATCGTGATGACGGCATTTTTCCGTTCAGGCCGATGTGCGATCGCAGCAATCTCGGCATGCCC
Source organism: Afipia birgiae 34632 (assembly GCF_000308295.2). Taxonomy (GTDB): domain Bacteria; phylum Pseudomonadota; class Alphaproteobacteria; order Rhizobiales; family Xanthobacteraceae; genus Afipia; species Afipia birgiae. The sequence goes on from NZ_HG326652.1 coordinate 879,506, forward strand.
CGTGAGCGTCATGCCGGGGCGCACCGGCCTCTGAAATTTGGATTCGATGCGGGTGCCCGCGACGCCGGCCACCTGCCACCACATCGCTTCAACAATCAGCCGCTGGTAGATCGCCGTGGTGTGCAATCCGCTGGCGATGAGACCGCCGAAGGGACCCTTCGCCGCGGCGACCGGATCGACATGGATGAAGAGGGGATCGAAACGTTCCGCGAAATCGATGATTTCGGCTTGTTCGATCGGGTAACCGCGAAAAGGAAAACGTTGCCCAACCGTGAGATCTTCAGCGTAAAGCATGAGGGTCTGTTCCTTGCCGAGAGTGCGGCCGGACGATAGCAGGTCGGGTACGCGCAGCCATTACCTCCCGCGTCAGGCGCGCGGGAGGGATGAGGCTATATTAACGATATGAGCCGAATACGCCCGAAGGCACGCCAGCGTCGCTTTCCGCTGTACGCCGAATCGGCTTCAACTGGCCTGGCTCCGGCTTTTCCCACCCTTGTGGTCGGCCGCTCCTGCTATATCTGTAGAGTCCGACCCTTCTGCATCACGAGGCATTTCGTCTGCCGGAACATCCAGCCGTCCGGCCCCGCCTCCACTAACCATCAGGTGATAAATGCGCGATCCCGTTGAAACCTACATGAACCTCGTGCCGATGGTGGTTGAGCAGACCAACCGCGGCGAGAGGGCGTACGACATTTTCTCGCGCCTCCTGAAAGAGCGCATCATCTTCGTGACCGGTCCGGTCGAGGACGGCATGTCGGTGCTGGTCGTCGCGCAGCTCCTGTTCCTGGAAGCCGAGAATCCGAAGAAGGAAATCTCGATGTACATCAACTCGCCGGGTGGCGTGGTGACATCGGGTCTGGCGATCTATGACACCATGCAGTTCATCCGTCCGCCGGTCTCGACCCTGTGCACCGGCCAGGCGGCGTCGATGGGTTCGCTGCTGCTCGCGGCTGGCCACAAGGACATGCGCTTCTCGCTGCCGAATTCGCGGATCATGGTTCATCAGCCGTCGGGCGGTTTTCAGGGCCAGGCGACCGACATCATGCTGCACGCGCAGGAAATCCTGAACCTGAAGAAGCGGCTGAACGAAATCTACGTCAAGCACACCGGCCAGACCTACAAGGCGATCGAGGACGCGCTGGAGCGCGACAGATTTCTGACCGCCGAGATGGCGAAGGACTTCGGTCTGGTCGACCAGGTGATCGACAAGCGCGCCGAGGAAGTCACGCCGAAGCTGCCGTAAGGCGAATTCGCGGCCTGGTTGTGAAATGAAAAACGGACGCCCCTCGGGCGTCCGTTTTTGCATGAACGCTTCACCCATTTGGGGTATGGCGCAGGCTTTTTGGGTGCCGCAGCCGCGCTGTACTTGACCGCATCAGGTTCTTGGCCGCTATTTCCAATTGATCCGGGACTTTTGGGCCCGTCTTATTTTTTCTGCTTTTTTGACGGCATCCAATTGCGCTCCGGACACACCGTATTTCGGTGAGAACGATGATGTCCGGGAGCATGCCATGATGACAGGCGCACGAAGCGGCGCGGCCGCGATCCTCTTCTCGCTCTGCTCACTCACAGCCATTGTTCCTGCCTCCGCACTGGAACTCGAGCAGGCGCGCGAGCGCTGCCGCGCTTCCATCGGCATGCCGACATATCAAGCCTGCAAGCAGGGGGGCGGTCAGCACGACGCTTGCAAGGCAAGGGCAAAGGCCGCTGCTACTCCCTGCGTGAGGAACGCAATGATGGCCGCGCGCCCGAAGGCTGCGCTGTTCGACGCCGCCAAGGTGTCGGCGCCGAAGAAGGAGGATATCGCAGCAGGCGCCGCGGCTTTGGCGAAGACCACCGCAACGCTGGTGGCGCCACCGCGAACGGTTTCGGACATCACGGCCATTCTTGACCAGCAGAAACCCGATCCGGCGAAGATTTCCGAACTGACGGCGACCGCCGATGCGCCGGTGCCTGCCGGCTTGAAGGGAAACGAGCTTGCGGCGTTTCACTACAAGCGCGGGCAGGCGCGAACGCTGGTCGGACGCAACGCTGAAGCGCTTGCGGATGCTGAACTGACTGTGTGCCTTGGTAAGGGCGAGGACGTCAAGGTCTTTGCCCGCTACGAACAGTTCCTGATGCGGCGCCTCCGCGAAGCCGGCGAGAACAAGCGTGCTGACGGTATAGCTGCGAGACAGATCGCCGCCGCAAACAGTCAGCCCAAAGGAAAGGGACGGCTCTTCGGTCTGTATCTGGGGCAGGTGGTCGGGCTGATCCGGTCAGGCGACATCAATGCTGCCGAATCCTATGCCGCCCGCAATCGTTCGTTGCTGGCTGAGGCGCAGCGCTGGCCGGTGTTCCCGATCTATGGAATGAGCTGGCAGGCGATCATCGAAGACGGCAATGCGCGCGTCGCCGAAGCGCGGGGCCGGTTTACCGATGCGGAGGCCGCGTATCGCAAGTCCGCGGTGTTTTACACGAACGCGCTCGCCACCATGTCGCAGTGGGAAACCAAGCCCGCCGAAGGCGAGATGGAACGGTTCGCCGATTGGGCCACGGCGTTTGAAGGCCGTACCAAGGTCAAGCAGGGGCGTGTCGGCGAGGGAGAAGCGGACGTGCGGCGCGCGCTGCTCAGCCGCCTCAGCAAATCGGGAAAATTCCATGCGGACACCGCGGGAATTCTCTCGGTGTTCGTGTATGTGGTTCAGGAGCAGGGCCGTTACGCGGAAGCAGAGCAGCTTCAGCGTGAAGTTATCAGTATCTACAAGGGACTCGGTTACGCCGAGGACGCCGGTCCGATGGTCAACGCCAATGTCTTCCTTGCGCAGATTTTGAATCTTGAGCGCAAGTACGACGAGGCGACGAAGCTCTACGATCAGGTCGATGTCTGGACCGCGAAGTGGGAGCCCTCGCGCAGGGAAAACATCAGTGGCGGCCCCGCGCGCGTCTCCATCATGCTGACGCAGGGCAACTACGACAACGCGCTTGAAATTGCGCAGCGATCGTACGAGCGCGAAAAGGCCCGTTCGGGCGAGAAGAGTCTCAACACCGCGGTTAACCGCGGCTATTACGCCGTGACGCTGGCGCGCAAGGGGCGGGTCCCCGAAGCGCTGCAGGCGTTCAAGGATTCGATCCCGATCCTGCAGACGGCATCCGGCGGCAGTGATGACGATGCCGGATCGACGGCGGCAGCACGCGAAGGCCGCCTTCGTTTCGTGGTCGAAGGTTATCTCCGCACACTGGCGCTCAATCCGGCGATAGCGCCCCCCAATGTCGCAGAGGAAACCTTTGCCTATGCCGACGTGCTGCGCGGACAATCGGTGCAGCGCGCGTTGCAGGCATCGTCCGCCCGTGCGTCCACCAGCAATCCGGAACTCGCCAAGCTGATGCGTAACTCGCAGGACAACGAAAAGCGGATCGGTGCGGCGGTTGCCACGTTGAACAACCTGCTGACGCTTCCGCCTGCCGAACGCGAGGAGAAGGCAGTCAAGGCAACGCAGGTGGAAATCGCGGCGTTGCAGGCAGCGCGCACGCAAACGCTGAACGACATTGCCAAGAAGTTTCCCGACTACGGCAATCTGGTGAACCCGCCGCCGCCGAACGCGAGCGATCTGCAAAAGCAACTCACGGACGACGAGGCGCTGCTGTCGTTCTACTTCGGCCGCTTCGACAGTTTCGTCTGGGTGCTGCGCAAGGGCGCGCCGGTGCAGTTCGCCCGGATCAAGATGACGCTCGGTGACCTGAATACGACCGTGACCAAGCTGCGCGAGGCGCTGGAGCCGAAGGCGGCGATGATCTCGGACATCCCCACATTCGACGTGAAGCTGGCGGCGCAGCTCTATGATCAGTTGCTGAAGCCGCTGGAGAGCGACTGGAAGCCGGCGAAAAGTCTGATCGTCGTGACCAACGGCGCGCTCGGCCTGCTGCCGCTGTCGCTGCTGCCGACCGCGGCCGCAGAGGTCAAGACGGACGACGATCCGCTGTTTGCAAGTTACCGCAACGTGCCGTGGCTGGCGCGAACCCACGCGGTGACTTTGGTGCCCTCGGCATCCGCGCTGCAGACCCTGCGCAAGCTGCCGGCGGGCAAGGCCACGCGGCAGGATCTGATCGCATTCGGCGATCCTTACTTCAGCAAGGAGCAGGCTGACGATGCGGAAAGGACCGGCAAGCCGATCCAGGTCGCCGACGCATCGCTCGCGACGCGCGGTGTGCCGCTGAAGCGCCGCAACAGTCCGCAGCTTGAGGGTGTCGACAGCGCACAGCTCGGCCAGTTGCCGCGCCTGCCGGACACGTCCGATGAACTGACGTCCATCGCGCTGGTGCTGCAGGCGGACCCGACCAAGGTTCTCAACCTCGGCAAGGACGCGAACGAGAAGAAGGTGAAGTCGATGGACCTTTCGGGGTTCAAGATCGTCGCCTTCGCAACCCACGGATTGGTGCCGGGCGAACTCGATGGCCTGACGCAACCGGCGCTGGCGCTGTCCGCGCCCGCGCTGTCGGATTCCGACGGTGACGGGCTGCTGACGATGGAAGAAATCCTGTCGCTGAAACTCGACGCCGATTGGGTCGTGCTGTCCGCGTGCAACACGGCTGCCGGGGCCGGGGCGGGCGCTGAAGCCGCATCGGGTCTCGGCCGTGCGTTCTTCTATGCAGGTACGCGCGCGCTGCTCGTGACGAACTGGTCCGTGCACTCGCAATCGGCGCGTGAACTGGTGACCGACCTGTTCAAACGGCAGGCGAACGATCCGAAACTGACGCGCGGCGAGGCGTTGCGGCAGGCGATGATGGCGCTCGCAGACGGACCGGGCTATCTCGGCGCGGACGGCAAGACGGAATTCGCCTACGCGCATCCGTTGTTCTGGGCGCCATACTCGATCATTGGCGACGGCGGCGGGCGCTGAAAGTCGTCACGGGCAAATCGCGGTCAAGACCGCGCCGCTGCGGTGTCGATCTAGCTCTTGCTGTCGCGCCGGGCTTGCGCGGATTTGGTCGCTTGAGAGGTGCTGCCAATCCGCTTGCCCGAGATGATGGTTCTGCGGCGACGGGTGGGATTTGGAGCCATGCCGTCTTTCGCTGTCTGGCCTGGGGCCGGGCTGGTGAAGTTCGCCGCTCGCCGCATTGCAAGGGCACGCCGGGCAGCGTCGACATTGGTGGCGCGCGCTTCAAGGTTGCGGATGCGCGTGGTTTCCTTGTTCACGCGTTTCAACGCATTGGCGAAAACCTGTTTGCGCTGTTGCGGCTGTTCGCTGGTGCCCGGAAAGCTGCCGCCACGCGGCTCCGCTTTCCCCCGGCGCTCCCGCTGCTTCTGGCGCGCCAGCGTCCGCTCCTTGTCGCGCATCCGCCGAAGCTGGCTTTGCAGCGACACGAGGCCATCAAGGTCGAGGGCATACAGATCAGGGTGATGCGACCCTTTGATCACGCCATATTCCTCGTGGCTTAGCACGCTGCGCTCGAACTTGCATGATATGGACATCGTTCGTTCTCCTGCTACGACGTTCCCGTTCCGCAGAAAAATCATGCCATAGAAAAACAGGAGCGGCGAACTCGTTTTAACGGGCGCGCATCAACCTTCCGGGAGAACGGCACCCGCCTTCCGCAAAGCTGCGGCGTGCTGTAGAGTTGCGGTATTGCTAAGGAGATTTTCTCATGCGGCGTTTTTGGATATTTCTGGGGTGCACGATTGTCGTTGCGGCTTTTCTGGCAGCCGGAGAGTCGAAGGCCGGCACGGTTCTCATTTCCGCCGACGAGGCCAAGCTGCCGCCGCCGAAAGGCGCAGTCGGCGTGGCGACCCGCGGAATTACCCGCGGACCGAAGGTTGCGTTTGTCGGCACAGCGGATGCGACACAATCGCCGATGCGTCTGCAATTGAAGTTCGAGTCGTTCGGCGGAGCCAAGATCGATACGGATTCATTGAAGGTGACCTACATGAAGAGCCCGTCTGTCGACCTGACGCCGCGGCTCAAGCCTTTCGTGAAACCGGACGGGATCGATATGCCCGATGCGGAACTGCCGGCCGGTGATCACGTCATTCGTGTGGATGTGAAAGATTCAGAGGGCCGCGCGGCGACGACGAGTTTCACCCTCAAAGTCGCGCCCTGAGCCGTATGATTGCCGCTTGCCCCTTTTGTGCGCAGCCCACTGTCCCGCAAGCGCTGGTGTGCAGTTCCTGTTCGCGCGACATCACGATTCCGGAAACGCTGCTTGCCGAGCGGGACGACCTGATCCGCAAGCGTGCTCTCGCCAGCGAAGAACTGGCGCAGGCGAAAGCGGAGCTTGAGGCGCTCCGGCGCCGCCAGCGCATCTCATTGCGGCGGAGTTGATATGTCCAAGTCGTTTATTTTCAACTCCCACGCGTCGGCCATCTGATGGAATGTCCGTTCTGCGCCGAGAAGGTGAAAGACGAGGCGCTTGTCTGCAAGCACTGCTCGCGCGACCTTCGGGTGGTGCGCCCGGTACTTCTTGAAATCGAGGGCGTCGTCGCGGACATCGAAAAGATCCGGCGTGAGTTCGACAACGTCAGCGCGCGGCTTTACCGCCGCCGCCATCCGGTCAGATCCTTCGCCACTCACAGCATCGGCTACATTCTGATTCCGGCGGTCTTGCTGGTGGCGGCGCATGTTATCGTCACCATCGTGCTGAATGTGTCGCCACTGTATCTGCGCATCGCCTCGGTGCTCATTCCGCTGCCGTTCGGCTTCGCGATCTTCGCGGTCCAGAAAGTCGGATATCGCGGCGCCGCCCTCGCTGGAGTCGTCACGGCGTTGCTCGCCGTGTTTTGCATGCTGACCGTGACCGGCCTGAACGACCACGTTCCGATTTTGCCTGCATCCTGGATTGAATGGCGCGAGGTGCTTGAATATTCGGCGAGCATCGCTCTGGCCTTCCTGACCGGAAACATTCTCGGCATCCTGATGCTGCAGCTTCTGGCGAGTTCGCTGTCTCAAGGCGACCGGCCAAACGCTGCGGCCTATCGCGCGGCGCGGCTGCTCGGGCCTTATGTTGGAGAAGATCAGCTTCGGCGCCGCGCCCGGATCATTCAGGAACTGATGAAGACCGCCGGCCCGCTTCTTGGCATCTTGTCCACAGCTGCAGGTTCGATATATGCGGGCCTCAAGGGGATCCTTGGCTCATAGCAGCCAGTCAGGGCCGCCAGCGGAGTTCCACGGCCCAAGGCCCGTGTCATTCCCGCAACGCTGCAATGAATTCGACGAGCCAAGCTCCTGAAAACGCGCAAAATTGCGCCAAGATCACGGTGTTGGGTACTTCGGTGATTAGCGAATTCTTGATAGTCGGGTGGCACCATGGTTGGCTAGGGCCTGATGATCGGGATTCGATTGAACCGTGATTCGTGCGGCAAATGGAGTGGTGGGTCTTTTTTGGTACGGTTTTTGCTCTATCTAAACATTATTCCGGTGTGTACCGGGATGGGGCAAACCTCTGAGACAAGATCGAGCGGCGGACGGAGATAGGAATGAGCAAGGTCGGTACGAGCGATTCAAAGAACACTCTCTATTGCTCGTTCTGCGGGAAGAGCCAGCACGAAGTCCGCAAACTCATTGCGGGCCCGACCGTATTCATCTGCGATGAATGCGTCGAATTGTGCATGGACATCATCCGCGAGGAGAACAAGTCGTCGCTGGTGAAGTCGCGCGATGGCATTCCCACGCCGAAGGAAATTTGCAAGGTTCTGGACGACTACGTGATCGGTCAGCAGCACGCCAAGAAAGTGCTCTCGGTTGCAGTCCACAACCACTACAAGCGCCTCAATCACCAGACCAAGCACAACGACGTTGAGCTTGCGAAGTCGAACATCCTGCTGATCGGTCCCACCGGTTCGGGCAAGACCCTGCTTGCGCAGACGCTCGCCCGTATCCTCGACGTGCCGTTCACGATGGCCGACGCGACGACGCTGACCGAAGCCGGTTACGTCGGTGAGGACGTCGAGAACATCATCCTGAAGCTGCTGCAGGCCGCCGACTACAACGTCGAGCGCGCGCAGCGCGGCATCGTCTACATCGACGAAATCGACAAGATCTCGCGCAAGTCCGACAACCCATCGATCACCCGCGACGTGTCGGGCGAGGGCGTGCAGCAGGCCTTGCTGAAGATCATGGAAGGCACCGTGGCTTCCGTGCCGCCGCAGGGTGGCCGCAAGCATCCGCAGCAGGAGTTCCTGCAGGTGGACACGACCAACATCCTCTTCATCTGCGGTGGTGCGTTCTCGGGCCTCGAGAAGATCATCTCGTCGCGCGGCCGGACCACGTCGATCGGTTTCGCAGCGCAGGTTCTGGCTCCGGAAGACCGTCGCACCGGCGAAATCTTCCGCGAGGTCGAGCCTGAGGATTTGCTGAAGTACGGTCTGATCCCGGAATTCGTCGGCCGTCTGCCGGTTGTGGCGACGCTCGAGGATCTGGATGAGGCTTCGCTGAAGAAGATCCTGACCGATCCGAAGAACGCGCTGGTGAAACAGTACCAGCGCCTGTTCGAAATGGAGAATATCGAGCTGACCTTCGCCGACGAGGCGCTTGGCGCGGTGGCCCGCAAGGCCATCGAGCGCAAGACCGGCGCGCGCGGGTTGCGGTCGATCCTCGAAAGCATCCTGCTCGAGACCATGTTCGACCTTCCGGGCCTGGAAGGCGTCGAAGAAGTTGTGATCTCGCGCGAAGTGGTCGAGGCGACGGCGCGTCCGCTCTACATCTACGCGGACCGTTCGGACCGCGCCGCAGAGACCAGCGCCAGCGCCTGAGCGGGTTCATAGGAACCGTTGAGGTTGTCAACAGGAAACGGCTGCCGATACCCTTCGGCAGCCGTTTCTGCGTCTTGTGCGACGTTAGAATAAACCAAGATTGGCGGGGGTTTTCGCTCTCTTGACACCCCCATGCGCCATAGCCACCTAATGATGTGCTGCGGACAAAACCTCGCAAGATTCGCAGTAAATCGACCCGGGCAGGGAGAGGCCGCGATGCGGCCGCTGGCTCAAAAGAGCTCTTTCTTTATCCGGTACACAAGGCACCTTGTGGCAGTCGCGTCAGGAACGGCGGATTGCGTGCAAGGGGGCGCAACAAAGGGAATATAGGCATGACAACTGCCTCAAAGCCTCGGCCAACCATCGTTCACGGTGAAAGCCACTCCTATCCGGTGCTGCCGCTTCGCGACATCGTCGTCTTCCCGCACATGATCGTGCCGCTGTTCGTCGGCCGCGAGAAATCGATCAAGGCGCTCGAAGAGGTGATGAAGAACGATGCGCTGATTTTCCTCGCGACGCAGAAGAACGCGTCCGATGACGATCCGGCTCCCGATTCAATTTACGAGATCGGTACGCTCGCCAGCGTGCTGCAGCTCCTGAAACTTCCTGACGGCACCGTGAAGGTGCTGGTGGAGGGTCTCGAGCGCGCCAAGGCTGGCAAGTATTCCGATCGCAGCGACTTCTATGAAGCTGAAGCCGTGGCGCTTGCCGACGTCGACGCCAAGAGCGTCGAGGCGGAAGCGTTGTCGCGTTCGGTCGTCTCCGACTTCGAGAGCTATGTGAAGCTGAACAAGAAGATTTCCGCCGAAGTGGTGGGCGTCGTTCAGCAGATCACGGATTTCGCGAAGCTCGCGGACACCGTGGCGTCGCACCTCGCCGTCAAGATTTCCGACCGCCAGACCATCCTGGAAACGTTGTCCGTCTCCCAGCGCCTTGAGAAGGTGATGGGCCTGATGGAGAGCGAAATCTCGGTGCTGCAGGTCGAGAAGAAGATCCGCTCGCGCGTCAAGCGCCAGATGGAGAAGACCCAGCGCGAGTACTACCTCAACGAGCAGATGAAGGCGATCCAGAAGGAACTCGGCGACGACGAAGGTCGCGACGAGCTGGCCGATCTGGAAGAGAAGATCAACAAGACCAAGCTCTCGAAGGAAGCTCGCGAGAAGGCTCAGCACGAGCTGAAGAAGCTGCGGCAGATGTCTCCGATGTCCGCCGAGGCAACGGTCGTGCGCAACTATCTCGACTGGCTGCTGTCGATTCCATGGGGCAAGAAGTCCAAGGTCAAGAAGGACCTCGTTGCCGCGCAGGAAGTGCTCGACTCGGATCACTACGGGCTTGAGAAGGTCAAGGACCGCATCGTCGAGTATCTCGCCGTGCAGTCCCGCGCCAACAAGCTGACCGGACCGATCCTGTGCCTCGTCGGCCCTCCGGGCGTCGGCAAGACCTCGCTTGGCAAGTCGATCGCGAAGGCGACCGGACGTGAGTTCGTGCGCGTGTCGCTGGGCGGCGTGCGGGACGAAGCGGAAATCCGCGGACACCGCCGCACCTACATCGGCTCGATGCCCGGCAAGATCATCCAGTCGATGCGCAAGGCGAAGACCTCGAACCCGCTGTTCCTGCTGGACGAGATCGACAAGATGGGCGCGGACTTCCGCGGCGATCCGTCGTCGGCTTTGCTTGAGGTCCTGGACCCCGAGCAGAACGGGACGTTCAACGATCACTACCTCGAAGTGGATTACGACCTCTCCAACGTGATGTTCATCACGACCGCGAATACGCTCAATATTCCCGGACCGCTGATGGACCGCATGGAGATCATCCGCATCGCCGGCTACACCGAGAACGAGAAGGTCGAGATTGCCCGCAAGCATCTCCTCCCGAACGCCATCTCGAAGCACGGTCTGAACTCGAAGGAGTTCTCGATCGACGACGAGGCGCTGTCGTTCCTGATCCGCCGCTACACCCGCGAAGCGGGCGTGCGTAACCTCGAGCGTGAGATTTCGACACTCGCCCGCAAGGCGGTGAAGGAGTTGATGATCTCGAAGAAGAAGTCGGTGAAGGTCACTGCGGCCGTGGTCGAGGAGTTCCTCGGCGTGCCGAAGTATCGTTACGGCGAGATCGAGAGCGACGACCAGGTTGGCGTCGTGACCGGTCTGGCGTGGACGGACGTCGGCGGCGAGCTGCTCACCATCGAAAGCGTCATGATGCCCGGCAAGGGCCGCATGACGGTGACGGGCAACCTGCGCGACGTGATGAAGGAGTCGATCTCGGCTGCTGCGTCCTACGTCCGCTCGCGAGCGATCAACTACGGCATCGAGCCGCCGTTGTTCGAGCGTCGTGACATCCACGTGCACGTGCCGGAAGGCGCGACGCCGAAGGATGGCCCGTCGGCCGGTGTTGCGATGACGACGTCCATCGTCTCGGTGCTGACCGGCATTCCGATCCGGCATGATGTCGCCATGACCGGCGAGATCACGCTGCGGGGACGGGTGCTGCCGATCGGCGGTCTGAAGGAGAAGCTGCTTGCGGCCGCGCGTGGCGGCATCAAGACGGTCTTCATTCCTGAGGACAACGCCAAGGACCTCACGGAGATTTCCGACGCCATCAAGGGCGGCATGGAGATCATCCCGGTCGCGCGGATGGACGAAGTGCTGGCCAAGGCGCTGGTGCGGGTTCCGACCCCGATCGTCTGGGAAGAGGATGTCAAGGCGCTGGCAAAGCCTGACGCCGATGAGGCTGCGGGCGGCCTGACCGCACACTGAGCGATACAGCAAAATGAATGGAAACGGCGTCCTTCGGGGCGCCGTTTTCTTTTTGGACGACCGAGCCGCAGTGAGCGTCGTTTAGCGCGTGTGCTGCCGTTCAGCCTGGACGGCGCGCGCCCTTGCGGTCGCTGGTCTGGCGAAGGGATGCAATTGATATTCAGGGGAATGGTAGGCGGTGACGGATTCGAACCGCCGACCCTCTCGGTGTAAACGAGATGCTCTAACCAGCTGAGCTAACCGCCCGTCAGTGCTGTATTTGCCCTGTCGCACGAGCTGACGCAAGCCATTCGGGCGCGCATTTCGTCACGTCATCGCCATTTTGACATTTTAGATACTTCCATCAGGCGGGCCTTGATCGGCTAATCCTGATTGTTTCTCTGCGTGAGTGGTTAGATGCAATATTTCATGTGCCGCTTTGTTCCGCCGGGCCCGGATTTCCTGAAGACCATGACGCCGGATGACAGGCTGCTGATGAAGTCGCACGGCGAATTCCTGCAAGCGCTGTTGGAGAAGGGCGGCGTTGTCGCGCACGGGCCGGTGGCTGATCCGTCGGGTGGCTGGGGCATGTCGCTGTTCGAAATGGCGGATGATGAGAGCGCCGACGATGTCCGCGCCATCGTCGCGGAAGACCCGATGATCAAGGCCAATGTCGGCGCGCGCTACGATGTGCTGCCGATGCTTCAGCTTCGGATGCGACCGTAAACCGTCAATTCCCGATCCTCTCGGTGGCTCTGACCGGCGGAGCGCGCCGCCCCGCTACTTTTTCGTCAGGGTGAACTGCGATTGCGTCAGGCGGCAGGGCTTTCCGCCAGCACAATCGGCGAGGGCGATCAGCTTTGCGCCGCGAACGAGATGCTCCTTGGTGTCCTCAGACCGGTGCGGCGTCAGCACTGTCATCGCAGTGCGCAGCGACTCCGCTATATCCTCGTTCGCCTTCGCGTCATTCCTGTCGCTGAGAATCGCAACGTCGATGATGTCGTGGTTGCGCGCGTCGATATCGACGAACACCAGTCCGATCGGCAGCGGCTGCAGCGCGACATTGCTGAACGTGCAGGTCAATGCGTTCTGGCACATCGAGAGCAGGCGGCGTCCCTGTGGCCGCCACAAACATTCCGGCTTCGCATTCGGGCGCACAAGGCACACCGCGATGTCGGGCGCCGCGTTGAGGTTGAGCTTTGAATTGCCGAGCCGCGGCACGCCGTCCCACGGGCTGCCGTTGATTATGGTGGCATCCGCCGTCACCGTGATGTCGAAGCGTTGCTCCTGTGCGTGTGCGCCCAGTGGCACGAGCAGAGCAAGCGCCAGCAACGTGCTGAGACGGTTCAAAATCCGGATCATGCCTTTTCCTCCCAGATCGCGGCGAGATGCACGATGGTACGCACGGCGCTCTCCATGTCCTGAACGCTCACCCATTCGAGGCGCGAGTGAAACGCATGCTCGCCCGCGAAGATGTTCGGGCAGGGCAGTCCCATGAATGACAGGCGCGATCCGTCGGTCCCGCCGCGGATGCTGCTGAGGACGGGCTGAAGCCCTGCGCGATTGATCGCTTCCAGAGCGTATTCAACCACCTGCGGATGGCGGTCGAGCACCTCCTTCATGTTGCGGTACTGCTGCTTGACCTCGAACGTGTAGGACGAGCGCGGAAAATCCTTCATGACGCCGCGCACGATGTCCTCGAGCAGGGATTCTTTGTCCTTCAGGCCCTGCTCGGTGAAATCACGCACGATCAGCGACAGCGTGGCGCTGTCGAGCCCGCCTTCGAGTCCGATCGGATGCAGAAAGCCTTCGCGGCCTTCGGTGGTTTCCGGCGCAAGATCCTTCGGCAGCCGGTCAACGATGCGGGACGCGATCTTGAGGGCGTGTTCCATCCTGCCCTTGGCGAAGCCCGGATGAATGCTGACGCCCTGAATGGTGATGGTCACGCCGTCCGCCGAGAACGTCTCGTCTTCGAGGTGGCCCGCGCTTTCGCCGTCGATGGTGTAGCCGAAGGCCGCGCCGAGCTTCTTCAAGTCGACCTTGTCGGCTCCGCGGCCGATTTCTTCGTCCGGCGTGAACAGGATCTTGATGGCGCCGTGCCTGATTTGCGGATTGGCGATCAGAATCTGCGCCGCATCCATGATCTCGGCGACGCCGGCCTTGTTGTCTGCGCCGAGCAGGGTGGTGCCGTCGGTGGTGACGATGTCGCTGCCGATCTGCTCTGCAAGCGCCGGGTTATCGGTGACGCGGATGACCTGGCTGGGATCGGCGGGCAGCACGATGTCGCCGCCGCGATAGTTTTTCACGATCTGCGGTTTGACGTCCTTGCCGGTGCAGTCGGGTGAGGTGTCCATGTGCGAGCAGAAGCAGATCACCGGAACGGTTTTGTCGGTATTCGCCGGGATGGTTGCATAGACGTAGCCGTGCTCGTCGAGATGCGCGTCGGCGAGTCCGAGGTCGCGTAGTTCCTGAGCGAGCAGGCGGCCGAGATCTTTCTGCTTTTCGGTGGAGGGGCAGGTTGGAGACGACGCGTCCGACTGGGTGTCGATTCGTACGTAGCGCAGGAATCGGTCGAGGACGGTGTGCATAAAGTTGACGGGCAAGATGCTGCTCCAGTTTCGATTGTCATACGCGGACTCGATCCGCGTATCCATCAGGCTTCGCAAAATGCATTTCCTGAGAGATGGATTGCCGGGTCAAGCCCGGCAATGACATCGAAGGTGTGAGCGCGGCTGAGGCCGATGCCGTTAGTCAAAAAGAAAAACGCCATCCCGGCGGACCGGAATGGCGTTGGGCCGTTAAGTCAGAAGCGCCGGTGTTAGACGGCTTCCTTCAATTCCTTGGCAGCGCGGAACGCGACCTTCTTGCTGGCCTTGATCTGGATCGCTTCGCCCGTTGCCGGGTTGCGGCCCATGCGGGCAGCGCGCTTGCGCACCTGAAGGATGCCGAGGCCGACGATGCGGATACGCTCGCCCTTCTTGAGGTGCTTGGTGATCTTGGTGACGAGGTCGCCGAGAATCGTTTCGGCAGCCTTCTTGGACAATTCGTGCTCTTCGGCCAGTGCTGCGGCAAGGTGCTTCAGGGTAATCGTCGCTGGGGTCGCTGCTTTCTTCGCCATGTTTGGCCCTCCTCGTGGATACTAGGCTTCGAGAACTTACGGTAGATCAGGGCTTAGTTGATTCGGACGTATGCTGACTACGAGTTTTGCCTGTAAATAGCGCCTTATTTAAACAGACAGCCTCGGAAAGCCTTACACACAAGGGGATTCGCAACAACCTTGACTTGGGAAGTTACGCCCTTTAAGTCCCCCTCCAGTGCGCAGATCGTTTCGGTCTACGCGGGAGTAGCTCAGTTGGTTAGAGCGCCGGCCTGTCACGCCGGAGGTCGCGGGTTCGAGCCCCGTCTCTCGCGCCAACAAAATCAAACACTTAGCTGTTTTGGGGGGCTTTTGAACGTGTCGGGCGCCCGACATATGGCCCCCTGCCGCGCTTCATCGCCGATTTCAGGAATGCAGCTACGGCGGAACGTTTCCGCTCGCTGCATTTGTGATTCAACTCCAGGCGCGGGACTGGGCGGTGGGCCCGACGACGTTCGGGGATGCCCTCCGTGGCCTAGCGAAGGCTGCTGACGGGTCTGAAAGGTCCAGAGCATGGAGAAAGAGGGCGAACGCCCAGAGCGCCTAGCGCGCGCTCATGACGATCGCTCTGGCAAGAGCCCGGCCGATGCAGTCGTAACCTTCGGCGGAGTTGTGCAGCCCGTCCCACGAAACCAACGCTCCCGACGGCAGGCCGGCGTCGATCGAACGTCGCATCAGCGCGAAGCGGGGAAACAGGCCAACCTGTTGCTGTCGCGCACCGTCAGCTATGATTCTTTGCATGATTGAATGATCGGACGAGGCGAGCACGACAGGCGCGTATTGCAAATCCATCAGGATCACGTCCGCGCCGCTGGCCTTGAGCGTCTGCACGCCGCCCGAGATGATCGACTTCAGGCCATCGGCACGTCCGCCCCATGCGATGTCATTCGTGCCGAGCTGCCAGATGACAAGATCAGGTTTGGCGGAAAGAACGTCGCGATCGAAGCGGGCGATGTTGCCGGGAATCGTATCGCCGACGCGGCCACTGTTGATGATCTGGATATCCGAATTCGGACGCAGCCTGATGAGCTCTCGCCGCATCACTTCGGGGTAGGTAGCTGCCGCGCTCATGACCCACAATCCCACTGTCGACGATGAGCCCATGGCAACCACCTTGATTAAACCACCGGCTTTGAGCCGCGCCGAGGTGTGCGGCAGTGGTGCTCCCAGGGTCAGATTCTGGTTTGCCGCAAGGCATGCTTCCGCCACCGAGCGGACGGACGCTGTTTCTGCGAAACCTGCCGTCGCCGCCGGAATCAAGAGCCCGGCCACGACGCAAATGCAGCTCTGGATTGAACGCCATCCATGGGTGATCATGGGCGAGTTCCGTCAGGGGTGAGCGTTTCCACACTCTGCCCGAGAGACGCATTTGCCAAGCCCGTGATACAGTCGCGCATATGGATTGACGCCAACCGGCCAGGGTGGGCTTTAGGTCGACCTCTAGGAGCGAGATGACGGACCACCCTGCAATCCGGAAAAAACTGGTGTTCCATATTGGCGGCTACGATCCCAGTATGGTGCCGGAAGCGGCTTATCGCCGGTTCGTCCGCGAACTGCGGCGCTTCGAAAACACGTGGAAAGCAGAAGCTTCGGTTTCCCCGCCAACGGTCGAAGCGGATCAGGCGACGTGGGATATTACGACCACGGGCCCGAACTGGCGTGTCGAGACGCGCTATTGTCTGGTGCGGTGGGACGACGTCATCGGCACCGTTGCCCGTCAGCCCTGGTGGCGGCGAATTGTTTTCAGCCAGCTTGGATGGATTGATTTCGCCGTGGGCGGCGCCCTGGTCGGTTACATGCGCACCAGCTGGCGCTACGCGCTGTTCTTCATCTATCCCTTCTTGATCTTTGATGCGTTCGTCATCGCCGCGTGGCTGCTAGGCGGTTTTGTTGCAAGCGTGAGCGATTCTGTCTGGATCGGGGCAGCCGCCGCATTGGTGGTGTTCGTTGGATTTTTGCGAGGACCGTGCCGTTGGCTCGGTCTTGCCACGCTGTTCGACGATTGGACCTTCTCCAGCGCGTACGTCCATGGAGGCTATCCGGTCCTCGACCACAAGCTTGACGTCATTGCGAAGGTGATTGATGCCGCCGCCCGCAACACGGAGGCGGATGAGATCCTTGTCATAGGCCACAGCCTTGGTGCGGTGATCGCGGTTGACCTTCTGGCCCGCGTGCTGGCGCTCAACCCCCTCGTGGGCGAAAACACGCCCAAGGTGGCGTTCTTGTCGGTCGGATCATCCATCCTTAAAATCGGATTGCATCGGGGGGCCAAACGTTTTCACGCCGCGCTTCAGCGCGTGGCCGGGGCTTCCGGCATATTCTGGACCGAGTATCAGGCTTTGATCGACGTGATGAACTTCTACAAGACGAACCCGGTGTCCGAGATCGGACTGAAAACCACACCCGACCGTCCGGTGCTGCGCATCGTGAAAATCAGCAGCATGCTCGATCCCGTCTCGTACGAGCGAATTCGCCGCAATTTCTACCGGGTGCACAATCAATTCGTCAGCGGCAACGAACGGCGCACGGCCTATGATTATTTCATGCTGGTGTGCGGGCCGTTGTCGGCAAGGCTGCAGGCCAAATTGCCGAACGGCCCGGCTTCGGCATTTGAGCCGGACGGCACATTGATCAGCGCCGCGCACGACAGCAGTGACGCTGCCGGGTCGGCCTTGGCGGCCCGCCGATGACCCCGTCGGTTGCGAAAGCGGTCTTCGCTCTTCTTGCGGCAGGCTGGTACGTTATCCGCTTTCCGTATGCGCGACGGTCGGCCCGTACGCCTGTCGCGCGAACGGCCCGCGGATTGCGGGAAATCATCCTGCTGTCCATATCCCTCACGGGCCTCGGTATTCTGCCCTTCCTTTACATCGCCACAGGGTTTCCGCGCTTTGCCGATTACGCCTTTCGTCCGGCTCAGGCGTGGCTGGGCCTTCTGGCGGCGATCGCGGCGCTGGTGATGTTTCGCTTGACCCACAAGGCGCTTGGCAGGAACTGGTCCGTCAGCCTCGACGTCCGGGAAAATCACAAGCTCATTTCGGATGGTGTTTACCGGCACTTGCGGCATCCAATGTATACCGCGTTCTGGCTGTGGGCGGTTGCGCAAGCATTGCTTCTTCCCAACTGGGTTGCCGGATGCGCCGGCCTCGTGGGATTCGGAGTTCTCTTTTTCGGACGAATCGCGAAGGAGGAGGAGCTGATGCTGGAAAGCTTCGGCGGCGAATACCGCGAATACGTATCGCGGACCTCCCGAATCATTCCCTGGATCTATTGAGCAAAAGGGCGGTGACGAGCCGCCGTTTTCTGAGCGAGCCGCGTCGCCGAGGGGTCGCTGATCAGACAACGGCAGGACGCTCGCCCTCGGTGCGTCATTTGGGCCACATTCCCGAAAAAAACCGCTTGGGTCTCGGTGGAACCAGGCGCTTTTTGTTGTCTGGTAACCATGATGTGGCAATATTTCAATCGACGTAAATCGCCGCAAATGGGGTTTTCGAACGAGCTGTACCAACCGCTAACCAGCGTGTCGACGCTGATCCTGAGGAGATTGCCCGTGCTGAAAGTTCTGATCGCGACATCCATATCGTTTGCAATGGTGGGGGCCGCTGCCGCAGCAGACCTTCCGCGCCCTCAGCCCGTCTACCAGCAGGCCGCCGTCGGCAAGATGCCAATCGGCAAGCTGCCAATTATCGGCAAGCTTCCTGGAAAGACACCGGTTGGAAAGTATCCAACTGCCGCTCCCCTTGTGACCAAGGGCTAACAGGCGCCTGACATATATCGGTGCGACGAGACCTCTGACTCCTCTCGGGGAGTCCGAGACCTCGTGGCTGTTTCCTTTACCGGGGCGGTAATCTTGATAGGGAGCTGACAGTGCAGGACACTCCACGCAAAGGGATCTGCTGGGGCTTCTTCATGACGGGCGTTTTTGCGCTCGCGGTCTCGTTCTGGGCGGGCACCGGTGGTGCTTCGGCACAGCAACTCGCGGTGCGCAGCGAGCCCGAAAAGGCCGCGGCCGAGCCAGCTGTCAAGCCGGTTCGCAAGCCGCAGGCACACTATCCATATTACGTCGACTTCCGGGCACGGACCGCCGCAAGCTATGGCCATGCGTTTGTCTGGTTTGGCCGCACAGTGGACCGGAAGGTTGAAGTCGCCGGCCTTCACCCGGCGGGTGAGAGCACCGTGCCCTACATTCTCGGGCACGTCCTGCCGGTGCCTTCGGAGACGGGTGCCAGCTATGGCGACCTTGACGTTCAGTACCTGACCGCCAACTACCGTGTTTATCTCAACGAGGCAGATGGCAGGCGCGTCTTCGCATACATCAAGAAGCTGCAAGGCAACTCGCCTATGTGGAATGCGGTGACCTACAATTGCACCGCCTTTATTGGTGATATCGCAAAGTATATGGGGTTGAAGACGCCATATACGCATCTGCTGTACCCGGAAGAGTGGGTCAACAATCTCAAGAAGATCAACGGCGAACGCAAGTCGGTGCAGTTGGCGCCTGAGCGCGAACAATAATCCAGTTCGCCGAATTGCGGTTCCGACGCTTACCGTAGAGCGGGCACGACGACCGGCTCGTGTCGTCGTGACAGCCTTTAGATCCATCAACACACTCAACCGCTTAGAGTCGCCGGCGACGGCTTTCGCCGGGCACTAGCGGCTCGTGCCCAAGCCTGCGCCGCGCTGCCGGCATTGCGGCCAGCTGCGATTGAGTATTTTGGCAGGCCCGCGCTCTCCTGTATGGCTATGGCGCGCCCGCTCCGGACGCCAAGAATGTTCGTCAACACCTGCGCGAGGCGAGGAATCTCAGCATGCCGACCACCAGCTCCGGGACCAACAGGAGGTACAGACTGGCCGTGATTCCCGGCGACGGCATCGGCAAGGAAGTGGTCCCCGAAGGCCTGCGGGTGCTGGAAGCCGCGGCAAAGAAGTTCAATTTCGAACTGACGCTCGACAGCTTCGACTTTGCCTCCTGCGACTACTACCAGAAGCACGGCAAGATGATGCCCGACGACTGGAAGACCCAGATCGGCAGCCACGACGCGATTTTCTTCGGCGCAGTGGGGATGCCTGCGATTCTTCCGGACCACATTTCGCTGTGGGGATCGCTGATCCAGTTTCGCCGGGAGTTCGACCAGTACGTGAACCTGCGGCCGGTGCGTCTGATGCCCGGCGTGAAGTCCCCGCTGGCGGGGCGGAAGCCCGGCGACATCGACTTCTTCGTCGTGCGCGAGAACACCGAGGGCGAATATTCGTCGATCGGCGGGCGGATGTTTCCGAACACTGACCGCGAGGTGGTGCTTCAGGAAACCGTCATGTCACGCACCGGCGTCGACCGGATTCTGAAGTTCGCCTTTGATCTCGCGCAGAGCCGTCCGAAGAAGCACCTGACGTCCGCGACCAAGTCGAACGGTATCTCGATCACGATGCCCTATTGGGACGAGCGGGTCGAGGAAATGGCCAAGAATTACCCCGGCCTGAAGTGGGACAAGTATCACATCGATATTCTGGCCGCGAACTTCGTGCTGCACCCTGACTGGTTTGATGTCGTGGTCGGCTCGAACCTGTTCGGAGACATCCTGTCCGACCTCGGTCCGGCTTGCACCGGCACCATCGGCATCGCTCCCTCGGGCAGCCTCAATCCGGAACGCAAGTTTCCCTCGCTGTTCGAGCCGGTGCACGGGTCCGCGCCGGACATCGCCGGGCAGGGCATTGCCAATCCCGTCGGCCAGATCTGGTCGGCGGCGATGATGCTGGATCACCTTGGTGAGCCGGAAGCCGGCAAGGCCATTGTGACGGCCATCGAAACCATTCTGGCCGATGAAAAACTGCGGACAAGGGACCTCGGCGGCAAGGCCGATACGGTTGCATGCGGCAAGGAAATCGCGCGGGTCCTGTCCTGACCGCGCGCGCGTCCGGTCCAGTTTTCCGCTGATTTATCGGATCGGGCTGCTCGCCTTATCCTTTAGTTCCAGAGTCCTCACTGCGAACAAGACGGGCGCGCTTCCTGCGCGCCCGTTGCATGGCGCCATGCTCAAATGGCGAAGAACCTGAGCAATAAAAATAGCTTGTCTTGCCCTGCGTGTTGCGCTGCGCTATCCCTCAGAACCATTCCAATGTTCCGCGAATCTCCGGAACAAAGTCGACAAAATAAGGGTCGCCGATGGGCGGAATTCTGCAAAACTATCTGCCTCTTGTGGTGTTTATCGGAGTCGCGACCGTGATCGGTCTCGCACTGCTGGTTGCGCCCTTCATCGTTGCCTATCAGCAGCCCGATCCGGAAAAGCTTTCGGCCTACGAATGCGGCTTCAATGCCTTCGATGATGCTCGCATGAAATTCGACGTCCGGTTTTATCTCGTTGCCATTCTTTTCATCATCTTCGATCTGGAAGTCGCCTTCCTGTTTCCGTGGGCGGTGGCGTTCGGCAAACTCGGCCTCGCAGGGTTCTGGTCGATGATGGTGTTCCTCGGCGTGCTGACGATCGGTTTTGCCTACGAGTGGAAGAAAGGAGCGCTGGAATGGGATTGAGCCCGAACACGGCGCCCTCGATCATGCAGCCGGCGGTCTCGCAGGCGGCGACGGGTATTCTCGATCCGCGCACCGGTCAGCCGATCGGCGCGGACGACAGGTATTTCCTTGAAATCAACAGCGAACTGTCCGACAAGGGCTTCTTCGTTGCTGCGACCGACGACCTGATCACCTGGGCGCGCACCGGCTCGCTGATGTGGATGACCTTCGGTCTCGCATGCTGCGCGGTCGAGATGATGCAGGTGTCGATGCCGCGTTACGACGTCGAGCGTTTCGGCTTCGCGCCGCGCGCGTCGCCGCGCCAGTCGGACGTCATGATCGTCGCCGGCACGCTGACCAACAAGATGGCGCCTGCGCTGCGCAAGGTCTACGACCAGATGCCGGAGCCGCGCTACGTGATCTCGATGGGATCATGCGCCAACGGCGGCGGCTACTATCACTACTCGTACTCGGTGGTGCGCGGCTGCGACCGCATCGTGCCCGTCGATATTTATGTTCCGGGCTGCCCGCCGACGGCGGAGGCGCTGCTGTACGGCGTGCTGCTGTTGCAGAAGAAGATCCGGCGCACCGGAACGATTGAACGGTAATCGCACATGGATGATGCGAAACTAGACGCTCTTGGCCAGACGATCGTGGCCGCGCTCCCGGGCGCGGCGCTTGGCCATTCGATTGCATTCAATCAGCTCACGATCTCTGTCGATCTGGCGAAGATCGTGGACGTTGTCCGTGTGCTGAAGACCGATCCTCGCTTTCGCTTCGTGAATTTCACCGACGTCACGGCGGTGGATTATCCGGGCCGCGAAAACCGCTTCGACGTGATCTATCACTTCATGTCTCCGGTGCTGAATGCGCGCATCCGCCTGCGCGGCGAGGCGAACGAGACCACGCAGGTGCCGTCAATCATCTCCGTGTTTCCGGGCGCGGACTGGTTCGAGCGCGAAACCTACGACCTCTACGGCGTAATCTTCGTCGGGCATCCGGACATGCGCCGCCTGCTGACCGACTACGGCTTCGACGGTCATCCGCTGCGCAAGGATTTCCCGCTGACCGGCTTCGTCGAGGTTCGTTACGACGACGCCGAGAAGCGCGTCGTCTATGAGCCGGTGCGGCTCAATCAGGAATTCCGCAAGTTCGACTTCCTCTCGCCGTGGGAAGGCGCGGACTATCCGCTGCCGGGCGATGAGAAGGCCGACGCGCCGAAGGCAGGTGGCTGATGACCGAAGCACTTGGCACCGAAACGCCTGGCATGCGCAATTTCACCATCAACTTCGGACCGCAGCATCCGGCGGCGCACGGCGTGTTGCGCCTCGTGCTGGAGCTTGACGGCGAGGTGGTCGAGCGCGTCGATCCGCACATTGGTCTGCTTCATCGCGGCACTGAAAAGCTGATCGAACAGAAGACCTATCTGCAGGCGATTCCGTACTTCGACCGGCTCGATTACGTCGCGCCGATGAATCAGGAGCATGCCTTCTGCCTTGCGGCGGAAAAGCTGCTCGGCATTACCGTGCCGCGCCGTGGACAGTTGATCCGCGTGCTGTACAGCGAAATCGGCCGCATTCTGTCGCATCTTCTCAACGTCACCACGCAGGCGATGGACGTCGGTGCGCTGACGCCGCCGCTCTGGGGTTTCGAAGAGCGCGAAAAGCTCATGGTGTTCTATGAGCGCGCATCGGGCTCGCGCATGCACGCGGCGTTCTTCCGCGTCGGCGGCGTGCATCAGGACCTGCCGCCGAAGCTGATCGACGATATCGATGCCTGGTGCGATCCGTTCCTGAAAGTCTGCGACGACCTCGAAACGCTGCTGACCGACAACCGCATTTTCAAGCAACGCAACGTCGACATCGGCGTCGTGACCCTTGAGCAGGCGTGGGAGTGGGGCTTCTCCGGCGTGATGGTGCGCGGCTCGGGCGCTGCGTGGGATCTGCGCAAGTCGCAGCCTTACGAATGCTACGCCGAGATGGATTTCGATATTCCGATCGGCAAGAACGGCGACTGCTACGACCGCTACTGCATCCGTATGGAAGAAATGCGCCAGTCGGTGCGCATCATGAAGCAGTGCATCGAAAAGCTGCGCGCCCCTGAAGGGCAGGGGCCGGTTGTTGTCGAGGACAACAAAATCGCGCCGCCCAAGCGCAGCGAGATGAAGCGCTCGATGGAAGCGCTGATCCATCACTTCAAGCTCTACACCGAAGGCGTTCGCGTCCCCGCCGGCGAAGTCTATGCCGCGGTCGAGGCGCCGAAGGGTGAGTTCGGCGTGTTCCTGGTCGCCGACGGCACCAACAAGCCGTACAAATGCAAGATCCGTGCGCCGGGCTTCGCGCACCTTCAGGCGATGGACTTCATCTGCAAGGGTCATCTGCTGGCCGACGTGTCGGCCATTCTCGGTTCACTCGACATCGTGTTCGGCGAGGTGGATCGCTAATGACGCAGCAGCCGATTGTTTTTGACCGCATCACTGGCGAAATGACCGGCGCAACTCCGTGGGAGCGCAGCATCGGCTTTGCACTGCTCGCGGGGTCAAAGGTCGGCGCGTATATCTCGCATCGCGGTTACAACAGCGCGGCCAATCTTCTGAAGACGCTGCTGCCCGAGCGCGACATCAACATCATGCTCAATCCGGATGCGACGTTTTCGTTTCCTTACGGCGACGGCTACTGGAGCAAGCTGCTCAACCGCACCTTCAAGTATGAAGACGAACTTGAATTGTTCCTGCTCGACTCGAAAGACGTCGATTACACGCTGATCGATTGCGGCGCGAACTACGGCTACTGGTCGGTGATGGTTTCCAGCAAGCGGTTCGGCTCGCGCCGGTCGATTGCGATGGAGCCGTCGTCACGGAATTTCCCGCGGCTGGCACACAACGCGAAGATCAACGGCGGCCGGTTCGAGGCGATCAACGCCGCTATCGGATCTGCGCGCGGCACGGCGCGGCTGTCGGGCAATCGTCACGAGGCCTTCAGCATCGCAGGCGATCCTGGCGCCGGCGGCGAAGAGGTGCAGGTGCTTGCGCTCGATAATCTGATCGAGGATGGCAAGATCCCCGCGCAGGGAAAATACATCGTCAAGCTTGACGTCGAAGGCGTTGAGATCGACGCCATGAAGGGCGGCAAGCGGATTCTGGAGACGGATTCGGTCGTGGTCTGCGAAGAGCATGGCAACGATCCGTCCCACAGCGTGTCGCGCTACATCCTCGAGCATACGCCGATGAAGGCGATTATCCACGATCCGGCGACGGATCGCTTCGAGGCGCTGACGCAACTGTCCACGCTCGACCGCATCAAGGTCGCCTCGCATGTCGGGTATAACGTGTTCGCGACATCGAGCGCGTTCTGGGAACAGCGCATCTACAGCATGAATTCTGGCAACGCGCGCCGCGCCATGACGAGTTAAGGACGTGGCGCAATGAAAGACCGAAAGATTTAAACGATGGCCGTCCGCCGTTTGGCCCCGAAAGAAAAGCAGCCCACCAGCTTCGCGTTCACCGCGGAGAATCTGGAATGGGCGAAAGCGCAGATCGCGAAGTATCCGCCCGGCCGGCAACAGTCGGCGGTGATCCCGATCCTGTGGCGCGTGCAGGAACAGCATGAAGGCTGGGTGTCGGAAGTGGCGATCCGCGCGGTCGCCGATCTTCTCGGCATGCCCTACATCCGCGTGCTGGAAATCGCGACCTTCTACACGATGTTCCAGCTCGAGCCGGTGGGCAAGAAGGCACATGTGCAGGTCTGCGGTACGACGCCCTGCATGCTGCGCGGTTCGAAGGATCTGATCGAGGTTTGCAAGAGCCGGATTCATCACGATCCGTTCCATGTCTCGGCTGACGGCAATTTCAGCTGGGAGGAGGTCGAGTGCCTTGGCGCGTGTGTGAACGCTCCCATGGTGATGATCTGGAAGGATACCTACGAGGATCTGACGGCTGAGAGCTTCGGCAAGGTGCTCGACGGCTTCGCTTCGGGCAATCCGCCCAAACCCGGCTCGCAGACTGGGCGTCAATTCGCGGCACCAGCGGGCGGTCCGACGACGCTAAAGACGTCGGGAGACGCATCATGAACACAGGGCTTTTCAAGCACATCGCGTTTCATGCCGTTTGCGCGGCGGTGTTCATCTTCGTGCTGAACTTTTACATCTTGAAGACCGAGCTTCAGTCAGCCGTGTTCTGGGCCATCGGGTTCGGCGCGATGGCGGGCGGGCTCGCGTATCAGCAATCCAAGCGTTCAGGGTCTTAAGGTAGCTCCTATGCTCGACGACAAGGACCGCATCTTCCGCAATCTCTACGGCCAGGGCGACTGGGGCCTCGAGGGCGCGCGCCGTCGCGGCGCATGGGATGGCACCAAGGCGATCATCGACAAGGGCCGCGACTGGATCGTTGCGGAAATGAAGGCGTCGGGCCTTCGCGGGCGGGGCGGGGCCGGCTTCCCGACCGGCATGAAATGGTCGTTCATGCCGAAGGACAACGCCGACGGCCGTCCGAGCTACCTCGTCGTCAACGCTGACGAGTCCGAGCCGGGCACCTGCAAGGATCGCGAGATCATGCGGCATGACCCGCACCTCCTGGTCGAAGGCTGTCTGATCGCGAGCGCCGCCATGGGCGCGCATGTCTGTTACGTCTATGTGCGCGGCGAATTCATCCGCGAGCGCGAGCATCTGCAGGCTGCTGTCGATCAGGCTTATGAAGCCAAGCTGATCGGCAAGGACAACATCCACGGCTACCCGTTCGACATGTATATCCACCATGGCGCCGGTGCGTATATCTGCGGCGAGGAAACAGCGCTTCTTGAAAGCCTCGAAGGCAAGAAGGGCCAGCCGCGCCTGAAGCCGCCGTTCCCGGCGAACGTCGGTCTCTATGGCTGCCCGACCACCGTCAACAACGTGGAATCGATCGCGGTTGCGCCGGATATTCTGCGCCGTGGTGCGGCGTGGTTCTCGTCTATCGGTCGCGCCAATAATGTCGGCACCAAGCTGTTCGGCATCTCCGGTCATGTGAACACGCCCTGCGTCGTCGAAGACGCCATGGGCACCACGTTCCGTGAACTGATCGAGAAGCACGGCGGCGGCATCCGCGGCGGCTGGGATAATCTGCTGGCGATCATTCCCGGTGGTGCATCTTGCCCACTGATTCCGGCTGCGGATTGTCAGGAGCTGATCATGGATTTCGACGGCACCCGCGCCGCGAAGTCGAGCCTCGGCACCGCCGGCATGATCGTGATGGACAAGTCGACCGACGTTGTCGCGGCCATCGCGCGCATCTCCTACTTCTTCAAGCACGAGAGCTGCGGCCAGTGCACGCCGTGCCGCGAAGGCACCGGCTGGATGTGGCGCGTGCTGTCGCGCATGGTCGAGGGCCGCGCCCACAAGCGCGAAATCGACATGCTGCTGGAAGTCACCAAGCAGGTCGAAGGCCACACCATCTGCGCGCTCGGCGACGCGGCGGCGTGGCCGATTCAAGGGCTGATCCGCGCCTTCCGTCCGGAGATTGAGCGGCGCATCGATGATTTCACGCGCAAGTCCACGCTGGACGATCAGGGCGTCCTCGATCCGGTCCACATGGTCGCGGCGGAGTAATGGCGATGACCAAGATCCTCATCGACGGCAAAGAGATCGACGTTCCGGCCGAGTACACGCTGTTGCAGGCGTGCGAGGCGGCAGGTGCTGAAATTCCGCGCTTCTGCTATCACGAACGTCTGTCCATCGCCGGCAACTGCCGCATGTGCCTGATCGAAGTGAAGGGTGGCCCACCGAAGCCTGTCGCATCGTGTGCGCAGAACGTGCGCGACTTGCGGCCGGGACCAAACGGTGAGTTGCCTGCAATTTTCACGCGTTCGCCGATGGTGAAGAAGGCACGCGAAGGCGTGATGGAATTTCTGCTGATCAACCATCCGCTGGATTGCCCGATCTGCGATCAGGGCGGCGAGTGCGATCTGCAGGATCAGGCGATGGGCTATGGTGTCGACACCAGCCGTTTCGCCGAGAACAAGCGCGCGGTCGAAGACAAGTACATCGGGGCGCTGGTGAAGACGTCGATGACCCGCTGCATTCAGTGCACGCGCTGCGTCCGCTTCACCACCGAAGTCTGCGGCGTACCGGAAATGGGCCTGACCGGCCGCGGCGAAGACGTCGAGATCACGACCTATCTCGAGAGCGCGTTGACGTCGGAGTTGCAGGGCAACCTCGTCGACATCTGCCCGGTCGGCGCACTGACCTCGAAGCCTTATGCGTTCGCGGCGCGTCCATGGGAGCTCGGCAAGACCCAGTCCGTCGACGTGATGGATGCGGTCGGCTCGGCGATCCGCGTCGATACGCGCGGCCGCGAAGTGATGCGCATTCTGCCGCGCATCAATGAGAACGTGAACGAGGAGTGGATTTCCGACAAGACGCGCCATATCGTCGACGGCCTGCGCACGCAACGCCTCGACCGGCCGTATATCCGCGAGAACGGCAAGCTCCGCGCGGCATCTTGGTCCGAAGCGTTCGCTGCCATTGCGGCGAAGACGGCATCACTGCACGGTCCGCGCATCGGCGCGATCGCGGGCGATCTTGCCGCTGTCGAGGAGATGTTCGCGCTCAAGGATCTGCTCGCCAAGTTCGGCTCGACGAATGTCGCCACCCAGGATGGTGCGGCGTTTGATCCGAAGGCGGGCCGCGCTTCCTACATCTTCAATCCCACCATCGCCGGGATCGAGCAGGCGGACGCATTGCTGATCGTCGGCTCCAATCCGCGCAAGGAAGCGGCCGTACTCAATGCGCGTATCCGCAAGCGCTGGCGCACTGGTGCGCTCAGGATCGGCCTGATCGGCGACAAGGCCGATCTCACCTATGACTACGAGCATCTGGGTGCAGGCACCGACACGCTGACCGATCTGGCTGCGGGCGAGCATTCCTTCGCCGACGTGCTGAAGGGTGCAAAGAATCCGATCGTGCTGGTTGGTGCGGGTGTTGCTGCCCGTCATGACGGCGCGGCGGCATTGACGCTCGCGGCGAAGCTCGCTTCGGACTTCGGCGCGCTCAAGGACGGCTGGAACGGTTTTGCTGTGCTCCACAAGGCGGCGTCGCAGGTCGGCGCGCTCGACGTCGGTTTCGCGCAGGGCCCAGGCAGCCTGACCGTGGCGCAGATGACCACGTTCGGCACGCTCGACGTGCTGTTCTCGCTGGGCGCCGACGACATCAATCCCGCGGACGGCACCTTCGTGGCCTACATCGGCACCCACGGCGACAGGGGCGCCCATCGCGCCGACGTCATCCTGCCCGGTGCGGCCTATACCGAGAAGGCCGGCATCTACGTCAACACGGAAGGCCGTGTGCAGATGGCCAACCGCGCCGCGTTCCCGCCGGGCGATGCGCGCGAGGACTGGGCGATCATCCGCGCGCTGTCGGAAGCGGTCGGCAAGAAGCTGCCTTATGACTCGCTGGCGCAGTTGCGGCAGGCGATCTTCAAGGCCGTGCCGCACCTGATGCGGATCGACCAGATCGAGCCGGGCGATGCGGCGGGCGTGAAAGCGCTTGCGGCGCGTGGCGGTTCGGTCGAGAAGGGCGCATTCAAGAGCCCCATTGTAGATTTCTACCTGACAAATCCCATCACGCGGGCGTCCGCGGTGATGGCCGAATGTTCGAAGCTCGCCTCCGGGCAAATTCTGACGGCGGCGGAGTGAGCGTGATACGATGACAGAATTCTTCGCAAGCGAGTTGTGGACTGGCTTTCTGTGGCCGCTGATTGTCATGGTCGCGCAGAGCGTGCTGCTGCTCGTGCTGCTGCTGGTTGCGATTGCCTACATCCTGCTGGCAGACCGCAAGATCTGGGCGGCGGTGCAGATCCGGCGCGGCCCCAACGTGGTCGGGCCGTGGGGCCTGCTGCAATCCTTCGCGGACTTGCTGAAGTTCGTGCTGAAAGAGCCGACGATTCCGGACGGCGCGAACAAGGCCGTGTTCCTGCTCGCGCCATTGGTCACCTGCGTGCTGGCGCTGGCCGCGTGGGCGGTGATCCCGGTCAATCTCAACTGGGTGATCGCCGACATCAATGTCGGCGTTCTCTACATCTTCGCGATCTCGTCGCTGTCGATCTACGGCATCATCATGGCCGGCTGGTCGTCGAACTCGAAGTATCCGTTCCTCGCGGCGCTTCGCTCCGCCGCGCAGATGGTGTCGTATGAAGTCTCCATCGGGTTCGTCATCATCACCGTGTTGCTCTGCGTCGGTTCGCTGAACCTGACCGCGGTGGTCGCCGCACAGGACACCAAGCTCGGCATTCTCGGCTGGTACTGGCTGCCGCTGTTCCCGATGTTCGTGATTTTCTACGTGTCGGCGCTGGCGGAAACCAATCGTCCGCCATTCGACCTGGTCGAAGCGGAATCAGAACTGGTCGCGGGCTTCATGACCGAATACGGCTCTACCCCGTATCTGCTGTTCATGCTCGGCGAGTATGTTGCCATCACCACCATGTGCGCGCTGGCGACGATCCTGTTCCTCGGCGGCTGGCTGTCGCCGATCCCGTTCGCGCCGTTCACCTGGGTGCCGGGCGTCATCTGGTTCGTGCTGAAACTGTTCTTCATGTTCTTCCTGTTCGCAATGGCGAAGGCGATTGTGCCGCGCTACCGCTACGACCAGTTGATGCGGCTGGGCTGGAAGGTGTTTCTGCCGTTGTCGCTGGCGATGGTCGTGATCGTCGCTGCAGTTTTGCAATTCGGGGGGCTTGCTCCGAAATGAGGTCGTCGTCATGAGCATAGCAAGCACAGCCAATTCGCTTCTGCTGAAAGAGTTTGTCTCGGCGTTCATTCTCGCCATGCGTTACTTCTTCAAGCCGAAGCCGACGCTGAATTACCCCTTCGAGAAGGGGCCGATCTCGCCGCGCTTCCGTGGTGAGCATGCGCTGCGCCGTTATCCGAACGGCGAGGAACGCTGCATCGCCTGCAAGCTGTGCGAGGCGATCTGTCCGGCGCAGGCCATCACCATCGAAGCCGGTCCGCGCCGCAACGACGGCACGCGCCGTACGGTGCGCTACGACATCGATATGGTGAAGTGCATCTACTGCGGGCTGTGCCAGGAAGCATGTCCTGTCGACGCCATTGTCGAGGGCCCGAATTTCGAATTCGCGACGGAAACGCGCGAGGAACTTTATTATGACAAGGCGAGACTTCTCGCCAACGGTGACCGCTGGGAGCGTGAGATTGCGAAAAGCATCGAACTCGACGCGCCGTACCGGTGAGGTGAGGGTATGATCGGTCCCGCGCTCTTCTTCTATCTGTTTGCCGGCGTCTGTGTGGCGTCCGCGGTCATGGTCGTGACTTCGCGCAACCCTGTGCATTCGGTGCTGTTCCTGATCCTGGCGTTCGTGAACGCGGCCGGGCTGTTCATGCTGCTCGGCGCGGAATTCCTCGCGATGATCCTGATCGTGGTCTACGTCGGCGCGGTCGCGGTGCTGTTCCTGTTCGTGATCATGATGCTCGATGTGGACTTCGCCGAACTGCGCCAGGGCTTCATTGACTATCTTCCGTTTGGTCTTCTGATCGGCGCGGTGTTCCTCGCGGAACTGCTGCTGGTGGCGGGCGGCTGGGTCCTGAACCCGAATATCGCGAAGGCGATCACATCGCCGATCCCGGGCGGCGTCAGCAACACCGAGGCGCTCGGTCTCGTGCTGTACACAAAATATCTGCCTTACTTCCAGTTGTCGGGGCTGGTGCTGCTGGTCGCGATGATCGGCGCCATCGTGCTTACGCTGCGGCACAAGCCGAACGTCAAGCGTCAGGACATCAACGTGCAGAACGCCCGCACCAAGGCGGCGGCGATGGACGTGCGCAAGGTAGCCGCGGGGCAGGGCCTGCAGGATGCGGATTCCGGGGAGTGGGTGAAATGACGGTCGGCCTCGGTCATTACCTCGCCGTCGCGGCGATCCTCTTTACGCTCGGCATTCTGGGTATCTTCCTCAACCGGAAGAACGTCATCGTGATCCTGATGTCGATCGAACTCATTCTGCTTGCCGTGAACATCAACCTCGTGGCGTTCTCGGCGTTTCTCGGCGACATCGTCGGGCAGGTATTCGCGTTGCTGGTGTTGACGGTCGCCGCGGCAGAGGCCGCGATCGGTCTTGCCGTGCTGGTGGTGTTCTTCCGCAATCGGGGCTCGATTGCGGTCGAGGACATCAATCTGATGAAGGGTTAATTCGCGCCATGATTCAGGCTATCGTTTTCCTGCCGCTCATCGGCGCGCTTATTGCGGGCGCGGTGGCGCTCTTTGGCGCCCACGCACGCAATCCCAGCGGCGACGAGATGGATAACACCCATGGTCATGGGCATGATGACCACGGTCATGGCGCGGCTCACGCGCATGCAACGCATGACGACCATGGCCACGATGACCACGGACATGACGATCACGGTCCGGTCGAGCCGCCCGCCGCAGGTTCGCGCACGGCGGAAGCCGTCACCACGGCGCTGTTGCTGATTTCGGCGGCACTGTCATGGATGACGCTGGTCGATGTTGGCTTTCTCCATCAGGACGCGCGCGTTCAGCTGTTTACCTGGGTCGGCGCCAGCGATCTCGTGGTCAACTGGGCCTTCCGCGTCGATACCCTGACTGCAGTCATGCTGGTGGTGGTCACCTCGGTGTCGTCGCTCGTGCATCTGTATTCGATCGGCTACATGGACGAAGATCCGAACCGTCCCCGGTTCATGGCCTATCTCTCGCTTTTCACCTTCATGATGCTCATGCTGGTGACCGCCGACAACCTCGTACAGATGTTCTTCGGCTGGGAAGGCGTGGGCCTCGCCAGCTACCTGCTGATCGGATTCTGGTTCCAGAAGCCGTCGGCCAACGCCGCCGCCATCAAGGCCTTCATCGTCAACCGCGTCGGCGACTTCGGCTTCCTGCTTGGCATATTCGCGATCTTCATGATGGTCGGCTCGGTCGATTTCGACACGATCTTCGCGGCGGCCCCCGGCCTGACCGGCAAGACCATTCACCTCTTCGCTTGGGATGTCGATGCACTAACGCTGATCTGCCTGTTCCTGTTCATGGGCGCGATGGGCAAGTCCGCGCAGTTCCTGCTGCACACCTGGTTGCCGGACGCCATGGAAGGCCCGACGCCGGTGTCCGCGCTGATTCACGCCGCGACGATGGTCACTGCTGGCGTGTTCATGGTCGCGCGTCTGTCGCCGCTGTTCGAGCTTGCACCAAATGCGCAGGCCTTCGTGATGCTGATCGGTGCAACCACCGCATTCTTCGCCGCCACCGTCGGCCTCGTGCAGAACGACATCAAGCGCATCATCGCCTATTCGACCTGTTCACAGCTCGGCTACATGTTCGTGGCGATGGGTGCGGGCGCGTACTCGGTCGGCATGTTCCACCTGTTCACGCACGCCTTCTTCAAGGCGCTGCTGTTCCTCGGCGCCGGCTCGGTGATTCATGCGATGCATCACGAGCAAGACATCCGCGCCATGGGCGGCTTGAAGGACAAGATCCCGTTCACCTACATCACGATGGTGATCGGTACGCTGGCGCTGACGGGGTTCCCGTTGACGGCGGGCTATTTCTCCAAGGACGCGATCATCGAATCCGCGTTCGTTGCGCATAATCCGTTCGCGCTTTACGGCTTCCTGTGTACCGTGATCGCTGCGGGCCTGACCTCGTTCTACTCATGGCGTCTGATCTTCAAGACGTTCCATGGCGAGCCACACGACAAGAAGCACTACGAGGCTGCGCACGAGAGCCCCTATACGATGCTGATCCCGCTCGGCGCGCTTGCCGCCGGATCGATCCTGGCCGGTTTTCCGTTCAAGGAATTCTTCGCGGGTCACGGCGTCGAGGAGTTCTTCCGCGAGTCCCTGAAGAACAACCCGAAGATCCTCGAGGAAATGCACCACATCCCGGCGATGATCGCGTTCCTGCCTACGGTGATGATGGTGGTTGGTTTCGTGGTGTCGTGGCTGTTCTACATCCGCAAGCCGTATTTGCCGGTCGAACTCGCGAACCAGCATCCGGGCCTCTACCAGTTCTTCCTCAACAAGTGGTACTTCGACGAGCTGTACGACTTCCTCTTTGTGCGGCCGACGAAATGGCTTGGACGGTTCCTCTGGAAGAAGGGCGATGGCGCCATCATCGACGGCTTCGGGCCTGACGGTGTGTCCGCGCGCGTGCTTGACGTGACGCGCAACGTCGTTCGCCTGCAAACCGGTTATCTCTATCACTACGCCTTCGCGATGCTGATCGGTGCGGCCGGTCTCATCACGTGGTTCATATTCGGTCTCGGGGGCCAATGATGACAACCTGGCCCATCCTTTCCGTTGTTACGTTCCTGCCGGTTGTCGGCGCGATCCTCATTTATCTCAGCCGCGGTGATGACGAGGCTGCGCGCGGCAATGCGCGCTGGATCGCGCTGTGGACCACGATCATCACGTTTGCGGTCTCTGTCATTCTGGTGATGCGGTACGATACGTCGAATCCTGGCTTCCAGTTCGTCGAGAAGGCGCCCTGGCTCGCCAACACCATCACCTATCACATGGGTGTCGACGGCATTTCGCTGCCGTTCGTGATCCTGACCACCGCGCTGATGCCGTTCTGCATTCTCGCGAGCTGGAAGTCGGTAACGCAGCGCGTGCGCGAATACATGATGGCGTTTCTGTTCCTCGAAACGCTGATGGTCGGCACGTTCTCCGCGCTCGATCTCGTGCTGTTTTACCTGTTCTTCGAGGGCGGCCTCATTCCGATGTTCCTGATCATCGGCGTCTGGGGCGGACCGCGCCGGGTCTATGCCAGCTTCAAGTTCTTCCTCTACACGCTGCTCGGTTCGGTGCTGATGCTGCTCGCCATCATGGCGCTGTATCTCAATGCCGGAACCACGGACATTCCGACGCTGATGAACACTGCCGTGCCGCGCAGCCTGCAGACATGGGCGTGGCTGGCGTTCTTCGCTTCGTTCGCGGTGAAGATGCCGATGTGGCCGGTTCATACCTGGTTGCCGGATGCGCACGTCGAAGCGCCGACGGCGGGCTCCGTCGTGCTGGCGGCGATCCTGCTGAAGATGGGCGGCTACGGCTTCCTGCGCTTCTCGCTGCCGATGTTCCCGCTGGCGTCGCATGATTTCGCGCCGCTGATCTTCACGCTGTCTGCGGTCGCGATCGTCTACACGTCGCTGGTCGCGCTGATGCAGGAAGACATCAAGAAGCTGATCGCTTATTCGTCGGTGGCGCACATGGGCTTCGTCACCATGGGCATCTTCGCCGGCACAACGCAGGGCGTGGCTGGCGGCGTGTTCCAGATGGTGTCGCACGGCATCGTGTCGGGCGCGCTGTTCCTCTGCGTCGGCGTTGTCTATGACCGGCTGCATACCCGCGAGATCGCGGCTTACGGCGGGCTCGTGAACCGGATGCCGCTGTATGCGCTGGTGTTCATGGTGTTCACCATGGCCAATGTCGGCCTGCCGGGTACCTCGGGCTTCGTCGGTGAGTTTCTTACGCTGATTGGCACCTTCAAGGTCAGCATCCCGACCGCGACGGTTGCAACGCTGGGCGTCATTCTGTCGGCGGCTTATGCGCTGTGGCTCTATCGCAAGGTGGTGTTCGGCGTGATGGATAAGCCGGCGCTTGCGGGCATCAAGGATCTGACGCTGCGGGAAGGGATCATTCTTGCCCCGCTGGTGATCCTCACCATTCTCTTTGGCGTGTATCCGAAGCCGGTGCTCGATATGTCGGCGGCGTCGGTGCAGCAGCTTGTCACCAACTACAACACTGCCATCACCGCCGTGAAAGCGGCGGGGCTGGTTCAATAACAGCGGGATCGGCTTATGACTTTCGCAGGATATTCGCTGCTCCCCGTGCTGCCGGAGCTGGTGCTTGCGGCCGGTGCCATGGCGCTGCTGATGCTGGGAGCGTTTCGCGGAGGGCAGACGACGTCTCTCGTGACCGGTCTTGCGGTCGTTCTCCTCGCCATCACGGGCGCCTTGGTGCTGTGGCTGCCCGGCGGCAAGCTGACGACCTTCGGCGGCAGCTTCATCGTCGACGACTATGCGCGCTTCCTGAAGATTCTGGCGCTCCTCGGCTCGGGCGTGACGCTGATCCTGTCGCGCGGCTATCTCGCCGAACAGGCAAAGATTTTCGAGTATGCGATCCTGGTGACGCTCTCTACCGTCGGCATGATGGTGCTGATTTCCGCCGCCGATCTGATCATGCTCTATCTCGGCCTCGAGCTGATGAGCCTTGCGCTCTACGTCGTGGCGGCAAGCCATCGTGACGACACCAAGTCCACCGAAGCCGGCCTGAAGTATTTCGTGCTCGGCGCACTGTCGTCCGGCATGCTGCTTTACGGTGCTTCGCTCATATATGGATTCACCGGTACGGTCAGCTTTGCCGGAATCGCTGCTGAAGCGAAGGGCGGTAATATCGGCCTGTTGTTCGGGCTGGTGTTCCTGCTGGTGGGCCTCTGCTTCAAGGTCTCCGCTGTTCCGTTCCACATGTGGACGCCTGACGTTTACGAGGGCGCGCCGACACCTGTGACTGCGTTCTTTGCGTCGGCGCCCAAGGTCGCCGCGATCGCTGTGTTCACGCGTGTCGCGCTCACCGCATTTCCGGGCATCGTGCCGCAGTGGCAGCAGATCATCGTGTTCGTCTCCATCGCCTCGATGGCGCTTGGATCGTTCGCGGCCATCGGTCAGAAGAACATCAAGCGCCTGATGGCGTATTCGTCCATCGGCCATATGGGCTTTGCACTGGTCGGTCTTGCCGCTGGAACGGAGCAGGGCGCGCAGGGCGTGCTGGTCTATATCGCGATCTATGTGGCCATGACGCTCGGCACCTTCGCCATCATCCTCGCCATGAAGCGTAACGGCCAGGCCGTGGAAACGATCAGCGACTTCTCGGGATTGTCGCGGACCAATCCGATGCTCGCATTCTTCTTCGCGATGTTCCTGTTCTCGCTGGCGGGCATTCCGCCGCTCGCCGGGTTCTTCGCGAAGTTCTATGTGTTCCTCGCCGCCATCAAGGCCGGACTGTTTACGCTGGCGGTGATCGGGGTGGTGACCAGCGTGGTCGGCGCGTTCTACTATCTCACCATCATCAAGGTCATGTATTTCGACGAGCCGAAGGAAGCGATGGAGCCGATGCGCGTTGAGCTTCGGGTGGTGCTGGCGGTTGCCGGTATCTTCAATCTGCTGTTCTTCGTCTATCCCGCACCGCTGGTGAGCGCAGCCACGGCCGCAGCGAAGTCGCTGTTTTAATGGCGTTCGCGCTCGGTCCACGGGCCAGAGCCCAGAACTATCGTGTTGAGGCGTTCGACAGTATCGGGTCCACCAATGCCGAGGCGCTCGAGCGGGCGCGGGCGGGCGAGCGCGGCCCGTTGTGGCTGGTGACGGACCAGCAAACCGCTGGACGCGGACGCCGTCAGCGCGCATGGGTATCTCCGCGCGGCAACCTCGCGGCCACCATTCTTGAGACGGTCGACGTTCAACCTCCCGTCGCGGCGACGCTTGGATTTGCTGCAGGTCTCGCGCTTGAAGCGGCGTTGCAGACCGTGAGCGTGGAGTATCGCATGCGGGCGGGCGGGGCGGCCAAGGGCAAATTTCTTCTGAAATGGCCCAACGACGTTCTGGCGGATGGCGAAAAGCTGTCCGGCATTCTGCTTGAAGCGGAAACCATTGGCGGCGGTTTGAGCGTCGCAGTCGGAATGGGGACCAATGTCGTCTCCGCGCCCGAAGGGACGCCCTATCCGGCGACATCACTGGCGGCGCTGGGGATCACAGCGAGCGCAGGTGACCTGTTCATGGCTCTGTCGGATTCATGGGCCGAGTTTCGCGGCATCTGGGCCGACGGCAAAGGCTTTTCCGAAATCCGCCGTCTGTGGCTGGAGCGCGCTGCCGGTTTGGGTGAAGCCGTCTCGATCCAGTCGAACGGAGCACCTGTCGAGGGTATCTTTGAGACTATCGACGACACCGGTTGCCTGATCGTCGCGGGCCGCGACGGCAAGCGCACGCCAATCGCCGCCGGTGATGTTCATTTTGGATCGGCCAAATCGTCTGGAGCTACCTGATGTCGCGACCCGACGAACTGACGTTTGCACCGCTGGGAGGTGTCGGCGAGAT
Organism: Afipia birgiae 34632; assembly: GCF_000308295.2. Taxonomy (GTDB): domain Bacteria; phylum Pseudomonadota; class Alphaproteobacteria; order Rhizobiales; family Xanthobacteraceae; genus Afipia; species Afipia birgiae. Next base: position 916,682 of record NZ_HG326652.1, read on the forward strand.
CGGCATGAACCTGTCGATCTACGGCCTCGGCAACCGGCACCAGCGCAGCTGGCTCGCTGTCGACCTCGGCGTGTCGTTCGGCAACGAGGAGCACCTGCCGGGCATTGATGTCATCATGCCGGACATCCGCTTTCTGGTGAAGGAGCGGAAAAATCTGGTCGGACTGGTTCTCACCCACGCCCACGAGGATCATTTCGGCGCCATCATCGATCTGTGGCCGCAGTTGAAATGTCCGATCTACGCAACGCAGTTCAGCGCGGCGTTGTTCGAGGCCAAATGCGCCAGCGAGCGCAATCCGCCGAAGATCCCGGTCACCGTGGTGCCGTCGGGCGGCACCGTCGAGATCGGGCCGTTCAGTGTGGAATTCGTTCCGGTCGCGCATTCGATTCCCGAATCCCATGCGCTCGCGATCCGCACGCCCGCCGGCACGGTGCTGCATACCGGCGACTGGAAGATCGATCCGACGCCGATCATCGGCAAACCGACCGACGAGAAGCGGCTGCGTGAAATCGGCGATGAGGGCGTCATGGCGCTGGTCGGGGATTCGACCAACGCGGTGCGCGAAGGCCGTTCGCCGTCCGAGCAGGAAGTCGCCAAGAATATCACCGAACTCGTGAAGGCCGCACGCGGACGCGTCGCGGTAACGACATTTGCGTCCAACGTGGCGCGGCTGCGCGCGGTTGCTGACGCTGCGAAAGCTGCCGACCGCGAGGTCGTTGTGGTCGGACGCGCGATGGAACGCGTGGTGCAGGTCGCGCGCGAGACAGGTTATCTCGATGGCGTGCAGGCGTTTCGCGGCGCGGACATGTATGGCCATTTTCCGCCGGACAAGGTGCTGGCGCTGTGCACGGGCAGCCAGGGTGAGCCGCGCGCGGCATTGGCCCGCATCGCCAACGACGATCATCCGCAGGTGACGCTGAACCAGGGCGACACCGTGATCTTCTCGTCGCGCACCATTCCCGGCAACGAGAAGGCGGTCGGTGCGATCATCAACGGGCTCGTCACGCAGGGCATCGAGGTTATCACGGACTGCACCCACATGGTCCATGTCTCGGGCCATCCCCGGCGCGACGAACTGCGCGACATGATTTCGTGGGTTCGCCCGCAACTGCTGATTCCCGCGCACGGCGAAGCACTGCATCTGTCGGAGCATGCCAAGCTCGCGCGCGCCTGCGGCGTGCCCAAGGTGCTAATCTGCAAGAACGGCGATCTGGTGCGGCTGGGACCGGGCGATCCTGCCATCATTGAAGAACTGCCGAACGGGCGGATCTTCAAGGACGGCAACATCCTTGAAACCGAGAAGGCGCGCGCCGTCGTCGAGCGGCGGCGGCTGGCGTTTGCGGGCTGCGCATTCGTGGCCATCGCCGTGACCGAGAAGGGCGATCTCGCCGACGATCCCGAGGTTGATCTGGTCGGTATTCCGGAAAAGAATAAGGAAGGCGAGGTCATCGCGGACGATGTTTTCGATATCGTTGTCTCGACGGTCGAGAACCTGCCGCGTGCGCGCCGCCGCGATCCCGATGCGATCGCCGAATCCGTGCGGCGCGCGGTGCGCTCCGAAATCAACGAGCAGTGGGGCAAGAAGACGCTTTGCGTCGTTCACGTGCTGATGGTTTGATTCCCCGTCGATATCTTGAGGAGCAAAATATGCTGGGCCGTCTCAATCATGTGGCGATTGCGGTGAAGGACGCCGAAAAGGCCGCCGAAATCTATGGCAAGGCGTTCGGCGCGGAAATTTCCGGCGCGGTGCCGCTGCCCGAGCACGGCGTGATCACGGTGTTCGCGACGCTACCCAACACCAAGATCGAATTCATCCAGCCGCTCGGCGACGACTCGCCGATCGCGAAATTTGTCGAGCGCAATCCTGACGGCGGCATCCATCACATCTGCTACGAGGTGCCGGAGATCATCGCCGCGCGCGATACGCTGATTGCGGAAGGCGCTCGCGTGCTGGGTGACGGCAATCCGAAGATCGGCGCGCACGGCAAGCCCGTGCTGTTCCTGCATCCCAAGGATTTCTCCGGCGCGCTCGTCGAAATCGAACAGTCCTGAGGCAATTGTGTTTTATTCAATCTCAACCGCGATCGCGATCTACTTTGTGTTGTGGTGGGTCGTGCTGTTTGCCGTGCTGCCGTTCGGTGTGCGCAGCCAGATGGAGAACGGCGAGGAGATCGCCGGAACCGATCCCGGCGCTCCCAGTGCTGCGCGCATGGGACGCAAGCTGCTGTGGACCACGGTGATCTCGGCGGTGATCTTCGCTGCGGGAATGTGGGCGTTCAGAGCGGGCTATCTCAACATCGAACGTCTGACCCAGCTGATGGGCATTCCGCTCTAGGTGGTTCCGGAATCCGCGAAGCGAACTCCGAAACACTAGCCGATCGCACCTGAGATATAATTCATCGCGATTGCGCGGCGCTTGCGCTGATGTGTGATGCGCGCGCACCTTCGAACATTGCGGAAGAAAAAAGAGCAGGGCCAAAGCCCTGCTCTAAAAATTGTGTCGACCCTATTTTCCCCGAAAAGGTTGGATTTATCCTTGATTAGACGGGGCGACGCTGCTTGTGCGCGTCAGGGGCTCCTCCCGAGACTTGGACCACCAGACGATGCGGCGATTAGCCGTATCGCGCTGACGCGTTTTTGTAGCCGAACGTTTCTTGATTGTCACGTTTTTCAGCACTAAATGTCCGCTTTTGCGGCGGTGCACCATCGATGGATTCAGGCCGAAAACAAGCCGTTTGACGGCGTTTTCGCCTTTTGCAAGTTGAGTGCCTGAAAAATGGTGGGAAGTTACCATCTGACTTTCATCCCCGCATAGATTGCGCGCCCCGTTCCGGGTTCGAACAATGGCGATGAAGCGTCCGCGAGTCGCGTGATGCTGGTGCTTGCGATGTACGCCGTGTTCGCGATGTTGCGGGCTTCGAGATAGATCGAATATCGGCCGTCATCGACGCCTGCCTTGAGGCCCCAGATCGCGTAGGCCGCCGTCGTGAACGTGTTGAAGTTATCCACGTAGTAGGCCTGCGGCACCCATTCGACATTTGGCCCGATGTAGAATCCGTTGGCGTGCCTGTAGAGCGCCTCGGCGCGCAGGAAGTGTCGCGGCGCGCCGGGCAACCGGTTGTTGCCGAACGTGGGATCGTTGTCGAAGCGGAAGTCGTTGTAGGTGTAGGCGAGGTTGATCCACATCTTGTCCGCGTCGGGCGTGAAGATGTTCCTGAGCACCGCGACACCGAGGCCGGCCTCGATACCTTGATGAATCGTGCGGTCGGCATTGACCACGTTGCACTGTCCCGGCGCTCCATACATGCATTGCAGTTCGTTCTTGATGTTGGCGCGATAGCCGGTGAGCTCCCATGTCAGGTCGGGGCGCCTGCCGCGCGTGCCGATCTCATAGGTCGTCGCGGTCTGTGGCTGGATCAGATTGAACGGGATCGCCGGTGCCGCCGAGCTTTCGCCGAAGCTCGGCACCTCGGCGCTGCGCGAGATGTTGGCGAAGGCCTGCCAGGTCGGATCGATGTCCCAGAGCAGGCCGGTCTTTGGACTCCACAGATTGAACTCAGTCGAGCCACTCGATGTCGCGCCGAACCGGGCGGCGCGGTCGCGCATCGCATAGAGGAACTGCGTGCCGCCGATCGCGGCGACGTTAGGCAGAAAATAGAATGAATTCTCTACGTAGGCGGACGTGTTCCTCGACTTGTCGAGCGAGGATGACAGCAACGCGCCCTTGTAGCCGCCGATGTTCTGATACTGCTTGTTGTCGATCTCGCCATTGACGACGTTGACGCCCGCGACCAGCCGGTTTCGGAAGCCTCCGATGATGCGGTCGTCGGTGACCTTACCGAAGCCGCCATAGTCCTTGTACTGATAGTCCAGCCACTGAAAGATCGGATGCATCAGATGGCGGTCGACCGCGAACGCGCCGAACTCGACCGTGGTTGCATCGAACCGGATTGTCGTCTTGTTGGCGATCCGCCCGCTGTCGATGTTGCGCTGCTGGTCGTTGATGACGTTGCCGGCCGCTGCGGTCTCGGGAGAGGTGAGGGCTGATGCACGTGTCACCGAGCCCGGAATGCGCTGCCGGATGTCGTTCGCGTTGATGTAGAAGCGTGTCTCGAAATCCGGCGAGAACTGATAGCCGATATTGCCGCTGGCACGGGTGCTGTGGCCGTAACTGTGATCCCGGAAGCCTTCGGCGCTCTGGTTCGACGCGGTAAAGAACGCATCCCATGGACCGTTCGCGCCACCAACGCTGCCCTGGAAGCGGCGATAGCCGAACGACCCCATGTCGACGCCGGCACTGCTGACGCCGACATCGCGGCCGGTCGGCGTCACGAAGTTGATCGCGCCGCCGAGCGAGTTCGCGCCGAACTGCAATCCGTTCGCGCCCTTGTAGACCCCGACATACTTGTAGGCGGTCGGGTCGATTTCCTGAAAGTCGCCATAGCCGTCGGACGTGTTGATCGGAATGCCGTCCATGTAGAGCTGGACGCCGCGCAGATGAAAGTTGCGCGACAGACCCGAGCCGCGAATGGAGAGGCGGGTGTCGTCGCCCCATTTCGGCTGCGCGAACACGCCGGGGACATAGCCGAGCACGTCCTTGATCGTGCTGGCGACGGAGTTGTTCTTGTAATCAGCCGCTGCAACGATCGCGACGCCGCCGGGGGTTTGCTGAATCTCCTGACGGGCCTGATCGGCGGTCTTCGCGCCGAGCGGTCCGGGCGTGGCCATGCCGGCGGCCGTTGACGCGGTTGACTGAACGCGTGTTGGCGTTGCGACGCGGTTCAGGACCGGACGAGGCTCTCTCTCGGCTTGCACCACAACGGGCGGCAGTTCCTGAGGTGCGGTTTGGGCGCGCGCGCACGGAATTGTTGCGACGGCCGCGGCGGACGCCAGCAGAATGCTGCGCGCCCGTATGGAAACGGAAAACATGGGTTGAGTCCCACCAATGATATTGACGATTGAGCGGTGCGCCGAAGCGCAGGTCGTCAGATCAGGTGGGGAGGGCCGCGGGGCTGGTGATCGTTCTCCGCGAAGCGGACAACGACGTGATCGTGGGGCGCGGGTTCGAACAGGACGCGCACTGCGATACGGATCGCCAGCGCCGGGGTCTGCGGCGGCTGGTCAGCCGTCGCCACGGCACCGGACAGGCACAACGGGCAGCGGACCACCGGCTTGCCGGGATCGGTGTTGCCGTCGGCGTCAGGGACCGCGGAACTGCCGTTGAGGCAGAGTTCATGAAGCGCGTTGAACTTGGATGGCGAGACCGTCGCCAGCAGGGCGCTGGTCAGCATCACGTTGAACATGAGCGCATAGGCCGCCACAAATGCAGCCCATCGTCCTATCGTTCCGATCCGTGTTGCAGTCATTTGAACCCGGCAGGCTGTTACCATGGGTTGCGGGAACCGCAAATCCCTAGTGAAGTGGATTTGACATTCGCCCCCTGCTGGCGGGAGGTTGGCGAAGCGAATGTCAAATCCAAAACTCCACTAGAAACTTGTATTTGCTAGTGGTCCGTCGATTCTAACATTCGCAGGAATGCCTGCTGAATAGGGGTGCGAATGTTAGAATCGGACCACTAGGAAGTCACGCCCATGCTTCCTCTTGTGTTTTGCCATTTGATCCGCTTTCACTGAAAAGGTCCCCAAGCTTCCCCGCCGATTCCCGGATCAAATCAAAACCCTGAGTGTTCCCATGCGATTGTCGCGTTTTTTTCTGCCAATTCTCAAAGAGACGCCCAAGGAGGCGGAGATCGTGTCGCATCGCCTGATGCTGCGCGCGGGCATGATGCGGCAGGAGGCGGCTGGCATTTATGCGTGGCTGCCGCTGGGCTTCCGGGTGCTGAAGAAGATCGAGCAGATCGTTCGCGAGGAGCAGAACCGCGCCGGCGCCATCGAACTGTTGATGCCGACATTGCAGCTTGCAGATCTGTGGCGCGAGAGCGGTCGCTACGACGCCTACGGTCCGGAGATGCTGCGCATTCAGGATCGCCACGAGCGCGAGTTGCTGTTTGGGCCGACCAATGAGGAAATGATCACGGAAATCTTCCGGGCTTACGTGAAGTCTTACCGGAGCCTTCCGCTCAACCTCTATCACATTCAATGGAAATTCCGCGACGAGCAGCGTCCGCGTTTCGGCGTGATGCGCGGCCGCGAATTCCTGATGAAGGATGCGTACTCGTTCGACGTCGACGAGGCGGCGGCGCGGCTGTCCTACAACCGAATGTTCGTGGCTTACCTACGCACCTTCGCCCGTATGGGTCTGAAGGCGATCCCGATGCGCGCCGAGACTGGCCCCATCGGCGGCGATCTCTCCCACGAGTTCATCGTGCTGGCCGAGACGGGTGAATCCGGCGTGTTCTGCAACAGGGACGTGCTCGACCTGCCGGTGCCGGGTGCAGACGTGGATTACAACGGCGACCTCACACCGATCATCAAGCAGTGGACGGATCTCTATGCCGCCACTGAGGATGTTCACGACGCTGCGCGCTATGAGAGCGAAGTGCCGGCCGACAAGCGGGTGCAGACCCGCGGCATCGAGGTCGGGCAGATCTTCTATTTCGGCACCAAGTATTCGGACACCATGAAGGCCATGGTGTCCGGCCCCGACGGCGCGGAGAAGCCGATCCACGGCGGGTCATATGGCGTCGGCGTGTCGCGACTTGTGGGCGCGATCATCGAGGCCTGTCACGACGAGAACGGCATCAAGTGGCCGGAAGAGGTTGCGCCTTTCAGGGTTGCGATCCTCAATCTGAAGCAGGACAGCGAGGAGACGGGCGCGGCCTGCGAGAAGCTTTACGCCGCGCTTTCGGCCAAGGGCGTCGACGTGCTCTACGACGACACCGACCAGCGGCCGGGCGGCAAGTTCGCCACCGCCGACCTGATCGGCATTCCGTGGCAGATCCTGATCGGTCCGAAGGGGCTTGCCGAGGGCAAGGTTGAAATCAAGCGCCGCAGCGACGGATCGCGCGAATTCATGAGTCTCGACGACGCGATCAACCGCTTCGCCTCCTGAAGTCATACACTGAATTATGTGCTGGCCGTGTCGCAGTTACTGCGGCACGAGACTAGAATTTGCCCGATTCGTGTGAAAATCCGAACCATGGAACAGACATGAGCGAGCCAGTTCGGACCCCACCCTTTGCGCCATTCGAATGGATGTTGTCGTCCCGCTACCTGCGGGCGCGGCGCAAGGAAGGGTTCATTTCGGTCATCGCCGGCTTTTCGTTTCTCGGCATCATGCTCGGGGTGGCGACGCTTATCATCGTGATGGCGGTGATGAACGGCTTCCGCAAGGAATTGCTCGACAAGATTCTCGGCCTGAACGGCCATGTGGTTGTCCAGCCGCTGGAATCCCCGCTGACCGACTGGAAGGAAGTGGCCGAGCGGATCAGCAGGGTTGATGGCATTCGCCTGGCTGCACCCGTGGTCGACGGACAGGCGCTGGCGTCGTCGCCGTTCAACGCGTCGGGCGTTTTCGTCCGCGGCATCCGTGCGCAGGACCTGAACAGCGTCACCTCGATTGCCAAGAACATCAAGCAGGGCACGCTGGAAGGCTTCGACGAGGGACAGGGCGTTGCGATCGGCCGGCGGCTCGCGGACCAGTTGTCGCTGCGCGCCGGGGACAGCATCACCTTGGTTGCGCCACGGGGTGCGGTAACCCCGATGGGAACGACGCCGCGCATCAAGCCTTACAAGGTCGCAGCCGTTTTCGAGATCGGGATGTCCGAATACGACGCATCGTTCGTGTTCATGCCGCTGCCCGAAGCGCAGGCCTATTTCAACCGCGCCAACGATGTCACCGCCATCGAGGTCTATACGGTCAACCCCGACAAGATCGACGTCTACCGCAAGTCGGTGACCGAGGCTGCTCAGCGGCCGATCTTCCTGGTCGACTGGCGGCAGCGCAATTCGACGTTCTTCAATGCGCTGCAGGTCGAGCGCAACGTAATGTTCCTGATCCTCACGCTGATCGTGCTGGTGGCGGCGCTGAACATCGTCTCCGGTCTCATCATGCTGGTGAAGGACAAGGGCAGCGACATTGCGATCCTGCGCACCATGGGGGCGTCGCAGGGCTCCGTGATGCGGGTCTTCCTGATCACCGGCGCCGCCATCGGCGTGGTCGGCACGTTGGTCGGGTTCCTGCTCGGTCTGCTTGTCTGTCTCAACATCGAAACGATCCGTCAGTTCATCTCATGGATGACCAACACCGAATTGTTTTCGCCCGAACTCTATTTCCTGTCCAAGCTTCCGGCTGAAGTCGATGTCGGAGAAACCACGGCGGTCGTAATCATGGCGCTGACGTTATCGTTTCTGGCGACGCTGTACCCGTCCTGGCGCGCTGCGCGCCTCGATCCGATCGAAGCGCTCAGGTACGAATGAGCGCACCGATGGAGCAGGGGGAAAATGGCGTTCCGGTCGTCTATCTGCATGACGTCCGCAGGCGATACAAACAGGGCGAGGCCACGCTGACCATTCTCGACGGCGCCAGTCTGGCTTTGTGGGAGGGGCAGTCCGTCGCGCTGGTCGCGCCGTCGGGCACCGGCAAATCGACGCTGCTTCATATCGCGGGCCTGCTGGAGCAGGCAGACGAGGGCGAGGTCTATGTCGGGGGCACAGCCACATCGGGATTGTCCGACGTTGAGCGCACCCAGATCCGCCGCACCGATATCGGTTTCGTCTACCAGTCGCATCGGCTGCTGCCGGAGTTTTCGGCGCTCGAGAACGTGATGATGCCGCAGATGATCCGTGGTTTGCCGAAGAAGGAAACCATCAAGCGGTCACAGGAAATCCTGGCCTATCTCGGATTGGCGGAGCGCGTGACGCACCGGCCTGCTGAGCTATCCGGTGGCGAGCAGCAGCGCGTGGCGATTGCGCGCGCGGTGGCCAATGCGCCGCGTGTCCTGCTGGCGGATGAGCCGACTGGAAATCTCGATCCGCACACTGCGGATCATGTGTTCAACGCTCTGACCCAGCTGGTGAGAGCGACGCGCGTCGCGATGCTGATCGCGACGCATAACATGGACCTGGCTGCCCGGATGGACCGCCGCGTCTCGCTCCAGGACGGTCACGTCATCGAGCTCGACTGAGCTGAACCCGGCCGCTCAGTAGGCCGAGCGCTGTGTGCGGCGGCGCGGCTGATAGACCGGCTCGCCGTCGCTGTAGGCGTAATAGGGATTGGCGTAGCAGCTTGCATAGGTGCCGGACGCCGTCGCCTGACACTGCTGGTAAGTCGAGTACCTGCAATCGCCATAACCGGTCTGGATATCGCGACCCTGAAGGCAGAACGGATAGTCCCGGGCCTGCGCCGGGGCGGACTGGACGGCGAAGCCGGTGCCGAGCACCGCGAGGGCCAAAAGTAGATTGCGCATTGTGTTCTCCTGCCGGGACTGCGCCCGGTTTGCACTAGTGGTCCGATTCTAACATTCGCCTCCCGTTTCGGCAGGTGGCTTCGCGAATGTTAGAATCGAAGGACCACTAGCAATTGTAGATTCTAGTGGAGTTTAGGATTTGACATTCGCGATGCGAACTCGCGGCGGGGTGGACCGCGAATGTCAAATCCACTCCACTAGGTGTTGGAGCCAGACCGTTTTTAACGTGCTCCGTCAACTCACGTTCCTGCGTAGCTGTTGATGGATTTGCGAAAGTCACGAGCCGTTTACGTTTTGTTAGCATTGGCCAGACGTCGGCGGTGAGCCGGAATTTCCAACGCTTGACTTCAAGAACAAATAAGGAACAATGTTCCCATTACGTTCTCATAGAGTCGGTAGAGCGTCGATAGGGAGTTCGGTCATGTTGAAGACATTCGTTGAAGAAGCTGCTGCGCTGACCTCGCTTGTGCTGTTCGTCGGAATGATCGCGATCTGGGCGCAAGTCATTCCTCAGATGTAGTGATCTGCCCGGCCTCGGGAACGCCCGAGGCTGGGGAAAACGATGATGGACCCGGCATCAACAGACGGGTCCGCGTCATCCGCGTGGACACCTGTTGTACAAGGCACACCATCGACCCTCATGAGTCGTCCTGTCGCAGGCGGTTCATCGCGCCGATGAAACTCCGCGAAGGTTGCCAAGGTCCGCATGTCCAAGACTGTTACAACGAAGTCGTCCGCGTCGGACCCCGGGTTCGTCCATCTGCACGTGCATTCGGCCTATTCGCTGCTGCAGGGGTCGATGACCATCGGCAAGCTGGCTGAACTTGCCAAGGCCGATCATCAGCCGGCCTTGGCGCTGACCGACAACGACAACATGTTCGGCGCGCTGGAGTTTTCCGACAAGCTCGCCGCCTACGGCATCCAGCCCATCACCGGCTGTGCAATGTCGGTCGACTTCGGCGATCAGGACCCCGCGGCCCGCAACGCGCTTGCGCCGGCGCGGCTCGTGCTGCTGGCTACCAACGAGGACGGCTATCGCAGCCTGATGAAGCTGAACTCCCGCGCGTTTCATGACACGCCGGTCAATCAGTTGCCGCATATCAAGATTGACTGGCTGGACGGCGAGACCGCAGGGCTGATCGCGCTGACCGGCGGACCGGAAGGAACCATCGCGCAGGCCATCAACGCCGATCAGCCGGCTTTGGCGCAGGCGCGCTCCGACAGGCTGGCGAAACTGTTCGGGGACCGGCTCTACATCGAGTTGCAGCGTCACGGGCTTGAAAGCGAACGCCGCTGCGAGACTGCCTTGATCGACATGGCCTATGCCATGGGCCTGCCACTGGTCGCGACCAACCAGCCGTATTTCGCCAGCGCCGATGACTACGAGGCGCATGACGCGCTGCTCTGCATTGCGGGCGGGCGTCTTGTGTCGGAAACCGATCGCGATCAGCTGACGCCAGATCACCGTTTCAAGACCCGCGCCGAAATGGCTGTGCTGTTCGCCGATCTGCCCGAAGCGCTGGCGTCCACGGTCGAGATCGCGAAGCGCTGCGCGTACCGGCCGCGAACGCGCAAGCCGATCCTGCCGCGCTTCACGGTGGGAAGCGACAACGCCGGCGACGCGGAAGCCGAGGAGGGCACGGAACTGCGCCGTCAGGCCGCCGAAGGTCTGGCGCGGCGGCTGGCGCTGCACGGTCTCGCGCCGGGCATCACCGAGGAAGACTACAGCAAGCGTCTCGCCTTCGAGCTCGATGTCATCACCCGCATGAACTATTCGGGCTACTTCCTGATCGTGTCGGACTTCATCAAGTGGGCCAAGGCCCAGGGCATTCCGGTCGGGCCGGGCCGCGGTTCGGGCGCGGGCTCGCTGGTCGCCTATGCGCTGACCATTACCGACCTCGATCCGATCCGGTTCGGCCTGCTGTTCGAGCGCTTCCTCAATCCGGAACGCGTGTCGATGCCGGACTTCGACATCGACTTCTGTCAGGATCGCCGCGGCGAGGTCATCCGCTACGTGCAGGAGCGCTACGGCCGCGAGCAGGTCGGGCAGATCATCACCTTCGGGACGCTGCAGGCGCGCGGCGTGCTGCGCGACGTCGGCCGCGTGCTGCAGATGCCGTATGGACAGGTGGACCGGCTCACCAAGCTGGTGCCGCAGAATCCGGCGGCGCCGGTGACTCTGGCGAAGGCCATCGAGAGCGAGCCGAAGCTACAGGCCTTCCGTGACGAAGATCCGGTGGTCGCGCGCGCCTTCGACATTGCACAGCGCCTTGAGGGTCTGACGCGCCATGCCTCGACCCATGCGGCGGGCATCGTGATCGGCGACCGGCCGCTCTCCGAACTCGTACCGATGTACCGCGATCCGAAATCGGACATGCCGGTCACCCAGTTCAACATGAAGTGGGTGGAACCTGCGGGACTGGTGAAGTTCGACTTCCTCGGCCTGAAGACGCTGACGGTGCTCGATGTCGCGGTGAAGCTGCTGAAGCAGCGCGGCGTCGAGGTCGATCTCGCGACGCTGCCGCTCGACGACAAGCAGAGTTACGAGATGCTGGCGCGCGGCGAAGTGGTTGGCGTCTTCCAGGTTGAAAGTCAGGGCATGCGGCGTGCGCTGGTCGACATGCGCCCCGACCGTTTCGAGGACATCATTGCGCTGGTCGCGCTGTATCGTCCGGGCCCGATGGCGAACATTCCGACGTACTGCGCACGCAAGCACGGCGACGAGGAGCCCGAATACCTGCATCCGATGCTGGAGCCGATCCTCAAGGAAACCTTCGGCGTCATCATCTATCAGGAACAGGTGATGCAGATCGCGCAGGTGATGGCGGGCTACTCGCTCGGCGACGCCGACCTGCTGCGCCGCGCAATGGGCAAGAAGATCCGCGCGGAAATGGACAAGCAGCGCGCCGGTTTCGTCGCTGGTTCCGTGAAGAACGGCGTGCCGAAAGGGCAGGCGGAAACCATCTTCGAACTGCTCGCGAAATTCGCCGACTACGGCTTCAACAAGAGCCATGCGGCGGCCTATGCGCTGGTGTCCTACCAGACCGCGTATATGAAGGCGCACTATCCGGTGGAGTTCATCGCCGCGTCGATGACCCTGGATATGAACAACACCGACAAGCTGTCGGAATTCCGCGCCGAGACGCAGCGGCTCGGTTTCAAAGTCGAACCGCCGTCGGTCAATCGCTCGGGCGCGACGTTCGAGGTCAGGGATCAAACGATTTATTACGCGCTCGCTGCACTAAAGGGTGTCGGCGGGCAGGCTGTCGATCTTCTCGTCGAAGCGCGCGGCGACAAAGCTTTCACATCACTGGCCGATTTCGCGTCGCGGGTGAATCCGCGCGCCATCAACAAGCGTGTGGTTGAAAGTCTCGCCGCGGCCGGTGCGTTCGACACCATCGATTCAAACCGCGCACGGGTATTTGCAGGAGCCGATGCCATCGTCGCTGCCTGCCAGCGCGGCCATGAAGCCACGACGTCGGGTCAGAACGACATGTTCGGCGGCATGGCGGATGCGCCGAGCATCGTGCTTCCGAATGTCGAACCCTGGCTGCCGGCCGACCGTCTGCGCCGCGAATACGACGCCATTGGCTTCTTCCTGTCGGGGCACCCGCTGGACGATTATGCGACGGCGCTGAAACGCCTGCGCGTGCAGTCGTGGAGCGAGTTCTCCCGCGCGGTGAAGACCGGCGCGACCGCCGGACGTGTTGCTGCGACGGTGGTGTCGCGGATGGAGCGCCGCACCAAGACGGGCAACAAGATGGGCATCATCGGCCTGTCAGACCCGACTGGTCACTTCGAGGCCGTGCTGTTCTCGGAAGGGCTTGCGCAGTATCGCGACGTGCTGGAGCCTGGAACGGCCGTACTCATGCAGATCGGCGCGGAGTTGCAGGGCGAGGACGTGCGCGCCCGGATCCTTCATGCGGAACCGCTCGACGATGCTGCCGCCAAAACCCAGAAGGGACTGCGCATCTTCGTGCGCGACGACAAGCCGCTGGAGTCGATCTCCAAGCGCCTGGAAGGTCATCAGGCCGCGTCTGCCAGCAATAAAATCCAGGCGGTCAGGTCTGCGGGGCCGGCGGCCGGTGACGGCGAAGTCACCCTGGTCATGATGCTCGACCTCGAAACCGAGGTGGAACTGAAGCTGCCCGGCCGGTTCAAGGTCTCGCCCCAGATCGCCGGTGCGATCAAGGCGGTCGCTGGCGTGGTGGACGTTCAGACGGTGTAGCGGCTTACCGCCGGGAGGTTGCCGCCTTATTCCGACTATCTTTCGTTCAAACAATGTTCAGGTGGTCTGACATCCACTGGGCAGGATCGGCTGAACGGAGGCACGTTTGATGCGCGGGATGATCAGGTTCTTGAACGTCGCGGCCGTGCTGGTTTTCGCTGCCGCAACCGTCCCGGTTCAGGCACAGACACCACGGCCTCCGCAAGGTCAGCAAAGCCGTATCGCGCTGGTCATCGGCAACGGCAACTATCAGGGCTCGCCGCTGGCGACCGCTGCCAACGATGCGGGCCTGATTGCCCAGACATTGCAGGCAGCAGGGTTCGATGTGGTCGGCGCGCGCGATCTCGATGGCGAGACGCTGCGGCAAACCTTCCGCGACTTCATCCAGAAAGCGCAAAAGGCCGGACCGGATACGGTCGCGATGATCTATCTCGCGGGCTACGGCCTGCAATTGGCGGGTGAGAATTACTTCGTGCCGGTCGATGCCTCGATGGCGCGCGACACAGATATCCCGGTCGAAGGTCTGCGGATCGGCGATTACATCCGCCAACTGTCATCGCTGCCGCTGAAGGCCAACATTGTCGTGGTCGATGCTGCGTACAATCATCCGTTCGCAAAGGAGGGCCAGCCGCTTGCGGGCGGTCTTGCGCTGATCGAGCCAGAGCCGAAAGGCCTGATTGCGTTCAACGCCGCGCCCGGAACAATCGCGCCGAATCCGACCGGCAACTACGGTCCTTACGCGCAGGCGCTTGCGGAAATGATCCGCACCGGCGGCATTTCGCTTCCTGAAGTTTTCAACCGCACCAAGTTGCGCGTCAACGACGTGACCAAAGGAGCGCAGGTGCCATGGGACGCACAAAAGCTTGAAGGGGACTTTGTGTTCTTCGACCGCGCGCCGGATGCCCCGCCGCTGCAGGCCAACCAGGATGCCGCTGCGCGCTCGAAGCCCATTCGCGATTTCGGCGCGCAGGATGCCTACACCGCCGCGCTCGAACGCGACACGATTGCCGACTACGAGGCTTTCCTTGCCGCCTATCCGGACGATCCGATGGCGAAGCGGGTGAGGGCGATCATCGCCGCGCGCCGCGAAGCCATCACGTGGCGGCAGACCTATCGCGCGAACACGCAGCAGGCTTATTGGTCCTATCTGAAGCGCTATCCGAAGGGGCCGCACGCCGCGGACGCGCGCCGTCGGCTTGCCAATATCGCCGCAGCGCTTGAGCCGCCCCCGGCGTTCGACGAATACGCTTACGATGTGCCGCCGCCGCCTGAATACGAATACGAATACGTCGATCGTCCCTACCTGATGTTCGACGATCCGGTGTTCGCCTTTGCGCCGCCGCCGCCGGTGCCGGTGTTCTTCCTGCCGCCGCCGCCGCCGGATTTCATCGTGCTCGATCCGCCATATTACTACGACGATGTCTACTATCTGCCGCAGCCGATCTTCATTCCGATCCCGATCTTCATCCGGCCGCCGATCTATGTGCGGCCGCCGGTGAACCGTTTCCTGTTCACGAACATCCACAATACGAATGTCATCAACACCATCATCAACCGGCGTCCGGCGGAGGGCGTTGTTCGGCCCGGAGGACCCGGCGGTGAGTTCAGGCCGGGACGACCGGGTGCCGGACCGGGCGGCGCGGCGATAACTCGTCCCGCGTTCGCGCCGGCCTTGCCGCCATCGGCCACGCGCAGGGCGAACCTTATCCGTCAGGGCAAGGTGACGGCTCCGCCGGGCGTTCTTCCAATCGCCGCCGGTGGTGGCCGTCCGGGAACGCCGGGATTGGGACGACCGGGGCAGGGTCAGCAGCCCGGCGGCGTCCAGCCGGGTAATCTTCGGCCGGACAATGTGCTGCCGGGGCAAACTCCAGCTGCAGGACCGGATGGACAGCCCAGACCGGGAGCCCGCCCGCTGCCGAGCACCTTGCCGGCTCCCGGTCTGACCGGACCGCAGCCAGGTCAAGATGGACGTCCTCAAGATGGGCGTCCGG
>NZ_HG326652.1:932391-1517981 GCF_000308295.2 Afipia birgiae 34632
GGCGAGACCAGCACCGCAGCCGCCGGGCTGACGTCCAAACGGCGACCGGCCCGCGCCGGATTGGCGCGGCGGGGACCGTAAAATCGGCCGGATTTGCTTGCTTAACTAGGGTGGCGTGGGTATAAGCCGCGCATCTCACACGGAAGCATGGCTCTAAACAGCCGTCCGGTGGCAACCGGGCCAAGTACTTTTGTCATTCGTGACTTTTGTCGTTGGCTTGTCTTGCTCACACGCTTCCGGAGGAACCAACCGGAGAACACAACTATGGCGTTACCTGAATTCTCTATGCGTCAGCTATTGGAAGCTGGCGTGCACTTTGGTCACCAGTCTCACCGATGGAATCCGAAAATGGCGGATTACATCTTCGGTGCCCGCAACAACATTCACATCATCGATCTCGCGCAGACCGTGCCGCTGCTTCATCGCGCGCTGCAGGCTGTCAGCGACACCGTCGCCAAGGGCGGCCGCGTGCTGTTCGTCGGCACCAAGCGTCAGGCACAGGACGGCGTGGCGGAAGCCGCGAAGCGCTCCGCGCAGTACTTCGTCAATTCGCGCTGGCTCGGCGGCACGCTGACCAACTGGAAGACCGTGTCCGGTTCGATCAAGCGTCTGCGTCAGCTCGACGAGATGCTGGGTTCGGGCGAAGGCCATCAGTACACCAAGAAAGAGCGTCTGACGCTGACGCGCGAGCGCGACAAGCTCGACCGCTCGCTCGGCGGCATCAAGGACATGGGCGGCTTGCCCGACCTGATCTTCGTGATCGACACCAACAAGGAAGACATCGCGATTGCGGAAGCCAACCGCCTGAACATTCCGGTGGCGGCGATCGTCGATACCAACTGCGATCCGAAGGGCATCTCGTATGTCGTTCCCGGCAACGACGACGCCGGCCGTGCGATTTCGCTGTACTGCGATCTCATCGCGCGAGCGGTGATCGACGGCATTTCGCGTGCACAGGGCGGCGCAGGCATCGATATCGGCGCAATGGCCAATCCGACGCCGGAAGCTGTCGCTCCTGCGAAGTCGGAAGGCTTCCAGGGTCTTGCCGGTCCGCGCGGCGTTGCCGACGACCTCAAGAAGCTCACCGGCGTGTCCGGCGCGATCGAGAAGAAGTTCAACGACCTCGGCATCTTCCACTACTGGCAGCTTGCTGAACTCGATCACGACACCGCCCACAAGATCGGCGAAGAAGTCGGTCTTCCGGCGCGTGCTGACGGCTGGGTCGCCCAGTCCAAGGCGCTGACCGCGGAAGCGGAATAAGCCTCACAAGGTATCGCGCGGCCGGTTCATCCGGCCGCGACTTCCCCCGACGGCGCGTATTGGTTCAGCGACCAGAATACGCGCAAACTTGTATGTAAATCCTGCGCGTCGAATCCGGCTTGCCAGCTCACGCTGCGCCGCGCGGCCCGCACAGGCAAAGGACATCCCACGATGGCAACGATCACTGCAGCGATGGTCAAGGATCTGCGCGAGAAGACCGGCGTAGGCATGATGGACTGCAAGCAGGCGCTCAATGAGACCAGCGGCGACATGGAAGCCGCCATCGACTGGCTGCGCAAGAAGGGCCTTTCGAAGGCCGCCAAGAAGGCCGGCCGCGTCGCGGCGGAAGGTCTGATCGCTGCCATCACCGCCGGCACTAAGGGCGTCGTCGTCGAGGTCAACTCCGAGACCGACTTCGTCGCGCGCAACGAACAGTTCCAGGGCCTCGTGAAGATGGTCGGTCAGGTCGCGCTCAAGGCCGGCACCGATGTCGAGAAGATCAAGGCCGCCAAGGTTGGCGACATCACCGTCGAGCGTGCGATCGCCGATGCAATCGCCACCATTGGTGAGAATATGACGCTGCGCCGCGCGGCCGAGCTTTCGGTCAGCGATGGCGTCATCGCGAGCTACATCCACAATGCCGTGTTCGACGGCCTCGGCAAGATGGGCGTGCTCGTTGCGCTCGAATCGACCGGCGCGAAAGATGAACTGGCGACTCTCGGCCGTCAGATCGCGATGCATGTCGCCGCCGCCAATCCGCAGGCGCTCGATGCCGCAAGCCTCGATCCCGAGGTTGTGCGCCGCGAGAAGGACGTCATGGCTGACAAGTACCGTCAGCAGGGCAAGCCGGACGCGATGATCGCCAAGATCGTCGAATCGGGTCTGAAGACCTACTACAAGGAAGTGACCTTGCTGGAGCAGGCGTTCATTCACGACAACGCCAAGTCCGTGGCGCAGGCTGTGAAGGATGCTGAGGGCAAAGTCGGCGCACCTATCAAGGTGACCGGCTTTGTGCGCTATGCTCTGGGCGAGGGAATCGAGAAGCAGGAATCCGATTTCGCCGCTGAAGTCGCCGCCGCTGCAGGTCAGGGGTAACGAGACTTCGCGCGAGCCGGTCGGACTCCGAGCGCATTGAGCAACGCCGATTGTTTGCTCCGGAATGCGCTCAATTCGAAAGAGTGAGCGATCGCATGGGTGAACCGGCTTATCGACGTGTCGTGATCAAGGTGTCCGGCGAGTATCTCGCCGGGGACCAGTCCTTCGGTATTCACCAGCCCACCATCGACCGGATCGCCGGCGACCTCATCAAGGCCCGTGAACTTGGCGTTGAGATCGCTGTCGTCGTCGGCGGCGGTAACATCTTCCGCGGCGTCGAGGTCTCGTCCCGCGGTGTGTCCCGCACCACCGGCGACACGATGGGCATGCTTGCCACCATCATGAACTGTCTCGCGCTGGAATCGGCGCTTGAGCGCAAGGGTCAGTCGGCGCGCGTGCTGTCGGCTTTCGTCATGCCGCAGGTCTGCGAACTGTTCACGCGCAGCGCGGCTCACCGGTATCTCGCCGAGGGCCGCATCGTGGTGCTCGCCGGCGGCACCGGCAATCCGTACTTCACCACCGACACCACTGCGGTTTTGCGCGCGGCCGAGATCGGCGCGCAGGCGGTTCTCAAGGCCACCAACGTGGACGGGGTTTACAGCGCCGATCCGAAGAAGGACAAATCCGCCAAGCGATTTGAACGGCTGAGCCATTCGCAGGCGGTTGAAGGTGGCTATAAGGTGATGGATGCGACGGCCTTCGCGCTTGCCCGCGAGACGTCGTTGCCTATCATTGTGTTCTCGATCGCGGAGCCGGAGTCGATCGGTGCCGTGCTGAGCGGCAAGGGCAAGAGCACCATCGTCTCCGGTTGACGCGCTACGCTTCTGCTGACGCTTAAGCCGAAAAATTGAGCCTGAACAATAAGATACGAGATGCGGCCCAGACGTTGATCCGCATCGGACTTGAAGGGAGTACCATCGCATGGTCGCCGGGAATTTCGACATCAACGATCTGAAGCGCCGGATGGAAGGCGCGATCAATGCGCTCAAGCACGAACTGGGCGGGTTGCGCACCGGCCGCGCTTCGGCCTCGATGGTCGAGCCCGTGCAGGTCGAAGCTTACGGCAGCCACATGCCGCTCAATCAGGTTGCGACGGTCAGTGTCCCAGAGCCGCGTCTGCTCTCGGTTCAGGTGTGGGACAAGTCGATGGTGAAAGCTGTCGAAACAGCGATCGTTAATTCGAACCTCGGTCTGAATCCGGCCACCGAAGGTCAGGTCATTCGTTTGCGCATTCCCGAACTCAATGAAGAGCGCCGCAAGGAACTCGTGAAGGTCGCGCACAAGTACACCGAGGCTGCGCGCGTTGCGGTACGCCACGTGCGCCGCGACGGTCTCGACGTGCTCAAGAAACTCGAGAAGGATCACCAGATCTCCGAGGACGACGAGAAACGCCTTTCGAACGAAGTTCAGAAGGCCACCGATGCGGCCATCGCTGACGTCGACAAGGCGCTTGCGACCAAGGAAAAAGAAATTCTCACGGTTTAAGAGATCGCGCGATGTCGAACGGCGCCATGCCAAAGCCAGAGGACTCGGGTCGTGCCGATGCGCCGCGGCATGTCGCGATCATCATGGATGGCAACGGGCGCTGGGCGGCGGCGAGGGGACTGCCCCGCGCGGAAGGCCATCGCCGCGGCGTCGATGCGCTCCGCAAGGTGGTGCGCGCGACGTACGAACTCGGGATTTCCTATCTCACGATCTTCTCCTTCAGCTCGGAAAACTGGTCACGTCCTGCAAGCGAGATCGGCGATCTGTTCGGACTGCTTCGCCGTTTCATCCGCAACGATCTTGCGACATTGCATGCCGACGGCGTGCGGGTTCGCGTGATCGGCGAGCGTGAGGGACTCGAATCCGACATCTGCTCGCTTCTCAGCGAAGCTGAAGAACTGACGCGAAACAACACACGGCTGACGCTCGTCGTTGCGTTCAATTATGGATCACGGCAGGAGATCGCCAATGCGGCGCAGCGCCTTGCGCGCGAAGTCGCTGAGGGCAAGCGCGATCCGGCAACGATCACGACCGACGCGCTCGGCAGTTATCTCGACACCTCGGACATTCCAGATCCCGACCTGATCATCCGCACCAGCGGTGAGCAGCGGCTGTCGAATTTCCTGATGTGGCAGGCTGCCTACAGCGAACTGGTGTTCGTTCCGGTTCACTGGCCGGATTTCGACAAGGCCGCGCTTGAAGGCGCGATTGCCGAATACGCGACCCGCGAGCGACGCTTCGGCGGCCTGGTCGCTAAAAACGTCGCAAAGACGGGATCGTGAGCGGCGTGGGCCCCGATACGCCAGCGACACCCGAGGCTGCGAAAGGTTCGAGCAATCTCTTCATGCGTGTCGTTGCGGCGCTGATCATGGCTCCGCTGACGATTGCGATTGTCTGGATCGGCGGCTGGCCATGGGCCTGCATCGTGATCGCCGCCGCTGCGTTGCTGTATTTCGAATGGTTGATGATCGTTGGCGCCTCCGGCAACCGATTTGCCGTCGTCGCCGGAATAGCCGCACTGGCGATTGCGGGCATTTGTCTGATGATGCGGCGGACGGACCTTGCGCTCGGGATCGTGGCTGTGGGCATTGCGCTCGCTGCTGTTGCCGCACGCGGCCAGCGCGGATGGGTTGCCAGCGGACTGGTTTATGCGGCGGCAGCCCTGATCGCCTCGATTGTGGTCCGGCGTGACGCTGACCTCGGTTTTGTCGCGCTGATGTTCGTACTTCTGGTCGTCTGGGTGACCGATATTGGCGGTTACTTTGCCGGGCGAGGCATCGGCGGACCGAAGCTCTGGCCGCGCGTCAGTCCCAAGAAGACATGGGCGGGCGCGATTGGCGGATTGGTGCTTGGCCTTGCGATCGCGGCGGTATTCGCGTGGCTCGGGTTCGGCGCGATGCTTCCGCTCCTTCTGCTTGGCGCTGTGCTGTCGATTGTTTCCCAACTCGGCGACCTGTTCGAATCTGCGATCAAGCGCCGTTTCGACGTCAAGGATTCGAGCCACATCATTCCCGGTCATGGCGGATTGCTGGATCGGCTCGACGGTTTCGTTGCGGCGATCGTTTTTGCCGCTCTTATTGGTTTTATGCGCGGCGGCCTCGATGGCGTCGGCCGTGGTTTCATGGTTTGGTGATATGATGAACGCTGTTCCGTTGCGTAACAACAAGGCTGCGGCCACCACGGTGCGGACCGTTACGGTGCTCGGCGCCACGGGATCGATCGGCGACAGCACGATGGATCTGCTGCGCGCGTCGCCGGAACGCTATCAGGTCGAGGCGTTGACGGCGAACAGCAACGTCGAAGGGCTCGCCAGGCTCGCAAAGGAGTTTGGTGCGCGCTTTGTTGCGGTCGCGGATGCGTCGAAACTCGGCGAACTGCGTGACGCGCTGGCCGGAACGAGCATTGCCAGCGGGGCGGGCGACAGTGCCATCGTCGAAGCAGCCCAGCGGTCGGCCGATTGGGTGATGGCCGCGGTTAGCGGCGCGGCTGGCCTGAAGCCTGCGCTCGCGGCGGCGGATCGCGGCGCGACGATCGCGCTCGCCAACAAGGAATGTCTCGTTTGCGCCGGCGACTTCTTCATGGATCGCGCCGCGAAAGCGGGTGCCTGCATCCTGCCGGCGGATTCCGAACACAACGCGCTGTTTCAGGCGCTGGCCTCCGGCAACCGCGAGGAACTGGTACGCGTCATCATCACGGCATCGGGTGGCCCGTTCCGGACCTGGAAGGCGGCCGACATCGCACAAGCGACACTGGCGCAGGCCTTAAAGCATCCGAACTGGAGCATGGGCCAGAAGATTACCATCGATTCCGCGTCGATGATGAACAAGGGGCTCGAGGTGATCGAAGCCTCCTATCTGTTCGCCCTGTCGCCCGACGAGATCGATGTGTTGGTGCATCCGCAATCCATCGTTCACGGCATGGTGGAGTTTTCTGACCGTTCCGTCATGGCGCAGCTCGGGACTCCCGACATGCGCACGCCGATTGCGCATTGCCTCGGCTGGCCCGATCGCATTGTGGGGCGCGCAGCGACGCTGGATCTCGCAAAAATCGGCTCGCTGACGTTCGAGGCACCTGATTACGACCGGTTCCCGGGATTGAAACTCGCCTATGACGCACTGCGCACGGGCAACGGCGCGACGACCGTCTACAACGCGGCGAACGAGGTCGCGGTGGCGGCGTTCGTCGCACAGAGAATCCGGTTTGGCGGCATCGCGCAGCTCGTCGAAGCCACCTTGAACCACTGGGTACGGGCAGGGAATCTCGCGCCGCTGACGTCGGCTGATGACGCGATTTCCGTTGACCATGATGCGCGAAATAGGGCGGTCACCCTCTTGCCTCAAATTGCCTTAAAGGCATCCTAGATCGTTGGGGATCGGGCCGGCCGGCCTGCTGGTGAGGGATTGGGTTGTGGATTTTTTCCTGAATAGTTTCAATGCGTTGAGTCATGGATTGATCGGCTACATCATCCCCTTCCTGTTTGTCCTGACCATCGTTGTCTTCTTCCATGAGCTTGGCCATTTCCTCGTCGCCCGCTGGGCCGGGGTGAAGGTTTTAACGTTCTCGCTCGGCTTCGGCCCGGAACTGTTCGGTTTTAACGACCGTCACGGCACGCGCTGGAAGGTGTCGGCGATCCCGCTCGGCGGCTACGTCAAGTTTTTCGGCGACGAGTCGGAGGCCAGCACGCCGTCAGCCGATACGCTCCAGACCATGACGGCCGAAGAGCGCAAGGTCAGCTTCCATCACAAGGGCGTTGGCGCTCGCGCGGCGATCGTCGCGGCGGGTCCGATTGCGAACTTTCTGCTCGCGATCGTGATCTTCGCTGCTCTCTTCACCTTCTTCGGCAAGCCGAGCCAGACCGCGCGCGTCGATTCCATCCAGGAAAACAGCGCTGCTTCGGCCGCCGGGTTCAAGCCTGGCGATGTCGTGACGGCGATCAACGGCGACCCGATCGAAAGCTTCACCGACATGCAGCGCATCGTGAGCACCAAGGCGGGTACGCCGCTGGTGTTCACCATCAAGCGCGGCGATGAGGTCGTGAAACTCAACGGCACGCCTCAGCTTCGCGAGATCAAGGATTCGTTCGGGAACGTCCACCGGGTCGGCATTCTCGGTATCACCCGTGCCACCGGACCGGGTGATACCGTCACCAAACCAGTGAACCCAGCGACCGCTGTTTGGCTGGGCGTCAAGGAGACATGGTTCGTCGTTGACCGGACTGTTGCCTATATCGGCGGAATTTTCACCGGCCGGGAGAATGCCGATCAGGTCGGCGGCCCGATCCGGATCGCCCAGATCTCCGGCCAAGTGGCCACCATCGGCCTTTCGGCCCTGATTCACCTTGCGGCCGTCCTCTCGGTTTCCATCGGCCTGCTGAACCTGTTTCCGGTGCCGCTTCTGGATGGCGGACACCTTTTGTTCTATGCGGTGGAGGCGATTCGCGGAAAGCCTCTGTCGGAGCGTTCGCAGGAGCTTGGTTTCCGTGTCGGACTGGCGCTTGTGCTGATGCTGATGCTGTTCGCGACTTACAACGACATCCTGCATTTGGCCGCGTCCTGATTGCGGCTTTTTTGCAGGCGTGGCCGATCAGCAACGTCTTGTAGGGAAATTGGAATTGCCCTGTGAAAGGTCGTTTGCCCATGAGGCAAAATTGGCTACAAGCAGTGCAATAATTGGGGAATCTCCCGGCCCGGTTTGGCCGGCTTTGGAATGACAAGGGCGCCTAGCGCATGATGGTTGGATTGCGAGTGCTAAGGGGTGGTCTGGCCGCCGCCCTTATCATGATTGCTTTGCCGGTTGCCGCAGTGGCGACGGCTTCGCTCGTATCGTCACAGGCCATTGCCCAGACTGCGGCCTCCATTGGCGTGGAAGGCAACCGCCGTATCGAGGCTGATACCATCCGTTCCTATTTCAAGCCGGGCCCCGGCGGTCGCCTCGACAGCGCCCGTATCGATGACGGCCTGAAGGCCCTGATCGAAACCGGGCTGTTCCAGGATGTGAAGATCAACCAGGCGGGCGGCCGGCTGGTCGTGGTGGTCGTCGAGAACCCGGTCATTGGCCGCGTCGTTTTCGAAGGCAACAAGAAGGTCAAGGACGAGCAGCTTAACGCCGAAGTCCAGTCCAAGGCGCGCGGAACGCTGTCGCGAGCCATGGTCCAGTCCGACACCGCGCGCATCACTGAAATCTATCGCCGCAACGGCCGTTTTGACGTCAAGGTCGAACCCAAGATCATCGAGCAGCCGAACAACCGCGTCGACCTCGTCTTCGAGGTTACCGAAGGCGCGAAGACCGGCGTGAAGTCGATCGAGTTTATCGGCAACAAGGCATACTCGTCCTATCGTCTGAAGGACGTGATCAAGACCCGCGAAAGCAACTTCCTCAGCTTCCTCGGTTCCAACGACGTTTATGATCCGGACCGCATCGAGGCCGACCGCGATATCCTGCGCAGGTTCTACCTCAAGAACGGATATGCCGACATTCAGATCGTCGCGGCGCTGACCGAGTATGATCCTCAGCGCAAGGGATTCCTTGTGACCTTCAAGATCGAGGAAGGCCAGCAGTACCGTGTCGGTTCTGTCGATTTCCAGTCCAGCATTGCGTCGTTCGATGGCAGCTCTCTCCGCAGCCTGTCGCGCGTCAGCGTCGGTTCGATCTACAACGCCGAAGCCGTTGAAAAATCGGTCGAGGAAATGTCGATCGAGGCGTCCCGTCGCGGTTATGCGTTCGCAACCGTGAAGCCGCGTGGCGACCGCAATTTTGAGGCGCACACCGTGTCGATCGTGTTCGCGATCGAAGAAGGTCCGCGCACCTATATCGAGCGAATCAACGTTCGCGGGAATACGCGAACCCGCGACTATGTCATTCGCCGCGAGTTCGATATTTCGGAAGGCGATGCCTACAACCGTGCGCTGGTCGATCGCGCCGAGCGCCGCCTCAAGAACCTCGACTACTTCAAGAGCGTCAAGATCGTGCCCGAGCCCGGCTCGTCGACGGATCGCGTCGTTCTGAACGTCGATCTCGAAGAGAAGTCGACCGGCGACTTCTCGGTCTCCGGTGGTTATTCGACCGCGGACGGATTCCTCGGCGAAGTCAGCGTCTCGGAACGCAACCTGCTTGGTCGTGGCCTGTATGCGAAGGCGTCCGTGCAATACGGACAGCGCACGCAGGGCTACCAGCTCTCGTTCGTTGAACCTTATCTGCTCGGCTATCGCGTGGCCCTGGGTCTCGACTTCTATCAGCGCAAGCAGCTCGCCTCGACCTACGTGTCCTACGACTCGAAGTCGATGGGCTTCAGCCCGCGCCTCGGTTTCCAGCTGCGTGAAGATTTGAACCTGCAGCTGCGCTATTCGATCTCGCAGCAAGAAATCACGCTGCCGTTGAATCTGACGAACTGTAACAATAACATCAACAATCCGAACTTGGCGTTCAATCCAACGCCAGCCTATGTCGGAGCCAACTTAGCCGATCCAAATGTAATTGCTGGCGGGTTTAGCCCGCTAATCGGGGGCAAGAATTGTTTCCAAGATGGCGAAGCTTCTGTCGCTGTGAAGGAAGGACTTGCCAACGGGCGTGTCATTACCTCGGCCGTGGGTTACACGCTGGCCTACAACACGCTCGACAACAACAAGGATCCAACCACCGGTATCCTGGCAACCCTGAACCAGGATTATGCTGGTGTTGGCGGCGACGTCAGCTACCTGAAGACAGTCGGCGACGTGAAACTGTATACGCCGATCGTGTCAGATATCGTCGGCGTGCTGCGCATTCAGGGCGGTGTGCTTACGGATACCGGCAAGGGCATCCGCATGCTGGATCATTTCCAGATGGGTCCAAACCTCGTACGCGGTTTCGCGCCGGTCGGCATCGGTCCGCGCGATATCACCGAGGGCACCTACAAAGACGCGTTGGGTGGCACCAAGTATTGGGGTGCCTCGGCTGAACTGCAGATGCCGTTCTGGTTCCTGCCGAAGGAAATCGGCCTGAAGGGCGCGGTCTACGCTGATGCAGGATCGCTGTTCGATTACCAGGGGGCAACTTGTCGGGCAGCGACTTTGGAGTGCCTGACGGTCGGCGGTGATGACGGTTTGATCCGGTCGTCAGTCGGTGTCGGTTTGATCTGGCAGTCGCCGTTCGGACCGCTGCGGTTCGACTATGCGGTCCCGCTGACCAAGGGTAAGTACGACCGGACGCAGGAATTCCGGTTCGGCGGCGGTACGTCATTCTGAGCTCACATCGGGCTCGCACTTCGACATAGCGGGTTCCAGCCGTCCGGCTGGAGCCCGCTCAAGTATTTTGTTGCAGGCATTTTCCTTCTGCGGTTCGAGTTCGCGTCGCGGGAAAGTGCATTTTCCTGACCGCGGCGGGTGGAATGACGCAGAGGACGTTCTTTAAAAGTCCTTCACCGGTGACGCTGGCGGATCTTGCTGCGTTGACCGGCGCTCAGCTTGCCGACCCGTCGTGCGCCGGCAAGGCCATCGCGGGAGCGGCATCGCTGGACCGTGCAGGCCCCTCTCAGCTGACATTCTGCGAGAGCAAGAAATACGCTGCTCAGCTCGAACAGACGCATGCAGGCGCGTGTCTGGTGAACGAGCGCATGGAGGGCAGCGTTCCTTCACACGTTGCCGTGCTGCGCGTGGCGGAGCCGTACCGCGCCTTTGTCGCGGCGATGCGATCATTCTACCCCGATACCCTGCGTCCTGCCTCGTGGTTCGACAACAGCGGCGTCGCGGCCGGTGCGGTGGTGCATTCGTCCGCGTATCTCGAGGACGACGTTGTGGTCGATCCGCTCGCGGTGATCGGGCCGGACGTCGAAATAGGTTCCGGAACAGTGATCGGCTCGGGAGCGGTGATCGGCGCGGGCGTCCGGATCGGGCGGGACTGCAACATCGGCGCGAATGCGTCGATCCTGTGCGCGTTCATCGGCAACGACGTTATCATCCATCCGGGCTGCCGGATTGGCCAGGACGGGTTTGGATACCTGATGGGCGCCCGGGGGCATCAGAAGGTGCCACAGGTGGGGCGGGTCATCATTCAGAACGGGGTAGAGATCGGCGCCGGCACGACGGTGGACCGGGGTGCCCTGAACGACACCGTGATCGGCGAGGGCAGCAAGATCGACAACCTCGTCCAGATCGGCCACAACGTGACCATCGGGCGGAACTGTATCGTCGTCAGCCAGAGCGGGATCGCAGGCAGTTCGACGCTCGGTGACGGGGTTATCCTCGGAGCGCGGATCGGCGTGAGCGATCATGCCACCATCGGCGACGGGGCGCAGATCGCGGCACGAAGCAGCGTCGTCGGCGAAGTGCCGCCCGGCGCGCGCTGGGGCGGCTCGCCGGCGAAGCCGATCAAGCAGTTCTTTCGCGAGCTGTTTGAGGTGGAGCGCCTCGGCCGCGAAGGCAGTGCGAAATCGAAATCGAAGCCGTCCGGTTCGGGCGACGAGGAACAGACATAATGGACGAGAAGGCGCCTATCACCATCGAGGCCGTGGATATCGGGCAGATCTTGAAAACACTGCCCCATCGCTATCCCATGCTGCTGATCGACAGGGTGATCGACATCCGCAAGGACTTCAGCGGGATCGGTATCAAGAATGTATCGGCCAACGAACCGCAATTCCTGGGGCATTTCCCTAACCGTCCGATCTATCCCGGTGTCCTGATGATCGAAGGCATGGCGCAGACTGCCGGCGTCATCGGCATGCTGTCGACCGAGACTGATCGCCCGACTGCGGTGTATTTTCTGACCATCGACAAATGCAAGTTTCGCAAGCCGACGGGGCCGGGCGACATTATTCACTATCACATGCGGCTGGTTACGCGGCGGCGGGACATGTGGTGGTTTCACGGCGACGCCAAGGTTAACGGCGAAGTGGTCGCGGAAGCCGATGTTGGCGCGATGCTTGCCGACTGACCTGTTTTTGTCATCATGCGTAACAATTGATGACCATGCTTGTGTCGTCTTTCATTCCTGATGGCGGGCGGGCTTGCACTATAACGAAGTCATATCGTCTGCACGGCTAGTTTTCAGCTGAGCGAAAGGCATGCAGGCATGAGGGGCTGATGAGCAAGATCGATCCAACGGCGCGAATTGAGGATGGAGCCATCATCGGCGAGGACGCCTCGATCGGGCCTTATTGCATCGTCGGGCCGAACGTGACGATCGGTGCGAACTGCACACTGCACGCTCATGTCAACGTGAGTGGCCACACGACCCTTGGCGACGGCTGTACGGTGTTTCCGTTTGCATCGCTCGGCACGCCGCCGCAGTCCTCCGGCCACCGCGGAGAGCCGACAAGGCTGGAGATCGGCGACAATTGCACCATCCGCGAGTCGGTCACAATGAACGCAGGTACGGCCGCCGGAGGCGGTGTGACCCGTGTCGGGTCGCGCGGATTTTTCATGGCCTACAGTCACGTCGCGCATGATTGCCAGATCGGCAATGATGTCATTCTTGCCAATGGCGTGCAGCTAGGCGGCCACTGCGAAGTCGGCGATTACGTTTTTTTTGGCGGCTTATCGGCGGCGCATCAGTTTGTCAGGGTGGGAACACAGGCCATGGTTGGCGGCGTTTCCGGTTTACGCGGTGATGTCATTCCATTTGGCCTTGTCAGCGGCCAATTCGCGCATCTCGAAGGGTTGAATGTCGTCGGCATGCGGCGGCGAAAGTTCACGCACAAGCGTCTTCAGCTAGTGCGTGATTTTTATCAGCAGCTGTTTCACGGCGGCGGAGTCTTCTCCGACCGGCTTGCGGCTGTGCGCTCCATGGCCCATAGCGATCCTGCCATTGCGGAAATCCTGAAATTCATCGATGAGAGCGACAAGCGCCCGCTCTGCATGGCGCACAACAACCCCAACAAATCGACTGAGCGCGCGCGCCTCGAACCCCGATGACAGCTGGTCCCGAAATATCCGCAACAGTCGGCATCATTGCAGGAGGCGGTGTGCTGCCGTTCTCAGTGGCGGAGGCGCTGCGCGCGCGAGGGATCGCACCGTTCATATTCGCCGTCAGGGGCTTTTGCGATCCGGTTCGCGTGACGCAGTTTCCGCATCATTGGGTTGCGCTCGGCCAGGTCGGCCGGTTGACCCGGCTGATACGGTCCGAGGGATGTCGCGACATCGTGTTTCTGGGCGGGATGGTGAGGCCGGCACTGTCGGACATTCGTCTCGACTGGGGGACAGTGCGTGCCATCCCCTCTATTGCGGCAGCGCTGCGCGGCGGTGACGATCATCTGCTGACGGGCATCAGCCGGATTTTCGAGCGCCATGGCTTTCGCGTCGTCGGCATCCAGGATGTCGCTCCCGAACTTCTGATGCCGGAAGGCAGTATCACGCGCCGCACGCCAGATGCCGAGGCGATCGCGGATATCGCGAAGGGACGTGAACTGATGCATGCGATCAGTCCGTTCGATGTCGGTCAGGGCGTCGTGGTCATCGACGGTCACGTCGTCTGCGTCGAAGACATCGAAGGTACCGACGGGCTTCTGGCGCGGGTAGCCCGGTTGCGCGCAGACAAGCGAATTCGCGCGAAACCCGGCCGTGGCGTTCTGGTGAAGATGCCGAAGGTGCAGCAGGACCTGCGGTTTGACCTTCCGACGCTTGGTCCAAAGACGATCGATGGCATCGTAGCAGCCGGACTCGCAGGCATCGGCATTGTCGCCGGACGTACGCTGGTCGCCGAAGCGGATGTGATGACCGCCAAGGCCGATCAGGCCGGCGTGTTTGTCACCGGATTGCCGTTGTGAACATGCCCGAGCCTCACGCAGGCCCGAAGATATTCCTGATCGCTGCAGAAGAATCCGGCGACCGGCTTGGGGCGGGTCTCATCAAGGCGTTGCGCGAACGGCTCGGACCGGCGGCGACCTTTACCGGAATAGGCGGCCGCCACATGGCGGAGCAAGGGCTCGCGTCGCTCGTTTCGATCGACGGACTGTCGATCATCGGTCTTGCCGCGATCCCGAAGCGATTGCCGATGATCCTGCGGAGAATCCGCGAGGCGACCGATGCGGTCCTGAAGGAGCAGCCCGACGTCCTGGTGATCATCGACAGTCCGGATTTCACTCATCGTGTGGCCCGACGCGTCCGCGCGCGCGATCCTTCGATTCCTATTGTCGATTACGTATCGCCGACGGTTTGGGTCTGGCGTCCCGGCCGCGCCCGGAAGATGCGGGCGTATGTCGATCAGCTTCTCGCCGTGCTGCCGTTCGAGCCCGACGTTCACCGCAAGCTAAGCGGTCCGCCGTGCAGCTATGTCGGTCATCCCTTGCTGGACGAACTCGATACGCTGCGGCCGAACGCTGAGGAACTTGCGCGCCGGACCGCGGCGCCGCCGTTGATTGTTGTGCTACCGGGAAGCCGCCGCAGTGAGATCAAGCGTAACATGGCGATCTTCGGCGAGACGCTGCGGCTGTTGCGCGCGCAGGGCGTGGCATTCGAGCCTGTGCTGCCGACCACGCCTGAATTGCTGGACAGTGTCCGCGCAGCTGCCGAAAGCTGGCCTGTGCAGCCGAAGATCGTCGTCAGCGACAGCGACAAGAGGGCTGCGTTCCGGACGGCGCGCGCCGCGCTCGCGAAGTCCGGCACAGTGACACTTGAGTTGGCGCTCGCAGGCGTGCCGATGGTGACGGCCTATCGTGTCACGGAGATCGAAGCGTTCGTTGCGCGCCGCGTGATCCAGACTTCCTCGATCATTCTGGCCAATCTCATCCTTGGCGAAAACGTGATCCCGGAATTCCTGCAACAGGATTTCACGACGGAAAAGCTCGCACCGGCATTGCGGGACATTCTGGGCGATACACCGGCACGGCAGCGGCAGGTGGATGCATTCGCGCGTCTGGAAGAGATCATGTCCACCGGCGGAAAGCGGCCGAGCGAACTGGCCGCGGACGGCGTGATCGCGAAGCTTCGCTAGGGCACGGTCCCGAACAATGGCAACCGGTTTTCGGAAAAGGATCATGCCTAACTAAAAAGGCCGGTGCAGAGCACCGGCCTTTTTGCTGCGCCACTCAATGGCGGCGCATTTATTTGCGCTTGTCGATCCCGACATAGTCGCGGGTCGTGGCGCCGGTGTAGAGCTGGCGCGGACGGCCGATCTTCTGCTGCGGGTCCTGGATCATTTCGCTCCACTGGCTGATCCAGCCGACGGTGCGTGCGACCGCGAACAGCACGGTGAACATCGAGGTCGGGAAGCCCATCGCCTTCAGCGTGATGCCCGAATAAAAATCGACGTTCGGATAGAGCTTGCGCTGGATGAAGTATTCGTCGCTCAGCGCGATCTTCTCAAGTTCCATGGCGACATGAAGCAGCGGGTCATTCTGGTGGCCGGTTTCCGCCAGCACCTTGTGACACATCTGCTGCATGATCTTCGCGCGCGGATCGTAGTTCTTGTAGACGCGGTGGCCGAATCCCATCAGGCGGACGGTGCTGTTCTTGTCCTTCACCTTGGCGATGAATTCCGGAATCTTGTCGACAGTGCCGATCTCGGCCAGCATCTGCAGCGCGGCTTCGTTCGCGCCGCCGTGGGCCGGTCCCCACAGACAGGCGATGCCGGCGGCGATACAGGCGAACGGATTGGCGCCTGACGAGCCCGCGATGCGGACGGTCGATGTCGACGCGTTCTGCTCGTGGTCGGCGTGAAGGATGAAGATCTTGTCCAGGGCTTCCGCCATCACTGGATTGACCTTGTAATCCTCGCACGGCACCGCGAAGCACATGCGCAGGAAGTTCGACGCGAAATCGAGCGAATTCTTCGGATACACGAAGGGCTGGCCGATGTTGTACTTGAAGGCCATCGCAGCCAGCGTCGGGATCTTCGCGATCATCCGTATCGAGGCGACCATCCGCTGATGCGGATCGTTGATGTCGGTCGAGTCGTGATAGAACGCGGCCAGTGCGCCAACCGAGGCCACCATCACGGCCATCGGGTGAGCGTCGCGGCGGAAGCCCTGGAAGAAGCGAGCGACCTGCTCATGAACCATCGTATGGTTCGTGACGCGCTGATCGAAATCTTCCTTCTGCGCCTTGTTCGGCAGTTCGCCGTACAGCAGCAGGTAACAGGTCTCGAGGAAGTCACCTTTCTCGGCGAGCTGTTCGATTGGGTAACCGCGATACAGCAGGATGCCGGCATCGCCGTCGATGTAGGTAATCTTGGATTCGCAACTACCGGTCGAGGTAAAGCCGGGGTCGTAGGTGAACATCCCGGTCTGGGCGTAAAGCTTGCTGATGTCGATAACGTCAGGGCCGACCGTGCCGGTCAAAACCGGGAAATCGACGGTTTTCCCTTCAACCGTCAGCGTTGCTTTTTTGGTGTTGGTCTTTGCATCCATCGTGAAGTCCCCGGTAAGTGTTGCTCAGGGCGAGTGACGCTTACGGCCATATGGGGGCCTAAGCGCTTTATTCCAGAAGTGTGGCCCGAATGGGTAGCTTATTGCTGTGTGCGCTGCAAGATAGATGGGCTCGACCTAAAGTTAGGCAGGTCTGCGCCAGTGTGACTGGCGTGTATTATCCCAAAGACTGATCCTTCAGGCGATCCAGGCAGGTTTGCTTGCCCAGCACGGCCAAAACGTCGAAAATTCCGGGTGAGGTGGTCCGTCCGGTCAGGGCCACGCGTAGCGGTTGTGCAATCGCCCCGAGTTTGAGGTTCTTCGTCTCGGCAAAGGTGCGCATGGCAGCCTCCGCGGTGTCTGCTGCCCACGGACTGACCGTTTCGAGTGCCGAACGCAGCTCCCCGATCAGCTTCCGCGTGTCAGGTGTAAGCACCGCCGCGGCCTTTGGCTCAAGCTCCAGCGGCCGGTCGGCAAAGATGAAGTTTGCGCTGTCGATCAGCTCGACGATGGTTTTTGCGCGCTCCTTCAGGCCCGGCATGGCGGCAAGCAGTTGAGCCCGGGTCGTGTGGTTCAGCTTGGCGCGGATAGCCGGGCCATTGGGGACGAACTGGAGTACGTCCTCGAAGGCGGCGACCAGCGCCTTGTCGTCGGTGTTGCGGATGTAATGGCCGTTGAGATTTTCGAGCTTGGCGAAATCGAACCGCGCAGCGGAGCGACCAATGGCCGGCAGGTCAAATTCCTTGATCATCTCTTCGGTCGAGAAGATTTCCTGATCGCCGTGGCTCCAGCCGAGGCGCACGAGGTAGTTCCGTAATGCCTCCGGCAGGTATCCGAGGGCGCGATACGCATCGACGCCAAGTGCGCCATGTCGCTTCGACAGTTTTGAGCCGTCCGGACCGTGGATCAATGGAATGTGAGCCATAACAGGCACGGTCCAGCCGAGTGCGTCATAGATGTGCTTCTGGCGTGCGGCGTTGATCAGGTGGTCGTCGCCGCGAATGACATGGGTGACGCCCATGTCGTGATCGTCCACGACCACCGCGAGCATGTAGGTGGGGTTGCCGTCGGAACGCAGCAGCACAAGGTCGTCGAGATTTTCGTTCTGCCAGACCACGCGGCCCTGGACCTGATCCTCGATCACGGTCTCGCCGGACTGGGGCGCGCGGAGCCGGATGACGGGCTTGGCGTCGGCCGGCGCCTCGGATGGATCGCGGTCCCGCCAGCGGCCATCGTAACGGATCGCGCGGCCTTCGGCCTTGGCGGCCTCCCGCATCTTCGTCAGTTCCTCCGCGGTCGCGTAGCACCGATAGGCCTTGCCGTCCGCGAGCAGTTGCTCGGCGACTTCACGATGCCGCGTAGCGCGGGAAAACTGATAGATCGTCTGGTCGTCCCATTCGATTCCGAGCCACTGCAGGCCATCGAGGATCGCTGTGATGGCGGCATCGGTCGAGCGCTCGCGGTCGGTATCCTCGATCCGCAGCAGCATCTTGCCGCCGCGTTTGCGTGCGTAAAGCCAGTTGAACAGCGCGGTGCGCGCGCCGCCGATGTGGAGGAAGCCGGTCGGGGACGGCGCAAAGCGGGTAACAACGGTTTCGGTCATTTCGGGCGGTTCGATCGATCTCTGTGACGGTTATCGGCGGGCGTTTATCACAACAACGGCACACTGTCTCAGCAGGAATTACAGAGGATTTGACACGCTCGGGTCACCCGATCCGGGGCGCGGCCAGCAAAACGTCCGGTCAGGTCACCACCGGGCGGCACTTGGCGTGGCCGCCCGGATTTGGCACATAGGGCCAAGCTTGAAAGGGTAAAAATGACTGACGAATCGTCGAACGCGGGCCGCGATTTCATCCGCGATATTGTCGCTGCGGATCTGGCCTCGGGGCGTGAAAAGGGCGTGGTGACGCGCTTTCCACCGGAGCCCAACGGATACCTGCATCTTGGCCATGCCAAATCGATCTGTCTGAACTTCGGGATCGCCGAGGAGTTCGGCGGCCGCTGTCACCTGCGTTTCGACGACACCAATCCGACCAAGGAAGAACAGGAATACATCGATGCGATCGAGCGCGATGTGCGCTGGCTTGGCTTCGACTGGGGCGAGCATCTTCATTTCGCGTCGGATTATTTCGAGCAGCTTTATGCCTGGGCGCAGCATCTGATCCGCACCGGCAAGGCCTATGTCGACGATCAGACACAGGAAGAGATCCGGCTGACCCGCGGAACCCTGACCGAGCCGGGACAGAACAGCCCGTTTCGTGACCGCTCGGTCGAGGAAAACCTGGACCTGTTCACCCGCATGCGGGCGGGCGAATTTCCAAACGGCGCGCGCGTGCTGCGCGCCAAGATCGACATGACGTCGGGCAACATCAATCTGCGCGACCCTGTGCTCTACCGCATCCTGAATGCGCATCACCCGCGCACCGGAAATACGTGGCATATCTACCCGAGCTACGACTTCGCGCACGGCCAGTCCGACGCGATCGAGCACATCACGCATTCGATCTGCACGCTGGAATTCGAGGATCATCGGCCGCTCTACGACTGGTGCCTCGAAAATCTTCCGGTGCCGTCGCGGCCGCATCAATATGAGTTCGCGCGTCTCAACGTGACCTACACGCTGCTGTCCAAGCGAGTGCTCAACGGACTGGTGCACGGCGGCCATGTGTCCGGCTGGGACGACCCGCGCATGCCTACACTTGCAGGCCTGCAGCGGCGCGGCATTCCGGCTGAGGCATTGCGCGAGTTCGTCAAGCGCATCGGCGTGGCCAAGGCCAACAGCACCGTGGACATCGGCATGTTCGATTTCGTGGTGCGCGAAGTGCTGAACAAGACCGCGCCGCGCCGCATGGCCGTGCTGAATCCGCTCAAGGTCGTGATCGAGAACTATCCTGAAGGGCAGAGTGAGACGCTCGAGGCCGTCAACCATCCCGACGATCCGTTACAGGGCTCGCGGCGGATTCCGTTCGGCCGCGAGCTTTACATCGAGCGCGATGACTTCATGGAAGACCCGCCGAAGAAGTTCTTCCGCATGGCGCCGGGCAGGGAAGTGCGGCTGCGCTACGGTTATTTCATCACTTGCCGCGAGGTGATCAAGAACGCCGCAGGCGAGGTGGTTGAGTTGCGTTGTACTTACGATCCCGCAACCAAGGGCGGCAATGCACCCGACGGGCGCAAGGTCAAGGCGACGATTCACTGGGTCAGTGCCGCCGAGGCTGTGCCGGCCGAGGTGCGCCTTTACAATCTGCTGTTCACGACACCACAGCCCGACGCCGCGAACTTCGCCGCGCAGATCAATCCGGGATCGCTCGAGACCGTCACCGGGATGCTGGAGCCTGCGCTGGCCAGCGACAATTTCGAAGGCGCGATTCAGTTCGAGCGGCAGGGATACTTCTGTCGCGACAAGGACTCCGCGCCGGGCAAGCCGGTCTTCAACCGCACCGTCGGCCTGCGCGACACCTGGGCCAAAGTCTCGACCACGGGCTAGGTTTTTCATCGCTGGAAGCGCGAGCACCGGCGGTGCTCGCGGCGCAATTGTCTTGCGCATTCTGCATCCGTTCCGCTGTTCAGCCTGATCGCTTCCGCTAGCATTGCGGGAGCGATGCCGGAGCGAAGCGATGGCGGGCGGGGGCGAGGATCAGACGCGATCCCAAGGCCGGGCGGGCCGGGCCATTACATGGCCGCCGCGTGGTGCCGTGCGCGCAGATGCCGACGATGTCGGCGAGAGCGGATCGGCATTTCTGGTTGAAAAGATCCGGAGCTGGGTCGCGGCTGAAGCCGGACCGGGCCGGTTGTTGCCGTGGGTGCCGGTCGCGTTCGGCACCGGGATTGCAATCTATTTCGCGGCAGACCGCGAGCCCGTGGCTTCGGTTGCCGTTGCGACCGCCTTCGCACTTTGTGTCGCGGCCTTCGTCGCGCGGCGAAGCCGTATCTTTCCCTTCGTCGTGATGCTGGCTGCGTCGTCTGCGGGGTTCGCCACGGCCGCGCTGAAAACTGCACGCGTCGCCCATGATGTGCTCGCGCGCCCGATGTTTTCGGTGACGATGAAGGGTTTTGTCGAGACCCGTGACGAGCGCGAACGCACCGATCGCTTCGTCCTGCGCGTTGAAGAAATGGAATCGCCGCGCGGCGGAATCAAACTTGAACGCGTGCGGCTGTCGGTCAAAAAGGGGACCGCGCCTGCGGTCGGCAGCTTTGTCGAACTGAAGGCGAGGTTGCTGCCGCCGCTTTCGCCATTGCGTCCGGGGAGCTACGATTTCGGACGTGACCTGTACTTCGCTGGGATAGGCGCGTCGGGTTTCGCCATGGGCGCGATCAAGACCGTCGAAGCCCCGCGCAGCGGCGGCACGTATCTGCGCTATGCAGCCGCGATGCAGGGCATGCGCGATGCCATCGACGCGCGCATCCGCAGCGTGCTCAGCGGCGACAACCGCGCCATTGCGACGGCGCTGCTCACCGGACGGCGCGACGCGATTTCCGCGCCGGTCAACGACGCGATGTTCATTTCCGGGCTCGGCCATGTGCTGTCGATCTCCGGCTATCACATGGCGGTGGTGGCGGGCGTGGTGTTCTTTGCGGTGCGAGCGCTGCTGGCGCTGTTTCCCGCGCTGACCGTGACATTCCCGATCAAGAAGTGGTCGGCTGTTGCGGCGCTCGCCGCCGCGGCGTTCTACCTTCTGCTGTCGGGCGCGGAGGTCGCCACGCAGCGCTCGTTCTTCATGACGGCGGTGGTGCTGATCGCGGTCATGGTTGACCGCCGCGCGATCACGTTCCGCACGCTCGCAGTGGCGGCGATGATCGTGTTGCTGATCGCGCCGGAAGCGCTGGTCCACCCGAGTTTCCAGATGTCGTTCGCGGCGACGCTCGGGCTGGTGGCGCTGATCCAGATCGGCATGCCGAACCTGTTCGCCTCGCCCGATAACTCGCAGGTGGCGCGCGCGGCGCTCTGGGGCGGGCGTGAAATCACGATGCTGGCGCTGGCGTCGCTGGTGGCCGGGTTCGCAACCATGCCGTACGCCGCATTTCATTTTCATCGCGTGACGCCTTACGGCGTGCTCGCCAATCTCGCCGCGATGCCGGTGGTCTCGATACTGGTGATGCCGGCGGGACTGCTCGGGCTGCTGGCGATGCCGTTCGGCTTTGACGGCGTGTTCTGGCGGCTGATGGATGTCGGCATCGGCTGGATGGTGGCGGTGTCGCAATGGGTCGCAGCACTTCCCGGCGCCGTCGGACAGATCGCGTCCTTCGGCACCGGGCCGCTGGCGGCGATGAGCGCGGGCATCATCGCGCTGGGTTTGCTTAGAACACCCTTGCGATGGACAGGAGCGGGGCTGATTGCACTGGCGACCGTTTGGGCGTTAACCGCGCCGCAGCCTGACATCCTAATTGCGGGGGACGGTCACTCGGTCGCAGTACGACGCAAGGACGGCAAATTGCGCCTGATGCGTACCGGAAAGGATGCCTTCCTGTCGCGCGAATGGCTCGCGGCCGATGCCGACATGCGCACGGCAACCGACGCGTCGCTGGCCGACGGCGTCTCGTGCGACACCTCCGGATGCGTGGTGCAGGCTGCGGATGGTTCGATTATTGCGCTGACGCTGAGACCCGAGGCGTTCGCGGACGATTGCGCTCGGGCCGCGGTGATCGTGACGCTGCGGCAGCCGCCGTCCGATT
Organism: Afipia birgiae 34632; assembly: GCF_000308295.2. Classification (GTDB taxonomy): domain Bacteria; phylum Pseudomonadota; class Alphaproteobacteria; order Rhizobiales; family Xanthobacteraceae; genus Afipia; species Afipia birgiae. Next base: position 954,722 of record NZ_HG326652.1, read on the forward strand.
GCGCGGCCATGGTGCTGGATCAGGAAACGCTGCGCAGGCGCGGGACGCTTGCCCTGCGCAAAACCGCGGACGGCTACACGATCACGGCAAACCGTCCGCCCGGTGTGGACCGTCCATGGTCACCGGCAAATGTTGATGATGAGCCTGACGCGCCCGCCGTCCGGTCAAATCGTCCGGCACAGCCCGTCGATACGACGCCTGCGGAGAGCGATCTCCAGCCGGACGATTGAGCCCGTGGCGATCTCAGTACTTGCGGACAAGCCCGATCAGCTTGCCCTGAATGCGCACGCGGTTGGGCGGCAGGATACGAACCTCGTAGGCCGCATTGGCAGGCTCCAGCGCGATGGACGCGCCGCGCCGCCGGAAGCGTTTCAGCGTGGCTTCTTCCTCGTCGATCAGCGCCACGACAATGTCGCCGGTGTCGGCGGTCTCGTTGCGCTGGATCAGCACGGTGTCGCCGTCGAGAATGCCGGCTTCCATCATGGAATCGCCGCGCACTTCGAGGGCGTAATGTTCGCCGGACCCGAGCATGTCGGGCGGCACGCTGATGGTGTGGCTGCGGGTTTGCAGCGCCTCGATCGGCGTACCGGCCGCGATCCGGCCCATAACCGGCACGGAAACGGGAAAGCTCGCATCTTCATCGGGACCAGCGGAGGTGTTCGTGCGCACCTTGCCGAGATTGCCCTCGATCACGCTGGGGGTGAAGCCGCGGCGGGCGCCGCCCGGGCTAGCGCCCAGTTCCGGAAGCTTGATGACCTCGATGGCGCGGGCCCGGTTGGCCAGCCTGCGGATGAAGCCGCGCTCTTCAAGGGCGGTAATCAGCCGGTGGATGCCGGACTTGGAGCGCAGGTCCAGCGCGTCCTTCATTTCGTCGAAGGAGGGCGGCACACCAGCTTCCTTGAGCCGCTCGTTGATAAAGCGCAGAAGTTCATACTGTTTGCGTGTCAGCATCTGAATTGGTCCCCGATCCCTAGAATCCCGCGTTTTGATCCGAAGCCGCGCCTCTCTGGATCCCACTGAGAAAGAATGGAATGGGACACTCAGGAGTTGCGAGTCACTCGAAACAAATCATGAACGAACACTATCTGTTCCATATGTGTTCCGCAACCCCTTAATTTCACGTGAACACGCGCGAGTGCGAGATCAACCGGGGAGCCGCAGGATCGTGCAGGGCGAGCCGGCGGGGGCGGCCGGGGCAAAGGGCGGGCGGACGATCAGCGCATCGGACGCGGCCAGATTGGCCACCAGCGAACTGTCTTGCGCGCCCACCGAGGTTGCGACAGGCACGCCGTTGCTGCCCGGTGCGAGCCGCGCCCGCAGATAGTCCTGCCGCTTGTCGTTGGCGGGTAGTTCGCGTCCAAGCAGGGCGTGCTCAAGGGGGTGGTCGATGCTCGTTCGTCCGGACAGAGCGCGGATCAGCGGCACCAGGAACAGGAAGGCACAGACGTAGGACGACACCGGATTTCCGGGCAGGCCGAGGACCCGCATCGATCCGAGCCGCCCGTTCATCATCGGCTTGCCTGGCCGCAGCGCGATCTTCCAGAAGGCCATGTCGAAGCCTTCGGCCCTCAGCGCGGCCTGAACCAGATCGTGATCGCCAACTGACGCGCCGCCGGTGGTCAGCAGAACATCCGCGCCGAGATCGCGTGCGCGCCGGATGCCGCTCGAAGTGTCGTCGAGCGTGTCGCGCGCGATGCCGAGTTCGATCACGTCGGCGCCTTCGCTGCGCGCCAATGCCGCCAGCGCGAAGACGTTGCTGTAGACGATCTGGCCGGGGCCGGGGATCGTGCCCGGCGCGACCAGTTCGTCGCCGGTGGCGAGGATCGCCACCTTCGGGCGGCGGTGAACCGGCAATTGCGGATGGTTCATGCCTGCGGCCAGCGCAAGGGCGCGGTCATTGAGCAGCGAGCCGCGCGGCAACAGCATGTCGCCCTCGCGGAAGTCGATGCCAGCCGGTCGGATGTTCTTTCCCGCGGTGATGGCTTCGTTGACGATCACGAGCTCGCCGTCGCGCGTGGTGTCTTCCTGAATGACCACGGCGTCCGCGCCGCCGGGAATGACGCCGCCGGTGAAGATGCGCGCGGCCTGTCCCGCGCCGATGCTTTGATCGAACGGCCGTCCTGCAGCGACTTCGCCGATCACTTTCAACCGCGCGCCCGGCACGGAATCGGCCGCACGCACCGCGTAGCCATCCATTGCCGACAGGGCGACGGGAGGCTGGGTGCGAAGCGCCGAGATGTCGCGGGATAGGATGCGATGAAACGCATCGTGGAGCGCAACCGTCTCTTCGGGCAACGCAGCGGCGTCCTTGAGAACGGCGGCATAGGCCTCGGCGACCGGCATCAGCGCCATGGTGTAATCCTCAGTAGTCGGCCAGATAGTGACCGGACTTTCCGCCCTTTTTCTCGACCAAACGGATGGCCTCGATCTGGATACCGCGCTCCACGGCCTTCACCATGTCGTAGATCGTGAGGCAGGCCACCGACACCGCGGTCAGTGCTTCCATCTCGACACCGGTGGGGCCTTTCACCTTCGCCGTGGCGCGTACGCGGCAGCCCGGCAGCTTGGTGTCGGGCGTGATGTCGAGCGTGACCTTTGACAGCGCCAGCGGATGACAGAGCGGAATGAGGTCGGACGTGCGTTTCGCCGCCATGATCCCGGCGACGCGCGCGGCGCCCAGCACATCGCCCTTCGCGGCGTTGCCCTTGACGATGAGATCGAGCGTCTTGCGGGTCATGACGACGCGGCCTTCGGCCACCGCCACGCGCTCGGTGTCCGGCTTGGCCGAGACGTCGACCATGCGGGCTTCGCCCTTGGCATCGATGTGAGTGAGGGCGGAGCCCTGTTTCGCGACCTTGCCTGCGCTTTTGCGGGCCACGGTTCAGCGCGTCCCGGTGGCGCGTTGCGGATCGCGTGCAAGCAGGTTGCGGGTTGCCGCCGTCACGTCGGCCTGGCGCATCAGGCTTTCGCCGACGAGGAAGGTCGACATGCCGACCTTATCGAGACGCGCGAGATCTTGCGGCGCGAAGATGCCGCTTTCACCGACGCTAATGCGATCCTTCGGGATCAGCGGCGCGAGTTCTTCGCTGGTGGCGAGCGTGGTCGCAAAAGTGCGCAGGTTGCGGTTGTTCACACCGAGCAGCGGTGAGCGCAGCTTCAGCGCGCGGTCGAGTTCCTCGCGGTTATGAACTTCCAGCAGCACGTCCATGCCGTGCGCGAAGGCCGCGTCCTCAATGTCCCTGGCTGCCGCGTCATCGAGCGCGGCCATGATGATCAGGATGCAGTCCGCGCCGTGGGCGCGGGCCTCCGCCACCTGGTAGGTGTCGTACATGAAATCCTTGCGCAGCACCGGCAGCGAGACGGCGGCGCGCGCAGCGACCATGAATGCGAGCGAGCCCTGAAACGACGGCGTATCTGTCAGCACCGAGAGACACGCAGCGCCACCGGCCTCGTAAGCCTTCGCCAGCGCGGGCGGATCGAAGTCGGCGCGGATCAATCCCTTCGATGGCGACGCCTTCTTGATCTCCGCGATCAACGCGTAGTCGCCATTGTCATGTTTCGCGCGAATGGCCTTGACGAAACCGCGCGGCGCGGGAGCGGCGCTGGCGCGCGCCTCGACCTCGGCGAGCGGAAGCGCGCGCTTGGCGGCGGCGATTTCCTCGCGCTTGTAGGTTTCGATCTTTTCGAGGATGTCCGACAAAGGTAATCGCTCCTCAAGCATTGGAGACAGCGACGAGGCGCTTGAGCCTGTCCGCCGCCGCGCCAGTGTCCAGCGCTCTGGTGCCGAGCGCAACGCCTTCCTTCAGATCCTTGGCCTTGCCGGCGACCACGAGGGCCGCGGCGGCATTCAGAAGCGCGACATTACGGTAGGCGTTCTGTTTGCCCTCCAGCACATCGCGGAGCGCCTTCGCATTGGCGTCGGCATCACCGCCCTTGAGTTCGGTGCTTGTGGCGCGCGGCAGTCCGGCGTCCTCTGGCGTGACCTCGAACGTGCGAATGTTGCCGTCCTCCAGCGCCGCGACGAAGGTTGGGCCGGTGAGGGTGATCTCGTCGAGGCCGTCGGAGCCGTGCACGACCCATGCCGATTCCGCGCCAAGGTTCTTCAGCACCTGCGCCAGCGGCTGCACCCAGTGCTTCGAGAATACGCCGACCATCTGCCGTCTAACGCCGGCGGGATTGGACAGCGGTCCGAGCAGATTGAAGATCGTCCGGGTGGCGAGTTCGACGCGGGTGGGTCCGACATTCTTCATTGCCGGATGATGCGTCGGCGCGAACATGAAGCCGATGCCGGCTTCCGCGATGCAGCGGCCCACAGCATCCGGTGTGATGTTGATGTTGACGCCGAGCGCCGCCAGCGCGTCGGCAGCGCCCGATTTGGACGACAGCGCGCGGTTGCCGTGCTTGGCGACCGGGACACCTGCGCCCGCGAGAATGAACGATGCGCAGGTGGAGACGTTGACGGAGCCCGAGCCGTCGCCGCCGGTGCCGACGATATCAACGGCGTCGGCGGGGGCCTTCACCGTCAGCATCTTGGCGCGCATGGCCGAGACAGCGCCGGTGATTTCGTCGACCGTCTCGCCGCGCACGCGCAGCCCCATCAGCAGGGCACCCATCTGCGAGGGCGTCGCTTCGCCGGACATCATGCGGTCGAAGGCCGACGCGGCTTCGTCGCGTGACAGGGCAGCGCCAGTGGCGACTTTTCCGATAATGGCTTTCAGGTCGTCCATAGGGCTTCCGCTTGACGTGACTTCCGCTCGAATGAGCCTAGATGGGGTGGCTCATCATTGAGCCGAGGCCGCGCCGGTCGCCACGGCGAACGCATTCTGGTTGATGGTGACGCCGATCTCGCTCTCGATCTTCGCGATATAGGCGGAGAGCTGCTCCTCCATCTCGGCGCGTTGAAGATTTTCCTTCAGCTTCTTCACGTCCTCGGATGCGAGATCGACCGGCGGCACGACAACGTCGGTCACCTTGAACACGATCCACTCGCTTGCGCCGCTGCCTTCGGTTTGGCCAATGCCGTCCTTCGGGGTCCGGAACGCAGCCGCGACCAGCCGCTCGGGCACGTCCTTGGCTTCGGCATCGCGCTTGAACAGCTTCGCCGTTTCGACCTTGACGCCCGCAGCCGCGGCTTCGGCGTTGAATACCGCGCCCTTTTCAAGCTTTCCGACCATCTCGGCGGCCTTGGCGCGCAGGCGGGTCGAGATCTGTTCGTCGCGCCAGCGGGCCTCGACCTGATCCTTCACTTCGTCGAGCGAGCGGTCGCGCGACGGCGTCACGCCAAGGACATCGAACCACAGTTCGCCGCCGTTGTACTGCACCTGTTCGTTCTCGACGCCGATATTGCTGGCGAACGCGGGGGCGATAATGTCGACGCCCTGCGGCAGACCGGTCACCGGCTTGCCGTCCGGTCCGCGGCCGGAGCGATCGACGGCTTCGATTGTGGTGGCTTTGAGCCCGAGCTTCTGGGCAGCTTCGGCGATATTCGCGCCGCCGCCGCGCTCGTCCTCGATCTTGTTGTGCAGGTCCTGGAGCTGCGCCCGCGCGCGCTCCAGCGCGATCTCGCGCTTGATGGCGGGGGCGATGCTTTCAAAGGTCGGATTGGTCCCGGGTTCGACCTTGGTGACCTTCAGCAGGGCCGTGATCAGCGCAGCTTTAACCGGCTCGCTGACGGTGTCCGGCGCGAGCGCAAACGCGGCGTCGGCGATCGCGGAGTCGCCGATCGACGATTTCGCTACAATGCCGAGATCGATATCGGCCGTCGTAAGCTTGCGCTCCTTGGCGATATCCTCGAACGACGTTCCGGCAGCGATGCGATCGCGCGCCGCCTTGGCCTCGTCCGCGTTCTGGAATGGAATCTGGAGTACCTGACGGCGCTCTGGCGTCGCATATCGTTCGCGACGCTGTTCGAAGATTTTCTTCGCGTCGTCGTCGGACACGTTGATCCATTTGGCGAGATCGTCCGGCGTCAGCGTCAGCACGGCGATCTTGCGATATTCTGGCGCGCGGAACAGTTGCTTGCGGTCCTCGAAATAGGTGGCGAGCGTTTCGGGCGAGGGCTGGGCGATGGTGCCGGCCTGGGCGGCAGTCAGCCTGACGAAGTCAGCCGAGCGCTGCTCGTTCTGGAAACGGACCAGAGCTTCGATCTGGGTTTTCGGCGGCTCGAGACCGGCAACGATCGTACCGGTGAGCTGGCGGCGCGTCGCTGCTTTGCGCTGCTCGGCGATGTATCGCTGTTCGGTGTAGCCGGCCTGGCGGATCGTCTGCACGAACCGCTCATGTTCGAACTTGCCGTCGAGACCCCTGAAGGTCGGATCGTTTTGAATCGCGCGCACGATATCCGCGTCGGACTGTCCGAGGCCCATGCGGCGTGCGGTCTCATCCAGCGCGGCGTCGGCGATGACGTCCTGAAGGACCTGGCGATCGAGACCGAACTGGCGTGCCTGCTCCATGGTCAGCGGCCGGCCGAAGCGGCGGCCGATCTGCTGCACCCTGTCAGTAAACAGGTTTCGGAATTGCTCGGTGGTGATCTCGGTGTTGCCGACCTTGGCGAGAGACGACTGTCCGAATCCCTTGAAGATGTCGGCGATACCCCAGACACCGAAACTGATGATCAGCACGCCGAACAGGACGGACATGACCGTCTTGCCGAGCCAATTCGATGAGGCTTTGCGCATTCCTCGGAGCATGGGTCCAACTTGATGTTCAGGGGGTGGGGCGGCTCGCCACAGAGGCGTTACCGCGTTGTTTCGCCAACATATAAAGAGGTGCCGGTTCCCTAGCAACCATGCTGTCGGCGGCGCATCAGCGCGGTTAACGGCATGAGCCTGAAAAACGGGAACCGCAGTGTGGAAAGCCGGCCTCGGAACTGGCTTCTGCGGGAGGCCTCTGCTAGCGCAGATCGACCAATATTGTCATGCGAGATCAACGATGACCGACAAGCGCCGCCCCCTGATCGCCGGGAACTGGAAGATGAACGGCCTCAAGGCCGCGGTGAATGAACTTGCCGCCATCGGGCAGGGCGCTGAAGCCGTGTCGCGCAAGGCTGATCTCCTGATTTGTCCGCCCGCGACGCTGCTGTTTACCTCCGCGGCCGCTGTGATCGGATCGAAAGTGGCCATCGGCGCGCAGGACTGCCACCCGGCAGCCTCTGGTGCCCATACCGGCGACATCTCGGCGGAAATGCTGGCTGATGCCGGGGCAACGGCCATTATCGTCGGCCATTCCGAGCGCCGCACGGACCACGATGAGACGGATGCGCTGGTCCGCGCCAAGGCCGAGGCGGCGTGGCGTACAGGGCTTGTCGCAATCGTCTGCGTGGGTGAGACGCAAGCCGAGCGCGCCGCCGGACAAACGCTTGAGGTCGTTGGACGCCAGGTCGCCGGGTCTGTCCCGGACGGAGCGACTGCCGCCAATCTGGTCGTCGCCTATGAGCCGGTCTGGGCGATCGGAACCGGCCGGACACCGACAACAAAAGATGTCGAGGAAGTCCATAAGCTTATCCGCGATCGGTTGAAGGATCGGTTCAGCGGCGAGGGCGATCTGGTCCGTATTCTCTACGGAGGCTCCGTAAAGCCCTCCAACGCTGCCGAACTGATGGCCGTTGCCAACGTGGATGGTGCTCTGGTGGGTGGCGCGAGCCTCAAAGCGGTTGATTTCCTTGCGATTGCTGCTGCGTGCCCCTAAATGGCCTTCAGGTCCGAGCGGTCCATCGGGGGTGACAATCACCCCTGCAATCGTGTACAGACCGCGCAACTTCAACCCCCGCAAGCATCGACGCGACTGGCTGCCGGCGTTCGATCCTTGTGACGGAAGGTAACGATGCAGACTGTCATTATCGTCATCCATCTCATGCTTGTCCTTGGCCTGATCGGCGTCGTGCTGTTGCAGCGCTCGGAAGGCGGCGGCCTCGGTATCGGCGGCGGTGGAGGCGGCGGATTCATGTCCAGCCGCGGCACGACCAATCTGCTCACCCGCACCACCGCAATTCTGGCGGCAGGTTTCTTCGTGACCAGCCTGTTCCTGTCGTGGCTTGCGAACTACGAGCGCAAGCCATCATCGATTATCAACAGCACCAGCCCAGCGCCGATCTCGCAGCCTGGTGCTCCGGCGGCTCCTGCAGGCGGTCTGCTGGATTCGCTTCCGAAGGCCCCGGCGGCGCCATCCGCTCCGCAGGCCCCGCAGTCGAAGTAGTGCTGTTGTCGCGATAAGACTTGCAGCCATGCGCAAGCTGCTTGCCTGCAAGTCTTAGAGTTGCCTTCCAAGTATCTGGCTGAACTCACATATCGAAGTCACCCACAGCGTCGCGATTTATCGGCGTGCGCGTGGGTTTAGTTTTGCGAATCACACCGGCGGAGATAAAGGTAGAATCCCATGACGCGGTATATTTTCATCACCGGCGGCGTGGTCTCCTCGCTCGGCAAGGGTCTGGCTTCAGCAGCGCTCGGCGCTGTTCTGCAGTCACGAGGCTACAAGGTCCGCCTTCGCAAGCTCGATCCCTATCTCAATCTCGATCCCGGAACGATGTCGCCGTATCAGCACGGCGAAGTCTTCGTGACCGATGACGGCGCGGAGACCGATCTCGATCTCGGTCACTACGAACGCTTCACCGGGCGTCCCGCGACCAAGCAGGACAACATCACCACCGGCCGCATCTATCAGGACATCCTGAACAAGGAACGCCGCGGCGATTATCTCGGCGCGACCGTGCAGGTGATTCCGCACGTCACGAACGCGATCAAGGAATTCATCCTCGGCGGCAACGAGGGCTACGACTTCGTGCTGTGCGAGGTTGGCGGCACCGTCGGTGACATCGAAGGCCTGCCGTTCTTCGAGGCGATCCGCCAGGTCAAGAACGATCTGCCGCGCGGGGAGGTGATCTACATTCACCTGACACTGTTGCCCTACATTCCAAGTGCCGGAGAACTCAAGACAAAGCCGACCCAGCACTCGGTCAAGGAACTGCGCTCCATCGGCATCCAGCCCGATATCCTGCTGTGCCGGACCGACCGCGAAATTCCGAAGGAAGAGCGCCGCAAGCTGGCGCTGTTCTGCAATGTGCGCGAATCGGCCGTGATCGAAGCGCGCGACGTCGACAATATCTACGCGGTGCCCGAGGCCTATCACGCTGCAGGGCTCGACGACGAAGTGCTGGCCGCGTTCGGCATCGTCGACATCAAGCCGCCTTCGCTGCAAAGCTGGCACGTCATCAACGAGCGCATCCGTAATCCTGAAGGTCAGGTGACCATTGCCATCGTCGGCAAATACACCGGCATGAAGGACGCCTACAAATCGCTGATCGAAGCGCTCTCCCATGGCGGCATTGCCAACAAGGTGAAGGTAAATCTCGACTGGATCGAATCCGAAGTCTTCGAAAACGAAGATCCCGCGCCGTTCCTCGAACACGTCAACGGCATTCTGGTGCCGGGCGGATTCGGCCAGCGTGGCGCCGAAGGCAAGATCAAGGCAGCGCAGTTCGCGCGCGAGCGCGACGTACCGTACTTCGGAATCTGCTTCGGCATGCAGATGGCGGTGATCGAGGCCGCGCGCAATCTGGTCGGCATCGAAGACGCCAACTCGACGGAATTCGGCCCGACAAAGGAGCCGCTGGTCGGCCTGATGACCGAGTGGCTGCGCGGCAACGAACTCGAGAAACGGACCAAGGCGGGCGACCTCGGTGGCACCATGCGGCTCGGCGCGTATCAGGCGGCCCTGAAGAAGGGCAGTCGTGTTTCGGAAGTGTACGGCGGCGCGCTGGAGATTTCAGAGCGGCATCGTCATCGCTATGAGGTCAACACCGCTTACAAGGATCGCCTCGAACAGCACGGCCTTCGCTTCTCGGGCATGTCGCCGGACGGCGTGTTGCCGGAAATCGTCGAATACGAGGACCATCCGTGGTTCATCGGCGTGCAGTATCATCCCGAACTGAAATCGCGCCCGTTCGAGCCGCATCCGTTGTTTGCGTCGTTCGTTCAGGCCGCGATGGTCCAGAGCCGGCTGTTCTAGGCTTCCTGCTCTCCGCACATGGAAGCGTCGTCCTTGCTGACTGCGCGGGGGTTGCCGGCTGCGAGCCGGCATTGCGAGCGTCTTGTCAGGCGATAGACGGCGGCCGGGGGCACGTTCAGCACGGCACGGTCCAGCAACTTCGCTTTGAGACCGAGCCGATCGAGAATTGGCCGCGGCACCGGGCAGGTCATCCCGTAAGTGAATTGATAGAATGCTCCGCCGGGCCGAATGTAGCTGAATGCGCCGCCGACGATCGACACGATTTTGCGGGTCGACATGTTTAGAAGTGGAAGGCCGCTCACGACCGCGCCGACGGGGGCCCCTTCGAACAATGAACTTCCGGCCAACCGTCCCGCGTCCATCCAGAGTACGCGCGCGCCGGGGAAGCGCACCTGCAGCAGCCTCATGAAATCCGAGCCGTATTCGATCAGGGTGAGATTCTCCTGACGTACGCCACGCTGCAACAGCTTGTAGGTGAATGCGCCGGTGCCCGGTCCCAACTCGATGACAGGGCCGGTCGATGCCGTGATCTCGCTGGTGATCAGGTTCGCCAATGCTTCGCCGGACGGCGCGATCGCGCCGACGCGTCCCGGGGCTGACATCCAGGCAAGGAAAAACGACAGAAAATCTTGTGGCATTGGTGCTCCGGTGGCGATCTGTGCGGCGGGCGCCGCTCGTGACAGCCTCGAATCGCAACTGATGACGAGGCGTGCGGAATATCGCGGCGGCGGATTGCGCGAGCATTGCGCGCAGCCCAACGATGTAAGTGAAGATTGATTTCCGCTGCCGTCTGGTCGCGGTTGGCACGCTCAGAACATCGGCGGCAGTGTTATCCTGAAGCAGGCGCCGCCATGCTGATTGTCGAGCACTGCCACGCGGCCCTCATGCAGATGAACGATCTCGCGCACGAGATTGAGGCCCAGCCCGGCGCCGCGATTGAGCGGCTGCACCCGGTAGAAGGGCTCGAAGATGCGCGCACGTTGCTCCTCCGGAATGCCTGCTCCCTGATCCATGACATCGATGGTGGCGGGCAGGGTGACGCGAACGCCGATCGTGCCCCGTCGGCCTCCATGTTCGATCGCGTTCTGGATCAGATTGGTGAGCGCGCGCTCGAGCGCCGTTTGGTCACCCATCGTCTCGATGCGGCTTGCCGCGGACTCAAACGATATGTCGTATCCTGCTCTGATTGCGAGCGGCGCGAGATCGGCGACAACGCGTTGGCCGATCGCGACGAGATCCACCCGGGCAAAGGGCGCCCGATTTTGGTCAAGGCGCTGAATGTCGAGCAATTGCTCGGCCAGTGTTGCGAGACGGGCTGCATCCTCGGTCAGGCGAACTTTGTCGGGTCCCTGTGGCAACGATTCGAGTCGCGTGCTCAGAATGGCAATCGGCGTGCGAAGTTCATGCGCCGCATCGGCGGCAAAGCGTTTGTGCCGCGCGTAGCCTTCGTCGAGCCGTGCCAGCGCGTCGTTGACCGCGTTGACCAGCGGCACGATTTCGGCAGGCACATGCTCCACGGGCAGCCGCGCGCCGCGTCTTTCTATGTCGATCCGGCGGGCCTGATCGGCCGCGGCATCCAGACCGGTCAGGGCGCGGCGGACCACGACCGGTGTTGTGATTACTGTCGCTAGCGTCATGAGCAGCAGGCTCGGAAGAGCGAAGCCCAGAAAGACGAAGGATGTCACCAGGGCTGCCTTGCCTGCGGACATGCTCCCCTGTGTCGCCGTCAGGATTTGCACGTTACCTGCGGCGGTATCGACGCGCTTGAGGCGGGCGGCGGGCTTGCGCGGATCGTCATCGAGAAGTTGCCAGCCAAGCCGCGCCTGGCTGATGTGGTCGAGTGCGTTGCCTATCCGGGCGAATTCGACCGGTACCGACCCTTCCGACAGGGATTGTCCCTGCTTGTCCCTGATGATGAACCAGAGGTCCGGGACACTGGATCGCAAGGCCTTGAGTGCAGGTGTCGACACGAGATCGAGCTTGCCCTCTGCGTCACGTTCGACGGCCTTTTGCAGGACGTCGATGACATGCTCCTCGTCGCGGGTGTCGAGAAGAAGACCCGTTCCCCACAAGGTGCCAACCACCAGCAGAACCAGGAACGTCAGCAAAGCCGCCTGCAGCGGCACCAGCCGCCAGACGAGCCGCGATCTGAGCGACGGTGTTGCGGATTGCCGCATCATGACTGTTGCTTCAGCAGATAGCCGACGCCACGGATGCCATGAATTTCAACGCCTGCATCGGCGCCGGCAAGCTTGCGGCGGAGCCGCGACACATGTGTGTCCAGCGCATTCGATTGTATTTCGTCGTCGAAATTATAGACCGCATTCTCTAGCGAGGACCGCAGCACTGTGCGGCCCATGCGCCGCAGCAGAGCCTCGAGCACAAGTAGCTCGCGGCGCGGCAATTCCAGCGAACGCCCTTCGATGCTTGCCTCGCGATGGCTGAAATCGAAGATGAGGCGGCCGGCGCGCACCTGATGAGACTGAAGGCCGGTGGGTCTGCGCAGAACGGCGCGCAGCCGGGCCAGCAACTCCTCGACGGCAAATGGCTTTGGCAGGTAGTCGTCCGCGCCGCTGTCGAGACCGGCGACCCTGTCTGCAAGGTCGCTGCGGGCGGTCAGGACAATGATTGGTATTCCGCCGGCCCGCGACCTGATTTTGGGGATCAGTGTAAGGCCGTCGCCGTCAGGAAGCCGGCGATCGAGGATCACGGCATCATGAACGTCTGCCGAAATAGCCTCCTCGGCTTCGGCAACGGTCGGCGCATGGTCCACCACCATGTCGTAGCGCTTCAACGCGGCAGACAAGGCAGCGGCCATTGCAACTTCGTCTTCTACCAGCAGGATCCGCATTCCACACTCTCGCTGAAGGTGGGACGTACAGCATGTGGATTGCGGCTGCATTACGAATGTGCCGGGGCGTAGTCGCGGTCCCGTCAAGTCATCCTTGACAGTTTTGCGGAGGCAGACGTATCGTCAAGACAACCTTGACGGAATGTTCGCCATGGCTCTGAAATCGAAGGCCAGGACATCGAAAACCGCTGAGACGGCGAAGTCCGCTGCCTCGAACGAGACTGTGGACATTCTGTTCTGTTCCTTCTGCGGCAAGTCGAAGGACGCGGTCAAAACGCTGATCGCCGGTCCGACTGTTTTCATTTGCAATGAATGTGTTGCGGTCTGCACCAAGTTTATCAGCGGCGAAGCTTCGCCCGAGCCGACGGACTGGGACCGGTGTTCCGACGAGTTCCTGCTCAGTCAGCTTCCGCGCACATCAGCCATCGCAGATGCTGCCAGCAATCACCTGGCGTCGCACGTTGCGACGCTGCGCAAGCGGGAGGTAACGTGGGAGCTGATCGGCAAGGCTCTCGGCGTTTCGCGTCAGGCAGCGTGGGAGCGCTTCTCCTAGACGACGACTGCAAATCGGACTGACCATGAATCCCGACGAGAAATCCCAACCTGGCCTATCGGACGTTCCTCTGCGACCGTGGGGCGAGCCATCGGCCGGTCAACAGCCGCCGCCGCAGGAGCATCAGCCCGGCCCGCGCCGCCGGCGATCGTTGTGGTCCGCTCTCTTCGTTGTGCTGTTGATCGCCACCTATGGCGTTAGCGCGTATCGGGATTTGTCGTCGCCGGGCATATGGTCGTACTGGAAAGACTTCTTCGGCTCTCCCAGCATGACGGCGTCGGCCATCAGCATGACGGACGGCCGCAAGGCGCTCGCACTCGAAGGACGGATCGGACCTGCCTCCGCAAGCTGGTTTCGCGAACAGCTCGATGCAGCCAAGCTGACCAGCGGAGATGTGGTCTTGCTGTCGTCGCCGGGCGGCTCGCTCGATCAGGGTTTGATCATGGGCGCGGTGGTCCGGTCGCGCGGACTGACGACCGTGGTGGGGAGAGCGGATTCCGCCGGCCGTTTGCAACCGTCGCGCTGTGCCAGCGCATGCGTATTCGTTTTTGCGGGCGGCAAGGTCCGTGAAGCGATGCCGCGCTCCATGCTTGGCGTTCACCAGTTCAGCAGCACTTCTGCGAAAGGCGAAGAGTCCGCAAGCGACCTGGTGGCGCGGACCCAGCAAACCACCGGCATCATCCTCGATTACATGACGCGGATGGGCGTTTCGCCCTCGATCATGCAGGCGATGACGGCGAGCAAGGACATTCGCTGGCTCACGGAGAAAGAGGCGTTTGAGCTGAACCTGGTCACGGCTCGCTACGCGGGAGCCTGATCGCGCGAAAGCCTACTTCGGACATCTCGATGTCTGGTCGCCGGTGCGGGCGGCAGGCTTGCCATTGATATAAATGCCGCCTGCGCCGCCAACGACAACGCCGCCGCATCCGGTCTTGCCGCTCGATATGGCGGCCGGCTTGCCGTTGATGAAGACGTTCGGAGATCCCTCGACGATCACGCTGCCGTCGCTGGTCGTATCGCCCTGACGTGCAGCGGGCTTGGCGTTGAAGGTGACGCCCGCCGCGCCGCCCGTGACCACGCCGGGTGTTTGCGCATGTGCCGAGCCCGAAAGAACCGCAGCGACAAGGATCGGGCAAAGCAGCATGGTCCGCATGACAAACCTCTTATGGGCGCGAGACCGGGAAGCGCTTGATAACCAGCCGGGCAGGCGACTATATGCCGGATCTGGAGAGCCTGCATAACATCAGTCGGCGCCGTCCGTGCGCCGGTTCAATCAACAAGGGGGCCATGACCATGATCCAAGAAATGCGCGTGTATCGCTGTGTTCCGGGGCGGCTTCCCAATTTGCTGAAGCGCTTCGAGAACCACACGCTGAAGATCTGGGAGAAGCATGGCATCCGTCAGGCCGGCTTTTTTACCACGGTGATCGGCCAGTCCAATCAGGAACTGACCTATTTCCTCGCATGGGAGTCGCTGGCTGAACGCGAGCAGAAGTGGACCGCGTTCATGAACGATCCCGCCTGGCTGTCGGTGCGCGAGGAAAGCGAAAAGGATGGTCAGATCGTCGAGAATATCGTCAGCCAGCTTCTGACGCCGACAGCATTCTCCTTGGTGAAGTGAGGGCGCGTTTCGCGTATCGGTCATGCCCCGCGGTCTCGATCATATTGTCCATGCCGTCCGCGATCTCGATGCCGCGGCGGACTTCTATCGCCGCGCCGGATTCAAGGTCGGCGCGCGCAACAAGCATCCGTGGGGAACGCACAATCATGTGGTGCAGTTTCCCAATTTCTTCATCGAAATCCTGACGGTCGGCGAACCCGAAAAGCTGGTCGGCGAGGGATTGCCGCAGATCTTCGGCATCGCCAATCGCGATGCGATTGTGCGCGGCGACGGATTCTCGATGTTGATCCTTGAGAGCACGGACATCGAGGCCGATGTCGCGGACTTCAAGACATCGGGGATCGGCGCCTCACGCGCGCTGCCGTTTTCGCGCCAGGCTGTTTTGCCCGACGGCACCACTACCACGGTGGGCTTCTCGCTGGCCTTTGCACGCGATGCGATGTCGCCGCATACAGGCTTCGCAACCTGTCAGCAGCATAACCCCGCGGCGTTCTGGAAGCCGGACTATCAGCAGCACGCCAACGGCGCGAGCGGCGTTCTCGGTGCGGTGTTGGTCGCAGACAATCCGGCAGATCATCATATCTTCCTCAACGCGTTTACCGGTGTGCGCGAGCTGCATGCCAGTTCGATCGGTATCACCGCGCCGACGCAGCGCGGCGATGTCGAGATCATGGAAGCCGTGTCGTTTCGCGATCAGTTTGGAACCGCGCCCAGGCTGGACGGCGAGGGCGCCTCGCTGAAGGGGCTGCGCCTTGCGGCGCCGGACATTGATGCCACCGAGCGTGTCCTCAAAAGCGGCGGGGTGGCGTCGCACCGGCAGACCGGACGGCTCGTGGTGCTGCCGGAGGCCGCCTTTGGCGCAACCCTGATATTCGAGAGACCGGCCAGGATTTAGCGGGCCAGACTTGATACGCAGCCGCCAGGTCGGCATGGTCAATTCAACTTCTGAAAAGGATATGCCTTGAACGCCAAGATTTCCGCGGCACCGGTGGTTTCCGCAGGCAACGTCAAGTTTGGCAACGCGCTGCCGCTGGCTGTGATCGCCGGGCCATGCCAGCTCGAAAGCCGCGCGCATGGACTGGAAGTCGCCTCCGCGCTGAAGGAGATCGCCGCACGCCTCAAGATCGGGCTCGTCTACAAGACCTCGTTCGACAAGGCCAACCGCACCAGCGCGTCCGGCGCGCGGGGCATGGGCCTCGACAAAGCGCTGCCGATCTTCGCGGAGATCCGCTCGACGCTCGGGCTGCCGGTGCTGACGGATGTGCACGAGATCGAGCAGTGCGCCCGCGTCGCGGAAGCCGTCGACGTGTTGCAGATCCCCGCGTTCCTATGCCGGCAGACTGACCTGCTGCTGGCGGCTGCCGCGACAGGGAAGGTTGTCAACGTCAAGAAAGGCCAATTCCTAGCGCCCTGGGATATGGCCAACGTGGTCGGCAAGGTGACGGGCGGTGGCAATCCGAACGTCATGGTGACCGAACGCGGCGCATCGTTTGGCTACAACACGCTGGTGTCCGACATGCGGGCGCTGCCAATTCTGGCGCGTTCCACCGGCGCGCCGGTGATCTTCGATGCGACCCATTCGGTGCAGCAGCCGGGCGGTAAGGGCACGTCGTCCGGCGGCGAGCGGGAGTTCGTACCGGTGCTGGCGCGCGCCGCAGTCGCGGTCGGCGTGGCCGGTGTTTTCATCGAAACGCATCCCGATCCGGACAACGCGCCATCGGATGGTCCGAACATGGTGCCGCTCAAGGACTTCGAGGCCCTCATGAAGAATTTGATGGCCTTCGACGCGCTCGCAAAATCAAAATCGTGATGGCCAGATCATAGCAATCAAAACATAAAAAGGGCCGCGAGCGTAACGCGGCATCCGCCGGACCAGATGCTGCCAATCCTCAATGTGATCGCCGCGACAACCTTCGCGGCAGCCCTGTCCTCGCGTGCGATGGAGCCGGTGCTGCCGCTGGTGTCCAGCGATCTCGGCGTCACTGTCGCCACGGCGGCAAGTCTGTCGGCGGCTGTCGCCCTGACATTTGCGCTGGTGCAGCCTATCCTGGGCGCGGCTGCGGACATGTTCGGCAAGGCGCGGCTGATGATCGGTTGCCTCGCGATGCTCGGCGCAGCCAACATCATCGGTGCGATGGCGACATCGTTTGAAATGCTGTTCCTGTCGCGCATTCTCTGCGGCATCGCGGCAGGCGGCACGTTTCCGATCGCGATGAGCCTGACCAGCGACCTCGTTCCGACCGCGCAGCGGCAGGTCGCGTTGAGCCGCATTCTCGCGGGCGCGATGACCGGCAATCTGCTCGGCTCATCCGCAGCCGGCGTGATCGGCGATTTTTTCGGATGGCGCGGCGTGCTTGTCATCCTCGGCCTGCTGGTGATCGTCGCGTCGGTAGCCGTTTGGATCGGTTTTCGAAAAGGCGGGGTATCCAGTCCCAAGCAGAGCGTCAGTTTTGGAGCACTCAGGGACGGTTACCGGACGATCCTCGCCAACCCGAATGCGCGCGTGTGTTTCACGGCGGTGTTTATCGAGGGACTTTGCGTTCTTGGGTTGTTTCCGTTCGTCGCCGCATTTCTGTTTGAGCTGGGCGAAACCCGTGCATCGATTCCTGGCGTGGTCATCGCAGCGTTCGCAGTCGGCGGTTTGTTTTACACCCTGAGCGTGTCGCGCATGCTGCCGCGATTTGGCGTCAGGGGCCTGATGGTCGGCGGCGCCGTGGTCATGGCGCTGCAATTTATCGTTATCGCGCTCGGACCGCGCTGGGAGATTCAGGCGATCTCCTTCCTCGTCATGGGCTGGGGCTTCTATTCGCTGCACGGCTCATTGCAGGTGTTCTCGAGCGATCTCGCGCCTGAAGCGCGCGCCTCGGCGCTGTCGCTCCATGCCTTCTGCTTTTTCATGGGGCAGGCAGCAGGACCGATCGTGTACGGTTTCGGATTGTCTCATTTCGGCAAAATGCCGACGCTGATCCTGAGCGCGACCGCCATTCTCGTGCTGGGAATCGTCGCCGCTCGTCTGCTGCATCAGAAGCCGGCGGAGATGGTGGATATCTAACCTCTTCCCCGATACGGGGCGACGCCCTGATCGGGCACCCACACATCCTTCGGCAATTTGCCGGTCTGCCAGAACACGTCGATCGGCATGCCGCCGCGCGGATAGAAGTAGCCGCCGATCCGCAACCAGCGCGGTGCCAGCAGTTTCGTCAGCCGCTTGCCGATGGACACTGTGCAGTCTTCGTGAAACGAACCGACGTTGCGGAAGCTGTTGAGATAGAGTTTGAGGGTCTTCGATTCGACGAGCCATTTGTCCGGCACGTAGTCGATGACGAGAATTGCGAAATCCGGCTGGCCTGTGACCGGGCAGATCGAGGTGAATTCCGGCATTGTGAAACGCGCAACGTAGTTCGTGTCGGAGTGCGGATTCGGCACCCGGTCGAGTTTTGCCGTATCAGGCGAGGTGGGCGTTTCGACCTGCTGGCCGAGCTGCAACGGCTGCGCGGCGGCTTTGGGGACGCGGGGTTTTCTGGACATCTGTGTCTCCGTTTGCCCTCTGATACATATTCCTGGCCAAAACGTCACGGGACTAAAGACTTCAGATGGCCTTTTCCGGCGCGGCGCGTTCCTGTAGAAGCTGCCCCAAATCCCCGAACCGACTCCTGAAAGGGCGCACATGACCGCAATCGTCGACATCATCGGCCGCGAAATTCTGGACAGCCGCGGCAATCCGACCGTCGAGGTCGATGTGGTGCTGGAAGACGGGTCGCTGGGCCGCGCCGCCGTTCCGTCGGGCGCTTCCACGGGGGCGCATGAGGCCGTCGAACTGCGCGATGGCGACAAGGGCCGCTATCTCGGCAAGGGCGTACAGAAAGCCGTCGAAGCGGTTAACGGCGAGATTTTCGACGCGATCGGCGGCATGGAAGCCGAGCAGCAGGTCCAGATCGACCAGACCATGATCGATCTGGATGGCACGCCGAACAAGAGCCGCCTCGGCGCCAACGCCATTCTCGGCGTGTCGCTCGCTGTCGCGAAGGCCGCGGCGGAATCGCTCGGCATGCCGCTCTATCGTTACGTCGGCGGTACCTCGGCGCGCACCCTCCCGGTGCCGATGATGAACATCGTCAATGGCGGCGTGCACGCGGACAATCCGATCGATTTCCAGGAAATCATGGTGATGCCGGTCGGCGCGAAGAGCTTCTCGGAAGGGCTGCGCTGCGGGGCCGAGATTTTCCACACGCTGAAATCTGAATTGAAGAAGGCCGGTCACAACACCAACGTTGGTGACGAGGGCGGCTTCGCCCCGAATCTGCCGTCGGCGGACGCGGCGCTGGATTTCGTCATGAGCGCGATCGGCAAGGCCGGATACAAGGCCGGCGGCGACGTCATGCTGGCGCTGGATTGTGCTTCGACCGAATTCTTCAAGAATGGCTCGTACGTCTATGAAGGCGAAAAGAAAACCCGTTCGCGCTCGGAGCAGGCGAAGTACCTTGCAGATCTGGTTTCACGCTATCCGATCGTCTCGATCGAAGACGGCATGGCGGAAGACGACATGGATGGCTGGAAGGAACTGACCGACCTGATTGGCGGCAAGTGCCAGCTCGTCGGCGACGACCTGTTCGTGACCAACGTCACGCGCCTTGCGGACGGCATCAAGAAGGGGCTCGGCAATTCCATTCTGGTGAAGGTCAACCAGATCGGCTCGCTTACCGAGACGCTTGCCGCCGTCGAAATGGCGCACAAGGCGGCCTACACCGCCGTGATGTCGCATCGCTCGGGTGAAACCGAGGATTCGACCATCGCCGATCTCGCAGTGGCTACCAACTGCGGGCAGATCAAGACGGGATCGCTGGCGCGTGCGGATCGGACCGCGAAGTACAACCAGTTGCTGCGCATCGAGCAGGAACTCGGCAATCAGGCGGTCTACGCGGGCAGGTCGGCGCTCAAGGCGCTGGCGTAAGGCGGGCTGCGCCGGAAGACACGGCGACGCATCGCAGGGTTTCGTTTTGACATCGCGCTTGCGGCTTGCCTTGGCGGGCCGCACTCGCTTGAGTGGCGTCCGCGAAAATCAAGCTGCGGGAGAACGACGCCATGAACGGTCCACTCGCCGGTATCAAGGTCATCGAGATCGGGCAAGCGCTTGCGGGGCCGCTCGCCGGCGCGATCCTCGCTGACATGGGCGCGGACGTTATCAAGATCGAGAAGCCTGACGGCGGCGATGACGCGCGCAGTTGGGGGCCTCCGTTTATCGAAGACGCATCGATCATGTTTCATGTCACCAATCGCAACAAGCGATCGGTGACGCTCGACATGAAGAACGCAGCCGATATCGAGAAGCTCAAGACGCTCGTGCGTGACGCCGACATCCTGATCCAGAACCTCCGCTCGGGTGTGGTCAACGATCTCGGCATCGGTCCCAAGCAGATGTGTGCGATCAATCCGCGATTGATCTACTGCTCGATCTGGGCGTTCGGGCCGAAGGGGCCGTTGTCGAAGGCGCCGGGATTCGATCCGCTGCTTCAGGCCTATGGCGGCGTGATGATGCAGACCGGCCGCCCGGACGATCCGCCGACATTCTGCGCGCCCGCGATCAACGACAAGGCCACCGCGCAGTGGTGCGTGATCGGCGCGCTCGGCGCGTTGCAGCAGCGTCACGTCTCGGGGAAGGGCTGCGTGATCGATACCTCGCTGCTCGACAGCGCGGCGTCCTGGGTGGATTCATCGCTCGCGACCTATCACGTGACGCAGGAGCTTTCGCCGCGCACCGGAGCTGCGACGCCGACCATCGTGCCGTATCAGGCATTCGAGACGGCCGATCATCCGCTGGTCATCGCCGCCGGTTATGACCGGCTGTTTCACAAGCTCGCCACGGTGCTCGGATTTCCGGAATGGTGCACCGATCCGCGGTTCGCACGCGGCCGCGACCGGTTTGTTAACCGGGACACGCTGCTCGGATTGCTGAAGCCGGTTCTGCTGACCAAAAAGCGGGCCGAGTGGCTAGCGGCTTTCGAGGCGGTGGGAGTCCCGTGCAGTCCGGTCAACACCATCGCGGAGTTGTCACAGACCGAACAGTTCAAGGCGTCGGATTTGATGCGCACATTGCCCGGCAGCGATCTGCCGGTGGTCGGTCTGCCGATATCGTTCGACGGCGAACGCCCGCATCCGCATTCCGGTGCGCCCCGGTTGGGACAGCACAACGACGAGTTGCTGGGTTAACCCGCAGGACCTGTTCCTGCGATCCGAAGTTAATGCACTTGCATCCTTTTTCCCCCAAGGCTAAGCCGGGCTGCCCGGTGTTCTGTTGCCGTTGCTGAAAGGATGTTCTGATGGCCCATACCGTTGCCGTTATCGTCGGCAGTCTCCGCAAGGAGTCGTTTTCGCTCAAGATCGCCAACGCCTTCACCAAGATCGCGGCACCATCTCTCAAACTTGAGATTGTGACGCTTCATGGTCTGTCGTTCTTCAATCAGGATCTGGAGGCGACACCGCCAGCGGACTGGGTCGCGTTTCGCGAGAAGATCCAGAAATCCGATGCGGTTCTCTTTGTGACACCGGAGTACAACCGCTCCATCCCGGGTGTGCTGAAAAACGCCATCGACGTCGGTTCGCGTCCGTCCGGCAAGAGTTCGTTCCTCGGCAAACCTATCGGCATTGTCGGCAGTTCGCCCGGGCCACTTGGCGGCGTCTGCGCCGCGATGAACCTCAAGCAGATCCTGCCCGGTTACAGCGGCCCGATCCTCCAGCAGCCCGAAATCTATCTGAACGGCGTGGGGGACGCATTCGACGACAAGGGCAACCTGGTCAAGGAAGCCCTTGAGAAGGTTCTGAAGACCTATATCGATGCCTTCGCGGCATGGGTCGATAGGCTCAAGAAATAATTGCGCGGCGATGAGGCAGTCCGGCTGTTAGCAATGGGTTAACCGGGCTGTCGCATCGTGCGGGTATGGTTTCACGCACGCGACTCAAAGCAATCATGACCGGCCTTGCGCTGTACGCGATCGCGGCGGCGCTGATTGCCTATTTTGGGGTCAATGCCTACACCGGCAAGTACGGCCTGAACGCGCGGCAGGAACTTGATCAAGAGATCGTGTTGCTGACCACCGAACTGGCCCGGCTCAAGGCCGAGCGTGTTGCGGCAGAACAGCGCGTCTCGCTGCTTCGTTCGGACCGAGTCGATCCCGACATGCTCGACGAACGCGCGCGCTACCAGCTCGACTACGTGCATCCGCGCGATCTCGTCCGGATGATCGGTCAGAACTAGTTTCAAATTTCAAAAATCTCGCTCTTTCGATTTTAAAATTGCTGTCGCTGCATTGCGTCATAGATGCGCGATGCGTTTGTGCACGCTATCCTTTTCATTGCGATACGAGTTGGGGTACAGAAGTCGAGTACCCGCTCTCTTATCCGGACAAGCAATGGCAACAGCGAAGAAAACGGCGACACAGGATGCCGGCAACGGCTCCCGTCACCCGACGAATCTGAAGTTCACCAAGGAACAGGAGCTTCACGCGTTCCGCGAAATGATGCTGATCCGCCGTTTTGAAGAGAAGGCCGGTCAACTCTACGGAATGGGTGCAATCGGCGGCTTTTGCCATCTCTACATCGGACAAGAGGCCATCGTTGTCGGGATGCAGTTGGCGCTCAAGCCCGGCGATCAGGTCATCACCGGTTACCGCGATCACGGTCACATGCTTGCATGCGGCATGGAAGCCAACGGTGTGATGGCCGAACTGACCGGCCGCAGGAGCGGATATTCCAAAGGCAAGGGCGGCTCCATGCACATGTTCAGCAAGGAGAAGGCCTTCTACGGCGGACATGGCATCGTCGGCGCGCAGGTCTCGCTTGGCACCGGTCTCGCCTTCGCCAATCGTTATCGTGAAAACGATCATGTCAGCGTCGCGTATTTCGGCGATGGCGCCGCCAATCAGGGACAGGTCTACGAGAGCTTCAACATGGCGGAGCTGTGGAAGCTTCCCGTGATCTACGTCATCGAGAACAATCGCTACGCCATGGGCACATCGGTCACGCGCTCGTCGGCGCAGACGGATTTCTCCAAGCGCGGCGTGTCGTTCAACATTCCGGGCAAGCAGGTCGACGGCATGGACGTCCGCGCTGTCAAGGCTGCGGGCGACGAGGCCGTGGCGTGGTGCCGTGCGGGCAAGGGCCCCTACATTCTTGAAATGCAGACCTATCGCTATCGCGGACACTCGATGTCCGATCCTGCGAAGTACCGGACGCGTGAGGAAGTGGACAAGGTGCGCCACGATTCCGATCCGATTGAACAGGTGAGATTGCGTTTGCTCGACATGAAGGTCACCGAAGCGGAGCTGAAGGCGATCGACGCCGAGGTGCGCGAGATCGTCAACGCATCAGCGGATTTCGCGCAGCGTGATTCCGAGCCTGACGCGTCCGAGCTTTACACCGACATTTATCGATAGGCGCGCAGTTCGCGCAATTCAGAGATTACGTCCGGAGCGACCATGCCGATTCAAGTTTTGATGCCCGCGCTTTCGCCCACGATGGAAAAGGGCAACCTTTCCAAATGGCTGAAAAAAGAGGGCGAAGCCATCAAGTCCGGCGACGTGATCGCCGAGATTGAAACCGACAAAGCCACGATGGAAGTCGAGGCCACCGATGAGGGAACACTCGGCAAAATCCTCGTCGCCGAAGGCACCAACGATGTTGCGGTCAACACGCCGATCGCGACCATTCTGAGCGACGGCGAAAGCGCCGCCGATCTGGGCAAGGCTCCAGCCGTTGCTGCCAAGGCCCCGGAACCTAGCGTTGAAGTTAAGCAGGAAGTTGAAGAGTCTCGCGCACCCGTCGGCGAGGGCAAGCCGCAGATCAGCGCTCCGGCGGCTGTCGCAGCCCCGGCCGCGCCGGTGGAGCCCGATCCGGAAGTGCCGCCCGGCACCGAGATGGTGAAGATGACGGTGCGCGAAGCGCTCCGTGACGCCATGGCCGAGGAAATGCGCCGCGACGGCGACGTGTTCGTGATGGGCGAAGAGGTTGCCGAATATCAGGGCGCTTACAAGATCACGCAGGGGCTGTTGCAGGAATTCGGCGCGCGCCGCGTGATCGACACGCCGATTACCGAACACGGTTTCGCCGGCGTCGGCGTCGGCGCCGCGTTCGCCGGGCTCAAGCCCATCGTGGAATTCATGACCTTCAACTTCGCGATGCAGGCGATTGACCAGATCATCAACTCGGCGGCGAAGACGCTCTACATGTCCGGCGGGCAGATGGGCTGCTCCATCGTGTTCCGTGGTCCGAACGGCGCGGCTGCGCGCGTCGCCGCCCAGCACAGCCAGGACTACTCGGCGTGGTACTCGCAGATACCCGGCCTGAAAGTGGTTTCGCCGTATTCGGCGGCGGATGCGAAAGGCCTGCTCAAGGCCGCGATCCGCGATCCGAATCCGGTGATCTTCCTTGAGAACGAAATTCTCTACGGCCACTCTGGCGACGTGCCGAAGCTCGACGATTACGTTGTTCCGATCGGCAAGGCACGCATCGCGCGCGCCGGCAAGGACGTGACGCTGATCGCGTGGTCGAACGGAATGACCTACGCGCTGAATGCCGCCGATGAACTCGCCAAGGAAGGCATTGAGGCCGAAGTCATCGACCTGCGTACGCTGCGTCCGATGGACACCGAAACGATCATCAGCTCCGTGAAGAAGACGTCGCGCGCTGTGGTGGTCGAAGAGGGCTGGCAGCAGTCGGGTGTCGGCGCGGAAATCGCCGCGCGGATCATGGAGAACGCGTTCGATTATCTCGACGCGCCGGTCGCGCGCGTCTCGGGCAAGGACGTGCCGATGCCGTACGCCGCCAACCTCGAAAAGCTTGCGCTGCCGACGGTGGCGGAAGTCGTCGCCGCCGCCAAAGCCGTTAGTTATCGCTGAGAGAGCAGGACCAGGATCATGCCGATCAACATTCTGATGCCTGCACTGTCTCCCACGATGGAGAAGGGCAACCTTTCCAAGTGGCTCAAGAAGGAGGGCGACAAGGTCAAGTCCGGCGATGTGATCGCCGAGATCGAGACCGACAAGGCGACGATGGAAGTCGAAGCCGTCGACGAAGGAACGATCGCGAAGATCCTTGTGCCGGAAGGCACGCAGGATGTTCCGGTCAACAACGTCATTGCAGTTCTCGCCGGTGACGGCGAAGACGTGAAGGCTGCGGGAGCAGGGGCTGCATCTGCGCCTGCTCCAAAGTCCGAAGCACCAAAAGCCGAAGCTCCGAAGGCTGCGGCGCCTGCAGTGGCGTCAGCACCTGCTGCGCCTGCGCCGAAAACCCCGGCGCCTGCTCCGCAGGCGGCTGCGCCTCAAGCCGCACCAGCCGCCAGCAATGGTACGCGCGTGTTTTCGTCGCCGCTGGCGCGGCGGCTTGCGAAGGAAGCGGGGATCGATCTCGCCCGCGTCACCGGTTCGGGGCCGCATGGCCGCGTCGTGGCGCGCGACGTCGATCAGGCAAAGTCGGGCCAGGGCCTCAAGCCCGCTGCCAGCGCCGGCGCTCCCGCCGCTGGCACTGGCGCGGTCGGCGCGCCGGCGATGTCCGATCAGCAGATTCTCGCGCTGTATGAGGAGGGCGCTTACGAAAGCGTGCCGCACGACTCGATGCGCCGGACCATCGCGCAGCGTCTAACCGCTGCGACCAATTCGATGCCGACGTTCTATCTCACGGTCGATTGCGATCTCGGCAAGCTCAACGCGGCGCGCGAGGAGATCAACGCCGCTGCGGGCAAGGACAAGGACGGCAAGCCGCTCTACAAGCTTTCGGTCAACGACTTCGTCATCAAGGCGATGGCGCTGGCGCTGCAGAAGATTCCCGAGGCAAACGTATCGTGGACCGAGGCCGCGATGCTTCGCCACAAGCATTCGGACATCGGCGTCGCAGTGGCGCTGCCGTTTGGTCTGATCACGCCGATCATTCGCCAGGCCGAGATCAAGACGCTGTCGGCAATCTCCAGCGAGATGAAGGATCTTGCCGCGCGGGCAAAAGCCAAGAAGCTCAAGCCGAACGAATACCAGGGCGGCACATCGTCAGTGTCGAACCTCGGCATGTACGGCATCAAGGACTTCACCGCGGTGATCAATCCGCCGCAGTCCTCGATCCTTGCCGTCGGTACCAGTGAGGATCGGGCGGTGGTGCGCAACGGCCAGATCGTGGCGGCGTCCATGATGAGTGTGACACTGTCCTGCGACCACCGCGCCATCGACGGTGCGCTCGGCGCGGAGCTGATCACCGCGTTCAAGAGGCTGATCGAAAATCCGGTGATGATGGTGGTGTGACGGACCGGCGCGGGAGATTCCGATGAAACTCTTCGGCGTCGTTCTTCTCGCGGGCCTGCTGTCGTTGATCGTCGGCGTTGGGGTGACCATCGCGATCAATGCGGTCGCACCGTGCTACAGTGACAAGGCCGGATGCGGGATGGCCGAGGCCTATCGCCTTTTCTTCGTGCCGGGCTTCGCCTTGCTGGGGATGGTTGCGTTCGGATTTTCCGCCGCGGGCAAGAACCGCGAGCGGCCGCTCTGGCTGACGTTGATCACGCTGTGTCTGGTGCCCGTGTTTCTATTTCTGTTTGCCGTCGGTTCGGATTTGTCGTCGGGCCGCACGACGAGCAAGGGGGACATCTCCGATTCATTGCTGGCCGCGCTCGCGTATTTGTCGGTCATTTATGTGCAGTGGCGCGTGATCCGCGATTTTCTTCGCCGGCGCGAGGCCGCATTGCAGGCGGCGGCATGACGATGGCCGTGAACACAAACATCCGAACGTCCTGGCCATGGATTACGATGCTGCTCGCCGCGGCCGCAGCGCTCCATCCGGTCGTCTACGACATCATCATCTACTATGCTTGGCATTCGGGTGAACAACTGGCGCGTAGCCGCGGACAATTTCTCGTCTATATGGTGCTTGCGATCGCGGCAGGTGTCGGCCTGATCGAGTTCGGCATCAGGAAATTTTTGATTTCAAGACAAAGCCGGTTGGCTGGTGGAGCGAAGAATGGCTGATACATCTTTCGACGTCGTTGTGATCGGCTCCGGCCCCGGCGGTTACGTTACCGCGATCCGCGCAGCGCAACTCGGCTTCAAGACTGCCATTGTCGAGAAGGCGTATCTCGGCGGCATCTGCAACAACTGGGGCTGCATTCCGACCAAGGCGCTGCTGCGCTCGGCGGAAATCTATCACTACATGAAGCATGCCAAGGACTACGGCCTGTCGGCGGACAATGTGTCGTTCGATCCGAAGGCTGTGATCGCGCGCTCGCGCGGCGTGGTGAAGCGCCTCAACGGCGGCGTCGAGTACCTGATGAACAAGAACAAGATCACGATCATCTGGGGCGAGGCGACGCTGGACGGCAGCGGCAAGTTCACGGTGAAGAAAACCGAGGCGGCTGCGCCCAAGGGCGCGCTGGGCGAGGGTGCGTATACCGCCAAGCACATCATTGTCGCCACCGGCGCGCGTCCGCGTGTGCTGCCGGGTCTCGAACCCGACAAGAAACTGGTCTGGACCTACTTCGAGGCGATGAACCCGGACAAAATGCCGAAGTCGCTGCTGGTGGTCGGCTCCGGCGCCATCGGCATCGAGTTCGCGTCGTTCTATCGCACCATGGGCGCGGAGGTGACGGTGGTCGAGGTGTTGCCGCAGATTCTTCCTGTCGAAGACGCGGAAATCGCCGCGGTCGCGCGCAAACAGTTTGAGAAGCAGGGCATGAAGGTTCTTGCCAACACCAAGGTGACGAAGCTCGACAAGAAGGCCGACAGCGTCGTCGCCACCATCGACGACGGCAAGAAACCCGTCACGCTGGAAGTCGACCGTGTGATCTCGGCGGTCGGTGTGGTCGGCAATATCGAAGGCTTCGGGCTTGAGAAGCTCGGCGTGAAGACGGATCGCGGCTGCATCGTCATCGACGGATACGGCAAGACCAACGTGCCCGGCATCTATGCCATCGGCGACGTCGCCGGTCCTCCGATGCTGGCCCACAAGGCCGAGCATGAAGGCGTGATCTGCGTCGAGGCCATCAAGGGTCTGCATCCGCATCCGATGGACAAGCTGCTGATCCCGGGCTGCACCTACTGCCATCCGCAGATCGCATCGGTCGGTCTCACCGAGGCGAAGGCGAAGGAAGCGGGCAAGGACGTCCGGGTCGGCCGCTTCCCGTTCGTTGGCAACGGCAAGGCCATCGCGCAGGGCGAAGACCAGGGCATGGTGAAGGTGATCTTCGACAAGAAGACCGGCCAGCTTCTCGGCGCGCATATGGTGGGCCACGAGGTCACTGAACTCATCCAGGGCTTCGTCGTGGCGATGAACCTCGAGACGACCGAGGAAGAGCTCTTCCACACCATCTTCCCGCATCCGACCATCTCGGAAACGATGAAGGAAGCGGTGCTGGATGCCTATGGGCGCGTGCTGAACATGTGAGTGGCGTTGGGAACGCCGCTGTCGCTTCAGAACCTGTAATTCAAGCCGACCCGGGCGATGTTCAGGTCGGTGGTGAGTTTCGCGGTATAGGTGTTCGGCTGCGTCCCAGCCGTCGGCGTCACCGCTGCCGCGGTCACTGTCTGCTCGAAACGCGCGAAGAGATACTCGCCCTTCAACGACCAGTTTTGCCCCAGCGCATATTCAAGTCCGCCGCCGACCGCCCATCCCGGTGTCAGGCTGTTTGACGAGCCGGCGAAACAGGTCGTCGTGAAGCCGACGCCGCAATTGGTCGAGGCGGGCACGCCATTCACGACACCGTTGATTTGCATGATGGCGGCGGGCGAGATGGTCATCGCCACGTCGCTGTTCAACTGCGCATAGGCGAAGCCGCCGGTGGCATAGACCAGCAAGCTATTGGTCGCCAGATAACCAAGCCGCGCGCGAACCGTGCCGAAGTACTTGATGTCCTGACTTGCCGATGAGACCAGAACGCCGAAGTAGGGCGTTGAGCCGGAGCCGTTGACACTGGTGAACTGGAAGTCGGCCTCGACGCCGGCAATCCACGCCGGCTGGAACTGGTAGTTGTAGCCGATCTGCACGCCACCCAGCGCGCCCGACGATCTGATGCGGTCGCCATTCGCGGGAAGATTGACGATTCCATCGAACACCGGCTGTATCAGCGGGTCGCTTGTGCCGTAGCCGACGCCGGAATCGGTCCAGCCTCCGCCGACGTTTACGCCGGCGTAAAATCCCGTCCAGCTTGCAACCGGAGCCGGCGGCGGCGCCTTGCGATAGAGGTCAGCGGCTTGGGCCGAGCCTGAGAGCAGGGCGATAACTGTTGCGGCGTATGCGATCTTTGTCATGAAATTAATAGCCCGCGAATGAATGCGCCAAAGCTATCTGAATCGGGAACCCGAGTCTGTAGCGGCGGAACAACACCCCGGGGCGGACGCGGGCTGGCGGCGGTGGCGTTCTGCGGCGTGCGTGCGGGGCTTCGTCGTGGCGATGAACCTCGAGACGACCGCGGAAGAACTCTTCCACACCATCTTCCCGCATCCGACCATTTCGGAAACGATGAAGGAAGCGGTGCTCGACGCCAACGGGCGCGTGCTCAATATGTAAGGGCAAGCACACCAATCGCCGGCCGCAAGTTTGGTTCCTTGCAAAGGGAGCAATAAAGTGGTGCGCCCGGAATTGCAGTTCTGGTATCTTTCTGCCGCCGCACCTGAGAGCCGGCTCCGCAAATTTGAACAGGTCGATAAGTGGAATTTCTGCCTGACAGCGGGCACGCTGAGCCTGCGAATCAGGAGAGACCATGAACAGACGACCGCGCCGGAACCACACCCCGGCCTTCAAGGCGAAGGTGGCACTTGCCGCCGTCAAGGGTGACCGGACGATAGCCCAACTGGCCGAGCATTTTGACGTCCACCCCAATCAGATTACCGCCTGGAAGGCCCAGTTGGAGGGCGGTGCTTCCGGAGTTTTCGGATCGGGGAACATGGCGGCGGCCGCGCCTGCTATCGACGTGAAGTCGCTGCACGCCAAGATCGGGGAGCTGACGCTGGAGAACGATTTTTTAGAAGGAGCGCTCACCAAGGCGGGATTGCTGAGCGCAAAGCGATGATCGACCGTGAGCACGATCTGTCGATCACCAGGCAGGCTGAGGTTCTGCGGATCAGCCGCGGCAGCGTCTATTACCTGCCGCGTCCGGTGCCGGACGCCGATCTCGCGATCATGCAGCGTCTCGATCGGCTGCACCTGGAGTATCCCTTCGCCGGTTCGCGTATGTTGCGAGGCCTGCTGGCTTTGCAGGGGTGCAAGATCGGCCGCCGGCATGTGAAGACGCTAATGAAGCGGATGGGGATAGAGGCGCTCTATCGCCGTCCGCGCACCACGAAGCCCGAGCCGAGCCACAAGATCTATCCGTATCTGCTGCGCGGCATGCAGATCACGCGGCCGAACCAGGTCTGGGCGATGGACATCACCTACATCCCGATGGCGCGTGGCTTCGTCTATCTCGCCGTCGTGCTGGACTGGGCGACCCGCCGGGTTCTGTCCTGGCGGCTGTCGATCACGATGGAGGCGGCCTTCTGCGTAGAGACCCTGGAGGATGCTCTGGCTCGTCACGGCAAGCCGGAGATATTCAACACGGACCAAGGCTCGCAGTTCACCGGCTCGGCCTTCACCGGCCTGCTCGCCAGCAACGGCATTGCCATCAGCATGGACGGCAAGGGCGCATGGCGCGACAACGTCTTCGTCGAACGGCTGTGGCGCAGCGTCAAATACGAGGAGGTGTACCTGCGGGCCTACGAAAGCGTCGGCGAGGCGCGCGACTCGATCGGCCGATACCTCGACTTCTACAATGGTCGCCGACCGCACCAAAGCCTTGACGACGCCACACCCGATCAAGCCTACTTCAACCAGCCGCCATTCCGCTTGGCGGCCTAAACCCGGCAGACGCTCCACTTATCGAGGCGGAGATTCTGTTCAGACAACCGGGACCGGCTCTCCTGCGTCGCGAATGAAATGGCTGATTCTCTCAATTAAGGAATCATCTGTGTTCGCCTGATGGATGCAGGGCGATAAATGCCGATGGACAAGAGAATTGCTTCACTGACCGATGAAGGCCGCTACAGGCTGCTGGTTGAATCGGTGACCGACTACGCAATATACATGCTTGATCCGAACGGGATTGTCACAAGCTGGAATCCGGGGGCTCAGCGATTCAAGGGCTATCTGCCGGATG
Organism: Afipia birgiae 34632; assembly: GCF_000308295.2. Classification (GTDB taxonomy): domain Bacteria; phylum Pseudomonadota; class Alphaproteobacteria; order Rhizobiales; family Xanthobacteraceae; genus Afipia; species Afipia birgiae. Next base: position 985,907 of record NZ_HG326652.1, read on the forward strand.
AAATCATCGGGCAGCATTTTTCAAGATTTTACACGCCGGAAGATCAGGCCACGGACCTTCCTGCGAGGGCGCTGCAAACCGCCCGCACCGAAGGAAAGTTCGAGGCGGAAGGCTGGCGCGTCCGGAAAGACGGAAGCTGCTTCTGGGCTAACGTCATTATTGATCCTATCCGCGCGCAGAATGGCGAGCTTATCGGCTACGCTAAAATAACGCGCGACCTTACCGAGCGGAAAGCGTCGGAAGAGGCATTGCGCCAAACTCAGGAACAGTTCCGGCTGCTTGTCCGTGGCGTGACCGACTACGCACTCTATCTGCTGGATACGGACGGGCGCGTCAGCAACTGGAATATCGGCGCCCAGCGCATCAAGGGTTATCTTCCGGAAGAAGTCATCGGAACCCATTTTTCCCGTTTCTATACGGATGAGGATCGCGAAACAGGCGAGCCGCAAAAGGCGCTCGATACCGTGCGGCGCGAAGGGCGTTTTGAGAAGGAAGGCTGGCGCCTGCGCAAGGACGGTTCGCGCTTCTGGGCGCATGTCGTCATCGACGCCATCCGCGATGATGACGGTCAGCTCATCGGCTATGCGAAGATTACCCGCGACATCACCGAGCGGCGCGAGATCGCGCTGAAGCTGGAACAAACCCGCGAAGCCTTACTTCAATCGCAGAAGATGGAAGCCATCGGCCAGCTCACTGGCGGCATCGCGCATGATTTCAACAATCTGCTCATGGCGATTATGGGCAGCCTTGAGTTGATGCGCAAACGAATGCCTGACGATCCTCGGCTGATGTCACTGCTGGCGAATGCAGTTCAAGGCGTCGAACGCGGGACGCTGCTCACCAAGCGTATGCTGGCGTTTGCGCGCCGGCAGGAACTGAAACAGGAAGCCGTCGATGTACCCGAGCTCGTGCGGGGCATGAGCGACTTGATGCGCCGGTCCCTCGGTCCTTCGGTGAACATCGAGACGCGCTTTCCGCTTCAAATCCGCCCCGTGCTTGCTGATGCCAACCAATTGGAAATGGCGATTCTCAATCTGTCGGTGAATGCGCGAGACGCGATCGGAGACCGCGGCGACATCATCATCGGTACGCGCGAAGTCACTGTGGGTGCCGCCGACGATCAGTTGAGCCCGGGCGACTATGTTTGCATTTCCGTGACAGACAACGGGAGCGGCATGGATGAGGAAACCCTGCGCCGGGCCATGGAGCCGTTCTTTACCACCAAAGGAGTCGGGAAGGGCACGGGACTTGGATTGTCGATGGTGCATGGCCTTGCCGAACAGTCGGGCGGCCGCTTCAACCTGAAAAGCAAGGTCGGTGAAGGCACGACCGCGGAGCTCTGGCTGCCGGTCGCGGAGCCGGCCTCCGGCAAGGCAAGATCCAATCTGAAAGCTGCTTCGCGGGTTGCGACGGCCGAACTGACGATCCTCGCGGTTGATGACGATCCGCTGGTATTGACCAACACGATGGCGATGCTTGAGGACCTTGGGCATCTCGTCCATTCAGCGAGCTCCGCCAAGGGCGCACTCAAGATTTTGGCGGGATATCCCGACATTGAACTGGTCATCACTGACCAGGCCATGCCGCAGATGACGGGAGTTCAACTCGCGAAAGCCATCGAGCGGGATTGGCCACACATTCCGGTTCTCATCGCGACAGGCTACGCGGAAATCGAGCCCGGTACTGCGAACGTTAGGCCGAAACTGGCCAAGCCTTTCACGCAGGCGGAATTGGCCAACGAAATTGCGCGGCTATCGGCTCGTACACGCAAGGCTGGCCGCGTTGTCAAAGTCCCGCGGACCGAGGCGAAGGACAAGTGAGATCGCAGCCCGGGTGTCGTTGCAGCAACGTGGCCGCTTGCTGAAGATGCAAATGTAGAGACGTTCAAGGTCATCCGGCTTTCGAAGTGTCGCCGAACTGCGGTAAAGTCCGCAGGTTCGCTGGCGATTCCGGCGGAAGCTACGGGTGGGGGATTTGATGGACGCACAAGCATTTTTCAGCCAGCCGGGAGTTGGTTTTTTCACCATGCTCCTGATCGGCGCCATCGCCGGCTGGATCGCGGAGCGGGTCACCAAGTCCAACCACGGCATCTTCACCAACATCCTGGTCGGCATCGCGGGCTCGTTCGTGGGCGCCAAGCTCGCGGAAATCGCGCAAGTGCCGGTGTTTGGCTTCTGGCGTACGCTGATTTCAGCCTCGATTGGCGCGGTCCTCCTGCTGTTTGCCTGGCGCATGATCCGCGGCGGTCGTTAACCGCTCATCGGTCCTCAGCATCGAGCGGGCAGTCGCGGCATCGTTGCCGCGGCGCAACGGATGTTGCGTGCCTACAACACTTCGTGAACATTTAACCGTCGTCGCAGGCGCACAAGAAGAAGGCGAAGAAATCCAAAGCCAAGAAAGCCGCGCCAGCGAGCGCAACACCAGCGCAGACGGCGCCGAAGAGTTCCTGTTAGCGTTTGTTCAATCGCCGCGGACGCGAAAGGCCGGCTGCAATGCCGGCCTCTTCTTTGGCGGTTATCACAACCATCCAGCATGTGCGACTCTGATGCATTCGGCAGCAACGCTCCTTCGGAGGGGGCGCGTTGGCCATCTGACCGGTGCTGACCTTTGACCGCACACGCCGAAAAACTTGACCATATGCACCCGCGTGCTCCGATTTTGTCGTCGTGCGCGCGTTTTAGACAATTGAAAACGCGAGTTTATTTCCGCTCAGCGAGGCGGCGTGCGCCATAGGCTGTTCGCGACGCATCACGTTGCAGTCGCCGAAACGCTCGCTAAGCTTCAAGCATAAGAAAACATCGGAGAGGAAACGTGACCCAGACTATCGTGATTGATGACGCAGCGTGATCGCGCATCGCCACTCGTAGTAATTCAAATCTGAATCACTACAGGCGAAGCAACCGGACCATTCAAATCTCTGATGACTGCACAACCGAGGGAGATTCCCGCGGCAGGAGATGTTTGTCCGCTGATGGCGATGTGCATTCAACCCAAGTCAAAAAGGAGGAAACGATGGAATATCTCTACGTCGGCCGTAACGAGCTCGTTGCCCTTGTCGTTGGGCTTGTCACCGGATTCCTGTACTCGCTGCTCAACCTGCCGATCCCGGCACCGAATGTGCTCGGCGGCATTCTCGCGATCATCTTCACCTTCGCCGGCTACGTGATCGTGAAGCTCATTCGCAAGCAGATCACGTTCGGCCGGCCTGAATCCTCCGAAGCGAAACCGCTTCGGGTCGAAGTCTAAAGCATCAAAAAAATCAGGAGGAACGAACATGGTTCAGATCAGTCTTGGTCTCATCGAACTACAGGCCGCCATCGTCGGTCTCATCACCGGCGTTCTCTACACGGCAGTGAATGCGCCGATCCCCGCGCCAAATGTTCTGGGCGGCATTTTCGCCATCGTCGGTACGTTCGTCGGCTATGTCGCCGTCGCCGCGCTTCGCCATCAAGTGACTTTCGTATTTTGAACACAAGGAGACTCAATCTCATGCTCAAGTCCATGATCAAAGGCACGACCGGACCGCAGCTTCACGATTTGAAGGCTACTCTCGAAACCATTCAGTGGGGCGCGTTCGACGGTTCGGTCGACCCGGTCCTTCACGTCAACTCCGGCGACATCGTGAAGATCGAATGCCTTGCTCACCATGCCGGCGATGCGCCGGATCTGCTGATGGATGATGTGATCCGCGAAATTTACGAGACGGTGCCGCCGGAGAGCCGTACGCCTGGCGTCCATATCCTCACCGGCCCGATCTATGTCGAAGGCGCCGAGCCGGGCGATACGCTGGAATGTCGCGTGCTGCACATGGAGCCGCGCCTCAAGTACGGTGTCAACTTCATCGCAAGCTGGGGTCTTCTGCACGAAGAATTTGGCCGGAAAGAACACGTCATCATCTATGAGGCGGACGTTGAATCCCAGCTCGCCCGCGCTGTGTTCAAGTACGAATACGACACGCCCGAGAAGTCGTATCCGGGCATGATCACGCCTGTCGATCATGCCAAGCGCAAGCCGGCACTCGAGAACGTCGTCGTTCCGCTCCGCCTGCACTTCGGCACTGCGGGTGTTTGTCCGGCGGCCGAGGGCAAGATCAGCACTGTGCCTCCGGGTGTGCACGGCGGCAACGTCGACAACCGCGAGTTCATCGCCGGCACCAGCATGTTCTACCCGGTGCATCGTGAAGGCGCGTTGTTCTGGGCTGGCGATACTCATTTTGCCGAAGGTGATGGCGAAGTGAACGGCACCGCCATCGAAGCGCACGTCAATGCCACCATCCAGCTCATCCTGCACAAGGGCGGCGCGGGCAAGAACCCGGTGTTGGAAACGCCGCGCGAGTGGATCTGCCACGGGTTCAGCGAGGACCTCGACGAAGCTGTCCGCGAGTGCGTTCTGGAGACCATTGGTCTGCTGCAGCGCAAATGGGGCATCACGCGCGAGGAAGCCTACTCGATCTGCAGCGTTGCTGGCGATCTGCGCGTCACCCAGGTGGTCGACGGCGTCAAGGGCGCACACATGGCGGTGCGCCGCGATCTGCGCCGACCGTAAAGTCACCCAGCGACTGGAAAGGGGAGGAAATACATTTCCTCCCCCTTTTTTTGGATTCCGGAATGATCCGTTTGTGCGTTGCATTCTGCCAGGACGGGATATCGCAGACGGAATGATGCACAGCGGATCGGCCTCGCCTAATCATTGGTTTGAGAAAGGGCGCAGAGTTGTCATAGTTGTCGGTTCGGGCGATGGAGGAGACGCCGTGCAGTCATGGCACTTCGCAAGCGATGACTATCCATCCACGCTGCGCGAAACCGCGTGGCGGGCTGCGATCGAGCGCGCCGGGCTGTCTACGGAAATCGGCCCGGATGAGCTGCGGGCTTATTCCCATCATCGTCTTTCGCCGCTCGGCGGATCATTTTCGGTGGTCGCCGCCAGATCACAGCGTTTCCATTCGCTCGGGCAGGGCGACGGCGCGATGCTCGTCGTCCTTCATCTTGAAGGCAAAGGCCTCCTCAATAACGATCAGCAGGCCCACGCGTTGGCGGTCGGAGATTTCGCCATTTTTCCCGAGGGCGTGGATTTCGATCTTGTTTGCGACGGGCCGTTCCGCCAGGTCTGGCTGCGTCTGCCGAGCGTTGCGTTCAGCCGGCGGATGCTGCCGCCTCAAGCCTTCAGGGTGCGCCCGATCGCGGGCGATAGCGGATTAGGCCACGTGCTGTCGCAGCTTTTGCGCTCAGTCTCGGATTCCCTGCAGGAACTGGATGACGATGAGCTATCGGCGATCGAGATCGCGATCTCCGATCTGATTGTTGCCACGTTCAATCGGCAGGGCGACGGCGGGACCTCGTCAAATCAAGCGACGATCCTTCATCGCATCTGTCAGTTCATCGAGACGCGGCTGGGCGACACTAATCTAAGCCTTGCCGAAGTCGCGCGGGCGCAGCGTGTCTCTCCGCGCTATCTTCAGAAACTGTTCGAGTCGGCGGACGGTAATTTCACGCGCTATATCCGCGAGCGGCGTCTTGAGCGCTGCCGCGCCGAGCTTGCCAAATCTGATGACGATGCCACGTCGGTGTCAAGCATCGCCTTTCGTTGGGGATTTACCGACGCTGCGCATTTCAGCCGCGTGTTTCGCGACAAGTATGGGATGTCGCCGCGCGACTATCGCCTCAACATCCGCAAGATCGAGAGTAGCGCAGCGGAGGCTTTGCATCGTGGCCGGCCGCCGCGCGCGTCGGAAAGCAGTAAGGCGGAGGCGCCGCCGCTGGTTGCATCCGATGGATCGGTGGCGGTGGAGGCGGGCAGCCAGACCCACTACATTCCGGCCAACGCCAAGACGGTGCATTGGGGCTATTTCAGCCAAAACCTGGCGCCGGTTGCAGTGGTCAACTCCGGCGATACGGTAACAGTCGAGACGTTGACCCAGCATGCCTCAGACGATCTTGAGAAGATGGTCGTCGGCGATCCCGGTGCGGAAAGTGTTTTCCGTTGGACCAAGGACGACAAGGCCGTGGACCGGCGCGGCGCCGGTCCGATGGATGCCTCGATCTACGGGCGCGGAGCGGGCGAGGGGTTTGGCGTCCACATCATGACCGGGCCTATCGCGGTCATGGGGGCGATGCCCGGCGATGTGGTCGAGATCGGCATTCGCGACATCCTGCCCCGGCGCAGCGCAAATCCTGATTTCGCCGGTCGCTGCTTTGGCTCCAACGCCGCTGCATGGTGGGGGCTGCACTATCAGGAACTCATGACCGAGCCCAAGCAGCGTGAGGTCGTAACCATCTACGAGTGCATGCTCGACGCCGCACCGCCGTTCGCCAAGGCGCTCTACAGTTTCCGCTGGACGCCGCAGACGGATCCGTTCGGTCGGGTGCATCCGACCATCGACTATCCGGGTATCCCGGTGGACCATGCGACGATCGACAAGGTTCACGGCATTCTCGATGGTGTCACTATTCCGCTGCGCCCGCATTTCGGCGTGATCGGCTGTGCGCCGCGCGAGGCGGGGCTGATCGATTCCGTGCCGCCAGCCTACTTCGGCGGCAATCTCGACAACTGGCGGATGGCCAAGGGCGCGAAGGTTTTTCTGCCGGTTTCGGTACCGGGCGCGCTGATTTCGGTTGGCGACCCGCATGCGACGCAGGGCGATTCCGAACTCAACGGCACCGCGATCGAATGTTCGCTCACCGGCGTGTTCGACATCGTGCTGCACAAGAAGGCCCGCCTTGGCGGAAGTCCATTGGCCGACCTCGCTTATCCGCTGATCGAGACCGAGACCGAATGGATACTGTTCGGCTTCAGCCACCCCGATTACCTGGCTGAATTGGGTGCGAAGGCACAGAGCGCCGTTTACCGTTCGTCGTCGCTTGATCTTGCGATGAAGGACGCCTTCCGGAAGGTTCGGCGCTTCCTGATGGTGACCCGCGGCTTGTCTGAAGACGAGGCGATCACCTTGATCTCGGTGGCGGTCGATTTCGGCGTCTCGCAGGTGGTTGACGGCAACTGGGCGGTGCACGCCATCCTTCCCAAGAGCTTGTTCGGGCCGGGGTAGCGGGCCGCCACTCGGTTCTCATCGCCAACCGGGCGTGCGCGGCATCGTTGCCGCGGCGCAACGGATGTTGCGCGTCTACAACACTTCGTGAACATTTAACCGTCGCCCCAGCAAGCGCTTGCGCGCGCCGCGATTTAGCCACACGCCTCCATGAGATCATTGTTCGTAGGCTAAACGCCACGGCCTTTGCGAAGGTGTTGGAAAAACCTCCCATTTTCAGGGGTTTTCTGGATCTCACGGAGTGGCCGCGGGACAGGGTTCACGATGGACGCGAAGAGCAACATCAAGGCGCGACTCCCGAGCCGTCACGTGACGGAAGGACCGGCGCGTGCGCCCCATCGCTCCTACCTCTACGCCATGGGCCTCACCACCGAGCAGATCCACCAGCCGTTCGTCGGCGTGGCGTCCTGCTGGAATGAAGCTGCTCCCTGCAATATCTCCCTGATGCGCCAGGCGCAGGCCGCCAAAAAGGGCGTTGCCGCCGCCAGCGGCACCCCGCGCGAGTTCTGCACCATCACCGTCACGGACGGCATCGCCATGGGCCATGACGGCATGCGGTCGTCGCTTCCGTCGCGCGAAACCATTGCGGATTCAGTGGAATTGACCGTCCGCGGCCATGCCTACGACGCCCTGATCGGGCTCGCGGGCTGCGACAAGTCATTGCCCGGCATGATGATGGCCATGCTGCGCCTCAACGTGCCTTCGATTTTCATCTACGGCGGGTCGATCCTGCCCGGCAACTTCCGCGGCCAGCAGGTCACCGTCCAGGACATGTTCGAGGCGGTCGGCAAGCATTCGGTCGGCGAGATGTCCGACGAGGATCTGGACGAAATCGAGCGGGTGGCGTGCCCATCGGCGGGCGCCTGCGGTGCCCAGTTTACCGCCAACACCATGGCGACCGTGTCCGAGGCCATCGGCCTTGCCCTGCCGTACTCGGCCGGCGCACCGGCGCCCTACGAAATCCGCGACGCCTTTTGCATGGCGGCCGGCGAGAAGATCATGGAATTGATCGCGCTGAACATCCGTCCGCGCGACATCGTCACCCGTAAGTCATTGGAAAATGCCGCCGCCGTGGTGGCTGCGTCGGGCGGCTCGACCAATGCTGCGTTGCATCTGCCGGCCATGGCGCACGAATGCGGAATTGAATTCGATCTTTTCGACGTTGCCGAAATCTTCAAAAAGACACCGTATATCGCGGATTTGAAGCCGGGCGGTCGTTATGTCGCCAAAGATATGTTCGAGGCTGGTGGAATACCGCTTCTGATGAAGACGCTCTTGGACAACGGTTACTTGCACGGCGACTGCATGACGGTCACCGGGCGCACAATCGCCGAAAACCTCAAGAGCGTGAAATGGAATCCTCATCAGGATGTAGTGCGTCCTGCCGATAATCCGATCACCGTGACTGGTGGCGTGGTCGGCATGAAAGGTAATCTCGCGCCGGACGGTGCGATCGTGAAAGTCGCTGGAATGTCGGTGCTGAAGTTCACGGGACCCGCGCGTTGCTTCGATTGCGAAGAAGACGCGTTCGAATCTGTGAACAAGAAGACCTACAAGGAAGGCGAAGTTCTCGTGATCCGCTACGAGGGCCCCAAGGGCGGCCCCGGCATGCGCGAAATGCTTCAGACCACCGCCGCTCTCACCGGCCAGGGCATGGGCGGCAAGGTTGCTCTCATCACAGACGGACGCTTTTCGGGAGCTACTCGCGGCTTCTGCGTCGGCCATGTTGGACCGGAGGCTGCGGTCGGCGGCCCGATTGGCCTGATCCGGGACGGCGACATTATTGAACTCGACGCGGTCAACGGCACGCTTAGCGTCAAGCTGACGGATGCCGAACTAGCCGAGCGCAGGAAGGCCTGGAAGCCGCGTGAAACCAAGGTCGGCTCCGGCGTACTCTGGAAATATGCCCAGCAGGTAGGTCCGGCGGTCAAGGGTGCCGTCACCCATCCCGGTGGATCGGCTGAGAAGGTTTGTTATGCGGACATCTGAACGCATAGGCCTTGCCGCAGTCCTGACGGCCGCATTCTTTGCGGCCGGTCGGGGCGTTGCCTTCGAGGGCACGTCGCCGGGCGGGCAGGAGGCTGCATTGCCGATGGTGGCCGCGCCCACCGGCGTCCCCGTTCTGAAGAAGCCAGTTCCTCCTGCGGATATCCCGCAGGCGGCGGCGTCGCTGACCGCGCTGCAATATGCCGCCGAGGGTGGCCATCCGGTGGCGCAGTGGAGGCTCGGCCGCATGTACGCCAAGGGCGATGGCGTGGCGCAGGACGATCTGCGCGCCTATGACTACTTCAGCAAGATCGCGAACGCCCACGCGGAAGACAGCCCGTCTGCGCCGCAGGCGGCCATCGTCGCCAATGCCTTTGTGGCGCTGGGACGATATTACGTCTCCGGCATTCCGAATTCGCGCGTGAAGGCCGATCCGGAGCGGGCGCGGGAAATGTTCTCCTACGCCGCGTCGTATTTCGGCAATGCCGAAGCCCAGTACAATCTGGCGCGGATGTATCTCGACGGCGTCGGCATGCCGCGCGATGTCAAGTACGGCATTCGCTGGCTTGGGCTGGCGGCACGCAAGGGCCAGCATCAGGCGCAGGCGCAGCTCGGCCTGATGCTGTTCAACGGTGACCGCCTGCAGCGTCAGGCCGCCCGCGGCCTGATGTGGCTGACACTGGCGCAGGATAGCGCCGGGCCGGACGAGACGTGGATCAAGGACAGCTACAAGACGGCAATGGCCAAGGCGTCCGAGGACGACCGGGCGATGGCGCTGCAGATGCTGGAGCGCTGGGTTCAGGGCCGCCGGGACTGAGATTTGTCATTCCGGACACAGCGCTCTTTGCGCGATGATCCGGAGTTCATCGGAAACAGCCACAGGATTCCGGGTTCGCTCGCCAGCGCTCCTCGCGCCCCGGAACGGTCTCCGTCAATTCAGATCCAGGTCAACCCACACCGGAACGTGATCTGACGCCTTTTCCCATCCCCGGACGTGACGATCGATGCCGGCGTCGCGCAGCCGGTCGCTGGCCTGTGGCGACAGCAGCAGGTGGTCGATCCGGATGCCGTTATTCTTCGGCCAGGCTCCGGCCTGATAATCCCAGAACGTGTACTGCCCGGGCTGATCGGAAACGGCGCGGATCGCATCGGTCAGACCGAGGTTGAGCAGGGCGCGGTAGTGCTCACGCGTCTTCGGCAGGAACAGTGCGTCGTTGGCCCAGGCCGCCGGATTGTAAACGTCGCCGTTGGCGGGAATGACGTTGAAGTCGCCCGCCAGCACCAGCGGCTGTTCGCCTTTCAAGCGCTCCTTCGAGTACTCAAGAAGGCGTTCCATCCATTTGATTTTATATGGATATTTTTCCGTCTCGGGCGGGTTTCCATTGGGCAGATAGAGGCACGCAATCCGCAGTGAGCCGTTCGGATACGACACCACGCCCTCGAGGAAGCGGGCGTGCAAATCGTCCGGGTCGCCGCCAAGACGCGGCGTGGTTTCGTCGAACCGATACTTCGAGAGCAGCGCCACGCCGTTGAATGTCTTCTGGCCGTGGGTGACGACGTTGTAGCCAAGCGCCTCGATCGGCTCGCGCGGGAAAGCCTCATCGACGCACTTGATTTCCTGCAGGCAGACAATGTCCGGAGACCGCTCCTGGAGCCATGCCAGCAGATGATCCAGCCGCTGGCGGACAGAGTTAACGTTCCAGGTGGCAATCCGCATGTCAGTTCCGTTAGTCACGTGAGCGATATTTAATGCCCATGCCGTACCATGCTTCATACGGCTGTGATAAGTCGAATACAAATAACGCTGGAAAACCAGTACTATGGGGTTGGGGGGAATGGTGGCTGCTACAGATTGGGCGGCCTGCTCCTGTGAGTCGATATGATCAAAGATGTTTTCAAGAGACGGGCCCTGCTGATTGTCGGCATTGGCGTTGCCGCCATCGCGCTCTATGCGACCCGTTCAATGTGGACCGGCAGCGCGACCACTGCGCAGGCACCGCCGCGTCCGCAAGCGGTCTCCGTTGAAGTCGCAAAGGCGGAAAAGAAGCCGGTGCCGCTCGATGTGGATTCGATTGGCGCGGTCACGCCGATCTCAAGCGTGGCGCTGAAATCCCGCGTCGAGACCACCATCGTCGGGGTTCATTTCGAGGACGGCGCCCGCGTCAAGGAAGGCGATCTGCTGTTCACGCTGGATTCGCGCCAGATCGAGGCGCAGATCGCGCAGGCGGAAGGCAACCTCGCACGGTCCCAATCGCAACTCGTGGCCGCCGAGCGTGACGTCAGGCGTTTCAACGAACTGATCGGCAAGGGCGCGACCACGCAGGTCAATGTCGACAATGCCAAGACCGCGGCGGACACCGCGACCGCGACCATCCAGGCTGATCAAGCTATTCTGAACAATCTGAAGGTCCAGAAGAGCTACACCAAGATCACCGCGCCGATCAGCGGCCGCATCAGCGCCGCCACGGTGAAGGTCGGGAACTTCGTGCGTCCGGCGGACACGTCGCCGCTTGCGACCATCAACCAGATGGCGCCGGTCTACGTGACCTTTGCGATTCCGCAGCGCGTGCTGAGCGATCTCCGCGACGCCATGAAAACCGGACAATCTTCAGTCACGGCAACGATACCGGGGAATGGCAAGTCGGAGACCGGCACGATTGCGATGGTGGAAAACACCGTCGATGCGACCACTGGCATGGTGACGGTGCGCGGCATGATGGGCAACGAAAGCGAACTGCTGTGGCCGGGCATCCTGGTCAACACCAGGCTCACGGTCCGCACCGAAGAAGCAGTCATTGTGCCGTCGGTCGGGGTGCAGCGCAGCCAGACCGGGAATTTCGTGTTTGTGGTTCGGGACGGCAAGGCACAGATTCAGCCCGTTACGATCGGCCGCACGTTCCAGGGGTTTTCTGTGGTCGACACCGGTCTCCAGGGCGGAGAAGACATTGTCGTTGATGGCCAATTGCTGCTGTCCAATGGTACGCTCGTTGCGCCGCGCAGCCGCAAGGCCGGAGCCTAACCTGGTGATCCGATTCTAATCATTCGCATCCCTTTGCAGCAGGCGGTCTTGCGAATGTTAGAATCAAAGGATCACTAGCAATTATAATTTTCGAGTGTCCTTCCGAATCCGCCGTTCGCTACGGAAGGCACCGCAAGATAAGGCGAACGGCGGATTCGGGACACTCGCATGAATCTGTCGGAACTCTGTATCCGCAGACCGGTGATGACGACGCTGATGACGGCGTCGATCATTGCCTTTGGCGTGTTCGGTTTTCGGCTGCTGCCGGTCTCGGCGCTTCCCAAGGTTGATTTTCCGACCATCCAGGTCACGGCCACCTTGCCGGGTGCAAGCGCCGACACGATGGCGGCTTCCGTTGCCGGCCCGATCGAGCGTCAGCTCTCCACGGTCGCCGGCATCTCGTCGATGTCGTCCAGTTCCTCGCAGGGAACAACTTCGATCACCGTCCAGTTCGATCTCAATCGCAACATCGACGGTGCCGCACTCGACGTGCAGACCGCGCTGACGATCGCGCAGCGCCGCCTGCCGGTCGAGATGCTGATTCCGCCCAGCTTCCGCAAGGTGAACCCGGCCGATTTCCCCGTGCTGTTCGTATCGCTCAGTTCGGAGACGTTGCCGCTGTCGACCGTCAACGAATACGGCGACATCACCATCGGCCAGACGCTGTCGCAGATCCCGGGCGTGGCGCAGGTGCTGATCTACGGCACGCAGAAATTCGCCATTCGCGTTCAGGCCGATCCCGAGGCTGCGGCGGCTCGCGGGCTATCGCTGGAAGACATCCGCGCGGCGGTGTCGCGCGCCAACTCGTCGACGCCGGTCGGCACCCTGAACGGACCGAAGCAGGACATCGCCATTCAGGCGTCGGGGCAGCTCAACAAGGCGATCGATTATCGTCAGGTCGTGGTCGCGTGGCGCAACGGTTCGCCCGTCAAACTCGATGAAGTCGCCAGAATCTACGACAGCGTCGAAAACGACAAGGTCGCCACCTGGTTCAACGGCACGCGCTCGATCGTGTTGGCGATCCAGAAGCAGCCCGATGCGAACACCGTGGCGGTGGTCGATGCGGTGCGGGCCAAGCTGCCGTCGCTGCGGGCGCAGATCCCGCCCTCGATCACCATGGACGTCACGCTCGACCGCTCGGTGTCGGTGCGCGAATCCGTCGCCGACGTGGAGGAGACCCTGCTGATCGCGGTCGGTCTCGTGATCGTCGTGATCTTCCTGTTCCTGCGTTCGGCCTCGGCCACATTCATTCCTGCGCTTGCGGTTCCGATCTCGCTGCTCGGTACCTGCGCGGTGATGTATGCGCTGGATTACTCGATCAACAACATGACGCTGCTGGCGCTGACGCTGTCGGTAGGCTTCGTGGTCGACGACGCCATTGTCATGCTCGAAAATATCATGCGCCATATCGAGAACGGCATGAAACCGTACGAAGCGGCGCTGAAAGGCGCCCGCGAGATCGGTTTCACGATTCTGTCGATTACGTTCTCGCTGATCGCGGTGTTCATCCCGGTGCTGCTGATGGGCGGCATCGTCGGCCGCGTGTTTCGCGAATTTGCGGTCACCATTTCGGTCGCCATCATCGTGTCCGGCTTCGTGTCGTTGACGCTGACGCCCATGCTGTGCGCACGGGTGCTGAAGCCGCACGATCCGCATCACAAACCCAACTTCGTGTTGCGCTGGTTCGAGACGATGTTCGACTCGTGGCTGCTCGGCTACGAATGGACGCTCGACCGCGTTCTTAAATACAAGTCCATCATGCTGATGGTGACGCTGGCGACGCTTGGCGCAACCATCTGGTTGTACATGATCGTGCCGAAGGGTTTTTTCCCGCAGGAAGATACCGGCTTCCTGAGCGGCACGACGGAAGCGGCGACCGATACGTCGTTCGAAGCGATGGGCGCGCGGCAAAAAATTCTTGCCGATATTCTGCGAGCTGATCCTGCAGTGGAGTTCGTGAACAGCACGGTCGGGTCCGGTGGTCCCAATCCGACGGCGAACTACGGGCGTCTGTTCATTGGCCTGAAGCCGAAGAACGAGCGCGACCCCGCGCCGGTCGTGATGGCGCGGCTGCGGCAGAAGGCGCTGCAGGTGCCCGGCTTGCAGGCGTTCTTCCAGAGCATCCAGAACCTCAACATCGGCGGGCGGCCGTCGAAGAGCCAGTATCAATACACGCTGCAAAGCGGTGATACGGACTCGCTCTATCGGCTTGCGCCGGAGATGCGCGAGAAGATCGCGAAGGTGCAAGGTCTGCAGGACGTCACCACGGACCTCTACATCAAGAACCCGCAGCTGACGGTCGAGATCGATCGCGAAAAGGCGGCGGTCTATGGCGTAACCGCCGATCAGATACGCAATCAGCTCTTCAATGCTTACGGCGCTCGGCAGGTTGGCACGATCTACATGCCTTCGAATGACTACCAGATCATTCTTGAAGTGCAGCCGAAATTCCGCGTCGACCCGACAGACCTGTCCAAGCTGTACGTCAAGACGACGAACAACCAGACTATTCCGCTCGATGCCGTGGCCAGGATGGTGCCGACGGTCGGACCGCTGCAGATCAATCACCAGGGTCAGCAGCCGGCGGTGACGATTTCGTTCAATCTCGCGCCGGGCACGTCGCTCGGCTACGCCGTCGACCAGATCACCAGGATCGAGCAGGATTCGAACCTGCCGGCGACCATCGCCACGGGTTTCTCCGGAACGGCGCAGGTGTTCCAGGATTCGCTGCGCGGGCAGGGCGTTCTCATTCTCGCCGCCGTGTTTGCCGCATTCGTCATCCTCGGCATTCTCTACGAGAGCTTCATCCATCCGATCACGATCATCTCGGGCCTGCCGTCCGCAGGTATCGGCGCGATCCTGACGCTGATGCTGTTCAAGATGGAGATGTCGGTGATCGCCATGATCGGCATCGTCATGCTGGTCGGCATCGTGAAGAAGAACGCCATCATGATGGTGGACTTCGCCATCGAGCGCCGCACCGTGGGACTCAGCGCCGAACACGCCATTCGTGAAGCGGCGCTGCTGCGTTTCCGCCCGATCATGATGACGACGTTTGCTGCGATTTTCGGCACGCTGCCGATCGCGCTGGGAGCGGGGGCAGGCGCCGAACTGCGGCAGCCGCTTGGTGTCGCGGTTGTCGGCGGTCTGCTGGTCTCGCAGTTGCTGACGCTGTTCATCACGCCGGTGATCTACATCTACCTCGATCGCATCGACCGCCGCCTGAAGCGTCGTCTCGATCCGACCCTGGAGGAGACGCCGGACGTCCAGCCTCCGCGCGTTGCGGCGGCAGAGTAAGATCCCGATGCGCATCAGGCCTGCGACGACATGGTGGTGCCTGGCGATCGCCGCCGTCGCATTGCTTGCTGCCGCGCCTGTTCGTGCAGCGGAAGAGCCGATCGAAATCTTCGACGCGCATCTGCACTACAACTGGGAGCCGACCCCGTACTACCAGCTCGACGAGGTGCTGGCGCTGTTCAAGACGCACCGCGTCACCGGCATTCTGGCAACCAGCCGCCCCAACACCGGGACGCATGCGCTGATGGACGCGAAGGCCGAGGGCTTATGGGTTGTTCCCTTCATTCGTCCATACCGCGTCCGTCCCGACATCCAGACCTGGTTCAACGATCCGACGATCTTCGATCTGGTGCAGGACGAGTTCAAGCGCGGCTACTATCGCGGCATCGGCGAGTTTCATCTCTCCGGGAAGGCCGCGGCCACCGAGTGGGTCAAGAAGGCCGTGGACTTCGCGGTCGCCAATGATCTCTACCTTCATGCCCACGCCGACGACGAGGCCGTGGAGATTTTGATGCGCCATAACGGGCGCGCGAAAATCATCTGGGCCCACACCGGATTCAGTCTCGCGCCGAGCCGTGTCGCATCGATGCTGGCCACCTATCCGCAACTGTGGGGTGAACTGTCCTATCGCGGTGGCATCACGGGGGTTGGCGGAGAACTGACGCCGGAATGGCGCGCGATGTTCGAGAAGTATCCGGATCGCTTTCTGCTTGGATCGGATACCTGGATCAGCGAGCGCTGGGCGAGCTACGGCGCGATCATGGCCGGGTATCGCGGCTGGCTGAAGCAACTGCCGCCGGCGGTCGCCAAGCAGATCGCGCACGGCAATGCCAAGCGGCTGTTTGCCGCCAACGAAAACAGCCCTCGCTAAGGGTCAGATCGAGAAGCTGGTGCCGCAGCCGCAGGACGCGGTGGCATTTGGATTGACCACGCGGAACGATGCGCCGATCAGGTCATCGACAAAGTCGACTTCCGATCCGGCCAGGAACGGCACGGACGAGGGGTCCACCAGCACCACGGCGCTGTCGCGCTCGATCACCAGATCGTCGTCGGCCCTGGCGCGCTCCACATCGAATTTGTACTGGAAGCCGGAACAGCCGCCGCCTTCGACGCTGATACGCAGCATCGCACCTTCGCCTTCCGTCTTGAGGATGGCGCCGATTCGCTTCGCAGCCCGCTCCGAAATTGTGACATTGGCGGCTGGCGCGAGGTCAGTGGCAGTCATGACAGGTCTCCGGACGGCCGGGGTGTTTGAATGTCCCCGCTAGTGTCCTGAATCCGAAGTTCGCCTTACTTTGCAGCGCGCTCCATAGCGAACTTCGGATTCAAAGGACACTAGCAAATTATAATTCCAGTGTGGTTTTGGTTCGCAAGTCCGCAAATGGACGTGCGGTGAGATAATGCGGACTTTGCGAACCACCACACTAGGGCATAGTTAAGTGCGCTGAACGCCAGAATCAAACACCGAAAGTAGAATAAATCGTATGTCGGTCGGAATGGCTGCCCCTCCTGTGGTCTATGGCTGCGACCCCGGTCAAAGCCGCGGGAGGCGGTTCAATGAAGCGCCCAGCCTGCGCCGCAGCGCTTTTCGCCGCGATTGTGACCGGGTTATTCATTCCAATGCATTCCGGCGCCTGAAGCACAAAACCCAGGTCTTCGTGTTCCACGAAGGCGATCATTACCGGACCCGTCTGACCCATACGCTCGAGGTGGCGCAGATCGCCCGCGCGCTGGCCCGGCAACTTGGGCTCGACGAAGATCTCACGGAGACGCTGGCGCTGGCCCATGACCTTGGCCATCCGCCGTTCGGCCATGCCGGAGAGCGCGCCCTCGACGAGTGCCTGAAGGCGCATGGCGGCTTCGATCACAATGCGCAAAGCCTGCGCGTGGTGACGCTGCTGGAGCGGCGCTATCCGGACTTCGATGGCCTCAATCTGACGTGGGAATCCCTCGAAGGCATCGTCAAGCACAACGGACCGTTGATCGACAGCAACGGCGAGCCTGTCGGCCGATATCGCGAGCATGGCGTACCGGTCGGCATATCGGAGTATGTCGCCCATCACGATCTCGAATTGTGGAGCTACGCCTCGCTGGAAGCGCAGGTTGCCGCCGTGGCCGACGACATCGCGTATGACGCCCACGACATCGACGACGGGTTGCGGGCAGGGCTGTTCACGGTCGACGATCTCGGAGGGATTCCGCTGATCGCCGACATCAACGCCGTCATCATCGCGCGCTATCCTGTCCTCGACGAGACCCGGCGCGGCGCGGAACTGGTGCGCGAACTGATCTCCTACTTGATCGAAGATGTGTTTTCAGAAACCCGCAAGCGGCTCACGGCCATCCACCCCAGGAGCGTCATCGATGTGCGCAACCATAACGCCACGCTCGTCGGCTTCTCGGCCGAAGCCGAGAAAACGGAAGCGGCGATCAAGCGCTTTCTCAAGACGCGGATGTATCGCCACGAGCGGGTCATGAGCGTCATGCGCGACGCAGAGGCCGTGGTCCGCGATCTTTTCGCGCGCTATCGTGCCGAACCCGGCGACCTTCCTGCCGAATGGCTGCCGCATCATGGCGAGGAAGACGAGGCCGGCCGGGCCCGCCGGATCGGCGATTTCATTGCCGGAATGACCGACAGATACGCCATTATCGAGCACCAGCGGCTTTTTGACTCGACCCCGGATTTACGTTAGGCGGCGGCCTGAATATGCCGATTTCGTGCGCCCACCAGGACACTTTCCAATGACTTCGCCCAGCCAGCCCCAGCATTTGTTCGCCGACGTGCTTTCGCGCGTGCATGCCGTATGCGCGGCGCTCGGCGGCGAGGGTGTATTGCCTGTGGGCATTGATCTGACGCGTGTGGTCGTGGAACCGCCGCGAGACGTCACCCACGGCGACATGGCCACCAACGCGGCGATGGTTCTGGCCAAGGACGCCAAGGCGAAGCCTCGCGAACTTGCGGACAGGATCGCGGACAAACTGCGCGCCGATCCGGTCGTTGAAAGTGTCGATGTCGCCGGACCGGGCTTCATCAATCTGACGCTGAAGACGTCCGCATGGTTCGGCGCGCTGCGGAGCGTGCTGGAGCAGGGCAACGGTTATGGCCGCAGCGCGATCGGCGCGGCCGAGAAGGTCAATGTCGAATACGTCTCGGCCAATCCAACGGGGCCGATGCATGTCGGCCATTGCCGGGGCGCGGTGTTTGGTGACGCGCTTGCGAGCCTGCTCTCGTTTGCCGGTTATGACGTCACGAAGGAATACTACATCAACGATGCCGGCGCGCAGGTCGATGTGCTCGCGCGTTCTGCCTTCCTGCGCTATCGCGAGGCGCTCGGCGAAGCCATCGGCGAAATTCCCGAGGGACTTTATCCCGGCGATTACCTTGTGCCGGTCGGCAAGGCCCTTGCGGCAGAACACGGCGACAAGCTGCTGAAGCAGTCCGAGGCAGAGTGGTTGCCGGTGGTGCGCGCCAAAGCCATCGCCATGATGATGGAGATGATCAAGGGCGATCTGGCGGCGCTCAACATCAAGCACGACGTCTTCTTCTCTGAACGCTCGCTCAACGAGAACGGCAACGACCGCGTCGGCGCCACCATCGCCGGACTGCGTGCCAAGGGCGATGTCTACGAAGGCCGCCTGCCGCCGCCGAAAGGAGCGCCGGTCGAGGATTACGAAGATCGTGAGCAAACGCTGTTCCGTGCCACCGCCTTCGGCGATGACGTCGATCGTCCGCTGAAAAAATCGGACGGCTCGTACACCTACTTTGCGTCCGACATCGCCTATCACAAGACCAAGGTTGATCGCGGCTTCCTCAACATGGTCGACGTATGGGGCGCGGATCACGGCGGCTACATCAAGCGCGTGCAGGCGGCCATCAAGGCCGTGACCGGAGGCAAGGCTGCGCTCGACGTGAAGATCGTTCAGCTCGTGAAGCTGCTGCGCAACGGCGAGCCGGTGAAGATGTCGAAGCGTTCCGGCGATTTCGTCACGCTGCGCGAGGTCGTGGACGAGGTCGGTTCAGACGCTGTGCGTTTCATGATGCTGTTCCGCAAGAACGATGCGGTGCTCGACTTCGATCTCGCCAAGGTGATCGAGCAGTCGAAGGACAACGCGGTGTTCTATGTGCAGTACGGGCACGCGCGCGGGCATTCGATCTTCAAGAACGCGCGCGAGACGGTTCCATCGTTGCCGGAAGAGGCGGCTGCGCGCGTTGCGTTTCTGCGTGATGCGAAAATCGAGCGCCTCAGCGATCCGGTCGAACTAAGCCTGATCCGGCAGATCGCACTGTACCCGCGAATTGTCGAAGCGGCGGCGCTCGCGCATGAGCCACACCGAATCGCGTTTTACCTGTATGATCTTGCGAGCGAATTCCATGCGCTTTGGACCAAGGGTCGCGATTTGCCCTATTTACGCTTCATTATCCAGAATGATGCAGAGATAACAATCGCGCGGCTGGCCTTGGTTCAGGGCGTCGTCTCGGTTCTGGCTTCAGGCCTCGCCGTACTCGGCGTCCATGCTCCAGACGAGATGCGATAGCTGGGGATTGACCGCCGCGGGGAACGGGTGGCGGCAGTGTGAATAGCGGCCGCTCCGTTTGAACGACGGGGGCGTCGCTTTCCCGAAGGGGATGCAACATCGCAATGGCGAACCAATATCGCGACAGACCGTTTCCGGCGGACGACGACTACGCTCGGGATCAATCCCGTATTGCTCCCCAGCAGGGCGAGAGCGATCCGTTGGCAGAGCTGGCGCGCCTGATCGGGCAGACCGATCCGCTTTCGAATTTCGGCCCCGGTCAGCAGAAGCATCCGCAACAGCCTGCTCAGCACGACCAGTACGACGCGTACGAGCCCGCTGCCGAAGAGGAAGTCCCCGCGAGCCGTCCGTCGTGGATGCAAAATCTGGCTGCGTCCCGGCATGCGCCGCAGGAGCCGGCCTATCGGCAGGAGCCCGCATTTCGGGACGAGGATCACTACGCTCCCCAAGAGGATCAGTACGCTCCTCAAGAGGATCATTACGATCCGCGGTATGCCGCGCAGAGCAATCCGGCCTATGGCAACCATGCTCCGCAGTTCGATCATTCCGGCTACGATCCGGTGCTGCCGGGACAGGCGCACGGCCATCAGGCCGCTGGCGGTGACCGTTACGATGATGTCCTTTATGGCCGTCCGGATCATACTCCCGGCCGCGAGGAGTTCGGCGCTCAGGAGGAGCATTACGGCGACGGCGCCTATGACCGGCCGCCCTACGATGAAAATTTCGAACAGGAGCCGAAGCCGCGCCGCGGCGGGACCATGACGGTTGTGGTCGTTCTCCTGCTTGCAGTTGTCGGCACCGGTGCCGCCTTCACTTACCGGACCTTCGTCGGCTCGCCGCGCAGCGGCGAACCTCCGGTCATCAAGGCCGACGCCGGGCCGAACAAGGTTATCCCGCCCGGCGCGATCGATGGCTCGGGCAAACAGATCTACGACCGCGTCGGCGACAAGTCAGCCGAGCGCGTGGTGTCCCGCGAAGAACAACCTGTTGACGTCAACGCCAGGACCGGACCGCGCGTGGTGTTTCCGCCGCTCACCCAGAATGCGAACCCGCCGTCAGTCGCCAGCGCGTCGACCAGCGTTCGGCCGACGGGTGCAGGCGTCGGCAACGGCACCCTCACCGGCGGCGAGGAACCGCGGAAAATCCGCACCCTGAGCATTCGCCCGGACCAGCCGGATTCAGCGGCTGCCGCACCGACTGCGGCGCGTGCCCAGATGCCGGCGCAGCAACGCGCTCCGGCTCCGGCCAGCACCGCTTCCACAGGCGCGCCGGCAGCCAATGCTCCGGTTTCGATTACACCGCAAGCGGCTCCTCCTGAGCCCCGGGCGAAGGTCGCCGCGATCAACCCTGCCGCCGTCACGGGTGGGGGCGCCTATGTGCAGGTGTCCTCGCAGAAGACCGAGGCTGACGCGAAGGCGTCCTTCAAGTCCCTTCAGGGCAAGTACGCAGGCATTCTCGGTTCGCGAACCGCCGCGATCCACAAGGCCGACATCGCGGGCAAGGGCACGTTCTATCGCGCGATGGTGGGACCGTTCGGGACCAACGACGAGGCCACGCAGTTCTGCGTGAACCTCAAGTCGGCCGGCGGGCAGTGCGTGGTCCAGAGGAAATAGTGCTGAGAGTCTGACGGAAGGATCCTAAGGATGGTCGCCTGGCGAGACCAGCCAGTGGAAACTTTACCCAACCCTACGCGAATTGTTGCGACCGCTGGTCCCGTCCGATCCAGCGGAAGCTTCTGTTTCAACGCTTCCCGTTCCTATTTCATTTCGATCAGTTGGACGAGATTTCCGCAGGTGTCGTCCAGAACCGCCATTCGCACAGTTCCTGCATCCATCGGCTCCACCGTGAACGCGACCCCAAGCTCGCGAAGTCTTGCAAACTCCGCATTCAAATCCTGAACCTTGAATGACACCGCTGGAATGCCGTCTTTGACGAGGGCGTCCTTGTACGGCTTGACGGCTGGATGCTCACTCGGCTCGAGCAGCAATTCCGTTCCCTCGGGTTCTTCTTGCGACACAACCGTCAGCCAGCGGTGAGTTCCAAGGGGAATATCGTGCTTCACCTTGAAGCCGAGCTTGTCGGTGTAGAACGTCAGGGCCTCGGCTTGGTTATCGACAGAAACGCAGGTCACATAAATCCGCATGGTGGATGCCTTTCCTAGAGGTGCTTCCTGAGCCACAGATCGGTCGCCACTCGCATTGGCGTGACATTCAGGGAATGGGTTTTGGTCCGCCCCTTCCATGCAGTTGTGATCAATCCGGCCCTTTCCAGCATGTCGAGGTGCTGGGAAATCGTTTGTCGAGACAGGCTCTTGCCATCCGCCGCGAAGGATGAGGCACAGACCTCGAACAATGATTGCTCGGGGCGCTCTCGCAGGACATCGAGGATGCGCCTTCGGGTCGGATCGCCGAGAGCCTTGAAAATCAGGTCGAGTTCGTCGTCAGTCACGCGTGCAGAAATGCAGTAAAATTACTGCATGTCAATGCGCTTGATGGCAGGCGGTGATGCTCCCGCATCCGTTCTTCGGATCGCCCATCTCTCGTTGCGTCCATCGGCAGTCACGAGTTGTGAGGACGCGAAAGCGTTCGCCATCTCATTGAGATTGGCTGTGATTGTGGATGAAACCCCACAATCACGTGCGAATCCCCCGGGTTTCCTTGACCCTGGCGCCATGCGCGGGCTAATCGCCGACCTATGGCCGCGCGCGCATTCATCACGGGTGTTTCCGGAACCGCTTTGACCGACGACGAGCGCGCATTTCTGCGCGATCAGCGGCCGTGGGGCTTTATTCTTTTCAAGCGCAATATTGACACTCCCGATCAAGTTATTCGACTGATTGAGGAAATGAGATCTGCTGTCGGCCAACCCGAGGCCCCGGTCCTGATCGATCAGGAGGGTGGCCGGGTCCAGCGGCTCCAGCCGCCCCAATGGCCAGCCTATCCGCCCGGTGCGGTGTTCAGTGCCCTGTACGAGATCGACCGCGATGCCGGGCTTGAGGCCGCGCGTCTGTCGTCCCGGCTGATTGCCGCCGATCTGGCCGATCTCGGGATCACCGTGGACTGCCTGCCATTGGCTGATGTCCCGGTTCCCGGAGCGGACTCCGTGATCGGCAATCGGGCCTATGGCACGACCCCCGATAAAGTGGCCGCGATTGCCCGCGCGGTCACCGACGGGCTGGCGCAGGGCGGTGTGCTGCCGGTCCTGAAGCACATTCCCGGCCACGGAAGGGCCACAGCGGACAGCCACTTTCAGCTGCCGACGGTCGATACCCCGGTCGCGGAACTCGCCAAAACCGACTTCGCGGCCTTTGCGCCGCTGGCCGATCTGCCGATGGCGATGACGGCACATGTTGTGTTTAGCGCCCTCGACCCCGCCCAACCTGCGACGACATCTGCGACAATCATTGAACAGGTGATTCGCGGGGCCATCGGATTCCGGGGTTTGTTAATGAGTGATGACGTGTCCATGAACGCCTTGCAGGGATCGATTGCGGAGCGCACGCGCGCCAGCCTGGCGGCGGGCTGCGACGTCGTCCTGCATTGCAACGGCAAGCTCGATGAGATGCGGCAGGTCGCCGGCGAAACGCCGATGCTCGCGGGTGAAGCGTTGGCTCGCGCTGATCGTGCTCTCGCGTCGCGCCGGGCGCCTCAGCCGTTCGACCGGGGCGCGGCGCGTGCCGAACTCGACCGCCTGATCGATCGGGCAGGGAGCCTGACGTCATGAGCGCCGAAATTCTCTCCTTCGAAACAGGTTTGCCGACGGACAACGCCGACGACGAACCGGCGCTGGTCGTCGATGTCGAAGGTTATGAGGGTCCGCTCGACCTGTTGCTTGCGCTTGCGCGTCAGCAGAAGGTCGATCTCGCCAAGATTTCCATTCTGGCGCTCGCGGATCAGTATCTCGTTTTCATCGAAGCTGCGCGCAAGCTGCGGCTGGAGCTGGCTGCCGACTATCTCGTGATGGCGGCGTGGCTGGCGTATCTCAAGTCGCGCCTGCTGCTGCCTGAACCGCCTGAGGCCGAAGGGCCGAGCGCGGAGGATCTCGCGACCGCGCTGGCCAACAGGCTGCGCAGGCTCGAGCAGATCCGCGAGGCCTCGAACCGCCTGATGACGCGGCCGCAACTGCGGCGCGATATTTTCCCGCGTGGTCAGCCGGAACAGATTGCGCAGGTCAAGCATGCCCGCTGGACCGCGACGCTGTACGATCTTCTGACCGCCTACGCCACGCAGCGCCAGCAGCGTGTGCTGGCGACCGTGCATCTGACCAAGCGGACCGTATGGTCGCTGTCCGAGGCGCGCGCGTCGTTGGAGCGGCTGGTGGGTTCGGCCGAATCCGAGGATTGGGCGAGCCTCGACGATTACCTGATGCGCTACGTGGTCGATCCCACGCAGAAGGCGACGGTGTTCGCGTCGAGTTTCGCCGCGGCACTCGAACTCGTGCGCGAAGGCACGCTGGATCTGCACCAGAAGGAAGCGTTCGCGCCTTTGTATTTTCGTAAGCACGTAGAGCATTTGCCTCCCGACGCTCAAGCCGCGCCGGAAGTGCCTGTCGAGTAAGTGGAAGAAGGAGAACAGGCGATGCCGATGGCAGCGAAGTATATCGCTCCGGTTGAAGAGGTTCCTGTTGAGGAGTCTCTCGCGGAGGAACAACAGGCCACTTCGATCGAGGAGCAGGTTGCGTCTGCCGATGAGACCGTTGGCTCGGCTAAACCACAGGCCGCGCCTGTGCAGGAGAGCGCCGTTGCGGGGGGACGTCAACGACGGCCGATGATGGCGAGTCCGTGCGTAACCCCGTCGCGCGCCCCGAGGAATTGCGCTTGCTCGAAGCCCTGCTGTTCGCTTCGACCGAACCGCTCGATGAGCCATCGCTCGCCAAGCGCATGCCCGAAGGCGTGGATGTGAAAGCTGCGCTGGCGCAGCTGCAGGCTGACTACGCGATGCGCGGCGTCAATCTGGTCCGCGTCGCGAGCAAATGGACCTTCCGCACCGCTGGCGATCTGGCGTGGCTGATGACCCGCGAAAGCATCGAGACGCGCCGCCTGTCGCGCGCGGCGATCGAGATGCTGGCGATCATTGCCTATCACCAGCCGGTGACCCGCGCCGAGATCGAGGAAATCCGCGGCGTGGTCACGTCGAAGGGTACGCTGGACGTGCTGCTGGAAACCGGCTGGATCCGTCCGCGTGGACGTCGCAAGACGCCGGGCCGGCCGCTGACCTTCGGCACCACGGAAGCCTTCCTGTCGCAGTTCAGCCTCGAAGCGCTGGGCGATCTGCCCGGCCTCGACGAGCTGAAGGGCGCGGGCCTGCTGGATACGCGGCTGCCGGGCGGTTTCGCTGTTCCATCGCCATCCGACGATCCGGCGCTGCGCGAGGACGAAGAGCCGCTTGAGCCGGGCGATCTCGAATTGGCCCTGGCGCCCGCCGTGGAGCCGGAAAAAAGCGAAGAAAGCTGAGTTTCCGAGTGTGGCGCGGACGATCGCGCTTGTCGGGGAGCGAACATTAACTCTCGTGTCAATGCGCCGGTTTGCGCAGTCGTGACGCGGGGTTAATCCTTGTTTTTGACACCTCCGGGGCCTAGTTTCTGGTCAGATTTGGCTGGGAAAACCCGGTCGCGTGCTTGGAGGATGGCAGTATGGGTTCGTTTAGTATCTGGCACTGGATCGTCGTGATCGGCGTCGTCCTGCTGTTGTTCGGCCGCGGCAAGATTTCGGACCTGATGGGTGACGTCGCGCAGGGCATCAAGGCCTTCAAGAAGGGCATGGCCGACGACGAGGTGAAACCCGCCGAGAAGCCCGAGCCGGTCAAGACCATCGATAGCTCGCCTTCGGCAACGTCGTCGCGCAGCGACGTCGGCAGCAAGGTGGTCTGATTTCAGACTGCGCTATTTCTGACTGAGGTGCGGGGGTCAAACCCCGTGAGCGGAATCTTCCATGTTCGACATCGGGTGGAGTGAACTGGTCGTTATCGGCGTCGTTGCGCTGATCGCCATTGGCCCGAAAGAACTGCCCGGTGTGCTGCGCACGGTCGGGCAGTGGATGGGCAAGGCCCGCCGCATGGCCTCCGAATTCCAGGGCCAGTTCAACGAGGCGATGCGCGAAGCCGAAATGGCCGACATCAAGAAGACCTTCGATGATGCGTCCGCCGCCGCGAAGGATCTGTCGCCGACCAATCTGCTGACGTCCCTCAACAAGGACGTCGAGGACGCCATGAAAATCGACCAGCCGGTGATGACGCCGACCACGCCGGAGCCGCCGACAGCGGCGACGTTCGCCGAGGCTGAGGCGCACGCGCCGGCCATTGAGCCCCCGAAGCCTGCCGTACCGGACGCCAAAGCGTCATGAGCGCAGAAGACATCGAAGCCACCAAGGCGCCATTGATGGATCACCTGATCGAGCTGCGCTCGCGGCTGATCAAGGCGCTGCTGGCGTTCGCGGTGGCTTTCATCTTCTGCTTCTTCTTCGCCAAGCAGATCTACAACGTGCTGGTCTGGCCGTTCGTCTGGGTCGCGGGACCTGAGAACTCCAAGTTCATCTACACCGCGCTGCTGGAATATTTCCTGACGCAGTTGAAGCTTGCGATGTTCGGCGCGGGATTCATCTCGTTTCCGGTGATCGCCGCGCAGATCTACATGTTCGTCGCGCCGGGGCTCTACAAGCACGAGCGCGGCGCGTTCCTGCCGTACCTGATCGCGACGCCGATCTTCTTCGCGCTCGGTTCGCTGCTGGTTTATTTCCTCGTGTTGCCGATGCTGATCCGCTTCTCGCTAGGCATGCAGCAGGTTGGCGGCTCGGAGACCGCGCAGATCGCGCTGCTGCCTAAAGTCGGCGAGTATCTCTCGCTGATGATGTCGCTGATCTTCGCGTTCGGAATCGCGTTCCAGTTGCCGGTGATCCTGACGCTGCTCGGGCGGATCGGAATCCTGACCTCGAAGCAACTGCGCGAGAAGCGGCGCTATTTCATCGTGATCGCGTTCGTGATCGCTGCCGTGCTGACCCCGCCGGACGTCATCAGCCAGATGTCGCTCGCGATCCCGCTGTTGGTGCTCTACGAGGGCTCGATCATCGCGGTCGGTGTCGTTGAGAAAAAAGCGGCCAAACAGGCTGCCGGCACGACGCCGCCCGCAGATGCGCCTCCAACCCCTCCGGCGACGACGCCTGCGGAGTAGTCTCACTGCCTCCGACCCCAGCCGTCACCCTGAGGCGCCGGAGCGCAGCGGAGGACTCGAAGGGCGACGGCCTTGCATCCGATTCGCCATCCTTCGAGGCTCGCCAAGCGGCTCGCACCTCAGGATGACGGCCGAGTTTGATATTCCAAATTGCGGTTATTCGCGGTACTGGATGCCCGCCGTTTATTCTCTGCATACGTGCAGATTGCCCGCATAAAAATGAGCTCCCATGCACGATATTCGATGGATTCGCGACAACCCGGACGCTTTTGACGCAGCGCTGAAACGGCGCGGGCTGGAGCCGTTGTCGAAGATGTTGGTCGCGCTCGACGAGAAGCGCCGCGCGGCCATTCTGGCGTCGGAGCAGACACTGGCGCGGCGCAATGCGGCTTCCAAGGAAATCGGCGACGCCAAGAAGAACAAGGACAATGCGCGCGCCGACGCGCTGATGGCCGAGGTCGGCGAACTCAAGACCAGACTTCCCGAGCTTGAGGCGACGGTGAAGCAGGTCGAAGAAGAGTTGAAGAAAGAACTCGCGCAGATTCCAAACCTGCCGCTCGATGAAGTGCCAGACGGCGCCGACGAGCACGGCAATGTCGAGCATCATCACTATGGCGCGAAGCGCAATTACGCGTTCAAGCCGAAGGAGCATGTGGAACTCGGCGAAGCGCTGAAGTTCATGGACTTCGAGGCGGCGGCGAAAATGTCCGGCGCGCGTTTTGTCGTTCTGAAGAAAGGCCTCGCGCGCCTCGAGCGCGCGATCGGGCAGTTCATGCTCGATCTGCACACCAACGAGCACGGCTACACTGAAGTCAATCCGCCGCTCTTGGTGCGCGACGATGCGATGTTTGGCACCGCACAGTTGCCGAAGTTTGAGGACGATCAGTTTTGGGTAAGGCTCTCAGCAGATCTTCATAGAAGCCGATCCAAAGAGATGATGTCGTATGTGAAGCGCATTGTTATCGCACAGAGCAAATTGGAAAAATTTGGGATAGATATAGAGTTTCACAAACCTGATGGCAGCGATTTGGATTTTGAGATTTCCCTTTTGGTTTTGGAAATCGCAGAATGTCAGCAAGCAATTGCACATCTAAAATATCCTGACCGCTTGGGCCTTGTTCCAACCGCCGAAGTGCCACTGACCAATCTCGTTCGCGAATCCATTCTCGACGAAAAAGAACTGCCGATGCGACTGACCGCGCTGACGCCGTGTTTCCGCGCGGAGGCGGGTGCTGCGGGACGCGACACGCGCGGCATGATCCGTCAGCATCAGTTCACCAAGGTCGAACTGGTCTCGATCACGACTCCCGAAGAATCGAAGAACGAACACGAGCGCATGCTGTCCTGCGCCGAAGAAGTTCTGAAAAAGCTCGACCTGCATTACCGCGTCATGACGCTGTGCACCGGCGACATGGGCTTTGCGTCACAAAAGACTTACGACATCGAAGTCTGGATGCCGGGACAAATATCGAGCCAGGGTGAGGGCGGCATGTACCGCGAAATTTCCTCGTGCTCGGTGTGCGGCGACTTTCAGGCGCGGCGCATGGATGCGCGCTCGCGCGGGCCGGACGGCAAGCCGCGCTTCGTGCATACGCTGAACGGCTCGGGCACGGCGGTTGGCCGCGCACTGATCGCCGTGATGGAAACCTATCAGCAGGACGACGGCTCGATTGCCGTGCCGGATGTGTTGCAGCCGTATATGGGCGGCCTCAAAGTGATCGCGAAGGAATAACTGGTACCGCCTATTGGAAGTTCCTACAGCGCCAGCAGCGGGTCCGGTTAGGAACTTCCCATAGAAAGCGGTACCAGAATTATAAATAATGCCAGTACCCATAACTTTCCGAAGTTCGTGAAAGGCGGTGCTGAAATGGGACACGAACTTCGGAAAGTGGGTACTGGTAAAATGCGAATTCTCTGCACGAACGACGACGGCATTCACGCGCCGGGCCTCAAGGTCATCGAGGAAATCGCGCAACAGTTGTCGGACGACGTCTGGGTCGTTGCGCCCGAACTCGATCAATCCGGCGTGTCGCACTCGCTGTCGCTGAACGATCCGCTGCGGTTGCGCGAAGTCGGCCCGCGTCACTTCGCGGTGCGTGGCACGCCGACCGATTGCGTGATCATGGGATCGCGTCACATCCTCGGCGACAGGGGCCCGGACCTCGTGCTGTCGGGCGTCAACAAGGGCCGCAACGTCGCCGAAGACGTTGTCTATTCGGGCACCATCGCCGGCGCGCTGGAAGGCACCATTCTCGGTCTGCCGTCGTTTGCGCTGTCGCAGGAATTCTCGATGGAGACGCGCAACAAGCCGCTGTGGGATACCGCGCTGAAATTCGGGCCCGACGTGATCCGCAACGTGATGAAGTTAGGGGTGCCACGCGACACCGTGATCAACGTCAATTTTCCGGCGTGTTTGCCGGACGAGGTGAGGGGCATTGCCGTCACGAAGCAAGGCAAGCGCAATCAGGGCTTCCTGCGCGTGGACGGCCGCCATGACGGACGCGGCAATCCGTATTACTGGATCGGTTTCGAACGACTGGCAGTGGTCGACGTTCCGGCGGAAGGCACCGACCTCGCGGCGCTTGGCGCAAACTTCGTGTCGGTCACGCCGCTGCGGCTCGACCGGACCGACGTCGCGTTTTCGGAGAAGCTCAGGGGCGTTTTGAAATAGGGCGCTCCTGTCATTGCGAGCGCAGCGAAGCAATCCAGAGCGACGAGCAAGAACTGGATTGCTTCGTCGCAAGTGCTCCTCGCAATGACGAACGTTTACGCCGCGATACCTTTCAGCACCGCCTCGATCGTGCGCGCCAGCGTTTCGATCTGGAAAGGCTTTTGCAGGGTCGGGCGGTCACGGAATTTTTCCGGAAGACCCTGCGCGCCGTAGCCGGTGGCGAACACAAGGGGGAGGCCGCGCATCTGAACGGCTTCGGCGACCGGTGTGATCACCTTGCCGTTGACGTTCACGTCCAGGATGGCGATGTCGAAGTCGACGGCCTGGACCAGCCTGATGCCTTCGTCGATATCGCCTGCTTCGCCGGCAATCGTATAGCCAAGCTCCTCCAGCATGTCGGCAACCATCATGCGGATCATGACTTCGTCTTCGACCAGCAGAATCGATGTCCGCGATGCTGCTTTAAAATTGCCCGGCATTCGTCCCCCAACGACAAATCTGGACCACTGGAATAACACAATTATTCAGCGCAAAAACTCACACCTGATTGAAAGGTTCCATTAGCAGGAACTTCTTGGCGCCGATCCTTGTCAGGACTGCACTGGAAAGAACCGACCCCGCCCGGTCGCCAGCACGACGCCGGTGCTCAGGTTCTCCAACCGGCCTTCGACATCCACATAGCGACCATAGTCGGCAACCAGCGAACCGCGCCCGACGATCGGCGTCTCGGTCGGCACCGGTTTCATGTAGCGGATGGTCAGTTCGCCGGTTACCCCCAGCCGCCCTGTTACCCGGAGCACTGTGGCCGCCAGCACCTCGTCGAGATAGGCGGCAACGATGCCCCCGTGTGCGGCGCCCGGAGGCCCTTCGTACTGTTGCGAAACGACGATCGGCGAGGCGACGCCTTCGTCTGTCTTGAAGGTACGTACGTGCAGGCCCGTGGGATGCGATGGACCGCAGCCGAAACATTGATGAA
Organism: Afipia birgiae 34632; assembly: GCF_000308295.2. Taxonomy (GTDB): domain Bacteria; phylum Pseudomonadota; class Alphaproteobacteria; order Rhizobiales; family Xanthobacteraceae; genus Afipia; species Afipia birgiae. The sequence continues at coordinate 1,016,598 of NZ_HG326652.1, forward strand.
AGCGGTTGTCCGGCTCGCCTGAAAGGCGCTGCTCCTCCAATCCGTCAAAGGTGGAGCGAAATGGTACGGGAAGGGGTAATGTCATGAGAGTCTCGGCACGCTTGAACTGCAAGCGGTCATTGCGCAGAACATATCCGGATTGCTAACACGAAAAGGTGGCGCATGCCGCCACACTTGTCAAAGCATGCATCGGATTTAACTCTTTTCCGCTTTCAACGTTGATCACGTATGCAGTCATCCCAGCCCACGCCACACGACAAGATGATGTTTCAGTTGACCTTGCGGCAGCGCGGGATCAGCGATCAGGCCGTGCTGAAGGCGATGGGGGACATCCCCCGCGAACTGTTCGTGACCTCGCTGGACCGGGGCTATGCCTACCGCGATACCCCGCTGGGCATCGCCTGCGGCCAGACCATCAGCCAGCCGTTCGTCGTGGCCTACATGACCGAGCAACTCGATCTTGAGCCGGGGCATCGCGTGCTGGAGATCGGGACGGGCTCGGGGTACCAGGCCGCGATCCTGTCGAAGCTATGCCGGGAAGTCGTGACGCTGGAACGGTTTCGTACGCTGGCCGATCGCGCCAGGCTGGTTCTGAAAGAACTCGGCTGCGACAATGTGGACGTCATCCTTGGTGACGGGTTCGACGTGCCCGAAACGCTGGGCACGTTCGACCGGATCATGGTCACCGCGGCGATGGAGGAAATCCCCGAGGCGTTGCTCGGACGGCTGGAGCCGAACGGCGTGCTGATCGCGCCGGTTGGACCAATGAACGACCGGCAGGTTCTGGTCCGCGTCGTCAGAACGGCCGACGGCTTCAACCGGCAGGAACTTGTTGCAGTGCGCTTCGTCCCGGCGCTGCAGGGGATCGCCCGCGAACTCTGAGTTTGCAGTATCGGCTTCCCGTTCTCGGGATCACGCGCTGACGCGTTGCGAACCCTTGTGGCGGCAGGCAGATTTGGAGCCTTAAAGAGTTATTTACTCGGACTGTGTTTACTCAAATTTGTGTTAGTTGCGTACGAGTGAGTAACCATGTCCCGCTTTGTCGAGTTGATAAGCTCGCGTCACGCGCCGCATTTCGTGGTCCTGACGCTCGTCTCGGTCGGATTTGGCGGTTGTAGCGCCGACACTCAGACGCGGTTCTCGGAAACGACCTTTTCGAACCCCTTCGCTTCGCGCTCAGCGCCGGAGTCGACCGGGTCCGTCCCCAGCAATTATCGCGGCGCGCCTCAGCAGCAGCCCGCCTATCAGCAGCAATCTTATCAGCAGCCGCGCGAGCTTCCCCAGTACGCCCGGCCGCAGTCCGCTCCCGTGATCTCCGCGCCGCTGTCCGCGCCCGTTGCCACCTCAGGCGGCGGCAAGGGCATGGCGTCCTATGCGCCTCCGTCTTCTTCGCCGATCGAGACGACCGCTTCCGTTGCTCCGCGCTCGGTTGCTGCGAATTCGGGATACAGCCGCGAAGGCGGCACGACCATCATCGTCGGCACGGCGGATACGCTCGACGTCATTTCGAAGCGCTACAATGTTCCTTCGTCTGAAATCCTGAAAGCGAACGGCTATGGCGGGCCTCGTGTCCTTCAGCCGGGCCAGCAACTCGTCATTCCGCGCCGTGTGGCGCAAGCCAATCCGCCCACGCTGTCGACTGCACCGGGCACAAAGGTCGCAGCAGGGCTTCCGGCCAGCGTTCATGTCGTCAAGTCCGGCGATACGCTGATGAACCTGTCGCGCCGTCACAACATCGCGCCTGCTCAGCTGGCTGCGGCGAACAACATTCCGGTCACGACGCAGCTCAAGATCGGCACCAAGATCAATATTCCGGGCGGCAAGGCGGTTGCAGCGGCTCCTGCTCCGCAGGTTGTTGCTGAAGCGCCGAAGCCTGCGGCTGCAGCGCCTGCGCCAGCAGTCAAGCCGGTCACGGTTGCGTCTGCGGAGCCTCAGCAGAAGGCACGCGTCGCCGCTGAAGCTCCTGCGGCCGAATTGCCTGAAGCGTCACCCGTAAAGGCGGCTGATGCGACCAACGCCCTGCCGACATTCCGCTGGCCGGTGCGTGGACGCGTTATCACCGCGTACGGTGCAAAGGCCAACGGCAAGCAGAACGACGGCATCAACGTCGCCGTTCCTGAAGGCACGCCGGTGAAAGCCGCAGAAGACGGCGTGGTTGCCTATTCAGGCAGCGAACTCAAAGGTTATGGCAATCTGATCCTGGTGCGGCACTCCAACGGTTATGTCACCGCGTATGCCCACGCGAGTGAACTGATGGTGAAGCGCGGGGATACGATCAAGCGCGGCCAGATCATTGCCAAATCGGGTCAGACGGGGGAGGTGGGGTCGCCGCAGCTTCACTTCGAGATTCGCAAGGGATCTTCAGCCGTCGACCCGCTTCAATTCCTGAACGGCGCCTGAGATTTTACGCCGATATTAGAAAATCCCCCGCGCGCAAGCCGGGGGATTTTTGTTTGGAGACCGTTCTCATCTTTATTCAGCGGGCTATTCGGCTGCGTCGGCGACGCAGGCCAGGTTCGATTTCGCCGTGGCTTTCTCGAAACCGAAGATCAGGAAGCTGATCGCGGCCAGAATCCACGCGCCGATGCCGCCATACAGCATCACCCAGCCGAAGCCCTTGACCAGCGCCGCGTGAACCGCGGCACCGGACGGATCCTGAACGGATAGCGCCGGATACGTCTGCGGCAGCGAACCGAGATTTCCAGTGGCGATAGCCGAGGCCAGCGCCCGCAACTGCTGGCCATCGAGCGCGGCGGAGAGCGTGTCTGGAAGGGACCACTGAATGGCCTCCAACAGGATCAGCCCCATCACCGCGATGTTGATGGCGAGCGAGATCAATCGTGCGCTGATGTCGATCCCGGACGCCATGCCCGCACGGTTGCTCGGGACTGCACCGGTTGTGGTGTTGGTCACTGACGTGTTGGTCAGGCCAAGTCCGATCCCGGCCAGCAGCGCGCCGGGAAGCACGGTGAGCCAGTTCGCCTGTTCGATGCCGCTGCCGAGACGCATGGCGATAAAGCCGGCACCCATGACGGCCATGCCCAAGGGGATCACGATGCGAGCGCCGTGACGCCGGAGCAAATAGTCTGAAAAAGGAGGCAGGATCAGAAACGGAATTGTATAGGCCAGGAGCAGGAACCCGACAGCCTTGCTGTCGAGGCCAAGGCCACCCTCGAAGTAAATCGGCAGGTAGATCATGAACGGCCAATAGCAGAAGTTCATGCCGATGCAGCCGATGATGGCGCCGCTGAATTTCCTGATCCGGAACACCGAGAAGTCGAACATCGGTTGCGCCGTGTTGCGCTCGACGAGTACGAACGCCACGAAGCTGGCGAGGGATATTGCAGCGAGCCCGATCGCACTGGTTCTGCCAAGGTCTGCTCCTTGCGTGATGACGTAGGTCAGACCGAAGACGGCGATTGTCAACGTCACGATACCCCAGCCATCGAGTCTCCTGGCGTGCGGATCTCGCGATTCCACGATACCGATGCAGGCCGGAATGAGGGTCAGTATCGTCAGCGGGACGTGGATCAAGAACACCCAATGCCAGCTCGATACAGCGGCGATTGTGCTGCCGATGATCGGACCGAATCCCAGGCCGATGCCACTGATAATGGCCCAGGTGGTAAAGGCCCTCCCTCGCTCGCGCTCATCCTGGTACTGGTGCGAGATGATCGCGACGCAGCAGGTGAACATGGCGCCGCCGGCAAGACCTTGCAGAAACCGCGCGACGATGAGCACCGATGCGCTCTGCGCCAGCCCGCACATCAGCGACGTGACGCCAAAGGCGATCGTGGCCGTGGTGAAAACGCGCTTCCGGCCATACCGGTCAGCGAAGGTGCCGGTCGCCATCAGCACGGTGGTGCAGGCGATCGTGTAGGCGTTCATGATCCACTGCAGGTCTTTGAAGTCTGCGGGCAGCGCCGTTTCCAGGGTCGGCAGGATGACGGGGACGCTCGATATTTCGAGGCCGAACATCAGTGACGCCAGACAGACGCCGATCAGTGCGGCAGTATTTCTGGCCGAGGGCGAGACGCTCATGCAAATTCCTTTTCAACCCGAGTCGGACGTCGCTGCTACGGGGTGACGGATATGAGCGATATGATTTCATGACGGAAATGAATTTATTTTGTTGATTTCAGTTTCATTGGTCATATGTGTGGGGCATGGACTTTGAGCCCACATTGCTTCGCGCCTTTGTTGCCGTCTGCGAAACCGGCGGGTTCACGCGCGCTGCCGAGCGGCTTCATCTGACCCAGTCCGCCGTCAGCCATCAGATCCGGCGGCTGGAGGAGCAGGTGGGGCGGCCGCTCCTGTATCGAACCACGCGCAAGCTGACCCTGACCGAAGATGGCGAGGATTTTCTGCGTCACGCCGAGCAGATCTTGCAGGGTCAGGATGCGCTGACGCGCCGCTTTCAGTCCTCCACGGCGTCGGGGGCCATCCGTCTGGGCGTTCCGGAGAACTTTATCGGTGACAGGCTGCCGCAACTGCTTGGCCGGTTCGCTCGCAGCTACCCTGCGGTTAGGCTCGAGGTTTCGGTCAGTGTCTGCCTTGACCTGCGGGCCAAGGTCGATGCCGGCGAACTCGATCTTGCGGTGGCGATTACCCGATCGGACGCAAAGGGCGGAACCGTTCTTCGTCAGACCCAATTCGTCTGGGCGGCAGCCGACACGTTCAGACGGCCGCAGGATTCATCGCTGCCATTCGCGCTCTCGCCGCCGCCGTGCGCGCTTCGTGCGATGGCTGTCGAGGCACTTACGGCTTCTAGCCTCGATTGGCACGTCGGCTTCACGTCGGCGAACCAGCATGGTCTGAAGGCGGCAGTGAAAGCGGGGCTGGCGGTGTCGATCTTCGCCCAGGAAGAGATCGAACCCTGGATGAGGGTCCTGGACGGTGACGACGGTTTGCCGCCTTTGCCGAAAGCGAATTACGTCTTGATCCGGAAGCAGGGCGGCCAGATGCCATGCGCGGCTGAATTGGGCCGGTTGATCGTTGATGAGGCGGGCTCTTGGCCCAGCTCATCAGGAGGGCCAGAGCGGGCGCGCCTGGCATCGGTCTAGCGGACTTGTGCAGCGGCTACGCCTTCGCGTTCAGCCGCACGCCTATCCGTCCCGCGATTTCCTGCGTGAACTGCCAGGCCACACGGCCCGAGCGTGATCCGCGCGTAGTCGACCATTCGAGCGCTTCGCGCTCTAACTGATCGTCGGGCATCTTGACGCCGAAGTGCTTGCAATAGCCGCGCACCATCTCAAGGTATTCGTCCTGGCTGCACTTGTGGAAGCCGAGCCACAGGCCGAAGCGGTCCGACAGCGAGACCTTTTCCTCGACGGCTTCGCCGGGATTAATGGATGTCGAGCGTTCGTTTTCGATCATGTCGCGCGCCAGCAGATGGCGGCGGTTCGATGTCGCGTACAGGATCACGTTGTCCGGCCGGCCTTCGATGCCGCCTTCGAGGACTGCCTTCAGCGACTTGTACGACGCGTCGTTGCCGTCGAACGACAGGTCGTCGCAGAACACGATGAAATGGAAGTCGGAGTCGCGCAGCAGCGACATCAGAAGCGGCAGGCTTTCGATGTCCTCGCGATGAATTTCGATCAGCTTCAACCGCCCGCGCACCTTGGGCATGGCGTTGACGCTGGCATGCGCCGCTTTCACCAGCGACGACTTGCCCATGCCGCGCGCGCCCCAGAGGAGGGCGTTGTTCGCGGGCAGGCCTGTGGCGAAACGCTCGGTGTTCTCGATCAGGATGTCGCGCATCCGGTCGATGCCCTTGAGCAGTCCGAGGTCAACGCGGCTGACCTTTGGAACCGGCACCAGATGGCCGCTGGGGTGCCAGACAAAGGCATCGGCATTTTTGAGGGAATCAGGGGTCGACGGTTTCGCCGCTGATGCGTTCAGGTTTGCGGCGATACTCTCGAGCGCGAGTGCGATCCGGGCCCGGGTCTCGCTGTCGGCCGCTGCCGCAGGGCGTTTTGTCGCGGCTTTGACGGCCTTGCCGGGACGCGCCTTCGTGGTGGCCCCGGAGGCCTTTTTACTGGCTTTTTTGGACATGAATCAGCACCCCTTGGAGGCACCCATAGCGAGGCCGGCGGACGCCCGCAAGCGCCACAAATGCATGGCCAAATCGACATGTCCGGTCCCGTTGCAATTGAGCGGCCTGCCGCTATAGTCCGCGCAAATTCGGCCAAAACGGCCTTGCGCCTACGCGTTTCGCCCCATGGCGGGCGCCTTCCCGAGGACTTTTCGTATGTTCATTACTCCTGCCTTTGCTCAAGCCGCCGGCGCCGGTGATACCAACAGCATGCTGATGTCGTTGCTGCCGTTCGCGCTGATTTTCGTCATCATGTACTTCCTGATTCTGAAGCCGCAGCAAAAGAAGCTGAAGGATCATCAGGAACTGGTGAAGAACATCCGCCGCGGCGACACCGTCGTGACCAACGGCGGCCTTGTCGGCAAGGTGACCAAGGTTGTCGATGACGACCAGATCGAGGTGGAAATCTCCGACGGTGTCCGTATTCGTCAGATGCGCCAGATGATCTCGGGCGTGCGGACCAAGGGTGAGCCGGCGAAGGATTCAAAGGAAGAGACAGCCGCGAGCTGACATTCCCGCGCTGCAGCTTCATTAATCTGACGGGTCATCTCGATGCTTTATTTCACGCGGTGGAAGGCGTTGGCGGTCATTCTGACCGCCACGATCGTTTGCCTTTTCGCGGTTCCGAACTTCTTCCCTGAATCAACCGTCAAGACCTGGCCGAAGTGGGCCCAGCGTCATGTCGTGCTCGGCCTCGACTTGCAGGGTGGCTCGCACATCCTGCTCGAAGTCGATTCGAACTCGGTGAAGAAGGACAAGCTCGATCAGGTTCGCGACGACGTGCGGCGTACGCTGCGCGACGCCAAGGTCGGCTACACCGGCCTTGCGGTTCGCGGCGAGAGCGTTGAAGTCCGCGTCAAGGATACCGATCTGACCGCTGCGCTCGCCAAGCTGCGTGAACTGTCGCAGCCGCTCGGCGGTCTGCTCGGATCGAGCGGCCAGCGCAGCGTTGAAGTCAGCGACGCCGGCGGCGGGCTGATCCGCCTGACCGTGCCTCCGGCTGCCATCACGGAACGTGTCCGCCAGTCGGTTGAACAATCGATCCAGATCGTCGAGCGCCGCATCAACGAACTCGGCACCGTCGAACCGCTGATCCAGCGCCAGGGCATCGATCGTATTCTGGTGCAGGTGCCGGGCCTTCAGGACCCGACCCGCCTTAAGGAGCTGCTCGGCAAGACGGCCAAGCTCGACTTCCGCATGGTGGACCCCACCATCTCGCCCGATCAGGCGCAGCAGGGACGGTTGCCGCCGGATTCCGAACTCCTGATGAGCGCCTCGTCTCCGAAGGTGCCTTACGTTATCAAGAAGCAGGTGCTGGTGTCGGGTGGTGACCTGACCGATGCGCAGCCGGGCTTCGATCAGCGCAGCGGCGAACCGATCGTCAGCTTCCGCTTCAATACGTCCGGCGCGCGCAAGTTCGCAACCGCGACGCTTGAGAACGTCGGTCAGCCTTTCGCCATCGTCCTCGACAACGAAGTGATTTCCGCGCCTGTGATCCGTGAACCGATCACCGGCGGCTCGGGGCAGATTTCCGGCAGCTTCACCGTGCAGGGCGCGAACGATCTCGCGATCCTGCTGCGCGCGGGCGCGCTGCCTGCGCCGCTGACCATCATCGAAGAGCGCACGGTTGGTCCGGGCCTTGGTCAGGACTCGATCGCAGCGGGTGAACTGGCGTCCTACGTCGGTTCGGTGCTGGTCATCGTGTTTATGCTGCTGACCTACCGGCTGTTCGGCTTCTTCGCCAACGTCGCGGTCGCCATCAACGTCGCGATGATCTTCGGCATCCTGTCGCTGCTCAATGCGACGCTGACGCTGCCCGGCATCGCCGGCATCGTTCTGACGGTCGGCATCGCGGTCGACTCCAACGTGCTGATCTATGAGCGTATCCGCGAGGAACTGCGCGCCGGACGAACCGCGATCTCGGCCATCGACGCCGGCTTCACGCGGGCGCTAGCGACCATTCTGGACTCCAACATCACCACATTCATCGCGGCGGCGGTGCTGTTCTACATCGGCACCGGGCCGGTGCGCGGCTTCGCCGTGACGCTCGGCATCGGCATCATCACCACGGTTTTCACGGCGTTCACCGTTACGCGGCTGATCGTAGCGACGTGGGTGAGCTGGAAGCGGCCAAAGACCGTGCCGATTTGAGGATAGCTACACAGTGACTCAAACTATTATCATTGCTCTGGCCATCTTCATCGTCGTCCTGACGGTGCTCAGCATTTATGGCGTGATCCCCGCGCTCCGTATCGTTCCCGACGATACGAAGTTCGACTTCATGCGCTTCCGCCGCATCAGTTTTCCGATCTCGGCGCTGCTGTCGTTGATCGCAATCGGCCTCTATTTCGCGCACGGGCTGAATTTCGGCATCGACTTCAAGGGCGGCACGCTGCTGGAAATCCAGACCAAATCGGGTCCGGCTGACATCGCGGCTTTGCGCGCGCAGCTTACAACGCTCAATCTCGGCGACGTTCAGCTCCAGCAGTTCGGCGGTCCGTCCGATGTGCTGATCCGTGTCGCGGAGCAGCCGGGTGGCGATCAAGCGCAGCAGGCAGCGGTTCAGAAGGTCCGTCAGTTGTTCGGGGACAGCGTCGAATATCGCCGCGTCGAAGTGGTCGGCCCGCGCGTGTCAAGCGAGCTTCTTGCCTATGGCACCGTGGGCCTGATGCTCGCGATCGTCGGCATTCTGATGTATCTCTGGTTCCGGTTCGAATGGCAGTTCGCGCTTGGCGCGATGATCGCCAACGTCCACGATATCGTGCTGACGCTCGGATTCATGTCGATCACCCAGATTGAATTCGATCTGACCAGTATCGCGGCGCTGCTCACCATTCTCGGCTATTCGCTCAACGACACCGTCGTCATTTACGACCGTATTCGCGAAATGCTGCGGCGTTACAAGAAAATGCCGATGACTGATCTCCTGAACCATTCGATCAACTCGACGCTGTCGCGCTCGATCATCACCCATGTCACGGTGACGCTGGCGTTGCTCGCGCTGCTGCTGTTCGGCGGCAAGGCGATCCACAGCTTCGCGGCGACAATGACCTTCGGCGTGGTGCTGGTCGGCACCTACACGTCGATCTTCATCGCGGCGCCGATCCTGATTTATCTCGGCGTGGGCGAAAACCGGGGCGGCGAGGACGACAAGCCGTCGAAGCCCTGATGGCCGCTAGTACCGCCTATTGGAAGTTCCTGCAGCGCAAGCTGCGAGTCCCATCCAGGAACTTCCAATAGATAGCGGTACTAGAATTATAGGTTGCTAGTACCCACGACTTTCCGAAGTTCGTGAAAGGTGGTGCTGAGATGGATCACGAACTTCGGAAAATGGGTACTGGTGCGCCGGATGCGTTGCATCTTCCGCGGTCGGCGCCGATCGAAGCCTACGGCAACGGCGGCTTCCGGTTCGCGGAGATGTCGCATCGCGGCTCGCTGCTGTGCCTGCCGGACTCGATCTGGGCATGGCCGGTCAACGATCCCAAGGACATTGACCGGTATTCGCTGGCTCGCGTTTTCGAGCACGCCAACGACATCGATACATTGCTGATCGGCACGGGAAGCGAAGTATGGATCGCGCCAGCGCCGCTGCGCAATGCGCTGCGGCAGGTTCATGTGATGCTCGACACCATGCAGACGGGGCCGGCGATCCGCACCTACAATGTCATGATGGGTGAACGCCGGCGCGTGGCAGCGGCACTCATTGCCGTTCCATGAGCAGCGCGACAGATCGAGCGGCTGAAGCGTTTTGCACGGAACTGGTGCGCGCACAGGATTTCAGAACCTATGCCGCGAGCCTGTTCGTGCCGCCGCAAGCGCGGCGTGCTTGGATTGCGCTGGCGGCGTTCAACGCCGAGGTCGCGCATGTTCGCGATCACGTCAGCCAGCCGCTGCCGGGCGAGATCCGCCTGCAGTGGTGGCGGGATGCATTGACCGGTGGCGGCCAGGGCAGGGACCACGGCGCGGTTGAGGGAAATCCGGTTGCGGCGGAATTGTTGCGGACAATGGCGCAGCACGATCTTCCCGTTGAAGCATTCGTTCGTCTGATCGACGCGCATGTGTTCGATGTCTACGATGATCCGATGCCGGACATGGCGGCGCTTGAAGCGCATTGCCGCGATACGGCTGCGGCGATGTATGACCTGCGTGCGAAGGTGATGGGCGTGAATTCGCCGGAGATTGAGCGTCTCGCCGAACATGCAGGCATTGCGGAGGGGCTTGTTGACGTGATGCTGGCGCTGCCGCGCCATGCCGCGCGGCGGCAGCTCTATTTGCCGGGCGATCTCATGTCCGTCCATGGTGTCATCTCGGAGGAGGTCTTTCTCCAGCAGAGCAGTTCGCCGCTCAAGGACGCGCTGGCGCATCTGCGCCGCGAAGCGAACACGCAGATGAAGCAGGCGCTGCTGATGCTTGAAGATGCGCCGTCCGCCGCGCGTGCGGCCTTCCTTCCGCTCGTGGTGATTGGAAAGACTCTGGCGCGGCTGGATTCGTCGGAGCCGTTCGCGCCGCCGTCACCTTCCCGGCTCGGCATGCTCTGGACGACCTGGCGTGCTGCGGGCGCAAAGCCGTTCAAGACGTAAGGCCCGTTATCAGAACGATGGTCTCAGCAGGGATTGTCCCGCTCATGAAACCAGCGGAAACTTGCAGGATCTGGAAATACGACCCAGGAACGAACTTGCTTTTCGACAGATGCAAGAAAAGCTGGCAGGGTCTCGCGCGGAATCCGGAACCCGCTCGTTTCAAACGACAGTCGGGTGTTGTTCGAGAGCGCGACGCTGAAAAGGAACCCTTCCTCAACTCCCGGATGAAGTTGATTGATAAGCGGAAACTCGATTCGCCACGCAGTGACGGGCGCACCAAAGGCCAGAAAGTCTCCACGAGCCATGTAGACTGGCCCAGCCGTCAGCGGCTCCTCGAACACATAGAACTTCCCATCTGCCCTGGCGGCTTTGCTTGGGTCTGGACGTCTCCCAGCCCTTCGTCTGGACAGCCGAGCCCGACAAAATCATCGCCGCCGCCGCACGCGGGCACCCGGTGCTGGAGTCCATCCGCTAACCTTTGGCCATGGTAGTGCGGCGATCCGCGCCGAATGTCCACTCTCCGGAAAGCGGCCAACGGGGAAGTTCGACCCTTTGCAGTCATTCGCGGAGGCCGCTGACCGGCCGCTAACCGAAATCGTAGCCTAGAGGGCTGCGGCGTAGGCGTAGCTTTCTTCGCCTACCGAATCTGCGCACAACTCGGCCGCCTGCGAACCACTTGCCGCGCCCTAAGCCCGCGTATATAAAACATATACGAATCGTATATTCAGGAGCGCTCAGTGGGTATCGTCAATATCGAGGATGAGCTGCACGAGCAGCTGCGCCGGGCGAGCAAGGCGTCCTATCGATCGATCAACGCCCAGGCGGCGTTCTGGATCAAGATCGGTATGCTCTGTGAGCTGAACCCAGGCCTCACCTTCCAAGAGCTTGTGGCGCGTGAGCTGAAGGAGGCGGGCGTCGACGCCCTTGATCTCGCGGCTGCGGCCACATGACGAAGACGCCGGCCGAGGTTGAGCTGCTGGCGGAGTCGGGGCGTCTGCTCGCGTCGGTGTTCGCGCACCTGGATGGGCAACCTCTCTCTGGATTGAGCACCCTGCAGGTCAATGACCTCGTCGAGGCGTTCATCGTCGATCAACTCGGCGCGCGGCCCGCCAGCAAGGGTCAATATGGCTACGGCTTCGTGCTGAACAGTTCGAGGAACGAGGTCGTCTGCCACGGCGTGCCGTCGAGGGACGAGGTCTTGCAGGACGGCGATATCGTGAATTTTGACATCACGCTCGAGAAGCAGGGCTACATCGCGGATTCCAGCAAGACATTCCTGATCGGGAATGTGGCGCCCACGGCAAGGCGGCTCGTTCGCACCACCTATGAGGCCATGTGGAAGGGCATCCGCGCCGTGCGCCCGGGCGCAAAGCTTGGCGACATCGGCTACGCCATTGAGCGGCACGCAAAGCGGAACGGCTATTCGGTCGTGCGAGAATACTGCGGTCATGGCATCGGGCGCGAGATGCACGAAGCACCGCAAGTGCTGCATTTCGGAAAGCCGGGGACCGGCCTTACGCTGCGAGAGGGCATGGTTTTCACGATTGAGCCCATGCTGAACCAAGGGCGCAGGACGGTTCGAACTGAGGAGGACGGATGGACCGTTGTCACAATGGACAGGAAGCTCTCCGCACAGTTCGAGCACACGGTTGCGGTCACTCATGACGGCGTCCACGTGTTGACGTTGCGTCCGGACGAAGCACGGTCCGCCGCATGATACAAAACCTTGGTATGTGCTGACGAATACCGAGGTTTTGTACCATCTCAGGCGTCGGCGTTTGGCGTCAATTACCGCCTGCGCATTGCGCATCGCCTCGACATGGCTGCCCGTCCGGTGTAGGGCGAACGGAGGATTTTCAGAACCTCCATCCGGTCCTGAAAGCCCTCGAACTTGCTGCGGGTCTGCAGATCGCGATGCACCACGCGAAGCTTCAGGCGGCCCAGGAGCTTCTCGCCGATCTGATCAGGCTCGGCGAGCGGAGAGGTCGGTGTTCGCCCAGAAGCGCTTGTCGAGCCTCTGCTGGGCGGGATGCTGAGGGTCAAGGGCGGCTTCGCCGTCGCTCCGCGATGCGCGCCGTAGGCGCGTAGACCCTCCGATGTCCGCAAACCACCCTCCCGCAACCTTCCGGACGTCTGCAAACGGGTAGGGCCCCAGCCGCTCTTCCCCTAGCTGCGAGGCCGCTCTCGGGCGGGTACCAAGCGTCCGATTCAATCCACTAGCTTTCTTTGAGAAATCTTCGTCGAACGTTCGCTCAAGCTATTCAAAAGAATCGAACTTGCGCAACAAAGATTACAGTCAGTGTGCCCCTCTGAAAGAGTTCGCAAGATAGAGAGCGACAGCCTCCGTGCATGGCGTTTGGTTAGAAGGGCAGTCTCGTGTTTTTGGACTTGCCGACAACAGGACGGCTGCTCCAAGACACTTCCCGCAGGCGTTGCCCCGTTAACTGGGCCAACGGCAAGGCCCGGTCACTTGGCTCGATGGCGGCCTGCGGCGGCGGCGTCACTCGCAGTCTGAATTCATGTTCAGATCATCTGCATCAAGTCATTTTGATCGGCAGTGGATGCTAAATCCCGATCCGCTTGCGCGCTGCAATCCTGCCGCCACTTCGCCTTTTGCAGCGAAGTTCGTCACCAGTTTGCCCTTTGATTGCGGCGCGATGTTTCGCTGCGAATATTACGCCGCGTCGGACACCCGCAACGTCTCTGCAATCCAGCGATCCATGTCTGACAATGCCCGTGCGCTGATCGCCTGTTTCTTCGCGACTGTCTTCTCATTGCCGCGCAGCCGCGTGCCGTCCGGCTTCTTCGTCGGCGCCGAGGCGAGCGGCGGAAACAATCCGAAGTTGATATTCATCGGCTGGAACGAGCGCGGACCGGCATCGATGGTCTCGATATGGCCGCCGGTGATGTGACCGAGCAGCGCGCCAAGCGCCGTCGTCGGCGGGGGCGGCGCAATCGCATCCTGCCGCGCATCGGCGGCAGCGAACAGGCCGGCAAGCAGGCCGATGCCGGCGGATTCGACATAACCTTCGCATCCCGTCATCTGCCCGGCGAAACGAAGGCGCGGCTGCGCTTTCAGGCGCAACTGAGGATCGAGCAGCTTCGGCGAGTTCAGGAAGGTGTTGCGATGCAGGCCGCCAAGACGCGCGAACTCCGCATTCTCGAGACCCGGAATGGCGCGGAGCACGTGCGTCTGCGCGCCGTGCTTCAGCTTGGTCTGGAAACCGACAATGTTGTAGAGCGTGCCGAGTTTGTTGTCCTGCCGCAGTTGCACGATCGCGTATGGCTTGACCGTCGGGTCGCGCGGGTTGGTCAGTCCGACCGGCTTCATCGGTCCATGACGCAGCGTCTCGCGGCCGCGCGCGGCCATCACTTCGATCGGCAGGCAGCCGTCGAAGTAGGGCGTGTTGGTTTCCCATTCCTTGAAATCGGTCTTCTCGCCCGCGATCAGCGCATCGACGAAGGCGTCGTACTGCTCGCGGGTCATCGGACAATTGAGATAATCGGCGCCGGTGCCGCCCGGGCCGACCTTGTCGTAGCGTGATTGAAACCACGCGATCTCCATGTTGATCGAATCGCGGTGCACGATCGGCGCGATGGCATCGAAGAAGGCGAGGGCGTCCTCGCCCGACAGCCCACGGATCGCGTCGGCCAGCGCCGGTGACGTCAGCGGACCGGTGGCAACGACGACGTTTTGCCAGTCAGCCGGCGGCAGTCCGGCGATTTCTTCGCGCCGGATGTCGATCCGCGGATGTGCGGCGAGCGCTGTGCTGACCGCTCCGGAGAAGCCGTCGCGATCCACCGCGAGCGCGCCGCCGGCAGGCACCTGATTGGCGTCGGCGCAGCGCATGATCAGGGAGTTCAGTTTGCGAAGTTCCGCATGCAGCAGGCCGACAGCATTATTGGCCGCGTCGTCGGAGCGGAAGGAATTGGAGCAAACGAGCTCAGCGAGGCTGTCAGTGCGATGTGCATCGGTCGTGCGGACCGGACGCATCTCGTGCAGCACAACGCTGACACCGGCGTTCGCGATCTGCCACGCGGCTTCGGAACCGGCCAGTCCACCGCCAATGACGTGGATCGCTGCCGCTTTGGATTCTTTCTGGACTGTCATGGCACACCACTAGAGCCGCTCACGCGCCGATGCAATGTTTCGGTGCGCAATGCGATTAAACCGGACGCCAGATATGACAACGCCCGCACAGGGCGGGCGCAATCGTTCGTCAGTCAGTTATCGCAACGGTTAGCCGTTGTAAGTATTAACATAAGTAAAATCAATTACTTACGTGTCTCATGGGGGCCTTTTTCAGCCATTTTGTGGCATTTGTCTCACGCTGTTTACCGGGTCTGGCGCTGGAGCTGCTCGATCCGGGCGACGCCTTCTTTGATGTAGGAGGTATCGCTTTCCAGCTTGACCAGGCGCGTGCCGAAGCCGATCTGGATCTGCTGGATCAAACCTACGGTGCTGTCGTCCTTGGCTTCCAGCTTGACGATCTGGGCCTGCAGGGACTGGATCGTCAGCTTGTCGGCCTTCACGTCGTTGCTCAAGGTGATATAGGCTCCGACCGCCGCGAAGATGATCGCGCAAAAGTTTGCCGCGCTCACGAAGAACTGCGGCGTCAGCTTCCACTCCATTTCCATTTTCGGCATCTGGATCATGCTCCGGTAACGCGGCGCGGCCGCTTAAGGTTTCACGGGCGGCGATTGAAGTATGCGTTAGCGGCAGCCATCACGGACCCGGTGCCGAAGATCCCGCCGATGATGACACCGGCCCATTCACCCACATTGCCCTTGATCGGCGGCGTGAAGCCGTACACGCCATAGATCCAGAAGCACAGCATGTTGTCCCAGAGGACTACCTTCCACTCGTAGGCGATCCATGGAAGCGCGAAGCTGCCGACCAGGGCCATCAGGAATTTGCTCTGCGAGACGACGCGCAGAAACTCAAAACGGGTTTGACCTTCGGCGACGACGCCAGAGACCAGCGCCTTGGCGACCTCTTTGTCGCCGCCGATCCGCGCCGTGGTGATCTGCACCTTTGCATCGTAATACTTGCTGACGAAATTATTGATGCCGCCGAAGATCGCAGGGATCGCCTGGATGAAAGCGATGATCGCGGTCATCAATCATCACCCTGCGGAAGTACGATCGAGCGCACGCGCGCCGCGATCGTGATTGCTGAAATGGCCATCATCAACCGCCCGAGCATCACAGGGTTGGCCTGCAGAGCATCCGCAATCTGCTGCCGCAGATCCGGGTCACCGAAGAACGCAGCGATCGGGTCGATCCATTGCAGCCCCCAGCTCAGCGCCTGGATGAGGTAGGCAAAGGCCAGTGTCACCGACTTACCGCACAGCGCCCACACCTTCTGCCAGAAGCCATCCGCCTCGGCATAGAACACCTTGAACGCGCGCCGGGCGCGCAACACCGGCCGCAGGAACAGCGCATAAGCGACGATCAGGCCGGGCAGGGTGAGCGCGAGGAAGGCAAGCCAGCTCATGCGACCGCCGCCGCGACGACAGCGGGGTGCGGCGTGTCCTGATCGGTCTTGCGCGGCTTGAACTTCCAGACCAGGAACACGGCCACGGAAATGGCCAAGCCGATCGCGAATGCGACCGGCAGGCTAAGACCGCTTTGCACGCCCGTGGTGGTAGCAACTACAGTGCCGGCCGAGACCGATGTCGTTGCCTTCTTGACGGTGTTAGCGGTCGGGATGCCGGAGAACACGCGCCGGCGCGCCTCAACAAATTCGGCATCGGGCGCCGGATATGGCTTTCCGGCTTCATGCCAGGCCTGTGCCTTGAGGAAGGCGATGCCCGACGAGCTGCGCCAGAAGTCATCGTTCAGAATGGTGTCGCGGGTCATGCCCGGCACGCGCTCAAGCACAAACCGGATATAGCTCGGCACGTTGTTGCCGCCCGCCCACTTGGCGATCGCCTCCGAAAACTTCTTGTTCTTGCAAAATTTGGAGGTGCGCCAGAGATCGAGCTGCGCGCAGATGCCCTGCACAAAGGTGGGAAACACGGCGATGTTGTTGCCCTGGCCTTTGCCGTCGTTAAGGACAACCGCTTTCTTTTGCGCGCCCCATTTGATGGCGAGGGCGTTGCCCCACATCGCGCCGGGGTTTTTGTAGCGAATGGACGCTGGCTCGGTCATGTATGCCTCCTGGAATGTGGAGGCATCATCGGGGCGGGAAGGCGGTGTTAAATGCGGTGCGCAGGTAGCTGGCGATCCTTGCTGGTGGGTTCAGCCTCGTGGTACGAGTGTGCCCCGGCGAGTTTATGAGGATGTCGTGACCCTAAAAAACTTCCTGAAACGATCGATCCCTGCACCGCCGATCCCTGCACCACCTCTGTTGACGCCACCTCCGTCTTTGGATGCATCGGTCCTGACGGCAGCCCTCAACCGACCAGATCCGGTTCTCATCGAGACACGACCGGGGGAAACCGCCGATCGAATTGATCGCCTCCCGCTGATTAAGGACGAGGACGGCGGAGATGTCGTGGACATTTGGGAGCGCATGCAGATCGACGCCAGGACAGATCCTGTAATCGCCGACTTATTCGACACGTTCCATCTGTGGGGATCCGAGACCGACCGCATGAATGCATTTGTCGAACTCGGCGTCGGTAAGGCTCTCGCCGAATTTATCGGGCGCTTCGGTGTTAAGCCGGAGCATTCGATCGCAGATGTCGGATGTGGTTCTGGCTGGCTTGCCTATTCACTCAATTGCATCGGCTACAAAGATCTCGTCGCCATGGAACCCAACGCCGGAGCGACGATGCTGTTAAAGCGTTTGGCGGGCGATCGCATCGAAATCATCAACGACCTCGATATCTGGCGCGGCGTTCGCAACCGCTTCGACGCCCTTGTTTCCATGGCAACGGTTCATCATTGGGAGCACATCCCGTGGATAGCCATTGAGGCTCGCCGCACGATGAAGCCGGGCGCCTATTGGTTCGCGGTGATGGAGTGGTTTGCGGACACACCGGCTGAATTCGTTGAAGCGATGAACGGCCATCCGACGCGCGAGCGATATAAAATGTACGAATGGGCCTATCCAGCATCGGCCTATGTCGATCTCATCCAGTCCGTCGGATTTACGCTGAACGCGGTTGTTCCGATGTACTATCGCAACAACGCTTACATGACTGTGGGAGCGAAGGCTCCGCTTCCCGACACCGTCGATCAGGATGCTCTCAACCGCCTGGTCGACGAGAACTTGACGGGGCCGAATGGGACGGTTGAACTGTTCTGGGCGGAAGTCGACGCTCGCCGCCGAGCGCCGGGTTACAAAATGTTCACTCGCCCGCAAGTGATGGTGTTTCAGAGAACTGCCGTTGATTAGTTAGTTGGGGACGATGCTCGCAATGTTCGTGCCCGCGCTTGTGTTTGCGGTCGCAAACATCCCGGTCTTTGCGAACCATTTCTACAAGCGGCGAGGGCGATACGAGAAAATCGACGGCCTGCCGAAGCCGTACAAGGTCGGCTGCTGGGATCGCGCCAGCGTCGACGCATGGCGCACGCGCAACCATCCGGCCCGGCCTCCGATCGCGGCCAACGACGCCACGCCGCCGATCATGCCCGGCACCGTCGAGCAATGGACCGACTACCTGCACCGGCACTACGCGAAAGTAGGTGCGTGATGTCGTTTCGCGATTTCAAGAACGGCGAACCGGCAAAGGCGATCTTTCGCGCTATGGGTCTCGGCAGCTATCTCGATGCTGCTGGCAGTTGGTATGCTCTGCGGCACCTGATCGTCGACTTCAATGACAAATCGTCCGGCGGTTTTGTCGATCGAGCGCGGAAATGTGACGGCGTGGCCAGTTCAGGCGAGCGCACGTTGCTGCACGCGGTCCTGTTCGCAACAGACTTCGCCTGGCTCGCTGACGAACTGGCTGACGGCCGAGCTTGGCGCAAAATGGACAACGTGAGCGGCGCATATCGCCGCGCTGTTGCGGCGTGCGTCGAAGGCGATGCCTAACTCCAACCATCGAGGGGCCGATGGCTAAGCGCGCGCGAAACAAGATCAACCTGTTTCCCTACGTCGCGAAGCGGCCGCAGAAGGACGGCACGTTCAAGCCGCGCTTCGTGCCGGGAAGCCGTGAGCGCGCGATGGGCTACAGGGGGCAGGACCTCAAACACGAGAACGGCCGCTGGTATACCCTGGATGAAGCCAGCGGATGGGCGCTGGCAAAGCAGGCCGAGATTGCCGAGCAACGCAAGACCGGAAAGAAACTAAAATCGCCACCTGTGCCGCGCGGCCGCACCGTCGAGGCGATGTTTGACGCCTTCACCAAATCGGACGAGTACCGCGGATCGGTCGATGCTGACGGCAATGTTCTGGTCAAGGGTCTCTCGGAGACAACGCAGGGCGGTTACAAGCGCGCCGTGAAGCCGTTGAAGTCGGAGCCGATCTGGCAATCCCCGCCGGGCGCGATTGATGCGATCGTGATGAAGGCGCTGCACAAGAAAATCATGCAGGAGCGCGGCCTGGGCATGGCGAGCCAGGCGCTCGCCGCGATCGGCTCCGCCTTCGCGTGGGGGCGGCTCAACGGGTGGCTGCCCAAGATCAACGGGCAGATCATGGAGAGCCCATATCGCAATCTCAAACTGCCAAAGCCTGAAGTCAGGATCCGCGTGGCAACCGTCGCCGAGTTGACGGCACTGATTACCGCTGCCGATTACACCTTTGTGGACGGGGTCGCCCTGTCGTCCGTGGGCGACGCGATCGCGACCGGCTTCTATTCCGGGCAGCGCAAGAAAGACATCATCGAGTTTATCGATGCGGTCGAAGTCGGCCAGCGATTGGCGCTCAAGCAGAGCAAGACCGACGCCGTCGTATCGATACCACGCGCACCGATCCTCGTTGATCGCCTCGCGCGCGGCAAGGAGAGGCGCAAAACGCTCGGCTTGAAGGTCGAGGCGATGAACCTCATCATTAACGAGCGCACCGGCGGCGCTTACAGCAGCCGGCAACTACGAGACGACTTCGCACTGGTACGCGACACTGCAATCGCCGGCGTATTGGATGTGGAGGCAACGGCGATCGCTCGCGAGCTGCACGCGGCCGAACAGCGCAACACGCCAGAACCGGCTATCTGGATCCTGCCGCCGTGTCCCACTCTGGCGCAACCTGATCGATACGGCTTCATCTTCCCGGATCTGCGCGACAGCGGCGTTACGTGGCTCGCCCGCGCAGAATGTACCGTGCCGGAAATCGGTTCGATCACCGGGCATTCGATGGGGACGATCTATTCCATCTTGAAGCACTATCTGCAGATCGACACGCACTTGGCGGACAACGCGATCCGCAAGCTGATCGAGAAGATGGAGCGCGAAGGGCTGGCGGTGTAATCGCCATTCTTTTGTGGCGCATCCTTCATCGCGCGCGGCAACACCGCATTAACCGCGCGCCTCAGTTTTCAGTTTTCATTTTGAAACGCTCACGCGCGCCGTGCGAACATTTTTTCCGTTGGGCAATAACCGAACAAAAACCATGCGGGGAAAATGATGGATGCATCGGATCCGACTGCACTGCTAGGGACAGAGTTCAGGATAATCGCGGAAGACAAAAAGCACGTCGTGATCGCGATCCGAGTGGAGAAGGAAACACTACGGCGCAATGCGCCGTTCTTGTGGGCGATGCTGACAACGGCGCCGGAGCCGCGCGACGAGATGGTCAACTAACCGCGTCGATCGTCCGGACGCTTTAATCGATTGGGGACGTGACGTGATGCCGGCGCACGCTAGCACGCGCGAGGCGGATACTGCTTCAGGATCCGCGCGCCATGCCGGCAGACAAACCGCTTGTCGGGCCAATGCTCGGCAGCGGCATCGAATGTCGCAAGCGCGATGATCGGGTTGCAGACGATCGCGACGAACCGGACGCGCCGATCGGCGGCGTCCTGCTCTTCGACGTACCATTCCATCACATCGATCTCAGCGATCGGCGGCCGGTGCAAAAATCCCATGCCAAGACGAAAGAACAGATTGAGAACGCGCGCAACACGGAACCGCGCCATGTCTCACGTGAGACAAAAATATCAGTCTCACGTTGCCGCGATGTTCCGCCAGAAAATCAAAAAGCCCCTGTGCTGCAGGGGCTTTTGATATCTCGCAGTATGAGCAGATGCTTAGCCGTTGTAAGCACCGGCTGCGACCCGCTGGATGTCGGAGCGGTCAAGCCCGATATCGGCCAGTTCCCGATCGCTCAACTGGGACAGCTCAGCGACATTGCGCTGATAGTCACGGAACGCCTGGATAGCACGGATAAATGAGAGCAGCATGGTTAGTCTCCTTCGTAATCTCGATTCAGCTCTTGGAGTAGCGTCATCGTTGAGACTGAATATAGGGGACGATTCTGCGCTGCAACACCGCAAATGTTGCGATGCAGCTAAGCGTCATACGCATATCAAGGGTAAGAAGTGATTAGTATTTCACCAAGAGTTTTACCGATCTGATCTCTCATCTCCGCCCCATTCAAGCTTGCTAGATCAAAATTTAGATCGTTATTTCATCGGTTTGACGCAAAGGAGACATAGATTTCGACAGGATCCCGCGCGTCGGTAATTTAATAGGGTTCTCGCTAAGCTATGCTATATCGACATGGTAAAACTGGGCACTTCCGTTATCGATATAATGCCAGACGATCAGTCTAACAGCGAACAATAGTTCATTTTATATGGCGTCCGAGAGCTCTACCGACACAGCGTGTTACAGAAACCGTCTCCGAATCGTGGACGTTCCGTCCTGAGCGTGGCATAGCCGCGAGATGCGTGATCGCTACCCATTTCGCCGGCTGCTTTTGACCATCGTGCTGTCGCAGATCCTTGCGATCCAGGGGCTGCTGCTGGCCTGGAGTGGCACGCTGGCGTTCGCGGGTGGTGCTGGAAGCCTCGGCACTATCTGTTCCGGCGGAGGAGCACCAGCAAGCCTGAATGATGACGGGAGCAGGCCGCTTGCCCCAATAGCGGATCACGATTGCCTTAGTGCGTGCCTGACGGGTCACACGACGGGGATGTTGTCGGATCAGGGGATTCCTCTGGCACTCGCCACGATCTACGCGCGCTCCGTTGTTGCACGCGAAACAACCCTGACGGTTGTTTTACGGGAACCAGCCTTTTTGGCCCGGGCTCCTCCGATGCTGAGCTGAGACAGCCTGAGACGTTCGTTTCGGAATTATCCTTCAGCATCAGTCGAGGAAAAACATGTCCATCAACTTCCGCAGTCCCAAGCGGTTGCTGCCCGGCGCTGGCTTGGCCGCATCGGCGTTCATCATCTCGCAGTCAGCCGCGTTCGCCCACGTTACGCTTGCGACAGGCGAGGCGCGCACCGGCTCCTACTACAAGGCAGTATTTCAGGTTCCGCATGGCTGCGACGGAACAGCCACCCAAACCATCCGGATTCAAATCCCGGAGGGTGTCATTGGCGTGAAGCCGATGCCCAAGGCGGGGTGGACGCTCAGCATCACGCGGGGCGCCTACACCAAGTCCTATCAGAGCCACGGTAAGGCCGTGACCGAAGGGCCGAAGGAGATCGTGTGGTCGGGCGGCTCGTTGTCGGACGATAACTATGACGAGTTCATGTTCACGAGCTTCCTTGCCGGAGATTTCCGTCCGGGGCAGACGATTTCGTTTCCAACGGTGCAGCAATGCGCCAAGGGTGAGGTTCGTTGGGAACAGATTGCGTCGGACGGACAAGATCCACACAGTCTAAAATCGCCGGCCCCAACGCTGCGGATCGTTGCCGATACGACGATGGTAGCGCAGGCGCAGATGGACCACAGCAAGATGGATCACGCCCAGATGGGTGGGGCCGCCCAGACCGGTACTGACATCTTCAGGACCGGCGATCTGGTTGTAGCATCGCCGTGGACGCGTGCCACGCCGGGCGGCGCCAAGATCGCTGGCGGCTATCTCAAGATCACCAACAACGGCAAGTCACCCGATCGCCTGGCCGGTGCGGCCACAGCCAGCGCGGATTGTGTGGAAATTCACGAAATGTCGATGACCGACGGCGTGATGAAGATGCGGCAACTGACAGATGGATTGATTATCAAGCCCGGAGAGACGGTCGAGCTCAAGCCCGGCGGCTTTCATATGATGTTCATGGATATCAAGCAGCAGTTGAAGCAGGGTGACACGCTGAAAGCGACATTGACGTTTGAAAAGGCTGGCAAGCTCGATGTCAGCTTCAATGTCAATGCCATAGGCGCGAGTGGAGCGGGAGCACCAGCACACAAGCACCACTAATCGACTGGCGTGATGACGCGGCAACGCTGTTGCTGCGCCATCATTCGGTTCAAGGCGCGCGGTCGAGCTGGTTCGCAAAATAAGCGATCGTTTTGGAGTAGACCTCGCTCTTATTCCACTGCTGGATGACAGCGAAATTGTCGGTGCCTGGAGCCCATGGCTGTCCGCGCTTCCAGCCGTGTCCCGCGAGGAAATTTGCGGTTGAGGCGAGCACATCGGGTGGGCTGCGCAGCAGATCCCGCCGCCCATTGCTGTCGAAGTCGACTGCAAACTTGATGTATGACGACGGCATAAACTGGGTTTGTCCGATTTCACCGGCCCATGCTCCACGCATTTCGGCAGGCGAGAGGTCGCCTTGATCGACGATCCGCAGCGCGTCCTTCAGTTCGGCCCGAAACATTTCGGAACGGCGGCAATCGTAAGCCAGCGTCGCGACCGAGCGAATGGTTGGAAATTTTCCGATATTGACGCCGTAGTCGGTTTCAAGTCCCCAGATCGCGACGAGAACAGATCCCGGCACTCCGTAGCGCTGCTCGATGCGGGATAGCACCGAGCCGAACTGTTTCATTTTGTTGGCGCCAGCAGCCAGCCGAGGCGGTACCATCCGGCCAGAAAATTCCTCGAAGCTCTGACGGAAAACGTGCTGCGATCTGTCGCGTGAAAGAACGCTTTCGTCGAGCGTGACGCCGCTCAGGCCCAACGCGATCGCTTTCTGAGAGATACCCTCTGCCGCCGCTTCGGTCTTGAAGTTATCGAGCCAGCTTTCGAAGCTGCCCGTGCCGCATGCTGCGGCGTGCGCGGGTGAGGTGGCTACGGTAAACAAGACGGCAAGGGTCACGCGCGAGAGAACAATCATCTGGAGCCTGTCACGCCTGCGAGTATCAACGCGAATCTCGCCTTCAACAAAGGCTAAAACGTGTCGTGCCGCCAATCGTGATTGGTCATCGATTGAACGAGGCGGTGAACGCGTCGCCATCCTTCAAGCCGAGTTCGTAGGCGCGGCGGATGCCGTCGGGATTCCTGATGTCGAATTGCTCCACATTGACCTTCCGTGACGGTTGCACGTATGTGCGTCCTTTGACGGCCGGAATTGATTTTTAGACTCGCGTCAGCAGCACCAACGTGCGTCCGCCTGCGGATTCCACGGGCTCAATCGGCTCGATGGGAACGTTATCAACAAGGCCGCCATCGAACACCGACTGACCGGCAACGTTCGTGACCGGCATGCCATGCGGCAAAAGTCGAAATTTTGCAATTTCGGATAGCATGCGCCAATCACGCGGGCGCGTGTCGCAGGTCCGGTTTCGAGCAATGAATAGACCGCAGCAAATGCGCCTGCGCTAGCGCCGACGACGAGGCGCGGCACCAAACCCAGACGCGCTACAGCTGCCTCGTAGAAGCCGCCTTGCCAGTAACAGCGGTTACCCCCGCCTGCGAAAACCACTGCGTCGAACATGGGAGTCTTAGGATGCGCGCCTTGAAGAACGCATCCATGCCAAACCTCGGCGTCTCGGGCAACAGGCCCGACATCCTTGATGACGGAGCGATGGCGAGATCATGGTGAACCAGCACGCTGCGCATGCGGGGTCGTCGGCGTTTCACCTGTTCGCGTCGCCCACTGAGATCCTAAATCCGAGCGCTCGTCCGAAGGGCATTCTGCGAAAGACATCAGGATCGCTTAAGGCCGAGCAGACGCAGCAGGTTCTGTCAAAGAAGGGCGGTGTGACTCTGTGTGTGACAAATTGAAGTCGGCATCGCTCCAGTCATTGTGGCGTCTTTTTGGCGCTTTGGACTCAAATCGCCGCAGCGCAATGTCGATGACTTGCATTGGCAAGCTGTAATGAGGCGTCTACACTGACTTGTGACCACCGGTGAGGTGCTGCCGGAAGAGCAGGAGAAGCACCAGTCAGATCCACCTGTCAATCGACAGGTTATCGGGAGTTTTAGAGATGAGCATTTTTGGAAAGATCATGGGCGCGATTTTCGGCACGAAAGCCGAAGCTGCTGAGCCTGCTAGCGGTGCTGGATCGGCTGCGGGTGGCGCTGCCAGCGTGCCGATGGTTGATGTTGCGCCAATTCTCGACAAAGCCGTCGCGGCCAAGGGCGAGAAGCTTGAGTGGCGTACGTCAATCGTGGACTTGATGAAGGCTCTCGACATCGACTCCAGTCTTTCGGCCCGCAAGGAACTGGCGAAAGAATTGAAGTACGATGGCGACACCAGTGACTCGGCCAAGATGAACATTTGGCTGCACAAGCAGGTGATGACCAAGCTTGCGGCCAATGGCGGCAAGCTTCCGGATGACCTGAAGAATTGATTCCAAGAGCCGGCCGCCGAGGCTGGCTTTCCGAAAGGCCCGCCTCTCAGGCGGGCCTTTTTTCATTGCAGTGCACACTGGTATCGACGTCCTGTTCAAACCGCCGACTCCGGAATACAAAATGCCACCGGTACAATCATCCGTCCGCTGCGATTGAGCACGCGGAAGGGGATGTGACCGAAAGAGAAACAATGCAAGGCGGGAAACGACCATGACCGAACTCAATCGCAGAAACATTCTGGCCGGCGGCGCAGCGGCCTTGGCCGGCACCGCAGCCTTCGCTGAGATCGCCGAAGCCCAGGTCGGAGTGAAGGCAGTTTTTCCGGTTGGACAGGCCACGATCCCCATTGTCGGCCTCAACGAGGTGTTTCCTGTTCGCCGCATCTATTGCATCGGCCGAAACTACGCGGCGCATGCGCGCGAGATGGGATCGGATCCGACGCGCGAGCCGCCGTTTTTCTTTCAGAAGCCGACGGATGCGATTCAGAACGTCGCGATAGGTTCGGTTGCGGATCATCCATATCCATCGCTAACCAAGAATTATCATTACGAAGTCGAACTCGTGGCTGCGTTGAAATCGGGCGGCTCCAACATCTCGCCTGAAAAAGCACTGGATTGCGTCTACGGCTATGCGCTTGGTCTCGACATGACTCGCCGCGATCTGCAGCGTGCCATGGGAGACCAGAAAAAGCCGTGGGAGATCGGCAAGAGTTTCGATAATTCCGCGGTAATTGGGCCCATACATCCTGTCACCAAGACCGGACATTTCACCAAGGGAGGGATTTCCCTCGCGGTCAATGGAGCGGTGAAGCAAAACTCCGATCTGAGCAACATGATATGGAGCGTGGCCGAGCAGATCGCCAAGCTATCCGAAGCCTGCGAACTGAAGGCTGGCGATATTATCTATTCCGGTACGCCAGAGAATGTTGGACCGGTTGTGAAGGGCGATGTTATTCTTTGCAAGCTCGACGGCTTGCCGGATATGTCGATCAAGATCGTTTGATTCTTTTCGATGTTCGATAGGAAAGCCCGCCGATGGCGGGCTTTTCATAACGGGAAAAAGGCGCGCTCAGGCAGCCACGTCTGCAAATTCCGGATGCTTCTCCAGATAGTCGACAACGAACCCGCAGCCAGCGACGACTTTTAGTCCATCGGCGCGGATCTGTTCCAGAGCCCCTTGCACCAGTTTCGAGGCAATGCCGCGGCCGCGCAAGGCACGCGGCGTTTCGGTGTGTGTGATGGTCACTTTGCCCGGTGAAAGCCGATAATCGGCGAAAGCGACTGTGCCATCGACGTCGAGTTCGTAGCGGCTGAGTGCAGTGTTGTTGCGAACCATGACTTGAATCGTGTGCCTGTGTTTATGGCCTCGATCGGGGCGGATCTATTTCAACAGGTCGGCGTACTCGGCGTGTTTTTCAATGTAGGCTTTTACGAAAGGGCACTGAGGGATAACCTTGAGCCCGGCGGCACGAACCTGATCGAGGGCGCCCTTGACGAGCTTCGATCCGATACCCTTCCCTGCGAGTTCTTTCGGGACCTCGGTGTGCACAAAGGTGATGATGCCGTCAGAAAGCTCGTAATAGGTCGCAGCCAGATGGCCCTCGGCCTCCAGTTCGTAGCGTTTCCGGGCCGGATTGTTTTGAACGGATTCGGTCATTGCGGAGATTTCCAGATGTAGGGCGTTTGTTGCTGGTTTGGCCGAAGTTTGTCGATCGACGGTTGTTGCCCCGGCGTTGCGGGACTTTCCGAACCCGACAAAAACCCGTTCCGAAGGCCTTGTAAAGGTTGCGGGGATTCATACGTTTTTTTGAGACATACCGTGAGGCGGCCAAAGTGGTCGTTTGGCAGTCGGAATGTCACATCTGTCAGGCCGCCGTCGTATGCCTTCGTTTGATGGAGGTATTCAATGTCAGTCGAACGGTTCTTGAAGGAACATCGGTCCTGGGAAGATTGGTCCGGCATGCTGCTTGGCTTGCTGATTACCCTGTCGCCGTGGCTTACTGGGCAGGCAAACAACGGCCTCGGTACCCACGTTGATCAGGGAATGGCGATCCTGAATGCGGTTTGCGTCGGTATCCTTGTGTTTGGCCTTGCCCAGCTGGAGTACATCGCGCTTCGGCGCTGGGAGGAAGCGTGCGAGATGGCGCTTGGCTTCTGGCTGATCGCTTCACCCCACATCTTCGGCTACTCTGGGGCCGGAACGCTCAGGCTGTGGCACACGGCCCTCGGCGGCGTTGTGATCCTGCTGGGTATCCTCAAGCTTTGGCAGGACTGGGATCTGAGTGACGACGAGCTTGCCCGGCATGGGCAATAAGCTCCTTGCTGAAGCGACATCCGCTTCATCAAGTCCGGCGATGAGATCGAGTCTGGCTGCCGGCTTGTAGGAGCCGACGGTCAGGCTCGATTTATTCCGGCCATGGCCGTCCACTATTTAAGTTTGAATGTTGTATAACTTAAGTCGCGCGATAACAGGATTGCGGGCTATTTGAGAGCACGGCGCAGTTTGCGTCCTGCGATGATGTCAGGAAAATAGAATGGCGAACGAAAAAGGCCCCAACATCAAGAAAAAGCAGAAGTGCAAGAACTGTGAGGGCAAGGGGTTGGTAAAGAAGGGGGACAAGGTTCTCACCTGCCAGCGGTGCAAAGGGACCGGGGTGCGCTAGTCACCTCGCTCAAACGATATCCCTTTGCATGCCGATGTCTTCTTACTCTGCCGCCTCTTCGGCATCGCGAATTTTCCCGGCGCGGCCTTTCTTCAGGACCGGTGCTAGGAATTTACCGGTGTAACTCCGCGGTGCCTTGACGATGTCTTCCGGCGGTCCCCAGGCGACGATTTCGCCGCCGCCATCACCACCTTCAGGGCCGAGATCAATCACCCAGTCCGCAGTCTTGATGACCTCGAGATTGTGCTCGATGACCACAACGCTGTTGCCCTGGGCTACCAGTTCGTGAAGCACCTCGAGCAGCTTGGCGACGTCGTGGAAGTGCAATCCCGTGGTCGGCTCATCAAGGATATAAAGCGTGCGGCCGGTCGCGCGCTTGCTCAGTTCCTTAGCCAGCTTGACGCGCTGAGCTTCGCCGCCAGACAGCGTTGTCGCCTGCTGCCCGACATGGATATAGCCGAGGCCGACGCGCTGAAGAGTCCTGAAGGTTTCGCGGACGCGTGGTACCGCCTTGAAGAAGTCAGCGGCTTCATCGACCGTCATGTCGAGCACGTCGGCGATGGACTTACCTTTGAACAGGACGTCCAGCGTCTCGCGATTGTAGCGCTTGCCCTTACAGGTGTCGCAGGTGACGTAGACGTCCGGCAGAAAGTGCATCTCGATCTTGATCAGGCCATCGCCCTGACAGGCCTCGCAGCGTCCGCCCTTTACGTTGAACGAGAAGCGCCCGGGCTCGTAGCCGCGCGCCTTGGATTCCGGCAATCCAGCGAACCATTCGCGGATCGGAGTGAACGCGCCGGTGTAAGTCGCAGGGTTTGATCGTGGCGTGCGGCCGATCGGTGACTGGTCGATATCGATGATCTTGTCGATATGCTCCAGACCTTCGATGCGGTCATGAAGGGCAGGGCCCTCGGATGCGTTGTTGAGCTTGCGCGCGATAGCCTTGTACAGCGTATCGATCAGCAGCGTGGATTTGCCGCCACCCGAAACGCCGGTAACGCAGGTGAACAGCCCGAGCGGAACTTCAGCGGATACATTCTTGAGATTGTTGCCGCGTGCGTTGATGACCTTGATGGTGCGGCGATGATTGGGCGGCCGCCGCTCTGGAATCGGCACATACATTTCGCCGGTGAGATACTTTCCCGTCATCGAGTTCGGATTGCTCATCACCTGCTGCGGCGTGCCCTGGGCGACGATGTTTCCGCCATGCACGCCCGCGCCTGGTCCGACGTCCACGACGTAGTCGGCCGTTTCGATGGCGTCTTCGTCATGTTCGACGACGATGACGGTATTGCCGAGATCGCGCAGCCGCCGCAGCGTTTCGAGCAGCCGGGCATTATCGCGCTGATGCAGCCCGATCGACGGCTCGTCCAGCACGTACAGTACGCCGGTCAGGCCAGAACCGATCTGCGATGCGAGACGGATACGCTGGCTTTCACCGCCGGACAGAGTGCCGGATGCGCGCGCCAGGGTCAGGTAGTTCAAGCCGACGTCGAGCAGGAACGACAGCCGCTCGCGAATTTCTTTCAGGATTCGCGCTGCGATTTCGTTTTGCTGCTTGTTCAGTTGCTTCGGAACGGTCTCGAACCATTCACCGGCGCGCATCACCGACAGTTCGGAAATCTCGCCGATATGCTTGCCGCCGATCTTGACGCACAGGGCTTCCGGCTTCAGGCGATGACCGTGGCAGGATTCGCAGGGAACGTCGCTGAAATACTTTCCGAGCTCCTCGCGCGCCCACTCGCTCTCAGTCTCGCGAAAGCGGCGTTCGATATTGGTGACCACGCCCTCGAAAGGCTTCTTGGTATCGTAAGACCGCACGCCGTCCTCGTAGGAGAACTTGATCTCGTCGTCGCCGGAGCCGAACAAGATCACGTCCTTGGTCTTTTTGGACAGGTCCTTCCACTTGGTGTCCAGCGTGAACTTGTAGAACTTTCCCAGGGCCTGCAGCGTCTGCACATAATAAGGTGACGAGGATTTCGCCCACGGCGCAATCGCGCCCTTGCGCAGCGTTGCTTCCTTGTCAGGAATCACGAGTTCCGCGTCGATATGCTGCTCGACGCCGAGGCCGCCGCATTTCGGGCAGGCGCCGTACGGGTTATTGAACGAGAACAGACGCGGTTCGACTTCCGGGATCGTGAAGCCGGACACCGGGCAGGCGAATTTCTCCGAGAACAGAATCCGCTCAGGTCCGCTTTTGTCGTGAATTCTGGCGGTCTTTTTTTCTGCCTTCTTTTCCGAAGTTGGTTCGTTTGCGGGGGCGTCGGCGAATTCGACGACAGCCAGTCCCTCTGCGAGTTTCAACGCGGTCTCGAACGATTCGGCGAGGCGCTGCGCGATGTCTGCGCGCACGACGATTCGATCCACCACGACGTCGATATCGTGGGGGAATTTCTTGTCGAGAGTCGGCGCATCGGCCAGCTCATAGAACTTCCCGTCGATCTTGACGCGCTGGAAGCCCTTCTTGAGGTATTCCGCGAGTTCCTTTTTGTATTCGCCCTTGCGGCCCCGCACGACGGGCGCGAGCAGGTAGAGGCGAGTGCCTTCGGGAAGCGTCAGAACCCGATCGACCATCTGCGAGACGATCTGGCTTTCGATAGGAAGTCCTGTTGCTGGCGAATAGGGAATGCCGACGCGCGCCCACAACAGGCGCAT
This sequence comes from Afipia birgiae 34632, assembly GCF_000308295.2. Classification (GTDB taxonomy): domain Bacteria; phylum Pseudomonadota; class Alphaproteobacteria; order Rhizobiales; family Xanthobacteraceae; genus Afipia; species Afipia birgiae. Next base: position 1,047,156 of record NZ_HG326652.1, read on the forward strand.
GTAGTCATAAATCTCGGTAACGGTTCCGACCGTCGATCGCGGATTCTTCGATGTGGTCTTTTGCTCGATGGAAATGGCCGGCGACAGCCCGTCAATCTGATCGACATCGGGCTTCTGCATCATTTCCAGAAACTGGCGGGCATAAGCCGACAGCGATTCGACGTAGCGCCGCTGGCCTTCGGCATAAATGGTGTCGAAGGCGAGGGATGACTTGCCCGAGCCTGACAGACCAGTGAAAACGACCAGCTTGTCGCGCGGAATCTCGAGGTCGATGTTCTTGAGATTATGTTCGCGCGCGCCGCGAATCGTGATGGCCCGCATACTCGATCCAGCGGTTGTTTTGCGGCTTGCCTTGATGACTTCGTCCATGAGGGATTTCCGGTGGCACGTTGCGCGCAGCAAGAGCGCTGTCCCCGGAAAACGCGATGACCGTTCGCCGGTTTCTCATTCTCGATCAGATTCTTGTTTGCAGAACATAGTGAGAACGCAGCCGGATTTCCAGTGCTGTTCGCACTCCATCAACTGTTTGCTGTCTGAGCGGGATGTTGAGGATATAGGGACGCCATGGGCAAACAAAAAGGCCGGCTGAAGAGCCGGCCTTTCCGTGTTCCTGAGAAGCTCAGGTCAAGCGAAGCTTAGTACTTCGCGACGACCGGGCCACCCCAGTTGAAGCGATAGTTGACGCCAACCTTCACAGTGTGGAGGTCGTCCTTGAAGGACAGCGCCCGAGCGCCAACGTTGTTGTAGGCGACGTTGGTGGTGTCGAAGTTGTAGTACTGGTACTCAACCTTCGCCGACCATGCGGGAGCGAACATGTACTCCAGACCGCCACCGACGGTGTAGCCAGTCGATTCGCGGCTGGCGACGGCCGGCAGGAAGCCAGCGGTTGCAGCAAGACCGTTGTCGTCACGGAACGCGACACCGCCCTTGGCGTAGATCAGGCCCGGACCCCAGGTGTAACCGAGGCGACCGGTGACCGAAGCGAGCCAGTCGGAACGATCACGGAGCGAGTTCACGCCGCTGGTGAAGGTGCGGTCGCTGTTCGACAGGCCGGAAATCTGGCCTTCGATACCAACCAGCCAGTTCGGAGCGAACTGGTAGTCAGCGCCGATCTGGCCACCGCCGAGGAACGCTGCGTCACGGTTGGTGCCGACGAGGGTCGGGTCGGTGGTGGTGAAGCCGTTATCACCACCGAAAGCGGCGCCGATGTGCGCACCGACGTAGATGCCGGTCCAGTTGTAGATCGGCGCGGCGTAAACCGGTGCCTTGGTGTAGGTACGGGCCGGCAGATCAGCGGCAACTGCCGAAGCAGTACCGAGGGCAACCAGTGCCACAGTGCCGAGCAAAAACTTCTTCATCTTAGTTCTCCAGTTTTAAGTCCGCTTCGATTTTTCGAAGCAGTTTTCCAAGGCGCGAACGCAATGGGGTTTCGATTTCGTGAGTCGGAATATACCGGCTTCCTCCGAAAAAGCCGTCTCCGAAATGCAACAGTCAGAAGGGAAGTGAGACTTCCTAAGACAAGGAATTGTTTGGGATATTTGGTTCCCTAGTCTCCATGATTTGATCACGTTTTCGTCACATTTCCAGAAGCCGTCGGAACAATCATCTGTTTATCAAAGGGTTCCCGTTCGCACTTTCCTTGCGCTAGAACAAAAAGAGTACATATTATGTCTGTAACTAACGGGCGGCTTGCGTGTGGATAACCGATGAGGCGGGCTCATCGGGCGGGCCGGAGCGTATAGGGTCATTTTCGGAGCGGGCGTTTCCCAAGTTGGGATGGCAATCCCGCGAACATAAATCCTGACAGATTCGGGCGCACCGTATGCGTGCGCGAAAGTGGAGAGCGGCAATGGCGGGAAGCGTCAATAAAGTCATTCTGGTTGGAAATCTCGGCGCCGACCCTGAAATCAAGCGGACGCAGGATGGTCGCCCGATCGCGAACCTAAGCGTCGCAACGTCGGAGACCTGGCGCGACAAGAATTCCGGCGAGCGGAAAGAAAAGACGGAGTGGCATCGCGTCGTGATCTTCAGCGAAGGTCTCTGCAAGATCGCCGAGCAGTATCTAAAGAAGGGATCCAAGGTCTACCTGGAGGGCCAGTTGCAAACCCGCAAATGGCAGGACAAGGATGGCAAGGACCGCTATTCGACCGAAGTCGTTCTTCAGAACTTCAATTCGACTTTGACAATGCTCGACGGCAAGAGCAGTGGCGGTTCGTTTGGCGCTGATGAGAGTGGTGGTGACTTCGGATCGTCAGGTCCGTCGCGCTCGGCACCTCCGCGCCGTGTTGCTGCTGGCGGCGGTCGCAACGACGACATGAATGACGATATTCCATTCTAATCTATTTTATTGACGATGGTGTGCGAGCGCAGAGCCAGTAAAATTTCGCTGGCTCTGTGTGTCGCAGCTTCAACGTCGCCTGACGCATCCCGTTGAGGTCTGATTTTCAAGCCAGCTTCATTGCCGGAAGCGACCGATGAGCCTAGCGCCACTGTTCAATGCGCCTTTGGTCATTCAGCTGCACGCCTTTGCCGCCATGAGCGCGCTGGTGCTGGGTATCGTCCAGTTCGCTTCTACGAAGGGTACGTTGCCTCATCGCGCCCTCGGCTGGACCTGGGTTGTACTGATGATGACCGTCGCGGTAAGTTCGTTCTGGATTCATCAGAATCAGATCAGGCTGGGCGGGCCGTGGAGTCCGATCCATTTGCTGTCGATCTTCAGCTTGATCATGCTTCCGCTGGGCATCTGGTTTGCTCACAGACATCGGGTGAATGGCCACCGGATTACAATGATCTCGCTTTTTACGGGCGGGCTGGTGATTGCGGGACTGTTCACATTCGTGCCTGGCCGCATCGTGCATGCGATCGCGTTTGGGCAGTAGCTCCCGTTCCAAAGAGCGGTTTACCGCCAAGCCGAGCCGATTTTTTGTCACTTATAAGCTTTTGTAACTGTTGGCATTTTCGTGCTGTTTTTAGGCGTGAATGCGGTTGGCGTTGGCCCGCGAATTCGCCTATATAACAGGAGTATTTCGCACCCAGGATTCGCACGTTGGCTGACCAAGAAGATCCGCCGTCCGGCCCGTCCGAGACGGCCGATATCCGTCCCGTTTCGATCACGGATGAGATGAAGCGCTCGTACCTCGATTACGCGATGAGCGTGATCGTGGCGCGTGCGTTGCCGGACGCGCGCGACGGTCTCAAGCCCGTTCACCGCCGTATCCTCTATGCGATGTACGAAAATGGTTTCGAGTGGAACAAGCCGTATCGCAAATCGGCGCGCACCGTCGGTGACGTGATTGGTAAATACCATCCACACGGCGACCAGTCGGTCTACGACGCGATGGTGCGCATGGCGCAGGACTTCTCCATGCGCGTGCCACTGATCGACGGGCAGGGCAACTTCGGCTCGGTCGATGGCGATATGGCCGCTGCGATGCGTTACACCGAGTCGCGCCTTGAGAAGGTCGCTCACTCGCTGCTCGACGATATCGACAAGGACACCGTTGACTACCAGCCGAACTACGATAGTTCCGAGCGTGAGCCGAAAGTTCTGCCTGCAAAATTTCCGAACCTGCTGGTCAATGGCGCCGGCGGTATCGCGGTCGGTATGGCGACGAATATCCCGCCGCACAATCTCGGCGAAGTGATCGACGCGTGTATTGCGCTGATCAACGACCCCGCGCTTGGCATCGACGACCTTATCAATATCGTTCCCGGACCGGATTTCCCGACCGGCGGCATTATCCTTGGCCGCCAGGGTATCCGTGCGGCCTACCATCTGGGCCGCGGCTCCATTGTGATGCGCGGCAAGGTCAACATCGAGACCATCCGCAAGGATCGCGAAGCGATCATTGTCTCGGAAATCCCGTATCAGGTGAACAAGGCGAGCATGGTCGAGCGCATCGCCGAGCTGGTGCGCGAAAAGAAGATCGAAGGTATTTCGGATCTGCGCGACGAGTCCGACCGCGACGGTTACCGCGTGGTTGTTGAACTGAAGCGCGATGTGGTGCCGGAGGTGGTGCTGAATCAGCTCTATAAGTTTACGCCATTGCAGACCAATTTCGGCGCTAACATAGTGGCTCTCGATGGCGGCCGTCCGCGGGTGATGAACCTGAAGGATTTGCTGACTGTTTTTGTCGCGTTCCGCGAGAGTGTTGTCTCACGTCGCACCAAGTTCCTGCTCGGAAAGGCGCGAGACCGCGCCCATATCCTGGTGGGGCTCGCCATCGCCGTGGCCAATATCGACGAGGTCATTCGCGTGATCCGCACCTCGCCGGACCCGAACACCGCGCGCGAAACCTTGATGTCGCGAGACTGGCCCGCAAAAGACATGGCGACGATGATCACGCTGATTGACGATCCGCGTCATCGCGTCGCTGAAGATGGTACTGCGCGTCTGTCGCTCGAGCAGGCCAAGGCAATCCTCGACCTGCGTCTGCAGCGTCTGACTGCGCTCGGCCGCGAGGAAATCTCCGAAGAGCTGAACAAGCTTGCGAAGGAGATTGCCGACTATCTCGATATCCTGCGTTCGCGCGCCCGGATTCAGTCCATCATCAAGGACGAACTCACGGCCGTGAAGGACGAGTTCGCAACACCACGCCGCACCATGATCATCGATCAGGAAGGCGAGGTTGAAGACGAAGACTTGATCCAGCGCGAGGATATGGTCGTTACCGTTTCGCATGCGGGCTACGTCAAGCGCGTGCCGTTGTCGACCTATCGCGCGCAGAAGCGTGGCGGCAAAGGCCGCTCGGGAATGCAGACGCGCGACGAGGATTTCGTCAGCCGGCTGTTCATCGCTTCCACGCATACGCCGGTACTGTTCTTCTCGTCCCGCGGTCAGGTTTACAAGGAGAAGGTCTGGCGTCTGCCGATGGCGGCTCCGAACTCGCGCGGCAAGGCGCTGATCAACATCCTGCCGCTGGAGCAGGGCGAGCGCATCACCACCATCATGCCGTTGCCCGAGGATGAATCATCTTGGGGTAATCTCGATGTGATGTTCGCCACGACAGGTGGCAATGTCAGGCGCAACAAGCTGTCCGATTTCGTCGATGTTCGCCGATCCGGCATCATCGCTATGAAGCTCGATGAGGGCGAGGCCATCGTCGACGTGCAGATCGCGACCGAGAATGACGATGTGTTGCTGACCGCCGCGGGCGGACAGTGCATCCGCTTCCCGGTAACCGACGTACGCGTGTTCCAGGGTCGTACCTCGATGGGTGTGCGTGGTATCGCGTTGGGTGAAGGCGACAAGCTGATCTCTCTCACGATCCTGCGCCATATGGATGTCAACGCCGATGAGCGCGCCGCTTATTTGCGCCGCGCCAACGCGGTGCGTCGCGGTGGGGTCGAGGAAGAGGTCGGTTCTGATCAGGAAGAGGCCACGGGCGCGATCGAGCTTGGTGAGCAGCGCTATGTGGAAATGTCGGCCGCCGAACAATTCGTGCTGACCATCAGCGAGAATGGCTACGGCAAGCGCAGTTCATCGTTCGAGTATCGCACCACAGGCCGCGGCGGAAAGGGCATCGTTGCGATGTCCGTCAACAACCGCAACGGCAAGCTGGTGGCATCGTTCCCGGTTGAGGACAGCGACCAGATCATGCTGGTGACTGACAACGGCCAGTTGATCCGCTGCCCGGTCGAGGACATCCGTGTCGCAGGGCGTTCGACTCAAGGCGTGATCGTGTTCGACACGGCTGAAGACGAGCATGTCGTCTCCGTTGAGCACATTACCGACGATGAAGCGGAAAACGGCAACGGTGGTTAGAATCTGATCTCCCGGCCCGTCGGGCCGGGACCGTGACCTAGATCTCGATTTCAGTTCCGAACTCGACGACCTGCTTGGTCGGTACGCCGAAGAACGCGGCTGTGCGTTCCGCATTCCGTTGGAGGAATGCGAACACGGTCTCTCGCCACACCCACATGCCAGCGATTTTCTCGCTGGGAATGATCGTCTCGCGGCCGATGTAGTAGGTGATGTCGCTGAGATCGATGCCTGGAAGCTTGCCCTGTTCGCAAGCAAGTTGCAGTCCTTCCAGAATAACCGGGTACTGCATGAAACCGAAGTGCAGGATTACGCGCGTTATTCCTTCGATGACCTCGATGACCTCGGCCCTGTCTTCGTCAGGGATGCGCGGCGCTTCCGCAATCAGGACGGTCACGAGAACGACGCGTTGATGCAGGACGTGATTGTGTTTGACGAACTGCGTCAACGCGAGAGGCACACCGTTCGGCGCCGAGGCGAGAAACACTGCGGTTCCCGGAAGCCGCGTATGGCATTTGCTTATCGCAGTTTCGATCAGGTCTTCTTCCGGCTGGCGTAGAGCACCTCGCGCCGCCTCGACGAGTTTCACGCCGCCGCGCCATGTCAGCATCAGGAACGCGATGACGGCTGCGATCACCAGCGGAAACCAGCCACCCTCGAACAACTTGGCCGAGTTTGCCGCGAAGAAAATACAATCGATTACGAAAAAGAACCCGTTGACCGCGATGACAACGATCGGTGGATAGCCCCACTGGATAGCGACCAGCGCTGCCAGCAGCGTCGTAATCGCCATCAGCAGCGATACCGCAACACCGTAGGCCCCGGCGAGCGCATCAGATGTGCCAAAACCGATGACGGCTCCAAGAGTTCCTGCGGCCAGCAGCCAGTTGATCAGCGGGACATAGATCTGGCCTTTCTCGTCACTCGCTGTGTGCTGGATATGCATGCGGGGCAGGAATCCCAGCTGAATGGCCTGCTGCGTGAGGGAGAAGACACCTGTGATGATCGCCTGAGATGCAATCACCGCCGCGAGCGTCGCGAAGGCAACGAGTGGATAGTGCACCCAATCAGGGGCGAGCTGGTAGAACGGGTTTTCAAGGGCTCCGGGATCGGTCAGGAGCAATCCAGCCTGGCCGAAATAGTTCAGGACAAGCGCTGGCAGCGCAATCGTAAACCACGCGAGCTGGATCGGTGTACGGCCGAAATGCCCCATATCCGCATACATAGCTTCGCCACCAGTCACGGCCAGAAATGCCGCGCCCAGGATCGCAAACGAGACATGGAAATTCTGGCTGATGAGAAACGTCACTGCGTATGTCGGACTCAGGGCCGCAAGGACGTCAGGATTCTTCGCGATGCCGTGTATTCCCAACAGTGCAAGAACCACGAACCAGACCAGCATGAACGGTCCGAATATCCCCCCTATGAACCCGGTGCCTTTGCGTTGCATCAGGAAAAGCCCGATCAGGATGACGACAGTGATAGGCACGACGGCGGGGGCCAGTGAAGGTGCGTCGACCTTTAATCCTTCTACGGCGCTGAGGACCGAGATCGCGGGTGTGATGGCTCCATCGCCATACAACAGCGCGGCGCCGATCAGTCCAACGATAAGCAGTTTCGCGCGCCACGTTCCCGGTTGCGCATTGCGGGCATGGAGAAGAGCCAGAAGCGCGACGATTCCGCCTTCGCCGCGGTTGTCTGCCCGCATGATCAGCATGGCGTATTTGAACGAAATGATGAGGATCAGCGCCCAGAGGATCAGTGAGACCACGCCAAGAATGGCTTCGTTGGTGAGGACGCCACCGTGGCTTGCCGCCTTGGCGGCCTCCTTCAAGGCATAGAGCGGGCTCGTCCCGATATCGCCATAGACGACGCCGAGGGCTCCGATTGTTGCAGTGATCGGAAGTCCGGGGCTGCGGACTGAAGCTGCGCCATGCACGGCAGTCACTTGCTACCCCCGTCGCTTCACAAGCATCCGAAAACGGATGCATGCTGTAGTCTGCTACCGGGAGCGGAAAATTGCCATGGCCGCTGAGCGGATTTTATTGGTCCCGCAACGCCCACTCGCCAATCCAGACGACGCAAATGGGTCTAAGTCTGGCGGGGTGGGTTAGTTGCGGTCCGTCGTCACGACCCGGACCGGCTGGACGCCGGCTTTCCAGTTGCTGCGCCGCAGACATGACGCGTCCATGGTCGGCCAATGCTGGGCCGCACAGGATACGCTGGCCGTCCGGATCGGCAGCCGGTCAGCCTTTGCAAGTGCTTGCGGCATGCTCGCCTCCACGCGAGGCGCAAAACTTGGTAAGATTGTCATGGCTGCTGCAACGAAAGCCGCAATCGTCACTACTGAGAGTGCCTTGATCATGGTCCGTCCTCTGCTGATTTCCAGCCTTATGGTCTGCTTGCAGGGATGACGCGCGGCGGCCGGTAAAGGTTCACGAGATCTTAAAATTTTTGCCCCGAAAAACAGCCGTCAGCTACGGAACCCGCCCTGCTTGCGGCGGTCGCCGGGCCGGGGTAGGAGGGGATATGTCCCGCATAGCGCTTTACCCCGGGTCGTTCGACCCTGTTACCAATGGCCATTTGGATGTGGTTCGGCAGGCTTGCAGCCTGGTCGACCGGTTGATCGTTGCGATCGGCATCCATCCCGGCAAGGCCCCTCTGTTTTCCGCGGAAGAGCGGCTGGAAATGGTTCGCGAGGTGTTTGCGCCCATCGCCGCCAACGCCGGTTGCGAAATCGACTGTGTCACATTCAATGATCTGACCGTTACCGCGGCGCAGCGCGCAGGGGCGACGATCCTGATCCGTGGCCTGCGTGATGGCACTGATCTCGATTATGAAATGCAGATCGCCGGTATGAACCAGACGCTGGTGCCCGAGGTTCACACCGTTTTCATTCCCGCTTCGGCCACTGTTCGCCCGATCACCGCCACACTGGTGCGTCAGATCGCGGGGATGGGTGGTGACGTTTCGCACTTCGTGCCGAAAGCCGTCGCCGCGCGCCTGACGAAGAGACTTGCTGGCTAACTAGCTTTCTATCACCCCGGAGTTGTCATGATCCGCATACTCGCCGTTCTCGCGGCTTTCGCTTTCGCAACACCCGCTTTGTCTCAGGCGCTTCCCGCCGGTCTCGACAAGGACAACGCCATCGTTATCGACACCACCCAGGGCCGGGTCATTTTCAAGCTCCGCACCGATCTGGCGCCCAAGCATGCCGAGCGGATCAAGCAACTCGCGCGCGACGGCTATTACAACAACGTGCCGTTTCATCGCGTGATCGAAGGCTTCATGGCGCAGACCGGCGACGGCCAGCGCTTCAACGGGACGGGCGGATCGAAGTATCCGAACCTTCCGGCGGAATTCTCCAGCGTGCCGTTCAAGCGCGGCATTGTCGGAATGGCGCGTTCGGGCGAACCGAATTCGGCTAATTCGCAGTTTTTCATCATGTTCGCGGACGGCAGCTTCCTGAACAACAAGTACACCGTCGTCGGTGAAGTGGTCTCGGGCATGAACGTCGTGGACAAGATCAAGCGCGGCGAGCCGGTTCAGGATCCGGACAAGATGGTGAGGGTGCAGGTCGCTTCCGACATCAAGTAACCCATCTCAGGCGATCCGCGGCCATACCGGCCATCGCGGGTTTCCCAACCTGCAAAGGAAACATCATGGCAGACAACGAAAACACATTGATCCTGGAAACCACGCAGGGCCCGGTGACGATCGAGATGCGTCCCGATCTGGCGCCGGGGCACGTCGCGCGCATCAAGGAACTGGTACGCGAAGGATTTTACGATGGCATCGTTTTCCATCGCGTTATCGAAGGATTCATGGCGCAGACCGGCTGCCCGCAGGGCACCGGCACCGGCGGCTCCGGCAAGAAGCTGAAGGCCGAATTCAACAAGGAACCGCATGTGCGCGGCACCGCGTCGATGGCGCGTGCGGCGAACCCGGATTCAGGTGACAGCCAGTTCTTCATCTGTTTCGACGATGCCGCTTTCCTCAACGGCCAGTACACCGTATGGGGCAAGGTGACGTCCGGCATGGAGAACGTCGACAAGATCAAGCGCGGCGAACCCGTGCAGAATCCCGACAAGATCATCAAGGCGCATATGGCGGCTGACGCCGCCTGATAGTCGCTGTAGTCTGGTCTTGCGAACGGATGGCCGGGCATGCCCGGCCATCGACATTTGAGCATCATGCGTACTGACTTATTCGACTTCGAACTTCCGGAAGCCAACATCGCGTTGCGGCCTGTCAGCCCGCGCGACACGGCCCGCATGCTGGCAGTCACACCCGGCAAGCCGTTGACGGATGCGGTCGTATCTGACCTGCCGGGGTTCCTTCAGCCAGGCGATCAACTGGTGGTCAACGACACCAAGGTCATTCCGGCGCAATTGATCGGTCGCCGCATCGGCCGGGAGACTGAACCGAAGATCGAAGCCACCCTTATCAAGCGCATCGACGGATCGCGCTGGCAGGCATTGGTGAAGCCGGCGAAGAAGCTCATCCAGGGTGACGCGATCCGCTTCGGCAACGAAGGCCGCGTCTGTCTGCTGGGAAACCTTGACGCGCAGGTTGAGCACAAGGGCGAGAACGGCGAGGTGACGCTGTCGTTCTCGTTTCACGGGCCGGTGCTCGATCAAGCCATTGCCGATGTGGGCGCGCCGCCGTTGCCGCCCTATATCGCATCACGGCGGACGCCGGACGAACGCGACACGGCAGACTATCAGACCATGTTTGCGGTCAGCGAAGGCGCGGTCGCTGCGCCCACGGCGGGGCTGCATTTTACGCCGGCGCTTGAGGCTGCATTGCGCAACCGTGGCATCGGTCTGCACCGCGTGACGCTGCATGTCGGGGCAGGGACATTTCTCCCTGTGAAAGCGGATGACACCGCCGGTCATAAAATGCACGCTGAATGGGGCACGGTGTCCGGGGAGACCGCTTCTGCGCTCAACGATGCCCGGGCCAAGGGTGGTCGGGTCGTGGCTGTCGGGACGACGTCGTTGCGGCTTCTCGAAAGCGCTGCGGCGGATGACGGCACGATCCAGCCGTTTACCGGCGAGACAGCAATTTTCATCACGCCGGGCTATTGCTTCAAGGCAGTGGATGTTCTGATGACGAACTTCCATCTGCCGCGTTCGACCCTGTTCATGCTGGTTTCAGCCTTTAGCGGGTTGGAGACCATGCAGCAGGCCTATGCCCACGCCATCTCGAACGGCTATCGCTTTTACTCCTATGGCGACGCATGCCTGTTGTTTCGTCAGCCGACCTGACCCATAACGTCGGCAGTGTCCCGTATCCGACGTTCGTTTCACTCGGCAACACCTTCCGTACGAACGTCGGATACGAAAGGACACTAGCTATTTATTGTTCTCGTGATCCTTTGGTTCTGACATTCGTAAATGGTGTCTGCTGAGATGGAATACGAATGTCAGAACCGGATCACGAGATGAGTGTTCCCAACCATTTCCAGCTTCTCGGCCGCGATGGCGAAGCGCGGACCGGCGAACTTACGACGCCGCATGGCGTTGTGCGGACGCCCGCGTTCATGCCCGTCGGTACGGCGGGCGCCATGAAGAGCATTCATTGGCGCGACATCCGTGAAACGGGTGCGGATATCGTGCTCGGCAACACCTATCACCTGATGCTGCGTCCTGGCGCTGAGCGCATCGCAGTGTTGGGTGGACTGCAGAAGTTCACCACATGGAACGGCCCGATGCTGACCGACTCCGGTGGCTTTCAGGTCATGTCGCTGGCAAAGCTGCGCAAGGTCACGGAACATGCAGTGACGTTCAGCTCGCATATCGACGGCACCAAAGTCGAATTGTCGCCCGAGCGCGCCATCAAGGTGCAGCGTTTGCTCGGGTCCGATATCGCCATGCAACTCGATGAGTGCGTGCGGCTGCCGGCCGAGCGGACCGATATCGAACGCGCCATGCAGTTGTCGATCCGCTGGGCGGAGCGCAGCAAACGGGCCTTCGAGACTGCACCTCCGGGATACATGCTGTTCGGGATCGTACAGGGCGGCGATATTCCCGAATTGCGCCGCGAGAGCACCCGCGCGCTGATTGACGTAGGGTTTCATGGCTATGCGGTCGGTGGACTGGCGGTTGGCGAGCCGCAGGCCGTCATGCTGGCGATGATCGAAGAGGTTGCTCCTATCCTGCCGCAGGAACGTCCGCGGTACTTGATGGGCGTCGGGACACCGGACGACATGCTGGAGGCAGTCGCGCGGGGGATCGACATGTTCGACTGCGTGATGCCGACGCGCAATGGCCGCCATGGCCACGTTTTCACGCGGCATGGCGTCATCAATTTGCGCAATGCCCGCCATGCCGATGATCCGCGTCCACTGGACGAGGAAAGCGCCTGGCGTTCGGCGAACGGCTATTCGCGAGCATACCTGCACCACCTCGTGAAATCAGAGGAGGCGCTGGGCGCGATGCTGCTGTCGGAGATCAACGTCGCGTACTATCAAAGCCTGATGAGCGGTGCCCGCGAAGCTATCGCCGCCGGGACATACGGCGATTACCGTGCATCCGTTCGCGCTGAATGGGCGCGGGGCGATATCGCGCCGCGCTGACAAATTATGCGGACAGGTTGTGCCGTCAGTTGCAGACGATCTTGGTGGAATGCTTCGTGACGAAGCCATAGCCGCAATTGTCGCAGGTCCACAGATAGCTGATCACGTCATCAGAAAGAAATGCAGATGCCTCGGCTGCGACCATTGAGTCCGCGCAAATCGTGCACACCGGACGGTCGGACGTGCGCGGCGGTAAGCGTGATGGCTTGGTCGACAGAATTTCAGCAAGCGCTGGCATCGTGACCTCCCTACCGGATTTGAGCTTATGCCCAATATACACATAGGAGTTTGAAGATGTCGCAACACAAATGCGTTCCTTTTGCGAAATGCATTTTGCGATGCAACGCTCGCCGCCGCGCCGTGATTACCCCTTGCGCACATGAGCGCTGCCGCCCTTAATGGCGAAGCTGTTCGTTTTGCGTAGCTTTCTCTGATGGCTCGCATTTGATTGATGTGGAGGACCTCGGCATGGACACCAAGACACACCCAAATGTTTCGCAGGCACATGGGCCGGGGCGCGGGCGAATCTACGACAGCATCGTTGATGCATTTGGCGACACGCCGATTGTCCGGCTGCATCGGTTGCCGGAACAGAACAGCGTGAAGGCAACAATTCTCGCCAAACTCGAGTATTTCAATCCGGCTGCGAGTGTGAAGGATCGCATTGGCGCGGCCATGATCATCGCGATGGAGAAAGCCGGTGTGATCGATCCAGACACCGTTCTGATCGAGCCGACATCCGGTAATACAGGTATTGCGTTGGCCTACGTCGCCGCGTCGCGCGGCTATCGCCTGAAGCTCGTGATGCCGGAGTCAATGTCGATCGAGCGCCGCAAGATGCTGGCATTTCTCGGCGCGGAGATTGTTTTGACGCCCGCAGCCCAGGGTATGAAAGGCGCGATTGCAACCGCAGAGGAGTTGATCCGCAACACGCCCAACTCGGTGATGCCGCAGCAATTCAAAAACCTGGCCAATCCCGAGGTGCATCGCCGCACGACTGCGGAGGAGATCTGGAACGATACCAGTGGCAATATCGACATATTCGTCGCCGGTGTCGGGACCGGCGGTACGATCACCGGGGTGGGGCAGGTTCTGAAGCCTCGCAAACCATCCTTGCGTGTGGTCGCTGTCGAGCCGGTGGAAAGTCCCGTTCTATCCGGCGGTCAGCATTCGCCGCATAAAATTCAGGGTATCGGCGCAGGCTTTGTGCCGGACGTTCTCGACCGGTCTGTGATCGATGAGATCGTCAAGGTCGATAGCGCAACGGCGATTGCCACATCCCGGGCTCTGGCGCGTATCGAAGGCATCCCCGGCGGTATTTCATCGGGCGCGGCCATTGCTGCGGCGCTGGAGCTCGGCAAGCGGTCCGAGAATGCGGGCAAGACCATCCTGGCCGTCATCCCGTCGTTCTCCGAGCGCTACCTGTCCACGGCGCTGTTCGAAGGAATTTGAGTATGGCGTCACCTCCAAGACGGCCGCGCACGCTCAGCGACGCCAAGACGGAAGCCGAGGCGGCGTTCAAATCTGTCACCAAGAAAGAGCCGGAGGCACTTCCCAAGACGGTCGCAATCCCGGGTGTGAAGGAGCTTGTCTCAATCCGGATTGATCAGGATGTCCTTGAGCACTTTCAGGAGGGTGGTCCCGGCTGGCAGGACCGCATCAATGCGGCGCTGCGCAAAGCCGCAGGAAAATCCGACTGAATCACGCCACGCGATTGGCGCGCGCGGCTTCCTTTTGGGCGTCGAAATCGCGGCGTCGCCGCGCGAGTTCCTCGGGCGCCATGCGCTCCACGTTGTTGTAGTCGCGTTTCCACGAGGCATCCTCGCTCCAGCGCAGCGGGGATTGAACGGTCGTTTGCGGACCCGGCGCGCTTTCCAGCACCTTCAAAGCCAATTCCAGCGTGAAGGCCTGAGACGCCACGTCATGGGGTTTGCCCGCGGAGTTGCCTAACGGGAAATCGCTAAACAAAAATCGCGGCACGGCGGCGTGTTCGACAATGTCCTTCGCACAGCCCATCAACACAGTTGAAATCCCGTTGGCCTCCAGATGGCGCGCGACCAGCGCGGTGGTCTGATGGCACACTGGACAATTTGACACCAGAACGACGGCGTCGATGTCATCCGCCTTGCAGCGTGAAAGAATGTCCGGCGCGTCGGTATCGATGGTGACGCGATGGCTGCGATTGGTCGGCGCACCGAAGAAGCGCGGCGCAACCGTTCCGATCCGGCCTTCGCCAGCGAGGCGATGCAATTGCGCCAGCGGGAACCAGGTGTTCATGTCGGTCGCGGACGTGTGCGCGCGGTCGTAGGCGATGTGCGAGATTCGCAGATCGTGCTGTTGTGCCGTGTCGCCGCTGTAGACCTGATAGAATTTCGCACTGCCGTTGTAGGCTGCCCCCGGTCCCTGATCGCCCTTCGCAGGATCGAACCGGGCGGCCGTGGTCACGATGGCCACGCGCGACTTCGCCAGAGGCTTGGTCAGCGGCTGGAAGGGCGCTGCAACATTGTGCGCCCAGCGGTAGGGGGTATCATAACCGATAGCGAGATAATAATCCCGCGTCCGCTGCATGTAAGGGACGGGCAAGTCGAAATCGCACACGGTATTCTCGGAGGCAGCAGGCGAATCCGTCATGATCAAAGTCCTTGAAACCTGGCGAGGTAGGCGTAGCAGATGCGCTCCGTCTCAGCCATATTCAAGGGAATGATGCCGGGAATACCGGCAGCGCAGGCAAGGAAATCAGCCGATGATTGGAAAGAAGAAAGGCGACGCTGCCGGCTCGAAGCCGAAGAAGCGGCCGTCGGATCCGACCAAGGGTGCACCATTCAAGGTTGATCCCAGCAGTGATGACTTCGCTGCTCCCCGGAATGATTTGAGCGAAGACGAACTGAAGGAGCAGGAGGACCGCAGATCCTGACGGCCGCTGCGCAGTTACGAATCGTCTACAGGGCGCTGAGATCCGTTGGAACGTTCCCGAATGCCTTCAGGATCATTGCATCCTTGAAATCGCCCGTCATCGGATCGCCGGAGCGCGTGAAGGCAACAGCGCCAACGACGCCGGACGTCCGCGACAACGTTTCCGCGCGCCGAATCGCTGTAGATGCGCTTTGAAACTCTTCCGCTGTTCCCGTTACGACGGATCCTTCGTCATCCTCGCTGAACGGAAGCGCCACATAGTAGGAGATATCGGCCATCTGTGTTTCCCAGGCAGTGATATTGGCATTGTGTTCTCTTTTTGTTCTTTTGTCAATTGTCGCCTCCGTCGGCGGAACGTCTCGGGATCGGCAGGAATTCCACAGCCTGAACAAGGATGCCGGGCTGCACTTGACCCACATCCACCCGCCACCTACACACCGCCACACGTGAGCGCGTAGCTCAGGCGGTAGAGCACGTGACTTTTAATCATGGGGTCGTGGGTTCGAGTCCCACCGCGCTCACCATGGCACCCTGTCAACCAAGTGTGGCGGTCGTCTCTCGACGCGCGAGGGAGAATCGCAGCAAGAATAACGCCGCATCCAGATGCGGTTCTTGCAGCGAAAGAGGGCAACGAAAATGTACTTTGTCGCCGGTCTCCTGGTCGTGTTGTCCGGGCTCTTCTATGCCGCCGATCAAGGCCAACTCGGCAAGTTTGGCTCTCAGATGTGCGCCTACGGCGACGCGTTCTGCCGGCACCCGGTTTACGTTTTGATAGGCGCCGGACTGGCCGCTGTGTGGGGCACATTTGTCAGCATGAAGTAAGCTGACGAACTCAATCGCTGAAAACATCAATTGATGTCGGGACGGACGTCCGACGGGACCGGCTGCTGTGCGGTGACACCTGCCGGCGTTGCCTCGCGGCGCAGTCCGATGAGTTCTGCAGCGCGAACCGTGGAAGTCTTCCAGAAGCTGAACGCATTGATCCGCGAATTCTCGAGGATTGCAATGGCAACAGCCGACAGGAAAGGCAGGCTCTGAAGCACGAGCACGCCCGCGAAGATATTGATCTCCCGGACTTCCTTCACATTGAACGCCACCAGCACGATTGCGCCGATGATCAGCAAAATGCCGATGACGGCTTCCCAGAACGCCTGGAATTCCACGGACATCATCGAGAGGCCGCCCTTGGACGTTCGGGCGAATGGAAGGTGGTCGGTGATCAGGCCGTTCGCCACAGCCCGAGAAACCGTCCATTGCACCGACATCGCCGCTACCATGGCCCCCAGCATCTGGCCGACCTTCACCGGCACGCGAAGCCTGTAAAGGATGAGGAAGTGGGAGAGCGACACCACAAAGGCCGCTATGATCGGTAGCGTGAGAATTTTATCCGGAATGGCAATGTCGGCGAACGAGACGATCGGCACCCAGATCAGGTTCAGGATTGCGACGACCACGCCGAGGCTTTCCGCGCCGAGCCAGTTCAGCCAGCCGAGCGCGAATTCGCGCTTCTGATCCGGTGAGAGCCGGCTTGCATTGGGCAAGAACCGGCGCCAGTGCTTTTTCACGATCTGGAACCCGCCATAAGCCCAGCGGTGGCGCTGCTTCTTGAAGGCCTCGTAGGTGTCCGGCAGCAGGCCATAGCCGTAGCGCTTGTTGGTGTAGTGCGTCAGCCAGCCGTGCTCGATAATCGCGAGACCGAGGTCGGTATCCTCGCAGATCGTGTCGCCGGCCCAGCCGCCCGCCATGTCCATCGCCGCGCGGCGGATCAGGCACATGGTGCCATGGACGATAATGGCGTTGGCTTCGTTCCGCTGCACCATGCCGATGTCGAAGAAACCGGCATATTCGCCGTTCATGGCGTAGTGCATCAGCGAGCGGTCGCCGTCGCGATGTTCCTGCGGGGCCTGCACCAAACCCACGCGCGGATCGACGAAGGCCGGCACCAGATCCTTGAGCCAGTCCGGTGTGACCACATAGTCGGCGTCGATGATGCCGATAATTTCCGCATCCGGAGCCGTGCGCTCCATCGCGATCCGCAGCGCGCCGGCCTTGAAGCCCTGGACTTTCTCGGCGTTGATGAAAATGAACCTCTCGCCCAGCGTGCGGCAGTGATCCTGAATCGGCTGCCAGAACGCAGGGTCGGGCGTGTTGTTGATGATCACCACGCATTCGAAATTCGGATAATCGAGCCGCGATACCGCATCGAGCGTCTGTTTCAGCATCTCGGGCGGCTCGAAATAGGCCGGCACATGGATCGAGACCTTCGGCGCATATCCTTCGGCCGGAGAGGGCACCGCCGCCGAGATCAGGCGGGCCGGCTTGTGCCCGAAGGCAATGGTCGCGATTTCCTCGATCCGCGCCATGGCAATCAGGACAAGCGGCACCAGCAGGATGAGACCGAGCGTCAGCGCGAACGCGGACCCGAAGACGAAATAGTGCGTGTTCCAATAAGCAAAGACGGTCGCGACCCAAGCGCCGACTCCGCTGGCTGCGGCCGCGAGCACAACCGATTGCATGACTGTAGGACGCGCCAGGCGGAAAATCGGGAAGGACAGCAGAACCCCAACCAGCAGGGCTATGCCCGCAACCTTCCAGTAGTCGTGGTCCACAACAGGCCCTGTCCAAGAGAACTTGGGCTCACGTGAAGCATCAAGAATGCCCCAGTAAGGTCCAACGCCGCCTTCAAAAAACTTCCACGGCTGGTCAATGGCTTCGACGATGTTGTAGTCCATGCCGATGGCTTCGGCGCGGGTCACGAAATTACGGAGCACCCAGGCCTGCTCGAACGGACCGGGGAAAGCATTCTTGAGGTTGTATCCCGCGCTCGGCCATCCGAATTCGGCGATCACGATCCGCTTGCCGGGGAAGGTGTCCCTTAGCAGTCCGTAGATATACATGGCCTGATCGACTGCTTGCTGGGCGGTAAAGTTTTCCCAATACGGCAGGATATGAGCGGCAATGAAATCGACGGCAGAGGCGAGCTGCGGATTATCGCGCCAGATGTTCCAGATTTCGCCAGTTGTTACAGGAACATTGGTCTGTTTCTTGACGCGCTGGATAATCTCGATGAGATCTTCGACCTTCTGTTCCCCGCGGTAGATGGTTTCGTTGCCGACGACGATGCCGATGACGTTGCTGTTGCGCTTCGCAAGTTCAAGAGCGGCCGCGATCTCGCGCTCGTTACGGTCGGCGTTCTTGTCGATCCATGCGCCGACTGTGACCTTGAGGCCAAACTCGTTGGCGATCGCGGGAACCAGTTCAACGCCGCCCGTCGACGAATACAGGCGGATGGCCTTGGTCATGGTCGCGAGCTTCTTCAGGTCCGCGCGGATTTTCTCCTTGTTCGGAATGTTGTCGACGTCCGGGTGTCCCGTGCCTTCAAACGGCGCGTAGGACAGGCTGGGCAGCATTCCGTTGAAGTCGGGGGCTTTCTGCTCGTCACGCAACAGGCCCCAGAGGGCGGCGTGAATGGCGGTAACGCAGAGCAGGACAGCAACGATGGCACGCATCAAGGAAAACCATACGGGGCCAAACGTGGCAGATCGCGAACCTGTCCCCTCGGTTCGGCAGCGTCAACAGCAGCTTATCTATGCTGCGCAGCTTAACAACTCATATGGCGACATGGCGTTTTGAGGGCGCAGCCGAGTCCAATTGAGACGCGGCCGCTTGGTTCCCCATCGGCAGTTTTGCAGGCGGCTATTTGCCTGGTGCGGCCGGTGTAGGCGCTGCTGCCGAAGCTGGCGGCGCTGCAGGAGCCGGCGCTGGGCTGGCCGGAGCGGCTGCAGCCTGTGGCTGCGCCGCCGGATTGATCCAGCAGGCGTGGACGCGCCCGTTGAGGGTTTCTGCCACCTTGGGGTCGATCGTTGCGCCAAATCGTACCACGCAGCGGAACGAGGCCTGGATGTGGCCGCCGGGGCAACCGAACCGCTCGTAGAGATCGAGATGGCGGAACGCCGTGTCGAGGTCGTCGCGCCACATCAGGCCGACCACACGTCGTCCGAGCCAGACGCATTCCGGGTTTCCTGCGGGGCCATTGATCGCCTGCGCGGCCTCAACGAACTCGTCGGCCTTGCGCTGGCTATCCTTGGCCGCATCGGCTGGAGCGGCCTGTTTGGGGGCTGTGTCCTGAGCACGGAGATCGCCGCTTTGTGCGATAGCGGCCCCGATCCCGACAAACAGAGCAAGGGCCGGAACGGCGACTCGCTGAAAAACGGTAACTCGAAACCCGGTACGAACCAGACCCATGAAATCCCCGATGAATGGCGTGCCAATCGGCAACGCTCGGCGCCAAACAGATGCCCCGCTATTGCGGCGGAAGATTGCCTTTACCGCAACTGCCTGATTCCCATGAAGGACATTTATGTTTTTGTCCAGCAAGGTGGAAGTTTGATGCGATTTTGGTAAGGGCGTGCGGCGAGAAGACCGGGGGTAGGTGCTGGTTGGGGTCTTGGCAGACCAGCGGCGACCGGGTATCGACGTGCCTCCCCGGAGGACGGAACCATTTCGCTTCGTACGCCACTGGCCCTTCTCGTCATATCCCTAAGCGCTATTGCCGCAGTTTGGTGGTGGTTAGCCACGCCGATCACCTTGGCGCGCGCGCCAATAGACCCTGCAGCGAAGCTGGAATGCGTGTCCTACGCGCCGTTCCGGGGAGGACAAAACCCGCTCGAGCCCGGACTGGTCATCGGGCCGGAGCAGATGGCGGAAGACCTCGCACAACTCGCCAAGGTCACCGGCTGCATCCGTACCTATTCGGTCGGCAACGGCCTCGAGCGCATTCCTGAACTCGCCGAGAAAGCCGGCCTCAAGGTGATGCTCGGTGTCTGGATCGGCACCAACCGCGTCGACAACCGCACGCAGATGGAAACCGGTATTGCGCTCGCCAAGAGGTATCCGGGCGTGGTTAGCGCCGTGATCGTCGGTAACGAGGTGCTGCTGCGGGGCGAGATGACTGCGGCCGACCTGGTGGCAAACATCCGCTACGTGAAATCGAAGGCCGGTGTCCCGGTCACGTATGCCGACGTCTGGGAATTCTGGCTGAAGAACCGCGACGTCTATGACGCCGTCGACTTCGTCACGATTCACATCCTGCCGTACTGGGAGGATCACCCAATCCGCGCGCGGCATGCTGCAAGCCACGTCGATTCGATTCGCAAACGGATGGCCGTCGCATTCCCGAACAAGGAAATCCTGATTGGCGAAACCGGCTGGCCGAGCGCAGGCCGCATGCGCGAAGGTGCGTTGCCGTCACGGGCCAATCAGGCACGGGTGGTTTCCGAGATTCTTCAACTGGCCCGTCAGGAGAAGTTCCGGGTCAATCTGATCGAAGCCTATGACCAGCCCTGGAAGCGCATGTGGGAGGGCACAGTCGGCGGCCATTGGGGTCTGTTCGATGCCGACGGGACTCGCGACCTGAAATATCCGGCTGGTCAGCCGATTACCAATTTCCCCCGTGCGAAGGTCTATGCTGCAGCCGGCATGATCTTCTCGGCGCTCGTCTTTGGTGTAGCGCTGTTGACGCTGCGCCGCAGGCCGTGGTCCCCGCATCTGAGTTCGTGGGTCACCGTTGGAGTTTGCGCGACCGCTGGCGGCGCGCTTCTCGGCGTGGCGTTCGACAAGCTGATTGTCGAAAGCCTCGGCGTCGGCGGCTGGACCGTTGGCATCTTGCTGTTCGGTGCTGCCGTGCTCTCGCCGTTGGTCGTGGCTAACACTGTGATGTACGGACGCAGCCTTCCGACGTTTCTGGAGCTTCTCGGACCAGGCGACTATCGCACCACGTCGCGCATGCAGACCATTCTCGGACTCGTGCTGCTCGTCACGACGGTGATCGCCACCCAGACGGCGCTCGGCTTCGTGTTCGATCCGCGCTACCGCGACTTCCAGTTTGCGGCTCTAACGATGGCCGTCGTGCCGTTCCTGCTCTTAACGGCGACGAACAGACCGGCGTCGGGCAAGCGCCCGATCGCGGAGTCGATCTTTGCTGGCGCGCTCGCGCTCTCCGCAGTCTATGTCGGCTTCAATGAGGGACCGGCCAACTGGCAGTCGCTCTGGACGTGTGGATTGTATCTGTTGCTGGCGCTTACGCTGTCTCGGGCGCGGGTCGCGCAAACCCCAGAATAAGCAGCCCGATCGCCACGCCCGACAGGCCGATGTTGTAGAGCACGATTCCGAAGCACGCCGCGATCAGCCCGACGGTGAGGGTGACGATCGACGGGCGGATCAAGTGCAGGAGCGCGACGACCAGCGCTGCAATCCCAAACACGTAGTGCTTGAAAAGGTAGGTCATTGTCTGCCGCGTCTTGCAGAGCATGGTTTGCAAGCCGGCATCGCACTCAAGGCGGACCTGCGCAAACTCGATGGCCATGTAACGCAGGTAAATGGCGTATCCGATGGTGAGAAATCCCACGATCAGAATCCATTGCACCTGATAGGGGGTCAGTCTGAACGGCTCTTTTTTCATGCGTCGAATATGGTTCGGATCGAATTGCGATACAACCCGGGCAGCAAAAGGTTTGGGCGTTATCTGTTGCCGAAAAACGAGCTGAATGACGATGTTCTGGGCCGTTCTTCGACCGGTTCGCTGCGCTGTCTGCTCCGCCGCTTCGCGCGGTGAGCGGGAGCTTCCGGCTTCTTTGCCTCCGGCTGTTTTTCGCTGATCATGCTGAGGCGCTGGCCCTCATACACGGACGTTTCGCAAGGGCGATTGCTCTCCGTCAGGAATCCCGCACACAGCTTCGCGGCTTCTGCGGCGTCTGACAGCGGTCCGGCAACCAGCCGCAACTGCATTCCCAATCCGTCGTGACGTTCCTTCACCACAATAACGGGCTGTAATGATGCAAGCTGTTGCGAATAGATTTTGAGCGCGCCGCGCCAGACGGCGCGGAGGCCCTCGATCGACTTGGCGCCGCCGAGATCCACGCCGAACTCGGTCTTGCGAACGATACTCGCCGATGGCGCTTCGCTCGCCGCCGGTTCGGATGGCGCTACAGCGGCCGTAACCGTTGGCGCGGGATCGGCGGGTGGAGCGTCGGCCTTTTGCTCGGCTGGTTTGGCAGGAGCAGGAGATGCCGCCGGAGCCGCGGTTGCGACCGGCGCGATCTTGGGCGGCGGTGCTGCCGGCTCGGCTTTCGCCTCGGCGGGTTTGACTGGTCCAATCGGGGCGGCTTCCGCTGACGGCGCGGGTGCGGCCTGTGCGGGTGCAGTTTGTTGAATCGCCGGCAGTGTCGCCACTGCTGGGCGCGCCAGCGCGCCGGTCACCGAATCCAGGCCCTGTTCCAGCACGGTCACGCGTGCGTACAACCGGTCGCGGTCGCCATTGAGCGTTTCGAGTGCTGCGGTAAGTTCCCGCGCCTTGTTCTGGCTTTCCTTGGCGATCCACTGGACCTGTTGGGTCTGCCGCGCGATTTCGGCGGAGGCCAGCTGATCGCGGTTGATCGCCGCCGGCGATCGAGTCGCGAGAATCGCGATGATCAGCGCTCCGACCGAGCCAACGCCCCATGACGCGAGCCGCCACATTGACCGCCCGTCGAACTCGTCCTCTTCCGCAAGAAAGCGATTGATCCAGCCGGCGCCATCGTCGTCCGTCAGATCATCGCGGAATTGGTGGCTGTCCTTGGTCATAGCGCAGGTGTGGCCCTCCCGTGCCCCGGCGAATCATTGTGTAAAGATTAACAGGAAGCCGGGGTCTGCGCGCGGAGGAGAGCGTCCAAAACGCTTTTGTCCCTCGACGCTCTCGGGTAAGACGGCGCCGGCGCGCTTCTGCGTGCGGTACAGGAAAAACGCATGTCGGGCAGAACAACCCTCACGATCGTGCTTGCCGCCGGCGAGGGCACCCGCATGCGCTCAAGCCTGCCCAAGGTGCTGCATCTTGTTGCTGGCAGGCCCTTGGTAGCCCATGTACTTGCGGCAGCGCCCAGTGACAAAGGCGATGCGGTTGCCGTGGTGGTCGGGCCCGATCATCAGGCGGTGATCGACGAAATCAGGCGCGCGCGGCCCGACGCCAAAACCTTCGTTCAGCGCGAACGGCTCGGAACGGCCCATGCGGTGCTGGCGGCGCGCGAGGCCATTGCTGATGGCGCGGATGATATTCTCATCGCGTTCGGTGATACGCCGTTGATCGACGCCACGACATTCGAGCGGATGCGGGTTGCGCTGAAGGACGGCGCGGCGCTGGCGGTGCTCGGATTCCGCGCCGCCGATCCAACGGGTTACGGGCGGCTGCTGGAAGAGGGCGGACAGCTTGCCGCTATCCGCGAGCACGCCGACGCCAGCGAAGCCGAGCGAACCGTCACACTTTGCAATGCGGGCGTCATGGCGTTCGCGGGCCACACCGCGCTGACAATTCTTGATCGTATCGGCAATGGCAACAGCAAGGGCGAATACTATTTAACTGATGCGGTGGCGATCATGCGTGAGCTTGGCTTGCGGGCTGTCGTAATCGAAACCAGCGAGGACGAAGTGCGCGGAATCAACACCAAGGGCCAACTCGCCGAAGCTGAACAGGTGATGCAACGCAAGCTGCGGCAGGCCGCGCTGGATGCAGGCGTGACGCTGATTGCTCCGGAAACGGTTTTCCTCGCTGCGGACACCACGTTCGGCAAGGATGTCACGATCGAGCCGTTCGTCGTGATCGGTCCAGGTGTCACCATCGAGGATGGTGCGGTGATTCACTCGTTCTCAAGCCTTATCGATTCGCGCATCGGCAAGAATGCATTGGTCGGTCCTTTTGCGCGTCTGCGGCCCGGCACGGTGCTGGGAGAGGGCGTTCGCATCGGCAACTTCGTCGAGACCAAGGCCTCCGAGATCGACGCCGGAACCAAGGTCAATCACCTGACCTACATCGGCGATACGCACATCGGCGAGAAAGCCAACATCGGTGCGGGCACGATCGTGTGCAACTACGATGGTTTCGACAAGCACCGCTCCGAGATCGGCGCCGGGGCTTTTGTGGGCTCCAACTCGTCGCTGGTGGCGCCGGTCAAGATCGGTGCAGGCGCCTTTATCGGATCGGGCTCCGTTATCACCCGGGAAGTGCCGGACGACTCGCTGGCGGTCGAACGCAGCCAGCAGACCGTTCGCGAGGGCTGGGCAAAACGCTTCCGCGAGATGAAATTGCTCAATCGGAAGCCGAAAAGTCAAAAGTAAGGCACCAGCACTTACCGCGCTGATTTCGTTAACGGTTTACCCTGTCTCAATCCGCAACAATTGTTGAGGCAGAACCGTGTTATTCCTCGGTACATAAGGCCGCATTGGGGCGGGCTGGAGACATCGAACCGCATGTGCGGAATTGTAGGAATTCTCGGACGGGGACCGGTCGCCGAGCAACTGGTCGACTCGCTCAAGCGTCTTGAGTATCGCGGTTATGACTCGGCTGGCGTCGCGACGCTCGAAGGCGTGCTGCTCGATCGCCGCCGCGCTAAGGGCAAGCTGAAAAACCTGGAAGCCGTACTGAAGTCCTCGCCGCTCGGCGGGCATATTGGTATCGGCCACACGCGCTGGGCCACCCACGGCAAGCCGACGGAAAACAACGCGCATCCTCATGCGACCGACAACGTCGCTGTCGTCCATAACGGCATTATCGAAAATTTCCGCGACCTGCGCACGCAGCTCGAAACACAGGGCGTGACGTTCTCCAGCGAGACCGACACCGAGGTTGTCGCGCATCTCGTGAATTCGTATCTTGCCAAGGGCCTGTCTCCCGCCGAGGCGGTGAAGGCAACACTGCCGCAGCTGCACGGCGCGTTCGCACTGGCCTTCATTTTCAGGGGCGAAGAGAACTTGATGATCGGCGCCCGCAAGGGGGCGCCGCTGGCGGTCGGTTATGGCGACGGCGAAATGTATCTCGGCTCCGACGCCATCGCGCTCGGGCCGTTCACCGACACCATCAGCTATCTCGATGACGGCGACTGGGTTGTGCTGTCTCGGAACGAAGCCACTGTGTACGACGACAAGAACGCCGTCGTCGAACGCGAGATTATCAAGCACAACACCGCGACGTCGCTGGTGGACAAGGCGAACTACCGCCACTTCATGGCGAAGGAAATCCACGAGCAGCCTGAAGTTGTCGGTCATACACTGGCGCACTACGTGGACATGGCCACCGAGAAGGTGGCGATGCCGGTCAAGCTGCCGTTCGACTTCAAAGACATTCAGCGCGTGTCGATCACGGCCTGCGGCACCGCGAGCTATGCGGGCTTCGTCGCAAAATACTGGTTCGAGCGATTGGCGCGTCTGCCGGTCGAACTCGATGTCGCGTCGGAGTTTCGTTATCGCGAAGCGCCGCTGCGCAAGGGTGACCTCGCGATCTTCATTTCGCAATCCGGCGAAACCGCCGATACGCTGGCGGCGCTGCGCTACGCCAAGTCGCAGGGCCTGCACACCATCTCCGTCGTCAACGTCCCGACGTCGACCATCGCGCGCGAAAGCGAGACCGCGCTGCCGACGCTGGCCGGACCTGAAATCGGCGTCGCTTCGACCAAGGCATTCACATGCCAGCTTGCGGCGCTGGCGGCTATCGCCATCGCGGCGGGCAGGGCGCGCGGCGAACTCTCAGAGACCGACGAGACGAAACTCGTGCATGGTCTTATCGAGGTGCCACGCCTGATGACGCAGGCGCTCGCACTCGAACCCCAGATCGAGAAGCTCGCCCGCGACATCGCAAAGAGCAAGGACGTCCTCTATCTCGGCCGTGGCACCAATTATCCGCTGGCGCTGGAAGGCGCGCTGAAGCTGAAGGAAATCTCCTACATCCACGCCGAAGGCTACGCGGCCGGCGAACTCAAGCATGGACCGATCGCGCTGATCGATGAGACGATGCCGGTCGTCGTGATCGCGCCCCATGATCGCGTGTTCGAGAAGACGGTGTCGAACATGCAGGAAGTCGCCGCGCGTGGCGGGCGTATCATTCTGATGACCGACGCGCAGGGGGCCAAGGAAGCCACCGTCGAGTCACTGGTGACCATTATCCTGCCGGACATGCCGGCTACGGTGACCCCGCTGGTCTATGCAATCCCGGTGCAACTGCTGGCCTATCATACGGCGGTCGTAATGGGCACCGACGTCGACCAGCCGCGGAACCTCGCCAAATCTGTGACTGTTGAGTAGCCGCAGGCAGACAAACGGTCGCAGTGCGGACGGTCCGCGCCCCGAAAAGTCTGATACAGTGGTGTCGCAATAATTTGCGATGCTGTTCTAACATTTCGCGTGAGGATGGTTCGGTTCTACGATGAATGAGACCACGCCCAACATGATCCCCGGCGGTTTGCCGCCTGTTCCGTCGCCGGACGCCCCGCGCGGCGCGATGGCGCGGCTGCGCCGCTATTTTCTGACCGGTCTGATTATTGCCGGTCCCATCGCGATTACGATCTACCTGATCTGGTGGTTCGTGACCTGGGTGGACGGCATCGTGCGTCCGTTCGTGCCGATCGCCTATCGTCCCGAAACCTACCTGCCGTTCGGGCTTCCAGGCTATGGCCTGATCGTCGCCTTCTTTGCGCTGACGATGCTGGGATTTCTGGCGGCAAACCTTATTGGCCGAACGCTGGTTGATTTCGGCGAAAACCTGCTTGGCCGTATGCCGGTGGTGCGCGCGATCTATCGCGGCCTCAAGCAGGTGTTCGAGACGCTGTTCTCCGGCAACGGATCGAGCTTCCGCAAGGTGGGGCTCGTGGAATTTCCGTCGCCGGGCATGTGGTCGATCGTTCTGATCTCTCAGCCGCCGAGCGTCGAGATCGCGTCAGGTCTCCCGGGCAAGGAAGAATTCATTTCGGTCTTCCTGCCGTGTGCACCTAACCCGACCACGGGATTCTTCTTCTACGTGCCCAAGAGCAAAATCATCGAGGTCGATATGAGCACGGACGCTGCGGCGACGCTGATCATGTCGGCAGGTGTTGTGCAGCCCGGCGGCGACGCGCAGAAGAAAGTCAACGCGCTGGCCGAGATGGCCAATGCCGCACGCGTCGCGACCGCGTCGCAGACGCCGGACCCGGCGAAGGTGGACTAACCCGCACCAATCAGCGGCAACGCCTCGTCCCGCTCATACAGATAGAGCAGGCAACGCAGCGCTTCGCCACGTTCGCCGTTGAGCTTCGGATTGTCCTGCATGATCCGCACCGCTTCGTCGCGGGCCTGCGCGATGAGCTGGGCGTGGACCTCGGGCCGCGCGATGCGATAGCCGGGCAGGCCGCTCTGGCGGGTGCCGAGCACTTCGCCTTCGCCGCGCAAACGTAAATCCTCCTCGGCGATGCGAAAGCCGTCGGTGGTTTCGCGGATCACCTTCAGCCGCGCGGCGGACATTTCGGTCAGGGGCTCGTGATAGAGCAGGAGGCATGTCGAGGCCTCAGAACCCCGGCCGATGCGCCCGCGCAACTGATGCAACTGGGCGAGGCCGAAGCGCTCGGCGTTCTCGATCACCATGATGGAAGCAGCGGGGACATCGACACCGACCTCGACCACCGTTGTCGCCACCAGCACCTGAATCTCGCCGGCGGCGAACTGCGCCATGACGCGATCCTTTTCGGGGCCCTTCATCTGGCCGTGAACAAGGCCGACGCGGTCGCCGAAACGTTTCTGAAAAATCTCGAAACGTTTTGTCGCGTTGGTCAGGTGTTCGATACCCTCGGCTTCGGATTCCTCCACCAGCGGGCAAATCCAGTAGACCAGCTTGCCGCTCTCGATGGCGCGGCCGACCGCGTCGATGATCTCTCCGGTGCGGCTGTCGGCGACCGCGCGGGTGTCGATCGGCTGGCGGCCCGCGGGCTTTTCACGCAACTCCGAAATATCCATGTCGCCGAAGTACGTGAGCACCAGCGTGCGCGGGATCGGTGTGGCGCTCAGCACCAGCACATCGACGGCGTCGCCTTTCTCGGTCAGCGCGAGACGCTCACGCACGCCGAAGCGGTGTTGTTCGTCCACGACGGCGAGCGCCAGCGCCTTGAAGATCACATCGTCCTGGATCAGCGCATGGGTGCCGACCAGAAGATCGATCTCGCCGTCCGCGAGGCGCGTGATGATGTCGCGGCGCTCCTTGCCTTTCTCGCGGCCGGTGAGAATGGCGACGCGCATTCCGGAACGCTCCGCCAGCGGCGTGATGGTCTTGATGTGCTGACGCGCGAGGATTTCCGTCGGCGCCATCAGTGCCGCCTGCTTGCCGGTCTCCGCGACAGCGGCTGCCGCCAGCAGCGCCACGACGGTCTTGCCCGATCCGACGTCGCCTTGCAGCAGGCGTAACATGCGGACCGGTTGATTGAGATCGCTGGCGATGGCCTTTGCCGCGTCCTGCTGCGATGCAGTCAGCGCGTAGGGCAGTGCGTCGATGATCTTGTGGCGCAGATGTCCGTCGCCCGCATTGCGCACACCGGCGGGACGGCGCAGTTGCGCGCGCACCAGCGCCAACGCCAGTTGGCCGGCCAACAGTTCGTCGAATGCCAGCCGTGACCAGAACGGATTTTGCGGCAGGATGTCGGTGAGTTCGACTGGTTCGTGGACCCGGTGCAATGCTTCGGCGATGGGCGGGAACGAACAGCGCCGCAGGACTTCAGGGCTGATCCATTCGGGCAAGGCCGGGAGCTTTTGCAGCGCCTGCGCCATGGCGCGGCGGATCGAACCGATGGCGAGGCCTTCGGTCAGCGGATAGACCGTGTCGATCTGCGGCAACTTGGCGAGACCTTCCTCGTCGACCACGCGGTCGGGATGCACGATCTGCAAGGTGCCGTCGAACATCTGCGCGGTGCCCGAGACAAAACGCTTCTCGCCCTTCGGCAGCAGCTTCTCGATGTACTCCGGTTTGGCGCGAAAATAGGTGAGGACTACGTCGCCGGTTTCGTCGCTGGCGTAGACGAGGTGAGGCGCACGCGAGCGGCCCGGAGGCGCCGGCCGGTGACGGTCGATGGTCACCTCCAGCGTCACCACGGTTCCGGGAACGGCTTCGGCGATCGTCGGCCGCGTGCGGCGGTCGATCACATTCGTCGGCAGATGCAGCAGCAAATCGACCAGACGCGGCGTCTCGCTGCGGTCAAGCAGATAGCGAAACAGCTTGTCCTGCTTCGGCCCGACGCCGGACAGGCTCGTGACGGGCGCGAACAGCGGATTGAGCAGGGAAGGGCGCATTCAGATCGACTCAAGGTGGAAACTTGCTGCTGCTTTTGCATATCCCGAATGCAAGGACAGAGAAATGCTGACATCGGCAGTCATGATGGCTATATCAGCCCTCCCGGCGAATGGATTGAACTGGACATTCGCGATCTTACGGCCGCGGATATGTAACGCGAATGTCCAGTTCAAATCCATTTCAACACTATATTTGCCAGTGGCCCGTTGATTCCAACATTCGCAAACATGCCGGCTGAAACGGGATGCGAATCTTGGAATCGGGCCACTGGTCCGGGCTTTTTGCGTTGGAGAAAGTGACGGACATGACGGGAACGACACGATCGAGCGATGGCCTCGACGACAGACGCAAGCGCCTGCTGTTCCGCTGCTGGCATCGCGGGACACGCGAAATGGACCTGATCCTCGGGGGCTTTGCCGATGCGAATATCGCAGCGCTGTCCGACGCCGAGATGGCCGATCTCGAAAGCCTGATGGAATTGCCGGACCCTGACCTTTACGCGGCGTTCAGCGGCGCCCAGCCGCTCGTGTCTCCCTACCAGGATGGTATTTTTATCCGCATCAAGCATTTTCTGGATGCGAGCCACCGTTCATGAAGTCGCCTGTTCGATCTCCAGCCCAACTGCTTCGCCCCGGCCACGTGCTGACGCTGTCCAACGTCGCCGAGGGCGCGGAGGCGCTTGTCGTATCGGACATGGCGCGCGCGGTCGCGGCCAAGCCGAACCCACCCGCCATCAGCCTCGCCGTGGTTTGCCGCGACGGACCGCGCATGGCGCAGCTGGCGCGTGCACTGGAATTCTTCGCGCCGGATTTGCCGGTGATGCAGTTCCCGGCGTGGGACTGTCAGCCCTATGACCGCGTGTCGCCCCATGGCGGTATCCTGGCGCAGCGCCTGACCACGCTGGCGAAACTGTCGCGCCTTCAGGGCAGCGAGAAGCCGTTGATCGTGCTGACCACGGTCAATGCCATCGTTCAGCGCGTGCCCGCGCGTGACGTGGTGGCGGCGCAGGCGCTGTCGGTTGCGCCCGGACATCGCGTGGCGATGGACAACATCGCGGCGTGGCTTGAGCACAACGGCTACAACCGCACCTCGACCGTGCGCGAGCCGGGCGAATACGCGGTGCGCGGCGGCATCCTCGATCTGTATCCGGCCGGGCTCGATCAGCCGGTCAGATTCGATTTCTTCGGCGACACACTGGAATCGATCCGTACGTTCGATGCGGAATCGCAGCGCACGCTGCACGACATGCGCGGGCTCGATCTCGTACCGGTGTCGGAATTCCAGCTGGTGACGGAGACCATCAAACGCTTCCGCATGGGCTATGTCGCGACGTTCGGCGCTCCGGACCGCGACGATATGCTGTATGAGGCGGTCAGCGAAGGCCGCCGCCATCCCGGCATGGAGCACTGGCTGCCGCTGTTTCAGGAGCGGATGGACACGCTGTTCGACTATCTCGGCGCTGCGCCCATCGTGATGGAGCCGCTGGCCGAGGATGCCGCGCGCGAACGCTTCACCCAGATCAACGATTACTATGAGGCGCGGCGCGAGGTGATGGACACGCCGGGCGGCGGCGCGATCTACAAGCCGCTGCCGCCGGACCGGCTGTATCTCACCGACACCGAATGGGCCTCGCTGCTTTCCGACAGTTCGCTGGCGCGGCTGACACCGTTTGCCCTGCCTGAGGGCGAGGGCGTCGTTGACATCGATGCGCGGCAGGGGCGCGACTTCGCGCCTGAGCGCGGAGACACCAACGTCAACGTGTTCGAAGGCGTGGTGGCGCATATCAACGGCCTGCAGGCCGCGCGCAAGAAAGTCGTCGTCGCGCTGTGGTCCGAGGGTTCGCGCGACCGCATGGCGAGCATGCTCAAGGACCACAAGCTGCTCAACACCACCAGCGTCAATTCCTGGCGCGCGGTGCAGGCGACGCCGCGCAACGAGACCATGCTGGCCGTGGTCGGCCTTGAATCCGGCTTTGAGACCGAGACCATCGCGCTGATCACCGAGCAGGACATTCTCGGCGACCGTCTGGTGCGTCCGCGCAAGGCGACCCGCAAGCTCGAGAACTTCATCTCGGAAGTCACCAGTCTCGCCACCGGCGATCTGGTGGTGCATGTCGAGCACGGAATCGGGCGGTTCGTGGGCTTGCAGACCTTGCAGGTCGGCGGCGCGCCGCACGACTGCCTTGAACTGCATTACGCCAATGACACCAAGCTGTTTCTGCCGGTCGAAAACATCGAACTGCTGTCGCGCTACGGCTCCGACCAGACCAATGTTGAACTGGATCGCCTGGGCGGCGGCGGTTGGCAGGCGCGCAAGGCCAAGCTCAAGAACCGCATTCGCGAGATCGCGGGCGACCTGATCAAGATCGCCGCGGAGCGGCATGTCCATGTCGCGCCGAAGTTTCCGGTGCATCAGGGCACCTACGACGAATTCTGCGCGCGCTTTCCTTACGAGGAAACTGAAGACCAACTCGGCGCGATCAATTCGGCGCTGCATGACCTCGACGCCGGGCGTCCGATGGACCGGCTGGTCTGCGGTGACGTCGGCTTCGGCAAGACGGAAGTCGCGTTGCGCGCGGCGTTTGCCGTGGCGCTGGACGGCAAGCAGGTCGCTGTCGTGGTGCCGACCACGCTGCTGGCGCGGCAGCACACCAAGACCTTTACCGAACGCTTCAAGGGTTTCCCCGTGAACGTGGCGCAGGCCTCGCGCCTGGTCGCGCCGAAGCAGATGACGCAGGTCAAGAAGGACCTCGGCGACGGCAAGATCGACATTATCGTCGGCACCCACGCGCTGCTGGGCAAGAGCATCAAGTTCAAGGACCTTGGCCTCCTGATTGTGGACGAGGAGCAGCACTTCGGCGTCTCCCACAAGGAGCGGCTGAAGCAGTTGCGCGCCGAGGTTCATGTGCTGACGCTGTCGGCGACGCCGATCCCGCGCACGCTGCAACTGGCGCTGACGGGGGTGCGCGAACTGTCGATCATCGCGTCGCCGCCGGTCGATCGCCTCGCGGTGCGCACCTTCATCGCGCCGCATGATGCGCTGATGATCCGCGAAGCGCTGCTGCGCGAGCGGTACCGTGGCGGTCAGGCGTTCTATGTGTGTCCGCGTATCGAGTACCTCGCCGAGGCCAAGGATTTTCTCGACAAGCACGTGCCCGAGATGAAAGTCGCGGTCGCGCACGGCCAGATGCCGCCGACGGTGATCGAGGACATCATGTCGGCGTTCTACGACGGCAAGTACGATGTGCTGCTCTCGACCACGATTGTGGAATCCGGTCTCGACATTCCGTCGGCGAACACGCTGATCGTGCATCGCGCCGACATGTTCGGTCTCGCGCAGCTCTATCAGTTGCGTGGCCGTGTCGGCCGCTCGAAGCTGCGCGCCTATGCGCTGTTCACGCTGCCGTCCACGCACAAGATCACCGCGCAGGCCGAGCGCCGCCTGAAAGTGCTGCAGTCGCTGGAAAACCTCGGCGCGGGCTTCCAGCTGGCATCGCACGATCTCGACATTCGCGGCGCGGGCAATCTGCTCGGCGAGGAACAATCGGGCCATATCAAGGAAGTCGGATTCGAGCTGTATCAATCGATGCTGGAGGAGGCGATCCTGTCGCTCAAAGCCGGCATCTCCGAGCCGGTCGCAGACCGCTGGTCGCCGCAGATCACCCTTGGCATGCCGGTCCTCATTCCGGAAGACTACGTGCAGGATCTCTCGATCCGGCTGTCGCTCTATCGCCGCCTTGCAGATCTCGACACCGGCGACGAGATTGAGAACTTCGGCGCGGAGTTGCGCGACCGCTTCGGACCGTTGCCGGACGAGGTGCGTTACCTGTTCCAGATCGCGGCGATCAAGTCGTATTGCCGCCGCGCCAACATCGAGAAGGTCGATGCCGGGCCGAAGGGCGCGGTCATTACGTTCCGCGACAACTCGTTCGCGCAGCCGGAGAAGCTGGTTTACTTCATCCGTCAGCACGGGCAGGCCGCGAAGGTGCGTCCCGATATGAAGGTGGTGTTCTTCCAGGAATGGAGCACGCCCGAGGAGCGCGTCGAAGGCACGACCACGATCCTGCGCGATCTTGCCAATCTGGCAGAGGGCAAGAAGGCGGCGTGAAGTCGCATTGGCTCCGCCCGCTCATTCCCGCGCAAGCGGGAATCCAGTCATCGTATTCGGAAAGCCGGCCCCGGGTCCCCGCTTGCGCGGGGACGAGCGGGTTTATGGAAGCCGTCATTGCGAGCGAAGCGAAGCAATCCAGAGCTTCCACGACCAAGGCTGGATTGCTTCGTCGCTTACGCTCCTCGCAATGACGAAGAGCGATTTTGGGTAGAACCGTTACTTCGGATACTTGAACTCAGGCGCGGCCTTCAGCGCCTCCTTGGTCGTGTTCATTTTCGCGGACCAGGTGTCCTTGTCCTTGTTGTAGCTGACCCGAACGGACGACGGAGACACGGCGACATAGTGTTCGCCCATGCCGAGGAATCCGCCGACCGACAGGATCATGGCCTGGATCTGTTCGCCCTTGCCGATGGCGAGATCGGTGATTTCGCCGACCTTTTCATCCTTCTGATTGTAGACGTTCAGGCCCTTGAGCTTGGAGCTGAACATCTCGTCCTTCGCGACGGTCGAGAACTTGGCTTCAGCGGGAGCGGTTCCGCTGGTCTGGGCGAGAGCGGGACTGGCGAGCACAGCCAGCGACGCGGCGATGAGTGCAAACTTCTTCATGGTAATCCTCCAAATTCGACAAGAGGCTCACCAATGCGAAGCTGGAGCGATTGTTCCGGGCAATATTGCAAGTGTAAGCGTGGCTTACGACGCCACCCGATGTCCTTCGGAGTGAAGCCGCCGGAGAATCGCAGATGCTGTATCTCCCGGCTTCAGCGTCGCGACCGTGACCTGCGGATCGAGCCGCTGGTCGCCCTTGGTGCTGTACATCGTGTGTCTCAGCACGCTGGTGAGCCGCCGCGCGATGGCGTGCGCGTTGCGCAGGTCGGCCTCGGCGAACACGATAACGATCGCGCCGTATTCATCGAGCGTCGCGAAATCCATCCGCCGCATCAGGCGGCTGAGAATGCGCGCAGCGTCGAGGCGCATCCGCTCGGAGATCGAACCTTGGGCGAAGGTGATACGGGCGACGGACAATCCCGCGCCACGGGTCTGGGTTTCCGTCACGGCGGTTTCGAAGTCGCGGCTGAAGGCGTCTTCGTTCAGCAGCCCGGTTCGCGGATCGAGCAGTCCGCCCACATCGATCGACTTCAGGGCGCGGCCGATGCGGGACTCGAACGCCTGCTGCCTGATCAGCGGAACGGCATGAGCCGCAAGCATTGGCGGATCGGTATCGGCGACTTCGAGGTTCGGCAGATCGTAGTCGGCCACCAGCCCGGACAGGCTTCGCACCACGACGGGAAGATTGCGGAACCGGGAATCCTCCGAGAGGACGGTCAGAAAGGCGTCCAGCACGCGCGGCGTGAAACCGTCTCCGACGATAATGCCGTCGAGTTCGCGCGCATTGAGGTGCTTGGCGGCGGCTTCGATGCTGAGTGCGCCGACCACGCCCATTTGTTCGCCAAGTGCAACCGACAGGGCCGGATACGCGCCGCCGCGTCCCAGCAACAAGACCGTTGCGTCGTCGATCGGATCGCTCGTCGGCATGCGCGTGGACGTGCGGCGATCGTTGGACAGGCGGCGGAGCAGGGTGGCGTGCAGCGCGCGAACGCGCAGCGCGGCGTTGAGCCGGCTGACAAGGCGTTCGGGGCTTCGGCCTGCCTGGGTGAAAGGAAGAACATTTCGCGGCAAAACTGTGC
The DNA here is from genome assembly GCF_000308295.2 of Afipia birgiae 34632. Lineage (GTDB taxonomy): Bacteria > Pseudomonadota > Alphaproteobacteria > Rhizobiales > Xanthobacteraceae > Afipia > Afipia birgiae. The sequence goes on from NZ_HG326652.1 coordinate 1,082,312, forward strand.
CGGGGTCGAGGGCGATCAGCGGCAGGTAGGGTTCGATGCGGGCGGTGCGTTCCGCGAGATCCGCCAGCATGTCCTCGTGACCGTCGAGATCGGCTGCGATCACTGCTGCGGGCCGCAGCCGCGCAACGGCATCCATGGCGTCCGACCAGCCGACATCCACCAGTGGAAACGCCTTGACCTGCGTGATCGCGCCCGAAAGCGCGTGGCCTTCCCGATTTGAGACAATGACGATCGGGCCTTGCTGCGACATGGTGCTGCAAACTCTTGAGAAACGCGGTTTGCCGAACGTGTCGGCGTTGCGCGAAACCTTACGCCGCGGCTCTTAATGGCAGGTCAATGCAATCGATGAAATGACGGGGTCAGGTTCCGCTGGAACGGTCGCGAAATGCGTCCACCATCAGCGGATTGAGTCCCAATTCGCCCAGCGCCTCGCGGGCGCGGCTGTTGTCACCGGCGCGTCCGGCGAGGCGGAAGCCGTTGAGCTGATCTGGCAACGCGGTCAGCATGGCGCCGGCTGTCAACCGCTTTGCCCATGCATCAAGATCCTGCGACAGGAAACGGTAGCCGCCGACACCGACGATCCCGACAGGCGGAGCGGTAATGCCGATGGCGCCTGTGGCGCGATCGACGTGCGCGGCGTAACCGGTGTCGACGTAATCGACGACGGGCGTTTCCGCGAGAGAACCCTCGGATGAGGCGCGATAGGCTGCAACAGGCACCATCGCGCCGCGCAGCGCGAGCGTGGCTTTCGGCGTCACGATGATCTCACCGATGGTCTTCGAACTTGCTGCTCCGCGCGGTGCGGCGAACGGGCCCGGCGTAATCGGTGCGGTCGAGCCGTCCGGCGACCTGCGTGCGCCGAACAGCCCGATCTCGCCGAACAGATAGATGTCGGTGAGCGTCGTGCCGGTGTCCTGCCAGTCGTTGCTCGCGGTCACGCGATCCGGCGTGCGCCACAGACCGATAACGTGCCTGATCGCGACTTGCGGCCGCGCCAGCGTCCCGCTCTCGGCCAGCCGGAGCGCCAGCGGACCGGGCACGATCAGCGTGTCGTGATGATCGTCGATGATCTGCTGTTCAAGAACCTGCAGATCGGCCGGATGATGCAGCGCCAGCGATCCGCCGCTCAGCAGCCAGGTCACCACGGACGACGTGAAACCCGCGAACGAGGCCGGTGCGATTGACGACAGCAGCCGTGCACCCTGCGGCAGTCCGGCTTCAAGAAAGATCGAGATGCCGCCGGAAATGAGCTGAAGGTGGTTGCGCGGGATCGCGCGAAAACCATCCGGCGTCACGTCGAACGAAATGATTGCCGGTCTGCGCGCATCCGGCAGCGCGGGGGATAGCCAGCCGTTCATGCCGCTGGTTGCAATTTCCAGCGGCGTCATGCCTTCGGGCAGATCCTTGCCGAACCCGAAAACCTGCCGGATGGAAAACGCTTCCGCCGCTGCATGGAGCGTAAGTTCGCCGTGATCGACAACCTCGATGCGGCTCATGCCGGCAATTGCCCGTGCGCCGACGCGGTTGAGCGCGATCGTCAATTCCGACTGCCGCCAGAGTTGCGGCAGCAGCGCCACCACCAGCCCGGCGCGGAGCGCAGCCATCACCGTCACCACGAACTCGATGGTGTTCGGCATCTGCACGGCGATGATCGAGCCCGGCGGCAATCCCGCCTCGACGAAGCGCGCGGCGATGCCTGAGATGGCCTGATCGGCCTGCGCGAAAGTCAGCTGTTGGGGCATATCGCCGGTGACGCGCTGCTTGTTCGGCGGATCGATCAGCGCGATTGCATCCGGCTGGCGCAACACCGTGCGGCGAAACAGATCGTCGAGCGTCAGCGCTGTACCGGATGATGTCGCTGCTGAGGATGGCGCGGTCTGCAAAGTGTCGCTCACATGTCACGGCTTCACTGATGCCGGCTTGATACCCGGCTTGTACCACCACGTTTCCGGCAGGTAGCCGGTGAGCGCAGTGGCCTTAGGCCGTTCTATCCGATTCCACCGTGCGATCCATTGCTGCCGGACGTTATAAATCGGAATTGCGTAGAAGCCGGCGATCAGCGCCCGGTCCAGCGCACGCACCGCGGGAACAAAGTCGGTTCGTTCGTGCGCCTCGAGAAGAGCCGCGATCATTGCATCGATGGCGGGGGACTTCGCGCCCATGTAATTGCGGGTGCCTTGATTGTCGGCCGCGGCGCTGCCCCAGTAGAAGGCCTGTTCATTGCCCGGCGATAGCGACTGATCCCAGCGATTCTGGATCATGTCGAATTCGAAGGAGAGCCTGCGCTGGTCGAACTGGACGCCATCGACCGCGCGCACCGATGCCGTGATTCCGGCGCGCTTGAGATCACGCTGATAAGCCAGCGCGATGCGTTCCTGATCGCGGGTGGTGACCAGAATTTCAAAGGTGAGCGGCGTCCGGCTGGCTTTCTGCCGCAGCACCGTGCCGTCGAGCTGGTAACCAGCCTGTGCCAGCAGCGCGAGCGCGTCGCGCAGCGAGGCGCGGTCGCGGCCCGAGGCGTCGGTGACCGGCAGGCGATAGCTGCCGTCCATGATGTCGGGACGGATACTTGCAGCAAAGGGCGCGAGCAGCGTTTTTTCGCGCGCGTCCGCCGGGCGCGTGTAGGCGGACAGGTCCGAGCCCGCGAAGTACCCCGCCGACCGTCCATACAGACCGAAGAAGTAGTTGCGGTTGATCCATTCGAAGTCGAACAGCAGCGTCAGCGCCTGCCGCACGCGGATGTCCGCGAACACAGGACGGCGCGTGTTGAACACCAGATACTCCGACGGCTGCGGCGTGCCGGGCTTGATCTCGTCGCGGATCACCTCGCCGCTGCGAACAGCCGCGAAGTCGTAACCCTCATGCCAGCGCAGCGGTTCGTTCTCGATGCGGAAATCGTAGAGGCCGCGCTTGAACGCCTCGAACGCGCCGTTGGCCTCACGGTAGTAATCCAGCCGCACCTCATCGAAGTTCCATTGGCCCCGGTTCACCGGCAGGTCGCGGCCCCAGTAATCGGGGTTGCGCGTCAGCGTCACACTGGCGCCCGCGCGGACGCCATTGACCCGGTAGGGGCCGGAGCCGATCGGGCCGGTCAGGGAGGTGTCTTCGAACGTCGCCACATCGACGGCGTGTTTGGGAAAGATCGGCATCAGGCCGAGGATCAGCGGCAGCTCGCGGTCGTTGGCCCCGCCGAAATCGAACCGCACCGTGCGTTCGTCCAGCGCCTCGGCTTTTTCGACCTTGGCGTAGTACAACCGGTGATTGGGACGGCCCTTATCGCGCATCAGCTGCCACGAAAACAGCACGTCATCCGCCAGCACCCGCTTACCGTCGGAAAATTTTGCCAGCGGGTTGAGCCGGAACGTCACGAAGGTCCGGGCGCTGTCGGTTTCGATGGTTTGCGCCAGCAGGCCGTAGAGCGTGAAAGGCTCGTCGTTGCCGCGCGCCAACAGGCTTTCGACCACGTAGCCGCGGATCTGCTGGACCGCGATGCCCTTGACGATGAACGGATTCAGGCTGTCGAAGGTGCCCAGCAGCCCGAAGATGATCCGGCCGCCTTTCGGCGCGTCCGGATTGACGTAAGGCATATGGGCGAAACTGGCGGGCAGGGCCGGCGCGCCATGCATGGCGATGCCGTGAGATTGGACGGGGGATGGAGAAGCGGCCGGTTGAGCCGCGACTTGCGATGCCGCCAGGCCAGACCAGACCAAACTGGACCATGCGAGGGCCACGCAGCAATGTTTCCACGCAGCCGCCCGGTCGCTGCGGCGCAACGGGCGTGGCACGGCGTTTGATTCGGTGGACTTCACGCCAAAATTTACCACGATGAGACCCGATATTGCGGGTTGCGACCCGCAAATATCACTGCTGGCATTGATCTTTTCGTCCGCCGTTGTATTGAAGGCGGGCTATTCGAGGAAGGCTGCGCGGACTGTCACGTATCCGCCTCAATTGGCTCCGAGACAGCCGCCGAACAAACAGGCATCCGGGCCCCGAGCGGGAGCGGGCGTTAAGGTTCAGAAAGGGTTTTCCACAATGAATTTCCGTATCTTGGCCGCGCAGGCCTCGCCGCGCGGCCGGGTGTTCGCCGCTTTGACCGCTGGCGCTTTTTTGGCTGCAGCGGCCGTTTCCGGCGCACATGCGCAGACCCCCGCGCCAGCACCTGGCGCTCCGGCTCCGAAGGCTGCGCCAAAGGCTCCCGCCGCTCCGAAGGCCGCGCCGAAGGCGCCGGCTCCTGCTGCCCAGCAGGCTCCTGCCGCGGGCGCTGCGCAGCAGCCTCCGGCCGACCAGCAGGTCCAGCTGATCTATCAGCCCTGGACCAAGTTCTGCATGAAGGGCCAGGACGCCAACGCCAAGCAGGTGTGCTTCACCGGCAAGGACGGCCGCATTGAATCCGGCCAGCCCGTCGTCGCCGCCGTCATCATCGAGCCGGAAGGCGAGCCGAAGAAGCTTCTTCGCGTCACCCTGCCGCTCGGCATGCAGCTCGTTCATGGCACCCGCATCATCGTCGACGCCAACGCGCCGCTGCAGAGCCCGTACGTGATCTGCTTCGCCAACGGCTGTATGTCCGACTACGAAGTGACCCCCGACATGCTCGGCCAGATGAAGAAGGGCCAGAACCTCGTCGTGCAGGCGATCAACGCCAACGGCGCGCCGTTGACGTTGGCGCTTCCGCTCGCCGAATTTGCCAAGGCCTATGACGGCCCGCCGACCGACCCGAAGGTTTTCGAAGAGTCGCAGAAGAAACTGCAGGAAGAGCTTCAGAAGCGCGCGGCGGAAGCCCGCCAGAAGCTGGAAAACGCGGCTCCGCCGGCCAATCCGGCCGCGAAGTAACGCATCCCCGCCGGCAAACAAAAGGGCGCGCAGCAATGCGCGCCTTTTTTGTTTTGCATCAAGCGAAGCAAAATCGGCTCTATGCTATGATCGACAGGCGGCCCGATACGCCGCGACGTCCCAAGCCTGCCGCAAGGAGACATCTCGTCATGGCCGATTACAGTGCACTCTCGCTGCCCGAACTCGAAAACCGCATCGCCATCGTGCGGGACAACATCCGGCAACTGATCGAGCAGGCGGCGGCGGTGTCCGGCGGCCAGAACGAGGAGCGCAACGCGGATCGCATCGCGCAGCAGACCGAGGAGCTTGAGGCGCTGGTCCAGGAGCGGGACGGCCGCAAGCGGGGATAGGGCAAACACGGCGTCATTCCGGACAGGCTCCGCGCAGCGGACTGATCCGGAATCCCCGAAGAGTTCATCGGAAGCAACTGCGAGATTCCGGGTTCGCTCGCAAACGCTCGCGCCCGGAATGACGGTGGATAGTTCAGGATGGGATGATCGGAAGCGGGATCAGTTCAGCGACGGATTGCGCGGGCGATAGCTGCCGGACTTGTCCTTGACGAAAATCTCGGCGACCTGCGAGTGGCGGATCGGTTCGCCGGAGTCATCGGGCAGCAGGTTCTGTTCCGAAACGTACGCGACGTATTCAGACTCGGAATTCTCGGCCAGCAGGTGATAGAACGGCTGGTCTTTGTGGGGCCGCATTTCCTCGGGAATCGACAACCACCATTCCTCGGTGTTGTTGAATTCCGGATCGATATCGTAGATCACCCCGCGGAAAGAGAAAATCCGGTGGCGGACGATCTGGCCGATCTGAAACTTGGCGGTGCGCGCTTTTATCATCCTCCGTCGAATAGACCATGATTGTGGCCGATGCTAGGGGCTAAACCCTGAATTGGCCGGGTGGGGGGCTCCCCTGCGGCAGGGTCAATCCGGCAATCCGCAAGGAAATTTCGAGTACATATCCCGATGATCGATATTTTGAATCTCGCCCTCCCGTATTTCGGGCTGATCTTCATCGGCTATGCTTGCGGAAAGTATAAAAGGCTGCCTGAAGCCGGGCTGGAATGGATGAATTTCTTCCTGCTCTACGTCTCGCTGCCGGCTCTGTTCTTTAGAACGCTTGCAAAGACGCCACTTGAGGAACTGAACAATCCGCCATTTGTGATCGCCACGACGCTCGCGACCGCGAGTGCGTTCTTCCTGTCGATGTTCGGCGTGAAGTTCATCGCGAAGCTGTCGACCCGCGAGTCCGCGATGGCAGGCCTCGGCGGCGGCTACGGCAACATCGGCTACATGGGGCCGGGGCTCGCGCTGGCGACGCTGGGCGCGAAGGCAACCGCGCCGGTCGCGCTGATCTTCTGCTTCGATACCATCTTCCTGTTCACGATCGCGCCGCTGCTCATGGTGCTGACCGATGGCGAGCGCCGTCCGCTGCTGCCGACGATCCTGCTGGTCGCGAAACAGATCCTGCTGCACCCGCTGATCGTCGCGTCCTATTTCGGCGTGATGGTCGCAGCCTTCCATGTGCCGGTGCCGGTTGCGCTGGACAACATGTTCCAGTTTCTGCAAAGCGCGGCGGCGCCGGTCGCGCTGTTCGCGCTCGGCGTCACCGTGGCGCTGCGTCCGTTCGAGCGGGTGCCGTGGGAAGTGCCGGGCGTCATCATGGTCAAGCTGATCCTGCACCCGCTGATCGTGGTCGGTCTGCTGTTGCTGCTCGGACCGTTTCCGCCGGTATGGGCTGCGACCGCGCTGCTGCTGGCGTCACTGCCGCCTGCGCTCAACGTGTTCGTGATCGCGCGTCAGTACGACACCTGGATCGAACCCGCATCGACGCTGGTGCTGGTCGGCACGTTCGTGTCGGTGGTGACGCTGACCAGCGTGATGTGGATGATCAAGACGGGTGTGATCGTGTTTCCGTGAGGTCACGCTCGAAAGATTGTGAAGCCCATCACGCCGAAGATGTAAAACAGCACGCACGGCAGCGCCGTCAGGATCGGGCACGACGGGGCGGCTGCGACAGGGACCGGCGACCCCTCAGGTCGACAAACAGGATCGCGACGTCGACAAGAAGGTAAAAAGCATCTGCAAGGGATGTTGAGAGCGGCAGCGTTTGCGCATCGACTGCCACGATTGCCGGGCTAACCGGCTCCCGTACTCCTGCTGCAAGCTGTGATATGTTTGGCAAACAGCAGGGAGTATTTCCGATGACGGTTAATCATCCCAATGCAAAGAATATCTGGACGACGATTGAAATCGACAGGGACGGCGTGGAAACGGTGCTGGTTGTCGAGACCGACCTTGAACTGAATGCTGCCGATCCTGCTTTCGATGTCGCCAAGGTCGATGCCTTGATTGACGCGGCAACCAAGAGCTTTGCCGCCAGCGGCGGGACGATTGATCGCGTTCATCTGGTTCCGGTTCGGTGAGCCGATACCTCACGCATCGAGACGTGCTATCGCCCGCGCCACGACGGCGATAAGCCTTCGCGCATCGCAAGGCGGCGGATCGGCCCAACCCGGTCCAGCAAGTGCATTCCCGCAGCCCGGAGCGACTGCGCGGGCAGGAAATCGCTGAGCAGTGTGCGGTTCGCCATGTCCACCGCGAAAGTGCGGCTGAACACATCAGCACGGCGCATGCGCGCATAGCGCTGCAGCACGGCGTCGTCGCCGGGATCGGCGCCCGTCGACAACGCGCCGCGCACGGTTTCCGCGAGATCGGCGGCATCGCGCAGGCCCATGTTCAGCCCCTGCGCACCGATTGGCGGGAGCACATGCGCGGCTTCACCGACCAGCGCGATGCGTTTGGCCGCCAGATGGTCGGGATTTTCTATCGCCAGCGGAAACACGTGACGGCCGGGCGCAATGGTCAGCTTGCCGAGGATCGAATGCGATTGCTGCTCGGCGGCGAGGGCGAGCGCCTCGTCGTTGAGGTTCTTCAACCGCGCGGCTTCGTCCGGTTTCAACACCCAGACGATGCTCGAACGCTCGCCGGGCAGGGGCACGAACACGCAGGGACCGGACTCTGTGTGAAATTCGGTCGAGCAGTTTCCATGCGGGCGGGTGTGCGTCACGTTCAACGTCAATGCCGATTGGCCGAGGTCTCGGCGCTTCACGCCGATACCCGCGGCTTCCCGGCACAGGGAATGCCGTCCATCCGCGCCGGCGACGATGGCGGCTGAGAGCGACTGGCCTTGCTTCGTGGTGATCGCGACCGACGACTCGCTGGTGACGATCGACTCCGCTTCATCATCGATGCGCACGAGGTTTTGCAATTCGGCGGCGCGCGCTTCCATCGCGACCATCAGGAGGCGGTTCTCGATGTTGTAGCCGAACGCCTCCATGCCGATCTCGTCGGACGAGAACTTGACCTCAGGCGAGCGGATCAGGCGGCGGGTGTCATCCACCAGCCGCATCGTGCGCAGCGCGGCCGCGTCGGCGCTGCACCGCGGCCAGACATCGAGCGAGTGCAGAAAGTCCACCGATCCGCCAAGCAGAGCCGTGGTCCGGTTGTCGGCGTAGGGCGCGCGGCGGGCGATCAGGGCGGTGCCGATGCCGGCCTGTGCCAGCGCGATGGCCGTGGCGAGCCCGGCGGGCCCGCCGCCCACGACGGCGGCCTGATGGAGGGACGAAGCGGAGTCAGTCATGCGGGTATCTATGATCGGAATTTTCCGGTGTCACAATGGATTTCCGGTTGTCATCCTGACCGGCATTTGAGGCAAATCTGGTGGCACTTCGTCACAACGGACAGCAGCAAAGCCGGATATGCAAAACGAAGGGAATCCTGTTAGTGACGGGTGCATATGAGTGAGCCCGGCCCGCAGGACCAGCCCCAGTTTCCCGCCAGAACGCGCCTCCGCGCCTTTGGCGTCCATATCTTCACGGCGCTGGGCGGCGCGATCGCGCTGATCGCCATGCTGGAAGCGGTCAGGGAGCACTGGGCCGCGATGTTCGGCTGGCTCGGACTGGCGCTCCTGATCGACGCCCTCGACGGGCCGCTGGCGCGGCGGCTCAAGGTCGGCGATGTGCTGCCGAACTGGTCCGGCGACACGCTCGATCTCGTGGTCGATTTCCTCACCTATGTGTTCGTACCGGCCTATGCGATAACCGCCAGCGGCCTGCTGATTCCGATGGCCGCGCCGCTGCTCGGCGGCGCGATTGTCATTTCCGGCGCGCTGTATTTTTCCGACCGGCGGATGAAGACCGACGACAATCATTTTCGCGGTTTTCCGGCGCTGTGGAATGCAGCGGCGTTCTACCTGTTCCTGCTGAAGCCTCCGGCGGCGGTCGGCAGTATCGTGCTCGCCGTTCTCGTCGCGCTCACCTTCGTGCCGTTCAACGTGATGCATCCGCTGCGCACCACACGGTTCCGGATGATGAATATCGCGCTGATGGTGGTCTGGGCGATCCTGGCGATGATCGCGGTCGGCGCCAATTTTCAGGTGCCGGTATGGGTCTCTGCCGGACTCTGCGCGATCGGCGGGTATATTCTTCTGAGTGATGTCCTGATCCGGTTGATAAGCGGGAAACGCCCATGATGGAACTACTGACAAGTCCGGAAGCCTGGGCCGCGCTGCTGACCTTGACGGCGCTCGAAATCGTGCTAGGCATCGACAACGTGATCTTCCTGTCGGTGATCGTGTCGCGCATTCCGCCCGCGCAGGCCGAGAAGGCGCGCAAGATCGGCCTCGCACTGGCGCTGGTGTTCCGGATTGCGCTGTTGAGCATCCTGGTCTGGCTGATCGGCCTGACCCAGCCGGTCATCACCATCGCCAAGTTCGCGCTGTCATGGCGCGACATCATCCTCATCGTCGGCGGTTTGTTCCTGATCGCCAAGGCCACTCACGAAATTCACGCCGAGGTCGAGGCGCGGGACCACGACGAACAGGCCAGGGCGACTCCGAGTGCGTTCTTCTGGGTGATCATGCAGATCATCGTGATCGATCTCGTATTCTCGATCGACTCCATCATCACCGCCATCGGCATGGTGCAGGAGATCGAAATCATGATCGCCGCGGTCGTTATCGCCGTCGGCGTGATGTACCTGTCGTCAGGGCCGGTCGCAGCGTTCGTCGCCGAGCATCCCACCACCAAGATGCTGGCGCTGGCGTTCCTGGTGCTGATCGGCGTGGCGCTGGTCGCGGATGGATTCCACTTCCACATTCCGCGCGCCTTCATCTATGTCGCAATCTGCTTCTCGGCGTCGGTGGAGTTTTTCAACATTCTCGCCAAGCGCAATCGCAAGAAGCGGACGAAGAGTGCAGAGGCTTAGCGAGGCGCGGGTCTTGCTCCTCGACACGTCATTCCGGACAGGCCGCGCAGCGGACTGATCCGGAATCCGAAGAGTCCATCGGAAACAACTTCGAGATTCCGGGTTCGCTCGCACGCGCTCGCGCCCCGGAATGACGCGTGAATAGCGCGGCGCGGCTTTGGTCCGCGTTGACAATTCGCCGCCGATGGACTTCGCTCCCGGCTCAGGTCGCTTAAGAAAAAGGCTCGGAGAAACCATGACCAAGGCTGTGCGCGTCCATCAGGTGGGCGGTCCGGAAGTGATGATTTATGAGGATGTCGACGTGCCCGCGCCCGGCGCCGGCGAGGTGCGCATCCGTCAGCACGCCATCGGATTGAACTTCATCGATACCTACTATCGCACCGGTCTGTACAAGGCGCCGAGCCTGCCGTTCATCGTCGGCAACGAAGCGTCAGGTGAGGTGGTTTCCGTCGGCTCCGGCGTGACCAATTTCCATCCCGGCGACCGGGTGGCTTACTATTTCAATCTCGGCGGCTACGCGACCGAGCGCAATATTCCCGCCGACAAGCTGGTGAAGCTGCCCGACCACATCTCCCACGAGCAGGCCGCTGTGCTGATGCTCAAGGGGCTGACGGTGTGGTATCTGCTGCACAAGACCTTCAAGGTCGAGCCCGGCCACCGTGTGCTGATCCATGCCGCAGCCGGCGGCATCGGTTTGCTGGCGTGCCAGTGGGCCAAGGCGCTCGGTGCCAACGTCATCGGTACCGTCGGCACAGAGGAGAAGGCGAAGCTGGCGCTGTCCAACGGCTGCGACCACGTCATTCTCTACAAGCAGGAAGATTTCGCCGAACGCGTCAAGCAGATCAGCCGCGGAGAGCTGTGCGATGTGGTCTATGACGGCGTCGGCAAGGACACGTTCGCGGGATCGCTGAAGTCGCTCAGGCCGCGCGGACTGTTCGTGTCGTTCGGCAATGCGTCGGGGCCGGTGCCGCCGTTCTCGATCGCGGAGCTGAACAACCACGGCTCGCTGTTTGCGACGCGGCCGAAGCTCAACGACTATGTCGGGACGCGCAAGGAACTGATGGAAGGGGCGGACACGCTGTTCGCCGCCGTCATCAGCGGCACGCTGCATGTGCCGATCAACCATGCCTATGCGCTGAAGGATGCGCAGAAGGCGCATCGCGATCTCGAAAGCCGCGCAACGACAGGATCAGGAATTCTGAAGCCGTGAATTCACCGTCATTGCGAGGAGCATAGCGACGAGGCAATCCAGCTTTTCGATGTGTTACTCTGGATTGCTTCGCTTCGCTCGTAATGACGGAAGCATGCAACAGATTCAATGTTGTCCCGGCGAAGGCCGGGACAACCAGATAGAAATTAAAACCCCGCCACGGTGCCGTGCAGGTCGTACTGATCGGCGCGGTCGATCTTGGCGGTGACGATGTCGCCCACCTTCAACGGACGCCGGCTTGAGACATAGACATTACCGTCGATCTGCGGCGCGTCGGCCTTTGAACGGCCCTTCGAGACCGTCGGGCCGACTTCATCGATGATGACCTGCTGGCGCGTGCCGACTTTGCGCTTCAGCCGCTGCGCGGAAATCTTCTGCTGCCGCGCCATCAATGCGTTCCAGCGCGCGGTCTTGATCTCTTCCGGCACAGGGTTCTCGATGGTGTTCGAGGTCGCACCCGCGACCGGCTCATACTTGAAGCAGCCGACACGATCGATCTGCGCTTCGTCGAGCCAGTCGAGCAGATACTGGAAATCGGAATCGGTCTCACCGGGGAAGCCGACGATGAAAGTCGAGCGCAGCGTGAGGTCCGGACATTCCTCGCGCCACTTCTTGATGCGGGCGAGGGTCTTGTCCTGCGACGCCGGTCGGCGCATCTGCTTCAGTACGTCAGGCGATGCATGCTGGAACGGGATGTCGAGATAAGGCAGCACCTTGCCCTCGGTCATCAGGCTGATGACTTCATCGACATGCGGGTAGGGGTAAACGTATTGCAGCCGCACCCATGCGCCGAGTTCGCCGAGTTCGCGTGACAGATCGAAGAATTTCGCGCGGACCTCGCGGTCCTTCCACGGGCTGGTCGCGTACTTGATGTCGACGCCATAAGCGGAGGTGTCCTGCGACACCACCAGCAATTCCTTGACGCCGGCCGCGACGAGCTTCTCTGCTTCGAGCAGCACGTCCTTGGCCGGACGCGAGACGAGATCGCCGCGCAGTTTCGGGATGATGCAGAAGGTGCAGCGGTTGTTGCAGCCTTCGGAAATTTTCAGGTAGGCGTAGTGGCGCGGCGTCAGCTTGATGCCTTGCGGCGGCACCAGATCGAGATGCGGATTGTGCAGCGGCGGCAGCGCGCGATGCACGGCATCGAGCACGCTCTCATATTGCTGTGGTCCGGTGATCGAGAGCACATTGGGATAGGCCTTCTCGATCTGCTCGGGTTCCGCGCCCATGCAGCCGGTGACAATGACCTTGCCGTTCTCGGCCATGGCTTCGCCGATGGCGCCGAGGGACTCCTGTTTGGCGCTGTCGAGGAACCCGCAGGTGTTGACGATCACCAGATCCGCGCCGTCATGCTTGCGCGCCAGCTCGTAGCCCTCGGCGCGCAGCCGCGTGATGATCCGCTCGGAATCAACCAACGCCTTGGGGCATCCTAGCGACACAAAACTGACTTTTGGGGCGACGCCCTGTTCCATCGTCTTCAACCTGTTGGGGAGTTCGCAGGAGCTATCCCTGATTACCCATAAATACAAGGCTTTAAGCCAGTTGTTGGCGCGTGCTAGGGTTGATTTGCCGGAATGTGGGTGTGAATGGCTGCGGATTCGTCGTTTAAGATCGTCATTGTCGACGAAAGCCCGATCCGCGCGGCAATCCTGAAGGAAGGGTTGCGGGACGCGGGCTTTACCAGCGTCGAGCACATTCCAGAGATGCACAATCTTCTGGCGCGAATCTATGCGCTTGATCCCGACGTCATCCTGATCGACCTCGAAAACCCGAGCCGCGACATCCTGGAACAGATGTTCCAGGTCAGCCGCGCCGTGCGGCGGCCGATCGCGATGTTCGTGGACCAGAGCGACGCCGCATCGATCCAGCAGTCGGTCGAGGCAGGTGTCTCGGCCTATATCGTCGACGGCCTGAAAAAGGAGCGGATCAAGCCGATCCTCGATCTCTGCATTTCGCGCTTCAACGCTTTTGCCAAACTGCAGAACGAGCTGGATCGCACCAAATCGGCGCTCGAGGATCGCAAGATTCTCGATCGCGCCAAGGGGCTGCTGATGAAGGCGAAGGGGCTGACGGAAGAAGAGGCCTACGTGCTGATCCGCTCGACTGCGATGCGCGAGAAAAAGAAGATCGGCGAAATCGCCCAATCCATCGTGACCGCGGCGGAGTTGTTGAAATGACAAGTACACCGCTCACGATCGGGTTCATCCCGCTGGTCGATGCCGCCGCGCTGATCGTCGCCGTCGACAAGGGCTTCACGGCTGCCGAAGGCCTCAACGTGACATTGGTGCGCGAGGTGTCGTGGTCGAACGTCCGCGACAAGCTCAATATCGGCGTGTTCGATGCAGCCCATCTGCTGGCGCCTGTCGCCATCGCATCGACGCTCGGCCTGTCGCAGGTCAAGGTACCCATCGTTGCGCCCTTTAATCTCGGTCTGAACGGCAACGCCATCACGGTGTCGCCCGCGCTGTATGCGGCCATCATGGGCGAGGCGGATGGCGATCCGGCCGATCCGATGGTGACGGCAAAGGCGCTGGCGCGGGTGGTGGCCGCGCGCCGGAAAGCCGGCGGCGAACCGCTCACCTTCGGCATGACGTTCCCGTTCTCAACCCACAACTATCAGCTCCGGTTCTGGATGGCCGCCGGCGGCGTCGATCCCGATGAGGACGTGCGGCTGGTGGTGTTGCCGCCGCCCTACATGGTGGACAGCCTCGCCAGCGGCCATGTCGATGCCTTCTGCGTCGGCGCGCCGTGGAACTCGGTCGCGGTGGATCTGGGCGTCGGGCATATCCTGCATTTCGTGTCGGACATTCTGGAACGAGCGGCGGAAAAGGTGCTGGCGGTTCGTGAGCCGTGGGCGCTGGAGAATCCGGACGTTCTTGCCACGCTCACACGTGCGCACGGGAAGGCTGCTGCCTTCATCGAGAACCCGCACAACCGGGCCGAGGTGGCTGGCATCCTTGCCATGCCCGGCCGGATCGATGTCGACCCGGAGGTGATCCGGCGCACGCTCGACGGCCGCCTGAAAATTTCCCCGGACGGTACGATGCGACAAAGCGAGCGCTACCTGCTGGTCGGACGCGAAGGGGCGGCCCGGCCCGATCCCGTGCAGGCGGCATGGCTCTACGCGCAGATGGTCCGCTGGGGGCAGGCGGCTTACTCGCCGGAAGCGCTGGAGCGGGCCAAGCAGGTGTTTCGGCCTGATCTCTATGACGCGGCGCTTGGAGCGCCCGCATCGCCATTGCAGGATATGAAGGACGGTGTCGGAGCGTTCGATGGCGCTCCGTTTGACCCCAATGACATTGCCGCGCATCTCGGCTCGGTCGCCATCAAGCACCGCCTTTCCTGACCGCCATTCGTCACTCGATGGTTATTGCCTATTTGTTGTGCGCCGCGCAATAACTGGGCATTTGCCATTTGGAGAGGCCGCTCAGGCGGCCTGCTTGATATGAAGGCATCCCCGTAAACCGCTGGAAAATATGGGTTTGCTGCGTCGCACGCGGCTGGCACGATCCTTGAATAGTTAGTTGCAGGCCGCGACGAAGGCCTGGCGGGTCCATCGATGACCCAAGCAGCACCGCCGCTGTCTCGAGGAGCACGCATCCGCGCTCACCTCGGGGGCGGCGTTTTGTTTGGACGACGGGGATTGAGCGCAAGGCGACTGAGAACGGCAACGGGACAACGGCACCGAAAGGACACCAGACACGATGACCAAGACCACCAAACAGGGACTGACGGACCGCAAGATGAGCCGCCGCGCTCTGCTCAAGGCTGGTGCGGGAACGGCGGCGCTGCTGGCCGCGGCACGATTGAACTTCCCCGGCGGTGCGTTCGCGCAGGCCGCCGGACCGGAAGTGACCAAGGCGATCTTCGGTTACATCGCGCTGATGGACGCCTCTGCGCTCGTCATCGCGAAAGAGAAGGGATTGTTTGCGAAGCACGGTGTGCCGGACGTCGAAGTCAACAAGCAGGCGTCGTGGGGCGCCACGCGCGACAACCTCGTGCTCGGCGGCGAGAAGAACGGCATCGATGGCGCGCATATCCTGACGCCGATGCCGTATCTGATTTCGGCCGGCAAGGTGACGCAGAACAACGTACCGACGCCGATGTACATTCTGGCGCGGCTCAATCTCGATGCGCAGGCCATTTCGGTTTCCAACGACTACAAGGATCTGAAAGTCACTGCGGACTCGTCGGCGCTGAAGGAGGCCTTCGCCAAGAAGAAGGCCGAGGGCAAGGAAGTGAAGGTCGCGATGACCTTCCCCGGCGGCACTCATGACTTGTGGATCCGCTACTGGCTCGCCGCCGGCGGCATCGATCCCGACAAGGACGTCTCGACCATTGTCGTTCCGCCGCCGCAGATGGTGGCGAACATGAAGGTCGGCAACATGGACGCGTTCTGCGTCGGTGAGCCGTGGAACGAACAGCTCGTCAATCAGGGCATCGGTTTTACGGCATGTTCGACCGGCGAAGTCTGGTCGAAACATCCGGAAAAGGCGCTCGGCATCCGCGCCGAGTTCGCTGACAAGTATCCAAAGGCGACGCAGGCCATCCTGATGGCTGTGATGGAAGCGCAGCAGTGGTGCGACAAGCCCGCGAACCGCGCAGAGATGTCCGAGATCGTTGGAAAGCGGCAGTGGTTCAACGTGCCGGTCGCCGACATCATCGGCCGCGCCAACGGCGACATCAACTACGGCAATGGCCGCGTCGAGAAGGGCACCAGGCAGTTCATGAAGTTCTGGCAGGACCACGCGTCCTACCCGTTCAAGAGTCATGACGCCTGGTTCGTCACCGAAGACATCCGCTGGGGCAAGTTCGAGCCGACGACGGACGTCAAGGCGCTGGTCGACAAGGTCAACCGCGAGGACATCTGGCGGTCGGCGGCGAAGGCGCTCGGCGTTGCCGCAGCCGACATTCCGTCCAGCACATCGCGCGGCAAGGAAACCTTCTTCGACGGCAAGGTCTTCGATCCCGAAAATCCGTCGGCGTACCTCAAGAGTTTGTCGATCAAGCGTATCGAGGCCTGAGCACCTGCGGGCCGCCCCACGCAGGGGCGGCCTCGCACCTAACACAACCGAGGCAATCTCATGAACATGCCGCTCGCCAAAACGACCAGCACTCTCCCGGCGCCGTCGCCGGCTTCGAGCGCCGCGGTCGTCTCGCTGCCGAAATCATCCCGCAGTTTCCTGACAGACAGGCTGCTTCCGAACTTGCGCGCGCTTGCGGCCCGCGTGATTCCACCGTTCATCATGCTCGTGCTGATCTTTGGCATCTGGCAGATTCTCTGCATGAAGCCGGGCGCGACACTGCCGTCGCCATCCCGCATCTGGGCTGACGCCAAGGATCTGATCGTCGATCCGTTTTTCGTGGCTGGCCCGCAGGACATCGGACTCGGATGGCGCGTGCTGACCTCCCTGCAGCGTGTCGCCGTCGGCTTCGGTCTTGCAAGCGTCGTCGGCGTCATCGTTGGCGCGATCATCGGCCAGTCGATCTGGGCGATGCGCGGTCTCGATCCGATCTTTCAGGTGATGCGGACCGTGCCGCCGCTGGCGTGGCTGCCGATTTCGCTGGCTGCGTTCCGCGACAGCAACCCATCGGCGATCTTCGTGATCTTCATCACCTCGATCTGGCCGATCATCATCAACACTGCCGTGGGTATCCGCAACATTCCGCAGGACTACCGCAACGTCGCCGCCGTTGTCCGGCTGAACCAACTCGAGTTCTTCTGGAAGATCATGATCCCGTCGGCCGCGCCCTACATCTTCACTGGCCTGCGCATCGGCATCGGCCTGTCGTGGCTCGCCATCGTCGCCGCCGAAATGCTCACCGGCGGTGTCGGCATCGGATTCTTCATCTGGGACGCGTGGAATTCATCGCGGCTGTCCGACATCTTCGTGGCGCTCGCCTACATCGGCACCGTCGGATTTGTTCTCGATCGCATCGTCGCCTTCGTTGCGAATATCGCAACGCGCGGCGTACAGGCAAGCTGAGGGAGAATGACAATGGCTTATCTCAAGATCGACCACGTCGATAAGGTCTTCACCCGCGGCTCGACCCAGAGCGAGGTCCTCAAGGACATCAACCTGACCGTGGAGAAGGGCGATTACGTCTCGATCATCGGCCACTCCGGCTGCGGCAAGTCCACCTTGCTCAACATCGTCGCCGGGCTGACCAATGCGACCCAGGGCGGCGTTCTGCTCGAGGGCCGCGAGGTAAATTCACCCGGACCGGATCGCGCCGTGGTGTTTCAGAACCACAGCCTGCTGCCGTGGCTGACGGTTTACGACAACGTCCGTCTCGGCGTCGACAAGGTGTTCGGCAAGACCAAGAGCCGGGCCGAGCGCGACGAATGGGTGCTGCACAACCTCAACCTCGTGCAGATGACCCATGCCAAGGACAAGCGCCCCTCCGAAATCTCCGGCGGCATGAAGCAGCGCGTCGGCATCGCCCGCGCGCTGGCGATGGAGCCGAAGGTGCTGCTGCTCGATGAGCCGTTCGGCGCGCTCGACGCACTGACCCGCGCCCATCTCCAGGACTCGGTAATGGCGCTGCACCAGAAGCTCAACAACACGGTGATGATGATCACGCACGACGTCGATGAGGCCGTGCTGCTGTCCAACCGCATCGTGATGATGACCAACGGACCGAGTGCGCGGATCGGAGAGGTTCTCGAGGTGCCGCTTCCGAATCCGCGCAAGCGGCTCGATCTGGTGTCCAACCCGATCTACCTCAAGTGCCGGCAGCGTGTGCTCGAGTTCCTCTATGAACGTCATCGTTTCGTCGAGGCGGCTTAATCGGGGCATCGGAGGACGTGACGTGAGCGAACCTCTTGTCATTATCGGAAACGGAATGGCCGCCGCGCGCTTCGTCGACGAAATGGCGAAGCGCGCGCTCGGCCGTTACGCCATCGCCGTCATCGGCGACGAGCCGAGGCTCGCCTACAACCGGGTGCTGTTGTCGTCAGTACTGGCGGGCGAAGCGACATCGGAAGAAATCGAACTGAAACCGTCCGCGTGGTGGCGCGACCGGGGCGTGACCCTAACCTACGGCTGCGCCGCGAATTCCATCGATCTGAGCGACCGCAAAATCCATCTCGCGAACGGCGGAGCCGTCCCGTTCTCGAAAGTCGTCATTGCCACCGGTTCATCAGCCATCCGGTTGAATGTACCCGGCGCGGACCTGCCGGGCGTTCACACGTTCCGTGACAGCCGCGACGTTGACATGCTGCTGAAACTGGCGCGCGAGAAGGCGCGAGTCGTGGTGGTCGGCGGCGGATTGCTCGGTCTTGAAGCGGCTTATGGTCTTGCCAAGGCCGGCTCGAAGGTGACGCTGCTGCATCTGATGGATCGCCTGATGGAGCGGCAGCTTGATGCGCCGGCCGCGGCGTTGCTGAAGCGGCTGGTGGAAGCAAAGGGCATCGAGGTTCTGCTTGGCGCGAACACCAAACGGATTTTTGGCGAGGACACGACACAGGGCGTTGAGCTGTCCGATGGCCGCATCATCGCCGCTGACGCCGTGGTCTTCGCCGCAGGCATTCGTCCGAATGTCGCTCTGGCAAAGGATGCGGGCGTGCCGGTCAATCGCGGCATCGTCGTCGACGATCAGTTGCGCACGGGCTATGCCGATGTGTTTGCGCTCGGTGAATGCGCCGAGCATCGCGGCACTTGCTACGGGCTCGTGGAGCCAGCCTACGAACAGGCGCGGGTGCTGGCGGATCACCTTGCGGGGCGCTCCGCGCAATACGACGGCAGCGTCGTTTCCACAAACTTGAAGGTCTCCGGCGTCAGCGTGTTTTCGGCCGGCGATTTTCTCGGCGAGTCCGGCGCCGATACGCTTGTGTTCAATGACGAACGGCGTGGCACTTACAAGAAGCTGGTGGTGGCCGACGGCCGCCTCACGGGAGCGGTCCTGGTCGGCGATACGCAGGATGCGCTCTGGTACCTCGAACTGATCAGGACAACGGCGTCCATCGAAGCGATCCGCGGCGACATGATGTTCGGCCGCGCGCTCGCACAACCGAAGGCCGCATGAGACATGTCCAGCGATTTTTCTCCGGACCAGAAGCGATATCTCGAAGGATTCGTGTCGGGACTCTCTGCCTCGCGCGTCGCCCGAACCAATGTTCCGGCGAAGTCAGAGCCGGTCGGACCTGACGCCATTCACCTCAAGGCGCAGGACCGTACCGTTGCGGCGGGCGGCAAGCTCAACGATCAGGAGAAGATCAAGCGCGACGAGCATCCGTTCGACGCCTATTCGCGGCTGGTCAGGCAAGCGGAGAACAACGAAGCGCCGAAGCCACAGGATAATTTCCGCTGGCGCTATTACGGCATTTTCTATGTCGCGCCGAGGCAGGCGTCCTACATGTGCCGCTTGCGGATTCCGAACGGCATCCTGAAGCACTGGCAGTTCGCAGGCGTTGCAGACCTCGCGGAGAATTTCGGCGGGCCCTATGCGCATGTGACCACACGCGCCAATCTCCAGCTTCGCGAGATCGAACCGAAGAACGCGATCAACATCATCGAGGGATTGCAGGATCTCGGCCTGTGTTCGCGCGGCTCGGGCGCCGACAACATCCGCAACGTCACTGGCACCTCAACCGCAGGCATCGATCCGCAGGAAATTCTCGATACGCGGCGCTACGCCCGCGAATGGCATTTCCACATTCTCAACGACCGCTCGCTCTACGGCCTGCCGCGCAAATTCAACGTCGCGTTCGATGGAGCCGGGCGCATCGCAACTCTGGAAGAGACCAACGACATCGCCTTTCAGGCAGTCGAGGTGCTTGATGGCTTTGGGGTTGAGCCGGGGATCTACTTCCGGCTGGCGCTGGGCGGCATCACCGGCCACAAGGATTTTGCCCGGGACACCGGCGTTATTCTGAAGCCGCAGGAGGCGACCGAGGTCGCCGACAGGATCGTGCGCGTCTTCATCGAGAACGGCGACCGGACCAATCGCAACAAGGCGCGGCTGAAGTACGTGCTCGACTCGTGGGGCTTCGGCAAGTTCCTCACGGCTGTGGAGGAGAAGCTGGGCCGCAAGCTGGCGCGTGTTCCCGCTGAAGCCATTGCACCACGTCCGGCCTATGACCGTTTCGCGCATATCGGCGTCCATCCGCAGAAGCAGGCCGGCCTGAACTGGATCGGCGTTGCGCTGAAACTTGGACGCTTGTCGCCCGAGCAGATCCGCGGGCTCGCAAAGCTCGCGGCCGATTTCGGCGATGGCGACATCCGCCTTACGGTCTGGCAGAACCTGCTGATCTCCGGTGTGGCCGATGCGAACGTCGCGACCGTCGCCGCCGCTATTGAGGCATTGGGCCTGTCAATCACCACGTCGGCCCTTCGTGCTGGCCTGATTGCCTGCACAGGCAAGACCGGTTGCCGTTTCGCCGCTGCTCACACCAAGGAGAACGCCGACGAGATTGCCGCATGGTGCGACGAGCGCGTGCCGCTTGAAACGCCGGTCAACATTCATCTGACCGGCTGCCATCATTCCTGTGCGCAGCACTATATCGGCGACATCGGCCTGATCGGCGCGCGCATTCCGGTCAACGATGATGGCGACACCGTCGATGGCTATCATCTGCTGGTCGGCGGCGGGTTCGGCACCGACGCGACGATGGGCCGCGAACTGTTCCAGAATGTGAAGGCCGAGGACGCGCCGCGCACCGTCGAGCGTGTGCTGAAAGCCTATGTCAATCATCGCACATCAGAGGATGAGACGTTCATCGCCTTCGCCAAACGAACCGAGATTGAAGACCTTAAGCGTATGACTGAAATGGAGTTGGTGAGATGAACCAGCTTTCTCCAACACCGAATTTTGAAATCATCCCCGAAACAGCGCCGTTTTCACAGGAGCAGCGCTCGTGGCTGAACGGCTTCTTTGCCGGTCTCGTGTCGCTCGACAGTGCCGTGACGCCGCTGTCGGCGGAGCAGGGCGCTGCGGTCATGAAGGGCGCTGTTGGCGACGGCGATGATGGCGAAGCGCCCTGGCACGACCAGACCATGCCGATCGCGGAACGGATGAAGCTTGCGGAGGGCCGCCCGATTCGCCGCAAGATGATGGCGGCGATGGCGCAGCAGGACTGCGGCCAGTGCGGGTATAACTGCCACGATTATTCGGAGGTGATCGCCAGCAAGGCGGAAGCACGGCTCAATCTCTGCGTTCCCGGCGGCAAGGAAACCGCGCGGATGCTCAAGTCCCTTTATGAGGATCTTGAGAAGGCGCCTGCGGTATCGTTGCCTGCAGCGGCACCTGCCGTAACGCCCGTTGCCGCAGTTCCGGCAGCGGAGCCGGGCCGTTCGCGCGACAATCCGGTGAAGGCTTCGTTCCTGTCGCGCCGTCAGATCAACAAGCCCGGCTCGGAGAAGGAGACCTGGCATATCGAGTTCGATCTCGCGCAGGCGGGGCTCGATTATGTCGTCGGCGATTCCTTCGGCGTGTTCGCGGCCAATGAACTTGGACTTGTCGACCAGATCATCGCCATGCTCGGCGCGTCGCACACAACCGAAGTCAACGGAAAGACGCTGCGCGAGGTGCTGCTCAACGACGTCTCGCTGTCTCCTGCACCGGATATGCTGTTCGAACTGATCTCGTTCGTGACCGGCGGTGCGCAGCGCGAGAAGGCGCGGGCGCTTGCGTCCGGTGACGATCCGGATGGCGACGCCGCCAACCTTGACGTGCTGGCGGCCTTGCAGAAATTCGCGGGCGTGCGACCGCATCCGGAAGCGTTTGTTGAGGCGCTCGAGCCGTTGCAGCCGCGCCTGTACTCGATCTCGTCGTCGAACAATGCGACTCCGGGCAGGCTTTCACTCACCGTCGATGCGGTGTGTTACGTGATCGGCAAGCGCAAGCGGCTCGGCCTTGCATCGACGTTCCTCGCGGAACGGATCAATCCCGGCGAACAGCTTGGCGTCTATGTGCAGAAGGCTCATGGGTTCGGCCTGCCGCAGGACCCGAACACGCCGGTCATCATGATCGGCCCGGGTACTGGCATCGCGCCGTTCCGCGCGTTCCTGCACGACCGCCAGGCCACCAACGCTCCAGGCCGCAACTGGCTGTTCTTCGGCCACCAGCGCAGCGAATACGATTTCTTCTATTCCGATGAGCTGAACGCGATGAAGGCGTCCGGTCTGCTGACGCGGCTGTCGCTGGCGTGGTCGCGTGACGGCGCAGAGAAGTTCTACGTGCAGGATCGCATGCGCGAGGTCGGTCGCGAACTGTGGAACTGGCTGGCGGATGGCGCGCATGTCTATGTCTGTGGCGACGCCAAGCGGATGGCGAAGGACGTCGAGCGCGCGCTGGTCGACATCACGGCCCAGTTCGGCGCGCGCTCCACCGACGAAGCGATCGCGTTTGTGGCGGACCTGAAGAAAAAGGGCCGCTATCAGCAGGACGTCTATTGATGGCGGGCGCGTGCAAATCGCCGGTTTTGCCGGAGATAGTTCGTTCTCCGCAGGCTGCAGCGGGAGCAATTTTCTCTCTCCCGGCACAGGTGGGGGCAACTTTATCGTCTTTTTCCGGGTCGCCTTGTAACTCACTGACAAAGCAATTCATTATCGCCTCACGTGATCGATTGGAGATCGGCGATGCGCGATATTGTGTCAGGGATCGAAGCCCAAATCAGGACGGACATCCGGGCGACCTCCGCTCAGGCGGAAGATCGCATGCACACGCTCGCCGTCTACGGCGCGTTTGCGCTGATCGCAGCCATCGTGTTTGGCACGCTGTCGTATCATCCGTTCTAAGGAAGGTTGAATTAGCGTCGGATTGTTTCCTCACGTCATTGCGAGCGAGGCGAAGCAATCCAGAGCGGCAAAGAAGAGCTGGATTGCTTCGTCGCTGCGCTCCTCGCAATGACAAATTGCAACGTGTCGTGCGGGCTACCGCATGACAACCCTCGATCCGTCACTCGCTCCCACAAAAACCACGTGTCCCTATTGCGGCGTCGGCTGTGGCGTGATCGCCACGCCTGACAGCAAGGGCGGCGCAACGATTGCCGGCGACCCGGAGCATCCGGCGAATTTCGGCAGGCTATGCTCCAAGGGTTCGGCGCTCGGTGAAACGCTGGGCCTGGGCGAGCGATTACTCGATCCGATGATCCGCTGCTCGAACGGCAAGTTCGAGCAGGTGGACTGGTCCGACGCGCTCGATCACGTCGCCAACCGGCTTCAGCACATCATCGCCAAGCACGGGCCGGGTTCGGTCGGCTTCTATCTGTCGGGCCAGTTGCTGACAGAGGACTATTACGTCGCCAACAAGCTGATGAAGGGATTCATCGGCACGGCGAATGTCGATACCAACTCGCGGCTCTGCATGTCGTCCTCGGTCGCAGGCCATCGCCGCGCGTTCGGCTCCGACACGGTGCCGGGCTGTTACGAGGATCTCGACCAGGCTGACTTGCTGGTGCTGGTCGGGTCGAACGCAGCCTGGTGTCATCCGATCCTGTTCCAGCGGATGATCGCCAACAAGCAGAAGCGCGGTGCACGCATTGTTGTGATCGATCCGCGCCAGACCGAGACCTCCGGCGACGCCGATCTGTTTCTCGGACTCAGGCCCGGTACGGACACGGCGCTGTTCAGCGGACTGCTGATGTATTTGGCGGACAACGGTGCGCTCGATCACGCGTACATCGATGAGTACACGTCGGGCTTTGAGGAGGGATTGGCAAAGGCGCGCAGCATCGCAGGCAGCGTGACCGCGACCGCTCTGGCGACACATCTCTCCGAAACCGACGTCGCGACGTTCTTCCAGATGTTCGCGAAAACGCCGCGCGTGGTGACGCTGTACTCACAGGGCGTCAATCAGTCGGCGCAGGGCACCGACAAGGTCAACGCGATCATCAACTGCCATCTCGCCACCGGCCGCATCGGAAAGCCGGGCGCTTCGCCGTTCTCATTGACAGGCCAGCCGAACGCCATGGGCGGACGTGAGGTCGGCGGCCTCTCCAACCAGCTCGCGGCGCATATGGGTTTCACGCCGCCCGATATCGACCGCGTGCGCCGGTTCTGGAAAGCGCCGCACATCGCCACTCATGAGGGCCTCAAGGCTGTTCAGATGTTCCAGGCGATCGGGCGTGGGGAAATCAAGGCGCTGTGGGTGATGGGCACCAATCCCGCCGTATCGCTGCCGAACGCGGACGCTGTTCGTGCGGCGATGCGCAAGCTCGATTTGCTGGTGATCTCGGAGAACGTGCAGTCCAACGACAGCATCAATTCCGGCGCACACGTGCTGCTGCCCGCGCATGCATGGGGCGAAAAGTCCGGCACCGTGACGAACTCCGAGCGGCGGATTTCACGCCAGCGCGCATTCCTGCCGCCGCCAGGGCAAGCGAAGCCGGACTGGTGGATCATCAGCGAGGTGGCGAAGCGTCTCGGTTATGGATCGGCATTCGCCTACAATTCCGCCACGGACATTTTCCGCGAACACGCTGCGCTGTCCGCATTCGAGAACAGCGGGAGTCGCGACTTCGATATCGGGGCGCTCGCATCAATTGACGATGACGACTTCGATGCGATGCCGCCGGTCATGTGGCCAATGCCCGACGGTTCGGCTGAATCGCAGCCGCGATTTTTCTCCGAAGGCAAATATTATACGTCCGACCGCAGAGGACACTTCATCGCGCCGGACGTGCCGTTGTTGCGTGGTGCGACCTCGGAAGCGCGGCCGTTGCGCCTGAACACCGGGCGTATCCGCGACCAGTGGCACACGATGACGCGTACGGGCCTGAGCCCGCGTCTCGGTCAGCATCTGCCTGAGCCTTATGTCGAGATTCATCCGGTCGATGCGGCGCAGGCCGATATCGTGAATGGCGGGTTCGCGCGGCTCGCGACCGATCTCGGCCAGTGCATTCTGAAAGTTGTCGTCAGCGAGCGACAGCAGCGCGGCATGCTGTTCGCGCCGATCCACTGGAGCGAGGAGAATTCTGCGTCGGGGCGGGTAGGGGCACTGGTCGCGCCGTTCACCGATCCGTTCTCGGGCCAGCCGGAGAACAAGGCGACGCCTGTCGCCATCCAGGCGGTGACGTTCGCTCAGCGTGGTTTCGTGCTGTCGCGCAAACCGATGGCATTTCCCAAAAGCGTGTGGTGGTCGCGCGTCGCCGTCACCGGCGGATATGGCTATCTGCTTGCCAGCAATCGCGATGCGGCATCATGGAAGACGTATCTTTCGCGGCAAGGGGAAGCGGGCCACGTCGCCGAATATGAAGACACCGCCCACGGCGTCTACCGTGCGGCTCAGTTCGACGGCGACAAGCTTGAAGCCTGCTTGTTCATTGGTCCGGCGGAGGCCGCACCCAACTGGGATGCGGTCAAGGCGACGTTCGCAGCGGAGGTGATAAGTGACGAGCAACGTCGCCTGCTGTTGTCGGGCAAATCCACGGATGGCGTCGCGAGCGATGGTCCCGTGGTGTGTGCCTGTTTTGGCATCGGACGTAATGCGATTTGCGGCGCGATCGCGGAAGGCTTACGCACCGCCGCCGAGATCGGCACGAAGCTCAGGGCGGGCACCAATTGCGGCTCGTGCATTCCGGAATTGAAGCGGCTGATCGCGCAAACCGACGTACAGCAGCCGATGGAAGCTAGCGCCGCGAGCTGATAATCCGTCATTGCGAGGAGCACTTGCGACGAAGCAATCCAGTTCTTTCTTGCGGCGCTGGATTGCTTCGCTTCGCTCGCAATGACGGGTGGAGATCTACCGCTTGCTGAACGGCGCGATCGTGATGCCGTTGCGTTCCAGCTCCGAGCGCACCCTGCGGGCGATGTCCACTGCGCCCGGCGTGTCGCCATGGATGCAGACAGTGTCAATCTTCACGGGAATGGCTTTGCCCGATACGGCGGTGATGGCGTTGTCCTGCACCATACGCACCACGCGCTGCGCGATCTGATCGGCATCATGAAGCACTGATCCGGGCTTGCTCCGCGCCATCAGTTGCGCATCGTCCTCATAGGCGCGGTCGGCGAATACCTCATAGATCAGTTTTAGCCCGGCTGCTTCGCCGGCGCGAACAAGTGCGGTGTTGGGCAGCACGACGAAATACAGGTTCGGATCGACAGCCTTGATCGCGGCGGCGATGGCGCGCGCCGTCATGTCGTCGACGCATCCGACATTCGAGAGCGCACCATGCGCCTTGACGTGGGTCACCTTGTAACCGGCCAGCGCGGCGACCGCCTGCAGCGCGCCGATCTGGTAGGCGACCATGGTTTCGATCTCGGACGATTTCAGTCCCGGGACCGGCCGCCGTCCGAACCCGTGCAGGTCGCGGTAACCGGGATGCGCGCCGATGCTGACGCCGCGTTCCTTCGCGAGCTTCGCGGTCTTCAGCATGATGTCGGAGTCGCCCGCGTGAAAGCCGCAGGCGACGTTGACGCTGCTGGCGAGGCCCAGCATCGCGTCGTCATTGCCCATCTCCCATGCGCCGAACCCTTCGCCGAGATCGCTGTTGAGATCGATGGTCATGATACGCCTCGTGGAAATTAGAGTTCGCCGGTGTCGATAGCATTTACTGCAACGCCTGCGACATTGGCTTTCTGCAGTTCGACGAGATTGAGGCTCGATCCGCCAGCGGCGTGAATGCGGCCGGGCAGCGCGCGCATGAACTCGGCGAGATTGCGCGCCTCGGTCTGCGCGTCCTCGACGCTGATCGCCTTGAAGCGAATGGTTGCGCCGGACTGCATCTGCGCAAAGCGACCGAGGTCGGCGCTGATCACGGTTGCGATCTTGGGATAGCCGCCGGTCGTGCCGTGATCCGCCATCAGCACGATGGGCTGGCCGTTGCCCGGCACCTGGATGCTACCGTGAACCGCGCCGTCGGAAACAATGTTGTGCCCGCCGGAATGTGCGACCTTGGGACCTTCAAGCCGATAGCCCATGCGGTCGCTGGTGGCGGAGATGTGCCATTCGCTGTTGAGAAACACATCGCACGCCGCGCCGAACTCATCGTCCTGCGGCCCCATGACGACGCGGATCGGCGTCTGCGGCGTATCGAACGTGTCCAGCGCGCGCTCGTGGGGAGCGACTTGCGCGGTCCCGACGTCCAGTACATCGCCGTCCTGCAACGGCCGCGGGAAAGGACTGCCGAGATCGGCACGCGCGTTGACCGAGAGGCTACCGAACACCGGCTCGCCCGCGATGCCACCCTCGATGGCGAGATAGCTGAACATTCCATTGCGCGCGGCGCCGAGCTTGAGCGTTTCGCCTTCCGCGATCAGTGCGGTTTCATTCAACAGCAGTGGCGATCCTGCGATGTCGGCAACGCGCGCGGCGCCTGACAGGGCCACGCGGACCGCGCCGTTGCGCGCGGTGAACGATGCGCCAAACGGTCCGATCTCGATGGCCGCGGCGAATGGCGTATTCCCCGCTAGGTAATTTGCCATCGCCAATGACAGGCGGTCCATCGCGCCGCTGGTGGTGAGGCCGTAGCGTTGCGCGCCGAAGCGCCCGGCGTCCTGAACCGACGTCGCAGGTCCTGTTGTGACGACGACGAGCTTGCTCATGACACGATCAACTCGGCGACAGTCTCGCCGCGTTCGGCGGCGCGATCAAGTGCAGCAAATTCGTTGGCTGCGATGCCATGGAAAGTTACCGCATCGCCGGGCTCCATCAGGAATACCGGATCGCGATGCGGATGGAAGGTGCGGACCGGCGTGCGTCCCAGCAAATGCCAGCCGCTCGGCGCGGCAAGGCATTGCACGCAGGCCTGCGCTCCACCGATCGAAATGGTGCCGGGCGGCGTCTGCGTCCTCGGACTTTCGCGGCGCGGCGTCGCTATGGCGGGATCGAGGCCGCTGAGGTAGGCGAAACCGGGCGTGAAACCGATCATCGCCACGCGATATTCGCTGCCGGTGTGTTTCGCGATCACGTCGGATGTGGAGATGTTGTGCGCGCGCGCGACATCGTCGAGGTCGATGCCGTAGTCGCCGCCATAGACCACGGGCACACGCCAGCGCCGGACGCCGGTTTCGGGAGGTACAGGCCGTTGCGCCAGAGCAAGCAGTTTTTCCGACAATGCAGCGTAACCCACCAGCAGCGGATCATAATGAACCAGCAGGGAGCGGTAGGTCGGAACCGTTTCCAGGACGCCGGTGACAGCCTCGCTCGCAACGCTGCGGTCAAGCGCGAGAACCTGCCGGTTGATTGCGGGGGCGATGCTACGCCCGAACTCGACCGTCAGGGCAGTATCTCCGGACGGGAGGATGCGGGGCGTGGCGGTCATCGACGGGCCGGAAATCTGAAGGATTGATCGCCATTTGTCCGACACTCTCGTCCAAATGGCAAATAAGTTGGTGTTATCGCAGCGTATAAGCGCGCATTACCGCTCAGGCGATTGTCGCCTTGACGCCATGCCCTGTTTTCGCAAAAAGGCGTGGCACCACATTCGGAGTCCCCATGTCGCTCTCGCCCGAAGCCGTCGCAACGCTCAAGAAGATCACGACCGCCACCATCACGACCATCCTTCTCAAGAAGGGCCTTCGCAATGTCTGGCTGCGCGGGTCGCGTCCGCTGCGTCCGGGGCAGGAGCGTCTGGTCGGTCCGGCATTCACCCTCCGGTTTGTCCCGGCACGTGAAGATCTCGCCACGCCGGAATCATGGTCGAAGCCGATTTCGACCCGTACCGCCATTGAGGCCATGCCTGCTGGCTGCATCGCCGTGGTCGATGCCATGGGCATTACCGATGCGGGAATTTTTGGCGATATTCTTTGCGCGCGCATGGCCAAGCGCGGCGTCACTGCGCTGGTGACGGATGGCGTGGTGCGTGATCTCGAGGGTGTGCTGGGCACGGGGCTGCCGGTGTGGTGCGATGGCGCGGCTGCACCTCCGTCCGTTGCCGGGCTGACGTTCGTCAACTGGGGCGAGCCGATTGGATGCGGCGGCGTCGCGGTTTTCCCCGATGATGTCATTGTCGCCGATCAGGACGGCGCAGTGCTGATCCCGCAGGCCTTCCTTGAACTGATCCTGACCGAAGGACCGGAGCAGGAGGCGATGGAGGGCTGGATCGTCAACGAGGTCAACAACGGTGCAGCGCTGCCGGGCCTCTATCCGATGAATGCCGAGACCAAGGCGCGGTACGCAGTATCAAAGACGAAAAAGTAATCGTCAGCGATCAGGGAGCATGATGTTCCGGATCATGCTCCTCTGGGCCGCCTCCACCCAACGACCATTGCTTCAACCAGACTTCCGGATTCGCTGTTGCGCCATTCGCCGTTGATACGGCGGCATGCGAATGGCAGCTGATAGGTTCCGCTCTTGTCTTCACAAAGAACCTGAACCGCCTCATCGGGCGACGGTTCACCATTGCCGTCAAACTCCGCGAGTCGTTGTATCCGTGTCGCCATCGGCAAATCCCTTCGACAATTGCACCGGCTTGCTCCGAAGTTCCACCGGCGCGAAGGCGTAAAAACAAATTAAGCCGCGTGCGCGTGTCCATTTTAAGACGCCGCCCGAACATGTGCGACCACTGTGAACTGGAGCGGCGATCACGCTGGTTTCCGCTCACCCGATCGTGACATGATGGTCTCGGTTGCATTGAACGGGGCGCGGGTGGAACATGCGGGAGCTTGCCGGCAAGACGGCATTTGTAACAGGCGGAGCCAGTGGTATCGGCCTTGCGCTTGGGCGCGCCTTTGCGGAAGCGGGCGTGAAAGTCATGCTCGCTGATATCGAGACCGAGGCATTGGCCGCCGCTGTCACGAGCCTGCACAACGTCGGTCCGGATGTTCGCGGCATCGACTGCGACGTAACCGATCCGGCCAGTGTCGAACGCGCCGCCAAGGCATCATTCGACGCGTTCGGAAACGTCCACATCGTTTGCAACAATGCAGGCGTCGCTGCAGGTGGCGGCATCAAGGACATCGCGCTCGACAGTTGGCGATGGGTGCTCGACGTCAATCTGATGGGTGTTGTTCACGGCATCCGGGCATTTCTTCCGCACATCCGCGCGCATGGCGAAGGCGGCCACATCGTCAACACCGCATCGATGGCCGGGATGCAGAGCGGGCTGGGATTCAGTCCTTACACCGCGAGCAAGTTCGCCGTGGTCGGCATGTCGGAAGGGCTTGCACCGCAACTGGCGCCATTCGGGATCGGTGTCAGCGTGCTGTGTCCAGGATTTGTCCGTACCCGTATCGGCGACAGCGGACGCAATCGGCCGGAACAATACGGCCCGACGCAAACGATCGATTCCGCAAGCCCGACCGCCGCGCTGGTTGCCCAGATTGCCGAACTTATCCAGTCGGGACTCGAGCCGTCGGAGGTCGCGGCGCGTGTGCTCGCTGCGATCCGCGCCAACGAGCTTTATGTCTTCACGCATGCTGACATGCGTGCCGAGGTCGAGAACCGGTTTACGGCGATCGCGGCAGCTTTCGACAAGACGGCGGCTCGGCGGCCCGGCTGATTTTGTGCACGGGAACCGGTCTTTCATCGATCGGGACAAGCATTGATTCACTCCTTCGCGCCGAACATGGGAGGCGGAAAGGAGTGTATCCATGCGTCAGCTCATTCTCGCAATTTCCGGCGCGGGCGGTATTTTCCTGCTCGCAGGTGCAACACGGAACCGTGGCTGGCCATTAGCCGACCAGGTATGTGTTCAAGGAGCGGTCCTGTGCGACAACCCTGGATGGGTGCTCGCCATCGTCGCGGCCCTGCTGTTCGTTGCGACCATCCAGTCCATCGCCAAAACCTGAGCGATGGAAGTCAGGTGGAGTTATCGGACCGCGAGTCAATCCGGCCGAACCTTGTGCGTTGCCTTACAGCGCCAGCGTCATAAAGAACTCGTCGAACGCAACAGTCGCTGTGTTCGATCCGACTGCCGTTGCGCCAGCATTGGCGACGGCATCGTGCGTCTCGATCGCGGCGGGGCGGGGTTGCCTCGCAGCGATCGCAATCATCGGCTGTTCAAAGCGTTTTGCGCCTTCCGCATCGATTGCGAACAGCGGCCGATACTTGCCAAACCCGTTGTCCTCGATCATCAGAAATGTGCGGTTGTCCAGCATGCGCCAATGACCGCCGGACCGCGCCGCGACCACGGCATGGTCATCGCCCGTCGCGTTCTCGCGAATGATAACGAGGCGAAGATCCTCCGCCGCGACGCCGGCAGCGCGCAGCGCGACCAGCTTTGCGATTGCGTAGTCCTCGCAGTCACCGGCTCCGGCCGCCAGCGTGGCCAACGGTGAGGACCAGTGGTCCTCGACACCATACTGCGCCTGGTCACTGACCGGGCGAATGGCGAGATTGATCGCGCGGTTGATCTCACCCAGGCGGGCAAGACCCTCGCGGGCTGCGGCAACGGTGACGATGTCGCGGAATCGAAGCGCGGGCTGGGAGGTGCAGTGGCCGGGATCGCTGGCGCAGCCGGCGATAACATCTGCCTCGGCCGCAATGGCGCGCTCCACCGCCAGCCATTTGGCGCGCAGGGGACCGTCGGTCAGGGCCGAAGTTGAAAGGCCAAACGGCTCGGGAGCGGGTGCCGGCGTCTCCGCTGCACCGGTCGGGTTCTCGCGCAACGCATATGCTGCCGCATACGCCTCGGCGCCCAACACGTTGAAAATACAGATGATTGCGATCGCGCCTGCGCGCGCTGCAGTGAAAGCCGACATGTGACGCCCCTTGTCCGGACATCGGCTCGCAAAGGTATGCGTGCTCGTGACCGGATCATTTCGTCACAAGGAGTAGGCGGGGTCCCCTTTTCGACGGCTTAAACACGGGACAAATCGGCCATTTGGATTCAAATATGCGGAACTAATGCTGACGACGTTGCCTAAAATTGTAGAGACAAGGCTAACGGACGGGCGCGAGGATACAAAAACCCAATTATCCAAAGTAATCGATGTCTGGAGAACTGTTCTGTTGAGTTTATAGCGTCAGACTTTAAGTATAGATTGCGGTTTGTCGAATGAAAATTCGGCTGACGGAGCGATCTGTAGGCTTGGAAGTCCCGTGTTAATTGATCATCGATGGTACGAGACAGAATGAAATATAAGATTTATTTCATGAATTTAGAAAGCAACGCCTGAACGGCCAAGTCTTTGCGCTGTCATTTTACTTAACGGGGCATGTAAAACCATGCCGGTTGTTTCAACCCTCTATGGAGTTGCAGCCTTTGATGCTATGAATTGCGAATTCTCAAATTGTTAAGAATAAATTTTTTGATACGGGCGGGGCAGGCATTTGAATTTCGCCGGACCATTTGATTCCGAGCTGTCGCACGACGTCCCAGTTTCACTGGGCGGTGAGCGGTTTGTGTTCGATTCAAAACCGGGCTTCGTCCAGCACCACGCATCCGACAGCCATATTGTCATTCCTGATGCGCATCTTCTGTTCTCTGGCGACTACACGCGGATCGGGAGCGACCTGATCATTTCAGGGGATGGCCAGAAGTTCGTCGTCGGCAATTACTTCAAGGGCGAAACGCGACCCGCCCTGACGACGAAAGACGGCGCGACACTCGCGAGTCATATCGTCGATGCATTGACCGGACATGTTCACTACGCCCAGGCAACGGCTGCGCCTGTTGCGGGCCAGGTGATCGGTAACGTTCTGAAGATGTCCGGCAGCGCCTCCGTCATCAGGAATGGCGTATCCATCGAACTGCATATCGGCGACGCCGTTCAAAAGGGCGATGTGATTCAGACCGGATCGGATTCCTCGATCGGTATGACCTTCATTGACGGCAGCGCGTTCGGCATGACCTCGAACGCGCGCATGGTGCTCAACGAGATGATTTTCGATCCGAACGGATCGTCCAACTCATCGTTGATGAGCCTCGTGCAAGGCACCGTTACCTTCGTCGCGGGGCAGACCGCCAAGAACGGCAACATGCGCGTCGAGACGCCGGTCGCCACGATGGGCATTCGCGGCACGGCGGTGCTCGTCGAGATTGGCGCAAATGACGGGCCGACAAAATTCTCGGTCCTTGTCGAGCCGGACGGACACACCGGGTCCTTCAATCTCTATGACAAGGTCACGGGCCAGTTGATCGGGACCGTGTCGCAGGCCGGGCAGGTGACCTTCGTGTCAAGCCTCGGCCTCGGTCAGCCTCCGTCCGCGATCGAGCAGCTCAAGACGCTTCAGGACCAGCAGGCAGAAAAGGCCATTATCCAGCAGGTCTTCCAGCTCTACTTTCCGAACTACAACCCGGACAATTCCAACCCGAAGCTGCCGAAGTTTGGATCGAACACCAGTGGCAACAATCTCGCCGAGATTGTCTTCACGACCAACTCCAACAACAAGCAGACGTTCCTGACGCAGATCGAGTTGCGATTTGCGGTGACTGATCCCAATACCGGGATCACGACCTATCAGAACAGGATTTTCTACAACACCAAGGCGGTGTTTTCTGCAACGCCGGTGCTGTCCGAGCAGGCCTTCACCTCGACCGTCGAATCTTTCAAGATCGCGGACGTCGTTCGTATCGATGATCCTGACATCAATAACGGACCATTTTACGATATTGCGGTACCGTTCGTCGCCGGCAGCGCGGTCATCAAGAGCGCCGTCAGCACCAACCCACATCTGAACGCGAATTTTCTCACGCAGTTCCTGCACATCGACCAGACCACCGGCGTGGTTTCGTTCGACCGGCTGGGTTTCAACTTCCTTGGCCAGGGCGAGAGCGTGACCTTCATGCTCGAAGTCACTGCGCGATCCGGTCCTGATGTTGCGCAGGTCGTCATTCCGATTACGATCACCGGCGACAACGACGTGCCGAATGGCGCTCCGACCATCGTTGTCGGGCCGGTGACCGATGTCACCGGCAGCGTCAAAGAAGACACCCATGCTACTCCCGCGCATGAGATCGTGAGTAACGGCACGATCACGTTCCGGGACGTTGACCTGTCGGACGGCCACCACGCCGCGGTCGCGTTTACATCGTCGACTTCAGGCTCGACGGCGCACCCGGCTTCCAACCCAAGCCTGCCGGGCTTTGGGTCGGGAGCGCACATCGGCACTTTCACCATCGGCCCGGTGGTGGAGGATAAGACAGACACCATCAATACCGGAACTGTCGACTGGTACTTCACCCTGGACGACAATGACCCCACCTTGCAGTCGCTGGCTGAAGGTCAGACCATTACTCAGGTCTACACCATCACGATCACCGACGAACGCGGCGCCTTCGTTACCCAAACGGTGACCATCACCATCACCGGCACCAATGACGCACCGGTGATCACGGCTGACACGGCGATTCATCAGGCTGTCGAAGTTACAGACACCACGGGCGCTCCGAATTCCGTGGTCGACGTTGCCACCGGGACGCTGACATTTACCGACCTGGATCTGTCGGACACCCATCAGGCCAGCGCTGCGCTTCATCCGGGCGCGACATCCGTGGTGTGGTCGGGCGGCGATTACAACGATATCCCGCAGGCAACCCGCGACGCGCTTAACAGTGCGATGACTGCGCTGGTGTCGGAGATCAATACCGATACCAACAATCAAGGCTCGGTCTCCTGGGAATTCAAGCTGCCGGATCATCTGTTCGATTTTCTCGCCGACAACGAGACCCTGACGCTGATCTATGACGTCACCGTCACCGACAACAACGGCGTTTCGTCAACGAAACAGGTTACCGTTCAGGTTGGCGCCGCGAACGACAGACCTGTTATTTCGGTCATCGATGCCAGCGTCGGCGTTCAGGAAGATATTGGTCTCGTCGGTGACTTTTTGACGGACTCCGGGACGGTAACTTTCACCGATACCGACTTGAATGATACACACACGGCGCATGTGACCTATAACGGCGCCGTGGGCGGCAACGGCGGGACCGTCAACGCCGGGCTGCTTGCAGCGATTGGAACGGCGCTGAGTGTTCCGAACGCCACGCTTGCGGCCGGCAACTCTTTCAATTGGGATTTTGCGCTGGACAATAGTTTCGTCCAGTATCTCGCCGAGGGCGAGACGGTGACCGCTACCTACACCATCACCGTCAAGGACAGCAGCGGCGACTCGAACGATACGTCGGTTGGACAGACGATAACCATAACTATCACTGGCACCAATGATCGTCCGGTGATCACGGCGGTCGATGTGGTCGGTGCTGTGAAGGAAGACACTGGCGTCGTGCCGATGGACACGCTGTACGATACCGGCGCGGTGACGTTTGCCGATGCTGATGCTACCGATAACGCGACAGCGAATATTATATTCGTGAGCGATGCGGCCAGCGCCGGCGTGACGATCTCCGGTGCGTTGCATACAGCATTGCAAAACGCCCTGACCTTGCAGACGTCGGCATTTGCCGCCAACGCCGGAACGGTGAACTGGGATTTCAATCTTGACAACAGTCTTGTGCAGTATCTCGCAGAGGGCGAGACGATTACGGCGACCTACACCATCACGGTGCAGGATGACAGTGGCACAGGAACAGATACCGCCACGCCGCAGACGGTGACAGTCACTATCACTGGCACCAACGATCGTCCGGTGATTACGGCGGTCGATGTGGTCGGTGCTGTGAAGGAAGACACTGGCGTCGTGCCGATGGACACGTTGTACGATACCGGCGCGGTGACGTTTGCCGATGCTGATGCTACCGATAACGCGACAGCGAATGTTGTGTTCGTGAGCGATGCGGCCAGCGCCGGCGTGATGATTTCCGGTGCTCTGCATACTGCGCTGCTGAGCGCGCTGACCCTGCAGACATCGGCGTTCGCCAACGCCGGAACGGTGAACTGGAACTTCAATCTCGACAACAGCCTGGTCCAGTACCTCACCGAAGGCGAGACCGTGACCGCGACCTATTCCATCACTGTCAAGGACGACAGCGGCACCGGGACCAACACATCTGTGCCTCAGACGGTGACCGTGACTATCACCGGCACCAACGATGCGCCGGTCATATCAACGGCCAACATCACTCTGACGCCGGACGGATTTGGCGCGACGAAGGTTTCAGGAATTTCGGTGTCGGATGTAGACGATGGTGGAAGCGGCCAGTTCACGCTTACAACGACCGCCGATCACGGGTCGATCGCGCCGCATATCTCAACGGGTAGTATTTCCGCGATCAACGCTGCGCTTCAAAACAACTTGGTCTATACGCCCACGGATAACTCGCCGATCGGCCATGGCACGCTGACTGTGATGGACAATCAGCGTGCGTTTGATGTCGTCAACTTTGTTTTCCGGCAATCCGGGTCGGACCCATTGCTCCTGGCTGAAAACACCAACCAGAAAGATGTCTTGATCGGGGGCACCGGGGTGGATCAGTTTGTGTTCGCGGCGGATTCCGGTCAGGACACCGTCTTGAACTTCACGCAGGGGACCGACAAGATCGACCTCCATCTG
Source organism: Afipia birgiae 34632 (assembly GCF_000308295.2). Classification (GTDB taxonomy): domain Bacteria; phylum Pseudomonadota; class Alphaproteobacteria; order Rhizobiales; family Xanthobacteraceae; genus Afipia; species Afipia birgiae. The sequence goes on from NZ_HG326652.1 coordinate 1,118,903, forward strand.
CTGACGGGTGGCCCGACAACGGGAACAATCGCGGCGTGGCTGACAACCGCCACAGAAACCATCGGCAGCGATACGCTGCTGTCTCTGAACGGCACCACGGACACCGTGCTCCTGAAGGGTGTTACCACCGCGCTGCATGCGAGTGATTTCTTCCTCGCCTGATGCGTCGGAGGGGGCGGAAACATTAACTTCGATCATGTTTCCGGCTGCAATGACCGCCCGTGTCATGGCATGATGGACCATTCGCCGCGTACGATTCATGAACCGCAGATTGGCGTTCTGACAGCAGCCGGCAAGCCAGGTATCGATGCAGTCCGCGAAGACATCAAGTCAGGCCCATTCGCCCCGTTCCGAGCTGGGCGTGGCGCTTCGCGCCTGCCGCAGCGCGTTTATCGGCGTCGGCGTGATGAGCTTTGTCATCAACATCCTCTATCTGACCGGCTCCTTCTTCATGCTGGAGATCTATGACCGGGTGCTGCCGAGCCGTAGCATTCCGACGCTTGTGGGCCTGATCGTGCTGGCGGGCGGCCTCTACGTGGTTCAGGGCATCCTCGATCTGATCCGCGGTCGCATTCTGATCCGAATCGGTTCGACGCTCGATGAAATGCTCAGCCGCCGCGTCTACGACATCGTCGTCCGGATGCCGCTTATCGTGGGTAACCGCAGCGAGGGTCTGCAGCCGCTGCGTGATCTCGACAACGTCCGGTCATTCCTGTCCGGCATGGGGCCGGGGGCGCTGTTCGACCTGCCGTGGCTGCCGCTCTATCTCGCGATCTGTTTTGCCTTCCATCCACTGATCGGTCTGACCGCGCTGGTCGGCGCTGTTCTCCTGATCGCGCTGACCATCCTGACCGAATACCTGACCCATGAGCCGATGAAGCGCTCCACGGGTCTGGCGATGCGCCGGCAGGACCTCGCACTGGCCAGCCGCCGCAATGCCGAGGTGTTGTCCGCCATGGGCATGGCGGGCCGTGTCGGCAGGCAATGGGAAGACTCCAACCGCGACTACCTTGCGAGCAACCAGCGGGCGAGCGATGTCGCCGGCGGTCTTGGCGCCATCGCCAAAGTGATGCGGATGATGCTGCAATCCGCCGTGCTCGGCGTCGGCGCGTATCTGGTCATCAACCAGCAGGCGACCGCTGGCATCATCATCGCCGGATCAATCCTCAGCGCCCGGGCGCTGGCTCCGGTCGATCTCGCGATTGCACACTGGAAGGGTTTTGTGGCCGCCCGGCAAAGCTGGCGCCGTCTGAACCATTTGCTCGGCATGTTGCCGGAGCAGGGCACTCCGACGCTGCTGGAACCGCCGGTCAGCCGCCTCTCCGTGGAGACACTAACCGTCAGCCCGCCCGGCGAACAGAAGGTGGTGGCGCAGGACATCACGTTCGCGCTCGAGGCGGGACAGGGCGTCGGCATCATCGGTCCGAGCGGATCGGGGAAATCCTCATTGGTGCGGGCACTGGTCGGCGTCTGGCAGCCGCCCCGCGGCAAGGTACGGCTGGACGGAGCGGCGCTCGATCAATGGTCGCCTGAAATCCTCGGCCGCCACATCGGCTACCTGCCGCAGGACGTGGAACTGTTCGCAGGCACGATCGCCCAGAACATTTCGCGGTTTGAGGACAAGGCATCGCCGGATCACATCATCGCCGCGGCAAGGGAAGCGCACGTCCATGATCTGATTATCGGGATGAAGGACGGCTACGACACGCAAATCGGTGATCATGGCAGCGTGCTGTCGGCCGGACAGGCCCAGCGCATCGCGCTGGCGCGGGCGCTCTATGGCAATCCATTCCTGGTGGTGCTGGATGAGCCGAATTCCAATCTCGACAGCGAGGGTGATGCGGCGCTGAACAAGGCCATCCTCGGAGTCCGCGCGCGGGGCGGCGTGGTTGTCGTAGTTGCCCATCGCCCGATCGGCATCGAGAGCGTCGATCTCGTTCTGGTCATGAAGGAAGGACGGATTCAGGCGTTCGGACCAAAGGAGGCTGTCCTTGGTCAGGTCCTGCAACGCCCGGTCGCTGTCCCGCCCGCCATCAAGATCGTGTCCGACAAGGGAGGAGCGCAACCATGAAGCCTACTCTCGCCGGAACTGAAGGCATCATTCGCCGCTTCTTCAACACCTTGTTTTCACCGCTGGAGCGCCTCTCGATCTTCAAGAGTCTCGATCAGCCGGGATCGCGCCGGTCGATCCGCTTTCATTTGATCGTGGGGCTTTTCGTCGTCACGCTGCTGACGTGCGGGATCGGCGGCTGGGCCTCGACCGCGCAGATATCGGGCGCGCTGATCGCGCCCGGTTCGATCGTGGTCGATTCCAACGTCAAGAAAGTGCAGCACCCGACCGGCGGCGTCGTCGGCGAGGTGAGGGCGCGTGACGGCGACCGCGTCAAGGCCGGTGACGTCGTGGTGCGTCTCGACGACACTGTGACCAAGGCAAGCCTTGCTATCGTTACCAAGGGGCTCAACGGGCTTCTGGCGCGCCGGGCGCGGCTCCTCGCCGAACAGGAGGGAGCAGAACGCATCACGTTCCCGCCGGAACTGATGATTTCGTTTGCCGATCCGGAAGTTCAGTCGCTGATCGGAAATGAGATCAAGCTGTTTCAGGTTCGCTCATCCGGCAGGGTCAACCAGAAGGCCCAGCTCAAGGAGCGCATCGCCCAGCTCAAGGAGGAGATCGGCGGTCTTGAGGCACAGGAGAACGCCAAGTCGCGCGAGATTGAATTGATCCAGAAGGAGCTCGTTGGTGTCCGCGATCTCTATGCCAAGAACCTTGTGCAGATTTCACGGCTGACCGTTCTCGAGCGGGACGCCGCGCGGCTCGACGGCGACCGAGCGCAGTTCGTCGCCCAGAAGGCGCAGGCCAAAGGCAAGATCACGGAAATCGAGCTGCAGATCATCCAGATCGACAAGGATCTCTCCAGCGAAGTCTCCAAGGAGATGCGCGAGATCAACGACAAGATCGGTGAGTTCGTCGAACGCAAGGTGACCGCAGAAGATCAACTGCGCCGCATCGATATCCGCGCGCCGCAGGATGGTATGGTGCTTCAGTCGACGGTCCACACCGTCGGGGGTGTGATCACGGCCGGTGACGCGGTCATGCTGATCGTGCCGGACTCCGACAACCTGTCCGTTGAAGCCAAGGTCAATCCGCAAGATATCGACCAGTTGCGGATCGGCCAGAAGACCTTGCTGCGGCTGTCCGCCTTCAATCAGCGCACCACGCCGGAATTGAACGGGACCATCAGCCGGATTTCGCCGGACACCACGATCGACCAGCGCACCGGCCAAAGCTATTACACCGTACGCGTCTCGCTGCCGCCGGAAGAGGTGGCGCGGCTCGGGGATGTCAGGTTGATGCCTGGCATGCCGGTCGAGGCTTTTGTACAGACAGGCGAGCGCACCATGATATCCTATCTCGCGAAGCCGTTCAGCGACCAGCTCATGCGTGCGTTCCGGGAAAAGTGACGGGTATCGGCTAGCGGCATGGTGCGGGCGGTATTGAAATCGGTAGTGCGTTTTTTCGCGCGTATCAGGCGTTACGCGCGGCTTTTCGGCTACGCGCGGCTGTTGTGCCTTTTGCTTTTGATCGCCATGCTCGGCGTTCGCGTCGCCGATCCGATCCCGCTCGAAGAGTTGCGCGTCCGCACCTTCGATGGATATCAAATTCTCAAGCCGCGCGAGACGACCCAGCGTCCTGTCGTCATCATCGACATCGATGAGAAGAGTCTCGCCAAGTTCGGGCAATGGCCGTGGCCGCGCACGCGGGTCGCCGATCTTGTTCAGCGGCTGACCGATCTCGGCGCCGCCGCCATCGCCTTCGATATCGTTTTCGCGGAGCAGGATCGGCTTTCGCCCGCCATTGCTGCCGATGCGTTTCGCGATCTGGATGAGGAAAGCAAGGCGAAGTTGCGGGCGCTGCCCAGCAACGATCAGGTGCTTGCCGACGTGCTGCGCAAATCGCCGTCCATTCTTGGCGAATCCGGCCTGCCGAAATTCGTGCCGCAACCCGAATTGAAACTGCCCCTCACGGGCCTTGCGACTCTGGGCGGCGATCCGCGGCCGTTCCTGCTGCAATTCCCGGGTTTGCTCCGGAATGTTCCGGTGCTGGAGGAGGCTGCTCCCGGACGGGGCCTGTTCACGATCCGCACCGAACGCGACGGCATCGTCCGCCGCGTCCCGATGATCATGCTGGCGCAGGGCGAATTGATGCCTTCGCTAACGTTCGAGATGCTGCGCATCGTCACCAAATCCGACACCATTCTGGTCAAGTCAGACGAGGCGGGCGTGAAGAGCGTGGCAGTGCCCGGATTTGAAGTCCCCACCGACCGCAACGGCCAGCTTTGGGTGCATTTTGCGAAACACGATGCGGCGCGTTATGTGTCGGCAGCCGATGTGCTGGATGGCAAGGTCGGCCCCGATCGGATTTCGCGCAAGCTGATCCTGATCGGCACCTCGGCAGTGGGATTGCTGGACGTCAAGACCACTCCGCTTGATCCGGTGATGCCGGGCGTCGAGGTCCATGCGCAGGTGCTGGAGAGCGCGCTGACCCGTTCGGTGCTGTCTCAACCAAATTATGCCGTTGGAGCCGAACTACTGGCCGCGATCCTGTTCGGCATCGCCATTATCTGGCTTGCACCGATCCTTAGCGCCATCATGCTTCTGCTGTTCGGCGCCGTCATCGTCAGCATCATGGTGGCAACATCCTGGTACTTCTTCGCGGAGCACCGGCTGCTGCTCGATTTTACGTTCCCGCTGATCGCGAGTACCGCTATCTATCTGGTGCTGGTATTCAGCAGCTACTTCCGAGAACAGGCGCAGCGCCGCCGCATTCGCTCGGCCTTCGGCCAGTACCTGTCGCCCGCACTTGTCGAACAGCTTGCGCAGTCGCCGGAGAAACTCGTGCTCGGCGGTGAGGAGCGGGACATGACCATCATGTTCAGCGACGTGCGCGGTTTCACCACGATCTCGGAATCCTTCAAGAGCGATCCGCAGGGCCTGACATCACTGATGAACCGTTTCCTGACGCCGCTGACCAATGCGATCCTCGATCGCAAGGGCACCATCGACAAGTATATGGGCGACGCCATCATGGCGTTCTGGAACGCGCCGCTGAGCGATCAGGAGCATCAGGTCAACGCGTGCAATGCAGCGCTCGACATGATCGATCGCATCGAGGCGTTGAATGTTGAACGCGAGCGCGAAGCAAATGAGGCGGGCAAGCCGTTCATCCCGATGAAAGTCGGTATCGGCCTGAATACGGGGACCTGCGTGGTCGGAAACATGGGGTCCAACCTGCGGTTCGACTACTCCGTGCTGGGCGATAGCGTGAACCTGGCCTCGCGGCTCGAGGGGCAGTCGAAGTCCTACGGCGTGCCGATCATCGCCGGATCAGCGACGGCGCTGGCGGCAAAGGACAAGTTCGCAATCATCGAAATCGACTTTATCACCGTGAAGGGCAAGAAAGAGCCCGAAGTGATCTATGCCATCGTCGGGCGGGAAGATGTCGCCAAATCAGGTCCATTCCAGCGCCTGCGCAACCTCAGCATCGAAATGCTGGCGTGCTACCGCAGCCGCGACTGGGATGGCGCTCTTGCTGCAATCGCGAAGGGCCGCATTGCCGACGAAGCGAAGAGCTTTAGTGCATTCTATGATCTCTATTCCGAGCGGATAGACGCGTTCCGCAAAACTCCGCCGCCGGAGGACTGGAATGGCGTCATTGCCCTGACAACCAAGTAAGGTGAGGCGAAAGGCCGCCGCTATCGTCCACATGTCCGTCTGGCAAGCCATTTTTTTGATAGCCGCCGCGAGGTATCATGTTGGTGGGGATGGCCGCCGCATGCAATCCTTGCGAGAGATTCATTGAGTTTTTTCATGTCGACGACAATGTCCGTGCGGTTCTGGGGTGTTCGTGGGAGCATTCCTTGTCCAGGCCCCAACACCGTGCGCTACGGCGGTAATACGTCATGCGTCGAGGTGAAGTGCGGCGATCATCGTCTGGTTTTCGACGCGGGATCCGGGTTGCGCATGCTGGGTCTTGCGCTGGCGGATGAACCTGGTCCGGTCGACATCGATTTGTTTTTGAGTCACTGCCACATCGATCATTTGATTGGCCTGCCGTTCTTCGTGCCGGCATTTGTGACGGGAAACCGGCTTCGCCTGTGGGCCGGCAATCTGAAGGCCGCTGGCGGCGTACAGGAAACCGTTCGAAAGCTGGTGAGCTATCCGCTGTTTCCGATCGAAATCGAAGCTGCGCAAGGCAAGATCGAATTCAACGATTTCACACCCGGCGACGTTCTGACGCCCCGGCCCAACATCAACGTTATGACGACGGCGCTGAATCATCCCGGCGGCGCGACGGGATACCGTGTCGAGTTTGGCGGCCGCGCCATGGCTTATATCACAGATACCGAGCTCGGTGCCGACGCTATCGATCCAGCGCTGCTTGAACTCGCCCGTGATGCTTCGATTGTTATCATCGATACGACATACACCGACGAAGAACTGCCCGAGCATGTCGGCTGGGGTCATTCAAGCTGGCAGCAGGCTGTCCGGCTGGCCAATGAGGCGGGCGTGGGGAAGCTTTATCTGTTTCACCATGACCCCGAACACGACGACGACGAAATGGACCGCATCGCGGCGGCGGCGGCCAAAGCGCGCTCCGGAACCGTGGTAGCTAAGGAAGGACTGTCGATCGAAATTTGATCGGGTGAGTGCGCATGCTTCTGGCTGAGCGCTCGCCATTTTTGTGAATTATTCCATGCAGATTTGACGTCTGAATAACGCATCGGCGGACAGCGTCCCGAAACCGACGTTCGGACTTGCGAACCTCCACACTAGAACCGTTGTTCCGCGGAGCGCGGAGCGGCATAATACATACCAGATTTCCTTTAGCATCAGGTTGATTCCGATGGATATGTCAGGTCTCGTTTCCGGAGCCGGCGGTTTTATCGCGTCCGCGTTCGTGGTGGCGGGCTACACGATGCGAACGATGATCCCGCTCCGCATTTTCGGCATCATCACCAACGTCTTGCTGATCGGGTTTTCGGTGGTTCATCACCACTATCCGGTGATGGTGCTTCACATGATCCTGCTGCCGCTGAACGTTTACCGGCTGCGCGAAATGCTGCTGCTGGTCCGTGAGGTGAAGAAGTCGGTCAACAGCGATCTATCGATGGCATGGCTGAAGCCGTTCATGACGGAGCGAAAGTGCGCGACAGGTGAGGTGCTGTTTTACAAATACGAGCAAGCCGAGGAGATGTACTACATCGTCAGCGGCCGTTACCGATTGGTCGAATCCGGCATCGAGATTCCGGTCGGCGCCATTGTCGGCGAACTTGGAATGCTGTCGCCATCGAACAAGCGGACCCAGACGCTCGAATGCCTTGAGGGCGGGCTGGTGCTCAGCGTGACCTATGCAAAAGTGCAGGAGCTTTACGTCCAGAATCCGGAGTTCGGATTCTACTTTCTGCGCCTGGTGAGCGCGCGCCTGTTCCAGAATGTCGGAAAACTCGAAGCCCAGATCGCCCAAAGCAGTGCTCAGGCCTCGTCATGAAAATACGGGTCAAAGTCCCTCCATCGCCATTCCGGCTGCTCAAGGAGCGCTACTTCGGTGAGGAAACGCGCAATCCGCGCGTGGCGCGTGCGGCGCTTGCGCGGCTGTCGGCGCGGCTGCCTCCGGATGTCGTTCCCGTCGTCAGTGAGGCCGTTCATTCGCTGATTGACTATCAGGACCCTGACTACGCGCTGGCTTATCTCGACCGGATTGGCCGCTATGTTGGTCCGGTCGGGATTACCCTGCCAAATCTTGGGGAACTGGCACAGCTTCTGTCGGACCGGATGCATTTTGAGGACCCGATCCGCATCGCGCAGCTCAAGTTGTCGGACGCCGGCGGCGCGAATGCGGAACCCAATGCGTCGTCCGTCGACAGGGTGGAGCGGTTTCGCTGGGACGAGGTCATCCCGATGCTTCCGCCCAAAGTCGCTGCCCCCGCACTGGATATCTTCAAACGATTGCATCTGGCGCGGCTTTCGCGCAGATCCGTCACACTGCGCTTCAGCTCCAGAGGCCGGTTTTCGCTTCGCAAGCTGAAGTGGCTTGCCGCCTTGCGGATTACGCGGCCATTTTCCGAGCGGTTCAAGAAGGAGCGCATCTGGGTCGAGCGGTGGCTTCACATGGTCGACCGCAGCCTGGTGAAACAGCCGGGCGCAACTGTCGCGGTTGTGAGAACCGCCAACCTGATCAAGGGGCACGGTGACGTCTACCAGAACGGACTTGCGGAATGGAATGTGATTATCGACCGGCTGGTGAAGCCAACATGCGATGGAGATCTCCCGCTTCCGAAGCTTGGGGACGCGATCCAGGAAGCACGCGAAGCGGCCATCGGTGAGCAGGGCCAGAACCGCCTGCTGGATGCCGTGGAGCAACTGCGAGCGCAGGCGCTGGCTCACTGAAGAGGTTTGCTGGCCGATAGCCTATCACCCAAAACTGCATTAGTGTCGGGCCGAACGCGCCGTGCCCGGCATGGTTTTACGGCATGCGCAACAGGGGACACTCGATGAAGAAATTTTGCGGACACCTTTTAGGATTTTTGCCGGTTCTCACGATCGTTGCGTTTGCCAGTGTTACGGATGCGAGCGCAGCGGACGAGATCAAGCTGAGCAGCAATCAGCGCATCGCCTGCGGTCGCGGCCTCAACGCCGGCAAGCTTCAGAACATCACCTGCAAGTCCTATGCGTATGTTTTCAACACGCGGACATCCGAGTTTTATCGTTGCCAGGTGAGCGTCGGGGTGACCCGTGACAACAAGGAAGTGCTCAAGGTCGATACCGACGGTTCCTGCAAGCTGAAGGCCCGCATATTCCCGGGCGATTCGAATTACGCATTCGACGCTACCGAAACAGAGCCGCCGAACACGAATTCATTCTTCGGCTCCGGCGGGACCGCGATCTGGGTCAGCGACAACACCAAGCTGAGTGCGAAGGGATGCATCATTCTTAGCGTCGGCGTCGGTCCCGATGTCCTGAAGTGCGTGGACATGACCTTCGACAAGTAGGCTCTCATATCGGCAACCGTTCAGGCCACCGCACGCATTGCCGCCAACTGCAGCGGCATGAGGCAGAGGCGGACCAGACTTTTATCTCTTCAGGAAGATCGCAAGAACGATCAACGCGACGACGACCGTGACGGCGATCGCCCAGGATGTCAGGCGGACGTCGCTTTTGAGTTCGCGCGTTGCTTCGTTTTCGGCGATTTTCAGATTACGCTTCCGATTGTCGTGCTCCGGATCACTCACGGTTTCTCCTGACCTTGACGGGGGGGCAGCACCATGGACCTCAGGGTTGAAGCCCGGAGGCGCAACGCGGGCAGTGTACCCGGCACGGCGACCAATTCGCAAAGAACAAAACCGGGCGCGGCACCCGATCGCTTTCCCTTCGGTTGCTGAAAGGACTGGGTTCACGCGGAATGGCGCGCTTTCGCGTGGACCGCAGCCCCTCAATACCGCTCGGGCGGGACGGTTCGGACGCCACGTGCAAATCGGTTTCCGTTCGCTGAAGTGTGATCGAGGCGGCTAGCTATCATCTTGAGCGAGAGAATGCGTTGGTGTCTCATGCCGCCCAGACAGAATCGAGGGTCCGATGATTTATCCGCACCGCACAATGCTCGCGCTGGCCGGGCTGCTGCTTTTCGGTCAGGCTCCGGCGCAGGCGATCGACTATCCCTATTGCATGACTTACGTTCAGGGGTGGAGCGGCTCGATTGAGCAATGCGACTACACCTCAATGGCGCAGTGTCAGGCCAGCGCCGGCGGCCTGAACGGGTCGTGTGCACCCAACTGGAGACTGACACAGAACCGCAGCGTTTATCCTGACGCGGGCGCTCCGAGAAGCAAACGCAATCAGCGCTGACGCTATCTGCTGAAATGCTCGCAGCCTGTGGGAAGTGAGATGGCGGAGAGGGGAAGGATTCGAACCTCCGACACGGTTGCCCGTGTACCGCATGCGGTGCCTTAAGCCGCTCAGCCACCTCTCCGTGATTGCCAAGTGCGGGCGCGACTTGTGCGTCAGGTACGTCCGATAAACTCGACGCCGATAACGGTGTCCTTCCGCCAGATCACGCGGCAATGGGTCACTTTTCGCACGTCTCCCGTCAGCGCCAGACTGAGCCTGCTTCCAGGCAACTCGCTGTCTGCCAGCTTGACCCGCGCTCCGCCCGCCGAGATGTCAAGGATGGTGCAGTTGCGTTTTGCAAATCCTCCGTCGAGCAGCATCCACGCGTCGTGGCGCGTCGTATGGCGGGGCTTGCGGGATTCTCTTTTGAAAACGGCCATCACGTGCGCTCCATAATTGAAGCGAATTCATAACCCGCGAAAGTTTCGGAAAATTTGAATCAAAGCTCCAATACCGGGATCGATGATTCATGCTTTGTTAACCCCGACAAAAATCCTCAACCGGCCGGGAAAGCCAATTTGAGCCCGAAGGGCGAGGTTTTCGCCGGGAACCACCAAGAGGTCCGACGCGTTGCTTTTCCGGAGGAGCCTCCGGTGACTGGCAGCGATATTGGCAGTACGGCGAGGGCGGAAAAGCGCGGGCGGTCACGAACGGTTCGCGGCGTGGCCTTGTTTGTGTTTGCTGTCGCCTGCCTGGTGGTCATCGCTTTCGTCGCCGTGCGATCACTTGGTAATACCGAGCAGCCTTCTCATGCTTCGCTGGCCTGCGCAGCAAAGCTGTACAGCACCTATGATCCGAAGAATCTTGAGCAGTGCATGGCTGTCTGCATGTCCTGTAACGCGGGCGTCAAAACGACGTGCTCGACGTCGTGTACACTCAAGGGCGCGCGGTAGGACTCTGCGGAGGAATCAAGAACCAACGGTCAGTTCGACATCCGTCGCGCCGGGATCATGTCTCTCCTTCGGATCGGGTTCGCATGGACGGATAGTGTAGTCGTTGTCCAGGACCCGTTTCGGCGTGGGCTCATCCTGGTCTGACGAGACATCGACTACAAGGCCGTTCCTGGCTGCATGTTTCCAGACCTCGGCCTCTGTCGGGTAGGCCTTGCTGATCTTGGCGTCCTGGCTGAACAGAGCATAGGGCATGGTCATCTCCGAAAAAGCCCCGCCCTGTGCCGAAGCACCGGACGGGGCTCTTCAAGCTTTCAACCCTTGCGGGCTGATTGCTCTTGCTTTGATAACGCGTCAGCTTCCTGGTTCGTTCCCGCCGGGATTTAATTATTGTGCTGGCGATGATCGGAGCGAGCGCTAGCGGCTTGCGCGCGGGCGTTTCTCGTTTTCTTATGGCGAAGCTGGGGCGCGGTTCGCCGCATAGAGGATCAGGGCAGGGAGCAAATGAAACGGTACATCATCTTCGCAGCCATAGGCCCGCTGGTGGCCGGTTTTTTTCTCCTCGTGCTGGGAACACCGGACGGATACTGGGACGGCGCGCATGTCATCAAAAAACTGCTGAAGGTGCTGCTCGTGACGCTCCCCTATAATTATCTATTTGGGATCATTCCGGCTCTGATGATCGGCGCGGTCGATGATATTTTCCTGCACGTCCGCAAGATTAGTCCGGCGGTCAGAATGGTGTTGACCGGCCTGGTGGCGTTTGCGGCCACAGCCGTTCTCTACGGAACATTGGGCACTGAAACAGGCCTGAAGCATTACTTCCTCTACGGACTTGCCGGCTTCATTCCGGCAACATTTTCCTCCTGGCTGGCGCACAAATTCGACAAAGTGGGCGGAGCGCGCCCGAATGCGTTGAGCGCTTGATACGCGCGGGATCGAGCCGGGAACCAAGGATGTTGGGGGCATTGCATAATGCACCTTCACTTTCGCTCTCGGGGTCCTATATTTCTTGCTCCGTCAACAATGAAAGGAGGTGGTCCAGTGTCTCATTCCATGCGCTGTCACCTCGCTGAGGCCGCCCGCTAAGCTCGCAAGAGCTTCGGACAGGGCGGTCTTTCCGCCTGGTTCAGCGAGAATAGGAGGGACGCGTCGAGCAATGCTTGGCGCGTCCTTTTTAATTCCTGATTCACACGTTCCTGCCCGCGTGCAAACGAAGCACCGTCAGTCGGTTCAGTGATATCGTCGAAAGTTAGCGGACGACATTGCAGAAGAACGAGTGCGCGGTTTCCAACGCCCGAAAACACCCCGGCGCATTTGACCATAGAGTCGGTCAGCGATGCCAGTTGCTGCCCAAACGGGGTGATGAAGGCGTTCCGGAACCAACGGGTTGTCTCTGAGTTTTCCTTTCAGAGGAGCCCGTCATGCACGCTGTCACACCATCTATCTTGCTTGAACAGTCCTTCCAAATTGCCTGGGACTATCTCGACCGCACCGGCCAAACGTCAGGTCGCGATACAGAGATCAAATTCGTCAGCAACGCCATCATCCAGATGATGAGCGAGGGGACAACTAACAAAATTGTTCTCGCAAACAGAGCGATTGCGAAATTCGAGCGGGTGTATGCGCGAGGTCAACTTGTTGCCTAAGACGCGTACCAGGCACAGTCGCGCTTGGCATTTGTCACGCGTGTGAGGGACATCTCAATGGCGGAAAAAATCCCGCAGCCACCTTTCATCTATGAAGGTCTCGATCCGGTCGAGAACGATGATACTTTCGGCATCAAGAAACTGTCTGCCGCAGTAAAGTCACTGAGCGATATTCTCGAGGGAGCCAAGAAGCCGGGCATGCCCCTGAGCGTCCTTAGCAACATTGCGCGCGAAGCGCCGCTTGGATCGCTGCTGGTCGCCTTCGTTCTTGGCGTTGCGATCGGCCGCCGTCACTAAACCACATACTTGCGACCGCTCAATCGCGAACCTCCTTGTGAGTTCGCGAACAAACTCCAATCGGCTCTTTCGCTGCCCAGTCCGCTTTGCTAAGTGCTTGGTTTCCAAGTGCAGGAAGGGTGGCCGAGTGGTTTAAGGCACCGGTCTTGAAAACCGGCGTGCCTGCAAGGGCACCGTGGGTTCGAATCCCACCCCTTCCGCCATTTGAATCCCATAAGGCTTTGTATTTTCTATGAATTCTACAGCGCCTGGCTTTGCTCCCGCCAGTTTCCGGCTACAGTCAGGATCTGCTGCCGCTGTCCTTTAGCGACTGCACCGCTTTGATGAGCGTGTAGATTTTGGGTGACTTGAACGGATGATCCGCATCGCAATTCGGGCAAAGCAACCGTGTTGTCCCGCTCCTGAGAGCGATTGCCATCTTAGTCCCGCAGTGGGGACAACGACTGTTGACCCATTTTTCCATTCCCGGACTTAAGCACCGGTCAGGAAAGCGTGTCTGTGAACTATCTCACATAGGAAGCTTTGCAGGGGTGCGCCTGTCTGCGGCGATCAGGGCAGTGCGGCCCCAGCTTGGATCAGCAGATATTCCCACTATCGCCCCGCGGCCCGACGGATCAGTGCAACTGTCGTGACCATCAGGAGACCGGAGCCGTTGATTGATGCTTCGGCATATTCCGACGCTGGAAACCACCGGCTGCCCACAAGGATTGCCGGTACAAGGGGAGGCGGCAATCTCCGGAAAATCAATCTCTGGTTTACCACCTCGCGCATCGGGCCGTTTCGGGCACGGAAGCAATGGGTTAAGGTAATCACCGTATGAAGTGCGAGCGTCCGGCCTGGCGATGCCCGGTAGGCAAGACGGCGCGAAAAGTGCTATTGGGGTTCTATGGGGATTTGCGTCAGGGAAACGGGCAAGGCGGCCCTGCGAGTCGCAGCTGCAGGAGCGGCGTGCCTGCTGCTCGCCAATTGCGGCGCGTCGAACAAGCTCTCCAGCCGCGTCGATCCGAAATACGGCGTGTCGAGCAGCCCTCGGGTGGTCGATTTCGGCGAAGCCGTTCCCAAGGGCGGTGGCACCTATCGCGTCGGCAAACCCTATGTCGTTGCCGGTAAGACCTACGTGCCGGAAGAGGATCCCAACTATCGTGCCGAAGGGATGGCCTCCTGGTATGGCGATGCCTTCCATGGCCGCCTGACGGCCAACGGCGAAGTGTTCGACATGACGTCGCTCACCGCAGCCCATCCGACATTGCCGCTGCCGAGTTACGCGCGCGTGACCAATGTCGCCAACGGGAAATCGGTGATCGTGCGCGTGAACGATCGTGGCCCGTATCACGGCAATCGTTTGATCGACGTCTCAAATACCGCGGCCAAGCTCTTGGAATTCCGTGAAAATGGCATTGGACGTGTTCGCGTCGAGTATGTCGGGCGCGCGCCGCTTGAGGGATCGGACGACCGGCAGCTGATAGCGACGCTGCGGACCGGGCAACCGGCCCCGGCGCCTTCCAGCGTGAGGGTGGCCTCCGCGAACGCCTTTATCCCGGAAATCCCGCCAACACGGGGCGTGGTTCGTGGAGACGTTCCGATGCCGGCAGGGCGTCCGTATAGCCTCGGTCATACCAGGGAAGACGTTGCGGCCGCTGGCGCTTCCGAAGTCTCGGCGTCCCGAGCGCAGCGAGGACGGCGCATCGAGCGGACCATCCAGACGGAGATTGATGAGGTGGCGGAGGATACATCCGCTGCGCAAAAGCCCGTCGCTTCCTTTGCGTCGGCTCCGCGCAACAGCAACGTCAACCTGATGTCAGGCCGCGGCCTCTACTGAGTTTCGTCGCCGCGTCGCCGATCAATCCCGCACACTGTTCAGGAATTCCACCAGCGCCGCGTTGACCTCGTCGGGGCGCTCCTGCTGGATCCAGTGACCCGCGCCTTCGATCAATAGCTTGCGCCGGAGGTTGGGCAGCACGCGGTCCATTTCAGTGACACGCTTTCCACCGATAATGCCGGTGACGACAGAGTCATTTGCCCCCGCGATGAAGATCGAGGGCTGATGGATTTTCGCGCCGTGCCACGGAGCGGTCAGCTCCCAGTTCCGGTCGATGTTGCGATACCAGTTCAGGCCACCGCGAAAGCCGGTGCGCGTGTAGGTCTCAACCACATGCGCCAGGTCCTGCTCGCTGACCCAGGCTGGGCGGGAGCGCACCTTCGCCGGATCGCCCAGAAAACCTTGTCCGTCTTTCAGGAACAGGGACGAGTCGACGCCGAAGGTGACAGCGCGCATCGTGAAGCCGACATCGCGCTCGAACTCGGCTTCCGCCACACCCGGCTTCTGGAAGTACTGCCAGTAGAAGTTGTTGACGCCGCTCTTCGCCAGCGTATCGAGCGGCCGCTCACGTCCCCGCCAGGGTGGCGGAACGCTCAGGCCGCCGACGGCGGTGAAGATATCAGGTCTGAACAGGGCGGCATGCCAGGCGACCGGCGCGCCCCAATCATGGCCGATGATGATCGCCCTGGTTTCGCCCAGCGCCGCGACCAGCGCGACCATGTCGCCGACCAGATCGAAGATTGAGTAGGCCTCGATGTTCTTTGGTGCCGAGGTCCGACCGAAGCCGCGCATGTCTGGCGCGACGACATGGAAACCTGCTGCGGCGATGGCCGGCAGCTGGTGCCGCCACGAATGCGACAGTTCGGGCCAGCCATGGCAGAGCAGCACCAGCGGCCCGGAGCCCTGTTCAGTGACAAAAATCTCAATCCCGTTGGCTGAGATCATCCGCGATGACGACATCGACTTTCTGCCTCTTTTCAGGATTTGAGGGCCGCAGGCATAGCCGCGACGGCCAGCCGCACGTTGTTTGGTACCAGCCCAACTGTTACAAGGCGATCCTCAGGAATCTCGACATGGCAGCCATTCTCACAACATCCCGGATTCGCGGACGCCGGACTGGGCGGTTCTGGCCGCTGGTGGCTGTCGTCCTGACGGCCGGTGTTGCGCTGGGCGGCATGGCCTATGCCGCCAACAATAGCGTGCAGGGTGCCAAGAAGGAGGATGGATACGAGGTTGATGCGCCGACCGCGATCCTGATCGAAGCGAAATCCGGCAGCATCCTGTTCGAGAAGAATGCCGACGACTTGCGCGCGCCGTCCAGCATGATGAAGCTGATGACCGCCGAGGTGGTTTTCAATGCGCTCAAGAAGGGCGAGATCAAGCCCACCGATGAATTCAGGATCAGCGAGAACACCTGGCGCAAGGGCGGTGCGCCGTCCGGTGGCTCGACCATGTTCGCGGCAATCAACAGCCGTGTCAGCGTCGACGATCTGCTTCGCGGCGCGGTGATCCAGAGCGGCAACGATTCCTGCATGGCGCTGGCCGAGGGTCTGTCGAACACTGAGGCCGCCTTCGCTGAGCGGATGACCAAACGCGCGCGTGAACTCGGGCTGACGAAATCGACCTTTGCGAATTCCACCGGCCTGCCGGACCCCGGCAACAAGATGACCGTGCGCGAACTGGCAATGCTCGCGCGCCACATCGTCCTGACGTATCCGGACAATTACAAACTGTTCGGCGAGCGTGAATTCACCTGGAACAAGATCCGCCAGCAGAACCGCAACCCGCTGCTGACGATGCTTGAAGGCGCCGACGGCATGAAGACCGGCTACACCAAGGAAGGCGGCTACGGCATGGTCGGCTCTGCCGTGCAAAACGGTCTGCGGCTGATCGTGGTCGTCAACGGTCTTGAGGATTCCGACGACCGCGCGGCAGAAGCGAAGAAACTGCTCGAATGGGGGTTCCGCAACTTCGAGGCGCGAACGCTGTTCGCCGCGGATCAGGCCGTCGGTTACGCCAAGGTTTTCGGCGGCGATAGCCGCTCCGTCAAACTCGCGAGCCCCGAACCGATCAAGGTCATGGTGCAGCGAAACGGCACCGACAAGCTGGTTGCGCGTATCGTTTATACGGGGCCGGTGCGTGCGCCGGTCCAGCCCGGCCAGCGGATTGGCGTCTTGAAGGTCTGGCGCGGCAGCAACATCGCGATGGAGGCTCCTCTGGTTGCCGCAGAGCCGGTCGCGACAGGTTCAACGACCCGCCGCGCGATCGACGGCGCCAGCGAGTTGGTCATCGGCCTGTTCCGCGCCGGCGCGGAGAAACTGTAACATGGCTGACGCCGTCAAACCGAAACAGCCGCCGCGCGGGCGCTTCATTACCTTTGAAGGCGGCGAAGGCTCCGGCAAATCAACTCAGATCCAGTTGCTGGCGGACCGGCTCAACGCCGCCAAGCTGCGGACGATTACGACGCGCGAGCCCGGCGGATCGGCGGGAGCGGAAATCATCCGGCATCTGTTGCTCTCGGGCATGGCAAAAGCGTTCGGTCCTGAGACGGAGTCCCTGCTGTTCGCCGCTGCGCGCGACGACCACGTCAGTCAGGTGATTGAGCCGGCGCTGGCGCAGGGAACATGGGTGCTGTGTGACCGCTTCACGGATTCGACGCGGGTCTATCAGGGCGAACTTGGGAAGGTCGATCCGAAACTGATCCGAGCAATGGAGCGCGTCACCATCGGCAATCTCAAACCCGACCTCACGATCATTCTGGACGTGCCGGTCACGATTGGCATGGAGCGTGCGCTCAAGCGGCGCGGATCGGCGGTGCCCGATCGCTTCGAAGGCGAGGGCGTCAGCTTTCACGAGAAACTGCGCAACGCCTATCGCAAGATAGCCGAAGGCGATCCCCAGCGCTGCGCATTGGTGGATGCCGATGCCGATGCCAAGACTGTCGCGGAGCGGGTGTGGAAGGCCTTGCGCGATCATCTGTTCACCGTGGCTATCGCTCGCGAGACCACCAAGGCATGAGCGCGCGGTCATCCGAACCAGAGACTGCGATCCCCGCGCCGCGTGAAACAACCGGGCTGTTCGGGCATCGCGACGCCGAGCAGACGTTGCTGGCGGCCTATCGCAGCGGACGCATTCCGCATGCGTGGCTGATCGGCGGCGCGCAGGGTGTCGGCAAGGCAACTCTGGCCTATCGCATGGCGCGGTTTGTGCTCGCCCATTCCGACCCTGCTGCGCAAGCCGTACAAAATGCCGACAGCCTTTATGTCGATCAGGATCATCCAGTGGCGCGACAGGTCGCCAACGGAAGCCACGGCGGTTTGCTGACGCTGGAGCGCACAGCCAACGAGAAGGGCACGATGCGGACCGTCATCACAGTGGACGAGTCGCGAGAGACCATCGGATTTTTCGGTTCGACCGCCGCATCCGTCGGCGGCTGGCGCGTGTGCGTGGTCGATACCGTGGATGAACTCAACGCCAACGCCTCCAACGCGCTACTCAAGATCCTCGAAGAGCCGCCAGCACGCTCGCTGTTCCTGCTGATCAGTCACGCACCGGCGCGCGTACTCGCCACCATTCAGTCGCGGTGCCGGAAGCTGCCATTGCGGCCGCTAGAGACGGATGAGGTCATTCAGGCCGCGGCTGAGGCAGGCGGGTTGACTCGCCGCGATCCGGCGCTGGCTGAGGCAGCTGAAGCGGCGGAGGGAAGCGTGGCGCGGGCGCTGACGCTGCTTGGCGGGCAATCGCTCGGGCTTCATCAGCGTACGCTTGAACTCCTCAACCGCCTGCCGCAACTCGATCAACGTGCGCTTCATGCCCTCGGCGATGCGCTTCCGCTGAACGACCGAGTCGGGTTGAAGGCCTTTATCGACACCGTCGACCGCTGGCTGACCGGGCATCTGCACGCGCCTGATGCCGGCGCAAACCTGCCGCGCCTTGCACGGCTTGCCGAGGTATGGGAAAAGATCAACAGTGCCGCGCGCGACACGGAAAGCTTCAATCTGGAGCGAAAACCGTTGGTTTTCTCAGTATTTGGAATGCTCGCCGAAGCCACAGCGGCCCGCCCGCAGGCTCGCTAGCTGGACAATCGCAGCGGTTTAGCAGCACCCCGTTTGAGTGATCGCGCGCACGTCGGCGCCGTTTGAAATTCTAAGGAAGCGTTATGGCCAAAGCCAAGAAAACCGCCGCGAAGAAGAAAAGGAAAGCAAGCAAAGCGGCTCGCAAGGCAGCGCCCCGGCGCGCGACGGTTTCCCCGAAAAAGAAGGGACGCAAGGCAGCTGCCAAAAAGACAGCAAAAAAAGCTGTCAAGAAAACTGCAAAGAAAGCCGTCAAAAAAACGGCCAAGAAAGTTGCGAAGAAAGCAGCAGCAAAACGCTCCGGCAAGAAGGTCGCAGTCAAAAAGGCCGGCGCCAAGAAACCCGCCCAAACGTCAACTACGAAGAAGCGTTCCGCGAAAGTCGCCGTAAAGGCGGCGAAACCTGCCAAGCCCGTGACAACGAAGGCACCGGCAAAACCTGCGAAGCCGAAAGCAACGGCGGTTCCGCAGAGTGTCGCAAGCGCGCGCTCCAAGAATTCATTCTACATCACGACCGCGATCGCTTACCCGAACGGTGCGCCACACATCGGCCACGCCTATGAAGCGATTGCAACCGATGCGCTCGCACGCTTTCAGCGTCTCGACGGCAAGGACGTGTTTTTCCTGACCGGCACCGACGAGCACGGCCAGAAGATGATCCAGACGGCGCAGAAGGAAAACATGACGCCGATGGATCTGGCGACGCGCAACGCCGAGCGATTCAAGGAGATGGATCAGCGCCTGAACATTTCCTACGACCGGTTCATTCGCACCTCGGAGTCCGTGCATCACAAGTCGTCACAGGAAATCTGGAAACGGATGCTGGTGAACGACGACATATATCTCGACAGCTACGCTGGCTGGTACTCCGTGCGTGACGAAGCCTATTACGCCGAAGACGAAACCGTTGTCGGCGAAGACCAGGTGCGCCGCGGCCCGCAAGGCACGCCGGTCGAGTGGGTCGAGGAGAAGAGCTATTTCTTCAGGCTCTCCGCCTATGAGGATAAGTTGCTCGCGCTGTATGAGAATCAGCCGGACTTCATCGGTCCGGACTCCCGCAAGAACGAAGTCATCAGCTTCGTCAAAAGCGGGCTTAAGGATCTCTCGATCTCGCGCACCACGTTCGATTGGGGCGTGAAGGTGCCGGACGACGAAGGACACGTGATGTATGTCTGGGTCGATGCCCTGACCAACTACATCACCGGCGTCGGTTTTCCGGACGAGGGCGACGCGAACTGGCATTATTGGCCGGCCGATGTCCACATCATCGGCAAGGACATCATTCGCTTTCATGCGGTGTACTGGCCGGCATTTCTGATGTCGGCGGGCATTCCCGTGCAGAAACGCGTCTTTGCGCACGGCTTCCTGTTCAATCGCGGCGAGAAAATGTCGAAGTCGGTCGGTAACGTGGTCGACCCGTTCAGTCTTGCGGATGCGTACGGCGTCGATCAGCTCCGCTACTTCTTCCTGCGCGAGGTGCCGTTCGGTCAGGACGGCAACTACAACCACGAAGCCATCGTTGCGCGCACCAACGCGGATCTCGCCAACGACCTTGGCAATCTGGCGCAGCGCTCGCTGTCGATGATCGGTAAGCAGTACCAAGGTGTACTGCCGGAGCCCGGCGCGTTCAGTGACAACGACAAGGCCATTCTCGCCATGGCAGACGGCATGCTCGAACAGGCGCGCACCGCCATGAGCACGCAGCAGATTCATCACGCGCTCAATGCGATCTGGGCCGTGGTGGCCGAGGCCAATCGCTATTTCGCGGGTGAGGCGCCATGGGCACTCGCCAAGACCGATCCTGCGCGCCAGCAGACCGTGCTGTATGTTACCGCTGAGGTTGTGCGGCAGATTGCAATCCTCGCTCAGCCCGCGATGCCGGATGCATGCGCCAAGCTGCTCGATATTCTCGGGATTGCGCCGGACGCGCGGGACTTCGCGGCACTCGGCACGCGGATCAAGGGTGGCGCGCAATTGCCGCCGCCCGCACCGATTTTTCCGCGTTACGTCGAACCTAAAGAAGATTCGCCGAGTTAAGCCTGATGCTTGTCGATAGTCACTGTCATCTCGATTTCCCTGACTTCGCCAACGATCTCGACGCCATTGTCGCGCGCGCCGAGGCAGCCGGAGTCGGGCGCATTGTCACGATCTCGACACGCGTGCGCCGGATTGAATCGCTGCTGGCGATCACCGCGCGGTTTCCGAACGTCTATTGCTCGGTTGGTACCCACCCTCACAATGCCGATGAGGAGGACGGTATCACCTCGGATGAACTAATTGCGTTGACGAAGCATCCGAAAGTCGTGGCGCTGGGCGAGGCGGGGCTTGATAATTTCTATAAGGACGGATCGCCGGAGGCGCAGGAGCGGGGCTTTCGGGCACACATCGCGGCGGCAAGGGCAACCGGTCTGCCATTGGTGATTCATACGCGTGAAGCTGATGAGGCCTGTGGCCGTATTCTCGAGGACGAGATCGCAAAGGGGCCGTTCAAGGCTGTGCTGCATTGCTATACCGGCGGTCGAGATCTTGCGATGAAAGCTGTCGCGCTGGGATTGTCGGTCTCCTTCACCGGCATCCTGACATTCAAGAATTCGCAGGCAATCCGTGATATCGCAGCCGAGCTGCCTGCGGACCGCATCATGGTCGAGACCGACGCGCCGTATCTCGCACCGGGGAAATTCCGCGGCAAGCGCAACGAACCGTCCTTCGTGGTCGAGACCGCGAGGGTGCTCGCGGAGACGCGCGGCGTTTCGCTCGACGAGATCGCGCAGCAGACCACGGAAAACTTCTTCCGGCTGTTCGACAAGGTGCCGCGCCCGGACGCAAAAGCTGCATGACGGTGACCTTGACCATTCTCGGTTCCGGATCGTCCGCCGGTGTGCCGCGTCCGGCGCTGGGGTGGGGCGCCTGCGATCCCAACAATCCGAAGAACCGCCGCCGCCGCTGTTCACTGCTGGTGGAGAGGGCGGGTGCGAATGGCATCACGCGTGTGCTGATCGACACGTCGCCGGACCTGCGCGAGCAATTGATCGATGCAAACGTGGATCATCTTGAAGCGACGTTCCTGACCCACGAGCACGCCGACCAGACCCACGGCATCGACGATCTTCGCTCCGTGGTGCTGCATCAGCGCAAGCGGATTCCGGTTTATCTTAACAAATCGACCGGCAAGGACATCCTGCTGCGCTTCTCATACTGCTTCGAGCAAGCGCCAGGCAGCGACTATCCGGCGATTCTCGAAAAGCGATCGATCGAGGCAGGTGAAACCGAGAGCATCAAGGGGAAGGGCGGTTCCCTCGCCCTGACCGCGTTTCTGGTTCAGCATGGCAGTATTCCGGCGCTCGGCTACCGCATCGGCGACGCTGCTTATACGCCGGACCTTCACGACATTCCTTCCGAAAGCTTTCACGCGCTGGAAGATCTCGATCTCTGGATCATCGACGCGCTGCGCTATGCGCCGCATCCGAGCCATTTCAGCCTCGACGATGCGCTGTCATGGATATCGAAGTTCAAGCCGCGCCGCGCGGTCCTGACGAATCTGCATTCCGACCTCGACTACGACGTGCTGCAGGCGAAATTGCCCCCCGGTATCGAGGTTGGTTACGACGGGATGCGGCTGACGATAGACGCGTGAACGTCAGGCGGAGATCGCTTTTGCGGAATTCGCCTGATCGCGCAGCATGAACTTCTGGATCTTGCCGGTCGATGTTTTCGGAATCGCGCCGAACACCACGGACTTCGGCGACTTGAATCCCGGCAATACGCTTTTGCAATAAGCCAGGATTTCAGCCTCAGTCGCGGTCGCGCCTTCCTTCAGTTCGACGAAGGCGCAGGGCACCTCGCCCCATTTGGGATCTGGCTTGGCAACCACGGCGGCAAAGAGAATTGCCGGGTGCTTGTACAAAACGTCTTCGACCTCGACCGAGGAAATGTTCTCGCCGCCTGAAATGATGATGTCCTTGGACCGGTCCTTGATGATGACGTAACCGAACTCATCGAGCACACCGAGATCGCCGGTGTGAAACCAGCCGCCTTCGAACGCTTCCTTGGTCGCCTTTTCGTTCTTCAGGTAACCCTTCATGACGATGTTACCGCGGAACATGACTTCGCCGATGGTTTCGCCGTCGCGCGGCACCGGATGCATGGTGTCGGGATCGAGCACGGTGACGGCTTCCTGGAGCGGATAGGGCACGCCCTGACGGCGCTTGAGCTGCGCGCGCTGGTCCGCCGGCAGGTCATCCCAGCCGGGTTGTTCGGCGCACACTGAAGCGGGGCCATAGACCTCGGTCAGGCCGTAGACATGGGTCAGTTTGATCCCGATGTTTTCCGCGCCCTCGAGCACGGCCACGGGCGGTGCGGCGCCTGCGATCAATCCAACGACCGGCTTTGTGGACTTGCCCTTGGGGGCGCCGGGCGCGTTAATCAGCGTATTGAACACAATCGGCGCGCCGCACATGTGAGTCACGCCGTGGGCCTTGATCAGCTCGAAGATCTTGGCAGGATCGACCTTGCGCAGGCAGACATTGATCCCGGCCGACGCAGCGATGGTCCATGGGAAGCACCAGCCGTTGCAATGGAACATCGGCAGCGTCCAGAGATAGATCGGATGGGCGCCGAGACCGCCCGCGAGGATGTTGCTGACCGCGTTCAGATACGCGCCGCGATAATGCGTCACGACGCCCTTGGGATTGCCTGTGGTGCCGGAAGTGTAGCCCAGCGCAATCGCGTCCCATTCGTCCTGCGGCTGCAGCCACGCAAACTCAGGATCGCCGGACGCGACGGCCGCCTCGTACTCGAGTTCGCCAATGCGCTTGCCGCCGACGAAGGCTGCATCTTCCACATCAATCACCAACGGCTTTGGGCCTTTCATCAGGCCCAGCGCATCCGAGATCACACCGGTGAATTCAGGATCGACCAGAATGATCCTGGCGCCGCCGTGGTCTAGCTGGAACGCGATCGAGGCTGCATCCAGCCGGATGTTGAGCGCATTGAGCACGCCGCCAGCCATAGGCACTGCGAAATGGACCTCGTTCATGGCCGGAATGTTCGGCAACATCGCTGCGACGGTGTCGCCGCGCTGAATGCCGCGCCTGGCGAGGAACGACGCGAAGCGCTTGCAGCGCTCATAGGTCTGCGCCCAGGTGAAGCTGCGGCCTTCATAGACCGCGCTGGTGTGGTCGGGATACACGCTGGCGCTGCGGACCAGGAAGCTGAGTGGCGACAGCGGGACGTAGTTGGCTGCGTTCTTGTCCAGACCGATGCTGTATTGACCTTGGCTGCTCATGGTTCGGACCTCCCGGTTACTGCCGTTCTCAAACTCGCAAGGCTGGCGGGCATTTGCATCAGGTTCTACAGCGGCGACATTTCCGGTCAATGATCGCGCCGCGTCCGCTTGCGGAGGGCGGCGCACGGATCGGAGTCTACGCTGATGAGGCTGCGAGTTTCTTAGAGATCACTTTAGCCATCTAATGTTTGATATCGATAAAAATCGATAAGTATTTGAATTATATGTTATTTTAGCAAATTCTTTGCTGCGCGACTGGGCTTCAACCCTCTCCACAAATCGTAACGTTCCAGTCTCCGCAGCGCTCCCGGTGCAGGATCGGCGATGGTTTGAAGATCCAGAGCCGCGGCGAAGGCTCGTTTCATGCGCTCGTCGCTTATCCGGTGCAGATGACAGCGCAAGACGTCCGTCGTGCCGCGACCGGGGTTCGCCACCGCTTCGCAAAACTCGGCGCTGGTACGATGAAAGAACCGGAAGTCACCGGGGCCGCCGTGGACCTGATTTGTCGATCTCGGAGGCCGCAGCCAGCGCTACAAGCCGGTCCTCATTGTCCAGCGTGATCGCGTACCGCAGCAGCGCCAATAGCCATGGAAGGATGCCTCGAATGACGTTGCTGTTACGGATTGTGCAAGGCCATCCGTGATCGGAATCGGTCGGCCTTGCGCAATCACGCCGCTAATATCTGATCGAGGAGCGTATGAATTCGAGCGCAACGAAGGGCCGATCTCATAGGGAAAGTATAAGCAGCACCGGGGACCGGAGCGGAGCAGCCGATCCAACGGACAAGCCTCGAAAATATTGATCATTTTATTGGCTATTGGGCGTATCCATCTGAAATCGCTTTGATATAAAATATTCCATAATATACCTTATGCGAATCTGATCATTGCGGCCGTTGCGGCCTAAACTCAAAGGGTCATAACGAGCCCTTCAGAGCCCCGTAGAGCGAGCCTGCCGTCCATGTCATCGCCCTGGCGGTCCATGAAGGTCGACAGCAGGATCTGGCCGCGCAAGCTGTTTGTTTCGAACGATACTGGTTCTCGTCCAAAGTTCAGAGCCACGAGCACCCGCTGGCCTTGATGCTTGCGCTCAAACATCAGGATATCAACATCGGCACGCACAGGCTTGTACGCGCCGAGCGCAAGCTCGGGCCGCGCGCGGCGTAACGCGATCAGCGCCCGGTACAGGCTGAGCATTGATGTCGGATCCAGATACTCTGTGGCGACATTCTCCGAGGCAAAATTCCGACTCAGCGGCAGCCAAGGTTCGGCGGCACTGAAACCGGCCTGCTGCGTCGAATCCCATTGCATCGGCGTCCGGCAGCCGTCACGGCCGAGACCAAGTCCGGGCAGATTTTTCTCCCACGGGTCCCTCACCTGATCCGGCCGAATGTCGGTCTGCGACATGCCGATCTCGTCGCCGTAATACAGCGTGGGCGTTCCTCGGAGCGTCAACAGTAGCATCGCCGCGACGCGGGCCTGATCGATGCCGACGCGGCTGGCGATGCGCTGGCGGTCGTGATTGCCAAGCACCCAGTTGGGCCATGCTCCGGGCGGCAGCGCAGCTTCATAGTTATCGATCAGCTTGGCGACGGCACGCGCGCTCCACGGCGTCGAGATCAGCGCAAAGTTAAATGGTAAGTGCGCGCCGGCAAGGTCGCGGCCATAATAAGCGGCGAGCTTCTCCAGCGGCAGATAGATCTCGCCGATCAGGACGCGATCGTCGAATTTCTCGATCACCTCCCGAAGTTCGGCAACGACGTAACCCGTGCTCGTGCGTGGCCACAACGAGCGCGTCGAAATCATCAAGCGTGCCGAACAGTGGATCGATCCCGGTATAGTCCGAGATGTCGTAGCCGAAATCTTCCATAGGCGATGGAAAGATAGGTGATAGCCACAGCGCATCCGCACCAAGCTCAACCAGATAGGGCAACCGCTGAATGACGCCGCGAAGATCGCCTACGCCATCGCCGTCCGAATCCTGAAACGAACGCGGATATATCTGGTACAGGATGCCGGACATCCACCATGAAGGACTCTTTTGCATGCGCTGCGCCGGACGATCTGATGTTTAAAATCAACAGTGATCGGCAGTTAGCACGCAGTGTGCAGCCATTGGCAAGATTGGCTTGAACCCTGAGCGCGCAGGTTGATAATTCAGGTGATGAATCGCAATTGCGTGACTGCGCGACACAAAAACTTCACACAAACCCAGGTTGGCATTCGCGCATGATTCCTCAAAAGCCACAGCGGCGGCAGCAACACGGACCGGCACAACTCAGCTCTGATACCAAGCGCTGGACCGTGATGGTGATCGTCCTGATAGGCTCGCTTGGCGTCTATGCGGTCGAGCGCTGGATGCGGACGCCGGACGCGCCGGTTTCCGGCAATGCGTTTGTTGCCGACGGTGATACGCTGACAATTTCTGGAACACGAATTCGCCTCGTCGACATCGATGCACCTGAACTCGATCAGATGTGTCTGGACGCGCAAGGCCGCGACTGGCCCTGCGGACGGCAAGCCTCGGCGCAGTTGCGAAACCGCGTTCGCGGCCGCGACCTGACGTGTCAACCAAAGTCGATCGACAAATACGGGCGGTCACTAGCCACCTGTACGCTTCCCGACGGCACCGATATCAACGGGTGGATGGTTCAGCAAGGTTGGGCCGTGACATCAGGTTTCGAGAATGTCTACGGCGCGCAGCAGGACGAGGCGAAATCCGCGAAGCGTGGACTGTGGGCAGGATCGTTCACGCCGCCGCGCGAGTGGCGGCAGCAGCATCCGCGCTCGGACAATCGCAAGGACTGATGGAAGATATCAGCTCGCTTTCGCGATACACGGTTGTGCGCGCAAATGCCGCTCGGTCGAAGCCGGATATTTCCGCAACATCGCTGCAGGCCTGATCGGGCGTGGCACGAAATTTCCACCGCAGTTCGGGCATACACTACCAAATACTGTGTCGGCGCAGGTTACGCAGAACGTGCACTCAAATGTGCAGATTACTGCCTCGGTGCTCTCCGGCGGCAAATCCTTATCGCAACATTCGCAGTTCGGCTTGAGCTTCATCATCTCGCTTTTCCCCGTGCGCGTTGGTCGAGCCTATGCGGCCGCGAGACAGCGCGCAAGGCAGCTGAGCGGCACCGGAATTGGCTCGCAGAACGATGCCGATGGCGCGCGAACGACCCTCGACCTCAAAACAGCGCCTCCGACGATTTTATTCAACATGGAGAAGCCGACGATCTGCGCGCTCAATGGCGTCGCGGCCGGTTACGGCATGGATACGGCGCTGGGCTGCGATATTCGCATCATGGCCGAAAGCGCGAAGTTCGCGGCTGCCTTCGTCAAGCGCGGTATCGTGCCTGAGTTAGGCGGGACATGGTTTCTGCCGCGCATGCTCGGTTGGGCGATAGCCGCCGAAATCATCTTCACAGGGCGCACGCTGTCGGCAAAGGAAAGCCTTGAGATGGGCTTGACCAATCACATCGTCCCCGACTCCGAGCTGATGCCACGGGCCCGCGCGCTTGCGGCTGAGATCGCCGCAAATGCACCGCTGGCGGTCCAGTCGGCCAAGCGTACGATGCGCGTCGGACTCTCGGAGAACTTCAACGATCATGTCCACCATGTCTTCCTGCAACTGCTGCCGTTGATGCGCACGCAGGATTTTCGTGAAGGCCTTGCCTCATTTCTCGAAAAGCGGCCTGCCGATTTCAAGGGGCGCTGAGGCGTTCGTCCCTGTTGCGCAGCCAGCGGATTGCCGGCAGCGTCAGCAGCACCATCACGGCTTTACCGACGATCTGACCTGACAGAAAATCGAGGCTGCCGAAGGCGAGCCACAGAAAGAGCAGCGAGTCCGCCACCAGTCCCACAAGGCTGCTCGCCGCGACCGCGAGCACAAGCCCGCGTTTTTGCAGTGGCGTATAGACGGCGAAGTCGGCGAGTTCCGACAACAGGAACGCAACCGCCGACGCGATCACCAGCGGCGCCGGGGCCAGCGCTGCCGAGAGCACGGTCCCCGCTCCGATCGCCGCCAAACCGTATGTTACGCCAAGCCGCCGCTGCACCAGATCGCGCAGTACCAGTGCGAGGCCGGCCATCAGCACGCCGCTCGGAGCCATCAGACCCGGCGCCACCGGGATAAGACATGGCCCGTCCGGTGGACAGACCGTGCCGACATGCTGGATCAGCCAGTTCGCAACCGGGATGCAAGCGATATAGGCGGCAAGGAAGACAAAACCTTCCGCGCGAAGGTGCCGTGCTTGGGTCATCGCACTTCGGAGACTGCGTGCGCGGCGTAAGTCGCCCAGCCCTTGGCGCGCAGGCTGCAGGCTGGACATTCGCCGCAGCCGTAGCCCCAGTCATGACGCGCCCCGCGCTCGCCGAGATAGCAGGTGTGGGAGTGTTCAACGATCAGTTCGACCAGCCCCTTGCCGCCGAGTTCCTCCGCCAGCGCCCATGTGTTGGCCTTGTCGCGCCACATCAGCGGCGTATGCAGTTCGAACGGACGCGCCATGCCGAGGTTGAGCGCGACATTCAGCGCCTTGATGGTGTCGTCGCGGCAGTCGGGATAGCCGGAGAAATCCGTCTCGCACATCCCGCCGACAATGTGGGTGATGCCCCGCCGGTAAGCCAGCGCGGCTGCGAAGGTCAGGAACACCAGATTGCGGCCCGGCACGAAGGTATTGGGCAGGCCCCCCTCGCCCATTTCAATCGCCGTATCGCGTGTTAGTGCGGTCTCGGAGATGTCGCCGAGCGTCGGAATATCCAGCGTATGGTTTTCGCCCAGCTTTGAAGCCCACTCGGGCCGCAGCGCCATCATACCGTCGATCAGTTTCGCCCGGCTATCGAGTTCAACCGCATGGCGCTGGCCGTAGGAAAATCCGATTGTTTCCACGCGCGTAAAGCGCGCGAGAGCCCATGCCAGGCACGTCGCGGAATCCTGCCCCCCGGAGAAAAGCACCAAGGCTGCGTTGTTTTGGCCTAACTCTGTCATAGGTTGCACTTAGCATCCGGACACCCGGCCGCCAATTGTCTCCAGACCGTCATTGCGGCATAGAGGGCAGGCCCTTTTCATGCCCCGGTGCGCCATGCCTCCTTCCCATGACATATCCAAACTCCTCGACATCATGGCGGCGCTGCGCACGCCCAAAACCGGTTGCCCGTGGGATCTGGAGCAGACCTTCTCGACCATCGCGCCCTACACCATCGAAGAAGCTTATGAGGTTGCAGAGGCAATCGCACGGAACGATCTCGATGACCTCAAGGAGGAACTCGGCGACCTGCTGCTGCAAGTGGTGTTTCATGCGCGGATGGCAGAGGAGAAAGGCGCATTTGCGTTCGGCGACGTTGTGAATGCGATCACGACGAAAATGACCCGGCGTCATCCCCATGTGTTCGGCGAGAAAGCCGGACACATGACGCCCGACGAGGTGAAGGGCCTGTGGCACAGCATCAAGGCCGAAGAAAGGGCCGAGCGAGCGGCGCTGCGCGGTGAAGTTCTCGACGCCAAGCCCGGCCTGCTGGACAACGTGAAAAAGAGCCAGCCCGCATTGGCGCGGGCGATGGACTTGCAACGCACCGCCTCCACTGTCGGCTTCGACTGGAACGACCCGCGCGCTGTGCTTGCGAAGATCCGCGAGGAAGCTGACGAAATCGAAGCCGCGCTGGACAGTGGCAATGATTCCCACATTGCCGAGGAGACCGGCGACCTTCTGTTTGCGGTCGTCAATCTCGCGCGTCACGCCAAGGCCGATCCCGAGATGGCCCTGCGCGCCACCAATGCGAAGTTCGAGCGGCGCTTCGCCTATATCGAGCGCACCCTCGCCGCGCGCGGTTCATCGCTGGAAGCGGCGACGCTGGCCGAAATGGATGCGCTGTGGAACGAGGCGAAAACAGCGACATAATTTTCGACGCACGCGTATTCAGTGCGTGCTGGGCACCGCGCCGAACTTGGCAATTGTGATGTCGCGCTTGGTTTCATCGACGCGCACAGTCATGGCAAACCGGCCGTCCTGCATCTGCTTGTCGAGGACTTCGGCGTTCCGGTGCAGCCAGCTGATGCCTGCGCCATCAGATGCGTCGATGGAGAGTTCAAGGGTCACGCGCGTAACCGCGAGACGCCGCTCGATGGCCTCGATCAGGGCTTCCACGCCCTCGCCTGTCTCGGCTGAGACCGGAAAGCAAGGCCGCTCCGCCGGCCTGCGAGCGGCGATATTCGACAGATTGGCGCGTTCTTCTTCGTCGAAGCGATCGATCTTATTCCAGACTTCCAGGATGCGCTGACCGCTATCCGGGTCGATACCGAGCTGACGCAACACGCCTTCAACGTCGTGTTGTTGGGCCTCAGCATCTTCGTGCGAGATATCGCGCACGTGCAGGATAACGTCGGCCTCGATGACTTCTTCCAGCGTGGCGCGAAACGCGGCCACCAGCATGGTCGGCAGGTCGGAGATGAAGCCGACCGTATCCGACAGCATCGCCTTGCCGCCGTGCGGCAATGTCAGGGCGCGCAACGTCGGGTCCAGCGTTGCAAACAACATGTCGGCAGCCTGGACATCGGCGCGGGTCAGCCGGTTGAACAGTGTCGACTTGCCGGCATTCGTGTAACCAACCAGCGCCACGACACGGTAAGGCACGCGTTGGCGCCCTGCCCGATGCAACCGGCGCGTCGCTTGGACCTTCTTGATCTCGTTTTCAATGCGCGTGATACGCTCGCCGATCATGCGGCGGTCGGCTTCGATCTGGGTTTCGCCAGGCCCCCCCATGAAGCCGAAGCCGCCGCGCTGGCGTTCGAGATGGGTCCAGGATCGCACGAGACGGCTGCGCTGGTAGTTCAGGTGCGCGAGTTCAACCTGCAACGTCCCTTCGCGGGTCTTCGCGCGGCGGCCGAAGATTTCCAGAATAAGCCCGGTGCGGTCGAGCACCTTCGCATTCCATTCTTTTTCGAGGTTGCGCTGCTGAACCGGCGACAGCGCGCAGTCCATCACCACCAGATCGACATCGTTGGCCTTGATGAGGCCGATCATCTCCTCGACCTTGCCCTTACCGAGATAGGTCGCAGGACGGATCTCGCTTAGCGGTGCAACGACCGCTTCCGCCACGGTCAGATCGATGGCGCGCGCCAGACCGACGGCCTCTTCAAGCCGTGCGTCCGGATTGCGTGTGCCATGAGACATCATTGGCGCGTCAGGATCGCCCCGGCGCGCGCGCTTGTAAGGACCGATGACCAGCACCCGTCCTGTATCACCCCTCGCCGACCGCGGACGGTCGGCGGCCCCGTCGAAGTTCCGGGGTTCCAAATCAGTTCAATCTCAAGCTGGCGCGTCCTCGCCGCCTTCGAACAACTGGATTGGAGCGCCAGGCATGATCGTCGAGATCGCATGCTTATAGACAAGCTGCGAATGACCATCGCGCCGAAGCAGCAGGCAGAAATTGTCAAACCATGTGACAATGCCCTGCAACTTCACTCCATTGACCAGAAAGATCGTCAGTGGCGTCTTTGTTTTGCGAACGTGATTGAGAAACGTGTCTTGTAGGTTTTGTGCGCGGTCTGCCGCCATTTTCTTATCCCGCATTCTTGTTATTTGGGCCAGCCTGCCCTCTTCGGGGCGTGGTCTGGCTGCCGGCGTCCCTGAGATCCCCCTCCGGGTGCTGCAGCGCGATTAAAGGACACGCCCGGTTATTAGGCAAGGCCGTGGTACCCGGCTAAGCGGCCAAAGGGGCGGAAAACTTACGAAAATGCTGAAAATCGGTGGAATTCTTCCCGCAACCGCATTGAAATGGTGCCCGGCTTGCCGTTTCCGATGCTGCGGCCGTCGATCCGGACTACCGGCATGACGATTTGGCTGGAGGCAGTCACGAACGCCTCGGCTGCTTCATAGGCCTCGGCAGGGGTAAACGGACGCTCCTCAAGCTTGATCTGGAGCGCCGCGAGCACTTCGGTCAGCACGGCGCGGGTGATACCGGCAAGGATGCCGCTGTCAGCTGATCGGGTGACGACCTTGCCATCCTTCGTAATGATCCAGGCGTTGCTTGATGATCCCTCCGTAACATGGCCATCGCCATCGACGAACCATGCCTCATAGGCGTTGTTCTCGCGCGCCTGCTGTTTTGCGAGCACGTTGGGCAACAACGACACCGACTTGATGTCGACACGGGGCCAGCGATTCTCGGGAGTGGTGATGACACCGATGCCCTGGGCAGCGGTGTCCTGGTTCTTCTGAAAATTGAGGCCGCGCGCGGTCACCACCAAGGCGGGCTTCACCGGATTGGCCGGGAAAGCATGATCCCGGCGAGAGACGCCGCGCGTCACCTGCAGGTAGACGATGCCGTAAGTGACGCGATTTCGCCGCACGGTCTCGTGGATGACGATTTCCAATGCAGCGAGAGGCATCGGCATGTCGATCCGCAATTCACGCAACGAGCGCTGTAGCCGCGCGAGGTGGCGCGGCATATCGACGACCTTGCCGCTCCTGATCTCGCAAACCTCATAGACGCCATCTGAAAACTGATAGCCGCGGTCTTCGATATTCACGCTGGCGTCCCGCATGTCGCGGTACTGGCCGTTGACATAGGCAATGCGGGACATGGACTCGTGTCTCGATTCCGAAGTTCGTAAAACCTTGCAGCGCTCCCCGATACGAACTTCGGAATCAAAGAGACACGAGCAACTTAATATTTCTAGTGTGGCTTTGGTTCACAAGTTCGCAAATAGAGTTTGCTGCAATCTCATTGCGAACTTGTGAACAGCCACACTAGCCTACACCCAGCGCCTTGAGCTTGCGATGCAGCGCCGAGCGCTCCATGCCCACGAATTCTGCCGTCCGCGAGATGTTGCCTGAGAAGCGGCTGATCTGCGCGATCAGATAATCGCGTTCGAACACTTCGCGGGCCTCGCGCAGCGGCAGGCCCATAATGTGCTCGCCGTTGTTGCCGGTCGGCATGGCCGGGATCATCGAACCGACATCCTGCGGCAGCATGTCCGCCGTGATGGCCGCGTCGGCATCGCCACCGGCCAGGATCATCACGCGTTCAACATTGTTGCGCAGTTGCCGGACGTTGCCCGGCCAGACGTGCGATTGGAGCACCGCCATGGCGTCCTCACCGATCCG
Organism: Afipia birgiae 34632; assembly: GCF_000308295.2. Taxonomy (GTDB): domain Bacteria; phylum Pseudomonadota; class Alphaproteobacteria; order Rhizobiales; family Xanthobacteraceae; genus Afipia; species Afipia birgiae. Next base: position 1,151,965 of record NZ_HG326652.1, read on the forward strand.
CCGTTTCGGGAGCCCAGTCGCGGACGAGATCTGGTCCATAAAATATTCGACGAGGTCAGGAATGTCCTCGCGGCGCTCCGAGAGCGGCGGCACGCGGATCGGAACGACGGAAAGCCGGTGGTAAAGATCCTCGCGGAATTTTCCTTCGGCGATTTCGGCTTCAAGATTGCGCGCTGTCGAGGAGACGATACGAACGTCGACGCTGACCTTGGTAGTGCCGCCTGCCCGCTGGAACGTCTGATCGACCAGCACGCGCAGGATCCGGTTCTGGGTTTCGCGCGGCATGTCGGCGATCTCGTCGATAAACAAAGTGCCGCCATGCGCTTCTTCAAGCGCGCCCGGCTTGCGGCCGGTTTCTCCGTCGGACAATTCGATGCCGAACAGTTCAACTTCCATTCGCTCCGGCGTGATGGCGGCGGCGTTAATGACGACGAACGGACCGTCGGCGCGGCTGGACGTCGCGTGCAACGTGCGCGCCGCTAGTTCCTTACCGCCGCCTGACGGGCCGACGATCATGATGCGGCTATTGGCCTTGGCCGCGCGATCGATGGTCTGACGTAGCTGATTCATGCACGGTGAGCGGCCAACCAGCGTTCCCGACGACGGAGCATGCTGCTTGAGTTCGCGAACCTCACGCTTGAGCCGCGATGTTTCCAGTGCCCGGTTTGCAACAAGAATCAGCCGGTCGGCCTTGAAGGGTTTCTCGATGAAGTCATAAGCGCCGCGCTTGATCGCCGCGACAGCCGTTTCGATATTGCCGTGTCCGGAAATCATCACCACGGGAACTTCGGGGTGTTCAAGCTTGATCTGCTCAAGCAGCTGCAAGCCGTCGAGACGGCTGCCCTGCAGCCAGATATCGAGAAATATCAGGTTCGGCCGGCGGCCCGAAATTTCCGCCAGCGCGCTATCGCTGTCGCGCGCAGTGCGCGTCTTGAAACCTTCGTCATCGAGAATGCCCGCAACGAGGTCTCGAATATCCGCTTCATCGTCGACGATCAAAATGTCATTGGCCATAAATCACGCCCGCTCTGTCAATTGCCAGTTACGGCTTCTGCTTCTTTGGCTTCCTCGGCCGCGGTGTCCTTCACCTGGCCGAAGACGGAGAACCTCATCCGCACCCAGGCGCCCCGTGCTCCGGGTCGAAGGGCGGATGCGTCATTTAGTTCGATGCGTCCGCCGTGATCTTCCAGAACACGGCCGACAATCGCGAGACCAAGGCCTGTGCCTTTCTCGCGGGTGGTGACATACGGCTCAAGCAGGCGCGCGCGGCTTTCTTTGGGCAGCCCGATCCCGTTGTCCACAATGTCGATCACGATATCGTCGTTCTCGCGCGTGGCGATGACCTCAATATGTCCGCGCTGAATTTCGCCGGCCGGAACCGCGGCGATGGCTTCGGTCGCGTTCTTGATAATGTTCGTCAGTCCCTGCGAAATCAGGCGACGGTCGAACTTCGCATGCATCGGCTCCTGCTTGATATCGACTTCGATATCGACGTCGGGATACCCGACCCGCATCAGAAACACCGTCTGACGAACCGTGTCCGCGACATCCTCGCCCTCAATGACGGGCTTCGGCATCCTTGCAAACTTCGAGAACTCATCGACCATCCTGCGAATGTCGTCGACCTGGCGGATAATCGTATCCGTGCATTGATCGAAAATGGGCCGATCTTCCGTGATCACCTTGCCGAACTTGCGGCGAATGCGCTCGGCGGACAACTGGATTGGCGTCAGCGGGTTCTTGATCTCGTGCGCGATGCGGCGCGCGACGTCCGCCCATGCCGACGTGCGCTGTGCGGTGACAAGTTCGGTAATGTCGTCGAGCGTGATGATGTAGCTCTCGTTGGATTGTCCGGTCTGCTCGGAGCTGACGCGTACCGACAGATTGCGTTCGACGCTGTCGCGGTTGATCTCGATTTGCCCCTGCAACAGCCGTTGCGCGCTGCTCCGCGCTGTCGCCATTAGTTCGTCGAGTTCCGGAACGATCTCGGACAGCGGCTTGCCCATGACTTCCGATTCCGAATGTCCGATCAGCTTCTCCGCAGAGCGGTTGAGAACAGCGATCTTTCCGCTGCCGTCCACACCAATGATGCCGGCGCTTGCAGATGAGAGAACGGCTTCAATGAACCTGCGCCGGCTGTCGATGAGCCCGCTCGCATTGACAAGGTCGTCGCGCTGGGTGCGCAATTCCTGCGTCATCTTGTTGAAGGTTTCGCCCAGGCTAGCGAGATCGCCTTCGGATTTGATGACGGGGACCTGGACATGGAGGTCACCGGTGGAGACGAGTTTGGCTGCGCCCATCAGCCGGCGAATCGGAGCAACCAGCCAGTTAGCGAAATTCAGACCGATCAGCACTGACGACATCAGCACGGTCAGCGCGATCACGGTGAACATCAACGCGAAGGCGACCTGAATTCCGAGACGTCGTGACTCGAGCTCAGCGTATTCCTTCACACTCGCCTGTGTCTGCTGCAACTGCGCAACGACACGCGGGTCAAGCAGCCGCGCCACATAAAGGAACGTGTCCTGGAACGCGCGCAGGCGGATGACCGCAGCAACGTAATTCTGTTCAATGAACACCGCGATCTGGGGTTCGTCCTCGGTGACGTTCTTGAGGAAGTCCGCAGCCGGTGTCTGGAAATCCTGCCGGATTCCGGTAGCTGCTGTCTCAAGGATATTACGGTCCTTGTCGATAATCATGGCACCGGGCAGATTGCGCGACCTCGCGCTCGACGTCAGCACGGTGCGGAAGGTCTGCCGATCCTGATCGTACAGTGGCCGCGCACGCGCAATGTCGTTCGACATGCCGAGGATATCGCCGCGAATAAGCTGCGCGTGCTCGTAGACGTAGGCGTTAGCGACGATCAGTGAGTTCTCGATCACCGCACGGGTGCGAACCGAAAACAAACGGTCGAGACCGCGATCGATGGTGACGTTGGCGACGATCGATACCAGCACGGCCGGCAACACCGCGATCACCGAGAACAGGCTGACGATCTGAACATGGAGGCGCGCTGCCGCACGGCCGCGACGCCGGGCCTGAACGACCTGCCACACCTCGCGCGCGATGATCCCGAGCAGCAACAGGATAGTTGCGCCATTGATCAGGAGGAACGTGACGACGATTTCGTGGGTCGGTGCGATCGGGGTCAGTCCGGTCAGCACCACGAACGTCAGGAATGCCGATAGGAGTGCCAAGCCGACCGCGAACGGGGCCAACAGCCGATGCCACGGCCGGCCTGACGGCTCGGCAGCCGACGGATCAAGGGACTGGGCCGACGCTTCTGCTGCGCTCATGCGGGGATCGTGTCAGGCCAAATTGCCGGAACACGGCGGCTGCCGTGTCCAGTGATGCATTCATATCACAATGTTGCTGAATTGCGACATTTCCTAGGCGCGGAATTTCAATGCCCGCCCTTTCAACGGGTTTTAACCGCTCTAAGGGCCTGTCAAATCCAGCGGAGTCACTGGAATACCACGCGTCTTCGCCCGGCGGGGTCAACCGCAAGGCGCCCGCAATGAGCCAAGGCGCGCCTTAGCTGCCGCTACGATAGACCTGAATGTCGAGGTCCCGGATCTTCTTGCGAAGGGTGTTCCGGTTCAATCCCAAGAGGTCCGCGGCCCTGATCTGGTTGCCGCGATTGGCCGCCAGCGCCGCCGTCAGTAGCGGGATTTCGATCTCCTTGAGGATGCGATGGTAGAGCCCCGGCGGCGGCAGTCCGTTCGGGAAGCCCGCGAAATGCGATGCCAGATACATCTCGACCGCGCCACCGAGATTGTCGACGCTTTGCGGCATGCTGCCACCCGAAACCACGGCAGGCGGCGCAAGCTCGCCCTCAATAACCGAGCCGGTAATGACATCCTGCGGATAGAGCGCGGCAAGACGGCGCGCAAGGTTTTCAAGCTCGCGGACGTTGCCAGGCCAGCGATGCTGCTTGAGCCGCTCCAACGCCTGCGCGTCGAGTTTCTTTGGGGGCAGTCCGTCCTTCTCGGCCAGCGCGAAGAAGTGCCGGATCAGGTCCGGCAAATCCTCGATGCGCTCGCGAAGCGGCGGCAGCCGCAGCGGCACAACGTTGAGGCGGAAGAACAGATCCTCGCGGAACAGCCCCTGCTGAATCAGAATGCGCAGGTCCTTGTTGCTGGCCGCGACGATTCGGACGTCCGTCTTGATCGGAGTGCGGCCGCCGACTGTGGTGTATTCGCCCTGCTGCAACACACGGAGCAAGCGGGTCTGTGCCTCCATCGGCATGTCGCCGATTTCGTCGAGGAACAAGGTACCGCCCTCGGCCTGTTCGAAGCGGCCGGTCGCGCGGGCATTCGCGCCGGTGAACGCTCCGCGTTCGTGTCCGAACAGTTCGGACTCGATGAGGTCGCGCGGAATCGCAGCCATGTTGACGGCGACGAACGGACCGTTGCGGCGCTTGCCGTAGTCATGCAGCGCGCGCGCGACCAACTCCTTGCCGGTACCAGACTCGCCGGAGATCATGACCGTCAGATCGGTCTGCATCAGGCGCGCCAAGACGCGGTAGATTTCCTGCATCGCCGGCGAGCGGCCGACCAGCGGAATGGAATCGAACTCACCCTCGTCCTTGACCGTGGTCGGGCGTTCTTTCGGCTCCGACAGCGCGCGGCCGACAATCGCGATCAATTCCTTGAGGTCGAACGGCTTCGGTAAATACTCGTAAGCGCCGCGCTCGGATGCCCTGATCGCCGTCATGAACGTGTTCTGCGCGCTCATGACGATGACCGGCAGATTCGGACGCATCTTCTTGATCCGCGGCAGCAGATCGAAAGCGTTCTCATCCGGCATCACGACGTCGGTGATGACGAGGTCCCCCTCACCCTGGCTGACCCAGCGCCACAACGTGGCGGCATTTCCGGTCAGCCGCACCTCGTATCCGGCGCGTGACAACGCCTGGTTGAGAACGGTTCGGATGGCTGTGTCGTCGTCAGCGACAAGTATGCTACCTGCGGGCATTTTTATTCCTCATCTGCAGTCTGTGAGGCATGCGACGGCGTTCCCGGGCGCGCGTCGCCATTGCTATGGTTCTGGTTCTTTGCTGGGTTGAACATTGGCAGCAGCACGCGAAACACCGTTTTGCGTGGCAGAGATTCACACTCGATGATTCCGCCGTGATCTCCGACGATCTTCGCGACAAGCGCGAGACCGAGCCCGCTTCCCGTCGGCTTCGTCGTGACGAACGGATCGAACAGATTGGGCAGCAAATCTTCGGGAACGCCTGGACCGTTGTCCTTCACACAAAACTCGAGCGGCAGCGAAACTCGCGACTTTTTGCCCGGAACGGAAAGACGCACTCCCGGCCGAAACGCTGTGGTGAGCTGGATCTCGCCGTCGGTGCCAAGATCGGCAACGGCTTCGGCAGCATTCTTCACGAGATTCAAGAACACCTGAATCAGCTGATCCTGATTGGCCAGCACCGGCGGCAGCGAGGGATCGTACTCCTCGACGAACTTCACGTTACGCGCAAAGCCCGACTGCGCGAGCCGTTTAACGTGATCGAACACGGAATGGATGTTGACGGGGCCGCGCGCCACGGGACGCTCGTCGCCGAATACTTCCATGCGATCGACGAGGGTCACGATCCGGTCCGCTTCATCGCAGATCAGCCGCGTCAGCGTTCGGTCTTCCGGAGATGCCGCCTGCTCGAGCAGTTGCGCCGCTCCTCGTATCCCCGACAGCGGATTTTTGATCTCGTGCGCCAGCATCGCGGCCAGCGCGATCACCGAACGTGCGGCGCTGCGATGGGTCAACTGACGGTCCATCTTGTCGGCGATGGTGCGTTCCTGAAGCATCACAACGATGTGCCCCGGATGCTCGCCCAGTGGCGCGACATGGAGATCGACCTGACGATCACCCCCGATGCGCGGCGTACCGAGGTCAACTTTGTATTCGTTTACGGCCGAGCCGGTGCGACGCACCTGATCGATCAGCGCCAGCAGCGGGCTGCCGAACGGGACGAGTTCACGCAGCATCTGCCGCTGCAGATGCGGGATCGATGTTTCAAAGAAGAATTCCGCCGCGATATTCGCGTCGAGAATCTTGCCGTCCGGAGCGATCAGCATCACCGGATTGGGCAGCGCATTCAGGATCGCATCGCTGTTTGCGAGTAGCGGAATGCGTTGTTCGGCGACGTTGCTCATGCAGCAGCGCTCCAGGAAAATTCGCCAAAGGCATCCTGAAGCGAGCGGCGGACGTGGGCCGGCTCGGTTGCGGTCAGAATGATTTGCCGCCATCGCTTGAGGACGTCCGCGGACGCTGCACTGCCCTTTGCTGCCACATCGAGCGCCCAGCCGAGATGCTTGCGCGCGTGGCGCGTGCCGACGTGAGGTCCGTAGTGTTCCACCACCTGATCGTAGAGATTGCAGAGATGGTCCAGTTGCGTACTGAGTTGCGGGGCCTGCTCGGGCTTGCCACCGTCGAGGCGACGAGCGATCTGTCCCGGTAGCCACGGTTGCCCCTGCGCACCGCGTCCGATCATGACTGCGTCCGCGCCGGACGCTTCGAGCGCGATAGCGGCTTGTTCGAACGAGGTGATGTCGCCGTTGACCACCACAGGCACCGTGACGGCGTCTTTTACGGGCCGTACTGCAGCCCAGTCGGCGCTTCCCTTGTAGAACTGGCAGCGTGTGCGCCCGTGAACTGTAATCATTTTCACGCCTGCGGCTTCCGCGCGGCGCGCAAGCTCCGGAGCGTTGAGCGAGGTGTCGTCCCAGCCAAGCCGCATCTTGAGCGTTACCGGGACGCTGACCGCAGACACCGTGGCCTCGACAAGCCGCAGCGCATGATCGAGATCGCGCATGAGTGCTGAGCCAGACTGGCCGCCGGTCACGTGGCGTGCCGGGCAACCCATGTTGATGTCGATGATGTCGGCGCCGGCGGCCTCCGCGATCCGGGCGCCTTCGGCCATCCAGTGCGTTTCGCATCCGGCAAGTTGAACCACATGCGGGCCAATACCGGCGGCCTCACAGCGCAGGACGGACATCGGGCGGCCGCGCGCGAGATCGTCGCTGGCCGTCATCTCGGAGACGACGAGGCCTGCCCCCAGCTCTGCAGCAATGCGCCGGAACGGAGCATCGGTCACCCCTGACATCGGGGCGAGGAGAACGCGATTGGCGACCTCGATGTCGCCAATGGTCAGCGCTGCCTGACGTGTCGGTGCTGTGCCGATCACCGCGTATCCCGTTTTTTGACGAATCCCGCTTCATTGCGGAGCGCGCGCAGCTCAATTTCTAAGCATCGAAAAATCATGCCTACACTTTAGCCAATTACGGACGACATGCAAGTGCGCCGCAACAATTCTTCCAAATTCTTCACAGGGTTGCGGAATCGTGCTGCTCCCTGCCCGAATATGCTAAGGGCTGCACCGAAACCCGCCAGTATTCGGCTCATCCACCCTGCCCGGACGGTCGTTACCTACCCATGCCAACACTAAAACGGACTGCCGCTATTATCGTTGCCGCCGGCCGCGGACTTCGCGCCGGGACCGGAGGCCCCAAGCAATATCGGTCCATCGGCGGTAAAACCGTCCTTTCGAGGGCGATGGAGCCGTTTTGCACCCATCCGGATGTCTTCGCCGTCCAGCCGGTGCGTAATCCGGACGATGCCGACATCTTCGACCAGGCGGTCTGTCACCTCAAATATCAGTCGCCGGTGAATGGCGGCGCGACGCGGCAGGCGTCGGTCCGCGCCGGTCTCGAAGCGCTTGCGAGCGAGGCGCCGGACATCGTTCTCATTCACGACGCAGCGCGCGCGTTCGTCACGGACAAGGTGATTTCTCGCGCCATTGACGCCGCGTTGATCACGGGTGCCGCGATTCCCGTCGTGCCGGTGACCGACACCATCAAGGTGGTCGATGCGACCGGCGCCATCCAGGCGACCCCGGAGCGTGGAAATCTGCGAATCGCGCAGACGCCGCAGGCGTTTCGGTTCGACGCTATTCTCGAAGCTCATCGCCGCGCAGCGCGCGAAGGCCGCGATGATTTCACCGACGACGCCGCAATTGCCGAATGGGCAGGATTGACCGTCGCGACCTTTGAAGGCGATGCTGCGAACATGAAACTGACCACACCGGAAGACTTTGCACGCGAGGAAGCGCGTCTCGGCGCCATGCTGGGCGATATCCGCACCGGCACCGGCTATGACGTGCATGCGCTGACCGACGGCGATCACCTGATGCTGTGCGGCGTACGCGTGCCGTTCAATCGCGGCTTCCTTGCGCATTCCGATGGCGACGTCGGACTGCATGCGCTCGTCGACGCTATCCTCGGCGCGCTGGCCTATGGCGACATCGGTTCGCACTTCCCGCCGAGCGACCCGAAGTGGAAGGGTGCGGCGTCCGACCAGTTCCTGAAACATGCCGCCGAACTCGTCGGCAAGCGTGGTGGCCGTATCGCGCATCTCGAAGTGACGATGATTTGCGAGGCACCGAAGATCGGCCCGCTGCGCGATGCGATGCGTGCGAAGATTGCTGAGATCACCGGCCTTCCGCAATCGCGTGTTGCCGTGAAGGCGACAACGAGCGAGCGGCTCGGATTTACCGGACGCCAGGAAGGCATTGCCGCGACCGCCAGCGCGACGATCCGCCTTCCCTGGGACGAAGGCGGGCAAATCGCATGAGCACGAGCGCCATTCGCGCCCTCTCCCGCTCGTTGCTGGATCTGTGCCGGATGCGCAAGCTGACGATTGCGACCGCCGAATCCTGCACGGGGGGGCTGGTCGCGGCGGCGCTGACCGAAATTCCCGGTTCTTCCGATGTGGTCGATCGCGGCTTCGTCACCTATTCCAACGAAGCCAAGCACGCGATGCTGGGCGTCGAGACGTCCACGCTCGAAACATTCGGCGCGGTCAGCAAGGAAACTGCGACCGCAATGGCGTTCGGCGCGCTCGAACATGCCGATGTTGATCTGGCGGTTTCGATCACCGGCATCGCCGGACCCGGCGGCGCGACGCCGGGCAAGCCTGTCGGACTGGTGCATCTGGCGGTCGCTGCACGCGACGGCCGCATCGCTCACAAGGAATGCCGATTCGGTGCAGTCGGCCGCAACAACGTGCGCGAACAGTCGGTGATTGAAGCTTTGAAAATGCTGACGGAGATGGCGCGCGGACCGCAGCCGCCGCTCAAGAAGCGCCCGCGCGCGGCCGCCCATAGATCGCATCCGCGCGTTTCTCGAACGCCGCGGCGAAACGGTGGAAAGCGGCGTCGAACATCGCGCCCATCAGCACCGCGAGTATCCGACTCTTGAACTCGTAGGCGATAAAGAATCCGACGACGCAGGCATCATCGGATTTCGCCTCGAAGGTCCAGCGGTTCTCGAACTTGCTGAACGGACCTTGTAGATATTCGACCATGATTTTCAGGTCCGGACGATCGAGCGTCACCCGGCTTGTAAATTTCTCGCGGACAAGCTGAAACGACACCGTCATGTCGGCTACGATGACCTCGCGGCCGTCAGGCTTCACCGTCCGCTGGCGGACTTTCAGCGACTGGCACAACGGCACGAATTCGGGATAGCGCTCGACGTCGGCGACGAGATCGAACATTTTATCCGCGCTGTGATGCACGCGGCGCTTGTTTGAAAAGTGCGGCATCAGTGTATTCCTGCCGACGCAGCTTCCTTATCGGCAAGGTAGCTGTTGGCTTCTGCCCGCTCCGTGAAACGGAGCAGTTTCTGATCGGCGCGTCGCCCGTCAAGATAGGCAATCAACGCGATTCGCTGTTCCTTGCGAAAGGTCCAGACGTAACGGAAGAATTCAAGGTCGAACTGCTCCGGACAGCCCGCAGCCATCTCCGGCCGGACGCGGCCGTAGCTCTTCGCAATCCGGCCAAGAATTCCCGACATGCAGACATGACGAGGCAGATCGAACCATATGATGGTGTCCGCACGGTCACGCCGAAATTCGCCGCCATCCATGATCCAGCGCTCGTTCATGGCCGCATCTTTCACACGCGATTTGAACGTGGCCGGATCGGATGGCGTCCATCCGGGCTTCCAGTAAAGCGCATCGAGCGACATCAGGGGAATCCCGGCCGCCGCCGCGAGCCGATGCGCGAAAGTCGATTTCCCTGATCCGGGAGAGCCTAGCACAAGAACACGCTGCATGACGCGCCGGAACGTCTCAACGCAAACTACGCGACTGACGTGCCGCCTGCAGTTTCGCGAAATCCTCGCCGGCATGATGCGACGAACGCGTCAGCGGGCTTGCTGACACCATCAGGAAGCCCTTGGTGTAAGCGACTTTCTCGTAACCGCCGAATTCGTCCGGCGTCACGTAGCGCATCACGGCGTGATGCTTGAGGCTCGGTTGCAGGTACTGCCCGATGGTGAGGAAGTCGACGTCTGCCGAACGCAGGTCATCCATCACCTGCAACACTTCGTGACGCTCCTCGCCGAGGCCGACCATGATGCCGGACTTGGTGAAGATGGCCGGATCCATTTCCTTGACCCGCTGCAACAGCCGGATCGAATGGAAGTAGCGCGCGCCGGGACGCACGGTGAGATAGCGCGACGGCACGGTTTCCAGATTGTGGTTGAACACATCGGGCTTGGCCGCCACGACCTGCTCCAGCGCACCCTCTTTGCGCAGAAAGTCCGGCGTCAGGATTTCGATGGTCGTGGTCGGGCAGCTCGCGCGGATGGCGCGAATGGTTTTCGCAAAATGATCGGCGCCGCCGTCGGCGAGATCATCGCGGTCCACCGAGGTAATGACAACATGGTTCAGGCCGAGCTTCGATACGGCCAGCGCCACATGCTCCGGCTCGGATGCATCGAGCGCGCCGGGCATTCCCGTCTTGACGTTGCAGAAGGCACAGGCGCGGGTGCAGGTGTCGCCCATGATCATGAAGGTGGCGTGCTTCTTGTCCCAGCACTCGCCGATGTTGGGGCAGCCCGCTTCCTCGCACACCGTAACGAGGCCGTTTTCCTTGACGATGTTGCGGGTGTTGGCATAGCCGCGGGAATTCGGGGCGCGCACCCGAATCCAGTCGGGTTTCGCCGGCGACTTCGAATCGGGCCGGTTGACCTTCTCCGGATGGCGCGGACGCACCTGATTGGATGAGACAGTATCGATCAGAACAACCATGAAAGGCCCGCGATTTCCTTCGACTTACCTAAGCCTGCCGATCCCTTGGTGCAAGCTGTCCGCGCCGTGCTACTCTGGAATGCATATCACGTCCTGAAGCAATCCAGCATGGCCCTCCGCGCACATCCCCTGCCCATAAATGGCTGAAAACCGCGTTCCAGCCCCTGCCGGACGCCTGCTGACGCGCAAATTCTTTGCCCGCAGCGTCCATGAGGTCGCGCCCGACCTGATCGGGGCGACGCTGCTGGTGGACGGCGTCGGCGGCATCATCACCGAGGTCGAGGCCTATCACCACACCGAGCCGGCAGCACACTCCTTCAACGGACCGACGCCGCGCAACATGGTGATGTTCGGCCCGCCGGGATTTCTGTACGTCTATCGTTCCTATGGCATCCACTGGTGCATGAACTTTGTCTGCGAGAAGGAAGGCTCTGCCAGCGCGGTGCTGATCCGCGCGATCGAGCCGACCCACGGCATCCCGGCGATGCGGCGGCGGCGCGGATTGCACGACGAACGATCGCTGAGTTCAGGACCGGGCAAACTCTGTGAGGCGATGGCCGTGACCAACAAGCACAACGGCCTCGCGCTCGACGTCCCGCCGATTGCGATTCACGCGCGGCCCAGAAAGCCCGAGATCGTCAGCGGCATCCGTATCGGCATTACCAAGGCGGTGGAGCTGCCGTGGCGCTACGGATTGAAGGGCTCGAGGTTTCTCAGCAAGCCGTTTCCGGCATAAGGCGAAATGGTGACGAACTTCGCTGCAAAAGGCGAATTGGCGACGTAACTGCGGCACCTCGGAATTCGAGATGTTTGTAGCGCAGCGACATCCGACCAACCGATCGCGTGCTCGTTATGCGCCGCGTGCATGACCGTGAAGGCATGCAAGCCTCGAAAAGATGCATCCATCAGAATGCAGGCAGCGACCAAGTCAGCCGTCGTTGCGAGGAGCGCTTGTAACGAGGCAATCCAGTTCTTTGCCCTTGGCTCTGGATTGCTTCGCTCCGCTCGCAATGACGAGAGGGACAATTCCGGCTCAAATCGCCGCGTGGCAGACGGCCTCGATCCGGTTGCCGTCGGGATCACGAAGGAACGCGGCATAATAAGATGCGTGATAGTTGCGCAGGCCCGGCGCGCCGTCGTCGCTGCCGCCCGCCGCGATGCCCGCGTCCCAGAATGCATCGACCTGCGTTTGCCACTTTGCCTTGAAGCACCAGTGGCGGCCTGCGGCGTCTTCAGGCTTCGCACCCTTGCGGATCGAGATGTAGACGCGATCCGGATACGCTGAACGCGAGCGCTCGCCATAACCAAGCCAGTCATCGCGGCGTCCGACCTTGACGACGCCAAGCACATTCATGATCGCATCATAGAAGCGCTCTGCTGCGGCGATGTCGGAGACGGTAATCGAAACATGATCGAGCATCGGTCACCCCAGGATATTACGTCATTCGTTCCGGCGTTTCAGCCAGCCGCCACGACGCTACCACAGGACGATACGATGGGGCTGGGATCAAACGCCCCGCAGCGAATCCCGCTCAGGCGCGGCGCGTCGAGAAGTCGGTCACCAGAGGCAGGAGGACGAGCGGCAGCAGCCAGACGGCAATCGGAACGAATGCGAACGCAGCATTCCCGCTGACGTCCCACGCGAAGCCGCCGATGACCGACATCGTCATCGCAAGGCCATAGCCAAGTGTAAACACGCCAGCCGACATCCGCGGCACATCATCCGGTGCGACCAGCAGAGCCGGCAATGCCAACGTGAGGGTCAGCGTGACGGCGCAGGCAAAGCCGATCAGAGCCGCCGATCCGATCACGCTCCATGGTCCCCATGGAATCAGAACGCCGGCAATGCCCGCAAGCCCTACCGCTGCGGCACCGAGCAAAGGCCACTTCTTGCGCTCCCATCGGCTAGCCATCGCGAGGAGAATGAGTGACGCGGGCAACTGCCCCGCGTTGAGAGCCGTCAAAGCCGGAGCAATCAATTCAGTGCGGCTTGTTTGCAGCAGATACCCCGGAAGAAAGGCATTGGTGCAAAAATAAAGCTGGTTGGCCCCGCTCATCATGAGGCCGACCTTCCACAGCAAGGGGTCGTGCCAATCGGGCATCCAGAGGTTGTGACGTGCGACCGGCGCGCTTTTGCCGCCGGGCTGAAACCAGAAAATGATGAGCGCGATCGCCACGAGCGGGATCGACCAGAGCACCAGGCTCGCGCGCCAGCTCCCTGCAAGAAGCGGCACGATGACAGCAGCGAGCATCACCGGGAAGATTTCGCCGCACAGAAGCCCATTGGTATATACGGCGGTGGCAAAGCCGATCCGGTCCGGCACCCACTGACGCACCGTCGGCGGCAGCGACGGCTGCATCACCGCGACCCCCGCCGCCATGATCACGGTCGTGATGTAAAGCATCCACGTGTCGGTCGCGAACCCGCGCAAAGCCGAACCTGCCGCCGCGATGAGAAGCCCGATGATAAGCGCAGGCACAGCACCCACGCGCGCTATCAGCAGTGAGCCCGGCACCGCGACCAGAGCGAACAGGAAAACCGGAATGGCATTGAGAATTCCGACTTCCGTGCCGGAAAGCCTGAGATCGAGAATAATAAGCGCAAGAACCGGCGGGATCGCAAGGATGGTCAGACGAAGACCATTCCCTGCGAGCCAAAGAAGAAAAAGCGCGCCGAATGTCGAGCGTGCCGAGCTCACGCGACGTCCTTCAGCCGCTCCAATGCTTCGAGAATTTTCGCCTTGCGTGCTTCGGCTTCGTCGCGCTTCTCGCGCTGTTCGTCGATCACTTCTTCCGGCGCGTTGGCGACGAATTTCTCGTTACCGAGCTTGGCGTCGACGCGTTTGATATCGGCGTCCGCCTTGGCCAGTTCCTTGTCGAGGCGGACTTTCTCGGCAGCGAGATCGATCACGCCCTTCAGCGGGATCGCGGCGACTTCACCGCGGACCAGCAACTGAACCGAACCATCCGGCGCGCGATCGGCAAACGAAATGTCGCCGAGCCGCGCAAGGCGCTTCATCACGTCGCTCCAGCGCTCTGCACGCGACTTGATGTCGGTGGAGGCGCCGACCAGCACCAGCGGAAACAGCGTTGCCGGCGGGATGTTCATTTCCGCGCGCATTGAGCGAATCGCCGAGATGAGTTCGATCAGCCAGCCGATTTCGGCCTCGGCCGCGGGATCGCTGAACTGCTTGATCTCCGGCGCCGGCACGACGATGACCGGCATGGCCAGCGGGTCTCCGGCGATGGCCGTCTCGATCATCGGCGCGGCCGGCGCCTTCAGCGGCCATTCCGCGAGGGCGAGAAGCCCGTCGCGCTTGGCCGTCACCGCCCAGAGTTCTTCCGTGAGGAACGGCATGAACGGGTGCAAGAGCTTCAGGATTTCGTCGCGCGCCCAGGCGATGCTGGCCTGCGTCTCCGCCTTGGCCGGCGAGTCCGCCCCCATCAGCACAGGCTTGGCGAGTTCGAGGTACCAGTCGCAATAGATGTTCCAGACGAAGCGGTACATGATGCCGGCCGCGTCGTTGAAGCGATAGGCCTGAATGGCTTCGGTGACCTCGCGCGTGGCCCGCGCAGTCTCGTGCGCAATCCAGCGGTTGAGCGTCTCCCTGGCTTTCGACGGATCGAATCCGTCCGCCAGCGCGCAGCCGTTCATTTCAGCGAAGCGCGATGCGTTCCAGAGCTTGGTCGCGAAGTTGCGATAGCCTTCGACGCGCTGGGTCGACAGCTTGATGTCGCGGCCCTGTGCCGCCATTGCGGCCAGCGTGAAGCGCAGCGCGTCGGCGCCGTAATCGTCGATCAGGTGCAGCGGATCGATGACGTTGCCTTTCGACTTCGACATCTTGGCGCCCTTCTCGTCGCGGACGAGGGCGTGGATGTAGACCGTCGGGAACGGCACGTCCTTCATGAAGTGCATGCCCATCATCATCATGCGGGCGACCCAGAAGAAGATGATGTCGAAGCCGGTGACGAGAACGTTGGTCGGGTAGTAACGTTTCACGTCGACGTCGGTGTCAGGCCAGCCGAGGGTCGAGAACGGCCACAGCGCCGACGAGAACCACGTGTCCAGCACGTCTTCGTCGCGCGTGATGAAGCCTTCACGCTTCGCCGGGTCGACGGCCATGTCATGGCCCTGCTCCGCGGTGATGACTTCCTGCTCGACGTAATAGCCGAGCGCCTTGCCGACGGCTTCGTCCTCGGTCTCGGCAACGAACACCTTGCCGTCCGGCCCGTACCATGCCGGGATCTGATGTCCCCACCAGAGCTGGCGCGAGATGCACCACGGCTGGATGTTTTCCATCCACTCGAAGTAGGTCTTCTCCCAGTTCTTCGGCACGAACACCGTCTCGCCGCTGCGCACGGCCGCAATGGCGGGCGCGGCCAAAGTCTTGGCGTCGACGTACCACTGGTCGGTCAGATAAGGCTCGATAACGACGCCGGAGCGGTCGCCGTGCGGCACCATGTGTGTGTTGGGCTCGATCTTGTCGAGGAAACCGGCCTCTTCCAGCTTCGCGACAATGAGCTTGCGCGCGGCGAAGCGGTCCTTGCCGTCGAGTTCTTCGGCGAAGATCAATGCCGCTTCGGGAAGGCCCCGCAGATAGTCTTCGTTGGCGGTGAGCGCCATGCGCCCTTCCTGATCGAGCACGCTGATCGACGGCAGGTTGTGACGGCGGCCCACCTCGAAGTCGTTGAAGTCGTGCGCCGGCGTGATCTTCACCGCGCCCGACCCCTTCTCGGGATCGGAATAGTCGTCAGCGACGATTGGAATCAGCCGGCCGACCAGCGGTAGCACCGCTTTCTTGCCGACGAGATGCCTGTAGCGATCATCGTCCGGATTAACAGCAACCGCCGTATCGCCCAGCATGGTCTCGGGGCGCGTAGTGGCGACCACGATGTAGGTCGACGGATCTTCCGCGTTGTAGGCGACGCCCTCGAGCGGATAACGCAGATGCCAGAGGCTGCCCTTGACCTCGATCTGCTGCACTTCAAGGTCCGAAATCGCGGTCAGCAATTTCGGGTCCCAGTTGACCAGCCGCTTGTCCTTGTAGATCAAGCCCTGTGCGTAGAGTTCGACGAACACCTTGGCGACGGCGCGCGACAGCCCCTCGTCCATGGTGAAGCGCTCGCGCGACCAGTCACACGACGCGCCGAGGCGCTTCAACTGATTGACGATAACGCCGCCGGACTCGGCCTTCCACTTCCAGACCCGCTCCAGAAACGCGGCGCGGCCCATGTCGCGGCGGCCCGGCTCCTGCCGCTCCATCAACTGCCGCTCCACCACCATCTGCGTGGCGATGCCGGCGTGATCCGTGCCGGGCTGCCACAGCACGTCGCGGCCGCGCATGCGCTCGAAACGGCACAGGATGTCCTGCAGCGTGTTGTTCAGCGCGTGTCCCATGTGCAGCGAACCGGTGACGTTCGGCGGCGGGATCACGATGGTGAAGGGTTCGGCGCCCTGCCGCTCGGGCCGTCCGGCCCTGAACGCGCCAGCGTCTTCCCAGGCGCTGGCAATTCGATTCTCGATCTCGGCGGGCTGGTAGTTTTTCTCGATCATCTTGCGTGCAATCGTCGGTTATCGCGCTGGAACGCATCCAGCGCGCTCTAGCGCGTTTTCAGGCGTCGTGAAATCCGGAATGCGTTCGGAAACGCGGGCGCGACTATATTGGGTGTCAGCCCTGAAAGCAAAACCTGCAATATTCCGGGCATTTGACGCCAGGAAGCCGAGATTCCAGATGAGCTGCCTGGATTGGCTCGATTGCGTTGATGCAAACGATTAGCGGCCGCGGGAGACCCGTTCGATCTCGGCCTTGACGATCCGCTCGACCAGATTGGGCAGATTGTCGTCCAGCCAGGACTTCAGCATCGGGCGAAGCATCTCCTTGACGAGATCCTCCAGCGTCCGGGCATTGTTGCTCAGGACAGTATTCTGCAGCGCGTTGAAAGCGGACTCGACTGCCGACACCGTCGAACCCGACAGAATCTGCTGCGATGGCATCTCGCGCGGCGCCGCCATGAAACTGGGCGACTCCATCGCGGGCGAGCGGTGATGTGAGGCTTGAACCATCGGTGACTCGGTGAACTCCAGATCGTCCTCGGGTTCGATCTTGTTGAACGACGGCGGGACCGGTTCAGGCACCGCCATCTGCTCGGTCAACTCGAACACGTCGTTATCGTCTTCCGGCTCTTCGGCCTTCGGCGGCGCGGCGGGCGCATCGAAGCTCGCCATCATCGCGTCGATTTCGTCCTGGCTGTTCTTTGCGGCAGGTGCAGGCGCCGGTTTAGCGGCAGGAGCCGCCGCCGGAGCTGGCCGGGCCGGTGCGATCTTGGATGGCGGAATGCCTGCCATCACCGGACGAGCCGGAGCAGGAGCAGGACGGGACATTTCCGCCTTGGGAACTTCGGTCTTTTGAGGTGCGGCGACCGGAGCAGCAGCCGGCGGAGCCGCAGCGGCAGCTCCTGCTGCAGGCTTGGCTTCGTCATCGGAAATGATGCGCCTGATCGACGCCAGAATCTCCTCCATCGAGGGCTCCTGCGCCTTTGCCGGTTGCGTCATCTCCGACTCCACATCATCGGCTTCGATCTATCCATGTGACCTGCAAAAGCCGCACACCACCGTCACGAATCGCTTTGCGACCCTTTAGAACGGTATGTCATGGCAACAATTTATTGCAAGCAACGGCCTGCGTACCGGGCCGGTTGATCACAGCGCTGACGAGAGAAGGTTAACCTGCGGCCTGGTGGTGTGGATTTGACATTCGCGCTCACCCTGCCCGCAGGTTCGCGGCGCGAATATCAAATCCAACAACTCCACTCAGGGATTAGCGGCCGTCGGGTGTCCGGACGCCGAACCAGCTATCGCGAACCTGGTGATAGTGGACGCTCGGATCGTAGACGTTGGTCGCGAGATTCAGGACACTCGGCGACAGACGTCCGATGGAGTTGAGCACGCTGTAGGATGCAACGACGCGATCGTGCTGCGCCGTCACCAGCGCGACACGCGCATTCACCAGCGCCTGCTGCGCATTGAGGACGTCCAGCGTGGTGCGCTGTCCCACCCGCGCTTCTTCGCGAACGCCGTTGAGTGCGATTTCAGAAGCAGTCACCTGCGATTGCGCCGACTGAACCTGCGCCTTGCCGGCGACAAGCTGGCCCCATGCCTGCGCAACGGTGGCGCGGGTCTGGTCGCGAACCTGTTCGAGGTTGAGGCGCTGCTGCGCCAGCGTTTCTTTCGACTGACGGATCAGCGAGTACTCGGCGCCGCCCTGATAGACCGGCACCGTCAGCTGGGCGACGGCGGATGCGCCGAACGCCTTGTAAGTCGACATCGTGCTTTCGTAAGACTGCTGCACGCTGCCCTGAAGGGTCACAACCGGGAACAACGCACCCTCGTTGACCTTCACCTGAAGGAAACTCACGTCGATGCCGTACATGGCCGCCGTGACGTTCGGGTTTTCCAGCAGGCTGCGATCAACCGCTGCATTCAGCGTGGTCGGCAGAAAACGATCGACCGGCGACCCGGGCGCAAGGTTGACAGGATCGTTGCCGATGATGCGGCGGAAATTCGCGCGCGTCGTCGTCAGGTTGGATTCCGCTGTCAGAAGCTGAGTCTTGCCCGCGGCAAGCTGGGCTTCGGACTGCGCGACGTCGGTGCGCGTCACTTCGCCGACATTGAAACGATCGCGGGTCTGCTTGAGGGTCTGCTCGAGCACGCGGACGTTGCTCTTCTGCACTTCGACGATCGCGGCGTCGCGCAGGTAATCCATGTAGACGGTCGCAGCCGAGAACAGCACGGTCTGTTCGAGGACGCGCAACCCTTCGCGCGATGCCGAAACCTGGCTTTCCGCGGCTCGCGTGCGATTGCCGGTCTGGCCGCCGTTGTACAGTGTCTGGGTGACTGTCGCGCCGACCGAACGCGGTGCGTTGACGCCGCGCAGGCCGATTTCGCTCAATCGTCCGCCGACCTGCGTGTTGGTCTGGGTCTCGGTGTACTGGGTGCCTGCGCTGGCGGTGACAGCGACGCGCGGACGATAGCCGGACAATGCCTGTGGCACGCTTTCGTCGGTCGCGCGGACCGATGCGCGCTGCGCGTTCAGCTGCGGGTTGTTCTGGTAGGCTCGCACCAGCGCGGCATCAATGGTGTCAGCCATGACAGGAGTTGTCATGACCGAGCCCATCAAGAGGGCCGCAAGCGCGACACCCGCACTGAGTTTCGTCCGATTTTTAGCTTGCATTACGTCATATCCCCAAACCGGTTCCGCTCGCCATTAAGGCGCGCGGATACCGGGTCTCTGAGTCGCCTTTGCCCGTTCCGCGTAAGTCTATGCATCGGTTCAACCCGGTGAAACCCCAAGGTAACCACTTGCGGTCGAAACAGTGTGGCTGGGACATTGTAGCCACACCTGCGCAGTTCCAAGGAAAACGATCCTAGAATGTAAACGCTGGACGGCGCTCAAGACCCGTCAAAACCGGCGCAGAGGCGTCAAAAAGCACCCGGTTCCCGAAATCCGACGGAGAGCGCGCAACCAGGGTGGCCCGTGGGGGCGTCCTGGTGGCAAAGACGCCGACAAGCCGGCCGCCCATCTTCAGCTGCTCATAGAGCCCCTGAGGCTCAACTTCGGTCGCGCCGTCCATGACAATGACGTCGTACGGCGCGTGGGCGCGGTCGCCCTCGGCCGGGGCGGCGGCGGTGACAGTCGCGTTGGCGAGACCCAGACCGGCCAGATTCTTCTTCGCTGCGGCAGCCAGCGACGGGTCGGGCTCGGTGGCGAACACTTCCGCGGCGAGATGGGAAAGAACGGCCGCCGAATAGCCGCTCGCGCAACCGACCACCAGCACGCGGTCCGTTTCGGAGATCGCAGCAGCCTGCAGCATCTTTGCGAGCACCGCCGGCTTGATCAGGTGGCGTTTCGGCTGCCCGTCTGCAGCAACGTCGATATCCAGATCCAGGTAGGCGATGGCCCGCTTGCCATCCGGCACAAATGTTTCACGCGGGACCGCGAGCATCGCATCGATAATGCGCAGGTCGGTGACGTCGCTGGGCCGCACCTGACAGTCGACCATATTCTGCCGCGAGGCCGTGAAATCTGACATGGGATAACCTCAAGACAGGAACACTGATTAGGTCACAGGGACAAGGTCACAAGGCCTAGCCGGATCGACGTTGCCCGGCGCAGGCATATTTGCTGCAAGGCCGAATACGTTGCAAGCCTGCTAGTGGAGCGGATTTGACATTCGCGACCCACTCCGTCGCAAATTCGCAACGCGAATGTCAAATCCAAAGCTCCACTAGAAACTCATATTTGCCAGTGGTCCTTCGATTCTAACATTCGCAAAGTTGTCTGCCGAAACGGATGCGAATGTTAGAATCGGGACCACCAGGTGCAAGTCGCAAGTCTGTCTATGGTATGAAATCCCCGAGCATGACAGCATGCGGTGGGGATCGAAGGCTGGGAATGATGACACACGACACGACACGATCTGCGTTCCGTTTCCGGGTTCGCGATTTGCCGCTGGCCGCGCTGCTGATCTGCGCGAGCATCGCGCCCGCACCTGCGCAAACGGCAACCGCAGCACCGGCGGACACCGCGGACCAACAGGTTCCAAAGCGCAAGAAAATGATCGAGCGCGCTGCCGCTGTCATGAAGGCGCTCGGAGATGCTTCCGTCAAACGTGGGCAGAAACTCCCGGCGCTGGCCGACTATTACGCCGCCAAAGCCGACCTCAAGTCGATCGATCCGTCTGCTCCGGAAGCTCCACGGGCGAAGAAGCTGCTGGCGGCGATGCAGAAGAACGAGCGCGAATATGTCCGCAAGCTCGGCACCAACAACATCGACGCCAGATTGGATTCGCTGAGCGGCAACGTCGACGGCCGCAAGAAATTTGCAGCGGATACCCGCAAGCAGATGCTGCGCCGGGGACTTTCAATGGACATCAGTACGTCCGGCGAGCACGAGACGGTGTTGAACTACAAGTATTTCAAGATGGATCGCCCGACGGTTCTCAACCTCGCGGAATCCGGGAAGATCTTCAACAAGGCGCGTGATCTCGGATTCCGCTCCGTCATCTTCACCGACGGACGCCTCACCTGGACCTACGACGTCGCGGCCAACACATTCAAATGAGGAAAGATCAGCGCAAACGGTCCGGCGGAACACCGGCGTCCGGCCCGGGCCAATCCCTGCCCGGCTCAGACCATGGCGCGCTGTCCGCGAGCGGCCTGTCGGCTGTCCGGCGGCAGATGGGTGAGTTCGACGACCTGCCGCCCGAAGTGCGCGCGGCGTTGATGTCCGCGAATGAACCCAGCGACCAGATGATCGACGTCCTCTGCACGATGCATCGCAGTGGTTTTCCGGTCGAAGCCCTGATGAAGGTGATCACGGCAAGCAACGCCAGAAGCAGCAGCTAGCTCGAATCGAGGGCACGGTTATCACCGCCGCAAATCCGCCCAACCGGGCTCGGCTGCGGCATAAAGACGAGCCCCGGTCACGGGATTGCATAAGTGCCTGTGCCCTTGTAACTAGTCGCGCGAGTGGGGCCACGTGGCGGAGTGGTGACGCAACGGTCTGCAAAACCGTGTACACCGGTTCAATTCCGGTCGTGGCCTCCAACATTCTCTTAGCCATTCACCCATCTCTCTCATTTTTGGGCGATTTACGCTTTGCAAGACTCAGGGCCTTTGCTATAGGCGGCCCATTGCTGCTTCAGCAGTATTCCTCGGTAGCTCAGCGGTAGAGCATTCGACTGTTAATCGAATGGTCGCTGGTTCGAATCCAGCCCGGGGAGCCAATCAAATCAATCACTTAGCTGACCTTGATCCACTCCCGCCTTGCGGGGGATTGCGCCTGTGCATAGCTGCCCTTGATGGCGCGGCGGGCAATCCAGGGTGGAACAGGCGGTTTTTGAAGTGAGCGCAGAATCCAGGGCCGAACTCGACCGCCACTTTGAATGGATCGCGAACCGGCTTCCGGAAAAGGGGGCCCGTTTCATACGCTGGTTGCGTCAACCGTCATCGCGTTGGGTGAGGATTCCCCTCGCCTTTCTCCTTGTCGTTGGCGGAATTTTCAGTTTCCTGCCCGTTCTGGGCCTCTGGATGCTGCCGCTTGGCCTTATGCTGATTGCTCAGGACGTGCCGTTCCTGCAGCGGCCGCTGGCCAACGCGCTTGGCTGGGCCGAACGAAAGTGGCTGGGCCGGAAGAACGGACAGCCCTAGTCATCGCAGGAAGTCATCTCAGGAAGTCTTGGAATGAACTCACCCCTGGATATCATTGTTCCGATCCTGATGGGCGCGGCGCTTCTGTGGTGGATCGGCCGCGGCATGGGCGGGCGGTCGATGCTGATCGCAACGGCGGTGACGCTTGCGGTCATCGTCGGCGTGTTGCTGGCTCAGAATGCCGGATGGCGCTAACCCCGCCGCGGCGAGTTCCATAGCGAAAAGACCGCGACCTCTTCCCGGCGAGCCATGTGGCTTCCCTGCACTTGCTGCCATGTCATCGCTCGGTAACAATCCGCAAATGTTACCTCCGGGGGCTGAGTCGATGCGCATCACCCATTCAGTGAACAGCTCCGAAAGGCGAACGTACACGATCAGAAATCTCGCACTTGGAGCGGCGGCTGGTTTCGCCGCGATCACGGGAGCGTCCGCAGCCGATCTGCCGGTCAAAGCGAAGGCCGTCGAGTATGTGAAGATCTGTTCCCTGTACGGCGCCGGTTACTACTACATCCCCGGCACAGACACCTGCATCAAGCTGAGCGGCTACATACGGGCCGACGCGAACTTCAACGGCGGAAACTACAACAAGCCCGCCTGGGACCAAGGCAACGCCGAAGGCACCCAGTCACGGGATCGCGATTACTTCACGACCCGCATGCGCACGGAGCTGCAGATCGATACCCGCACACAGACCGAATACGGTGTGGTGCGCATCTACATGAATCCACGATTTCAGTTCGATACCGGCGCGGCTCCCGACACGGGCGTCCTGACACTGGACTACGGCTTCGTTCAGTTCGCGGGCTTCACGCTTGGTAAGGCCGTGTCGGTCTTTCAAACGCCGTGGGGGTCTTCCGGTGCGAACAGCAGCACGTCCTTCCTGATCGGCGGCTATGACAACATCAACGGCATCACGCAGCTCGCCTATACGTGGGAATTCGGCAACGACGTCTCCGCCTCGGTCGCAGTTGAAGACAACCGCGTTATCAACCGCGCTGTCTTGCTCAATGCCAGCCTGACACAACCTGCCACGGGCGTGTTCAGCGGCGTCTTCACCAACTCGTACGGCGGGAATGTTGCTCCTGATTTCGTCGGCAACATCCGGATCGACCAGAAATCCTTCACAGCGCAACTGTCCGCCGCCGCGCATAACGTTCATGCGAACTACTACGCCGGACCCGCCGGCGCCGCACCGGTCGAACCGAACGGCCACCCGAACGACGTCTGGGGCTTCGCTGTCATGGGCGGGCTTCAGTTGAGGGATCTGCCAACCGGCCCCGGTGACAAGCTGTCGCTGGATTTCACCTACGTCGACGGCGCCGCGAAGTATCTTATCGGCGGCGTAACCGGGACGAATTTCGATGCTTTCAGCAGCGGCACGAATTTCGCCGGCAGCTATCAGGGCATGGCGGTGCTGTCGCTGCTGGACGGCGTCTACACAACGGGCAGCCGGATCGAGAAGTCAACCGGATGGGGGTTCCGAGGCGGCTTCCTGCACAACTGGTCGCCTGCCTGGCAGACAGGCGTGTTCGGCACCTACTCGCGTATCGACTACAATGCGAGCGGCACCGCTGCGTTCTGCGCCCTGTTTACAGCTCTGTCCCCGAAGTCGAATGGATTCACCTGCAATCCGGATTTCAGCATCTGGCAGATCGGCACGCGCACGGCATGGACCCCTGTCAAGAACCTCACGTTCGGGGTGGAGGTGATGTACACGATGCTCGACCAGTCGCACTCCGGATCGCAAACACTGGCGAACCCCGGTCCACTGACCGGCACCTTCAAGCCGACCGCCGTCTATGACTTCAAGGACCAGGGCATCATCTCAGGGACCGTCGGTGTCCGCCGAACGTTCTGATTGCCCGTTGCGAACAGCGTACATGCTCCCTGCTTCGTCATTGTGAGGAGCGTTAGCGACGAAGCAATCCAGTCTTCCTTGTTGTTTTCTGGATTGCTTCGCTGCGCTCGCAATGACGAAAGCTTTGGTCTATTGGCCGCGCTTGCCGACAATCAGGATCAGGCCGATGCCTTGGCGCCCTTGCCTCGCCGGTTTTCCGGACGCCGGTAGTCGCGCTTCTTCGGCTTCGGCGCCAGTTCCGGCATCGTCGACTGAACCGCGCGATATTGCGTCAGCATCCGCTGGAACGTCGCATTGAGTTCTGTTTCGATCTCCGGGCGTCCTTCAAGCCTGCTGAGCACCATTCCCGCAGCCTCGATGGTCGACAGCCCGTCGCGGCGCGGCTCCTTGCGAAGCTTGCCATAGTGCGATGGATTCGCCGGTCCAAGGATGATACGCCGGCATTTCAGCATCCACGCATTGCGCCACCAGAGCGCCTTGGCCTGGCTCCACGTCCCGTCGAGCAGCACGACGCCCTCGATATCTTTCAGGATCGATCGCTGGCTATCCTCGATCTCACCCTTGCGATCGATCGCGACGAGATCGCGTTCGGTCGCGAGGTCGGCGACCTTCGCCGAGCCGAGATAGAGGATGGCCCAGTCGAGCGGATCGACGGAGCGGCCCAGCGCCTTGGACAGGCTCGGCCACGACAGGCCGATCTTGTGGGTCACCTTCTGGAAATGCTGCGCCGTCAGCCGCGCCGTTCCAAGCGCCCTGTCCTGCTCCTGCGGATGCTGCAGGATCAGAAGTTCGACCCGGTTAGCAATCGGCGTCACGCTGTCGCAGATGCACAGCGGCAGCGGCTTGCCGCAGCGGGGGCACTCTTCGATCTCTTCGGGCGCGTCGGCGGCCGGCTTGGTTTTGGCGGATTTTGACATGCGTCCGGCTATACGCTGCGCGCCGGATGACGGCAACCTGCCAAGGCATCGCTCGACGAGATTCCGTCAGGGGGCGCTCCCTGGTGCTGGAAGCTGGCGCCTTCTCAGCCATCGGCCCAACAAGCGCCGCTTGCCGCCGCGCGGGATCAAATCGATGTCGCTGACGAGTTTCGCGCCGCCCTTGCGACGCTCCAGCGTAATCTTGCGGCTGTGGAATTCTTCCAGTTCCGGGCGATGTGCAACGCTGATGATTGTCGCGTCCTTCAGTTCCTCGTGGAGCAGCCCCATCATCTTGTCCTGCCCGGGTTCGTCGAGCGCGGATGTCGCCTCATCAAGGACGATGATGTCGGGCCGATGTAGAAACAACCGTGCGAATGCCAGCCGCTGCTTTTCGCCGCCGGACAATGTCTGGTCCCACGGGGCATCCTCTTCGATCTTTTCCTTCAGATGCGCCAGCCCGACTTTCTCAAGCGTCTCCGCCATCTGTTTGACAGTCCAGTCCTCGGCCGCGCCGGGATAGGCGATCGCGCGCCGCAGCGTGCCGAACGGCACATACGGCTTTTGCGGCAACATGAAAATCCTGCGGTCGGGATGAAAATCGACGCTGCCGCCGCCCCACGGCCACAAACCGGCAATGGCGCGCACCAGTGTGCTCTTTCCGGTGCCGGATTCACCGGCAACAAGAACACGCTCACCGGGCTCGATCACCACTTCCGACTCCCCGACGACAGCGGTGCCGTCGTTCAACGTGACAGACAGTTCGTTCAGGCGGAGCATCGCATCGCCCTCGGTTTCGCCGCGCTGGATGCGGTTGATGCCATCACCGGTTTCGGCGCGCTCCAGACCGTCAATCGACATCATCAGCGACGCGATGCGCCGCGCGCCCGCGTTCCATTCCGCAAGGCGCGGATAATTGTCCACCAGCCAGCCGAACGCGGCCTGCACGATCGTGAATGCCGAGGCCGCCTGCATGACCTGTCCCAGCGACATGCTTCCTTCCAGAAACTTCGGGGCGCACAGCAGGATCGGAATCACCGGCGCAATCAGGCTGGATCCCTGCGACACAATGGTGGTGCGCATATGCTGCCCGCAAATTCGCGCCCATTGCCGCAGAACATTGCCGAACGACTTGTCGATTCCCGAACGTTCTTCCTCTTCGCCGCCGAGCAGTGCGATGCTTTCGCCGTTTTCACGCACGCGGGTCAGCGCGTAGCGATACTCCGCTTCAGCCTGGTTCTTGCTCTCGGATACGGAAACAAAATTGCGGCCGATGATCATCATCGAGCCGCTGGCGATCGCCGCATACATGACGGCCGCGATCACGAGGAAGCCCGGAATGGTAACGGTGCTGCCTCCGACTGACACTGTCAGCGCGCCGCCGATGGTCCACAACACGACGATGAAGGTGGCGGCCGAGAGAAACGCCTGCGTGACGCCTGCGGCGAAATCGACCGGCGCGTCGGTCGCCACCCGCAGATCCTCGGCGATCCGGTATTCCGGGTTCTGGTGATCGCCGTCGACCAGATTGAGCTGATAGTAGCGTCCGTTGGTCAGCCATCGCGACACAACGGAGTTTGTCAGCCACGCGCGCCAGCGCCGCTGAATATTCATGCGCGCAAACACCTGCACGACGCCAATAACAATGCTGCCGATCGCGAGCGGAAAGAACACGCCCGTCAGATAGAAGACCTTGGCGGAGTCTTTCTTCTCGATCGCGTCGAAGATCGACCTGTTCCAGACGTTGATGCCGTACTGAAACGTGATTTGCAGGACGATGAGAGCGATCAGGCCGATGCTCAGAAGCCACGCCAGGCGGCCTCCGCCGGAGCCCCAAAATCCGCGCGCGCTGATCCAGAAACGGGTCAGCAGGTAATCGCGTTTGAGCTGTTCGATCTCCTCGGCCGACAACCCCGGTTCGGGTTCGAGCAGTTCGGGTGGCGGGGCTTCAACCGGCTCTCCGGTTTCGGCGACAACTTCTTGAATTGGCGGTCTATTCATACCGGCCCAACGCGAATGGAACCCTAAAGTTCCTGCGCGCTGTGCACTGCCGCAAAGTTCCTACTCGGCCGGTGCAGCGTCCGTCACCGGCGTTTGCCGCTCCCGCCGCCGCAGCCGGTCGATCAGAAGATAGATCACCGGCGTGGTGTAGAGCGTCAGGATCTGCGACACGATCAGCCCGCCGATAATGGTGATGCCGAGCGGCCGGCGCAGTTCTGTCCCCGGCCCCGTCGCAAGCACCAGCGGAACGGCAGCCAGCAATGCCGCCATGGTGGTCATCAGGATCGGCCGGAAGCGTGCGAGGCAGGCCTCGAAGATCGCGTCCTCCGACGACAGACCGCGATGCCGTTCGCCCTCCAGCGCGAAGTCGACGATCATGATGCCGTTCTTCTTCACGATGCCGATGAGAAGGATGATGCCGATAAACGCGATCACCGTGAGCGGCGTGTTGGTGATCTGCAGGGCCAGCAAAGCGCCGAGGCCCGCGGACGGCAATGTCGAAATGATCGTCAGCGGATGCGCGAGGCTTTCATACAGAACGCCGAGAACGATATAGACCGCGATCAGCGCGCCGAGGATCAGCAAAGGCTGGCGGTTCGCGGTTTTCTGACTGTCGGCCGCATTGCCGGCGAACTCGCCGCGAATGCCTTCAGGCATGTGCAGCTCCTCGACCGCACGCAGGACGTTGTCGGTCGCGGTTTGCAGCGGCACGCCGTCCGGAACGTTGAACGAGATCGTGTTCGAAGGGAACGAGGCCTGATGATAGACGGAGAGCGGCGACAGCCCGCGCTCCATCCTGACCACTGCCGACAGCGGGACCTGGGCATCGCCCGCGCCCGCCACATAGATTTTATCGAGCGCCGACGGATCGCCCTGCAACCGCGGATCGACCTCCAGAATAATCTTGTACTGGTTACGTTGCGTGTAGATGGTCGATATCTGCCGCTGCGAGAACGCATTGTTCAAGGCGTTGTCGATGTCCTGAACCTGAACACCGAGACTGGCGGCCATCTTCCGGTCGATCGACAGGTTCAGCGCCAGACCGGCGGCGTCGCGGTCACTCGAAATGTCCGTGATGCCTTCGACGCTTTCGAATTTCTTCGCAACGATCGGCGCCCACTTCGACAGCAGATCCAGATCCGAACTGATCAGCGTATACTGATAGCTGGAGTCGCTCTGGCGTCCGCCCGCCCGCAGATCCTGGGCCGCGAACATGAACAGCCGGATGCCCGGCACCGTGCCGAGGTTCCGCCGGAGACGATCGATCACCTGCGTGGTCGTCAGACCGCCGCGCTGGTCGAGATCCTTCAGGCTGATGAACATCGTTCCGCGATTTGCGCCGCCTCCGCCCGGCCCGCCACTGCCGCCGAGGCTGGATCCGACGCCCGCGACAGCCGGATCGGCCATCACGATATCTGCGATCCGTTGCTGGAGACCAAGCATGGCCTGGAACGAGACATCCGGTGACGCGCGCGTCGCCCCGATCACGAGGCCGCTGTCATCCGTCGGGAAATAGCCCTTCGGCGACTTGATATAGAGCGTCACTGTCAGTGCGATGGTCGCGACAAACACCAGCATGGTCAGGACCGGCAAGCGCAATACAACGTGCAGGGTTCGCTCATAGAACCGCACGATGCGCGACAGGCTGCCTTCGACCAGCCGGTCGAACCATGTCGCGTCCGGCGAGATCGTGGATTTGATGTAGTGCGCACAGATCATCGGCGTCACGGTCAGCGACACCACCATCGAGACCAGAATGGCGAAGGTCAGTGTCAGCGAGAATTCGCGGAACAGCCGCCCGATGATGCCTTCCATGAAAATCAGCGGGGTAAACGCTGCAACCAGCGAAATGCTGATCGACAAAACGGTGAATCCGATCTGCTTCGCGCCGAGCAACGCCGCCTGATAGGGCTTCATGCCCTCTTCGAGATTGCGGTACATGTTCTCGATCATGACGATGGCATCGTCCACCACGAAACCCACTGAGACCGCCAGCGCCATCAGCGACAGATTGTTGATCGAAAACCCTGCGACCCACATCATCGCGCATGTGCCCGCCAGCGCCAGCGGCACGGAAATGCCCGCCGCGATGGTCGGCGTGATCCGGCGCACGAACACGAATACCACGAGCATGACCAGAACAGCGGTCGCTCCCAGCGTCCACTCCATGTCCTCCACGTTGGCGCGAATGGTTCCCGTGCGATCCGAGAGAATTGAAATCTCGACGCCGCCCGGAATCCATTGCTTCAACTCGGGCAGCAATGCTTTCACGCGATCGACGGTCTCGATGACGTTGGCGTCCTGCTGCTTGGTGATCAGGATCAGAACGGCAGGCTGCTTGTTGAACCATGCAATGGAGCGGCTGTTGCGCGTCGCATCGAGGACGGTCGCGACGTCGGACAGTTTCACGAAATTGCCGTTGGCGGCCTTGATGACGATATCGCGGAACTGGGCCGCCGTGCGCATCTGAGGATTCGCTGCGAGCGTCTCGCCGAGCACCGGACCGTTGAAGGCTCCGACGGGGCCAATCGCATTGGCGTTGATAATGGCATTGCGAACATCGTCGCTGGCAATGCCGGCCGTGGCCAGTGCACCGGGACTGAGCTGAACGCGAATAGCCGGCTGGTCCGCGCCGCTCACCGTCGCCTCGCCCACGCCGGGCACCTGTGAAATGCGCTGGGCGATGACCGTGTCAGCAACGTCATAGATCGCGCTCGGCAGCATGGTTTTAGAGGTCAGCGCGATGATCAGCACCGGAGACGCGGCAGGATTGGCCTTTCGGAAATTCGGCAGCGTCGGCAGATCGGTCGGCAAATCGGCCAGCGACGCATTGATCGCGGCCTGCACGTCGCGCGCCGCGCGATCGATGTTGCGGCCGATGGCGAACTGAAGCGAGATGCTGGTGGTGCCCAGTGAACTGGTCGATGTGATCTGATCGATGCCGGAGATTTCACCGAGCCGCCGTTCCAGCGGCGCAGCGACGGTGGACGACATGATCGTCGGATCGGCGCCGGGACGCGAAGCCGACACCCGGATCGACGGGAAATCGACCGATGGAATGCTCGCAACCGGCAGGAAATTGTAGGCGACCGCTCCGACCAGAAACAGGCCGATTGCCAGCAGCGTGGTGCCGACGGGCCTGCGGATGAATGGTTCGGAAAGCGACGCCATTCCTAGTGTCCTGTATCCGACGTTTGCTTCATTTTGCAGCGCCTTCCGAGCAAACGTCGGATACGAAAGGACGCTAGCGACCTATAATTCCAGTGATCCTTTGGTTCTGACATTCGTAGAGTGCCCGCGAAGAACATTATACGAATGTCAGAACCGGATCACTGGACGCCCTCCGTGGTTCCGGCGATCGGTGGCGACGGCTTGCCGGAATCATCCGGCGGCACCGCGGCTTCGATCCGGCGATTGATCCGGTCCAGCGCGAGATAGATGACCGGCGTCGTATAGAGCGTGAGGATTTGCGAGACGACCAACCCGCCGATGATTGACACGCCGAGCGGGAAGCGCAACTCGGACCCCGTTCCGCCTTCAAGCGCCAGCGGCAGCGCGCCGAACAGCGCCGCCAGCGTCGTCATCATGATCGGGCGGAACCGCAGCAGACACGCCTTCACGATGGCGTCGTAAGCCGACAGGCCCTGATGCCGCTCCGCCTCGAGCGCGAAGTCGATCATCATGATCGCGTTCTTCTTGACGATACCCATCAGCAGAATGATGCCGATCAAGCCGATCACCGACAGATCCTGACCGCAAAGCATCAGCGCGAGGATCGCGCCGACGCCGGCCGAAGGCAGCGTCGACAGAATGGTGATCGGATGGATGTAGCTTTCGTACAGCACGCCCAGCACGATGTAGATCGTCACCAGCGCCGCGAGGATCAGCCATGGTTGCCCTGAGAGCGACTTGGAAAACTCGGCGGCGTCGCCCGAATAGAGACCGACGATGTTTCCCGGCATCCCGATACGCTTCTCGATCTCGGCGACGCGCTCGACGGCGTTGCCGAGCGCTTCACCCGGCGCAAGATTGAACGACAGCGAGACTGAGGGGAATTGCGACTGATGCGAGATCGACAGCGGCGCGGTCGTTCGCACGATGCTGGCCACCGCGTCGATCGGCACCTGCGCCGTGGGCGCCCCTGACGCACCGGCGGCGCCGGGAACATACAGCTTCGACAGCACTGACGGATCGCGCTGATACTCAGGCAACGCTTCAAGAACGACGCGGTACTGGTTGGCCTGACCAAAGATCGTTGAAATCTGGCGCTGGGCGAAGGCGTCGTTCAGCGTATCGTTGACCGCCTGCACCGAGACGCCAAGCTGGCCCGCGCGCTGGCGATCGACATTGACCAGGGCACGAAGACCGCCCTCCTGCCCGTCCGACGACACATCGCGGAACATCGGATCGCGCCGCATCTCCTGGACGAGCTTGTTCGACCACTCGATCACGGACGGCGCGTCGGTCGCGGTCAAAGTGTACTGATACTGCGACCGGCTGGACCGCGTACTGATCTGAACGTCCTGTACAGCCTGAAAATAGACCCTCATGCCGGGAACGGCGGCAACACGCTGCTTCAACCGCTCCACAACGTCCGCGATGCCGGTCTTGCGCTGGCCGCGCGGCTTCAGCGTCAAAACGAGACGCCCGACATTCGTGGTCGGGTTCACCGACCCCGCACCGATCACAGAGACGACGCCCACAATGTCAGGATCTGCCTTGATGGCGTCGGCGATCTGGGTCTGCCGCAGTTTCATATCCGTGAAGGACACCTCGGTGCCGGCTTCGGTCACGGCGGTGACCGATGCCGTATCCTGCAACGGCAGGAAGCCTTTCGGCGCGACGACATAGAGCGCGAGAGTCGCAATGATCGTCAGAAAGGTGACAACCAGCGTCGCGCGCTGATGCTGCAGCACCCAGAGCAGCGTGCGCTCGTAGAATGCCACCATCTTGTCGATCCAGCCGCTGAGCGTGGCGAGACCGGGCACCTGAAGTTCCTCGTGATGCCGCTTCAGCAGCCGCGAGCACATCATCGGCGTCAGGGTCAGCGACACCACGGCGGATGTCACGACCGCAATCGTCAGCGTCAACGCGAACTCCCGGAACATGCGGCCGACGAGGCCGGACATGAACAGCAGCGGAATGAACACGGCGATCAGCGACACCGTCAGCGATATCACCGTAAAGCCGATTTCGCTGGCGCCGCGCAGCGCGGCGTCCATCACGCCCTCACCGCCCTCCATATGGCGGACAATGTTCTCGATCATCACGATGGCGTCGTCGACCACGAATCCGGTACCGATGGTCAGTGCCATCAGCGACAGGTTGTCGAGGCTGAAGCCTGCGAAGTACATCACCCCGAAGCTGGAAATCAGCGACAGCGGCAACGCGACGCCCGCGATCAGCGTGGCGCGCAGCGAGCGCAGGAAGATCAGGACCACAAGTGTCACCAGCACGACGCTGAGCACCAGCGTGAACTGGACGTCGCGAACGGACGCCTTGATCGTGACGGTGCGGTCGCTGACCACGGTGAGGTCCACGCCCGCAGGAACGGCTTTCTGGAGCTTGGGTATCTCCTCGCGGATCTGCCGCACCACCTCGATCACGTTGGCGCCGGGCTGACGCTGGATCTCGATGACAACCGCGGGCTTGCCTTGATACCAGGCGCCAGTCTTCTCGTTTTCCAGCCCGTCGATGATCCTCGCGACGTCGCCGATCGTCACCGGCGAACCGTTGCGATAGGCGATGATGATCGGCTTGTAGGCGTCGGCGGTGGCGATCTGGTCGTTGGCTGCGATGGTGTAGGCCTGCTGCGCGCCGTCGAGCGATCCTTTCGGGCCGGACACGTTCGCGCCGGCAATCGCCGTGCGCAGGTCTTCCATCGAGATGCCGTAGGCGGCGAGCCGGGCGAGATCGGCCTGCACGCGAACGGCGGGTTTCAATCCTCCGAGAATGGACACGCGCCCGACGCCGGAAATCTGCGCGAGACGCTGAGCCATCATGGTGTCGGCGAGATCGCTCATCGCACGCAGCGGTGACGTATCCGACGTCATCGCCAGCGTCAGCACCGGCGCATCGGCCGGATTCACCTTTGCATATGTCGGCGGATACGGCAGGTTCTTCGGGAGCACGCCCGCCGCGGCATTGATCGCAGCCTGCACATCCTGCGTCGCGCCGTCGATGTCACGGTTGAGATCGAACTGCAGAGAAATCTGGCTGACGCCGAACGAACTCGTCGAGGTCATGGAAACCAGCGACGGGATTTGTCCGAGCTGCCGCTCCAGCGGCGCGGTGATCAGCGACGCGGCAACATCAGGACTCGCACCCGGCAACTGGGTTGTCACCTGGACCGTCGGAAAATCCACCTGCGGCAGGGCCGACACCGGCAGCGCCCAATATCCGAGCGCGCCGCCGATCAGCAGCGCGATGCCGAGCAGCGACGTCGCGATCGGCCGATGGATAAATGGCTCAGAGACGCTCATCGATGCGTGCTCACAGGTTCAGAATAAACACGGCTCACTGCGGCGCTTTCGCGCCGCCGCCCGTTTGTTGTTGACCGCCTTGCGGTGCAGCCCCCTGCTCCTTCTGGCCATCGCGCCGCTCGCTGCGCTGGCCCTTGTCACCGCCGCCCGGCCGCTGCTGTTTGCGTGGTGCGAGATCCGGCGTCGGAGCCTGATAATCCGTGCTGATGGCGACTCTCGCCCCCTCAGACAAGTTGGCGAACCCGGTCGTCACAACCTGTTCGGCGACCGTGATGCCGGAGGCAATAACCGCAATCGTTTCGTTCTGCTGCGTCACCGTCACAGGACGTGCGGACACGATATTGTTCTGACCGATGACGTAAACAAATGTGCCGGCCGGTCCGCGCTGAACCGCAGCGGTCGGCACGACAATCGCCTTGTCCAGCGTCTGTACTTTGAGGCGCACGTTGACGAACTGTCCCGGCCACAACTGGAAATTCGCGTTGGGGAATTCACCCTTCACCTTCACGGTGCCGGTCGTCTGATCGACCTGATTGTCGATGCCGGTCACCCTGCCGGTATCGACGACAGTCCTGCCGTCATTTCCGAACGCATCGACGGTCAACGCTCCTTTCGCAGAAGCTGCGTTGACGCGAAAGATCTGCTGCTGCGGCAGGCTGAACTGAATGGCGATCGGCTGCAGTTGTGTAATCACGACCACACCCGTCGCGTCCGACATCTGAACGATGTTGCCCTGATCGACCTGACGAAGTCCGGCGCGGCCCGAAAGCGGCGCGACGATCTTGGTATAGCCGAGCGTGGCCTGCGCATTGTCGATCACCGCCTGATCGGATTTCACCAGCGCTTCGAGTTGCGCAACCAGCGCCTTCTGGGTGTCCGCCTGCTGCGCGGAGCCTGCCTTGGCTGTCGCCAATTGCTGATAGCGGACCAGATCCATACGGGCGTTCGCGAGCGTCGCCTCGTCCTGCGCCTTCTTCGCGACGGCCTGATCGTATTGCGCCTGGTAGATCACCGGATCGATCTCGGCCAGCACGTCGCCCTTTTTGACGTCCTGACCTTCCTTGAAATTCACCGATAACAGCTTGCCGCTTACCTGCGCACGGATAGTCACGTTGTTCAGCGCACGGACGGTGCCGACGCCGTCGAGGTAGACCGGCACGTCTTCGATGCGGGGCGTCGCGGCCAGCACCGGGATCGCGAGATCGGGGCGCGTGCGCGTCGCCGTCTCGGTCTTCTTGAAGTAGGTCCAGCCGAGATAGCACAGGCCGCCGATGATGAGGAGCCATACCGCGATCGAGACGGTTCGCCGCCGCGCACCCGACGCGACGCGCGCGACTCCCTCGCCGGCCGCCTTGTTCAGGCCTTTGGCCTTTTCATTCAGATCGGGCTTAAAGAGCATTCGCCGGCCCTTCCGTCCTTGGCGACCAACCACCGCCCAATGCCTGATAGAGCGTTACGACCGCCAGCAGCCGGGCGAGTTGGAACTGCGCAAGCGAATCTTCAGCCTGAAATAGCGTCAATTGCGTGTTTAGCACAGTCACGATGTCGGCTGTGCCGGCGCGCAGCTGCCGTTCCGAGAGTTCGAACGCCCGCCGGGATGCCGCCACCACGATGCGCTGGAGCCGCAGCCGCTCGTTCGCCTGCTTAAGGGTCGAGAGCGCCGTATCCACGTCGGCGAAGGCCGACACCACGGTCTTGCGATAGGTTTGCAACAACTCATCCTGCCGGGCCTGCTGCAGATCGAAGTTGGCCTGGATTCGCCCGGCATCGAAGATCGGCTGCGTCAGCCCGGCCGCGACGTTGAAGAATGCCGACTGCGGAGTAAACAACATCGCCAGTTGCGCGCTTTGATAGCCGCCCTGACCGGTCAGTTGAATGCTTGGGAAGAACTGGGCTCGCGCGCTGCCAACATTCGCAGTCGCTGACGCCAGCTGGTTTTCCTGACGCCGGATGTCAGGCCGTTGCGTCAGCAGGTCCGACGGCAGTCCCGGCGTCACACGCGGAATCGCGATCCCTCCCAGCGAACCGCCGGTCAGCCGCACCCGCTCGGGCGGACGTGCAACCAGCGTTGCCAGAATGTTGGCATTCTGATCCAGCGCCTGCCGCAACGGCGGCACCGCCGCCTTCTGATTGGCCAACAGGCTTTCCTGCTGCGCGAGATCGAGATCGGAGCCCGTTCCGGCATCCACGCGCGCCTTGATCGCGTCATAGATGCGCTGTGCGCTGGCGATGTTACGCGTCGCGATGTTGATCCGTTCCTGCGCGGCGACCACGTTGAAATAGGCATTGGCGACGCTCGCCAGGGTGGTCAGCGCGACCACGTCGCGATCGAAGCGGTTCGCGTTGGCGGTTTCTTCGGCGGCCAACAGCGCGTCGCGATTCTTGCCCCAGAAATCGATCTCGTAGCTCGCACTGAGCGATGCCGTATGATTCGTGACCTCACCGCGTCCGGTGAGCGGGGTCGCACTTGTGATCGTGCCCGTTGTGCGAGATGACCGCGACCGCGAGCCGGAGAAGGTGCCGGTGAGACTCGGCAGCAACGCAGCGCCTGCGGTCTGAGCCAGCGCGTCGGCCTGCCGGATGCGGGCGACCGCGGCGGCGATGTCGAGATTGACGGTCTGGGCCTCTTCCATGAGGACGGTCAGCTCCTGCGAGCGGAAGCCGCGCCACCAGTCGAGCGTCGGCAGCGCACTGTCAGCCTTTCCCGTCGCCGATTTATAGGCTCCCGGGACGTCCAGCGCCGGGTCCGGCAGGTCAGCCGTCAGGATGCAGCCGCCCGACGTGGCCGCCATGGCCAGCGCCGCGCATAGCGCGAGCGAAGGCCGCGGAAACGCGCCACGTTTCAACTTGAGGGGCGACTCGAACACCGGCGTGAACACTCTCCAACCAACCAGAATCCCATTGTAGCGGGCAGTTCTGGCGGCGCACAGGGATGTTCCGTTGCGCTCCCCAGGACAAGGGCGAGCTGTGCCTCCTGGGTGTCACGTCCGAAATCTGACTTAGCCCCAATAACAAAGGCTTTCCTGCATTCGTCGATCTGAACGGCGGCAAGCCTTACCAAGATTTCATGTGGACTTCAGCGACACAGACTGCGGCCAGAGCTACCCGCGACGGCACGACGCCGACAGCCAATCCCGCTGCCCCGGTACTTGCGTCTTTGGCTAAAGGGCGCAAGAATTGTGGCAAGACCAACAGAGAAGGACAGTTCGGCGGACAAACGGCCGGTACACGCGAGCAGAAGATTTGGACGCAGAGCCACATCACACTGATGGAATTGCGCGATGTCTGACCTGATCATCCTGACGCCCGACAATGTTGAGGCGTCCCTGCCGGACGTACCCAAGCTGGTCCAGTTTGCATTCAGGTTCGTCTCCAATCTCCGGCGCGGCACGCTCGATGTCACGCTGCCGGATGGCCGCGTGGTGCGCAGCGGCGGGCTGGAGCCGGGCCCGGCCGCGCAGATGACGATCCACAGCTACGGTTTTGCGTGGCGGCTCGCGCGCG
The DNA here is from genome assembly GCF_000308295.2 of Afipia birgiae 34632. Classification (GTDB taxonomy): domain Bacteria; phylum Pseudomonadota; class Alphaproteobacteria; order Rhizobiales; family Xanthobacteraceae; genus Afipia; species Afipia birgiae. Next base: position 1,189,033 of record NZ_HG326652.1, read on the forward strand.
GTGGTGACATCGGCATCGCCGAAGCCTATCTGCGCCGCGAATGGGACACGCCCAACCTGACGCAATTTCTCTACATCTTCTGCGTCAATCACGATCTGATTCAGACGATGCTCGGCAACAACCCGCTTGCGCGCTTCGTGCAACTTGTCCGCCATTGGCTCAACCGCAACACCAAGCGTCAGGCGCGCCGCAACATCTATGCGCATTACGACATCGGCAACTCGTTCTATTCGGCCTGGCTCGACCCGAGCATGACCTATTCGTCCGCGCTGTTTGAGGACGACACGCATGATCTCACCGCTGCCCAGCACAACAAGTACCGGCGCCTTGCTGAGGCAATCAATCTGCACCCCGGACAGAAGTTGCTTGAGATCGGCTGCGGCTGGGGCGGCTTTGCGGAGTATGCCGCCAAGAATTACGACGCGCGGGTTGTCGGGCTGACCATCAGCACCGAGCAGCGTGATTTTGCGCAGAGGCGGATGCAGTCTGCGGGACTGAGCGACAAGGTCGAGATCAGGTTCCAGGATTACCGGGATGAGCGCGGCCAGTATGACCGGATCGCCTCGATCGAGATGATCGAGGCTGTCGGCGAGCAATTCTGGCCGCATTATTTTACCCAACTGCGCGACCGCCTCGTCCCGGGCGGCTTTGCTGGAATTCAGGCGATTACCATTCAGGACAAGTTCTTCAACGCCTACCGGCGCGAGGTCGACTTCATCCAGCGCTACGTTTTCCCGGGCGGGATGCTGCCCTCGCCGCAGGTGCTGAAATCGCTCGGCGAGAAGTTCGGTGTTCCTGTTATCCGCGAGCGCATTTTTGGAGAAGATTATGCCAAGACGCTCGCGACATGGAGAGACAACTTCCGCGCGGCGTGGCCGAACCTGATGCCGCTCGGATTCGATGAGCGCTTCCGGCGGCTGTGGGAATACTACCTCGCCTATTGCGAAGCCGGATTCCTGTCCGGCAACATCGACGTTCGTCAGGTCGTGTTCGCCAAATCGGGTTAACCAAGGCCGAAACACGGCAGATCACGCCTGCACGCGTTGCCCTTGTCGGCACGGTGCGCGGCCTCTAGGTTGTGGGTGCATAGTCCCATCCTCCCCTTGCCTCCTGACACAGCCGGTCCCAGGTCCTTCAATATCATGCACATTCGCAAAGACGTCATCGACGCTATCGGCAACACTCCGCTCATCAAGCTGAAACGCGCCTCCGAAGAGACCGGGTGCACCATTCTCGGCAAGGCCGAGTTCATGAACCCGGGGCAGTCAGTGAAAGACCGCGCCGGAAAGCAGATGATCCTCGAGGCAGAGAAGCGCGGCGAGCTTAAGCCCGGCGGCCTTGTCGTTGAGAGCACCGCCGGGAACACCGGCATCGGCCTCGCCCTCGTCGCCGCCGCGCGTGGTTACCGCACCATCATCGTGATCCCGGAAACGCAAAGCCAGGAAAAGAAGGACGTGCTGCGGCTGTTCGGCGCCGAACTCGTGGAAGTACCGGCGCTGCCGTTCAGTAATCCGAACAATTACCAGCATGTCGGCCGCCGGCTCGCGGATGAACTGCGCAAGACCGAAAAGAACGGCGTCATCTTCGCCGATCAGTGGAACAACCTCGACAACCGCAAGGCCCATTACGTCTCGACCGGTCCCGAAATCTGGGACCAGACGGATGGCAAGGTCGACGGCTTCATCTGCTCCATCGGCACGGGCGGTACGCTCGCGGGAGCTGCCACTTTCCTGCGCGAGAAGAAGAAGGACATCATGATCGGCGTGGCGGATCCGCGCGGCGCTGCGATGTACAACTATTTCGACCACGGCGAGGTCAAGGCGACCGAAGGGGGCTCGGTGACCGAAGGCATCGGCCTCGGGCGCGTCACCCCGGTCATCGAGGGCGTCAAGGTCGACAAGGCCTATCTGATCGAAGACGCGGAAGCGGTGCCGATCGTGTTCGACCTGCTCGAACATGAAGGCATCTGCGTTGGCGGCTCGTCCGGCATCAATATCGCTGGCGCCATCCGTCTCGCGAAGGATCTTGGCCCTGGCCACACCATCGTGACCGTTCTTGCCGACTACGGCACGCGGTATCAGTCGAAGCTGTTCAACCCGGACTTCCTGCGCTCGAAGAATCTGCCGGTGCCAGCGTGGCTTGAACGCAAGAGCACGATCAAGCCGCCGTTCGAGAAGGTGTAGTTTTCTCCGTCATTTGCGAGCGAAAGCGATCCTGACTTTACCTCTCCCCGCATGCGGGGGAGAGGTAAAGATAGTCACCGCAAGATCTGGCTGAGGAACAGCTTGGTCCGCGCATGCTGCGGATGTGAGAAGAACTGGTCCGGCGTGTTGGCTTCGACGATCTGACCGGCATCCATAAACACGACGCGGTCGGCGACCTCGCGCGCGAAGCCCATTTCGTGGGTGACCACCAGCATGGTCATCCCCTCCTTGGCGAGATCGACCATGGTGTCGAGCACCTCCTTGACCATCTCCGGATCGAGCGCGGAGGTTGGCTCGTCGAACAGCATCACTTTCGGATTCATGGTCAGCGCACGGGCAATCGCCACGCGCTGCTGCTGCCCGCCTGAAATCTGGCCGGGATACTTGTCGGCCTTGTCGGGTATCCGCACGCGCTCGAGATATTTCATCGCTGCGGCTTCCGCATCCTTCTTCGGAATGTTGCGGACCCAGATCGGCGCCAGCGTGCAGTTTTCCAGCACGGTCAGGTGCGGAAACAGATTGAAGCTCTGGAACACCATGCCGACCTCGCGGCGCACGTCGTCGACGCGGCGCAGGTTTGGCCCCAGTTCGATACCATCGATGACGATGCGGCCTTCCTGAAACTCCTCCAGCGCATTGATGCAACGGATCAGCGTCGACTTGCCGGAGCCCGACGGCCCGCAAACCACGATGCGTTCGCCGCGGCCGACGATCATGTCGATGTCGCGCAGCACGTGGAAGTCACCGAACCACTTGTTGAGGCCCGAGATGCTGACAATGGGATCTGCGGTCATGATTTCATCTCAGACATTCTTGTGAACGTTCAGGCGGCGTTCCACAAACAGCGAGTAACGCGACATTCCAAAGCAGAACACGAAGTAGATCATTCCGGTGAACGCAAAGCCGGTGAACAGTGTTGTGGGCGTCGCCCAGTTCGGATCGGCGAAGGATGCGCGCAACTGACCAAGCAGATCGAAGATCGCCACAATCAGCACCAGCGTCGTGTCCTTGAACAGCGCGATAAAGCTGTTGACCAGAGCCGGAATGACATTCCGCAGCGCCTGCGGCATCACAATCAGGCCGGTGGTTTTCCAGTACGACAGGCCGAGCGCATTCGCCGCTTCCGGTTGTCCGCGCGGAACAGCCTGCAAGCCGCCGCGGATGACTTCCGCGTTGTACGCGCCGGCAAACAGCGCGATGCCGATCAGCACGCGCACCAGACCATCGACCGTGAAGTTGCCCGGCAGGAACAGCGGAAGCATGTATGTCGCAAAGAACAGCACGGTGATCAGCGGCACGCCGCGCCAGAATTCGATGAAAGCGATCGAGAACACGCGGATCAGCGGAATGGTTGAGCGGCGGCCGAGCGCAAGCAAGATGCCGACCGGCATCGACGCGGCAATTCCGGTGACAGATACAACAAGCGTCACAAGCAGACCGCCCCACGACCGTGTGTCGACGATCGGCAGGCCGCCCTGATCAAGGCGCATCACCTTTATGACGATGGCGATACCGACAAAGATCGCAATGCTGCGAAACAGGGCTCGCCAGCCGTTGCGAAGTCCGCCGCTGAAGAAAAACACAAGCAAGGATACGATGACGGTGGTTGCAGTCAGATCCGCCCACAGCGGCGAATGGAACCGCTCGGTATAATCGCGCAGCCACTCCAGCGGCCACACCAGCCAGCCAAGCCCTCGCCCCAGCCAGGCAATCGCCTCGCCCAGCAACGCGATTGGCTGGCTTAACCAGCCGCGGCTCATCGTAGCCCCGGCCTCTGCAAACCGGGTGCCCGCGTCGACAAGGCTGGACGCGAATCCCGATCCAAGATCGGCGACCCAATGCACCGCGAAGCCCTTCAGGCCGCCGCCGCGCAACAGAAAGAATCCGATCGCGGGATAGGCCGCGAAGAACAGCCCGGAGTTGAGCGCTTTCGCTGGCGCGCGCGGAATCAGAAGCGGCAGAAGCAGCAACGCACCGAGTGCAAATGTGAGATTAACCCGCCAGCGTTCGTCCTCGGGATAGAAGCCGTAGATGAACTGATCGAGCTTCGCCTGAATGAACGGCCAGCACGCGCCGACCACGCGCCCCACGTTCGACTCGAGGCAGGCGTTTCGATCGCTGCCCTGCCAAACGGCATCGATCAGCATGAACCTCACGACAGGGACGAGGGTCAGCCACAGCAACGCTGCGCCGATCAATGTGATCATGATGTTGAGCGGCGAGTTGAACAGCCGCTCGCGTGCGAAGCCGATCAGGCCCGTGGTCCTGACCGGAGCGCGGCGCGGTGCGACGATGTCCTGCCGGACGAAGGCTGCCTGCTTGGTCATGCGGCAAGGCTCCGGTTCAGACGCCAGCCGTAGAAACTCATGATCGCGCTCGTGACCAGCGAGATCAGCAGATAGACGCCCATGGTCAGCGCGATGATCTCGACAGCCTGCCCGGTCTGGCTCAATGCAGTACCGGCGAAGACCGAGAACAGATCGGGGTAACCGATCGCGACCGCGAGCGACGAGTTCTTGGTCAGATTGAGATACTGGTTGGTCAGCGGCGGCAGGATCACGCGCATCGCCTGCGGAATGATAATCAGCCGCAGTGTCTCTCCCCGCGACAGACCAAGCGACGCGCCCGCTTCCATCTGCCCCTTCGGCACGGATTGCAAACCGGCGCGGACGATTTCAGCGATGAACGCGGCGGTATAGGTCGACAGGGCGATAGTCAGCGCCGCGAATTCCGGCAGAACCTTCGCGCCGCCAGCGAAGTTGAAGCCCTTCAGTTGCGGCATGTCGAACGTGACAGGCGCGCCAAAGATCGCCACGGCCAGCGCGGGCAACCCGATCAGCATGGCCACGACAAACGGCCAGATCGTGAGCTTCTCTCCGGCGGCGAACAACTGGCGGCGTGCGTAGGCGCGCATCGCAAGCGACGCGACGATACCGATTGCAATGGCAACGACAAAGACGCCAAACGATGGCTGTGGAACAGGATCGGGAACGATCAGTCCGCGATTACTCAGAAACACGCTGCCGAACAGCGAGATGCTCTGGCGCGGACTTGGCAGCGTCGCCAGCACGGCCAGATACCAGAACAGGATCTGGAACAGCAGCGGCAGGTTGCGGATCACCTCGACATAGCCGCCGGAAATCCGCGCCAGCAGCCAGTTCGGCGACAGGCGTCCCAAGGCAACGAGCACACCGATGATGGTTGCGATCACGATTCCGATGATCGACACCAGCAGCGTATTCAGCAGGCCGACAACAAACACCCGCGCGTAAGTGTCGCCTTCGGTAAACGGGATCAGCGCCTGACTGACGGCGAAGCCCGCCGTGTTGGACATGAATCCGAAACCGGACGCGATCCGCTGGGCTTGAAGGTTGGTCCGCGCATTCTCGAAAATTTCGTAACCGATCCAGACGACGACTGCGACGAACAGAACCTGTACGACCACGCCGCCCCACCCCGCCTGGCCGCCCAGCGCACGGCGAAGCCGTGCAACCAGTTGCAGTGGGGGCTTGCGGGGTTCGTTAGCCATTGCCGCGTCCGGCAAGGTTTAGCGAATGGGCGGTGCGTACTGCAGCCCGCCCTGATTCCAGAGCTTGTTCAACCCCCGCGCGATTCCGAGCTTCGAGCCGGCGCCAACATTGCGATCGAAGGATTCACCGTAGTTACCGGTCGCCTTGATAATGCGCGTCACCCAATCCTTGGTCAGGCCAAGTTGCTCGCCGAGGTTGCCGTCGGTGCCGAAAATCCGCTTCAGCTCGGGCTTGTTCGACTTCGCCATTTCATCGACGTTCTTTTGCGTGACGGCATATTCCTCGGCATTGATCATCGCGAACAACGTCCACTTCACGATATCGAACCACTGGTCGTCGCCGTGACGCACCACGGGACCGAGCGGCTCCTTGGAAATCACTTCCGGCAGGACGGCGTGGTCGTTCGGCGCGGCGAGCTTGAGACGCTCGGCATACAGCTGCGAGACGTCGGACGTGAACACATCGCAACGGCCCGATTCGTAAGCCTTCAATGTCTCGTCCGCGGTGCCGAACGCGATCAGCTCGTACTTCATATTGTTGCCCTTGAAGTAGTCCGAGACGTTCTGCTCATTGGTCGTGCCGGTCTGAACGCAGATCGACGCGCTGTTCAGTTCGAGCGCGGAATTCACCTTGAGCGACTTGCGGATCATGAAACCCTGCCCGTCGTAGTAGGAAATGCCGGTGTAGTTCAGGCCCAGCGACGTGTCGCGCGACAGCGTCCAGGTCGAGTTGCGCGACAGCACATCAATCTCACCCGACTGGAGCGCCGTGAAGCGGTCTTTCGCGGACAGCGGCACGAATTTCACTTTGGTCGAATCATTGAAAATCGCCGCAGCGAGCGCGCGGCACACATCGACATCGAGACCGGTCCAGTTGCCCTTGTCATCCGGCGATGAGAAACCGGGCAATCCCTGGCTGACACCGCAGGACAGGCTGCCCCGGTCCTTCACGCCCTGCAGCGTCCCGCGGTCCTTGGGCTTGTCCTGCGCCTGAGCAAGGGCGGGTTGGACGGCAAATGCCGTGAGAGCCGAAATAAGAGCGAACGAGACCCGTTTCATAGAAAGACCTTTCCCGATGGTTCGGCGCTGGCGACGGACAACGTCGCGCGAGGCAAAACGATCCTGCTGATGCGTGCGAAACCCAGCTAAATATCTGGTCTGCATAACAGAACGCCGAGCGAGACGGGTCAAGGGGTTGACGTCGGCCGTCACGGTCAGCTTACTGAGCATACTACTCATAGGCAGCGTATTGGTCATTGTCGAGCAACGCTGCGGCAAGATGTCTTCCACAAGTGAACATCACATGATTTCCCGAAAAGACGATCGACCTTCCGCACCGCTCGATCCACAGACCGAACTGGTAACGTCCGGCCGCGATACCATTGCGCAAAAGGGTTTCATCAATCCGCCCATCGTGCGCGGTTCAACGGTGCTTTACCCGACCGCCGAAGACCTCCACGCGCATCGCGGAGAGTTTCAATACGGCCGCCACGGGACGCCGACCACAAAGGCGCTCCAGCAGGCCCTGATGGCGCTCGAAGGACCGAACTGTGCCGGCGTGGGAATCGCGCCATCCGGCGTTGCGGCGATTTCCACAGCGCTGTTGGCGATTCTCAAGGCCGGCGATCATTTACTCGTTATCGACAGCGCATACCGTCCGACCCGGAATTTCTGTGACACGCTGCTCAAGCGCTACGGCATCGAGACTACCTACTTCGATCCACTGATTGGCGCGGGCATCGAGAAGCTGTTCAAGTCCAACACCCGTGCGGTCCTTGTCGAAGCGCCAGGTTCTCAGTCATTCGAGATGCCGGATATTCCGGCCATCGCGGCCGTCGCTCATGCCAAGGGCGCGCTGGTCGTCGACGATAACACCTGGGCAACACCGCTGTATCATCGGTCGCTCGACCAGGGCGTCGATATCAGCATCCAGGCCGGGACGAAATATATCGGCGGCCACTCCGACATCATGTTCGGGACCATTTCCGCCAACACGAAGACGTGGCCTCTGATCACCGAAGCGATCCGGCTGCTCGGCGTATGCGCCGGACCTGACGATGTGTTTCTCGCCCTGCGCGGGCTCCGGACATTGGCCGTGCGTCTCGCTCATCACCAGCAGGCCGGTCTCGACATGGCGCGCTGGTTCGCGGCGCGTCCCGAAGTTCTTCGCGTCATTCACCCGGCGCTCGAAACCGATCCCGGGCATGCGATCTGGAAACGCGATTTCACCGGCGCGACGGGTCTGTTCAGCATCGTGCTGAAGCCTGCGTCGAAACAGGCGGTCGATGCGTTCCTCGACACCGTCACGCTGTTCGGCATGGGCTATTCGTGGGGCGGATTCGAGAGCCTCGTGATCCCGTTCGACTGCTCGTCATATCGGACGGCAACGACATGGAATCCGGGCGGCCCGACGCTGCGTTTCCACATCGGCCTCGAGAATCTGGATGATCTGAAATCCGATCTGGCGCGCGGCTTCGATGCATTCAACGCGGCAGCGAAATAATCCGCATCAGCGCTGCGTCGTCATCCTGAGGTGCGAGCGCTTGCGAGCCTCGAAGGATCACTGTCCGCGACCTCGCCGTCGCCCTTCGAGGCCTCCGCTTCGCTACGGCACCTCAGGATGACGGCGTATCCGCAATAACCTCAGTTCTTCTCGACCTTCGAGCCCGAACCGCGGTTCTTGAGGATCAGCATGATGTTGCGGATGTAGATGATGGTCGCGAGTCCCTGCCCCAGGATAATCACCGGCTCGCGCTTGGCGATGCCATAGACCAGCGTCATCAATCCGCCGCCCATCGAGAAGAACCAGAACGCCATCGGCACGACACTCTGGCCAGCGCGCTCGCTCGAAATCCACTGCACGAGAAAGCGTGCGGTGAACAGCAATTGCGCGATCAGACCGAACGCGAGCCAGAAGTCGAACTTCGCGACGAACACATCGTAGAGATAATTGCCAAGATCCTGACCGAACTGAATCAGCATCACGTCACCTCCGTCGCAACCGGCGTGGATTTCTTGCGGCGGATCAGCCACCACACGCCCGCGAGATCCATGATTCCGATCCAGAGCCGATCGAAGAAACCGTAGTTCGAAACACCGGAATGGCGCGGACGGTCGATCACATCGACGTAGACGATGTCGTAACCCTCTCGCCGCACCAGCGCCGGCAGAAAACGATGCAGACCATCGAAATATGGCAGGGCGAGGAACACGTCACGGCGCAGCGCCTTTAATCCGCAGCCGGTATCGCGCGTACCATCATGCAGGATCGCATTACGCACGCCGTTGGCGGTGCGAGACTGAAATTTCTTGAAGCCGGTGTCCTTGCGCCCGACGCGCTGGCCCGCTGCAAGCCCGACCTTGTCGCCGCCCTTCTCGAGCGCCTCGATCAAAGCCGGAAGGAATGCCGGATTGTTCTGCCCGTCGCCGTCGAGCGTGGCGACGATCTTTCCACGCGCCGCGCGAATGCCGGTGCGCACCGCAGCCGACTGCCCGCTGGAAGCCGCATGGCGGATCTGGCGCACGTTGTTTCGCGCCTTCATTTCTGCGGCAAGCCGTTCGCCGGTCGCGTCCGTCGAGCCATCGTTGACGTAGATGATTTCATAGGCCCAGCGGCCATCGAGCGCCGCAGCGATCTCGGCGATCAGCGGCGCGACGTTGTCCTGTTCGTTGCGGACTGGAACCACAATCGATACGTCGGGGGCCGGCAGGCCGGAGTTGGCTGGTTGATCGCTCATGTGCCGATTGGTCCGAAAGCCCGAAAATGTGGCCAAATAGCCGCACCGGGCGACCGCTTCTTATGGTGCGAACGCCTCGCGGGCAACCCTTTTCAGGGAGGCCCAGGACGGTCCCGGCAGGGGTTCAATTGAGCCGTCCCGGCCGATCGAGAACCCGAGACGGCGGGCCGCGAACCAGTAGCGGACGAACATCGCGCCGATAACGCCCATCAAGGCACCGCCGACGACATCGCTCGGGTGATGGGCGAGCAGGATCACGCGGCTGATGCAGATCAGCACGGCATAGACGAGCATGACGAGCGTCGCTTTTCGCCAGACCGCCGAGACCGCAAAGGCCAGAGCGAAAGCCGTGGTCGCGTGGCCGGACGGCAGGCTTTCAAAGGCAGGATTGCCAGAGAAATGCTGGAAGAAAAATGCGTTGGCTTCGCCGCCGACAAACGGTCTGCTTCGGCCGATGATGTACTTGAGAACTTCCGTGCACAGAACAGCGATCGCGACCGAAAGAAAGATGTACTGAATGCGAACGCCGAACGCGATCAGGACTTGCCGCGACAGTCCCGTCAGCCGCGGCATGATCAGCAAAATCACAAGGAGTCCGCCCGCCAGTGTCCACAGGACGTAAGTCGATTTCCCAAAATCAGTGAATATCCGCAACGGCCAGAGGCCGACTGTTCCCCGCGCCGGCATCAGCTTGATGGCGGCGACGTCGGCGGCCACCATCAGAACTCCGATGGTGAGCGCCGTCAGCGCCGCAAGCCCCAGCCATCGCAGGGCGAGCGCGCGGCGAGCTTCAGCACGCCGCGAATGGGATGGTGCACGCACGAGGCGAGCAACAGACTGCCACGCGACTGAGCCAACACCGGCCACGTAGTTGACCGGATGGCGGCCGCTGATTTCGGTTGCCATCCTATTCGGTCCCTTCCGAGCGGAACACGGCGATCGAGATCGCGCGGCCTTGCGAGAAGTTATAGCCGTCGATGCGCGCTGCTACGTTGTAGCGCAGGCCAATCGTCTCGGCCCGCTGCGCGAAGGCGCGCTCCTCGCGCCATTCGACCAGCGCAAACCGGCAGCTTCCCTGCAGCAGGAAGTCGGCGGCGCCCGAACCGTTGGTCAATACCGTCGATGTGCCGACCATGAATACAAGGCTTGGCTCGTGAAAACCTGCCGCGGCAGCTGCCGGGCCGACGCATTCGACGTTGCGCAATGCGCGCGCAACCTGAACGCTTGGAAACAGGGGCGCGAGCGACGGCACGACAACGCCGTAAATGCAGACTGCGAGAAACCACGATGCCCCGACCGCGTTCAACAGCGAACGCTCGGCACGATGGTCGTCATACATCCACCAGGCAAACAGCCCGAAGATCAATGCGCCGGCCGCGAACGGCCACGCCAGAAATTCCGGCTGGCGCAACAGCGTCATCGCGCCGATGATCGACGCCACGCTCATGATCAGTGGCAGAACAAACCACCACGATGTTCCGCGCACGATCCATGCACCCCGCGCCAGCACCTTACGTTCGAGCGCGCCAATGATCAGGATTCCAATCGCCGGATAGAGCGGCAGCACATAATGCGGCAGCTTGGTGATCACGAGTTCGAAAACGATCCACGCCGGCAGCAGCCATGCCAGCAGAAACTGCGCGCCCGGCTCGCGGCGCGCGCGCCAGATTGCAGGCACGGCGAGACCTGCCAGCGTCGCTCCCGGCCAGAAGGTCACCCAGAACAGGATGAAATAAAGTCCGGGCGGCGCGCCGTGCGTCTCCTGCGGGCTCGCGACCTTGCTGAGCATGTCGCGGCCGAGTGAATCGGAGAAGAACGTGTCGCCTGCCTTGAGGAAGATCAGGATGAACCAGGGCAACACCAGCACCAGCGTCCACATCAGTCCCCAGACCGGACGAAGGCGCCACAGCCACGCCGCCGAACGATCGAGGATCGCCAGCGTCACGACCGTGAGCGCGACGAACATCAGGATCAGCGGGCCTTTCAGCAGGATGCCGCCTGCAATGGCCGTCCAGAACACAAACGCAAGCGTCCATGGCGGATGAGGATTGTCGTCGCCGCGCTGCCACGAGAGATAGGCGCGCGCCATCGCGCCCATGACAGCTGTGGTTGTCAGCAAAAGCATCGCGTCGGTTTTGGCCAGACGCGCTTCGACCCCGAGCAGGATCGAGCTGCACATGATCAGACCGGCAAGCAGCGCGCCGCGCCGGGTCACAAAGGCGAGCGCGGTCCAGTATGTCAGCAGCACGGCGCCAATCGCGCCGATCAGCGACGGAACGCGATACAGCCAGATACGCACCTGCGCGCGCGGCAGGCCGAGCTTGGACGCGGTCTCCACGACGGCAGCCTGCGCCCAGTAAATACCGACGGGCTTTTTGTATCGCACCTCGTCCTGGAAGCGGATATCGACGAAATCGCCGGTTTCGACCATCTGCTTGGTGGCCTGCGCGAAGCGGGCTTCGTCGCGGTCGACCGGCGGAATGTTGAAGAAACCGGGCAGGAAAAACAGCAGGCCGACCAGGATCAGCAGTGAAATCGCCCGGGCGTGGCTCTCGACTGCGAAGTCGACGACGCGCACGAGGCCGCTACCGGGATTCTTCTGCTCTGCCGGTTCACGCGGGGCGCCAAATCTGGGGCTTGGGTAGGTCTCAGCCATCGGTTCCGCATACGCTGAAACCGCTACCCGGACAACAGCTTGGGCCGGTTCTACTGAATTCTCACGACGACTGTGTCCGCCGCGCCAGTCGCGTCCATCACCGTCAGCCGAACGAAGCCCGGCCCCGGCGGATCGACCAGCTTCTGGCGGCGGCTGTCGATGCTTCCCACAGCGATTCCGTTAACCATCATGGTCATGGGCAGCACCCCACCCGCGACCTTGACCGGCATGGCCGATTGGCTCGTCTCGCCGCCGCCATAGGCGTCGATCCGCGAGCCGTTCAGAGGGAACTGGATGCGCAGCGCCTGTTCGCTGCCGGTCCGGACGAAGTCGCCTGACGGACGAAAGCGCCGCAGCGGCAGCGGCAACTTGGCGTTGCTCGCCATCAGCGTCCCTTTCGGGGCTTTCGGCAGCGCCATCGGCAGCTTGCCGGTCCGCGCAAAGGCATCGAACAGGATCGGAGCCGCGGCGGTGCGTCCCGTCAGCCCTGGAACCGGCGCGCCGTCCGGGCGGCCGACCCAGACACCGATGGTCATGCGGCCATCGAAGCCGACCGACCAGGCATCGCGGTAGCCGTAGCTGGTACCCGTTTTAAACGCGAGCCGGTTATGCGGCGCGTTGTCCGGCGGCGGCGTGCCCATCAGCACGTTACCGACCAGCCATGCCGCAGATGGATCAAGCAGCCGCCGTGTCTCGGGCTCGGCTGCGTCGTCCGGCCGCACGATTTCCCGCAACGGCATGGTCTCGCCCAACCGGGGAAATCCCGAGTAGAGGCGAACGAGGTCATTCAGCGTGACGCCAACACCGCCGAGGCCCATGGCGAGGCCGGGTGTTTCGTCCTTGGGCAGGATCAGGTTCGCGCCGGCCTGCTTGATCCGCGCCGTCAGCCGGTTCGAGCCAATGCGATCCAGCAATGCGATGGCCGGAACGTTGAGCGACATCTGCAAGGCCTTCCGCACGGTGACGGTGCCCTGAAAGGTCATATCGAAGTTTTCCGGCGCGTAGCTGCCATAGCGGATCGGCCGGTCCTCGATCAGGCTTTCGGGATGCACAAAGCCGTCCTCGAACGCGAGGCCGTAAATGAAAGGCTTGAGCGTCGAGCCGGGCGAGCGCACCGCCCGCGTCATATCCACCTGCCCTGCACGCTTGGTGTCGAAGTAATCGGATGATCCGACATGCGCCAGCACATCGCCGCTCTCGTTATCGACGGCGAGAATGCCGACCGACACATCCGGACCCAGCGCGATGGCGCGATCCCGCGCCAGCGACTCCAGCGCTTTCTGAATTCCGGAATCCAGCGTGAGCTGAATCAGCGGCGTGTCCTTCATGATCGCGAGCGACTGGTCGGTCGAATGCGGCGCGAGCAAAGGCATCGGCTTGCGCAGGCGCGGCACGATCTCGCGTGTCGCATGAACCGCATCGTTGGCGGAGACGCGGCCGTCCGCGACCATCCGCGACAGGACACGATCGCGTGCGGCACGGGCCGTATCGGGATAACGGTCGAGCCGCCGCGTTTCCGGCGACTGCGGCAGCGCCACCAGTAGCGCGGATTCCGCCAGCGACAATCGCTTCGGCTCCTTGCCGAAATAAGCAAACGATGCCGCGCGCACGCCTTCAAGATTGCCGCCGAACGGCGCGAGCGTCAGATAGAGATCGAGGATCTCGTCCTTGCTGAGCTTCCGCTCGAGTTCTACGGCGCGCACCATCTGGCGCAGCTTGGCCGAGATCGAACGCTCCTGCCGCGGCTCCATCAGCCGCGCCACCTGCATGGTGATGGTCGAACCGCCGGACACGATGTGCCCGCGTGTCGCCAGTTGAACCGCGGCACGCCCTATCGCCAGCGGATCGACGCCGATGTGCGAACGGAAGCGCTTGTCCTCGTAATTCAGCAGCAGGTTCACATAGCCCGGATCGACGTCCCTTGCGTGGGCCTGCAACCGCCATCGTCCATCGGCCATCGCAAATGCACGCAGCAGCTTACCGTTGCGGTCAACGATCGTGGTGGAGATTTTCCGCGCATCCGCGAACGGCAGCGGTGGGAGTGAGGCGACCCAGAGCGCACCCGCTGCAACGGCAATCGCGCTCAGCGCGCCGATGGCCAGTGCAGCGGTCCTGCCCCGCCGCCAGCGCCGCGAACGCGGCGTGTGTGGTGTGGCTGGTGTGTCGTCGCTCATTCGGCGTACATTTCGGAGAGCAAATACAGGACAACGACGGTCGTCGGGAGTACCAAGACGGCCGTTTGGAAGCGCTTCCGCAGGTATTCTTTAGTTTGCTCGTCTTTCGGAAAAACCTCCCAGCTAAGTCTGTCCCAAAGTCCAACTCTTTTCGACGGCCTTATATTTCGTGCCCAAAGCGATCCATGAGTAATCGCAAGCGCGATCGTCAAAGACAGCAGCAGGAACCAAGGGCCTCGCGTCATCGCATACACCCCTTCATTTCGCCGAACGCACCTCGACTGTTCCGGTGCCGGTGCGGCCGTAGCGCGAGGGATTGTACATGTCCTCGACATAGGCCTGCGGCAGCACGTACTTGCCGGGCGAGACCGCGCGCACGATGTAGGCGACCGTGAACACGGCGTCGTCCTTCGCCTCGCGTTCGATGGCCGCGCTGAAGCGGTCGTCGCGGAATTCGGTGTTCTCCGGCTCCTCGCCGTCCTCGATCCAGTCGAGCGTTCCGGAATCGCCGGACGACACCAGCTTCGGATTGTCGATCTCCAGACCGGCGGGGAGATAATCGACCACCATGATGCGGCCGAACTCCGGCTTGGCTTCGGTGACCTTGAGCACGACGGCGAAGCGGTCGTTCTGCTTCGCCTTCGACGGATCGGCGGCCTTGCCGTCGAGCGTGAAGAAATTGCGCTCGATCTTGAAGCCGTTTGACGCCGCAGGTTCCGGCGTGACCGGCGCGCCGGTGACCGAAACCACCGCCTGCACCGGGGTCTCACCGCTGTTGGTAATGGTGATCGGCTTCGCCGCAACGTCTGCGCTGCGATAGTTGCGGTAGACCGCGTTCTTCGCGACTTCGCCGTTCACGGTCACCGCGAGGCTGTTCGCCTCCTTTGCCAGCGCCCGCGAGGCCAGCACCAGCCAGGCGTTTTCCTGCGTCGAGGTGTAAGGCGTTAGACCGCGCGCGGCCTCGACCCGCTCGACCGCGAGGCTTAGCGTTGCCTTTGGTGCGCTGCCTTCGCTGGCGAGCGACACCAATGCCGCCGCGTCGCGCAGCGATGAGCCATAGTCCATACGGCCGAACTCAAGCGCAGGCTTCGGCGCAAGACTGTTCACCGCCGCCGCATACACGCGTTCGGCGCGTGCGCGGTCACCCACCAGCGCCAGCGCCGCGGCAAGCTGTGCCTTGGCGATCGGCGTGGCGATGTTGTTCAGCTTGGTGTCGGCCAGATAGCGCAGGTCGCCGATCGGCGCGGTGCCGTTCTTCGCCAGCACATAAAGGCCGTACGCGAGATCGCGGCCGCCGTCCTTCTCCGGCTCGTCGGCATTGACCACCGAGTTGCGGATACGATCCAGCGCCGTCCTGAACAGGATATCCGGCACCGCAAATCCCTTTTCGCGCGCCCGCGTCAGGAAATCGGTGACGTAGGCATCGAGCCAGGCGTCGTCGCCGCCAGCCGACCACAGACCGAACGAACCGTTCGAGCCTTGTCGTGCAAGAAGGCGATCAATGGCGTCCTTGATGCGCTGATCGACCGCCATATCCATCGCCAGATGGTTCTCGGCCGCAAGATCGTTGACGTAGAGCAGCGGCATCGCACGGCTGGTGATCTGCTCGGAGCATCCGAACGGATAGCGGTCCAGCGCCTTGAGGATGGTCGCGGCATCAAGCGCGGTGGAAAGGCCGACCGAGAGCTGAACTCCGCCCGTGCCCTGCACGAGATCGGAAAACATGTCGGATGTGAGGGTGAGACTTTCACCCTTCGCCAGCGTCCGGACCGAGCGGCGCGCGAGGATCTGCGTCGCCGCCTTGACGTCGAGCGCATAGTGGCGCGCCAGCGTCAGCCCGTTCGGCCCCTTGATGTCGACGTCAAGCGCCGCCTGCCCTGCGCCGCCCGCCGCATCGATAGCGAGCGCGACGGTGCTGCGCTGCTTGGCAGCCAGCCGCATGGTGGTCGCCGGGTTGCCGGTGAGTTTCACCGGACCCGACGTCTTGACGCTGATGACGTAATCGCCTGCTGCACCTTCGACATTGTCGAGATCGAGATTCATGGTGCCGCGATCGCCGCTGAGCAGGAAGCGCGGCAGCGTAGCCGTCAGCACAACCGGATCGCGCACCGTTACGTCGGTGTTGGCGCGGCCGACCTTCGTTGCCGTCCAGCCGACCGCCATGATGCGCGCGGTGCCGGCAAACTCCGGAATGTCGAAGGAGACTTCCGCCGTGCCGTTCGCGCCGACCGTGACGATGCCCGAATACAGCGCCAGCGGCTTCTGCGTCGGAGGACTGCCCTGCAACTCAGCGGCAGCGCCGTCACCGCCGGTGCGGATCTGGCCGCGTGTGCCCTGCATACCGTCGATCAACTGCCCATAGAGGTCGCGGATTTCGGATGTCATGCGGCGCTGGCCGAGATAGTAGTCGTCCGGCGCAGGCGGCTTGTAGTTGGTCAGGTTGAGAATGCCGACGTCAACGGCGGCGACAACGATCTTGGCGTCTTCGCCGCGGCTCAGCCCTTCGATCTTCACCGGCAGCTTGAGCGCCGTGCCCGGACGCACCAGCGCCGGCGGGGTCAAACTCACTTTGAGCGTGCGATCCGCCTTGTCGATGCCGAACCACTTCAGGCCGATGGCGCGGCCCGGCATGCGCTGGGCAGCGGCGTCGAGCGGACGGCGCAACGTCGCCACCACATAGGCGCCGGTGCCCCAATCCTTGCCAACGGCAATGTTGATCTTGTTCTGGCCTTCCTTGATGTCGGTGGACTGCGTGGTCAGCAGACGATCACCGAGGACGTTGATGGTCAGCTTGCCCGCGGTGCGCGCGTTGACGGACACCACCATGGTGTCGCCGGACTTGTATTCCGGCTTGTCGATGGACGTTTCCAGCAGGTCCGGCGTGTCGGCGCTGCCATCAGAGTACCAGCCGACATCGAACTGCACCGAGGTCAACGGTCCATCCTGCTCGGTCGATTTCACGTCGAGCCGATAACGGCCCGGCTGTGGCGCAACCGTGATGCGTGCGGGCTTGTCGGCGGCGATGGTCACGTCGCCGTCCGCCACGCGCTTGGTGGATTTCACCGGCTCGTAATCCCAGGACGAACCCTGCCGGTACCACTGATAGCGGGACTCGAGCTTCAGCAATTCATAACGCAGCCCGCTGCGCGCGAGTGACTTGCCGTCGGGCGCTGCAAACACAACATCGAAGTTTGCGGGATCGCCCTCGGCGACGTTCTTGTCGGCGAACAGCGGCTTCACGCCGATCATCGCATCGTTCGGCGCGACCGGAATCGTCAGCTTGCGCTCGACCGCGCGGCCGCCGGTTTCCACCATGCGGACGAAGATCTGCGCTTCCTGCGGGTGGGTCGAGGATGGGGGCTTCGGCAGGCTGACCTTGAAGGTCGCCTTGCCGTTGGCGTCGGCTTCCGGGAGGTTTTCCAGCGGCGTGCGCTCGTTGCTGGAGGTTTCCTCGTCGGCGACGCCGAACTTGTAGCCGGCAAAGCCCGGACGATCCGAAGCCGGGGCGACCAGCATGTCGCCTTCGAGCGCCAGACCTGACGCGGGTGCGCCGTAGAGGAAGCGGCCATCCACTTCAAGTTCTGCAGGAAGTTCAGCCTTGATCTGCTTTGCCTTGGAAATTAACGAGAATTCGATCCGATCAGCGACGTAATCCTCGACCATGAAGGTGGTTTCGCCGACCGATGGCGCTTTCGGATCGGTGAAGGCACGGACCCGCCAGGTGCCGGTCGGCACTGCCGAATTCAGCGGCAGGGTCAGGCTGCGGCCGCCCGCGCCCTGATCCGGCACAACAGATCGGCGGAATTCCACGCCATCGGGGCGCTCGACCACCAGCGTCAGCGGTGTACCCGTCACGCCGTTGCCCTTGCCATCGCGCAGCAGCGCCGTGAGATAGACCGTCTCGCCGGAGCGGTAGACGCCGCGCTCTGCATAGACGAAGGCGTCCGGGCCTGCCGGCACCGTGCGCCCAGAGACGCCGCGATCGGACAGATCGAACGCATTGGATTTGAGACTGAGGAAAGCGTAGTCGCCCTTGTCGCCGGAGACCGACAGCAGCGCGGGCGACAAACCGTCCTCGCCCCGCGCCAGCCCTGCCTCGAACAGCACATGGCCCGCACTGTCAGTCTTGCGGGTGGCCAGCACTTCGTTGCTGCGCGACACCAGCCGGACTTCCGCACCGGGCGTCGGCTCGGTGGACGCCAGCGAGTTGACGAACACATGGACGCCGTCATTGCCGGAATATGCCGTGAGGCCCATGTCGGAGACGATGAACCACTGGGTCGCAAGCTGACCTGAATCGTCGTCGCCGGACGAGCCCGGCCCCTTCGCCGCAGCCGTCATCACATAGACGCCGGGCTGCATTTCACCCACAGCCTGATCGACCGGGAATGCGGTGACGACATCGGCGTTCAGGGTCTGCGCGGTGGCGACCTCGCCGGTCCAGACCTTGACGCCCTTCTCGTTGCCGAGGTCAGACAGCTCATAGCGCGACAGGCTGCGCTGGAAGTCGCTGCCGAGCACCGCGTTGATCAGGTTGCGGTCGCCGATGCGGAAAATGTTCACCGACACCGACGGCGTGTTGACGCTGACCAGCGGGATGCCGCGCTGGCCGGTGCGCGGCAGCACATAGGCACGGCCCGTGAAGCGCACGAACGGCTTGCGGTCACGGACATAGATGTTGAACTCGGCAGACTTCGGCAGCGTCTCCTTCACGGTCGACGGCAGGCCGGCCCGCAGGTTGATGGTGTAGCGCTCGCCGTGCTTGAGGCCCTCGACGCAAAGCTGTTTCTCTTCTGATGTCAGCGCCGGGCTGTCGGTGCCCGCAAGCGCCACGAACGGGTTGAAGTCCACCCGCTTGGCGAGGTCTTCCGAGAACTGAAAGCAGGCGCGCGGCGACGCCGAATCCGAATCCACGCTGTAATCCAGCAGCCGGAAGCCCTTTTCATCACGCAGTTTTTCGTACTGGCCGCGGACGTCCGCAACCTCCTTCTGATCGAGCGACAGGCGCAGCGCATCGAGCGCCGGACGCCAGAGTTTGCGCTCGGCCAGTGCGCTGCCCAGCACCGCCAGTGCGTCTGCTTCCTCGCCCGCGTTCGCGGCGCGTTGATAGGCAATGTAGGCCGCCGTGGATGCGCGCTCATGGAAGAAGGTCCGCTCCCGGTTGTCCGAGGGGCGGATCTGGAAGACGGTCTTCGCCAGCCGCAGCCAGTTGCCGCTGTCCTCCGGGGCGACGGCGGCCGTCTGTCCCAGCAGAACCAGCGCGCCGCGCAGGTCGCTGCGCTTGAAGGCGGCGTCGGTATCGGATTTCAGCGTCGCCGCCGTTTTGTTGATGATCCCGGCCTCGGTCTTGATCTGGGCCTCGAGCCGGATGGCCGAGTCAGCCAGATCGTCCCGCTTGAACGCCTTGTCGGCGGCGTGCACTGAGCTGAGGCCAAGCGCCAGCGCGGCGCAAACCGAAATGGCGCGAACCAGACCAATCATGATGAAAACTCCCTGCCGGCGAGCGTGGGCCGCCTTGAATATAGACAATGCGCGAATCGTGACGGACTCATGGTCGTACCGATACCGGGTCGAAAGATTCTGCGCGACAGCCGCGCACGGACGGGCGCGCGACGGCGCACCAAGTTATTGACCTGGCAAAGACAAGACTTTAGGTCGGGAGACCCGAAAGGCAATGCAGGCCCTTGGGTACACCCCGCCGGTTTGTCGGGCGGAAGCGGGAAAAGGTTCGGAAATTTCACCGTCGGGTGGCGGTTTTTTCACGATCGCGGTGGTATGAAGACCGCAACGGTCCCATAGCTCAACTGGATAGAGTAACGGATTTCTACTCCGTGGGTTGCAGGTTCGAATCCTGCTGGGATCGCCAATCTCCCCGAACAGCTTCAGCCCTCTGGAGGGTGCTCAAGCAGGTCGCGACAGCCTACATTCCGCCACCGATTTCATTGCTGGCTTTGGGGTTGTTTGTCGCCTGGTTCGCGCCGCTTAGTCCGCCGCCGGCATAGGGGTTGCCGCTGGTTGGCGGACGCGACACCTCGGTGGCTGCAGGTTGTGTCGCGGCATGGCGCTTTTTCTGCTTCGCACTGGCCGCGGACACCGTCAACGCGAGTGTGCAAATCGTGATGACAATGATCTTTTTCATCGTTTCTTCCTTCCGTTGGAGTTTGGCACCCTGGAACCCTCTTCCGCCAG
This sequence comes from Afipia birgiae 34632, assembly GCF_000308295.2. Classification (GTDB taxonomy): domain Bacteria; phylum Pseudomonadota; class Alphaproteobacteria; order Rhizobiales; family Xanthobacteraceae; genus Afipia; species Afipia birgiae. Next base: position 1,209,522 of record NZ_HG326652.1, read on the forward strand.
CCCCGGGATTCAACGCCATGCGATCCATTTTGTGTCAGCAACGCCGGGCCCCCCCTGACAGGAGCCGGAAATCTGCTACAAGCTGCCCGACACACCATCGAACAGAAAGACATCGACCGTATGGGTTTTAAGGAACCGAGTTTTGCGGACCGGCAGGCCGCCGCGCAGAACGCCAGGAAGAACATCGTCGAAAAATTCAAAGCCAAGCCGGGGCCTGACGATCCCGCCGTGTTGAAAAAGGCTGCCGAGCGGCAGGCGCAAGCCGCCGCGCGCGCCGAGGCGCAGAAGCAGCGCGAGGCCGCCCGGGTTGAAAAGCTAGCCCGCGAGGCCGAACTCGCAGCCCAGGCAGCCGCGGAAGCCCGCCGCCTGCAGGCCGAAAAAGAGGCTGCGGAAGCCGAGCTGAAGGCTCAGCAGAAGGCAGCTCGGGACGCGCGCTATGCCGCGCGCAAGGCGAAGAAATAACGCGGCCGACACGTCCCGCGACGAAACAGGCCCGCCCGGCGCGAGCGAGCCTGCAGAAAAGCAAAAGACGAGATGAAGTTACTTCTTCATCTCGTCTTTTTTCATGCCGTCCTTCGACATGGTGTCTTTCTTCATACCATCCTTCGACATCGTATCTTTCTTCATGCCATCCTTGGACATGGTGTCTTCCTTCTTCATGCTGTCCTTGGACATCTTGTCCTGAGCGACCGCTGCCGGCGCGAACGCCAGGCCGAGTGACAGAATTGCCGCAGCGCCGAGCGCGAAACGTGTCGTGCGTGCCATGAGAGTCATCCTCTGAAATCGGTTTTATGATGCGGCGAATGCCGCTTCTGGATGTTCGGGATGAACTGGCGTTCGTTACGTCAGGCTGACTGATTATTTTCGAACACGCGCACCACTGCGATACGACGCAACTTTGGCTGCTCGCATCCCAGACTGATGATCACGAAAACGAGAGCCTAAGCGCGGGCCTTGGCATTGAGCGCCGACGCCACCCGGCTCACCGGCGATTTGCCGAGAAGCCCGGCGATGCCGTTGGTGGCGGCAACGAGCTGCTTCATGTCTACGCCGGTCGCAATGCCCATGCCTTCGAGCATGTAGACGACATCCTCGGTCGCGACATTGCCGGTTGCGCCGGGCGCGTAAGGACAGCCGCCGAGACCGCCCGCAGCGGAATCGATCACGCGCGTGCCCTCTTCCAAGCCAGCGTACAGATTGGCCAACGCCTGACCATAAGTGTCGTGGAAGTGCATGCCGAGATTCTTCATCGGGACTTCCGTGGCGACCGCGCGCAGCAATTGCCGTGCTTTCGACGGCGTGCCGACGCCGATTGTATCCCCCAGCGAAACTTCGTAGCAGCCGAGATCCCATAGCTTCTTCGTCACGTCCACGACAGCGGATGGCTTTACCTCGCCGTCATAAGGGCAACCGAGCACGCAAGACACATAGCCGCGAACCTTGATGCCGTCGGCCTTGGCGCGCTCCAGCACCGGTACGAAACGCGCGATCGATTCCGCGACCGTGCAGTTGATATTGGCCTTCGAGAAGCCTTCCGATGCGGAAGCGAACACCGCGATCACCTTCGCGCCGGCTGCTTTCGCCGCGTCATAGCCCTTCTCATTCGGCACTAGCACGTGAAATTCGTAGCCGGGATGATGATCGACCGCGCGCAGCACCTGGTCCGAGTTGGCCATCTGCGGAATAGCCTTGGGCGAGACAAAGCTGCCGACCTCGATGGTGTGCAGGCCTGCCTTGATCAGATCCTCGATGAATGCAATGCGCGCCTCGGCGGTCACGGGCGTCTTTTCGTTCTGCAGCCCGTCGCGGGGGCCGACTTCGACAATACGGACCTGATCGCTCATGAAACCTATGCCTTCAAATCTAAGCTTTGGGCTCGATCTCGGCGAGCTCGACGCCTTCCTGCACGATGTCGCCGACCTTGCACTTGAGCTGCTTCACGATCCCCGCGAACGGCGCACGGAGCGTCTGCTCCATCTTCATCACTTCCAGCGTCAGGATCGCAGCGCCCTTCTCGACCGATACGCCCTCCTCGACAAGGATAGCAACCACAGTGCCGGGCAACGGCGCGACGACGCGATCGGCGCCTGCCTGCTCCTCATCCTCGGTGCCGAACGGATCGACCCAGTGGACTTCAAACCGGCCATTGCGGGTGCGGACATAAACCTCATGGCCGTCGAGCAGGCCGGTGATGTGATGTTTCACGCCGTCGAGTACAAGATCGATCCCGCCGCGCGGTGACGTCGAACTTGCAAAGGCAAGAATTCGTCCATCGATCGCGAGCGTCGAAGGGCCCTGCCCGTATCGCAGCGATACCTTGCGTTCGGTGCCGTCCGCTTGCCGAAACAGGAACCGCCGATGACGCGCGCCGACAGCGGCCCATCCCGACGATGCACGCCATGGCGACTTCACGTCCGCGCCTGCTGCGACTTCCTCGCTCCGAAGGATCGAGGCCACGGCTGCGGCGAGCTCGAGTTCGGTCAGCTCGGCTTCAGCGGGCGTGAGCTTCGCAAGCTCGCGCTCGATAAAGCTGGTGTCGATGGTGTTGGCGCGGACATCAGGATGCGTAATGAGCGCCGACAGGAACGGAATGTTGGTGACAATGCCGCGAACGTCGGTCTCCTGCAGGCCGCGATTGAGCCGTGAGATCGCAAGGTCGCGCGTCGGCGCCCAGGCGATCACCTTGGCCAGCATCGCGTCGTAGTTGGGCGAAACCGTTTTGCCTTCGCCGTAGCCCGCATCGATGCGCAGGCCGTCTACTTCGTCCGGCGTGTGCCAGGTGCGGATGCGGCCGACCGACGGCATGAAGTTCTTGTTCGGATTCTCGGCGTAGACGCGCGCCTCGATGGCGTGGCCGTTGAGCTTGACCTGGTCCTGCGTCAGCGGCAGCTTTTCGCCGAACGCCACGCGCAACTGCAGTTCAACCAGATCGACACCGGTAATCAGCTCGGTCACCGGATGTTCGACCTGAAGGCGCGTGTTCATTTCGATGAAAAACACCTCGCGTCCGTCAGAGACGAACTCGATGGTGCCCGCGCCAACGTAATTCACCGCGCCGGCGGCCTTGCGCGCGGCTTGGCATACAGCTTCGCGCTGAGCAGGATTCAGCGTCGGCGACGGGGCTTCCTCGATGACCTTCTGGTGGCGGCGCTGAAGCGTACATTCGCGCTCGAACAGCGATAGCAGGTTGCCGTGGCTGTCGCCGATGATCTGCACTTCAATGTGGCGCGGATTCAGGACAAATTTCTCGATCAGCATCCGGTCGTCGCCGAAGGCGGCCAATGCTTCGCGCTTGGCGCTGACGATCGCTGCCGTCAGTTCATCCGCGCTGCGGACGATGCGCATACCGCGGCCGCCGCCGCCCGCGGAAGCCTTGGCGAGAACCGGATAACCAATCTTGTTGGCCGCGTCGGCGAGCGTCTTCTCGTCCTGCGCCTCGCCGTGATAGCCGGGCACCAAAGGCACGCCCGCCTTTTCCATCAGCGCCTTGGAGCCGGACTTGGAGCCCATCGCTTCCATCATTTCGGCGGTCGGGCCGACGAACACGATGCCCTCGGCGGCACAGCGACGTGCGAAGTCCGCGTTCTCCGAGAGGAAGCCGTAACCGGGGTGAACAGCCTCGGCGCCCGTCTTCTTCGCGGCCTCAATGATGCGGTCGACATTGAGGTAGCTGTCGCGCGCCCGCGCCGGGCCGAGCAGCACGGCGTCGTCGGCCATGGCAACGTGAAGTGCATCGGCATCGGCTTCGGAATAGACCGCAACCGTTCGCAGGCCCATGGCGCGCGCCGTCTTGATCACACGGCAGGCAATTTCGCCGCGGTTGGCGATCAGCAATGTGTTGAAGCGGCGGTACAGCGCGGCGGGGGTTTTGGCGTTCACTTGCGACTCCATGACCGGCTTTAGCTCCACGACGCCTTGCGCTTTTCAAGAAATGCCGAAAGGCCCTCGCGGGCCTCAGGTTTGGCGCGCACATCGGCAATCAGTTGCGCGGTTTCAGTCATCAGAGCTTCATTGATCGGACGTCCGGCAATGTCGCCTGCAAGTTTCTTCGCGATGGCGCGTGCGCCGGGCGCTGCGGATTTTAGCTGCTTGAGCAGCTTGCCGATCCGTTCGTCGAGCGCTTCCGGCGCGACCACCTCATGCAGCAGACCGATCCGCATCGCCTCGTTGGCGTCGAACACTTCGGCGGTCTGGAAATAGCGTCGCGCTGTCCGTTCGCCGATGGCCCGCAGCACATAGGGACTGATCATGCCCGGCACGATGCCAAGACGAACTTCGGACAGGCAGAACGTTGCATTGGATGTGCCGATGGCAATGTCGCAGGCAGAGACAACACCAACGCCGCCGCCGTAGATCGGACCGTGCACGCGGCCGATGGTCGTCTGGGGCATGCGATCGAGCGCGGACAGCATCCGTACCAGCGGCATCGCGTCCTTAATATTTTCCTCACGCGTATAGGTGCCCGCTTCACGCATCGCGCTGATGTCGGCCCCCGCGCAAAGACTCTTGCCCTCGCCCGCGAGTACCAGCGTTGCAATGGAGCGATCGGCGGCAATACTCTCGAACGCGGCGCGCAGTTCCTCGATCAGTGCCTTGTTCAGGGCGTTGTTCAGTTCGGGGCGGTTCAGCGTGACGCGCGCCACGTCCTGATCGCGTTCGATGCGGACAAGATCGGTCATCGTTGTGTCCCGCATCACATTCTGAACACGCCGAACTTCGGCGGCTCGATCGGTGCATTCGCAGCAGCAGACAAACCAAGCCCGAGCACAAGGCGCGTATCGGCCGGATCAATCACCCCGTCGTCCCACAGCCGTGCGGTGGCGTAGTATGGATGGCCCTGTGTTTCATACTGTTCGCGGATCGGGCTGCGGAAAGCGTCCTCTTCCTTTGCCGACCACGTGCCGCCCTTGGCTTCGATGTTGTCGCGGCGAAGTTGGCTCAGCACCATCGACGCCTGCTCGCCGCCCATCACCGAAATGCGCGCATTCGGCCACATCCAGAGGAAGCGCGGGCTGTAGGCGCGGCCGCACATACCGTAGTTGCCGGCACCATAAGAGCCGCCGATCACCACAGTGAATTTCGGCACGGACGCGGTAGCAACCGCTGTGACGAGCTTGGCGCCGTCGCGGGCGATGCCGCCCGCCTCGTACTTCTTGCCGACCATGAAACCGGTGATGTTCTGCAGGAACAGCAGCGGAATGCCCCGCTGGCAGCACAGCTCAATGAAATGCGCGCCCTTCAGCGAACTCTCGCTGAACAGGATTCCGTTGTTGGCGATGATGCCGACCGGATAGCCCCAGATATGCGCGAAGCCGCACACAAGAGTCGTTCCGTACAGTTTCTTGAATTCCTCGAACTCCGAGCCGTCAACGATCCGCGCGATGATCTCGCGCACGTCGAATGGCTTGCGCGCATCGACCGGAACGACACCGTAGATATCTTCGCGCTCGAACAATGGATCGCGCGGTTCGCGCAATCCTGTCGCGGAGGATGTCGCCGGATTGAGATTGCCCACGATGCGCCGCGCGATGCCGATGGCGTGGCTGTCGTTCTGCGCATAGTGATCGGTCACGCCGGACTGGCGGCTGTGAACGTCCGCGCCGCCGAGTTCTTCCGCCGTCACGACCTCGCCGGTTGCAGCTTTCACCAGCGGCGGGCCGCCAAGGAAGATGGTACCCTGATTGCGAACGATGATGCTCTCGTCGGACATCGCGGGCACGTAAGCACCGCCGGCCGTACACGAGCCCATGACGATGGCGATCTGCGGAATGCCCTGCGCGGACATGTTGGCCTGATTATAGAAGATGCGCCCGAAATGCTTCTCGTCAGGGAAGATTTCATCCTGCTGCGGCAGGAATGCGCCGCCGGAATCCACCATGTAGATGCACGGCAGGTTGTTCTGCCGCGCAATGTCCTGCGCGCGCAGATGCTTCTTCACCGTCATCGGATAATAGGTGCCGCCGCTGATCGTTGCGTCGTTGGCGACGATGACGCATTCGCGGCCCGAGACGCGGCCGATGCCGGTGACGATGCTGGCCGAATGCACCGCGCCGCCGTACAGGCCGTAGGCCGCCATCGGCGAGAATTCCAGAAAGGCCGTACCGGGATCGATCAGAAGATCGACGCGGTCTCGCGCCAGCATCTTGCCGCGTGCCGAGTGTTTCGCGCGGGACGCTTCACCGCCCCCGCCCGCCACCTGCGACAGCTTCTCCCGCAGGTCCGCGACCAGGGTACGCATCGCCTCGGCATTGCGCGTGAAATCGGACGACTTGGGATCGAGTCCGGAACGAAGAGCCATTGTTTCCCGCCGCGTAACGTTTTGATCTTGCTTGCTTCCGTCCATTCCGGACGGCTTCGACCCGCAAGGTGTCACTGCTTGGCGGCTGAATGCAACCACAACTTTTGCGACGATATTGAAGGGACTTGCGCCGGATCAGACGCCCTCAATAGGCCAAAGCAATACTTTGAAATGTCATGTCCCGGACATTTGTTGGGGCAATTTCACCCGCGCCGGATTCCGGGTTCGGGCAATGCCGGACACACTCCCGCGGTTGCCAGACCGCAGGCCGCAAACTCCAACACGGTTTGGCAGGCTTCAGGCTTAGTGTGTCCAGGGTTCGACGCGGCGGAAGGCGAAATTGTCCGCGTAGGCCTTCGCGCGCGGCTGCAATTCCTTCGGCTCAAGCACCTGGTACGGGATGCCTTCCCGCTCGCAATAGGCAACGGCCTCTTCCTTGGTGTCGAAATGGAGGGTCACCTGCTGCTTCATGTCTGCAGAGCTGGTCCAGCCCATCAGCGGTTCGATCACGCGTGGCTGCTCGGGCTCATAGTCTAGCTGCCATGACTTTGTCTTGGCCCACCCGGACTGCATCGCGTTCTTGGCAGGTTTGAATATTCTGGCTGTCATGGATTCGGGTCCTGGCCTGCTCGCCGTGGCATCGATCAGATTCAGATAATGGGTAAAAAGCACGAAATTCGGGGGCCGGCCAAGATCCAGATGTTGAGCGCCCTGTCCCGAAGAAGACTTTCTACGGCGAGTTCTGATATAGTCGGTCCGAAACGCCGTGACAATGTCGGACCGATTAGGTCCGGATAGGCGCCGCCGAAGTTATTTTTTGGTTCGATCGCATTACGAAACGGTACCCATGGAAATTCAGGCAACACTCCCAGAAAAGGGCCGAGATCTCCGGCTCGATTTCTTCCGCGGTATCGCCAACTGGTGGATTTTTCTCGACCACATTCCCAACAACGTCATCAACTGGGTCACGCCGCGAAACTACGGATTCAGCGACGCGGCCGACCTGTTCGTGTTCATCTCGGGCTACACGGCGTCTTTCGTTTACGCCAAGATGATGCTCGATCGCGGCTTTATCGTCGGTTCGACACGGCTGTGGAAGCGCGTCTGGCAACTCTATGTCGCGCACGTCATTCTGTTTGTGATTTACATCGCGGCGATCGGCTGGGTCGCGCTGCGTTATGCCGATCCGGACATCCTGAACGAGTTCAATGTCGCCGGTCTGGTTGAAAATCCGATCCAGACGCTGACGCAGGGTCTTATCCTGCGATTCAAGCCGGTCAATCTGGACGTGCTACCGCTCTACATCATCCTGATGGGCTTTTTCCCGCCGGTGCTGTGGCTGATGCTGCGCAAGCCCGACATGGTGATGATCGCTTCGCTGGTGCTGTATTTCGCAGCCCGTCAGTTCGGCTGGAATTTCTCGGCCTATCCGATCGGCTCCTGGTATTTCAATCCATATACTTGGCAGCTTCTGTTCGTGTTCGGCGCCTGGTTTGCGCTGGGCGGGGCAATCGAATCCCGCTCGATTATCAGGTCCCGCTGGTTGCTGGTCGCGGGGTCCCTCTATCTTGTCTTTGCGATGATCATGACGATGGCCGGGCGCTTTGAATCCTTCGGCGCCCTGTTTCCGAAGTGGCTCTATGACGCCTTCAATCCGAACGACAAGACGTTCCTGGCGCCGTATCGCGTCATCCATTTCGTGGTGATTGCGTTCTTGATCACCCGCTTTGTGCCCAAGGATTGGAGTTTACTCGAATCGAAGTGGCTCGAACCCGTGATCAAGTGCGGTCAGCAATCGCTGCAGGTGTTTTGCGTCGGCATATTCCTTTCGTTCGTTGCGCATTTCGTGCTGATGCTGAGCTGGGGGACGGTTTGGGCGCAGCTTGGCGTCAGCATCGTCGGTGTCGCGATCTTGACCGCTGTCGCTTACTATGGAAGCTGGTCCAAGAAGCAGGACAAGCCGTCAGCCCGTACGGCACCCGCAAAGGCGGCCGCAACGCAGCCCTCGGCGGCTCCGGGAGCCTGATCCGCGGTTGGCCGGAACAATTCCACATGCGGTCGGATTATCCCTTCGCGAGTGGCCTTCCGCCTTGCTGACGCCGTGCGAAGCGTGTATCGACTGGATTTATCGGGGTATAGCGTAGCCTGGTAGCGCGGCAGTTTTGGGTACTGCAGGTCCGAGGTTCGAATCCTCGTGCCCCGACCATCTAAATCATTGAATCTACTAAATTTTCCCAAAGTGATTCTGACAGCCGGTTCTTTCGGCGTTCCCGCGCATTTTATGCACTTTTACCCGACGCCGAGGCGTGTCCCCGGGCGGTTACCCGTGCGTGGGTTCACCGCGTTCCAAACAACGGATGGGCGACGCGATCGCCAGCCTGAATTCCGTACTTCCGGGCGGTGCCTCCGATCACCTCCAGCACGCCCTTGGCCAGACCTCCCGACGAAATGATCTTTTCGGAATGGGGTTCGGTGTTTTCCGCGATCCGCAGAATCCGGCCATCGCTCCGGATAAAGATCATGTCGAGCGGAATGAAGGTGTTCTTCATCCACATCGAAACCGGCTGCTCCGGTGAGAAGTCGAACAGCATGCCCCGCCCTTCGGCCAGCTCCTTGCGATACATCAGGCCAGTGGCCCGCTCCTGTTCGGTCTTCGCCATTTCGACGGTGAACACGTGCACGCCGGACTTGGTGACAATCTCCAGCGGCTGTATCTCGGCGGCAACAACATTGGTCACCGTCGCTGCAAGAAGCGCCATCATCACCGCGAGGACGACCCGGATGTTCGTTTTCAGATTTGGGGATTTCGGCAGACGACCAAACAGCATTCGCAATCAATATCCTGAACCAACGACCGCGGCACCCTAGCGCGGCAATCATGGCAAAGGCCAGACGCAGGTCTGGCCTTGTTGGAGGATCACGCGGATGTGGTCAGGGCAGACCGGCGCAATCTGCCAGTCTTGCGCGGGACTAGTGTGAGGACAGTCCGGGTGCGCCGGTCTCCGGCTGGATCTCAGCCGCCATCATGCCCTTGGAACCGGGCCCGAAGCGGACCAGCACGTACTGGCCGGGGCGCAGTTCGGTCATGCCGTACCGGCGGAGGGTTTCCATGTGCACGAAGATATCCGGCGTCCCCTCACCGCAACTGAGGAAGCCGAAGCCGCGCAGCCGGTTGAACCACTTCACCTGCGCCCGCTCCAGACCACTGGTCGGGGTAACGCTGACATGGGTCCGTGCCGGAAGCATTTGCGCCGGATGGATCGCCGTCGACTCGTCCATCGAAACGATGCGGAAGGCCTGGTAGCCCTTCTGGCGCTGCACGCATTCGCAGACCAGACGCGCGCCCTCATAGGCGGTCTGGTAGCCATCGCGGCGCAGCACCGTGACGTGGAGCAGCACATCGGGCCAGCCATTGTCGGGGACAATAAAGCCGTAACCCTTGGAGGCGTCGAACCATTTGATGACGCCGGAAATCTCGACGAGGTTGACGGCCGCTCCATCCGCGGCTGCGAAATTGTCGGCAGCCAACTCGCCTGGAGCGAACCTGTCGGGTCCAGCCCCCATTAGCGAACCGCCTGCCTTCTTGGACTCAAATGCGTCCGAACCCATGACCCCCGGACCCCAAACAAAAATCTGCAGTCAGTCACCGACATGACCAAGAACGTTATGCGACGAAGCTCGCTTCGCATTTTCTCGCCGTGACGAATCAAAACTGAGAAACGCGAATCCTTGATTGAACGATAACACTCCGGAACAATGCTGAAAGACAAAAAAGAAATCAGCAGCGACCTATGAACAGCCTTGAACGATTGCGAATCAACTGAGTAGGTCAATTACCCACGAATGGTCCGAGTATCTCGCCGATGTCGTGGCGGATCACCAGATCGGCAATATCATCTTGATCTGTCGGCTCATTGTTGATGATCACGAGCTTTGCGCCACAGTTCCGCGCCAATACTGGAAAACCTGCCGCAGGCCATACCACCAGAGACGATCCGATCGCGAGGAACAGATCGCAGTGCTGCGCAAGCTCTGTTGCCCTGCGCATTTCTTCTTCCGGCATCGACTGGCCGAAGGAAATCGTAGCCGACTTTACCGGCTCGCCGCATGCCGTACAGGATGGTGCAATACCTTCAGGATCAAACCGTTCCTTGACCCAGCCGATCTCGAACCGCGTTCCGCATCCGATGCAACGGGCATAGGTGGTGTTGCCATGCAACTCCACGACATGCTCGGGGGAAAAGCCCGATGCCTGATGCAGATTGTCGATGTTCTGCGTCACGATCGCGGGCACCTTCCCCGCCTTGTACAGCGACGCCAGTGCGCGGTGCCCGCGCCCGGGTCGCGCCGCTGCGAAGCTCGGTTCCATCGCAAAGCGGCGGCGCCAAGCTTCGTCCCTCGCCTCCTGGCTCGCAACGAACTCGTCGAAAGGGATAGGCCGGTTGCGTGTCCACAGACCACCCGGTGAACGGAAATCGGGAATTCCAGATTCCGTGGAAATACCCGCGCCGGTGAACGGCACGATGGTCCGGGCCTCGGCGATCATGTCGCCGAGCAGGTCGATTCCGCTGCGAAGATCGGATGCAATCATCATGCGCCCTGAGAGAGCTGTCGTGCGAACTATAACTCAATAAAAATGGGGGCGCGAAGCCCCCATTGACTGTCGATCACGGATCGTTGCGGCTCAAGCGGCCTTGGTGGCTTGCGGCTTCAAGGCTTCCTGAAGCTGCGGCTTCAAGGCTTCCTTGACATCCTTCAGGTCCTTCTTCGGCACAACGGTCTTGGTCTTCTTGCCACCGAATGCTGCGAGCTTTTCCATTTCCGCGGCGAGTTCAAGCTGGCGTGCGGCAACCTTCTCGGCGAGCTTTTCGCTCGTCTGGTCGCGCAGTTTCGCCAGATCGTCGATCGACATCGAATCCAGATCTATTTTTTGCATGGTCGTCTCCGTTAAGTGCTCACGGGGTATCAAGAAGGACCATGCCTCGCCAGTTGACGCGGTTTCTTATCCACTGTCATAGGGCGAGCAACCGCCTGAAAACGTCAGCAGCCTGTGTATTTTGGCGACAAGCCGTCGTGACGGTTGCGGAGGTAGGCCAGCCCGAACACCGCCAAACGCTGCGGATCGGTTTCGCCGGCAGATGAAAGCGTTTCGAGGTAACTGCTGAGATTTTCGCGGGCCTCGTGTAGTGCGTCTTCGCTCAGGTTACGCATCATCCCGAACGTATGAATAACCCGATCAATTACCTCGTTCAAAAAGCGCCTCCATCATCTCGAAGTTGTGAAGGACAACGGCATCGCAGCGAAAAAGTTCCTTTCGCCTGAACTGCCCTCCCGTCCAATTAACTGCTATTGGATCGCGCTCCCTCAACTCCGGCATGTCCGAAGAAGGATAAGAAACATGCGTTACCTCCACACCATGCTGCGTGTCCGCAACCTTGACACCGCCCTCAAGTTCTACAGCGACGCGCTTGGACTGAAGGAAGTCCGCCGCACGGAAAGCGAGAAAGGCCGATTTACGCTGGTGTTCCTGTGCGCAGCCGAAGACGAAAGCCTGCTCAAGCAGGTCAAAGGACGCGGCGCGCCGCTGGTCGAACTGACGTACAACTGGGATGAAGAGACCTATGGCGAAGATCGTTACTTCGGACACCTCGCCTATGAGGTCGACGATATCTATGCGACATGCGATCGGCTGATGAAGCTCGGCATCACCATCAATCGTCCGCCGCGCGACGGTCAGATGGCCTTCATCCGTTCACCCGACCTGCACTCTATCGAGCTCTTGCAGAAGGGCGATGCACTCGCACCGCAAGAACCCTGGAGTTCGATGCCGAATACCGGCCACTGGTAATCCGCATACCGGTTCGTGAGTTCTAATTTTTAGGAACATCGCCATCGCTTCGACGTTCTCCATGTCCTGAGGTTGATATGGAGGCGAAAATGGGACGCGGAATTCTATTATGGCTGCTGGGTGTGCCGATTCCAGTGATCTTTTTGCTTTGGCTGTTCTTCGGACGCTAGCCGTACGGATATGAAAGCTCCCGCGTATACGGGGCTTTCATTCACTTTTGATCGATCCAGAAGCCGAGCGCTCAAGGTTTTTTACAATCAGCGTTGGCTTCGACCAACTTGACGAGTTTGTTACCCGCCGCCTTGAGAATGCACATCTCGACTTGCTTGCCGGCCGGCACTGGCTTGGCGCAAATGATCTGAGGATTATCGTCGTAAACGGCGGTCGAGAATTTGCAGTTTGCCTGACATGACGCGGTGTAGTTGAACGGATTGGTGAGCAACACGCTGGCCGATTCTTCGCCCGGCAGAATCGTGCATGTAATCGGGACGGGCTCGGCAAACAGCATGGACGGTGGATTTCCGATGAGCGCCGCCAGAAAAAACATTGTTAGTTTGCGCTGCATGAATCGACCGTCGTTGCTTCGCCGTCACGGTATCAAGGCCGCCTGCCCAAGACGAGACGTTTCATAGGCGGCCGCAAGTTCAAGTATCACCCAGCAGGACCATCGGTCGGCTGTTCTGAGTTGCAAATGCTTGCGATCTCTGTTCGAAATCGGCGGACGGCTGATGCCGTCAGGGCGATCATCGTGCAAAACATCATCAACGCTTTTCTGCTGGTCTATGCCGCGCTGTTTCCGATCGTCAACCCGATCGGAAGCGCGCCGCTCTTCCTGCGCATGACCCGCGGACGCACCACGGCCGAGCGCAGCGTTCTTGCCCTGAACGTAGCCCGCAACAGTTTCTTCCTCCTGCTCGGCTCGCTGTTTATCGGCTCTCATGTCCTCGAATTCTTCGGAATTACCCTGCCCGTCGTCCGGGTCGCCGGTGGACTGGTGGTGGCGACCTTTGGCTGGCGGCTGCTCCACGCTCCTGTAGAATCCGTGGATCACCCAAAGGTGGACGCCGGCCCAACGATCGATGCGTTCTATCCATTGACCATGCCGCTGACGGTCGGACCCGGCTCGATCTCCGTTGCAGTTACCCTGGGAAGCCAGCGGCCGATAGCGACCGACGATCTCACCCAATTGGCCGTTCTTGGCGGCGCCGCGGTGGCAGGTCTTGCCGCCATCGCCATCACGATCTTCGTCTGTTATCGCTTCGCCGATCGCATCATCATGTTTCTCGGCGCACGCGGAACGGACGTGGTCATGCGACTCTCGGCCTTCATCCTCTTTTGCATCGGCATTCAGATCATCTGGAACGGATGCAGTGCGCTGCTCAAGACCCTCTGACGACGAACAACTGCCTCCCGCTCACGGCTTTGTGCATCGCAGCAACTGGAACCACAGGTTCAACCCGCTGTTTTGGCGGAGCATTTTGATTAAGCATGAGTTCCCTACCTCCGAAGGGCGCATTGAACACGGAGGTAAATTTGGCTAGGTGTTGATTAACGCGGACCTTCCATGGCCGCCATGCCAGGGTTCGCTTCTCGATGATCAGCCCTTTGCCCGGCCGGAAAACGGCCTCGACGATCGCCGCCACGGTTGGTGCGCTTGCGCTTGGTATCTCGGCGCTTGTCGTGAGCCCTGCTGCCTCGCGCGCCGAACAAGCCAATGGCCCTGCTGTCAGCGATGACCTCAACAGCGTCTTCAAGGCTCAACCCTGCGTGCAGTCGAAGTCGCTCGCGCAGCTCGATGCTCCCATCGCGCGGGTCGCCAAACGCTTGGACGCGCATCAACCCGTCACCATCGTTGCGGTTGGCTCGTCCTCGACCGGTGGCGCAGGCGCCAGCTCGGCGGCGTTCTCGTATCCAAGCCGCCTCGAGCGCGAATTGCGCCAAAGGTTTCCGGAAACGCCTGTCACCGTCATCAATCAGGGCATCAACGGCGAAGACGCCAACTCGATGATGGCGCGGATGGATGCGGTTCTCGAGCCGAAGCCGGATCTGGTGATCTGGCAGCTCGGCACCAACACCGTGCTTCGCGACGGCAATATCCCTGAGACAGCCAACGTGTTGCAGGCCGGGATTTCCCGCATCAGAAAAAGCGGTGCGGACGTGCTGCTGATCGACCCGCAGTTTGCGCCGCGCGTGAACGCCAAGCCTGCGGTCAGCGAAATGGTCGGGCTGATTGCTTACGTCGCGAAGCAGACGCACGTCCCGTTGTTTCGCCGCTACGTGGCCATGCGGAACTGGCACGAAGATCAGGCTATCGCGTTCGACCGGTTCATTACCGCCGATGGCTTGCACATGAACGACTGGGGCTATTCCTGCCTCGCACGCCTGCTCGCCGATAACATCACGGCGACGGTTGCCCGATCGCGCGCCATCGCAGGCGTGAGGCCGTTCCAGTAAGACCCGGGCGCCGTCCAGCGCCCTCAGATTACTTCCCCGCTGTGATAGTATTCGGTTTCCGGATGACGCATATCCCATGCAGCAACTGGGCCTTCGGGCTTCGGTTTGTACGGGAACCGCATGACGCATTCGCATCACGCCGCGCACGACGACCACGCTGATCATGGGCATCACGGTCATGCTCATGGACACAGCGGACACGTTCACGCGCCCGCAAGTTTCGGGACCGCCTTCGCTGTCGGTATCGTGCTCAACACGCTCTTCGTCATCGTCGAAGCGATCTACGGCTACATCAGTAACTCGACGGCCCTGATCGCGGATGCCGGACACAATCTGTCCGATGTTCTGGGACTGGTCGTCGCGTGGATCGCCGTCATTCTGTCGAAGCGGCCCCCTTCAGCGCGCTACACCTACGGCCTGCGCGGTTCCTCGATCCTGGCGGCGTTGTTCAATGCAGTCTTCCTGCTGATCGCCGTCGGCGCGATCGGCTGGCAGGCCGTGCTGCGCCTGTTCAATCCCGAGCCAGTCGCGGAAATGACCGTCATGATCGTCGCGGCTATCGGGATCGTCATCAACGGCTTCACTGCGCTGCTGTTCGCCTCGGGCCGCAAGAGCGATCTCAATATCCAGGGCGCCTACCTGCACATGGCCGCTGACGCCGCCGTGTCGGCCGGCGTCGTCATCGCCGCATTGATTATCATGTTCACCGGCTGGCTGTGGCTCGATGCGATTACAAGCCTCGCGATCGTTGCTGTCATCGTGTGGGGCACATGGGGGCTGTTGCGCGACAGCACAGCGATGTCGCTTGGCGCGGTGCCTTCAACCATCGATCCGGCGGCGGTTCGCCGTTACCTTGAACAGCGCCCCGGGGTCACGGAGGTCTGCGACCTTCATATCTGGCCAATGAGCACGACCGAGGTTGCGCTGACCTGCCATCTGGTCATGCCGTCCGGTCATCCGGGAGACGCATTCCTGATCGAGGCAACGCATCACCTGAATGACGATTTCGGTATTAAACATGCGACAATCCAGATCATAACCAGTCCGGTCACGGCCTGCGCGCTGGCACCCGACAGCCAGTTAACCGGCCTTGAAAAGGCCTGACAGAAAATCTACTGATAGAACATGATCGGCAGTCTTCAACGCAATGCGAGCCTCGGCTCCGGACGCAACGGACGGCGCTCCCGTCTGTCGCTCGTCCTCGCATTGATGCTTGGCCTGCTGGCATCGCTGTTTCATTGCGCAAACCACGATCTGGCTTTTGCTGGCTCGGATACCACGGTGATCGCGATGGATTTCGGCGGGAGCACCCCGCCGGATACCGCCGATCAAAAGATGCCATCTCATTGCGGCCATTGCCTGAGCCATGTGACCGGACAACCGGCCTTTGCCGTGAGCCTTCCGACTGACATCAGCCACCAAGCACCGCCCATCGGCCGGGAACAGACACCACCATCGCTGGCCGGCCTGCCCCTTTTCAAACCACCCCGCGCCTAAATCCCGAGGCCGAAAGGCCCGCTGGCATGTCCGCAGCCGCGACGGCTGCGCGACAGCCTGTCTGCATCAACTTTCGCAGGCACAGCAATTCGTTGAATTGATCGTGGCACGAGCCTGACCGCTCGCGGGATTTAAACAATGACCAAACTTCGATTACGTGTCGCAAGCGGCACCCTTGGCGCACTCGCGACCATTTTTCTCACCGCCGCACACGCGCATGAAGCTCCGACCGAGACAAGCAAGTCCGAGCAACATGAAGAAGCCAGCATGAAGCTCAGCGATCGTCAGATCGCGGCCGGAAACTTCGCGATCCGTGAAGTAACTGCCGGAACCTTGAGCAAGCGCATCGTCGTGCCGGGTACGATCGTCCCAAGCGGCGAGCGCATCGCAAAGGTTTCCGTCCGACTGGTCGGCACCGTCGCCGAGTTGCGCAAACGCCTCGGCGACAACGTTCGCGAAGGAGACGTTCTGGCGATTATCGAAAGCCGTGAGGTTGCCGATGCAAAAAGCCAATACCTTGCCGCACGCGTCGCTTTTGAACTTCAGGAAACGCTGTTCAATCGCTCCAAGAGCCTGTTCGAATCCAAGGTCAGCAGCGAAAATGATTACCTGCGTGCGAAGACCCTGTTCGAAGACATGCGGATCAAGTTCGATGTCGCGCGCCAGAAGCTGTTTGCGCTGGGCCTGACCAGCGACCAGATCGCCGCGTTGCCGCAACAACCCGTCGAAAGCCTGAGATTGCAGGAATTGCGGGCGCCGATGAGCGGCCGGATCGCGGAGCGTCGCGTCGATCTCGGATCGCTGGTCGGCCGCGAAGGTCAGGAAAGCGAGCTGTTCGTGATCGTCGACGCGCGCGTGGTGTGGGCCGAACTGGCGCTGCCCGCCACAGATCTTGCCGTGGTCCGGGAAGGTCAGCAAATCAGCGTCGAAACTGGTCCGGGCGCAGATTCCATGCCCGCGACGATCATGTTTGTCAGCCCGTTGCTGGACAAGGAGACCCGTCTGGCGCGTGTCGTTGCCTCGGTCGACAATCCCTCGCACGCCCTGCGGCCAGGAATGTTCATCACCGCTCACATTCCCTTCCAGCAGATTCAGACGGATATCGTGGTGCCAAAAACCGCTGTGCAAAGCGTGGACGGTCAAAGCGCCGTCTTCGTCCGCACCTCGGAAGGCTTCGAGCCCCGCAAGATCATCACGGGCCGCGAGGACGGCAAATCATTCGAGGTGATCTCCGGCCTGTCTCCCGGTGACCGGATCGCAACCGCCAATACCTTCGTCTTGAAGGCCGATCTCGGCCGCGGCGAAGCCGGACATGCTCATTAGGCACCTAGTGCCGCCGATCTGAAGTTCCTGCACCACTTGCTGCAAACTCGTCCCAGGAACTTCAGATCGAAAAGCGGCACTAGAATCACAATCTTGCTAGTGGTCCTTTGATTCTAACATTCGCAAACGATCACAGCTGAAACGGAATACGAATGTTAGAATCGGACCACTAGTCATGATCAAGCGCATTCTCGACCTTTCCATTCAACACCGCTGGATAGTCGTGCTGCTGAGCCTCGGCTTCGTCGCGCTGGGCGTGTGGTCGCTCGCGCATCTTCCTGTCGATGCCGTGCCCGACATCACCAACAAGCAGGTGCAAATCAATACCACGGCGCCTGCGCTGTCTCCCGTGGAGATCGAAAAGCAGGTCACCTTCCGTATCGAGACGGCTCTGGCCGGCATCGCCGGACTGCAAGCAACCCGCTCGCTGTCACGCAACGGGTTTTCGCAGGTCATCGCCATCTTCAGCGAGAAGACCGACATCTATTTCGCACGACAGCAGATCAACGAAAGGCTGATCGACCTGCGCTCAACTCTGCCACCTGGCGCTGATCCGAAGATGGGGCCGATTTCGACAGGGCTCGGCGAGATCTACATGTGGACGGTTTCCCTTGCCGCTAAATCCAGCGGCGACGACACATCAGGCTGGCAGAGAGACGGTTCGTTCCTGACGGCGGAAGGCGAACTGCTGAAAACCGACGTCGAGCGCGGCGCATATCTGCGAACGGTGCAGGACTGGATCATCCGTCCACAGGTCAAGGCCGTGCCCGGCGTGGCGGGCGTCGACTCCATCGGCGGATACATCAAACAGTTTCAGGTGAAGCCGGACCCTGCGAAGCTCATCTCATTAGGGCTCTCGTTCAGCGACGTCGTACGCGCCATCGAGGTGAACAACATCAGCCGGGGCGCGAGCACCATTGACCGCAACGGCGAAGGCATCGCGGTTCGCACAGGGGGCCGTCTGGAAAAACTTGCCGATATTGGCGACGTGACCATCATCACCCGCGGCGGGATTCCGGTCCGGGTCCGCGACGTCGCGGACGTCGCGATCGGAGGCGAAATCCGCACAGGCAGCGCCAGCCGCGATGGGCAGGAGGTGGTTATCGGAACGGCCCTGATGCTGATCGGGAATAATAGCCGGACGGTCTCTGCCGCAGTCGATGCTAAAATGCAGGACATCCGCCGTACGCTCCCGGCCGGCGTGACTGTCGAAACCGTCCTCAACCGCACACAACTGGTGGATGCCACAATTAGCACAGTGGCCAGGAACCTTGGCGAAGGCGCCTTGCTGGTCATCGCCGTCCTGTTCCTCCTGCTCGGCAACTTCCGCGCCGCGTTCATCACAGCTCTCGTCATTCCATTGGCCATGCTGATGACCGCATTCGGGATGCTGCAGGGCCGGATCAGCGCAAATCTGATGAGCCTTGGAGCGCTCGATTTCGGCCTGATCGTCGATGGCGCGGTTATCATTACCGAGAACGCGCTGCGTCACCTTGCCGAAAAGCAGACAGCCGTCGGCCGGACGTTGTCGCTGCAAGAACGCCTCACGACGGTGAAAGCCGCAGCCGAAGAGATGATCGGCCCCAGTGTCTACGGCCAAGCCATCATTATTCTGGTTTACGTTCCGTTGCTCACGTTCAGTGGCGTCGAAGGAAAGATGTTCGAACCGATGGCTTTGACGGTCATCCTTGCGCTCGTCTCGGCCTTCGTGCTGTCCCTCACGTTCGTACCTGCGCTGATCGCCATCGCAGTGACGGGCCGGGTCACGGAATCCGACAGCCGCGTCGTGCGCCGCCTCAAGACCTCGTATGCGCCCTTGCTCCGGCGCGCCATCGAGCGGCCCGCTCCTGCTGTCGCGACCGGACTGGTCCTGTTCGTCGGCGCCTTGTTGCTGTTTCTCCGGCTTGGGCAGGAATTCATCCCGACGCTGGATGAGAAGAACATCGCCATGCACGCGCTGCGCATTCCCAGCACAAGCCTGACGCAATCGTAGACGATGCAACTCGACGTCGAGAAGGCCATCAGCGCCTTTCCGCAAGTCTCCTACGTCTTCTCGAAAACAGGAACGGCTGAAGTCGCCTCGGATCCGATGCCGCCCAATGCATCGGACACCTTCATCATCCTCAAGCCGCAAGACGAATGGCCTGACCCCAAGTTGACCAAGGCTGCGCTGCTTGACCAGATCGCGGATGCGGTGCGCGAACTGCCGGGCAACAATTACGAATTCACCCAGCCGATCCAGATGCGCTTTAACGAACTGCTGGCCGGTGTACGCGGCGATCTCGCCGTAAAGGTTTTTGGCGATGAATTCGAGCCGCTTCTGCGCAGCGCCGGGCAGATTGCAGCTATCCTGCGGAAAACGAAAGGCGCGGCCGATGTCAAAATCGAACAGGCCAGCGGACTGTCGGTACTGGATATCAGCGTGAACAAAACGGAGATCGCCCGGCGAGGTCTCAGTCTCTCGGCTGTTCAGGACGTTATCGGCACAGCCATCGGCGGGCGAACAGCCGGAGCCGTGTTTGAAGGAGATCGCAGCTTCGACATCACGGTCCGATTGCCGGAAGACATTCGCGGCGATCTTGATGCGCTCAAGAACTTGCCGGTCTCGCTGCCGCTCATGGGCCCTGCTCCGCTGACCGTACCGCTCGGGCAACTGGCGACCTTCAAGATCAGCGACGGTCCCAATCAGATCAGCCGCGAAAACGGCAAGCGACGGATCGTCATCACCGCCAATGTGCGGGACCGCGACATTGCCGCTGTCGTGAACGACGCCAGATCGCAGATCGATGCCGCCGTGACATTGCCGCCCGGTTACTGGATGACCTGGGGCGGCCAGTTCGAAAATCTGGCGGCGGCGCGCGCAAAACTTTCGATCGTGGTTCCGGTTTGCTTCATTCTGATCTTCCTGTTGCTGATGGGCGCACTCGGGACCGCGCGGGATGCTCTCATCGTCTTCAGTGCTGTCCCGCTGGCGCTGACCGGTGGTGTCGTCGCGTTGTGGCTCCGGGGAATTCCGTTCTCGGTATCGGCTGCAGTTGGATTTATCGCGCTATCCGGCGTCGCCGTCCTCAATGGCCTTGTGATGCTGACCTACATCAAGCAATTGATCGCGACGGGATACGGGAAAGCGGACGCCATTTTTACCGGCGCCCTCACCCGTCTTCGGCCTGTCGCCATGACAGCGCTGGTCGCCTCTCTCGGATTTGTCCCGATGGCGCTGGCAACCGGAACGGGCGCGGAAGTGCAACGGCCGATTGCAACCGTTGTGATCGGCGGCCTGATCAGCGCGACGCTGTTGACGCTCTTTGTGCTGCCGGCACTTTATGCGTGGTTCGGGCGTGCTCCGGCCGGCGAAAGCGCGGAGATCGATTCCATCCCGCTGCCGGGGGAGCCGCGAACGGCTATCAAGCCGTTGCAAGGTTAATGGGTGCTAGGCCGCGCCGAGATATGCGGCCTTCACCTTGGGGTCCGACAGCAAGGTTGCGCCAGCCCCTTCGAATGCAACCTTGCCGGTCTCTAGCACGTAGCCGCGATCGGCAATTTCGAGAGCCGCGCTCGCGTTCTGTTCGACCAGCAACACGGTCACACCATTGACTCGAAGATCGACGATGGCGGCAAGAATCTGATCGACCAGGGTGGGCGACAGACCCAGCGACGGTTCGTCCAGCAGCAGCAATTTCGGCTTGCCCATCAGCGCGCGTCCGATTGCGAGCATTTGCTGCTGCCCGCCGGATAATCCCCCCGCCAGAAGCCTCCGCTTCTCGGCCAGAATCGGAAACATCTCGAAAACGCGATCGCGGTCACTGTCGATGTTCTTGTCGCGGCGCATGTAAGCTCCGAGACGCAGATTGTCTTCGACACTCAGCGGTCCGAAAACCTGACGTCCTTCCGGCGACTGCGTCATGCCGCGCTCCACCCGCCGATGCGGCGGCAGGCGGTCGATACGCTCGCCCAAGAGGCTGATCTCGCCGGCGGTGATCGGCTGAACACCCGACAACGCTCGAAGCAGCGTGGTCTTTCCCGCCCCGTTCGAGCCGATCAGGGCGACGACCTCGCCTAAGCGGACGTTCAGATTCACGCCGTGCAGAACCTCGATACGGCCATAGGCGCTGCGAAGATTGACGACTTCAAGCACGCGCCGCCTCCTTCGCCCCGTGCTTGCCCAGATAGGCTTCAAGCACCGCTGGATTGTCGCGCACTTCACGCGGCGCGCCCTCGGCAATCGGCTTTCCGCGGTTCAGTACAAGAATGTGGTTGGAAATCTTCATGACGAGTTTCATGTCATGTTCGACCAATACGACCGCTATGCCTTTGGCTGCGACACGGCGGATCAATTCATCGATCTCCTCGGTCTCGACTGCATTGCAGCCCGCCGCGGGCTCATCGAGCAGCAACACGCGCGGTTCTGCGGCAAGGGCGCGGGCGATCTCGAGACGCTTGCACGCGCCATAAGAGAGCGAACCTGCTGCGATATCCGCACTGCTCCGCAACCCGACATCGTCGAGCAGGGTCAGTGCTGCCTCGCGCGTCTCACTGTTCTGGCGCGTCACCGAAGGCAGCCGGAACAGGTCCGCGAGAAGATTGCAGCGTTCCCGCAAATGACGACCGACCATCACGTTCTCTGCGGCGGTCATGCGCTGGAATATCTGGAGGTTCTGGAAGGTACGCGACAGGCCACGCGCCGCGAGCTTGTCCGGCGTCAATCGTGTCACGTCTTCACCGGACAGTTCTACCCGTCCCTGATCGCACTCATAGACACCGGAAACGATATTGAAGAGCGTGGTCTTGCCCGCACCGTTCGGTCCGATGATGGACAGGATCTGCCCCGGACTGACGCTGAAGTTGACGCCGTCAATGGCCTTGATGCCACCGAATGAAATGCCGATGTCCCTGGCGCCGAGGATCGTCATGACTGCGTCCTCTTCGCCAGCACACGCGACAACGTCGGGACGATGCCGTCGCGCATAAAGATCATCGACACGATGATGATGAAGCCGAGGAGCAGATGTTCATACTCCTGAAAAACGGTCAGGACCTGCGGCAAGGTGATCAGCACCGCCGCGCCCACAATGCTCCCGACGACCGATCCAAGGCCGCCGAGCACCACCATGGTCACCATTTCCACAGAGTGCAGGAATCCCGCCTGATCGGGATTGATGAAGCCGTTCATCATCGCGAGTACAGACCCGGCGACCGATGCGTAGGCTGCGGCAATCACGAACGCCTGCAACTTGAATCGCGCGACGTCGATTCCTGCGACGCGTGCCGCGACCTCGCTATCGTGAAGCGCGCGGAAGGCGCGCCCGGTCGGCGTATCGTTCAGGTTGAGGGCAATCCATGTTCCCAGCAGCAGAAGCCCGCCCGAAATCCAGTACCATGTGTCCGATCCGCTGACGCGCCATCCCAGCAGCGTGAGTTTCGCCACAGGCATGCCGTCCGGACCGCCGGTCCAGCGGCTTTCCGTCGTGATGACCAGCGCCACCAGCACGCCAAGACCGAGCGTCGCAATGGCAAGATAGTGTCCTTTCAGCTTCAGGATCGGACGGCCGACGAGATAGGCCAGGACCGACGAAAGAGCGCAACCGATGAGAAGCGCAGCCCATGTCGGTATTCCGAAATGCGCGGGCCCGATGGCGACGGCATAAGCGCCAATTCCGAAGAAACCGGCGTGGCCCAGGCTGACCTGCCCCGCCTGCCCCATCAGGATGTTGAGACCGATCGCCGCGAATGCAGACACCCAGACCAGCGACGCCACGCGGAAGTAATAGCTCGACGGAAATATCAGCGGCAACGCCGCGACGATCACGGCGAGCGCGATCAAGGTCAGATAGCGATGGCCAATCTTCTGCAACACCGCTCAGACCCTTTCCACGGTCCGCCGGCCAAACAGACCCTGCGGCATGGCGAACAGGACGAGAAGGATGACAATGAAGGCGAAGGCGTCCTTGTAGGTCGAGCTGATGTAGCCGACCCCGAACGCCTCAAGCAGCCCGAGCAATAGCCCGCCGGCGACCGCGCCGAGCGGATTGCCCATGCCGCCCAGCATCGCGGCCGCAAATCCCTTCAGCGCCAGCAATGTACCCACATCGTAGCTTGTGAGCGTGATCGGCGTAATCAGGACGCCGGCAACCGCGCCGATGGCAGCAGATCCCCCGAACGCGAGCGCCATGACCGTCGTCGTATTGATGCCAACCAGCCGCGCCGCAAGCTTGTTGGCAGCAGTCGCAAGCACAGCTTTTCCGAGCACAGTGCGCTCCAGAAACACATACAGCAGGATCACGATCACCGCCGTGCCGCCCAGCACCCAGAAGCTCTGCGGCTGGATGGCCGCTCCGAGCAGATTAACCGGCGTATCGCCAGAGATGCTGGGAAGCTTGTGGAACTGCTTGTCGAACAGAATTTGCGCTGCGCCTCGTAGCAGGATGGAAGCGCCAATCGTGATGATGATCAGCGTAACCGGCGATGCATCGCGCGCGGGTTCGATGGCCAGCCAATACAGCAGGAGACCGACAACGACGGAAACAACGACAGCGAGGAGTGCTGCGAGCGGAAGCGGAATACCTGCCGCGGAGGCAAACACCGTCACCATCCCGCCCAGCATCACAAACTCGCCCTGAGCGAAATTGACAACGTCGGATGCGTTGTAGACCAGCGTGAAACCGAGAGCGACGAGCGCGTACACCGCGCCCACGGTCAGTCCGGAAACAAGAAATTGGACAAACTCGGGCATTCCCGCTCCACGAACAACGAAGACAGCAGATGGCTGCCGTTCCCGGCGATATGACTCTTTAGGCAGTGAGATGGCGCTCCCGGATGAGCAATCCGACCATCCGGGAGCATTTATGCATATGCGGCAGGTTTACGAACCCGGCTTGATCAGCGACCAGTCGCCGCCCTTGATTTCCAGCATGCGGAAAGCGGAGAGATCGAGGCCAAGGTGATCAGTCGGCGTCATGTTCACAATGCCGCCGGTACCGACAAAGCCCTTGGTCTTCTCGATCTCGTCACGAATCTTCTTCGGGTCGTTTGAACCGGCGCGCTTCATGGCGTCGATCAGGATGTACAGGCCGTCATAGGCATGGCCGCCGAAGGTCGAGACAGGGCTCTTCGCGGTGTCCTCATAGGTCTTCTTGTAGTCGACAACGACTTTCTTCTGCGGATCGCCGTCCGGCAGCTTGTCGCCAACAAGAAGTGCTGCTGCCGGCAGACGGATGCCTTCAGCCGCAGCGCCCGCGAGTTCGATGAAGCTCTTCGAGGCTACGCCGTGGCTCTGATAGAGCGGCGTCGCGGTCATGCCGAGCTGCGCATAGTTGCGGGTGACGATCGCAGGTCCCTGCCCGAAGCCGGGATTGACGATGGCCTGAACTCCGGCCGTGTTCTTGATCTTGGTCAGCTGGCCGGTCATGTCGCTATCGCGCGGACCGTAGCTCTCCTCAGTGATGATCTTGATATCGTAGTTCGGTGCAACCTTAGTGCACTGGGCCTTCATCGAAGCGCCGAAGCCATCGGTGCCCGAGATCATGGCAATGTTCGTGAGCTTGCGCTGCTTCAGGTTCTCGAAGATCTTTTCGCACGCCATCTTGTCGGTATGAGGCGTCTTGAAGACATACTTGCGGACCGGATCGATGATTTCGACCGCACCGCCGAACGAAATAAACGGAACCTGCGCTTCCTCAAAAACCGGGATCATTGCCATGGTCGTGCCGGTGGTCGAACCGCCCGCCATTGCGATAACCTTATCGTCCTCGATCAGACGCGTAGCGAATGTGCGCGCCTTGTTGGCGTCGCCGCCGTCGTCATAGACGATGAGTTCGATTTTCTTGCCGTTAACGCCGCCAGCAGCGTTGATCTTGTCGACATACATCCGCAGCGTCTTGTCTTCAGGCTCGCCGAGAAACGAAGCCGGGCCCGTCACCGAAAGGACGGAACCGATCTTTACAGTCTGCTGCGCGAATGCTGGGCTTCCGAATGCCAATCCGGCGGCACCGGCGGCCAAAAAGAGTTTCAATGCTGAAGTCGGCTTCATGGTTTCCTCCCTGATGATGGGCGCCCGTTTTGGAGAGCTTGCCCGGCGCATCTTGTTCGTCACATCGGCGAATTGTCCCATGCGATCTGATGCGCTTCTGACCCCATCAATATAATTGACCGAACGGTTGGTCAATAGTAACCTGATCTCCAACGGCCGACAGAAACAGGCCGATTGGGAGGACGCTGTGGACAAAGATGTGATCCTGACCGAGATCCGCGACGGATATCGCGTCATCACGCTCAACAGGCCTGACAGCCTCAACTCGTTCAACGCAAGCGTGCACGCCGCGCTCGATAAGGCGTTAACCGAAGCGGAGGCCGACAAGACATGTCGTGCGCTGATCCTCACGGGCGCAGGACGAGGATTTTGCGCCGGACAGGATTTGTCCGAGGTTGACTTTGTCCCTGGCCAGAAGCCCGATCTCACAGTCACGCTGGACCGGCACTACAATCCCCTTATCCGCAGATTGCGAAAACTGCCGCTCCCGATCGTCTGCGCGGTGAATGGCGTGGCTGCCGGCGGCGGCGCCAATGTCGCCTTTGCCTGCGATATCGTTCTGGCTGCGCGCTCCGCCAAGTTCATTCAGGCCTTTTCCAAAATCGCCCTTGTCCCTGATTGCGGCGGCACATGGTTCCTGCCGCGCCTTGCGGGAAGTGCGCGTGCTCGGGCTCTCGCAATGCTGGCCGAGCCCGTCTCCGCAGAACAGGCGGAATCCTGGGGGATGATCTGGAAGGTGGTGGACGATGCCAGTCTGATGGCAGAAGCACACCGCCTTGCGGCCCATCTCGCGAAACAGCCGACCAGCGCCCTCGCCCTGACCAAACAAGCGATTGACGCATCCGAGACCAACACGCTCGATCAGCAACTCGATCTCGAACGCGATCTTCAGGGACAGGCAGGCCGCGCTCCGGATTTTGCGGAAGGCGTGACTGCATTCCTTGAAAAGCGCGCGCCTCGTTTCGTCGGAGGCATCTGATGGACGCATCCGTTGACGGCAACAAGGATCCGCAGGCGCTGGCCCAGGCTTGTGCAAACAAGATGTGGCAGGACGACCGGGCCAGCCAGGGACTCGGCATGAGCCTGCAGCGGATCGCGCCGGGCGAAGCAGTTCTCTCGATGACTGTTCGCAAGGAGATGACCAACGGTCACGGCATCTGCCATGGCGGCTTTATCTTTACGCTCGCCGACTCCACGTTCGCGTTTGCCTGCAACACCTACAACCAGCGCACCGTCGCACACCAATGCGCGGTGACGTTTCTCCAGTCGGTCCGCGAAGGTGAAACGCTGACCGCTCATGCCGTGGAACGCAACCGCGCGGGACGCGGCGGCATTTACGACGTCACGGTCCGCGACGGCAGCAACAAGGTGATCGCCGAGTTTCGCGGACATTCGCGAACGATATCGGGCCAGTTGCTCGACAGCCACCCGCAAGACAACAAGTAGGATTGGGAGAGAACGTTGCTTCAGATACCGCTGCGCAAGCTCGACCGGTTGACGCCCGAACCGACGGAACTCGATCGTTACGAGATCGCCTCCCGCGACGACATTCGCGCGCTTCAGCGCGAGCGGCTGGCCTGGTCGCTCCGCCATGCGTATGAAAACGTGCCGCACTACCGCGCGAAATTCGATGCCGCAGGCGTCACCCCGGATTCATTCAAAGACCTTCCTGATCTGGCGAAGTTTCCCTTCACGATCAAAACCGATCTGCGGGACAACTATCCGTTCGGCATGTTCGCCGTACCTCAATCGGACGTTGCACGTATCCATGCGTCGTCAGGCACGACGGGCAAGCCGACCGTTGTCGGCTACACCAAGCGCGATATCGAAACCTGGAGCGATGTTGTCGCACGCTCGATCCGCGCCGCGGGTGGCCGCGCGGGCATGAAGGTGCATATCGCGTATGGATATGGCTTGTTCACCGGCGGCCTCGGCGCGCATTACGGCGCGGAGCGCTTGGGTTGCACCGTCATCCCGATTTCTGGCGGCATGACAGAGCGTCAGGTCCAGCTCATCAACGACTTCAAACCCGAAGTCATCATGGTGACGCCGTCCTACATGCTGGCGATCCTTGACGAATTCAGGAAACAGGGGCTCGACCCGCGGAAATCCTCGCTGCGGATCGGCATCTTCGGCGCGGAGCCGTGGACCAACGCCATGCGCGAGGAGATCGAGGAGGCTTTCGATCTTCACGCCGTCGATATTTACGGGCTGTCCGAGGTGATGGGCCCGGGGGTCGCCAGCGAATGCGTCGAGACCAAGGATGGCCTTCACATCTGGGAGGACCACTTCTATCCCGAGGTCATCAACCCCGCGACGGGTGAAGTGCTGCCCGACGGCGAGAAGGGCGAACTGGTCTTCACGTCGCTGACAAAGGAAGCCATGCCCGTCATCCGCTATCGGACGCGGGACCTGACACGGCTTCTGCCCGGAACGGCGCGGTCACTGCGGCGGATGGAAAAGGTCACGGGACGCTCCGACGACATGATGATCGTTCGCGGCGTTAATGTGTTCCCTACCCAGATCGAGGAAAAGCTTCTCACCATCCACGATCTCTCCCTGCACTACCAGCTTGTGCTCACCCGCGAGGGCCGCATGGACAACATGGAAATCCAGGTCGAAGCGCGGCCGGAAGCCAGCTTCCCCGCACGCGAGGCTGCGACCAGGCAATTGGTGCAGTCGGTGAAGGACACCATCGGAATCACGGCAGTGGTCACAGTGCTCGATTCGGGAAGCATCGAACGCTCCGTCGGCAAGGCCAAGCGCATCATCGATCGCCGGCCCAAAGCATGATCCGGAAAATGGATACCGGTTTCCCGCAGATCATGCTCGCTTAGAGACTAAGGAATAGAATTTCAAATGGCCCGCAGCCGCGCCAACGACTACGACGATAAACGACAGGCGATCCTCGATCGCTCGGCGGAGCTTTTCTCGGCGCACGGTTACGACCGCGCATCGATGAACAAGATCGCCGAAGCCTGCGGCGTGTCGAAGGCCAACCTCTATCATTACTACAAGGACAAGGAAGGCCTGCTGTTCGACGTCATCCGCTTCCATCTGAAAGAGTTGCTGGAAGTCGTCGAAACAGCAGACGATCCAGGCGCGCCACCTGAAGCGCGGCTGCGCGGCCTGATTGCGGCGCTGCTGGAAGCGTATCGGGATGCCGATTCCCAGCACAACGTGCAGATCAGCAGCATGCGGTTTCTGCCTCATGAGCGTCAGACCGAACTAAAGAGGATGGAGCGCGATCTCGTCATCATCTTTTCTTCGGCTGTCGTGGGCGTCGCCCCTCACCTCAAGGGCACCAAGATGCTGACACCGGTAACCATGTCGCTGTTCGGCATGGTCAACTGGCATTACCTCTGGTTCAAAAGCACCGGATCGGTCAGCCGCGCCGAATACGCCGAGCTCGTGACAAGGCTGATCGTTGACGGCGCGCGCAACGTTCTCAAGCAACCGTCGAAGACATCGAAGCGCGCTGCAGCGGCGGAATAGACTCATTTCTCAATCGGTGCCTGAGGCACCCAACCTCGAAGTGATCCCATGAAACTCGACAGCTACGTCAGCGGACAATGGGCCGCACCAGGGCGCGATCTCATCGAAGTGCGCAGCGCCGTGACTGGCGATGTGATCGCAGAGGCAACGAGCGGCGGGCTGGATATGCACAGCGTGCTCGCCTACGCCCGCAATGTCGGCGGCAAGAATCTGCGCAAGCTGACGTTTCACCAGCGTGCCGATCTGCTCAAGAAGCTCGCGCAATACCTGACCGAGCGCAAAGACCAGCTCTACAAGCTGTCGTTCCAGACCGGCGCCACGCGTACCGATAACCTGATCGATGTCGATGGCGGTATTGGCACGCTGTTCGTCTACGCAGGCAAGGGACGCCGCGAGCTTCCGAATTCCACCTTCCTGCTGGACGGTGCGGTCGAGCCAATGGGCAAAGGCGGCACGTTCGCAGGCCAGCACATCGTCACCTCCTTGCAGGGCGTCGCAGTTCACATCAACGCGTTCAACTTCCCCTGCTGGGGCTTGCTTGAGAAGCTGGCACCCGCATTGCTTGCAGGCGTGCCGGTGGTATCGAAGCCCGCAACCGTCACCTCCTATGTTGCCCACGCGCTTGCGCGCATGATCTCCGAGTCCGGAATTCTCCCCGAAGGGACGTTCCAGTTCATAGTCGGCAGCACCGGCGACCTGTTCGATCACCTCACCTGCCAGGATGTTGTCTCGTTCACCGGATCTGCGGATACGTCCGAAAAGCTTCAGCGGCACCCGGTCATTGCGAAAGAAGCCGTCCGCTTCATCGCTGAGCGGGATTCGCTCAACGCGGCCATTCTCGCGCCGGACGCGAAACCCGGCACACCGGAATTCGACCTGTTCATCAAGGAAGTCGCCAAGGAAATGACGGTGAAGGCCGGGCAGAAGTGCACCGCGATCCGCCGCGCCTTCGCGCCATCGGCAAGTGTCGAGGCCGTCATCGAAGCGTTACGCGGGCGCCTCTCGAAGGTGGCCATCGGAAATCCTGAGCTGGAAACCGTTCGTATGGGACCGGTGGTCGGCCTCGACCAGCGCCGCGACGTTCTTGCCCACGTCAAGACGTTGCGAACGGAATCCCAGATCGTCGCGGGCGATCCTGACAACTTCACCGTGGAAGGCGCGGATGTGACCCGTGGTGCGTTCCTTCCCCCTCTCCTGCTGCATTGTGCCGATCCCATTCGCGCCAGTCACGTCCATTCGATCGAGGCGTTCGGCCCGGTCTGCACCGTGATGGGTTACGGCGATCTCGAGGAAGCTATTGCGCTCACCAATCGCGGCGGCGGCAGTCTGGTCGCTTCGGTTTACACCCATGATCCAAAGATCGCGTCCGAGCTTGTGTTCGGCGTCGGTAGCTTCCACGGACGTCTGGTGATGATCGACCGCGACTGCGCCAAGGAACAAACCGGTCACGGCTCCCCGATGCCGCAGATGGTCCATGGCGGTCCCGGCCGCGCAGGCGGCGGCGAGGAATTGGGCGGCGTACGCAGCGTGCATCATTACATGCAGCGCACCGCGCTGCAGGGCTCGCCTGCGATGCTGACAGGCATCACCGGAAGCTGGACGAAGAATGCACCCGTCATCGAGAAGGACCGGCATCCGTTCCGGTTTCATTTCGAGGACCTCGATGTCGGGCAGACCTTCTACTCGAAGGAACGCACCATTACGCTCGAGGACATCGAGCATTTCGCCCATTTCACCGGCGATACGTTCTATGCCCACATGGACGAGGAAGCGACCAAGGGTCATCCGTTCTTTCCCGGCCGCGTCGCACATGGCTATCTCCTGCTGTCGTTCGCTGCAGGATTGTTTGTCGATCCCGATCCCGGTCCGGTACTCGCCAACTACGGTCTCGATTCACTGCGCTTCATCAAGCCCATCCAGCCGGGAGAGACCATCAAGGTGCGGCTGACGGCGAAAGAAAAATCGCCGCGAAACAAGCAGTACGGCGAAGTGCGTTGGGATGTCGAGATTCTGACCGATAAAGACGAGTCTGCGGCAACTTATGAACTGCTGACGATGAATGCTGTGCGGCCCCAGAGCTAAATAGTGAAAACAACGAAAGGGAAAAATCGATGATTCTTGTCACAGTGATGTATCCGGTCGGCGAAGCATTCGACACCGACTATTATCTCAAGACGCACATGCCGCTGGTGAAGGATCGCTGGGGTCCGCTCGGGCTCAAGAGCGCGCAAGCCATCAAAGGGATCGCGAAGGCGGATGGCAGCGCGCCCGATTATCAAATGACCGCGCTGCTGACCTTCGGATCGATGGACGATTTCAAGGCCGCCGGAAAGGCGCACGGCAAGGAAATCTTCGCGGATATTCCAAATTTCACCAAGGCGCAGGCCGTGGTGCAGATCAACGACGTCGTTTTCTAGACCTCAGGCCGATTGCATCGATGGGTCAATCCCACACTGATCCACAAAGCACGCCTCGCCCGGTTTCGAGCGAGGACGCAGCGATTGTGCGCGGCTTCTCGCTCAAGAACCTTCCCGACGCATTCTATGATGATCCCTACCCGACCTATCGCGCGCTGCAATCCGCCGATCCGATCCATCGCATGCCGGACGGATCGCTGTTCCTGACGCGCCATCGCGATCTGGAAGCGATTTACAAGGATACGACGCGCTTCAGCTCCGACAAGAAGGTCGAGTTTGCACCGAAATACGGCGCGGACTCGCTGCTCTTCCAACACCATACCACCAGTCTCGTTTTCAACGATCCGCCGCTGCACACCCGCGTGCGGCGACTGATTGCCGGTGCGCTCAATCCGCGTGCTATCGCCGAGATGGAGCCGGGCTTGATCGCTCTCGTCGACCGGCTGCTGGACGACATGCAATCGCGCGGCAACGTCGACCTGATCGAGGATTTCGCGTCCGCCATTCCAGTTGAAGTGATCGGAAACCTGCTCGCCATTCCCCACGAGGACCGAGCGCCGCTGCGCGGCTGGTCGCTGGCGATCCTCGGCGCGCTGGAGCCGTTCCTATCGGAGGATGTGCAGGCGCGCGGCGAGCGCGCAGTCAGCGAATTCCTCGGCTACCTTCGCCGGCTGGTTGCCGACCGGCGCGCACGGCCCGGCGACGCTGATCGTGACGTGTTGACCCGCCTGATCGAAGGTGAAGCGAACGGAGAGCGCCTGAGCGAGATCGAGCTTCTGCAGAATTGCATCTTCATCCTGAACGCCGGTCACGAGACGACGACCAACCTGATCGGCAATGGGCTGGAACTGCTGCTGCGTTTCCCGACCGAACGCCAGCGCTTGATTGATGATCCTTCCCTGATCAAGACGGCCGTCGAGGAATTCCTGCGGTTTGAATCTTCGAACCAGCTCGGAAACCGCCGCGTCGTGCAGGACACCGAACTCGACGGCGTAACAATTCCGGAAGGCGCACTGATCACGCTCTGCATCGGCGCGGCGAACCGGGATCCCGACGTATTTGCACAACCGGAGCGGCTCGACATCGGCCGCTCGCCGAACCGCCACCTCGCGTTCGCCTCCGGCGCACATGCCTGTGTCGGCCTCACTCTCGCGCGCCTTGAAGGCCGGATCGCCATTAGCCGGTTTCTCGCTCGCTTCCCGAATTTCGCGGCGAACGGACCCGCCCATCGGGCAAGGCGTGTGCGCTTTCGCGGCTTCACATCGCTTCCCGTCACCCTCGCCTAGACTTCATTCACAGGACACCGCATGCCGACATTCGACAAAGCCGCCGCTACAACCCTGCTCGCATCCGTCTTCGCGCAGTGGGTCCAGGACCTTGACCTGTCGATTGAAAGCATTGAGGGCGACAGCGCGGTGCTGCGGATGCGCTTCTCCGACAGGCTGTGCCGGGACAACGGCGTGGTCTGCGGTCAGGCACTGATGAGTTTGGCCGATACCGCGATGGTGTTTGCGATCTGCTCCGCGGCCGGCGAATACTTTCCGATGACCACAGTGGATCAGACGATCCACTTCATGCGGCCTGCCATGCGTGCAGACCTATTGGCGGAAGCGCGCGTCGTGCGGATGGGCAAGACGATGGCTTACGGCAGCGTGTTGCTCCGGACGGACGGCGACGCGCGGCCCGTCGCGATGGCACAAACGGCCTATGCCCTGCTGCGCGAGGGCAAATAGTTACATCTGGTCGTAATCAACCACGACGCGGCTGGAGACCGGGTGCGCCTGGCAGGTCAGCACGAAGCCGGCCTCAAGCTCCCAGGGCTCCAGCGAGTAGTTCACGACCATCCGCGTTTCACCCTCAACGATCTTGGCGCGGCATGTGCTGCACATACCGCCCTTGCAGGCGTATGGCAGATCCATGCCGGCGCGCAGCGCAGCGTCGAGAATGACTTCGCCCTCCGCGATTGGCACATCCTTGCGCTTGCCGTCCACAATCAGCGACGCCACCGCCTTGGGTGGCGCTTCCGGCGCGACCTGAATCTTCGGCCGCGGTTTGCCGCCGAATTCCGAGACAAAGCGCTCAACGTGAACGTGATCCTTGGAAATGCCAAGATCGACGCAAGTCGCCTCGATTTCTTCGCTCATGGCGACCGGGCCGCAGACGAAGACGTGATCGACCGCAGCCGCGGGCACCATTGAACGCAGCAGCACCTCGACCTTCTGACGATCGAGACGGCCGTACAGGATCGGCAAGTCCTGCTCTTCCTGCGACAGCACATGGAACACCGACAGGCGGCCCATGAACCGGTCCTTCAGTTCTTCCAGCGCCTCGCGGAACAGAATGCCGTTGGTCGCCCGGTTCCCGTAGAACAGAAAGAAGCGGCTGTTGGGTTCGCGTGCAAGAATTCCGCGTACGATCGACATGATCGGCGTGATGCCGGAGCCGGCAGCAAAGCCGACATGGATGCGCGCCTGATCTGGCGCATGCGCCACGCCGAAGCGACCCGTCGGCGTCATCACATCGAGCTCATCGCCGGCTTTCAGTTCGTCCAGCGCCCAGTTTGAGAATGCACCACCGTCGACCTTCTTGACCGCGATGCGCAGTTCATGGTCGTCGGGGCTTGAGCAAATCGAGTACGAGCGCCGCACCTCTTCGCCGTCCATGGTTGTCCGCAGCGTCAGATACTGGCCGGGCGCGAAAGCATAATCCTGCGCCAGTTCCCCCGGAATCGCGAATGTCATCGACACCGCGTCGGCGGTCTCGCGGCGCAGATCGTCGACGGCAAGACGGTGAAATTTTGGAACGTGTGACATCTGATGTCGCTCTGGTCCGCTCTCTCGGGTGGCTAGTGGCACTTGAAATAGTCGAACGGCTCTCGGCATACCTTGCAGCGCCACAGTGCCTTGCAGGATGTCGAGCCGAACTCGGAAAGCACTTCCGTGTTTACTGATCCGCATTGCGGACAGGCCACGTGCTGCTCGCCGAACAAAGCCCGGCGTCCACCGCCCGTCTGCGGCGGCGCGATGCCATACTCTTTCAGCTTCTGGCGGCCCTGCTCGCTCATCCAGTCCGTGGTCCAGGCCGGTGACAGCACCGTGCGCACCTTCGAATTGCGAATGCCTTCGCGCTCCAGCGCCAGCTCGATTTCCAGCGCAATCATGTTCATTGCAGGACAGCCGGAATAGGTCGGCGTGATCGCGACTTCGACCGCACCATCCGTCACGGTCACGTCACGCAGCACGCCGAGATCAGCGATGGTCAGCACCGGAATTTCCGGATCAACCACCTGAGCCGCTGCGTTCCAGGCGGTCTGGCGAAGGTCGTGCGCGCTGTTGCTGCCGGTTACCATGTTGCGTTCGGAAAAGTTCGCTGCATCGATTGCAGCTCGCAGAGCAGATGCCCGAGATGTTCGGTGTGATTGCCGGACCGGCCGCCCTTCTGCATCCAGTCGCTGGACGGGCGCTTCAGCGTCGCCACGCCCAGGATGTTCGAGACGGTTTCGGCCCAGCGGCCGCGCAGGCTTTCCGGATCGATTGCGATGCCAGACGAAATCAGGTCCGCATCGCTTTGATCGGCGTGGAACAACTCTCCTGTGAAAGCCCAGAGATCATCGATCGCGGTCTGCGCGCGCCGATGGCTTTCGTCGGTGCCGTCGCCGAGCCGGATCATCCATTCCGACGTATGCCGCAGATGATAGGCGCTTTCCTTTTCGGACTTCGCCGCGATCGCCGCCAGCGTCTCGTCCTTGGATTTCATCATCGCACGCCAGTAGGGATCGGCGAACGCAGAATAGAAGAACTGCCGCACGATGGTGCGCGCGAAGTCGCCGTTCGGCTGTTCAACCAGCAGAAGGTTGCGATATTGCCGAACGTCACGCAGGTAGGCGTACTTGTCTTCATCGTTCCCTGCGCCTTCGACCTTGGCAGCGTAGGTGTAGAGCTCGCGCGCCTGCCCGATCAGGTCGAGACCCATATTGGCCAGCGCCATGTCCTCTTCGAGCATCGGTCCGTGGCCGCACCATTCCGACACGCGGTGTCCGAGGATCAGCGCATCGTCGGCGCGGCGCAGCGCGTAAAGCACGAGCGGACTCTCGGCAACGGAAATGGAACGTACAGACATGATCGTCAGTCCCGTATCGTGGACGTGTGTATTTTCAGCCGGAGTGAACGCCGGCGCTTACATATGCCCGACTTCGTCCGGCACGTCGTAGAATGTCGGATGGCGATAGATCTTCGACATCGCCGGCTCGAACATCATGCCCTTCTCGGATGGGTCGGACGCAATGATCGCATTCGACGGCACGACCCAGATCGACAGCCCCTCGCCGCGCCGCGTGTAGATATCGCGCGCAGCCTGAAGCGCCAGCGTCGCGTCCGCTGCATGCAGCGATCCGACATGCTTGTGCGCAAGGCCGTTACGGCTGCGGATGAAAACTTCCCAAAGCTGTGTGTTCTGAGTGGTCATGACAGCCTCCAGCCGGGTCTACGCTGCAACCGCAGGGGTGCGGTGCGCCTGTTGTTTCTCTGCATAGGCGGCGGCCGCTTCACGCACCCACGCGCCCTCCTCATGAGCCTTGCGGCGCGCGGCCATGCGATCGCGGTTGCACGGGCCGTTGCCCGAAAGCACCTGCTTGAACTCATCCCAGTCAATCGTGCCGTAGTCCCAATGACTGGTCGCCTCGTTCCACGTCAGGTCAGCGTCCGGAATCGTGAGGCCGAGATAGTGGGCCTGCGGCACCGTCGCATCGATGAACTTCTGGCGCAGGTCGTCATTGGAGAAGCGTTTGATTTTCCACTGCGTGGATTGATCGCTGTGCTGGCTGAGCTGGTCCGGCGGACCGAACATCATCAGGCACGGCCACCACCAGCGGTCGAGCGCATTCTGCGCCATGGCCTTCTGCTCTTCGGTGCCGCGCGACAGCGTCAGCATGATTTCATAGCCCTGGCGCTGATGGAACGACTCCTCCTTGCAGACGCGGATCATCGCGCGTGCATAGGGACCGTAGGAACAACGGCACAGCGGGATCTGGTTCATGATGGCCGCGCCATCGACCAGCCAGCCGATCGCACCAATGTCAGCCCAGGTCGGCGTCGGATAATTGAAGATTGAGGAATACTTCGCCTTGCCGCTCAGCATCAGGTCAACAAGTTCCTCGCGCGACGAGCCGAGCGTTTCAGCTGCCGCATAGAGGTAAAGCCCGTGACCACACTCGTCCTGCACCTTCGCCAATAACGCGGCCTTGCGGCGCAGCGTCGGCGCGCGGGTAATCCAGTTGCCTTCCGGCAGCATGCCGACGATTTCGGAATGGGCGTGCTGGGAAATCTGCCGGGTCAGTGTCTTGCGATACGCGGCAGGCATCCAGTCGTTTGCCTCGATGCGATCGTCAGCATCGATGCGCGCCTGAAAATGCGCGGCGCGTTCCGCGTCCTCGACGTGAACGACTTCCGCTTCCGATGTGTTGAGCGCTTGCGTGTACATCGCCGTTTCCTCCCGGGAGACGCCGATTAATATATAACAAAAAATTCTATCTACAAGTTATTTTTGTAACATGTTGCGCTGCACGTCGGAGAAGCGCCGGCCAAGTTCCGCACCCGGCGGACGCAGGGAACCTGTCGCACTCGCTCCATACGCATCGAGCCAGGATTCCGAAGCCGGCAGAAGGGCTTGATAAAGCCGGGCACAAAACTGCCGTGCGTCGAGAGCTGGCCATGCCGGCGGCAGGAGGCCCTCCGGGAGCAACGGATCGCGCAGAACCACCCGCCGGTAGTGATGGATCAAAAGGATCCGGGCGAGGATAGCGTCTGCGGGAGAAACCCTGTCGGCGCCGCCGATCCAGCCTTCAAGCGACGCAAAGGTCTTCATGAATTCACGATACGACTCCGCGGTCCGCTCGAGCGACCAACTCGCGGCCGCAAGCTGCCGTCCCATGGCATTGTCGGCAGATACCTCCAGCCGGATCGCACTTTCGGCGATTGACGGCACGCGCACATCCGATGGTGCGACCCACACACCTGGCATCGGGCTTCCAAAACCGGCTTCGGTCAACGCAGCCCGCGACGTCTCGCGATCCGCGCCATTTCCGATCAGCAAAAGCTCGAAGCGCCCTGCCCAATTCGACGGATGCGGATTGTAGACGTGCTCCACAGCCATCTCGAAACGCTCGCGGCCGCTCTTCGCCAGCTTGTAGAAGCTCTTCCGGCCAACCTTGTCCCGGTCGAGCCAGCCATCCGTGGCGAGCCGCGACACCGCCGTGCGCACCACGCCGCCGTCGGTCCCAAGCATGTCCAGAAACTGCAGCAACGTTCCAAGCCAGACCGACCCGCCGCGCGGCAGAATCGCATCGCCATAGAACGTGATGATGAGGGAGCCGGTGCGCGAGGGCTCGCGCTTGAATCGGCTGACGATACGGGAAAGCGACGGGTGACTCATGGCCACGCAGCATAGTGCATTCCGCCGATCCGGCGAGTGCCATCCCCGTCACCGGGCTGATTCCAGAAAACTTCCAAGGGACTAAAGGCTGTCAGAGACCTGAGGCTGAACCCGAAAGCGAAACATCAGATACCTGAAGTTTTACATTAAGAGGAAAGCCAGGCCAGATAGCCGCTAAAAGCCGGGTCCGGTTCGAGATATGACCTGCGATGAGCAAGTGGCGCTCCCTAGCGGAATCGAACCGCTCTCTCCACCGTGAAAGGGTGGCGTCCTAACCGATAGACGAAGGGAGCGAAAAGGCTGCAAACGCTCCGCACCGAGTGTGCGTGGATCGTTGTCTTTTCGCCTT
This sequence comes from Afipia birgiae 34632, assembly GCF_000308295.2. Taxonomy (GTDB): domain Bacteria; phylum Pseudomonadota; class Alphaproteobacteria; order Rhizobiales; family Xanthobacteraceae; genus Afipia; species Afipia birgiae. The sequence continues at coordinate 1,247,658 of NZ_HG326652.1, forward strand.
GGAACAAGTCTTTTAGTCGCACAAAATCAATACGTTAGCATTGTTTGGGGCGGCGGCGGGCCGCAATCCCGTGAGGTGATTTGGCCGACGCGGGGGAACGTATAATGGCGTTTCGCGACTGCGGCAAGCCGCCAGATGCCTTTGCTTGAGCGGTGTGCGCAACTTCATGCACACTCCCCCGAAACCTGCCGCCCGCAGTGGGCTGGCCGCTGGAGCGCCCCGCATGACCCGCAAGCTGATCGACATTTCCGTACCGCTGCAAAACGACGTGCCGGCGGATCCTCCGGGCGGTCATCCCACCATCCAGTACATCGACCATCAGCAGGGATTGCCCCGGATGCTGCAATTCTTCGATGGATTGAAGAAGGAGGACCTCCCCGACGGCCAGGGCTGGGCCGTGGAGCAGGTCAACCTCTCGACTCACAACGGCACCCACCTTGATGCGCCCTATCACTTTCACCCGACCATGAACCACGGCGAGCGCTCATGGACGATCGACGAGGTTCCGTTGGAGTGGTGCTTTCAGCCGGGCGTGAAGCTCGACTTCCGCCATTTTGCTGACGGCTATGTCGCGACCGCCGCTGATGTCGAGAACGAACTGAAGCGGATCGGACATGCGCTCAAGCCGCTTGAGATCGTCGTCGTCAACACCAGTGCCGGCGCGAAGTACGGCCGGCAGGATTACGTCACATCCGGTTGCGGGATGGGATACGAAGCGACGATGTATCTGCTGGAGCGCGGCGTGCGTCTCACTGGCACCGACGGCTGGAGCTGGGATGCTCCCTTCGTCTACACCGCAAAGAAGTATGCCGCGACGAAAGACGCGAGCTTGATCTGGGAAGGCCACAAGGCCGGCCGCCACATCGGCTATTGCCACCTCGAAAAACTGCATGATTTAGATCAACTGCCTTCGACCGGGTTCATGATCTCGTGCTTTCCGGTGAAGATAGAACGCGCGTCCGCAGGCTGGACTCGCGCGGTAGCCATCCTCGACGCGTAGCCTGAGTCCGTTAGCCTCTAACAAGCGCAGCGGCGCAGGACTAAGCTGGTCGCATCCGCCAATTGCTGGAATCAGAACAGGAGACCGTCCATGACGACGCCTCAGGATATCGCCGGGCTTCATGCGCAAATGAAAGAGGCCGTCAAAGCGAACTGGAAAGCCTTCCTGATCGAAGGCATCGTCCTGGTGATTTTGGGGATGGCCGCGATTGCCATCCCGCTGCTCGCCAGCATCGCCGTCACGATCTTCCTTGGCTGGCTGTTCCTGATCAGCGGCGCGGTCGGGCTCTACCTTACTTTCACCACGCGCGATATGCCCGGCTTCTGGTGGTCTCTGATCTCCGCAGCCCTCGCGCTTGCCGCGGGCATCATCCTGATTATTCAGCCCGTCGCAGGAACGCTGACGCTCACCCTCGTGGTCAGCGCCTACTTCATCGCCGAAGGTATCACCACGATCATGTGTGCCCTCGCCCATCGCCGCGAACTATCCGGGCGCTGGGGCTGGCTGCTTGTGTCCGGTATCGTCGATCTGATTGTGGCGGCGTTGATCATCGCCGGGCTTCCCGGATCAGCCGCGTGGGCCATCGGACTATTGGTCGGTATTAATCTCGTGTTCGGTGGCACCTCCTTGATCGGGATGGCGCTCGCCGCGCGAAAAGCCTGACGTCGGTTGCTGCTCAACAGCCTCTGCAAATGCTTTTGATCTTCCGATCAAGCGCCTTGTCTTCGGCCGACTCCGTGTAGTTCTTTTCCTCTGTCGGCGGCACGTCGCTGGCGCGCGGCTGCCGGTGCCCAACCGGCGCGTTGGGAATGCTGCCAGAGTTCGTCGTCGCTGAGGGCGTGGGGCTCGATGTCCCGCTTTTGCTTTGAGCCAATGCGCCTGACGCGCCCAGCAACAGGGCCATCATGGCAATCGGGATGGATTTTCTCATGTCACACCTCCACCAATGAGATTCCGCAGCGTGAGGGTATTCTACTGGGAACGGGTTTGATTTTCTATCGTTCTGCAGTTGCGCCTGCCTTGCGCCGCACAATCTTGCACCTTGCGCAAATCGGCCATCGATCCGAGCAACCAGATACCTGCGACGACAAGCAGGACGAAAAAGCCGAGCATCACCGCGTTTTCGACAGCTCAATTGCCCTCATTTTCGGGAGGTTCGGGTCCCGCCATCAGACTGCCTACTCAGCAGGCGGATAGAGGTGAACATCGCCGCAATAATCCGCAACACGATAATGACCGCCAGCGTCTTCACTTGTCCGCGATAAATACTGTGGTCCTATCGGGGACTTGCCGTGACCGCCCGGAATGTCGAGCACGTAATCCGGCTGGCACAACCCCGACACACGCCCGCGCAGATACCGCATCAGCTTTTGCCCCTCCTCCACTGTCGTGCGCAAATGCGCCGTGCCCGGCGCGAGGTCGCCGTGATGCAAATAATACGGCTTGATACGGCACTCGACGAAGCTGCGCATTAAGGCTTCCAACGTCTCCGGATTGTCATTGACGCCGCGCAGCAGCACCGACTGGCTGACCATCGGAATCCCCGGTCGATGATCCGCGCGCAGGCGCCACGCGCTTCGGCCGTCAGTTCGCGCGGATGGTTGACGTGTACGGCAACCCACGTGGTCGCACCGCTCACTCTCAAGGCGGCTGCGGTCTCGTCCGTTACCCGGGCCGGGTCAGCAACCGGCACGCGGGTATGAATGCGAATGATCCTGACATGATCAATGGAAGCCAGATCATCCATGATCTCCTTCAGCCGGCGTGCGGACAGCATCAACGGGTCGCCGCCGGTCAGGATCACTTCCCAGATTTCCGGATGAGCGCGAATGTAATCCAGAGCGCCGGCATAGGCCTCATTCGAAAGCGCGGTGTCCTTGCCCGGCCCGACCATTTCGCGGCGGAAGCAGAACCGGCAGTACACGGCGCAAACATGCACGAGCTTGAGCAGCACGCGATCCGGGTAGCGATGTACGATGCCACTGACCGGCGAATGCGAATGATCGCCGATGGGATCGGCGCTCTCATGAGGCTGTGTGACCAGTTCATCGGCGGAGGGAATATACTGGCGCGCGATGGGATCGTTCGGATCCGACGTGTCGATCAGCGCCGCGATATCCGGCGTCACTGCCACCGCGTAACGTGCAGCGACTTTTTCCAGCACGGACAGATTTTCCGGCGACGCGAGGCCATGCTCGATCAGGTCGGTTTCCGTTCGCAATGTTGCAGTGGCGCGTGTCATGCGTCACCTCCCGGCGGCGTCCAGACTACCTGATCGACGCGCGTTGCACCGCTCGCCAGCATCACCAGGCGATCGAAGCCCAGCGCGACGCCACAGGCTTCCGGCATCTGCGCCATTGCGGCGAGAAACTCCTCATCGAGCGGATAGCGTTCGCCGTAGCGCCTCTCCTTCTCGTCCATCGCTGCGGTGAAGCGCAGTCGCTGCTCTTCCGCGTCGATCAATTCGCCGAACCCGTTCGCGAGTTCGACGCCGCAGGCATAGACTTCAAACCGCTCCGCGACGCGCGGGTCAGACAGCTTGGTGCGCGCAAGTGCGGCCTCCGGCGCAGGATATTCGTAGAGGATCGTCAAACGGCCCTGTCCGAGATTCGGCTCGATATGTTCGACCAGGACCTTGCTGAAGATATCCGACCAAGTGTCGTCCTCGGTGACGCGGACGCGATGTCCCGTGGCTGACGCCAACGCATCCCGGTCTGCGCGGCCGTCGGAAATCGTCGCGAGCAGATTGATGGAAGCGAAGCGCGAGAATGCATCCGCAACGGTCAGCAGTTCCGGCGCGGCAAACGGATCGGCGCTCTTGCCGCGGAATGAGAACATCCCGATTCCGGTCTCCTGTGCCGCGCGCGCAATCACGACGATGCAATCGGCCATGACGGCCTCATAGCCTTCATTGGCGCGGTACCACTCCAGCATGGTGAACTCTGGCAGATGCAGTGGCCCGCGCTCGCGATCCCGGAATACCCGGGCGAACTCCACAATCTTTGTCTCCCCGGCGGCCAGCAGTTTCTTACAGGCAAATTCGGGGGAGGTTCGGAGATAGTGCCTCATCTTGTCACCCGAGGCCGACGTCAAATCCGCCGAGGGGGCATGAAGGTGCGTCTCGTTTCCGGGCGATTTCTGAAGAATTCCGGTCTCGACCTCAATGAACCCCTCACCCCCGAACCAGTCCCGGGTGGCCCGGGTAATGGCGTTCCGCGCCTGCAAAAACGGCTTGCGGTCCACATGGCGGCCGGGCGTCCACCAGGGTGAAAGTTCCTGTCCCGCATTCATGCGCGAAATGCCTGATTCCGTAGCAAAATGCTGGCTTTGGCGCTCCAAATCGGTATGTTGCGGCCCGAAACCGCCTTGCCGGGCTTCGAAGCGCCGACCCGGCACCGCAACCGGCCCTGAAACTTAGGAAAACCATCTGTGAAAGTCATCGCCAGTTCGATCCGCAAGGGCAACATCATTGAGCAGGACGGCAAGCTATATGTCGTTCTGACTGCGGAGAACATCCACCCCGGCAAAGGAACTCCGGTCAGCCAGATCGAAATGCGCCGAATCAGCGACGGCACCAAGGTCTCCGAACGCTACAAGACGACCGATCAGGTCGAGCGCGCGTTCGTCGAGGATCGCGACTACAACTATCTGTACGAGGACGGCGACGGCTTCCACTTCATGAATAACGAGAATTACGATCAGCTCCTGGTACCCAAGGACGTGGTCGGCACGCAGGCTCCTTACCTGCAAGAGAACATGACCGTAAAGCTGTCGATCCACGACAACATCGCGGTGGCCATCACCCTGCCCCAGCGCACCACGCTGGAAGTCGTCGATACCGAGCCGGTGACCAAGGGGCAGACGGCGTCGTCGTCCTACAAGCCTGCGATGCTGTCGAACGGCGTCCGCACGCTGGTCCCGCCGCACATCGGCACCGGTACGCGCATCGTCGTGATGACCGAAGACGGCTCCTACGTCGAGCGCGCGAAAGACTAAGCACAGATCCCGTGAGGACGTCTTGACCACTGCGCGGGCAGAGAACAACAGAAGGACGGCATCGGGGAATTTCTGGTGCTGCTTTCTGTCTCTTGCGTCGCTTTCCTCTGCTTTGCTCTCCGTTGGCCCGCTCGCGCATCCTGCTCACGCCGGCGAATTCAGAACTCCCGCGATATCGGTCGTCAGGCCGGACTGGCCTTCTGCTGTCAATCAGCTCAAGACCGAAATCGACTCACAGCCGGTTGCCGCCGACAATTTCAGTTTCACGGGCCGGCGTCCGTCACGTCAGGTCAGCACGCCGCGCATCACGGCGATCTCGCAGATCAACACGGTGACGTCGCCGATTTTTTCTGGCATCGAACTCAGCCCAGTCCCGGTGTTGCTGCCGTTCGACAGCGCCTTGTATCTCTCCGACCGCCAGAGCGGTGCGATCAATCTCCTCATCCCGCGCTATCAGGCGGGTTTCCGCGCCGCCAGCATGTTCGAGGCCGGGCCGTCCGGCTACGACGCAGTCTTCATGCTCGACCGTGGCGCTGGGGACAACATGCCGTCCCGGGTCTACTCGCAACCCGTTGAGGTCCAGATCAGCGCCTCGCTGCTGGTCTACGACATCAAGGATCCGCTTGCAGGCAAGGGCGAAGCCGTCAAAGCGCTCGCAACGCAATTTCCCAACCTGCGCCGGGTGATCCGCGAAGGCTACGTGCGCTATGCCTTTACGCGGTTCGGCGTTCCCTATGTCGTTTCAATCCAGTGCCTCGACAGCGTCGCGCGGAGCAGGCGCCTCTCCTGCCGCGAAGCGGCGCCAGTCGCCGAGCGCTTCCTCAAGGCCTTGCGGGTCGCGGGCGGCACCCCGCGCGATTCCCGTTACAATATCGCTTCCTACGCCTCTGAGCGGCCGATTACATACGACGCGAACTTCACCTATCGCCCGCCGGGCGAGATCATCGTCAACAGCGGTTACCGCGGGCAAGGCGGCCATGAGGACTTTACGGTCTACTCGCAGATCCGCTTTCCGATCGAAAAAGCTCCGGCATTCGCCAACTCTCAGTCGTTCATGAACTGGGGGGACTGCAACCTCACGGGACGGGTGTCATTTGCACCGACCAAAGGCGATCCATATCGCTGCAAGCGCAATGACAAGCCGTTGGTGTTCGATGAATCGGCCAGGGAGAACTACAGCTACCCCTGGCAGGATAATTTCTGCGAAACACGCGACTTCGAAGTCGGACAATGCGCCAACGGAATGGGGCATCAGGGTCAGGATATCCGCCCGTCGTCCTGTCACCTGCGCAATGACGGCGCCGACCGCTGTATCCCCGATCTTTTTCCGGTTGTCGCGGTCCGCGAGGGCGTGCTGATCAGGACGCTCAAGCAACAGGCAGCGTTCCTGCTGGTCAATACGCGCAATGAACACATCCGCTTTCGCTATATGCACATGAACCCGGCCCACCTCGATGCCGATGGCGTCCTTCACGGACGGCGCGTGGCCGAGGGTGAAAAGATCGGCGCGGTCTCGAACTTTCAGGATCGCCCTGGAGGTACGACAAACCATCTGCATTTCGACGTCCAGGTGTTCACGCGCGACGGCTGGCTCTGGGTCAATCCCTACGTCACCCTCATCTCGTCCTACGAACGCCTGATCGGCGGGCGTGGCCGCGAATACATCCAGCCGCCTCCCGAGGCGCCTGCGATGGCCCATGCCCTGCCGCCTGCGAATCTCCCGTCAAACGTCGCCAAGGAAGGCGAAGGCCGCTAGGCGGGAACCGGTTTTCGGACAAGATCATCCCTGACAAAATCCACGGCAGATTGGCCTTTGGTCCAACCCGCAAAGCAGCGCTAGACTGGGCGTATGACGCAAAGAGATTCTTCAGACCGCACCTACCTCACGCGACGGATGCTGCTGGGCTCTGCGCTTGGCGCTGGCGCGCTGATGGCCAATCCCGTTCGCGCCCTCGCCGCCAATCCTCCCGGCTTCGATCAATGGCGCGAAGGATTTCGGGCCCGCGCGCTCGCGCGAGGTATTTCCGAAGGCACATACATTCGTTGCCTTAGCCGGATTGAGCCGGACATGAGCGTCTTCCAGAAGATGCGCAAGCAGCCCGAGTTCAACGAACAGCTCTGGCAATATATCAACCGCCGTGTCTCGGACTGGCGGCTGGCCGCGGGCAAGGTGGCGCTTCAGAAATACAGCACGCTGTTTGCACGGATCGAAAAGGATTTCGGCGTCGAGCGCGGCACGCTGCTGGCGCTGTGGGGTGTCGAGACGGCGTACGGTGATCCGCTCGTGCAGCAGAACCATATGCGGCCGGTGTTTCCGTCGCTTGCGGCGCTGGCGTGGAACGAACCCCGCCGCAAGGCCTACTGGGAAACCGAGCTCATCAATGCCCTGCGCATCGTCGACAAGCACTGGAGCACGCCGGAGGAGATGCGCGGCTCATGGGCCGGCGCGATGGGCCATACCCAGTGGATGCCGGAAGTCTGGCTCAATGTCGGCTTCGACTATGACGGCGACGGCCGCGTCTCGCCGTTTGGCCGCCCGGACGACGCGCTGGGCTCCAGCGCGCGCTACCTCGTCAACCGCGGCAAGTATCGCCGTGGCGAGCATTGGGGTTATGAGGTGAAGGGCGCGACCGCGTCCAAGAGCGGCAGTCAGTCCTATGCCAAGTGGGCTGCCTCCGGCGTAACCCGCGCGGATGGTCAGCCGTTTCCACGCTCCAATGATTCCGCGCAACTCTGGGTGCCCGTGCAGGGCGGACCATCGTTCCTGCTGGGACCGAACTTCTACGCCGTGAAGAGCTACAATCCGTCGATGAACTACGCGCTGGCCATCGTGCATCTCGGCGATCGCATTCTGGGCGGTGGACCGTTCGTCCAGCCCTTCCCGGGCTCGGAACGAGCGCTCACGCTTGCGGAGATCCAGGAAGTTCAGACGCGCCTCACCAAGGCTGGCTTCGACACCGGCGGCACCGACGGCCGCGTCGGCAACGACACCATGCAGGCCGTCAGAGATTTTCAGACCAAGGCGGGACTGCTGCCAGCGGACGGTTATGCTGGATTGAAGGTGCTGGCGCGGTTGCGGCAGGGATCTTAGCCGCCGTCACAGCTTGCAAGTTCAGCCGTCGTTCCGGGATGCGCCACTCGGCGCAGGCCCGGAATCCATAACGCAGACATCGCATGAAGGGCTATGGATTCCGGGTTTGCGCGAATGCCCCGGAATGACGACCTACCGAATAAAGTTCGGCCCAAGGTCCGGCACGGCGACATCCGTCACCCGCATCTGCACGCGCTCGGAGCCCTGCCAGCGGTCGACGGTGAGCGATCCTGCGACATGCAGCATCTGGCCGCGATTTTCGATCAGCGCATTGCCGAGCTTCTGGCCGATCGAGCGAAACGCGATGCCGTTGACGAAAGACCCGTCACCCGATTTGAACCGCAGACGCAGATGCGCCTGTCCGACCTCATCCGCGAAAACCAGTTGATGGGACGGCAATGCGATCAGCGGTTCGGGATTGCCCGCGCCATATGGTCCGGCGCGGTTCATGGTGGTGACGAAATCGGTCGTCACCGCGCGCGCACTCACCGCACCGTCGATGAACAACTCGTTGGCGTGACGTGCGTCTGCAACGGTCGCGGCGAGCGCCGTTTCCACAAACGCCCGAAACTCCGCGAGGTTTTCCTTCTTCAGCGTCACGCCCGCGGCCATGGCGTGGCCGCCGCCCTTCAGAAGAATTCCTTCATTTACCGCCTCGCGCACCACCTTGCCGAGATCGACGCCCGGAATGGAGCGCCCCGAACCGGTGCCAATACCGCCGGGCTCGAGCGCAATGGCAAATGCGGGCCGTGAAAACTTCTCCTTCAGGCGGGACGCCACGAGGCCGACCACGCCCGGGTGCCAGCCCTCGGACGCCGTAACGATCACCGAGCCCTTGTCGTCAAGCCCGAGCGATGCCAGCGCTTCCGCCTCCGCTTGTGCTTCCGCCATCTGTTCGATGACGCGGCGCTCAGTGTTGAGCCGATCCAGTTCGGCCGCGATCCGCGCCGCTTCCGAAATGTCGCCTTCCAGCAGCAATCGCACGCCCAGGTCCGCACGTCCGATACGGCCACCCGCATTGATGCGTGGACCGAGCATGAATCCGAGATGCCAGGCCTCTGGCGGACCGCTGAGCCGGGAAACGTCCATCAACGCGGTGTGGCCGACGTGGTCACGGCGGCGCAGCGCGATCAATCCCTTGGCGACAAAGGCGCGGTTGAGGCCGGTGAGCGAGGCAACGTCGGCAACGGTGCCGAGTGCGACATGGTGGAGCGCATCGAGCAGATTGGGTTCGGGCCGGACATCGCTCCAGAAGTTGCGGGCGCGTAACTCACGGTTCACCGCCACCAGCGTGACAAATACGAGGCCCACGGCGGCCAGATGCCCAAGGCCCGACAGATCGTCGAGGCGGTTCGGGTTCACGAGCGCATCCACCACAGGCAGTTCGTCGCCGCACTGGTGATGATCGATCACGACCACGTCCATGCCGAGGCGCTTGGCCTCCGCCAGCGGCTCGATGCTCGTCGTTCCGCAGTCGACCGTAACCAGCAGCGTCGCGCCCTTGTTGGCGAGACCGCGCACAGCTTCCACGTTGGGTCCGTAACCCTCAAAGATGCGGTCAGGAATGTGGATCAGCGGATCGAGCCCACAGTGACGCAGATGCCAGGTCAGCAACGCCGCTGACGTTGCGCCGTCCACGTCATAGTCACCGAAGATCGCCACCTTCTCGCCGCGCGCCGCCGCATCGGCAATGCGCTTGGCGGCGGCTTCCATTTCCGTCACCGTCAGCGGATCGGGCAGCAGTTTGCGAATGGTCGGATCGAGGAAATCATCGACGGCATCGATATCGATTCCGCGGCCCGCAATAATCCGGGCCAGCATTTCCGGCACCTGATAACGCTGCGCGATGGCAAGCGCCCTCGCCGCGCCGCGCGGGTCCAGCCGGTCGCGCCAGACGCGGCCAGTCGCGGACTGGGTCACGCCAAGAAAGGCGGGGACCGATTCAACAGGCAATGCGGATGCAGGGAGCGTCATGATGCCTTCCGCAGGTAAGTACGAAGCGTCAGCGTTCAATGATTCGCCGCGACAAGCCTAACAGCCGAGCTTGTCGGCGAGGTCGTTGAAATCCTTGACCACAAAATCCCAGTTTCCATCGGCCTTGAAATCACGGTTCTGCAGGGGACCATATTCCGTCACGCGCGGCACGAAAGCTGTCTTCAGTCCGAACGACTGCGCCGCCGCCAGGTCGTTATTGTGAGCTGCGACCAGCATCACCTGCCCCGGCGCCAGGCCGAGTATCTTCGCTGCGCCAAGATAGGCTTCGCGATCAGGTTTGTAATGTTGGAAAATTTCGGCGCTCAGCACCAGATCCCACGGCAAGCCCGCGTGCTTCGCCATGTTGGTCAGCAGCGCGACATTGCCATTCGAAAGCGGCCCGATAATGAACTTCGTCTTCAGCCGCGTCAGACCGCCGACGCTGTCCGGCCAGGGATTGAGGTTGTGCCAACCGCGCGTGAGATAGTCGAAATCGGCGGGTGTCAGCCCGGTGATACCAAGCCTTGCCGCCAACGGTTCGATTGACTGCCGCTGCAGGTCGTCAAGGATCACGAAGCCGCGCTCGGGATGCTTGCGGACCTCGTCCATCGACGGCATGTACGCGCCGCGCCAGGCATCGACCAGCGCAGTCCAGTCGCTCTTGAAACCTTTCGCCGCGCCCCATGCGGTGAAGTTGTCGATCAGGCTGGTCCGCCAGTTGACCACGGTGCCGAAGACATCGAACAGCAGCGCCTTGATCTCAGACATCCAACCCCCTCAGAGGATCTTGCGGTACTGCATGAAGCCCGACCGGTCGGCGACTTCATCGTACAATATCTGCGCGCGCGCATTCTCGAACTGCGTCAACCAGTGCACCCTGCTCGCACCGGCGGCCTTGGCCCTTTCGTAAACGGCCTCGATCAGCTTGCGGCCCACGCTGTGACCCCGCGCACCTTCGTTCACGAACAGGTCCTGCAGATAGCAGTAGTTGCCGAGCGTCCAGCAAGACCGGTGATAGAGGAAATGAACAATGCCGGTCAGCTTTTCATCGACGAACGCGCCGAGCACGTACATCGGCTCCGCGTCGTCGTGAAACCGCTGCCACGTCACGGCTGTTGTCTCAGCCGGAACGGTGGCCTTGTAGAACTTGAGATAGCCGGCCCACAAGGGCTCCCACGCCTCGCGCTCATCCACGCGAAGATGCCGGATGACAACGCGTTCGGTCATGGGGATGTCCTGCTCAATCGAGGTGGAATTTCTCGAACTGGCGATGCTCGCCCTTGATAATGCGAACGGTGCCGGTCACCGAGCGCATCACGACGGTCTCGGTCTCGATCACGTTCTTGCGAAACTTGACGCCCGACAGCAGCGAGCCGTCGGTGACGCCGGTCGCGGCGAACAGGCAGTCGCCCCGCACCATATCCTCAATGCCGTAGATCATCGAGAAATCCTTGACGCCCATTTTTGCCGCGCGCTCGCGCTTCTCTTCGGTATCGAGAATGAGGCGGCATTGCATCTGGCCGCCGATGCAGCGCAACGCTGCTGCAGCAAGCACACCCTCAGGCGCGCCACCCGTGCCCATATAGATATCGACGCCGGTGTTGTCCGAATCTGCAGTGTGGATGACGCCAGCGACGTCGCCATCAGTGATCAGGCGCACAGCCGCGCCAGTCGAGCGGATCGCGTTGATGATGTCGGCGTGGCGCGGACGGTCCAGCACCAGCGCGGTGATCGCAGACGGATGCACGTCCTTGGCTCGGGCGAGACGGCGAATGTTTTCAGCCGGCGGCGCGTCGAGATCGACCACGTGCTTCGGATAACCCGGACCGACAGCGATTTTCTGCATGTAGACGTCGGGGGCATTCAGCAGCGTGCCGCCCTCCGCCATCGCCATGGTCGCAATCGCGCCCGGCATGTTCTTGGCGCACAGCGTCGTGCCTTCGAGCGGATCGACCGCGATATCAACTTGAGGACCGGCATCGGATCCGACTTTTTCACCGATGAACAGCATCGGCGCTTCGTCGCGTTCTCCCTCGCCGATCACGACGGTGCCCTGAATTGGAATCTTGTTCAGCTCGCGCCGCATCGCGTCCACCGCCGCCTGGTCGGCGGCTTTCTCGTTGCCGTGGCCCCGGAGGCGTGCAGCGGACACCGCAGCACGCTCAGTCACGCGCACGATTTCGAGAGTGAGAATGCGTTCCAGCAACAGCTGCGGCGGAACGGAAATCGTAACGGACATAGGCTAACTCCCAAGACAACTAACGTGGCGATGGACCCGGCTGACCGGACCCTATCAGTTCTTTTCGATGCGGATGACCTGCGGACGGCCGGTTATCACCCGATCTTGCTGGACGGCATGCAGGGCACGGCGCACTGCATCTTCAGTGGTTGCGTAAGTGATGAGGATGACAGGCACTGGCGATGGTTTGCCGCGCGTATTTACCGGTTCAACTGCGCCGTCAGGATGACGCTGCACGATCGATTCAATGGAAATTTTCTGCTCGGCGAGGCGCGTCGCGATGGTCGCCGCGGTTCCCGCAAGGTCGCGCGCCATCAGGCGAATGTAATAGCCGCCTTCGTGACGCTTCATCGGCGCCTTGACCGCGATTTTCAGCTTCGCAATCGGCCGCCCGAACGGCGCGGCACGGATTCCGCGTGCGACATCTGCGATGTCGGCGAATACCGCTGAAGCGGTCGCTGCACCGCCAGCGCCGGGGCCGACCAGCGTAATCGGCGGGATACCCTCGCCGTCGATGGTGACCGCATTGGTCACGTCCATGACCTGCGCAATCGAGGAAGAACGCGGCACCATGGTCGGATGCACGCGCTGCTCAATGCCGGATTCGGTCCGCACTGCGACGCCAAGCAGCTTGACGCGATAGCCAAGTTCTTCGGCAGCGCGCAGATCTTCCGGAGCGATCGACGAAATGCCTTCAACGTAAACCGCGCTTTGGTTCACCTTGGTGCCGAACGCGAGGCTGGCGAGAATGGCAAGCTTCTGCGCGGTGTCGTGTCCATCGACGTCAAACGACGGGTTGGCTTCGGCGTAGCCAAGGCGCTGCGCGTCCTTGAGGCATTCCGCGAACGACAGCCCCTCGCGCTCCATCCGTGTCAGGATGTAATTGCAGGTGCCGTTGAGAATGCCGTAGACGCGGTTGATGCCGGTGCCGGCGAGGCCTTCCCGCAGCGTCTTGATGACTGGGATCGCCGCGCCCACCGCGGCTTCGTAGTTCAGCGCGCCGCCGTGCTTTTCGGCCAGCGCAGCGAGCCGCGAACCGTGCTTGGCGATCAGCGCCTTGTTCGCGGTGACCACCGATTTGCCGTTCCGCAGCGCCGCTTCGATCGCAGACAACGCGGGCTCGCCGGAACCGCCCATCAGTTCCACGAAGCAATCGATCTTCGGATCATTCGCCAGCGCCAGCGGGTTTTTAGCCCACTCGAGGCCGCGCAAATCAAGGCCACGTTTTTTGGCCTTGGAGCGGGCAGACACTGCGACAACCCGGACGCCACGGCCGCACCGCGCCGACAGGGCCCTGCTCTGACTCTCGATCAGGCGGACTACCTCGGCACCCACGGTGCCGAGACCCGCGATACCCACCTTGAGTGGTGCGACCATTTTGCTGAAAACCTGCCGGAAAAACTCGAGTTAACTAGGCATGATCGGGTCCGAAAACCGGTTCCACCCTCGGGGCGAGTCCGAGGGCATGCTTTTCGGAATCAGGCCTACCGCCGGTTGGCGAGAGGAACCACGTTGTGCAACGATTCAACGCCAGTTTCAAGGAAACGCCGGATATTGCGGGCGGCCTGGCGAATTCGTTGCTCGTTTTCCACCATCGCGATGCGGACAAAGCCCTCGCCATGCTCGCCGAAGGCGACGCCGGGCGACACCACGACACCGGATTTTTCCACCATCAGCGTGGCAAACTGCATGCTGCCGACCTCGCGGAACTTCTCCGGCAACGGCGCCCAGGCGAACATCGACGCCGCCGGCGGCGGAATATCCCAGCCCGCCCGGCCAAAGGTTTCCACCAGCACGTCGCGGCGCTTGCGGTAGGTGTCGCGCATTTCCTTGATGCAGTCCTGCGGACCGTTCAGCGCAGCGGTCGCCGCGACCTGGACCGGTGTGAAGGCACCGTAGTCGAGGTACGACTTTACGCGGGTCAGCGCCGCGATGATCCGCTCATTGCCGACGGCAAAGCCCATGCGCCAGCCCGCCATTGAGAACGTCTTCGACATTGAGGTGAATTCGACGGTCACATCGATCGCGCCGGGCACCTGCAGCACCGACGGCGGCGGCACGCCATCGAAATACAGTTCCGCATAGGCCAGATCGGACAGAATGAAGATCTCGTGCTTCTTCGCGAATGCGACGAGGTCCTTGTAGAAATCAAGCGATGCGACATAGGCCGTCGGATTCGACGGATAACACGCGATCATCGCGATCGGCTTGGGGATCGAGTGAATGATCGCCTTCTCGAGTGCGCTGAACAATTCCGGCGTCGGCTCGGCGGGAACGGAGCGAACTACGCCGCCCGCCATCAGGAAGCCGAAGGCGTGGATCGGGTAGCTCGGGTTCGGCACCAGCACCACGTCACCGGGTGACGTAATGGCCTGCGCGACGTTGGCGAAGCCTTCCTTGGAACCGAGTGTGGCAACGATCTGGGTTTCCGGATTGAGTTTCACCCCAAAGCGGCGCTCGTAGTAGGCAGCCTGCGCGCGACGCAGTCCTACGATACCTTTCGACGCCGAATAACGGTCGGTGCGCGGTTTGCCGAGCGTTTCCTTCAGTTTTTCGATCACGTGCGGGGGGGTCGGCAGGTCCGGATTTCCCATGCCCAGATCGATGATATCGGCCCCGGCGTTCCGCGCGGCCGCCTTGGCCCGATTGACTTGCTCGAATACGTAAGGCGGCAGACGGCGGATACGGTAAAACTCTTCCATGGGTCGGGCTCCGGGAGCCGGTCAAACCGGCGATAACGACGAGATCAGTAACGTGTTTTGCACCGAAGTGGAATTCGGCACGGTGGTTAGAAGGTGCGGAATTTCAGCATATTAAGCGGATTCGAACGCATTGCGGGGGTGACCCGCGCCAGAATTTGTATTTTTGCGAATGAATCGTGGTCTTTTTAGCACCACCGGGAGTTGCGGCGAAGCGTAAATCTAGTGTGGTGGCTCGCAAGCCCGCACTATTTCTGCAGCGCGTTCCTTTGCGGACTTGCGAGCCAAAACCACACTAAATTATAGACTTCTAGTGTCCTGTTGAATCCGAAGTTCGCTATGGAATACGCCGAAAAAGGGAGGCGAACTTCGGATTCAGGACACTAGTTGCTGCGGCGTTGGGCGGCTTGAGCACCGGAGGCCTGGCGATCACGGGCCGCGAGCAAATCCTTCTCCAGCTTGTCCTGCTGAGCCTGATCGAGCACCGTTTCCTGGCGGGGAGCCGGTAAATCATGCACGGGCAGATACTCAGCCGGGGTCGCGGGCCGGGCCGGCGTATTGGCGGGCAGCCCTAACAGGGGCGCGTCAGCGATAGTGGACGCACAACCGCCGAGCACGAGGCCAAGCAGCAACAAGCCGGCCAAAGCCGACGATTGCCGAACCTGCTGCATTTGGCATCCCACGGAAAAAATCCACGTCCTCTGGTTTCAATCGGCACGATTCCTGCTCTGTGTTGACGCAGGCGATGCGAACTCAACGTCGGTGGAGAGCGTTAATCCCGACTAATCGTCGTCGCGGAGCAGACAGTGTTCATGAGGCTCTAATGTGACCGAAGTATTAATCATGCCGCAACGCAGCACATGCAAATCAGCAAGCCGATCCGAACTATGCCATGATGATCTTGCGAATTCACAAAGCTCGCCGATCGAAACGAGAGTTCAGAAGTAAGCGATGAGTGACACCTTGCTAAGCACCGAGGCCGGCGACACCGGCGCCACGAAAGGCTTCGACCCGGAAGCGTTCTCGGCAAATCTTGCACGCGCACTTGAATCAAGCGGTCGTGCCCTCTCCGCCTATCTGAAGCCGCGCGAGAACGGCGAAGACAGGGGCCGCCCCCCTGGCGAACTGAACGAACTGGTGAAGACGTTTACATCGGTCGCAGAGTACTGGCTCTCTGACAAAGATCGCGCCGCCAACGTGCAGATGAAGTTCGGCAAGGCCTATCTGGATTTGCTGACCAGTGCTGCGCGCCGCCTGTCCGGAGAGGTGACGACACCCGCTGCCGAACCGTCCCCGCGCGACAAGCGTTTCCATGACCCTGAATGGAAGACCAACCAGTTTTTTGATTTCATGATGCAGGCCTATCTGCTCACCACACAGTGCGCGAATGACCTGGTCAAGAACGCCGATGGTCTCGATCCTCACACGCGGAAAAAAGCAGAGTTCTACGTTCAGCAGGTCACCAACGCGATTTCGCCGTCCAACTTCGTGCTGACCAATCCGGAAGTGCTGCGGCAAACGCTCGCAAGCAATGCCGACAACCTTGTCCGCGGCATGACAATGCTTGCGGAAGATATCGAGGCTGGTCAGGGCACGCTCAAAATCCGTCAGTCCGCGGGCAATCTGGAAGTCGGCCGCGACCTTGCGCTGACTCCGGGCAAGGTCATCTACCAGAACGAGATCATGCAGCTCATTCAGTACACGCCGACGACTGAAACTGTTCTGCGCACGCCGCTTCTGATCGTGCCGCCGTGGATCAACAAGTTCTACATTCTCGATCTCAACCGGCAGAAGTCGTTCGTCCAGTGGTGCGTCAATCAGGGCATCACGGTGTTCCTGATCTCATGGGTCAACCCTGACAAGACGCTCGGCGGCAAGACCTTCGAGGACTACATGCGCCAGGGTCCTCTGACGGCCATGGATGTCATCGAGAAAGCCACGGGCGAGATGCGCGTCCACACCATGGGTTACTGCGTCGGCGGCACGCTGCTCGCGACCACGCTGGCGTGGCTGGCGGAGAAGCGTCAGGTCCGTGTGACCTCAGCGACGTTCCTCGCAGCGCAGGTCGATTTCACCCATGCAGGTGATCTGCTGGTATTTGTTGACGAGAGCCAGATTTCGAATCTCGAACGCGACATGAAACAGGCTGGTGTCCTCGAAGGCAGCAAGATGGCGATGGCCTTCAACATGCTGCGTTCGAACGATCTGATCTGGTCATACGTCGTCAGCAACTACCTCAAGGGCAAGGAACCTGCAGCATTCGACCTGCTGCACTGGAATTCAGACGCCACCCGCATGCCTGCGGCGAACCATTCCTATTATCTGCGCAACTGCTATCTCGAGAACCGGCTTTCCACCGGCACCATGGCCATCGACAACACCCAGCTCGATCTCTCAAAGGTGAAGGTGCCAGTCTACAATCTCGCCACCAAGGAAGATCACATCGCGCCCGCTGAATCCGTGCTCTATGGCTCGCAGTTCTTCGGCGGCCCGGTCAAATACGTGTTGGCGGGATCGGGCCACATCGCCGGCGTGGTCAACCCACCGGAACTCGATAAGTACCAGTACTGGACCAATGACCGTATCGGAGACATCACGCTCGCGGACTGGGTCAAGGATGCGCAGGAGCACAAAGGGTCGTGGTGGCCGGATTGGCGCTCTTGGATGGAGTCGATCGACGCCGAACAGGTCCCCGCCCGCGTGCCCGGCTCCGGGCCTTTGGAAGCGATCGAAGATGCGCCGGGAAGCTATGTCCGGGTCCGCGCCTGAGAATAACGCCTGCCGCGACATTGGCCTTGCACCGCCAATCGTTTATGACTTCAAACGTTATTTGCTTCGTCGACTCGCCCCGTTACACGACGGGACGGTGAAGGCATTTCCACCCGCCTCCGGGCAGGCCTTGCAAGATTGGAAGGAAGAACGTCGATGACCCGTGAACTGTTCTGGTTGACGCTGACCGTTATTTTCACCGGCCTGCTATGGGTGCCCTACATCGTTAATCGCTGTCAGGTGCGCGGCCTCGGCGGCGCAATGGCGAACCCGTCGCGCAACGACAAGCCGCAGGCCGAGTGGGCCAATCGGCTGATGTTCGCCCATGACAACGCCGTCGAAAATCTGGTGATCTTCGCGCCGCTGGTCCTGATCCTCAATGCCATCGACTATTCGACCAAATGGACCGTGCTCGCGTGCGCCGTTTATTTCTGGTCCCGCGTTGCGCATCTGATCGTTTACACGCTCGGCATTCCAGTGCTTCGCACCCTCGCCTTCACGGTCGGGTTCATCGCGCAGGCGGTTCTCGCGCTGGCGATTTTCAAGATTCTCTGATCTCGGAAGTACGACGGCTCAATGCAGTAAGGGCAAAAGGGACGGCTCACCGCCGTCCCTTTTCTTTCATGTTCGCTGTGTGATGTCTTACGGAAACATCGGCGGCTGATCGATGCCCGCCGTCTCCGGGAAGCCAAGCACGAGATTCATATTCTGCACAGCCTGGCCCGAAGCGCCCTTGGTGAGGTTGTCGAGCGTCGAGACAATGATCGCCCGCCCGGCGATGCGATCCGCGGCCACGCCAATGAACGTCATGTTCGAGCCGCGCACATGCCGAGAGTGCGGGGTCTTGCCGAACGGCAGGACGTGCACGAACGGCTCCTTCTCGTATTGCTTGACCAGTATCTCGTGAAGGTCCTGCGCGATCTTGCCCCGCCGGCCCCGCACATAGATGGTCGAAAAGATGCCGCGGTTCATCGGCAGAAGATGCGGCGTAAATGATACGACGACATCCTTGCCAGCTGCCTTCGAGAACTCCTGATCGAGTTCGGCCATATGCCGATGCTGGCCGACGCCATAAGCGTTGAAGCCTTCGGACACTTCCGAGAACAGCATCTCCTCTTTCGCCGAACGCCCAGCACCGGTCATGCCGGACTTGGCGTCGATGACAATTTCGTCCGGTTCGATCGCCTTGGCCTTCAGCAGCGGGATCAGCGGCAATTGCGCGCATGTTGTGTAACAGCCGGGATTGGCGACCAGCCGCGCCTTCTTGATGTCGCGCCGATAGATTTCCGCCAGCCCGTAGACGGCTTCCTTCTGCAGTTCGAGCGCGTGATGCTCATGGCCGTACCACTTGGCATAGGCCGCCGGATCTTCCAGCCGGAAATCCGCCGACAGATCGACGATCTTGATGTCCGGCGCCTTGGCGAAAACATCCTTCAGCACCTTTTGCGTGGTGGCGTGCGGCAGCGCGCAGAACACAAGATCGAGTCCTGCCTGCGCCCAATCGACCTCATCGATCGTGACGAGGCGCGGCAGATCATATGGCGCGAACTGCGGAAACACATCGCCCATCATCTGCCCTGCCCGCCGGTCGGCAGTCAGCACCGCAATCTCCACGCGGGGATGGCGCAACAACAGCCGGACCAGCTCCGCCCCGGTGTAACCGGAGGCGCCGAGAATGCCGATTTTCTTCTTCGTGCTCATGGCGCGGTCCCTTCGTGCGCAGTGCTCAACACTTCATTGTCTTCAATAGCGGCAAAAGCCTGTGGCCGCATAGCGCGCATTGCCGCCGACAGGGTGCCCGCGCCCGCTGATGTCTGTAGGGCCAAAGCGCGGGTCACCGCAACGTGGTCCGCGTCCGATTTGTGCCGGTTCAGCTTGAAGCTGCCCTCGACCTCCTCAACGGCCATGACCAATCCCACGATCGCCTTCATCATTGCTTCACGTCTGCCGGACGACATCTTGTCCATCGTCCAGGGCTTTTTCGGCGCCAGATCGGTTTCAAATCGGGCGCTCGCCTGATTCAAGTGATCGGGCAGTTGTTGGCTGGTCATGACGCGGACCGCACCGGTCATATGAACTGAGCGATAGAGCCACGTCGGCACTTGATCGGGTGAAACGTACCAGTCGGGCGAGACATAGGCATCGGCCTCGTTCACCGCGAACAACCATGGCGTCACGCCATCTGCGCATTCGACAAAGGGATTGTGACGAGCAAGATGAAAGCAAAGTAGCGGCGTCCCATCGTTTGCGTACTCGATATGGAACGGTACCGGCGACGCGATCGGCTTCTGGCCGTCGTGGGCGCAGGCCAGCCCGAATCCACGCGCGGCGGCGAACGCGAGGCAAGCAGCGCGGTCAACTCGGAAGGCGGGCAGAACGTACATTGCAAACCCCTGCTTTTGCGAGGAGCCGCCTGAGATCAAACCGCGTGTTTTGGAGAGTGAAGCATGCCGCGGACTGTCTCCGGCGGCACGGATGGTGATCTTTAAACGCGATCAACCGCCCATACCGCGGGAATGCGGCGGCGGCGAGCTGCGATGATGGTTGCGTTCAAAATCATGGGCGCGGATATAAATCCGCGCCCAATTCCCGTCAAGTCGCGATCCGTCAGCTCAGATGGACGGATTCCAGGGGGCCGGCACCCAGCGATAGCCTGTGCCGTCCTTTTCGATGTTGGCGAGGCCGGGGAACGGGTAATGGAAGCCCTGCACACGCATCCTGTCTGCCGCGAGCATGTCATAGACCTTGCGCCGGGTGACTTCGGCTTGGGGACCATCCTGATCAAAAAACGCCTGCCAGCCAGGATTGCGAGCGAACAGGTCCGGATTGTTGGTAACATCCGACTGGATGAAAACCGTGTCTGGGCCGGACGACAGCACATAAGACGTGTGACCCGGCGTGTGGCCGATGGTCTCTACGGCGCGCAGGCCCGGCACGACATCCTTGCCCCAGTCGTAAGGCGTGACCTTCTTCTTCAGTCCGGCTTCGAAAACGCGGCGATTGTTCTTGAACAGGCCTTCCATGCGGCCAGCCGGAGCGCGGCTCATCTCGCCATCGTCCATCCAGTATTTCCACTCGACAGACGGCACCAGCACTTCGGCATTCGGAAATGCAGGCTGTCCGTCGGCCGTGAGCAATCCATTCACATGGTCGCTGTGGAAATGTGAAATCACCACCATATCGACTGCCTTGGAATCGATCCCTGCGGCAGCAAGATTGCTGGCGAACTGTCCCGCGGCACCCTTGCTGCTTGCGAAGGTGGCGGGACCATTGCCCGTATCGATAACGACCAACTTGCCGCCGGTGTTGATCACAAGCGGACCAAAATAGATTGTTACTTGGTCCCGCGGCCGAAATGCTTTTTCAAGCGCAGTGCTCACGTCCTCTTTCTTCGCATTCGTCACAAAATTGTCAGCAAGCGGAAACGTGGTGGCTCCATCAGAAACCACGGTCACTTCGGCATCGCCGACCTTGTAACGATAGAAGCTCGCGTTCTGCTTGCCGGCGACAGGCGCAGCGGCCTTGGCCGGGAGTGCGGGCAACAGAGGAGCCGTCGCGAGAGCGGCAGCGCTCGTCAGCGCGTGGCGTCGTGTCAGTGTCATGAACGTTCTCCCGATTACAATTTGCGTCTGATCCGTCACGCGTCGCGATGGTCCAACCTCGCCCATTGTTGCGAGTCGTTTGCAAAGCGTGTGCGTCGTGACCAACACGTGAAGTTAACACGCCGTCGCGACAGCTATTCCCGATCACGAAAGAGTTTGGGTTTGAAAAAGGTTTAGACAAAATCACATGAGCAATTTGACGCCGAACATGCCCGGCGCCATCAACAGGCCGGCCCATAGAAACGCGGAGGTGAAGTTCGCGAACTGGAAGTGCCAGTACTCCATTTCGACAATGCCCGCGACGAGCGGCACAGTTGCACGCAGCGGCCCCGAAAAGCGGCCGATGAAAATCCCGAGTACGCCCCATTTCTTCATGAACCGTTCCGCGCGAGGCAGCATGTCAGGGAAGCTGGACATCGGCCACATGTGCGCTATTCGATCGTGAAATCTGACGCCGATCCAATATGACACCCAGTCTCCGAGTGCCGCCCCCAGGCCGGCTGCGACCCAAACCGGCCAGAAACTGATGCCGCTCACGCCGATGAGCGCGCCGATCGAAACCAGAGCACCCCAAGCCGGAATAATCAGCGAAAGAAAAGCGAGCGATTCCGCGAACGCGAGCGCAAAGACAACCGGCATGGCCCACATCTGATGGTCGCGGACAAATTCGGCCAATCCGCGCGTCATTTCTTCAAAAGTCATGCACTGTCCCGTTTCCGGCCTTTTTATTGAGCCCGCCGGTTCCCCGTTATCGGCATATCACGGCAGCGCCCGCCTTGTTTGGGAACCACCTGCGTCACATTTACCGCCGCAACCGTGGCATAGTAACAGCCAGCGATTCGCCCCCCGATCACGATATATCAAGACTTAAGAACCATGCAGAAACCTTTGAAAAAGAAAGAAAAAACGGACGCCGATCTGTTCGCATCCTCGGATCGGAAGCCCCGTGCGGCCGCAAAGGCCGCCGCCAAGCCCTCGGGCGCGGAAGCTGGCTATACCGCGCGCGACATCGAGGTGCTCGAAGGTTTGGAGCCCGTTCGCCGCCGTCCCGGCATGTATATCGGCGGCACCGACGAAAAGGCGCTGCACCACCTGTTCGCGGAAGTCATCGACAACTCGATGGACGAAGCGCTGGCCGGCCACGCAACTTTCATCGAAGTCCATCTCGGAGCCGATGGCTATCTGACCGTCGTCGATAACGGGCGCGGCATCCCGGTCGATCCGCACCCTAAATTCCCGAAGAAGTCCGCTCTCGAAATCATCATGTGCACACTGCATGCGGGCGGCAAGTTCGACTCCAAGGTCTACGAGACCTCAGGTGGTCTGCACGGCGTCGGCGTGTCGGTCGTGAACGCCCTCTCCTCGCAACTCGTGGTCGAGGTCGCGCGCAACCAGAAGCTCTACAAGATGACCTTCGAGCGCGGAAAGCCGAAGGGCAAGCTCGAAGAACTCGGCAAGATCAACAATCGCCGCGGCACCAGCATCCGCTTCAAGCCCGATAGCGAAATTTTCGGCGCGAAGGCCGTTTTCAAGCCGCAGCGCCTGTTCAAGATGGCGCGCTCGAAGGCCTATCTGTTCGGCGGCGTCGAAATCCGCTGGCGCTGCGACAAGGAATTGCTCAAGGGCGTTGATGACGTCCCTGCGGAAGACACCTTCCATTTCCCCGGCGGCCTGAAGGACTATCTAGCCGCAGCGATCCACGCGGACACGCTGGTGCATCCGGATATTTTCTCAGGCAAGTCCGGACGCAACGGCGCCCACGGCGCTTGCGAATGGGCGGTCGCATGGACTGCCGACGCCGATGGATTCCTGTCGTCCTACACCAACACGGTACCGACGCCGGATGGCGGCACCCATGAAGCAGGTTTCCGCAGCGCGCTGCTGCGCGGATTGAAGGACTACGCCGAGCGCATCGGACAGGGCAAGAAGGGCTCGTCCATCACATCCGAAGACGTGATGGTTGGCGCAGCCGCCATGCTCTCTGTGTTTGTCCGCGAGCCGGAGTTTCAGGGCCAGACCAAGGACCGCCTGGCGACCGCCGAAGCCCAGAAGATCGTCGAACAGGCTATCAAGGACCCGTTCGATCACTGGCTAACCGGCAATCCGCTGCAGGCCAACAAGCTGCTTGAATTCGTGGTCGAGCGAGCCGACGAGCGGCTGCGCCGCCGCGCCGAGAAGGAAACATCGCGCAAGACCGCCGTGAAGAAACTGCGGCTGCCCGGCAAGCTCGCCGACTGCACCAACAGCGCTACTGAAGGGTCCGAACTCTTTATCGTCGAAGGCGACTCGGCAGGCGGCAGCGCCAAGCAGGCGCGCGACCGCAAGACGCAGGCGATCCTGCCGCTACGCGGAAAGATCCTCAACGTCGCATCGGCAACCAAGGACAAGCTGACCTCGAACGCGCAGCTGGCCGATCTTATTCAGGCCATCGGCGCCGGGATAGGAGCACAGTATCGCGAAGAGGACTTGCGCTATTCCCGCATCATCATCATGACCGACGCGGACGTGGACGGCGCGCATATCGCTTCGCTGCTCATCACGTTCTTCTATCGGCAGATGCCGCGCCTGATCGACGAAGGTCATCTCTATCTCGCCGTGCCACCGCTCTATCGCCTTACGCACGGCTCCAAGACGGTCTACGCGCGCGACGAGGCGCATCGCGATGAACTTCTGAAAAAGGAATTCCACGCTAACGCCAAGGTCGATATCGGGCGCTTCAAAGGCCTCGGCGAGATGATGCCGGCGCAGTTGAAGGAAACCACCATGGACCCGACGAAGCGCTCGATGCTGCGGGTCGTGCTGCTGCCGGACGACCGCGAAGGTACTGCGGATTCCGTCGAGCGCCTGATGGGCAGCAAGGCCGAGGCCCGCTTTGCGTTCATTTCCGACAAGGCGGAATTTGCCAGCGAAGACTTGCTGGACGTGTAAACCGCCATGCGCGGATGAAACCAATTCCGGAAGGAGGCGTAGTGTTCATATGAGAACATTCCTCCTCGCCGTCGGCACACTCGCACTGATCATCGGCTTGCTCTGGATCGGCCAGGGCACCGGTTACGTGAACTGGCCGCAGACCAGTTTCATGATCAGCCAAATCCAATGGGCCTATTACGGTGCTGCACTCAGCCTCGCCGGACTGCTCTTGATCGCGTTCATGCGAGGCAGCTAGGCGATATCGTTTCGATATGATTTGATCTCCGCGAGCGGCGAAGACCGCAACGGAGCCAATATGCAAAAAACTCCCTTCGACCTCACCGGCAAGGTTGCCCTCGTCACCGGCGGCAATGGCGGTATCGGCCTCGGCATGGCCCGCGGTCTTGCCCGGGCGGGCGCAAGCGTTGTCATCGCAGGGCGCAACAAGGCAAAGTCCGAAGATGCAGTTCGCGATATCGAAACGCTTGGCGCCAAGGCGCTGGCAATTGCCGTCGACGTAACCGACAAAGCCTCTGTTGCCGACATGGTCGAAGCCACATTGAAACAGTTGGGCAGCCTCGACATTCTCGTCAACAATGCGGGAATGAGTGTCCGGCATCCAGCCCACATGCTCAGTCTCGAGGACTGGCACACGGTGATTGACACCAACCTCACGAGCGCCTTCATCTGCTCAAAAGCGGTCTATCCGGCGATGCAGGAAGCCGGTGGCGGCAAGATCATCAACATCGGCTCGATGATGTCGATTTTCGGCGCGAGCTTCGCGCCCGCTTATGCCGCGAGCAAAGGCGGCATCGTGCAGTTCACCAAGTCGATCGCGTTGTCGTGGGCCGCGGACAACATTCAGGCCAACGCGATCCTGCCGGGTTGGATCGACACCGCCCTCACCCGGACCGCGCGCGAGCAAATTCCGGGACTTAACGACAATGTCCTGAACCGCACGCCAGCAAAGCGCTGGGGCAACATCGACGATCTGGCTGGCACCGCGGTGTTTCTCGCATCAGCCGCATCCGACTTCGTCACCGGCACGGCGATCCCGGTGGATGGCGGCTATTCCACACAAGGATGATCATGTCTTCTCGGGAGAGTGCACGTGTTCCGGCCGAACACCAATGCCGAGCAGACGGGCCGTGAGCCCCTGAAGCCATGGCAGCGCATTGATCACGCGCACAGCGAGCGGCGGCTTTAGATCTTCGCCGGACAACGCGCGATTGATAATGCGATCCTGAACGACGGTCTGCATGGTCTGCGTCATCCGCGTCGGAAACAGGCGGCGCTTCTGAACCCCTTCGAGGTCCTCGATCGATGGTCCTCCTGCCCCGAATTTGTCGAACAGGATGTTCGCGGCAGCGACCGCATCCTGTACCGCAAGATTGACTCCGACGCCCCCGACCGGCGACATTGCATGTGCAGCGTCGCCAATACAGAGCAGCCCTGGTAACGCCCATTGCGTCAGTCGATCGATTCGAACTGTGAGCAACTTGACGTCATCCCAGCTTTTTACATCATCGATGTGATCGCGCAGAATTGGCACCAACGATACGACATTCTCGCGAAACGCATCGATTTCCCGCGCCTTGATGTCGTCGATCCTGCCTTTGGCGATCACATAGGCGCATTGCCAATAGTCGTCGCGATCGATCGTCACCATCATCTGACCACGATGCAGGCGCGCGAAAATACCATCGCTGTCGGTCTTGCGTTTCCCAACGCGAAACCAGAGTACATCGATCGGCGCGCCGATATCCTCGATCTTGAGGCCGGCCTGCTCTCGCAGGATCGAATGACGGCCATCGCAAGCCACCGTCAAGTCAGCCGAAATATGAAGCGGCCCTTGGGGCGTGGCAGCAACGACGCCGGTTATGCGTGCGCCGTCCCTAACGAGTTCGGTTGCCTCGGTCGACTTCAGAACCTGAAGGCCTGGAAACCGCGCGCCCTTTGTATCGAGAAAATTGAGAAAGTCCCATTGCGGCATCAGCGCGATGAAGGGACACGCGGTGTTCAGCCGCGACAGGTCGGCGATCTGCACCGGCGTTGAGCCAAACATGCCCTGCATCTGCGTCAATTGCTGATGCGGAATTTTCAGGAAATCGTCGAGGAGGCCTAGTTCCAGCATCACCTGCATGGTCGATGGATGAACCGTGTCGCCACGGAAGTCGCGAAAGAAGTCCGCATGCTTTTCGAGAACAACGGTTTTGATGCCCGCTCGGCCAAGCAGATAGCCAAGCATCATTCCGGCCGGCCCACCGCCCACAATGCAGCATTGTACCGCGAGAGAGCGCCTGGCAGGTTCGCTTGGGCTCTCGAAGGACATAGACGTTCCCTATCTTACCGCCGGAAGTTCTTGATCTCCGAGAGGCTGCCGTCCTGATAGGTCAGTTCGACTGAAACAGATCTGGTCGACGCCGGGATCTTCATATACGACGCGGCGTTTTCCGGGATTGCCGATGGATCCCTTGGATTGCACGGCGGAATCTTGACCACCTGGTTCGGCACCGTCGTGTCGATGCCAATGCGCATTTCCCGAACGGCGCAGCGGAACGACAAAATCTGCGAGTAATAGACCAGCGGGCCGCTATAGCCGCCGAACGAAAGCCAGCTGTTGGATGTCATATCCAGCAGCTTGCGATGACTGGCGATCAACGCGGCTTCAGGATCGAATTTGATCGGAAAGGGCCCCTGCATCTGGCCAGTCGGATCGACGTAACGCACCTGAATCGTCGCCGCCGGCGCATCGTTCGGCAGTTCGATAGAAGGGTTCGGCATACGCCGCCGCGTTCGTGGATCGAGCGCATCGGTAAATCCGGTTTCCTTGAACTCTCCACTCTCGCCAAGCCGCCAGGAAATCGCCAGCGTCGGATCGGCAATCGAGAACGCAATCGACCAGCCGCCGTTGTGGCGCATGAAGCTCGCGATCGGCGCGTTGCCGTTGTCGATCACAATCGGAGGTGTCGGCTGCACCGGCAGCGCCGCGACCTGCACCTGCGGCTCGACGGCGATGGCGCGGTCGCCATCCTTGACTGGCCTCAAAACGAAGTCACCGACGATCTGGTCGTAGTATGCAGGTGTCTGCATCCGGTTTGCAGCTACTGTCATCTTGCGCACGTCGGATTGGGTCCGCT
Organism: Afipia birgiae 34632; assembly: GCF_000308295.2. GTDB lineage: Bacteria > Pseudomonadota > Alphaproteobacteria > Rhizobiales > Xanthobacteraceae > Afipia > Afipia birgiae. The sequence continues at coordinate 1,275,078 of NZ_HG326652.1, forward strand.
TTGCGATCTGCACGAGGTTGAGGCCCGGCTGCGTCAGCTCGCGCACGAAGGTGCGGGTAAATACCGAATTGGGATTGGGATCGTTGTCGTTCAGGCGGTCGAGCGCAGTCTGCTTTGCGCCGGCGGAAAAAAACACGAACACGCCTTCCGGCGGTGAGATCGGCGCGAGACCCCCGCTTCCGCTAAGTGCACGAGTGCCTGTCGCTTCAAACGGATTGTTGCGGCAGGCGTCGAACACGAAGATCGAGGTCCGTGCGCCACGGGCCTGAAGCCGCGAGATCACGCGTTCGGCTGCGAACGCGCCGTCACGGATCAATTCCTCCTGACCTTGCGTCACAGCCGCGATGTCCGTCGGCAGCAGATAGTTCTGGCCATTGATCTCGAATCCATGCCCGGCAAAAAAGAAAAATGCCGTGTCGCCCGGCTCGACAATCTTGTCGAACGCCAGCATCGTTTCGCTGAAAGCCTTGCGGGTCTGGTTTTCTGCGAACAGCACGTTAAAGCCGAGCTGTTTCAACGCATCGCTCATGGTGCGCGCATCGTTCACCGCCTTCTGCAGCGGCGGCACGTTGCGGTAATCATTGTTGCCGATCACCAGCGCTACCCGCTTTTCGGCGTAGGCAGGCGCGGCAAACGCGGCCGTCAGCACAACGAGGCCGATCAGCAGCGTCGCGAACCGATAAATGGTCATAATCTGTCCCCTCGGACCGCCCCGCGGGCAAGGCCCGGTTCCGGTGGTCAGTATGTCATAGTCGCGAAGGACAAGAAGGCGGTTCACGTGAACCAGCCCAGAGGCTGAAAACCCATTCAACTTGTTGTCGTATTAAGGTTTTTCGCGGTTTTAGCCCTCAAATTCATTGACTTTCGCCGTTTCATGCCTATGTTCCGCTGCAACGCGGTCAGAATCGAGACGCGATTTCCTGGCCAGCCGCCTGTCGGCAAATATCTCCTCCCCGTGCCCTTAAAGCGTGCCGTTCCGGGGTGAGCGCGACAGAAATTTCCAGAGTCCGAACGGCGATTTCGACTCGAGGCTCAATGTCCTTTTCCAATCTCGGCCTGTCCGACAAGGTTCTCGCTGCCGTGGCGGCGACTGGTTATACGATCCCCACCCCCATCCAGGAAAAAGCGATCCCCCACGTTCTTGCCCGGCGCGACGTGCTCGGCATCGCCCAGACCGGCACCGGCAAGACCGCCGCTTTCGTGCTGCCCATGCTGACGCTGCTGGAAAAAGGACGGGCCCGCGCGCGCATGCCGCGCACCCTCATCCTTGAACCGACCCGCGAACTCGCGGCCCAGGTGAAGGAAAACTTCGACAAATACGGCGCCGGCCAGAAGCTGAACGTCGCACTGCTGATCGGCGGCGTGTCATTCGGCGATCAGGACACCAAGCTGATGCGCGGCGTCGACGTGCTGATCGCGACGCCAGGCCGGTTGCTGGATCACACTGAGCGCGGCGGGTTGCTTCTCACGGGTGTCGAACTGCTGGTGATCGACGAAGCCGACCGCATGCTCGACATGGGCTTCATTCCCGACATCGAGCGCATCTGCAAGCTGGTGCCATTCACTCGCCAGACCCTGTTTTTCACGGCGACGATGCCGCCGGAAATCCGGCGCATCACCGAGACCTTCCTGCACAATCCTGAGAAGGTCGAAGTCTCCAAGCCGGCATCGACCGCGACCACCGTGACCCAGTCGCAGGTCAGCGTTGGCCGCGAACCGCACGAAAAGCGCGAGATGCTCCGGCAGTTGCTGCGCGACGCCAAGGATCTCAAAAACGCGATTATTTTCTGCAACCGCAAGCGCGACGTCGCGGTTGTTTACAAATCACTCCAGAAGCATGGCTTCAGCGTCGGCGCCCTCCACGGCGACATGGATCAGTCGGCTCGCACCGCCTCGCTCGACCAGTTCCGTAAAGGCGAGCTTCCGCTGCTGGTGGCTTCCGACGTCGCAGCTCGCGGCCTCGATATCCCCGAAGTCAGCCACGTCTTCAATTTCGACGTTCCTCACCATCCGGATGACTATGTCCACCGCATCGGCCGCACCGGCCGGGCCGGACGCCTCGGGACCGCGATTTCGATCGTCAGTCCTGCGGACCAGAAATCTGTCGCCGCCATCGAGAAGCTGATTGGCCAGTCTATCGCGCGCGCTGATGTCGTCCCCGTTGCGAGCACCGAAGCATCGCCCGCCCGCGAACAGCAGGCCGAGCGTGCGACGGAAGATCGCAAGCCTCGCCGCGATTCCCAGCGAACCCGTGGTGGCCGCAACAAGTCCCGCAAGCCCGAAGGCGCAGACCGGAAGCCTCACGCAGCTGAAAAGCCCGCACAATCTCAGGCGCCGTCGATCGGACGCGCCATGCCGCCCCCCGCGCGCGAACAGCATGCCGAGCCGGGAGACCACTCGCACCTTCCCGCGTTTCTCCTGCGACCAGTCCGCGCCCGCGGCTAACCACAACCGATTGACCCGCAAGCCAATAATCTCGTTTACGGGTCATTCATTCTCCTCCCTTAACGTGCTCTCGATATTTTTAGCCATTTCGTTGAAAGGGTGGGCAGAAGCCTGCCCTTGAAGGACACCGAACGTGATTGGCCTGCTGGAAGAATACGAACGCACCATGGCGTTCGCCGAAGTCGCTTTGGGTCAAATCCGATCCTTGCGTCAGAACGCAGTGCCTCGCAATTATGAGATTTGGTATATCTACGCGACCGGCTACAACGCAGCCCTCAACAAAATCATCAACGAAACGCTGGGACGCAACGGCAAGCTGACCGAGGCCGATCTCGAGCAGATCTACGAAACCTATCTCTCCCAGAACCGCACCACTGAGCGTATCGACACAGTCGGCACGCGGGTGATCAACGAAATCGACGACGTGATGAATCTCATCACGGATGCTCTGGGAATGACCTCCACCTTCGGGCGCAACCTCGAAGGCGCCACCCAGGAACTGACCAGCGCGAAGGATCGCGAGCAGGTCAGGGCCGTGGTCGAAGCACTCATTGCATCGACGCGGGAAATGCAGGAAACAAACAAGGCGCTGGAATCCCGCCTCGCCACGTCCAAGCAACAGATCAGCAGCCTTCAGCACAGCCTTGAAGCTATTCGCGCAGAAAGCCTGACCGACCCCCTCACCTCACTGGGCAATCGAAAATTCTTCGACCGCGCGATCGAGAATGCGGTTACGCATGCAGCCGAATGCGGCGAGCCGCTGTCCCTGCTGATGCTCGACATCGACCATTTCAAATCCTTCAACGACAATTACGGTCACCTCACCGGTGACCAGGTATTGCGCCTTGTCGCGATGTCGCTAAAGCAGACGACCAAGGGACAGGACATCACCGCGCGCTACGGTGGCGAAGAATTCGCCGTGGTCTTGCCGAACACGGCCCTGCGTCAGGCGTTGACGGTCGCCGACAACATCCGTCGCGCCGTGATGTCGAAGCAGTTGAAGAAGAAATCGACGGGCGAGATCCTCGGCCGTGTGACCATTTCTATCGGTGTATCGATGCTGCAGCCCGGCGACGACCGCGAAAGGCTGATTGAGCGCGCGGACGCCTGCCTCTATGCAGCCAAGCGTAACGGCCGCAATCGCGTGATCTGTGAAGCAGATCCCGAATTTTCGCCGACCGACCGCATTCAGGTCGCTTAACGCTTTTTCGCGGCGCCCTTTTTCGGGCCGGCTTTCTTGCCCTTGGTAATTCTCTTGGCAGCTTTCGCCCGCGCTTTCCCATCTGCGGACGGCTTCGCCTGATTCGTTCGGGCCTTGGCCGGAACGAGCTTCGCAGCCCGCTGGGTTGCTCGTTTTTTCACCCCGGACTTCTTCGCCGCAGCCCGTTTCGCCGCACCCACAGCCTCGCGCGCCCACGCAGCCAGTTCTTCAGGGTCATCGTAAAGCCGCTCCGGCAAATGCCGATACGATTTCACGACAACCGTCTTCTTTCTGGTTTCATACTGGAATGGTTTGGCGCCCTCGGCTTCGTAGCGCGGGATGGTGAGGTCATCGACCCTGAAAATGATACCGGCACGCAGCGCCATCGCGAAATTCACGCCATCAGAGACGATGCCGTAGCCGCTGAACATCCGCCGCAGCACGATGGGGCCGAATTCGGAAAACAGGTCGATGAGATAATCCCGGTCCATTACCCCGGACCGGATCGATCAGCCGTCGATTTTCGCGGCGGTCAACTGAACCGACTCGCCGCAACCGCAGGCGCTGACCTGATTGGGATTGTTGAAGATGAACTGCGCTTGCATCTTGTCGGCCTTGTAGTCCATCTCGGTACCGAGCAGAAACAGAACCGCCTTCGGATCGACGAGCACCTTCACGCCCTTGTCCTCTACGACCTCGTCGGTTGGGCGCACTTCGTGGGCATACTCGACAGTGTAGGACTGGCCGGCGCAGCCGCCATTCTTGATGCCAACGCGAAGACCGACGATCTCGGAGTCGGCGCGCGCCGACAGTTCCTTGACCCGCGACGCAGCAGCGTCCGTCAGCCGCATAACCTGCGGGCGGGGGCGCGCGGCCGGCTTTGCGGCGGGTATCGGAGTGCTTGGCGTCATACCACTCATTTGTTCATTCCTCGTGGCAGTTCAAGGCTGCCCTGAAATGCAGAATAGATACCGAATCGGCTTCGTCTCAACTCACCACATGTTGAGGACGAGGCGTGCCTCGTCTGACATCCGGTCCGGAGTCCAGGTCGGCTCCCAGACGACGGCGACGCTGACAGGGCCAACGCCCGCGACACTGGCCACAGCATTCTCCACCATGGTCGGCAGTTCGCCTGCCGCCGGGCAATTCGGCGTGGTCAGTGTCATCTGCACGTCCACGGAGCGGTCGTCCTTGATGTCGACCTTGTAGATCAGGCCCAGTTCATAGATGTCCGCCGGGATTTCCGGATCGAACACGGTCTTCAGCGCAGCCACGATGTCGGTACCCAGCCGTTCGGTTTCCTCGGGAGGAAGCGCCGACTGGGTATCGAATTTCAGGCCCGCCGGTTCGGCCGTCTGGATGGTGTCGTTCATGAGAATAGCTCCCGCGCCTTGATAAGCGCCTGCGCCAACTGATCGACTTCAGCGCGCGTATTATACATGCCAAATGAGGCACGGCACGTTGCCGTCACGTTGAATCGCTCCAGAAGTGGCATGACACAATGGGTGCCGGCCCGGACAGCGATGCCACCACGGTCGATGACCGTCGCCACATCATGTGGGTGCGCGCCCGTCATTTCGAAAGAGATGACCGGCCCCTTGTCCTTCGCCGTACCGATAATGCGGAGTGAATTGATCTCGCGCAGCCGGTCGGTCGCATAGGTCAGGAGGTCGTGTTCGTGCTTGGCGATACGGTCCTTGCCGATCGAATTCACATAATCGATCGCTGCACCGAGCCCGATCGACTCGACGATTGCCGGAGTGCCAGCCTCGAACTTGTGCGGCGGATCGCCGTAGGTCACCCAGTCCTTCGCGACCTCGCGGATCATCTCGCCGCCGCCGTTGTAAGGACGCATCGCAACGAGGTGGTCATACTTGGCGTACAGCACACCGATCCCGGTCGGGCCATACAGCTTGTGGCCGGTGCAGACGTAGAAATCGCAATCGAGATCTTGCACGTCGATGTTCAGATGCACCGAACCTTGAGCGCCGTCCACCAGCACCGGAATGCCACGCGCATGCGCAAGCTTCACGACGTCCTTGACCGGCACGACGGTACCGAGCGCGTTGGACATCTGCGTGATGGCGACGAGTTTGGTCTTCGCCGTCAGCAGTCTCTCGAACTCGTCGATCAGGAAGTTGCCTTCGTCATCGACCGGCGCCCACTTGATCACCGCCCCATACCGTTCGCGCAGGAAATGCCACGGCACGATGTTCGAGTGATGCTCCATGATCGAGAGCACGATCTCGTCTCCGGCCTTGATGTTCGGCTCACCCCATGACGACGCCACGAGGTTGATCGCCTCGGTGGCATTGCGCGTGAAGATGATTTCTTCGTTGCGCTTCGCATTCAGGAACTGCGCAACCTTGGTGCGGCCGCCCTCATAAGCGTCCGTCGCCGCGTTGGCGAGATAATGCAGGCCACGATGGACGTTGGCGTATTCGGACTTGTAGGCCTCCATCATACGATCGAGCACAGCGTTCGGCTTCTGCGCCGAGGCCGCGTTGTCGAGATACACCAGCGGCTTACCATAGACCTTCAGCGCGAGCGCCGGAAAGTCCTGCCTGACACGCTCCACATCATATGAGCCATTGGCGACTGCCGGATGCATGATCAGCCTCGCGTCGCCAGCCAACGCTCGGCAGCGGCGACCGCGAAGTCGCGAAGATTATCATCCACGATCGACTCGATAGCCTCGCCGACGAAAGCTGCGATCAGAAGTGCTTGCGCTTCATTCTCGGGCAAGCCGCGCGCGCGCAGATAGAACAACAAGCTCTCATCGAGAGCACCAGCGGTCGCGCCGTGACCGCACGTTACGTCATCTGCGAAGATTTCCAGCTCCGGCTTGTTGTCCGCTTCGGCTTCGTCCGACAGCAGCAACGCGCGGGTCATCATCTTGCCGTCAGTCTTCTGTGCGTCGGGACGCACAATGATGCGGCCCTGAAACACCGAATGCGCGCGATCGTCGAGCACCGAGCGGAACACCTCGCGGCTCGTGCAGTGCGGAACCGCGTGATCGACGACGAGCGTAGTGTCACCATGCCGGCGGGCGCCGAGCAGATTGACGCCGTTGGTGGTCAGCTCGCTCCCTTCGCCGGCGAACGTGATGAAGCCCTGATAACGGCTGACGTTGCCGCCATTGGTCAGATTGAACGTATTGAGCTTGGCCTTGGCGCCAATCGTGACGATGCCGGTCGATATGTTAGCGGCGTCGAGCGCGTCTTCCATCAGGCGGACATGCTGGAGCTCCGCACCGTCACCAATCCAGATCACGACGGAATCGTGCGTCTGATAAGATTCGGCACCTTCTGCAGCGACGAAGCTTTCGACGAACGTCATGTGCGCACCCTTCCCGACCTTCAGCAGCGAGCGCGTAACAAGCGACGTGCTGGAATTGGTGGCCACATGGACGATATGAACTGGTTTTGCGAGCGCGATGCCCTCAGCCACGTCGATCACGACGCCATCCGTCGCCAGCGCGGCATTCAAGGAAATCATCGCGTCAGACGCCACGCTGGTTTTGAGCAGGTCGGCACGAACCTTGTTGTCGTTGTCCTCGAGAACCTCGCGCAACGCGCGGACATGAACGCCTGCTTCGAGCGCGGTCACATCCGACAATTGGGGGGCGAACACGCCGTCAACGAGGACCAGCTTCTGCGTGCTGTCGATGCCGAGCGATTTAACGGCCTTGGCGGCACGAGCAAACGCGGCCTGATCCGGCGCAGGCGCCAGTGGCGCGACCTCGCGCAGCAAAGCGCGCAGGTCAGTATACTTCCATTCCTCGATACGCCGGTGCGGCAGGCCGCGACGCACGAAGTCGTCGAAAGCAATCTGCCGGACCTCGGCAACGGTGCCCGACCCGGGCAGACGGCTCTGCGCCGCGGCGAACAATTCGCCGAGCGCATGGTCCGTCGTGGGCTTAACCAATGCAACGTTCATGATTGGACCCGCTTACGCTGCCTTGTCTTCGAACTGTGCGTAGCCGGACTCTTCCAGCTCCAACGCCAGTTCCTTGCCGCCGCTCTTGACCACGCGGCCCTTCGACATGACGTGGACGAAGTCCGGCACAATGTAGTTCAGCAGCCGCTGATAGTGGGTGATGACGACCATCGCGCGATCCTTCGAGCGCAGCACATTGACGCCGTCGGCGGCGACGCGCAGCGCGTCGATGTCCAGACCCGAATCCATTTCGTCGAGAATACAAAGACTCGGCTGGAACAACGCCATCTGCAAAATCTCGTTGCGCTTTTTCTCGCCGCCGGAGAAGCCAACGTTGACGCCGCGCTTCAGCATATCCATCGGAATGTTGAGCGAGTCCGCGACGGAACGCACCTTCTTCAGGAAGTCCGGCACCAGAAGTTCCGCTTCACCACGCGCCTTGCGCTGGGCATTCAATGCCGTGCGCAGGAAATTCATGGTGGTGACGCCGGGGATTTCCACCGGATACTGGAACGCGAGGAATACACCCTTGGCGGCGCGCTCATCGGGCGCCATCTCCAGCACGTCTTCGCCCTTGAACAGGATTTCGCCAGCGGTCACGTCATAGCCTGGCTTGCCGGCAATGACGTGAGACAGCGTCGATTTGCCGGAGCCGTTTGGCCCCATGATCGCATGGACTTCGCCCTGATTCACGGTGAGGTCGAGACCATGCAGGATCTCGTTATCTTCCACCTGAACCTTGAGGCCTTTGACTTCGAGTAACGCGGTCATCCAACACTTCCTTCCAGCGAGATCGAGATCAGCTTCTGCGCCTCGACCGCAAATTCCATCGGCAATTGCTGCAACACGTCCTTGACGAAGCCATTGACGACGAGCGCCACGGCTTCTTCCTGCGACAGTCCGCGCTGCACGCAGTAGAACAGCATGTCCTCGGAAATCTTCGACGTCGTCGCTTCGTGCTCGAACAGCGCCGACGAGTTTTTGGCTTCGATGTACGGCACGGTATGCGCGCCGCACTTGTCGCCGATCAGCAGCGAGTCGCACGCCGTGAAGTTACGTGCGCCCGTCGCCTTGCGATGCGCCGTGACGAGGCCGCGATAGGTGTTCTGCGAAACGCCGGCAGCGATGCCCTTCGAGATGATGCGGCTGGTCGTGTTCTTGCCCAGATGAATCATCTTGGTGCCGGAATCGACCTGCTGGTAGCCGTTCGAAATCGCGATCGAGTAGAACTCGCCGCGCGAATTGTCGCCGCGCAGAATGCAGCTCGGATACTTCCAGGTGATCGCGGAGCCGGTCTCGACCTGGGTCCATGAAATCTTGGAGTTCTTGCCCCGGCAGTCGCCACGCTTGGTGACGAAGTTGTAGATGCCGCCCTTGCCTTCCGAGTTGCCCGGATACCAGTTCTGCACCGTCGAGTATTTGATCTCGGCATCGTCATGGGTGACGAGCTCGACGACGGCAGCGTGCAACTGGTTCTCGTCGCGCTGAGGCGCGGTGCAGCCTTCGAGGTAAGAGACGTAAGCGCCCTTGTCGGCGATGATCAGCGTGCGCTCGAACTGGCCGGTGTTGCGCTCATTGATGCGGAAGTAGGTCGACAGCTCCATCGGGCATTTCACACCCGGCGGCACGTAAACAAACGAGCCATCAGAAAACACAGCCGAGTTCAGCGTCGCGAAATAGTTGTCGGAGGTCGGCACCACGGTGCCGAGATATTTTTTCACCAGATCGGGATGTTCGCGGATCGCTTCCGAGATCGGCATGAAAATCACGCCGGCCGCCTTCAGCTCCGCCTGGAAAGTCGTCGCGACCGACACCGAGTCGAACACCGCATCGACGGCCACGCGGCGCTCGCCTTCGGGACGCACAACGCCGGCAAGCATCTCCTGCTCGCGCAGCGGAATACCGAGCTTCTCGTAGGTCTTCAGAATTTCCGGATCGACCTCATCGAGCGAGGCCAGCGCCTTCTTCTTCGGCGCGGAATAATAATAGAGATCCTGATAGTCGATTTTCGGATAGTTGACGCGAGCCCAGGTCGGCTCTTCCATGGTCAGCCAGCGGCGGAACGCCTCAAGACGCCATTCCAGCATCCACTCGGGTTCGTTCTTCTTCGCGGAGATGAATCGAACGGTGTCTTCGGAAAGCCCTTTCGGGGCCTTCTCGGATTCAATGATGGTCTCGAATCCATAACGATATTGATCGACGTCGATCTGGCGAACCCGATCGACCGTCTCTTGTACGGCCGGCATTTTAATCCTCCGCTCGCGGTTTCAAGGACCGCGGTGGACCGCTAAGTTGTATGCGGCTTGAATACACGCATTGCGTGAAGGTTAGAACTGTTCAAGCCCGATTGCTGTGGCTTTACGTAATACACCTGAGAGCTTTATCCAAGCCTCAAGACACCGATCTATGTCCGCTTCGGTAGTGTCCCAGCCCAGACTGAGGCGAATGGCTCCCTGCAGGAGCGCCGGGTCCGCTTTCATGGCCTGCAACACATGGGACGGCTGGACCTTGCCGGAGGAACAAGCAGACCCCGACGATACCGCAATGCCCTCCAGATCGAAGCCGATCACGGCGGTTTCCGCCTTCAGGCCAGGAGCCGAAACCAGCGTAGTGTTGGGCAGCCTCGATACGGCATCCGAGAAGATTACGGTGCCGGGATGGTTCCTGAGGCCGATTTCAAGCCGCTCCTGAAGGGCCTTCATCCGCGGCGCATCGACGTCCATCGCCCCTATGGCAGCCCTCACGGCGGCTCCAAAGCCCGCGATTCCGGCGACATTCTCGGTTCCCGCCCGACGACCCTGCTCCTGCCCGCCGCCCCTGATCAGCGCGTGCAGCCCCTCGATCCCGGCGGAAGCGACGACTGCTCCGATGCCCTTGGGACCACCGACCTTATGCGCAGAAACCGTGAGAATATCCGCCCCAAGCGCCTTGATATTGATAGGCATTTTTGAAAACGCCTGAACCGCATCGACGTGCAGGACGCCCCCGGCCCCATGAACCAGCGCCGCGACCTCGGGAATCGGCTGAATCGCGCCAGTCTCGTTGTTCGCCAGCATCACGGAAACCAGCGCCGGAGGACCGCTTTCCAGCAGACCTGCAAGGCTCGTCAAATCGAACACGCCCGAGGGCAGCACTGGCGCTACCTGGATCGCTCCTTGAGCGAATCGCCCACCAGCAAGCACCGACGGATGCTCAATCGCGGAGACAATCAGACGCTGCACCGGTTCTCCACCTGCCCGGCAAAGCCCGGGCCCAAGCGCCAGCGCATTCGCCTCCGTGCCTCCAGAGGTGAAAACGATGTTCCGCTGATCGGCGCCTACGGCCGCAGCTATTGCGGAACGCGCATCTTCGATGAGCTTCCGGGCCGCCCTGCCCTCGCTATGAACCGACGAAGGATTGCCGCTGATATTGAACGCAGCCTCCATCGCGCTGCGGGCTTCAGGCCGCAGCGGCGTCGTCGCATTCCAGTCGAGATAGACACGGTCACGCATAATGTCTGAGAATCCAGTCCGGTCCGAAGGGCGCTTTACCGCACAATCGCATGAAAATAATCAGCAATCCGGCCTCCCAGATAGTCTCTGCAGGCTCAATATGCTTGCTTTTTGCCCCTTGCCCCATGCTAGAACGCGGCACCCGTTCATCGCGCCCCGCCGCGCGCATGGCAACACTCGAGAGACACATCGTTTGCATCGGCCAACCCGGCCCGCATAACGACGCTTCAAAGGAATTTTGATGCCTGAGGTCATTTTCACCGGCCCTGCCGGCCGTCTTGAAGGCCGATACCACCCGGCGAAGCAGAAGAATGCGCCGATTGCGATGGTGCTGCACCCGCATCCGCAGTTCCAGGGCAACATGAATCACCCGATCGTGTATCAGGTCTATTACGCGTTCGTGGCCCGTGGCTTCTCTGTGCTGCGCTTCAACTTCCGCGGCGTCGGCCGTAGCCAGGGACAATTCGATCACGGCACCGGTGAGTTGTCCGATGCGGCATCCGCGCTCGACTGGGCACAGACCATCAACCCCGAAGCGCGCGCCTGCTGGGTGGCCGGCTTCTCGTTCGGCGCATGGATTGGCATGCAACTTCTGATGCGCCGTCCCGAGGTCGAAGGCTTCATCTCGATCGCGCCGGAGCCCAACCGCTACGACTTCTCGTTCCTCGCACCCTGCCCCTCGTCCGGCCTGATCGTTCATGGCGACAAGGACATCGTCGCACCCGCGAAGGACGTCACGACGCTGGTCGAGAAGCTCAAGACGCAAAAGGGAATCGTGATCGATCAGCAGGTCATTCCCGGCGCCAACCACTTCTTCGTCGACAAGATGGAGCCGCTGATGGAATCGGTGACGTCCTATCTCGACATGCGGCTCGCCAACGTCCGCTGAACATCCAATCTCTCTCAAATAAAATGGCGCGGACATTATCCGCGCCATTTTCATTTACTGAACCGGCGCCTTTAAGCAGCAGCACGCTGGTCCAGTTGGGAAAGATACGACTTGTGCTTCTTCATGAAGGTTCGCAGCAGCGCCGGATACTCAGCGCTCACAGCCGCGACAACTGACGGACGCTCGCGCAGGCTCTTGCGCCAGCGCGCGATCTTCGGCTTGTTGTCCAAAATCCCGAAATCGCCAATCTCTTCGAAAACATCAAAGTAACGGAATGCCGGCGCGAACACGGCATCGACAAGCGAAAACTTTTCGCCATCAAACCACGGAGCCGCCACTAGGCGCGCTTCAAGCCGCGCGAATTTGTCGGCTGCCTGCTTTGCCTTCGCATTGAAGGTTGCTTCATCGGCCACCGTTTCCAGCCCCCAGATGTCGCCCAGTACAGCAGAGCCGAATTCGATCCATGCGCGATGTTCGGCGCGTGTCAGCGGATCTTTCGAGTGCAGCGGATTGGGCAAGGTTTCTTCGAGATATTCGAGGATAACGGCTGACTCGAAGACGGCCTTGTCGCCGATTTGCAGCACCGGTACCTTGCCGAGCGGCGAAATCTTCAGAAACCACTCGGGCTTGTTGTCGAGATCAATGTCGATCCGCTCGAACGGCACGCCCTTCTCCGTCAGAGAAATCACCGCACGCTGGACGTATGGACATAGCTTGTGGCTGATGAGTTTGAGTGTTTCCGTCATTGATCGGCTCCGGGATTGCGGACATTGCGGATCGCGCGCGTCACCCGGCAGCGCGTCATACGGACCGCGCCACGGGCGCTGAAAATCAGTTGAGTAGCCAGGAACACCGCGTCAGAGAGGAGCATATTGAAAACCTATAAGGATGCATTTGCATCTTTATAGAAGGAGGAGCCCTTCATCGTCAAGTTTCATGCAATTGCATGAAATCACGGTTTCGCGAGGACGCCACCCGTCAGCGGTGCGGCGACACCGGTCGTTCCGGGAAACGTCAGTGGCAACCCTTTGAGGCTGCGAACGGCCATGTAAGCGAAAGCCTGCGCCTCAATGGCATCCCCGGACCATCCGAGGTCAGTGCCGCGCGTGACGGTGGCCGGCGCCAGACGCTCGCCCAGCATCCGCATCAAGGTCGGATTGCTAGCCCCCCCGCCCACCACCATCCAGGTCGCAGGCAATTTCGGCAAAGTCGGCGCGATCAACGCGATCGAAGCCGCCGTGAATGCCGTCAGCGTGGCCGCACCATCTTCCGTGCTCATGCCATCAACAGTCAGCGCCGCGAAATCATTGCGGTCGAGCGACTTCGGTGGTGGCGATGTGAAGAAAGGACGGCTCAATGCGTGCGCAATCCAGTCCTGATCTGCTCGCCCTCTGGATCCTGTCCGGCCATCGCGATCCACTGCTTCACCCGTCCTGCGCAGCATGAAATCGTCGAGCAGTGCATTGCCTGGGCCAGTGTCGCAGGCGATCAGTGTCTCGCCGTCGATGTAGGTGATGTTGGCAACGCCGCCGATGTTAACGACCACTGTCGGTCCTGAACGGCCCAGCATTCGCACCAGCGCGCTGTGATACACCGGCACCAGTGGCGCCCCCTGTCCGCCTCCGGCGACGTCGGCGGCGCGCAAGTCGAACACCACCGGCATGCCAAGTGACCTGGCTAGCGCATGACCGTCACCGATCTGCACCGTCAGTTTCCGGTCTGGGCGATGCAGCACAGTCTGGCCGTGAAAGCCGACGACATCGATGGAGTCGCGAGAGAGACAATGGGCTGTCAGAAAATTCTCGACCGCCTCCGCGTGTGCGCGGGTCACCAGTTGCTCCGCATCCGTCAGAACACCGGGACGCGCACTGCGCTCGGTGACAGGTACTGCATCGGCAAGCGCCTGCCTCAGCAAGGTGCGTTCGCTATCGGTATAGGCGCGATAACCTGTCGGGCCGAACGTTCCGACACGCTCGCCGTCCGTCTCGATCAGCGCGACATCGACGCCATCGAGGGACGTCCCGCTCATTAGCCCAATCGCCTTCAGCAAGGGCCTCTCCTTGAGGGTCAAAATGCCCTCAATCATCGTTTTGCGCGTATTCTGGCCGCAAAACCTGAATATGCGCTTGGTTGAATCCGACGCCGGACCTGATACACCACAGGCCCAAACAAAACGCTAAATAACTGAATCGTCAAAGAGTGCCTCCATGAGCGCCTACCAGTCCGATTTCCTCAACGTCCTTCAGAGCCGGGGCTTCATCCACCAGATGTCGGATGCCGCCGGCCTTGATGCGCTTGCCGCGAAGGGTGATGTGACGGCCTATATCGGATACGATTGCACGGCCTCGTCCCTGCATGTCGGGCACCTGCTGTCGATCATGATGCTGCACTGGCTCCAGCAGACCGGCAACAAGCCTGTCGTGCTCATGGGCGGCGGCACCACCCGCGTAGGCGATCCATCCGGCCGCGATGAGACGCGCAAGCTGCTGACCTACGAGCAGATCGATGCGAACAAGGAAAGCATCAAGGGAACCTTCACGAAGCTGATCAAGTTTGGCGCGGGAAAGAGCGATGCCGCAATGGCCGACAATGCAGAGTGGCTGACGGCGCTCAACTACATCGAAATGCTCCGTGACGTCGGCCGGCATTTCTCGATCAACCGCATGCTGACCATGGACTCGGTGAAGATGCGGCTCGAGCGCGAACAGGAGCTTTCGTTTATCGAATTCAACTACATGATCCTGCAGTCCTACGACTATGTCGAACTGTCGCGGCGCTACGGCTGCAACCTGCAGATGGGCGGTTCCGACCAGTGGGGCAACATCGTCAACGGCATCGATCTCGGACGCCGCATGGGAACGCACCAGCTTTACGCGTTGACGTGTCCGCTGCTGACGACATCCTCGGGCGCCAAGATGGGCAAGACCGCAGCGGGCGCGGTCTGGCTGAATGCCGACCTGCTCAGCAACTACGACTACTGGCAGTTCTGGCGCAACACCGAAGACGCAGACGTCGAACGCTTCCTGAAGCTGTTCACCCTGCTACCGATGGGTGAAATCGCGAAGCTCGCCGCGCTCAAGGGCCAGGACATCAACGAAGCGAAGAAAGTCCTCGCGACCGAAGCGACCGCGCTCATCCGCGGACGCGAAGCTGCGGATGCCGCCTCGGAGACGGCGCGAAAGACCTTCGAGGAAGGCACCATCGCGGGTGACCTGCCAACGCTGGAAATCCCGCGTTCCGAACTCGATGCTGGCGCACCGGCGCTGGGACTGTTCGTCAAGGCAGGCCTTGTGGCATCGAACGGCGAGGCACGGCGTCAGATCAAGGGCGGCGGCCTGCGGATCAACGACGCGCCGGTGACCGATGAAAAGGTGAACCTGACCCCGAAGGATCTGACATCGGAAGGCGTGGTGAAGCTCTCGATGGGCCGCAAGAAGCACGTGCTCCTGAAGCCAGTGTAACTGCCGCCCGTCTCTAGCTTCGGCTGACCATGGTCATCATGGTCGCCGACATGGTGGCGATGAGTTTCTCGCGGCCGTCATTGCTGGCATAGGCATGGCCTTCCGAGACGACAAGCGTGCGTCCCGGCTTCACGACATTGCCGACAAAGCGAAACGTCTGGCCTTTGGCGGGCGCCAGCAGATTGATCTTGAACTCGACGGTGAGGATATCGGCGTGCGCAGGCATCAGCGTGTAAGACGCAAGCCCGCAGGCGGTATCGAGTCCAGCAGAAACGACGCCACCGTGCAGGAAGCCGTTCTGCTGCGAGAGTCTCGCGTCATACAGCATCCGTAATTCAAGAGCGCCCGGCTCGATCCTGGCCAGCGTAATTCCAAACGTTCCCAGCGCCGGCTGATTTGCAAACGTCCTCCGTACCCGCTCTTCGTAGTCGGGATCCTGAACCTGAAATGCGCTCATTGCTGATTGGGGGCGACAAGATCCGCAGGAACGCCCTGCTTGCCAGTGTTGAAGTCAAATATCTTGCGGAACACGCCGGGCGCCATCGCCGAAATCGGATTAACCCGCAAAACAGGCGCGCCGGGTGTTCCAACCACTTCATATGTAATGCCGATCAGGCCTTCATTGCTGCCGCCACCGAGGAACAGGCCGACGATCGGAATCTGCCCGAACATGTTGTTCAGACCATAGAGCGGGACGAACGTGCCGCTCATCTTCACCTGATTGACGGGATAGTCGATAAGCCCCTCGATGGTCGCACCGATCGTGGGGCCGCGAAGCACGCCGTCCTTGACCCGCAACTGGCCGCTCTGGCGCGTGAACTCCGCGCGCATGCCGGAGAACCCGACGCCCTGCGAATTCGCTCCCGGCGCGTTGGCGACAGCGCGATCAAGCGCCGCCTCACCCTTGATCGTAAAATCGCGGACGTTCAGCAGCCCCTCCTGTGGCGACGTATCCGACGTCGGCGGATCAACCGCCAGCCACATCTTGCCGCCATTCATCTTGGCGTAGGTGTCGGTGAAACGGAAAAACGCACCAGCGTCGTTCGTTTCGAGA
This sequence comes from Afipia birgiae 34632, assembly GCF_000308295.2. GTDB lineage: Bacteria > Pseudomonadota > Alphaproteobacteria > Rhizobiales > Xanthobacteraceae > Afipia > Afipia birgiae. The sequence goes on from NZ_HG326652.1 coordinate 1,291,558, forward strand.
TACATCACGTCACGTCCGTGCGCCCGCCCGCGCAGGTCGCCAATCACCGGGGTGTCGCGGCCAAGCTTGCCGCTGAGCGAGAACGACTTGATCGCTCCGCCGCGGCGCGTGAGTTTCAGATCTATGCTGCGAACCGCCTCGCCATAGAAGCCTGCAAGCGCTCCAAGCTTGGCGTCAATGTCGATGTCGAAACTCTTGGACCTTTCCTTGGTGTTCTGATCCCTGCCCGACATCGCGCTCTTGATAAAGCCGCGGCCATCGAACACCTCGCCCCGCATCGTGACCTTCAGCGTCCCGTCAGGTGCGCGCTCGGCCTTCAAATTCGCCTTGTCGCCTTCCGAAGGCGAGAACGTCGGGAAGGACGCATTGACGAGATCGTTCTTGTCATCAACTTCGAGCGAACCCTTGATCTGCGTCCCATTTCCTTCGACGACAATGTCCTCGAAGCGCGTTCCCTGAGGCCTTTGCACGACGGTAAAGGTCATCTTGGTCGTTTTGCCCGCAACCTTGGTCCAGCCAGGCAGCAGGTTGTCGATGCGCGCGGCGGTCAGATCCGCTTCGACGCCAAAGCGATTGTCGCGGTTGTCACCTTCGCCGCCAGCAATCTTGCCGGTAAGTTTGATGGGAATCGCGCCGCTCAGACTCGGTCCCAGATCGACGCCGAGGCGCGCGCGGGCAGCATCGTCAAGGGTCGCCGAAACACGCACATCGGCGTCGCCTTCGTTGTTCTTGCGATAATCAAGCGCCGCGGGTTGTCCGCCGATCTTGACGTCACCCTTCACCCGATAGCCCTGATTGTCGGCGACAACTTTCAGCGAACTGGCTTCGAGCTTCTGGTTCATCGCCAGCTTGTCGACGGCCAACGCGCCAAGATCGAGATTGATGGAGTAAGTCGTGTCAGCCTTGGTCAGCGCGTTCTTCAAAGGCATCGCGAGCGTCACGATCGCGGATACCGTTCCCTTGCTCGAATTGGGATCGATCACCGTATCGCCTGCTTCTCGCAGCCGTTCAGACTGCAGAACTTCGGCAGCAGCCGGCACCGGACCATCGATCCGGAAGCGCACCTTGGTGGGCGCGGGCTTCGGCGCGAGATCAGGCACCTCGAATGTTAGATCGGAAATGTTGAGCCGTCTGCCGGACGGCGTATCGACGGCACCCTGCCCGACATTGATGTTGACGGTCCGTCCGCTCACCCGACCTTTCATGTCGGCGTCGCGAACCAACGGCATGTCATCGACCGGCTTGATGGTCAGACCGCTAGCCAGGAAATTCACCGACAGACCATCGTCAGGAATCGGCGGCCCGCCACGGACGAGCGTATGGATCGGCGCATTTACGGCAACGTCGAGCCGCTGGACCGTTCCACGATCAACTCGCTCGGTGATCCACTCACGGACTTCCGGCACGATCAGCACGGGCCAGATACGCTTCAGCACGGAAACCGGCATCGGCGTTGCTGCCATCCCGAGCGTCAGCCGCGGCTCGCCGGAATAATCGATGCTTCCTGAACCGGCGATACCAATCTCGCCGTTGCTGATGTCGCATTGAGTCAAAAGCACGCGTCGATTTTCGGTGTCGAAGCGGAGGCGAATAGCAATGCGATTGAAGATCGACGGTGCTTCGCCAGGCCCACCAGCCAACAGAATCGTTCCGCCGCTCAGTCCAAGCTGCCAGTTCGGAATGCTGTCGTTGGGTGGTTCGAGATGCGCCAGCAAGGTAATGCGATTGGCCCCCGCGTAAACATGAAACGGAGCGACCATGACGCGCCGCCCGGAATCCCATTCAATGCGCGCATCGGCATGGTCGATCACCATCGGGTAGTCGGGCACGTTGAGATCGACAATCGTGCCCTTGCCCGCAACGATTTCGCCACGGAAATAAGTGGGAAGCCCGTCCCGGCCGATCTCGCCCTTGAACTCGCCGCTAAGCGGCATGTCCGCTGCGTAAGTAAAATCCTTCAGCCGGGCTGCAAGCAGCAGATTGTTGGTGGGAACCTTGTTCGCGCTGATGTCGATCGATCGCACGCCGTTGGATGGTGCACCGACCGCGACCTTGAGCTCCCAGCCGTTCTTGCCTTCTTCGCCGACACTGAGCGCAACACCGCCACCGACCGGACGCCGCAGGCTCAGGCTGATGTTCTTGAAGTTGAGGACGCCGCCGTTCCGCTGATCCTCGACCGTCAGCACGCCATTTCGCAATCCGATTTCGTTGAGACTCTGACCGTCGAGCCCCTTGGCGCTGAGGCTGTCGAGCCAATCAAGCGCGGCTAGCAGTCCGCTCGTTCCATTCGAAGCCGCAACGGATGAGGCTGGAGCGACGGGTGCAGGCGATGCCTGAAACGGCAAAGGTGTTGGGCCGGACGTCGCCTGCGGTGCCGGTTTGACGGCAACCTTGCCGGTTGCGAGCGGGCTGTTGCTCTGCCCCGTCGATACAATGACGCGGCCGTCGGGTGTGATCCGTACCGCAAGTTCCGCACCCACAAGACGGAGCGTTTCAGCCTGGAGTCGCCCGGTGAAGAGGGCCATCCCGGAAAGTCTCACTTCCGCTTTTGGAGCGCTCGCAACGATGTTGCGGTCGTGATCCCGCACGATGATATCGCGCAACCGGACGGCGATTTTGATCCGGCCAGCGCGCTCGATCTGCGTACCTCCGACTTCAACGGTATGATTGTGTCCAAGATTTTCCTCGATCGCGGAGGCCAGCCATGGCGTCACGATGTCGAGATTCACCGGTCCGGCACCAAGCCGCAGCCACAACACGCCGAACGCTACGGCGAAGACAACGCTCAGCGACATCAGGACAATCGCGGTCCGCCCAGCCCATCGACTGCCCGCGATCCCTCGGCGCAATCCGCGAAACCCGTCAGTGATCCGGTGAATTCCGATGCTGGGCCGATTGAGAAGTTTGACCGCCCTGTCGCACGCGGCAGCGTCATGGTGATTCCATCCGGAATCATCCCAATGCCGGTGCTCGTCTGCAGCCTTCGCAAAGGCTTTCTGGGGCTCTGATCTCGGCATTGCCTCTCGTAGTGATCGTCAGCCTGGTCGCGCCGCCGGGCGTCAAAGCGTCAAATTGGAGACTCGCTCCGTCGGAGTACTGCCAGACTAAAGGTCCAGCCTTGGTTTTATTGTATTGTGTGTCGTTCGACCGGTGGCCTGAGAGAGTCGCAGATTCATTAAATTAAATTAGCTAACCACCATACCTCGGGGACGTCAGATTTGCCCAGCCGAAGAAGGCGGCCTTAGTGGTCTGGTCGCGGTTCTTGCGAATCCCAAAATACCCCGCTGAAAGCGACGAAAGGAAGGCGTATGTCCAAGAAAACGCGTAAGAAATCCTCCAAATCGACCTTAAAAGCCGGGGGCGCAAAGACCAGGACCGCCAAGCGGGTTGCCGCGAAGGCATCGACCGCATCCACAGCCCGTAAGTCCGGCAAAGGAGCCAAGGCCAAACGTGGAACAGCGAAAGCCGCCACGACAGCAAGAACGTCCGCCAGCGCCTCTAGCCGCGCCAGCGCGAAGACCGCATCGGCCAGAAAGCCTGCGGCATCTGCGAAAAACAAACCCGTTGCGCCACCGGTCCGCATGGTCGGAACGCTGGTTGAGGGCAAACCTGCGCCTGCGTTTTCATTGCCACGCGATGGCGGACAACTCGTCTCTCTGGAGGCCTATGCCGGGCGAAAGCTGGTAATCTTCTTCTATCCGCGCGCGGATACCCCTGGCTGCACGCTTGAAGCCGTCGCCTTCAGCCGCCTCGCCAATGCCTTCGCGTCGGCACAGGCGGCTATTCTCGGCGTCTCGGCCGACCCGGTGACCGCGCAGGAGCGTTTTCGCGACAAGCACGAACTGACGGTCCCCCTCGTATCGGATGAGAAGCTCGGAATGCTGAAGGCCTATGGCGTCTGGGGCGAAAAATCGATGTACGGCAAGACGTTCATGGGAATTACTCGGACAACGGTTCTGCTCGACACCAGCGGCATAATCACAAGAGTCTGGCGCAACGTCAGGGTCGATGGCCACGCTGATGAGGTGCTGGCGGCCGCGCGGGTCGCTTAAGGAATTAAGGATCGTTTTCCGAAAATTAACCATGAAAGGTTCAAATCGGCTTCTGTAATTGAGCCGCCCGGAGTGCGTTCCGGCCGGCGCGGGAGTGCTGATGTCGAACCGTTCCGCCCACTATTCCGAACATGCCCAACACCACCACGTCCATGCCAGGGCGCCACAGCGACGCCCGGCGCATCATCGTCCGGACCGCAACGGCTACACCATCGTCCATCACGGTAAGGCGGTGCGCTTTGGGCCAGTGGTATTCTGGATCGTGGCCGGATCGATTGTCATCATGGGCGCGTGGTCGGCGGCGACAGCGACCTACTTCGCCTTCCGAGACGACGTCCTGACCCGGCTCATCGCCCGCCAGGCCGACATGCAGTATGCCTATGAAGATCGCATTGCCGAACTTCGCGCACGTGTCGATCGCACCACAAGCCGTCAGTTGCTCGACCAGGAACAGTACGACCAGAAGCTCAATCAGATCATGCGGCGGCAGGCGCTGCTCGAATCGCGAGCAGCGGCCCTCAACACCATGCCCGATACCGCTCCCACCGGTTCGATCAAGCCGACGGCGCGCGGCGCACAGGCGACCGATGCAGGCAACACAACAGGAATCCCAAAGCCCTCACCGATCAACGACACTGTGATCTTTGTCACACCGCCGGACCGTGAGGCCCGTCTTGAATCGCGAACGCCGGCAGTCGTGCAGCCGCGCACCGACTTTGCGAAATCTCAGGGCGTCGATAGCGCGTTGTCGAATCTCCAGAACGCACTGGATAAGGTTGAAGGCCGTCAAACGGCTGCCCTCAGCTCCGTGGAAGGCAGCTACGAGTCGCGGATGCGCCGCATGCGCGGCGTGATCACCGACCTTGGACTGGACATCGCGCAGCTCGAAGCCGCCGCTCCCAAGGGCGGAATGGGCGGACCGTTCATACCAGTGACCAAGCCATCATCTGACGCCAGCGCGTTCGACCGCCAACTGTACCGGATCAACCTAAGCCGCGCGCAGGTCGATAAACTCACGCGCACCCTGTCGCTTGTGCCGTATCGTAAACCGGTTGTCGGCAATGTCGAATTCTCATCCGGCTTCGGTGTCCGCAGCGATCCCTTTCTCGGCCGCCCCGCGATGCACAGCGGCCTCGACTTCCGCGCATCGACCGGCGATCCCGTCCGCGCTACCGCCAGCGGCAAAGTCGTTACCGCGGGATGGAGCGGCGGCTACGGCCGTCTGGTGGAGATTGACCACGGCAACGGACTGTCGACGCGCTACGGGCACCTGTCGGAAATCAACGTCAAAGTCGGGCAAGTTATTGCCCTCGGTCAAGTAATCGGCGCGGTCGGCTCGACAGGCCGATCCACTGGCCCTCACCTGCATTATGAAACGCGGATCGATGGCGACGCCGTTGACCCCCAGAAATTCCTTCGCGCGGGCGTCCGCTTGACCCAAGGATAGACTGGTTCAGTTCAACCCTGATCGGCCGAACACACGAAAGACGCGTCCATCGATCACCAAAAGCGCACTCGCGATAACGAGCGCGCCGACGATCTCACGGGCTTCGATCCTCTCACCCAGGACAAAATAGCCAAGCAGGATCGCGCTGACGGGAACAAGAAGCGTCACGAGCATCACGTTGCTTGCCCCGGAGCGCGTGATGATCTGGAAGAAAAGGATAAACGCGAGCGCGGTCGAGAGCGATGCAATACCGAGAATTGCCAGCCACGTGATCAGTCCAGGCATTTGCAATTGCCAGGGGCGATCGAAAATGCTCGCCAGAACGAACATCATCAGGCTCCCCGAAAGTAGTTGAAAGGTCGCGGACGCGATTGGCGGAGAACCTGCCAGTTTACGCTTGGCCCACAGCGCGGAGAATCCGAAACAGATCGTGGCGCCAAGACACAGCACGATGCCGATGCTTTGCCGGGAGTTGATGTCGAATTCAGCCCCCTTCAGAATGATGACGCCGCAAAGGCCGAGCAGAACGCCCGCAACACGCCGGAGGATGAGCTTCTCCTCGCCGAACGCCGACGCAACCAGAACAGTGAAAACCGGCGTCGTCGCATTCACAACTGCTGCCGTACCACCCGGAATGTAAGTCTGCCCCATCACAAGCAGCGAAAACGGGATCACATTGTTGATGAGCGCCATTACCACGTAGGGCCACCAGCCTGCGATACCAACGGGAAACCGGACTCGATTGATCCAGAGCACAGGCAGCAGGATCAGTGTCGCAATCGACAGACGAAGACAAACCAGCGTCAGCGGCGGCAGCTCCCTCAGCGCAACACTGGTAAAAAAGAACGTTCCGCCCCAGAGAACGGACAGGAAGACCAGGCGCGACCAATCGCGCTCGTCCATTCTCATCTCGATTTCGGGAAGTCTCTCTTGCACGACTGCCATGGCCACATGGCATATGCGGAGACCGGGTGCAAAACCACCCGTTTCCGGACAACCCGGCTCCGCGCTCGGTATATTTTCAAGCGAGACGGGTACCGGTTCGCATAAAGAAACGCGATAAATCGAAGACTCTAGTCGACGTCCTCAATCGCCCCGGGCGTGGTGCCGAATGCCTTCTGCGCCAATGTCGCTGCCATGAAATCATCCAGATCGCCGTCGAGTACACCCTGGGTGTCGGAGGTCTGCACGCCGGTGCGCAGATCCTTCACCATCTGATAGGGCTGCAACACATAGGATCGGATTTGATGCCCCCAGCCGATATCGGTCTTGGCGGCCTGATCGGCGGCGGCCTTCTCTTCGCGTTTCTTCAGTTCGATTTCGTAGAGACGTGCGCGCAGCATGTCCCAGGCCTGCGCCCGGTTCTTATGCTGCGAGCGGCCCGCCTGACAGACCACGGCCACCCCGGTCGGAATATGTGTCAAACGCACCGCGGATTCGGTCTTGTTGACATGCTGGCCGCCCGCGCCGCCAGAGCGCATCGTATCGGTGCGCACGTCGGATTCCTTGATGTCGATCTTGATGCTGTCGTCGACCACCGGAAAAATCGCGACGCTCGAAAATGACGTGTGCCGCCGGGCGTTGGAATCGAACGGCGAGATTCTCACCAGCCGGTGCACCCCCCCTTCCGTCTTCAACCAGCCGTAAGCATTGTGACCGCTGATCTGGATTGTCGCGGATTTGATACCCGCTTCTTCGCCTTCGGTCTCTTCAAGGTACTCGACCTTGAAACCGCGCTTCTCCGCCCAGCGCGTATACATGCGCAGCAGCATCGACGCCCAGTCCTGGCTTTCGGTGCCACCAGCACCGGCATGGACTTCAAGATATGTGTTGAATTTGTCGGCTTCGCCCGACAGCAGCGCTTCCAGCTCCTGCTTCGCGACGTCCTTCTTCAGCGCCTTCAGCACATTCTCGGCTTCGAGAACGACACCCTCGTCGTTCTCGGACTCGCCAAGCTCGATCATGCCGATCTGGTCTTCGAGCTCGCGCTCGATCTTGCCGATGCCGGTGAGCTGCCCCTCAAGCGAGGTGCGCTCCTGCATCAGCTTCTGGGCTTTCTGCGGATCGTTCCAGAGATTGGGGTCTTCTGCGAGAGCGTTCAGTTCGGCGAGGCGCGCCGTGGCAGCATCGACGTCAAAGATGCCTCCTCAGCAGCCCGACTGACTGCTTGATCTCTTCAACAAGGCGTTCAATTTCAGGACGCATGGGATTTCCGGCTTGCGGGAGCACCGCGATTCAAAAGACGTGAGGGATGTAGCGGCTGACGGCGGCCAGCGCAACTTGACGCGTCGGCTAATACAGGCCGCCGGTACCAGGCCGGAAGATCGCGCGATCTGCATCCGGGGAGACGCCGGGTGAGCGCCCGTCAGCATCTGCCACACCAATAACAGAGTAATTGTCTGGCGGCGCGGTTCCGGGCTTGAAAGCTTCGAGGATGGTTCTGCCGCCGTCGCCCGGTCCAGCGCGCATGCCGGACTTGGCATCCACACGAATCAGCTTGATGCCTGCGGGCACGCGGAAAGGAACCGCAGGCTTGTCGGCAAGAGCGAGCTTCATGAAGTCTTTCACAACCGGCGCGGCAAGATGGCCGCCAGTGCCGCCCCTGCCAAGATTCCGCGGCTTGTCGTAGCCGATGTAAACACCGACCACGAGATCCGGCGAGAAGCCGATGAACCACGCATCTTTCTCATCGTTGGTCGTGCCCGTCTTACCGGCAATCGGCTTGCCGACCTCACGCAAGATGGTCGCCGTGCCGCTTTGCACCACACCCTCCATCATCGACGTGATCTGGTAGGCGGTCATGGAATCCAGCACCTGCTCGCGACGATCGACCAGCGATGGCTCGGGCTGGTTCTTCCAACCGTCACCAGCGTCGCAACCGCGGCACTCGCGTTGATCGTGCTTGAAGATGGTATGACCGTAGCGATCCTGAATGCGATCGATCAGCGTCGGCTTCACCCGCTTGCCGCCATTGGCAAACATCGAATAGGCGGTGACCATGCGCATGACAGTCGTCTCGCCAGCTCCGAGCGCGTAGGACAGATAGTTCGGCAACTCATCATAGATGCCAAAGCGCTTGGCATACTCGCCAATCAGCGGCATGCCGACATCCTGCGCGAGGCGCACCGTCACCGTGTTCAACGACCTGATGAGCGCATTCCGCAGCGTGGTAGGTCCGTAGTACTTCCCGGTCGAGTAGTTTTCCGGACGCCACACACCGGCGCCCTGCCCCTGATCGATTTCGATCGGCGCGTCCACGACGACTGTTGATGGCGTGTAGCCGTTATCCATCGCCGTCGAGTACACGATCGGCTTGAAGGACGAACCCGGCTGGCGATACGCCTGCGTCGCGCGATTGAACTGGCTCTGATCGAAGGAGAAGCCGCCGACCATTGCAACAACGCGGCCCGTCCACGGATCCATCGCGACCATGGCACCGGAGACTTCCGGTGTCTGGCGGAGCCGGTACTGTCCCTCGACCTTGTTGCCGTCCTTGTCGAGCAACGGATCTACATAAATCACGTCGCCTGGTGCAAGCACCTGCGTCACCGCGGTCGGCGTCTTGAAGCGCGTCGGTCCGGCTGCCGCCTTCGCCCACTTCACGCCGTCCAGCGAAATCAAACCTGTTTCGCGGGTCTTGGAGACTGCACCGCCAAGCTCGCGGCCAGGCTGAAAGCCGATCCGCGCCGACTGCTCGCTCGTTTCAAGCACAACAGCCATCCGCCACGGCGAAATGTCGGAGAGCGATTTGACCTCTGCAAGCTTCACGCCCCAGTCGCCGCCGATGTCGATCTTATGCGGCGCGCCGCGCCAACCCTGGGCCTCGTCGAACTTGACCAGCCCGGCCACCATCGACTTGCGCGCCATGATCTGAAGTTTGGGGTCAAGCGAGGTGCGCACCGAAAGGCCGCCTTCATAGAGTTTCTTCTCGCCGTAACGTTCGAAGATGTCGCGACGGACTTCCTCCGCAAAATATTCCCCGGCGAAAATGTGCGCCGCGTTGGAGCGGCTGGTGACGATCATCGGCTCCTTGCGGGCGGCGACGGCATCGACCTGCTTGATCCAGCCGTTTTCAACCAGCCGGTCGATGACATAGTTTCGGCGTTCGATGGCGCGATCGCGGTTGCGGACCGGATGAAGGCTCGACGGCGCCTTTGGCAACGCCGCCAGATAGGCGGCTTCCGCGATGGTGAGTTCGTTCACTGACTTGTCGAAATAGACCAGCGACGCAGCGGCAATGCCGTAGGCGCTCAGGCCGAGATAAATTTCATTGAGATAAAGTTCGAGAATCTTGTCCTTGGTGTAGGTGCGCTCGATGCGCATTGCCAACAGCGCTTCCTTGATCTTGCGATTGAAGGAGACTTCGTTGGTCAGAAGGAAGTTCTTCGCGACCTGCTGAGTGATCGTGGACGCGCCCTGCGGGCGGCGGTTGGAACCGTAGTTCTGCGCGTAGAGAACTGCGGCGCGGGCCATACCGGTGAAATCGATACCGCCGTGCTCGTAGAAATTCTTGTCTTCCGCCGCAAGGAACGCGTTGATGACCGGCTTCGGGATGGCCTGGATCGGCAGATAGAGCCGGCGCTCCTTGGAGTATTCGCCGAGCAACGATCCGTCAGCGGCGTGCACGCGCGTCATCACCGCCGGCTCATAGTCCTGCAACTGGGAATAGTCCGGCAGATCCTTCGAAAAATGCCAGATCAGTCCCGCCGCTGCTGCGACGCCGACAAGGAACACGATCGTTCCGGCCGCAAACAGGAAGCCCATGAACCGCAACAGCAACCGCATCGTCAGTATCCGTCCTTAAGCGTCTGGCGCGATCACCCGAGGCGCACGACCGGGCTTCCGAACCGAACTATACCATTCGCCATTCGCATGGATCGATTCTGGTCTCTTCCCAACCCAAAATTCTATAGAGCCGCCGCTGTGGCCAAACTAGGGCCTCGGCGACAATTGCCCTGCGAATTCAAGCCGAAGGCGCTTATTTCGAAGGACCTGCGGAAATCACACGTTTTCCAAGAAAGGCATCCACGGCCTGGGCAACGGAACCGACCGTACGCGACCGCCAGTTCTCGGACACCAGATGCTGGAGGTCGTCCTTGTTCGAGACGTAACCCAGCTCGACGAGGACAGAAGGAACGTCATGCGCCTTGAGGACCTTGAAGCCCGCCGACTTGAGCGGGTGCTTGTGCATACGGGCAACGTTCTTCATCTCGTTGACGAGAGTCCGGGCAAAGCGGTTTGAAAATGCTCGTGTCTCGCGCTGAGTGAGTTCGATCAGGATATCGGCCACTTCCGCCGGCTCTTCCGTCAAATTAACACCCGCGATTGCGTCCGCCTTGTTCTCGGCCTCGGCCAGCTTTTCTGCTTCCGCGTCAGAGGCGCGATCCGAGAGCGTGTACACCGTCGCGCCCTGCGCATCGCCTCCCCGTTTGGGCAGTGCATCGGCGTGGATCGAGACAAACAGCGACGCCATATTGGAACGGGCGATCCTCACGCGTTCGCCGAGCGGAATGAAGGTGTCGTCATCGCGCGTCATGACGACCCGGAATTTGCCGCCCTTTTCGATCCTGTCCCGCAAAGCCTTGGCGAAATCCAGGACAAGCGTCTTTTCGGCTTCGCCGGTCGCAGCCTGCGTTCCGTTATCGACGCCCCCGTGACCGGGATCGATCACGATAACCGGGCGGGAATCGGCGGGTTTGCCGGGTCCCATCGCGCCGGTCGTTTCAACCGCAGTCCCCGAGGCATCGGCGACGATGGCCGGACGTAGCTGAAGCTTTTCGTCGCCCGCATGAGAAACCTTGAAGGCGGAGCGCTCCACGGCGGCCAGTTCGACCACGAGCCGCGGCGGCTGCCCGTTCGCTGCATCGATCACATAGGCCTTCTCGATTTTAGCCGGACCGGCCAGGTCGAAGACAACACGCGATCCGCCGGGCATCACGAGACCATAGCGAAATGCCCGGATCAGTCCGCGGCCGGTCGTCCCGGTGCCGGCCGGCAGATCGAAGGTCACCTGAGGAATGTCCACGACGACGCGGTAGGGATCGCCGAGCACAAAGGCCCGCACATCAATCTTGCGATCGATATCCAAAATGAAGCGGGTCTGCTTGTTGTCGCCCGCCACGCGCACGCCGGAGGCGACTGGAAAGGCAGGCGCAACTGCCAGCTGTGGTGACTGAGATTCGATGGCCCTAGCGGCAGGAATCGTGAAGCACGACAATGCTGCGGCGCACATCTGAGCAGCCACCAACAATGCGCGATATTTCATGTGGCTTGTCACCAAATTCGCAGCTCCGGACACCTCATACCGCAATAGAACCGCACAGTTAACGGCTGCTTACCGGGCAAGGAACGATTACGGCGCTGTGTTGCAGCGCTGTGACGCTTCCCTTGCCAGAAACCACCATTCGACGTATGTATGAGGTGCTGACGGTTTAAACTTACGGTTGTGTCGCGTTCAGCTTCCCGGTGCAGCGCCGGTTCCTCTCATTCAATTAAGAGGTTCCAGCGTACCTTCCGACCCTCCACAGCCAGTGCAGTGCGCGGCTGACGCGGAGCGGCGGTTACCAGCCCGAGCGGCTACCCTCATAACCGGCAACCGCTGCTGCAAGGCAGCGGACATCCAGAACCAGCGCGAACCGCTGGCGACGTCGGCGGCAGGATACGGCGGCACTTTGCCGCCCATTGAATTAGACGGGCCGACGCTTGATGCGCCAGACTCTATTGCCGAACGGGATCTGTGATAAAATCCCATCGACGCCAGCATCGATACGACGCGAATCTTTTCCGCGTCGCGTTTCGCTGACGTTGCAATCGGCACGGTGCTTCGGGCGGCGTTTTGGCCTTCCCCTCACCCCCGAATCAGGTGAACCGTTACGTGACCCGGCTACGCGCCTAGCGCTGCCCGCCGAACGTCCCGTTCGCCGTCAAGAGCTCAAAAATGCCCAACAAAATGTTGATCGATGCCACCCATCCGGAAGAGACCCGGGTGGTCGTGGTCCGCGGCAATCGCGTCGAGGAATTTGATTTCGAGTCTGCCCAGCGCAAGCAACTGCGCGGCAATATCTATCTCGCCAAGGTCACGCGGGTAGAGCCATCGCTGCAGGCCGCCTTTATCGAGTACGGCGGTAATCGTCACGGCTTTCTCGCCTTCAGCGAAATCCATCCTGATTATTACCAGATCCCGGTCGCCGATCGTCAGGCCCTGATCGAGGCAGACGAGCGCGCGCATCGCGAAGCCGAGGAGGAAACGGAAAACCGTTCCAACCGCCGGCGCTCTCGCCATCGCAGTTCACGACGCCGCAATAGCGGCGAGCGCGTGCAGAGCGCCATTGTCGAAGGCGCGAACGTGGAGACTGATGCGCAAGCGCAGCCGGATACGGCACAGATCGGAGATCATGCGCCCGACCATCCGCATGACGTGGAGACGATGCATCATGAACATGGTCACGACGAACATGGCGAGCACGGCCAGGATCAGCACGGTCGTGAACAGCACAGCCATGGCGATCATCACCATGACGATCATACGCATGGCGACCACGATCACACAGCACACGATCATGACGACCGTTCGCATGAGGCGGACGCACCTGTAGCCCACGATGCGCCTGTTACATCTGCCGGTGACGAAGCGGCGACTCCTCACGATCATTCGCACGACGAGCATGCACACGACGATCAACCGCATGAACATCATGCGCATGACGAATCTCAAGACACAGAAGCCGCTCTCCGCGATGACGATCATTCGGACGAACACCACGCCGACGATGCTGACGACGATGACGAGGGCGATGAAGACGGTGACGACGCCGAAGAGGAAGTCGTCGAGTCGGTCGGCGGCGACGACGTGCTGGAGGAAGTGCCGGAACGCGCTTTCCGCCCGCGCCGCCAGTACAAAATCCAGGAAGTCATCAAGCGCCGCCAGGTGATGCTGGTTCAGGTCGTGAAGGAAGAACGCGGCAACAAGGGCGCTGCGCTTACGACCTATCTCTCGCTCGCCGGCCGCTACGCCGTGCTGATGCCCAACACCGCGCGCGGGGGCGGCATCAGCCGCAAGATCACCTCGGCGCAGGACCGCAATCGCCTGAAGGACGTGGTGCAGGATCTCGACGTGCCGGAGGGCATGGGGATCATTCTGCGCACCGCCGGCGCTTCGCGCACCAAGCCCGAGATCAAGCGCGACTTCGAATATCTGATCCGGATGTGGGAAACCGTCCGCGACACCACGCTGAAATCGCAGGCGCCCACCCTCGTCTACGAGGAAGGTTCGCTGATCAAGCGGTCGCTGCGTGACCTCTACAATAAGGAAATCGACGAAGTCCTCGTCGCCGGCGAGACTGGCTTCACCGAGGCACGCGATTTCATGAAAATGCTGATGCCGACCAATGTGCGGGCGGTAAAACAATATCGCGACGGTCAACCCTTGTTCTCGCGCATGGGAGTCGAGAGCCAGCTCGACGCGATGTTCTCACCGACGGTCACTCTGCGATCCGGCGGTTACATCGTTATCAACCAGACCGAAGCGCTGGTTTCCATCGACGTGAACTCGGGCCGCTCTACCCGCGAGCACCACATCGAGGACACGGCACTCAAGACCAATCTTGAAGCCGCCGAGGAAGTCGCACGACAGCTCCGGCTGCGCGATCTTGCCGGCCTGATCGTCATCGATTTCATCGACATGGACGAGAAGCGGAACAACCGCTCGGTCGAGCGCAAGCTCAGCGACTGCCTGCGGCAGGACCGTGCCCGCATTCAGGTCGGCCGTATCTCGCATTTCGGCCTGCTTGAAATGTCGCGCCAGCGTATCCGCGCCAGCGTGCTGGAAAGCTCCACCGAGCCATGCCCGCATTGCGGCGGCACCGGCCACGTCCGCTCGGTATCGTCCGTCGCGCTGCAATTGCTGCGCGGCCTCGAAGAAACCCTGATGAAGGGCCCAACGCACAATCTCACGGTGCGCACGCGCACCGACGTCGCGCTCTATGTGCTGAACCACAAGCGTGGCCACCTGCGTGATCTTGAAAACAGCTTCAAGGTGACGCTGGCAGTCATCGCCGATCCAACCATCAGCGGCCAGCAATCCTTTGTCATCGATCGTGGCGAAGCCGTGCATACGCTGGAAGCCGCCAAGGCAATCCTGGCTGCGCAGGTCGCGGCGTTCCCGGCTGCGGTCGAGGACACCTACGAGTACGAAGACGACGAAACGTTCGAAGCCGAAGCCGAGTTTGAAGGCGACGATGAAACCGAGGGCGCCGAGGCTCAATCCGCCGACGCCGCTCCTGCCGCTGAAGGCGAAGAAGGTCCGCGCCGCAAGCGCCGCCGCCGCCGCCGTGGCCGGGGTGAAGCCCGTGAAGGCTCTGCTCCGTCCGACCAGAACGCCGCCCAGGAATCTGCATCGCAGGCCGAAGCCACGGGCGACGACAGCGACGAAGGTGACGACGAGCAGGACGATCAGAACGGCGAACAGCGCGCCGACCAGAACGCAAACGGAGAGCGCCGTCCGCGCCGCCGTGGCCGTCGCGGTGGCCGCCGCCGGCGTGGTGGCAACGAAGCCGGTTTGACCGAAGGCGCGCAGCCCGGAGAGGGAATCGTCTCGACGATCGCCGACGACCTCGGACCACTGCCTGAATCCGAAGCTGCCGAAGCGGTCGCCGATCTGTCGGCGCCGGCAGAGCCCATCCGCGAGGAACGCCCTGCTCCTGCACCATCTCCCGAACCCGTGTCACACCACATTTCGACGCCGGAAGAGGTCGAGGCAGCTCCGCGCAAGCGTTCGACCGTCCGCGAGAAGGTGAGCTTCTTCTTCGGCGAAACGCCGAAAGCTGAACCGGAGCCGGTCCCGGTTCAGACGCAGAGCGAGCCAACGCCTTCCGAACCGCAGAGTGAACCTGCCCAGCCGCGCCGCGCGGGCTGGTGGTCACGCCGCGGCGAGTAACAATAAGGTTCAAAACGAAACCGCCCGCTTCACAGCGGGCGGTTTCTTATTGCCGCGTTGTTACCCGGTCGCCGATCAACCCTTGGCCAGCCAGCGGGTGATCCGCGCCACTGCTTCAGCGATTTCCTGCGTTGAACGTGAATAGGAAAAGCGAACGAACGACTTTCCGTGAAATGGATCGAAATCCACGCCGGGCGTTGCTGCGACATGCGCCTGCTGCAGCATCGCCTTGGCGAACTCTAAGCTGTCGGAATTGAATTTCGAGACATCCGCGTAGAGATAGAACGCACCGTCCACCGGCAGGAATTCCGTCAGGCCGACTTTCGGCAGCCCCTCGATCAGGATGCGGCGGTTTTCCTCATAGCCGTGCTTGATCATATCCATCTCGGCACAACCGTCGAATGCGGCTTCGGCGGCGATTTGCGACAGCGTCGGCACTGAAATCGAAAGGTTCTGCTGCAGCGTCTCAACGGACCGCGCCAGCCGGTCGGGCACGACGATCCAGCCGACACGCCAGCCGGTCATGCAGAAGTACTTCGAGAACGAATTGATGATGATCGCCTCGGAGGACAATTGCGCAGCCGTCACTGCCGGAAACGCATAATCGAGGCCGTGATAAATCTCGTCGGAAATAAACCGGATGCCTGCGCTGTCCGCCGCAGCGATCAGATCGGACATCGCCTCGCGCGTCATCATGGTGCCGGTCGGATTGGCAGGGCTGGCGACCAGCACACCTTTTAGCGGCGTCTTGCGATGCGCCTCAAGCAGCATCTCTCCGGTCAAGGCATGCCGCGTAGCGCTGGTGGTTTCGATCAGAACCGGTTCGCATCCGAGCGCGCGCAGAATGTGACGATACGGTGGGTAGCCCGGCGACGTGATGGCGACCCGGTCGCCCGGCTCAAACGCCGACAGGAACGCAAGAACAAACGCGCCCGAGGAGCCTGTCGTGATAACGATGCGGGCGGGATCGACATCCTGGGCGTAGGTTTCACGGTAGTGACGCGAGATACGCTGCCGTAGCGACGGGATACCTATGGCCGCGGTGTAGTCGATCTTCCCGACGTCGAGCGCCGCGCGGGCGGCAACAATAGCGGTCTGCGGCGCAGGCGCAGCCGGCTGCCCAACCTCCATGTGAATCACATTGCTACCCTCCGCCTCGATTTTGGCGGCAGCAGCCATCACATCCATCACCATAAATGGCGGAACATTGCCCCGCCTTGAGGGCACCAAAAGGCCTTTTGCCTTGTCTCTGAGCGTCACATCGAGCATGAAATCTGCTATTCCCCGGGGGACGGCGACGTGCAGGAAAAGCATCGACGCTGTGCCGTTGTACCGCCGCATTCGGCGTCTTGTTAGATCATAATTTAGCACCCTACAGGCCGCTGCTCCATTGCCAAGCCCGCTGACCAAGCCATGACAAATGACCACTTGACCCTGCCAGCCGAGGGCCCGTGCATCCGCGCTCCCGCAGGACAAGTCGGAGGGTTCCGTCCCGCGCAATCATTCGCGCGGCGCGCGACGGCGGTCGTCACCGCCGCAGCGCTGCTCGTCGCATCATGGCCGGTTCACGCGCAACAAGGCGGTGGTGGTCCTCCGCTGCTGCGCGACGCCGAAACAGAGCAACTGCTGCGCGACTACACCCGCCCGATCCTGCGCGCGGCCGGACTCGAAAAACAGAACATTCAGGTCGTCATCATCAACGACTCGACCTTCAACGCATTCGTTGCCGATGGCCGCCGAATTTTCGTCAACTACGGCGCACTGCGCGAATCCGATACGCCCAATCAGATCATCGGCGTGCTCGCGCACGAAACAGGACATCTGGCCGGCGGACATCTTTCGAAATTGCGCGAACAGATTTCCCGCGCGCAAACGCAGCTGATTATCGCCATGCTGCTCGGCCTCGGCGCCGCGGTCGCCGGCGCACGTTCGGGTGCAGGAAGCGCCGGCGCCGCGGCTGTCGCCGCACCGCAGGCCGCCATCATGCGGACCATGCTCTCCTATCAGCGGCAGCAGGAAGAAAACGCAGACAAGGCCGGAGTGAAATTTCTCAACGCCACCAGCCAGTCGGCCAGGGGCATGTACGAAACATTCAAGCGCTTCTCCGAGCAGAGCCTGTTCGCGGCGCGCGGCGCCGATCCCTACAACATGTCTCACCCGATGCCCACTGAGCGCGTCAGAGCCTTGGAGGAACTGGCGAGATCGAGTCCGTATTGGGACAAGAAGGACGATCCGGCCCTGCAGCTTCGTCACGACATGATGCGCGCCAAAGTGTCCGGATTCATGGAACGCGCAGACACTGTGAACCGCCGCTATCCGGCGTCGAACGACAGTCTGCCCGCGCGCTATGCCCGCGCCATCGCCACCTATCGTCATGGAGACTTGCGCAACGCCCTCTCCCAGATCGACGCCCTGATCCGCGTTCAGCCCAACAATCCCTATTTTTACGAGTTGAAGGGTCAGGCCCTGCTCGAAGGCGGCAAGCCCGTCGAGGCCATCGCACCTCTGCGTAAGGCGGTACAACTGTCCAACAACGCCCCGCTCATCGAGATGTTACTTGGCCAGGCCTTCGTGGCATCCGAGAATAAGGCCTACGCTGAGGAGGCCATCAAGATTCTGCGCGCCGCGCTGATACGGGAACCTGAGGCAGCGCTTGGATACACGCAGCTCGCAATGGCTTACGGCCGCAAGGGGGATTATGCGGAAGCCGATCTGGCCTCGGCCCAGGCAGCCTTTCTACGCGGTGATCAGAAAACAGCGCGAGACCTCGCCTCGCGCGCGAAGACGAGATTCGCTATCGGCACACCCGGCTGGGTCAAGGCCGACGACATCGTTAACACGAAGCCCATAAAGAATTGAACTCCGGCATTGCACCGGTCCACACAGTCCGAAGGAATACTCATGATCTCGCTCCGCTCTCTTGCTCCCTTCGCCTTCGCACTGGTGTTGGGTCTGCCCACCGCCTCGCATGCGCAGTCGTTCAACGACGCTCAGCGCAGCGAGATTCAAAAGATCATCAAGGATTACCTCGTAGCCAACCCAGAACTGCTTGAGGAAATGTCCGCAGAATTGCAGAAGCGCCAGGCTGTTGCTGAAGCGGAAAAGCACCGCGCCGCTGTCCAACGTAATGCGGAGCTGATTTTCAACTCCCCACGCGGCGTCGTTGTCGGCAACCGCGATGGCGACGTGAATTTCGTCGAGTTTTTCGACTACAATTGCGGCTACTGCAAACACGCCATGGCCGACATGCTTACGCTGATGAAGTCTGATCCGAAGCTGCGTGTCGTGCTGAAGGAATTCCCGGTGCTCGGACCAAGTTCAGTCGAAGCCGCCCAGGTCGGAATCGCGCTCCGCATGCAGGATCCGACAGGCAAGAAGTATTTCGATTTCCACCAGAAGCTGTTGAACGGACGCGGACAGGCTGACAAGGCGCGCGCCATGGCGGCCGCGAAGGAGGCCGGCGCCGATATGGCCAGGCTCGAAAAGGACATGACCAGCCCTGAAATCAGCGCGACCCTGAATGAGAACTTCAAGCTCGCCGAGGACATGGGGCTCAACGGAACGCCGAGCTATGTCATCGGGAAGGATGTCGTGGTGGGCGCCGTTGGCGCGGAGGGGCTCGCCAAGAAAATTTCCCAGGCCCGCTGCGGCAAGGCGACCTGTTAGGCCGCAACCGGACCGGAGGCTTGCGGTATCTGAAGGCCTCCGGGAACATCCGTTAATTTTGGTTAACCAACGATTTCCAGCCTCCGATCGGCCTTTTCGGGCGATTTCTGAACGATTTGGCAGGGGACGGCGAAGCCGATCAGGCTTCCCTCCCGGCCTCAGGTTGCCTATAAACCGGCCGAAGCCGCGCGCGCCGCATCATTTCGCCGACATTGCTGGGTTTGGTTTTCGGATGGCAAAGACGATCTACGTGCTCAACGGGCCGAACCTCAATCTGCTCGGCACCCGCGAGCCGGAGACCTATGGCCATCACACGCTGGCCGACGTGGAAAAGCTCTGCCGCGACAGCGCTGCCCTTTATGGCCTCACTGCGGATTGCCGCCAGTCGAACCGTGAAGGTGAGCTGATTGATTTCGTCCATGAGGCGGGCGCAAAGAAGGCCGCAGGCATCATCATCAATGCAGGCGGATATTCCCATACCTCGATCGCGCTCCACGACGCTCTGATCGCGGTCAAGCTCCCGACGGTCGAAGTTCACGTGTCCAACATCTTCGCGCGTGAACCCTTTCGTCATCACTCCTTCGTCGCATCGGCAGCCGTGGCAACGCTGTGCGGCTTCGGAATTGACGGCTATCGCCTCGCGATCAGCGGCCTCGCCGCCAGGATCGGCGCCAAGGCGAAAGCCTGATCGCCTGTTTATCAGTTAGGAAAGCTCCGGATTTCACATGGCCTCTTCGCCGAAAGAACCGTCCACTCCCAAACAAAAGCCAGCCGACGAGCGCGAGCTCATTCGCGAACTGGCGATGCTGCTCGATGAAACCAATCTGACGGAAATCGAGATCGAGCGCGCCGGATTGCGCCTGCGGGTTGCGCGTAACATCAGCATCGCGGCAGCCGCACCGGTCGCCTACCAACCCGCACCCACCGCAGTTGCTCCGGCATCAGCACCTGTTGCGTCGGCGACGTCCGCCGACATCTCGAAGCATCCCGGCGCGGTCCCCTCGCCGATGGTCGGCACCGCATATCTTGCGTCCGAACCTGGCGCGAAGCCGTTCATTGACGTCGGCAGCAAGGTCAAGGTTGGCGATACGCTCATCATCATCGAAGCGATGAAGACGATGAACCAAATCCCGTCGACGCGCGCCGGCACCGTCACGCAAATCCTCGTCGAAGACGGCCAGCCCGTCGAATTCGGCGAGCCGCTCGTCATCATTGAATAATCGTTCTCACCGTCAGGCGCTGCGATGTTCGACAAGATCCTGATTGCCAATCGCGGCGAGATTGCATTGCGCGTGCTGCGCGCCTGCAAGGAACTCGGCATCGCGACCGTTGCTGTGCATTCGACGGCGGACGCCAACGCCATGCATGTCCGGCTTGCCGACGAAAGCGTCTGCATCGGACCGCCGCCTGCCAAGGACAGCTACCTGAATGTACCGGCGCTGCTCGCAGCGTGCGAAATTACCGGTGCCGATGCGGTTCACCCCGGCTATGGATTTCTGTCGGAGAACGCCCGCTTCGCTGAAATCCTGGCCGACCACAATCTGCATTTCATCGGCCCAAAGGCCGAGCACATCCGCCTGATGGGCGACAAGATCGAAGCCAAGAAAACCGCCAAACGCCTTGGCATTCCTGTTGTGCCCGGCTCTGACGGTGGCGTCGGCCCCGGTGACGACGCCATGGCGATCGCCAAGAAGATCGGCTTTCCCGTGCTGGTGAAGGCAGCGGCCGGCGGCGGCGGACGCGGCATGAAAGTGGCCCTGACCGAAGCCGACCTGATGCTTGCGCTGTCAACTGCCAGCAACGAGGCCAAGGCCGCGTTCGGCGACGGATCGGTCTATCTGGAAAAGTATCTCGGCAAACCCCGTCATATCGAAATCCAGATTCTGGGCGATGGCCGCGGCGGTGCGATCCATCTCGGCGAACGCGATTGCTCTCTCCAGCGTCGTCATCAAAAGGTTTGGGAAGAAGGCCCCTCGCCGATCCTGAACGCAGCCGCACGCGCGAAAATCGGCGAAACCTGCGCCAAGGCAATGCGCGAGATGCAGTATCTCGGCGTCGGCACCATTGAATTCCTTTACGAGGACGGCGAGTTCTATTTCATCGAAATGAACACGCGCATCCAGGTCGAGCATCCGGTGACCGAAATGATCACCGGCATCGACCTTGTGATCGAACAGATCCGCGTTGCCGCCGGCGGCGACCTGCCCTGCACGCAGGAAGAGATCGTCATCAACGGCCATGCGATCGAGTGCCGGATCAATGCCGAGAACCCGGTGTCCTTCCGGCCCTCGCCGGGCAAGATCATGCAGTATCATCCGCCCGGCGGACTGGGCGTACGGATCGATTCAGCCGTGTATCAGGGCTATGTCATTCCGCCCTACTACGACTCGCTGGTGGGCAAACTCATCGTCCATGGCAAAACCCGTGGCGAGTGCCTGATGCGGCTGCGGCGCGCTCTGGACGAGATGGTCGTGGACGGCGTCGAAACCACCCTGCCGCTGTTCCGCGGGCTGGTGCGTGAGCCCAGCATCATCGACGGTGACTACCACATTCACTGGCTCGAGCACTATCTCGCAGCCGGCGACACCAAGGCGTCCTAAGGCCCGGTTCTCGTTGAAATCCTAAGTTCCAGCGATGGAACTAAATTCCTATTTGCGCGTTATTCCGAACCTAAGCTATGGGTATGGTTCAGGGGTAGCAATTTGAATTTTCAGGGATTTCCCTCATCCGGCAGCTGCGCAGGGCCCGCGTGACTCTGGACGCAGCCCGTCGGCGTACACTCTGGCAAATCGCCCTGCTCTCCGCAGGCTTTCTCGTGTTGGTTGCGATCAGCATCACGTCCATCGTTCTGGTGAACAAAGCGCGCGATGACAGCCGCTGGGTGGTTCATACCGTCGAAGTCGAAAATCAGATATCGACCGTTTTGCTCGATATCCGCCGCGCCGAAAGCGCTGCGCGGGGTTACCTTCTCACCTTCCAACCAAAGTTTTTAGAGGAGCATCAGGCCGCCGTCGCGCGCATCCCCTCTGGCGTAGCGAAACTTGCAATCCAGACTAACGACAGCGCCGTGCAGATTGAGCACACCAAACAGTTACGCGCGGCAGTGGAGTCACGGCTGGCCGAATTTACGAAGGCCATCGATTTTGTGAAGCAAAACGATATTCCCGGCGGCGTTGCGATGTTGCGTGATAGCAGCAACTCCGCCGTTCAACGCGTCGGCGAAGTTGCCGCTGCCATGCGCGCCGAGGAAGACCGTCTTTTCCAGGCACGCACCGTCGCAGCCGATCGCAGCCAGAGCCTCGCCGCCTTCGTCACCACCGCCGGTTCAGGCCTGGTGCTCCTTCTGGCCGGTACCTCCCTTTTCCTGGTTCGGCAATCGACGCGAGCACGCGATAAAGCAGAACAGCAACTGCGCGATAACAATCTCAACCTCGAAGCTGCTGTTGAGACACGAACTGCTGATCTTCGCGAAGCGAATGACGAGATCCAGCGCTTCGCGTACATCGTAAGCCACGACCTGCGATCGCCGCTGGTCAACATTATGGGCTTTACGAGCGAACTCGAAGAGCTGCGTACCGACATCTTCACCCGCATCGCAAGGTACAGCCGTGCTGCTGCAGAAGCGCCCTCCATTCCGGTGCCGATCGGAGATTCCGATCCGGCCGAAGCGCCGGAACTCCAGGCCGAAGACAAGCAGCTCTCTCAGGATTTCTCCGAAGCGCTCGGCTTCATCAAGTCATCGATCGGCAAGATGGATCGTCTCATCTCTGCCATCCTCAATCTCACCCGGGAGGGCCGCCGTGATTTCCATCCCGTGGAAATCGATACCCGCGAGTTGATTGAAACGATTATCTCCTCAGTGGCTCATCAAGCCTCTGAAGCCAATGCTCAAATACGCGTTGAACCGCTGCCGGACATCGTCAGCGACCGCCTTGCTTTGGAACAAATCTTTTCCAATCTGATTGACAATGCCCTCAAGTACCTGAAACCGGGTGTGCCGGGTGATATCCTGATCAAGGGCCGCCCCAAACTTGGCTTCATCATCTTCGAGATCATCGATAACGGCCGCGGTATCGACCAAAAGGACCATACGCGGATCTTTGATCTGTTTCGCCGGGCGGGTCTTCAGGATCGTCAAGGTCAGGGCATCGGGCTCGCCCATGTCCGCGCTCTGGTGCGCCGGATGGGCGGCACCATCAACGTCTCGTCAGAACTTCACACGGGCAGCACGTTTACTGTGACCCTACCCGCGCGATGGAATTACGGAACTCAAGGAAAAGAAGTATGAGCCTGCCAGTCAAAATTATCATGATCGAGGATGACGAAGGTCACGCCCGACTGATTGAGCGCAATATCCGGCGCTCCGGCGTCAACAACGAGATCGTGCCGTTCACCAACGGTACAGACGCGGTGAAATACCTGTTTGGCAGGGACGGCTCAGGCGTCGATCATAAGGATCAGGCGCTGCTGATCCTGCTCGACTTGAATCTGCCCGACATGACCGGGATCGATATCCTCAAGCGGATCAAGGAAAACAGCCACGTCAAATGCGCGCCCGTCGTGGTGCTCACAACCACGGACGACGAGCAGGAAATCAAGCGCTGCTACGAACTGGGCTGTAACGTCTATATTACCAAGCCCGTGAATTACGAAAGCTTTGCCAACGCGATCCGACAACTCGGATTGTTCTTTTCCGTCATCAAGGTTCCGCCGATAAAGACATGAAGCCATCCACGCCTCGCATTCTATATATCGACGACGACGCCGATCTCGCGCGCTTGGTCGAGCGCGGATTGAAGCGACAGGGCTTCACCGTGGAGCACGCGCCCGATGGCGCGAGCGGTCTCGTGCGCATCAAGCAGGGCGGAATCGATGTGGTGGCGCTCGACCAGCACATGCCCGGCCTCGACGGTCTTGAGACGCTTGCCGAAATTCAGAAGATTCCTGACGCACCACCGGTCATTTTCGTAACTGCCTCCCAGGACAGCAAGATCGCTGTCACCGCCCTGAAAGCGGGTTCTGCCGATTATCTGGTCAAGGATACGCAGGGAGAATTTCTCGCTTTACTCGACGTCGCCGCCAAGGGCGCTATCGAGCAGGCACTGGTGCGCAAGGCACGCGACGATGCCGAAGCGGAGGTTCACGCCTCGCGCGATCGATATGCTGCGCTCGCCGCGGAACGCGAAGTTCTGCTGCGAGAAGTCAACCATCGTGTCGGCAACAGTTTGCAGATCATCGCTTCGTTGCTCCACCTTCAGGCGAATTCGAGCACTGACGACGATGTAAAGGCCGCACTGACCAATGCGATGGGCCGCGTCGCTGCGGTCGCACAGGTTCATCGCCGCCTTTACACATCGCAGGACCTGAAGACTGTGATGTTGAACCAGTATCTGGAAGCCTTGCTCGAGGATTTGCGGCGCTCTGCCGAAGGCAACCGCATGTCGCGCCTGACGCTCAAGGCGGAGCCCGTCGAGATCGATCCGGATCGCGCGGTGGCGATCGGCATCATCGTCAACGAACTGGTGATGAACGCCGTTAAATATGCCTATCCGGATGGCGCTGGACCGATCCATGTCGAGCTTCGATCCTGCGACGGCGGACTTGAACTGGCGATTTCCGACGACGGTGTCGGCTTGCAAGCGAAGCAAAATCCCCAATCCACCGGCATGGGTCAGCGCATCGTCAGCGCCATGGCTATCAAGCTGGAAACCAAGGCGGAACGCGACCCGGCCCATCCTGGAACACGTGTCGTATTGCGGTTGAAGCATGCCGCCGAAACTCCTGTTCGACAATCCGCAACCGGCGCCGCTTGACGGTCGCGAAAGCCGTTACATTTTGCTATGATTGCGCATGAGTTCGCGCGACACCGCATCTTCCGAGATCACCCCAAGTGTCCTGCTGCGCGCCTATGCCTGCGGCATTTTTCCGATGTCGGAGAGCGCCGACGATCCGACGATTTTTTGGGTTGAGCCCGAAAAGCGCGGCATTATCCCGCTCGATGGCTTTCGCGTGGCGTCACGTCTTGCGCGAACCGTTCGGGCGGACACCTTTCGCGTCACAGTCAACACTGCTTTCAAGCAAACCATTGCCGGGTGCGCCGCCCCGCAACCGGGCCGCGACGACACCTGGATCAATGGCCGTATCCGCGACCTCTACACGTCGCTGCATGAGATTGATCACTGCCATAGCGTCGAGGTATGGCGCGGCGATCAACTGGTCGGCGGGCTTTATGGCGTCAGTCTGGGCCGCGCGTTTTTCGGCGAAAGCATGTTTCACACCGAACGCGACGCATCGAAGGTCGCGCTCGTTCATCTCGTGGCGCGCCTGATCGCCGGTGGCTTCGTGCTGCTCGACACGCAATTCGTGACAGATCATCTCCGCACGTTTGGCGCGGTCGAGGTCCCGCGGCGGCGTTATCGCACGCTGCTCGACGACGCCGTGACCGGACATGGCGACTTCTTCGCCCTTCCCGCCAACCGCCCGGTGACCGGCGCGGAAGCGCTGGCGTGCCTGACGCAAGCCTAGATTGCCTGAAAGGCGTTACTGCTGGAACGGGGGAAACGGGTTTGGCGGCGGCAACGGCCGTTGCACGGCTGGTTGTTTTGCCTGACGCTTTGGCTGTTGCTGAGGTGGCGGCGGCGCTGGCGCGGCTTTCGGCGCCTCCTGCTGGGCAACAGTAGCGGATGGACTTTTGCAGTCGGTCAGCCAGATGTCGTAAATCGGATGCTCAACGCCGTGCAGACCCGGACTGGCCGCGAACATCCAACCGGAAAATATCCGCTTCACTTCGCCCTGAAGCGTGATTTCATCGACCTCGACGAACGCGTCGGTGTTGGCCGCCTCCGTCGAGGGCCGCGTGTAGCAGGCCTGCGGCTTGACGCGCAGAGCGCCGAACTGAACAGTCTCGCCCATATCGGCGTCGAACTTGATGATACGGCCCGTGATCTTGTCCAACCCTGCGAAGACCGCCTGCTTGTTGACGATCTTCTGCGCCGGCGGCTCAGTCACAACCTCATCGCCCGGCTGCAAGGTTGCAGGCGACGGCGGCGCGCCGCGCGGCTGTTTCTGCCCCGGCGGCAGCCCTGGCAACGGATTCGCTGGAGGCACGGTTACGACGTTCGGCGTGCCTTGTCCCGGCACTGCGGGTGGCCTTGGAGCAGCCGCTGTTCCGGGCGGTGGCGGCAGCGGCTGCATCTGAACGTTACCCGGAGCGGGCACGCCCTGCCCCGGCGGCGGACGATTGGGTGTCGGAAGCAAACGACCCTGCGGTGGCAGATCGGGGACTTCCTCTTCTTCCGGCTCCTGTATCGGCTCCCCACGCTGGATGTTGGCGGGAGGCCGCGGCCTGTCGGAAAAGATGTTGCCGATCTGGGCGTAAACGGGCGTCGCAAGCGACATCAGCGATGTCACGATCAAAGCCGCAAAAGAACAGGCGGTGACGGTTCGGAACATCTTGCGCGACTCTACAGGAGCACGACGCCAAAAGGTGCGAAGCGGTTTCCGGAAAACATCGTGCTCCACACCTGTCGGAACGATCACGGTCATGATCTTAAACTGATCCCGGCCCCAATATGCGATTCAGTCGAATCGGCTGCACGACATTCTACCGATAATGGGCCTCGCGCAGGTCTCGGGTTAACACGCCGAATACGGCGGGGAAAGGGCGAGGCTTTCGCGCCGTATCAGGGGCAATAGAGCGGTGTTACTGCCCCGGAGTCCACGGCTGATAGTCACCGGTGGCCTTGGGCCGCCGGCCGCTGGCCAGCGTCGAGCCCGACGGACGATAGGCTGCAGGCGTCCCGGTCATGTTGGGGCGGTGCGGCTTTTCCCATTCGCGGGGCTTGTAATCAATCTCGGTCGGCGGCGTGTCTACGGTGTGGTGCAGCCAGCCATGCCATGCCGGCGGAACGCGCGTCGCTTCGGCATATCCGTTGTAAATCACCCAGCGGCGCTCGAAACCCAGCGTCGGATCGATCTTGCCGCCGCGCGTGCGATAGTAAGTGTTGCCGCCCTCGTCCTGGCCGACCACTTCGCCAAAGCGGCGGGTCCACAGCTGCGTGCCGAAAGTCGACCCGCTCCACCACGTGAAAAAACGCAGGAAAAACAGCTTCATGGCGCGAATCCGAACTGGGCGCGGGTGGCCGCGCGAGAGCTGTGTGATGCCATCGGATGCGCCAATTGTCCAGCGCCAACAGCAACTTGGTGCAATGCATGAACCTCCGTCCGGCCTGTGCGTTGGTGTCGTTTCGCCACGCACCTCCGGACTTCCGCGATGCTCGATACCATCGCTGCGGCACTTATCGCCAATGCGCTGATCGTCCACACGATCCGAAGCACGATCGGCGTGCACCATCCCAAAACCCGGTCGCTGTTGACACAGGATCCTGACGCGCGACCGAGATTCTCATCGTCATTATGACCGTCGCGGCGGCGATGTTGAGCTTCGAACAGGTCCGGCAGTATGGCGTCAGCCTGTTCGCATCGGCCGGTGTCGCCGGTCTGGCGATCGATTTGGCCGCGCATCCCTTGCTGTCGAACCTGATTGCTGGTGCGCAGATCGCAGTGGCGCAGCCGGCATGTTCCAGGTCTGGGAACCGCCCCAGAAGCGCCTGAATCCAAACGAACATTACTGTCCTCTGAATGGAGCCGCGCATCCCGCGCGGCTTCACAATCCAGAGTGATCGATACGGGCTTGGAGTGAGGACGATGATCACCTTTAGGAAAGGATGTGCTGCCGCAGTGGTTGCGCTGGCGCTTCCGATGGCTGCGACGTCATCCAGCCATGCTGCTCCGCTGGCGCCGAGCCAGCCGTTTTCGGCTGCGCATGCTGGCGCCGACAATTCGCTCGTAACTCAGGTTCAATGGCGGCGGCATGGTTATGGCTACGGTTACGGTTATCACGGGGGGTGGGGTGGTGTCGGCGCTGGTCTTGCCGCAGGCGCGCTGATCGGCGGCGCTATCGCGGCGGGCTCCAACCCTTACTACTACGGGCCCGGTTACGGATATGGATACGGTGGCCCGGCATACTATCCAGCCCCTGCTCCGGTCGTCGTCGCACCTCGGTATGGCTATGGCGGCGGAGACGCCGAAGCTTACTGCATGCAGCGGTATCGATCTTATGATCCGGCTTCAGGAACATATCTGAATTACGACGGCAATCGCTATCCCTGCCCGTAAATTCGAACAGAGCCTGATTACAAATCCGGCGATGCACGCGAATGCATCGCCGGGTTTGTTTTGCATCCCTGACGCGAATGAAGGCGCTAGAACGAAATCTTCATGCCGCCCCGGCCCGTGATGGTCTGGCTTTGATCGGACATTGCAGTGAACTCGGCTGCACCAAATACCGAAACGCCCGTAGCGTTACGCCAATCAAAACCGGCTCCTGTGTAAAAGCCGACAATGCTGCCTTTGCCGGGTGTTGCGAAAGCGAGGCTCTGTCCGAGCAAGATGGTGTTGACGTTACTGTCGCCGACGCGCTGCAAGGCAACCAGTCCGGCGGTGCCACTCAGTTGCAGTTGCTCTGACGGCGTGGCGCGGGTGGTGCGCGTCAGCTTGAATTCGCCACGCTCCTCGAAATTGTGCGACGTGCGCGGCGCGACGGTCAGGTTCGTCGACGACCCGGTTTCCTGATATCCGCCGAAGCCGGCCGCAAGATAGCGCACCCGCGCGGACGGCGTCAGCGTCAGGTTATAGCCGAGCGACTGCTCAAGACCGTAGGCAACCTCCGGACTGACGAACCAGCCATTGTACTTTCCGGTGGCGTATTCATAGCCGCCGGGCGCGAGGTTGTTGGCAATCGTGCGCTTCACATCGTTGCTGCTGTAACCACCGAGCAATGAGAAATCCACGAACGCGCGACCAACGGCGTAGCGGCCGTAAAGACCGCCGAACCCGATGTCGCTTGAGGTGTCGCCGGAATTGAGATCGATGGTCGATTTGATCGCGCCGCCGCCAATGAAGCCGCCGATCCTCAGACCTGGCCGCACCGTCTTGTCGATGCCGAGCACGCCACCGTAGAAGTTGTTCACCGAACGCAACGTCGGTGCATCCGCCTGCTGAACTCGACGCCCGCCGAAGCCCTGCGCCCACACGCTGGTGCCGTCGGCGGCGGTAAAGCTCGGATTGCTCAGAAGCACGCGGTCGTTGCTCGCATAAGCCAGCACCGGAATACCCAAGAAGGCATCGTTCACCATGTCGCGCGCGACGTTGCCGGACGGCGCGAAACCGATGGCCATCGATCCGCTCCCACCGATCGGCGCCGGATTGGTCAGGCGGCTCGTGACGAGAGACGTAATCGTGCGCGTCACGTCGACCACATTGCGATCCGCACCCGCGAACGACGTTGGATCGAGAATGGCGACGGTGTCGCCACTAATGACATAAGGCGCACCGCCGGTGACGTTGACGGTCGCGCCCGTGTCGATGAGGCCGCCAAAAGTACCACATCCACAGTTGTTTCCGAACGTCAGCGCCGACGAAATATCGTGTCCGCTCAGGATGTTCACAACTGTTCCTGAGCCGGGATAAAACGTATCTCCAGCAAGCTGGATTGTGCCAATGATCCTCGATCCAGGAAGAATGTTGAGCGTGCTGCGGGCCGCCGGATTAGAGGGATCGCTGTCCATAAAAATGGCCGCTCCGGACCCACTTCCGTCTATCAGTCCGGCGTTTGTAACAACCGCATGGCCCGCGTCGACCACAGAGACACCTAATGTTCCAACAATTCTCCCGGCGTTGAAAACCGAGGCTGTACCAGATGACGTCTGAGCGAGCACAGTACCCAAACCGCCGCTATCGATGGTGCCGTAGTTGACGATCGAGGAATTTCCAACACCGTTGACCTGCGAAGCGACCGGGCCACCTACGTATCCAAAATTTACTGCCGCTGCATTTCCGTCGCCAGCAACTATTCCGACCATCCCTCCGGACACAGAGCCGGAATTGATGTTGGTTGAATTGCCGTTGCCGCCCACAGCTGTCTGGATAAGGCCGTTGACCACGCCGGCATTGATTGTCGTCGCATTGCCATCGCCGCTCGAGAGTCCGCTGACCGTGGCAATTGATCCGTCTATCGTCCCGGTATTGACTGTCGTGGCGTCGCCGCTATCGGTCGTCATGGTCTGGATCGTACGTAAGACTTTCCCGGAATTTGTCGTGACGGCGTTTCCGCCATCGAAAGTCTGCGTAATAACGAGGTCAGCAATTCCGGAATTGATCGACATCGCGGTGCCTGCGCCAAACCCAGCGCCGCCAATGCTAGTTTGTGTGTTGAGAATGCCAACAATTGTTCCCGAATTGTTGGTCGTCGCGCTACCGCCGCCATCGGCGGTTGTCACGACGTTTCCACCGACGTTGCCGGAGTTGTTGGTCAGCGCATTGCCGCCGTCCTGAGCAATCGTGGTGATATCCTGAATTACCGTTCCGGAGTTCGTCGACGTGGCGTTACCCGCGCCGGTCAGCGTCGAGATGTACGATCCGATCGTCCCGGAATTGTTCGATGTCGCATTGCCGAGACCGCTCGCCGACGTTCCCAGCATATCGGCATTGATGCCGGAATTCGTGGCGGTAACGTTTCCATCAACACTGGTCGTGGTGATGCCGTTGCTCGCACCGGAACTGATGGTCGTGAGATTGAAACTGCCGAGTTGATCCTGAAAAAACGGCACAGCGGTTGTGCCGGCGTTGGTACAGGTGACATCACTCGCGCCGAGCGTCCCGACGCAGGCGAACTGCGCCTTCGCATCGGTGGATGCGATGATGATACTGGCCCATGCCGCGACAGCGATGATCGCGAAAATGAAACGCGACGCGTGCATTGTACACACGCGAAAACCCCAAGCAGCCTTAGCCCGCAACGACACCACGCCAGCCCCGATCATTCGCGAGCGTTGGTCGCTCATCGTATCGCGTGGAACCTAGCAAGCGGCGGTTCCAGGCGCTGTTGTATTTGAGGTACAGCGCCGATTAATGGGCTATTTATAAATACCTTTTGCGCTGAATGAGACGATATCGCCTCAGGAGCGTGACGCCAGCACGACGCCGGCTATGGTGAACCCAAGCGCTGCGATCTGTGCGACGCCGAGCGGTTCGCCGAGTGCTGCGGCGGATGCCAACACACCAATGACCGGCACCAGCAGTGTCCCGATGGCAGCGACCGAAGCCGGGAGCCGCTGAAGCGCGGCAAACCAGCAAGCGTACGCGATGCAAAACTGAACCACGATCGAATAGCCGAACAATGTCCAGCCCAGCGGCGACAGCGTCATGAAGTGCGGCTGCTCGATCAAGAGCCCAACCACGGCGACCGGCAGGCAGCCGATCAGGATCTGCCAGACTGCCGACGTCAGTGGTGGCAATCCCAACGGCCAGCGCTTGCCGAACACCGTGCCGAGTGCGAACAGGAATGCGCCGGCCAGTGCCAGCGCAATGCCCGGCAGCTTGACGTAGCTCGCCGCGATACCGCTGCCGCCCATCAGCGCGATGAGGCCGGCGATGGCCATCGCCATAGCAACCACCCGTAACAGCGAAATTCGCTCACCGAGAATCGGCCACGCCAGCACCGAGGCCCAGACTGGCATTGTATAGGCCATGACAGCGGCCTCGCTTGCCGGCAGATACACCAGTGCCAGCCCCATCAGCGCCATCCAGGCCGTGACGTTGAGGAGCGACAGCAGCACGAGCCGCGGCCATGTCTCGCGCGGCACTTTCAGCGATTGCCGGAACGCCAGCGCCAGCAGCGCAAGCAATCCCGCACCGACGATGCCAGACAGGCCGCGGACCGACAGCGGCGGCAATTCCATCAACAGATGTTTGGTGACGGGCCAGTTCAGTCCCCAGCCGATCGACGTTGCCAGCAGCAACAGATAGCCGATCGATCGCGTTCGCCGCTGCGCGACGGCTCGCTCTTCCGGCGACATGTCGGTCAGCGCTTCGGGCGGCGTGCGGCTGTCCACAGGTTTGGTCCTTCGACTCGAATTCCACGCCATGTGGATGACGGGGAGAAAGACCACGCGCGCTTCACGCGATCCACCCGGAATCAGCAAAATACGCGCATATCAAAGACGCGATTTTGGAGGCCCGCGACAAACCTTGGAGGAACTCACAAGGAGGTGAGATTTCGGCTTCCGAATCCACAAGGACTCACCGATACTTCCCGCAATGCGAACCATCCCGGCGATGCGCCATCCCGCTGGAAATCCGCATTTTCCACCATATTTAGTATTTGATTCAGTTTTCGACACTAATCCTTGACGTGTCGGATGGAGTCGGCCTAGCTTTGGGACTGTTCGGCGCGGGGGTTTTCAGTCCCGTCGGGCACCTCCCGCAAAGGGCCAAGAAGGCAGCTCCGTCAGACCGGTCGAGGTCACGGGACGTGGATTTGTCTGCGCTGTTTTTGGGCCGGAATCGAAAAGGCGAAACCGCGGCAAACTGCGGCGCAAAAGGCGA
This sequence comes from Afipia birgiae 34632, assembly GCF_000308295.2. Lineage (GTDB taxonomy): Bacteria > Pseudomonadota > Alphaproteobacteria > Rhizobiales > Xanthobacteraceae > Afipia > Afipia birgiae. Next base: position 1,324,103 of record NZ_HG326652.1, read on the forward strand.
GTTTGGGGCGTTCGGGCAAGGCCGGTTTGGGGACCGGATCGTGCCCGCCAGAGTTAACAGGCCGCGGCTTCGGACCCGAACACGGGACGATGTGAACGGCAAAGAACTGCGAACGAACCGGTTCGCAAATTGAAATCTCCGGCTTACCGTCAAGGGACGGGAGCGCCGGCAAAGGACGGGGCACTACAATGCGCATCGAACGCCGCTACACCAAAGCCGACCAGTCACCCTACGCCGCCATCGACTTCCGGCTGACGACGAGCGAGATCCGCAACCCCGACGGCTCGGTGGTGTTCCGCCTTGAGAATGTCGAGGTGCCGGAGTTCTGGTCGCAGGTCGCCTCCGACGTTCTCGCGCAGAAGTATTTCCGGAAAGCCGGCGTCGCCTCGCGCCTGAAGAAGGTCGAGGAAGAGACTGTCCCGTCGTGGCTGTGGCGTTCGGTGCCGGACCCCGAGGCCCTTGCCGCCCTCCCCGAATCCGAGCGCATCGGCGGCGAGCATTCCGCCAAGCAGGTGTTCGATCGTCTCGCCGGCTGCTGGACCTACTGGGGCTGGAAGGGCTCGTACTTCACCTCGGAAGAAGACGCGCGCGCATTCTATGACGAACTGCGCTTCATGCTCGCCAAGCAGATGGTCGCGCCGAACTCGCCGCAGTGGTTCAACACCGGACTGCACTGGGCCTACGGCGTCGATGGTCCAGGCCAGGGCCACTACTATGTGGACTGGAAGACCGGCAAGCTGACCAAATCGAAATCCTCCTACGAGCATCCGCAGCCGCACGCCTGCTTCATCCAGGGCGTCGATGACGATCTCGTCAACGAAGGCGGCATCATGGACCTGTGGGTTCGCGAGGCGCGCCTGTTCAAGTACGGCTCCGGCACCGGCTCCAACTTCTCGCGCCTGCGCGGCGAAGGCGAAAAGCTCTCCGGCGGCGGCCGCTCATCCGGCCTGATGTCGTTCCTCAAGATCGGCGACCGCGCGGCGGGCGCGATCAAGAGCGGCGGCACCACGCGCCGCGCGGCCAAGATGGTCGTGGTCGATGCCGACCATCCGGATATCGAAACCTATATCGACTGGAAGGTGAAGGAAGAGCAGAAGGTCGCCGCGCTGGTCACCGGCTCCAAGATCAACCAGAAGCATCTCAAGGCCATCATGAAGGCCTGCGTGAACTGCGAAGGTTCAGGCGACGACTGCTTCGACCCCGAGAAGAACCCGGCGCTCCGCCGAGAGATCAAGTTCGCGCGCCGCGCCATGGTGCAGGACAATCTCATCAAGCGCGTGATGCAGTTCGCCAAGCAGGGCTACACCGACATCTCGTTCGACACCTATGACACCGACTGGGATTCGGAGGCCTATCTCACCGTCGCCGGCCAGAACTCGAACAACTCGGTCTCGCTGAAGGACGACTTCCTGCGTGCGGTGGAAACCGACGGCGACTGGAATCTGATCGGCCGCACCAACAAGAAGGTGACGAAGACGCTGAAGGCCCGCGACCTGTGGGAAAAAATTGGTTACGCCGCCTGGGCGTCGGCCGATCCCGGCCTGCACTACAACACCACCATGAACGACTGGCACACGTGTAAAGCCAGCGGTGACATCCGCGCGTCCAATCCGTGCTCGGAATACATGTTCCTCGACGACACGGCGTGCAACCTCGCCTCCGCCAACCTGCTGACCTTCTACGACACCCAGACCCGCCGCTTCGACATCGAAGCCTATGAGCATCTGTGCCGCCTGTGGACCGTCGTGCTGGAAATTTCAGTCATGATGGCGCAGTTCCCGTCGAAGGCGATCGCCGAACTCTCCTACGAGTTCCGCACGCTGGGCCTCGGCTACGCCAACATCGGCGGCCTGCTGATGACCATGGGCCTGTCCTACGACTCGAAGGAAGGCCGCGCGCTGTGCGGCGCGCTGACCGCCGTGATGACCGGCACCAGCTACGCCACCTCCGCCGAAATGGCGAAGGAGCTTGGCCCCTTCCCCGGCTACAAGAAGAACGCGGCGCACATGCTGCGGGTGATCCGCAACCATCGCCGTGCGGCGCATGGCGAATCCCGCGGCTATGAAGCGCTCGCTGTGAATCCGGTGCCGCTCGATCACGCGAGCTGCCCGCAGGGCGACATCGTCACCCGCGCGAAGCTCGTCTGGGACGCGGCGCTCGAACTCGGCGAACAGCATGGCTACCGCAACGCGCAGACCACCGTGGTCGCGCCGACCGGCACCATCGGCCTGGTGATGGATTGCGACACTACGGGCATCGAGCCGGACTTCGCGCTGGTGAAATTCAAGAAGCTCGCCGGCGGCGGCTACTGGAAGATCATCAACCGCGCCGTGCCGGAAGCGCTGCGCGCGCTCGGCTATCCCGAGAACGAGATCGCCGAGATCGAAGCCTACGCTGTCGGCCACGGATCGCTCTCCAACGCGCCCGGCATCAACGCAACGACGCTGCGCGCCAAGGGCTTCACCGACGAAGCGCTGAAGAAGGCCGAAGCCGCGCTGCCGACCGCCTTCGACATCAAGTTCGCCTTCAACAAGTGGACCTTCGGCGAAGATTTTCTGCGCGACACCCTGAAGCTTGAGCCCGAGGCCATCGCGGCCCCCGGCTTCGACCTGCTCACCGCGCTCGGCTTCACCAAGCGCGAGATCGAGGCCGCCAACATCCACATCTGCGGCGCGATGACCGTGGAAGGCGCGCCCTTCCTGAAGGCCGAGCACTACGCGGTGTTCGATTGCGCCAATCCCTGCGGCAAGATCGGCAAGCGATATCTGTCGGTGGAAAGCCACATCCGCATGATGGCGGCGTCGCAGCCCTTCATCTCGGGTGCGATTTCCAAGACCATCAACATGCCGAACGACGCCACGGTGGAGGATTGCAAATCCGCCTATCTGCTCTCGTGGAAGCTCGCGCTCAAGGCCAACGCGCTCTATCGCGACGGCTCGAAGCTCTCGCAGCCGCTGAACTCGCAGCTCATCAGCGATGATGACGACGAGGACGATGCCATCGAGGCGTTCTACGACAAGCCGATGGCGGCGCGCACCACCCAGGTCTCGGAGAAAATCGTCGAGAAGCTGGTCGAGCGCATCGTTGTGATGCGTGAACGCGAGAAGATGCCGGATCGCCGTAAGGGCTACACCCAGAAGGCTGTGGTCGGCGGCCACAAGGTTTATCTGCGCACCGGCGAATACGATGACGGCCGCCTCGGCGAGATCTTCATCGACATGCACAAGGAAGGCGCGGCGCTGCGCTCCTTCATCAACAACTTCGCCATCGCCGTCTCATTGGGTCTGCAATACGGCGTGCCGCTGGAAGAGTATGTCGACGCCTTCACCTTCACCCGCTTCGAGCCAGCGGGCCCGGTGCAGGGCAACGACTCGATCAAGTTCGCGACCTCGATCCTCGACTACGTGTTCCGCGAACTTGCGGTGTCGTACCAGTCGCGCTTCGATCTCGCCCACGTCGATCCGAGCGAGACCGGCTTCGATGCGCTCGGCAAGGGCGTCGAGGAAGGCAAGTCGCCGGATGCGTCGCACTCCTCGAAGTACCTGTCGAAGGGCCTCACCCGCTCGCGCACCGACAAGCTTGTGGTCATGCAGGGCGGCGCTGCCGATGCGCAGGCGTCCGGTAACGTCACCTCGATTGCGTCAGCAGGCGCGACCGCTTCTTCTCCCTCCCCCCTGGGTGGGGAGGGCGGCGCGCGCAGCGCGCCGGGTGGGGGGCAAGCGCCCTCACCGCGCTCAAGACCGCGGAGCCCGAGCGCGAACTCTCGCCGACCGAAAAGCTGGAGCAGCAGAACTGGAGCAAGGCCGGTTCGGCAGCTCAGGCCGCACCAAGCAAGGCCGAGCGCCGCGCGGAAGCAAAGGCTAGAGGCTATGAAGGCGACATGTGCACCGAGTGTTCGAACTTCACGCTGGTACGGAATGGCACGTGCATGAAGTGCGATACGTGCGGCAGCACGACGGGGTGTTCGTGAGGCACTAGTGTAACGCACCCCAAAAGAACGACTTCCACCCCATAAGTTTGCACGATGCACCCCAATTAATGGTCGCGCAAATTACAACCTACGAGTTGCATGGTTATCAAAGCCAAACTGGAAATGTCCGGCACCTGCAAGAAGTGCGACAAATGCGGAGGGACAACAGGCTGCAGTTAATTGTTCGGAGTGGGAATCAGCCCAATGCAGCATCGGGCATAGTTGGTCCGCTACAAGTTTGTCCCCGTTACCGGGCAAAGTTGGTCCTCTAGTCGGTGCTGTGGGCGGCAACTGAAAGTTGAGAAAGGTTTCGCGGCGAGCTTCGGCTTCGCCGCGAAATGGCTTGTCGAACATATCGTGAATGAATTTAGCGCTCGGCAGGACGCATCGAAGCGAATGACTGAGAGAACGAGCGCAGAATTGAATATTTAGTGAGGTCCTCTGATGGCATTTCGCGGCCTATTCATCGGTATCGATCGCTACCAATCGCCTGCAATCGGAGAGCTTAGCTGCGCATGCCGGGACGCAATGGCCCTGAATGCGCTGTTCACTGACACGCTGGGCGGTGCCTCAACGCTGTTGACGGATACCGATGCCACTAAACAGCGGATCGAAACGGAATTCTTGGCGCTTGCGGACTGTGACGTCGACGACACTGTCGTCATCGGTTTCTCGGGCCACGGCTCGGAAACCCACGAGCTCATCCCATACGACGCCGACATTTTAAACCTTCCGGCGTCTGCAGTGCCGCTGGACCTCCTCCAAGACTGGTTTTCTAGAATACCGGCCCGTCGCCTAGTCTTCTTTCTCGATTGCTGCTTCTCGGGCGGGCTCGGGTCCAAGGTACTGCAGATCGACATCAAGCCGCGCGACCTGAGATCCGCCGAGGCAAAGCTGGCGCAGATCGCAGGCGACGGGCGCCTTATTTTTACAGCCTCGCGAGCCGACGAGCCGGCTTACGAAAACGCTCACCAAGGGCACGGCTACCTGACGTTCTATCTGATCGAAGCGCTGCGTGGAGCGAGCGAAGTCGTACAGGGCGGACGCATCCCACTCTATAGATTGCTCGACCACGTCTCCGCCCGTGTCGCGGCGGCGGCAGCGCAATTCGGCCTGCAGCAGCATCCGACTATGAAGGGGAAGATCGAAGGCGACGTGCATTGGCCCATCTTCGTCGAAGGACCTCGTTTTGCCGCCATATTCCCCAATCGCAGCCAGGTCGCGGTTACTGCCGATCTCGCGAGTCTGCAGGACGCGGGATTCCCCCAGGGGCTGATTGACGCATGGTCGAATGCTATCCCGTCGTTAAACTCACTCCAAATCGCGGCTGTGAACGACTACGGCGTCCTGAACGGAGATCATCTGGTGGTGTCTGCGCCGACGTCGAGCGGCAAGACCATGGTCGGAGAACTAGCGGCGCTGCGCAACGTGCTTGATCGGCGGCGGGCTATCTTCCTCCTGCCACTGAAGGCACTGGTGGCAGACAAGCGGCGCCACTTCAGTTCGGTATACGGCCCCTTCGGAATCCGCACCGTAGAAGCCACCGGCGAGACCGACGACATCTCACCGCTGCTGCGCGGCAAGTACGACATCGCGCTTCTAACCTACGAGAAGTTCGCGGCCATCGCCCTCACCTTTCCGCACGTGCTCGCCGGCGCTGGCGTGATCGTCGTCGATGAGGCCCAGATGATTGCGGACAAAAGCCGCGGCGCCAACCTGGAGTTCTTGCTGACGCTGATCCGCATGCGCCGGCGCGAGGGTATCGAACCCCAGACGATCGCACTCTCCGCTGTTATCGGAGATACTAATGGTCTCGAGCGGTGGTTCGGCGCACGGCTTCTCCGCCATACCGAGAGGCCGGTACCGTTAGACGAAGGTTTGCTGCGTGCGGACGGCACATTCCGCTTCATCGATTCAACCACCGGCGCCGAGCGGATCGAGGGGCCTATCATCCGGCAGGAATATCGCAAAGGCTCGAGCCAGGATTGGGTCGTGCCGCTGGTGAGGCATTTGGTCGGCAAAGGTCAGCAAGTCATAGTATTCAGAGAGGTGAAGGGTGAAGCACGCGGGACGGCCGGGTACCTGTCGGAAGCACTGGCGCTCTCGCCGGCACAGGCTGCGCTCGACCAACTGCCAGCCAGCGATGCTTCGCTCGCCAACCAAGATCTCCGCAAAGCACTAGCGCACGGTGTAGCCTTCCATCACGCTGACCTCACACCGGAAGAACGCCGTGTGGTGGAAGAGGAATTTCGCCGTCCAGGTTCTGGGCTGCGCGTGATTGCCGCAACGACAACTCTCGCGATGGGCGTCAACACTCCCGCCTCATCTGTCGTCATCGTCGGATTAATGCATCCTCAGGATCAGCCGTACTCTATCGCCGAGTACAAGAACCTCGTCGGGCGCGCAGGCCGCCTCGGGTTTGCCGAGAAGGGATCGTCATATCTGCTGGCGACCGATCAGCGTGCCGAATACGGTTATTGGAACAACTACGTCACAAGAGCGCCTGAGGATCTCGTATCTAGATTCCTCGACGTCGATACTGACGCGCGATCCCTCATCGTCCGCGTAGTCACTTCCCTCAGCCGGCTAAGCCCCAAAGGGATCTCCAGCGATGCTATCGTCGATTTTTTGGAATCAAGCTTCGGCGCGTTTCAAGCAACGCGCACGCGCGACGGCTGGAAATGGAATCGCGAAGAGCTAGTCAAGGCGCTGCAGGATCTCGAGATCAACGGGCTGATCTCCAACGTCGACGGACTCTATCTCCTCACAGACCTAGGGCGGCTCGCCGGAGAGAGCGCGACGGAAGTGACGTCAATCGTCCGCCTCGTCGAGTGCCTGCGTCAGATTCCTCCTGATCGGTTGAGCGATCCCGACCTAATCGCGGCCACTCAAGTTACGTTGGAGTTGGATCAAATCCATTTTCCGATCAACAAAAAGAGCACTCAGAAAGAACCTCAATTCTGGGCTAACGAACTCCGCCCCCAGGTAACAGACGGATATGTACTCGACGCATTCCGCCGAGAGGTCATTGACAGCCACACAGCGACGATCCGAGCGAAGAAGTCGGTCGCGTGTCTCCTCTATGTTTCGGGCCGCCCCATATCCGAAATCGAAAAGATCGTCGGGCAATTCGGGGGCGCGTTCGGCGGCGCCTCGGGACCGATCCGCAGCGTCGCAAGCCGGACGTCCGATCTGGTACCGACCGCCGCCAGGGTTGCAGAGATACTTCATCCGGGGCTCGACCTGCGCGATCGGATCGGACGCCTGACGACCCGTCTCACTTTTGGCATACCCGCTGTCGCAGTCGACTTGGCGAGAGAAGCCGGCTCGCGGCTTCTTCGCGGCGACTATTGCGCACTAGCGAATGCGAGGCTTTGTGACGCAGTTGCAGTCGATACCGCATCGGATGCCGCGCTACTCTCTTGTCTCGAAAATGATCTGGAGAAGTTAGCGGCTGTGCGCGATGCAGTGAAGGCACTGAAATTAAGACAACGAGTACCACCGATCTCGACAAGTCCGATCCTTGAACCATACGTCGCTTAACTTGAGGATGATATTATGCCGGTGAAAGTCTTTATATCACACAAAAACGAGGACACGGTCCAAGCCGGGGCTGTGGCAGCTCACTTACAATCCAACGGCCTCAACGTCTACTTGGACGTTATTGACAGACAACTGGATAAAAGTGGTCCTGATCTCGCCGATTACATTCGACAGCAACTTGAGCAATGCACGCAATTGCTTGCGGTTATTAGCCCGCGCACGCAAGCTTCATGGTGGGTGCCTTGGGAGATTGGCGTTGCCACTGAGAAAGAACGTTTTCTTGCATCGTTCGTGTCAGACAATGCAACAGTCCCAGAATTCTTAGTGAAATGGCCGTATATGCGCACAAAGCAAGATCTCGACATCTACATTCGTGAGTCCAAAAAGGCACAACTCCTCGTAGAAGAGCGACTACAGAGGGGGTACCCGACGACGGCTCGCGCCACCGGGTTTCGCTCGTTCCACACGTCTATGAAGGCGTCGCTCGGACAACGGTAAACAGCACACACAATTTAGTCATCGAAGGAAAAGATTATGGCAGCGAATAGAATTGTCTTCGTGGCTTTTGCGATTGAGGACGAGCGTCAACGTGATTTCCTGAAAGGGCAATCACTACATCCACGGGCACCGTATGAATTCACCGATATGTCGGTAAAGGAGGCTTATGACAGCGGATGGAAAGAGAAGGTCAGGACACGCATCCGCCGATCTGACGGAGTGATAGTTCTAGTTAGCAAGAATTCGCTCACATCGAGCGGCCAAAAATGGGAGATCGAGTGCGCCAAAGAGGAAGGCAAGAAGATCCGCGGAATTTGGGCCTACTCGAATGATCGCACGTCGCTCGCCGGTATCTCCACGGTTGCCTGGAGCGACACCAACATCAGCAACTTTATCGATTCACTGTGACAACCGATGCGTAAGGCTCTAATAGTCGGAATAGATTATTACACTGACTTTACGCCTCTAAGTGGCTGCGTGCGAGATGCCAACTCTGTAGCCGATATTTTAGCGCGGCACGCTGATGGCAGCGTCAACTTCGCAACCCCGAAGGTGCTCCTCGCCACAGGTCCTCACAGTATCGTCAAGAGGAGCGACCTTCGCGATGCAATCCGAGAATTGTTCTCTGATGACCCCGAAATTGCGCTGCTCTACTTCGCTGGGCACGGCTTCGTCGACGAAACCGGCGGATTCCTTTGCGCAAGCGATTGTCAGAATGGAGATGACGGACTTGCTCTGAGCGATGCGATGACGTTTGCGAGGTGCTCAAAAGCGACAAATAAGATCATCATCCTCGATAGCTGCCACAGCGGTATCGCGGGAAACCGGCCCGGAGGCGGAGCAGTTGCGGAAATTGTGCAGGGCATGACTTTACTGACAGCATCGACCGCTGAACAATACGCCCATGAGGGAGGCAATGGCGCACCCGGTGTATTCACAAATCTACTTGTCGATGCGCTTGGTGGGGCCGCAGCAAACCTCGTCGGGGATGTAACACCAGGCAGCGTGTACGCGCACATCGACCAGTCCCTAGGACCTTGGGGTGGCCAGCGCCCCGTTTTCAAAACGAACGTAAAATCCTTTGTCTCGTTGCGAAGAGCGATGCCGCCTATCGCCCTCACCGAGCTTCTGCAGTTGGCGACACTTTTTCCCGAGCCGAGCTTCAAATTTCAACTTGAGCCATCATACGAACCCGAGAGGTCTCAAGAACAGCGGAACGATCCGAACATCCCACCGCCTGATCTCCAGAAGAATGCGGTTTTCAAAGTTCTGCAGAACTATGTGAGGGTAAATCTGGTTCGTCCGGTAGGGGCTCTTCACATGTGGCATGCCGCTATGGAAAGAAAATCATGTGAACTAACTGTCCTGGGAGAACATTACAGAAAACTTGTCGCGGAAAAGCTGATCTAAGAACTCGCAGGAGCGCGTATGTGCAGCGAACGGGTTAATAGGCAGTCGAAATTGTTGGTCGAAGAACTTGCGGCGATTGAACATGAGCGGTGGGCTCACTGGCAAAAGTACGTTCACGGCAAAGGACATCGTCAGCCGGACGGTTCGCTCATTCTGCCGGCAGATTTAGTCAGCCATTGGGAGCGACAGATGGCCACGAGGTACCACGATCTCAGCGAGAACGAGAAGAGAAGCGATCGCGAACAGGTCATGAAATATTTTCCGGTAATTGAACGCTGGTTATCCGAACGAAACTAGGAGTTCGACGTCCACATGCCCGACACGTTTCAGACATTTCGCGACCCCTTGCTTTCCCTGTATCAGTCCGCCGTCGATCAAATAGCTAAGAGACTTGACGCGAACCCGACCAACAAGGCGCGCGGTGCACGCCTGACTCTACCAAGATCCGCCGCAAGCACCCTACCAGGTATTGCGGCGGAGATCGCACAGCGCGCGTTCGATCAGGAGCGAGGGGTGGAGACGAGTCAGAGTCAGTCGGCGAGTATTGCTCGCGAACTGACGAATACGGGAATCGCGCGCGTTTGCGCGGAATTGAGCTTTCGATATCTCAACGCATTGGCGCGCGGAGATTCCAAGGCTCTATCTGAACTCAAGCATGAATTCGTCGCAGGAACTTGCGACCCTGCATGGCTAAACACTTTGATCGAATACCATCTCTACTTTGAATCGGACGGTAAAAGGAAGCCCATTCCCTACATTCGGGCATCCGATGATGGACCCAAGACAATCGAGATCAAGACCGGTGCCCGCGTCGCAGTGGCAGGCGACTGGGGCACCGGTGCACAGCCTGCGATCGATGTCCTAAAAACTATCGCGGATCATAATCCGGATGTATTCGTCCATCTTGGCGATATCTATTATTCTGGTACTTCTGACGAATGCCAAACGAACTTTGTCGATCCGATTGATCTTGTCCTGCGCAAGGGCACTCTGACACCCGACGTTTTCACGCTGTCGGGAAACCACGATATGTATTGTGGAGGTGTCGGATTCTATGAACTCATCAAACGGCTTAACGCCCCTCCTTCGATTCAGCCCGCAAGCTTTTTTTGTCTGCGGTCTGCGGATGAGAAATGGCAGATCCTTGCCATGGACACGGGCCTTCATGATGACAGCCCCGTGAGCGTCGCGGATGCAGTCACTTTTCTTGAGGATGACGAGCTTGCGTGGCACTGCGACCGCATCAGGGAATTCCCAGGTCGTACAATCCTACTGTCACATCATCAATTGTTCTCTGCTTTTTCCCCTATCGGCGCCGCGGATACTTCAGGAAAACGATCGGCCTTAAATCCTCATCTCCTCAAGGCGTTCCAAAAAATGAGTGCTTCCGGAAATATTGCTGCTTGGTTTTGGGGACACGAACACACGCTTGGCATCTACAAACCATTTGCGGGTCTAAAGCGAGGCCGATGCGTCGGACATGGCGCTGTCCCCGTTTCATTGATCGATAAAATTTACGACACATTGCCGGACCTTGAAGAGCCGCCCGAGATTATTGAAGCCACAAAGCTTGGGGCTACGGGCGGCGTCTACACTCACGGCTATGCCCTTCTTGAATTCGAAGGCGACGTCTGCCGAGCGGAATACTTCGAACAAAATAATGAAGGCCGATCGCGTGTATATGTGGAGACTATTTCGTAACCTTCCCGTCGGCATCGACCTCTTCAAGGATGCTGTTACACTTCCGCACGGAATCCTGGCGAAGGATAGGACGCTGGGTCTGTCTAAAGAGATCGCCCGAAGATGGACGCCTCGTCGGTTACGCTGCTCGCCAAGTCGAGCGCTTCCCAATAGGTCTCTGGAGCCGGCACGCCGTTTCTCTTTTCAATCTTGAGCATCGGGTTGGGGAACGTGAGCCGAGCCGTTTCGATGTCCTCCAAAAAGGCGTGGGTCGAGGCCCATAGTTCGATCGTCCTATCGAGGTCGGGAGACGCGATTGCAGCAGTGACCCGCTGGCATTCCAATAGCGCGCGCACCAAGGGAGCCGCACTAAAGCTAGATGCGTGGACGAGCGCCTTGATGCCGCCGATATAGTCCTCCCGAAAGATCGTCGGAACGATAAGCCGCGACTGGCCCGCGCCAACGAGTTCTTTGGTCATCATAATCCTCGAGGTGCGCCCGTTGCCATCGTTGAAGGGGTGGACGAGAACAAGAAGCGTGTGGACGAAGATTCCGCGCGCAAGCGGACTCGTCAGGCTTCCGAGCGTCTCGAATCCTTCCTTCAAGGTGCCCTCCACCAAGTTCGGTGCCACGAACTGAGTGTTGCCGACGAAGTTCGGCTCGGTCTTGAAGTTTCCTGGATCTTTTTCCGGCCGGCCGTCGAGAAGAATCCGATTTCGCTCCTTGATCTCGTCCACAAATTCCGCGAACGAACCGGCCATGGTTATGCCCTTTGCCATGATCGAGACTTGTCGGAAGGTTTGAACGATGTCGCGACCGTCGGCTGGCCTGCCATCCGGCTCCTCGTTTTCGAAGACGATACGGCGGGCCTTATCGACGGAAAACCTCGTCCCCTCGATGTAGTTCGTGAAGTATGCTTCGATGAACGATGTGCACGCGCGTTCATCGGGTTCGGCATGAGGATCTGGCCGCTCCGGCAGCGCTCCTCCGTTGAGGACGATTGCGAGCGCCTTGAGGCGTTCCATGCAGTCTGGATCGTACGGAGCATCACGTCTCTGCCGGGCGGCCACCTTCTGATGTGCGAGCTTGGCTTGTCGCGTCCCGAGAAAGGTACCGATCAGGTCGTCGAGAATCTTCAGTTCGGCGGACGCATTGAGGGATTCGGCAATCTTGTGCGCGCGTTGGCGGATCGCCCTCAATCCATCTTCATGTTCTGTCTTCAGGAGCCTTTCGATTTCGGCTTCCACTCCCTCGCGTCCGACGTTGCGGCTCGGGCCATCGCGCTCGCGCGACGGCTTTAGATTTTCGAGGAGATTGCGCGAGGCGCTTGGAATGTACGTACCCAGATATGCGACATCACCCTCGAGCGGCCCCGGTCCTGGAAACGAGCGGACTTCCAGGCCCGGGATCGAAAATCTCTTACGGGCCTTGCCGTCGCTGTGCGTGCAAAAGATCCAACCCGGATAGAGGGGGCGGCCGTCGTTGCCGCGATCGCGCCACGGATTTACGGCGATACCCGTTCGCCCAGTCAGGATGGCCCCCGGCACCATTTTACCGAGAATGGCAGCCCAGTGAGAGTAAGCGAACTCGTCGAGGCTTCGGCCATTCAGCTTACCGTAGACGCCCTCAGTTATTTTGGTGAGATGGCCGGCTTCAGCCTGGCGTTGGATAGCCCGGTCACGGGTCCGGTCACCGGATGTGAGTTGAATGTCGTCGGTCATGGCAACATAAGCCTTGGTTGAGGGCAATTTTGTCGCTTTAGACGACATAATACCTCATTCTGTCGCAAATCTCAACTTAAGAATTGATGGACCTAGGTAGAGAAACTACAGCTAGACGACATAAGCGCCCGAATCCGTCTAGATTGTCGCACAGAACAACATAAGCGGGCCATGTGTCGTCAAAGGCGACTTAGCGCAAATACCCACTTGAGCGTCTCCCGACCTGGCTGCGAACAGACCACGATCATGACCGCAATGATCATCAGCGGCAGCATCCCCGGCAGGTACATAGCACCACCATCATGATGGCCATGCCGATGATCGGTGCCGCCGATGCTGCGCCCTCACTCGGCCGGCATCTTGGAGGCGTTGAGGGCCACATCAACCCGCGGCAAAAGGAACAAGGCCAACAATGCCGCAATACTAAAGACGGATGAAACGGCGACGACCCAACGTCCCATCGGTTCAATCAACAGCCCGAAGCCGAGCGGTGCGAGTGCTTGGCAAATACGTGATGGGGCTCCGATGAGGCCGAGCCGATAGGCATAATCTTTCGGACCGAAGATCGCCAGCGGCAGTGTGCCGCGCGCAATCGTGAGGATGCCGTTGCCAGCGCCATGCAGCAGCGCGAATGCCGCTGCAGCGCCACCTCCGAAGATCCCGATGACGCAAGCTCCGATCGGATGTGTGATGCAGGCAAGCCGAGTTGAGAGCAACGGATGAAACCTACTGAGGGTGCTTGCCTCAAGCACGCGAGCCACCACCTGGGCCGGCCCGATCATCATGCCGGCGAACACTGCTTGCGCCGGCGTCGCACCGAACGCCTCGACGATGCGCGGCAGATGTGCCGCCATAGCGGAAGTCACTGTCCAGGCTGCTGCGAACGCGAATGACAGCAGAACCATCGTACGATCGATCGGAATACAAGTTTTAGCGGCGGGCCCCTCGATGTGCTGCACGCGCGCAGTCCGTGGCAAGAAAAGAAGATTGAGCGGAAGTCCGATCAGGATGTGCGCCGCGGCCCAAGCGTAGCACGTTTCCCGCCATCCAATCGTCTCAAGCCCGAGCGCGCTGAGCGGCCAACCAACCGTACTAGCAAAGCCAGCAATTAGTGTGATTCCGGTGATGGCGCTCCGTGCCTTGTCGCCGTAAATCCGTCCAAGCGTGCCAAATGCAGCATCGTACAGGCCCAACCCCATGCCGATACCCAAGAATAGCCAAGCCGCACTCAACATCCACAGCGTGGTCGATGCTCCAAGAAGCGCAAGCCCACCGGCAAAGATGACGTTCGATGTCGAGAGCACCTGACGCCCACCAACGAGATCGATTTGCCGGCCCACGCGTGGCCCGAGCAGGCCGGAGATCACCAACGAAGCAGAGAACACTGCAAAGAGCCAATTGCTCGAGATGCCAAGATCACGCGCGATCGGATCCGCGAGGATCGCCGGTAGATAATAGCTCGACGCCCAGGCGAGCGTCTGCGTCGTGCCAAGTGCCGCGACGATGGGTAGCTGGCGCTGGCTCATGCTTGCGGCGCCGTCGCTCTGGACCAATAGAGCGCCAACGGGCCCAGCATGATGCCCAGGGCAAGGACGGAGAATGCAGCCATCCACGCACTCGGATTCGACGGCCCGCCGGCACTATCCAACGCGATGCCAATCCCCCATGCACCAAGGGCGGACAGGCTGAAACCTACGGTCGAATGCATCGCCATGGTTGCCCCGCGATAACGCGGATCAGCGGCCATCGTCATGCCCGAAGTCAGCGCGCCGGAATCGGCCGGAACGGTGAGAGCATAAATCAGCAACAATGGCAGCAAGAGCCACGGGGACTTGTCGGCGGACAATCCGATCATAAGCGCCACGATGGCAGAACTAAACATAACGGCGGTGATTGCCCGGTGTCGCCCAAACTTCAACGCCAGTTCATTGCCGAGAATGCTTGCGGGCATCGCGAGCAGAGAGAAGACAACACTGACGACAATTGGCGTGAAGATTGACGTTTGTCCGTACCGCAGCACAACGAACGTCCAAAATGCAACGATCCAGGTTCGGATTCCGTAAAGCTCAAAACAATGCGCGCCATATCCGAGAACAAATCCCATTGCAGTTTTATTGCGGAACACTGGCGCAAAATCGAGCAGCCGTCCCTGCGCAGGCTTTGGCTCGACCGGCGGCAACACGAGACAGACCACGAACATTATAATTGGACCGAAGGCTGTCACTAGGAAAGCCGCTCGCCAACCCCAGCTCGCGGCGACAAGCTGGGCAACCAGAAACGACAAGCCGACCCCCAATGAAAAACTGGAGGTGTACAATGTGACGGCTCGGGATGAATCGCCCGGCGCCAAACGGTCGGTCAATGCTTTGAGACCCGGCATATAGGCTCCCGCAAAGCCAATCCCAACAATCGCATTGAAGAGCACACCAGTCCAAAGACCTGAAGCAAACACGCCGAACAACAAGGTGCCGAGCGCGTTCAGTACCGAACCTGCAATTAGGATTTTGCGCGCATCAATTCTATCGGTCAGCGCAGCCAATAGCGGCACGGTCAGCATGTAACCGGCAGCACCAGAACCGGCCAAAAGGCCGGCCTGTGCACCAGTAAGCTGCCATTCCGGTATAAGAAACGCGGCAAGGATAGATGGCACGACGACATGCGGGAGCAAACTGCCGAGTTGCCCCACACACATCCCCGCGATGACAGATCGGCCTTCCAACCTCAAGCTTCTCACTCCAAGCCTAAGCCTTGTCGCCACAACCGCATCCGGTCTTGCCCATCTCCTTCGCCTTGACGTCCTCTACACAGCAGGCGTCGTTGCCCGCAGGAGCTGGACCGCCACAGCATCCCGCAGACGTTGAGTCGCCTTCCACGCCGCCGCGCGTACATACGCCAGTTTCCGGAAGCTCGAGTTCGACGCGTTCGGCGGCTTCGCGGTCCCCCGCAATGTCGGCGGCGATCGACCTAACCTGTTCGTATCCAGTGATCATCAGAAAAGTCGGCGCGCGGCCATAAGACTTCATGCCAGCGAGGTAAAGTCCTAGCTCATCCTGCGCAAGTTCACGCGCGCCATGGGGACGGACCGTTCCGCAGCTATGTTCGTTGGGGTCGATCAATGGTGCAAGCGCGACCGGCGCTTCGATCGAGGGATCCAGCCGGAGGCGCAGTTCGCTCAAGAAACGGAGATCCGGACGGAAACCAGTGGCGACGATGAGTTCATCCACAACGACATGTCGACCGCAACACGAAGAACCGGCACCAATGCGCATGCGATCGCCGGCGGTCGTCAGGTGCGTCACACCGAACCCGGGTTCGACACGGATTTTGCCGGCCGCGACGAGCTCGGCGAAGGCCGCGCCAAGCTCTCCGCGCGCCGCGAGCTTGTCGTTAGCTCCTCCGCCGAACGCCTTGGCTGGATCGGAGCCGCGCAGGAGCCAGACGACTTCGGTCGCCGGTGCCTCATCACGAAGCCGTGCCAGTTCGGTCAGCGTGCCGATCGCGGAATGGCCGGCTCCGAGCACAGCAACGGTCCTGCCGGAGTACCGACGGCGATCGACGCCGCGGATATCGGGCATGGCGTATGCAATGCGCTCAGCAAATTCATGCTCTCCGATCGCCGGCAGTCCGTTCGCTCCGGCGGGATTTGGGGAAGACCATGTGCCCGAGGTATCGATCACCGCGTCGGCGCGCAGCATCTCCGGCCCCTTGCCGTTCTGGTAGCGGATTTCGAATGGCGCGAAGTCGCGGCCCTTGGTCTTGGCCTTGTCGAAGCCGACGCGGCCGATCGCCGTCACGCGGCTCGACGTGCGGATCACATCTGCAAGCGGGGTACGGGTCGCGAGCGGGTCGAGATACTGCTCGAGCAGCTCGGCACCGGTTGGGTAGACGTGCGGATCCGGAGAATTCCAGCCCGTTGCAGAGAGCAGTCTCGCTGCCGCCCTGTCGACGTTGTACTCCCAGGGCGAGAACAGCTGGACGTGCTTCCACTGTCTAACGGCATGCCCGGCAGCCACGCCCGCCTCCAGGACGATGGGATTCAGGCCACGCTCCATCACGTGGGCAGCGGCGGCCAGGCCGACGGGACCCGCTCCAATGATTGCCACGGTTTTGCTCATTCTATCTTCCTATGATTCTAGAACTATCGAATTTATGGGCACGAAAAATCATGCTGCGGACTTCGCCTCACCGCACTTTTCGTCGGCACAACATTCGGCGACCAGAAAATCGACCAGACCCTGCATCAGGTCGTAGTTGGCGTGACAGACGAGCGTGGTGGATTCACGAACCTGCGAGACAAGGCCAACGGAAACCAGCGACTTGATATGGTGGGACAGCGTTGACGGTGCGACCTTTAGCTTGTCCTGCAAACGCCCGACCGCCATGCCCGCCTGGCCCGCGCGGACGAGCGTTCGGTAAATCTTCAGTCTCGTCGGGTTGCCCAGCGCTTCGAGGCGGGCTGCAGCGTCCTCGATTTTCATGACACCAAAGATGCTCCGTCCGTCGTGTGGTGTCAACTGTATTTCTAGAATATTCGAAATATAGGCTGTTCCTCCCCCTGACCGTATCCCGTTGCTGCACGCCACCTGGATTGCGCGGGCAAGCTCCCACGCGGACGTGATGCGATCGAGGGTGAGTACCGCCATCGCCTGTTTCAACCGCTTCTAAATCGCGGTAGCCTCCTCAAAACTAATGAAAAATCGAGGATACGAATGGCCTCGGGTGGAAACAAAGAACTGCATCGGCGCGCTTTCCTTGGTGCGGCGGCGGCCTTGCTTGCGCCCGCCCTCAGCGATGCGGCGGAGAACACCGGTATCGTGCCGATCAGGTTCGGCCTCACGCCGGTGTTCCTGACCTCGGATCTGGAACTCCTGGGGCGGCTGCAGTCCTACCTCCAGCGCTCCACCGGTTCGCCGGTTACCCTCGTCAACAGACGCACGTACCAGGAGATCACCGCGCTGCTGACGTCGGGTCAACTCGATGCGGCCTGGATCTGCGGATTCCCGTTCGTCGCGCATCGCTCCGAGTTGCAGCTTGTGGCGGTGCCACTCTGGCATCGGAAACCCCTCTATCAATCATACCTCATCGTCGAACGCGATCGTCGGGCGAGCGACTTGGATGATTTGCGTGGCGATATCCATGCCTTCTCGGATCCGGATTCGAACTCTGGATTTCTCGTAACCCGCGCTGCGCTCGCTCAACGGAACCTGCGCCCGGAGACTTTCTTCGCGAAGACATTCTTCACCTACGGTCATCGCGACGTCATCCGGGCAGTTGCATCGGGACTTGCGGGATCAGGATCGGTCGATGGCTATGTCTATGACGTCGTCAGCGAGTTGGAGCCGGAATTGACGTCCCGGACCAGGATCCTCAAAGCTTCGGAGTGGCTCGCGTTTCCCCCGATCGCGGCGCCGCGAACCATCGCGGATCCTTCGCGGTTCGAAGCCGTCAAACGCGCATTTCTGCAGATGAACGACGACCCCGAAGGACGTGCCGTCCTGCAAATGCTCCGATTGGACGGCTTCGCCTCTGAAGATCCAAATATTTTCGATACCATTGCTGCCAAGGCAGCACTTGTTGCGGCAGCGGGATGAATCCATGAACGCTTCGCGCTTCAGATCCTGGCCGATTACGATAAAGGTCCCGCTCGCGGTCGTGGCCTTGATGATTCTCGTAGGACTAGTTCTATCAGAGCGTGTCTTGGCGCGCTTAACCGAAACCCAACAGCGCCACCTCGTTGAACTTTCGCAGAGTTATCTCGACGGCCTCTCGTCTGCCATAGCTCCATCGATCCTGCGAGAAGACAATTGGGAAGTGTACGATGCGATCGCCCGGGCGCAGGAGATCAATAAGAGTCTCCATCCTATTGAGACGGTCGTCACCAATTCCGAGGGAGCGGTAATCGCCGCTTCTGATCCGAAGCGACATCCCATCGGCACAAGCTTTTCGCCCAACGATATTTCGAAGACGAAAGCCTTCAGCTACAGCGCCGGCGCCGACACCGCCAACGCTATGCGAACGTTGTCGTACCCGGGTCGAGTAGCCGGCATCATCTACACCACTTTTGATACTCGGCATCTCGCAGCGGAACGTCGCGACGTCCTGATGGCACTTGCTCTCACGAACGGTGCATTGACAATCCTTCTGGCTGCGGCCGGTTGGTTGCTGGTTACGCACATGATGCGACCTGTGCGTATCCTGTCCGAACACCTCGGTGTCGCGCGCGAGACATTGGCTGTCCCCGTCCCCGACGAAATCGTCGCAAAGACCACGGGCGAGTTCGGGCATTTGTTCCGCGGCTACAACGGACTCGTCCGCTCGATGAAGGAGCGCGAGGATCTGAGCAAGCGACTTGCGGAAGAAGAGCGCCTCGGAAGCCTGGGGCGACTTGCGTCGGCCGTCGCTCACGAGATCAACAATCCCCTGGGCGGTCTTTTCAATGCTCTTTCGACGATGAAGACGCACGGTCACCTGGCTGGTGTCCGCAGCAGCAGTTTGGGATTGCTCGAGCGCGGACTTGTAGGAATCCGCGACGTCGTTCGCACAACGCTCGCCGTATACCGCAGGGACAGCGGATCCAGGAATCTCGTCCCCGCTGATATTGACGATCTCGGTATGCTAGTCGCTCCGGAAGGACGGCGGAAATACGTCACGATTCAGATCGACAACCGCTTGGATGGGCCCATCGCGGTTGCCAGCACACCGATCCGACAAGCGCTGCTCAATCTCCTTCTCAATGCCGTCGCCGCGGCTCCGGAAGGCTCGCAGGTAAATGCAACGGTCTCGGCTGGTACCGCTGCCCTCGAAATCGTCGTGTCCGACTATGGCGGCGGCATGCCCGAGTCCGCTTCCGCTGTGCTCACCGCAGGATACGGGCCGCCTCCACTAGATGGCGGCGGGTTGGGTCTTTGGACCACAAGCCGACTTGTCGCCGAAATGGGCGGGCGTATCGAAATCGAACGCCTTCGGCCGAGCGGCACAACCATCAGATTGATCATTCCAATACTTCGCGCGGAGTTGTCCGATGTTGCATAGCGGCCAAACCATAGGACTCGTCGAGGACGATCAGATCATGGGCGAAAGCCTCGTACAAAGGCTCGCCTTGGAGGGAGTGACCGTCAAATGGTGGCAACGCGGCCGAGATGCGATCGATGACATGTCGCGCAATCGGTTCGAAGCTATTGTGTGCGACATCCGTCTTCCTGACCTCAACGGGGAAGAATTATTCCGCGAAGCCGTCCGCTCGCCTCACGCACCGCCGTTTCTCTTCATCACCGGTCACGGCGACATCGACCAGGCCGTCCGGCTTATGCGAGCCGGAGCGGCCGACTATTTCCTCAAGCCGTTCGACCTCGACGACTTCCTGCTGCGCCTAGGCGAGCTGATGCGGCCTAGCGGGCCCGAAGGCGCAACCATCCTGGGTGTTGCGCCGGCGATGAAATCCCTGGAGATGCAACTGCTCCGCGTCGCCAAGCTCGGTTCGACCGTGATGATCACCGGCGAGACCGGCAGTGGCAAGGAGATCGCCGCGCGCTTTCTCCATGCGTCGTCAGGTCGTCAGGGTCAGCCGTTCATGGCGGTCAACTGCGCCGCCATCCCCGCCGATCTTTTGGAAAGCGAGCTATTGGGGCACGAGAAGGGAGCGTTCACCGGCGCCACCCAGAGACACTTGGGATATGCGGAACGGGCTGGAGATGGAATCCTCTTTCTCGACGAAATCGGGGAGCTGCGCTCAGACCTCCAGGCCAAGTTACTGAGGTTGATCGAGGACAAGACGTTCTACCGTCTCGGCGGCGAACGACCGATTCCCTTTAAGGGCCGCCTGGTCGTCGCGACGAATGCCAATTTGCAGAAGGAAGTCGAAGCCGGCCGCTTCCGCGAGGATTTGTATTATCGCATCAACGTAGTGTCGGTGCGCGTTCCCCCACTGCGGGACCGCGTTGAGGACATTCCCTGGCTGATGGAGAGGTTCTTTGCCGAGAGCAGTGCACGAGTCGAGACGGAATTGCGTGGCGTCAGCGCTCTCGCCGAGGAATTCGCCCTCGCCCATCCCTGGCCGGGTAACGTACGGGAGCTTCGCAACAGGATCGAGCGCGCGGTATCTCTCGGCCTCGGTCAATGGGTGATGCCGGGAGATATGTTTCCGGAGCAAGTCCAGGACATCTTGCAACAGGAAACGATGAGTTCGCTCGAGGACGCCAGGAACAGCGCCGAGAAACGCCATATCATGCGGGCGCTATCGGCGACTAAGGGTGAAATCGGGGCCGCCAGCAAGCTGCTGGGGATCGGCCGCACCACCCTCTGGGACAAAATGCGCCGCTTGGGCCTGACCGCGGGCCACTGATAATCTCTCCCCGCCCTGAATGGCCGTTCGACGGTTTCGGCCAGTCCGAATACAGTCTCCGTCCCGCTGCGTGGCCGGATCGTGAGAGCCGGACTGAAGCGGGACCATTCAACGAATGTCCGCGAGCCGCCCGAATGACGACATTACCTCTTCCGGATGCTGCAACCGCAAAATCCCTCCGCCACCTGGTCGCCTCGGTGATCGCGGACCAGAAGTCCTACAACGTGCCAAGCGTGTGCCAGCGCTACGGGCTCGATGATGGTACCGTCGAGGAAGCGCACAGCAGCAAGTACAAGTACGTCAGTGCGCGCGTGCAGTCCTTGACGGCGGCCGAAATACTGGCGGTCGCTCGTGCCCTGCACGGTGACGAGCCCCGGTTCGATCTCGGAGAGGTTCTTGCGAAATTCGATGAATCACGCGGGCCGCATGTAACGGAGCTCACTCGCCGAAGAGTCGTATCGGCGCTCGAGGACGCCGCTCTCTCAATCGACACCCCGGAGATGGAGTTCTTGAAACGGCTCTGGCCGCTGGATCAGATGTCCGCGCCCAAGGGGTCGTTTAGCGAACGGACGATGGAAGATTACATCATCCGCCATCGCATCGCCAACTTCGACATGACCACGAAGGATGTTCTCGAATCTCTCGAGATCTATTCCTGCTCGCAAATGCTGTTCTTTCGGTTCATTGAGGCCCTGACTCACCCGATGCTGCGCGACGAGCGTTCCCAGCGTGAGCTCGTCGGTAAGATATCGCCTCTGTTAGCGGCGGACGGCTTCGACTTGATTCAGACCGATCGGATCTCTGGTTCACCGATCTTTAGCGTGAGGCGATCGACCCACGGCGGGAAGACACCGGCTGACGAGGAGATTGGCAGAAGTCTCTCGGCGTTCAACGTCACCGATGTCCACGAGCGTTGGCAGGAAGCGATGAAGCGTCGCGCATCGGATCCGAGAGCGGCAATAACTGTCGCGCGAACACTGCTGGAGGACGTCTGCAAGTGGCTCCTTGCCGAAGCCGGCGAGACCGTCCCCGACGACGAAGATCTGCCGGGTCTCTACAAGCGCGTGGCAGCGAAGCTAAGGCTGGCGCCCGACCAGCATACCGAAAAGATATTCAAGCAGATTCTCGGAAGCTGCCAATCGATCGTGGAGTCGTTGGGCGCCGTCCGCAACAAACTCGGCGACGCGCACAGCCAGGGCCCAGCGAAAGCACGGCCACAAGCGCGTCATGCCGAATTGGCCGTGAACCTTGCGGGATCGATGGCAACCTTCCTGGTGGCTACATGGGAAGCCCGGAAGGCAGAAGCCGCCAGCGACACATAGAGAGCGATCTCGGATCAGCATTTGCCAACATACCGGTCGCTAGGCCCTTTGGTCCTGCGCGTGATCGGATAGCCGAACCAACGGCAATGCAGCATGTTCGGATTTCGGAACGTTCCGCGAGTTGCGCATGCAATACATCACTGCGGTTAGTTGAATTTCCTGACGTTTCTCGTCTGGCCCGTCTCCTGCAAGGTCACTGATGGTCCGATGGGACCAATGAAATGATGATCTGGGGAGATCAATGATGAAAAGGTGCGACAACCTCGTCGACGTCGGCCGTCGACAGTTCTTGGGCGGTGCCGGTGCGATGACGGCGGCTGCGGCCGCGGTCACAATGCTCCCGCAAGAGGCCAAAGCCGAAGGCTCCGCTCTCGTGAAATACCCGGCGAACCGGCTCGCCAACATCAACGACCTCAAGCCGAACGAACCCCTTCAAGTCAGCTATCCAGACGCGGATGCGCCGGGAGTCCTGCTGAAGCTCGGTCAAAAGGTACCGGGCGGCGTTGGCCCGAACGGCGATGTGGTCGGCTTCTCGACGACCTGTCCTCACAAGGGTTTCCCGCTGAATTACAATGCCTCGGACCAAACGCTGAATTGCCCTGGCCACTATTCGCGTTTCGACTGCGAAAAGGGCGGGCAGCAAATTTGGGGCCAGGCCACACAGAACCTCCCGCAGTACGTGCTGCGCGTGGACGACAAGGGCGACGTCTACGCTGAAGGCGTTGACGAGCTTCTGTACGGCCGCCTGTCCAACGTCCTCTGAGGGAGCACAATCATGAGCTACAAGCGCCAAATCGGTCGCCTGCCGATCGTCCCAGCAGATGCGAAGGAACACAACGTCGTCTGCCACTACTGCATCGTCGGATGCGGCTACAAGGCCTACACTTGGGATGCGCGTTACGAAGGAGGAACCGCGCCCGGAGCAAACAAATTCGGCGTCGACCTCTCAAAGCAGCAGGAAGCGGACACCGCAGCCTGGTACGCGCCGTCAATGTACAACATCGTGAAACAGGACGGTCGCGACGTTCACATTGTCATCAAGCCGGACAAGGAGTGCGTCGTCAATTCGGGATTGGGGTCGTTACGCGGCGCGCGCATCGCTGAAATGAGCTACTCGCGTCAGCGCAACACCCAGCTTCAGCGCCTGACCGATCCGCTGGTTTGGCGCTATGGCCAGCTTCAACCGACCAGTTGGGACGATGCCCTCGATCTGGTGGCACGGGTCACCGCATCCGTTGTTGCCTCACAGGGTGAAGACGGCTTGTTCGTATCCGCCTTTGACCATGGCGGCGCGGGGGGCGGCTATGAGAATACATGGGGCACCGGCAAGCTCTACTTCGGCGCCATGAAGATCAAGAACATCCGTATCCATAATCGGCCGGCGTACAATTCCGAAGTCCACGGATCGCGCGA
The DNA here is from genome assembly GCF_000308295.2 of Afipia birgiae 34632. GTDB lineage: Bacteria > Pseudomonadota > Alphaproteobacteria > Rhizobiales > Xanthobacteraceae > Afipia > Afipia birgiae. Next base: position 1,348,001 of record NZ_HG326652.1, read on the forward strand.
CATGGGTGTCGGCGAATTGAACAACTGCTACGAGGATGCCGAACTCGCCGATACTATCGTGGCCGTCGGAACCAACGCTCTCGAGACCCAGACAAACTACTTCCTGAATCACTGGGTGCCGAACCTCCGAGGCACATCTGTTGACAAGAAGAAAGCCGAGTTCGGCAGCGAAGCCGTCGATCGCGCACGGATCGTAATTGTCGATCCACGCCGCACGGTCACAGTCAACGCCTGCGAAGTCGAGGCCGGCAAGGACAATGTCCTGCATCTCGCAATCAATTCAGGCACTGACCTGATCCTGTTCAACGCTTGGCTGACCTATGCAGCGGACAAGGGATGGATCGACAAGCCATTCATTGCGGCCTCGACCAAGGACTTCGACAAGGCACTTGCGGCGAATAAGGTTTCGATAGCGGACGCAGCAAAAACGACGGGCCTAAGCGAAGCCGACATCGTCAAGGCCATCACCTGGATCGCCGAGCCGAAGGCCGGAAATGCCCGACGTCGGACAATGTTCGCCTACGAAAAAGGTCTGATCTGGGGCAACGACAACTACCGCACCAACCAATCTTTGGTGAATCTGGCCCTCGCAACCGGCAACGTCGGCCGACCGGGCGGTGGCTGCGTGCGCATGGGCGGACATCAGGAAGGCTATTCCCGCCCCTCAGACGCACATGTCGGACGTCCCGCCGCCTATGTCGATCAGCTCCTGATCGGTGGCAAGGGCGGCGTGCATCACATCTGGGGGTGCGACCACTACAAGACCACACTGAACGCAATGGAGTTCAAACGGGTCTACAAGAAACGCACTGACATCGTGAAAGACGCGATGAACGCGGTTCCTTACGGCGATCGCAACGCGATGGTGAAAGCTATCGTTGACGCGATCAAGAAGGGGGGCCTGTTCGCGGTCGATGTCGATATCGTACCGACCAAGGTCGGGGAAGCGTGCCACGTTATCCTGCCCGCTGCCACGTCCGGCGAGATGAACCTGACATCGATGAATGGCGAGCGTCGCATGCGCCTGACCGAGCGCTATATGGACCCGCCCGGTAACGCCATGCCGGATTGCCTGATCGCGGCGCGCATCGCCAACAATATGGAGCGCGTGTTCCGTGAGATGGGCAAGGGAGAAATAGCCGACAAGTTCAAGGGCTTCGATTGGAAAACGGAAGAAGACGCCTTCATGGACGGTTATGCCAAGCACGAAAAAGGCGGTGAATTCGTCACCTATGCGCGGCTAAGGACCATGGGGACGAATGGCTTCCAGGAGCCTGCGGTAAAAATCGACAACGCCAGTGGCAAGGAGCAGATTATTGGGACAAAGCGCCTCTTTGCCGATGGAAAATTCAACTCCAAAGACGGAAAGGCGACGTTTGCTTCCACTCAATGGCGCGGACTCCAGGCGCCAGGAAAACAGGCTGAAAAAGACAAGTTTGCCTTCTTGATCAATAACGGGCGAACCAACCACGTTTGGCAGAGTGCCTATTTGGACGTCGAAAACGAGTTCGTGATGGACCGATGGCCCTACTCGTTCATTGAGATGAATCCTCAGGATATGTCGGATCTCAAGCTCAAGAACGGAGACCTGGTTGAGGTCTACAACGACAACGGATCGACCCAGGCGATGGTCTATCCAACGCCAACTGCGAAGAGGAAGCAGGTGTTCATGCTCTTTGGCTTCCCGACCGGTGTTCAAGGTAACGTGGTGTCGAAGGGCGTCAACGAGTTCATTATCCCGAACTACAAGCAAACCTGGGGAAACATCCGCAAGATCTCGGATGCTCCGGAAGGAGTCCGCCACCTAACGTTCAAGTCCCAGGAATACACGGCCTGATCTCAATACGGGGAGCGCAGCACGCGCTCCCCGTATCTGCCGATCGTCAGCGGGAGTATTCAATGAACGTTAGACCGGATCTTGCGACGGCGCGGGCAGTCGATGATTGCCTGGCAGGCGTCGCGCTTCTTTCCCTTGAGCAAGCGCGCGGGGTCATCCTCGACGGCATTTCCGAAATATCGGGAATTGAAACCAGACCGATAACCGGGCTGGTCGGCCGGATCGCGGCGACGGACATCCTGTCCGAAGTCGCCCTTCCCCGTTTCGATAATTCGGCGGTCGATGGCTTCGCATTGCATGCTGACGACTTACGCCGGCAAACGCCGTTGACCCTCAAGATTGGCGGCAGAGCAGCAGCCGGTCATGCGATGGCGCTCGCGCTGCAGCCCGGCACTACAGCGCGGGTTCTTACCGGAGCCAAGGTGCCCGAGGGCGCTGCAGCCATCGTCCTTGAGGAGCGAACGACGCGATCCTCGACCGAGGTAACATTCCACTTCCTTCCGGAAATCGGCGGCAATATTCGGGGCCAAGGTGAAGACCTGTCGTCCGGGACAATCGTGGTGGCGAAAGGCACCATTATCGATGCCCGACAAATTGCTATCCTCGCGGCCTCTGGAAACGCCCGCATTCCCGTAAAACGGAAGCTTCGGGTCGGAGTTCTCTCGACCGGCGATGAACTTGTCGAAGCAGGATATGAGACCGGACCGAGCTCAATCGTCGATACAAACGGACCAATGTTGCGCTCGTTGCTCGGATCGTCCGCACTCGCTGTTTCCGATCTTGGAATCATTGCAGACGATCGCGACGAGGTAGCCTCGGCGCTATCAGATGCAGCCTCCCACCTGGATCTATTGATCACATCCGGTGGCGTCGCGGGGAGCGACGCCGATCATATTGAAGGCGCGATTGTCGCCGCCGGTGGACGGTGCGAGACCGTGAAGCTTGCTCTTCGCCCGGGAAAGCCGATCGCCAAAGGATCTATCGGAAAGATGCAGGTATTAGCTCTTCCGGGCAATCCAGTCGCTGCTTTGGTGAATTTTCTTCTGTTCGGTCGTCCCCTTATCCGATCGCTGCTGGGAGCGGTTGAGATAAACAAACTGAATTCGTCGGCGCGAGCCGGCGACATCTTCAGTCACAAAGCCGGTAGAACTGAATTCATGCCGGTGAGCATCAAGGGCTACGATAGGGATGGCATTCCGATCATCAGCAAGCTTGGCCGTGGCGGTTCCGCAAGGCTCCTGCCGCTGGTCATGTCCGACGGCTTTGCCGAGATCGACCCCGATGTCGGCGATTTAGATCGGAATGCGATCGTAAAATTCCATCCCTTCTCTACCGCATTCTCCCTTTAAGAGAATCCGCGATCCGGATTAGTGTGGCCAGTCCTGGAGCTTGGCGCTTTGATCGATGCCACCCGCCAGCCGAAATAGTCAAACGATTAGCGCCGGTGCAGGCTTCTCTTCTTTCCGTTCGCTGTAGCGGTTGGTGAGATATCCGGAAACTCCGCGCGTCAGCAGTGTGAACTTCACCAGTTCCTCCATCACGTCGACAACGCGATCATAGTACGATGAGGGTTTCATTCTGCCCGCTTCGTCAAACTGCTCGTAGGCCTTGGCCACCGACGACTGGTTCGGAATCGTTATCATACGCATCCAGCGCCCAAGCACACGCAACTGATTGATGGCATTAAACGACTGCGAGCCGCCGCTCACCTGCATGACTGCAAGGGTTTTGCCTTGCGTCGGGCGTACCGCACCAACGGACAGAGGTATCCAGTCGATCTGCGCCTTCATGATGCCGGTCATCGCACCGTGCCGTTCCGGACTGCACCAGACCTGCCCCTCCGACCATGTCGACAGTTCGCGCAATTCCCTCACCTTCGGATGATCGACGGGCGCATCGTCCGGCAGCGGCAAACCGGATGGATCGAATACGCGAGTTTCCGCCCCCATCGCTTTCAGAAGACGCTCGGCTTCTAACGTCAGAAAGCGGCTGAACGATCGCTTACGCAGCGATCCATAGAGAAGAAGGATGCGCGGGGGATGCTTCTGCTCGGCATAATCGAACGCGGCCCATCTGGGAATTTCAAACACGTCAGTCCGGATGTTCGGCAGGTTGATGTCTTCAGACAAAGCAAGTTCCATTCGAGTGGTTTCGTACAAAAGCGAGCCCTCGCACAAGGCTACGCCGACTTGTAAGTGGTGCTCGTTATCGCGTCTCGCCAGCGGCAGGCTGTACGACCTGGTCGCGCTCGTACCATTGTTTCGAACGGTTCACGATCCAGACCACTGTCAACATCACCGGCACTTCTATCAGGACGCCGACCACCGTGGCCAAGGCTGCTCCGGATTGAAACCCGAACAGACTGATGGCCGCCGCTACCGCCAGCTCAAAGAAATTGGATGCCGCGATCAGCGCCGACGGCCCAGCGACGCAGTGCTGCTCACCAGAGATACGGTTGAGGAGATAGGCAACGCCAGCGTTGAAGTAGACCTGGATCAGGATTGGCACCGCAAGTAAAGCGATGATCGTCGGCTGCGCCAGAATCTGTTCGCCCTGAAATCCGAACAGCAGGACCAGAGTAGAAAGCAGTGCGATGAGCGACAAAGGTTGAAGCCTATCGATCACCTTCTTTAAGGCGGCCTCTCCGCCGTTCGCCAGCAGGCGGCGGCGCATTACCTGCGCTACGATGACCGGGACGATGATGTAGAGCGCGACGGAGATGACGAGTGTTGCCCATGGGACGGTAATCGCAGAGAGTCCCAGCAGAAAGCCGACGATGGGCGCGAATGCGAACACCATGATGGTGTCGTTCAACGCGACCTGGCTCAATGTGAAGTGCGGCTCGCCTTTCATGAGGTTGGACCACACGAACACCATGGCGGTGCATGGCGCTGCGGCCAGAATGATGAGGCCGGCGATGTAGCTGTCGATCTGGCCGGCCGGCAGATATGGACGGAAGAGATACCCAACGAAAAACCAGGCCAATGCCGCCATCGAGAACGGCTTTACAGCCCAGTTTATGAACAGCGTGACGCCGATGCCACGCCAGTGTTCTTTGACCTTGCTCAGGGCTGCGAAGTCGATCTTGATGAGCATGGGTACGATCATCAGCCAGATCAGAGCCGCGACTGGAAGATTGACCTTGGCTATTTCGGCCGACCCGATGACCTCGAAAACTCCTGGAAACGCGTGCCCGAAGGCGACGCCGACCACGATGCAGAGTGCGACCCAAAGGGTAAGATAACGTTCGAAGGTTGACATGTGACTTTCTGCTTTAAGCGACGCGCCGGCCCGCTTGGTCGATAACAAGTTCGCCGTCTTCCTTTCGGAATTCGCCACGCTGCGTGTCAGCCAAAATGTCGAGCACAGCTTCCGACGGACGGCAAAGCTTGACGCCCAGTGGACTAACGACGATCGGCCGGTTGATGAGTATGGGATGCGCCATCATTGCATCGAGCAACTCACCATCAGTCAGTTCCGGATTATCGAGACCGAGCTCCGCGAAAGGGGTGCCCTTCTCGCGGAGTATCGCTCTGACCGAAGAATTCATCCGACTAATGAGTAGCTGCAGCAGCGCCCTGGACGGAGGCGTCTTGAGGTACTCGACGACATGTGGTTCGATGCCGGCGTTGCGGATCAGCCCGAGTACGTTGCGAGAGGTCCCGCAGGACTGATTGTGGTAGATGATGATGTCCATTTTTACCTCAGATTTCGCAGCCGCATATCGTCCTGTGGCCGCGCGTCTCCTACAGTCCGAATTCAGATTTCAGATAATTCTCGACCTGCTGCACCAAGGGCTTGGGAAGCGGCACATAATGCAGCGAGTCAGCCTGCGCTTGCCCGCTCTCCAGCGCCCATTTGAAGAAATCCAACGCGACTTTCGCGCGTGTCACATCTTTCGGTTGCTTGTGCATAATGACGAAAGACGTGGCCGTGATCGGAAACGCGTTTTCGCCTGGTGCGTCCGTCATGGTCAGGAAGAAGTTCTTCGAGCCTCCCCAGTCCGCACCTGCGGCGGCCGCCTGAAAGGTCTCAGCGTTGGGTTCCACGAACCGGCCCGCCCTGTTCTGCACGAGCCCGTACGCAAGCTTGTTCTGAACGGCGTAGGCGTACTCGACGTAGCCGATCGAATTTTTCGCCAGCGCGACGAAAGCTGCGACACCTTCGTTTCCCTTGCCGCCTGCCCCAACCGGCCATTCGACGGCCGTGCCTTCACCGACTTTCTGCTTCCATTCGGCGCTCGTCTTGGAGAGATAGTTGGCCCAATTGAAAGTCGTCCCCGATCCGTCGGAGCGGTGAACGACTGAGATCGCTGCTGCGGGTAGATTGGCGGTCGGGTTGAGCGAGCGGATCGCCGGATCGTTCCACGACTTGATCTTACCGAGGAATATGTCGGCCAAGACAGCGCCCGTGAAATGCAGGTCGCCTGCACGGACGCCGTTAATGTTCACGACGGGTACGACGCCGCCGATCACCAAAGGAAATTGTCTCAAGCCGTCCTTTGCCAGTTCATCCGGCTTCAGCGGCATGTCGGACGCGCAGAAATCCACGGTGGAGGAGCGTATTTGCTGCAAGCCGGCGCCGGATCCGATCGACTGGTAGTTGATCTTGTTGCCGGTCTTCGTTTGGTAGTCGGCCGCCCACTTCCGCAGGATCGGAAACACGAATGTCGATCCCGCTCCGGCAGTTTCGGCGGCGCCTGCAGCAGCTACGGGAAGAGTGATCGCGGTGACGAGAACGATTGCCTGACAAAACTTGTGCATTTGGCTCCCCTTGGATATATGTCTATCAGTCTCGACATATAGACGCAAGATGACACGCAAATGACAGGAAAGTCGATTTTAAAAGTTGCAATGTCATCAGTATGTCACGCAACTTGTCGATGAATACCGACATAAGCGAGAGTATCGCGAAGGGCTGACCATGGATCAGGCAAGCTTTATCGAAACGGCAATCGAGGGCTTTGGGGCGCTCGCGCAACCGACCAGGCTCCAGGCGCTGCGGCTTTTGCTTGCGGCCCATCCTGAGAGCATCGCCGCGGGAGAGATCGCCCGGCGTTGCGAGGTCCCTCACAACACCATGTCGAACCATCTCGCGATTCTCGCGCGAGCTGGCTTGATCGCCGCGGAGAAGGATGGCCGGACGGTGAACTACCGCGCCGACGTCGCCGGATTTCGGGGACTGATTGATTTTCTGGCGCGGGACTGCTGCAGCGGGAAGCCGGAATTGTGCGGCATTCTCCCGGACGCGAGCCTGGCCTTGATCGAGAAGACCGAGCCAGAGCCAGACGTCGTGGCGCCGGCATTCAACGTGCTGTTCCTCTGCACGCGCAACTCCGCGCGATCGATCATGGCTGAAGCACTTCTCGCGAAGATCGGCAAAGGACGCTTCAACGTCTATTCTGCGGGATCGGATCCGGCGGAAGCTCCGATGCAGGAGGTCCTCGATCGGTTGAGCCACCTGGGCCATGACATCGCTCATCTGCGATGCAAGTCGTGGGACGAGTTCGCAGGTTCGGAAGCGCCTCGGATGGATTTCGTCATCGCACTCTGCGACACGCCGCAAGGCCAGTCCTGTCCCGATCTCGGAAAGAAGTTCGTCACCGGTGCGTGGCCCCTTCCCGACCCGGCGCAGTTCACCGGCTCAGAGTCGGAACGGACCACGCTGTTGAACGAACTCTACGCAATGATCCGGCGTCGCATCGAAGTCTTTGTCAGCCTGCCGTTCGCAGCCCTCGACCGCATGGCGTTGAAAGCGCGGCTGGACGAGATCGGCGATACGACGCGCGTCACCCCCTAGAAGGCATTTGGATGAAAATCGGAATCAACGGAATGGGCCGGATCGGCCGGCTCGCGCTGCGGGCGGGTCTCGGCGGGTTGCATCGCCCGGAAGACGACCCTCAGCGCACGAACCGCCTTGACATCGCTCACGTCAACGAAGTGAAAGGCGGCATCGAGGCGACCGCGCATCTCCTAGAATTCGACAGCGTCCACGGCAGGTGGCGCGAGGATATCGGCGTCCACGACGGCAAGTCGATCGGTATCGCCAAGCGACGGATGGGCTTCTCCGAAGCCGCCAAGCCAGGTGATATCGACTGGGGAGGTCTCGGCTGCGACGTCGTCCTGGAGTGCACTGGAAAATTCCTCACGCCCGACCAGCTTCAGGCTTATTTCGACCGAGGGGTCAAGCGGGTCATCGTTGCCGCGCCGGTGAAGGACGATGCTGCGCTTAACGTTGTGGTGGGTGTCAACGACAAGCGCTACGATCCGGAACGTCACCGTCTCCTGACAGCGGCCTCCTGCACAACAAACTGCCTCGCACCCGTCGTGAAGGTGATCCATGAGGCGATCGGAATTCGGCACGGGCAAATCACAACGATCCACGATCCGACGAATACGAACGTCGTGGTTGACGCGCCGCATAAAGACCTTCGCCGCGCACGGTCGGCCATGCTTTCGATGCAACCGACGACAACCGGCAGCGCGACGGCGATCTCCCTCATCTATCCGGAGCTCAAGGGCAAGCTAAACGGCCACGCCGTCCGCGTTCCCGTTCTTAACGCAAGCCTCACTGATTGCGTCTTTGAAGTCGCGCGCGAGACGACGATCACAGAGGTGAACAAGCTCTTCGAAGCCGCTGAGAAAACCGTACTCGCGGGCATCCTCGGCATCGAGCACCGTCCGCTGGTGTCGGCCGACTACACGAACGATACCCGCAGTGCCATCGTTGACGCCCAGAGCACGATGGTGACGGACGGAACCCTTCTGAAAGTGTACGCGTGGTACGACAACGAAGTCGGATATTCATGCCGCATGGTTGACCTGGCCAACATCGTCGCGAGGGCCGGATTATGACTTCTACCGTCAGAAACTATTTGATCGTAACAGCATCCTATTGGGGCTTCACGCTCGTCGACGGCGCGTTGCGCATGCTGGTGCTGTTTCACTTCTTCCGCCTCGGATACACGCCCTTCACCTTGGCATTCCTGTTCCTGCTCTACGAAGCGGCTGGCATTGCGGCGAACCTCGCCGGCGGCTACTTCGCATCCAAGTACGGAATCCCCCGTATGCTCGCGGCCGGTCAGATTCTCCAGATCGCGGGGCTGATCATGCTGTCGTTTCTCGATCCACAGTGGAGCGCAGCCTTTTCCGTTGCCTGGGTCGTTGCGGCGCAAGGGGTCGCTGGCGTCGCCAAGGATCTGACCAAGACCGCTTCTAAATCTGCAATCAAAGCAACTTCTTCGGAAGGAAGCGGACAGCTCTTCCGGTGGGTCGCCTGGTTCACCGGGTCGAAGAATGCGATGAAGGGTGTAGGCTTCTTCGTGGGTGGCCTGCTTCTCGACGTCGTCGGATTTAAACCCGCACTCTGGGCGATGGCCGCCCTGCTCGGCATTATCTTCCTGGCGGGACTGTTCCTTCTGCCACGTCAGCTTGGGAAGGCGAAATCATCAAAGACGATAAAGGAGCTCTTCGGTAAGACGCGCGGCGTAAATCTGTTGGCCGCGGCTCGTATCTTCATGTTTGGTGCCCGCGACGTCTGGTTTGTCGTCGGCTTGCCCGTCTTCCTTTATGCGAATGGCTGGCGCTTCCTTGAAGTGGGCGGCTTTCTTGCCGCATGGACAATCGCCTACGGCGGCGTCCAGGCGATTGCGCCCTCATTGGTTTCACGAAGCCCAGATGGCCTGAGCCGCGAAGTACCCGCCGCGCGGATATGGGCATTGGTTTTGGCTGCCGTGCCAATTGCACTAGCGGTGGCAATGCACAGCGTTCACATTGGCCGCCCGGACCTGCTTCTGGTCGTAGGCTTGGCTCTGTTCGGCTTGCCGTTCGCTGTCAATTCATCCCTGCATTCTTATCTCATCCTTGCATATGCAGGATCCGAGAAATCGGCCGAAGACGTTGGCTTCTATTATGCCGCAAACGCTGCGGGACGGCTGCTCGGCATCACCCTGTCCGGTGTGCTCTATCAGTTCGCCGGAATCCAAGGATGCCTCGTCGGCTCCGCCGTGATGCTACTCATCTGCTGGGGCATGACCTACGCGCTGCCTCTAAAGCCGGACGCGGCGAGCGAGCGAGAAAGCGATCCGCGGCAGTTGCAGCCGCACTAAGCGAAGACGGCAATCGGCGACGACCAGCCTTTGCATTCAGATCGTTGGAGCGCTGATCGGCGCGCCTGCAGCAGCTGCAGCCGCGCGGGAACACGCTTTCGGCTTCTGGGGCACACCGTCGTCGGACTAATCGCTGGCGCATTGGGCAGGTACTTTGTTCAGACCTATGCGATGACGGTAGTGACCGGAAATGGGAGCTTGAATGAACCGAGGCCTGCTGACATTGTCCCAATACAGGGGGCAAATGGCCGACGAAAGGCAGCGCCAATTCAAGCTGATTGACGGCGGCGCAGGAGAAGTCAAACCTCCCGCCTCGCAAAAGCCCATGCCGAAATGGCAATGGGCAATTCTCTGGATCGGTAGCGTCGCGATTTGGTTTTTGCTCTTTTACTATTTCTGGCTGGCACTGCGATAATCCGTGTGGTGGCTTGAGTTCGCATTCGATCTACCCTGACGCTTTCAGTAGGGTATCTATTTCAAAACCGTCACATCCAGATTTCTGCGACGCGGTCGTCGCGTCTATTTACCTCTATCTCCAATAAGAGGTTGACTGCATGTCGAACAACGGACCACACCCGTCTGAATCAGAAAAAAGCCTTCCGCGCCTGGACAATTCACGCTTTGCACCGGCCAATCGAAGGCGGCTCAGCGCCCCTGCTCTGCGGACGTTCCTTGCCATTGCGGATCTCTGGGGACTAACGGAAGAGCAGCGTCTCCTGATTTTTGGCTATCCGTCTCGATCCAAGTACCACAAGTGGTGCAAGCAGGCGGGCGAACACGGCGCCTTCACTCTCGGTGTAGATGTACTGACACGCATTTCAGCGATACTCGGGATCCATCAGGGTCTCGGAATCCTGTTTCAAACGGAGCAGCTTGGCGTCGAGTGGTTACGAACACCGCACGACGCCATCATCTTCGGTAGGCGACCGCCCCTCGATTTGGTGACCAGCGGCTCGCAGGACGGATTGCTGACGGTGCGCCGCTTCCTCGACGCCGCACGAGGCGGTCTCTACATGCAGCCGACCATCATTGACGAGGCATTCGCGCCTTACGGCGACGCGGAAATCATCTTTCGGTGACGGACGCTTTCACCCCTTCCAATAGGCCTCACTCTTTGGAACCGAGATCGCTTATCTCAACACCCGTGGCAACCATCTTACTGAAGCGAAACTGGAGGCCGGCCCCCTCTAGCGCACTTCTTATACGCGCCGACGTCGCCGTGCGCGGAAGCGACGAACCCGATTCAGCGCGAACGACCGCCCGCTTCGACACTCCAGCCTTTGTAGCGAGAAATTGCTGGCTCCAATTTAGCCAAGCTCTTGCCGCCCTCAACTGAGCCGGAGAAATATCTGGCGGGTTAACCATACAATGGACCCATAAGTGACTCCGGTCACAGAGTGTGCTATTGTTAAGACATTGTTAAACACTGCGGTTGCGACGAGATTAAAAGACCTCGCGCCGAATTCCGTACCAACAAACTGTACGTTCGAATCCTTGCCAGGTTTTTACCGGCGGCAAAGGATTTCGTTCGCCTGTCAGTCGCAGACAGCGACAAGGTGGGGGTTGATCGCAATGTCAAGGAATCGATCTTCGGAGATAGCGGCGTAGCAGCATCATGTCGCGTTCGAAGTTTGCAGTCATGTTTCTCCAAAGATCTACAAGCTCTGTTCTCGTGGTTCGTTGAATGCATTTTGCGAAGGGGATAGCGCATGCACGCAAAGTACGAACATGTCACTGATCAGCCCGACCGCCCATCTCAACAAAGCTTTCGATCTCCCAACAACCTTCAACAATTACCTATCTCGCCCTTGCATTGGTGGCGAACTCGAAGACCGCAAGGCTTCGGCAGGCACGATGTGAAAGCCATTCGCGCGGCCCTTTTGGGAGTGGAAATCGTCAACGAGGTGGATTGGTTGCGGGCCGTTACGGGACATCCAGCAACAGCGATCGGAGTCGCAATCCGGCAACTGAGCGCATACGGAATGACCTCTCCTGTCATAGACGCCGCCGTATCCGCAGTATTGTGCTGCGCGATTGAGGGGAATCACGCCGCGCGAGTGCTGATTTCGTCCGCACTTCGTCGCCGAGAAAAGATCGATCCGTTGTGTCAGGAGCTCATCATGCTCTGGCGTGCTGCACGCTTCTGACGCGCCAACGAATCGTCGGAACTTTGCTTCCACAGATCCAAAAATGCTTGCGGCGCTCGTTACGAGCGCTGCGTGCCGATGCAACCTGGTACGGGGGAGCAGTATGCTGCTTTGGATTCTGTCCGATATACATTTGGAATCTAGCAGCGGATGGGACCTGCCCGCCCCGGACCTGCGCCCCCAGTTCGATGTCTTAATCGTCGCCGGCGACCTTATCACACGAATGGAGCGCGGCCTGGCTTGGCTGCGCGCGCGCATTACGGACCGACCCGTTATCTATGTTAGCGGCAATCACGAGGGCTACGGAGCTGATTGGAAAGTCACAATTGAAAAGGCTCGCGCCGCGGCCACCGGGAGTAACGTCCGTGTCCTTGAAAATGAGTCATGCGTGATAGCGAATGTGACATTTGCCGCGGCAACGCTCTGGACGGACTTCAACCTCTTCGGCGACCGACAGCGCGCAATGGCGTATGCCGGCGGCGTAATGAATGACTATAAACGAATAAGGAAGCGCTATTATCAATACCGCCTGCAACCGCAGGACACGCTCGCAGCCAACAGAGAAACGCGTGAATTTTTCGCGAACGTCGTCAGGACCAAAACGACGAAGAAGGTTTGCGCGATCAGCCACCATGGCCCCGCTCCAGCAACCGCGAAACTTGGTACCGAAAATGCCCTCATCAGCGCGGCTTACGTCAACGGCGAATACAAGGAGCTCATGCGCGGCATTGACACTTGGATTTATGGCCACACCCACGAGACGCGCGACTTCATGATCGGCGGAACGCGAGTGGTGACAAATGCCAAGGGCTACGGGCCGACGAGTTTCGACCCGATCTGGGAAAACCTTAATTTCGATCCGACCTTTACGATCGAAATCTAGACACCCGAGGTGGAAATATCGTCGTCACTGCAATTTCTCAATACTTGTTCCCCGTCCCCAACCAACACAGCTCTGGACCAACTAAATTACGTCCTCAAGATTTGCAGCCCTTGCATTGATCGCCACGCCGTCGAGTTCGACTCCACAGCGTTCCGTCCGACGTCGCTGACGTCTTCTCGTTATTTTACGATGCGCAATCGCTAATGCCACGCACCCGACCTATGGTGAACAGGATGCCACAAACAAGCTCTACGAAGCGCGATCTCCTCGCGCGCGCATATCTCGACATGCTGGCAGCAGAAGCCGGCACCAACAACAGCCCGCTCCTACGCAGCGGGAACCCTAACGACCCAATAGAAATGCTCATAGACGATTTGTCGTCCGCCGATCAATCGCAGGAAAGAACATCAATACGCGCAGATTTAGCGGCAGTGGCCGTTCTAGTCGCGCGTGCGATCGAAGGGGTCGAGGGGCTTACCCGCGAACTGCGGCGCAATCGACCCGTTGTGGTCTTAACCACCCATGTCGCCGAAGTAGTTTCTGTGGTGGCGAAAGTACTTCAAACCTGCTCGTTCGGCCTGGAAGCGAAAGCTGTCGACAGCGGACGATCGTCTCACACATCCTCAAGATCTTACTTTCTCTCAGAACGGGATGGAACGGCGAGTGATCACAAACCAGAACGCGGCAACGATGGGATCTCTCACGCCCTGCATGCTAGAATACCGATCGTTGGCGTCGCGCCCGATCCTCGACGCCATCTTCCGCGAGACCTACTTCGCGCGGCCGAATACCATTTGTCTTTGGGGCAGCTCGACGAATCCGCAATCGCTCTCGTAATTGAAGCCGTGACAGGCACGCATCCGACGGCAGGAATAGCAGATCAAATCGTTCGGGCCGCGGATATCTCGGACCTCGTTTTAGCCATTCGAGCCGGTCGGAGCGCTAACGATTGCGTAGCGCGGCTTGAACAAGTCGTCGCAACGAAGGGAACCTTCGATCACCGCGGTCCCGCTCTTGAAGAATTAGCCGGCTACGGAGCAGCTCGGGAATGGGGCCTAAATCTCGTGGCCGATTTGCGCGACTACCGTGCGGGCCGCCTCGGCTGGGACTGCATCGAAAAGGGATTGCTACTTGTCGGGCCACCAGGAGTCGGCAAGACACAGTTCGCTAAAGCCGTAGCGAAGTCAGCAAACATTCCACTTGTGTCCACCTCGGTCGCGGACTGGAATGCGGCAGCCTTTCTCTCGGGTACTTTGGCCGCGATAAAATCGTGCTTCGCGCAGGCGCGCAAACTGGCTCCCTGCATTATCTTCATCGACGAGCTCGATGGTATCAGCGATCGTGCGACCTTAACATCCGAGTATCGCGAGTACTGGACGCAGATTGTGAATCTTCTATTAGAGCAACTCGCCGGAGTGGAGGATCGACCTGGCGTGGTTGTTATTGGTGCGACCAACCATGTCGACCACATCGACGCAGCGATACGGCGAGCAGGTCGGCTTGATCGAACAATCGAAATCGAGTTGCCTGACGCTGACACTCTCGCACAGATATTCCGCTATCATCTCGGGGAGATTCTGATCGACGTCGATTTAATGCCGGCGGCCTTGGCCGCATCCGGAAAGACCGGTGCTGACGTCGAGGCGTGGGTGCGGCGCGCCAAGAGCCATGCGCGTCGCGAAAAGAGCGAACTTTCGCTCGACGGTCTTTTGTATGAAATCAGGTCCGGCCGGGAAAGCTTGCCGAAAAATTTAAGACGAGCTTGCGCGGTTCACGAGGCAGGACACCTGGTCGTTGGCGTCGCTCTAGATGTCTTCGCACCGCAGGCGCTAACAGTTTTAGATCATGGCGGCGCGACGCGCGTTGAACTTTCGCGGGCCAATTCGCAAACCAAGGCCGGAATCGAGAATTTCATTGCAGCGCTGCTAGGCGGTCGTGCATCTGAGGAGGTTTTATTAGGCCAATCAACGGCCGGAGCCGGCGTTGGAGAACATAGCGATTTTTCGCGGGCCACAAACGCAGCAATTGATCTTGAATTGCGCTTCGGCTTTGGAGCGATCGGTGTCGCTCAATTTTCGCAGCGTGCCACCGAGATGCTGCTGCACGATCCGTCGATCGTCGGTTTGATTAAGCAGCGCCTAGATCGCTGTCATTCACTTGCGCGAGATATCATCGCGATGAACCGGATCGCGGTGGAGGCCGTAGCGCGTCGTTTGGAGGAAACTGGGTACCTAGACCGAACCACGATTGGCGAACTGCTCAAGCAATACCCCGTTTCGGCGCACGATGATCCAACGGCATTGTCCCAAAAGACCGAGCTCGCCCATTAAAGGCGCGCTCAGTCAGAGCAAAATCTAATCCTTGAGAAATGGGAGTGCAGCATGCTTGATGTTGTCATCGACCTCGTTCCTGCCGGCTTTGAACCTCTCCGCAAAACGATCGCAACGATGAGGATCGCGAACTGCTCCAATCTGGCAGACCTTTCGAACTATCGTGTCGAGGCAACGGAAGGACGTAACGACGTGGCTGGCCTTCCTCCACGCAGCGTGAGTACCACGATCGAAGGCCACAATCGCCGCCAAAGCGTGTGGAGCCTGATTGCAAAAGCCGCGGCGGCGGCCACCATCACCGAAGGTGATCCGTTGTGAATACCACCCCGCCCTTAAGGCAATTCTGCCATCCGCGGCCAAGAACATGGATTAACCATGGGGTCGCCCCGTTATTGATAGGTGTCGGACCATCCCATGCATCACCCCCGAAAACCTGAGGCACTTAGCCGACTCTTTACGTCCGCAAAGACGGAAAGACCGGTCCCGATACAATGTGCTCTGTTCGAGGACGCACTTGTCCGTGCATCGCTGGATCCTTCTATTCTGGCGATCGAACTTTTTCGGCCACCTGCCTGGTCGCCATCACCCCGAGAACCGATTGTCGTCGTCATTCGTGGCAACAGGCGCTTCGTGCTCCGCGTCGAAGGGACGAAAACGCATTCCGCGGATAAGGTAGATCCAACGCAGTATCGTGCGAATCCCCTGGCTCTTCCGGAAATCGTGTTGACCGAAGCAGACCTCCGCAGCGAACCGCTATGCACGAATAACCATCTTGTTTGGTCACATAGGCGCCGGCGCGTATCAGCAGGGCTCAGCTTTCAAATCACGCAGACGCTAAGGGAAAATGGCGCGATGACTTTGGGCGAACTGGTTTCTGCAATCAGGGTGCTCGGCAATTCTGACGCGGCAATACTCGCTCTCGCTTGTTCGAATTTGATCGAGCTGGATCTCGAGATGCCGCCCCTTGGGCCCGCTACCGTTGTAAGATACCGCGCTCCAAGCGGGATGGTCCGCGAGGTGGCTTGACCAGCGCAACGCCAGGCCTCGCTTGGATGTCACTCTGCGGACGTGCGTTTGTTGGCTTAACTTCCTTTTGGCAGACGAACGGCCATCCTGCCCGGGATTTTGTTCGGCGACCCATTCTGTTCACTTTTTTTTGAAAAGGCTCCAGGGACAGGATTCCCGTCAACAGATTTTGCGAAATGTGGCGACTCATCCCGCGTTCTGTCCGGCACTTAAGATCCGCTGACGACCTCACACCGATCATTCAGTGTCGGTGCCGCGGCCTCGCAATGGAATCGGGGCGGCCCAGAGTTTGCGAATCGTCAGGGCGCATAGCGAGCGCTTTAAAAACCGCAAGTCAAATTTTGAATTTTCGCTAAGGGATTCAATTCAAAGGATTTTACGGACTTTGCTGTGGCGAAGCGCCGGCAAACGAGTCAGGCTTTTTGCGTACATGCAAAAGGAGACGCCCGTGTAACATCTGAAGGAAGCGGACCGAAACAGAACGAGACCTGATGGCGTCAGGTCTCATTCCAATCGTTCGTGATTTGCAGCTGGAAAGAATCCAACAACCAACACCAGGATTCTCTCCGAACATTCAACAATTGGCAAGCGGCATTTCTCGCCGCTCACGTTCGCGCGCGGTTATTCACGCGGGCAAGGAGAGATCATGACCAAATGGATCCAAAGGTGGGATAGCAAGTGCGACGTTTGGCGGTGTCCCTTTCTGGTTGATAGGAGCACGGCGTCTATAAGAGCAGTGCGATGGCGCGCCTCCGGTACGCAGTTCACTGATCCGGCGCTCGACCGTGCCTAGGAGGTACGGCCATGACGAACCGCGCCGACCGCAACAAACAGAATATCGCCAGCCCGCCGAACGTGATCGGATCGGACGGTGGATTGCCGGGCCGCCACCACTCTCGCATCGACGCGAAACAAGTCAACGATCTCGAAAACAATGCTTTGTCCACTAATGGACCTCACGCAACGTACAAGGTTCAAGGAGCAACCAGATCTAAGAAAGGACGGTACCGCGCAAAAACGCACCGCTTAATCAAGGGCGCTGAAGAACGGAAGATACGGACCGGTCGGCGCAACCACTTTGTCGGCGATGTGCCGATGACACGATTGAATGGAAAGCTAGTTTCCGGGGAGTCGCTCCTCGAAATTGACGCTCTTACTGTCCTGGACTTCGACGGCGGTTTCGCCGACGTCGTCGCTCAACCGTTCACGACGACCATCACGGTCGGCTTGAAAGAGCGTCGCTGGACGCCAGACTTCCTTATCCGGCAAAATGACCGTCCGAATGACGTCATCGAAGTGAAGATGCTGTCGTGGCTGTATCACAAGGACCCTGCGAAGGCCACGCTCGCAAGAAAACGACTCGAGGCGATGCGCGTCGCATGCTCGAAACTGGGCCACAATTTCAGCCTTTGGACAGAGGATGAGATTCGCGTTGAGCCGCGGCTCTACAACGCCAAGATGGCGCAGCGGCACTGCGGCCCGCTCGTACCGGAGTCCTCGATCGTTCTCGGGCTGTCAGCCCTGGTCGCCACACCTGACAGCATTGCCATCCGGAAATTCGCAGACCTGATTGCGCCGCTTCATCCGATCCATGGATTGGGTCTGGCTATCAAACTGGAACGCCTCGGACATGTTCGGATTGACCGGCGCCAGAAGTATTCCTTCTCATCCATCATGACCAAGATCGCTACCATCGGGAGGAAGACCTAAATGCAGGTCCGATTCACAAAGGGTGGCCAAGTGCGGCTGTACGGCCGACCTTATCTCGTCGATGGCTACGTCGACGGCTATTGGCATTTCTCGCCCCAAGACCCAACGGATGAGTACGCAAGACCGGCCAAGTTCACGCCGACAGTGGTGCGAACGCTCGCACGTGAAATGAAGCTCACTTCGAATGCAGCATATCTGGCGTTCTCGTCCAACTTGCGCGAGGCATTGACCTGCGACTGGGGAGCGTTTTCGACCACCGAGCAGATGTCTGCGCACAAGAAATATCCGTTCGTAAAGGCCATTGACGAACTTGAGCTCGTCTATCGCGACAAAACAAAAGTGGTCGCCGATTTGATCAAGTCGGTTAACGAGAAGACCACTGATCCCTTTGATAAGGATGAGCTTCCGGAAAAACGAGCGGTACTCCGTTGGTATTTGCGATGGGTGTCAGCCGGACGCGACATTCGCGCGCTTGTCGACTTCCACAACAAGAAGGGGAACCGCAAAAGTCGCCTCAAAGATTGGGAACTTCACGAGATAAACCGTGCGATAGGCGAAACCTTTAACGCGGAGATTCGCGGCTCCGAAACTGCCACCTGGAGACGCGCGCGCAATCTCATTCTTCTCCGTGCCGATCGCGACGGACTTACCCCGACCGCCGGCGCGAAGAAAGTGCTCGGGAAGAACGCAATCGCGCGCGTGCTGGGAAAACGGGATAAGTATCCCCTTATCGCGAACCGCTTCACAAAGTGGCACGCTGACATGCAGATCCGCAACCTCGGCGTGGGTCCCAGTGGAGATTACTCGCTCGACGAATGCGAGGTCAGAGCCGGCTCCGCAAATTTGAACAGGTCGATAAGTGGAATTTCTGCCTGACAGCGGGCACGCTGAGCCTGCGAATCAGGAGAGACCATGAACAGACGACCGCGCCGGAACCACACCCCGGCCTTCAAGGCGAAGGTGGCACTTGCCGCCGTCAAGGGTGACCGGACGATAGCCCAACTGGCCGAGCATTTTGACGTCCACCCCAATCAGATTACCGCCTGGAAGGCCCAGTTGGAGGGCGGTGCTTCCGGAGTTTTCGGATCGGGGAACATGGCGGCGGCCGCGCCTGCTATCGACGTGAAGTCGCTGCACGCCAAGATCGGGGAGCTGACGCTGGAGAACGATTTTTTAGAAGGAGCGCTCACCAAGGCGGGATTGCTGAGCGCAAAGCGATGATCGACCGTGAGCACGATCTGTCGATCACCAGGCAGGCTGAGGTTCTGCGGATCAGCCGCGGCAGCGTCTATTACCTGCCGCGTCCGGTGCCGGACGCCGATCTCGCGATCATGCAGCGTCTCGATCGGCTGCACCTGGAGTATCCCTTCGCCGGTTCGCGTATGTTGCGAGGCCTGCTGGCTTTGCAGGGGTGCAAGATCGGCCGCCGGCATGTGAAGACGCTAATGAAGCGGATGGGGATAGAGGCGCTCTATCGCCGTCCGCGCACCACGAAGCCCGAGCCGAGCCACAAGATCTATCCGTATCTGCTGCGCGGCATGCAGATCACGCGGCCGAACCAGGTCTGGGCGATGGACATCACCTACATCCCGATGGCGCGTGGCTTCGTCTATCTCGCCGTCGTGCTGGACTGGGCGACCCGCCGGGTTCTGTCCTGGCGGCTGTCGATCACGATGGAGGCGGCCTTCTGCGTAGAGACCCTGGAGGATGCTCTGGCTCGTCACGGCAAGCCGGAGATATTCAACACGGACCAAGGCTCGCAGTTCACCGGCTCGGCCTTCACCGGCCTGCTCGCCAGCAACGGCATTGCCATCAGCATGGACGGCAAGGGCGCATGGCGCGACAACGTCTTCGTCGAACGGCTGTGGCGCAGCGTCAAATACGAGGAGGTGTACCTGCGGGCCTACGAAAGCGTCGGCGAGGCGCGCGACTCGATCGGCCGATACCTCGACTTCTACAATGGTCGCCGACCGCACCAAAGCCTTGACGACGCCACACCCGATCAAGCCTACTTCAACCAGCCGCCATTCCGCTTGGCGGCCTAAACCCGGCAGACGCTCCACTTATCGAGGCGGAGATTCTGTTCAGACAACCGGGACCGGCTCTGTCGATCACACCCCATTGGATCTGATGATCCGAGACGAGAAAACTGGCGCTCTGCTTGGTAAACCATACCTGACCGTCGTCATCGATCGGTACAGCCGCATCATCACCGGGTTCGATCTAAGCTTCGCTCCGCCCAGTTGGGTCAGCGTGATGAACGCTCTGCGGATGGCGGTATTGCCTAAGGAGCGCTTCCTCGACTCGGTTGGAGGCGGATTCCAGTTCCCTTGGCTCGTCTACGGCGTTATGTCGCGATTGTTTTGCGACAATGGGCCCGAATTCCGCTCGGAATCGATGCGCGCAACGGAGTCCGTGCTCAACTTTAAAGTCATCGACGTCCCCACCTGCCGCGGAGATTTGAAAGGCAAGATCGAATCCTGGTTCAAGACCCAGACGAAACAATTGACTCACCTTCTTCCAGGTACCACGCGGTCGAATGTGCAAGATCGTGCTGAATACGACTCCGAGGGCAATGCAATTCTGAGCTTGTCCGCGGCCATGCTCATCATCACGATCTACATCGTGGATATCTACAATCAGGAGAAGCATAGCGCCACCGACGAGATTCCAGCCGAGCGCTACCTGCGTGGAATCGAGATCGGCGGCCAACCGCTTGCGCCGCCGGAAGAATTGATTGCCCCGATGACCGGGCTCGTCGTCCGACGCAGTCTTCAGCGCGGTGGTGTTCGCTACAATCGGCTGCGATGGAATTCGAACGCCTTTATGGCCCTGCTGAACCGTGTCGGACCGGGTGCTAACGTTATGGTCAGGATCGACCCGCTTGACCTGCGCGTTGCTTCAGTTCTCGACGAGGAAACGGGAGAATGGATCAAGGGCGACCTGCTGAGCGAAACCGAAGTCGAAAAATACACTTTGGCTCAGTACAATCACATCCGCAGTGAGCTCGATGCTTTGGACGTCTACGACGAAGAGCGCGGCCTTAAATTGGCCAAGGCGGCCCAGCGAATTCTTGACGTGGTCGAGGCCCACAAGAAACCTAACAAAGCTGTCAGCCGACCTGTCGCCCGGTTCATGACCGAAGGCCGCAAACCAACGGAACACATCCACCAGTCTAGGCTCGATCCCGACGAGAGCGAACGCCCGCTCACCGGCCATATCTTGAGGGAAGACGGGCCCAAGTCCGCGCCGCCCGACGCGCGCGGTCCCTATCGCGAACGCGTACTTCCCACACCCAAGTTTGAGCCGGAATTTCCGCCGCAGCATCCGCGAGCTGTGACGTCACCACCCGTGACACCAGAGGCCGGCTCAGAATCCACCGCCGTTTCGCAGACGGCACTCACCGGGCGGCGTCGCCCAACATCAGGGGCCCTCGTATGACCCGCAGCTCAAGCACCAGAACGACCTCCCCGTGTGCACGCTTCGTACGAACGGCATCACATTTCATCGATGCCGTTGGAATTCCCACGTGCTCCAACAATTACGCAGTCGGCTTGGGCCCTCCCCGAAAGTTAACCTCGCATTCGACGCGCGTGATCCGACCAACTTTAGCGATATGACCCACGTTTATGTATGGGACAGCAACAACGCAAAATGGATCGTGGCGTCTCTGGTAATCACGCCAAACTTCGGTTCGATCTGACAGATTCCATGCACCTTCGGAAGACGCAACCATGATTGATCAGCAAATGTCCAACTGGAGCGGCGTTCCGGCGTCGGAACGCCGCCAGCATATCAGTCAATACGTCGCATTCACGCCAAGCCTGAAGGTAACCCTCGGCATCGTCGGCGATTTGTATGATACCTGGCGTGAGGCTCCCGAAGGCGAGATCTCGTTCATAAAGGGGGAGACCCGAGCCGGAAAGACCACCGCAATCGACGAATTCATTCTCGACAAGCACGAAGCATTTTCCAAGCAGTTCGAAGGCCGGGACGGCTGCCACGTTCATCCACTCGGTCCTGATTCTGCTTTGTGGGCGATCGAAATCGAGACCAAGGAAAATGGATTCATTCGACCCATTGTGAAGATCCAAGTCTCGAAGAAGCCGAGATTCAAATCCCTCTTCGCTGATGTTTTAGCGACCATGGGATTCAAGAAGAAGATAACGGACGGCATGACATCGGATGAGAGGCTCAATCTCATGACGACGCAAATGCGGGAGCAGCAAACACGTTGTATCGTTTTCGACGAGGTTCACCACATCTCGGAATATAAGGATCCCGAGGGGATGTACGATGCTGGCGACGTATTCAAAATCGTCGCAAAGGTTGGACGTACCGGGGTACTCTGCGCCGGTCTTCCGCACATGATGGAGATTGTTGACGCCAATCCGCAGGTCCGCGAACTCATCCGGGGCAATCACACCGTCGAGCCATTTAAGCTCGACCTGGATCCATTGTCGGACCTGAAGCAATTCATGGCAGCCGTGAACAAGGAAATGCCCTTCGACCAGCCGTCTTGCTTGGACGAAGACGATATCCTTTTGCGCATCGCGCTTATGAACGATATGTTCACAGGTCGCATCGCGAAATTCGTCCACCGCGTTGTCGCCTACGGTATCACTGTAGGAGCTCCGTGCATCGATCTACAAACTCTCGTCGACTACGTTAGATTCAAAATGGAAATTAAGGACGACGCTAATATTTTCCTCGTCGCTCGGGATGTCGTCAGCGGGTATCCGGCTCTCATGGAAAAGGAGCGCAAAGAGCGCTTGCTGATGGCGGAAAAGCGCCGCGCCAAAGCGGCCCAGCAGGCTCGTACGAAAGCCGAGTTCGGAAAGCGGGGATAGATCAAATGCAAACCGCCCCCACTCTTCTGCCGCGCTGGTTACAGCCGGAACCGTACGAGCCTCCTCACGGCTGCCTGCTGAGGCTTGCGGAGCGGAACGGACTGCCTGGAATGAAGACACTGCGCTCGATGACGGGCCTCGCTATTGGCCGCATCAAGACCGGCAAAGACCTCGAAATTCTTGCAGCGGCGCTGCATTGCGATGTCGAGACACTCCGAAGCACCGCGACCTTTGAAAGCAACAATGCACGCGCGATCGTTGGTGGGCAGATATTGCGTCCAGGGACCGACCTGACGCTCGGATCCAGGCGCGCTTGTCCAGCATGTCTTGCTGAAGCCCCCTATCACCGTCTTTGGTGGGACTGGACTTTCGTCACAAGCTGCCCGGTGCACAACTGCATGCTCGCCAGAAACTGCAGTTGCGGCTCTACGTTGACGTGGAAGGACGGCTCTCCGGTTAAATGCCATCTCTGCAAACGTGGTGACGTTAGAGAGCTTACCCTGGAGCCGGCAGATCCGAAGGTAACCGCGCTCGATCGCTGGTCTATGGATCGCTTTCTCAATCCTGACCAAGGTCATGTGCATTTTATTGATGCGATTCCGCTGGGACATTCGGTCGAAATCATGAAACGTATCGGCGTTCTAAACCTCGGTGGATATCACCCACGGTGGCCGGGACTGTCTGAGCTTGGTGAATCCCATGTCGTTCGGGCGAACGGTTTCCACTGCATTGTAACCGGTGCCGTGGATGCTGCACTCGATCGTTCCTATGAAGAGTATCTGGGAGCTACGCAAGATTCAGCCCCCGCTCTTGGTCGCATGTACGGATGGTTTTATCCATGGTTCCTGTTGAACGGTGGACCGCGCCTTTCCGCGGGCTTGGGAGAAATCATTCTAAAGAATGCTTCGGAGAAGATCCAAGTCACGCGCCGAGCATTCGCGTCGCTGTTGCGAATGAAAACAAGTCCGTTGACGCTTTCTGAAGCCGCATCCATGTCGCGAGTTCGGCTCTGCACGATGCGCAAGCTGCTGGCCGTCGAGGGTTTAGTCCGCGCGGAGAAACGAAAAGGCGCCCCGATTCTTGTCGAGCGCGCCACCGCCGAACGCATAGCAGCCGACTTGCGGCAATCGCTGAACCTCGCCAGTCTGGGTGCCGCATTGAGCCTCAGCCAGACGGCACTAACAAAGCTGGTGCGCAGCAGCCTTCCGCCGATCTGGATTCTCGGTGGTCGGCGCGGCCAACAGGGTTATCTTTTCCGAGGAAACGATGTGCAGCGGTGGATGGAGACGATCATCGGCACGGCCGCCACGGTCGAAGTGTTGCCTCCTGGCACCATCAGTCTCGCCAAAGCTCCACGCCGCTGCTCAATCGCCATCACTGTTCTAGTCCGCGCGATTATTGCCGGAGATTTGAAAGTGGTAGCGGTGTGGGGCGAGAAACGGGACTTTAAAAGCGCGCTCATTCGGATCGACGCTGCGCTTGCATACAAAGAAAAGATCGGGGCCGAAGCCGCCAAAGATCCTCTACAAAATTACGTACGCTCGAAATGAGCCGCTAACACCCGTCAGTGTACGCATACGACGAGGACCGCCTGATTGACGCATGCGCGCGGGCACGGCGGACTGTATGATAGCGTTGCGTGAAGGTCAGGCGGCCTGCTGATCGGCGGGCTTGTCGGCTTGGCGCAGGAGCTTCCACTCCCAGGGCAGCAGTTCGTGCAGACGCGATGCGGGAAGATCGGCGATACGGGCGAGGACGTCGGCGAACCAGGCCTTGGGATCGACGTCGTTGAGGCGACAGGTCGTGATCATCGTCAGCATGATGGCGGCACGGTCGGCGCCACGCTGGCTGCCGGCGAAGGTCCAGTTGCGCCTTCCCAAGGCGATGCCTCTCAATGCGCGCTCAGCACAATTGTTGGTCAAGCAGATCCTGCCATTGTCGAGGAAGCGGGCGAAGTCGTCCCAGCGCCTGAGCATGTAATTCATAGGCTTCAGGACCTCGGAGGAGCGCGAGAGGGTTTCGCGCTCACGCAGCAACCAGGCGTGCATGTCCTCGAGAAGCGGCTTGCTCCTTTCCTGGCGCGCGGCGCGCCGCTCGTCGGCGCCGCAGCCGTTGATGGCGCGCTCGATCTCGAACAATGCATCCAGGCGCCTGACCGCCTCCAGCGCGATCGGGGAGATGGGTTTGCCCCTCATGCCTTCCCGGGCATTTTTCTCGATGTCGGCCAGCTCGAAGAAGCCCCGCCGCGCATGGGCGAAGCAAAACGCCGGCGTGATTGGCAGCTCCTTCATCCGCGGGTCGAACAGCGGCTCGAAGCCGTTGTAGCAGTCGGCTTGCAGGATGCCGGCGAAGGAGGCCAGATGCTTCTGCGGGTGCTCACCCCGCCGATCGCTCGAGGCGTAATAGACCGCCGCCGGCGGCGCAGGCCCGGCGAAGGGCCGGTCATCCCGCACATAAGTCCAGATCCGCCCGGTCGTGCACTTGCCCTTCGCCAGGATACGGATGGTGGTGTCGTCGCCATGAAGGCGCTCGGCGGCGAGCACATGGCGCTCGATCAGGTGGAAGAGCGGCATGACGGCGAAGGTCCCGTGGCCGACCTGGTCGGCCAGCGTCGACAACGGCAAGTCGATCCCCTCGCACTTGAAGCGCGCACTCTGGCGGTTAAGCGGGATATGCATGCCGAACTTGTCGAACAGGATCGTCGCCAGCAATTGCGGGCCGATGAAGCCGCGCGGCGTGGCATGGAACGGCGCGGGCGGCTGGCTGATCTTCTCGCAATCGCGGCAGGTGAACTTCTCGCGTACCGTCTCGATCAACTTGAAGCGGCGCGGAATCTCCTCCAGCGTCCTCGTCACATCCTCGCCGATCTTCGCCAGCCGCGATCCGCCGCAGCAGGCGCAAGTCGTTGGAGCCTCAATGACGACGCGATCGCGTTCGATGTCATCCGGCCATGGCTTGCGCACCGGCCGCTTGCGCATGAAGGGGCGGACCTTCTGCGTCTTCGCCGCTGCGGCCTGCGCGGCAAGCTCATCCTCGCTCGCCGTGGTGACGAGTTCTTCGAGCTCCAACTCCAACTGCTCGATCAGCCGTGCCGTGCGCTCGGAGCGCTGCCCATACAGTTCGCGTTTGAGCTTCTCGATCCGCAGCTCAAGATGCGCGATCAACGCCTCGTTGTCCGACAACTGCGCCTGCACGCTGGCAGCTACCGCCTCGGCTTGCAGCCGCGCCTCACGCTCGGTCCGCAGCGCCGCCAGGGCACTCACAAGGTCCGAAGGAAGATCGTCCGGTTTCAACGTCACGAAGCCAGTGAATCAGATTTTCCGGCAGCTTCAATCGCAAAATGCTATCCCACTCGCGTTGGACGCCACGTTTCTTGAGGATTGCGCCAGTCGATGCCGGACAACAGGTAGGAAAGCTGCGCCGGAGAGATCGTCACTGCTTCACCAGCAACCGAAGGCCAGATAAATCTTCCTCTCTCGAGTCTTTTTGTGAACAGGCATGCTCCCTGGCCATCATGCCAAATCGCCTTCAAAAGATCGCCTCTGCGCCCGCGAAAGCAGAACAAATGACCGCCGAGAGGATCCCGCTTCAGGATCTCCTGCACCTGCAAAGCCAGCGACGGGAAGCCGCGACGCATGTCCGTGTAGCCCGTCGCAAGCCAAACCCGGGCACCAGTCGGGATTGGAATCATCGCAGAGTCTCCAGCCCTCGCACGATCCGCAGCAGCGCCGCCACGTCAACACCGCGATCAACGATGATCCGCCGTCCGTTCCCACTCACGATCTCAATCCGTCCAGAATTTCGTGCAGCACACTCACCAGGAGATGTCGTCTCCCGCTCCACAAGCACGGGCACAAACCCGACGGCGTCGGACGCTCCAAGCCGCCCCTCGCGAAACGCCTTGCGCCAGGAAAACAACAGTTGGTTGGAAATCCCGTGTCGTCGCGCCGTCGCCGAGGCCTGCCGTGGGCAGGAATGGCTCTCCTCCACAATCCGGAGCTTCGCTTCGTTCGTCCACCGACGTCGCCGGCCGGTGTTGACTACTTCCAGGCCGATGACCTGATGATTGTCCTTATGCATGTCCATAAGGTCAATCAGCTACACCCAAGGCCTGCTTCGCAAGGCGGCCTTCCTCGTAGGCGTACCCGTCAGTCGCCCATCCGAACGGAGGTAAGGGCCCTGCTTATGGCACGGGCTCAAACCGCATTTGTCTGAGCGGTAGCGGCCCTCCTCGACCTAACTTTAAAACTGTGAGCGGCTTGGACTGTGGATGCCAACATTGCGGCAAGCCGGCGATCCTGAATGAGGACACCGCTCAGGCCTCGGCGAGTACGCCTCGGGAGAACTTACCATCTTTTGGGGTGGAAACCGGTGACTCTTACCATCAATTGGGGTGCATCGTGCAAACTTATGGGGTGCAAAG
Source organism: Afipia birgiae 34632 (assembly GCF_000308295.2). Classification (GTDB taxonomy): domain Bacteria; phylum Pseudomonadota; class Alphaproteobacteria; order Rhizobiales; family Xanthobacteraceae; genus Afipia; species Afipia birgiae. The sequence continues at coordinate 1,375,314 of NZ_HG326652.1, forward strand.
TCACGCAGTTGCAGGGCTTTTTACGATCGAACTGCCGCCTTTTGGGGTAAGCAACAACTAGGTCGCAGGTTGTAGGACGGCGCAATTTCGCGCCGTCCTTGATATTTAAGAACAAAACAGGTACACTTGAAACTTCAATGGAGGAATCCAAATGGCCAAGAAAGACTATCACGTCGTCCCAAATAGTGGTCGCGGCGGTTGGGATGTGAAGCGCGAAGGCGCTGATCGCGCGAGCGGCCATTTCGACAAAAAGTCCGACGCAATGGAACGCGGCAGAGATTTGGCTCGCGAGCGAAAAACGGAACTGGTCGAACACGGTCGCAATGGTCGTATCCAAGACAGCGACAGCTATGGCAACGACCCCAATCCACCCCGGGATAAGAAACATTAAAATGCAACACGAGGATTACCCTGCTTTATTTTTGAGCGCCGATGATGCTTCGAACAATTATCAGACGTTTTTTGTTCGCCTCATCCAGGGCGAATACGCGGCACTTTTACTGGCATCCCTATTCTCCATGAGCTTTCTGAATGGCGCGGGTTATTACGTCACCTACGCTATTTTTCTTTTTGCTGGCCTAGTCATTCTTCTGACTCGATCTCTCCGAAAGCCAGAACAGGATTGGTACCGTTGTCGTGCATTGGCGGAGAGCGTGAAGACTCTGACGTGGCGATACGTCATGCACGCCACTCCATTTCAAAATGAACAGTCCGCAAGATCAGAGCTGCGGAATCAATTACATTCAATCTTCGAAGAAAACAGATCGACCGCCGAAAAAATTACCAGTGACTGGTCTGGCAACGATCAAATAACCAACGCGATGAACAGCATACGAAACATGAAACGCGATGAACGGTTGACCTACTACACTGCAAACCGCATCGACGAACAACGCGCTTGGTACACGAAAAAAGCTAGTCAGAACAAAACAAACGCAAAGTTTTGGGTCTGCGTAAGTGCAGCAGCTTACGTTATTGCAGGTGCGATGGCATTGACGCGCATTGCACTTCCTAATTGGCAATATTGGCCTATTGAACCGATAATCGTTGTCGCAGCTTGCATTGTCGGCTGGATGCAAATTAAAAAATTCATTGAACTTACCGCAGCGTACACGGTCGCTGCGCACGAAATTGGGTTGATCAAACTTCGAGCCGACCCGTCAATGAATGACGATGATTTCTCAGAATTCGTGAACGACGCTGAGAAAGCATTTTCGCGCGAACATACTTTGTGGATCGCAAGACAGTCAGACTAACGGAGCATACGATGAGTTATAACCTACCCGCCTATGTCGTATTTGATGGCGACAACGACAAATGGGCGTACGGCTTCATGAAAGGCTGGAAGCAGAACGACCGCGTTGAGTTTGATTTTCGCGATGCCCACGACCTCGACAATATGACCGGGCGCGCTCAAGACGAAGCATATGTGAAATCAAACTTGCGCGACAGAATGAAAAAGTCCGGTGCTGTAATTGTATTGATCGGCGAGAAGACAAAGAACTTATATAAATATGTGCGTTGGGAACTCGAGTTGGCCCTTGAGTTAGATATTCCCATTGTCGCAGTTAATCTGAACAAAAAGAATGGAAGAGACGAGAACTTGTGTCCAGCCATCATTCGCACAAGCGGCCGTGTGGTTCACGTTCCATATTCAAGGGAGGCGATCAAGCATGCTCTCGACAACTTCACAGCCTCTTTCAAAAACATGGCGCTGGAACAGAAAGCGAGTGCCTCTTGGTACTATAAGAAGTTTGACGCTTGATCAGTGCAAGCGCAATCCCTGACGAGAGACCGCACCTTCACCATGGGACGCTGCCTTACAGCGCGATAGCTTTAATCATCATCGCGCCCTTGCTGTGGGCGTAGCAGCGGCTCTCGTTCATGAGCAATGCCCTGCGCGCGCAAAGCAACCGTAGCCCGGATGAAGCGCAGCAAAAATCCGGGACTAAATTGCAAGTTAACGCGTCTCCGTATTGCGCTTCGCTCGATACGGGCTACGGCGTATCGACCGACCGCCCGTCACCCGTGCCCTCGTGACCTTGCCTCACGCGCCTGCAATCCCCACCTAAAATGGATCGCACACGCACGAGTCACCCGCTTCCATGAAGAAAATCGGATTTCTCTCCTTCGGCCACTGGTCGCCCTCCTCGCATTCACAAACGCGAACCGCCTCTGACACGCTTCTGCAATCCATCGACCTCGCCGTCGCCGCCGAAGAGCTTGGCGCGGACGGCGCGTATTTTCGCGTGCATCATTTCGCGCGCCAGCTGGCCTCGCCCTTCCCGCTGCTCGCCGCTGTCGGCGCGAAAACCAGCAAGATCGAGATCGGCACCGCCGTGATCGACATGCGCTACGAGAACCCGCTCTACATGGCGGAGGACGCGGGCGCTGCCGATCTCATCGCGGGCGGGCGTTTGCAGCTTGGCATCAGCCGTGGTTCGCCCGAACAGGTCATCGAAGGCTGGCGCCATTTCGGCTATCAGCCCGCCGAGGGCGAGACCGACGCCGATATGGGACGCCGACACGGCGAGGTGTTCTACGACATCATCCGGGGCAAAGGTTTCGCGCAGCCGAATCCGCGCCCGATGTTTCCCAACCCGCCCGGTCTGCTGCGCCTTGAGCCGCATTCGGAAGGTCTGCGCGACCGCATCTGGTGGGGTGCCGCGTCGAACGCGACCGCGGTGTGGGCGGGCAAGCTCGGCATGAACCTGCAAAGCTCGACGCTGAAGAAGAACGAAACCAACGAGCCTTTCCACGTGCAGCAGGCCGCGCAAATCCGCCTCTACCGCGAAGCGTACAAGGAAGCGGGCCACACGCGCACGCCGCGCGTCTCGGTCAGCCGCAGCATCTTTGCGCTGATGGACGATCGCGACCGCGACTATTTCGGGCACGGCAATGAGGGCGGCGACCAGATCGGATTCATTGAAGCGGATATGCAGGCGATCTTCGGTCGCGGCTATACGGCCGAGCCGGACAAGCTGATCGAGCAATTGAAGTCGGACGAAGGCATCGCCGAGGCCGACACGCTGTTGCTGACGGTGCCGAACCAGTTGGGTGTCGATTACAATGCGCATATCATTGAATCGATCCTGAAGCATGTCGCGCCTGCGCTCGGCTGGCGCTGAACGGCACTCGCATTCTGTAGTGGCTGCGTCATACGTTAGCAGCAGAGCGGCGATTTCGGCAACGTCCTGACTTGCAATCTCGACAAGCGTTGAGGTATCCCGCAACAACTCCCCGCGCCAAGGCCGCCCGCCGCTAACGTCCGCCCCAAAGCGTCCTCCGGGACCATTCAAGGGACATCCGGAGAAAGATACTCCGCTTTGCGTTATCTAAGTGCGCTATGCTCCTGCAGGGCACCGGCATCTTATGCCTGAAAGGACCATCCCCATGTCACTCACCTTCCTTCGCGCCCAGGGTCACGATTACCAGACCGGCACGTTCCTGTTCTTCATGGCTGACGGCGAAACCGAAATTCAGTGCGGCGTCTCGGACTCCGCGATGGACGATGCGGAGAAGGCGCGCAACGTCCGCGAAAGCCAGCGCGGCGATCAGTTCGCGCGTCTGCAGGACCGCATCACGACCTGCGCTGCGCAGAAATACAGCGACGGCCATCTGGAAGCGGGAGCATCGCGCATTCTCGTGCGCTCGATCGACCTCACGCCGCGCAAGTAACGGCGGCTTCGGCGGCCCGATTCATCAACGGGAAACGATCCCGCGCTAGACTACGCCCATGAAACGAAACCTGTGCGACGGCGCGATTGTCTCGGCAACTGCCATCGTTCTGGCATTGTCCGCCATCGGCGCTGCGGACGCAGCCCCCCGAGGCAAACCCAACCAGATCCGTTACGAGTATGTGCCGCCGAAAGATCCGGCGCATCAGCCGATCCACGACCAGATGAAGCAGGGCCGCGCCCTCGAACATTTGCGGGAGTTGCTCAGTCCGCTTCGCCTGCCCTATCCCTTGAAGCTCAAGGTCGCGAGTTGCGACGGCGTTCCGAACGCCTGGTACGGGGACGAAGCCATCACGGTCTGTTACGAACTGCTGGCGGAAATTCAGAAGAACGCGCCGAAGCAGGACCTTCCCATCGGGATTTCCCGCGCGGACACCATGCTGGGCCCGGCGCTCGATGTCTTTCTGCACGAGACCGGCCATGCGGTGTTCCACATGCTGGACATTCCCGTGCTCGGCCGCGAGGAAGACGCCGCCGATCAGTTCTCGGCCTATGTCATGCTGCGGCTCGGCAAGGAGGAAGCCCGCAAAATGATCCTCGGCGCAGCCTACGGCTACAACGTTCAGATGCCGCAGGGGCCGCAGGTCACCGTTCCGGTCGATGCGTTTTCCGATGAACATTCCCTGCCCGCGCAGCGCGCGTACAATGTGCTGTGCATGGCCTACGGCGCGGACAAGAAAATGTTTGCCGACATCGTCGAAAAGGACTTGCTGCCGAAGAAGCGCGCCGAGAGCTGCGAATACGAGTACGAGGATCTCACCTTCGCCATGACGAAGCTGATCGGGCCGCATATCGACAGGCGTGTGGCCCGGAAATTTCACGAGGTCTGGGCACGAACCGTCACCGCCCGGCGCGCGCGCCTCGCGCGTCCGTGAGTCCGGATTGCGCGGGGCTACCCCATCCGCTCGCCCCAGCGAAGGCGGGGATGAGTGGAATGGGAACTTGCTCGTAGTTTGTTTCTACACCTTCCACCCCGCACGCGCGATCTCTCCGCTTACCGTCGCGACCCGCCCACCTTTCCACCCTGCTCCCGTTTGATGTAGGATTCGCCACCTGCCCGCGTTGCACACACGCGGTGCGGGACAAACAACAATAAACCAAAAGCTGCGGCTCGCCAGAAAGCCGCGCATCAAGGAAGGAAACGCTGAAATGAAGTCCCTCGTCCGGGCGCTGGGTGCGCTCGTCGTCATCTCCGCCGCTACCAGTGGCGCATCGGCACAAACATCTGGTCAGGGCTGGCCGAACCGGCCGATCCGCATGGTCGTGCCCTACACGCCGGGCGGCTACACCGACATGATGGCGCGCCTTGTCTCGGAGAGGATCGCGGCCTCGCTCGGGCAAAGCATCGTGATCGAGAACAAGCCCGGCGCCAACGCCGCCATCGGCACCGATACGGTCGCCAAGGCCGCGCCCGACGGCTACACCTTCGGCACCGTGATCGCGGCGCATGCCGTGAATGCAACGCTCAAGGCGAACCTGCCCTACAACACCGAAAAGGATTTCACCTATGTCTCGCTGATGAGCGTCGCGCCGCTGATCCTGATCGCGACGCCTTCGCTGCCAGCAAAGGACATGAAGGAGTTCATCGCGCTGGCCAAGGCGAAGCCGGGCCAGCTTAATTTCGCATCCAGCGGCATCGGCTCCGCGGCGCACCTGACCATGGAGATGCTCAAGAGCCGCGAAGGCATCAATCTTCAGCATGTGCCTTACAAGGGCACTGCAGGCGCGCTGCAGGATCTGGTGGGCGGCCAGATCAACGTGATGTTCGACATCATCGGACCGCTGATGGAGCAGGTGCGCGCGGGCAACGCGCGGGCGCTCGGCGTCGCCGCGAAGGAGCGCGTTCCGGCGGCCGGCGATACGCCGACCCTGATCGAACAAGGCGTGAAGGATTTCACCTCCGGGACCTGGGCGGGCATCGTCGCGCCTGCGGGCGTGCCCAAGGAGATCGTGGACCGCATGTCCGCCGAGGCCAAGAAAGCCCTCGCCGATCCCGAGCTGAAGAAGAAGCTCGAGCAGCAGGGCATCGTCCCCATGGGCACCACGCCGGAGGAGTTCAAGACGTTCGTCGGCGAGGAAGTCGCGCGCTGGAAGCAGGTCATCACCGCGGCCGACGTCAAGGTCGAGTAGCTAGCGCCGCGCAGTCCGCTTCACAGACAATCCTGCGGCCTTGCAATGCCGCCGGACGGCTGCGGCGATCTCGGTCGCCGCACGGCTGCGCGCACGGCCGCTGCGCCATATGATAGCCGCGGTGCGTGTCACGCGCGGCTGGACGATCTCGATCTGCCTCAAGCCGCTCTCATCACCGATGGCTCGCTCAAAGAGGATCGCTGCCGTTTGTCCCTGGAGACGAACCGTCTCAAGCATCGCACCGATCGAACTCATCTCCAGCCAGATATCGCCGTCGATCCAGTTTCCAAGCTCGGCATTGATGATCCTGCGCGACAGAAACCGCTCTGTTTGCACCGCCAGTCGCAGACCCGACAGCATCCGCGCGCTGACGGATTTTCGCGACGCGAGCGGATGATCGTCCCGCACGACAAGCATCAGCCGCTCTGAGAACAGGGCCTCCGCTTCCACGTCGGTGCGCCCCGGCGCTGCGAACGACAGCCCCAGGTGCAGCGCTCCACTCGCAACCTGCGCCGCGATGTCCGGCGCGGGCAGATCTTCGATGGAAATATGAATTCCGGGATATGCGTGCGCGAACTCCGCGATCACCGCAGGAAGCAGCGTGGTGTTGTAGGTGTGGATAACGCCGATCCGGAGCCGGCCACGCACGAGGTCGCGAAGACCATCCAGCGCGAACCGCCCTTCGTCCACTTCCTCCAGCGCACGCCGCGCGTAGTCGGAGAATGTCCGTCCCGCGTCGGTGAGCTGAATGCCGCGCCCGATGCGGTCGAACAGCTGGGTGCCGAGCAAAGCTTCGAGCTGTCCGATCTGATGCGACAGCGTCGACTGCGTCACATGCAGCACATCGGCCGCGCGCGAGATGTGCTCGGACCGGGCGACCTCCAGAAAATATCGCAGATGCCGAAGCTCAACCATTTATCGATGCCATCGATTGATCTGGGCGATATATATCATTTGACTCATTGGACAGTCCACCTCCTATGGGATCGCAAAAACACACAGAACCCTGCGGAGGACACGTTTTGCGGAAGATTTTGATCGCGATTTGTATGGTTTTGGGCATCGGCCAGGCCACGGCCGCCGACTATCCCACGCGCCCGATCCGGCTGATCGTCCACTTCCCGGCCGGTTCGTCCACCGACGTCATCGCGCGCACGTTTGCCGATAACATCTCGAAGAAGCTGGGCCAGCAGATCATCATCGACAACAAGCCCGGCGCGGACGGTGCGATCGCGGCCACCGAGCTGAAGCGCAGCGCGGCGGACGGCTATACCATCCTGCTCGCGACCAACAGCGCGATGTCGGGGGTCCCGGCGACGCGCAAGACGCCGCCTTACGATGTCACCACCGACTTCACGCCGATCACCGAGATCGGCCGCTACAACTTCTTCCTTTATGTCAGCAAGGACGTCCCGGTTAAAACCCTGAAGGAACTGATTGCCTATGCCAAGGCGAACCCCGGCAAGCTCGCCTACGGCTCGGGCAACATCACGGGCCGTCTGGCTTTCGCCTCTGTTGTCGCCGCGAACAACCTCGATGTGACGCCCGTTCCCTACAAGGGCGAACCACCTGCCATCACCGACCTGATTACCAACCGTATCCAGGCGATGGTCGCGACTTCCGGCACAGGTCTTCCTCAGGTGAAGGACGGGAAGATCCTGGCACTGGCGACTATTCTCGAAAAGCGCAGCGCCGCCGCGCCGGACGTGCCGACCATCGCCGAAGCAGGCTTTCCGGATTTCAAGATCGAGCCATGGTTAGGCTTGTTCGGTCCGCCGAACCTGCCCCGCGACATCGTTGCCTTGCTGAACACCGCATTCAAGGAGGCCATGTCCGATCCCGCCGTGAAGCAGCGGATGATCGAGCAGGATTTTGCGTTGACGCCGTCGACACCGGAAGAGCTCGGTGCGCTTGTGAAGCGGCAGCTCGACATTCACCGCAAGATGGTCTCCGCCGCCGGGATCGAGATCATCGAGTGAGGATCGCCGCGCGCGAGCCGTTTGCCTTGGGCATGAAGCCGGCAGTATTGGGTATCTGGGGGAGCTGACTGTAAATCAGTCGCTCCTTCACACGCTATGCCGCGGCCGCGCGATCTCGCCGCGCGTGGTAGCGATGCCCATCTCGAAACTGTCGGCGATGCGTCGGGCGCGGATGATGAAGGCCTCGGCCACGTCCCCCTCGAAGATTTCGCGCGCGGTCTTCTCAAATAACACGAGCCAACGGTCGAAATGCTCGCCCTTCAACGGCAGCACCAGATGCGGGCGCATCGGGCGGCCATCGTAGCGGCCGGTCTTGAGCAGCATCGACGACCAGAAATCGCTGATCTGCGCGATGTGATGGTCCCAGTCCTTCACCGCCGCATTGAAGATCGGACCGATCAGGTCATCGGCGCGAGCGCGGCCGTAGAACGTCGCGACGAGTTGCGCAATGTTCCCTTCGGTCAGGTCGGGGTGGAAGGTGTGAATGGCGGGCGCGGGATTGTCGCTCATGCGGCTGATGTAAGCCGCCGGACCGCCGCAGGCAACCGGCGCAATGCACACCCCTGCTATTTACAGAGCCCGCGCTATTTGCAGACCTTGTCGCGCCGTTTGTCCTAAATTTTCCAGCGCTGCTGTTTGAAACAGCGTGGACGCACTTCCTGTTTGATCCGGATCAAGGCGCCGTCTAGTTTCCCATGCTCAAGCCGATACGACCGCGACAGGGAGACCAACATGTCCGCATCCGAGATCGCAAACCGTCATTTCGCGGCGGCCGTCGCAGAGGCCAAGATCGCCGGGCTGGATGCCGACGCCGTCTGCCGTTCGCTGCTTGGCCTCGTCGTCGCCAAGTACCTCGAAACAAGGAGCGTGTCCGACGTTCAATCGGAGCTCCGCTTCCTTGTCGACAATTGCGATCCCGACACGGACTTCGCCTTCATGCGGCCGTGAAAGCGATAATTGACGGAATCCATCACCCGGTCATTCCGGGGCGCGCGAAGCGCGAACCCGGAATCTCGCAGAGCTCGTCGGGATACCGGATCAACGCGCGCTGCGCGTTGTCCGGAATGACGGGAATGACCCTCGATAGGCGCGTTAGCTCGCCTTGCCGTAGTCGTAGAAGCCGCGCCCCGTCTTGCGGCCGAGGTGTCCGGCATCGACCATCTCCTTCAGCAGCGGCGCAGGCCGGTACTTGGGATCGTTGAAGCCGGTATAGAACACCTCCATCACCGACAGCATGGTGTCGAGGCCGATCATATCTGCCAGCGCCAATGGGCCGATCGGGTGATTGCAGCCGAGCTTCATGCCGGCGTCGATCTCTTCCGCGGAAGCGATGCCTTCCTGCAGCGCGAACACCGCCTCGTTGATCATCGGGCACAGAATGCGGTTGACCGCAAAGCCCGGACTGTTCTTCGCGGTGACCGCCACCTTGCCGACGCGCTGCGCGAAGGCGAGCGCCTTGGCGTGGGTGTCGTCGGAGGTCTGCAGCCCGCGGATCAGTTCGAGCAGTTGCATCACCGGCACCGGATTGAAGAAATGCATGCCAATGAAGCGGTCCGGGCGATCTGTCGCCGCCGCGAGCCGGGTGACCGAGATCGACGAAGTATTGGTGGCGACCAGCGCGCGCGGCTGCAGGTTCGCGCAAAGATCCTTCAGGATCTTGATCTTCAACTGCTCGTTCTCGGTCGCGGCCTCGATCACCAGATCGCAGGAGGACAATTTCGAGTTATCGGTGGTCGCGGTGATCCGTTTCAGCACGGCATCGCGGTCGGCCGCGCTCATCTTCTCTTTCTTGACCAGCCGATCGAGGCTGCCGCCGATGGTCGCCACACCGCGCGCGACGGCTGCGTCGGAGATGTCCACCATCACCACCGCGAGCCCCGCAGCCGCGCTAATCTGCGCGATGCCGTTACCCATGGTGCCGGCTCCGATGATGCCAACGGTTTCGATCATGTCTCTTGTCCTTTCATTGCTTCAATCCGGCAACGAGCCCTTGCGCCGCATGCGTTCGCTGTACGGCCCGGGTCGCGCCTCATCCATGGATCGGGTATCTACCCCGCCGCGCCCTGGTGCGCTACAGGTAACAATCCTGCCAGCGTCAGCGCTCCCACCCCCGGTTATGTCGGCAGTGGCGTCCCCACCTGCTCCGCCACCATGTACGCGGCGTACCATTCCGGCCAGTTCGCATCATGCTGGCCGCCGGTCCGCTTCTCATGCTCGCCGTGCGCGATCGCCGCACGCGTCAGCGCCGCCGCGAGTTCAGCCGACGACGTGAAGATCGTATCCCCCGCCTCGACGCGTCCGGGCAATCGCGTGGTGATCTCCTGGAACAGCCAGCCGTTGCCGTCCGGATCGCTGAACGAAGCGTATGAACCGTAGCTCCCCCGATGGGGAGCCGGGCCGTTGACCCGGTGCCGTCCGGACAGGAAGGGCTCGTCCGAACCGGTGTGTGTATCGCCGGTGCCGTGAAACACTTCCCCGACCGCGACGCCGCGACCGAGCAGGTCATTGCGGGCGGCCTCGATGTCAGAGACGATCAGATACAGCCCCCGTGCGGAGCCGGGAGCCGCTGCGGTGACGTTCTTTCCAAAGATGACGGAGCAGCCGGAACCCGGCGGCGTGAACTGGATCACGCGCCAGTCGTCTCCAGCAGCAAAGTCGGCATCCAGCCTCCATCCCAATCCACCATAGAAGCTCTTGGCGCGATCGACATCCGAAACAGGGACGACGACGATCTCAAGCTTCATGTCGTGTCCTCGCGCGGGAGTTCCGGTTGCAGTTTCGCTACCTTCCTGGGTGGTGCTCATGCCTGGCTCCTTGGGTTTGTGTGCCTTGGCGATAAACGTGAAAGCGTTGGGAAAGACCGCAGTGAATGGAACCCAGCCTACATGGACAGCAGCGGCGCATGAATCATTTCGTTTGCCGTTGATCAGGATCAACTCCCTCGTCTGGCTGATGCCTCGTGCTGCCCTGAAGGTCGATCCGGACGATCAGCCGCCGGGAACCAAACTGCCGCCGTCCTCGTTGAATCGTCAGTCTTGGCGGCAGAAAGCTGTGTTGGGGGACAGCGGAGTTCACGACAATGGACGATCAGGAAACCGTCATCGCGGCTATTCAGGAAGCGCGTCGCATTCTTGGCCGCAACACCGGGTCCAGCCCACAGGACCTCGAGGCAACGATCGACGGTTTGCGGTCCGTGCTTGATGACGATCAGGTCGTACGCGCGCTGGAGCGGATCAGCCAGCGAAGTCAATCCACGCCATCGAAGATCGTTGAAAGCCCTTGGAGTTAAATCTTTCGGTTGAACACACAGGAGAGACCCGATGGAGTCCGCTCAGGCGTTCAAACATTTGCGCACCTTGATCAAGGCTGCGTCGGAAACCGACGACACGGCGCTGATCCATATGCAGTTGACCATGATGACTGTCATCATCGACAAGGCTGCCCCGAAACGAAAGGCCTATGCACCCTTGTGGCTGAGTGGCCCTAGCTCCAGCGAGGAAGCGCCCAGGGACCACACCTCGGCGGGATGAGCGGAAGATGGACACACGCCTGTCAGTACGGCGGCACCTTCTTTGCGCGCTGGGTCTTGGCGGCTTCCACCCACCACATCAGGTCGTCCGCAAAACGCGGGAAGGATTTCGCGAGCGCCTTGCCGCCCTCGCCGGTCGGCTCTCCCGTTTCTGAAAGCGACTGGCCAATCGGCCCCACCGCGATGGTGCTCGATGTCACCACCATGCCCATCTCGGACAGCGTGCCGTGCCAGGCGAGCGCCGCCCTCACGCCGGAAAACCGCCCTGCCGAGTAACTGGCGATGGCGGCGGGCCGCCAGAACCACTCTTCCAGAAAATGATCGGTGAGGTTCTTCAGGCCCGGCTGCAGGCCCCAGTTGTATTCGCCGGTGACGAACACAAAACCATCTGCGGCGATGATCTTCTGTGCAAGCTCCTCCAGCGCCGCTGGCACTTCGCCCTTCGGGTATTCCTTGCGCATCCGGTCCAGCATCGGAAGATTGACCTTCTTGGCGTCGATCAATTCGACGTCGGTGCCGCGCTCGCGCAAGCCCTTGACGATGAAATCCGCAAGACGAATGCCCATCCGGTCGGAACGGTAGGACCCATAGAAAACGAGAATGCGGTCGGTCATGGGCGCGCCTCTGGTTGCGGGACGACAGAAAGCGTAGCCCGGATTGGAGCGCGGCGAAATCCGGAGGGAGCGGAACAACAACCCGCGTTTTGGGTTTCAAATGGCGCGGTCATCATTCCGTGCTCCGACCTGTCCCTTGATTGAGGAGCAAGAGCAATGGTTCGAACGATCCTCATCGCGGCCGTGCTTTCCGCGACCGTCACCGCCGCTTTCGCCCAAGACGCTCGACGCGGCGGAACATCCGACCAGCAAAGCGCCTGTTCAAAGGATGTGTCCCGTCATTGTCGTCCGGTGATGAAGCAGGACGATTACGTGATTTTGGGATGCCTGAAGGAAAACCGCGCCAAACTCAGCAAATCATGTCTCAGGGCTCTGGCCGAGAGCGGCCAATAGCCCCGCGCCGGAGGAAGCGGAGCGAAATCCGGGTGCCGCAATACGCCCGATCGAATCCCTATCTTGTCCCGTCTTCACGGGCCGCTGCGACGAAACACTCGCAGCTTTCAAAACAGGCCCCGTTGCGACATGATGCGCTCGTTCCTTGAGAGCGTTTTTCAGCAAGCTGTTGCGAGGTTTGTCGATGGCGATCTGGAATAGAATTCGGCGGGTCCGCGCAGACGATTATCAGACCTGGCAGCCCATCGACGAAACACCGATCCCCTTGAGCATCGGACGGATCTGGCTGGCGGATAAGGACGGCAATGCCCGGCGCGCGATGTCATGGACATGGCCGGCCCTCAAGCGCCGCGAGCCCGGAAAATATCGTCAGTGGATGATGCGCGTCCACGGCGCAAAGGAACCGCCGTCTGCGACGGCTTGAGAGAGCGGCGCGCTAGATCACGTCGCGGTGCAAGCGGTCGGTCCGCGCTTGCCGTGCCTGAGCAAGGTGCCTTTCTTGTTCATCGTCAGCGTAATGCCCCGGCCCGTATAGCGCTCGCCCGTGAGGGTGAACCGCTTCTTCAGCGCCACAGCCTTTCCATCGATTTGCAGATGCACCTGCTTCGGATCGTACTTCAGGAAGGCCGCGGTGAAACGCGCGCCGTCGGCGCAGATGAAGCTCTGGAACGTCTGCGCAGCGACCGGCGATACACCGCTAGCGGCCAGCACGGCACAGGCCGCTGCAGAAAATGTGATGAGCCGTTTCATGTCTCGCCTCTCCTGAACCATCAAGCGGACGGTGGGTCGTTTGCGCTGACCTTGTTCGCCTTGATCCTGTCTACCTTCGCCTTGATCCGCGCACGAATGGCCAGACCGGCGAATGCGCATGCGCCGACCCAACCGACGAACTGCAACGAATCGAAGCCAGTCAGCAACACCGCGCCGATGCACAGCGCCAGCGTAGCCACTTTCAGGCGCGCGTCACGGCCGAACAGCGACACGATGAACGGCAGGAACAACACCAGCGATGTCCCGGACACGGCATAGCCGAATCCGCTCCAGCGATCCATGAGGTACCTCCCGGTCCGACGCCTAACCGCGTCGCCCGTGCCAGCCTAGCAGGCCCACCTTTCCTGTGCATATCGCAACAGTTCGCGGGAGTGGTCACACGCATGGGGGTAAACTGGACGGATCGTCGGCGATTGCGATTTCGCAAGCGTCTTCAAACACCTGTGGTCCTTCGGTTGTTGTCCCCGAGTCCGTCCTTGGGTCGATTCCTGGATCGATTCTCGGGCGCGTCGTCCCCGGTCTGGAGGGAGAGTTCAGATGCTTACAAATGTAGCGCTCCGGGATGCCAGGCCGGCGGTGATCGTTTGCCCGGGCTGCGCCAAGCACCTGATGGACGTCAAGGACGTTCGCTGGGCGATGACCAAGCTCGAGTTCACCTACGAATGCTCGGGCTGCGGCGCCGAGACCATCCGCGCGATCGCGGGCGACACGCCGATCTTCACCTCGCGCGCGACGACGCATCTGCGCAGCCTCGAGATTTTCCGCTTCAGTCCCGACGCCGCCGAGCGGCCGCGTCATCGCGCGGTGGAAACCGCGATCAGTTCGCAGGTGGTCCGCGAACGCCGGACGGTCTGAACAGCGCCGCTCCGGTCAGAAGCACAGGTTGGTCACGACCTTGCCGGACTTGTCCTTGAGGACGTAGGGACATTCCGCGCGCTTGAGCGCCGCCTTGGCGTCATCGTTGCCGAGCGCCGCGGCTTTCTCATAATAGCTTTTCGCCGCACCGGTATCCTGCGCGCCACCCCGGCCTTCTTTCGCGAAGGCCCCCATCCGCTCCAGCGCGCCGGGATGATCCTGCGCCGCAGCCTTCTCGAACAGATTGCGCGCGCCAGCATCGTCCTTCGGACCACCGACGCCATCCTGCAACATCAGTCCGAGTTGAAACTGCGCCTCCGCATTGGTCTCGGCTGCCTTCGCCAGCAAGCTGCGCGACCGGGCAGCATCCGCAGGCGCTGCACCACCTTTTCCCGAGAGCGCCGCAAGGTTGCTGACACCGCGCGGATTGCCGCCTTGCGACGCGCGTTCGAACAGCTTGGCAGCCGCGGCTTCATCCTTGGCGACGCCAGCGCCGGTTGCGTAGGCGACACCGAGCTCAACCATCGCCGATGTACTGCCCTTGTCGGCGGCCTTGCGCCACGCCCCGATCGCCTCCGCGCTCTGGCGGTTCGCCGCAAAGGCGCGGCCGAGCTGATACATCGCGCGGCGCGATCCCGAGGCCTGCTTGCAGAACTTGATTGCGGTGGCGACATCGGCCGCCGCGACGGTGGCGACGCCCTTCACATCCGCGGGCTTGTCCGGGTCGGCGGGATCGGCGGCGAGCCGGTCGCACAGCACGAGATCGGCCGACTGCGCGTGCGCCGGCATATGCGATATCGCCATCAACGCGACTGCGGCGATGCCTAAACTTGCGGCAATGGAAGTTGCGGAAGTTGTCATGATCGTCTCGGGATTTTCCTGCGCGCAGTATACCCCGACAATGATCCGCCCGGCTATGCCTTCAGCCATTCCAGCATCGGCGCATTGATCTCGCGCGGATAGGTGTGGCTGAGATCATCGATCTCGCGATAGGTGACGCTCGCGCCCGCCGCGCTTAGCGCGCGCTGCGCCTGCCGCGCCACTTCGACCGGAAACATCCAGTCCAGCGCGCCGTGGGTCAGGAAAATCGGCAGCCCCTGCATTCGCTCCGCGTCGGCCATCGAGATCAGCATCGGATGGAAGGTCGCGGACACCGGCGCCAGATGGGTGAAGGGCGAGCCGTTATCCAGCGCGCTCACATAGCAGAACGTGCCGCCGTCGCTCATGCCGGTCAGCAGCAGCCGTTCCGGATCGATATTCCACCGCTCGCGCACCGTCGCGACAATGCGCGCAAGGTTCGGAGTATCGTTGTCGTCGCCCATCAGCGCCCACGTCGAGCCCAGCGAATTGCCCGCCGATGTCGGTGTGACGACGATCGCACCGAAGGAGCGCGCATCGCGCAGCCAGCTCCAGAGGAAACCTCGGCCATGACCGCTGCCGCCATGCAGCGCGACCACGAGCGGCCATGCACGATCCGGCGTGTAGGTTTCCGGCACATAGAGCGAGAAGCCGCCGCGCGTGCGCGGTTCGTTATCGACGTGCATCACGCCGGTCTGGTTCTGTCGCGGCGGCTGCATGCTGCGCGCCAATGCGTCGGCATCGGATCGCAGCGAGGGATCGAGAAAGAACCCGTTCACCACCGGGATCATCGATGCGAGCGGATAGAGCGCTTCCTGCGCCCGCGGCAGATGACGCAACGCCTTGAACACCGCGCGGACATCGCCCTGCCCGGCCGCCACACGCAGTTCGGCGAACGCCGACAGCGCTTCGTCGCTTGCGGTGACAAGGCGCTTGCCGACGTCATCCGAGGCATCGGACGGCTTGAAGTCAGAATAGACTGCGCGCAACGCCGCGTCCGGCGCGCCGACCGCCTCCATCACCTCGCCGAGCGCTGACGGATCGAGATGACGTGCGATGAGACTGAGTGTCTCGATGCACGTGAGCAAGGGCAGGAGAATCTTCGCGGGGTCGGATGTCATCGCCTGACGCTACCGCCTGGCGCGGCGCGCAGGCAAGGCGACGGCCGGGACTGGCAGCCATGACCTGAGGCCTATTCCTCAGGTTCGGTGGTAAAGAACAGCGGATAGCCCTTGGCCTTGCCGAGTTCGGTCGCTTCCTTCGCCTTCGTCTCGGCGACGTCCCGCGTATAGACCGCGATGACGCAGGCGCCCTTCTGGTGCGCGGTGAGCATCACACGGCTTGCCGTCTCCCCGCCCATACGGAATACGGCCTTCAGCACCGTGACCACGAACTCGCGCGGCGTGTAATCGTCGTTGAGCAGGATCACCTTGTAGAGCGGTGGCCGCTGCAGCTTGACCTTGGTCTTGGTGGTGGTTTTCGGTGTTACGGTGGTCGGACTCATCTGTGATCTCTCGGCACGTGCAGAGGTTGACGATCTCAGGGTTGGTACGGGATGTTTCGCTTCCCATATCGAAACGAGTGAAAGCAACGAGGGCCGCATGCCGCAGGTCGCATCAAGCGTGATTTCACGCATCGATTATAATGCGCCCGCGCGCGAGCTTCACGTCACTTTCACGAGCGGCCGGTCCTACAGCTATTTCGGCGTTCCCGGCGAGGTCTATTTCCAGTTCTGCCGGGCCGCCTCGAAGGGCGATTTCTTCAACACCCTGATCCGCGACCGTTACGAATTCACCGAGCATCGCTGACTGCCGGGCTAGCTGACGGTGCCGCCAGGCGGCGACCAATACTTCCTTAAGTTCAAAAACAGCACTTTTATCCCATCGAGGGGCGACAGGCCTTCGATTTTCAGCGCCAAAACATCAGAATTAAGAGTCTTTTCCACTTGCGTTCAGGATTTTGTCTCAGCTAATTTAAGTTCTGAAATTGAACTAATAGACAAAATGGCATCCTTTATCAGAACGGCGATCTGGGTAAGGACTTCGTGGCGGCGTTCAAGGCGGCCTACAAGGACGATTTCGCTTCCAAGGTCGTGGCAATGGCTTACGAAGTCGCCGATCCGACCGTCGACTCGCAGGTCGTGAACCTCAAGGCCAGCGCACCGGACGCACTTCTGATCGCGGGCACGCCGAAGTTCGCCGCACAGGCGCCGCGCAAGATGAGCGAAATGGGCTGGAAGCCTCTGACGGTCGTGAACTTCGTGTCCGCCTCAATCGGCTCGACCTTCGTGCCTGTCGGCCTCGACAAGGTGATCGGGGTCGTGACCGCCGGATTCCAGAAAGATGCGTCCGACCCGAAATGGAAGGATGATGCCGGCATGAAGCAGTTTCTGGACTTTTTCCAGAAGTACCTTCCCGGCGCTGACATTTCCGACCAGAACTACGTGTTCGGTTATCAGCAGGGCATGATCCTCGAGCAGTTGCTCAAGCAGAGCGGCAACGACCTCTCGCGCGAAAACATCGCCAAGCAGACCAAGAGCCTCAAGGACTTCGTGCTGCCGACCGTTCTACCCGGCATCAAGGTCAACACCACCGCAACATCAAACCAGGCCTACACGCAAATGCAAATGCAGCGCTGGAACGGCAAGAGCTGGGAGCAGTTCGGTGAGGTCATGAAGGCCGACTGACGCAGCTTACGCCGTCAGGCGCGTGTAACATTCAGGGCGTCGCGATCATTCGCGGCGCCCTTCTTCATTTGCCTTGGGCTCCGCTGTTGCGCGCGGAACATAGAGGCCGGTGTCGCGTTATAACCACGACCCCCGCCGCGCAGACTTTTGCCGGCAAAAAATCCCCATCCGAATGACGGAACCATGGATTAGCCCCCATGACTGCGATCCATAACTCCGACCCATCGACGGCATCATTCAAGATCAGACCCGTATCCTTCATCTTCCCCGATGACGGACTGGTCCCGAACAATCCGCTGCCGTTCCTACTCTACAAGGGAACGGTTGCCGTCGACGACGATGATCCGGAGCAGGCCATCGAGGACAGGTTCACCGCGAACGGCTGGGACCAGACCTGGCGGAACGGTATTTTTGACTACCTCCACTATCATGCGACAGTCCACGAAGTGCTCGGCGTCGCGCGCGGCCGTGCACTGATCCGCTTCGGGGGCGATCACGGCGAGGATTTCGAAATCAGGAAGGGAGACGTCGCGATCTTGCCCGCCGGCACCGGCCATCAATGCCTGTCGGCCAGCGACGACTTCGTGGTGGTCGGCGCCTATCCGCCCGGCCCGCAGATGCAGATCACCCGTCCGACGCCGGACAACTATCGCCTTGCGATCCGAAGCATTCCGGAAGTCGCCCTGCCCGACACCGATCCGGTGTACGGGCCGCATGGTCCACTGGTTGAACTCTGGAAGAAACGAAGCCGGTAATCTGCGACCGTGGCGTCGCGGTTCAAGGCGTTGCGAATGTCCGGGACGCCTGCTCGGGGCCCATCGGCACGCAGACTTTCTTGCGGCGAAGTGCGCCGATCGCGCCCGTGACCTTCATCACCTTGCCAACCCCGCACGTGCCGTTGTCGACATAGACGACGGACCATGGAGAAAGAAAATATGGTTCTTTTTTCAGGAAGTTAGGTGACAGCCCCTGCGCCAGGCAAGGCGCGGACACACCGCATAGAAAAGCGAGGGCGACGACGGTACGCATGACGCTCATCCCAAAAGCCGGCAAAACACCCGGCAGACACCACAATGCGCGTTTTCAGTGAATGTTCCAAGACATGAACTGCGGCACGCTGATTATTTTCACGGCATGCCGACGCGAACACATCATCGCGAATGTCCGGAACGGCAATCGCCGCGATGTGTTGGGCCTCCAATAGCAACGGAGGTTCTAATGCGACGTAAATTGCTTCTGACAACGCTGGTGGCCGCGTCCCTTGCGGCATCGACGCTTGCGGCATCCGCCCAGGTTGCCCCGCCTTCCTCGCCGGGCGGCTCGGCCGCCGGTTCGCCAGGCGTCTCTCCCGCGACACCGCCGCCATCGGCGGCGCCACCTGCAGGCACGACCGGCAGCAACACCGGCATCAACCAGCCCGGCGTTCCGAATACATCGACACCGGGGTCTATTGGTACAGGGGCATCCCCGAGCGGGCTGCCCGGCGATAGTCCGACCAAACCCGGCTACCCGGATAAGGTCGGCAGGTAATCGAACGATCCGAACGACGCAATCCGGCGCGCTCATACCGCGCCGGATGCTTTTACTTCTTGGCTTCCTGCTTGAAGGGGGCGAGCAGCCAGAGCGTCAGGAACGTGAACAGGGAAATGACCACGGCGACGTCGTAGGCGCCAAGCCCGACCGCCGCGCCGGTCGCGCCTGTAGCCCAAAGGCTGGCGGCGGTCGCCGTGCCGCGCACCGAATTCTCGGTTTTCAGGATCGCGCCGCCGCCGATGAAGCCCATGCCGGTCATCAGCCCTTCGATGATCCGGGCGGTGCCTTCGGGATGGCCCTCAAGAATATGCTCGGTGGCCTGCACGATGCCGCAGGTCGCCAGCGCGACGAGCGGAAAGGTGCGCAACCCGGCGCTCCGCTCTTCCCTTTCCCGGTTCCAGCCGATCGGCAGCGCCAGCACATAAGCTATCGTCAGCGCGACCAAGTGAGGGCCGAGCCGGAAACTGCCCGCCGCTTCCAGAAGTGATTGCATGAGATCCTCCGGCCCTCACCGTATCACGGCGCGCCGAAGAATGAAGGCTACTCGGTCTTGTTGGTGGCGTTGGAACTGGTCCGCGGTTTGCCGTCTTTGCCATCCTTCCCGGCACCGGCGATGCGGACCTGATCGCCGTCCGCGATGCCGTCAAGCGGCGTCACGATGATCCGGTCGTCCGGCGACAGACCGGTGGCGATCTCGATCTCGCGGCCGAGGTCGCGCGCGATCGTCACTGTCTTGAACAGCACCTTGTCGCCCGCGGTTACCGTGGCCACGCGCAACCCGCTGTTGTTGAACACCAGTGCGCTCGCCGGGATGCTCAGGGGCTGCACGTCGCTCGACAACGCCAGCTTGACGTTGGCGAAAGCGCCGGGACGCAACTCGCCCTTCGGATTTTCGATCGCAAGCTGCATCCGCGTGGTGCCGGACGACACGTCCACCGATTGGGACGAGGCCTCGATGGTCGCCGGGAACGTACGCCCGGCATACTCCGGAACCGTCACCGTCGCCTTTGCGCCCATCCTGATACCGGGCAGATAGCTCTGCGGCACATTCACATAGAGGCGCAACTTCTTGACATCGGAGACTACGAACATCGCCGCCCCCGAGCCGGTACCGCCGTTGATCAGCGCACCAACATCGGTGTTGCGTTCGGTAACGACGCCATCGAACGGCGCCGTGACGTTCTTGTAGCTCGCCAGCGCTTCGAGCCGCTGCACGTTCGCGCTCATCGCGTTGACCTGGGCCTCTTTGCTGGCAAGGTCGGCCGAACGCTCATCGATTTCCTGCTGCGATACGAAATTCGACGCCAGCAGCGTCTTGCGGCGCGCGAGCGTGGCGGCCGACAGCTTGGCAGCTGCCTGCGAATTCGCGAGGTCCGCGCGAGCCTGCAACAGTTGCTGATCGAGGTCGGGCGCTTCGATCTCGGCAAGCTTCTGCCCGGCCGTGACCTGGGCACCGATGTCGGCGTTCCAGCTCTTGAGGTAACCGCTGACGCGCGCATAGATCGGCGCACGCGAATAAGCCTCCAGCCGCCCCGGCAGATCGAGTGTCGCGTTCAGCGGTTTGGTCCCCGGCAACGCGACCGCGACCGACGGGATCGCCTGCGCATCGGTCCATTGCTTGAGATTGGCGTCGCCCTTCGAGCGGGTGATGATGCCGGTGGCGACGACGGCCGCCAGCACACCGGCGCCGACGGTACCATAGAGCCTTATCTTGCGCGGCGAGACTGACGAGGTCTTGTCAGGTTGCATGAACCATCTCCGGCGCCGTCGCGGATGTCGCGGGCTGCTGCTTCTTGTGAACCATACTGAACACCACCGGCACGAACATCAATGTGGCGGTCGTTGCGAAAATCAGGCCTCCGATCACGGCCCGTCCCAGCGGCGCGTTCTGCTCGCCGCCCTCGCCCATGCCGAGAGCCATCGGCGTCATGCCGATGATCATGGCAAGCGCCGTCATCAGCACCGGCCGGAACCGGACGAAGCCGGCGTCAAGCGCGGCGGCCACAGGATCGCCAAGTTCATCATAGCGTTCTCGAGCGAAGGCGATCACCAGCACCGAGTTCGCCGTCGCCACGCCCATACACATAATGGCACCAGTCAGCGCCGGCACCGAAAGCGTGGTGTGGGTCGCGAACAGCATCCAGACGATGCCCGCGAGCGCCGCAGGCAGCGCCGAGACGATCACGAACGGATCGGACCACGACTGGAAGTTGACGACGATCAGAAGGTAAATCAGGACAATGGCGCCAAGCAGGCCAAACAACAGGCCCGCGAAGGCGCTGTTCATAGTCTCCACCTGGCCCATCAGAACCACGCGGCTGCCGCGCGGCAGGTCTTTCGCAGTATCCGCAATCGCCTTGTTGATGTCGGCGGCAACCGCGCCAAGATCGCGGCCCTGCGGTGTCGCAAAGATCTGCACCATGGTCTGGATATCGTATTGCGACACCACAGCACTCGACGTGGACCGCTTGATGTCCGCGATGCCGCCCAGCATGGGCGCTGTCGTAATTCCAGCCGCAGAAATCGGCAGCGCTTCCAGTTTGTTCAGCGAGTCAATCTGGTACTGCGGCGTCTGCATCACGATGGAGTAAGACACGCCGTTGTTCGGATCGAGAAAGAACGTCGGCGCAACCTGGGAACTGCCGGCGAGATTCACGACCATGCTGTTGGTGACGTCGCGCGCGGTGAGACCGACATACTGTGCGCGGGTCCGGTCCACATCGACGTTGAAGCCGGGATTGTTCGGCGACTGCTGGATGCGAGCGTCAGCGACACCCGGAATGAGCCTGATCCTCCGCAAGAGATCGTTGGCGTACTTGAAGTTCTCTGCAGTATTCGCGCCGCGCACCTGGATATCGATCGGCGCGGGAGAGCCGAAGTTGAGAATCTGACTGACGATGTCGGCGGGAAGAAACGCAAACGAAACGCCCGGGAATTCACGCGGCAGTTTCTCGCGGAGCTCGCGGATATATTCCTCAGTCGGCTTGTGGTCTTCCCTGAGCTTGATCTGGATGTCGCCGTCCTGCGGGCCGATCACGCCGGTGTTGTTGTAGGTCAGATTGATGCCGCTGATCGGCATGCCGATGTTGTCGGCCATGGTTTCGATCTGGTCCGGCGGGATGACCTGACGGATCACCTTCTGGATGTCGGCCAGCCGGTTCGCCGTCTCCTCGACACGGGTCCCGACCTGATTGCGGACATGGATCAGGATCTGTCCGGTATCGACCGAGGGGAAGAAGTTGCGGCCAAGGAACGGCACCAGCAGGAATGACAACCCGATGAAGCCGAGGAAGCACGTGACGAACACCTTGCGGTGGCCCAGCGCCATCTGCAGCAGGCTGTAATAGCCCGCCCTGAACGCCGCGAACCGGGCTTCGAACCCGCGCTGGAACGCGACCAGCGGATTGCGCGCGCGCTGCTTCTCGCCAGTCTCGTCATGCGCGTCGTGGACGTGCTTGTGCAGCAGGTACTTCGCCATCGTCGGCACCAGCGTGCGCGACAGGATGAAGGACCAGATCATCGCGAACATCACCGAGAGCGCCATCGGCACGAACAGGAAGCGCGATACGCCGGTGAGGAAGAACATCGGCACGAACACGATGCAGATACACAGCAGCGACACGAAGGCCGGCGTCACGATCTGACGCGCGCCATTGAGGATCGATTCCTCGACCTCCTTGCCCTGTTCCAGATGCCAGTTGATGTTCTCGATCGTCACGGTGGCGTCGTCGACCAGAATACCCACCGCCAGCGCGAGACCGCCAAGCGTCATGATGTTGAGCGTTTCGCCGATCGCCGCCAGACAGATAATCGCGCCGAGCACCGAGAGCGGGATCGAGATCGCGATGATGATGGTCGAGCGCCAGCTTCCCAGGAACAACAGGATCATGATGCTGGTCAGCGCGGCTGCAAGAACGCCTTCGAAGGCGACGCCTGCGATGGCGCCGCGCACGAAGATCGACTGGTCGCCCAGCAGATTGACCCGCAGAGACTCCGGCAATTGATCCTTGGTGTCGATGATCTTCTGCTTGATGCCCGAGATGATATCGAGCGTCGATGTTGCACCCGCCTTCAGGACCATCATCAACACGGAGCGCGTGCCGTCGACATGGACGATGTTGGTCTGCGGCGGATTGCCGTCGCGAACCTGCGCCACATCGCGGATATAGACCATCGCGCCGTTGACGACCTTGATCGGCAGATTGCCGAGTTCCTCGATCTTGCGCGGCGCGTTGTTGAGCTGGATGTTGTATTCGAAGTTGCCGATCTTCTGGGTGCCGACCGGCGTGATCAGGTTCTGCGCCGCCAGCGCGTTTGCGACGTCCTGCCCCGACAGACCGAGCGCCTGCATCGCGGTCGGATTGATATCGAGCTGAATCTGGCGCTGCTTGCCACCGAACGGCCACGGGATCGCCGCGCCGGGCACGGTGACGAGCGGCGTGCGCAACTGGTTGGTGGCGATGTCGAACATGTTCTGCTCGGTCAGTCCCTCACCGCCCAGCGCAAGCCGGATGATCGGCACCGTCGATGCGCTGTAGTTCAGGATCAGCGGCGGCGTCGAACCCGGCGGCAACTGCCGCAACATGGTTTGCGCGATTGCGGTGACCTGCGCATTCGCCGTGCGGATATCGACGTTCGGCTGGAAGAAGATCTTGATGACGCCGTAGGTGTTGTAGGAATTGGCGACGATATGCTCAATGTCGTTGACGGTCGTCGTCAGTGCGCGCTGGAACGGCGTCACGATACGCCCCGACATCTGGTCGGGCGGCAGGCCGGTGTACTGCCACACCACGCCGATCACCGGAATCCGGATCTCAGGGAAAATGTCGGTCGGCGTGCGCAGGGCCGCGAGCGGCCCGACAATCAGCAGCAGAAGCGCCAGCACGACGAAAGTATAAGGTCGGCTCAGGGCAATCCGGACGAGCGCATTCATCTTTGACATTTCTCGGTCAGTGGGGCGCTGCCGTGCACCCGCATGAAGGACCTGTTCTCTGTCACGCTTTTAGTCTGGAGGCTGATCTATCCGAATCTGCCGCGATTGCGCAACGCCGCAAATCTCACGGTCGCTTGTTTAGACGGCGGAACTGCCTGTTTGAGGGCGAAATTACGCAATAAATTCGCAGCCGGGGTTAATTTATCACAGGATCAACTGGGTTTGGGTCACCACGGCGACCAGCTTGCCCTCGGTCTCAAGCCGGGTTTGCCAGACGTGAGTCCGCCGCCCGAGATGGACGGGGGTCGTCGTCGCCGTCACGGTCGAGCCGGCCTTGGCTGCGCCGACGAAATTGGTCTTGCTCTCGATGGTGGTGGTGCCCTTGGCGTCGGGCGGCAGGTTGATGATCGTCGCGGCCGCGCCGACGGAATCGGCAAAGGCCATCACCGCTCCGCCGTGGATCGAGTGGCCCAGCGTGCAGAGGTCCTCGCGGACCACCATAGTCGCGACCACCTTGTCCTTCTCAGCCTGCGTGAAACTCACGCCCATCAGAACGGCGAACGGCATTGGCCGCGACTGGATCATCTCAAGCAGGGTCACGCGGCTTCTCCGGTCATTAATGTAAAACATGAAGCCGCTTCCGAGCCGGTCAGCGACTTAAAGTAACGGATGAATGCGGTATCCGGCCTGCGGATCATACGGCCTCCACACCGCACCACTCCGCCGCGAACAGCGCAATGGCCCGCGTCGTCCTGCGCAGCGATTCGATTTCGACCCGCTCGTTGAAGCCGTGCATCGCCTCCGCCGTCGCCCCGAAACACAAGCTCGGGATGCCCGCATTGAGCCCATAGAACCGCGTGTCGGTCAGCGCGGTGAACGCCAGCTCCTTCATCGGCCCGCCGTAGACGGTCTCGTAAGCCGAGCGCAGCACGGTCTCGGACTCGCCCGCGCCTGTCAGTTCATAGCCTTCGGACAGGAAGCCAGACCATTCCACCACCGGCGGGTTCTGCGCCAGGAACGGATGCTTCTTCGCAGCGGCCTCGACGCAGGCGACGATCTCGGCCTGATGGTCCACAATCGACCAGCCCGGCAGCACCGCGATCCGGCAATCCAGATCGCACCACGCCGGCACCGAAGACGCCCAGTCGCCGCCTTTGATGATGCCCGGATTGAAATTAATCGGGTGCTTCACGACCTTGAAATGCCTGTCGCTGGCGGCGCGTCTGTTCCATTCCTCTTCCAGCACTTCAAGCGCCTGGACGAGATGATAGGCCGCCTTGATCGCGTTGGCGCCCGCCCCCGCCTCGAACACATGTACAGGCTTGCCGCGCACCTTGAGACGAAACCAGATCACGCCAACCTGCGAGCGCACCAGCTTGCCGTTGGTCGGCTCCGGGATGAAACAGCAGTCCGCGCGATAGCCGCGCTGCACCGTCGAGAGTGCACCGATGCCGGTGCTCTCCTCTTCGATCACGGACTGAAAATGAATCCGCGCCGTTGGCCTCAGGCCTGCCGCGCACAACGCATCCAGTGCGTAGAGCGCGGCGATGGTGCCGGACTTCATGTCGCCAGCACCTCGTCCATACAGCCAGCCGTCCTTGATGGTCGGGGTGAACGGCGGCGTGTCCCACATGTCGAGCGGCCCGGCAGGCACCACGTCGCAATGGCCTTGCAGGATCAGCGAGCGGCCTGCCTCGCGCGCAGGACGATAGGTCCCGACCACCGTGCGCGCCTTGGAGAAATCATGCTCGATCGGCCCATAACCGCGCAGGCCTTTCAGATCGTTCGTGTCGATATGCCAGTCGTCGACCTCGTAGCCGCGTGCGCGCAGCAGGTCGCCCATCATGTCCTGACACGGGCCTTCCGCGCCACGCGTCGAGGGGATGGATGAAAACTGCTTCGTGGTCTCAAGCTGCCGGTCGAAGGCATCATCCACCGCATCGAGAATGCGGCGCTGGGCCTCGTTCGTGGTTGTTTTGGCGTCCATCGCGTTTCGTCCCTTCATGCGTCTGCGCGCAGGTTATGGCGACGACTGTAGCCAACTTTATGGGACCGTTGGAAGGGATGCGATGACCTCGGAGGTAATGGCTGAGCGGCGGCCCAAAGCGAAGAATTATGTGCTAGTTTCGCGAGCCATCAAACAGACGGCGGGTGATAGCAATGCTGGACGCGGACAAGGTGTTTGCTGGCTCGATTCCGGAAAACTACGACCGCCATATGGTGCCGTTGATTTTCGAGCCGTTCGCCGCAGATCTTGCACAACGAGCAGCGTCCTTATCGCCCAGCGCCGTTCTGGAAACCGCCGCGGGCACCGGGGTTGTCACCCGCGCATTGGCGCCGAAACTGTCCCCTGGCGCACGCTATATCGTAACCGACCTCAACCAGCCGATGCTCGACTATGCCGCTTCGCGACAAACTCCCGACAGTCGCATCAAATGGCGCCAAGCTGATGCTCTGACGCTACCGTTTGAAAATGCGACCTTCGATCTCGTTTGTTGCCAGTTCGGCGCGATGTTCTTTCCCGACCGCTCATCTGCCTACCGCGAAGCAAAGCGCGTCCTGAAGCCCGGAGGACATTTTTTGTTCAGCGTATGGGATCGCATCGAGGAGAATGTATTTGCGGATGATGTGACGAATGCTCTCGCAAGGATTTTTCCGGACGATCCGCCGCGCTTTCTGGCACGCACGCCGCACGGCTATCACGACACGGCACTGATCCGTAGCGAGCTGGAAGATGCAGGTTTCTCCCGTCTGGTGATCGAGACGAGAACCGAACAAAGCCGAGCATCCTCGCCGCGTCTTCCGGCCGTCGCTTATTGTCAGGGAACTGTTCTTCGCAACGAAATCGAGGCCAGAGACGCGGGAAAGCTGGAAGCTGCAACCGACTACGCCGCATCCGCGATTGCGGACAGACATGGCAACGGCGAGGTTGCTGCCAAAATTCAGGCACACGTAATCGTGGCTGCGGTCTAGGTGTTGGTGTGGCTTTGGTTCGCAAGTCCGCAAAAAGTTCGCGCTGCAGGAATAATGCGGACTTGCGAACCACTAGTACCCCACCGTGAACCTCTGCCTTGAGTGCTTCGGCTTCTCGACCTCATCGGTCAGCGCGACGGCGTAATCCTCGAACGAGATGCTGCTGCCCTTCTCGTTGGTCAGAAGCTGATCCTTACCGAGGCGGAACGTGCCGGTGCGCGGACCGTCGAAGAACAGCGCCGACGGCGAGAGAAACGTCCAGTCAAGTTCCTTCTCCTGCCGCAGCAGATCGAGGAACACGCCGCCCTTGGTGGCTTCGTCCGTGTACGCCGCCGGAAACTCGGGTGTCGAAACCAGCGTGACGCCGGGCGCGACTTCGAGGCTGCCCGCACCGCCGACCACCAGATAGCGCTTCGCGCCCGACGCCTTTACGGCCTCGATCAGCTTTTGCGGGTCGCTTGCGGAAAAGTGTACGGAGCTGATGACGGCATCGTGCCACTTGAGCAGCGCGGCGAGACCATCCTTGTCGAACACATCGCCCTTCTTCGCGATGACGTTAGCCTGCGCCTGAACCTTCTCGGGATTGCGGACAATAGCCGTGACCTAATGACTGCGGCGGGCGAGTTCCTGGAGGATAGGCGAACCGGCGCGGCCGGTGGCTCCGATCAATGCGACTTTCATCATGACATCCTTTGCGATATGTGGTATCTAATCGATACCAACTAACGAATGGACATTAGATGCCCGCTGCCGACGCCGTTGTGAAGAAGGCACTTTCGCGAGACATGGTCTCTTCCGAGAGACCGGCGGCCAAACCCGCGCGTGCAACCAAAGCCTCGCGGGGGAACTGGCCGGCCAACCCTTACGCGCAGGACTGTCCGACGCGGCTGGTGCTCGATCGCATCGCCGACAAGTGGACCGTGCTGCTGCTGATCCTGCTTTCGCGTAGGCCATGGCGCTTCAATGAACTGCGCCGCGAGATCGGCGGCCTGACGCAGAAGATGGCATCGCAGACGCTGAAAGGTCTTGAGCGCGACGGCCTCGTGAAGCGCAAGGTGACGCCCACGGTTCCGGTGACAGTGGAGTATTCGATCACGCCGCTGGGCCGCACGCTGAGCGACACCGTGGACGGTTTGCGCATTTGGGCGGAGCGGCACATGAGCGATGTCGCGAAGGCGCAGTCACAATATGACCGAACCAAGGCACAAACTGTGTAGATTTGGTCACACCCGCAGAGTTTGTGCGGATGTTCTTCGTGCGTTCGCAAGAGTTGATGAGGTGTTTGGAGCTTGCGCGATAAGATGGTCCATCATCGGCAACAACCATCTGAGACGCCGATGATTGAGTGCCTGAGCTCCCGTTATTAAGGAGAGCAATCATGCCAGCCTTTGCGCAGCATCACCAACAGCAACGCATCTTTCATGCAGCTATGACCGTGTGTCCAAGCTGCCTGAGCCTTCCCATGCAGATCAGGGAGGTTCAGCCCCACTGGGACCTGGCGAGGGTCGACTTCGTCTACGAATGCCCGGCGTGCTGTACCGAAGTGAGGGAAACGGTGGCGAAGCACTAGTGCGCACGTCACGAGTGCCGGTTCCTTTCGCACAAGTCTTGCCGACATACGCCGGCTGACGGCGTCGGCGTATGTCGGCAATCAACCGCCGCCTTTGAGAATCACGGTCGCCCGACTACGATGAGGCATGACCTTCGTCTACCTCATTATCGCGATCATTCTTGAGGTGATCGGAACCTCCGCGCTGCAGGCGTCGGAGCAATTCACCAAGCCGAAGCCGCTGATCCTGACGGCGCTCGGCTACGCGGCGTCGTTCTATTTCCTGTCGCTGGTGCTGCGGACCATGCCGGTCGGGATCGCCTATGCGATCTGGTCCGGTCTCGGCATCGTGCTGATCACCCTCGTCGGTCTCGTCTGGTTCGGCCAGAAACTCGACACACCCGCCGTCATCGGTCTTGCGCTGATCATCGCGGGGGTCGGCACGATCAATCTGTTTTCATCAACGATTTCGCATTGAGGTATTGGAGGGCCCTTATGGACAATCGCAACATCCTCTACGCCGTCGTTGGCGCACTCGTAATCGCGGTCGCCGTGCTTGGCTACAAGGTCTACCAGGACAACAGGGAACCGAAGGGCCTGCAGATCAACGTCGGCCCTGACGGGCTGAAAATCCAGAACAAGTGAGCCACCCATGATCGCAGTATCCCTGCCGCGAACGCTGTTGCTCGGCGCTATGACATCGCTGGCATTCACCGCTATCGCTCGCGCCGACATCGTTGGCCGCGAATCCGACATCACCGATCTGCGGCTCGGTCAGAAGATCTATGTCGATGACGGCTCCTGCCCCGCTGGGCAGATCAAGGAAGTGTCAGGCCTTCGCCTCACCGCAGCGGGCGTTGAAGCTTCCCGCAAATGCGTCGATCGCAAGGGCAAGCGCTAGAGGTTTTTCGCTCGTCATTGCGAGCGAAGCGACGCAATCCAGAAAGCCCACAAAAACTGGATTGCTTCGTCGCGAGCGCTCCTCGCAATGACGGCGTGGCAGTCTCTACTGATCCAGTCTAAATCGTCCGGCCGCCGTCCACCGGCAGCACCACGCCGGTGATGAAGTCCGCATCGTCCGACGCCAGATAGACACACGCCTTGGCGATGTCCTCCGGTTGCGACATGCGGCCGAGCGGGATTGTCGCGATGAACTTCGCGCGGTTTTCCGGCGTGTCGGGCACACCCATGAAGGTTTCGAGCAGCGCGGTCTCGCCCATCACCGGCGCGACGCAATTGACGCGAATCTTGTCGGGCGCAAGTTCCGCCGCCATCGCGCTGGAGAGCAGGTTCACCGCGCCCTTCGAGCCGTTGTACCACGTGAGCCCCGGACGCGGACGGATACCGCCGGTCGAGCCGATGTTGATGATGCAGCCGCCGCCCTGCTTGCGCATCAGCGGCACGGTGGCGTTCGTCATGTGATAGATCGATTTGACGTTGACCGCGAACACGCGGTCGAACTCGTCTTCCGTCACGTCCATGATCGGCTTGTTGCGGAACGACCAGCCCGCATTGTTCACCACGATGTCGAGCCGTCCGAATGTCTCGACCGCCGTTGCAACGGCCTTGTCGATGTCACCCCGCTTTGAGACATCGCCCGCGACCGCAACGGCGCCGCCGGTGTTCGCAGCAACGCGCGCCGCGCCCTCGCCGTTCAGATCGAGGATCACGACCTTGGCGCCCTCGTCCACAAACAGCCGTGCGATGGCCGCGCCAAATCCCGATGCGCCGCCCGTGACCAGCGCAACCTTGTTCTTGAGACGCATGTTGTCCGCCCCTTGATTTTGTTGTCCGGCAAGCGTCGATCAAACAACCCGCAAACGCAAGAGCCGCGCGCGGCGCGCGTCACCTCTGAGTCGACATTGCGCAAGACAATTCGATGACTTGTCGCCCGGCTTTTCGTCGTACGAGTTCGCAGCTGCAGCGTGACCGCCGGTTCTATCGTCCTACAGTTGCAAGGCGCGACGAATGAGTCCGGCGCCGTCGTGATGAACGTGACTCCGGACCGGGAGACGAAATCATGTCGGGCTTACTTGTTAATCTGCTGATCCAGATTATCGGCGGCGCTATCGGCGGAAACGTCGCCGGCGCGGCCAAGAACATCGATCTTGGTACGATGGGGAATACCATTGCCGGCGCTATCGGCGGCGGCGTGGGCGGACAGATTCTCGGGATGCTGATTCCGATGCTGGCCAACACGGCTTCAACACCGGACATCGGCGCGATGATCGGTCAAATCGCAGGCGGCGGCGTCGCCGGCGCGGTGCTGACCGCTATCGTCGGGATGCTCAAGAACAGATCGGCGTAGAGTCCGCAACGGCTCCGTTCGTCATTGCGAGGAGAACTCGCGACGAAGCAATCCAGTTGTTGATCTGGATTGCTTCGCTTCGCACGCAATGACGCGACGTGGGCTCTAGCCAGTTCTCTATCCAGAAATGAAATCACTGCATTTCTGGATGGTGTCGTTGCTGCCCCAGGGCATGACCGGGACCGAGGACGTCGAGTTCTTCGGCGAGCCTTCGATCAGCCTGTCGGAGTAGACCATGTAGACCAGCACGTTTCGCTTGGCGTCGCAGCCGCGGACGATCTGCATTTTCTTGAAGAACAGCGACCGCCGCTGCCGGAACATGTCCTCGCCCTGCGCGGCCTTGGCCTTGAAGCGGATCGGCCCTACCTGCCGGCAGGCCAGCGAGATGTCGGACACTTCCTCCGCCAAACCGAGCCAGCCCTTGTAACCGCCCTTCTCCGGCACCGTGAAATGGCACGCCACCCCCTCCACGGCCGGGTCATCGACGCCGTAGGTCGCGAGCTTGTCATCCGGGCTGAGTAACTTGAAGACAGTGGAACGGCGGAAGATCAGGTCCGGTTCATCGGCCGCGGCCAGGGGCGTTATGGCCAGCCAGACAAAGGCGCTAGCCAACAGCGCGGCGGCTGTCAGTCGGATCGGACGAAAGGACATTGGGAGGCTCCAAGGAAGGGGTCTTCAAAACAGCGCGGAACGACTTGTCCCGCGCCGGAACCCCTCATGTGGGGTGGCATTACCCCTGTTGGAAGGCACGGGATTGTGACCAGGGATAAGTCGCCGTTAAGCGCTTTTGAAAGTTCAACAGCTAGCATTTCGGCACCTTGAATCACGCAGAATGCGGTATCCAGACCGGAACGGCGATGAACATTCAGCCAGTTGGCGACACTAACACTGGAATCAATTGAGGAATTTCGCGTGTACGGCAATCAGCTACCTTCTCCGGGCGACCACCAGAAAACGGTCGGCACAACCTCCCCCTTTGGCAGTGACATCAGTTCCCGCCCCGCCCAAACCAGTGGCCTGCGGACCACATGGCTTGCGGTGATGCTGACAGCCGGATTTGTGCTGCCTGCCAACGCCCAGATGTTCTGGCCGATGGACCCCGGCGGTGACTACGCCGAGCCGCCACGAATGGAACCTCGCCGCCCACGTGTGGTGCGAGCCCGGCCGAAACTGCCGGATGCACCGAAAGACACCACCAAGCCGGTGGGACCGATCGTCATCGCGATCTCGGTCGAAAACCAGCAGATGAAAATCTACGATCAGAACGGCCTTTTTGCGGAGTCGCCGGTGTCCACCGGCATGCAAGGCCATTCGACGCCAACGGGCGTATTCAGCATCATCCAGAAGAACAAGTATCACCGCTCGAATATCTACAGCGGCGCGCCGATGCCCTACATGCAGCGCATCACCTGGTCCGGTATCGCGCTGCACGCTGGCGTACTGCCTGGTTATCCGGCGTCGCACGGCTGCATCCGTATGCCGATGAATTTTGCGATGCGGATGTGGGGCTGGACCCGCATGGGCGCGCGCGTGGTCATCACGCCCGGTGACGTCTCGCCGGCTGATTTCTCTCACCCGCTGCTCATTACCCGCAAGCCGGATACGAAGCCGGTCGCCGCCGCGCCCGCGCCGGAACAGCAGGCCTCGACACTGAAGTCGGATCGTTCGTCGATCCTCGATGCCGCCACTCACGAGAAGCCGCAGTTGCGACTGAGCTCGATTTCCGAGAACGAGCCCATTCGCACAGCCGACGCCAGCGGAACATTCCCGCAAAGGAGCGATGCGGACACCGTCGGCGCGCCGGCGGAGAGCGCAAGCCGCGACAGCTCGGATCCTTCCGGCGATAAGTCTCCCGGCGACAACCAGAAGAGCGAAGCGCCCAAGATCGATAAGGATCAGGCCCGCGCCACCGACCCTGCAATCTCCACCAGCGTCACGCCTCCGCTCGAAGGCGCGGCTGAATTCATTGGTCCGGTGAAGCCGCGCTCCGGCCATGTCGCGGCCTTTGTCAGCGCTAAGGAAAACAAGATCTACGTACGGCAGAATTTCGAACCTTGGTTTGAAGCGCCGGTCACCATCGCCGCATCGGATCGCCCGCTCGGCACCCACGTCTTCACGGTCCGCGCCGACAAGGCCGATCCCGACGCCCTGCGCTGGTCAGTCGTCTCGCTGCCAGTGCCCATGCGTGGAACGGAAGAAAAACCGAGGCGCAGGCGCGGCGACCCAGCCGTCGCGATGGCAGCGGCCGCTCCGCCGTCGTCGCCGACGGAAGCCCTCGATCGCCTGACCATTCCCGAAGATGCCATGAAGCGGATCGCGTCGGCGCTGGCGCCGGGCGGCTCGATCACGGTGTCGGATCGCGGCCTTGGCGACGAGACCGGGCGGCGCGGCACGGATTTCATCGTCCCGCTGCGGTAGTACGCGCAAAACTGCCTCCCGGCGGGGATTGGCTTTCGGCTCGGCGTTACGATAGAACGCGCCGATCATGACAGCCTCCCCCGACATCGATATCTCGGCAAAACCCTCCTCCACCGACCCGCGGCGTGATGCGCTTGCGCGGCTGACACAGTTCGGCTGGACCGGCGGTATGGCCGTCATCCTGATCGGCCTTGCTTTGTCGTTTTTCCTCGCCGGCTATTTCGTCATCTACTGGCGCAATGCCGACATGGATTTCATGATCGTCTACAACGCGCTCGTGATGAACGACGGCAAGCCGCAGGCGTTCTTCGATCACCCGTCCTACTTCACCATCCTGTCGGTGAAGTGGTGGTTCCAGCTGATGCACACGCTCGGCCTGCTCGATGCATGGAGGCTCTCGTCGATCCCGTCCGCGCTGAACGTACCCGCATTCGATGCCGCAATGACCAGCGCGGTTCGCGCCGGCCGCGTGGTGGCGTGGCTCACAGCAACGGTCTTCGTGCTCGGCTTCGCCGCACTCGCCCGGTGCATCTTCCGCGACTGGCGGATGGCGCTGCTTGCCACATTCGCGTTCGCGTTCTCAGGCGGCATCGCGGTTCATATGCGGATTCTCCGCAGCGAACTGATCGCGGCGGGTCTGTTCACGCTGGCATTGATGCTGCTGATCGCCGTGAGCCGCCGCGCCAGCACATGGCGTCCACTCGCTCTCGCAGGCGCGGCCGCGCTGTGCGTGCTCGGAATGCAGAACAAGGTTCAGATCATCCTGCTGATCGCAGGACTGCCGTTGATGATGCTGCCGTTCGGCACACCGGAGAGCACCAGCACAGCGTTCTGGAACAACTCGACTCGGGCATGGATCGCGACGCTCGGTGCAGCCGTTGTCGCGGCTCTGATGCTCAGCCTTGCGTGGCCGCTGATTGCCGCGGGCCTCGAGCCTGAATCGATCGACATTGCCCAGCTTAACGCGCTGATCGGCGGCATGTACGGGGTGTATCAGGCTGCCCTGCTCTGCTGGATCGGCGTCGCCATGATCGTCTATGCGGTGATATGGCGGGTCAGCCCCACCGAAACGCTGACGTCGATGTTCGCGGTTGTCGCAGGCGCATCACTCGGACTGCTGACGCTTTATCTGCAGTATGATCCTCAAAACATCGTCGCCGTAATCAATCCCATCGAGAAAATGCTGGTGTTTGCCGACGCGCCGGTGACCTCGGCGACCGAAGGCGGCAAGATTCTCGCAGCTCTCAGCCTGCTGCTCGACGGCGTCATTTCCGTGCTCAAGCGGTACACGTTTGTCCTGTTCTCGTCACCGCGTCCGACCGTGTTCCTGACATGGCTGGTTATTCCCGGCATTGTGTATGCGTGGCTCCGAGGCGAACGGCAGGTCGCGATCCAGGCGACACTTCTGCTGCTGTCCGCCATCAGCATCGACGCACTCGGCGTACGGCGTGGCCTCAAGGCCGAATACTTCATCCTGACCGATCCACTCATCATTCTGGCCGGCGCACTTTTGCTGGAAAAGTTGAACGACCTGCGGTGGAGCAAATGGGCCTATCCGGTCGGCGCAGTGCTGATCGTGGCCCACGTCGCCATCAGTCAGGCCGAGCCGGTGAAGCATGTCATGAAGCGCAGCGGCCCCGAATACATTTGCGAGTGGAACGAGTACTACCAATCGGAATTGCCGATGCCATGGTGCGATAAACCGCCAAAGCGTCCCTGAAACTGTCACGGCTTCTTGAAACCTGGCGCGGCGGCAATCCGTTATCTTGAGCGACGGTGTCTCAGGAGCGCATCATGATCGACCGCCGAGGTGTGATAACGGCCCTTGCGGCTAGCGCAACATTCCCGCTCGCGACGCGATCCGTCTTCGCACAGGCTGCGATGAGCCGGATGACAGCCTACAGCTTTTCATTTCAGGGGCTGAAGGGCGGCGACATCCGTCTCGCCGACTTCGCCGGCAAGCCGCTGCTGGTGGTCAACACAGCCTCGCTGTGCGGCTTCACTCCGCAATATGCCGGACTGCAGGAGTTGTGGACGCAATATCGCGAACGCGGCCTGACCGTCATCGGCGTTCCCTCGAACGATTTCGGTGCACAGGAGCCTGGCGGCGCCGGCGACATCACGCATACCGCCGAGCAGACCTATCACGTCAGCTTCCCAATCACGGCCAAGACCTCCGTGAAGGGACCGAATGCCCATCCGTTCTACAAATGGGCGGCGGCCGAGCGGCCGGCCGATCTCCCAAGCTGGAATTTCCACAAGTATCTCGTTGGCCGCGACGGCCATATCGCCGACGCGTTTTCCTCCCGCGTCGAGCCGACCGACACGCGCGTTGTCACGGCAATTGCCCGCGCGCTGACCGTCTGACGGAACCCGTAAGGCGGCTGGATTAACCCTGCCAACGCTCCCCTTGAAAATCGGTTGGCGCAATAAACAATGTGGGTCTAGGCTCATGGTTGGGGACTACGGCAGCGTCCGCCGGGCCGGACGCGGGGATTTTGCGTTCGGGGGTATTTTCCATGCGCATCAAGGCAACTGTCTTCGCCGCCAGCGCCATCTCGGTCTGCGCCTTCACCAGCGTCTGGTCACAGGCACTCATCCCGCAGCGCAGCGCAGCACCACCACCGGCCAAAGCCGCGGCTCCAACGCCGGCTCCGGCCCCAGCACCAACAACTGCGACCGCCCCGGCTCCAACACCTGCACCGGCGGCTATCAAGGCCAATTGCGCAAACCCGAACGCCATCGGCGTGTCGCGCGTGGTGCAAATCGACACCACTGGCGGTCCCGGCTTCGGCTTCGAGCATTTCAAGCAACTCGACTTCCTGCGCGACAAGGAAGTGGTGCTGACGTTCGACGACGGACCATGGCCGGTCAACACGCCATCGGTTCTCAAGACGCTCGCCGACGAATGTACCAAGGCGATCTTTTTCCCGATCGGCAAGCACGCCACCTACTATCCCGAGATCCTCAAGCATGTCGCAGCGGACGGTCACACCATCGGCGCGCATACGTGGTCGCATGCCAACCTCAACAACAAGAAGCTGACCGACGACCAGCGCAAGGACGAAATCGAGAAAGGCTTTAGTGCGGTGAAATGGGCACTCGGCGCAGCGCCGTCACCGCTGTTCCGTTTCCCAGCACTCCAGCATCCGCCTACGATGGTGACCTATCTGGGCGAACGCAACATCTCGATGTGGTCATGCGATCTCGACTCGTTCGACTTCAAAGCGCGCACCGCCCAGAAGGTCGTCGATACCGTGATGTCGAAGCTGGACAAGAACGGCAAAGGCATCATCCTGATGCACGACTTTCAGAAACATACCGCTGAGGCCTTGCCCGAAATCATGAAACGGCTGAAGGCCGGCGGCTACAAGGTCGTGCAGGTGAAGGCGAAGGCGCCGATGCAGACCATCGCGAAATACGACGAGGAACTGGTCAAGGACGTGAAGCTGCCGACGGTCAGCGCACGCCCGGTCAACAGCGTGGTTCAAACCATTTCGGAATAGCCGAAAACGCATACTTGCGGCTTTCCCGGAAATGGCTAAACCGCACCTTATGCGTATCGAAGGCTATGTGATTGTCTCCGCTGACGGCATGCTCGCGGACGCCAGCGGTATCATGCCGCCGGAACTGAAGTTCGAGGCCGATCAGAGATTTTTCGAATCCGCGCTCGATGCGGCGGACCTGATCGTGCATGGGCGAAATTCTTTCGAGGATCAGCCGCGCTCGCCCGAGCGCACGCGCATCGTTCTGACCCGGACCATTCCCGCCCTTGCCCGCGATCCCGCCAATCCCAAGGCGACGTTGTGGAATCCCGCGGGCGCGTCGTTTGAGGACGCCTGCCGTGAGAGCGGCGTGACGACCGGAACCGCGGCGATCATCGGCGGTCCCGTCGTATTCGAGATGTTCATGGACCGCTTCGACACATTCTGGCTGTCGCAGGCGCACAACCTGACCATCCCCGGCGGAATGGGCGGATTTCTCGAAGTGCCCCAGCGCATGCCACAGGAGGTTCTAGCCGCCCATGATCTCAAGGCGGTGGAAACGCGCGTACTCGACGCGGAACGTCGCGTCGATGTCACCGCGTGGCGGCGAACTGGATATTAGACGTCGGTGTAGCGGCTGCTGTTTTCCATCGCTACCGGACGCGGATAACCTGCGATCACCAGCAGCCCTCCGATCAGCGACAGGTTCTTCAGCGCATGGATCATGTTGTTGATCCGGTCCGCGCCGGTCATGTCCCAGAAATTGTGGAAGTAGAACGTCGTCACCGCGACGAACAACACCAGCAGCCATGCGAAGAACCGCGTGCCGAAATTCAACGCAATGAACAGGCCGGCGCCAACTTCCAGCGCGCCAGCCAGAATCGCCAGCATCTGCGCGGTCGGCATCCCCGTGAAGCCCTCAAGCTGGGACGTGTATTGCGTCAGCATCGCCGGAAGGACGACCTTCTCGGTGATCGCCTGCGTGGTAGATGCGATATCGAATAGCTTGGAGGCCCCGGAAAACACAAACAGGACGACGAACAGAATACGTCCAACTGTGACTATGGCTGGCATTTTTGTCGGCCCCACTGAAATCCCGCGAACGGGACTATACAGGAGTTACCGTCAACCGAACAGCGTCGGCTGTTGCCGTCCCGCCCGCTCCTGCGCCTCGACCGCCGCAACCGCCGTCATATTGAGAATGCCTCGCGCTGTCACCGACGGCGTCAGGATGTGGGCCGGGCGCGTGGGTCCGATCAGGATCGGCCCGACCGGAAGCGCGTCGGCGAGAATCTTGATCATCTGATACGCGATGTTGGCGGCGTCGAGGTTCGGCATGATCAGGATATTGGCCGAGCCTTCAAGCCGCGAATGCGGCAGCACCAGCTTGCGCGACAGTTCGGTCAGCGCGGAATCACCGTGCATTTCGCCATCGGCTTCGATTTCCGGATGATCGTTCACCAGCAACTCGGTCGCGCGCCGCATCTTCTGTGCCGACGCGGAATCGTAGCTGCCGAAGTCCGAATGCGATAGGAAGGCCACTTTTGGCTTGATACCGAACCGTTGAACGTGCACAGCGGCGAGCGCTGCCATTTCGGCCAGTTCTTCAGCGGTCGGATTGGTACGAATCTGGGTGTCTGCGATGAAGTACGCGCCCTTGCTGGTGATCACCAGTGCCAGTGCCGAATAGTCCGCAAGCCCCGGCGTCACGCCGATGATCTCGCGAATGCGCCGCAAATGGCTCATGTAACGGCCATCGACGCCGCACAGCATGGCGTCGGCCTCGCCGCGCGCTACCGCAAGCGCGGCAATCACCGTCGCATTGGTGCGTACCAGCGTCCGCGCAGCTTCCGGTGTGATGCCGTGCCGCCCGGCCAGATCGATGTAGGTTTGCACATAGGAGCGATAACGCGGATCGTCCTCGGGATTGATCAGATCGAAATCGCTGCCGGGGTTGATCGAGAGACCGAACCGCTTGATGCGCGTTGCGACCACCGACGGACGCCCGACAAGGATGGGACGCGCCAGCTTTTCCTCAAGCACGACCTGAACGGCGCGCAGCACGCGCTCGTCCTCGCCCTCGGCGTAGATCACCCGCACCGGCTGGGTCTTGGCCTTGGCGAACACCGGCTTCATGACCAGACCGGAGCGGAATGCGAACCGGCTGAGCCTTTCGGTGTAGGCATCGAAATCGGTAATCGGCCGCGTCGCGACACCGGAGTCCATCGCCGCCTGCGCCACGGCGGGCGCCACGCGCAGGATCAGCCGCGGATCGAACGGGCTCGGGATCAGCGAGCCGGGACCGAAGCCCTGCGTCTCGCCGCCATCGAAGCGCACCACGACATCGGACGGCGGATCGCGCGCGAGCTGCGCCAGCGCATCCACCGCGGCGCGCTTCATCTCCTCGTTGATCGCGGTCGCTCCGACATCGAGCGCGCCCCGGAAAATAAACGGGAAGCAGAGAACGTTGTTCACCTGATTGGGGAAGTCGGAGCGGCCGGTGCAGATCATCGCGTCGGGGCGCACCTTGCGTGCCTCGTCCGGCATGATTTCCGGCGTCGGATTGGCGAGCGCCATCACCAGCGGCTTGTCGGCCATCGCCTTGACCATCTCGGGCTTGAGCACGCCGCCGGCGGACACGCCGAGGAATACGTCCGCGCCGCCGATCACATCGGCCAGCGTGCGCTTGTCGGTCTTCTGTGCGTAGACCGCCTTCCACTTGTCCATCAGCGTATTGCGGCCTTCATAGACGAGGCCATCGATATCGCAGACCCAGATGTTCTTGCGCTGGGCGCCGAGCGAGACGAGAAGATTGAGGCAGGCGATCGCAGCCGCGCCCGCGCCGGAGGCGACAATCTTGATGTCTTCGATTTTCTTGCCGTTCAGCATCAGCGCGTTGCGGATCGCCGCGCAGACAATGATCGCGGTGCCGTGCTGGTCGTCGTGGAAGACCGGGATCTTCATCCGCGCCTTGAGCTGCTCCTCGATCTCGAAGCACTCCGGCCCCTTAATGTCCTCAAGGTTGATGCCGCCGAAGGTCGGCTCCAGCGCTGCCACCGTCTCCACCACGCGCGAGATGGTGTCGGCCGCGATCTCGATGTCGAACACATCGATGCCGGCGAACTTCTTGAACAGGACCGCCTTGCCTTCCATCACAGGCTTGGACGCGAGCGGACCGATATTGCCGAGGCCGAGCACGGCGGTGCCGTTGCTCACGACGGCGACGAGGTTGGCGCGGGTCGTGAGTTCGGCAGCCTGCGCCGGATCGGCGGCAATCGCCTCGCAGGCCGCGGCAACCCCCGGAGAATAGGCCAGCGCAAGGTCGCGCTGGTTCGCAAGTGGCTTGGTTGCCTGAATCTC
Organism: Afipia birgiae 34632; assembly: GCF_000308295.2. Lineage (GTDB taxonomy): Bacteria > Pseudomonadota > Alphaproteobacteria > Rhizobiales > Xanthobacteraceae > Afipia > Afipia birgiae. The sequence continues at coordinate 1,415,425 of NZ_HG326652.1, forward strand.
GAGTTTACCGGGCCGTGGAAGCCGATGATAAGCCAGCGCCGCGAGGCGCAGTTCTTCAGACAACGTCGACGCCATACCCACTCCCGATATTCTCTTTAGCCCCGTCTTTCGACGAGTGCTGTTTAGTCCCGTCTTGCGACGGTTATGCGATTCAGCTCTGGTGTCCTGAATCCGAAGTTCGCTTCAATTCGCAGCACGTTCCATAGCGAACTTCGGATTCAAAAGGACACTAGAAATTATAATTCTAGTGTGGTCTCGGTTCGCAAGTCCGCAAAAGAGCGTGCTGCAGGAATCACGCGGACTTGCGAACCACCACACTAGGGCAGATTGAGCCTGATGTGCAGCTCGCGCAACTGCTTGAGCGCGACTTCCGATGGCGCGCCCATGAGCAAATCTTCAGCACGCTGGTTCATCGGGAAGAGCGAGATTTCGCGCAGGTTGTTCGTACCGCAAAGCAACATGGCGATACGATCGACGCCAGCAGCCATGCCGCCGTGCGGCGGCGCGCCGTACTGGAACGCGCGATACATGCCGCCGAAACGCTCAATGACCGTTTCCTCGCCATAGCCCGCGATTTCGAACGCCTTCACCATCGCGTCGGGGCGATGGTTGCGGATGCCGCCGGACGCGATCTCATAGCCATTGCAGGCAATGTCGTACTGGAACGCATTGATCGTGAGTGGATCCTGCGTCTGCAACGCTTCCATGCCACCCTGCGGCATCGAGAACGGGTTGTGCGAGAAGTCGACCTTCTTGTCTTCCTCGTTGTACTCGTACATCGGGAAGTCGACGATCCATGCAAGTTCGAACCGATCCTTGTCGATCAGGTTCAGCTCTTCGCCGAGCTTGGTGCGTGCGAGGCCTGCGAACTTCCAGAACTTCGAAGGATCGCCAGCGACGAAGAATGCGGCATCGCCTTCCTTGAGACCAAGCTGTTCGCGGATCGCAGCGGTGCGCTCGGGTCCGATGTTGTTGGCCAGCGGGCCTGCGCCCTCGCCGCCTTCGCGCCACATGATGTAGCCGAGGCCCGGCTGGCCTTCGCCCTGCGCCCACGAATTCATGCGGTCGCAGAATGCGCGTGAACCGCCGCCCGGTCCGGGGATCGCCCAGACCTGGTTGGTCGCGTCTTCCAGCATGCGCGCGAACACCTTGAAGCCCGAGCCGCGGAAATGCTCCGACACGTCCTGCATCACCAGCGGATTGCGAAGGTCAGGCTTGTCGCTGCCGTACTTGCGAAGCGCTTCAGCAAACGGAATACGCGGCCACTTCTTGGTAACCGGCTTGCCCTTGGCGAAATCCTCGAACACGCCGGTGATCACTGGCTCCATTGCTGCGAACACATCGTCCTGCGTAACGAAGCTCATCTCGAGGTCGAGCTGGTAGAACTCGCCCGGCAGACGATCGGCGCGCGGGTCCTCGTCGCGGAAACATGGAGCGATCTGGAAGTAACGGTCGAAGCCCGACATCATCAACAGTTGCTTGTACTGCTGCGGCGCCTGCGGCAGCGCGTAGAACTTGCCGGGATGGATACGCGACGGCACGAGGAAGTCGCGCGCGCCTTCCGGCGACGATGCGGTAAGGATCGGGGTCTGGAATTCGAAGAAGCCCGCCTTCTTCATCCGCGCGCGCATCGAGTCGACGATGGCGCCGCGCGTCATGATGTTCTGGTGCAGCTTCTCGCGGCGCAGATCGAGGAAGCGATACTTGAGCCGGATTTCCTCAGGATATTCCTGATCGCCGAACACCGGCATCGGCAGTTCGCCCGCCTCGCCCAACACTTCGATGTCGGCGATGAACAGTTCGACCGTGCCGGTCGGCAAATCGGGGTTGTCGGTGCCCTCAGGGCGGCGGCGCACCTTGCCGTCGATCTTCACCACCCACTCTGCGCGCAGCTTTTCGGCCAGGCCGAACGCCTTCGAATCCGGATCGACCACGCATTGCGTCATTCCGTAATGATCCCGCAGGTCGATGAACAGCAGTCCACCGTGGTCGCGGATGCGGTGGCACCAGCCGGACAGCCGTACCTCCTGACCAATGTCGGAATCGCGGAGGGCGCCGCAGGTGTGGGAACGATAGCGATGCATGGAAATCCTGGAAAACGGCGTCAGAGACAAGAATCAGGGGATATCAGCGCATGAATGCGCGCGCAGGGTTTACCCGAGCGGAGGGAACGCGGCAACCGGATGGTGCCGTTTACCCTCCCGTATGGCGGGAAAAAGCTTAATAAAAACAATGCGCCCGCTGCGGGACGTGCAGACCGGCGATTAACTGTCGCGAGCCTCGCGCTGCCCCTGCTGGATCACAATGGTTGGCACCCCAAAGGTGCCGGTCCGGACCGTGAAGACCCGGGTACCCGGTTTACGCCCCTCGCGGGGTTCGGAGACGTCGAGACCAGCCTGCTGAAGCCGGGCCCGCGTGGCCTCGATGTCGGCGACACGCCACGAAACCCCGAAAATCTTGTCCGGGCCGTCCCCTCTGCCGTCCTTGATGCGATGGATGACCTCGAAGACCAGAGCGCCCGTTCTGAAGAACAGGAAACGCGTTCCCAGCGCGGCAATGGTCCGGTCCAGCTTCATGTCGAGGCCGAGCCGCGCGCCGTACAGCGCCGCGGTGCGCTCCGGATCTGGCGTTGCGATCACGAGATGATCGAGCAACGTGACCGAAACAGAGGCCGTTTCGGCTGAACGCGCCAGCCGTTCCGCACGCTCAAGAAAGAACAACCGGATACCGTGGGTGGACTCGGCCGACGCGCGCGTGCGTTTCCAAGTCAGCGTGCGGCCCGATGCGAGATCCTTGCTCGCACCATCGCTGATGTCCTCCGGCGCCAGGCCGAGCCGCGCGAGGCGGTGATGCGCCTTTGCGATGTCATCGACGCTGAAAGCCAGACTCGCGAGCCCCTCGCCCTGCCTGTCGAGCGCCGCACGAACGCGATCCGCGGCGGCGCCCTCGCCAGCAGGCGCCATCAATTCGAGCGACGTGTTGTCGAGCACGAAAATCGCGGTGGCCGCTCCGTCGCTTTGCGCGCGCCATGCCGGCGCGCGTCCAAGCAGCGTCTGGTAGCCGGCGACACCGGCTTCGATGTCGCGAACCAGAACGACGGCGTGATCAAGTCCAGTAATCATGATGGTGAAGCTCGCATGTGAAGCCGCACCTAATCATGCCGGAGGATGCAATGCAGCTCCTTTGCCGCAACGCATGCCTCCCTTGATTTCACCTTGCGAAATGCTTGCCTCAACGATCCTGCCGACAGCGCCACTCCCGCTTGCCTTTCGCCTTGATGCTCTCATCGGCGCGGCAGGCATCGGAGAGGTCGATATCGTGAAACGTTCGGGATTTTACGCCGAGATTGATCGTCGCATTGAGATTGACGTGAGGCCGCATTGGAATGCGCGTGCCGGTGTTGACGTTCAGGGTGTTGGCCAGGGCCATAGCGGGAACCAGCGACGCGATCAGGAGGCCTACAACTCCCGCACCGACGAAGCGTTTGTTTCCGGCCATAGCAGTCGCTCCCTAAAAATAGTGCATTGCGGCAATGACCTATTGGTCGTACGGCGTGCGTCTCCGGTTCAGCGGTGGATAAACGATGTCCCCGGCCATGACGTATGGGCTTGCCCGATCAGTCGATTTTCGCATGGAAAATTCCGTTCAACGCGTCCATAACCCCCGCATGGAAATGATCACCACGACCGACGAACTCGCAGCAGTCTGCAATCGCCTCGCCAAACACCGCGTTATCACTGTCGATACCGAGTTTTTGCGCGAAACCACCTACTATCCCCTGCTCTGCGTCGTGCAGATGGCCAGTGCGGATGAGGCTGTCGTTATCGACACCCTCGCGAAGGGCATCGACCTCAAGCCGTTCTTTGACCTGATGGCCAACGAGAACGTGCTGAAGGTGTTCCATGCCGCTCGGCAGGACATCGAGATCATTTTTCACCGCGCCGGCATTATCCCGCATCCGGTGTTCGACACCCAGGTCGCAGCCATGGTTCTCGGCTATGGCGATTCAATCGCCTACGATCAGTTGGTCGAGCGCATCACCGGGCACCGTCCCGACAAGACCCATCGCTTTACCGACTGGTCGAACCGTCCGCTGACGCAGGACCAGATCACCTACGCCCTCGCCGATGTCACGCATCTGCGTGACGTGTTCGCAGCGCTCGACGCCGACCTCAATAAGCGCGGCCGCAGCGAATGGGTCAGCGAGGAAATGGAAATCCTCACCTCACCGAAGACATACGACTTCCATCCCGAGCGCGCCTGGGAGCGGCTCAAAACCCGCGTCCGCAAGCCGAAAGAACTGGCGGTGCTGATGGAAGTTGCGGCGTGGCGCGAACAGGAAGCGCAAAGCCGCGATGTGCCTCGCTCGCGCATATTGAAAGATGACGCCATCGGCGACATCGCCACCCATGCGCCCACCAGCCTTGAACGGCTCGCCGGTCTGCGCTCGCTGCCGAAGGGTTTCGACAAGTCGAAATGGGGACAGGACATCGTCGCCGCGGTGAAGCGCGGGACTGCACGCGACCTGTCGACGTTGCCCAAGCTCGACAAGCCGCGCGGCAACGCCAACGGAGCCGCAACCGTTGAACTGCTGAAGGTGTTGCTGCGGATGACCTCGGAGCGGCACGCCGTAGCCAGCAAGGTGATCGCGACCGTGGACGACCTTGAGCAGATCGCCGCCGACGACAACGCCGATGTCGGCGCATTGCACGGTTGGCGCCGTGAACTGTTTGGTGAGGCTGCACTGGCCTTGAAGAAAGGCCGCCTTGCGCTGGCGATCGACAAAGGCCGCGTGGTGCGGGTCGATCGGGAGTAAGAGCTTCCGACACCTTTCTCCGCTCATTCCCGCGTAACCGGGAATCCAGCTCCTTGCTCTGGGTCCCCGCTTTCGCGGGGACGAACGGATGAAAGCCTTACCGTGCTCCCTACGAAAGCGCGTCAGCGCGTCTTCCTAAAAGTCAGATTGATACGCTGGGCGCCGAGCAGCGGATGCTCGCCATCCGCCAGCGGCATCACGCCGTGATAGGCCAGCCGCGACGGCCCGCCCCATGCCACGACATCGCCATGCACCAGCCGGTAGCGTGCTGTCTTATCACTCCGGTTCAGACCGCCGAACAGGAACGTGGCAACCAGTCCCAATGACACCGAAACAATCGGCGCATTGAAATCCAGTTCATCCTTGTCCTGATGCAGCGAGAGCTTGGCGCCCGGATCGTAGCGATTGATGAGACAGGCGTCGGGACGAAAATCGGCGAAGCCCGCCCTGGCGGCGGCGCGCAAAGCCAGATCCGCAAACACAGCCGGCATCTGTGGCCATGGGTTTCCGCTGTCCGGATCGATGGCATCATAACGATAGCCGGTGCGATCGCTGACCCAGCCGACCCTGCCGCAATTGGTCATGGCCACCGACATTCTGTGGTCGCCGGGCGTAATGAGATGACGAAACGGCGCACGGTTGATGATGGCGTTCACTGATTCAATTAACGGCGTTTCAATCGGCCGCGCGAATCCCGCCAGCAGCATCGCGCCCGGCGCGAGTTGAATGTCGCGCGGTTCGCCTTCTACAGCATCGAACAGATCCATCATCTACGATTCTTGGTTAGACATGATCTGATCCGAAAACCGGTTTCCACTTTTCGGGATCATGTCATTTGGCATCGTGGAAAATGATGCCGACAGTATGGCGATGGCCGGAGCGCAACTGGCTGACGCCGTGCCGGAGATTGACGCGATACGTTCCGCGCGTGCCCTGCACCGGTCGGTTATGCACCGCGAATACCACCGCGTCGCCCTGCCTGAGCGGCACCACTGCGGCGCGTGACTGCATGCGCGGGCGCTGTTCCGTCAGCACGAACTCCCCGCCCGTGAAATCTTCCTCTGGCTTGGAGAGAAGGATCGCAACCTGGAGCGGAAACACATGCTCGCCGTACAGATCCTGATGCAGGCAATTGTAATCGCCCGCGCCATACTGGAGCAGCAGCGGTGTCGGACGCGTCTGTCCCGCCTTGTGGCAGCGCTTGATGAAATCGGCATGTTCGGCGGGATAACGCACATCGATCCCCATCGACTCGTTCCAGCGGTTCGCAATGGGCGCCAATCGCGGATACAGCGACGTCCGCAGGTCTGCGATGATGTCCGGCAGCGGATAGGAAAAGTACTTGTACTCCCCCCGCCCGAAGCCATGCCGCCCCATGATAATGTGGCTACGGAAGATACCGCTTTCGCCGTAGAGAGCCGCGACCGAGCGGCATTCGCTGGCGGAGAGCAATCCGCTCAGCACTGCCCAGCCATTGCCGTCGAGATGCTCGGTGAAGCCAGTCCAGTCCATTGCTCCGACCCGTGGCTGCGCGGGGGTCATCGAGATTTTGGCTTTTGCTGCAGCGACCATGATCGGCTCCCTGTGTGACGAGCCGGACTTAGGTCAATCGCGCAGCACTCTCCACCCGATTTCTGGGTGAAGGGGCCTCAAAAACAAGCCGGACGGAAGCATGCGCTTCCGTCCGGCTTTTAGGTCCAACTCATGGCCGAACTATGCTGGATAGCTCACCCGTGATGTTTTCAGGCTGCCGCCTTCCTGGCACCTGTCGGAACTTCGGAGATGGTCTTCAGGATCTGCGAGGCGATCTGGTAGGGGTCGCCCTGCGAGTTCGGACGGCGGTCTTCCAGATAGCCCTTGTAATCGTTGTTGACGAAGGAGTGCGGCACGCGGATCGATGCTCCGCGATTCGCCACGCCGTAGCTGAACTTGTTCCACGGCGCGGTTTCGTGCTTGCCGGTCAGACGCTTGTCATTGTCCGGACCGTAGACCGCGATGTGATCCATGAGGTTCTTGTCGAACTGCTTCATCAGGGCTTCAAAGTAATCCTTGCCGCCGACCGTGCGCATGTAGTCGGTCGAGAAGTTGGCATGCATGCCGGAGCCGTTCCAGTCGGTGTCGCCGAGCGGCTTGCAATGGAATTCGATGTCGATGCCGTACTTCTCCGTGAGACGCAGAAGCAGGTAGCGCGCGATCCACATTTCGTCAGCGGCCTTCTTGGAGCCCTTGCCGAAAATCTGGAATTCCCACTGGCCCTTCGCCACTTCGGCGTTGATGCCTTCGTGGTTGATGCCGGCGGCGAGACACAGGTTGAGGTGCTCTTCGACGATCTCGCGGGCGACCGAACCAACGTTGCTGTAGCCGACGCCGGTATAGTACGGACCCTGTGGTGCCGGATAGCCAGCCTCTGGAAAGCCGAGCGGACGGCCATCCTTGTAGAAGAAGTACTCCTGCTCGAAGCCGAACCATGCGCCGGCGTCATCGAGAACGGTGGCGCGCTTGTTGGACGAATGCGGCGTCTTGCCATCGGGCATCATGACTTCGCACATCACCAGAGCGCCGTTGATGCGCGTCGCATCAGGATAAATGGCGACCGGTTTGAGAACGCAATCCGAGCTGTGGCCTTCGGCCTGCATGGTCGAGCTGCCATCGAAGCCCCACAGCGGGAGCTGCTCGAGCGTCGGAAACGCGTCGAATTCCTTGATCTGTGTTTTTCCGCGGAGGTTAGGTGTTGGGGTGTATCCGTCGAGCCAGATGTACTCGAGCTTATACTTTGTCATTGCGATCTCTCGTGAGTGGACAATTGCGGTGCTAAATTCCCGGCCGGTTTAGCCACCGGGGGGCCCCGGCCGCAAACGGCTGGCCCTTAGTAAGCATTTAACATGCCAACCTGCCCCTGAGGACGAGTGCGCTGGCATGGGCCTGGTCGCCACCGCGCCGGTGGTTGCGCGCGACTGATTCGCCAGCTGCTCGCCGCCTCGTGCGCGTTTTCTCATCAATTTCAACGCCTGCCTCGTTTGGCGGCGGCGGGATTCAGGGCGTTGTGGCGAGGAAACCCTGCGGGCGTGAGTGCGTTAAGACATCAAGCGCATGCTGAGTGAAGGCGCAGAATCGCGGATGCGCAAATTCTATGCAAATGCCTGCTTTTTATAGGGCAAACCGCGCAAAAGACGTGCGTTCCACTTACATTAGATCTCGAAGCGCTGACGCGCTCAGCGAGAGGAGACGGGAATGACACCTAACTCGACCCAGCCAACGGCCAAGATCTACCAATTCCCGGTAGGCGGTCGCACAGCACTCAGCAGCCGAAGCGAGCCAGCCAAGCCGGTAATCGACTACGCAGCCTCCGGCAGCAGCTGGTACCACGAAGCCGCCATCGAAGAGGCCAAGCGGGGCAGTGAACACTGATGCCGCCGGTCGCCATGACGCCCGGGTGGCAAATCCGCCCGGCGAACAGTGACGTCAACTAAAGGGTCGAAGCATCGCGCTTCGGCCCTTTTACTTTGGGTCCTCTCTCCTGCCCGTCATGCGCCGAAGATCGACCACCCCATCCGCTTGCTGAGGCTTTCAAGGGCGTCGCGGCCAAGCCGGGAATTGCCGTTCGAGTCGAGACCGGGTGACCAGACCGCGATGGAGGCCTTGCCCGGCGCGATCGCCAGGATGCCGCCGCCGACACCGCTCTTTCCGGGCAAACCAACCCGATAGGCGAATTCTCCGGACCCATCGTAATGCCCGCACGTCAGCATCACGGCGTTGATGCGCCGCGCCCGCTCCGGCGGAACGACCAGAAAGCCGGTGGACGGATTGCGTCCGGAATGAGCGAGAAACCGCCCCGCCATCGCGAGCTGACGACACGACATCGCAATGGCGCATTGGTGAAAATAAACCCCGAGCGTGAGCTCTGCCGGATTCTCGACGACGCCGAACGACTTCATGTAATTGGCGAGCGCGATGTTGCGAAATCCGGTGCGCTGCTCCGAGGCGGCGACGGACTCGTCGATCTTGATCGACGAGTCGCCCGAGAGGAATTGCATAAATCTGATGATTTCGCCCAGCGTTTCGCGCGGCTGGTGCCCGGACAGGATGGCATCGGTCACAGCAATGGCGCCGGCGTTGATGAAGGGATTGCGCGGAATGCCGCGTTCACGCTCGAGCTGAACGATCGAATTGAACGGACTGCCCGACGGCTCGCGCCCAACCCGCTGCCACAGCTTGTCGCCGATCATGCCCAACGCCAGTGTCAGCGTGAAAACCTTGGAGATGCTTTGAATCGAAAACGTCGTCTCGGCGTCACCTCCCACCGCGACATGTCCATTGGAATCGACCACGACGAGACCAAATGAATTGACGTCAACCCGTGCAAGTTCCGGAATATAGGTCGCAACATCTCCGCGATCCCTTCGTTCCATCATCTCGTCGGCGATTTCCTTGACGACGCGATCTAGGGTGGCATTGCTCATTTCATTCCGGTTCGGTTCGAAGTCTGTCTGGGTTGTGGCGACGAAACTTATGCGACAAACGTGCCAACCGCCACGGCATTGCCGCCGACAAGCCTTCAGCGCTCCGGCGCGTTTCGATAAAGAACGGCATAATCATTAGAGGCCACCTGTGCTAAACCGCGTGGCGGCTGCAACGGCTTCGGCGGATCGATCAACAGGACGTAATCAAAATTCTTGCGCCAATCCGGCAGATAGCGCGCCGCGTCGATATCCGACGCAGAAAAACGGTCCTGATACAGCAGCGGCCAATCCACAGGCTCACCGAGCGGATGAGCGATACGGCTGTAGGGAGGTTTCACCGCCAAAGGCTGTTGAGTGGGATCAGCAAACATCAGGGGCCAGAACGCGCGCCGTTCGATCGCGAGTAACGCACCAAGGTGTCCATCAAGCCTGTACATGCCAGGCAGCGCCCGCTCCGGCGGCGAGACGCCGGCTGTTTTGTAGCCCGGCTGACCGCGCGCCACCAGGACGCGAGAACCTGGCTTCACCTCGGCAATAACCGACCTCACATCTGCGACGTCTTGCCGATGATCGATCCATCCCGAAGCCACATAGCCCGTGCGGATGGCGATCAACGCGGCGAAGAACAGACCCGCCAGCAAGCCCTGACGCGGTGTGATGCGCGGCTGCATGCCTGCGAAAATCAGCAGCACGAACATCAGCGCCAGCCGTCCCTCAACGAACGTGCCGCCCTTGATCGTCGATGGTGCGACAACGAACACCAATCCCAACGCCGCAAGAGCTGGCAGGACACCCCGCGCGAAGACAGCTTGACGCCAGACGAGGACGAGGAACGAAAAAAGGAGAGCGCCGGTCGCCACTGTCAGGACAGTGCTGTACAGCGTGAAAGGCGCGAACGTCACAAAGACCTTTTGCAGACCGTTCCACGTGGGCGGCGTGGAATCGCCCGACAAGGGCGATGCCAGATAGAGCGCGATAGCCGGGCTTAAAACCAGCGCGATCAGGGCGCCGGTTCGAAGCCCCTCACCCAAGGTCAGAGCTCCGTCGCGCCTCAGATCGAGAAGGCGGGCCAGTTCGTATGAACCGATCAGGAGTGCCGTCAGCAAGACGCCGAAGATATGGCAAAAGAAAATCACGGCAACAATGACCGCGAGCGAAACGGCCGCGGTCCATCGTCTGCCACGCCGATCCAGCGTCATCCAGAGCGCCGCAGCACCGAAGGCAAGCCCCACCGAGAGCAGAAAGTTCATGAACCCCAAAAAGAATATGGCGTTCCACGCGGCCAAACCCGAAGCCAGCGGCCAGTAGGTGAACCGCCCAAAGGCCACGCGGCTATAGGCAACCACACCCGCGAGTGGCGCAAAAAGGCTGAGCGCCAATATCAATCGTCCACCAACATGCGGATCGGTAAACTTCAGCAAAGTCGCGCCGATCACATCCATGCCGATATTCGGCAGGATGCCCCAGCGCGGCGCGTACATCTGCGACAGAAGTGGATCATCCGGATGAGCCAGGACGAAGTAGCGCGCCAGATGGTTTGGATAATCCAGTACCGGCGGGAGATCGATCAGGAAAAACGGAGCGGCGAGGCTCACAACAAGAGCGAGCACTGCTGTGTGCCACAACGGACCGGGACTTGGCCTGCCAGCGGGATCAGCCGATATGCGCATCGCTATGGTTTCACGATGGTCCCTGCGCGCCCAATCAGGCGCGCGAGCTGCTTGAAACGATTGGTGACGCGATCGGCGGCAAGGTCGGTGGCCCGTTTGTCGAACACCAGGATGAGCTTGCGGCCCTGATTGCGGAAATGCGTGTGGGGCAGCACGCCGCGCTGCGCCGCCGAGATCATGAAGGCGACGCGAAACGCAGCGCCAATCAGGCGCGCGCGTTCGACCATCGCGGGCGGAATGAGAGCGCGCACGGCTTCCGGCGCTTCATTCTCCGGGTTCAATCCGGCGTAACGATAGAAAGCCGCGAGCGCGAGAAACACCCTGCCCTCGTGCGTCACCGCACCGAAATTCCCGTTGATAATGAAATCGAGCGATTGCTCGCCACGATGATCCGGATGGGCCCGCCAGGCCGCGTCGGAGAGCCAGCAAGCCGCATGACGCAGCCGCTTCTCGTCATCGGTCTCGCGCAGGCCTGCGACCCGGAACAGCTTGTCGGTCCATACGATCAGATCGTCGGCGTGGCGCGGCGACCGCGAGCGCAACTCGTTCATCGTTTGCGCCGTGGCGATCAATCCGTCTTTCCGCTGCTCCTTTTCGGGCAGCATCTCGTAGAGCAATCCTTCCCGAACTCCGTAGGTCGAGAACACGATGGTCTTCGGCTTCGCGACGCGGATGATGTATTCGAGCACCAGCGCCGCATAGGTCAGCAGCGGACGGCGGGCATCGGCCACGGTTTCGATGTCGGCCAGCGTATTGCTCGCTGCAAGACGGCGAAGCCGTCGCGCAAAATCGAGCGCATCCGCCGCCGGAATGCTGTAGCCGTGCATCACGCGCAGCGGATAGCCGCTCTGAATGATGTGGATGCGCGCCAGCGCGCGCCATGTACCACCAACCGCGTAGAACGTACGGCCCGTGCCCGCTTTGAGTTGCGGCAGTCCGGTCAACTGGCCGGCGACGATCCGCTCCGCCTTCTTCAGCGATTTCTGCGACGCATCCTGCAGCGCGAGGCCGCCGAGCGGCAGTGTCGTCCCCGATCGAATGCGATGGCCACGCACATCGATGAGTTCGAGCGACCCGCCGCCAAGATCGCCAACGATGCCGTCCGGCTTGTAGACGCCCGACGCTACACCAAGCGCCGACAGTTTCGCTTCGCGCGCACCGGACAGGATGTCGATGGCGCAGCCGCAGATGCGTTCCGCCTTGGCGATGAAGTCCGGCCCGTTGGTCGCATCGCGGCAAGCTGCTGTTGCGATCGCATGGACCTCACCGACCTTCATGACCCTGCAAAGTGCTTTGAACCGCCGCAGCGCCGCCAGCGCTTTCTCGACAGCATCGGTCGCGAGCAGCCCGGTCGACTGCACTTCGCGGCCAAGGCCGCACAATGTCTTCTCGTTGAAGATGGGCGCGAGATTGCGGGTCTTGTCTTCGTAGACAACAAGACGAACCGAGTTCGATCCGATGTCGATGACAGCGACGCTCTTGGAAACCTTGCGCACGTTGCGATGACGTTCGCGAACGGTTGCGGGGGCCACGGATTCGTTCTTCGTGCCGCTAACGCTCCGAACGGCGCGTAAGACGGCGTGGCGAAGATTCTTTAAGCGACTTTCCACGGCCTGACAGACTCGGATTCGTCATGAAATAATTGTGCACGTTGAAAGGTTCCTCGCCCTTCGCGGCCTTCATACGCGTTGACGACCCATCCGGCAACAACTGCCAGCTTTGTTCGTTGTCCTTCAGGTTCGCGACCATGATTTGCTCGAGAACCTGCTGATGAACCGTAGGATTTTGCAGCGGGCACAGGACTTCGACACGGCGGTCGAGGTTGCGCGGCATCATGTCGGCCGACGAGATATACACAGCAGCCTTCGCACTTGGCAGGCCATGCCCCATACCGAAGCAGTAGATTCGCCCGTGTTCCAGGAACCGGCCGATGATCGATTTGACGCGAATGTTCTCTGACAGTCCGGGAACACCGGGACGCAGGCAGCAAATTCCGCGGATCACCAGGTCGATCGAGACGCCAGCCTGCGACGCCTCATACAGCGCGTCGATGATCTCGGGATCGACCAGCGAATTCATCTTCAGCCAGATCGCGCCCGGCTTGCCGTGACGCGCGTGATTGCTCTCGGCGTGAATGTGCTCGATCATCCGCTTGCGCAGCGTCAACGGCGACACGCCCATCTTCTCGATGTCGCGCGGTTCAGCGTAGCCGGTGATGTAGTTGAACACACGTGCAGCGTCGCGCGCGATCACCGGGTCCGAGGTGAAATACGACAGGTCTGTATAAATGCGCGCGGTGACCGGATGATAGTTGCCGGTGCCGGCGTGAACATAGGTGGTGAGGCCCGCACCTTCGCGGCGGACCACCAGCGACAGCTTGGCGTGCGTCTTGAGTTCGAGGAATCCGTAAACGACCTGAACGCCTGCGCGTTCGAGGTCGCGCGCCCAGCGGATATTGGCTTCTTCATCGAACCGCGCCTTGAGTTCGATCAGTGCCGTCACCGACTTGCCAGCTTCGGCAGCTTCGACAAGTGTTCGTACGATCGGTGAATCGCGCGAGGTGCGGTACAGCGTCTGTTTGATCGCGACGACGTCAGGATCGCGTGCCGCCTGCTGCAGGAACTGCACCACCACGTCGAACGATTCATAAGGATGATGGACGATCAAGTCCTTCTGACGGATAGCGGCGAAGATATCGCCGCCATGGTCGCGGACACGTTCAGGGTGACGCGGTACGTAGGGCGTGAATTCGAGATCGGGACGATCCAGCCGCGTCAGTTGCGACAGCTCGTTCATGGCGAGCACGCCGTCGACCAGCAGAACGTCGTCATCAGGTACCGACAGAGCGCGCTGCACGAAGGAGCGCAGTTCGTCAGGCATATGAGCTTCGATTTCGAGACGGATCACCGACCCGCGGCGGCGGCGCTTGAGCGCCGACTCGAACAGGCGAACGAGATCCTCGGCCTCTTCCTCGATTTCCAGTTCGGAGTCGCGGATGATGCGGAACGCACCCTGCCCCTTGACGGTGTAGCCCGGGAACAGGCGGCCAATGAACAAGCCGGTGGCCTGTTCAAGTGTGATGAGACGCACCGAGCCGTCCTTGCCGGCCGGCAACTTGATGAAACGGTCGATCTTGCCCGGCATGCGGATCAGCGCGTTCATTGCCTTGCCGTCGGACACCCGCGCCAGATGCAGCGCGATGGTGAAACCGAGACTTGGGATGAACGGGAACGGATGCGCCGGGTCGATCGCCAGCGGCGTCAGCAGCGGGAAAATGTTGTGAAGGAAGTGGTCCTCGATCCAGCTGCCTTCGGCCTTGGTGACATCCTTGCCATCCACCAGAACGATCCCGACATCGGACAGCACATGGCGCAGGTCGCGCCAGATCTCCTGCTGGTCGCTGGCGAGTTTCGAGACGGTCTCGTTGATCTTGGCGAGCTGTTCGGTGGGCGTCGAGCCGTCGGGGCTGCGTTCGGTGATGCCTTCGCGGACCTGTGCCTTGAGGCCCGCGACGCGGACCATGAAGAACTCATCAAGGTTATTGGCCGAAATAGACAGGAACCGGACCCGCTCCAGCGCCGGATGGTTGAGGTTGACCGACTCTTCCAGCACGCGGCGATTGAAATGGAGCCATGACAGTTCGCGATTGATGAAGCGCTCGGGGCTCGACCGGATCGACGACACGCCCGCAATCTCTTCGTTTTCTTCTTTTTTTACAACAACTTGCGCGGAATCCATGAAGCGAAACCTCATATCATGTCATCAGGCCGGGACTCTAGGCCTGTTCCACGGAGACAATGTGCCAGTGTCGTGACAGTTCGATGACATGATGAGCCAGGACCGGTTAATGACCAAGTCCCTGCGCGGTCAGGCCGCGGTATCTTTCAGCACTTCAGCAGCCAGCGCACGGGTTATCGGGCGGCGCTGCCGCAACGCCTCTTCGTCAAGCTGTTCGACCGCCCGCCGCGCCGCCGCGAACGAGCGTTCAATGCGGGTCGCGAGGTAGCTGACGATGCCCTCGTCCACGGTCATCTGACGGTCGGCACAAAACTTCACGATCAGGGCGCGAAACAACTGATCGTCCGGCGGCGTCAGCGTGACCACCGGCACTGCCCGCAGCCGCGACCGCAAATCGTGCAATGCTATGGAAAATGACGAAGGTTGTACCCGCCCCGTCATCAAGACATAGGCCTCATCTTCGCGTGCGAGATTCAGGAGATGGAACAGTGCGCGCTCATCGAGCGACGCCGGGTCCAGATCGTCCACGACCAGCGCTCCGGTCGCGAGTTCGCCAGGCACGCTGTCGGGTGTCAGCGTATGGGCCGCGACCGACCGCGCGCCCGCTTCGGCAGCCCAGATCGACGCAAGATGGCTTTTGCCGCTGCCCTCTGGGCCGACCAACATCATCACGCGGTTGGGCCAGTCCGGCCACGCATCAATCAGAGCCAGCGCCTGTGTGTTGGCGGAACCTTCCAGAAAATTGTCGCGCGTCAGGCTTTCCGCGTGCGGCAACGCAAGGGCCAACTGACGGGGGCGGACGCGGACTACCAAGCAGTCACTCCTGGCCGGGTCGTCCGGCATGCGCAATACGCGGCCACTACCGCATTCAAGGTGTGGGAGCGCCCGCACTCATGTGCCGTGCCCACTCCACGAGATAGAAGGACACCGAAAGCAGCGTCAAGACCGTGACACACAACATCAACGCAATCTCGTAAGGTGCTGTACTGAAACCGAAACCAAGCGACGCAAGCACCAGTGCCGCGAACGCCACCTGCGCTACGGTGTTGAGCTTGGACACCATCAGCGGCTTCATCGGAACGGGGTTGTCGACCAGCCACGAAATGATCACCGCGCCCACGATCATGAAGTCGCGCGACACCACCAGGATCACCAGCCAGCGCGGAATGTCACCCGAGATTCCGAGCGCGACGTAGATAGAGACCAGCAGCGCCTTGTCGGCGACCGGATCGAGCAGCGCCCCGATTTCGGTTGTCATGTTGAACCGCTTGGCGAGGAACCCGTCGATAGCATCGCTGACCCCCGCTACGACGAAGATCACGAAAGCGATGGTCATCTGGTTCGACGCGATCGCCCAGACGATGACCGGCACCAGCAGGATGCGACCAAGAGTGATGATGTTCGGCAGATTCACGCGACTTTTTCCCGGCTCGGCATCTTTTAGCGCCCCCCCATCACCTTGCATAGGACGGCGGCTATTGGTCCGATTCCAACATTCCCATCCGTTCCAGCGAGTTTGCGAATGTTAGAATCGAGGGACCGCCGGCAAGTATAAGCTTCTAGTGGGGTTTTGGATTTGACATTCGCATGTGAACTCGCGGATGGGGTAGGTCGCGAACGTCGCATCCACTCACACCAGGGCCATTGCCCCGGAGTTCTTCTCCCAGCTATGCACAGCCCGTCCGCCAGCCATTGCGCCAGCGCCAAATCCGACGTAACCACCGGCTAACTCACGGAATCCCAGTGTAGTGGCTCGCAAGTCCGCATCATGACCGATCAAAAATCCGGCCTGACCTACTCCTCCGCAGGCGTCGATATCGACGCCGGCAACCGGCTGGTGGACCTCATCAAGCCAATGGTGCGCGCTACCGCACGGCCGGGCGCCGACGCCGAAATTGGCGGGTTTGGCGGGCTATTCGACCTCAAGGCCGCAGGCTTCAAGGACCCTGTGCTGGTGGCCGCGACCGATGGGGTAGGCACCAAGGTCAAAATCGCCATCGAGACCGGGATCCACGGCGGCATCGGCATCGACCTCGTGGCGATGTCGGTCAACGACCTCGTGGTTCAGGGCGCGGAACCGTTGTTCTTTCTGGACTACTTCGCCTGCGGCAAGCTCGACCCCGAGGCCACCGCCTCGATCGTGGCGGGTGTCGCCGAGGGCTGCCGCGAATCCGGCTGCGCGCTGATCGGCGGCGAGACCGCCGAAATGCCCGGCCTCTACAAGGACGGCGACTATGACCTCGCGGGCTTTGCCGTAGGCGCGGCCGAACGCGGCACGCTGCTGCCACACCAGGACATCGGGCCCGGCGACGCCGTGATCGGCCTCGCCTCCTCCGGCGTTCATTCCAACGGCTTCTCGCTGGTGCGCAAGGTCGTCGAGAAATCCGGCGTGACATTCGACGCCCCGGCCCCCTTCGCGCCCGTGATGACGCTCGGCGGTGCGCTGCTCGCGCCGACCAAGCTCTATGTGAAGTCGTGCCTTCAGGCGATCCGCCAGACCGGCGCCGTCAAAGGTCTCGCCCACATTACCGGCGGCGGCTTCACCGACAACATTCCGCGCGTGCTGCCGAAACATCTCGGCGTCCGTATCGATCTGACCGCCGTTCCGGTGTTGCCGGTGTTCAAGTGGCTGGCGCGCGAGGGCAACATTGCCGAACTCGAACTGTTGCGCACCTTCAACTGCGGCATCGGCATGATCGCGATCGTCAAGCGGGAGCAGCTTGTCGAGGTGATGGACGTGTTCGCACAGAACGGCGAAAACGTCGTCGATCTCGGCGAAGTGGTCGAAGCCTCGGGCGACGAGCGCGTGATCTACAACGGCCAACTCAACCTGGCGGATTGAGATGGCACGACGCCGCGTCGCCATTCTGATTTCAGGACGCGGCTCGAACATGACCGCGCTGATCGAGGCTGCGAAAGCCAAAGACTATCCCGCGGACATTGTTCTCGTGATTTCCAATATCGCAGGCGCCGGTGGACTGGCGAAGGCGAGCGACGCCGGGATCGAGACCGCGACCGTCGAAAGCAAGCCGTTCGGCAAGGACCGCGAAGCGTTCGAGCGCAAACTCAACGAGACGCTCGTCGCCCACAACATCGAACTCGTCTGCCTTGCCGGTTTTCTCCGCCTGCTGACTCCGTGGTTCGTCAAGCAATGGGAGGGCCGGATGCTCAACATCCACCCGGCCCTGCTGCCGTCGTATCGCGGGTTGCACACCCACGAGCGCGCACTGGCCGACGGCGTCAAGATTCACGGCGCAACGGTTCACTTCGTGGTGCCGGAAATGGACTCCGGTCCAATCGTCATGCAGGGCGCTGTCGCGGTGCATGACGACGACACGCCTGATACGCTCTCGGTGCGCGTCCTTGGTGTCGAACATCGGATTTATCCGGATGCGCTGCGCCTCGTCGCCAGCGGTAGCACACGGCTCGAGAACGGTTTGTGCAAGACCGGCAATGCGGCCCCTGCCGCTGCGCTGATCGTGCCGGCGATCACCTAGACGCGGACTTCGCCGCTGGCGTCACGCGCCACACTACGTTGCCCACATCATCAGCCACAAGCAGCGCACCCTGCTTGTCGATCTTGACGCCGACCGGCCTGCCCCGCGCCTCGCCCTTGTCATTGAGAAATCCGGTGAGGATGTCCTGCGGCTTGCCAGACGGCATCCCATCCTTGAACGGCACAAAGATCACCTTGTAGCCGCTGCGCGGATTCCTGTTCCACGATCCGTGCTGACCGACGAACGCGCCATTTTTGAACGATTCCGGAAACAGATCGCCCTGATAGAACGTCAATCCGAGCGACGCGGTGTGCGGCCCGAGCGCATAGTCCGGCACGATCGCCTTGGCCACAAGGTCCGGACGTTGCGGGCTGACACGCACATCCACATGCTGGCCGAAATAGCTGTAGGGCCAGCCGTAAAACCCACCATCCTTCACCGATGTCATGTAGTCGGGCACGAGATCGCTGCCGATTTCATCGCGCTCGTTGACCGCGACCCACAGCGCGCCGCTCTGCGGCTGCCAGGACGGCCCATTCGGATTGCGCAGTCCTGACGCGAAGACGCGCGACGAACCTGTCGCGATATCGATTTCGAGAATTCCGGCGCGATTTTTCTCGGCCTCCATACCGTTCTCACCGACGTTGCTGTTGGAGCCAACGGTTGCATAGAGCTTGGTGCCGTCAGGGCTCGCTACCAGATCCTTGGTCCAGTGATGATTGATGGTGCCACCCGGCAGATCGGCCACCTTCACACCCGGCGTGGTGATCTTCATGTCGCCGTCGCGGTACGTGAACTTCATGATCGCGTCGGTGTCGGCGACATAGAAATCGTTCCCGACCAGCGCCATACCGAACGGTGAATTCAGATTCTCGATAAAGACGGATTTCGTCTCTGCCTTACCGTCGCCGTCCGCATCACGCAGCAGCGTGATGCGATTGGCGCTGGGCGTGTTCGCACCGGCGCGGCTCATGACCTTCTTCTGTACCCAGCCCCTGATGCCATTGCCGTCGTCCGGCTTCGCCGGCGCGTTGGTTTCCGCAACGAGAACGTCGCCGTTCGGCAGCACAAACAGCGTCCGTGGATGATCCAGCCCGGAGGCTAACGCAGCAACCGAGAAGCCGTCTGCTGCCGTTGGCTTTTCGCCAGCCGGCCATCGATTTGCAGTCGCGATGTTGATCGTGGGAATCCACGAACTCTTCGGCTCGGGAAGCGTCGGCTGTGGGCCGTAGCCCTGCTCGATCGGAACGTCCGCCTTCTCGTTACAGGCCGCGAGTGTCAAGGCGAGCGCCCCAATCAGGAAAATGGTCCGGCTTTGGCTGTGCATGGTTGGTCCTCAATGCCCCCAAGCAAACGCACTGGCTTGTCCAATGTTCATGATGGGCACGACGATCACGCAGAATTTCAGTCCGCGCACATGGATTTAACACGCGAACAAAAAAACCCCGGCTGGTGGCCGGGGGGAGCATCGTATTCCGTCGTTTCGCGGAATCAGGAAACCTTCAGGTTTTCCGCGGATGACTTGCCGCGATTTTCAACCAGATCATATTCCACGGTCTGGTTTTCATTGAGGGTTGAAAGCCCCGCGCGCTCGACCGCCGAGATGTGCACGAACACGTCCTTGTCACCGACCGCCGGTTTTATGAACCCGTAGCCTTTGGTCGGGTTGAACCATTTCACCGTACCTTTTGCCAACGTCCGTCTCCTCGTCCAGATATAAAAAAGACGCGGTCACGCTTATCGCGTGCCACGCCGCTAGCGGGCTTCAAATGTTTTGCAGGATATCGCGTCTTCTAAGCGCACAGCCGAACGGCCCAAATCCGATTGCGGCGACAATCCCAACACGAAAATTTCACGTTAGCAAGACGGTCCTGAGCCCCCTAACTGCCTGTGGCATGGGCACCACAACGGGTCCGAATGGCCTTGGTCCGCACGGCCGCACGTTGACGCAAGCGCCGGATTCGGGGCTAATCACCGGGCGTTTGCGGCAAAATCCTTTTGAGTTCCCTTTTTATGACAGGCACAGCACCGCGATCGGATTCGAGCCACAGGAAGATGCTGCACGCCACTGTGGCCGGCCTGACTGCGCTGTGCGCAGCATCGAGCGCCAGCGCGCAATTCGTGCCACCACCCGTCCCTCACGTGACCGACAATAACTCCCAGCTTTCCGTCAACGCTTCCCAGCTCGACATCGGCAGCAGCTTTCTGCAACGTCTCGGACGCGAAGCGACATACGGATATGCGGCGCGCGACAATTCCGGCGGTGGCGGCGCGTCGCAAAGCACCGCCGAGCCGCTGTACCGGACCTGGGCTGAGACCTACGGCATCCGCGCGCGTACGGCAGCGCAAGGCACCTTCGTCGGTGACAAGCGCGGAACGCTCGGGGTGGTTGGCGGTATCGGCGCGACTGTCGCGCCCGGCCTGAATGTCGGCTTCTCGGCCGATCAGAGCCAGACCTGGATCGACGTGCCGCTCGCGCTGCAAACCGCAACGCTCGGCATGACGCAACTTGGCATCAATGCCTCCTACAGCAACGGCCCCTGGACCGTGGCAATGGTCGCAGTCCATGGCTTCGCCCAGATCAGTTCGAACCGCACCACACTGCTCGGAGGCGCGCACGCCAACTATCGCGGCAGTATCGATGGCGTGCTTGGCGAACTCAACTACACCTACTCCTTCAGCCAGAGCCGCATCGTTCCGAAACTGGCGCTGGAATACGTCTCGGCGCGCACAGACCGGTTTTCAGAAGCCGGCGGCCTCAATCCGGTGACGGTCGCCGACGGACACGGTGAACGCGCACGTGTGCTGGCCGGTGCGGAAATCGGCCATTACTGGATCATCGGCCAGCAGGCGATCGATGTATCGGCCTACGGCAAGTTCGTTGACAACTTCGCACAGAACATGGGCGCGGTTCAGGTCAGCCTCGGCAACAACGCGATCAGCGTGCAGGGCATTCGCGAAAGCCGGAACGGCGCCGACGCCGGCGCGGCGGCGTCCTGGATCCTGAGCAATGCTGCGCGGCTTTACGCCAACTATGACGGCAGATTCCGCGACGGCTATCAGGCCCACCAGGGCACGCTGGGCGTCGAGTTGAGGTGGTAAGAGGCTGAGCGCGGCGAGGCGCGATCCGTGTGATCTACAGTGTCGTCCCGGCGAAGGCCGGGACCCATACCACCGGCCCCTCATCGGAGCTCGGTGCTGAGCATTTTCTTTGTAAAAAGCGCTGACAGGCTGATGGGTCCCGGCCGGAGCCAGTCATCGGGCCGGCAAAGCCGGCCCCGTTGGCCGGGACGACCTCACGCTGCAGGATTTGTAGCGGCCCTCAGGCCGCGACAGGCGTTTCGTGTTCGCGCAACGCGCGCTTTCTCCAGATCGCCCCGGCAACCAACACCACGATCACGCCAAGCAATGCGAGTGTGATCTCGCCGATCTCGCCATTGAACTTGAGATGCTTGGCGAAGCCGAACATCGTCGAGGTCGTATCGAGATCGAGCGCGATGTGGCCGTCGAGCACACGATGCAGCCACGGCGCAATGGCAGGGTCAGTGGCGATCACTTCGCCCGCGATCCAGCCGAGCAGCGCCGCGCCCAGCCAAACCAGGGCCGGCAAGCGATCAAGCAGCGCCATGATCAGCGCGGCTCCAGCCACGATCATCGGAATGCTGATCGCGAGGCCGAGGATCAGCAGAATGGCGCTGCCGTTGGCGGCGGCAGCGACCGCGATGACGTTGTCGAGGCTCATGATGATGTCGGCGACGGCAACGATGCGCACCGCGGCCCACAGATGGGCTGCGGCCTGCACGCCATCCTCGTCTTCCTTTTCAGGGACGAGGAGCTTCGCCGCGATCACCAGCAGCGCGAGCCCGCCGATCAGCTTCAGGAACGGCATCGTCATCAAGGTCACGACGATAAAGGTGAAGATGATGCGCAGGAAAACCGCAACACCTGCACCCAGCACCATGCCCCAGACGCGCTGCTTGGGCTGCAGCCCGCGACACGCCAGTGCAATCACGAGTGCGTTGTCGCCGGACAACAGCACGTTGATCCAGATGATCTTGGTCAGGGCGACCCAGAACTGCGGTTGCTGAATTTCACTCTGGAACTGAGTGATGAGACCGCCGATTGTGGCGGGATCGAAAATCTGTGCAATCCAGTTCACGTGAAAGGCCCCCCGACCCGTTTATGGCCGGCTGTTAATCAGCCAACGATTTCATTTCCTGCAAAGAACTGCACTATCTCGATCGTCGCAGTCTCGGCAGCGTCCGAACCATGCACCGAATTCTCGCCGATCGACTTGGCGTGCGCCTTGCGGATGGTGCCCTCAGCAGCCTTCGACGGATCGGTTGCGCCCATCACATCGCGATACTTCAGGATGGCGCCCTCACCTTCGAGAACCTGAACCACCACCGGACCGGAAATCATGAAGTCGACCAGTTCGCCGAAGAACGGACGCGCCTTGTGCACGGCATAAAACGTTTCGGCCTGTGCGCGGGTCATAAGGATGCGTTTCTGCGCGACGATACGCAGTCCGGCCTTCTCGATGATGGCGTTGACGGCGCCGGTGAGATTGCGCGCGGTCGCGTCCGGCTTGATGATCGAAAAGGTGCGCTCAATCGCCATAATAACTGTCCTTGGAAAGCAGGTCTGTTGGAAGGGTTGCCGCGCTTATAACGGCGCGGTGATGAGACGGCAAGCTGGTATACCAGAGCCCACCCGGGATGGACGGCATCGCGCCCCCGATACCCCCACAGCACGTTCCTGCCAAGCCCTGCCTTGATTTTATCAACCTCTGCCAAGGCTTACTTCGATTTTATCAACATGAACGCTGACTGACCCGGCTGTCACGGCGGGGTTCAGGATCGCAGACCTAGTCTTCTCCGCAGCGAGGTTCGCGCATCTCACCCACGCCTCGCAAAGAACTCAAGGAGATGACCATGTTGCGCAAACTCGTTCTTGCATGCGCCGCGACCGTGGCTCTTGGCGCGGCTGCGTTCACCCCGTCCGCCGCGTCCGCCGCGTCCGCGCATGGATGGCACGGCGGGCATGGCGGATGGCACGGCGGCGGTTTCCACCGCGGCTGGGGCGGACCGCGCTTTGTCGGCCACCCCGTCTACTTCGGCGGTGGCTATGGCGGCTGCTACGTACGCCGTCTGGTTCCGACCCCGTGGGGCTACCGGTACCGGCTGGTGAACCGCTGCTATTGATCAGCCTCACCGCTTTCCTGACCTGGACCGGCCGCCAAAAGCGGCCGGTTCCTTTTTGTCGCACCCCCGCCCGCGGGACGGATCGAACCATCGGCGAGGACGCATCGACAGACATTCAGGGACACCACAACGGCGCCCCGCGCCTAACCGAAGGAGACTTGTCATGTTGCGCAAACTCATTCTTGGACTGGCTGCTGTCGCTGCTCTGTCCACCACTGCCATGCTTCCCACCGCGGCTTCAGCCAAGGGCTGGAAAGGCGGCTGGCATCATCACGGTCATCACCATCACGGCCACTGGGGTGGCGGTTACGGCTACTTCGCTGGCGGATACGGCGGTGGTTATGGCGGCTGCTACGTGAAGCGCCTCGTCGATACGCCGTATGGCCTTCGCTACCGCGTGGTCAACGTTTGCTACTAAGCGGATCGTATCCGCTCCTCCCAGACTTCAGCCCCCGGCAGCGACCCTGTTCGGGGGCCTTCTTCATCGCGGTTCCATGTTCCCGATACTTCAATTTTTACCGATTGCTCACCATTCAGCACGAATGCCTGAACGAATTTACCTCTGCGGACTTAGTCAGGTGTAATTTGAAATGATGTTGAGACGAATTGGAACATGCCATGCCAAATCGAGTCGACACGCGGGACATCCATCTCGACCACATTCATAGCGAAGCGGTCTGGCAAGGCATCGGCGAAAAACTGCGCGATGCACTCAACCGTGAGTCGCCGGACATGTCGCAGCGCCTGCGCGCGCTGATAGCGCGCCTGCCGGAGCTGGACGGCGAAAAGGCTCCGTCGCTGGTTCCGGGGATGGAAACGCGTTAGCGCATCTTCTCTCAGCAACCCGGTCGGGCACGCCAAAAGTGCCGCGATCCGTCATAAAATGACTGACAAAGCTGTTGCGTTCGGCGGCCCGTTTCGTAAAAGCCCGCCATGCTCTCCCTCAATGACATTTCCGTCCGGATTGCCGGACGCCTTTTGATCGACCAAAGCACGGTGCAAATCGTACCCGGCGCACGCGTCGGCTTCGTCGGCCGCAACGGCGTCGGCAAATCGACGTTGTTTCACGCCATTCGGGGCGAATTGCCGACGGAAACCGGCTCGATTTCGATTCCGCCGCGCTGGCGTGTCGGCAGCCTTGCACAGGAAGCGCCTGACGGTCCCGAAAGCCTGATCGACGTCGTTCTGAAAGCCGACCTCGAGCGCCACGCGTTGCTGCATGAAGCGGAAACCGCGCACGACCCGCATCGCATCGCGGACATCCAGACTCGGCTTGTGGACATCGACGCGCATTCTGCCCCTGCCCGAGCCGCGGCTATTCTCTCAGGTCTCGGTTTCTCCACCGCCGATCAGGCACGCTCCTGCTCGGAGTTCTCCGGGGGCTGGCGCATGCGTGTGGCGCTTGCGGCGACGCTGTTCGCAGCGCCTGATCTTCTGCTGCTCGACGAGCCGACCAACTACCTCGATCTCGAAGGCACGCTCTGGCTCGAAGATCATCTTGCGAACTATCCGCGCACCGTGATCGTCATCAGCCACGACCGCGACCTGCTCGATACGTCTGTCGATCAGATCCTGCATCTCGATCGCGGCAAGCTCACGCTTTACAAGGGCACCTATTCGTCGTTCGAGGAACAGCGCGCCACCCGCGAGATGCTCGACGCCAAGCACGCCAAGAAACAGATGGACGAGCGCAAGCGGTTGCAGGCGTTCGTCGACCGCTTCAAGGCGAAGGCCTCGAAAGCCAAGCAGGCGCAATCGCGCGTCAAGATGCTGGAGCGGATGAAGCCGGTCACAGCTCTGGTGACACAGGACGTTCGCGAGATCGCGTTTCCGACGCCTGACAAGATTCTCTCACCGCCCATTATCGCAGTGGACGGCGTGTCGGTCGGATACGATCCGGCGAAACCAGTGCTCAACAACGTCACACTGCGCATCGACAATGACGATCGCATCGCGCTGCTTGGTTCCAACGGCAACGGAAAATCGACGCTGGTGAAATTGCTCGCCGGCAAGCTGCCGCCCTTTTCCGGCAAGGTCGTGCGCGCCGACAAGTTATCGGTCGGCTACTTCGCGCAGCACCAGACCGACGAACTCGACCTCGACGGTTCGGCTTACGATCACCTGCGCAGGCTGATGCCGCACGAGACGGAAACGAAAGTGCGCGCACGCACCGGCGCCATCGGATTTTCCGGCAAGGCAGGCGACACAAAGGTCAGTTCATTGTCCGGCGGCGAGAAGGCGCGGCTTCTGCTCGGGCTTGCGACGTTCTACGGCCCGAACATGATCATCCTCGACGAGCCGACCAACCATCTGGATATCGACAGCCGCGCGGCACTCGCGGAAGCAATCAACGATTTTCCCGGCGCGATCATTATGGTCTCGCATGATCGTTATCTGATCGAGGCGTGTGCGGATCAATTGTGGGTGGTGGCGGACCGCGCCGTGACGCCTTACGACGGGGATCTTGACGACTATCGCCGCTCGGTGCTGACCGCACGCGGCATGCGCGCCTCAAGCCGTGATCGCGCAAGCAACGGTCGCGACAAACCGCAGCGCCCCAAGGAAAAGCGCGTCCCGCTCAAGCAGAAAATCTCAAATTCTGAAAGCGAGATTGCGCGCATCACCGGCATCATCGAGAAAATCGATGCCGCGCTCGCCCTGCCCGATCTGTTCAAGCGCGACCCAAAGCAGGCGGCGCAGCTTACCAAGGCCCGCGCAAGTGCAGCAGACGCGTTGCAACGCGCTGAAGATGAATGGCTGGAAGCAAGTTCGTCCTACGACGAAGCTGCGAGCTGAAAAACTAAGAGCGCTTTTTCTTCGCAGCGCGCGCGGGCTTCTCCGGCGGCGGCACATCGACACGTTCGATCGACGTCAAGCGGCCCGACGTGAAGGTATAGGCGCCGGGGCGCGGCCCAGACCGCCAAGTGATCAGCGCCACACGATCACCGCGTTCATTATTCGACAGGTTCACATTGTCGGGCGCCACAGGAATCGCTCGCGCAACGTCGCACTCGGTATGACCCAGCGCGACCGGAGCCGCGGAGACCTGGCCTTCGGACGATGCATTGGCATCAGCGGGCGTGCCGGCTACCGGCGCTCCCGGACATTGACCGTCGGAGCTGATCAGGTCGTTCGGCGTCACACCCTTCGACGCGCTCAGCGGTGGTGTCTCAATCGTGCTGTTGCCGCCTTTGAAAATCCTGCCCGGGCGCGCGAACCATTCCTGATCCTTGAGCGAGAAGTCGGACAGCCCCCCGAGCCCGCTGCACCCGGCAACCATCGGAGCCACAATCACGAGGGCCGCCAACTGCCGGGCGTGGGTGTTTTTACGCAGGACGCTCAAATTCGTTCTCACACCAACTTCAGCGCTTGCTGCGCGTTTCGGAACCAGACATCACTTAAAGCAAATGCCTAAAGAATCATTTGCGCATCATTTTGCGGCAAGGATGGAACAACTCGCCGATCGCTGCGCACATCCGGCCTTCCACCATCCCTTTGCGGCACCATGGTGGCTAACCGCCGGTCAGGTCAACGAAAAAAGACTGTATTGTTAACGCCGGACCGGCGCGCAATGCAGCAACAGAACCGCATTACACGATCATCATCGTGCTTCTGCTTACGCCCGCTTCTGCCATTTGCCGCGTTCGTCGGTCTGCCAGTATGTCAGCTCCAAACCGCGCGATTTGCCATCCGCCCATGCTGCGCGGGCAACGCCGAGAGCTTCGTCATCGTCACCGTTGAACACGAGGACCACGCGATCATATGTTGCGAAATCCTTGGGCAGGCCCGCAGCATCGACAACGAACCTGACATTGGCATTGTTTGGATTGCCGTCATCCACAGTGAGAACAACCGGCTGGTTCACGACATTGCTCTCGCGCCACGTGCCGTGCGGTAAAAACGAATCTTCGCGATACGTCCACAAATGCGCGTCGAGCGCTTCCGCGCGCTCCTCCGATCCGGTCTGTACCGCGACGCGCCAGCCGCGCTCAAGGGATTTCTCGAGCAGCGGCGGCAACACCTTCTCAAGTGTCGTGCCTTGCAGATGATAGAACAGGACTTCGGTCATCGCGCCTGACCCAATCGCATGTTTTGCCGTCACCCTGAGCGGCGAAGCCGCCAAGCCTCGAAGGGCGACGGCTCGCGCCCTTATCGCGTCATCCTTCGAGGCCCGCAAGCGTTCGCACCTCAGGATGACGATCCGCTGCTCTACTTTTTCGCTTCGTAATTATCCGCCACCAGCCGGTTTAGCAGACGCACGCCGAACCCCGATCCCCAGCTGCGGTTGAGGTCCGATGCAGGAACGCCCATTGCCGTACCGGCGATGTCGAGATGCGCCCATGGTGTCTCATCGACGAACCGCTGCAGGAACTGCGCAGCTGTGATCGAACCGCCATTACGGCTGCCGGTGTTCTTCATGTCGGCGAACTGCGAGTCGATCTGTTTGTCGTATTCGGGACCGAGCGGCATGCGCCAGACCCGCTCGCCGGTCTCCTGCCCCGCCGCGGTCAGCCGCTCCGCAAGCTTGTCGTCGTTCGAGAACATGCCGGCATAGTCAACACCGAGCGCGACCATGATCGCGCCGGTCAGCGTCGCCAGATCGACCATGAATTTCGGCTTGTGCTTTTTCGCCACATACCAAAGCACGTCGGCCAGCACGAGGCGGCCTTCGGCATCGGTATTGATGATCTCGATGGTCTGTCCCGACATCGATGTCACGATGTCGCCGGGCCGCTGCGCGTTGCCGTCCGGCATGTTTTCAACGAGGCCGATCGCGCCGACCACATTGACCTTCGCCTTGCGCGCAGCCAGCGCGTGCATCAGACCGACGACACAAGCCGCGCCACCCATGTCGCCCTTCATGTCTTCCATGCTACCGGCCGGCTTGATCGAAATGCCGCCGGTGTCGAAGCATACGCCCTTGCCGACAAAGGCAATCGGCTGCTCACCCGCCTTGCCACCGCTCCAGCGCATGATGACCATGCGGCCATCGTGTTCCGAGCCCTGCGAGACGCCGAGCAACGCTCCCATCCCCAGCTTTGTCATTGCCTTGACGTCGAGAACCTCGACTTTGACGCCAAGTTTTCGCAACAGCGTCGCGCGCCGCGCGAACTCCGCGGGAAACAGCACGTTCGGCGGTTCGTTGACGAGATCGCGCGCGACCAGCACGCCGTCCACAATATGATTCTCAGGGGCAAATGCCTTGCGCGCCGCTGCGACATCGGCGACCGCGACCGAGAACTGCGCACGCAGCGGCGCGTTGTCGCCGTCCTTCTTCGTGGTCTTGTAGCGGTTGAACCGGTAGGCGCGGAGCCGGACGCCCGATGCGATCGACGCTGCCTGCGATCCTTTCATCGCGCCCGACGGAAGCTCTGCGAGAATCGTGACGGCCTCTGTGCCGGCGCTGATCTTGGTCGCGATCTTGCCGCCGAATTTAAGAAAATCGCTGTCCTTGAGCGAAGCGGTCTTGCCGGCACTGACGACGATCAGACGGCCGGCCTTGAGGCCCTCCGGTGCCAGAATGTCCATCGTGGAGCCGCACTTCGCCTTGAACTGGTTGGTGGCCGCCGCGCGCTTGACCGCGTTCGTCGCCGTCCCCAGAGCCTTGATTGTGGCGGGGCCGAATTTCAGCGCTTCGTCGCAAAACACCACCAGAACGCCGCGCGGGGCAGCGGAAAACGGTACGAAGCCGACCTTCACGGCGTCGGTCATAAGCAAATCCTCCAGATAATCGCGGCTTTCGCAGCAAGGGACCAGAATCCAGCGGACGTTCGGATTCGGGACATGAGATGACGCACTATGGCGCTTTCGGGTGTGCACTGCCAAGCGCGCCGGAATCGAGGCAAGGATGGCCGCCGCAACTGTGTGCTTTCCCGGAGTGGCCTTAAAGCAACGATGATGTTTTATTAACCACAGTTAGCGCCCAGCCTCAGGTCGGCCATTTTGTTGACCAATCAAAGGGATGCTATGAAATAAGAATGTGCCGGAAAGCTCGATTCCGTGCCCTGGGGGAATCTCTCAAGAGATTGGGGCGCGCTCACGAAATCCGGCTGGAGTTGGGGATACCGCTGCCCGATGGGGTCGATCGACACTACTGTTTACCGGATGACCACATCGTCGTCCGCCGGGACTTTCGCGACCGCACGGCTCGTCCGGCGGGCCGCGTTGGCATAAGGCGGCTGCGCACATGGTAACGACAATTCTCGCACGCTATTTCGCTGCCCGTTTCGTGATCGCGTCGATCGCGACCTTCGGCGCGATCTTCGTGCTGGTCATTACCGTCGATTATATTGAGTTGATGCGCCGCGCCGGAAGCCTGCCGAATGTGTCGGGCCTATTCGTCGCGCAGACCGCGCTGTTTCGCGTGCCGCTGTCGCTCGAAAAACTGATGCCGTTCTGCATTCTGATCGGCGCGATGGTATCGTTCCTCGCATTGTCGCGACGGCTCGAACTTGTGGTAGCTCGCGCCTCCGGCATTTCGGCCTGGCAGTTCATTACCCCTGCGCTGCTCAGCGCGCTCTTGCTCGGCCTCTTCGCAACCGTACTCTATAATCCGATGTCGGCGGAAATGCTGGAACGCGCCAAGGGCATGGAGACCAAGATCTTCACCGATAGGGCACCAGCCGCTCAGGACGGCGCAGGCTTCTGGCTCAACCAGTCGACCAGCGAAGGACAGAGCATCATCAACGCCGCCCGGAGCCAGGGACAAGGCGCGCTTCTGACCGGCATCACGATATTCAGGTATGACCCTTCTGGAATCTTCAGGGAGAGAATCGAGGCAAAGGAAGCCACTCTTGAACCTGGCCGGTGGGTGTTCAAACAGGTGCGTCGTTACAAGCTCGATAGCCCCGTGGAGGAACTTAACACCCTCACCTTAGGCACGAGCCTCACCCCGGCCCAGGTCCGGAACAGCTTCTCTACTCCCGAAACTGTGTCATTTTGGCAACTCCCGGACTACATCAAATCGTCCGAGAACTCCGGCCAGGCCACAGCAGGTTACCGGCTGCAGTACCAGAAGCTCATCGCGCGCCCGTTTTTATTGGCTGCGATGGTGTTGCTCGCGGCCGCCGTGAGCCTGCGGTTCTTCCGCTTCGGCGGCGTGCAAAAGATGGTTTTAAGTGGCGTTGCAGCAGGGTTTCTGCTCTATGTCCTGTCGAAAGTAACTGAGGATTTAAGCAAGGCCGAGTTGATGCATCCGCTCGCTGCCGCGTGGTTGCCCGTTTGTGTGGGCGGCCTCTCGGGATTTTTGGCTTTGCTGTACCAGGAGGACGGGTAGTGGCCGTTGTCGCCGCCCTCCAAGGACGGACGCCTGCGTTTAGGCGGCGCATTCGCTTGCGCCGTCAAGGCACGGTCATGTCTGCCATTCTGGCTCTCAGTCTGGCGGCCGGCTTCGGTGCCGCCGACGTGACACCGGCGTCTGCCCAGCAAGCGTTCCGATACAACCAGCTTCCCCCCCGGCCGCCCAAGCAGCCTGCGAGCCAGCGGACCAATGACGGGCAGATGCTCGTTCAGGCCACCGAGGTCAATTACGACTACAACAACTCGCGCGTCGCGGCGGTCGGCAGCGTTCAGATCTACTACAACGGGTCGACGCTGGAGGCTGACAAGGTCATCTACGACCAGAAGACCAAGCGGCTGCACGCCGAAGGCAACGTCCGGCTGACCGACCCCGACGGCAAGATTACCCACGCCAATCTTCTCGACCTGTCCGACGACTATCGCGACGGCTTCGTCGATTCGCTGCGGCTGGAAACCGCCGATCAGACCCGCATGGCGGCGACGCGCGCAGACCGCAGCGGCGGCGAGGTCACGATTTTCCAGAACGGCGTGTACACTGCCTGCGCCGCCTGTAAGGACAATCCGAAGAAGCCGCCGCTATGGCAGGTCAAGGGCGCACGCATCATCCACAATCAGACCGAAAAGATGATGTATTTCGAGGACGCGCGCCTTGAATTCTTCGGTCAGCCGATCGCGTATCTGCCGTTCTTCTCGACGCCTGACCCGACGGTCAAGCGCAAGAGCGGCTTCCTGATCCCGAACTACATGTCCAGCAACCGTTACGGTGTCGGCATCGAGGTGCCGTATTACTTTGCGCTGGCGCCGGACTACGACGCAACCTTGACGCCGCGCTATACCACCAAGCAGGGCCTGCTGATGCAGGGTGAATTCCGTCAGCGCCTGATCAACGGCGCTTACGAAATCCGCGCCTACGGCATCCGCCAGAACGATCCGAACCAGTTCAATGCCGAGCCCGGCCAGCGCGAATTCCGCGGCGGCATCGACACCAAGGGCCAGTTCGCGCTGAACGACAAATGGGTCTGGGGCTGGGACGCAGTCGCGGTCTCGGACAAGTCGTTCTTCTTCGATTACAAACTGGGTCCTTACAAGAACGCGCTGAATGCGTTCCTGCTGACGCCGGATACGGGCCTGTCGCAGATCTATCTCACCGGCGTCGGCAACCGCAGCTATTTCGACGCGCGCGTGATGCACTTCCTCGGCTATTCGGCCGCCGACGACCAAAATCAGATTCCGATCGTTCACCCCGTGATCGATTACTCGAACGTGCTCAACCGCAACTTGCTCGGCGGTGAATTCAGCTACAAGGCAAACTTTACGAGCCTGAGCCGTCAGACCGCGTCGTTCGATGCGATAAATCCCGGCGCGCTGCTTGCTGGCTCCTGCCTGCCCAGCGCGGACTCCTCGGCCAAAACACCAGCGAATTGCCTGCTGCGCGGTATTCCGGGCGACTATACGCGGCTGACCGCCGAGGTTTCCTGGCGACGGTCGTTCACCGACTCTATCGGCCAGATCTTTACGCCGTTCGCTTCGCTGCGCGGCGACCTGATCAGCGCAAACATCGACAACCAGCCGGGCGTCTCCAATTACCTGCCGGTTGGCTCCACCCAGACCGCGCGCCTGATGCCGACGGTCGGACTCGAATATCGCTATCCGTTCATTAACGTGCAGCCATGGGGCACGACGACGATCGAACCGATCGGCCAGTTGATCATCCGTCCCAACGAACCGAGCGCCGGCCGCCTTCCCAACGAAGACGCGCAGAGCTTTGCATTTGACGACAGCAACCTGTTCAGTGTCGATAAATTCTCGGGCTACGATCGCGTCGAAGGCGGTGGCCGCGCCAATGTCGGCGTTCAGGCGACAACGCAGTTCGACCGCGGTGGCTTTGTCAACGTCCTGTTCGGACAGTCCTACCAGTTGTTCGGCCTGAACTCCTTTGCCGTGCAGGATCTGACCAATACTACTCTCGGCAGCGGTTTGGACAAATCGGCCTCCGACTATGTCGCGCGTATCGCCTATCAGCCCAACAGAATTTACAGCCTGATCGCCCGCACCCGGCTCGACGAGGCATCGGGAGCTGTGCGGCGCTTCGAACTCGAAGGCCGGGCCAATTTCGACCGCTTCGGAGTGAGCCTGCTGTATGGCAACTACGACGCACAACCCGAACTCGGCTTCCTCACGCGCCGCGAAGGCGTCGTGGCAACCGGATCTCTCAAGGTGGCCACCAACTGGATGCTGTCTGGCGCACTGCGCTACGACATCGCCAATCAAACGGTCAATCAGTACATCGTGGGCGCGGGCTACGTAGACGACTGCTTCATCATTGCAGCCAACTACATCACGGACTACGCGTATACCTCGAAGAACTACACGACCCCCATTACCGATCACCGCATCATGCTGCAGATCGGCCTGCGCACCATCGGCAGCACTTCGTTTAGCGCTGCTCAGTAATATTCCGGTAGCAGGATGATGCAGCCAGCTCGATGACAGATTTCAGGGCGCTCGCCGTGTGGTCACGGGAACCGCCGGGAGTTCGCCGGATACGCGTATTAACGCCGCAAACTCGGGGTTGATATTGCTGAACGCGCGCTGGAACCTCCAGCCTTCGCCAGGAAGGGTTTGAAGACGGGTTTGAATATGATCGCTACTTTTCTTCGCTACTCACGAACAGTCTCGCTCGCGGCCGCCGTTCTCGCCGTGTCGGGCTTCGGCTCGGCCGCCATGGCCCAGTCCGTCGCGGCGATGGTCAATGGCGAGGCCATCACAAATTTCGATATCGAGCAGCGGATCAAACTCACCAAGCTTACGTCGCAGAAGGCAGTCTCGCGGCAGGAAGCCCTCGAAGAACTGATCAACGACAAGCTCAAGGTCAAGGAAGCCAAGCGATATGGCCTCGACATGTCGTCGTCGGATGTCGATGGCGCGTACGGCAATATGGCATCGCGCATGCGCATGAACCCCGAGCAACTTTCGAAAACGCTTGAAGGTCACGGCATCCGTCCCGAAACCCTCAAGAGCCGGATCAAGGCCGACATGACTTGGGGCAATCTGGTACGGGGGCGCTTCCAGTCGAACCTGCTGGTGCCGGAAAAGGATCTCGCCGGCGTTGAACCATCCGGCGCCAAGGAAGCCGAGAGCTTCGAGTATCTTGTTCGTCCGATCGTGCTGATCGTACCGCGCGGTTCGCCGTCGAGCACCATTGAGGCACGCCGCAAGGAAGCAGAATTGCTTCGCAGCCGCATTCAGAGCTGCGATGAAGCGCAGTCGCTGTTCCGGTCGATGCGCGATGCCGCGATCCGCGATCAGCTCACCAAGACCTCGGCGGACCTGCCCCCGGCCTTGCGTGAACTGCTCGACAAAACACCCATCGGAAGGCTGACGCCACCGGAAGTCACCAAGCAAGGCGTGGAAATGGTCGCACTGTGCAGCCGCAAGCCGACCAAAGCCGACACGCCGGCCAAGCGCGAGGCACGCGAGAAGATCTACAACCAGAAGTACGAAGCCAAATCCAAGTCGTATCTCGAGGAAGTTCGCAAAGGGGCGATGATCGAGATGCGCAACAAATGAGTTCAACCGCGGCACCGCTGCCATGATGAGAGCCGCCATGAGCAAGGCCTTGGCGCTGACGCTCGGCGAGCCCGCGGGTATCGGTCCTGATATTGCAATCGCTGCATGGCTGAAGCGGCGCGAACTCGACCTTCCCGCATTCTATCTGATCGGCGATAGTGCATTCATCACCGAGCGCGCGCGCCTGCTGGGCGCCAGCATCGCTGTCGCCGACGTCAGCCCCGAGGACGCTCCCGGAATCTTCGCAAACGCACTTCCTGTCGTCAAAACCGGCATCGCGGCGACAGCCCAGCCCGGCCGTCCCGATGACAGCAGCGCACCTGCTGCCATAGCATCGATCCGCCACGCCGTCGCGGATGTGATCTCCGAACGCGCCAGCGCGGTGGTCACCAACCCCATCGCCAAGAGCGTGCTCTACCGCGCGGGCTTTTCCCATCCGGGCCACACCGAATTCCTCGCGCAGCTCTCCGCAGCCGTGAACGGCTCTGTGCCGCATCCGGTGATGATGCTGTGGTCGCCTGAACTTGCCGTCGTGCCGGTGACGATCCATCTGCCGCTGCGCGACGCCATCACACACCTCACCAGCGATCTGATCGTCCGGACCGGGCGCATCGTCGCGGCGGACCTGAAAGCGCGGCTGGGCATTGCCCATCCCCGCCTTGCGATTTCCGGCCTCAATCCACACGCGGGCGAGGACGGCACGCTCGGCACCGAGGATCAAACAATCATAGCGCCCGCGGTCGCGATGCTTCAGGCTGACGGCATCGAAGTCCGGGGTCCGTTGCCCGCCGACACGATGTTTCACGAAGCCGCACGAAAAACCTACGACTGCGCGATCTGCATGTATCACGATCAGGCGCTGATCCCGATCAAGACCATTGCGTTCGACGACGGCGTCAATGTCACGCTGGGATTACCGTTCATCCGCACCTCGCCGGATCACGGCACCGCGTTCAACATCGCTGGCACCGGTCGCGCCAATCCGTCAAGCCTGATCGCGGCGCTTCGCCTTGCCGCGCGCATGGCGTCGGCATCCAGCACATGAGCGCCATCGACGATCTGCCGCCGCTAAGCGACGTCATTCGCCGCTTTGAACTGTCCGCGCGCAAATCGTTGGGCCAGAATTTCCTGCTCGATCTCAACCTGACATCGCGGATCGCGCGCGCAGCCGGGCCGCTGGAAGACGCCACGATCGTCGAGATCGGCCCCGGTCCGGGCGGATTGACGCGCGCATTGCTCGCGCAGGGCGTCAAGCGCGTCATCGCTGTGGAGCGCGACGAGCGTGCGCTCCCTGCGCTTGAGGAAATCGCGCAGCGCTATCCCGGCCGCCTCACCATCGTGAACGCGGATGCGATGACATTCGATCCGCGGCCGCATCTCGGTGGCGAGCGCGCGAAGATCGTCGCCAACCTGCCCTACAACATCGCGACCGTGCTTCTGATCGACTGGCTGTGCGCCGAGCCCTGGCCGCCGTGGTACGACATAATGGTGCTGATGTTTCAGCGCGAAGTCGCCGAGCGCATTGTCGCCCGCGAGAACGACGACGCCTATGGCCGACTCGGCGTGCTGGCGAACTGGCGTGCCGAAACAAAAATCCTGTTCGACATATCGCCCGGCGCCTTCGTGCCGCCGCCCAAGGTTACCTCGTCCGTGGTGCGGCTGATCCCGCGCGCCGCGCCAGAGCCTTGCGACCGTCGCGCGCTGGAGCGCGTAGCCGCCGCGGCGTTCGGCCAGCGCCGGAAAATGCTTCGGCAAAGTCTCAAGTCACTCAACGTCGACCCGGCCACCCTCGCCGCCGCAGCCGGTGTCGAACCGACCCGCCGCGCTGAGACCATTCCGGTGTCCGGCTTTGTTGCCATGGCGCGCGAATTGGCAGATATAACAGCCGCAAAAGCAAAAACACCGTAACGGAGAAAATCCCAATGGCTCAGATGCGCCGCCAGTCACTCGTGAAATTCGATGCTCCGCTCTGCGAAACCATCGTGGAGACCCCGAAGCCGCAAGGCCGGGAAGTTCTGGTGCGCATCGAGCGCTGCGGACTGTGCCATTCCGACCTGCACATTCAGGACGGCTATGCGGATCTGGGCGGCGGCAAGAAGCTCGACACCACGCGCGGCATGGTTCTGCCGTTCACCCTTGGGCATGAGATCGCAGGTGTCGTCGATGAAGTCGGCCCTGAAGCGGACAAATCCCTGATCGGCAGGAAGATGGCTGTCTTCCCGTGGATCGGTTGCGGCCAGTGCCGCGACTGCCTCAACGGCGACGAGAATCTTTGCGCGCGTAACCGCTTTCTCGGCGTATCGATCGACGGCGGTTTCGCCAGCCACGTCCTTGTGCCCGACCAGAAGTATCTCATCGACTACGGTCAGGTGCCGGTCGACACGGCGGCGACGCTGATGTGCTCCGGCATCACCGCTTACGGCGCGCTCAAGCGTCTGGTCGATCGCCAACGCCAGCGCAATCTCCTGCTGCTCGGCCTCGGCGGTGTTGGCATGATGGGCGTCTCGCTCGCGCAGGCGATGTTCAAGCAGCCGATCACGGTCGCCGATCTCAGTGCATCGGCGCGCGATGCGGCGCTGAAGAACGGCGCCTCGGCCGCCTATGATCCGACAGAGGCCGATATCGCCAAGCGCATTGTCAAAGAAACCGACGGCGGCTTCGACGGGATCGTCGATTTCGCCGGCAACGAAAAGTCGATGGCGTTCGCGACCTCCGTTGTGGCCCGCGGCGGCAAGATCGTCGTGTCGGGACTGATGGGTGGCAACTTCAACCTGCCCATGGTGCAATGGATCTACAAGCGCATGACGGTCGAAGGCTTCATGACCGGCACCCTTGCGGAAGCTCAGGAGCTGATGGCGCTGGCACGCGCCGGCAAGGTCAAGCCGACGCCTATGAAGGAAGAGCCGATGGCCGACGTGCAGAAGTGGATCGATCAGCTGCGCGCTGGCAAGGTCGTCGGCCGTATCATGCTGAAGAACTAACGGATTATTCGGGCCGAACCGCAGTCCAGATCACGTGGCGCGCACCGCCGCGTGGTCCGTTGGCGCGGACCGGGACCTCATTCACATCGAAGCCCGCCTTGCGCAGCCGCTGGGTGAAGCGCGGATCGGGTCCTGACGACCACACGGCCAGCACGCCGCCGGGCCGCAGTGCCACGCGCGCCGCAGTCAGTCCCTTCAGATCATACAGCGCATCGTTGGACTCGCGCGTCAGGCCCTCCGGGCCGTTATCGACGTCGAGCAGGATGGTGTCGTAAGCCGCACGCGCAGACCGGATGATCTGGCTGACATCCTCTTCGCGGATCGTGACGCGCGGATCTGTCAGACTGCCGCCAAACATCTCCGCCATCTCGCCACGCGCCCACGCCACGACGGACGGCACCAGTTCGGCGACAACGATCTCGGCTTTGGAGCCGAGCACGGCAAGCGCTGCACGCAGCGTAAATCCCATGCCGAGGCCACCGATCAGCATGCGTGGCCGTTCGCGTGTCTGGATGCGTCTGCACGCGAGCGTGGCCAGCGCCTGCTCCGAGCCGCTGAGGCGGCTGTTCATCAGTTCGTTCTGGCCGAGCTTGATGGAGAATTCAGTGCCACGGCGCATCAGGCGAAGCTCGCCGCCGCCGGGGATTTGCGCGGTATCCAGCAGGGTCCACGGGATCAACGATCAAGTCCTCAAATGTTCGAACTGTTGGGCGCAACGGGCGCAGCGCATGCTCTCGTTACGCCATCCAGGTTCCCAAATGCCAGCCAGAATTGAGCAAATTGCCCCCTGCGCGCTCGCCCGAATTAAGCCTTAGCCTGTCCGGATTTGCGGCCTATTCCGACCCAACTTGTCACCGAGAACCTAACGCGAGAATGAGTTCGTGTTGCGTAAGGGGGACAGAATGTCAAACCGCACGGCCGCAATTGCCTTTGCCGCCATCACCGGCTGCGTTTCAATCATCAGCATCACATCGGCATCGGGGAACCCCGCCAGCGCGACATCCGGAAGCGCCGCCACCGCTGCCGACGAATGTCTGGCCTCTCCAAAGGCCACAACTCCGGCGGGCGCACACTGGTACTACCGCATCGAGAAAGGCACCAAGCGTAAGTGCTGGTATCTCGGAGACGCGGGCGGGAAGACGAAAAAGGCAACAGCGACAACTGAACCAACGTCGTCAAACACTGCCGAAGAGGACGTGCCTCCTCCGACACAAATCGCGCCTTCGCCGAAACCGGAAGCCGCGAAAAAGCCCATCCAGAAATCCGTCGCGAACGCCCGGGCGGAATTGACCGCGGGAACGCCGGATGAAGATCCGTCGCTTGCGGAAACAACCTGGCCGCCGATGCCGGCCCCCTCCGCCAACACCGATGTTCGCAATGATAATCAGGCGGCTGCGATCCAGCCGGCGCCTGAGACGGCAAACAAGCAGAACTGGAACGTCGCGACGCGCTGGCCCGAACCAACCGCAGCCGCCTCAGCCAGCGACCAGCCTGCTGCCGCAATACCGCAACCCGCGCAGCCTGCTCCGACTCTCACTGCGGAACGTCTCGCAACGGCCGCTGCAGCCCCGGCTCCAACGCCCGCACCTGCGCCTGCGGTAACGACTGGCACCGCGTCGCCGCGCCCCCAGCAACCCATCGCGGCTGCCGAGACCGAGGGCATGTCGATCAGGGTTCTGTTGAGTATTCTCGTCGGCGTGCTGGCGCTCGCGGCGATTCTGGGCCCGTTGCTGTTCAAATATTTCCGGCCGAAGCCGCGTGAAGATGACCGCACCTACGGCCAGCGCCGCCCGATCTGGGATCTGAACGTATCCAATGAAATGCTCGTGCAGGACAACCCGCTCCTGCCGGCGTCGGCGCAGCGCTTCGCGCACAGTCTGCCCGAGCCGCTTGTACTGGACGACACCGCCGACGAAATCGAACAGTTGCTCGCGCGGGCATCGAAGCGTTCGGCGGCGTAGCGCCTGCCTCTGAGCGGCGGGCGAAACCCGCCGCTTACTTCTCCAACTGCTTCTGCAATTCGCGGACGAAAGCCGACAGGCCGGTCTGACGTTCGCGTTTGAGGCGTTCGGCCTTGAGGATCGTCACGACCTGTGAATACGCCTCATCGAGATCCCTGTTGGTGACGACGTAGTCGTATTCCGCCCAGTGGCTGAGTTCGTGGCTGGCGCGACTCATGCGGCCGCGAATAACCTCATCGGAATCCTGCGCGCGGGTATGCAGCCGTTTTTCGAGATCGGCCGCCGACGGCGGCAGGATGAAGACGCTGACGACATCGGCGCGGGCCTTCTCGCGCAACTGCTGCGTCCCCTGCCAATCGATGTCGAACAGCACATCCTGGCCTGAGGAGAGTGCGTCCTCCACCGGCTTGCGCGGCGTGCCGTAATAATAGTCGAACACCGGCGCATGCTCGAGCAGTTCGTTGCCCTTCACCATGGCGTCGAACTTCGGCTTGTCGATGAAATAGTAATGCTCGCCGTCAACTTCGCCGGGGCGCTTCGCGCGCGTCGTCACCGATACCGACATTCGCAGATCGTGCATCTTCTCGATCAACATGCGCGCCAGCGTGGACTTTCCCGCGCCGGACGGCGAGGACAGAACGAACATCAGCCCGCGCCGCTCACCATCTCTCAAGGTGCCCCCCGCCGCCATCATCCAAATCCCTGTCTGCCGAAATTACTATTCCAGATTCTGGACCTGTTCGCGAAACTGCTCAACGACGCTCTTCATCTCAAGCCCGGTATTGGTGAGTTCGATGTCATTCGACTTCGAGCAGGTGGTGTTGACCTCGCGGTTGAATTCCTGCGCCAGAAAATCCAGCCGCCGTCCCACCGCTCCGCCCTTGCCGAGCAGTTCGCGCGTCTGCGCGATGTGCGAGGCGATGCGATCGAGTTCTTCGCGTATGTCGGCCTTCGCCGCGATCATCACCGCTTCCTGGCTGAGCCGGTCGGCGTCGAAACGATCCGATGTCTCCAGCAGTGCCGTAATCTGCTCAGCGAGCCGCGCACGGATCGCCTCGGGCTTGCGGCCGGGTGCAGCTTCCGCCCTTTGAGCAAGCCGTTCGATTTCATCCATGCGCTGGGACAGGATCTGGCCGAGCGCAACACCTTCCCGCTTGCGCATGTCGATCAGGCTTTGGAGCGCCTGCTCGAACGATGCGGAAACGGCAGCACGCGCGGCCTGCATTTCAGTCTCGTCGCTTTCAGGCTCGACGACCTCGAGGACGCCCTTGATCCCAAGCAGTCCATCGACGCTCGGCGCGACCGCATCGGTCCGCGCGGAAATCTCCGAAGCGACCTTCAGAATCGACGCCAGTACGTCTTCGTTGATGCGGACAATCGACGCTGCGCCCGTACGCTTGACGGTGAGGTTGGCATAGACGGTACCGCGCGATAGCAGTTCGGTCGCGCGTTTGCGGGCTGCGGTCTCGACGTCGTCCCACCCTGCTGGCAGACGCATCCTGAAATCAAAGCCTTTGGCGTTAACCGATTTCAATTCCCATTCGAACGCATAGGGTCCGCTGGTGCCGTGGCTTCGCGCAAAGCCGGTCATGCTCGACAGCGCCATCGCGAAAGTGTCTCCGTCCTTGGTGTCCTGAAAAATGCGGACTTGCGAACCGCCAGACCGGCTCACGTCAGGATTGAGCTTGTCCCTGAAATCGGCAAGGCACGCAAGAGAGAGGCCGCGTTACTGCGTCTTCTCTTCTTCGGGCTCCGGCTCGGCAGGCGCCGCAGCCGGGGCGCGCTTTGCGGTGCGCTTGCGCGATGCCGCGCCATCCGCCGCCGGCTCGTTTGCGATGATGCTGGCGGGTGCGGAAGCCTTAGGTGCCGCCTTTGGAGCAGCCTTGGGGGCCGCGCCTGGGGGTTTTGAGGGAGCTGCCGCGGCAGGCGGCGCGCCTGTCGCGGGCGCCGGCACAGCAGCGACCGGCGGCTGATCGTCGGCATCCACGGTATCGTTCTGCTGCTGCCGCTCCATCGCGCGCAGCTTGGCAACGCCCTTCTGGTGCTGGTCGTAGGTTTCGGTGAAGGAATGACCGCCGGTGCCGTCGGCGACGAAGAACAGATCGCGGGTGCGTGCCGGATTCGCGGTCGCTTCGAGCGACGCGCGGCCGGGATTGGCGATCGGACCTGGTGGAAGTCCGTCGATCACATAGGTGTTGTAAGGTGACGGCTGAGTGATCTCGCTGCGCTTGATCGGCCGGCCGAGGGTGCCCTTGCCGCCGACCAGGCCATAGATGATGGTTGGATCGGACTGCAGCTTGATGCGCTGACGCAAACGGTTGGTGAAAACGGCAGCGACGCGGCTGCGCTCGTCGGCCCGGCCGGTTTCCTTCTCGACGATGGACGCCAGCGTCACGAGTTGTTCAGGAGAGCGGACCGGGATATCGGCATTGCGGCGCGCCCACACCTCGGCGAGGACCTTCTTTTGCGCCTGCTGCATGCGGTGGATCACCTGATCGCGTGGCGTGCCGCGCGGGAAATTGTAGGTGTCGGGCAACAACGTGCCTTCGCGCGGCTGCTCCTTCAAAGCGCCGGTAAAAATATCGTTATCCTGAAGCCGGGCAACGATCTGCTCCGAGGTCAGGCCTTCCGGAATCGTAATGGAATGCTGCACCACCTTGCCATCGACAATCGTACCGATGACATCGCGCAGGCTGGCGTTCTTCTGGAACAGATATTCGCCGGACTTCAAACCGGAGCGCGCATTGAGCGCCAGCACGCTGCCGATAAAGGTCAGGTTCCAGCGATCCGCCGGAATAACGCCGGCACGCTGAAGGATGTCGCTGATGTCGGTCATGCCGGCGCGCGGCGGAATGTTGACGACCTTGTCCTCTGTCAGCGGGCCTTTGGCTTCCATGGTTTTCTTGCCGTAGAAAAACACGGCTCCGACGCCCAGCATCGCCACAACCAGAAACGTCATGATCGCATTGCCAACCACGACGAACGTGCTTCGTGCTCGCTGCGAGTGCTTTGGTGGCTGCGGAACCTGTTCCGGCTCAAGCGCCGCGCGTGGACTGCGGGGCGCGATAGGTGGTCTCTGGCTCATCGAAGCAACCTGAATTCTGCCGACGTATTAATGTTATTGTTCAGTATTATACGCACGTCCGTGAGAGAAATTATGTCCGAATGGGGCAAAACCGTGAAGACAGTCCTGCCCTTTTTCTACAGCCTCTAAATTCTGAAACTCGAAACGCTTAGCTTGCGAGGCGCCGGACGACCAGCGACGCGTTGGTGCCGCCAAACCCGAATGAATTCGACAGCGCCACGTTGATGTCGCGTGGTCTTGCCTTGTTCGGGACGAGATCGATCGCCGTCTCGACGGAGGGGTTGTCGAGATTGATCGTCGGCGGCGCGACATTATCCCGAATCGCCAGAACGCAGAAAATCGCCTCGATGGCGCCCGCCGCACCGAGCAGATGGCCGGTCGAGGACTTGGTCGACGACATCGAAACCTTCGAGGCCGCGTTGCCGAGCAGTCGCTGTGCCGCGCCAAGTTCAATCTCGTCACCGAGCGGCGTCGAGGTGCCGTGCGCATTGATGTAGTCGATGTCGGAGGCCGTCACACCCGCGCGCTTCATCGCCGCGCTCATGCAGCGGTATGCGCCGTCGCCGTCTTCCGCAGGAGCGGTAATGTGATAGGCATCGCCGGTCAGGCCGTAGCCCACGACTTCGGCGTAAATCTTCGCGCCGCGCTTTTTGGCGTGCTCGTACTCCTCGAGCACCACAACGCCCGCGCCCTCACCCATCACGAAGCCGTCGCGGTCCTTGTCGTAAGGCCGCGAAGCGATGGTCGGATTGTCGTTGAACTTGGTGGCCATCGCGCGCAGCGCGCAGAAGCCGCCCATGGCGAGGCGGTTGACGGCAGACTCAGCGCCACCCGCCACCATCACGTCGGCATCGCCGAAGGCAATCAGGCGGCTCGCATCCCCGATGGCGTGCGCGCCGGTCGAGCAAGCGGTGACGACCGCATGGTTGGGACCCTTCAGGCCGTGCTTGATCGATACGTAGCCTGACGCAAGATTGATCAGGCGGCCGGGAATGAAGAACGGCGACAGCTTGCGCGGTCCGCGCTCCTTCAGAATGACTGCAGCTTCACCGATGCCCTCGATACCGCCGATGCCAGAACCGATCATGGTGCCGGTGGCACAGCGGTCTTCTTCGGTGGCCGGATGCCAGTCGGCATCGTCGAGCGCCTGGCTCGCAGCCGCCATCGCGAAAATGATGAAATCGTCGACCTTGCGCTGCTCCTTCGGCTCCATCCAGTCATCCGGATTGAAAGTGCCGTTGGTGCCGTCGCCACGCGGAACCACGCAGGCGATCTGACAGGTCAGGTCGGAGACGTCGAAATGGTCGATGCGCCTTGCGCCGCTGTCGCCATTGAGGATGCGTTTCCAGGTCTGCTCGACACCATTCGCGAGCGGCGAAACCATGCCCAGACCCGTGACGACAACCCTCCGCATACGTTCTTCTCCGGCTCGATCGGCGAACGCCAACAAGCGCCGCTCTGACAGCAAGACGGCGGGTCGCTCGATTACAACCCGCCGCTCGTCGTCATGGCTGCGCGGTGGCGTCAGCTCTTTGCGTTTTTCTCGAGAAACTTGGTGGCGTCGCCCACGGTGAGAATGGTTTCCGCGGCATCGTCCGGGATTTCGCAGCCGAATTCCTCTTCGAACGCCATCACGAGTTCGACGGTATCGAGGCTGTCGGCGCCGAGATCGTCGATGAAGCTGGCAGCATCGACAACCTTCTCGGGCTCGACACCAAGGTGCTCGACCACGATCTTCTTAACTCGCTCGCCAA
This sequence comes from Afipia birgiae 34632, assembly GCF_000308295.2. Taxonomy (GTDB): domain Bacteria; phylum Pseudomonadota; class Alphaproteobacteria; order Rhizobiales; family Xanthobacteraceae; genus Afipia; species Afipia birgiae. Next base: position 1,459,460 of record NZ_HG326652.1, read on the forward strand.
TCTCACTCATCGTTTAACCTCGTGCTTGTTCCATTAAACTCGACCGCAAAACGATACGAGCCCCTCGCGGTGCGAAAAAATTGCGAATTCGTGCCGTCCGTACCACGCGTCCCCGTACCTTCGCCACAGCGGCGAAGTCACCGAAAACGGCGGCTAGCGCCGGAACGGCAATATACGGGGTTTGGCGATCCTGCAATGGCGTTTTCCCCAACCGAGTGCCGTTCGGTTACCATACTTCCCCGGAATTGACCACAAGGCCCCGGCCCCCGTCCACCGGCCTGTCCCGCTTGACAAAATCCCCGCGGAACGGGGATTAAATCATGGCCATTCCGCCGTTGACGTGAAGGGTCTGGCCGGTCACGTAGGCCGCCTCGTTGGACGCAAGGTAAACGGCGGCGGCGGCGATGTCCTCGGGCGTTCCAAGCCGCCCGGCAGGCACCTTGGCCAGCACCCCTTCGCGTTGCTTTTCATTCAAAACGTCAGTCATCGGTGTCGCGATAAACCCGGGTGCAATGCAGTTGGCTGTCACGTTGCGCCGCGCATATTCCGCGCCGACGGATTTCATCATGCCGATCAGGCCGGCCTTCGATGCCGCGTAATTCCCCTGCCCGGCATTGCCGGTCACGCCCACCACTGACGTGATCGCGATGATTCGTCCAAAGCGCTTGCGCATCATCAACTTGGTCGCGGCCCGGGCGAGCCGGAACGTTGCGGTGAGATTTACCCGGATGACGTCGTCGAAATCCTCGTCGCGCAACTGGACAAAAAGATTGTCCCGCGTAATGCCCGCATTGGCGACGAGAATGTCGAGCTGACCCATCGCCTTTTCAGCAGCGGGAACCAGCGCTTCGACCTCAGTCATGTCCGAGAGATTGCACGGCAGCACATGCACGCGCTCTTTCAGCTCGCCGGCGAGCGTATCGAGTGCCTCGCGCCGGGTGCCCGAGATGGCAACCGTCGCGCCTTGTGCGTGCAATGCCCGCGCGATCGCGCCGCCGATGCCGCCGGTCGCTCCGGTCACGAGCGCGGTCCTGCCTGTTAAATCGAACATATCGCCCCCTTGGGAGAATTCCCGGGTACCCCCCGGCTCAAAGATTTGCGCTCCGTTTGCCGCAAGAAAACGCTGTTCGTCAATGACCCCTGCCCAATCTCTTGCCACAAAACAGCCCCGGTCGGGCGGGCCACCGTGGTCCCATGGCACCTTCCTTGCGTCTTTCACGGTCGCAACAGGCAATCCTCCTACGCCGAGGCGGGGTCTGATGGTATCCTGCCTGTCACGCCCTGGAATCGGAGCAGCGGAGAGACACCGATGCGCTATCGCACCGCCATCGAGTCCCAGCTCTTCGCGTTCGACGATCTCAAGCAGGTGATGGCCTATGCGAGTCCTGCGCGTTCCGGAGACTATCTCGCGGGCATCGGCGCCGCCTCCGCGCAGGAGCGGATGGCAGCACGTCATGTGCTGGCCGAGGTACCGCTCAAGCAGTTCCTCACCGAGGCGCTGATCCCCTACGAGGACGATAACATCACGCGGCTGATCATCGACAGCCACGACACCAAGGCGTTCGCGCCGGTGTCGCACATGACCGTCGGCGATTTCCGCAACTGGCTTTTGTCCGAGCTGGCAACAACGGAAGCTCTTGCCGCACTCGCGCGCGGCCTGACGCCGGAAATGGTCGCGGCTGTTTCCAAAATCATGCGCAACCAGGATCTGATCGCGGTGGCGCGCAAATGCCGCGTCATCACGCGCTTCCGTGACACCATCGGGCTGGAAAATCATCTGTCGGTGCGGCTCCAGCCGAACCACCCCACCGACGATTTACGCGGCGTGGCGGCGTCGATGCTCGACGGCCTGCTGATGGGTTCAGGCGATGCGGTGATCGGCATCAATCCCGTCTCCGACAGCATGCCGGTGCTCGGCAACATGCTGCGCATGCTGGACGAAGTGATTCAGCGCTTCGAAATCCCGACGCAGAGTTGCGTGCTGACCCATGTCACCAACACCATCCATCTTGCGGAGGCCGGGGCGCCGGTTGATCTCGTGTTCCAGTCGATCGGCGGCACCGAGAAGACCAATCTCTCTTTCGGCGTGACACCTGAAATTCTGGACGAAGCGCGGGACGCGGCGCTGGCGCTGAAGCGCGGTACGGTCGGCGACAACGTGATGTATTTCGAAACCGGTCAGGGCAGCGCGTTATCTGCCGACGCCAATTTCGGCGTCGACCAGCAGACCTGCGAGGCGCGCGCCTATGCGCTGGCGCGGCGCTACAACCCGCTGCTGATCAACACAGTGGTTGGATTCATCGGTCCGGAATATCTCTACGACGGCAAGCAGATCATCCGCGCGAGCCTCGAGGATCATTTCTGCGGCAAGCTGCTCGGCCTGCCGCTCGGTTGTGACATTTGCTACACCAACCATGCCGAAGCCGATCAGGACGACATGGATACGCTTCTGGTGCTGCTCGGCGCAGCGGGCATCAGCTTCATCATGGGCATTCCCGGTGCGGATGACGTGATGCTGAACTACCAAAGCACCTCCTTCCACGATGCCCTGTTCCTGCGCGAAACCATGGGCCTGAAGCGCGCGCCGGAATTCGAGGCGTGGTTGCAACGCATGCAGATCACCGATGCGGAGGGGCGGCTGCTTCCGCCCTCACCCAATGCACTGCTCGGCGGCATGGGCAATCTCAAGTCGCTGGTCGCATGACTGACAACGAAAATGCTTCTGTAACAGAAAGCCCCTGGAGCGAATGGCGCAGCGTCACGCCGGCGCGGCTTGCTCTTGGGCGCGTCGGTGCGGGCATGCCGACTGACGAAGTCCTGCGCTTTGGCTGGGCGCATGCCATGGCGCGCGATGCGATACACGCCGCACTGGACGTGCCGAAACTCGAAGCGGCGCTGCACGCTCAGGGGTGGACGGTCGCACATATCCATAGTCGAGCGTCCGACCGCACCACCTATCTGCGGCGGCCTGATCTGGGCCGCATGATCGATCCTGATGACATCGCGAAATTGCGCGCTGCGCCCATCATGCCAAGCGACATCTGCATTGTGATCGGCGACGGACTGTCGTCTCTGGCCGTGGACCGTCACGCCATATCCCTGCTCGCCGCGCTGAAGCCGCATCTCGCCAGCGAACTGAAGCAGGCGCCGGTGATTGTCGCCACGCAGGCGCGGGTCGCAATCGCCGACGAGATCGCAGAACTGTTGCAGGCGAAGCTGTCGATCATGCTGGTCGGCGAACGGCCGGGCCTGAGTTCACCGGATAGCCTCGGCATTTACATCACCCACGCGCCGTTCCGTGGGCGCAACGATGCCGGACGCAACTGCATTTCCAACGTACGTCCGGAAGGACTGAGCTACGCCGCAGCGGCATTCAAGCTGGCGTGGCTGGCGCGCGAGGCACTGGGCCGCGGCCTCACTGGGGTGGGCTTGAAAGACGAGAGCGATCTGACGCTGCCTGAAGGCGACAATGCTGCACGCCTGCGCGGGCCAGAAACAAGATAGCTAAGGTCATTTCGGTTTCTTTTTCGGCTTCATGGTGGTGACTTTGTAGACCTTGCCGCTCGTGTCATACGTGGTCCATTCTCCGACCCGCTCGCCGAGTTCGAAGTGCCCCGAGCGCATGCGCACGCCGTCTTTTCGGAACCATTCCCAATAACCGGTCATCGCTCCGTCGAGCGTTTGACCGCGCGCCCAGACGCTGCCGTCCTTGTGATACTGAACGTGAGCTTCCGGCTTGGCTTTCTTCTTCAAGTTCTCCTCCTTGAGAGGACATCTTAGACGGCCGTCGTCGCCGCACGCAGTGACGCGATGATGCGTCAGGGCGTCGCAGATCGCGCTTTCCAAAATAAAAGCCGCGCCACCCGAAGGTGACGCGGCCATGGCCGTTCTGTTGCTAGGTGGACCTACCCCGAATGGTTACGCCGCGAGGCGCACTTCATTCATGCGAACGTTATCGTTTGCATTTAGGTTTTGACCCGATAACGGCGGTATCATGCCGGGCACACTTCAAGGCTTCATAACAAGCATCGAACCTATTTCGCCCCCATCAGAAACGGTTCAGGAACCGAGACCTTTAAGCTCTAACCGCTTCTGGTGGAGGCGCCGGGGTACTGCCCCCCGGGTCTACTTATTGTCCGCGTTGAGATTCAGCGCCATCGTCTTGCGACAGTACCAATATATGCGAGATTTTCGGTTTTGTAAGGTGCAAAAACCAGCCCTTCCGGATCATCACCCGCGACAACGGCGTCAGAAACTCATTTCGCCGCCGCGATAGCCGCCCTCGCGGCTTCGATGTCGCCCGGTCCGCCGACCGACACTCCCACTGCACCGTCCGCGATGCGCTTGACCAGACCAGACAACACCTTGCCGGCGCCGATTTCGAGGAAATGCGTGACGCCGTTGCTCGCCATGTACGCAACGCTCTCGCGCCAGCGCACGGTGCCGGTGACCTGTTCGACGAGGCGCTTGCGGATCTCGTCCGGATCGGTGATCGCAGACGCCAGCACGTTGGAGACCAGCGGCGCCTTCGGCTTGTTGATAGTCACTCCGGCCAGCGCCTGCGCCATTGCGTCGGCGGCAGGCTGCATCAGGCGGCAATGGAACGGCGCGGAAACAGGAAGAAGCATCGCGCGCTTGGCGCCCTTGGTCTTTGCGATTTCCAGTGCGCGCTCGACGGCGGCCTTGTCGCCGGAGACAACCACCTGCCCGCCACCATTGTCGTTGGCGGCCTGACAGACCTCGTTCTGAGCAGCTTCTTCCGCCACCGCAACCGCGGCTTCGTAGTCGAGGCCAAGCAGAGCGGCCATCGCGCCGACACCTACCGGCACGGCCTTCTGCATCGCGAGACCGCGCGTGCGCAGCAGCTTCGCGGTGTCGCTGATGGAGAAGCTTCCAGCCGCGGCCAGCGCGGAGTATTCGCCAAGCGAATGACCTGCGACGAACGCCGCGTCCCGCGCAATGTCGATCCCCGCCTCGGTCTCCAGCACGCGCAGCGTCGCCAGCGACACCGCCATCAGCGCCGGCTGCGCGTTCTCGGTCAGCTGCAGAGTCTCCGCCGGGCCGTCCCAGATGACCGCGGTGAGCTTCTGCCCCAGCGCCGCATCGACCTCGTCGAACACGGCCCTGGCCGCCGGAAATGCGTCGGCGAGCGCCTTGCCCATACCGACCGTCTGCGATCCCTGTCCCGGAAAGGTGAATGCTGCTGTCATGGAAGTCCCCTGAAAAGATAGGCCGTAAGACACCGCCGGGACGCCGGGTGTCAAGCTGCGGCGCGGCCGCCCGCCATTGCATGGAACCATTCGGCCATTGAACGGGTCGCCCAGCGGACCGGCAGGCCACTGACCGAGATGAGCGTAACCGGGCGGAACCCGGTCTCCACGAACGCGTTCTACCTTGGGGCGCTCAGTGGAGTGCGCACATGGAACAAGATCCTCGCAAGCCACAAACATTAGCCTTGGCACCTGTCTTGATTTTCGCAGCTGTTCTGCTTGCGGTATTCGGAGCGGCACTGGTGACCGCCTTCGACAGTAACCCGACCGTCGTCGCCGCAACGGACAAGGCACCGCCTGGAACAACGGGCATGGCGAGACCGCATCCGATGTCGGAACGGCGCTGATCATGAGCAATGATAGGGATGACACAGTCGGCGGCAGGCGCGCCTATCATAAGTTTCTCTGGGGCGTGGCCGTCGGCGTTGTCATTCTCGCCGGCGCCTTGGCTTATTCCAGCCAACTCATGGACGTCGGCAAAGTGATTCCGATCGTCGGCCCCCCTGACAACGCAGGGGCGCCCAAGCCAGCCAATATCAAATAGGCGGCGCGAACTGAAAGAATCCGCCCGACTCGTCGCGGTGTTGCAACCGTCACCCGAGGCCTAGAAGCCTGATGCCGCCTGGTTGCCGTCGACCACCGCGCCGGCACGCGCGCGCCGCACGTTGCTGGCAAGCTCGCCCGGCCGATCCTGATCCTTCGGGCGCGACGTCGCGAGCCGCAACACCGCGGCGTAACTCGGCTGCACTTCCATCCGCCCGGCATGCGGACCGCGCGTCAGAATTTCGTGCACGCGCCGCAGATTGTAGCAAGGCACATAGAACAGCAGATGATGCTCGATATGGTAATTGACGTAGTATGGCGCGACGAACAGCCGTTCGAGGAATCCCGCGCGCGTGGTGCGCGTGTTGCGTAGCGGGTCGTTGCTGTCCGGCACGACGGCGTGCTCCGCGATGTTGCGAACGCGGCTGATCACCATCATCCACGTCATCAGAGGCGTGAGCCAGAGCAACGGATAAGCCCACCAGATCCCTGCCAGCGCGAGTCCTGCGAACAAAATCGCATTGACCACCATTTGCGGGCCGAGTTTCTCCCAGAAATTCGCAGCGCGTCGCCGCAACGTCCATGCGGGCTCGCCAATCGCATTCAGAAACTGCGCCTTGCGCTGCTGGTAACCGGTCTGGCCGGTGATATCGCGCCAGAATTTCCGTCGGTAGCTGGGCTGCGTGATCGGAAACGGCGCTGACAGGATCAGGTCGGGGTCATTGTCCTGCTGCGTATGAGCGTGGTGCTGAAGGTGATAGCGGCGATAGGCCCGCGTCTCCGCGAAAACTGGATAGGCGCAGAACCACTGGCTGAGAAACATATTCAGTCTGTCGCCGTTCGCGAGACTGCCATGCGCCCCGTCATGCATCAGGATCGCAAGGCCAAGCTGACGCGAGCCGATGATGCCGACCGCCAGCAGAAACGTGAAGGGATTCGGCCACACCGCAACCATCGCAATCGATCCGAGGATGAGAGCCCAGGCGTGCGCGATCAGCGCGACACCCTTCCACGTCGAGCGCGTGCGAACCTCCACCAATTCCTGCTCGGTCATGAGGTCACGTGCACGGATGCGTGGAGCGGTCATTTGCGCTTCTCCTTGTTATCGGATGACGGTTGTTCGGCGGAATCCGCGGCGACGAGCCGGAGCCGCGCGCCATCGGCGGCGACATCGGCCTGGGGTCCAAGCAGGCGCAGCATCTCGGCGACAAGATCCTCGAAGGATCGCCCCATCGCGTGCCCCTCTATAGTCACGCCGATCGTGATCGCCCAGAAGCGCCGCGCGCTCGTTTCCGGATCGAGGCGCGAATGCCATCCGCGGGCGATCATCTCCGCGGCGTAGGCGCGCAACCCTTCGGAGTGCAGCCGCTCGACTGTGCGCTCCACCAGCGGAGCCAAATCCTGGCGGCGGCGAGTCAGTGTCATCGCTTCGACGAAGAAGCCGACGGCATCCGTCCGCATCACGCTTTCGACCAGCGAACGGGTGTAATCATTCGGCGAAAGCTGTTTGCCCGCGTTCTGCTCGGCGGCCCGAGCGACATACAGCACGTCGCGGCAGGCCGCCTCGACGAACAGCGCTTCCTTGGTACGGAAGTAGTAGGTGATCTGGCTCGGGAAAGCGTCTGCTGCTGCTGCGATTTCGGCGATCGAAACGCCCGCCACGCCGCGTTCCTTGAACAGGCTGCTGGCGGCATCGAGCAGCTGCGACCGCATCTGCCGCCCCGCCGTGCGGGTCGCACGGGATGCGTGTTTCGGATCGCGAATGCCACCGCTGGCAGGTCTGGCTTTCATCCGCACTCTCGCAACCAAGGTCGCCTGAGCTATTCGATGTTGCTTTGTTTGTATGGCATACAAACAAATAGATCAAGGCAGATTTGGCGGCCATCCGGTCCATCCAGCGCCTTGCAAACACCCTCAGAATCCTTATAACCGCGCCATCCGTGGATCCCGGCCGGGAGCTGAACGGACGGTCTCACCAGTCTGACATTCCAGTTTGATTGATGCGGCAGGGCCAGTCGGTCCGTCGTCCCGTGCTTCCGCCTTCTGAGCAATATCGAGTCCTTTCCGAAGGGTCTCGAAGGGCTTGCCGCCAGGAACCGCGCTAACACTGGAAAGGACTCCCATGCCTCTTTACGAGCATGTTTTTCTCGCGCGTCAGGATGCGAGCGCCCAGCAGGTCGAAGAATTCACCACGCAGATTACCGGCGTGATCGAAGGTCTCGGCGGCAAGGTCACCAAGACCGAGAACTGGGGCGTGCGCTCCCTCACCTATCGCATGAACAAGAACCGCAAGGCTCATTTCATGCTGCTCAACATCGACGGCCCCGCAGCGGTGGTCGCCGAGATCGAGCGTCAGGAACGCATCAACGAAGACGTTATCCGTTATCTCACCGTTCGCGTCGACGAGCTGGAGGAAGGTCCCTCCGCCATGATGCGCAAGGCCGAGCGTGACCGCGACGAGCGCGGTGGCGGCGGCTTCCGCGGCGATCGCGAAGGCGGCGGATTCCGTGGCGGCGACCGCGAAGGCGGCGGCTTCCGTGGTGACCGTGGTCCGCGCCGTCCACGTGATGAAGACGCAACCGCGTCGGTAGAGGAGTAAGAACCATGGCTGAAGCAGGTGCACGCCGTCCGTTCTTCCGCCGCCGCAAGACGTGCCCGTTCACGGGCCCGAACGCGCCGAAGATCGACTACAAGGATTCGAAGCTGCTGATGCGTTACGTGTCCGAGCGCGGCAAGATCGTGCCGAGCCGCATCACGGCCGTGTCGGCAAAGAAGCAGCGTGAACTCGCCCGCGCCATCAAGCGCTCGCGGTTCCTCGGCCTTCTGCCTTACGTGATCCGCTAAAACGATACCGCGAGCGCGCGGCCTCCGCGCGCTCGCTTTTTCTCTAATTCTCATAACACTGCGGGTCGTCCCACGGTGGATGGTTGGGGTTCAAGGAACCTCTAACTGCTCGAAAGGAGCAGGACAGCTGATGATGACGGGCATCCTCATAGCAGTCGCGGCCGGCCTTGCGTCGGCGTTGATGTTCGCGTCGATCGTGTCCGGCGCGCTGATCTCGATCGTGCTGTTTTACCTCGCGCCGCTGCCGTTGATGGTCGCCGCGCTCGGCTGGGGATCCGCCACCGCACTGATCGGCGGGATTGTCGCCGCGCTCGGCCTCGGCGGCATTTTCGGCTTCCCCTATATGGCGGCGTTCGCACTGACCATCGCGCTGCCCGCATGGTGGCTCGGATATCTAACGCTGCTGGCGCGCCCGGTCTCAAACGATCCACAGCTCGCAAATCTTGCGCCGGCGCTGGACTGGTATCCGACCGGCCGCATCCTGGTGTGGACCGCAGCGTTCGCGACCCTCACCACGATCAGCGCCCTGCTCACGCTCGGCACTGACGCGGAGACCATCACCTCCGCGCTGCGCCGTGGTCTGCTTCGCATCATCGGCGGCCGCGGAACTGCCACCCCGGCGGGGGAAAGCGAGCGGGTGGTCGATGCACTGGTCGCGGTGGCGCCCGGTGTCGCGACGATCATCGCCATGATCACGCTGACGCTCAATCTGTGGCTCGCCGCCAAGATCACGACCACATCCGGCCGCCTGATGCGCCCGTGGCCCGATCTGCGCACCACGACGTTGCCGAAGACAGTGCTCGGCGCGCTGCTGGTCGCCGTCGTGCTCTGCTTTACCGGCGGACTGCTGGCGATGATCGCGCAGATCGTCAGTGCTGCGCTGCTGATGGCATACGCCTTCACCGGATTCGCGGTGCTGCATACCGTGACGCAGGCGTTTTCGGGCCGCGCCTTCGTACTGGGCGCCGCCTACGCCGGCACGCTGTTCATCGGCTGGCCGCTGATTGGAATGATCGGTCTCGGCCTCGCCGATGCCGTTCTGGGAATTCGACAAGCCTACTGGAATCGGCGCGGGCCACCGCCCCTGCCGACCTCCTGATCTTCAACCTGAACGCAACATCTTCAACTCAACTCAGACATCAACGGAGAACTCAAATGGAAGTCATTCTGCTGGAACGCGTGGCCAAGCTCGGCCAGATGGGCGATGTGGTCAAAGTGAAGGACGGGTTCGCCCGCAACTTCCTGCTCAAGCGTAACAAGGCACTGCGCGCGACCAAGGAAAACCGCGAAAAGTACGACGGCATGAAGGCCGATCTCGAGGCCAAGAACATTCAGGCCAAGGGCGAAGCCACCAAGGTCGCCGAGAAGATCGACGGCCGCAACGTCGTCATCATCCGTCAGGCGTCGGAAACCGGCCAGCTTTACGGCTCGGTCTCGGTGCGTGACATCATGGCGGCGCTCGAAGCCGACGGCGTTTCGCTGAGCCGCCAGCAGGTGCTGCTCGACGCGCCGATCAAGACCATCGGCCAGCACAAGATCACCATCGCTGTGCATCCAGAAGTCGAAGTCCATGTCTCGACGACGGTTGCTCGCTCCGATGCTGAAGCCGAGCGCATCAACCGCGGCGAAGACGTCAACAGCCGTCAGGAAGATCGCGACGCGGCTGCCGAAGCCATCGCCGCCGCCGGCGAATTCTTCGATCCGGAAGCCCATCACGACGAGGCCGCCGAACCGGCCGAAGCGCCTGCCGAAGAGAAGTAAGCACACCGATGTTCCGTCATGGCCGGGCATAGCCGCCCGAAGGACGGCGTCGCTTCGCTCGCCCTATGTCCCGGCCATCCCGATCATGAAAGCACGGTGCCTGATCAATCGGGATCACCGGGACAAGCCCGGTGATGACATCGAGGATGTGTCTGTTCCGTTCAAACAAGCCCGGTCTCACATGAGGCCGGGCTTTTTGTCTAGCTGACAACCTTCGGCGCGATGGCCTGATCGATCATCGCAATCGATGCCAGCGCGGTGGCGGTATGTTTCTCTGCGCCATCGATGATGCAGAAAACATCAGCAGCGACGACCGACACTTGCCGTCCCGGCTTCACGACGCGCGCGCGACAGATCAATCGATCCCCCGACGCCGGTGCGAGCAGATTCAACTTGTACTCGGCGGTCAGCGCCGCTTGTCCCTTCACCGTCGCGGCCGCAATCGTGGTCGCATTGTCGATCAGGAATGCGGTGACGCCGCCGTGGAAGAACCCGTTCTGCTGTAACAGCTCTGGCCGGCGATCCACTGACAGAACGCAGCCGCCACGCGTGAGATCGGTCACCTCCGCGCCGACATGAGTCATGAATCCTTGCCGCATGACGTTGTTGCGGATGTGCGCCGCGATCGGCGTGAACTCCGTATCTGTCTGAAGCATTATTGCTCTCCCTTTGCCGTCAATGCGCGAACGGCGCATGCGATCAACACATCGGCATGATCACGCGGATCGGACGGATCGCGGCCCGATAGCCATGCGCGGCAAACGAATTGAGCCGGACCGATAATCTGGCTGAAGAACAGCGAAGCCTGCATCGGCAGCAGTTCACCGCTCGCAACCAGCGGTGCGCGCCACGCTTCCACGCCTTCCGCGACCGTCGCGTTGCGCGCCATGCGCGCGTCACGCACATCCTGCGCCCATTCGCTGCGCGATATCTCGAACAGAAAATTGGCTTCGCGCCGATTGTCGACGACCCACGCCAGATGCGTGCGGATCAAACGCGCGATGCCCTCCTCCGCGCCGGGCGGCGGTTCAATTACATCGAGCATAGCGATGTGGTAGCGCCGCAGCACTTCGAGAAACAGCGTGCCCGCGAGCTCGCGCTTGGAGCCGAAGAAGTGGAAGAAGCTGCCGTTGGAAGCCCCGGCCCGTTCACGGATCGCAGCGACCGTCGCGCCCTCGAAACCGTCCTGATCGAACACCGCCAAAGCCGCCGTTAGCAGATCGTCGCGCACACCGGCCATCGCTATCGTCCTCGTGATCATGGAGTATTGCTCTAGAGCAAAACTCTAGTCAAGGCAGCAATCGTCAGGCAGGACGCGGGCGCATCCGCATCCGCATCCGAATTCAGGCTTTAACGGGAGATCGGTGGTTCAGGCTTGCCAGCGGGAACCGGCGGCGGTCCAACCGGGACCACCGGCGCTGGCGGAGGCGGCGCGGGGCCGATGTCGATGGTCAACGGACCCGAGGGAACATCGTCCTTCGGGGGCGCTGCGGCCACCTCGGCCGGCTTCACGGCTTCCTTCGGCGCAGGCGTCACGGCAGGCACCGGGTCCGCGCGCGTTCCCTCGGCCTTGGCTGTTTCGCTCTTGTCGGCGTCCTTGGCGGGTTCAGGCTTGCCAGCATCGGGTTTGGCCTCCGCAGCGGGCTCGTCTTTCGGCGCCTCGTGCCGGGCTTCGATCTTGGGCGGCAACCCGTCCTTCCCGGCCTTGGCGGCCTCCCGGGCAGCCTGCCGAGCCGCCCGGCGCTCGGCCGCAGCCTTCTGGCGAGCCGCCGCGGTTTGAGAGTCAGGCGCACCGTTCTGCAATCCATCGGCATCCGGTCTGGCTGCTTCTTGTGTCGGTGGTTTGCGACCCTTGGCCGCCTGTTCGGGGCCGGGCTCCGGTTTCGGGCCGCTTTTCGCCTCCTGACCCTGCCTGGTCAGATTTCCTCCGCCCGGCGCCGCGTTGGCGGCGCCATTGGAGAGGACATAAGCGCTCATGGCCGCGGCCATGTCGGTGCTCGTGGTGTAGTGCTGGCGCAAAAAGCTTGGCAGCGATCCGGGCGAGACGCTCTTCAGCAGTCCGCGCGAACTTTTATGGCACAGCGAGCAGGTGCTGGAGAAAATCTGGGAGGGAGGCTTGCCGGCTTCAAGATTTTGAGCGTCCGCCGGGATCGCCCCGAAACAGCCCAACACAAAAGCCACCGCCGCCAAAATGAGCGCTCGGCTCAACATCCAAGATCTCCAGATTCATCGCCAGCCAAGGACAGACGGCGGTCCACCCTGCCCCCGACCTCGCGGTCACCTTTAGCGGATTATGCCGCGAATGGAAGCACCGAGATTTCGCATCAGGGTAACGTTGTTGATACTGCCGAGCTTCGTTCCGGCCCGGCTGATGGCCGAACTAGATTCCGCTGCCGGGGGTGAAGCAGTAGACATCCGCGCTATACGCACGCTCCGGTCTGGGGGCGCAGAGGTGGCTACGCCCGTCGGGATTGTCGCGCTTCTGCTCGACTTTCTGAGGAGGAACACGAAGCCACTTCCCGTCTTCACGGCGCTTGGCAAGCCAGATGTCGCCTTCGATGCGGGCTTCGGTCGGGTAGCAGTCGTGTTGACTACAGCAGGATAGATGAGGGTTATCCGGCCTCATCCAAGTCGAATAAAACTTCTCGTGGATTTCCTCGTCCTGCGGCGGGTGCTGATGTTGCGCGGATGCGCTCACGGCACCGAACAAAAGTCCGGCGGACATCAAGACAACGATGCCGCGCCAAGTGATCACAAGCACCACTCCGGCCACGGTCCCGGCACGCCCAGGACTCGGTAATAGACTATCACCGCAACAGCCGGAGAAAAAACAAAGATCCCGAGCCCTGACCTCACCGGGAAAAGCGATCAGCGATGGCCCCCGTAACGGACACTTCGCAACTGCGTGCGCCCGGCACCCAACCCACCTTTTTGGCATGCCGCCCCCGACTCACCGGACAAAAACGCAGAGCAGCCTTCCGCGACCGCCGCCTATGGCAAATTGCGATTGAATCCGGAGCAAAAACTCCCAACATTCAGGTGATGTGAGACCACTTTGGATCGTTGGACATGCGTTCGATAGATCGCTTGCTACGGTTTTTCCTGAGCCAGTTCATCCGCCGGGGCTCGGTGACGTTCACAACGTCGAGCGGCGCCACCTTCACCTGCGGCGACGGCACAGGGAAGTCGGTCGCGGTGAGGTTTCTGACAAAGGAGGCCGAACGTCACCTGTTGCTCGACCCGGAACTTGCACTGGGCGAAATCTACACCGACGGCGAGTTTGTGGTCGAAACCGGGTCGATGACCGATCTTCTGGAAATCGTGCTCGGTCAGCCGGATCTGGTGCCGCGCTGGTCCAGGGTTCGCTGGTGGCTCCGCTACCTGATCCGGCACTGGCAGCAATTCAATCCGCCCGAGCGCTCGAAGCGCAACGTCGCCAGCCACTACGATCTCGACGGGCGGCTGTATCGCCTCTTCCTCGACGCCGACATGCAATACAGTTGCGCCTACTTCGAGACGCCGGATTCGACGCTCGACGACGCGCAGCTTGCCAAGAAACGCCACGTCGCTGCCAAGCTGCTGGTCAAGCCCGACCACCACGTGCTTGACATCGGTTCTGGCTGGGGGGGCCTTGGCCTTTACCTCGCGGGGATGACCGGCGCGAATGTCACCGGTGTCACCCTGTCCGAAGAACAACTCGGCGTGTCCAACGCGCGCGCTGGTGAACTGAATCTGAGTGACCGTGCCAAATTCCGGTTACAGGACTATCGCGAGACGCCGGGTCCGTTCGACCGCATCGTTTCCGTTGGCATGTTCGAACATGTCGGCGTCGACTATTACGACACCTACTTCAAGCGCTGCGCGGAACTTCTCGCCGATGACGGCGTGATGGTGCTGCATTCGATTGGACGCTCGGAAGGCCCCGGCATCACCAATCCATGGATAGCAAAGTACATTTTCCCCGGCGGCTACATTCCGGCGTTGTCCGAAGTGCTGCCTGCGGTCGAGCGGGCCGGACTGCTGGTCGATGATATCGAAGTCCTACGGCTGCACTACGCCGAGACGCTGAAAGCCTGGCGCGAACGCTTCCTCGCCCGCCGTGAGGAAGCTGCGAAACTGTACGACGAACGCTTTGTCCGGATGTGGGAATTCTATCTCGCATCATCCGAGATGTCGTTCCGCAAGCAAAGCGTGATGGTGTTCCAGATCCAGCTCAGCAAACGTCAGGGCGTGGTTCCGATCACGCGTGATTACATCACCCGCGAGGAACAGCGCCTGCGCGAGGTCGAGGCAGCGAAGCGTCCTGTGCTGCGGCTTGCTGGCGAATAAACCAATCCGGGATGCGGACGCCGTAAGGGGATCAGGCTTTGTCGACCGCCCCACCGCTTTCCGCCCAGTCCTTGAAGGCGCCAGCGTTGAAGACGTCGCCGTAACCCAAATCCTTGAGAACCTTGCCACTCAGCGCGGATCGGCCACCAGACGCGCAATAGACGATAACGGTTTTGTCCTTGGCGAAAGCCTTGTCGTGATAAGGCGATTCAGGATCGGCGCGGAATTCCAGCATGCCGCGCGAGACATTGACAGCCCCGGCAATCTTGCCGCTCTTCTCCACCTCGTGCGCATCGCGCACGTCGATCACCAGTGTATTGCCTTTCGCAATCATCTCGCGCGTCTCGGCCGGAGTGATCTTCGGCACAACGGCGTTAGCTTCAGCCATCAACTGCTTCACGCTCGTAGCCATTTTTGAACCTCTCGTTTCAGGGGATAAAGAAGCGCCTTAGAGCCCGGCCCGTTAGCCAGGATCGCCGCATACGGCCGAAACCTAGGTTGAATCCAGTGGCAGCTCAATCCGCCATATCACCGCGACGCCGGCGCGGACATTAACCAACGACTCGATCTTCGATTGCGCGCAGCCGGTCCTTGCTGCACGTTCGGTGCATGGCCCGGTGGCGGAAAGACTACGCGGGAGCGCAGCAAACGCTTCACATCCTGGTTCAAATCCAGGCTGGGCCTCCAAGTTTTGAAGTCTTGGAAAGGTGGCTGAGTGGCTTAAGGCACCGCTAACGCGGCACACGGGAAACCGTGTCGAAGGTTCGAATCCTGTCCCTTTCCTCCATTTCTTCGCGATACCGCCGCTTCCCAGTTGGAGGCGGCGCTTTGTTTTACGACAGGTTTTCTGGAACTCCGCTCCTTCCATCGCCATCTCGTCTTGCAAGTCAGCCACTTGCGGCCGCCGTTTGAAGCAAATCTGAAACAGTGATGTCGAGCGTTTCTCTGGATGCGTACAAAACCATCGTCTGTCGCAAATCAAGCCCCGCCTGTGTTTTCTTTCCGGCGATGAACAGTGGGGATAGTTCTCCTGAAGCATTTCGCCAGCGACTCTGAAAGTATTAGGTAGCAGTCCGCTTTGTGCGTCCGCCTGCCCCACTTTCATCCGAATAAAAGATCATTAAACGTCAATGGCGATTACCGATTCGAACATTATCAAGCTCGCGCCGGAAGCCGGCACGCCGACTTACCGGGTTGCGCCCCATAATATCGAGGCCGAACAGGGACTTCTCGGCGCCATTCTGGTCAACAACGACGCATTTTACCGCGTCTCGGACTTCCTAGAGCCAAAGCACTTCTTCGAGCCGATCCACTCGCTGATATTTGAGACCGCGGCCAGCCTGATCCGCGCCGGCAAGATCGCGACCCCTGTGACGCTCAAGACATTCGTTCCGGCGGAGACCGACATCGGCGGCATGACTGTCGCGCAATATCTTGCCCGCCTCGCCGCCGAAGCCACGACCATCATCAACGCGCAGGATTACGGGCGCACCGTCTACGATCTCTCGATCCGGCGCGACCTTATTCGCGTCGGCGAAGACATGGTCAACGTCGCGTTCGACGCGCCGGTGGACTTCGCGCCCCGCGCACAGATCGAGGACGCCGAAAAAAAGCTCTACGACCTTGCCGAATCCGGACGTTACGACGGCGGCTTCCAGAAATTCTCGCAGGCATTGACGGTCGCCGTCGATATGGCTGCGGCCGCCTACAGCCGCGACGGCAACCTGTCGGGACTGGCCTCCGGCCTGCGCGACATGGACATCAAGATGGGTGGCCTGCAACCATCCGACCTGATCGTCCTTGCCGGCCGCCCGGCCATGGGCAAGACCGCGCTTGCAACCAACATTGCGTTTAATATCGCGCAGAAGTGGCGCGGCGAAATTCAGCCAGACGGGCATATGAAATCCGTCGATGGCGGCGTCGTCGGCTTCTTCTCTCTCGAAATGTCGGCCGAACAGCTCGCCACGCGTATTCTCGCCGAGCGCACCGGCATCTCGTCAAGTTCGATCCGCCGTGGCGGCATCAGTGAATCCGATTTCGACAAGATCCGCGACCATTCCATCGAAATGCAGAACCTGCCGTTCTACGTCGATGACAGCGGCGGTCTTTCGATCTCGCAGCTTACCGCCCGCGCGCGGCGGCTGAAGCGGCAGAAGGGTCTCGACCTTCTGATTATCGACTACATCCAGCTGCTGTCGGGATCGGGCCGCCGCTCGGACAACCGCGTGCAGGAAATCACCGAAATCACCACCGGCCTCAAGGCTCTGGCCAAGGAGCTGAGCGTTCCGATCATCGCGCTGTCGCAGCTGTCGCGTCAGGTCGAAAGCCGCGACGACAAGCGCCCGCAACTCTCGGACTTGCGTGAATCGGGATCGATCGAACAGGACGCCGACGTCGTGCTGTTCGTCTATCGCGAGGAATACTATCTGCAGAGCAAGGAACCGCGCCCCGGCACCCCCGAACACGAAAAGTGGCAACTCGACATGTCGCTGGTGCACGGCAAGGCCGAAGTCATCATCGGCAAGCAGCGTCACGGCCCCACCGGCACCATCAATCTGCAGTTCGACGCCAGTGTCACGCGCTTCGGTGATCTCGCGCCGGACGCCCAGTTGCCTGAGCGATTTGGTAACTGATCGGCTGTACGTCCACGCGCAAAGAGTGTGCTAGAGTCGGTTCAACTTCTGAATCAACTCGCTGCAAACCTTTTCGCCCGGGCCAATGACTCCTGATTCCGACATCAAATCTCCTGACAACACCGTTGCTGCAACTGCCGCAGACGCGCCCGTACCACCGGGCGCCACCGGCATTCTCACCATCGATCTCGACGCCATCGTCACCAACTGGCGCAAGCTCAACAGTCAGGCCGTCCCTGCGGATTGCGCCGCCGTCGTGAAGGCCGATGCCTATGGCTGCGGCATTACGCAGGTGACCCGCGCGCTGGCGAAGGCTGGTTGCCGGACGTTCTTCGTCGCGACCCTCGATGAGGCGCGCGCGGCGCGAGAGGTCACGTCAACGTCCGCGATTTACGTGCTCGATGGATTCTTTCCGGGCGCCGGCGACCAGTACGCGAAGATTGATTGCCGCCCGGTGATCGGCGATGCCACCGAACTCGCCGAGTGGGACGCGTTCCGCAAGACCAGCGGCTGGGACGGTCAAGCTGCGATCCACATCGACACCGGCATGAATCGCCTTGGCTTCCGCATCATGGAAGCGCAGGCACTGCTGCCGCGTATCAAGAACGGCAATCACGGCATCTCGCTGGTGATGAGCCATCTCACCAGCGCCGAAATGCTCCACGATCCGGCGAACGGGCGGCAGGTGGCGGCGTTCCGCGAAATCGCATCGCTGTTTTCCGGCGTCCCCGCCTCGCTGGCGAATTCCTCGGGCATTTTTCTTGGGCCGCAATTCCAGTTTGATCTGGTGAGGCCGGGCGCGGCTCTCTACGGCGTCAACCCGACGCCGGAAGCCGATACGCCGATGCTGCCGGTGGTTGATCTCAAGGTGCGCGTGGCACAGGTCCGCAACATCGAAAAAGGTGAGCACGTCGGATACGGCGGCACCTGGACCGCGCGGCAGCCGACACGACTGGCCATTGTCACGGCGGGTTACGCCGACGGATATTTCCGTGCCGCAGGCAGCATCGACAACATGCGCAGCGCCGAAGCGATGGTGGCCGGAAAGCGCTGCCCAGTCGCCGGACGTATTTCGATGGACCTGATGGCGATCGACATCACAGCCCTGCCGCCCGGCGCAACACGCCGCGGCGCGCTGGTGTCCCTTCTCAACAACGAAATCACCGTCGACGAGCTTGCGCATCACTTCGGCACCATCGGCTACGAAGTGCTGACCAGCCTCGGCAAGCGATATACGCGCGTTTACAAAGGTGGCCAGTAACGATGCCCGACGTCATGGAATTCAAGCCCGGAAACTACAGGTTCATCGTCTCACCCGGCGGACCGTTCTCAAGCGGCGTGACGCCAATGCCCGGCTTCGTGCTGCGCCGGGTGCGCTTCGCACGTCCGGTCCCGATGGCCGATGGCTTCGCCTTCATCAAGGCGCATCTCGAACGCGAAGGCCGCCCGGTCACAGCGCTGGCCGCCTGCGAACTACGCTCGCCGGCCGCGATGACCGGCGAGCAGTTTCAGGCCTTCAATGGCGAATACCTGAAGACGCTGCATCAATGGGGATGCAAGGCCGGCGATATCAATCCACTGGCGCGCAGCAATCTGGCGCCGATCACGGAAGTCCCAAAGGAGGCGATGTTCTTCGCCTTCACTTATACCGTCCCCGAAGCGGGTGCCTCGGGTGACTTCCTGATTTCGGGAAAACCAGAAATTCGCGATGGCGTCACCACCGATCGCATCGTCGGAGGCCGCGACGTGTCATTGAAGGGGCTTGAGACCAAGGCGCGTTTCGTCATGAACGCCATGCGCGAGCGCGTCGATGCGCTCGGCTGCGACTGGGCCGCCGTCACCGCCGCCCAGATCTACACCGTGCACGACATCCGCCCGCTGCTCGACACGGTGTTCGCCGAGGACAACATCAGCCAGATCGGCCTCGCCTGGTATCCGGCATGGCCACCCGTGATCGGGATGGAGTTCGAAGTCGACGTGCGGTGTGTGCGAACAGAACTGGTGATCGACGCGCGTTAGGAGCCTTAATGAGGACTTCGCGCTGGGCTTGGATATTAGCGATGATCGCGTTGGTAAGCGTCATCGTATTTTTGTTTCCTGTATAGTTTTGCTAGCTATGATGCCTGCCTAGACCGGATAAATTACGATCGTACGCGTTGGCACGAATGTAATTGATCCGGCTGAGCAGAGTATTTGCATCTTCCTGCTACTTCGCGGTCCGCTTCTTCAGCACCATGTTGCCGACCAGCAGGAATTTCTGCGCGCGTTTTCCGTTGTCGACTTCGGTCGTGTAGATATTGCCCTTGGAGTCCAGCGCGAGATTGTGAATCCAGTGGAAGTCGCCCGCCATGCGGCCGTTGCGGCCAAAGCGTCCGACAACTTCTCCACTCTCGCGCAGCAAGGTGCGGACTTCGTTATTGGCGCCATCGGCATTGATCAGAAAAGTCTGCTTGGGATCGTTCCAGATTTCGAGATCCCACACAGAGCCGTTCGCCAGCGTGGTCTTCTCGATGAACATTTCCTTCACGAAGCTGCCATCCTTCCTGAACACCTGAATGCGGTCGTTCTGGCGGTCGCACACATAGACCAGCCCGTCCTTCGCGATGCGCACGCAATGTACCGGGTTGGCGAATTGCTGCGACGGCGGCGCGTCGGGATTGTAGGCGCCCATCCTCTCGTCCGTGGGCGGCTTGCCGTAGGCGCCCCACATCCGCTTGAACGCGCCGGTCTCGCTGTCGAACACGATGATGCGGTGGTTATAGTAGCCGTCCGCGACATAGACTTCGTTCGCCGCGATGTCGACCGTCATGTTGGCCGGGCGTCCGAGGCGTGTGGTGTCCTTGCTGTCGGTCTGTGAACCGGGCTTGCCGATCTGCATCACGAACTTGCCCTCGCGGGTGAATTTCAGGATCTGTCCGTCGTTCTCGCCGTTGCCTGCAAGCCAGACGAAGCCTTTCGCATCAATGTAGATGCCGTGCTCGTTCGAAGGCCAGTCATAACCCTCGCCCTTGCCGCCCCACGCCTTGAGGAGATTGCCTTCGGAGTCGAACACCATCACCGGCGGCGCGGGCACACAGCACTTGGTGCGCGGCGGATTGAAACTCGCAGCCTTCTCGTCATCGGTCAGCGTGCGCGGCCGCTGCACCACCCAGACATGATCCTGCGCATCGACAGCGACGCCCGCCGCCTGCCCCATGATCCAGTTGTTCGGCAGCGGCTTCGGCCACCGCGCGTCGACCTGAAACTTCGGCGCGTCCGCGGCATGAACCGCGCTCGCGAGAGCAAGGCCGGCAAGGGCGGCAATCCATTTCATGGCGTCACTCCCTTTACCGCGTCATGCCGGTGGCCGGTCATGCACGGTCGTTGTTTGTTTTCCCGGCGTAGAGGGAGAAGTGTTGTCTCCTCCGGCTGGCGCCCGAGAGGATAGGCCGATCGGAAGGTAACCGGCTATCGGGGCAACGCTGATGGGGGTTGACTTTCGCTCGCCCTTCGTGAACAAAAGAAGAACAGGCGATTCCCGCTCCTCCCGGCCCCGGCACCCCATACATGGCGAAAAACGCCCTCTCCTTCGTCTGCCAGAATTGCGGTGCCGCCTATAACAAGTGGCAGGGCAAGTGCGAGTCCTGCAGCGAGTGGAACACGCTGTCGGAAGAAGACACCACCGGCGCAACGTCCATGCCCGCGAATTTGCGCCCCAAGCGCAAGGGACGCCCGTTTGCACTGGAAAGCCTGACCGGTTCGAGCCCCGAGGCGCCTCGCCTGTCGTCGGGAATGACCGAACTCGATCGCGTGACCGGCGGCGGCTTTGTCCGCGGTTCGGTGCTGCTGGTGGGCGGCGATCCCGGCATCGGAAAATCGACACTGCTCACCCAGGCCACCAGCCTGATGGCGCGGGCCGGACATCGCGTGGTCTACATCTCGGGCGAGGAAGCCGTGGCGCAGGTCCGGCTCCGTGCCGCGCGTCTCGGCCTCGCCGATGCCGCCGTGCAATTGGCCGCGCAGACCTCGGTCGAAGACATCATCGCGACCCTGTCGGAAGGAGCACCACCGCGGCTGGTGATAATCGACTCTATCCAGACCATGTGGACCGACACGGTCGAATCCGCCCCCGGCACCGTGACGCAGGTCCGTGCGTCCGCACAAGCGCTGATCCGCTTCGCGAAGAAATCCGGCGCGGCGCTCATCCTCGTCGGCCACGTCACCAAGGACGGGCAGATCGCCGGCCCGCGCGTGGTCGAGCACATGGTCGACGCGGTGATGAGTTTCGAGGGTGAAGGCTCGCAACAGTTCAGAATCCTGCGCGCGGTGAAGAACCGCTTCGGCCCGACCGATGAAATCGGCGTGTTCGAGATGACGGGCCTTGGCCTGCGCGAAGTCTCCAATCCGTCGGAACTGTTCCTCTCCGAGCGCGATCTCGGCAGCCCGGGCACCGCCGTGTTCGCCGGTCTCGAGGGCACGCGTCCGGTTCTTGTTGAGTTGCAGGCGCTGGTGGTGCCAACCACGCTCGGCACGCCGCGCCGCGCCGTGGTGGGCTGGGAGTCCAGCCGCCTGTCGATGGTGCTGGCGGTGCTGGAGGCGCACTGCGGTGTCAAACTCTCCGGCTACGACGTCTATTTCAACGTCGCCGGCGGCCTGCGCATCAACGAACCGGCCGCCGATATGGCCGCCGCCGCCGCGCTGGTGTCGTCGCTGGCCAATGCGCCGCTGCCGGTGGATGCGGTCTATTTCGGCGAAATCTCGCTGTCCGGCGCGGTTCGCCCGGTGGCGCAAACGTCCGCCCGGCTCAAGGAGGCGGCCAAACTCGGTTTCGGCCGCGCCGTATTACCGGAAACTGCTCGCGGCGATGCTGTCGGCGACGCCGGACTGGCTCTCAACACGGTCGGATCGCTGACATCGCTGGTCGCGGACATTGCCGCGCGGGGCCGTAAAGCCACAGCTTCGGGAAAATCGACCGTAGAGGGCAGATTCAAGCCCGACGAGGGGCAAACCCGACGTGACGCTCATGTGACCTGACGCTATACAATCGGCGACGTCGCAAGAGCTGCAAGCCGCGCCCGCTACGGACCGTTAACCGCAACGGGCGATCAATAGCAGCGATGCAGTTTTGCCGTTGATGTCAGGCCTTTTGCGGGTTCCCGGCCCTTGCGGGACGTGCGATATGGCCGTCAGCTATCCGGGGACTGAGCAACCCGATTCGCGGTTCTGAAACTGAAAGCGGACCTGACCATCCGATGCCGATAACGCTTCTCGACATTATCGTTCTTGCCGTGATGTTGTTGTCGGGCCTTCTGGCGATGATCCGCGGCTTCATGCGCGAAATCCTGTCGATCGCCGCGTGGGGCGCAGCCGCCCTGACCACGCTCTACGCCTACCAGAAGCTGCTGCCGACCGCGAAAACCTACTTCAACAACGAGACCGTCGCCGCGGTCGCCGTCGTGGCCGGCGTATTCATCCTGACGCTGATCGTGGTCTCGATCATCACCGTGCGTATCTCGGACATGATCCTGGATTCGCGGATCGGCGCGCTCGACCGCACCCTTGGTTTCCTGTTCGGCCTCGCTCGAGGACTCTTGATCATGGTGGTGGCGTTTTTGTTCTTCGCCTGGCTGGTGCCGGACAAACAACAGCCCGATTGGGTCCGTAGTGCAAAGTCGCGGGTGATGTTGCAGGGAACCGGCGATTGGCTGATGTCGCTCTTGCCGGATGATCCCGAGAACACCATCTTGAAGAGATTCAAGAAAAAGGGCGACGAGGAGCAGACCGATGCTGCTCCCGAACCGCGCACAACGGCAACGGTGGGAAACGACGGCGGGTATGGAAGATCAGCTCGTGACGGGCTGAAGCAATTGATCGAAGGCAAAGCCGCAGGACGCTAGTCCTGCTTCACAAGGGTGCGGTGAATCATATGAAAACCCCTTCTGGCGATCGGTCTCCCACTCCCCCCTCCAAATCCGACTACGATCTCGACCATGATCTGGACAAGGATCTGAACGGCGACACGCTTCGCGAGGAGTGCGGCGTGTTCGGCATCTTCGGACACCCCGAAGCCGCAGCCATCACAGCACTGGGCCTTCACGCCCTCCAGCATCGCGGCCAGGAAGCTGCCGGCATCGTCACCTACGACAACGGCCGCTTCCATTCCGAACGCCGCCTCGGCCTCGTCGGCGACACCTTCTCCCGCGCCGAAGTCATCGCCCGTCTGCCCGGCAACATGGCGGTTGGCCATACCCGCTATTCCACCACCGGCGGGACCATCCTGCGCAACGTGCAGCCGCTGTTCGCAGAACTGAACGCAGGCGGCTTTGCCGTCGGCCACAACGGCAATCTCACCAACGGCCTGACGCTGCGCCACGAACTGGTCCGTCATGGCGCCATCATGCAGTCTACCTCCGATACCGAAGTAATCCTGCATCTTGTCGCGCAGTCGAAGCGCGGCCGGTTCATCGACCGCTATATCGAGGCGCTGCGCGCGATCGAAGGCGCCTATGCGCTGGTGTCGCTGACCAACAAGAAGCTGATCGGCGCACGCGATCCGCTCGGCATTCGGCCGCTGGTGCTCGGCGAACTCGACGGCTGCCCGATCCTCGCATCGGAAACCTGCGCGCTCGACATCATCGGCGCGAAATATGTCCGCGACATCGAGCCCGGCGAAGTGATCGTGTTCGACGAGCACGGCCAGGAAATCCATAAACCGTTCCCGCCGATGCCGCCCCGCCCCTGCATCTTCGAATATATCTATTTCTCCCGGCCCGATTCCATCGTAGGCGGCCGCTCGGTCTACGAAGTCCGCAAGGCATTCGGCGCGCAGCTCGCGCGCGAGAGCCATGTCGATGTCGATGTCGTGGTGCCGGTGCCGGATTCCGGAGTACCTGCCGCCATCGGCTACAGCCAGCATTCGGGCGTGCCGTTCGAACTCGGCATCATCCGCAACCATTATGTCGGCCGCACCTTCATCCAGCCAACGCAGAGCGTGCGCGAGCTTGGCGTGCGTATGAAGCACGCACCCAACCGCGCGGCCATCGAAGGCAAGCGCATCATCCTGATTGATGACTCTCTGGTGCGCGGCACCACCTCGAAGAAGATCGTGCGCATGATGCGCGACGCCGGCGCGCGCGAAGTGCATTTCCGCCTCGCCTCGCCACCGATCCTGCATCCGGACTATTACGGCATCGACCTGCCCGACCGCGGCGGCCTCCTGGCCGCGACCCATACGCTGGAACAGATGCGCGACATCATCGGCGCGGATTCGCTGGCGTTCCTGTCGGTCGATGGCATGTACCGCGCCATGGGCGAACCGGGGCGCGATGCCTCCAATCCGAAGTTCTCGGACCATTGCTTCACCGGCGCTTATCCGACCCACCTCACCGACCAGACCCAGGTGGAGCAACCGCCGCACCAGCTCTCGCTGCTGGCGGAAGCGAGCTAGGTACGAGGCCTTTGGCGGATGCACCGGCTTAGCCGGGCCGCATCCGCGCCAGCCAGACCGTCAGGCCTCCACAATCCCGATCCTCCACTACATGCTGCACGGCTGAAAAGCCGTGCGCTGTGAGCAGCGTTTCGTATTCCGCCGTATCGAGGCTGGCGTGATATAGTTCCTCACCCTGATACGCGCCGATTGCCTCGCCCGCTCCGGGTCCGCTGGTGAACATCAGCGCAGCGCCGGCCCCGGCGTGGTCGCGAAATATCCCGAACATCCGGCGCTGATCGTCCGGCGTCAGGTGGAAGAAGCTGTTCCATGCGACAATGCCGCCGAAATGGCGAGAGAGAGAAACCTTGCGCATGTCACCGGCGATCCATGTCTCATCCGGGAAGCGCGAGCGGCACAGCCCGATCAGCGTCGGCGATGAATCGACGCCGGTGAGGCGATGTCCGGCCTCAATCAGATAGCGAGCGACCGGCTCGCCTGATCCGCATCCGAGATCGAGTACATCAGCGCCCTCCGGCATCACCCGCCTGAACCGCTCGAACCACGTACGTTCGACCAGCCGCGTGCCGCGATCCCGGTCGAACACGTTGGCATGACGCTCGTACAATGCGCTGATTTGTTTCGACGACGGGTGCCAGCCCGACGCCTCAAGCGGCCGCGACATATAGCGAGCATCGTCGCTATAGCTGCGCAGCTTGGAGTCCAGCAGCGGATCATGCACTGCCTCAAATCCCTGGCGTTGCCAGAACCCCGCCGAACCGTTGACCGCGATCAGCGACATCATCGGCAGTCCGGTCTTGCGGGCGAGATCCGCCAGTGCGTCGATCACGAGCGCTGCCGCGCCCGTTCCCCTGGCCTCCGGCGCCAGCGCGAGATCGTGGATGTAGAATGTCGACGACTGCTGCGGCAGTGCCCTGAGCAGCGCGTTCAGCGGCGGCGGCTCCAGATGCCGCCACGGATGGCTGACGATATAGGCAACCAGGCCTTGCTTGCCCTCCAGCACCCGGCAACCCGGGGGATAGAGCCGCAGCCGCTCGGCGAACACAGCCTCGTCTTCCGGAAACGAGGGATGAATACACGCGGCCAGCGCACTGACCGCGGGCAGATCGGCAACCGACATGGCCCGCCATTGGCGCCCGGCGGGTGGAGAGTTCGGGGTCATGCCGGACATCTAGCACAGATCGGGGAGACCTTCCTCCTCCACCTCTCCCCGCCTGCGGGGAGAGGTCGGATCGCCATTGCGATCCGGGTGAGGGGCAAGCCCGGCATGGGTTTATTCATGCGCAGCATTATGCAATAGCAGGCCCCTCACCCGGCGCGCCGCCGACACGGCTCGCCACCCTCTCCCCGCAAGCGGGGTAAGGGAAAAATCGGGCTTTCCCTATGATCAAACCTCTCGCTTCCCGCATCGCTCTTGTCACCGGCGCATCGCGCGGCATCGGCTACGCCACGGGGCGCGCGCTGGCGCGCGCCGGCGCACATGTCATTGCCGTTGCGCGGACGCAGGGAGGGCTCGAAGAACTCGACGACGCCATTCGCGCCGATGGCGGCAGCGCGACGCTGGTGCCACTGGACATGACCGATCTTGATGGCATTGCGCGCCTCGGCGCCGCATTGAACGAACGCCACGGCAAGCTCGATATCCTGATCGGCAATGCCGGCGTCGCGGGCACCTCGTCGCCGCTCGGCCACACCGATCCGAAATTCTGGGACAACATGTTCGCGGTCAACACCACCGCGAACTTCCAGCTGATCCGCTGCATGGAACCGCTGCTGCAGAAATCCGACGCCGGACGCGCGGTGTTCATCACCTCCGGCATTGCCAGCAAGGCAACCGCCTATATGGGCCCCTACGCGGCGTCGAAGGCGGCGCTTGATGCCCTGGTGCGGGTCTGGGCGAACGAAACCGCGACCACGCCGATCCGCGTCAATCTGTTCAGCCCCGGACCGATCCGCACCCGCATGCGCGCGACAGTCATGCCCGGCGAAGACCCGATGATCCTCGACACGCCCGAGCAGGCTGCGGAATTCATCGTGCCGATGTGTGCGCCGTTATGGACCGAGACCGGGAAGTTCTTCGACTATCCGAGCAAGACGCTGAAGAGCTTCCGCACGCCGGTGGTGTAGTCGGCATCAGGCCCTGCGGTTGAGAAGCGAGCATTGCTCGCCACGCCTATCGACCTCGACGGATCAAACCCGGCTCAATCCGAATTTGGCTTTGCACCAATCTTTCCATGCCCAGAACGGTCGTGCCGTGCGGTTCAACGCGCGAACGACATCATCCTTCGGATCATGTATTCGACGTTGCCGTGATGATGGCGGCCGCGCGCACGGCGCGGGGTGTCCGCGTCGTTGCGAGCGATGGCGCTCTCGTCCACGGCGCTTAGCCGCTTCGGCCCGATAGCGTCGAAGTTAGCCTTCTGCTCATCGTTCAGCGAGCCGTAGAAATTGTCCATGGCCGCGCGCACGGTTTTCACCGCTTGCAGGATGGTGTCCAGCCGTTTGCCAACAGCTTCGAACCGCGCGGGCGGCGTAAGCGCGTTCTCCGGCTGACATGATGCCTTCAGCGTATCAGCAGCCTTGGCAGCGGCATTCTGAAGAGCATCGAGACCTTTGCGCTGCTCATCAGTCGGCCTGACTCTTTGCTCGATCGCCGCGCTCGGCCATTCCGTCAGCCCCGGCTGGGCAACGCCGCATCCTGTAGCCGAACTGACGGTCCTTTCGAGACGCGCCGGACGCTGCCGCTCGGCGAGCGCGGTAAAGCGCGCCTTCTGTTCATCGCTGAGAAGCCCATAGAACTTCGCCAGCGGCGGTTGCATGACTTGCACAGCTGCGATCATCGCCTCGATACGCTGTTGCATGACCGCAAGCCGGCGCGGTGCGGTCAGTCCGATGTCAGCCGGGCATGCGGCCTTGATATTTTGTGCCGCCTTCAGCGATGCATTGGCGAGATCGTCGAGCGCAGCGCGCTGCGCATCATCCGGTTGCAGCGCTTTCTGAATCGCATCGATCGGTAATCCGGCGATGTCGCGGCTGTCCTCGCCGCACATCTGCGTCAGGCTCGTCCGGTCCCTGGGGTCAGCCGATGCAAACGACTCCCGGCCGCTCCTGCTTCCGCCGGCATAGCCCGGCAGGTAACTCGCGTACCCCGCGAGATCGTCGTAACCGTACGGCGCGAAAATGCCTGCATAGATATCCGGATAGCCGTAATCCCAGAACGCGGCGTCGTAATCATAGCCCCACAGCGAATAGCCGTAGATGTCGTAGAAGGCGAATGGCCAGAACACCGGGCCGACCCATCCGAACCCGCCATGGCGGTGTCGCCACCAGCCATGGTGTCCATGCCACCCTGCCGTCGCCAGCCGGGACGTCACCAGCGCCCGGGTTGCGGGATTGCGCAGCGCGTTGGTATTGCGCAATGCCCTGTCGACCGGGCGGGCGTGGAACGCGTGCCGCACCGCATTGGCGTTCCGCGTGGCGTTCAAAGCTCTTGTACTGGATGTCCTCATCAGATTGCGTGAGGCGACGACGCGGGACGAACTGAATCGTGCGCTACGCTGGAAGTGCCGATTGTGGACGGCGTAGGAGCGTCCTCCCCTGAAACTCGGCCTGGCAAATGAATGGGAAACGTGCGGCCTGGCATAGAAGGCGCGCCCTCCACCCATCTGGTGTCCACCGCCATGAAAAGCGGCGCCACCACCGCGGAAGCCTCCGCCGTGGAATCCGCCGCCACGAAAACCGCCACCGCCGTGAAAGCCACCACCCCCGCCCCGAAACCCGCCACCACCACCGTGCCCTCCGCCCGGCCTTGCCGACGCGGCATCATAGGCAGCGATCGACAACAGGACGGCAAACAGGAGCGCAACGAGCGCGCGCACTCCCGATTTGAGTATCGAAGGCTTAAGTACAGACATGGCACCCTCCGCTTCACAAAGCAGGGGCCGGCAAACGCGGGTCCCGACGGGCGAACCTGAATCAATCCATTAAGTTACAAATTGTTCCAGCGCCTGTGCGCTCAGGACTTCCGCTTCGCTTTGTGAGCGAACGGATTGTCCTTCTCGCGCAGCGTAATGCGCATCGGCGTCCCCGGCAGATCGAACGTGCTGCGCAGGCTGTTGACGAGATAACGCAGGTAGGACTCCGGAACGGCGTCAGCGCGCGAGCAGAACACCACAAAGCTGGGCGGCCGCGCCTTGGTCTGGGTGATGTAGTTGAGCTTGAGGCGGCGGCCGGACACGGCTGGCGGCGGATTGTTCTGCACTGCCTGTTCGAACCAGCGATTGAGCGACGCTGTCGAGGTGCGCCGGTTCCAGACGCCATAGGCATCCTCGATGGCGCTCATCAGCCGGTCGATACCCTCGCCCATCATGCCGGAGACGGCGACGACCGGCATGCCCTTCACCTGCGGCAGCAGGTGATCGGCATCTTCGCGCAGCCTTGCGATCTGGCTCGGCGCACGATCCATAAGATCCCACTTGTTGACCGCGATCACGAGGGCGCGGCCTTCGCGCTCGATCAGATCGGCGAGCCGCAGATCCTGCTCCTCGAACTTGCTCTGCGAGTCCATCATCAGAATGACGACTTCCGCGAACCGCACCGCGCGTAGCGCATCGGACACCGACAGCTTTTCCAGTTTGTCCTCGATCCGCGAGCGCCGCCGCAGACCTGCGGTGTCGAACACGCGAAACTCGCGGCCCTTCCACGTCACATCGACGGCGATGGAATCGCGCGTCGTTCCGGCTTCGGGGCTGGTCAGCAGCCGCTCTTCACCGAGCAGACGGTTGATCAGCGTCGACTTGCCGGCGTTGGGGCGGCCGAGCACCGCGACACGGATCGGGCGCGTTGACAGACTTTCGTCTTCGCCGTCCACGTTCTCGAACGACTCCGGATCGTTCACTTCGTCATCCTCGTCGACCGGCTCCGGCATCAGCACACGCAGCGCGTCGTAGAGATCGCTCAGCCCTTCGCCGTGTTCGGCAGAAATCGGAATCGGGTCGCCGAGACCGAGCGCGTAGGCTTCCATCGCGCCCGCCTCACCCGCCTTGCCCTCGCTCTTGTTGGCGACAAGCACCACCGGCTTGTTGGCGCGGCGCGCGAAATCGGCGAAGGCGCGGTCGTTGGGGGTCAGTCCCGCGCGCGCGTCGATGACGAACATCAATGCGTCCGCGGCGGCGATGGCCGCCTCGGTTTGCTCCTGCATCCGCGCGGTCAGCGAGCCTTTGGGGCCTTCATCGAGACCGGCGGTATCGATCAGCGTGAATTCAAGATCGCCGAGCCGCCCGTCGCCCTCGCGGCGGTCGCGCGTCACGCCCGGCTGGTCATCGACAAGCGCGAGCTTTTGCCCAACCAGCCGGTTGAACAGGGTCGACTTGCCGACATTGGGCCGGCCGATGATGGCAATGGTGAAGGACATGAGTGATCCGTTCGCCCTTTACGGACCTCATGTCAATAAAGGGGATCTAAAATGCGCGGCCCACCGGACCGTGTTGAGGGCTTAAATCGATCAGCGCGCGAAGCCTCCGCTCGGCAACGGCGCCGGGAAGGAAGGTGGCTGTTGCTGCGGTGCTGCCTGCTGCTGTTGCCGCTGCGGCGCTGGGGCTGGTTCTGCGTCAGGCTCCGGCGCGGTGATGCGCGTTCGCTTCGGCTTTTTCATCTTCGGCGCAGGCGCGCTGGCATCGTCGACGGGCGTCGGGAATGGCTCGGCCTCCCGGGCTGCGGAGCGTCCAGCCGGCTTTCGCTGTTCCGGCGCAGGTGCCGGAGCTTCGGCCGCAGGCGCCGGCGCCAGATCCTGACGCGTGCCCTTGTACATATCCCTCGGCACGCCCTGCTCGACGCCCGGAACGCCCTCGGGGAATACCGGCCTGCGCTCGCCGGGCAACTTCTTCTTGGTATCGAACCAGTCCATCATATCGGTCGGATCGAAACTGCCGCTGGAACAGCCGGCAAGCGCGACAGACATCGCGGCAAGGACGGTAGCGGCAATCAGACGTTGCGAGCGGCGCATCGATATCTCGCCTCAGCTTTTCGCGGCCGGCGGCAGCAGGGCCTGCAGTGCCTCGGCGCGGCTGCGCAAGCTCGCCGGCGTGCGGGCATCGTTGCCAATCATGTCGAGCCACTGGCGTGCAGCGGTAGCGTCATTCGTGCGCCACGCCGACAATGCGAGCAGCTCGCGCGCAGTGTGCCGGAAGGTCCGGCCCTCGCCCGCTGCAGGCTCAAGGCGCTTGAGCATGTCCGCATAGGGCTCTGTTTCCATCACGAGGGCTGCAGCGCGGATGCGCGCGAGATCCTGTTCAGTAACCGCGACGCTCGGATCGGCAGCAATGCCGTCGTATAGCTTGGCCGCAGCCTTCGGATCGGCGGCAGCGGCGTCCGCAGCGGCGCGCAAGCGCGCCAGCCCGCGATAACCTCTGGAGCCGTCTGCCGCGATCTTTCCAAAAGCGGCCTCGGCCTCGCTCTTCTTGCCCTGCTCGGACAGCAAGATGGCGGCCTCGAAGGCCGATCCGGCCTCGGCAGCCTTCTTGGCTTCAAGATACTGGTAGCCGCGCCAGCCGCCGACAGCGGCGACAATGAGAATCGCGGTCGCGATGACGAAGATCGAATACTTCTCCCAGAGCTTCTTGAACTGCTCCCGGCGCAAGTCCTCGTCTATTTCATGAAATATTTCAGACACTTAATTGCCCCGTCCGGCGTGTTGGAAACGTGTGAGACCGTCGTCAGCCGCGCGGTTGGCACGGTTCCCCCGATGTGACGGTGGCGGATACAGTACCGGTATGGCGGCGACAAGGCAAAGCCAGCCGGATCAAAGCGTTAACACTGTTTTTGGGCCGCCGGCACGTCCGAAATCGTTGCTTTACCCTGTCCGGCTGCTACAACCCGCTCAATCCGGGAGATTCCATGTCACACAGCTTTTCGATCAATGACGATGTTCATCATCAGGGTCAGGGCCCCCAGGGCCGCGCCGAGAAAGTCCGGTCGGACGTCTACACGATCGTGGGCTGCATGCCGATCGAGGCGGATGGACGCCTGCGGTACCGCATCCGAAGCAAGACCGAGAACATCGAGCGGATCGTGACCGAAGAGCAGCTCAGCCGGTCGCAGTGAGCGCCGCATCGGGTTCACGCCGTCCGTAACGCAGATCGGACGGCGTGCAGCCGTACCGCTTGCGGAACACCCGATTGAAATAGGAAATATCGTTGAACCCGCACTTCAGCGCGATGGCGCTGATGGAGTGGCCGCGCGCGTCTGGATCAGTCAGCATCTGTAAAACCTTCTCGAGACGAATATCGAGAACGTAGGGCCAGACCGCGCCGCATTAATGTCAAGTATACTGACATACCTCAATTTAATTAGTATTCCGGCGTGACTTCCCGGTGACAGCCATCGGCTGATTTTTATGTTGGTATTCGCTTAAGGGCGTTTCCGGCTCGACTGCCAAACTCTGTTATTTTTGGGGAGTGCATCATGCGGAAATTACTTTCAACAGTAGCCTTCTTGGCCATCA
This sequence comes from Afipia birgiae 34632, assembly GCF_000308295.2. Classification (GTDB taxonomy): domain Bacteria; phylum Pseudomonadota; class Alphaproteobacteria; order Rhizobiales; family Xanthobacteraceae; genus Afipia; species Afipia birgiae. Next base: position 1,491,767 of record NZ_HG326652.1, read on the forward strand.
CAATCAGCAGCGCATCTGCCGCGGACATGGCTCCGCGGTACAAAGCCCCGCCTCCAATCATTGCTCCTGTCTGGAGCTGGACCGGCTTCTACGGAGGCATCCATGTCGGCGGCGGCTGGAGTGACTCCACAGCAACCGTGACCCAGGCAAATTTCCCGGGTTTTGCCGTAGCGTCGATCGGCAACAACGGCAATGGCGTCGTCGGCGGCGGCCAGATCGGCTACAATTGGCAGTTCGCTCCCAACTGGGTGCTGGGCATTGAGGGCGATATTTCCGGAACGGGAATCCGCAATGCTAACGTTTCACCCGTCTTCATCGCCGGCGGCGGGCCGGTTGGCGCTGGCTTCAACCACCTAGCTGACCGTAACATCGACTGGATGGCAAGCATCCGCGGCAGGCTCGGCTACGCGGCGGATCGCTGGCTGATATACTTCACAGGTGGCGGTGCGTGGGCCGACGTCAACTATCGCACCGACTTCACTGGATTTGGCTTCAACCCGCTCTCAGCCAACAAGACCCTGTCGGGCTGGGTCGTCGGCGGCGGTGTGGAATATGCCGTTACGAACAATTGGACCGTACGCGCCGAATACCTCTACTACGATTTCGGCGACGAGAGGCTCGTCAACCTATCCCCGGTCATCATAGGCGCATCAAGCATCACGACATTCGACACCAAGGTGAACGTCGTTCGCGCCGGTGTGAACTACAAGTTCTGAATGTTGAGCGGCGCGGCCTCACGGCCGCGCCGTACGTCTTCATCGTTTCTCCAGCTCCAAAAACTCAAGCCCGGCTGTCACGCCGGGCTTTTTGTTGCCGCTCCTTGAAGGAGTGCTGGACCATCAGGCTTTCGGCTTGATGCCGTAAACATGCTCCGGCCCGGGGAATGCGCGCGAACGGACTTCGCGGGCGTAGTCCTGGATCGCCGCCTCGATCCCCGGTCCGAGATTGCCGTAGCGCTTGACGAACTTCGGCACCCACGGCGACAGGCCGAGCATATCCTCCAGCACCAGCACCTGACCATCGCATGCATTGCTCGCGCCGATGCCGATGGTCGGGATCTGTACAATCTCAGTGATGCGTCGCGCCAGCGGCTCCGCCACGGCTTCCACCACCATCGAGAAGGCACCGGCCTGCGCCACCGCGCGGGCATCATCCTGAAACGGACCGCTGCCATTCTCGCCCGCCGCGATCTTGAGGGCTTCGTCCTTGCCTTGCGACTTAAAGCTGCCGAGCGTGTTGATCGACTGCGGCGTCAGGCCGATATGCCCCATCACCGGAATGCCGCGCGTGGTGAGAAACTCGATGGTCTCGGCCATACGCACGCCGCCTTCCATCTTCACGGCGCCGCAATGAGTTTCCTTCAGCACGCGCGCGGCGGAATGAAACGCCTGTTCCTTCGAGGCCTCGTACGATCCAAACGGCATGTCCACCACGACGAGCGCCTCTTTCGAGCCGCGCATCACCGCGCGTCCTTGCAGGATCATCATGTCGAGCGTGACCGGCACCGTCGTCTCGAAACCATGCATCACGTTGCCGAGGGAGTCTCCGACCAAGATGACATCGCAATACCGGTCGACCAGCGCCGCGGTGTGCGCGTGATACGACGTCAGCATCACGATCGGATCGCCGCCCTTGCGCTTGAGGATATCGGGCGCGGTCTTGCGCTTTACCGCTGATTGCACGGACATGTCTTAAACTCCAATCACAGGGACGCCGATCACGAGAGGATGGAATGCGAAGGCCAGCGCGGCATAAACGACCACGCCGACCGCAACCGCGACCAGATCGTTGCCAAATCCGCCGACAGGAATGGGCGGTGCGCCGGGATCCTCGCGGCGTTTGAGCGAAATGCGGTCGTACACGGCCCACGCCAGCACCGATCCGAACAGGATGATCGATCCGAGATCGCCGTTGGCCATCAGATGCAGCACCGCCCACAATTTCACGCCGGCCAGCATCGGGTGTTTCAGTTTCAGGTAGATATTGCCGCGGATATAGGACGCCACCACCAGGATCACCGCGGGCAGCATCAGCGCCAGCGCGATGTGCCGCATGGCGACCGGCGGATACCAGACATTGACCCATTCCGTCGCCCGATAGCGGCTGAAGCCCCACACGATCAGCGCAAGCCCTACGAACGACACCAGCGTATAGAGAATTTTGTAACCGCCCTCGCCGAGCCGCGCGATGACGGCCGCGCGCTGACCGCGCAACGTGGTCAGCGTATGAACGCCGAGAAACAGCGCCAATCCGGCGATGAGGATCAACAAGCCCATATGCCGCCTCCGTCCCGACCTGCCCGCAGCGGTTTTCAGCACCGCCTTCCGAGACATTCCACCGCGCGAAGGACCCTGTTAAAGTCCAGCGGCACTGTGCCCCGGTATCACTTTTGGGGTGCGGCGCGCAATGCCGCTTCCGCATCGCAACCCTGCCCTAGAATTCTCCCTGGCCTTATGAAATCCCTTGCAATCGCCGCTCTCGCGCTGGTTCTCGCCGCGCCCGTCTCGAACGCCCAAGCGGCAGACCCGGCATGGCCGCCGAAAACCGTGAAAATCATCGTGCCCTATGCGCCGGGATCGACGCCGGATCTGGTCGGGCGGATCGTCGCCGACGACCTGCAGGCGCGCCATCCGGGCGCGAGTTTCATCGTCGAGAACAAACCCGGCGCCGGCGGCAATATCGGCACCGACGCCGTCGCCAAGGCCGCGCCTGACGGCGCAACGCTCGGCATCAGCCTCGGTGGCCCGCTCGCCATCAATACGCTGCTGTTCTCCAAGCTACCTTACGATCCGGCCAAGGACATTGCGCCAATCACGATGCTGACGTCGTTGCCGAGCGTGCTGGTGGTGCCGGCGAACCTGAACGTCAATTCGGTCGCGGAGTTTCTGGCGATGCTCAAGCGCAAGGGGATCCCCCTCGCCTTCGGCTCGATTGGCGCGGGCTCGCTGTCGCACCTGACCATGGAGGCTATCGCGCAGCGTGCTGGCGCCGCGATGGTGCATATCCCCTATGGCGGATCGCCGCAGGCGATCACTGCCGTGATCCGCGGCGATGTGCAGGCCGCGTGCCTGCCGGCCATCGCGGTGACACCGCAACTCGCGGGCGGGAAAGTCAAAATCCTCGCGGTCGCGACCGCGCAGCGTTCACGCTTTCTGCCCGGTGTGCCGACGCTGAAAGAGTCAGGCATCGATGTCGAATCCGACGCGTGGAACGCGCTGATCGCTCCCGCAGGTACGCCGCCCGCGATCATCGCGCAGATCAACGACGAGGTGAACGACATCCTGACCAAGCCCAGCGTGCGCGAGCGGCTCGATACGCAACTGATCGAACCGGCACCCTCGACGCCGAGCGCCTTACGCGCGCGGATGGACGCCGAGATCAAGCTGTGGTCCGATGTCATCAAGCGCGGCGACATCAGAATCAATTAGGGTCTCGTGCGCCGTCATGGCCGGGCTTGTCCCGGCCATCCCGATCATCGAAGCACGGTGCCCAACTTACCGAGATCACCGGGACATAGGCGAGCGAAGCGACGCCGTCCTTCAGACGGCTATGCCCGGTGATGACAAGAGAAACAATAAGAGGAACGCCATGAACGCCCCTGCCACCGTCGCCTTCGAGCGCAGCCACGACATCGTTATCAACGCCCCGGCGAAAGCTGTGTTCGACTACGTCACCAATCCGCAATCCTGGCCAGAGTGGCTGGCGGCATCGCATCACATCGACAGCGAAAATCGCCCGCTTGAGGCCGGCGAACTGTTTCACGAAAAATGGCATATCCGCTCGGGTGAAGTGTCGCTGAACTGGATCGTGCGCGCCTGTGTCAGCCCGAAACTCTGGATCGTGCAGGCCGAGACCGACTTCATCGGTCCCATCGTCGTTCAATACACCTGCGAGGACGTCGGCGGCGGCACGAAGTTCACCCGCACCCTGCGCAATCCGGCGCGCAAGAAGCCGCCGACGGACGAGCAGATCGCCAACATGGACGCGGAAGCGGCGGTGGGTCTGGGAAACATCAAGGCGAATGTGGAGAAACGCGCGGACTTCAAGCCTAGCGCGTAAACAGGCGCAGAATGATGTTGAGCCAGAACAGATCGCCTGCCGATCTTGACCCGCGCAGTTTGTAGAGTCCCGCGGCGCCGAGGCACATGGCGGTCCCGACCACGGCGATCAGCAGCGAATGCTGCCACTTCGCACCCTGAACGGCCGCGAGCAGATAACAAAGGACAAACATCACAGGCGAAAGTTTGAGCAGCAGCGCAGCAGTGCGTTGCCGCGGCTCCGGTGTATCCCGCGGCCCGGGTGCTGCCTGCCGCTGATCGCGCATATTCCCCGCTGCCGGTGATATGAAATCACATGAAAGGGCCGACCTGCAACGTTGGTCGCAAGGCTGCGCAGGCAGGTTCATGGTTGCGGCGGCGGACTGTCCAGCTTGAGCCTGCGGTTATCAACAAAACGTATCATGATCGGTCGGCCTGCAATGGCGCCGCCGAGCCCCTTGCTCAGGGATAACGGCGCACAGTTTTCGAGCGACGCATTGATCGCGCCGAGATAGGCTTTACGGATCTGCGCTGAAACACCCGGTGTGAAATAGGTCAGTTGTGGCGGCGCAATCAGGCCGCCGTCGCGATTGAAAGAGAATTTCACCGACATCTGCATGTCCGCCTGCGCCTCTTTTTCGGGTGGCGGCGTCCAGCATGCGCGAAGCGCCGCAAACAGATCGCGGATGGTGTCGAGATCGTGATCGGGCTTGATGTACTTCGGCGCGTCCTTGTCGTCGGGCTTGCTCAGCACTGTGACCTGCAGATTTTCGCCATAGGGATAATAAATCTCGGGAATACACGGGCCGTGGTTGAACGTGCTGCAGAAATACGGCGTGCACGGTCCACCGCCCAACACGCTGCACGGCGAATGCGAGAATGGCGTCGGATTGAGATCGCGTAGTGAGCCCGCTAAGGATGCTGCGGAGGTGATGATCACGGCCGCGAGAGCGAAGAGAATGATGAATGTAACGCGCCGCAGCATGGAACGGCCTGTTGGTCCGGACAACCGAACCATACGTATGGCCCTCTCGCAAGGAATCAACCGCTGTTGCAACACGAGAACAGCAAGTCGCGGCTGTGTGAAAAACCGAACCCGCGGACAAAGCGAGCTTACGCCCTCTTCTTCACGTCCTTGATGCTCGAGAACACGATGCCCTCGGCGCGTTCGCGGGTGTAGCCGAGATAGAATTCGTTCTTGGCGAGAAACACCGGATCGCCATCGACGTCGTCGGCCACGCCGGAGTTGTTCGCCGACACGAACGCATCGAGCTTCTTGCGGTCGTCGGACGAAATCCAGCGTGCGAGCTGGAATTCGCTGATCTCGAAATCCACCGGTAACGAGTATTCAGCGTCGAGCCGCGCCTTCAGCACGTCGAGCTGCAGCGAGCCCACCACGCCGACCAGCGCAGGCGCGCCGTCGCGCGGACGGAACACCTGCACGACGCCCTCCTCCGACATCTGCTGCAATGCTTCCTTCAGCTTCTTGGCTTTCATCGCGTCGGTCAGACGCACGCGGCGCAGGATTTCCGGCGCAAACGATGGGACGCCGACGAAGGTGATGTCCTCGCCCTCGGTCAGCGTGTCGCCGATCCGCAGCGTGCCGTGATTGGGAATGCCGACCACGTCGCCGGCGAACGCCTCATCCGCGATGGCGCGATCCTGCGCGAAGAAGAACTGCGGAGACGACAGACTCATGTTCTTGCCGGTGCGGACCAGCTTGGCCTTCATGCCGCGCGTCAGCTTGCCCGAGCACAGCCGCGCAAACGCAATGCGGTCGCGATGGTTCGGGTCCATGTTCGCCTGGATCTTGAAAACGAAGGCGCTCATCTTCGGATCGTCGGCTTCGACCTTGCGCTTGTCGGCGTCCTGCGCGCGCGGCGGCGGCGCATAGCGGCCGAGGCCTTCGAGCAGATCGCCAACGCCGAAATTGCGCAAGGCGCTGCCGAAGAACACCGGGGTCAGATGACCCTCGCGAAATGCGTCAAGTTCGAACGGCTTGCAGGCTTCCGACACCAGTGCGAGTTCTTCCTCGATCGCAGCAGCGTCGAGATTGGCGTTGCGGCCGGCAAGCTCGGAAATTGCAATTTTCTCGGCCTGCCCGGTCTTCGCGCCGCCGCCCTCCAGCAGACGAACGCCGCCGGTCTGGATGTCATAGGTACCGAGGAAATCGCGCCCCCGTCCCACCGGCCATGTCAGCGGCGTGGTGTCGAGCGCCAGCGTCTTTTCGATTTCATCCATCAGATCGAACGGATCACGGCTTTCGCGGTCCATTTTGTTGATGAAGGTGATGATCGGAATGTCGCGCAGCCGACAGACTTCAAACAGTTTTCTCGTTCGCGCTTCGATGCCTTTCGCGGCGTCGATCACCATGACGGCGGAGTCGACCGCGGTCAGTGTGCGATAGGTGTCTTCCGAGAAGTCCTCGTGGCCCGGCGTATCGAGCAGATTGAACACGAGATTCTGGAATTCGAAGGTCATCACCGAGGTGACGACGGAGATGCCGCGCTCGCGTTCGATCTTCATCCAGTCCGAGCGCGTGTTGCGCCGCTCGCCCTTGGCCTTGACCTGACCCGCCAGATTGATCGCGCCGCCGAACAGCAACAGCTTTTCGGTGAGCGTGGTCTTGCCGGCGTCAGGATGCGAGATGATCGCGAATGTGCGCCGGCGCGCCACTTCTTCGGCAAGCGGCGTCAGCGAGGCAGACTCGGCGGCGATGGCGGTGTCGGTGTCGGACATGATGCGAGCGTGTCGCAAAGAAACGCGGCAGGATCAAGGGTAATTGAACTATATGCACTTGCATCTTCTTTACCGCTCAGCCATATCTGGGCGGCGAGGACAACCTCGATTCACTCACATCTCCGCAGGGACGGCCCTGTTGTGGAAGGAGTTAGCCATGGCATGGTCAATGCTGTTCATCGCGGGTTTGCTGGAGATCGGCTGGGCCATCGGGCTCAAGTATACCGATGGTTTCACAAAGCTGATGCCATCGGTTCTAACCATCATCAGCATGATCGCCAGCGTCATCCTGCTCGGCCTGTCGCTCAAGACGTTGCCTGTCGGCACCGCCTATGCGGTCTGGACCGGTATCGGCACGGTCGGAACCGCCGTCCTCGGCATCTGGCTGCTGGGCGACCCGGCGACCACCCTCCGCATCGTCTGCATCGGGCTGATCGTCGCGGGAATCGTTGGACTCAAGATCGTCGCGTAAGCGTAGATCAGCGCCAGCCCGCCAGCGTCACACCATAGTACGTCGCGGCTGCAACCAGCGCAGACGCAGGGATGGTAAAGATCCAGGCCACGACGATCGAACTGGCCACATTCCATCGTACGGCGGACAGCCGTCGTGCAGCGCCAACACCGACAATCGCACCGGTGATGGTGTGAGTGGTCGAGACCGGCACGCCAAGGAATGTTGCTGCGAACAAGGTCGCCGCCCCGCCCGTCTCGGCGCAAAACCCCTGCATCGGATTGAGTTTGGTGATTCGCAATCCCATGGTGCGCACGATGCGCCAACCGCCCATCAGCGTCCCGAGCGCCATCGCGGCCTGACACGAAATCACCACCCAGAACGGAACGCTGAACTCTCCCCCGAGGTATCCCTGCGAGTAAAGCAGCACCGCGATGATGCCCATGGTCTTCTGCGCATCATTGCCGCCATGGCCAAGCGAATACAGCGAGGCCGAAACGAACTGCAGAATCCGGAAAGCACGATCGACCGCAAAGGGCGTCGATCGCACCGCGGCCCATGACACAATCGCCGTCAGGAGCAGCGCGAGCAGGAAGCCGACGAATGGCGAGAGCACGATCGCGAGCAGTGTTTTCGACAGGCCGCTCCAGACCATGACGGAGAATCCTGCCTTGGCGATACCAGCACCCAGCAATCCGCCAATCAGCGCATGCGAACTACTGGACGGCATTCCGAGCGCCCATGTGATCAGGTTCCACATGATCGCGCCGATCAAGGCTGCAAAGATCACCTGGGCATCGATCACTCCGGGGTGGATGATGCCGGTGCCGATGGTCTGCGCGACATGCAGGCCGAACACGGCGAAAGCGATGAAATTGAAGAACGCCGCCCACGCAACGGCATATTGCGGCCGCAGCACGCGGGTCGAAACGATGGTGGCGATGGAATTGGCGGCATCGTGCAGGCCATTCAGAAAATCGAACAGCAGCGCGACACCGATCAACCCGACCAGGATAGGGAAAGCGAGCGAGGCATCCACGATGCGATCCTGACCTTAAACCTGTTCGATCACGATACTGTTGATCTCGTTCGCGACGTCGTCGAAGCGGTCGGCGACCTTCTCGAGATGCTTGTAGATTTCTGCGCCGACGACGAAATCCATCGCGCTGCCACCGCGGTGCTTGAGGAACAGCTCCTTCAGGCCGATGTCGTTGAGATCGTCGACGCGGCCTTCCAGCCGGGTGATTTCCTCGGTGAGCGCCGTCAGCGTCGTGACGTTCTCGCCCATGGCCTGCATCAGCGGCACTGCTCGCCCGACCAGATTCGCACACTGCACGAGGATGCTGCCGATCTCGCGCATCGGCGGCTCGAAGGTCCGCACCTCGAACAGCATCACCGCCTTGGCGGTCTGCTGCATCTGGTCGATGGCATCGTCCATCGCGGTGATCAGGTTCTTGATATCGCCGCGATCGAACGGTGTGATGAAGGTCCGGCGGACCGCGGTCAGAACTTCCCGCGTGATCTGGTCGGCGTCGTTCTCGAACTGGTTGACACGCTGGCAGTAGACCGGGGTCTCCTCGCCGCCGCGCATCATTCCCTCGAGCGCCTCGGCGCCCTGCACCACCGATTGGGAATGCCGGGCGAACAGGTCGAAAAACCGCTCCTCCCGAGGCAGCAGTTTACGAAACCAGCCAAGCATCGATCTTTCTCCGGCATAACAGAATGCGTCACATATCTGTCATAACCCGTTTCACAAACCAACAGGCAGCTACCGGCGCAAAAGCGCCGGTCATCCACCGTTTTGTCGGAACGAGAAGGACCGTAGAATCCGGCAGTTACAGCGATCGCTTGAAGAAATGGGCGATTTCACCGATGATTCCGCGGCGGAAGGTCAGCACGCAGATCACGAAGATCGCGCCCTGGATCACGGTGACCCACTGTCCGAAGCCGGCCAGGTACTGCTGCATGGCGATGATGACGAAGGCGCCGACCACCGGTCCGAACACGGTGCCGAGGCCGCCGACCAGCGTCATCAGCACGACTTCGCCGGACATGGTCCAGTGCACGTCGGTCAATGAGGCGTTCTGCGCCACGAACACCTTCACCGCACCCGCCAGACCCGCCAGCGTGCCGGACAGGATGAACGCCAGCAGCTTGTACTGGTCGGTCTTGTAGCCCAGCGAGATCGCGCGCTGCTCGTTCTCGCGGATCGATTTCAGCACCTCGCCGAACGGCGAGTTGATGGCGCGGTAGATCAGCAGGAAGCCGAGCAGGAAGATCGCCAGCACCACGTAATAGAGCGTGGTCGGCTTCGACAGGTCGAACACACCGAACATCATGCCCTGCGGAATGCCCTGGATGCCGTCTTCGCCGTGGGTGAAGGGCGTCTGCAGGTAGATAAAGAACAGCAACTGCGACAGCGCCAGCGTGATCATCGCGAAGTAGATGCCCTGGCGGCGGATCGCGATCAGTCCCGTTATGACGCTGAGCGCGGCAGCGGCGGCAACGCCGAGGATAATGCCGATCTCGGGCGACACGCCCCAGACCTTCAGCGCATGGGCGGTGACATAACCGGCGGTGCCGAGGAACATCGCGTGGCCGAATGACAGCAGGCCGCTGTAGCCGATCAGCAGGTTGAAGGCGCAGGCGAACAGCGCAAAGCACAGCGCCTGCATCACGAAATAGGGATACAGCCCCGTCAGCGGCACAATCGCCAGCAAGATCGTCATGACGGCGAACGCGATCATTTCGTCGCTGGTGCGGCCCTTCACGGGAACGGCGTTGTCGGTAATCGTGGTCATGTCAGTTCGCCCGCCCCGTCAGTCCAGTCGGCTTTACGAGGAGCACCAGCACCATCAGCACGAAAACCACGGTGTTGGACGCCTCGGGATAAAAATACTTGGTCAGGCCTTCGATCACGCCGAGCGCGAAGCCGGTGATGATCGAGCCCATGATCGAGCCCATGCCGCCGATCACAACCACCGCGAACACCACGATGATCAGGTCCGCGCCCATCAGCGGCCGCACCTGATTGATCGGAGCCGAGAGCACGCCGGCCAGCGCGGCGAGACCGACGCCAAGACCGTAGGTCAGCGTGATCATGCGCGGCACGTTGATGCCGAAGGCGCGCACCAGCGTCGGATTCTCGGTGGCGGCGCGCAGGTAAGCGCCGAGCCGCGTGCGCTCGATCAGGTACCAGGTGGCAATACAGATCACGAGCGAGAAGATGACGACCCAGCCGCGATAGATCGGCAGGTACATGAAGCCGAGATTGACGCCGCCCTTGAGAATATCGGGAATGGCATAGGGCAATCCGGACGATCCGAAGTAGTTCTGGAACACGCCCTGGATCACCAGCGCCATGCCGAACGTCAGCAGCAATCCGTAGAGATGGTCGAGGCCGGTCAGCCACTGCAGCATCGTGCGCTCCAGCAGGATGCCGAAGCCGCCGACGATCACCGGCGCCAGGATCAGCGCCCACCAGTAGTTGATGCCGGCCAGATTCAGCAGGAAGTACGCAACGAACGCACCCATCATATAAAGCGCGCCGTGCGCAAAATTGATGATGTTGAGCATTCCGAAGATCACGGCCAGCCCAAGGCTCAGCAGCGCGTAAAACGAGCCGTTGATCAATCCAACCAAAAGCTGGGCGTAGAGAGCTTGCATCGTATCGTTTCTTTCGCGCGCGATTGAAGGCGGTCTTGAGAGAATGCCCGGCGGCGTCAAGCCGCCGGGCGATAGGTTGTTACTTCTTCACCAGCGAGCAAGCGCTTTCCGAGAGAGGCCGGAAGGCCTGCTCGGCAGGCGTGGTGCCAACCAGCTTGTAATAGTCCCACGGTCCCTTGGACTCGGAAGGCTTCTTCACCTCGAAGAGATAAGCCGGATGGATCTTGCGTCCGTTCGGCTGAATTTCACCCTTTCCGAACAGCGGATCATCGGTCTTGATTTCCTTCATCTTGGCGACGACCTTGGCGCCATCGTGCGGATTGCCGCCCATGGCTTCGAGCGCCTTGAAGTAATGCATGAGGCCCGAATAAACGCCGGCCTGCACCATGGTGGGCATCTGCTTGTTCTTCATGCGCTCGGAAAAGCGCTTGGAGAATGCGCGGGTCTGGTCGTTCAGATCCCAGTAGAACGTCTCGGTGAAGTTCAGGCCCTGCGCAACATTCAGACCGAGCGAGTTGACGTCGCTGATGAACATCAGCAGGCCGGCCAGCCGCTGGCCGCCCTTGACGATGCCGAATTCAGCCGCCTGCTTGATCGAGTTCGTGGTGTCGCCGCCTGCGTTGGCCAGGCCGACGATCTTCGCCTTCGAGGCCTGCGCCTGCAGCAGGAACGACGAGAAGTCGGACGAGTTCAACGGATGCTTGACGCTGCCGAGAATTTTACCGCCAGCCTTTGTGACGGCCGCGGTGGTGTCGCGCTCAAGCGCCGCACCGAATGCATAGTCGGCGGTGAGGAAGAACCAGCTGTCGCCGCCCGCCTTCACCAGCGCATTGCCGGTGCTGTTGGCCAGCATGTAGGTGTCGTAGACCCAGTGCACGACGTTCGGCGAGCACTGCGCGTTGGTCAGATCCGACGATGCCGCGCCGGAGTTGATCATGATGGCATTCTTTTCGGTGACGACGTTCTTGACCGCGAGCGCGACGCCCGAGTTCAACACGTCGACGACGACGTCGACCTTCTCGACATCGATCCATTGCCGGGTCGTCGTGGTACCGACGTCAGGCTTGTTCTGATGGTCGGCGGCGATGACGTCGACCTTCCAGCCCTTTTTGGTGAGGCCCGAATCCTCGATGGCCATCTGCGCAGCGAGCGTCGAACCCGGCCCGCCCACGTCGGCGTAAAGGCCCGACATATCGGTCAGGTTTCCGATCTTGACGGTTTTGTCCTGCGCGAAAGCGCTGGTCCCCGCACCGATCATCAGCGCGGTGCTCAGCATAAGTGCCGAAATCGTGTTCTTCATTATCTTCCCTCCTGGATGCCGCTCTATCGGCGGCGTTTGCCGTTTCCCTTGAAGTAAGTTGCGTCTTTACACACCGAGATAGGTGTGGAGCTTCTCCATGTTGGCCTGGAGTTCCGAGTTTGCGAAGGTGTCGATGATCTTGCCGTGCTCGACGATGTAGAATCTGTCCGCGACGGTCGAGGCGAAGCGGAAGTTTTGCTCGACCAGCAGGATGGTGAACCCCTCCGCCTTGAGCCGCGCAATCATCTTGCCGATCTGCTGGATAATGACCGGCGCCAGACCTTCGGTCGGCTCGTCCAGCATCAGGAAGCGCGCGCCGGTGCGCAGGATGCGTGCAATCGCCAGCATCTGCTGTTCGCCGCCGGACAGCTTGGTGCCCTGGCTGCCGAGGCGTTCCTTGAGATTGGGAAACAGCTCGAAGATCTGGTCGAGGGTCATGCCGCCGCTGCGGATGATCGGCGGCAGCAGCAGGTTTTCCTTGACGTCGAGGCTGGCAAAAATGCCGCGCTCCTCGGGACAGAACGCAACGCCGAGGCGTGCGATCTTCTCCGCCGGCAGCCGGATCAGATCCTTGCCTTCGAATGACACCGAGCCGGTGCGCTTGCCGATGATGCCCATGATCGACTTGAGCGTCGATGTCTTGCCGGCGCCGTTGCGGCCGAGCAACGTCACGACCTCTCCCTGACGAACCTCGAAGTTCATGCCGTGAAGGATGTGGGATTCGCCGTACCACGCCTCGAGATTCTTGACGTCGAGAACCGGCGAGCCTGCAACGTTATTCATGGCCGGCTCCCAGATAGGCTTCCTTGACCCGTGGATCCTTGGTGAGGGTTGCGTAGTTGCCTTCCGCGAGCACCTTGCCGCGCGTCAAAACAGTAATGGTGTCGGACAGGTTGGCGACGACGTTCAGATTATGTTCGACCATCAGGATCGTGTACTTCTGCGAAATGCGCTTGATCAGCGCAGCGACCTTGTCGATGTCCTCGTGGCCCATGCCGGCCATCGGCTCGTCCAGCAGCATCATTTCCGGATCGAGCGCCAGCGTGGTGGCGATTTCCAGCGCGCGCTTGCGGCCGTACGGCATCTCCACCGCAGGCGTATTGGCGAAGTCGCTCAGGCCGACGTCCTCGAGCAGTTCCCGCGCGCGGCCGTTGAAGCGGTCGAGCACCGATTTGGAGCGCCAGAAATCGAACGAGGAGCCGTGCTGGCGCTGCAGCGCGACCCGCACGTTTTCCAGCGCCGTGAGATGCGGGAACACCGCCGAAATCTGGAACGACCGGACCAGGCCCAGCCGCGCCACATCGGCCGGCGCCATCGCGGTGATATCCTGCCCCTTATAGAGAATCTGCCCGCGCGACGGCTTCAGGAATTTGGTCAGCAAATTGAAGCATGTCGTCTTCCCGGCCCCGTTCGGACCGATCAGCGCATGAATTGTCCCGCGGCGAACCTTCAGATTGACGTCGCTGACGGCCACAAAGCCCGCAAACTCCTTCGTCAACCCAGAGGTTTCAAGAATGAACTCATCAGACAAGCAAATTCCCCCTGTCAGCCTTCACGCAAGCCGTTCCGCGTGTGACCGTTTTTTGCGCCGCCCCTTGCGCTGTCGACCCCGGCAACTGGGCCGGAATATGTATCGGATCGTTAGTGTTGCGCAAGCCGCAATGCTGCCCACTCGATTATGCGTAGCCTGCAAATTCCATAATGTCCATTGATGCCTAGGGCTAAGCCGGCTGCCCGACAGAAGCCGTGAAACGGCTTGTTAAGCCTAATATCCGGCCGGGTTCCCCCTTCATCAAAAATTTCGACCAAAGGCCGATGATTGCTGGCAAGGACTGTCCACAACTCCGCGTCGGGACGTCGGTCATGGAATTCGATAGCGCTAGTCCGGCCATTGTGAAGTCGATCAAGCAGCGTGAGCTCTTGAACTGTTGGCTGCGGTTGTATGCCCGGCACGACCGGCTGCCAAAATTTGAAGACTATCTGCCAGAGCGCATCGCCGACGAAGTGGACGACCTGGTCTACTATACCGTGCACGGCACGGGAGACAGGCCACGGTTCACGATCGAAAGCGAAGGCAGCCGTATGTCGAGCGCCTATGGCACCAGCGGCAAGGGCCGTTATCTCGACGAGTATGTCGGCGCCAAGCTCGAGCCGGTCGTCATGCCCATTTATTTTGAGTGCGTCCGGCGACGGCTGCCAACCTACACCATCTCAAAGGTCAGCGACCTCTACGGTCGCATGGTCGACTACGAACGGCTGTTGATGCCGTTTTCCGACGGCACCGGCGTCAACCGCATCCTCGCCTCATTGAAAGCAATCAGTGATGACGGCGGCTTCGAAATCAGAAACCTGATGCGCGGCAACGACGTTCTGCCGGTCCCCGTTCTGCGGTCCGTGATCGATCGTGATCTGTTTCACAAACTGCCCGGCCGCATCGCGCCAGGCGACACGATCGAGTTCGTTTAGCGAACCGGACACCTCACACAGCGTCAATGATCACGCTGTCGCGCGGACCTTCTCCATCGCCTCGCCGAGTTCGATTGGATGCGCCATCGCTTCGTGAAGCTTTTTCTTGTCGAGTTCGCCTTCCCACCGGCTGATGACCACGGTCGCGACGCCGTTGCCGATCAGGTTGGTGAGCGCCCGGCACTCGCTCATGAACTTGTCGATACCGACGAGAATAGCGAGCGACGCAATCGGAATATCCGGCACGATCGCAAGCGTAGCCGCCAGCGTGATAAAGCCTGCACCCGTGACGCCTGATGCACCTTTCGAGGTGATGATGGCGACACCGAGAATACCAAGCTCCTGCCAGATCGTCAGATTAGTGTTCGTCGCCTGCGCAAGGAACAGTGTCGCCAGCGTCATGTAGATGTTGGTGCCGTCGAGATTGAAGCTGTAGCCGGTCGGGATCACGAGACCGACCACGCCGCGCGACGCGCCGAGCCGCTCCATTTTCGTGATCATGTTGGGCAGCACAGTCTCCGACGAACTTGTGCCAAGTACAATCAGAAGCTCATCCTTGATGTAGGCGATGAATCGCAGGATCGAGAATCCCGCAACCCGCGCGATGCCGCCGAGCACCAGCAGGACAAAGAGCATGCTGGTCAGATAGAAGGTGCCGATCAGCGCCACCAGATTCCACAACGCACCGAGTCCGTAGGCGCCGACGGTGAAAGCCATCGCGCCGAATGCGCCGATCGGCGCTGCACGCACAATGATGCGGATCACGCCGAAGAAGACTTTCGCGGCCATATCGATGGCATGCGCGATCGGCTCGCCGGCCGGTCCCATAAAGGCAATCGCGAAGCCGGACAGGATCGACACCAGCAACACCTGCAACAGATCGCCATTCGACAGAGCGCCGATGAAACTGTTGGGAATGATCGCCATCAGGTGCGCGACGATCCCCTCCTCACTCGCCTTGTGGACGTAAGTCGCGACCGCCTTCGGATCGAGCGTTGCCGGATCGATGTTGAAGCCGCTGCCTGGCTGGACGATTTCGCCAACGAGAAGGCCGACGAGCAATGCAATCGTCGAGACGACTTCGAAATACAGCAGCGCCTTGAGGCCCACGCGGCCCACGCGCTTGAGATCTCCCATCGAGGAAATGCCGTGCACGACCGTGCAGAAAATGACGGGCGCGATCATCATCTTGATCAGCGAGATGAAGCCGTCGCCAAGCGGCTTCAGAGCCTTGCCCGTGCCGGGGTAGAAATGCCCGATCAGGATGCCGAGCGCGATGGCGATCAGCACCTGAATGTAAAGAATGGTGTACCAGGGCGATCGCGTTGAGGCAGGGACTGACGGCGCGGTTGTGACTGTCATGGCGGCACCCTGAAGGAGGACGAACGGTAAAATCGCACGCCCGCGGAGCCTGCGCCAGAACGCCGCACCCCTTCAAGAAGAATCCGCCTATCGGCGGTATTTTACAGGCTGTTCCTTCCAGAGCCTGAAACTTGACCATCGGGAAAATTGCGGGGGACCACTATCTGATCACGGCCGCGTAGATGTCGGGCTTGAAGCCAACCAGCAGCTTGCCGCCGATCTCCAGAACCGGGCGCTTGATCATCGAAGGCTGTGCGAGCATCAGCGCCATCGCCTTTTTCTCGGTGAGGCTGGTCTTGTCGGCGTCCGGTAATTTCCGGAACGTCGTACCGGCCCGGTTCAGCAGTGTCTCCCAGCCCACGACCTTGCTCCAGCGCGCGAGCCATTCCTTGTCGACGCCCTCGGTTTTGTAATCGTGAAAGTTGTAGTCGACGCCGTGCTTGTCGAGCCATGCGCGGGCTTTCTTCATTGTGTCGCAGTTCTTGATACCGTAGATGGTGATGGACAAATTCAATTCCTCGCATGTCTGAATCAGGATTTAGCGCTGCAGCGGCCAGCGCGCGAGATGAATGTGCTTTCCCCGGCCGACAAGACTGTGCACGAGAACGAAATCGGTCACGGTCCAGCCAAATGCTTCAATCGGATGCTCGTCGACAAGCCGCCTGTCGTAAAGCAGCGTCATGTGCGGCGTGAAATGCGGTCTCTCCCATCGCCCCAATCCGGCCCTTGTCATCGCTTCGCCAACGGCGCGATGAAGTGCCGACAGCGCGACAATGTCCCTGCCCGCCCGCAGCACAAGCGGCCTCGCCATTCTTTTGTTGGTGAAGCTCAAGGCGCGATCGAAGGTGATCTCGAACGGCGGCATGGAGACATCCAGCGCCACCGTACAAACAGCCTCGACGAGGTTCTGAGGCAGGCCGTTGTACGCGCCGAGATAGTGCAGCGTGACATGGAGCCTGCGCGGCGAAAGAGCTTCACCCCTCAGTCTGTGACTGTAACGAAGCTGCTGAACCAGGTCGCTGATGCGATCAGCGATAGCCGCCGGTGGAACGAGGGCCAGGAACAATCCATCGGTCAACTCAGGAAGCTTGGGTGGTTCAAACCCTTGAAAAACAAGCTGTTCGGGCATGATCTGAACCTCGTTACGCAATAGAACAAACAGAGAACACTCTTCCAGACAGGCCGGAGATGCAAGCGGCCTTTTCAATCTTGACGGCCGGGCCGCCAAATCGTACTTAAGCATCTACTTAAATACAGGTTGAACCATGCCAGCAGACGCCCTCGACATGACCTTCAAGGCCCTCGCTGATCCGACACGGCGGGCAATCCTCGCCCGCCTCGCGCTCGGCGAAACCTCCGTGCAGGAACTGGCGAAGCCGTTCGACATGAGCCTCCCTGCGGTTTCCCAGCACCTGAAAGTTTTGGAAACCGCCGGCCTCGTCACGCGCGGGCGCACTGCCCAGTGGCGACCTTGCCGCCTGGAACCGAGGGCGCTGAAGGAAGCGACCGAATGGCTCGATCAGTATCGGCGGTTCTGGGAGGAGAGCTTTGGCAAGCTCGATCTGTATTTGAAAGACATCCAGTCAAAGGAAACAGACACATGACGGCGACAACTCTCAAGGTCAGGGCAAGTACACCGGCCGATCAGCCCACCATCACCATGGAACGCGAATTCGACGCTCCGCCGGACGTGCTGTTCCGCGCCTTCTCCGACACCGAGGCTCTCAAGATTTGGTACGGCCCGAACGGCTTCACGATCACGGTGCTCGCGAGGGACTTTCGCGTCGGCGGCCTGTTTCGCTTCACCATGCACGGCCCGGACGGAACGGATTATCCGAACCGCATCGCGTATCGCGAAATCTTGCCGGGCGAACGCCTCGCCTATCGGCACGACTCGGACATCGACAACGATCCGAACGCTTTCGAGGTCGCTGTCACGTTCGAAGCGCTGGGCGCGAGCCGCACGCTCCTGACGATGCATTCGATCTTCCCGTCGGTCGACGCCCGAAATGCCGTTATGAAGTTCGGCGCGGTCGAACTCGGTATGCAGACGCTCGAGAAGCTGGCTGCGTATGTGAAGGGATAATCTCACCCGCATAGACGACAATATCTGAGCGAAACGCCGCTAGTGGATCGACGAATCTGCCTTACAGTAAGGCGGTATTTCGCTCGGACGGGACGATGGAATTTACCGCGCTGTTTCTCGCCGCCACGATCACGATGCTCGTCGCATGGCGCGGCTCGCGATCGCTGACACTCGCCTTGTCCGCCGTCCTGCTCATCGCGTGTGTCGCGACCTATCTCCATCACGCGACCGATACCCTGAAGCTGTCGTTCTGAGGCACATCACATGACCCCGGAACGCGCCGTCGCCCTGAACGCACTCAGTCTCTACGGTGTCGCGGCCGTACTCGCTGCCGCCTTCGCCGCACAGTTCGTGCTGAACGAACTTCCCTGCCCGCTCTGCCTGCTTCAGCGCATCATGTTCACGGCGCTGGCCATCGGGCCGATCCTGAACATCCGCTTCGGACCGCGGCCCAGCCATTACGCACTATCGCTGCTGGCAGCTCTCATCGGCGCGATGGTCTCGACGCGTCAGATTCTGCTGCACATCATGCCGGGGGAAGCCGGCTACGGTTCGGCATTGCGCGGCTATCACTATTATACGTGGGCGCTGCTGGGCTTTATCGCGGCAATCGCCCTGCTCTCGATCATCCTGCTGTTCGACAGGCAATTCGACGGCGGCCGCGCTCACCCTCCCGCATCAGCGTTCGCGCGCACGGCAGTGTGGCTTGTGATCGGCCTGACGGCGTTGAATGTCGTCTCGGCGCTGCTGGAATGCGGGTTCGGCGCGTGCGCCGATAACCCCGTTGTTTACGAGCTGCTCAAACGCTAACGCTGCTCGCATCAGCGTTTGAAGCAAATGCCAGCGACTACTTCTCGACCTGAGACACGTCGCGAACGGCGCCGCGCGAGGCGTTGGTGGTCAGCGCCGCGTAAGCGCGCAACGCAGGTGACACCACGCGATTGCGGTCGACCGGCTTCCAGGCTGCATTGCCCTTGGCTTCCATTGCCGCGCGCCGCGCCGCCAGCACGGCGTCGTCGAGCTCGACGCTGATGATGCGGTTCGGAATGTCGATCAGGATCGGATCGCCCGTCTCCACCAGCCCGATCAGCCCGCCCTCGGCGGCCTCCGGCGAAACGTGACCGATCGAGAGACCCGAGCTTCCGCCCGAGAACCGGCCGTCGGTGACCAGCGCGCAAACCTTGCCGAGCCCTTTCGACTTCAGATAGCTGGTCGGATAGAGCATTTCCTGCATGCCGGGGCCGCCCTTCGGCCCTTCGTAGCGCACCACAACCACGTCGCCCGCCTTGACCTTGTTGCCAAGGATGCCGGAGACCGCGTCGTCCTGGCTTTCAAAGACATGCGCCTTGCCGCGGAAGGTGAGGATCGATTCATCCACACCGGCGGTTTTCACGATGCAGCCTTCCGGCGCGATGTTGCCGAACAGCACCGCAAGTCCGCCGTCCTTCGAGAACGGATGATCCGCCGAGCGGATCACGCCCTTCTCGCGATCAGTGTCGAGTTCATCCCAACGCTCTGACTGGCTGAAAGCCACCTGCGTCGGCACACCACCGGGCGCTGCGCGGAAGAAGTTGCGTACGGATTCGCTGTTGGTGCGTCCGATATCCCAGCGGTTGAGCGCATCGGCCATCGTCGGCGCATGCACGGTCGGCAAGCTGGTATCGATCAGTTTAGCCCGTTCAAGTTCGCCGAGAATGGCCATGACGCCACCGGCGCGGTGAACGTCTTCCATGTGAACATCGCTCTTGGCGGGCGCGACCTTGCAAAGACACGGCACCCGCCGCGACAGCCGGTCGATGTCGGCGATGGTGAAATCGATTTCGCCTTCCTGCGCGGCGGCCAGCAGATGCAGCACGGTGTTGGTCGATCCGCCCATGGCGATATCGAGGCTCATCGCATTCTCGAACGCCGCGAAGTTGGCGATATTGCGCGGCAGCGCCGTCGCGTCGTCCTGCTCGTACCAGCGGCGCGCGAGATCGACCACCACATGACCCGCCTCGCGGAACAACCGTTCGCGATCGGCATGGGTCGCCAGCACCGATCCATTGCCCGGCAGCGACAGGCCCAGTGCCTCGGTCAGACAGTTCATCGAGTTTGCGGTGAACATACCCGAGCAAGAACCGCAGGTCGGACACGCCGAGCGCTCGACCGCCGCGACTTCCTGGTCGGTGTAGCTGTCGTCGGCCGCAACGATCATCGCGTCGATCAGATCGACCGAGCGCTTGGTGCCCTTCACCACGACCTTGCCGGCTTCCATCGGTCCGCCCGAGACGAAGACGGTCGGGATGTTGAGCCGCATCGCCGCCATCAGCATGCCGGGCGTGATCTTGTCGCAGTTGGAAATGCACACCAGCGCGTCGGCGCAATGCGCGTTGACCATGTACTCGACGGCATCTGCAATCAGCTCTCGGCTCGGCAGCGAATAGAGCATGCCGCTGTGGCCCATCGCGATGCCGTCATCGACCGCGATGGTGTTGAACTCCTTGGCGACGCCGCCCGCGGATTCGATTTCGCCCGCAACGAGCTGCCCGAGATCCTTCAGATGGACGTGCCCCGGCACGAACTGGGTGAAGCTGTTGGCGATGGCGATGATCGGCTTGCCGAAATCCGCGTCCTTCATGCCCGTCGCGCGCCAAAGGCCGCGGGCACCGGCCATGTTGCGGCCGTGGGTGGAGGTTCTGGAGCGGTATGCCGGCATGATTGTTCCCTCTTGATTGGAACAGTTCCAATAAGGGGGTTCAATGGCTCTGTAAAATATATTATTCAGAAGGAACTAGGTCGCGGAAAGTATCACAATGGACGTCCGTCAGCTCAGGCATTTCGCGGCCGTGGCCGATACGCTGCATTTCGGCCGGGCCGCCGAGCGGCTCGGCATGACCCAGCCGCCGCTCAGCCAATCGATCATGACGCTGGAGCGCGAACTCGGCGCGCCGCTGTTCGTGCGGACCAAACGCAGCGTCGCGCTGACACCGTTCGGCGCGCAGTGGCTGACCCATGTCCGCGCCGCGCTCGACGGCGTGAAGGCCCTGCCCGAGATTGCGCAACAGTTGCGCGACGGCACCGCCGGCCATCTGGCGCTCTCGTTCGTCAGCACCGCGGACTACAGCATCCTGCCGCTGTTGGTGCGCCGTTACGCCTCGCTTTATCCGAACGTCGAAATCTCACTGACCGAAGCGACCAGCAACGTACAGATCGCCAACCTGCTCGAAGGCCATGGCCATGTCGGTCTGGTCATCCCGCCACCGAACGCCGCGCTGCCCAGACAACTCTCTTATCTGCCGCTTGTGACTGAACCGCTGGTCGCGGCCGTGCCGGAAAGCTGGATCACCGACGGGACGCTGTCGTTGTCGGCGGACCGGCTCGCGCCTGACTCGGTGGTGAGTGCACCGCTCATCATCTTTCCCCGGCAGAGCGCCCCTGCCTTCCATGATCTCGTGACCGGTTACTACACGGCGCATGGCGGACAGGCGCGGATCGCGCAGGAAGCGATCCAGATGCAAACCATCATTAGTCTTGTTTCCGCCGGAATGGGCATCGCGCTCGTGCCTGCGTCGCTACGCAACCTCGCCCGTACCGGCGTCAATTACGTCGATCTGGCAGGCACCGCACCGATCCTTGAGACCGGGATCACGTGGCGCACCGGCGACACCACGCCGACCATCGAACGCTTCGTGAGCATCGCGCGGGAGATGGCGAACGGCCTCAAGTGAGTGGCTGCGGGAAATCTATTCGATCCACAACTTTAGATTGACCTCTGCGCCGTGATGAGTTCTTCTGGTAGCCTGCGGCGAAACCCACAAGTCGTCCGCAAACGTTCGAAGTCTTTGCGTTTCGGGGGTGCGCATGGGGCAGTTCGGATTTCGGCGAGGGCTGGCAGCACTCGCGGGCGCGATAATCGCATCGTGGGGAGCGACAAGCCCCTGCATCGCGCAAGCACCGGCCTTACGTATCGACGAAGCGTTGCAAAACATCACGACATTGGCCCGGCCCGGTCGTGTGGGTTACGCAACGTTCTGGGACGGCAACAAGTACATTCAATGCAGACGTATTTCGGACCGTAGCCTCCGCTGCGAAGCGGCGGGAACGTCGATGCAGCCTTCCCTGAAAAGCGTGCTGACCGGCGATCGTTTGACCCGGCTCGCAGCGCTCGGCTGGACGCTCGATCCCAGCTTCGGAAATCACGTGCAGATATTCCCCGCAGATCTGCCGACGGACCGCGCAGCGGATCATGTTGTGCGGGCGCTGGCTGAAGCTTATGCCGCGAACGTCAATGATCTGGATGTTGCTACCAGTTGGGTGAACGATACCGCCTGCCCGCCCCGCAACGGTCCCTCGCAGAATCTCGCCGGGAGTGTGAACGATGCACCATCCATGCGCGCAACAGCGGTGCGGACATGCTTCTACACACCACCGGCCACGACACAGCAGACAGCGAGTTCAGCGGCAGAGCTGGTTGGTATCTATGGCGTGAGTACAACCGCCGAAATCCAGCGATTGCGGATCAATGCCACGCGACGCGTCTATGCCGTGTTCGACGCAGGCATCGGCTACATACAGTGCGCTCCGGAAGTCCCGCCTGTTGCGATCTACTGTGAAGCTCAGTCGGCGGAAAGCTGGGCGGCGCTGACAACAGTTCTCACGCCTGAGCGCGTCGCACGATTACACAGCGCCGGATATGCCGATCCGGGCCGTGCTCCGAACTACTCGAAGAGCTATGCCTTCAACAAATACAAGGATGCCGATATCGCGAGCGAAATCCTGATTCTGCTGCACGAGTCTTATGGTTATACCGGCGCGACCAAGCTCAAGATTACGACGGAGTAGTATCAGTGCGCGGCGACGCTTGACTATATCACCTGTGTCCCGCGATAGCGCGCGAACACGCGCTCCCCGTCAGCCGAGAACAGAACGACGTCGTAAGCCTCGGGCGGAGTTCCCGCGACTTCCATCCCCGGAGAACCGATCGGCATACCGCCGACGGCCAGGCCTTTCGCTTGCGGCCGCTCAGCAAGCAGGCGCTTGATCGCATCGGCCGGCACATGTCCTTCGATAGCGTAGCCGCCGATTTCCGCCGTGTGACAGGAGGAAAGCTCCACAGGCACGCCGAGCTTCGTCTTGAGTGGCACAAGATTGGCAACTTCGATTTCATCGACTGAAAAGCCCGCAGCCTTCACATGGGCGACCCAACCGCCGCAACAGCCGCAGGTCGGGTCGCGATGGACGGTCATCTTCGGAAGAGTCTCGGCTGCAACCGAATAACGCGACAGCACGAGCGCTGCAGCCGCCGGTAACGCTCCCACCAATACCGCGCGCCGTGTCGAGATCGTCATCAATTCATCCTTATTGCCGTGGGCTCGCGCCCCGGAGACATTGTTATCCTATCATCGGGAGGATTACCGCGAACGATCGATATCATCCAATCACGGATTGGTTAGCCGCTATCGCGACGTCGGCTCGCTGGACCGTTCCAGATTTACCGGCCGGATATCAGCTTCAGCCATGGTGTCAAATGAAAGGCGCTCATCAGCCCGTACATCGCGGCCATGCTACTCAGCGGTGAAGCACCGTGCGAGCAAAGGATCGCCGGCGCACCTTCACCAAGAACACCCGTCAGCAGCGCCATGATCGCGAAGGTCGGCGCGGCCGCGAGGCTCAACCACTCGGCTGCCCGGAACGCGCCTGCGTTCCCGCGCACCGGCCCGCCGTCGGGCGCATCTGAACAGGTCGCCCTCATGTTTTCGCGCCGCTATCTTTATTCCGGAACGCCTCTTCTCCGGCGTCGGATACGGCAACCCACTTCGGGTCCGGCGCGGCGCCGGGAACGTAACTGTCGTTCCAGTTCCACCACTTGTAGGGCCGTTCCTGCGGATAACCTTGCGGCGAGTCCTCCCACTCCTCCTGACGCCCGAGCGCGGTCATGTCGAGATAGCTCCAGACGGTGCCCATCGCCTCGTCGCCGCGCGTGTTGATCAAGTAGGTGCGGAAGATGCGTTCGCCGTCGCGGATGAAGGCGTTGTGGCCGTGCCATTCATCGACGCCGAAGTCGGCATCGAAGCTATCGGTGATCGTGACCCACGGGATTTTCTCCCAACCCATTCGCGCCTTCAGGCGCGCAATGTCCGCCTGCGGTGCGCGCGAGGCGTATACGAGGGTCGTGTCGCGCGCGTTCAGATGGACGAGGTTGCTGACCTGATCGGCGCCCAGCGAACAGCCGATGCAGGCATGTTCCGGCCAGCCGTGCACGCCGGGCTCGAAGAACGCGCGATAGACAATCAATTGGCGGCGGCCATCGAACAGATCGAGCAGGCTCACTTTTCCGTTCGGCCCGCCGAACGTGTATGTCTTTTCCAC
This sequence comes from Afipia birgiae 34632, assembly GCF_000308295.2. Taxonomy (GTDB): domain Bacteria; phylum Pseudomonadota; class Alphaproteobacteria; order Rhizobiales; family Xanthobacteraceae; genus Afipia; species Afipia birgiae. Next base: position 1,516,225 of record NZ_HG326652.1, read on the forward strand.
GGCCATCCATGGCATCCGCCGCCGTTCGGCGGCCAGCGCATCACGGGCCCGCGTCTGGGCCTTCTCCTTGACGAGAAGCTGCTCGCGCGCCGCTTCCCATTCCGCTCGCGAAACGATTTGATGCTGCATGGTGAGCCTCCTGTTTGTTCGGATGCGTTGGCGTTAAGACAAAGATATCCCGTCGCGCGGCACGGTCAGCCGTTCGATTTCCCCGTCACAGCTTGCCGCTGGTTAGTGCAACTTTTTCTGAGCGATTTGTTCCCCGGCAACTACGCCGATGTTGGGGACACACTTCTTCCAGCCGTCGCCCATGCTCCTGAAAGCGGTATCGTTCCTCGGGAGCACGAAGCCGGAATGGACAACGCGAAGGCGCGTTCCATTTTCAACTTTCGACAGTGTGAAGGTCGCGACCGTGTCCAGCACCGCACCATATCCGGCGTTGTCCCTGTGTCCGCTTTTCCAGGCATAGGCGAGCCGCTCGTTCGGCACGGCTTCCAGCACCTCGCAATGAATGACACCGTCCCACGCACCGGCCGGCGTCGTCTGAAACGTAAAGCGCTTGCCCTTCACAGCCTCGAATCCGGTCGGCGTCATCAGCCATCGGCCGATCAGTTCGCCCGTTGTCAACGCCTTCCAGATCGTCTCCGGCGCATGTGGCAAGACTTCGTCGACAACGATGTCTTGCGTGTCGGATTTCAACGCGGCGTCGCTCATGGATCGATCTCCTTGAGAAGGGTTCTGAGATTGGCGAACCGCTCGCGCCAAAAGACGCCGTAGTGGCTCATCCAGTCGACAAGCGGCGCAAGGCCCTCGGGCTCCGCGCGATAGAACACCTTGCGGCCTTCGGGGCGCTCGGCGACCAGGCCTGCCTGCTTCAATGACTTGAGGTGCTGGGAGATGGCGCCCTGCGTGACGCCGCTCCCCTTCGTCAGTTCCGCTACAGTGATCTCGTCGGAACCGACAATCCGCTCGAACACGGCGCGCCGCGTGGGGTCGGCAAGCGTGCGCATGACGGCGTCGATGGTGTGTGTCTGCATCATGCAAACACGTTAGTCATTACTAATTCATTAGTCAATGCTAATTATTCAACTTTGATCTCTTCTCTGAGCTCGGACACCGATGGTTGCGGTCAAACATCCTCATCGAGGATGGACCGTCCGCTCAATCGAAAGGATGGTAGCGCCAGAAGCCTGACAGCCATGCTGATCGCAAAGCTGGCATCGTTTAGTAGGTGGTGCCCTGCTGCGCGCTGTGAGTTTAGGACTCGTCGCGATAGATTTTGCGGATCGCTAATATTCCGGTAATGCGAAAGTGGATTCCGGAAATCCATGAGGCGTCGAAGGTCCGCGGCATCCGCCTCAGTAATGGTCTGATGAAAAATACAGCGTTCGAGTGTGTCTTTGAACTTGATGCGATGAGGAAGAGGCTCGCCACCGAGCATTAGTTCAAGATGGGCAGCAAGAAGATGTTCTGCGAGGCCTTGGCATAACATCACAGTTGCTATGTAGTTTCCGTGGACAAAGCTGGTTCGAGCTTCGCTCCACGCGTTGTATGTCGTTTCCCCGCCGGGCATAAGCGTTCCACCCGGGCCAAGGGCAGCGGAAAGATCTGTTAGCTGACGAAACCGAGCTAACCTACCAGGCAGGTCGTCATGCAGATCGGCCAGCAGCAAGCGGAGCAGGTCGACGTCATTGATGTCGTCGAAGATATCCGTTTGGTGAGGTTCGCCGCCTATTCCCACTCGATTGTTTTTGTCC
>NZ_HG326652.1:1519090-1539332 GCF_000308295.2 Afipia birgiae 34632
CACGTGTGTGCGGATCTAGCTTGGTGATCTCGATGAGCAGCGTTGCGAGTTCCTGCGCTTTCGCCGCAGTCAGCGTTGCCGTCGCCTGTGGTGCAGGCTCCTCTGCCTTCGGTGAGCCGAAGCTCTTGAGGAAGCCCGGATCGAGCAACTCCGGAATCTTAAATTGCACACCGGGAAGGAGGCTGTTCAGTCGATCAATTTCTTCGCGGCTAAGCGCATTTCGCTTGCCGCGCCGATAGGTCATCGCCTGCCGGACGATCGCCACGATGAGCTTGGTGAAACACGACCGGCGCTGTTCGAGCGTCGCGGTCAAGAGCTGCACGATCGCGGGCCGCTTGCTGCCTGCGACCCACAAATCGCCAACACCAGCATGCGCAGCGGCAAGCGGAAACGCGGTCCTGTTGTTTCCGCTTCCGGGGAGAAAATCGTAGAGAAGGTCCGCCAGGTCTTCAACCGCCTGGGCTTCACGAAACGACATCATAACCTACCAGCCCTCGGTCTCCATCATCCCCGCCTCGAGTTCATCCATGTGCGGAAGCGCGCGCCAATCCCGCCGCGGGCTGCCAACAACTCATAGCGCTGAGATCCGACGAATGATGTGCCCCCGGATCGTCATAGAATTCATATGACGACTCTCAATCTAGCAAGATTGTAAGCTTCATGCTACACAATCCCAAGATCCGTAGCACGAAGAAGGCAGGCGAACTGCTGTTGCGGAGCGCCGCCGCCAGAACGGGGCTCCTTCGGCTGCTGAACTTGTGGGGGGCAAGCAGTGATCCTGACGGACAACGAGACGAAGGTCGACCTTCTCAACAACGAGGCGATCGCGGCAACCATCATCAAACTCTTGCGCGACCGGCCCGATCAACCAGTGACTGTTGGTGTCCATGGCGATTGGGGCGCCGGCAAGTCTAGTGTGCTGGAGATGATCGAGGCCGGCTTCGAGGGGGAAGCGAAGGTCCTGTGCCTCAAGTTCAATGGTTGGCGTTTTCAGGGATTCGAAGACGCTAAAATTGCGCTTATCGAGGGCATCGTCACAGGGCTCATCGAAAAGCGACCCGCTCTCACCGCGGCGGGCGAAACGGTCAAGGATGTCTTTCGCCGGATCGACTGGCTCAAGGTGGCAAAGAAGGCTGGTGGGCTCGCCTTCACCGCTTTTACCGGAATTCCGACGCCCGATCAGATTCAGACCATCGTCGGCACCTTGGAAGGCTTCCTCGCCAATCCGGCAAAGCTCGCCACCAAGGATAATCTCGAAGCCGCAGTCGAAGGCGTGAAAGGCCTGTTGAAGCCGAAGGGCGAAGGCGACTCGACCAACGTTCCCGAGGAGATCAACGCATTCCGGAAGGCCTTCGACGATCTCCTCGACAAGGCGGGTGTCGAGCAACTCGTCGTCCTGATCGATGACCTCGATCGCTGCTTGCCCGATACCGCGATCGAGACCTTGGAGGCCGTCCGCCTCTTCGTCTTCACGTCCCGCACCGCCTTCGTCGTTGCCGCCGACGAGGCGATGATCGAATATGCGGTGCGCAAACACTTCCCCTATCTGCCAGACACCACTGGTCCGCAGACATATGCCCGGAACTACCTTGAGAAGCTCATCCAGGTGCCCTTCCGCATCCCTGCGCTGGGCGACACGGAAACGCGGATCTATGTGACGCTCCTCCTCGTCGGCGCCGAACTCGGCGACAACGACGAGGCGTTCAACGCCTTGATCAAGGTCGCTCGTGAACGGCTTAAGCGCCCGTGGACCTCGGGTGCGCTCGATGCTGTCACCGTCAGAACCGCTCTCGGGAGCAAGGCTTCGCGCGCCAACAATGCGTTGGCGCTCAGCGATCAGATCGGACCGATCCTCGCCAGCGGAACCAAGGGCAATCCGCGTCAGATCAAGCGATTCCTCAACACGCTCGTCTTGCGGCAGCGGACCGCCGAAGCGAGAGGGTTTGGAGATGACGTTAAGCTGCCGGTGCTCGCAAAACTCATGCTCGCTGAGCGGTTCCTGCCCCGCCTCTTCGATCAGATCGCCGCGGCCGCCGCGGCTGCAGCAAATGGCAAATGCCCGGACCTATCAGCACTCGAAGCGGCGGCGACCGCCAAGGATGACGCGAAAACTGCGGCCAAGCCGGAGAAGGCCGCTGCCAAAGGCGACGACGCCGTGAAATCGACCGAGAGCGCACTCTTGAGCGAATGGCTATCGTCGCCTGCGATCAAAGCCTGGGCGGCGGTGCCAACTGCGATTGGTGGCGAGGATCTTCGCCCCTACCTCTTCGTCGCAAAGGACAGGAAGGATTATTTCGGCGCCGCCTCAGTGCTCGGCCATCTCGCTACCGTGGTCGAACAGCTCTTCGGCGGGAAATTCGCGGTGCAGGGCCTCGAAGCCGATCTCAGGCGCCTGGCCACGCCTGAAGCCGCGCAGATCTTCGAAGCCGTGCGCGGCCGCATCGTCGGTGGGGACAGCTTTGACACTGAGCCGCCTGGCGCGGCGGGTTTGGCGGTTCTCGTCAAGGCTCATCCGACCCTGCAGGCCAATCTCGTCGATTTCCTCGAAGCGCTCCCGCGAGATCGTCTCGGTCCATGGGTCTGCGGCGGCTGGGAAGGTGTTCTCAAGGACGGCGATGCGACCCAACGCTTCGACCGCCTTCTTCAGACCTGGGGCAAAGAAGGTGGCGCGATGCTCAAGGCGGCGGCCATGGGTGTTCTTCGCACCCGCCAGGGAGTCCGCTGATGGGCACCTCCAGTGCATTCGGCGGCCAAGGCGGCGGGACGCCCCTCGTTCCAAGCTGGCTAGGCGATGACGGCGCACCGCCTGCCGCTCCAGACGGAGCTCCTCCCGATGGTGGACCACCAAACGATCCGCCAGCAGACGGTGCCCCACCAGCCGCTCCTCCGGCGCCGCCGGCCCGCCCGCCCATACCGCCGGTAGCCGATCCCGCGCGCTTCTCGGCCGCTCGCAATAACTTCTCGCGTTTCGCTGGTTCGGGCGGCAGCGACCGCAAGAGTCTCGGCCGAGCCGTGTCGCACTATGTGGGCTCATCGGCAGGTGGGGCGCGCACGGCGGCCGCAAGGATGGGATCGGCGCGCGGCGCAGGCAGCCGCTTGCTTGGCTTCCTGTCGGACGCCGTTGCGCGCGGCGCGACTGAAGCGCTTCGCGCGCTCAACCTCGGCGCTCTCGCAGGCCGCCCGATCGAAGAAATCTTTCTCGGTTTGGCGGACTATGTGTGTCCTGACGGCGGTTCGATCGACGAAGGCATCGCACGCGAAGCGTTCATCGAAACCATCACAGACCTCGCCGGTGCAGGCATTACCGACCTCGATGGCCTCACCGCCGATCAGATGCAGACTGTGTTCGAGCTGTATGCGACCAACGCGATCGAAGCACGGCTCTGCAACGACATTGGCGCGAAGACGATCACCCTGCCGTCGGATAGCCGCGAAGCCGCGCGCGTGCAGGCGCAATTGAACGACTTCATTCGGCGCGGGGTGGCTGATGCGCTCACGGTCGCCCGCGCCGCGGCTGCCGCGCTGACGCCCGATCGCGTACTCCAGTTCGTCGGGCGCATCTACCAGCAAGCGTTCGGGATCTTGCAGATCATGGGCGATGCGGAGGCGGAAGGCGCATGAGGAGACACGTCATCATAGGCCGATACGGCCCCGGCGACCGCAGCCGCTTTCCACTTGGCGATGGGGAGGTCGAAACCCGCCTCGACCTGGTTGTCGGCGAGCGAACACTCGATCACGGGATCGGCCGCGCAATCGGCGATCTGTCGCGGCTTGGCGTTCATCCTTCAGAGATCGGCGTGGATATCCTGGTCCTGGCCGCCCACGTCCACGCTGCTGACACGCGCATTTCGCGGGCGAGTGAATCGCAGGATGGCTGGACCCGCGAAATCCGGCTGATCGTCCCGGTTTCCGATCCTGATCGATGGACAGCCGTCGCGCCGACCTTCGTCCGGATGCTGAACTTTCTCACCGGCGACCGCTGGTCGATCGCGTTTCGCGCCCGACCGCGCCGTTTCGTCAGGGTCGCTCCCGCACGCCCTGCTCGGCTCATCGGTCCTCCCTTCGACGATCTCGCGCTCTTCTCGGGCGGCCTCGACAGTCTCATCGGCGCAATCGATGCCCTCGAGAATGGCCGTACACCGCTTCTCATCAGTCACGCCGGCGAAGGTGCGACCAGCGATGCGCAGTCCACCATCTTCGACACATTGAAGACCCACTATCGAGGCCGCGCCTTCGATCGCTTGCGCCTCTGGATGGCATACCCGGACGGTTTCGTCCGCGGTTCAGGCGGAGAGAACACAACCCGCGGCAGGTCGTTCCTGTTCTTCGCCCTCGGCGTCTTCGCTGGAAGCGGACTCGAGGGGGCGTTCACCTTGAAAGTGCCCGAGAACGGCCTCATCGCCGTCAACGTGCCGCTCGATCCATTGCGCCTCGGCGCACTGAGCACGCGCACGACCCATCCTTTTTACATCGCCCGTTGGAATGACGCCCTCCATGGGCTCGGCCTGAACGGCAGGATCGAAAATCCCTATTGGGATAGGACCAAAGGCGAGATGGTCGCGGCCTGCTCCAACGGCGCGTTGTTACGTCGGCTCGTACCCTCATCGCTATCCTGCGCGTCCCCAACCAAGGGGCGCTGGCAGGGTCTCGGCACACAGCATTGCGGCTATTGCCTGCCTTGTCTCATCAGACGGGCAGCACTCGTTGCCGGCCTACACCCCGATCCAGATCCCACCGTCTACACGGTCGATGACCTCACCGCCCGCGCGCTCGACACACGCCAATCAGAAGGCGTCCAGATTCGCTCTTTCCAGCTTGCGATCGAGCGGCTTCGCGCCCGGCCGGCGCTGGCGCCGATTCTCATCCACAAGCCGGGGCCGCTCTTCGATGAATCGCCGGCTCGGCAAACAGCCCTCGCTGGCGTGTACCAGCGCGGCCTTGAAGAGGTTGGAGCACTCCTGGCAGGTGTGAGGACGCGGCCGGGATGACCGAGAATGCTCAAGCCGTCGGTGTCGATTTCCACTGCCATCTCGACCTCTATCCCGACCATGAGGCCGCGATCGCAAGGGCAGAAGCCGCTCGGATCTACACGCTGACCGTCACGACGACACCGAAGGCTTGGGCGCGCAATCATGAACTCACGCGTCATACCCGCTTCGTGCGCGCTGCGCTCGGGCTGCATCCGCAGCTTGTCGCGGAGCGCGCCGGCGAACTGCCGCTATGGGAGCGTCACCTGCCTGAGACACGTTACGTCGGTGAAGTCGGTCTTGATGCCGGCCCGCGCTTCTACAAATCGCTAGATACCCAAAAGCATGTGTTCCGCAGCGTCCTTGAGCGATGCGCAGAAGCCGGTGGCAAGATTCTCACGGTCCACAGTGTCAGAAGCGCTCCAGCGGTGCTCGAGATGATCGAACAATATCTCCCGCAGGATCGCGGCACCGTCGTGCTTCACTGGTTCACCGGAAGCAAGAGCGAGGCTCGACGTGCGGCGACGCTCGGCTGCTATTTCTCCGTCAATGCCGAGATGACCCGCTCGGATCGCGGCCGCTCCCTCGTCTCCGACTTGCCCATCGATCGGATACTGACTGAGACAGACGGCCCCTTCACTCAGGTTGACGGTCGTCCCAGCGAGCCCGCTGACGTAAAAACTACGGTCGCCGCGATCGCCGACGTCCGGAGGATCCCGGTCGATGCCGTCACGATGGCGGTAAGATCGAACCTTCGCTCTCTACTGAGGTGATCCCCCTCAAGGGGTCTAGGAAAATTGTAATCTTCGTGCTACATATCTGGCCGATCTGTAGTGCGAAGGTGCCAAAATGCCCACTCCACACAACCCTCCAGCTGCGGTGCGACGCGCACTGCGCAAGCTTGGGGCGGACATCCATGATGCCCGTCGACGCCGACGGCTGCCGATGGCGGTCGTAGCCGAGCGCGCCTTCACGTCTCGCTCGACATTGCAAAGGGTCGAAGCTGGGGACACCAACGTCAGCATCGGCATTTATGCCGGCGTCCTGCAGGCGCTTGGCCTGCTCGACGGCCTGAGCCAGGTCGCCGACATCAGCAACGACAGCGTCGGCCAAGCTCTCGCCAGCGCCGATCTGCCTAAGCATGTCCACCTCAAGCGGCCAACCGGATCGTCCCGCGATGACTGACTTCGAGGTCCATGTCGATTTGGACGGCCGCACACGCCAGGTCGGACTGGCGAGGAGCAATCGCGTCCGGGGCACCGAGACCATCCTCTTCGAGTATGACGGCGCATGGCTTGAGGACCCGGACCGCTTCTCCCTGGAGCCAGCCCTTGCTCTGACCCGTGGCGCCTTCGCCCCTCCTGCCGGTCTTGCGACATTCGGCTCCATCGGTGACTCAGCGCCGGATACCTGGGGCCGGCGCCTCATGCAGCGCGCCGAACGCCGTCTCGCCGATCGGGAAGGCCGCGCGGTTCGCACGCTTGTAGAAAGCGACTACCTCCTTGGCGTCGCCGATGAGACCCGGCTTGGCGCACTCCGATTCCGCTGGGTCGGCGAAGAGATTTTCCAAGCGCCGATCCGTGCGGGCGTTCCTGCCCTGATCGAGCTTGGCCGATTGCTCCAGATCACCGAACGGGTTCTCCGGGACGAGGAAACGGATGAAGACCTGCAGCTCATCTTTGCCCCAGGCTCCTCCCTCGGCGGTGCCCGCCCGAAGGCGTCGGTCATCGACCAACATGGTCACCTCTCCATCGCGAAATTCCCGAAGGAGACCGACGACTACAGCATGGAGACCTGGGAAGAGATCGCGCTGCGGCTGGCCGGCCAGGCAGGTATCGCCACCCCTCAGCACGAGCTGATCGACGTCGCCGGCAAGGCGGTCATGTTGTCGCGACGCTTCGATCGTGACGGGGCGATCCGCACCCCGTTCCTGTCGGCGATGGCGATGATGGGCGCCAAGGACGGCGAGCGCGGCAGCTATCCGGAGATCGTCGATGCCCTTGCTCAACATGGCGCCCAGGGGAAGACAGACGCCCACGCCCTCTATCGGCGTGTCGTCTTCAATGTCCTGATTTCCAATGTCGACGACCACCTCCGCAATCACGGTTTCCTGTGGCTGGGAAAAGCGGGCTGGTCTCTCTCGCCGGCATACGACCTCAATCCCGTTCCGACCGATCTCAAGGCGCGGGTGCTGACGACGAACATCGATCTCGACGAGGGCACCTGTTCGCTCGATCTGCTGGAGGCGGCGTCGGAGTTTTTTGCGCTCACGCTACCGCAAGCCCGCGCGATTATCAAAGAAGTCGGGACCGTGACCGCGACCTGGCGCGATACAGCCAAGGCGGTCGGCGCACGCCCGGCCGAGATCAACCGCATGGCCAGCGCCTTCGAGCATGACGATCTCAAACGGGCGCTGGCGCTATGACGAGGACATTTCTTCACAGCTTCGAGCCAGCGACAGCGAGCCCTATCACCGGCACCACCGTCGACTTAGAAGTCTCAGACATCGAGGATGCCGGCATTCGGGAAGTGCTGCAGACGCCCGGCGCGACCTACGGTGCGTGGTCGATCCTGGACGCATTGCTTGCTCCGACCGGCGCGGGAACGCCGTTCATCTTCAAGGAGCCGCTCGGACAAGCACGTGAAGTCAAAGTCGCCCTGTCAGGCCTGTTCGGACGCTTCGTCGCTCGCGCCTATCTTGAGCGCTATTTCAATCTCTCGATCTTCGCCCATCTCGGCAGCCGAACGATTGATCTCGATCGCCGCCGGCGAGTCAAGGTCACGCGCCTGTCGCGTGGCGATCTACCCGATTGGATCGCCTGCGCCGCCGATCTGTCGTCCCTGACAGTGGCCGAAGCGAAAGGCTGTCATGATGTCGGAGGCCCGGCAAAAGCGCTGGACCGCGCCTGGACGCAAGCCGGACGGATCAACATCACCGCACAAGGCCGCAAGGTCACGGTGAAACGCATTGCGATCGCAACGCGCTGGGGCATGGCTGCGGCGGGCCCAACCGAGGCCCACCTCTCGGTCCGTGATCCGATCGATGAAGGCGAGCCTATCGATCCCCAAGAGAAGGACGCACTCTTCATCGGTCTTCTGCGCCTGCACATCGCCAATTTGATCAAGCCGCTCGGCCACGCCGAGCTGGCCGGCGCGCTCTACCGCATCGCCCACCAGCCATTCGCGCGAAGGCTCCAGGACGACCTCGGCCGCGCTCGGACGCTGCTGGATGCTGCTCCGGTGAGGGAGGTGGAGAAGGCAACCGCCATGGGCGGGCTGATCGGCGGGATCGTCACGCGTGCGGGGCCGATCACTGACGCCGCCGCCGCGCCGGCCGATCAGGAGGCGCTCGCCCGCCTCAACCTCCGGCCGGTCTTCGTCGGGATCGAGCGCGACCTCATCCGCGCGGCCATCGACGCAGAGCCGCAGGCTGTGCGTACTCGCCTGACCCAGACGGTGCATCCGGATGAATTTGCTCGGCCTGACCGCGCCGGCGGCTGGATCGTGCCGCTCGGTCAGGAGCGACGCATCACAGGCGGCACCTGACAGGTGACCACCGAACATAAGGACCATGGTGAAAGAGCCGACACCAGACGCGGCACGATCAGGGGGCAGAATGATGGAAGCGCAGGAGAACGATCTTTCGAATGAGGCGGCGGCGCTCGCCGATATCCTCAAATGGTCGGCGGACCTGCCGGCCTGGCAACGCGACGCGCTGCGCCGGCTGTGTAGCCAGACCAAGTTGGAGGCAGCCGACATCACGGCCCTCCTCGCGATTTGCAAGGGTGACGCGACAGCCGTCCCGCTCGACGCGAGCCACATCAGGGACCCAGCGGCCAGCCATGCCGTCGTCAGCCTCGGTGCCCTCCACAGCCTGTCGCATGTCAACGCGCTGGCGCCGGGCGAACGCCTCTCGTTCGGCAAGACGGGCCTGACCGTCATCTACGGCGACAACGGCGCCGGCAAATCCGGCTACGCCCGCGTCCTGAAGCAACTCTGCCGGGCGCGCTCGCCGAAGGGCGACGCGATCCTTCCAAACATCTATGCGGCCGGCTCCGGCACCCCAGCCGCCAGCGTCGACTTCTTCATCGGCGGACAGAAGCGAAGCGCATCCTGGACCCAGGGGAACGCCCCCGATCCAATGCTCTCGGCCGTCAGTGTCTTCGACTCGCGCACTGCCAATGTCCATGTCGAGAACACCAACGATCTCGCCTACACGCCGCTGCCGCTCCGAATCCTCGCCGGTCTCGCGCAGGCATGCCAGGATGTGAAGGCCAAACTGGCTTCCGAGATAAAGGCGCTCCAAGAGCAAACACCCGCGATCCTGTCGAAGCCCGAATGCAAGCCGGACACGCCCGTCGGCAAGCTGATCGCCGGTCTGTCGGGCAAGACGAAGCAGGAAGCCGTCGAGAAGCTCGCGGGCGTGACAGCGGAAGAAGAAACTCGGCTTCAAACGCTCAATACCGACCTGGCCAGCGATCCTGCGCGCACGGTTCGGCAGCTCCAGAGCCAGGAAGCCCGCATCAAGTCGGCGATCGAGCAGCTCGAGCGGTTGTTCGCCGCCGCCACGGACGAAACCCGGGCAGCGCTCCGCGACGCCCATACGCACCTTGCAACGGCGCGCTCGGCCGCTGCCGCCGCCTCCGCTAACCTGTTCGCCGATGAACCGCTGCCCGACATCGGCTCGGACGTCTGGAAGGCCTTGTGGGAGGCAGCCAGGGATTATTCCCGCGCATCCGCCTATCCCGACCGGCCGTTCCCCGTGACCGAGATTGGAGCCCATTGCGTCCTCTGCCAGCAGCCGCTCAGCGAGGAAGCCTCGAAGCGGCTCAGCAGGTTCGAGGCTTTCGTACAGGACGAGAGCAAGCGCCGTGAACAGGAAGCCGCGGACGCGTATGACAAGAAGCTCGAAGAGGTCTCATCGCAAGCCATCTCGATGAAGGATCTCGCCGCGATCGTCGCGACGATCCGCGATGATATCGGCCAGGAGGAGGTCGCAGGCACCCTTCGCCGCGGGATCCTGCACCTGGCTTGGCGGCTGCGCGCCATTCTGCGAACCCATACCCTCGCGACTCTGCCCGATCTTCCGCCCCCAGCCACCATCTCGCTCGATCCACTACGCATGGCCCTCAGCGGTATCGCTACGCGTATCGAAGGCTTGCAGTCGGAGGCCAGCTCCCCGCAGCGCGCCGCGCTCATCGCCGAGCGCGACGGCCTTGCGGACCGCAAATGGGTCGGCCTGGTGAAAGCCGATGTGCTTGCCCAGATCGAGCGCCTCAAGGCCGTCGAGGCGATCGAGAAAGCCAACAAGGACACAGCCACGAACAAGATCACGACCCAGAGTGCGCGTATCGCCCAAGCGCTCGTCACCAACCGCCTGCGCGGAAGGTTCGCGATCGAGGTGGACAAGCTCGGCGTCGCGGGTCTCGCCATCGAGCTTCAGCAGGCCAAGACCACCGCCGGCGTCCCCTTCTTCCAGGTCCGGCTGATCAACAAACCGAACGAGCCGGTCGGCAAGGTCCTCAGCGAAGGCGAGCATCGTTGCGTCGCGCTGGCCGCCTTTCTCGCCGAGCTGTCGACCATCGATGCGCAGTCAGCGATCGTGTTCGACGATCCCGTCTCCTCGCTCGACCATTTGCATCGCGACAGGGTCGCCGCTCGATTGGCCGAGGCCGGCCAGACACGCCAGGTGATCGTTTTCACCCACGATATGGCGTTCTTGCTTCTTCTCGATGAAGCGTGCCGGGCGACGAAGGACCGGGAAGCGACACCGGTCGCGTACCGCCTGATCAGCCGTGGCCCGGAAAATGCCGGCTATTGCCATCAAGACCCGCCCGCCAATGTCATGCCGCTCGACAAGGTGATCGACGGGATGAAGGCCCACCTCGCCAACGTGAAAATCCATCACGAACGCGGCGATCAGGCGAGATGGCTGCGCGAAGTAACGTCCTTCCAGGACCAACTCCGCACGACCTGGGAGCGCGCCGTCGAGGAAGTGGTCGGGCCGGTGATCCGCCGCCTGTCCCGTAAGGTGGACACAGCAGGCCTCATCAAGCTCACAGTCCTCACCGATGTCGATTGCACCGCTATGCGAGAAGCGTTCGGGCGTTGCTCGGCGCTCCTTCACAGTCAGCCCGGTGAGATCAATCCGCGGTTGCCCGCGCCATCGGCAATCGAAACCGAAATTGACGCGCTAGAAAAGTGGATCGCCGATATCCGGTCGCGGCAGGAGAAGGCCGCATGATGATGAAGCTTCAGGCCACGCGGCCTCGCGTCGGAGGCGCCCCTTTATGGTGAAATGGTCCGAGCTGAAACGGGCGTCTGACATCGTCCTAGCCGTCTGGCCCCACTACCGTCCCCTGTTCGAGCGCTGGTTCATGCAGGAGCTCATCGACAAGGGCGAACTCGCGCCGATTTGGCGGGAGCGCATGGTGCCGGGGGATAACGACACGGTCTTTGCCGACCATTATCCCGATCGCGAAGCTGCCATCGCGGCCGCCAACGCGCTCAATCCAACCTTGCTGCAGGCGCTTTCCGCGCGCTCCTTGGACCCCATCGTCAAGCGATCGCTCGAACTCAAGATCGACAAGGCCCTGCAGGCAAAACAGCGTCTGCAAGACGAAGAAGCGCTGATGCTCGCGGAAGCCTTGCGCCGTCACGCCGATGACGAACGGCCGGACGCCACCGCCCTAAAGCTCGCGCCGGACTCCGAGCGCTATCGTCAGGATCTCGCCGAACAACTGGCCGAAATGCCGTATCTGAGATTGGCCAAGGTCGGTCGTTCAAACAACCGATGGACCCACGCACTCCTGTACCTGGGCCCGGATGGCGTTTGGTCGAAGCCCTATCACGCCGGCGAGAAGGCCGCGCAGACCGCAGAACGCGCAAAGATCGCCAATGGATTCGATCTGAGCGCCAGCACCCATTGGGGAAAGGCAAAGGCCAAGATCCGACAGATCCTTCTGCCCCGCGCCAATCAATTGCTCCAACTCGCGAGCGTTCAGCGGATGCTCGCCGAAGCTCTTGCGCGGGGCGAACGTGTGCTCGTCTCAAATGGCATCGTCTTCTGGTACGAGCCGGACGGCGGTATCGGCTGGCAGGTCAAGGAGACATCGTCGACGCGCGAGTCCGAAGGCGCGACAATCTGGAAGGAAGGGACGATCCTCTCCACCAATCACGGCCGCCTCGTTGTACTGCCCTACATCAAGGAAAATGGAGAGCACGTCCGGGGCCACACCAAGAACGGCCCGAACGACGGTAGCGCCTTGCCGCGCCATCGCGACCACTATGCCGAGATTCCGTTCTCGCTCTACGACGGTGATCTCATGATCGGGCTATTCGGGGAACTGCCCTACGAATGAAGAAGAGGTGGAACCGCGGTTGCGCTGGTGCTGTGCGGCAGTCGAAACCCTGTCGACCCTCGCACCGTCTCAAAATCGGTTTTCCGAAGATCTGGAAAACCTGAAATCCGCAAGGAAGGAAAATCGCACATGACCGCATGGACGTTGGAGGATCTTCGCCGGCTCGATCTGAAATACGCGGAGGAAGATATCCACGTCCATCAGCGGCCATTCCGCGCCGCAATGGAGCTTCTTGGTTCTAACTTCGTCATAGGCGTTAGCGGACCCCCCGAAATCAACCAGATCATGGACGCCTATGCCGCCATGATGCCCGAGGTCAGTACGAGCTGGCCAGGTGCTGGGATCGGTTTCGCCGCGTCCGTCGATCAGGTCCGCAAGCTCACCTTCCCGGTCGTGTTCGGCCAGGTGTCGCTCCAGCCCTGGCAGGTAGCAGGGTTCTCTAGCGCCGAGGAATGGTGGAAATGGTGCAGGCAGGATCGGACAATCGCGGGCGAAGTTGCCCTCGCGATTGCCGATCTCCACGACCTCACCAATGGCTTGAATGAAGTCGAACAGGGGAATCCGGCGGCGGTCACGCTCTGGCGCATGGCGCGGTCCAATCTCGAAGACGTGGCGAACACCCTCCCGACGACGTTCAGCCATGACTCTGTGATTCAGCCGATCTGCATGGTGGCCGAACTCTCGATGAAGGCAGCCCTTGTCCGGGATGGTGTCGACCCGGATTCCTTCAGAAAGGGCAAGGACGGTCACAATCTGCCGACGCTTTCCCGCCGTATGGCGGACGCGCGCGCGCACCGCGATGACCCGCGCGTTCAGGCCGTCCGTCGGCGCCCTGCCGCCTTATGTCGAAAGCCGATACAAGCCGGCCGGATTGAAGCGGCTGCAGGTCGTCAGGCTCGCTTTGGGAGTGCAATTCATCGCCGCATCAAGCCTGCGGCGCATCGCCAGCGCTGATCTCGCGCTCCAGATGGAAACCGACGAATGGCCCGGTCCACGCCAACCCTTCCTCATCTAAAGCGCGGGACAGAAGCCGGAGAGAACCGAACAATGACGAAGCACCCGCCACGATGGCAAGCGCATACGGCGAAAGACTATGATGCCGCCATGTCCGCGCGCTGTGGACAGCTATCGGCCGAGATCGTTGCAGATCCCCATCGGCGAAAGGCTATCTTAGCCGATCCGCTCGACCTGCATCGGGAATTGTTTGCGCCTTTCGCGCCGTCCGATCACCCCGAATATGCAGGCACCTATCGCGGCACGCCCGGCACCGCGCTCTTCGACCGGAGAATTTCTGCCGGGAGCCAACTCGAGCCGGGCAAAGACTATGAATTCTGCTTGCCCGGCGAAGTGGCGCCGCGCATGACCGAGTTGCTGAAGAACTCTCGAGATTTGCTTGCAGACACCAACGCAGACGACTTCGGCAGGCTGGTCGCCTTGACCTATACCTTCTGCTGGTTCGGGAAGATTCACCCCTTCCTTGACGGCAACGGCCATATCGACGATGCGCACGAGTGCGTCCGGGGCGACATAATCGTCGAGGCAAGGCGGAAGCAGGCTGACCTGACCGCGTTCTGTTCCTTCGATGAAGCTCACGAACACCTCAGGGCAAGCCTTAATCAGGTGTAGATTCTAGTAGTGTACGCGCCTCTCGGACAGATGTAGCGATAGTCTTACGTCCTTACACTGACATTATTCCACCTCGCCGCGCACCTTCGGTCGAAAGCACCGGCGAGCGCTACAGCATGTAACCCACGTCCGATGCGCCCGTTGGATAGGCGAACATGGTGGAGCGAAGGTCGGCGGCGGTCAGGCCGTGGCGGATCGCCAACCCGAAGAGGTTGATCACCTCGTCGGCGCCCGGCCCCACCAGATGCGCGCCGAGGACCAAGTCACTGTGCTCCTCGATCAGCACCTTGTGACCGTAGACTCGCTCGGCCAGCCGGCGGGCGGTGAACCAGTCCGGCGTCGAGGCGGCGTTGATGCGGAACACCAGCCCGCGGCGACGGGCCTCCGCCTCCGAGAGGCCGACAGCGGTGATCGGCGGCACGGTGAAGACCACGCTCGGCACGCCGCGATAGTCCGGCCGGTGCGAAGCGCCATCCAGCAGATTGGCGGCCACCACCTTGGCGTCATGGCTGGAGACCGGCGTCAGGGGCGGCCCACCCCCCGCAGCGTCGCCGGCGGCAAAGACCCGTGGGTTGGAGAGACTCCGCAGGTGGTCGTCGAGCTGCAGGCGTCCGTCCTGCACCGCCACCTCGCCGGCGGCCAGGTCCAGGGTTTCTAGGTCGGGACCGCGCCCGGCGGCATGCACCACGAGATCAGCCGCGACGCTGAGGTCCGGTGCGCCCGGACGGCTGGCATGGACGAGCAGGCCGCCCTGGCCCCGCTCGACGCGGGTGACCGTGGCGCCGGTCTCGACGGCGATACCGAGTTCATAGAAGCGCGGCATGAGCCATCCGACCAGGTCGGGATCGAACTGCGGCAGAAGCCGCGGCGCGCGCTGCAGGATGGTGACCTCAGCGCCGGCGCGCGCCGCCAGGTGCGAGAACTCCGCGGCGACGTAGCCGCCACCGATCAGCACGATGCGTCGTGGGAGGCTGTCAAGCTCCAGGAAGTCGTCGCTAGTGCTGACCTGCTCCTCGCCTGGGATGCCCAGCGGGACCGGGCGTGCGCCGGTGGCGATCAGGACATGGCGGGCCTGCAAGGTCCGGCCGTCCACCTCGATTGTGTCCGGGCCCACGAAGTGGGCGAGCCCTTGGAAGGCGTCTACCCCTAGCTCGGCGTATCGGTGCTCCTGTTTGGCGGGGATCGGATCGGTGAAGGTCCGCTTGAACGCCATCAGAGCCGGCCAATCGATGGCCAGGGCGCCTTCGACGCCATGCCCAGCCATGCGCCTGGCCGCGTCGATGGCTTCTTCGCCGCTCACCAGCATCTTCTTGGGATCGCAGCCGCGCAAGGCGCAGGTGCCGCCGAACGGCCGGTGATCGATCACGGCGACGGACCAGCCCGCGGCGCGGACCTTCGCAACGGCAACCTGGGCCGCCGTACCGCTGCCGATGACGATCAGGTCGTAGGAAATCATGACGGCCACTCCATCCGCATCGGCGCGAAAATCGCGAGGCCAACCTCCAGGGCATCGGTAAGGCTCAAGCGGACCCCATCCTGGCTGGCGGCCGGGTTGTTCGCGCGCCAGGTCTCCAGGTGAGCGTCATCGCAGAAGAACGCCTGCAAGGTGCAGAGCGAAGACGCCGCACAGCCGGCAGCGTAGCGATGGCCGGACCAGACAACGATCCCCGAGGGCTCGACCTGTTCCAGTTCGCGGCCGTGGCTCCGCGTGTGGATGGCGAGCGGACGCGCGCACTGACGGCACGCCGAGCGGACGGTGATATCGCGCTCCAGCATCGCCCCGACGCCAAGCGCGTCGATGGCGCACATGGCGCCCACCGCGAAACCGCCGGCCTCCACGTGATTTTCGGTCGGACCATCGGTGAACGGATAGGCGCCGCTTATCTGGCCGGCAGCGTCGATAATGAGGAGATCGCGTCCGGTCAGGCGCTGCAGCACGCTGTCGGCCTCATCGATGGCGAGCCCGGCCGCTGCGGCGACATCCGCGATCTCTGGAGCGTGCCCGCTCAGGGCGTAGCCGCTCAGGACGATGCCGTGGATTCGGCTCTCGGTCTCATCTAGCCCATCCCACTTGGGGCTGATGAAGGCCTCGACGACGGCCCTCAGCGCGTTTTGGGCCTGTGGCGTCGTGACCGCTCCCCAGTCTGGGATGATCACGCCGCCTGGAAACTCGACGGCGGGCCGTTCGGCGGTTTCAGCGTGTGAGGTAGGAGTCATCATCAGGCGTGTGCTCCGTTCGCCGTCCAAAGTGAATCTTCAACCGGCGCAGCAGGAGAGCTGCTCCACATTCTTGGAGAAGGTCTGGGCCGCGAGCTTCAGGCCTTCCACCATTGTCAGGTAGGGAAACAGCTGGTTGCCCAGCTCGCCGACGGTCATACGCGCCCGAATGGCGAGCGCCGCCGTCTGGATGATCTCGCCCGCCTCCGGCGTCACCGCCTGGACGCCGATGAGCCGGCCGCTACCGGCTTCCGCAACCAGCTTGATGAAGCCGCGGGTGTCGAAGTTGGCGAGCGCGCGCGGGACGTTGTCCAAGGTCAGGAGCCGGCTGTCGGTCTCGATCCCGGCGCGGTGGGCCTCAGCCTCGCTGAGCCCAACCGTGGCGACCTGCGGATCGCTGAACACGACCGCCGGCATCGTGGCCAGGTCCAGAGTGGCCTCGCCGCCGGTCATGTTGATCGCCGCCCGGGTTCCGGCCGCTGCCGCGACATAGACGAACTGCGGCTGGTCGGTGCAGTCGCCGGCGGCGTAGATGTGTGGCGTGCTGCTGCGCATGGTCGCGTCGACCACGACGCCGCCCTGCGCGTCGACGGCGACGCCGGCCGCCTCCAGGGCGAGCGCTCGGGTGTTGGGCGCCCGGCCCGTCGCGACGAGCAGCTTGTCGACGCGCAGTTCGCCCTGGCCGGTGGCGAGGACGAACTCGCCGTCGGCGTAGGCGACTTTGCCCGCCTGGGTGTGCTCCAGCACCTCGATGCCCTTGGCGCGGAAGGCGGCCGTGACCGCCTCGCCGACGGCCGGGTCCTCACGGAAGAACAGGGTGCGGCGCGCCAGGATCGTCACCTTGCTGCCGAGCCGGGCGAAGGCCTGGGCCAGTTCGACGGCGACGACCGACGAGCCGATCACGGCTAGGCGCGACGGGAGGGTCTCGCTCTCAAGGGCCTCCGTGGAGGTCCAGTACGGCGTATCCGACAACCCCGGAATGGGCGGCTCGGCCGGGCTGGCGCCGGTGGCGATCAGGCAGCGGTCGAAGGTCACATGCTGCTCGACCCCGTCGGCCTGGCGCACGAGCACGCTGTGAGCATCCCCGAAGCGGGCCTCGCCGCGCAACACGGTGATGGACGGGGTGTCGGCCAGGATGGTCTCGTATTTCGCCTGCCGCAGCTCATCGACGCGCGCCTGCTGCTGGGCCAGCAGCCGCTCGCGCAGAATCGCGGGCGTGCAGGCGCCGATCCCGTCGTCGAACGGGGCTTTCGCGGCGCAGATGGGCGATATGCGCCGCGCGGATCATGATCTTAGACGGCACGCAGCCGACGTTGACGCAGGTTCCGCCGATGACGCCGCGCTCGACAAGGGTGACCTTGGCGCCCTGCTCGACCGCCTTCAGCGCCGCCGCCATCGCCGCGCCGCCGCTGCCGATGACGGCGATGTGCAGCGGGACGCCGCCGGCAACGCGTTGCCCGCCGCCCGCCAGGGAGCCCAGCGCCTTGTCGGGGACACTCGGGGGCGCCGCGCCCGCGTCGGCGACCGAGGCGCGATAGCCGAGCGTCGCGACCGTGGCCGCAAGGGCTTCGCAGCTCACCCCCGCGTCGGCCGCGATCTCCGCCCGCGCCGTCGGATAGGAGACGGCGGCCGAGCGCACGCCTGCGACGCGCTCAAGCGCCTCTCTCACGTGCGTGGCGCATGAATCGCAGGTCATTCCGTCAATGTGCAGGGCGATCGCGGCGGGCATGGGGGCTCCTCAGCGCTTCACGGTGGACGGGTAGCCCGCGCCCGCCGTCGCTTTGGTCAGGGCCGCGACCGTGGTCTTGGCGTCATCATAGGTGACGACGGCCTCGCGCTTTTCGAAACTGACGTCGGTTCTCTCGACGCCGTCGACCTTGGCAAGCGCCGTCTTGACGGTGATCGGGCAGGCCGCGCAGGTCATGCCCGGCACCGCCAGGGTGACCGTCTTCGTCGCGGCCCACGCGGGCGAGCTGAGTGCGCCCATCAGGGCGATCAGGGATACGAGCTTCTTCATGGGGACTTCCTTTCAGTAGAACAGGGGCAGGACGTAGGGGAACGCCAGCGCGACAAGGACGAGCGCTGCGACCGCCCAGAAGATGACCTTGTAGGTGGTCCTGACTTTGGGCACGGCGCAGACTTCGCCGGGCTCGCAGGCGCCAGCCGGGCGGAAGATTCGGCGGTAGGCGAAGACCATGGCGACCAGCGCCGCGCCGATGAACAACGGACGGTACAGTTCCAGCACGGTCAGGTTACCGATCCAGGCGCCGCTGAATCCGAGGGCGACCAAGATGAGCGGGCCGAGGCAACAGGTCGAGGCCAGAATGGCGGCTAACCCTCCAAGCGCCAACGCGCCGCGGCCGGTTTTGGGTTCTGACAAGTCGACTCTCCTTCCGATCAACCGCGCCATAACGTTAAGGAACAGCCCCTTCGCGGGGTGGGGCGGGAGAATTGCAAGACGGCGCAGCAAGATCCCAGATCGCGACGACCACCATCAGGCTCAGTCCGGGATAGAGGATCCACGCCGTCGGCCAACCGCGGGTGGCCATGAGCAAAGCCGCCGCAAGCACCAACATCGGCCCAATGACGCTCAATGCCATTCGTGCCCACTGGCGATGGCGAAGCCCGCCGATCGTGTTGGCGATGAGGGAGATCACAGCGAACAGCGGCAGCAGGTAACGAATGAAGACGCCTTCGTACTGGCTCAGAAAACCAAGACCCATCGCAGCGCCAAGACTCGCAAGAGCCGGGAAGCACGCCGCGCACCCCATGGCAGTGACAATCGAGCCGATGATGCCCGCCTTGTCGGCCGCGCGTGTGAGGGGATTCTGGATGGGCATCGGAATGGCCTCGGCAACTTCGGTGGAACCGTCAGAGCGACGCTGCAATCATGACCGCAGCTTGCCCATGAGGTCTGAGAATCGTTATACGATCTGTAGTGACTACAGACTCAAGCCCAAAAACGAGAGGCGCAGAGCAGCATGGCGGATTCCGCGATCCAGATTGGCGAACTGTCCCGGCGCACGGGCTGCAACATCGAGACGATCCGCTACTACGAGCGGATCGGCCTCATGCCCACGCCGGCCCGGCGAGGCCGCTACCGCAGCTATGGCGCCGATGAGGTCGCCCGTCTCGGCTTCGTGCGCCGCGCGCGCGAACTCGGCTTCACCCTGGACGAGGTGCGCGCCCTGCTCGGTCTGGCGGCCGGCGGAGGCGCCACCTGCGCCGAGGTGCGCGATCTGGCCGCCGCGCACCTGAAGGATGTCCGCGCCCGGATCGCCGATCTCAAGCGGATGGAGCGGGTGCTGGCTGACTCGGTGCGAGCGTGCGACGCCGGGCAGGATCCAGGCTGTCCGCTGATCGAGGCGCTCCGCGCCGCCTGAGCTGCGACGATCCTGTCGTTGCCGCGGCGGCTTTTAGCACAGCCTGCCCCGCAACGCCCCCTAGAGTGAGAGTGCGGACCGGCTTTGCCGTGACGGGTTGAGGGCTGGGAGAGAGGCTCCCGGCGCCCGTCGCGGAGATCCGCGATGTCCAGAAAGACCGCATCCGCTCGCGCCGGCCAGGACCGGGCGAGCCTCTATGACGAAATCACCGACAAGATCATCGCCGAGCTGGAGGACGGACGCATTCCCTGGGTCCAGCCCTGGGGGACGGCCGCGGCGAAGGCGCCGCTGGCCATGCCGAGGAACGCCGCCACCGGCCGGCATTATTCCGGGATCAATGTGCTGATCCTCTGGGGCGCCGTCGTCGAGCACGGCTTCCCCGGCCAGAGCTGGCTCACCTTCCGCCAGGCGCTGGCGCTGGGCGGCAATGTCCGCAAGGGCGAACGCGGCACCACCGTCGTCTATGCCGACCGCTTCGTGCCGGACGACGAAAAGCGGCGCGCCCGCGAGACCGGCGACGAGGCCCAGGCGATTCCGTTCCTGAAGCGCTTCACGGTCTTCAATTCCGCGCAGTGCGAGAACTTGCCGGATGACATCGCGGTCGTAGCCCCGCCACCGCCGCCGGGCCTGATCGAGCCGCAAGTCGAGGTGCTGATCCGCGCGACGGGCATCGATTTCCGCATCGGCG
>NZ_HG326652.1:1539971-1553446 GCF_000308295.2 Afipia birgiae 34632
TAAGAGCGGAAGGAAATAGAGAGGACAGTCAAAAGTCTCTCTGTACGCCAGCATGCTCTCGCAGCATGACGCTCGTCAAGTTGCATGGTCGAACCAGGCGGCTTCCACGAGTAAAGGAAAAGATCTCGTCCATAGCAAACACAGGGTACGCCGATTGCGGCCCTCACCGTCCTCAACACGAGCTTCTGATCCAGGTGGAAGACCCGAACATTATCTACAGGGTCATCGAAGCGATGCCCTCACGGCCCTAACTGACAGAGGTTCTTCCACCTGGCACCCGCCCCTCAACGAAGGGCCGGTAGTCGGAACCGCCTTTGACGACGGCGTGGACGACACGCGCCATCTTGGCGGTAATAGCGGTCATCGCCTTGCGGCGCAGATCGGGATTGTCGCGATCTCTCGCGATGTAGCGTTCGAACTTGTGCCGGAATCCGTTCTCGCGCTGGCGGATGGCGACCTGTCCGGCGATCCACAGGGTGCGGCGCAGTCGCGCATTGCCGAACTTGGAAAGGCGGGTCTGGCCTCGATACTGGCCTGACTGCTGTGTCGAAAGATCCAGTCCGCAGAATTTAAGAAACTGGCGATGATGATGGAAGCGGCGAAGATCTCCAGCCTCGGCAATGATCGTCAGCGCATTGATCGGCCCGATACCCGGGATCTGCCGCAGGAGATGATAATCTTGGCTATATCGCAGCAGTTCGTCAGCCTGCGTCTCGATCTCATTGCGTTGTCGGATCAGGCTGCGTGCTTCGGCGACGACCATCCGGAACATGCGAATAGCAGGGGCATCCAGCGGCAACGGCAATCCGATTGATGTGCGCGCCGTCTCGTAAATATCCATTAGAATCTGCGTCTTGCTGACTTTGCGGCCGACGACGTCCCAGGCTCCGGCCACAAACGCCTCCTTCGTTAGCGTCGTGATACTTGCCGGCGTTGGAAACGCATCGAGGAAAGCGAAGAACCAATCGCTGCGGCTGTTGCCCCGGAAGCGATCGATCTCTGGAAAATACAGCGGCAGGTAGTGCGTCAGGATACGATGCTGGATCTCGGTCTTGGCCCTGGCGACTGCTTCATGCGTCTTCGACAGTTCCTGCACATCGTTGATGCCAGCGCGCAGCGGATCATGGTAGGCCTGCGTCGCTTGGATCCTGAGCATGTGAAGGATCACCTGCGCATCCTTGGGGTCATTCTTGTCCCAACTGTTGTGCAGGGCCTCCCGAGTTCGAGCGAGCGCCAGCGACGACACCAGCCGCACCTCGAAGCCGGCTTCAGCCAGGCGCCATGCAATGGGACGATGATAGTTCCCGGTGGCTTCAAAGCCGCAGACCACCGGTCGGCCATACGTCTGCAGAATCTCAATCAGCCGATCATGCTCCGCACGGGTGTTGAGGACCGGCAGCCGGCGCCGGCGTTTATGGCTCGGAGCCTCGATCAGAACTTCATTGCAAACCTTGGCAATATCGATGGCTACCAACACGGCATCGGCGAGTATAACATTTGGGCTGGTCATGGTCGGTCTCTCCCGAATGGGTTGTGAACATTCGCATTCTAGAGAAACCTTGATCGGCCATGGCCACCTCAGCCGGTGCGCGCTTGCAGCGAAAGGCTGCGCGCACCGCTGCTCAGTGACCTCTCCTCATTCCTTCCGTAGGTGCTACGGGCCGTGCTACGTCGCCGGCGAGCTGGCGCAATGGCTTCAGGAGCGCGACATGGATCACACCCGCGGTGCACCGAACCATCCTCAGACCCAGGGCAAGATCGAGCGCTGGCACCAGACGCTCAAGAACCGTATCCTGCTGGAGAACTACTTCCTGCCGGGTGATCTCGAAGCCCAGATCGCGGCTTTCGTCGAGCGCTACAACCATCGCCGCTACCACGAGAGCCTGGACAATCTCACCCCCGCCGACGTTTACTTCGGGCGCGGCCAAACTGTCCTGTTGCAGAGAGAAAGGATCAAGCGAAAGACCATCGAACAGCGGCGCTTGCTACATCGCAAAGCCGCCGCTTAAAATGTCAACCGAGATGGGCCAGAGCCTCCGCTAGATCAGCCCGCCATCTGTCTCAAATTATCTGACGACGGACACGATCCCTATGCCGCCTACATCGCGGAAGCCGCACAGCGCTTCGGCATTCCGGCGGCCTGGATCAGGGCGGTCATGCGGGTCGAGAGTGCGAATGACGTGCGCGCCGTATCGCCGAAGGGCGCGATGGGCCTGATGCAGATCATGCCCGACACTTGGGCGGGCCTGCGCGCTCGATATTCGCTCGGAAATGATCCCTTCAATCCGCGCGACAACATCCTGGCGGGCGCGGCGTATCTCCGCGAAATGCACGATCGGTACGGTTCGCCCGGCTTTCTCGCCGCCTACAATGCGGGACCAGGCCGATATGAGGAGTATCTCGCCGGCCGTCCCTTGCCGGCGGAGACGCGCGCCTATGTAGCCGCCCTCCTTCCTATCTTCGGCGGCGGTGAACTGACCGCTCCTGCGACCGTCGTTGCCGCTGCCGATCCGCAAGCCTGGACTCGCGCGCCGCTGTTCGTCGCGCAATCCGAGCGCACATCGGCGGCCGATCCTGTGCAGCGCGACGCCAATCAGGACGATGCGCCGACAGCGCCGACCGCGCGCGATGTCTCCGCCATCGTCCCGCAGTCGGGCGGCCTGTTCGTTGCCCGCAATCGTGCGGGAGACCCGCAATGAGGGTTTTCGCAGTCTGGCGCGGTCTAGCGAGCTTCCGGTCAGGTTGGGCGGAAGGATTGGGATGGCAGGGAGACACGACCAACAGACGGCGAGATAAAAGCGCATGCCCGAAACGCTGTAAGCCTCTGAAGAGGCTCGCGTTTTGGCGTGCATGGCGGTCGGTCGCGGGCATGATGCCCGGTTTTTGCGAAGGATTTCAAGGCTTCCGTATGCACGGGTCTGAAATGCCGCTGTCCGGAGCTCTATCATGAGCGAGGGCGACAACGATTTTCGGGTCCGGCCTGGCCGCATCAGGAACACGCGCGCGCCGAAGGCGAAGAGCTTCCTCAACCAAGTGCTGCGGGCCGCGAAGAAGGCGGGCCATACCGGCGCGCCGGCGTCAGGCAGACGCGCTTCCGGCTATGGCCGCTCGACCTTCGGCCGGGGGCGCGGCAGTTTCAGCCGCAGCCGCCTGTTCTCATCGTCCCGCCGCGTCGTCGTGAAGGCGCGCGTCGTGCGCCACCAGGGCCGGTCCTTCCGCTCCGCGCCGCTGTCGGCGCATCTCTCCTACCTCAAGCGCGAGGGCGTCAGCCGGGACGGAGAAAAGGGCGTCATGTTCGACGCCGGCTCCGATCGCGCCGGCGATCTCGCCTTTGCCGACCGCTGCAAGGACGACCGGCATCATTTCCGGTTCATCGTCTCGCCGGAGGACGCCGGCGAGATGACCGACCTCAAGGCCTTCACGCGCGACCTCGCACGGCAGATGGAAGCCGATATGGGGACGCGGCTCGACTGGGTCGCCGTCGATCACTGGAACACCGACAATCCGCACGTCCACCTGCTCGTGCGCGGCGTGGATGAGGCCGGCGCCGATCTCGTGATCTCGCGCGACTATATCAGCCGTGGCCTTCGCTCGCGCGCCGAGGATCTGGTGTCGATCGAGCTTGGTCCCAAGCCCGAGCACGAAATCCGCAACGCCCTGGAAAAGGAAGTCGCCGCCGAGCGGTGGACGCGCCTCGATGTCGAGATCCGCGGTCAAGCCGATGACGTCGGCTATATCGATCTGCGTCCTGGCGCACGCGGCACGGCCGTTCCCGAGACCCGCCGCCTGATGATCGGCCGCCTCCAGCATCTGGAGAAGATGGGGCTCGCCACCTCAGCCAGCCCGGGCGAATGGATGGTTGGGCTGGAAGCCGAACGCCATCTTCGCGACCTCGGGATGCGCGGCGACATCATCAAGACCATGCACCGCGCCTTCACCGAACGCGGCCAGGATCGCGGCGTCGCCGACTATGTCATCGACGGCGGAGCTGGTTCGCCGATCATCGGCCGGCTGGTCGACAAGGGGCTCCACGACGAGCTGACCGGCGAAGCCTATGCCGTGATCGACGGCACCGACGGCCGCGCCCACCATGTCCGCTTCCGTGGCATCGAGGCCTTCGAGCATGCGCCGCCTGTCGGCGGCATCGTCGAGGTTCGGCGCTTCGGCGGCCCAGAAGACCAGCGGCCGACGCTGGTGCTCGCGACCCGATCCGATCTCGATCTTCGCACCCAGATCACCGCGCCGGGCGCCACCTGGCTCGACCACCGCCTGGTCGAGCGCGAACAGATGCCGCTCTCCATGGCTGGGTTTGGCCGCGAGGCGCGCGACGCCATGCAGGCCCGCGCCGAACATCTTGCTGACGAGGGGCTCGCCCGCCGCCAGGGTCAGCGCATCATTCTCCAACGCGATCTGCTCAACACGCTGCGCCGCCGCGAGCTGGACGCCTCGGGCGAGAAGCTGTCGGCCGATACGGGCCTGCCGCATGTGAAGGCCGCGGCCGGCGAGCACGTCTCGGGCGTCTATCGCCAGCGCCTGACGCTCTCCTCGGGCCGCTTCGCCATGATCGACAACGGACTCGGCTTCCAGCTCGTGCCCTGGGCGCGCGAGATCGAGCGCAAGCTTGGCCAGCACATCGCCGGCGTTGCCCGCGACGGCGGCGGCATCGAATGGAGCCTGGGGCGCAAGCGCGACCTCGGGCTTTAGCCACGAATAAGAAAGGAGCACGCCCATGTCCGCGACCAAAATCCTCTGGGGCCAGATCACCATCGTCTTCCTGATCGTGCTGATCACGACCTGGGCGGCGACGCAGTATGTCGCCTGGCAGCTCGGCTTTCAGGCCCAGCTCGGAGCGCCGTGGTTCAGCCTCGCGGGAATGCCGGTCTATTTCCCGCCGGCCTTCTTCGCCTGGTGGTTCTCCTACGACGCCTACGCGCCGGAGATCTTCACCAAGGGCGCTTTCATCGCCGCGTCGGGTGGCTTCATCTCGATCGCGGTCGCCATCGGCATGTCGGTCTGGCGCGCGCGGGAAGCCAAGAATGTCGAGACCTACGGCTCGGCGCGCTGGGCCGAGAAGGGAGAGGTGAAGGCGGCCGGGCTGCTCGGCCCGGATGGCGTGGTGCTCGGCAAGCTGGAGCGCGACTATCTGCGCCACGACGGGCCCGAGCATGTGCTGTGCTTCGCGCCGACGCGCTCCGGCAAGGGCGTCGGCCTGGTCGTGCCGTCGCTGCTCACCTGGCCGGGGTCGGCCATCGTCCATGACATCAAGGGCGAGAACTGGCAGCTCACCGCCGGCTTCCGGGCGAAGCATGGTCGCGTGCTCCTGTTCGATCCGACCAACCCGAAATCCGCCGCGTACAATCCGCTGCTCGAGGTCCGCCGCGGTGATTGGGAAGTCCGTGACGTCCAGAACGTCGCCGATGTGCTGGTCGATCCGGAAGGTTCGCTCGACAAGCGTAATCACTGGGAGAAGACCAGCCACTCGCTGCTGGTCGGCGCGATCTTGCATGTCCTCTACGCCGAGGCGGACAAGACACTCGCCGGCGTCGCAGGCTTCCTCTCGGATCCGAAGCGGCCGATCGAAACCACGCTGAAGGCAATGATGACCACGCCGCACCTCGGCGAAGCCGGACCGCATCCCGTGGTCGCGTCCACGGCGCGCGAGCTGTTGAACAAATCCGACAACGAGCGCTCCGGCGTGCTCTCGACCGCCATGTCGTTTCTCGGCCTCTATCGCGATCCCGTCGTCGCCCAAGTGACGCGGCGCTGCGACTGGCGCATCGCCGACCTGATTGCCGACCCGCGGCCGGCGACGCTCTACCTCGTGGTGCCGCCATCCGACATCTCGCGGACCAAGCCGCTCATCCGCCTCGTGCTCAATCAGATCGGCCGGCGCCTCACGGAAGACCTGCACGCCAAGGAGCGTAAGCACCGCGTGCTGATGATGCTAGACGAGTTTCCGGCGCTTGGCCGCCTCGACTTCTTCGAGTCCGCGCTCGCCTTCATGGCGGGCTACGGCATCAAGAGCTTCCTGATCGCGCAGTCGCTGAACCAGATCGAGAAGGCTTACGGGGCGAACAACTCGATCCTCGACAACTGCCATGTCCGCGTCAGCTTCGCGACCAACGACGAACGGACCGCGAAGCGCGTCTCCGATGCGCTCGGCACCGCGACCGAGATGAAGGCGATGAAGAACTATGCCGGACACCGGCTTTCTCCCTGGCTCGGCCACCTCATGGTCTCACGCTCGGAGACCGCCCGCCCGCTGCTCACCCCCGGCGAGGTGATGCAGCTCCCGCCCGCACACGAGATCGTCATGGTCGCCGGCACCGCGCCGATCCGGGCGAAGAAGGCACGCTACTACGAGGATGCCCGGTTCAAGGAACGCGTGCTGTCGCCCCCCGATCCGCAGAGGTGCGGGCGCACATCCCGCGCTGACGGCTGGTCGACGCTTGTCCCACCGAAGCCGGACGTGGCGCTACTGGCCGAGGTGGAGAAGGCGCAGGGCGACCGGGCCAATAGCGGCTTGCGCCGGGAACCCGAGCTTCCGGACCATGTCGCCATCGTGAAGGAGACGACCGACCAGAAACCGGCGGAGGAGTTCGCGATCATGCTAGACGAGGAGCCCGAAGATGTCGCCCAGCGTCAGGCGCTGCGCCGGCAGATGACCGGCGTGGCGCGTCAGGTCTCGCTCGATCCCAATGACGGCATGGACCTCTAGGAGGTGGCCATGCGGGACCGCCTGAACCTCACCTTGCCCGTCGAGATGATCAGCCGGATCAACGAGCTGTCGGAACGCAAGAAGATCCCGCGATCGGCCATCGTCGAGGCGGCCGTGGCGTCATTCCTTTCGCCTGACGCCGCCGATCGACGCGAAGCCGCCTTCACCCGCCGGATGGACCGGCTCTCGCGCCAGGCGCAACGCCTCGAGCGCGATCTCGGCGTCACAGCCGAAACGCTGGCGCTCTTCGTCCGCTTCTGGCTGACGATCACCCCGCCATTGCCGGGCGACGTGCAGGCTGCGGCTCAGATCAAGGGTCGCGAGCGCTTCGAAGGCTTCGTCGAGACGCTCGGCAAAAAGCTTCAGAAGGGTCAAAGCTTCCTCCGGGAAATCCCGGACGATATTGCCGGAAGGGTGCGCGGCGATGACGACGACTCGCCGCCAGAGGACCGATAGTGTGCGCTTGTCGTCGATCAAGTCGGAACCGATTCCGCCGTTCTCCTGTATTTGCACGCTAGGCTACTACGACGATCTAATCTTGTTGAACCGGCCCGACTTCCGGCTCTTTTAATCATCCCCGATCCAGGGCCGCGCGTCGTGCGCGCCCGCGAAAGGACGGGGACGACGTGGCGGCAGCACACCAGAAATCCGAAGCGATCATGCGGGGTGCGCGCATGTTGCGCACCGCCCTTGGCCCCGCCATCGCCCGGTTCCTGGAGGATCCCGCGATCGTCGAGGTGATGCTCAACCCCGACGGACGGCTCTGGATCGACCGCCTTTCCGAAGGGCTTGCCGATACGGGTGAGCGCCTCTCCGCCGCCGATGGCGAGCGGATCGTGCGCCTGGTCGCGCACCATGTCGGCGCCGAGGTCCATCCCGGCAGCCCCCGCGTCTCCGCCGAGCTACCCGAAACAGGAGAGCGGTTCGAAGGTCTGCTGCCCCCTATCGTCTCATCGCCCGCCTTCGCCATCCGCAAACCCGCCGTCGCTGTCTTCACCCTCGATGATTACGTCGCCGCCAGGATCATGACGGGGCCCCAAGCCGAGGCGCTACGCGATGCCGTGGCGTCTCGGCAAAACATCCTCGTCGCCGGCGGCACCTCGACCGGCAAGACGACACTCACCAACGCGCTGCTGGCCGAAGTCGCCAAGACGGACGATCGCGTCGTCCTGATCGAGGATACGCGCGAGCTGCAGTGCGCCGCGCCCAATCTCGTTGCGCTGCGCACAAAGGACGGCGTGGTCTCGCTCTCAGATCTGGTGCGCTCCAGCCTGCGGCTCCGCCCAGACCGGATTCCGATCGGCGAGGTCCGCGGCGCTGAGGCCCTCGACCTATTGAAAGCTTGGGGCACCGGGCATCCGGGCGGCATTGGCACCATCCACGCCGGCACGGCGATCGGCGCAGTGCGCCGCTTCGAGCAACTCATCCAGGAAGCCGTCGTCACCGTCCCGCGCGCGCTGATCGCCGAGACCATCGATATCGTCGCCGTGCTTTCCGGCCGCGGCGCCCAGCGTCGCCTTGCCGAACTTGCCCGCGTCGATGGGCTCGGCCCGACCGGCGACTACGTCATCACCCTCGCAGCATCCGAACCACCAGGAGATCCAGCATGATCCGTCATTCGCTCCGCATACGCCGTCACATCGCGACGGCGGCGTGTGTCACCTTCGTATCGATCGCTCTGGCGCCCGCCGCCCACGCGTCGGGCTCGTCGATGCCGTGGGAGCAGCCGCTCCAGCAGATCCTCCAGTCGATCGAAGGCCCGGTCGCCAAGATCATCGCGGTGATCATCATCATCGTCACCGGCCTGACGCTGGCCTTCGGTGACACGTCGGGCGGCTTCCGCCGGCTGATCCAGATCGTCTTCGGCCTGTCGATCGCGTTCGCGGCCAGCTCGTTCTTCCTGTCGTTCTTCTCGTTCGGCGGCGGAGCGCTCGTCTGATGGCGGGTCCGGCCGATCACGCCGGCGAGGTGCCGGGCTTCAGCGTGCCCGTCCACCGGGCGCTGACCGAGCACATCCTGCTCGGCGGCGCCCCGCGCTCAATCGCCATCCTCAACGGCACGCTGGCCGCGGCGCTCGGCCTCGGCCTTCGCCTCTGGCTGGTCGGCCTTGGCCTTTGGGCCATTGGCCACTTCGCCGCCGTCTGGGCGGCCAAGCGCGATCCCCAATTCGTCGACGTCGTGCGCCGCCATCTGCGCATCCCCGGCCACCTAGCGGTCTGAGGAGGCGCACCAATGTTGAATCTTGCCGAATATCGCAATCGCAACACCCGGCTCGCCGACTTCCTGCCCTGGGTCGCCCTGGTTGGCGAAGGCGTCGTTCTCAACAAGGACGGCTCGTTCCAGCGCACGGCCCGATTCCGTGGCCCGGATATGGATTCCGCCGTGCCGGCCGAACTGGTCGCCGTCGCTGGCCGGCTCAACAACGCCTTCCGGCGTCTCGGCTCCGGCTGGTCGATCTTCGTCGAGGCGCAGCGCCACGCCGCTGCGACCTATCCCTCAAGCATGTTTCCGGATTCAGCGTCCGGTCTGCTGGATGCCGAGAGGAAGGCCGATTTCGAGGAAGCGGGCACGCATTTCGAGTCCAGCTACTTCCTGACCTTCCTCTATCTGCCACCGGCCGAGGATGCCGCGCGTACGGAAGCCTGGCTCTATGAGGGCCGCGAGCAGTCGGGCATCGACGCCCATGAGATCCTGCGCGGCTTCATCGACCGCACCGATCGCGTGCTGCAGCTCGTCGAAGGCTTCATGCCGGAATGCGTCTGGCTCGATGACGGCGAGACGCTGACCTACCTCCATTCCTGCGTCTCGACCAAACGCCAGCGCGTCCGGGTGCCCGAGACACCGATGTATCTCGATGCCCTGATCGCCGACCAGACGCTCACCGGCGGGCTGGAGCCGAGACTGGGAACGGCGCATCTGCGCGTGCTCACCATCGTCGGTTTTCCGACGGCGACCACGCCCGGCTTGCTCGACGATCTCAATCGGCTCGCCTTTCCCTATCGCTGGTCGACGCGCGCCATCCTGCTCGACAAGACCGATGCGACCAAGCTGCTCACGAAGATCAGGCGGCAATGGTTCGCCAAGCGCAAATCGATCGCCGCCATCCTGAAGGAGGTGATGACCAACGAGGCTTCCGTCCTCGTGGACACCGACGCCGCCAACAAGGCGGCGGACGCGGACCTCGCCCTTCAGGAGCTCGGCGCCGACTATGCCGGCCAGGCCTATGTGACGGCGACCATCACGGTCTGGGATGAGGATTCGCGGATCGCCGCCGAAAAGCTGCGGCGGGTCGAGAAGATCGTCCAGGGCCGCGACTTCACGGCAATGCCCGAGACGATCAATGCCGTGGACGCCTGGCTCGGCTCTCTGCCCGGCCACGTCTACGCCAATGTACGGCAACCGCCGATTTCCACGCTCAATCTCGCCCACATGATCCCGCTCTCGGCGGTGTGGGCGGGGCCGGAACGGGATGAGCACTTCGGGTCGCCCCCCTTGCTCTATGGCAAGACCGAGGGAAGCACCCCGTTCCGGTTTTCCCTTCATGTCGGCGACGTCGGCCACACGCTCGTCGTCGGACCGACCGGCGCCGGCAAGTCAGTGCTGCTGGCCCTGATGGCGCTTCAATTTCGGCGCTACCGGGACGCCCAAGTCTTCGCCTTTGATTTCGGCGGGTCGATCCGCGCGGCGGCGTTGGCGATGCGCGGCGACTGGCACGATCTCGGCGGTGGCCTGACCGAGGGGTCGGACTCCTCCGTTTCGCTCCAGCCGCTGGCGGGAATCCATGAGGTGCCGGAGCGCGCCTGGGCGGCGGACTGGATCGTCGCGATCCTCCTGCGCGAAGGCTTGTCGATCACGCCGGACGTCAAGGAGCATCTCTGGTCGGCGCTGACCTCATTGGCCTCCGCCCCCGTCAACGAGCGCACCATCACCGGCCTCGCCGTCCTCCTGCAATCGAACGACCTGAAACAGGCGCTGCGGCCCTACTGCGTTGGCGGTCCCTATGGTCGGCTGCTCGACGCCGAAGCCGAGCATCTGGGTGAAGCAACGGTCCAAGCCTTCGAGACCGAGGGCCTGATCGGCACCAGCGCCGCGCCCGCCGTTCTCGCCTATCTGTTCCATCGCATCGAGGACCGGCTCGACGGCCGGCCGACGTTGCTGATCGTCGATGAAGGCTGGCTGGCGCTCGACGACGAGGGTTTCGCCGGCCAGCTCCGCGAATGGCTGAAGACGCTGCGCAAGAAGAACGCCAGCGTCATCTTCGCCACGCAATCGCTGTCGGACATCGACAATTCCGCCATCGCGCCGGCGATCATCGAAAGCTGCCAGACGCGTCTGCTGCTGCCGAACGAACGCGCAATCGAGCCGCAGATCACCGCGATCTATCGCCGCTTCGGTCTCAACGACCGCCAGATCGAGATCCTCGCGCGGGCCATGCCGAAGCGCGACTACTACTGCCAGTCACGACGCGGCAACCGACTGTTCGAGCTGGGCCTGTCCGACGTCGCGCTGGCGCTCTGCGCCGCGTCCTCGAAACAGCACCAGGCGCTGATCGCCGAGGTATTCGCCCGCGTTGGCCGCGACGGCTTCCTGCACGCATGGCTCGCCCAATGCTCGCTCGGCTGGGCGGCGGATCTCATCGCTGACCTCACCAATGTCACCCCCCAGACCGTCATTCCCACCAGCCAGGAGGTATCTTCATGATCCGTTTTCGCTCCCGCACGCGCGCCGCTCGGCTCGCCCTGTCCATCCTGGCGGCGCCGTTGGCACTGTCGCCGCTGCTCACCGCGCCGGCACATGCCATCATCGTCTACGACCCTACCAACTATGCGCAGAACGTCCTTCAGGCCGCCCGCGCGCTGCAGCAGATCAACAACCAGATCACCTCGCTACAGAACGAGGCGACGATGCTGATCAACCAAGCCCGCAATCTCGCGAGCCTGCCGTTCTCCTCGCTTCAGCAGCTTCAGCAGTCCGTGCAGCGGACACAGCAGTTGCTCAACCAGGCCCAGAACATCGCCTTCGATGTTCAACAGATCGACCGCGCCTTCCAGCAGCAATACCGCAATGTCTCTCTGTCCGCCTCGGACCAGCAACTCGTCGCCGATGCCCGGACACGTTGGCAGAATACGGTTGCCGGCCTGCAGGACTCCATGCGCGTCCAGGCCGGCGTTGTCGGCAACATCGACACCAACCGGACGCAAATGTCGGCGCTGGTCGGTCAGAGCCAGGGCGCGACTGGCGCCCTTCAGGCGACGCAGGCCGGCAACCAGCTCCTCGCGCTTCAGGCGCAGCAGCTCGCCGATCTCACGGCCGTCGTCGCGGCCAATGGCCGGGCGCAGGCGCTCCAGTCCGCCGAGCAAGCCGCGGCGGCCGAACAGGGCCGCGAGCAGCGCCGTCGCTTCCTCACTCCCGGATCCGGCTATCAGCCCGGCAATGCCCGGATGTTCCAGAACGGCAACTGAGGGCGCGATCGTGGACGGAAAGATGTTCGCACGCCTCGGCGCCATCGTCTTCATCGCCGTCGCCGTCACCGCCGCGGCGATCGAGATGACCCGGCAAGAGGACGCGCCGATCTACCAGAGCGTCGATCGGGCCGGTGCCGAGACCGCCGATCCTCTGCGGGCCGAACTCATCCGCTGCGCGGGAATCGGTGAGGCCGGTCCGCGCGACCCTTCCTGCCTGCGCGCCTGGGCCGAGAACCGTCGCCGGTTCCTGGCTCCCGGGGCTCGCCCCGCCGAACCGTTACCCGAAGCACCGCGCTCGCCGCGCCCGACGGCAACCATCCCGGCACCCGCGGTTCCGCTCCAACCCGAAGAGGCCAAATAGCATCATGGGCGGCACCGGCGTCATCGACCACTTCCTGGAGGTCTTCACCCGCTACATCGATTCCGGCTTCGGGCTGCTGAGCGGTGAAGTCGCGTTCATCGCCACGACGCTGATCGTCATCGACGTGACGCTCGCCGCCCTGTTCTGGAGCTGGGGCGCTGACGACGACATCATCGCGCGGCTCGTGAAGAAGACCCTGTTCGTCGGGGTGTTCGCCTACATCATCGGCAACTGGAACAACCTCGCCCGCATCGTCTTCGAGAGCTTCGCCGGCCTCGGCCTGAAGGCGAGCGGCACGGGCTTCACGACCGCCGATCTGCTCCGCCCCGGTAAGGTGGCGCAGACCGGGCTCGATGCCGGTCGACCGCTCCTCGATTCCATCTCCGGCCTGATGGGTTACTGGTCGTTCTTCGAGAATTTCATCCAGATCGCCTGCATGTTCCTCGCCTGGGCGCTGGTGCTGCTCGCCTTCTTCATCCTCGCCATCCAGCTCTTCGTCACCCTCATCGAGTTCAAGCTGACGACACTCGCCGGCTTCGTCCTCATCCCCTTCGGCCTGTTCGGCAAGTCCGCCTTCATGGCCGAACGCGTGCTTGGCAACGTGATTTCCAGCGGGATCAAGGTTCTGGTGCTCGCCGTCATCATCGGTATCGGCTCGACGCTATTCTCCGAATTCACCGCCGGCTTCGGTGGCGCGACGCCGACGATCGACCAGGCCATGGCGATCGTGCTCGCAGCATTGTCGCTGCTCGGCCTCGGCATCTTCGGTCCCGGCATTGCCAATGGCCTGGTCTCGGGCGGTCCCCAGCTTGGCGCAGGCGCTGCCGTCGGCACCGGCCTCGCCGCTGGCGGAATGGTCGCCGCCGGCGTTGCCACCGTGGGGGCCGTTGCTTCCGGAGGCGCGGCGGCGATCGGCGGGGCCGCCGCCGCT
>NZ_HG326652.1:1555053-1613883 GCF_000308295.2 Afipia birgiae 34632
TCACACAAGGCGCGCTCTATCAGGTCTACACCGCCGTCGGGCAGATCACCGACATCGCCCTCCAGCCCGGCGAGCAGCTCGTGGGCTCCGGACCGGTCGCTGCCGGCGACACCGTGCGCTGGATCATCGGCGACACCGAGAGTGGATCCGGCGCGACGCGACAGATCCACATCCTGGTGAAACCAACGCGCGCCGAGCTGATGACCAACCTGGTCATCAATACCAACCTGCGCACCTACCACATGGAACTGCGCTCGACCGAGCGCACCTATATGGCCTCGGTCTCCTGGCAATATCCGCAGGATCAGCTCATCGCGCTGCGCCGTCAAAACGCCGAAGCGCAGGCCGCCCAGCCGGTCGCCACCGGCATCGACCTGTCCCGTGTCAATTTCCGCTACGACATCGACGGTGACCGTGCGCCGTGGCGTCCGCTCCGTGCCTTCGACGACGGCCGCCAGGTCTTTATCGAGTTTCCACGCGGCATAGGTCAGGGCGAGATGCCGCCGCTCTTCGTCGTCGGGCCGGAAGGCAACACCTCCGAGCTGGTGAACTACCGGGTCCGCGGGAACCACATGATCGTCGATCGCCTGTTCGCCGCCGCCGAGCTGCGCTTCGGCGCGGGCGATCGCCAAAAGCGCGTGCGCATCACCCGCACCGACGGGAGGCCGGCATCGTGAGCGACATCGATTCCCGGAAAGAGGAAGGGGCAGAGCCGGAGAACGTCGAGCAGCCCCTGATCGGCGAGCCGGCGCCGCCGATGCGGCTGCGCGCCGAGGCGCCGCGCGTCACGCGGTTGTCAAGGAAGGTGCTTGCTGGCCTCGGTCTCGTCGCCAGCGTCGGGATCGGTGGAGCGTTGATCTACGCGCTCCAGACCCGCGACGGCGGCCGCCCGAATGAAGAGCTGTATTCGACCGACAATCGCGCGACCGCTGATGGCCTTGCCGGCCTGCCGCGTGATTATACGGGGCCGGTGCTCGGGCCACCACTGCCCGGCGATCTCGGCCGCCCCATCCTCGACGCGCAGAACCGGGGCCAACCCGTCCCGGTTCCTGGCATGGCGGCGCCCAGTCCCGGCCTCAGCGCCGAGGAACAGCGCCGGCTTCAGGAATTGGAGGCGGCACGGACGGCGCGGCTGTTCGCTTCGACGGAAACCCGGACGACCACGACGCCAGCGGCGGCCTCACCAGGCGGAACACCGCCCGCCAGTCCCCAACTGCCTCTGCCCGATCTAACGAGCCTCGGCCTCGCGCCGCAGCCGGCCACACCGACCGCGCAGGAGCGCCAGCTCGCGTTTCTCAATGCCGCCGCCGATCGGCGGACGGTCTCGCCGGATCGCGTCGCGGCGCCGGCATCGCCGAACATTCTTCAGGCCGGCGCGGTGATCTCGGCGGCGCTGATCACCGGCATCCGCTCCGATCTGCCCGGCCAGATCACGGCCCAGGTTACGGAAAACATCTATGACAGCCCGACCGGCCGCATTCTATTAGTGCCGCAGGGCACACGCATTATCGGCCAATACGACAACAATGTTCAGTTCGGCCAAAGCCGTGTGCTGCTGGTCTGGAACCGGCTGATTTTCCCGAACGGGCGGTCGATCGTGCTCGAGCGCCAGCCAGGCGCCGACGCGGAGGGCTATGCTGGCTTGCAGGACGGCGTCGACTATCACTGGTGGGATCTGGCCAAAGCAGCGGGGCTCTCCACGCTGCTGAGCATCGGGGCCGAGCTGGCTACGAACGACGACGACCGCCTGATCCAGGCAATCCGCAACGGCGGGCAAAACACGATCAATGATGCTGGCCAGCAGATCGTCCGTCGCCAGTTGAACGTCGCGCCGACGCTGACCGTCCGTCCGGGATTCCCCGTCCGCGTCATCGTCACGCGAGACCTTGTCCTCGAACCCTACGGAGGTTGACCAATGGTGAAGCTGAAGCTCGGGGTCATTGACGATGACAAGCCCGTCAAGATCTCAATCGAACTGCCGGCGTCGGTTCACCGCGACCTCGTGGCCTATTCGCAGGTACTCGCCCGCGAGACCGGACGGCCGATTGGGGACCCGGTCAAGCTGATCTCACCGATGATCGAGCGCTTTATGGCGACCGATCGGGTGTTCGCAAAGGCTCGGCGAGCCGTGATGTCGTCTCAGCGGCAAATTGCCCCAAAGGAGGCGGACCACTCATAGTCCGTCAGT
Organism: Afipia birgiae 34632; assembly: GCF_000308295.2. Classification (GTDB taxonomy): domain Bacteria; phylum Pseudomonadota; class Alphaproteobacteria; order Rhizobiales; family Xanthobacteraceae; genus Afipia; species Afipia birgiae. The sequence goes on from NZ_HG326652.1 coordinate 1,557,242, forward strand.
CCCATCATCGGGGAGCAAGCCCGGCAAAGCAGCTTTCGACATAGTTCTCGCCAGACTGAGAAGCCGTCGCAGCGCCGGATTGTCGTTCTGTGGCGACCATATTGCGCAGAATGGCAGGATCTCCTCGGATAGCGGGCGGTAAACCACGCCGGGAAAGCGCGCTGCCGTCGTCGCTTCACTTGTAAGAGTAAGACCTTGTCTGATCGCTACAAGATGCATCAAGTTGTCCCTGCCCACGCCGTGGCGTTCGACGCTTGGATGGTGGCCAAGATCGGCCAGATGCTTCACCAGGTAGTCGTGGATCTCAGGTCCGGGATCGGTCTCACTCACAATGAAGTGTCTGTCTCGCAGATTCCCCCACGCGATCTCACGCTTTCGCGCTAGTTCATGATCGCTGGGCAATGCCACATAGACCCGCTCATTCCAGAGATGGGCCAGATCGCAGCCATCCGCGATTGGCTGACCTGTCAGGAAGGCGATATCCAGCCGATGTCTTTGAACCGAGGCGATGTGGTCGGTCGGGGCCCCTTCGATGAGGTCGGGGCGGACCTCGGGGTTCGCTCCGACATAGGCGCGGAGCAGATCGGACAGAAAGCCAGAAGCGAGCGAAGAAAATATCCCAATGCGCACCACACCTGTCTCACCGCGACCGAACGAACCCGCATCGATGGCCGCGTGGCCAATCTGGCTCAGAGCCCGACGCGCGCGCATAACGAATCTCTGGCCCGCCTGGGTGAGGTGAACGCCGCCATGGTGACGAACGAAAAGCGCGGCTCCGATCTCGTCTTCGAGATCCCGGATACGTCGGCTGATGGCAGACTCCTGAACTTTCAGCGCCCTTGCCGCGCGTCGAAAGCTTCCGCGCTCGGCGGCTGCAACAACGTAGCGAAGATGGCGCACTTCGATCGTCAGGGTGCTACCTCCCGTGGCCTGAATTATGCGGGCCACTCTTGCTTCTAGGAGGCTGCTACGATCACGGCGTACCCGCTTCCTTTGTCATCGAGCCGTGCAAGACCGAGCGGAAAGGTACATGCTGTAGCCACTACAGGATCAAGAAAAATGTGATCGAGATCGGAGGTTCGTTCTCTAGGCTTGAACAGCGGAATGATCCGCAGCCTTGTCGTCTTCGTCGCCACCCACTCACATCGGAACCTACTCTTACGGGGCCGAGGAAGAAATGCTGCGGTAGCCATTCGTGGCAGGCAAGTCAGGCTGTTGCCTCAAGTCGCGAGTACGGTCCAAGCAAGGCGCGGAGGGACCGCTCGCTTATCAGTTTTCGGGAACCGACAATCCCTCCCGTTGCGCCTCGCGCGCTTCCTTCAGAATATCCCAGCCGCCCTTGAGAACGATCCCAACAACCACCAGCCCTATGATCAAATCGGGAAGCGGTGACCTGAAGAACATGACTGCAGCGCCGGAAACAACGATCCCAGCGTTGGCCAGCATGTCGTTAGTCGTAAAAATCCAGGACGCCTTCAAGTGCACGCCTTGGTCTCGATGCGAGCGCAGCAACCGCAGGCAAAGCAGATTGGTCGCAGCGTTTGCGATGGCCGTAACAATCATGGCTAAACCGATCGGCTCAGCGCCCACGAAGAAACGTCGAAGGACCTCCACGAGCAGCGCCAGGCCCAAAACGATCAGAAGGAGGCCGGACAGCCGTGCGACACGCACCTTGGCCAAAATCGTCCGCCCAACGGCATAGATGCTGACGGCATAGACACCGGCATCCCCTAAATTATCGAGGGCGGCACCCAGCAGACCGGTGGAATCTGCAAGAACTCCTACGAGCCCCGCGACAATCACTTGCAGGAAATTGATGCCGAGCACCCACAGCAAGGTCTTGCGTTCGGCTGCGTTACTCGCGTCAAGCTCGATTTCGGATTCTTCCTTGTTGTCGTTCGCACTCATGCAGATTTCCAACGTTCGCAAATCAGGTGAGTCGGCCCAATGCAATGGCGGTGATGAGAAAAATGCCGAGCGCGCCTCGATAAACCACGAAGGGCCAGGCCGAAAAACGCTCAAGCACGCGCATCAGTCCCCAGATCGCGAAGAAAGCTGAAATAGAAGCCACCGCGAGCCCAACGAGAAGGATAGACCACCCGTCGAGAGACAACTGAGCTTTGTAGAGTTCCCAAAGTTCTTTGAAGCCGGCCAACGCAATTGCCGGCAGGCCAAGGAGGAAGGAGAATCGCGCCGCCTCTTCCCGTTTCAGGCCGAGCGCAAGTGCGGCAGTCAAGGTGGAGCCTGAGCGCGACACTCCCGGGATCAAAGCGCCGATCTGCGCGATGCCGACAATCATTGCATCGATAAGGCACACATTCTCAAGTGTTCGTCTGTGGCGGGCATGAATCTCCGCCAACGCCAGGAGGACGGCCATTACGATGCAGGCCCAGCCGATCACGGTGAGACTGCGCAAAGGAGAACTGCAGGCGTTCAGCATTCCCGACAAAGACAAGCCAGCCACGCCGATCGGGATCGTCGCGAGTCCGATCCACACCGAGAAGCGGAAGTGTCGGTCCCGAAAGTCCCGATGCGCAACGGCGCGGAGCGAGTTCGTGGCCAACTGGCTCACGTCAGCCCAAAAATAGCTGACGACGGCAGCCAGTGCTGCGAGCTGCATGGCGGCGGAGAAGGCGGAGCCGGGATCCTGCCAACCGAGCAACGCAGGCACGATCCGCATGTGCGCCGTCGACGAGATCGGCAGCAGTTCGGTGATCCCCTGGACAACGCCCAGCACGGCGACCTTGGTGTAGCCCAACGTCACGAATCCAGTGTCGACGCCCTGAGTACAAGCTTCCGTCATGCAGGCTCCTTCAATTTGCGAGCGCTGCTCGAAGGCGTTGGTCACCTGCTGGTACGAAGACTGACAACGCACGCGGCAAGAGATTGAAGCGGGCGGGCGTCATTGTCGTGATTTCCCCATCAGTGTTGACGGGTAGCGGCGGGTCAGTTCGGATCTCAAGGGGGCCAGGGCTGCAGAAGGCGCGCATGCCGACAAGATTTCGGTTACGACCGCGCCGGAATGCCGTCAGGAACAGCGGCCACTGCCAAAATCGTCGCGGCTCGACGCTGTAGAAGTCCAAGCACTGGTCGTCGATAGCTGCAGCCTCGTAGACGGCCATACCGCCGCCGTAAAACACACCGTTTCCGACTGCGATCTGAAGACTGTGGAGCCGGATCGTGCGATCGGCGCTCGCCACCTCGGCTGTGAACGGCCTCGTGTAAAACACTGTCTTTAGCGCAGCCAGCGGATAGCTAAGCCGCCCCAAATGCCGCTTCAGGTTGCCGGTCATACGACGCGCGAGTTCAACACTCAGGCCCATGCTCGCCACATTGACGAAGAACTGGTCATTGACTTGGCCGACGTCGATCCGCCTCGTGCAGCCCGCGACGATGACCGCGACCGCCGCTGCAGGTTCACCCGGAAGACCAAGTGTCCGGGCAAGGTCATTCGCCGTGCCGAACGGTAGGATGCCGAGCGGCAAGCCAGTCTCTAGCACGCCCTTGAGCACGGCGTTGACAGTCCCGTCGCCGCCGCCGACGATCACGAGATCGACCTCGTGCGCAAGCCGATGGACCTCGCGGGTCATATCTGCCGACTGAGCGCACAGCCCGTGCGTCAATATAAATCCGCCAGCCTCAAGCTGCTTGACAGCGCCATCAGCTGCGCGATTGCCACCGCTGCGGCTTCGCGGGTTCAAGAAGAGCAGCGCGCGCCTTTTTGTTGGTTGATAATCCACCATGTTTTTCCTTGAAGGCCAAATGACAGTGTTGCCTGCAGGACGGAGCCGTCGCGCGGCGGATCGAATGCCCGAGGACGAATTCGCGGCCCGTCTGCCCCGACCGAGCGATCGTTTGCGGCCACGCACCTCAACCGATGTTGCCGAGCGCTGGGAACGTCGTCAGCATCCAGATGGCGATCTCCTGCAGGCGACCGGTCATCATCAGAATGCCGACGCCGACCATCACTGCCCCAGCGCCGATATTGAGGACCGCTCCGGCGCGCCGCAGGCGTTTCAGGACCACGGCCGCGCTGCCGAAGAACAGCGCTACAAGCAAAAACGGGATGCCGAGGCCGAGACCGTAGGCGCCGAGGAGCACCGCTCCATTGCCGGCCGAGGTTGCCGTCACGGTGAGGATCGAGCCGAGCACCGGGCCGATGCAGGGCGTCCAGCCAAAACCAAAGGCTATGCCGAGAAGATAGGCCCCGAAAGTGCCTCCGATCTGCTTCGGCCCTCGCCAGCGCCGATCCGCCATAAGCGCGACCGGCACGGGTAGCAGCCCCGTCATCGCGAGACCGAAAACCGCGACCAGCGCGCCACCGATCAGGTTCGCTTCGATCTGGTAGCGTTGCAGGAATCCGCCGAGGGCCATCGCACTGAGCCCGAGTAGAATAAAGACGGTGGTAAAGCCGAGCACGAACAGGAGCGCTGGTCCGAGAACTTGGAGCTGGCGTGTCCTGCCGTCGCCGACGGTACCGTCGGCTCCTCCCGCGACGTAGGACAGATAGCCCGGGACAAGCGGCAGCACGCAGGGCGAGACAAAGGAAATGGCGCCCGCCGTCGCTGCCGTTGCCAAACCCAGTAAAGACACGTCGATGAGCGTCATCGTGAGTGCCCGGTTCGACTCGGTTGCTTCCGGACCGAGACCATCGATCGCGCCGGCCAAAGGGAGCCTGTGATCAATAGGACGACGCCGATAGTGATCATGACATCCGCCATGTTGAAGGCGGGCCAGTGCCAATCGCGGACGTGGAAATCAAGGAAATCGGTCACCGCTCCGTGGCGCACCCGATCCACCACATTGCCTACAGCACCGCCGGCAATCAGGCCCAAGGCGAATGTCTCAATGCGCTTTGCGGTTCGCACGGCCCAGACGAGGAGTCCTGCCGCGATCACGACTGCGATCCCGGCGAGCAACAGTGGCCGCTCCACGAAAAGGTCGCGGAACATCCCGAAGCTGACGCCCGTGTTGAAACCGAGCGTGAGATTGAAAAATGGCGCGATCTCGATCGTGCGCGGCGGCACCATCACAATATTGACGATCAGCGATTTCGTGACGAAATCGACCGCAAGGGCGGCAGCAAGGGAACCAACGGCCAATGCAGTTCGTCGAATCAAACTCGGATACCCCACGATCAATCAGTCCTCATTGTTCAGCCGTTCCCGGCGGCCAGTGCATTTGTGCTGGGTCGAAATCGTACCGGAGCGGCTTGAACTAGCTACGCCGGGACCGTCTGCGTGATCGCGAGAGTCTGACGCCGGTGCGCCGAAACGCCGAGGCCGCCGGAGGGGCCACCCTGTTGAGTGCTGGTCTGACCGCGGTTGAGCAGGCGCAGGCCGTTAAGAACGACCAGCAGCGACGCACCGACGTCGGCCGCGATGGCACCCCATAGCGATGCGAGGCCAATCACCGTCAGCGCTGTGAACACAAGCTTCACAGCAATGGAGAACGCAACGTTCTGCCGGATCACCGCGAGCGTCGCGCGCGAATGCCTCACCAGCCAAGGAAGCTTCGAGAGGTCGTCCGACATCAGTGCCACATCGGCCGTTTCAATAGCGGCGTCGCTGCCCATGGCACCCATTGCGATGCCGAGATTGGCACGTCCCATCGCGGGAGCATCGTTGACACCGTCGCCGACCATGGCAACCGACCCATAGCGCCGGACCAGATCTTCCACGGCCGCCACCTTGTCGCCAGGCAGCAGTTCAGCCCGGACCTCGTCGATGCCGGTTTGCTTCGCAATCGCCTCTGCCGTCGCCCGGTTATCCCCCGTGAGCATCACGACGTGTTTGATGCCGGCGAGGTGAAGCGAAGAAACAATGTCATTCGCTTCCGGCCTGACGGCATCGGCAACAGCGACGAGGCCCCAGACCTCCTGACCATCGCCGACCGCGACGATGGTGCGACCGGCGCTTGAAAGTTCATCGGCCCGCTGCAGAACTGAATATGAGTTGATGCCTCGCTCTTCAATGTAGCGGCGCGACCCGAGCCACATCTCACGGCCGGCGACTCGACCGATGACGCCTCGACCGGTGATGGCTTGGACAGCCTCCGCAGGCTCGGCGGCGATCTTCAGTTCGGCGGCTTTCGCCAGGATGGCGCGAGCGATCGGATGTCCGCTTCGCGCCTCCAGCGCCGCGGCCAAGCCAAGCAGCTCTCTTTCACTGCGGCCTCCAAGCGGCACGATCTCGACGACCTGCGGCCGCCCTTCGGTGAGAGTGCCCGTCTTGTCCATGGCGATGGCTTTGAGGCGCGCAGGCGTTTCGAGATGTGTGCCGCCCTTCACGAGGACGCCCTGTTTCGCCGCGCCGGCGAGTGCCGCCACGATCGTCACCGGCGTCGAAATCACGAGGGCGCAGGGGCAAGCGATCACCAGGAGCACGAGAGCCCGGTAGAACCAGACGTCCCAGGCACCGCCCAAGAGCAAGGGCGGAGCGAGAAAGATCGCAATGGCGAGTACCATCACCACGGGCGTGTAGACACGCGCGAACTTCTCGACCCATTGCTCACTGGGCGCGCGTCGGCTCTGCGCCGAACCGACCATGCGGATGATCTGGGCGAGCGTCGTGTCATTCGCCGCTTTGGTGGTCACGACATCAAGTGCACCCTCTCCGTTTATGGTGCCGGCAAAGACCTCGTCGCCTTCTGCCTTGAATACGGGGACGCTTTCCCCGGTGATCGGCGCTTGATTGACCTCACTCTCGCCAGCGGCAACCCGGCCGTCGAGCGGCACCTTGCCTCCTGGCTGGACGATGATATGCGCACCGACCCGAACCTCAGCCGCCGGAACGTCGCGCTCGGAGCCGTCTTCGAGCTTGACGCGCGCTGTCGGCGGCGCGAGTTCCATGAGGGCGGCAACCGCCCGGCGCGCGCGACCGAGGCTCCAAGCCTCGAGCGCCAGCGCCAGTGCAAAAAAGAACGAGACTGTAGCGGCCTCAAACCAGGCGCCAATACCGATGGCGCCCGCGACCGCGACCATCATCAGCAGATTCATGTCGGGACGAAGCCGTTTGGCCGCAAGCCACGCCTTGGGCGCGACATAGCGCGCCGCGCAAAGCACCGCGACCGCGTAAAGCACCATGCTCGGCAACGGGGTCGAAGCCAAAGCGTGTTCGCCTGCCTCGAAGGCTGCGATGACGCCGCCCCCGAGCCAAGCGTGGACCGCGAAGCCCAACGCCGTGAGCACGCCGCTTGCGGTTGTCAGCCACGACTGCACCCGCTTTCGCCGCCCTTCAGCCTGCGCGGCTTCGCTAGCGTCGCCTTCGATCCAGCGCTCGGCGCGTAGACCAGCACGAGCCACCGCCTTCTCGATGCGGGCTTCGAGCGCCGCATCCGGCGTCACGTCGATCGACATGCGGCCGTTCAGGAGATCGAAGGCGAGCTTGTCTTCCCCGACCAACGGCCCAACCTCGCGCTTCAACGCCGCGATCTCGTCGGCACAGTCCATGCCGTGAATGCGAAACACGACTTGGCCGGGCAAACATGTCGGAATCGGCGGACTGAGTGCCTCCTCCACCTCCGCGGCACAGATGCACGCCGCATCTTCAGGCACTCCGGCGCGCTCGGCCGCGCTGAGCAAGACTGCCGGCGGAGACCAAGGCTCGGCGCGCATGCCGGTTCGAGCCACGGCTTCCCCGATCGCGTCGGGCGCCGCCCGATTCTGCGGGGCCACGGTCATCATGCCTTGAGCGGTGTCGAAGGCGAGGTTGTCCTCGCCGACAAGCGGGCCCAGTTCCCGCGCGAGGGCCGCCGCCTCGTTTTTGCAGTCGAGGCCGTGGACGCGAAAGAGCATCGTCTCGGCCGTGCCAACCTCAACAAGGGAAGCACGCATGCCGGTCGGGGTAACGCGGGCGATAATGTCGTCGATGGTCGCCTGTCGTTGCGGCCCGACCGTCATCAACCCCTTCGCGGTGTCGAACGTCAGCCAAGCCTCGCCCCCAACCAGCGGACCGATCTCGCGCTTGAGCGTCGCGACTTCATTCTTGCAGTCGAGCCCTTCGACCCGAAACAGCAGTGCCGATGCAGGTTGCTGCGCTGGCTCCCTAAGAAAATGCGCTTGCATGCCGGTCGTCGCGACCGCCCGTTGAATAGCGTCGATCGTCGGAGCGTTCTCGGATATCACCTCCATGACTCCGGCTTGAGTATTAAAGGACAGCTTGTCGTCGCCGCCGACAAGCGGCGCCACCGCGGCGCGAAGGGCGCGAACCTCGTTCTGGCAATCTAGGCCGTCGACTTTAAAGCGCAGCCTGCTTGAATGGCCCATCGTCGCGGCATGAGCAGTCATCACGGCCCCCTCACTGTTGTCATTGAACTCGACTCCAAGCTCTCTTACTCTCTTGCTAACCCTACATCCTGTAGTCACTACAGAATCAAGGGCGGCGCTGCAGCAAGCGGCTCTTTCTGATCTTTTAATTTTGCCATGCCAGATTCCCGGGCTCAGGCCCCTTGGGCTCAGCCAGATGCGCCAGTTACGATGGCTCGGGCGAAGCACGGCCCTGCTCACTTCCGCGAGAAGACGTATTTGGCGAGAGCTATCGCCCCGAGCACCAGAACGACGATGACGAGGAGGCCGAAAACGCCCATGCCCCACATCATCCCGCCCCCATCATCGGTCCGCCTCCAGGAGTGTGGTGATCTACGACCGGGTCTTATCCGGGAGCGGAATAACTTGACGAAACTTGCCGCCCTTGGACTGTTCTGGCGGTTCCGCGGCACGCTCTAAGGCGACGTGATCGAGGCCATGTTCAGCAAGTAGACGCCCGATCCCAGCCTGCACCGCTTCCCAAACGCGATCCAAATCAGTTCCGTGGGATTGCAGGCGTACGCGTAGGCTCGTCGGGGAGGTCTGCAAGATCTGAAACATCTGCAGTCCGGGAATACGATCGGCCAAAGTGCCAAAGGCCAATGGTGCGACAGTCACTCGATCGCCGCCATCGGTGCGGAAGGTGAGAACCTCGGCAGATCGCCCTTGCACACGGATCGATGGAAATGGATTCCCACACCGGCAAGGCCCGGCCTGCTGCAAGACACTGTCGCCCAGATCGTAGCGCAGAATGGGCTGCACTCGATTGGCGAGATTGCTGATGAGCACGGTGTGGGCCGGCTCGCCCGGCAGCACCAGCCGATGATCCGCATCAACGGGCTCAAACACCACCCAGTCGCTGTTGACGTGCAACCAACCGTGCTCGCAGCTGTAGCTGAAGAACGGACACTCGGTTGCGGCGTAGCTGTTGCCGACCTTTGCTCTAAATGCTCGGGCGACTCGATCGTACTCGCCTTCCGGCAGCCCTTCGGCGGAGAGCGCCAATAACACTGGATTGATGTGCAGACGGCCGCCTTCCTGTTCGCTCGCAAGCAGAGCAGCCATGCTCGCGTAAGGTGCGAGGAGCACCGGCCGGAACTGGTTGAGCCGGGTCACGAGCTCTCGCAAAGGCATGTGCACCGACAGCACTTCGAGCCGTCGTCCTCGGCTCTTCTTCAAGCGTGCCGCAGCCACCGCCGAGGCGAAGTGGCCGCCCGTCGCCATGACCATCGCCATGCGCCCTCCGCCCGCGATGATCCGAATGAAATCCCCTGCACCGAGCCAGGTTGTCAGCATGCGAAAGGCCATCGCACTGGTAACGGCCATGCTCCGGTCATCGAGCACGAAGACTCCGCGCGTCCCCGTCGTGCCCGAGGTCGTCAGCAGCGTGTATTTTTCGAGGAAGCGCTCGCCGATGAGGTTCGGGTCTTCGACAAACGCCTTCGCTCTTTCCAGGGTTATCTCTCGATCGACGCACCAGTCATCGAACCGAGCCATCAATGTCTTCTTGTCGGTGACAGGAAGCTGCTCGGCGCTTTCGACCCTATCCGGCAAACCACGGTACAGCTCACGGTAGTACGGCGAGTTGGCGCGAGCATGGGCGACCATGTCGGCGAGGCGGGCCTGCTGGCGTTGCGCGATTGCGCTGACGCCCTTCCTTCGTGTGCGCCAGGCGTCCCAGATCAGGCCTATGACATGCTCGGTCATGATCCTTCCCAGGTTCACACACCTCCGACCACTTGCTATACGTACTTCCTGTAGCCACTACAGGAGCAACCCCCCGATGATCGCTATCGGAGACTTGTCCCGACGCACTGGGGTCAATATCGAAACGATCCGCTATTACGAGCGGATCGGGCTAATGCCGAAGCCTGGCAGAACGGAGAGTGGGCGGCGTCGATACGGGACACCGGACGTTAAGCAGCTCGCCTTCATCCGTCACGCGCGCGAACTTGGATTCGAGATCGCGACAATTCGCACGATGCTCGGGCTGCGGGAGATGCCCGATGCCTCCTGTGAAGAAGTCAGCCGGATCGCCCAAGATCAACTCGCAGCGGTCGACGATCGCATCGCACGGCTGCTGGGCTTGAAGGACGAGCTGACCCGCATGATCGGATCCTGCGCGAACGGAAAGGTCGCCGATTGCCGGATCATCGAAGTGATGGCCGATCACGTTTCGCTGGTCGCCCGTCCCGGCCAAAACTCCTCATGACGAGCAGGGTCGCGCCTACCAAGATCGCAGCATCGGCAATATTGAACGCTGGCCAGTGATAGCCCCAGGCGTGAAAGTCGAGATAGTGACCCGATCGCCGATAGCGTACCGAGCGCCACGAACTTTGTCGTCTGATTAAGGCAAGCGCTAGCAACGCAACCGCCAAAACCGACCGGCCGGCCTGACGCGCGAGAAATTACAGACGCAAAGCTCGAATCAGGGAAATCGATCCGGTCGAGGTTGGGACTACCTCGACCTCGACGACCTCGGAAAAGCCGGCAGAGCGGATCAGTTCCGGCAATACGCCGCGCGCCTGCGGCTCCGTATTCTCCATCCCGTCGAGATTTTGCACGGTGGCCCGAAAGAGCCTCCGCATCAGCTTTGTGCGTTGAAGGCCATAATCGGCAATATGGAGCTCGCCGCCTGAAGGAAGGGCTTCATACGCAGCGCCGAGCGCCGCCGACTTTTCCGACAACGGCACTTGGTGGAACACGAGGCTCGACACGATCTTCGTCACCGCCCGACCGCGCAGCAGTGAACTGGCGTCGCGCGCGAATCCTTCAATCAGGTCCACCGCAACTCCCGCACGCCTGGTCTTCGCACGAGCCCGATCCAGCACGGTCGGATCGGGATCGATGCCGACCAGCTTCACCCCTCGGGCAGCCATCCCCAGCTTAACGAGCAGCGATCCTGTGCCGCATCCAAGATCGGCGATCACGTCGTCCGGCGACGGTCGCACCTGCGCCACTAATCGGTTCCGCCAGTGGCTCTCTCGGGTCAAGACCGCGACGCCCAAATCATAGAATGGCGTTAGCCAATGGACGCCCGCCGCAGGCGTAAACGGCGCACCCTCGCTTTCAGAACGGCTCGACATCATCGCATCTCTCCTCAGCGTCAGGATGCTACTTCCTGTAGTCGCTACAGGGTCAAGCGATTTGGTTGCTAGGTATCGGCCGTCGAGGCCTGCATGCATCTTTGGATCGGCTAGATCGCCGCCGGATGCGCCTTGCGCGCTTCAATTCGACCGTAGAACCAGTAGCCGACCAACAACACCGCCAGTGTCGCGATTTGGCCGAACAGGCCTTCTCGCGTTGGGTAGATCCCAAGCATTGCGACGCGTGGAAGTCCCTCCAGAGGCCACACGCCGAGCAGTCCGGCTTCCTGCAGTCCCGCGACGCCCTTGCCTGCGAGCACAATCGCCAAAGCCGCAATGAGCAGCGAACTTAGCTTGAAGAATTCCGCGATCGGCAGGCGGCGGCTGTAACGAAGCAGCGCCATGGCGACGATGGCCAGGATCATCGCGGCTGTTCCGACACCTGCCAGTATGCCCGTCGCCCCGCCTTCCGCCCAGAGCGCGGTCAGGAAAAGTATCGTCTCGAAGGCCTCGCGGTAGACCACAACGAACGCCAGCAGGAACAGGAACCAAGCCGACCTGCGGGATAAGGCGCTCGCCAGTCTTTCCTTGACGTACCTTTGCCAGGCTCCGGCCTGGCCCTTCCCGTGCATCCACACCCCGACGGATACGAGCACCGCCGCCGCAAGCAGGGAACCGAATCCCTCCGTCAGCTCCCGACTCGCACCGCTGATGGCGATCAGTCGGGTGGCGGCGAACCAGGTTGCGACACCCGCGACCAACGCGGCGAGCCAGCCTCCATGCACATACGGAAGCACTTCATTTCGATCGGCTTTGCGCAAGAACGCCACCATCGCCACGATGATCAGCAGTGCCTCCAGACCCTCGCGCAACAATATCATCAGGGCGCCGACAAAACTCGAAATCCAGCTTCCCGATCGTGTGGCGAGAAGTCCATCGGCTTCGTCGAAGAGCGAGTTGAGCTCATCAACACGTCGGCCGACGTCAGCCGGCGGCGCGCCCCGGGCGATTGCGGCTCTGAGATCGCCCATCGAGCGTTCGACGCGCGCCAACAGCCCGGCATCGCGCACCGACAACACTGGTTCCAGCGGCTCGAACCCGTCCAAATAGGCCGACAGAGCCAAGTCAGACGCCCTGTCCTGATCGCCCGACGCATAGGCCTGCACGCTTTCGAGCAGCCGCGCTCGGGCGGTATCAAGCGCACCGCCGGAACCAGTCGTCACCCCCTCCGGCGTCCGGCGGAGAAATGCGACGAGGGCGCGAGACCTCTCCTCGCCGACCTCCTGTGCCAGCTTCGCTGGGGTGATTTGCGTTAGCGCCTCCATATCAGGAAAACGTTGGCGAAGGCTCGAATCAGCGCGCCACAGGGCTTCGCCTCGCCGCGCGTCCGCTTCTGAGAACGCGAAGGCGCCGACATGGAAGGCCAACGCCCATTGGTCGGCAGTGTCGAGATGCGCGAAGCTCGACATCGCCGTTCCGTCGAGGCCTTGATTGATGACCTGATAGAGACTGAAGACGCTGCGCTCTCGGGCTCTCGCCAAGTTCGTGAATGCGACCGGCGGCGGATCCAGGCCCGCCGCACTCGGGCCGTCTCCTCGCCCGGCCAGCCCGTGACAAGCCGCACATTGTTGCCGATATATTGAGGCTGCCCGCGACAGATCGGGCAGCGTCGAGGGAGCCAACGGCACCGGATAGGCTCGCAGCAGGTCGCGGCCGAGCGCGCGAGCAATCCCGCCCACCCGGTCCGCCGAATCCTTCGCAGCGACCGCGCGGTTCAGCTCCTCAGCCTGCCTCGCGAGCACCGGCTTAGCCGGCGTCGCCGGAAGAACGGAGATCCGCTCCCCGACCGACCGGCTGAACTCGACCATCTCGGCATATTCGGCTGGGCTGACGATCTTTCCCGCCGAAACCGCTCCTGGATAATCGACCGCGATATAGTCAAGCAGACGCCACGCCGTCGCCGCATCAGTGGCCTCCCGGGCTGCCGATGCGGGTGTGCCAACGCCGCCAACGAGCGCAACAAGCAGCGCCAACAACGCGATCTGCAGTCTGTGCAACGGTCCGATCCCTCGCCTTCATCCGCGCCGGCGCGCCGACGGCACGACGCGTAGACGATGAGATAGCTTCTGTAGCAGCTACAGAAGCAACCTGTTTCTGACTCGCAATAGCGGGGCCTAGGACGCCCCGCCCTTCAGCTCGTCGCGATATCCTGCATCACCAGGCCCGATCGGCCGATCGTCAGACGCTACTCTGCCTCACGATACGACGAGGATATTCAGCGAGTGTCACCCCGATGCTGCGCGATCGCCGCCAGGACAGAGTCAGCGCACGAGTGATGCGATACTTGCACACATTCTCGACGATGCGCCCTCGCTCTTTTTGCAGTCTTCTTGATTGTGAAAGGCATCGCAAGCGCCTCACTTCGCCGGCAGCGCGGTGCCGAGCGGTCCCACGTCGGTGTAGTCGCCGGTCTGGTGATGTCGGGCGCGGCGGCCGAGAATCAACCGGCTGATGGCCGGCAGCACGAAGAGCGTAAGCAGCGTCGCCGTGACGAGACCGAAGATCACGACAATGGCGAGCGGCTTCTGAACCTCGGCGCCGGTGCCTGTGGCTATCGCCATCGGCACAAAGCCGATCGCCGGCACAATGCCGGTCATCAGCACGGCGCGAACACGTTCCATCATCCCCTCAACGATGGCTTCGTCGAGCGGGCGGTCAGCCTCAATGCGCTGCCGAATGCTTGTCATCACGACGAGACCGTTCAACACCGTCACACCCGACAACACGATAAAGCCGACGGCGGCCGAGATCGAGAATGGCAATCCCGCGAAAAACAGCCCGAAGGCGCCTCCGGCCAATCCCAACGGTATCGCCGAATATACCGCGAGAGCGGGCGCCACTCCGCCAAGTGCTACCATCAAGATGACAAAGATGGCGACGAACACGATAGGAATAACGATGGAGAGCCGGGCAGAGGCCGCTTGCAGATTCTCGAACTGACCGCCCCATTCCACATACATGCCAGGCGGTAGCTGGACGCCCTGTCGAACCCGATCTTGAGCCTGAGCAACATACGAGCCGAGATCTTGACCCCGCACGTTGGCCTGGATCACAACGCGCCGCTTTCCGTTCTCCCGGCTGACCTGATTAAGCCCCTCGGAAAAGCCGAATCGGACAAGCTCGCGCAGCGGCACCGACGCGCGCGACCCGGCGCCATCATCCGGCAGCATGACGGGGAGCGCACCAACGGCGTCAAGGTCGTCGCGGGTGGCATTGCTCAGACGCACGACAACGTCGAAGCGGCGGTCGCCTTCAAAGACCAACCCCGATTCTCGGCCTCCAAGCGCTGCGGCGACCGTGTCCGTCACCTCTTGGAGAGACAGTCCGAAACGGGCGATGGCGTCACGATCGAACTGCAGTTCGAGCGTGGGAAAACCGGCGGTCTGCTCGACCCGGAGGTCGGCAGTTCCCGGCACGGCTTGGAGTGCTCTGGCGATCTCGGCTGCAGTGACGCTCATCTGGTCGAGGTCGTCGCCATACAGCTTGACCGCAACGTCCCCGCGGACCCCGGCGATCAGCTCGTTGAAGCGCTGCTCAATCGGCTGACTGAGTTCGAAACCCGTTCCGAGCGCACCCTTCAACGTGCGCTCGACCCGCTCGATCACCTCCGCCTTCGTATCAACCCCGTCAGGCCACGCCTCTCGCGGCTTGAGGATCATAATCGCGTCGGAGAAGTTCTGCGGCATCGGGTCGGCCGCCACCTCGGCCGTTCCGGTCCGGGCATAAACGTACGCGACTTCGGGGAGCGCCGAGATTGATCGTTCAAGCGATCTCTCCATGGCCAGCGATTGCTCCAGGGAGGTGGAAGGTACACGGACGAACAGCGCGGAAAGATCGCCCTCGTCCAGCTGCGGGATGAATTCGCGTCCGAGGGAGGTGAACAAGGTGGCCGCGACCAGAAACGTGCCAACGCCGGCCCCGATCCAAGGCCAGGGCCGATTTACCACTCCCCGCAGAACCGGCTCATAACGCTTCTTGGTCCAGGCGATCGCCTTGACCTCCTTCTCGGCCACGCGACCTCGGATCAAGAGCGCCACCATCGCTGGAACGAACGTCAACGAGAGGATGAAGGCACCAGCAAGCGCCAGCATAACCGTGATCGCCATCGGCGAGAAGGTCTTGCCCTCGACCCCGGTGAAGGTCAGCAACGGCGCGAAGACAAGGAAGATGATCGCCTGGCCATAGATGGTAGGGCGCACCATTTCCCGTGACGCCTCGAACACTTCATGCAGCCGTTCGGGCAGGTTGAGCAGCCGCCCCTCCTGGTGTTGTCGCTCGGCGAGCCGTCGCAAACAGTTCTCGATAATGATAATCGAGCCATCGACGATCAGACCGAAATCCAGAGCGCCTAGGCTCATCAGATTTCCTGAAACCCCGTAGTAGTTCATGCCGATGGCCATCAGCAGGAATGAGAGTG
Source organism: Afipia birgiae 34632 (assembly GCF_000308295.2). Lineage (GTDB taxonomy): Bacteria > Pseudomonadota > Alphaproteobacteria > Rhizobiales > Xanthobacteraceae > Afipia > Afipia birgiae. The sequence goes on from NZ_HG326652.1 coordinate 1,573,110, forward strand.
GAATGACCGCCGCCGCGATGAGCGCGGCCCTGATGTTACCGAGAAGCCAGAACAACACCGCGACGACGAGCAGCGCACCCTCTACCAGATTGCGCTCGACCGTCCCGATGGTGGCGTCGACCAGCTCGGAGCGATCGTAGAGCGTCGTAACCGTTATGCCTGGGGGCAAAGTCTGGCGCACCGCGTCCAGACGTTCGGCCGCGTCACGCGCGACGACCCGACTGTTGCCTCCGGCGATCATGAGCGCGGTGCCTATCACTGTCTCCCGACCATTCATGGAGGCTGCGCCGGTACGCAACTCGCCGCCAATCCGCACATCGGCAACATCGCGGACAGCGACGGCAACTCCATTACGCGTCGCGACATTCGCGCGCGCGATTTCGTCAATCGAGCGGATGCGAGCATCCGCTCGGACCAGGAATGCTTCACCTGCGCGCTGCACGAAGTTTGCGCCAACCGATATGTTCGCTCTCTCGAGCGCTTCGGCGAGTTCCGAGAACGAGACCCCGTACGAGGCGAGCCGGGCGGCATCGGGTTGCACGAGGTATTGCTTCTCGTAACCGCCTATCGAGTCGACGCCGGCCACGCCTTTGACGCCTCGAAGCTGCGGCCTGATAATCCAGTCCTGGACGGTGCGGAGGTACGCTAACCTTGCCACCTCATCGGTCAGTCGCTCACCCTCCGGCGTCAGGAAACTGCCGTCGGGTTGCGGCCCAGGCCGTCCAGCGACGCGGGGAACAGCCTTGGATCCAGCCGAGGCATAATCAACCCCCCACATCAGCACCTCGCCCAGTCCCGTTGAGATCGGTCCCATTCGAGGCTCAACATTTGCCGGGAGGCTCTCGCCCGCTTGAGACAAACGCTCCCCTACCTGTTGACGCGCGAAGTACAGGTCGACGTCGTCAGCGAAGACAGCCGTCACTTGGCTGAAGCCGTTCCGCGAAATCGAGCGCGTAGATTGCAGGCCGGGAATGCCAGCCATTGCCGTTTCGATAGGAAACGTCACCAGTCGCTCCATATCGAGCGGACCGAAAGCGGGCGCAGAAGTGTTGATTTGCACCTGCTTGTTGGTGATGTCGGGAACTGCGTCGATCGGAAGCCGTGTCAATTGCACGACGCCGTAAGCGGCGACGGCGAGCGTGATGAAGACGACCGCCCAACGAAAACGGATGGCAGCGTCGAGAAGGCGCAAAATCATGACTGCACGGCCTTTGCTACGGGCGCTGCGACGCGCCGGCCAACGAAAGAGAGGGCGGGGCGACGTGCGGACTTCACTCTTCCGCCTCCTCTTTGCCGAGTTCAGACTTGAGGAGGAATGCTCCCGCAGTCACCACCTCGGCCTCGGGCCTCAAACCGGCGAGAATCTCGACGCGTCCGCCGCTTCGCGCGCCGATCGTCACCGGTGTCGCCTGGAAGCCTCCCCTTGTCCGGACGAACACGACCTCGCGGCCTTCCACCGACTGAATGGCGCCTTCGGAAAGCACGATCCGGTCACTGCGGGGCGCGGCTTGCGGCGTGATGCGAACCCGCAGACCCTGACCGGGTGTGAGCCCGTCGACACCGTCGGGAACAAGAACCACGGTCGCCGCCCGGCTCTCCGCGTCAACACTGGGTGTAAGCGCTCGGACAATCGCGCGGCGGGTCTCGCCGTTGCCGAGTTCCAGCGTCGCTCGATCACCAGGTCGGATGCGGCGCGCATCAGCGGACGTGACCGCAGCTTCGACCTGGATGCGGCTGGGGTCAGCGACACGAAATAGCTCTGCCCCGGCCGAAACATAAGCTCCGAGTTCGGTGCTGACCTTCGTGATCCGACCCGAGATTAGGCTGGAAACCGCAATGGATCGACCATCGGCGCTGAGTCGGGCGGCGGCAGCAGCTCGCTGCGTTCGCAGAAGTTCCGCATCGGCTTCCGTGAGCGTAGCCTGCGCGGCCTCCAAATCTTGCCGCGCCGTGACCCGGGCGCCGTAGAGCCGCTGCTCGCGAGCGTACGCTTGGCGCGCCGCAGTGGACCGCGCGCTGGCTGCGGCGCGTTCGGCGGCGATGGTCGCAGCCTCACGGCTTTCCAGCACTGCCACGGTTTCCCCAGCGCGAACAGGCTCACCGAGCCGCTTGTTGATCCGCACGACGGCGCCGTCCACCCGCGCGGTGAGCGCCGCCTCTCCCTGCGGAGACGCAGTGACATTGGCTTGCGCGAGGATCTCGGCAGCTATCGAGCCGAGAATCGCACGCTCCGTACGGATGCCCAGCGCAGCCGATCGCGCGGCCTCAACGGGCACGAACCCCTCGGGGCTGCTCGCGCCTTCGGCTGTCTCGTCAGCCATCTTTGCTGTGGCGGGCGCATCACCGCTGGGAGCGAGGACGGTCCGACCGAGCATGACGCCGCCGGCGCCGATAGCGACGGCCAATCCAGCCGCCGCCGCCAGCATTCGTCTGCGACGATTGATAAAGATCATGGACTTGCTCCTCACTGGCCGGCGGCGCGGGAGAGCGCTGCCGCGGCGGTGGCGCGAGCAAGCCGCGCCTCGATCAACTCGCCCTGTGCCGTTGCGAAGGCCTCCTGCGCGTCGAGCAGCTCAAGAAGCGAACTCCGACCCGCCCTGTACGAAAGGTCGGTCAAACGAAGCGCTTCCCGCGCTTCGGGCACTGCCGCAGTTTCAAATGCTTGGACCCGTGCATCGGCGGCCGCGAGCGCCGTCTCAGCATTACTAATCGTTGCCGCGGCCTGAGCGACCGCAGCTTCCCGCCGAGCTTCGGCGGCCCGAACCCCCGCCCGAGCGGCTGCGATGTTCCCGCGGTTTCGGTCGAAGAGCGGAAGGGGCACGGACACGCCGGCGAGAAGGGTACGATCACCGGTCTCTGCTATGTGACGCACGCCGAAGCCGATGGACGGATCGAGCCGGGTGGCGGCGCGCTCCTGGGCTACGCCGGCTTCGGCCGCCGTGCGTTCCGCATCGGCGAGCCGAACTTCCAATGTTCGCAGAGGATCCAAGGCGGCAGCAGCGCTCGAGAACGGGGAATCGCGCAAAACTGCAGGGGCCACCCGACCGCCGAGGAGGACACCTAAAGACAACCGTGCCGCGCTCTCGTCGGCCTCTGCTGCCCGAAGGGCGGCGTCAGCTTGCGCCAACGCAGTGCTCGCACGAAGCGCGCGGAGAGGTGGCTCGCGGCCGGCGTCGACCAGCTCGTTAGCGATACGCGCGAGGTCGGTCGCCCGCTGATGGTTGCCTCGCGCCAGTTCCAGACGATCACGCGCCGCCAAGGCGGCGGCGAACCCGTTTCGGACGTTCTGGAAAAGGTCTGCCCTGGCGATCGCCAATCGCAACTCCTGGACCGCGAGCGCAGCTTCGGCGGCCGATACTCGCGCTCGCCGACGGCCACCAATATCGAGGCGCTGATTGAGCGACACAGTCGTCTCGGTGCCGTTTAGGCCAGAGTAAGGGCCGGTCCCAGCGAAGTTCTCGACCTCCACATTCAACTCCGGATTGGGTCGCACTCCTGCCTGCCGCAGCCTTGCGCGGGCCGCGTCGACCTCTGCCTGCTCCGCCACGATGGTCGGGGATCGAGCGATTGCCTCCGCAAGTGCGTCGGCAACGCTGAGCGTAGTTGGGAGTGGCCCCGAACGGACGTCCGCTGAAGAAAGCGAACGAGGCGGCGCGGAAGGTCCAGCTGTCGTGGCGGGCGCCTGCGGCGGTTCCGGTCGCCCCACTGGCGCGGCAATCGGCCCGCTGACCTGCGCCGACGCTGGGAAACTGATAATCGCTAGAGCTGCGGCGCTGGTAGCCGCATTTATGATGTTCATTGACGATTCCTGACAGATGTCGTGACCCACAGCGGGCCGGGCTCAAATGCGACTGTCAGGCTCTAGGTGGCCGCAACGTCTCGGCCGGATCAGCGCTTGGACGACGCTCCTCCTCAGCAATCATCACGTCTTGCTGCGAGGGTCCTGGTCGCGAACACACGCTCCTCAATTCCTGCAAAGGGACGTTGGCCCATTGGCAACGATCGTTGCACCGACCGCTCGTGCCGCCCTTATCAGAATGGCTCTGTAGAACGTCGACAGCGAGGGGAGAGACACTGACAATGGGTGACTTCACGCAATCCCATGGCGCCGCTGCGTGTGCCGCACCGCCGGCGCACAACGAGATGACCAACACCAAGCAGACGAGAAAATGTGGGCGGGTCACCTCAAGCACCCCAATCGTGCAGCTCGACCCCGCAGAACAGGAATGAGACCGCCGGCAACGCCGCCGACGTTCGCGCACCGTGGGCGTGCCCTGAGGCTATGCGATCTGCATTCTTGAAGCGCCATCCATCCACTCTCGACTCGAGGTTCGATGGATATGCCTTCTGTAGTGACTACAGGATCAAGGGATTTCTGCACAATGCGGCTTTGTCACAGCGAACAGAACTCGAATGCACGCGCTGCGTTGAGCGCGTGCATCCGGTCTGACGAAGCCGATCATCGCGTCGAGTGCTCCACGATGGACCACACGACTTCTTCAATCCTCACAGGGCTCCACTTTCTCGACGCGGCCGGTCGCGGCGTTCACGGTGAGCTCGACCTCCTTTCCGGACGCGTCCTTGGCGCAGACCTCATATGACGATCCTTCGCGTTCGATCTCCTCGATATCGCGATAACCCTGGGCCTCGACGCGAGCCGCGATCTCGCCAATCGAGAGCCGGGCTGGTTGGGACCGTGTCTGTGCAGTCGCCGAAGTGGAGACTACCGAAAGCAAGACAGCGGATGCGCCGAATGCCGCTCGAGCAAAGACTGTGGAGAACATGATAACATTCCCTTTCAAAAACGATTTGCGGCCCAAGGGCCAGAGCGTCTCGGACATGCTGGACCGCGCCTAGGGTTTGAATTGAAGGGGCTGGTCTCGTCCGACGCGCCGAACTCAGCCACGCGGACCACGCGCCCTAGATGTGGGGCGTCCATTGGTGTCTGGTTGTTGACCACACCGCACATAGACGCCCGGCACTTTCCCGGGCGGGCCGAACTGGCGCAGGCAGCGCTTCTCGTCGGCGGCTGTCGATGCACGAGGGCCGTCATGGCCAGTCGCGCACGCCGATAGCGCCAGCGTTGTCGCAGCCATGAGCGCGGCGGCGATCGGTCGATAATTGAGCATAATCTTCTCCGAAGGTTCAGGATGTCACTGCGGTGTCGCACTCGCTTGGTGGCGTCCCGGCTTCGGAGGGTGAAAGGCGGCATAAGTCGGCCCAGGCGACAGGCGATCCTCGGGAGGTCTAGTCCAGCCGACCTGGCTCCTGACACACGGCCTCGCGGCAGCCGCCGATGGGGCCGTAAAGCCCCCTATGCAAGGACAACCCGGACAAGGCGCCAAGCGCGTTGCGGGTCGATCGCGTTGATGTTCATCGCTCAGACCACCGCTACTCACCGTAGTCTCACCGCTGACAGGTGCTGCCGTCGCTGAACATGGCGTCATGGCGATGGCAAAGCCGGCAAGGAGGACTAGTACCACCAGGCGAGCGCCAACGGACATGGAGCGAGACAAACATCTTTGCAGCGTTGTGCTCGCCGAAGATTCGTTTGCCTTCACCGCCACAGGCTCGCCCTAGAGCGACGCGTCGCATCACCATCACTAGAGCGCACCGTGCCGGCGCCATCCAGCACAGCAGGGTCACCCATGGATGGGCGCGGCCAAATCAAGCCCAGATCTGACAATGCGTCATATGCCATCCGTCCACTCGCGACTCGGGGTTTAGCGGGCATATGCTCCCTGTAGCCACTACAGAATCAAATTGTTCTTAGCTCCGGGCAGCTCGCCGGCGGCGCGATCGGAACTACTGCATCATCTCAGCGAGCCCGAACTGCGGTAGATCACATAGACCGCAACGACGAAAATCAGCCCGGCGAAAACCCGATTGAGCAGACCCGTGCGAGACGCGAGATGTGTCGAGGCAAGCGTTCCGATCGCACCGCCGGCGATCCCGCTCACGATGAACTCGGTCGCGATCGTCCAATCCACCAACCCTGTGGCTGCATAGTTGATCGCCGTCGCCAGTCCGAAGGTGCCGACTGCGAGCAGAGAGGAACCAATTGCCGAGATCGTGGACATCCCGGTGGCAAGGATCAGTCCGGGGACGATCAGGAAGCCCCCGCCGATGCCGAAGAAACCGGAGACGCCGCCAGCAATCAGAGCAACTATGCCCGTCACCGCGCACATGCGCCAATCGACGCGACGCGGACTACCACCTTCGTTCTTGCGCGGACGCAGCATCAGACCGCCGACCACCATCATCAGTAGGCCGAACAGGAACAGCAAATGCTGGCCGTCGATCGCCTTTCCGAGCGTCGATCCGGCAAGGGCGCCTATCGTCCCGACCAAAGCGAACAGGATCGCGCAGCGCCACCAGATATGCCCATTTCGGGCGTGGACGATCAGATTGATATAGGCGTTCACCGAGACGGCAAGCGCGCCCGTGCCGATAGCCACATGTGGATTGGCGACACCGACGACATATAGCAGCAACGGTGTTGCCAGGATCGAACCACCCCCGCCGATCAAGCCAAGGGTGAAGCCGATCAGCGCGCCCGCACCAAGGGCAAGAAACACGGCCTCGCTCACGCCGCTCGCCCCTGAGCGAGGCGGTCATGAACGACCATGCCGATCACCATGGCAACGACGAAGGCTACGACCGGCATGAGGCCGAGTGACAGGGCTGACAGCGCCGGGCCGGGGCAAAGACCCGCCAGGCCCCAGCCGACGCCGAAGATCGCGGAGCCAATGACCAAGCGCGCGTCAATCTTCGTCGAGATCGGCAGATGAAAGACCGTATCCAGCATCGGACGCGCCATGCGGCGCTTGAGCGTCATCCCGATCATGGCGACGGCGACGGCGCCACCGAGTACGAAGGCAAGGCTGGGATCCCAGGCTCCGAACACATCTAGGAAGCCCTGCACGCGAGCTGGATCAAGCATCCCCGATAGTGAGAGGCCAATGCCAAAGACTGCCCCGGCGCCGAGCGCAACGGCACCTTGCGAAATGCGATTCGTCATAGCCCCGCCATCCGCATCGATGTGACCGTAAGGATCCCGGCCAAGAGGAAGGCGGCGACCGCTGCCATTGATCGGCGTGAGAAGCCTGCAAGGCCGAGGACGCCGTGGCCGCTGGTGCAGCCGGATCCCATGCGCGTACCGAAGCCGACAAGCAGCCCAGCGATGACGATGGTCGGCATCGAGGCAGTTATCGTGACGGCAGGCCAATGGCCGAACAGGACCAGATAGAGCGGCGGCCCCATCACGAGCCCGATCACGAAGGCTGCATTGGCCGAAAGCTGCGCGCCCTGCACGAGACGCCCGGCAATACCGCTGACACCGGCGATACGGCCGTTGAGCAAGAGAAGCATGGCGGCCGAGAGTCCGATCAGCATGCCGCCGAGAAGTGAGGGCCAATAGGGGAAGGTCATGGCTCGCCCTCCGGCGCGCAGTAGATCGAGAAGAGCGCCTCGATGAGGCGCGCGGCCTTCTCCTGCGTCAGCCGGTAAAAGATTTGCTTGCCGTCGCGCCGTGTCTCGACGATCCCGGATTCTCGCAGGACATGGAGCTGCTGCGAGAGATTCGGCTGATGAATACCGAGCTTCTGTTCGAGCTCGCCAACCGAGTATTCCGCCTCCACCAACGAGCAGGCGAGCATCAATCGCATCGGATGCGCGAGGGTTTTCAGGATCGCCGCCACCTCAACGGACCGCGCTTCCATATCGGCGAGAGTCATGCCCGCCTTGCCAGCCTTGGCGTTCTGTCCGGTCATCGCTTCACCACACAGTTCCGGAAAAGGCATCGAGCGGGATCTTCAGATAGCTCCGGCCATTGTCTTCCGGCGCTGGTAGCCGCCCGCCGCGAATATTGACTTGCAGCGCAGGTAGAATGAGCTTCGGCATCGGTAAGGTGCGGTCGCGCGCCTCGCGCAGGTTGACGAAGCTGTCCTCGGTCTTGTCCGCGATATGTGTATTCAAGCGCTTCTGCTCGGCCACCGTGCTTTCCCAACGCGGATGACGGCCGCCCGGCTGGTAGTCGTGGCCGGTGAACACGCGCGTCTCATCCGGTAACTCAAGTATGGTCTGAATGCTCTGCCAGAGCTGCTTTGCATTCCCGCCCGGAAAGTCGGCGCGGGCCGTGCCGCTGTCCGGCATGAACAGCGTGTCATGCACGAAAACAGCATCACCAATCAGATAGGTGATCGAAGCAAGCGTATGGCCCGGCGAGAACAGAACCTGCGCCTCAAGTGCGCCGATCTCGAAAACTTCGCCATCGGTGAACAGGTGATCCCAGAACCGCCCTTCGCTCGCTAGCGTCGGCCAGTTATAGGTCGTCGCCCAAAGTTGCTGCACGTCGCGCACATGCTCGCCGATCGCCATCGGGGCGCCGGTCTTGCCCTGGAGATAAGGCGCGGCGGAGAAATGGTCGGCGTGAGGATGGGTGTCGAGAATCCATTGGACTGTCAAACCCTCATCGGCGACATGGGCCAGGATCGCATCGGCGTTCCACGTCGCGGTGCTGCCCGACTTCTCATCGAAATCGAGCACCGGATCGATGATCGCGCATTTCAACGTAACGGGATCAGAGACGACGTATTGAACGCTGGACGTTCGGGCGTCGAAGAAGCCCCTGACGACGGCCCGCTGCCGCCCGCGCCGCGCAAGCCATTGTTCGGCCATCGTCAAGTTCAAGGCAAACCTTTGACCGAACGGGCCTACGTCCTCGGGCTTCATGCGCCCGTCCAGCACTTCGCCGATCGCGTGGAGCGTTAGCGAGCGCGTGCCACTCCCACAATGGGCGAACACCGGCCCAGGCGCAGCGGCGACCGCCTCCTGAAAGGCGCGCACGTCGGCTTCGGTGATTTGCGGGCCAGCAACGGGAATGAAGCTGTAGTCAAGGCCGGCATCGTCCGCCGCGCTCTTTTCGGCCGCCGAGCCGGGCTGGAGTGCATCTTCGCCATTGGGGCGGTTGTTGATGACGGCCGTGAAGCCGTCGGTCTTGAGCTGCCGGAACGCTTCGGGCGCAGGTTGCCCGGCGACTGCAAGTTTGTCTGAAATCCGAACCGGGTTCATTCTGAGTTCCTTTTTAATATAACGATATAAATAATATAAGAATGTATATTGAAAGCGCAACCCCTTCGTGGCGCCTTCGCCTCTCGTCGCGCGATTAACTGGCTGGATGGACTCCGGTGCTCACATTGGCGCGGCGGCCGGCCTCGCAAATTCGGATCCGGCAGCTTCACGTTGGGAAGCTCGGTCGAGTCAGTAGCCCACCTTAATGAGCAGACCTTCGTCGCACACTCTGGCTAAACACCAGCGCGGAACTCCAATATCCGTGAGAGATCGCGCGTTCGAACGGTTCCCCTCTCAAGAGCGAGTGCGACTGCTCGCTGCCGCAGTGAGAGCTTGGGGGCCGCCGGCAAGGCGTAGCGCTTCGGCGCGCTCGCGGTCACGTTTGGCACCTGCGGCGTAGCGGTCGGGGAATTGCGTATTCGTTGTTCGCGTTTTACCGATCCTAGCGAGCCATCGTCTTTTCTACGCCAGAGCCCGACGCTGCACGCGACAATGCGATTTTTCTCTACGTTGAGCCCCGTTTCGATCATGTTGGCACCGTCGCCAGAGGATAGAGAAGCCGATGAAGTCAGGAGGAAGTTGGCGTAACGCTCTGATCATGGCTACCGGACGACCAGGCACGCGCCGTTGCGACAATCAGTGCGAGTGTTGCCGTCGCACCGTCCGATTCGCCCTTCTCGAAATCTCCGATGGTCTGAGCCATGGCATTTGTCACATGCGCAAGGCAGACGACAGAGCGGCGTCTAGCTGCGGCAAACGCGTACAAAGCTGCCGCTTCCATCTCTACGGCGAGCGCGCCCAGATCCCGCGCCGACACAATCGCGGCTTCGGTTTCCCGATAAGGAGCATCCGTCGTCCATGTCGCACCACGATGGACCACTATGTCGGCGATCCGGGAGAGAGCTTCTTCGACACGTGTGAGCAGTGCTGCGTTGGGCGCTACGGCGAACGTCGCCGGTGGAAGGTAGTGGTAGCTCGTCCCTTCATCGCGCAGCGCGCGGTCAATCAGGACGAAGTATGGCGTGGGTCCGTTGTTGGCGATTTGGCCGGCGGACGTAACGCTAATGAGCAGCCGACAGCCGGACGCGAAGAGCTGTTCAGCAATCAGAACCGCAAAGGAGGCCCCCACCGCGTAGCCGATGATGCCCACCTCGCCGACACCGTCCACGTCGAAGGTGAGAAGCTCGGTGTGGTAGCAGGCCCACCCCTCATGGCCTCGACCGGCACCGGTACGCTTGAGGTGGCGCACGACGTCGCCATCCGGATCGAGCACGCAGACAGGAGGAACCGCGACGAGCGGTAGCCCCTTTTGCCGACGTGCCTCACGGAGCAGGGCTTCCGGCCGGAACACGGAGGGAGCCTTGTGATCCTTGCCTGACACGATCGGCCACGCTGCGTTTGTAAGCCGCTTGTCGCGTGTTTTGTCTTCCATCGGATTTGGCCGAACCGTGCTCACCTCAGGCGACCGCTTCGATCGGCAAGCCGGCGGCCTTCCATTCGGGATAGCCGTCCTCGAGCCGGCGGACGAGATAGCCGCGAGCCCTGAGCGCCGACACCGCCTCGAAGGAGAGAACGCAATATGGGCCGCGGCAATAGGCGATGACCTCCCGGTCTGCCGGAAGCTCGCTCAGGCGACGTTCCAGCTCGGCAAGCGGAATGTTGAGTGCGCCGGGAAGATGTCCGACCGCAAACTCATCCTCCGGCCGGACGTCGAGAACGGTGACAAGGCCGTCATGCAGCCTTGAGACCAGGTCTTCTCGAGACACGGGCTCCAGCGCGTCACGAGCGCGGAAGTAGTCCGCCATAACGCGGTGGACCTCCGCCACGTTTCGCTCGCCGACGCGGCCGAGCGCCTGCATCAAGGCTACCACCTCGGCGTCGCCGGCGAGGCTATAAAGTACATGCTTGCCGCGGCGTTCCGTCTCGACGAGGCGCGCGCGCCGCAAGATCTGTAGGTGTCGCGACGTGTTGGCGAACGTGAGGCTCGCTCTCGCGGAGAGCTCCTCGACACTGCGCGCTCCTTGGGCGAGGTGCTCCAACAACTCAAGCCGGTGCGCGTGACCAAGCGCCTGCGCCACCTCGGCGAGGCTCCCGTAGATCGCCTGTTTCGGTCCAGTGCTTGACACGGCAACTCCTTAGTGGAACATTCAGCAGAATGATTGAATGTTATCCTTTCGCAACGAGGAGCGCAAGCCCATGATCCTCCGTCAATTCCTGCACACCGATCCGATCGGCATCTCCTATCTCTTCGGCTGCGGCGGCAAGGCCGCCGGGGCAGTCGTCGATCCGGTTGGCGACATCCAGTTTTACCTACGCGCGGCCGAAACCGCCGGTATGCGCATTCACTTCGTCATCGACACGCATGTTCACGCCGACCATCGCTCCGTCGGCCGCGCGCTCGCCGAAGCGGCGGGCGCCGCGTATGTCCTCTCAGAGAAGGCGGATGTTGCGTTCCCGTTCAAAGGCGTGCGCGACGAAGAGATTCTCCCGCTTGGCAACGTCGTGGCGACGGTGCTGCACACGCCCGGCCACACGCCGGAGCATATCTGTCTCCTGGTGAGCGACCGGACGCGGGCTGACGAGCCGTGGTTCGTTCTCACCGGCCACACCCTGATGGTCGGCGATCTCGGCCGCACCGAGCTCGCCGTAAGCGCCGACGAAGGCGCAAAGGACCTGTTTCGAAGCATCAGCCGGCTCAAGGCTCTTCCGGACTACATCGAGGTACTCCCCGGAGCCTATGCGGGCTCGGTTTGCGGTCGCCGCTTGAGCAGCAAGCCCTGGTCCACCATCGGCTTCGAGAAGCGCCACAACGAGGCCTTCCGGATCGAGGACGAGGCTGAATTCGTCCACTTCATGCTTGCCGAGATTCCGCAGCCGCCGCCCGAGGCCGCAGTGCTCCGGGCCACCAATTCCGGCCTGGCGGCTGAGGCGGCCTGACCGGTGAGCGAAGCGGCATCAGTTTCACGGCTAGCAGAATCGCCGGTCAAGCTAGGCCTCAAGGAAAACTGGCAGCAGTTCGCATTGCTCGTCCTGATCAATGCCTTCGTCGGCGGCATGGTCGGAATCGAGCGAACGGTCGTGCCGCTGATCGGTGCGGATGAGTTCGGCATCGTCTCGACGACGCTCATCGTTTCCTTCATCGTCAGCTTCGGCGTCATCAAGGCCTTTGCCAATCTCGTCTCTGGCCAGCTCGCCGACGTGTGGGGGCGCAAGCGCGTCCTCGTCCTGGGATGGCTATTCGGCCTCCCGGTCCCGTTCATGATCATCTGGGCGCCGAGCTGGGAATGGGTCATCGCCGCCAATGTGCTTCTGGGCGTCAACCAGGGGCTAGCTTGGTCGATGACGGTGATAATGAAGGTCGACCTCGTCGGGCCGAAGTCGCGTGGCCTCGCCGTTGGCCTCAACGAGTTCGCGGGCTATCTCGCCGTCGGCGTGACGGCATTCCTCACCGGCTATGTCGCCTCGCAATACGGGCTGCGCCCCGTGCCGATCTATCTCGGTATCGGCTATGCAATCGTGGGTACTGTATTGTCGATCCTGCTCGTCCGCGACACGCGCGACCACGTCCGATTGGAGGCCTCGTCCCATTCGCAGCAGTCCGCTCCGATCAGCTTCCGCGAAGTCTTCGCACTGACCTCATTCCGCGATCGCAATCTGTTCGCCGCCTCCCAGGCCGGTCTCGTCAACAACCTCAACGACGGCATGAGCTGGGGCATTTTCCCGCTGTTCTTTGCCTCCTTCGGCCTCGGCGTCGAACGCATCGGCATCCTCAAGGCGATCTATCCCGCGACCTGGGGCATCCTGCAGATCGCCACCGGTCCATTGAGTGACAGATGGGGGCGCAAGGGCCTGATCGTCGCGGGCATGTGGGTCCAGGCCGCCGGCCTGTTCCTCACCGCGGCGACGGCCCGTTTCGAGTGGTGGATCGTCGGTAGCTTGCTGCTCGGCCTTGGCACGGCGATGGTCTATCCCAGCCTGATCGCAGCCGTCTCCGACGCCTCGCATCCAACCTGGCGCGCCCGTTCGCTCAGCGTCTACCGGTTCTGGCGGGATCTCGGATACGCAATCGGCGCCCTCTCAGCGGGCCTCATCGCTGACCGCTTCGGCCTCTCATGGGCGATCACTTCAATCGCAGCGCTGACCTTTCTCTCGGGTGCGCTGTATTGGCGGCTCGGAAAAGACGCCAATTACTCCATCCAACCTCTAAACCCTCCTAGGAGCGCAGTCATGGTCAGGACCAGTGGGGACAAGCAATACATGGAAGCAAATGAGCTACGAGAAAGATTGAAGCGAGGTGAGGAACTGATCCTAATAGACGTAAGATCGACTGCGGAATTCGATTCGGGTCACGTCGATGGCGCGATCAATATTCCAGAAGGCGAGTTGGCTGCGCGAATTGGCGAGATTCCGAGCGACGCCACTATTGTCACTGTCTGTACCTTGGGCGGCGCGCGATCTTGCGGAGCCGCCGAACAGCTTCGGGGCCTTGGCTACAGCAACGCTTTGCCGCTTCGAGGTGGCGCCTGCGGCTGGCAGGAGGATCGGGACCCCGAATGAGTCCGTGGCCACGTAAAGCCGCTGGAGCACCAGAAGAAGGACAGGACCCGTGACAGCCCTCTTCATTTTCAACCATCCGCCTTGCGGTTACAGAGCATTGGTACAATGCGCTTCGGCTCGCGAGCGCACTCATCAAGAAGAATCCGGACGGCCAGATTACGGTCTTTCTGATGGCTGACGCGGTGCTTGCCGCGAAAACCAACCAGAGGACGCCGGACGGCTACTACAACGTCGAGCGCATGCTAAAGCGCGTGCTGACCGGCAAGGGCGACGTCTTGCTGTGCGGCACTTGCATGGACGCCCCGGGCTGACCGAAGCCGAAGTAATGGCGGGCGCGCGGCGCAGTTCCATGGACGATCTTGCAGCAGCAACGATCGCGGCCGACCAGGTACTCGTGTTCTGACCCGATGCCAAGGAGACGACCGCAATGATGGATGGCATGCAAGGCATGGGCTGGGGCATAGGCCTTATTGGTCCGTTCGTCCTGATCCTCCTCGTCCTTGGGATCGCGGCGCTGGTGAAGTACCTCATGTCGGGACGCGGATGAGCATGGTTTCGATCTATCTCGACTACAACGCCAGCACACCGATCGATCCGGCAGTCGCAGCGGCCATGCGTCCATTCCTGGACGAGGCCTTCGGAAATCCAGCCAGCGGGCATTGGGCGAGCACGCCGGCAAAGGCCGCTCTGGAGCAGGCCCGCGCCCAAGTCGCGACGCTACTTGGCTGCGCGCCCGACGAGATCGTGTTCGCGAGCGGCGGCAGCGAGGCCAATAACCTTGCGATCAAGGGGACGTTCTTCGCGCTCCAAAACAAAGGGGAGCACATCATCACGACGGCCGTCGAGCATCCCGCCGTTCTCGCCCCATGCCGGTTTCTTGAGCGGCTCGGCGCGGGCGTGACATATCTGCCCGTCGACGCGACGGGCCGCGTCGATCCCGAGGCCGTTCGTCGCGCCATCACGCCGCGCACTGTCCTGATCAGCGTCATGCATGCCAACAACGAGGTCGGCACGATCCAGCCGATCGAGGAGATCGGCGTCATCGCGCGGGAGCACGGCATCCGCTTCCACATCGACGCAGCCCAATCGGTCGGCAAGGTGCCGACCAGGGTCGACGCGCTTGGCGTCGATCTGCTCACGATCGCCGGCCATAAGCTCTACGCTCCTAAGGGCGTCGGCGCGCTCTATGTTCGCCGCGGCACTACGTTAGAGCCACTTATTCATGGGGCCGGGCATGAGCAGGGTCGCCGCGCGGGCACCGAAAGCGCACTGCTCGCCGTCGGTCTCGGCACGGCCTGTGCCCTGGCGCAGGATCTTGCGCCGATGACCCATGTCCGTGCTCTGCGAGACCGCTTCTGGAAAGCCCTGCAGGACCGGTTCGGCGACCGCGTCGTACTGAACGGCCACGTCGAGTATCGCTTGCCCAATACTCTCAACGTCTCTTTCGTCGGCGTGGCTGGCGCAGAGGTGCTAGCGAGTCTCGATGGGGTTGCGGCATCCACCGGTTCGGCGTGCCACGCTGGCCGCGTCGAACTCTCCCCTGTGCTCGCCGCCATGGGCATCCCGGAGAAGATCGGCATGGGCGCTGTCCGCTTCAGTCTCGGACGCCAAACGACAGATGCGGAAATCGACACAATCATCGCGCTGCTCGGAGGAACTTTCGCTCGATCGGCGTCATGAACCGCCAGTTGAGGCCTTTGCGGTACTCAGGACAAGCACGCCGATTCCACGCCGTGGCTTCTATTTCTCCGATCAGGCCATCATTGGCGTTGCCATTTGTCGGAAGCCGACCACGATCAGATCAAGCCGCCTTGCGCTCGGCGGCGCGATAGAGTCCGTAATCGACCTTGATGAGTAGGCCCTCGTCGCACATCAGGTCAGGTAGCAGCGGGGAATGCCGATGTCCGTAAGGGGCGCCTGCGCGATGTGGCGCTTGGGAAAGGTTCCACACACTGCCACGAAGCGTGCGATCTTGCGGCCGGATTTGCGCGCTCCCACGCGTCTGCTCAGCCAGCGCAACACGACAACTTGGCCACGTCTTTTCCGAACGACAGCGCCGCGAGCTTCAGGCCCTCGACGGTGGTGAGATACGGAAAGATCGTATCCGCGAGGTCGTCGATGGTGAGGCACTGCTTGATCGCGAGCGCTGCGGTTTGAATGCTGTCAGCACCTTCCGGCGCGAGGATATGCGCGCCGAGCAGCCTGCCGCTGCCGGCGTCGGCCACGAGCTTGATGAGGCCGCGTGTGTCGCGGGCGGCGAGCGCGCGCGGCACCTGGTCGAGACCGATCGTCGAAACGCGGACTGCATGCCCGGCCGCGCGCGCCCCGGCCTCGGTGAGGCCCGCGCTCGCCACTTGCGGGTCGGTGAACACGACAGCCGGCATAGCGCTATTGTCGTAGCGCAGGCTATCTCCGTTGAGCGCGTTCTTGGCCGCGAGCTTGGCCCCATAGGCGGCCATATAGACGAACTGGTCGCGGCCGGTGACGTCGCCGGCCGCATAAACGCCGGCCCGGGTCGTGCGCATGCGGTCGTCGACGACGATGCCCCCCTTGGGCGAGACGGCAATGCCGTGCGCGGCGAGCCCGAGTCCTTCGATATTGGGCGTGCGCCCAGTGGTGATCAGCACCTGATCCGCGTGGATCGCACCGTCCTGGCGGTCGCGCGCGACCGTAAGAGCAACCCCATTCTCGGTCTTGCGGATCGCACGATAGGCGATGCCGGAGACGACGGTGATCCCTTCCTCCTCGAAATACCCGGTCAGCGCCGCGCCGATCTCGGGCTCGGCCTCCGGCAGCAGACGGGACCGGCACACGAGCGTCACCTTGACGCCAGCGCGAGCGAACATCTGGGCGAGCTCCGCCCCGATATAGCCGCCGCCGATCACGAGCAGCGACCGTGGCAACTCCTCGAGATCGAGCGCGGTCGTGCTCGTCAGATAAGGCACGGCGTCGATGCCGGGGATGGCGGGAACAGCAGGCCTTGCGCCGGTCGCGACGATGATCTTGCCGGCAGGAATGCGCGTGCCGTCCACCTCGACACCGCCTTCCACGAGGTGCGCAGGGCCTTCACGGTAGGCGATGCCGTTGTAGGCCGGGAGCAGGTCAATGTATTTGGCCTGGCGAAGCTCTGTGACAAGCGAGTTCTTCTGACGAACGGTTCCCCGCCAGTCGGTCAATTCGGCCTGGGCCGTGATGCCGGCGAAGCGTGCTGCTGCGCGCGCATTGTGGAGCGTCTCGGCGGCGCGGATCAGGGTCTTCGACGGCACGCAGCCGATATTGACGCAGGTGCCGCCGATAGTGCCGCTAGCGATGAGCGCCCCTGTGCGCCTTGATCGGCGGCCGTGATCGAGGCCGAAAAGCCGGCCGAGCCGGCGCCGATCACCACGAGATCGTAGGCGCCTCCATTGCGACCGTTCGCGCGGAAGGGACGGTTCGCGACTGTAGTGCTCTTGGATGCCGGATCGACCGACGGTCGTGATGCCGCATCGAGGCCGGCGAGGCTCGGCCCGAAGACCGCCCGACCGGCTTCCAGCGCCTCCTCGATCGAGAGCCGGAATCCCGGTTCATCGGATTGACGCTCGTCACGCCACGCGGTGAGGTGATCATCGGAACAGAAGAAGGACGTTGCCTTGCACAGCGAGTTCGCGGCGCATCCGGCTTCATAGCGGATGCCGAGCCATACGACTGCCGTCCCCGGCTCGACGTCGGCCAGCGCCCGCCCCCGGTCCCGCGTGGCGATCCGGATCGGGGCGCCACAATGGCGGCAGCGCGAGGCTATCGTGATGTCGCGGTCGGTCATGGCGCCGATGCCAAGCGCGTCGACTGCGCACATGGCATTGAGGGGTCGTCCATCCAGCGTGACCCGGTGGCCCGTGTCGCTGTCGCTGAAGGGATAGGCACCGACGATCTTGTCGCCGTCGAGCACGACGAGGTCTCGACGGCGGAGTTCCTCGAGCAGCGGCGGGATGGCCGCCTCGCTCAACCCCGCGCGCTCCGCGAGCAAGCGCATAGTCGGGGCTCGTCCGTGCTCGACGAAGAACTGGAGCACCGTGGCGCGAACCCGATCCGTGGCAGCGTCATAGCCGCTCCAGCGATCAAGTGCATGGTCGGAGCCGGCCATAGCTAGCAGGGCCTTCCTGACTGCAGCGGACGTGACGACCGACCAGTCGGGTAGCGTCACGCCCGGCCGCACGGCATAGCTGGGCAGCGTCGCGGATGCGGAAGCAGCAACCTTGTCCAAGGATGAAGAGGATGCACAGCAATCGTTCATGGCTTTAGGCTTTCCTTGAAGGCTTGCTCTCACACCGGATCGTTGTGCGATGGCGATAGAGGCTCAGGACGAGAACCCCGAGGAAGGCAAAGAGCTGAGGGAGCGCGGTCATGTCCGCTCCTGCAGGCCAGCCCCTAGGCCAAACATCGGCAAAACCACCGCAAGGATCGGCGTGGCGCAGCAGATCGCGGCGACGATCGCGCCCACCGTGCCGTGAAGATGAGGGCGCGGTCGTTCATGTCAGCTACCTTGCTGCTGTGTCGGGCGGGCCGGATAGCCGGCATTCATGCTGGCGGCCGCGATGGCGTCGGGAGTCGTCTTCGCGTCGTCGAAGGTCACGGTCGCGGTCTTGGCCTCGAAGGAGACGGTCACCTTCGCGACGCCGGGGACCGCGGCCATCGAGGTCTTCACGATGTAGGGACACGAGGCGCAGGTCATATTCTCGACAGCGAAAGTGACAGTGCGTTCGGCAGCGAACGCGGCAGGCGCAGTCATAACCGACGCGATCAGGGCGATAGCGCTCAAGGTCTTCTTCATAGGGTGGGGTCTCCTCTTGGTGTTAGGCGCGAAGCAGCAGCGGCGCGACGTAGTCGAAGGCGAAGGCGGCTATGACGAGCGCTGTCGCGATCCAGAGCGCGAGTTGAACAAGACGGCTAGGGATGGCGCGCGCGCAGGCGGCACCATCGGCGCAGGCTCGTCGTGGCTTCCAGTAGACGAGGTAGAAGCCATAACCGAGGACGCCTGCTGTCCCCCCCACGAAGAGCGGCTTATAAGGCGCGAGCGCCGTCAGATTGCCGATCCAGGCACCGCCGATGCCGAGGCTGAACAGCACGAGCGGCACGATGCAGCAGGAGGAGGCGGCGAGCGCGCCGAGAATGCCGCCGACCGCGACCAGACGATGTCGTCCGATCTCACTCCGCTCCGACGCGGGACTGCCTGTTTCGGCCGACGCTGCCCCCGCCGTTCCCGATCGCGCTGCACCCATGTCCGACCTCGCTTTCCTTGCCAAATTCCTCATTGCGCAGTATCATGCGGTCTGTAGCAACTACAGGGTCAAGGGGTTTTTTGCGATGCGCGATCACGCAGGCGTTAAAGGCCTGCACCGGGCTGAGCTCGCCCGGCGGACGGGCAGCAATCTGGAAACGGTGCGCTACTACGAGAAGGTCGGCCTTCTGCCCGAGCCGCCGCGCACAACGGCTGGCTACCGCAGCTACGACACGACGCACGAGCGGCGGCTTCGCTTCGTGCTACGGGCGCGCGAGCTCGGTTTCTCGCTCGACGAGATTCGCGAACTGTTGCGCCTCGTCGATGAGCGCGAACAGCCCTGCGCCGAGGCAAGCGCCGTCGCCGCAGCCCACCTCAACGACGTGCGGGCGAAGATCACCGACCTCAAACGCATGGAGCGGGTGCTGAGGGACGTGGTCGCGCAATGCGCCGACGGCACGCGGCCGGAATGCGCTCTGCTTGAGTCACTCTTCCGTGGGAGTATCGCTCGACAGCCAAACCGGCGGATGTAACGGTGGGTGCCACTCTTTACGAACCCATTAACGTCTATAAGCCGCTGGCGCTGAATATCGGCATTGTGGACGGTCCATTCGAGTATCTGACAGTCGCCGGTATAAGGCTGCCGCTGCCGTTTACGACCCGGATGACTGTGATCTGTCTTGCGAACGGCGACCTCTTTCTTCACTCGCCGATTGCGTTCAATGAAAAGCTAGCAGCGGAGCTACGCGCGCTCGGGACAGTTCGCCACCTCGTCTCGCCTAATCAATTCCACTACGCCCATATTGGGGAATGGGCGAAGGCCTTTCCGGATGCGATCGCTTGGGCATCACCCGGCGCGCGTCAGAGAGCTCGTGCGCGGCATGTGGACGTCAACTTCACAAAAGACCTCGACTCGCACCCACCTGAAGAATGGTGTCGAGATATCGATCAAACCCTTATTCCCGGAGGTATCTTTAAGGAGTTCGCTTTCTTTCACGAACCATCCAGAACGCTCGTCCTCACCGACACAATCATCAATCTCGAACTCGACAAGATCACCCAGCCATGGCGAGCCTTCACGAAGCTCAGCGGCATGTACTATCCGCACGGCCAGATTTTTTCGGCATGCGTTTGCCGCTCCAACTCCAGAAGAAGAAAGCGGAGACGGCGATCAAAAAGATCCAGGCGTGGCGTCCAGAGCGTATTGTGCTCAGCCATGGGCGCTGCTTCGATGAGAACGCTGATGAGGTCATTCGTCGAATATTCAAATGACGATGAACTGGACAATTGGCGCTAGAGCGTGATCCGAGCTGAGTGACTCGGGGGCGATTCCCAAATCAGCAGATCGATGATTCACACTGTCTGCCGGGCGGAGGCCGGCAGACATGTCGAAGGCACTCTCGCTCGATCTCAGGACCCGTGTGCTCGCCGCCATTGGCGGCGGGCTTTCATGCCGCGAGGCCGCGCAGCGGTTCGGCGTGAGCGCCTCCAGCGCGATCCGCTGGCGCGCTTTGGAGCGCCGGCAAGGCGACGCGCGGCCGAAGGCTCTCGGCGGCGACCGGCGCTCAGGCCGCATCGAGGCGCGCGCGGGCTTGATCCTTTCCCTTGTCGAGGAGACGCCAGACATCACCCTCGAGGAGTTGCGCACTGCGCTCGCGGCTCGTGGCGTGGCGGTCGGGTACGGCACGGTGTGGCGCTTCTTTGCCCGGCGGCGGATCACGCGCAAAAAAAGACGGCCCACGCCGCCGAACAGGACAGGCCCGATATCCTGAGACGACGGCAGGAGTGGTTCGACGAGCAGCTCGACCTCGACCCCGCACGGCTCGTCTTCATCGATGAGACCTGGGCCTCGACCAACATGGCTCGGCGTTATGGACGAGCGCCTCGTGGCCAGCGCCTCCGCGCCAGCGTGCCTCACGGCCACTGGAAAACGACGACCTTCGTCGCCGGGCTGCGGCTCACCGGCCTCGTCGCGCCCTTCGTGCTCGACGGCCCGATCAACCGCGAGGCATTCGAGATCTACGTCGAGAAGGTGCTCGTGCCGGAGCTGAGCGCAGGCGACGTGGTCGTCATGGACAACCTGTCGAGCCACAAGGGGCCAAGCGTCCGAGCCTTGATCGAGAGCGCCGGTGCCACTCTGCTGTACCTGCCGCCCTACAGTCCGGACTTCAACCCGATCGAGAACGCCTTCGCCAAGCTCAAGGCGCTTCTGCGCAAGGCCGCCGAGCGCTCCATCGAACGCCTCTGGAACGCGATCGGACGTCTCATCGACACCTTCACCCCGTCCGAATGCGCCAACTACTTCGCCGCCGCCGGGTACGACCCGACCTGATGGGATTCCGCTCTAGGATTGCGCCAGAGATCAGTTCTTCGGGCAATAGCCTAAGCAGCCTGACGTTTGGCTGCGCGGTAGACGCCATAGCCAATCTTTACGAGCAGGCCCTCTTCACACATCCGGGCCAAATAGCAGCGAGGAATGTCCGTCAGTTCACGAGTTCTCACCACGCCGCGTTCGGTGGCCAAGGCGACGGCTCGGTCCCTCAATGAGAGCTTCGGACCGCCCGCAAGGCGCAGCGCTTCTACGCGGTCCCGGTCTCGCTCGCGCATTTTTGGGCGCGCCCCTGGCGCAGCGCGGCGTAGCGGAATCGAGTATTCGTAGTTCGCATCTTCGCCGATCCCGGGTGCGGCGTTCGGCATCGATCCGTCCTATTTATATCCGTCGGCTCGCCCTAGCCCTACCCCGTGCTGAAAGACCTTCCAATCGTCAAGGGCTATCGCTTTCTATTGAGACATCAACTCTCGAGGAGATCGAAATGCACGGTGAACTAGATACCGCGGTCAAGAAAACCATCCGGCGGCAACAGCTTCGCGAGATGGTGCCACTTGCCGATAGCACCATCTATGAAATGGAGCAGCGCGGAGAATTCCCTCGGCGCTTCGCCTTGACCCCACGATGCGTCGTTTGGGATCTGGGCGAGGTCCAAGCATGGCTCGCTGCCCGTCGCTCGAAACCGATTGCCCGCGCCGCAGGCCCCGACGTGAAGCAGCGCCGGGCCCGTCCGGTCAAAGAGCCGGATCGGGCTCCAAGATCGGCATCGAGGGCGGGATGAGCGTGGGGACGTATTTCTTGCCGTCCACCCAGGCATCCACAATGTCCGACCACTCCTGCATCATGTGCCGACGCTGCACCTCATACTCGGCTTTGTTATAGACGCCACGCGACGAGCGTCCGTCCTCGTGCGCCAGGCACTTTTCAATCCAATCGCTGTTAAAGCCGAGTTCGTTCAGCAGAGTGGAACCTGTTCGCCGCAGGTCATGAACCGTAAACGGCTCCAGGGGCAAACCTTCCGCCTTCGCCCGCTCGACGACAGCGTAGGTCACCCGGTTGAAGGTCGCGCGCGACATCGGAGCATCCGCATCGTACCGTGATGGCAGAAGGTATCTCGAATTGCCTGCGCAGGTCTTCAGGGCGATCATGATGTCGAGCACCTGGCGCGACAGGTAGACGTTATGCGCCTTCGAGCGCTTCATTCGTTCCTTCGGGATCGTCCAGACCGCATTCTCGAAGTCGACTTCGTCCCACACCGCGTCCTGCAGCTCGCTCTTGCGCACCATCGTGAGCAAGTAGAGCCGCATTCCCAAGCGGATCGTCGGAAGCGTGGCGATGTGCTCGAGCTGCTTCAGCATCACTCGAATTTCGGAAGGCGAAAGCGACCGGTCCTTCGGCACGAAGGTGGCGATCGACGCCGGTCCCACTTCGTCAGCGGGGTTGCTGACTTTCTCACCGTGCAGGATCGCGAATCCGTAGATCTGCTTCAGGATGTCTCTCACGTGGATGGCTGTTGCCGGAGCGCCGCGTTCAACGATGTTGCCGCAGTGGGCTCTAAGGTCATCGGGCGTGATCTCCGTGAGGAGACGATTGCGCCAGACCGGCAGAAGCTCTCGCTCGAAGATGGAACGCCGCATGGCCCGCGTGCTATCAGCCATCGGCGCCGCTGTGAGCCACTTTTCCCCGAATTCGCCAAAACTCTTCGCTTCTTTCAGGCGGCGCTTCTCGCGCTGCTTCTCTATCGCCGGCGAACGACCCTCGCTCACGGCCCGCCGCGCGTCGATGCATTTCTCTCGGGCGCGCGCCAACGAAAGCCCGTCGGGCGCATACTTGCCCAGCAGCACCGTCTCTCGGCGACCATTCAGGCGGTAGTCCAACCGGAAGGTGACGTTACCGCCTGGAGAAACATGCGCGTACATTCCGTCGCGATCAGTTATTTTGTAGGCTTTATCCTTTGGTTTCAATGCCTTGAGTGCAACGTCGGTAAGCATCAGGCGCCTCCTTTCAAAAATACCGTCAGGTGTTTCTGGGGTGCCGTCCGCACCTTTTCGCTAATTCTTTCAATTGATTAGACGAAAAATAATACCGTCAGGCACCAGTTGAGCCTGACGGTATTCGCGTTTTAGCGCCTGCGCAAGATGTGGGCATACCGTCAGGCGGCCCGTCACGCGCAATCCCTGCCCCCCGATAGCCATCGAAAGCTATAGGACGAAAAATTATTTTTATTCAGTGTGTTACGTCGTATCTTGGCGTGGTTTCGGTTACGTCCGGATGGGCCAAAATCATTCCCACTCAATTGTCCCCGGCGGCTTCGACGTCACGTCGTAGACCACGCGGTTGACGCCCTTGACCTCGTTGATGATGCGGGTCGCGGTTTCGCCAAGGAATTTCATGTCGAACGGATAGAAGTCGGCGGTCATGCCGTCTGTCGATGTCACCGCGCGCAGGCCGACAACGAAGTCATATGTACGACCGTCGCCCATCACGCCGACGGTCTTTACCGGCAGCAGCACGGCGAACGCCTGCCAGATGGTGTCGTAAAGACCCGCCTTGCGGATCTGGTCAATGTAGACCGCGTCGGCCTCGCGCAGGATGTCGAGCTTCTCGCGGGTGATCTCGCCCGGACAGCGGATCGCGAGACCCGGTCCCGGAAACGGATGCCGGCCGACGAACACATCCGGGAGGCCGAGTTCGCGGCCGAGCGCGCGCACTTCGTCCTTGAACAGTTCGCGCAGCGGCTCGACCAGCTTCATGTTCATGCGCGCGGGCAAGCCGCCGACATTGTGATGCGACTTGATCGTCACCGACGGACCGCCGGTGAACGACACGCTTTCGATTACGTCGGGATAGAGCGTGCCCTGTGCGAGAAAATCCGCGCCGCCGATTTTCTTCGCTTCCGCATCGAACACGTCGATGAACAAACGCCCGATGGTCTTGCGCTTCACTTCCGGATCGGTAACGCCGTCGAGCTCGCCGAGGAATGTCTTTGAGGCGTCAACGTGAACCAGCGGAATGTTGTAGTGATGCCGGAACAGATCGACGACGGTCTTGGCCTCGTCCTTGCGCAGCATGCCGTGATCGACAAACACGCAGGTGAGCTGATCACCGATGGCCTCGTGAATCAGGATCGCGGCCACGGATGAATCGACGCCGCCCGACAGGCCGCAGATCACCTTGCCCTTGCCGATCTGCGCGCGGATCTTCTCGATCGCTTCCTCGCGGAAGGCGCGCATGGTCCAGTCGCCTTTCAGCCCTGCGACCTTGCGCACGAAATTCTTGATCAGCTTCGCGCCATCCGGCGTATGCACCACCTCGGGGTGAAACTGCATGGCGTAGAACTTGCGCTTGTCGTCGGCGATCACCGAGATCGGCGAACCCGGCGCCTTGGCCACGCCGCGGAAACCGTCCGGCAGCTTGGTGACGCGGTCACCGTGGCTCATCCAGACGTAATGCTTTTCGCCGATTTTCCAGACATCGTCGAACAGCGCGCAGTTATCGGTGACCTCGATCAGTGCGCGGCCGAACTCGCGGTGATGACCGGCCTCGACCGTGCCGCCGAGCTGCTGCGCCATGGTCTGTTCGCCGTAGCAGATACCGAGCACCGGCACGCCAGCGGTGAGGATCGACATCGGCGCGGACGGCGCATCCTGATCGAGCACGGAGGCCGGGCCGCCGGAGAGAATCACGGCCTTGGGCTGCATCGCCTTGAAGGCCGCTTCGGCCTTCTGGAACGGCACGATCTCGGAGTAGACACCCTCCTCGCGGACACGCCGCGCGATCAGCTGCGTCACCTGGGAGCCGAAATCGACGATGAGAATCTTTTCGTGAGCGGCCGCCACATCGGGCGTCGCTGGAGCGGTCTGGCTGTGTGCTGTCATGGAGAGGAAATACGCGACAGGGGACGGAGTCGCAACCCCGGATCGCCTGCAAAACCGGGCTTATCGGCAGGTTTTGGGGCGGCAAGCCACGTCCCTCAACCTCGTCGTCCCGGCGAAGGCCGGGACCCATAACCACCAGATTCTCAATTGAGCAGAATGGTTGGACTTTCACGTGCAAAAGCACTGACAGGGATGATGGGTCCCGGCCTTCGCCGGGACGACATGAAATCTTCTATCTAGCCCCGCCTGAGAACCGACACAAAGAACCCGTCCGTCCCGGTCCGGCGCGGGGTCATCAACAGCCCTTCCGGCGATTGCAGCGTGGCGGCGGTGAAGTCATCAGCCTTGTCCCACAACACCGATGCGACCTGTGTCGGCGGAACCACCGTGTAGTCCGGATGGCGGTTCGTGAAACCGCGCACCTGCTCGTTGTTCTCCTGCGGCAGGACAGAACAGGTGATGTAGGCGATCCGTCCGCCGGGCTTCACCAGACCAGCCGCGCGATCCAGCACGGCGATCTGATCCTTGGTGCGAACCTCCAGCGCGCCGGGGCGCATGCGCCATTTGGCATCCGGATTACGCCGCCACGTTCCGGTGCCGGTACATGGCGCGTCGATCACCACGAGATCGGCCGACGCCTTGATGTCGGAGAGCGTATCGTCCGGGCCTCTCGGCGTGCGCACGTCAGCATTGTGAATGCCCGCGCGCGACAGCCGCTCGTGAATCGGCGCAAGCTGACGCTTGTCATGATCCGTCGCGACAAGCCGACCCTTGCCCTGCATCATCGCGGCAAGGGCCAGCGTTTTTCCGCCTGCCCCTGCGCACATGTCGATGACCTGCTCGCCGGGCTTCGCGCCGGTCAGGAATGCGGCCAGTTGCGAACCTTCGTCCTGCACCTCGACGCCGCCCTTGATGAAAGCCTCCTCGGAGTGAATCCCAGGATTGCGCGCGTCCGCCCCGAGATCGATCCGCAATCCCCACGGCGACCACGGCGTCGCCTTCGCGCCAAGATGCTTCATCGAAGCGAGCACCTTCTCGTGCTTTGCCTTCAGCGTGTTGACGCGCAGGTCGAGCGGCGCGCGGCTGGCCATCGCGACCGCTTCCTCCGCCCGCGCATCGCCGAACACAGCGGCAAGCTGGGGGTCGAGCCATTCCGGATAATCTCCGGCAATGTGCGCTGGCGCATCCTTCAGGCTGCGCGAGGTGAACGCGGCGCGCTCAAGGTCCGTCAACGGCTCAGGCGCGAAGCGTCCGCCGTCGCACAACGCCGCGACGGCATCGACGTCCAGCCCGCGCTCCAGCTTGAGCATGCCAAGCAACCGCGCGCGCGGCGTGCCGGCATCCATCAGCCACGCTGACGAATCCCTGCGGCGCAGCACATCGAACACCAGCCCCGCGATGGCGGCACGATCGCCGGAACCCGCGAAGCGGTGCGCAGTGCCCCACTCCTTCAGCGCATTCGGCGCCGGGATACGCTGCGCATCGATGGCGCCCAAAATCTCAATGGCTGCGGACAGCCGCGCGGCAGGCGTCATGATGATCTTTCAGAATTGAAGGTGTCAGATCGCGAGCAGTATCTTGAGCGCGAAATAGACCCACATGATGAGAAGGACAAGCGCGCCGGCGGCGAAAGCCGAGAAGCGTGCCTTCAGGTTGTTCGAGGTGGCGTAGATGCCGGCATGAATGTAGCGCGTCACCACAAACACCCACGACAGCAGCACAGTGATGAGATCGGCCTGCCGCAGCGGCAGCGCAATGGCGATCAGTGCGAAAAACAGCACCGGCAATTCGAACTGGTTGGAATAGGCATTGCTGACCTGGGCTGTCTTGGTGGGCCACGCTTTCTGGCCGACGGCGATCTCCGATACCCGGACTTCACGGTTCTTGATCGCACCCGTGCGGACCGTAAACATCCTGAACATCAGGATGAAGGACAGCAGAACCAGCATGAAGACCGGCAACAGAACCATTTGAAGTGACATAAAAAATCCCCCGGATGCGCATGCAATCTCCTCGCTATAGCCGCCCCCTCCCGCCCTGACAATTGTCTCGACGGTCTGTGAACCGGCTCACAGACAGAAACGACCAATACCCAGAAGGTTCCGTCGCAAAGGTCGACGGAGCCGTACTCGGGTGCTGAGATGCTCTACGTTCTCGCTATTCTCGCTGGGTTTGCAGGCGCGTTCGGCGGCTGGGTGGTCGGCCTTGTGGCCGCAACCGCAGCCGGAATTGGCGCCACCTCCACCGACAACGTGACGGCGCTCTTTGTCATTGGCCCGCTGGCCGCGATGGCCGGGTTCATCACCGCGGTTGTACTCACGCTCATAATCAAGGGCGATGTCCGGACGTTCCGTGGCGTCGCCATCCGTAGCCTTGGCGTCGTCCTGATGATCGGCGCACTGGCCGCGGGCGCTTACAGTCTGCGTGCCGCCGCGTTCAAGCATCTTGGATTAATGGCCCAGGCGCCCGCCGTGGAATTTGAAATCCGGCTGCCGCGGACGGCGGCGAACGCCGACCTGAAGCGCGAAGCGCAGGTCGAACTGCTCACCGACCAGAACCAGACGCTTGCGCGGATCGATGACGCCCTCCGTGCGACCGACGACGGGCGCGCAGTGTTGCGCGGCTCCGTTCCGCTGAAATTCCGCACCGCAGACAGAATAGTCATCCTTAGCCTGCCCGGCCAGGCGCCGCGCGCCTTCAAGCTGCGGCTGCCGCCCAATCCGAGCCCGTCGGATGACTTCGGGCCGTGGCACATGGTCGATCGTGTGGTTGCGGGTGGACGCATCGAGATTGCGCGCGGCTTGCCCGACGACAGCTTCGCCATCCGTTACCGCGTGCTGTGAGGCACCGGCCTAGAGATTTTCATCACCGAACCATTTTTAACAGCACGTATTTCATCACGTAACAATTTTCCCTTTGTTTCCTTCACCTGCCCTGCACGGACAGGTGAAGGAAAGCCGGGCTCTCAGATCTTGTCGGGTCCGACGCGCACGAGCTGCTTGCCGAAGTTGGCGCCTTTGAGCAGGCCCATGAACGCTGCAGGCGCGCTATCGATGCCCTCGGTCACGAATTCGCGGTGCTTGAGCTTCCCTTCGCGCAGCCACTGCGGCATGTCGCGGATGAAGTCCGGATACATCGCAGCAAAGTCGCGAACGATGAAGCCACGGAAATTCAGCCGCTTGACCAGAATGGCGCGCATGATCGAGTTGGCCCATTTCGGAGTGGGCGTATCCTTGCCGAAGATGGTGTTGTAGTCGGCGATCAGACCGCACACCGGAATGCGCGCGAAATCGTTGAGGCGCGGAAACACCGCTTCGAACACCTTGCCGCCGACGTTCTCGAAATAGACGTCGATACCTTTCGGGCAAGCCTCCTTGAGCTTCGCTGCAAGGTCTGGATCGCGATGGTCGAGACACTCGTCAAAGCCGAGCTCGTTCTTGACGTAATCGCACTTCTCCTTGCCGCCCGCGATGCCGACCGCGCGCGCGCCCTTGATCTTCGCAATCTGCCCGACTGCCGAACCCACCGCGCCGGACGCCGCCGCCACCACGACGGTCTCGCCGGCCTTCGGCTTGCCGATCTCAAGCAGGCCCGTATAGGCCGTCATGCCCGGCATGCCGAGCACGCCGACGGCCGTTGAAATCGGTGCGATCTTCGGATCGACCTTGCGCAATCCCTTGCCGTCCGACAGCGCATATTGCTGCCAGCCGGTATGCGCGAGAACGAAGTCGCCCTTTGCAAAACCCGGGTTGTTGGAAGCCACGACCTCGCAAACCGTACCGCCTTCCATCACGCCGCCGATCGGCACCGGCGCGGAGTATGACGGACCGTCATCCATGCGCCCGCGCATGTAAGGGTCGAGCGACAGCCAGATCGTGCGCAGCAGGAGCTGCCCCTCACCAGGCGTCGGCACGGCATAGTCTTCAAGACGAAAATCGCTTGGCTTCGGTTCACCGACCGGACGGGCGGCGAGAACGATACGCTTGGCTGACTGGGACATGGTGTTTCCTCGGTTTCTTTATGAGCGTGAACGCTATTTAGCCGAGAGAACAGCGCATGGCCATGTGCACCGATGCGCGAAGGACGGCATGACATCCATACCGTCCTCCGTTTTAAACAGAATCGACGTCGCAGCCTTCAGGCAGTGAGCTTCGCCAGCGCCTTGTCGAAGGCTGCGGCTGCGCTTGGCAGGTCCTTGAAGGCGAGGCCGCTGTCAGCAGGCTGCTTCTGCTTGTCCGTCGCCGACGGGCGGATTTCGGCAACTGGTTTTCCGCCTTCGAGAAACGCCTTCGGCGCGATGACATGGAATTCGTGGTCGTCCGCTGGCGCATCCTTCAGCAGAAAGACTCCGAGGTAAGCCGTGCTGTCACCACGGCGATAGGAAATGTAGCGCTCGATAGCCACCGAGCCATCGCGCTGCATACCGCCCAGCTTGGCGTAGCCTTTCGAATCCAGCAGCCGATGCGCCTTGAAGCCCTTCACGCCCTCGGACTTCGCTTTCGCGGTTTCCTCAGAGAGATCGTACTTGCCCGCAACCTCCTTGCCGATCTCGGCAAGCTGCGCGGACATATCATGCTCGAACTCTTTAAGTTCGGAGCGTGGCTTCGACGCCTTGCGCGGCTTGGCGGCGTTGCGCTTGTCGAGTTCTGCCCTGCACTTCTCCGCAACATCGGCGACTGATTTACGCTCCGCATTGGTCAGCAGGTTTTTCAGGTCCTGATCCGAGAGCGCGGTGATCCTGTCATCTGTCCAGTCAACCATGGTGTTCTTCTTTTCCGAGATGTTGCGAACATTGTGGCCGGGTTCGCTGCCGGTTCAATGAACTTGGGATGCGCCTCAAACGCGCACGAACTGCGCGTGCAGGCCGCATTGCGCGAAGTTTAAGATAAATACCGCGCAATCGTAGCGTGTTTTGACAGCCCGTTGGGGCCGAAATTGGACGAAGGTGTCTAGCCACCGCCCGGGTAATTCGGGCTTTCGCGGGTAATGGTCACATCGTGCACGTGGCTTTCGCGCAGGCCCGCGCCGGTGATCCGCACGAATTCCGCCTTGGCGTGGAAGTCCTCGAGGTTCTTCGCGCCGACATAGCCCATCGCCGCGCGGAGACCACCGGCCAACTGATGCAGAACGTTGGCGACCGGTCCCTTGTAAGGCACCTGCCCTTCGATGCCTTCCGGCACGAGCTTGAGCGTGTCCTTGATATCCTGCTGGAAGTAGCGATCAGCCGAGCCGCGCGCCATCGCGCCGACCGACCCCATGCCGCGATAGGCCTTGTAGGAACGGCCCTGCCACAGGAACACCTCGCCGGGCGTCTCATCGGTGCCCGCCAGCAGCGAGCCGACCATCGCGACATCCGCGCCGGCGGCAAGCGCCTTGGCAAGATCACCGGAATACTTGATGCCGCCGTCGGCGATCACCGGAATGCTCGACTTCTTCGCGGCCTCGACCGCATCCATGATCGCGGTCAACTGCGGCACGCCGACGCCGGCGACGATGCGCGTGGTGCAGATCGAGCCCGGACCGATGCCGACCTTGATCGCATCCGCGCCTGAATCGATCAGCGCCTGCGTTCCCTCGGTGGTCGCAACGTTACCGGCGATGACCTGGACTGCATTCGACAGCCGCTTGATGCGGGTGACCGCCTCCAGCACGCGCATGGAATGACCATGTGCGGTATCGACGACAATCACATCGACACCTGCGTCGATCAGTCTTTCGGTACGCTCGAAACCGCCCTCGCCGACTGTTGTCGCGGCAGCAACGCGCAGCCGTCCCTGTGCATCCTTCGAGGCGAGCGGATAGGCCACCGCCTTTTCCATGTCCTTCACGGTGATAAGGCCGACGCAGCGATACTGATCGTCCACCACCAGCAGCTTTTCGATGCGGTTTTGATGCAGCATCTTCTTGGCTTCGGTCTGACTGACGCCTTCCCTCACCGTGATGAGGTTCTGGTGCGTCATCAACTCCGAGACCTTCTGCTCCGGATCGGTCGCGAAGCGGACATCGCGGTTGGTGAGAATGCCGACCAGCTTGCCGGGCTTGCCCGGCCCTCCGCCGGTGACGACCGGAACGCCGGAGATGCCGTGATCCTTCATCAGCGTCAGCGCATCGACCAGCTTGGCATCGGGGCCGATGGTCAGCGGGTTCACCACCATGCCGGATTCGTATTTCTTGACCTGGCGGACCTGCGCTGCCTGACCTTCAGGGTCGAAGTTCCGGTGAAGCACGCCGATGCCACCGGCCTGCGCCATGGCAATCGCCATGCCGGCCTCGGTGACGGTATCCATCGCGGAGGCGATAATCGGAATATTGAGCGGGATCGCGCGCGTCAGGAAGGTGCGGACGTCGGCATCGGACGGCAGGATGTCGGACAGGCCTGGCTTCAGCAACACATCGTCGAATGTGAAAGCTTCGCGAATACCCTGAACCAACTGCCTGTTTGCCATTGCCAACTCCGTTTCACGCAACGCTGTCGCTGCGACATCACCTCTGGATGAGCGGGATTGGGCGACCGCTTATGCGTCGCTCGAATCGAAGCCCATCGGTAGGGTTGGCGGTGGTCGATAGCATGCTCGTGTGGTCGTTCGCAAGTCCGCATCATCATTCCACAGCACCTCCATTTGCGGACTTGCGAACGGAAACCACACGAGAATCATAGCTTCTAGTGCCCCTTTGAATCCGAAGTTCGCTACGGAAGGCGCTGCAAAATGAAGCGAACTTCGGATTCAGGACACTCGGATGACGTTTCAAAGCATTTCGCGCTGAAATCAGCGGTTTTTACGCATGGGACACCTGCAAAAGGCCCTCTAACAGCGGTCTTTTCCACACAGAGGCGCTTCAGGAGCGATAAACCGATACTCGGCCGATCTGTAGTTCGTCCGCAATCTCTGTTGGGCCAAGTCCTGTAGCGTGCAACTCAAGAACTTTCGCACGATCTATGGATGGCTTGCGTCCAGTGTAGCCACTCCGCGCCTTCGCTTGGACGAACTGCGCGGCCTTCATAGATGAACAACAGCGGCTTAGCCGGATGCTTCGAGCAGACTCCGCGCATTTAGTTCGGCCAGGGATTGTCAGCAACGGCCACGGCCTGTAGTTTCTATTTTGATATTTATAGGACTATCAAAATATGTTTGAGAGCCAAGCAGTGTTGGGATTTGGGGCGCTTGCTCAAGAAACCCGCCTGCGCATTCTGCGCGTGCTGGTGCGAGCCGGGCCTGACGGTCGCGCGGCTGGCGACATTGCAAACGCTGTCGGCGTGTCCGCCTCGAACGTGTCCTTTCATTTGAAAGAACTCGAACGCGCGGGCCTCGTCACTCAGCGCCGTGAAGCTCGTTCCATTATCTACGCCGCTGCCTATGTCGGTATCGGCGACCTCATCCGCTTTCTGATGCAGGACTGCTGCTCGGGTCATCCCGCCATTTGCGCGCCACCGCTCACAGCCCCGTGCTGCCCTGCCGATGCAACAAGCGCGACCTGATGTTCGACCTCCCACTGCTAGCGCTTTCCCTAAAGGTGCGCACAGGCCACGCGCAATGGCTCGCGGAAGCCGTGGCCGCATTAGAATGCTAACAATTTTGGGCAGCCTTCGCTTTCGGCGTACTGCATTGCCGTGGCTCGTTAGCCTCTACATGGTTGCTGCTTACTGGTTCACAGCATCAACCTCGTTTGCAAACCCAGCAGTCGCGCGGAGCCTGACAAATACCTTTGCAGGTATTCGACCTCTCGACCTTCCGGGTTTTGTCACCGCCGGGATAATCGGCGCTGTTGTCGCGCTCATGTTGGCAAACTGGCTCCTCAACGCAGCAACCTTCGATGGATAAGCAAAAGCTCGCCGTCATCTTGCCACTAGGCCTCACACAGACAATCGCTTGGGCATCGACCTATTATCTACCTGCAATTCTGGCTCGACCAATAGCGACTGAGCTAGATGTGCCTTCAAGCTACATCTACGCAGCATTAACCGGCGCGCTTATCATCGCGGGCCTGCTTGGGCCCCGGGTTGGCGGCGCGATTGACAGGGTTGGAGGCCGCGAACTGCTGTGCATCTCCAATGTCTTGTTTGCTCTGGGCCTGCTAGTTCTCGGCTTATCGCACGGGCCGCTGCTATTGGTGCTGGCGTGGGCGCTGCTCGGCGTCGGTATGGGGCTCGGTCTCTACGAAGCCGCGTTCGCAACCTTGACGCGGTACTACGGTTCACAGGCACGTTCAGCAATTACCGGCATCACCATCATTGCTGGCTTCGCGAGCACGGTAGGATGGCCGCTTACAACCGTTATTGAATCCCATTATGGCTGGCGCGTTGCCTGCTTCTCGTGGGCCTGCGTGCATATTGTGCTCGCGCTGCCACTGAATCTTTGGCTGCCGCGCTTTACGAAAACGGCGCATGTCGAAGCGATCGCCGATGATAGCCCTGTCCACACGAAGGCGACGGAGCTGCGCGCCATGGTGCTTATAGGGTATGTATTCGCCGCTACGGGTTTGATCAGTGTCGGGCTGTCGGCATTGCTGCCGTTACTCCTCATCGAACTCGGTGCCACCCCTGCGGTTGCATTGCTGTCGGCAACATTGGTTGGCCCGGCGCAGGTTGCCGCGCGCATCGTCGAGGCGAGCCTGTTGAAGAAGCTTCACCCCGTAACGTCCACGAGAATAGCTACGCTGGCCCATCCTCTTGGCGCAGTTTTGGTTGCTTTTGGCGGTCCGGTTGTCGCGCCGGTATTTGCCGTGCTGTATGGCGCTGGCAATGGCGTTCTAACGATTGCTCGCGGGACACTGCCTCTCGCTGTCTTCGGTCCAGCCGGCTACGGACGGCGTGTTGGCCTGCTCGCCATGCCTGCGCGTATCACTGGCGCAGCTGCGCCGCTGACACTTGGCCTTGCTATCGAGCATTTCGGCATCCACGTGCTTTGGATAACCAGCGCGATCTCACTCTCAGCATTTGTCGCGCTGATGCTATTTTCAACAAAACCCGTCTCAAGCCAATCTTCAGCCTAAAGCTGACAGGCACGCGGGACTTACTTTTAAGGTTTGCGGTGAGGGGTCGGCAACTCGGCGCTGCGGTTTTCAGCCATGCAGTTTGGACGTACCCCGTCCCTCTCTTGAAAAGGCGACCTTGCTCCCTGGATTGTGCATGGATTTTGCCCGCATTTGTGTGCCGATTGGTGCCAAAACATGCTGATAGGAGCGAGTATGTTATGTGGGCATGCCGGCTAAAGCATTGAATAGAGAGCGCTTAATTCCGCTGATCGTCGCCTGTGCGCTGTTCATGGAAAACATGGACTCCACGGTGATCGCGACGTCGCTGCCGGCCATCGCCGCGGACATCGGCACCAGTCCCCTGACGCTGAAACTCGCGATCACATCCTACCTGCTGTCGCTTGCGGTGTTCATTCCGGCGAGCGGCTGGACCGCCGACCGCTTCGGCGCGCGCGCCGTGTTCAGCGTCGCCATCGGCGTGTTCATTGTCGGCTCCATCGGCTGCGCCTTGTCCACATCGATCACACATTTCGTGATCGCGCGCATCATCCAGGGCATCGGGGGCGCGATGATGACGCCGGTCGGGCGGCTCGTGCTGCTGCGTTCCATCGACAAGAGCGCGCTGGTCAACGCGATGGCGTGGGTCACCATGCCCGCGCTGATCGGTCCGGTGATCGGGCCTCCGCTTGGCGGATTCATCACCACCTACTTCTCATGGCACTGGATCTTCCTGATCAACATTCCGATCGGGCTGCTCGGCATCTGGCTCGCGCTGAAATACATCGACCCGATCAAGAGCGAGAATCCCGAACGCTTCGATGTTGTCGGGCTGGTTCTCGCGGGACTGGGCGTGGCCGGTCTCGCGTTTGGCCTGTCGGTTGCCGGGCTTGGCTTGTTGTCGTGGGAAGTCGTAACAGCGCTGATCGTCGGCGGCGGCATCGCGATGGGTTTCTACCTTTGGCACGCCAAACGCACCGCCTCGCCGGTGCTGGATTTTACGCTGATCAAGCATCCGACATTGCGCGCCAGCCTGACCGGCGGTTTCATGTATCGCCTCGGCATCGGCGCACTGCCGTTCCTGTTGCCGCTGCTGATGCAGGTCGGGTTTGGCCTCTCGCCATTCAAGTCGGGGCTCGTAACGTTTGCCTCCGCAGTCGGAGCACTGGGCATGAAGGCGCTGGCGGCGCGGATCATCCGCACCTTCGGCTTCCGCAACATCATGGTCATCAACGCGGTCGTGAGTTCGTTTTTTCTCGCCGCCTGCGCACTGTTCACACCGGCGACACCGTTGCTGTTGATCATGATCATTCTGGTTGTCGGCGGCTTCTTCCGCTCGCTGCAGTTCACCGCGATCAATACGCTGGCCTATGCGGAAGTCTCGCCCGGAGAAATGAGCCGCGCGACGACGCTGGTCAGCGTCAACCAGCAGCTTGCGATCTCGGCAGGCGTCGCGGTCGGTGCATTTGCCGTCGAGGCGACGATGGCCGCGAACCATTCCACGGAACTCAGCGCGAACGACTTCTGGCCGGCGTTTTTGATCGTCGCCGTGCTGTCGGCATTGTCGGCCTGGTCCTTCTGGAAATTGCCGGAGGATGCGGGTCACGAAATCTCCGGACACCGGGTTCCGGTAGTGGAAAGCCCGCAAGCCGCCGAAGCCGCCGCCGCAGAGTCCACCCACGACGCGCGCGACCAGAAACTGGGGTGATTTCTATGCTGTCATGGCCGGGAAGGCGGAATATTGAAGCACACACGACCGTCCCCGCGAAGGCGGGGACCCATAACCACCGAATGTCGCGGTGAACACAGAAAGATCGCTTCAGCATCTCCCACAAATCGAAAACAGGGAGTATGGGTGCCCGCCGGAGCCTGTCATCGGGCCGGCGAAGCCGGACCCGTTGGCGGGGACGACCGGTGGAGAGATTACGCTTCCGTTCGCGTATTATCTCCCCGAAACCCAAGCGCCATCACATATCGCTCGGATGAATCCTGCCGGCTGGCGGCGGGCTTGACGTGCTTCACCGTGGTGAAATCGCGCTTGAGCTGCGCCAGCAAATCCGCTTCCGCGCCGCTCTGAAAGACTTTCGCCAGAAACGTGCCGCCCGGATTGAGAATTTCGCAGGCGAACGCCGCCGCGCTTTCGACCAGACCGATGATGCGTAACTGGTCGGTCTTCCGATGCCCCGTGGTATTCGCCGCCATGTCCGACATCACCACGTCCGCGCCGCCGCCGATCATCGCCCGCAGCTTCTCGGGCGCGCGATCGTCGAGAAAGTCCATTTGCGCGAAGATCACACCGGGCAGTTCCGGCATCTCCAGAAGGTCGATGGCAACGACCTTGCCCCGACCCTCCAGCGCGCCGACGCGCTTCGCTGCGATCTGGCTCCATCCGCCGGGTGCGGCGCCGAGATCGACCACGACCTGTCCCTGCTTGAGAAAGCGTTGCTTGTCGTCGATCTCGCGCAACTTGTAAGCCGCGCGCGAGCGGAATCCGTCGCGCTTGGCCTGCATGACGTAAGGATCGTTGAGCTGACGTTCCAGCCAGAGTTTCGACGACAGCTTGCGCTTGCCGCCGGACTTCACCGTCACATGCAGTCGCCCGGTGGTGTCTTTCGCCATAGGAATTGCCTTCCAGCCGCGCAAAGGCGCGCACTCGTGCACCCCTTACGACGTTTTCGCGGTGCCGTCACGATATCTGAACGGACGTCAGAAGGACGCGATCGCGCCGTCGGCCCGCATCATCTCAACCAGCATGCCCTCACGCAGGCCACGGTCCGCAACCCGCAGACGCGGCAGCGGAAATGCCTTGCGGATGGCATCGAGAATGGCGCATCCGGCGAGCACGAGATCGGCCCGCTCGGCCCCGATACAGGCGTTTCGCGCGCGGTCCTGATAGGTCATGCCGAGCAGTCGCGCGATGGCGCGGTCCATGTCGGCATCGTTCATCCACAGACCGTCCACCCGTCGCCGGTCGTAGTGCGACAGACCAAGGTGAATGCCGGCCACCGTCGTCACGGTTCCGGACGTTCCGAGCAGATGCATGCCGGACAAATCGTGACCGTGTTGTGCCGCGAACGGCGCAAGGTGGTCCGCGACCTCATCGACCATCGTGCCGTAGGACTCGCGCGTCACATGCATTCCGCCGAACCGCTCTGCCAGAGTGACCACCCCCAGCGGCAACGAGATCCACGGTCCTTTGGCCGGCGCAGCGTGCGGGCTGCCAGCCGGACGCTCGATCCGCACCACTTCCGTTGAGCCGCCGCCGATGTCGAACAGGATCGCGCCCTTCGCACGGGCGTCGAGTAGCGGTGAGCAGCCGATTACGGCCAATGTCGACTCGGTTTCGCGATCGATGACCTCAAGCTTGATGCCGGTCTCGCGTTCGATCAGATCGAGAAATGCATCGGCATTGTCGGCCGCACGGCACGCCTCGGTCGCAATCGTGCGCAACCGTTTCGCGCCTTTGGCGCGAATCTTGTCGCCGCACACGCCGAGCGCGCCGACCGCACGCGAGATCGCGGCATCGCTGATGCGGCCCGATGTCGAGATGCCCTCACCGAGCCGGATGATGCGTGAAAACGAGTCGATCACGCGGAATCCGTCGTGCGAGACCCGCGCGATCAGCAGCCGGCAGTTGTTGGTTCCGAGATCGAGCGCGGCATAGGCCGCACCGTGAACGCGGGGCTCCCCGCGTCCGTGCGCCTCCTCGGCCGTCGCTGCTAGCGGGCTGACAGACGGTCCGGAACCATCGTGCAGCCGCACGTCCTCAGTCATGCAATTCCATCCCTGCAGCGTCAGCCCTGCGCCGCGGCAACTCTGTTCAAACAAAGTCTAACAGCGTACGTGCGTGGCGCAACCGAAGCATACTCAATCACGCATTGTGACTGCGATTCAGACGTCTTAAGTTTAATATGCAGCCCACACATCAGGTCAAAGCGCGGTTTTCTGCCGCTTGGGCCGGGATTTCAGCGGATTCTTCATGCTCGATCATCCACTCGGCGTTACTTCCGAAAACGATATCGCACTGCAAAAATTCGGCGTCGGACAGCCTGTCCGGCGCAAGGAAGACGACACCCTGGTGCGGGGCAAGGGAACTTACACCGACGACATTAACCTGCCGGGCCAGGCTTATGCCTGGATCGTCCGCAGCAGCCACGCTCACGGCATCATCAAGGACATCGACGTTGAGGCCGCGCGCGCGATGCCCGGCGTGCTCGGTGTGTGGACCGGCAAGGATCTTGCCGGATACACGCCCTTCAGCGTCGGCCTCCCTTTGAAGAACCGTGACGGTTCTCCGCTGCTCCAAACCAACCGTCTGCCGCTGATGACCGACAAGGTCCGTTTCGTCGGCGATCCGGTTGCGTTCGTCGTGGCTGAAACGCTGGCGCAGGCTCGTGATGCGGGTGAAGCGGTCGCCGTCGACATCGAACCGCTGCCCTCGGTCACGAGCGCGGAGGATTCTGCGAAGCCCGGCGCGCCGCTGCTTTATGACCACATCCCCGGCAACGTCGTCCTCGATTATCATTCCGGCGACGATGCGGCCCTCGATGCCGCGTTTGCAAACGCCGCGCATGTCACGCGCCTCGATATCGTCAACACCCGTCTCGCGGTGGTCGCGATGGAGCCGCGCGCGGGACTGGCGAGCTACGACAAGAAGACCCGGCGCTTCACCATCGAGGCGCCGACCCAAGGCGTGTTAGGCAACCGCCTGTCGCTGGCGAAAACGCTGAACGTCCCGAATGACAAGGTCCATCTGCGCACCCGCAACGTCGGCGGATCGTTCGGCATGAAGAACACCAACTATCCGGAATATATTTGCATCCTGCACGCGGCGCGCGAACTCGGCCGCGCGGTGAAATGGACCGACGAGCGCTCGACCAGCTTCCTGTCCGACAACCACGGCCGCGCGCAGGACGTGCGTTGCGAACTCGCGCTCGCCGCGGACGGCGCGTTTCTCGGCGTGCGCGTGCGCGGCTATGGCAATCTCGGCGCCTACATCACCGGCGTCGCGCCGCTCCCGCTGTCGCTCAACATCGCCAAGAACATCAACAGCGTCTATCGCACGCCGCTGATCGGTGTCGACATCAAGTGCGTGCTGACCAACACCACGCTGATGGGCGCCTATCGCGGTGCGGGCCGCCCGGAGGCCAACTATTTCATGGAGCGGCTGATCGATCGCGCCGCCGATGAAATGGGTATCGACCGCCTGGCGCTGCGCAAGCGCAACTTCATCAAGCCTGCGCATATTCCCTTCGCCGCAGCGAATGGCCTGACCTACGACAGCGGCGATTTTCCCGGCGTCTTCAACAAAGCCGTCGAACAGGCCGACCTCGCAGGCTTTGCCAAGCGAAAGAAGGAAAGCCGCAAGCGCGGCAAGCTGCGCGGCATCGCGGTCGGCTCCTATCTCGAAATCACCGCGCCGCCCAGCGCCGAACTCGGCAAGATCGTCTTCGAAATTGATGGATCGGTGCGGCTGATCACCGGAACGCTCGACTACGGTCAGGGCCATGCGACGCCCTACGCACAGGTCCTGGCGACGCATCTTGGCGTTCCGTTCGACGCTGTGAAACTGACACAGGGTGACACCGACATCGTTCGCGCCGGCAATGGCACCGGCGGTTCGCGCTCGATCACCGCAAGCGGCACCGCCATCGTGGAGGCCTCGAAGCTGGTCATCGAAAAGGGCAAGCAGGCGGCGGCGCATATGCTTGAAGCCTCCGAAGGTGACATCGAGTTTGCCAACGGGCATTTCACCATTGCCGGCACTGACCGCGGTATCGGCATCATGGAACTGGCGGCAAAACTGCGGGACTCGAAAATGCCCGAGGGCGCGCCCGCCTCGCTCGACGTCGATCACACTACACAGGGCATCCCCTCGACGTTTCCCAACGGCTGCCACGTTGCGGAAGTCGAAGTCGACCCTGACACCGGCGTCGTGCGGATCGTCAGCTACAGCGGCGTCAACGATTTCGGCACCGTGGTCAATCCGATGATCGTCGCTGGCCAAATTCACGGCGGCGTCGCGCAGGGCATCGGACAGGCGTTGATGGAATGCGTCACCTACGACGACAACGGCCAGCCGGTGACGGGTTCGTTCATGGATTACGCGCTGCCCCGCGCCGGCGATATTCCGTCGATGACGCTGGACAGTCACCCCTCGCCCGCGACGTCGAATCCGCTCGGCACCAAGGGCTGCGGCGAAGCCGGCTGCGCCGGAAGCCTCGTCACCATCGTCAATGCCGTGCTCGATGCGCTGTCCGATGAAGGCGTGACGCAGATCGAGATGCCTCTCACATCCGAAAAGGTCTGGCGCGCGATTCAGGATGGCCGCAAGGCGAAGACGGCCTGAGAGCGCAGCGAAGCAATCCAGTTTGTCCTGCTCGTCATTCCGGGCTGCCGG
The DNA here is from genome assembly GCF_000308295.2 of Afipia birgiae 34632. GTDB lineage: Bacteria > Pseudomonadota > Alphaproteobacteria > Rhizobiales > Xanthobacteraceae > Afipia > Afipia birgiae. The sequence goes on from NZ_HG326652.1 coordinate 1,613,570, forward strand.
AATCTGGTTGGTGGCTGTGGATTCCGGGTTCGCGCGAAGTCGCGTGCCCCGGAATAACGGCGGACAATGGAAGCGCGCGCAGTTCGGATGGGGCGCAGCGCAATCGGGGCTACAGACTCTCGGTGTCGTCCCGGCGAACGCCGGGACCCATAACCACCAAACGTCATGGTGACAGCGAGACGATCGCTCCGGCGTCTCCCTCAAATCGATATCTCAGGGAGTGTGGGTCCCGGCATTTGCCGGGACGACGTGTCGAGATTTCCGATCTCTCCTTGACATGCCGCGATCTAGGAATATATTCTTCATTGTCCTGT
>NZ_HG326652.1:1614108-1758168 GCF_000308295.2 Afipia birgiae 34632
CTTCCCCTCGCCCAAAGTCGCCGCGAATGGAGCGCCGTGAGGCGACGCGCTTCCCTTCGCACGGGAAGCGAAACAACACATTTGCGCCTCGCGGCGCTCCATGCCCCTCACCTTTTCAAGGGGCACGATTGAAAGCTCACCTCGCGCGAAGCGCGAGAGCGAATGCGCGTGGCTGTTTGAAATTTGAATCGGAGTTCGAGACGAGGCGGGATGCCTCAGCACACCCACTCGTCGTCCCCGCTTTCGCGGGGACGACGAGGAAAGAGATTTCGCGCAACAGCCACCTACGCCGCCATTGTCTCGCGCGGACGATAGATCGCAATGTGCTGGCAATGCGCGATCGGCTTTGAGCCGTTCGCCACGATCAGGCCGTCGAGCTCTACGAACTTGTGGCCCTTGCGATCGTAGTTGCCGGTGACCTTCGCCCGCACGGTGAGTTCATCCTCAACCGACGCTGCCGCCAGATAACGGATGGTGCTGCCGACGTGAATCCACGGACCCAGGATGGCGTTCTCCATCAGCGCCCAGTTCATCGTCCGCAGCAGCATGCCGGTGTGAACGATCTTCTCATCGTCGTAGAGCGGATCGGTTTCGCGGGCATCGCGCAGATACTCGGATGAGCCATGTGCGCCCAGCGTGAACGGCGGAATGGCGAGCCACTTGCCGGTCTGATAGGTCTTTTCATCGGCGGGCGCATGCTTGCCGACGGGCGCCGCAACCTGAAAGTCTCCGAGCGAGATTTTCGGCGCATCGGACGGCATCGACGCCGTGCCGCTCGCGCACAGCTCGCCGCGGCTTTCGACCTTGATGGCGAGGCCGCCATCGATTTCCTCCGCCGTCACCACGGCGGTTTCGCCGTCATAAACCGGCTTGAAAAACCGGCCGTCCATCAGCCCGCGCTCCAGAAATGCCCGGCCCCATTTCGCCACCGGCATGTGGGTCATATAGGCGAAGACATCGACACCGGGGACCAGCCCGCCCTGAAACCCGAACCGGCGAGCGACCGAATCGTCGTGCATCTTGTTTTCGGAGTTCTTGGCGAGATTGTAGGCGTGGATGCTGTACGGCTTAAGCGCGGTCATCGTTTCCTCGGATTTTTACGTTATCGGCCCGGATGGTACGCAACAGCGGGACCAAGACAAGCCGCACCGCTGCATGCCTCGCAGTCCGCATCCTCCGTCTTCCACTCGCCATTTTGACGCCGTTAGGCTACCAGCAGCGCAAACCTGAATGGAACAACCTTGACCCCCGCCACCCGCATTTACGTCGATGCCGATGCCTGTCCGGTGAAAGATGAGATCTACCGTGTCGCCGCGCGGCACGGTCTGCCCGTCAGCGTCGTCGCGGGCAACTTCATCCGTGTGCCGAACGATCCGCTGATCGAGCGGATCGCCGCAGGCAGCGGCATGGACGCCGCCGACGACTGGATTGCGGAACGCGCGCAAAAAGGCGATATCGTCGTCACATCCGACATCCCGCTGGCGGCACGCTGCGTGAAGGCCGGTGCGGACGTGATCGCGCCAAACGGCAAGCCGTTCTCGGAAGAATCCATCGGCATGACGCTGGCGGTGCGCAATCTGATGACCGATCTGCGCTCCAGCGGCGAAGTTACCGGCGGGCCGCGCTCGTTTTCCCCGCGCGACCGCTCGGCGTTCCTGTCGGCACTCGACCAGACCATTCGCCGCATCCAGCGCGCAAGAGACCAGAAGTAAGGTATTCCGACGACATGGCGCCTCCCCTGATCCAGTTGAAAGACATCGCGCTCACCTTCGGCGGCACGCCGCTGTTGGCGGGCGTTGAGCTTGCCGTGTCCGCAGGCGAACGCGTCTGTCTGATCGGCCGTAACGGCTCCGGCAAATCCACGCTGCTGAAGATCGTCGCAGGCCTGGTCGAAGCCGATCGCGGCTCCCGCTTCGTACAGCCCGGCGCAACCATCCGCTACCTTCCACAGGAGCCGGACTTCGATGGCTTCAAGACGACGCTCGCCTATGTCGAGGCTGGAATGAATCCGGGGGACGATCACTATCAGGCGCAGTATCTCCTCGAACAACTCGGCCTGACCGGCACCGAGGATCCCGCCAATCTGTCCGGCGGCGAAGCGCGGCGCGCGGCACTGGCGCGCGTGCTCGCCCCCTCGCCCGACATCCTGCTGCTCGACGAGCCTACCAACCATCTCGATCTCACCACCATCGAATGGCTGGAAGGCGAACTCGCCAGCCGACGCAGCGCGCTGGTCATCATCAGCCACGACCGGCGGTTCCTCTCCAATCTCTCACGCGCCACGGTCTGGCTCGACCGCGGCGAAACCCGCCGCATCGAGAAAGGCTTCAGCGCCTTCGAGGAATGGCGCGACGAAGTGCTGGCGGAAGAAGAGCGCGACCAGCACAAGCTCGATCGCAAGATCGTCGCGGAAGAGCACTGGCTGCGCTACGGCGTCTCGGGCCGACGCAAACGCAACGTCAAGCGCCTCGGCAATCTGTTCGCACTGCGCGACCAGCGCCGGGACTATCGCGGCACCGCGGGCAAGGCGAATCTCGCCGCCGCCGAGGCCGATTCCTCCGGCAAGCTGGTGATCGAGGCGAAACACATCGGAAAATCATACGGCGAACGGCCCATCGTCGATGACTTCTCCATCCGCGTAACGCGGGGCGACCGCATCGGCATCATTGGCCCTAATGGCGCGGGCAAGACCACGCTGATCGGCATGCTGACGGGAACCGACGCACCGGACACCGGCACGATCCGCCTCGGCGCCAATATCGAAATGGCGACCCTCGACCAGCATCGCGAAAGCCTCGATCCCAAAACGACGCTGGCCGACGCCCTGACCGGCGGACGCGGCGACAGCATCATGGTCAACGGCAAGCCGAAACATGTCATCGGCTACATGAAGGACTTCCTCTTTCAGCAGGAGCAGGCCCGCACGCCGCTTGAGGTCCTCTCCGGCGGAGAGCGTGGACGCTTGATGCTGGCCCGCGCACTGGCCAAGCCATCGAACGTGCTGGTGCTGGACGAACCCACCAACGACCTCGACCTCGAAACGCTCGACGTTCTGGAGGAAATGCTCGGTGATTATGAAGGCACCGTCATTCTCGTCAGCCATGATCGCGATTTCCTCGACCGCGTCGTGACGTCCGTCATCGCCCCAGAAGGCGACGGCAAATGGATCGAGTACGCCGGCGGCTATTCCGACATGCTGGCGCAACGCGGCGCAGACCTGCAGGAAAAGGCCATCAAGGCGGCGGCCACCGAAACGTCCAAGGCCGCAAAAAGTGCGGCTCCTGCGCCGGTGACGGCTGCCAAACGACGCCTCAGCTTCAACGAAAAGCACGCGCTGGAGACGTTGCCGAAGACGATGGCCAAGCTTCAGGCCGAGATCACAAAGCAGCAGAAGCTGCTCGATGATCCTGAACTCTACGCAAAGGATCGCAAAAAATTCGATACCGCTTCCGCTGCGATCGCCAAGGCGCATGCCGAGCTGGACGCGGCCGAAGAAAAGTGGCTCGAACTTGAAATGCTGCGCGAGGAAATCGAGAGCGGGGTTTAGCGCTTCAGGTAGTTCAGCGCGCCACGCCCCGCCGCAGCGCCAGTCGCAAAGCACGCCTGCAACAGGTAGCCGCCGGTCGGCGCCTCCCAGTCCAGCATTTCGCCGGCAACAAATACGCCGGGAAGCTTGTGCAGCATGTAATGCTCGTCGATCTCATTGAAGGTAATCCCGCCTGCCGTCGAAATTGCGCGCTCAATCGACGCAACGCCGGTAAGCTTGACGGGAACGGCGTTGATAAGGGCGGCGAGTGTTTCTGAATCCATCGCAGATAGATTTAGTCCCGCAGCAATTGTTGCTTCCTGCAACAACCCGATAGCAACCGGCGAAAGACCCGCGGCCTTTCTTAGATAAGTCGACATCGACTGCTTCTGTCGCGGTGCGCTGACGCGCGTGGTCAGATCGGATTTGGCGAGGTCAGGCCGCAGCGCGATATGGAGGACAGCCTCGCCATGCGCCAGCACCGCATCGCGGATCGGAGCCGACAGCGCATAGATCGCACCACCCTCAATACCCTCGCGTGTGATCGTCGCCTCGCCGCGCATCGTCTCTCCGCCGAACGATAACGCAACACCCTTCAATGGCTGTCCCTCAAAGCGGTTGCGGAACAGATCCGACCATCCGACGCGGAAGCCGCTGTTGGCCGCACGCAGCGGTGCAATCTCAACGCCCTTCGCCTTGAACGAATCGATCCAGCCACCATCTGCACCCAACTTGGGCCAACTTGCGCCGCCAAGCGCGATCACAGCCGCATCAGGCTTGAGCGACGTCAGACCTTCGGGTGCCTCGAACTGCAACTCACCATTCGCGCTCCATCCCGTCCAGCGATGACGAAGCGCCAACTGAACCCCCGACTGGTCGAGACGCCGCAGCCACGCGCGCAGCAACGGCGATGCTTTCATGGCTTGCGGAAATATCCTTCCGCTCGACCCAACGAAGGTCGGCTGGCCGAGAGCTTCGCTCCAGGCGCGCAGTGCATCGGGAGGAAATGCTTCGATGGCAAACCGGAGATGCGGCATGGCTTCGCGGTAGCGCTGGAGGAATTGATCCAGCGGTTCGCTGTGGGTGAGATTGAGGCCGCCGCGTCCCGCCAGCAGAAACTTGCGTCCCACCGATGGCATACACTCATAGACGGTGACGCGCGCACCACCCGCCGCCAAAACTTCAGCCGCCATCAGCCCCGCAGGACCGGCACCGATGACAGCGACATCCAAGTTGCTTAACCGCCCATCGACGGCAGCTTGATGCCCGCGGCCTTGGCGGCCTGTTCGACATACTTGAAGGTCTGGAAGAACGCACCGCCAAGATCACGCGCCGTCGACATGTCGCCGATCTTCGCAAAGTTCGCCGCGATGGCGTCAGGCGTCCACTGATCCTGCGGCAGGTTGAGACCTTCGGTCTCGACCACCTTGATCACCGCGAACGAACCTGCGCCCGCGCCCATGATGGTCCGGGTCGGCGCATCTTCGCTCAGCAGATAAAGCACCGCGGGCGTGATCGCTTCAGGCTTCATCAGCGCGAGGATCTCCGGACCGATCAAACCCTCTGTCATGCGCGTCGCAGCCGTCGGAGAGATCGTGTTGACCTTGATGTTGGTCTTGCGGCCCTCCTCGGCAAGGACGTTCATCAGTCCGACCATACCCGCCTTCGCGGCGGCGTAGTTCGCTTGCCCGAAGTTGCCGAACAGGCCTGACGACGAGGTCGTGACAACGATGCGGCCGTAGTTGCGCTCACGCATGCCGTCCCACACAGCGCGGCAGCAGTTGAACGTGCCGGTCAGATGCACGGCGATCACCTTGGCGAAATCGTCCGGCTCCATTTTAGCGAAGGACTTGTCACGCAGGATTCCAGCGTTCGCGACCATCAGATCGACGCTGCCCCATTTCATCGAGGCGCGGGCGACCATCTCCTTGACCTGCTCGAAGTTCGAGACGTCCGCGCCGTCGGCCATTGCCTCGCCGCCCGCCTTGCGGATCTCTTCCACGACCGCTTCAGCCGGACTGACCGAACCGCCGCTGCCGTCGCGCGCCGCGCCCATGTCGTTGACCACAACCCGCGCACCGAGTTTTGCAAGACCGAGCGCATGTGCGCGACCGAGCCCTGCGCCAGCACCGGTCACAACCGCAACGCGTCCATCGAATCTGATTGCCATGATCGTCCCTTGAGTTATGCGAAGAAATGCATTCCGAGCCAGTCCGCGACCAGTGCAGGCTTTGGTTCGCCTTCGATTTCCAGCGTCGTATTGGTACGCGCCAGGAGTTCCTTCGGCGACTTCATGGTCGCTTCAGATAACACGAAACGCGCACGCACGCGCTTGCCGGCCCGCACGGGCGTGAGAAACCTGATTTTGTCGAAGCCATAGTTGATCGACATCGCCGCGCCGTTCAGCGTTGGCATGGTGGCGTAGGCAAGCTTAGGCAGAACCGAGAGCGACAGGAAGCCGTGCGCAATGGTACCGCCGAATGGCGTTTCACGCTTTGCGCGCTCGGGATCGATGTGAATAAACTGAAAATCTTCGGTCGCGTTGGCGAAAGCGTCGATCTGCTTCTGATCGACGGTATGCCATTCCGAAACGCCGAGTTCGGTGCCCACGAGTTTCAGGTAGTCTTCCAGATCCATCGCAACGCCCATCGGCCATTCCCTCAAATTCAAGCTGGGTTGGCACATTCCACAGATCAGCGGTCCGGCCAAGCGAAATTTGCGGACAAACGCCAATACTCAGGCGTGTTCACTCCTTGCCGGAAACAGCGCCTGGACACCGTTTCAAACAAGCTGCGGATGGGAGATATGCCTGAAAATCGACCGGAGTTGTTACCGTACGGCGCTCTGCCCGACCTGCAATTCCGGAAAATCCTCCTCGCGGAATTCCTGGCCGCGTAACGCGTCCTTGCGGTCATTGTCGTGCTCGAGGCGGCGAAGCTGAACGCGGCGAATCTTGCCGGAAATGGTCTTCGGAAGTTCCGTCACCAGTTCGATGCGACGAATGCGCTTGAACGGCGCGAGCCGCGAGTGAACGTACTTGAAGATCGAAAGCGCCGTGTCCCGCGTAATCGCGGTGTCCGGCACCAGCGAGACATAAGCTTTGGGAAGCGCGAGACGGATCGGGTCCGGCGTCGGCACCACGGCCGCCTCAGCGACGAGTTCATGCTCCAGCAACACGCTTTCGAGCTCGAACGGGCTGATCCGATAATCAGACGATTTGAACACGTCATCGGAACGACCGACGAAGGTCAGGTAGCCATCATCATCGAGGAACACCACGTCGCCGGTCTGATAGACCTCGCCGTCCGCGCCCTTCGGTTTGCCGTCCTCGCCCTGATAGCCAAGCATCAGCCCCGTCGGACGACTGGCGCCCAGCAAGAGTCGCACTTCGCCCTCTTTCGCGAGGTTGCCATCGGCGTCAGCTACCTGAACCTGGTAGCCCGGCATCGGCCGTCCCATAGAACCGACTTTCACGGGCTGTCCCGGCGAATTGCCAGCCAACGCCGTTGTCTCAGTCTGGCCGTACCCGTCGCGGATCGTCAGCCCCCACGCCGCCTTGACCTGATCGATCACCTCCGGGTTAAGCGGCTCGCCGGCGCCACAAACTTCGCGCACCGAGACCTTGTAGTCAGCAAGCCGCTCCTGAATGAACAGCCGCCATACGGTTGGCGGCGCGCACAGCGTCGTCACGCCACAGCGCGCAACCGTGGCCAGCAAACCTTTTGCATCGAAACGCGGCTGATTGACGATGAAGATCGTCGCGCCCGCATTCCATGGCGAGAAGAAACAACTCCACGCATGCTTGGCCCAACCCGGCGACGAAATATTGAGATGAACGTCGCCCGGCTGAAGTCCGAGCCAGTACATGGTGGAGAGCGAACCCACCGGATAGCTGCTGTGGCTGTGCAGCACGAGTTTCGGCTTGGCCGTGGTGCCGGACGTGAAATACAGCAGCATCGGATCGTTCGCGTTGGTCGCGCCGTCCGGCGTGAATGTATCCGGATAATTCGCTGCATCCTCGAACCGCCGCCAGCCTCTATGCTCGGACGTGGCCGCGACGACAATCTTGGTGAAATCCTCGCCGCCGAGGCCTTCGAATTTCGCCACCTGATCCTGCGTGGCGACGACGACCTTTGCCCTGCCGCGATCCAAGCGATCTCGCAATTCATCTGCCGTAAGCAATGTCGTTGCCGGGATGACGATGACGCCCAGCTTCATGGCGGCCAGCATCGTTTCCCACAACGGCACCACATTGCCGAGCAGCAACAGCAGATGGTCGCCGCGCTTAAGGCCGAGATCGCGCAGGAAGTTCGCGGTCTGGTTAGAGCTGCGCGACAACGCCGCGAACGATAGTTTCGTCTCGGTGTTGCTGGCGGCATCGACAATCCAGAGCGCCGTGCGGTCGCAGCTTTCGGGATTGCTGGCCAGACCAGCATCAAACCAGTCGAGCGCCCAGTTAAACTGCTTCTCGTCCGGCCAGCGAAACCCCGCAATGGCCTTGTCGTAGTCGGTACGATGTTTGAGCAGGAAAGCGCGCGCGTCCTGGAATGTCGTCATCAAGGAACCCTATTTCGCCAGCCCACGAACATGCTTGATGATACCGGAAAAATCGACGCCGCCGTGGCCGGCTTTCTCGAAGGCATCGTAGATGCTCTCCGCATGTGCACCGAGCGGCGTCGCCGCACCGGCGGCTTTCGCAGCTTCCTGCGACAGACGCAAATCCTTCAGCATCAGCGCGGCTGCGAACCCCGGCTTGTACTCGTTGTTCGCAGGCGAAGCCGGGACCGGACCCGGGACCGGGCAATACGTGGTCAGTGACCAGCACTGGCCCGACGAAGTTGAGGCCACGTCGAATAGCGCCTGATGCGACAGGCCGAGTTTCTCGCCGAGTGCGAAGGCCTCCGATACGCCGATCATCGAGATGCCAAGGATCATGTTATTGCAAATCTTGGCCGCCTGCCCCGCACCCGCTTCGCCACAATGGACAACTTTCTTGCCCATGTTTTCCAGAACGGGCTTCGCAGCCGCGAATGCCGCAGTGGTCCCACCGCACATGAATGTCAGCGTCGCGCCCTTCGCGCCGCCGGTACCGCCGGACACCGGAGCATCGATCGAGGGCAAATTGTGTTCGGTTGCGTGAGCGTGCGCAAGCCGCGCGCTCTCCACGTCGATCGTCGAACAATCAATCATCAGCGTGTTCTTGCCGACCGACGGAATGATCTCTTTCCACACGCCCAGAACATGCTTGCCTGCGGGCAACATCGTGACGACGATCTGTGCGTCCTTTACGGCTTCAGCCGCACTCGCCGCAATACTGACGCCATCTGCTTTGGCCGCGTCCTTGGACGCCTGCGCGAGGTCGAACCCCTGAACCTTGTGCCCAGCCTTGACGAGGTTGGCCGCCATGGGTCCACCCATGTTGCCAAGACCGATGAATGCAATGTTTGCCATTTCCTGCCCTCGTTATCGTTGTTCAGTGACGTCAGTCTGGAAAGACCAGCTTGTATTTTCCGTTCGGCGCGAAGTACTTCTCGACGATCTCAGGCGTGACATCCTCGATCCGCGACGGCGACCATTTCGGGTTGCGGTCCTTGTCGATAATGGCTGCGCGAACGCCCTCGACAAATTCAGAGCTCGTGAAAACCGCCAGCGCTGAATTGTATTCGCGAACGAGGCTTTCCTTAAGCGACTTGGAGGTGCGCGCGCGGCGAAGCAGTTCTAACGTCACCTTGAGGGCAGTCGGCGATTTCTCCGACAGCGCCCTCAGCGTCGCCAGCGCAAATTCCGAACCATCCTGCTTGAGGGCCGCCACGATCGCTTCCATTGTATCGTGGGCGAAGACCCGATCGATCTGCTCGCGATGGGTTGCAACCGGCGCCTGAATATCAGCAGCCGCATATTGCGCCATGATCGCGCGGACATCGTTGCTGGTCGCCCGCAACGGCGCATTGGTCAGCGCATCGCGAAGCCCCGCCCAGTTACTCGATGTAATCAGAACATCCGCCGCACCTGCATAGACCGCATCAGCGCCCGTCATGGTTTGCCCCGTCAAGGCAAAGTAAGTTCCAATTTCGCCGGGAGCGCGTGACAACAGCCACGTCCCGCCCACGTCCGGGAAGAAACCCAGACCGACTTCAGGCATCGCCATTTTCGTCTTGTCGGTTACGATCCGATGCGCACCATGCGCCGACAGCCCGACCCCGCCGCCCATGACGAGGCCGTCCATGTAGGCGACATAGGGCTTCGGAAACTCGGGAATGCGGGCATTCAGAATGTATTCCTCACGCCAGAAGACCGGCCCAAGATCGCCGCCTGCCTTCGCACTTTCATAGAGCCCGCGAATGTCGCCACCGGCGCACAGTCCGCGCTCGCCCGCACCTTCCAGTAGAACCAGTGACACTCCGGGATCCGCCTCGAATTCATCCAGCGCAACAACGATCTCGCGCGTCATCTCGAGTGTCAGCGCGTTGATCGCCTTCGGCCGGTTCAGCCGAATGATCCCGGCCGCGCCTTCGCGGCAAACGATCAGGTCCTTTTCCGGTGATTCAGCCATCGCCGCATGCGCGCTCATCGCGCACCTTCGATCAGCTTGCGCGCAACGATGACGCGCATGATTTCGTTTGTCCCTTCAAGAATTTGATGCACACGCAGATCCCGTACAATTTTCTCGACGCCGTATTCCGACAGATAGCCATATCCACCGTGCAGCTGCAGCGCCTGATTGGCGATTTCGAAACCGGCATCGGTGCCGAAGCGTTTGGCCATCGCGCAAAGCATGGTCGCGTCCGGATCCTTGCGGTCGAGCGACGCGGCAGCCCGCCACAAGAACGTGCGCGCTGCTTCCAGCTCGATGGCCATATCGGCGAGACGGAACTGCAGCGCCTGGAATTCGTCGAGCCGCTGACCGAACGCCCTGCGCTCCCTCAGATAAGCGAGCGACTTGTCGAGCGCGGACTGTGCTCCGCCGAGCGAACATGCCGCGATGTTAAGGCGTCCACCGTCAAGGCCGGACATGGCAATCTTGAAGCCGATGCCCTCCTCGCCGATACGATTAGCGACGGGAACCCGCACATTCTCGAAGATCACCGCGCGGGTCGGCTGGGCGTTCCAGCCCATCTTGCGTTCATTGGCGCCGAAGGACAGGCCCGGCGTATCGCCCTCGACCACCAGCGTGGAAATGCCGCCCGCACCATTGCCGCCGGTGCGCGCCATCACGACATAGATGTCGCTCTTTCCCGCGCCGGAGATGAACTGCTTCTGACCGTTCAAGACGTAATGATCGCCGTCGCGCACCGCGCGCGTGCTGAGTGCCGCCGCATCCGAGCCTGCACCCGGTTCGGTAAGACAATAGCTCGCCAGCAATTCCATTGTGCAAAGACGCGGGAGCCACTTCTGGCGCTGCGCGTCCGAGCCGTAATGATCGATCATCCACGAGGCCATGTTGTGGATCGAGATGAACGCCGAAACGGTCGGACAGCCAGTTGCCAACGCCTCGAAGATCAGCGCTGCATCGAAACGCGTCAGCGCCGAGCCGCCGACATCGTCACGAATATAGATACCGCCGATGCCGAGCGCAGCCGCTTCCCGCATGACATCGACGGGAAAGAATTTTTCCTCATCCCATTTCAGCGCAAACGGCGCGATCTTTTCGGCGGCGAATTCGCGCGCCATGTCGCGAACCGCGATTTGATCCTCGGTCAGAGCGAATTGCATGGCGCGCTCGCTTGTTGATCTAGTTCATCGTCGGGATAGAGAACTCCGCACCGTCCTTGACGCCGGAAGGCCAGCGCGAGGTGACGGTCTTGGTCTTGGTGTAGAAGCGGATCGAATCCGGGCCGTGCTGATTGAGATCACCGAAGCCGGACTTCTTCCAGCCGCCGAAGGTGTAATACGCGATCGGAACCGGGATCGGCACGTTGATGCCGACCATGCCGACATTGACCTTGGCCGCGAAATCGCGCGCCGCGTCGCCATCGCGGGTGAAGATCGCAACGCCGTTGCCGTAGTCGTGGTCCGACGGGAGCGCCAGGGCTTCATTGTAGTCGTGGGCGCGCACTACCGACAGCACGGGGCCGAAGATCTCTTCCTTATAGATGCGCATGTCCTTGGTGACGTTGTCGAACAGACAGCCGCCCATGTAGAAGCCCTTCTCGTAGCCCTGCATCTTGAAGCCGCGGCCGTCGACGGCCAGTTTCGCGCCTTCCTTGATACCGATCTCGACGTAATCCTTGACACGTTCCAGCGCCGCCTTTGTCACCAGCGGGCCGAAGTCCGCGGACGGATCGGTCGAGGGACCGATCTTCAGGCTTTCAACCCGTGGAATGAGCTTTTCCATCAGGCGGTCCGCCGTGGTCTTGCCCACCGGCACCGCGACCGAGATCGCCATGCAGCGTTCGCCCGCCGAACCGTAGCCCGCACCGATCAGCGCATCGACGGTCTGGTCCATGTCAGCATCCGGCATGATGATGGCGTGGTTCTTGGCGCCGCCGAAGCACTGCGCGCGCTTGTTGCTGGCTGCCGCGCGCTCATAGATGTACTGCGCGATCGGCGAGGAGCCGACAAAGCCGACGGCCTTGATATCCGGATCGTCGAGGATGGCGTCGACCGCTTCCTTGTCGCCGTTGACGCAGTTCAGGATGCCAGGCGGCAAGCCCGCCTCGATCATCAGAGCGGCCAGCGCCATCGGCACGCCGGGATCGCGCTCCGAGGGCTTGAGGATGAAAGCATTGCCGCAGGCGATCGCGGGCGCGAACTTCCACATCGGGATCATCGCCGGAAAATTGAACGGGGTGATGCCAGCGACCACGCCGAGGGGTTGACGCATCGAATAGATATCGATTCCGGGGCCCGCGCCTTCGGTGTATTCGCCCTTCATCAGGTGCGGAATGCCGCAGGCGAATTCGACGACCTCGAGACCGCGCTGGATATCGCCCCGGGCGTCAGGAACCGTCTTGCCATGCTCGCGCGCCAGCAGATCGGCCAGCTTGTCGTAATCGCGCTGTACCAATTCAAGGAATTTCATCATCACCCGCGCGCGGCGCTGCGGGTTCGTGTTCGCCCACCCGACCTGCGCGGCCACAGCGTTTTCCACCGCAGCGCGCATCTCCGCCTTGGAGGCCAGCGCCACCTTGGCCTGCACCTCACCCGTCATCGGCTCAAACACGTCCGCAAAGCGGCCAGATGTGCCCTTGACTTCCTTGCCGCCAATAAAATGACCGATCGTGCGCATGCGTATCCTCCAAAAGCGAGTGTTTGGAAGCTTCTAGCACCGCAACAACCGGATTAGGAACCCGGTTCTGCGCACAGCACGGTGGCGTGCAATGCAAAGAGATGCTGCCGGGTGTTCAGTCCTCGGCCTTGGCTTTGGGCTTCTTCGTGCGCGGTTTTGCCGCGTTCTCACCCCGCAGCGCGGCGTGACGGCCGGCGCTGAGAATCTCATCCGAGAATTCGCCCGTTCCTGCCGCTCGCGCCAGAATCATCGCCCCCATAATGGTTGCAATAACAGCGATAGCTTCGCGGCGAGCCGTCTTTGCGGGCATATCCGGGGATTGCTCCGCAAGCATCGCGATCATGTCCTCGAGCTTGCTGGCGAAAGCCTTGCGCGTTTTTGGACTGGCCCGCGACACCTCGACGCCCAGCGACGGCAACGCGCAACCGTTACCAGCGTCATCGCGATGCTCAGCGGACAGATAGCCATTCACAATCGACGCTAGACGCTTGTCTGCCGGCGACTGCTCCGCGCGCTTGCGCCACCGCCCGGTGGTTTGCTGCATTGCGTGGGCGAAAGCCTCGCTGATGAGCGCGTCACGGGACGCAAAATGAGCATAGAATCCGCCGTGGGTCAGACCGGCTTCCTTCATCAACTCCGCAACCCCAAGGCTCGCCGCGCCACGTTCGCGCAGACGCACGGACGCGTTCTTCACGATCCGGTCGTGGGTTTCCGCCTTGTGGTCCTTCGAATAACGCATCACCGCCTCATCAGATGTCTCTGATCATATAATAACATGCCTTGCCGATAAAAGCGCCTGTTTCGCGGGAAAAATGGCTGCCATGCACGATATTTGACGACAGATAGTGGATCGCGCACCATCGCGTACATTGACATCCCCTCGCAACTGTCAGGCTTCAAAAAATGCAAACGATCAACGAATATTGCCACGTCACCCGCGGCGACAACGGCGTTGCACAATTGACCATCACCAACGCCGGTCCACTCAACATCATGAACTCGGCAGTGATCCATGGCGTTCGCGAAGGGCTGGAATTGCTGGGGAAGGACCGCGGCATCCACGTCCTGATCATCAGGGGTTCGGGCGAAAAGAGCATGATCGGAGGCGCGGACATCAAGGAAATGGCGACCCTCGATCAGGCCTCAGCTGAAAAATTCATCACCGGATTGCGTGATCTCTGCGAAGCTGTCCGGCAGTTTCCAACGCCGGTAATCGCCCGTCTGCGCGGATGGTGTCTTGGAGGCGGACTCGAGTTTGCCGCAGCATGCGATCTGCGGATCGCATCACAAGACGCGAAGTTCGCAATGCCGGAGGTCAAAGTCGGTATCCCCTCGGTGATCCATGCGGCCCTATTGCCAAGACTGATCGGCTGGGGACGCGCCCGCTGGCTTATTCTGACCGCTGCCACCATCGATGCGCCCACCGCACTGAACTGGGGACTGGTCGATCAGGTCGTTTCCGAGGCCGATCTTGATCAGGCAATAGCAACCGCAGCTACCGCGATCGCGGAATGTGGGCCCGAAGCCATGCGAAACCAAAAGGCGCTCTTGAGACAATGGGAAGAACTCCCGCTTACAGAATCGGTCAATCTCAGCGTCGAAGTCTTCGGAAAATCATTCCTGACCGGCGAACCGCAGCGCCACATGCAGGCATTTCTCGACAGACGAAAATAACTCATCCGACGCACGAAAATAACTCATGCGAGTTTTGGCATGCCAAGGCATGTTTTAAACGTCAGGCCGCTTGTCCGGACTCGATTCATGCTTTTATTGTCCAGAGGCGGATTGCAATTTCCGCATCCATTCATATGATGCGTGTCATCTAACACGGACAGGCGCCGTGCGCGAACCAGGAGAGCAGTTGCATGTCCACGTCCGATCCCGTCGTCATCGTTTCCGCAGTTCGCACTCCTCTTGGCCGCTTTCAAGGCGACCTCTCGTCGTTCAGCGGGCATAATCTCGGATCCCACGCTATTGGCGCAGCGCTGGAACGAGCCAAACTGTCGCCCGACCAGATCGACGAAGTTCTGATGGGCTGCGTTCTTCCCGCAGGACAAGGTCAGGCCCCTGCCCGCCAGGCTGCGCGCGGCGCGAAACTGCCCGACGCCACCGGCGCCACCACGATCAACAAGGTGTGCGGCTCGGGCATGAAAGCCACGATGCTGGCCCACGATCTCATCAACGCAGGTTCGGCAAACATTGTTGTCTCTGGCGGCATGGAAAGCATGACCAATGCGCCATACCTTCTTCAAAAGGCACGCGGCGGCTATCGCGTCGGTCACGACCGCATCATCGATCATATGATGATGGATGGTCTCGAGGACGCCTACGAGACTGGCCGCTCGATGGGTGACTTTGGCGAAGCCGCCGCAGAAGCCTATCAGTTCAGCCGCAAGGATCAGGACGACTACGCGGTTGAAACGCTGACGCGGGCGCGCAACGCAGTCCAGAGTGGCGCTTTCAAGAAAGAGATCGCGCCAATCTCGGTCAAGGAAAAGGCAGGAGTTCGTGTTGTTGAAAACGACGAACATCCGCTGAAGGTCGATCCCGCCAAAATTCCCAACCTGAAGCCGGCGTTCCGCCCCAACGGCACCATTACCCCTGCAGCTTCGTCGGCAAATGCCGACGGCGCGGCCGCGCTGGTGTTGACCCGCCGCTCGATTGCGGAACGCGAAGGTCTGCCGATCCTTGCAGAGATCAAGGGCCACTCGACGCACAGCCAGGCTCCTGACTGGTTCACGACCGCTCCCATTCCAGCAATCCGCAAACTGCTCGAGAAGATCGGCTGGAGCGTTAGCGACGTCGATCTGTTCGAGATCAATGAAGCCTTCGCCGTAGTGCCGATGGCAGCAGCGAAAGATCTCGGAATTCCGCGTGACAAACTCAACGTCAATGGCGGAGCGTGCGCGCTCGGTCACCCGATCGGCGCAACCGGCGCGCGGCTTATCGTGACGTTGTTGCACGCGATGGAGAAGAACAACGTTCAACGCGGTATCGCCTCGCTTTGCATCGGCGGCGGCGAAGCAACCGCCATCGCCGTCGAGCGCAAGCTCAGCTGATCGGCTTTGCGCTCTCGAATAGGGCACCGGCGGAACTTCGCCGGTGCGCGAAGCCGCACACCCGGCGAACGGGCTGCGTTACCTCTCAGCAACCTGTGGTGAGATCGTGAAACGAAACAGCTCCATACGACGGATAGTCGTCACCGGAATGGGTGCCGTATCGCCGCTTGGCTGCGGCGTCGAGAGCAACTGGTCGCGGCTGATCGCCGGTCAGTCCGGCATCCGCGCACTATCTGATAATGTCGCCGCCGATCTGCCGGTTAAGGCTTGTGGCACCGTGCCCGATATCGTTGACGATCCGGAATTCGGCTTCGATCCCGACCGCGCAGTTCAAAAGAAAGACCAGAAAAAGATGGATCGCTTTATCCAGTTCGCCATGCTGGCGGCGGACGAAGCGATTGCACAGTCCCGGTGGGTGCCTCAGGATGCGCGTTCGCGCGAGCGCACGGCGACCATCATCGGCTCGGGTGTCGGCGGATTTCCCGCCATTGTCGATGCGGTTCGCACCGCCGATGAACGCGGCGTGCGTCGGCTGTCGCCGTTCACCGTCCCGTCGTTTCTCGTCAACCTTGCCGCCGGACAGGTTTCGATCCGCCACGGTTTCAAGGGACCGCTGGGCGCACCCGTGACCGCATGCGCAGCCGGCGTACAGGCAATCGGAGACGCCGCGCGCCTCTTGCTCGCGGGTGAAGCGGACGTAGCAATCGCTGGCGGTGCGGAAGCGTGCATCGATCGTGTAAGCCTCGGCGGATTTGCCGCTGCCCGCGCGCTCTCCACCAATTTCAACGATGAGCCGCAACGCGCGTCACGTCCCTTCGATCGCGACCGCGATGGCTTCGTTATGGGCGAAGGCGCAGGCATCGTGGTCATCGAAACGCTCGACCACGCACTTGGTCGCGGCGCAACGCCGATTGCCGAACTTGTTGGTTATGGCACGACATCCGACGCCTACCACATGACGGCCGGACCGGAAGATGGCGACGGCGCTCGCCGCTCGATCGAAATTGCCCTGCGCCAGGCCGGCATCTCGCCGATCGAGGTTCAGCACCTCAACGCTCATGCGACCTCGACGCCGGTCGGCGACAATGGTGAACTCGCAGCGATCAAGGCTGTGTTCGGCACGGAAGGACGGGTTGCAGTCAGTTCCACAAAATCCGCCACCGGTCATCTGCTTGGTGCGGCAGGCGGGCTTGAGGCCATCTTCTCAGTGTTGGCGCTGCGCGATCAGATCGCTCCAGCCACGCTCAATCTCGATCACCCAGATGCTGCCGCGGAAGGCATCGACCTCGTGCGTGGTGCCGCGCGGCCTATGGCCATAGAGCATGTGCTGTCAAACGGCTTCGGTTTCGGCGGAGTCAACGCGAGCGTTTTATTCCGGGCGTGGTAGTGGCTGCCACTCGGTTGTTCTTCGCAAGCAGATAGTCCCGCGTCGCGGTCGTCGCACCACGTCCAGGCTTGTACATCAGTTCGTCGGACGACACAGGCCGGCCTGAAGCGGTTCGTACAACCAGCGGCTTGATCGGCGCACCGCTTTCGCGATCAACAGCAATGACCGGTTCGTTGCCGGGTCCGGATACCCAGCGGTCGCCCCATTGCATGATCGCCATCAGCGGGGCCTGAAATTCCTTTGCCTTCTGTGTCGGAACGTACTCGAACCGCGTTCCGCGTTTGCCGACATCCATCTGCGCCAGCATCCCCTCTTCAACCAAGTGCCGCAACCGGTCGGTCAGCGTATTCCGCGCGATGCCAAGACCGCGCATGAAACCCTCAAACGTACGAACGCCTGCCAGCGCGTCGCGCAGGATCAGGAGGGACCATGAATCGCCGAGCATCGCGAGCGCCCGCGCGATCGAACAGTTCAACCGGACGAATGAGGGCTCACGCATACCAGTCATTTCCTTCATTTAGTTGCTGATCAAGACTAGTTGTCATATTGGACTAAGAATAACATTTGTGGCTCGGTCGCAAAGCGGCGATTTTGGGAGGACACCATGCACAGCGTTCAACTCAATGCGTTTGGCAAGCCATGGGAAGTAGTTGAAACCGTCACTATTCCCGATCCGGGCGCCCCCGGAGCCGGCGAAATCGTTGTCGATATGGAATTCTCGCCGATCAACCCCTCGGATCTCGTGCTGATGCGTGGCCTTTATGGCGTGAAGCCAAAACTGCCCGCACCTGTCGGTTCTGAAGGTGTGGCGCTCGTGGTCAAAGTCGGTTCCGGCGTCGCTGGAATCAAGGAAGGCGACCGCGTGCTGTTCCCAAGGGGGACATCAACTTGGCTGACGCGCAGCAAGGTCAAAGCCGATGGGCTGTTTGCATTGCCACCCAGCGCGAACCCACAGCAGCTCTCGATGCTGATGGTGAACCCTCCGACTGCTTACCTTCTGTTGACGGAGTATGTCTCCCTCAAGAAGGGAGACTGGATTATCCAGAGCGCCGGCAACTCGGGGGTCGGTCGTGCGGTCATCGCCATCGCCAAACATATGGGAGTCCATACCGTCAGCATCGTGCGCCGCCCCGAACTCGTCGACGAGTTGAAAAGGCTCGGCGCTGATGTGGTTCTGGTAGAAGGCCCTGATCTGGCCAAGCGGGTTGCGGAAGCGACAGGCAAAGCGAAGATCATGCTAGCGCTGGATAGCGTCGGTGGACCGGGCCTGATGCCACTGAACGACTGCCTGGCCAATGGCGGCACACTGGTCGCTTATGGCGTGATGAGCGGCGGGCCGGGTCCCTTCTTCACGGCGCCGAACATCTTTCGCGACCTTACGCTCAAGGGTTTCTGGCTGTTGAACTGGTTCAACAAGAGCACGCCGGCGCGCGTTGTTGAGGTTCAGAAGAAGATGGCCGGGTGGGTCGCGGACGGAACGATTTTCACGCCGGTGGAAGCAACCTATCCGCTGATCGAATCCGCAGCCGCGATTTCGCACGCCGCCAAAGGTACCGGTAAAATCCTTTTCAAAGGCTCCTGAGACCACGCTGCGGAACTTACGGCTGGACCTCGATAAGGCACCCCGGCCAACCGGCGATGCATGGCAGGCTTTCCTGTTCAGCACCGCCGGACTGGCCTAGAAAAGAACGGGCGTCACCGGAGTGCCTCATGACCCAACCTGCCATCGACGACCGCAACGCCGATCAAATCGCCTACTGGAACGGTCCAGCCGGCCGTCACTGGACCGACCGGCAGCAGCTTCAGGATGTCGTCCTTGGGCCCGTGTCTGAAGTCCTGATCGATCGCGCCACCGTCAAGACCGGGGAAACCATTATCGATGTCGGCTGCGGCTGCGGAGCTACCTCCTTCGATCTCGTGAAAGAGGTCGGTCGCACAGGGCGCGTTATCGGTGTCGACATTTCGGAGCCGATGCTGGGCCGGGCCCGGGAGCTTGCACCGGCAGGGGCGCCGGTCGAGTTTGTTCTGGCCGACGCGACAGTGCATCCATTTGCCCCGGCGAACGCCGACCTGCTGTTTTCCCGTTTCGGCGTCATGTTTTTTGCGCAGCCATCGGACTCCTTCGCAAACATGCGCAAAGCTTTGCGTCCGAACGGCCGCCTTGCGTTCGCTTGCTGGCGCACGCCGCGCGACAATCCCTGGATGATGCTCGGCCTCCAGGAAGCGTACAAACATGTTCCTAAGCTCCCGGAAATGAAGCCGGAGGATCCGGGTCCATTCTCGTTCGCCAGCGAAGACCGAGTTCGCCGCATCCTAGGCGAGGCAGGCTTTACCGCCATCGGTATGGAACGAATCGACCTGTTGCTCGATATTGCAACCGGCCGCGGGCTCGAAGCAGCCATCGAGACAACCCTTGCCATCGGCCCCACCAGCCGCGCGCTTGAGAACCAGCCGCCAGATAAAATCGAGGCGACGACGCAATCGCTTCGCGCTGCGCTCGCTGCGCATCAAAAGGGCGATACGGTCCCACTCGGCGGTTCGATCTGGATAGTGACTGCAGCAAACGGCCGCTAGCCTTCCGGCATCGTCACACTGCCTCCGCCATCCCTGCTCACCCGCGAATCGGAACCGATCGCCTTCGGAAGCGATTATCGAAGGTCGGGGCAATGCGGAGACGGTCATGGCGCGAAAGTATTCCAAAGCAGCGACGAAGAAAGTCGCGCGTGCATTGCACAAGCGAAAAAAGGGCACGTTGAAGAGCGGAAGATCAGGCAAAACAGTCAAGAGCCGAAAGCAGGCAATCGCGATCGGCCTTTCGGAAGCACGAAAGGAAGGGAAAAAAGTGCCCGCGAAGAAGAAATCCCGCACAACGAAAACAGCAAAGAAAGCCGCAAGCGATCGAAAAAGTAACGTGTCCCCCGCTCACTGACTTTCATGAAAGCCACACAACGCGGACAACACAACCGAAGGAAGGGGTTATCCGCAGGAACGCGATCCCGCCCGCTCGACAAGGCCAAAACGGGCTTTTAGTCTGCGCCAAACTCGAAACGGGGCGAGGAGATGCGACGCGGGATTTGGTGTGCGCTGGCGCTTGCGGTTGCTTTATTCTCGCAACCCGCAACAGCCTTCGCACAGACCGACTCCAGCGCCGAAATCACCTTCTGGAATTCGGTGAAGGACTCTCGGAATCCCGCTGAGATAGCGGCCTATCTCGATAAATATCCAAACGGGACCTTCGCCCCAATCGCCAAGATACGTCTTGAATCGCTCAAGCCTAAAACTCCAGCACCGCCTGCCGAGCAGTGGGCCGCTATCGGTTTCGCGGCACGCGGAGCATGGGGGGCTGTTTGGCAAAAGACGACGCGCGACGAGGCTGAGGCGCGCGCGCTGACCCTGTGCGTCAACAACGGCGGCCGCGGCTGCAAGATTTCCTCAACCACCAAATGCGGCGCAATGGCCTTCTATACGACCCGCATCCGCCGAACCCGTTATTGGGGAGCCTACACCGCCGAAGGCGCAACACTTGGCCAGGCCATTGATGCTGCCTCGGCACGCTGCCGCAAGGAGGGCCGCAGCGCGGCAGATTGCAACATCCGCGCTTCGTTCTGCGCCGACGGCAGCCACAAGAGCTGATCGCCTCGCGTAAATGGGCCGCGCATTTTATTCCGCCGGGATCACATCCACCGCCACGGCGAGCTTTTGTTTGCGCGATCCGACGATCACACCATCGACAGGCGAAACATCCGTATAATCGCGACCCACAGCCAGAACCACGTGATCGTTGCCAATCACCAGATCGTTGGTCGGATCGAAACCCATCCAGCCAAGCTCCTCACCGCACCAGACCGATACCCATGCATGCGTCGCATCCGCGCCCTGAAGCCGCGGGCGCCCTGGTGGCGGGGTGGTTCGCAGATACCCGCTGACATAGGCCACCGGGAGTCCCAAACCGCGCAGCCCTGCGATCATGATGTGTGCGAAATCCTGGCACACCCCGCGCCGCTTCTTGAAAACGTCCTGCAAAGGCGTCGCGATTTCCGTCGCTTTGGAGTCGTAAACAAAGTCCTGATTGATCCGCCGCATCAGGTCTGCCACTGAGCCGAAAATTCCACCTGCCGTCGAAAAGCTCGCCGCTGCATAGTCGGTGATCGGTGACAGGATCGGCACCAGCGGGCTTGCGAACAGGTAACCCACCGGAGAACTTGCCGCGAGGTCGTTCGTCGTGAAGGCCGCCTCGCGCACCTTCTCCCAAGGCGGAGATTTCATATCCCGAGATGGCGGGATGCGCGCGACGTCCACGCGCGAGCGCGCATCGATACGCAGAACGCGATGGGCAGCCTCGATCACAATGCTTTCAGTGCGGGTACCGAAAAAATCGGTTCTGAGCGTTCGTTCCAATGGAATCGGCTTGATCTCGACGCTATGCGAGATCAACTGCTGTCCATCGCCAGTTTTTGGTTCGAGCCTCAGCGAACACCGTGCGAAGCTGACCGGGCTTTCATAGGAATATGTCGTGACATGACGGATGTCGTAGATCACGCGAACCCCGTCAGCTTCTCCGGGCGCAATGCGCTACTGCCATGCGGAAAATAATGTGAACCGATGGCATCGGCGAGGTTGAGCAAATTTTGCTCGAGCGCGAACAGGGCTTTGGTGTCGAACGCCTCTGCCTCACCCGCCGTCATCGCGGCTTGAAGCGTCACAGCGAGACGATGCGGCGGATCAATCAACCCGCCTTCTCGCATGCTCGGAAGACTGGCGATGTGCTCATTGAGCGCGGCGATCTGAAACGCCACCGAACGCGGATTGTATGTATCCAACACCACGAGGTCGCGTACCGGTGCCAGCAGTGGTCCCACCAGATAGCGAGAGCGATAGGTAATCTGGCAATCGACCAGGGTCAGCAGTAGATCAAGGTCCTCGCCCGTCGCGGTGTCATAGGCGAACTGGCGGGCAAAACGCGCGGTGTTGATCGCGCGTTCGACGCGTCGCCCCATTTCGAGAAAGCGCCAGCCAGCCGCGCGGTTCATGTTCTCCTGCGCCAGGCCTGCGAATGTCGCCAGCGACTGCAGCGTCCATTCCGCCGCCTCCAGCAGAGCCTCGTCGTCCTCGGCCCTTTCCGACAGACGCTCCACCATGCCGGTGATGACATGCCATGCGTCGGGGGACAGCCGCTCGCGCAACGTCCTTGCCGTGCGCTGCGCCGAGCGAACCAGCGAGAGCGCGGAGCCGAATTTGTCGTGCGCCTGCAACGACTGCGCGGCGGTAGTAGCCAGCTTGGCGCGCGCCGAGGGCGTGGTCGCCCCCCAGGCAACGAGCAGCCGCTGAATCCGTTCGATCACCGGCTGCATAGGCGACGGGCCCTTGCCAGGTTCGCGCAACGCGCCACCCAGCCCGCGCACCAGCCGCAGCGTAGCTTCCGCGCGTTCCAGATAGCGGCCGAGCCAGAACAGATTGTCCGCTGCGCGGCTAGGCACCCACCCGGCGATGCGCTTTATGCGAACGGAATCGCTGGGCGGCAGCAATGTCGAGGTGGCGACTTCCTTCTCCGACACCACCCAGACGTCGGCCGCTCGGGTACCCTCACCCATAGACACGGCGCGCGCATCGGGTTGATCGGCGATACGGCAAAATCCACCCGGCAGAATGGTCCAGCCGTTTGGTGTCGCGGCAGCAAACACCCGAAGCACGAACGGACGCGGAGAGATGTGTCCCATGTCCCAGACCGGCGTGGTGGAAAGGCGCACCATCTCCTGCCCGACATAATCGATCCCGCGCTTATTGATGGCGTCTACCAGTTGTGCGCGCTCTTCCCTGGACAGCGAGCCGCCGATAATCGGACCACGCCCGGGAAATCCGGGCACCGACTGGCCATAAGCGCCTTCGATTGCCATTTCGTCGAGCCGCGACAGCACCTCCTCGCGCGCCGATTTTTGTCCGCACCACCACGTCGCGATATGCGGCATCTTCAGCCCTTCGCCGAAGAAGCGATGGCTCAGGCTGGGCAGAAATCCAGCAACGTTCGCGCTTCCATCACGCCGGATCCGGGCATGTTGGCCACTGCTACACCGCCCTTTCTGACGACATCGATCAAACCCGGCACACCAAGCATGGATCGTGCGTCGAGTTCGAGCGGATCGAGCGAATTGGAATCGACCCTCCGCAACAGCACGTCCAGCCGTTTCAGACCTGCAACGGTGCGAACATGCAGCCGATCCTCGCTCACCGCGAGATCGTCGCCCTCCACCAAAAGAAATCCCAGATAGCGCGCCAGCGTGGCGTGTTCGAAGTACGTCTCGCTCAAATTGCCGGGCGTCAACAGGCCGATGCGCGGCTCGTCGCGATCCGCGATTCCTCGCAAACTATCGCGGAACGCTTCAAAAAATGGCGCGACTCGTTCGACATTCATCGATGTGTAGAGGTTTGTCAGCGCGCGCGACAACACCAGCCGGTTCTCAAGCGCATAGCCCGCGCCGGATGGCGCCTGTGTGCGATCATTCAACACCCACCAGCGTCCGTCGGGGCCACGGCCGATGTCGGCGGCATAGAGATTGAGATATTGGCCACCGGGCGGCGACACGCCGCTGACGGAGCGCAGATATTCTGAACTTCCTGCGATAGCGGCCGCAGGCAACGCCCCATCGGCGATCAATCGGCCTTCGCCATACAGATCGCGCAAAATCTGCTCGAAAAGCTCTGCCCGCTGGGCGACACCTTGCGAAATCTGATTCCATTCGGCTTCATCGATCAGCAGAGGCAGGTGACTGAGCGGCCACATCCGGTCTGCCGCGTCCCCCGGCGTCCGGTAGGTAACGCCAGCCTCGCGCATGTGCTGATCGGCGGACGCAAAACGGCGCTCAATTTCGCCCGGCGCTAGCGTGGAGAACGCATCAAAGAACCGTGCCCAGACCTCACGGGGCTCGCCTTTGGCGTCGAGAAACTCGTCGGGGATTCCCGGGAGTGGTGTGTAACCACGCGTGCAGTCAAGAAGGTCTTGCTGCACCCGCCGCGATCCGGTCTCTCCGTTCCTCGTGTCCGCCATCCCGACTCGCTTTCTGCTTTCCGCGATAATTTCGCCGATTATGGCGGCGGCCTCAATGCGGGGGTGGCGTCCGGAGGTCCAGAGTCAGGGGAAATTCGAGGGTTCTTTCCTCGGAAGGCACGGATATTGGGCCGGGCGAGTGGCCATGATCCTGAAACCGTGCCAGCCGCCGCGCCTCAGCTTCGTAGCTATTGACCGGTTTGGTCTCGTAGCTGCGCCCCCCGGGGTGAGCGACGTGATAGACGCAGCCGCCGAGCGAGCGTCCATTCCAAGTATCGATAATATCGAAGGTCAGTGGCGCATGAACCGGGACGGTCGGATGAAGCCCGGACGATGGTTGCCAAGCCTTAAAGCGCACGCCGGCAACGCCCTCACCTGAGCGCCCGGTATCTGTCAGCGGCAAGCGACGGCCATTGCAGGTGACGACGTGCCGTCCCTGGACGAGACCACTGACCTTGACCTGCAGGCGCTCCACGGAGGAGTCCACGTAACGCACCGTGCCACCGCCGGTGCTTTCCTCGCCGAGCACATGCCAGGGCTCCAGCGCCTGACGCAACTCCAGCGTCACGCCGCTGTGCTGCACCCTGCCAAAAAGTGGAAAGCGGAATTCAAGCTGCGCCTCGAACCATTCGGGCTCGAAGTCGTAGCCCGCCTCTTCCAAATCCGACAGCACGTCCTTGAAATCCTGCCAGAGAAAATACGGCAGCATGAAACGATCGTGCAGCGTCGTGCCCCAGCGCACAAAACGACCGTCCTGTGGTTCGCGCCAGAACTTTGCGATCAGCGCGCGGATCACAAGTTGCTGCGCCAAACTCATGCGCGCATCGGGGGGCATTTCAAGCGCGCGGAATTCAACCAGACCGAGGCGACCCGTCGGACTGTCCGGCGAGTACAGTTTATCGATGCAGATTTCTGCGCGATGGGTGTTGCCGGTAATATCCACCAGCAGATGCCTGAACGTGCGATCGACCAGCCACAGCGGGACTTTTTCGCCTTTCGGCGGGATCTGTGCCATGGCGATTTCGAGTTCATAAAGAGCATCGTGTCGCGCCTCGTCGATACGCGGTGCCTGACTGGTCGGACCGATGAACATGCCCGAGAACAGATACGATAAAGATGGATGGCGCTGCCAAAACAGCACCACGCTCTTGAGCAGATCAGGCCGTCGCAGGAAGGGCGAATCCGCAGGAGTCCCGCCGCCGATCACGACATGATTTCCGCCGCCGGTGCCGGTGTGGCGGCCGTCGATCAGAAAACGGTTCGCGCCGAGGCGAACATGCGCCGCCTCCTGGTAGAGACCGATTGTCGTATCGACAATCTCGCGCCAGTTTTTTGCCGGATGAACATTGATCTCGATCACGCCGGGATCAGGGGTGACTTTGATCACCTCGACACGCGGGTCGTAAGGCGGCGCATAGCCTTCGACATGAACCTGAAGTTTCATGTCCTCAGCGGTCGCCTCGACCACGGCGATCAATTCAAGATAATCGTCGAGCTTCTCGACCGGTGGCATGAACGCACACAGAATCCCGTCACGGATTTCGATCGACAAGGCCGTGCGGACACCGCCCTTGCCGTCCCCAACCTGCTGCTCCTGGATGAACTGACGCGGCGCGACGCCCATCTGCGAGCCGTCGTCGAATACGGGAGGTCGCGCGGCCGGTTCGGGTGGTGGTGAGCCGCCATCGAACACCGGCAGCGGTCCGCGTTCCTCCATTGGATCCTGCTCGACGATGTAGGGATAGTCTTCCGGCGGAATCCATTGCAACGAACTCATTGGCAGCCGCAGCCCGAGCGGCGAATCGCCTGGCATCAGAAACAGGTTTCCACGCCGCAAATTCCATTTCTCGCTGCGCCAGCGGCTCGCAGCTTTCGCGTTCCAGCGCTGCACCGGCAGCACAAAACCACGCGGCACGTTCAATCCCTGCTGAAACACCTGCGCCATCCGCGAACGCTCTTCGGGATCCGCCAGTTTTGAATCGCTCGGATCAACGTTGCCGGGAAGACTGTTCTCCTTCAGCAACCAGTGTGCCTGATCCTCGTAAGCGGGAAGTACATTGCTCGCATCCACGCCCAGTTTCTCGGCAACATGCGCTGCAAACTTTTCCGCCTGCTCAATCTTCGCCGAGCGCGGACCTTCCATCGGCGCGATCAAATCCGGATTTCGCCAGATCGGCACACCATCTTTGCGCCAGTAAAGCCCGAACGCCCAGCGCGGCAGACTCTCGCCGGGATACCATTTGCCCTGTCCGTAATGCAGCAAGCCTCCCGGCGCGAACCGCGTGCGCAAACGACGGATGAGGTCGTCAGCGATACCGCGCTTTGTCGGGCCGACCGCAGCGGTATTCCACTCGGCAGATTCCAGATCGTCGATAGAGACAAACGTCGGTTCACCACCCATCGTCAGGCGCACGTCGTCCGCCGCCAGATCAGCATCGATCTTTTCGCCGAGCGAATCGAGACGTCGCCAGGAGTCATCAGAGAATGGCTTGGTGATGCGCGGCGCTTCATTGATGCGCGTCACCTTCATTTCGAAGCCAAACTCGACGTTCGCCGAACCGACGTTGCCGCTGATCGGCGCGGCCGTTCGGTAATGCGGGGACGCGGCCACGGGAATGTGCCCCTCACCTGTCAGCATACCGGATGTCACGTCGAATCCAATCCATCCAGCGCCCGGCAGATAGACTTCCGCCCATGCATGCAGATCCGTGAAATCAGTCTCGACTTCGCGCGGTCCCTGTAGCGGGTCGATGTCGGGACGCAATTGAATGAGATAGCCCGAGACAAACCGCGCGGCCAATCCGAGATGGCGCAGCGCCTGGATCAGAAGCCACGCGGAATCGCGGCAAGAACCTGCACCGCTTTGCAGCGTTTCCTCGGGCGTCTGGATGCCTGGCTCCATGCGGATGACGTAGCTGACCCTGTCGCGCAGCTTTGCGTTGAGATCAACGAGGAAGTTCACCGTGTTGGTCGGTTCGCGCGGAATGCTTGCAAGATACTGCGCAAGCGATGGTGTCACAGGTTCGGTCTTCAGATATGGCGCGAGTTCGTCCGCGATATCCGGCGGATACAGAAACGGAAACGTTTCGGCATAAGGTTCGACAAAGAAATCGAACGGATTGACCACCGCCATGTTGGCGATGAAACCCACCTCGATCTTGAACTCGCGTGTCGGTTCCGGAAATACGAAACGCGCGAGCCAGTTCCCCTGCGGATCCTGCTGCCAGTTGACGAAATGCGTCTCGGGCAGAACTTTCAGCGAATAGCTGGAAATGCGGGTGCGGGAATGCGGCGCCGGCCTCAGCCGGATGACCTGCGGTCCGAGGCTGACTGGCTGGTCATACTTATAGCGTGTGACGTGGTGCAGGGCGACGGCAATGGACACGACGCGACAACCTCGATGGCTCGTTTTTTGAGCAGAACACCTGAACAAGCCGCTATCAAGCGCTAACAACGGGCAAGGACTGCCTAACGCATTGGCGAATCGAGGTTTCGTGCCGAAATTCCGAGCGATTTGATCCGCGACGCCAGCGTGGTCGGCTTGATGGCCAGCAGTTCCGCTGCGCCGCCCTTTCCGAAAACCTTGCCGCCGGACACCTTCAGCGCCGCCAGAATGTTGTTGCGCTCGTGCTCACGCATTTCATCATCGGTCATGATGGGCTGCGGTGAATTCTCGGGACGGCGCGATGCGGCGAGTAATTCAGTTTCGCCCTGCTGGATCGGCAGATCAATCCGCAGCCGGCCGTTCTGAGCCAGGATCGCCGCGCGCTCGATCACATTCTGCAGTTCGCGAACGTTGCCAGGCCAATCATATAGCATCAGGCGGCGCACATCGCCTTCCGACAATCGCAGATCGGACTTGAACGATCTGCTTTCGCTGGCCAGGAAATGCTGCGCCAGCAACGGAATATCCTCGCGACGATCACGTAGCGGCACGGTCTCAACCGGAAATACGTTGAGCCGGAAGTAAAGATCCTCGCGAAAGCGCCCCTGCTTCACCTCCTGTTTCGTGCAAATCACAATGTCGGGCAAATTCCTGCCGTACAAATATTACGGCGCAACCGGAAATCAGCAAGAGTACGGCTTCAAGGAAGGCTGACTTTCCGCGAGATCATGGCATCAGGCGGATGGCGTCGTTAAAGAAATCCGGACCGCCGAAATTACCGGACTTCAGCGCCATCACGGCCTCACCCTTGCCCCAACCGACGCAACGAAGGACCGGAACGCCAGCGGCGATTTCTGGTCCGACCAGAAACGCCGGGATGCCAAGACGGTCCACCACGGCGCCGGATGTCTCGCCTCCCGCGATAACGAGACGCCGCACACCGGCGGCAACAAGCCCCTCGCTGATCGCGGCCAATGTCTGCTCGATGGCGTGACCTGCGGCATCGCGACCGTGTTTGGCCTGAAGCGCTGAAACCTGATCAGGCGTCGAACTGCTGGCAATCAGCACGGGTCCCTTGCCGATATTCGCCCGCGCCCATTCAAGCGCGCGTTCCGCTTCCGCTTCACCCGCAACGATCTCTTCCGGATCGAGGTGCAGCACCGGCATCGATTTTTCCACCTGCGCGATCTGCGCCAGCGTCGCCTGTGAGCAGCTTCCGGCAAGGCATGCAACTGGCCCTCCAATCGCTTTGTGATCCGAGCCCGATGAAGCCGGCGTTACCTTGCCCGACGCGACCAATCCTCGCGCGAGTCCAAGCCCCATCCCGGACGCTCCAACCGACAACCGATGATCGAGGGCAACCTGACCAATAACTTCAAGTTCGGGATCGAACACAGCATCGATAACGGCAGCGCCAGCCCCCTGCTTCGCTAACTCGGCGAGGCGCGCTCGGATCGCGTCGGGACCCTTTGCGACAGCCGCGAGATCGACAAGACCGATCCTGGACCTGCTCTGCCGCGCCAGCACGCGCACCAGATTGGAGTCATGCATCGGATTGAGCGGATGATCCTTCAGCGGGCTTTCGTTGAGCGGGACACTGCCGACGAACAGGTTGCCCTGATAGACCGTGCGCCCCGTGCCTGGAAACGCGGGCGTCACAAGCACGATGTCGTCGCCCGAGTCCGCGCGCAGTGCATCCATCACCGGGCCGATATTCCCGGCGTCGGTGGAATCGAATGTCGAACAGATCTTGAACAAGATATGGGATGCACCGTGGGCCCGAAGCCATTTGTCGGCCTCGCGCGACCGTGTCACCGCCTGAGATGCCTCGATAGAACGGCTTTTCAACGACACCACTACTGCATCGACATCGGGCAGCGCCAGCGCATCGTTTGGGACGCCAATGGTCTGCACTGTGCGCAAACCGCAACGGGTCAGCATGTTGGCGAGATCAGATGCCCCAGTGTAATCGTCGGCAATGCAGCCCAGCGCCAGCGTCACGCGCGCGCTCCCGTTTTCGCGGCATACGGCCCGAACCAGCTGAGGCCATCGACCGTATTTCCCTTCGGTCGATACTCGCAACCAACGAAGCCGTTATAACCGAGCCGGTCCAGTTCATCGAACAGGAACGGGTAGTTCAGTTCCTCTCCCGCCGGTTCGTTGCGTGAGGGCACACTGGCGATCTGGATATGTCCGATTATCGGCATCATCTTCCGCAGGGCGATGGTGACGTCGCCGTGAACGATCTGCCGGTGATAGATATCGAATTGCAGTTTCAGGTTCGGGATGTTGAGGTCGCCAATCACGCCTGCGGCAAAATCGAAATCGTTGAGAAAATAACCTGGCACGTCACGCGGATTGATCGGCTCAAGCATCAGATCGACATTTTCCTTGGCCAGCGCCTCCGCGGTCCATACCACAGAGCGGCAAAATGCATCGACCGTTTTTGGGTCGCTCCGGTCAGCGATGCCCGCCATCAAATGCAGGCGCTTGACGCCCGTCGCTTTGACGTACGGGAGAGCCTGCTTGACGCTAGCCTGCACATCGGCGAAGCGGTTCGGCAAGGCGGCAAACCCACGCTCACCCTTGTTCCAGTCACCTGGAAACAAGTTGAACAATGCTTGCGTCAGGCCATTGCGGTGAAGCCGCTCGCCAACATCGTCAGGCGAATGCTCATAGGGAAACAGAAATTCCACTGCCGCGAAGCCCGCTTTCGCCGCTTCGTCGAAGCGATCGAGAAACGGTACTTCGTTAAACATCATACTGAGATTGGCGGCAAAGTGAGGCATCTCGGCTCCTAATACACAGTCAGTTCTTTTCCCCAGGCAGTTTCGTTCCCGTCACGCGCGCATACATTCGCGCCACCGAGGCATCGTCATCGCGGCCCATACCGGCAGCGGACGTCATCAGAAACATCTGCAAGGCAGCCGCCGATACGGGCACCGGGAATTTCGCGGTTCGTGCCATGTCCTGAATGATACCGAGGTCCTTGACGAAGATATCGACCGCGCTACGCGGCGTGTAATCTCCGTCCAGCACATGCGGCATTCGGTTCTCGAACATCCACGAGTTTCCTGCGGATGCCGTGATCACTTCATAAACTTTGCAAATGTCGAGGCCCTGCTTCGCCGCAAAAGCCATCGCTTCGCTGGCGACAGCGATATGCACTCCGGCCAGCAATTGATTGATCATCTTGAACGCGGCACCCTGCCCCGGCTCATCGCCAAGTTCGTAGAGCTTTGCGGACATCGCGTCGAGCGCCGGCCTCGCTTTGGCAAATGCCGCCTGACTGCCGGACGCAAGAATGGTCAATTCGCCCTGCGCTGCACGTTGCGCCCCACCGCTGATCGGCGCGTCGAGGTAATGCCTGCCGCTCGCCTCAAGCTGTTTAGCCAAGCTCCTGGCCACGTCCGGGTCCATCGTCGCCGAGGATATGAAAACCGCGCCTTTCGGCAGCGTCTCGGCGACGCCTTTAGCACCGAACAGGATAGCCTCAGTCTGCGCCGCGTTCACAACAACGCTGACCACGGCATCGGCGCCGTCTGCTGCCTCTGCCGGCGACGATGTGCCCCGGGCCCCCTCTGCGGCAAGGCGCGCAATGATGTCCGATGCAACGTCACAGCCCGCCACGTCGAATCCGGCACGCATGAGCGACAACGCCATGCCAAAGCCCATCGACCCGAGACCGACGACTCCGACGCGCCCAACTTTGATGGACATGTTTCCTCATTTTGTTGCTTGCTCGTACGTTGGCGTCGAGCGGTTAGAGGTTTGGTAGCATGGCTCGTGGCGCGTCCAAAATGGCATTTGAGCCGCGTTCAAAACCGTGGGAAAAAGCGAGCCGAAAGGCGGCCCCATGACGGAAACACGGCTTCGCGATCAAATTTGCCAATTCGGCCGCTCATTGTTTGAACGGGGCCTGACCCCGGGGTCTTCAGGGAATATCAGTGTCCGCCTTGACGATGGCGGCTGGCTGGTTACACCGACCAATGCCTCACTCGGCTTTCTCGATCCCGCCCGTATTTCGCGGCTGAACGGATCCGGCCGCCTGCTGTCGGGGGACGCTCCCACCAAGGAAATTCCACTCCATGCAGCCCTGTATGAAACGAGGCGTGGCGCACGGGCTGTCGTGCATCTGCACTGCGCCCACTGCGTCGCGTTGTCCATGCTCCCCGAGATCGACCCGAAGGCGGCGCTTCCGCCGCTGACGCCCTATTACATGATGCGCTGTGGCGCGACGGCGCTGTTGCCCTACTTTCGTCCGGGCGATTCTGCGGTGGCGGACGCGATCCGCGGGCTCGCCGGACAATACTCCTGCGTGCTGCTGTCCAATCATGGTCCAGTTGTTGCCGGCGATACACTCGAAGCTGCCGTCTTTGCCATGGAAGAGCTTGAAGAAACAGCAAAGCTCTATTTGATGACCCGCGGCATGAACCCGCGCACTCTAACGCCGGAGCAGGTCACCGATCTTGCCGTCCCGTTTGGAAGCGCAAAACTGGATACCTCGTCATGACTATCACCATTTATCATAACCCTGCCTGCGGAACGTCGCGCAACACGCTCGCAATGATCCGGCAGAGTGGCGAACATCCGAAGGTCATCGAGTATCTCGATACGCCGCCTTCCCGCGACCAACTCGCCTCCCTGATCAAGGCCATGAACATTCCGGTGCGCGCATTGCTCCGCGAAAAAGGTACGCCGTTTGAGGCGCTTGGTCTTGCCGATCCGGCATTGACCGATGACCAGTTGCTGGATGCGATGATGGCCCATCCGATCCTGATCAATCGACCGATCGTCGAGACACCCAAAGGCGTGCGCCTCTGCCGCCCGTCGGAGCTGGTGCTTGAACTGCTGCAAAATCCAGTCACCTCCTTCGTCAAAGAGGATGGCGAGGTCGTCGGTGTCACACAGCCGTAATCTATCTCGGTAAGGGCGCGCTTCAGCCGGCAGTGTATCGGCCCTCGCGATCGCAATATTGGTGGTTGGAAGCCTCGCGTCATCCGCTCAAACGGCTGTCTCCTTCCATAACAAATCACAATCACGCGATACCATCGCGGCGAAATGCTGCGCCGCCAGAAAAACTTCTGAAGCGCATCACCTTGCGTAACGGTGATGCTGCGATAGGCTCTCGCCCGTAAAACGCCAAAAATTAGACCCTACCGGGAGGATAAATCATGTTTTACGCTTTCAAAAATCACGCCCTGACTTCAGTCGCTGCCGTTGCATTTGTCTACGCATCGGCAATTTCCGGATCTGCTCAAACTCCCAACAACAATCTGGACAAGCTCGGCAATTTCCAGAAGACCGGCGTCACTGAAATTCCAACCGTGCCGCAGACCGGCCGCAAGGTCGACGCGATCAAGGCGAACCTTGCCAAGATCAAACTGCCACCTGGCTTCAAAATCAGCCTCTATGCGCTCGTTCCGGACGCCCGGCATATCGCCGTCGGACCGCAAGGTGTCGTGACCTTCGTCGGAACACGCAAGAGTAAGGTCTACGCCGTCACGGATCGTGGCAAGGCTGGTTTTGCGGAAGAAGTGAAAGAGTTCGCTCCGTCTGTCAGCTTCACCATTCCGAACGGTGTTTGCTTCTCCAAGGATGGCTTCCTCTTCGTTGCAGAACAGAACCGTATCCTCAACTTCCCTGCCGCCGAGTTCTTCTATGAGAGCCCGGATATCGCTGTCGCTGTGGTCGTCCCGCAGGGTGAGTTGATCCCCAAGGAAGACGAAAGCTTCAATCACACCGCCCGTGTCTGCCGCGTCGGCGCTGACAACAAGATTTATGTCTCGCTCGGGCAACCATTCAACGTGCCCGCGAAAGACAAACTTGAAGGCTATGCGAAGCACGGGATCGGCGGCATCATCCGCATCGATCAGGATGGCAAGAACCGCGAAGTTTATGCCCAGGGCGTCCGTAATTCGGTCGGCATGGATTTCAACCCGAAGAACAATCAGCTCTGGTTCACGGACAATCAGGTCGACGGCATGGGCGACAACATCCCGCCCGGCGAGTTGAACCGTGCGACCCAGATGGGGCAGAACTTCGGCTTCCCGTATTTCGGCGGCGGCAAGGTTCGCACCGTCGAGTACAAGACCGATACTCCCCCGGCCAACGTCGTGTATCCGGAAGTCGAGATGGACGCCCATGCCGCCGACCTCGGCATGACTTTCTATAACGGCAAGTCGTTTCCGGCCAAATATCGCGGCGGCATCTTCTCGGCCCAGCATGGATCGTGGAATCGCACGGATCCGGTCGGCGCAAGGGTGATGTTCACGTCACTCAAAGCTGACGGCAGTGCCGACAAGACAGAAGTCTTCGCGTCTGGTTGGTTGACGTCGGACGGCGAATATACGGGACGTCCTGTCGACATCGCAACTCTGCGTGACGGCTCGATCCTGGTGTCCGACGATCTCGCCGGCGCGCTCTACAGGATTACCTACGACGGCAAGTAAGCATCAGGCATAACGATATACCCGCTGCGAACGAGCCTAACCTCTTTCGCGGCGGGTCTTTATAGGCGTCATAACGTGACGACGCAAAACGGAAACAAGAAAATGAGCGTGCGCGTATTTGTCGGCCTGCTTGTCTTGAGCGTGATAGTTTCTTCTAGCGGTACAATCCAGGCCGCCGATGCCAAGGCCGGACGCAAAAAGGCTCAGATGTGCTCAGCATGTCATGGCATCGACGGAATTTCCAAGATGCCAATGGCGCCCAACATCGCGGGCTCGCCCGCGATGTATCTGGAAAAGCAAATGAAGGCCTTCCGCTCCGAGGAGCGCAAGGATGAGACCATGAATGTGGTAGCTAAGCCGCTGTCGGACACGGACATCGCCGATCTTGCGGCCTGGTATTCTGGGCTAACAGTCGACGTGACGCTGCCAAACTGATCATTGTGTACGAAAACGTCAGCGCACCCGGGCGATATAATAGGCTAGATCAAGAATTTGCTGATCGGTCACTGACTGAAGCACATCGGCCATGGTCGCATCATAGCCACGGCGGCTGTTGTCCTTGTACTCGCGCATGGTCTTAGCGAGATAATCTTCACGCTGATTGGCAATGCGCGGAACGTTGTCACGGCCAGCGAAGTCGACGTTATGGCAGGCGTTGCAGCGGTACCGCTGCGCCAGATCCTGCGCCTGCAGCATACGCATCGGATCGCCCGCGTCATCCGGTGGAGGCGGATTCTTCAAAGTTCCAATATGGTCGGAGAACGCGCGTAGATCGTCATCCGTCAAATCCTTCGCCATCTCGTTCATGATGTCGAAGGTCCGCATTTTTTCGCGAAACATGTAAAGCTGGATCAACACATAGGCTGGCTGTTGCCCCCCAAGCGATGGCGTATTTTCGATTTCGGACCTTCCGCTTTCGCCGTGACAGGCCAGACACGGCGCGGCGCGCTCCTGAACTGTTTCGGCCCATGCCACCACCGGTATAATGGCAAGGGCAAGAAAAACGAGAAAACAGCGCATTCGAAATTCCAGCAATACCGTAGCGTTGCTAACAGGCACCACTTCAGAAAGCGACCGGAAGCGTTTCCGCTTCCGGTCATGAGTGAAACCAAGACGTCTATTTTGCAGCCGTCTTCTGCTTGCCGTAGGTGATACGATAGACCGCGCCATTCCAGTCGTCGGAGACCAGAAGCGAGCCGTCCTTCATCTGCTGCACATCGACAGGGCGGCCAATGTACTTGTTTTCCTCCAGGAATCCGGTGATGAACGGCTCGATCGATTTGACAGTGCCGTCCTTGCTTAACCTGACGGCAATGACGTCACCGCCCTCTTTCTTGCTCTTGTTCCAGGATCCATGGCGCGCCACGAAGATCGTATTCTTGTATGTCTTCGGGAACATATCTCCCGTATAGAAACGCATGCCCAACACGGCGGTATGCGGTCCCATCAAGCCCACCGGGGCGGTGAACTCCTTGCAGGATCGGCCCCATCCGAACTCCGGATCAGAAAAATTACCCTGATGGCAGAACGGTGCTCCGAAATGTTCGCCGGTCTTCGTCACACGATTCAGTTCATCCTCCGGAATGTCCTCAGAGGCCCAGTCGCGGCCGTTGTCGGTGAAATAAAGCTGCTTGTTTACCGGATTCCAATCGAACCCGACAGTGTTGCGCACGCCCAGCGCTACGACTTCGACACCAGAGCCGTCCAGATTCATCCGGCGAATCTGCGCGTGCTTGTCGCTCGGCAGCACGTTGTTGCCCGGCTGGCCAATCGGCACATAAAGTTTATTGTCGGGACCAATGCCGATGAACTTCCAGCCATGCGCCTCGTCCTTCGGAAGGTCGTCATAGATCATCGTCGGCTTTGGCGGATTATCGAGCTTGTCCTCGACATTCTCTATCTTCGAGATCTTCGAAAGCTCAGCGATGTAAAGAGTCCCCTTGTGGAACGCGAGACCGTTCGGACGGTAAAGACCTGAAGCAAGAACCTTGACGCTGCGTTTGCCGTCCTTACTGGTAATGGCATAGACCTTGTCGACGAGGCGGCTACCGACAAACACCGTGCCCTTGTCTCCTTCGCGGAGTGAGCGAGCATTGGCCATGCCAGAGGCATAAACCTCGATATTGAATCCAGGCGGCAGCTTCAGCTTGGCTGTTGGCAACCTGTCTGCCGCAGCCGCGATCGGTGGCATAGACATGGGTGCAAGCTTGGCGGCGGCGGCATTGTCCGGACGTCCGATCAGCGGTGAACCGGGCGGCAATGCTGGAGCTGCGGGAGCTTGCGCAGTCGGCGCGGGAGCCGGTGCTGCGGCCGCTGGTGCGGGAAGCGGAGGCGTGGCGGGCGTCGTCGGAGTTGCGGGTGCCGGCGCTGCAGTGGGTGGCGATGAGTCGCTTGGCGCGGTGGGCTGTTGGCCATTCGCGTTGAACGCGAACAACCCGGCGAAAACGCTTGCAAGTAACACGCTACGTGACGCGGATGATAGCATCGTCATTCGTTTCTCCCTGCGAAAAGGCCCTTATTACGTGCCGTAACAGGCACGCATGGACCTAAGGTTACAGTTTCCCCTACTTCTCTTCCGGTCTTCAATCGGAAAACGTGCTCGTCCTCCCTCTCAGGCTTGTGACAGTTCATCGATCGCCGCTATGACCGCATCTCTCACACCGGGATCATACAGCGAATGGCCAGCAGCCTCGACCATCCGGAAGGTTGCGTCCGGCCAGACCTTCAGCAACGCGTGCGCAGTGGAGGGCGGACAAAGCAGATCGTAACGTCCCTGCACGATTGTTCCGCGAATCCCCTTTAACTGTCCGGCATTCTTCAAGAGTTGTCTGGGCTGCATGAAGCATCCGTTCTGGAAGTAATGAGCCTCCATGAATGGTGTCGACGGAAGACCGCGCGCAACATCTTTCACCGAAGCAAGATCAAGCCGTGTTTTCGCGGGCTTATGCTCCGACAGAATGCGCTCGGTGTCGTGCCAGGCGCGAGACGCGGGTCCGTGGATAGCAGGATCAATATCGAGAATACGCCGCCAATAGGCCTCAAGCGGTCGCGAACGTTCCTCAGGAGGAAGCAGACCCAGGAAGTCCTCGTTCAAACCCGGATAGAGACAGGGCAGCCGATCGAGAAACGCGCCTTCCAATTCGCCCCGCGTCCCCAGAAACGTTGCGCGTAGAACGATCCCGCTAATGCGCTGCGGATAAGCCTGCGCGTAGGCCAGCGCCAGCGTCGCCCCCCACGAGCCGCCGACTACGAGCCATCGCTCGAACCTAAAATTTTCGCGGATGATTTCCATGTCCGCGATCAGATGCGGCAGCGTATTGGCATCGCGCGCGCCGTTGGGGCGGCTCCTGCCCGCGCCACGCTGATCGAACAGCACCGCGTGAAACCGCAGCGGATCGAACAATCGCCGATGATCGGGCTGGCAGCCACTGCCGGGGCCGCCGTGGAGATAGACCGCGGGAATGCCATCCGCGCGTCCGACTGTCTCAACATAAATCTCGTGACCGTCACCAACCGTCATATGCTGTGCGGAGAGCGGTGCAGAACGACCTGCCTGTTTACCCGAAGTCACAATGTCGGCGGCGTCAGGCCCCATGCGTATCTGCCTCGAGCGTGCCGCCGGAAAAATTGCGATAGATGAAGCGTCGGTCGCCACCGGCCGCCTCATTCATCGCAGCCCTGAAAATCTGTTCATGAACTGGCGAGAGCGCGCAGGCCGGATCGGTGTTGCCGGCATTCCCGGTCAACGCAAAGGCCTGGCAGCGGCAGCCACCGTAATCGGCTTCCTTGTACTCGCAGCTCTGACACGGCTCCGGCATCCAGCCAGTGCCGCGATACCGGTTGAATGCTTCCGAATTCTGCCAGATCCACGCAATCGGATGATCCCGCACCGACTCGAATTTGAGACCCGTGATCGTTTCCGCCGCATGGCACGGCAGGATCTTGCCCGACGGCGAGATGTTGAAGAACTGCCGTCCCCAGCCACCCATGCATTTCTTGGGACGCAACGCATAGTAGTCCGGCACGACATAATCGATAGCGAGGATGCCTTTCAGCCGCACCTCCGCCTCCTCGACGATGCGCGAGGCTTCATCGATCTGTTCCATTGTCGGCATCAGCGCTGCACGGTTCTTCAGCGCCCAGCCGTAATATTGAACGTTGGCAACTTCGAGCCGGTCGGCATCGAGATCGACGGCCATCTGAATAACATCCGCAAGCTGAAACAGGTTCTGGCGATGCATGACCGCGTTCACCGTCAACGGCAGACCAAGCTCACGGGCCCAACCCGCAACCTCGATCTTCTTCGTGTGGGCGTCTTTCAATCCGGCGACACGATCAGCCACGCCCGACTCGCTGCCCTGAAAGCTGATCTGGACATGGCACAGCCCCGCATCGGCCACAGCGGCCAGCTTGTCCTTCGTGAGCAGCACAGCAGACGTGATCAGGTTTGAATATAGTCCGACATTGGTGGCATGCTGAACGATCTCAATGAGATCCTTACGCGCCGTCGGCTCGCCGCCGGAAAAATGAATCTGGAGTACGCCGATTTTGGCGAGTTCACTCAGAACGCGCTTCCACTCATCGGTGGTGAGTTCTGCGCCGCCACGCTCAAGCTCCAGCGGGTTCGAACAGTATGGGCATTGCAGCGGACAGCGATGTGTGAGTTCTGCAAGGACCGCCAATGGAATGCCGAAAGTTTCCGCCTGCGACTTGCGCG
The DNA here is from genome assembly GCF_000308295.2 of Afipia birgiae 34632. Lineage (GTDB taxonomy): Bacteria > Pseudomonadota > Alphaproteobacteria > Rhizobiales > Xanthobacteraceae > Afipia > Afipia birgiae. The sequence goes on from NZ_HG326652.1 coordinate 1,652,906, forward strand.
CCTCCAGCACCGCCAATCCATCGGATGGATCGGCGCGTACACGAGAAGCATCGGTCAGCGTCGGACTCATGGTTTGGTGTCCTGTGCCTCCGCGAGAAAGCCCTTCTCCGCGAGGTCTCGCAGCATTGCGATAACATCGGCGCCGATCAGACTACGATCAGCGGCATACTTCGCGGCAAGAACGTCGATGATCTGATCGACATTCCGCACGCCATCGCAGAGCTGCAAAATTTCCACCGCAATCTCATCCGGTGCAAGCACCCTCTCCGGCACCAGAATAACCCAGACTTGCCGCGCCTCGTCGAATTTCAGCTTCGCATGCCGTGCAAGCACCGGCCGGCTCTGCTCAGTTATGTCGATCCGTCGGCTTCGCAATGCCTTCAGCCCTTCTCCGGCACAAAAGCACCCGGCGGAACATGGCCATCGATATAGGCATGATATAACGCGTCAAGCTGGACCCAAAGCACGTTGGTCTTGAAGATCAGTGCATTGCAGACGGCTTCACGTTCTTCCGGCGTTTTTGCATGCTTCTTGACGAAATCGAGGGCAAAATTGGCATCGCGCGGTGCTTGCTCCATGCGCCGCTTGAAATAGCTCATGATACTCGGATTGACAAAATCGTAATGCGCGAGCATTCCCGAAATGCGCTCCTCGTGCAGGTTCGGGGCAAACAGCTCGGTCAGGGATGATGCGATTGCCTCAAGTGGCGTCCGATCTCGGACGAAGTGCACATAGGCATCCACGGCGAAGCGCGTTGCGGGGAGAATTCCCTCGGCGGATTCGACGTAAGCGGTGTCCAGATCAAGCCCCTCGGTTAGTTTCAGCCAGCGTTCGATCCCGCCCTCCGTGTCGACATCGCCATCGTGGTCCTCGATCCGATGCCGCCATTCGAGCCGGATATTGCGATCGCGGAACCGCGAAATCACGACCGCATCCTTGATCGGAATGGAACTCTGATAGTAGTAACGGTTCAGCGCCCAAGCCTGCACTTGTCCCTTGTTGAGCTTGCCACCATGCAGCAACCGGTGAAACGGATGCAGGTTGTGGTAGCGCGTCGCGCCAATCTCTCGTAGCGCAGTCTCGAGTTCATCCGCTGTCGCAAGCGAAGTTCCTGCCTTTAGTGCAAACACACTCGTCGCGATCAAATGATGATCTCCATCCCATCCGAAGGAATTTGCCAGCCCGCGCGGTCGGCAGCCTGACGCTCCGCAGAGCCTGGAAGCAGGACTGGATTCGAATTGTTGATGTGCAGGAAAATTTTGCGGGTAATACCGAGGTCCGCAAGGGCGGCCATCGCCCCGTCCTCGCCAGACATCGCCATGTGCCCCATTCTCTGTCCAGTCTTGACGCCGAGGCCTGCGGCGATCAGTTCATCGTCGCGCCACAATGTCCCGTCGAAGAAAATCAGGGGCGCACCTTGAAGACGCTGCCTCAACTCTGGGGTCAGCGCCGCGCAGGCAGCGAGAAAATAGAGGCGCTCCCCGCTCCGCTTGTCGGAGATCCGGAGGCCTAGTGTATCGCCAAGATCTTCGGTGCCGTCAGCACGTGTCTCACCTTCGAGGTACCATGCCCGCTTTCCGGGGGCGGCGAATGGAAGAACCTCGAGATCCGACGGAGAACCGTCAGGGAGTTTCGGCTCAAATGCCACGTCAAACTCAATCGGCTCTCGCCGCACGCGCTTTTCATCAAGCACATTGAAAATGCTGTTCGACTTGAGGATGGAAAGAACCTGCTGGTGGGCGTAGATCGTAAACGGCCATCCCTCCCGCAGGGACAGCAGTCCGGCCACAGCATCCACTTCGCCGTTGGTCAGAATGACGCCGACAATGGGGCTGTGCCGCAGCTGGCCTGCCCTGGGGTGGAGCTGCGGCGTCGCAATCACCTGCTGGCGCAGATCCGGCGAGGCATTGATCAGAAACCAGTGTTCACCGTCCGCACTAACGGCGACCGACGCCTGTGTCGCACGCAGTTCGGGACGCTCATCGCGCGCGACCCGACAGACCTCACAATTGCAATTCCATTGAGGAACTCCGCCGCCCGCCGCAGCCCCAAGAACGACGACGCGCATTAGGCTCCGCCTTCGATTCAATGACCGGATTGGTTGATGGCAGACGTCGGCATCACAGACGCCAACAAATCCGACACCGCGCACGAACACCTCGTCATTCGAGGGATTCCTGACGCAAACTGGATCGCTTCACTGCGAGTTTGATAGCGCGTTGCGTGCTACTTCCGCGCCGCGCAGGCATACATGTTGATTTCCATGCCGACCGGCACTTCGACGATCCTTGGGGTCTTCCAGGCCATTTTGGTCTCCTTGCCCATTAGCGGGACGGGACTTTGCATCCTCGTCAAGGGCAAGGCTAACATGGAGTTTCCAAACCCCGCCATCGAATTTCAGCCGCTGGCGGCACAAGTTTGTGAGTGAAGCACGCTGGCGTGTGCGACGCACCAACGCCGGGCTCGGACCCTGCTGCGACGCGAAAGGCCGGTTTCTCAGAAAGGGGACTTTACACCCGTACCCGCCACACCCAACCTGTCGCCAATAATGACGCCGCAAACGGCGCGATTCTCCACAACATCATGGGTCCATGCAGCCTTCCGCCGCACCACGGTGAGAAAGCCTGCAACAGGGAGGAAATCCACGTTGAGCTTGCCTCGCGCGCGCATCAAAATGTCGGACGCAGACATTGTCAGCCGGTTTGAGCGGCTCGGCTATAAACTCGATATTGATCAAATCGCGTTCACTACGGAAAGCGTTGAAGATTTCTACGACGCGAGAGAAACGCTCTGGACAGGTGTCGGCACGGAAAAAATCTACGAGGAAGGCGGATTGCTGCTGGTTGAAAAAGCGCAACCCCGCGCAGGCCAGCCCACCCGCGACATCGCAGTCATCAGCCTTGGGCACGCGCGCGCTGTGATGGGCGTCCTCAAACCGGACAAGTCAGCCGAATTGCCACGCTATGCCGGACGCATGGAATCGTCAGATCGCTAAGCTGCATCTGGCCGTCGGCAGATTCCGTCCAACAGACCACACGCCTTCTACTCGGCCTTGGCGAAGCGATCGTCGAGCGCGTAGCCCGCGCCGCGGACGGTGCGGATCGGGTCCGATTCGCGTCCGAGGTTCAGCAGCTTCCGCAGCCGGCCGATGTGAACGTCTACCGTGCGCTCGTCGATGTAGATGTCGCGTCCCCAGACGCCATCGAGCAACTGCTCGCGGCTGAACACGCGCCCCGGATGCTCAAGGAAAAATTCCAGCAACCGATACTCAGTCGGCCCGAGATCGATCGGACGGCCCGAGCGGGCAACGCGCCGCCTGTCTCTATCCAGTTCGATGTCGCCAAATGCAAGCACGCTGGCGAGGCGCTCAGGACTGGCGCGCCGCAACAGACCCTTCACGCGCGCGAGCAGTTCAGGCACCGAGAACGGCTTCACGATGTAGTCGTCCGCACCGGTCGCAAGCCCCCTCACCCGCTCGCTTTCCTCGCCGCGCGCCGTCAGCATGATGATCGGAATCTGCTTGGTCTCGGGCCGCGCACGCAGCCGACGGCAAAGCTCAATGCCGGACAGACCGGGGAGCATCCAGTCGAGGACGATAAGATCAGGAATGTGCTCCTTGAGCCGCGTATCTGCATCGTCGCCACGTGCTACCGTTTCGACGTCGTAACCCTCGGCATCAAGGTTGTAGCGAAGCAGCGTCGTTAGCGCTTCTTCGTCCTCGACCACAAGAATTCGGGCGCTCATGCTCGATCCTTCAGTTGATACACGTTAGCTTCCTGACGCGGCCGTTGCAAAGTTCGTCATGTCACCCTTCGGGCGCTGATCGATCATCTGCTGGCCTTCGATCATATAGAACACGGTCTCTGCAATATTGGTCGCATGATCGCCGATCCGTTCGATATTCTTCGCGCAGAACATCAGGTGGATACAAAAGCCGATGTTGCGCGGATCCTCCATCATATAGGTCAGCAGCTCACGGAACAGCGAGGTGCAGATCGCGTCGACCTCCTCGTCGCCCTTCCAGACCACCATGGCGGCAGGCAGATCATGCGCCGCGTAGGCATCCAGCACCGACTTCACCTGCGACTGCACAAGGTCGGTCATGTGCTCGAGGCCGCGGATCAATTTCAGCGGATGGAAATCACTATCGAGCGCAGCAACGCGCTTGCCGATGTTCTTGGAAAGGTCGCCGATACGCTCGAGGTCAGTCGCAACGCGCATCGAACTGACGATCTCGCGCAGATCGACCGCCATCGGCTGACGGCGTGCAATCGTCAGGACCGCACGCTCCTCGATCAAATGCTGCAGTTTGTCGATATCAAGATCGGCAGCGACCACGCGCTTGCCGAGCACAACATCACGCCGGATCAGCGCGTCAACGGAATCGACGATCTGTCGTTCGGCCAGGCCGCCCATCTCGGCGACAAGCCGATTGAGTTCCTGAAGGTCTTCATCGAACGCCTTGGCTGTGTGATCTGAACCCATGATATTTCTCTCCCGCGAAATACGCGTCAGCCGAAGCGGCCGGTGATGTAGTCTTGCGTGCGCCGATCGGTCGGCGATGTGAAGATCTTGTTGGTGTCGTCGAATTCGATCAGTTCGCCGAGATACATGAACGCGGTCTTGTCCGACACACGCGCCGCCTGCTGCATATTATGCGTCACAATGGCGATTGTGTAGTCTTCCTTCAGCTCCTGGATCAGTTCTTCGATCTTCGCAGTCGAGATCGGATCGAGCGCCGAGCAAGGCTCGTCGAACAGGATCACCTCGGGGCGAACGGCGACAGTCCGCGCGATGCACAGGCGTTGCTGCTGGCCGCCCGACAGGCTGAGACCGCTGGCGTTCAGCTTGTCCTTGACTTCGTTCCAGAGCGCCCCGCCCTTCAATGCGGCCTCGACGCGGCCATCCATCTCCGACTTTGAAATCCTCTCATAGAGCCTGATCCCGAACGCGATGTTCTCATAGATCGTCATCGGAAATGGTGTCGGCTTCTGGAACACCATGCCGATCCGGGCGCGCAACAGATTGAGATCGAGCTTTGGATCAAGCATGTTGGTCGAATCCAGCATGAGATGTCCGACCGCGCGCTGGCCCGGATAGAGATCGTACATCCGATTGAAGATACGCAGCAATGTCGATTTACCGCAGCCAGACGGACCGATAAACGCGGTGACGCGGTTCTCGCCGAGAGTAAGGTTTATGTTCTTCAAGGCGTGATGTTCGCCGTAGTAGAAATTTAGGTCACGCGCTGTCACCTTGGCCCGCGGTTCGGCATGGCCAGCCATCCCAGGCACGTGCCCGCGTGGAAGATCAACACTCACTGAAAGCTGTTCGCTCATTTCGATGTCCTCTCGGCGCCAAGAATGCGCGCGCCAATGTTAAGGGCAAGTACGGTCAGGGTAATCAGCAGAGCGCCGCTCCATGCGAGCTGCTTCCAGTATTCGTATGGGCTCTGGACGAAGTTGTTGATGGTCACCGGAAGGTTGGCCATCGTCTTGGTAAGGTCGAGACTAAAGAACTGGTTGCTGAGCGCCGTGAACAGCAGTGGCGCGGTTTCACCGGCAACGCGCGCGGTGGCCAGCAACACACCGGTGATGAGACCTGAGCGCGCAGCACGATAGGCGATACGTTTGATAACCAGCGAGCGCGGCAAGCCGAGCGCAGACGCCGCTTCTCGCAGCGGGTTAGGGACAAGGCCAAGCATATCTTCAGTCGTACGCACCACAACTGGAATGACGATGACCGCCAGCGCCAGTGTGCCCGCCAACGCCGAGAATCCGCCCATCGGCACCACCACTGCACCGTACACAAACAAGCCTATGATGATCGACGGCGCGCTCAGCAGGATGTCGTTGATGAAGCGGATCACCGACGTCAGCCGGTCGTGCTTGCCGTATTCAGCGAGATAAGTGCCAGCAAACAGTCCAATCGGCGCGCCAATGCCGACACCGAGGACCGTCATGATGATCGAACCGACGATGGCATTGAGCAGTCCGCCCTCGGTTGATCCTGGCGGCGGCGTGTTCTCGGTGAAGATCTGAAGATTCAGACCCGCAAGGCCGTTGTAGAACAGCGTGAACAGAATTAGTGCAAGCCAGGTAACGCCGAACAGTGCGGCGCCGAGACACAGAAATTGGACTACAATGTCAGAACGGCGGCGGGAAGCATAAATCGGGTTCATGGCTCAGTTCCCCGCCTTCTTCTCAAGACGCATCAGCATCAACCGCGCGGCGGCCAACACAAAGAACGTCAGAACGAACAGGAGCAGGCCAAGCAGAATGAGGCCGGACTGGTGCAGGCCGTCGCTTTCGGCAAATTCGCTGGCGATTGCAGCTGAAATTGTCGTACCGGGCGCAAAGACCGATGAGGATATCCGAAACGAATTTCCAATAATAAAGGTGACGGCCATCGTCTCGCCGAGCGCGCGGCCGAGCGCCAGCATGATGCCGCCGATCACGCCGACCCGCGTATAGGGAATGACGACGTTACGAACGACTTCCCAGGTAGTGCAACCGACACCGTAAGCGGCCTCCTTCAGCACGGGCGGGACCGTCTTGAACACGTCAACCGAGATCGAGGTAATGAACGGCAGCACCATGATCGCGAGGATTAGCGCGGCGTTGAACAGGCTCAGATAAGACGGAGGCCCCGCGAAAATCGTGCCGAGAATAGGTACGCCACTGAATATCTTGATCATGAAGGGTTGAAAGGTATTTGCCAGGAACGGGCCAAGCACGAAGAAACCCCACATGCCGTAGATGATCGACGGAACGCCGGCGAGGAGTTCGACTGCCATGCCGATCGGCCGACGCAGCCACTGCGGACACAACTCGGTCAGAAAGATTGCGATGCCGATACCGATCGGAATAGCGATCATCATCGCAATCACTGACGTCACCAGCGTGCCGTAAATCGGGCCAAGGGCACCGAGAACCGGTGGATCGGCGGACGGCGCCCAGCGCTGCGTCCAAAGGAACGCAAACCCATATTCCTTCATCGCAGGCCACGCGCCCGCTATCAGCGAGAGAATAATGCCGCCGAGAATGAGAAGGACCGCGAGTGCACAGGCTCGGGTGGTCCAGTAGAATGCCCTGTCACCGAACTTGAAGGCGCTCAGTGCCTTCGCGCGGTCGTAAGGCCCGGCTTCGTCTATCGAGGTGCTCTGAACGGCCATCTCTGCCACGCTCGTCCCCTGTCCCACTCACTCTAGTTGATGTCTGCTGGCCGTACACGTCTGGCGCCGGTCGCCGTCAAAGAAAGCGGAGGAGAGGCTGGCCTCTCCTCCGGAACGTTTGCTTAGCTCTTGATGTCTGCCGACCAGGTCTTTTCGATCATCTTGACGACCGGTTCGGGCATCGGAATGTAATCGAGATCCTCAGCCATCTTGGCGCCCTTCTCGAACGACCACTTGAAGAACTTGATCGCTTCCGCGGACGCAGCCTTGTCGACCGGAACCTTGTGCATGAGGATAAAGGTCGCAGCGGTGATCGGCCATGAGCCTTCGCCCGGCTGGTCGGTCAGTATCACGTAGTAACCGGGAGCCTTGGCCCAATCGGCGTTGGACGCCGCAGCCTGGAATGACGCTACAGTCGGCTGAACGGTCTTGCCAGACTTGTTGGTCATCGCTGCATAGGTCAGCTTGTTCTGCTTGGCGTAAGCATACTCAACGTAACCGATCGAATTCTTGGTCTGGCCGACGTTGCCTGCAACGCCTTCGTTGCCTTTGGCGCCGACGCCGGTGGGCCACTCAACCGCGGTTCCCTGGCCGACTTTGGCCTTCCACTCGGCGTTGACCTTGGACAGGTAGTCGGTGAAATTGAAGGTTGTTCCCGACCCGTCCGAGCGCCGCACGACGGTGATGGCATCCGAAGGCAGGGTAAGCTTCGCGTTCAGCTTGGCAATGGCAGGATCGTTCCACTTGGTGATCTTGCCGAGATAGATGTCGCCGAGCAGTTCACCGGAGAGCACCAGTTCGCCTGGCTTGATGCCTTCGAGGTTCACGACAGGCACGATCGCGCCCATCACCATCGGCCACTGAATGAGGCCATCCTTCTCAAGCTGCTCAGCCTTGAGCGGCGCGTCGGTCGCGCCGAAGGTCACGGTCTTGGCCTGGATCTGCTTGATGCCGGCGCCGGAACCGATCGACTGGTAGTTCAGACCATTGCCGGTCTCTTTCTTGTAAGCGTCAGCCCATTTCGAATAGACGGGGAACGGGAACGTCGCACCCGCACCTGTGATGTCGGCGGCAAAGGCCGAGGTCGATACGGCGACAAGGCCAGCAGCGACGACTGTTTTGACGAAATTCACTGGGTCTCTCCATCGTGTGAGCGGGTGCACAATCATCGGAGATTGTTTCCCGGGGCCGTCTCCTTAGAGGTCCGGCATAGAGCTTTTATGGAGGTTGGATGACAGTCGTGTGACACCGTGTGACGGCACAGAACACTTCTGAACTCACCCGCTTATCACATTGATATATTTCACGAATTACACCTCATCTTGCCCGTTCAAAATGTGGGCCGAAAGGAATTTTTAACAACTGTGTACGCCCCGCGATCGGCGCTAATTCCGAAGCTCCGTGCAGAATGGCTGAGCGCTTCTGGTCAAGCTGACGGGCTCCCAGCCGGTCACCTGCCTACGATTGCCTAAAATGCTCAATCAGCGAGCGATTTAGGCTTGAACGAGTCATGTGCCACTGTTGCCACTGTGAGCGAACTCAGACGCACGCCAATCGATAAAGCCGCGCACGCGCGGCAAGATCTGGCGATTATGCAGATATGCGACCGCGGGAAATCCGGCTGCGTGGTCCAGCCGATACTCAACTGTGAATTATCCGGTCCGGCGCCGCACAATAAAGGGTACGGCGGCATCGAGCGTCGTGCCCTCTACATCGGCCTACTGGTTCTCACTCCGCCGCAGTGCGAATCTCTGCGCGTTCCACACGCACAGCGCAGAACTTAAACTCAGGAATTTTCCCGAACGGATCAAGCGCGGGATTGGTCAGAAGGTTTGCTGCCGCCTCGGCGTAACAGAACGGCATGAACACCATGTTCTCCGGCACGTCGCGATCGGAGCGAATCTTGACCTGGATAGCGCCGCGGCGCGTTTCCAGTCTTATGAAATCGCCCGGCCACACGTTCAGCCGCCGCATATCCTTTGGCGACATGAAAGCAACTGCTTCCGGCTCGATACTGTCGAGCACCTCAGACCGGCGCGTCATCGATCCCGTGTGCCAGTGCTCAAGCACGCGGCCCGTCGAGAGCACCATAGGGTATTCGTCGTCCGGAATTTCGTCGGGCGACGTGACGCGCGCCGGAACGATCTTGCCGCGCCCGCTTTCCGTCGGAAAACCGGTGGTGAAAATGATCTCGTTGCCCTGGTTGAAGGGATCGTCGACCGGATAAGTCACTGCACCTTCACGCTCAAGCCGTTCCCACGTGATGTTTTTCAGTGACGGCATGACATACGTCATTTCCGTGAAGACATCCGCGGGACCGCTGTAATTCCAGTCGAGACCCATGCGCTTGCCGATCTCCTGAATAATCCAGAGATCCTGCCTTGCGTCGCCGGGCGGCTTGATCACCTGGCGCGCAATCTGCACACGCCGGTCCGTGTTGGTGAACGTGCCGACCTTCTCGGCAAATGCGGAGGCGGGAAGGATGACATCGGCATGGAACGCGGTTTCCGTCACGAACAGATCCTGCACCACGAGATGGTCAAGCTTCGCGAGCGCTTCACGCGCATGCTGCAAATCCGGATCGGACATCGCCGGATTCTCGCCCTCAATATACATGCCGTTGATATCGCCGGCGTGGATCGCGTTCATGATCTCGACCACAGTCAACCCGCGCTGCGGGTCGAGTGGCTGGCCCCAGAACTTCTCGAACAACTCGCGCACCTGGTCCTGTTCGACGCGCTGGTAGTCCGGATAGGCAAGCGGGATGAGGCCGGCATCCGAGGCGCCCTGCACGTTGTTCTGTCCGCGCAGCGGATGTAGTCCGGTGCCCGGCCGCCCAATCTGCCCGGTGATCAGAGCCAGCGCGATCAGACAGCGGGCGTTGTCGGTGCCGTGAATGTGCTGGCTGATGCCCATACCCCAGAAGATGAGAGAGGACTTCGCCTTCGCATACATGCGCGCAACTTCGCGCAGCGTCTCGGCGGGAATACCGCAGATTGGCTCCATTTTTTCAGGCGGGAATTCCTTGATCTTCTCCTTGAGATCGTCAAATCCCTCGGTGTAGCCGGCGATGTACTGCGCGTCAGTCAAACCCTCGGTGATGATCGTGTGCAGCATAGCATTCAACATCGCAACATCGCTGCCGGGCTTGAACTGCAGATGCATGGTGGCGTGACGCGACAAGGTTTGCCGGCGCGGATCCATGACGATCAGCTTCGCACCTTTCTTCACCGCGTTCTTGATGAAGGTCGCGGCGACAGGATGATTGACGCTCGGATTGGCGCCGATGACGATAATCACCTCCGCATCCGCTGCGGCAGCGAACGGCGCCGACACAGCGCCTGAGTTCAGACCTTCCATCAAGGCCGCGACCGAAGACGCGTGGCACAGCCGCGTACAGTGATCGACGTTGTTCGAGCCAAAGCCGGTCCGCACCAGCTTCTGGAACAAATAGGCTTCCTCGTTAGATCCTTTCGCCGAGCCAAACCCCGCGAGCGCCTTCAGACCCTTCTCATTCCGGATCTTGAGGAGGCCGTTCGCCGCGATGTCGAGGGCTTCTTCCCACGACGCTTCGCGGAAATGCGTGAAGGGATTGGCGGGATCAACCTGATCGCGGGCATCCTTCTTCGCATTCGGCAGCCGCACCAGCGGCTTCGTAATCCGATGAGGATGATGAATGTAGTCGAAGCCGAATCGCCCCTTCACACAGAGGCGATTGTGGTTGGCGGGACCGTCGCGCCCCTCGGCATAGACGATCTTCTCGTCCTTGACCTGATATTCCACCTGGCAACCGACGCCGCAGAACGGACAGAGCGAAGCGACTGTCTTGTCGGGGTAAACTGTGCGGGTTTGGTTGGCGTCGAGATACGCGGACGGCATCAGCGCGCCGGTCGGACACGCCTGTACGCATTCGCCGCACGCGACGCAGGTGGACTCTCCCATGGGGTCATCGAAATCGAACACGATCTTGGCGTCGTGATTGCGGTACGCCATCCCAATGACGTCGTTGACTTGAACTTCACGGCACGCACGCACGCACAGCCCACACTGAATGCAAGCATCGAGATTGACGCTCATGGCCGGATGGCTGCTGTCGCCCGCCCAGCGATCATTGGCAGGAAAGCGGCTTTCCGTGACCTCGACCCTGTCGGCCCAGTTCCAGAATTTGGAATCCGGATCGTGTGACGTCTCGCGTGCCGGTTGATCGGCGACCAGCAACTCCATCACCATCTTGCGGGCGGAGACAGCACGCGCGCTCGCGGATTTCACCTTCATGCCAACATTCGGCATACGCTTGCAGGAAGCAGCCAGCACGCGCTCGCCTTCGATCTCGACCATGCAGGCGCGGCAATTGCCATCGGCGCGATAGTCTGGTTCCGGCGAATAGCAAAGATGCGGAATCTCGGTCCCTTCACGCTTGGCAACCTGCCAGATCGACTCGCCCGGCTGGGCCTCGACCATTTTCCCGTCCAGCTCAAATTGGATCTTCGTCATTCTGCAGCTTCCTTGGGCGCGAATTCCTCGGGAAAATATTTGATGACGGTGGTTAGCGGGTTTGAAGCCGCCTGCCCTAAACCGCAAATGGATGCGTCACGCATCGCCTGACTCAATTCATCGAGCAGATCGCGGTTCCAGACGCGCTGTTCCATCAGCGTCGCAGCCTTCTGTGTTCCGACACGGCATGGCGTGCACTGGCCGCAACTCTCATCCTCAAAGAAGCGCATCAGGTTCAGCGCTGCATCCTTGACCTCATCCTTATCGGACAGAATGACAACCGCGGCGGACCCGATAAAGCAGCCGTATTTTTCCAGCGTGCCAAAATCGAGTGGGATGTTGTCCATCGACGCCGGCAGAATGCCACCCGAGGCGCCGCCCGGCAGATACGCGCGAAACGTGTGCCCATCGGCCATGCCGCCACAGAATTCGTCGATCAACTCACGTACCGTGACACCTGCAGGTGCGAGCTTCATGCCGGGGTTCTTCACGCGCCCGGAGACCGAATAGCTGCGCAGGCCCTGGCGTTCATTGCGACCCTGCGATTTCCACCAGTCGCCGCCCTTCTCAACGATGTCGCGCACCCACCACAACGTCTCGATGTTGTTGATCAACGTCGGCAGACCAAACAGCCCGACCTGGAACGGATATGGCGGCTTATGGCGCGGCAGTCCGCGCTTACCCTCAATGCTTTCGAGCAGTGCGGATTCTTCACCGCAAATATACGCACCTGCGCCGCGGCGCAGATGCAGCTTTGGACCGCCCGGTGGCAGCTTCTTGATTTCGCGTTCAATGATTTCGCGCGATGCCGGATATTCGTCGCGCAGGTAGATATAGACATCGGGCGCTTCGACAACGTGCGCGCCGATCAGCATGCCTTCGATAAAGCGATGCGGGTCGGTTTCAAGATAATAGCGATCCTTGAAAGTCCCCGGTTCGCCTTCGTCGCCATTGATCGCCATCAGGCGCGGCCCCGGCTCGCCAAGCACGGCGCGCCATTTGCGGCCGGTTGGAAAACCTGCGCCGCCAAGACCTCGCAGCGACGCGTCATCAAGCGCCTTCAGCAAATCCTCTTTCGTCATCGCACCGGAGCGCAACTTCGTCAGCAACGCGTAGCCACCCTTGGCGACATACGAATCGTAATCGATGTACTTCGGCAGGTGCGCATGCGTGTCGCCGCTTTTCGCGGCAGCCAGAACGCTCTCAACGCTCGCATGATCGACAAAATTATGCCCCACCTCCGCAGCCGGCGCCGTGTCGCAGCGCCCCACACAAGGCGCGCGCACCACGCGTACGCCCGGCCCGGCGCTCTTCTTCAACTCGCCTAACAACGTTTCCGCGCCAAGCATCGCGCAGGTGAGAGAATCGCAAACCCGGATGGTCAGCGGCGGAAGGTCGGGCTGGCCTTCTTTGACCACATCGAAGTGCGCGTAGAAGGTCGCGGTTTCAAACACCTCCGAGAAAGCCAGCTTCATCGAGTCGGCAAGGGCTGCAAGATGAGCCGCAGAAATCTGGTTGTAGGTGTCCTGGATGAGATGGAGATGCTCGATCAGGAGGTCCCGCTGCCGCGACCGGTCGCCGAGCAAAATCTCAATTTCTTCAGCCGCTTGGGGGTCAATTTGGCGGCCCTTGGGGGTTGATTTGGCGCGTTTGCGCCCCTCTCCCGGGTGTTCGAATGGCTGAACTGTCTGGACGCTATGGCTCATTCGAATGTCTCATTTGCAGGTGCTTCGAGCTTTGGACGATAGCTTCTGGCATTTCGTATGCCAAGAATTATTCCAATGTCTTAGCTCAGAACAGCCGATTGCTGTAGTCCCTTGCAATATGAAACGGAGTTCCGATGGCCGCCGGCCCGCCCGGCACACCAAGCCTGGATAACGAAAGCTAGCGGACGCCGGGCTTGTCGCGGCTTAGGCCCTTGGCGGCCAGATCATCGAGATAGTTTTGAAAGCGAAGCTCGGCGTTGATCCCGAGATCGTGCAGGAATGTCCAAGAATAAATGCCGGTGTTGTGCATGTCATCAAAGCCGATCCGCACCGCGTAGTTTCCGACGGCATCGACGGAAAGAATGGCAACGTTGCGCTTGCCACCGACGGTTTTCCGCTCCGCCTCGGAATGCCCCTGTACCTCGGCCGAAGGGCTGGTCACTCGGAGCAGTTCCGCGGAGAAAGTGAAGCTCTGGCCATCATCGAAGGCGACGGTCATAGAGCGCCTGTCTTTGGCAAGCCGGATTTCGACCGGCCAGGCCGGCGAAGTTTCAGGGCCACTCAAGCGGGTGCTCCGTCCACCTTCTCGATTATGAACACGATGCGTTGCTCGGCGCGTTCGGTGATCTCAACGCGATCACCGGTTTCCCGGATCAGGTTGGGAATGTCGATGACAGACAACGGGTCGGTGCAATGCACCTCAAGCCGGTCGCCCGCGAGCAAAGCTTTCAGCGCCTTTCGCGTCTTCAGCACCGGCAGCGGGCACTTAAGACCGGTCAGATCGAGCTTGGTCATGGTCATGCTTCTTCAATGGCGGAGGCTCAATCCAGCGTCAACGGGGAACAGACGCGACCTCTCGCACTGCATCATTTTCAAAACTCCTTTCCAAGGCCACTCTGCGACGAAAGCGCGACAACGGGTAACTTGCTTTGCGCAGTACCGACGCCCATAAAATAGACGGACGGAATGATTGCTGGGGAACGCCATGAGAATTTTTATCGTCGCATTGATTTTCGCGGGCCTCTCCGCTGCCGCGGTGTCGGTGCTCCTCAATAAGTTTCAGGAGCCTGGTTACGTCGCATTCACGACCAGTGGAGCTCGCGTGGGTGATCCCGGCCATAACTTGATAGGACCGGGCTAACATCACTAGACCAGACTTGAATAGTCCAGAAACCCGACCATCTGGCCGGGCTTCACTGACGTGATGTCTTCGCCGAGCTCAACGAGGCCATCTGTATCCACGAGGGAAGAGAGAAGCCCTGCACCCTCTCGCGGGAATTTCACCGCCTCCAGCATGCCGTCGGCAGCTTTGCGCAGGTTCACCCTGACATACTCGCGGCGTCCGATTTTCTTGGCGTAGGTAAAGGCCGTGCGCACAGGCATCGGCACCGGGTTTCGTTGTGCCGTACCGGCAAGCGCCAGGACTGTCGGACGGACGACGTAGGTAAACGTCACAAAGCTTGCCACCGGATTTCCCGGCAGCCCGATAAACGGCGTACCGCCAATAATGCCCATCGCCACAGGGCGCCCCGGCTTAATTGCCATGCGCCAAAGCACCAGAGTACCCACGCTCTCGACTGCGGCTTTGACGTGATCCTCTTCCCCCGTAGAGACGCCCCCCGATGTGAGGATCAAATCGTGACGAGTTGCTGCGTCTTTCAGACCGGACGCAAGAGAAGCGCGATCGTCACGCAGAATACCGAGATCGCTGACGTCACAGCCGAGCCGCTTCAACATTGCCGTAAGCATGAAGCGATTTGAGTCGAAGAGTTGTGCAGCCCCCCGCTGTGTGCCGGGCGGCACCACTTCATTTCCTGTCGAAAACACCGCAACACGGAGTCGGCGTTTCATCTCAACGCGCGTCAGTCCGAGTGCCGCCAAGAGTGCTATATCCTGAGGTCGCAACAACCGCCCTGCGGGCAGCGCCGGATGACCTTCCGGAATATCCTCGCCGGCTGGACGGACATTGGCGCCGGCTTTGAGACCCGGCGGCAAAATAACTTTGCCTGCCTCGTCAATCCGAACGTCCTCCTGCATAAACACAGTGTCGGCGCCCGCGGGCATCGGGGCACCGGTAAAAATGCGAACCGCTTCTCCAGGTACGATAGCGCTTGAAATTAACGCGCCCGCCTGAATGCGCCCGGATACCGGAAACGCTTGTTCTTCTTCAAGCGGAAGGTCGCTGCTGCGCACAGCATACCCGTCAACGGCTGAATTGGTGAATGGCGGCAGAGCCAACGGCGCCATGACGTCGAATGCGAGGACGCGACCGTCGGCCTCGACGAGATCGACCCATTCTGTGTCTGCAACTGCAGTGACTCGCGCCGCAATAGTGGCGACAGCTTCATCGATGGACATCATCGGTCCGCCAAACGCGAAGCAGTCATCCGAGAGTTGTGCCATCGGTGATCAGGCTCCGGCCGCCTCGTGGGCAAGTACATCTTCGATCCGCACTGCAGCCGCCCGCATAATGCGCGCGATGGCTGGAATGTCATCGAGATGGGCGGCGGGCAGTTCCGTATTCACCATGATATCGGCGGCAATGCCAACGATGGTCGGGTCCTTTGGAAACATCAGCGGCTTGCCGTTCGCCGCGCGATGCACCTCGATCTTGGGGTGCCGGTCCGCCTTGAAACCCTCGACAATCAGCAAATCCACACGCGACATCTTTGCGAGCAACTCGGCCAAAGGCGGTTCCGGTGCACCGCGTAGTTCATGCATCAACGCCCAACGACGCCCGGACGAGACCAGAACTTCGGTCGCGCCGGCCTGCCGATGCAGCCACGAGTCCTTGCCGGGAATATCGACATCGAAATTGCTGTGAGCGTGCTTCATCGTCGAGACACGCAAGCCATCGGCGATCAGATGCGGGATAAGGCGCGCGAGCAGCGTTGTTTTGCCTGCCCCGCTCCACCCCGAAAGACCTATCACCCTCATTCCGAACTCCGAAAAATCAAGGGACCGCCCAGCTGTGCCGGACAGTCCCTTTATATAGATATGAGCCCTATCGATAGCTTGAATTATTCGGCTGGCATGGCCCGGGGACTGCCGGTGTCGGGAGCCCGGCCCTTGGTCTGCTCCTCCTCAACCCAGAGCGAGTGATGCTCCTTCGCCCAGTTGAGATCCACTTCGCCGGTGCCCATCGCGTCAAACGCGCCTTCCATGCCCACTGAACCGATATAGATGTGGGCGAGCATGGCCGCGATGAACAGCATGGCGATCACGGCATGAATGACGGTCCAGAACTGCAACGCTGTGACATTGGCAGGAATGTAGGGGAACAGCAGGAACCAGCCCGACAACGACATCAGCGCCCCCCCAATGATAACGATCCAGAAAATTCCCTTTTGACCGGCGTTAAAGCGCTTGGCTGGTGGGTGCTTGCCGTTGTTCAGAATGCCGCCACCCTGCTTCACCCATTGCAGATCGACCTTTCCAGGGATGTTATCCTTGATCCAGATCAGGAACATGATCACGAGACCCAGCATGAACGGGAATGCGAGATAGTTGTGGGCGATCTTGCCCCACGACGTCAGCGTGGAGAACGCCTCGGGGCCGAACACAGGCAGGATCAGCACGCGCCCGAAGCTGATATTCAGGCCCGACAACGCCAGAATGATAAAGCAACTTGCAGTCAACCAATGCGTGAAACGCTCGAAGCTCGCAAAGCGGAGAATCTTGACACCTGAGAAGCCGTGCTCCACGCGAATCCGGCCGCGGATCATCAGGAAGATGCCTAGCAACGCAAGCATTCCAATGATAGCGACGCCGCCAATGATGGGGAGCTGATGACGCTGGAAATCGCGCCAGTCCTTTCCAGCAGGCTGGATCAGACTCGACGCCATCGGATCGGGAATGGTGATCCGCCCCGTAATCTTGTCGCCTTCCTTCAGCGCCTTGAGTAGCTGGTCTTCATGCACAGCATCGGCGGTAGGCTTGAAGGACAGTTGCGCCGCTGTTGGCTGCGCGAGCACAAACAGCAACGCGATCGCGACACACAAGGTTTTGAGGGTTGAGAGCGAGATCGACATCGGCACGACCTTCCAGTTTTCAATCAAGAGCAACTTCGAACGTTGCCCGAAGGCCGTTAGGGCCCCGGGCAACGCGCGCTAACCAGTCGGTGAATCACTGTAGGCTGTCTTCCAGCCCCACATGCCCGAACCGTAGCCGCGCTTCATCACCCGCTCCTTGTAGATTTCCGCGATGATGGCGCCGTCGCCGGCAAGCAATGACTTGGTCGAGCACATCTCGGCGCAGATCGGCAGCTTGCCTTGGGCAAGACGGTTCGCGCCGTATTTGGCGTACTCGGCCGGCGAGTTGTCAGCTTCCGGACCGCCCGCACAGTAGGTGCACTTGTCCATCTTGCCGCGCGAGCCAAAGTTTCCGACCTTCGGATATTGAGGTGCACCGAAGGGACATGCGTAGAAGCAATATCCGCATCCGATGCAGAGGTCCTTCGAGTGAAGCACCACACCGTCTGCCGTGGTGTAGAAGCACGACACCGGGCAGACCGCTGCGCAAGGCGCGTCGGTGCAATGCATGCAGGCCATGGACACCGAGCGCTCACCGGGCTTGCCGTCGTTGATGGTGACGACGCGGCGGCGGTTAATGCCCCAAGGCACTTCATGTTCGTTCTTGCAGGCGGTCACGCAGGCGTTGCACTCAATGCAACGGTCGGCATCACAAAGAAATTTGACGCGAGCCATCGTTTATTCTCCTCTCACGCCGTTTGGATCTGGCACAGGGTCACTTTGCCCTCGTGCATACCTGTGACCGGGTCGTAGCCGTAGGATGTGATTGTGTTCACGCTTTCGCCGAGCACGATCGGGTCAGCTCCCTTCGGGTATTTGGAGCGCTGATCGACGCCCTGGAACCAGCCGGAGAAGTGGAACGGCATAAATGCCACGCCCTTGCCGACGCGATCGGTAACGAGCGCCTTGACGCGCGCCTTCGATCCGTTTTCCGGTCCTGTGACCCAAACCCAACCGCCGTCCTTGATGCCGCGCTCGGCCGCGTCGGACGTGTTCACTTCAACGAACATGTCCTGCTGCAATTCGGCAAGCCAGCGGTTCGACCGCGTTTCTTCGCCGCCGCCTTCGTATTCCACGAGGCGCCCGGATGTGAGGATGATCGGGAATTGCTTGGCAAGTCCCTTGTCCACCGCCGCCTTCTGAATCGAAAAGCCGAGATTGGCCATGCGGAACTGGCGTCCGTCCGGACGTGTCGGATACTTGGCGACCAGTTCAGGACGTGGCGTGTAGATCGGCTCGCGATGCACTGGCACCGGATCCGGCAAATTCCACGCCACCGCGCGGGCCTTGCCGTTGCCATAGGCCATTACGCCGTGCTCAAGCGTAACGCGGATGATGCCGCCCGACAGATCGACCGCCCAGCCGACGCCATCCGGATTGTTGCCGCCGATCTTGTTGATGGTGGCGAGTTCGGCCTCGGTGAGATCCTTGTCCCATCCGAGCTTCTTCAGCACACCATAGGTGAACTCGGGATAACCATCTGTCAGCTCCGAGCCCTTGCTGTAGGAGCCCTCGGCCAGAAGATTGACGTTCTTCACCGAGCCGTCTGGCTGCTTCTCCTCGTACACCACGCCGAAGCGCGCACGGAACGTACCACCGCCGTCCTTGGCATGAAGATTGGTGTTGTAGAGTGTGTGTGTTCCCGGATGTTTGATCTGCGGCGTGCCCCAGCAAGGCCACGGCAATCCGTAATAGTCGCCGCCTATTTCAGGTTCGTCCGCCTTGGCGCGCAGCGTCACCAGGTCGAACTTGCCCTGGTTCTTCATGTGCGCCTTGAGCCGTTCTGGCGATTGGCCGGAATAGCCGGTCGAGAAGCCGCCTCGGTTGATTTCGCGCAGCAGGTCTTCGGCCGACGGATGATTGTTCTCGACCTTGATGTTCTTGAACATCGGGTCGGCGAATCCGAGTTTCTTCGAAAGCAGATAGATGATTTCGTAGTCATCCTTGGATTCGAAGATCGGCTTGACGATCTGCTCGCCCCACTGGAGCGAACGGTTCGACGCTGTGCGCGAGCCCGACGTCTCGAACTGCGTACAGGCTGGCAGCAGATACGTGCCGTTCTTGCGGTCGGAGATCGCCGCGAAGGTGGTGGGATGCGGATCCGCGACCACGAGCAATTCGAGAGCTTCAAGGCCCTTCACCATTTCGGTCATGCGCGGGATGGTGTTGCCACCGTGTCCCATGATGACCACGCCCTTCACGGTATCCCGCTGATCGACGTCATCCGGTTTGGCAAGCGTCGCATCGAACCAGCGGGTCCACGGGATCCCCGGCAACTCCATGTTCTGCTTGCGGGTACGGGCCGGACGCCCGGCCTTGGCCGGCACTTCGTCGAACCGCGCCTGCAGATAGTCATACTCAACTTCCCACACGCGAGCCCAGTGCTTCCAGGCGCCTTCGACCAGACCGTAATAGAGCGGCAGCGAGGTAATATCGAGGCCGATGTCGGTCGCGCCCTGCACGTTGCAGTGACCGCGGAAGATGTTGGCCCCTCCTCCGAAAACGCCGACGTTCCCGGTCGCGAGCAGAAGGTTGCAATACGCGCGAACGTTCGCCGTGCCGACAGTGTGCTGCGTGCCGCCCATGCACCAGATGAACGTGGACGGCTTCTGCTTGGCGAAGGTCTCGGCGACCTTCTTCACCTGCTCACCGGGAATGCCCGTTACGCGTTCGACTTCTTCCGGAGTCCACTTCGCAACCTCGGCGCGGATCTGATCCATGCCATAAACGCGCTGGGCGATGAACTGCTTGTCTTCCCATCCGTTGGCGAAGATGTGGTGCAGCATGCCCCAGATCACCGCGATGTCGGTACCGGAGCGGAATCGTACATATTCGGTCGCATGCGCAGCAGTGCGTGTGAACCGCGGATCGAGCACGAAAACGTTGGCGCGGTTGATTTCTTTGCCCGTCAGAATGTGCTGGAGCGAAACCGGGTGCGCTTCGGCGGCATTCGATCCCATGAACACGATAGTCTTTGAGTTGCGGATGTCGTTGTAGGAGTTCGTCATCGCGCCGTAGCCCCAGGTGTTGGCAACACCCGCGACCGTGGTCGAGTGACAGATGCGCGCCTGGTGATCGATCGAGTTGGTGCCCCAGAACGCGGCGAACTTGCGGAACAGATAACCGCCTTCGTTGGAGAACTTTGCCGAGCCCAGCAGATAAACCGAATCGGCGCCGGACTTGGCGCGGATCTCAAGCATCTTGTCGCCGATTTCGTTGATGGCCTGATCCCAGCCGATCTTCTGCCATTCGCCGTTGACCAGCTTCATCGGGTACTTCAGGCGGCGGTCGCCGTGCACCAGTTCGCGAACCGACGCGCCCTTGGCGCAATGCGAGCCACGGTTGAGCGGGCTGTCCCACGCTGGTTCCTGACCGACCCAGACACCGTTCTGCACTTCGGCGATGACCGTACAGCCCACCGAACAATGCGTGCAGATGTTCTTCCTGATTTCGGTCGGTGCGCCAACAATTTTCGGCCCGGCCTGCGCCTTGCGCACCGATCCGAGCGGCATCAATCCGACAGCGGCGCCTGCGCCCGCAACGAGGCCTGAGCGGCGCAGGAAGGTTCGGCGATCGAGAACACCGGAAGCGAGGCCCGCGGCGATGCCCTGCAAGCGCGCGCGACCGGCAGATCCTTCTTTTCGCTTGATCAACATGTGCGTGCTTCCATCAATAACGGTTAACGCGATAGTAGTTTTTAACGTCCGGCGAATCCGCCTTGTAGCGAGCCTTGACCCGCTCGGCCTGAGATTCGTCTGCCTCCGCCTCGGTGGCTATCGGCACAATCGCGGCCGCGGCAACAGCCGATCCGCCCATCATGAAGAAACTGCGACGATCAAACCTCTTCGCATCCTGCCGCTTGTCAGGGGATGCTTTGCTCTTGAACGGTTTACTCATCGCGGTCTCCTTCCAAGTCAATTTTCCAGTCCGCCCTCACGTCACTCAGACAGCGTGAAAGCCTCGGATTCCAGTTCCATGAAGATGCGGCCAACGCGCCCAACTGCACGATAGAATTTAACGGATTGCGAAATTTCGAGATCCGCAAACATCCGCGCGGCCCAAGGTTTCAGATGCCGCTCGAAGAATCGCGCCTGCGCTGCGAAGTCCGTTTCGAAGTCACCTCGCGCGAGACCGGCCATGACCTCAAGCAAAATCGCGATGTGATCTTCCGGCTCACGCGCCGAGCCGGCGCGCTCGATTCCCAAGAGATCGAAATCTTCGCGGACACGCGCGAGCGGCCGCTCGTGCAGGAAGCCCGTCAGATAGTACGAGGCATAAGGCAACAACTCCCCTCGCCCGAGTCCGATGAACAGATCGAAAAATTCCTTGGCGACTGCGCGCTCGTCGAACTCCGTCGCCGCCGCAGCGAGTTCGATATGCGCCATGCCGAGATCGGACGCATCGCCTTTCAGCATCGCAATCTTGGACAGCGTATCCACAGAGGGCGCCTTGCCCAACAGCAGCGAAAGCAAGCCGTACTCCGCAGCGCGAAGCTGATCGACTTCGTCGATGTCTGATTTTGTTAACATATGATCCCCGGCTGATCCGTAGATGTCGGGGCGGAGAACGAAACGGGGGACCTTTGTCAAAGACTCAACGGCGAGAACTCTCTCAGCCGGAATACGCGACCACGCCGAAACTGAGGGCTGTGCAATTCCAATAGCTCTCGCCAGGGAGGCGATGCCGCCTGCTGCCTCGATTGCCTGCTCTAGTCCTGAGTCCCGCATAGTGCGAACCGAGTTCCCCCACCCGTGCCTTCAAATCAGGCATCTGCTTTCCTAGAATTATTCTAGTTCGAATTAGTATCATAGGTTCGTCCTATGCCTCAAAAACTTTTGTCTAAATCCTTGGTTTTGCAGAACCATGTCGCCGGACCTGATGTTGCGGCGCACTAGATATGCCCTCACTTGCACGTTCTTTCGCAACCCGACCATGTTCAGCCTGTTCAAAATCAGCCGTGGCGGCCGTTGAGATCGTCCCGATACTGGACAATCTCACTTGTTGGAGTGGCAAATCCGTGCGCTCATTTTGCGATGCACCAATATTGGGATCGCATTCGCCAGCATCGGCTGCGTCATTATGCAGCGGGATGTCCGAGGCTTGCGAATCGCTGGAAGAGTGGCCGCCCATAATCTGCAAAACCATTTTCGCGATATCGGTGCCGACCGCGATCTCGCTGTTTCCGGGGACGCCGCCCGGCGTGTTCCAGTCGTACGCATAATCCAGCGCAGGATTCACATAATTGCGGATCGCGGGATCCAGCGCCCAGGATTTTCGCAAGGCCGCGTTCCGCAAACTCTCAGGCACGCCTTTACGCAGGAAGCCGGTGATATCGGTGGTTTCCGTGACATCTTCCAGCTTTGGCAGGCTTGAAAGGTCAAACGGCTCTTCCGCAGCTTCGCTTTCGGCAATCGGCACCGCGGCAGCCTCTGCGCTACCACTTGGTTCTACAGCCGCGCCGCCGGACTCTGGCAGAGTCGCCTCACGCTTGCGTTGCGACCAGCGCGAAAGAAAGTTTATCTCCTTATCTTTCTCGTCCTGGCTCATACGCTGTCCTTCCGCCCGTCGGATGGATCTTCGCTGCGCCTGCGATCGACATTTGCCCTATCGCGTTTGCGCTTATGGAACACATGTTCGACGTGAAACTCGTCCACAAAAGCCGCTATCCACGCTGCGATCTCAGGCGGCATCGGCACGGTGCCGATGACGTCGGCGCCGCTTTCGAACATCGCTTCGCCTTCGGTCGGATCGGCGGTGATCTTGGTCAGTTCGAGTTCCGATCCACCATTCTGTCGCCGCAGGGCGACCCATATTTGCGGCGATCCATCGACAAGATTGTCGCGGTAGTTGGCCGTGTCGGCGCTGAACAGATCGATAAATCCAGCGCCCGCGTAATACAGCGTCGCATCGCCCTCTTGCGATAACACCGTCCAGGGTGCGGTCGCGGGTACATTATCGAGAATCGTGACGGGCGACCACATGTGGTCGATCCATGGGTTGTCGATCGCGCGGCGGCGGAGCACCACACCAACTTCGCGGGACGCTTCGGTCATGTCTGAACCTCCCGTTGCCGGTGAATCATGCAACATTCGCCGCTGACGTAAGCGGCAAGCCCGCGACAAGATTCTGCGGCTTCAGGCGCACCACCTTGTCCGCGCCCATCGCTAAAATAAGGTAGACGGGCTTGTTGCCAACACGCCCATCCACGAAACGGGAATCCTCGAATGTCATACGCATTAATGCCACGATCCGCTCGGCGGCATCGGCGCTCGGCGTATCTCCATTCCAGAGGGCATTGCCGATCCGGGTTCCCTCGCTGTCGAGGCCGACGAACCACCGCCAATCGCGGTCTTCAATTGAGGCGACGGGCTCCGCCTTCACAGCGATACCCAGAAGATGGGCGATCCAGCGCTCGACCACCTGGCACAACGCGGCGCGCGCCTTGGGATTGCCGCCGAGATTCATGACCATCGCATGCGCATCGGATCGCGACCAATATGTCCAGGCATTTTCGTCATCCATGACATCCATTTCGCCGAATGCCTGCGGCTGGAGCATGGCGGTCAGCGGAGAGGTATGAAGATCCTGCTGCGCATGATGCTGGGCCTCGACGACTTCGGCATCGGCAAGCAGCAGCGCGCCGTCGTGAATCGTGGCTTTCTGGCTCCGATAGAACAATTCGGCCGCACGCAGCACATACGGATCGTCGCAGCCTTCAAGTGCGTTTCGCAGGATCAGATGACACAGTTGCGAAAGAAAGATCGGCGGCAGATCGCCGGCGCCCTTACGCGCCAGCGCCACATACACGGCTTCCAACGATGGTGCTGCTATCAGCTTGTCGCGAAATGCCATCATAAACGCCCAGTTTTCACGCGCATCAGCGTCGGCAAGTGCGGCAATATCCGCTTTCGATACCGGACGAAGCGGGTCCGCCAGCAGGCTTGCGTGCAAGTTCCGCTCGGCGTCGCAAGCATCATCAGGTGGCATCAGCTCCGGCCGGGCCAGGTACGCCATGATCAGCTCCGGCGTTGCAACCAGCCCGCCATGATCGGCCCGGCGCGTAAGGTGATGGCCTGAAGCAACCCAAAATTCTCTCATGTCCGATCCGTTTTTGTGAGCCCGCGAAGATCGACTTCCTCGACCGGTTCGTCGCCTTCGACCTCATGAAAGGTAAAGGCGCGTGCATGGGTGTGCAATCGATCCCCGCCCGGTTCCGCCCCACGCGGCTTCAGCGTCCGGAAACGCTCGCGGACTTCTCCATTCTCGACGCTCCGGTGCACAGCCAGCAAGGTCTGCGGTGGATGATCGCAAAGCGAGGCCGCAAATGCGACTTCCTCCTCCGCGGCGGCACGCGCAGCTTCGATATCCGGCGCTCCGAACTTCGCCATCAACTGCGCTGCCAGTTGCTCTATCACGCCCTGCCGTTCGACCTCGGTTGCGTCAGTCACGACAGCGAGCGTCGACCAGCCCAGACTGTCGATACCGAGAAAACCGGAGCGCAGCGCGACGCGCTGTTTCTGGCCGAGCGTCGCGGGATCGCTGTCCCAGAACACGAACGCTCCGGACACCGCCCATTCGCCGGGCTCAGCGGCGCGCTCGAACACGAATGTGTCCGAGGGATCGAGCCTGATGGTGCGCGGCAGCTTCAACATGTCCGCCTCACCCAAGTTTCGGGGCGCGGTATTCGGGATCATACCATGCGACCTTGGCCAGCCCATTGAGCAGGCTATTGCGCTCCGGTGGCCCCTTCGCCGCACTGACGAGCAAATCGCCGTTGACGTCGATTCCGCGCCGGTGGCCGGCCGTCTGCTTCGTAAGCCGCTCCAGATAATCGCGCGCGATGGGCTCGAAACCTCGCTCGTTCCACCGATCGAACGCCGCCATGAGATGGCGGGCAAAGCTGCCGACGATCGCTTCGGTCTCGACCATCTCAAATCCTTCGTTGAGCAGGGCGACGCCGCCCGCCGCAACGGTTTCCTCGACATGCGCCATGTCCGCGGCGCGCAGGATAACGCCGAACACGAGCCAATCCGGAACTTCATCCTCGCGGCAGGTCTTTGGCCAGCCAAGCCGCCCACCGCCCAGCACACCGCCGTCGAACAGGATCGTGTCCGGCCAGGTGAACTGCACCTCCCGCTCCGGCGGGCAATGCACCGCGATAGCGTCCCCGATCGCGTTCATGCCGGCAAAGAAGGCGCGGCGCGCCGACGTCAGTGGCTCGTCCGGCTCGAGCACAACGGCGAACTCGACCAGATCGTAGCGCCGGACCCAGACCAGTGTTCCCGCACCGGCTTCGGCTGCAATAGTGCAGCCGTGCGCAAACGCATCGCCATACTCGCGAAGCGACACGAGTGTGTACCCCGGAGGCAGATCGAGCGGCTGTTCCGCTTGCGCCGTACGCGAAACCATCATCGTAGAAAATTTCCCTAAGCTCTTTGTATTTGGGCAGTCTATGCTATCCCGGTCAAGGCGGCGGGGTGCTTGCACAAGCCGCTGCCGCGGCACCATATGATTGAAATAGCCACTCTGAGCAGACGCCAAGGGTCAAGGTTGCAGATCATGAACAGCGCAAAGTCCCGCCTTCTGGTTTGCAGTTGCGAAAAGACCATGCCGCTTGATGCGCAGGCAATCGGGCGCGGTTGCGCGGCTCATATGACACAGGCCAACCAGCTCTGCGGGCTGGACCTCGCCCAGTTCAAGGCGGCGCTCACTGAGGGCGAAGCGATCACGGTGGCGTGTACGCAGGAAGCGCCGCTATTCAAGGAAGTCGCCGAGGACTTTCCCGACGTCCCCCTCACCTTCGTCAACATTCGCGAAACCGGCGGATGGTCGAAGGATGCGGCGGCGGCTGGTCCGAAAGCCGCGGCGTTGATTGCCGCAGCCTCGGAAGAAATGCCGCCGATCTCGCTGGTCACGCTGGAAAGCGGGGGGGGCGCGCTGATCTACGGCCATGACGACGTTGCCATCAATGCGGCCAAGCGCCTCGCCGACCGTCTCGACATCACTGTTATCCTCACCAAGCCCGGTGACATCACACCGCGCGCGGTCAACGAATTTCCCGTGCTCAAAGGCACGATCCGCAATGCGCGCGGATATCTCGGAAATTTCGAACTCGCCATCGACGATTACGCGTTGCCGATGCCTTCCTCGCGGAGCAAACTCGTGTTTGGTGCTTCGCGCGATGGCGCGACCTCGACATGCGACCTCATCCTCGATCTGAGCGGCGGCCTGCCGCTGTTTCCCGCGCACGAATTGCGGCCCGGTTACTTGCGCGCCGATCCGCGCGACCGCGCCGCCGTCGAGCGCGCGATTGCGGAAGCCGGCAACCTTGTCGGCACGTTTGACAAACCGCGCTTCATCCATTTCGAGGAATCGCTTTGCGCGCATTCGCGCTCGAACATTACCGGCTGTACGCGCTGCCTCGATCTGTGCCCGACCGGCGCGATCACACCGAACGGTAATGCCGTCGCGATCGATCCCAATATATGCGCCGGCTGCGGCTCATGCGCATCAGTCTGCCCGACCGGCGCTGCATCCTATTCGCTGCCGAGTGCCGACGCGCTGATGCGCCGTTTGCGTACGTTGCTGCAAACCTATCGCAAGGCGGGCGGCGAACTGGCTGTTGTGCTCTTTCACGATGGCGATCATGGCGAGCCCCTGATCGACGCGCTGGCACGATTCGGTGACGGCTTACCGGCCAACGTGCTTCCAGTTCGCGTCAACGAAGTCACGCAGCTCGGGCCGGAATCCATCGCAGCGGTCT
The DNA here is from genome assembly GCF_000308295.2 of Afipia birgiae 34632. GTDB lineage: Bacteria > Pseudomonadota > Alphaproteobacteria > Rhizobiales > Xanthobacteraceae > Afipia > Afipia birgiae. Next base: position 1,680,074 of record NZ_HG326652.1, read on the forward strand.
TTGCTTATGGCGGTACAGGCGTCGCGCTTCTGCTGCGCGCGCAGCCCCGTCACGAAACGGCCGGACTGCGCCGCGCCGCCGATATGTCAGGGACGATCGCCGCTACGCTCGGCTTCGGTGAAGGTCTCGTCCGCATTCTGGAAACCGACGATCCGGATCAGTTACGCGTGATGCTTGATGCCATGCCGTCCGGTGTTGCTTCATCGAATCCGGCGAGCTTGGTCCCGCGCGGCGCCAAGCGCGGCGTGCTGGAGACTACGTTCCGCGAACTGCATCTTGCGGCCCCTACTCCCGTCGATGTCGTTCCGCTAGCCGCCGGCGCGCCATTCGGCACTGTTCAGCTAAACGTCGAAGGCTGCACGCTCTGCCATGCCTGCGTCACCGCCTGTCCTACGAACGCGCTCTCGGACAATCCCGACCGGGCGATGCTGCGCTTCACCGAAAGCTTGTGCGTTCAGTGCGGGCTTTGCGAAGCAACCTGCCCTGAGGATGTCATCACATTGGAGCCGCGGCTCGACTTCCGGGCGTGGAATGCACCGCTGCGCGTGCTGAAAGAAGAAGAACCATTCCATTGCATCGCCTGCGGCACGCCGTTCGGCACCAGGAGCTCGATCGAGCGCGTGCTGTCGAAATTGCAGGAAAAACACTGGATGTTTGAAGGCGCCAACGCGCGCCGGCTTGATGTTATCAAGATGTGCGCGGATTGCCGTGTCGAGGCCGTCATCAATGAGAGTTTCGATCCTCATGCTGCACCCCAACGACCGCCCGTGATGTCCACCGAGGATTATCTGCGTGCGCGGGAAATCAAGAAGAACGATCCTTTCGGATCGCAATGAGCCGACGCGCTGTGAGCGCGATCGGTCGGGAGATCGAATTTGTCAGTTACCCACGCCACCCCGAACCCACCCGCGACATCAAAGGCCGCAGGCATTCCAGGTGTGAAGCACGTCATCGCCGTGGCGTCTGGCAAGGGCGGCGTGGGCAAGTCGACCACCTCGTGCAACCTTGCACTCGGATTCGCGGCGCTGGGATTGAAGGTCGGCGTTCTCGATGCGGATATCTACGGTCCATCGCAGCAGAAGCTATTCGGCCTGCGCGGCAAGCCGCGGCTGCTCGGTCCGCGCATGCTGGAACCGCTGGAGCGCTTCGGGGTGAAGGTCATGTCGATCGGGTTTCTGGTTGAGGAAGACAATGCCATGGTTTGGCGCGGACCAATGGTGATCTCGGCCATCACGCAGATGCTGCGCGAGGTGGCGTGGCATGATCTCGACATTCTCGTCGTCGATCTGCCGCCGGGTACCGGCGACGCACAACTCACAATGGCGCAGCAAACGCCGCTGGCGGGCGCGGTTATCGTCTCAACACCGCAAGATATCGCTTTGATCGATGCACGTCGCGGTATCGAGATGTTCAAGAAGGTCAACATCCCGATACTGGGCCTGATCGAGAACATGGCGAGCTTCTGCTGCCCGACCTGCAATCACGTCACGCCGATCTTCGGCCACGGCGGCGCGCGGCTTGACGCGGAAAAGCGCGGCATCCCCTTTCTCGGCGAAATCCCACTGGATATGGCGATACGCCAAACATCTGATGACGGCCGTCCGATCGTTGCCACTGACCCGGAAGGTGTTCATGCGAAGCACTATATCGGCATCGCACGCCAGCTCTGGACGTCCATCACCACGGGCGTCGGGGCCAGGCCAGCGCCGCGTATCGTGATCGAGTAAGCCATGACGGAAACAATTCAAGCCAAATCGCAAGCTGCACGGAGCGATCAGCTCCTACCGCGCGTGATGCCGGATCCGAAGAATCCGCGCCTCACCGAGCGGGTCATGGGGATCGACCAGACCGGCGCGCCGGTCGAGATCAGCGTACCGGTCGAGCGTCCGCTGACCCTTTATCTGAACTCGCAGGAGATCGTCACCATGATGACGATCAACGACTATCCGGAGTATCTCGCGCTCGGCTATCTCCTCAACCAAAACATGCTGAAGCTCGACGATGTCGTAACCGAAGTGGTCTACGACGACGATCTCCAAGTCGTGGTCGTCTACACTGAGCGCGGCACCAACTTCGAAGAGAAGCTGAAGAAGAAAACGCTCACCTCCGGCTGTGCACAGGGCACCGCATTTGGCGACCTGATGGAGGCCATCGAAGGCGCGACCCTCCCCAAGGCTGAGTTACGCACGTCGTGGCTCTATCAAATGACCCATGCCGTTAACACGGCGCCCTCGCTCTACCTCGAAGCCGGTGCCATCCATGGCTGCGTGCTTTGCAAGGAAGGCGAACCAATCTGCTACATGGAAGACGTGGGACGGCATAACGCGGTCGACAAAATTGCGGGCTGGGCCTGGCGGCACAAAATCAATGTCGCCGACAAGATCATGTACACGACGGGACGCCTCACCTCGGAAATGGTGATCAAGACCGTACGAATGGGCATTCCCATTCTGGTGTCGCGCTCCGGCTTCACTGCTTGGGGCGTCGAACTGGCGCGGCAAGTGGGTTTGACGCTGATCGGCCGGACCAAGGGCAAGCGGTTCATCGCGCTGTCCGGACAGGAGCGGATCGTGTTCGACCAAAGCCTGGAGTTTATCGCTGAAGAATCCGCGCGGCATCGGCGCAAGGGCAGCGACGATGACTGAGGACCGGCCCTCGACACTCGGCGTTCTCCTCGCAGGGGGACTGGCACGCCGTATGGGCGGCGGCGATAAGCCGATGAAAACCATTGGCGGCCGCACCATCCTCGAACGCGTGATCGCAAGACTCGCACCGCAGTGCGACGGGCTCATTCTCAATGCGAATGGCGACCCTGCACGCTTCGCTGCTTTCGGACTTCCCGTGATCGCAGACACTGTCGAGGGATTTGCCGGCCCGCTTGCCGGCATCCTGACAGCGCTCGACTGGGCGGCCGCATACAGGCCAGATGTGGAATGGGTGCTCAGCGCGGCAACGGATTGCCCGTTTTTGCCGCGCGATCTGGTCGCGCGCTTGCAGCATGCGCGTATCTCCGAAGGCGCGCAGCTCGCGGTCGCGGCCTCTGGCGAGCAGATTCATCCGGTGATCGGGCTTTGGAGCGTCGCGCTGCGCGGCGAACTGCGGCACGCGCTGGTGGTGGAAGACATGCGCAAGATCGATCGCTGGACGGCCCGCTATAAACTGGCGACGGTGACGTGGCCGGATAAGCCGATCGATCCGTTCTTCAACGCCAACACCATCGAAGATGTCGCAGAGGCCGAGCAACTCGCAGTGCTCGACGGCGCCCCAACTTGACTATGCGGGGCGGAAGCCTGCCCGCTCCAGCGCCGCGCGCGTTTCCAATGACGCCAGCGAATCCAGAAAAGCTTCCACAGCAGGACGCTGCTTTCGCGCAGCCACGACCGCAAAATCGTAATGCTCCTCGGCGAACGGAATGAACCCCAATCCCGCCGCACGCGCGACCGGTGCGATGGTCATACCCCAATCGGCGCGGTTCTGCACCACGGCGGCCGCAACGGCATTGTGCGAACGCGGCTGATTCCAGTACCCATCAGGCCTCGCATCTCCGAGCAAACGGTCGATCAGAATGCGCGTGCCTGCACCCTGATTGCGGTTGACCATCAGACATGATGGGTCTCTCAGCGCTGCACGCACCGCGTCTTCGGCGGTAAGCCCCTCGAAGCGCTTGTCACCTGCGCGAAACACAATCCCCTGCATGCGCCGATAACCGGGCACGAGTTCAAGACCAGAAACAAGAAACGGCGTGTTGTACGTGTCGGTCTTCTCATCGAAGATATGGATCGGTGCGAGATCGCATTCGCCGCGCCGGGCCGCGGCCAGTCCGCCCAGACTTCCCACCGAGATCGAACGGACGGACAGCCCAGCACGTGTCAGCGGCGCAGTGACAACGTCCAGTCCCGTGCAATGACTGCCGACAATCACTAGATCAGGCACACGGACATGCGGTGTGAACAACGTTACCTCGGCCTGAGCACCAGCCGGAATCTGCTCGGCGAGCGCATCTATCTTCAGAAACCCATCAGCTTGAGCAAACGATGTGATGGCGCCGGAGCCCTTGCCGGTAGGATACGCAACCAATCCGTCATCGCCATCGACGAGCGACACCATCACGAATTCCGTCCGGCCAAGCTCCGAGGCAATGCGCACCGGCACCTTCGCCGTCACGCGCGCGTCGTTACGCGGCGGCAAACCAGCGAGACGGCGCAGCACGGGCACGATCATGTCATGAAACGTAAACATTGCGGATGTGGGAAAACCCGGGAGGATGACAACCGGTTTGCCATCGCATACGGCGAGGCACAGCGGCTTGCCCGGCTTCAGCGCCACACCATGCGCAATGATGCCGGGCTTGCCTAGTCGCGAGACAATCCGGTGGGAAACATCGCCCTCGCCCTTTGAAGTGCCGCCGGACAACAGAAGAATGTCGCTGGCTGCCAACGCCTCGCGCATCACGGCTTCGAGCTTGTCTTCCTCGTCCGGAAACGCTCCAAGAAACACGGCCTCGCCGCCGTTTTCAGATACCGCGGCTGCGACGATCGCGCCGTTGGCGTCGTAGATCGCAGCCGGACGCAGCGGCAAGCCGGGTTGAACAAGCTCGTCACCGGTCGAGATGATCGCAACGCGCGGTTTCTTTGTCACCGGGACGCGCGCGATACCCGATGCGGCGAGCATGCCGATTTCACGCGAGCCGACCAGCGTGCCCGCGCGCAGCAGAATCTCGCCCTGCGCGATATCCGAGCCCGCATAGGAGACGAACTGTCCGGGTGATACAGCTCGTCTGATCTCGATCGCGTCATTACGCAACGGTTGCGTGTGTTCGATCATCACCACAGCATCTGCGCCGCGCGGAATGGGACCGCCAGTGGCAATCCGCGTCGCCGAGCCCTGCACCACCGGTAATTCCGGCGCGGTGCCGCAGGCGATTGTCTCGTTGTTCAACCGCAGGTGAACCGGCGATGCCTCACCCGCGGTAACGAGATCGGCGGAACGTACAGCAAATCCGTCGACATTGGAGCGATCGAATGGCGGGACATCGACAACTGCAAACACATCGCTGGCTAGCGCGAGCCCAAGCGCATCGGTCAGCGCGCGGTCGTTGGCAGACATATCCCGAGGAAACAGCGCAGCTTCAAAGCGGGCAATCGCCTCCTCGCGCGACAAGATGGTCAGAAACTGTTCCTGGTCAACGCTTGCATTGGTCAGCGATACCTTCGGTTCTGTCATCTTGAAATCTCACGTCCCATCGCGAAGAGGAAATGCGCCGACCGCTGTTCCGGTTGCATAGCCTTCGCTATCTCCCGGCACAACAAGCCATGCTTCGCTACGGGCGATAGCGTCCAGCGAAAGTTGACCAGTGGCAATCGGCATCCACTTGTCATCCAGCGCTTCCAGCAACACAATCTCGGCAACACCGATAGACGAAGAAACCTTGCGCGCAAGGGGACGAACGATATCCTGCCGCGGCAACCGCGCGGTGAGCAAGTCCAGTGCGGGTTGAACCAGCATTAAACAAACCGCCAAAGCCTGATCAGGCGCGCCGGGAGCCGCGATAACGGGCGTTCTGCCGGTCTTCGCGACCGCCGCCGTGCGCCCGGGCTGCAAGGCAAGTCCATGCGCTAAAACAATTCCACGCATTGCCAGCGCGTGAACCGCTGAATCGGCGCGGCCGAGGCCTGTGCCCCCGACTGTTATCAGCAGATCGTAAGCGCCTTCGTCCACAGCCGCGGAAATGCTGGCGGCGTCGCGTCCCTTTGTCTGCACACCAACCGCTTCAGCACCGGCAGCCTTCACAAACTCCAGGATGAACTGCGAAGATGCTATATTTCCGTCCCTCGACGTCACATCGAGAACGCAGACGCGCGGAGATCGAATCTGAATGCGATCCAGTCCCATGACGCGGAGAGCAAGCGTGTCGCGCGCGGTCACCTGCCGCCCTGGGGAAATGATCGAGCGCCCAGCCGCGACGTCGTCTCCGGTCCGGCGAATGCCGTGACCGGGAACCGCCTCAGCGAGAACCTGAAACATCGATCCGGTCTGTTCGACCATGTCGGCATCAAGCACGCAGTCACAATGCTCCGGAAGCCGATCCCCCGCTTCGACCCACATAGGCGATGCAGACAACGGCTGCGGAGAATAGGACGATGCGCCGACGATATCACGCGCCCGCATTGCCCAACCGTCGGCGACCGCAATACTGAACATCGGATGTGCCGTTTGCGGCGACGCAATCGCAGCTGCGATGCGACCCGCAGAATCTGCGAGCGATGCATCGATGGACTCAACCGGCTCCGCACCGTCCAGCAGCAAGCGAAGGGCAACATCGAGCGGGGTCAGCGTGGCCGGCAAGCGCTGTGTCATCTTGACGCTCGATGACGGCCGGGCGCGCGACAGGCAGGTGGCGAATGCGACGGAACCATCTCAAACATGGGACGTTGAGGGGAACGTTTCATTGATTCCTTTATACACACCCACAGAGGTTCAAAATGCGTACTCAACTCATCGCTGTTGCCATTGCGGGGCTGTTTGCTGCAACTCCCTCATTGGCACAAACGGCCGCGCCCGCAAGTGACAAGCCTGAGACGAGTTGCAACACCACACCTTCGGCAGGCACGACTTCCGGCAACGCCAAGACCGCGGACACGTCGATGGGCGTTGAAAAGAGCGCTATTCTACCATCTGCAGGCGGACACGCAAATTCCGCCGCCCCGACGGTGCAGAGCGACGGAAAGGCGATGGAAGTGCGCCCGGATTGTCCGCCGGAGACGAAAAAATAGGCCAACCGTCTCTGGGGCTCAGGACGCCCTTTTCTCGGCATTGGGGAAAAACAGTTGCTTGCTGTTGACCTGATAGACCGCAATGGCGCCCTGCCCCTCGGGTGAGATCAACCAGTCGATAAAGCTTTGACCGAGATCCTTCTTCACCGCCGGATGCTTCTCCGGGTTCACTAGAATGACTCCATATTGGTTGAACAGCCGCTTGTCGCCTTCGACCGCGATGACCAGGTCACCGGGGTTCTTGAAAGATAGCCAGGTACCTCTGTCGGAAATCACGTAAGCATTCATCGCTCCCGCCGCGTTGAGCGCGGCCCCCATGCCCTGTCCGATCTCGCGATACCAAGGGCCCTTGGCGGTCTCGAGATCGATACCTGCCTGCTTCCACAGTGCGAGTTCAGCCGAATGCGTACCTGACTTGTCGCCGCGAGAGACGAACGGCAGTGCCTTTCCCTGAATGGTTTTCAGTGCGGCAACAATATCCTTCGATCCACCGACGCCAGCAAGATCGCTTTTCGGGCCGATCATGACGAAGTCATTGTACATAACATCGAAGCGCTTCACGCCGTGCCCTTCGGCGACAAATTTTTCTTCCTGCGACTTGGCATGCACGAAGACGACATCAGCATCACCGCGACGCGCGGTGTCGAGCGCCTGTCCGGTACCTTGGGCGATTACCTTCACTTCGATTCCGGTTTTAGCCTTGAACAACGGGAGTATGTAGCCGAACAGGCCGGAATCCTGCGTCGACGTGGTCGAAGCCACGACAATGGATTTGTCCTGCGCGGAAGAAGGTGTTGCGACCGCCACCGCGAGTAACGAGAACGCAAAGGCAAAAGAAGCGTATTGGCGTTTCATGACATCTCCCTCAAGAGTTCAAACAACGAGATCGCCGCGTACAAAGGCCGCAGCCTCAGATGTCGACGGGTTTTTGAGAAAATCCTCGGCGGGTGTCTGTTCGCGCACGTTGCCCCGCACCATGAAAACAACGTCACCAGCGAGTCGCCGCACCTGGCCCAGATCGTGCGAGGCCATCACGATCTTGATGCCGGACTGGGCGGTATCACGAACAATCTCCTCAACACCGCGCGTGGCCGCCGGGTCGAGACTTGCGGTCGGCTCGTCAAGCAGCAGCAATTCCGGATCCCGCGCCAAAGCACGCGCCAGCGCCAGCCGCTGTTGTTCGCCGCCGGACAAACGTCGGGCGGGACGCATGGCCAAATCCGACAGGCCCACGCGTTCAAGCAATTCAGCAGTACGCGCAGCCAATTTCGCGCGCGGATAACCCGCGTGGGTCAGCCCATAGGCGACATTGGCGGACACGGTCCGGCGCAACATCACCGGCCGCTGAAACACGAACGCGCGGCGTGTCGGCTTTGCATCGGCGCGACCACCCCACGTGATGCGGCCTTCGGTCGGCACCGCAAGTCCCATGCACAGGCGCAACAAGGTGCTTTTACCCGCACCGTTAGGCCCAATAACAAGCGTTGGCGAACCAGACGATAACGTTAGGGTCAGGCGATCAAGGATGGTCGTGAGGCCGGCCCGCACCAGAACGCGATCGAAGACAATGGGAAGATCGGTCACCGGCCCCCGCATCGTCATCCCACCTGCCGTTCGGACCAGACCCGTGCACCCCAGGCCGCGGCATTGATCGCGAGAACGATCACCACAAGGATCATGCCGAGACCGAGCGCGAGCGGCAGATTGCCCTTTGACGTTTCGAGCGCAATCGCAGTGGTCATGGTGCGGGTGAAACCTTCCATGTTGCCACCGACAATCATGACGGCACCGACTTCCGCCGCGGCACGTCCAAATCCCGCAAGCAGCGCAGTCAGCAGACTGAAGCGCGCATCCCACAACAGCGTCGTTATGCGACCGAGCGGCCCGACATCCATCGCCGACAGTTCGTCGCGGTATTCGATCCAGAGATCTTCAATGGTTTGGCGCGTGAGCGCCGCGATGATCGGCACGATTAAGATCGCCTGCGCGACGATCATTGCCGTCGGCGTGAACAAGATGCCGAGATTGCCGAGCGGCCCGGAGCGTGACAGCAAAAGGTAGACCGCAAGACCGACAACAACGGGCGGCAATCCCATGAAAGCGTTGACGAGTACGACAATCGCGCTCCGTCCGGGGAAGCGCATCAACGCAAGCGATGCACCGAGCGGCAAGCCGATAACGGCCGCAAGCACCACGGCGGAAAGGCTGACAGCCAGTGACAATTTGACGATGGCGAACAGTGTCGCATCGCCGCTCATGATCAGTTGCCAGGCATTTAGCCCGTCCAGCATGATTTTCCTCCCCATGCCTTGTCCTGCATATTTTTCAGGTCTGTCAATAAATTGAAAAAGAACAACAATATGCATATAAATGCAGGATGGACCTTCTTACGACAGGAGAGGCATCTGAATACCTCCGACTCGGCGAGCGCAAGCTCTATGAGCTGGTGGCCGAAGGCGCGATCCCATGCACCAAGGTGACGGGCAAGTGGCTCTTCCCGCGTGAAGAGCTCGATCGATGGGTGCTGTCCGGATTACTGCGGCCGGCCGGCATGAGTCCCTCGGATGCGCCTTTGATCGTGGGCGGAAGCCAGGACGCCCTGCTCGAATGGAGTTTGCGCGAATCAGGCTCCGGCCTCGCGACGCTCGTTGAAGGAACAGAAAGCGGCGTCGGCCGCGTACTGCGCGGTGAAGCAATTGCCGCAGCGATCCATTTTCATACCGAAACTGATGTGCATGACGCCGGCGAGGACGCCAATGTCTCAGCAGTGCGCTCGCTTGCCACTTTGCACGATGCCGTGCTTGTCGGATTTGTGCGGCGCGAACAAGGACTCCTGCTCCAACCGGGAAATCCGAAAGGCCTCACCAGCGTCGCGGGAGTTCTCGCGTCCGGGGCCACCATGGCTATCAGGCAATCCGGCGCGGGCGCACAAATGCTGCTCGACGCGCTCCTGAAACAGCAGGGCGCAAAGCTGAAGGATCTCCGCCGGCTCGATCCGCCATGCCTGACCGGACCTGATCTGGCGGCGGCAATTCGTGCTGGCAATGCCGACTGCGGCATCGCGACGCGCGCAGCCGCCAACGCAGCCGGTCTCGATTTCATGCCATTGCTATGGGAAAATTTCGATCTCGTGATGCATCAGCGTGATTACTTCAAGCCGGCCTTGCAGGCGTTGATGAACTTCATTTCGCAGCCCATCCTCAAACAGCGCGCGAAAGACCTCACAGGCTACGACACCACGCCAGCCGGCACAATTCGCTATTTCGCCTGACCGGCGAGCGACTTCCAGTGAGGCACCTGAACCTTCCGCACGGTTTATTGAACCTGGTTTTCGTGTTTCGATACGGTTCAGATTGATAGCGTTCGAGGGAACCGCCGATGCAAGAAGCTGACCGTAACAACGGAAGATATCAGCTTCGCGCGCTGCTCGTGATCGGGGCGCTCATTGCGGTGCTCGGCACCGCACCTGCTGCTGCACAATTGCGAGGTCACGGCGGACCAGTCCGCGCGCTGGCGATTTCATCCGATGGACAGACGTTGCTCTCAGGAAGCTTTGACGGCAGCGCGATCCGCTGGTCGCTTGGTCGCGATGCTGCCGAACAGGTTCTCAGATTTCATGCCGATGCGGTCAATGCGACAGCATTGCTCAAGGATGGCCGCGCGGTAACCGCTGGCGCCGATGGCCGCATCGCTGTCTGGAGTTCCAGCAAGCAGCAACCCGAGGCCGTGCTTGAGGGCCACACCGCGCCAATCGCAGCGCTTGCATTGTCGCCAGACGGCGAAATGCTCGCATCCGCAGCATGGGATCATACGGTAAGGCTATGGCCGCTCGCTGGCGGCACACCGCGCGTACTTGAAGGGCACGCACAGAACGTCAACGGAGTAGCATTCAGCGCTGATGGCAAAACCCTCATCAGCGTCAGCTATGACCTGACCCTCCGTATCTGGCCGCTCGACAGTTCTGCCGCACCGTCCATTGTCACCCTGCCCGCGCCGCTCAATTCAGTCGTCGCGTTCAAGGACGGCGAAATCGCCGCCGCGGGTGCAGATGGCAATATCCATTTCCTCGACGGCTCCGGAAACTCTGATGGCGAGGTCGCCGCTGGGCCGATCCCGGTCATTGCGATGGCAGTGTCGAGGGATGGTGCGCTGCTCGCGGCGGCGGACATTCGGGGATCGGTCGCGATCGTCGACCGCAAGGCGCGCACGCTTGTGCGCAGGCTGGTTGGACCAGGGCTACCGGTGTGGTCAGTGGCGTTCATGCCGGACAACGGCACGCTGCTCACTGGAGGCGCGGACAACATGATCCGGCGCTGGAATGCTCTTACAGGCGAACCGATCGGCGCGACCATACAGGAAAGCCCAAACGATCCGCTTGCCGCCTATGCTGGTGACCGTGGGGCGGAAATTTTTCGCGCCTGTATAGCCTGTCACACGCTGACCCCGGATCAGGTCAACAAGGCCGGTCCGACGCTATCGGGAATTTTCGGACGAAAGATCGCAACTTTACCGGGTTACAGTTATTCCGAGCCGCTGAAGAAGCTCGATATCGTCTGGACGCCCGAAACAGTGTCGAAGCTTTTCGAAATCGGCCCGGCGGCCTATACACCAGGTACGAAGATGCCCGAACAACGCATCGGTTCGGACGAAGACCGCAAAGCACTGGTGCAGTTTCTTGCGCGTGTGACTGCGCCACCTGTCAACCGCGGCCAATAGCGCTCAAAAGCTCGGCTGCATGATCTTCCGCCAAGCCTACATTATTGATGATGACATCAGGTACGGCAGCAACAACCGTTCTGCGGAGTCTGTCGTCGATCTGGCCATCGCTAGGGCGTGTGCGCGCCGCAAGACGTCGCCAGCACGTCCGGCGGAGCCGTCACTAAAACCACCGTCACTTTGGCATACGATCTACGCGCGAACTCGATGATTGTGCGGAACGCATTCACGATAACAGCGCGCCCGGCCGTCACATCATCAACAATCGAAGATGGCACCCCATAGCGTAGGCCATGCGCCTCCCATTGGAAGGCGAAATCGCCGTGCGCCAGCATTTGCCCAAACAGCATCATCGGGCTGACCGCCTCGTTGTTGCCCGCCGGGGATATCCTTGAAGGTGGACGAGACACGGCGGCGCACCTGCATGGCTGCGGCGTCGACCGGCTCCGTCGCGCCAAACCGTGGCGGGGTGGCGCGGAATGCGCGCAGCAGGAAAATCGCCTCGATCAGGTCGCCCCGCGCCTGCTTGATCGCTAACGCTGTAAGTTCGCGTTCGTAGAACGAGCTTCGGTCATAACGCGATCGACTGCCAGCGTAAACTGCGCCGATATCTGTGCGAGCGAGAGATCGGGTACAGCTGGATCGCCGCGACGTTCGTACGCAAGTAACTGGTGAGCATTTTCAATGGCGCGCTCGCCGCCCGACGATGTGTCTTTGATGCCAGGCCCGCGAAGAACCAGTTCAGGCCCCTCGGTCAGCGTATCGACTTCCACAATAAGGATCGTCGAGCGATCGGGGTATTCCGCTGTCCCGAGCGCAAAGGCCTCAAAGTCCGGCAACGCTGTGCCACTGTGGATGAGAGCAAAGCTGGTTCGTGACGCATATCCCGTCAGCGATGCCAAGATGACGACGGCGCTGCTCGACCGGCTAACCCATCACTGCGATATCGTTGAGGCAATGACAGTTGGCGCTTCAAAAGCCGCGACGACGATCACATAACCCGCGCTCGCCTCATCTCCGCAATCCCGGCCAGCTCCGACGAGGCGATGTCAGCATCGCTCCCGCTCTTGAGAATTGAGCGTAACAACGCGTAGCCTTGATAATTCATCGAAGGCAAAGCGATGTAACCGTCCGAAACAGCGGCCGGATGGTAGGGAGGCAAGACCAGATACTTGCCGCCCTTGCCCTTGTCGACGCCGGCCGGCCCGACATCCTCAAGCGGCACCTGCCAAGTCCATGATCGTGCCGTTGATCACGCCGTCATCCGCCGGCGGGATTTCCAGCACCATCGGACCGGCATCCTCGGTGTTGAAAAACGGCATCACGTAAATCACGTCGGGATTGGGCGTGAGCGTCTGATTCTTGACGTGACCAAAAGACGATCTGGTTGGGCTTGCCCTTGGCGCTGTCGATCATCGCCTGGAGCATTAGATCGAGATTGACCGCGAGCATGCCCCAGATGACGGACTCGATAGCGCGCCGCTCGGTCGTGCGGCTGTCGAGGTCAAGTGCAGAGACAGTTTGCGCCTGCGGGGTCGTGGTAAGGCCGACCGTGGCAACACCAGTGCGCCGATGATCATCTTCTCCTTTGTCATCACTTCAACTCCACCGTCACCCGCCCAAGCTTGCCGGTGAACTTGAACGGTGGCGTGTAACTGAAGTCCACCGGCGAGCCGCTGTCCTCGCCGATGTCCTGCCCCTCATAGAGCGAGTATTTGACCGGCGTCGTCTTTTCGACTCGACCTTCCCCGATCTTCCTACCATTGGCGAGCAGCGTGACCGTGCCGCCCTTCGCCATGCCCGCCATCGGACTTGAAATCCATCGCCAAGGTGACCTTACCGGTCGGCACCGGCTCGGTGGACACGACGCGGTAGCGTTCGAGTGCGACGTGGCTGTGCAAACCGACGAGTTTGCCCTGCTGGATGTAGAAGCCCCAGCCGCCGGTGAACCCGCCTTGCGTAAAGATCATGCCTTCTGCGCCGGCGGGGATTTCTGCCTCGGCAGTGATCGTGAACGACTTGTTCTTGAGATCCGGCGCTGCCGCCTCAGGCAAGGCCACCAAAGGCGTTTCGTAGACAAATGTCCTGCGTCCGGCAGTGACCTGACGGATATTTTGGACCAGCTGGATAGAGACTACTGCATCGCTGCGCTCCGATCCAGATGCTGCAGTGTCGGCGCCGATGTTTGCGGTGCCGGCGGCCGGTAGCTCAGAGATGAGTGCGGTCGGATCGTGTTGAAGTGCTTGCGCCATTGCTCGATGACGACGGTAGCCTCCTTTAGGCTGTAAAAGATTTCACCGTTCAGGCATTCGTCGCGCAGTTTGCCGTTGAAGGACTCGCAGTAGCCGTTTTCCCATGGGCTGCCGGGCGCAATGTAGAGCGTCTTTGCTCCGAGCTTTCCGAACCAGCTGCGCACGATCTTGGCCGTCATCTCCGCGCCGTTGTCCGACCGGATGTGCTCAGGGACGCCTTTAGCAAGCATCACATCGGCCATGGTGTCGATGACGCCGAAGCTGTTGATGCGACGTGCAACCCTGATCGCCAGGCATTCCCTGGTAAACTCGTCGATCAGCGTCATGAGCCGGAGCTTACGGCCATCATGGGTCTGCGCCTCGACGAAGTCGTAGCTCCAGACATGGTTACGATGCTGCGGCCGCAAACGGATGCAGGATCCGTCGTTGAGCCACAGCCGGCCGCGCGGTCGCTGTTTGCTGGGTACTTTTAGCCCCTCACGGCGCCAGATCCGCTGGACCCGATCACACCCGACCTGCCAGCCGGCATCGACCAGCAGCGACGTGATCCGACGATAGCCATATCGCCCATATTGGGACGCAAGAGAGATAATCGCTCTCGTCAACGCATCCTCATCAGATCGAACGATGGTGGTGTATCGCTGTGTTCCGCGGTGCTGGCCGACGATCCGGCAGGCTTGGCGTTCCGAGAGACCATACTTCCCTCGAATGCCCTCCACCGCCTGCCGTCGCCGCTCAGGGCTTATAAGTTTCCCGAGGCAACGTCCTTGAGCACCTGCTTCTCAAGCGACACATCGGCGACGAGACGCTTGAGGCGGACATTCTCCCGCTCCAGATCCTTCATCCGCTTCGCCTGATCGAGCTCAAGGCCACCGTATTCCTTCCGCCAGCGATAATAACTCTGCTGCGAAATTCCGGCTTCCCGACAGGCCACCGGCGCTGCCTTGCCCTGCGACATCAATACTTCAATCTGGCGCAGCAGCACCACGATCTGCTCCGCATTAAACCTCTTCTTCGGCATGACCAAAGCTCCTTTCCAAGCTCAGTTTCTCACAAAGCTTGGTCCAAAAAAGCCCGGTCAGGTCACCGACAAGGGCAGCCCCTATGCCGTTAGCAATAATAATAACAGAATCGCTTCTCATCAGGCCGTAGACAATCCACAGCGCAAGTCCTGAAAACAGCGCAATGAGCATTTTCAGCGAGATGTCTTCATTGGCATCTCTGGGGAAAGCTTTTCTAACTTGAGGAATGTATGAGAGCCAAGTCAGGGCTGCGGCAACGAGCCCCAGCGCAGTAGTCCATGATTCAGATGGCATAAGACGTCCCCACGCAATGCCCAGCCAAGCACAAGCTTCGCCCTTCGTTCCGGAAATCACAGCCGGTGCCACACCCCCGACCTCCGATTGGCACCAGATTCTCCTGCATGATTGTCAGAATCACACCGAGATTTTGCGGACTGATGAGGTTGGGCGGGCGTATGATATCGCCTGGAATTTTTCTCGAAAGGGACCGGAGCTATCAAGTATCCATTCACTGCCCACGAAGTCATACTCTCGAACATCGTAGCCAACTTTCAGCAGGGTCCGAGAAACAAGCTTATCTTGGCCAATAGAGCCATCACAGCGTATCATAGGCGGGCATAGGAGTTTTAATCCATCGGCGCATTCGTCTTCTTGGAGATGCGCCATGGAAGCCAAAAAGCTCCCGCGACTTGCCTCTGCAACAGCCGTTCAAAAAGGATGCGAAGCGCGACGAGCAAGCGCGCGTTAAAGACGCCGAGAGGACTAACGTAGCCGATCACGATCCCGTCCATGGTGACGGCGGGACGATCGATGTTCCAGTCAAGTCATCTGACATTTCAAAACGTTCAGGCTTGGTTAGCGCTGCGCGCCGAGTTTATTCATAATTTGTCTAATCTTTCGGACACCAGCCCTCTTCCGCTAGGCTTCGGCAACAACCAAAGCCAAGCGTCAAACGACGGGCGGTGTCGTTCGGCATGCCGCTGCTCTTCTGTTCCGACGATGGAACCATATTCCGACACGAACGTTGCGGAACCGGCCAAACTTGTGGCGGCCGATGGATGATAATATTGCATTCGCAGAACTCAGAATTTATTCCTACTCTTCCCAAGAGTAACTAGCGGCCAAATGTAGCGGGTTTTTTCGCAAAAAAGGGAAGGCTGGCATGAAGTGTGATTGCGGCCAATCACGGATCCCTGCATCTTATGTTGCGATTGCATTCACCGGTGACCAATGAACGAAACGACAATCCCAAGGAACAGCAAGAAGCCCTCGGGTATCGCACGAGACAATGGGGAATCCGGAGAGTTGATTGACGATCCCGCCGCAATCCGTTCGCGACAACTCCTCGCTGCAATGGTGGCATTTCGCGATGGAGACTTTTCGGTGCGCTTACCGCGAGATTGGCCAGGCACGGATGGACGAATAGCCGAGGCTTTCAACCAAACCCTCGCGCATGAGGGCCGGATTACAGCGGAAGTTGCGCGGTTAAGCGAGACGGTCGGCAAGGAAGGCCGGCTCAAGCAGCGCATGTCCCTGCCTGGCGCTATCGGCGGATGGGCTGAGCAGGCTGATTCCATCAATACGCTCCTCGACGATCTGGTGCGGCCTACAACCGAAGTGGCGCGTACCATTGGCGCGGTGGCGAAAGGTGATCTTGGGCAATCCATGGACCTGGAGGTGGATGGGCGGCCACTCAGAGGCGAGTTCTTGCGTTCTGCCAACCTCGTCAACACCATGATCGAACAGCTTTCTGTGTTCACCTCCGAAGTGACTCGCGTGGCGCGTGAGGTCGGCACCGAAGGCAAGCTAGGCGGCCAAGCCCAGGTCAAGGGCGTCTCGGGTGTGTGGAAGGAACTCACCGAGTCCGTTAACCAGATGGCCGGCAACCTAACGGCACAGGTCCGCAACATTGCCGACGTGACAACCGCCGTCGCGAGGGGCGACCTGTCGCGCAAAATCACGGTCGACGTGAAGGGCGAGATACTCGCACTGAAGAACACCATCAACACGATGGTCGATCAGCTCAACGGCTTCGCCGCGGAAGTCACACGCGTGGCGCGTGAGGTCGGCACCGAAGGCAAACTTGGTGGTCAGGCGGCGGTGCCCGGCGTCGCAGGCACTTGGAAGGATCTTACCGACAACGTCAACTTCATGGCCTCCAATCTCACGGGTCAAGTCCGCAACATCGCCGAAGTGGCGACTGCCATCGCCGAAGGAGATCTCTCCTCTAAAATCACGGTCGAGGTAAAGGGCGAGATACTCGCACTGAAAAACACCATGAACACGATGGTGGATCAGCTCAACGGCTTCGCCGCGGAAGTCACACGCGTGGCGCGTGAGGTCGGCACCGAAGGCAAACTCGGTGGTCAGGCGGCCGTACCCGGCGTCGCAGGCACCTGGAAAGACCTCACCGACAACGTTAACTTCATGGCCTCGAATCTCACCGGTCAGGTCCGCAACATCGCCGAAGTCACCACTGCCGTGGCCCGCGGCGATCTCTCGAAAAAGATCACCGCCGACGTCCGCGGCGAAATTCTAGAAGTGAAAAACACCATCAACACGATGGTCGATCAGCTCAACGGCTTTGCCTCCGAAGTGACCCGCGTGGCGCGTGAGGTCGGCACCGAAGGCAAGCTTGGCGGTCAGGCCGTGGTACCCGGCGTCGCAGGCACCTGGAAGGATCTGACCGACAATGTCAACTCGATGGCAAACAACCTCACCGGCCAGGTTCGCAACATCGCCGAGGTCACCATCGCAGTCGCCAACGGCGACCTTTCGAAAAAGATCACAGCCGACGTCCGCGGTGAAATTCTGGAGGTGAAAAACACCATCAACACGATGGTCGATCAGCTCAACGGCTTTGCCTCCGAAGTGACCCGCGTGGCGCGCGAGGTCGGCACCGAGGGCAAGCTTGGCGGCCAGGCCGTGGTGCCCGGCGTCGCAGGCACCTGGAAGGATCTCACCGACAACGTCAACTCCATGGCCAACAACCTGACCGGCCAGGTTCGTAATATCGCTGACGTCGCCACCGCCATCGCTCGCGGCGATCTGAGTCGCAAGATCACCGTCGATGTGAAAGGCGAGATTCTGGAGCTGAAGGAGACCATGAACACGATGGTTGATCAGCTTTCAGCATTCGCGTCGGAAGTTACACGCGTAGCGCGTGAAGTGGGCACCGAAGGCAAGCTCGGCGGCCAAGCGGCCGTACCCGGCGTTGCCGGCACCTGGAAAGACCTGACCGACAACGTCAACTACATGGCCTCGAATCTCACAGGCCAGGTCCGCAACATCGCCGAAGTCACCATAGCCGTCGCCAGCGGCGACCTTTCCAAAAAGATCACGGTCGATGTGAGAGGTGAAATTCTGCAGCTCAAAGAAACCATCAACACGATGGTCGAGCAGCTTCGTTCCTTCGCGTCGGAAGTGACTCGCGTGGCGCGAGAGGTCGGCACCGAAGGCCGACTCGGGGGTCAAGCGGCCGTTCCAGGTGTGGCCGGCACCTGGAAGGATTTGACCGACACAGTCAACGGTCTGGCTAACAATCTCACGACACAGGTTCGCAACATAGCGGAAGTCACTACTGCGGTGGCGCGTGGCGATCTCAACCGCAAGATCACGGTTGATGTGAAGGGTGAAGTCCTGGAACTGAAGAACACCATCAACACGATGGTCGATCAACTCAACTTGTTTGCTGGCGAAGTCACGCGCGTGGCGCGTGAGGTCGGAACCGAAGGCAAGCTCGGAGGCCAGGCACAGGTCCGTGGCGTCGCGGGCACCTGGAAAGATCTGACCGACAACGTCAATTTCATGGCCTCCAACCTCACCGACCAGGTCCGCGGCATCGTGAAGGTGGTGACCGCGGTGGCCGACGGCAACCTGAGCCAGCGGCTCACCGTGCAAGCGAAGGGCGAGGTCGAGGCACTCGGGGAAACCATCAACAATATGACCGACACCCTCGCTACGTTCGCTGATCAGGTGACGAACGTGGCACGCGAGGTCGGCGTGGAAGGGCGACTGGGCGGCCAGGCCAACGTCCCCGGCGCTGCAGGCACGTGGAAGGACCTCACCAGCAACGTCAACCTGCTGGCCGCCAATCTAACCACTCAGGTCCGCGCAATCGCTGAAGTCGCCACCGCCGTCACCAAGGGAGATCTAACGCGCACGATTCAGGTCGAGACCCGTGGCGAGGTCGCCGAACTGAAAGACAATCTCAATACGATGATCGCCAACCTGCGCGATACAACTGAAAGTAATCGGCAGCAGGATTGGTTGAAGACCAACCTCGCAAAATTTACAAACATGCTTCAAGGCCAGCGCGAACTCAGCACAGTGGGAGATATCCTCCTGAGTGAACTGGGCCCGCTGGTCAAAGCCTATCAAGGCACGATCTATCACCTCGACAGTGACGAAGAGAACACTAAGCTCAAATTGCTCTCGAGCTACGCGCGTGGCGGCGGCCGGCGACTCGAAACTATCGGCCTCGGCGAAGGCCTGGCAGGCCAATCCGCTATCGAAAAGAAGACAATCCTGCTTACCGACGTTCCACCGGATTATCTCACTATTTCATCCAGTCTTGGCGAAGCCACACGGGTAAGCGTGGTCGTATTGCCAGTTCTGTTCGAGGGGCAGACCAAGGCCGTGATCGAACTGGCAACGTTGCAGCCGTTCACGGAAGTCGACTTGGCATTCTTGGATCAGTTGACACTCAGCCTAGGCGCAGTCTTCAACACAATCGAAGCGACGATGCGCACCGAAAGACTCCTGACGCAGTCGCAGCAATTGACCGCAGAACTGCAATCTCGCCAGAGTGAGTTGCAGCAGACCAATGAAGAACTGGGGACGAAGGCTAAGCTGCTTGCAGATCAAAATGCCGAAGTCGAACGCAAGAATGCGGAGGTCGAACAAGCTCGCTTCGCACTAGAGGAAAAGGCCATCGAACTGGCACTCACCTCGAAGTACAAATCCGAATTCCTGGCCAATATGTCCCACGAATTGCGGACCCCACTCAATTCTATCCTGATCCTTAGCCAACAGCTTGCAGAGAACGTGCCGGGCAATCTGTCGGATAAGCAGATCGAATTTTCCCGCAACATCAATTCGTCCGGCTCCGATCTGCTGAACCTGATTAACGACATTCTCGATCTCTCGAAAATTGAATCGGGGACGGTCACCGTCGAAGTTGAGGAGATTTTGTTCACTCGCCTGCGTGGCAACATCGAACGCAACTTCCGTCACGTGGCAGAAGCGAAGAGCCTGCCCTTCAACGTCAATTTTGCGGCAAATCTTCCCCGTTTCTTGGAAAGCGACGACAAGCGCCTCCAGCAGATTCTCAAGAATCTTCTTTCCAATGCCGTCAAATTTACAGCACAAGGGCATGTACAAGTGCGCGTTGAACTCGCTGCACAAGGCTGGAGTGCAGATCACCCCATACTGAGCAAGGCCGATCAAGTCGTTTCCTTCGCTGTGGAAGACACGGGCATCGGAATCGCTCCGGACAAGCAACGGCTTATCTTCGAAGCTTTCCAGCAGGCCGACGCTGGCACCTCCCGCAGATATGGTGGCACCGGCCTTGGCCTTGCCATCAGCCGTGAGTTGGCCACCCTCCTCGGAGGCGAGATCAAACTCAGCAGCGTCTACGGCCAGGGAAGCACCTTCACCCTATTCCTGCCTGTCCAGTTTCCCGGGCGTGACAGTTCCCAAAACGTAATCGCAGATGGATCTGCGGTCCGCGCATCAGTTGCTCGCGAGCTCATCGTCTTACCTGTTGGGCGAGAAGAACAAATCGAAGATGATCGCGAGAGCATCGAAAAGGACGACACCGTATTGCTGATCATCGAGGACGACGCTCACTACGCGCGAATTCTCCTTGGCCTGGCTCACGACAAAGGCTTCAAGGGCATTATTGCCACCCGAGGCGCGACCGGACTTTCCTTGGCCAGGCAGTTTTGCCCGGCGGCCATCTCGCTCGACATATTCCTACCCGACATGCTGGGCTGGACAGTGCTCAATCAACTTAAACTCGATCCGGCGACAAGACATATTCCAGTGCAGATCGTCACGCTGGACGAGGAGCGCCAGCATGGCCTTTCCCATGGAGCGTTTGCCTATCTCGTCAAGGAACCCACCACTTCCGCCCTGGAAGTGGCATTCGATCGCCTTAAGAATTTTACTGTCCCGCGCACAAAGCGGCTGCTGGTTGTTGAAGACAACGACATCGAGCGGAAATCCATCGTAGAACTGCTTGGCTATAATGATATCGAACTTGTAACCGCTGCAAGCGGGGGAAAGGCGCTGGAAGCCATGCACGGTCAGCGATTCGATTGCGTGGTGCTCGATCTGCGGTTGCCCGACATGTCCGGCTTTGAGCTACTCGGAAAACTGCACGCCGATCCGACGTTAGCAAACGTGCCCGTCGTCGTTTTCACCGGCAGGAATTTGACTATTGATGAGCAGATTCAACTCAAAACGATGGCAAAAAGCATCGTTCTGAAAGATGTCCAGTCACCGGAGCGGCTGCTGGATGAAACCGCGCTGTTTCTCCATCGGGTGATAACCAATCTGCCGCCCGAGAAGCAGGCGATGCTTAGTCGGCTTCATGGTTCGAACGAAATCCTGCAGAATCGCAAAGTGCTAATCGTTGATGACGACGCACGAAACATCTTCGCTCTCACATCCTTGCTCGAGAACCATGACGCGGATGTCATAAGCACAACGAACGGAAAAACCGCCATCGAGATTGTGCAAAGCACACCCGACATCAGTCTCGTACTGATGGATATCATGATGCCGGAAATGGACGGCTACGAGACAATTCGCGAGATCCGAAGAGTCCCTGAGTTTCGCACTCTCCCCATCCTTGCACTGACAGCGAAAGCCATGAAGGGCGACCGCGAGAAGTGTCTCGAGGCTGGTGCAAGCGACTACATTTCCAAGCCTGTAAATACAGATCAGCTTCTTTCGTTGATGCGAGTATGGCTATACCGATGAAACATTATTCCGGTCGTACAACGAGCAGAAACAGATGAATCTGCCATCGACCACTAGCGGCCCCGCCGAAGACGGGGCTTTGGCAGACAGCGCCACCACTGCCGGCTCGGCTCCGATGATCGCGGACAGCGGCGGGTTCATCAATATATTGATCGTCGATGACGAGCCAAGAAATCTCATGGTTTTGGAGACCGTGTTGGATGCCCCTCGCTATCGGCTCGTTCGGGCGGAGTCAGCCGAACAGGCGCTGCTGGCTCTTTTGGCAGACGAGTTTGCGGTGCTTATTCTGGATGTCCGCCTGCCGGGGCTGACTGGTTTCGAACTTGCCCAGATGATCAGGGAGCGCAAAAAAAATTCCGAAATACCAATCATATTTCTTACGGCCTATTACAACGAAGACCAGCATGTGATCGAAGGCTACGATAGGGGAGCCGTCGACTATCTGCACAAACCGATAAACCCGGCGGTCCTCCGATCTAAAGTTGCCGTGCTCGTCGAACTGTACCTTAAGCAACGTCAGCTCGAGAACGCCAACCGCGCGTTATTGGCCGAGATCGCCGAGCGACGCCTCGCCCAGAAACAACTTTACGAGCTAAACAATACCCTTGAACAACGGGTTCTGGAACGCACCGAAGCTCACAAGCGAGCCGAGGAACAGGTCCGGCTATTGATGAACGAAGTCAATCATCGCTCGAAAAACATCCTGAGCGTCGTGATGGCAGTTGCGCAGCAAACTGTGGCGTCAAGCCCTAGTGAATTTCTCCTTCGGTTTTCCAATCGAATTCAGGCTCTAGCAGTAAACCACGACCTGCTTGTTGGGAGTCAGTGGAAATGTGTTGAAGTGTCGGATCTCGTTCGTGGGCAACTGGCGCATTTCGCCGGGCTTATCGGCAAACAAATTTTCATTGAAGGCCCCCCACTCCGCTTGGCGGCTTCGGCGGCTCAATCTATTGGCATGGTTGTCCATGAGCTATCGACGAATGCCGTAAAGCATGGCGCGTTGTCAGTTGCGGATGGCTACGTCGAAATCTCCTGGCGGATTGATGAAGACGACGGAGGCGAAAATTTCACAATGAGCTGGACTGAGAAAGGCGGCCCGCCCGTCGCGCCCCCCAATCATCGCGGCTTTGGCACAACCGTCATTACCAAGATGACTGAGTTGAGTGTGAGCGGAAAGGTCGAGCTTAGTTACGCATCGACAGGAATGATCTGGCGGCTTAATTGCCCGGCAATAAACGTTCTTGAGCCGGCGTATGATCCATGAATTTGGAAGTTTCGGCCCGATCTTAGCGCCTCAACTTTCGCTTCTACTTCATGCGTGCAGTTTTCCGCTCCAACATACGCACAAATCGACTGTCGGTGTGACGACCTTCGTACTCGTCATCAAGCTCGGTCAGAAGCTTGTCGCCCTTCTTGGGTTCAACGGCTAGCAATATGGCGTCAATCTTGGCCTCCATCCGATCGTCGTCTTCCTTGGATTGCGGCGATCCAGTGCAGCAAAATGGCGAGGCCTGCGACTTGCCACAGCAATTGCAGAAATTCAGACTGCCAATTTTCAAATGTGTCACGCATCATCTGTACCGGGTGCCGATATCGACCGGTTGCCGATGCGCAAGCTGCTCGTTCACGTATGCGAACCAGCCGAATATCCAATGCCCTACCAAGGTAAAGATGAATGGAGCTACCCCGGTGGGAAAAGTCACGATCGAGATCAGATCGTTCAGTGTCCCCATGATCAAACCAGCCGTTGCCAGTGCTGCAGCTGTTGTCCTTGGCGGAACAGCCGTGCTGCTAACGTATGATCTTGGCTATCTCTCAATGCATATGATGCTGCATATTGCATCGATGAATATAGTTGCTCCCTTGCTGGGTGCGCTTATCATTACCCGCCGGCAACTCCGCAGCACCCCGGCCTCTTAGGTATGGATCGCGGCTCTCGGTCAGATTGTCTTGCTGTGGACATGGCATTCTCCTGCCATCAATGACGCAATTGCCCGATCTCCGGTACTTGAGCTTGCGCTACATTGCACGCTGTTCCTCACTGCGCTCGTCTTCTGGTCGGCTGTTCTGACCATCTCGGCAGCAGCACGCTGGCAGACCATCCCGGTCCTCTTGCTCACCAGCAAGCTGACATGCCTGCTCGCAGCACTGCTGATCTTCGCTCCAAGAATACTTTGCAAATCAGCGAGTCATCTGGGTCACATCGAGGAAGGTTTGGCGGGACTTCTCCCGCTCGATGATCAACACCTGGCTGGCCTTCTCATGATCACGGCCTGCCCGTTGAGCTATCTGCTAGCAGCTGTGGTGATTACGGTGCAATTAATCTATCGGCCAGAGCCGCCCGGAACAATCTTGCGCCGTCGTCGTTTGCCGATAGGCCAGTAGTGATGCGCATCCCTTCACGCATACATCTGAAATGGATTGCGCGCATCGTTCTCATCACCTTTGGCGAAATTTTGCTCGGCGGTTTTCTCTTTGCGTGGTCGGGTCTTTACAGCGTCGCCGCAAGTCGTGGTCACCTGGCGATAACCAATGCAATCCTCACGTTCGGAATGCGAAATTCCGTGAAGACCCACGCAGCAGGTATCGTCCCCCCTTCCCTTGACAGCAATGACCTGATCACGCTTGGGGCTGCCCATTTCCAAAGCGGATGCGCCCATTGCCACGGTGCTCCCGGCGCACCGATTAATCCGATCGCGGGCAGCATGCTTCCGTCCCCGCCGAACCTTGCGACATCGATGCGGGAATGGCGAGACCGGGAGCTGTTCTGGATCGTCAAGAACGGCATCAAGTACACCGGCATGTCGGCCTGGGTCGCGGATCAGCGCGACGACGAAGTCTGGGCGGTCGTTGCATTTCTCAAACGCCTTCCCGCACTCGATGCCGCAGCGTATCGCGATCTGGCGCTCGGCGGTCTGCCCGTGCCCCGCAAAGTGGCGGTGAAATCGCGACAACCGAACGCACATCGGCGGCGGTGACCGCCTGCGCGCGTTGCCACGGCGTGGACCGAGCAGCCGCCTCGTGCCAATCTTGCACAGGCAACCCGTCAAATTCCTGACGACCGCCCTCGAAGTACGTGAGCGGCCTCCGTCCAAGCGGCATGATGCAGCCACTGGCAAGCGAGCTTTCGCGCGAAGAACGCCAGCAGGTCGCGAAATACTACGCGGGCCTGATGCCACCGTCCGCTCCGAAACCGGCAGCAGACGCTGCCTCTGTCGAACGCGGACGTTTGCTTGCAAGGATAGGAAACCCCAGCGCGAAAATTCCCGCCTGCGAGGGTTGCCACACCGCATCATCGCTCGACGTCTATCCACGCCTGTCCGGACAGCACGCCCCCTACATGGTCAATCGGTTGCAAAACTGGAGAAATGTGGCTGGCCTGCGATCCCGATGGCGATGCGATCATGGCGTCGATTGCCCGGTCGCTGAACCCGCAGCAGATCGAGGATGTATCGGCCTATTTCGCATCGATCGATGCGCCCACCCTCTGGGTGTCGCGCGGCGATGTGCGCGATGTCCTAGGTTTGAACCTTGGAATTATAATAGGATAGGACCGAATTGAATCCTAATCAAGACGGTAGCGCTACGTCGTCTGCTACTGTTTTTGAGGCTTGCGATCTATTAAGTGATTGATTTTCTATGATTTAACTAAATGGCTGGCCACGCAGTGCCAATCAAACCCGTCTCTAGGCAAATTCCCTGCAAACAGGGAATTTTACAGGGCTAATCGCCAGGTTACGGCCCTGTAACCCGCCCATATCTCAAATAGTTAAACTAATTCAGCAACTTAACCAGGCTTACGGGTGATTTATAACAGGGAATTTTTGTGCGGGATCAGGGACATAGGCCTCCACTAACAGGGCAGAGCAAAGCGCATTGGACCAAACCGCTCCGAGTACGTCATTGAGGACTCACAGGCACGTTCAGGAACAACACCGCCACGCCGGAGGCCAGTACCTCGCCTCTCCAGAATCGGTTACGATCCCGCCGAGGGCGTCATTCCCCCTATGCTGGCGACCTCCCCGGCCCTGCCTCACCCCGGCAGGGCCCTTTATTCAGTCATCTGCAGGTATCCTCGATAAATTTGCCTTGGTTCTTATCTCGTCGGCGTGTTCGATCGATAATTTCGCCGAGATAACCTTGAGAATTGCGTAGCGCCTTGGCCATTTGTCAGCGCTAATTCTGCCTATTAGTTCGGCACTTAAGCGAATGGGGCCCTCCGCCGCCAGTCGAACCTAATCTTTTTGCTGCTAGCAGTGATCTAAACCGGTCTTGCAACCGTAATAGCTTGAACGTGATTGATGCAGCTGCTCCGCTGCCAGTTCACGCAAGTACTTCCCGGTCGTCGAGCTCCCTGACGACCGGGGGCTTCATATTGCAACCTTTCGCGCAGGAACGGCGCAGCCAATTGCGCGGGTAAGCGGAGACGACCTTGACTATTCACTCCAAGCGGCCGGCCAAAGAAACCGCTGAGCCATCACTGGAAGAAGTCGAGGCCGCGTTCCGTACGATAATCCGTTGGGCAGGCGATGATCCATGCCGACCTGGATTAGTCGAAACGCCGTCAAGAGCAGCGCGGGCGTTTCGTGAATACTTTGTGGGGTATGGCCAAGACCCAATTCAAATCCTGAACAAGACGTTCGATGAGACAGGTGGCTACGAGGAGATGGTCATTCTTCGGGGCATTTCATTCGAAAGTCATTGTGAGCACCATCTTGCGCCGATCGTCGGTCAAGCCTGGGTCGCTTATGTACCAAAAGGCCGCGTTGTCGGTCTGTCAAAGCTTGCTCGCGTTGTAGAGGTATATGCCAAACGGCTCCAAATACAGGAACGCCTGACCTCTCAAATTGCATCGGCAGTCCAGGAAGTCTTGAGACCACAAGGTGTGGGAGTTGTGATCAAGGCTACGCATCATTGTATGTCCAGCCGCGGAATTCACAAAGTCGGTTCGGAAATGATCACGAGCTGTATGCTCGGTTGTTTCCGCGACAATGGGATCACTCGGCAAGAATTCTTGACTATGGCAAACAAATGATCCCGTACTACACTGGCTCTGATTTTGCACCATCCGACGTTTTGCCTTTCCGCCGCGGGTGTGCGAAGCGATCCAATGCTACGTGGTCGGGTCGACCCTGGCTGGGCAACCAACTGTGGCAAACCCTGCAGGTAGCGCTGGCCGGTATAGTTCGAAGAGATATCGAGAATAAAATGGTCGCAATTCGTCGATTGCAAAGCGACCCAAAAGCTGTTGCAACGGCGCTCGCAAAATCGATTGTTAGCATAGCCGCGACGAGAGACGAAGCATCGTTTGAGATTGTGTTTCGACACTTTGCACCGAGGCTAAAATCGTACTTCTTACGACGTGGTGCAGACTCGTCGCTGGCGGAAGAAATTACTCAGGACGCGTTGGTTCTCGTCTGGCGGAATGCAGCACTATACAATCCGTCAAAAGCGTCCGCATCTACCTGGGTGTTTACGATCGCTCGAAATTTGAGTGTCGATCGGTTTCGCCGAACCCGCAGGCCGGCCTTCGATCCAACCGATCCTGCCTTTGTCCCCGACGTCGAAGCAAGTCCGGATCAGCAGCTCGAAAGAGCGGAAGCAGATCAACGGGTTCGCGAAGTCATGAGTGCGCTATCTGCGAATGAGAAGAGCGTTCTGATGCTTTCATTCTACGAAAATCATTCGCACGGTGAAATTGCCAGACAACTTAACCTTCCTGTAGGCACCGTAAAGTCCCGGATTCGGCTTGCATTTGCGAAAATTCGCGCTGCCCTCGACGTTGATAAGGGAAACGTCGGATGATGATCAAATTCCACCTTAGCGACGATCTTTTACTTAGCTATTCGTCCGGAACCCTGGATGAAGCATCTAGTCTGCTGGTCGCCACCCATCTGGCACTCTGTCCTTACTGTCGCACGCGCAACAGCTCTGCGGATTCTCTTGGCGGATATATGTTGGACACCATTTCGGAAACAGAGGTTTCTCCATCCTTGATGGCCTCCGTGATTGCAAGAGTGCGCGATGAAAGCAACAACGCGAAACCTTTAGCCAGTCCTACATTGAGACCGGACTTTCAAATTCCAGAACCGCTCCGCAGCTACGTTGGTGGAGATTTAAGCGATTTGAAGTGGGTACGCGTCGCCCCCCGCGTACAGCAAATCATGATCAAAACTCCGGGGTGCGCGTCGCAGGCGCGCCTTTTGCGTTTTCAGAGCGGTACAAGCGTGCCTGAGCACGGGCATCGCGGCCGCGAACTGACAATGGTCTTGACTGGGAGCCTTTGTGATCGCGAAAGAATGTTGTGCCGCGGCGATATTTCAGAATCGGACGAGCACACGGAACATCAACCCTATGCAGGCCCCGGTGAGAACTGCGTTTGCCTCGCAGTGACTGACGCTCCGCTACGCTTCAAGAGTGTGCTGGCGCGATTGTTGCAGCCACTTTTCGGAATATAGGAGCATCTCATGCTTCGGTACGCGACCGCTTACTTCGCCACCGCGGCGGTTTTCTTGGTACTTGATTTCGTCTGGCTTAGCCGCGCAGCGAGCTTCTACAGATTTGAGCTTGGAGGTTTGCTCGCCGAGAGGCCAAACTTGATCATCGCGGGCTTTTTTTACGCGTTGTATATTTCAGGCATCCTAGTGCTCGCGGTGTTGCCAGCGGAGAGAAACGGATCCTGGATTACGGCCCTGCTGCTCGGAGGCCTTCTAGGACTCGTTGCGTACGGCACGTACGACTTAACCAATCTCTCTACGTTAGAAGGCTGGTCTCCGAAGGTTGCTTTGGTTGACCTTGTTTGGGGAACGCTCCTGACCGCAGCTTCGTCTTTGTCAGGCTATGCGACCATAGCGCTCGTCTTCAGGGGCAATTGATTTCCGTCAGAGGGTTCGGAGCTATGATCCAATTGACAAACGCTGAGGTAGAGACTGCAAAGCTTCAGAGCCTGCTAAAAGCGACCGCTGCTGGCGATCAGATTGCTTTCTCCGAGTTTTATGACCTTACCAAGCGCAAGCTTTTCGGGATCGCGATCTCCATTATGAAGCGCCCGGACTTGGCCGAAGAAGTTGTTCAGGACACGTATGTCAAAATTTGGCGTCATGCTAGCAAGTACGACCCCGCCAAGAGCTCGCCAATCACCTGGTCTGTTAAGATCGCCCGCAACCACGCGATTGATATCCTAAGACGAAAAGATTTCAACTTCGAGCCTAGCGACCAGGCGATCCTCCGCCTATCAGATCATAGAGAAACTGCCCTCGACGCTCTCGAGGCTGCAGATAAGCGTGGACACGCGTTGGCTGCACTCCGCTCTCTTACCCCTCACCAGCGCAGTTTGATCGTTGCGGCCTACCTCCACGGCGAAAGCAGAGAGCAACTAGCCACAAGATACGGTGCACCCGTCGGCACAATCAAGACTTGGCTTCACCGTGCGCTTTTGAAGGTCCAGATGTCTGTCAACTGTTCGTCGTCAGATAATTTGAGACTGATCAGGCATTTCGAGAAGGGAGGCTCTGGCTCATCAGGGGTTAGAGTTTAAGCGGCCTGCAGTCGGTGCTGCAAGCGGCGGTTTGCGATGGTGGCCCGCTTGATGCGGTGTCGTTCGGCGAGGATCGTCTCGGCTCTTCCAAAATAGACGTCAGCGGGCGTGAGGTTGTCGATGCTCTCGTGATAGCGGACGTGGTTATAGTGCACGACGAAGGCCTCGATCTGCCGTTCGAGATCTCCAGGCAGATAGTAATTGTCGAGCAGAATGCGGTTCTTCAGGGTCTGGTGCCAGCGCTCGATCTTTCCCTGGGTTTGGGGATGATAGGGGGCGCCGCGTACATGCTCCATGCCCTTGTCTTCGAGCCACGTGGCTAGATCGCCTGCCACGTATGACGCTCCGTTATCCGAGAGGAGTCGCGGCCGGTGCATGACGGTGGCGCGATCGAGACCCGATGCCGCGAGCGCCTGGTCGAGCGTGGCCGTGACGTCGGAGGCGCACATCGTGGGACCAAGCCTCCAGGTCACGATGTAGCGCGAGAAGTCGTCGAGCACGGTCGAGAGGTAGTACCAGCCCCAGCCGGTGATCTTGAGGTAGGTGAAGTCGGTCTGCCAGAGTTGGTTGATGGCGGTGGTCTTGTCCTTGAACTCGTTCGCCGCCTTGATCACCACATAGGCCGGGCTGGTGATGAGATCGTGTGCCTTCAGCAGCCGATAGACCGAAGCCTCCGAGACAAAGTACTTTTGCTCGTCGGTGAAGCGAACCGCCAACTCCCGCGGCGACAGCTCGGGAATCTCCAGCGCCAGGTCGATGATCTGGCGGCGGACATCGTCGGGAATCCGATTCCAGACGCGGTCGGGTCGTGAACGATGATCAGCCAGCGCCTCAGGCCCGCCGTCACGATAGCGATCATACCATCGGTAAAAGGTGGCGCGGGGAATACCGAGTTTGTCCAGGGTGCGCTTGGCCGGCAGATGCGATTGCTCGACCAACTGGATGATCTCGGCCTTCTCGGATGCAGGATATCTCATGCCTCGTCCTCCCCATCCCCGTTCAGACTTTTTTTGAGCAGGCGGTTCTCCAGGGTGAGGTCGGCGACCGCCTCCTTCAGAGCCGAGGCTTCACGACGAAGGTCCTTTACTTCGCCGGAGGTCGCTGCGCGCGCCGTGTCGCCCGCCAGCCGGCGCTTGCCGGCCTCGAGGAACTCTTTGGACCAGCCGTAATACATCGAGGCAGCGATGCCCTCCCGGCGGCAAAGCTCGGAGATATTCTCCTCGCCGCGCAATCCCTCCAGCACGATGCGGATTTTCTCTTCCGCCGAATACTGCCGGCGGGTCTGACGCCGAATGTCCTTCAGCACTTGGTCTGCCGGCGCTTTGTCCGGCCCGGATTTCTGTTTCATCTGCGCTCCTTGCGGCTACGATGAACCAGAAATCCTCCCTTCGTGAAGACCCTCAATTTGTCTCAGGGGTGCCGACGGCGAACAGGAAATTTCTTGGCCGGGAGACAAAATCCAATGCCGGACCGCGTACTCTCGTCCAAATCGCAGCGCGTCGCTGCGCGCATCCTCAAGGTCGGCAACGTTGCCGCTGACCAGTTCGATGGCGTCGTTCTCCTCGCCCTCGGTGATGTGCAGCAAGGCACGCTTTAGAGCCTGGCCGCGTGCGCGGATTCTTTTCGCCTTGATAATCATCGCACGTCACCCAGGTGGCGGGCGGCGATTTGGCGGAAATTAGCAACGGCGGCTTTCACGCCAGCCGCAACCGCAGCCGGGTCGGTATCGGGATTGTCCACCATCGCCGCCAGCCGATTGGCGGCGGCCCGGATCAACACCAGGTCCGACAGCACGGCGCGTGACGCAATCCGTCCAGACGCAGCGGCACGGCCCGCTCGCCGCAGAAGATCAGACGTGGAGATTCCAGCGCGCTCGGCGGCTTTCATGATCCGCTGTTTTTCGTCGGCGTCGATCCGAAACTTGATGATGTCGGACGCCATGAGATGTCGCTCCGGTGCACGTATGGGGTCCACGGGGCTGCGCCCCTGGTCAAGCTGCGCGGCCACACCGCGCATGGCTTGCTGTGTTTGTTTTCTGACCTTCAGTGAGACCACAGCAGTAAGGATGAGCCTCGTTGCAGCCGGGAGCAAGAGTCTGTGGCCACAATTCTTGTCTATGGTTGAGGCGAGCAAGTGTTGCGCAGCGTCAGCGGCTCCGGGAGGGAAGCTAATTCCTGTTCCGCACGATCGCAGCGTAACTTACGCTGCGATCGCGCGAACAGCTACTATTGAGGTCGGGTGATGTTCGTCCCCTACGCGACACGACGTGGCGAACTGAATAAAAAAACTGACTACCTATCTCTGGAGCCTGTGGCTTCGGTTTCGCCGACGCCATGAGATAACGACAATCGTCCATCTCGGCAGCCGTTCCGAGCTTCCAAACAAGCTCAGTCGCTCTCTGGATATCGTGGGCGATCCCCCGAAATGGGCGATCAGCCAGCAACCGTCTGAACCACAACAGCCACAGCAAATCCTGACGGCCGCTCGCTCGCTACGGCGCTATCGAAATGCGGGCCTCGCGAGCGACCTCCACCGTGGCCCCGACTGGCCTGCGTTTACTCGTCCCAGTGGCCTAGTTTTGCTCCGCCGTTGACAGTTCATACGTAGCCTGGCCGCGAGTGACGAGAACGTCCTCCAGAACATGAATTCAACGCCATTGTTTTGGCGGACCACGCACCACGCCATGCTGCTCGCGGCCTTTATTGCGTTGGGCCGCATGTCAAGCTTGAGTTTCGACGATCCGTCGGCGTTGACGCGGTCGCCGGCTAGATAGCCTGCCGTCCACGTTGGCTGCAAGTCGGTCCGGTTCGCGTTCGAACTGATCAGTGAAATCTCGATGCAGGAACTTCAAGTAGTCTTTCTCAGTCGTTGTTAGCGGGCGAGGTTTCGTCTCAAGAATCCTCGTTTTCTGATTTTGCGTTGGAAGGGTGAATTGTTCGACGGCACCAGCAAGATCGCGACTTTCAAATTTTTCGTACGCCGATTTCACCTTCCGTTCCACATCTTGATGACCCAACAGTGCGTCGATAATTCTATCGGGCATGTTCAGCACGCCTAGCTGAGATCTGAACAAATGGCGGAAGCTGTGAAAGGTGACCTCCACGGGCAATTCCAGCTTGGTTTTCAGACGCGAAAACTCGCGAGAGAACGACGCAGTCATCGTTCCATTAGACCCGTTCGGCTCGAGTTCCGGAAAGAGATAGATCGACTTCCTCCTCGCGTCAGGGTCTTCAAGTTCTCCGAGACGACGCCTAACCAACCTTTCCAACCCGTGCTTTATGAGCCAGGAATGTACGGGTATTTCTCGTTCGGCGGCCGGCGTCTTTGGTTTCCAAGCGTCGGTGGCGGCGACCTGCATGACCAAGAGGGATTTCTTGGAAGGCGCTACCGGGTCAGCCAGAAAGAAGTCATGCTTCGGCCTGAGCCGGGCAATCTCCTCCAGCCGCATCCCCGAGAAAAGCGCGATGAGCGGGATCCAGTGCCGAGCGCTGTCCTTCGTTTCCGCCAGATACTCCTTGCTCCCGAACAGCGTCAGCAACTCATCCTTCGTCCATTTCCTTCGCTCGCCTGGATCGATGTTGAACTGCTGGCCCGAAAATGGATTGTGCGCAACGTATTCTTCGACTTGGAGCCACTTGAAGTACTGATTCAATCCCGAGAAATGCCTTTTGATAGTCTTATCTTTGATCGGATTGAGCTGGGATTGTTCCTTCCGTTTGAGTTCCTCAAGATAGGTTCGGGCTGGTCCGGCGGAAGCCTTTCCGTGGGTCTTGCCGTGAGAACTCGGCAGCAATTCCAATGCTTCCTTGAATTGCTGCGCCATTTTTTTATCGACTGCGGTGAGCACCGGGTCGTTCATGATGCTGCTGAACAATCGATATGTCGTTCGCATTTGAGCCAGGGTTTGTTTCGTCAACGCCGCGCGGCCTGATTTTACCAGACGGCGCGGTCTGGCCTTTTGCCTCCAGGCAATGAACGCTTCGATCATCTCGGAGAATCGAGCCCCAGCTTTCGCGCGTGGAAGCTGCTGGATTTCCTGATAATGGCTGAGACTCTTGATCTGTTCCTGAACCGCGCGCTGAGCTTCGCGATTGACGGCCAGAACGATACGTTGGGGATGGATGCCGAGGTCTTGGGGGGCCGCCCAATCATCAAAGTCTATGAAGCCAGTTCGGTAAAGGAAGTTGTTGAGGCATTCGAGTAACAGCGTGTGCCGGCTTGCGGCTCTTTTGTCGGGAGTGTTGCCCAAAGGGAGTTGCTGGTCGTGGATTATCCCATCGACCTCCTCCTTGAAAATATCTGGCTGTGGCAAGCTATAGAGGGCCGCTGGCCGCATTGCCTTGATCTTCTCCGCGAACCCGCCGGCCTGATCAAGATAGAACCTCGCCGCTGCAGCGAGTTGGTCGTCTGAAACCTCTGGGTAGCGCGCCATCGCGAAGAGCATCTCCGTCCCGTGAAATAGGTAGAGCAGACGCTGCCTCGCGATCCGCACGGAGGTTGTACCCAATGATCGGTAAATCTCGCGTTTGCCGACACGGTGAACGATTTCATCCGGAACGCGCCGCCGGAAAAGATAAAGGTCTCCACTTTTTCTGAGATACTGGTGCATCCGAACCGACCCACAATTGTGGGGTCAGTCCTTGGGGTTAACCAAAGACCAAACCCGTAAGTGGTTGATTCGATGAAAAAACCCGACCGTTTGGCTGGCGATGGAGTGCTGATCGCGCCGGTCTCCGCGCCAATTCCCTGCTAACAGGGAATTCTACAGGGAAATTCGCGAATTTGGCCCCCGCAGAGCGCGTTGGAGGCAAGAAACCGCAGCGCCACAGCGATTTCCGGGATATTTCCCTAGAAAATTAACAGGGAGGACATTTCGAGGAACAGGGAAACTTCGCGCGCGCAACAGGGATTTTCGGAACAGGTAGGGCCAAATTGCAAAGCGAGCGCGGATTCGATTTCCAACCTATACAAGTTAGGTCACTTCGTTACGGCCTGAACGAGAACTGCGGAGGGCCGAGTTGATGCATCAGACCGGGACGCACAAGCTCGATCCAGTCGCACAACCGCGACCGCGTTTCGCGCGGGTGGATGAGGTCGTGGACCGAGAAGGCCTCGGCTTTGCCAAACGGAGATTGCAGCGCGGCGAACTGGTCTTCAAGTTCAAGCCGTTTTGCAGCGGGATCTGCGGCCGCGGCAATCTCATGCCGGAATGCAAGCGCGACACCACCTTCCACCGGCAGCGCACCGCTTTCGGCCGATGGCCATGCCAGTACATGACAACCCGATGGCATGTGGGCATAGTTGGCAAGCCCCATGCTCTTGCGCACCAGAACCGCCGCCCAGGGGATCGTGGACAGCGCTACAGAAATCAGCGCCGACGCGCCGTGCCTGATGGTGGCGTCGCAATCCGCATCGGGACCAATCATAAAGCCGGGCTCATCCACGAAGGTCACGATCGGCTGATGGAACGTCTGGCACAGGTCGACGAATTTCCGCAGCTTCTGGACTCCCGCGGCAGTGAGCGATCCAGCATTGTGCTTTGGGTCGCTGGCGAAGATGCCGACGACACAACCTGACAGCCGCGCGAAGCCGGTGATCTGGCCGGGGCCGTATTTCTTGCCTATCTCGAAGAACGAGCCGCGATCGACAATCGCCTCGACCACTTGCCGCATGTTGTAGATACGCTTGCGGTTGGCGGGAATAATGTGGGCAAGTTCTGGCGCTTCGCGG
Source organism: Afipia birgiae 34632 (assembly GCF_000308295.2). Lineage (GTDB taxonomy): Bacteria > Pseudomonadota > Alphaproteobacteria > Rhizobiales > Xanthobacteraceae > Afipia > Afipia birgiae. The sequence goes on from NZ_HG326652.1 coordinate 1,715,091, forward strand.
TTGGCCGGATCGTCGGTCGCGGCGCGCGGCGCCAACTCCCAGACGTTCTGCGGCATGTAGGACAAAAAGCGCTTAATGGATTCGAAGGCCGCGTCCTCATCCTCGACCACGTCATCGACAAGACCGCTTTTTTCGTGGATCTGCGCGCCACCCAGTTCTTCCTTCGTTAGCTTGACGCCGAGCGCACGCTCGACCAGCGCCGGACCGCCGGTCAGGATTTGCGATGTGGTCCGCGTCATCACCGTGTAGTGCGAGGCGACAAGTCGGCCGGCCGGAAATCCGGCAACCGCACCAACCGCAGCGCTCGCAACCGGCACGGTTCCAAGGCACCGCGCGATGGATTCGAAACGGCTGCGTTCGTAGACCGCTCCGGGGAGGGTTTTACCCCTTTTGCCTCCGGTCCCCGTGATGCTCGCGCCAGAACCTTCATGAAACAGCCGTATGCCGCTTCCTTGCCATCGATCTCATCCTCCATCCGAAAATCATACTTCAGGGAGGACCACTTCAAAGGGGGCAGATCAACCCGATTCGATATCAGTTGCCAGCAAGACTGGGTTTCCGACAGGGACACCCGTTCTTATTCGCCGTGCCGGCCCTCGACGCGCCGACGTTTGCCTTGCAATCTGCAACAGGCAGGCACGAGACGATTTCGCAGCCGAGATGTGAACGACCATATCCAGCTTTCACACCACTCATCGTGCCGAAATATCAGTTGGCATTGGATGCATATGCAGCAACGCAGATCGAATGTCCTCGCTTGTCAGCTCCCAGTCGTTGTCGAAATTCGCGACGATCTCTTTCATGAACCTCTCGGTCATCGACAACGCCTTCTGTTGATCGCCGTAATATTCGTTCAGTATTGCCAAAGACAATTGCATTGGCTCATCGCCTTCGTAACTCCATTCAAAGAAGCCGCTGCCATAAGTCCTGATATGGAGAACGTGATCCAGCGACTGCCCATCGACCGTCACGCGCACTCCGTCAATCGATCTCGTTCCCTTGAAAATACTCATGTCCTTGCCCTTCAAGCCTTTGCACGGGTATCGAACACAGGCCGCACGTACAGGCACCTATCGCGACAACCGCTCACAACCGTCACGAAAATGCTCGATATGCCAGAAACCCGCCATCCACCGGAAGTTCGACGCCGTTAACGTACGAAGCTTCATCGGATGACAGGAAGGCGATGGCTTCAGCGACTTCGGGAAAAAGACCAGTGCGCCCTAACGGGACCGACTTCAGAAGCTTTGGACGCAACTCCGGGTCGGCAGATGCAACAGATGTGCGCATCGGCGGCATCCACCCGGGAATAACCGCGTTGGAGCGGATGTTGTCCTTCGCGTAGTATCCCGATGCTGACTTCACGAGAAGAAGTATTGCCGCCTTTGCCGCATTGTATCCCATGTGGACGTAATCCGCGCCAACCTTTCCCGCGATGGATGAGACGGCAACGATTGATCCACCGCCAGCCTGGGCAATGGCCGGTGCTGAATGTTTGATGCCAAGGAACGTTCCACGAGCGTGGATCGCAATGAGACGATCAAAATATTCCGTATCCATGACATCCGGAATCATCCCGCTGATCCCCGCATTGCTAACAAGCCCGTCGAGCCTGCCATAGCTGGATACAGCGAAATTCACCGCACCGATCCAATCCGATTCATTGCAAACATCGAGATGAAAGACCGACGCAGATCCACCATCAGAAATGATCGACTGAGCAACTCGCGAAGCGTCTTCATCGAGTATGTCGCCGATAACAATGTTAGCTCCTTTGCGCGCCATAAGGCGCGCAGCGCTCTCACCAAGGCCGCTCGCCGCGCCGGAAATAAGAAAAGTCTTGCCCTGCAGCTTCATTAAAAGTCCTCATCTCTCGGTGACGCCGTAACACGTTGTTCTACTAAGGCAACGTTCCTATTTGTTGACCTGACTTTTCGGTTTGACATCGGGAAAGACCCATATGGCAAAAACCACGAACAGGCCAACCCCCACGGATACCAAAGCCGGTGCAATTAGTCCGATGCGATAGTCGTAAGCTGCGATACAGCAGGCAACAGCAAGAACAAGAATCGAAATCACAGACTTTATTTTGGCCATCATGATCTTATTCCTCGCTCAAATCATCGACAGCGTAGCTGCGACAGAAGAGGATCGACAAAGCATCACCAGCGCGACTGCTTGAACGCAGAGCAAGACCGTCAATCCACCGCGGCTGTCGATCCAACGCTCGGGAAACACATCAAGGATGGCAGGCACAAAGAGGAATATCCAACTTGCCATAAGAATGATGCTCGATACGCGAAGGGTAAGCGCAGCAAACAAAGCCGTTCCTGCGAGTAGCAAGAAGAGCAAGAAGATGTTCACGACCACCAGGCCAGTTCCGCTCGGGGTCGAGAGATTGTTTGCTCGCACACCCAAGGGCAGCATGCCGGAAATTGTCAGCCCGCTTAGACAACAGGCCAGCCAAAGAATGGAGAACCATCCCAGCGACACGAGATCCGGCTCCACTGTACGGGCAATCGAAAGCGCAGCTTCCATCGACGTTGCTCCCAACTTGCAATTTACTCAAAGCGACAGGCAAGCTCACTGGCTTTCCGCCAAGCGCTGCAATTTTAGCGTCGGTGTTTTTGCTGTTTTTCGCAGGCCCGACTTTACGTGCTTCCAGCTATTTCCATTGAAGACGTGTCCGAAGAAGCCGCGATCGAGATCGGACGTACCGTAGACCCAATCGAAAATCGGCGTTCCGATGCCCATATTGACTTCCATCATAATGGAGTGGTCATGATGGGCTTTATGATGCCTGCGCGCGGTGTTAACGATCGGACAGTTGATCAGGAACCAATTGTCTTCGACGTGGCAGCAAAAATGAACGAACTCGTACCACATATAACTGCCAATCACGCTCGCCATGACAAGCCAGCCAACGTTTGACGAGACGAGCAGACCGCAGATCACGGCGCTAGGCAGAGCAACGAGAAGCATGGTGGCCATTGTGAACGGCGGGAAGAAGGTGACACGCCAGTCCATGTGATCAGCAAAGCGCATCTCGTGGTCCGTGAAGAACTGATGATGCTGCAGCGTATGGCGATTGTAGAGCTCACGAAGCGCCCCATTCTGCGCAGGCCGGTGAAGCCACACACGATGGGCCCAGTATTCTCCGAACTGGTACGTCAAGAAAACAACAGGAACGGCGCCCCACGCCCACCACGCAACGTCATGCAAATTGGCAGCGCAGACGTAAATTACGGCGAAGCCGGAAACGAAGATCACAGCGACGTGAAGCCAGCCGTTATACCAAGTGGCGATCTGTTGACGATAGGTCGCACGATACGCGCGCTGCCTATCGGACATGGCTGATTTCTGCAGTTCCACGACCTTCCCTCCATCTAGCCGGATCAATTCAAGACCATCAGTCCCGCTTGCCGACATCTGAAATTTCAGTTGTCGCCCACATAGCCTCGGGGCGCGACACATGTCAAGTCTGTTGCAGTGGGCCCCCTCTACCGCGCGGCTGAGGGGTCATTTGCGTCGTTGCGATCGGACAAATGTTAGCTATGTGTACTCATATTGATCCATCCAAATCGAGAGAGCCATGGTCTGATGCTTCGCAAACATCATGTTCACAAACGACAAAAGCCGTTCGCAGCCGACGACGATGATTCAAATATCAGTCTGGCCGACCACGCCTATCGGGCTTTGGAGGAGATGATCGTTACCTTGCGATTGCAGCCGGGAGCAGCGCTTTCCGAACAAACTCTTGCCGGCCAATTGAGCATGGGCAGAACACCGATACGTGAAGCCTTGCGACGTCTGGAACGCGAAGGTTTGGTTCTCATTCTTCCACGAAGGGGAGTTCTGGTCAGCGAATTGAACGTTCACAAGCAGCTTAGTCTTCTGGAAATGCGAAGGGAGACTGAACGTTTGCTTGCGCGACTGTCCGCCGAACGCGCCAGTCCAGAACAGAGGAAGGAATTTGCTAACATCGGCTCGAATCTGCGGCAGCTTACCGAGGACACCGATGAAACGATATTTGGTCGCTGGGACAATCGACTGACCGAGCTGGAATATGAGGCGTCTCAAAATGAGTTTGCTGCTAAATCCATGGCGTTACTGCACGGCCTATCGAGGCGATTTTGGGTGAAGTATCATAGAAGACATGCAAGCTTGGTTGATACCGCCGTGTTGCACGCGAATTTGGCCGAACAAATTTGCAGAGGTAACGCGAAATCAGCAGCGGCAGCATCCGATAAATTATTGGATTATATCGAGGAATTTACCAGAAACACTGTCGTGTAGCCTCAGTTCAGATTCCCGATGCCAGCGCGAATGGAAAGAAGGTGTCTAACTGAGAAGCGGACTTCTGGCTCGTCGTAGTCTTCAAAGGAACGAAAATGACACGCGGTTTGTCGACCAACGTTTCCTAACGATCACGAGATGCTGGCGCAGGGCCGTTTACGACGCGCTCTGCAATGATGTCACCTGGAGGTTGAGAAGGTTTCGAGCATTCGCGAGCGCGTCGACCTAAATCATGTTCGGTCAAAGAATGCGGATTCCCTTCGCAACCATGCCGTCAAACAGAAATCCGACACCTGCCGATTCGAATGTACGCAGCAGGGTCGCGAGCGTTCCAGAATACAATAGCGACTGACGTTGCCCCCATGTTTTATCCAGTTCTGAGTTCGCTCCGGCGGTTGGATTGGCCCGTGTGGGCGATGAATGCGGATGACGTCTGCCATCCGAGCCGCGAGTGTGGACGGTTGTCGTTGTAGTCGTCGCGCCAGCCCCGCAAGCGCCACGCGGGCCTGGGCCAATGACGTGAACAATGTCTCGTTGAGCAATTCATCTCTGAGCCGACCGTTGAAGGATTCGATGAAGGCATTCTGCATGGGTTTCCCCGGCACGATGTAGTGCCATTCAACACGGGTTTGATCAGCCCATGCCAGGATGGCGTTGCTGGTGAGTTCGCTGCCATTGTCGCTGACCACCATCTTCGGCTTAGCATCGTGACACCGTCAACGAAAACACTCGCGCTGTTCGGAAGACATTCTATCGTTTTTGCTCCCGGCCATCACTGTCGGAGCCCCAGCCACGCTTTTCTCTATCTCGTTTTATGGCTGCTGAATTTCAACTCGTTGTATCGATCCAAAACGGTTTTGGTTGCCGCCGCCGTTAGAAGGCGCCCCGTCTCCGGCTCAAGTCCGCTACGATACCAAAGCAGCATATTTCCATCATGAAGCGACATAAAGGCGAGAACAAACTCCTTCGTGGAAGCTGCTTTCGGGATTTCCCCGCAAGCTTTAGCTTCGCTAAGAATCTCTTCGAGAACACCACGCAAGTTGTCGTATATCTTCGCTATCCGGTTAGTAACTTTTCCCTTGCGATTTGCTGATTCAATCGAGGTCAGCATCAGAATGGCTAGATCGTTGGGATAACTCGCAGCCCAGCGAGCTTGAGAAAAATTGAACTCGACGAACTTGTCAGCAGCGGATCCCGGACAACTTCTCACGACTTCAGCGGTCCTTGCGATAGAGCGCACCTCAATGTCGTCCAATATCTGAAGCAGGAGTCGTTCCTTGCTCTTAAAATAGTAGTAAACAGTACCCTTCGTAAATTTTGCGGCTGCAGCGATTTCCTCCAGACTCGCATTTGCGTAACCATTTCTCGCAAACAGACGAACGGCCGCCTCCTTGATCTGCACGATGCTGACGGCGGGATCATTTCTTGTACGTCCCTTCGCCCTCACCATAAATCACCACTCCTGGTCGCGAATCTAAACCTCAATCGGACCACTATTTTAGGACTGACTCAAGAGCGCGGCCTAAAGAACCTCAGGGACGGCAATACTATCCAGCACTCGCCGCCCCTTTGGATTTCCTCGGTCAATTTCCAGCGATTGTCTTGAATTTTCCGCCAGATACTTGAATGGTCTTGAGAGAATCTTTTCCGAATCCCTCGTGGTCGTCCTTCGTATAGCAGATGCGGCCATCGAGATACGGACTGTCCGACGTACACACGCTCTCAAGCGCATCACGAATCGAGTCACCCGTCACGGGGCCCTTGATCTTCTTCAACGCATCGAACAATGCGGTTGCCGCTGCCGTCGTCAGAAGTTCGCCGAAGCCCGCCGGGGTCTTTCCGTTCGAGCGCAACAGCGTATCGAGCGCCTTCAGCTTGGGCGACGGATCGTCCCAGTTTGCGATCGACACCATCATCACGCCATTGGCGGCGTCGCCCGCTGCGTCGATGAAGGACCGCTGCACCAGCGCGCCTGCGGCAACGACTGGAGCGGAAAGACCGACCTGCTTGGCGGCACGCATGAACGATGCGCCCATCACCGGAGACGAAGTCCACAGCAGTACGGCATCCGGATTGGAATTGCGGATTTTGGCCGCCGCAGCCGTCAGATCGACCGTGTTCCCTGGAGCGCTGACCGACGAGACGATCTCGACATTCTTCTCGCCAGCAAGTTTTGTGGCGTAGGTCGAGGAATTCTTGCCGTAGGCATCCTCCTGATACATGATCGCAACGCGCTTGTATCCGGCCTTGAAGATGCCGAGTTCCATCGCGCCAGCGACAAGCATCTCGTCATGCGTGCATGTGCGGAATATCCACGGGAAATATCCACTCGTCTTGGATGTGACCGGGATCGCACCCACCGGCGCCAGAACCGGAACATGGGCCGCGGCGGCAATCGGCATCAAGGCAAGTGCGCTCGATCCGATCGTCGGCCCGACGATCGCCTGCACCTTTTCCTGCTGGATCAGCTTGGTGGCACCGCGCGCCGCCTCGGTCGGGTTGGTCTGCTCATCGTAGTAGACCAGATCAATCTTCCGCGTTCCCGCTTCAGCGTTGTGCTTCTCGACGAGAAGTTTGAGAGCATCTCGCTCGGGAATTCCGAAAGCCGCCGCTGGTCCGTTCAAGCTCAGGATCACGCCGACCTTGACGGGATCGTCAGCCCGCGCCGGCGCCTGGAACATAGCCGCCGCCATCGTCGCAGCAATAGTTGTTTTCACTAGTGTCCTGAATTTCATTCTGTAACTCCTCCCTTTCATGGTTCCTACTCGCTCAGGAATGCATCGAGCATGTCGCTTCTTTCGCTCAGATCTGCTCCATCGCCTTCCGCACGGCGCTCACCATGCGAAAGGACGAAATATCGGTCCGCGATTTGGGCAGCGAATGGCAGGTTCTGCTCTGCGACCAGAAGTGCGAGGCCCTCCTTCCTGAGCGCCTCGAACGCACGCTGCAGGTGATCGAACATCACCGGCGCGAGTCCCTGAGACGGTTCATCTAGAAGGAGAATTGAAGGTTCGCGACCAAGCGCCATGGCGATCGCAAGCATCTGCTGTTCGCCTCCACTGAGCGAACCGGCGGATGCTGCACGGCGCTCATGCAGAATCGGAAACAGATCGAACAGATGTTGACGCACGCTCGGGCGGCGGTCGCGCTTCGACAGGCGCAAACCGATCTCGATATTTTCCTCAACGCTCATCTGCGCGAACACATTCCCGCGCCGCTCGGGAACAAAGGCAAGACCGGTCGCCGCCCGCACCGGTGCCGGCAAATGACCGATTTGACGACCACTCAGCGTCACCTCGCCGCGGGACCGCACGCTTCCCGCGAGCGCGCCGAGAAGGCTGCTCTTGCCCGCACCATTTGCGCCGAGCACAACACACAGCTCGCCCGATGATACGGTGACATTGACGCTAAACACGACCTCAATGCTTCCATGAAAGGCATGGATCGACTTCGCGACCAGGGTTTCGCCCGAAGCGCGCACCGATTCAGCCATCTGCCGTCTCTCGATGCTTGGCATGCGACGTTCCAAGATAGGCATCGACAAATGCCTGACTCTCCAGAAGATCCTGCGCTTGGCCTTCCAGCAGGATCGAACCCCGATCGAGCACGATGATGTTGTCCGAAAGGGCGCGGACCATCGCAAAATTATGCTCGACGAGAAGAATTCCGACGCCAGACTTGGCGACGCGGCGAATTTCCTCGCTCAGCAGATGTTGTTCGTCCCTGCTGAGGCCTGCAGCCGGTTCGTCCAGCAACAGATACTTCGGCTCGTTGGCGATCGCGCGTGCCACTTCCACAAGCCGGACCTGTCCCATCGGCAGTTCGCCAAGGGCCATATGCCTTAGAGACGACAGACGGAAGTCCGCGAGCACTTTTTCCCCACGCTCCCGGAATGTGTCTTCTTCTTTTTCGGCGGTTGGCAGCCGCAGCAGCGTCGACAAAAATCCGGCGCGCACCTGCGGATAGAATCCGCACAGGACGGCCTCTTCGACTCTCACATGCGGATCGAAGCGTGGAGTCTGGAATGTGCGCGCGATTCCGGCTGAGATGCGCCGGTGCGTGGGAACGCCCTCCAGATTCCATCCATCAACGGAGACGGAGCCGGATACGGGAATGACCATGCCGGTAATAGTGTTGAACAGCGTGCTCTTGCCCGAACCGTTGGGTCCGATCACCGTCACGATGCGACCCGGCTCGATGGTGGCGGAAACGCCGTTCAGCGCGACGACGCCGCCAAAACGCACGCTGGCATTCGATACTTCAATTGTCATTGCGGCCTCGCTTCAGGCTGGGTAACCGCAAACCGAGCAGGCCGCTGGGCGCGAGAACGAGCGTCAGAACGAGCGCCGCGCCGAAAAACATTCCCTGGGTTTCCGCAGCCGGCAGATACAACGTCACAAGGAGAAGAATCGTCGCGCCTACGATGGGGCCAAGGAAAGCCTGCGCACCGCCGACAACCGCCATCAGCAGCGCCTGAATGGAAACATGCGTGGCGAGAGAGTCCGGACCAATGAACGTCAGGTGATGCGCGTAAAGCCAACCTGCTATGCCCGCCAGCGCCGCCGACAGGGAGAACATCAGCGCAAGCACATGCGGAACATTCGCGCCATCGGCCGAAGCCCGCAGTTGATCGTGACGAGCGGTCCGAACAGCTCGCCCCGTCGCCGAATCCATCAGATTGACATACAAGGCCATCACGACCAGCACAGCGCCCCACGCGAGGAAGTGCATGCTCTGCGCATCAGGCGCGAGCGACAACCGGGGAATGCCGGACAATCCGATATAGCCGCCGGTGAAATCACCACCCTCGCGAACGCCCAGTTCGATCAGACTGCTGATGAGAAGCGTGGCGATCGATAGCGGCAAGGGCGACAGCCGCACCAACGATCGCGCGATGAGATAAGCAAGCAGAACCGGAACAACGATCGCTGTGATCAGGCCAAGCCACGGCGACAACCCGAAACGCGTGGTCAGGATTCCCGTTCCAAACGCACCGAGGGAAGCAAAAGCCGCCGTCGCCATGGAGAGAATACCGGCCTGTCCGTAGGCCAGACCGACCGACAGCGCCATCAACGAAAAAATCGCGATCAGGATCGAGTTGTCGAGCCAGAACGGACGGCTGATGACGACGAATGAAACCGGTACGAGGATAGTAGCGAGAACAAGTGTCGATCGTTGACGGCGAAGCAATGATCCGATCATGCGCGGCCTCCAGCCGGATGACCGACATTGGCTCTACCAAGAGTCAGAACAACCAGAATGAAAATAAGTGGTGCCGCCGTGCCGAGGCCGGAGGGAAGATAGCCGGTGCAGAGCGCTTCCACCGCGCCGATGGCGACACCGCCGAGAAAGCCGCGCAGCGGACTATGCATTCCAAGGATCGTGGCGGCGCCAAAGCCTGTGATCGTCAGGCTGAGGCCCGCGCTGTAGCTTGTGCCGGTTGAATAGAGGATCAGAACTCCGGCGATACCAGCGAGCAATCCGCCAATCATGTAGGTTGCTACGGCAACCCGACGGAAACGGATTCCCGCAAGCTCCGCCGCTGCGGGATTAGCCGCACAAGCGCGCATATCCCGGCCATATGGCGTATAGTTCAGCCAGATGAAAAGCACTGAAAGAAGCACAATCGCAATCGCCACATTGATCGCCGCCTGCGGGCTGACATGGATGAACCCGAGTTTCCAGAACGACTGGAATGGCTGGCGGATCATCGGATTCTGGCCATACATGGTGAGAACCAGCGATTCCAGAAATGTCGACAAGCCGAATGTCATCAGAACAATGGTCAGCGGATCCTTGCGGCGCGCAGCGCCCGCGTGTTGCGCAAGAAGCGCAATGACAAACGACGCGGCGACCGTCGAAAGCAGGCCGAGCGTGATACCCAGAACCGGCTCGAACATCGCCGCCATCGCCGCCGCGAGAACGGCGTATGCCCCGACGGAAAGATCGACAGTGTCCGTGGTGATGAAAAGCAGGCTGATCGGAAACGCCAGGAGACCATAGGTGGCCCCGAGAAGCGCGCCGCGCATCAGAAATTCGAGAATCTCCGCTATCATGCCGCCCCCACAAGCTGCAACTGACGCCCCGCCGCAAAACGCTCCCACAACTCTGCACGCCTTGTTTCTGTCGCCTTTGCCGTACGCTCCCGCACATGGCCATATCCGCGCAGATGTTCCGGCAGAGATGCGATCTCGATCGCGGCGGCGTGCTTCTCCTCGCTGAGACCGTTGAGCAACCGCTCGATATCGGCCTCGTACTGCGCGATTTCCTTCAGCGCGAGGCGGCGCTCGTCGGAGCGCGCAAAGGGATCGAGAACGCTGCCACGAAGGAAACGCAGGCTGGAAAGAACGCGAAACACCGGCAGGACCCATGCACCGATCTCGGTCTTGGCCGGCACACCCGTGGTCTCATCTCGACGCTCGAATGGCCCTGCGCCCAGATGAAAACGCAGCCGGAAATCGCCGTCGAACGTTTCCTCTAGTCCGCGCCGGAAGGCTGGCGCGGAGTAAAGCCGCGCCACCTCGAACTCATCCTTGTAGGCAAGGAGCTTGTAATAATAGCGCGCCACAGCCATCGACAGATCGTCGCCCAGTCCAAGCCGCCGCTCTCCTTCGACTACACGCATGACAAGGTTGCGATAGCGATCGGCATATGCAGCGTTCTGATAGCCGGTCAGATCGGCGCAACGTCGCTTCAGTATGTCCTCCAGCGCATCCCGTCGTGGCGCGACCATCGCATCGCTTGCATCGACATGCGGCGCGGTCGGCAATTTCGACATGTCGTGCGCGGCAAGCCGTCCCCATGCAAAGCTTGCCATGTTGAGTTTCACGGCTGCCCCATTGAGCTGGATCGCCTGTTCGATGGATGCACGCGAAATCGGAATCCATCCGCTCTGCCAAGCGTAACCCAGAAGCAGCATGTTGGCTCCAATCGGATCGCCAACCAGCACGCGCGCAAGATCGGCAGCGCGAATGGCGCGCGCTTCGTGTGACACTGCGGCGACCCGATCGACCAGCGCATCGCCATCGACATGCCAGTCCGGATTGTCGGTGAAATCACGCGTCGGACTCACCTCGGCGCCAAGAATCGCGCGCGTGCGCGTCGGCTCCATCTTCTCGATGGCCTCCTGCGACGCGGCAACGATCAGATCGCAACCGATGACGATATCCGCCTCGCCCTCCGCCAGACGATAGCTGTGCAACTGGGCCCTTTCGCGCGCGAGCCGGATATGTGACATCACCGCCCCGTACTTCTGGGCGAGACCCGTGAGATCGAGCGTTGCGGCATGGATGCCATCGAGATGACCCGCCATGCCGATGATGGCGCCAAGCGTGATCACGCCCGTGCCGCCAATGCCGGTCACCAGCATTCCGATCGCACGCTCAAGCGGCGGCAATTGCGGCTCCGGCAGCGAGCTTGTGTCCGGAATCACCAGATCCTTGACTGCGGGCTTGCGAACCTTGCCCCCGACAACCGTCACGAAGCTCGGACAGAAGCCTTTCACGCATGACAGATCGGTGTTGCAGGACGCCTGATTGATGCGTCGCTTGCGGCCGTATTCCGTCTCCAGCGGCTCGATGGACAGGCAGTTGGACTTGTCGCCACAATCGCCGCAGCCTTCGCAAACAGCCGGGTTGATGAAACTACGCTTCTCGGATTCCGCGAACTTTCCGCGCTTGCGCAGACGGCGACGTTCAGTGGCGCACATCTGATCATAGATCAGCACGGTCACGCCGCTCTTCTCGCGTAGTTCGCGCTGCACGGCGTCGAGCCGGTCGCGATGGTGAACGAGAATACCTCCGGGAAGCGCCTGAGCGGAATACTTTTCCGGATCGTCAGTCACGATCGATATCTGCGCCACGCCTTCAGCCAGCAGTTCGGTCGCGATCTGACGCGGCGTCAGTTCGCCCTCGATCGGCTGGCCGCCGGTCATCGACACGAAGCCGTTCAGCAGCAGCTTGTAGGTGATGGTTACTTTCGCGGCGATAGCCTGCCTGATCGCCAGGAACCCGGAATGATAGTAGGTGCCATCGCCGATATTGGCGAACATGTGTGGCGTGTCAGTGAAAGGCGACATGCCCATCCACATCGCGCCTTCAGCACCCATATGTGCAATCGGTCCGGTGAGCATGGGATTGCGGAGCAGCGCAATCGAATGACAGCCGATGCCCGCGAGCGCGAGGCTACCATCAGGCAGCCTCGTGGACGTGCTGTGCGGGCATCCGGAACAGAAGGTCGGCGCGCGCTCGACGACAGAATTCGCGATCAGTCTAGAGAAATGAGACGACTTCGGCTCAAGGCCAAGAATCTTCCGAAGCCGTGCTGCGATGTCGTCCGGGCTCAGTTCGCCCACCATTGAAAAGGCTTCCGCACCGCGCGAAGGCGACCAGACGTTGTCGCCTTCGAACTTCCCGATGATCTTCGGCCGCGTCGCATCGTCAAACAGGATCGTCTTGATCTGGTCTTCCAGCAGCGGGCGCTTTTCTTCGATGACAAGAATGGTCTGCAGCCCGCGTGCGAAGGTGCGCACGATCTCCGGATCGAGGGGCCACACCATGCCGATCTTGAGCACGCGGATGTTGCCGACCGGATAACCGTCCGCCGCAAGGCGCTCCAGCGCCAGCCGCGTATCACCATAGGACTTTCCCGCCGAGACGATGCCGATGGTGGCATTCGGCGCAGCCACACGAATATCATTTAGATGATTAAGGCGCGCATAATCAAGTGCAGCCGGAAGCCGAAGGCCATAGAGCGCCTCCTCCTGGGACTTCGGCATGGCAATGCGCTTGATATGCGCATCGGCCGAGACAGGCGCTGGGAGAACAATGCGCGGACTGTCCGGCCCAACAGTGACGGAACTCGTACCTTCCACCACATCGGTCACGAGCTTCATCGAAACCCAGCAACCCGCATAGCGGCTCATCGCAATGCCATGCAGGCCGTAATCGAGAATCTCCTGCACATTCGACGGATAGATAACCGGGATACCTGCGGCGATCAGCGCGTAATCGGATTGATGCGCTTGCGTGGACGATTTTGCGCCGTGATCGTCGCCGGCCAGTGCGAGCACGCCGCCGAGCGGCGCCGTTCCCGCGGCGTTGGCGTGTTTCAGTGCATCACCGCTGCGATCCACGCCGGGGCCCTTGCCGTACCAGATTCCGAATACGCCGCTGACACGTGCGCCGGGAAAGTTGGCGGTTTGCTGTGTACCCCACACCGCTGTCGCGGCAAGGTCCTCGTTAATGGCGGGCTGAAAGCGGATGTTCGATTTTTTGAGTAGATCGCCAACCTGCCAGAGTTCCATATCGAGTCTGCCGAGCGGCGAGCCGCGATAGCCCGAAATAAAGCCAGCCGTATTCAGTCCTGCGAGCGCGTCACGCGACTGCTGCTGCAATGGCAAACGGACCAGCGCCTGATTTCCCGACAGGAAAACCTCGCCTACCTCCTGCACATATTTGTCAGCCAGCGTGATCTCGGGGCGGGCTGGCGCTGGGCTGGCATTTGCCGTTGTCATGACGCGAACGTTCCAAACAGGGTTGGCGGAAGAAGCGGCCGCGCGATTTCACGCGGGCCGGCACATCAGTCAGATCGGCAGACCAGATGCCTTTTCGATCCGAGCCTCATCGAAGCCGTGCTCGGCGAGAACAGTGCGTGTCTGCGCGCCAAGCTTGCCCGGCGCGCGGACCGCGGGGCGCTGCGAGCGCGAGAACTTCAGCGGCTGATCGACCAGTTTCATGTCCGGCTGCCCTTCAACGGGAACCGTGACGATCAGGCGATTGTTCTCGACCTGCGGCAGCGCCAGCGTCTGCTCGAACGAGAGCACCGGCGCTGCGAGAATGCCGACCTTCTGGAGGCGCGCGACGATGTCGGCAGCCTTGAACTTGCGAAACTCCGGCGTCAGCCGCTCGACAATCTTGTCGCGGATATCGATCTGATCGTTCGCCAACGGCACATTCAGTTCAGCGCTCAGATCCGGAACGCTGAGCGCTTGGCAGACCAGTTGAAGCGGATTGTCGCGGAAGAAACCAAGCACCGTGATCCATCCGTCGGATGTCTCGACCGGGAAGTTTGGCGCCCGGTCAAACCAGCGCGTCTCATAGCCGTAGTTCAGGATCGACGCCGCCTCAAGGCTCTGCATGGCAACGGCCGCGTCGAACAGCGACGACGTGACCTTCTGGCCGACGCCAGACTTTCCGCGCTCGATCAGCGCCAGCAGAATCCCCTGCACCAGCAGCAGGCCTGACGCGTAGTCCGTAAGTGGGACATTCAAATAGCTTGGTACACCACTCGCGCGTGCGTTCTTCATCGCGATGCCGGAGATCGACTGGATCACGAGATCCTGTCCCGCCATCTCGGCAAGCGGACCGGTCTCGCCAAAACCGCTCGCCGCCGCATAGATCAGACGGGGATTGATCTCCGAAAGCTCCTCATACCCGAAACCCAGCCGTTCCATGACGCCCGGCCGGTAGTTGTGCAGCACGACGTCCGCCGTCTTGAGAAGCTCCAGCAGCGCTGCCCGTCCCTCATCATTTTTCAAATCGAGACAGACACATTCCTTGTTGCGATTCACTGCGGCGTAGTAACCGCTCATCAGGTTGTTTTCCGCCGCGTAGAAATCGCCAAGCCGCATCGGATCGCCAACCGGCGGCCGCTCAACCTTAATGACGCGCGCGCCATAGTCCGCGAGCGTCTGGCCAGCCAGCGGTCCCTGATAGACCTCGCAAAGCTCAATGACCTTGATGCCTTCCAGAATCGACATGACGTTTCCTCAGACTGCTTCGTAGATTTCCTTGGCGATCATCATCCGCTGGATCTGGTTCGTGCCTTCCCAGATCTGCGTGACTTTTGCGTCGCGCATCATGCGTTCCACCGCATAGTCTTCCAGATAGCCGTAGCCGCCATGAAGCTGGACCGCGTCGGTCGTCACAGCCATGGCCGTGTCGGAGCAAAGCACCTTGGCGATCGATGCGTGGAGCTTCACTTCGGGATCGCCCGCGATGAACAGTTCACAAGCATGACGCAGCACGGAGCGGGACGATTCCACCTTGATCGCCATCTCCGCCGCCATGGCGCGGATCATCTGAAATTTCGAAATCGACTGGCCGAACTGCTCGCGCTCTGTCGTGTAGCGAAGCGCGGCATCGAGCGCACCCGCGGCAATCCCGAGGGCATGCGCCGACATCTGGAGCCGTGATTTCAGCAGCGCTTCCGTGATGTAGCGCGCGCCCTGCTCCGGATCGCCAAGCAGGCGCGATTCCGGCAGAGCAACATTGTCCATGATGACATCGGAGGTCGGGCTTCCCCGCATGCCCATCTTGCGCTCAGGCGCTCCGAACGAAACCCCGGGATCAGCCTTGTTGACGAGGAAAAGACCGAAACGCTTCTCGGTCGTCCGCGCAAATACGAGGTACCAATCAGCCCAGCCGCCGTTGGTGATGAAACGCTTGGTGCCGTTCAGAACCCAGCCATCGCCGGACTGGACCGCCTTCGTCGATGCGGCCATCAGATCCGAACCGCCTTTCGGTTCGGTGAGCCCCCACGCGCATCGCGCCTTTCCGCTGGTGATCTGCGGGATAACTTCGTTCTGCTGGGCTTCCGTACCGAAGGCAACAACTGCCATCAGAATCCAGCTGCTCGAAATCGCAAGCGCCGTCGAAGCACAGACGCGGGACAGTTCTTCCATCGCCACGCACTGCGCATAGATATCGCCCTCCCCACCTCCAAGATGCTGCGGATATGGCAGGCTCGGCAGACCGAGGCTGAGGCTCGCGGCAAACGATTCGACCGGAGGCATCTGTTCGCGGTCGAGCATCGCCGCACGCGGAGCGAGTTCATCATTCGCAAAGCGCCTGACAGAGGTGCGGAAATCCCGGTATTCAGCTTCGAGATGGGACATAATGGATGTCTTTCGATTATGATGGACCTGTTGTTCTGTCTTGGGTTCAACCCTTGAAGACGGGCGGCCAGCCGCTCCACCCGTTGTTCGCGCGTTCGCTTTCGGGGCTCGCTTTCGCGATTTCATCAGGCGTCAAACCCGCTTCTGCGAGAATCGCGTCGGACTGATCGCTTTCATCGAGCGCGCTTGGCGTTACCGCGGTACGGCCGAAACGGGGAATGGCAGGCACGTTTTCCGGTCCGGCGCCGGGAAAGCGCGCCTGAATATGGGGATGCTCCCAAACCTCATCAGGGTTTAGAACCGGCAGAACGCAGACGTCGCGCCCCGCATAACGCTCCGCCCAATGGTCGCGCGGCTGCGAGGAGAATGTTTTCTCGAAGACCTGTTCGATCTTCGGCCATTGCCGGATGTCCATCTGGTCCGGTAGGTCGCCTTCGCCGATGTCCTCCCACAGCTTGGCGAAGAACTGCGGCTCGAGCGGCCCCACCGAGACATAGCCCTTATCTGAGCATGCGTAGCAGCGATAATAAGGTGCGGTGCCGGCGATCCATCCCACACCGCGATCTGGCATCACCTTCTGATTCCAGACAGGATAATGCATCGCCATCAGCGACATGCAGCCATCGATCATGGCGGCATCAACGAACTGGCCCCGGCCAGATGTGACACGCTCGAACAGCGCCGCCAGGATACCGGTCACGGCGGTCAATCCGCCAGCGGCGAAGTCCGCGATGATGTTCAGAGGCGCGGTGGGTGGACGATCATGAGGACCAATCGCGCCAAGCACACCGGTCAGCGCCAGATAGTTGATGTCGTGCCCGGCTTCCTGCGCGAGGGGACCTTCTTGACCATAGCCCGTCAGAGAGCAGTAGATCAGGCGCGGATTGATCCGGCTCAGTTCCTCATATCCCGCACCGAGCCGCGCGGAGACGCCCGGCCGGAAGCTTTCGACGAAAACATCGACCGTGGCCGCGAGCCGATGCAGAGCCTTGCGCCCGACCTTCGATTTCAGATCCAGCGCGACAAAACGCTTGCCCCGCGCGAAGGAAGGCACGGGCGATCCCGCGCGGCCTCCGGTGACAGCAATCACCTCCGCGCCGAGATCGGCCAGCAACATCGTGCAATACGGCCCCGGCGCAAGGCGCGACATATCGAGGACGCGCACGCCGGCAAGCGGCCGGGCGGCTTTCTGGCTGGTGGAAACCGTCATCTTCTTTTCTTTCAGGAAAGTTGGTTTTTGAGTTCGCGCGCCGCGAGGAGGAAGAACCCCTGCCCGAACAGCGTCCAGTCGAACGGGACACCGGGACCGCCCGGCGGGACGGCGACGCCCGGCACCTTGCCTGCCGGCTCGACCGCCTGCGCAACCGTGCGAAACGCCTTGATTGCCGCCGGCATCAGGGTAGCAGCAACCACGCCAAGGCGCACGCCGCACGCAACGGCGTAAGCGAACATCAGCGTGCCGGACGCCTCGAGGTTCGAACGCGGCTCATCGAGCACATGACAGAAATAGCCGGTCGCATCCTGATAAGGAGCCATGGCGTTCAGGACGCGGGAGCACGTTGCGGCGACAAACTGCGCCTCCGGATGATCTGGCGCGATGGTCAGCAGGTCTACCGATGCACAGACAAGCCAGCCATTGCCGCGCGACCAGAAGGTAGACTGAGTGAAATGATCGGGCTTCTCGCACCACGCATGCCGCGCGAGGTGCTTGTGAGGATCGAGCAGGTGCGCCACATGAACCCGGTACTGCGCGAACGCTTCATCGATTGCGCTCTGGTCCGACGCGATCTGGCCATAAAGCGCCATGAACGGACACATCAAATGCGTGAAGTCGATCCAGAGCTCCGGCCCTTCGGCGCGGGCCCAGATGCCTCCATCGCTGGTGCGCGGGCTGTTTCGCAGGGCCTCCATCTGCCGGCGCGCCGCTTCAAGATATGACGCGTCCCTGTTCTGCCGATATCGGAGCAGAAGCGGATAACCCAGACTGGCCGACAGTGATGCGGTCGGCGTGAAAGAGCGTATATGCCCCCCGACACCCTGCACGGCGTCGGAATAGTTAAGATGCCCATTGGAACGCTGCGTCGCAGTCGCGTGCTGCAGCCAACGGTCCGCGGCGGCAACGACCGCTGGATCGCTATCAGCGAGCAGCCCAGTGATCGCCGTCGCCTTCGTCCAGCAGTCGCGCTCATCTGGATGAGCCAGCGTAAATTCTGTCACGCGACAAATAAGAGCATCAATGTCCATCGAGCATTTCCCCCCATTTGATGAGTTTTTTACTTACTATCCGGATAGTCAATACCATGTCAAGCGATCGAGCCCTATTTTTAGACGAAGAAGAGTTGCCGTCGCACCGGCATCGAGTTGCCGCCCATCGTCACGACCATGCAGCCCGCACACCCTGCCGGCGCTAAAACCCGCGATCCATCTTATAGACGATAGTCGCCACCGGCGTCCGCCCCACTACATCAAACCATTCGCCAATTGGGCGAACCCGCAGCGGTACAAGGAACGATAAGGAACTACAGGAATTCCTCGGTCAGCTCAGGAACGGCCTGATAGAGGTCGGCGACCAGGCCGTAGTCCGCCACCTGGAAGATCGGCGCGTCCTCGTCCTTGTTGATCGCGACGATCACCTTGGAGTCCTTCATGCCGGCCAGATGCTGGATCGCGCCGGAAATACCGATGGCGATGTACAGTTCAGGCGCGACCACCTTGCCGGTCTGGCCGACCTGCCAGTCGTTCGGCGCATAACCTGCGTCCACCGCGGCGCGCGACGCGCCGACGCCGGCGCCCAGTTTGTCCGCCAGCGGCTCGATGTACTTGGTGAAGTTCTCGCGGCTCTGCATGGCGCGGCCACCGGAGACGATGATCTTGGCCGAGGTCAGTTCGGGACGATCGCTCTTGGCGACTTCCTCGCCGACGAAGCTCGACAGCGCCGGATCGGCCGCAGCCGCAGCGTTTTCGACCGACGCGCTGCCGCCATCGCCGGCCGCGGCGAACGTCGACGTGCGCACGGTGATGACCTTCTTGGCATCCTTGGACTTCACGGTCTGGATCGC
The DNA here is from genome assembly GCF_000308295.2 of Afipia birgiae 34632. Classification (GTDB taxonomy): domain Bacteria; phylum Pseudomonadota; class Alphaproteobacteria; order Rhizobiales; family Xanthobacteraceae; genus Afipia; species Afipia birgiae. Next base: position 1,734,342 of record NZ_HG326652.1, read on the forward strand.
GTTGCCGGCATAGATCGGCCGCTCGAACGTGTCAGGCGAAACCACCTTGATGATTTCGGAAATCTGCATCACGTCGAGCAGGGCTGCGACGCGCGGCATCACGTTCTTGAAGCGCGAGGTCGCAGTGTGACGCGTTCCGGTGATGCCGAACTCTTCAATGAGCAATTCGATCTCGGCATCTATTACGGCGAGGGCAATTGGAAGGGTGTGAAAAGTATACGCATCTCGCGCGAGGACTTAGTACTAGTCGTCGCGCCCGGATACCGTCCCTGCGGACAGGCGATCACCTCGCCTGAGGCTATAGCAGCCGGCACGCTTCTTCAGCAGTCGAAGCGACCGAACATTTGGCGCGACTGGTTCGCTCAGACCGGCGCGCCAAACGCGAACCCTTGGGCCGGACCCCGCTTTGAGCATTTCTATATGGTTATACAAGCAGTCATCGCCAGCCTCGGGAGCGCCCTCTTGCCCGAGATACTGATAAAAGACGAATTGCAGAGCGGGCGCCTCATAATGCCATTTTCCATGAGAGTGAAGACACAGGAGGCGTACTATCTAGTCTTCCCGGACAGCAGCATGAGTCGCGATAGCGCAAGCTCGTTCAAGGAATGGATAATTGACGAATTCAAATCCAGCCTGTGAGATACTATAGCCCTCCAACTGATGAATGAGGTCGATTTCCTTCGCGTACGGCACGTGAAGCGGCTTAAGGCCGACCGGGTCAATTCCCCCATCGAAAGTATCAAGACGGGCCGCACTAAGATAATCTGCAGACGTTTTCGATGGATTGGACGGATGCATCACGAAGACGGTGCATCCCGAACCGCAATAGCGGTGGGCCTTGCAGCGTAGGGCGTCACGCAAGGAGACGGTCAGCCCCTGACGGGCAAAGCGGCCCACTATTAATTGAAGCGGCCTTTCATGGCATCGGGTAACGGACCGCCAGTGGCCCAATCAAGCAACTCTACGGTGTGAACTATCGGAATAGCCGTCCCGGCGCCGATCTGTGTCATGCACCCAAGATTGCCGCTCGCGATGATTTGCGGCTTTATCTTTTCGATATTCGCTACCTTGCGTAACCGGAGCCGGTCTGCGATCTCGGGCTGCAGAATATTGTAGGTCCCCGCAGAGCCGCAACAGATGTGGCTTTCTGGAACGTCCCTAACGACAAATCCCATCTGCTTCAGAAGTGATTTCGGCTGATCCGCGATGCGCTGACCGTGCTGCATCGAGCACGCGGAATGATACGCGACGATCTGACCCGTAGTCCTAACGGGCCCCTGAAGCTGAAGTTTATAGAGATACTCTGAGATATCCTGTGCGAGCGCGGAAATGCGCGCAGCCTTGCGGGCGTATGCCTTGTCCTCGCGAAGCATGAATCCATAATCTTTAACAGTCGTCCCGCAGCCTGACGCTGTGATGATGATGGCATCGAGCCCGCCCTGGTCAAGCTCCCGTGTCCAGGCATCGACGTTGCGCCGGGCTGCCCCCAGCGCCGATTCCTCGTAACCCATATGATGCACCAGAGCCCCGCAACATCCCCCACCGCGCGGGCTTGTCACCTCGATGCCGTGACGATTCAGCAACCGGATCGCGGCGTCGTTGATGTTAGGATCGATGACCTGCTGGGCGCAGCCGGTCAATATTGCGACCCTGCCGCGCCTATCCTGCACGACCAATTCCCGGGGAGCGGACCTCCGTGCTTTCAGAGCCGGAGCAAGATCGACCATGGCAGCCAACTGCGCGCCTCCCGGAAACCCGGCGATCCATGTCCTCATCGGCCTGACCGCGGCCGCCGACAACAGCGCCAGTCTCAGTCGTTTTGGATACGGCAGCACCGCTGCCAGTATGCCCCGCAGAACACGATCGACCAAAGGGCGCTTGTAGGTCTTCGCAATGTGCGCCCGCGCATGATCCACCAGATGCATATAGTGCACCCCTGACGGACAGGTCGTCATGCAGGAGAGACAGGACAGGCAGCGGTCCACATGTTTGACGACCTTCTCGCTCGCCGGCTTTTCATTCTCGAACATGTCTTTGATGAGGTAGATTCGCCCGCGCGGACTGTCCAGTTCGTCTCCCATCAGCAGGTAGCTCGGACATGTGGCAGTACAAAACCCGCAATGGACGCAGGCGCGAAGAATCTTCTCCGACTCGTTCATGTGCGGCTCGGCGAGCGCTGCCAGCGAGAAATTCGTTTGCATAGGATTCCGATCTTCGCTTTAATTACCGGAGTACATTCTTCCGAAATTGAGAATCCGGTCAGGATCAAACGCAAGCTTGATCCTTCGGGTCAGCTCCGCGAGCGAAGGCGGAAGCGGCTCAAATATTTCGACCTTGCTTCTAACCGCCGGCGATGCGCGCAGAAGTGTTGCGTGGCCACCGAGGCCTCGCATTGCATCCCGGATCACCTTGGAGCCCGCATCTTCTGACGCGTTGACAGCGAGCCAAACCAAGCCGCCGCCCCAATCATAGAAATGACGCACATCGAGTACCCGTTTGATACAAGCAACGGTGCCGGGTGCTTTCGAGGGGGCCAGCGAGAGCCGCCATATGGCACTCTCTGCAGGATCCGCCAGCCACCGCGCATCCCGCACATCAGACCAAATATTTGTGCCCGCTTCTCCCTCTAGAAGGTCGGCCTCTCCATATGGCCGCCAAAGCTTGACGATCTCGCCGCAACGATACGCTACCGAAGGCGCGAACCCCTCGATACGAACGATGGTCAGGGGTTCCGGCACTACGCCCTTCGGCAGATGCGCCGCAGCGGAGACGGAAAATGGAGATCCCAGGGCCGTCGTCAATGCGGCGATTGCCGTCGCATCACTCAATCCGCGCAGCACTAGCGAGGACGCGTATTCCGGTTTTGGCAAAACCTTGAAAATAACCTCGCTGAACACACCGAGCGTACCCCACGCTCCGCAATTGAGCTTTACCAGATCGAGACCGGTGACGTTCTTCATAACCCGTCCGCCCGATTTCACGACATCGCCGCGGCCGTTTACCAGCCGGATGCCAATCAGACTGTCACGGCAGGCTCCCGCCATGATACGCCGCGGTCCTGAAACGTTTCCTGCTGCGATTCCTCCGATCGTCGGCTCATGGCGCCCACCGAGAATCGGCCGATAGTCCATCGGCTCGAACGGCAGCATTTGATTCTGTGTTGCAAGCGTCTGATTGATCTCGGACAGTGGTGTTCCGGGAAGAGCCCCGATCACCAACTCCGTTGGCGCATAGAGCGATATTCCCTGCATACGCTGTGTCGTAACAGACATCGCATATCCATTCGGCCGGCCAATACCTGACTTGCTGCCAGCGCCACTGACAATCAACGGCATTTTTGCCGCTGCTGCCATTCTGATCGATTCAGACAGGTTCTTTTCGTCGCGCGGTTTCAGATCTCCTGACATCGCCAAATTCGCCTAATGTTACATTTGATTTCGGCAGTCAAAGGGAAACACCTTGTCCGTATTCAGCAGCCATTTTGAATCGAATGCTGCACGCAAGCGAAGCTGCTGAGAAAGATCGGCCTCACTGAACTGGCAGCGCATTAGGTCGCGCTTCTCAATACCAACCCCGTGTTCGCCGGTGAGACAGCCACCGACTTCAACGCACAGCTTTAAAATATCGTTGCCCGCCGCCTCCGCTTTCGACTGCTCCGCCGGGTCGTTGGCGTTATAAAGGATGAGCGGATGCATATTTCCGTCGCCCGCATGGAAGACGTTAGCCACACGCAGTCCATAGCGTTTCACGATCTCGCCGATTTGCGACAGCACGTAGGCGAGCTTGCCCGTCGGCACGGTTCCATCCATGCACAGGTAATCCGCAACGCGCCCAGTCGCACCAAAGGCGGACTTCCGTCCCTTCCAGATCGCCGCGGTTTCAATCGCGGACTTGCTCTCCCGGACCGTCTGCACGCCATTGGCTCGTGCAATGGAGATAATCCGGTCGAGCATAGCGTCCATTTCCGCTTTCGAGCCTTCCACTTCGATGATCAGAAGAGCTTCCGCATCAAGAGGATACCCGGCCTTGGAAAAGGCCTCGCATATCTCGATCGCAGCCTTGTCCATGTATTCGATCGCGACCGGAATGATTCCCGCCGCGATAATTTCTGCAACGGTATTGCCCGCTCCATCGGATGAGGGAAATCCAAACAGAACGGGACGCGCGGCCTCGGCCGATCTCAGTATCCGGACAGTAGCTTCGGTCACGATCCCGAGCTGACCTTCAGATCCGACCACAACACCTAGCAGATCCAGTCCACCGCTATCGAGACTGTTTCCACCCAGGTCGAGGATCGTGCCATCGATCAGGACCAATCTGACGCCGAGAATATTGTTGGTCGTAACGCCGTATTTCAGGCAATGTGCACCGCCCGAATTATTCGCGATGTTGCCACCGATGGTACATGCGAGCTGAGATGACGGGTCTGGCGCGTAGAAGAAGCCTCTATCCGACACTGCAGAAGTTATGCTCAGGTTGGTGACGCCCGCTTCGACCCGAATGAAACGGTCATCGTAGTTGATCTCGAGCACGCGGCTCATTCTTGAAAGCCCAAGAACAACAGCATCTTCGGTCGGTATTGCTCCTCCCGCAAGTGAGGTGCCCGCGCCGCGCGGCACGACCTTCACGCCATTATCATGGCAAAACTTGAGAACAGCACTTACTTCATCCGTCGATGTCGGCAACACAACGGCCAGCGGCATTTTGCGATAGGCGGCGAGCGCGTCGGTCTCGTATGCCCTGCATTCGTCTCTATCGGCGATAAGGCCATCGGACGAAACCAAGCTTGTCAGATGTTTCACGATTGTACCGCGACGATCGAGAATTTCCTTGTCTGGCTCGGAGAACATGGTCGCGCTCAAGCGCACCTCCTACATCGAAACACTTCAGCTGCGCACTTCAAGGTTAGGCATGGATCCACCGACCTCATGCAACAACACAAAGCTCGTGATTTCGGCGCCCGCTCCAAGCTCTAACCAAGAGCTGCGACGCGCTCCGGATGTCCGGACCATCGCCATGCGAGCGTTGGCCTGGAAATTCCCAGCATCATTCCGTTGAGTGCGCCGGGATGAAGCCATATCTGTTCGAGCTCCCGGCCTTCCTGTTGCTTTTCCCTCGGATCCAGCGTGACGCCTGCGCCATCCGCCCTTGCTGCCCGCTCAATGCTGCGGACTTCACGGCTCTCGGCATATGCCATGTAGAATGACGCGCGCTCACGCTCATAATATCGACCCATCGTCTTGGTCATATCGGTTGGGGTGATGACTTCAAATCTATCGAGACGATCCGGCGAAAAGAGAGTGAGAACGCCGGTATATCCGAAGAGCTCCGACGTGATCGTGACAAAATTCTCTTTGTTCAATCCGAACACCCGCGCAACGTAGTTCACAGCAGCGGATTGATCCGCCGCCAGCAATGTGACTTCGTAAAGAAAATCCAGCTTTCCTGCCGGTTTCACATCCCGTGGAGGCGAGATCACAAAGTGCACGGGGCTACCTTCGATCTCGATGCGGATGAAATCCTGGCCACCTTCGTGGATATGCAGAGCACCCGCCTGGGTGGCATTACTCACGAGGGCGGACATATCCAATGACGTCGCACCAGCGCCGAAGACATGAGACCGGCCGCGCCGGATCAGTTCATGCTCCACAATTCCGGTGCCATCCGGCTCCAGAAGTTCGACTTCGCCGGTTCCTACGCGCAGCGTAGTCCTTTTGGCCCGAAGCGCCTTGATAGAATCCGATGAGACCTCCTCGGCGCCCACTCTACGGCGCCAAGTTTCCGCGACACCCTTGGCGTCTCGCGTCGCGATCTGCACGCGATCAATCGTCGTCAGCATCCCGATAAAGCCCTTGTTGGCATTCCAACGCGAAGCAGAACTGCTTTCAGTCGTGGTCTAGCGCGCTCGTTATGCACCGATCCGATGAGTAGCTCGCGGTCACAATGGTCTGGAAGACCATCTCGCCGTCTTCACACCTTCGCGCCGAACATGTTCTTCCAGGATTCCGTGCCCGGTTTTGCTTCCCACTTTTTCGTGTCGGACATAACAGCCAGCCCCTCCTGCACCGCCGGACGAATCTTGATGCCGTCGAACCAACGCTTGAGATTGGGATACGCATCAAGCTCCTGTCCCTGCCATCGGTAGGGACGAATCCAGGGGAAGGTCGCAATATCCGCGATCGAGTAGTCGCCGGCGAGATATTCGCGGTCTGCCAGGCGGCGATCGATCACGCCATACAGTCTGGCGGCCTCTTTCGTGTAACGCTCCACGGCATAAGGAATCTGCTCTGGTGCGTAGCGCCGAAAATGATGAGCCTGGCCGAGCATCGGGCCGGCACCGCCCATCTGAAACATCAACCATTGAATGATTTCCATCCGCGCCCGCGGGTCGGACGGCAGCAGCTTTCCGGTCTTTTCAGCAAGGTACAGAAGAATGGCTCCCGACTCGAAAACCGGCAGCGGCTCCCCGTCCGGGCCATCGTGATCGACAATCGCCGGGATCTTGTTGTTCGGGCTGATCTTAAGAAACTCCGCGCCGAATTGATCGCCCTTGGTGATGTCAATCGGCAGAACCCGATAATGCAGGCCGAGTTCGGCCAGCATTATCGTGATTTTGTATCCATTCGGCGTCGTCCAAAAGTAGAGATCAATCATGTACCAACTTCCTGTGAAACAGCCGAACGGATAGCGTTGCGCGAACTAAGCCTTCGGCTTATCGAACAGAATGCCCGGATTGAGGACCCAGTTCGGATCGACCTCGCGCTTGCTGGCCTGCATCATCCGAATGAAGCCCGGATCGATTTCCTTGTCATACCAAGGACGGAAACTGCGTCCGACGGCATGATGGTGCGTAATGGTGGCGCCGAGTTCCAGAAGGGCGTCGGATGCAACCTTGTTCAACGCCGCATAGTGCTCGATGTTCTTCTCGTGAGAAGACGGAGCCATGATGGAGTAGTAAGGCGCCGGCCCATCCGGATAAAGGAACGAGAACCGACGGCAGACAATGCCACCACCGCAAATCTTCTTCTCCGCCTCAGCGACCCGTCGCATGACTTCCGTGTCGAGCGCTTCGAACTTATCCCACGTATAGGCCGTTTCAAAGGTGAAGCTGACGATACCCATCGCCGCACGAACGTGCATGAGATAAGGCAGATAGCGGAACTGGTTGCGCCAGCTGCCCTGCGCGCCCGAGCGGCTGGTTTCGAGAGCATCGGTGCCCGTGCCCGCCTTCTGCTTCACCGTGCCGCCGTAGTCCCGGCAGATTTCCAGAGAGCGATCGAGCCATGCATCGACCGGATGATCAGCCGACTCATAACCGATCAGCAGCATCGATTCCGTGCCGTCGCCAGCCCCATAGAAGAAGGCGTCCTTCTCATCGAGGTAGCGGCAGTTTGCGGGATAAAGACCGGCTTGGGTGATCTGCCGAACGGCCTTCGCACCCTCGTAGAAGGTCTTGAACGACACCGAGGCGTTGGCGCGAAACTTCACCCGGCCCTGCAGACGCATCCACGCTTCGGTGATGATACCAAGCGTACCCTCCGAGCCGATGAAGGCGCGATCGGGACTCGGACCGGCGCCAGAGGCCGGCAGCCGGCGATTTGTGATCGTGCCGGTCGGCGTGACAACGCGCAGGCTTTCCACCATGTCGTCGATATGCGTCAGATGCGTCGCATAGTGACCGGACGAACGGGTCGCGATCCATCCGCCGAGAGTCGAGAATTCCCAAGATTGCGGAATGTGGCGCAGCGTGAAACCATGCGGCTTCAGCTGCTCCTCGAGCGAAGGACCGAACGTGCCGCCCTGGATTCTGGCCGCGCGCGAAGTCGGATCGACTTCCAGAACGCGATTGAGATTCTCGAGGTCGATGGTGACCACGCCCTTGTAGCTGCTATCATCCGGCGGATTGATGCCGCCCGTGACACTCGATCCGCCGCCGAAAGGCACGGCCGCGTAGCCATTTTCACCGCACCAGTCGAGAACGGCGGCAATGTCCTTTTCGTCGCGAGGATAAGCCACGACATCTGGCGGATTTGGATACTTGCGCTTGTAGATCATCGCCAGGTCGCGGAAGCTCTTGCCATAGGTGTGAGCAACGCGATCCCATTTTTCCGTCGTGCAGAAACTTGCAAGCGACGCCGGAGGCTTGATGCGCGGGGCACGGATCTCAATCTCGTCAAGGGTTGGATCCGGGAGAATTGTGAAATCGCTCATGCCGAGGCGCTTCGCAACGCGCTCGTGCATCGATTTCACTTCGGACTCAGGGATGTCCTGGCCTTCGTAACCCCAGCTCCAGAACTTCCTTCGCTGCCCTTTTGGCATATTCATGGGTGCATTCATTGCCTCGCTCCTTGCTCCTCGCTCGTGTTGAACCGGAAAGCCAGCCCGACTGATTCATCTGTCCCGACAGTCGGGAGAAAAGTCTTCGGTAACACACTGGCCCTTCCAAATTGGTACGACCAATAAGCTCCCGACCATGCTCTTTGTCAAGCGCATCTTCAGGCGTTGATCGAGAATTTCTTCATGGCCCACAGGCCCTCATTGCAACGTCCGGGTTCCATTCCGCCGATGCGGACGTAGCCAAGCGAGCCCGCATAGCGAGCCCGCAAGGGACCTTCGGAATTCGATTTTGCGCGAGAAACTCGCGAAGCCGGCCGATGGCCTACGTGGCTTAGCCGTTCATTTGGGTAATGAACTTGGTGTTCAGGTAGGCCTCCATGGCCTCTGTTCCACCCTCGGAGCCATAACCGGAGTCCTTGATCCCTCCAAACGGGGTTTCAGGCAGCGCAAGACCATGATGGTTTACCGACATCATTCCGCTTTCGACCCCCGTGCTGATGGCACCAATGACAGCGGCCGATTTGGTGTAGGCATAAGCGGCGAGGCCAAACGGAAGACGATTTGCCTCCGCTATGGCCTCATCGAGATCGGAGAAGGCGCTGATCGGAGCAACGGGACCAAACGGTTCCTCGTTCATGATACGCGCGTTCAGCGGGACATCCGTGAGAACGGTTGGCTCGAAGAAAAATCCCTCGTTTCCGATTCTTTTTCCGCCGGTTCTAACGCGCCCGCCGCGCGAGGTGGCGTCGGCGATCAAGGCCTCCATCGCCTCGATACGGCGATGATTAGCCAGCGGACCCATCTGGCTCGCGGCGTCAAGACCGTCGCCGACAACCAGATTCTTCGCCGCCGATGTGAAGTGATCGACAAACTCCTCGTAGACGCTTTTGTGCACGATGAAACGCGTGGGCGAGACACAGACTTGGCCGGCGTTCCTGAATTTCGCCGCGGACAGCAGTCTGGCCGACTCCTTCACGTCCGCATCGCCGAACACCAGTGCCGGCGCATGCCCTCCCAATTCCATCGTCACACGCTTCATATGGCTTCCCGCCAGAGCGGCGAGTTGCTTGCCGACTTGGGTGGAGCCCGTGAAGGAAATCTTGCGAATGAGCGGGTGGGCGATCAGATACGAAGACACTTCGGCGGGCACGCCGAAGACCAAAGTGAGTACGCCCGATGGCAGGCCGGCATCGGCGTAGGCCTGAACCAGAGCAGCGCAGCTGGCCGGCGTTTCTTCAGGTCCCTTGAGAATCACGGAGCAGCCGGCAGCGATTGCAGCCGAGATCTTGCGGACAGCCTGATTGATCGGAAAATTCCACGGCGTGAACGCAGCCACCGGCCCGACCGGCTCCTTGATCACGATTTGCTGCACCGCTCCAGAACGCGAAGGAATAGCGCGGCCGTAGGACCGGCGAGCCTCTTCGGCAAACCAGTCGACGATGTCCGCGCCGAGCAGCACCTCCAGTTTCGCTTCCGCCAGCGGTTTTCCCTGCTCGAGCGTGAGAATGCGAGCGATTTCACCGGCCCGCTCGCGCAGCTTCTCGGCGGCCGCCCGCATGAGCTTGTAGCGGTCGAACGCAGATGTCTTGCGCCAAGCACTGAAGCCGCGCCACGCCGAATCCAACGCTCGCTCGAGGTCGTCGACAGACGCGTGCGGAACACGCCCGATCGCAAGCCCGGTCGCGGGATTCAGCACAGCGTCGGATTTACCTTGGGACCCGTCGCACCAAGCCCCGTCGATGAACATCTTGACGTCCGGATAGGTCTGTTCCTGCTTCATGGCGATGTCCATTGGCCTTCGATGGGGATTGAAGAATTCGGAATGACTAGACAGAAAGCGCTGATGTTTCAGCGTACTTCTTCAAATCATGCTTTCTGATCTTGCCGTTTGGCGCGATTGGCAGTTGCGGCATCACGATGATCTGCTGGGGCTTCTTGTATCGGGCCAGTTGCCCATCGAGGAACGCGAACAGATCATTGGTCTCGACGGAACCTCCAGGAACGGGCTCCACAAAGGCGATGATTTCTTCGTTGCCCTCAACCGATCGCCCGACGACCGCAGAGTTGAGAACCGTCGGATGCGTGTTGAGAACCGCTTCGATCTCAGGCGGATACACATTAAACCCTGAGCGAATGATCAATTCCTTTGATCGGCCTTGCACAATCAATTCGCCGCGCGCGTTGCGGCTGACAATATCGCCGGTCTTCAAGTAGCCGTACTCATCGATAGCCCCCGCAGTCAGCTCCGGCTGACCATAGTAGCCAAGCATGACATTTGGTCCTCGCACGAGAAGCTCGCCCGGCAGGCCGTCTGCGACCTCATGACCGTCCGCTCCGACAATCTTGATCTCGACTCCGGAAATGGGAGGGCCGATGTTGACTTCGCCGCTGCCCATTGCGTACTGCGTCCGGCTGATCGTGGGCGACGTTTCGGTGAGACCATAGCCGTTATGGAGAACGACCCCGAACACGCGCTCGACGTTTTGACGCAATGAAAGGTCCAGCGGAGCGGTGCCGGTGTAAACATATCGGAGCCTGTTCGGTGAGAGCTGAAGACCCGCCTGGTCGACGTGAGCGACGATACGCGACAGCAACGCCGGCACGGCCGTAAATATCGTAAGAGTCTTGTTCACGACGGCTTCGATAGCTTGCGTGAGTGAGAATCTTGGCATGATTTTCAGATGCGCGCCTGCGAACAACATGCCTTGCATGAGTGTAAGCCCATACGAATGGGAAATCGGCATCACGCACAGCGAGACGTCGTCCGAACGAATCGTGTCGGTCCTTTTCCCCCGGCATGCGACAAACGCGAGACTGCGATGGCTAAGCATCACTCCCTTTGGGCGTCCGGTGGTTCCCGTCGTATAGATAACAACGGCGACCTGCCGGGAAGGATCCAGGTGAACCCGCTCCGCAACGGAATCCGCATCAAGCCTTGCGACTTTCACCTCACCTATTCCAGTGAACGGCTCGATGTCTGCGTCGCGCCGACAAGCATGAGCATCTGCGTCAGATGAAATGGCATGCGTATAGAACACGCGCCGCGGCCGACAGTCGCGCTCGATCAAATCCAGTTCATGCTTGCTCAGTCTTGCATTTGTGACGACCGCCCAGGCGTCAAGCCGGCTCGACGCATACAGCAATACGATCGCTGCGATTGAATTTTCACACACGATCATGACCCGATCGCCCGGACGAATACCGAGCCGGCTCATTTCAACGGCGGCAAGCTCGACCGTATCAATCAGGCGGCGATAGGACCAATCGACACCATGCTCGTCGGTAAACGCGATCCGAGAAGCATCCCCCTCTGCCCCCTCATCAAGTATCCCGTGAATGCGGGGCGGCAAGTTTGATACCAAATCCATTTTTCAGCCTATTTCCTGGTCGCTGCTGAAATCAGCGCCCGCATCCGCGTCGCGGCACTAAGTCGCCACGCCGGATGCAGCCGCCGCCCGTGAGTCAGCAATCTCATATTGGTAAGACCAATTTGGTCCGTTCAGTTATGTGCTGTCAAGACGTATTTGGCTGGCCACGCCCAACCCGCCGGGTCTGTCGCCCGGGCGCTTCGGATGGCGATAGATTCCGGGCAGTTATTCCGCCGCCTCGCGGACGTGACGCTGGGTCGGCGTGCGCATGGTCACGAGTTCCTCGGCCGAAGTAGGATGCAGCGCCATGGTGGCGTCGAAGTCGGCCTTGGTCGCTTTCATCTTGATCGCAATGGCGACAGCCTGAACGATCTCGGCGGCGTCCGGACCGACGATGTGGCAGCCGAGAACACGATCGGATGTACCATCGACGATCAACTTCATCAGAACGCGGCTTTGGCTGCCCGACAGCGTTGCCTTGATCGGCCTGAAATCGGTCCTGTAAATATCCACGTGGGTGAACTGCGCCCTTGCCTCGGCTTCGGTCAGCCCTACCGTTCCGACTTGCGGCTGTGAGAACACCGCCGTCGAAATATCGGCATGATCGACGCGCACCGGCCGCTTGCCAAACACAGTGTCGGCGAAGGCATGCCCTTCGCGAATCGCCACTGGCGTCAGATTTATGCGGTGGGTGACGTCGCCCACCGCATAGATATGCGGCACGTTGGTTTGCGAGAAGCCGTCGACGGCAATGCCGCCGTTGGCCGGATTTAGCGCCACGCCTGCCTTTTCAAGCCCAAGACCCTTGACGTTGGGATGACGGCCGATAGCAAACAGCACTTGGTCAGCAGCAATGCTCGATCCGCCAGACAGATGCGCGGTGAAGCCCTCACCGTGCTTCTCGACCTTGTTCACCGTGCAGCGTGTGAGAACAGTAACCCCCGCCTTCTCGACCTCGCCACGCACATGCGCGCGGATATCCTCGTCGAACCCCCGCAGGATGTCATCGCCGCGATACACAAGCGTCACGTCAGCGCCGAGCCCTGCGAAGATGCAGGCGCACTCCAGCGCGATGTAGCCACCGCCCTGGATCACGATGCGCTTCGGAAATGACGGCAGGTGGAAGATCTCGTCCGACGAAATGACATGCTCGATGCCGGGAATTGCCGCGCCATGACTCGGCGTGCTTCCGGTGGCGATCAGGATATATTTCGCTCGCACCGTTTCGCCGGTCGACAGGCGGAGCGTGTGCGCGTCCTCGAACACCGCGCGCGCCTTGACCACCCGCGCGCCGGCCTTCTCGGCATTGCCGGTATAGGCCGCCTCGAGCCGGGCGATTTCCTTGTCCTTGTTGGCGACCAGCGTCGGCCAGTCGAACGTCGCCGACGGGATGTTCCATCCGAAACCCGCCGCGTCCCTGATTTCCTCGTGGACATGTGAGGCATACACGAACAGCTTTTTCGGCACGCAGCCGCGGATCACGCAAGTGCCGCCCATGCGGTACTCTTCGGCAAGCATGACCTTGGCGCCGTAATTCGCTGCGATCCGCGCGGCGCGAACGCCGCCCGAGCCACCGCCGATCACAAACAAGTCTACGTCGTAATCAGCCATGGCAGCTTGCGCTTTGCCGGCTTGCCCCGAGGGTTCCAAGTACTGCAAGATCATCAACCTGATACGAAAGAACTATACGCAGAACGACTGCCATTCCAGCTCCGCCCTTTTCGGTCTTACCAATTCGGTATACCAGTCTTATATGCCCGGTACACCGGAATCAAGCGAGTGGCCGTGCGAAGGCGGAATTAGGCGAGACGGTATCCCCGGCGACGGGACCCGTAACGGTGCGCAAAGCACCTGTAATATCATCGCCTGTCGAAATAGAGTGAACATCACTCAGATTCGTGGCTATTGGCAGGTGCCCGGGCGCGCAACGGCTTAGCAGACGAGCTTTTCCGGAACGCAGGCCAGAAAGAGTAGACACAAATGACTGAACGAAATCGAACCGAAAAGCCGGAGCCTCCCTCGAACGCCATCGGAAAAATCCTTTCGTTCATCCGTGAGCGCCGCTATCAGCCCGCGGAACGTCTGCCGTCTGAACGAGACTTCGCGGAGAAGTTCGACACAAGTCGGGGCGCCGTCCGTGAGGCGCTGGCTGCCCTCGAAGCCATGCGCGTCATTGAGAGACGGCCCAATTCGGGGATATATCTGCGGCATTCAGACGATAGCAGCATCGAGGCCCTCGTCCTTCACGCCGAGTCGGGCCTTCCGTTCCAGGCCAACGAAATCGCCGACGTCTTCGAAGTGCGACGCATGCTCGAAGTGCAGGCCGCCCGATTGGCCTGCACCCGCAGGACACCTGATAATATCCGCGATCTTCGCGCAATTTTGAGCGACACCGAGAAGCGTCTCGCCAAGAAGCAGACGATCGAGCGGGAAGATGAGGCATTTCATCTGGCCATCTTCGCTGCCACCAAGAATGACATTCTGCTCCGCGTCGTAAAGTCATTCTATGAACTGTCCAGACAGCGCCGCCGCATCTATTTTGCTGATCACAACCGCGGTCGCCGCTCCTATGAAGATCACTGCGAAATCCTTGAGGCCATTGAGGGACGACGCGTCGGCCAAGCTGAGCAGAAAATGAATGAACACCTGTCTCAGACCATCGAAACCTGGCAAACGCTGTTGGGAGAGCCAAAGATACCTGCAAGACGATAGGCTTTCGTCGAACATCCCATCCTGGCAAACCGTTCGAGTCGATTCTGGCGCGCGGCCCCGCGTACTGAACTGATCTTTCTTGCCCGGATGGGATCTGGAGCGCCCTACCCTTTAAGCGCACCTGCCGTAAGCCCTGCGACAAAGTATCGGTAGCAGAATGTAAAGATAACGAACAGCGGAAGCGCAATGAGGGATGCGCCGGCAAGGATCTCGCCCCAACGCAGATCCTGCGCGCCCAGCATCGAGGCCAAGGCTACAGGAAGCGTCTTGTTCTGATCGCTCATGATCAGGATGAGCGCGAACACGTAGTCCGCCCAGGAAAGCAGGAACGAGAAGATGCCGACCGTAATCAGGCCCGGTGCGGAAAGCGGCAAGACCACCTTGATGAACGCGCCGAACTGCGAGCAGCCGTCGACCATTGCCGCTTCTTCCAGGTCAAATGGCATTGACTTGAAGAAGCCCCACAAAAGCCAGACGCCTAACGGGAGTGAGATTGCGAGGTGAGCAATCAGCAGACCCCACAGGCTGTCGGAAAGCCCGAACATGCGGAACAAGGCTGACATCGGGATAACCAGCATCAACGGCGGAAACATATAAGCAAACAACATCGAGGCAACCAATGTTGTCTTCCCTCTGAATCGCAGCCGCGTCGCGCCGTAAGCAATGAATGCTGAAAGCGTTGTGGCAACGATGATCGTAGCCATCGCCATCAGGGCGCTGTTGAAGAAATTGGCCGTGTAGTTCGTCAGTTCCAGCAGCGACTTATACGAAGAGAGATCTGGCGGCCAAAACGCCAACGACGTGTCCAGAAACAACCGCTGCGGGGCCCGAAGACTGGATACAATCATCCAGTAGATCGGAAAGAACGAGTAGATGCAGATTACAATGACCGCCGCGTAGAGGCCGATGCGCCCGGCAATCTGCTTGATCGGCTTGCTCACAAAACCGGAGAACTTTTGTTCCGATGCTGGCGTTGGCGCGTCCTGCGGCAAGCGATCGAACCGGGACGTGCTGCGAAGGAGTGCCGCCTGCCGCGGATTGGCAACAGCAGCAACGACGGAGAGGTGCGAGTTTTGTTGTGTCACTGTCATCGGCCTTGCTTTGCTTCGTCGATGGGGAAGAACCGCAGGTAGATCAGGATAATGGTTGCCAGAAGCGCGAACGAGATTGTCGCCACCGCCGCCCCGCCTCCAAGATCGAACTCCAGAAATGCCCTTCGATAAGCGAGGGTCGGGAGCGTCTCGGTCTGATTCAGCGGGCCTCCCTTGGTTAGCAGCCAGATCACGTCAAACTTGTTGAACATCCAGATGCCTCTCAGCAGAATGACCACGATCAAGACAGATCTGAGGCCCGGCAGCGTGATGTGCCAGAACTGTTTCCAGGCACCGGCGCCGTCGACCCGAGCTGCTTCGTAAAGCTGAACGGGAATGGTTTGCAGGCCAGCCAGAACGCACGTCACCACAAATGGAGTCCATATCCATACGCTGACAAGAACAATCGTTCCCTTCGCGGTTGCCGAGTTGGCGCCCCAATCGAACATGCTGGATCCGAACGACGCCAGTATACTTTTGATCAATCCGTAATTTGGATCGAGCATCCATTGTGCGATGAGGCACGCAACGACTGTCGGAAGAAAGTATGGGACGATCGATAGCGCACGAACGACTGTCTGTCCCACGAACTGACGATTCAGAACGAGTGCAATGCCAACGCCGAGCGTGACCTGCAATACGATCGCGGAAATGGAAATCATTATCCCGTTTAACAACGCGTCCCAAAAGTTACTGTCCTCCAGGACGGAGAGATAATTTCCAAATCCAACCCACCGCGGCGGATCAATAAAGGACTCCGCCGCGTAGAACGAGAGCTTGATGGAGTACAGGAGTGGCCCGCCAACGATCGCGCCGACTATCAAAACGCCCCCGACGAACAAGCCGATGATTCGCCAATCCTGCCTCATAAGGCACCTACCTTTTCGTCAACAAAATTCAGCCAAGCTTCCGGATGCGATTGGCCGCCGCTTTCACGCAATCGGCCGATGACATGTTCTTGAGCACCTTGTTCTGCAGCATCTCGGGCATGACGTTCGAATCGAACACCTTGCACGGCCGCAGATCGATCGACGGACCGATCAAATCGACCGACGAGAGCCTCACCTTGCTGTCCGGATCGATGAACGACTTCATCTGCATCATCGTTGCCCAATGCTTCTGAATCATCGGGTGCTCCTTCCAGCGCGGATCCTCGTAGATATCCAGGCGCGCCGGCTGGAAGTTCATCCATGCTGAATGCAGCCAGTCGATGTAGTGCTCATCGATAAACCATTTGAGGAACTTGAGTGTCTCCTCGCTCTGCTTGGTCTTGAATGCGATGAACCCGTCGAAGGCAAACGGCAGTGCCTTCTGCTTGCCGGTGCTGTCCGGTGCGGCGAAGATGCCATACTTGTCCGCAAGATCCGGATTTCGCGCCTCGAGCGCCTCGACCACACGCCCGGAGTAAAGGGTATGCGCGACCTTTCCGGTGGCGAAGAGACTCATGAGCTCGGCATAACCCACCGTGTTCAATCCGGGCGGCATGGTCTTGTAGAGTTCACCGAAAAGATCGAGGAAGCGCCCGGCCCGATCCGCATTTTCGGGAGCATCAAGAACAACGTTCCACTTGTCGTCGTAGAACTGCGGAGCCTCCGCGAACAGGTTACCGAAGCTCGCCCAGTTGGTTGCGCTGTCGCTCGCCAGCGGCATCACGCAACCGCCACGTTCGATATTGCCGTCCTTTGAGATCGTCAGCGCCCGGCAGTTATCGAGATACTCCGCCCATGTGTTGGGGATCTTGAGGCCCTTCTCGGCGTAGAGATCCTTGCGATAGTAACAGGTCACAAGATTGTAGTCGTAGGGATAAAACCAATTCTCTCCCTGATACTTCCAGGCACCCATCTGCCCCCAGGAGTGCTGCTTCACCAGATCGGTCACCGGAATAAGATGACCGCCGCGGGCATACTGAAGAATATGGGCAATATAGCCCTGGGTAGCCAGGTCATACGGAGTACCGGAATTGATCGCCGCCATGGTCTTCGCGTATGCGCCGCTGATCGGAGTCGAATCGACGATGATCTTGACGCCGAACTTGCTCTCATACTCGTTGCACGCGTTTCGCAACACGGCCTGGCTGTCGGCCGCGGTTTCATTGTTCAGGAATCGGAGGGTCACTCCGGCTTGAGCGTTCACGTACGGAGCCGCCAGAGAGCTCGTCGCTCCAACCACCGCCCCCGCGGATGTTTTGAGAAAATCTCGCCGGCTAAAACCGAAAGACTTACCCTTGGACTTCCATTGGTTTGAATTGCGCATGGTCATGATTTTCCCTCCCTTTGTTGATTTCATTTATTGATTTTGATTGCCTCAAAGCCTTCCCGTTCTCGCGCGAGAACAAATGCAACCGCTGTGCAGGCAGAACGACGGGGATTTTGTCGCCGGCTACGAGCACGTCGTCGCGCGCGAATACCGCGCGGAATTTCTGACCGAAGATCGTTCCCAGCACATAGGTCTGTGCGCCGATTTGCTCGACCAGACTGACGATCATCTCGATGTCAGATGCCGCTTCCGCGCGAACGATATGCTCCGGCCTGATGCCGACGGTGACGCTCTTCTCCGTCTCGACAAACTCACCGTCCGGCAATCCGAGTTGCAGTTCGCCAGAACGAACCCTCAAACCACCACCGTCACGGAGCAGTTCGCCCTCAACCAGATTCATCTCGGGTGAACCGATAAAGGCCGCCACAAACACATTCTCCGGCCGGTCGTAGAGATCCAGCGGCCGTCCGGCTTGCTGAATCCAGCCATCGCGCATGATGACAATCCGGTCACCGAGCGTCATGGCTTCGACCTGGTCGTGCGTCACGAAGATCATCGTGGCTCCGAGCCGGGCATGCAGCGTCGCGATTTCTTCGCGAGTCTTCACGCGCAGCTTGGCGTCCAGATTGGAAAGGGGTTCATCGAGCAGAAAGACATCTGGGTCTCGGACGAGCGCGCGGCCAAGCGCAACCCGCTGCATCTGGCCACCCGACAGCTGGCGCGGCTTTCGCTCGAGCAAGGGATCAAGGCCGAGGCTAGACGCCGCGCTGCGCACACGACGATCAATCTCGTCTTTCGATTCTCCGCGCACGCGAAGACCAAATGCCATGTTGTCGTAGACGGTCTTCTGCGGATAGAGCGCGTAGTTCTGGAACACCATCGCAATATTGCGATCTTTCGGCGGGAGCGCAGTCACATCCCGCCCGCCGATCATGATCCTGCCAGATGTCACATCATCGAGGCCGGCGAGCATGCGCAACGTGGTCGATTTCCCGCAACCGGACGGCCCGACAAAAACGACAAGTTCTCCGTCGGCAATATCCAACGAAAAATCCTGCACCGCCCACGGCCCTCGATCTCCGCCAAAGGATTTCGACACATTCTGGAGAGTGACTCGCGCCATACAGCAAACCTCGCTTCGCGTTGCCTCTAGTTATTATTCCCATGCGCCGAACTCGGACCGCACAGCTGTCTTCCAAATTGGACAGACCATTTTGGTCTTCCATACGTCTCCGCCTGGCGGCTGTCAAGCAATCTCCACGGCTGGCACCTTCAAAGCCGCGATCATTGAGCAGAAGCTTTCGCCGGGATCGGCAATCCGGAACTCCGCCATAGAATCAATCACAACCGATATTGGTTTGACCAATTTGGCCGATCCAATTATAGATGAATGGAGGGCGCGCGGTTTCTCGGAAATAGATCGCGTCATATGAACTAACAAGGAAGCGACATGGCTGGACCTCTGGTGGGCTACCGAGTGCTCGATCTCTCAAGAATTCTCGCAGGGCCGTGGTTGGGCCAACTTCTTTCCGACCTCGGTGCCGAAGTCTGGAAGATCGAACGTCCCGGCACCGGCGACGACACACGGCAATGGGGTCCCCCGTTCCTGAAGGACGGCGAATCCAACGATACAACCGAAAGCGCCTATTTTCTCAGCGCTAACCGCGGCAAGCATTCGATCTGCGTCGACATCGCGACTGAGGAAGGCAGCGCAATCGTGCGCGCGCTGGCGCAGCAAGCCGACATCGTGATTGAGAACTACAAGGTCGGCGACATGTCCCGATACGGGCTGGACTATGAGTCACTGCGAAAGCTGAAACCCGATATCATTTACTGCTCTATCACCGGCTACGGCCAGACCGGCCCGATGAAGGATGTTGCGGGATATGACATGGCCATTCAGGCAACCGGCGGCCTGATGAGCATCACGGGTGAAAGCGACGATATGCCGGGCGGAGGCCCCCAGAAAGTTGGCGTTCCGATCGTCGACATTCTCACCGGCATGTACAGTGCAACCGGCGTCATTTCCGCGTTGCTGCATCGCGAGCGCACCGGCGAAGGCCAACATATCGACATGGCTCTGCTCGACGTTCAGGTTTCGGTACTTGCCAACCAGAACATGAACTATCTCACGACGGGAACTCCACCCAAGCGATCCGGTAATGCGCATCCGAATATCGTTCCTTATCAGGTGTTCAAGACAAAGGACGGCTCGTTTGTGCTGGCTGTCGGAAACGACCAGCAGTTCAGGAAATTCTGTGCAACTGCGGGATTGACAGAATTGGCCGCTGACATCCGCTTTCGCACGAACACCGATCGGCTTCACAATCGTGACCAACTCATTCCGCTTCTGGATGTGCATCTGGTTAAGCAGACGACGCACCACTGGATATCATTGCTTGAGCCAGTCGGAGTTCCTTGCGCGCCGATCAACCGGCTGGACCAGGTGTTTGCTCATCCGCAAGTGATCCATCGGGAGCTGCAGATCAATCTGCCTCATCCTTCCGGCGCCATTGCGCCTCTCGTCGGTAACCCGATCAAGTTTTCGAAAACGAAGATCGAGTATTCGAAGAGTCCGCCGCTGCGGGGCGAAGACACGGAACATGTCCTCAAGACCGTACTCAAATTTGATCAGGCACAGATTCAGCGCCTGAACGAGAGCCGAATTGTCGATACCGGCACGCATCCGCGGCGCTCCTCGCCAAGACGGCTCGAATAAGCGGGTGCTCGCACCCATAAATGAACACGGCCGACGCACACGGCGGCCGAGCTCATGACATCTGCCTGCAGATCTGGCGGCGGCGTTCTGTGGCAGGCGAAGCTCGGATAAATTCAGACGAATGCCGGCCTACTTAATGACCGAGGGCCCAGACTACCTTTTGAAATGCTGTTCTCTCCTGGGGAGACATAGTCTTATCCCAATGCTGCGACCCTTTCGGTCCCCATAGAAGAACAAAAACGGCCGACGCGACCAGCGAAGCAGCTAACACGCGAGTGACCATCGAAACACCTCTCTGTTGACGCCCGAACCCCGGCCACTATAATTGGATATACCAAAATGGTACTCCAAACCGACCCAAAAACAACGGCAATAGTTCGTCACCTGTATCGGAAAGCATCCTGTCCGGCGAGCTATTTGCTTCAAGCACACCAGCCACGTTAGCCAGCCGCGGGCGTTCCCAAGGGGATTCGAAATGAAACTATCCGGATATGACTACATCATCGTCGGCGCGGGATCGGCGGGATGCGTGCTGGCTTCACGACTGAGCGAGGATCCGAACGTCAATGTCCTGCTGATCGAGGCCGGAGCTCCATCCGCATCCATCTTCGTTCACATGCCGGCCGGCATTCGCGTCCTCTACACAAGTTCAAAATACAACTGGCAGTTCTGGACCGAACCCCAGGCCCATCTCAACAATCGAAAGATCTACATTCCGCGTGGCCGGGTTGTGGGTGGCTCCTCCTCCATCAACTCAATGATTGCGATTCGAGGCAACGCCTGGGACTACGACTCGTGGGCCGATCAAGGCCTGCCATCATGGAGTTTCGAAAACCTGCGCCCCTACCTCAGGAAAATCGAGGATGCCACCCTGGTGACACGGGAGCGCAATCAGGACAGAGGATATTCCGGTCCTATTCGGCTGTCCTATGGCACCCTGCAACATCCCATTTCAAAGGCATTCATAGAAAGCGCGGTATCGACCGGCCTGCGGGAGAACAATGGCTTCAACGGCCCATCCCAGATCGGCGCCGGCTTCTACGAACTCACCATCGCCGAAGGAAAGCGATCCGGAGCTTTCAAATATCTCGATCGCGCGAAGGGACGAAGCAATCTCACCCTCATGGCTAATTGCAGAGTTCGCCGGATCGCGATGGAGGGAACGCGCGCGCGCGGCGTGGTCATCGAGAAGGGCGGACGCGAGATAACCATCTCGGCAGAGCGCGAGGTATTGCTGACATCCGGAGCCATCGGCTCGCCGCAACTGCTGATGCTCTCGGGTATCGGACCGGCGGATCACCTGCACTCGCTTGGCATCAAGCCGGTCCTCGATTCCGCTGGGGTCGGAGACAACCTGCAGGACCATCTGGATTGTGCGATTCGCCTAGAAGCCTCTCAGCCCGTTACGCTGACGCCGTATCTCGGCTTGATCAAGGGCGGTCTCGCGGGGGCGCAATACATTCTTCGGGGCACAGGCCCCGCAACGTCGCAAGGTGTCGAAGCCGGCGCCTTCTGGGGACCTGACAAAAATTCGTCGCTGCCGGAATGGCAGGCCCATCTCATCGTCGCGCTCCGAAATCCGCCGCCCAACGAACGCATCGATCATGGTTTCGCGATTCGCGTTTGCCAGCTTCGACCCAAGAGCCGCGGCGCGCTGCGATTGAGATCAGCGGACCCATCCGACACTCCCGCTATCGATCCGCGCTTTCTCTCTGACGAATCCGATTTCGTCAGCATGCAAGAAGGCGTCAAGCAGTTATGCGAGATTATCGATCAACCGGGTTTGCGCAAATTCGTGAAGCGAAAGATCGATATCGATGCGTTTACGAGTGTAACCTCCCGCAAAGAGTGGATACGAGCGCGGGCCGAAACGATCTATCATCCAGTAGGCACCTGCCGTATGGGCGTAGACAGCAACGCTGTTGTCGATGGTCAGTTGCGGGTTCGGGGGATAGACAACCTCAGAGTCATCGATGGCTCGATCATGCCAACAGTAATCAGCGGAAATACCAATCTACCGATCATGGCCATGGCGGAAAAAGCCGCTGAGCTCGTTGCGGGAAGCAACGAGACGAGACAGTCAGGCGCTGCTCCCAAAAAACAGTCAGCTTAACGGTCCGAGCATCTCGAAACCGCTGAGTGACCGATTTCATCGATGGATTAGTGCACACGCGATGCGCCGGATATACCACTACAGGCTGCGGTAATTCGCGCGTTGCAATACCATCGTCTCCCGCAATCATAAGGTTGAAACATGACTGAGCGACTCGATCCGTATCGTGTGGAAGCTTACAACACCGCCAAACTGTCCGAAAACAAGATGCACGATGATTCCGTGGCCCTGAAATACGGTTTCAGAGGCGGATTGGTACCGGGAGTCGATGTTCTCGCCTACATGATCCACGTTCCGGTTGCGAAATGGGGCCGGACGTTCCTCGAGCGAGGATTGATCGAAGCGCGGTTCGGCAAGCCTATCTATGACGGCGAGGACGTACTGGTTCAAGCCGAGGAGTCCGGCGATGGGCTGGCACTGACCGTCGAGCGCGGCGAGCCAAAAGCCACCGGACGGGCCTCGCTTGCAGACACTGCGCCGGTATTCTCGCTTGCCGATTTTCCCGACACCGCGCCAGTTGCGACAAGGAATCCTATCGACGCTGACTCTTACTCACTCGGTAAATGGCTCGGCACCACTCCGCGCTCCTGGCAGGGCGAGGCAGGTGCCGAATATCGCGCCGAGGTGCGCGAGACAGACCCTATCTACGCGCGCGAAGGCCTCGTCCATCCTGGCGTGCTGCAGCGGATCATGAACCGGGTCCTCATGGAAAATGCTGTTCTCGGGCCATGGATTCATATCGGCAGCCGCATGCAGCTTTTATCAGCCGCGGCCGACAGCGACGAACTGACCGCTCGCTCATGCGTCACAGGCAACTATGAGAAGAAGGGTCATTTGTTTGTAAAACTGGACGGTCTTATCGTTGCCAATGGCCGCACTCCTATCGCCCATTGTCAGCATACCGCGATCTATCAGCCTCGCGCTCAAGCTGCATGAGGTGCGGTTGCTTCGGGCATTCAGCTCTTCTAACTCATTGTGGTGGTTGGCCGGACTGGCTAACCATTTTTCATCAAGAAATTCTGGCGGGCGGGATGCCGTCACGCAGATAAGCCCAGGGGCCACAGCTACTGCTTACGACTGACGCCCCTGCGGGCACAACGACATTCCATAACGCGCCATTACGCGAATCCGAAGCGGCACGAAGCGGGCGCGGATAAGAGCGTCCGAAACTTTTCCACAGAGCTCCCTTTTCGTCACATTTGATGTTGACGCCTGAACTTGCAGTTGCGAC
>NZ_HG326652.1:1758185-1886537 GCF_000308295.2 Afipia birgiae 34632
GGGTCACTTCAAATTCCTCCGGGTGTGGTCAGTCAAATTCCTCCACCCCGCGAGGCAGGACATGATGATTGTTAGTTTGACATTGTTTCCCGGGCAAGGGCTTCAGCGGCCTCTTTGAGCCGATAGCTTCGTCCATCGAACTCGAGCAGATGGCAATAATGCATCAGGCGATCGAGGATCGTCGTGCTCATGGTGTTGTCCCCCAGGTATGTTCCCCAATCCTGCACGACGCGATTGGAGGTGACGATGACGCTGCGGCGCAGTTTGTAGCGCTGATGGATCAGGGTCTGCAGCAAAGGCGCCGGCGTCGTCAGGGATGGCGCGGGCGAGGAACAGATCGTCCAGCACGAGGAGATCGCAGTCGATGATGGTTCGCAGCCGGACCTCGCGTTGCGCCGGGGAGTTCAGGACGTAGCGGTGGAAGAAGTCGTCGGTCTCAAGATACTGGACCTTGTGGCTTTGCAGGATCGCCTGATAGGCAATCGCCTTGGCGATGTGGGACTTCCCGGTGCCAGGTTTGCCGACGAGCAGCGCGTTCTCGCCGGCGGCGATGAACGCCAGGGTGTGGAGCTGGAAGCAGGTTTGGCGCGGCAATTTGGGATTGAAGGACCAGTCGAACTCGGCGAGCGTGAGCTTTTCGTCGAGCCCGGATTGCCGGTATCGTCGCTCGATAAGGCGGGACTGACGACGGTCCAGTTCGTCCTGCAGGATCAGGGAGAAGGTCTCGAGGAAGGGCTGGTTGGCGCCCTGCGCCTGCAGCACACGCGTCTGCAGCGTGTCGCGAACGCCCGACAGGCGCAGCTGTCGCAGGCAACGTTCAATTTCCGGCATGGTCATCATGTGGTTTGGTCTCCAGTTTGAGGTGAGAAGCCGCGGGAGCGCTCGTGGCGCCGGAGCTGGTCGGGGTTGCGCAGGCGCCACGAGCGCGGGTTGCAGGGGCGCGGTCGTCGTGAGCCTCGGCCTGCCGGCCATTGGCGCCGGCATCGTGCCGCGCGGCACGGCTGAAGAGATCGCCGTATTCGGCTGGAGCGCGGATCAGCGGATGATCCTGGGTGAGCGGCGATGCCGGCTGTGGCGTCGCTCCAACCTGCGCGATCGCCTGTTCGAACAACCGCTCGACGGTCGCACGCACGTGCTTGTAACGGTAGATGCGGTTGCCGATGGCGTGCGCGCAGGCCTGCTCGACCAGCCGTGCCGGATACTTCCGGCTCAGCCCGACAATGCCCCACATCGCGCGCTGTCCGGGGCGCCCCTCGGTGTCGAACACTTGCTGGCAGAGCGCCCTGGTCTGCGGACCGATGCGCTCGGCGCTCGCCAGCAGCACCGCGGTTTGCCGCGACGGATTGAACGGCCGTTCGCTGGTCGGCAGGACGACCGAACCGGGATGCGCCATCCGGGGATGAACACGCAGCAGCGCATGGGTGTGGCGATCGCGGATCTCGATCGTCGAGGCGTAGATCCGCACCACGACCTGGCTGCCGATGGGCGCAGGCCGCGCGGCGTAATAGCTGCTATCAACACGCACGGTGGTATCGTCGCAGACGGTCCGAACGACCTCGGTGAAGATGCGGAAGGCAGCCACTGGCAACGGCCGCAGGTGGGGCTTCTCCTCCTGGAACATCGCCTCGACCTGACGCCGCGTGCTGCCGTGGATTCGCTTGGAGGCCCAATTCTCCTCCCAGTGCCTCAAGAACTCGTTCTGGGCTTCCAGTGTCTCGAAGCGCCGTCCGGCCAGCGCGGTGCCCTGGGTATGTTGAATCGCGCTCTCGACGCATCCTTTCCGATTGGGATCGGCCACCCGCGCGGGATCGGCGACCACGGCGTAATGAGCCAGCATCGCGCTGTAAATCGGGTTGAGCTCGGGCTCGTACAAATCCGGCTTGAGGACGCCTTCCTTCAGGTTGTCGAGCACGACATAGCTGGGGACCCCGCCAAAAATACCGGAACGCCTCTTCGTGGAGCTGCGCCCAGACTTGCTGGCTGGATTGCCACACCACCCGCCGGAAGCTGCGCCGCGAGTAGCGCAGCGTCATCACGAACAGGCGGGGACGGCGGTACCGGCCGCTCCTGGGATCAATCGTCAGAGCGCCCTCGCCATAGTCGACCTGGGCCTCCTCGCCGGGGAGGAACTCAAGTCGATCAAACTGCTCGGGATCGCTGTGTCGCAACGTGCGCACAAACCGCTTGACGCTCTGGTAGCTGGACGGAAAGCCAAATTGATCGACCAGGTCCTGGTAAATCGCCTGCGCATTCCGCTTCAGGCGGACCTGTTCTTCGATCCACGTCCGATGCGGTTCGCAAGCCGAACGGGCCAGGCTGCCGGCGGCCGTCGCTCCCGATGCCCCAGAAGCCGGTGGTCGGGGTGGAGGAATTTGGCCGTCCGCGCTCACCGGGCCGGTGGTCACTTCCCCGGGGGAATTTGCCTCCGTACCAGCCCGCAGCGCCCGGTAACGCCGGATCGTCTTGCGGTCGACCCCCGTCAGCCTGTGGATCTCGCGCTGGCTGGCGTTGCGATCGAGTAACGTAAATACCGTGCTTTGCAGGTGTGGCTTCAAGACGTTCAACTCCCCGGCCCCTTGCTGGTTAAAGGGACCGAAAATAAACGTCCTGCCTGATCGGCTACCGCTGTTCAGCGGCGCTGACCGCGATTATCGAGTGGGGGAGTTTCAAGTGACCATACCCGGGGGATTTTGACCGACCCACGGGGATGTGCGCAATGTCGGACATGTCACCAGTCGTCGCAACGTGCGTGAATTCGCCATGGCTGCTGGAGAACTGTCGTTTGCGGAGTTCTCGGAATTCCTGAACAAGAGCTTTTCTGCAATCGCCAAGCATATCAAGCCCGGCGCCGTCGTCTTTACCTGCATGGACTGGAGCCATTTGGGTGAGTTGCGGGTCGCCTGTGATCCAATTTTTGGTAAGCCGCGAAACATGATCGTTTGGGTCAAGTCCAATGCCGGCATGGGCTCCTTCTATCGGTCGCAGCACGAATTGATCGTGCCGTATGTTCTTCCGGGTGCCCGCCCGGTCAACAACTTCGGTCTTGGAGGCAAGGGTCGCTATCGGACCAACGTCTGGCAATATCCGGGCGCGAACGCCTTTGGCCGCAAGCGGGACGAGGAACTGGCCATGCATCCCACGGTCAAGCCCGTCGCTCTTGTCGCCGACGCACTCAAGGACTGCTCCAATCGCCGCGACATTGTTCTCGATCCCTTCGGTGGCTCTGGAACCACCATGATTGCTGCAGAACGCACCGGTCGCGTCGCACGGCTTATCGAGTACGACCCACTCTACTGTGATGTCATCGTTCAGCGTTGGCAGTCTGCGACCGGAAAGACGGCAAGTGTCGCCGAAACCAATGAGACTTTCGAGCAGGTGAAGGCCCGCCGCATCGCGCATCGGGCGTAAAAGGAATACGATCATGAGTGACCGCGACAACAATTCGGTTGGGCCTGGCAATCCACCCGCGCACGGGAAGTTCAAGCCTGGACAATCAGGCAATCGCCGAGGAAGGCCCAGGACACCGACACTCAGCTTCGATGAATTGGTTCGGGAAGAACTGAATTCAATCGTAGAGATTAGGCAGAATGGAAAGGTGAGGAAGATTCGGAAGCTTGGACTCATCGTAAAGCAAGCGGTCGATCAGGCCGCGAAGGGCAACTTTCGCTTTCTCAAACTTTTGACGGAGAATAATGCGTTCCGTTCAATCATGGAAAATCCGGAACAACGTCCCTTAAACGGGGAACAGCTAAAGTACTTGGAGGGCGTTCGCGCTCAAGCGAGGGAATTAGTTGCCAAGTACAATAATGAACAAGCGGCTGCAAACGGTGCAGCCTCTAACAAAACCCGTTGAGTTCGAAAGGCACCTGCTTTTACTTCATTCGCATTTTGACACCGCTGTCACAAGACGTGGGGTTAAAGCCGAGTATCCTGCGTTTGACGCATCAGAATAGATTTCAATCGCTGTCTGTCGTTCATTCTGAACGATTAGTTTAACAGCATAAAGATCAATCATTGCCGGTTGGACCGGCCCAATTTCATACGATCGCTTCGGATCAAGTATCCGGATTTGGTTGGTAATCGTCTGGGCCGTACCGAGTGATTTCGCTAGATCGTTTGTGAGAGTTTTCGATACTTCGTTCAGTTCTCTAATCAAGCAGCTTGAAAGAGTATCAAGCGATTGACGGGACGATAAAACCGTTATCGGCTGTCGATCACGTATCGTGCTTGCGCAACCGCTCACCGCAATAGTGGATAGCACAACAAACATTGCACATGAGCCGTTCATCTACGGATGCTCCGGCGCAAGGTAATGTCGGATGCGGTTGCCGTTTCCCTACGAGCCCGAGCAATTCCACCGAATATCCAGGAAATTACCCAGCACCCCAAGGAGATCGCCCACCAGATCGGATCTGTCGGCGCGAGCAAAAAGCACCCTACAGCTGCGGCCGCGAAGAGGAGAGCAAGAAACTTCCAAACGAACCCTCTTCCGGTCACTGCGACCGCAAAGGGCAAGAATCCGACCATAAGGCTAAAAAGTAGGTGCATCACTTCCTCCATATAGCGGTCAACTAGACCATCGACGCAATCTCACGGATTCGAGATTACCTCCTCACCGACCCGCCAAGTCTTTTGCGGAATGGCTTCAAGCCGAGGAATTGCGCGCACCGTACAGATTGCCAATCAAATCGCAGCATATGTCGGTCCGGGGCTTTCAGTCCGTTCCAAGGACAACCGTCCATGCCATAATACCATGTCTATATCCAGTGGTTTAATAGCCTCTGGAATGGCCGACTTGGCGCATGAAAGCTCGTGCGCTCCTGGCCTGGAATCTGCGGAGAATCCGTGTGGAACGGGGACTGTCTCAGGATGCGCTTGCCGACGAAGCCAGCGCCGACAGGGCTTATGTGGGCGGCCTTGAGCGCGAAACCCAGAACCCGACCATTGATCTACTGGAACGGCTCGCCAAGGTGCTGGAGGCCGATATGGCGGAGTTGTTTGCCAAGGTGCCAAAGGGCGCTCCGCGCCCCAAACCCCTTCCTGCCGGGCGTAAGGTAGCTCTGAAGCCGGGTCGCAAGAAGCAATAAGATTGCTGCAAATCCACTGGACTTCGGTGGTTCGTGGAGCATGCATGGACGCATCAAGAGGGAGCGTGTCATGCCAAAGAAAGCCAGCGGTACCGTAATCTGCGCACTGATTAGCGAGCTCCGCAGCTGCGCCGAAGAAACCATCGCGGTCGCAGAAGCAGCTGACCGGTTGGCCAAACGTGGTAAGGCCGAGAAAGCTTTGCGAGTATTGATGGATGTCGAGGGACCGACCCGCGAGGTTCAGAATCTATTCCGTACCGCATTGAAGGTGAGACAAACCTTGCTTCCCGATCCGCGATAACTAAAACCGCCGCGAATTCCCTACCGCGCGGCTCTGGCCAGAGGCGGTCTTGCGTCAGTGGCAGCAAACGATGCTGTCGGACGATGCAAGGAGAGCCAGATGGCCACAAGCCGAAAGTTAAAGTCTAAAACTCAACCGAAATCAGGGACCGCCGTTAAGCGAGGGACCGCGCGTACAACGACGTCCCGCCCCTCCACCCCGCCCAAGAAAGCTCCGGCACCAAGCGCCTCTACCGCCGCATCCTCCAAGCAGGCCAAAATCCTGGACATGCTGCATGCTCCCGCCGGAGCCACCATCGCAGCCGTCATGAAGGCTACGGGTTGGCAGCAACATTCGGTGCGGGGCTTCTTTGCAGGAACCGTGCGCACAAAGCTGAACCTGAATCTCACGTCGCAAATGGTGGGTGACGAGCGCGTTTATCGGATCGTCAAGGGTGAGCCCACAAAATGATCCAAGCCCCCTCACCCATGAAGCCAGCCGATCCGGCCGTAGAAGCTGAGTTGGTCCGGCTGGCAACAGCCCCCATCGCCGAACTGCGCAAACGCTACCGAGAAGTTTTACGAACCGACCCGCCGAAAGCATTCGGGCCTGATCTGCTGCGCCGGAGCATTGCTCATCGAATTCAGGAAAAAGCCTATGGCCGATTGCCTGGTCCGACCAAGCGCCTGCTCGACCAGCTTGTAAAAGCCATCGCTGCCAAACCCAACGGACGGCTGGAGCTTCCACGCCGCATCAAGCCCGGCTCAGAACTCGTCCGGACATGGAAGGGCAAGAGCTACCGCGTCGTGGTTCGTCCGGACGGGTTTGCCTATGACGGCAAGACCTATGCGGGACTCTCCGAAATCGCGTCCCTGATCGCCGGCACCAACTGGAATGGACCGCGGTTCTTCGGGCTGCGGGCAAAGCCTCAAGGGTCTGCCGATGGCAAGTAACTCTCCGAAAACCCTGCGCTGCGCCATCTATACCCGCAAATCGACCGAGCATGGCCTTGAGCTTGAATTCAACTCGCTTGATGCCCAGCGGGAAGCTTGCGAGGCCTATATAAAGAGTCAGGCCTCGCAGGGCTGGAAAGCACTGCCACAGCTCTACGACGATCCGGCCTTCTCGGGCGGCAATCTTGAGCGCCCTGCCCTCAAGCGATTGTTGGCTGACATCGAGGCCCATAGGGTCGATGTGGTTGTCGTCTACAAGATCGACCGCCTCACCCGCTCGTTGGCTGACTTCGCCAAACTGGTCGAGGCGTTCGATGCGAGATCGATTTCGTTCGTGGCAGTCACCCAGCAGTTCAACACCACCACCTCAATGGGGCGGCTTACTT
This sequence comes from Afipia birgiae 34632, assembly GCF_000308295.2. Lineage (GTDB taxonomy): Bacteria > Pseudomonadota > Alphaproteobacteria > Rhizobiales > Xanthobacteraceae > Afipia > Afipia birgiae. The sequence goes on from NZ_HG326652.1 coordinate 1,764,892, forward strand.
TGAATGTTCTGCTATCCTTCGCTCAGTTCGAGCGAGAGCTCTCGTCTGAGCGGGTCCGGGATAAAATCGCCGCGTCTCGCGCCAAGGGCAAATGGACCGGTGGCAACGTCCCGTTTGGTTACAAAACGCACGACAAAAAGTTGGTGATCCATGAGCCGGAAGCTGAGACGATCCAATTTATCTTCAAACGATACCTAGAATTAGGTAGCTTTGAGCCACTGGTGCTTGATCTTGATGCCAAAGGTATTCGGTCTCGGGTCAAGAAATCCAAAGGATCTGACACCCACGTAGCGTCGCGCTTTACCTATGGTCCCCTCGCCTATCTTCTGAACAATCGGATCTATGTCGGGCAGGTTTCGCACAAGGGAAAATGGCATCCCGGCGAACACACGCCCATTATCGACGCGAAACTATTCGACGCGGTGCAGATGCGGCTGAGTGCGAACAAAGTGATCCGCAAAAATCGACGCTCAGAGAGTGGCGCGCTGCTGATGGGCAAACTGTTCGACGACCGCGATAACCGGATGAGTCCGAGCTACTCGACCAAGAAGGGCGTCCGCTATCGGTTCTACGTCAGCGCGGCGCTGTTGCGGGGACGCAAGGCCGCGGCCGGCTCTCTCTCACGTATTTCTGCTATGGAACTTGAAGCGACCGTGCTTCAGGCGGTACGCATGGAATGCGGCCGACCAGATCCTATTGTGACTCCGGATGCGGAGTTGATTGAGATCCATGTTGAACGCGTCGTCGTCTCAAAGAATGCGATTACGATTGTCTTCCCGCCGCAGCTTGGCCTCCGGGCTTTAACTATTCCTTGGGTCAACGCTGCAAGTGGAACGACATCACCGAAGTATCGAGCCAAGGACAACAGTGAGGCTGACCCGGTCCTTGTTCATGCCATCGCCCGGGCACATGCCCGCATCAAGGATTTGGAGGGCGGTCGCTTCGATACAGTTGAAGCGCTCGCTGCCTCTGCCAAGGCCCACTCGAAAATGCTGCGGCAGGAATTGCGGCTGGCGTTTCTCGCGCCCGACATCCTCACGGCGATGTTGCAGGGCGACCAGCCAGCTGGCCTGACGCTGACCGCGATGCTGCCGACCCTGCCCTTGTCGTGGGCCGCGCAGCGACGTGCCATCGGCCTTTCATCATCGCGCCATTCGCAGATCGAATTGTGTGGAATGTGAAGGTCCGCTTTTGCGCAGACATTCATTGATGTGGTCTCCGCCTCACGGGCACGACGCGTCATCGTCCTCTGGCTCCCCGTGCCATGAGCTTGTGTCGACTTTCGTCTCGGTTTGATTTGAAAGGAGCTGAAGGGGCTCGGCTATGGTGGCCGCTGTCGTGCAAACAAAGGGAAAGTTCTCCTCGATCATTGCGGCGTCCAACCCCGAACCGTAATGCAACGTGACATCAACGCTACCGGTAATCTCATAGCGGATGATATCACCATCTATGCTCAGAACGCGCATTTCATCGTAGAGGATACCCCCAGTCTCATAATGTCCGGCGATCAGATCAAGGCTGTCAATTGTTTCGTCTATGAAAGCCTTGACTGCTTCATCATAGAGATGCCCCTCGATCCGGCTTATAACCTCCCTGTGGACGTCTTCGGTCACCTCAAAGATCTCGAGCAGCGCGCTGATGGTTTCATTTGCGAGATTTTCGAGTTCGGCTGGATCACTAATAACTGTATCAGGCTTTAGATGAGTACGCTTGTTCAACTCGTTAAATGCAGGGCCAATCTCGGTGTGGAATTCCTTCGGATCGACCTTTAGTCCGCACTTTAAAAATTGGTCCGTCAGACCACCGCGGCTTGCAAAGTAGGCACGTTGGCGGCGAGTTGGGCCTTCGAGCTTCGGGTGCGGCTCGTACCAAGAGCATGATTTGATCGCGTCGTCATCCGGAGCCAGTTGCTTCAGCATGTGGTCGCTGAGATCGCGCATGCTTACCGAGAAATGCTGAGCCCTTGTCGCAACGTTTTCCTGGTCCAGCGCAGCGATCGCTCCGCGTAGCAAATTTCGAGAAAAATCATCCTGGAGCCGGCCTTCGAGCCGCTTTACCAAGTCATCATTCGGCATTTGAAGCCCGCATTACCGAGGCCATATTTCGAGCCACCATTGTGTATTTGACGCCAATCTTCGTTTGTTAGTTGGCCTCAGACAAATCATGAGACAGCTTCAACGGTAGTAGTGGGCACCGGATCGATCTTTTCCTGTTCAAGAAATCGAGCGTCATCCCCTCCCAAGAAAGTAGCCAAGGATTGCCACGGGTGGCCTGGTAGCAGATCGATTTTCCGCGACGCCTTGCCGGGGCTTCCGTGCAGACGCGCCAAAGCGGGACTCATGAGATGGGGCAGGACCGGGATTGATACAAGGGACGTTAGATGCAGCGCGATACGCAGGCCGCCTTCGTCGATGTCTCCCCAATGATGGATACGCGTGATTCCGGGCCACCGTGAAATCGCTACCAACGCCGCTGCCACTGCCCTCGACGGGAAACCACCGGTGTAGACGACCACGTCGTCGGCCTGCAGCGCTTCCCGCACATGCCGATTGAAGCTTGCGAGATTTTCGATCGTGATGATCGATCGGATCGCACCCGCTGGTTCGATCGCTGGTGCTTGTTCAGGAGGAAGCCCCACATAAACCAAGCCCGCGAGATCCACGCCCGCGAGTCGAACCGGACCGGCCAATAAGACGGGCTGCGAAAACTTCTCCAAGCCCAGGCTAGCCATGGCTTCATTGTCAGACAGATCGGCATCGAGTCTTCCGATCTGCTTCAGGAAATTGATGATCCGCGATGCGTACCGTTCCAGAAGCTTGGTATTGCCTGTAGTTTGCCCGGAATACGTTCGAAGATCGCGTCGGTCCATCGGATCACGCGCAAGAACGGCATCCAGAGCTGTGATGAATTCTACCGCCTGATCCGCCTGCTCAAAACTAATCGAGAACGGCCGCTGTCCCCGCAGCCATCCGTCGATAATACTGTCTCGCGCTCCTACCGCGTCGGTGTGCTTTGGTGCCACAGACGCCCATAGTCGAGATACCGCCGCTCTTGCACGCTCGACCGCCGGAATCCTTCCAAGAAACTCGTAAAGGCGGACGGCATCTCTCAATCGGATACGTTCGGTTAGGTGCTGCGCCTCACCGCGGCCTTTGACTACGCTGATGGCGCCTTGGCGCTCTGCATCCGCAAGAAGCCGATCGAATGCCGCACGCTCCGCTGCAGAAGGGAAGTCGGCAGGTGCGCGTTCAGCCGGTTGGCGTGTCCTGTCTGGGACACGTTCCACCCGGTCGAGAAGAGTGCCCAAAATGTCGCGTGCCTTGCTTGCGCTCACGTTATTCCGCTGCCTTTTGCGTCGCTTGCTCGATCTCTGTCCTGAACCATTCCACGCCGCGATGCTCCGGATTGGCTGCCTGCATCTCGGCCTGAGCTCTCGGACCAATCCGTTCGGCATCGACGGCAACGCGATCCGTGCCGCTCATGCGCGTCACCGAGATGATACAGTCCACTGATTCAAGGAACGTCGCACGGTGAATCTCGGGTGCTGCGATGACCAGTTGAAGCCCGAGATCACGGTAGAGCGTAATAAGATTCTGCGTGTTACCGATATCCAACTTGTTAAAGGCTTCATCAAATGCGACCAAACCCATGCCTTCGGTACTGCCCTCGCGTCCCCCTTTGGGGAAGTAAACGGACACCATGCTGGCGGCAATGGCCACATAATAAGGCGCCTGGCGTTGCCCTCCCGATAAAAGCCCAACCAGCTTCGAGAACGCTTGCTGTTCACCCGCTTGATTCTCCAGGAACAGCTCGAACTCGAAATAATTCCGGTAGTCTTCCAAGCGGCGCGTATCCTGATCGCGCGTAACGATCTCCTCCACTTGCGCCATCGCGCGCTTCATCTCGTCATCGGCTGTGCTTGCCTTATCCGCCAACGCCGCAAATGATGCATCCTGGCTTCCGATAATGCGCTTCACGAGATCGTAGAGCGGCTTGAAGTCCGCGGATATATACCTTTTGAAAGAGTACTTCTGGCCTACAAACGAATATGCGGCGAGCCGCTTGTTCAGAATGTCGAGCTGCGTCTTTATCTTCTCAAACCGGTCGGACATTTTGGCGAGCAGGTCTTCCTTAAGCGCCGCCTCAAATTCATGACGGGCCTGAATGACTTTCTCGCGGTGGGGCCGGAGTTCATGTTCTTCGAGCCGCTTCTCCCGCGTGGCGCACCAGAAGCAGTGCTCAGCATGGCCGGCGTCCTCTGGAAGAGGACTTGGGCCTTGAATATACTCCCGGACGTACTCGCCAAATTCACGTAGGGCACGCGTACCGTTGTCGCGCGCGAGCCGCGCATGTTCCTCCGCGGCTTGCCTTGCTTGATCGCGGCGCTCCGCGAGAAATCTTACCTCTTCGCCGCGCTTCTGGAATACCTGCACACCCAGTGTCGTCCGAGCCTCGTCGATCGTAAATGCGCCCGCCTCTGCGAAGGCGATCAGTTTCGCCATGCTATCGGTGGCTTGTTCTCGCTCAATTGCTTCAGCGGCCATCGACATCTTTGCGACGGCGTCCTGACGCTCCGTGATCCGCTCGACGGCACGAATTGAACGCGTAGTGCTCGTCCGTTCTTTTTCACGCAACTCTGTCAGATCTTTTTCGTGACCAGCAGTCTCCTTTTCGATGCGCTCAATCTCCAGCCGAAGGGCTTGGCTCTTGGGATCTTCGATCTGTTCCCGATCCTTCCGGAGCGCTATTCTCCGCGCTTCAGCCCGCTTGACGTTTTCCGCCGCTTCTCGCAACTGCGATGCGATGTCATCCTTACGTTCGAGCCCCGCGAGGTACGTGACCGCGCTGTCGAGCATCTTCAGTTCCCGATCCTTCTCGCTAATCTGGTTTCGAAGGAGGGCACATTTTGCTTGCACGGACGCCAACGCCGCAGTTTGCGCCGTCTTTCCAAGAATAGGGCTGAGATCGCTAAACACCCGCAGCGAAAGCGCGGCAGTCGTCTTGCCGTTGCGCATAACGGCGTGATCGTAATCCTGCAATTCCTGTTCCGTATCGGCGCGAGCATAGCGTCCGACCTGGGTATCGACAAAGGCACGCGCGTCAATGTTGTCGGTCTGCAACACGTTCGCAATCGATCTTTGCGGCAGGGTGCGATTTGAGCCGCGTCGGGTCTTGCGCGTATTGACAATCCGGCAACCGTGCAAGCTCGAACGGTGCCGCCACAGATAGTCAAACGCCCTTTCAAGCTGCAACTCCGGCACGATCAGCGCTTCTCGGTTCGGTCCAAGAAGCATCTCCAAGGCGTGAGCCCACGATTCGTCGGCGATCTCCACAACATCTGGAAGAGCGCTGCTTTGAACATCGTTCCGCGCGAGAGCATTCATAAATTCCCGCACATGGGGCGAAAGCACACTTGCGCGTCCGTTATTCGCGCCGCGAAGCGACTGCTCCAGATTGCTTAACTGCTGACGGTCTTCGGCAATTTCCGCGATTCGAATATCGCGTTGCTGCGCGAGCGATGCGCGCACCACAAGGATCGCTAACGCGCGCTGCGCCGTTTCCGCCAAGGATTCGCTTTCAGCTACAAGCCGCTCCGTGGTCTGTTCGCTGGCAGCGCGGACAAGCTCCGCCGCCGCCTGTATGGCACCGTGATGCACAATCGGCACGAATTGACGTATCGCGGAAAATTGGGAGATGTGGCGAAACTCATTCATGGCGCTGTCGAATGATGCGACGGCGCGGGCCTTATCGTCGTTGGCAACCCGTTCTTCGACCTCAATGGCTCGAATCTTTGATGCACCCTCGCCTTCCGCGAGCATGGTACGCTTGCGGATAATCTGGTCGCGGTTCTCTGATACAACGCTGGTGTGGTTGACAATCAGCCGATTAAGCGATGCGTTCTCTTGGTCCGCCCGCTCCTTTTCTTTCTCTAGCTCCCTGATCTCAAATTCCAGCCGCATGCGTTCCGAGGCGCTAGCAACATATTCTTCCGTTTGCGCTTGAAGCGTCTGCCTTGCCCATGTCGCGAAGCGACTTCGGATAAGGCGGATAGCTCTGATTTCCATTTCAAGTTCTTCAGCGCGCTTTTCCATCGACCGCCATGTCTCAATGGACGAGCGGATGCGCTCGACATTGAGGGGATCCGCTTCAAGCACGAAGCGCCTCACAAAGTCTGTGGGGTCGCGGATTTCTCTGGCTAGGACGGCGTTATTAAAGCTGCGCAGAAAGAGCCGCGCATCCGGTGATGAGCGCGGCCGCATCGCGGCCAGGTACTCGGCGACGAACTGCGTCGATCGAGCGTGCAGCGTGAGGGCTTTGCCGTGGTTTTTCTTCAACCGTTCGATGATTTCGTCATGGGAAACTACAAACTCGTCGCCGTCTTCATCGCGCTCGATAAAATCTTCAAACGAGAATGCGTAGCCCCGCGCGATGAACAGCGCCCGCGACGACTCCGTTCGCTCGTTGTGATCCGCATGTAGAAGCAGGCCGATGGTCAACGGCTCGTCCGAAATCGTATCGCGAAACGTAAGAGCGAGAACCGTCTCGCACCGCTCACGTTTGGGTGCCCCACGATCGAAATCACTCACTTGGCCAAGGCAATAGCTCAGGACCGTGCGGTCGCTTTTCTCGCCGGCAGAAGGATTGAGGTCGATGAAGTTCCCATTATTACCTGTAATGACCACCTGAAGGCCGTCGAGGATCGCGCTCTTGCCCGCTCCTGTCGGTCCAATGACCGCGATCATGCCGCTCACATCGAGGTCAAGAACCTCGAAAACATACCAATTGTGGAACGAAAGGCGCGTGAGCTCATACATCAGAAGATGCCTCGTCTGGATCGAGACGTTGCCGTTCCGGTGACGATCCAGCCTTATCCGGCGCGACAGCTGAGTCGCGCTCGCGCGCACTCCAAGCAAGGAATTCTTCAGACGCTCCCAGCTCCACCCACTTCACAACAGAGGCGGTAAAGACATCATCGACAAGAATGGCTATGCCAGGGAGGACCGTAACCGGGGTAAGTCGCTCGACGCGATCCGCATCATGCAACAGAACGGCTCCTCGCCGCCGCAACGACTTCAGGATTTCTTCTAGCCGGGACTCAATCGGTGGATCTGCCTTTCCAAGCGTCCGGATTCGGTCGAATATCTCGTCGGTGTTGGTCTCCACCCGACCGACTTCGTCCATAAGGCCCGCGCGCAAGCCTTCGTCATAGATAACGCGCAGCGCAAGCAGGACAAGAGTTTCATCTTTCTTGAGACGCGAGAATTGCCAGCCGTACCGATTCTGGCCCCGGACCAGCGCGATCATTCCGGTCGGCGGCTCAATGACAATGCTAACCCCCATCGCACCGAAGTACCGCTCGAAAAATGTGCTGTGACGGCGAATGAGGTCGTAAATTTCTCGCCGAAGCAGGCTTGTATCCGGATAAATAATCTGATGGGCAAGGAGCGCCTGAATCGCGGTCTCAATATGGACCTTCTCGACGGGCGGGTTGCCCCGCCGACCTTCGAGAAGGTCGCGAAGTTCTTCAAGCTCCAGCATGCGACGCTACCTTCCCCACGCGACGAACGACGAAGTCGGGACACGAGATCCACTCATTCTCGAATTGTGTGGGCTTGATTTCGATCGCGTAGCGCCGCGCCAGGGCGCCGTCGCCGATCTGCTGTAAGGTACGGAGCCGCTCGAAAATGAAGAAGTCATCTAGCGACGAAAGAGGCATGTCGGCCGCTTGCAGCTCCTGTCTTTCGCCAAACGCGGTTTCGAGATAGGTCGCCATCTTGGCGGCCGCGATTGCCGTACGGCCGCGGTAGGCATCAAGCGCCGCACGATAGGCGAGAAATGCTGGATCTGGTGCTTCGCGCCGGATTTTTTGGGGTTTTGCGGCTTCCCGCTCACGTTTGTGCTGATAGAGGTCTTCCCTGCCGATCACCGCCTGTTCCGGAAGAAGGCTATGCGGGAGGGATAGCTCTAGCGAGGAAGGACCAGCCAGGTCGCCGAGCTTGGCTAACGCCTCGATCACACGTTCGGTCTTCGTCTCCGCAATGCGATCCATGAATCGCAAGGTATTGGAAATTCGTCGTTCAAGCCGCTGGTTCGTGGCCTCGATAATTTCGAGATAGTCCCCGATCCGGTCAAATACCGAGATCACGTTGCGCAATTCCTGAGTAACTAGCGCATACGCGTATTCAACACTCTCGCCGCGCCCCTCCTTGACGTAGGCTTCGGAGAGGACAGTCATCCTTATCTCGTTGGCAAGGATGCCCTCCGCTGTGTCGATGATCTTGCGTCTGAACCGGAACGGATTGGTTGTACTCTTCAGCCGTTTGAAATCTGAGATCAAGAAATGCTCGACGAAATCGTCAAAGAACTTCCTGAACAGAGTCCGCATATCGGTCTGGCCGACCAGCTCTTCTTCAATTTGCCGTATTGCGCTTGAGATCGAGCGCAAGTGATGCATAAAGGACTTGGCGGACCGCTCCGCATTGCGGACAGCCTCCGACCTATTTTCGGGATCTTTATCGGCTCCTTCGAGCTGCAACAGAACTTGCAAGACTTCGCCGCCGTAGGAGCGCGTTCGTCCTGCTTTGATTTCGAGTAGGATTGTCAGAATGAGGCGCCCGTTGGCGTTCATATCGACAACGCGGCGATAACGATTCCGAAATTCGGTTAGCCACCCCGTGTCGAGAAGCCGCCGGTACGCGACGAGGGCCTTGGCATCTGCGGTCTCCGCTGCCGGCGCGTACGGAGCTTCATCGTCAAGTTGTACATTACGCCCCTCACGATCGATAAATTCTCGAATCGCCTGGGTGATTTCCTGCCGCGAAACGACGCCCGGAATATCTCCGAAAACATCGCGGTCGATGTGCTCCAGAAGGTCGGCGTAGAACCAACGCGCCTCGCCAGAAAAAATGCGAAAGATATCCGGCGGTAAACCGCCAAATATTCGAGAGCGTGCTTCGTAGGCTTCTTCCCCGGTCATGGAGCGCCCCTGATTAAGCAAGTCGGCGGGCAGACGCGAAAGGATTGTTCCCGCAACCTATGAGAGCAAGTGTGAATAAAAACAACAAATACAGCAAGATGCTGCGAACAAACAGCACCGAATATCCGCCTTCGGTCCAAGGCAGAAATTCGCCGACCGAATGTTACGGAGCATCCTTAGGCCAGTTGAGACCGTTTGGTATTTGTGCAGTTAAAGGACCGATTGGATGAGCACATGGCTGAATAGGATAAGCGTGCAGCCACGCATCCAAGGTCGCCAATCTGATTCTAAATGAAATGTCAATATATAGTGCAAATTAAGATTGCATACCCCACATCTTGAATTCGCTTTGATGGTTCCCACTTCGATTCGACGTCCTTAAGCGGGGAGGCTTTGGGACGAGTGGGGAGCCCATGTCAATCTCGGTCAAAGAGCAGTCTGCCCTCAGCAGTGCTGAAGGTCCGCCGAATGAGTTTCCGGTGGGAGTAACTAGGACAACGAAGACTGCACGCGCGCGCGGCCAGAAAACGCCTCGCAAGCTCATCCCGAACAGGGTTCAGAACGTGTTGTGGGGCCGTGCCGCCGGCCGTTGCCAGTACGCCGGCTGTAACAAGCTGCTGATCGGCGAGCAGATTTCCGGCGCCAAGAACGCCAACAAATCCTACATCGCCCACATCGTCGGCGACTCCCCCGACGGACCGCGCGGCGACGTGATCCTCTCGCCGAAACTCGCGCACGATCCGGACAATTTGATGCTCGTCTGCGACGCGCATCATCGCGTTGTCGATCGCGAGATGGTCGGTGCGCATTCGGTCGACGTCCTTCGCGAGATGAAGCAACGCCATGAGGACCGCATCCGCATCGTGGGCGGGATCGACGAGGATCTCGGCAGCCACGTCATCCGATACGCCGCCAAGATCGGCACCAACGAGTCGCCTGTCGAGAAGGGCGCCGTCAAATGGTCGATGATCCCGGAGCGTTATCCGCTCGACAACGGCTGGATCGACCTCGACCTGGTCACGCTCGATCTTCGCGACGACGATCCCGGTTATTGGCCCACCCATGTCCAGAATTTGCGGACCGTCTTCGGCGAAAAGGTTCGTGGTAGGATGGAGCGCCAGGAGATCCGGCGCCTTACTGTGTTCGGCCTAGCGCCCATTCCCCTGCTCTTCGAACTCGGTCGCCTGATCTCCGACATCGCAACCGCCGACGTGCGGCAGTTCCTGCGCGACCCGAAAGGCTGGAAGTGGGATCCGTCGTCGTTCCCGGTCCAGTACAACCTCCATCGTCCGGACCGGACGGGCGGCCCCGTCGCGCTCAAGCTCGAGATCAGCGCACCCGTCGTCGACGAGCGCGTCCGGAAAGTGCTCGGTCCAGAAGCGTCGATCTGGTCTATCTCGACCGCCGGCACGCACAACGACATTGTGCGCCGTCCAGAGGACATTGCGGTCTTCGCCAAGCTCTTCCGCAAAACGCTCGACGACATCAAACTCGTCCACGGTGAGAACACGAAGGTAAACGTGTTTCCCGCCACTCCAGTCTCGATAGCCATAGAGGCCGGCCGATCCTGGCAACCGAAGGCGCACCCGTCCCTCGCAATCTACGACCAGAACTGGAAGCTGAATGGCTTCGCCCTCGCCCACACTCTCGAACACGCCGGCTAACATCACGGAGATCGGAATGAACGTGTACATGCGTCCCACGGTTACCCCTGAAGCCGAAGAGACGCTTGAGGATCTCGCGGATTCGCTGGCAATTCCCGAGTCTCGATACGAACAGGCAGAACGGAGCTACAAGTCGCTGGGAGACTGGTTGAACCGTCCGAACTCCAGCATCCGGCAGTTCGATCCGCAGGTTCACGTCCAGGGCTCGTTCGGCCTCGGCACGGTGATCCCGCCGATCAGCGACGAGGAGCACTACGACATCGACGCCGTCAGCGAGTTCCGCAAGCTGACGAAGTCGCAGACGACGCAGCAGCAGTTGAAGCACCTGCTCGGCGAGGAGATGAAGCTTTACGCCCACGCGCAGAACATGAATAAGCCCCTCGAGGAGCATCGACGCTGCTGGCGCCTGGAATACGCAGACGGCGTCCAATTCCACATGGACGTCACGCCCGGTCTCTTGAACGCCGCCGAGCAGCGCGCGCTTCTTCTCTCGCGCGGACTCAACGCGACGTTCGCCGACACTGCAGTTGCCATCACGGACATCGATCATCCAGCGTATCGAACCCTTTCTTCCGATTGGCCCCGGTCGAATCCGCGCGGCTATCTCAAGTGGTTCCGAAGCCGAATGGAAGTAATCTTCGAGGAGCGCAAGCGGGAGCTGATCCGTAAGGGCGTCCGCGCTGGCACCGAGCCTATTCCGTTCTACGCCGTGCGGACCCCGCTGCAGTCAGCCATCATGATCCTGAAACGTCACCGCGACATTATGTTCATTGCGCGATCCGACGAGCGTCCGATCTCGATCATCCTCACTACGCTCGCAGCTCACGCCTACAACGGCGAAGCAAAGATCTCCGATGCGCTGTTCGCCATTCTGAACGGCATGGACCGGTTTATCGCCCGCGCACCCGATGGTAGCTACGTCGTGGCGAACCCCAGCGATCCCACCGAAAACTTCGCAGATAAATGGCGCAAGCACCCCGAGCGGGCAGCGGCGTTCTTCGAGTGGCTAGAACAGGCCCGTCGCGACTTCGCTCAGGCCGCCGAGCTCTCCAACAAGCAGCTCATCACAGAGAACCTCGCCAAGTCGATCGGCCGCGGCCTCGCCGACCGAGTCCGCAAGCGGTCGGCCGCGCGCCTCGGCACGCCGACCGTCCTGACGGCCGGCCTCGTTCGCAGCGAGGCGGAGGCGCGAAGTTCTGCAGTTCGCATCGAGGGAGATCGCCGGAATGCCTGAGGGCATCGCCCCTCTTACCAAGCGCTTCCAATCAGCCGTCAGCGTCGTTGAATCGCACTGGCAGCAAGCCGGGTTGCGGCCGCGAAGGCTCGACGCCCGACAACTCGCCGCCTACCGGCGGCATTCGATCGAAATCGGCTGGCGTTTCGACTGCGAGTTTCCCGATTGCCGGCGCCGGCTCGATGTCCTGGTGACAGCGGGCTTTCCTTTTGTGCCCGCGCGAATTGCGTTGGTCGATCGACCTCTTTTTTTGACTTGGCCTCATGTCGAAAGCGACGGCGCACTCTGTTTGGTGCCGGATTACGCCACGTTCCCTATCGATGATCCGTACGCCGGAATAGCCCACCTGCTCGAGAGGACGTACGACCTGATCGAAGCGCTGATCCGTGGCGAACGCACCGGCGATTTCCAGACCGAGTTCCTCACATATTGGCATCATGCAGAGCGCGGACCGACCCGCACCATCCTCTCGCTGATCGAACCGGTGCCGCCATCGCGGGTCGTCAAGATCTGGGAAGGCACCAGAAGAACGATCATCGCCGACAATGACGAGAAGTTGCGTGATTGGCTTCGCAATTTCGCTCCGGGAATTCCCGCAGCCGAGCTCCGATTTCATAACGGCCTACTGGTCTGGCTGGATGCTGTGCCGCTGCCGTCCGAATACCCGTCATCGGCAAAGGACGTATACGACATGGCCGCCCGCGCCGGCGTCGCGGAACATCTCGACGAGCTTGCCCGCGAGACACGCCAGCGCATGATCGTCATGCTGGGCGCGAACACCGAGAACGGACCCGCGCTCGCAACCACCGTAGTCAACCGACCGAAGATCGTTCGTGGATCAGATCCGCTGATCGCCGGCTTCCGGCCGTCGCGCGTACCCGAAGATGTGCTGCACGCTAGATTGTTCGGAGGAGCAGCCGCCGACCGCGCTTCGGTCGAGCGCGTCGATCCGACCTGGGTTCACGGGCGCGACCACGATCCGCGGATTCTCACGCTGCGGGGGGCGACCATCGCCGTTCTCGGATGCGGATCGGTCGGCGCACCCGTCGCCATGACGCTGGCCCGGGCCGGCGTCGGCAAGCTCATCCTTGTCGACAAGCAAACTTTTACGGGCGCCAATGTCGGCAGGCACTCTCTCGGAGTAGGCTCGATCGGCGCGTCCAAGACAATCGAGCTCACGAAGCGCATCCGCTCGGACCTGCCGCATATCGAGGTGGAGTATCATAACTCGCTCGTGCAAGATCTCCTTCTCCGCGCCGACTGTCCCCTCGCCGGCGTCCACCTTATCGTCTCCGCCCTCGGCGATTGGCCGAGCGAGTCCCTTCTCGACGAATGGCAGGCCGCCCAAACACGACGTTTTCCGATCGTGTACGGTTGGACGGAGCCGCATGCCGCTGCGGGACACGCGATCGTCGTCTCCACCGGCGGTGACCGCCTGCGCGATGGGTTGGACGCCACCGGATCGCCGCATCTCGTCGCCACACGATGGGCACACGAAACCCGGCAGTACGAACCCGCCTGCGGGGCGGCGTTCGATCCCTATGGACCCGTGGAGCTCGGATTCATTACGTCGATGGTCGCACAGACGGCGCTCGACGCCCTTCTCGGTCAGGCGGTGTCGGCCACACATCGCATCTGGCTCGCGCGCCGCGCCTTCGTGGAAGCCGCGGGCGGCGCGTGGAGCGACGAACTGCGAGCCATCGCTCCGCAAGCGCTCGACGGCGCGACCATGATCGAAAGACGTTGGAGCCGGGCCGCGAAGGATCTTGCGGCGTGATCTTTTTCGACATCGGGCAATCGGGACAGTCGCTCGCGTTCAGCGACGGCGTCTTGAAGCATTTCAACCGGCACCGTCAAACGCGCTTTTGGCAGAAGGAGGCTGGCGGGCTTCTGTTCGCGCGGTTCGAGCTTCCGGTGATCAATATCGACGTCGCGACCGGCCCGAGGCGCGGAGATCGGCGCTCCCGCTATTCTTACTGGCCGGACGAGCGGGCCGAACAGCGCGAGATCGACGACATGTTTTCGCGCGGACTGCATTTCGTAGGCTGCTGGCATACCCACCCGGAGGACGTCGCATCGCCTTCCCATATCGACCGCCGAAACATCGCCGATTGCGTACGTCGTTCCTACCACGCGCTGAATGGCTTCATTATGGTTGTCGTCGGCAGAAACCCAATTCCCGTGGGAATATGCGTTTCTGTGTGCGACAAATCCTCCGTCTACGAATTAGCATCATCGCGCAAGGCTGCGTCGATTGGCTCTTCGTTCACGTCAACTTCGCGCCGGTCGGCGGACCTTGGAAGAAGCTCGGCCGACTTTGGAATGCCAGATTCCGGACAAACAAGCTGACAGCCGCAACTTCGATCATAAGTAGCTGTTACCGTTCGTCTACGCCGGACCTGCGGACATAGGAATCACCCTATGTCTCTTCGGAAAATTTTCGGGCCTGTAGTTTGGGACAGCCGCCATTTTGTCCACGACGGATTGATGGACAAATGCCTCGGGCGGTATGAAGCGTGGCTCGGCGCCAGGGATGTAGTGACCGAGGAACGACTTGCGAGTAGCCCACTCCTTGTATCTGTCACCCTTCGGCAACCCCTCCAGCAGGCGCCAAACGGTCGACATCGAGTCATGCGGATCGCGCATGATATCGGGTCTGATGTAACTGAACGGACTCCCCTTTCGCTGCACTCCCCAAGCCAACTGGTTGACCGTCCTCGGGTCGACGGCCAAGCCATGCTTCACAGCTTCGTCGATCATCCAGATCAGAGGATATTTCGAGAGACCGCTCTCCAGCTCCGGATAGCCTCCTCCGATATCGGCGTGAACGCCTGAAAACCAGACTTGCTGTGTGTCCTGAGGTTCCGCGTTGTTCGTCGCGCTGAATCTGTTGTGCATGAATGTCTGCGGTTCATCCCAGGTATCCAGCCTGAACATCCTTCTTCGTTCGTCGATCGCAATCGCTTGGCGGAAAATACGAACGCTCGGATTGTTTCTGGTGTTGGCAAGCGTCTGCAGGCTGAACGCATAGAACCTATCCGGACGCGGGACTATCACGCTCGCGACCGTATCCCATACTCCTACAAACTTGATTGTCGGCCATCTCGACGAAACGATCCGGGCGAACTGCGAGGCGCGATCGTCCTTCGTCGATGGAACAGGTTGGCCGCTTTCTTCTCCGCGTTCAGATTCCTCCGTCGTTGCCGCCCGAACCGCATCGACCACGGATCCTGCCTGCTTGTACGCCGTCAACGCAGCGCCAGCGAGATTCCGCTGATGGGGCGAAAGGAGTCCAATTCTATGAACAAGTCCCGCAAGGACGCGGACCGTGTAAGCACCGCGACTGAAACCAAATAGATAGATCTCGTCACCGTCCTCATACTGACTGACGAGAAACTCATAGGCAGCAAGGACGTTGTCATCGAGACCGTAGCCTGTCGCCAAACCAAGCACAGCGATGGCATCTTGCCTGAACTTGGTCCATGGATCCGGTCTGGCAAGTGTTCCAACGCCCGGATCATAGAATACCACTTGCTGCGGCTGGGTCTTTCCGGTCTTACGAAGTACGCGGTAGAGCTTCAGAACGTTGGAGATGTTCTCGCTGATCTCATTTCCCGTTCCGTCGCAACAGACGACGATGTTCTTCACTGCTGCCCCTCCCCAAGGTTGTGCCTGCGTAACAGCTTACCTCTGAACCTTCACATCTGACGCAACGTTGTGAATGCGCGCCAGGACAAGCGCGGCGTTGAACCAGCTTTCGACGTCCACAGAGTTGACGCGACGTGCTATCGGCGGAAAGGATCGCTAACTCGAAAGCGTTGCTACCAAGCCCGTACTCACTTACAGGTCGAACACGCAATCGAGCAAGAAGCCTGCGAGGGAGGCATGGAGCGGGATTCCCCGTTGCAAGCGAAGCAGGCTCGGGTCTGGGGATGACATGAGCGCGACCGAACAGCTTCCGAAGCTTCGTTACTCGGACAAGTTCAGGCCGTACCAGCAAGAAGCTATAAAGAAGGCCCGGCGATATCGGCAGGCCTTCCGCAACTCGGTCTCGAAAGGGACGCCTTCGCCCGGTGCATTCCTCGTCTGTCATCCCACCGGAACGGGGAAAACGGCGGTCATCGCTGGACTTTCGCAGGGGGCGCCGGAAGTTGGCAACATCCTAATCCTTACAACACGAGAGGCGGTCCGCGACCAGCTCGCACGAGAATTATCGGGCAACATCTTCATCGAGCAAGATAAATTCAACCTAGGCCAAAACATCAGGCTATCGAAAAACACATATGTCGCGACCGAAAGCTGGATGCTGGAAGGTCAAACATCCGACCTGCACCGGGCAACGCTCAAGCTTATCACGGACCCAACGCTCGCCCGCTTCTGCGCCGCTCAGTTTTCTCGCCTCGTCGACCATCCAGACGAAGAATTCGTAAGCGAATTGAACGAGAAGCGCTCGATTGTGGTTATGACGGTGCAGATGCTGACCGGGCTAGATAAAGACGGAGCGGCCTACAAGACGCTGAAAGATCACGTCGATCTAATACTTTTCGACGAAGGACACTATGAGCCCGCCGCGAAGTACAGCAAGGCCGTCCGAGGCCTGGATAAGCCGGTCGTCCTGCTTTCGGCGACGCCTTTCCGGAACGATCTAAAGCCCTTCCACATCGAAGCGAGCAACATCCACATCTACAGGTTCTCCAGCGCGGTCGAGGAAAACGTCATACGGAAAGCCACGGTACTGCAGCGGCCCCAGGCCCCAGACGCGCACGCGTTCTGTCTCGACATCATCGCGTTCGCAGAGGCTGAATTTGGACTCGACCGATCGACTTGGCCTCGCATCATCATTCATTGCGACGATCTGGGCAGTATCACAAGGCTGGGCGAAAAGTTCATCGCCAACGGTTTTGGCGGACAGATTACGGCCATCCATGACCGTTTCTCGGCTAAAGCGTCCGACCGTCAGTCATGGCAACACAGATCAGTGCCACCTCCGCGGACCACGGATTCTCAAATCTGGATACACCAATACAAGTTGATGGAAGGAATCGACGACCATCGCTTCCGGGTCCTGGCATTCTTTGCGCCGCTCAAGAACGTCCGGTCCGTGGTTCAGCAAATAGGGCGAGTGATCCGCCTCACGCCTGGAGAGCCGGCCAACACCGCCTACGTCCTTGACCACTTTCGGGGGCTGATTGAACGATCCTGGAACCTGTTCTTGGATTATGACAAGGCCATCAGCGCCGACTACCTCACGAAGTCGATGTCGAAATACTATCTCGACGAATTCCAGAAAGTTCAGCTTCCCGTCGACTACATCGCAAAGAAATTCAGGAAACCGCTCGACCTCAAGAAACTCGGTTCAGCGGATGACGAAATCCTGTTCGACCGTCGCGTCGTGCTCCGGAAAGTTGGGACAGGTGACACCTTGACGTCGCTGGCCGCCCAGGTTGAGGAGGCCATGACGATCGATGACTGCGAATTCGAGAAGTACGCGTTCGGCGACGACGCGGTAGTATACGTATACGCAAAGGTGGCGAGCCCAGACTTCCTGAACAACCTGTTCTTTGCGGAAGTCCGTCACGGCGCCCGTCTTTTGCTGCTCGTTCCCGGCCAGCAGATCCTCGCCGTAGCTTCAACTGGAGCTGGGACAGGTTCGGATGGGGTAGAGTATCTCGAACCACTAAACCCGAAGAAGCTCGAACGCCTACTGCTCCCGGGACAGCTGGGTCGCGTCAGCAGCGTCTCGTCGCAAAACACGAATCTAGGAAACCGCGTCGTACGCAGGCGTACCATCTCTGCTCCGTCCATCGCGGACGTCCCGCCGATCCTCGACGAGCACGGGCACATCGTCGCGACCGTGACGGGCTACAACGGAACGGTCCCGCGCATTGTCGACGACATGGATTATTTGGAAGCCTTCGATGAAGGGATGGAAATCGTCGGACTCGCAGCGCCAGCGCCAATGGGGAACACCCCCACACAAGCCGCACTGATTAGGCGCTACATCGGAATAGCAAGCGGTCGAATTTCAGAACAGGGGCCGCCTTTGCGCCTAAAGGCCTTCCGGCAATGGGTTGGTTCGCTAATCAAGCAAATCGGATCAACCTCCCGATACGATCAAGTCTATAAGCGATACGCGGCGTTGGCGCCGGCGACGATCCAGCGAGGGGCCGCCAAGAACCTCCTGCTCGATATCTTTGATATCGCCGACCTCTACCAGCACAAAGAGACGAAGGAAGCTATTCGCAGCGACGAACTTTGCGTCGACAGGGTCGGCACTCCCACATCTTCCGGCGGGAAGCTGACATCGAAATTCGTCGTAACGATCAACGATAATCCTTATACGATCGAAGTCATTTTCAACGAAGCGTCGCAGCGTTACAGGATCGAGTCAGATGCGCTGGATTCCGATTTCGTCGGAATGGGGGCCAGACGACTTCCGCTCTGCCGGACCTTGAACGACACCCAATCGTTCAACGTCATCCCCGACGATCTGAGCGTAATCTACGTTCATGGCCGCTTCTATGCTCCTGGCCTCAAATTTGGCGGCCGGTTCACCCACGCCGGATTTTTCGTCGGGCATTGCCTATATCCATCCGAGACGTTCAAAAAGTTCTCATCAGAGAAGGGCAAATCCGTCTCGAACGATGAATACGACAAGAACAGCCTTTTCGGCCTCGTAGACGGCTGGAAGACCGGCTTCGACAGTGACAAAATCCAGCTTTCGCCAAGCTGGGTCGGTTTGTTCGCACCAGAGAAGGTCAAGTTCGACCCCGGACTATGCATCTGCGACGACATGAGCAAGGAAAGCGCCGACTTCATCTTCGCCGATACGATAAATCGGCGTGTCGTACTGATACACGCGAAAGCCTCCGGCACATTCCGCGAGTTCTCCGCTTCCGCTGTTCAAGAGGTGTGCGCCCAAGCGCAGAAAAACATGGCATTGTTTTCGACGTTCTCGCTTCAGAAGCCGGGGAATTTCAACTTGTGGGACCGCGCACACAAGTTCGCCGGTGACGGCAAAGTCCAACTGACCGTCAACCGGCGTATACGTAAGCCCGCTACGGCAAATGCAGCCGCCGCCTGGGCGACACTTCTCGAACTGCTTCAAAATCCGCTGACAAATCGGGAAATCTGGCTCGTCTTGGGCAACATGCTTTCCGCTGATGCCTTCTACAAAGGATTGCAGAAAAATTCACCGCTACCTGAAACTCTCCAGCTAAATCACCTATTACAGACCACTATCGCGGCCGCCGGAAGCGTCGGCGCGAAGACACGCATATTTTGCGCTCCTTGAATTCCGACTACCCCCCGATCGACATGCTTCAAAGCCGTCTTCGCTCGGTCGGCTTTGGCAGCTAAGAGGTGCGAACTGGACTGGTCGCTCGACCCGTGCAGTGGGTTTATTTTCGGTCTCCTGAGCAAGTCTCTAGAAAACGGGAATTTTCCAATAGGTCGCTGGAGACTTCCAGGAATTTCCGCCGCAAAAGTTCGACAATTGGTATCTTAGAGACTCATCGACCCTAAAGAAGCCCGCATTTGGCGGGCCTTTCTGGTGTCTGAGAAGGATATTCTCTGAAAGCCGGACTGGTTGGCTGGAGAACGAGGATTCGAACTCAACCAGTCTAGTTCGAACCCAGTCTCTCTATCCGCTTCCACGAAATCGGGAATGCTAGAATTCGCGTTGACTGAATCCCCTACCGCGCAGTGGTTTTATTCTCCGGTCTCTGGAGCGAGTCTCCAGAAAACGGGAATTTTTCAATGGATACATGGAGACTTTCAGGAATTTTCGGAGGATTTGGTGCGAACATCGGTCTCCACAGAGACTCCTTACGCATGAAAAGCCCGCTATTTGCGGGCCTTTCTGCACCTAAAAAATAATATTCTATGAAAGCCGGACTGGTTGGCTGGGGAACTAGGATTCGAACCTAGACAAACAGAGTCAGAGTCTGTTGTGCTACCGTTACACCATTCCCCAATCGATTGCGGATCCTCATCTTGCGCGCGGTAAACTACCGTGGCGGATTGCTATCCAAATCAGCAAATTAACATCGCGCGCTGGATATAGAGCGGTGTTGCGCCGCGGTCTACCCCCGCCTTGCTCTGTCCACCAACCGAGCAGGAAAAAGAATTCGTTGGCTCCCGAACCGGGTCAGACGAGACGATCGTCCATTAGCCAAGGGTAAACAAAGGCTTAACGCAGATAAGATCCATCTGCAGGCCCGCTTTCAGCAACATCAAAATATGCCTTAAGCTACGGGCCCTTAGCCGGCTGGGGGAATTCAGCGGTTGTACCAACGACATGACACTACCGCGCGGAACCGCACAAAGTCGCCGGGGCATTTAACAATTCCTGCAACAAGCCTTTGTACAGTCGAGGAAATTTAGCAAGTTCAGACAGGCTCCATCGCTCTATGTTGACATCACCGCAGCCAGCCTCGCTCGGGCGCGTCATTTCCGTACGCGGCTCGCAAGCCCGCGTCGGCCTCGTGACCACGAGTCAGATCAACGACTCGAACGTGCGTGCCACGGTCGGCCAGTTCTTCGGTATCCGCACAGCGACAACCATCATTGTTGCGATGATCACCGAGGTGAGCCGCGAAAACCTGCCGCCCACCGACAACTACATTGCGATCGCCTCGGTCGACCTGCTGGGTGAGATCGCCGTCGGCCCGTCCGGCCGCTTCCAACGCGGCGTCACGAGCTATCCGACCATCGGCGACCTGGTGGACGTGCTAACCAACCAGCAATTGCGCACGGTGTACGCGCCATCGAAAGCCGAGCAGATCAATATCGGTACGCTGCAGCAAGATCCCTCCGTCGTCGCCTATGTCGACGTCGAGGAAATGCTGAGCAAGCACTTTGCCGTGCTCGGCTCCACCGGCGTCGGCAAATCCAGCGGCGTCTCGTTGTTGCTGAACGAGATTCTGCGGGTAAGACCGAACCTGCGCGTATTCCTGCTTGACGTGCACAACGAATATGGCCGCTGCTTTGGGGACAAATCGCTGGTACTCAACCCACGAAACCTCAAGCTGCCGTTCTGGCTTTTCAATTTCGAGGAATTCGTCGACGTGATCTTCGGCGGCCGCCCAGGCGTGCCCGAAGAACTCGAAGTTCTCGTTGAGCTCATCCCGGTGGCGAAAGCGACCTACACGCAATATCAGAGTACGGACCGTGTCGGACTGAAGCGTATCGATTCCAAGACCGTCGGCTACACCGCCGATACACCGGTGCCCTATCGGCTGGTCGATCTGATTTCATTGATCGACGAGCGCATGGGAAAGCTGGAAAACCGCTCCTCACGCATCGTCTATCACAAGCTGATTTCGCGCATCGAAACCGTCAAGAACGATCCCCGCTACGCCTTCATGTTCGAAAACGCCAACGTCGGCGGCGACACGATGGCCGAAGTCATCAGCCATCTGTTCCGGATGCCCGCCAACGGCCGGCCTATGACCGTCATGCAACTCGCAGGCTTTCCGGCGGAGGTCGTGGATTCCGTTGTATCCGTACTCTGCCGCATGGCGTTCGATTTCGGCTTGTGGAGTGACGGCGCCTCGCCGCTCCTGTTCGTCTGCGAGGAAGCGCACCGCTATGCGTCCGCTGATCGCGGCATCGGTTTTGGACCGACGCGCAAGGCCGTATCGCGCATCGCCAAGGAAGGCCGCAAATACGGTGTCTACCTTGCGCTGGTCACGCAGCGTCCCGCTGAGCTCGACGCGACGATCATTTCCCAATGCAACACGCTGTTCGCGATGCGCCTTGCAAACGAGCGTGACCAGATGCTGTTACGCTCCGCAGTCTCGGATGCCGCGGCGAATCTGCTGTCGTTTGTCCCGTCGCTAGGAACTCGCGAAGTTCTGGCGTTCGGCGAAGGTGTTGCTTTGCCGACCCGGCTCCGTTTCAAGGAAGTCCCGGTGCACCAATTGCCGCGCAGTGAAGCGACCATCGCGACGACACCTTCGGCTCTCAGCGGTCACGACATTCACTTCGTCAGTTCCGTACTGGAGCGCTGGCGCGGTGCAACATCTCATCGCGAAACGCCAAACGATCCGACGTTCGACCGTGGCGGCATGGATCGGCCTGCTCCGCGCATGCCGGAATCCCCTATGCTGCAACCGTCTCTTGGCCTCGATCCCGACCGCTTCTCGCTGCTGAAAAAGCCCCTGCGCTGATCGCCACGCGCCGCGTAGGACTGCCTTGCATCGGCGAACGCTTTGCGCCGGTGTCTTCCTCGACTATGGTCCCCCGCAGATACCCCCGCCTGCATCGGATCATCAGCATGACCACACCGTCGATCAGCCGCTTTCCTGTTCCAGCGTTAAACGCGCTGCCGGACGATATCCGGACGCGCATTCTCGGCGTGCAGGAGAAGTCAGGCTTCGTCCCCAATGTGTTCCTCGCACTGGCCTATCGGCCTGACGAATTCAGGGCATTTTTCGCCTACAACGACGCGCTGATGGAGAAAGACGGCGGGCTGAGCAAGACCGAACGTGAAATGATCGTGGTCGCGACCAGCGCTGCCAATCAGTGCCACTACTGCGTGATCTCACACGGCGCGGTGCTGCGCATTCGCGCGAAGAATCCGCTGATCGCCGATCAGATCGCCAACAATTACCGTAAGGCCGACATCACGCCGCGCCAGCGCGCAATGCTCGATTTCGCCGTCAAGGTTTGCCTCGAATCGCAAAAGACATCGCCGCAGGATTTCGAGGTATTGCGCGGCCACGGTTTCAGTGACGACGATATCTGGGACATCGCCGCAATTGCAGCATTCTTTGCGCTGTCAAACCGCATGGCGAGCGTCACCGAGATGCGTCCGAACGATGAATTCTATATGATGGGCCGCGTGCCGAAGGCGTAACGCTCACGGCCAGAAAGGCGATCCATGCTCGACTGGTGGGACATCGTTTTGCGGCTTGGGATCGCGACGGTCGCCTCCGGAGTCATCGGCCTTAACCGCGACTTGCATGGAAAGCCCATTGGTCTCCGCACGCTGGGCCTGGTGGGCCTGGCCACTGCAACGGTCGTCCTGCTTGCAAATCCAGTCGCCCTGGAAGCAGGCCGACTGTCCGATTCAACGAGTCGCGTTATCCAGGGGCTACTTACGGGCATCGGCTTTCTGGGCGCGGGCGTCATCGTCCATGCCGATCAGTCGAAGGTGAAAGGCCTGACGAGCGCAGCGTGTGTGTGGTTCACCGCCTGCATCGGAATCGTTTGCGGGTTGGGGTTGTGGCGGCTGGTAACAGTCGCTCTCGCGATTGCTCTGGTGCTTCTCGCGTTCGGCGGCCCGTTCGAGCGAACGCTGCATCGCGTTTTCCGCGGGAAATCTGACGAACCACCGTCAGCTTAGCCGCCGGAATTGATCGAGCTTCGTGGAAGATACTAATCGTCGCCGGTTGGTCCACACCATCCAGGCAGATAGATCGCGTCCTTGCTCTTGCCAAGCGACAACGCCTGCTCGATCGCCTTCTCAAAGTCCGCTTCGACTGTCTTGCGCGACATCCGCCGGCGGAGAAAGTCCGCCCACAGAAACTCGCTGAACGGCGTGGTGTCCTTTGCAAAGCCGCCCGCGCGGCGCAGTTCCCCAGCGAGTCAGCAACATCACTTTCCGGGCATTTCCCCGGGGCGACTCCACTATCGGGAACGCCGGTTCCCGGCTGTCCTTTTTTTCATCGCAGCGTTACGGTCTTGTCAGAAGACACATTGGTTCGGCGCGTTAGAATGCTTACGTTGATTTGGGACCCTTACCGATGACTGACGGCGAGCATCGCGTACTGAAATTCCGTCCGCGCACGCACACACCGCTACCGGCGGCTCAACGGTCAAGCAAGCTCGCGCCAGACCTGTCCCGATACGAGCGCGCGGGCGAAAGCCGCGACGACTACCGTCACCGTATGATCGCCAATGCCGCCGCGATCGCGTTCACGGCGGCGCTGACAGGCGTCGGCATTTGGCTGGCAATGGCCCTCGCCGATCTCCGCAACAAGCAGGACTGCGTCCTGATGGGCCGGCGAGATTGCGCGAATATTTCGGCGCAGAAAACCGATCTGATTCGCCACAATTAGGCTCGAAAGCCGATCCCTCTTCGGCCCTGCTCTGCCATTGAACTCGGATCATGGCTCCGATATACGGGGTTTCAACCCGTCCCGAGGGGAACGCGGCACGGTTTCAAGCCAGCGCCTCGCGCCAAGAAGTGGCATTTTCTCAAAAATATCAAAGGTTTAGCATGTCGTCTACATTCGATCAGGTCGCCACGATCATTGCGGAAACGTGCGACATTCCCCGCGACACGATCACCGCGGAAAGCCATGCGATTGACGATCTGGGCATCGACAGCCTCGACTTCCTCGACATCGCTTTCGCCATCGACAAGGCGTTCGGCATCAAGCTGCCGCTGGAGAAGTGGACGCAGGAGGTCAACGACGGCAAGGCCACGACCGAGCAGTATTTTGTCCTGAAGAACCTCAGCGCGCGCATCGACGAATTGGTCGCCGCCAAGGGCGCCTGACGCGCCCGCCATGCAGCTCGAATACTTCCAGATGGTTGACCGCATTACCGACCTCGACGTCGGTAAGCGGACCATTACGGTCGAGTCGCAGGTTCCTGAGACGAGCACCGTCTTCGAAGGGCATTTCCCCGGGTATCCGCTGATGCCGGGCGTGCTGCTGACAGAGGCGATGGCCCAGACCTCCGGCTGGCTTCTGATCGCGCTACTGAAGTTCGAACGCATGCCATTTCTTGCCAGCGTCAAGGAAGCAAAGATGCGCGACTTCGTAAAGCCCGGCGAGTTGCTGACGATTGATGCAAGTCTGGTTCATGATGGCTCTGGCTTTGCAGTCACCGACGCCAAGGTCCGCGTTGACGGCAAACTCAAGTGCAATGCGACGCTGACCTTCCGTCACACACTGTTTCCCCATCCCGATTTACGCGCACACATGGAATTGATGGCGAAGCGGATCGGCTTTCCTGAACAGGTAATCGCTCATGGCTGAGACCCTTCCGTCAACCGGCGGTGCACGCGAAGCCTGGATCACCGGCATCGGCCTTGCGACGTCGCTCGGCGAAGGTCTCGACGCGCACTGGGACGCGTTGAACGCCAAGACAGTCAACGTCGACGAGACGACGTTCGCTCCCTACGTCGTCCATCCGATGACGAAGTTGAGCTTCGATGCGCAGATCCCCAAGAAGGGCGATCAGCGCCAGATGGAAGCATGGCAGCGGATCGGCACCTACGCCGCCGGTCTCGCGCTCGACTCTGCCGGCATCAAGGGCAACACTGACATTCTCTCGCGCATGGATATGATCGTTGCTGCCGGTGGCGGCGAACGCGATCTCGCCGTGGATTCCGCGATCATCAATGCCGACGTTCAAGGCAATGCCGCGCCCGGCTTTCTCAACGAACGGCTGATGAACGATCTGCGCCCCACCCTGTTTCTGGCGCAGCTGTCCAATTTGCTCGCCGGCAATATCTCGATCGTCCATGGCGTCACCGGCTCATCCCGCACATTCATGGGCGAAGAAGCCGCCGGTGTGGATGCCGCGCGTATTGCGCTGGCGCGGATCACCTCAGGCCAAAGCGATATCGCCCTTGTCGGAGCCGCACAGAACAGCGAGCGCAAGGAAATGCTGATGCTCTATGAGTTCGGCGATTTCAATCTCAAGGACAAATTCAAGCCGGTTTGGGAACGCGAGAGCGGCTTTGCGCTGGGTTCGGGCGGCGTGTTCCTCGTTATTGAATCCAAGGAACACGCGCAGGCGCGCGGCGCCAAGCCATACGCCAAGCTTACCAACGTCGTTGCGGACCGCGCGAAGCGCAAGGCTTCCGGCGATGTGACGGCAACGCTCGACGGCCTGTGGTCGGAGATCGGAACGGTTGGCAAGGACAGTGCAATCATCACCGGCGCAACCGGTGCCGCGCCCGTCACGGAAGAAGAACGCGCATTTCTGGCCAAGCATCGTGACACCCCGGCCCGCGCGACCGGTACCGCATTTGGCCACGCCGTAGAGGCACAATTTGCGCTCGGGATCGCCCTGGCCGCGCTGTCGATTTCGCGCGGAGCGCTGTTCCCGGCGAACGATACCACCGGTGTCGAGATTGAAATGACGAAGCCGCCGTCCCAGATTGTTGTGATCGGGGCTGGGCACTGGCGCGGCGAAGGCATGGCGCTGGTCGAAGCGGTATAAGCCACATATGGGGGCACGATGACATCGACTCGCGACAAGTTCGGACGGCCTATCGTTGTCGTCACCGGCATGGGCCTCGTCACGTCCCTCGGCGCAGGCAAGTCCGACAACTGGGCCAAACTTACGGCCGGCGAATCCGGAATCCGGACCATTACCCGTTTCCCCACCGACGGTCTTAAGACCACGATGGCGGGAACGGTCGATTTCATTCCGGTCGAGCCGTTCTCGTCGACGGTGCTCTCCGAGCGTCTTGCCGACGTCGCGACCGAAGAAGCGGTTGCGCAGGCCAGCATCGGCGCCAAGGGCGACTTCCCCGGCCCGCTGTTCCTGGCCGTCGCACCAGTAGAACTTGAATGGCAGCCGCGGCAGGACATTGCCCGCGCCACCGGCATGAAATCCGGCATTGATTACGACGCGCTGCTGCAGGCTAGCGGCGGCGGACGCTTCACCAACCTGCATCGCCGTTTCATCTTCGGTTCGGTTGCCGATCACCTCGCTGACACCTTCGGCACAAAAGGCTCCCCGATCTCGCTATCGACCGCCTGTGCATCGGGCGCGACGGCAATCCAACTCGGCGTCGAGGCAATCCGCCGCGGTGAAACCGACGCAGCGCTGTGCGTCGCGACCGACGGCTCGGTCAACGCGGAAGCATTGATCCGCTTCTCGCTGCTGTCCGCTCTTTCGACCCACAACGATCCGCCACATGCGGCGGTGCGCCCATTCTCCAAGAACCGCGATGGTTTCGTCATGGCGGAAGGTGCCGGCGCATTGGTACTTGAAAGCCTGGAAGGCGCAACCGCACGTGGCGCGAAAATCCTCGGCGTCGTCGCGGGTTGCGGCGAGCTCGCCGACTCGTTCCACCGCACTCGCTCCAGCCCCGACGGCAAACCGATCGTCGGCTGCGTGCGCAATGCGCTGGCCGACGCCGGTGTCGGTATCGAGCAGATCGACTACATCAACGCTCACGGTACCGGCACGCCCGAGAACGACAAGATGGAGTATCTCGGCATCTCCACGGTGTTCGGAGAGCGCGCCAACCACATTCCGGTGTCGTCCAACAAATCGATGGTTGGGCATACGCTCTCGGCCGCGGGCGCGGTAGAAGCTGTATTTTCGCTGCTGACCCTCGAGCACCAGCGCATTCCGCCAACCATCAATTACGACGTGCCCGATCCGGCGATCCCGTTTGACGTGGTGCCCAACAAGGCCCGCGACGCGCGCGTGAGCGCGGTAATGTCGAATTCGTTCGGGTTCGGCGGTCAGAACGCATCGCTGATCCTGACCCGCGAGCCAATCTAGCAGCGACGAATGCAACTTTCGGCGGTTGACGGCATCTGCCGAACCGGCGATACGCAGCCTAAAGTCCACAATCCTTGTGCCGGAGACGCGGTATTATGCGTGCGCTCAGTCTTGTTGCCGACCGCCAACTGGTGGTCGCGGATACACCCCCGCCCCCGCCGCCCGGCGCTGGCGAGGTGCAGATCCGCGTCAAGGCCGTCGCCCTCAACCACATCGATGTCTGGGGCTATCGCGGCATGGCGTTCGCCAAGCGCAAGCTCCCGCTCGTCGTCGGCGCGGAAGCTTCGGGCGAAATCGCCGCCGTCGGCGAAGGCGTGACACGCTTCAAGCCGGGTCAGAGCGTGGTGATGTACGGCGCGCTGACCTGCGGCGTTTGTCCCGCATGTCGGGCTGGCCGCGACAACCTCTGCGAAAACGTCGCCGGCATCATGGGCTTCCATGTCGACGGCTTCGCCCGCGAATTGATGAACCTTGACGAACGGCTGGTCATTCCTGTGCCGGACGGCGTTTCGGATCGCGACGCCGCCTGTGCGCCAATTGCATTCTCGACCGTTCAGCACATGCTGTTCGATAACGCCAGGCTCCTGCCGGGTGAAAGCGTGCTGGTGCACGCCGGCGGCTCCGGAATCGGCACAGTCGCAATCATGATGGCCAAGGCAATCGGCTGCACTGTCATCACCACCGTCGGCGACGACTCCAAGATCGAAGGCGTCAAGGCGCTCGGCGCCGATCACGTCATCAACTACCGCAAGGACCGCTTCGAACACGAAACTCGCAAGATCACGAAGAAGAAGGGGGTCGATGTCGTGTTCGAGCACGTCGGCGCGGACACCTTCAACGGTTCGCTGCTGGTCCTGAAGCGCGGCGGACGACTGGTGACCTGTGGCTCGACCTCCGGTCCCACCACCACCATCAACCTGATGCAACTGTTCCAGCAGCAGTATCGCATCTTCGGATCGTTCGGAGCTACGATGCGCAACATCGCCGAGAGCCTCGACAAGATGGCTCAAGGGATGAAGCCGGTCATCGACACCGAAGTTCCGATCGAAGATGTTGCCGCAGCGCTCAAGCGGATGGAAAGCCGGCAGGTGTTCGGCAAGATCGTCGTCACTTTCTGATGCGCCGCCTGTTCCTTCGTACGAAAGCCATCCTGCGCGGTGCGCTGAAGCCCGTGACGGGAGCGATCCTTGGCGGGATTGCGGTCGGCATGTTGCGCGTCACGCGGTACTTCGACCCAGAACGCACCGCGAATTTTTTCGCATCGGTGACACGCGCCATCGGTCCTTGGCTCCCCGAACACAAGATCGGCCGGGCCAACCTGATCGCGGCATTCCCGGAGAAATCACCTGCCGAGATCGACGCCATTCTCATGGGCGTTTGGGACAATCTTGGCCGGGTCGGTGCCGAGTTCGCACATCTCGATTACGTCTGGAAACTCGACCCCGAGCATTTGGACACCAGCCGCGTCGAACTCGCGTCCGGCACTGCCGAGAAATTCGAAGCATTGCGCGACGACGGCAAGGGCGCGTTGATTTTCGCAAGCCATCTTGCCAACTGGGAACTCCCGGCGCTCGCAGCCCCAGCCTACGGACTGGAGTCGGCGGTGCTGTTTCGTCGCCCCAATATCGCCGCCGTGGATCGCGCCATCCAGGATATCCGCTCCGTCAACATGGGAACGATGATCGCCACCACGCACGATGCACCGCTACGGCTGGCGCAGGCGCTGCTAGAGGGCGTGCATGTTGGAATGCTCGTGGACCAGCATTTCGGGCGCGGCGTTGACGTGACGTTCTTCGGCCGCACGGCCAAGGCCAATCCCCTGCTCGCGCGCCTCGCCCGGCAGGTCGAAGTCCCAATTCATGGCGTGCGCATCGTCCGGCTGCCGAACCATCGTTTCCGTGCGGAGCTATCGGACGAAGTAACACCAGTCCGCGATGCCAAAGGCAGGATCGATGTTCAGGCGACCACGCAGGCGGTCACCAGTGTGATCGAGCGATGGGTTCGCGAGCATCCAGAGCAATGGCTTTGGCTCCATCGCCGCTGGCGGTAACTATCGCCCCGTCTTCACCCGCGTCCACAAACGATTGATGATGCGCTGGGTCGCAGGATCGCGCGCCGTGATCACGAACAGGCGATCGAGCGTTGCCTCATCCGGATAGATCGTTTTGTCGTTGAAGATCTTTGGATCAATCAGCTTCTGACTGGCGAGATTGCCGCTCGCGTAAGACAGGAAGTCAGAATTCTTCGCGGCGACGTCTGGCCGGTACAGATAATTGATCAGCTCGTGGGCCTCAGCCACATTCCGTGCGTCCGCTGGAATGGCGAAGTTGTCGAAAAACATCTGCGCGCCCTCTTTCGGTAGCGCATATCCGATCTCGACCCCGTTTTTGGCCTCGGCAGCGCGGCTCTGGGCCTGCTTGATGTCGCCGGACCAGCCAACTACGAAGCAGATCTCGCCCGTGGCCAGCGCGTTCAAATATTCCGACGAATGAAACTTGCGAACATAGGGCCGTATCTTGCCAACCAGTTCTGCTGCTTTATCGAGATCGGCCTGTTTCGTCGTGTTCGGATCGAGGCCGAGATAGTTCAGCGCAGCCGGCAGGATATCGTCGGCAGAATCCAGCATGTGAATCCCGCAATCCTTGAACTTTGCCAGATTCTCGGGCGTGAACACGATGGACCACGAATTCATAGCTGAATCGATCTTGGCGTCGTTGCCCAGAATCTCCTGAACCTTCTTGACGTTGTAACCGATACCCGTAGTACCCCACATATAGTTGGCCGCGAAGGCGTTGCCGGGATCGTAAACCGCAAGACGTTTGGTCACTTCTGGCCATGCATTGGCAAGATTGGGCAGCCTTGACTTGTCGAGCTTCTGGAAAATGTTGGCCGCGATCTGGCGTTGCAGGAAATACGCCGTCGGCACCACGACGTCATAGCCAGACTTGCCAGCCAGCAGCCGGGTCTCGAGCGTCTCGTTGGCATCGAATGTATCGTACGAAACCTTGATGCCGGTTTCCCTGGTGAACTGTTCGAGGACGCCGGGCGCCATATAGTTCGACCAGTTGTAGAAGTTTACGCTACGCTGCTGCGCCGGCGCGAACGACGCTGAAGCAACAAAAGCGCTCGCGACGACTGCGGCGAGGGTCAGCCCTCTCTTGACGCCAACGGACACCGGATTTCCTCTCAACCGTGAAGAACGTTCGTGAGCCGCTCCAGTGCCGTGTCGAGCGTTGCATCCTTCTTGGAGAAACAGAACCTCACCACCGAAGTGACGTGGTTCTCTTCATAGAAGGCCGACACCGGGATAGCGGCAACCTTGTGCTCATGCACGATGCGCTTGCAGAAAGCTACGTCGCTTTCGTTCAGACCCAGCGGCGCGAGATCGACATTGAGAAAGTAGGTCCCCTGCGACTGCAGTACCGGGAAACCAAGGCTGGACAGACCCTTGGTCAGACGATCGCGGCTTCGCGCAAGATCGGCCCGCATCTGCAGGAAGTAATCGTCGGATTTGCCAAGGCCGTAAGCGACCGCGACCTGAAGATTGGGCGGGGTCGTGAAGGTGATAAACTGATGCGCCTTGGCAAGCACGCGCAGAATGTGCGGTGCGGCGCAGACGAAACCGATTTTCCAGCCGGTCAACCCGAACATCTTGCCTGCGGAGCCGATTTTCACCGTGCGATCGCGCATTCCCGGAATCGCGATTAGCGGAATGTGCTCGCGGCCGTCGAACACCACATGTTCCCAGACCTCATCGCAGATCGCGATCAGGTTGTGCTCCTGACAAATCCGTCCGAGCATCTCGAGATCCTCGCGTGGATAGACCACGGCGGCCGGGTTGAGCGGATTGTTCAAGATCACGTAACGCGTCTTGGGAGTGATCGCGGCACGGATCGCCTCCTCCGGCAGGCGCCAGTGCGGCGGCTCAAGGCGCAGGAATTTCGGAATGCCGCCCGCGAGCCGGATAATCGGCACATAGGAATCGTACATCGGCTGGAAAACCAGCACCTCGTCGCCAGGCTGAACCAGTCCGAGGATTGATCCCGTCAATGCTTCGGTGGCGCCCGAGGTCACCATCACCTCGCTCATCGGATCGAGTTGCACACCATGCCAGTGAGCATAATGGGTGGCGATGGCCTGGCGCAGCTCAGGGATCCCCATCATCGAGGGATACTGGTTGTAGCCGTTCAGAACGGCATCCGCGGCTTTCTCCCTGATGTCGAGCGGCCCAGGATCGTCCGGAAAGCCTTGGCCCAAATTTATTGCGTTGAGATCGCGGGCGGCCTGCGACATGACGTCGAAAATAGTATTCGGCAGGTCCGCGAAAATCTTGTTCATCGGAAGATCAGCCGCCGGTTTTGGACGGCAACCCGGCAGCCTTCCACGCCAGCATGCCACCCGCGAGGTGTGAGTCGTAAGGCTTTCCGCCGGCTTGTGCGGCCAGCGACGCCGTGACCGAACGCTTGCCGGAGCGGCAGGCGAAAACCACTGTTTTTCCCTTTGGATCGGGAATTTCTGCTGGATCGAAGGTCGAAAGCGGCAGAACCACCGCATCCGGATAAGCCTCGACGGCAACCTCATTCGGCTCACGCACGTCGATCAGGAGATAGCGCCCTTGCGCAATTCCGGAAGCGACCTCTTCCGCTGTCAAATCGTGAATTTTTTCAGCCTGTGACACATCAACCTCCACTGGGGGCAATCCGAAAAGCAGAGCCGCTTATCGGAAAATCACGGCCCCGAGATTACGCGCGAACGGCGCACAACCTCCCTTTTTGCAGCAAGAAAATCAAGCGTGGGCGGGCGCCGATTGCCTCTAAATGGTGACTTGCGTACCGACTTCCACCACGCGCCCCGTCGGGATCTGGAAGTAATCGGTAGCGTCATTCGCAGACCGGCTCATCGCGATAAACAGATGGTCCTGCCACTGCGGCATGCCGGATTGCGCTGCGGGCTTCAACGAGCGCCGCGATACGAAGAACGACGTCGACATGATGTCAAACTGCCAGCCGAGCTTGCGAGCGACAGCCAGCGCCTTTGGTACGTTCGGCGATTCCATGAATCCGAAGGACAGCCGAACGGTCGAGAACTTGTCGCTGATCTTCCCCATCCTGACACGATCCGCCAGATCGACACGCGGTGTTTCCGCCGTATGGATGGTGAGGATCACATTGTGTTCGTGGAGCACCTTGTTGTGCTTCAGGTTATGCAGCAATGCCGTCGGCACGTATTCGGGATCGCTTGTCAAAAAGACCGCCGTGCCTTTGACAATATGCGGGGGCCGCTTCTCGAGGCTCTTGATGAGATCGAGCAACGGGACTTCGGTTCGCCGCGTCTTGTTGATCAGGATTGCGGCGCCGCGACGCCACGTCCAGATCAGACCTGCCATCAGGATGCCAAACAGCACCGGCACCCAGGCGCCCTGAAGAAGCTTCAGGAGATTGGCCGTCAGGAACGTCAAATCGACAATCACCAAAGGAATGATCAGCGCGGCCGCCGTCGCGGCGCGCCAGTTCCAAACCTTCCAGATCACGACAAAGCACATGATGCCGTCGCAAACCATTGTCGTGGACACGGCGATACCGTAGGCCGACGCTAGGTTGCTTGAGGTGCGGAACAGCCCGACGAGCAACAGCACGCCAATCAGAAGCATGATGTTGACGCGCGGCAGATAGATCTGGCCCGCATGCGTTTCCGACGTGTAGCGAACCTCGAACCGGGGCAGCAGGCCGAGCTGAATCGCCTGTCGCACGAGCGAAAACGCACCGGTAATAACGGCTTGGCTGGCTATTACGGTCGCTGCGGTCGCGAGACAGATCAAGGGCACCAGCACACCGTCCGGCACCATTCGATAGAACGGGTTCTCGATTGCTTCCGGATGCGACAAAACCAGAGCACCCTGACCGAAGTAATTCAGCAGCAGACATGGAAGCACGAAGTAGAACCACGCCGCCTGAATCGGCTTACGGCCAAAGTGCCCAAGGTCGGCGTACAGCGCCTCGCCGCCGGTCACTGCCAGAAACACAGCACCGAGAATCACGAGTCCGATCACGCCGTGCGTCAGCAGGAACTGGACGGCAAACACCGGATTGATGGCGTGTACGATGCCGGGATCGTCGCTGATATGCATCAGCCCCATAACGCCCAACGTCAAGAACCAGACGATCATCACGGGGCCGAAGGCACTGGCGACCATCGCCGTTCCCCGGCTCTGCACCGCGAACAGACAGATCAGGATGACGATTGCGAGCGGGACGACATAGTGTTCGAGCGCGGGGGCTGCGATCTTCAAACCTTCGACAGCGGAGAGCACGGAAATTGCTGGCGTGATCATCGCGTCGCCAAGGAACATCGATCCGCCGATCACGCCGAGCGCCAAAAGAAACCAGCTCCGCCGCCCAAGCGCCCGCTGGCCAAGTGCCATCAGCGACAGCGTTCCGCCCTCTCCATTGTTGTCGGCGCGCAACAGGAGCAGCACATACTTGAGAGTCACGACAACGATCAGCGACCACAGGATCAGCGACAGAACGCCGAGTACGATCTCGCGGGAGACGGGGCCACCGTGAGATGCGTTATGGACGGCCTCTCGAAAGGCGTACAGCGGCGACGTGCCGATGTCGCCGAAGACCACACCGATACTTCCAAGGGTGAGTGCCCAAAAGCCGGTGGTTACCGGCACCTCTTGGGGCGTATCGGCAGGTGTATCGCTGGCAGCCATGATCGAAGGAACGCCCTGACGGTGTCTTTGATCCCGGCAAGCCCGGTGATCACTTTAGAGTGGCGCTTCTTATATCACTGCCATCCTATGTCTACTGCGACGCAGATCGGAACCCCAAACACACCATTAAATGGTATAAATATACCGCCAATCATGGCTTGAGGTTGGGCGGCAGCGGCGGATCCTCCCGCATCAACGTAATGGTCACCCGCCGGTTTGCGGCCAGCGAGGGATCGTCTGGAAACAACGGCTGGGTATCCGCTTTGCCCGCGACAGAGAACACGTGCGAGGCTGGCAACCCCTCCTGCTCGAGGATCTGGCGAACGACATTGGCGCGGTCCGCAGACAGGTCAAAGCCGTCATACCCGGACCGCGTGGGCATGAAGCCCGCAGAGGTATGGCCGACGATGGCGACGCGTAGCGGGGTCGCCTTCAGCGGCGCGGCGAGTCTTTGAAGCAGGCGACGAGTTCGCTCGAGCGGCTGCTTCGAACCATCGGCAAACATTGAGCGGCCGTCCTGGTCAACGATCTCAAGATTAAGCCCCTGCTTGGTTTCCTCGAACAGGATGTGCTTGGACAGTTCTGAGATTTCGGGCAGATCCTGCAGCGCCTGACGCAGGGAAGCCGACGCAAGTGCGAATTCGCGATCGGTCTTCATGCGCATGCCGGCAATCTTGAACTTGTCTTCCTGATCCGGCGTCGGATTGTTCGTCGCCTCCTCCGGCGGTACGTGAGACGTGTTCTTCAGACGCGATCGGGTCGGAAGTCCGTCAGACTCGATAATGCCGGAGAAGCGAGACTGGGTCTGAACGCCAAAGGCCTCACGCATCGATCCGGCAACGATCTTCAGCTTGTTGGAGTCCTGACTGGAGAACGCCACGAGCATCACAAAATAGCTCAACAGAAGAGCCATCAGGTCGGCGAAGGTCACGAACCAGCCGTGACCTCCATGCTCCTCTGCGCGCTTTTTCTTAGCCATCCCGGTGGGTCCGTTCCCGCAGCCGTTGTTTAAGCCGGAACCGGCTCACCCTCTTCGTGGCGATGTTTTTCCGGCAGGTAGGCCAGCAGCATTTCGCGAACAAGCGTTGGAGATTTCGCATCACGGATCATCAGGATCCCGTCGATGATCAGCGTGCGGTTGGTCTCCTCATCGAGCACCTTGACGTGCAGCTTGTCAGCGATCGGCAGACAAATGAGGTTCGCGACCAGCGCGCCGTACAGCGTGGCCAATAGCGCCACCGCCATGAAGGGGCCGAGCTTGGACGGGTCGGACATGTTGGAGAACATCTGCACCATGCCGAGCAACGTGCCGATCATGCCGAATGCAGGCGCACAATCGCCAATCGCGCGATAAATCTTCGATCCCTCGGTGAGGTGCATGAGAAAGTTGTCGCGGTCGCGCTCGAGATTGTCGCGAATGAACTCAAGATCGTAACCGTCGGCGATGTAACGGATGCCTTTCGCCAGAAAGGGATCGTCCGCCTCGATTTTTTCCAGACCGACCGGTCCCTGCTTGCGTGCGACTTCGGCGATCCGGGCCAATTCATCGACAAGATCGCGCGCGGACAGTCGGCTCAGCGTGAACGCGAACTTCGCGCCCAGCGGCAAGCCATGAAGGATGGCGGACAGCGGAAACCTGATCAGAGTGGCAGCAAACGAACCGCCGAAGATGATGATCACTGCGTGGATGTCGTAGAACATCCGGAAATCGCCACCCATCAGAACGAGTGTGCAAAGCACCGCAATGCCCGCAACAAGGCCGATGCCCGTGGTGATATCCATTGAAAACTCCGACGCAACCAACAGCGCGACCCGTTCTGAGCGCGCATCGGAACAGTAGCGGCGGGGCCATTAAGGTCGGGTAAAGGTTATTGAATCGATGCCCGGAGGCGACGAGATAATCGTCATTCCCCTTCCGATGCGGTCAAATGGTAGCGATTGGCGCCGATATCGGCAGCGCCTCGCAATGTGATCCGACCGAATCTCAGGAAATCATTAACCATACAGCGGTGGGAAGCCGCTGCAGTCAATTCAGACGCGGTGGCCGGTCTTCTTTCACGGAATCAACTGCTACGTTGAAATCCGGCGCGGCGGGGCTCGCATGGCCCGGTTCGCTGACCGCTGCGGCTTCGCGCGCGCGGCGTTCGTTCGCGCGATAGGAGGTCCATCCAATCGGGAGGCTGAGAAGATAGATCAGCGAGCCTCCGGTCAGAAGTTGCCACGGATAACTGATCAGAACAGCGATAAACAACACGACCAGCACAACCACCGGCAACACCATGTCCGGCGCGATCTTGCCGCCGATCATCTTGCCGGAGAACACGGGCAGCCGCGACACCATCAGGAACGCGATCGACAAGGTGAATACTGCCGTGATGGGGGCCGGCAACTGCGGCGCGCCGATAAAAACCAGGTACATCGGCAGCAATACGCAAAGCGCGCCCAGCGGGGCGGGTACGCCGGTAAAATAGTTTCCAGCGAAAGCGGGCTTGTTCGGGTCGTCCATGGTGGCGTTAAACCGAGCCAGCCGCAATCCGCCGCTGATGGCAAAGATCATCGCTGCGATCCAGCCGACATTCTTCAGATCATGCAACTGCCAGAAATACAGAATGAGCGCGGGCGCGACGCCGAAATTGACGAAATCCGCGAGGCTGTCGAGCTCCGCGCCAAAACGGGACTGCCCCTTGATCATGCGCGCCACGCGTCCGTCGATACCGTCGAGGATCGCCGCAAACACGATTGCCCCGAGGGCAAGTTCGTTGCGGCCTTCGATGGAGAGCCGGATTGCAGTCAAGCCGGCGCAGATCGCCAGCAACGTAATGACGTTGGGCACCAGCATCCGGATCGGAATCTGGCGAAACCGCCGGCGGCGCAAATCAGGCGTTCTGGGGTCGGGAAGCATGGCCATGGGACCTTATATAACAAGCCCCACCCTGCTTCACCATTGTGGCGAAAAGCCTGCTGGATGATCGCAGGCTTGGTTAATCCACGCGGTAGCTGCGCCCGCCGTCGCCGAGCTTGAAGTCGGCCAGCACGGTTTCGCCGGCGATGGCCGTCTGGCCCTCGGATACCAGGGTTTTGGCGCCTTCCGGAAGGAAGACGTCGAGCCGCGAACCGAAGCGGATCAGCCCGAACCGCTCACCCGCCCCAAGGACCTGCCCCTCCTTCACGAAGGACACGATGCGCCGGGCCACAAGTCCCGCGATCTGGATGACCCCGATCCGGCCAGCCGGCGTGGAGATAACCAGCGAATTCCGCTCGTTATCCTCGCTGGCCTTGTCGAGATCGGCGTTCAGAAACTTGCCGGGACGGTAAGCGATACGGTCGATGCGGCCAGCCACCGGGCTGCGGTTCACGTGGCAATTGAACACGCTCATGAAGATCGAGATGCGCGGGAGGGGCTTGTCGCCAAGGCCGAGCTCCGCCGGCGGCACAGCCTGCACAACCATCGACACCCGGCCGTCGGCCGGCGACACCACGATGCCCTCGCGCACCGGCGTGACGCGCACCGGGTCACGGAAGAACAACGCACACCACACCGTCAGTCCGCATCCGATCCAGCCGAGCGGCGTCCATATCCAGAACAGGATCAGGCTGGCGAAGGCAAAAGCTCCGATAAAGGGATACCCCTCCGGATGGATTGGGGGAATTTGCGCGCGAATGGAATTGACGACGGACATGAGTTCAAAGACCTGCGTTTAATGTGACCCAAAACTATTCGGCGGCGGCGGGCGTAACCAGCGGATCGTCGACCGGCGGCGGCGCGCGATTGGGCGCGATGTTCTCGTCGGCCATCATGGCCAGCTTTTCCCGCGCTTCCTGAGCCTCACGTTGCCTGTTCCACATGCTCGCGTAAAGGCCATTTGCCGCCAGAAGCTGTGAGTGGGTGCCACGTTCGGAAATGCGCCCCTGATCCAGCACGATAATTTCGTCCGCGCCCACGATCGTGGATAGCCGGTGAGCGATCACCAGCGACGTTCGGCCGCGCGCGACTTTCTCCAACTGATCCTGGATTTCCCGTTCGGTGTGGCTGTCGAGCGCGGACGTCGCCTCATCCAGCACCAGAATCGGCGGCCCTTTCAGGATGGTCCGGGCAATCGCAACGCGCTGCTTTTCGCCGCCGGACAGTTTCAGGCCGCGTTCGCCGACCTCGGTCTCGTAACCGTGCGACGACATCCGAATGAAGCCGTCGATCTGAGCCATCGCTGCGGCCTCCTCGACTTCCGCGTCGGTCGCGTCCCAGCGGCCGTAGCGGATATTGTAGCGGATGGTGTCATTGAACAGCACAGTATCCTGCGGCACCATGCCGATGGATGCGCGCAGCGACGACTGCGTGATGTCGCGGATATTCTGGCCATCGATGGTGATCTTTCCGCCGCTCACGTCATAGAGCCGGAACAGCAAACGAGAGATCGTTGATTTTCCCGCTCCGGACGGACCGACAATGGCGACGGTTTTGCCTGCAGGCACCTCGAACGAGAGACCTTTCAGAATCGGACGCTCCGGGTCGTAGGAGAACTGCACGTCCTCGAAGCGAACCGTACCGGCTGAAATCTGCAGCGGCTGCGCGCCCGGGATGTCCTTCACCTCCGGATTGCGCGACAGCACGCCGAACATCTTTTCGATGTCGATGATCGCCTGCTTGATCTCGCGATAGACCATGCCCATGAAGTTCAGCGGTTGATAGAGCTGGATCATCATGGCGTTGATCATGACGAAATCGCCAACCGTGTTGGTGCCGTTACGGATTCCAACGGCGCACATCATCATGGTCGCGGTGAGACCGAAGGTGAAGATCACCGCCTGCCCCGTGTTCAGTACTGCGAGTGACGTATAGGTATGAACGCTGGCGCGTTCGTAGCGCTCCATGGACTTGTCATAGCGCAGCGCTTCGCGCTCCTCGGCGCTGAAGTATTTCACCGTCTCGTAGTTGAGCAGCGAGTCGATCGCCTTGGTATTGGCCTCGGTATCGGAATCGTTCATGCGGCGGCGAATCTCAATGCGCCACTCGGTCGCGTAGTAGGTGTACATCATGTAGATGACGACCGTAACGAACGTCACCAGCACGTACCGCCAGTCGAACTGCCACAGCAGCACGCCCATCATTAGCGCCAGTTCGACGATAGTCGGCGCGAGTTGGAGGATGACCATGCGCACCATGGTCTCGATGCCGGTGCGGCCACGTTCGAGCACGCGCGTCAGGCCGCCGGTCTTGCGCTC
Organism: Afipia birgiae 34632; assembly: GCF_000308295.2. Lineage (GTDB taxonomy): Bacteria > Pseudomonadota > Alphaproteobacteria > Rhizobiales > Xanthobacteraceae > Afipia > Afipia birgiae. Next base: position 1,804,185 of record NZ_HG326652.1, read on the forward strand.
CAGATGAAACCGCAACGACAGCTCGTGCATGTGCACGAACGTAAGAAAGGCCAGCTTGCGCACGGCGTGCATTGCCACTTTGGCGAAGAGGCCGTCGCGCCACTGCGTCAGCACCATCATGACGATGCGGATGCCGCCGTAACTCAGTGTCATGATCAGGGGCGACGCGATCAGCCACAGCATCCAGTTCGAGGATTGAACCGGTGCGGTATCGGCGCCTGTCAGAGCATCGACCGCCCACTTGAATGTGAACGGGACGAACAGTGTCGCCGCTTTGGCGACAAGCAGCAGCACCATCGACCAGACGACACGCATCTTGAGGTCGTCCCGGTCACCCGGCCAGATATACGGCCACAGATGGGCGAGCGTTCCGAAGAGCGTTGCTTTCTCGGCATTCAGATCGGCAGGCGTCGGTGGCTTGGCGTTGTGCGACGCCTCGTCGGGCTGGGCAGGATAGAGGTCGGCCATTAAACGTCAGTCGCCTTGAGGCCCAGCGGGGCCTGATGCAGCGCGGGGCGCCCGTTCGTGATTGCGGTCATGGCCGTCATATAAAGCGTTTACGCGGTTTTCGCACCCTTCCCGACCGATTCTTTTCCCCAAAACAACCGATTTGGAGAACTATCGACCTTGCATTGCGAGATACACGTCTTGAAGATGTCGCAACAAACCGCCACATAACCGAGCATGAATACCATTAAGAACGTCTGCGTCTATTGCGGTTCCGGTCCCGGTACCAACCCCGAATTCGTCAAAGCGGCCACAGCCTTCGGCAAGACCCTCGCCCAGAATGGTGTCGGCCTCGTCTATGGCGGCGGCTCGATCGGCCTGATGGGTGCGGTCGCGGCCGGTGCGCTCGACCACGGCGGCAAGGTCACGGGCATCATCCCGACATTCCTGACGAAACGGGAGCATGTGCTTAAAGACGCACAGGAGCTCATCATCACCAAGGACATGCACGAGCGCAAGCAACTGATGTTTGAGCATTCCGACGCCTTCGTGGCGTTTCCGGGCGGTGTCGGAACCCTGGAAGAGCTGGTCGAGCAGATGACTTGGTCGCAGCTCGGCCGCCACAGCAAGCCGATCCTGCTCGCCAACATCGACGGATTCTGGAAACCCCTGCTCGTGCTGATCGATCACATGAGGCAGACGGAATTCATTCGCGCCAACCTGTGGGTCGATGTGCTGACCGCTGATCGCGTCGAGGACATTCTTCCGACGCTGCAGCAGGCGGCCGCGCAGGTGCCCGAATCCGCCAAGCTGATGGACGAAAAGGTCGCGAGCGGCCTGTAAGCCGTCCAGCTCACGCCGGTTGATCGTCCTTCAAGAACGTCACCACCTCGATGCGATTTCCGTCGGGATCGGTGACGAATGCCGCGTAATAGCTTGGGTGATATTCCGGACGCGGCCCAGGCGCACCGTCATCGGTTCCTCCTGCTCCCAACGCCGCAGCATGAAATGCGTCTATCTCTGCAGCACTTCTCGCACGCAGACAGATGTGCGTGCCGCTTTCCGGCGGCACTGGCGACATGCCCGCACGAAGATTGATCCAGAATTCTGGATAGGTCTTTCCAAAACCGACCGTTGCCGGCCGCTCAATCAATCTGTTCAGCCCTAACGGAGCGAATGCCGCTTCGTAGAATTTTGCGGCCCGCTCAATATCTGCAACGCCCACCGAGACGTGATCAATCATTGAGCCCCCTTCCGCTTACGGGACCGGTTATGCCTATACCGGCGCGTTCGATTTCACCAGTTTGTAGACCACCGAGTCCATCAGCGCCTGAAACGACGCATCGATAATGTTGGGCGATACGCCGACCGTGGTCCAGCGCTCGCCTGTCTCGTCCTCGCTTTCGATCAGTACGCGCGTCACGGCCTCGGTGCCGCCATTGAGGATACGCACGCGGTAATCGACCAGCTTCAGGCCCTCGATGTACCTCTGATACTTGCCGAGATCCTTCCGCAGTGCGACGTCGAGCGCATTTACCGGGCCGTTGCCTTCCGCCGCCGAGATCAGCATTTCTCCGGCCACGTCGACCTTCACCACCGCCATCGCCACGGTGACACGCTGGGCCAGCGCGTTGTAACGCTGCTCCACATTGACGTCGAACTGCACGACGCGGAAATAATCCGGCACCTTGCCGAGCGTACGGCGTGCCAGCAGATCGAAGGAGGCATCTGCAGATTCATAGGCATAGCCCGCCGCTTCCTTCTCCTTCATCTCCTCAACCAGACGCGTCAGTTTGGGATCGCTCTTGTCGAACGGAATACCGGCGCGTTCGAGTTCGGCAATGACGTTGGAACGACCGGCCTGATCGGAGACGAGCACTTTGCGATGATTTCCGATGGCCTCTGGAGCCACGTGCTCATAGGTCTGAGGATCCTTCAGCACTGCCGAGGCATGGATGCCTGTCTTGGTGACGAACGCACTCTCGCCGACATACGGCGCATGACGATCCGGTGCGCGATTGAGGATATCGTCCAGCGCGCGCGAGGCATGGACCAGCGTGGCAAGCTTTTCCTGCGAGACGCCGATCTCAAACTTATCGGCAAATTCCTTCTTCAGCTTCAGCGTCGGGATCAGCGAACAGAGATTGGCATTGCCGCAGCGCTCGCCCAAGCCGTTCAGCGTGCCCTGAATCTGCCTTGCCCCCGCGCGCACTGCGGCCAGCGAATTCGCCACCGCCTGCTCCGTGTCGTTGTGGGTGTGAATGCCGACATGCTCGCCGGGGATATGCTTGACCACTTCACCGACGATGGCCTCGATCTCGTTCGGCATCGTGCCGCCGTTGGTATCGCACAGCACCACCCAGCGCGCGCCGGAGTCGTACGCCGCTTTGGCACAAGCCAATGCGAATTGCGGATTCTCCTTGTAGCCGTCGAAGAAATGCTCGCAGTCGAGCATGACCTCGCGACCCGCCGCTTTGGCAGCGCCAACGCTGTCGCGGATCGAGGCGAGATTTTCCTCATTGGTGGTCTCCAGAGCCACCCGGACCTGATACTCGGACGACTTCGCGACGAAGCAGATCGCGTCAGCCTTGGCCTCGATCAACGCTGCGAGACCCGGATCATTCGATGCCGAACGGCCAGGACGGCGCGTCATGCCAAAGGCGGTGAATTTCGCATGATCGAATTTCGGCTTGGCTGCGAAAAATTCGGTATCGGACGGATTTGCGCCCGGGTAGCCGCCCTCAACGTAGTCGATGCCGAGATCGTCGAGCATGTCGGCAATGATCTGCTTGTCATGCAACGTGAAGTCGACGCCGTTGGTCTGTGCGCCGTCGCGCAGCGTGGTATCGAATAGATAGAGGCGCTCACGGCTCATGATGGTCTTCCCGGCATTTCGCCTCGCGGCGCGTCGCCGCCCAGTGATTTCTTCATCGTCGTATTGGCCAGCCATTCGTCGCCGACCGACACCGTATTGCGTTGCTGGCTGGTGTATCCCCGCTTCACGAAGAACGGTTCGGCCGTGTCGCTGGCTTCGACTGTCAGCGAGGTTGCCCCTCGCGCTCCCGCTAACTTCTCAAGCGCATCGCAAAGCGATGTCGCGACGCCCTGCCGTGCAAAACCAGGCAGCACATAAAGAAGATCCAAATGATCCTTGCCTTTCAGCGAGGCAAACCCGACCGGCGAGCTTTCGATCGTTGCAACCAGCGTGAGCTGACTGGCGAGACGTTTTCCGAATTTATCCTCGTCCTCGGCACCACCCGCCCATGCCTCGCGCTGCGCATCCGAATAGTCTTCCTCAGCGAGCTCATCGATGCTGGCAATGTAGATCGCCGCGAGCACCGGGGTGTCCTCAGGGAGAAACGGCCGCAGGCCGACTTTGGGAATGGACTGGCCCATCGGCTTACCAGACGTTGACGAGTTTGAGCGCAAGCGCGATGGCTGCAACGATCAGCAGCCACTTAATTGCGATATAATAGCGCCAGTGCTTTGGAAAAGGCGTATCCGGCTTCGTCATCGCGCGATCTCCCACGTGGTCACGGGTTTGCCGTCGGCATCCTTGCCGTCCTTCAGCACAATGCCTCTGGCGGCGAGTTCGTCGCGGATGCGATCGGACTCCTTGAAGTCCTTTCGTGCGCGAGCCGCCGCGCGAGCGAAGATCAGCTCGTCGACCTTCCCCGCACCGGAAACAACGCTCGCATCAGCCTCGGCGATCCACGCCGAAAACCGCGCGGCATCAAGACCAAGGAACGCAAGCGCATTGCTCAGCGCGATCGAGACATCATCTCCTGGATTGCGGACCTGCTTGCGCAAGGCGTGCAGCTCTGCAATCGCCTTGGGCGTATTCAGATCGTCGGCCAGCGCTTCGACAATGGCTGCTGGCGGCAGTGCCGAGGTCGCAGGAGCTGCCACGCTGAAAAAGTCCTTCAGCGTATTGAACGCATTGTCACATGCGGCCAATGACCAGTCGATCGGCGACCGGTACTGAGTCTGCAGCATCGCGAACCGCAGCGCGTCGCCGGGCCACGAGCGCCCCCTCCAGCCCACAAGTAGTTCCCTGATCGTGACGAAATTACCGAGACTCTTCGACATCTTCTCGCCTTCGACCTGCAGGAAGCCGTTGTGCATCCAGACATTCGCCATGCGCTCTTCGTGGAAGGCGCAGCATGACTGCGCAAGTTCGTTCTCATGATGCGGAAACACGAGATCGATGCCGCCGCCATGAATGTCGAATTGCTCGCCGAGATGTTTCCACGCCATTGCCGAGCATTCGATGTGCCAGCCCGGACGCCCCTTAGCTTCAATGCCGGCCGGAGGCGGCCACGACGGCTCGCCCGGCTTCGATGGCTTCCACAGCACGAAATCCATCGCGTCGTGCTTGTAGGGCGCAACATCGACCCGCGCACCAGCGAGCATCTCGTCAAGCGAGCGGCGCGCGAGCTTTCCGTAATTCGGATCGGACGCCACCTTGAACAGGACGTGGTCCTGCTCTGCATAGGCATTTCCGTTGGCAATCAGCCTTTCGATGATCTGCCGCATCTCGGCGATATGCTCGGTCGCGCGCGGCTCTACCGTCGGCCGCAGGCAGCCCAGCGCATCGACATCGGCATGAAACTGTTTTTCAGTCTGCTCGGTGACCTTGCGGATCGCTTCGTTCAGCGGCAGTCCGGGGAAATCCCGCGCCGCGCGATCGTTGATCTTGTCGTCAACGTCGGTGATGTTGCGGACATACTTGACGTGGTCCGCGCCGTAAACGTGCCGCAACAGCCGGAACAGCACATCGAATACGATGACGGGACGCGCGTTGCCGATATGCGCGAAGTCATAGACCGTCGGCCCGCACACATACATGCGCACGTCCTTGGGATCGAGCGGCCGGAACGGCTGCTTCTCCTTGGTCAGCGTGTCGTAGAGCTTCAGCTCCATGGAAATAGAATCCCTTGCCTTGCGGCCGGGTCGTCCCATGATCTCGATTGAGAAAAGACGGCTCCAGCCAGCGAATCGCTAGCTAATAATCTCGCGGCAGATGCCGAAAATGGAGAGAGAACCGTTCATGGGCCGCACAATGGTCCAGCCGGGGTGACCGCGTCAAGGTCACACTCCATGGATTTCGGCCTCTTTCGGTCCGGTCCGCCACGGAATCGCCGTCCTTAATCATTCTTAACCGTTCGAGCTTATTGATGGAGGCGCCTGTGCTTCTCCCGAACCGGTGCCACCATGCGATTCCTGTTCACACTGACTGTCTGCGTATCTCTCATGACCGCGGTCGAAGTCCGCGCCGACAGCCGTGTTTTCATTGTGGCCAACCAGCCGGACGGCTACGGCGTCGACGAATGTCTGGCCAAGGGTGAAAGATGCGGAGCCCCCGCTGCGCGGGCTTATTGCCAGGCGCGGGATTTCGCGCAGGCCACCGGTTACCGGCGCATCGACCCCGATGAAGTAACCGGCGCGATCCCGGCATCCACCGGCACAACCGGAAGTCACGGCGAGTTCATCGCGATCACCTGCAATCGCTAAAGCAGGGCACCCCAGTTCCCGGGGGGCTTCTTTTCGTCACGATTCTCTGCCTTATCTGCCTCCCTGAATCGACGTGACCTTGCCGCCGGAAGCTAGTATGTGAGCGTCCGTCGGCCGCGCCGCGGTCAGCCAGCCGGATCGGGACAGCTTGCCGAATTCTTCGTTTCTGCGATGGACTTTTGCCAGCGTTGCGCTTGTGAGCGCAGCGCTGCTCAGCCATGGCGCCGCAGCACAGCAGGGATTTCCGCCTCCTCCGTCAGGTCAGCCCGGGGGCGCCAACCCCATCTGCCAGCGGCTCGTTGGCCAGTTGTCGGCAATCGAGGGCGGCGACAGCGCCAAGACTGAACAGATTCAGCGCTATGTCGAGGCGCAGAGCCGCCAGCAATCCGAGCTGGAGCGCGTGCAGGATCAGGCCAGGCGTCAGGGCTGCGACAGTTCGGGTTTTTTCTCGCTGTTCAGCGGCCAGTCTGCGCAATGCGGGCCGATCAACACGCGAATTCAGCAGATGCGATCCAACCTCGACCAGATCACCGGCAATCTTGAACGATTGCGCGGCGGCGGGTTCGGCGGTTCGGAGCGCGAAAACCAGCGCCGTTCTGTACTAATGGCACTGGCGCAGAACAATTGCGGTCCGCAATACGCGGCTCAGTTGCGCAACAGCGGCGGCGGCGGTTTCCTCGAGAACTTGTTCGGCGGCGGCAGCAACAACACCGGCGCACCGATCGACAACGGAGCCGCCTCGGGCACCTACCGAACGGTCTGCGCGCGAAGCTGCGATGGCTTCTATTTCCCGATTTCTTTCGCCACCGTACCAGGCCGCTTCGCCGACGATGAGCGCACCTGCAAGGCGCTATGCCCTGCCGCCGACGCGACGCTCTACAGCTATCGCAACCCCGGCGAAGACATGAACCAGGCCGTATCGATCAATGGCCAGCCCTATTCGCAATCGCCGAACGCATTCAAGTATCGCCAGGCGTTCGACAAGTCGTGCAGCTGCAAGGCGGTCGGCCAGACATGGTCCGATGCGCTGAAAAACATCGACGACAAGGCCGCTGCCGCTCAACAGGGCGACATCATCGTGACCGATGAGAGCTCGAAGAAGATGTCGCAACCAAAGACAGCGACGACGCCGGCAGCCCAGAAGAAAGCGGGCTCGGTCGCAACGCCGACGAACGCGCAACCGCTGCCGACTGGCGCACCGGCCGCTACCTCCGATTCCGGCGACAAGCCAATCCGTTCAGTCGGGCCGACGTTTATTCCGGCGCGCTGAGACGAGCCTAACCTTCGAACGCTTCCGCTGAACCGCGGCTCGATCGCGTCACGAGCGAATGATCGGGGGCGGCGGGCGCTTTCCCTGTATCCCGGAATTTATTGATGATCGGATAGCGGCGGTCGCGGCCGAAATTCTTGCGCGTCACCTTCACGCCCGGTGCGGCCTGACGGCGCTTGTATTCGGCGATATTCAACAACCGATCGATGCGCGTGACAGTTTCCCGATCGAAGCCCTCCGCGATGATCGAGGCCAGTGGCTCTTCGCGCTCGACCAGCCTCTCGAGGATTGCGTCCAGCACATCATACGGCGGCAACGAATCCTGATCGGTCTGGTTTTCGCGCAATTCCGCCGTCGGCGGACGCGTGATGATATTCGGCGGGATGACCTCGCCGGACGGACCAAGCGCCTCCTCGGGCTTCCATGAATTGCGCAACGTCGAAAGCCGGAACACTTCCGTCTTGTAGATATCCTTGATCGGGTTGTAGCCGCCGTTCATGTCGCCATAGAGCGTGGCGTAGCCGACCGACATTTCGGACTTGTTGCCGGTGGTCACCAGCATCGAACCGAACTTGTTGGAAATCGCCATCAGGAGGACCCCGCGCGCGCGCGCCTGCAGGTTTTCCTCAGTGACATCGCGCTCACGCCCCACGAATGCCGGCTTCAGGATTTCCTCAAACCCGTGCACGGCCGCTGCAATTGGCAGCACCTCGTACTTAATGCCGAGTTGCTTCGCGAGCCTCGCTGCATCGTCCAGCGATTCCTGGGCGGTAAACCGAAACGGCAGCATCACGCCGCGCACTCTGTCCGCGCCGAGCGCATCCACTGCAATAGCTGCGCACAAGGCGGAATCGATCCCGCCCGACACACCGAGCAGCACACCGGGGAAACCAGTCTTGCCGACATAATCCCGCAAACCGAGCACGCAGGCGGCGTAGTCGCCCTTGTCGCCGTCGAGCACCGGCGTTACCGGCCCCTTGCAGTTCCAGCCGCCCTCACCTTTGGTCCACCGCACTGTCGTGATGTCTTCCACGAAGCCCGGCAACTGGAAGGCCAGCGAGCGGTCCGCGTTCAGCGCGAAGGACGAACCATCAAACACCAGTTCGTCCTGCCCACCGATCTGGTTGAGATAGATCAGCGGCAGTCCGCTTTCAGCCACACGGGCAACGGAGACCGACAACCGCATGTCGTTCTTCTCACGCGTATAAGGCGAGCCGTTCGGCACGATCAGAATTTCCGCGCCGGTCTCCGCGAGACATTCGGTGACGTTTTCGTAGTCTTCGGATTCTTCCATCCATGTGTCTTCACAGATGGGCACGCCGACCCGCACACCGCGGATCGTGACCGGGCCGGATACCGGCCCGCGCGCGAACACGCGCTTTTCGTCGAACACGCCGTAGTTCGGAAGATTGACCTTGAAGCGCAGCGCTGCAATCCGGCCGTCGTCGAGCAGCGCACAGGCGTTATAGAGTTTGTCGTCCTCGACCCAGGGTGTGCCGATCAGCACCGCCGGTCCGCCATCAGAGGTTTCGCGCGCGAGCGCTTCAACCTCGGCACGGCAAGCGGCCTGAAATGCTGGCTTGAGGACAAGGTCTTCCGGCGGATAACCGGCCATGAACAGTTCAGGCAGCACCAGCAAATCTGCGCGGTCGGATTTCGCCCGCGCGCGAGCTGCACGAGCCCTGGCAGCGTTGCCCGTGACGTCACCGACGACGGGATTGAGCTGCGCGAGCGTGATCGTGAACTGAGACTTGGTCATGATCGCTTTTAGCCCGCCGACTGCGGCATCTGCAATTGCTCAATATGAGCACAATTCAGATGAGACCTATGCGCTCGCCGATGGCAAACAGCCAGAATGCGCCCGCAATCAGCAGTGTGACGCCGACCGCAGCCGATCCCATGTCCTTGACGCGACCGATCTGGGGGTCGTGATCGGTAGTGAGACGGTCGGCGAGCTTTTCAATGGCGGTGTTCAGGAGTTCGACCACCATCAGCAACAGCACAACCATCACAAGTTCAAGACGGCGTACCGGCGTGACGCCGATCAGCCATGCCAATGGGATCGCCAGCAGGAGCGCAATCAACTCTTCGCGGAAGGCTTGTTCGGAACGGAAAGCAAATGCCAATCCGTTCCGGCTGTTGATCGTGGCGCGGCACATCCGCGACAGCACCACTCGCACCATCAGAACCCCGCAACGGCCGGCATCGGGTTCACCTTGCCAACGCGCTCCTGCTTAAGCAGTTCGGCGATCAGGAAAGCCATGTCGATCGATTGCTCGGCGTTCAGGCGCGGATCGCAGACCGTGTGGTAACGGTCGTTGAGGTCCTCGTCGGTGATCGCGCGTGCGCCGCCGATGCATTCGGTGACGTCCTGTCCGGTCATTTCCAGATGAACGCCGCCGGCATGGGTACCTTCCGCCGCATGGATGGTGAAGAACGACTTCACTTCGGACAGCACGCGATCGAACGGCCGGGTCTTGTAGCCGGACGTCGATGTGATGGTGTTGCCGTGCATCGGATCGCACGACCAGACCACAACACGGCCTTCCCGCTGCACAGCACGGATCAGCTGCGGCAAGTGCGCGTCAACCTTGTCCGAACCGAAGCGGTTGATCAGTGTCAACCGGCCCGGCTCGTTGTCCGGATTCAGGACGTCGATCAGCTTGATCAGTTCATCCGACTTCAGCGATGGTCCGCACTTCAGGCCGATCGGGTTCTTGATGCCACGGAAGTATTCGATGTGGCCGTGATCGAGCTGACGCGTGCGGTCGCCGATCCAGATCATGTGCCCCGTGGTCGCGTACCAGTCGCCGGTCGTGGAATCCACGCGCGTGAAGGCCTGCTCGTAGCCGAGCAGCAGCGCCTCGTGGCTGGTGTAGAAGTCGGTCGCGCGCAGTTCCGGATGCCTCTCCAGATCGAGGCCACAGGCGCGCATGAAGTTCAGCGCCTCGGAAATACGATCGGCCAGTTCCTTGTAACGGCGTGACTGCGGCGAATCCTTGAGGAAGCCGAGCATCCACTGATGCACGCTGCCGAGATTGGCGAAGCCACCGGTCGCGAAGGCGCGTAACAGGTTCAGCGTCGCCGCCGATTGCCGGTACGCCATCAACTGGCGCTGCGGATCGGGAGTGCGCGCTTCCTTCGTGAAAGCCGTATCGTTGACGATGTCGCCCCGATAGCTCGGCAATTCGACATCGCCCTGCTTTTCCATCGGCGAGGAACGCGGCTTGGCGAATTGACCAGCGATGCGGCCGACCTTCACAACCGGCAACGCGCCGGCATAGGTCAGAACCACCGCCATCTGCAGCAGCACGCGAAAGAAATCGCGGATGTTGTTGGCGCCATGCTCGGCGAAGCTCTCGGCGCAGTCGCCGCCCTGCAGCAGAAAGGCTTCGCCGGCCGCAACACGGGCCAGCGCCTTCTTCAGGTTGCGCGCTTCACCTGCAAAAACCAGCGGCGGAAACGTAGCAAGCTGCGCCTCGACATCGGCCAACGCTTTCGCATCGGGATAGTCTGGCACTTGCATGACTGGCTTCTTGCGCCAGCTGTCGGGCGTCCACCGCTCGGACATGACTGAAACTCCTCAGGAAACGGCAATAAGTGATAGCGCCGGGTTATACACAGGTGATCCCGGTCTTGCCAGTTGCAAATCGGCATGACGGATCAGTGACTTGCCGGCTCAAATATGCCGCCTTGTCAGGCCGTCTGCCGCTAGGGGATTTTCGGGCCGCCCTTTGGTCCAGCTCGATCCGGGTGGATTATTCGGCGGCCTGACGGACGTGACGGGCGCTTGGGCTGCGCAGGGTCACCAGCTCTTCTGCCGCGGTCGGATGGACCGCAATCGTTGCGTCGAAGTCGGCCTTGGTGGCCTTCATTTTCACGGCGATGCCGACGATCTGTATCAGCTCGCCCGCCTCCGGCCCTACGATATGACAGCCGAGGATGCGGTCGGTCGAGGCATCGACGATCAGCTTCATCATGATCCGGGATTCGCTTCCCGACAGTGTCGATTTCAGCGAACGGAAGTCGGTCTTGTAGATGTCGACGTGGGTATATTGGGCCCGCGCCTCGGCTTCGTTCAGTCCTACGGTGCCGACCTCGGGCTGGGTGAACACGGCCGTCGGAATATCGGCGTGGTCAACGCGCGTCGGCCGCTTGCCGAACACCGTGTCGGCGAAAGCATGCCCCTCTCGGATCGCGACGGGGGTCAGATTGAGACGATGCGTGACGTCGCCGACAGCGTAGATGTGCGGCACATTGGTCTGCGAAAATCCATCAACCGCAATGCCGCCATTGACCGGGTTGAGCGCAACGCCGGCCTTCTCCAACCCAAGTCCTTTGACGTTAGGATGTCGTCCGACCGCGAACATCACCTGATCGGCGGCGATGCTCGATCCATTCGACAGATGTGCCGTGAAAGCTTCACCGTGTTTGTCGATCCTGGTGACGATACATCCCGTCAGCACCGTGATGCCGGACTTTTCCATTTCGCTGCGCACATGCGCACGCACGTCGTTGTCGAAGCCACGCAGGATATTTTCGCCACGATAAATCACGGTCACATCCGCACCAAGGCCAGCGAAGATGCAGGCAAATTCGAGCGCGATGTAGCCGCCCCCCTGAATCACGATACGCTTCGGAAACGTCTTGAGATGAAACACCTCGTTGGAGGAGATCACATGCTCGATGCCCGGAATGGCCTCGCCGTGGCTCGGCGTGCCGCCGGTGGCGATCAGGACATACTTTGCTTTGACCGTTTCACCGGTCGAAAGCCGCAGCGTGTGAGCGTCCTCGAACGTCGCGCGGGCCTTTATAACTTTGGCGCCGGCTTTCTCGACGTTAAATGTATAGGCGGCCTCAAGCCGCGCAATTTCCCGGTCCTTGTTGGCGATCAAGGTTGGCCAGTCGAATGTCGCGGACGGAATGGTCCAGCCAAAACCGGCAGCGTCATCCAGTTCATGACGGACATGAGACGCGTAGACTAATAGCTTCTTGGGCACGCAGCCGCGGATCACGCAGGTTCCGCCCATACGGTATTCCTCGGCGACCAGGACGCTTGCACCGTAACCGGCGGCGATCCGGGCTGCGCGTACGCCGCCCGAGCCACCGCCAATCACGAGCAGATCAACGTTCGAGTCCGCCATCTGGAATTCCGATCGTACTTAAATGTCCTTGCCGCGCTTCTTCATTTCAGCACGAAACTTGCCGTTGATTTCTTCGCCGAACTTCTGCGCCCACTGATCCATATATTGACGCGCAGTATTGAATGCCACTGGCTCCTGCGCGATCACCTTGACGCCGAGCGGCGACTTGTAGAACGCCGCAAGCTCCTTCAACTCCTGCTCGGTGAAGGCGGCGGCGTAAATCCGCGCCATTTCCTCGCCGATTTCCTTCTCGCGGCCAGCGAGATCCTTCGCGACCTGAACGGCGACTTCGTTGAGGTCCTTCTGATAGTTCAGGTTGGACTGCAACAGCACGTCCTTGGTCCGCTGTACGAGGCCGGGGACCGCGCCCTGATAGATCGCACTGACGTTCTTGGACGCGAGGACTTCCTTGGCATAGCCGATGGCGGCAGCGGACGGCGGCTTCGGAGCCTGCGCCATCGCACTGCTCACCATCAGGGCGAGCGTCGCGCCGGCTGCGAGCAACACGTTCGAAAACTTCTTCATCTCAATTCTCCTCAATTGCGGCGCAAGGGCCGTTCAACAACGCGAATACCCTGGGGACCGGCGAGCACGGCCGTGCGCGCGAGACCGATAAACAAGCCATGCTCGACTACACCCGGGATCGAATTCAGTGACGTCGCCAGCCTTGGGGAATCCGGTATTCGCCCAAGCCGGGCATCAACAATCCAGTGGCCGCCATCGGTGACGAAAGCATGGCCATCCTTGGCCTTGCGGATATCCATTTGCCCGGAAACGCCATTTTCGGCAAAGGCCACCTCAATGGCCCGGCGCGTCGCGCCGAGACCAAAGGGGACGACTTCGATCGGCAACGGAAAACGCCCCAGGGTTTGGACCCACTTCGACTCATCCGCGATCACAATCATCCGGTCTGAGGCAGCCGCGACGATCTTCTCCCGCAGCAAGGCCCCGCCTCCGCCCTTGATGAGTTCGAGATCAGGATCGATTTCATCGGCGCCGTCCACGGTAAGGTCGAGCCGATCGACTTCTTCGAGTGTGGTGAGCGGCACGCCGCAACGCTCGGCATCGGCCCGCGTCGCTTCGGAGGTCGGGACGCCAATAACCTTCAGGCCTGCCTGCACACGTTCGCCGAGCAGTTCGACAAAGTGCTTGGCGGTGGAGCCGGTGCCAAGCCCAAGCTTCATGCCGTCCCGCACCTGCTCAACCGCACGCGCCGCAGCCTGTCTTTTCAGATCGTCCATCGACATTGTCGCCCTCGACGTTCCGTTCCCGTGGAACGCGAGGCATATAGCGCGGTTTCCGCAGTGGTGGATACGGCCTTGGGGGCGAAAACCGCCAAAAGGGACTGGCATAAGACCAATCCCACCACAGGACTTGCATGATCCTGCCCCACCCGCTAGCGATCCCGCCATGGCCACTCCCCCCCTGATTGTCTTCGATCTCGACGGCACCCTCGTTGACACCGCGCCCGACCTGGTTGGGGCAGTGAACTTCGTTCTCCAGCGTGAGGGCCTCCCGCTCGTGCCGGTTGCATCTGCGCGCAATATGATCGGGGCCGGCGCGCGCAAGCTGATCGAGCGGGGCCTGGAACTGGAAGGCCTGGTCATGAGCGTCGCGGATATCGACCGGTTGACCACCGATTTCATCGCCTACTACAAGGACCACATCGCCGACGCTTCACGCCCGTTCGACGGCCTCCATGCTGCCCTCGACAGGCTGGAAGGGCGGGGATTCAGGTTCGCCGTCTGCACCAATAAGCTGGAGAGCCTCTCGAAGCTTTTGCTCGCCAAGCTGGATATGACCGGGCGATTTGCGGCGATCTGCGGAGCCGATACGTTCGGGGTGGCGAAGCCCGATCCCACCATCTTGCGCCAAACCATTGCCCAGGCCGGCGGGGAGGTCTCGCGATCAGTCATGGTCGGTGACTCGGGACCGGATATCGGGGTCGCGCGGCGAGCCGGTGTTCCGGTGATCGGGGTGGAATTCGGCTACACAGAAATCCCGATTGGAGAGCTGAAGCCTGACACGATCATTGGTCACATGCGGGAACTGCCTGACGCTGTCGAAAACCTTCTTAAACAGACGTAAGGCATTGATATTTATTATATTTATGCCGCGCCAAATTTCCGACGCGGCATTAACCTTCTCTTAACGAATGCAATGCGACCCGTTGCGCGGGCGGAACGACACTTCTAAGGTCCGCGCGGGGACTATGCGGCTTTCACCGCATCACATGACGGATGCACCATGCGTATCATTGTTGTTGTTGCGGCGGGTCTTGGCCTCGCGGGCTGCTCATCGTTCTCCATGCCTGATATGTTCAAGTCGACGCCGCCAAGCGCAACGATTCAGCTTGAATCTCTGCCAACTGGCGCTGAGGCACGCGCCTCCAGCGGCGAGACCTGCAAAACCCCCTGCTCGCTTTCGGTCGCTGCGGTTGAGAATCTCTCGGTGGCCTTCTCGCTGCCGAAGTATCAACCGGAAACGGTCCCGGTTCAGATTATCAGAGATCCAAGCAGCCCCGGTAGCGTCGTCGTCGATCCAAACCCGGTCTACGCCGAGTTGCAACCGGCGCTTCCCACCAAGAAGGGTGCCAAAGCGGCGCCAAAAGCCAAAAAACCACGGCCCGCGCCAGCGGCCGCTGAGCCTGCCGAGCCGAACTCCCCCTTCCCGCCGCCGCCGAGCCGCTGACGGTTCCTGCGGACAGTTTCATTGTGTCCGCATCAGATCATCCCTAGATTGTGACTGGTATGCCAAGCTGGCGACAGCGGCTTGATATTGAGTGACAACCAAGGCGCCCTGAATGAACGGATCGCTTCCGAATTCCATGGCAGCATCGACCACGTCCCCAATGACCGATCCTTTCGGGCGGATGATCAAATATCTGCGCGTGTCGGTGACCGACCGCTGCGATCTGCGCTGCTTCTATTGCATGTCGGAAGACATGACATTCCTGCCGAAATCGGACCTGCTCTCTCTCGAAGAACTCGACCGGCTATGCTCGGCTTTCATCGCCAAGGGCGTTCGAAAATTGCGCCTGACGGGCGGCGAACCCCTGGTCCGGCGCAACGTCATGTCTCTGGTGCAGTCCCTCTCCCGCCACCTCGATACCGGCGCACTCGACGAACTGACCCTGACAACGAACGGCTCGCAGCTCGAGAAGTTTGCCGTCGAACTCAGAGACGCCGGCGTCCGGCGCATCAACGTCTCGCTGGACACTCTCGACGCCGCTAAGTTCCGCGCCATCACGCGCTGGGGAGACCTCGACAAGGTACTGCGCGGCATCGAGGCTGCGCGGGCTGCTGGCCTCAAGGTCAAGATCAATGCTGTCGCGCTGAAGAACATGAACGAGGACGAGATCCCCTCGCTGATGGAATGGGCACACGGCAAAGATATGGACCTCACTCTGATCGAGGTCATGCCGATGGGCGATATCGGCGAAGGACGTATCGACCAATACCTGCCGCTGTCATTGCTTCGGGCTCGCCTCGCCGCGCGATACACGCTGACCGACCTCGCTGACGACACCGGCGGCCCGGCGCGTTACGTTCGCATGAGCGAGACGGGCGGCAGACTCGGTTTTATCACGCCGATGACCCACAACTTCTGCGAATCCTGCAACCGGGTTCGCGTCACCTGCACCGGGACGCTCCATACCTGCCTCGGCCACGAGGATGCCTCTGACTTGCGCAAGCCGCTGCGGGCATCAAGCGACGACGCCCTGCTTGCAGCTGCGATCGACCGGGCCATCGGGCTCAAGCCGAAGGGCCACGATTTCATTATCGACCGTCGCCACAATCGGCCGAGCGTCAGCAGGCACATGAGCGTAACCGGCGGCTAAGGCTGCAATTATTGCTTCCACGTGCCGATTTCTTGACATTAATTTCCTACACCGGTGCGCGGCGGTAGCTTCGTCATCGTTTCATCGCAAAACATCCAAACTTCCAATTGACGGCAACGAAAGTCGCTGAAATGGTGCCGCCGCGTCATATTGCCTCGGCAGAGTAGAGCCGCGCCTCGCGCATACGGGGTAAGAAAAAGCAAATGCATGCAGGTTGATCCGGGGGGATGCGTTGCACATCGTAAAATTCACGCGCGTTGTCGACGGCATCAGCGATGTCGCCGGTTACATAGCGAAATGGCTTGTGCTTCTCGCCTGCCTCGTGAGTGCAGGCAACGCGATCGTCCGTTATCTGATCAGCTTCAGTTCGAACGGACTGCTGGAGATCCAGTGGTACATGTTCGGCGGCATCGTGCTTCTCGGGGCAGCGCAGACGCTGCGGCTTAACGAGCACGTCCGCGTTGATCTGCTGTATTCGTGGGTCTCGGACAGGACGCGGCTGTGGATCGACATCTTCGGCTTCACGGTCTTTCTGCTCCCGGTGATGGCCTACCTCACCTATCTGACTTGGCCTTTCTTCTTCAATTCTTTCCAGTCGAAGGAACTGTCGATGAACGCGGGCGGGCTGATCCTGTGGCCCGCGAAGGCTCTGCTCCCCACTGGTTTCGCATTGCTCTTTATTCAAGGCCTTGCCGAACTTGCCAAGCGCATTGCGGCGCTCGCTGGCGCGATACGCATCGACACGCATTACGAAGCTCCTCTGCAATAGCAACCGCACGAGACGGGATTAATTGATGTTTTCGCACGGCGTATTTCCCCCGTTGATGTTCGGGACCATGATCCTGTTCATGCTGATCGGCTTTCCGGTCGCATTCTCATTGGCTGCGGTCGGATTGTTCTTCGGCATTCTCGGAATCAATACAGGCCACTTCGACCCGTCGTTCCTGCAGGCTCTGCCCTTCCGCTTTTACGGAATCATTTCAAACGACCTGCTGCTGTCGATTCCGTTCTTCACCTTCATGGGTGCGATTCTTGAGCGATGTGGTCTCGCTGAGGACCTGCTCGAGGGCACCGGCCAGTTGTTCGGAAAGATTCCAGGCGGCCTCGCCTATGCCGTGATCATCGTCGGCGCCATTCTTGGCGCAATCACCGGCACGGTGGCTGCGTCCGTCATCGCAATGGGCGTGATTTCGCTGCCCATCATGATCCGCTACGGTTACGACATGCGCCTTGCGACCGGTGTCATTGCCGCGTCCGGAACGATTACGCAGTTAATCCCGCCGTCGCTCGTGCTGATCGTGCTTGCCGACCAGCTCGGCCGCTCCGTCGGCGACATGTATCTCGGCGCGATCGGCCCTTCGATTCTGCAAGTCGCGATCTTCTTGCTCTACATCGTGGGCGTGTCGATCCTTCAGCCACAGAAGATGCCTCCCATCCCCGAGTCGGCACGAGAGCCGATGGACTGGAAACTTGTCAGCCGCGTGCTGTGGGGCATGATCCCTTCGATCGTCTTGATCTTCCTCGTTCTCGGTACCATCGGACTCGGTCTCGCAACCCCCACCGAGGCCGGCGCCATGGGCGCGGTGGGGGCGATGGTTCTCGCAGCGATGCATCGCCGCCTGACGTGGCCGCTGGTCGAACAGGCCATGACGTCCACGATGCGCCTGACGGCCATGGTGGTGTTCATCCTCATCGGTTCAACCTGCTTCAGCCTCGTATTCCAGGGAATGGATGGCGCGCGCTGGATCGAGCACCTACTGACGGGCCTGCCCGGCGGAGTCGTCGGCTTCCTGATCTTCGTCAACATTTTCGTGTTCTTCCTGGCGTTCTTCCTCGACTTCTTCGAGATCGCCTTCATCATCATCCCATTGCTTGCGCCGGTTGCCGCGAAGCTCGGCATCGATCTGGTCTGGTTTGGTGTTCTGCTCTGCGTCAACATGCAGACGTCGTTCATGCATCCACCGTTCGGCTTCGCGCTGTTCTACCTGCGCGGCATCGCCCCACCTGAAGTAAAGAGCTCAGATATTTACTGGGGCGCCATGCCTTGGGTACTGATGCAGGTTATCCTGGTCATTATCGTGATCTACTGGCCGGGCGCGGTGACTTACTGGATCGACACCACCAAGGTCGATACCACCAACATCAAGATCGAAATCCCGCAGATCGAAATGCCCCAGCTCGACCTCGGGCCATCGAAGTAGCCGACGGCAACGGGACAACGAAAAGCGCCCGGCCTCGTCTGAGGCCGGGCTTTATTTTTCACGCTTGCGTGATGGAATCTCAGCTTCGTGTGCGCGAACGGATCTGGAAGCTGTCGAAGCCGTACTCAGCGACCTGCCACCACGTGTATTGATCGTTACGAAACGCGGCCATCGCCTCATACATTTTCTTGAAATTAGCGTTGGTCGCCGATGTCTCGGCATAAACCTCGTTCGCGGCCTTCAGGGAGGCATCCATGATCGACGCCGAGAACGGACGCAACTGCGTTCCGCTTGCTACAAGCCGCTTCAGCGCAGGTGGGTTGTAGGCATCGTAACGCGCCTGCATGGTCTCGTTGGCCAGCGTCGACGCCGTCTTGAGGATCGACTTGTAGCCGGCCGGCAACGCTTCCCATTTTGCAAGGTTGACAAGGTTGTGCAGCGAGGGGCCGCCTTCCCACCAGCCCGGATAGTAATAGTACTTCGCAACCTTCTGAAACCCGAGCTTCTCGTCGTCGTAGGGACCGACCCACTCAGCGGCATCGATGGTGCCCTTCTCAAGCGACGGATAGATGTCGCCGCCGGCAACCTGCTGCGGCACCACACCGAGCTTGGTCAAGACTTTTCCGGCGAAGCCGCCGATCCGCATTTTCAGACCGCTCAGGTCAGCCGGATCCTTGAGCTCCTTCCGGAACCAGCCACCCATCTGGCAGCCCGTGTTTCCAGCCAGAAGCGCAACAACGTTGTGGGGCTTCAGAAACTCGTTGAAGAGTTCGGAGCCGCCGCCAACCTGCAGCCAGGCGGTTTGCATGCGACTGTTCAGGCCGAACGGCACGGCGGTCCCGATCGCAAAAGTCGGATCCTTTCCGACGTAGTAGTAGGTGGCCGTATGGGCCATTTCCACGGTGCCGTTCGACGCCGCATCAAGCGCCTGCAAGCCAGGAACGATTTCGCCGGCAGCGAAAACCTGAATCTGGAACTTGTTGTCAGTGGCTTCCGCAACAGCTTTCGAAAACACTTCGGCCGCGCCGTAAATCGTGTCGAGAGACTTCGGGAAGCTGGACGTCAGACGCCATTTGATTTCAGGCGATGACTGGGCAATGGCAGGTGATGCCATCGCGGCACCGGCTGCGCCGATACCCGCGACTTTGATAAATTCGCGACGTTTCATGAATAACTCCCTGAATGTGATTGTGTATTCACCCACCTTTCTTTTTGCGGCTTGGGTTGAGCATGGAACAACTGGTTCCCAATATCCACGCCGATTTCATAAACCGCACTGCAAAAGAAAGCCCGGCCTCCTTACGAGGCCGGGCTCATTCGGACTACTTCGGGTCCGACGAAATCAGCCGCGGGTGCGCGACCGGATCATGAAGCTGTCGTTGGTGTACTCAGCAACCTGCCACCACAGATACTGATCCGAACGGTAGGCCTGCATCGCATCAATCGCCTTCTTGAAGTCGGCATTCTTTGCCGAGATTTCGGCCCAGAGTTCGTTGGTCGCCTTCAGGCATGCGTCGAGCACTTCGTTGGTGAACGGACGCAGCTGCGTGCCGCTGGCCACCAGACGCTTCAGTGCGCCGGGATTCTGCATGTCGTAACGTGCAGGCATCCAGCCGTTAACGTGTGCCGCCGCATTGGTCAGGATTGCCTGATAATTCTTCGGCAGCGCGTTGAATTTCTCAAGATTGGTGAACGCGTGAACCGTCGGCCCGCCTTCCCAGAAGCCCGGGTAGTAGTAGTACTTCGCGACCTTGTTGAAGCCGAGCTTTTCGTCGTCATACGGACCGACCCACTCGGCAGCGTCAATGGTGCCCTTTTCCAGCGAAGGATAGATGTCGCCGCCCGCAAGCTGCTGCGGAACGACGCCGACCTTGGCCAGCACCTGACCGGCGATGCCGCCAATGCGCATCTTCAGGCCCTGAAGATCGGCAACCGTCTTGATCTCCTTGCGGAACCAGCCGCCCATCTGGGTGCCGGTGTTGCCGCAAGGCAGGCCCAGAACGCCGTACTTTTTGTAAAACTCGTTGGCAAGATCGTTGCCGCCACCCTGATCGAGCCACGAATTCTGCATGCGTGTATTGAGGCCGAACGGCACCGATGCGAAAATGGCAAAGGTGGGATCCTTACCGACATAGTAGTAAGACACCGTGTGGCTCATTTCGACCGTGCCGTTGGAGGTCGCGTCGAGCGCCTGCAGACCGGGAACGATTTCGCCCGCAGCAAACACCTGAATCTGGAATTTGTTGTCGGTCATTTCGGCGACGTACTTCGAGAGCTGCTCGGCGCCACCGTAGATGGTGTCGAGCGACTTCGGAAAGCTGGACGCCAGGCGCCACTTAACTTCGGGCGACGACTGGGCGATGGCAGGCGAAGCAACCGCAGTTGCTGCTGCTCCGGCGGCAGTTACTTTCAAAAAATCACGACGCTTCATTAGGCATCTCCTTTTGGGGTGTTTCTTTTTGAAACCCTCTGAGCGGGTCTCTAGCACGGAAGTCGATGGGCGGAAAATGCAGGAACATGGCTTCCTGCGGGCATTCAACCAAAGTCGAATAGGGCCTCAAATCACCATAAAACGGGGTATTCTGAGGACGTCAGATGACAGCCGCCGCGCCCGCAAGCTGCTTTTTGATTTCCGCGCCAATGGCGCGGTAAATTCTTGCGTGAACGCCGTCGGGCTCACTGTTGACCACCGGCGTGCCGGCATCCGACGACGTCCGGATCGACATGTGCAGCGGAATTTCACCCAGAAACGGCACCTTGAGCCGTTCAGCCTCATGTCGGGCCCCGCCATGTCCGAAGATATCGGAGCGCGTGCCACATTCCGGACATTGGAAATAACTCATGTTCTCGATGATACCGAGTGTCGGCACGTTGACCTTGTGAAACATGGCGATCCCCCGCCGCGCATCGATCAGGGCAAGATCCTGTGGTGTAGAAACGATCACCACGCCCCGGAGCGGCACCTGCTGGGCAAGCGTCAGTTGAGCATCCCCCGTACCGGGCGGCATATCCACCACAAGGACGTCCAGTTCGCCCCAAGCGACATCCCACAGCATCTGCCGGATCGCGGACATGACCATCGGTCCGCGCCAGACCATCGCGGTCTCTTCCTCGACCAGAAAACCGATCGACATCAGCGGCAGCCCGAAGCGCACAATCGGGATCATCTTCTTGGCGTCGTTAAGTGTCGGCTTTTCGCGCACCCCGGTCAGGCGCGGCACCGACGGACCGTAAATATCGGCATCAAGAAGACCAACGCGCAGGCCAAGATCACGGAGCGCCAGGGCAAGGTTGAGTGCAGTGGTTGATTTGCCAACCCCACCCTTGCCGGACGCCACCGCGATGATGGAACCGATGCCTGGAATCGAGGCTTGTTTGCCCATCGGGGAATCCGCCGGTGCGCCCTGAGGCCTGTGCTGCGCCACTGGCTTCACACCAAGCGAGTGCGAATGTTGGTGCGGCGCCGGAGCTGCCGCACCCGGCTTGCGCTCGGCTGTCAACGCGATCATCGCGGTGGTGACGCCGGGAATCGCTCGAACCGCCGCCTCCGCTTTGGCGCGGACCTCTTCCCACGCCCTCGCCTCGTTGGCATCGACGTTGATCGAGAAGAAAACCTTGCCGTCTGAGGCGATAATTTCCGAGAGCACCTTCGCTTCGGTCAGCGATACACCGCGCGGCGAAGCTATGTTGTGAAGAACCGCGAGAACTTGAGTTTTATCGACTGCCACAACGCATCTCCCGCACACGGCCCAGTTGGACCCACGCTCGCTGGCTTTCATACGCGTGTCACTTGTGCCGTCAACGGCCTTGCAAGGCCGTCCATCATTCGCATAGCTGTTGCCATCCCACATGCCGGGAAATCCGGCCGAAGCACACCAACAATCCAAAGAGCAAGATATGGCAAAAGTCGCATTTCTCGGCCTCGGCGTCATGGGATTCCCAATGGCGGGACACCTGGCCACCAAAGGCGGCCATGAGGTGACCGTCTACAATCGCACCGCCACGAAATCGAAAGCATGGGCCGAGAAATTCGGCGGCCGCGCCGCTCCGACACCGAAGGCGGCTGCGGAAGGCCAGGATTTCGTTATGGCCTGCGTCGGCAATGATGACGATCTGCGCGCCGTAACCATGGGGGCCGACGGAGCGTTTTCGGGTATGAAGTCCGACGCCGTTTTTGTCGATCACACCACGGCATCGGCCGAAGTCGCTCGGCAACTTGATGCTGAGGCCACTAAGCATGGCTTCCAGTTCATTGACGCGCCGGTTTCCGGCGGTCAGGCCGGCGCGGAAAACGGCGTGCTGACCGTGATGTGCGGCGGCACAGAAGCCGCTTACAAACAGGCAGAGCCCGTGATCGCTTCATATGCCCGGATGTGCAATCTGCTCGGCCCCGCCGGCTCCGGCCAGCTCACCAAGATGGTCAACCAGATTTGCATCGCCGGCCTCATCGAAGGCCTGTCGGAGGGTATTCATTTCGCCAAGAAAGCCGGCCTCAATGTCCAGGCCGTGATCGACACCATCTCGAAGGGTGCCGCGCAGTCCTGGCAAATGGAAAATCGCTACAAGACCATGAACGAGGGCAAGTTCGATTTCGGGTTCGCGGTTGAATGGATGCGAAAGGATCTCTCGATCTGCCTCGCGGAGGCCCGCCGCAACGGCGCGAGCCTGCCGGTGACCGCGCTGGTGGACAACTTCTACTCTGAGGTCGAGAAGATGGGCGGCAAGCGCTGGGACACATCGAGCCTGCTAGCGCGGCTCCAGCGATAATATCAATTCCCGTGAGGGGCGAGATATGAGGCGGCGCGGTATCCCGTGCCGCCGTTTTCGGTTGTGGCCTTGACATGCGCGGACAGGGGTACAGACAGCACCGAAATTCATACTTTCTTAACCCGAATAAATTGACCTTTAAGCCACCTCTTAATGATTTAGCGCGAGAAATAGCGAGCAGCAGTATGCGCTCGGCCAAGCGCAACATTCGCATTTGTTCAGGATTTGTCGCGTAAATATGAGTGAGTCCGCCGACAAAAGAGAACTCTCCGCGACATCGGCGGAAATGCCGGCGAGAAACCGCCGGGCAGCTTCGCAACGCGTGCGCGAAGCGCGCGACCGCCTGACATCGACCAGCGGCACCCGGCCAGCTTTTGATCACGAATTGCTGCGGCAGTATGCGCAAACGCGCATCTCGGCCTCGCTTGTGGTCATTCTGCTCGTCGTCGCGACCGGCATTCTGGCGAGCTTCTGGATTCCTCTCGTCGCCGCGCTGGTCTGGACTGCCGGGATTCTCGCGATCCACGGCATCATTATTCGCTTCTGTTCGAAATTTCTTGCCGTTACATCGTCATCGCCCGCCATCACGCGGAAATGGCGCCTGCGCTTTGTGGGACTGGATCTGCTTTACGGCCTGGCATGGACGCTGGTCCTGATTCATCCATCAGGTATCGACGTCGTCTCAAATACTTTGATGCTTTTCGTGATGCTGTTGGTCATTGCGGTGTCGAGCATGCTGGCCGCAAGCCTGCCGATTGCGGCGCTCGCTGCGACTGTGCCGGTATCGGCAGCCATCGCCATGAACTTCGTTCTTCGCGGCACCTTCGACGACTATATTCTTGCAGCGCTCGCCGTCACGGCGGAGGGATACTTCGCCCTGCTCGCTCACCGCTTGCATTCGACGACCCTTGCGACACTCGAGGCGCGCGCCGAAAAGGACGCGCTGATCGGCGAACTGGAACAGGCCAAGGCGATCTCCGACGAGGCGCGCCATCGCGCCGAATCCGCCAACGTTTCGAAGTCGCGCTTCCTCGCCCAGATGAGCCACGAACTGCGCACCCCGCTTAACGCCATTCTCGGTTTTTCCGAAGTGATGAAGAGTGAAATCTTCGGGGCGCATGCCGTCGAGGTTTACAAGGACTATTCCGCAGATATTCACAACTCCGGTGTTCATCTGCTGAATCTCATCAATGAGATTCTGGATCTGTCGCGAATCGAGGCCGGGCGTTACGAACTCAATGAAGAACCGGTCTCGCTCGTTCATGTCGTCGCGGACTGTCATCACCTGCTGAAACTGCGCGCGTCGAGCCGCGGCATCACCATTCACGAGGTCTTCGAGCAGGACATGCCGAAGTTGTGGGGCGACGAACGCGCCACGCGGCAGGTCGTCCTCAACCTGCTGTCGAACTCGATCAAATTTACGCCGCCCGGCGGCGAGATTTGGCTCAAGGTCGGCTGGACTGCATCGGGCGGACAATATCTCAGCGTCAAGGACACCGGCTCCGGCATCGCCGAGGACGAGATTCCGGTCGTGCTTGCATCGTTCGGTCAGGGATCGAACTCGATCAAGTCCGCAGAACAAGGCGCGGGACTCGGCCTTCCGATTGCCAAAAGCCTCATCGATATGCACGGCGGCACGTTCACGCTCAAATCGACCCTTCGTGTCGGAACTGAGGTGATCGTCACTTATCCACCGGAGCGCGTGATGACGGCCCTCGCTCCGATGCGGGACGACTCTCCACCGCTGCAGCCCGACCGGCCGCCGGAAGGAATGACCGGCGACAAGAGCCGCCCCCGTTACAAGCCTATCATGAACGCGGGAACGGGCCTCTAGAGCACCTTGCGCGAGCGATGAAAATGCCCATCAGTAACGTCTATGAAACAAGAAACGACACCGAAACAAGAAACGCCTTGCATCGCCGTGTGTTTCATCGATCCAAGGGCCAAGCTCTGTCTGGGCTGCGGGCGCACTCTGCCCGAGATCGCAAGCTGGCACAAAATGGACAATGGCCAACGTCTCGCCGTTATGGCGACATTGCACCAGCGCATGCTGGATGCCGGGCTGCCAATTCCGGCGCTGCCGCCCGGACGCCAGACTGGTTCCTGAACGCGACAGGTGCAGCATGATGCGCGGACTGATGATCATTGCCATCGTCGTATCGTCTGTCGGCTTTCTGCTCTCGATGTCCCATCCCGTCGCATTCGCCAGCATGAAGGGCGCGCTGATCCGCGCCACGGATCAAACCTTGAATGCGAAACCCGCACGCGCCGTGGAAATTGCACGCAGCGACAGCGGTGAGTTTTCATTGCGGGCAAAGATCAACGGCGTGAGCACGCCAATGGTGATCGACACCGGTGCAACCTCCGTGGTCCTGACCTATGAGACCGCGAAGGCTGCCGGCTTGCCACTGGAACTGCTGGACTACAGCGTGGACGTCGAAACCGCAGGCGGCCGCGTTCGCGCCGCGCGGCTGACGCTCGATCGCCTCTCTATTGGCAAACTGGTCGAGCGTTCGGTGCCCGCACTGGTGGTACCGCGCGGCCAGATGAAATCAAATCTGCTCGGCATGAGCTTCCTGAACCGGCTGGAAAGTTGGGAAGTGCGGCCCGACAAGCTAATGCTGCGTGGATATCCGTAGTTCAGGCTGCGATTGACGCGGACGCATTCGGATCGACGAGATCAAGCGCCGCTCGCAGCGATGCCGTACCCGCACCAGCCTTAGTGCAGTTCTCTGCTAGATAACGGCGAAATGCCCGCGCACCGGGCACGCCGTGAAACGCGCCGACCAGATGGCGCGTGATGGAATGAAGTCGGGTCCCTGCTGCGAGCTCACGCTCGATGTAAGGCATCAACGCCGCGATGGCGTCATGCATCGTCGCATGCGGAGCTGACTCTCCAAACAGTTCCGGATCGACGCCAAGTAGCCGCCACGGCTCATGATAGGCCGCACGGCCGAGCATGACGCCATCGACATGATCGAGATGCGCTTTCGCGGCGGCGATGGAGGTGATGCCGCCGTTGATGACGACCGGCACATCGGGCAACGCCGCCTTGAGGCGGTAGACCCGATCGTAATCGAGCGGTGGGATGTCGCGGTTTTCCTTCGGCGACAATCCGTTGAGCCACGCCTTGCGGGCATGAACCACCAGCGCATCCGAGCCTGCTGCGATCACAGTCCGGCTCAGTGTGTCCAGCGCCACTTCAGGGTCCTGATCGTCGATACCGATGCGGCACTTCACCGTGACCGGAATTTTGACAGCCTGCTTCATCGCGGCAACGCATTCCGCCACAAGTTGCGGCTCCGCCATCAGGCAAGCGCCAAAATTTCCACCCTTTACGCGATCCGACGGACAGCCGACGTTGAGATTGATTTCGTCGTAGCCAAATCCCTCGCCGATCCGTGCACTTTCGGCGAGGTCACGCGGGTTCGAACCGCCGAGCTGAAGCGCTACGGGATGCTCGCTGGCATCGAAGCCCAGCAACCGCTCGCGATTGCCATGAATGACCGCGCCCGTAGTCACCATCTCGGTATAGAGCCGGGCATGGCGCGACAGCAGGCGGTGAAATACTCGGCAATGAGTATCCGACCAGTCCATCATCGGCGCGATAGAGAAAATATGATTATATTTCAATATATTAGCTCGTTGCCTATTAGGCACCTGACCGAGCGCCATCCGTTGCAAATTACCCGCTTTCAGTGGCGCAGCTCAAGTCATGCGGGGGAATCCGGGACCGTTATTGTACGCCAAGCGACCAAAGTTTCGAAGCTTATGTACGACTCACACGCAATCGACTTGCGACTTCCTGCTCTGCTCCGGCGCTTCTTGACAGTATCATATTCCGGCCTCAATCCAGTTACGCAAGCCGTCAAACGGGTGAAGCAAAAAACATAACAATAAGGGAAACGCCACGTCATGACTGCGCTGCGAGCACTCCGCCCGGTTTTCCCGATTCTGCTCGGCGCATCCTTGATGCTCACCCTGAGCATGGGTATCAGGCAGAGCCTCGGCATTTTCATGCAACCGCTGACACGGGATGTTGGCATCTCGATCTCCGAGTTTACGCTGGCCATCGCAATCCAGAACCTGGCGTGGGGCTTCACGCAGCCGATTGCAGGTGCCTATGCAGCGCGCTTCGGATTTCGGCCCATCATGCTGATCGGCGCGGGACTTTACATTGCCGGCCTCATTCTCATGGCGAGCGCTCAGGGCCTTCTCAGCATCATGATCGGCGCCGGCATCCTGATCGGCACATCGCTGTCCTGTATCGCTTCGTCGGTGAGCATGGCGGTGGCGGCACGTGCCGTTCCGGCACCATCGCGCAGTCTGGTCCTCGGCATCGTATCGGCCGCGGGATCGCTGGGTGCACTGATCGCGGCGCCGCTTGGTCAGGCACTGAGTCAGGAATATGGCTGGCGCTTTGGCGTTGCCGGTTTCGTAATCCTGTCGCTGGCGCTGATCCCCGCAACATGGTTTGCCGGAAAAGTGGACAAGGTCCCGCTTCCCGCGACGACATCAACTGATATGGATAATATTTCCGCGAAAACCGCGGCCGGCCGCGCATTCGGAAACGCCTCCTTCATCGTGATGACGGGGGCGTATTTCGTCTGCGGAATGCAGCTCGTGTTTCTCACGACACACCTTCCAACCTATCTCGCAATCTGTGGCATGGACCCGATGTTGAGCGCCCAGACGCTCGGCGTGATCGGCGGATTCAACGTTATCGGCAGCCTGTTCTTCGGCTGGGCAGGCGGCAGATGGAATAAGCTCGCGCTGCTCGGCGGAATCTATTTTTCGCGGTCTCTCATTCTGGCGTGGTACTTCATGCAGACGCCGACGACCACGACGACACTGATCTTCGCGGCCTTGATGGGCTTTCTGTGGCTCGGCGTCGGCCCGCTGGTCGCAGGCGCAATCGTTGAGATGTTCGGACTGAAGTGGCAGGCGATGATCAGCGGCCTTGCATTCATGAGCCACCAACTCGGCAGCTTCCTCGGCGCGCTTGGCGGCGGCCTGATTTACGACTCGCTCGGCTCCTACACGCTGGCGTGGCAGGTCGGCGTCGCGATAGGTCTGACGGCTGGCATCATCCAGATTGCGTTTGCGCTGATACGCCCGTCCGAGCCACCGCTGGCTCTGCGAACGACATAGTCCAGAGCCGAACGACTTCAGGTAAGCTCAGCTACGCAGGCCGGGAGCCTCGTGGCCGGTACGTGCGACATACTCGGTATAGCCGCCGCCATACTGGTGAATGCCATCGGGCGTCAATTCCAGTACCCGGTTCGACAATGCGGCCAGGAAATGCCGGTCATGCGAAACGAACAGCATGGTGCCCTCATACTGCGATAGCGCTGTGATGAGCATTTCCTTCGTCGCCATATCGAGATGGTTGGTGGGCTCGTCCAGCACCAGGAAGTTGGGCGGGTCGAACAGCATCTTCGCCATGACAAGCCGCGCCTTCTCGCCGCCTGAAAGCACACGGCATCTCTTCTCGACATCGTCGCCCGAGAATCCGAAGCAGCCGGCCAACGCGCGTAGCGAACCCTGCCCCGCCTGAGGAAACGAGTACTCCAACTCTTCAAACACCGTGCGTTCGCCGTCGAGCAAATCCATCGCGTGCTGGGCGAAGTAGCCCAGCTTCACGCTACCTCCCACAGCCACCGTTCCGTCATCCGGCTCGGTCGAGCCAGTCACAAGCTTCAACAGTGTGGATTTTCCAGCGCCATTGATTCCCATCACGCACCAGCGCTCCCGGCGGCGGATCTGGAAGTCGAGCCCCTCGTAGATGCTCCGGCTGCCGTAGCCTTTGTGGACATTCTTGAGGCTTACAACATCCTCACCCGATCGCGGCGCCGGCAGGAAGTCGAAAGTAACCGTCTGGCGGCGTTTGGGCGGTTCGACCCGCTCGATCTTGTCCAGCTTCTTCACCCGGCTCTGGACCTGCGCGGCATGGGACGCACGCGCCTTGAAGCGCTCGATGAATTTGATTTCCTTGGCGAGCATCGCCTGCTGACGCTCGAATTGGGCCTGCTGCTGCTTTTCGCTCAGCGCACGCTGTTGTTCGTAGAATTCGTAGTTGCCGGAGTAGGACGTTAAGCCGCCACCGTCGATCTCCACCACCTTGGTAACGATGCGGTTCATGAACTCGCGGTCGTGCGACGTCATCAGCAGAACGCCCTCGTAGCCTTTCAGGAATTCTTCCAGCCAGATGAGGCTCTCCAGATCCAGATGGTTGCTCGGTTCGTCGAGCAGCATGGCATCGGGACGCATCAGGAGAATGCGGGCCAACGCCACGCGCATCTTCCAGCCACCCGACAATGCGCCGACGTCGCCGTCCATCATTTCTTGGCTGAAGCTGAGGCCCGCGAGGACTTCGCGCGCCCGGCCCTCAAGCGCATAGCCGTCAAGCTCCTCGAACCGATGCTGCACCTCGCCGTAGCGCTCGATGATGCTGTCCATCTCGTCTGCCCGATCCGGATCGGCCATGGCAGCTTCCAGTTCCTTCAGTTCCGTGGCGACGGCACTCACCGGGCCCGCACCGTCCATCACCTCGGACACCGCGCTGCGGCCAGACATCTCGCCAACATCCTGGCTGAAATAACCGATGGTCACACCCCGATCGACGGCGACCTGCCCTTCATCGGGTACTTCCCGGCCCGTAATCATCCGGAACAGCGTCGTCTTTCCTGCGCCGTTAGGGCCCACCAATCCGACTTTCTCTCCCCTCTGAAGGGCCGCGGACGCCTCAATAAAGAGAATCTGATGGCCATTTTGCTTGCTGATATTGTCGAGACGAATCATATGTGCACGGGACCCGGAACAAGGAGTTTCGGCCGTGCTTTAAGCCATGTGGCGCATCAACGGAAGGGTGTTCCGAGCCGCCGCGGCGCCTTCAAATATCCATCTAGGCCAGGTGAAAATCGCTTTGATGCGTATGAAGTTCCACCGATGAACTGAGCCGGGCACTCCCGTGTTCGTCATGGGCCGTGAAGAGGTCAAAGCTTGTCATCACATGGACAAGCGCTGCCACATCAGGCCCATCCCCCGACCCTGATCTGCCGGAAGGTGTCAGATCAGGGGCCGAGCGGACGGCGTGGTCTGTGTCGCGGCCCAGATCCGATCTAAAAACGAAGCTATCAGTACTCGAAACATCGCGCTGATGTCCGGAAGTGCCGCTCCAGTTGAATGTCACATTGAAGCTGGTCGAGAAAGAGTTATGACCATGGTGTGATGCATTCGTTTGACTTGAATATTCGGAAACCGCTCGCGACCCGCCCGCATTCTGGTCGGAGAATCCCGATCGATCAGAATCAAGGTCTGTTGGATCCGGCATGTAGGGCGACCCATGTGCACGCGCTCCGATCGCGCCGCTTTCATGCGCATTGTTCGACGATACCTCATATGAAACGTGTTCATTGGAAGACGACGAAGTCGCCTGTCTTGATGACGATGCCGAATTTTCATCCCTCGCCAGCGTGGACTCTCGGGAGCACTTTTCGTCGCAGCTGGCGACATCGGTCTTTCGTGCCTCGAATCTGTGATTGTCATGTTCCAAACCGCTGGAAGCAACATCGCTGTCGTCCCCCGTTACGTCAGGACGACCGTCCTTGTCCGCAACGAGGTTGTGATCCTGCGAAGCGGTCGCGCGGCTCGTTAAATCATCGTCAAACCCGTGATGATGGTGGTGGTGATGATTGTCCGCAATAACGAGATCGAACTCATCGACGGCCGTGGCATTATGCTCATCACTCGCGATAACCTTGATGTGAATCACAGATTCTTCACCCTTGGGCGGCGTTCCGGAAAACGTCATCGTCACCGGATCGAAGTCAAGCCAGTATGGAAGCGGATCGCCATTCGCCAATGTCGCGCGGTAAGTCAGAGTGTCGTTCGCGTCGAGATCGGCAAATACACCGGCCGCGATGACATAATCGAATCTGCAGCCCTCTCGCACCCGCTGATCCGGAATCGCGTGCTCCACCGTTGGCGCGTCGTTCAGTCCATTGATTGTCAGTGTCAGCGTTTCCGGAATAGCGGATGTTCCGGGCTGGCTCTCGAATCCGATCGTATAGATCGCCGATTCCCCAACGCCGAGAAATGCGAACTGACTCGCATCGTACGTCACGACGCCGGTAGCGGGATCAACATGCACCAAATTGGCGAGGTTGACGCCCTGAGGTGTCGGCACAGTGCTTTCCACGTTCGTAACAGTGCCGGTGCCTGGGACATAGCGTCCCGCCGATTCTTCGATAACTCGCCCGTCAACTGAGACCGTGACCTGACCGCTGATAGTAAAATTTCGTTCGACGGGTCCTTGCGACGCCTGTACATCCACGACGTTTGCCACTGCGATTGCGCGCACCACCGGAGCTGCGGGAGCCTCTGGAAAGATCAGGAGATCCTGCGCCGTTGCGATGGTCGGTATGAGGACAGCGCCGTTTGCCAGAGCGATCAGCGCAGGCACGCCGGACTCACTCCCCAGCGCGGCAAAGCTCCTAGTGGAATTTGCAAGCGGGTTCACACTGGAACCGGTCCGATCGTTTCCGGGGCCGTCCGGATTGTAGTTGGGATAGTAGATCTGAAAGACCTCCTGAATGAGGCTCTTCTCGCCCTGAATATCCGCGAGCGTTTTCAGCTGATCAACCGCTGAGACCGGCTGGCCCGCGCCGAGCGGCGAAACTACCGTCACAAGTCCGGCGTGCGATACCACGCGAATAAGATCGCCACTGACCTTGTCATAGAGATGAAACGATCCGACCTTTCCGTCCGGCTCCTTGAGCACAGAGAATTTGCTCGGTCCATCGTCCGCCGCGATCTCCACCATAATGGCGGTACCCCGAATACCCATCGTCGCGACAGGCGTTTCAACGCGCATATTTCCGTATTTGGCCGTGTGTCCGGCAACGAGGGTGATGGCTCCTTGCACGAGACTTAGAAGCGACGAGTTGGACGATCCGTTTGGATCATACGTCATCTCATCCAGAACAATACGCGCATTCGAAGCAAGGCCAAGGGCTGTACCATCGACGAAACTGATTCCAATCGTGGTATCAGCGCCCGTCTGGACAACGTCGCCCTTGAGAAGCCTGTCACCCTGCTTCAACTCAACGGGCACACCATTTCGGGTAACGACCGCAGTGCCGCCCACCTTGACAACATTGCCAACTGCGGCGACCGCGCCCGCGATCTGGTCTGCCTGGGCATATTGAACCCTTGCTGTCATCGCTTCGACGACTCGTCCCGAGAGGCTCGCTCCTTCTGGAGACATCAGCATCGAACGATGTTCACCCTTGAAATATTCCGGGATAGTGACGCTTGCCGTTTCGCGGGAAATAACGAGATCGACACCCAACCGGTCATAGCTTCCGGAAAATAGCAATTTAGCGTCGACAATTGCGGCAGCGCTGAAAGTTGCAGGACTTTCCGCGCCTTCCGGTCCAAATGTGAATCCATCCGAAACTACGGACTCGACAAAATTCTGCATACTGATCTTGCTCATGCGGGTTCTGGTGCCTCCGCTCGATACCATCCGTTGCTATAGCAACGCTGCTTCACCCTGTGCCATTACGCGATCAACGATATGCTTCCTTTCAATTTACTGCCATTTTTTCGGTTGGCGATTTCCGGCCTTTCCAAAGCGGAAACCAATGCGGCATTTCCGGTCTGCTTGTGAAACTTGAGCGCGGTGTAACGTAATCATCTTGCAGACTGCGGAAGGCCGACGGGTCGTAGTCGATACGGTCCCGCGCGGCATCATTTATGATCTGAAGATAGCCTGCGAAGTGCCAGACCATTTCGGTTATACCGCCGGGCACCATGGGAGCCTCCTATGTCAGGCTCAAGCGAGCGACGATCCTGCTGGGCGAGTCGCAAACTACAAATCGTTTCAACCTATGAAAAATCGAGGAAAACCCGCGCGGCGGATGCTGCGCGGGTTCTATTTCTGATCAGCCTACGCCGAGATCGTGACTGTCGGTCCAGCCATTACCAGCTGCATTCAGGGTGATGCTATTGAACTGGATGTTCGCGCCCAACGTGATGGTCTGGTTGAACGCGTCCTGAGAGAGCGCCGCGTCTGCACTTGCAATGACACCGCTCGCGCTATCACCAATGACGTCATCGATCTTCGAGTCCATCTTGGTGTCGCCGCCTTCGGACTTCGGATCCATATCGAATCCGCTTCCGCTGTAGGTAACGCTGGCGGTTGACGCGTCGTGATCGACAAGGTTGTTGACGTGATCGATGTTGAAGGCGCTACCGTCTCCCTCGAGCGTCTGGTTCACCACGTCCGGCATGATCACCGCGCCACGCACGTCGCTGAGGCATGGCAGGTCGATAACCGGGCTGCTCAGACCATCGGCTCTGAGATCAAGATCGACCTTGACGTCCACATCGACGTTGACCTTGTTATCGATGGTGTTCTCGATCTTGTTGTCGTTGCTGTTCCTGTTGTCATTGTCGTTCTCGCTCTTGAAATCAAGCGACTGAACCGCGAGCTGAGCTTGACCTTGGGCCTGTTCCTGCCCCTGAAGCTGCGCCTGCAAATTGGCTTGCTTCTGGTCTTGATCCTGATCCTGCTTCTGGTCTTGGTTGGGATCACTCTTTGGCTTGGGCTGATAACGCTGACCCATGACGAACTCCTATTGGGTAAGGAGCATCTCGTCGCCTCGAAAATCGCTGATCTTCTGCGTCTGCGATCGTCACTGCGTTGCGATGCGGTTGATGTCGGTCTCCCGACTGCGATCCCCTCGCAACTCTTTGCGAGACTTCGCATCGTCAGCGTTGCTTATGTGGAAGTCACGGAATAGCCGCACATTCGAGCACCTCCCGCAGCCTTAGGCATTACGGCGCAGTAACCGTTTGATGCTCTGAAGACAAAACCATAAGCCATGTGGCAGCCGCGCTAATCCTTTCGGCTAGCTCCATTCTCCAACCACGCGAGATTTTCTGAAACTTCAACCTGCGAAATGCTGCCTTGCCTGGCGCAACATAGAAACGCGGAATGAAATGAATTGTTTAGCAGCCTTTTTACCGAAGGTCATTTCTCAGCACCGCGCGGATTTGGCTGTCTTGCCCCCTCCCGGGACAGCACGGCGTTTGATTGCAGGTGAGCTTCAAGCCGTGGCAGAAAATCCCAAATGTCGCGATTGATACGGGTCATTTCTTTGATGGTCTTGAGCATGCTCTTCAGCCGCGCCTCATCCATCGGCTTCATCTCGCCGAACTGAAGACTGTTCTTGGTCTGCACAATTCGCATCGACTGGGTATGTGCTATCTGACCGCCGGCATCGACCGTGTACATGCAGTGATTGAATTCATTTCGAACATGCGTCGTTTCGTTGAACCGTTCGATGATCTTCGAAAGCGACCGGTCGAGAGCCCTATCCTTGATCATGATCTTCGACAGGCGCTGGATAAGATCGAGCCGCGCTCTGGTGGTGTTGAGCGTAGCAAATGTTAGTGCTGCAGACGCCTGGTCTGTTTTCAGCAAGATCATCAGAATATAGATGAAGAGGCTTTCATTGTTAGACCAGCTCGAAACCAGGTTTCCGATCAATGCCAGAATCAGCGTACGGCGATCAGCGGTTGCCGGCGCAGATGCGGCGAGCGCCTCGAAATCCGGCTTTGGTGGAAGCTGGCTGAGCACCATGAGACTGGTCTACCCCTAACTTGATCTGGAGCATTACGTGTCTTTGGATGTATGATCAGGCAGGTCATTGACCAACACAAGGGCAACGCATGCATTTTGGTCGTTTTTGGAACGACCGGATGGAGCGACAGCATGCTGCGCTGGATCGTTGACGTCTCCAGAGTCCGCAGAGCTCGCAAGGCGGCTTGCGCAGCGATCTCTCCCTTGATCGCAAGGAGCCGGCTCCGCCTGGGCGTTATCCCTGACGCCACATGGTCGAACCCCTATGTCGTAGGCTTCATGGTCATGCTGATTACGATCGCAGCCAAAACTGAAATCGGAAAGATCGAGGGTCAACCCCTGTGTCTCGTGCAAGCGGGAGCATGGCAGGACATCACCGGCCGCAGATCGGGCTTGATCGGCGAAGAAGTTCTTCTGCTGAACGCTGCACGAAATCGCGATTTCGAGATCGGCTGTCAGAACGCAATGACGCTGGGCTCTCATCGGCAGTTCAATTTTGACGCCTGGTCCCGGCACGGAATGGCAAGAACGCAATCTCGATCTACGCGATGACGGCGCCAGCATCATCTGGTCGGAGCGAGATGATATATCTGCACTTTAGGAACGATTCTTTGATGCGCATGTCGCAGTACATATTTCCGACATCGGAAGAGAGCTGGGCAAAACGCCCTTTGAATTCTCCTGAACGGAAACATTGATCCAGTCCAGATTTTCTTTGAAATGAGTTCCCGCCGGAATGGAACCAATAGGTTGTGCGACGCCACAAGCACGTCGGAAAAGCATCACAGGCTTGCAATAAACGCAGGGTGCCCTAAAGTTGGATGAATTATTTGAGCAGAAAATTACGAATTAAGCAGAGCCAACAGCGAAGCCAGCAGAGTCACGGAGAATCTCTCTAGTACGGAATATTACGAGTAAAGGTGTGTCATGAGTATCACCGGTTATTCGCATTCATTGCGACGAGGGCAAAAAAGTTTTGATCGTTTTCCAGAGCGATTGCCTCACAGTGAAATTGCATCTGATCACATTGATAAAGGTAGTAGCGATCCTCCCGCCGGACGCCCGCAATTCTCCGTATCGAATCAACCTGCACTGAACAGCCCTCGCCACCCCTCGCAGATCTTGTCTGACGAACTCCGTCTCAGTACGCGGGAAAATTGTTCGAACCCGCGCGGGATGAATGCCCAGAACAACCATCCCTCGGCGCAGCACCGCGTCAATATCAAGATCCCGACGAGAGCCAATGAGGTAACGCGCATCAATGGAACCGCGAGAACTGATGACCCGCTCGCCACCCCAAAACGGCCAGGGCTCGTTGTAATTCATCCGCGTGCTTTTTTCCGTGATTGCTTTGTTCGCTGCCTGGAGATTTCATACGAAAGCCATGACATCATGGCGTTCGCCAATATCTACACATGGAGGGCCTCGCCGGTGGAGAGCGCCGTACACCCTTCCATTGTCGTGTACTTCGTCGATGGCAACGACGCGTCGAGCGTCACCGATCTCCAGTTTCTTGAAGCCACCGCGATAGATACGCCTGTTGTCATTGTGTCGGATATCGACGACGTGAATTATGTCGTGCGCGCTCTTAAAGGCGGAGCGCGCGGATACATCCCGACAAGTCTGTCGTTCAATGTCGCCGTAGAGGCCGTGCGGCTGGTTGAAGCTGGCGGCACCTTCGTGCCTGTGAGCAGCCTGGCGATGGATCGCAGCAAACAAGAAGTTGCGGCAAGGACGGGCGATCTCCTGACCGAGCGACAAATGATGGTCGTCGAGGCGCTGTGTCAGGGGATGGCAAACAAGCAGATCGCTTATGAACTAGGCATGAGCGAACATACCGTTAAGGTTCACCTGCGCCACATCATGAGAAAGCTTCGGGCAAGGAACAGAACCGAGGTCGCTGTGTTGACCAAGGACTTTTTTGAAAGATCGAACGAGCAGAAGCGATTGGGTACGGACGACGGACCTCATTAGCTGTCCGTCTTCCTGGTCTATCGAAATCGTTTGCCGGAAATCTTGCCTCTTACCAGGTATCGATGCACGGGCGCTTGCGGTGCTCCCGCGGCGCTGGCTTTGGTACAGAACGAAGCCCCGCCATGATCCAGCTTCGCGTTTCGGCAGGATCAATTACGTTGTCGATTTCAAACACTGACGCGATCGAGGTGGCCTTGCCGTTGGCATACAGCTCGGCGACCTTCGCCTTGTAGTACTTCTCCCTTTCGGCCGGATCAGGGATCGCTTCCATTTCTTTCCGGAATCCGAGCCGGACGTAACCTTCCAGTCCCATCCCTCCGAACTCGCCGGTCGGCCACGCTGCCGTGAAGAACGACGCATGGAAACCACCGCCGATCATCGACTGCGCGCCGAGCCCGTAGCCCTTGCGGAGCACGATGCCGAACATCGGCACCGTGATGCTTGCGCCGGTCACGAACATGCGGGCGACGTGACGCACGATCGCGGTCTTTTCTGCTTCAGGCCCCACCATGAATCCCGGCGTGTCGCACAACGACACGATCGGAATGTCGAATGCATCGCAAAGCTGCAGGAAGCGCGCGGCCTTGTCGCCCGCGTCGGCGTCGATCGCACCGCCCAGATGCTTCGGATTGTTCGCGATCAGTCCGAAGGGCTTGCCCTCGACGCGAATGAACGCCGTGATCATGCCGACGCCAAAATCACGCCGGATCTCGAGAACGGATCCCTCGTCGGCGATCAAGTCGATCACAGAGCGGATGTCGTAGACGCGTAGCCGGTTCTCGGGGATCGCACGGCGCAGCAGGCGCTGCTCCGGCGCTCTCCAATCGGCAAGCGCACCCTGGAAATAAGACAGATACTTCTGCGCGGCGGTGGTCGCCTCTTCCTCGTCCTTGACCAGAATATCGACAACGCCATTTGGCGACTGGAACGATACCGGCCCGACTTCGGCGGGATGATAGACTCCGAGCCCCCCGCCTTCGATCATCGCCGGACCACCCATACCGATTGAGGCATTCTCGGTGGCGATGATAACGTCACAACAGCCGAGCATCGCGGCGTTACCGGCGAAACAATAGCCCGAGACCACGCCAACCACGGGCACGTGTCCCGAAAGCCGCGCGAACTGTACAAAGGACGGTCCGTCGAGGCCGGTCATGCCGAGCCGGTCGGTATCACCCGGCCGCCCGCCGCCGCCTTCGGCATAGAACACCAGCGGCATGCGCCATTGCTCGGCGAGCGCCAGCATCCGGTCGATCTTCTTGTGGTTCATATGGCCCTGGGTGCCAGCCAGCACGGTGTAATCGTACGAGATCACCATACAGCGGGCATCCTGCTCGCCGAGCTTGGCGGCATTCACCGTCGCGACACCGGCAACGAGACCGTCCGCCGGCGTGTTCTTGATGAGATCATCGAGCGCTCGCCGACGGCGCTGGCCGGCAATCGCCAGCGAGCCATATTCCATGAACGATCCCTCATCGACCAGCTGCGCGATATTCTCCCGCGCCGTCCTTTGATTGGTCTTGCGGCGGCGTTCCACCGACTGAGGACGGTTTTCGTCGAGCGTGTTGCCCTGACGCGCAATCATCTCGGCGAGGTCGGGGCGAATGTAGTCGAGATCAATCTCCGCCTCCTCCACGGCCACGCGCTCGTCCATCTCCACCGGCTCAATGTAGAGAATGGCCTCACCCTGCATCAGCGTGGTGCCGTCAGTCACCGCGATCCTGGTGACTTTGCCGCCCTGCTGCGCGGTGACCAGATGCTCCATCTTCATCGATTCAATGATCGCAAGCTGCTGTCCGGGATGAACCACGTCGCCCTCGGCCACGGGAATTGCGACCACCGTGCCCTGCAGTGGCGCCGATACCGGCACCGAGCCAGCGGGCGCTACCCCTACAGTATCCTTCTTCGTTGAGACGGCGGCGTCCGCACCAACACTGCTGGGGGAGAAAAACAGCGGTGGCGCTGTTTCCCGGGCAGCACCAACCAGCGCAGCAACATTGGTATCGACGAAATTCGTACTGATCTTGTTGGCGATGAAATCCGGGTTCGCCAACATGGCCTGCATGAAGGGAACGTTTGTGGCGACGCCGTCGATGCGGAATTCGCGCAATGTGCGCGCTGCTTTCGTTACAACATCCGGCCAGCGCGCGGACGGCGCATGGACAATCACCTTGGCCAGCAGCGAGTCGAAGGCCGCGCTGGTCTTGTAGCCCGCGTAGCCGAACGTATCGACGCGGACCCCGGGGCCGGACGGCGGCTCGAACACCGCCAGCACGCCGCCGGTCGGTTTCGTCGCGCCGTTCTCGTCCATGACTTCCATGTTGATGCGCAATTGCATCGCATAGCCGCGAGGTGCGGGAACGGCGGATTGCGCCAATCCGAGCGAATCCAGCGTTACACCATCAGCGACCGCCAGCTGCGACTTCACGAGATCAACGCCGAGCACTTCCTCCGTAACGGTGTGCTCAACCTGAAGCCGCGGGTTGGCTTCGATGAAAGCAAAGGCGCCCTCGCCCTCTCCAGCTTCGCCATCCACCAGAAATTCGAAGGTGCCAAGGCTGTCATAGTTGGCGGCGGCAGCCAGTTGCCTCGCCGCATCGAGGATACGCGCGCGAAGGCCGTCGCTCAGGGAGGGACTTGGTGCGACCTCGATTAGCTTTTGATTGCGGCGCTGGATCGTGCACTCGCGCTCCCACAAATGACTGATTGCACCATGCCGGTCACCGATGATCTGCACCTCGATATGCCGCGCCTTGCGGATGAGCCGCTCGACGTAGACACCATCGCTGCCAAACGCCGCCTTCGCCTCGGACTGGCAGCGCGCATAGGCTTCCGCCAGATCGGATGCATTCTCGACGGCGCGCATGCCGCGGCCGCCGCCACCGGCCATCGCCTTGACCATGACCGCGCCGCTCTTGCCAAGCGAAGCGAAGAAGGTTTTCGCCTCATCCAGCGTGGTCGGACCGACAGTGCCCTCGATCACAGGGACGTTACAGCGCTTTGCGAGCGCCTTCGCCGCGACCTTGTCTCCGAACAGTTCGAGCGCAGCGGGCGACGGACCGACGAAGACGATCCCCTCCTCCGCGCATCGCCGCGCAAGCACAGCGTTCTCACTGAGAAAGCCGTAACCCGGATGCAACGCGTCGCATCCAGTGGATTTTGCCGCCGAGATTACGCTTTCAATATCGAGATAGGCCCGCGCGCCTCTTCCCGGAATTTCGCAGGCCTTGTCCGCGGCGCGCACGTGAAGCGACAACGCGTCGTCAGCCGGATAGATCGCGACCGTGGTGAGGCCCGCGTCCGCGGCGGCGCGCGCGATACGAATGGCGATCTCGCCGCGGTTGGCGATCAGCAACTTGCGAAAGGACATAACACTCTCCGTCAGGGAACAACGTCTATCCGGCCCGGGTCGCTGTGACGCCGCGCCGAAAGAAAATTCAGCGATCAGTTCAGGACGCGGCGGGCGTTGACACGTCCAGTTCCTGCTTCTTGACCTTGCCGGTCGCCGTCATCGGCAGCGCCTCGATGATCCTGACTTCCGGTACCTTGTAGACGGCCATCCGCTCGGCACACCACGCGCGAATGTCCTCCGGCTTGACCGTTCCGATCACCTCAGGCTTGAGTTGAATGAACGCCACCGGCACCTGCCCCTTGTCAGGATCCTCGCGTCCGACAACACCGGATCCAAGAACGGCCGGATGCTGTCCGAGCAGCGCTTCGATCTCCGGCGGAAACACACTCATGCCCTTGACCTTCAGCATCTCCTTGCGGCGGCCGAGGAAGTGAATGAAGCCATCGATATCAATGCATCCGATATCGCCGGTACGAAGCCAGCCATCGACCAGCGATTCCGCCGTCGCTTCAGGCTTGTTCCAGTAGCTTTTCAGAAGCGACGGGGTGCGAACACGAATTTCGCCCTCGCCTCCAAACGGGACAAGTTCGCCGGTCTGGAAGTGGGTGATCTTGAATTCCGCACCCGGCACCGGAAGCCCGACGAAAATCGGCTGCGAGATCAGATCGAAATCATCGCCCTGAAAACCGGCGGTGAAGGTGTTGGACGTATGCGTTTCAGTCATCCCATACGCCGCCTCTGTCAGGATCGTTCCGGTAAGATCCTTCCAGCGCTTGCGGTAATCCGGATTGAGCTTCTTGACGAAGGAGACCACGCGCACCTGCGTCAGCGACGACAGGTCGAAGTCCTTGAAGCGCGGATGATCCATCAGTTCGACGGCGCCATCAACCGGCATCGCCGTGATGTTCACCTTGTACTTGTCGATCGCGGCAAGCGTGCTGACCGCATCCCAGCGCGCCAGCAATACCAGCGTCGCGCCGGTGAATAGTGGAAAGATCAGGCCGAAGTTTTCGCCCGCGATCCAGAATTCAGGGAAGAACGACAGGAAGATGCTGTCTTCGCTCGACGTGACCGAGATGCCCTGATTGGCGGCGGCGGTGTAGACCATGTCGCGCTGCGTGTGAACGCAGCCTTTCGGCATGCCCGTGGTGCCGCCGGTGTAATTGAGCGCCGCGACATCATCGAGGCCGGCGGGCGGCAGGGGCATCGGCGCAGGCATCGCCACCAGCGCCGGCAGCAGGTCGGTTGCGCCCGGAACTGCGAGGCGCGGCCCGGTGATCGAATCCGGAACCGGGATCGAGGGCTTTGCGGGAAGCACATCTGCGAAGCTGGTCACAATGACCTCGCGCAGCTTGGTCTCGCCACGCACCTGTTCAACCGTTGCCGCAAGCTGGTCCAGCGCAACAATCACCTCGGCATCGGTGTCGTTCAGTTCATAGGCAAGCTCGAACGCGCGCGACAGCGGACTGACTGGCACATGGATCGCACCGAGCTTCAGGATGCCGAAGAACACGATGTGAAACTGCGGGCAGTTCGGCAGGAACACCGCGACGCGATCGCCCTTGCGCACGCCCTTGGCCTGAAGCAGCGCCGCGAAGCGATCGCTCTGCTGATCGAGATCGGCGTAGGTCGTCACATGGCCATAGAAAATCACCGCGGGGCGCTGCGGCCGCTGCTTCGCCCAAGCGCGCAGATACTCGGTCAGTGCGACTTCGCCGTGCGGGTAATACGGTGTCCGCGAAATGCCTTTCGGCCAAGCCTTGTCCCACAAGGCATGAAGCTGCTCCAGATAGTCCCTTTCAGTAATGCCCGCGGCCATGTCTGTTTTCCTTCTTGTTCTTAAAACCAAATGTCAGCGGCGTTTCATGGTCGGATCCAGCGCAACCCGCATCGACTCGCCCAGTGTGTTGAAGGCAAGCGCCGTGAACAGGATCGCCAGTCCCGGCGGATACATCTGCTCGGGCGCGATCTCCATGTTCTGGTAAGCGCGCGCCAGCATCGCGCCCCAACTCGGATCCGGCGGCTGGATGCCGAGACCGAGGAAGCTGAGGCTCGCTTCCGCGAGCAACGCGGCTGCCAGCAGCAGCGTCACCTGCACGATCACCGGCTGGATCGCGTTCGGCAGAACGTGACGCCACAGAATGCGGCCGGTGGACACACCGAAGCATCGCGCCGCATCGACATAAAGCTCGTTGCGCACCACCAGCGTTCGCGCGCGAACCAGCCGCGCCAGTTGCGGGGCGAAGACGATGCCGACTGAAATCATGCCGTTGGTCAGGCCGATACCCAGCGCGCCCGTGACCGCGATTGCCAGCACGATGGCCGGGAACGACAGGAAGCTGTCGACGACACGGCTGATCGCTTCATCGACCCAGCCGCCGAGATAACCGGCCAACACACCAACCGGAACACCGATCGCCACCGCGATGGCGACTGCCAGAAAGCTCGCATAGAGCGACGCCATGCCGCCGTAGATCAATCGGCTCAGCGTATCGCGCCCAAGATCATCAGCGCCAAGCCAGTGCTTTGCGGTCATCGGCGACAGCGCTGCATCGAGATCCTGCATCGTCGGCGGGTAAGGCGAAATCCACGGCCCCAGAATCGAAATCACAATGAGAGCGACGAGGAACGAAAGGCTCAGCGCGCCACGCAGATCGGATCGGAACCAGCGGCCGAAACCGGCGAACCAGCTCGGCTTGCGTTCCGAGGTAACGACTGTGTCCGCCATCTCAGGAAATCCTCGGATCGAGAACACTGTAGAGAATGTCGGTCAGCAGGTTGAGGCCAACCACAATCAGCACCATGGCGAACACCACGCCCTGCACCACCGGAAAATCCCGGTTCATGGCGGCGTTGACGATCAGGCTGCCCATGCCCGGAATAGCGAACACGGCTTCCACGACCACCGTGGCCGCCAGCATGCGGTTGGCAAGCAGGCTCACCACCGTCAGAAGATTGACGCTGACGTTTTTTAGTCCGTGCCGCCACAGGATCGAGGACGGCGGCAAACCCTTGGCGTGCAGCGTTCGCACCTGCTGCGATGACAGGATTTCGACCAGCGACGATCGCAACTGCCGGGCGACCTCCGCTATACCGCCCGACGCCAACGCCACCGCAGGCAGAAGTGCGTGCCGTAACGCGCCCCATGGGTCCTGCGCGAAGGCCACTGCCCCGGTGGCCGGTAGCCAATTCATCTCAAGCGCAAAAAATGCCACCAACAGCATGCCGAGCCAGAAATTCGGCACCGCCACGCCAAGCGAAGCAACGGCCATGACGAAGCTGTCGACCCATGAGCTCGGCCTGCTTGCCGCTGCAATACCGAGCGGGATTCCGATGATCAGCGCCAGCAACAACGCCAGACTCACGATCAACAGCGTGTGCGGAAGGCATCGCTTGATCGATGTAAGAACCGCTTCGCTCGAAACCAGCGAGTTCGATAGATCGCCATGTGCGGCTTTCCAGAGCCAGGTCCCGTACTGAACGAAGAATGGCCGGTCGAGACCGTAGATTTCACGGATTTCCGTGATCCGCTGCTCCGACGCATTGTCGCCCGCCAGCGTCACGGCGACATCGCCCGGCACCAGTTTGAGCAAGCCGAAAACGATGAAGGTCGACAACACGATCACCGGCAACGTCTGGAGCAGACGGCGGCCGATGATGCTGAGTTTGGCGGCGGTGATCATGACGGAACCAGGCCTTCGATGGTCGATGACCGGCGCCGCGCTCATCGCTGCGGCGCCGGTGTGGGTATTATCCCAGCGAGATGTTTTCGAACTTCGGCTTGCCGAGCAGGTTCGGCTTGAAGCCCTTCACCTTCTCGGAGAGCGCGTCGATCTCGAACTGGAACGCGAGCGGAGCGGACAGCGCGTTCTCCATCGTGAAGCGCTGGATCTTCGCGAACACGGCGGCGCGTTTGGTCAGGTCTTCGCTTTCGCGGCTTTCCTGAATCAGCGTGGACAGTTCGGGAGCCGCGAGACGACCGGCGTTGTAGTAAGCGCCCTTATCGAAACCGAGCGCATAGGTCATGCTCGGATCCGGCCGCCCCGTCCATGCGGACACCAAAAGATCGAACTTCTTTTCAGTGGCGAAGAACTGCGAACTGATTTCCGCGATCG
Source organism: Afipia birgiae 34632 (assembly GCF_000308295.2). Taxonomy (GTDB): domain Bacteria; phylum Pseudomonadota; class Alphaproteobacteria; order Rhizobiales; family Xanthobacteraceae; genus Afipia; species Afipia birgiae. The sequence goes on from NZ_HG326652.1 coordinate 1,848,460, forward strand.
TGCCCCGCGAGAATTTAAGCCGAATTCCGGCTTTGCCGAGCTGATCCTGAATCACTTCGCCGCGACGGACCGAGTCCTGATCCATGTAACCGCCGATGGTCAACTCAAGGCCATCCTTGAAGCCTGCCTCCGCCAGCAGCTTGCGCGCCTTGTCCGGGTCGTGCGGATAAAGACTGGCAATGGACTTGTCAAAGGCCCAGTGGGTGCTGGGTAACGTCATTTTTGCCGGTTCGCCGAGGCCACCCATCGTCGCCTTAACGAACGCTTCGCGATCCAGCGCGAAGTTGATGGCTTGCCGGACCTTGACGTTGTCGAGCGGCGCGCGGGCGTGATTGAAGTAGATCTGAATACAGTACAGCGTCGGCGACATCACCGTCGTGAGGTTCTTCGCGCGATCGATCACCGGCTTCAGGCGCGCGGGCAGCGCGAACGACATGTCATTCTGGCCTGCAACCACCGAGCGCAATGCGGTCGCAAGTTCCGGAATGATGTTGAACTCGATGCCGTCCAGGTATGGGCGTCCGGGACGCCAGTAATTTTCATTGCGGGTCACGACGATGATTTCGTTGTCGGCCCACCGCACGAACTTCCACGGTCCCGCTCCGACAGGCTTGCGGTCGGTGTCATTGCCGAGCGCCTTGATGTTGGTCGGAGACACCATCATGCCGGCGCGGTCGGAAAAGATTGCGGGCAATGCACTGTCCGCATTCTTCAGCTTCAGGGTCACCTGCAGCGGACCGGTGACTTCGACCGCCTCGATGCTGGTAAGATCCGCCTTCACGTTCGAGCGCTGATCCTGGCGGCCGCGATCGATATTGAACTTGACGGCTTCCGCGTCGAGCGGCGTGCCATCGTGAAACTTGATGCCGCTCTGGATGTCGAACACCAGGGTCTTGGGGTCAGGGTACGACCATTTGGCAAGACCGGGATTCGGCTTGAGTGTCTCGTAGTCCCACTCGACTAGCGTGTCGTACATGGTCCAGAGAATGCTGTGATCGGAGCCCGCGCCGCCCGTGGCCGGATCGAGTGAGGACGGGTTGGCCGGAGCCGCAATCTTTAGAATGCCGCCCTTCTTTTGGTCCTGAGCAAACGCCGGGAGCCCGAAGGTTCCTGCGGCAGCGGCGCCGCCCATCAGTGCCAGCATCTCGCGACGGTGCAATGCGCCTGTCATGTGATCGAACTTCTTCATTCCTTTTTCCTCCCGTTGTTATTGCGCAACTGGCGCATTTTGATTGTCAGGCGGCGGCCCTTCCGCGGTAGCGAAATGACAGGCGACCGAATGTCCGGGCTTCAGTTCCCGCCAGGCAGGCACTTCCGCCGCACAGCGCGGCTGGACCGAGGGACAGCGGGTGCGAAACCGGCAGCCTGACGGCGGAGCCACCGGACTTGGGATTTCGCCCTGGAGAATGATCCGCTTATCAACGCGCATGCTGGACGGCAGAGGAACAGGCTCCGCCGACAGAAGCGCCCGTGTATAGGGATGAAGCGGGTGTTCGATCACGTCTTCCGTCGGGCCAAGCTCCATCAGCTTGCCGAGATAGGTCACGGCGACGCGGTCGGAGACATGGGAGACGACGGAAATATCGTGCGTGATGAAAACGTAGGTCAACCCGAATTCACGCTGCAGATCGGTGAAGAGATTGAGCACGTCGCCTCGGATCGAAACATCGAGCGCGGCCACGACCTCATCGCAGACGATAACCTTGGGGCGCAGTGTCAAAACCCGAGCGATGTTGACCCGCTGCTTCTGGCCGCCCGAGAGCTGGTGCGGATATCGGCCGGCGGTTTCGGGCGAGAGCCCTACCCGCTCCAGTGCCGCGACCCCGCGCTTGCGGCGCGATGCGTCGTTGCCCTCCCGCATCACTTCCATCGGTTCGATCACGCTATCGATGATCGTCATCCGCGGATTGAGCGCCGCATTGGGGTCCTGGAAGATGATCTGATAATCGCGCCGGTGCTTCCTGAATTGGCTGGTGCTGAGCGATTCAGGATCAGTGCCGTTGTGCAGGATGTGTCCGTGCGTTGGCGTAATCAGCGATACCAGCGCACGGCCCAGTGTCGTCTTGCCTGAACCGGATTCACCGATCACGCCGAAGGTTTCTCCGGCGCGGACGTCAAAGTCCATTCCGTCGATCGCCTTCACGGTGTCGCGGCCATCACGCGTCGGGAAAAGGATGCGCAGATCACGCACCGCCAGAATGTCTTTCACTGCGGAATTGGTCTCGGCCATCAGTTCACCGCTCCCGGCAGAGTGAGATCGGACGCGCGCCAGCAACGCGCCAAACGGCCCGGCTCCACCTCGATCATCGGCTGCTCGCGCTCGCAGCCGTCTGCCGCGTGCATGCAACGCGGACGAAAGCGGCAACCAGCAGGCATGCCCGTCGGCGACGGGACACGGCCCGGAATCGACGGCAGCACGCCGCGGCGCTGACTGAGGCCCGGCAACGAACGCAGAAGTCCCGATGTATAGGGATGGCGCGGCCTTAGCAGCGCGTCGTCGACTGGCGCGTCTTCGACAACCTCGCCGGCATACATGGTGATCATGCGCGTGCAGACTTCAGCCACCACGCCGAGATCGTGTGTAATGAAAATGAGCGCGGTCCCGGTTCGCTCACTCAGCGAGCGCAGAAGGTCGGTGATCTGCGCCTGCACCGTGACGTCGAGCGCCGTCGTCGGCTCGTCCGCAATCAGCAGCTTCGGCTTGCAGATTAGCGCCATCGCGATCATCACGCGCTGGCGCATGCCCCCGGACAACTGGTGCGGATATTCGTCGCAGCGGCGCTCCGGCGCGGGAATGCCGACTTCCGCAAGCGCGGCAATGGCCCGCTCGCGCCCTTCGGCGCGACTGGCCGGGAAATGCGCCCGATAGGCTTCGCTGATCTGGTCTCCGACAGTGAAGACGGGATCGAGCGCGCTCATCGGCTCCTGAAAGATCATCGCGATATCGCGGCCGCGCACAGCGCGCATTTGCCGCTGCGACAACCCTGCGAGATCCGTGCCTTCGAACAGGATCTCGCCCTTCACGCGCGCGGATTGCGGCGGCAGCAGGCGCAGCAGCGAAAGGCCCGTCACCGTCTTGCCGCAGCCGCTCTCACCGACAATCCCGACCCGCTCGCCCGGCCGGATCGAAAAGCTCACGTTCTTGGTGATCGGCAACTCACCCTCGATCGTTGCGAAGGAGAGTGAAAGCCCCCGCACATCGAGCAGCCGCGACGCGGATTGCGGACGCATCACCGTGGGGTCGGACAAATCAGTCGCGCTAACCATCGCGCGATCAGACGAGATGAATTGAGAGGGATTTCAGAGCAGGCTCGTACGCTGTGCGGTCGTTACGGCAAGTCCTTCCGGCCGCCGGAGTCACAAATATCAACGTCGCACGCGGCGTCTGCATTACTTGCTCCTTCCCTGAACTAACCGGTCTTGTTGCCGGGTCGATCGTCGGCCTTTCGCATCCAGGTCGGTCAGATCCGGCCCCGGACAGGCTCCTTTCCCGAACAAATGCGATGGAGTTCGCCTTGCAGGGTGACGTCAGGCATGAAAGATCATCATTTGTCGATTGTCAACAATTGACTTTTAACGGTAGAATAGACGTAGGGGTTCGATATGCGGACCAATTGATAGAGAACCAAGTCATGGCAGCACTCCTCCGAAAGCCAATGACCACACGAGACGACGACTTCGAGAGAAAGTTCGCGGCGCGAACGATCCCGGACCAGGTCGCCGACGAACTCGGCGCCGAGATTGTCGCCGGCCGCCGCAAGGCGGGGGAACGTCTGGTCGAACTCGACCTTGCACGGGACTTTGGCGTCAGCCGGGGTCCGATCCGCGAGGCCATTCGCATTCTCGAACGCCGCCGTCTCGTCGAATTGCTGCCCCGCCGCGGCGCTTACGTGCGGCCGCTCTCACTGAAATCGATCGCCGACCTGTTCAATGTGCGCATGGCGCTTTCGCTACTGGCAGTTCGCGCGATGGCGACCGCCCCTATCGAAAGCTATGTCGAGACGCTGGCGCGGCGCTGCGCGGAACTCGAGACGATGGTCGAAAATGGTGATCCGATGGCATTCGCCAGAGTCACAACACGCGCGGTCAAGACGGTCGCACGCGGCTCGGGCAACGAACTTCTGGTCGAGTTGCTCACCGACCTCGCCAATCAAACGGTCTGGACGACGATCTGGAAGTCACCGCTCGACTATCAGACTCGCGACCTGAGGCGACTGGCGACAGATCTGATGACGTCGACTCTGGAATCCATCAAGCGCCGAGACCCGGACGCGGCGGTCGCAAGCCACGGCAAACTGCTTGAGGAAGATCGAGACCGGGCGTTACAATCGCTCTCCCAAATGCGCGGAGAGTCCTTGAACCTTCGCGCGCTGTCACAGCCGGAAGTGCGGACGGCGGAGGACATCGCGCGGGCGGGCTAAGCACCTTTGCATTTACGCAAATTGACAAAACAGGGAACATAAAGACAATCGACCAGGCGGGACTGACTGTCGGCCCGCGATCGATCACAAACGTGGGCATGCCATGGCAAGCCACCGACTCCGTGCCCTGGACGGTTTGCGCGGCGTCGCCATCCTGCTGGTGATGGGCTTCCACTATTTCTACCATCTGGAGTCATTTTATTACAAATCGACGCTATACCCCTACGGCGAGACGTTCAGCAACGTCCTGATCTTCAAGTACGGCTACATGGGCGTCGAGCTGTTCTTCATCATCTCGGGCTTCGTCATCGCGATGACGCTCGAGTCATCGGCATCGGCGCTTGATTTCGTGGTGCGGCGCTTCGTCCGCATCTGGCCGGCGCTGATTGTCTCCGCAGTCATCACCTTCTTCTTGCTGAACTGGTCCGATTCACCGTTCGCCCTCACCCGCCGCCAGTTCTGGCCAAACTTCCTGCCCTCGCTGACACTGACGCCGACCTCGCTGTGGTCGGGGCTGTTTCCAAAGGTTGAATTCGTCACCGGCGTCTACTGGTCGCTCGTGGTCGAGATCAGATTCTATATGATCGCCGTGTTGCTGTTCTGGCTGTTCTCGCGGCAGAAGCTGGCGCGCAACCTTGTCATCTTCACGCTCGTTATCTACATCGCCCGCGCGCTGCTACGGCGCGCGATGCCGGGATATAACGGCGTCTACGACGCGCTTTTCATCCCGGACTACATGCCATGGTTCGCGGCCGGTGCGGTGTTCTATGAAATGTACAAGGAACGCCTCACGAAGCGCGCGGCCCTCATCATGCTCGCCGTCATGTATGCGCTGATCGCGCGGGTCAGTACAAACTACGCCATGATCGGGCGCGACCCGATCGTCGCCAGCACCGCCGCGTTGTCGTTCCTGGCCCTGTTCTGGCTATTGGCGACGAAATCCGCATCGGTGCGGATCTTCGAAGTTCGCCCGCTGGTCTGGATCGGCGAGTGCAGCTACTCGATCTACCTCTACCACTACGCGGTCGGGATGATCCTCATCTCGCAGGTCTCGAAGACCATCGGCCTCATGCCGCAGCTTCTATTGGTGACGGCGATTTCGCTGCTGGTGCTTGCGATCGGGCGCATCTCCTACGTCACCGTCGAAAACCCGAGCCGGCGCTGGCTGACGAAGCTGCTGATCGGGCCGCCGCAGAAATCTGCGGCGGCGGCATCGCCGGCGGTGTAGCGGTCAGGCAACAGCCGCCGCCTTCACCGGATGGATAAACCTGAAGCTGACGGCGATACGGTTCCACGCGTTGATGGTCGCCACCAGCATGGTGAGCTTGACGATCTCCTCGTCCGAAAAGCTGCCCCGAACCTGCTCATAGACATCGTCGGGAACATTGGTCTGTGAGACCAGCGTCACGGATTCAGTCCAGGCAAGCGCCGCGCGTTCGCGATCGGTGTAGAGCGGCGACTCACGCCAGGCGCTCAGCACGTAAAGCCGCTCCTCGGTTTCGCCCAGCGCGCGGGCATCCTTGGTGTGCATGTGAACGCAGAAGGCGCAGCCGTTGATCTGCGAGGCACGGGTCTTGACCAGTTCGATCAGGGATTTCTCCAGCCCGCTGCCCGCAACGGCGGCTTCAAGCGCGCCCATCGCCTTCATGAGGTCAGGTGCGATTTTGTAAGGGGCCAGTCTCGTTTTCATGATTCATTCTCCGATGTTCGCTCAATTCCAGCTAAACGCTGCGCCGTTACTTGCCTTTGAAGGTTGGCTGACGCTTGCCAAGGAACGCGCCGACACCTTCCGCGAAATCCGCGGTCCCAATGCACGCGCCAAAGCCCGCAGCCTCGGCGGCAAGCTGATCATGCAGTGAGTTGTCCAGCGATCCACGCAACAATGCCTTGGTCCTGCCGAAAGCAAATGTCGGCCCGTCGGCAAGTCGGCGCGCGAGCTTGTCGGTTTCACTGGCCAGATCGGCCGCAGGCACCACGCGATTGACGAGACCGAGCCGGAGCGCCTCTGGCGCGTCATAGACATCCGACAGCAATGCAATTTCCATCGCCTTGCGCAAACCCACAAGCCGCGGCAGCGTCCATGATGACGATCCGTCTGGGCTTGTGCCGAGTTTCGAATAGGCCAACGTGAAAATCGCGTTGTCCGCCGCGATTGCGAGATCCGTCGAAAGCGCGATGCTCATGCCGGCCCCGGCGACTGCCCCTTGCAGGCTCGCAACCACCGGCCTCGGTAGCCCTGCCAGAATTTCGAGGCCTTCATGCAGCGGCTCCATGATCGTCGGCACACGCATACGCACCTCTGCCGCCGATCCCTCGAAAGCGGAGATGTCGCCGCCCGCCATGAAGGCGCGGCCCTCCCCTGCGATAATGACAACGCGATTTCCTGAATCGGCCGCGACGCTTTTACAGGCGGCGAGAAATGCTTCCGCGGCGGCCACACTGAGCGCGTTCAGGACTTTGGGACGGTTGAAAACGATCCTGGCGATCGGTCCATCGACTTTCAGAAGCACCGGCTGGTCGGACACTGACATCTCCCTGACGACTATTGTTTTGACAATCGGTAGGCCGGAAAATCCGGAGCGTCAACGCACAGTCAGGCGCAGGAAACTCATAACGCAGCCGAGCACACCGACCCCCGCGCCCAGCGCAAGCGCCCACGTCGCGCCGTCGTGCCCGGCGAGCCCGGCGAGCCCGAAACACAGCGCGGCCAGCGCCGCACCTGTGGTCTGCCCGATCAGGCGTGCGGTGGCAACGATGCCGCTGGCCCCGCCGCTGCGCCCGGCCGGCGCGCTGCTCATGATGGCCTTCATGTTCGGGGCTTGGAAAAAGCCGAAACCGCAACCGCAAATCGCCATGCGCCAGACGATATCGAGGACGCTTGGCGATGGCGGCAACGTCGCCAGCAGCGCCATGCCGATCGCGAGCAGTAGCAACCCCAATCCGCCCAGCATCCCGGCAGAATGACGATTCGACAGCCGCCCTGCGATCGGCGCCATGATGCCGACCACAACCGACCATGGCGTCATGAAGAAGCCGGTCTCGACCTGGGTACGGTGGAGAACGTCCTCGAAGTAGAACGGCAGCGACACGAATGCGAGACCCTGCACCGCGAACGAACACACCGCCGTGGCGACCGATAGGGAGAACATCGGCCTGCGAAACAGGTCAACCGGCAGCATCGGGGCCGGATGATCGGCCTGTCTGCGGATCAGCAACGCACCGAAGATGACGGCCCCCACAAGCTCGACGGCGACAACGGCAGCAGACGTCCCGTGCGCGGCGCTGCCGATTCCGACAATAAAGAGACAGAGACTTATCGACGTCAGCAACGCGCCGGGAACGTCGAAGCTATGGGCGGCGCGCGGCGTCTGCGGCAGGGTTTTCATGCCGATCAGCATCGCGGCCACGCCGAACGGGATGTTGATCGCGAACAGCCAGGGCCACGACGCCACCGACAGAATGCCGGATGCGAGTGCCGGACCCAGCGTAAAGGCCGTTGCCACCACCAGCGCGTTGTTACCGAAGCCGCGCCCGTGAAGACGCGACGGGTAAACAAACCTGACGAGCGCCGTGTTGACGCTCATGACACCGGCCGCCCCCAACCCCTGGAGCACACGTGCGATCAGCAGCGTCGGCAATGACCACGCCAGTGCGCAGGCCAGCGAGGCAATCGTGAACAGCAGCAAGCCCCAAAGATAGATGCGCTGATGACCGACGATCTCTCCGAGAGCCGCCAGCGGCAACAAGGTTGCGACCATGGCGATCTGGTAAACGTTCACGACCCAGATCACGTCGGCGGGCGTCGTATTCAGATCAGCCGCAATCGCCGGAAGCGCAATGTTGGCGATCGCAGTATCGAGCGCAGCCATCGCCAGCGCAGTGAAAATCGCGAGGACAGCCCACCGCCTGCGTTCGGGCGGCAAACCATCCGTCGCCGGAGACTGCTTCGCTGAAATTGCGTCCATTTCGCGAAGTGTCCTGAAAGCGGGCGCGGGGCGTATTATGCGTATCTAGCCGGAATCGGCTCCGGGCTGCACTGGCGGTGGCGCATGCGGCATATGCGCACCGATTGAAACTTTCGGAAACAATTGCGTGGAGAGCCGAAACAAGCGGCTGGGTCTACTGAACTGCTCAAGCGGCTGTGATTGAGCAAGGGTTGTGGGAATAGCGGCGCACGATTAGAAACGGTTGTTTCCTCTTGCTCCAAGGGAGAAACATCTTGGGTGAACTCAGTACCTGGCTTTCGGGTCAGCATCCCGGCCTTCATACTTACAAGGCCTTCCGCACCAAAACTCTTCAGCTTTCCGCTTCTGACTCAGAGCATCGCGCGCTGTACCAGTTGCTCGCGGCGATGGCCGACAGATATATCGAGTCCTTCGATGAAGCACCGCTTCCGGTGGATACCGCGGAGCGTGCGTACAGAAAGCTCAGGGACATCGTCGCGGAAGCCGAAAATTCAAAGCAGGCTCCTGCCCCGCAGCAAATTCAGGCTCTGAATCGCGTCGCGTCGGCCGAACTGTTCTGAGCCAACGCTACGTCCATTCCATAGTCTCGTAACTGCGGAACGCACCGGGCTGGCCTCAAGGCGAACTCAGTGAGTCCTCTCCGAGGTAGCGGATGCGCGCCTCGGTCCATTGCTCGTTCTGGATCGTAGCAAGGATCGCAATCGACAACGGTTTGCGCAGCGGGCTGTCGGGCGGCACCGCAAATGCATAGTTCTGGGCTTCAATGGAAATATCCAGCACCTTGAGCCGTGACGCATAACCTTGGCGGATGGCCCAGGTCAGCAACGGCTTGTCGTAGACGAAGGCGTCGAGGCGTCCGGCACGCAGCGCCGTCAGGCCATCGCGCGTTGTGTCGTAGGAGTGAAACTTAAGCTTGCGCCTGATGAGATCGCCTTCTGACGACGTCCCCTTGACAGTACCGACGCGAACGGCTGCCAGATCGGAGACGCCGGTGATCGTTCCCTGAATTTGCGATGTGGTCAGCACCGATGTCACACCCGCGGTGAATACGGCAATTGTAATCACCGAGACGACCAGCCAGATCGTCGCGACGCACCGGCCGAGAATGGTTTGTGGCCCCTTCTCCGCCGACGATCGCTGCGTCATCGCCAATGTCGACCACCACACACTGGAGCTGATGCCCTTGGTGACGCTTCCGCCGAAATACTCGTTCTGCCGCCGCTCGAGAAGCCATACGAGAATGCCGGCCCCCAGCGTCAGTCCGATCAGCGCGACGATCGCCTGCAGGAAATTGAACGACGTCATCGCCCGGCGCAACGTGCCCCAGTTCATGACACTCACGATTGGAACGGCGATGCCCGTACCGGTCGAATAATAGGTCTGCGTGAAATCGAGAATCTTCTCACGATCGACGGTGACCGTGATCGCGCCGACCGCAACGTCAAGGTTTCCAGCGGCCGTTTCCTGGATTAGCTCCGGCATGTCTTTCAGTTCGGTGAAGCGATACTGCAGCTTCGCTGCCTTCGCGACCTGACGCCAGAGTTCGACACTAAGGCCCGACCACGCACCATCGGCGCCCTTCACGGCAAACGGCGGCGCATCCTTCACGCCGACCACGAGTTCGCGCTGCGGAATCGCTGATGTTGTATCCTCTGCCTGCGCGAACGGCAGGACCGAGAACAGCATGACCACCAGACAGGCTATCCGCAGGACCATCATTTCTCCGCGCATGGATGCTATCCGCAGGCCGTTGCCGCGAATCCGATAACGAAGCTGTGACAGAATTTGGTGAGCGCCGCCTTACCAAAATGCGGGTCATTATCGGCTATTTCGCCGCGCTGGCCATAGGCGCCCACTCGACAAGCGTCGCAGACGCCAATTTTACGCGGCCGCGAAAGTACTGCTATACCCTGAAGACCATCCTCAGCGCGCGTAACTCAGAGAGCAATCACATGAAGGCTTACGTTTACGGCGCGAACGGCGCCGCGATCACCGATGCGCCGAAGCCCTCGCCGAAGGGCACGCAGGTTCTGGTGAGGGTCCATACCTGCGGCATGAACCGCGCCGATCTGGGCATGATCAAGGGGCATGTTCACGGTGCGGCCGGCGGTGTCGGCACCGTACTCGGCATGGAGTGGGCCGGCGAAATCGTTGAACTCGGCCCCGATGCAAAGGGGCTCAAGATCGGCGACCGGGTGATGGGCTCCGGCCCCGGCGGCTATGCGGAATATACGATGACCGACCATGGCCGCCTGCTTCCTGTCCCCGCGCCCATGAGTTTCGAGCAGGCCGCCACGCTGCCGATTGCGTTGTCCACCATGCACAACGCCGTTGTCACCAATGGTGCGCTCCAGCCAGGCCAGACAGTGCTGGTGCAAGGCGCGAGTTCGGGCGTCGGGTTGATGGCGCAACAGATCGCCAAGCTCAAGGGTGCGAAGCTGGTGATCGGATCGTCCACGGACGCTGCGCGGCGCGCGCAACTCACTGCCCACGGTGCGGACATGGCGATCGACTCGAACGATCCGGCGTGGGTCGATCAGGTCCTGAAAGCCACCGGCGGCGCGGGCGTCGATGTCATCATCGATCAGGTCTCGGGGAAGCTCGCCAACCAGAATCTGGCGGCGACCAAAGTGCTCGGCCGCATTGTCAATGTCGGACGGCTCGGCGGCACCCACGGCGATTTCGATTTCGATCTGCATGCCGCACGCCGCATCCAGTACATCGGCGTGACTTTCCGCACCCGCTCCATCAAGGAAATTCGCGACATCTTCGCGAAGGTCAAACAGGACATTTGGTCCGCAGTGGAATCCGGCAAACTAAAGCTACCGGTCGACCGCGTATTCGCGTTCGGCGACATCGCACAGGCTGTGGACTACATGTCGGCGAACAGGCATTTCGGCAAGATTGTCCTTAAGCTTTGAGGGCTACGCTTCCTGCGAATGATACGCATTTTGAATCGCGAACTCCCGCATTGACGTTCACTCCACGGCCGTGACAAGACCCGCGCATTGAGGAGCCGATGAGCGCAGTCAAGCAACGGGTCGCCGCCATTTCGATCGCCGCCAGCGCCAGCATGGCCGCGGTCAAATTCGCCGTGGGCGTCGCCATCGGCAGTATCGCGCTGATCTCCGAAGCGCTGCACTCGTCGGTCGATCTGATCGCCACCATCGTGACATGGGTCGTGGTGCGGGTGTCCGACAAACCTGCCGACGCCGAACATCATTACGGTCACGGCAAGCTCGAAAGCCTCTCGGCGCTCGGCGTGATCGCCCTTCTCTATATTCTGGCCGGCGGCATCGTGGTCGAGGCCTATAGCCGCCTGCGCGAAGGCGTGGCGCCGCCAACGCTGACCGCGTTGCCCTTCGTCGTGCTCGTGGTGGACATCGCGGTAAACTTCTGGCGGGCGCGGGCGCTCCATCGCACGGCGATGGAAACCAAAAGCCAGGCGCTGGAAGCCGACGCGCTCCACTTTGCCTCAGACGTGCTCGGCTCGTTCGCCGTCATCATCGGCCTTGGCCTCGCGGCATTCGGCTATGGCTGGGGCGATGCCGGTGCGGCGATCGCGGTCGCCGTGCTGATTTCGATTCTGGGGCTGCGGCTCGGCAAATCGACCATCGAGACGCTGCTGGATCGCGCGCCCGAAGGCGCGTCCGAGAAAGCCGAGGAGGCAATCCGCGCCATTCCCGGCGTCGTCGATGTGGAGCGGCTGCGCGTGCGGATGGTCGGCGCCCGGCACTTCGTCGATGCGACGGTGCAGGTGCCCCGCACCTACCCCATCGACCGTATCGATGCCATCAAGCGCAAGGCGCAGGACGCGGTGACCACAGCACTTCACGACGCCGATCTGACGTTCACCGCCGTACCGGTGGCGCGCAACAACGAAAGCGTGCGCGAGCGAATCATGGTGATCGCCCGCAATTCGGGTCTGGCGATTCATCATGTGACCGTGCACGACCTCGGAGAGAAACTGACGGTCAGCATCGACCTCGAGGTCGATGGCGACATGCCGCTGAATGAGGCCCACGACATCGCTCACGGGCTCGAACATGCCATCCGCGACGAATTCGGTGCCGACGTCGAAGTCGACACCCACATCGAACCGCTCGAACCTGAACTGCCGCACGGCACCGACGCCGCCACCAGCCGCGTCGAGATCATCCAGCAGGCCCTGATGCGCTTCGCGGCCGAGAGCGGCGCGATCCATGACGTCCACAATGTGCGGGTACGCAACACTGACGCCGGCGAGATCGTCAATTTTCACTGCCGCGCAGTGCCGTCGATGAGCGTTATCGCGGTTCACCAGAAGGTCGACGAGATCGAACGCGCGCTACGCCGCGCATTTCCATCCGTGAAGCGCGTCATCAGCCACGCCGAGCCCGCGCGCTAGCGAATCGCGCTCACTCCCACACCTCATCCGTGAAGAAATCTCGCCCCGTCATTGCGAGGAGCGAAGCAACGAAGCAATCCAGTCCTTGTTTGCGGATCGGAGATGCTGGATTGCTTCGCTGCGCTCGCAATGACGCTCTCACGCGCGCCGTTCTCGTTTCGGACTCAACCCAACACGCAAAAACGAGTCTGAATTTCCTTGGGACAACATTTATTTCGCATTAACGATTCGTTGACTCTCGACAGCGTGGGAAAAGTGGATTCAAATCACACTTGATTCGGAGGGTTGGGGAAAACCTCCCGAACGGGGTGCAGACAAGAAAATTCGAGGGGCGAAGGAATGGCGCGTTCGCACGCAGCGACAACGTGTGTCCAATCCGATTCTATCAAGGGATTGGCACAGTCGATCGCGAAGCCGGCATATCACCGGCTGCTGATTGCGGAGCCTGCGTTGCGACGCGCTGTTCCCACCCTGATCATCGCGTTCCTCATCACGATCTGCATCGGTGCATTCGTCCAGGTCGTCGACCAGACCCGGCAGAAGCGCGCGTCCATCAAGCGTGACCTCTCAGCGCTGGCTGATCTGCTGGCAGAACGTCTCGACCGCGCGGGCCCTGTTCGTCAGGATCGCGCGGCGTCGGCCGAGCGGCTTCAGAGCCTGTTGCCCGGCTTGGTCCCCTCGTGGGGCACCGCCGCCGGCCGCCATATCATCGTGACCAGCCCCGAACAGCGCATCATCGCGCGCGTCCCCATCGATACTCCTGCCGAAAATACGGGACGCATCCTTGACGTGCTCAGCGCCACCTCGAAGCTCAGCGCTCTCGGCCAGACCAATGTGATCGAGGTCGAACTTCCAGGCGGCCCCCGCGCCCTTGCCACCCAGCGTATTGTGAAATCGCTGCCCGGCCAGGTCATCATCGTTCAGGAGCAGGTCGAATCGCCCTGGCGCTCCGACGCGGCGTTGCAAATCACGCTCTCGGCGACCACCGGCTTCGTGGTGCTGATCCTTGGATTCGCGTTTCACTGGCAATCGACCCGTGCTCGCGAGGGCGACCTCATCAACGACGCGGTTCGCTCGCGGATCGACACGGCGCTCAACCGCGGCCGTTGCGGCCTGTGGGACTGGGATCTGTCACGTGGCCGGATTTTCTGGTCGCAGTCGATGTTCGAACTGCTCGGACTGGAAAGCCGCAGCGACCTGCTGACCTTTGGCGAGGTCAACGCGCTGGTGAAATCCGACGACATCGACCTGTTCCACATCGCCGATCAGCTCGTCTCCGGCAACCTCGATCATATCGACCAGACATTCCGGATGCGCCACGCCAACGGGCACTGGATCTGGCTGCGGGTCCGCTGCGAACTGAGCCAGGGCCAGAACGGCGGCGGCAGCCACCTGATCGGCATCGCGGTGGACATCACCGAACAGAAGAGTCTTGCAGAGCGAACCGTCGAGGCCGACCTGCGGCTGCGCGACGCCATCGAGACCATCCCGGAAGCCTTCGTACTCTGGGACGCCGACAACCGCCTGGTCCTCTGCAACTCGCACTTCAAGCGCCTGCACAAGCTCCCCGACTCCGCCGTCAAGCAAGGCACCTCCTACGAAACCGTCATCGAAGTCGGCAGCATGCCGGAAATCCGTACCCGGCTGCCCAACTCGGTCGCCCCGGGCGCCCGCACCTTCGAAGCCCAGCTGGAAGACGGAAGCTGGCTCAACATCAGCGAGCGCCGCACCAAGGACGGCGGCTACGTGTCGGTCGGTACCGACATTACCCAGATCAAGCTGCATGAGCAGAAGCTGATCGAGAACGACATGCGCCTCACCGCCAACGTGATCGACCTCAAGCGCTCACAGGCCGAACTGGAGCGACAGGCGCAACTGCTGGCCGAACTCGCGCAGAAATATGCCGATGAGAAGAACCGCGCCGAGGAAGCCAACCAGACCAAGTCGAAATTCCTCGCCAACATGAGCCACGAGTTGCGCACCCCGCTAAACGCCATCATCGGCTTCTCGGAAGTGATGGGCAGTGGCATGTTCGGCGCGCTGGGCTCCGAGAAATATCAGGAGTACTGCCACGACATCATGACCAGCGGAAACTACCTGCTGGACGTCATCAACGACATCCTCGACATGTCGAAGATCGAAGCCGGACGCATGAAGCTCGATTACGAGCCGCTCGATCTCGCCCAAACCCTCACCGAATCCCTGCGCGTCGTTTCCGGCCGCGCCGAGAACAAAAACCTGACGTTGAACGCGGACATCCGCGGCGCGATCCCGATCGTCGCCGACCGCCGCGCCATGAAGCAGATCGCGGTCAACCTGCTGTCGAATGCTGTGAAGTTCACGCCCGACGGCGGTAAGGTCACGGTGCGCAGCCGAATGCGGAACGGATCGATCATACTCACCATCGCGGACAGTGGCATCGGCATTGCGCCGCAGTCACTGGCGAAACTCGGACGCCCGTTCGAGCAGGTCGAAAGCCAGCTCACCAAGAGCTACCATGGTTCAGGCCTCGGGCTCGCCATCGCCAAGTCCCTCGCCAGCCTTCACGGTGGATCGATGAAGCTGCGCTCAAGGCTTGGCGTCGGAACCATCGTCTGCGTGATGCTGCCGTGCGGACACCGCGAACAGCCCGCCCCCAGCATTATTGCCGAGACATCCCTTCAAGCAGCCTCAGGAAAACCTCGCGCACGTCGCTCTGTGTCTCCCGCACGCGCGCCTCAAGGGACGAAAAATCCGGCGCGTCGCCAGCCCGCGTCAGCACTCGCAGAAGATCCTCCCCAGCTGTTTCCGGCTTGAACTTCGCGATCACGCACAGACGAATGATCTGGGTCAGATCATGATAGAGCCGTGACGCCGCACGCAAAATATCGGCATCGGACTGCGACAGCACCCCAAGCCGCGCGGCATTATCCAGCACCTGCACCGTGCTGACATCGAGAATGCCCGGTTTGTCCGCCGCGTGGATCAGTTGCAAGTACTGCGCGATGAATTCGATATCGACCATGCCACCGGCGGCATTCTTCAGATCCCAGATGTCGCTCTCGCCCTTTTCCTCAGCGATGGCGCGGCGCATTTCCAGAACGTCGTTGGCAATAATGCCGGTCTCTCGCTTGCGCGTCAGAACATCGCGGATAACGGCCTCGATCTTGGCCTGAAAAGCGGGCGATGCTGAAATGACACGGGCGCGCGTCAGCGCCATGTGCTCCCAGGTCCAGGCTTCGTGCTCCTGATACTCGGAAAAAGAGTCGATCCGCGACGCCAGCGGCCCGGCCCGCCCCGATGGCCGCAGCCGCATGTCGACTTCGTACAGCACGCCGTAATTGGTTCGCGTCGTGAAGGCGCTGATGAGACGTTGCGTGAGCCGCGCGAAATACTGCGAGCCCTGCAGAGGTCGCGCCCCGTCCGAGTCCGGAGCTTCGTGGTCGAAGTCATAGATCAGGATCAGGTCGAGATCGGACGACGCTGTCATCTCACGGCTGCCAAGCTTGCCCATCGCCACGATGGCGGTTTCCTGATCCTTGATCCGTCCGTGCTGTTCCGCGAACTGGTCCATCACCAGACCATTCACGGTGTGCGCGATGCCCTCCGCCACATCGGCGAACGCCACGCTTGCATGCTGTGCCGACACCGTGCCGGAAAGGATGCGCGTGCCGATCAGGAACAGGCTCTCCTGCCCGAACAGCCGCAGCCGATCCAGAAACTCCTCGTACGAATTCGCATCGGACAGGGTCGCCGCAAGGCGCGCAGACAGTTCGCTCTGATCCGGCATCGCACCGAAGAAGCGGGGATCGATCAAGCCGTCCATGATCTGCGGCTTTCGCGCCAGCATGTCGCTCAGGCGCGGCGCCGCGCCGAGCACGAGCGCGACCAGCGCCACCAGATCCTTGTTCTGGCTCAGCAGCGAGATCAGCCGCCCGCCCCGCTGCAGCGCCTGAAGGAAGCGGTCGAACGCCATCACGGCATCGTCCGGCTCCTCGGCGCGCGACAGACCCCGCATCAGGTCGGGTACGAACTCATTGAACGCCTGCCGCGTCGCGTCCACCCGGAACACGCGATACTCGCCGCTCAGCCAGCGCTGGACGGTCTCCGCCACCATCTTCGGCTTCTTGAAGCCCAGCGTGAGCAGATATTCGAGCAACCGCTTGTCGTCAGGCCCCGCGCTGTAGTCCACGTCCGGCAATTTCTCGGTGCCGGCGGGATCGCCTTCGAACAAGCGGCTGTAGTGGTTCTGCACACGGTTAAGATGCGCAAGCAGATCCCCGGCGAACGCAGCGCGGTCGTCATATCCGAAGAAGCGCGCGAAGCGTTCAACCGCCTCGGCCTCCGTCGGCAGGCTGTGCGTCTGTTCGTCGGCGACCATTTGCAGGCGATGCTCGACCCGGCGCAGGAATTCGTAAGCCGCCGTCAGTTCCTCGCGGGCTTCGAACGTGATCCAGTTGCTGTTGGCCAGAATATTGAGCGCCTCGAGCGTCGGGCGCACACGCAATTCGGGATGCCGCCCGCCCGCGATCAACTGCTGGGTCTGGGCGAAGAATTCGATCTCGCGAATACCGCCGCGTCCAACCTTGACGTTATGGCCTTCGACGGAAATCTCGTTCTGGCCGCGGAACGTCTGCATCTGCCGCTTCATGTCGTGGACATCGGCCAGTGCGGCGAAATCCAGATGCTTACGCCAGACGAACGGCGCGATCTCCGCCAACAGCGCATCGCCGGCTTTCAGGTCGCCCGCGCAGGGCAGCGCCTTGATCATCGCCGCGCGTTCCCAGGTGCGGCCCTCGCGCTCGTAATAGTGCAGCGCCGCCGCGATGGAGATCGCCGCCGGCGTTGACGCGGGATCGGGCCGCAACCGGAGATCGACACGGAACACGTATCCGTCGGCGGTGCGCGACTGGAGAAGACGCGACAGGCCCTGCGCGACCTTGACGAAGAACGGCGACGGCTCGACCTTCGTCGGCCAGCGTAGGCGCCTCCAGCTCGTAGAACACGATCAGATCGATGTCGCTGGAGTAATTCAGCTCGCCCGCGCCCATCTTGCCCATCGCCAGCACGACAAGGCCGCTGCCGACCTCCGGATGCTCTGCATCGGGTGGAAGCAGCCGTCCGCGTGCGGCCTCCTGCTTGAGCAGGAAGCGAATGGCGCACTGAACGGAGGTCACGGCGATGTCGGTCAGCGCCCGGGTCACCCGCATCACCGGCCAGACACCGCCGATATCGCACAGCGCGATCAACAGTGCGGCTTCGGATTTCATCCGGCGCAGCGCGGTCATGACCTCGGCTTCGCCCGGCGCGGCAGCAACATCGACCTCCGTCTTGGCGATCAGTGCAGCGAGGTGATCGTCGGGATCGGATTGCAGCAGGCGCACGACGCGCCCCGCGTCCGCCCGCATCAGGTCGAACAGATAGGGCGACGCTTCCGCGATGCCTTCGAGGATTGTCTTTGCCTGCGGGAGAGAGCCGGATATGGCCTTGAGCGCGCTCGCGGCCTCGGGCGAGACATCGCCCAGCCACTCTGCGAGCCGCCGTCCGGCTTGTTCAGGCGCGAACAGTTTCGGTCCGGCCACGAAACGGGCCGCCAGGGTGGGTCGGTCCGCACCGCCCATCTCGGGTGAACTCATACGGTCTTCTGTTCCACGCCCCGGCTCGGGATCACAAGCGTCACGCGCAGCCCCGGCTGGCCGTCCGCGAGTCGCAGGTCGCCACCATGCAACGTCGCGACTGCCGATGCCAGACTCAAACCGAGCCCGGATCCGGGCTGGGTACGGCTGGCCTCCAGCCGGACAAACCGTTCGACCGCGCGCTGCCGGTCGGCCTCTGGAATACCAGGCCCGTGGTCTGTGACACTGAGAAGAACATTGTCCCCTTCCCGGTGCGCCTCGATCAGAATATCGGGGTTTCTTGCGGCGGCACCGGAGCCAACGGGGTCCTTCCCTGCGGGCGCGCCAGCTGGCTGGCCATATTTGATGGCGTTCTCGACCAGATTGGCCAGCGCCTGGCTGATCAACTCGCGGTTCCCATGGATTGTCGCGGCGTCGGCCGCGACGTCGAGGGTCAGGCCCTTGTCCTCGGCCAGCGGCTCATAAAGTTCATGGATGCCATGAGCCACTTCCGCGGCATCGAAGACGATCATGTTGTCGCGGGCCTGACCGGATTCGGCGCGCGCGATCATGAGCAGCGCATTGAAGGTCCGGATCAGGCCGTCCGACTCGTCGATGGTCCGCTCCAGCGCCGCGCGGTACTCGCCCTCGTTGCCGGCCTTCGCCAGCGCCTCCTCGGCGCGGTTGCGAAGCCGCGTGAGCGGCGTCTTGAGATCGTGGGCGATGTTGTCGGAGACCTCCTTGAGGCCAACCATCAGCGCCTCGATGCGCTCCAGCATGGCGTTGAGATTTTCCGCGAGCCGGTCGATCTCGTCGCCGCTCCGCCCCACCGGCAATCGCTCGGACAGGTCACCCGCCATGATCCGCTGCGTGGTGCCGGTCATGGCGTCGATCCGGCGCAGCACGCGACGCGCGACGAACACCCCGCCACCCAGACCCAGCACGACCACGATCAGCACCGACCATTGCGCCGCCTTGGCGACAATCCCGAACAGCCGCCGCCGCTCCTCGAGGTCACGGCCGACCAGAATCCGGAAACCGCCGGAGAGTTGCGACACCTTCACCAGCGCGTAATGGTTCTTGGTGTCGGTTTCTTCGAGCCGCTTGTAGAAGGTCTCGGCCCAGCCGGGATGATCCATCACGCCGGGCTCAAGCGACGACACGTTGCCGGCGACGCCCTGCCCCTGCGGCGTGGTGACGAGATAGAGATTGGCCCCCGGACGCAGCGCGC
Organism: Afipia birgiae 34632; assembly: GCF_000308295.2. Classification (GTDB taxonomy): domain Bacteria; phylum Pseudomonadota; class Alphaproteobacteria; order Rhizobiales; family Xanthobacteraceae; genus Afipia; species Afipia birgiae. The sequence continues at coordinate 1,868,058 of NZ_HG326652.1, forward strand.
GGCCCTCGACCGCGGCGACAAGTCCGCGCAGGCCGCCCTTTGTATATTGCTCGGAAAGTTCACTCAGCTCGGAATTGACGGTGTCGGTGATCTGCTCGGTGATCATGCGCCGTGTATTCCAGGCGAAATAGCCCAGCAGCGACGCCGCGAACAGCGCAAACAGCAGCAGATAGACCAGCGTCAGCCGAAACGCCGTCGTTCGTATCAGCTTACCGAATGCCGTCACGGATCATGTATCCGGCACCACGAATGGTGTGCAGCAGCGGCTTGTCCTGGCCCTTGTCGATCTTGGAGCGCAGCCGCGAGATATGCACGTCAATCACGTTGGTCTGCGGATCGAAATGATAGTCCCACACGTTTTCGAGCAGCATGGTACGGGTGACCACCTGCCCCGCATGTTTCATCAAGTATTCCAGCAACCGGAATTCACGCGGCTGCAGCGTAATCTCGGCGGCGCCGCGCTTGACCTGATGCGAGAGCCGATCGAGTTCAAGATCACCGACGCGATAGGTCGTCTCCTCGGACGGACCGCCGTGACGGCGAGACAGCACCTCGACGCGCGCCAGCAACTCGGCAAATGAATAAGGCTTCGGCAGGTAATCGTCGCCGCCCGCACGCAAACCCTTGATGCGGTCGTCAACCTGGCCCAGCGCAGACAGGATCAATGCAGGTGTATGGTTGCCCTTGCCGCGCAGGGTGCCGATGATCGACAGCCCGTCGCGCTTGGGCAGCATACGGTCGATCACAAGCACGTCGTACTCGCCGGACTCGGCGAGCGCGAGACCTTCCTCGCCGTCGCTTGCATGGTCGGCAACATGACCGACCTCGCGAAACGCCTTCACGAGATAGTCAGCCGACTCGCGGTCGTCTTCAACGATGAGCAGTCGCATCTGTGATTCGGTCTGGATCTGAGCAGCGGAGCTTTGTGTCACCATGGCGCGATGATCGTCCTCATGCAAGGCAGCGAATGACGTGCCTGCGGCCGCCAGCCCCTTGCATAAAAACGGGCGGCGAAGCTGGGGGACTTCACCGCCCGCACTGCACGACCGACTGGAGTGCGATCGCGCCGCTTTCGACGGAGGGGGGCGTTTTCCACCGAAAGCATCTCTGCATGATGCAAAAAGGCAGCATCATGCCTGGATTCAAGGGACGGGCTTTTGGCCCGCCCCCGGGAAGGAGCCGTCGGCGGGGGCTACTATGCCGGCGACAACTCCCCATTCCTCACCCGCTTGCGCGGATGTTTAGCCCTTGATCAGCCCTTGGCGACCGGCATCGCGACGAAGCGCGACGAGTCTCCGGATTTCACGCGAACCAGAACGCTGTTCTTGTTCTCGTTACGCGCAGTGGCGATCGCGTCGCGAACTTCGGCCGGATTGCTCACCAGCTTGCCGGCGACTTCGAGGATGACATCGCCTTCCTTGAAGCCACGTTCTGCCGACGGACTGTTCGGATCGACGTCGGTCACGACCACGCCTTCCTTGCCCGCGCCGGCAACGCTGTTCGCCGGAGCCAGTGTCAGACCGAGGTTCGGCACCGTCACGTTGCCTCGGCCCGCCTTGCCGCTGTCCTTCTGGTCGGTATCGGCCTTCGCAGCCTTGGCGTTCGGCAACTCGCCGAGCGTCATGTTCAGGATCTTGTCCTGACCCTTGTGGACCACGACCAGCTTGACGGTCTGACCCGGCGCCATGCTGCCGATGGTGCGGGCGAGTTCGCGCGCATCCTTCACCGGCTGGTCGTTGACGCGCGTAATCACGTCTCCCGATTCAACGCCGGCCTTGGCAGCCGGACCGTTGACCTGAGGCTCCGCAACGAGCGCGCCTTCGGGCTTCTTCAGGCCGAGGCTGTCGGCGATCTCAGGCGTCACCTGCTGGATCTGGACGCCGATCCAGCCGCGGCTGACCGTACCCTTGTCCTTCAACTGCTGGACGACGCTCTTCACCGTGGAGGCCGGGATCGCGAAGGCAATGCCGACGCTGCCGCCCGACGGCGAGTAGATCGCCGTGTTGACGCCCATCACGTCGCCCGTGGTGTCAAAGGTCGGGCCACCGGAGTTGCCCTTGTTCACGGGCGCGTCGATCTGGATGAAATCGTCATAAGGTCCGTTGCCGATGTCGCGGCCACGCGCTGAGACGATGCCCGCGGTGACAGTGCCACCGAGGCCGAACGGGTTGCCGACCGCGAGCACCCAGTCGCCGATGCGCGGCTGACTGTCGGAGAGCTTGGCGTACGGAAGATTGTTGACGCCATCGACCTTGATCAAGGCGAGGTCGGTGCGCGGATCGGTACCGATCACCTTCGCGGTGTGGACCTTGCCGTCGTCGGTCGTCACTTCAACCTTGTCGGCGCCGTCGACGACGTGATTGTTGGTCACGGCAAAGCCGTCAGCCGAAATGAAGAAGCCCGAGCCCTGGCCGGTCATCTGACCACCGCCGCGTCCACCACGTCCACCACGGCCACCGGGGCCGGGGAATCCATCCGGACCACCGAAGCGGCGGAAGAAGCGCTCCATCGGCGAGTTCGGCGGGAACGGATTATCTTCCGGGCTCGCCTCACCGGTGGCTGCCTTCTCGGCCATCTTGACGCGCACCGAAATCACCGACGGCTTCACGCGTTCAACGATGTCGGCAAAGCCGATCGGTTGCTGAACCTGACGGACTTCCTTGTTGACCTGCGCGTGCGCGGTCGTCGTGAGCACATCGAAGTTGTTCGACGGGCTGAAGCCATAGGCGGCAACACCCAGACCAGCCACCACCGACGCCATCAGCGCGAACTTGCGTGCGGAGAAAATGGAACGGCGGGGAGCGACGTAGGATGGGAGTTTGGAAAGATCGGTGGGGTGGTCGGTCATGAACAATCTCCAGGAGAACGGCGAAAACGGGGTGCGAATCTCGCGGTGCATGTGTGCACCTGTGCTCCGGAAGATGGGGCACGCGGCCTTACCGCGCTCTGACGGGGGAATTAATGTTTTGTAACCTTGCAGTTTTCTCGTAACATGATCGGAAAAAGCAAAAACGCTGGTGTTTTCAGCGCCTTGTCTAGCGGTTCCAAGCGGGGAATATTGCAGGGCATACAAAAATTGGGGGCCTTATTAAACCCACCGTGAGGGGGGAAGTATGAGGGTACTGGTCACCGGAGCTGAAGGTTTCTTAGGGTCGCATCTTGCGCCCTTCCTGGCCACTGCGGGCTACCACGTGATCCGTTCAACGCGATCAGCACCGCCAAACTTTGACGGTGTTCATGCGGTCGTTCATTTGGCTGCCCTCGCGCACGGCGATTACAGCGAAGATGAAATCGACAGAGTCAACCATCGGTGGACGGCGGCACTCGCGGCGGATGCAAAAGCTGCCGGTGTTTCTCGGTTCATCTTTATTTCGTCCATCGCGGCTCAGGTCGGCCCCTTTTCCAATGACGTTCAAACTGAGCTCTCAGAACCGCGCCCGACTACGACCTACGGACGCGCGAAGTTGGCGGCGGAAAGGGCGCTGGCGTCTACCGGCGCGCCGTACACGATCCTGCGCCCCGTCGTGACGCTTGGAGCCGGAGCGAAGGGAAACATCGCCACCCTGCACCGTATCGCCGCGCTGCGCGCTCCGTTGCCATTCGGCGCACTGCGGACCAAGCGTTCCGTCCTGACCGTAAACAATTTCAATTCGGCCGTGCTTACAGTGCTGCGAAGCGAGAACGCGCTGAACACGACCTACGTTGTCGCCGACCCGGAGCCGGTGACGCTTGGCGCGTTGATCTCTCAAATGCGGGCCCAAATTGGTCGCCGGGCCGGATTGCTAAATGTGCCTGAACGGTTGATCGAGATCCTGTGCCGTTCGACCGGGCACAGCGATGCGTGGGACCGCATTGGACGCCCGCTTGTTGTCAATCCTGCAAAATTACTGGCCTTGGGCTGGACCCCCGCAAACGAGGCCGCGGGGAATGCCGCCCCGGAACCGGTCCAAAACGCGCGTTAAACCGGCTTTTCCGGCGATTCCTGAGCGGCGATCAGCTTTTCCAGCCGCGCCTCTTCCTCGGGGGTGAGTTGGAATGACGCACCCTCCTCATTAGCGGCCGCACGATTGCGGCGGCGATTGTAGAACCACAGCGCAACGCCGCCTCCAGCCAGAACCAGTGGCGGCAGCAGCCATAGGATCAGCGTGTCACGCCCGACCGGCGGCTTCAGCAGCACGAACTTGCCGTAGCGCGCGACGAGAAAGTCCATCACCTGCTGGTCGGTACTGCCTGCCGCGATCCGCTCGCGTACCAGCAGACGCAGATCGCGCGCCAGCGGCGCATCGGAATCGTCGATGGATTGGTTCTGACAAACCATGCAGCGCAATTCGCGCGACAGGTTACGCGCCCGCGCCTCCTGCGCCGGATCGGCCATGATCTCGTCGGGCTGCACGGCGTAAAGCGCCGACGGCATTACCGTCAGCATGATCGCGAACAAGGCCGCCAGAATGCGCTTCATCGCAGCTACTCTGCCGCCTGCAACGCGCCGGCCTTCTTGCCCGCCTTTGCCGGTTTCGGCGCGCCGACGCGCAACCGCCGGTCGGTCAGCGACAGCAGCCCGCCGAACGCCATCAGCACCGGACCGAACCAGATCAGCAGCACCATCGGCTTGTGATAGATCCGCACCGCGATCGATCCGTCGGCATGAGCATCACCGAGAGAGATGTAAACCTGGCTCGCGCCCCGCGTCAGCAGCGCAGCCTCGGTGGTCGACATGTTGCGCGTCGCGAAGTCGCGCTTCGACGGCGAAAGGATGCCGATGGTCTTGCCGTCCAGCATCACCGTGAAATGCGAAATCGCCTCGCGGTAATTGGGGCCCTGCTGTTGCGTCACATCATCGAGGCGCACCTGATAGCCGCCGACAGTGACGACATCCTTCGGATTCATCGATGCGATGCTCTCCGAATTCCACGTCGTCTCACAGACAATTCCGATCAGCGCAATGCCAAGCCCCGCGTGAGCAAACGCCGAGCCCCACGTCGAACGCGGCAGGCCGCGCGCACGATGAAGTGAGGTCGTCAGCGGTGCGCGGAACAGTTGCGTGCGCTCCACGATGTCGGTCATCGCTCCGATCACAACGAACACCGCGATGCCGATCATCAGCGGTGCGAACGCGCCGCCGCCCTTGGTCCAGGCCCACAGCACCGCCATCGTCACCAGCGCAACGATGCCGGCCGCGGTCAGGCGCTGCGACGCGCCGACGATGTCGCCGCGCTTCCACGCCAGTAGCGGACCGAACGGCACCGCGATCATCAGCGGCAGGAACAACGGTGCAAACGTCAGATTGAAGAACGGCGCACCGACGGAAATCTTGTCGCCTGTAAGAACCTCAAGCGCCAGCGGATACAGCGTGCCGACGAAGACGGTCGCGCAGGCGGTCGTCAGCAACAGGTTGTTCAGCACCAGCGCGCCCTCGCGCGAGATCGGGGCGAACAACCCGCCCTGCTTCAGCGTCGTCGCCCGCCACGCATAGAGGCTGAGGCTGCCACCGATGAACAGACACAAGATCATCAGAATGAACACGCCCCGCGACGGATCGCTGGCGAAGGTATGCACCGAGGTCAGCACGCCCGAACGCACCAGGAAGGTGCCGAGCAGCGACAGCGAGAACGTCAGGATCGCAAGCAGAACGGTCCAGACCTTCAGCGCGTCGCGCTTCTCCATCACCACGGCGGAATGCAGCAGCGCAGTACCGGCGAGCCACGGCATCAGCGAGGCGTTCTCCACCGGGTCCCAGAACCACCAGCCGCCCCAGCCGAGCTCGTAATAGGCCCAGTACGAGCCCATCGCGATGCCGAGCGTCAGAAAAATCCACGCCGTCAGCGTCCATGGTCGCACCCACCGCGCCCAGGCCGCATCGATGCGGCCTTCGAGCAGTGCCGCTACGGCGAACGAAAACGAGATCGAGAAACCGACATACCCGAGATAGAGCATCGGCGGATGGATCGCGAGGCCGATGTCCTGCAGGATCGGATTGAGATCGCGTCCCTCCATCGGCGGATTGGCGATCCGCGCGAACGGGTTCGATGTGGCGAGGATGAACAGATAGAACGCTGTGCCGACCCACGCCTGCACCGCCAGCACATGAGCCCGCAGCGAGCGCGGCAGATTATTGCCGAACGCCGCCACCAGCGCGCCGAACAGCGCCAGGATCAGGACCCACAACAGCATCGAGCCTTCGTGGTTTCCCCATACGCCGGTGAGTTTGTAGATCATCGGCTTCAGGGAATGGGAATTCTCGAACACGTTCGTAACCGAGAAATCCGATGTCACATGAAGCCAGGTCAGTGCGGTGAATGACACGGCGGTGAATGCGAACTGTGTCAGCGCGGTGGAGCGCGCGACATTCATCAGCGCCGGATCGCGCAGGCGCGCACCGATCACTGGAACCACCGACTGGATCAGAGCCAGAACCAGAGCCAGAACCAGTGCGTAATGTCCTGCCTCGGCGATCACTTGGCGGCTCCCTGCACACTCGGAGCCTTTTGCGGCTTCCTGTCGTAGTCATCCTTCCAGTGGCCGGTCTTCTTCAGTTCCTCGGCAACGTTCTTGGGCATGTAGTTCTCATCGTGCTTTGCAAGAACCGTGTCGGCCTTGAACACGCCCTGCGCATCGAGCGCACCCTCGGAAACGATGCCCTGCCCCTCGCGAAACAGGTCTGGAAGAATGCCCTGATAAGTCACTGGCAAGGTTGAGTTTCCATCGGTGACATCAAACTTCACTTTAAGCTGCTCGCCGCGCACCAGCGATCCTTCGCGCACCATTCCGCCGAGGCGGAAGCGCTGGCCGGGCTGAATGTGCTTTTCGGCGGCCATGGTCGGCGTCGAGAAGAACAGGATGGAGTCGCGCAACGCGTTGAGGACGAGCGCAGCCGCAACCGCCAGCACCGCGAGCGAGCCTCCGATCAATGTCAATCGCCGCTGCTTGCGTGTCATGGGTCGCCTCTCATCCGGCACGTAGTTTGTATGCGAGGAGCGCTTGCGACGAAGCAATCCAGCTCTTGCTGGATCAAGACCGGATTGCTTCGCTCCGCTCGCAATGAGGTGAAGGATGAAACTCGCATTATCCATCCAGTCCAAGGCTTTTGAGCCCGTCGTTGAGAATTTGCAGCCGCGCCGCGTCGTTGCCGACGGCCTGCCGCGCATCGGCGAGCGCAGCCTGCGCCTTGTCGCGTTCGCCGAGAACCATATAGGCCCGCACCAGACGCAACCAGCCCTCGACATCGTTGCCGTTGTCCTTCAGCCGCGTGGCGAGACGATCCACCATGCCGCGGATCATGGTATTGCGATCGCCCTCCGACATGTCCTTGGCGGCGGCAATGGTGTCATCGGAAAGCTTGGGCGCGACGACGCCGACGCGCATCAGCGCTTCCTGTATCAGCGGACGCCACGGCGCGTCCTGCGGCGCCGACGCCAGCATCGCGCGCCAGATCTTCGCGGCGTCATCCTTGCGGCCATCCTGTTCGGCGGCGACACCGGCGAAATAACGCGCCTTCACTTCGGTAGGATCGAGTGCGATGGCGCGATCGAATTCGGCCTTGGCTTCGGCAGTCACCACGCCGCCACTCGACGCCGCGATAGCCTCGCCGAGATCGGCGCGGCGCGATGCGCTCTCGCCGTTATAGGTGATGGAGTTGCGCCAGGCCCGTGCCGCGTCGTCGTAGCGGCCGATCCGCGCCAGAACCGGCGCGAGAACTTCCCAGCCGCGCCCGTCGGTCGGGTTCTTCTCGAGATGGGATTCGACCTGCGCCACCAGCTTGTCCATCGATGCGGTCGCGACCGCCGCACGGCTGCGCTCTGCCAGCGGAAAGTCGCCTAGCGATGGGGAGCCGAATGACGCGTAGAGCCCGATGGCAACCAGCGGCAGACCGGCAAGCGCGATCAGGGCGACGGCGCGGCGGAACCAGAGGCTCGACGGCAAGGATGCGGCCGCCTCAGCGTCCGAGGCTGCGAGCAGCCGGCGGCTGATTTCGACGCGCGCGGCTTGCGCCTCGTTGGCACCGATCATGCCGGCAGCCGCATCGCGCTGAACTTCGGCCAGTTGGTCCTTGTAGACCACCGTCTCGCTGCCCTCGCGCGCCGAGGTATTGCCGCGCCCAAGCGGCCACAGCACGGCAAATACCGCGGCGGCTGTCATCAGAGCGAACACGAACCAAAGCGTCATTCCATGGGGTTCCCGGCGAAACTCATGGAGTGGATTTGGCATTCGCCCACCACTTGGCGGCTGGTCCGTAAGGCGAATGTCAAATCCAAAACTCCACGAGACTTATACTTGCTAGTGGTCCTTTGATTCTGACATTCGCGATGATGCCTGCTGAAACAGGGCGCGAATGTCAGAATCGGATCACTAGAACCACTACAGGCAGTCATTCCGGCCGGGTTACACCATGGCTGGCGGAAGGGCGCAATTGACATTTCTGTCACGGATTCAATGCGTTTCCAGTGTCCTGAATCCGAAGTTCGCCTTATTCCACACTGGCCGAAGTTCGGCCTTTCGGCGGGAATTGATGTGTGGGGGGATTAATGCCGCACAACCGCCGGGCGGTGTTGCGCCAGATCAACCGGCACGCGGCTGCTTGGCGGGCTTTACCGGCTCAGCCGCCTTGCGCTCGCCCGGCCGCGTCATCTCGGCGGCCTTGCTCATCAGCGATGCGTAATCCGGGCCATACATCACCTCGCAGAACCGGATCGCGACCTTCATCTGCATCATGCGGAAGGCGCGAACCTTCTCGTCATGGGTGCGCAGGGACTCCACCAGGGTCTCGGTGGCCTTCTCGACGTAGTGCTGCAGCTCGGTGTGGGCGCGCAGCGACACCTCGTTGATCGCAAGTTCGCTGGCATAGTTGCGACACACGGCGACGAAGTCGATCAGCGCCGCGGTCTCCTCGACGTCCACCGGATCGATCCGGTTCGCCGTGGTCACATCCTTGTCCGGCCCCTGCCGCAGCAGCCGGCGCACACGGCCGGGCACGCTGTCGATTTCCGATTGCAGCGAGTTGGAAATCTCGGCGCGGATCGCGGCGAGTTGCCTGCCCCATGCCGAATCCGAGCGGATGTCGAGTTCGGTCCGCAGACCGCGAACGCCGTCATGCAGTGTTTTGAGATGATTGGAGGTGTCCTGGAACTGGCCGCGCTTGATGTCGTTGCGCAGTTCGGAGGCGACGCGCGACAGGTCGTGGATCGCCATCGTCACGGTGGCACCGAACGGCGTGCTGGCAACACGGATTTCGTCGTCGGAGGCCGCGACCGCAATGCCGAGGCGGACGATCTGCCAGGGCGCCGCCAGCCGCTGCAGCACCAGCGAGACGGCGAACGGCAGCACTTGCGGGGTCTGCAGCGCCGGGAGATTCAGCGCGGACATCGCCGAGGCGACGTGGGAGTCCGCAAATACCCGGATCTGGCCGGGCAGCTTGGCGCTGAGCTTGTCGAGCACGTCGCTGGCGGCGAGGACGGCACCGATCGGCGCAATATCCTCTACCACGCTCGGCGCGCCGAGACGGCCAAGCGTGCGCTGGCGCTCTCCGCTGGAGAGAGCGCCGGTCACATTGGCAATGGCGTCGGAAGCGGCGATCTGCATGGCGCGGACCGCTGCGTTGATGTCCGGTGTCGCGCCCTGCTCCAGCGCAGCTTCGAAGGCACGAACGGCGTCGGGGTTGCCCTCGTGTCCGAGCCACATCCAGATCGGAGCCAACGACGACCGCCGGATCTGGCCGGGCCGGATATGGGCAACATTCTCGACCAGAAACGGCTCGAGCGGACGGAACACCCGCCGCATCGGGTCGTCGGCGCGCGGGGTCATATCATCGCTCGAGGAGCGGACGATCATGCGCAGTTGCTCGAGCACGAAATTGGCGACGGTCACGTCCTCGCCGCGCTCGATCGCACGCTCGAACTCGCGCATCAGCAACGCTTGCGCCTTCGGCGGAAGCTGCCCGAGATACTCTCTCAATCGCTCGATCGACGATTGGCTCATGCGCCCAAACGCTCACCTTCGGTGGCACCGGCAGGTGTCCACCGGGTGTGATAGCCGGGACGTCGTTAATTTCGCGTTGAGAAACAGGGATTTGGGGGTGGATTACGGCTTCGGGCCCTAGCCCACCGCCGTCCAGATTGCGGCAGGCCGTACCGCGGCCGGTGTCCAAGGCCTAGAGGCGCGGAATTAGGACATTCAATTATTTAAGCCAGATCGGCTTGATGGCCCACCAAAGCGCGCCCCATCTAGAGTGCCCTGAGAATCAGAGCATACGGTAGCGCTGTAGCATCAAGCTGCCCGTTCAATCGTTACATTCAACGAGCGCTTGTTCGAACTGTCTTTCGAACTCGTCGGATAGAAGCCAATCGATTAGTTCTTTGGGAACCAGAAGCATCGCTTCAAGTGCATCATTGGAGGGCCGCGTGCGGGTACCACGCAAGCTGTTGCGATAGACCTGTGGAATTCGACTACCGAGCGCTAAGGTTAGACCGTTTTTATCTGCCATTACATTCAATGGCGTTCCGTTGCCATTTGGAGTGCGCACTTTACGCACATCCATCATCGCCCCAAGCGCTGTCCTATTGCCGGTGCGATGTTCGGGGCGATCTAAGATTTGCAATATCTCCTTGGCCCAGGTGAGTTGTTGCCAAGCGATCGACTGGTCCGCAGATACGACGCAGACATACAGCTCGGGGTTCTCTGGAGACCTATCCCGCTTTTCTCGATATCGGACCATATAGCCGCGATATTCGGCTGACGACAGATCTGGGTCTAACTGACATACCGATACACAGCCATGAAGCTGCCTTAGCCTTTGAGAGATATCAAAGGGACTAAGCGCCTTACTTTCAAACTGCAAAGATCGAACAAAATCAGCCTTTGACATAGAAACGTCATAGGCGACAAACGTACAGGTTGTATACTGCCTGATACTAAATTTTATTCGGGGCTTACCAGCTTGCCATCCCGAACTAAACCGACTCGTTTCATTGATTCCAAAAGGGATTTTGCCATTTGGTCTCTAGAAAGATCGGCTCCGGTGCCGGGCATGGTTTTAAAGTCGGTGGCGACGACATCGCCCTCGAACAAAACCCGCGCTAGCTCGTCAAATTTAGACATGACACCGACTTTCATAATAGCGACTCAATTCAAAAAGGCGCGGCTTTTATAGAAGCCGAATCAGGGAGTCAAGTGGCTATTCGCAACCTTTGAGTGTCTAACTCACAGGAAACAAACGTGCAACGACCAATTTGGTTCAGCAGGTCCCATTTTTGTGCATTTTGGGAACTCGTGACATCTGGACCACTCCGGAATCAGTCAAACGGATCAAGTTTTTGCACGCTGGTCTGGTAGGTCGCGAGCAGTGATCCCACTAGGGGTGGAGTACCCGATTCGTCCCACATGGGTAATTATCCCCACTGTTAACAGGCGCGAGATTTCAGCGTTTTTCCCCATCAATTTCTATCGGCGGGCGCTTTGGAACGGACGAATGGGGCGACAGAGCGGCGGCGATCACACCCCCGGCAGCACCAGTTCCGCGCGCAGACCGCCGATCGGAGCCGCCCCGAGCGTGAAACTGCCGCCGTAAAGCTGGGCCAGATCGGTGACGATGGACAGGCCGAGGCCGGAACCCGGCTTGGTCTCGTCCAGACGCTGGCCGCGGCGGGCCACCTGGGTTCGCTCCGTGGGTGACAGACCCGGGCCGTCGTCATCGACAATGATGCGCAGGATCGGATCGAGCGCATTCGCCGCCGAACGCTCTATCAATACTTCGATGAACACCCGCTGACCCGCCCACTTGCAGGCATTGTCGACGAGATTGCCGGCCATCTCCTCAAGGTCCTGCCGCTCGCCGCGAAACTTCGCGCCGTCGTTGATTTCCGCGTCGATGAGGATATCCCGGTCGCGGTGGATCTTCTCCATCGTCCGCGCCAGCGCCTCGATCACCGGCGCGACCTCGGTGATGGTGCCGATGGTGGTCACACGCGCGGCGATGCGAGCACGCTCCAGATGATGCGCGACCTGATCGCGCATGATGTCGGTCTGTTCCAGAACCTTGGCCGCAAACGGATCGCCGCGATTGGCTCCGGCCTCGTTGACGATGACGGAGAGCGGCGTCTTGATCGCGTGTGCGAGATTGCCGACATGGGTGCGCGAGCGCTCGACGATGGCCCGGTTCGCATCAAGCAGCGCGTTGGTTTCGCGCGCCAGCGGCGCGATCTCCTCCGGAAACTCACCCTCCAGCCGCTCCGCCTGCCCCGAGCGGATGGCGGCCAGCGAGTTGGAAATCCGCTTCAGCGGCGCCAGACCGAACCGCACCTGAAAGATCGTGGTCAGCAGCAGGCCGACCGTCAGCGCCGCGAACGTCAGCGCCAGATAGCTATTGAAGGCCCAGGTTTCCTCGGAGATTTCAGTGGCGTCACCTGCGACGGTGGCGAGATATTTTCCCTCGGTACCAAGATCAACCGGCCGCTCCACCATGCGCAGATGCTGGTTTTCCGGGCCGGTGACATAGCCGAGCCGCACGCCGGACTGATCGAGTTCGACGCCCTGATCTTCGAGCTTCGGCAGCGAGGCATCCCACAGCGAGCGCGATGCACGCACTTCCGGCTTGTCGCCGTCGGTGCGCGCCATGCGCCAGTACCAGCCCGACAACGGCAGTTCGAACAGCGGCTCGCCGAGCGACTGCACGGATCTTTCGGACTTGTCGCTTTTGTCGTTCGGATCGTCAGGTTGCGCCGCTTCGGCGATCAATGTGCGGAGATAGAAATTGAGCCGGCGGTCGAAGGCGCGCTCGGTCGAGCGCCTGTAGACCGTCGACAGCACAATGCCGGTGATGACGAGGATCAGCACCACCCAGGCCGTCGCGGACAGAAACAGCCGTGTCGCGAGAGATTTCGTGCGGCGGGTCAAAAATTCTCCCCGTGCGTAGCGCGCGTCCAATCACGCGTCATTGCGAGGAGCACTTGCGACGAAGCAATCCAGTCATTTGCGTTGCTCTGGATTGCTTCGCTCCGCTCGCAATGACGGTGGAAGCATTCCGCTCCACCTGAACTTATCATATTCTAATGCGCATTGGTTGCGGGCGGCGGCGTCAGCAGATAGCCGAGGCCGCGCACGGTCTGGATGATATCGACGTCGAGCTTCTTGCGGATGCGCCCGACGAACACCTCGATGGTGTTGCTGTCGCGGTCGAAGTCCTGATCGTACAGATGCTCGACCAGCTCGGTGCGCGACACCACGCGGCCGGAATGATGCATCAGATAGGCCAGCAGCCGATACTCGTGCGACGTCATCTTGATGGGATTGCCGTTGACGCTGACGCGGTTGGTGCGGGTATCCAGCATCACCGGCCCGCAGGTCAGTTCGGACTGGGCGTGACCCGCAGTTCTCCGCAGCAGCGCGCGGATCCGCGCCAGCACTTCCTCAAGGTGGAACGGCTTGGCGACATAATCGTCGGCGCCGGCATCGAAGCCCTGTACCTTGTCACTCCAGCGGTCGCGCGCTGTGAGGATCAGCACCGGCATGGTGCGCTTGTTGCGACGCCACGCTTCCAGCACCGAAATGCCGTCCATCTTGGGCAGGCCGATGTCCAGCACCACCGCATCGTAAGGCTCGCTATCACCGAGGAAGTGCCCCTCCTCGCCATCGAATGCGCGGTCAACGACATAGCCCGCATCGGACAAAGCCGTCGTGAGCTGGCGGTTGAGATCGGGATCGTCTTCAACAACGAGAAGGCGCAACGTCACCTCCGAATGGCAGGTTCAAGATAACCTAGATGAACGGCGCAGCAGTGAATGCCTCATGAACAAAGCCGCGCCGGAGATTACTTTTTCTCCATACTCACTTCCTCTTCACCACCGCCTTGACCAGCTTGCCGAAGACGCCGGGGTCATTCTGGCCGGTGGCGGCGCAGACCTTTTCACGGGTCCGGCCGCTCATGTAGACGCCTAACACGCCGAATCGGAACCCCCAATAGCTGACCAGAAGGCCCGTCGCGCCGATCAGGGCGTTGATCGCCGTCATGTCGCCGGTCCAGAATTCGTGGACCAGGACAGCCCAGAGGGCGGCGCATTCCAAAGTCAGTTCCAGCGCGTAAAGCGGACGCCAGAGCCGTTGAAGTAAATCCTCGCTGCCGAGTTCCGCGCGGATCGTCGCCTGCGTCTCGGCGACCGAACCACGCGCGGCCTCCGCTTCGGCGCGAATGGCTTCGGCCCATGTATTCTCTGCCTGCGCGATCTGATCCGCACTGCTCGTCGTCAGAGCCTTGCCGACCGCCTCCGGCGTTGCGTCGGACGCGCCGACGACCTCGGCGAGAATGCGTCCCGCAGCAGCACCGAGCGGACCGCCCAGCGCGGTCCCGAGAATCGGTGCGCCGAGCCCGATCACCTGCCTTGCAATGTTACCCCAATCCATTGGATGTCCCTTCCACAGGCGGCATCACCGCCGCTTCCTGATGCGCGCGGTGCCGCCAGCGCCAGATGAGAAAGATCGCCAGCGCGGTCACCGCCGCTGCCCCAGCAACCATCGCAACCACTTCAAGCCGCGAGGTCGCCGCCGCACTCGCCGCGCCCGCGGCGATCACCGCGCCGGCGGACGCCGGCCCCGCCGGAATTTTCACAGGCACGACAGCCTTGCCTGGCGATGCCTCGGCGGGCGCACTCGCGACCGGCGCAAGCGGACGGCTCTGCGCCATCGCCAGCGCCGCGGCGCGCACGCCGTTGACACGAGCGGTCCAGCCGCGCCCAAACACCGGAAATGTTTTCAAGCCGCGCAGAAACCCGATGCGCTCCGCGCAGATCGCGATGACAAGATCGCTCGCGGCGCGTTCTCCCGCTGCTGCGATGACCTTATCGCTCACGATGCTGGTGCGATCGGACAGCTTCAACACCCGTCGCAGCACCTTCCCCGCACGGCCGACGCCGGAGTTCACCCCATAGTCGAACACCGCGTAGTCGACACCGGCCGGCAGTTCGTCACAGCGCAGCGCGTTCCAGTAACGCTCGCGATAGATCTTCCGCGCGACGGTTTGCGGCAAGGCACACACGTCGTCCGCGGTAGCGTTGCCCTTCCAGTAGCGCCGCGCGTCAGCAAGCGTGATGCCGAAATTGGTCGGCCCACCGGGATCGGACGGATGATCGGTGTAACCGCCCTCGTCCTTCAGCAGCCGCGTGAGCGCGACATTGTAAGACTCCGTCGCCATTTCAGAACACCCACGCGGTGAGTGCGAGCGACGTAATCCAGGTAATCAGCGTGGCCTTGGGCCGAGCCGCGACCTGGCTGGCGGCCCACTCCACAGGCGCGGAAAGGCGATCACGCAGTGATGCGAGTGTCATGTCAGTTCTCCAAATGAAAACAGCCCGCCAGGGGCGGGCTGTAACGATCAGTGGACGTTGTTTATGGAATCAGATCCGGCGAAACACGGCGTTGATGTACACGCCATCGCGTTCCCGGCTCCCGCTGCTTAAGGCCTTTTTCGGCAGTGGTGTGAGCCTCGCACCGGCCAAGCCGCGGACATCGAACTCACCCATACCACCCGGGCGACGTCACCGAGCCGGCGGAATTGCCGGGCAGATAGCTCGTTCCCCCGCCATTGACGAAGATGGCCCCGCCGGTCGCGGTGCTATAGCGCGCGCCTGTCGCTGATCCCGAAAATGTATTGCTGATCCATTCCATGTAACCCGTGCGGGTGGACTGCGCGAACGTACCCAGTGAAGGCGACCCCGTAATGGTGATGGTATTTCCTGCAACGTAGAAATATCCAAAAGAAATCGCCACCGCATGAGCGGGGGTGTTTCCGGAAATCGTGTAATTCGATGAACACAGGATCTTGCCGCCGCCATCCGCGTTCATGTGAAACGTCGCGCAGGCGCCGAAGTTGACCGGCGAAACAATATCGATCTTGCCTCCGGACGTGGCCGCGAGCGCGATACCGAAGGTCATGGTTTGGAATTTGACGCCTCCGACTCTCAAGCGGCCATTATTCTGAACGGAAATGCAGTGCACGCCGGTCGTCGAGATCACCACATTGGCCGGCGTCGAGACATTGCCCTGAAGTGTCACATCCCCGGCACCAATCCAGGGCGCATTGACGATGGCGCCGCCGGTATATGTGCCGTCGGCGACCTGAATCGTGATGCTGTAAATCGACAGATCCAGCCCGGCGGCGACATTGATCGCCCTTTGAATCGTCAGAAAGGCCCCACCAGAGGTATTGGTAAGTCCGTCGTTGCTGTCGTTGCCGTCCGTGCGCACATAATAGGTGCGGTTCGCGGTGAGCACTTCCCGGCCACCCGGCCGCGCGACCGCATACCAGCGAGACGCCGTGCCATCGTAGCGCAGGATCACCGCCTGCTTCGCGCCAATGGCAAGATCGCTCCCGAGCGCAAAGCGATTGGCGGCCATCGATGACGCACTCTCACTCAGCAGCGAGACGATCTGGCTGCCTGTATTGATGAGCGTGATGATGCGGCCCTCCGCCCCGCCCGCCAGTCCCGATACGCTGCGCAAGGCATCGGACGAGAGATTGACCACGGACGCAAATGCAATGCCGGTTGGAGTGTAGTCGTTCTGGTTCGACGTAATCTGCGACGGAGAAATCACACCGGTCAGCGCAAGGCCACGCGGAAACGTGGCATTGCCCGAACTCTGGTCGATCGCCAGCGCTTCGACAAACGTAGATCCGTCGTTCGAGACCTTGAGCTTGAAAGCGTCGGAGCCGATCAGACCGAATTCTGCGCGGCCCGAAAATGCATCCGAGAACACCAACGACGCGGTTTTCGCGCTGGCCTCTTTGGAGATTTGCAGACGGATATCGCCGGTGCCTCCGCCGGCGACGGCGACAGCATTGAACAGCGCCGCGTTCGACCTCACCGTGAGCAGGTTCGGAGCGCTGGCAGTATCGTTGATACCGAGTTGCGCGACACTGCCCGGCATGGCGCCGCTGCCGGTGGCCTCGGTCCACGCCGCACCGTCATAGACGAGCAACGCACCGTCGGCGTCCGACCACGCACACCAGCCGAGCTTCGGGGTCAGAAAGCGCCATGTGCCGTCTTCAAAGACGGCGACTGCGTCCGCTTGTCCAGACCATGCACCGGTCGCGCCGCTCGCCACGATATGGCGGTCGCCGCCCGCAGGTGCGAGCGGCGGCGTGGTACGATCGGTGTCGAGCACGCCGATCTGCACCACGGCGTCCAGAATCCGTAGTGCCTCATTGTGCGTGACATGCTTCTGCGCCTGGCTGCCTTCGATGAAAGGCAACCCGAGATGGACTGTGTCTGTCATGATTGCTCAGAGTGTGAGAGTGAATTCGGTTGGATGCCCGCGCCCGACCGTGCTCGACATTTGCGACACGCGGCCATGCAGACTTGATTGCGGCGCGCCGAAGTCGGCGCGTTCGTCGGCAGCGGCGTAAAGCGCCGACGGCGCAGAGGACGAAATGCTCCGCACCACGGACGCGCCGGAAAGAATATCCAGCGTGTAAGCCTCGGCGTCTTCTCCGAGCGGCACCTCGACGCCCCAGTTGTCGCCGTCGCGGCGGGTGCGCCGGATCCACGACACATGAATGCCATCGCCTGCGCGCACCGCTTTGACGTAGACAGGCGACAATGGCATCAGCGCCGTGGGCTGCGGCGTTACAGTCATGGCCAAAGCCGAAGGATCGTCGTGGCTGCGGCCGGTTGCAACGATGCGTAGATCGATGGCACGATCAAGCGCGCCAAGACCGCGCGCAATCGTCACCACATAGTCGTCGAGCAGTACGAACGGCGACCCCGCGGGCAGCGGATCGGCGACGGCATACTCGCTGCCCGCCTGCCCCCGCAGCAACCGCGACAGCTTGTAGGTCTTGTCTCCGGCCAGTTCAGCATTGGCGAACTGCAGGATTTCCCATGTCCCCGCTGTATTGAGCACCGCGGCGGCATTCGCGCCATCGAGCACCCGCGCCTCAGTGACTGACGCCAGCGCGCCGCCGTAAAGCGCCACATGCACCTCGCCGCCGCGATCCCAGCAACTTGTTGGGCCAGCCGGAAGCGCATCGAGCGTTTCACCGATCACCGATGGCACGAACGCTGTCGCCGCCTTCTCGAAGCTCAAACCGTCGGTCGAACGCCACACCGTCACCGAACCCGGCCAGGGATCGGCGAAGATCGCCAGCCGCGTCAGCACCGGCGGCTCGGATGAATCGATGCTCGGCAGATCGAGCACCAGCGCCTGCACCGGCCCCAGCGCCGGCGGAATGACGGGTGGCTTCACGCGCGGCACAAACAGCGGCACCGAGAACACCTCGGGATCGATACTCCGCGCCTTGATCTGCCGCGAAGTCGTGTCCACGAGCTCGGAAATCTCGAACAGCCGCCGCCGCGCATTGATCGTCACGCCGACCACATCGCCCGGCGTCAGCGGCAATGCCTTCATCCCGAGTGAAAACGCAATACTCTCGCGCCCCGCCCATAGATCCTGCAGCCAGATATCGGCACGGCGGATCGCGGCAGCATCGTCTGTGATGAC
>NZ_HG326652.1:1886597-1889388 GCF_000308295.2 Afipia birgiae 34632
CAGGGTGCGATTCGAACCGCCGACCAGCCGCCGTGACGTCACGGCGGAACGCCGATAGTCGGCAGCGCCGTCCGTGAATCCAAACGAGACTTCGCGCGGCAATTCGGTTTCCTGGCCGCGCGTCAGCCGCGCCAGCGCACCCTTCTGCGAATCGACCAGTTCGTCCTCCGCAATTTCCGCGACCGGCGGCGCGCCGCGCTGAACGAACGTCAGCTCTCCGCCCGCCACCGTCGCATCGAACGCATAAGCCATCGCCAGCGGATCGATCATCGCACGCGGCGACATCGGACGATCCACCACATAGCCGTCGCAGCTTTCGCGCAGGTTGTCCGTGCGCGCATCGGCCACCTCCGCATCCGTGAGGATCGTACCGACCAGCGCATCGAGCGGCGCGGCGCCAAGCCGTCCGGTCAGCCAGTGCCCGGTCTGCCAGTTCGGCCCGTCGCTCCAGACATCCGCTGCGGCGGGAAACACCGGATAGGGCCGCGCATCCCAGGTCCATAGATGAAGCCCGGAGACATCAAGCATGCGACCGCCATAGACCGGCGACACGGGATTCAGTTCATCCGCACCGAACGCCGGATCGAACGCGCTGATGACGGCCTCCAAGTAGCGGCGCTGGATCAGGTCATCGCGCTGGCCGTTCGAGAAATAGGGAATGGTGCCCTCGATCGATCTGGCATCGGGAAACGCACTGGGCTGGTTCGCGCCTTTATCCACGGCCGGGCAACCAACTTCAGTGAGCCAGATCGGCTTGCTGCGCGGCGTCCATGCCGTCGCGCTGCCGAGCTCGGCACCTCCGACGCGTTCGATGTGCGGGTTGGCCCACCAGTTCCACAGATCCTTTGGCCGATAGATCCACGGCTTGCCAAGACCGTCGGTGATCGGCGCGCGTGTCTGCGCGGCGCGCGCAGCATCGTCGGCGTAATACCAGTCATAGGCTTCGCCTCCGTTCAGGTTCGCTGCGAGATAGGCGCGGTTATGGATCGACGACGTGAGCGACGCATCGAGCTGTCCTGCATCGTCGCGCCAGTCCGACAAAGGCGCATAGTAATCGATGCCGACGGCGTCGATGGCCGATGACGCCCACAGCGGATCGAGCGGAAAGCGCACCTCGCTGCCGATCACGTGAGAGCCGTATTCGGTCCAGTCCGCGCCATAGGTCACGACAGTGCCTGCGCCGACGACAGCCTTTACATCCGAAGCCAACGTGGTCAGCGCCTGTACCGCCGGATACACGCCGGATGCCGAACGAACGCGTGTCAGCGCCTTCAGTTCCGAGCCGATCAGGAAGGCATCGACACCGCCGGACGAGACCGCGAGGCTGGCGTAGTGCAAGATCATGCGGCGATAATTCCAGCCGCCGCCGCCGGAAAAGAAACTCGCGATCTGCGTCCCCGCTGCACTTGTACCGTCCGGCGATCCGCTCACGCCCGGCGCGGGACTGCATGTGATGCGCCCGCGCCAGGGATAGACCGGTTGTGAGGACGCTCCGGTCCATGGATCGGTCAGTGTGTTGCCGGCCGGTATGTCCATCATCAAAAACGGATAGAGCGTAATCTTCAGGCCGCGCGCCTTCAGTTCTGCAATCAGGTTGCGCAGGCTGTCGTCGGACGGCGTGCCGCCATAAGCCGGACGCCCCTCTACCGTCGAGACAACTGTCGCGCTTGCCCGGCCCAATCCCGCAACCGACCACGTCCTGCCCGAGGTCACCTTGATGGCGCTGTCGACGCACGGGCGCACGGTGCAATTGCCTGCACGCAGATCATTGCCGAACCACGCGACAACGATAGCGACGCGTTCGAGATTGGGGCACGTCGACTGAAGATCGTCGAGCGAGGCAACGACGTTCGACGCCGCATTGGTGACGTGACGGTTTTCCGGCGCGGATTGTCCGGGACCGAGCACGCGCACCACGGCAGATGTCTCATAGCCAAACTCGGTCGCACCGGGGATCAGCGTCACCGCACGCGTCATCTGCTCGAGCTTGCCGATCGGCCGTATGATCTCGAACGACAGTTGCGGAATCCTGTTGCCGAAATCCGCCAGCGGCAACCGCTCGAACACGACGTAAGCGAGACCGCGATAGGCCGGCGCATTGCCCGCGCCCTCCTTCGCGATGATCAGGTCGTCTGCCGCCTGATCCTCGCCGCCGCGATGAACGCGCACATTGAGGTTCGATATATCGAGCGGTTTGCCGTCGGCCCAGATGCGGCCGACATGGCCGATCTCGCCTTCGCACAACCCGATCGCGAAGTTTGCATAGTAAGAGTATGTGGTCGTCGTGGTGGTGACGGTGCCACCGCCACCGCCGCCTCCTCCGCCGCCTCCTCCGCCGCCGAAACCCTTTCCTCCTCCGCCGCCGCCGCCTGAGGTCTCGGTGCGGGTCGTGATCACTTCCTCGAAGCGCGTCGCCCAGATCACCTGCCCAGACAGCCGCGCCCGGCCGTAGACGCGTGGAATCGGCGCGCCTTCGGTGGAGGCCATGACATCGAGATCGGCGAGCCGCGGCCCTTGCACGCTGCGGCTTGAATCCTGCGCAAACAGCGAACGGTCGATGAAGTTGCCAACGAGTGCACCGGCGATCCGGCCTGCGATGGCGCCTGCCGGGCCGAACACCGCGCCCGCGGCGCCGCCGGCGACTGAAAGAACAAGGGCTGCCATCAGAAGCTCATCCAACGGTAAGTTGAGAGTTATGAACTCGTCATTGCGAGCGAAGCTCGATTTGCTCCCTCTCCCCGCCTGAGGGGAGAGGGTTGGGGTGAGGGGCAATGTCATTGAGCGGATGCAT
>NZ_HG326652.1:1889508-1894229 GCF_000308295.2 Afipia birgiae 34632
TGTCATTGAGCGGATGCATGCCCCTCACCCGGATCGCTACACGATCCGACCTCTCCCCGCCTGCGGGGGAGAGGTGAAGAAGCCGGCAACTAGTCCGTCACTCCCGGAAACCGAAACACATAGGCAAGACGCCGCCGCCACCACGGCGACAGCGCGACCTCACACACTGCCGCGCCGTCATGGGCGTGGATCATGGTGCCTTCGGATGTCGCGATCGCCGCGTGCTTGGCGACATATCCCTCGCGCCAGCGAAACAGCAGCACGTCACCGCCGCCGATGTCGTCACGTGCCACCGGCACAAGATGCCGCGTCGCGGCCTCCGCTAGCGTCTCGATCCCCGATGCTTCGGCCCAGTCCGGCGCATAAGCGGGCGGCATTTCCGGCTCGGAGCCGACGCAGTTGCGCCAGACCCCGCGCACGAGGCCAAGACAATCGCAGCCGACGCCTTTCAACGCGCCTTGATGGCGATAACGCGTGCCGATCCATTCGCGCGCCTCGGCGACGATGGCGGCGCTGGTGAGAGATGAAGCCATTGGTGGAATGTCCAGACTAGGAGCACGATGCGTTCCCTCTCCCCGCCCGCGGGCAGAGGGTTGGGTGAGGGGCAACATCGCGCGCGGAAGCATGCCCCTCACCCGCTCGCTTCGCTCACGACCTCTCCCCGTAAGAACGGGGAGAGGTGAGAAACACATCCTCACCCCGACATCGACCCGCCATCGTTTCCCGCCCCCGCATCGGGCGAGGCGATGACGAAATCGTTGCCGGGGATGTGCGGAAAGCCGCGAAAATTGACTGCGTTGGCAAAGCGCTCGCGGCAGGTCGCGAAGCGTTTGTCGCACCCGGCCGTGACGGTGAAGCTGTCGCTACTTGCAATGGCTTCCGGCATGGCCTGCCACAGCGACAGCCGCGCATGCCCCGACGCTATGCGATGATCCTTGATCTCGACAGACAGACCGTCATTCGCGCCTGACGTCCAGCTCAGTTTGCCGTTGGTGAACCAGCCCTCGCCAAACGCATTGAGGCCGGATGCCACCAGCGTTGACACCGACTCGATGCTCGCGACCGTGCCCGCGCCGCGCAATGCCGATACCGTCAGATCGACCTTGCAGCGCGCGTCACCTAAATCCGCGCCGCATCGCGCGGTGAACAACCGCCCGCTCTGTTGCGACAGTTGATCCGCAAGCCCGCGCAACTCGGCGCTGAACGCCTGGCCCTCACGTTTGACTTCACCCAGCGTCGAGCGCGCGGTCAGCACACGCAGCGACACGTCGCTCCAGTCCACCAGCCAGGTCTCGACGCCGGCTGCGTCGTAGTTGCCTGCAGCCAGATCGCTCTCCAGCAATGCATCATCCGACAGCGCGCCCGCGATCTCCGCGCCATCGACCGAGAGATCGAAACGGCTGGTGGCCTCGGACGAGGTGAAGCCTGTACCCGCGCGATAGGTCACGCCTCCGATCATCAGATCGTCGTCGTGATCGGTGAAGCCCTGCACGACACCATCGCGCCGCGTCAGCCTCCAGCAATGACAAAGTGTGGTCACGCCGGAATCGAGCCTGGCCTGGAGCGCCGATGGAATCTCTCTCATGGCCGGATCTCCACCAGCGGAATCTTCGGGATCGCGCCCGCCGCGAAAGCCGACAAATCAACTTCGAGATAGTCGGTGTCGAACCGCACCGGCACATCGAACAGGAAACCCGCCGTCACCGCCGCGCCGCTCGCGGGAATATGCCCCCCGAGAAACGTCACGATGCCGGTTGTGCTGTCGCAGGTGAATGCCGTGCCGGACGGGACTTCCGTGCCCGCGACCGCCACACGCACGCTGCCCGGCACCGGCTTTGCAACGGCGCGCGTGTACGGCGCATAAGTGCTGCCGTAAGTCTTGGCCAGTTGAAACGCCGCGCGCGTGCCATCGCCGCTGGCCAGCATCTGATCGAGCGGCGAAATATCCGATGCCGACTGCGCGGAGGAATGATCGAGCCGGTCGCGCCAGCGGAAACCGTAGAGCTGCCCGCGCCGCTCCTCGAAAAACGCCACCACCTCCTGCAAGGCGTCGAGCGTCTTGACGCCGTAACCGGCATCGAAACGGCGGCGCGAATGCGCCCAACGCGCGTTGCGTTCCTCGCGACCCGAGCCGAAGGTAACAATGTCGGTGCGCCGCTCCGGCCCGCCCGCGCTCTTCAGCGCGATGTCGAGCGGAAACAGGATTTCATGAAAGCTGGCGGGCATTGTTCACCCCGGTGTTTGTTGAGGACGGCCGGGAACTGATGCGCCCGGCGGTCATTGACTGGTCGGATGCTGACGTAACCGAACGGAGATCAGGCCATGGCCCAGTGCGAAACCTGCGGAAACGACTACGACAAGGCTTTTCAGGTCACGTTGGCCGGCAAGACCCACACTTATGACAGCTTCGAATGTGCGATCCACGCCCTGGCGCCGACATGCGCCAATTGCGGCACGCGCATTGTCGGTCACGGACTTGAGAACAAGGGCACGTTCTATTGCTGCGACCATTGCGCCGAGCACAAGGGCGTCAAGGGATTGCGCGACCGCGTGAACTAGAGATTCCGCTGCCCGCGCGAGACCGCGCGCGCGATCTGGCCGGTGATGTAGTTCTCCGAGCGGCGGAAACTTTCGAGGTCCGGCGTCGCGATCTGGATCGTGATGCTGTTGCCGCCGCCGCGCCCGGTGACGCCGAGTTTGCCGTCCGGCCCGCGCGCCAGCGGCATGATCGCCTCCGGACCCGCCTCGCCGGCGAGACCGACGCCGCCCTGCATCAGCGGAAAATAGGTCGGCGTGCCGATCACGCCGCCGCTCGCGAACGGTTTCACCGCGCCGCTGGCGAACTTCGGCGAGGCATCGCCGGAACCAACGGCGCCCACGAGGCCTGACAGCAAGCTCTCGATCCCGCCTGAAATACTCTTTTCCAGCGGCTTGAAGGCAAGCCGCACTGCCATGTCGGACAGCCGAAGCGTCAGCGACTTCAGCACATCGTCAAATTGCCTGCCGCCGATGACCGACGACCGGAAGGCCCCTGTCATCGCGCGCGAAAACGCATTCGCGCCCATCGTCAATTCGCGCGTTCGCAAACTTACGCTGTCCAGTGACTGCGACGACTCTTCGCTCGAGGCTTCGAATGCCATGCCTATGCTCCACGCGCCTTGTCGGGAAATCTTTGCATCAGCTGATCCAGCGCCGTGCGATCGATCGGCTCGCGGTTCGGACCGCGCACAGCCGCGACTGCATAGGCCAGTTCACGCGGCGTCATGCGCCAGAAATGATCCGGCGGCAGACGCAACACGCCGATGCCGAAGCCGATTGCCTGCGCCCATGGAAACGGCTTCATGACGTCTCGCTGATCGGTGCGCCGTCGAATGTTGCAGTAATGAGAGCGGCGGCGACTCGGACATATCCGGCCGCGCCGCCGTCGACGGTCATGGCCGCGACGTCATCATCCGAAACCGTCTCGCCGGCGCCGCGCAATCCCGCCGCGATGATGCGAACCAGATCGCGCGCCGACAGCCGCCCGGTGCCGAAGCGCTCCGCAAGCGCCATCAAATCGCTGGCCTCGAATGCGGATTCCAGTTCGGCCAGCGCGCCGAGCGTCAGCACCAGTGTGCGCCGCCTGCCGCCGAGGTCTGCGGAGATTTCCCCGCGATAAATATTCGCCATGATCAACCCGCCGTGAATGTCAGCGCACCGGCGGATTCCAGCGCAAGGTCGAACGTCACCTCGCCGTTGTGTTCACCGGAAAACTCAAGGCTCGAAATCTGGAACAGGCCCTCGATGACGCCGAAGTCCGGCACCACGACCTGGCAGGATTTCAGCACACCGTCGAAGAACGCCTGACGCACCAGCGCGTCGGAGGCTGAGTCCTTGAACAGTCCCCTGCCCGACACCGACGCGCGCTTGACACCCGCGCCTGCGAGCAACTCGCGCCAGCGCTCGGTGGATTCCGCGTGCGTCACATCGACCGTCTCGGCGTTGAACGCGATCCGGCGGCTGCGCAACCCGGCGACGGTCACGAAGCCCGCGCCGTCACTCATCTTCAGCAGCAGGTCCTTGCCTTTCTGGGCGGCCATCGTTCTCTCCTCAATGTTGACGCGAATTCGGACGCAAAACCGGTGTCCACTTTTGCTGAATTCGCTTCAGGTCAAAGGTTCCGTGACAGCGCGAAACCGCACCAGCGCGTGATAGGTGCGCCCGTCGGACTCGCGGCGAATGTCGGCGATTGAAAATCTCAGATTGACCAGCCGATGCCCGTGGGGCGACAGCGGCGCATCGTCGAGCGCCTGCAGCAATGCTCCGGCGATGACATGCGCCTCGCGATGGCCGCCTTTGCGTGACCAGGCATGCAGCGTGAGCTGATGTTCCTGCGTCTGTCCACCGTCGGACGACGCATCGATCAGCCGCGCCTCGCCGAGCGTGACATAGGGAAACTCGGCATCGCGTGGCGGTTCATCGTAGATCCTGCCGCCGCCGAGTGCTGTGGTGAGCGCGCCGTCCGTCAGCAACGCGTCATGGATCGCGGCGCGCAGCGCCACGTGGGCTGTGGTCATGAGTGATGTCCTGAAAGTCGGGCAGCGCTTTCCTTTCCCTCCCCCTTGTGGGGAGGGTGGCGCGTGAGAGCGAAGCGAACAACGCGTCGGGTGGGGGTGGATCGCGCGAGTAGCCCGAAGCCCCACCCTCGTATAACTTCGTATAATGTATGCTATACGAAGTTA
>NZ_HG326652.1:1894324-1904304 GCF_000308295.2 Afipia birgiae 34632
GATCGCGCGAGTAGCCCGAAGCCCCACCCCGGCCCACGCTTCGCTCGGCCGACCCTCCCCACAGGGGGAGGAATAAAGGCCGATTACGAGACCCGCACGTCCGCATCGATCTCGATAAAGCGGCGGTCGTCGCGGTCGCGGATCGCGACAATGCGATAGATCCTTGCGCCGTCACTGAAGCGATGCTGCAGCGTGAACGAGAAGTTGCTGCGCAGGACGATGCGATAGCTCTGCGTCGCACCGTCGGAATCCGCCTCGACGCCGCGGCGTGCCGATAGCGGCGTGACCTGCGCCCACACCGTGGCGAACGTCGTCCAGGTGCGGACCACCCCGCCCTGATCGTCAGGCGTCTCGACAGGCCGCTGGATCACCAGCCGGGTCTTCAACTGTCCGGGATCGATCATAGCGACAGCACCCGATGCGAGGCGATCATGGCGTTGACGCTGGCCGGCATCACCGCGACGCTTGAGCCGATGGCGATGAGGCCACGGTTTTCATACCAGTGCGCCACCAGCATGCGGATCGCCTGCAGCAATGTCGGGGGCACGTCGCTCGCCGCCGCGCCGAATCCGACTTCGATATCGAGTTCGATGCCCGCGACGCTGCGCCCCGGCACCGGCAGCGACCAGCTCGGCGCGGCAAGTACACCCGCCGCGGCATCGACCACGAAGATCTCGGGATCAATCGTGCTCGCATCATTCTCCGCGTTGAATACGCGGGCTGCGGCGAGCGCGCGCAGCGGGCCGATGCGCGGCGCGATACGTCCGCCATCAGGCCAGCGGTCGAGCACCAGCCGCCAGGTCTGCACGATCAGTGCATTGCGCGTCAGCGCCTCGATATGGTTGCGCGCGGCGGACACCAGCGCCGTAATGATGGCGTCGTCGTCGCCGTGTTCCACGCGCAGGAAGTGCTTCGCGTCCACAAGCGACAGTGGCTCGGCCGCTGGCGCGGTAATGAGATAGGCAGGCATGTGATGAAACTTTCATGTAAACTGAGATCACGTTGTCTGCGTCGTCCCGGCGAAGGCCGGGACCCATCACCCCCAATTCTCAGTGGCAACGGATCGCAAATTCTCGTTATCGATCGCAACGACAGGGAGTATGGGTCCCGGCCTTCGCCGGGACGACCAGCACTCCCGATCCTTGCCGCCGCATCATCATTGATCGGTTGACAAAGCGCGCGCCGCGAGGCTCAACCTTGCGGATGATCCTGCTTGCCCGCCTCTGTGCCGCCCTCATCGCTACATTTGCATTCGTGCAGCCGTCACACGCCATTACCGGCAGCCGCTCCGCGCCCAGCACGGGCGTCGCGCAGTCCATCGTCACCGTCGCTGCGGCGGGCGGCGGCGTCTGCACCGGTACGATGATCGCGCCGAACATCATTTTGACCGCCGCGCATTGCATCGCGCCGGGCCCAGCCAATCGCGTGATCGACTACTCGGCGAAACCGCCTCGGCTGATCGCACCGCAACAGGTCGCGGTGCACCCGCGCTACAACGCACAGTTCATCACGGCGCATCGGGCCACGGCGGATGTCGCGCTGCTGCGTCTGTCCGCACCGATGCCCGGCAAGTCGGCCGCGCTTCTCGGCGTTCCGCGCATTCCCTTTTCGCCCGTGTCGCGCTTCACGGTTGTCGGTATCGGATCAACGGTTGCAGGAATCGACTCCGGTGTCGGTACGGTCCGCGCGGCGCCGCTCGCTGTCACCGGCCAGCCCGGCACGTTGCAGGTGCGTTTGGTGGATCCACAAACCCAGAACAAAAGCGCGGGCATGGGCGCCTGCACCGGAGACTCGGGCGCGCCTGCGTTCGAAGATCAGGATGGCAACAGCATCGTCGTTGGTGTGGTGAGCTGGTCGACGGGCGCGAACAATTCAGCCGGCTGCGGCGGCCTCACCGGCGTAACCCCGCTGACACTATATAGAGAGTGGATCGTGAAGACCGCGCGAAGCTGGGGCGCGGAGATTCCGTAAAACCGGTTCCCGCGCCGGACCTGACAAAGGACGGGCGATCCTCTACCTTCTGATTGATAAACGAAACCGGAGGCCATCATGATTTCACGACGCGGTATCATAGGACTTCTCACCACATCGCTGCTTTTGCCCGCCACAAACGCGGTGGCGCAGAGCACGATGCTGATGGGAACCGTGAACTATCGCGAACGCATGGCGCTGCCGCCAACCGCAACCGTGCTCGTGCAACTCGTCGATATCTCGCTTGCCGACGCGCCGGCGCAAGTGATTGCCGAGGATAGCATCACCGGCGCCACCGGCAGCCCGATCCCCTACCGGCTGCGTTTCGATCAGTCATCGATCAAGCCGCGCCGCACCTATGCGCTGCAAGCCCGCATCTCGGACGACGACCGCCTGCTGTTCATCAACACCGCCCGCCACGCGGTCTTTGCCGGCGGGCGCAACAACACACGCATCCTGGTGCAGCGCGTCGGGGAGCAGCCACGTTGACTCTGCCGCGGCGGCGTCCGACCGCTTCATCAACCAACCGGGACTGACGACGATGCATCACCTTCTCGCGCACATCTTCCGGTCAATCACTGTTGTGGTGTTCTGCGCCGCGCTGGCGTCGGCTGCATATGCGCAGCAGATGGAAACGAAGACACCTCGTCAACGCCCGCAGGCCCTGAAGCAGGATCAGCCCCTCAAGCAACCATCGGCGCGCCGGCAACCAACAGCTTGCTCCGAATTCGGCGCGGGCTTCGTCCGTATGCCGGGTTCGGATAGCTGCATCCGATTCGGCGGCAGCGTTGGCATCGGTGTGGGTACGGTGCCCTAGAACATGATCCGCACCGTCGAGATCAATTTCCGGTGCATCTAGAATTTCCACGCTTCTGAAAATGTTTCAGCACAACCGCGCGTAATGCTCCACGGCGTTTCAGTCGCGCGGGCTGTGATGCCGCGATTTCTTGCGCTTGTGAACCGCTGACGGCTGAACCCGAGGCTGTGTCGCGGACTCCCGATACCGCTTGCGCGATTCCTCAAGCGCCCGCTGATAGCCCGGCGAACTCATGATATTCGCCGCCGCCCCGCCGCGGGCGGCGGCAGGGGTGTTGGCGGAGAGCGCGAAAGCAGCGACGAGCACCATCAATGCTGCCAGTATTCTGGCGGGAATGTTCATCGCGAATTTCTCCTGATCTGTTCCGTAGCGCCAACGCCGGGATTGCACGGTCACAAGATCGATTCAATTTTATCCAGTCCGGCGACAAACTAGCAACCTTCATATCCTTGGCACTTAACTTCAACGAGCACTTTAACCGCATATCAATCGCAGGTTCCCCACCTTCAGCACCCGTTCGAGTCGCAGTCAGCCAGATAGGGTGCATTGATGTCAGTGATCCGGAACTCGGCGCGCGCGTTCATAGGCGCGCTGCTCGTTATCCTCGCTTACCATGGCGTGATGGCGTCGCTCGGGCTGGCGACTTTCAGTGCGCATCAAATGCCGCTTCCCTCGCCGGATCAGGCCTTTCAGATTTTCGCGCGACGCATCCTCATCGACGGGAGCATGTTGTTCGCCGGTCACCGGCTTTTGCGTTCGTTCGGCATTGCTACCCGGCTCGCTTACGGCCTGATGGGCGGAGCAGCAATGGTCGTCGGATACGCCTTCGCGCTGTCGAATGGACTTATGATGTGGCCGCCGCTTCCGGGCGCTCAAGTGACCGCAGCGGTTCTCCCGCTTTTAATCGGCATGATCGCAGGCTCGATATATGCGCAGTTCGCCGGCCGTGAATTCATCGCGCGCGCCTTTGCCGGCGCAGCGCCTGCCGCTGACGCTCCGCCGACTGCCATATTCAACGGGCCGGTACGCGTTCGCAGTTCCATCTCTGCCACCATGATCGCAGCCATCGTTCCGGCGGCAGTATTTGCAGTAGTGGTCGTTCCGCTCTTTTCCTCGGCTATGGACCTGGGGAGCTTGATCACGCGTTTCAACTGGTCGGAAGTCGTGACCATGATTGCGGCGCCATCCTATCTCACCGTGATCGTCCTGATGGTCACTGCGATTCCCGCTGCGATCATCGTTCAGGTAACCCACGCGATCGCCCGCTCCATGAACCGGATGCGTGGAATCGATTACGCCGTGATCGGCGCCATTATCAGTTCCGCCGTAGCGCTTGCCGCGGCGGGATACATCACGCCACTGTTGCTATTGCCCGCCATGGCCATCGTCGGCGCATTGATGGGCGCCATCTATCGCCGCTTCGCCGGACTGGAGCCGCTTCCGCTGCCGGAAGCGGTACTCGCCACGGACCCTGCTCATCTGGTTGCCGCCGACCACCCGACCCGGCAGGGACACACCGTCATTATGAACGGTTGAAGGCCGCCAGTGACAAAAAGCGTCCTGCCTCTTAAGCCGTGGGTGATCAAAACCCGAAAGGCATTTCTTTGGGTCGGTCTGGGATGGCCAGTCGTAGGCTTCTTCTACGCGGGCATTTTTGGCGAGCATAGCGCAACGACGTGGGCCATGATCGGCGTCACATTCATGGCGATGTTGTTTCTTCCTGTTGCCCTTCTGCCGCTGATTTTGCTGCCAACGTACAAAAGCCGCATCATCGGTATACCGCCTCTTCTGGCTATCGCTTATTTTATGATTTCTGGCGGGATCGGCGGGTTGCAATACTTTCTGCTCTGGATAGTCATATTCACTGCGATAACTCTCGTTATCCCGCAGGCTTCCACAATGGAAATGCGTGCTCGACAAATGTTCCGGAAATGAGTTTCTCTTCGAAAAAACGCAAATGCCTGGCAATCGAAGCGAAGAGCGCTTCGCTCTTGTTACCCGGCCAGAACAATTCATTTTAGCTCGCCGCGAACTTCACCAGCTTGATCGCGTCGAAGTCCTGGACGCTGCCGCCGGCGCGTTTGGTGGTGTAAAACAGCACATAGGGCTTTGCGGAATACGGGGCGCGCAGCACGCGCGACCTTAAGTTGGAATATATCGCCCTTCATCGTTTGCGCTCAGCATCTCAGATGCATTCATCGCAATCGGAAACTCCTCCCGATCCTTGATCAGCTGCAAGACTTCCTTGCTTCACGAGGCGCAAAAAAAGCGTAGCCATAGCAGCCTTGAATCGTACCGTCGGATTGGGGTGCCGATAAAGCGGCAGCAATGCGCTCCGCTGATCGCCATGGCGCGATTTCAACTGAGCTACAATTTCCTCCATTATTCCATACAAGCGATTGTATTCAGACGTGCGAATATTCTCTAACGCGGCATTCTGCTTGATGGCAACGCCAGTAAACAAAGCTACAAGATCTTCGACACTTGCCGTTTCCGGATTTGTTTGGCGGCTCATGGCTTAAGAGGCCTAGACTGAAAGTTCGCTTCTTCATGCGCTCAACCGCGGCCATCTAGCTCTAACTTTAGATCACCATCCATTATGCTAAGCGACATTCCGGCATCTCCTGCCTGCGGAAACCACTTTGAATCGACAATAGCCTGAAGTTGGGCGCGTGCCTCAAGCGGCGCAATCTCTTTGGTTAGTTTGGCTGCCTGCAGTCTGACCTGCATGTTTGGATAAGTGAAGAGGCTAACAAGAGCACTACGTTGATCGCCTGGGCGGCGTTTCAGTTCATCGTAAATTTCCATCATCCGATCGAACAGCCGATTGAATTTTGCAGTTTGTCCGACCAGAAGCGCTTTATCTTGCTCCCGCGTCACTGCAGCAAAACGCTGAACTAAATCATCGACGCTTACTGCCGAGAGTTCGATTTTCCTCATGGCCTGAGAACTCCAAATCGAACAAGCGCGTAGCGGCCGATCTTCATCCGCTCCTCCCAACTTCTATCAGCTAAGTATTCTCGCGGCGACAGCCCGCTAAAATCGCGATTAGGCGCCCCATACCACCCGGTAATCTGATAATGCTTTAAGCGTGGAATACTAACCCGATTTGATGGATCATCAATCTGACTTCGCGTGAAACCGAAGTATTCCGCCCATGTTTGTTCGGCAATATGGTGATCGTCGTATCCTGGCCTTCGTTTGCCGACGCCCGCCTGAAGCTCCTCAAGAGCTTTCGGTTCATCACGCGCTGCATGGATAAGATTCTGACGTTCCTTCAGCCACTCAACATTGCTGATCGCAACCACATATAGGTCTGCGGCAGGGCCGGCATTTCGCGCCAACCAGTTTGCAGCGGCTCGCATATACGCCGTTCGTTCTGCGCTCGTTTTCGGCCGCACCTGTGGGATTTCAGGCGGCTCACCGGCGGGGAGTTCGGGACTATCTCCCGTCGGCACATCCCCCGCAAGCTGTGCATAGTCACTGTTGTCCCGCTCCCTCGGCGTAATCTGAAACAGACCGAGATTGCCGATCTCGCTGAGATCGCCGAGATCGACACGTCCCATCGGCCTCGCGATGCGGGGCGTTCCGTTTCCATCACCATCCGTCCACTGCCCGCCGTCGGGATTGCCCGCCGGCACGCGCGGCTGGTTCGGGCTGTATTTGCGCTCCAGCGCTGGATAGACGGTGGCCGGGTCAGTACCCGGCTTGAGAAACCGCGCGGCGTCAGGACGTATCCAGCGAAGCGCATCCGGCCGCATCCATCACTACTGCTGATGGCGTGCGTAAGCATCCTCGCGTGCGGACATGCGAAGTGACCTATGAAAGGAAGTGAAGAGAAATCGGGATCGCCTGCGGAAGCCGACTGTCTGTCAGCGTTCTCTACTCGCTCGACGCATTTCGGCGGCCGAATGTCAGGTTCCTTCATCCGCTGTTCAGGCGCGCCGCGTGAGGATGCTCCCGGCAGCCTCGTCATGCCGGAACTGCGCCGGCGCTCGTGCCGATCATCAGGAGACCACGCGATGAAGAAGATTCTGTTCAGCCTTGCCCTTGCCCTGCCTGTCGCATTTGCGGCATCACAGGCCTCGGCGCTGCCTGCCCATTCAACAAGCCCTGCAATCAGCCACGCCGCGTCGTCCGACATCGTTGAAGTCAAGGGCGGCCACGGCAAGGGACACGGCTGGGGCAAGCACCACGGCTACAAGCACCATGGCTGGAGCCATGGCCGCAAGGTCGGCTGGCGCGGCCGCGGCTGCCCTCCCGGCCTCTGGAAACAGGGCCGCTGCTGAAAGCGGCACGGCGGCGCGCAGATGATGCGCGCCGCGCGTTGTTCTCAGCTCGCCGCGAACTTCACCAGCTTGATCGCGTCGAAGTCCTGAACGCCGCCGCCGACGCGCTTGGTGGTGTAGAATAGCACGTAGGGTTTTGCGGAATACGGATCACGCAGCACGCGCACCCCGAGACGATCCACGATCAGGTAGCCGCGGCGGAAATCGCCGAACGCGATCGACAGCGAATTCGCGGCGATGTCCGGCATGTCCTCGGCTTCCACGAGAGGGAACGTCATCAGCGATGCGCGCCCGCCCGCCTGCGCCGGCGGCTGCCACAGATACGCGCCGGTGGTGTCCTTGAACTTGCGGATCGCGGCCTGCGTCTTGCGGTTCATCACGAAGGCGCCGTTCTGGCGATAGCCCGCCTTCAGCGCATAGATCGTATCGACCAGCACGTCGGACGGATTGCTCGAGGGAAACGCGCCCGCGCTGCCGCTGGCGACATAACCGAGATTGCCCCAGGTCCACGACCCGTTGGCCACCGCCGTGGTGTTGAGGAAACCCCTCGGCTTGTTGCTGCCGTCGCCGTTGACGAAGGCCGCGCCCTCCTGAACCGCGAAGGTCAGTTCGACCTCGGAGGCGATCCACTCGTCGATGTTCACCGCCGAGTCGTCGAGCAGCGTCGCCGTCGCGGCCGGCATGGCGTAAAGCTCCATCGCCGGAAAGCTCAACGCATCGAGCGTCGGCGATGTGGTCTGCGCGCGCGTATCGGTCTCGCCGACCCATCCGGTCGCGGGGCCCGCGGTCATGAACGGCTTCTTGTAGACGTTGCCGGAGATCTCGCGAACGCTCGAAATTGCGCGGATCACGTTGCGCGAATTGGCGGCGGCGTCGCGGCGCTTCGATGAATTCGTCCGCCAGCTCTCGCGGTTCAACCGCCGGGCGAAGGGGCAACGCGATCTTACTCATTTCATCAACGAGGATTGATTTATGGATACATTGCATACGGTGCTGCGTGCGATACAGCCGGAGAAGAAATCGTCGCCGGATCATTTGACGGTGTTTCGCGAATTCCTCGCCCATCTCGACAGGATCCAGCACAAGGCGCCGACCAGGCCGGTGGCGTCGAAGCCTGCGCGTGGCAGGCCATCGCGACGAAAGAATTCGAAGCGCGCAAAGTAATGAATGCTCAGCCCGTCATTGCGAGGAGCGTAAGCGACGAAGCAATCCAGTCTTTGGTTTTCTGGATTGCTTCGCTTCGCTCGCAATGACGTTGAGCAATCCCGGCTAGTCGCCACCCAACATTCCTGAGCTCACTCAACCACGCGCAGTTCGCGAGGATGCCCATGCACGCGCCGATTTCATCCACATCCCGGGTGTCGCTCGCGAGCGACGGAACGGTGGAAGGTTACGCCAGCCTGTTCGGCGAGGTGGCCGCCAGCGCCCACAGCAGCAGCGCCAGATGCGCAAGATCGCCGCGCTCGGTGAAGATGCGGATCAGATCGGACATGACGGATCCTGGGGCTCTTGCTCATCCCTCCCCCTTGTGGGGAGGGTGGCTGGCCGAAGGCCAGTCTGGTGGGTGTAGCTTTACGTCGACAGCGAATTTGACATACCCCCACCCCGACCTCGCTTTCGCTCGGTCGACCCTCCCCACAAGGG
Organism: Afipia birgiae 34632; assembly: GCF_000308295.2. Classification (GTDB taxonomy): domain Bacteria; phylum Pseudomonadota; class Alphaproteobacteria; order Rhizobiales; family Xanthobacteraceae; genus Afipia; species Afipia birgiae. Next base: position 1,903,046 of record NZ_HG326652.1, read on the forward strand.
GGAGGGATAAGAAAAGTCACCCCAGCCGGTCGCCGTCAGCCACCGGCGCATAACCCGTCGCCTCGCGCTTTTCGTTGAGCGTCAGGAACGGCGCATTGGCGACGCGATCCCACAGCGCGGCCCGGTCGCTGGCCAGTGCATCGATCCGGTCGGTGTCGACAACGATACGCAGTTCGCCGCCAAACTGCGGCGACAGCCATTGCGCCAATGAGCTGCCGACACGCGACGCTAGCGGCAGGATCGTCTGCCGCCAGAACACGCGATTGGCTTCCTGAAAATTCGCATACGTGTTGTCGCCGGGAATGCCGAGCAACATCGGCGGCACGCCGAAGGCGAGCGCAATCTCGCGCGCGGCGGAATTCTTCGCGTCGAGAAAATCCATGTCCTTCGGCGTCAGCGACATCGCCTTCCAGTCCAGCCCGCCTTCGAGCAGCAGAGGCCGCCCGGCGTTCACCGCGCCCTGATAGGTGTCGGTGAGTTCGCGCTTGAGCCGGTCGAATTGCTGATCCGACAACACCGCGCCTTCGGGCCCGGAATAGACCAGCGCACCGGAGGGTCGCGCAGCGTTGTCGAGCAGAGCCTTGTTCCATTTTGCGGCGCTGTTATGCGTATCGAGCGCGACCGCTGCGGCCTCCACCGGCGCGAGACCGTAGTGATCGTCGAGCGGATGAAAAAACGTCAGATGCAATATCGGCGGCACGCTGGACGCAAGCTGATCGAACCGCACGCTGCGGCCCGCGACGCTATACTCATACGCCTCCGGCCAGCCGTCGGGACCGGGCACCACCTTCATACGATCCGGCCGCAGCGCGTAAAGCTCGCGGACCTGATCGCCAAGCGCGACGGCCCCGACATAAGCATTGCCCGCGAGCAGCATGTGCGCGTACAGCGCCTCAAAGAAGCTCGCGCCGTCCTGCCTCGCGTTGGGCCTGGTCAGAAGCTGCGCAAGCGGATGGCCGTCCCGCTCCTGCGCGCCTTCATAGAGAAGAAAACCGCAGGACGCAGCATTCTCTGCGATCAAGCGCACCGCGCGGTGCACGATGGCGTTGGCGAGATAGCCCTCCCGCGCCAGCGCCGCATAGTCGCGCGGCGTCCACCGCGCCCGCCCGCCGGACTCGAAGGCCAGCACCTGCGCCGTGCGCGAGGCCTTGGCTTCGGGTGCGCGGAAGAGATTTTTGAAATTGAGCATTTTGTTTTGCCTGATCCCTAAGATCGAAGTCACCCCACCCGGCCGTCCTTCGGCCAGCCACCCTCCCCAC
>NZ_HG326652.1:1904321-2019714 GCF_000308295.2 Afipia birgiae 34632
TCACGCACTCTTCGCTTTCTTCTCCCTCCCCCTTGTGGGGAGGGTCGGCGCGAAGCGCCCGGGGTGGGGGTTCTACAACCCCCGCACCCTCGGCTGTGCCCGTGTCGTGAAGCTCAGCGACGCGATCGCCCACACCAGCGCGTCGAGCCGGTCCGGCGAGCGGCCCGACGACAGACCCGAGGGGCCGAAATCGCACATCTCGTCTTCCAGCGCCGGAAAGCTTCCCGCATGTCTGACGCGGCCTTGTTCGTATAACGTCGCAACAGGTTCGGCGCGCAGCCACTTGCCGCGCGATGCGCGCACCGAAACCACCGGCACGCTGGCGTCCACCTCGTTGATCACCGAGCGGACCATCTCGCCGCCCTGATTGGTTTCCGCAACCAGCGCATCGGCCTCGAGCCGCCGCCACAACGCGATGGCCTTCGCTGCCCAGACCGATGGCGTCGCCTGCGACACCGTCTCGTCAGCGATCACATGAATCACGCCCTCTTCCGTGATGCCCGCCGCGACAATGCCGCAGGCATCGGCGCGCTTGCCGCTTGAAGCGGGCGGATCGACCGCAACCACGATGCGCGCCAGCGGCGGCGTTTCCCAAACGCGGCTGCTCTCAATCAGCGCCCGCGACCACAGCGCGTCAGGCCGGTCCTCGATGATCTCGCCGTCAAGCTCCTGCCGCCCAAGACGCGTGTCCTTGTAGCGTGCAAGCACGCCTTTCAGGAACGTCGGCGCGAGATGATAGGCATTGGCCTCTGTCCCCGCACGCGTCACAACACTCGTTGGCTCCAGCATCAGCCGCTTGATCAGCGCGGTCGGCCGCGGTGTCGTCGTGATCAGTTGCCGCGGCTGATGGCCGAGCCGCAAACCGAACTGCAGCATGTCGAACGTCGCCTGCGCATACCGCCATTTCGCCATCTCGTCGGACCAGGCACAACCGAACTGCGGCCCGCGCAGGCTTTCCGGATCTTCGGCGGAAAACGCATAGGCCACCGCGCCATTGCTCCATTCGAGCCGCCGCCGCGACGACGTCCACACCGGACGCTCGTCGCGCCGATGCACCGCCAGCAGGCCGGAAATTCCCTCCACCATCACCTCGCGAACGTCGTGTTCGGTCTCGCCCACCAGCGCGATGTTCGAAACCGGTGCAGAGGCCAGAGGCGCGAGGCCGAGAGCCTGCGCCCTCACCCATTCCGCGCCGGCCCGCGTCTTGCCGGCGCCACGCCCGCCAATCAGCAGCCATGTCAGCCAGGGCTGGCCGTTCGGCGCCAATGGCGACGGCACCTGATGATCGTGCGCGAACACGTCCCAGCGCGACAAGAGCAGTTCGAGTTCACGCCTCGTCATTCCCTCGATCAGGAACCGGCGCTGTGCCTGCGACCAGCCCCTCCAGGCGTCGCGAAAGCTCGCGGCGGAATTCGTCGAGGTCTCGGGGAATGGCGTCGTCATCGGCGGCCTTCGTGGTGTCGTCTCCCGCCCCGCGTTCCTGCTCGCGCAGCCGCATCACTTCCTTCAGCGTGCGCGCGAGCGACGCCAGCACGCGGGCGCGGCTTTCGGTCTCGATACGCTGCGCAGGAGCGATGCGCGTCGGATTGCCGATGATGCGTTCGATCTTGGACAGTTCGCGCTCGATAGCATCGCTGACGCGCGCAACCAGCGACGTCGCAGCAGGCTGATCCAGCACCGGTTCGGCGGCGATATCCACCGCCGTGCGCTTGCGTGGTCTCCGCGCGGCGCGCTCGGCTTTCGCATTCGCACGTTCGATAGCATCAATCGCCACACGATCGCTTGCATCCGCGACAAGATTGCCGGGATGTTGGTTGATGACTTTTGCACGGAAGCGCTTCGCCGTCGCCGGCTTTGTGATCGCCGGTTTCTTTACCGTCTTCCTGGCGACAATCTTTTTGGCGGCGGTCTTTCTGACGGCGGTTGTCCTGATCGTCTTCCTTACAGCGGTCTTGCGCGCGGCCTTCTTCGCCGCCGGTTTTTTCACCGGTGCGGAGGAAAGCTTCTTCGGCATGATGACGGACTTTCACGCTGAAACGAAAACGCCGCGCTCGAGGCGCGGCGGTCAATAGACAGGTTATGCTTCCGTCATTGCGAGCGAAGCGAAGCGATCCAGTGCGACAAGACACGACTGGGTTGCGTCGTCGCAAGCGCTCCTCGCAATGACGCAGAGAATGTCTCACGCGCCAAGGCAGTTGGGCCTCGGTTACGTCCGGAAGAAAACAAACCAGACGATTGCCAGCACGAAAATCGCGGCGATGGTGCTGACGGTCAGCAGCGCCAGAATGGACGGACCCGGCTCCGCCTGCCGCGCTTCTGTCGGCGTTTCGACGATCCGGCGTTCGCCTTGCACGTGTTCGACTTTTGCCATTGCGTCCTCATTCATTCGAATGCGCGAACCAGCCCGCGCAGCGTATGGAGGGCAACGCCCTATGACAGATGTGGTTCCTGATTGTGCGGCGCCTGACGGTCTCACTGGGCATTTCTTTGAGATGCCTTCAGCGCGCAACTCTGGAGCATGCCGAAACCCTACTGCGGGAGCGTCACGCTGTCAAGGATTATTTTCCTACGACGACTCTCAATGCACGGTATGCCGCTGACGCGACATTTCCGCCTGCCGCAGCAGCTCAAGCGGCAGCCACGGCTTCTGCATGAACAGCACATCCTCCGGAATGTCCTCGACGCTCTGCCCCGACGTCACGATGACATCGATATGCGGGAAGCGCTGCCTTGCGATCGACGCCAGTTCAAGACCGGACATGTCACCATCCAGATCGATATCGGCGAACATCAGCGTCAGTTCGTTTCCCGCCTTTTCCAGAACCACGGCGGCAGCTTCCGCACTCATGCACTGGATGACGTTCATGTCGCTTTCTTCGAAAATCAGACTGACGAGTTCGCGTTGCAACTGATCGTCTTCAACCACGAGAACGGTATGCTTTGGAGCGCGTCCCATCGTTGCCTCCCATTCCATGAACAAAGCCAATGCACGGGCGGCGATGTAGTTCAGGGAAAATAGTCCGGAACGAATTGCATTGCAGCACGTTTGAACGGAAACGAGGTGCGTCATGAAAGAGGCCGTGGAGCGGGTGATGAAGGCGTTTGCACAAAAGCACAAGCAGATGACGCCGGAACAGGAACGCAAGGTGCGCGACGAGGTCTCCGATTTCGTTGCTGAACTTCTGGAGAAGCGCGCAGCACAACTCACAAAATTCGAAGACACCAGATTGCGCGAGACAGAGCCTCGCATTTGAGTCGGATTGAACGAACGTTGAGAAAGCCCGCTTGACCACGGCGGGCTCTTTTCGTGAGCGAACGGAACTCGGTGCGGAACCCGAGCAGGTACGCGGAGATTTCCCTCCGACATCATGTGGAGATCGGTCATGACGCTCCAGGAGTCACCCCAAGAGTGCGTTCTCGACGCGGTTCTGCGGGCACGGGGCATTCTGGCTCAGTACATCGAGCCGGGCCCTCACGACTGCGGGCAAACGCTGGCGCGGCTGTTTGTGATCTTCGACGATGAAGAACTGACGAACGCCGTCAATGTTCTGAATCTGGAAGCGGCTGGCGCGGCGATGGCTGCGGCTAAACGCTCCACCACCTCTCCTCCTTATAGTCGAACCAGCGACTGAAGCGCCTGCCGTCCCATTCGTATTGCAGGTGTCGTTCCTGCACCGGCACGCCCGCGACATCCGGCCAGAACGCCGCGATGCATGAGCCGTCCGCGTCGCGAACGCTGGGATAGACGATGCCGTCGCTACCGTCGTCGCGGATTTTCAAAGCGAACGGCCGGCTATGAACGTAGCTCTCCCTGTCCAGGATCAGCCGCCTTGTCTTCTCATCCAGTTTCGAAATGTCGTGCAGTGTTGCGCTCACGCTTCCCAGCAGCACGCGCATGTCCTCGCGGCGCGGCGGATCGTTCGAGTCCGCCGCGAAGCGCGCGAAGTGATAGCCGGTCTCCCTGATCGCAGTCTGCAAAGTGCGCGCGGCGTAATAGACCCCAAAGCTGCCGTCCGAAAAACGCGAGCCGTTACGGTTCACATGGGTGAACGGCGCCATCACCCACGATGCGTTCGGCCCGGTCACGCGGCGCTCCGGCGGCACCAGTGCGATCTCCCCTAGCTCGTCGCGCACGCGCGGATTGGTCGCCTGTTCGAGTTCGATCAGCACATCCCATACGGCGGGATTGTCCGAGACGCGCTCGAACAGCGCGATCGGCGGATAACGCGACGCGATGATGCGCCACGCCTCCCGCCAGCGCACGCGCGTGGTGGCAGGTGCTCTTGCCGTTACGACCACGGCGCGCGGGCGGCATCGACATAAGCGCGCACGGCCGCGAGATCCGTGACGTCGCCGGCGGTCATCCGCGCCAGCGGCGTTTGTCCCGCGAAAGAGCGGTTCGGGCGCAGCACCCAGCCATCGGCGAGCGCGGCATCGGAATAGACGATCTGCAACGCCTTCCAGATGCCTGCGACATAGCCGATCCGGCGCAACGTATCGTCCGGCAGGCGCGCTGCCTTTCCGCTCTTCCATTGAAAGAACGTGCGCTCCGCGGGATTGCCGAGGATGCGCCGCGCGTCGCCATTGCCGACGCCCCACCGGGCCATGATGCGGAAGAAACCTTCCAGCGCGAGGCCGTGGCGGTCGACAGGAATAATATCCGTGGATGTCTGCGGTTTTGCAGGCATTGGCCTATCCTCTGCAGTCTTGCATAAGATAGGAACCTCCCTTGCGGGCGTCAATGGTTCATCGCGCTGCTGTCAGACAACCGGAACATGCAATTCTGGAGTATGCCGGAACCCTATCCCGGCAGCGTCACGCTGTCAAGGATTATTTTCCCATATCATCGTCGATGGGGCCGGCATCCTGCGAGGCGCAGATACCGGCGGTCACCCGTTGCGGGATTTTGGCATCGCAATAGCTGTTGCAGATGGGCCCGTTGAGCCGAGAGCACTTCGCCATGCACGCCTCATAGCTGCAGGTCACGCCCGCCTGCCCGGCGGCGGCGGTCCCCGGCATTGCGCTTGCGATCAGATGGACGATCAGCCACGCCGCGTTCAGCATGACACCTGCTCCGTTTGGGAGAGAGCAGCACGACCTGATGTTCCGCGCAATGCGGACGCGCTCTCCCGAACCGCCGTCACCAGTTCGCCTTATGCGCCGGAGTTCGTCACCGTTTCGCCTGTTCGCGCGAACGGCGTTCGGGACCACGCCCTACTCCGCCATCTCGGCTGTTGCGGCGGCCTGCTGCGGCCCGGCGAGCGGACGCTCTTCCATCAGCATCACCAGTGTCGCGGCGGTTGCAAGCAACGCAGCGGCGGCACCGAACACATAACGGAACGCGACGATCATGTCGCTCGCGGCGATCGCATGCTTGGAGCCGATCTGATGCTCGGCGCCGATGGTGAGATTGCCGCCGAGCACCATCAGCAGGATCGCGGTGAAGACCGCGACCGTGAACGACGCCATCAGCGAGCGGAAAAAATTCATCGCGCCGGTCGCAGTGCCGACCTGCATGCGCGGCACTGCATTTTGAATCGAGACGACGCTGACGGGAAACACGGTGCCGAGACCGACCGCCATCAGCGACAGCGCCGCAAGCAGTTGCCACAGCGGCAGCGGCGTCGCCCATGCGAGCGCGAACGCGGCACAGGCCGCAAGGCTCACGCCGCCAATCGCCGCCCGCTTGTAGTGTTTGGTGTACATCATCGCGCGGCCCGCGGCCCATGCGCCAAGCACCGACACCGCGACCAGCGGAATCAAGGCGAGTCCCGCTTCGCTTGCGGAGAGGCCGTACACGACTTCGTAGTACAGCGGCATATGCACGGTGAGACCGATCATTGTGCCGATGGCGCAGCCGCCGGCGGCCATCGCATACGGCACCACCGTTCCCGACAGCAATGGAATCGGCAGGAAAGGTTCTTGAACCCTGCGCACATGCCAGACGAAAGCCACACCGAGGAACAGCGCCGATCCGATCATCGCGAGGATTGCCGGCGAGGCCCACGCGAAGCGGTTGCCGCCCCATGTCAGCACCAGCATCACGATCACGGCAGACGCCATCAGCAGGACGCCGCCGAGCCAGTCGACCTTGCGCCTGCGATGGAAGACCGGAATCTTTTTCATGCGCGGCAGCAGCAGCCCGAGCGACAGCGCGCCGAGCGGCAGGTTGATCCAGAAGATCACCGACCAGTGCAGATGTTCGGCGAACAGGCCGCCGAGCACGGGACCGCCGATGCCCGCCGCAACCCATACCGACGAGAAATAAGCCTGATACTGACCACGTTCGCGCGGCGACACCACGTCGGAGATCACGGTCTGCACCAGCGGCAGGATGCCACCACCGCCGATGCCCTGAAGCGCGCGCGCCAGAATCAGCGTGAGAATGTTCGGCGCGATCGCGCACAGCACCGAGCCGATCAGGAACAGCGCCATCGAGACGATGATCATCGCGCGGCGGCCGTAGATGTCGCTCAGCGTGCCGTAGACCGGCGCAACCGCCGTCGACGACAACAGATACGCGGTGATGACCCAGGACAGATTGCTGACGTCGTGAAACTGGCGGCCGATGGTCGGCAACGCGGTCGCGACGATGGTCTGGTCGAGTGCGGTCAGGAACATCGTGAGCATTAGGCTCAGCAGGATGGTCCGGACCTCGCTCTTCGACAGCGGCGGCGCCGGCACGATCGGCGGCGCTTCAGCGAGATCGATGACTTCGGTGGCGATGCTGGAAATATCGTCCGGATCCAGCGCCTGCGCTTCGTCGGCGTCACCGCGCTGTCGATGTGTCTCGGCCATATGCGTGAGAGGAACGTTCCGGAGAATGGTCCGGCCTCAAAAGACCTGACCCTGAAATGCACGGGATGACGTTTGGTTTATCCTGTTTCGGAGAACTTCATAAGCGGCGCGGGCGCATGGGTGCACCGCGCGGAGGGACCATCACCTGCGCGTTATCGATGCCTGCGGGTCCATTAACGGAACAGCGTGAGCTATTTGGGCGCCGGCCGTTTCTTCAGTCGCGCGCGTTTTGGAATCACGCCGGGCCACTGCACGATATGGTCCTCGAGGTCCGCCTCATCGACCTCATCCTCGGTGCCCCACACCCGGCCCCGCACCGATACGCCGGCTTCGTGGACCGTGTTGGGATCGCCGGAAATCAGCGGATGCCACCAGTAAAGATCCCGCCCCTCCGCCACGAGCTTGTAGCCGCAACTTGGCGGCAGCCAGCTCAACGTGCGGACGTTCTCCGGTGTCAGACGCACGCAATCGGATACTTTGGCGGACCGGTTCGGATAGTCCTTGCAGGCGCACAACCCGGCATCCAGCAGCGTGCAGGAAATGTGGGTGAAGTAGATCTTGCCCGTATCCTCGTCTTCCAGCTTTTCCAGGCAGCAGCGCGCGCAGCCATCGCACAGGCTTTCCCACTCGCTGTCGGACATCTCCTCCAACGTCTTGGTTTTCCAGAAAGATTCGCTCTGGGGCGAAGGCGGCCGAGGCCGGACTGTCATGGCTTTGAACCTGTCGAAGTCGCGGAACATACTTACGCGAGATGCACGCTTTATGGACCATGGCGGCGGCGGCGCAAGCGGCAAGATGGAGGCTGGCCTTTCCGGCATCGAAAAGCGTGGGCGGCGTTCACCCTCACCATCAAAAAACCAACGCGGCCATTGGTTTATGGTTCATGGTCGGCTAGAAGATTGCGGATTCCCGGCGGCGAAATCGCCTCTCCGATCGCCTTGGGGATGCCGCAAATTGATCAGCATCGTCTAACCAGCGCTTTTTCATCCGGCGGCCCATGATCCGGTTCTGACATTCGCATGATTTCCTTCGCAAGCACTTTTACGAACATCAGAACCAAAGGATCACGAGAAATATAGTTTGCTAGCGTCCTTTCGTATCCGACGTTCGCTCGGAAGGCGCTGCGAGTGAAGCGAACGTCGGATACGCGGACACCAGGTCGCCGCATTATTTTCAAGGGTTCCGGTGCGCCAGATCGTACCCAGCGAGTGGAAAAGGCGGTTCCGGCATTTCCTGCTGGACCTCGACGCGCGGATCGATTCCACGCTGTTTTCGTCGGCCGTCGGATTGCGCGAACTCTGGGAGCGCTATTCGACCTTCATGGACCGCTTCTATGTCGGCCGCTGGAAGCGCTGGGTTTTTGTTGAGCCGATTTCTGAAGGCGCAACCATTGGTCTTGCCGGCCTCGTGCTGATGCTGGCGCTGGCGATTCCCGCCTTCCGCGAAACCTCCGACGACGACTGGCTGAAGAAATCCGATCTCGCGGTGTCGTTCCTCGATCGCTACGGCAATCCGATCGGAAACCGCGGCATCAAGCACAACGACTCGATCCCGCTTGAAGACTTTCCCGACAATCTGATCAAGGCGACGCTGGCCACCGAAGATCGTCGCTTCTACGACCATTTCGGTATCGACATCGCAGGTACGGCACGCGCGCTGGTTACCAACGCGCAGGCCGGCGGCGTCCGGCAAGGCGGCTCGTCGATCACGCAGCAGCTCGCCAAGAACCTGTTCCTCAACAACGAGCGCACCATCGAGCGCAAGGTGAAGGAAGCGTTCCTCGCCATCTGGCTGGAAACGCGCCTGAGCAAGAACGAGATTCTGAAGCTTTATCTCGACCGCGCCTATATGGGCGGCGGCACCTTCGGCGTCGACGGCGCGGCTCATTTCTATTTCAACAAGTCCGCGCGCGACGTGAATCTCGCGGAATCCGCGATGCTTGCGGGACTGTTCAAGGCGCCGACCAAATACGCGCCGCACATCAACCTGCCCGCAGCCCGTGCCCGCGCCAACGTCGTGCTCGACAATCTGGTCGATGCCGGATTCATGACCGAGGGTCAGGTGTTCGGCGCCCGCCGCAACCCCGCCAACGCGGTCGACCGGCGCGACGAGAATTCGCCGAACTACTATCTCGACTATGCCTTCGACGAGATGCGCAAGCTCGTCCTGACGTTCCCGAAGTCCTACACCGAGCGCGTGTTCGTCGTTCGCACCGCAATCGACATGAACGTGCAGCACGCCGCGGAAGCAACGGTCGAAAACCAGTTGCGCCAGTTCGGCCGTGACTATCACGCGACGCAGGCCGCGGTTGCCCTGGCCGATCTCGACGGCGGCGTGCGCGCGATGGTCGGCGGCCGCGATTACGGCGCCAGCCAGTTCAACCGCGCCGTCGACGCGATGCGCCAGCCCGGCTCGTCGTTCAAACCTTACGTCTATGCCACTGCGCTGATGAACGGCTACACGCCGAAGTCGATCGTTGTCGACGGCGGAGTCTGCCTCGGTAACTGGTGCCCGCAAAATTACGGACGCTCTCATTCGGGCCCGATGACGCTGACAACCGCGATCACCCGCTCCATTAACGTTATTCCCGTGAAGCTTTCAATCGCTATCGGCGGCATTCCGCGCAACCAGTGGGAGTCCGCGAAGAAAGGCCGCGCGAAGATCGTCGAGACCGCGCGCAAGATGGGCATCACGGCTCCCCTGATCGATACGCCGTCGTTGCCGATCGGCTCCACCGAGGTCAGCGTCGTCGAACACGCGGTTGCCTACGCGACCTTCCCCAATAAGGGACGCGCGGTGAAGCCGCATTCCGTTCTCGAGGTACGGACCGGCACCGGTGATCTGGTCTGGCGCTGGGATCGCGACGGCAAGAAGCCGACGCAGGCGATCCCAGCCTCGGTTGCCGCAGACATGGCGGAAATGATGAGCCACGTGGTCGACGAAGGTACGGCGCGGCGTGCGCGGCTCGACGGCATTCCAGCTGCCGGCAAGACCGGCACGACCAACGCATTCAGGGATGCATGGTTCGTCGGCTATACCGGCAACTTCACGATGGCGGTGTGGTACGGCAACGACGACTACTCATCGACCAACCGCATGACGGGCGGCTCGCTCCCCGCGCAAACATGGCACGACATCATGGTCGTCGCCCATCAGGGCGTCGAGATCCGCGATCTTCCCGGCGTCGGCGCCGGTAAGAAACTTCCGCCGGATGCGGTCGCGGCAGCCAATGCGAACGCCAAGGTCCCCGAAGTGAACCCCGGTCCGCCGCCGATCCTGACCCGGCGCGGCGCTAACATTCTTGTGCGCGTCGAAAAACTGTTCGACGACGCCGCGAAGACAGCCATCGTGCCCGGCAAGACGTCATCCAATGACACCGGCAAGCCCGCTCCCCCTTCCAGCGTGGCCTTCCCCGACAGTTTCGCCTCGGCAACTTCCGACCCGGCGGCGCCCGTGCCACCGCGCAAGAATTAACCGCGTCATGATAGCGCTTCCCTCGTGCGGCTGATCCTTATCACTCTTGTTACACTGATGATCGCGACCATTGTCGGCCTCGGCACGACATGGATGACGGCGACGCGCGGCGTCAACGTCGGCACCATCAAGATTGGCGCGTGGACCGCACGTCCAAGAACCGGCACGAGTGACATCGACCCCTACTCGCGCGCCTCAGTGGCGCGCAGCGGCGAACTCCCTGTCGGCACCGGCGACGGCGTCATGTTCACGGCGACGACCGACGATACCGGCCGCCAGCTCGACGGACGATGCGATGTTGTCGTGAAGGGCGTCACGCCCGCCGCACGGTTCTGGACCCTGACGTTTTACGATCCCAAGGGACGACTCGTTGCCAATTCGCTGCAGCGTCACGGTTTCACCAGTCAGGAAATCGTTCGTGGGTCGGACGGCAGCTTCGAGATTCGAATCACATCGCGGTCGCGCGCCGGAAACTGGCTCCCGACCGGCGGTCTCGACCGTTACATGCTGGCGCTGCGGCTCTACGATACGCCTGTCGGCGTCGGGACGCGCACGCAGAAGGATGCGCCGATGCCCTCCATCATGACGGTGGGATGCCCATGATCCGATGGCTGTTCGCAATCATCGGCGGCGCGCTGCTCGGTGGTGTTGTGCACCTCGTCAGCGTACTGGTGCTTCCCCGCGTCGCCACGCTCGATGCCTATTCGCGCCTCGCGCCGATCACCAAGCTCAACGCCGTCACGGCGTTGCCTGCGGCAGAGCCCGGCAGCGCGCCGATGCCGTTCATGGACCCCGCTTTCGCAAGCGCCGCCTGCCGCTACGATCTCTCGAACGGCCCGCTCAAACTCACCGTGCCGGTGAGTCAGGCCTACACGTCGGTGTCGTTCTACACGCGCAACGACGTCGCGTATTACGCGATCAACGACCGTTCCGCCGGGCGGCGCGTGATCGAACTCGACCTGATGACTGAGGCACAGCATGCCGAATTGCCCGAAGACGAAGAAGTCACCGCGGCGGACCGACTGATTATCGACTCGCCGACCACGACCGGCCTGATCCTGCTCAAGGCTCTGGCAGCAGAGCCCGGACTGATGGCGCAGGCGCAGGCATCACTGGCCGCTGCAAACTGCCGCGTACAAACCGATACGCCGCAAGCCAAGCGATAAGCCTGTCAGCCGATGCTGCCCGCAAATCTTTCGGCGAGGCGCTCGCGGCGGAAGGCTTCGCCGACGAAATCGACAAACGCACGCGTCTTTGCCGGTAGCAAGGCGCGGGTTGCGTAATAAACCGAGATGGACCCTGCATCGGCGTACCACTGCGGCACAACGCGCACGAGCGCGCCACTTTCAAGGTGCTGCAGCGCGTCCGGCACGGCGATCAATGTCACGCCGAGGCCAAGCAGCGCAGCGCGGCACATCGCGGCAGGATCGTTGAACACGATCGTACCGGGCAATTGCACATCGGCTTTCGAACCCACAGCGTTACGCATGGTCCATTGCCGCACGCGCCCAGTCCGCGCAGCGCGCATCACAATGCCATCGAATGCGGCTAGTCCCGAAGGATCTATCGGCAGTGTTCGGCCCTTCAGATAGGCGGGCGACGCGACCGCGATAATATGCAGGGCCGCAAGCGGTCTTGAGACGAGGCCCGGCGCAAGTTCGATGCCGCCGCCGACAGCCGCATCGAACCCTTCCGCGATCAGATCCACCTGCCGGTTGTCGAATTGCCAGTCGGCCCGAACGCGCGGATAGCGGGCGAGAAATGCGGGCAGCAGCGGCAGAACATACTCGGAGCCGAATGTCGGACTGAGGCTGACCTTCAGCACGCCGGCAGGCTCGCCATGGTCTGTCGCCGCGCCTGCGATGGCCGCCTGAAGGCCTTCGAGATTGCCCCGGATCTCAAGCAGAAAACGCTCACCGGCTTCCGTCAGTGTGAGCTTGCGCGTGCTGCGCTGAAACAGGCGGATTCCGAGATTCCGCTCCAGCATCGCGACGTTCCGGCTGACTGCAGCCGGCGTTAGCGCAAGACGGCGGGCGGCGGCAGAAAACCCCCCATTTTCAGCGCTTTGAACGAAGGACTCGAGATTGGCCAGTGTTTCAATTTCGCCATCTTATAGCAATGCTTGAAAATAATTCCAGTCATTACGGTCTAATCTGAGGCCAATAAACAGGCGATATCGGGTCCGTCACCAGCCAACGGAGCCGACCAATGTTCCAGCCAATCTCCCCCACCCGCCGCGGTTTTCTGCTCGGCCTCGCACTTGCCGGCAGTGTCACCCAGACATTCGCCCAGAACACCGGCGCTCACCTCGAAGCCAACAAGGCTGTGGTGCGCACGGTCATCGAGGAAGTGCAACGCGACGGCAACTTCGCAAATTTCGAAAAGCTGTTTGCGCCTGGCTACGTCGACCGGACCGCCTTCCCGGGATTCGCCAACGACCGCGAGGGTACCCGCAACGTCTACCTCACGCTTCGCAAGGCCTTCCCCGGCTTCCGCGCCGTCATTCATCGTCAGGTTGCCGAGGGCGATCTCGTAACATCGCACAAGACCTACCACGGCAAGCATCTCGGAGAATTCAATGGCGTCGCCCCGACCGGCCGCGACATCACCTTCGAGGCCATCGACATCATGCGCGTCCGCGACGGTCAGATCACCGACCACTGGGGCGTCACCGACATCGGCGCGCTGATGCGCCAGATCAGCGCGCGCTGAGCCGATCTTGCAATCATCCACACATCCAAGACCTGAAAGGAACACACCATGACCAAGACCATTGGAATTATCGGATCTGGCTCGATCGGTTCAGCCTTCGCACGCAGGCTTGCCAGCACCGGTATAGAAGCAACCATCGCCAACAGCCGCGGCCCGTCTTCACTAAAAGATCTCGTTCGCGAGATTGGCCCCTCCATCACGGCCGGGACGGTGACAGAAGCCGCGAGCAAGGACATCGTCCTGGTCGCGGTCAACTGGTCGAAATTGCCGGCCGCGCTTGCCGGCCTGCCCTCCTGGAACGGCCGCATTGTGATCGACGCCAACAACCCGATTGAAGCGCCGCTATTCAAGCCCGCTGAACTGAATGGCCGGATCTCGAGCGAAGTCTTCGCTGGATTTGTACCAGGCGCACGCGTGGTCAAGGCTTTCAACCACCTGCAAGCGCACGTGCTCGCAAGTGACCCTCAAGCCGATGGCGGCAAGCGTGTACTGCTCTATTCCGGTGATGATAACGCCGCGAAAGCGGAAGTCGCAGCACTGATCGACCAGCTCGGCTTCTTCGGCATCGATCTTGGATCGCTCGCCGTGGGTGGAAAGCTTGTCCAGTTTCCAGGCGGTCCGCTGCCGGTGCACAACCTGGTCAAGGTTGCCTGAACGCGCAACAACGCCGCCCGCAATCAAAACTGCGGGCGGCGTTTTCAGCATCCCTCACTTCACATTATTCACATGCGGCCAGATCTCCAGCGCGCCGCGGTAAATCATCTCGCCAGCAACGTAGAGAATGACTGCAAGGCCGACATAGGCGATCCAGCGGTGCTTCTGCAGCAATTTTGCAATGAACGATGCGGCAATACCCATCATCGCAATCGAGAGCGCCAGGCCGAAGACCAAGACCCATGGATGTTCGCGGGCGGCGCCTGCGACAGCCAGAACGTTGTCAAGCGACATCGAGACGTCGGCGACGATGATTTGCCAGGTGGCCTGAGCCAACGTCTTGGTCGGCGCGCCTTCGACCGCTACCCCCTCCTCCGTCACGGCATTTTCTTCGTGCCCGGCGCCAGAGCGCAGTTCGCGCCACATCTTCCAGCAGACCCACAGCAGCAGGATGCCGCCCGCAAGCAGCAGGCCGACAATGGCCAGTAGCTGGGTTGTAAGACCTGCGAACACGATGCGAAGCACCGTGGCGGCGATAATGCCGATCAGGATCGCTTTGTTGCGCTGTTCCTTTGGCAGGCCAGCAGCAGCGAGGCCGATGACGATGGCGTTGTCGCCGGCAAGAACAAGGTCGATAAGGATGACCTGAAAGAGTGCAGTCAAAACTTCTGGGGTGAGGAATTCAAACATAAGCCGGGCTTCCCTATTGTATGGAAGAGCGGCCTCCTGTCACAGGCAAATACGGACTCGTCACAGTACGTATCGTCCACCAACTCGATCGAGACAGTGCATCGCACGTGCCGGACATTGCCGCGTATCTAAAGGGCCACTCCAATTGAATTCCAGTCCGACATCGCAGCCATACGGCTGCCAGAGGGGCCCGGCCTGGTCGTCGACGTTCTGCGTACTAAGTTCTACCTATCTCCCTTCGTAAGCTCGACGTTCGAACAGATGCTCGAACAATTGTGCGACTTGCTCCGGCTCACCCATTACTGACGCGGCGCAACCGGTGATAACAAGACCGCCCGCAATATCCCAGAGATTCAGGGTCTCCGTATTTTTCTTGGCCTTGATCGAGAATGCCATGATTGCAGCCAGCGCCGCTGTTCCAAAAAACAGCACGCTTAATGCAGGCAACACCAGATGCTGTTCAAGCGAATAGACGATGAAAAACGCAGGTAATGCAACGGCGAAACTCAGCGCAATCAGAGTCCCAAAGTTCCTGCCAAACAGAAACATTCTCGCCATTGGGGAACCTGTCATTCCATCCCCCATTCTTATCTCACAGCAAATCAGTGGCTCGATACGCCCAAAGAAAACAGCCGATCGCGGACGGAAACAACGCGACCTTCCGTCGCGTGTCCGAACGTCGCGTGTCCGAACGTCGCAGGACGCGCCGATGGAACCAGAAGGGAGTTATCCGCCGACGCGCAACGCGCGGCCGACGACGGGGGTCGCCTTGATCCACACGTCCGATGCCCGCTGGGACAGTTGGACGATCAGGCGATCGGCATCCGCAGCCATGGGATCAGGTGCATGGATCACCAGCCGGTCCAGCGCCCACCGGTAGGATGCCACACGCTGCTGCAGGCACTGCTGCACCCACTGCACGACCAGAACATTCTCACGCATGCGCGCCTGCGCATCGGCATATTCGCGCGGGGATAGTTCCCCGACGATTCCGAGCGCCTTGTTGCGCTTGATGTCGAGATCGTTGACCCGCACGGCGACAGGAATGAACTGATCGAGCATCACGCCGTCGTTGCGCACATCCTCCATCAGTCCGCCGTAAGCTGCGGCCTGCGACCGGTGCGGTTCATCGATCATGCGCCGGCCATAGATCGTCCGGTCGAAAACGACCGACTGCCGCCAGGGCGCCGGTATCGTTTGGTAATCGCCGAACACTGCTTTCCAGGCTGGGCGCGAGTGCGGTGGCTCGATGAAGTAGTAGGCAAGATCGCGCAGCGATCGTTCCAGATCGGTCAACTGGAATTGCGAAGGTTGACCGCCGAGGGCCGTGGTAGCCTCCACGCCGACCCACTTGTGCATGTCTTCGTGATAAAATGTCGAGCGCGTGCGGCCGAAGTCGTCGCTTGGGCAAGCGAGGCTGGCGACGAATGGCAGAAGATAGAGCGGATTACACATCGCAGTTCGTGGTTAGAGAGTTGCCGGTCCGGCGAGCCTCGCGCCGGCAAAGAATCTGACGTCTGGTCAGGAACGCGCCCGGCGTTTGCGACGGCGGCCTGGAGCCGTTCCCTCCTCCGGTCCGATTCCATCGCTGGCTTCGTCAGCGTAGCGTTCGATCCGGATGGCGGGGAGAATCAGGATGGTTGCCGTTCCCTCGCGCGGGGCCATGTTCACATCCGGTCCGGCGCGACGCGCCGCTGCATCGACCGGAAATTCAACAATGGTGCCCATTTTAATCTCTCCTGGCCGCCCAGCTTTTCCCCAAGGATCGGCGGCACCCGGTCATTAAGAGTGAGCATGGTTAATGGCTTGTTAACAGGCGGCGGATAACGTCTGGCCGAGACTTAACCTCGCGTATCCGGCATGACGACACTCCCGATGTTTCACGGCTTCGATGGCCTGATGACTCTGTCCCGGCGCGAGGGCGTCGATATTCGCCCGACGCTGCTCCGCGTGCTGACGGACCTCTATGTCCAGACCGCCGACCATACCCGGGATGAGGAGCGGCAGTTCGCCGAACTGGCCTCGCGCCTGATCGACGAGGTGGACGATGCTACGCGCGCCGCCGTGCGGGCGCGGCTTGCCATCTACCCGAACACCCCGCACGAAATTGCGTGGAAGCTGCAACTGAGGCCTCATCTGGCAGAGAAACGCGCGCCTGTTTCGCGACACGATCGGCCGCGGCTTGAAGAAACTTTCGAGCTCGATCCTGCAGCGGATCTGGAGATCGTGTCGGAGCCTGAAGTGTCGGTCGCTCCTGCGATGACGCCCGCGCCGACGATGTCGATGCAGCCGGACGATGCGGCGCAGTTGATTGAGATGTTTCTGGCCGCCGATAAAAGTCACCGTGCTCAGATATTGCACGGCCTGACGGATACACCGCTGAAACCATCGACACCGGTCGATCCCCGCCGCGCGGCCCGCGCGGTTACAGCGCTGGAGCAGGCGGCACTGGCGGCCGATGCCTCAGGCTTTACGGCCGAACTCGCCGATGCCCTGATCCTGACATCCCGGGTCGCGGCCCAGATCGTCAACGAACCGGGCGGTGAACCGCTGGCCTGCGCGCTCAAGGCGCTCGGCATGCCGGGCGAATCTTATCAACGCGTGCTGCTGTTCCTGAATCCGTCGCTCGGCGCATCGGTGATGGACGTCTACCGGCTGGCGCGCCTTTACGAAGTGGTCGAGTTGCGCACTGCGCTGATCATGCTTGCCGCGTGGCGCGGCGCGGCACTGGCCGCTACGCGGGCGAAATATCGCCCTACGCTCTATGACGATGAGCGCCAGCGCGCCCGTTCAGCGCCGCCGCAATCGCGTCCCGCGGTTCCGCCTGGGACGCACGTCACAACACGCAACACATCGCGCGGTTAGACTTTCTTCGCCAGATCGAGGAAGTGGCGCCCTTCCCTGTCCTCGACTTCGACAATCCACACATCCGGATCGAAACCGATTTCCTTTGCGAGGCGCGCTTCGATAGCAGTTTCATCCACCGCTTGCGGCGGCGACTGGATGAAAACGCGCTCGACGGGACGGCTGTCATCGTAGGAGGTTTGCGGCGCCGGAACGAACAGCATCGCCGTGCCGTCCATCAGAGCCACTTTCACGAATACCGCGCCCGCCTCTTCCGCGCCGCGACGCCGGACCGCGCCGAACATGCCGGCGCTCTGGCATCGCCGCAGATAACCCGCGACCCAGATGGATGATTTCAGGCGAGACATGGATCTGAACCGATCGGGCGAATGGAAAGACAGGGAGGTGCTACCATAGTCAGAGCCGACGATGGTAGCAGCCCATCTATCCAATGACGGTAGAGGCCGGTTACTCGATCGGCCGGCCAGTCAGAACCGTCAGATCCCGGATCAGGCGATCGGACAACTGGCCCGTGACCGGCATCTTGCGATCGCGCTCGAATTTCTGGATCGCTGCCTGTGTATCCGTTCCGATAACGCCGGTCGGCTTGAGCTGGCCGTAGCCATACTCGGTCAGCGCACGCTGGACCGCAGCAATCCGCCGGGTTGAAACAATCAGATCACCGACCGGATCGCTCTTTGCCGCGTGAACGGCCGCCGGGGGGCGCGGTGTAGCTGGTGCTGCGACCGGCTTCGCAGGAGCCGTCGCTGCCGATTCCAGAGGCTTGTCGATGACACGTGCCTCGGCTTCAGGTGGCCGGACTCGCGGCAACGGCGCCGGCGACGGCGCAAGCGCCGACAGCGACGATACGGCAGCCGTGCTGAACATCGGCGACGGATGGCGCCCTGCCTGCAGGAACATCGCATTGGTGACGATGGCGATAACAGCCGCGAGTGCCGCGCTTGCCGCCAGTGTGTCCTTCGGGCTGTGCAGCAGGACGCGCAGGATCAGGCCACGCTCCGGCTCGGCCTCAACTGCAACCGCCGCCGCACGTCGTCGGCGGCGGGGTTTCTCGTCATCGTCTGCGATCTGTTTAGGCACTTTTCTTCACCTGATAATCTTGAGGTTCGGCGCGCTGCGGCGCGAGGGTGGCGATATTGCTTGGTTTCTCAATCGGCGGCGTAAAGACCATCGGCAATGCAACGGTCACGGTCGTGCCGACATCGATCTGGCTTTGCACCGTCATCTCGCCGCCATGCATGGCGACAAGGCTCTTGACGATGGAGAGCCCAAGGCCGGTGCCTTCGTGGCGGCGCTGATAGGTCTTTCCAGCCTGGAAGAACGGGTCGCCGATCCGCTTCAGGTCCTCCGCGCCGATACCCACACCGCTGTCAATTACGCGCACCAGCAGGCGCGATCCTTCCACGCCTGCGGTGACGGTGACGGTGCCGCCGCGCTCCGAGAACTTGATCGCATTGGACAGCAAATTCAGAATCATCTGTTTGAAGGCACGCGGATCACCGGTGATCTGCGGCAAGTCCGCCGGTGCGCGGGTGACGATATCGATCCCGTTTTCACGCGCTTTCAGAACCATCAGATTGCAGCATCCGATCAGGGATTCGCGCGGCGCAAACAGTTCGGGAAGAATCTCGAAATTTCCGCTTTCCATCTTCGACATATCAAGAATGCCGTTGACGACCGACAGCAGGTGCAGGCCGGATTCGTTGATCAGCTGCGCATATTCCTGCCGGCGCGTCGCATCGATCATCATCTCCTTCTCGCGAACGATCATTTCAGAGAACCCGATAATGGCGTTCAGCGGCGTCCGCAGTTCGTGGCTCATCGTGGCGAGGAAGCGCGACTTGGATGCACCCGCGCGCTCAGCTTCCATATGCGCCATCTCCAGCGCCTGTTCCTGGAGCTTGCGCTCGGTGACGTCGCGCATCACCGCGACAACGTCAACACCTGGACCGGCGAGCGACCGTGATGTCGCATCGATCGGCCGGCATCGCATTTCGATCCAGACGAAGTCGGCAGCTGGCGTGCGATCATGATCAGAGTCACGTGCGGAATCGCGTTTTACACGGAATTCGACGCTACGCTCGTCGCCGCTGCGGGCAGCCTCCGAGAGAGCGGTCAGATAGGCCGGACGATCTGCGACATGAACGCGGTCAAACAACCCGTGCTCCAGCAGCAGCGCCGCCGGTGTTCCGAGCAAGGCTTCCGCAGCAGGCGAAATGAACCGGATCGCGCCGTTGCGGCTGTGCCGGGAAATCACGTCGCTGATGTTGTGCGCGAGAAGGCGGTAACGCTCCTCTTCGACCATCAGCAGCTTCCTGCTCATCTGCGCCAGCGATTCGGCGCTGAATGCCAGCGCCGACGCATAGATCGTCGCTGTGGCAATACCGAGCGCATCGAACAGCGAGCTGTATGATGCAGGAACCAGCGATACCGGCAAGGCGCCAAAGGCATCGATCATGACGAGCCCAAGCGCACAGCCAAGCGCCAGCGCGACGGCGAAAACGACTGCACGCCGCGAGGCCGACAGTGCCGCATCGAGCGGAACGGCCACGAGCCAGATCGCGGCGAACGACGAAATTCCTCCCGTGTTAATGCAAACCGCCATGACTACTGCGGCCAGCGCGGTCGACGACAGGATGTGCGCGCGCTCATAATGACCTGTGCGCGACAGATAGTATGAGACGAGGATCGGCGCGATCAGCCATGCAAACACCATGACCTCGACTTCTTGCGGCGCTCCGCGAACAGCGAGATAAAGCGGAAGCGAAGCAAGCGCGGCAAGGCCGCCCAGCAGCCGCGGCCCGATGAAGGCGCGGTGGCGGGCTTTCGTCATCAAGTCCCGCCGCGCTGACGGATGCAGCAGCGAGTCCAGATGGTCGCGTATGATGCCGGACAATCTCACGTTGTTCTCACCGCTCGGCCGGTCGTCGAATCGACTGCCGGAACGCCCCCGTTTTTCGTTTGGCCAATGGTGTCAGAGTGAACTTAAGCGAACGCTAAGGCGCGCGGCCGATTGCGAGTTACGTCAGCCGGATGCGGCTTTTCGCGCGAAATCAGCGATTTCATTCGGCGGGAATGGTGAACGCAAAGTTTCCGTCCCGCAGCCTTATGGTTTCGAAATCGTGCATGGCGAATGGGCAGCTCGAAGGCAGCCTCACATCATTCAAAGCGAAATTGCTTCTTATCAATTGAAAATTTACGCCAAATCAAACCATTCAAATTTTACACAGCACACGAACCCCGGATTTATCCGCGTCTGATACGACGGATGATGATTGCGAGATCAATCGCAACGGGGCGGAGCGCTTCAGCGTGATGAAGCAACTCCGTGAAGCGATCGACGGGGTGTGTGATGTTCTTCCTTCTTCGCATGGCGTTCTGGCTGGGGCTGGTGCTTGTGCTGCTGCCGACCGACAAGTCGTCCGATCCTGACAAGGGTCCGCAGATCGGCGCATCGGAAGCCATCTCAGCCGCCACCGCAGCAGTCTCCGACATGAGCCAGTTCTGCAACCGCCAGCCGGCGGCATGCACGGTGGGCGGACAGGCTGCGACCGTGATCGGCGAACGCGCCCAGTCCGGCGCCAAGAAGGTTTATCAGTTCATCACGGACAAGGCCGAGAAGAACGAAAAGAACGACAAGAAAGCGCCTGAGCCCACCGAGAAGGCCAACAAGAAGGCGCCGGATCATACCGGATCGATCAGCATGCCGGATGACCGTGACCCTGACGAATCCCAGACCGTCGCGATTGTGCATCAGACATTGACTGAGGACGATCTCGCCATCGATTGGCGGCCACCGGCCTTCGGGACGACAACGGGCCCATAGAACCCCGAAATCCGTAATATTCGGGTCGAAAAGGCCGGGAACTTATGGCTATCGACCCTCTGCGATCTCATATAAGGCTCGTGCCAAGATCTTTGGCGCAAGACATTTGACACGAGTTCGCGGGCTGCCATGACCATCGACGAGATCAGGGATAATTTCGAGCTGCTCGACGAGTGGGACGATCGGTACCGCTATGTGATCGAGCTTGGCCGCACGCTGGCCCCGATGTCCGATGCCGAGCATTCCGCCGAGAACAAGGTTCAAGGCTGCGCAAGCCAGGTCTGGCTGTCGCGCTCCATCGACCGTAGCGGCAGCGAGCCGGTCCTGAGTTTCAAGGGCGACAGCGACGCGCATATCGTGCGCGGGCTGATCGCAATCCTGCTGACCATCCAGTCGGGAAAGACGCCGCAGGGAATTCTGGACACTGATCCGATTGCCGTCTTCAACGAATTCGGGTTCCGCGAACACCTGACGCCGCAGCGCTCCAACGGCCTGCGGGCCATGGTCGAGCGTATCAAGAACGACGCCCGCGAAACGCTGGCTTCCGCCTCCTAAACCTCACGGCTTGAAATTCGCGTCGTCGGCAAGCCACGTCCTGATGGCCGCGCCGGTGCCGTTGGGATCGCTGCGCAGTCCGTAATGGCGGGCCAGCCGGTCGAGCGCCAGTTGCAGCACGACTTTCGCCGAACGTGACGGCCAGCCACGCTCGCGCTCCACATCCTCCAGACCGCGCAGGAAGCAGCAAACGTCGAGCAGCAGCCCGGAAAATTCGGGGCCGCAGGCTTCCAGCGCCAAACGCACGCGCTGGCGCGACGCGACGATCAGGTCCGTCATGTCACCGCCACCGCCGGCTCCGTGTGTTCGCCCGATGCCCGTCCAGCTCGACGTGATACGCGGCGACAGGTGTCCGCGCGTGAAGTCCGCACGCAGGCGTTCGCCGGCGATGAATTGATCCGGTCCGATCATCGCGCGGCCATCGCGACCCTTGCGGCGCGCCAGCCATCCCAGCGGGCTTTCGCTGTCGTTAACGAGGACCTGCGTCACGCCGGTCTCCGTCATGAGATCGCGCACCGACAGATCGAGATGTTGCGCGCGGAATGCGCCGACCTCATCGCCGGAAACTCGCGCCGTTTGCTGGCGAATCTTGCCTGGGCCCGACGGGCGGCCTTGCTGTCGCTTCATCGGCCGTCTCCACCGGTCGCCACCCGGCGGCAGATCAAGTCGAGCGTGGCGACACGGCAGTCGAACCGGATGTCGTCGCGGGCATCCTCCACGACGCGGCATGCATGGGCGATGGTGGTGCGGTCGCGTCCGAAGGCGTGTCCAATGATCTCGAAACTGAGCCCAAAGCCAGTATGGGCGAGATACATCGCGATCTGCCGCGCATGAGCCGCGGGCTGCGATCCGCGCAGCCCTGTTTCAAGCGCGGCAGCGGCGAGGCCAAAGTCGGCAGCAACGCAGGCGGCCACCAAACGGCAAATGCCGCTCGGGTGGAGTTCAACGGAACTGGAGGATTGCGGCGGGGGAAAACCGAAAATGGTCGATCGGACTTCAAGCATCGGAACCTCACTAGGATCCCCCCAAAAAAAAGAGGTGATCCCGGCTTGACTCCGGGGATCACCGCAATGTGGAATTATTCCTAAGCCGCGGCAAGCCCGTTACCGTCAGGCCCGCCTTCTTCCAGGCCCGCTGTCCGAGCCCGGGATTACTTTCGACGTCGGCGCTGCTGGCCGAGACCCATTTTTTTGGCGAGCTGCGAACGGGCCACGGCATAGTTTGGGGCCACCATAGGATAGTCCGCCGGCAGGCCCCATTTCTCGCGGTATTGCTCCGGGCTCATGTTGTACTGGGAGCGGAGGTGCCGTTTCAGCGACTTGAAGCGCTTTCCGTCCTCCAGACACACGAGGTAATCGGACGTCATCGATTTTTTGATGGAGACTGCGGGCTTGGCTGGCTCGGCCGCGGCTTCGGTGCCGCCGGTTGAGACCCGTACAAGCGCTGCATGAATCTGGCTGATAAGGGCCGGGATTTCCGCAGCGGTGGTCGCGTTGTTACTGACATAGGCAGAAACAATCGACGCGGTCAGGTCGACGAATCCCTTGGGGGCGGTCTCGCTCATGGTGATGTCTTTCAGACGCAATCGGATGTGCAGTTAAAAACGAGCTGGCTCAAGCAAACAGGCGCCACGCGACGGCTTCGACGTCGTCTATACTTGGTGAGTATGGAAGAGATGCCGTCGGCCTGACAAGAAAAACTGGAATACTTTGGCGCTTTATTTGGTGCGCCGCAGTCCGCGCCCCGGCCTCAGTGACTAGCTGCGCTGGTCAAGATGCGCTCGCAATTCATCGATCGAGGCAAATCGCACCATGCCCTCGGGCAACTGCGCTTCGATTGAGCCGTCAGAATACAGCGAATACGCCATTGAATCGACGACACCCGATTTGACGATCGTCACCGACGACGCATCGGCGCGCCTTGGCAGTTGAAATCGCTCGCGGACAGGTTCAGGCGTCTCCTCCTCATCAGCGGCGGCTGGCGGCGGTGCAGCCCGCCCGTTTTGAAACGAGGAACCTTGAAACGAGGGTGAGTCCTGCCGCGCTCTGCTGGACGGCGGCCATGCGTTGGCGAAGGGATCAGGTGCATTGGCGTCAGCGTCGCCGCGCTGAAGATCCTCTGTGGAGGACCGATGCGGGATTTCATCCGGCGGCGGATCGCGCGGCGGCAGTTCGCGGCTCTTGTCTCGCCGGGACGACGAAAACATGATGTTGCGCCGCTGGCGCGGCGCCGGTTCGGCAGGCGGCTCGAACGGTTCGGCGGACAGCGCCGGATTGCGGTTGCGGGTGACCGGATGTTCATCCCACGCAGCCGGTTCTGCTGGGCTGCGCCGATCGTGAGCATCGTCTGTTGCGAAATCGTCCCGGTCCGGGGTCTCGTCGGGCGGCTGGTCGCGGGTGAACAATGTGTCTTCGTGGACTGGCCTTTCTCCACGGGCGGGCCTTGGGGGCACCTGACGAGGAACCGCCGGCAGTTCCGGCAGGGTTCGCGCCGGTCGAATTGCAGGGACCTCAGCCGCCGGCTCGCGTGGCAGCATGACTGGCGCAGGCACGCCGGTTTCCAAGCGCCGCGCAAGGTTTCTGAATTCCCGGCCAACGAAATACAGTCCAATCAGGACCAGCCCGGTGCAGGACACCACGGCCCCTGCCAGGATCATCGTGTTGCCGAAGCTGAATTCCTTGATCGGAATCCCGAAAACGACCGCGAGAAGGCCGATACACAAAACGACCGTTCCGCCGATCAATAGCGCAATCATTACAAGCTCCAAACCCGCGCCAGCGGACTCAACAGGTAGAGTTCCATAATAGTTTCAAGTCGGCGCATTACCAATTGGTAATTGAGCGCTCCTCGACGAAATACGCTTCCGTTGGTCAGGCACCGTTCAGATTCGCGAGCCTAATCTGCCCAGCGCGTGCGGCACTCGGAGCGTGGTTGTAACTTTACCCTGACTGCAATGTTGCATTGCAATTTTAGAAAATGCGCCACAATTGGCAATTACCTAAACACCGAACTGAGATACAAAGTTCCCGGGAAGCCTGCCCGGAAGATACGCAGGCGCGGGAACGCTGGGTCCAGTAGCTGAGATGTCATCCATCACAACATCGGCACTCGACACGCCTGCCGGGCGCTCGATCGAGCAGACGTGCGACGATCTTGCGCTCGCCGTGCTGGCCGTTGTTGCAGTCGTCGCAGGCCTGACCTTCAAAGATTATGGTCTTGGCTGGGACGATTATACTCACGCGGAATATGCCGATCTGCTTCTCAAGATGTTCGGCAGTGGCTTTACCGACACCAGCGCCCTGTCCTTCGCCAATCTCTATATGTACGGCGGCGGCTTCGACATGGCGGCGGCGCTGCTGCACAAGATCGTTCCGCTCGAACTGTTCGAGACGCGGAGGCTGCTGGGCGCCATCGTCGGCGTGATCGGCCTCGGTGTCACATGGCGGCTCGCGCGGCGCGTCGGCGGCCCTGTCGCCGGTCTCGCGGCGATCGTTCTGCTCGCACTGTGTCCGATATTCTACGGGCACATGTTCATGAACCCGAAGGATGCGCCTTTCGCGGTGTCGATGGTGATCCTGATGCTCGGGCTCGTGCGTCTCGCGCAGGAATATCCCGCGCCCACGCCTCACACGATTCTGATCATCGGCCTCGGCGCCGGCCTGTCGATCGGTTGCCGTATCCTGGGCGGACTGGCGCTGATC
This sequence comes from Afipia birgiae 34632, assembly GCF_000308295.2. Classification (GTDB taxonomy): domain Bacteria; phylum Pseudomonadota; class Alphaproteobacteria; order Rhizobiales; family Xanthobacteraceae; genus Afipia; species Afipia birgiae. Next base: position 1,929,597 of record NZ_HG326652.1, read on the forward strand.
TACGCCGTGGTGGGCTTCCTGCCGATCTGGATTTCGGACATCCGCGTGCATGGCTTGCGAGAAGCGGCCCGTCGTCTTGGCCATGTTGTATACGTTCTGCTGCCCGGCGTGCTGCTGGGATATCTGGTTATGGGCCTGATCTGGCCGTGGGCGATCATCGATCCAGCCAATCCGTTTCATGCGCTGACATATTTCTCCCATTTCTTCGAAAAGCCATGGAAGGAATTGTTCAACGGCGCGATCGTCTCGGTGCCGGACATGCCATGGTCTTATCTGCCCACGCTGTTCGCATTGCAGCTTCCTGAAGTGATGCTCGGCCTGCTCAGCGCCGGTGTCGTCGGCACGTTCGTGGCGCTGGTACACTCGAACGTTGATACCAAGCGCAAGAGCATTCTGCTGATGCTGACGCTGGCCGCGACGCTCCCGCTCATCATTGCGATGGTGAAGCGCCCTGCTCTCTATAACGGCATTCGCCATTTCATCTTCGTCATCCCGCCCATGGCCGTTCTTGCCGGTGTCGCCTTTGCCGCGATCGTCGGCTGGCTGAAACAGCACAGCCGCGCCGCGCAGGCCGTGTTTGCCGCGATGTTCCTGCTTGGACTGACGTTGCCGCTCAATGAGATGATCCGGCTGCATCCCTATCAGTACACCCACTTCAACCATATCGCCGGAACGGTGCGCGCCGCCGACGACCGCTACATGCTCGATTACTGGGGGCTCGCACTGAAGCAGGCGTCCGAAGGGCTGCGGCAGGAAATCGAGGAGCGCCAGGAGCCCGCACCGAGGAACCGCAAGTGGCGTGTCGCGGTCTGCGGACCTCAGCGCCCCGCCCAGGTTGCGCTCGGCCCGGATTTCACAATCGGCTGGGACAGTCATGCCGCCGACTTCGCCATGACGCTGGGCGAATTCTACTGCAAGGGCCTGAACGCGCCTGTGGTCGTCGAGATCAAGCGTGACGATGTGGTGTTCGCCCGGGTTTACGACATCCGTGGCAAGAGCATCGCCAGCCTGCTCGCCATACCCGCGCCCTGACCTGCCACATGGCGCCCCTGCGGGCGTCGCATGTTGCGATAGCGGTATCGCAGGACTAGGCTCCTCCCCGACCAAGACCAAAATAAATCGCGGGAGAAAATCGTCATGTCACCGGCCGAGGCACGTCTCAAGGAAGTCAAATCCACGATATCCGAGGCCGAATGGGAGCAGCGGGTCAACCTCGCAGCCGCCTATCGTCTGGTCGCCTACTATGGCTGGGATGATCTGGTCGATACGCACATCTCGGCGCGGGTCCCTGGTCCGGAACATCACTTCCTGATTAATCCCTACGGACTGATGTTCGACGAAATCACCGCATCGAGCCTAGTCAAGGTCGATCTCGACGGCAACCAGTTGAGCGAAAGCGACTATAGCATCAATCCCGCCGGCTTCACGATTCACTCCGCCGTTCATGAAGTGCGCGAAGACGCCGGCTGCGTGATGCATCTGCATACTGCGGACGGCACCGCTGTCGCGAGTTGCATGGAAGGTTTGCTGCCGCTGAACCAGACGGCGCAGCTTGTGACCGGCGACCTCGCCTATCACGACTACGAAGGCATCGCGCTGGATCACGATGAGCGTCCACGCATCCAGAAAGACCTGGGCCAGAAGAACCACCTCCTGCTGCGCAATCACGGCACACTGACGGTTGGCCGTTCTGTCGCCTCGGCATTCGAGCGCATGTATCATCTTGAGCGCGCCTGCACGATGCAGGTCCGCACCCGCATGCTGGGACCGACTGCCTACCCGGTCGACAAGCTTGTGATCGAGAAGAACGAAAAACTTGTGACCGACCCGGTGCGCTCGGATTTGCGTTCCACCAAGCTGGTCTGGCCGCCGCTGCTGCGCAAACTTGACAGGATCGACCCCAGCTATAGAAATTGATCCGTCAGCCTCTACACTGACCGGACTGCAAACGCCGCCCAATCCCGGGCGGCGTTTTTGCGTTTACGCTGGTCTGACGTGACGTTGTCCCGCCGCCAGACCACATACTCAATGTCGTCCCCGCGAAAGCGGCAATCCATCATTCCGGGATGCGCCGCCTGGCGCAGGCCCGGAATGACAGCGGATAGTGGCGAGCGCGCGCAGCCCGGATGGGGCGCAGCGCAATCGGGGCTACAGACTCTCGATGTCGTCCCGGCGAATGCCGGGACCCATAACCACCGAACGTCATAATGACAGTGGGGCGATCGCTCCGGCATCTCCCTCAAATCGATATCTCAGGGAGTGTGGGTCCCGGCATTTGCCGGGACGACGTGTCGAGATTTCCGACCTCTCCTTGACATGTCGCGATCTAGGAATATATTCTTCATCGTCCTGTTCGTGAGGGGCGCTTCTCGAGGGCGCTTTTGAAGCGGAGCAGGATGCGGCGCCCGCGCGCGTGTCTCGCACACACGCCGTCCGGGAGGCTGGGGTCAGCGTCCGGGCCAACTACGTGGCTCTGCCTTCAGTGGCTGGACGCGGACAGGATGAAGGCCGGCGAAAGCCAGCCGGATCGGGGCGCGTGTCGCGCCTGTCCTGTCCCGGAAGCACGCTCCCCTCGCCCAAAATCGCCGCCAAATAGCAGTCAAGCTTGCGCAGACTGCGTGAACTTGTCTGCGGAGCGCCGCAAGGCGACGCGCTTCCCTTCGCACGGGAAGCGAAGCAACACATTTGCGCCTCGCGGCGCTCCATGCCCCTCACCTTTTGGGGGGGCAAGACCAAAGCTCACCTCGCGCGATGCGCGAGAGCGAATACGCGTGCGTGAATGAACGGGCTGTTTGAAAATCGAAAAATTGAATCGGAAATCGGCGTGACGCGCGCGCAACATCGACGATCGTCATAGCGGACAGTCGCCCGCTCAGGGAGTATGGGCCCGCTTTCGCGGGGACGACCGGTGAGAGATCGTTCAAGACCTCAGCGCGGCGTGTCCGCGAACGCCGCGAGAATGCGCGCCCACGAGCGGATGCCCTTGTGGAAGCTTTTCAGGTCGTACTTTTCGTTTGGCGAATGGATGTTGTCATCTTCAAGCCCGAACCCGATCAACACCGTTTCCAGCCCCAGCGTCTTCTTGAAATCCGCAACAATCGGAATCGATGCACCCGAACCGATCAGGAGCGCGTCCTTGCCCCATTCATCCGTCAGCGCACGCTTCGCCGCCGCCAGCGGCTTCATGCCCCAGTCAAGCGCGATGGCCGGCGCACCGGCATGATCGATGAACTCGGCCGTGCAGTCCGCGGGCAAGCGCGAGGTGACGAAATCACGGAAGGCCTTGCGGATTTTCTCGGGCTGCTGGCCCTCCACCAGCCGGAACGACACCTTTGCGGAGGCCTCCGCCGGAATAACCGTCTTGGAGCCTTCACCCGTATACCCGCCGAAGATGCCGTTGATATCGCAGGTCGGACGCGATGAGACCTGCTCGATCAACAACCGGTCTTTCTCACCGGCCGGCACTGAAAGGCCGATGGGCTTCAAAAAAGTTTCCGGAGAAAGATTGAGATTTTTCCACTGCGCCAGAATGTCGGGCGGCAGATCCTTCACCCCGTCGTAGAATCCCGGAATGGTGATGTGACCGTTCTCGTCATGCAGGCTTCCCAGAATGCGCGTCAGCACGCGGATCGGGTTCTGCGCGCCGCCGCCGAAGATACCCGAATGCAGATCGCGGTTCGCCGCCTTGATCTTGACCTCGTCATACACGAGGCCGCGCAGCGAGGTCGTGATCGCGGGCGTGTTCTGGTCCCACATGCCGGTGTCACAGACCAGCACGAAGTCGGCAGCCAGGTCCTTCTTGTGCTTGTCGAGGAAGGGACCGAAGTTCTTCGAGCCGATCTCCTCTTCGCCCTCGATCAGGATCGTCACATTGAGCGGCAGCGATCCGGTGACGTTCTTCCAGGCGCGGCAGGCTTCGACGAAGGTCATCAACTGGCCCTTGTCGTCCTCGGCGCCGCGGGCAACGATGATCTTGCGGCCATCGGCGTGGTCGGTCACCACCGGCTCGAACGGCGGCCGATGCCAGAGGTCAAGCGGATCGACCGGCTGCACGTCGTAGTGGCCGTAGAACAGCACATGCGCGCCGCCGTGACCGTTGCTCTTGCCGACAATGGCCGGGTGACCAGCGGTCGGACGCACGTCGGTCGAAAACCCGATGGATGCGATATCGGCCGCGAGATGGTCCGCAGCCTTTTTGCAGTCATCAATAAAGGCTGGATCGGCCGAAATCGACTTGATCCGCAGCAGCGTGAACAACCGCTCGAGGCTTTTGTCGAAATCCTTGTCGATATGGTCGAGAACGGCGGCAAGTTGGAGCGTGGCGGACATCGTCTGGTTTCCTCAAATCCGGGTGGTGCGAGATGTCGGTTACCGTCGCAACAAGCTGCCGAGTGTGCCGCGCACGATCGAGCGGCCGATCGAACTGCCAAGCGACCCGCCGAGCGACTTGCCAATACCGGCGACAACGTCGCCCGCGACCTTGTTGGTGACCGAGCGCGTGACGTTGCGCGCGATCACCTGGCCGGTGGTCAACCTTCCGCGCGGCGTGTTGGTACCGAAAATGGTCCCGACGATCGATCCAATCTGTCCGAGGACACCGCCACCCGAATCTCCTTCTGCCGGCGCCGCGGTTTCAGTCAGGCGCTTGTGCAGCATCTCGTAGGCAGATTCGGAATCAACTGCCGTATCGTACTTGCCCTTCACGGGGCTCGCCGCCAGGATCGCCCTGCGCTCTTCCGGCGTGATCGGCCCGATCCGCGCAGTCGGCGGGCGGATCATGACACGCTCGACCATGGCCGGCGTACCGTTGCCCTCAAGAAACGACACCAGCGCCTCGCCCTTACCCAGTTCGGTGATCACCTGAGCGGTATCGAGCTTGGGGTTCGGCCGGAACGTCTGCGCTGCCGCCTGAACAGCTTTCTGGTCGCGCGGCGTGAATGCGCGCAACGCGTGCTGGACCCGGTTGCCGAGCTGAGCAAGCACCCTGTCCGGCACGTCGATGGGGTTTTGGGTCACAAAGTAGACACCGACCCCCTTTGAACGAATGAGCCGCACAACCTGCTCGATCTTGTCGAGCAATGCCTTCGGTGCATCGGTAAAAAGAAGATGCGCTTCGTCAAAAAAGAACACCAGCTTCGGTTGCGGCGGGTCGCCGACCTCGGGCAATTCCTCGAACAGCTCAGACAGCATCCAGAGAAGAAACGTTGCATACAACCGCGGGCTCTGCATGAGCTTGTCGGCGACCAGAATGTTGACCATGCCGCGGCCATTGGCGTCGGTGCGCATGAAATCCTTCAGTTGAAGCGCCGGCTCACCGAAGAACTGCTCGCCTCCCTGGTTCTGCAGCACCAGAAGCTGGCGCTGGATCGTGCCGATAGTCTGTTTCGTGACATTGCCGAACTTCTGTGCCGCCCGCTTGAGCTCAAGGATGGCTTCGCTCGTATCATCCCCGTTCTTCTTGCCGTCGGCGGGGGATATGGCATCCAGAATGGCACGCAAGTCCTTGAAGTCGACCAGCGGGAGGCCACCTTCGTCAGCAACCTTGAAAGCGACATTGAGCACGCCTTCCTGCACGTCGTTAAGATCGAGCATCCGTGACAGCAGCAATGGGCCCATTTCCGAAACGGTGGCGCGCACCGGATGGCCCTGCTCGCCGAATACATCCCAAAACACCGTTGAAAACTGGTCCGGCTTGAAATCCAGCCCCATCGTCTTGGCGCGACTGAGAATGAAATCCTTGGCCTCGCCCACTTCAGAAATGCCTGAGAGGTCGCCCTTGATGTCCGCGGCAAATACTGAAACTCCGGCGCGCGCAAACCCCTCGGCCATGACCTGAAGCGAGACCGTTTTTCCCGTACCGGTAGCGCCCGTGACGAGACCGTGCCGGTTCGCAAGTCCGAGCGTTAGAAATGCGGGCTCATCGCCCCGTCCGATGAAGATCGTCTTGTCGGTATCGGCGGATGCAGCGCTTCCCGCGCCAGCCGGCGCAGCCGCCGTTGCGGCCTTGTCAGAAGCAGTTTTGGACGCCCTCTTTGCCATCTCTCGCCTCGTGCAGACTTCGGATTGTCCCGCCGTCGAAACACGGCGCATGATGTGTGATCTTGCAGTCTGGAACCCGCCGGTCAACCCGCAGGACGCATTGGTCGCATCAGTCGATACCGCGCTGCATTATGTATGGCGTTATATATATGTTGTTCCGCCGTTGCGACTGAGTGAATTCTTGCTCCGCGCCGTCAAGCCCGCCCGACTCCTGGCATTGCGGGCCGCATCGCAAATCGGCCGACGGATTGAAACGAATTCGCGTTCGCTACGTCGTTCGGAGCCGCGCTAACCAATTTGTCACCTTTGGCACTGCAAATGATCACCAAATCGGCGATGATTCTTGCACGGTTGCAACACTTCACGATCGATTGCGCTCAAACTGCGGTTTCAAAAAGCGTCATCGCTTGTAATTCGCAGCGCACGCGCTCAAGATAAAATCACAAGCAAAGATCCGGCAAGCAAGCCGGCGGGTAACGGGGCAATTTAGTGGACGAGTTCATTGGCGAGCTGGCTGCGAAAGCCGGCATAGACAACGCTGTGGCCGAAAAGGCCGTAGGTGCCATGCTTGGGTTCCTTCGCAAGGAGGGACCGGCTGAACAGGTGCGTTCGCTGATCGAGCAAATTCCGGGTGCTGAAGACGCGATCAAAGCTGCCGGTTCCGGCGGCGGTCTCGCGGGAATGCTTGGCGGCGGCATCATGGCGCTTGGCGCCAAGTTGATGGGATTGGGCCTGGGAATGAGCGAGATTCAGAACCTCGCCCGTGAACTCTTCAGATTTGGCCGCGACAAAATTGGTGCGGACGGGATGCGTACGATCATTGCCGAAACGCCCGGCCTTTCCAAGTTCGCGTAAATTCACTTTCAAGTTCGAGTATCATGTCCAATCCTCTTTCATCGTACCCTCTCTCGAAAATTGATGGCCTTGGCGCGCACGCCCAGGCCAAGCTCAAGGCGCACGGTATTCGCACAACCGCCACGCTGCTCGACAGCGCCAGCACCCCAAGGGGCCGGAAGTTGCTCGCCGCAAAGACCGGCCTCAGCGAGCAACAGTTGCTGGCTTGGGCGAACATTGCAGACTGCATGCGCATCAAGGGGATGGGCAAGGCCAAGGCCGAGCTACTGCGAGGGGCAGGCGTCGTGACCGTGCGCGAGTTCGTGCAACGTAACCCCCAGCGCCTCGCGCAGGCCATGAAGGAAGCCAACGACAAGCGCAAGCTGGTTCAGGTCCTTCCGTCCGACAAATCCGTCGCTGAACTGATCCAGCGCGCCCGCAAGCTGCCGCTGAAGATCTCCTACTGAACGGCCCACGGCGCCCGTCCCGATCGCCGCGCCAAACCGCTTGGGCCACAGCCCGCACCACCATCGCTTGACTTGCCAGCAGGGACCGCGCAAAGCCACCTCATGATGGCCGCCCCGTCCCGATCAGATCCGGCTGCCGCGCAGCTTCATCCGGTGCTGCGGGACCTGTTCGTCCGTCCCCCTCCCGTGGTCATGGGCGTGCTAAATGTAACCCCGGATTCGTTCTCCGACGGAGGCCGGTTCAGCGAGCCCGAACTGGCCCTTGCGCAGGCAAAACGGATGATCGCGGAGGGTGCCGGTATCCTCGATATCGGCGCGGAGTCCACCCGGCCCTATGGCTCGAAGCCGGTCACAGCCGACGAGGAATTGCAGCGATTACGGGATATCCTGCCCCCGGTTGCCCGCTTGGGGAGCCCGGTCTCGATAGATACCATGAAGGCATCGGTGGCCGCATGGGCGTTGAGCAACGGCGCAGTCATTGCCAACGATGTCTGGGGCCTGCAACGCGATCCCGATATGGCGCAGGTGATCGCGGATCACGGTGCGCCGGTAATCGTCATGCACAACCGCGAAAGCGTCGATCCCGCTATCGATATCATGACAGACATGGTGGCGTTCTTCACGCGTTCACTCGACATCGCAGCCAAGGCGATTATCCCGCAGGGAAGTATCGTCCTCGATCCAGGCATCGGTTTCGGCAAAACACCGGACCAGAGCATGACGGCACTCGCCCGGCTCGATGAGTTGAATCAGTTCGGCCTGCCGTTACTGGTCGGCGCCTCGCGCAAGCGGTTTATTTCAACGATAACACCGTCCGAACCAGATCAACGGCTCGGCGGATCCATCGCGGCGCACATTCTGGCGGCTCAGCGCGGCGCCAAAATCATCCGTGCACACGACGTGGCGGAAACGGTGCAGGCGCTACGCGTCGCATCGGCAATCGAGGACAAGCGATGAGCGACGTGATCTTCATAAAGGGACTTTTGATCCACGCCCGCCACGGGGTCATGGACCATGAAGCGGAGGTGGGCCAGCGCTTCGTGATCGACCTTGAGCTGTCGATAGACCTTGCAGAGTCCTCTCGCACCGACAAGCTCGCCGACACCGTGTCCTATTCGGACGTGGTCGCGACCGCTAGCGCGGCCTTCAAGGGCCATAACTACTACCTGCTGGAACGTGCAGCCGGTGCTGTGGCGGAATCGATCCTCGCCGCCTTCACTCGCGTCAGCGCCGTGAAGGTAACGGTCCACAAGCCGCATGCACCGATCGCCGCGATTTTCGACGACGTTGGCGTCGTCATCATGCGCACCCGGGCTTGAGCCGAGTGATCCGATTCTAACATTCGTATCATACCTTTCGCAGGCACTTTCACGAATGTCAGAACCAAAGGATCACTCGAATCATAAATTACTAGTGTCCTTTCGTATCCGACGTTCGCTCGGGAGGCGCTGCACAGTGAAGCGAACGTCGGATACGGAACACTAGCATGGCGAGCGTCCTGATCGCCCTTGGCGGCAATGTCGGTGATGTCCGTGCGACCTTCGTCAAGGCCATCGCCAACATCTGTGGCATGACGCAGGCCGCCCTGATCGCACGCTCTTCGGATTACACGACGCCGCCCTGGGGCGATGAGCATCAGGAGCCGTTCGTCAATGCGTGTGTCGAGATCGAGACCAGCCTCGATCCGCACGCGTTGCTGTTCACGCTGCACAAGATCGAGAAGAAGTTTGGCCGTGACCGGGCCAGCGAACGGCGCTGGGGTCCGCGCACGCTGGACATCGATATCATCGCCTATAACGACGTCCGCCTCGACAAACCCGAATTGACCCTCCCGCACCCTCGCCTGTTCGAACGGGCCTTCGTGCTGGTACCGCTGGCGGAGATCGCCCCCAATCGCTCAATCGCAGGACAGACCCCGCGTCAGGCGCTTGCAAGGATCTCCGCTGATGGCATCGAACGCCTGCCTGATTTGCGCTAAACGCCTGAAACAACCAATTGGCTTGCGCGCCGCCGCATGGCATTTTCAGATCGACAAAGCTGTTTTCCGGGAGCTAACCCTCTGAATGTCCGCTGAAACCGACGACCTGCCGCTCGCAGCCGACTTCGCCCCTGCTTCCCGCGATGACTGGCGGAAGCTTGCCGACGGTGTCCTGAAGGGCGCGCCGTTCGAGAAGTTGGTCGGCAAAACCTACGACGGGCTGCGGATCGACCCAATCTATGAGCGCGCGCGCAATGCAATGACCATTCCCGCGCGCACGGCAGGTAGCCCCTGGCAGATCATGCAGCGGGTGGATCATCCCGATGCAGCGATCGCCAACGCGCAGGCGTTGCATGATCTTGAGAACGGCGCGACCGGTCTGACGATCGTCTTCGCAGGTGCCAACGGCGCGCGGGGTTTTGGTCTGCCGCCGACCAAGGAGGCGTTGGCGCGCGTCCTCGATGGTGTGTACCTCGACGCCGGTATCGGCATTGAGTTCGAGATCGGTCCGCAGTCGCGCGACATGGGACAGCACCTCGCCGAGTTGCTTGCCGCGCGCAAAATCCCGCCCTCTGCTGTCAACGTCCGCTTCGGTCTCGATCCTATCGGCGGTGGCGGTGTGCGTGGCAGCAGCCACGGCAGCTGGGATTCGATCGCGAAGGTGTTCGGCGACAAGATTGCGAAGCTTGCGAAGCTCGGCTTTCGCGGCCCCTTCGCGCCAGCCGACGGCCGGGTCATCCACGATGCCGGCGGTTCGGAGGCACAGGAACTGGCTTACGTCCTCGCGGTGGGTGTCACTTACCTGCGCGCACTGGAAGCTGCCGGCATAGCACTCGACGACGCACGGCGGATGATTTACGCCCGCCTCAGCGCCGATGCCGATCAGTTTCTCACCATGGCGAAATTCCGCGCGCTGCGCTTGCTCTGGGCGCGGGTTGAGCAAAGTTGCGAACTCACGTCGCAGCCGCTTTTCATCGCGGCGGATACCGCCTGGCGAATGCTGACGCAGCGCGATCCCGACGTGAATATGCTGCGCGCGACCATCGCGGCGTTCTCGGCGGGCCTTGGCGGCGCAAACAGCATCAACGTCCTGCCCCATACGCTGGCGCTCGGATTGCCGGATGCATTCGCGCGCCGCGTTGCGCGAAACACCCAGCTTGTGCTGCTGGAAGAATCCAATCTCGACAAGGTCTCCGATCCGGCAGCCGGGTCAGGCGGCATCGAAACCCTCACCAGGCAGCTTTGCGAAGCCGCATGGGCGCAGTTTCAGAACATCGAATCGGCCGGCGGCCCGTTCGCGGCTCTCGAAAGGAACATTATCCAGACCAAGGTGGCCGCCGTGCGCGATGCGCGCGACGTCAATATCGCGAAACGCAAGGATGTGTTGACCGGAGCCAGCGAGTTTCCGAATCTTCACGAGAAGACGCCAGCCGTACTGGATGCAAAGCCGGTGACGGCGCTATCGCCTGAGGAAATCGTGATCCGGTTTGATGCGCTCGCGCCCATCCGGCTCGCAGCACCTTTCGAGACTTTGCGTGACCTCTCCGATCGACTGCTGAAGACATCCGGCAAACGCCCGGCGATATTCCTAGCCAACCTCGGCACCGCTGCCGATTTCACCGCGCGGGCAACGTTCGCGAAGAGCTTTTTCGAGACCGGCGGCATCGAGGCCATCGATACCGAAGGCTTCTCCGATCCGGCGGCGCTCGCTGCAGCCTTCAAATCGTCCGGCGCCGCCCTCGTCTGCCTCTGTTCGTCCGACAAGGTCTATGCCGTGGGGGCCGAGGCCGCCGCAAGGGCCCTTCATGACGCCGGCGCAAAGCATATCTATCTGGCAGGCCGGCCCGGAGAACTCGAAGCCGCGCTGCGGACTGCAGGCGTCGGCGAGTTCATCTTTGCGGGAGGCGATGCCCTCGCAATGCTCAAGACGGCCTACAAACGTTTGGGGTGAAGCCATGAAGGAACGAGTTCCCGTTCTGACCGGCGGTTGCCAATGTGGCGCGGTGCGCTTTGCGTCCTACACCAAGCCGGGACGGATCAGCGTCTGCCACTGCCGGATGTGCCAGAAGGCGGTGGCCGGGCCGTTCGCATCGTTTGTTGAAATACCGCATGGTGATTTTGCCTGGACCCGCGGCACGCCGGCGACGTTTCGCTCATCATCGCTGGCGGAGCGAGATTTTTGCGCAGCCTGCGGAACACCGCTGAGCTATCGCAAGATCGACGGGACGGTGATCGAGTTGCTGACCGGTGCTTTCGATCGGCCCGATCACGTCATTCCGACCTATCAAATCGGCGTTGAATCGAAGCTCGCCTGGATCAGCCATCTGCACAACCTTCCCGGCAAAACGACATCAGAAGCCGCAGGTTCTGCAGAAGCAGCCAGCATTGTCAGCTATCAGCATCCGGACCATAATACGTAAATGCGCGTTGCCTGATACCGCGCAAAACTCGAGACAACAGAATGACCCGCATTCCGAATTTCGCCGACGTTGCATTCGAGCAGGCCGCTGTTACCGGCGGCGAGAGCAATGCCGCGCCGTGGCTCACGCCCGAGGGTCTTCTCGTTAAGCCGAGCTACAGCGAAGCCGACCTTCAGGGCATCGACTTCCTCGATACCTGGCCCGGCATTGCGCCCTACCTGCGCGGGCCCTACCCGACCATGTATGTCAACCAGCCGTGGACCGTGCGCCAATACGCCGGCTTCTCGACGGCGGAAGATTCCAATGCCTTCTATCGCCGCAACCTCGCCGCCGGCCAGAAGGGCCTCTCGGTCGCCTTCGATCTCGCCACCCATCGCGGCTACGACTCGGACCATCCCCGCGTGTCCGGCGACGTCGGCATGGCCGGTGTGGCGATCGATTCCATTTACGACATGCGCACGCTGTTCGCCGGAATTCCGCTCGATCAGATGAGCGTGTCGATGACCATGAACGGGGCGGTGCTGCCGATCCTCGCGCTGTTCGTTGCAGCGGCCGAGGAACAGGGTGTGCCGCCTGAAAAACTGTCGGGCACCATTCAGAACGACATTCTCAAAGAATTCATGGTGCGCAACACCTACATCTATCCGCCGACGCCATCGATGCGGATCATCTCCGATATCTTCGCGTACACATCGCAGAAGATGCCGAAGTACAATTCGATTTCCATCTCCGGCTATCACATGCAGGAAGCCGGCGCGACGCAGGATCTTGAACTCGCCTATACGCTCGCCGACGGCGTCGAATATCTCCGCGCCGGATTGGCCGCCGGTCTCGATGTTGATCGCTTCGCCCCCCGGCTGTCGTTCTTCTGGGCGATCGGCATGAACTTCTTCATGGAAGTCGCCAAGATGCGCGCGGCCCGGCTGCTGTGGGCCAAGCTCCTGAAGCCGTTCAGTCCCAAGGACCCGCGCTCGCTGTCGCTGCGCACGCATTGCCAGACCTCGGGCTGGTCGCTCACCGCGCAGGACGTGTTCAACAACGTTGTTCGCACCAACATCGAGGCGATGGCGGCCACTCAAGGGCACACTCAGTCGCTGCACACCAACGCGCTCGACGAAGCGCTGGCGCTGCCGACGGATTTCTCCGCGCGCATCGCCCGCAACACGCAATTGTTCCTGCAACAGGAAAGCGGCACCACGCGGATCATCGATCCATGGGGTGGTTCCTATTATGTGGAACGGCTGACGCACGATCTCGCCGCCAAGGCATGGGCGCATATTCAGGAAGTCGAGGAACTCGGCGGCATGGCGAAGGCCATCGAGGCCGGCGTGCCAAAACTTCGCATCGAGGAAGCTTCCGCGAAGACGCAGGCGCGGATCGACGCCGGCAAGCAGGCCGTCATTGGCGTCAACAAATACAAGCCCGAGAATGAAGCCGCAATCGACGTGCTGAAGGTGGAGAATTCCACCGTGCGTCGCCTGCAGATCGACAAGCTGGCACGGCTGCGCTCCGAGCGCAAACAGGCCGACGTCGATGCAGCCCTTGCGGCACTGACGCGCAGCGCAGGCGAAGGCAACGGCAACCTGCTGGCGCTCGCGATCGATGCGGCACGCGCGAAAGCCACGGTCGGCGAAATTTCCGACGCGATGGAAAAGGTATTCGGCCGTCATCGCGCCGAAATCAAATCCATTACCGGCGTTTACAAGCGCGAGGCCGCCACCATGTCCGACCGGGTCGAAAAACTTGCAGCGCTGATCGATGCGTTCGAGGATGCGGAAGGCCGACGCCCACGCATTCTGGTCGCCAAGATCGGCCAGGATGGTCACGATCGCGGACAGAAAGTCATCGCCTCGGCGTTCGCCGACGTCGGATTCGACGTCGATATCGGGCCGCTGTTTGCTACCGCCGACGAGGCCGCGCGGCAAGCTGTCGAGAATGACGTTCATATGCTCGGCCTGTCATCGCTCGCCGCAGCCCATCTCACGGCCGTCCCGGAATTGAAGGAAGCGCTCAAGAAGCGCGGCCGCGAGGACATCATGATCATCATCGGTGGTGTGATCCCGCCACAGGACTACGATGCGCTCTACAAGGCGGGCGCCGAAGCAATCTTCCCGCCGGGCACCGTGATCGCGGATGCAGCGGAAGAGCTGATCCGTAAGCTCAACGTGCGGCTCGGGCATTCCAGCGAAGCGGCGGAGTAACCGCATCCTTATTCCGTGATGGAGTTGCTCGTGAAAGGCACGTCGCCGGTCGGCTTCGTCTGGTCTACCCTGCTGAGCTTTTGCGTTCTCCTGAGCGCGGCCGTAACGGTCCTCGCAGCGGAGCCAAAGCCCAATATTGCGCTTAAATCGAAGGCCGCCGAGATTAGCGTCACACTGGACGCGAAGATCAGGGTCAATGCAAAACTCGCAGCCTATCTGCTAGCTGACGGCAAGAAGTGGGCGAACAGCCACCTCGCCGAGGCCAACAAGCAACTCAAGGAGTCGCCGGAATTCTTCCGCGACGGCCGCGGCTGGGAACTGGAGCGCGACTACACACTCCAATCCACGGTCGCCAATCGCTATGTCAGCATTCTGCGCAGTGAATTCACCTTCACCGGCGGCGCGCATCCCAATCGCGGATTCGAGACGTTTCTCTGGGATGATCAGGCCAAGAAGCCGATCAGCATCCGCCCGTTCTTCACCGAGTTGAAGGACGACGGCCCCGCGCTGGCTGCCATCCTGAAGGCTGTGATCGCATCGCTGATCGAGGAAAAGAAAGCGCGAGGAACTTATTTCCCCGACGATCTCGGCTGGCAGAAGTACATCGAACCCAAACTCATGAAGATCGGCCCTGTTCTTCTGGCACCTTCGACCGAGCTCGGAAAAAGCTCAGGCCTTGAATTTCAGTATGGGCCCTACGCGGTGGGCGCTTACGCCGAAGGCTCCTATGAAGCATTTGTGCCATGGAGCATACTGAAGCCGTTTCTTTCGCCGGAAGGTCTGGCAATCTTCGGTGGCGAGCGCCCGGCGGAGAGTGGAAAATCCGAAAAATGAAAAGCTCCGTGACGTCCGCCCGGCTTGCTGACGATGTACGCTCCGGCGACCGCGCCGCGCTTGCTCGCGCCATCACCCTGATCGAAAGCCGCCGCGCCGACCATCAGGAACAGGCGCGCGACCTGGTGCAGACCCTGCTCCCGCTGACCGGAAACGCGGTGCGCGTCGGCATCACCGGATCGCCGGGTGTCGGAAAATCCACCACCATCGATGCGCTCGGCATGGCGCTGATCGGCAAGGGCCACAAGGTCGCAGTGCTGGCGGTCGATCCGTCGTCGGCGCGCACAGGCGGGTCGATCCTCGGCGACAAGACACGAATGGCGCGACTGTCTGCCGAGAACAATGCGTTCATCCGCCCTTCCCCGTCGTCCGGCACGCTCGGCGGCGTCGCGGCCAAAACGCGCGAGGCGATGCTGTTGTGCGAAGCCGCCAGCTTCGACGTGGTTTTGGTCGAGACCGTCGGCATCGGCCAGTCGGAAACGGCCGTCTGCGATATGACGGATTTCTTCCTCGCGCTGATGCTGCCGGGCGCGGGTGACGAGCTGCAGGGCATCAAGAAGGGGCTTGTCGAACTTGCCGACATGATCGCTGTCAACAAGGCCGACGGCGACAACCTCAAGCGCGCGAAAGCAGCCGCTGCCGAATACAACGCCGCGCTCCATATTCTCGCGCCGCGCTCCGAGCACTGGTTTCCGCCGGTCCTCACCTATTCTGCGTTAACCGGCGACGGGATCGAGGCCGTGTGGGAGAAAGTTCTCGCGCATCGCACCGCGATGATCGCGTCGGGTGACTTCGAGACCCGGCGGCGTCACCAGCAGGTCAAATGGATGTGGACCATCCTGGAGGACCGGCTGCACGCGCGCTTGCGATCCGATCCGGCGATCCGCGCCAAGGTGAAGCAAACCGAAGCCGCCGTTGCCAGCGGCCGCGTGACGCCTGCGGTCGCGGCGGAAACAATCGCGGCGCTGCTGGAGCAGTGATGGGCGACAAGCCGCGTATTCTCGTCACCGGCTTCCGGCCCTTCCCGGGCGCGCCCTACAATCCGACGGAGAAACTCGTCGAGCGGCTGCTCCGCCTGCGCCGTCCCGCGCTCGACGATATCGAACGGATCGGGCACATTTTCCCGGTGGCTTACGGCGCGGTCGATCGCGAATTGCCTTCCCTGATTGCATCTCATCGACCCGAGGCACTGTTGATGTTCGGCCTCGCCACGCGCACGCCTTTCGTGCGCATCGAGACCCGCGCACGCAACACCGTTACCCAGATCTGGCCCGACGCCGAACACACGCGTGTCCGCAGCCGGTCCATCGTTGGCGGTGCGGATTCGACCCGCCGTTTCGGGCCGCACACCCTCAAGGTGTTACGCGCGGCGCAAAGCACGGGCGTAGACGCCCGCGCCTCTCTGAGTGCGGGATACTATCTTTGCAACTATCTGAGCTGGCGCGCCATCGAAGCCACGCGGACGAATGGCGGCCCTCGTATCGCTAGCTTCGTTCATGTACCGCTGGTGCCGCGCGGCACAGCGGAGCGCCACTCAGGTTCACCGAACCGGGTGACGTTCGTGCAACTGGTGGACGCAGGCGAAGCGATGCTCATGGAGGTGGCAAATCTGGCCCGGCGTCTGGCGCGAGATCGAGCAGACTGATTTCCGTCCGCAAATCCGTCTGGCAGCCATTCGGGAAGTAGCGTTGTGCGCCGCAATATCGGGGCCTAAGTGAAGAGCTCCTCTCTACCCGAGTGATTTCTCCATGACCGATACCAGCGCCAACGCTTGGGTTTCATCGACCCACCGCCCGATGGGCTTTCGCGAGTTCGTGGCGATCGTTGCTGCCATCATGGCGCTCAATCCGCTGGCCATGGATCTGATGCTGCCTGCCCTCCCTGATGTGGCCTCGGCGTTTCACATCAGTAACGCCAACCACGTGCAGGCCGTCCTGTCGGTGTTCCTGACCGGGTTCGGCGCCGGCCAGTTCATTATCGGGCCGCTGGCGGATCGTTTCGGGCGGCGGCCCATCCTGCTCGGCGGCTTGACCGTCTACGGTATCGCCAGCCTGCTCGCGATTGTTGCGCCATCTTTCGAGACACTGCTGCTTGCGCGCGGATTGCAGGGACTCAGCACTGCGGCGGCACGGGTGATCGCCACATCCATCGTGCGGGACTGCTACAGCGGCCGCCGCATGGCGAGCGTGATGTCGCTGGCCATGATGATCTTTATTTCGGTGCCAGTGATTGCGCCATCGTTCGGACAAGCGATCATGCTGCTCGCGGAATGGCACGGCATTTTTATCGTCCTGCTGGTCTATGGTGTGCTGACACTGAGCTGGATTATCATTCGCCTGCCGGAAACTTTGCCGCTCACCGAACGCAAATCTCTTGCCGTCCGCGAGGTGGCAAACAACTTTCTTCAGACAATCAAGAACCGACAGACCTTCGGCTATGCAATTGCCGCAGGCAGCGTTCAGGGAATCCTGTTCGGTTACGTCTTGTCGTCGCAGCAGATCTTCACCGGCATCTACGGGCTTGGCCATTACTTTCCGCTGGCGTTCGCCGCGATCGCCATCGGGATCGCCATCGCCGGCTTCCTGAATTCACGTATTGTCGGACGCTACGGCATGCGCATGATCTCGCATATCGCCCTCGTCGGCCAGTTGGCCATCGCCACCGTCATGCTGACTGCTGCCCTCACCGGATGGCTTTCGCTCTCCCTGTTCATGATCCTCGCGACAGCCAGCCTGTTTACATTTGGACTGATGTTCTCCAATTTTTCGGCGCTCGCGATGGAGCCTCAGGGACACATCGCAGGAACCGCCTCGTCGCTGTTCGGATCGGTCACGACGCTAATCGGAATCGCTGTCGGCACCGCGATCGGCCAATACTATGACGGCACACTGATTCCGCTGGCGACCGGTGCGCTGCTGAGTTCGGTGGTGGCGCTTGCTGTCGTGTTCGTGGTCGAGAAAGGCCGCCTGTTCACGCCGCATAACGTGCCGGTTTAACGGTTTCTCCGGCTCGATTCCATTAACCCTACCATCGACAATCCTCTGCAAATGCGCCCGCGCGGGCATCGTTCGCTGCATTCCTGCATTAGGTCTTACGATGCGTTTCCGGTTCGGAAGCGCTATCAGACGATCGGGCCGCCGCATGGACATTAGCCGCCGCAAGCTCATCAACGCCACCGCCGCCGGAGCCGCGGCAGGAGCGTTAGCGGCTGCGCCTGAGCCTGCACGAGCTGCGCCGCTGACATCGACGCTCGGGCGAGACGCCACGCAGTACGGCGTGCGGCCAAACAGTCCCGATGACCAGACCCGCGCCCTCCAGCGCGCCATCAACGAAGCTTCCAACGCCCAGATGCCGCTGGCGCTGCCGCCCGGCACCTATCGCACCGGCGCGCTAAAGTTGCCGAGCGGCGCCCGGCTTGTCGGCGTCCGCGGCGCGACGGTTCTTCAATTTACTGGCGGAGCGTCGTTGGTCGGCAGCCAAGGCGCGAGCGGTATCTCCCTCGCCGGCCTCGCGCTCGACGGCTCCGGAATCAAGCTCCCCAAGCGGCGCGGGCTGGTGCATTTCGAGAATGGCCTCGATGTCCGTGTCCAGGACTGCGACATCGTCGGAAGCGTCGGAAACGGCATCTGGTTCGAAAGCATCGCGGGCGAAGTCAGCGGCAATAGCATTCGGAAAACGGCGAATACGGCATTCACGTCGTTCGACGCGCTTGGGCTGCTGGTCGCGCAGAACACCATTCAGGATGCATCGGACAACGGCATCGAAATCCTGCGTCATGCGATCGGCGATGATGGCACCATCGTCGTCAACAACCGTATCGATGACATCAAGGCAGGTCCCGGCGGCTCCGGCCAGCACGGCAACGCCATCAATGCGTTCCGTGCCGCAAATGTCATTGTCAGCGGCAACCGCATCCGCAACTGTGACTATTCGGCCGTACGCGGCAACTCGGCATCGAACATCCAGATTACCGGCAACAGCGTCAGCAATGTCCGCGAAGTCGCGCTCTACTCGGAGTTCTCATTCGAAGGCGCGGTGATCGCCAACAACACTGTCGACATTTGTGCTGTTGGTGTGTCGGTGGCCAACTTCAACGAAGGCGGCCGCATCGTGACCGTCCATGGCAACGTCATCCGGAATATGTTGCCCAAGCGCCCGATCGGGACCGCGCCTGATGACGACGCCGGGATCGGGATCGTCGTGGAAGCCGACGCCGCAGTCACCGGCAACGTGATCGAGAACGCGCCCTCGTTCGGCATCATGGCCGGTTGGGGAAAATATCTGCGCGACGTAACCATTACCGGCAACGTCGTGCGCAATGCTTTCGTCGGGATCGGCGTATCAGTGGTGCCCGGGGCCGGCACGGCACTCGTCAGCAACAACCTGATTTCAGGATCGAGGGGCTCTGCGATCGTCGGGCTCGATCATGCCAAGACGGTGACGACCGATCTCGGCGCGGACGGAACGTCACGCTTCTCGCAAATCGTGCTTGGTCTCAACGCCGTTCGCTGACAGCATTTGCGTGAATGGCGACGGTGGGCTGGCGGCGTTCTCAGTTTGCGCGATAGCCACCTCGGCCGGCTTGTCCTGAACCGGATCAGGAGGAGCAAGCTGCTCCCACGTCGCCAGCGCCACCCGGGCCTCCTGAATGACTTTCAGGAATTCCGGCTCCTTGTAATAAACCCTCCAGCGGCCGGTTTCGTAGAGCTCGATCAGATACTGAAGGCGTCGCTCCGCCAGCATGCGCCAGCGCGCTACGACACTTCGCCCGTGTTCGGCATTGCCGGAATTGGCCATTTCGCTTCCAAGAAATATCGCTGAAAAAGCACGTTCAGAAAATCACGCAAACGCAACGAATCGCTCGAACTTCGCAACAAGTACAATACCTACCTCAACCTCTGCCACAGATACATGCAACTTTCGTGACCCGGACTGAACGCCGGCACGAAAGCACTCGGTTGATTAACGCACCTGAAGCCGGATCGCGGCGCGGAGCGACGTCCGCGATCCTACCGACGGCGGATCACGGCCGGAGACTGCGGCCGTGCCAGCATTCGTCGTTCCCGCAACAGAAGGTGTACCGGGCCTGACGGATTCGACCGCAATCGAACGCGCCAGAGTCTGGGTGTAATTCGGTACCGGCGTGAACTGGTTCTTGTTGAAATCGTGCTGGATACGGTCCCCACCCCCCGCCAGGGTGGCGCACACCGCGGTCACGGTCTCGATCCCCTTGTCCTTCATCCGGAACTGGAATGGCGCACCGGCACCCGGGAATTGGATCGGCACCCCGGCTCTGATGAAATTGTCTCGTTGAAAGGTGTTAGGCAGCAGCACTGTCCCCTCACCCCTTTCGTCAATGTCCGTCAGGGTCAGGAAGCAGTCACGTGGCGCCACGACGGTAAAGACCGGCGTATCGCCGAATCGGTAGCTGTCCCGGTCCGACGTCAGGGACAGGTCATCACTGTTGCGGATCGGCTGTGGCACGGGCTGGGACGGCCGCGTATGCCTGATCGCGATGATCTTGAGATCGGTGAGGTCCGGTGCAATTCCGCGGAACGACACTTCGAACTGGTCGCGCGGAACAGCACCCTGCGCGAGCCGTCGGACCAGCAGCCGGTATTTCTGGTCGACATCCGCGATGCCTTCATTGAATTCGGCCTTCTTGAGGCCAAGCTCTGATGCCGCCAGCGTCAGGTCGAGATCGTCCTCATAGCGCTTGGCCAGCGCATTGATCATCTCGATGCCGTTCAGCTTCAGCGTCGAATCGAGGCCAGCGCGCTTCATTGCATCCGCGAACCGCTTCGCGTCGTCTTCGATCAACGCATCCATCTTGTCATGCGGCGGATACAATTCTTCCACGGCATCGCGAACATCCTTCGGGAACACCCGTCCCTTCAGAACCAGTTCGCGAACGTCGTCCTTGGCCTTGCGCATACCCTGATCATGGCAGCCCATGCAGGAAATGCCGTTGGTCACCGAAAAATCCTTGCGCGACGGATCGCGCACAATGGCGGTCGGCCCCTTGTCGATCCGGTCGCCCTTCGCCGTGTTCAGGTAGTAGGCCTGGAAGCCGTTCGGCAGGCTGAAGATCGTTTCGCCGCCGTCGTGATGAAAAGCGTTCGGGCCGTTCGGACCAAGCGGGAAATCGAACAGGCTCTGACGGTCGCGGTTGCCCGCGAAGTCATACGAGGTCCAGAAGAATCCGGTGCGCGAGGGATGCCGCTCAATCAGGCGGTTGTTCTGGCTGACACCAGAGCGCTGGAACGCCGCACGCTGTGCAACGAAGTTGCGGATATTACCCTCGACGTCCACCCCCTGCTCCCTCGCCAGTTGCTGGAAGGTGTTCGGCAGTTGCAGCAGCACATCATAGAGCGGCGGCTGCGACGCGGTGAACGCGAACCAGTCGGCGCGCACATAGGGAATCGGCGTCGCCGTGCCGGAGGCAAGCGTGCGACTGGATTCGGAATCCGGCACAGCGTTGTACGGATACACCGCAGTCACGTTGTCCCAGTCGGCAGCTTTCCAGCCGAGATCGAGAAGATTGAAGCGCAGGATGCTGCCTTCTGGATCAATCGTTTCCAGCTTGACGACGTCGGATGAGCGGCTCAGCGAGTTGAGAAACTTCACTGCCGCCTGCCGATAGACTTTCATCGCAGCCGGATCGACGCAGATATTGGTGAGATGAGTCAGCGTCAGGTAGCGCGTCGTTACCCGGCGCTGCGGCCGCTGCTTATCGAGGTCGGCGACCATGAAGGACACCATGTCGTCAGGCGTGACAAACTTGTGAGCTTCGCAACCGGCAACGGCCTTGGCGCCGAGTGCGCTGACCCAGTTCTCAAGCGCCTTGAGATCGGCCTCTGACGGCGGCGCATGTGATGAGCCCTCGTAATAGATGTCGTAGGGCATCTCTTTGTCGACGATCTGGCGGAACAGCTTCGACCCCAGCGGATTTCCCGGCAAGATGTAATGCGGGTTGGCCGCAAGCTCATCAAGCTTGAGAACATTGCCGAAATTCTTCGCAGGCCGCTCGCGATCAGCCAGTTTGCCTTGCTGATGACAACGTGCGCAGTGGGCATCGAGGACATCGAACGCGGCTTTAGCAACCGGGTCAGTTGGCGGAACGATTGCGATTGCCGTCGCGGGCGTATCCTTCTTCGCATCCTGTGCGGCCGACGGTCCGGTGACGCCGAGAATCACTCCCACCGCAACAGCTATGCCAAACGCACGCAGAGCAATCGCCGCAAACCCGCTCATCAATATGTCCCCTCAAAACCGTCGGTTTGGCCATCAACGTCACGGATTGGTCGCGCCAGCAGCCGGGCGGGTTCAGACAATCAACGCCCCGCTGTTGCCTGCACGGTGGTGTTAACGATTTGCACGCGGCGGTTCTCCTCACCAAGCGGGTTGCCTGGATTCCTGAGTTGCTCCTTGCCGAAGCCCGCCGCGATCAGCGTATCGGGAGCGAGCCTGTATTGCTCGATCAGAACGCGCCGTACCGAATTCGCGCGGCGTTGCGACAGCATCTGGTTGTAGTCCGCGCTACCCGCAGCATCGGTATGGCCGTTGATGAAGAACACCGCCCCCTTCAGGTCCTGCCGCGACAATGCATTGCCGAGCGAAACCAGAGCCGGGATCGCCCTCGGGCTGATGTCGGCCGAGTTATATTCGAACGGGATTTCGAGATCGATGGCCGGCTTGTCGCGCGCGATTTCCGCGATCTGCGCCCGCTCATCGGCAGTCGGCGCTTGAGCGGGTTCAACACTGATGGAGCGTGTCCGCAAACGGTCGACAACCTGCTTTTCTGCCTCGGCCCTCGGATCCGGCGCCGCCGCGACACTGCGCGTCAGCGGCTTCTTGGCCTGCAGCGCCGTTCCGATCTTGTCCTCAAGCGACTGCGCATGAAGCAATGCGGGACAACAAGAAAAGACCAAAACCAGGGCCGCGCCCCTGACAAATCCAACTCGCCCAAATCGATTCTGCATGCCGCAGTGTCTTTCACAAAAATACTTTTCGCAGCAAAATTCGTATGAAGCCGCCCGTAGCCTCCCCGGAGCTCCCCTGGGCGGTCAACAATCCCGCAAATTATGCCGTCAACGTTTGGACGTGCTGTCCGATGCAGCAGCCACCGGTGCAGGTATCACGGCCGAAACCGCGCTGAACGCATCGGCCTGCCCAGCGCCGAACTGGTCGTCGCGCCCCTTTGGCCCGAGATCTCGTGCCGTCGACGTCAGTGTCGCACGAACGTCAGCCGATGAAATCTCTGGATTCCGAGCGATGATCAGCGCCGCCACGCCACTGACATAGGCGGCAGACAGCGAGGTCCCGGACGACATCTGATACTTGCCGTCAGGCGCGGGCGAAAGAATGTCCACTCCAGGCGCGGAGATCGCGACATAGCTACCGCGATTTGACTGCGCGAACAGCCGGTCCGACTGATCGGTTGCTGTCACGGCGATCACGTTACGGTCCGCCGCGGGATAGAGCGGCGGCGACTTCGCGCCCGCATTGCCGGCGGCGGCCACCAGAACGATGTCCTTTGCGGCGGCGGCGGCAAGCCCACGCTCCATCGCCGGATCGTGCGGACCCGCGAAGCTCATATTGATGATCTTCGCATTCTTTGCGATCGCGTAATCGAGACTCTTCAGAATCAGGAAAGACGTGCTTTCCGCACCGCTTTTCTGGGAGCCGAACGCCCGGATCGCCAGCAGATGCGACGACGGCGCCGTTCCCATCAGGCGCGCATGGGAAGCGATGACGCCTGCGATACTGGTGCCGTGATGATGCGGCCCTTCCCCATTGTTCAGTGCGTCGAACGTGCCTGTGATTACGCCGGCCAGTTCTGGGTGGGTGACATCGACCCCCGAATCGATCACCGCAATCGTTACATCCGCGCCGACCGAGAGCGCGTGCGCTTCAGGCAGACGCATCTTGGAGAGCGCATACTGCAGCGGATCGCCCTCGGATTTTACAGCCGCAGGGGGCGCATTCTGTTGAAGTTTGAAGATGTTGTTGCGTTGTGCCGCCCTGACGTTCCCACCGGCGACCAGTTCGCGCACCACGGCGTCGACCGAGCGCCCGTCGGTAATCCGCCATCGGAAGAACGTGCTGTCGGTCAGGGGGAAATTCTGCGACTGAACCCGCGTCAGACGGTGACGCCGTGCGATGTCATCAGCCTGCGCGTCTGTTGGGCTACCCGCGATCTCGATCAACACTTCCTTCGCGACGTAGGTATTGTCCGTGGCGGCGGGTTTTGACTTCGCCTTGGCCTTGCTCGCGCCGCGACGGGGCGTGTAGCCATCATCCGGCGGGCCCTGATTCAACTCCTGTATGATCCGGGGACGCGGCCTCGGATCGTCATATCCGTCATATCGAATGTTCGGCGAGTAACGTATCGTCGGATTGATGTTGATGCGCGGTCCCACGTTCATGCTGGGACCGGTACGCATGCTCATGCCGCTGTACTGTGCGAATGCCTGCGGAGATGCGAGGCAGAAGGTGATCGCGAAAACGGCAACCAATCTTGCCGGCCGCATAAGACGTGCCCTTCGGATGAAGCCCCGCTTACTCTTGCCTGTCTCTGTCATCTGGCGTCCTCGCAAATTCATCGGCGCGCCAGCGCGGCGCGCGGGGTCATGTCCCTCACCGCCCGAAGCTTGACCGTGCTGCCGGCCAAGCCCGAAACTTTCTACGGCATTCTACAAATGCCCAGATCAACGGTTAGTCGGCGCTCACCACGAGGCTGACAATCTTTTCGGCCTGAAGGCGTGTCATCAACTGCGCTGCCTCCTGTTTCGACATTGCCTTGTCCCCGAACTGAACACGGAACATGCCGGCCTTCGGACCCGAAACGATGGATGCGTTGTAGTTATTCAGCAATTGCGTGATGTCATCGGCCTTCGCATCGGGCGCAAACCGGAGCAAGCCGAAGGTACCCGCCGTCGACTGGGCCGGAAACGCAGCCGTCTGGAAGTTACCGGGCGCGCGATCCTTGACCAGCACGGTTCCGATCACCCCCGCCTGCAGCAGGACCAACACCGCACCGGCAACGCCTGCATAGGCCAGCGTGCGTGGCGACAGACTGGAGAAGAATCCTGCGATACGCATCACGGGGTTGAACGCCGCGCCCTTGCGCGCTGGCTCGGCATCAATGGCGGCGAACAGCTTCTGCATGGCTCGCGACGACGGCGCGCCAAGGCTCTCGTTCAGCAGGATGGTTTCAGCATATTCGTCCTGAATCGCCGCATATTGCCGCGCCAGATCGGGGTCACTGGCGAGCGCCTCATCGACGCGACGGGCGTCACGCAAGTTGAGCGTGCCCGCAGCATGGAACGGCAACAGAGCCTCGATCTCGGTGGGCTCGCGATCGGTTTGCTTGCTCGTGGCAGTCATGGCCAACCTCGCTCTATGCCGGCTGCCTTGAGCAGCTCAGCCAATTTCTTTCGCGCGTAAAATAGGCGCGTCTTCACCGTATTCTCCGGGATGCCCACGATTTCGGCCACTTCTTCCACGGACTTCTCGTGGTAGTAGACGAGATCGACGATCTCCCGATGTTCTGGCGAAAGTGCGGTGAGGCAATTCCGCAATGCGTTACCCGTGTCCTTCTTCGCGACCGTGACTTCCGGGTTATCGGACGTGTCCTCGATCGCGGCAGCCGTCTCATCGTCCAGTTCCGCGTCCTTCCTCTTGCGGAGGGCAGACAGGGCCTTGAACCGGGTGATCGCCAGCAACCACGTAGAGACGGCGGACCGGCCCTCGAACTTGCCGGCCTGACGCCACACATCGAGGAAAACCTCACTGATGAGATCTTCCGCGATGGACTCGTTTCGAACGAGCCTCAGCGAGAAGCGGAACACCCGTACATGGTGCCTTCCGTAAAGCACCTGCATGGCGAGCCGGTCACCTTGGGCGATGCGACCGATCAGAACCTCGTCCGACGTCGCGTGGGTTGCACTCAATGGCCGTCTCGCAAGGTTGGTCGCGCGCGACTGGGAAGGGGTTCGATCAAATCAGTGAAAATCTTCGCGATTTCCCGAAATTGGCCGGGGTGGCGACGCAAAATGCCCCTGATTCATGGACAAGGGCAAGTCACTCGGCCCTTTTGGCAGAAAGAGGTATTAATTTACCAAAATTCATCAAGTCTCGACACCAAGAAACGTTGGGCCTTTCGCTCCCTCCCAATGATACCAAACCTAAAGGCTTTCCCGCCTACTGTCCCGCATTGCATTCCCTCACGGCGAGTTCATGCGCGGCGCAACGTCATCGGCCCCCGTATCCCTGATAGGTGGTTTCGACCGAAAGCATTCGGCCGTCGAGATCGACTTGTCACCAGAGATTCTCGCGCGCCGCGCAAAGCAGCGGCGGCAAATGCTCGATATGACCGGCGTCAGCTACATGATCGACGCCGCGATCCTGCTGATCTACGCCTATGCAGGCACCACGAGTTTCGTGATTGCGCCGGCGTACGCGGCCTGCGGGTTGCTCTCCGTGGCGGTGTACATCGCGATTTCCGAAGCCAAGGTGAACGACCGGTTCCGGGATCACTACTTCATTTCGCAGCAAACCAGCATCAGCCTGGCGATCATGCTGCTGTTCATCTACTTCGCGCCGGAAGTCGGCAGCCTGTTTCTCTGCTCGATTTTCCTGGTCTTCACGTTTGGCGCACTGCGGTCCACCCCCCGTCAGACCATCATCGGATGGACGACGGCTGCCATCGGCCTGACGGTTCTGTTTCTCCTGACTGACAAACCCATCGGCATGCCCACCGGCACACCGCTGGAGCGCTTCGCGACCATGCTGGTTTTCATTCTGGTGCTTGGACGCGGGATGGTCGTCGGGTTGTTCAGCAGTTCGCTGCACGAATCTCTCTACAGGCGCGGCATTGAACTGAAAAAGGCCTATCAGCGCATTGAAGAACTCGCCGAACTCGATGAACTGACCGGATCGCTCAACCGCCGCTCCATCATGCAGGCGCTCGACGAGGAAATCATCCGCGCCCGGCGCTGCAATGTACCTTGCGCCGTCGCACTGATCGACCTCGACTGGTTCAAGCGGATCAACGACCGCTTTGGGCACCCCGCCGGCGATGAAGCGTTGCGGGCCTTTGCAATCACCGTATTCGCCAACATTCGCAGCATCGACAAGTTCGGCCGTTACGGCGGCGAGGAATTTCTGCTCATTCTTCCGGAAACGTCGGATGGTGCCGCGCTGCGCACCGTCGACCGGTTGCGCGGGATCGTAGCGGCCCTCGACTGGAGCGCGATCTCACAGGACATGAGCGTCACGATGTCGGCAGGTCTTGCAACGCTTCACGCGGACGACACCGCGGAGAGCATACTCGCCCGCGCCGACCAGCTTCTCTATCAGGCCAAGGACATGGGGCGAAATCGGGTTGTTGCGGCCTAGTTGAAATTTCCGCCAGCCAAGAACCTGGCTGGCATTTCTTGCTTCGGCGTTTCCAGGACAGAAAGTCATGAGTTCGAGACCAACAGCGCGGCCGGCAAATCTTCTCACTGAGCTGCAGAATGCTCTCGCGCACGGCACTGTAGCGCGCCGCGTGGAAACGTTACGCCGGGTCACCGATCTCTTTCTGTATGGCGTGGCTGACTATTCCGACGAGCAGATCGAAGTTTTCGATGACGTCTTTCATTGCTTGATTGAAAAAATCGAAACGTCCGCGAAGTCGCTCCTGGCGAACCGCCTCGCGCCCGTGCCCAAGGCCCCGCCGCGCCTGATCTATACGCTGGCCTTCGATGACGAGATCGAAGTTGCCGCGCCCGTGCTGTCGCATTCGGAAAGGCTGAATGACGACATGCTGATCGAAAACGCGCGCAGCAAGAGCCAGGGTCACTTGCTCGCTATTTCAAAACGCAAAGTCCTGAGCAACGCGGTGACCGACGTGCTGGTCGAGCGCGGCAACAACGAAGTTGTCGAGAGCGCGATCAACAATCCAGGTGCGGAATTTTCGGACAAGGGGTTCACGGAACTTGTTTCTCGCGCTGAAGGCAATGATGAACTCGCAACATGCCTCGGGACCAGGCGGGGAATTCCGAGACCCCATTATCTCAAGTTGATTGCAAGGGCCTCGGACTCTGTGCGAGCGCGCCTCCAGGCCGCCAACCCGCGCGCGGCGGATGATATCTCGGCAGCCGTCGAGCAGGCCGCCTTCAGTGTCGGTCACGGAGCGGGCGGGAAAGCGGCCCATGCCCAGCAGCTTGTGAAATCTCTCTTTGATGACGGGCGCCTTGACGAAAGGCAGATTGCCGAGTTTGCCGCCGCCGGGCGGTTTGAGGAAACCAGCGCGGCGCTCGCGATATCTGCGAACATTCCGGTCGCGACGGTCGAGAACATGATGATTGAATCGCGTTCCGAAGGATTGATGGTTCTCGCCAAGGTCGCCGGGCTGTCCTGGATGTCTCTCAAGCTCGTTCTTGAACTGGGAGGCGGCACGGCGAAAACCGAAATCGAGAATATCGACGATCACAAATCGAGCTACGATATGCTGCGCCCGTCAACTGCCCAACAGGTGCTGCGTTTCTACCGGATGCGGCAGGACACCGCGCAGACCGAGCCAGCTTGAGACCAACTGCGCCGACTCCGCGAAACTAGAATTTCAGAACGCGTGATCCTGCGAGCGCGCCAATCGCAGCCACGAGCCCAACAGCAATCGTGTACCAGGTCGCAACGAACATCGGCGAATCGTCGGTGCAATGCGCTGCGTAAAGCGTTGCGGCCAGTCCTGCCGACAGCAATCCGGCGAACGCGCCCGTCACAGCCGGCCGCGACGGGGCACCTCGCCGCAATGCCAACAACGCGGCCGCCAGCAAAGGCAACGACAGCAGCGGAATGGCTATCAGGCAGACCTTCGAATTGGAGCCAATCAACCGTGTCGACATCGGCGCGCGATTCGGCATCATCATCTCACCCATCATACCGATGCCGAGTAGTCCGACCGGAATAGCCAGCAGCCACGCCCAACGTCCAAGCGAGGCTTCCGGCCGCGACAGATGCAGGCTGATGGCGACGGCAGCCGCTGCCAGCGCCATGGTGACCACGAATTTCAGATCGAAGAATGGATTGCGCATGGCGATCATAATGTCGGACCGCACGCCAAGTCCGGCAAGGAACAGCGCAGTCGAGACCGGCACCGCGAGCACCAGTGCAACCAGCAGCAGGTTGCCGACAGGGCGTTCATGGACGTCGTTGTCGGCGGCGAACGTGCGGATAAGATCGTTGGTATCCATGGTCACTCTTTCCGCAGTTTGCTTGCGAGGCCCGTCAGCCCCCGATGCAACGCCACACGCACTGCACCCTCAGTCATCGAGAGTTTCGCCGCCGTTTCCTTGATCGACGCGCTGTCGACGGCGATCGATTGCAGCACGTCCCGCTGCCGCTTTGGCAACCCATTGAGATGGGTTGTCACTTCGCTGGCCGGAACGCTCTCCTCGACTGGCGCACCAGCCAACGTCTCCGAAAAGTCGTCGATGTTGACGAAAATCCGCCGGCCACGACGGCGAAGAGCGTCGATCAGTTTGTTGCGTGCAATGGCGAACAGCCATGGCGCGAACGGGGCGTTCGGATCCCAGGTATGCCGCTTCAGATGCACTGCGAATAAAATGTCCTGCACGATGTCCTCGGATTGGTCGATGGGCTGACCGGCCCGTGCCAGACCACGACGCGCCCCTGCTCGCAGAACCGGCGTCACAGCCTTGAGGAGGCGATGATATGCGGCGTTGTCTCCGGCATTGGCCGATCGCATCAGATCGGTCCATTCGTCTTCACGTCCGCGCACGCGCGCTCCTATCAGGGCAATTCGCTCCTGTTCCTAAAGTGTTACGGGCGGGAACCGCAATCACGCAATCGTGAGTAAGGCTGTTTGGGGAACCGGGCGGCCCGATCCGGGACATCTGATCTAAGCCGTTTTTAAGGCAAAGGATCACAAGATTCCCTTTTTCTGCCGTCCTGTGGCCATTCCGCACCGGTCTGTTCCCTGTGCTGAAGACTCTGGCAAAGAGGGAAATTGCCATGCGGATGAGGAGTGCAGGTTTAGCGGCCCTGGTTGCTGCTGCCGGAATCTGGATAAGCTTTTCGGGCGAGCCGGCAATCGCTGCCAAAACAGCGAAGGCCGCGAAAACCAGCGTAGCCGCCGCCGATCGCCCAATTGTTCTGTCGAAATTCAAGAAGCAGCGTGCTCACGCCGCAAAGAAATCTCGAACGGCCCAGGCGCGACAGACCAAAAGAGCCGCGTCCAAAATTTCGTCGAAAGCCAAAGTCTTTGCACAAAAATTTGCCGACAAACCGCCCGCCGAGAACAAGGTCTTGGCCGATGCGAACGAGAACGAATTGCCGGTGTCGGTGGCCAACGCCCGCGCCCAGGCGTTGGCGGATGATGAAGCACGGAACATTTCCGCGCTCGATAGCACCGATGTTGTGGCCGGCATGCAAGTCGCAGCCGCAGATATAGTGAGCAGCGGCAACCCCGCTCCAGAGAACAACACGGCCGTTGCACAGGACACCACCGTAGTGGCCCCTGCTGTATCCCCGCCGCCAACACCGGGCTCCAACAGCAAGATTCTGCGGCCGATCTCGACGGGAGACAAGCCGGTGTTCAAGACTGACGACAGCGATCCCTGGAACAAAACCTCGCTGATCGGCAAGATCTTCATCGCCTTCGGAAGCCTGCTGACGCTGGCATCGGCAGCCCGCTTGCTGATCTTCTGACGCAAACCCCGTCTGCATCAGACGCAAACGCGGGTTCGCGCCCCGCGAACCCGCGCTTTTGCTGGATTTGGTGATGATCACCCCAGTATCGCTGGTCTTGCAGAGATAGGCCCCTGAAGGCACATTGCGGCCAACGGCGCGTTACGCGCTGATTGTCAGACATTCTTCAAGGGGCAACACATGACGGCATTCGAACACATCATTGTTGAGAGCAAGGGCGCGGTCGGCATCGTGCAAATCAACCGGCCCAAGATGCTCAATGCTCTCTCCTTCGATGTCTTCAGCGAAATCGCGACGGCCATTGACGACCTCGAAGAAGACAATGCCATCGGCTGTATCGTCGTCACCGGCAACGCGAAAGCATTTGCCGCCGGTGCCGACATCAAGGAAATGCAGCCGAAGCAATTTATCGACATGTTCAGTCAGGATTTTATGGATATCGGCGGCGATCGCGTCGCGACCTGCAAGAAACCAACAATCGCGGCGGTCAGCGGCTACGCGCTCGGCGGCGGCTGCGAACTTGCCATGATGTGCGACATCATCATCGCGTCAGACACCGCCAAGTTCGGGCAGCCGGAAATCACGCTCGGCACCATTCCGGGTCTCGGCGGTACACAGCGCTTGACTCGCGCCGTCGGGAAATCGAAGGCGATGGACCTGTGCCTGACCGGACGCATGATGGATGCGGCGGAAGCCGAGCGCTCCGGCCTCGTCAGCCGCATCTTCCCAGCCGACAAGCTGATGGAAGAGGTGCTTGCGATTGCCAACAAGATCGCTGCGATGTCTCAGCCCGTTGCCGCGATGGCAAAAAGTGCGGTCAACCGCGCGCTGGAGACATCGCTCGCAGAGGGCATGAACGTCGAAGGCGATCTTTTCCACGCCACCTTCGCGCTCGAGGATCGCGCCGAAGGCATGGCCGCCTTCATCGAGAAACGGAAGCCGAATTTCAAAAACCGCTAGTATACGCGATTAGTTGCGGCTCCGGGCAATGGCGGCATGGACCAGCGCCCGATAGAGCCGATCCGAAAACGACTGAGGCCGGTCGAGTTGCAATCGCGCGAGACCGGCCGCGGTTTCTGCATCCGGCGGCCCCGCACGAAAGCCCTGCCAGCCAAGCTCGAGCAGATTGAGCTTGCTGGCCGTGGCTTCTTTTAGAATCTGCAAGGCAGGAATCAGCCGCTGCTCGACATCGGTAAAGTCGCTGCCGAATGGAAACATCGGCAGCAATCCTGCATCGCGGGCCGGCTTCAAGGCGGCAGCTATCCGATCCGGAAAATTCTCGCGATGGGCGGCGGGTATTTCATAGGTCGCCGGCAGCTTCCCTGCATCCTTGGCCTGGCGCGTCAATTCGGCTTGAAAGCGTGAATCCGCAACACTCAGCATCGCCGCGATGACATCGGCATCCGACTGGCCGCGAAGATCGGCGACGCCATACTCTGTGACAATGACATCGCGCAAGTGACGCGGGATCGTGGTGTGGCCGTAAGACCAGCGAATGTTCGACGCAACTGCCTTACCGGAAGTCCGGGTCGATTCCAGCGTCAGCATCGAGCGCGCGCCTTCAAGCGCAAACGCCTGCGCGACGAAATTATACTGTCCACCGACACCGCTGACGACCTGACCATTATCGAGACCGTCGGAGATCGCGGCGCCCATCAAGGTCGCCATCATGGCATTGTTGACGAACCGCGCATCGACGCGCGCGCGCCGCTTGGCGTCCTCATTCCCATAGAGCTGGTTGGTGAAGGACACCGGCACCATCTGGATACGTTCGATCTGCTCGGGCTTCATCTCACGCAGGGCGCGGTAGAAGGACTTCGGTCCGAGGAAAAACGCGGCGTGCAGCAATGCACCATCGACCTCACGCTTCAACACGCCAGCATCGATCAGCGCGAGAAACGCCTCGAAGAACATTTCGCTGACGCCGTAAAGACCTGTCGTGAGCGGTTCCGCCTCGCGCGGCGGTTGCGCGGGCGCAAGCCGCGACATGATTCCGCGATAAGCCCCGTTGTCGCGATGACGGACGATCAGGCCTTGCGCCAGTGCGTCGCCGACCTGTCCGATGCCGATCTGCAGTGTGCCACCGTCACGTACCTGTCCCGCAGAGTGAAGCCCGATCGCGTATTTCGTATCGGAGATTGGCTCCGACGGCGGAGCAAACAGCGGGAAGTCGGTTTCCGGGCTGTCCAGTACGGCATGAAATTCGTCGGCGGCCAGATCGCCCTGCCCCGGCATGAATGGCAGTTCGGAGTTCACTTGCCCCACGATCTTGAAGGCAATGCGCCCCTCTGCCCGCGCCTTCATGAGGTCGAGCGTCGTGTCTGTGTTGCTGCTCAGGCTGTAGCGCGTCTGGCCGTTGACCACACGCTTGGCCACAAGCTGAGCAATCACGTTGACGCCACGCGTCAGCAGATAGGACGACGCGTGGGTATAGTTGGCCGAGATGTAGTGCTGTTGCGGATAGGCCTTGCCGAGCCATTTGCCAGCCAGGAAGAAGAACTCGATGACCTCAATGTTCGGCGGCAAGGTCCTCGCGTGGAGCGCCTTGGCATAGTCGAGATCGGGGTATCCGCCGAACAGCCTGTCGATTACCGGCGAGATGAACCGCCGCTCGAGATCAGCCGACGGCGTCGGCTTTTCCAGCGTCAGGGCCGTGAAAATGGTCAGATGGATCGAACGGTCGCTGGCCGCGCGCCGAAACAGCGCATTGACGATGTGGTTGGCCTTGCCAAGTCCTAGCGGAAGGCCGACCACCAGCCTTGTCCCGACCTCGCGAATGATGTCGTCCGCGATTGCCTCCGGGTCGGAAAAGATTCTTGGCATCGGATATCTGTCGATCCACTGCGCCGGACACGCCGCCGGGGGACCCACGCGGAAGGACGGCAAATTGCTCGCGATTGGGCTTGCCTGCCTTCAATTTCACAATAGGGCATTAAACGGTCAAGAAAATACCGCCCTGCCCGATAACAAATCAGTGCACATTGTCACACTCTTCGATTTTCTGTGTTTGGAGGTTTGCCCGCGCGAACATAGGCCTCTAAACAGTGTACCAATGAAGCGGGCCGGTGCCGGATTGATACAATCCCACCGCGGCTGTGATCATGGATTGTTGCGGGAAACGATGGTTCGGCGTGCTTTAGGGTTGGGCGACACTGGCTGGCGCTTTGGTGTGTCGAGCGCCGTCATCGGTATTACGCTGTCTGTTGGTTTCGCGCTCCCGGCCCGGGCCGATACGCTGAACGAAGCCCTCGCCAAGGCCTATCAAACCAATCCAGCACTCAATGCCTCGCGGGCCTCGCAGCGCGCCAACGACGAGAATGTGCCTCAGGCCTTGGCTGGTTATCGCCCGCAAATCGTCGCAAGTCTTAGCGCCGGGTTGCAACCGGTTCGCAATTTACTTCCTGACAATACGATCCAGACCGCGACGTTAAAACCGTGGACTATCGGCATCACCGTCACACAAAACCTGTTCAACGGCTTCAAGACAGCCAACAGTGTCCGCGTCGCCGAGTTTCAGGTCCGCTCGGGCCGCGAAGCCCTTCGTAACACCGGTCAGGGCATTCTGCTCGACGCGGTGACTGCCTATATGAACGTGATTGCCAATCAGGCGCTGGTGGAAACCCAGCGGGGCAATGTCGCCTTTCTGCGCGAAACGCTCGGCGTTACAAAAAAACGTCTCGACGCGGGTGACGTCACACCAACAGATACGGCGCAGGCGGATGCGCGGCTGAGCCGCGGCCTTGCTGATCTGAATGCCGCTGAAGTCGCGCTTGAGACCAGCCGCGCAATCTACGCGCAGGTGATCGGCAATTCGCCCGGCAGCCTGGCGGCCGCGCAAACAGTGGACCGCTTCGTGCCACGCAGCCGGCAGGAAGCCATCGACACGTCGATCCGCGAAAATCCGGCGGTGCTTGCCGCCACCTACGATGTCGATGTCGCCACCACAACCATCAGCGTGGCCGAAAGTAGCCTGTTGCCGCAGGCCAATGTCGTTGGCAATGTCAACCGCAGCTACAACACCGACACGATGCTTGGCACCAAGCGGGAGGATACAGCATCCGTGGTCGGACAGCTCAGCCTGCCGATCTACGATGGCGGCACGGCAGCTTCGCAAACACGACAGGCCAAAGAAACCGCGGTGCAAAGCCGCCTCGTACTGGAACAGGTCAGAAATCAGGCGCGCACGGCGGCGATTGGCGCCTGGGTCAGCAGCGAAGGCACCAAGGTCGCGCTTGCTGCTGCCGAAGCCGAAGTAAAGTCTGCCAACATTGCCTTGCAGGGCGTGCGGCGCGAGGCGCAGGCGGGACAGCGCACCACCATCGACGTGCTTAATTCCCAGCAGGATCTTACCGCAGCGCGCTCTCGCCAGATTCTGGCGCAGCGCGATCGCGTAATTGCATCCTACACACTCCTGAGTGCAATTGGCCGCCTCGATGTCCGCACGCTCGGTCTCAACACGCCGGACTATCTGCCTGAAGTTCACTATCATCAGGTGCGGGACGCCTGGCACGGCGTGCGCATCCCGTCAGGACGGTAGCGTTCTCAGCGTATCCGACGCGCGAATATCGAGATCAGCACCGGCAGCGTGATCAAGATGACCAGCGGCGCCACCGCCATGCCCGTCACCACCACGACCGCGAGCGGCTTCTGCACCTGAGACCCAATGCCGGTTGACATCGCCGCCGGCAGCAGACCAATGCCCGCGACAGCGCAGGTCATCAGCACCGGGCGCAACTGCAGTTCGCCGGTGCGGATCACCGCCCTGATGCGGTCGACACCCTCGTCGATCAGTTGATTGTATTGCGACAGAATGATAATGCCGTCCATCACCGCGATGCCGAACAGCGCGATGAAACCGATCGCAGCCGACACGCTGAACGGAATGCCGCTGACCACGAGCCCGAGCACACCGCCGAACACCGCCATCGGGATGACGCTCATGGCCAACAGCGTGTCCACCATCGATCCGAAGTTAAACCACAGCAGGATTCCTATCAGGGCAAGACTGATCGGAACGACAACGGACAGCCGCTTGATCGCGTCCTGCAGATTGCCGAATTCGCCGACCCACTCGGCTCGCGAGCCGGACGGAAACTGGACCTGCGCCGCGACCTTGTCCTGGGCTTCCTTAATGGCGCCGCCGAGGTCGCGTTCTCGCACCGAGAACTTGATTGGCAGGTAACGCTCCTGCTGTTCGCGATAGATATAAGCCGCCCCCGAGACCAGCTTGATCGAAGCCACCTCCGACAGGGGGACCTGCTGAATTCCGCTCGGCCCCTGCGCACCGATCCGTAGATTGTGAATCGCCTCGGCGCTCTTGCGATACTCCGGCGCGAGACGGACGATGATCGGGAAATGGCGGTCGCTCCCCGGTTCGTAAAGATCCCCCGCGCTGTCGCCGCCAATGGCGACGCGGATGGTCGCGTTGATGTCACCCGGCGACAACCCGTAGCGTGCAGCCCGGGCGCGATCGATGTCGATCTGGATCGTCGGCTGTCCCAGCGAGGTGAAAACCGACAGGTCCGTTACGCCCTTCACGGTCGAAAGCACCGACTTGATCTTGTTGGCCGTGTTGGTCAGTTCGACGAGATCGTTGCCATAGAGCTTGATCGAGTTCTCGCCCTTCACGCCTGACACTGCTTCGGCCACGTTGTCCTGCAGATATTGCGAGAAATTGAACTCGACGCCGGGAAATCTCTTCTGCAATTGCGCCAGCAACTCGGCGGTTAATTCGTCCTTGTCACGAGAACCGGGCCATTCGCTTGCAGGCTTCAGCGGCGCGAAGAATTCCGCATTGAACAGTCCCGCAGCGTCAGTACCGTCATCAGGCCGCCCGTGCTGCGACACCACCGATTCCACTTCCGGTCGCGCACGAATGACCTTGCGCATTTCGTTGACGTAGGAGTTACCCTCCTCAAGCGAAATGGTCGGCGGCAGTGTGGCGCGAATCCAGAGGTTGCCCTCCTCGAGCTTCGGCAAGAACTCAAGTCCAAGCAGACGAATTCCAATAAACGTCAGAACGACGAGTCCACCCGCCGCCGTCATCACGATCCCTCGATTCCGGATGGCCCACCGCAGCAGAGGCATGTAGATGCGGTGCAGCCAGCGCATGACGCGGGTTTCGGTCTCCTGGATGTGCGCGGGAAGAATGATCGCGCTCAGCGCCGGCGTGATCGTGAAGGTCGCAAGCAGTCCACCCGCCAGCGCATAGGCATAGGTTTTCGCCATTGGTCCGAAAATGTGACCTTCCACGCCGCTGAGCGTGAACAGCGGCAGGAATGCCGCGATGATGATCGCAGCAGCAAAGAAAATCGAACGTGACACGTCCGCCGCCGCGCTGAGAATGGCATGGGTCTTCATGCCCATGATGGTGTCCGGCGAGATCGCACTCTCTTCCGACGCGGAGAGCTCCGTCGTTTGCGACAATCTCCGGAAAATCGCCTCGACCATGATGACTGTGCCGTCCACGATCAGGCCGAAATCGATGGCACCGACCGACAGCAGATTGGCGGATTCACCGCGCAATACCATGATGATCACGGCGAAGAACAGCGCGAACGGAATGGTGGCGCCCACGATCACCGCACTGCGCAGATTGCCGAGGAACATCCATTGCAGCAGCACGATCAGAATCATGCCGACCACCATATTGTGCAAAACGGTGTGCGTCGTGGTGTCGATCAGATCCTTGCGGTCATAAATGCGCTCGATCCGCACGCCCGGCGGCAGGATGCTGGATTTATTGATCGAGGTAACAAGCTGCTCTACCCGCGCAATGGTCGGCGAGCTCTGCTCGCCCCGGCGCATCAACACGATGCCCTGAACGATGTCGTCGTCCATGTTCATGCCAGCGATGCCGAGACGCGGTTTTTCGCCGACGGTGACGTTGGCCACGTCGCGGACCAGAACAGGGTTTCCACCGCTTTGCGCGATCATCGTGGTCGCAAGGTCATCAATGGAACGGATCAGGCCGACACCGCGCACCACGGCGGATTGCGCACCGATGTTCACCGTATTGCCACCAACATTGATGTTGGCGTTTCCGACGGCCTGCAGCAGCTGCGGCAGCGTCAGGCCATAGGCGATCAGCTTGTTGAAATCGACCTGAATCTCGTAGGTCTTGGTCTTGCCACCCCAGCTTGTGACGTCGATCACGCCAGGCACGCTGCGGAACCGGCGCTGCAACACCCAGTCCTGCAACGTCTTCAGGTCGAGCACGCTGTAGTTCGGCGGGCCGACCAGCCGGTAGCGGAAAATTTCACCGATAGGGCTCAGCGGCGAAATCTGCGGCTGCACGTTGCCCGGCAATGGGCTCAATTGCGACAGGCGATTGAGCACCTGCTGCAAGGCTTCGTCATAGGTGTAATCGAACGAGAACTGCAGTTTGACGTCAGAGAGGCCATAGAGCGAGATGGTACGGATGGTGCGCAGGTTCTTGAGGCCAGCGACCTGAGTCTCGATCGGGATCGTGATATAGCGCTCGATCTCCTCAGCCGACAGGCCGGGGCTTTGCGTCACGATGTCGACCATCGGCGGCGTCGGATCCGGATAGGCTTCGATGTTGAGTTGCTGAAAAGCGATCACGCCGCCGACAAGCGTCATGACGAACAGCGCCACCATGAGGTAGCGGCGGTTCACAGCGAGAGCGACAAGACGATCCATCGAGACCGGGTCTTTCAGCGAGAGCGGATGACGTCAGGGAAAGACACGGACCAGACTAGCTTCCGGATGCAGCACGATCGATGAACAGGCTGCCCTTGGTAACGATCTGCTCGCCGGGGGACAAATTGCTCTTGACTTCGACCAGATCGCCATTGGCGAGGCCGATCTTGATCTGGCGGAGCTCGATGGACTTGTCGTCGCGCACCACCCAGACCCGGACCTGATCGCCCTCGTAGATCAAGGCCTGCTTCGGCACGCCTACAGCGGCACGGTCGCCGGCGGAGTAGATCGTGACATTGGCGAACATTTCCGGCTTCAGCGCACCGCCGGGATTGTCGATAGTCGCGCGCACCATCAGCCGGCGTGAGGCCGGATCGATCGCAGCCGAAACGTAATTGATACGCGCGGTCAAGGTGCGTCCCGGGAAAGCAAGAACGCTGAAGGCGATTTCCTGCCCGACCTCGATGGCGGGTGCTTCGGTCTCACGCACAAACGCCGTCAACCAGACCGTGGACAGATCTCCGACGACGAACACGGGGTCGCTCGCACCTGCATTGACGTATTGTCCCGGACCGACCTTGCGCTGCACCACCGTTCCGGCGATCGGCGAGAAGACTGTCGTTTCGCGATTGATGCTGCCCTTCTCCTGAAAAGCAGCAATCGCCTCTTCAGTCAGTCCGAGAATCCGCAGGCGGTTGCGTGCGGCCTCCAAGGCCGTGGTGGCTGAGCGCATGTCATTCTGTGCAGAAGTCAGTGTCGCCTGCGACTGCTGATAATCCTTCAGCGGCGCCGCCTTGCCCTCATAAAGATCGTGGGCGCGCTTGTCCTGGATCTGCGCCAGTTCGAGCTGCGACGTCGCCTTGTTTAACGCGGTCGACGCGGTGATGAAATCGTTCTGCGCCTGTACATTGTCCGCGGCCTCAATGATGAACAGAGACTGCCCCTGCGTGACCTTGTCGCCCGGACGGGCCAAGAGCTTGGTGACACGGCCGGCATAAGGCGAAAACACTGGAGTCGAGCGATCCTCATCGACCGCGATTTTGCCTTCGGTGACGTGCTCCGCGCGAAAGGCTCGCTCCACCACCGGCTGCACCGTCAGACTGGCCCATTCAGCGGCCGTCGGCGTATAGCGCAGCAGCCCCTTCCGCGATTGGCTCGATACATCTGAATGATGTTTTGACGTGCCGGACACACCCATCAAGCTGAACGCGGCGGCACCCGCGAGGACGACAAGCCCGGCACCGATCATAAGGCGTTGCCGGGTCAGGCCCTGAAACCGGGCGGTGGGTGGCGATCTGGAGCTTCTATCAGTCACGGAACCACTCTTGCGACAAGCTGACGCAGATGCGTATAGTGCCACTTTCAGATTTTGGACAATCCAAAAACGTCCGTATGGACATTATTTTGGGTTAACGTCAGACCCGTGACGGCCACTCCGCGGCGTCTGAGCCAAGTGGCATAGCCGGACGCTGCCAAAATGCGGGGGTCGCCGACATCACAGCGGCGTGACGGATGCCCCGCAGTGCACCAAAACCCGAAGAGCTTTGCTCGATGAACGGCAAAACATCATCCGCCGCGAGGTCCACCGCGGCAAGGCCCTTTTCGAGCCTGCCGAGATTCCGCAGCCAGCGTCCGGTCTGCGCCAGCGAGACCCGGACATGCCAGCTTCCGCCCTCACGGGCCTGTCTTAGCCGCGCCATCATTGCGCCGAACGCCATCAGATAGCCCGTGGCGTGATCGAGAATCTGCATCGGCAGTTCTTTCGGTCCCGCGACTCCGGCTGCCCTGCCCTCCACGTCATTGAAACCGGTCGAGGTCTGCACCAGTGAATCGAAGCCGCGCCGACCGGCCCACGGCCCGGCATGCCCATAAGCGCTCAGCGAGACATAAACGATCCCGGGACTAATCCGGGCCGCATCCTCCGGCGAGAAGCCGAGTTCGGCGATGGGTTGTGGCCGATAGCCCTGAGAGAAAATATCCGCCGACGCCAGCAGACCGCGCAGCGTGTCCCGGCCCTGCCCCGTTTTGAGATCGGCGAAGCTCGTCAGCTTGCCCCGGCTGGTGTCGATGACCAGCCATGGAATCGACGGCAGGTTCGGCGACGAGATCAGCATGACATCGGCGCCATGCACGGCCCAGGTGCGGCCCGCGACCGGACCAGCGATGACGCGTGACAGATCGAGTACACGCAATCCCGCCAGCGGACGACGACCGTTTGGCCAAGGTCTCGGTGCAGCCTCGCCGATTTTATCGATCTGGATCAGCGGCAATTGCTCGATCGCTTGCGCCTGCGAGGTTGCGAGCCATTCGTCATGCGAGCGCATCATCGAGACGACGCAGCCACTGGCATAGGCGGCGGTTTCGAATTCCTCGCCCTTCCATTGCATCAGCGCGCGTTGCACGTCGTCGCGTTCCGGCTTGCAGTTCAAGACCTCGCAGACGTTGTCGCGGTGATGCGGAAAATTGGTGTGGAGACGCACAAGGCGGCCGTCGCCGGTTTTGTAAACACCGGCAATGACGTCCCAGGCGGGCGGGGGCGGCTTGTCATCGACGCGCAGATAACGCTCGCTGCGACATTCAACGGCCGCATGCGTCATATCGACGGAAATGCCTTGCGCCTCACCGCTCCGGGCTTTCCATACTTCCGCCGCGGCGAGACCGGCGGCCGCGATCGTAACCTGCGCCGCAGCACCAACGCGGAACGACGACGGCAGTATGGGCTCGCTTCCCGTCAATGTGACAATATCGATCGCGGACGGTTCACCACCGCCGAGAATCCAGAGATCAGAGAGGATTTCGCGAGGTGACTGCATGAACGCCTCCGGCAGAATTCCACGGAGCATCGCGCCGAAAGTGCGTTGCATCAAGGATGTTCAATGGAAATCCCGTGAGCGCGGCAGAATACGGACATTGCGCGGATGACGCCCCCTCTGCGCAGGATTATCAGGATGCGCGCGGCGATCATCCTCCAGCGGCTCGATCACATCCGCGCCGGGCGGGATCGGATGTTTTCCGCCGAGCGCGTCGTTGGCAAGGTTCATCAGATCGTACGAGCGGTCGAACAGATGCTCGGCCACCAGATGGACCACCTTCTCCGGACTACTCTGAATGGTCCCCTGCACCTCGATCAGCCTAGCGCCCATCACTTCCTTGCGGAATTTCTCCATCACCTTTGGCCACACCACGATATTGGCGATGCCGGTCTCATCCTCCAGCGTCATGAAGACGACGCCCTTGGCGCTGCCGGGCCGCTGCCGCACCAGCACAACACCGGCGCAACGGACATGTTGCTTGTCGCGGGCATGAGCAATCGCCTCACATGCTACCACGCCCTCTTGGTTCAACATCGGCCGGAGGAATTCCATCGGATGCCCCTTCAACGACAACCGGATGGTCTGATAATCCGCCACGACCTGCTCAGGCAGCGGCATCGCAGGCAACGGCTGTGCGGCTTCGTCGGGCTGCTCGCGCGCCGCCGCTGCGGTGAAAAGCGGCAGCGGGACATCGTCCGGCAGACGCCGCACCGTCCACAAGGCTTCGCGCCGATCGAGCCCCAGAGAGCGGAACGCATCGGCATCGGCCAGCAGGATCAGGGCACGCTTCGGCAGCCGCGTCTCGCGCGCAAAATCCTCCAGCGAGGCGAACGGCTTTTGCGCACGGGCGGCAACGATCCGTTGATCCCAGTAATCATGGCGCGGTTTTTTCTCAGATTTTCCGAACTTCTCGGAAAGCCTGTCATCGACATCAAACACTTCGAAGCCGTCAATCTGACGAAAGCCGAGCCGCACGGCGCAACAATTTCCAGACCTCTCTTCCAGAGTGTTCTGGCCAAAGCTGAACGACACATCGATCTCGCGCACCTCGACGCCATTTTTGCGTGCGTCACCCACGATCTGCGCGGGCGCGTAGAAACCCATCGGCTGCGAGTTCAGCAGGCCGCAGCAAAAAGCATCGGGATGATAATGCTTGAGCCATGACGACACATAGACAAGCTGCGCGAAAGCAGCCGCGTGGCTTTCGGGGAAGCCATAGCTTCCGAACCCTTTGATCTGGTCAAAGCAACTCACCGCGAATTCAGGATCGTAGCCCCGGGCGATCATGCGATCGACCATACGTCTTTCGAATTTCGGCATCGTGCCGACATTACGAAACGTCGCCATGGCCCGGCGCAATCCATTGGCTTCCTCGGGCGTGAATTCCGCTGCCTGCATGGCAATGCGCATCGCCTGCTCCTGAAACAGCGGCACGCCGAGAGTCTTGTGCAACACCTGCTTCAGTTCGTCCTTGTTCCCACCTTTTGGATAAGGATATTCGATCTCCTCCGGCTTCATGCTTCGCCGTTTCAGGTACGGATGCACCATGTTGCCCTGGATCGGTCCGGGTCGCACAATGGCCACCTCGATCACAAGATCATAAAACGTGCGCGGCTTCAGGCGCGGCAGCATGTTCATCTGCGCGCGGCTCTCGACCTGAAACACGCCGAGAGATTCGCCCCTGCACAGCATGTCGAAGACTTCACTGCTGTCTTTATTTTCCGCCTTGATGTCCGCCAGCTCATAGCGCTCGCCTTTGTGATCCGCGATGAAATCGAAACACTTGCGGATGCAGGTCAGCATGCCGAGCGCCAGCACATCCACCTTCATCATCTTCAATGTATCGATATCGTCCTTGTCCCACTCAATGAAAGTGCGATCGTCCATCGCGGCGTTGCCGATGGGCACATAGGTGTCGAGCCGGTCCTGCGTCAGCACATAGCCGCCGACATGCTGCGACAGATGTCGGGGAAATTCGATCAGCTCGGTGGCGAGCTCGACTGCGCGGCGGATCATCCCGTTTTGCGGGTCGAATCCTGCCTGCCTGATCTGCATGTCGCTGACGCCTGTCCCCCAGATTCCCCACACCGTATCCGCCAGCGCAGCGGTAACATCCTCTGTCAATCCGAGAGCTTTTCCGACATCGCGAATGGCGCTGCGCGGACGATAGTGAATTACGGTTGCGACGATTGCTGCGCGGTGGCGACCATAGCGCCTGTAGACATATTGCATCACCTCCTCGCGGCGCGAATGCTCGAAATCGACGTCAATGTCCGGCGGCTCCAGCCGCTCCTCCGAAATAAAGCGTTCGAACAGCACATCCGTCTCGACGGGATTCACCGAGGTGATGCCAAGCATGTAACAGACGGCGGAATTGGCGGCCGATCCCCTGCCCTGACAGAGAATATCCTGCGAACGCGCGTAACAAACGATGTCGTGAACCGTCAGAAAGTAATGCGCATAATCGAGCTTTTCGATCAGCCTGAGCTCCTTGTTCAACGTGGCGCGCAGCTTGTCATCGGTTCCTTTAGGGAAATATTTGTCGACTCCCGCCCATGT
This sequence comes from Afipia birgiae 34632, assembly GCF_000308295.2. GTDB lineage: Bacteria > Pseudomonadota > Alphaproteobacteria > Rhizobiales > Xanthobacteraceae > Afipia > Afipia birgiae. Next base: position 1,973,121 of record NZ_HG326652.1, read on the forward strand.
CAGGTCTTTGAGATGCTGCTGCGCCGTCTTGCCCGGCGGCACAGGCTCATCCGGATACTGATATTTCAACTCGTCGAGCGTAAAACTGATGCGCTCTGCAAAGCACATGGTTTCAGCAATCGCGCCCGGGTAGTCACGAAACAAACGCGCCATCTCATAGCCGGGCTTCAGATGCCGCTCGGCATTGGCTTCGAGCCGCTTGCCGGCATTCATGATCGTCGTCTTTTCCCGGATGCAGGTCAGGACGTCCTGCAGGGGACGGCGCGCCGGATGATGATAAAGTACCTCGTTGGTTGCCAGCAGCGGAATGCGGGCCGTTGAAGCGACCCTCTGGAGCTTCGTCAAACGCCGCCTGTCATCGCCGCGATACAGCAGACTTGCCGCGAGCCAGACCCCATCAGCACGACTGCGCTTCAACCGATCGAGGACCTTCAGGTTTGCTGTGACTTCAAAGCGATGCGGCAGCGTCACAACGAGCAGTTGCCCTTCAGCAAAATCCAGCAGGTCATCGAATGCGAGATGACACTCGCCCTTCCCGGCTTTGAGCTTGCCGCGCGTCAACAACTGGCACAGCCGGCCATAGGCGGCACGGTCGCGCGGATAGATCAAAATATCCGGGGTTCCGTCCATGAACACCAGACGCGAACCGATCAGCAATTTCGGCTTGCATGAGACCTCTGGACTTTCGAGTTCCTTGTAAGCACGAACGACACCGGCCAGCGTGTTGCGATCGGCAATGCCAATGATCGGCAAGAGAAGCTCGCTTGCCTGATGCACATATTCCTGCGGCTGCGAACCGCCACGCAGGAACGAGAAATTGGTCGTAATGCCGATTTCCGCGTAGTCGGTGGCTTTCATGCGAACAGTCCGTGCATAAACCATTTGGGAGGAATGGGTTCATCTTTCTCAGACACAGGCTCGGTGTAGAGACCGTCGCGATAGATCCAGAAGCGCATTCCTTCCGCATCTTCGACACGGAAATAATCCCGCGTCAGGGATTCTCCCTTATGCCTCCACCATTCCATGGCGATCCGTTCGGGACCTTCCGCCCGCACCACCGCATGGGTCGCACGACGCCACTTGAATCGCGGCGGATGTCCGTCAGGAACAGCCGCTGCCATCACTTCGATTTCCTCCGGCCGCTCGAACAGACGCAACGGACGCAGCGGCGGCTCGGCCTCGGCACGCACAGGCCATTCGGCAACAGAAGCCGCAGCAAGATTTTGCTGCGCGGGCGTTGCAACGACGGCGCGTTCCGGAATGTGCGTGTCCAGCGGCAGATGCACCACGACACGCTTGCCGCCGATGCGCGCCGCAAGACGATCGACCAATGCTGCGACTTCATCGTTGTCTTGTGCACGCGTATCGAAGTCGCGCTGCTCTTGGACCACGATCTCGACGCGACTGGCTGACAGGCGAATGAGGTCGAAGCCGAATCCCGGATCGAGCGGATCGGCCAGCGCATCCAATCGCTCACGAAACAGGCGATCGACAACGCTGACCTTGGTGACAGGTTGTCCGGTTTCCACCGCGATGGTCCGCACCGCGCCGTCGGTGCGGAAAAAACTCGCTTCTAACTGTCGCGCACCCTTGCCCTGCTTGTCCATCGCCGCGACCAGCATCTGCGCCAGACCGGACAGGATCGCCGCAATGACATTGTCGGTGGCGACGGGTTCAGCGAAACGCTTCTCCACCATGAAATCCGGCGGCGGCTTGCGCGGGCTGATCGGCGCATCGCCCTGCCCCAGCGCCTGCTGCAACAGGCTGGTGAACGCAGCCCCAAACCGCGCGGAAATTTCATGCGGCGCCCGCGACGCAACATCGCCGATGGTCTTCAAGCCTGCCCGCCGCAACCCGCGCGTGATCGCATCATCGGCGCCGAGCGCAAACACCGGCAACGGCGCGACGGCGCGCGCCTCCTCGCCGTCCGGCACGATGCAAGCCCGCGTGGCCCGCGTCATGGTGCGCGCGCAAACCGGCGTACTCGCAATCGCCGCGTTGACGACAAAACCCTGCCGGTCGAGCGAGGCACAGAGCGTGCGCAGCATCGTGGCCTCACCGCCGAACAGATGTGCGCAACCGCTGATATCGAGCAGCAATCCATCAAACCGATCGAGCGCCACCAGCGGCGTGAAACGGTCGCACCAGTCGGCGACAGCTTCCAGCAGGTTCCTGTCCGCCGCCTCGTCGGCGTCGAACACCTGCACGTCGGGACAGACCGCGCGCGCATTCGCCAACGGCAGGCCAACCTCCAGGCCGATATTCGCGGCAGCGTCGTTCAGCGCCGAGATTTGCAGCGCGTTGTTCAGCTTCGCGACAACGACACAAGGACGCGCATCATCCGGCGCGGCGTCTTGCCCCGAAAGCTGGCGCTTCAATCGGTCGGTCGGCAGGCGCGGCAGCCAAAGGCTGAGGATACGCCGCCGGTTCACGGAAGAGGCCCTCATCACATTTCCACTCCATGATCCATCGTCCGGTCTGGCCGTGACGGTTGCGAACAAGCTGTGCATCGAGCATCGGCGCGCCCCACGCCTCCATTGCGGATGGCGATGGTGCTGACCGCACCGCCCAGCGCGTCTCCGCCGTGCTGGCGGATGGCATCGCCGCCGTGCGCAGCACCAGGCACGCAACGTTCGAGGCGCGCGCAGCCAGCGTCAGCCTGCGGCTCGTCACCAGATCAAGCGCACGCACCTCTCCCCAGACATCGAGCACCACCGCGCCCAGCGCATCGCAGGCGATCGCATCGGCCGCAGCGCGCAGCGCCGTCTCGGCATCTGTCGCCCGCACCGTCACCAGAAGACGCGGATCGAGCCCGAGTTCCTGCAGCCCGCTCATGGACAGCGCGCCGGATTCCCGTTCCGCGAAATCCTGCCGCACCCACACCAGCGGCCGCCGCCCAGCCAGGCGATGGGCAACACCCGCGATGAAACCTGTCGCCGCGGTACCGTGACGGCCGCCTTCCGCGAACACCTCATGCAGCGCGCCCCGCGCCAGCCCGCCCTGCAGCACAGCGTCAGCCGAGGCATGGCCGAGCGCCACGCGCGCAAGACCATCCGGTTCGCCCTCAAGGCGGCCGATGGTCCCTCGCAGGGACGCAAGCGTGTTCATGCGTACGCCGGTCATGCGCCGTTCCTGGAAATCCGGGTCCGTCATTCGCATCGGATTGAACGAATGACGGACTTGTTTGTTCATGATATGTTCTAATATAAAGCTAATACAAGCCTGCGAGTCAATGGACTCCACGGATTAAGTTTTCCATTTTTTAAACAATAACTTAGATCGCGGTGCGCCACTTTCGCCGGCCACGCGGCAACGTCCGGCGTTCCTGATGAGATGCCGGACGAATGATCGCCTGCCGGAACGGCTTGTCAGGCCGCCATCGCCTCGGAATTCACTGCGGCAAGGGCCAGACTGGTCAGTGCCTCGTCCGTCTTGTGTTCCTGCTGGAGAGTTTCGTCGAGCAGTTTCGCCGCCTCGGCCATGCCGAGTTTGTTCGCCCATGCCTTCAAGGTTCCGTAGCGCGAAATCTCGTAGTGCTCGACCGCCTGCGCCGCCGCAAGCAACCCAGCATCCAGCGCTTCGGTGCCTTTGTACTCGTCCATGATTTCCTTGCCTTCATCCAAAATGCCTTGGATGGCCTCGCAGGTTTTTCCTCGGGCCGGCTTGTCCATTAGATCGAAAATCTTCTCCAACCGTTCCACATGGTCTTCTGTCTCGCCTTCATGCTTCTCGAACGCAGCGCGCAGTTGACTGGAATGCGCGGCCTTGGCCATTTTCGGCAGCGCCTTGAGGATGTGCTTCTCGGCGAAATACATGTCCTTGAGGGTATCAAGGAACAGGTCGTTGAGGTCTTTGTCTTTTGCTGCGGACATGGCGTCCTCACTCTGGTTGATGGTGACAGGATGCTTCCCGCCTCTCAACGCGAGGTGATGCGCTTCGTTCCTACGGCGTAAATGGCATGAAGCAGTTTCCGCCTCCGCTCGCCCGGGTCAGCCTGCGAGCTGGGTCTCCACCAGTTTGATCCAGTAGGACGAGCCATAGATGATGGCGTCGTCATTGAAGTTATAGGCCGGGTGATGGAGCCCGGCGCTGTCGCCATTGCCGATAAAGATGAAGGCGCCGGGCCGCGCTTCCAGCATATAGGCGAAGTCTTCCGCGCCCATCACCGGCGGAATCTCCGAACTGACATTGCTCTCGCCCGCGATATCAGCCGCGACCCGGGCAGCGATTCCGGTCTCCGCGGGATGATTGACCAGCACCGGATAGCTGCGCTCGTAGTCCAGCGTGATCTTCGCGCCAGAGAGCTGTGCGACCCCGTTCACGACCTCGCGCACCCGTTGCTCGATCAGATCACGCACCTCGGGCGTCAGCGTGCGCGCGGTGCCAAACAATTCCGCCGTCTGCGGGATGACGTTGCGGGCGTTCCCGGCATGGAACTCGCAGATCGAAATCACCGCTGCGTCGAGCGGATCGACGCTGCGGGACACGATCGACTGAAGGGCAGTGATCAACTGGGCGCCGACCAGCACCGAGTCGATGCTCTTGTGCGGACGCGCCGCGTGCCCGCCCAGACCTTCGATATGAATGTTGATGTGATCCGTCGCCGCCATCGCAGGTCCGACGCGCGTCGCAAATGTGCCGATCGGCATGCCTGGACTGTTGTGCATACCGTAGACCTGCTCGATCTTGAAACGGTCCATCAGACCGTCCTTGATCATGGCTTCGGCTCCCGCACCGCCCTCCTCGGCGGGCTGGAAGATCATCACCGCGTCACCCGCGAAATTCCGCGTCTCAGCGAGATAGCGTGCGGCACCCAGCAGCATTGCGGTGTGACCGTCATGACCGCAGGCGTGCATCTTGCCAGGCACGGTCGAGCGATAGGCGACGCCGGTTTCTTCCTCGATCGGCAGCGCGTCCATATCGGCACGCAGGCCAATGGCTTTCAGGTCACCGCCATTGACGGGCTTACGCCCCTTGATGACGCCAACCACACCGGTGCGCCCAAGACCCGTCGCGACTTCATCGCAACCGAACTCCCGCAGGCGGTCGGCAACGAATGCCGCAGTGCGATGCACGTCGTACATCAACTCCGGATGGGCGTGCAGATCGCGGCGCCAGCCCATGATTTCGGGTTGCAGATCGGCGATGCGGTTGAGGATAGGCACGGCGGTAACCTCACAAAACGGCTCGAAAAAGGAAAACTAGCATGAGCCCGCAGGGGACCCAACATCCGCGCAAACGGGACTTGCGCGGAACCACACTGTACAGCGAACCCCGGCCGGGGTCATAAGAAGAAAAGCCTTCAATTTGACTAGAGAAACGCAGGACAGGGAATGGCGAAACGTATCGAGGGGGATTTCGACTATATCGTCGTCGGCGCAGGGACCGCCGGTTGCATCGTCGCCAATCGTCTCTCGGCAGATCCCCGCAAACGCGTGCTCATTCTCGAAGCCGGCGGCAAGGACAACTGGATCTGGTTTCACATCCCGGTCGGTTATCTGTTCGCCATCGGCAATCCCCGCTCCGACTGGATGTTCAAGACCGAACCTGAGGCCGGTCTCAACGGCCGCGCGTTGGCCTATCCACGCGGCAAGGTGATCGGCGGATCATCCGCAATCAACGCCATGATCTCCATGCGCGGGCAAGCTGCCGATTACGACCACTGGCGGCAGCTTGGACTGAGTGGCTGGGGCTGGGACGATGTGCTGCCCGCATTCAAGAAACTTGAAGATCACTTTCTTGGCGAGAGCGAGCATCACGGCATTGGCGGCGGCTGGCGGATCGAAGCGCCGCGTCTGTCATGGAAAGTACTGGATGCCGTCGCTGACGCCGCGCATGAAATGGGAATCCGCAAGACACCAGATTTCAATACCGGCGACAACGAAGGCATCGGATACTTTCACGTCAACCAGAAACGCGGCCGGCGCTGGTCATCGGCACGAGGATTTTTGAAGCCTGCACTGGCGCGGCCAAACCTGCGGCTGGAAACCAACGTGCTGGTCGACACGGTGATCGTCGAGAACGGCCGCGCCGTTGGCGTGCGCTTCCGCCAAAACGGCGAGACCATCGAAGCGCGAACGCAGGGCGAGGTGATCCTTTGCTCCGGTTCCATCGGCTCGACGCAGGTTCTGCATCGCTCCGGCATCGGCCCGCAGGAATGGCTCTCGCCGCTCGGTATCGACACCGTGCTGGATCGTCAGGGTGTCGGCCGCAATCTGCAGGACCACCTGCAGCAGCGCGCCATCTACAAGGTCGAGGGCGTCCGCACGCTGAACGAGACGTATTACAATCTGTTCCGGCGCGGCTGGATGGGCGTCGATTATCTGCTGCGGCGGCGCGGACCACTGACCATGGCGCCATCGCAACTCGGTATTTTCACGCGATCCGATACGCGTCAGGAACGCGCCAACATCCAGTTTCATGTCCAGCCGCTGTCGCTCGACAAATTCGGCGAACCGCTGCACCGCTTCCCGGCCATCACCATCGCGGCCTGCAATCTGCGGCCCACCTCGCGCGGCAGCGTGCGCATCAAGTCGAATGCGCCCGACGAGGCACCTGCGATCGCGCCGAACTACCTCTCTACCCCGGAAGACCGACAGGTCGCTGCCGACGCCATCCGCGTCACGCGGCGGCTGATGAAGCAGCACGCTCTCGCCGCCTACCATCCGCAGGAGTATCTCCCCGGCCCGTCCGTCGGCGATGACGATGCATCACTGGCCAAAGCCGCCGGCGACATCGGCACCACGATTTTTCATCCGGTCGGAACCGCGAAGATGGGTGCCTCCAGCGATCCGCTTGCCGTGGTTGACGAACGCCTGCGCCTTCACGGCCTCAAGGGACTGCGTGTCATCGACGCGTCGGTGATGCCGACCATCACGTCGGGCAACACCAACACGCCGACCGCAATGATCGCGGAAAAAGGCGCGGCGATGATCATCGCCGACGCCAAATAATCAGGGCCGCATCGCCATCTTTGCAACACCCGGCGTGCGTAATGGCTCGGCGAGCCGCGCGAATTCGCAAATCAGCGAGCGCGTCTTGCGCGGGTCGATGATCTCCTCGACCCAGAACTTCTCCGCCGAGCGGAATGGCGACCGTAGCTTGTTCAGCCGGTCCTCGATCTCGGCGAGTTTCGCCTTGGGATCTTCTGCTGCGTCAATGTCGGCGCGGTAAGCCGCCTCGATGCCGCCCTCGAGCGGCAGCGAACCCCAGTAGGCGGATGGCCATGCATAACGCATCGAAAACCGGCCTGCCGGCTGATGCACAACTCCCGCAACGCCGAATGAATTGCGAACGATGATCGTGCACCACGGCACGGTCGTCTGGTTGACGGCTGTCATTGCCCGCACGCCATGCCGGATCGTTGCGGCCTTCTCCGCTTCAAGCCCGATCATGAAGCCCGGGCAATCCATCAGATAGACTACCGGCAGGTGGAAGGTTTCCGCGAGATCGACAAAGCGCACCACCTTCTGGCACGCTTCGGCGGTCCACGATCCGCCATAGATATAAGGATCGCTCGCCAGCAACAGCACGGCGCGGCCGTCGAACCGTGCGAATCCGGCGATTACCGAGCGCCCGAAATTCTGGCCCATCTCGAAGAATGATCCCTTGTCGACCACCGACTCGATGATGGGCCGCATCTTGTAGATCTGCTTGCGGCTACGCGGCACGATGTTGAGCAGCGCTTCGTCGCTGCGCTCCGGATCATCGTTGCAAGGCGTGGTGGGCGGCACATCGAACACCGACGACGGCAAGTAAGACAGAAACTTCCGCGCGCACTCAAACGCTTCCTCCTCGGTATCGACCGCGTGATCGACGCCGCCGGCCTTGGTCTGAATCTGCCAGCCGCCAAGCTCCTGCTTGTCGAGCGACTGTCCGAGACGCGCAACCACCGGTGGACCGGCAACAAACATCGCAGATGATTTGGTCATGACTGAATAATGACTGGCTGCGAGGCGCGCCGCGCCAAGACCTGCAACCGATCCAAGACCGAGACCCACGACAGGCACACGCGCCATGTTCGCCGTCGTGTACCAATACCAGGTCGTGCCACCGACGCCGCCCGGCAGATTCGCCGCGCCCTTCGTTTCAATAGTTTTGACCGAGCCGCCGCCGCCGGACCCTTCGATCACGCGGATGATCGGCATCCGGAAATCGTGCGCCATCTGCTCGGCCATTGTCGGCTTTGCAGAGATCGACGCATCCGCCGAACCGCCGCGCACAGTGAAATCATCGCCGACCACCACAACGGGGCGTTTGTCGATCTTGCCGCGGCCGAACACGCAGTTGGCCGGAGTGAGCGTCTTCAACTCATTCTTCTCGTCGTACTCGGCTGTGCCTGAAATCGCTCCCATCTCGTGAAAGCTCTTCGGATCGACCAGCTTGTCGATGCGTTCGCGAACGGTGAGCCGGCCCTGATCGTGCTGCCGCTTGACCTTGTCTGCGCCGCCCATCTCTTTCGCAAATGCTTCGCGCCGCGCGAGTTCGTCAAGTTCAGGCTTCCAGTTCATCGTCACTCCTTGGCGTACGCACCGCGAACATTCCTGTTCTATTCTGCGGAGTAAAGTTTCCCCTTGCGGAACACGCTACCTCGGGCAATCTTTCGTCACAACAACAAGCCGCGCGTGCATGCCCTGCACGAAGCGGATGGGGGAAAATCAGTGGCAGAGATCAAGATCGTCACCGAGGTTGCCGGGCGCGTTTGCGCGATTGCAGCGAGCATGGGCGGCAGCATCGGAATCGGTGACGACGTCGTCTTCGTCGAAGCCATGAAGATGGAAATTCCCGTCCCCTCGCCCGCCGCAGGAAAAATCAAATCCATTCTTGTCAGCGTCGACGACGTCGTGGCTGAGGGGCAGACGATCGCGACGCTCGAAGCGTAATGCGCGGCCTCTCCGCGACAAACTGTCTAGTCCACCTTAGTAGGCTTGCAGCCGTTGCACTGGTGCCTGCACGATGACATGATCCGGCAAAATCAAAAAAAGCATTTCGAACAGCGAAAGCAAATGGGAGGGGGAGTTATGAGGCGAGGTATCACGACAGTTGCAGCGATGGTTGTTGCGAGCACGGCGATTTCGCCAGTGCTGGCGCAAGAGGTCAAACTCGCGCCGACGATGGCATTCACCGCTTACGACACCGGCACATCCGGCTTCAACATCGCCGTTGGCGTCGGCAAGATGATGAAGGACAAATACGGCTCCGACGTTCGCGTACTTCCGGCCGGCAACGACGTCGCACGTCTTGCTCCACTCCGCGCAAATCGCGCAGTCCTGGCCTGGATGGGCACGGGCGTTTATTTTGCGCAGGAAGGCGTGTTCGAGTTTGGCGTCAAGGAATGGGGCCCGCAGGCGCTGCAGATGACCCTCTCGACGGTCGACTGTAACGGCCTCTCCGTCGGCGTGACAAAGGATGCCGGCGTCAAGGAGTGGAAGGATTTCCGCGGCAAACGGCTTGGCTTCGTGGTCGGCTCGCCTGCCCTGAACCAGAACGCACTCGCGATCATCGCCTATGGCGGCCTTACGCAGAAGGACGTCAAGATTGTTGAATTCGCAAGCTACGGTGCGATGTGGAAAGGCCTCGTCAACAACGATGCCGACGGCGCATTCGCCTCCACCGTGACCGGCCCAGCGAAGGAAGTTGAGAACTCGCCCCGCGGTCTGGTTTGGCCGCCGCTTCCGCCAGAAGACAAGGAGGCATGGGCACGCGTCAAGAAGGTCGGGGCATTCTTTAACCCCCACGTGACGACCTGCGGCGCAGCCATCGAAGCCTCCAAGCCTCAGCAGCTCGCCACCTATCCTTATCCGATCGCGACCACTTATGCGACGCAACCTGTGGATCAGGTTTATTCCATCACCAAGGCGATGATCGACGGCTTCGATAGCTACAAGGATTCTTCACCCGGTTCGGTCGGTCTTGAAGCCAAGCGCCAGACCAAGCAGTGGGTTATCCCATTCCATCCCGGCGCGGCCAAGGCACTGAAGGAAGCCGGCAACTGGACCGACGCCGACGAGAAATACAACAACGACCTGATCAAACGGCAAGGTGTTCTCGCTGACGCATGGAAGGCCTACAACACCGCAAGCGCACCAGGAGAACCGCCTGCATTCCTTTCCGGATGGATGGCCGCACGCAAGGCAGCTCTCGCGAAGGCGAACATGCCGAACGGCTTTGAAGACTAGCGACTTCGATCTCTGCATGACGGACGGCGCTACCATTTAATCCGGGATCGATCATGACAGCCACGTCCGACAACAAAGGCGCTCCGGCCTCCGCATCGATGGCGGTTGCCGGAGCAGCCGCACCAGAGACAATCCAGATCAGCGATCCGCACGCCGCTGTTGCCGACCTTCAGGAATCCGAGGTCACGCGCGTAAGGACCCTGCGTGGGGCATGGCGCTGGGCGTTGCTGGTGGCAACAGCCGCAACGATCTTCCTGTGCATCAACCAGCAATTCTCGCTGCGCTTCTTCATGGATTTCACGCAGCTCAACACCGAATATTTCTATCTGCTCATTGCGCTGATGTTGCCGTTCACATTCCTGATCTTTCCCGGCTCCAGCAGGGCGCCGCTCGACCGCATCCCCTGGTATGACGCCTTGCTATTCGTCTTGACCTGCGGCGCCGCGATCTGGCTGATGATGAACATCCGCAAGGCCGCAGCGCTCGGCTGGGAATTTGAGGGAGCCCCATGGAACGTGATCGCCGCCGGTCTTGTGATGTGGTTCGTTCTCATGGAAGCGTTGCGCCGCACCGGCGGCTGGAGCCTGCTTCTGAGCGTACTCCCTTTTACACTCTATCCACTGTTCGCAGACGCAAAGTGGCTGGGGCCGTTCCGGGGCACACAGTCCACGCTTGAGCAGACAACGGCCTATCACATGCTCTCGGGCGAAAGCCTGCTCGGCATTCCGATCCAGGCGTTTGCGGACACCGTGATCGGCTTCCTTGTGTTCGGCACGGCGCTGATGATGACCGGCGCGGGCAAATTCTTCATCAACATTGCATTCGCGCTCTGCGGAACATTTCGTGGCGGCGCCGCCAAGGTCTGCGTCTTCGCAAGCGGTCTTCTCGGCACAGTAGGCGGAAGCATCGTGTCGAACGTCCTCACCGCGGGCACCATGACGATCCCGGCGATGAAGAAAACAGGATTCACGCCGTCCTATTCCGCCGCGGTCGAAGCATGCGCCTCCACCGGCGCTGTCCTTGCGCCTCCGGTGCTTGGGGCTACCGCGTTCGTCATGGCTCAGTATCTGAATACGGGTTACTCGGACGTTGCATTGGCGGCAACTATTCCGTCAGTTCTTTACTATTTCGGCTTGTTCGCGCAGGTCGACGCCTACGCAGCCCGCCACCAACTCAAGGGATTGCCACGCAGAGAGTTGCCGCGCTTTTGGGACGCATTCAAGGAGGGGTGGTACTACCTCTTCGTCATCATCGTCCTCGTCGTGATGCTGCTTTACTTCAAACGCGAGAGCCACGCGCCTTTTTATGCAACCGCGTTGCTGGTCATCCTGCATCAATGGTCGGTACCCGCGCCCTGGAAACGCGCCAACACCGCAGTCCTGTTACTGTCGATTGCGCTGACTGTCGCCATGCTGTGGTTTGATATCGGCAATCCCTTCCTGTGGGGGATGTGCATTCTGGCCCTCATGAATGAGTTCTTTCCGGGAAAGAACTGGGGGGGCGGCCGGTGGCTTCAATTCCTGGAATTGAACGGAAAGACTTTCGTGGAGCTTATCGCGATCCTGGCGGGCTGCGGCTTGCTGATCGGCGCATTCTCCCTGACCGGCGTGATCTCGAGTCTCGCCAATGATCTTCTCAAGATCGCGGGCGGCGACGCCTTCCTGTTGCTGATCATGTGCGCGATCACGAGCCTTATTCTGGGGCTCGGACTGACGACCACGTCCTGCTACATCTTTCTGGCAATCCTGGTGGCACCGGCGCTGGAGAAGCTCGGCCTCAACAAGATGGCCGTACACATGTTCATCTTCTATTGGGGCATGCTCTCGTCGATCACGCCGCCAGTCGCCATCGCATCGTTTGCAGCCGCCGGTATAGCCGGAGCACCAGCCATGAAAACCGGATGGGAAAGCATGTGGGTGGGCAGCATCATTTACTTCATCCCCTTCTTCTTTGTGCTGAATCCCGCGCTGCTGCTCCAGGGCGAAAATCCGTATCTTGAGGCGCTCGGTCTCACGGCCATCGCATGTTTCGGAATCGTCTTTATCTGCGGAGGCATCCAGGGTTATCAGGCGTATGTCGGCGATCTCCGGCGGGCGGGCTTTATGGAATGGCCGCTTCGTGTGCTGCTGATCGTCGGCGGTTTCACAATCGCTACGCCGGGCGGAGGCATCATGCCGATCTCGCAATTGCAGATCATGGCGCTGGGCCTCGCAATTCTGGTTCCGACGGTGATCCTTGCCCTCCTGCTCGTAAGGCGGAACCCGATTACACCGACGAAAATTTCGGCTCACTAGATCTGGATTTCAAAGCCGGCGCATGGCGCGCCACCGAACACCAAGGGAAATGTGGCGACAACTCGCGTTCCGTTATGCTGCTGCCGCGAAGAAGGCCTTGCAGCGACGCCACACCTGCGGAAATACGCCGCCCTTATCCCGACGCGAAAGACTTGTATCTGGCATTCTGACGTGTTCGACCTATAGTTCGGTCAATTCGAACGCTGGACCCAAGGGATTATGATGTTCAAAGCACTTCTCGCGACCACCCTGCTCGTCTCGGCAACTGTGGGCGCGTATGCGCAGGCCCCACAGCGCAGCGGCACACCGGAAGAACAGAAGGCCTGCGCTCCGGACGTCTCACGTCACTGCCGTACCGTGATGAACGATGGCGATTTCGTGATCCTGGGCTGCCTGCAGGCTAACCGCCCGAAGATCAGCAAGAAATGCGATGCGGTTCTGCGCAGCCACGGCCAGTAAGCGACCGCGCTTCCACACTTGTTGAATGAGCCAAACCAATCAGCCTGACGTGGTCAGGCTGATTTTCTTGCTGCGTTATCGACCAGCGTCTTGCCCAACGACCAGATCGCACCCGGCACGCGATGGCTGCTTTCGATCACTGAATCGAACGAACCCGTGACCCAGTTGCAGTCATCCTGCGTGATCGTGAGCGACGGCAGCAGCTTGATCGTGTGGCTGGCGTGGCCGGACACCTGACTAAGGATCTTGTGATCCTTGAACAGCGGAATGGTAATCAACTGACAGAACAGGCCCTTGCTCGCCGCTTCCAGCATCGTCCAGGACGCCTTGAGCGCCAGCGACTTCGGCGGCCCGAACTCGACGCCGAGCATGAGCCCCTTGCCGCGCACATTCTTGAGCAACTCGTAACGCGGAACCATTGCGGACAGCGCCGAAAGTAGCTCGGCGCCACGCGCTGCTGCGTTTTCGATCACCTTTTCCTGCTTGAGCACTTCCAGCGTCGCGATCCCGGCAGCCATGGCGAGATCGTTCTTGGAAAACGTCGATCCGTGCACAACAGCACGGTCCATTCGATCGAAAATCTTGTCGAAAATCGCCTTGCGCGTCAGCACGGCTCCGACCGGCACGTGACCACCGGAGAGCGACTTCGACAGCAGCACCATGTCGGGTTCGACACTCCAGTGTTCGACTGCAAGGAAACGCCCGGTGCGACCCAAGCCGGTCTGGATTTCATCAGCCACGAACAGCGTGCCGTAACGCTTGCACAACGCCGCGGCGCCCGCGAGGTAACCGTCGTCGGGCATGTTGACGCCCTTGCCCTGAATGGGCTCGACGATAAAGGCCGCAACCTGGCGAGAAGCCAGCGCCTGCTCGAGTGCGGCAAGATCATTGAACGGAATCGAGGTGCACTCCGGCAGCAGCGGACCGAAGCCATCGCGGAAATTCCTGTCGCCAGTCAGAGACAACGCGCCGTAGGACAGCCCATGATAGGCATGGTCGCAATAGACAATACCGGCGCGGCCAGTCGCGCCGCGCGCGAACTTAATCGCAGCTTCGACACATTCCGTCCCTGAATTCGCAAAAAACACCTTATCGAGATAGGGCACATGCGCGATCAGGCGCTCGGCCAGAATGCCGGCCAGCGTGGACAGATCGAGCTGAACGAGATTGGGCAGGTCGCTGTCAAGGACGCTCTTGAGAGCGTCTTTGACGATCGGATGATTGCGGCCAAGTGCAAAGACGCCAAATCCGCTCAAGAGATCGAGGTAGCGATCACCGTCACGATCGAACAGATACTGTCCCTGCCCGCGCTGGAAGCCGACGTCATAACCGATGGTTTTGAGAACCCGGACAAGCTGTTCGTTCAGATATCGCGTGTGCAGAGCGTTGCGCTGGAATTGGCGATCCGCGAACATCTCCGAAATGTCTAGATTTGGCTGCATAATGTCTAGATTTGGCTGCATGATGTCATACATACTTCGTTTGCCGGGCGTCTAGTCAACTGAAATTAATAAATGCGTCGATTTGTCAATCTCTGGAACAACGAACGGCTTTTGTGTTTAAATTCGTTGCAATGCACGCGAGGATTCATGCGAAAAATAGCCCTTGGTGGAATGTTCCTGCTCGCCGCTGCTGGTGCTGCCTCCGCAGCAGAACCGCTCGGTGATTGGCGCGACGAAGACGGCAAGGCAATCATTCGAATCGTCGATTGCAATTCGCGGCTGTGGGGTGTCGTCGCCTCCGACTCTATACCCGGCGGCGTCGACAGCAAGAATCCAGACAAGGCCAAGCGGACCCGCCCCCTGCTGGGTATGCCCATTCTTCTGAACATGAAGAAGGTCGAGGACGAGAAGGACAAGTGGGAAGGCAAGGTTTACGACGCGACCAGCGGCAAAACCTACGATTCCTCGATTCAAGTCAAAACGGCCAACACCCTACGCATCGAAGGCTGCGTGGCCATGATTCTCTGTGGCGGCCAGACTTGGACGCGAGTCGTTGAGGGCATTCCGGCGCCTGCACCCGGCGCTCCAAAGGCCACCGCGCCGAAGAGTACCGCAGCACCATTTCCGACACCGGTCGGCACACCCAAGCCAACGACATCACCTGCTCCGAAAGCCGGAGCCAAAGCAGGATCGCCCGATGCTGCGACGTCGGAGATTTGTCTGCTTCCGGAGATCGCTAGCGCTCCGCGTTAGTATCCCGGGGACGCCCCATCAGAGCAGGCTGAAACAGCACCGCCGCTGCAAGGGTGGTGACCAGCGACAGCGCCAGCAATTTGCCCATGCTCGACGTACCGGGATGGCTTGATAGCCAAAGGCTACCGAATGCCGTCGCAGTTGTCAGCGCGCTGAAGAAGATTGCGCGTGTGAGGCTCGATTGCAGCAGGTCGGTCTGTCCTGCCCGCCACGCCGTCACATAGTAGATCTTGAACGCGACGCCGATGCCGAGCAACAGCGGCAACGCGATGATGTTGGCGAAGTTCATCGGCAGCCCGATGAGAACGCAAATTTCAAGCGTCACCACGCCCGCAAGGACAAGGGGCACGAGCGTCAGCAGCACGTCGCCGATGCGCTTCAGAACGATCCACAGCAGGATCGCAATCGACAGCAGCGCCCAGCCACCCGCTTGGATGAAGGCCGACACAATGGTGTCGCCTGACTTGAGAATGGAAATCGGTCCGCCGATGGCGGTTGGTTCGACGTTCAGGACCGCGGCCGCGAAACTGCGCAGCGTATCGTTATCGTTGGGGTCGCCCTTCGGCTGGGCCTCGACGCGGGTCCGTCCATCGGAGGAGGTCCAGTCGGCCAGAATGTCGTGCGGCAAGGTTTTTACGCTGACCGGCTGCGCCTTGAGCAGGCTGCGAACCTGGTCCAGCGCGACATTCAAGGGGGAAATGAATGTCGTCTCGGCCTTGTCGCGCATGGCCTTGTCGGCCTGCGCGAGCTTCGCCAGCGCGTCCGCGAGGCGGCGTGCTGCCACAGCGCCGGGCCCCTTGTCGTCGCCTGCTGTCTTGCGCAGGCTGTCCACCGCACCCTTCAGCGCAGCGACATTTTCCTCGTCTGACGGAGCGGCGCCGCGCGATGTCTCGTTCAGGATTGGATTAAGCGACGCCGCCGCCTTGCGAATGATCGCGAGCTTTGCGGGCTGATCCTCCGGGATGAAAGTGTCGAGGGAAATCGTTCGCGATACCTCGGGAATTTTTGCGAGGCGAGCCTGAATTTCCTTGGCAGCCGCGACAGACGGCGCGAGGACTTCGACGGCATTAGTGCCGGTATTGGGATCGCGGCGCAGATCGAGATAGGTCGCAACCGATTCAACCTTCGCACTGCGCAGGTTCATCGGGTTGAAGTCGAACTGCAGGAAATACAGCAATGGCAGGCCCAGAACGGCCACGCCAAGCGTCGCGGCAACAACACCGACCCGATGGCGTTCAAGGAAACTATCGACCGGAGCCAGGGACTTGAAGCCCAGCGGTTCGGCTTCGCCCGGAGGATTGAATATCTTGAGCAACGCGGGCAACACCGTAATCGCAGCGACGAACGCGATAATCATGCCTGCGCCGGCGATCTTCCCGAGTTCGGACACGCCCTTGTAGTCCGTGGGCAAGAACGAGAGGAAACCTGCAGCCGTGGCCACCGCCGCAAGTGTGATCGGAATCGCGGAATACTCGGCGGCTTTCTCAAGCGCCGAATCAAGCTCGTCCTTTTCGTGCCGTTCAGCGCGATAGCGCACGCTGTACTGGATGCCGAAATCGACCCCGAGACCCACGAACAGCACGAAGAACGCAATCGAAATCAGATTGAACGCCCCGACCAGCATCAGGCCGACGGCGGTGGTGACCGACAGTCCGATCACGAGCGTGATGAAAACGGCGGCGATAATCTTGGGTGACTTCAACGCGAGCCACAGAATGAACAGCACGATCAGGACCGTGCCGGTATGGGTGACGAGCGCCCCCTCCTGCACCGTGGCGAACTCGTCATTCGCGATCGGGACGGGTCCGGTGAGGCGGACCTTGGCGTTGTATTGACCGGCGAGATTCGCGTCCTGAGCCGCCTTGCGGATCGCCTCGGTGGCAGCCCCACCCGGCTCCAGCGCCTTGAAGTCGAGAACCGGCCGCATCATCAGAAGCGTTCGCTTGTCGGCTTCCGTCAGGGGCTCGTTGCCGGACAGTTCCTTCCAGGAGAAGGTCGCAGGCTTGTTCGCAGCCACCTTCTCGACGGTCTCGGCGACCAGATTCAGCGGCCGGGCCATGGAATCGCGCGAATACTGTCCCCGCTGGGACCCAGCCAGACCGAACTCAAGCACGCCCGTCAGGCCGCGCAGACTGGGGTCATCCACCAGAATGTCGAAAAGCGGGGCTGCCGAGGCCAATTGGCCGGCCTGCTTGGCGACCTCAGGGGTCGGCAAGAACAAAAGTCCGTTATTATCGAAGAACGGCCCGCCACCCGGACGCCTGATCCAAATGAACCTATCGGTCTGTGGGAGCAACCTCTTCTCAAGAGCGGCGGCGGCCTGCCGCGAGAGTTCCGGCGTCGGGGCCTCCACAACGGCCAAAATGCTGTCATTTCGGCCCGGGAATGCCTTTTCGAAGTCAATTTCGCGCTTTCGCCAGTCCAGATTAGGAGAAATCAGCGTCGCAACGTCGGTATTGATGGCGAAGTTCCGTTGGGAATAGACGCCTGCCGCCGCTGCCAAAGCCACGCCGGCCAGGAGGACCAGCCATGCATGGCGCGTGCAAAAACGAACAAGCGATACAATAGTCCTTGTCAGCACAGGTTTTCTTTCTATTTCTGGCGACCAGCTTGGGGTAAAGGCAACTGCCGGGGAGGCAGCGTGTTAACTTACTGATGCCTCAAACGATGCCCTTAAGTCACACAATAGTGGCATTTAGCCAGCGGTTCCTCAGAACTACTGCTGAATAGCTGCAATAATGCTACACTGCAAAATGTTCCCGTCTTGTTCCACAGTCGCATTGGAAGCCTTGGTATGACCTCATCGACCCCATTGCTCGACGCAATCAAATCGCCCGCAGACCTTCGCAAGCTGAAGGAAAGCGAACTGCCTCAAGTCGCTGCGGAACTCCGCGCGGAAACGATTAGCGCGGTTGCGGTCACTGGCGGTCATCTGGGCTCCGGTCTCGGTGTCGTTGAACTGACGGTTGCAATACATCATGTTTTTAATACGCCCTCCGACCGCGTCATTTGGGACGTCGGCCATCAGGCCTATCCGCACAAGATTCTGACCGAGCGGCGCGACCGGATTCGGACCCTGCGTCAGGTTGGCGGCCTGTCCGGCTTCACCAAGCGCGCAGAGAGCGAATACGATTGTTTCGGCGCCGCCCACTCGTCGACGTCCATTTCAGCAGGCCTCGGCATGGCCGTCGCGCGCGATCTTGCCGGTGAAGAGCGAAATATCGTCGCAGTGATCGGCGACGGCGCGATGTCCGCCGGCATGGCCTACGAGGCGATGAACAATGCCGGCGCGATGGATTCGCGCCTGATTGTTATTCTCAATGACAATGAGATGTCGATTGCGCCGCCGGTCGGTGCAATGTCGTCCTATCTGTCGCGCCTGACGTCCAGCAACACCTACCGCTCGCTGCGCGAAATCGGCAAGCAGGTTGCCAAGCGCCTTCCGAAATTCGTCGAGAAGGGCGCGCAGCGCGCCGAGGAGTATGCCCGCGGTATGCTCTCGGGTGGCACGCTGTTCGAGGAACTCGGCTTCTACTATGTCGGTCCGATCGACGGCCATAACCTCGATCATCTTCTGCCGGTTCTGAAGAACGTACGCGATTCGAAGGTCGGCCCGACGCTGATCCACGTCGTGACCGAAAAGGGCAAGGGTTACTCCCACGCCGAGACCGCTTCGGACAAATATCACGGCGTCGTCAAATTCGACGTGGCCACCGGCAAGCAGGCGAAGGCCCAGGCCAACGCCCCCGCCTACACCAAGGTGTTCGGCACCAGCCTCGTCAAGGAGGCCGAAAGGGACGACAAGATCGTCGCCATCACCGCTGCGATGCCATCCGGCACCGGCGTCGATATCTTCAGCAAGGCCTTCCCTGAGCGCACGTTCGACGTCGGTATCGCCGAGCAGCATGGCGTGACCTTCGCCGCCGGTCTTGCGTCCGAAGGCATGAAACCGTTCGTCGCGATCTACTCGACCTTCCTGCAGCGTGCTTACGACCAGGTGGTGCACGACGTCGCCATTCAGGGCCTGCCGGTCCGCTTCATCATCGACCGCGCCGGTCTCGTCGGCGCCGACGGACCGACCCATGCGGGTTCGTTCGATCTGGCCTATCTCGGCTGCCTGCCGGGTATGGTGCTGATGGCCGCGGCCGATGAGGCCGAACTGGTGCACATGGTCGCCACCGCCGCCGCGATCGACGACCGCCCCTCCGCCATCCGCTTCCCGCGCGGTGACGGTGTCGGTGTGGACCTGCCGTCGGTCGGCGTTCCGCTGGAGATCGGCAAGGGCCGGATCATCCGCGAGGGCACCTCGGTAGCGCTGGTATCGCTCGGAACCCGCCTTCAGGAGTGCCTGAAAGCTGCAGATATTCTAAAAACCCATGGCTTAACGGCGACCGTTGCCGATGCCAGATTTGCCAAGCCGATCGACACGGACATGATCCTGCGTCTGGCGCGGGATCACGATGTGCTCGTCACCGTCGAGGAAGGCTCGATCGGCGGCTTTGGCGCGCAGGTCCTGCATACGCTTGCAGAGAACGGCGCCCTGGACAAAGGACTGAGGGTTCGCTCGATGGTTCTCCCGGATACGTTTATCGATCAGGACAGCCCTGCCGCGATGTATGCAAAGGCCGGTCTCGACGCCAAGGGCATCGTGACGCGCGTCTTCGAGGCGCTTGGCCGCGAAGGCGAGATCAGCGCGGTGCAGCTTGCTTAATCACGTGCCCCAAAAAGCCGAGATGAAAATCCTGCTGGCTCAGCCCCGCGGGTTTTGCGCTGGCGTTGTACGCGCGATCGAGATCGTCGAACGCGCGCTCGAGAAGTACGGGCCGCCGGTCTACGTCCGCCACGAGATCGTGCACAACAAGTACGTGGTCGAAAGCCTGAAAGCCAAGGGCGCAGTGTTCGTCGAGGATCTCCACGAGGTCCCGGCCAACGCGATCACGGTGTTCAGCGCCCATGGCGTCGCCAAGAGCGTCGAGGAAGAAGCCGCATCGCGCAGTCTTCCGGTCCTCAACGCCACCTGCCCGCTGGTCACGAAAGTTCACAATCAAGGCAAGCGCTACGTCTCCAAGGGACGCAAGCTGGTCCTGATCGGCCACGAAGGCCACCCTGAAGTCGTCGGCACCATGGGTCAGGTTCCCGGCCCTGTGATCCTCGTCCAGAGCGTCGAGGACGTCGCGGCGCTCGACCTGCCGAGCGACGAGCCAATGGCCTACATCACCCAGACCACGCTCAGCGTCGACGACACCCGCGATATCATCGCGGCCCTTGAGGACCGCTTCAGCGACCTCGAAGGCCCGGATACCCGCGATATCTGCTATGCGACACAAAACCGCCAGTCTTCGGTGCGAGACCTCAGCAAGCTCGTCGACGTCATTTTGGTGGTCGGCGCAACCAACAGTTCCAACTCCAACCGCCTCCGCGAAATCGGGACCGAAGTTGGCGTCCCGAGTTACCTCATCGCCGACGGCAGCCAGCTCAATCCAGAATGGTTGAAGGACGCGAAAACCGTCGGCATCACCGCGGGCGCCTCGGCGCCGGAGGTGCTGGTAGACGATGTGATTGACGCCCTGCGGAGAATCGGACCGGTGACAGTGTCCGTGCTGCCGGGCCGGGAGGAAAATATCGAATTCAGACTGCCGGCCGAGCTGGTCCAACGCCAGCCGCGGCTCTCTCCCGTGATGCAAGAAAGATAAACATTCATGGCGATACCTTTTTTCAAAGAGATCAAGATCGGCTCGTACCTTGTTAAGCAGAAGCTGCTTGGCCGTAAGCGTTATCCTCTGGTGCTGATGCTGGAGCCGTTGTTTCGCTGCAACCTCGCCTGCGTCGGTTGCGGCAAGATCGATTATCCCGATGCAATCCTCAATCGCCGCATGTCGGCGCAGGAGTGCTGGGACGCCGCCGACGAATGCGGCGCACCGATGGTTGCGATCCCCGGCGGCGAGCCGCTGATCCACAAGGAGATCGGCGAAATCGTGCGCGGCCTGGTCGAGCGCAAGAAGTTCGTCTCGCTCTGCACCAACGCGCTGCTGCTCGAGAAGAAGCTCGATCTGTTCGAGCCCTCGCCTTACCTGTTCTTCTCGGTGCATCTCGACGGCCTGAAGGATCATCACGACAAGGCCGTGTCGCAGAAGGGCGTGTTCGATCGCGCCGTGTCCGCGATCAAGGCTGCCAAGGCCCGCGGCTTCACCGTCAACGTCAACGCGACCATCTTCGACGGCCATCCGGCCGAGGAGATCGCCAAGTTCCTCGACTTCACGACCGAGCTTGGAGTCGGCGTCTCGATGTCGCCGGGCTACGCCTATGAGCGCGCGCCGGATCAGGAGCACTTCCTGAACCGCACCAAGACCAAGAATCTGTTCCGCGACGTCTTCGCGCTCGGCAAGGGCAAGAAGTGGAATTTCATGCACTCCGGCCTGTTCCTCGACTTCCTCGCCGGCAACCAGAACTTCGAGTGCGAGCCGTGGGGCATGCCTGCCCGCAACATCTTCGGCTGGCAGAAGCCCTGCTATCTGCTCGGTGAAGGCTACACCAAGACCTTCAAGGAGCTGATGGAAACCACCGATTGGGATACCTACGGCACCGGCAAGTATGAGAAGTGCGCCGACTGTATGGCCCATTGCGGCTACGAGCCGACGGCTGCCAATGCTGCGGTGAGCAATCCGTTCAAGGCGCTGAAAGTCGCGATGTTCGGCATCAAGACCGAAGGTCCGATGGCGCCCGAGATCGATCTCTCCAAGCAGCGTCCGGCACAGTACGTGTTCTCGTCGGAAGTGCAGAAGCGCCTGTCGGAAATCCGTACCGACGAAGCAAAGGCGGCGGAAGCCAAGGCAGCGAAGCTCGCTGCGCAGACCGCAGCTCCGGCAACCAACGCATCGACCGCCGCCTGATTTCAGACCGCACTCATTCAAAAGGCGCGAGCTCGCGCCTTTTTTATTGTTGTTACCTTAGAGGTTAGTTGACTGGCGTCATTGCGAGGAGCGCTTGCGACGAAGCAATCCACCTTAACTCGGCCGTTGTTCGGTCTCGATTGCTTCGCTTCGCTCGCAATGACGAAGAAAGAGAGCCGCTAGCCCAACGCTTCTCGGCAGCCGCGCAGCGACTTGAGGGCGCGGCTGAAGTCGCGCCCCGTCGAAATCAGATGCGGGATCGACTTCGGGTTACGCGCGATCCCGCGCATTACCTTCCACATATCGACATTGCCGTTCGGCTTGATCGCGCTCATCGTCAGTTCCGGAAGCGCGCGGTGCGCAGGGTCGCTGATAACGCGCACCGCCGCAAACGGCAGGCCGTTGTGTTCAGCGTATCTCGCAGCGATATGGCTCTCCATGTCGACCGCATCGGCGCCGGTGGTGGCGCGCAGCGCGGCCTTGGCCACCTTACCCGTTACGACCTCTTCGACGCCCGCAAGGACGCCCGAAACGATCGAGCGGCGGCGCTTCGTCGGCAACGTGACGAGATTCTCTGTCAGAGACGCTTCTGTCGACCAGCGCGCGCTTGCGGTGACGATCCGGGATGCGACGACGACGTCACCTGACTTCAGCGACGGATTGAGGCCACCTGCCACGCCAAAGCTCACGATGCCGCGAATGCTCGCCGGGTCGAACGACGTCATCATTTCGCGTAGCTGAACTGGATTGCTGGAACTGCAGATGACGGTGAGACCGGGCCCGGCAGCGATGCGGGCCTCCTGTTTCAAGCCAGTAACAATCAGGACCGGCAGCCCGTCGTGTGCGGCGTCCCCGCCCGCGCCTATAATCACATTCCTATCCCCACGAAGCGGCTGTTAGTATTACGCAGATTCCGGTACCGCGCCAGCGCCCACAGCGGGAAGAACTTGGAATACCCGTGGTATCGCAAATAGAACACACGTGGAAACCCGCCCCCGGTGTACTGGGGCTCGGTCCATAGCCCATCCCTGGTCTGATTTTGAATCAAATTGGCGATGCCACGCTGGGTCGCGGGATGATCCACCTTCCCGGCCGCCATCAGGGCCAGCGTCGCCCAAGCCGTTTGCGAGGCTGAGGTTTCCGACTTCACGTAGCCCTTGTAATCGAGCCGGTAGCTGTTGCCGTCCTCGCCCCAGCCGCCGTCGCTGTTCTGAATCGCGATCAGCCAGTCAGCGGCTTTGCGAATCACCGGATCGTCGTGATCGACGCCGGCTGCGTTCAGCGCACAGAGCACGGACCATGTCCCGTAAATGTAATTGACGCCCCAGCGGCCGAACCATGAGCCATCCGGCAATTGGGTGCGGCGAAGGTATTCGATGCCACGCGCCAACGCCTCGCTGGTCTTGGCCGTCTCGCCAAGCTGCGCCAGCATCGAGACGCAGCGCGCGGTGACGTCCTCAGTCGGTGGATCAAGCAGCGCGCCGTGATCCGAGAACGGAATGTTGTTCAGATAGTACTCGAGGTTGTCGGCATCGAACGCAGCCCAGCCGCCGTCCTTGCTTTGCAGGCCCAGCAGCCATTCGCGGCCGCGCGCGATCGCCTCGTCGTATTTGGCGCCTGCGCTTAGGGTACCGCGCGCACGATCCATCGCCATAACGACAACAGCGGTATCGTCGAGATCCGGATAATGCGCATTGTTGTACTGGAACGCCCAGCCGCCAGGCCGCACGCCTGGCCGCTTCTCGATCCAGTCACCCTCGATATCGAGAACCTGCTTGGGCTTGAGCCAGTCAAGCGCGGCCTTCGCCGACGCTTCAGCCTTCTCCCCGCCGACTTCGATCATGGCGTGTGCGGTCAGCGCGGTATCCCAGATCGGCGACACGCACGGCTGGCAGTAAGCTTCGCCGTCCTTGATGACGAGCAGATTCTCGACCGACTGCCGCGCCAGCACATAATGCGGATGATCCTTTGGATAGCCGAGCAGATCATACATCATGACGGTGTTGGCCATCGCCGGGAAGATCGCACCGAGACCGTCAACGCCATTCAGGCGCTCGGTGACGAACGCCACCGCCTTGTCGATAGCGCGCTGGCGCGGGGCTTTTGGAAACAGCGGATCGACAACGCGCAAGACCTTGTCGAGAAGATTGAAGCCCGTGAACCAGAGCTGGCTCTGGTGCGGCGCCTTCGCCGTCATGCCGATCGACTTCGGATCTTCGAGAAACAGTTCATCGATGCCGACGCCCAGCGGATTACGCGCGCGCGGCTTCTTGTTCATCAGCACCAGCAACGGCACGATGACAGTGCGCGCCCAGTACGAAATCTTGGTCAGATGGATCGGAAACCAGCGCGGCAGCAACATGATTTCAACAGGCATCATCGGCGCGGCACGCCATGTCACGACGCCGAACAGCGCCAGCATAATGCGGGTGAACACGTTGCTCTTGATCGCGCCGCCGCGTCGAAGCATCTCCTCGCGCGCTTTCTTCATATGCGGCGCATCGGGCGAGTCACCGATCATCTTGAGCGCGAAGTAGGCCTTCACGCTGGCGCTCATATCGAACTCGTGGCCGTAGAACAGCGACCAGCCGCCGTTCTCGTTCTGGATACGGCGAAGATAGTTCGCGATCTTGGCTTCCAGCACGGCATCCACAGGCTCGGCCAGATAGTGCCGCAGCAAGACGTACTCGGCCGGAATCGTTGCGTCGGCCTCCAGTTCGAACACCCAGTGTCCGTCAGGCATACGCGTATCCAGAATCGCGCGGCTGGCAGCTGCGATACTGCTTTCGAGGGCCGGCGCAGTTGGCGCAGCATCGGCCTTATGGTCGTCAAGGAGAGTCATGGAACTCCGTAAAATGCTGAATTTATTGCATTTTCAGGGCCATATCGGCAGCCTGATCACCTGAGCGGATAGCCCCCTCAATGGTCGCTGGGAGTCCCGTATCAGTCCAATCGCCCGCGAGGAACAGGTTTTTCCAATCGGTGGCAGTCCCTGGACGCATGGCATTTTGTTCCGGGGTTGCCTCAAATGTGGCACGGCGTTCGCGCACAATCTGCCATGGCGGCAGCGGCCCGTTCGCTACATCATCGCTAAGACCGGCGGCCTTGCAGATGTCGTGCCAGATGTCGCGCGCCAATTGTTCACGCGGCACATTCACCAGCCGGTCGGCATTACTGATGGTGATCGACAGCCGCTGCGGAAACGCGAACAGCCATTCGATCAGTCCACCGACCACGCCCATCATTGGCGGCATGTTGTCCGGCGGATCGTAGCGAAAATGCGCGTTGACGATCGCGCGGAATTTTGTCGGCGTCTTCAACCCGAGCAGGATGGATGATGCAGAGCGTGGCGGCACTGCGAGCACCACAACATCGCTCGGTGCCACCGTGATCGTGTCGTCGCCGAACTCCAGCGCCGAGATTGTCTCGCCTGCCATCAGCACCTGACGCAGCTCGTGGCCGAGGTTGACCGTGCCGCCCTTCTCGCGGATCAGCTTGAGCGCAGGATCGACCAGCACTGTGCTGAGCCCCTCGCGCGCGATCAGCGGACGGCAGGATTTGCCACCGGCGAGCAGCGTCTCGCGCACGATCGCGCCCGCGAGGCCCGCCGAGCCCTCCGGCGGATCGACATTGAGCGCCGCAAGCATCAGAGGTTGAACAAGGCGGTCATAGAGCTTGCCTTCGCACGTAATCGTCTTGCCGATCAGCGCGTCATTGCCTGCCCAGACCAGCGGAGCCAGCGCGAGATAATCTCCAACGCCGGTATCCGGCACGCGGCGATCCCTGGAAAACACCCATGTCGGCAAACGGCCATTGCCGAGATCGAGCTTCCATCGCTTGTCGTTCTTCAGGTCGACGAAATCGAACTGCGCGCGTTCCGGCCCGACCAGGCCATCCTCGCTTCCGATCGACAGGGCATAGGAGCGTGCGTGCAGATTGCCCGACAGCAGCAGGTGGTTGCCGTTGTCGATGACCATGTCGGTCGCGCCGTCGTAATACGAGCGGCAGCGGCCACCGGCCTGCTGTGTCGCCTCGTGAACGTGGACTTCAAATCCTTCATTCGCGAGCCGAACACCCGCGGACAGGCCGGAAACTCCGGCGCCGATGATATGAGCTTTTGCCATCAGATGAATGCGTACCGAATGAGAATGAAAATCTTGGCTGCCTTGCTGAGCTTGACCGGCTTGCGCGGCAACGCGAAGCCACGCTCAACCAGCTTTTCGAGAATCGCGTGGTAGTATTCCGACATGATCTTCGGCGCGCGGACCACGCGTCGTGAATTGCGCGCCATGATGTCGTTCGACTTGGCAAAGTGATCCCGCGCCTGCTTCAGGATGCCTTCGCATACCCGTGGCAGCCGCGGATCTGATGCAACCACCAGCGGATCGTTCGACATGATTCCGGCGGCGTTGAGGTCTTCACGCGGCAGGTATAGCCGGCCGAGACCGGCGTCCTCGTCGATATCGCGCAGGATGTTGGTCAGTTGAAGCGCACGGCCGAGGTGATGCGCCAGCAGGATGCCGTCGTCCTCGCCGAGGCCGAATACCCGCACTGACAACCGTCCCACCGCGCTCGCGACCCGGTCGCAATAAAGATCGAGCGTCCGCGCATCCGGCGCGCGGATGTCGGCGGGCACGTCCATCTCCATGCCATCGATAATGGCGATGAAATCTTCGCGGCGCAGTCCGAACTGCTTCACCGACGACACGTAGTCGCGCAGATGCGGCGGCGGATTTCCGGCATAAAGCGCGTCGATATCGTGCCGCCACTGATCCAGCGCCTTCAGTCGCTCGGGGCGCGGACCGTCGGAATCGGCGATGTCATCGACCTGCCGGCAAAAGCTGTAGATCTGGAACATCGCCTCGCGCTGCTCGCGCGGCAGAATGCGCATCGCTGCATAGAACGAACTGCCGGAGGCCGAACCTTCGGGCGTGATTTTTGACGTGATATCAGCAGTGGTCATGATGCATCACGCGCCGGAAACGTGCCGAACCACAGGCGTCTGCCCGGTCGCGCGCTGGTACAAGGCGCGCGCCATTGCCGAGAGCGCAACGCCCAGCATCTGCTGCTTGGAAAGATGAACGCGCTCGCTCAACGGATCGCGGACCTTCAGCAGATTGACGATCCTGTCGGCGAAAGCATCGATCACGGCGATCTCCAGCCCGAGACGCGTATCCTTCACTTCGCCGGGAAGCGAGCGTCCCTTATTCAAAAGCGCTTCCGTCCGGCGCGCCAGATCTTGCAGGCATTTCAGCAAGGCGGGCGGCGCGTGCCCCTCGCCCAGCATCTCCACCGTCGCACCTGCAGCGGCAAGCGCATCGCGTGGAATATAAACGCGGTCGAGGTCGAGGTAGTCCTTGCCGCAATCCTGCAGATGGTTGTTGATCTGCAAGGCGGCGCAGATTGCGTCGGACGCCGCCCACGTCGAGCGATCCTCGCCGTGGACATCCAGCATGAAGCGGCCGACCGGCATCGCCGAGAGCGAGCAGTAGTGAATCAGCTCGTCCCAGTTTTCGTAACGCAGCTTGGTGACATCGAGACGAAACGCATTCAGCAGATCCTGCGCATGCTTCGGCGACATCCCGCGTTCGGCAAATGCAGCCCGCAGCGCCACAGCTTCAGGCTGGCTGTCGCCCTTGCCCAGCAGTTCAGCCTCCAGCAAGTCGAGCTTGTCCAGCTTGTCCTGCGGCGCCAGCGATGCATGATCGGCAACGTCGTCACCGGTACGCACGAAGTTATAGAACGCAAGAATCAACGCGCGATGACGCGGATGAATGATCCACGATGCGACCGGAAAGTTCTCGTCCTTATGGCCTTTGCCTGAACGCAATTCGCCTGCTGTTGTCATTACGAACCGGATACCTGTGCTTGGGCGCGGCCTTTCCACATTCCGCCACGTCCCTGAAAATGCTGGACCGCGGAATTGACCGTGAAAACCATGTAAGCGATTGCGATTACGGGGAGCGCGGGCCCCCAAAGCGCGGATTGCCCATAATATCGCAGGGTGGGCTGGAACGCGAGCGCCATCAGCACCCATGCCGCCGCTGCAAACATCGCAGCAAAACCGTGGCTGAACAGTGCGATCAGGACAGGCGCCAGAAACACGAGACACATGGCAAGAATGGTTCCGATCAGGATCACCACTGAGTATCGCAGTTGCGCATAGGCCGACCGGGAAATCATCTGCCCGACACTGGCGATGGTATCCGATGCGCGAACGCTTTTGACGTCCTGCGAAAAACCAAGCCATACAGGCCCCTGCGTCTTCAGCCTCGCGCCGAGAGCACAGTCATCGATCAGAGATCCACGGATCGCATCGATACCGCCGGCATTTTTCAACGCATCCCAGCGGGCAAGAATGCAGCCGCCAGCCGCAGCCGCGGTCGAGCGCGCGGGATTGCGAACCCAGCCGAACGGGTAAAGCATTCCGAAGAAGAAGATGAACGCGGGGATCAGGTATTTTTCCGCAAAGCTCTCGCAACGGAGCTTCGCCATCACAGACGTCATCGCGAATTTGTCATTCTGCGCGCGCGCCACCAGCCGCATCAGCACATCGCCGGTATAGACGATGTCCGCATCGGTCAGCAGGACGTAATCCGGAGGCGACGATCGTCCCTCGACCGTTGTGAGGCCCTGCTTCACCGCCCACAGCTTGCCGGTCCAGCCTGACGGCAACGGACGCCCCTGCAACACCGTGAGACGATCCGAGGCCCCAATCGCAGCGGCGGCCTCGCTCGCAATTTGCGAGGTACCGTCCTGGCTTTGATCGTCAACCAGGATCATCGATAACACGCCGGGATAACGTTGGCTCAGAATCGAAGTCACGCAAGCGCCGACACCCGCAGCCTCGTCCCGCGCCGGCACGACGACGGCAATCGATGGCCAGTTCATGAAGCCGGGAGCAGGCGCGAGGTCATCGAATTTCTGCGTTCGCCAGAAGTCGCCCCGGGCCGCGATCAGATAGATCCAGATCGCGAGAGCGAGTACGGCGACGACCAATGAGATTTGAGCAAACAATTCAGGCTCACGAGCAGGGTTGAACGGCGATGGCACAGGCCTCCGCTGCAGTCGATTAGCAGGTTCGCGCCTCCTAGCACAATCCTCCGCTGTGGGGAAATATACCTGTTATTTCAGTATTTTATGGCCACGCTCCAGAGGCGCGCTGGGCACCTAGCGGGCGGCTTCGCCGTATCAGGGCCGATTCAGGGAACCGTCAGACGTTTTGGCCAGCCGCGAAACCCGACGACCACGCCCACTGGAAATTAAAGCCGCCGAGGTGGCCTGTGACATCGATGACCTCGCCGACAAAGAACAATCCCGGCACGGACTTGGCTTCAAAGCTCTTGGACGACAATTCCGCCGTATCGACCCCACCCAGGGTGACCTCCGCCGTCCGGTAGCCTTCGGTGCCGCGCGGGGTCACCTGCCACTTGTTCACGAACATCGCGACCGCCTGCAATTGCCGGTCAGACAGATCCGCCATGCGCGAGGCCCGCCCGCCCGCCCCTGCGGTCATTTGCGCCAGCCGCCCTGGCAGCAATCGCGCAAGTCCCGTCGCCAATTCCTGACGCGGATGATCGCGCCGCATCTCTTTCAACGCCGCGAAGACGTCGATGCCGGGCGCCATATCGATCTGAATATCGTCGCCGTCACGCCAATAGGATGAAATTTGCAGAATTGCCGGACCGCTCAATCCGCGATGGGTGAACAGCATCGCCTCGTCGAACTGCGTCCCGTCGCATTTCACCACCGCTTCGACGGAAACTCCGGCAAGGTCTTTTGATCGCGCCAGCAAAGCCTCATCGAATGTCAGCGGGACAAGTCCTGCCCGTGGGGGCACGATCTTGAGACCGAACTGTTCGGCGACTTTGTAGCCGAAGCCGCTCGATCCCATCTTGGGAATGGACGGGCCGCCGGTGGCGACGACCAGCGAGCGCCCGCGCATTTCTCCGCGATCCGTGACAACGGTGAAGCCGTCCTCGCCCCTCGCGATCGATGAGATTTTCGTACCCGGATGCAGCGTTACGCCGGCCGCTCCGCATTCATCGAGCAGCATGTCGATGATGTGCTGCGACGAGCCGTTGCAGAACAGCTGCCCGCGTGTCTTCTCGTGATAAGCGATGCGATGTTTCTCGACCTGCGCGATGAAGTCGTGCTGGGTATACCCGCTCAGCGCCGACTTGCAGAAATGCGGATTACGGGACAGGAAATTCGCAGGTGTGGTGTGCAGGTTGGTGAAATTGCAGCGCCCGCCGCCGGAAATGCGGATCTTCTCGGCCGGACGCTTCGCCTGCTCGATCACTGCCACGCGCCGGCCGCGCCTACCGGCAACACCGGCGCACATCAAACCTGCCGCCCCTCCTCCGAGGATGACGACGTCGTAAACCAGCGGATGCTTCATAGGCGCTCAGGCGATAGCGCGATCGGCGTGACCATGATCACGCCGCGTTATTCAGCAGCGACAGGCAAATCCCGCAATCTGGTCGAATAATACGATGCATTCTGCTGCCCGCTTGATGCGTCCCGGGCGAACACTATCAGATGGTGGGCGACCAGACCAACGCTGATGACGCGCTCGATATCGCCGGATTTCAGGCGCGGCCACGCAAATTTCCAGAACTCGCGGCGATAGTCACTCTTCACGCCGACATGCCAGATAATCTTTGAGAGCATCGTCATGCCGCGCTTGATGTTGCGCCATGACAAACGCTGCTTGCTGTTCGGCGGCTGCAGCCGGTTCGGGTAGGTCTCGCGGACCTGATGCTCGAATCGCGCGAACAGTTTCTCGGGCGTGTAGGCCCGGCCCATGCATTCGCGCCATGTGGAAACGACGTGATCGTAGGGCAAGAAGAAATCCACGTTGGAGTCCCGATTGTCGTCCTCAATCAGCCGCCCCTCGCGCTTCAACCGGTCGTACAACGGCGTGCGCGGCAACGCCTGCAGCAGATTGATCGTCAGCAGCGGAATCTGGGACTGGTCGATGAATTCGAGAATACCCTCGCCGGCATCGAGTTTGTCAGTGTCCAACCCAAGAATAATGCCGGACACGACTTCCAGCCCGTAACTGTTCAGCGTTTGCACGCCCTCCAGAATCGGCACCATCATGTTGTGCTGCTTCGACATCGCTTTCAGCGCGTCGGGATCCGGGGTCTCGATACCGGCAAACAAGGTCGTGAAGTAAGCATCGCGCATCAGCGACAGGATTTCCGGGCGCTTGGCAATATTCAGCGTCGCTTCACAGGCGAACTGGATCGAATATCCGTTGCGCTTCTGCCATTCGACAAGATGCGGCAGCAGATCCAGCGCCGCTTTCCGGTTGCCGATGAAATTGTCGTCAACGAAATACACCGCACCGGCGAGGCCGCACTCCAGCATCTTGTCGAGTTCGGCGATCACCTGCTCCGGCGATTTGAGACGCGGGTTGCGGCCGTAGAGCGCAGGGATGTCGCAGAACTCGCATTGATAAGGGCAGCCCGACGAAAACTGGATGCTGCCGATGAAATAGCGGTTGAGCGGCAAAAGCTCATAGGCCGGAAGCGGAAAGTCCGACATCTCGCGCCGTTCCTGCGTGGTCAGGATGACCTGCCTATCCGGTCGCGACGTATCGCGCCCCAGACGCCGGAACAGCTCACACGTCGCGTCCCCAAGCTCGCCGACGTGCAGATAGTCGAACTCAGGATAGTATTCCGGACAGGCGCTGACCGACGGCCCGCCGAGCGCCACGGCGAGGTGGTGTTCATGGGCCCGCCGGCAGATATCATTGATCTGCGGCCGCTGGATATGCATCCCGCTGACGAACACCGCGTCGGCCCAGATGAAGTCATCATCGGTCGCCGCCTTGATGTTCTCGTCGATAAAACGGACCTCCCAGCCCGCCGGTAGCGAGGCCGCGATCAGCAGCAGCCCCTGGGGAGGCATGAAAGCCTGAACGCCGTCGGTCAGGGGATATGCGTACTCGAAAGTGCCAAATGAGGGGGAATATCGGGGAAAAACACAAAGGATACGACGAATGGAAGGACTTACCACGTCTCTCATCAGGCCCCCTGCTCTCAAGATGTGCAGTTGCGCTAAGATTCAGGTGAGATTAGGGCGCTTCCAAGGAGGTAGCCCCGCGCTCAACGCAACCTTATTCGGATAAGCGAGCTGCGGACCATTCCGGGAACAACGCCCGCCCGCTCGGCAGCCCTGGTTCCGCCCGGCTCCAATCCTGGATCAAAGGCTGCTATCGTCGCAATACAAAAGACGCAAGCCTGCGGAGGACCGCCCATGACACAAACCAACCGCCAGATCCTGCTGGTCGAAAAACCCACCGGCAAGCTGTTACCTCAGAATTTCAAGATGGCGGAAGCCGCCATTCCAGAGCCCAAGGACGGCGAGGTCTTGCTGCGGGTGCTTTACATCTCGCTCGATGCTGCCAACCGCGCATGGATGCAGGGCGCGACCTACCGCGCCGCCGTCGAGGCCAATACGGTAATGGCGGGCGGCGCGATCGCCGAAGTGGTGAAATCCAACGCGCCCGGCTTCGCGCCCGGCGATCTGGTGTTCGGCGATACCGGCTGGCAGGACTACGCCGCCGTCCGCGCAAAGCATCTGGTCAAAGTGCCGCGCATCGATCCGATCACCAATCTGTTGAGCGTCTATGGTGTGGCAGGTCTCACGGCCTATTTCGGTCTGCTCAATGTCGGCAAGCCGAAGGCCGGCGAAACCGTCGTGGTGTCTGCGGCGGCAGGATCGGTCGGCTCCTTCGTCGGCCAGATCGCCAAGATCAAGGGCTGCCGCGTCGTTGGCATCGCGGGCGGCAAGGAGAAGTGCAACTGGCTGGTTTCGGAGCTCGGCTTCGACGCCGCGGTCGATTACAAG
The DNA here is from genome assembly GCF_000308295.2 of Afipia birgiae 34632. Classification (GTDB taxonomy): domain Bacteria; phylum Pseudomonadota; class Alphaproteobacteria; order Rhizobiales; family Xanthobacteraceae; genus Afipia; species Afipia birgiae. The sequence continues at coordinate 2,005,997 of NZ_HG326652.1, forward strand.
TCCGAGCCCGTGTTCAAGGCCTTGAAGGCCGCCGCGCCGAGCGGCATCGACGTCTATTTCGACAATGTCGGCGGCGATATCTTTGAGGCCTGCCTGCCCCAGATGAACCAGCACGGCCGCATTTCCTGCTGCGGAGCAGTTTCGGCATATGACGGCACACCGCCGGCCCATGGCCCCAGGGGCGTCCCGGGTCTGATCGTCGTCAAGCGCCTGATCGTGCAGGGCTTCATCTTTACCGACTTCAACGACCAGCGCGAGGCCGCTATGGCCGATCTCCAGTCGTGGGTGAAGGCGGGCAAGATCAAGGTACAGGAAGACATTATCAGTGGCCTTGAGAATACCCCGAAGGCGCTGATCGGACTTCTTGCTGGCGAAAATCGCGGCAAGCGAATGGTGAAGGTGTAACCAACACCTTCTCGGAAGTTTCATTCCCTACAAAATGGATGTGCCGCCACTTCATAAACGCATAGCGTGAATGAGGTAGGTGGCACATGCCTTGCTGTGTTTCTCCAACAACATGGAGAGACCGGGATGAGCGCCACGACCGATTCAAAGACAAGTAACGCACGTTGGGTTCAACTGTTGCTGGGCGTCATCGCCATGATGGCGATCTCCAGCCCGCAATATGTCTGGACGCTGTTCGTCAAATCCTTTCAATCCACCACGGGCGCAACGCTTCCCGCAATCCAGATCACCTTCTCGCTTCTTATCGTCCTGCAAACGTGGCTATCGCCCGCACAGGGCTGGCTGATCGACCGCTTCGGGCCAAGGCTTCTGATCGCCGTGGGCACCGTTCTGAGCGGACTGGGCTGGGTGCTTTCGGCTTACGCAACTTCCCTGACCGCGCTTTATGCAACCTATGGCTTGTTTTGCGGCATTGGCACCGGCATCGTGTACATCGGCATTGTCGGCCTGATGGTGCGCTGGTTCCCCGACCGGCGCGGCTTCGCGACGGGGATGGTTGCTGCCGGATATGGCTTCGGTGCCATCCTGACCACCTTCCCCATTGATGCCATGCTGAAGAGCTCGACCTATCAGGCGACGCTGATCACCTTCGGCATCATTCTCGGAGCCGTCGGCTTCCTCGCCGCGCTCGGTTTGCGCAATCCTAAACCCGGCGAAACCGCGGCTGCGGCAACCTCGATCAAGGTCGCAACCACGGCCGTTGACTACGCACCGAAGCAAATGCTGAGGACGCCGATCTTCTGGCTGATGTTCGTTATGATGACGATGATGTCCACCGGCGGGCTGATGGTGATTTCGCAATTTGCGAACTTCACAAAAGACTTCGGCGTCGCCAATGTCATGGTCTGGGGCTTTGCCGCGCTGCCGCTCGCGCTCACCATCGATCGCATCACCAACGGCCTGACACGGCCGTTCTTTGGCTGGGTCTCCGACCGGATCGGCCGCGAGAACACGATGGGCCTTGCATTCATCTTCGAGGGCGTAGCCATCGCGTTGATGGTTGCCTTCCGCGACAACACACTCGCGTTTGTTCTGTTATCGGGCGTCGTGTTCTTCGGATGGGGCGAGATCTTCTCGCTGTTTCCATCGACGCTCACCGACACCTTCGGCACCAAGAATGCGACCACCAACTATGGCTTCCTCTATATGGCGCAAGGCGTCGGCTCCGTGCTCGGCGGTCCTGTCGCGGCGATGATCCGCGAATCCACGGGAAGCTGGATGCCGGTCTTCAGCCTGATCATTGTCATGGACGTCCTGACCGGCCTGCTGGCGCTGTTTGTGCTGAAGCCTTGGCGCGCGCAGTGGTTCGGCCTTGCCGTCGGCGGTACTCCCGTGGCGGCGCCAGCCGAATAGCGGCTCCTCCCGTGCAAATGCCCGGTGAAAACCGGGCATTTTGCATTTTGCAAAAAGTGAAGTTTTCACTTACATAGGGGCATCGCGTCCATTGTCGGCGCATCAACGCTAGAACATGGATACGATCGATGCTGAATACGCCCCGCTCCCGCCGCGGCATGGTGACCTCGCCCCATCATCTCGCCAGCGAAGCCGGACTCCGGGTGCTGCGCGAGGGCGGCAATGCCATCGAGGCAACGCTGGCCATGGCCGCGAGCCTGCCGGTGGTCTATCCGCACATGAACTCGATCGGCGGTGACGGCTTCTGGCTGATTTCGAAAGACGGCAAACCTCCAATCGCAGTGGATGGCTGCGGCGCGGCTGCGGCGGCGGCAACACCCGAATTCTATAAAGGCAAAGGCCTTTCCGCGATTCCGCCGCGCGGTCCTCTCGCCGCCAATACCGTCGCCGGCACGCTGTCCGGCTGGGCCGAGGTGATCGCGATCAACCAGGAAATGGGCGGCAAGCTTCCGCTGTCGCGTCTGGTGGAAGATGCGGTGTGGTCGGCTGAAAACGGCTTTGCGGTGACTGCAACCCAGCAGGAATTGACCGAGACGAAATTCGCCGAATTGAAGGACTCGCCGGGCTTCGTCGATACCTTTCTGCTCGGCGGCAAGCTGCCGAAGGAAGGTCAGTTGATGAAGCTGCCGGCGCTTGGCGCGACGCTGAAGCGGCTCGGCCACCATGGACCGATGGATTTCTACACAGGCGCACTCGCCAAGGAAATCGCGGCGGATCTCGCGCGCTGCGGATCGCCGGTGACACTCGCCGATCTTGCCGCGCAGAAGGCGCAGCGCCGCGATGCGCTGTCTGTCGCCGTCAAGGGTGCGACCCTGTACAATTTCCCGCCGCCGACGCAGGGCCTCGCCTCGCTGATGATCCTCGCGATCTTCGAGCGGCTCGGCATCAAGGAGGCGGAGACCTTCGAATACCTTCATGGCATCGTCGAAGCCACCAAGCAGGCATTCTTGGTCCGCGACCGCATCGTCGGCGATCCCGCATTTATGGCGGAGCAAGCCGAACACTATCTGACGCCTGAGATTCTTGACGAACTCGCCTCGCGCGTCGCTCATCACCGCGCGCTGCCGTGGCCGGTGCCGACCAATCCTGGCGACACCGTCTGGCTGGGCGCGATCGACAGCAACGGCGTCGCCGTTTCCTTCATCCAGAGCATCTATTTCGAATTCGGCTCCGGCTGCGTGCTGGAGAACTCCGGCATCGTCTGGCAGAACCGCGGCTCGAGCTTCCTGCTGGAGGGCGATGGTCCCCGCGCGCTGCGCCCCGGCCGCAAGCCGTTCCATACCCTCAATCCGGCAATGGCGCTGTTCAACGACGGCCGCCGCATGGTCTATGGCAACATGGGCGGCGAAGGCCAGCCGCAGAGCCAGTCCGCCGTGTTCAGCCGTTACGCCATGTACGGCCAAGGCTTACAGGCGGCCGTCACCGCGCCGCGCTGGCTGCTCGGCAAAACATGGGGCGATGCCACCGTGACGCTGAAGCTGGAGAACCGTTTCGATCCGGCGGTGGTTCAGGCGATGCGGGACGTCGGCCACGACATCGAAATCCTGCCGGACTTCACCTCGACCATGGGTCATGCCGGTGCAGTGGTACGACATGCCGACGGCATGTTCGAGGGCGCGACCGACCCGCGCAGCGACGGCGCCGCGATGGGATTTTAGGAACCGAACAGAGTCTTTAAGCGGCGCTTCTCATCTTCACGCGCAACTTGATCTGAAGTTCAGCTTTCGTTTCCAGCCCGGTTACGGCCACGGCCGTAACCACTTTGCGAGACTCAACTTTTCGGCGTTAGCCAAAGACGGGGCCTACCTCCGCCGCAGATGCTTCATCGCATCAATGCAGCGGCCGGTGATGACTTCCCAGTTGGCGGCCTTGATGTCCGACGCCGGGCACAGCCAGGAGCCGCCGACGCACATCACATTTGGTTCCGCCAGCCACATTGCAGCGTTCGCAGCACCAATTCCGCCGGTCGGACAGAAGCGCGTATTGGGAAACGGACCCGCCAACGCCCGCAACATCGGAATGGCACCGGCCTGCTCCGCGGGGAAAAACTTCAGCAGACTGAATCCCTTCGCCAGCGATTGCATGACTTCGGATGCGGTGGCCACGCCAGGTAGCAGCGGCAGATCGCTCGTGGCCGCCGCGTTGAGCAGTTCGGGCGTCGCGCCCGGACTGACCGCGAACCGCGCGCCGAGCGCCTTTGCACGCTCAAGGTCGTCCGCATTGAGCACGGTGCCGATCCCGACAACGGCCTCCGGAACCTCGGCGATGATCGCCTTTGCAGCAGCGGCTCCGGCTTCGGTGCGGAACGTCACTTCCAGAACCTTTACACCGCCCGCCACGAGGGCGCGGGCCAGCGGCACGCCATCCTCGACGCGGTCTATGGTCAGCACCGGAACGATCCGCGCCGGGGTCAGGATCTTCTCAAGCGCGGCCTGTCTTTCAGACGCCGATAGGCCGGTCATGATGATCGCTCCATTCGGGTCATGGCGGGCTGACCTCCGGCGGCATGTCCTCGCGCGGGATGATCGCGCCGCGATGGCCGACCACGACACCCGCCAGACGATGCCCGGCCCGCGCCGCCTCGACCGGCGTTGCGCTGTCCAGCCGGGCTGCAAGGTAAGCCGCAGCGAAACTGTCGCCTGCCGCCGTGGTGTCCACCACCCTGCTGACCGGTTCCGCCTTCACGGTATGCTCCGCGCCGTTATGTCTGACAACGCTGCCCGGCACGGCAAGTTTCAGCACGACCTCGCGTGCGGCCATGCGGTCGATCAGTTCACCGTGCATGCGCGCTCCGAACAACGGAGTGAGATCGTCGACAGAGGCCAGCACAATGTCCGCAACGGCCAGTATATCGCGATAGACCTGACGCGCAGTGTCCAGAACCGGCCAGCCTTGCGAACGGAAATTGGTGTCGAACGCCACGCGGGTCGAACCCTCGCGCGCCTTTCGCAGGGCATCGATCAGCCGCTGCCGGCCATCGGCGCTGTAGAGCGACAGTGTGACGCCTGAGAGATAAACCATATCGTAGCCCGACAGCGCCGCGAGCATCGCACCGGTTTCCGGCGGTTCGAGCAGCATGCGCGCCGCGGCGTTTTCGCGCCAGTAATAGAACGACCGCTCGCCTGCCTCGCTGGTCCGGATCGCATAGAGACCCGGCAGCTTGCCGCGCACGCGCGACACGTGTGTCGTGCCGACGCCCTCACCCTTCCAGGCCTCGACCATTTCGTCGCTGAACGGATCATCGCCGAGCGCGGTGATGTAGTCCGCATTCACACCGAGGCGCGCGAGATAGACCGCCGTGTTCAGCGTGTCGCCGCCATAGGCGCGCGTGAGCTGGTCACCCGCGCCTTGCGACAGCTCGATCATGCATTCGCCAATGCAGGCCACTGTCGTCATCGTTCTACCGGGGTTGTCAGCTTACGAATGTGCCGCCGAGTTCGTCTTCGATATGAATGCGAATAATATCGTCGAACGTTTTCTCGGCGGTTGTGAAACCGAGCTTGAGCGCGCGGTCAGTGACGAAGTCGCGAGGCCATCCAGCCACAATGCCAACGATGGTCGGATCCGGCTGACGCTTGATGCGCGCCGTCACGCCTGGACCCGCCACACGTGTCAGCGCGGCAATCTGCTCGCCCACCGTCGCCGAGAGCCCCGGCATGCTTAGCGCCCGGCGTGGGCCGATGCTACCGGTATCCATGGTCGCGGCATGCAGCAGGAAGCCGACGGCTGAGCGCGGCGACGCATGCCAATGGCGAACGTCCTCGGACACAGGAAGGATCGCTTCCTTGCCGGCCAATGGTTCGCGGATGATGTTGGAGAAAAAGCCCGAAGCAGCCTTGTTTGGCAAACCGGGCCGCACGCAGATCGTGGGAAGACGAATGCTGACGCCGTCTAGCAGGCCCTTGCGGGTATAATCCGAAATCAGAAGCTCGCCGATAGCCTTCTGGGTACCGTAGCTCGTCAGCGGCGTCGTGAAGAACTCGTCACCGATCTTGTCCGGGAACGGCGCGCCAAACACCGCAATCGATGAGGTGAACACCACGCGCGGCTTGTAGCCACCGCTGATGGCCCGAATGGCATCGATCAGATAGCGTGTTCCGTCGAGATTGATCCGGTAACCCTTGTCGAAATCCGCTTCCGCCTCACCCGACACGATCGCAGCAAGATGGAAAATCACATCCGGCTTTGCCGCCACCAGCTTTGCCACTGCGGCCTGCTCGGCAACATCGCACGTCACGACCTCAACAGGAATCGATGCGTTTGGCTTCGCCGGGGCCACGACATCCTGCAACGTCATGCGCGTGATCTCGGACTTGCCGAGTCTGCCATCGCGCGTCAGCCGATCGACAAGTTTGCGCCCGACCATACCGGCCGCGCCGAGAACAAGAATATGCAAAGCCTTCGTCCTTCCGTGAAGTTTCTTCTTGATATCAAGCCTATTCCTTCACCGCACCGGTCATCGCGGACACGTAGTGCTCGACGAAGAAGGCGTAGAGGATGACCAGCGGCAGCGAACCGACCAGCGCACCCGCCATCAGCGACCCCCATTTGTAGATGTCGCCGTCGACAAATTCGTTGACGATGGCGACGGGGACCGTCTTGTTCTGCGTCGAGGACAGGAACGTCAGCGCGTAGATGAACTCGTTCCAGCACAGCGTGAACGAGAAGATGAACGCTGATATCAGCCCCGGCACCGCCAGCGGCAATACGATCTTGGTCAAAATCTGCCAGCGGCTGGCGCCGTCGATCAGCGCACATTCTTCCAGCTCATAGGGAATGGTCTTGAAGTACCCCATCAACAGCCAGGTCGAGAACGGAATCAACAGCGTCGGATAGACCAGGATCAGCGACAGCGGCGAATCGAACAGGCCGTATGAATGGATCACCGACGCCAGCGGGATGAACAGGATCGACGGCGGAATGAGATAGGCCAGAAAAATCGAGGCGCTGACGGCATTGGCGCCCTTGAACCTCAAGCGGACGATGGCGTAGGCCGCCAGCACACTGGCAATGATCGAGATAAGTGTTGCCGCACCGGCGACATACATCGTGTTCCACAGCCAGCGAGGATACTGCGTTTCGAACAGCAGCTTCTGGATATGCTTCAACGTCGGCTTAACAACCCAGAACGGGTTGTAAGTCTCCATGTCGATCAGCTGTTCGTCGGGTTTGATCGATGTCAACGCCATCCAGTAGAACGGGAACAGCAGGATCACGACCATGATGAACAGCGGGATATAGAGCGTGACAATCCTGCTGGGCAGCGTCTCGAGATAGCTCATGCCCTCGCTGTTGTCGGTCGACGACTGCGTTGCGGCTGCTGGCGGATGTGCTGCGTGATCAGTCATTGTCAGACCCCTGCTGCCATTTGCGCCATGCGCGCGCGGGGCTTGCCCCGTTCGCGCAAAACCAGAGACTTCAGCGGCGCGGCGTGATCAGTCATTGTCGGACCCCTGCTGCCATTTGCGCCGCTGCATACCGAACCATGAGATGGTGATGGCTGCGAGTAGGAACGGAATCATGGCGGTTGCAATCGCCGCCCCCTCGCCCAGCCGGCCGCTGAGAATACCGCGCTGGTAGCTCAGCGTCGCCATCAGATGCGTGGCATTGACCGGACCGCCGCGCGTCAGCGCCCAGATCAGCTGGAAATCGGTGAACGTGAACAATACCGAGAATGTCATGACCACCGCGATAATCGGCGTCAGCAGCGGATAGGTGATGTAGCGGAAGCGCTGCCAGTTGGTCGCGCCGTCGAGCGTTGCGGCCTCATAGAGCGAGGGCGACACCGTCTGCAGGCCGGCCAGCAGCGTGATCGCGACGAAAGGCACGCCGCGCCAGATGTTGGCGATGATGACGCTGACGCGCGCCCAGGTGGAGTCGCCCAGAAAATTGATGTTCTGATTGATCAACCCCATTTTGGTCAGCGACCACGAGATGATCGAAAACTGCGAGTCGTAAATCCACCAGAACGCGATCGCCGACAAAACCGTGGGCACAATGAACGGGATCAGCACAGCGGCGCGGATCAGCGCCTTGAAAGGCATGCTGCGATTGAGCAGCAGCGCGAGATAGAGCCCAAGCGCGAATTTGATGGCGCTGGCGACGATCGTATAGACGAGCGTGTTGAATACCGACAGCCAGAAGACGCCGTCTTCCCAGAGCCATTGATAGTTTTCGAGCCCGATGAAAACGCCGTCGCGGCCGATGCGCACGTCTGTGAAACTCATCCAGACGCCGAGGCCGAGCGGATAAGCCAGAAACAGGATCAGAAAACCCGCCGCAGGCAGCATGAACCAGAATGCGACCCAGTTGTTATTCGTCATCAGGCGCTGCCAGGTCGACTGCGTGCTGACGTAAGGCTTCGCGGCGGGTGCGCTTGCAGGGATCGCGGTCATGGTCCGAACCTTTGTCGCATCGTCCGCAAATGGAAACCGGCCTTGCGGAAAGATCACGCACAGATGGTTGATTTAGAACATCGCCGGCGCGAGATGTGCCCGCGCCGGCGATGCTAGAAGTTAGCGATACAACCGCTTGGCCTGACGTTCGGCGAAGGCGATCGAGCCCTTCAGATCCTCACGTCCGGTGCAGTAGTTGGCGAACATATCGACGACCACGAAGTCGGCAATCGCCGCCGCCGCGTTTTCGCCGAGCGAGCCGAGACCGCCTGGTGTCAACGTGCGCTTGGCAACGTCGCGATACACCGTGTTCTTCGGATCCGATGTCCATACCGGGTTGTTGTCATAGCTGTTGAGGAATGGCGACAGATAACCCGACGCAGACGTCAGCCAGGGATTGAACTGATCGGCCTCCATCATGAACGCAGTCAGTGCCTTGCACGCCTGCGGATACTTCGTGAAGTTGAAGGTCAGCATCGTAAACGGCAGATGCAGTTCGGTCGGCTTGCCAGCCGGGCCGATCGGCATATAGGCGTGGTTCATGTCGTCGGCGATCGCCTTGTTTTCCCTCGATGCCGTCACGTAGATCGAAATTCCGTTGACGGTACAGTGAAGCTGTCCGGCTAGAAATGCCTTGTTGTTCGAGCTGTCGTTCCACGACGCTGTGCCGGGAATGAAGGTCCCGTAAAGCTCCTTGATGTATTCGAGCGCCTTCGCGGTTTCCGGTGAGTTGATGATCACCTTGTCGTTCTTGTCGACGAGGTAGCCTCCATGCGTCCACAGCGCCCAGTGCAACCAGGTGTTGGCGTCGCCCGATGCGTGGCCGAGCGCCATGCCTGCAGGCGTGCCGTTCTTGTTGAGCGCCTTGCACAGTTCGAGGAAGCCCGCCGTGTCCTTCGGGAACTCCTTGAATCCGGCCTTTTCCATCGAGCTGATGCGGTAGTTCATCAGCGCGCCGGTGCAGGCGACCGGGATGCCGATCCACTTCCCGTCCTTCGCCTTGCCATAGGCATTCGCGGACTCGGCCCAGCCGCCATACTTCTTGCCGAGATAATCGGCGACGTCCGTGACGTCGACGCACTTCGTCGGCAAAAGATGCGGCAGCGAATAAAGACCCCACACCATGTCGAGGCCCTGCCCGGTGTTGGCCGCAACCGACGCCTTGGGCTGAAGATCGTCGTAGGATTCATTGGAAACATTGACTTCAACGCCGGTGGCCTTGGTGAAGGCTGCGATGATGTTCATGAAGGCGACATCTTCGGCTTCCACGAACCGCTTCCAGCGCAGCAGATTGATCTTGGCGCCCTTTTCCGGCTTCCACTGTGCGGTCTGCGCCCAAGCCTTGGCGAAACCAAGCAGTTGATCGGCGGATACGGTCGCAGCGCCCGCGAGTACGGACGCGCCGCCTTTCAGAAGCGAACGGCGATCTGGTGTGAAGCTGCTCATAATTGACTTCTCCCTGTTGTACCGGCTCTTGATTGTTTCGGCCGGCTGTTGGCTATGATTTTCGGTGCAACGTAACGCTAGTTGATCAAACGCTTTCCGGTCTCCTTGTCGAAGACATGGGCCGCTGCCGGATTCGGCCGCAGCCTGACTTTGTCGCCGGGCTTTACCGGACGACGGTCGCGAATGACTGCAATCAGATCCTGCTGACCGATGCGGGCGACGATCTGGGTTTCCGATCCCGTCGGCTCGACCACAATGACCTCGGCTTCGATGCCGTCGTCGGCAAACTCCAGGTGCTCCGGGCGGATGCCGTAGATCACCGGCTTGCCATCCAGGCCAGTGCGCGACGCGGCCAGCGGAAGTTTGCTGCCATTTGCGGTTTCGACGTGAGGCGTGTTGCTGCCAACCAGCCTGCCTTCGAGAAAATTCATTGCCGGTGAACCGATGAAGCCGGCGACGAACCTGTTGTCCGGATGATCATAAAGTTCGAGCGGCGAGCCCATCTGCTCGACAATTCCGTCATGCATGACGACGATCTTGTCCGCCATGGTCATCGCCTCGATCTGGTCGTGAGTGACGTAGACGGTCGTGGTCTTGAGCCGCTGATGCAGTTCCTTGATCTCGGTGCGCATGGCGACGCGCAGCTTCGCATCCAGATTCGAGAGCGGTTCATCGAACAGAAATACCTGGGGATCGCGCACGATAGCACGGCCCATGGCGACGCGCTGACGCTGCCCGCCGGACAGCTGCCTCGGATAACGGTCAAGCAGTGGCGTCAAGGCCAGGATGTCGGCAGCCCGCTGCACGAGCTTGTCGATCTCCCCCTGCGGCGCATCACGCAGCTTGAGCGAGAACCCCATGTTCTTGGCTACTGTCATATGCGGATACAGCGCATAATTCTGGAACACCATGGCGATATCCCGCTCTTTCGGCTGGACATCGTTGACCACGCGATCGCCGATCGAAATCGTTCCCGAAGAAATCTTTTCCAGACCGGCCAGCATCCGCAACAAGGTCGACTTGCCGCAACCGGAGGGACCGACCAGAACGACGAATTCCCCGTCCTCGATCGGAACAGTCACGCCGTGCAGAACTTCAAATCCGCCAAACGATTTACGCACGTCGTGAATATGCACGGACGCCATATAGCTTCTCCTCCCTGTCGCCTCGGCGTCGTCCGGCGAAAGCCGTCGCTGCTCTGTTTTTTGTTTCGATGTTCGGAAGCGCGTCGACCTATTCTCTGCGGTTTGCCCGTTCTTGCTATTAGACAGACGTATTAGCAGAGATTTCCGGTTCTGTCCCAAAGATCGGATGTTTGAACTGACAGCGTTGCAGATGCCGCTTCGACATGCAAACATTACCTATGCGCGGATGCACAAGTGTGCAGTGCGGGAGAAATCTTGTGAAAAAAAACGACGACCACGCCGCAACAAAAAATGGCGCAAAGCGAAAACTGCGTTCCCAGCTCTGGTTCGATAATCCGGACAACCCCGGAATGACGGCGCTCTATCTCGAGCGTTATCTGAACTACGGGCTCACCCGGCATGAGCTCCAATCCGGCAAGCCCATCATCGGGATCGCCCAGACCGGCAATGACCTTTCGCCCTGCAACCGGCATCATATCGAGCTAGCGCAGCGGGTCCGCGAAGGCATCCGCGAATCCGGCGGCATTGCGATGGAATTCCCCACCCATCCCATTCAGGAAACCGGCAAGCGCCCGACCGCCGCGCTCGACCGCAACCTTGCCTATCTCGGCCTGGTCGAAATCCTGTTCGGCTATCCCCTCGACGGCGTGGTCCTCACCACGGGATGTGACAAGACCACCCCCGCCTGCATGATGGCCGCAGCAACTGTCAACATTCCTGCCATTGTTCTCTCCGGCGGACCGATGCTCAACGGCTGGTTCAATGGCGAACGCACCGGCTCCGGCACCGTCGTCTGGAAGTCGCGCGAGGAAATGGCGGCCGGCAAGATCGATTACGACGAATTCATGGATATTGTGGCCTCGTCCGCGCCGTCCGTCGGTCACTGCAACACCATGGGCACCGCGTCGACCATGAACTCGCTTGCGGAAGCACTCGGCTTTTCGTTGCCCGGTTGCGCGGCGATCCCGGCGCCTTACCGCGAGCGCGGCCAGATTGCCTATGAAACCGGCAAACGCGCCGTCGAGATGGTGTGGGAAGATCTCAAGCCCTCCGACTTCCTGACCCGGAAGGCGTTCGAGAACTGCATCGTTGTCAATTCGGCGATTGGCGGCTCGACCAACGCGCCGATCCATATCAACGCGCTGGCCCGGCATATCGGCGTCGATCTCTCCATCGAGGACTGGCAGACGATTGGCCACGACGTGCCGCTGCTGGTGAACATGCAGCCGGCCGGGTTCTATCTCGGCGAGGAATATCACCGCGCAGGCGGCGTGCCGTCGGTGGTGCGCGAACTGATGAAGCACAAGCGCATTCATGAGGACGCGCTGACCGTCAACGGCAAGACCATGGGCGAGAACTGCAGGGACGCGGCCGCGCCCGACAGCGACGTGATCCGCACCTATGACAAGCCGCTGGTAAAGGATGCCGGTTTCCTCGTCCTGCGCGGCAACCTGTTCGACTCGGCGATCATGAAAACAAGCGTGATCTCGAAGGAATTCCGCGACCGCTATCTCTCCAACCCCAAGGACCCCGAAGCCTTCGAGGGCCGCGCCATCGTGTTCGAGGGACCGGAGGACTATCATCACCGCATCGACGATGAATCCCTGAATATCGACGAGCACTGCATGCTGTTCGTGCGCGGCGTCGGGCCGATCGGCTATCCCGGCGGCGCGGAAGTCGTGAACATGCAGCCGCCTGCTGCGCTGATCAAAAAGGGCATCACCTCACTCCCCTGCATCGGCGACGGACGGCAATCCGGCACATCCGGCTCGCCGTCGATCCTCAATGCGTCGCCGGAAGCTGCGGCCAATGGCGGGCTCGCGATCCTGAAGACCGGGGACCGCGTGCGCATCGACCTCAAAAAGGGCGAGGCGAACATCCTGATCTCAGATGCCGAGGTGAAGAAACGCCATGCCGACCTGATGGCCAAGGGCGGCTTCCCTTACCCGAAGAACCAGACACCATGGCAGGAGCTCTATCGCGACACCGTCGGCCAGCAGGCGACCGGAGCGTGCCTCGAGCTTGCGACGCGTTATCGCAACATCGCGGGCACCATCGGCGTCGCACGGGATAATCACTAAGTCGGCGCCATTGCGAGCGCAGCGAAGCAGTCCAGAAAATAACGACGGAAAACTGGATTGCTTCGTCGCTTCGCTCCTCGCAATGACAACCAATCAACATGAGGACAAAACATGTCTGACCGACTGAAAGGCAAGCGCGCGTTCGTGACCGCAGGCGCTGCGGGCATCGGCCGCGCCTGCGCCCTCGCCTTCACCCGCGAAGGCGCTACCGTAATCGCGACCGACATCGATGAGGTCGGCCTCGCCGCCTTGAAAAAGGAAGGCGTCGCCGAAACACATAAACTCGATGTGCGCGACACAGCGGCAGTCGAAGCGATGGCCAGAAAGGTCGGCAAGGTCGACATCCTGCTCAATGCCGCAGGCTTCGTCCACAACGGCACCGTACTGGACTGTTCCGATACTGACTGGGATTTTTCCTTCGACCTCAACGTCAAGTCGATGCATCGCACAATCCGCGCGTTCCTGCCTTCGATGCTGGAGGGCGGCGGCGGATCGATCGTGAACATCGCTTCTGCCGCCGGTGTGTTCAAGGCGGCGCCAAATCGTTACGTCTACAGCGCGACGAAGGCCGCCGTCGCGGCATTAACCCGCGCCGTGGCTGTCGATTTCATCACCAAGGGCATCCGCTGTAACTCGATCTGCCCCGGCACCATCGAAACACCGTCGATGCTCGGCCGCGCAGCTGCGCTGGGTACCGGCGGCCGCGAAATGTTCGTCAGCCGCCAGCCGATGGGACGGCTCGGCACTGCCGACGAAATCGCCTCACTCGCGCT
>NZ_HG326652.1:2019731-2186059 GCF_000308295.2 Afipia birgiae 34632
GAAATCGCCTCACTCGCGCCTTATCTGGCCAGTGACGAAAGCGCCTTCACCACCGGCGTGGCCCACGTCATCGATGGCGGCTGGACGCTTTAATGGTTTGCCATCGCCCTTCGAGGCCGCCGCTCCGCGTCGGCACCTCAGGGTGACGGAGAGAAGGATGCATACCCCGTCATCCTGAGGTGCGAGCGCACTTAGCTCGAGCCTCGAAGGATGACGAAACAACAATCGGGAGAAACGCCTTGAACAAGATCGATTTGAGCGGACGGTTCGCCGTTGTCACCGGCGGCGCGCAAGGTTTCGGCCGCGCGATCACGGAACGCTTTGCCGCCTCGGGCGCCAAGGTGGCGATCTGGGATTTCGACCAGGCACTTGCGGAAAAAACCGCGAAGGACATTGGATCGGCTGTGACCGTGCTCAAGGTCGACGTCACCGATCCCGCCGCGGTCGAGGCGGCGCGGGACGCAACACTGAAGGCGTTCGGCCGCATCGACATTCTCGTCAACAACGCGGGCATCGCCGGCGTCAACAAGACGGTCGCTGACCTGTCCTACGACGAATGGCGGCAGGTGATGAAGATCAACCTCGACGGCCCCTTCATCTGCTGCCACGCCGTGGTGCCCGTGATGATGAAACAGAACTACGGGCGCATCGTGAATATCGCCTCCATCGCCGGCAAGGAAGGCAACCCGAACGCGTCGCACTACTCTGCGTCGAAAGCCGGCGTGATCGCGCTGACCAAATCGCTCGGCAAGGAACTGGCCGGCACCGACATTGCGGTCAATGCCGTGACCCCTGCCGCCGCCAAGACCGCGATCTTCGACCAGATGACCCAGCAGCACATCGACTTCATGCTGTCGAAGATCCCGCGCGGACGTTTCCTCAAGGTAGAAGAACTCGCATCGCTGGTGGCGTGGATGGCCTCCGAGGAATGCCTCTACACCACGGGCGCGGTGTTCGACATCTCGGGCGGCCGCGCGACATACTGATCCGAATGGACGCATCACGATTTATTTGATCGTCACCGTGATCTTCTTCGACACGACTGGCGGATCGAAGGGATAGTGCTTGGCGTCGCCCAGCACTAGCTGAAGCGTATGTTTTCCGGGCGGCAGCTCGATACGAGCTTCGGTCTGCCCCGCACCAAAGTGAAGATGCGCCTTGTCTTGCGGTATCGGCTCCTTGGGATCGAGCGGCTCGTTCACATCGACCAGCAGATGATGATGGCCACTGTTGGCGAAATTGTCGCCCGCGTGAGTCACACCCATATTGCGCAGCCCGAAGCGCGCCCAGAACGCGCCCTTGATCACTGTGCCATCCTGCGGCCAGACGAAATAGAGATAGGCGTCCTTCGCCGCCGGTACTCCTTGCGCATAGGCGGCGAACGACGTCAACGACAACGCCGCCGATACGATGATGATCCTGATGGTCTCCATGACGCCTCCTAACGGGAGAGAGCAACGCGGAAGCCGTGGGTTGGATAGCGCACCGCGACGTCATATCGATCCCGATTCGCCGGCCGGGCGGACCGCATATCGTTGCGCCACGAGCCTGACCGGATCACGCGCAAGGAACAATCACCGTCGGCGATCCAGGGCGAGCCGTCGGAGGGCGCGCCCTGATAGTTCTTGTGCCAGCAATCCTCAGCCCACTGGTCGACGCCACCGCCCATGTCGTGGAGCCCGAACGGATTGGCCTTGAGGCTACCGATCTTCAGCGGCTGCTCGCCGGCAACACCATCGATACAGTTCTTGCAATTGGCCATGCCGGGCCGGAACTGATCACCCCACCAGTATTTTGTCTGGGTGCCGCCACGCGCGGCGTATTCCCATTCCGCTTCGCTCGGAAGCCGGTAGCTCTTCCCCGTCGCCTGCGCGAGCCACGTGACGAACTGTTTTGCGTCGTCCCAGCTGATGTCCGTGACTGGAGCTTCCTCCTTCCCTGTGTGCCTTGAAGCCGCAGGCTTTTGCTTCCGCACACTCGTTCCATTCCCGCACGGCGACGGGATGCTTGCCGATGGAAAATGGCTTGATCGCAACCTGGTGAACAGGCTTTTCCGTGATGTCATCATTGCTGCCCATCGCAAAACTGCCACCGGGAAGCGAGACCATCTCAGGCTCCCTGACCGGCTGCGATGAGGGCTGCTTCATCGCCGGCGCTGCTGTCGTGACGGATGTTTTCGGCGTCGTCTGAGGAACCGCAGGCGCTGGCGGCATCTGAGGAACCGCAGGCGTCGGCGCCGCCTTCGCGACATCTGCAGGAGGCTGGATTGCAACGGGCGGGCGGCTGGTCAATTGGCCGTCCGGTCGAGCCACGAGATACCAAAGAGCCCCGCCTGCGAGAGCGAAAAGAACAACGGTCGCCGTGACCAACAGTGCAACCACTGGCCGTATGCGGCTCTCTGTCATTGCCGACGGATCTGGCAACACCCGGTACACCCGCACCGGATCGGTGATGTTTTTGACCTGACGGTCACCGAGTGACTGATAGCCGCAAACGAGCTTGTGTTTGACTTGCTCATAGATGCCGCCGGAAATGAAAATCTGCCCTGGGGTGGCAATTCCTTCGAGGCGCGCAGCCACATTCACTCCGTCGCCGTACACATCCTCATCTTCAATGATGACGTCGCCGAGATTGACCCCGATACGATATACGATCCAATGCTCGCGCGGCAGCGACGCATTCCGACCGACCATACTTTGCTGAATGACAATACCGCACCGGACGGCCTCAACCGGACTGTCAAAGATCGCAATGAAGCCATCACCCGTTGTCTTGATCAGCCTGCCGTGATGTTCCGCGATGGTCGGCTCAATCAGATCGCGCTCGATACGCTTGACCCGCGCGTAAGTCCCGTCTTCATCGATCTGCATCAGGCGGCTATAGCCCGAGATGTCACCGGCGATGATAGCCGCGAGGCGGCGCGGTGTCGCGTCGTGCGAACTGTCCCTGTCGTTTCCCGAATGGATGTGACGAATTTCGCCGCGCATGCTCCGCGCCTCACCATCGAAATACCAAGGCGAGCAACCAGTCTTCTTGCCGCTCCACGGCGGCAGGCGCGAAAACTACGCCTAACACTCCGGTCCGACAATCACCTGAACGGACTCGTGCGGTTCCCAATGGGTCAACGCACCTGCCTGATGGTGTGAGGAACCTAATCCATAAAGCTAAGCCGGAGGGTGTCCTCTGTCAGTCCGGATCGGACTCGTGACCGTGCAGGTACCCTTTGACCTTGGGGTCCGGCATCAACATCGCCGCGAGCAGCGCGATGGCGCACAGTATGGTTACGTACCAGAAGAAACTCGACTCCATGCCATAGTCCTTGAACCACAGCGCGACGTATTCAGCCGATCCGCCGAACAAGGCGTTTGCGATGGCATAGGCAAAGCCGACACTGAGCGCCCTCACCTCGGGCGGAAACATCTCCGCTTTCACAACACCGCTGATCGACGTGTAGAGCGAGACAATCGCCAGCGCGAGCACGATCAGGATGTAAGCCATATAAGGACTGGTCACCCCGCCGATGGCATACATCAGCGGAACGACGCAGACCGTCGCGAGTACGCCGAACATCCGCATCTGCGTCCGGCGCCCGATCCTGTCCGACAGCGCGCCGAATGGCGGCTGCATGATCATGTAGGTGAACAGCACCGCGCTCATGACAACATTGACGGTGCGGTGGTCCATATGCGCCGAATTCACCAGATACTTCTGCATATATGTGGTGAACGTGTAGAAGATCAGCGATCCACCCGCGGTATACCCGAGCACGAGCAGGAACGGCTTCAGGTGATGGGTGAAGATGGTGCGCAGCGAATCCGCGCCTTCCTTGGAGCGGCTCTTCTCGGACGACGTCTCGTGCAGCGACATTCGCAGGTACAGCGCGACGACCGCACACAGCGCGCCGATCAGGAACGGAATACGCCAGCCCCACGCGCGCAGATCCTCATCCGACATCGAAAGCTGAACGACAAGCACGACGAGCGACGCCAGCAATTGTCCGCCGATCAGCGTGACATACTGGAACGATGCGTAGAAACCGCGCTTGCCCGGAAGCGAGACCTCGCTCATGTAGGTTGCGGTCGTGCCATATTCGCCACCGACCGAAAGCCCCTGCACCATCCGCGCCAACAGCAGCAGGATCGGCGCCGCGACGCCAATGGTGTCATGGGTCGGCAGCAGGCCGATGGCGAGCGAGCCGCCGCACATCATCAGAATGGACGTGACCATCGATGTCTTGCGGTCGTACCTGTCGGCGACCGTGCCGAAAATATAGCCGCCGATCGGCCGCATCAGAAAGCCGATGGCAAACACCGCCGCCGTCTGGAGCAACTGCGTCGTCTGGCTGCCTGCAGGAAAGAATGCGTGGGCGAAATAAAGCGCCGTGAACGCGTAAGCGTAGAAATCGTACCACTCGACGAGGTTTCCGGAGGAACTTCCGACGATTGCCTATATCCGGCGGCGGCGATCCGCGTGTTCTTCCGCCGTCAACGTCATGGTGCTCATTCATTCTCTCCGTTAGAGAACCGGTCGGAACGAATGATCTTCGCCAGATCTACCGCTTAGGTCCAGCGGGACCCGCACGCCGCATGAAATCGAAATCGCAGCCCTCGTCGGCCTGCGTGATGGTTTCGTGAAACAGATGTGCGTATCCCCGCGCGGCCCATTCCGGGGCCGATGGCTTCGGCAATACGCGCTGACGCAGCGTCAGTTCGACCTCATCAACGAGAAGATCGATGCGTCGTTTTGAGACATCGAGCCGGATCATATCGCCGGTCTGCACCAGCGCCAGCGGCCCTCCGACTGCGGATTCCGGCGTGATGTGCAGCACGATCGTGCCGAAGGCCGTTCCGCTCATGCGCGCATCGGAAATACGCACCATATCCTTGACGCCGGTGCGCAAGATCTTCTGCGGGATCGGCAGATAGCCGGCCTCCGGCATGCCCGGCGCACCCTTCGGCCCGGCATTGCGCAACACCAGCACATCGTCAGCCTTCACATCGAGATTCGGATCGTCGACGCGTAACGTCATATCTTCGACGGATTCGAACACCACCGCGCGCCCGGTGTGCTGCAGCAGCTTGGGCGTCGCCGCCGACTGCTTGATGATCGCGCCGCGCGGCGCGAGATTGCCGTGCAGCACGGCCATTGCGCCCTCGCGGTTGATCGGATTATCGCGCGACCGGATCGCGTCCTGTCCCGGAACTTCCTCAGCATTGGCGACGACATCACGCAACGTGCCGCCGGCCACCGTCTTCTGATCGAGATCAATCAGGCCGCCGAGCTGCTTCATCAGCTTCGGCACGCCGCCCGCATGATGGAAATGCTCCATGTAATGCGAGCCCGAGGGCTTGAGATCGATCAGCACGGGCACATCGCGGCCCAGCTGATCGAACGCGGCGAGATCGATCCGGTGTTCGGTCCGATTGGCTATTGCCGTCAGATGGATCAGCCCGTTGGTCGATCCGCCGATGGCTTGCAGCACCACCTGCGCGTTGCGAAACGCGGCTGGAGTCAAAAGTTCGCTCGGGCGCGGCCCGCCGGCCGCCGCCATCTCGGCGGCGCGCTTGCCGCTGAGCTCAGCCGAACGCACACGCTCGGAGTGCGGCGCGGGTATCGTCGCACTCATCGGCAGCGACAGTCCGAGCGTTTCGGTGATGCACGCCATGGTGCTGGCGGTGCCCATCACCATGCAGGTGCCGACCGACGGCGCGAGACGGCCGTTGACCGCCTCGATCTCCGCCTCATCGATTTCGCCGGCGCGGAATTTTCCCCACATGCGGCGGCAGTCGGTGCAGGCGCCCAGCACCTCGCCCTTATGATGACCAACCACCATCGGCCCCACCGGGATGACCACGGTGGGCAAGTCAGCGCTCACGGCGGCCATGATCTGCGCTGGCAAGGTCTTGTCGCAGCCGCCGATCACGACCACGGCGTCCATCGGCTGGGCGCGGATCATCTCCTCGGTATCCATCGCCATCAGATTGCGCAGGTACATCGAGGTCGGATAAGAAAAACTCTCGGCGATAGAAATGGTCGGAAACACCATCGGCATCGCGCCGGCCAGCATGACGCCACGCTTCACGGCTTCGATGAGCTGCGGGACATTGCCGTGGCAGGGGTTGTAATCGCTGTAGGTGTTGGTGATACCGACAATGGGACGCTCCAGCGCGTCGTCGGAGTAGCCCATCGCCTTGATGAAGGCCTTGCGCAGGAACAGCGAAAATCCCGGATCGCCGTAGCTGGTCAGCCCCTTCTTGAGACCCTTGGTCATCGTGATTCCCGTCGCATTGATTTGCGGCGGCACATTAGAAGCATTTCAACAGCCTGGCAAAGCAGCCGTTACATCGTTGCTCCGAGCACCCGGCGCGCTACATCGTAGCGCCTAATACCCAAGGCGCAAACTCCGCCGCGCCGAAATCAAAAGCCTCGCTCTTGGTCTGCTCGCCGGAGGCCACCCGCAGGATCAGCTCGAAAATGCGCTGGCCGCATTGCTGAACGGTTTCGTCGCCGTCGAGGATGGTTCCGCAATTGACATCCATATCGTCTTCCATGCGGCGGAACATCGGCGTGTTGGTCGCCAGCTTGATCGACGGCGACGGCTTGCAGCCGAACACGCTGCCGCGTCCCGTCGTGAAACAGACGAGGTTCGCGCCGCCCGCCACCTGCCCGGTCGCGGCCACCGGATCAAAGCCCGGCGTGTCCATGAAAGTGAAACCCTTCTTGGTCACCGGCTCGGCATACCCCACCACATCCACAAGGTTGGTGCTGCCGGCCTTGGCCATCGCACCAAGGGACTTTTCCAGAATGGTGGTGAGCCCGCCAGCCTTATTCCCGGGGCTGGGATTGGAATCCATCTCCGCGCCGTTGCGCTGGGTGTAGTCCTCCCACCAGCGCATCAGCGCGACCAGCTTCTCCCCGACTTCCGGGCTGACCGCGCGGCGTGTGAGAAGATGTTCCGCGCCATAGGTCTCGGGCGTCTCCGACAGGATCACCGAGCCGCCATGCCGCACCAGCAGATCGCTGGCCGCGCCCAGCGCCGGATTGGCCGACACACCGGAGTAACCATCCGAGCCACCGCATTGAAGCGCGACCATCAATTCGCTCGCCGGACACGGCTCGCGTTTGATGTTGTTGGATTCCGCCAGCACTTCGCGCACGAACGCGACCGCCTTCTCAACCGTCTTGCGCGAGCCGCCGACGTCCTGAATGTCGAGCGACCGCAAACGCCCCGCGAGTCTCTGTTCTTCGAGAAAACCGCCGATCTGGTTCATCTCGCAGCCGAGACCGAGAATGATCACATGCGAGAAGTTCACATGCCGCGCATAGCCACCGAGCGTCCGCCGCAGCACCGTCAGCGGCTCAAGCTGCGTCATGCCGCAGCCGGTCTTGTGGGTCAGCGCGACAACCCCATCCACATTGGGAAACGCCGCCAGCGGATCGTGACCGGTGAACGGATTCTTCTTGAACACGTCGGCGACGAGACCCGCGACATGCGCGCTGCAGTTCACCGAGGTGAGAATGCCGATGTAGTTTCGCGTCGCCACGCGCCCGTCCGGACGGCGAATGCCCTGAAACGTCGCGGGCAGATCGAAGTTCGGCGTCGGCTTGACGTCGACGCCATACGCATAATCCTTCGAGAACTCGCCCATGCCGATATTCTGCACATGGACATGCTGACCCGGACCAATCGGCACAGTGGCAAAGCCGATGATCTGACCGTAACGCTTGACGGGTTCCCCCATCGCAATGGGTTTCACCGCCACCTTGTGTCCTGCAGGAATCCGTTCGGCCGCAGCCACGCCCGGCGCGACCTCTGCGCCCGGCAACAGCGCCGTCCGCGCGATCACCACGCTGTCATCGGAATGCAGACGGATCACGGGTGTCGGGGCCATGGCTATCGTCCTTGTTGGCTTTGGCTCGGCTCTGACGTTTTCTCTCTTACCTCTCCCCGTTTACGGGGAGAGGTTAAGAACTTACGCCTTACCGCCGGAGTTCTTCCGCGTCTCCGTGATGTGGCTCTTGGCGGACATCGCCAGCAACCCGCTGTCGTTCAGGATTGTCACCAGCTTGAAGCCGCGTTCAATGGCGAGCGCGGCCCCTGCTGCGCCGCTGCAATGGATGCCGGGGAAAATGCCGCGCTTATCGCATTCCTTCACGATCCGCTCATAGATCTTGATGATCTCCGGCTCGGTTCGATCGAGTGTCGGATGAAGGCCGTAGGAGAAACCGAGATCGGACGGGCCGATGTAGACGCCTGCGACGCCCTTCACGTCCAGGATCGACTCGAGGTTCTCGACCGCTGTTTTCGTCTCGATCATCGGAATGCACAGCGTCTCGTCGTTGGCGGTCTGCTGATAGGTGCCTGCGGAGCCATACATCATGGCGCGGATCGGGCCGTTGCTGCGGGTGCCGTGCGGCGGATACTTCGCATACTGCACAAAGCGCTCGGCTTCCTCTTTCGTGTTGATCATCGGGCAGATTACGCCATAAGCGCCGCCGTCGAGCACCTTGCCGATAATGCCGGGCTCATTCCACGGCACGCGCACCATCGGCGTGACCGGATGCGCCTGCATCGCCTGGAAGCACTGGATCATCGACTGATAGTCCTGCACGCCATGCTGCATATCGACCGTGATGCTGTCGAAGCCGCATTGCGCCATCACCTCGGCGGAGAAGCCGGAGGGGATCGCAAGCCAGCCGTTGACCACCACCTTGCCGGCAGCCCAGATTTCCTTGACCTTGTTTGCCATTCGTTGGTTTCCCGTTTCTGTTCTGATTGTTGTTGCTTGATTTGGGCGCGGGTTATGCATGGGCAGCCCTCCGGCTAACCGCAATCCTCGGCCTATCCGGCCGCGTTGGCAACGGCTGCGTCATCGATCCCGACCGACCGGGCGGTGGCCGTGATGGAATTCCACGTCTCCTCGGTGAGCGGCACCCCGTTTTTGGTGCGGTCCGCGCGCATCGCCGCTTCCGGCTCGCCCGGAATCAGAACCGCATCGTGGCCCTGCGCCAGCTTGCTATCCTTGAAATAGGCGATGTAGCGGGCGACCTCGCCGTCGAAGAAATGCGCAGGATCAACGACTTTCGGATCGATGAAGATTGCCAGCATGCCATTGGAGAAACGCCGGTCGGTCTTGGTCGCCCCGTTGCCGGTCAGCGCGCCGCCGAGCAGTTCGCACATCAGCGCGAGACCCGAACCCTTGTGTTCGCCGAAGGCGCGGATCGCGCCCTTGCCCTGCGCATGCACGCGGGGGCCATCCGTGTCGTAAGGCCCATAAAGCACATGCGGGTCTTCGCTGAGACTGCCATCCTGATCGACCAGCGCCCCCTTCGGCAGTTTCTTGCCGCCCCGGCTCGCGACCATCACCTTGCCTTCGGCGACGATCGAGGTCGCGAAGTCCAGCACGACAGGGCCCTGCCCCGGACGCGGGATGCCGACGCAATACGGTGCGGTGGAGAGCTTGCGCGCGACACCGCCATAAGGCGCGACCAACACCGAGCCCGCCGCGTTGACAAAGAAGATCGAAACCAGACCTTCCGCCGCCGCCATTTCCGCCCAGTCGCCGACGCGACCGAGATGACCGGAATTCTTCAGCGTCATGGCCGAAAGCCCAACGGCCTTGCACTTGTCGATACCAACTCTCACAGCCTGCGGCGTCACCGTCTGGCCGTAGCCGAAGCCGCCATCAATCACCGCCAGCGACGGCGTATCGACCACCAGCTTGATGGTCTGGTCAGGGATGATGGCGCCCTCTTTCGCCCACTTCACATATTGCGGGACGCGGATGACGCCGTGGCTGTCATGTCCGGTCAGATTCGCCGTGGTCAGATAGGTGGCGATGCGTTCCGCCTCGGCCTTCGAGGAGCCTGCGCGCGAAAAGATGTCAGCGACGAAGCCGATCAGCTTCTGGGAGTTGATTGTAACCATGATTTAGACGTTTGCCTTGGTATGGCCGCCTAGGTAAGCGGCTCTGATTGCTTCGTTACCCCACAATTCGTCAGGCTTGCCGCCGAGGGCGAGGCGGCCAGTCTCCAGCACGTAGCCATAATCGGCGACGGACAATCCCATTCGCGCATTTTGCTCGACAAGTAAAACAGTCGTGTCGCGGCGGATTTCGGCGATAATGCGAAACACCGCCTGCACGATCACGGGCGCAAGGCCGAGCGAGGGCTCATCAAGCAGCAGCAGGCGCGGCTTCGCCATTAAGCCTCGCGCCACCGCGACCATCTGCAATTGTCCGCCTGACAGCGTCCAGCCGAGCTTGTCGGAGAACGCGCGGATGTCCGGAAACAGATCGAACATCGCATCGGCTTCGCGCGACAGTTGGGCCTTCGCAACGCGGCGGTTCGATGCGCCGAGCATGATGTTCTCTTTCACCGTGAGACCGGGAAACACCCGCCGCCCCTCCGGGACATGCGAAATGCCGAGGCGCACGATGGCTTCCGGTCCAAGGCCGACGATGGACTTGCCATCGAACAGGATTTCCCCGGCAGCAGGCTTTGCAAGACCGGAGATGGCACGAAGCGTGGTGGACTTTCCCGCGCCGTTGGAGCCGAGCAGCGTCACCACCTGCCCCGCGTCCACCTTCAGCGAGATTCCGCGCAGCGCTTCGATTTCGCCGTAGAGCACGATGAGGTCATTGATCTCGAGCAGCGCCATGTCTCACTCCGTCCCGAGATATGCGGAAATCACGTCGGGATGCTGCAGCACCGCCAGCGATTCACCATCCGCGATGCGGCGTCCGAAGTTCAGTACGGTGATGTGCTGCGCCGCCTCCCGTACCAGCGTCATGTCGTGATCGATGATGAGAATGGTGAGCCCCTGCGCCGCGATGCGCTTGAGCAGGTCATGCAGTTCGACCTTTTCGCTGGAATTCAGTCCGGCCGCGGGCTCGTCCAACAACAGCAGCACCGGATTGCCGGCGAGCGCACGGGCAATCTCGATCAGGCGCTGATGGCCGTAGGAGAAGCTCGACACCAGTTCGTTGGCCCGCCCACCGAGTCCAACGAAGGTCAGGGCAGACATCGCGCGCTGCGTCAGTGCGTCCTGCCCTCCTTCGCCGATCAGCGTATTGCCCGGACGCTCCGCCCCGATCACCACGTTCTCCAGCGCGGTCATGGAACGGAACAACCGGATATTCTGGAAAGTGCGGCCGAGCCCCGCCGCCGTGCGCTGATGTGCCGGCATGTCGGTCACGTCGGTGCCATCGAGAACGATCTTTCCTGACGTGGTCTTGTAAAGCCCGGACAGCATGTTGAGCGTGGTGGTCTTGCCGGACCCGTTCGGCCCGATCAGCGCGTGCACGCCGCCGCGGCGAACCGACAGATCAACCTTATCGACCGCCTTCAGGCCGCCGAAATGTTTCGACAGTCCGGTGACCTCGAGGACCATCTCCCCGCCGGTTTTGGCGGGCACCAGTTGCAATGCCGGACTTGCGACATGAGGCGGCGTCCTCGCCCGCCATTTGGTGATCAACTCCTGAACGAAGCCCCAGATGCCGTCCGGCATGAAGCGCACGATCAAAATCACGAACAGCCCGTAAATGGCGAGGTACAGCCCCGGTATGGTTTTGAGAAAGCGCAGCCATTCCGGAATGAGGATCAGCAAGCCGGTGCCGATGGCGGCGCCGATCGGCGATGCCACGCCGCCGAGCAGCGCCATGGTCAGGAACACGATCGACTCAGCAAACGAGAATTGATCCGGGCTGACGTAGGAGAAGCCGCCAGCGTAGAGCCCGCCGCCGATGCCGCCGAGCAACGCGGAGAGTGCGAACGCCATCACCTTGGTGCGGAAGATATCGATGCCCGCCACGCCCGCGGCGAGTTCATTATCGCGCACCGCGCGCATCGCGCGGCCGATCCGCGTGTCGGGCAGATGCCAGACAATGTATCCGATCAGCGCCAGCGCGGCGACGCAGAAGGCCAGGAAGGACTGCTGTGATTGGAACAGTGCAGGCCGTCCGATATTCGAGATGCCGTCGGGACCGCGCGTGAGCCAGATCGCGTTGATCATGACCAGCGTCACGATCTGCTGGAACGAGATCGTCACCATGGCGAGGTAGTGACCGCCAAGCTTGAGCGTGCTCATGCCCAGAAATGCGCCGGCGGCCAGCGCCAGCAGCGAACCGGCAACGAGACAGATCCAGAAGTTGATCTGGTAATCGGCGGTGCCGAGACCGACGGCATAGGCGCCAAGACCGAAGAACGCGGCCTGAGCCAGATTGATCTGTCCGCACAGTCCGAGCACGACCGACAGCCCGAACACGGCGATGGCGAACGTTGTGGCCTGCATCAGGATGTTGAGGATATAGCCGTCGAAACTCATCGTGGCCGCCGCGAACACGGCGACCGCTGCGGCGAGGAAATACGGCAAGTGGCGCAGCACCAGTGGCGTGGAATGCATGGTGGCGGTGACGGGTATGTTTTCGCTGGGCACGCTCATGCTTTTTCCGCCACGCGTTCGCCGAAGATGCCTTGCGGACGGAAGACCAGAAACGCGATCAGCACGAGAAATGCGAACGCATCCTTGTACGGCACTGATACGTAAGCCGCCCCGAAGGTCTCGATGATGCCGAGCGCGATCCCGCCAATGATCGCGCCGGTGACGTCACCAAAGCCGCCGATGATGGTGGCGGCGAATGCCTTCAGCGCGATGGTCGCGCCCATCTGGATCGAGACGAAGAGGATTGGAGCCACCAGAATGCCCGCCAGCCCTCCGAGCACTGCGGAGTAGATGAACGTGATCATGATCATGCTGGACACCGAGATGCCAAGCAGCGACGCCATCTCCTTGTCCTGCGAGGTCGCCTGCAGCTTCTTGCCGAGCATCGTGTGCTCGAAGAACCAGTAATTCAAAATCACCAGCGCGATGGTCACGGCGATGATCAGCAGATACTGGCTGTCGAGATAGACCGGCCCCAGCTGAATGCCCGGCGTCTCGAACCAGCCCTCCAGTACCTGCGGCGCGGGCCCGTAGATCGCCAGCACCGAATTCGCCAGGAAGATCGATGCGCCGATAGTGGCGATGATCACCGGAAGAAACGTGCGATGGCGCAGCGGATAATAGACGCCGAGATTGAAGATCACGCCGAACAGCGCCATCCCTCCCAGCGAGATCAGAAACGATAGCCAGTACGGCCACTGCAGGTCGACGGCAAACACCACCATCAGGAATGCCGCCACCATCGAAAACTCGCCCTGGGCGAAGTTCACGACGTTGGTTGCGCGGAAAATCAGCACGAAGCCCAGCGCCACGAGCGCGTAGACCGAGCCGATACCGATGCCCGTAAAGAGCAACTGAAGGATCTGATCCATAACATCCGACTTTCGGGCATTGCCGGCCTGCCAAGCGGCCGACCCACATGGAGACGAACTGACAGACACGAGGCGGCTTCCCTGAATGGGAAGCCGCCGTCACGCCTATCTCTTCGCTTCGATATGCTTATCGAAGACGATGCTGCCCTTGTCGTTCTTCACGATGTTGTAGCCGTGAAGGCCGTCGCCGTTTTCATCGAAGTTGTATTGGCCTTCAGCGCCTTCGAATCCCTTGATCGCCAGGATCGCACTGCGGACCTTTTCCGGCTCGGTGGACTTTGCCGTGTTCATCGCCTTTGCAAGCACAGTGACGGCGTCATAGGTCCATGCGCTCTGGTTGTCCGGCGCGAGCTTGTAGGCATCGCGGTAGGCCTTGCCGTAGGCCTTGGCCGTCGGGCTGGACTCTTCGGCATAGTCAGCAACGCCGTAGGTTCCAAAGAGCGATGCGCCCGCGAGGCGCGTCGATGACACACCGACGATGGATGGGGAGCCGACCCACGGAATGTTGACGCCGAGCTGGCGCAACTGACGAGCGAAGATGCCGAGATCGTTCTCGAAAGTGAAATACGAGCCGAGAACGTCAGCGCCGGATTGCTTGATGGCCAGCACCACCGGGGTGAAGTCCTGGCTCTGGTTGGCATAGCCCTGAACCAGCACCGGCGTCACACCAAGCTTGCTCAGTCCTTCGGTGAGCGCCTTGCCGCCTGCCGTGCCGAACGCGTCGGTGGAATGCAGCACGGCCCACTTCTTTTTGCCGAGCGTGTTGGTGCCGTAGTCGGCGATCACGCTGCCCGAATAGCTGTCGTTCGGACGGAAGCGAAACAGCCACTTGTTGCCCATATGGGTCAGGTTGGGATCGGTCCCTCCGATCGCCATCGGCTTGCCGAGCTTCAGAACGTCCGGCGCCATCGCATGCACCTGCGTGGAGCGGATCGAGCCGAGGAACGCGACGATATCCTGCTGGGCGGCGAGCTTTGAGAATGCGAGCACAACACCTGGATTGGTAGTCTGGTCATCCTCAGTGATGAGTTCGACCTGTTTTCCGAGAACCCCGCCCGCCTTGTTGACGGCCTCTAATGCCAGCTTTGCGCCGTTGAGCGCGAACTTGCCCTGCTCCGCAGCCGACCCGGTCACCGGAAGAACCATGCCGATCTTGATGGTGGCGCCCTGAGCTCCGGCGCTTTTGATGAATGCAGGCGCCGCAAGTATTGCGCCGACACCGACAGAGAAATCACGTCGCGTTAATTTCATTCGTCGTCCTCCCAAATGACCGTGCTTTTGTCCGCCGGCCTTGAGAAGGATTAGATGTCCGAAAAACGAGATTGTCTACCGATCCGAGGAGGATTTATCTCAAACATCCGATCATTGCGCTGCAACGCGCGAAATGACCAGGCAGCGCCCGGAAGCGGCCTGATGCCCATCCGTCACAAGAATGACAGGAAACGCCTTCTGGCGATTTTGCAATTTTGGTGCACTGCGCTACATTTTCGCGTGAACCAAAGCATGCTATGAGCGACCAATACTTATCGCGACCGCAACCGATGGTGTTTTGCAATGTCTTTTCCCGCTTCGCGCTTTTATTTTCGGCGTTTCCGCAGTGCGGCCCTGGCTACAGCCGTTCTGATGGTCCCGGCATTCGCGCACGACGATTCCGCCCCGTTTGCCAATTATGCAGGCAACTGGTCCGGGAACGGCACGATCACCATCGCGGAGGGCGGAACGGAGCGCATCCGCTGCCGGGGCACCTACACCGTGGACGGTAGCGGTAACAACCTGCATCAGGTCCTGCGCTGCGCCAGCGACAGCTACAAATTCGAGCTGACCAGCAACATCGCGGCCAGGGGTGGCAACATCACCGGTTCGTGGAGCGAAGCCAGCCGCGGTGTCAACGGCACCGTCGAAGGCAGCATCGCAAACGGGCAAGTCAGTGCGCTGGTCCAGACCAACGGTTACGCAGCGAGTTTCAACGTCGCGACCCGCGGCAACAAGCAATCGGTCAATATCAGCTCCAAGGGCGAGCTTCGCGGCGTCACGATCAGCCTGGCGCGCAGCAACTAAACTCTGCAATCCATCATCAAAAAGCCCGCCGATAAGAAATCGGCGGGCTTCTTTCTGTTTAGGATGACGTCTGCCTATTTGCTGCGCAGCGCCGCCTTGAGGCGATGCGACGTGCTCATGAGCCACATCGCCGTCGGACGCAGGATGAAGAGGTCGGCGATCAGCGCCGCGATCATGGAGAAGGCGCTGAGCCAGCCGAACAGGCGCAGCGACGGCAGGTCCGAGAACACCGTGACCACGAGGCCGCACGCCAGCACCACCGTGGTCAGGATCAGGGCCGGCCCGACCAGCACGGTGGCACGCTCGACCGCCTGCGCCTCGTCCACGCCGGGCTTTTCCTCCAGCCGCAGCCGGTTGAGGAAGTGGATGGTGGCGCTCAATCCCAATCCGAACGATACGGTGAGCGCGACCACGCTGGCGAATTGCAACCCCTCCCCCAGTAGCCACAATACGGTGCCCGACAGCACCACCGGGAAGATGCCCGGCAGGATGCTCGCGAACATCACCACCACCGAGCGGAATGCCAGTCCGATAAACACCGCCACCAGCAGAAATTCGATGGTGAGGCCGTGGTTGAGCTTGCCGATCATGCTGGCGCTGTTGCGCGCCGCGATCGCGGACAGACCGGTCACGGCGATGTTGTAACCGGGATGCGCGCTTCGGACCGCGCCCATCGCGGCGTCGAGTTTCTCCACCGTCGGCAGAATCTGACTCGAATCGAGGTCGGGCACACGCCCCGAGACCACCACCGCGTCCTGGTTCTCGGAAATGAAGCGCCGCGACAGATATTTCGGCAGCACATCGACATATTCTTTCAGGATCGCCACGTCGGAGCGCCCGGCCTTTTCGGCCAGCCAGCGCCGCAGCGTCTCGATCGACCAGACGTTGCCGACCCCCGCCTGTTTCTCAATGATCGAGTGAACGGCAGCGATGGTGTCCAGCGTATCGGTATCGTACAGCGACTTGCCCTTGGGGAACTCGATCAGCACATCGATCGGATTGGCGCCGGTCAGCTTGGCGTCGAGGCGGCTGGAAGCTTCGACGGCCTGCTGCTTGTCCGGCACCTGGTCAGCCAGCCGGTAACGCGGCTCAAGGCTCGCATAGATAATGCCGAGACCGAACACCACGAGCAGCGCAATCAGGCTGAAAAGACCGGGACGGCCGACCATTCGCTTGGCGATAAACGCGCAGAACGCGCGCAAAGCTTCGACGCCACGGTCCGCACCCTTCACCTTGGTGGCAAGCAGGTTCTCCTTGCGCACCAGCAGCACGCCGAACACCGGCACCAGCGACAGCACGGCGATCAGCGCGATGACCGTCGCCATCAATCCGGCTTCGCCGAAGGTGCGGATCAGGTCCGAATCGGAAAACTGCAGGGCGAGAAACGACAGCGCAGCGGTGCCGTGGGTCAGCACGCAAGCCGGCCCCACCACCAGCACGGCATTGCGGAAGGCGGTATATTTGTCCTCGCCCGCGATCAGCCGGTCGCGCGCCGCAAAGGTCAACTGCATCGAGTCGGCAAAACTGATAACCATGATGAGCGGCGTCATCACGTTCAGGAACATGTTGAGGCTGAACCCGAGCCAGCCCAGCGTGCCGATCGACAGCAGGATCGCCAAAAGCGGCGGAAAGGCCGCGACAATCATGAACGAGATGCGACGGAAGAAGATGATCGCAATGATGCAGCCGGCGAGAATGCCGGCGATGTTGTAGGTCAGGCCGTCGCGCTCGACCGCGTTGCGGATTTCGAGCTGCATCACCGGTACGCCGGACAGCTGGCTGTTGAGGCTGGTGCCCTCAAGATCCTCGTTCATGATCTTGCGGACTTCGCCGATGGTCGTCTTGAGCCCCTTGTTGCCGACAATCGCGGGATCGAGTGCGAGCACGATCAGCGCCAGCGTGCCGTCCTCCGACAGCAGCTTGCCCTTGATGACCTCGTTGTCCCGGACGCGCTTGATGAATTCGTCGTAGGCCGCACCTTCCGGCAGCGTTTCCGGGAACAGCGCAGCGGGCAACTTGCCGCCCTCGGGCGGCTGGCGTGCGGAGAACAGCGAGATGATGCCGCGGGTGCCGTCCACGAGTTGGAGGTCCGTGACGAGATCGCGTATTTTCTCGAGCGAGGAACGCTCCAGCAGCGACTTGCCCTCCACCACCACCAGCACGTCATACTCGCTGGAGGGGAAACGCTTGGTCACCTCTTCATATTGTTTGTATTCGGGCGTATCGGAGCGAAATAGCTGGCTGAGCGAATCGTCGATCTTGATGCGCTGAATGCCGAACACCGCGACGACACAGAGCGCGAGCAGGACAGTGGCCGCCAGCTTCGGCGCGCGCAGCGCGATCAGACCGATCCGTTCGAGCCCGAATGCGATGCTGAAGTGATGCTTTCCGGAATCGCCTTGAACAGGCTCTTTTGAAATCTGATGCAACGGGACAGTTCCGATTCGAGGTAAGCCGACGTTTTATCTAGCAGATTCCCCAGTGTGGTGGTTCGCAAGTCCGCATTATTTCTACGGCGCGTTCTCTTGCGGACTTGCGAACCTAAACCACACTAGAATCGTATTTTTCCAGTGCCCTTCCGAATTCGAAGTTCGCCCGGAACGTGCTGCGGGATCAAGCGAACTTCGGATTCGGGGCACTGGGCAACGCGAGGCATGCTACCAAATAAAGCAGGTTTAAGTGGCTTTCGCGACACATCCCGCGACGGTTCGGCAGCCATCTGACTGGACGCAACACCGCCGATGGGGCCAAATTTGCTCCAAAATGCGGCAAACAGGCAGCCCTGCCATTAGCCCTACGGAGGCAGAATACCTGCTCTTTTCGCCCCGCCCGGTACTGATATAACCCCGGGCCATGTCGTACAAAGTCGCCGCCTTTTATCAGTTTGTCGCACTCCCCGATTTCGAGGCCCTGCGTGAGCCGCTGCGCAACATGTGCGTGGCGCTGGACGTGCGGGGCATCATCCTGCTCGCAGCCGAAGGCATCAACGGGACCGTGGCCGGCCGCGAAGTCTCAATCGATGCCCTGATGAACCAGTTGCAGAACGGCGCGCTGTTCAATGGCCGCCTCGACAATCTGGAACTGAAGTTCTCGGGCGCAAGCGAGATGCCGTTCAACCGGATGAAGGTCCGGCTGAAAAAGGAGATCGTGCGGCTGGGCGATCCGGAGACCGACCCCAACGCCAAGGTCGGTATTTACGTCGATGCCGCCGACTGGAACGCACTCATCAAGCAGGATGATGTGCTGCTGCTGGACACCCGCAATGGCTTCGAGGTCGAGATGGGCACATTCGAAGGCGCTGTCGATCCGAAAATCACACGCTTCGGTGAATTCCCGGATTTCGCCGGCCGGGCGCTCGACCCGAACAAGCACAAGAAAATTGCGATGTTCTGCACCGGCGGCATCCGCTGCGAAAAGGCCAGTTCCTATTTGCTGTCGCAGGGGTTCGAGGAGGTCTACCATCTCAAGGGGGGCATCCTGAAATATCTGGAAGACATCCCGGAGACGCAAAGCCTGTGGCGCGGCGAATGCTTCGTGTTCGACCAGCGCATCGCGCTCGGTCACGGGCTCAGCGAACGTCAAACATCACGCGGAGACGGTGCGGATCACACCGACGCGACCGAAATCGAGATGAGCGAGCAGGCCGATGACTGAGACCCCCTCGCCCGCCGCGCGGATCGACGCACTGGAAATCCGGATCGCGTATCTGGACGAGACCATCGAGGCCCTGAACAACACCATCACCGCGCAGTGGAAGCAGATCGATGCCCTGAGCCGCGAGATGCTCAGTCTGCGCGAACGGCTTGAAGACGCCGAGATGAAATCGGGCGCGGGCCCCGCCAACGAACCGCCGCCTCATTACTAGGGTGTGGACTCATAGCACGTAGCCAAATTCGGATTGATGCGACCGGACGTTATCTACATCGCCCGGCGCGTTTATTTGACTCATCGAGCGGTCGTCACATTCACTGACAAACCAGTACGGGGATCTTCGCTTGTGCCAGCACCTTATTTGTCACACTGCCGATTAGAAGCATGGAAAGTCCGCTGCGACCATGCGATGACATAACAATAAGGTCGCAGCCTTTGTCCTCGGCTGCTGCGATGATGGCTTGATGGGGTTGCCCGTTCTCGACTTGAATCGTCTCGCAGGAAACACCCGCCTCCTGGGCCCCATTTGCCGCGTGTTCCAGCGCGCTAGCGGCCTGTTCCTTGCGCAGCTCAGCATAATTTTTGACTGCTTCCCGGAACCGCCCTGTCATTTCTGAAAACGGTTCCACAACGAAGATTACTGATACCTTGGCTCCAAGGGATTTAGCCAGCGCCAACCCATGCGCCACCCCATGCTCCGCTAGCTTCGAACCATCTGTCGGAATGAGAATATGCCGGTACATGCTTCGCCTCCCGCTCAATTAAAAACATGGCACAAACTGCACATGTCGCGCGCCGCCCTCGGGTGTACGGTTACCATGTAAGTACAGCTCGGGTGCGTGCCATGGCAGACGACCTTGCCTATCGCTTATGCGTCATTGTCGGTGGTTTTATCCCCATAGTGCTAGCTGCAATCGCGATCTTCGCTTGATAAACGATCCGATACTGAGCGCGCGTGAAAAGCGCCTATTGCGGCGTCTCGCCCGCGGCCACTCTAACCATGCCATTGCCCATGACATCGGCGGACGAGACGACCAGATTGGCGAGCAGCGGAAGCGGCTGTTGCAGAAACTTCAAGTCAGTTCGCAGTCCGAGATCGCAGAAGCCGCCTCGCGGTGGGCGTTCTGGCCATCTTACAATTTGACGACGGCTGCTGACGAGTTGGCTCCTCGGCCGAAGCGTAGACAGGACGACAGCGACAAACCGCCGCCCTGAAACGACCGATTGCGCGGGCCGCCGTCGATCTATCAGGTCTGCCTCTTCACGATTTCAAATCCCTTTGCCTGCAACTCCAGCAGGATGCCCTGCGCCAGGTGCGTGCACTCTTCCGGATTAATCCAATGCGGACTTCTCCAATCCGGGTCATCTTCCTTTGGGTAACTGATGAATGCGGAGCGAATGGCTGCTTCGATTACGTCCATGGGATTGTCTGACATCTGCATCCCTCACGCGGCGAAATAGATCAAATCCAGGGAATTGACCTGTCAAGAAGAACGTCACCACCATCAATGGTTTGATCTAGGTCAACATCGTGCCCTCGGGCTCAGGCACGTGAACAGCTTTCTAGAAGGGAGTCAGAGATGAACTGGCTCAGTCCGTTGCTCGGCATTGCAATCGCGTTGTCTGGTCAAGATGCATTCGCCAAGAACCGTTTGACCGACCCCGTTAAGATTGCACGCGAATGCAAAAGCGACGTGGAGCGCTTGTGCAGAGGGCTTCGGCCCAGTGGCCAGCGCATCGTACGTTGCCTCAAAGAGCGGGTAGCCGAATTGTCGCCCGCGTGCTCGGCCGCGCTTAAGTCAACGGAATAACGGAGGCGAAGCCGATCCGCGCCCAACACGGGAGGGAGGCCCCCTCACTGCCGTCGCATCACAAGTGGAGCATACCGATGTGGATACTGATGTACGTCTTCTCCTACTCAGTTAGCCCGGCAGCTACAAACGACAGGGCGGAATGGAGGCTCCGTCCGACCGTGGTATTTCAAGAGTTCTCGAACGAAGAGCGATGCAGGGCCGCCAAGTCGGCGCTTGAAGGAAGTTTAAGGGACGCCGGAGCCAAGCTGAGAAGTGGCATAGAAGACTTGAAGACCATCGGCAAAGCTGACCCGGCGCAGATTATCATTGCCTACAATGTGGAATGCCTTCCAAAGTAAACGCTGCCCATATCGACCTATCGTCGGAAACGCTGGATGATCTGGCAAAACCAGTCTTCGACAACCGCGGTTTTCATATCCGGTCTTGGCACTTTTCGGACAAGGCGCGATGCACGACTTGAGTCTGTTATACGCACCCAAGCGAACGTCCGCCGGCCACTCCAAATTTATGGGTTCACGCCCTAATCGTCTCGATATGCCGTTGGCCCCTCGCCGCAGGCTGAAGACAGCCTAAAACGCCATTATTCCCTGCCCAACCGGTCGCCGCAAAAAAATTGGTAATTCCGACGCGAGCATGTATCGTCCCTCAAGGAAATGGGGAGGACATCAATGCGTAAGATTGCAATTCTCGCAGGCGTCGCGGCCGCACTGGCCGCAGCACCGGCGACAGCCGACGATCTCAAGATCGCGCTGATCTACGGCAAGACCGGGCCGCTGGAAGCCTATGCCAAGCAGACGGAAAACGGTCTGCGCATGGGCCTGGAATACGCCACCAAGAACACCATGACGGTCGATGGCCGCAAGATCGTGCTCATCACCAAGGACGATCAGGGCAAGCCGGACCTCGCCAAGGCCGCACTCGCCGAAGCCTATCAGGACGACAAGGTCGATCTCGCCATCGGCACCACGGCGTCAGGCGCGGCGCTGGCCATGCTGCCGGTCGCCGAAGAAAACAAGAAGGTGCTGATCGTCGAGCCGGCCGTGGCGGATGCCATCACCGGCGAAAAGTGGAATCGCTACATCTTCCGCACCGGCCGCAACTCGTCGCAGGATGCGATCTCCAACGCCGTCGCCATCGGCAAGCAGGGCGTGACCATCGCGACCCTCGGCCAGGACAATGCGTTCGGCCGCGACGGCGTCGCCGCGTTCAAGGAAGCCCTCTCCAAGACCGGTGCAACGCTGGCTGCGGAAGAATACGTTCCACCCGCGACCACCGACTTCACCGCCGCAGGCCAGCGCCTGTTCGACGCACTGAAGGACAAGCCGGGCCGCAAGATCATCTGGGTGATCTGGGCCGGCGGCGGCGATCCGCTGACCAAGATCCAGGACATGGACCCGAAGCGTTACAGCATCGAGTTGTCGAGCGGCGGCAACATTCTCCCGGCGCTGGCGGCTTACAAGCGTTTGCCCGGCCTGGAAGGTGCGACTTACTACTACTACGCCATTCCGAAAAACCCGATCAACGAGTGGCTCGTCACCGAGCACCAGAAGCGCTTCAACGCGCCGCCGGACTTCTTCACGGCGGGCGGGTTTGCTGCGGCGATGGCGGCGGTCACCGCCGTGCAGAAGGCCAAGTCGACCGACACCGAAAAACTGATCGCGGCGATGGAAGGCATGGAGTTCGATACGCCGAAGGGCAAGATGATGTTCCGCAAGGAGGATCATCAGGCGCTGCAAAGCATGTATCACTTCCGCGTCAAGGTCGATCCGAACCTCGCCTGGGCCGACAACGAGCTGGTGCGCGAACTCAAGATCGAGGACATGCAGATCCCGATCAAGAACAAGCGGTAAGAACAACTGAACTCTTCACCTCTCCCCGCCTGCGGGGAGAGGTCGGAGACTGAGCGCAGCGAAGGCTCCGGGTGAGGGGCCGGGACTTGCGATAAGAGAAGCCCCTCACCCGCTCGCCTGAAGGCTCGCGACCTATCCCCGTAAACGGGGAGAGGTGAAAAGAAGCCGCTCGCATCAAATCTTTGGCAGCGAATTCCATGCCCCTCACCCTCGAGACCCGCGACCTGACCATCCGTTTCGGCGGCCATGTCGCCGTCAACAAGGTGAGTTGCACCTTTCGCCCCGGCGAACTGACGGCCATTGTCGGCCCCAACGGCGCCGGCAAGACCACCTATTTCAACCTGATCTCCGGACAACTCCGTCCGAGCGCCGGTGACGTCCTGCTCGCGGGCGAGAACATCACCGGCCTCACCGCACCATTGCGCACGCGCAAGGGCCTCGGCCGCGCCTTTCAGTTGACCAACCTGTTCCCCAATCTCAGCGTCGAGGAAAACGTTCGCCTCGCCGTGCAGGCCGCAAGCGGCGTGCATTACGAGATGCTCCGCCCATGGATGAAGCGCCGCGACCTGATCGAACGCGCCGACGCTATTCTCGATTCAATCGCGCTCGGCAACCGCCGCGCGGTCGCTGCCGCAGCCCTGTCCCACGGCGATCAGCGCAAGCTCGAAGTCGCGTTGATGATGGCGCTGGAGCCGAAGGTCTTCATGTTCGATGAGCCCACAGCAGGCATGAGCGTCGACGAAGTGCCGGTGGTGCTCGATCTCATCGCGCGCCTCAAGCAGGACACCAGCAAGATCATCCTGCTGGTTGAACACAAGATGGACGTGGTGCGCTCGCTCGCCGACCGCATCATCGTTCTGCACAACGGGCAACTGGTGGCGGACGGCAAGCCCGCCGAGGTGATCGCCTCGCCGATCGTGCAGGAAGCCTATCTCGGCATCGCGCCCGGAAAGACCGCCGCATGATGAATGTCGAATTCCCGTTTCTTCGTCATTGCGAGCGAATCGAAGCAATCCAGAGCCGCGAGGAAGAGCTGGATTGCTTCGTCGCAAGAGTTCCTCGCAATGACGCCCCGCCGAAAGGGATTTCGGCATGAGCGACATGTTATCCCTCACCGGCGTTCATACCCATATCGCGCAGTATCACATCCTGCACGGTGTCGATTTTGTCGTGCCGGAAGGCCAGATCACCATGCTGCTTGGCCGCAACGGCGCGGGCAAGACCACGACCCTGCGCACCGTCATGGGCCTCTCGCCGCCCTCGTCCGGCACGATCACGCTCGAAGGCCAGCGCACCGAGAAGAAACTCACGCCGGACATCGCCAGCCTCGGCGTCGGCTACGTGCCGGAGTCCATGTCGGTGTTCTCCGATCTGACCGTGAAGGAAAACCTGATCCTCGCCGCACGCGCAGGTCCGCTGGACGATACGCGGCTGCAATGGATCTTCGGATTCTTTCCGGCGCTGAAACGCTTCTGGCTGTCGCGCGCGGGTTCGCTGTCCGGCGGACAAAAGCAGATGCTGTCGATCGCCCGCGCCATCGTCGAGCCGCGCAAGCTGCTCTTGATCGACGAACCGACCAAGGGCCTTGCCCCCGCCATCGTCGTCAATCTCATCGAATGTCTTGCTGAAGTGAAGACGCGCGGCGCGACCATCCTGCTGGTCGAGCAGAATTTCCGCGTGGCTCAGGAAGTCGGCGACAACGTGCTGGTGATGGACAACGGCAAGATCGTGCATCGCGGCGCGATGGCCGAACTCGCGAAAGACACATCATTGCAGGAAAAGCTGCTGGGTCTCAGCCTCGAGGCGCACCAATGACCGACTCGACAACCTCCTTGGCGGCCGCCGAACCGCTGCCGCAAGCCAGCCGCGATTTTATCCCGCTGCTGCTGCCGGTCGTACTTGCGCTGGCGATGATCCCGCTGATCGGCTCGCCGAGTACATGGGTCACTCTGACGGTCGCCAGCCTCGCCATGGGCATGATGATCTTCATCATGGCCTCGGGTCTGACGCTGGTGTTCGGCCTGATGGATGTCCTGAACTTCGGGCACGGCGCGTTTATTGCGGTCGGCGCGTATGTTGCGACATTGGTGCTGGTGCCGATGGCCGGATACATCCAGGCCGACTCGCTGTGGCTGAACCTCCTTGCATTGGCCCCCGCGGCCCTGCTGGCGATGGCGGTGTCCGGGGCGGTCGGTCTCGTATTCGAGCGCGTGCTGATCCTTCCGGTCTACGGCAGTCACCTCAAGCAAATCCTGATCACCATGGGCGGGCTGATCGTCGCCGAGCAGACGCTCTACGCGCTGTGGGGACCGCAGCGCATTCCGCTGCCGCTGCCGACATCGCTGCGCGGCTCCTTCATCTTCGGCGACATCGCCATCGCCAAATATCGCGTGCTGGCGATGGTCGTCGGTCTTGTGGTGTTTGGCCTCGTGCTGCTGGTGCTGAACCGCACCAAAATCGGCCTGCTGATCCGCGCCGGCGTCGAGAATCGCGAAATGGTCGAGGCGCTCGGCTATCGCATCAAGCGGCTGTTTCTTGGCGTGTTCATGGTCGGCTCCGCGCTCGCAGGGCTCGGCGGGATCATGTGGGGCCTCTACCGCGAGGAAGTACACGCCTCGATGGGCGGCGACCTGATGGTGCTGGTGTTCATCGTCATCATCATCGGCGGCCTCGGCTCCATCGGCGGCTGTTTCATCGGCGCCATTCTGGTCGCGATGATCGCCAACTACGGCGGCTTCCTGGTGCCGAAGCTGGCGCTGGTCTCGAACATCCTGCTGATGGTTGCGATCCTGATGTGGCGACCGCGCGGACTCTATCCGGTGACAAATCGATGATGATCCTTTCCGGCGATCCGCCGCGCAGCCGCATTCTCGGCCTCCTGCTCATCGTCATTGTGACGATGCTGGCGCTGGCGCCGTTCCTGTTTCCCGGCGCCAAGGCGATGAACGTCGCCACCAAGATCTGCATCTTCGCCGCACTGGTGGCGTCCTACGACCTGCTGCTCGGCTACACCGGCACGGTGTCGTTCGCGCACACGATGTTCTATGGCATCGGCAGCTACTCCATCGCCATCGCGCTGTATGCGATGGGGCCGACATGGGCCAGCGTCGCCACCGGCATTGTCATCGGCCTGCCGCTGGCGGCACTGCTGGCGCTGGGCATCGGATTGTTCTCGCTGCGGGTGCAGGCGATCTTCTTCGCGATGATCACGCTTGCGGTGGCATCGGCGTTCCTTGTGCTTGCCTCACAACTGTCATGGCTGACCGGCGGCGACGATGGCCGCAGCTTTCAGCTTCCCGAACTGCTGCGCCCCGGCACTGTTCTGATCTCGAAGAGCGTGTTCGGGTTCGAGTTCAACGGCCGCACGCTGACTTACTACATCGTGTTCTTTGGCTCTGCGGCGATGATCCTCACGCTGCTGCGCATCGTGAACTCGCCATTCGGGCGCGTGCTGCAGGCAGTCCGCGAAAACCGTTTCCGCGCCGAAGCGCTCGGCTATCGCACCGTGTTTCACCTGACGTGGGCCAATGTGCTGGCCGCTCTCGTCGCCGCCTGCGCGGGCATACTGAATTCATTGTGGCTGCGTTATGCCGGCCCGGAGACGTCGCTCTCCTTCATCATCATGGTCGATATTCTCCTGATGGTGGTGATCGGCGGCATGGGCACGATGTACGGCGCTGTGATCGGTGCTGCGATGTTCATTCTCGCGGAGAACTATCTGCAAACACTGATGGGCATGGCTTCGAAGGCCACCGCAGGCGCGGGCATCCCCGTGCTGCCGGATCTGCTGCATCCCGACCGCTGGCTGCTGTGGCTTGGGCTGCTGTTCATCGCCAGCGTGTATTTCTTCCCCACCGGCGTGGTCGGCAAACTGCGCGGGAAGAAGGCGTAAGGGGCGAGATGTATCCGCGTCGTCCCGGCGAGAGTCAGGCTTGATTGCACCGCAATTCTCGTTGGCCGGATTTATTCGGCATTGCCTTGGCTCTTCGATGGCAAAGCAAGACATAGCATGCGTCCCGCATTTGCGCGCAATTTCGTAAAGCCGCGTTAACTCATCCTGAAAAATACGAACCCGTTGAGGTTCCACTGCACCTCGTCGTTAACATGGCTGTCGTATCTTGTAGCCTCCCAAGACAATTCAGGACAGCACGGCAACAGTCCGATGAGCATTGAAAAGTTCTTGAAGCAACGCGCGGTGAAGCTATCCGTGTCCGGTAGCTACACCCTGCCGAACTGGTACGACGCATCCGGCCAGCCTCGCGCATTTGCCTGCCGCACGCGCCGGGTGTCGCCGTTCCGCGCACTGGTTGATGCGCCGATCCCGGGGCGTATCGGCGACAAGCTCTCGTCCTTCTTCAGCGAGTTCGGCAAGTTCGAGGGCCGCGTCTCCGACATCGTGCCCGGCGGCTTTCTGATGGAGCTGGATACGACAGCCGCCACGCGCCAATCGCTGGCGCAGCGGCTCACGTGGCTCGAACAAAGAGAAAGGGACCCATCGATCCGGGATCGCAGGGATCACGCACGGTTTTTTCCGGAGGTTCCGCACTCGACGCTGCTCTTCGCCGACGGCAGCATATGTTCTTGCTTCATCATCGACATTTCGGTGTCCGGCGTCGCCGTCTCCAGCACCGTTCAACCCGAATTGGGCACACCGCTGTCCGTGGGTACATGCGTCGGACGTGTCACTCGGATTTTCCCCGATGGCTTCGCAATCAGGTTTGTCCAGCAGCAACGGCGAATCGAGATCGAAAGGCTCGTCACGCATGCACCAAAGGCATTACCGACACGTGTCGCACTGAGCGCGCCGAGACTTCAGCGGCTGCAAACCACAGGCTGAGAGATTTGCGCGCCGCTGCGCGCGTGAAACATCTTCGCCAGATCCCGCGTCCGTCTTTGCGAGCGGTGCGAAGCAATCCAGATCTACGGTCAAGAAACTGGATTGCTTCTTCGCTTACGCTCCTCGCAATGGCTAGCATTTAGCCCTAATTGCTCTTGCGCGGATCATCGGCCGGATTGACGTAGGTGATGTCTTGCGGGCCCATCCCGTGCAACTGGATGATGCTGTCCTCGGTAAACCAGGCGTAATGCTGCATACCCTTCGGGGCGAGCGCAAAACCTCCCGCCTTCAGAGCGCTTCCATTTTTATCATCGAACTTGCCACCCATTCCGATGTTGAACGTCCCGGAGATGACGGTGATATTTTCGTCGTTCGGGTGTGTATGCGGCGGCACCTTGTATCCGGCAGGCACCTTCACCCGAACAACATAAAGTCCTTCCTTCGACGGATCACCGCTCAGCACGGCTATCTGTGCACCTTTCGGGAAAGCCGGTGGTGCCGCCCCCCATTTCAGTTGATCAGGGGATACAACCGCATGGTTGTCGGCAGCCGTAGCGGGGAACGGAAGCAGAATGATCAGCGACAGTGCAGCGATCAGAGAGACGCGCTTCATGGCATTCCTCCTGATGTGTGCCGCGCATCAAAATGCGCAGGCGCCCTCCAGCCCACGCGCACATAATCGGTGCCCGGCATGAATGCCAGCACCCGATAGCATTATGCGAAACTAAAAGTATGTCCTTCGGGACACCGCCCGGAGGCGGTTCCCGGGGCGGGCCTATCCAGCGAGATCACGCGATGTGCCACAAGCAGACCTCAGGTTGGCAGAGGACGACGTCAATTCCCCGGCTCCGCCTCAGGGAATTTCCATGTGCCGTTCAAAATTTCGGCGCGCGGACGATAGAGCCGCACCATGTAGTTCCAACCCGGCATGGTCGGCAGGCAATTGGGAATCTTGCCGTCGCAGCCGCCGAACTGAACAATGACGGCGCCGTCGATCTCTTTTTTCGCGGTGATGTTGTTGAGCGCGTAAGCGTTGAACGCGTTCTTCTGGAAGTGTCCCTCTGCGTTGTAGACGCTGATCGACCAGAAGGCGTCAACCGGCACGTCCTTGACAGTGAGACGATGCACCGTCGTGCCGTCGTTCCTGTTCAGGGTGACATTGAGATAGAGGGCATCTTTCTCGGGATTGCCGCCGAAGGCGAACGCTGTTCCAATCAGGTGTCGAACAGGATCGACCTGATCCCGAGCTCCGAACGTGCGTTTTGTGTCGGGGAGGGTTTCAGCCAGCGCCAGAAGTGCGTCGCGCACCTTCTTCTGGCTGGCCTGATCCCAGTTCGGCACTTCAAAACGCCCTGGGCCGCCTGGCTGCGCGACCGTGATGGCATCCTGCAAGGCGTGAACCTGCTTGATGTCTTCCGGGTCACCCGGATTGACCAGAATGCGCACTCCTAACGAGACATAGCGGGTGCCGATCTTCTCCCTGTTGAACGTGTAGGTGCCGACGCCATAGACAACTTCTGGAGTGTAATGGTCCTCATTGATCACCTGCATTGACATGAAACGCTGACCCGCATTGGGCAACGTGACCGTCACCGGTCCCGCATCGAGATCAAAGACCGATAGCGAATACAAAGTGTCGCGGTTGGGGCGCACGATGGGAAAGTCGATCGAGATAGGCTCGCGGTGGTGCAAGAACCTGCCGACCTGACTGCCGCCCCCGCCGGCAAAATTCATATCGGTCTCGGCACGGTTGAAGTTATCGACGGTGACAGGGATGGCATTTCCCAGCGGCTGTGCCTGCGCGACCGCAACAGACACCGTCAGCGCCAAACCCGAGAAGATTAGTGAGCGGAGACGGCTCATGGCTTCCCTCTCACTGCGCCGTTACTTTTTCGATGTCCGGCAGCTTCCACGTCTTGTCGAACAGCGACTTTTCGGGGCCGTAGAAGCGGAAGAGAACTTCAAACTGTCCGCTCGGGTTCGTCGGCACCCAGTTCGAGTCCTTGCCTGCCGGAGCCTTGGGTCCGAAATAGATGTCCACGGAGCCGTCGGGGTTCTTTTGCAGACCCTGGCTTTGTGAGCCGCGCCCGGACCGGGACATGTCGCGGATGAGACTGTGGCTGGCGCGATTGTAGACCGTCGCCGACCAGTACTGGTTCACCGGTGCGTTCGCGGGCACGGAGAGGCGGTAGCTCATGCTGCCGTCGAAATTCTGCCCCTCCTTGTCCTTGACCGTCATCAGATAGAACTGTCCTTCCCCAAGATGCTTGGGCGTGAAGAACGCGAAAGTAAAGACAAGGCCGCGGTTGTCGAAAGGATATGCATTCGGATCGGAGAAGCCGTCTTGCGACGCCTTGAGATAGTCGGGGAACGCCGGGACCGCCCATCGACTGATGTCAAAATAGGGCGCGAACAAGCCATTGTAGCGGCTTTCCAGGAGGGCGTGGGCTTCGCGCGCGGCTGACTTCAGGATGTCCTGTGTTTTCGCATTGGGATTAAACGGCTTGCCCTTCTCGATGCCGACCGACTTGAGGATGTCGATCATCAGCTTGTCGCGCGGGAGCCACGGCTCTATCTGCACCACGCGGTCGAGCGACTGGAAGAAACGCAAGTCATACGGAATGGTGGAGTCGTAAACGACGTCGATCGCGTCGACGAATGTCGTCATCGGCGGGTTGGCCGCCTGTGAGAGCGGATACAACTTGATCCGCTTGGCATAGGCGACCGCCTTGGCGACGTCGGCATCGCTGCCGCTCTTGAGAATCGAGCGCAGCAGCGCATAGCCCTGATAGTTCATTGAGGGCAGAGCGATGTAGCCATCCGGAACGGCGGCCGAATGGCTGGGAGGCAGGACAAGATATTTGCCGCCTTTTCCCTTGTCGACGCCGGCCGGCCCCACATCCTCCAGCGGCACTTGCCAGACATCCATGACAGTGCCGTTGATCACACCATCGTCGGCCGGCGGGATTTCCAACACCATTGGACCGGCGTCCTTCGTGTTGATGAACGGCATCAGGTAGATCACATCGGGATTCGGCGTGAGCGTCTGGTTCTTCCAGTCCGGCAGGCGCGACCAATAGACGATCTGGTTGGGCGTGCCCTTGGCGCTGCCAATCATCGCCTGAAGCATCAGATCTGTGTTGACCGCCGGCATGCCCCAGATGACGGTCTCGACCGCTCGCCGCTCAATGGTGCGGCCTGCGAGGTCCTCGGCAGAGAAATCTTGCGCGCGAGGCGATGCTATGGCGCAAATCAACGCGAGAGCCGCAATTACAGTTCTGCTCATGACCGCCTCCGCTGCTGAGGCGCGACCGCGCGGTATCGGTACCATGCACGCGGCCATCCGCCTGCGAGAATGCGAGGGGCCGATTGTATAGGATTTGGGACGACGATGCGATACGGACGATCTATTCCGCGCGGACACCGCAGGTCCGCTATGGGTCAATCGCGACCTGATCGAGCAGGGTATCCGGCCACGTCCGCTATGCGGACGAAAGCAGAAGTCAATTCAGAGCAATAGCGATTCCGCGAAACTAAAAGTATGTCCTTCGGGACACCGCCCGGAGGTGGTTCCCCGTCGGCGTGTATTTCTTCCCGACCCGCGTTGTCGGCAAGCTGCGCGGTGAGAAGGCTTAGCTGTAACGCCATCCCTCCTTCATCAAGACAGCTAGGACGCTGCTCACAAATCGAGCTTCCAATGCCGTGGAGTTGAGTCCACTCA
This sequence comes from Afipia birgiae 34632, assembly GCF_000308295.2. GTDB lineage: Bacteria > Pseudomonadota > Alphaproteobacteria > Rhizobiales > Xanthobacteraceae > Afipia > Afipia birgiae. The sequence goes on from NZ_HG326652.1 coordinate 2,050,977, forward strand.
TTGGTCACACCCTAATCACGTCTTCCATGCGGGGCGCGTGATGATCGGGAACCAGAATTCGGGCGGAGTTGTCAGGCTCAACAATTCGCTCAAGGCTGCCTGTCGCCCTTCAACTTTTACAATGCCTTGACTGATAGCCTGCTCGGGTTTGCCGCCCATGAGCGTGGCGACAATCGCCGCGCTTGTCCCCCTGATCGTGAGATCAGGCGTTGCGGCCAACCTCGCCGAATAGTTCAGAACGCTGTTCCGCAGCACGAGCGCGAGTTTCTGCCCATCATCGACTTCAAGATTGATCGTGATGGTTTTCCCTGAGGTCTTTGCGGTGTCCAACTGGATGGCGAGGAAATCGCAAGCCATTTCCACCGGCAGGTGCTTCACCAGATCAGGCGATGAAGCGAGTTCGGGTGTATCTTTAGGTACGCCGACGCGCAGCTCTTGCGCTCCTACAAAGTAGATATTGCGCCACGTCGCTGCTTCCGACTGATATCCCAATTGTTCGAATGTATCTGCCTGTAACTGCCTGGCAGACTGGTTGTTGGGCTCCGCCAATATCAGGTGCCAGAGCAGTTGGGCCGTCCATCGATATTCGCCGGCATCGTATGCCTTTTTGGCTTTTTCCAGAATCGCGTTGGCACCGCCCATCATCTCGACATAACGCGGGGCAGCTTGAACCGGAGGCAGTGGATCGAGTTCGGCAGGATTGGCGCTGTAATAACCAAGATAGAAGTTGTACACCGCCCGCGCATCGTGACTCACTGTGCCGTAATAGCCGCGGGTTGCCCAATTGCTGTCGAGTTCGGGTGGGAGCTTCACCAGATCGCCGATCTCGGGCATCGTGTGGCCGGCATTGGCAAGATGCAGCGACCGGTCGTGGATGAACTTGAAGACATCTCGATAGGTTTCGATGTGTCGCCTGATTGCTGCGTTGCCCCACATCGGCCAATGATGAGGCGCATACAGCACCTCCGCTTGATCCCCCCACATCTCGAGCGTCTGATTGAGATATTTGACCCACTTGGCGATGTCCCGAGTCTTGGCGCCGCGCAGCGTGTAGAAATTATGCAGGGTATGAGTTGCGTTCTCCGCCGTGCACAAGGCCTTCAGGGCTGGAATGTAGAAATGCATCTCGCTTGGCGCTTCGCTGCCTGGCGCATTCAGGAATTCGAATTCCAGGCCATCGATGGTCATTTTCTGGCCGGTGTGAGTCACGATGTCCGTAGGTGGGATCAGCGTCGGCGGGGCATCTGCTCCCGGTATCCCAAGCCCCGTCCCGAGTGTCTGCCCCGCGCCGTACCCCGTCTTCAGTGGATTACCGGCCATGTACATGACGCGTCGAATCATCGCGTTGCCGGTGTAGATATTCTCACTGACAGCTTCTTCGGTGAATCCGGCCGGGGCGATGATCTTGGTCTTGCCCGCTGCAACGTCTTCGACATTCGTCACGGCGGCAACGCCGCCGAAGTGGTCGATATGGCTGTGCGTATAGATGACGGCCGTGACCGGCTTGCGCGGACGATGCGCGAAGTAGAGATCCATCGCAGCACGGGCGGCGAGCGTCGAGACGCAGGGGTCGACGACGATGATGCCCGTCTCCCCCTCAATGAACGTAATGTTCGTGATGTCGATATTACGAACCTGGTAGAGGCGGTCCACGATCTTGAACAGCCCGGAGAAGCTGTTGAGTTGCGCAACCCGCCACAGGCTCGGATTCATGGTGTCGGGCGCCGGCTCGTCGACTGGAACCTGCAAGGCCTGCAGGTCCAGGACGACTTTGCCTTGTGCATCCTTGATAGCATTGCCGGGAAGTCCGGCGATGAAGCCGCGCTGCGCATATTCAAAATCGGCGCGGTCGCGGAACGGGAGCGTTTCAAGGACGCGCTTGTTCGCCGCCTTTGTGAATTCGCTCGGAGGCTTTGCTGCTGCGGTCGTCTTCACGGCTTGAGCGTTGGTTTCCCCGGACGCCAGAACCGAAGCAGCAGCCAAGGCGGACCCGGCAAGTAATGCGCCTCGCCGAGTCACACCGCTATCATCTCCTTTGATCGTCGTGTCGGTCGCGCCTGAAGGTATGAAGCTGCCGATTGCATGTGCGTGCGAGATGGGCTTTGCGTTCTTCATGATTTCCTCCCGGCCTTTTGTCCTGGACTCTTCCTTGCAAAAGCGAAGCTCGGGCAAGAACGATCGCCGTCAGATTGGTCAGCGCGTCTTCCCTATTTGATCGTCTCCCTGCGAAGGTCCTTCGCTCAGCTTAGGTCGTCAATTCCAAATTGCTCGCCAATCCAAGCGAATATTGGGCTGTTGTGGCTGGCCAGCTATTCTTTCCGGCAACTCAAGGGTGACAGCGGGCCGGTGCAAAGCCGAGCGATTTAGGAAGAATGAGTGCTGGAACTGGTCCACAGATCGGCTTCTCTTTCCAATGCGCATTAGGGCTATCCACATCTGAAAGCCTCCAAGGACTCGCCGCCGCGGACCGACCGGAAGGCTGCACTGCGTGAGTTACCTTGGCGATCAAGCCCGCTGCGCCGGGGGCACCACCGAAAATGCCACACAAATCGTCCAGTCGGAAAGTTCGCAGACCACGTCCTAGAATGTGGCCTTGGGGTCATTCGCGGCCTGATCGAGCCAGCAGCCGGTCCGGCCACGTCAGCTATGCTGCCGAAAGCGGAAGTCAATTCAAAGCAACAGCGATTCCGCGAGAGGAATGTGATTCAAGCTCCGACACCGGGGCCTCAATCATGCGCTGCAATTATCACCGCGCCGGATCGGGATACACGAACGCACGCCAGCCGCTGCGTTCGAACGGCGCCCACTTGCCCTCCGGCTGTGCGAGGCGTTCCGCAACAGCGTAGACAATCGCCGGATGATGACCCATGCCGCAATGGCTCGCGCCCTGCACTTCGATATTCTCCGCGTAAGCGCCGGGCTTCTCGATGCAGTTCTGCCATGCGCAGATTCCGTCGGTGCGGCTGAAGATCGCCGTCGTCGGCACCGGCGGCGTCTTCGACATCTCGCCTCCGAAGTCGGGGTTATGATTCTCTGCGCTTTGTCCGCTGACGGCTTCATAGGTGCGCCACGCGTTGGTCGCTCGCGGGCTGCCGCCGAACGGGCTGCCGAGCGTGATCACCGAGCGCACGCGATCCGGCATCATCTTCGCAAGCTGACGCGCATAGATCCCGCCGAGGCTCCATCCCACCAGACTGACCTTGCGGCCGTGCTGCTCGTTGAGGTCCTTCACCAGATTCAACATCGCATCCTGAACGCCGGCGCGCGGCCCGAAGTTGCGGCCAAGGCCCCACCCGCTCACGGCATAGCCGCGGCTCTTGAGGAACGAACGCAATGGACGCGTTGCGGTGTCGCTGGTGATGAGTCCAGGCAGAACAAGCACCGGATGACCGTCACCCCTGGGCGCGAGACTCAATAGCGGCAGTGCGCCGAGGAAGGCGCCGAACTCGTTGATGGCGCGCGCTTCCATCAGCATCAGCAATCGCGATGGCGGGCGCAGCGTCTGGGCAGATGCGGACATTCGAATTCCTTTTTCAAATTTGCGCGGGTCGTTCATCCAGCGCACCAGAAGGCAAAGTGTCACACGGGGATGATCTTGCAACGCACCATGCAGCTCAATTGTTCAATCTAAGCACTGATTCGCATTTTTGCCATTTCGGACTCCAGTTCGTCACCGTCTCGCCGCCAGTTTTCCCTTTAGATTCATCAGCAATTTCAAAGGGATTTTATGAACACTTCGGCGGTGTGGAGCGCCAGTCCTGCAAGTCCGCCGATCAGCGCACCGTTGAAGCGGATGTATTGCAGGTCCTTGCCGATGTTGATTTCGATCAGGTTGATGAGCTGTTTCATGTCCCATGATTTGACCTGATCGGAGATGAAACGCGACACACCGCTCTTCTGATCAGCGATGAAGCTGCGCAGCACCGCGACGATGCCCTTGTTGATTTCCGCGCGCATTTCGCTGTCGGCGCCGAGTTGCGTACCGGCCTCCACAAACACATTGGTCAGGTGATGTTGCAAGACGTTGCTCTCGCCGCTGGCGCTCCTGTCGATGAACGCCTTGACGTTGGCCCAGATGTCGCGCGTCAGCGCCGCGAGTTCCGGACGCGCCAGCAAATCGCGTTTCAGTCCGTCGATACGATCCGCGTAAGCTTTGTCATTCGCCAGCTTGTCGGGAAGCGTCAGCAGGATGCGATCGACTTCGTCGCGAAACGGATGGTTCGGATCGGCACGCACCTCTTCAAAGAACGACGTGGCCGATGCCGCGATCCTCTTCAGCAGGAATTTGTCCGCGCGATAGAGTTTCAGCAGCGTCGGGAGTTCATTGCGGATCTTCTCGCGGAGAAGCGCGAGCGTCTCGGGCTTGTTGAGCGAGTCGTGAATCGCCTGCAGCAGATCGTCGAGCATCCCCTTGTGACGCCCCTCGGCGATGAAACCGCGCAGCGTTCCCGCCGCCAGCGGCGCGAGATCGACGCTCTGCAATTGCATGACGATGCGGCGGGTGAAGTATGATTTCAGCCCCGATGTCTCGGCGGCCGCCAGCGCCTCCGGCAGCAGCCGAAGGACGAAGCGCGCGAGATCAGAGCTTTTCTTCGGATCGGTCAGCCAGTCCGAAATAAACGACGCGAAATCGACCTCACGCAGTTTGGCATCGACCGGCGCGGGACTGAGAAAATGCACCTCGATGAATTCACCGAGTTTTTCGGCAATCCGGTGCTGATTTTGCTGGATGATCGCAGTGTGCGGTATCGGCAATCCCAGCGGCCGCCGGAACAAAGCAACCACCGCATACCAGTCGGCCAGTCCGCCAATCGTCGCCGCTTCCGCGAACGCTGCGAGAAACCCGAAGCCGGGATGCACGCGCTCCATCATTTTCGCGAGTACGAGCACGACGACGCAGCCCGCGAGGACGAGCGTCGCCAGCATCTTGACCCGGCGCAGTTCGGCGGCGCGCGCGATGTCGCCAGCATCGGCGATCAGCACGAATTTTTCAGTGTCAGCCATGATCGATCCCGGTCAACCGACATTGCATCGCGGACCCGCTCTCGTCAAAGGAGCTAGTGATCCGGTTCTGACATTCGTATCACTTCTCGGCCGGCGCCCCTTACGAATGTCAAAGGATCACTAGAATCATAGTTTGCTAGTGTCCTTTCGTATCCGACGTTCACTCGGAAGGCGCTGCGGAGTGAAGCGAACGCCGGATACGGGGCACTAGCTCGCGGCAAACAAAGGCCCGCTCGAGGCGGGCCTTTGGTCGTCGAATTGTGAGATGGGCCTTAGGCAGTTTTGACGGATGCCGCGAGCTTCGAGAAGTTGTCCTGCGCGGTCTTCGCACCGTCGGCGATCAGCTTGCCGAAGTACTCGGTGGTCGCCTTGGCGCGGGCCATCACGACTTCACCCTGGGCGCGGAGCAGATCGCCCTGGATCGTCACGGCTTCGTTCAGCGACTTGGCCGACGCCAGCTTGTCGATGCCCGCGAACAGCGCCTGCGCGTCGTCGTAGACGGCCTGCTGGATGTTGCGGGAGATCTTCGCGGTCTCGCTGACCGAACCGGCAACTGCGGTCTCGATCGCCGAGGTCACCTTCTCCGAACCGGTGTGAATTTCGGTGGCGCGGTCCTTGGCGGTGCCGGCAGCCTTCTTCACGAACTCACGAGCAGCTTCAGGAACTTCGACGTTCGGGAAGTTCTTGAGCGCGTCGGTGACAGGCGCGAAAGCGGTCTTGACGGTGTTCAGCACGGACTCGGCGTTGAAAGAATTGGTCATGTTCGTCTCCATCCTCAGGTTTTGAGCTATGGGCTCACCCCGTCCGGAATGGCCCGGGGCAAAGGTGTTATGCCAAAGTCTATGACGCATCGCAACATGAATGTTGCAACGCATCATCACGAACCCGTGATATGAATAAAAATAAATTATTTGAATAGCTTAACCAACAGCCTCGGTCATCCCGTAAGCTTCGAGCTGGGCACGAACCTTGGAGACATTGTGGCCGAGGACCACGATATCGTGAGTCTTTCCGGCCAGATCCCTCACCTGATCGTGCAACAGGGCCTCCGCTTTGAAACCGAGGCTCTCGAAGAGAGCGATGGCGCCGGTCTGATCCACGGTCATCTGGGCCACGATCTTCTCCAGCCCCGATCCCAGCGCCAACGCGAATGTTTCCTGCGACAGCGCACGGCCTACGCCAAGACCACGGACATCCTTGGACACCACCATGCGGATTTCGCCGACATGCGGCGACCATGACAAAAGGTCCCTCACGATGGTGCCGCAGCCCACCACCGCACTCTCCTTCACCGCCAGAAGGCTCACCAGACCGCCGCGTTCGAGCTCCTTGATCCAGGCGGAGAGCACTTTCGGCTCACTGATGTTGCGCGGAATGAACAGCAGATCATGGACCGGCAGCTTTTGCGCGAATGCGAGGACAGCCGCCTCGTCCGCAGCCGTCATGTGACGAAATTCGATTTCGCCGCCTGCGGTCATGACGCGACGCGGATAGGAACGGACTTCGGTGCTGTTCATGTTGATCGCTCACTTAACCAGGAATCGAGTTTGGGCCAGAGGCGCTTGATGGCGTTTGCGCCGGCAACGAGACTGACATGGCCGCCCTTGAGGATAACCTCAGTCTTGTCAGTCGATCCAATCATCGCGATCAGATGCTTCGCAGCGTCGTAGGGTACGATGTGATCGTGTTCGGCAACCGCATGCAGCACCGGCACCGTGATCTTGGAAATATCAGCCGCACGCCCGCCAACGGTCATGGTGCCGTTGTAGAGCTTGTTGTCCCACATCAGGTCCTTTGTGGTGGTCCGGAAATATTCGCCGGCCAGTGGCAGCGTGTCCTGTGCCCAGCGGTCGAACATCCGGTAGGATTTCACGAACTCGTCGTTCCAGATGTTTTCCCAGAGCTGGATCTGCCCCACAGCGCGCGACGCGGGGCGCAGCATTTCAAACGATGACAGGATCATTTCGGGCGGCACATTGCCGACGCTGTCGACCAATTGATCCACGTTGAAATAGCGGCGATCAGAAAAATTCTGGAACAACTTCATCTGACGGAAATCGATCGGCGTCGTGAAGCAGACCAGATTCTTCATCGGGCCATCGTGAAAGATCGAACCATAAAGCAACGACAACACGCCGCCGAAGCAATAGCCGATCACATTGACGTCGGTTTCGCCGGAGTCTTCCTGAACGCGACGGATGCAATCCGGAATGAAACCGAGGACATAGTCCTCCATCCGCAACGATTTTTCTTCAGGCCGCGGCGCACTCCAGTCGAGCATGTAGACATCGAATCCTTTCTTGAGCAGGAATTCGATGAAACTCTGGCCCGGCACCATGTCGAGGATGTAACCGCGGTTGGTCGTCGCCATCACGATCAGGATAGGGATGCGATAGATTTCATCCGCCAACGGACGATAGTGGTAGAGATTCATCGTGCCTTTGGAGTGGATGATATCCTTCGGCGTCGATCCGAGTGCGGGGCCGGACGACGCGAAATACTCCACGCCCTTGATGCTGCGCTGAATCGCGCGCTGGACTTCAGTCTGGATGCGTTCACCGACCTGCGCGACATCCGGCATCGCGCCCGCATGTGTTTGTACGTTCATGGCGTACTCCCTCCAGACGCGGACGGCTGCTGCTTGGTGCGCGGCGGTCGTGGCGGAGCGATGCCGTTTCCTTGTGACGCGACGTCGGCATGAACGCGATTCAGCAGCGCCCTGATTTCGTTCAACTGGCCTTCGATCGATTGCAGCCGCTCACCCATGCTGACCATCTGCGCGCGGCTGGGCAGATTCATGCTGACCAGGTAGCGCTCCATCAGATCGCCGACAGTCTTCTGCGCGCCCACCGAAGCGCCAGTGAGCTGATGCGTGACCTTGCTGAATTGCTCCGATCCCATGACCTGATTGGCCATGGCGTTGAAACCCTTCTCCATCTCGGCAAGCATGGTGTGCCACACCTGCACCGGATCGGTCGGTTTGTCGGACATAACTGGCGCCCCTCCGGAAGCATTAACACTGGCCGTTGCACCGGCCTTTTTTGCTATTCCATACCGTTGCGGGACCGGGGTCAACATAAACGGGCAAGACGTTACGCCCGCCTTCTGCATGGCCCAAAACCGTGCCATAGGGTATTAACTTCATTCATTTCGAGGGATGCCGCCGTGAACGCACATCAGCCGCCGCAAATGGCGAAGGCCAACGGAATTGAGCTTTGCTACGAAATCTTCGGTGCGCCGGATGCGGAACCGCTGGTCCTCATCATGGGCCTCGGCGCACAGATGATCCATTGGGACGACGAGTTCTGCCGCGACCTGGCAGGGCGCGGCTTTCGTGTCATCCGTTTCGACAACCGCGATATCGGCAAATCAACCAGGATGTCCGGCGGCAAGCCGCTGCGTCCGATGGAGCTGCTGAAACTCCGGATCTTCAAGATCGCCCCGGAAGCACCTTACAAATTGTGGGACATGGCCAACGATGTCGTTGGCCTGCTCGATGCGCTTGGCATTAAGGCCGCGCATATCGTCGGCGCGTCGATGGGCGGTATGATCGCGCAAGAAATGGCGATGCAACATCCGGACAGGGTCCTGTCGCTTACATCGATCATGTCAACAACCGGCAATCCGAGATTGCCGCAGCCAACCCGCGAAGCATCCGCCATCCTGCTCGCGCCGCCGCCGACCACCAAGGAAGAATATCTCACGCGCTTCGGTCAGACTTGGAAGGTATTGCGCGGCGCAAGCTTTCCGCTCGACGAAGCGAAGGACCTTGAGCGCGCCGAGCGAACCTACGCTCGCGGCCTCAATCCCGCAGGCGTCGGACGGCAACTACGTGCCATCCTCGCCTCAGGCAGCCGCAACGAGCGGCTGAGATCGGTGAAAGCGCCGACGCTGGTCATTCACGGCACCATTGATCCACTCGTGAAGATGGAAGCCGGCAAGGATACCGCCGCATCGATATCCGGCGCAAAGCTGCTGCTGATCGAGGGCATGGGACACGCGCTGCCGATCCCGATGTGGCCGACCATCATCGGCGCCATCGCCGAGCATGCGCAAGGGGCGCGCGCAAAATAGCGCGCTAACTCCCCGCCCAGACGTCGAGCACGTAACGGTTCTGCGTTCCCATGCTGTCGATCCAGCGCAACGCGGCCACCTCATCGGCTCCGGCCCGCTCGCGATAGATCGTCGTCAGCACGCGCTTGACGTCCGGCTCCATCTTGCCCCCGTCACCGCAGACATAGATGATCGCGCCCGCTTCGATCAGTTTCCAGACTTTGTCCTTTTGGGCCGAGATCAGATCCTGCACGTAACTCTTCGGCGTATCCGCCCGTGAGAAGGCAACGTGCAGGTCGGTAACGCCCTGATCCGCAAAGCCCTTGAGCTCGTCGGCATACAGGAAATCCTGCTCGGGATGCCGGCAGCCGAAGAACAGCATCGACGGGCCGAGCGACTTGCCCTTGGCCTTCATCGCGGCACGCTCCTGCAGGAACCCGCGGAACGGAGCAAGCCCCGTACCGGGACCGACCATGATGATCGGCGTTGCGGGATTCTCTGGGAGGCGGAAACCAGCCTTGGTCTCCCGGACGATGGCATGGACCACGTCGCCCGCGCGCCGGCTGGAGAGATAATTCGAGCAAACGCCCTTGTAGATACCACGCCCCGAACTCGCCGGCGCATCAACCACACCGACGGTCACGCTGCATTTGGAAGCCCCCGCCACCGCAGGCGATGAGGAAATCGAGTAATAACGCGGTGACAGCAGCGACAACATTTCCAGATAGGTGTGGAACGGTAATTCGCACGCCGGATATTCCTCGAGCAGATTGTAAACCGACTTCCGCTTGGCCAGAATTTCCGAACGATAAAGCTCGGTTGAGGCGGAATCGTCGCCGATCAGCGCTTCCAGCTTCGGTTTCGTCATCGGGCAGCGGGTGTGCTCGGACATGATCTGAATTTGCTTGCGGGTCGCGACCTGCTGCAACTCCACGAATTCAGTCAGCAAACGGCCGACCGACACTGCGTTGTCGACCGGCAATTGTGCCCGGCGGCCGGTGGCGACATGCAGCCTCACCTGATCGGCGGGAAGGAAACCAAATCGCCGCGCCACCGCATCCACCAGAACCGGATCGTTACGTGGAATGACACTGAGATGGTCGCCGACGCGATACGTGACGCTCTCCGGCAATTCGACTTCGATATGCCGTGTCGAACGGGTCGATGGATTGGCGCCGGACTTGTTCTGCAACTCGTCGTTGATCAGCAGCTTCACCGGCACCACGCCACCGGAGACCGCCACCGTATTGACCGCGCTGTGCGCCACCGGCTCAATCTTGTAGAGCGGCTCGTCATTGGCTTCACGTGTGAAGCCGGTATCGATGCTGAACTCCTTCACGGCGATTTCGCGGACGGACTTGAACCACTTCTCGAACTGTCCATCGAGATCATCGCGGGCGTCGCCCTCGCCTCGAGCCACAGCCGGCGTCGCACCATGCGCCGCAAGCTGCTCATCGATCATGCGCGGGATCGATTGGTAGGTCGCAAGCCAGTCGCTATTGCCGCAGCCGAATACGGCGTAGCGGACCCCCTTGAACGCATCCTTGGGCAGATCGCTGCTCAGCCATTTGACGAACTGGGTGGCGTTGTCCGGGGGCGCACCGTTGTAGGACGCGCAGAAGATAATAACGCCGCCCTGGTCGCTCAGATTTCCGACGTAGTCGTCGAGCGGCGCGAGCTTGGTCGCAAAGCCGTTGACTTCCGCCAGATCCGCAACGCGATGCGCGAGGTCCTCTGCGGTACCGAGATTCGAACCGTACAGAATGAGTAGCGGCGTATTGTGACCGGGACGGACCCGCGCCGGTGCAGCGGTCCCGGACGTGTTCGCGACAGCGGTCCCGGGACGGTTGGCGACAATGGTGCGATCCTTGTCCGAACGCGCCCGCACCTTGATCTTGAAGCCGTCGGGCTTGATCGTCAGCGTTTCCTTCAGATGCATCTGGTAGCGCGTATGGTCGAGCAGCTTGAAGCGCTGAAGAATCATACCGATTGCCAATGCGGCCTCATGCATCGCAAAACCGCGGCCGATGCAGGCGCGCTGGCCGTTTCCGAACGGCTTCCATGCATTGGCGGGCCGCTTTGTCTCGGCCTCGCGGCTGAAATTTTCCGGATCGAACACATCAGGATTCGGGCCCCACACCGAGGGATCGCGGTGCAACGCCATCACCAGAACCGTGACGAAGGTGCCCTTCCGCAATTTGTACTTGCCGCCGATCGTCTCATCCTTGAGCGGAGACACGCCATAGGCCGGCGCAGGCGGCCACATCCGCAGGGATTCCTTCAAGATCTGCGAGATGTAAGTGAGCTGCGTCACCTGCTGGAAGGTGGGCTTCGCGTCGATATCTGGACCGAGAACCCGATCGACTTCCTCGTAAGCCTTCTTGAGCACCTCCGGGTGCTTGAGCATCGCGTAGATCGCGCAGGACAACAGGCCGCTCGTGGTCTCGTGGCCCGCGATCAGGAAAGTGTTGATCTGATAGCGGATGTTGACGTCGTCGAGTTGCTCGCCGGTCACCTTGTCGACGCCGGTCATCATCGCATTGAGCATGTCCTTCGTGCTCGCAGCCCCTTCGGCGTTCTTGCGCCGTTCAGCGACGATCTCGTCGACCATGTTGTTCATGAACGCAACATCCGCTGCCATGTCGGTGCGGCGCGCGCGCATGAACAGCCCTTCGAGCGGAAGGCCGCGCGTCATCATGATGGTCTCAAGCGAGCGCACCAGCGCGCCGACGAACGGGTGATAGTCCTCCCGATAAAATGAATTGAAGCGATAGTCGAAGCCGCACAACCCGATGGTATCGAGCGTCAGCGCGGTCATGTCATGGACGACATCGATTTCGTCGTCAGCGTTGAGGCGCTCCCATTTCTTGACGAGCTGCTCGGCGATATCCACCATCATGGGATGGTAGGACTGCATCGCCCGACCGCCGAACGGCGAGAGCAAAATGTTGTGCGCCTTGTTCCAGTTCGGCTCGGTGGTGTCGGCAGTGAACAGTCCGTCGCCACCGATCGCACGCACGCGGCGTAGTGCTCCCCGCACCGCCTTGTCGAAACGCTTCTCGTCGCTCAGTTCGTTGACGAGGTCGAACCCCGAGACGATCACCAGCGGCTGCCCCATCATGTCGAGCCAGAAGATCGGCCCCAGCTCCTTGGATTTGCGCACCAGATCCTGCACCGGCGCGGTCGAATCCAGCGACAGCATATTGCCAACGACCGGTTTCCTCGGCGGATGCGGAATCGGATTCAGCTTGTTCTGGGACGACATCGCTCGGGTATCTCCTGCCCACGTGACTTTGATGCCCGGTTGGCCCGGAGCTTTTCACTCAAGCTACTGTTCCGGCGCTTCTTTTGCAAAGGACTTGTAGTGCAAGGGTTTTTGGCTTCGGCCTCCCGGGGCGTTACCCAAAACGCCGCCTGCGCCATTCAAGGATTTTGGCGCTGACCTCGTCGGGCTGCTCCTGCTGGGTCCAGTGCCCGCTGTCCTTGACCATGTACTTTTCAAGATCCGGAACAATATTCTCCATCCCGTCGCATGACGACGGCGGAAGCACCGCGTCATTCTCCGCCATGATCATAAGTGAGGGCACGCGCACGGTGTGGTCGATATGCGCCGAACGTTCCCAGTTACGAGTCATGTTACGGTACCAGTTGATCCCGCCAGTGAACCCCGACACTTTGAATGCATCGACGAAGACCTGCATTTCCTCAGGCGTCAGGATTTTCTCGCGCGGATCGAGCTTGCCGTCGTAGCCCGCGACCATTTGCGGAAACGCCATGTTCAGCTTCGGTGAAGCGCCAAGGCCCGCCGCCGGCGGCCCCTCGCCGGCTTCCATCGGTTTTCTTTGCGGCATCGGCTTGCGCATGAAGAAGTCGAAGGCTTGCTCGACCCGGCTGTCGAAAATCTTGTCGGCGCCGCGCTCTGGGTCCTGAAACTGCGCGATGTAAAGGTGATCGCCATAACGCTTGCGCAGCAGTCCGATCGGATCGCTCCCCGTGCGTGGCGTATGCGGTGTATTGACGCCGATCACGCCTGCGACGCGCGACGGATGCCGTAGCGGCATCTGCCAGACAATGAATCCACCCCAGTCATGGCCGACGAAGATCGCTTTGTCGATTTTCAGATGATCAAGCAGGCCGACGAGATCGCCCGTCAGGTTTTCTATATCATAGGCCTCGACCGCCTCCGGACGATCCGTCGCGCCGTATCCGCGCTGATCGGGCGCGATGACCCGGACGCCCGCTTCGCTTAGCGCCTTGATCTGGTGCCGCCATGAGAAGGCGATTTCAGGCCAGCCGTGGCACAACACCAGTGGTGGCGCGTCTGTTTTAGGACCGGCCTCATAGAAGCCCATACGTATGCCGTTGGTTTCGGCATACTGAAGCGGCGGCATTTCCATCATTGCAGGAGCCACGTTCAGCTTGCAGCACTTGCGCGGTTGCCGGGCGCTGCAAAGGCCGCGGCGAGAAGTTCGAACTCCTTGGGCAGCATGTCCGCCAGCACCTCGACATGAGGAATGATGTTCGCGCCGGCAATGAAGCCGAAATCGAGCTGATCGCGATAGCTTTGCACCGTGATGTTCAAAGCAAGCCCATGGGTCGAGATCGACACCGGGAAGATATGCAACAGCTCGGCGCCCACCGCATAGAGTGTCTGCCGCGGACCGGGCACATTGGAGATCGTCACATTCGCCGTTGGCGGAAGCACATCGGACAGGTTCGAGCGGCTGTAGAGCAGCGCCAGCACCTGAATCAGCATCGGCGCACCGAGCATCGCGACGTTGGATACCGAGGGCATCAGCGCGCGCAGCGGATGCGACATCTCCTTTGATTTGGCCGACTGCGCGATGATGGCCTCCAGCCGTTCCTTCGGGTCCTCGATATTGGTCGCCAGCGAGCAGATCATTCCGAACACCTGATTATTGGCGTCGGTGTTGCCCTCTTCGCGCAGCGAGATCGGCACGGCTGCTGTCAGCGAACGGCTCGGTAACCCGCCGTGCTCTAGCAGATACCGGCGCAACACACCGCTCGACAACGCCATCACGACGTCGTTGAGTTTTCCGCCGGCCTGCTTTCCAATTGCCTTGGATTCCGGTAACGAGACCGAGACGCCCGCGAAGCTCCGCTCCGACGAGATCGACTTGTTCAGCATTGTCGAGGGCGACACCATGCTCGCAAGACTGTCGCGTGACTTCGGGTCGGATATCTTGGCGACCATGTCGCGGATACTTTTGACGGTTTCGGGAACACCACCGATCATCCTGATCCCGCTCTCGATCTGGAACATCGCGTTGTCGAACAGCACAGAGCCGAGATCGCTTTTTCCCGTACGCGGCAGATCGAAGCTTTTCGCCTTGGTCGCGTCCAGCGGCTGACGCCAGAGCTGGGTGTAAGAATCGAGCATGTTGGCCGCGATGTCTCGCGGTTCGTTGGCAGGCTTGCTCGGAACGACCTTCGGGAATTCACGCGGCACCGGCGTGATGTCGTAGATCATGTTGGTCAGCGCAGCACCCGCACCGCCATCGATGCAGGCGTGGTGCATCTTGGAATAGAGCCCGACCTCGTTGTTATCCATTCCCTCGAAAACGTAGAACTCCCACAGGGGGCGCGCCCTGTTAAGAAGCTTCGCATGAATCCAGCCCACCGTGCGCTCCAGCATGGCGCGGCTGTGCGGCGCCGGAAGGCTGCCGCGAAAAATATGACGGTTGATGTCGAACTGGTCGTCCTCGACCCAGCTTGGATTATCGATGTCGAGCGGCGCCTTCTCCAGCCTCGCCTTCAGGATCGGAGCGACATGAATCCGCCCTTCGATCATCTTTTTGAAGTCTTCGTAGAAGTCGCCCTGATAACCGTCCTTCAGTTTGAAGATCGCCATGCTTCCGACGTGCATCGGCATCTCGGGCGTTTCGAGATACAGAAACGATGCGTCCATTGAGGACAGCTTCTTGGCGTGGCTCATGTTACCCTCCCGTTTCAACGAGACCATGACGCC
The DNA here is from genome assembly GCF_000308295.2 of Afipia birgiae 34632. Lineage (GTDB taxonomy): Bacteria > Pseudomonadota > Alphaproteobacteria > Rhizobiales > Xanthobacteraceae > Afipia > Afipia birgiae. The sequence goes on from NZ_HG326652.1 coordinate 2,066,023, forward strand.
CGCGGACAGTTTCTCGTCCGCGTTTCGGCTTCATGATCCGATTGCCACCGTCGCCTTTCCGGCGAGTCTCGTTTGGCAATATTCCTTTACGCGTCAACTTTGTCCGGACGCGCATAGGCCAGTGCAAACGGCCCCGAGCAATCGAACGGATGAAATTCACCTTCCCGCTGCGCAAGACGATCGGCGACGGCCCATAGCGCCGCGGCATTGACGCCAATTCCGATATGGCTCGCGAGTGAAATCTCAATGTTCTCCGCTGTGTCGGATTCGCGAACAAGACAAGTACGCCAGTTCACGATCCCATCGGAGCGCGTATAGAGCGAGGACGTCGGCACCGGCAGATCGCCGGCCAGCGTTTGAATATCCTTGATGTCCGCGTCTTCAATGGTTTCGCCCGACACCATTTCGTAGACGCGTTTCGCGTTCGTCGCCGTGATGTCGCCGGCAAACGGGCAGCCCAGCGTCACGACATAGCGAACCATGTCTGGCATTCGCAACGCCAGATCGCGGGCATAGACGCCACCGAGACTCCAGCCGACGAGACTGACTTTGCGGCCGGTCGCAGCGTGAACGCTGGCCAGCAATTTGCCGAGCCTGTCGCGCATGCTGTAGACGCCACCGGTGTTCCGTCCAAAGCCCCACGGATGGGTGGAGAACCCCAACAGGTCGAGATAGCGCCGCAGGATGAGGGTGGAGACATCGCTCGCCAGCAGACCCGGCAAGACCAAAACCGGATGGCCATCGCCGCGCGGAGCCGTCAGAAGCGCGGGCGCCATCAGCAATGTTGCGTTCAGTTCGAAAACACCCCGCCCCTCGGCAAGAAACAAACCGAGACTTGGCGGGCGCAATCGGCCCTTTTCGGCGAGGTGGCTCTCGTTAGCTGTCATTGCGACCTGCCCGGGCAAGCAACTTCACTGAACACGCGCTTTACTGCTCCGCATCGAGGCAGTCCGCTCAGTCTAGAAGCATGTCGGGCCTGATGCCAATCGGCTTTCGGCGGAAACCGCGTCGTGGTGAATTTTATTGCTCTGCACCATGTTCCGGAACATGGTGCACAACGCCAGCACCAGGGAAATCGCATGCGACCCGATGCCCTTGGACCGCCCCCGACGCATTTCCTGCACAATTGCGATAGCCTGTAACGACGATGGCCCGAGACCCTTCATGAGTACGTACCGCCTCGACCACCTGTTTGCGCCGCGCTCGATTGCGCTCATCGGCGGAAGCCCGAAGCACGCCTCCGTCGGCGGAGCAACGCTGCGCAATCTACTCGGCGGCGGTTTCAGCGGACCGATCCACATCGTCAACCGCAAGTACTCCGAAATCGAAGGCATCAAGACGCTCCGCGACATCAAAGACATTCCGGGGACGCCCGACCTCACGATCATCTCCACACCGCCCTCCGCCATTCCGGGGGTCGTGAAGAGAGCCGGCGCGCGCGGATTCCCGGCTGCGATGGTGCTCTCCGCCGGTCTGGGCCTCGGCACCGGCTCGTACACGGAAGCCATCGCCCAGACCGCGCGAATGACAGGCTTGCGCCTGATCGGACCGTCTCTCGGCATTATGGTGCCGCGTATGAAATTGAACGCGAGTTTCGCATCCCGCCTACCGCAAGACGGCGACCTCGCGCTGATTTCGCAATCCGGCGCGATCTCGACGGCGCTAGTCGAATGGGCCGCGAACCGCAACGTCGGATTTTCAGCTATCGTCTCGATGGGCGAAAACCTCGACGTCGATTTCGGCGACCTGCTTGATTATTTTGCGCTCGATACCGACACGCGCGCGATCCTGCTTTACGTCGAGTCGATCAGCGACGTGCGAAAGTTCATGTCGGCGGCACGGGCCGCCGCGCGCGTGAAACCCGTGGTTGTCATTAAGTCCGGTCGTCACACCCAAGGCGCGCGGGCGGCGGCAACTCACACTGGCGCATTGGCAGGATCGGACGCCGTCTACGATGCCGCGTTCCGCCGGGCGGGACTGCTGCGCGTGCTCGACCTCGACGAATTATTCTCCGCAGCGGAAACGCTGGGCCACCTCCAATCCTCGCATGGACACCGGCTTGCAATCATCACCAACGGCGGCGGACTTGGCGTCCTCGCAGTGGACCGCCTGATAGATCTCGGCGGAGAACTCGCTGGGCTTTCCGAAGACGTGAAAAAGAGCCTCAACAAGGTGCTGCCGGAGCGGTGGTCCGGCGCCAATCCCGTCGACATTCTTGGCGACGCCGATGGCGAACGCTACGCGCAGGCTTGCGAGCAAGTGTTGGGCGATACCGCCAACAATGCGGTTCTGATCATGAACGCACCGAACACGCTGGCCCCCCCGGTTGAATCCGCACAGGCTGTGGTTGGCGCCGTTAAAAAGTACCGTGCCGAGACCTATTCCCGCAAACCGGTGTTCGCTGCCTGGGTGGGCGATAGCGGAGCCGCCAGCAGCGTCTTCGGCGAAGCCGGCATCCCACATTTTTCCAGCGAGGCAGATGCCGTGCGTGGCTTCATGCATATCGTCCGTTATCGCGAAGGGCTGGACGTTGCGATGCAGACGCCGCCCAGCCTGCCGGAAGACTTCGCGCCAGATGTGGCGGCTGGACGCGCAATCGTCCAGAACGCCCTGCAAGACAAGCGCGGCTGGCTTAATCCGATCGAGATCACCGAACTGTTCGCTGCCTACGCGCTCCCGATTGCCTCGGCCACGCTGGCGCGCGATCCGGATCAGGCCGCGCGCGCCGCAACCGCGATCCTGGCGGCAGGCAACACCGTCGTCGTCAAGATCAGTTCAGCCGACATTCTGAACAAATCCGACGTCGGCGGCGTGCGTCTGAACCTGACCAGTGAGCGCGCTGTCCATGTCGCAACCGAGGAAATCCTGCAGCGTGCCGCCAAGATGCGCCCAAAGGCACGCATCGACGGCGTGACCATCCATCCGATGATCCTGCGTCCACGCGCGCGCGAACTGATCGCTGGCCTTGCCGACGATCCAAGCTTCGGTCCGGTCGTGGTATTCGGGCGCGGTGGCACCGCCGTAGAAGTCATCAATGACAAGGCGCTTGCGCTTCCGCCCCTCGATCTCAATCTGGCAAGGGACCTGATTGCGCGTACCCGCGTCTCGCGCATTCTCAAGAGTTATCGCGACGTCCCGGCGGCAGATGAAGGCGCGGTCGCGCTGCTGCTGGTGAAGATCGCCCAAATGGCGGCGGATTTGCCCGAGATTCGCGAACTCGACATCAATCCCCTGCTTGCGGACAAGGATGGCGTGATCGCTGCAGACGCCCAGGTGTCGATCGCGCCGCTGAGCGATGCGATACGCGGTTCCGGTCACTACCGATTTGCGATCCGGCCTTATCCGAAGGAATGGGAGCGGCACACAACGCTCAAGGACGGCACGCGGATCTTCGTGCGCCCGGTCCGGCCTGAGGACGAGCATCTCTATCCCGAGTTCTTTTCCCACGTCAGCCAGGAAGACATCCGGCTGCGGTTCTTCTCCGCGATGAAAGAGCTGACGCATCCCTTCATCGCGCGCCTGACGCAACTCGACTACGCGCGCGCAATGGCCTTCGTCGCCATCGAGGAAACCACCGGAAAAATACTGGGCGTGGTGCGCCTTCATACCGACGCCGACTTCGCTAGTTCGGAATTCGCAGTGCTTGTGCGATCCGACCTCAAGGGCGTCGGCCTCGGCTTACTGTTCATGAAAATGATTATCGAGTACGGCCAGGCGGAAGGCGTTCGCGCTATCCGGGGCCAAGTACTGAGCCGAAACAACAGAATGCTGGACATGTGTCGGCGGCTCGGATTCGAAGTTCGTCCCGATCCGCAGAACTCGGATATTTCACTCGTCGTTCTTCCGCTCGGTACGCACGCGAAATAGATGCCGCTTCCCGGAGATTGATCATGGCACGAATTGTGATTTCCGCAACGATCGCGCTGGCCATCATCCTCTGGGCTTACGCCAGTATCCTGACGCATTGAGCGGCGCCGCAGCGCCGCTCTGAACGCGCATCGTCAGGGCACCAGCACCGCGCGGCCGACCAGCTTGCCCTGCTGCAGGTCCTTCAGCGAAGCGTCGGCTTGAGAGAGCGGCCGGGTGGTGACCGGGATCGGCGCGATCCCCTTCTCGCGCACGAGATCGATCAACTCCTGCGTCTCACGCAGATTACCGACATAGCTCCCCTGAATCGTAATCGCCTTGATTGGAATGAGCGGCAATGCCCACGGGGCTCCGCCGCCGAACAGGCCAACGACGACGAGTTTGCCGCCCTTGCTCAGGCAATCGAACCCCAGTGCCGCCGTCGCTGCATTGCCGACCAGATCGATCACGCCCCTAATCGGCCCACCCGCTTTCGACGTGATCTGCTGCAAGGCATCCGGCGCGCCGCCGTCGACCGATGCCAACGCGCCCGCCTCCTCGGCAGCCTTACGTTTGCTGGCATCAATGTCGACCACGATAGCGCCCTTGCCGCCCATCGCTTTGAGAAGCGACAGCGCCATCAAGCCGAGCCCGCCTGCTCCGAAGATCACGATAGGTTGGTCCAGAACAGATTCGAGTTTCTTGATCGCGCTGTATGTCGTGACGCCAGAGCAGGCATACGGTGCAGCCGTCACCGGATCGAGACCCTTGAGGTCGATAAGATAGCGCGGATGGCGAACCGTGATGTGATCGGCGTAGCCGCCATCACAATAAACGCCGATCGAATTCGGCTTAACGATGCACATGTTCTCGTCGCCAGCGAGGCAGGTGTCGCATTTGCCGCAACCGAGCCACGGATACACCAGCCGCACATCGCCGACTGCAACGCCCTTGGCCTCGGGCCCGAACGCCACGACCTCGCCGACCGTTTCGTGTCCCATCGTCAGCGGCAGAGAAACACCGCGATCCTTCAGCGACAACCTGCGGCCATGGCCGAGATCGTATCCCCCCTCCCAGATGTGGAGGTCGCTGTGACAGACCCCGGCGGCCTTGACCTTCAGCAGGACCTGCGTGCCCTCCGGCTTTGGGGTCGCGATGTCGACTTCCGTCAACGGAGCGTTGAATTCAGTGACCTTGAAGCTCTTCATCCCATCTCTCCCCTTTCTTTTCCGGCCGCCTGGCCCGCGGGTTTTGTTCGAGCGGGAGTAGAGGCGAGCGAAGGCTGGGCTGTCAATACAGACGGCGCCGTGCCCGCCGTCGCTATATGAACCTTGGCCAATGGCACCGGATGGACTACGCAAGGCGGACCGGCAGAGGGTTCGCCGGGCAATATCGAGAGCAACTGCGATGACCGACCAGTTTGACTGGAATCTCGTCCGATCGTTTCTGGCGATTACACGCTCCGGCAGCATGACCGCCGCCGCCAAGCGACTGAAGATCGACTATTCGACGCTCAGCCGGCGGATTGCCGCACTTGAAGCATCGCTGGGCTCCCAATTGTTCGATCGCCGGACCAGCGGATCATCCCTCACAGAGGCCGGCGACCGGTTGCTCGAAATGGCCGAACAGATGGACCAACTCGCGACGTCGGCAGCGCAATCGATCGGCGATGCAAAGCTGCAAGCCAACGGCGCGGTCCGCATCGGCACGCCGGACGGCTTCGGAACGAAGTTCCTGGCGCAGCGCCTTGGCGAACTCAGCAACCGCCACCCCGATCTCACCGTCGAACTCGTCGCGATGCCGCGCGAGTTCAGCCTCTCCCGGCGTGAAGCCGACATCGCCGTGAGCCTGACGCAGCCGAGCGAAGGGCGGCTGCACTCGCGCAAGCTGACGGATTACGAACTCGGGCTGTACGCGTCGCGCGGATACCTTGCCAATAATCCCGCTATCGAGACCGTTGCCGATGTCCCCTCTCATCGGTTCATTTCATACATCGATGATCTGATTTTCTCGCCGGAGCTGGAATATACGCATTTCGTTTCACCCGATCTGCGACCCGCGATCAAGAGTTCAAACCTGATTGCACAACTGAATTCCACTATCGCCGGCGCTGGCCTTTGCGTCCTGCCATGCTTCATCGCGCAACCGGAGCCGGAGCTCGTGCGAGTGCTGCCGAGCTTTCGCTTGATCAGGACATTCTGGCTGCTGCTGCACAGCGACCTGCGCAACATCGCGCGCGTCAGGGTCACTGCGGACTTCATAGCCGAACAGGTCAGCGAGGCTCAGGCGCTGTTCCTGCCTAAAAGCCAGAAGTGAAATCGGCCCTGAGGCTGCGGCCGCTATACGAGTCAGAACGGCGATGTCGTTCCCGTGATCGCCAGATCAGTTGGGATAGCAATACCCATAACAGCCGCCCGGATTTGTATTCGGCGGCGGCTGTTGGACCTGATTGGGTTGATTGACTTGATTGGTCTGGTTGGATTGTGACTTGTTCTTCGCGATCGCATTGCCGCCGTCGAAGATCGAGAAATATCCAAGCGGATCCGTACCCGGCGGCTTCGCCGGATCCGTGACGATGGTTTTGCCGAAGCCAAGCCGCGCGGCCATCTGGTCGGTCGGCAAATCGTTGATACCGCCAGTCTGCCCCGGGCCGCTGGTCAGCGCAGCCATGATCTTCTGCAACAGGAAATCAGGGATAGGGAACGGCTCCGGTATCGGATCGTTCGGACCAGACACCCAGGTCATATAGCCCGGCCGAACAATCACCGAGCCGACATTGTTCTTGATAATGACTGAGCCGACGTGGCCGATGACGATCTCGCCCCTCGCCTGCGACAGTTTCGGATCGGAGCCGGTGAAACCCGGCGGGATCGGATAACAACCGTAGCAACGCCACCGCGAATGCCGAGCGTCGCAACCGGTGTCTTCACCGTGACGCCCGCGGTGTGGCTGATCTGCCCGCCGACGAAGCGCATCACGCCCTTGGAGACGGTCGCCACCATTTTGCCGGTCCCGGCATTGGGATCGTAGACGTACTCGTCAATCACGATGTTGCTGTTGCTGCCGACATTCAGCGTCGATGTGTCGGGAAACATGATCTGCGTCGACCCTTGCGCAGACGTCTGCACCCGCTCCTTGTAGATCACGTTGGCGCCGATGGTGAGCGTGCGGGTACCTGCGCCCGGCGGAGTTCCGGTTGCGTCAAGATTGACCGCGCCGACCCGCCCCGAGTTTTGCGCCTCGGCCGCAGGAATAAGCGCAGTCGTGGAAAGCAGCACCGTCAGAAACGACGTGAAATATGTCTCTTTGGAAAATAACATCTGCTGCACCCTCAGAAGCGAGCGGTCGGGCCGAACATCACGGAGAAATTATCCAGGCGATAGTTCGGCAGCGAGGAATTGGTCTTGTCGTACTGGACCGCAGCCGAAATGCCGAAGTTCTTCGTCACAGACGCGTTAAACAGTGCGCCCACCGACCACTGGTTGTCGCTACGTGCAATCAGCGGATCGATAAACGGATTCGGCGCATCGAAACGCGTTTCGATCCACCGGACGAACGGCGCCACACTCCAGTTACGTGACATCCAGGCGAATGGCGGCGCGAACTCCAGCGTTAGGGCGGCTTCCATAGCCCACTGGTCGAAGGACTGGAACGCGAATGCAGAGTCGCCCCGCCGATATAGCCCACGCGCATCCAGCTTGATCTGTTGTGCGATGTTCCAGCTTGCCGCGAGGCTGGTCGTGTACCAATCGCCGGAGTTGAAGCCAGCGACAGGATCGGTTGTTCTGAAATCTGAGCGACGCCATTCGAAATCGGGGCCGAAGGAGAACTTGTCGTTCACCGGGACCTTCACGCCGACGCCGGCGCCTGCTGTCGAAAAGTACGATGAGCCCCCGACCCAGGTATTTCCACCCACCACATAGGGCTTGATGGTGACGCCTGGCAGAAGTTCAGGTGCGAGGGCAAGCCGAGGACCGAAGCTGACATCGACGAAGCCGACGTTGAGATCCTTCAGGCGCGATTGCTCGGTGAGGTATCCAACCGCGCGCGTTTCGAGAATGTCACCACGCGGGTTCTGCAAATCATAGTCGTGGCTCAGGCCGACCAGTCCGAACCAGTTGATGTCGCTCTTCTGCCGTGCGGTCGGCAGCAGGGCGAGATCCTGACCACCGAGACGAAGGACACCGCCACCGGGCGCGAAACTCGCATTGCTCTGCGAGCGGATGCCGGTCTGCGCGAAACCGGAGAACCGGCTCGGCTGAAGCTGCTTCTCGGTATCCGGAAGATAGGTTTCGACGCGCTCCTTGGTGATGGCATCGATATCGGGACTGGCGAGTGCTTCCTTGAAGTAACGCTTTGCCATTTCATAGGAGCCGAGCCGGAAATACAGCGCACCGAGCTCGTATTTCACGCGCGTCAGTTTGGAATTGTAGAACAGCAGCCGCTCGAGCGCACCGATCGCAGCTTCGTAATCCCCGCGTGCGGTCGCAACCTTGACGAAAGCAAACGTCACTTCGTGATTTGCGGGATTCCGCACCATCTGCTGAAACAGCTGCTGCTGCTCTGCCGCATCCTGCGCGCGCGCTGCTCCCGCATGAGCGAAAAAGACAAGTGCGCACACAACCCAGATGCTACGGGCCGACACAACCTGCGCCCGCGGCCCTCCCAAAGAGAGCAATACTCGAAACCACATATCAAAAATTCCCGTCGCCAATGCCCCCGGAAGAACCATAAAAGCGGCATCTAATCAACGCCGTACGGCCTGCATCGCGTGGCCGAATTGATACAGCCGCTGGAAAACGCGGCCTTGCTGAACTCGATCAGGTCTGCCTCTGGCTTAGGGATTGGTACATGTGCGCGACCCATCGGTTCAGTTCGCGGAAAGAAATTTTTGCCGGAAAATCAGCATTTACGCTGTACTTCTGGATTTGACCATCAAGGAATGAGCCTTCAGGCGGAGCAAGATCGTGCGGTATCCCGGCACGGCGCCAAACATCGTCATGAAGGTGCAGGAAATGAAAATCCTTGCACAATCGATTCAATCTCTCGGCGCTGTCCGGATTGAACAGGTCCGCCACATCGAACCAGGAGACTGGGCCGAGAGGCACCTGATTCCGGATTTTACCACTCAGCTCGTGCCGCTCGACAAGCGACGTGAGCAAAGCCGAGCCGGATTTCTCCCAGTCCTCAAAAGAACCGGAAAGACCTTCAACTTCCGCCAGCGCCTCCGTCAGCAACCCGTGCCCCACCGGAAATTTCAAAACACCGGTCGGCACCCGGCCGAACACGTCCAAACCGGCGAAGAAGACATTGCCCGATGGAAGATCAGGCGTCAGCAACAGGACATCAGGATCGATCCACCATCCGCCCACCTTCTGAAGCAGCGCATACCGGAACAGATTTGCGTGAATGGCGAAAGCGCCCTCTTCGCCCAATGGCTTTAGGACAACCTCGCGTGGCAGGACTTCGGCTGCATCCTCGACACGTATCCAGTCCGGGACGTTCAAGTCGCGATTGTAAGAAAATACCTCGACGCGATGTCCGCTGGCCGCGAAGCTTTTCAAGCACATCAACTGATAGGGGCCGATCGTCTCACCGTACCAGAATGTTCTCAGCGTTTGGGGCTCGGCGGCGAGTGGATGATCTCCATGCGATGGAACCGCGGCATGACTGAAAGGACGCACGCCCGGCTGCCAGCCGTTGATCTGGATTGATCGGGCCAGATGATCCAATGCGTCGTACGGCACGCGCTGGGTGGCGAGCTTTTGCTTCATTTCCTTCATCACCCAGAATTCCCGAAACCATCCTTCAACGGCCTCGTAGGACAGACGCGCTCCCTGCGGAACAACGATTCCAAAACGCTTGAACAGCGAATCCAGAAAACTGCCTTCTGGTGGTCCGAGGTTCTTGGGAATGCGCAGAGCACGCCACAGATCATTCCAGAGATGCACGAAATCGCTTGAAGCCAGCCGCTCCAAAACGGCCTCACATTGGCGGGGATCGAAGAACATCAGAACTTCGTTGGGGTGTATCTCGTAAGCGCTGACTTTCGGGCGAACCAAATGGTCGATCGCATATTCGGACGAAAGGCGTGTAATGAGCTTCGGTCCAACAATACCATGATCGGCTCCCGGCGCGGCGGTCCCCGCTGCCGGCAAAAGCCTCATCGCCTCATCGATTGCAGCCGTCATGATCGGTGCCTGAGCGGGAAACTTCATGACGGCAGCATTAACGACGCCCTCCTCCTGATAGGCGAGATAGAGCTTGTCGTCGGGCAACACCGTTTTCATCACGACGATATCGAGGTCCATATACCAGCCGCCAAATTTCTGGATAGCGAGGTATCTGAACAGGTCGGAGTGCAACGCAAGCGAAAGGTCGCCGTCATTATGATGAAATTGGTAGAGCGGGCCGGACAGAACCTCGCGCGCATCCACAAGTTCAACACCTTCGGGCACGATCAGATTTTTATTGTAGGTGTACAACAAAACACGCGCGCCTGACGCGACCGCGCTCCGCAACGACAGCTCTTCATAATAGCTGGGATTTGGCCCCGTCCAGAAAGTGCGCATTTCCTGGCGATGCTTCGTGGGCATGCGATGTCGATTGCCTTGTGATAATCAATCATTATAGCCAGTATTCCGACCTGCGTTGTCAAACGCAAAGTGGAAAGCAAACCTCGCCATGAAGACGGTTCTTTTTGCCTGGGAGCAAGGTGGTGGGTTTGGCCATATCGCAAATCTGGGACGTTTCGCAGCACTACTTAAGCACCACGATATCCGTCCGGTCTTTGCGCTGAAGCATCCGGAAGCCGCGCATCTTCTGGAGACCGAGGCGGAGATCATTCAGGCTCCGCCGTGGCTGGCGACTGCATCTAACGAAAATCACTCCCTTCGCTCGACAGCGACGATGCACGACCAACTAGTTTCAGCGGGTCTGGCCGACGAGCATAACTTGCGATCGCTGCTCCAATCGTGGGACGACCTTCTCAAAACTATTACCCCGGACCTTGTCGTCGCGGATTCTGCGCCCGCAGCAAGCATGATGTCGCTTGGGCGAATTCCGCTGATTGTCGTCGGAAACGGATACACAGCACCGCCCGGCGACATGAAGCGCTTTCCGCTGCTTCATCGTGTCCATCCGCCGCGCTGGAACGAGGACGAAACGCTGGGAACGGTCAATCGCGTGCTGCGATCTCTGGGGCGGCCTCCCCTTGAACGACTGCCGCAAATATTTTCCGGCGACGCGCAGATCGTTCTCACCTTTCCGGTACTCGATCCTTATGATCTACAGAGATCGGCGCCACTAGCAGGCCCTATTTTTGACAGTCCACCGCTCGAAGGCCGGAAAGATGCGGACAACATCTTCGTCTACCTGTCGCGAGGCGTATTATCCGCGCTGCCGTTCGACATCGTTCCGGCTTTGCTTCCCCTCGCCAGCCGCCTCATCACCTCTGCTCCAGACATCGCGAGCGGGCAGTCCGACGAACTGGTGCGCCGCGGAGCACAAGTCCATTCGCAGCATTTGCCGCTAAGCGAGACGCTGGCATCAGCACGCCTCGTTATTCACTTTGGCGGCGGCGGACTGGCAGCTCACGCAATCGCCGCAGGCATCCCCCAACTTGTTATGGCAACTCATATCGAGCAGCTTCTGAACGGCCTCCAAATCGAGAATGCACGTCTCGGAAAGGTCATTGATAGTTTCGAGCCGCAGGTCGATGTTGCCAAATCGCTGGATGCAATCCTTGCAGACGATGGCATGCGACACCGTGCAGCGCAGGCCGGCCATGAGCATCGCGAAATGCTGACAAACATGAAGCCGCTTGAAACGTTCGAAGCCGCCTCCCTGAAACTTCTCGGGAAATAGCCGAGCGCCGTTCGGCAACCGTGCATGTCTGCCCCTATTTTTCGCTTTGGGGACGCCACTTGCCTGCGGCTGGGATTACCGGCATAAAGTTAATCGACCAATTAACAAAAGCAAAATGATCAGGGAGAGACTGCAGATGGCTGCACCTTCGCGCGCCTTGCCGGTGCCAACACCCGAAACCCAGCACTTTTGGGATGGCACACAGTCAGGGGAACTTCGTCTGCAGCGCTGCGACGATTGCTCGAACGTCTATTTTCCGCCGCGCCCGTTCTGCCCGTCCTGTGCCTCGCGCAAGGTCAGCGTGTTCAAGGCCAGCGGCAAGGGCAAGCTCTACAGCTATGTGATCAATCACCGTCCCGCCGCGCCGGGATTCACGCCGCCTTATGCCATCGCCGTCGTCGAACTCGATGAAGGTCCGCGGATGATGAGCAATATCCTCGATTGCCCGCAGACGCCCGAGGCACTCGTGCTCGATATGAAGCTCGAAGTCGCATTCGAGAAGGTCAGCGACAAGATTACCCTTTCCCAGTTCCGCCCGGCGAAGGGTTAAAACCATGCGCAGAAATCAAGTTGCCGTCGTTGGTGCGGCAGAAACCACCAAGCTTGGCGTCATTCCCGACATGTCGCAGATCCAGTTGCACGCGGACGCCGCGCTGAACGCGCTGGCGGATGCGGGACTGAAGCTGTCGGACATCGACGGCATCGCCACCGCAGTCGAAACGCCACAGCAACTCGCACATTACCTCGGCATCACGCCGACATGGGTTGACGGAACGTCCGTCGGCGGCTGCTCGTTCATGCTGCACGTTCGCCACGCCGCGGCAGCGATCGAGGCAGGTCTGTGCAAGACGGTGCTCATCACCCATGCCGAGAGCGGAAAGTCGATGATCGGTAAGCTGCCGCGCTCGATTCCGGCGGACAGCCTGCAAGGCCAGTTCGAGGCGCCGTTCGGCGTCTACGGCCCGCCCAGCATGTTTCCGATTCCCGTCCTGCGTTACATGAGGACCTACGGCATCACCCACGAGCAGATCGCGATGGTGTCGGTGGTTCAACGCGAATGGGCCGCGAAGAACCCGCGCGCCATGATGAAGGATCCGATCACCGTCGAGGATGTGCTCAACTCGCGGATGATCGCCTATCCGTTCCGCATCCTGCAATGCTGCCTCGTCACCGACGGTGGCGGCGCACTGATCCTGACCAGCGCCGACCGCGCCAAGGATTTCCCGCAAAAGCCGGTCTATATCCTCGGCACCGGCGAGAGCGTCGAAACGCCGATGGTCAGCCAGATGGAGACCTTCAACTCATCCCGCGCGTTCAAGGTGGCGGGCCCGACCGCGTTCCGCGAGGCCGGCATCGCGCACAAGGATGTCGATCACCTGATGATCTACGACGCCTTCGCGCACCTGCCGCTGTTCGGCCTCGGCGATCTCGGCTTCATGCCGCATGAAGAAACCGGCAAGTTCATCGCCGACCGCAAGACCGCCATCGGCGGCAAACTGCCGATGAACACCAATGGCGGCGGCCTCAGCTACATGCATTCCGGCATGTACGGAATGTACGCCCTGCAGGAAAGCGTGCGGCAGATGCGCGGCATCGCACCGGCGCAGGTGCCGGGCGCGAAGATCTCGGTCTGCCACGGCGTCGGCGGGATGTTCGCCGCCAGCGGCACCATCATTTTCACCAACGAACGCTGACAGCGAAAAACAGGAGCTAAATCATGTCGAACAAGAAATCGCTGGACGGCAAGGTCATCATCGTCACCGGCGCGGGCCGCGGCATCGGCCGCGAGATCGCGCTCCTCGCAGCCGCCGAGGGCGCCAAGGTCGTGGTCAACGATCCCGGCGTTGCTGCCGACGGATCGGGCACCAATGCTGCACCCGCCGAGGAGGTCGTCGAGGAAATCAAGAAGCGCGGCGGCACGGCCGTCGCCAACTTCGAAACGGTTGCCGAAGCCATCCCCGCCAGCAAGATCATCAAGCAGGCCGTCGACACCTACGGCAAGCTGGACGGCGTCGTGAACAACGCCGGCATCCTGCGCGACGCGATCTTCCATCGCATGAGCGTCGAGGCGTTCGAGTCGGTCATCAAGGTCCACCTGATGGGTTCATTCTACACCTCGCACGCCGCCGCCCGTATTTTCCGTGAGCAGGAGAGCGGCGCGTTCGTGCACTTCACTTCAACCTCCGGCCTGATCGGAAATTTCGGCCAGGCGAATTACGCCGCCGCAAAGCTCGGCATCGTCGGCCTGTCGAAGTCGATCGCACTTGACATGGAGCGCTTCAACGTGCGCTCCAACTGCGTATCTCCGTTCGCGTGGAGCCGCCTGATCGGCACCATTCCAACCGAGACCGAGGAAGAGAAGGCCCGCGTGGCCCGCATGCAGCAGATGGGACCGGAGAAGATCGCGCCGCTGTCCACGTTCCTGCTGGGCGACGCCGCCAAGGACGTGACCGGGCAGATCTTCGCGGTCCGCATGAACGAAATCTTCCTGATGGGTCAGTCGCGCCCATTGCGTTCGATCCACCGCGCCGAAGGCTGGACACCGCAGACCATTGCCGAACACGGCATGCCCGCGCTGAAGTCGTCATTCTACAAGCTCGACCGTTCCGCCGACATCTTCTCGTGGGACGCGATCTAAGGCGCAGTTCTATCCATCGTCATTGCGAGGAACGCTTGCGACGAAGCAATCCAGACCTCTTTAATCGTTCTGGATTGCTTCGCTCGCAATGACGATAGTCTAATCTCTATTTAAAGGACCCATGCCGCCCCTGTCCGCTGGCGAAGCGTGTGGCTCCTTCAAGCGTTTCGCCAGATGCGATGATGCCGAGACCACCCTGCATCTCGTCGTTGATCGCGTCCTCTTCTTCGAGATCCCATTGGCGCAGCGCCGAGCGCTTGTCGTTGCGCAGGCAGCCTTGCGGAAAGCGCGACAGCTCCCGCGCCAGCGCGATGGCATGCACCCGCGCCTCGCCCTTCGGCACAAGGCGGTTCGCGATCCCGATATCGAACGCCTCCCTCGCATCCACTGGACGTCCCGTGAGAATCAGATCCATCGCACGCGAGTGCCCGATCAGCCGCGGCAGGCGAATGGTGCCGAGATCGATCAACGGCACGCCGAAGCGGCGACAGAAAATGCCGAAGGTCGCGCCTTCACCCACTACGCGCATGTCCGCCCACAGCGCCAGCTCCATCCCGCCGGCCACAGCATGGCCTTCGACCGCCGCGATCACCGGTTTGCTGAGGCGCAGACGGCTCGGCCCCATCGGCGCGATGCTGTCGTGACCGCCAAGCTCGCGTTTCTTCTCGCGATCGCCGAGCGCAACGGTTTTCAGATCGGCCCCCGCGCAGAACGCGCCGCCGGTCCCGGTGAACACCGCAACGGAAGAATTCGGATCGGCATCGAAGGCGCGGAAGGCATCGAACAGGCGGCGCGCTGTTGCGCCATCGACGGCGTTCTTGCGCTCCGGCCGGTTGATGGAAACGATGGTAACGGGACCTTCGTGCTCGACAAGAATGGTGTCAGTCTCGGTCATCGATACCTCCCGTTGTTTTGATTGTCAGCCGCTGTTGCGCAGCCCCGCCGAAATACCGTTGATGGTAAGCTGAATGCCGCGCAGCACCTGTTCGTCGGTGCTTAGCGCCCGATGCGCCTGGAGCAGTTCAACCTGCACGTGATTGAGCGGGTCGAGATAGGGAAAGCGGTTGCGGATCGAGCGTTCGAGGAGAGGATTTCCCTGCAACAGTCGGTCGTGACCCATGATCGTCAGCAGCGTTTCGATGGAGTCATGCCACTCGGTGCGAATGCGGCCGAAGATGGTGCTGCGCAGCTTCTCATCCGGGACAAGGTCCGCATAACGCGACGCGATGGCGATGCTGCTCTTTGACAGCACCATGTCCATGTTCGACAGCAGCGTTTGAAAGAACGGCCACTCGCGGTAAAGCTCCTGAAGGAACGCGATGCCCTTGTCCGGATGCTGTTTGACCCACGCATCGACCGCGCTACCGAAGCCATACCATCCTGGGAGCATGAGGCGGCATTGCGCCCAACTGAACACCCAGGGGATCGCACGCAGGTCTTCGATCTTGCGGGTCTTGGTGCGCGAGGCCGGACGGCTGCCGATATTGAGCGTCGAGATTTCCGAAATGACGGTAGACGCCCAGAAGTAGTCCTCGAAACCCTCCGTTTCATAAACAAGGTTGCGATAGGCCGCATAAGCAAGGTTGGAGAGCTCCTCCATCGCGGCGATGTATTCGTCGCGCGGCGCGGAATGCTTCGGTTGCAACAGACTGGCTTCCAGCGTCGCAGCCGCAAGAATTTCAAGATTATGGCGACCGACATCGGCGTTGGAGTACTTGCTGGAGATGATTTCGCCCTGTTCGGTGATGCGGATCTGTCCGTTCACCGCCCCGCCCGGTTGCGCCAGAATCGCATCGTAGCTGGGCCCGCCGCCGCGACCGACCGACCCGCCGCGGCCGTGGAACAGGCGCAAACGCACGCCATGGCGCTCGAACACTTCAATCAGGCTGATCTCGGCCTTATACAGTTCCCAACCCGACGTGACGAAACCGCCATCCTTGTTGCTGTCCGAATAACCGAGCATCACTTCCTGAACGCTGCCGCGACTGTCAACGAGGCGGCGGTACTCCGGCAGCGCGAAAAGGCTGTCCATGATTTGCGCGCACTGCCGCAAGTCATCGATGGTCTCGAACAGCGGAACGATGTTGAGGCGGCCGGTGCCATCCGGAGCGACCAGTCCCGCCTCCTTCAGCAGCACCGCGACCTCAAGCAGATCAGACGCGCCCTCGGTCATCGAGATGATGCATTGAGGGATGACTGCGCCGCCGAACGTCGCATGCGCTTCTGCCGCTGCACGCAACACGGCAAGCTCCTTGATCGTCTCCTCACCATAAGCAACGAATGGCGACGCCAATGGACGCGCAGTAGTCAGTTCGCGGGACAACAATGCGATCCGCGCATCCTCCGGCAATTCCCGATAGTTCGTGCCGGGCGCTACCGCCTCAAAGAGCTCCGCAAGCGTGCGCTCATGCACGGCAGAATTTTGCCGCATATCGAGTGCGGCGAGATGGAATCCGAAACAATCCACCGCGCGGCGCAGGTGCCGCAGCCGTCCCCGTGCGATCACCAGCGAATTATTGGCCACCAGCGAGGCATGCAGCACGTCGAGGTCACGCGCCAGTTCGTCCGGACCGGCATAAGCCTCGGCATTTCCCACCGGAGGCCGGCTGGTCTCGATCTTGAGCTTTAGTGCAGTCGCCGCCAGGCGCGCGTAAATGCCGGACACCGCCAGCCGGTAAGGTTCACCGCTCCGGTGCGGCGACGGGTCAGGCGACTGCTGCGCCAGCGCGCGCAACTCAGGCGACACGTCTGCGAGATGAGTAGCCAGCGACAGCTCACCGCCAAGCTCGTGCAATTCGGCGAGATAGAAACGAAGCACGCGCGTGCTCTGCATCTGCAGTGTCCCGCGCATCACCTCGGCGGTGACAAAGGGATTGCCGTCGCGGTCCCCGCCGATCCAGCTTCCCATCTTGAGGAACGTCGCAAGCTCTGGTGCATCCTGTGCATCGGCAGCGCTGCCGCCCTCCTCAGCCAGCCGGTCCTCCAGTGAACAATGCAGCCGCGGCACCTCGCGCAGGAACGTATAGTCGTAGAACGACAGGCCGTTGGCGACCTCGTCCAGCACCGTCAGCTTGGTCCGGCGCAGCAGATTGGTCTGCCACAGCGTGACCACGGCGCGGCGCAGCTGTTCATCGCTCGCCACGATTTCGTCGGCGGTCATCTGGGTGCGCTCGCGGATGTTGAGCACCTCCGCAATTTCCATTTCGCGGTCGATCGTGCTCTTACGGCGGACTTCAGTCGGATGCGCGGTCAGAACCGGACTGACCTGAGCCTTTGCAAAGAAAGCCCGCAGCGCATCGGCGTTGATCCCGGCATCCTTTGCACGTGTCAATGCACGCGACAGCGTCCCGGGACGCGAAGCAGTTCCCGCCATATCCTGCGCCCGCCGCTGGCGGATGTTGTTTTGGTCTTCGGCGATATTGGCAAGATGCGAAAAATAACTGAACGCACGCACGATGCGGACGGTTTCGGCAATCGACATGCCGTCGAGAATGGTCTCGAGTTCGCGGCGCGCCGGCTTGTCGTCATCGCGATGGAAACGGATCGAGGTTTGCCGGATGCGCTCGACCAGATCGAAGACGTCAGCCCCCTCCTGATCGCGCACCGTATCGCCGAGAATACGCCCAAGCCGCCGGATGTCGGCGCGCAGCAGCGCATCGTCATCGGATAACGAAACATCGCCATCCCGGAGCCGGGTGTCACGGGTTCTGGACGAGAATGCCTCGGACGACATGGATGATCCATTTGCGCGAAGAATGACCGGTGCTCCTCCAGTCGCAATTTTTGCACAATGGCGCAAGCACAGGAATGCTCTTGTCCGGTGAATTTTAGTCAACAGGTCCGGCAAGAGTCTTGTGATGCCGCATGCTTCTCGCAAGAAACGGCAACCGTTTCGCCTGAAAATACGCTAGATATTTCGTCCGGCTCGTTCCCAGTACGGATCGCGCAGCCGCCGCTTGAAAATCTTGCCAGAATCCTCACGCGGAAGATTTTTCTGAACGTCGATGTGCTTGGGCACCTTGTAGCCGGCCAGCGAAAGCTTGAGCTGTTCGCGAATCGAGGCGACATCGAGCCTTGCTCCCGGCTGGGGTTCGACCACCGCCATCAGCGCCTCGCCGAACTCTTCGTCGGGAATGCCGAACACGGCGCAGTCCTGCACGCCGGAAAACCCATGCAGCACGGCCTCGATCTCGGCCGGATAAATGTTGACGCCACCAGAGATCACCATGTCGCGCTTGCGGTCACAGATGAACACATAACCGTCGGCATCGATGTAACCGACATCGCCGCTGGTGATGAAACCATCGCGATCGATCTCGGCGCGCTTCTCGGGCTTGTTGTGATAGGTAAAGTCCGGGTTGGCCGCGATGCGCGAGTAGATTTCGCCGATCTCACCCTGCGGCAAAATCCGTCCGTCGTCGCCGATGAACCGCAGTTCTGCGCCGGGCGAGATCTTGCCCACCGTGCCGGGTTTCTTCAGCGCATCTTCTGAACTGGCGAACGTGACCGCTCCGGATTCGGTGCTGCCGTAAAATTCATAAATCACCGGACCGAACCACTCGATCATCGCCCGCTTGACGTCGGCCGGGCACGGCGCGGCAGCATGGATAATGTGGCGCAGCGATGAGACGTCGTAGGACTTGCGCACGTGCTCAGGCAGCTTCAGGAGCCGCGTGAACATCGTCGGCACCATAAAGACGTTATCGATCTTCTGCTGATCGATGATCCGCAAGAACTCTTCGGCGTCGAAACGTGGCATGATCACCAACAGATCACAGAGCCGTCCGGCGCGCAGGCCGAACGCATTGGGCGCTGAGTGATACAGCGGACCCGGGAGCAGCGCGCGAATACCGGGTTTTAGCCCGTAAATAAGCGCACGCATCGCTTCCATTGATGCGCTTTGCTCCGGTGTGGGCGCATAGCGCTTGACGCCTTTGGGATGTCCGGTGGTCCCGGACGTATAGATCATGTTTTGCGGCTGCGGCAGAGCGGGCCCGTCGTATGGCCTTTGTTCTGCGAGCCAGGTGTCGAAATCGATGGTGCCACGCGCAGCCAAGGAAAGCGCGGGATCAATCCGGTTGGCCGCGACGATTTCCGGCGGAGCCGGCAGACTGAGCATGGTGACGTCAGCGGAAACCACGCCATCGAGCCCGTGGAGCAGACCGGCATGACCGATCAGCGCGCGTGCGCCGGAATCGCCCATGACATAGGCGACTTCGTCCGACTTGAAATGCCAGTTGATCGGAACCGCATAGGCTCCGAGCGACATCACGGCATAAGCCGACTCCAGAAACGCAATGTCGTTGCGCATCAGGATTCCCGCGCTATCGCCCTGCTTGACGCCAAGCGCCGCGAGCCCGCCCGCAATCAGGCGCGCCCGCTCGTTGACCTCATCGCGCGTTTTGCGGCGGTCACCGCTGACGATTCCCGTCGCACGTTCAACCGAAGCTGACATCCCTGGGCCCGCTTAATTCGAGCCATCAGCAAATTTCGGCGCACGCTTTTCGATGTTGGCGCGCACCGCCTCGGTCTGGTTGGGCGATCCCATGAGCTTCATTTGCTCGACCGATTCCGCCAGCAGCGCCGGTCCGGGATTGCTGGTCGACAGGCTGTTCAGCATCCGCTTGATGGCGCGGATGGCATCCGGGCTCTTGCCGGCGATGTCGCGCGCGGTTTCCAGCGCAACCGAACGGGGATCGTCGCAGATCCGCGTCGCAAGGCCGTAGCTCATGGCCTCCTGCGCGGAGAAAATCCGGCCGGTGAACGTCAGATCGCGCAGGATATCGTCGCGAACCAGACTGGCTAGAATGGGTGTTCCCGCCATATCGGGTACCAGTCCCCATTTGATTTCCATGATCGACATGCGCGCGTCCGGCGCGAGGAACCGCATGTCAGCGCCGAGCGCGAGCTGGAAGCCGCCGCCGAACGCAACGCCGTGAACGGCCGCGATTACGGGCACAGGCAATTGCCGCCAGCCCCAGACTGCCTGCTGCGAATGGTTGGTGAGGCCGTGCGTACGCTTGGCGCGATCACGCAGATCGCTGCCACCGTCACCCATTGCGGCAAAGCGCCCCATATCGAGACCTGCGCAAAACGCGCGGCCTTCGCCGGACAGCACAACCGCGCGCAGCCCCTTTTCATTCTTGAGCCTTGCCGCCGTGTCGACCAGCGCATTGAACATTGCCGCATCCAGCGCGTTCATCTTGTCAGCGCGGACCAGGCGAACGTCGGCCACCCCCTCCGACATCGAAACCGTAATGCGATCGCTGGTGGTGGACATGGCATTCTCTCCCTGATTGTTTTTGATCTCTTCTCTTTACAGAGTTAGCCCACCCTGTTTTAATTAATCAACTAACTAATCAACAAATTCCATCAGGGCAGGATTGCACCATGTTCACAGATCGTCTTCTCGCAGGCCGCAAAATCCTCGTGACCGGCGGCGGCACCGGTCTCGGCAAGGCCATGGCGGCGAAGTTTCTCAGCCTCGGCGCGGAAATCCACATCTGCGGCCGCCGCAAAGGCGTTTGCGAGGAGACCGCCGCCGAATTGATGAAATTGCACGGCGGCAAGGTCACGGCGCATGGCGTCGACATTCGCGATTCCGCCGCCGTCGGTGCGATGATCGAGGAAGTATTCAAGGACGGGCCCCTCACCGACCTCATCAATAACGCGGCCGGAAATTTCATTTCACGAACGCAGGATCTTTCGCCGCGCGGCTTCGATGCAGTCGCCAACATCGTGATGCACGGAACGTTCTATGTCACGCATGCAGTCGGCAAGCGCTGGATCGCTGGTGGTCACTGCGGCAATGTCGTCTCCATCACGGTGACATGGGTACGCAATGGGAGCCCCTACGTGGTTCCTTCAGCCATGAGCAAGTCAGCGATCCATGCCATGACTATGTCGCTCGCTGCCGAATGGGGCCGTTACGGCATCCGGCTCAACACCATTGCCCCTGGCGAAATTCCAACGGAAGGCATGAGCAAGCGCATCAAGCCTGGCGACGAAGCCGGCGCCCGCACGATTGCCATGAATCCGATGGGCCGCGTTGGTCACATGAGCGAACTTGAGAACCTTGCGACATTTTTGATTTCCGGCGGCTGCGACTGGATCAATGGCGAAACCATCGCGATGGATGGTGCGCAGGCGCTGGCCATGGGCGGCAACTTCTACCAATTGCGCGACTGGAAGGATTCCGATTGGAGCGCAGCACGCGACGCCATCATGGCGCAAAACGAGAAGGACAAGGCGAAGCGCGTTTAGGCGCTTGCCGCGTCCATTCTCACAAAAAATCAAAACAGGGAGAAACTGAATGCGTTTGATGAAACCGCTAAGCGTCGCCGTTGCAGCAGGATTACTGGTCGCAGCAATCGGAAGCGCCATGGCCCAGAAAAAATACGATACCGGCGCAACCGATACCGAAATCAAGATCGGCAACATCATTCCGTACAGCGGCCCCGCTTCCGCCTATGGCGTCGTCGGCAAGGCGATGGAAGGCTACTTCAAGAAGATCAATGATGAAGGCGGCATCAACGGACGCAAGGTCAACTTCATTTCCTATGACGACGCCTACAGCCCGCCGAAAGCGGTCGAGCAGACCCGCAAGTTGGTCGAAAGCGACGAAGTGCTGCTGGTGTTCGGCGCGCTCGGCACGCCTTCGAACTCCGCAATTCAGAAATACATGAATGCAAAAAAGACGCCGCACCTCTTCCTCGCGACGGGCGCGACCAAGTGGAACGATCCAAAGGCGTTCCCGTGGACCATGGGCTGGCTGCCAAGCTATCAGAGCGAAGGCCGCATCTATGCGAAGTATCTCCTCAAGGAGAAACCCGATGCCAAGATCGCCGTGCTCTATCAGAACGACGATTTCGGCAAGGACTACCTGAAGGGCATTCAGGACGGTCTCGGCGCCAAGAAGTCCATGATCGTGGCGGAAGAAAGCTACGAGCTTTCGGAGCCAACCATCGATTCCCACATCGTCAAGCTGAAGTCGCTGAACCCCGACGTCCTCGTCATTTTCACGACGCCCAAGTTCGGCGCGCAGACCATCAAGAAGGTCGGCGAACTCGGCTGGAAGCCCACGATGATCATCGCCAACGTCAGCGCATCGACGGCGACGGTCATGAAGCCCGCGGGTTTCGATAACGCCCAGGGCGTCATTTCCGCCGCCTACGCCAAGGATGCATCCGATCCGCAGTGGACCAGCGATCCCGGCATGAAAGAATTCAAGGCGTTTCACGCCAAATATGTGCCTGAGACCAATGTCGCGGACAGTTCCGTCCTCACCGGCTACAACATGGCGCAGACCATGGCCGCGGTGCTGAAACAATGCGGCGACGATCTCACCCGCGCCAACGTCATGAAGCAGGCCGCCAGCATCAAGGCGCTCCAGCAAGGTGGCTTGCTGCCCGGCGTCTTGATCAGCACCAGCACCACGGACTTCTCGCCCATCGAGCAGTTGCAATTGATGCGATTCAAGGGCGAGCGCTGGGAGCTGTTCGGCGGCGTCCTTGATGGCGAAGCCGGCGGCGAGCGCTAAGACACCATGCGCTTTGCGCTGATGTGACTTGAGTTGAGCGGGGCGAATATCGGTTAATTTCGCCTCGCCATTCGAACGCCTCCCGTTATATTGGCCCCAAGAAACCAATAAACGGGAGGCGATTTCGTGGGATCCAGTGAAGAACTCGTGCGGGCGACGGCCTGCGACATTGTCGAACGGCTGCGCAAAAACGACATTACACCCCACGATCTGCTCGACGCGCTGGAAACCCGAATTCAGAAAGTCGACGGTCAGGTCAACGCCCTGCCCACGCTCTGCTTCGACCGGGCCCGCGCCCATGCCGACAGGCTGATGAAGAAGCCCGCCAGCGAGCGCGGCCTCCTCGCCGGTATGCCAGTGCCAATCAAGGATCTGACCGACGTCGCGGGCGTGCTCACCACGCAGGGCTCGCCGATCTTCAAGGACAGCATCGCGACAAAGTCCAACATCGTCGTCGAAAATCTCGAGGCGAATGGCGCAGTGATTTACGCCAAATCCAATACGCCGGAATTCGGCGCCGGCGCCCAGACCTTCAACGAGGTCTTCGGCGCGACGCTCAACCCGTGGAATCTGTCACGCTCGGCATCGGGATCATCCGGTGGCGCTGCGGCCGCGCTCGCAACCGGCACGGCGTGGCTCGCCCATGGCACCGATGTGGGCGGATCGCTGCGCAATCCGGCCAGCTTCTGCGGCGTGGTCGGCATGCGGCCTAGCATCGGCCGGGTCGCGCATTCCCAAGCTGCGAAGATCGACCGGACGCTCAGCGCCGACGGACCCATGGCCCGCAACGTGGAAGATCTCGCGCTGATGCTGGACGCCATGTCCGGCGAGCATCCGGGCGACGCGTTGTCGCTACCCCGGTTGCCGACCTCCTTTCTCGCCGCCGCCCGCTCGGGAGCGAAGCCGAAGCGCATCGCCTACTCCGCCGATCTCGGGATTTCGCCGGTAGATCCGGAGGTTGCCGAGATCACACGTAAGGCCGCACAGCGGTTTGCTGAAGCCGACGTCATCGTCGAGGAAGCCCACCCGGATTTCAGCGAGGCGGTCGCATGCGCCCATGTGCTGCGGGCCTACGACTATGTGCTGACCAAGGGCAAGCTGCTTAAATCGCATCGCGACCAGTTGAAGCCGGAAGTAATCTGGAACATCGAGGAAGGCCTCAAGCTGACGCTGGCCGATATCGAGCGCGCCGAAGCCCAACGCGTCACACTGATGAACCGCGCCCTCGCCTTCTTCGAAACCTACGATCTGCTGCTGTGCCCGACCACCATCGTTGCACCATTTCCGGTCGAGCAGCGTTATCTCGCCGAATGCAACGGCGTTAAGTTCGATAACTATGTCGGCTGGCTCGCCATCGTCTCGGCGATCACGATTGCCTGCTGTCCCGCGATGTCGATTCCCTGTGGATTCACCCGCGAAGGACTGCCGGTCGGGTTGCAAATCGTCGCGGCACCACGCGGCGAGGCCCGCGTGCTGGCGGGCGGAAAACTGCTTGAAACCGTCCTTGGACTGGGAGCCCTCACCCCGATCGATCCGCGGCCGGGGAAGTGATCTTGCAATCAACGGCTCCGCGTGAAACATACTTCACCCGCAGCGCGTGCTCCGTAAGAGTAAGCACCGGCGCTACGACCAAAATGCGCGTGAACAAACAGAGACACTAGATGGCAGCGCCAAAACCACCCGCGTTCGACACGCTCAGCCTGCATGCTGGCCAGCATCCCGATCCGGTCACCGGCTCGCGAGCCGTTCCGATCCATCAGACGACGTCTTACGTGTTTCAGGACGCGGACCATGCGGCCGCGCTGTTCAATCTGGAACGCGCCGGCCACATCTACACCCGCATTTCCAATCCGACCATTGCGGTGCTTGAGGAACGCCTCGCCGCGCTGGAGAACGGCGTCGGCGCGGTCTGCACCGCGAGTGGTATGGCGGCGATGCATCTGGCCATCGTGACACTTCTCGGCGCCGGCGATCACATCGTGGCCTCGGCCTCGCTTTATGGCGGCACCATCAACCTCCTGACCCACACGCTTCCTCGCTTCGGCATCACCACGACTTTCGTCAAGCCGCGCGACCTCGACGGCATCCGCGCGGCGATCAAGCCAAACACCAAGCTCGTGATCGGCGAGACCATCGGCAATCCCGGCCTCGAAGTGCTCGATATTCCCGCTGTTGCGAAGATCGCGCACGACGCCGGCATCCCGCTTTTGATCGACAACACCTTCGCAACCCCCTACCTCGCCCGCCCGATCGAAATGGGCGCGGATATCGTGATGAACTCGATCACCAAGTGGATCGGCGGTCACGGCATTGCCATTGGTGGCGTCATCGTCGATGGCGGACACTTCGACTGGGAGAAATCCGGCAAGTTCCCGACGCTGACCACACCCTATGCGGGCTATCACGGCATCGTCTTCAGTGAAGAATTCGGGCCGCAGGCCTTCATCATGCGCGCCCGCGCCGAAGGCCTGCGCGATTTCGGCGCCTGCATTTCACCCACCAATGCATTCCAGATCCTGCAAGGCGCGGAGACGCTGCATGTCCGCATGCAGCGTCACGTCGAGAACGCCACTGCCGTGCTGGCTTTCCTCACCGCGAACAAGGCCGTCGAGTGGGTGCTGCATCCTTCGCTCGATAGCCACCCTGACCATGCGCTGGCGAAACAACTGCTGCCGCGCGGAGCAGGCTCGATCATCACCTTCGGCATCAAGGGCGGACGCGATGCCGGACGCAAGTTCATCGAATCGCTCAAACTGGTCAGCCATGTTGCCAATGTCGGGGACGCCAAGACGCTGGTCATCCATCCCGCCAGCACCACGCATCAACAGATGAACGCCGAGCAGTTGAAGGTCGCGGGCATCGGCGAAGAACTGATCCGGCTCTCCATCGGCATCGAAGCCGCCGAGGATATCATCGGCGATCTCGGCCAGGCGCTTCGCTTTTCGCAGAAAGCTTGAGACATGATTCTGACTGTGGACGGTGCCGAGGTCTTCGCAACGACCGGCGGTAAACCTCTCACCCCCGAACTTCCGCTGGTTGTTTTCCTGCACGGCGCCGGTTTCGATCATTCGATGTGGGCGCTGTTCAGCCGATGGTTTTCCCATCACGGCTACAGCGTGCTGGCACCGGATCTTCCGGGGCACGGCCGGTCCAAGGGACAGCCCATTCCATCCATCGCAGCCATGGCGGACTGGACGATCAAGCTGATTGACGCGGCCGGCGCGAAGAAGGCCGGTCTTGTCGGCCATTCAATGGGATCACTGATCGCGCTGGACGCCGCGGCGCGCTATCCCGACAGGATTTCCGCACTCTCATTGATCGGCGTCGGCGGGGCGATGCCCGTGTCCCCTGACCTGCTCAACGCCGCGAAGAATAATAACCACGACGCCATCGACATGGTGTCGATCTGGGGCTTCGGGTTCGCTGCAGGCCTCGGCGGCTCGCAGGCGCCGGGCCTGTGGATGATGGGCGGCGGACAGCGCGTGCTCGAACGCGGAAGGCCCGGTGCGCTTCATAACGATCTCGCTGCCTGCAACGACTACAAGGATGCTCTCGGTGCGGCAATAAAGGTCACGGCGCCGACCACGCTCATTCTTGGCGAACGCGACATGATGACGCCGCTCAAATCGGGCAAACAACTTGCCGCCGCGATTGCGGGATCGACGCCAGTGGTGCTACCGGGCGCAGGCCACATGCTGACAGCAGAACGGCCGGACGATGTCCTGAAAGCACTGATCGCTTCACATGCCTAGATAGATCCGCCGCACTTCCGGATTGGACTTGATGTCGGCCGCCGGGCCGCTCATCACCACCTTGCCGGTTTGCAGTACATACGCACGATCGGAAATCTCCAGACTTTCGGACAGGCGCTGTTCGACTAACAAGACAGTCACGCCGTTGGCGCGGATCTGCTGAACCGCCCGGAAAATCTCATCGACCAGCTTTGGCATGATGCCCTGCGAGGGCTCGTCCAGCATCAACAGGCGCGGCCTTGTCATGAGCGCGCGGGCAATCGCCAACATCTGCTGCTCGCCGCCGGACAGCGTGGCCGCACGCTGCGATAAACGTTCTTCGAGGCGCGGAAACAACTTGAACACGAACTCAAGCGAACTGTCGCGATCCGGGCTGCCGCGATGCAGATAACTACCGAGCCGCAGATTATCTGCGACGCTAAGGCGCGGAAACAGCCGCTTGTTTTCCGGTACGAAGGCCAGCCCCCGCGCAGTGATAAGATGCGCCGGAATGGTATCGATCCGCTCGCCGACGAAATTCACTGAACCGGATTTCGGCTTCTCCATCCCGGCGATCGATTTCAGCAATGTAGATTTACCCGCGCCGTTCGCTCCCGCGACAGTGACGATCTCGCCGGAATCGACATTGATCGAAATATCCGAGATCGCGATCAGGCCGCGATAGGCCGTGGTGAGATTCGCGACATCAAGCAACACGGTGACGATCTCCCAGATAGGCCGCGATCACCTTCTCGTCGCGCACGACTTCCTTCGGCGACCCCTCCGCCAAGACCTTCCCGAGGTGCAGCACCACGGCCCGGTCCACCAGCGGCATCACCACTTCCATCACATGCTCGACCATCACGACGGTGACGCCGGTCTCCCTCACCTTGCGGATCAGATCGACGCCCGCCGCCGCTTCGCTCGGCGTAAGACCGGTCAGCACTTCATCGAGCAGCAGCAGCTTCGGCTCGGTCGCCAATGCACGCGCCACTTCGAGCCGCCGCTTCTGCGGCGGTGTCAGGTCGGCTGCAGACGCATCGGCATGCGCCGCGAGGCCGACATAGTCAAGAACATCGAGCGCCTTCGCGCGGGCCTGCAGAACGCCGGGATGACGCACGAACGCCCCGACCGTGACGTTCTCAACCACCGACATGGAATCGAACGAGCGAGGCACCTGATAGGTCCGCGCGATACCGAGATCACAGCGATCGGCTGCGGGCAGCGGCGTGATATCCCGTCCGTCAAATTCGATAACGCCGAAGGACACCGGAAACGCGCCTGCGATCAGGTTGAACAGCGTCGACTTGCCCGCGCCGTTCGGCCCAATGAGACCAAGAATTTCGCCGCGCTTGACATCGAGATCGATGGAATCATTTGCAACGAGGCCATCGAAACGGCGCGTCACGCTGCGGCAACTGACGAGCGGCTTGTCGGTCATGCCGTCGCCTCGCGTTTGATCGCAGGCTTGATGATGCTGAGAATTCCCTCAGGCCGGGTTAGCGACACGATCATGATAAGGGCGCCGTAGATCACGAGATCGAGGCCGGAGCCCGAGCCTCCGAGATACGAACGCGTCAGTTCGGCCAGCGGAATCAGGATCAACGCGCCGATCGCCGGCCCCCACAGCGAGCCGACGCCGCCTAGCACCGCTGGCAGCGCCATCAATAGCGAGAAGCGGAAGTGCATGACGCTGTCCGGATCGATATACGACACGAACGCCGCGTAGAACCCGCCACCGACGGCCGTGAAGAACGCCGAGATCGCAGCCGCCGCCATCTTGGAATGGAAGATCGTGACGCCGAGGCTCTCCGCTGCCTCCGCGCTGTCCTTCACCGCCCGCCACCAATAGCCCCACTTCGATTCGACAATGGAGAACGTGACCAGCCAGGTGACGGCGAACAGGCCGAGCGCGAAGTAGAAATACGGCGCCTTGTCGCGCGCAAACTGCAACGTCCACCACGAGTCCGGCGTAAACGGCCACTGAATGCCGAGCGCGGCGCCTGCATAGTCCCAGTTGTGGAAGAGCAACAAACCGATTTCGGCGATAACGATCGTTGCGATCGAAAAATAGTGTCCCTTGAGACGGAAGCACGGATAACCCAGCGCCAGCGCGATCAGGGCGGCAATAATCCCGCCCGCAAGAAGTCCGCCCCAGGGCGTGATACCGAACTTCACATACAGAATGCTGGTCGCGTATGCACCAATCCCGAAATACAGCGCGTGCCCCAGGGACACCTGACCGCAGTAACCGCCGAGCAGATTCCAGCTCTGAGAAAGAGCCGCGAATAGCAATGTCAGGATCAGCACGTTCATCATGTAAACGTCACTGACAAACCGCGGCACCAGCGCAATCAGTGCAAACACGACGAACGCGGTGATAAGCTGCCGCCGTCGGCTGGCGACGAACGCAGACATCGATGAGGCGGCAGCGCTCTGGGTCATCACAGCCTCCCGAACAGGCCGCTCGGCCTGACGAACAACACCAGAAGGTAGAGTGAGTACACGCCGACGGATTTCAGCGACGCCGGCAGGATCAGCGTGGTCAGCGCCTCTACCAGCCCGACGATCACGCCTGCGACCAGCGCGCCGAAAATGCTGCCGAAGCCGCCGAGCGCGACCGTCACGTAAGCGATCAACGCAAAGGTGCCGCCGACCTGCGGATGGATATAATAGAAAATCGCCAGCACCGCCCCTGCGATCCCCACCAGCGCGGCGCCAAGCCCCCAGCCGAGTGCGAACACGCGGTTGCGGTCAATGCCTACCAGCGCCACCGCGCCCTGATCCTCGCGCGTCGCCTCGAGCGCCTTGCCGAAATCGGTGCGGGTGATCAGCCAATACAATCCTGCGAACACCGCCAGTGAGACGGCTCCTCCGAAAATCTGCGGCCACGGCAGAAACACACCGCCAAGGTTGAGCGTCTTGCCGCCAAGCCATGTATTGGCGATGTTGCGATAATCCGGTGTGAAAAAGTACTGTGCGAGGCCCTGGATCAGCAGCGCGAGACCGAAGGTCGCGAAAATCTGCACCATGCCGGGATTGGCCTTGGCGCGCATCGCGTAACGAATGATGCCGGCATAGACCGATACGCCCAGTACGAACATCAGCGCCACCACTAACGGCAAGAGCACGACCGGGTCGAGTGTCGTTGCGAGCACCAACCCGAAGGTCGCATACATCGCGAGCATCAGGAACTCGCCATGGGCGAAATTCACCACGTCCATCAAGCCGAAGATCAGCGAAAGACCGACAGCAATCAACGCGTATATCAGCCCCAGCAAGAGGCCACTCGCGATCACCTGTAGAAAGGCCTGCGTTGTCACTGTGCAATCATTCCGTAAAAAGGGGGCGCTGTCCGTCGCCTGCACTAAGTGGACGTTCGAGAAAAAGGGCGCTGCCAGTAATGACAACGCCCGTATGTCTCAGCCATTCATCGGCCATTTCGGCTCGGCGATTGCGGCCTGCGCCGGATAGACGGTGACGAACTTGCCGCCAAGATACTGCAACAGCACCGGATCGGCATCGTCGTTCTGCCCCTCTGGGGTAAACTTGATGCGCTTCCACGGCATGATCGTCTTCTCGCCGGGCGTATCAGTGGCCGCAAGTGCCGCGCGGATCTTGTCGCCTTCGCTGGATTTCGCCCGGTCAATGGCGTCGGCGAGAACCAGAATGGAGGTCAGCTGCCGCGAGGTGTTGTCATTCAGGTCGCGGTTGGCGCGCGCCTTGAACATGTCATTGACCTTGCCGACCGACGGACGCTTGGCCGCAAGATCTAGCGAGAAGCTGGCACGCGAAATCATGCCGTTGAGCTTGTCTCCTACCGCATCGAACGTCGCCTTGTCGGAGAAGCCCGCCGCTTGCGCCAGAATGTTATTCGGCTTGTAGCCGAGCTCATCCATCGTCTTCATCAGAAGAATAGTGTCGGTGGTGTAACTCGACGGCAGCAACACGTCCGGATTGGCGCTCTTGATCTGCTGCACTTCAGCGGTCAGCGAGGGCGAACTGGCGCGGTACTTGATGTCGACAGCAACCTTGTAGCCGCGATCCTGCGCCAGCTTGCGCTGAACGTTGGACGAGTCGGTTCCAAAAATCGTATCCTCGAAGAACAGCCCGACGCTATCGATCTTCTTGCCCTTCTTCTTTAGCGCATCCATGAACTCGAACATGGCGAGCGAGAACATCTCGTCGTGGGCTGCGGGGCGGAAGAAAAACTTCAGGCCGCGGCGATGCAGGCTCGGCGACGAAGAGTCCGCAGCAACATAGGGAATGCCGTAGCGTTCGCAGGACGCGCTGACCGTCGCCGATACGGACGAATGGAACGCACCGCAGATGGCGACCACCTTGTCCTGGGTGATCAGGCGCTCGGCTTCCGCACGGCCCTTCTGCGGATCGCCCTGATGATCGGCAAAGACCAGCTTGATCTTGGCGCCTCCGAGGCCAGCAAGCCCGGCGTTCTTTGCGGTCGGCAAATCGAGATCATGTGCGTTGTTGACGATATCGGCCGCGGTTTCCAGCGCATGGCGTGCGTCCGCGCCGATCTGCGCCGTCGGTCCCGTCAGCGGCCAGATGCAGCCGATCAGGATTTCCTTGCCGGCTTGCGCAAATGCGCGCGTTCCGAGAGTTCCGGCGAGCGACATTGCGACACCGGACAACAGTACTTCACGGCGATTCATCGACAATACTCCCTGGTTTGACGCAGCCTCTTGTCTGGCAAGGCTTTGCGGCTGATCTGGAAACTCACTGGATTGAAAATTGCGAATTGCGAACGTCCGTCACCAGCATGAAGCCCGGCGCGTGGGTGATCGCGAAAGCCGGCCGCGATTGCAGGATGACCGATTGCGGCGTGACTCCGCACGCCCAAAATACCGGCATTTCGTCAGGCTGAATGCTCACTGCGTCGCCATAGTCAGGCTTCGCAATATCCTTGATGCCGATCAGTTCTGGCTTATCGATGTGCACCGGCGCGCCGTGCACCGCCGGGAATCGTGTTGTGATCTGGATTGCGCGGATCGCCTCTTTGGGCTTGAACGGGCGCATCGACACCACCATCGGCCCTTCGAACGGCCCCGCAGACGCGCAGGGGATGTTCGTGCGGTACATCGGGACGTTGCGCTTCTCTTCGATATGGCGAATTTTCAACCCGTCCGCGATCAGCGCTTCCTCGAACGAAAACGAACAGCCGATGACGAAAGCGACAAGGTCGTCCCGCCAGTGCGCCATGATGTCGGTGGGCTCTTCACTCAATTGCCCATCGCGCCAGACCCGATAGCGCGGTACATCCGTGCGGATATCGAGGTCGATGCCGAGCGCAGGAATGCGTGGATCGCCGACATCGGACATGCCGATAATGGGGCACGGCTTGGGATTGAGCTGGCAGAAGCGATGAAACGATGCCGCGAGATCTTCGGGCACAATGGCGAGGTTGCCCTGAACGTAACCAGGCGCAACACCTGCGGTGACATCAACCCTGCCGGAGCGATAGGCGAGCCGCGCGTCCCGGCTTGGCAGACCCGCGCCGGGACTATGAACCGATCGAGACAACTGTTCGGCCGCCGAGAGCATAGGACCCCTCCATTTCTCGTCAAAAAGAGTGGATCATTGCCCCACGATAAAGTCTAGTCGCGTTTTCTTATAAGAAACGATAAGCTGGACTAATAGGTGTGGGGCTACGGCATGGTGGACTTCAAATCGATCGAGACATTTCTCTGGGTGGTGACGCTCGGTAGCTTTGGCGGCGCGGCGCGCAAACTTAACACGACCCAGCCTGCCATCTCACAGCGCATCTCCCAGCTTGAAGCCGAGGTGGGCGTAAAGCTGCTGCAGCGCGACAGCCGTTCCGTCATGCCCACACCAAGCGGACGGCAGATGATGCAATACGCGGAGAAGCTGATCGGACTGCGTTCGGAAATGCTGGCTGCGGTGATGGATCGCACGGCGATGCGTGGCGTTCTCCGTCTCGGTGTTTCCGAAACCATCGTGCACACCTGGCTGCCGAAACTGATCGAGCGCGTCGCCAGCACGCATCCCAATCTCTCGCTGGAAGTTGAAGTCGACATCACGCCCAATCTGCGCGCGCGCCTTCTCGCGCAGGAAATCGACCTCGCCTTTTGTCAGGGACCACTGTCGTTCCCGAATGTGCGCAACCGCGTGCTATGCGACTATCCGATTTCCTTTGTCGCCAGCCCTTCGCTCGGACTTGGCAGTGGCGTATTGACGGTTCACGACCTCGCGCGCTTCGCGATCATCACGTTCGCGCGCAAGACGCAGCCCTATGAAATCGTGCGGTCGCTGTTCAACCGGCCCGACCTGCCCTCGACACGGCTGCACGCAAGTGCCTCCCTTGCGACCGTGATCCGGATGGCGACCGACGGCATCGGAGTCGCAGTGGTCCCGACCGCGATCGTGGAACGCGAGCTGGCGGAAGGCCAGCTCCAGCTGCTGTCCACCGATCTTCAGGTCCCCACACTGACATTTGCCGCGAGCTGGCTTGCATCGCCCGATACGCTGGCCGCTGAACTGGTTGCAGATCTTGCCGTGAAGCTCGCACAAGGCGACGACGATACGGGTATCGCGCATGACATCAGTGCTGCGACGGCGGCTCGTCCGGCACCTCTAGCGCTTCCGTAAACGGGAATTCGAGCACGATCTCACCGGCAGCGTCGGTAACCTCGAGAGATGCCGACAAGAGACTGGGCTCCTTGCCTTCCTCCTGGAGAATCTGCCGGATGGTTGCACGCGCCACACGCCAGGCGTGATCGGGATCGCGCAATTCTGCGCCCTCAGGGTCCGGAATAAGCGTCTCGCCGATTCGGGTGTTGAAGAAATAGCGGGGCATACCTGAAATCTAGGGCTGACACCGCAAACCCACAAGGGCGACCTGCATTTCGGCGCGGCGATATGAGTTGATCTCGGCGAGCCATCTGAGGCCTAAGTGAAGAGGATCAAATGGAATCATGACGTGCACGCCATCATCACCGAACCGCTGTTCTATTTTGTCGCCGTTCCCGCGGTGATCCTGCTGGGGCTGGCCAAGGGCGGCATTTCAGGTCTCGGTATCGCATCGACGCCGTTGCTGGCGCTTTACCTGCCGCCGCTGGAAGCCGCAGCGCTGATCCTGCCAATCCTGATCACACAGGACATGATCTCGATCTACGTCTACCGGCGCGACTGGGATCCGTGGAACCTGAAAGTCATGCTGCCCGGCGCGATTGCCGGTATGGCGCTTGGCTGGCTGCTGGCCTCGCACCTGTCCGACGCCTTCGTCCGCATCATCATCGGTCTCATCGGACTTGCATTCGTTGCCAATACCTGGCTACGCCGCAACAGGATCGGACCGCATCCGGCGACGGCAATCAGCGGTGTGTTCTGGGGTGGCGTCTCCGGATTCACGTCATTCATGACCCAGGGTGGCGGACCACCATTTCAGGTCCATGTCCTGCCGCAACGGCTGCCAAAATTAACGCTGGTCGGCACCACGACCATCTTTTTCGCGGTCGTCAATCTTCTGAAGATCGGGCCCTACTTCGCGTTGGCACAGTTTACGACGAAGAATTTCGCGACGTCACTACTCCTGCTACCAATCGCGGTACTTGCGAACTTCGCAGGCATCTGGCTGGTCCGGAAAACCCCAACTGGATTGTTCTACAGCATCGCCTACGTGCTGCTGTTCATCATCTCGCTGCTGCTACTCTGGCAGGGCGTCGCGGCGCTGGTCTAGATCATCGGCAGGCTGCGCGGCTCGCGGCCAAGCGGAAACACCTTGTCGAGCGCGGCAATATCGCTTTCCGTCAACGTCAGGTTCCCCGCACCGGCATTGTCCCCGGCGTGACCCGACGATGACGCTTTGGGGATCGCAAAGACCGACGGCCAGCGCGTCAGAAATGCGAGTGCTACCTGACGTGGCGTCGCGCCGTACCGGGCGGCGATCTCCTGCAGCACCTTGCCGCCTGCCGACTGTGCACTTGGGAAATCGTCGTGACCGAATGGCGAGTAAGCAACGACCGCGACGCTATGCGCTTCGCACCACGGGATCACCGAATGCTCGATGGCACGTTCGTTCAGATGATACAGCACCTGATTGCAGGCGATGTTCCCCTCGCCCGCGACATCGAAGATCTCCGCAAGATCACCGGCGTCGAAATTGCTCACACCCCATGAGCGGATCTTTCCATCGTTCACCAGTTGTTCAAAAGCTGCGACTGTATCCTCCAGCGGATATGAGCCGCGCCAATGCAACAGGTAGCAATCCAGCCGATCGGTCTTGAGGCGTTTCAGCGAGCGCTCACAGGCCTGCACGGCGCCCTTCCGCGATGCGTTACTCGGCAGCACCTTTGAGACCAGAAACACTTCGTCGCGCCGCCCGGCCATCGCCTCGGCGACAACAAGCTCCGCATCGTCATACATTTCCGCTGTGTCGATATGGGTCATGCCGAGGTCGAGGCCTTTGCGCAGTGCTGCGACAGCCGATGTGCGATTCCCCCGATCGATGTACCAGGTGCCCTGCCCGATGATCGAAACCTGCTTATCCGTCTCGCCGAATGATTTGTGTTTCATGCCAATGAACTCTCAATAACCCGTCATTTCGAGATAGCCGATGCCGCTGTGACTGCCCTTGAAACTGATTGGACCTTCCCAATAGGCGAAACGCGTTCCCATCCAGCTTGTCGCATTCAGCGGCACGCTGTCGATCTTCAGCCCGCGCTCGGGAATGGCGACGGTCCACGATGTCGGCAGTTTGCGGCCGTCGATGTCGGTTGAGCCCGTGGGCGTCATGGTAATGGCCGTCGCGGCAAGCCGCACCGAACGCCCGCTACCGTCAATCCAGTTGCCGGCAAAATAGTTCTGGCCGTCCCTTTGCCGAAGGCGAAACAGCATGACCTTTTCCCCGGAATCGAGATGCAGCGAAAACCAGTCCCACCCCGTCTGATCGGACGCCAGCGGCTGGCTGCTCCATTCGCGGTCCATCCATGCACGGCCTGTGACGGCGACCTGTTTGTCGCCCAGCGCGATCGTGCCCGATGCTGTGAAGTACGGCTGGCTGAAATAATACGACGCCTGCCCGCGCTCCGATTTCCTGCTGAAGCCCTCATCTCCCTGCAATACCAGCGGGCGATCCGCTGCAAGATTTAAGGCGTAACTGAAATCCGAACCAGATGCCGAGACGGCGAGCGGCGCAACGTTCTGTGCGTTAAAGGCCTCTGGTCCGTGCATCTCCCATGAGTCGATCCAGGCGCGAAACGGCATCGCCTCCGCGCCCGCCTGACCGACACCGCCGCGCGCAAATTTCTCCGCATAATAATGAGTGGTTGCGCCGGTGACAGCAGCATGTCCCATCCAGATCTGCTGATTGGCCCAACCGTCCTGCTGCGCTCCGGGGGCTATCGCTTGCCTGAACAGAGTCCATTGCGCGCCCCACTGCGCACCACTGCTGTCTCTCAAGTTCGCAGTGAGATACCACCACTCGATGCGGTAATCCGGATGCGGACCATGATCGCGAGGAAACGCCAACGCCTTGCCCGGCACGACTGCTGCAAATCCCTCGCTCTCGCCGCCCAGTCCAGCAAAGCCCTGCGCGCGCGAGAGACCGCCGCCGAGCGTTGCAAACAGGCCGCCGCCGACGAATGCACGGCGACTGATGGGAATATCAGCGCTCATTGGCGAATATCTTCGCAAGGGCTGCGGGTTGCAGCCGGATCAATCGGATAATCGGCAGGCACGTCGCCAGCAACGCAGCCAGCATGGCAATCGCAAGAAGTTCCAGCAACTGCGTTGGGAAGATATGCAGTGGCAGGCGCCAACCAAATGCCTTGACGTTCACAACCGCCACCAAGCACCACGCCACCAGAATTCCGAGCGGCAGCGCCAGCAGTGCCGTGATGAACGCGACCGACATGGTTTTCAGCAACTCGATCCCCGCAAGCCGTCGCCGCGTCAATCCGAGCGCCCAAAGCGGTGCCAGTTGCGGCAA
The DNA here is from genome assembly GCF_000308295.2 of Afipia birgiae 34632. GTDB lineage: Bacteria > Pseudomonadota > Alphaproteobacteria > Rhizobiales > Xanthobacteraceae > Afipia > Afipia birgiae. The sequence goes on from NZ_HG326652.1 coordinate 2,102,610, forward strand.
CCTGCTGTTGCTGAGCGTCAGGAGGCTCGTAAGCAACGCGACACCAGCGACACCGAGCGTGAAGGCGTTCAACGCCGACGTCACCGAGAAGGTGCGATTGAAGATGCGGGTGGACTCGGCCTTGAGCGTCGCCTGATCCAGCAGGCGGCTGGAATCGAGCCAGAATTTTTCGCGAATGGCCGCGACGAGTTCAGGCACCTTCGCCGGCATGACGCGCAACCCGAACCGCGTCCGCGCGATCTCCGGCCATCGTTTGGCGAGCGCGTCGATATCGATCCCGATCTGGCCTTTTGGATTGCCGTAGTCGGGATAGATTCCCGCCACCTCGACCTGCCATGGCCCCGTTGCAGCCGGAAGCACCAGGCGATCGCCGAGATTGACTTTGAGCCGTCGCGCCAATTGCTCACTGACCAGCATCCCCTCTCCCGCGCGTACCTTGTCCCAGACGTAAGGCACTGACTCCAGCAACGGCCAGCGCTCGCGATAGGTCGCGTGATCGGCAAAACCCAGAACTTCCACCGGCAGCGTGTCTAGCGTGACGTCGGTGCGCCAAGCTGGCAGAATCGCTTCAACTTCAGACCGCTGACGCAGCCACGCGACGATCTCGGCACCCTGCACGTCGCTGTTTGCGTTCAGGTAAACTTCGGCCGCGAGCCGGTCATCAAGCCAGTTGGTGAACGTCCGCGAGAAACTCTGCACCATCGTGCCGACGCCGACGTTCACCGCGAGCGCAAGCAGCAACGCCATCAGCGCAAGTGACAATCCGGGCAATTGCTGGCGGCTGTCAGCCCAGAACCATTTGACCAGCGGACGGACCGTGCCACGCTGCCCGAAGTTCAGCACCGCACCGAGAAGCACCGGCAACGCCAACGCCGCCGCCAGCAGCAATCCCGCCAACACCAGAAATCCCGATGTGAGGGAATCTCCGAGGTAGAAAACTCCTGCAGCAGCGAGCACGACCGCCAACGCGAGCACGCCTTGCCGCTTTAGCCATCGCTGCTGCTCCTGTTGCCAGGCATAGGGCTGAGCAGCAGCCAGAACCGGAAGACGATAGACGCGATAGAGCCCGGCACCCGCCGCCAGCAGCGCGCCGAGAATGCTCATGCCAAGACCGGACAGCCACCAGCTTGCTTTCAGCGCGAGCTGTCCCGGAACCTGCGCGCCATACAGACCGCGCAGGCTCGCGACGACGTCGGGCAGTAGAAGCGCCGCGACGAGGTAACCGCAGATCAACCCGACAATGCCTGACACAATCGCCAGCGATACGAGTTCAACCACCAGCACCAAGGTGAGCGCACGGGCCGACACGCCGCAGGCGCGCATCGTCCGCAGCATCGGCAGCCGCTGCTCGAACGCAAGCCCGATCGCGGAATGAACGATAAAGAGACCGACGACGAACGACAGTAAGCCGAATGCCGTAAGATTCAGGTGAAAACTGCTGGTGAGTCGCTCAAGGTCGCTCGGCGCGCCCGCTTCCGTCAATCGCAGCTTGTCGCCGACGACCTGCTCAAGCGGCGGCCGTTTGTCACCGCCCTTCCCGCCGACCAAAAGCCGCGACACCTGATCTGGCATTTTGAGAATGCGCTGCGCAATCCCGATATCGACCACGAGAACACCCGGCGCGAGATTATCCTGAACAGCCAGCGGCGGCAGCGATGTCGCGCCGCCGATCACCGGCGATGCCCCCTCAGGCAGCTTCAGGTCGGACAATGTCTCCGGCGCAACCAGCGTTTGTCCCGGCGGCATGAGGAACGTCTGCAAATTCGTCTGGCCAATGTCCGGCGCAGGCCCCGCGCCCGCAGGCAGGGACACGGGTTCAATGCCGAGCAGCCGGAATGCGCGTCCACTGATCAGGATGCGGCCTTCCACCACCGGCGACACCAGCCAGTTGGCGCGGCGCAAATCGACGAAGAGTTGCTGCGGGAACGATGGACTATCGCGGCCGACCAGCATCGCGGTGTTGCCGCCGCCGAATGTCGCCGCGGCGCGGTCATAACTGCTGCGCGCCTGCTGGTTAAGCGCCTGCACCCCGCTCCACAGCGCGGTGGCTGAGATCAATCCGACCAGCAAGGTGGCCAGTTGCATCCGGTGCCGCTTCCAGTAGCTCAACAGACCCACGAGAATCCACAACGGACGCATCATGTGATCCGCCCCGCGGTGAGATGGACCCGCCGGTCGAGTGTCGCGGCGAGCCGCTCGCTGTGCGTCACCATGAGAAATCCGCAGCCTGTGCGCGTGACCAGATCGCGCGCTAGCGCCAGCACATCGTCAGCGGTCTGCTCGTCGAGATTTCCGGTCGGTTCGTCGGCCAGCAGCACCAACGGCTTGATCGCCAGCGCCCGCCCGATCGCCACCCGTTGCTGCTGCCCGCCGGACAGCTGCTCTGGATAGCGGCCGAGCAGCGCGCTCAACCCGAGCCGCCGCACCAACTCGTCCTGCCACACGGGATCATGGCGTCCCGCAATCCGCGCCTGAAATGCGAGGTTGTCGCCAACCTGAAGGCTTGGGATCAGGTTGAACTGCTGGAATACGAGGCCGAGCCGGTCACGCCGCATGGCTGCACGGTCGCTATCGGACAGGTCGGAAACCAGCGCACCGTCGAGCCAGACCTCGCCGCTATCCGCTTTGTCGAGGCCCGCAATCAGATGAAGAAGGGTGCTCTTGCCACTGCCGGATTCGCCGGTGAGCGCCACACTCTCGCCAGCGGCCAGCGCAAGATCGACGCCGCGTAAAACAGCAAGCTGCTCCTCCGACGTCCGATAGGATTTGGTGAGGTTGCGAACCGTCAGCATGATCGTAGCGATCATACACTCCTGCGAAGGGAGCGTACAATCGCCGCGACATTCATATCAGCGTGTCAGGTCAGACTGAGTTCGTACTTCTCGATGTCCTTGGCGCGTTCGGAGCCTGCCGCCGCCCGGTGATCGGTCGCGATCATGGTGTACACCGCGGGCAGCACGAACAGCGTGAACAGCGTACCGATCGTCATGCCCGCGACGACGACGAGGCCGATGGAGAAGCGGCTCGCCGCGCCGGCACCGCTGGCCGTCAGCAACGGCAGCAGACCGGCGACCATTGCCGCAGTTGTCATCAGGATCGGCCGTAACCGGACCCGCGCGGAGTGTTCAATCGCCGTTCTACGATCCAGCCCCTCCTTCAACTGAAGCTCGTTGGCGAACTCCACCATCAGGATGCCGTGCTTGCTGATCAGTCCGATCAGCGTCACCAGGCCAACCTGCGTGTAGATGTTGATTGTCGCAAGTCCGAAGTACAGCGGAATCAACGCCCCCGAGATCGCCATCGGCACTGAGATCAGAATGACCAGCGGGTCGCGGAGACTTTCGAACTGCGCCGCCAGCACCAGGAAGATGATGATGAGCGCAAACACGAAGGTGACGGCGAGCTGGTTTCCTTCCTGCACGTATTGCCGCGAATCCGCGAGAAAGTCGCGGCTGAAGCCCGCGGGCAGTTGCTTGGCCTGCTCCTCGAGGAATTCAACGGCCCGGCCGACCGTGACGCCCGGCATCGGCACAGCCTGGAAGGTCGCCGAGTTCAACTGGTTGAAATGCGTCAGCGCGTTCGGATTGGTCATGGTTTCGATGCTGACAATGGTCGAGAGCGGAACCTGCCGGCCGCCCGTCGTGGCCACGTAATACTTCTCCAGCGATTCCGGCGAGAGTCGAAGATCACGCGGCACCTGTGGGATCACCTGATAGGAGCGCCCTTCCAGGTTGAACCGATTGACGTAGTTGCCTCCAAGCAGTGTCGACAGCGTGGTACCGACCGCCGCCATATTGATACCGAGATCGTTGGCTTTCGACCGGTCGATGTTGACGCGCACCACCGGCTGGTTGAACGCCAGATCGCTGTCGGCCACGATGAAGAGACCGCTCTCGCGCGCCGCCTTCTTTAGCTTTTCCATCTGCTCGAAAACAGCCTGGAATCCGCTCGTGGTGCTGATCACCATTTGGACCGGCAAGCCGCCCGGTCCACCCGGCAACGGCGGCAGGTTGAACGCGAACGCGTTGACGCCCTCGATCTCGCTCAACTTGGCCTGAACCAAAGGCTTCAGTGCAAGCGACGACCGCGTCCGCTCATCCCACGGCTTCAGGATCATGCCGGCGATGCCATTGGCAGGTCCGCTGATGCCGTTAATGATAAAGCGCAGATCGGTTTCGGGGAAGCTCCCGAACGCCTTGTCGAGCTTGGTGCCGTAATAGTTGCTGTAGTCGATATTGGCGTATTGCGGCGCCTTGGTCACCGAGAAGAGGATGCCCTGATCTTCTTCCGGCGCCAGCTCCTTGCTGGTGTTCATGTACATGAAGCCGACAAGGAACAGGATGGTCGCGCAGAAAAGAACGGTGATCGGACGGTAGTCGAGCGACCGGTCGAGCTTGCGCCCATACCAGCGAGTCACCTTGCCGAATACGTTATCGACGATCTTGGCAAAGCGGCCGTGGCCGCTGCCGCTCTTGAGCAACACCGAGCACATCATCGGCGATAGCGTCAAAGCGACGACGCCGGAGATGATCACAGACCCCGCGAGCGTAAACGCGAATTCACGGAACAATGCACCGGTCAAACCGCCGAGGAATCCGATCGGCGCGTACACGGCCGCCAGCGTGATGGTCATCGAGATGACCGGGCCGACGATTTCCCGCGCGCCTATCAGAGAGGCTTCAACGGGCGATTTGCCCTCCTCCAGATGCCGATGGATGTTTTCGACCACGACAATGGCGTCGTCGACCACAAGTCCGATGGCAAGCACCATCGCCAACAGCGTCAGCAAGTTGAGCGTAAAGCCCATCGCCAACATCAGGATGCAGGCGCCGACCAGCGATAGCGGAATGGTGACGACCGGAATGATGACTGAGCGCAGCGAGGCCAGAAACAGGAAGATCACGACGACCACGATGACGACCGCTTCGAGCAGGGTGTTGCGTACCTCGTCGATCGACGACTGGATGAACTTGGTCGAATCGTAAGCCACCCGCATTTTCAGCGACGGCGGCAGATTGCGTTCAATTTCCGGGAAAAGCGCGCGCACGCCCTTCACGATGTTCAGCGGGTTGCCCTGCGGGGTCGACTGCACGCCGATGAAGATGGCCTGCTGGCCGCTGAGCGACACGCTGGAATCCGTACTCTGCGCCCCCAGTTCAACGGTCGCGATATCCTCAAGCCTGACGAAGCCGCCATCCTTGGCCTTCACGGTCATCCGCTTGAACTGCTCGATACTGGTCAGATCGGTATTGGTCGTCACGTTCGAAACGATGAAGTACCCCTTAGTTTGACCGGCGGCGGCCTGGAAGTTGTTGGCCCTGATGGCCGCCTGGACATCGTCGGGCGACACATTGCGGCCGGCCATACGTGCCGGATCGAGCCAGATACGGGTGGCCAGCGTTTGCGCGCCGAGAATATCGGCCGAGGCAACGCCATCGACCGTCGCCAGAATCGGCTGCACCACGCGCGCGAGATAGTCGGAAATCTGCGGTCCGCTCAGTTCATCGCTGGCGAAGCCGAGATACATCACCGCCGTAGTCTGGCCGGTCGATTTGGTGATGACGGGATCGTTGGATTCTCTCGGGATCAGATACCTGACCGAGCTTACCTTCGAACTGACTTCGGTCAGCGCCGAATTCGGATCGACGTTAAGCTTGACGTAGACCGTGATCGTGCTCAGGCCCTGCACCGAGGACGACGTGATGTAATCCACGCCTTCCGCCGAGGCCACCGCCTGCTCGATCGGCTGCGTGATGAAGCCTTGCATCAGGTCAGGCGACGCGCCGGGATAGGACGTCGTGATCGTGACGACGGTGTTCGACAGCTTGGGATACTGACGAATTCCCAGATGCGTCGCCGCCTGGAAACCGATCAGCAGAATCAGCAGGCTGACGACAAGCGACAGCACCGGCCGCTTGATGAAGATATCAGTGAAGGCCATGAGCGGCGCTCCGTTAAAAAATCAATTGCGCGGCGGCTGCGCGGGAATCGGTGGCGGCGGATCGGCCGAGATCGCGACGGCCGAGCCGGACTGCAGCTTGAGCTGTCCAACAGCGACAACACGGTCGCCCGGCTTTACCCCACTCAAAATGACGACCCGCCCGTGAACACGAGGACCGGTCTTCACAAAGGTCCGGTCCGTCTTCAGCGATGCTTTCCCGTCCGCATCCTTGGTTTCGGTGATCAGCCAGACGGAATCGCCGTAGAGGGTGTAGTCGACGGCGGTCTCAGGCACCGTGACCACCGCCGGCTTCGGCGGCAGTTCAACCGTCGTGGTCGCGAACATGCCGGGCTGCAGGATACGATCCGGGTTCGCCAGCGTGGCCTGAATCCTTACGTTGCGGGTGTCGGCGCTGATCTGCGGCTCAATGGTTGTGATCCTGCCCTCGAAGGTCCTGCCCGGATAGGCGTCCACAACGATGCGAACGGTCTGACCGACATTGAGAACCGCGCGGTCCTTTTCAGTCGCCGTGAAGTTCAGGAACAGCTGTGACAGATCGGTCAACGAGACGATCTGCGTTCCGGCGCTCAGATACTGACCGAGTTCGACCATACGCACACCGAGATCGCCGTCGAACGGCGCCTTGATCCGCTTTTGCGAAATGATCGCTTCGGTCTTGGCAACCGCCGCCTGAGCCTGATCGAAAGCCGCCTGCGACTGATCGACCGTTGCCTGCGGGCCGAAACTCTTCGCCGCCAGCGCCTTGGCGCGATCGAGCGCCAGCGAGGCCGCAAGCGTCTGTGCCTTGTAGCTGGCAAGATCGCTCTGGTCGGGGGCATCGAAAATCTGGATAAGCGGATCGCCCGCCTTCACTTTCGTGCCTGCCGTGAACAAAATCTCGGTGACACGGCCGCTGACGTCAGTCGTGACGTTGACCTGATGAACCGCGGCGAGATCGCCTACGCCTGTCAGCAGATTCGGCAGCACTTCCGACTTGGCTTCGACAGCACTGACATTGGTCGGTGGCGGCTTCATGCTGGCGAAGAATTTCTTGATGCCTTCGCTGCGCAGATGATTGAAGCCGACAATAACCACCAGCAACAGCACGAGTGCGCCGCCAATGATGATCATCCAACGCCGCATGCGCACCGGCTTATGCGGGATCTTTTCGCCTGACGAAGGCGTTTGATGAGAGGGTGAGCTCTTGGCGTCCATGTTTATGCACTTTCCGCAATCCGGACCGCCGCATCCGAGAGCGGTGGAACGGTATCCAAATAAGAAGCGATAGCCTGGCTGTTCATTCCGATTCCCCGAAGAATGAACTGGCAAATATAACGTTCGAAGTCCGGCGCACTTGGATAGTCCAGCGAGGGAGTCGCGGGAAGCCTTGTCAGGGCAATCATGTGAACAATTTGATGCGCGAACCAGAAAAGATTGAGCGGTTCACCCTCCACTCGCTCCGCGTCACCAGTAGCGATGGCGCTTTCAAGCGAGGCATTAAAGATGGGACCGATCAGATCTCCGATCTTGTCATAGAGCACCCTTGCAAATTCACCGTCGTTCAACTGGCTCGAGATCAACAGCCTGATTCGCTGCGCATCTTCCTGATCCGGCTCGTCCGGAGCGCGCATGAAATGCACGACCATCTCGCGGATCAAAATGACGAGCGTCTCCGTCGAGGGCTTCAGCTCGCGCAGCCGAAGCAATTCCGGATCAGCCTCGCAGGCCTCCGCAAGTATCTCTGCATAGAGTGCGGCTTTAGTAGGGAAATGCTTGAACAGCAGTCCCTCCGAGATACCTGCGGCACGCGCGACACTTCGCGTCGTCGTCCCTGCAAAACCGTACAGGGCGAAACAACCTTTGGCCGCCTCCAGGATCTGCTCCCGGCGGAGATCGCCTGTGAGTCTGAGGGTGCTCATGTGAGTCTGAGGGTGCTCATGCGGCGTGAGTAAGCACTCACTTAGCCTAAAGTCAACTGGATTTGCTGCAATGCAGTGCGCATTTCAGCCACAATCGCGGCATCCGGCCTTCGCCTCTTGGCACGTCTGGATCACACCGCGCAGCACATTGTTCAAGAACGGCAGATACAGGCAGCCAGTGGCTGACCATAGCGACGTTCCTGCCATGTGAATTGTTCCGCGCCTCCTCTCCGCGCCTGCCCGAAAGCAGGCTTTGCCCTTTGGGTGTTGATCTCTCATCGTTCCCAGAACGAGGTCTTGCCTAAATCGGGCAAACCCGCCTCAATGCGCACCAACGAATGGCCCCCGCCCAAGCGGGAAGGCCGCTAAGGCCCGCAATGAAACAGGGCCACGAGGGGGAGATGCTATGACCACGGTAAATTCACCGCCGGGCAATGACCCGACGGTCATTTCCGATGAGGCTTTGCGCAAGGCTGAGGAATTCATCGAAGCGGATGAAGGCGCGACCAACAGGCTCGGCGGGCTGGCGGGCCAGGCTGTCACCTACATCGCCATCGCGATGAGCCTGTTTCATCTCTATGCGGCCTACGCGATCGTTCCGACGCAGGAGCTTCGCTACACCCACGTCGCGTTCACGCTGCTGCTCTCCTTCCTGCTGTTTCCGCTGGCCGCGCGCTTCCGTAACCGCGTGCGCTGGTGGGACGTACTTCCCGGCATTCTCGCCATCGCAACCATCGTTTACGCTCTGTGGGGCGGCGACGATTTCACCGACCGCGCCACGACGCCCGACCGCTGGGACGTGATCGTCGGCGTGATTTTCATCGTCCTCGTCCTCGAAGCGACACGCCGCACCACCGGCGCGATCATGCCCGTGGTCGCCATCTTGTTCATCGCCTACGCGATGCTCGGTCCATATTTCCCCGCGCCCTGGACACATCGCGCTTACGATCTGTCGCGGCTTGTTGGCCACCTCTTCATCACGCTCGAGGGCATCTTTGGCGTCGCTGTCGATGTGTCCGCGACACTCATTATCCTGTTCACGATCTTCGGGGCGTTTCTCCAGCAATCGGGCGCCGGAAAATTCTTCATCGACTTCTCGCTGGCGATGATGGGCGGCAAGCCGAACAGCGCCGGACGCACCGTGGTCTTGTCGTCGTTCTTGCTCGGCGGGCCGTCGGGATCTGGCGTCGCCACGACCGTGATGATCGGCACAGTCGCGTATCCGATGATGAAGAAGGCCGGCTTCGAGAAAAACGCGGCCGGCGGCCTTCTCGCCGCGGGCGGGCTCGGCGCCATCCTGTCGCCGCCAGTGCTGGGCGCTGCGGCGTTCCTGATCGCGGAGTTTCTCAAGATCAGCTATCTCGACGTGATCTGGATGGCCACCATCCCGACCTGTCTCTATTATCTCTCGCTGCTGATCATGGTCGAACTCGACGCCAAGCGCTTCCATGCGCGTGACGTCAACTTCACACCGGAGATGTCGCTCGGCGCAATGACCAAGCGCTACGGCTTCCACTTCATCTCGCTCGTCGCCGTCGTGGTCTTCATGGTGATCGGCTACTCGCCGGCATTGTCGGTGTTCTATGCGATCATCACAACGTTCCTGCTCAGCTTCCTGCGCAAGGACACAGCGCTGATGCCGCCGAAGCTGAAGCGTGCGCTGGCTGACGGCTCGATCGGCGCACTGAATGCCGCAACCACTTGCGCGTGCGCCGGCATCGTCGTCGGCATCGTCACTCTGACCGGCCTTGGCCTGAAGTTCTCGTCGATCGTGATTTCTTACGCCGGCGGCAGTCTGCTGCTGACGGCGATCTACACGTCGCTGATCGTCTGGATCATCGGCCTCGCCGTACCTGTCACCGCGTCCTACATCATCTGCGCGGTGATCGCGGCCCCTGCCCTGATCAAGCTCGGCGTGCCGGACTACGCCGCGCATATGTTCATCTTCTATTACGCGGTGCTCTCGGAGGTCTCGCCGCCGACCGCGCTCTCGCCGTTCGCGGCAGCCGCCATCACCGGCGGCGATCCCTACAAGACCACGCTGCAATCGTGGAAATATACGCTGCCGGCATTCCTGGTGCCATTCGTGTTCGTGCTCGACCCGCAGGGCGTTGGACTGCTGCTCAACATTCCTAAGGGTGGTTCGTGGGTCGACATCTTCGAAATCACCCTCAAGACCACGCTCGGTTTGATGGCGCTAGCGGCCGCAGCGCAAGGCTGGGTCCTCCGGCATACCACCCTGATCGAGCGCGGACTGTTGGTGCTGTCCGGTCTCCTGCTCGTGTTTCCGAGCCTGATCGAAGCACTGATCGAAGCGGCGATTGGTCGCGATATCTCTTATACTTATGTACCCGGCGTCCTGATCGGATTGGGGGTATTGTTATGGCAGGCAAAGGGGCCGGCGCTTCAACGACCGGCCTGAAGATTCAACAGGGAGAACTGGAATGAAAAGAACAACAAAAATCGCTGCGGTGCTTGCCGTCGCGTTGTCCGCTGGGCTGGCGCTGACTGCCCACGCACAGCAGAAGACAATGGCGATCGGAACAGGCGGTACCGGCGGCGTATATTATCCGCTCGGCGGCGCCATCGCCAACGTGCTGTCGAAGAACCTGCCGAACGTGCAGGCTACAGCCGAAGTCACCGGCGGTTCTATCGACAACCTCAAGCTCATCGGCACCGGGAAAAACGAACTCGGCTTCACGATGGCCGACGCGGCGCTCGACGCCTACAAGGGCGAAGACAAGTTCAAGAGCGGAAAGATTCCGCTGCAGGCACTTCTCGTCGTCTATCCGAACCGCATGCATGTCGTGACCGTCGAGAGCACCGGCATCAAGACCATGGCCGACCTCAAGGGCAAGCGCGTCTCCACCGGCTCACCCGGCGGCGCGACCGAAGTCATGGCGTTCCGTGTTATCGAGGCTGCCGGTCTCGACAAGGACAAGGACATGAAGCGCGAGCGTCTCGGCGTCGCCGAATCCGTCAACGCCATCAAGGACGGCAAGATTGACGCGTTCTTCTGGGTTGGCGGCATTCCGACAGCCTCGGTGACGGACCTCGCAGCCACACCGGGCGTCAAGCTCAAGCTGATCGATCACGCCGACACCGTGGAAAAGATGAACGCGAAGTACGGCAAGCTCTACAGCGCGGGCATCATCAAGGCCGGATCGTATCCAGGCTACGACGTCGACAACAAGATGGCCGAGGTCTGGAACATCATCGTCACCGGCGACAAGATGAGCAATGACGAAGCCTACAACATCGTCAAGACGCTGGTGGAGAAGAAGGCCGATATCGTTGCCGTGCACAAGGAAGCGGAGAGCTTCTCGCTGGACAACCAGGTGCAGGACCGCTCCCCGGTGCCGTTCCATCCCGGCGCGATGAAATACTTCAAGGAAAAGGGCAAAGGCGGCTAGGCCCAAGCCGAATTGCTTCGATGAACCCCGACCTCGCGCCGGGGTTTTTCGTTGCGGCTATGGAGTTGCCTCCGGCGCATCGCGATCGATGGCGAAATCGTCGAACCACGGCTGATCGTTGCCGGCAATCGATGCCGCGATCATCCGCGACGCGAGATAGCTGTAGGTGATGCCGTTGCCGCCGTAACCGAAAGCTGCGTGAATGCGCGGATGACCGGGAACGCGCCCGATCAGCGGCAGACCATCGGTTGTCGTTCCGAACGCGCCTGACCAGACAAACTCCGCGACCGGCTCTGCATGCGACCACAGCCCGTTAAGCCTGTGCAGGAGAGCCTCCGCCTTCGCCGGCATCAACCGGTCGCGCGCTTCCGGCTCGATCACCTGATCGTCGTCCTCGCCGCCCATGATGATCCGGTTGTCGTTCGTCGTGCGTGCGTAACTGTAATTCTCCGAGGCTTCCCAGATCAGCGCGCCGTCGCGCCAAATTGCGCTGGCAGGCTGCGGGGGCGTTGCGACCGCCCAACTCGATGAAATCTTGTGAAGACTGGAGTCAAGAAAATCCGGCATCACGTAGCCGGTGGCGAGGACGACGTGCTTCGCCTCAATGAGGTGGCCGCTGTCGAGTTCGACGATGACCGCCTGCCCGCTGTTGTCATAATTTTCGGCACTGGCATCGAATATCCTGGTGCCATGCATCGTCGCCACATTCAGCAACGCCTGACACAGCAACAACGGGTCCGCATCCGCCGAACCTATCGAATGGATCGCAGCCTCCCGGTAGAGGCCGAACTTCTCCAGCAGGGTCAGGTGATCAAGATACTCCCCGGGCAGCCCGGCGCGCATGCGAAGCTCGTGTTCGGTTTTCAGTTCGCGCGCGCCGACCTTTCCTGCCGCAAGGTAAAGCGAGCGCTTGTGGCGCATGCCGCAGGCAAGGCTGTGCGTGTTCACCAGTTCGGCCAGCCCGCTAACCGCGCCAAAGCTCCGGCGATAGATGCCTGCGGCGCGCTCGAATCCATACATCGCTGTAAGATCGTTCAGGGAGCTGTCGATCTCCCACAACAGCATGGCCGTGCTGGCGGTCGTACTGCCAAGGCCGGGGCGCTGCCGGTCGATGATGCAGACCTCATGGCCCTGCGCGGCGAGATGCTCGGCCGCCAGCGACCCTGTGATGCCCGCGCCGACAACCAGAATCTCGCAGCGGAAATCCCGGTCGACGAAGGGACGGACGGGCTGCACGAGCCGCTGGCTCCAGGGCGACCTGCCACCGCGCAAGTCGTTTTGCCGAACTCTCTCTGGATCGAACATCATTCGCTTCAATCATGGGCTGGAAACGGCACTCCCCTGTGCCGCAGCCATGATGACGCCGGAACGTGGCAAAAGTTCCTTTCGCGAGTGTCCCGAATCCGAAGTTCGCTTCATGCTGCAGCAGCTCCCATAGCGAACTTCAGATTCGAAAGGACACTAGCAGATATGATTCTAGTGGCTTTGGTTCGCAAGTCCGCAAACAGAGGGTGCGGTAACGGTGATGCGGACTTGCGGACCACCACACTAGCCGTCAGGCCCCCTCATCCAGCGCGACCAGTTCGCGCTTCTTCCGCAGCGACGGCAGCAACGGCCCGATCAGCAGGATCGCAGCCGCCACCAGGCAGATCGCCGAGATCGGACGCTGCACGAAGGTCATCAGATCGCCCTGCGACAGGATCAGGGACTTGCGCAGATTGTTCTCCAGCAGCGGCCCCAACACGAACGCCAGAACCAATGGGGCCGGCTCGTACCCGAATTTCCGCATCAGATAGCCGATGACGCCAAAGCCCACCATGACGTAGACATCGAAGACATTATTGCTGCTGCAATAGACGCCAACGATGGTGAACAGCAGGATCATCGGAAACAGCACATTGTAGGGCAATTTCAGCAACTGCACCCACATCCCGATCAGCGGCAGATTGAGGATCAGCAACATGATGTTGCCGATATACATGCTGGCGATGATGCCCCAGAACAAGCCGGGGTTCTGGGTGATCATCAATGGCCCCGGCTGAAGGCCATGGATGACAAAGGCGCCGAGCAGCAGCGCCATCACAACGTTCGGCGGGATACCGAGTGTCATCAGCGGGATGAACGCGCCGCCGGCGGCTGCGTTGTTCGCCGCTTCCGGCCCCGCCACGCCCTCGATCGCGCCCTTGCCGAATCGCTCCGGCGTTTTCGACAGCCGCTTCTCCAGCGCATAGGACGCAAAGGACGCCACCACCGCGCCGCCGCCCGGCAGAATGCCTAGAAAGAATCCGAGCAGCGTGCCGCGTCCGACAGGCCCGGCGCTCGCCTTCCATTCTTCTTTATTGGGCAGAAGCTGCGTGATCTTGGTCTCGATCACATCGCGCTTGATGACCTGCTCAATATTGATGAGCACCTCAGCCACACCGAACAGACCCATCACCACCGGCACCAGGCCGATGCCGTCGATCAGTTCGATCCGGCCAAATGTCAGCCGCGGCTGCGCCGTGATGCTGTCGAGGCCGATCAGCCCGAGCACGACGCCGATGCACGCCATCAGCAGCGCCTTGGCCATCGATCCCTGGGTGAGGAACGTCAGCACCACGAGGCCAAGCACCATCAAGCTGAAGTATTCAGCCGGTCCGAAGGCTACCGCGACGTTTGCCAACGACGGCGCGATCAGCATCAATGCAATCAGCGAGAAAGTGCCCGCGATGAATGAACCAAGCGCGGAGATGCCGAGCGCCGGCCCGGCCCGACCCTGCTTCGCCATCTGGTGACCGTCGATACAGGTCACCACAGACGCCGCTTCGCCCGGAATGTTGACGAGAATCGACGTGGTCGAGCCGCCATACATCGAGCCGTAGTAAATGCCGGCCATCATGATGATGCCGGCCTCCGGCGTGCCGGACAGCGTCACCGGAAGCAGCAGCGACATCGCCGAAATCGGACCGATGCCTGGCAGCACCCCGACCAGCGTGCCGATGAACACCCCGATGAAGCAGTAAAGCAGGTTGATCGGCTGAAGCGCGACGCCGAGACCGTGCGAGACGTTGACGAGAACATCCATGAGCTTGCCCGATCAGCCGATGTTGAAAATGCCCGAAGGCAACTGGATGAGCAGCGCATGCTTCAACACCCACCAGACCCCGAGCGGCGCAAGCACCGCGAGTGGGATCGCCAGCGTCCAGCGCACCGGATCGATCACCCGCAACAGCAGCAACAGCAGCGGGATCGACGACAGGAGAAAGCCGAGTGGCTGAAGAAGGGATGCGAACAGCGCGAGACATCCGATCACAACCAGCGGCTTGGTCCAGCGGGTTCCGGCCCACAGCGACCGGACAGTCGGGCCGCCTTCCGTTATCGCTGCGACAATAATCGACAGCGCGAACAGGCACATCAGGATGCCTGTGTAAAATAATACAAAACCTGATCCAGGGTCGTTGATGCTTCCGATCTTGAGCTTATAGCCCGCCCAGATCACAAAAATGCCGAGCGCGAGGCCGACCAGCCCGCCCCACAATTCGGAATTGTTCAGCGCGACTTTCGCGCGGTCCGACTCTGCCATCGCCCACCTCCCCCAAACATCAGGTCAGGGCCCGCGGCAAGCGCGAGCCCTGCATTGAGCGCGCAGACCTTAGTTGGTCTTTTTGGCGAGCCCGAGCGTATCGATCACCTTGCGTTCGGAGTCGGTGACCTCGGCGACGAACTTCTTGTAGTCTTCGGTGTTCTTGTAGTTCGCGACCATGTCGAACTTCGCCAGCGTCGCGATAACCGCCGGATCTTCGATCGCTTTCTTGAAGGCGTCGTGGAGCTTGGCCACGATCTTCGGGTCCATGCCCTTGGGGCCTGCGATACCGAACGGCGAATCGTAGACCATCGAATAGCCGAGTTCATTGAGCGTCGGTGCATCGGGAAAGTTCGGTGAACGCTTCGATGTCCACACCATCAGCAGGCGCAGCTTGCCGGCGTCGACCAGCGGTCGCCATCCGGTGGAATCAGCCTGCAGCATGGTGTGGTTGCCGAGCACCGCGGCGTTGGTTTCCGCGCCGCCCTTGAACGGCACCTGCGTCAGCTTGATTCCGGCTTTTCCGGCGATCTGCTCCATCCCGATATGAAGCGATGTTCCGGCTCCCGGCGTCGCATACGTCACCTTGCCGGGATTGGCCTTGGCGAAATCGACTACGTCCTTCCAGGTCTTGAACTGCGAGTCCGCGTTGGTGGTCACACCGAAGGTGTAGCCGGTCAGGTGCACGATGTAGGTAAAATCCTTGTCGGGATTCCACGACACGTCCTGCATCAACGGAAGCCGGAACACCGTGATCGGGATCTGCGAAATGGTGTAGCCGTCCGGCTTCGCCGCCGCAGCCATCGTCGCCGGGCCGACCGTGCCACCGCCCCCGGCCTTGTTATCCACGACAATCGGCTGGCCAAGGACCTTTGACGCGCTTTCGGCGATCGCGCGCATGGAAATGTCGGTCGAGCCGCCTGCGGGCCACGGCACGATCAATGTGATCGGCTTGGTGGGATACTCCTGCGCCATTGCGACACCGCAAACCGCTGCGAACGCAGCCGCGGCCAATCCGGTCTTCAGTACGGTTCGATAAGTCATTGATCATTTCTCCCTTGGCGGCTCGTGATGTGTCCGAACCTGTCTTGTTCTATTTTTATGGAGTGATGATCCCCGAAATCAGCGCGAAAGAAAAGCAAGGAGACGCATGAAGGCGCAGTTATTGCGACGCATCACGCTGCTCCGCCATATGATCCCAGAATGTTCTGCCTCGAACGGCCTCTCGTTCGCTTAGCGAAACAGGCCGCCCCACATTCAGACACCACACCGCATACGTTCGGCAAATCTGCCGCTTTTGACATCATCAAATCGGGCCCAACGAGACCTGCGGATCGGATATGCTTACGGAACCATCAGCATCCGGCGGTGGCCGGAACGGAGCCCTTCAATGCACCGCGTGACCATCACCCTTGACGACGATCTCATGGCGGACCTGGACCGCATGATCGAGCAGCACGGCTATCAGAACCGTTCCGAAGCCATCCGTGATTTCGCCCGAGCCGGAATGCAGCAGGCCGAACAGGACGCCGGGAAGGCCGGCGGCGAATGCGTCGCCGCGCTGGTTTATGTCTACGATCACGCCGCGCGTGATCTCTCCAGCCGCCTGGTCAACAACTTCCACGACCACCATGATCTGTCGCTGGCGACGCTGCATGTGCATCTAGACAACTACAACTGCATGGAGATCACTGCGCTGAAGGGCCGGACCGCCGACGTGCAGCACCTGGCCGATCACGTCATTGCAGAGCGCGGGGTGCGCTATGGCCGCGTGGTGATGATCCCCACCGACCCCGGCGCAAAACCGTCCGCTGCGCGCAAGCGTCAGGCGCACCGGCACACCTGATAAGACGTTCAAGCTGATGCGCCTCACCTCAACATGCGGTATCGATCCAACATGACAAAAGCCAGATCCAATCTTCAGATCGATTCCGCTCGCCTTTGGGGTGACATCCACGAAACCGCGAAATTCGGCGCGACGCCCAAAGGCGGTGTGAAGCGCCTCACCCTTGGCGCCGAGGACAAACACGTGCGCGACTGGTTCCGCGCCGCCTGCGAAGCGGCGGGGTGCGAGGTTCGCGTCGATGCGCTGGGCACCATGTTCGCGATCCGATCCGGCCGCGACATGTCGAAGCCGCCGATCGGGATTGGCTCCCACCTCGATACCCAACCGACCGGCGGCAAGTACGACGGCATTCTCGGCACCCTCGCCGCGCTGGAAGTCGTCCGCGCCATGAACGACGCCGGGATCGAGACCGACATTCCTGTCTGCGTTTGCAACTGGACCAACGAGGAAGGCTCACGCTATGCGCCGGCGATGATGGCGTCTGCCGCCTATGCTGGCGACTACACTACTGACGATATTCTCAGCCGCAAGGATGCCGACGGCATCACCGTCGCAGACGCGCTCGACACCATCGGCTATCGCGGCGCGGAGGCGGTCGGGAAGCAGCAGTTCAGCGCCTTCGTCGAACTGCACATTGAGCAGGGGCCGCTGTTAGAGGCAGAAAACAAGACCATCGGCGTGGTCGATCGCGGCCAGGGCATCATGTGGTACAACGGCTCGATTGCCGGTTTCGCCAGCCATGCCGGGACCACCCCGATGCCGCTGCGCAAGGATGCCCTCGCAGCATTTTCCGAAGTTGTGCTTGCGGTTGAAAGAATCGCGCGTGATCTCGGGCCGAACGCGGTCGGCACCATCGGCGAAATCAAGATCGACAATCCGTCGCGCAACGTCATCCCCGGTGACCTCGCTTTCACCGTGGACATTCGCAGTTCAGAGTCAGCCACGCTGGACAAACTGCACGATGCGCTGCAAAGCGCGGTCGCAGAGATTGTAGTTCGTCGTAACGTGAAGATCACGGTTGAGCAAATCTGGCGCAAGGAGCCAACTGTGTTCGACACAAAATTGGTCGATGCGGTCGAGGCCGCAACCAAGGAGATCGGCTACAGCCATCGCCGCATCACGTCCGGCGCGGGACATGACGCCTGCAACCTCGCAGGCGTGGTTCCGGCGGCAATGATCTTCGTGCCCTGCAAGGACGGCATCAGCCATAATGAACTGGAAGATGCGACACAGGCCGATTGCACCGCAGGCGCAAACGTACTGCTGCATACCGTTCTCTCGCTCGCGGGCATTGCATCTGCGCCGAAAGCGGGTGGCTAGAATTTGACCTCGATAAGATGCACATTCAGCGTCGTCCCGGCGAACGCCGGGACCCATCGCCCCTAGCCTCTCAGCAAGACACGTCATACATCCCGCACAATATTCCGCGACATGGATAGGTCCCGGCCTTCGCCCGGACGACCAGCGAAATTTCTTCCATCGACTGAAAGCTCCGTTCCGCATGACTTCAAAAGTTGCCAATCCGCCTGTCGCCCCGCGCCGTCCTCACAGCTTCTCGCACCACGGCATCACCGTGACCGACGATTATGCGTGGCTGAAGGACGAGAACTGGCAGGAGGTGCTGCGCGAACCATCAGTGCTCAAGCCGGACATCCGCGCCTACCTCGAAGCCGAGAATGCCTACGCCGACACCGTGCTGGGCCATACGGCTCCGTTGCAGCAGAAGCTTGTCGCGGAAATGCGCGGGCGCATCAAGGAGGACGATTCCAGCGTCCCCTCGCCCGACGGGCCGTTTGCCTATTTTCACAAATATCGCGAAGGTGGTCAGCACGAGCAGATCGCACGGCAGCCCCGTGACGGCGGCGAGGCGCAGTTCATCATCGACGGCGATCAACTGGCCAAGCAGACCGAATACTTCAGGTTCGGTGAAGCGCGACACTCACCTGACCATACGCTTGAAGCCTGGAGCGCGGATGTTCGCGGCTCCGAATACTTCACCATTCGCGTGCGCGACTGGGAGAGCGGCAATGATTCCGCCGACATCGTCGAGGAGACCGATGGCGGCATCGTCTGGGCTGCGGATTCGAAATCATTCTTCTATGTGAAGCTTGACGACAACCACCGCCCGATGCAGGTCTATCGCCACATCCTCGGCACCCAGCAGTCCAACGACACGCTGGTCTACGAGGAAAGTGATTCCGGCTGGTTCACGCATATCCATGAAAGCGCGAGCGGGCGCTTCTGCGTGATTGCAGGTGGCGATCACGAAACGTCCGAGCAGCGGCTGATCGATCTGAGCGCGCCCGAAGCTCAGCCGCGCCTGATCGCACCGCGCGAGGAAGGCGTGCAGTATTCGATTGCCGACCGCGGCAATCAGCTTTTCATCCTGACAAACGCTGACGACGCCATCGATTTCAAGATCGTCACTGCACCGCTGGCTTCGCCCGCGCGCAAGAACTGGCGCGACCTGATCCCGTACCGCCCCGGCACCTACATCATCGATGTCGAGCTTTACTCCGGTCATCTGGTGCGGATGGAGCGCACCAACGCGCTGCCCTCCATTATCATCCGCGATCTTGCGACCTTGCAGGAACACGCTATCGCCTTCGATGAAGCTGCCTATTCGCTCGGCACCATCGGCGGTTACGAATTCGATACGACGCAGATCCGGTTTTCCTATTCGTCGATGACGACACCGTCGGAAGTATTCGACTACAACATGGTCAGCCGCGAGCGCGTGCTTCGCAAGCGCCAGGAAATCCCCTCCGGTCACGATCCGGCGAACTACGTGACAACGCGCGTCATGGCGACGTCCCACGACGGCGCGCAGGTACCGGTGTCGATCCTCCACCGCAAGGACCTCAACCGCGACGGCAGCGCGCCGCTGCTGCTCTACGGTTACGGCTCCTACGGCAGCGCGATGCCGGCGTCGTTCTCCGCCAACCGGCTGTCATTGGTCGACCGCGGCTTTGTTTATGCCATCGCGCATATCCGCGGCGGCGCGGACAAGGGCTGGGGCTGGTATCTCGACGGCAAGCGCGAGAAGAAGACCAACACCTTCGACGATTTCGCCGCCGCAGGCCGCGCGCTGATCGAAGCGAAATACACCTCGGCGAAGAAGATCGTCGGTCACGGCGGCAGCGCCGGCGGGATGCTGATGGGTGCGGTGGCGAACCGCTCGGGAGAACTATTTGCGGGCATCGTCGCCGAAGTGCCGTTCGTCGACGTGCTGAACACCATGCTCGACGAGTCATTGCCGCTGACGCCGCCGGAATGGCCCGAATGGGGCAATCCGATCGAAAGCGTGGCCGATTTCAAGACTATTCTGTCGTATTCGCCATACGACAACGTCGCCGCGAAAGATTATCCCGCCATTCTCGCGATGGGCGGGCTCGCCGATCCGCGCGTGACGTATTGGGAGCCGGCAAAATGGATCGCACGGTTGCGGCCGCTGATGACGGGCGGCGGGCCGGTCCTGCTGCGCACCAACATGGGCGCAGGCCATGGCGGCGCGTCCGGGCGTTTCAACCGGCTGGACGAAATCGCAATCGCCTATGCATTTGCATTATGGGCGGTAGGATTGGCGGACACAGGCTCATAAAACCGATTTCTCCGACGCACATTCAATGTCACAACATCGATAGCACTTTCGGTTAGGAGTTGAAATTTCTCCAACCAACTGCAGCGACGACGGGTCTCGTCCTGTGCCGGGACCGGTCGTGGAAACATTTCCTCTTATCTCTCGGGTAATTTCATCGCGCCCGTATCACGCACCATGAAATCCGCTTCCGTTGCAGCGCGTCATGACGCGTCGCCGTTCTCCGCCCATACTCCTACGCTTCCGACTCGCCTGCTGTCCGGAATTCCCGCATGCTCCGCCTGCCCTTCTATTACGGCTGGATCATTGTCGCCGTAACCTTCATCACCATGGGCATCGGCGTGAATGCCCGCACCTCGTTCTCGCTGTTCTTTTCGCCGATCGTTGACGAGTTCGGCTGGGATCGCGGCATTACCGCAGGCGCCTTCTCCGTCGGCTTTCTGGTCTCGGCGCTGCTCAGTCCCTTGATAGGCAAGCTGATGGACCGCAGCGGTCCACGCGTCGTGATGGAGCTTGGCGTGGTGCTGATGGGCGCGGGCCTGTTGCTCGCGCCGCTGACGACGCAGCCGTGGCATCTCTATGTCACGATTGGATGCCTCGTCGGTGCGGGCAGCATTTGTCTCGGTTACTCTGGCCAGTCGCTGTTTCTGCCGAACTGGTTCGTCCGGCGCCGGGGCCTCGCGGTGGGCCTCGCCTTCGCCGGTGTCGGCATCGGATCCATCATTATCCTGCCGTGGGTGCAGTTCCTGATCGACAAGAGCGGCTGGCGCGCCGCGAGCTGGGCGATGGGCATTCTCGTTCTTGTCGCACTGATCCCGCTCAATCTGCTGCTGCGCAAACGCCCCGAGGACATCGGGCTGCAGCCGGACGGCGACGCTGCGCCCACCGCAACGACGGTTGCACCTCCGTCGAACATCGTCGATCCGGCATGGGCCGCAACCGACTGGACGCTCGGCCTCGCCGTGCGCACCGCGCGGTTCTGGTGGATTTCGCTGGGCTATTTTTGCGGCCTCTATGTCTGGTACGCCGTGCAGGTGCATCAGACCAAGTATCTCGTCGAGATCGGGTTCAGTTCGACCTCCGCCGCATGGGCGCTGGGCATGGTCAGTCTGATCGGCATTCCGGGACAGATCGCGCTCGGCTATCTCTCGGACCGCATCGGCCGTGAATGGATCTGGACCGTATCGAGTCTCGGCTTCGCGATCTGCTTCGCGGCGTTGATCGCCTTGCAGTTCACACCGACGCTGCTGCTGGTATACGTCATGGTCATTGTGCAGGGATTCCTCGGCTACGGCTTCACGTCCATCATGGGCGCAGTGGTCGCCGAAATCTTCCAGGGCAAGCATTTCGGGACGATCTTCGGCACCATCGGGTTCACCGCACTGGCCGGCGGCGCAGCGGGGCCTTGGGTGACCGGCATCCTGCACGACATCTACGGCGACTATACGCTGGCTTTCATCATTGGCATTGCGATGAGCGCATTGTCCGCCGCCGCAATCTGGCTCGCATCTCCCGGAAAGATCCGCGCCGTTGCGGGCCGCATGGACCGGATCGCGAAGGCAGCCTAAAGCCCGATCTGCACCGGATAGCCTTCGCGCAGCGCATTGACGATCGATGGCGGTGTCAGAAGCTTTGCGTCAGTGAGACTCGTCAACGTCCGGCTGTAACCAGCGAATGACCAGCGCCAGGCCTCATTGTTCGCGATCAGGTAACTCTCGCCTTCACTGGTCACCATCGACCCATTCGGCAGCTTGAGCGCAGCGGTGTGCAACGGATGCAGCCGCTTCTCGCGGCGATCGATCCGTTCGCCGTGAAGCACGGCGTCCATCTCGGTCGCGTAAGGTTTTGCGTAGCCGTTGCCTTTGGCCCATGCATCACGAAATGTCGTCGCATCGTCCCGGCGGCAATAGAAGCATGGACGATGTCCCGCCGCGAAAGATGTCGCTTCGTCGAGGAAGAATAGCTCGGTCCAGCTTCGTCCGCCCATCACCTTGCGCCTGCGTCCGCGAAATTCGCAGACGCAGGTGATCCATGCCTTCGACGACCAGCGCCGGTTCAGCAGTGTCTTCGTCGCCGGATCGTGGATGATGCCGCGATTGCCGGTGAAGCGGCCGCGATGCCCGGTCGCTACGATCTCACCGAACGGCGATACGCGGTTCTGGAGAGGCATGAACTAGTTCAGCACATCCTGATTGATGACATTCTCGCGGATCGGCTTGCCGTCGAGCGCGCTGAGAATGTTCTTGGCGGTTTGCAGGCTCATGCGGTCAAGCGCTTCGCGGGTCACGCCCGCCAGGTGCGGCGCCGTGATGACGTTGTCGAGCTTGAATAGCGGATGATCCGGCCGCGGCGGCTCCTGCGCGAACACGTCGACGCCGGCTCCTGCGATCTTACCCGAAATGAGCGCCGCATGAAGCGCGTCCTCATCGACGATGCCGCCGCGCGCGGTGTTAATGAGATAGGCCGTGGGCTTCATCAACTGCAACTGCGCCATGCTGAACATGTTGACGGTTTCCGGCGATTTCGGACAGTGAATCGAGACGAAATCGGCGCGCGGCAGTGCCGTGTTGAGATCCGTCACGTACTCCGCCCCAGCTGCCTCGACCGCAGCGGCAGACTTGAACGGGTCATAGACCAGAACGTTCATCTCCATCGCAACCAGCCGCTTCACCGTCCGCGTGCCGATGCGACCAAAGCCGACCACCAGCGCCGTCTTACCGAGCAGGTCGAACGGGATCGCACCGAGACGCTTGGTCCAGTTGCCGCTCTTGACGATGCTATCCAGTTCGGTCGAACGCTTCGCCAGCCACAGCATCATGAACAGCGCGCATTCGGCGACCGACGGCGAGTTCGCGATGCCGGTCGTCATCAGTGGAATTTTCTTGCCGCTCAGGGCTTTCACGTCCACCGCGTCGTAGCCGACGCCGATACGTGCAACCACCATCATTTCCCCGGAGGAAATGATCTCGTTGGCGCCAAAGCCAGTGCCGCCGAGCGCTACGCCGTTAACCGGGGCGTGCTGCTTCAGCATTTCATTGAAATCCGGCGCGGAAATCGTGTTGGGAAACTCGATGGCCTCGATGTCGCTGCGCTCCCGAAACAGCGCCCAGCCGCCCGGCGACATGGTTTCCACAATCAGCAGTTTCTTCTTGTTGGTGGCCATTTCATCCCCTGATGGTTTGTTGGTTTTCATTCCGCCGCGAGGCGCAAGCCGCCCATCATCGCCTTGTTTCACGCCTCCCCGCAAGCCGGGAAAGGAGCCGAACCGCGCCCTTGCAGCCGTCACTTTGCAAAGGCACACTCCCCGCGCCGCGTCGTTCGGATCGGCAGAAACAACAACAGGAGATCAACCCGTGACCCAGCCCGCGCCCCATCCCGCATCCCTTCTCGAAGCGCTGGCGCGCTGGGACACGCCGACCATCTGCAACGCGCTGGAAGTGGTCGCGCCCGAACGCCGCCTCACCGGTTTTACCGTCAAGCCGCTGGTCTGCCCGTTTCCGGATCTGCCGCCGATGGTCGGCTACGCCCGCACCGCAACAATCCGTGCCACCTCGCCCTCGAGCCTATCGGCGGCGGATCAGCGCGCCCAGCGCGTCGCCTATTACGAATATTGCGGCACAGGTTATGGCCCGCGCATCAGCGTGATTCAGGATCTCGATGGCGCGAACATCGGCTTCGGAGCATTCTGGGGTGAGGTCAACAGCTCGGTGCACAAGGCGCTCGGCTGCCTCGGCGTTATCACCGATGGATCGATCCGCGACATCCCCGCGTGGGCGCCGGGATTCCAGGCGCTGGCCGGCAGCATCGGCCCCTCGCACGCCTTCGTTCATCTTGCCGGATTTGGGGAAACCGTTTGCGTCGCAGGCATGACGGTCAGTTCGAACGATCTCATTTACGCCGACCGTCACGGCGCGGTTGTGATTCCGGCCAACATCGCGGAGAAACTCCCCGATGCCGCGCGACTATGCGAGCGCCGCGAAGAGCCGATCCTCGGCATCGCCCGCGATCCCGGCTTCACCGTGGAGAAGCTCAAGGAAGCGCTCGCCAAGGCCGCGGAGATTCACTAACGCGTGACGATGGCGCAAGCCTTCTCGCAACACGCAATCAACGGAAGGTTTTGCTCCATGAAAGTCGCGCTCGGTGTCATCGTCGGATTGGTGATCGGATTCCTCGCCATGACCTATTTCAAGACCGGTCATCTGCCGTTCTGAAAACGTCACAAGGCAATCCGGATTTCTGATGCCCCTCTCGCCTTCTTACCGCGCCTCGACCAGCCACGCCGCGCTCGGTCCGGAGTTTTACGACGTCGTCGCGGCAGCGGTGTTTCCCGATCACATCCTGCGCTATCGCAATCAGCGGGCGGCGAAGACCGTCGGGCTCGATACGCTCAGCGACGAGGAATGGATCGCGCATTTCGGACGCTTCGTGCCGCTGAGCGCAAATTTCGAACAGCCGCTGGCGCTGCGCTATCACGGCCATCAGTTTCGCGTCTACAACCCGGAGCTTGGTGACGGGCGCGGCTTCCTGTTCGCGCAATTGTACGACGACAAGGGCCGCCTGCTGGATCTTGCCACTAAAGGCAGCGGCAAGACGCCGTGGTCGCGCACTGCCGACGGACGCCTGACACTCAAGGGCGGTGTACGTGAGGTGCTGGCGACCTCGATGCTGGAAGCGCTCGGTGTCGATACCTCGAAAACCTTTAGCCTGGTTGAGACCGGCGAAGCGCTGGAGCGCGGCGACGAACCCTCGCCCACACGATCCTCCGTGATGGTGCGGCTGAGCCATTCGCATATCCGGATCGGCACGTTCCAGCGCCAAGCGTTTCATCGCAGCACCGAAAACATCGTCAAGCTGCTCGACTACACCATCAAGACTTACATGCCTGACGTCTGGCGCGACGACGTGCCGGCGCGCGCCGTTACATTTCTTGAGGAGGTCTGCCGCCGCGTCGCGCGTGTCGGCGCGCAATGGATGGCCGCCGGATTCGTTCATGGCGTTCTCAACACCGACAATATCAATGTCACCGGCGAAAGTTTCGATTACGGCCCGTGGCGGTTTCTGCCTATGCTCGATCCCGCCTTCACCGCAGCCTATTTCGACGAAACAGGACTTTACGCCTACGGACGTCAGCCCGATGCGTTGTTCTGGAATGTCACACGGCTGGCGGAGTGCCTACTTGGCATCACGGATCAACCGAGCCTTGAGAAGGCGCTTGGCGTTTTTGAGCCAACCATTCGTCAGGAATTCACCAGTGCGATGGTGAAACGGCTCGGCGTTCAGTCACTCGATGCAGTACGCGACAACGAACTGGTGCGCGCGTTGTGGATATTCCTGTCGGAAACGAAAGCGCCGTTCGAGCAAACCTTCTTTGACTGGTTCGGCGGCCTCGCGAGCTCCGAACGCGCGGCGAGCAGCCCGTCGAAGGATTTCTACGCGAATCCGGCGTTCAGCGGGGTCCGCGATGCATTGAAAGATTTCGTTCCACGCGATGGCGTCGATCTCAACCACGCGTATTTCAGTAAGCCCGCTGCATGCTCGATGCTGATCGAAGAAGTCGAGGCGATCTGGAAACCAATCGCCGACAGCGACGACTGGTCAGTGTTCTACGCCAAGCTTAAGGCCATTGATGAGATGCGCGAGGCGTATGGGTTGGCGTAGGGCAGATTTGACATACTTGCGCAGAAAACCCGCCGTTGAGATATCAGTGATCCAGCCCATATATCAGCCCTCCTCGACAGAGCGGGCGACGTGATTACATTCGAACCGAATTCCCGTAGGATCGGGTTTATGTACAAGCATCTCGCAACAACGAAACCCATTCGGAGCCACCGCAGCGGGTTCCTCGCGTACGCCATGCCCCTCGCCCTCGTGCTCAGCATGGCCAGCGATGCAATCTGTCAGAGCGCATCGCAAGGTGTACCGAACGCCATGCAAGGTTTTTCGCAGAACCGTAACCAGCCCATACAGATCGAGGCGGCTTCGCTAGAGATGCAGGATCGAAAAAAGGAGGCTACCTTTTCCGGCAATGTGAAGGTGGTGCAAGGCGACACGACCATGACGTCAAAGAGTCTGGTCGTCTTCTATGAGCCCAGTTCGCAAGGTTCATCGGCGGCTCCAACTGGAGCAGGTGGCCCTTCTCCATCGTCGCCGCTGCTAAAATCAGCCACGCCGGGGCCCGGTGGAAATTCTTCGATCAAGCGGCTGGAAGCACGCGGCCATGTCATCGTGACCCGCAAGGATCAGATCGTGAGCGGCGAGACTGCGGTGTTCGACACCGCAGCTAACCTGATCACCGTGCGCGGCGGAGTGATACTCACTCAATGCAAGAACGTGCTGCGTGGTGACCGCCTTCTGGTGAACATGACGACAGGCGTGTCGCGGGTGGAATCCGATAGCGGGCCAGTGAAAGGCATGTTCAACCAGTCTTCGGGACCAGGTTGCGATGCACCGGCGACTTCGCCCGCCCCGCCCATACCAGGCTCAAGGAAATAATGCCCCTACTCCATCGGAGGGTGGTCAGGATTTCAAACATCGTACAAACGAGTTGCCCGGCGCGAGGCCGGGCATGACGTAGAGAGATCAGCAATCTAGCTGCGAGAAGGTAAAGAAGCTTACGCCACCTTCTTACGCGGCTCGGACACGGCGAACGTGCCGTCGAGGAAGCCGGTCAGGCGCTTGCGGATGATGAACTCGGCATCGGCCATGATGCGGTCGATCAGTTCCTTGCAGGTCGGAATGTCGTTGATCAGGCCGACCATCATGCCGCAGCTCCAGGCACCCGCGTCCATCTCGCCTTCCAGCATTACTTTCGGGTAGACGCCGGCGACCTGATCCATGATGTCCTGAATCTTCAGGTCCCTGCCCTTCTCGCGCTCGATCTCGATTAGCTTCTCGACATTCCTGTTGTTCAGCACGCGCTCGGTGTTGCGCAATGCGCGCATCACGAGTCGGGTGTCGAGCTCGGTCGCCTTGAGCAGCGCCTGCTTCACGTTCTCATGCACCGGCGCTTCCTTGGTGGCGATGAAGCGCGTACCCATGTTCATGCCCTGCGCGCCCATCGCGAGCGCGGCAACGAGGCTGCGCGCATCGGCCATTCCGCCCGAAGCCACGAACGGAATTCTCAATTCTTCTTCCGCGCGCGGCAGGAGGATCATGTTCGGCATATCGTCTTCGCCAGGATGACCACCGCACTCGAAACCGTCGACGCTGACCGCATCGCAGCCGATGGCTTCAGCCTTCAGCGAGTGACGAACCGAGGTGCACTTGTGGATAACCTTGATGCCTGCCGCCTTTAGCGCCGGCATGTACTGCTCGGGACTGCGGCCTGCGGTCTCGACTGCCTTGATGCCGGCTTCCTTGATGGCCGCGATATATTCGGGATACGGAGGCGCTGCAAACGTCGGCAGGAAAGTAAGATTTACGCCGAACGGCTTGTCGGTCATGTCCTGGCACTTCTTGATTTCCTTCGCCAGCAGCTCGGGCGTCTTCTGCGTCAGGCCTGTGATAATGCCGAGCCCACCCGCGTTCGACACAGCAGATGCCAGTTCAGCGAAGCCGACAAAGTGCATGCCGCCCTGGATGATCGGGTGCTGGATGCCGAACAGTTCCGTAATCGCCGTTTTCATATACTTTTCTCCTCCGGTTATGCCCCATCGATACCGCAGGTGTTCGCGGCGCGACAATGGTTCGGCTCGGCAGGGCTGTTATGCCATCCGTTCCGAAAAGGAACGTATCAGCATGATCCAGATCGTCAACCGGTGGCCAAAACCGGAGGCAGCGTGTATCAGGGCCGCAGATAAGCCTATCTCCAAGCCAATGGAATTTCGTTTGAGCCAGTCCCCCGCAGTCAAGCCGTTCATGGAAGTCCTCTCAGGTCGCAGGCAGCCGGTGCCGCCGGCGTGGATGATGCGACAGGCTGGGCGTTATCTTCCAGAGTACCGTGAACTGCGCGCGACGGCGGGCAGCTTTCTCGATCTCTGCTTCAATCCCGAATGGGCGGCTGAAGTGACGCTGCAGCCGATCCGGCGGTTCGGGTTCGACGCCGCGATCATCTTCTCAGACATTCTGGTGATCCCGCATGCACTCGGACGGTCGGTGCGCTTTGAGGTCGGCGAAGGGCCGCGGCTCGAGCCACTCGATACGCCGGAGAAGATCGCAACGCTGGCGACGGCTGCGAATTTCACCAAGCTGGAGCCCGTCTATGAAGCTCTACGCCGGGTCCGCGCCGAACTCGATCCGAAAATCGCGCTGATCGGCTTCTGCGGCGCGCCGTGGACGGTGGCGACTTACATGGTCGCCGGACAAGGCACGCCGGATCAGGGGCCGGCACGGATGTTCGCCTACCGCGAGCCCGATGCGTTTACGAAAATCATCGACGTGCTGGTGGAAAACTCCATTGAGTATCTGCTGGGGCAACTCTCGGCCGGTGCTGACGCGTTGCAGATCTTCGACACCTGGGCAGGCATCCTGCCGCCGCGTGAATTCCAGCGCTGGTCGGTGGAGCCGACCCGGCGGATCGTTGAAGGCGTCCGGGCAAAAGCGCCCCACGCGAAGATCATTGGCTTTCCGCGCGGCGCGGGCGCACAGCTGCCGCTTTACGTCGGCCGCACTGGGGTCGATGGCGTCAGCATCGACTGGGCGGCGGAGCCATCACTGATCCGCGAGCGCGTGCAAAGCCACGTCGCCGTGCAGGGCAATCTCGATCCGCTCGCCTTGATTGCTGGCGGCACCGCGCTGG
This sequence comes from Afipia birgiae 34632, assembly GCF_000308295.2. GTDB lineage: Bacteria > Pseudomonadota > Alphaproteobacteria > Rhizobiales > Xanthobacteraceae > Afipia > Afipia birgiae. Next base: position 2,131,626 of record NZ_HG326652.1, read on the forward strand.
ATCGCGCTGTCGATGACGCGCTGGCGAATTACGCAGACGGCCGATACATCTTCAATCTCGGCCACGGCATCCAGCCGGAAACGCCCATCGCGCATGTCGAACAGATGCTGAAGCGCGTGCGGGAATACAAAGGATAACACCCCTTCACGCAGCATAACCCCGACGCCATAGCGCGTCGAAGACGCGCGTAAACGCGCTTATGGCGCCGACCCTCCCCACAAGGGGAGGGAGAAGAAAAGAAATCGCACGCGCGACAAGTACCCATCCCTCCCCTCGATGGGGAGGGTGGCTGACCGAAGGTCAGCCGGGTGGGGTGACTACAAACGCAGGCTCACGCTGGCCGCGATCGCTCGATGATCGCCGCGGCGCCCTTGGCCAGCAGATCGAACGCCACCGCGCGGCCAAGCTCGCGCGGCTTGTCGGCGGGTCCGGTGCGCGCCGTTTCAAGCAGCTGATTGCCTTCAAGATCCAGCACCGACGCAGCCAGCGACATTTCGCGGCCTTCGATCGTTGAGAATCCGGCGATCGGCGAATTACAGTGGCCGTTGAGTACCCACAGAACCTCGCGCTCCGCGTCGGCGCACAAATGCGCGGCCGGATCGTCGATCAGCGCGAGATATTGCCGCGTCTGCCAATCGTTGGCCGCGCATTCCACCGCTACGATGCCCTGCCCCGCGGCCGGCAGCATTTCGTGCGCGGTGAATTCGCGGGCGATACGGCTTGCAAGCCCGACGCGCTCGAGTCCCGACCGCGCCATGATCAGCGCATCCGCCGGGCCGACTTCGCCACCTTCCGCGAGCCGCTGCATCTCACCGTTGTCGAGTTTGCGCACCCGCGTGTCGGCAGCGCCGCGAAAATGAATCACTTCAATCTCGGGAAACAGCCGCCGCGCGTACGCCGCTCGCCGCACCGCATTGGTGCCAATCTTGAAGCCCTTGCCCTTGGTGCGCTTCAGATCGTCGAAAGTAACGCCCGCGCGCAGCACCAGCGCATCGGTCGGCGGATCGCGCGACAGCGTCGCGCCGATCACGAGGCCCGGCGTGTCCTCGTTGCCCGGCATGTCCTTCAGCGAGTGCATCGCCGCATGCAGCTTTCCTGCGATCACGGCCTCGCGGATTTCGGCGACGAATGCCCCGCCCTTGCCGCCGTGCGGCAGCAGCAAGCCGGTCTGGTCCTGATCGCCGCGCGTCTCGAACTTGACGACCTCGACATTCAGATCTGGCGCAGCCGCCGTGAGACGGCGTGCGATTTCCTCGGTCTGCGCGAGCGCCATCGTACTTTTGCGCGTCCCGATACGCATGGAAATTGCTGCCACGTCTGCTCCGTCACCTGGGCGCGATTTTCCTCTGAAAACCGTGCTCTTTCGGGCGGCAACATACGGCGAGCAGTCCCCCCAATGCAAACGCATTGACGGGCGCATCGCGGTTGCGTCTGCCTCCGGTCCGCGCTTAAACAGCTTAGTTCCTCGTGCCCGGCGCAATCAAACGAGCCCCTGAATGACATCGTCCTCATCCATCGGTTTCCTCGCGCCCCTGTTCGTACCGGCCACGCGGCCCGACCGGTATGCCAAGGCCGCCGCATCCGGCGCGGATGGCGTCATCATCGATCTCGAGGATGCAGTTGCGGCGAATGAGAAGGATGCCGCCCGCGCGACGCTGGTTGCTTCCCCCCTGCCCCCCAATTCCATTGTCCGCATCAACGCATTCGGAACGCGCTGGCACGAGGCCGACGTGGTGGCGATGAAAAGTCTCAGTATCGCGGGAATCATGCTGCCAAAGGCAGAGACTGCTGGACACCTCGAAAGCGTGCGTGCCGTTCTTGGCGATCTGCCGGTCATTTCGCTGATCGAATCGGCGCAAGGCGTCGCTGGCGTCCGCGACGTCGCCAGTCATTCCAACCGGCTCGCGTTCGGCTATATCGACTTCAGCGCCGATCTCGGTTGCAGCATGGACCGCGACGCGTTGCTGATGGCGCGTGCCGAGATCGTGCTGGCGTCAAAACTTGCACAGTTGCCATCGCCGCTCGAAGGCGTGACGCCGTCGTTCGACGATCCTGCGCTCGTTGAGGACGACGCACGCTATGCCGCGTCGATGGGTTTCGGCGGCAAGCTCTGCATTCATCCGAAGCAGATCGCGCCGACGCTCAGGGGATTTCGCCCCTCGCAGGCCGACGTCGAATGGGCAACGAGGATCGCAAATTCAGGAGATGGTGCAGTGTCGGTGGACGGCATGATGGTCGATGCGCCGGTTCGGCTGCGAGCGCAACGGATTCTCGCTGCGGCTAAGGCCAGCGATGCGGCGGCAACCTAGTCGCGCGCGATCCAGACTGCCAGTTCATTGCCGCCGGGCTCGCGGAAATGAAACCGCCGCCCGCCGGGGAAATCGAACTGCGGCTTGGTGATCGTGCCGCCTGCGGCAATCACGCGCCTCTCAGCGTCGTCGATATTCGTGGTTCGTACTACTGCCAATGGCGCCGAGACTCGTTCGGACGCCTGATCGATACCGCCATCGATTCCCGCATCCGTGAGCGCATCATAAGTCGGTCCATAGCTGACGATTCCCCAACCGAAAGCCTGCTGGAAAAACGCGCTCGATCGCGCGCGGTCGGTGCTGGGAAATTCGATGTAGTCGATCTTGTCGGTCATGGCTGGCCTATCTCATTCTGAAGACGGTCGATGCCGCATCTTCACAATGCAGCATCGATTCACCGAGCTGTATCAGATTTTTATCCCGCCGCGACCGGAGGCCAGGTCATCAGAACCATCTCAACGGTCTTCTTGAGCTCATCCCGCGTGGTTCCGCCCACAGCCTGCACAGCAAGTCCCTGTGAGATTGTCGCGATATAGCGCGCCAGCGCCGCTGGGTCGGCTGTCCCCGGCAAATCGCCTTCGGATTTCGCGCGCTCAAGCCGCTCGCGCAAATCGCTTTCGAATCTTGCGCGATGAACTCTCAGTTCCTGCTTGATCGATTCAGCGGCCTCTCCGCACGTCAATGCGCCGTTGATCGACAGGCATCCTGCAGGACATTCGGGATCGGTCACCGCGTCGACTTCGCTGTAGAGGAGGTGCTCAACAACGGCGCGGGCAGTCGGCTGCTCGAGCGCTTGCTTGGTGTAGCCGGCCGGACCTTCGACATAAGAATCCAGAGCCTTGCGGAAAAGTTCTTCCTTGTTACCGAACGCAGCATAGAGCGACGGTTTGGTAATACCCATCGCCTCGGTCAGGTCCGCCATCGACGCGCCCTCGTATCCCTTCTCCCAGAAAACGTGCAACGCGTTTTCCAGAGCCTGGTCGAGATCGAATTCACGGGGGCGTCCCATGGCCACGGTAAGAACCTTTCGAATTTGTACCTTTCGTTAGATATGTCCCTTGACGGCGAAAGTCCAAGACCCATTTATACCGAACGTTACAGTTGCAGTGCAGCAATAACCACTGCGACGTGGGCAAATCGGAACTTTTATTCTCTCGCCGAGACAAGCCCCGAGCAACGTATTGAAATTATTTGGTTTCGCGTTCGACGCTGAAGCAAAAATTGGGGACCTGCGATGAAAAGTCTTTCAAAAAGAACAAGCCTGATTGGCGCCGGGATCGGTCTGGCAATTCTGGCAACTGCGGGAACCTTGGTCGCGACCTCAAACAATCGCGCCAAGGCCGATTCCGCCGCCGCGGCCACACCACCCGCGACGCCGGTTTCTGTCGCCAATGTTTCCGAGCGGGAAACCGCGATCTGGGACGAATTCTCCGGGCGCCTTGAAGCCATCGAGCAGGTGGAGGTCCGTTCGCGTGTCGCCGGAGCGATCCAGGAAATCCGTTTTCGCGAAGGCGCGCTGGTTCAGAAGGACGATGTTCTCGTCGTGATCGATCCGGCGCTTTACGCCGCCGAAGTCGCCCGCGCGGAAGCGCAGGTCGCCGCTGCGCAGGCGCGTCTCGTCTTTACCAAGAGCGACTACGAGCGCGGCCAGCAACTGACCGGGTCGCAAACCATCTCGCAGCGCGATCAGGACAACCGCATCAATGCCTATCGCGAAGCCGAAGCAAACCTCAAGGCGGCGCAGGCCACTCTGAAGACTGCGCAGCTTAACCTCGGCTACACCGAAGTACGCGCGCCCGTCACGGGTCGGGTCGGCAAGCGCGAGATCACCGTCGGCAACCTGATTGCCGCCGGTCCCGGTTCGCCGCTGCTGACCAGCATCGTCTCGACGTCGCCGATCTATGCCAGCTTCAACGCCGACGAGCAGGTCGTCCTGCGTGCGCTCGATGCGCTCGGCAAGGACGATGCGGCATCAAAGACCGGCCGCATTCCAGTCAAGATGGGCACCGCAACCAGCAATGGCCTGCCATTCGAAGGCCACATGCAGTTGATCGACAATCAGGTCGATGCGCGCAGCGGTACGGTGCGGGTCCGCGCCATCTTCGACAACAAGAATGGCCGCCTGATCCCCGGGCAGTTCGTCCGCCTGCAGATGGGCCAGCCCAAAACCGAACGCGCCATGATGATCAATGAACGCGCCGTCGGCACCGACCAGAACAAAAAATACGTGATGGTCGTGAACAAGGAAAGCAAGGCGGAGTATCGCGAAGTCTCGCTTGGCGTCGCCGTTGACGGCCTGCGCGTTGTCACTGCTGGCTTGAAACCGGGCGAGCAGATTGTGGTCAAGGGCTTGCAGCGCATTCGCCCCGGCGCACCTGTCGCGCCTGAAGTCGTGGCGATGGACGCAAACTGACACAAAGCGCTCGTCGTCAACAAGGTCATTGCGAGCGAAGCGAAGCAATCCATCGCTGAGAAAAGAAAAGCTGGATTGCTTCGTCGCTCCGCTCCTCGCAATGACGACATCGGACAGTCGATTACAACAAGACCAATAATGAGATGACGTCATGAATATCTCGAGATTTTTTATCGACCGGCCCATTTTCGCTGGCGTGCTGTCGGCGCTGATCCTGCTTGCGGGACTGCTGTCCCTGCCCGCGCTGCCGATCTCCGAATACCCGGAAGTTGCGCCGCCTATCGTGACCGTGCGCGCGCTCTATCCCGGCGCCAATCCCAAGGTGATCATCGAATCGGTCGCGACGCCGCTCGAGGAGCAGATCAACGGCGTCGAAAACATGCTCTATATGAACAGTCAGGCGACGACTGATGGCGTGTTGACCCTCAACGTCACTTTCCGCCTCGGCACCAATCCCGACCTCGCGCAGCAGATGGTTCAGAACCGGGTCTCGCAGGCGGAGTCGCGGCTGCCGGCGGTGACACGCCAGCTCGGCATCACCACGGTGAAGAGCTCGCCGAACATCACGCTGGTGGTGCATCTGTTGTCGCCGAATGATCGCTACGACACCACCTATTTGCGCAACTTCGGCGTGATCAACGTCAAGGATCGCCTCGCCCGCATTCGCGGCGTCGGCCAGGTGCAAATCTGGGGCGCGGGCGATTATGCGATGCGCGTCTGGCTCGATCCGCAGAAGGTCGCCGAGCTTGGTCTGTCGCCCGGCGACATCACCCGCGAAATCCAGGCCCAGAACGTCGAGGCCGCGGCGGGCACGGTCGGCGGCTCGCCGAACTCCACTGATATCACCCTGCAGATGCCGCTCAATGCGCAGGGCCGCCTGAAGGACGAGCAGGAATTCGGCGATATTGTCATCAAGACGGGCCAGAATGGTGAAATCACCCGCCTGCGCGACGTCGCCCGGGTCGAGCTTGGCGCCTCCGAATATGCGCTGCGTTCGCAGATCGACAATAAATCCGCTGTCGGCATCGGCATCTTCCAGTCGCCCGGAGCCAACGCGCTTGCCATCGCAGACGAAGTCCATGCGGTGATGACGCAGATCAAGCAGAACATGCCTGAGGGTGTCGATTACCGCATCGCTTACGATCCGACACGGTTCATCCGCGCCTCGATCGAAGCCGTGATCCACACCTTGCTGGAAGCGATCGCGCTGGTGGTGCTGGTCGTCATCCTGTTCCTGCAAACCTGGCGCGCGTCGATTATTCCCTTGATCTCGGTGCCGGTCTCGATCATCGGCACCTTCGCGGTGCTGCTGCTGTTCGGCTATTCCATCAATGCGCTGAGCCTGTTCGGCCTGGTGCTCGCGATCGGCATCGTGGTCGATGACGCCATCGTCGTGGTGGAGAACGTCGAGCGCAACATCGAGGAAGGATTGTCGCCGCGCGATGCGACCTATCGCGCCATGAACGAGGTGTCGGGGCCGATTATCGCCATTGCCCTGGTGCTGGTGGCGGTGTTCGTTCCGCTCGGCTTCATCAGCGGCCTGACTGGCCAGTTCTACAAGCAGTTCGCCATGACCATCGCGATCTCGACGGTGATTTCCGCGATCAACTCGCTGACACTGTCGCCGGCGCTCGCAGCCCTTCTGTTGAAGGGTCACGATCAGCCGAAGGATGCGCTCAGCCGCGGCATGGACAAGATTTTCGGCGGCTTCTTCCGGCGTTTCAACAACGTCTTTCTGAAAGCCTCGAATTCCTATAGCGGCGGCGTCAAGCGGGTCATCTCGCGCAAGGCCGCCGTCATGGGCGTCTATCTGGTCCTGATCGGCGTCACGGCCGTCTTGTTCAGGATCGTGCCCGGCGGCTTCGTGCCGCTGCAGGACAAGCAATATCTGATCGGGTTTGCCCAGCTTCAGGAAGGCGCCACACTCGACCGCACCGAAGAGATAATGCGGCAGATGTCGGCAATCGCTATGCAGCAGCCCGGCGTTGAGAGCGCCGTGGCCTTTCCGGGCCTGTCCATCAACGGCTTCACCAACTCGTCGAGCGCCGGCATCGTGTTCTCGACGCTCAAGCCATTCGGCGAGCGCAAGGATCCTTCGCTGAGCGCTACGGCCATCGCTGCTGAGTTGAACAAGAAGTATACGGTCATTCAAGATGCCTTCGTGGCCATGCTGCCGCCTCCTCCGGTCGACGGCCTCGGCACCACCGGCGGTTTCAAACTGCAGCTCGAGGATCAAGCGGGGCTTGGCTATGAGGCGCTGGACGACGCCAAGAAAGCCTTCCTCGCCAAGGCGGCGCAGGCCCCCGAACTCACCGGCTTGTTTTCGAGCTACAAGGTGGACGTGCCGCAGCTTTATGCGGACATCGACCGCACCCGCGCGCGCCAGCTCAACGTGCCGATCACCAGCATCTTCGAGACCCTGCAGGTTTATCTCGGCTCGTACTACGTCAACGACTTCAACAAATTCGGCCGCGTTTACTCGGTGCGTGTGCAAGCCGACGGCAAGTTTCGCGCACGGCCGGAAGACGTCGGTCTGCTGAAGGTGCGCTCGACGACCGGTGAAATGATTCCGCTGTCAGTGCTGCTGCGGGTGCAATCCACAGCCGGCCCCGAAAGCGCGATGCGTTATAACGGGTTCCTCGCCGCCGACATCAACGGCGATACCGCGCCGGGCTATTCCACCGGCCAATCGCAAGCCGCGGTCGCGCGTATCGCCAAAGAGACGCTGCCCAAGGGCATCGGCTTTGAGTGGACCGACCTGACCTATCAGGAGATCATCGCAGGTAACACCTCGCTCTACATCTTCCCGATCGTGATGCTGCTGGTGTTCCTGGTGCTCGCTGCGCAATATGAAAGCCTGGTACTGCCCATAGCGATCATCATGATCGTACCGATGTCGCTGCTGGCTGCGATGTTCGGGGTCTGGATCACCGGCAACGACAACAACATCTTCACCCAGATCGGCCTGTTCGTTCTGGTGGGGTTGTCGGCCAAGAACGCGATTCTGATCGTGGAGTTCGCACGCGAACTTGAGTTTGCCGGACGCACGCCGATCGCGGCCGCGATCGAGGCCAGCCGCTTGCGGCTGCGGCCGATCCTGATGACATCGATCGCCTTCATCATGGGCGTGGTGCCGCTGGTGACATCGGTCGGCGCCGGCGCGGAGATGCGTCACGCCATGGGCATCGCGGTTTTCTCCGGCATGATCGGCGTCACGGCGTTCGGCATCTTCTTCACGCCTGTGTTCTACGTGCTGCTGCGCGGCCTGACCGGCAACAAACCGCTGGCCCAGCATGGGCAAAGCTCGATCGAGCCGATCCCTGCGCACGCGCCTCACGCTGCGCCCCACGCGCTAAAGGACGCTGCTGAATAGCCTGCCATGCCCGGCAGGCCACACGATGGCGCACAGCTGCATTGCCCGTGACAGCGATGCGCCCGCGACGCGAAGCAATCCGGTCCTTGCCCTCCAAGCCGGATTGCTTCGGTCGCAACTTTGCAAAAGGAAATGGCCGGGGATGACCCCGGCCATTTTTGTTGAGACTTGCAAAGATATCAGCCCAGCGTCTTCGCCAGCGCACGAAACTTCTCGAGCTGGTCCGCCTTCAGCGCACGCGCTTCGTCCCGTCCGACGAAAACCTTGAACATCACGCCGCCATCGACATTGAGAAATGCCGCGAAGGCCGACGACTTGCCCATGAACGGACGCTCGACGAAAGCGATGCCGCCGCAGCGCTCATGGCGCAGATGGCCGTGCATGCCCTTCGGCTTCATGATGTTGTAGTAGCCGCGCCCGATTTCGCCGCCGCCAACCGGCTCGGTGACTTCGAAGATGCCGTCCTCGGTGTGGATGATCAGCGTCACCTCGCCCCATGACGCAATGTCCTGCATCGCAGCCACGAACGCAGAGCCCGGCGCGAAGCTGCGCATCTCCTCTGGCAACGCCTCGATCACAGCCCGTGCCGTGACGTTCTTCTCCCGCGCGACGTCCTCGATGACGCCGCCGGGATTCTCGGCCATATGCTTCTTGAGATCGGCCAAATCGGTGCTCAGCATGGGTTGCTCTCTCAGGCTGCGGCGCTGGTCTTGCGCTCGGTCTGGATAATGTCGAAGCCTTCAAACTTCGGATGGCCGAGGTAGAGGCTCGGGCCGGTCTGATTGTCGGCGCGGGCATGCGCCTTGCGGAACTGCTCGGACTTGGTCCACGCCTCGAACGAGGCCTTGTCGGCCCACAACGTGTGCGTCGAATAGAGCGTGTGATCCTCAGCTACAGGACCGCGCAGCAGGTGAAACTCGATAAAACCCGCCAGTTCGCTGAGATACGACTCGCGCGTCGCCCATACGGTCTCGAACGCCTGTTCGGAGCCGGTTTTCACCTGGAATCGATTCATCGCAATAAACATTGGTCTTCTCCTGTTTGTCTTACTGTAAGGCCGGATGGCCGGTTATCAAAGTGTCGATCTTGAAGGCCTTGCGCTGAAAACGCAGCAAGCCGCGCAGAAAACCTCTGCGCGGCATTGTCCCGTTTGCTTTCCGGAAGCAGTTATTGAGCGTTCTGCGTTCAGCTTCCTCCGAAGTGATATTTGAGACCGGCCTTGTAGACGATGCCCGCGCCGGCGCTCGCCCACAGCACGTCATTCTGTGGCGACGTGAAGTCGGCGGCGCGCGGAATGGCGTAAGGCCGGTAGTACTGATTGAGAAGATTCTCGACCGAGAAGTTCAGAGCGAAGTCCTTCGTCGGCCTTACCTGCAGATACAGGTTGACGAGATCGTAGGACGTGCCCGGCAGATAGGTGACCGGGATATCGGTGTTACTCTTCACCGATGTCCACATCGCCGACAGTATCACCTGATTATCCAGGAAGCGCAGGCCCGCGGTCGTCGTCACCTTCTGCGGCTGCACGCTGTACAGGCCAATGTTGGTCTGGGTGTTCTTGCCTTCCTGCAGCGTCAGCGACACGCCGACGAAATAGTCGTTTGCGTCGTACATCGTTTCGGCTTCGAAGCCCTGGATCCGGGCGTTCGCGATGTTCTGGTACTGAAGATACGTCGTCGGAAACACACCCGGAATCGGCGGGAAGGAATTGAACGGAGGTCCGGTGAACTGGACACTGTCGATATAGTCGTCGACATCGTTGCGGAAGAGATTCAGCTTGCCGCGGAAACTGTCGCCGGCCCTGAACAGATCATTCTTCTTGATATTGACGCCGATTTCCTTGGTCTTGCCAACCTCAGGACGGAGATTGGGGTTCGGCAGGAAGCAGAAGAATCCGCGCGTGCCGTCGGGGCAGACCGAAAAGTCGCCCTGCCCGGCGCCGGTCGCAACGTGAGCGCCGTTGACAAGCGTTTCGGTAATCGACGGTGCACGATAGCCTTCGGCATAGCTGATGTAGGGTGTCACCACGCTCGCAGGCAGCAATCCGATGGTGATCTTCGGCGAGAAGCGGTCGCCGCTGGCGGACCCTGCCGACGAGCTCAGTTGATAGTTGTCATAGCGGATCGCGCTGACCATCTCCAACAGCGAGGTGTAGCTGGTCTTCCACTGAACGAACGCGCCAGTGACCGTGCGTTCGCCGCTGGGGGTGGTCTTGTTGGAATTGCCGCTCTTGTCGAATGTCGAGACGTCGTCGCGGAAGCCGTCGCCACCGTAGGTGATGGCATGACGCCAGTCGCCGGTTTCAAAGCGCGATGTGTTGTGGACGTCGAAGCCGAGGGTATCTATCAGATAGCCGCGCTGGTCGCCGACGCAGCCGGTAATGCTGTTGCCCGGCTGGCCGCCGGCGCAATTACCGGTCGCGGCGGTCGAGTTGTGCAGGGTTTTGACCTGCTGGCTGTCGGTGCGATTCCAGTAGATCTTTGCATCCCAGTCGAAAATCTGATCGTCGGGCCGGGAGTACTTCCAGCCAAGCGTGGTGGTATAGTTCTTCAGATTGGTGGCGTAGACCGATGTGCCGTTGCCTGCCGCTCCTGGCTGCGCGAACGGCTGCCCGACCGGACGGCGAGGCTGGCCGACGTTGTAAATGTCTTCCTGGAAGATGCCGCCCAGTTTGATCTCGTGACCATCCGCAGGGCGCACTGTCAGCTTTGCGATACCGCTTGAAAGCCGCTGCGCGGTGTTCTCGACCGTGACACCAAGGCCGTCCTTGTAGTTGTTCTGCGTCGAATAGGTACCGCCTGCGAACACATCGACGTTCGGATTAACGTGAACGCCGCCGAACACCGATCCGAGTGCGCGGCCGCTGTTGGTACCGAACACCGTGTTGGTATCGACGCCCCAGCGCTCCCCGGGACGCACGACATCCTGAATGTCCTTGGTGCGGAACGAAGCCACACCACCGATGGCGCCGGAGCCGTAGATGTTCGCGGTCGGGCCGCGCACGATGTCGATGCCGCCGATCAATTCGGGATTGAGGAAGAACGAGCCATTCGAATTGTGGCCGGTACGCTGGTAATTCTGACGCGCGCCATCGACGACGACTGCGACGCGACCGAAATCCTGCAAGCCGCGGATGTTGATGGCTGTCGACGGATCGTCACCACGATCCTGCAGCCAGACACCGGGAATATTGTAGACGAGGTCGCCGACGCGCGTGGCGTTACGCCCCTGAATCTGCTCCAGCGTCACAACGCTGACCGGCGCCAGTGCATCAATGGCACGCTCTTGGGTTTTGGTCGCGGCAACCGTAATCTCATCGAGTGACTGATAAACCGGCTGTCCGATCTGCGCGTTTGCATTCATCGGGTTCCGCGGTACAGGCACTTCCGCCATCGGAACTGCGGCGCGCTTGCGCTTGATCGGCTTCGGCTTGGCGGGTTGAACAGCCCGGCTGGAAGTTTCAGCAGATTGCGCATGCACTGGCCCAGCGGCAACCACCGCTCCCAGCGTAACAACAGACACAGATAGTAACAGCGCGCACGCACGCGCGTTCAGCCCCGACATGACAGCCCCAAATCTTCTTGATGCTTTGTGATGCGGCTGGCGGGCATCGCCCGAAGGCGGCTGGCTGGCTGTCCTAGAATCCGCTGGCTACCGCCAACGCGTTGCTACTTTTCGTAAAATGCCTTGTCGGGGTCAAGCCGAAGAACAGTCAGTTTAAACCTATTGTAAACTGGAGTGTTGGAATTCGCGCGCTGACAAACTTAAGAACAGCCGAGACTTTCAGAAACGGGATGCGCAAAACGAATGAATGCTGGCTCGCCTCACAACCCCGACGGCACTTCGGGCAAAGACGCCGGCGATCAATCTAGAACGACTCTAATTGAGCGTTCGATCCCTTTGACGGATAACCGTATCCAGAGCCGCGACCTGTTCGTTTCCTCGCGCGAGATCATCATCACCCACGGCGAGGAAACCTATCGCTTGCGGCTGACCTCGCAAAACAAGCTGATCCTGACCAAATGAACTGCAGAATACCCGCTTCCCGAACGGTTCGCGCAACGCTTGCCGCCACGCTCGCTCTCGCCGCTGGCCTTTGCTCCGCCCCGCCGTTCGCTGCGGCGCGCGCCGAGGGTATCGTAATACACGATGCCCGTGGCCGTGACGTTACTGTTGGCAATACATCACGCATCGTTTCAATCGGCGGCGCGATCACGGAAATTCTGTACGCGCTCGGTCTTCAGGACCGGATTGTCGGAGTCGACACCACGAGCCTTTATCCGCCGAAGGCGCTCGGCGAAAAGCCGAACGTCGGCTACATGCGGCAACTGAGCGCGGAGGGTGTGCTCGGTCTCAACCCGCAACTGATCCTCGCCATTGAAGGCGCCGGCCCGAATGAGACGCTCGACGTTCTCGACGCCGCGAAAATTCCGTTCGTATCGTTTCCCGAGACCTACACCGAGCAAGGCCTGATCGAGAAAATCAAGCTGGTCGCCCACGCGATGGATGCGGACGCGCGCGGCGCTTGCCTCACGGCAGCGGTCAGCGGTGACCTCGCCGAACTAAAAAGGCTGCGCGACAACGTCAAGCAGCCCGCACGCGTAATGTTCGTGATGTCATTTCTGAATGGCCGCGCCATGGTTGCGGGACACAAGACCGCAGCGAACGAGATCATCAAGCTCGCCGGCGGCATCAACGCGGTCGACGGCTTCGACGGTTACAAGCCGATCAACGACGAGGCGATCGTCGCCGCCAAGCCGGATGTCATCCTGACCATGCAGCGCGGCCGCGAACAGCTCGACGCCCAGACCGTGTTCGCCAATCCGTCGTTTGCACTGACACCGGCCGCCGCCAAGAAATCATTCGTCGCGATGGACGGACTTTATCTGTTGGGCTTCGGACCGCGCACCGCAGCTGCCGCCCGCGATCTCGCGCTGTCGCTTTATCCCGACCTCAATGACAAGGCCGCGACGTGGAAGCCGGCGGCGCTATCGGTCGACTGCCACAAATGACGACGGCTGAAGCCGCCTCTGCGACGCCACGCCCTCACGCCCCAAGTGTCCCGATGCGGCCTTCGGCCATTCTTGTTTACGCCGTTCTGATCGCAGGTGTTCTCGCCGTCGCGCTGCTCGCGACGACGGTTGGCGCAGCCGGAATTCCTCTGCCCCGTCTTGCCGCGGCACTCGGATTCAACATCGGCCATGCCGATCCAGCCCTGCTCGCGCGCGACGAACTCGTGCTGTGGTCGATCCGGATTCCGCGTATCGCTGTCGCGGGCATGATCGGCGGTCTTCTCGCACTGTCCGGCGCCATCATGCAGGGCCTGTTCCGCAACCCCCTCGCCGATCCGGCGCTGGTTGGCGTATCGAGCGGCGGTGCGTTCGCGGCGGCGTCGGCTATCGTGATTTCCGACAGCGCATGGGGTGCGAGCTTCCGCTTCCTGCAGTTCGAGCTGCTGCCGGTCGCAGCGTTCGCAGGCTCGCTGATCACCACGACGATCCTCTACAAAATCGCCAGCCGTGAAGGCCGCACCTCCGTCGCGATCTTCCTGCTCGCGGGCCTCGCCATCGCCGCCATCGCCAATGCCGGCATCGGGCTCCTGGTGTTCGTAGCCGATGATCGCCAGCTGCGCGACATTACGTTCTGGCTGCTTGGCTCGCTCAGCGGCGCGACCTGGCCGAAGGCCGGTGTGGTAGCGCCGGTCGCATTGCTTGCACTGCTCGCGATCCCGCTGATTGCGCGCGGCCTCGATGTGCTGGTGCTGGGAGAAGCGGAAGCCTTTCACACCGGCATCGATGTCGAGCGGCTGAAGAAAATCTCGATCGTGCTGATCTCCGCGATGACCGGCGTTGCCGTGTCGATCTGCGGCGTGGTCGGCTTCGTCGGCATCGTCGTGCCGCATCTGCTGCGGATCGTGATCGGCCCCGGCCACCGGATGCTGCTACCTGCCTCGGTTTTCCTTGGAGCCATTCTGCTCATTCTCGCCGACACAGTTGCCCGCGTACTGGCCGCGCCCGCCGAGGTGCCGATCGGAATTCTCACCGCGGTGCTCGGCGCGCCGTTCTTCCTGTTCATCCTGCTGCGACAGCGGGCGCTGATCGGATCATGACCACGCACGCCCCCGCCATGATCGAAGCCGAAGCGATCTGCATGAAGGTGCGGCAAGCGACGCTGCTCGATAACGTAAGCGTACGGCTTCGCGGCGGCGAGACGGTTGCCATCGTCGGGCCGAACGGCGCCGGCAAATCGACGCTGCTGCGCCTGCTGTCTGGCGATCTTCGCTGTACCGGCGGCGGCGTCCGGCTCAAGGGCCGCGATCTCGCCTCGTTCTCTTCGCGCGAGTTGGCGAGCCACCGCGTCATGCTGTCCCAGCATGTCAATGTCTCCTTCCCCTTCACGGTCGAGGAAATCGTGGCCATGGGCGCGGGCGACCGCCCTCGCACCATTGCGGCACCGCTGGTCGATGCCGCCATTGCCGAACTCGATCTCGCGCCATTCCGCCATCGCGAATTGCCGACGCTGTCGGGCGGCGAACAGCAGCGCGCCCACTTCGCTCGTGTACTGGTGCAACTGGCCTGCGGCGAAGCGGACCATGGCCCCGGCGTTCTCCTGCTCGACGAGCCGACCTCCAGCCTCGACCTGCGCCATCAGATCAATCTCGTTGAAACAGCGAAGAGCCGGGCACGCACCGGCACCGCTGTGGTCGCAGTACTGCACGATCTCAACCTCGCGGTCCGGTTCGCGAATCGCATTATTGTTCTGCGGAAGGGAATCGTCGCTGCGGACGGCAGCCCCGCCGAGACGATCACCGACAGCATGATCCGCGATGTCTTCGAGGTGGAGACCAGCATCGGGTCCGAAGGCGGCCAGCCTTACGTTCTGCACCAGCGCATGCAATAGCGCCAGAATGCGGCAGCGCACGCGCGCCGCATTTGCGATTTCAGGCAATTTCCGCTATTTCTGCACCCGAGCACATGAAATCCCCTGCATCGCAGCAACAAAGATCCATCCGATGTTAAACATCGGATGATTGTCGCGGTGAATGCCCGCATGCTACCTTCGGCAAATGAAGTCGCCCGCCAAACCCCGTCCAAAACCAGTGAGCAAGCTCGTCAAACCGGGCCGCATCCAGGCTGTACTGCGTACGCTCGGCAGCGAGATTGCGCAGGACCTGATTCCGGTCGGCGCGACGCTGCCGCCGGAGCATGATCTGGAAAGCCGTTTTGGCGTCGGCCGCGGCGTGGTGCGCGAAGCGATCAAAACGCTCGCCGCCAAAGGGCTGGTCAGCGTCCGGCCCCGCCACGGCACCCATGTGCGGCCACGCGGCGACTGGAGCCTGCTCGATCGTGACGTGTTGAGTTGGCTGGTCAGCAAGGAAGAGCCCAATCGCGATCTGTTGCTTGCGCTGCAGGAAGTCCGCCTGATCATTGAGCCCGCTGCCGCCGCCCTCGCCGCCGAACGTGCGACCGCGAAGGACCGCAAGCGCATCATGACGGCACTCGCTGCGATGGAAGCCTCGCATGACGTGCCGACGGCCATCATCGCCGACAAGGCATTTCATCTCGCCATCATCGACGCCACGCATAATCCGGTGCTGCAGGGTTTCCGCGGCGCCATCGACACCATTCTCAGCGCCGTCTTTATGGTAGCGACCGGCAGCCCGGGCTGGTTTCACGAAAACCTGCCGAACCACGCCGTCGCCGCGCGCGCCATTGGCGAAGGCAACGCCGAAAAGGCGCGCGCCGCGATGCAGCAAGTGCTCGGCTACACCCAGTTCAAGCTGTCGAAGAAAAAATACGGACGCGCGCGCGCATCATCCGGCAAGCAGGCGATCAACGGCAAGCTCGGGAAAAAGCGGGTCGCATGACGCGATAAACCGTCGCGACAACCACCGGCTGGTTCGCCACACGAACTCGCGATGCGTCACAAAGACCCGGCGAAATCCATCGGGCGTGATTGGCGTTACTGCAAATACCTTGTGCAAATTCTGCAAGGCCACCCCAAACCCGTTAGAAGTGCAAGCTTTCGTCGCACGCTCTGGTGAACCGGATCATAGACGCGCGCAAAAAGCCCGCTTAAGCTGTCGTCGAACCACTGACATCCGGCGAACGGATGCGGACATAAAGAGCCGGCGCGACCGGACAATTCGGGAGGAATGATATGGAACGCTTCACGCGAACATTTGGGCTACTGACGGCCTGCTCCGCCGCTGTTCTGGCGCTCGCCGGTCCGTCATCGGCACAGGAAAGCTTCAAAGTTGGCATTGTCACGTTCTTGTCGGGTCCGGCGGCCGAAAGTTTCGGCGTCCCCGCTGGCAAAGCTGCGGAGTTCGTCATTGGCGAACTGAACAAGGGCGCCGGTCCCGCTCCTTATAATAAAGTCGGTTTCGGCGGCATGAAGATCGAGCCCGTCGTCATCGACGAGAATGGCGGCGCGACCAAGCAGGTGCAGGAACTGCGCAACCTCTATCAACGCGACAACGTCGATGCCGTGATCGGCTATATCGGCTCCGGCGACTGCCTCGCGGTGGCGCCCATCGCGGAAGAGCTGAAGAAGCCACTGTTCCTGTTCGACTGCGGAACGCCGCGCATCTTCGAGGAAGCCAAATACAACTACGTGTTCCGTACGGCTGCCCACGCCACTCAGGATAACGTCGGGCTGATCCGTTACATGAAGATGAAGAACATCAAGATGGACACGTTCTCGGCCATCAACCAGGATTACGCTTGGGGCCAGGACAGCCGCGCCGACTTCGTCGGTGCCGCCGGGCAGCTCTATCCCAACGCCAAACTGGGTGCTGACCTTCTGCCGAAGTTCGGCGCGGGCCAGTACGGCACCGAGGTCTCAGCGCTGGTGTCCGCAGGATCTGACGTCGTCTATTCGAGCCTCTGGGGCGGCGACCTGCAGGCCTTCATCTTGCAATCCGTGCCACGCGGCTTGGCCAAGCGCAGCCAGCTCGTGCTCAGCGCCGCCGACCACGTTCTGCCGCCGCTCGGCGACAAGATGCCCGACGGCGTCATCATCGGCGCGCGCGGCTCTTACGGCCTGATGTCGCCGAAGACCCCGCTCAACGAGTGGTTCTTCAACGGCTATGAGAAGGCCCATGGTGCCTATCCGGTGCAGGCCGCCTACCGCGTTACACAGTCCATCCTCGGCGTGAAGAACGCGGTCGAGAAGGCAATGGCCAAGAACGGCGGCAAGAAGCCAAGCGCCGATGAACTGGTCGCTGCGATGACCGGCTCCGAATGGGAAAGTCCCGGCGGACTGATCCAGATGAAGAACGGCGACGGCCATCAGGCCATCCAGCCGATCTCGTTCAGCCGCACCAAGTACAACGCCGAAAAGAAGCGCGTCGATCTGGTCGACATCGTCAATTTCGAAGCGGAATGCGTCAACCCGCCTCCGGGCGTGAAGGCGATCGACTGGATCAAGGGCGGAATGAAGAGCGACAAGTGCAAGTAATCACCTGCGCTTGATGGCCACCGGGCGGCGCGACGATTTGAATCTCGCGCCGCCTTATCGCTTCGCTGCAATCTCGGCCTGATCACCTGCATGAACACTTTTCTCACGGTCATACTCGACGGCCTGATCCAGGCTTCGTGGCTCTTCGTCGTGGCGCTGGGCCTGACCCTCGTTTTCGGAGTGCTCAAGATTCTCAACATCGCCCACGGCGGCTTCTACGCGCTCGGCGCCTATCTTGCCGCGACCGCCGTCACGATGGCGGCTGCACATCAGGTTCCGCCTGGAATTGGCTTCGTCCTGATGCTGGTGTCGGTGGCCGCTATCGCGGCGGCAATCGGCCTCCTGATGGAGCGCGGGCTGATCAAGCTGTTCTACGGCCGTGATGAAGTCGTGCTGCTGCTCGTAACCTATGCGGTGTTTCTTATCTTCGAAGACGCGACCAAGCTGATCTGGGGCGTCAATCCGATCTATGCCAACCAGCCTTATGAACTGTTCGGCAATGTCGAGTTCGCCGGGCTGTTCTACGTGGGCTACGATCTGATGCTGATCCCGCTGTCGGCGGCCATCGGGTTCGCGGTGTGGTTCGGTCTCAACCGCACCACCACCGGCAAGATCGTCACGGCGGTGATCCACAACGCCGAAATGAGCGCCAGCATGGGCGTGAAGATCAATCGGGTCTACGCGCTGGCCTTTGCCTTCGGCGTCATGCTCGCTGCACTTGCCGGCGGCCTGACCGCGCCGAAGATTTCGGTGCAGCCGGGACTGAGCTCCGAAATCATCATTCTCAGTTTTGCCATCGTCGTGATCGGCGGGCTTGGCAGCGTCGAGGGCGCCGCCGTCGGCGCCATCCTTGTTGGCATGGCACGTGCTGCGTCGGTCCACCTGCTGCCACAGGCCGAACTGTTCATGATCTATCTCATTATGGCCGCCGTGCTGATGTTCAGACCCGAAGGTCTGTTCCGCCGTGAAACTGCAAGGCGGATCTGATGAAATACGCCACAAATCCCTTCGTTCTTCTCGGCCTCGTCGTGCTCGCCGTACTGTTCGGCCGCGTCATCCCCGCTTGGACGCTATCACTCGCTACCGTTGCGGCCTCCAAGGCGCTGGTCGCGCTCGGCATCGTGGTGCTGGCGCGGACAGGCAACGTCTCGTTCGGACAAGGCCTGTTCTATGCCGGAGGCGGCTATGGCGTCGCTCTCATCGCCCACAGCTGGGGCCTGACGGATGCCGTCGCGCAGGTTCTGATCGGCGCGATGTTCGGCGGTCTGCTCGGCCTGATCATCGGCCCGCTCATTGCCCGTTACACCGGTATCTTCTTCGGCATGCTGACGCTCGCGCTGTCGATGGTGCTCTACGGCGCACTGGTCAAGACCACCGTGCTCGGCGGCTCCGACGGTTTCAACGTTGGCCGCCCCACCCTGTTCGGCGCGGTGTTCAACGATCCGCGCGAGGCCGACTTCATGCTGTACGCGGTGTCGGTGGTCGCCACCGGCCTTGCGGGTATTTTCGCGACGATCCTGTTCCGCTCGCAGTTTGGACTGACAAGCCTCGCAGTGCGTGAAAACAACCTTCGTGTCGAGTATCTCGGCACCTCCGCAAACCGCATCGTCACTATCAACTTCATCATCGCGGCAACATTCGCCGGCGCAAGCGGCGCGCTTGCCCTGATGGCCCAGCGACACATCGATCCGGAATTTGCTTATTGGACCACATCCGGCGAATTTGTCTTCATCGCGGTGCTCGCGGGCACGCAGAGCGTAGCCGCAGTATTCATTTCAGCTCTTGTGCTCGAACTGGTGCGCTCGTTCTCCAATCTCTATCTTCCGAATACCTGGCAGCTTGTGCTTGGCATCTTCCTGCTCGCCGTCATCCTGTTCCTGCCGCGCGGCATCGGATCGCTCTGGAACCGGAAGAAACGCACGACGGAAGCGCCTCCGGAATCGGCAACAGCCGGGAAAGGATCGGCGTCATGACGAAACCCGTTCTTTCCGTTCGCGGCCTGCAAAAGCGTTTCGGCGCGGTGGTCGCCGCCGACAACGTCAGCATCGATATTCCAGCGGGCCAGAAGCTCTGCCTGATCGGCGCGAACGGCGCAGGCAAGACCACGTTCGTGAACATGGTGACGGGCTACATGAAGCCCGATAGCGGCGCGATCGAACTTGACGGCTCGCCGATCGGACGACGCTCTCCGCGCGATGTCGCCAAGCTCGGAATTTCACGCTCGTTCCAGATTCCGCAGCTCTTCATCGAGCTCACCGCGGCGGAAAATCTCTCCGTTGCGGTCTCCAGCGCGGAAGGCGGACGGCTTTCAGCGACCTCACCGGCGGACAGCGGCGACCGCCGCGCCAAGGCCGTCGCGTTACTCGACCGTTTCGGTCTGGCCGGCCACGCGGACCGGCCGGTGTCTGAATTGGCCGGCGGTGTCCGCAAACTGGTCGACATCGCCATGGCCCTGGCCCGCCGCCCGAAACTGCTGCTGCTCGATGAGCCAACCTCCGGCGTCTCGGCGGAAGAGAAATTCGCAACAATGGACCGTGTCATTCACGCCGTCTCGGAGGAGGCCGCCACCATCGTCTTCGTCGAGCATGACATGGACATCGTCAGCAAGTATGCCGACCGTGTGGTCGCTTTCTACAATGGCCGAATCCTGGCCGACGGCGAACCCTCAACCGTGCTGAAGGATAACGAAGTGCGCCGTTATGTGACGGGAGGCGCACGATGACCGCTGCCCGCCCTCTGCTCGAGATCCACAATCTCGCGGTTGAAATCCAGTCGATGCCCGCACTGCGCGGCTTCACCATGCAACTCCCTGAGGGCGCGATGGTCAGTCTCGTCGGCCGCAACGGCGCCGGCAAAACGACGCTGATGCGCTCGATCATGGGGCACCTTGCGCCGAAGGCCGGTACGATTCGTTTCGGCGGCGAGGATCTGGCGGCATTGCCACGACACGCCCGCGCCGGTCTCGGCATCGGTTACATGCCGGAGGACCGCGGCCTTGTGCCGCAACTGACGGTGGAGGAAAATATCCTGCTCCCGCTATGGGTCGCGAAAGATATAGATCGCAAGGCGCGGCTGGACTTCGTGTACGAGGTGATCGGCGAGCTCGTGGCCATGCGCGACCGCAAGGCCTTGCTGCTCTCCGGGGGACAGCAGAAGCTGGTCGCGCTCGGCCGTGCGCTCGGCATTGGAACGAAATGCCTGCTGCTCGACGAGCCATTCGAAGGAATCGCACCTGCCCTGTCCGAACGCATCTCCGATGTTCTTGCCTCGCTCAAGGGCAAAGGTCTAACAGTGTTGATGTCTCAATCCGATTTGAACCACTCGCATACTTTGTTCGATGCTGAATTCGTGATCGAGCGCGGAGCCAACCTTTCAGCCTGACATTGCAGGACACGACGAGATGAACTGGTCGCAATATCCGATTCCAGCAATGCGACTGGAAACCCGTTTCGGCGATCGCGTCGTCCCAGCCTTCGAGAAACGGCCCGCAGACATCTGGGCGATGGTCGCCGATGCCGCCGCGCGAAATCCTGACGGCGATGCCCTGATCTGCGGCGTTGAGCGGATGACCTGGCGCGAGGTTGCGCAGAAATCCATGCAGATCGCGGCAGGCTTCAAGGAAATCGGGCTGAAGCCCGGCGACCGCATCGCACTGCTGCTCAGCAACCGGAACGAATTCGTACTCGCGTTGTATGGCGCAGCCCATCTCGGCCTTGTGAGCGTGATGCTGAGCACGCGCCAGCAGAAGCCCGAGATCGCCTATGTCCTGACCGACTGCGGCGCGAAGCTTCTCATCTATGAAGATGCGATGGCGGACCGTCTGCCCGACCAGGTCGAACTTCCGGAATTGCTTCACCGCGTGTCGGTCAGCCCCACTGAGGGTGCACTGGCGTTTCAGGACCTCGTCGCGACCGACGCCTCGCAATCACCGGCGGTGGTGAACGAGCAGGATACCGCGATGATCCTTTATACGTCCGGGACGACGGGCAAGCCCAAGGGCGCCATGCTGGCGCATTGCAATCTGATCCATTCGGCGATGGTCTATGAAGCCTGCCTCGAACTGACCCACAAGGACCGCTCGATCGCAGCTGTTCCGCTCGCGCATGTCACCGGCATCGCGGCCAACATCATGAGCATGGCGCGCTGCGCCGGTGCACTCATCATTGTCCCGGAGTTCAAGGCCGCAGAGTATCTCAAGATCGCCTCGCGCGAACGCGCCACACAGACGGTGATGGTGCCGGCGATGTACAATCTGTGCCTGCTGCAGGCCGATTTCGACTCTTACGACCTGTCGGCCTGGCGTATCGGCGGCTATGGCGGTGCGCCGATGCCGGTCGCCACCATCGAGAAACTCGCCGAGAAACTTCCCGGGCTGAAACTCGTCAATGCCTATGGATCGACCGAGACCTCATCGCCTTCAACGATCATGCCGCCAGAATTCACCGCGAGCCACGGCGACAGCGTCGGCCTGCCCTGTCCCGGTGCACATATCATGGTGATGGGCCCCGACGGCCGCGAAGTGCCGCGTGGCGACGTCGGCGAACTCTGGATCCATAGCGGCTCGGTCATCAAGGGCTATTGGAACAATCCGCGCGCGACAGCAGAGAGCTTTACCGCCGGTTACTGGCATTCCGGCGACCTCGGCTCGATCGACGGCCGGAAATTCGTTCGCGTCTTCGACCGGCAGAAGGACATGATCAATCGCGGGGGCCTCAAGATCTATTCGGCGGAGGTCGAGTCGGTTCTTGCCGGTCACCCGGCCGTTGTCGAAAGCGCCATCGTCGCACGACCCTGCCCTGTGCTCGGCGAACGAGTCCACGCTGTCGTGGTGGTTCGCTCCGATATCGATTCACCGACGCTGCGCGCGTGGTGCGCCGAGCGCATGTCGGACTACAAAGTCCCCGAAACCATCGCCATCGGCACCGAACCGCTGCCGCGCAATGCCAACGGCAAGGTCATGAAGAAGAACCTGCGTGAAGGTCTGGCGGACTAGGCGTCTCTGCGGGCCACAGGTGTTCCTGACGGACTAAGCGAGAATAAGGGACGCAATTTCGTCATTGCGAGGAGCTCTTGCGAAAAGCAATCCAGCTCATTTTGCTTCTGGATTGCTTCGCTTCACTCGCAGTTTGCGTGCGCTCCGGAGCTACACAATTAGCGCTCTGCGAACGCCTTCTCGACAACGAAGTCAGCCGGTTCGCCGTGGTTGCCTTCAACGAAGCCGCGATCTTCGAGCAGCTTCTTGGTGTCGAGCAGAAGCGCCGGGCTTCCGCACATCATGACACGATCCTTCGCAGCGTCGAGCTGTGGCAGCGAAATATCCTCGAACAACTTCCCCGACGTGATCAGGTCGGTGATACGGCCGCGATTGCGGAACGGGTCGCGCGTCACGGTCGGATAGTAGATCAGCTGATTGCGAATCATGTCGCCGATCATCTCGTCCTGCGGCAGCTTCTCGGTGATCAGTTCGCCGTAAGCCAGTTCCCTGACGTGGCGGCAGCCGTGCAGCAGCACGACCTTCTCGAAACGCTCGTAGGTCTCGGGGTCCTTGATGACGCTCAGGAACGGCGCGAGGCCGGTGCCGGTGCCGATCAGATAGAGGTTGCGGCCATCGGTCAGGTTGTCGATCACCAGCGTGCCGGTCGCCTTGCGGCTGACGATGATCTGATCGCCTTCCTTGAGATGCTGGAGGCGCGAGGTCAGCGGGCCGTCAGGCACCTTGATCGAGAAGAATTCGAGGTTCTCTTCATAGTTCGCGCTCGCGACGCTGTAGGCGCGCAGCAGCGGCTTCTCGCCGACCTTCAGGCCGATCATGGTGAACTCGCCATTGCGGAACCGGAACGAGGAATCACGCGTGGTCGTGAAGCTGAAAAGGTTGTCGGTCCAGTGATGGACGCTCAGAACCGTTTCCTGATTGAAGTTGCTCATAACCGGACCCATGCTCTTGCAATCGGTGAGCGCATAATCGCCGGACTTGCGGGCGGTCACGCCTCACGCAGAACTTCTCGCCGATGAATTTTGCTGGATGGCCTGCCTCGCAGGCGAAGACGGCGGCAGCATTCACGACGCCGGTGAAATAGCCGAATTTCCGTTTTTGGTCAATTACATACCGCGCCTGCGTCATGCCTCGGAGGCAGACCGGCTTTGCATTCTAAGATCATGTTCCACAGGAGAAATTTCCTCCCGCACGGAGCCCGCCGGGAGGAAATTTACACTCAATCTAAACGCCCCCGATAACCACGGCCGGGCCAGCGCGCGGCCGTGGAAACCGGTCCTACTTCTTCACCATCGGGCAGTTGCCCTCGCTCATCGGCCGGAACGCGTCCTTCGCCGGGATGGTCTCAACCAGCTTGTAGAAATCCCACGGCGCCTTGGATTCCGCAGGGGTCTTCACCTGGAACAGATACATATTGTGGATGTGACGACCGTCCTCGCGGATCGTGCCTTCGCCGAACAGCGGGTCCTTCGATGGCATCTCCTTCATCTTGGCGACGACCTTTTGTCCGTCAGTCGTGTTCGCCGCCGCCGCCGCGCGCAGGTAGTGCAGCGTGCCGGCATAGACGCCGGCCTGAATGGCGGTCGGGCGCTTGCCGCCACCGACCATCGCAGTGAAGCGATCAGCGAACTTGCGGGTGCCTTCGTTGGTGTCCCAATAGAACCCTTCGGTCAGGTAAAGGCCCTTCGCACCCTGCAAACCAATGGCGTTGACGTCGGTGACCTGCATCAGCAATGCCGCCAGTTCCTGCCCGCCGGCCTGAATGCCAAATTCTGTCGCCTGCTTCACCGAGTTGACGGTGTCGTTCACAGCGTTGGCGAGCGCGACGATCTTGGCCTTGCTGGCCTGCGCCTGCAGCAGGAAGGACGAGAAGTCCGACGCTCCGGGCGGATGCCGCACGCCACCGAGAATCTTGCCGTTCTGCTCCTTCACAACGTCTGATGCGTCCTTTTCAAGCGAATGGCCGAACGCATAGTCCGCCGTGACGAAAAACCATGTGTCTTTCTTCGCCTTCAGCAAGGCCAGTGCGGTGCCGTGCGCCAGCGCCCAGGTGTCGTAGGTCCAGTGCACGGTGTTCGGTGAGCACTTTTCGCCGGTCAGCAGCGACGAGCCGGGGCCCGATGCAATGAACGCAGTCTTCGAACCGCGTGTGGCTTCCTGCACCGCCAGCGCCACCGACGAGAATGGCACGTCGAGAATGGCATCGATCTTGTCGATATCCATCCAGCGCCGCGCCAGCGCGCCGCCGATATCCGCCTTGTTCTGGTGGTCCGCCTGAACGAGTTCAACCTTGATATCCGGCTTCTCGGCCTTGAAGTCCTCGATCGCGAGGCGCGCGGCGGCGACCGAACCTGCACCCGTGGAATCCGTCGCGATGCCGGTGAGATCGGTCAACACGCCGAGCTTGATGGTGTTGTTGGCAATCTGCGCACTTGCCGGGCTCATGAGCGCCAGCAGCATTGCTGCGCCCGCCAGAAAAGCCGATTTCGATTTAAGCATTATTATCCTCCCGTTTGAATTCTTGTGTGGTTGTCCGGCTTCGCCGGAATGTCTAGCGACGAATGGTTTCCAATACCTCCTGCGCGACGTCGATACGCACCGTTGCGCGCTCGACCAGAGCTTTCGCCACGGCCTCGACTTCATCGCCGACGGCGCCGGCCATGATCGCAATGTTCTGCGCGTGAAGCGCCATGTGGCCGGACTGGATGCCCACCGTGGCGAGTGCCTTCAGCGCCGAAAAATTCTGCGCCAGACCCACAGCCGCAATGATCCGCGCCAGCCGTTCCGCCGTGGTGACACCGAGAATTTTCAGGCAAGCCTGCGCGGTCGGATGAATCTTGGTTGCGCCGCCGATCAGGCCGACCGCCAGCGGCAATTCGATGGAGCCCGAGAGATCGCCGTCGTTGTTGACCTCGTAACGCGTCAGGCTGGTGTAGCGTCCGCCGCGTGCCGCATAAGCATGCGCACCGGCTTCCACTGCGCGCGTATCGTTGCCGGTCGCGAGGATGACCGCACTGATGCCGTTCATGATGCCTTTGTTGTGCGTGGCCGCGCGATACGGATCGGCCTCGGCGAACTGATAGGCGCTGATGATGCCATCGCGCACGCTTTCACCGCCGATGTCGGCGAGTTTCCACACTGCATGGGCGCGCGCGAGCCGCCGGTCGGCGAGATTCGACAGGATGCGCAAGAACACGCGCCCGCCGCTCCATGTCGCGATATGCGGCGCGATTTTCTCCGCCATGGTGTTGACGGCGTTGGCGCCCATCGCATCGCGCGTATCGACGATCAGATGCGTGATGACCATCGGCCCGCCCAGCGTATCGAGAATGCGCACCTCGACATCGCGAAAGCCGCCACCGAGTTTCACCAGCAGCGGATCGCAGGCATCGCAGATCGCCTTGATCTCGTCGCGCTTCTCCAGAAGCCGAAGACGCGCCGCGTAAGGGTCTGCGACTTCGACCGCCTGCACCTGCGCGATCATCAACGTGCCGGACACCGAGGTGGTAAAACCTGCATCATAGGTCTGGCGCGCCGCGTTGCACACCGCGGCGACGACGGAGGATTCCTCGGTCGCCATCGGGATCAATACATCCTCGCCATCGACCTTCACGTTGGTCGCGATGCCGATCGGCACATTCATCGTGGCGATGACATTCTCGATCATCTTGTCCGCAAGCTGCGGCGACAGATTGCCCATGTCGGCGAGATGAGCAGCGGCGGCAGGATCGAGGCCCGCGAACGAAGCGACCAGATCGAGCCGCTCCTGCGGCGACTTGCGGTGAAATCCGGCGATCCGCGAACTGCGGTTTGCCCCGTGCCTTGCAACAGTCATTCAGCGTCTCCCGAACCGAGGTCCTCTTGAGGGGATTCTCGGCCGCGGAAACTGTATGGTGACGGGGGTACACCACAAGGAACACTTTGCACAATTTCAGGAAGGTCCGTACCATTCGCCACATGGGTACAGTTCATCAGTCCGGCGGCGGGGCCACGCGATCGCGCGTTGAAACCATCATCGATGCGATCGTTGCGCGGATCGAACACGGCGCGATCCGGCCCGGCGAACGCCTGCCGTCGATCCGCGGCGCGTCGGAACTATTCGGCGCATCAAAGAATACCATTGTCGATGCCTACGAGCGGCTGGTCGCGTCCGGCCAGATCGAGAGCAAGCCGGGCTCGGGTTTCTTCGTCTCCCTTCATCGGCCCAAACGCGCGGAGACCGCCGAGCCCGCCAAGGTCGGTGCCGTCGACAGCGTCTGGCTGCTGCGCGAGCAACTCGAAAAGCGCTACGAGGTTCGTGTCGGCGACGGCCGCCCGCCTGCGGCGTGGATGGAAGGTTCGGAGGTCGGGCCTTATCTGCGGCCGGTCAGCCGGCCCGGACAACGCAATCTCCCTGAAAGCTACGGCAGCCCCTACGGCCTGCTGCCGCTGCGCCAGCGCATCGCGGGTCTGCTGGCTGAGCGATCGATCGGCGCGGAGCCGACGCAGGTTCTTTTAACTCAAGGCGCGAACGACGCGCTCGACATGATCGTGCGTCAGTATGTCGAGCCCGGCGATCCCGTCCTGGTCGACAGTCCCGGCTACTATCCGCTGTTCGGCAAACTGCGGCTAGCCAAGGCGCGGCTGATCGGCGTGCGGCGGACCGCCGACGGGCCGGACCCGGACGATCTCGCCGCCAAGGCGGCCGGCACCGGAGCGCGGATGTTCTTCACGCAATCGCTCGCGCACAATCCGACCGGCTGCTCGATCACGCTCCCGATCGCCTACCGCCTGCTGCGTACCGCGACCGAGCACAACTTGCGCGTCGTCGATTCGGATCCGTTCGCCGACGTGCTGTCGAACACCAGCCCCCGCCTCGCCGCGCTCGATCAGCTCGACCGTGTGATCTATGTCGGTACCTTCGCCAAGACCCTCTCCGCCAGTCTCCGTTCGGGATATATCGCCGCCGATGCCGACACCATCGCGCGGCTGGCCGATCTCAAGATGATCACGCGCGCCAACAGCTCGGGCTATATCGAGCAGATCATCTACGACCTGATCACCAGCGGGCGTTATCGCGGCCATCTCAAGCGGCTGACCGGCCGCATCGAAGCGGCAACCCGTCAGGCCAACGACACATTGTCACGCATTGGCCTCCCGGTGTTCGGCCAGCCGCGCGGCGGATTTTATATGTGGTGCGAACTACCCGGGCACATCGACGACACACAGTTGTCGCGCGTCGCCGCCGAGCGCAGCATTCTGCTGGCGCCGGGTTCGGCATTCAGTCCGGACGCAACGCCCGCCCGCCCCGCGATGCGCGTCAATATCGCGCATGTCGGCGATCCGCGGTTCGCAAGCTTCATGGATGAGCATCGCGCGCCGTAGCGGCTTCTACCGGCCGCTTCGCCGAAGACCGTGCGAAAAATCAAACAGGCCGCGATGAATTCGTGGGCATCACGAAATTTCGGCATCGCAGCATTAACGCACGGCCCAATGGTTCTGCCGCGCAAAACGGAATTGCGTTTCAAACAGCTCCTCGCTGCAATCATCCGATCTTTGCTTGACTTGAACTTGTCCCGCCAGCAGTCTGTCAGCGCAAATAAAAAGCACCGAACACGAATTCGGATGCATCAGGGAGAAACGTCATGAAGTCATTTCTCAGCCTGCTCGCGACAGCGAGCATCGTCGGTGCCGGCGCCCTTCTCGGCCCCGTTCCGGCTTCCGCCCAGCAGCCCATCAAGATCGGCGTCCCGACTTCGGTCCAGCTTCAGGTCGGGCGCGATACGCAGAACGCCATTAAAATGGCCATCGAAGATATCAATAGCAAAGGAGGCCTCGTCGGCCGCAAGCTTGAAATGGTGGCCGCGGATGAGACCGAAAATCCCGAACAGGGTATCGCCGCGATCAAGAAGCTTACAGCCGACGATAAAGTCGATGTGCTGATCGGCGGTTACACCAGCGGCGTGACGCTGGCCCAGTTGCCGCACATTTCCAATGCAAAAACGATCTACCTCGGCGTCGGCGCAGCGTCTCCCGCGATCACCGCAAAGGTGAAGGCCGACTACGAAAACTACAAGTATATCTTCCGGGTTTCTCCGATCCATGCCGGCCATCAGGCCCGCGCGCTGGTCGATTTCATCAGTGGCAAGCTCAAGGGTGAGATGGGCCTGAAGAAGATCGCCATCGTCGGCGAGAACGCCAAGTGGGTGCAGGATCTTGTGCCGATCCTGAAGAAGGGTGCGGTCGATGGCGGCACCGAAGTGCCGATGGCCGAGTTCTTCGACACCTCGACCTCGGACTTCTCGCCGCTGTTTGCCAAGGTCAAGGCCAGCGGCGCGCAGTATCTGATCGTCATCCTGTCACATGCGTCGTCGGACATCTTCGTCAAGCAGTGGCACGACGCGCAGGTGCCGATTCCGATCGGCGGCATCGATGTGAAAAGCCAGGACGCGGACTTCTTCACCCGCGTGAGCGGCAAGGCGCTGTCCGAGACCGTCGGCCTGTTCGCGACCCGCGCCGCGCTGACGCCCAAGACGATCCCGTTCTGGGACGAGTTCGTCAAACGCTTCGGCACGGCACCGGTCTACACCGGCGTCGGCGCCTACGATGCGATCTACGTCTACGCAGAAGCCGTGAAGCGCGCCAACTCGGTCGAGCCGAATGCGGTGATCAAGGAACTCGAGAAGACGGACTATGTCGGCATCGCCGGCAAGATCCAGTTCGACGAAGTCCACGATGTGAAGACGGGACCCGGCCTGCAGAACCTGCTGTTCGCTCAATGGCAGAAGGACGGTGCCCGGATCGTGGTCTGGCCGAAGGCTTCAGAAACGGGAAAGATGATCCCGCCGCCCTGGATGAACTGAACAGTTTCACGTCGTGAGAACGCTGGCCGGTAACGATCTTACCGGCCGGCGATCCTGAAGGCACGCCTTCCCCTTACGCACGAGAACAGCAGACAGCAGGCGGTTATGCTCGAAATCCTGATCTATGGCGCTGTGTCCAGCGCGATCTACGCGATGCTCGCGGTAGGCTTCACGCTCATCTTCGGTGTCGCCCGCATCCTCAATCTCGCGCACGGCGCATTTTATGCCCTGGGCGCTTATGCGGCTTACGTCTTCACCTCCCTGCTGAATTTGCCGCTGCTGCTCGCCGCGCCGCTGGCCGTCCTGCTGGTCGCCGGATTTGGCGTGCTGATGGAACGGTTTCTGGTGCGGCCGCTGCGGGCCTCGCAACTGGCGGTGCTGATGATCACGCTCGCTGTGTCACTGGCTGTCGAGCAGGCGCTGTTCATCACCTTCGGCTCAGAATACAGGAACGTGCCGTCCTTCGTTGCCGACAAGATCTCCATCGGCGGCGTCGATATCGGCGGGCAGAGACTGCTCGCGCTGGTCGCCGGCATTCTTGTCCTTCTGCTGCTGTGGCTCTTCATTCAACGCACGCGCCTCGGCGCGGCCATTCTTGCGGTGTCGCAGGATCCCGAAGCCGCGCAGTACATGGGCATTCCCACCAACCGCATCTTCTCCATCGTCATGGCGATCTCGGCGGGCACCGCGGCGCTCGCGGGCGTGCTGGTGTCGCCCTTCCTCACGGTGCAGCCGACCATGGGCCTGCTGCCGATGGTGAAGGCCTTCGCCATCGTGATTGTCGGCGGACTGGGATCGATCCCCGGAAGCATCATCGCCTCGCTGATCCTCGGCTATTCCGAGACCATCGTGGCCTACCTTGTCTCGACGTCATGGACTGAACTCGTGTCCCTGGTCGCCGTCGTTATCACCCTCATGATCAGACCGTCCGGGATTCTCGGCCGGCGGGCGGCGTTCTGACATGCGGCAGATTTCCTCGATCGATCTTGCTGGCGGAATCGCCGTGGTGGCGGTGCTCGCACTCGCGCCCATCGTCATATCCAGCAACTATCTCACCGGCGTGCTGACCGTCTGCGCCATCTATGGCATCTGGGCCTCGAGCTGGGATTTCATGTCGGGCCTGACAGGCCGCGAGAATTTCGGCCATTCGCTGTTCATCGGCGCGGGCGCCTACACCGCCGGGTTCATGGCGACGATCTGGTTCACCAACCCATGGTACAGCCTGCCAGCAGCGGTCGTCATCGCGGTTGCGTTCAGCCTGATCGTCGGCTTCCCGACATTGCGCCTGCGCGGCCCCTATTTCGCCCTGGCCATGCTGTCGGCCTCCGCAATCCTGCAACGTCTCTGCCTGATCTTCTGGGAATACACCGGCGGCGAGGAAGGCCTCTACGGCCTCGATCCGCTGATCCGCAATCCTCTCCAGTACTACTGGTTCGTCCTGGCGATCCTTGTCGTGACCGTGATCGTGCTCACGTTGCTGGCGCAGTCGCACTGGGGCCTGTTGCTGCGTGCCATTCGCGGTGACGAAGCAACCTGTCAGGCGGCTGGCATCAATGTCACCTTCTACAAGATCGCATCGCTGGCTATCAGCGCAGCCTTCGCCGGCCTCGGTGGTGCACTCTATGCACACTATCAGCTTCAGGTCTCGCCGCCGCTGTTCTCCGTCGTGGTATCGATCACCATCATCATCATGTGCTACGTCGGCGGCATCGGTTCGATCTACGGCGCTGCGATCGCCGCGATCCTGCTTACGCTGCTCACAGAGTTGCTGCGGGGCTTCGGCGAATACCGGCTCTGGATCTACACCCTCACCCTGATGCTGATCCTGTTTTTCCTGCCGAACGGCCTGATCGCGCCGCTCTGGCGCAGAATGACGGAGCGCTTCCGATGACCGCGCTTCTCGAAGTCAATGACGTCACCAAGCGGTTCGGCGGCCTCACCGCCGTGAAGAACGCAACCTTCAAACTGGAAAAAGGCGAATTCACCGGAATCCTCGGTCCCAACGGCGCCGGCAAGACAACGCTGTTCAATCTCCTCACCGGCTTCATGGCGCCGACATCCGGCACCGTCAAGTTCAATGGCGAAACATTGCAAGGCCTCGCGCCCTACAAGATCGTCAACCGCGGCATGGCGCGGACCTTCCAGCTCTGCCGTCCTTTTGTGGGCATGAACCTGTTGGAGAATGTTCTCGTCGCCTGCATGTCGCCCCGTGCGCATCAGGATCATGACAAGGAAGAGCGCGCGCGGCACCTGCTCGAACAGGTCGGCCTCGGCGGACGTGGCGCGGAGCCGGTGGAAACGCTTCCCTACGGCGACCTGCGGCGGCTCGAGATCGCCCGCGCGCTGGCGACGCGACCAGACCTGCTGCTACTCGACGAGCCGTTCGCTGGTCTCGGCAGCAGCGAAATCGAACCGCTGGCGCAACTGATCAAGCGCCTGCATCGCGAGGAAAATCTGACCATCCTGCTGATCGAGCACAAGCTGCGCGAGTTCATGGCGCTGGTCTCCCGGGTGATCGTGATGAATTTCGGCGAGATCATCGCAGTCGGTCCGCCCGACGAGATCGTCAAGAATCCGAAAGTGATCGAGGCCTATATCGGAAAGACGGAGGAAGCTCATGCCTCTGCTTGAAGTCTCCGATCTGCGCGTCAGCTACGGCAAGGCGCTCGCCATCGAATCCGTTTCGATCAGGGTCGACAAGGGTGAACTGATCGGCGTGCTCGGCCCCAACGGCGCGGGCAAGACCACGCTGCTGAAAGCGATCTCGCGCTCTATCCCTTCTCAAGGCACGCTGACGTTCAAGGGCCAGTCTCTCGATGGTGTCGCACCGTACGATGTGGTGGCGCGCGGCATCTGTCATTGTCCGGAGGGCCGCAAGTTGTTTTCGGAACTGTCGGTGCTGAAAAATCTTCAGCTCGGCGCTTACCTGCGCAAAAACAACGCCGAGATCAATGCTGATCTTGAACGTGTGTTCACGCTGTTTCCGGTGCTGCGCGAACGGCAATGGCAGCAATCGAGCACCCTCTCCGGCGGCGAACAGCAGATGGTGGCGATCGGCCGCGCCCTGATGGGGCGACCGGAACTGCTGTTGCTCGACGAACCGTCAGTCGGCATCGCGCCGCGGCTGAAGGGCCTGATCTTCGATGCAATCCAGCAAATTCGAAAAGACGGCACCGCCATCCTGATCGTCGAGCAGGATGCGACCTCGACCTTGCGGATCACAGACCGCGTCTATGTTCTCGAACATGGCCGCACCATCCGCGAGGGCACGCCGAAAGACCTCGCGGGCGACAAGTACATTCAGCAGGTTTATCTTGGCGTGTAGGCCCGCCCGCCGAACCGTCATTGCAAGGAGCGGAGCGACGAAGCAATCCAGCTCTTTCTGAACGACTGGATTGCTTCGCTGGCAATGGATGGACGACTTATTTCTTGTCCAGCGCGCCTTCGGCCTTCAGCACCTCGTGAGCGGCCTTGAAGGCTTCGAGTCCTGACGGAATGCCGCAATAGACCGTCGCGTGCAGCAGGATTTCCTTGATCTCCTCGACGCTCACGCCATTGGTCAATGCGCCCTTGACGTGCAGCTTCAGCTCGGCGGGCTTGCTCAACGCCGTCAGCATGGCGAGGTTGAGCATACTGCGGGTCTTGCGGTCGAGGCCCGGCCGTGTCCAGGCGTAGCCCCAGCACCATTCGGTGGTGATGTTCTGGAACGCCATCATGAAATCGTCGGCCTTGGCAATGCTGCCGTCGACGTAGTCCTTGCCCAGAACGTCGCGACGGACGGCCAGACCTTTTTTGAATTGTTCGCTTTCACCGCTCATGACGCTCTCCAGACACTTCGACTGATGATGGGTAATCCAACAGGCTTTAGCGGCTGGGTGCTGATCCGACAATCGCCGGTTCTGCCGCGCCGGTATGACACATCCGATGGCGTCGCTAATTCCCCTTCGCCCCCGACGCCTGAATGACCGGCGACCATTTTGCGACTTCAGCCTTGAGGTGGGCGGAGAGCGCCTGCGGCGTCGCCTGCCCCGGCTTCACCGGCTCAATGCCGAGCGCGGCCATGCGTTCGATGACCTTCGGATCTTTCAGCGCGGTCTGCAAAGCATCGTTCAGTTTCTTCTGGACGTCAGCCGGCAATCCCTTGGGCGCCCACATCGCATGCCATGCGGCCACTTCGAAATTTTTCAGGCCGGCCTCGTCGAGCGTCGGAAGATCGGGGAGAATTTTCAGCCGCTCCTTTGTCGTCGCAGCATAGCCCTTGATCTTGGAATCCTTGATCTGCGCCGTGGTGGTCGTGGTCTGGTCGCACATCATGTCGAACTGGCCACCGAGCAGGTCCGACATCGCCGGCCCGGTACCGCGATAGGACAGCGCCGTCATTTGGGTGTCGATCGCGCTCATGAACATGATCGCGCACAGATGCGACGCCGAACCGATGCCCGCGTGGGCATAGGTCACGGCAGCTTTCTTCTGCTTGATCCAGGCGATCAAATCCTTGGCGGTCTTCGGCTCAAGGCCGCTCTTGCCAACGATTGTCATCGGCACGTCTGCGATCCGGCCGATGGAATCGAAATCGTCGATCACGTTGTAGCGGAGGTTGTCGTAGAGCGAGGGCGCGGTCGCCTGCGCGATATGCCAGACCGTGACCATGTAGCCGTCGGCGGGAGATTTAGCGACGCGGGTCATTCCGATGGTGCCGCCAGCACCGCCGACATTCTCGACCACGATCTGTTGACCCAGCGTTCGTCCCATCGATTCCGCGACAAGGCGGGAGACCGCATCGGTCGGTCCGCCCGCCGCGGCGGGAACGATCAAGGTGATCGGACGTGAGGGAAAGCTTTGTGCTGCGGCGGGTCCGATTGCCGACATCGACAGCAATGTCCCGACAACCGAGCCCGCAAACCCAACGAACAGCTTCCGCATGGCGTCCTCCCCTTGGTGTGTTTCCTTGCCTTCTTTCTTTGGCTTGGTGGTCCCGGCTCTGCGGCCGGTTCTGGTCGTCTTGTCTAGCTATCCTGGTTGTCTCCGGCCAATGCGTCGCACACGGCCTTGGTGACATCAGCGGTTCTTGCCTTTCCGCCTAAATCCGGTGTGTGGAGCGACTTATCCGCCGTGACTTTTTCAATCGCCCGCATCAGCCGCGCTGCGGCGGACGGTTCGCCGAGATGCTCCAGCATCATGACGCTGGACCAGAATGTGCCGATCGGGTTCGCGATCCCCTTGCCGATGATGTCGAAGGCCGAGCCATGAATCGGCTCGAACATCGACGGGAACGTGCGCTCGGGATTGAGGTTGGCGGTCGGCGCGATGCCGAGCGAGCCCGCCAGCGCTGCGGCGAGATCCGACAGAATATCGGCGTGGAGGTTGGTCGCGACGATGGTGTCCAGAGTTTCGGGCTTGAGCGTCATGCGCATGGTCATGGCGTCGACCAGCATCTTGTCCCATGCGACATCCGGGAATTCGCGGGCAACCTCGGCGGCGATCTCGTCCCACATCACCATCGCATGCCGCTGCGCGTTGGATTTCGTCACCACCGTCAGGAATTTGCGCGGCCGTGAGCGCGCCAATGCAAACGCAAAGCGCATGATTCGCGCGACGCCTGCGCGCGTGAACATCGACACGTCGGTGGCGACCTCCTCGGGCAACCCCCGATGCACACGCCCGCCGACGCCGGCATATTCGCCTTCTGAGTTCTCGCGTACGATCACCCAGTCCAGTTCCGGACCGGACACATTTCGAAGTGGGCTGACGATGCCCGGCAGGATCCGGGTCGGCCGGACGTTGGCGTACTGATCGAACGGCTGGCAAATTGCCAGCCGCAGCCCCCACAACGTGACATGATCGGGTACATCCGGCACGCCGGCGGAGCCGAACAGGATTGCGTCATGTTTCCTGATCAGGTCGCGTCCGTTGTCCGGCATGAACGCGCCGGTTGTCTTGTAGCGCTCTGATCCCCAGTCGAAATGATCGAATGCGAAGGTGAATCGGCCATCACGCCTGGCGCAGGCATTCAGCGCTTCCACGCCGGCGGAGATCACTTCGGAGCCGATGCCGTCGCCGGGAATGGCTGCAATTCGATAAGTTTTCACGCTGAATCCGTTTTTGGTTGAGCCGTCGGTCGCGAACCGCCGTGGCTGAACGGGCCGGCAGGCCTTCCAACCGTCCGTCATCCGCAGCGCGCTTAGGGATGCCATCTTCCATGGAAGATGGTATGGATGTCAAGAGACCTCGCGCGGAACACAGGCTTGCCTCTATAAGGAAGCGGTAGTCAGGAACGGACATGAGTCGCCTCAAAACGCCCCCCGCAGAGCCGCTTGCCAGAGCACCGTCGCTTGTCGCCGACGCCTATCAGGCGCTGAAGAACGCTATACGCGATAACGCCTTCGCCCCCGGCTACCAGGGCTCAGAGCAGGAAATCGCGCTTCGGCTCGGCATGAGCCGGACCCCGGTTCATGAAGCCCTGATCCGGCTTCAGGAAGAAGGCTTGGTGCGGGTTTTGCCAAAACGCGGTGTCACCGTTCTGGCGCTGTCGCCGGACGATATGCGCGAGGTCTATGACGTGATCATCGCTCTTGAAGGCATGGCCGCCGAGTTAATCGCAGGCATGAGCCCTAAAGACCGCCGTCCCATCGTTGCAACACTGGAGAGCATCAACACCGAGATGAAAAACGCGTTGCAGCGCGATGAGCTCGACGCGTGGGCGCGTGCGGATGATCGCTTTCATCGCACCCTGATCGACGGCAGCGGGAATATGCGCCTGGCGCGCGTTGCTAATACCATCATGGATCAATCACACCGCGCACGGATGATGACGCTCCGCCTGCGCGCCAAACCGACCAAATCGCTCAAGGAGCATCAGGCGCTTATCGCCGCCATCAAGAGCGGCGATGCGATGCTGTCGTGCAGCGAAGCCCAAAGTCACCGGCGGCGCGCGCGCAGCGAACTCCTGCCGCTGCTGGACCAGTTCGGGATGAAGCATCTCTGACCGCGCCGCGCGCGATTGCATAGGCGTATTCGCAAACTGCAGCTGCTCCTGACCGGCGAATTGCGGTTCATAGACATATGAGTCGCGATTTGTTCCCCGGGCGCGCCCGATGACCCCCATGACCCCGGACATGAAACCGGCCATGAAGCCCGTGCACATCGCGCTCAACGTGCTGGCGGTGTGCTTCGCGCTGTCCGTGCTCGGACGCGGACTCGGCGAAAGCTTCACGGTTTTCCTGTTGCCGATTTCCCAGAGCTTCAGCTGGGACCGGGCGGAAATCATCTCGATCTACTCGCTGGCAGCGCTGGCAGGCGGCCTCTCGGCTCCTTTCATCGGACGACTGTTCGATCGGTCTGGCCCCCGCGCCGTCTATTCGCTGGGACTGGCCTTGCTGGGTAGCGCGTTCCTCGCCGCCGCCTATGCGCAACAGCTTTGGCAATTCCAGCTCAGCCTCGGCCTCTGCGTAGGGCTCGGCATCGCTTGCATCGGCAACGTCCCGAACTCGATCCTGCTTGGACGATGGTTCGGCCCGAAGCTGCCCACCGCAATGGCCGTGGTCTACTCCGCGACCGGCGCCGGCGTGCTGATCCTGTTGCCGTTGTCGCAGGTCCTGATTGACCGCGTCGGCTGGCGCGGCGCGTATCAGATCTTCGGCGCGACGGCGCTGGTGATGCTTATTCCGCTACTGTTTTTGCCGTGGAAACTGTTCGCGTCCGGCTCGGCCACGCTGGCAAGGAACGCCGCCGCCGAGGTCATCGACGAGGGCTGGACGTTGCTCAGCGCGATGCGTCATCACGCATTCTGGGCCCTGTTCTGCACATTCTTCTTCACCGCGGTCGGCATGTTCGCGCTCTCGGCCCAGATCGTCGCCTATCTGATCGATGCCGGGTTTCCGCCGCTGCAGGCCGCGACCGCGTGGGGGTTCAGTGGCGTGGTGCTGCTGTTCGGCATGCTCGGCGTCACCTGGCTCGACGGAATTATCGGACGCCGCCGCTCGGTGCTGTTCAGCTACGCCCTGTCGATCATCGGCATCGGCCTGCTCTGGCTGCTGAAATCGTACCCCAATGTCTGGCTGCTGACCGCGTTCGTGGTGACATTCGGCAGCATGATCGGCTCGCGCGGCCCGCTGATCACCGCAACCGCGATGAAGATTTTCCGCGGCGAGCGGGTCGGTACGATCTTTGGAACGATTTCCATTGGCAGCGGCCTTGGCTCGGCCTTCGGCTCGTGGGCCGGCGGGCTGATCCACGACATGACCGGCGGCTACGACGCGCTGCTGCTGTTTGCCCTCGTCAGTGTGATCCTCGGCATGATCCCGTTTCTCGTGGTCCCCGCGCTGCGGCAGTGACCACATGCCAGTTGCGCCGATGTCCGCAAGTTGCAATCATCGCTGCATGATGGAGCTGGAGATATTGCCATGAGCGCGCCACTCGACGCACCGGATTGGCGCAAGCTGACGCAGGAACAGCTCGACCTCGGGTTCAATAACACAACCCACGTGCCCGAAACCGCATCCATTGTCGGCGAATGGGACAGATTGTCGGCCGAGATGCGCGCGCGGCATCCGCAGTCTCTCGATCTTCGTTATGGTCCGCGCGAGCGCAACCGGATCGATTTCCTCAAAGCGAGTAACGGCGGCCCGACGCTGGTCTTCATTCATGGCGGCTACTGGCAGACGCGCGCGAAGGAAACCTTTGCGTTCAGCGCCAGCGGGCCGATGGCGCATGGTATCAACGTCGCCCTTATCGGTTACACACTCGCGCCCGACGCGACGCTCGACCAGATCGTGGATGAGGTCCGCACCGGCATCGATACCCTTGTCAACGAACTTCCGGCGCTCGGCGGCAGCGCGGACAGACTGGTTGTGTCCGGCTGGTCGGCCGGCGGGCATCTGTCGTCCATGACGCTCGGCCATCCGCACATCAAGGCCGGGCTTCTGATCAGCGGGATCTACGATCTCGAACCGATCCGCCACAGCTACCTGAACGCCAAGCTCGGGCTTGATGAGGCCATGAGCCGCCGCAACTCTCCGGTGCTGCAACCGGGCGGCGTGGACAAACCCCTCGTTGTTGTCGCAGGCAGCGGAGAATTGCCGTTGCTGCGCAAACAGTCCGCCGATTTCGCCGCGCACCGCGCCACGCACGGATTACCGGTCGTCTACGAGGAAATTCCCGGTGCGAACCACTTCACCATGATGGATGAACTGGCATCGCCCTCAGGCCGCCTGACGACGCTGGTCCGTCAGCTTTTCGAGCGCTAGTTGCAGCTCACGCCGCGAGCGGCAACCGTTTCTCGATGATGCGCGAGAACAGGCTCGCCCCGACGGGCAAAATCTTGTCGTCGAGGATGAAGCCGGGATTGTGCAGCGGCACGCTCCCCTCGTGACCCAGCCAGAAATAGGCCCCCGGCACCGCAAGCAGCATGTCGGCGAAATCCTCGCTGCCCATTTTCGGTGTCGGCGTCGTCAGCACGTTCTCGCTGCCGACAACCTCGCGGGCCACGTCCGCCACGAAATGCGACTGCTCTTCGTGATTGACCAGCACCGAGAAGATATCGCGGATATCCACCTTGATCTCGACCTGAAACGCTGCCGCCATGCCGGCTGCGATGGTGCGCATCCGGTCGCGGATCTTTTCCCGGACCTTCTCGGAAAACGTCCGCACGGTGCCTGCCAGCATCGCCTCGCCCGGAATGACATTGTAGGCCGAGCCCGCATGGATCTGCGTGATCGACAGCACCGCGGATTTCAGCGGATCAACATTGCGGCTGACGATGGTCTGCAACGCCTGCCCCAGCGTCATCGCGATCACCACCGGGTCGCGTGACATTTCCGGCATCGCGCCGTGGCTGCCATAGCCGGTGATGGTGATGTCGAAGAAATCCGCGCAGGCCATGCTCGGCCCGGGAAAGATCGCGACCTGACCCGGATTAAGCTGGGGCGCGTTATGCAGCCCATAGACCTCGTCGAGCGGAAATTTCTCGAACAGCCCGTCCTTGATCATGGCGCGCGCGCCGCCGAGCCCTTCTTCGGCGGGCTGAAAAATGAAAGCCACCGTGCCGTCGAAGTTGCGGGTCTGCGCTAGATAGCGCGCCGTGCCTAGCAGGATCGTGGTGTGCCCGTCATGACCGCAGCCGTGAAAGCGATCGGGAATCGTCGAGCGCCAGCTCAGATTGGTCTTTTCCTCCATCGGCAACGCGTCCATATCGGCGCGCAGGCCGATCCGCCTGTTGCCGCCGCCCTTGCCTTTCAGCAGCCCGACCACGCCGGTGCCGCCGAGGCCGCGATGCACCTCGATGCCCCATCCCGCGAGCTTCTCGGCGACGATGCCAGATGTGCGATGTTCCTCGAAGCCGATTTCCGGGTGCGCATGAAGATCGCGGCGGATCGCGGTGAGTTCGTCGGCAAAGCTGTCGATCAGTTCAATATTGGGCATGCGGCGTCATCCGTTTTTAAGATTGTAGCCAGGCAAAGCAGCGCCATCTTGGCAAATCATTGCAGGGTGGCCAAGAGACCGGCCATCAAACGTCCGCGTTCGACCAGGCTGTCGACTTCGATATGCTCGTTGAGGGTATGATAATCCGCGCCGCGCACGCCAAGGCTGTCCAGCGTCGACAGCCCCATCGCGCCGGTGAAGTTTCCGTCTGAGCCGCCGCCCGAACTGCCGTGGATCAGATCGAGGCCGATTGTCTTCCCCACCGCGCGCACCTGTTCATAAAGCGCCATGGTTCCGGCATTGGGTTCCCAGACCGGCCGCGTCACGCCGCGCGTCACCGTGAACGTCACGTCATTCGTCGTGCCGTTCAGCGCCAGCATCCGCTCGACCCCGCGATCGAGATCGGCCTGGCGTTTCGCCATGCTGAGTGCCTCGCCGCGGCAGCTCGACGCCACGCAGTTGACCCACTGCCCGCCGTGAACGACGCCGACGCTGAAGGTGCAGTCGTCGCCGGTCATGCCGTCGATGGCGATGATCTGCCGCGCCATTTCGCGGATTGCGGATCGCCCTGCCGCTAGCGTCGCACCAGCGTGGCTCGGCTTGCCGACAGCTTCCAGATTGAACCGCGCAATCGCGTAGCGACCCGTGGTGACGCCTGCATTCCTGAACGCCGGTTCCGGCACCAGCACATACTTGTTGCGCGCGGCTTCCGCCTCGATGATGTCACGCGTGCTGGGGGTGCCGACTTCCTCGTCCGGCGTGAAGAGAACCGTCACTGGCAGCGGCGTTGCAATCGACGCTCTCTGCAATTGCCGGATAGCTTCGAGCGCGGCGTAATTGCCGCCTTTCATGTCGAGGATGCCCGGCCCGTAACATTTGCCGCCCTCACGCCGCCACGTCAGCTTTTGCAGCGTGCCGACCGGATGAACCGTGTCCATGTGGCCCGCGATCAGAATGCCCGGCTGTCCCTGCTTGGGGTGCGGAAATCGCGCCCGGATGCAGCCGCCGAAACCCTGCCGCCCGGCGACATATTCAATCGACGCGCCGTCAATCGCCATGTCGCGGGCGGCGAGCTCGAGCATTCGGTTGACCGCAGCGGCATCCCAAGTCGGACTTTCGCATTCAACCCACGGGCGCAGGCCCGCCAGCATGGTTTCAACATCGAACGGAAGCGACATGGGATTGAGCAAGGCGTTGTCCCCCTGGAGTTTGCTTTTCTGAATGGCGGAATCTGCGTCCCACGCTCCGGATCGTTGCAGGTTCGGCAACCGATGCAAGATGCAAACTTGCCGGGCCTGCTGCCAGTTTGGCGATGTTGCCTGCCGAAATCAGATTGCGTATGCAGGCCGTCCAATCAGGAAGGGCTTGCGATGTCGATTTGCGCTGCAACACAGGTGCGTTTGTGACGCAGTCGCTCGTCGCCGTGCCCCCGTCCAACGCGAAGGCCGCCAGCTGGATGGTCGGCTGGCTCACCCTGATGCTGGTCCTGCTGGTGGCGGGCCGCGAGCTCTCTCGCGAACTCGACGTGTTCCTGATCATGG
Source organism: Afipia birgiae 34632 (assembly GCF_000308295.2). Lineage (GTDB taxonomy): Bacteria > Pseudomonadota > Alphaproteobacteria > Rhizobiales > Xanthobacteraceae > Afipia > Afipia birgiae. The sequence goes on from NZ_HG326652.1 coordinate 2,172,978, forward strand.
AATTGCGTTCGGCCATCGGCCTGATCATGCTCTCCCCGCTGATTGTCATGAACGGCGGCTTTGCGAGCCTGAAGACGGCACGGCCGCTTCAGTATCTCGGCCGCAACATCGTCCATTACGCGGCGCAGTACGGCTGGTTTCTGGCCCTGACGCTGATCCCGCTGGCACAGGTCGTCGCCATCGAGTTCACCATGCCGATCTGGACTGCGCTGCTGGCGGTGGGTTTTCTCGGCGAGCGCCTGAATGCGTGGAAGATTCTGGCCATCGTGCTGGGGCTGGTGGGCGTGGTCATCATCGTGCAGCCCGGCGCTGCACCGGTCAGCCCGGGCCAGTTGATCATGGTTCTGGCGGCAGTCGGATTCGGCGTATCGATCGTCATGATGAAATCGCTCACCCGTACCGACTCGGTCGTCGCGATCATCTTCTGGATGCTGGTGATCCAGTCGCTGATCGGCCTGCTCCCGGCCTATCACTATTGGCGCTGGCCATCGGCGCAGGCCTGGCCGTGGGTCATCGTGATCGCGTTCAGCGGCACCTATTCGCACTACTGCGTGACGCAGGCGATGCGCTATGCCGACACCACGGTTGTCGTGCCGATGGATTTTCTCCGCGTGCCGCTGTCGGCTGCGGTCGGCTGGCTGATCTATTCCGAGCGGCTCGATGCAGCGACCATCGCGGGCGCTGCGCTGATCCTGACCGGCAATCTGCTGAACCTGAAACGCTCATAGCCGGCGGCCATTGCGAGTGAGTCTTCACCTCTCCCCGCCTGCGGGGAGAGGTCGGATTGCCATAAGCGCGTTCACGCGCGTCTTCGACGCGCTATGGCAATCCGGGTGAGGGGCTCTAGCGCAAACCGGATGCTATTCCCCCTCACTCCAACCCTCTCCCCGTAAACGGGGAGAGGAAGAAAATTCAAGCCGCGCTCGTCTTGTCCACCGACAGCACGCCGCGCCGGATCTGGTCTTCCTCGATCGACTCGAACAGCGCCTTGAAGTTGCCCTCGCCAAAGCCGTCGTCGCCCTTGCGCTGGATGAACTCGAAGAAGATCGGGCCGATCGCGTTGGCCGAGAAGATCTGCAGCAACACCTTGGTGTGACCGCCATCGACCACGCCCTCGCCGTCGATCAGGATGCCGTTCTTCTGCAGCCGCGCGACATCCTCACCATGTTTCGGCAGCCGCGCATCGATCTTCTCGAAATAGGTGTCCGGCGGCGGCGGCATGAACGGCAACCCGTCCGCGCGCAGTTTCTCGATGGTGTGATGGATGTCCTTCACGCCGCAGGCGATGTGCTGGATGCCCTCGCCGTGATAGGTGTTGAGATATTCCTCGATCTGGCCGGAATCGCCCGCATCCTCGTTGATCGGAATCCGGATCTTGCCGTCGGGACTGGTCAGCGCGCGTGAAAACAGGCCAGAGGCCCTGCCCTCGATGTCGAAAAAGCGGATCTGGCGGAAATTGAACAGCCGCTCATAGAATCCGGTCCACACATCCATGCGGCCGCGATGGACGTTGTGGGTCAGGTGATCGAGATAGAACAGACCAGCGCCATCGGGGCGAATGTCCTTCAGCCCAAGCCACTCGAACTCGGCGTCGTAAGCCGAGCCCTTCGCGCCGTAGCGATCGACGAAGTACAGCAGGCTGCCGCCGATGCCCTTGATCGCGGGCACGTCCAGCGTCTTGCGGGATGAGATCTCGTCCGCAGGCTCTGCGCCGAGCACCAGCGCGCGCTCATAGGCATGCCTTGCATCGACCACGCGGAACGCCATCGACGGCGCACACGGACCATGCGCGGCGACAAAGTCATACCCGTGCGCACCGGGCTGTTCGTTGACGAGGTAGTTCACGTCGCCCTGGCGATAGACCGTGATCGCCTTGGTCTTGTGACGGGCGACCGCCTTGAACCCCATCAGGCGGAACAGCGCGTGCAGCTTTTCCGGCTCGGGATGAGCGTACTCGACAAACTCGAAGCCATCGGTGCCCATCGGATTGTGCTCGGAAATGACGGCGGCCGGCGCATCGTGCGGAAACGGACCCATGGCGATCTCCTCTTGCCAGTCTTCGCTGGCGATTCCTGCTAATCTGGAGGTGATCATGAGCCGCTTTTGATGCAACAGGCGTGCAAAATATGGCATACTTTGCTAATATCGTGCACGGATCGTGCACAAATAGTGGATTTTCCGCATGACATCGCTGGACGGTTTCGACCTCAAAATCCTCGCCGCGCTTCAGGACGATGGGCGCCTGACCAATCAGCAACTGGCCGACCTCGCAGGTCTTTCGGCATCGCAATGCTCGCGGCGGCGAACGCGGCTGGAGGACGAGAAGGTCATCGCCGGTTATCACGCCGACCTCGCCAGCGAAGCACTGGGTTTCAACGTGCTGGCCTTTATCCAGATCACGCTGGCGACACACTCTCCCAACAACGCCAAGCGCTTTCGCGACCTGATGCGCAGGGTGGATGAGATCCAGGAAGCCTATTCGCTGACCGGCGACGCGGACTATTTGCTGAAGGTCGTGTTGAGCGATCTCAAGAGCCTGTCCGACATCGTCAACAACGTCCTGATGCCGCACGAGAGCGTGGCGCATGTGCGCTCGTCCATCGTGCTCGACCGGCTGAAGACCACGCGCAAGCTGCCGATACGGAAGTTATCGACCTAACCGTCATTGCGAAGAGCGCAGCGACGAAGCAATCCGGTCTTGCTTGTTGCTCTGGATTGCTTCGCTTCGCTCGCTATGACGATTGATACAACCCACTTCTAAACGGACGGCAGGATCGTCCCCTCAACCTCGCCGAAGCCGACGCGATAGCCGTTGCCCTGACACCAGCCGCGCATGGTGAGCGAGTCGCCGTCGTCGAGAAACGATCGCTGCACACCATTGCCGAGATCAAGCGGCTCGGCGCCGCCCCAGCTCAGCTCAAGCATGCTGCCGCGTTCGCTTTTATCGGGGCCGCTGATGGTGCCCGAGCCGAGCAGATCGCCGACATTCATCGCACAACCTGATGAAGCGTGATGCACGAGCTGCTGCACCGATGACCAGTACATGTATTTGAAATTGGTTCGGGTGATGCCCGCCGGCTTCTGCAACGTCTCCGTCTTGAGATCGACGGCGAGCTGCAGGTCGTAGTTGTTCGCGCCTTTCTGCTGCAGATATGACAGCGGCACCGGGTCCTGCGCCGGTCCCTTGACGCGGAACGGCTCCAGCGCCTCGCGTGTCACGATCCACGGACTGATCGAGGTGCCGAACGCCTTCGCCTGAAACGGACCCAGCGGCACATACTCCCACGCCTGAATGTCGCGCGCGCTCCAATCGTTCAGCAGCGTGAAGCCGAAGATCATCTCCTCGGCCTGCTGCTCAGTCAGCATCTCGCCCATGGCGGACGCCTGACCGATCACAACACCCATTTCCAGTTCAAAGTCGAGCCGCCTGCAGGGACCGAATACCGGCGCATCCGCTGTCGGCGGCTTCAGCTGCCCGCGCGGACGGCGGATTGGTGTGCCGCTGACCACGACGGTCGATGCGCGGCCGTTGTAGCCAATCGGAATCGACAGCCAGTTTGGCATCAAAGCATTGTCCTTGCCACGGAACATGATGCCGACATTGGTCGCGTGTTCCTTCGACGAATAGAAATCGGTGAAGCCCTGCACGGCGATCGGCATATGAAATTGCGCGAAGTTCTGCGGAATCAAAGCGCTCCTCCGCAAGGGCATGTTGTCGCGCAATTCCGGATGATCATGCCGCAACAATTCGCTGATCCGTGCACGGGTCCTGGTCCACACCTTCGGACCAAGCGCCATGAAGGCATTCAGCGACGGCTTCGCGAAAACACCGTTGGCATTGTCAAAACGGATCAGGCCCGCGGCTTCCAGCGCCGCGAGGTCTAGAACGAAGTCACCGATTGCGACACCGACCCGCAGATCCGGCTGCTCCGGCGTGAAGAACACCCCATAGGGCAAATTCTGGATCGGAAAATCCGAGGATGGATCAACCTCGATGAAAGAGCGCAGCTTGGGATCGTTCGGGTGCATCTTATCCATCCGGATGGTTATTCCGCGTCGGGCTGGCGGCCGGGTTCGGCGGCGGCGAAGGCATCGAGTTTCGCGGCGGCGGCATCAATCGCCACGATACGCTTGTAGGGTGTGAGGTCCACGCCGAAGCGGCGGGCGTTGAACACCTGCGGCACGATGCAGATATCCGCCAGTGTCGGCTGATCGCCGAGAGCAAACGGTCCGGGCAGATGCGACAGCCGCGCCTCGACCGCCTCGAATCCGGTCTCGATCCAGTGCTTCGACCATGCCGCGCGCGTGGCCTCATCGACGCCCATGCCGGTCAGCCTGTTCAGCACCCGCAGGTTGCCGATCGGGTGAATGTCGCTTGCAACCGCCAGCGCAATTTCGCGCGCTATCGCCCGCCCCTTCGCGTCCGGCGGCAGCAACGGCGGCTGCGGATGGGTCTCGTCGAGATATTCGATGATGGCAATCGACTGCGCCAGTTCGAGATCGTCGTCGATCCAGTACGGCACCAGCCCCGCTGGATTGACCTTGCGATAGGCCGGCTGTGTCTGCTCACCCTTGCGCAGATGCACGAAGCGATGCTCCGCGCTCAGTCCCTTGAGACCCAGCGCAATGCGCACGCGATAGGCCGCGCTGGAGCGGAAGTAGCCATAGAGAACAGCATCACCCATGCCGGTCATGCCTTATGGCTTCGACGGGTCGAAGCGGCGCTCCAGCCCCTGCCAGCAATCGGCATAGTCGTCCTGCAACGCGCTGGTCGTCGCGGCATATTCGGTCACGTGCTGCGCAAAACGCGTCTCGAACATGAAGGCCATGGTGCCGGTCAGTTTCACCGGCTTCAATTCGCCGTTGCTGGCGTGATCGAACGCCTCGCGGTCCGGCCCATGCGGCAACATCATGTTGTGCAGGCTGATGCCGCCCGGCACGAAGCCCTGCGGCTTGGCGTCGTAGACGCCGTAGATCAGCCCCATGAACTCCGACATGATGTTCATGTGATACCACGGCGGCCGGAAGGTGTTTTCCGCCACCATCCAGCGCTCCGGGAAGATCACAAAGTCGATATTCGCAGTGCCCGCCGTTTCCGACGGCGAGGTCAGCACGGTGAAGATCGAGGGATCGGGATGATCGAAGCCGATGGCGCCGACCGGCGAGAATGTCCGCAGGTCGTACTTATATGGCGCGTAGTTGCCGTGCCATGCCACCACATCGATGGGTGAATACGGCAGCTTGGTCACGAACAGCGATCCGCCCCACTTCACGTAAAGCTCGGTCGGCGTTTCCTTGTCCTCATAGGCCGCCACCGGCGTCAGGAAGTCGCGCGAGTTGGCCAGGCAATTCGCTCCGATCGGCCCGCGCTCCGGCAGCGTGAACGCGCCGCCGTAGTTCTCGCACAGGTAACCGCGCGCCGGACCGTTGGGAATCTCGACGCGGAACTTGACGCCGCGCGGGATCACAGCGATCTCGCCGGGCTCGATGTCGATGATGCCGAACTCGGTGACGAGGCGCAGGTTGCCCTCCTGCGCCACGAACATCAGTTCACCGTCAGCATTGTAAAAGTGCTGATCCACCATCGATTTGGTGATGAGATAGATGTGCGCCGCCATGCCCGCCTGCGTATTGGCGTCACCCGCCGTGGTCATGGTGGTGACGCCCTGCAGGAAGGTCTGATCCTCCTTCGGCATCGGCACCGGGTCCCAGCGCAGCTGCGCGATCGGCATGTCGTACTCGGTGCACGGCGCGGTGCGCCAGTATTTCGCGTCAACCTTGGTGAAGCGGCCCGAATGCTTCACCGACGGGCGGATGCGATAGAGCCAAGAGCGCTCGTTGGTGCCGCGCGGCGCGGTGAACGGCGAACCGGACAGTTGTTCGGCATAAAGCCCGTAGGCACAATTCTGCGGCGAGTTGCGGCCGATGGGCAAGGCGCCAGCCAGCGCCTCGGTCTCGAAGCTGTTGCCGAAGCCGGACATGTAGCCCGGCGTGACATTGACGGCGTTGCGATTGACGGCGCCGGGAGCGGTGTTGATGTTCATCGCATTATCCTCCTTGCAGAGCAGCCCACATTTCGCGGTCGCGCTTGTCGGTCCAGATCACGGGATCGTCGATCCCGGATGCTTCATCGAACGCGCGCGAGACATTGAACGGCAGGCAATGTTCATAGATGGCGAAGCTGGAGAACTTCGGGTCCATCACCTCGCGCGTCGCGGCCATGGTTTCCTTCAGCGAACGTCCCTTCGCGACCGACAATTCCGCCGCGCCATAAAGCGACGTCACGAAGTCGCGCGTCATGGCGATGGCCTCGTTCACGGTCGCCGTTCCCTTCAGTGCATCACCGCGGCCGGGCGCGACGGCTTTCGGATTGAAGTCGCGAATTTCATTCAGCGTCAGCGGCCATTCGCGCAACAATGCGTCGCCGCAGTAACACGCCGAATGAAACTCGATCAGATCGCCGGAGCACATCACCTGAGCATCGGGCACCCAGGCGACGATATCGCCGGAGGTGTGTCCCGCGCCGAGATGGATCAGTTGCACCTCGCGCTTGCCAAGATAGAGCGTCATACCGGTGTCGAACGTCAGCGTCGGCCAGGTCAGGCCGGGAATGCTCTCAGCGTCGCGAAACAGCCTTGGAAACCGGCCATACTCGGAATCCCAGTCCTGCTGTCCGCGTTCCACGATCAGCCGCTGGGTTTCCGTTGAGGCGATAATGCCCTGCGCCTTGTAGGCGGACGCGCCGAGCACACGCACCGCATGATAATGCGACAGCACAACGTACTTGATCGGCTTGTCGGTCACGGTCTTGACGCGCTCGATCACGCTGTTGGCCATCGCCGGCGTCGCCTGGGCGTCGAACACGATGCAGCCGTCGTCGCCGACGATTACCGCCGTGTTGGGATCGCCCTCCGCGGTGAAGGCATAGATGTCCGGGCCGATTTCGGAGAAAGTGATTGTCTTCTCCGTCATGTCTCCCGTCGAGGCGAAACCTTTTGCGCTCATTTTTGAGTTCCTGTTGAAGCCGTTTTGTCTGTTGCGTTTGAAAGTTGCCGTTTTGCCAGCGCGATCGCTTCGCGCAGCACCTCGGCATCCCCGATATGATTGGCCAGAATCAAGACCAGCGCCGTATCCAGCGATACGCTGTCCTCGTCACTCAGGTCGCGATGCGCTTCCACCACCAGCCGGTAGGCGGTGTCAGGATCGGAAAAATTCGATTGCGTCGAGAGTGTCATGGCAACGCTCCTGGTTGCGCGCCGGCGCGTGCGATGGCGGCCTCGACGGCCTCATGCGTCGGCTTCCGGAAACGCGCCGCGACATAGCCATCCGGACGCAACAGATAGGCCGCGCCGTCGGTGGCATCATAGCGCTTGGCAAACAGCCCCGACACGTCGCGCAGCGGAGCCGTCTCGCCGATATGGATGGAGTGACAGCCGGGCAGATCGTTGCCGTCCGCTCCGGATCGCAACAGGACGAAGTCGCCACTCCCCTGCCTGAAAACCTCGGTGAGATAGATCGGCTCGCCGCTTGCGGTCGCCAGTGGCGCGTCGATCATCTGCGCGCCGGGGCGAGGCCCCGCGTCCCATGAATCGCTGTCGGGCGTCGACAACGGCGACTGATAGATGGACGGCGTCGAGAGCCGTCCGCCGTTGACCATCCGCTTGGCGAATTCGGTTTCCCTGGCAAGCCTCAGCACCGCCTGGCGCATCCGGCGTTCCTGCTGCGAATGCGGCGCGATGAAGTCGGTCGAGCGGGTCGAGGCACGGATGTTTTCGTCGGCGGCGGCGCTGCGCTCGATCTCGTAGCTGTCGAGCAGCGACGCTGGCGCCCTGCCTCGCAGGATCAGCGACAGCTTCCACGCGGCGTTTTCAGCATCTTCCAGACCGGAGTTTGCACCGCGCGCGCCGAACGGCGAGACCTGATGTGCTGAGTCGCCGGCGAAGATCACACGCTCATGGACAAAGCGCTGCATGCGGCGGCACTGGAACTTGTAGATCGAAATCCATTCGAAATCGAACTTCGCGTGACCCAGCATGCGCTCAATGCGCGGACGTACATTCTCCGGCAGGCGCTCAACGGCGGGATCGGCGTCCGGCCCCAGCTGCAGATCGATGCGCCAGACGTCGTCAGGCTGGCGATGCAGCAGCGCGGACTGGCCGGAATGAAACGGCGGATCGAACCAGAACCAGCGTTCGGTCGGGAATTCCGCCGTCATCTTGACGTCCGCGATTAGGAACTGATCCTCGAACACCTCGCCGGAAAACTCCGCGCCGACGAAACCGCGCAAGGCCGACCGCGCACCGTCGCAGGCGACAACATAATCCGCCTTTAGCTGATAGCGTCCATCCGGCGTATCGATAGCCAGCACGACATGATCGTTGCGCTGGTCCAGCCCGACCACTTTGTTGCGCCATCGCAGATCGATCTGCGGCAATTCCTGCACCCGATCGACCAGAAAGGCCTCGGCGTAATACTGCTGAAGATTGATAAAAGCCGGCATCTTGTGCCCGTCTTCCGGCAGCAGATCGAAGCGGTAGAGCATGTCGTCGTTCAGGAAGATCTTGCCGACCTTCCAGACAACGCCCTTCTCCACCATGCGTTCGCCGACGCCGAGACGGTCCCATAATTCCAGCGAGCGTTTCGAAAAACAGATCGCGCGCGAACCGTCGCCGATCCTGTCGGCGTCGTCCAGCAGAACCACGCCATGGCCGCGCTGCGCCAGATCGATCGCCAGCGTCAGCCCGACCGGTCCGGCCCCGACCACCACCACCGGATGGCGCGCCGCATCTGCGGCGGTCCGGTCCTGATCGGAATGGCGGCGATAGCCGAACTGAATGACCCGAGGTTCCGGCACGTCTCTACCCTGCTTGACTGACGGGCTCCTTGAACGAAGCTCTGGTGTGCCTCTTGAATGAAGCTCTAGCCAGCAAGATAGACCAAGGCTATTATCGTTGCAACTGCAACCAACTTGACCGAGGCCCTGCCTTGGCCCAACCGGACGTGTTTCTTGAGCAAGCTCGACCTCTTCAAGTTCGTGCCGTTCCGGCTGAACCGGCTGGCCGCGGAGGTCAGCGCGGAACTCGCCAGCGAGTATCGCGAGCGACATGGCTTGGACATTCCGGAATGGCGGGTGCTGGCCACGCTGGGCTTTCGCGATGACGCCTGCACGGCGCAATACATCGCCCACTGCACGCGGACCCATAAATCGACCATCAGCCGGGCCGTCGCCCACCTGCTGGAACAGCAATTGATCGAACGCGTCGAGAATGCGGATGACCGCCGCGAGCTTGCCCTGCAGCTCACCCGCAAGGGACACGCACTCTATGAGGAGCTCATTCCCCGCCTGCTGCGCAAGGAACAGGACATCCTGTCATGCCTCACAGCGGCCGAGCGGAAGGAGTTCGCCAACGCGCTCGGCAAGATCGAGCAGCGTCTCGATCTGGTTCAGACCGTGAAGGACGCACGCGCCAAAAGGGACGCGTATTAGGCGGCCCTGCTAATGCAACTTGGCGTCATTGCAGGCGCAAGCGAAGCAATCCAGAGCGACAAGGAAGAGTTGGACTGCTTCGTCGCTAACGCTCCTCGCCAAGACCGCATGGTCGGCAGGATCTGCTCCCTCTCCCCGCCTGCGGGGAGAGGCAAAGTAAGCCATCACGCTGCGCGGATATTCGCCATAAAGCGATCCAGCTCCTGACGCAGCCGCGTGCTTTCGACCGCCAGCGTCTGCGCGGAGTTCAACACTTCACCTGACGCAGTTCCGGTTTCGCTCGCGCCGCGGTTGACCTCGGAAATGCCCTCCGCGATTTCCAGCGTGCCGCTGGCGGCACTCTGGACGTTGCGGGCGATTTCCGTCGTCGCGGTGGTCTGCTGTTCGATGGCGGCTGCGATGTTGCCGGCGATCTTGGAAATCTGGCCGATGGTCTCGCCGATTTCCTTGATGGCGAAGACGGATTCCTGGGTGGCTTCCTGCATTCCGGCGATGTGCGATGAAATTTCGTCGGTCGCCTTCGCGGTCTGGCTCGCCAGAGATTTCACTTCAGACGCGACGACGGCAAAGCCGCGTCCCGCCTCGCCCGCCCGCGCAGCCTCGATGGTGGCGTTCAGCGCCAGCAGGTTGGTCTGCTCGGCGATCGCCGTGATCAGCTTGACCACGTCACCGATCTCCTGCGCCGCCCGCGACAGCTTGGCGATGCGCGCGTCGGTGGCTTCGGCCTGCGATACTGCGGCGGCGGCAATGCGACTCGACTCCTGAACCTGACGGCCGATCTCATTGACCGATGCGGAGAGCTCTTCGGTAGCAGCAGCGACGGACTGTACGTTCGCCGATGCTTCCTCCGACGCGCCCGCGACCTTGCCGGACAGCTCCTGAGCCGTCTCAACGGTCCGGCTCAGGGTCGTCGCTGAGGACTCAAGCTGGCTCGCCGAGGACGAGACGCTCGATACGATCACGCCGACCGCGGTTTCGAAATCGTCAGCGAAGCGATGAAGCTCCGCGCTGCGTGCGGCGCTGGCGGATTTGCCCTGCGCCTCACGCTCCGCCGCCTCGCTCTGCGCCTTGGCAACCGCGCGCATCTTGAATTCCTCGACAGCGCCGGCCATCTCGCCGATTTCATCCTTGCGACCAAGCCCCGGCAGCACGACATCGAAATTGCCGCCGGCAAGTTGCCGCATCGCGTCACACATGCCGATCATCGGCCGGGAAATCCCCCGCCCCAGCATCCATGCGAGGATCGCGCCGAACATGATGACCCCGGCGCCGAGCGCTGTGACGAACTGGCTGGTCGAATGTGCCGCCGTTGCAGATTTCTTGGCGAGCTCCGTCTGCCGGATCACCAGACCGTCCTTGATGGTCTTCGCTTCCTTCGTCACGGACGACGCCGCCTCGTTCATCTTGGTCGACAGTGCGACGATCTTCGCGGTGTTCTCAACGAACTTCGTGAAGGCCACCTTGTAGGCATCGAGTTCCTGGGTGATTTCCGTGATCTTTGATGCAAGCTTCGCGTCCTCTGCCGACAACGTCCCAAAGCTGTTCTTCAGAAGCTGCATGCGCGCGTTGACGCTGTTGGCGACGGCGGCATCAGGACGCAGCACATAATTGCTGATGTTGGAAGTGATGGATGCCGAGTGGATCGCCAGTTCCTTGGCATTCTGCTGAATCGAAGTCAGGCCGGCCAGGATCGCAGTATCGGCCAGATCGTCAAACTTGTAGCGAATGACGTTGCCCATGCGGAGCAACTGGTTCGATGCGATCGCCGCGTTTTCGGTCTTCAGCTTGATGACGTCCGCGAACAGCGCCGCGAAATCACCGTAGCTGGCGGAAAGATTGAGAACGCTCTTGCGGTTGTCGGCGGTCGCGACCCGGGCGGCGCGTTCGATCGCACTGCCGAGGCTGGCCTCGGCGGCACGCGCGGCCTCCTCGTCGGCCGGAAGGCCGGTCGTCACGTACTGGCGGGCGAGAAGCTGATAGGCCACAAGCTCGCGATCGATCTCGCGCGCGCTGTCGCTCTCGGCGACGATCCCCTGATAGGACTGAACGCCATCGGCGATCCGCTCGAATCCGAAATAGGCGACGCCCATGTTGATGGCGGAGATACCCAGCACGGTGACGAAACCGAGCATGATCTTGGTTCGAAATCTAAGATTTGAAAGGAAGCTGACGTTTGCCCTCTGCTTTGCCGGAGCGCCCCTAAACCAGCCCATTCCCAACCCCCAAAAATTCTTTTTGCATACGAAGCTGCCGGCGAGCCGGCCGGTTTGAAAGTGCTTCAAAATAAGCAGGAATGAATAACACCCCGTAAATTACTGCCTCACGCAGCAAAAACGCCCGCCAGGCGGGCGTTTCTTGCGGACGATGCGTACAAATACAGCAGGTTTAGCCATATCCCGGCACCGCCTGGCGCCGAATAATTAACAATTCATTCCCAGCTCAGCGCGCCACCGTTCTGGTATTCGATCACACGAGTCTCGAAGAAGTTCTTTTCCTTCTTCAGATCCATCGCCTCCGACATCCACGGAAACGGGTTATCCGTCTCATCGAATACGCGCGTCAGTCCAAGCTGGGCGCAGCGGCGGTTGGCGATGAAGTGCATGTACTGCTCGCACAGCGCGGCATTGAGCCCCAGAAATCCTCTCGGCATGGTATCGCGGCTGTAAGCAGCCTCCAGTTCGGCAGCCTCGCGGATCATGCCGCGCACCTCGTCCTGAAACGCGTGCGTCCACAGATGCGCGTTCTCCATCTTGATCTGGTTGATGACGTCGATGCCGAAGTTCAGGTGAATGGATTCATCCCGCAGGATGTACTGATACTGTTCGGCGATGCCGACCATCTTGTTGCGGCGGCCGAGCGACAGGATCTGCGCGAAGCCCGTGTAGAACCACATGCCCTCGAAGATCACATAGAACGCCACCAGATCGCGCAGGAAGGCCTGATCCAATTCCGGCGTACCGGTCTTGAAATCCGGGTTCTCGAGATTCTGCGTGTGCTTCAGCGCCCATGCCGCCTTGTCGGTGATCGACGGCACCTCGCGGTACATGTTGAACAGCTCGCCCTCGTCAAGGCCGAGACTTTCGACGATGTACTGGAAGGTGTGAGTGTGGACCGCCTCCTCGAACGCCTGCCGCAGCAGGTACTGGCGGCATTCGGGATTGGTCAGGTGGCGGTAGATCGCCAGCACGATGTTGTTGGCGACGAGGCTCTCCGACGCGGCGAAGAAACCAAGATTGCGCTTGATGGCGCGGCGCTCGTCGTCGGTGAGGCCATCGCGCGACTTCCACAGCGCGATGTCCGCCTGCATCGAGACTTCCGTCGGCATCCAGTGGTTGTTGCAACCGGCGAGATACTTCTCCCACGCCCATTTGTACTTCAGCGGCAGCAGCTGGTTGACGTCGGCGCGGCAGTTGATCATCGCCTTGTCGTCCACCGACACACGGCCGCCCTTGCGGTCGATGGTGCCGAGACCGGTCTGATCAATCGCTGTGGATTGGCCAGTGAGGATCGGTGGAAGCGTATTGACGGCTTTGTTCGGTGAAGTTTCGGACCAGTCGAGCATAGAAATATTCCTGATGTTCATTGATGTTGGGCG
>NZ_HG326652.1:2186076-2202324 GCF_000308295.2 Afipia birgiae 34632
GGCGATGAAAAATGCCCCTCACCCGCCGCGCTTGCGCGTCGACCTCTCCCCGCAAGCGGGGAGAGGTAAGACTCACTGGCACGCCTCACAATCGGGATTGTCGATCGAACACGCCACCGCATCGGACAGATCCGGCGCGGTCGAGGCCTGCGGCACGACGATGGGCTGGTTCACGGTCATTGCCGCCAGCGAGGCCGACGACACCGCGTTGAGCTTGCCGTCGGTGCCCTTCAGTGTCGATTTTTCGACATGCGTGGCGCTGCGCGAACGCAGGTAATACGTCGTCTTCAGGCCCCGCGCCCACGCCAGCCGGTACAGTTGATCGAGCTTCTTGCCCGACGGATTGGCGATGTAGAGGTTAAGTGACTGCGCCTGATCGATCCACTTCTGCCGCCGCGCCGCAGCTTCGATCAGCCACGCGCTGTCGATCTCGAAGGCCGTTGCATAGAGCAGCTTCAGATCGTCCGGCACGCGGTCGATGGAGCCGACGCTGCCGTCGAAGTATTTCAGGTCCGACACCATCACCTCGTCCCACAGGCCGCGCGCCTTCAGGTCGCGAACGAGGAATTCGTTCACCTCGGTGAAGTCGCCGGACATGTTCGATTTGACGTAGAGGTTCTGGTAGGCGGGCTCGATCGACTGCGCCACGCCGCAGATGTTGGAGATGGTCGCGGTCGGCGCAATCGCCATCACGTTGGAGTTGCGCATGCCGACCGACTGCACCCGCATACGGAGCGCAGTCCAGTCCAGCGTCGCACTGCGATCCATGTCGAGACCGTTTTTGATTGTCGCGTTGCCCGACGGCGAACCGGTTCCCACTTCGCCTGGCAATGCGATTGCACGCGCATCGGCCAAAATCTCGATGGAATCGATCGGCAGGATGCCCCTGCTCCACAGCGATCCCTTGAACGACGGATACTGCCCGCGCTCCGCGGCAAGGTCGACCGACGCCGTGATGGCATGGAAGGAAATCGCTTCCATGCTGGTGTCGGCGAACGCGACGGCCGCGTCCGACGCCATCGGGATTCGCAACGCATGCAGCGCATCCTGGAATCCCATCAGGCCAAGGCCGACCGGGCGATGCTGCAGGTTCGAGCGCCGTGCTTCGGGAATGGTGTAGAAGTTGATGTCGATGACGTTGTCGAGCATCCGCATCGCGGTCGAGATCGTCCGCTTCAGCCGCGCGTGATCGATACCGCCCTCGCCCACATGATTGAGCAGGTTGACCGAACCGAGATTGCACACCGCAACCTCGTCGTCAGACGTGTTCAGCGTGATCTCCGTGCAGAGATTCGACGAATGGATGACGCCGACATGCTGCTGCGGCGAGCGCAGGTTGCAGGGGTCCTTGAAGGTGATCCACGGATGGCCGGTTTCGAACAGCATGGTCAGCATGCGCCGCCACAGGTCCGTGGCGCGCAGCTTCTTGAACACGCGCATCTCGCCGCGCGCGGCTCTGTCTTCATAGAAGGCGTAACGCTCCGCGAACGCCTTGCCGTAAAGATCGTGCAGGTCCGGCGTCTCGTCCGGCGAGAACAGCGTCCACTCGCCATCGGCCTCGACGCGCTGCATGAACAGATCCGGCACCCAGTTCGCAGTGTTCATGTCGTGGGTGCGGCGTCGGTCGTCGCCGGTGTTCTTGCGCAGGTCGAGAAATTCCTCGATGTCGACATGCCAGGTCTCAAGATAGGCGCAGACCGCACCCTTGCGCTTGCCACCCTGATTGACCGCAATCGCGGTGTCGTTGGCAACTTTCAGGAACGGCACAACGCCCTGGCTTTCGCCGTTGGTGCCCTTGATATGCGCGCCGAGGCCGCGCACGCGGGTCCAGTCGTTGCCGAGGCCGCCGGAATATTTCGCCAGCAGCGCATTATCCTTCACCGACTTGAAGATACCGTCGAGATCGTCGGCCACCGTGGTGAGGAAGCAGGACGACAGCTGCGGCCGCAGCGTGCCGGAATTGAACAGCGTCGGCGTCGACGCCATGAAGTCGAACGACGACAGCAGGTTGTAGAATTCGATAGCGCGCGCCTCGCGGTCGATCTCGCGGATCGCAAGGCCCATCGCGACGCGCATGAAGAACGCCTGCGGCAGTTCGATGAGGTTGCCGTCCTGATGGAGAAAGTAGCGGTCGTACAGTGTCTGCAGGCCGAGAAACTGGAACGACAGGTCGCGCTCCGGCTTCAGCGCAGCCGCGATCCGCTTCAGGTCGTAGCGCGCCAGTTCAGGATCGAGCAGTTCAGCCGCGATTCCCTTTTTGACATAGACCGGGAAGTACTCCGCGTAGCGCGCCGTCATGTCGGCCTGTGTGGCGTTGATCGGCGCCCCATGCACGAACGACAGCACTTCGGTGCGCAGCTTGTCGAGCAAGAGGCGCGCGCTGACGTATGCGTAGTTCGGCTCCTGCTCCACCAGCGTGCGGGCAGCCATGATGCCGGCGAGCGCAAGCTCATCCTGGCTGATGCCGTCGTAGAGATTGCGGCGGGTCTCGGCGAGCACAGGCGCTGCATCGACGCCGTCGAGATTTGCGCAGGCTTCCTGAATGATCAGCGTCAGGCGACCCACATCCAGCGGCACGCGCGCGCCGTTGCCCAGCGTCACATGCAGTTGCGGCTCGGACGATGTCTTGACCGGTTTGGCGGCATCCGCTTCGGCGCGCTGTCGCTGGCGTTCGTCGCGGTACAGCACATAGGCACGGGCGACCTTGTGATGTTCGCTGCGCATCAGCGCCAGTTCGACCTGATCCTGCACGTCCTCGATGTGGAAGGTGCGTCCCTCGCCGACCCTGCGGGTCAGCGCGCTGACGACTTCGTTGGTCAGTTGCTCGATCACCTCGTGAATGCGGCGCGACGCCGCCGCGGTGTGCCCCTCGACGGCAAGGAACGCCTTGGTCATCGCAATCGAGATCTTGCTTGCGTCGAACGGCGAGACCGTGCCGTTGCGGCGGATGACCTGCAACGGCGGTGTGGCGGCAGGGACGGCCAGTGACTCGGAACGCAACTGAATGAGAGGAGCGGTTTTTGCGGCTTCGCGTTCAATAGAGAGAGACATCGGCAGACCCCGTGCGTGTTGCAGTTTTTTTGGGGGCTGAGGCCGAAAGGCGCGTTGTCACGGCGCGCGGACGCACCGAAGCACGCGACCGCCGGACACCCCGCCCGTGGACGTTCTTTGGTGTCGCGGCAGGTCTCCTGGCTCGCAGGTCGGCGCTGAATCCGGTCTTCCCGATGCGAAAACGCACCAGTGACATCGGTCGGATTCAACTCACTGCTTACAGTTGCGGGGGCAGCGCCGGAATTGCTGCATCGGAGTGCGGCTCACCGGCTTCCCATCTTCGCCACCAAGTCTTGCGACCCGGCGGAACCGTGACACCCACATCTGGTAGCGTTCGGGGCGGACTGTCAAGCTCCGGTGGATGTGAATAACGGGACCAAAGCGACAAACGCGCGAAATGCTCAGCAAATCGATGCAGAATTTTTCAAACTGGCTGAGACTCTGAGCGCGTAACGCTCCACTACGCCGACTGCCTCCAAGCGAATCGTGTGTGATTCCCGTCTGGCCTCTGCCCACTCACCTCACGCGCGTGTCCGGCACCATGGCGGTGGGAAGCTTTCCCTTTGACCTGGCTCAAGCCGCTTCACATAACTTGGTCATCGCGGTTCTGCGGATCGGTGATCCGGAGCCAAGAGGGAATGCGGTGCGCGAGACCTTACGGTCCTGCAATTCCGAAGCTGCCCCCGCAACTGTAGACGGTAAGCCTGTCCATCGATGCCACTGAGGCGAAAGTCTCGGGAAGGCTGGACTTAAGGCGTCGACCCGTGAGCCAGGAGACCTGCCGCGATCACATAACGTCCACGGGCGGGGTGCCCCGATGTGTCGCTTGCGAGAGAACGGCGCCGCCGTCTCTGTTGTTCGCGCATGTCCGGCCCTGCCCCAACATCACGGGGTTTCCGATGTCGAATTCTTCTTCCACCGCGTCAATTCCTGTCGCCACGCTTGGCGTCCCGCGTATCGGCCCGCGCCGCGAACTCAAGATCGCGCTGGAAAAATTCTGGTCCGGTACGATCGGCGAGGCCGCGCTGCGCGAGGCCGCTGCAAAAATCCGCGCCGACAACTGGAAGCGCCAGCGCGATCTCGGCGTCACCGTGATTCCGTCGAACGATTTCTCGCTCTACGATCAGGTGCTCGACACCAGCACGATGGTCGGCGCGATTCCGAAAATCTACGGCTGGGCCGGCGGGCCGGTGTCATTTGAGACCTATTTCGCGATGGCGCGCGGCAGCCAGAAAAATGTGGGCCATGACGACAGCTGCGCGCATGGCCATAACCACGGCCACGGCGTACCCGCGCAGGAAATGACCAAGTGGTTCGACACCAACTATCACTACATGGTGCCGGAATTCTCCAAGGATCAGACCTTCGCCTTCGCCTCGACCAAGGCGATCGACGAATACCGCGAGGCGAAGGCGCTCGGCATCCAGACCCGGCCGGTGCTGGTCGGCCCCGTCACGTTCCTCAAGCTGGGCAAAGGCGAGAACCGGATGTCGCTGCTGCCGAAGCTGCTGCCGGTCTATATCGAGGTGCTCAACCGGCTCGCAGCCGAAGGCGCGGATTGGGTGCAGATCGACGAGCCGTGTCTCGTGCTCGATCTCGATGTAAATGAAAGAGCTGCGCTGAAGACGGCCTATAGCGAACTCGCCCTGAAGGTATCGGGCCTCAAGATCATGCTGGCGACCTACTTCGGTGAACTTGGCGACAACGCCGATCTCGTGACCAGGCTGCCCGTCGCCGGTGTTCATCTCGATCTGGTGCGCGGCAAGGATCAGGTCGATTCAGTCCTGGGCCAGATGCCCCCGGATCGGGTGATTTCGCTCGGCGTGATCGACGGCCGCAACATCTGGCGCGCCGATCTCACAAGCGTTCTCGATCTTGCCGGAAGGGCAATCGCGGTGCGCGGCGGCGCAGACCGGATTCAGATTGCCCCATCATGCTCGATGCTGCATGTGCCGATCGATCTCGATCAGGAAACCGATCTCGATGCGGACCTGAAAAGCTGGCTTGCCTTCTCCGTGCAGAAGATGGGCGAACTCGCAGCCCTCAGCCGCGCGCTGTCGTCGGGGCGCGAGTCCGTCAAGGACGTCTTCGCAGCGTCCGACGAGGCCGCGAAGAAGCGCGCCTCGTCGCCGAAGATTCATAACCCTGCGGTGAAATCCCGCGCGGCAGAAAAATCCACCGCCCTGTCTGAACGCAAGAGTGCATTCAGCGTGCGGCAGAAACTCCAGAGCAAGGTGCTCGGCCTGCCGTCATTCCCGACCACCACCATCGGATCGTTTCCGCAGACCGAAGAGGTGCGCAAGGCGCGCGCTGCCCACACCAAGGGCCAGCTCGGCGACGCCGAGTACGATGCGTTCCTGCGCAAGGAAACCGAGAAAGCCGTGCGCTGGCAGGAAGACATCGGCATCGACGTGTTGGTGCATGGCGAGTTCGAGCGCAACGACATGGTGCAGTATTTCGGCGAGCAACTGTCGGGTTACGCCTTTACCAAGCACGGCTGGGTGCAGAGCTATGGCTCGCGCTACGTCCGCCCGCCGGTCATCTTCGGCGATGTCTCGCGCCCGAAGCCGATGACGGTCGGCTGGTCGTCTTACGCCCAGTCTCTGACCAAGCTGCCGATGAAAGGCATGCTCACAGGCCCGGTCACCATGCTGCAATGGTCGTTCGTGCGCGACGACCTCTCGCGCGATCAGGTTTGCCGCCAGATCGCCTTCGCGCTGCGCGACGAGGTCACCGATCTCGAGAAGGCCGGCATCGGCGTGATCCAGATCGATGAGCCGGCGTTGCGCGAGGGTCTTCCGCTGCGCAAGGGCGACTGGAAGGCGTATCTCGACTGGGCGGTGGACTGCTTCAAGGTCTCACAAGCCGGCGTGAAGGACGAAACCCAGATCCACACCCACATGTGTTACGCCGAGTTCAACGACATCATCGACGCCATCGGCGCAATGGACGCCGATGTGATCTCGATCGAGACATCACGGTCGAAGATGGAATTGCTCGATGCCTTCGTGACCTACAAGTATCCGAACGAAATCGGACCGGGCGTCTACGACATCCATTCGCCGCGCGTGCCGGAGGTGCCAGAGATGATGGAGCTGATCGGCAAGGCCCGCCGTAACCTGTCGCCCGGGCAGATCTGGATCAATCCGGATTGCGGTCTCAAGACGCGCGGCTGGCCGGAGGTCAAATCCGCGCTGAGCAACATGGTTGAAGCGGCTCGGCAGGCGCGTGGAGCGTAACCGTTCTGACGATTGCACCTCTCCCTCTTCCCGTCCTTACGGGGAGAGGGTTGGGGTGAGGGGCATGCTGATAGCGTTGCCGAGTGAAAACGCCCCTCACCCGGATCACCATAGCCCGTCGCAGACGCGCGTAAACGCGCTTATGCGATCCGACCTCTCCCCGCGAGCGGGGAGAGGTGAGGATCGAGCCCCGGAATGACGAATTCTTACTTCTTCTTCCCGTCCGCGGCGAACTGCTTGAGGAAGGCAGTGAGATCCTTGATCTCGTCTTCCTTCTTGATGCCGGCGAACGCCATCTTGGTGCCGGGGATCTTCGCCTTCGGGTCCTTGATGTAGTCGGCAAACACCGCGTCATCCCAGGTGATGCCGGAATTCTTGTTGGCGTCGGTATAGTTGTAACCTGCGACACTTCCGGATTTGCGGCCGAACAATCCGTTCAACTCGGGACCCACGCCGTTCTTGGCGGTCTCACCGACCTGATGGCAGGCGCGGCACTTGTTGAAGGACTTCTCACCCGCGGCAACGTCCTGAGCATGGGCGGAGCTGGCGAAGCCGATGGCGGCAAGAGCGAGGGCGGTAACGAACGAACGAGTCATCATCTGGTTTAACCTTTAAAGCGGCAGGAAAGCTGGCAGGTGGGAGGGAGAGAGTTGAGAGGAGAAGGTTCAGGGCGAGAGAACAACACAAACCCGCCGCGCCCGCGGCGGGTTCCGCATATGATCAACGCATTAGGCAAACATATCGGCTGTAATTCCGCTGTACCAGCCCATGTTTTCCTCCTGCGTTTGCTTGCGCAGGCCGGCATCCTCGCCGGTCTTCGAGACGAAGGTGGATGAGGCTGCTATCTTGCCGTCCTTGGGCTCGTAAGCGCCACCGATTTTCACGCAGTCATCGGTGTCGATCATGCTCCAGCAGGTGTTGGTGTAGCGCGCCGGGAACGTGCGCGCCGAGATCAGCTCACCCCGGATCATCATGGCGGCGACCTTGGCCTGGCTGTTCGCGGAGAACGCAGACTTCGGCATATCGCCTGCGATACAGGCATCGCCGAGAACGTAGATATTGGAATCGACGGACGACTTCATGTTCGCCGGATCAATGGCGCAAAAGCCGCTGGTGTTGGCCAGGCCGGCATCGCGCGCGATCGCACCGGCCATTTGCGCGGGGATGACATTGACCAGCGCCGCGTTCTTGTAGGTCTCGAACCCCGTCACCACGGTGTTGGTCTTGGGATCGACCGACTTCAGCCCGTCATGCACCTTCGGGCCGAGCCATTCGACCATGCCCTTGTAGTGCTTTTCCCAGCCCTCCTGGAACAGCCCCTGCTTGGAAAAGCTTTCCTTCGGATCGATCACGATAATCTTGCTGCGATCCTTGCGCGCCTTCTTCAGCGCATGGGCCATCATCGAAACGCGCTCGTAGGGTCCGGGCGGGCAGCGGTAGGGATTGGGCGGAGCGATCATCACGATAACGCCGCCGTTCGGAACGGCATCGAGCCGGCTCTTCAGCAGCAACGTCTGCGCGCCCGGCTTCCAGGCATGCGGCATCACCTTCTCCGCAGCCTGCGACCAGCCCGGCACGGAATCATATTTCAGGTCGATGCCCGGAGAGACCACGAGGCGATCGTAAGGCAGCTTCTTGCCATTGGCGAGAATGACCTCCTTCTTGTCCCGATCTATCTTTGCAGCCAAGCCGTTGACGACCGTGACGCCGTGCTTTTTCAAAGCGCTGTAACGGTGCGTAATCGACGCATAGTCCCGGACGCCACCGAGATAGAGATTGCTGTGGAAGCAGGTCTGATACCTTGGGCTCGCTTCGATCAAGGTCACCGAAATCGCGCCCGCGCTGTCCTTGGCGATGTATTTCGCAGCGGTCACACCACCCGCGCCTCCGCCGATTACCACCACGCGCGGTTTGCCCTGTCCAAGTACCGCAGGTGCGCCGAACATCACGGCACCCGCGAAAGATGCCGACCCCGCAATCAATTGCCGACGATTGATGCTCATGTTGTCCCCCCAAAATATATTTTATAAAAAATTGGGTCAGCCGACTGGCCGCAACTGATCAGCCGACCTTCAGGTACGCAAAGCCCTTCGATTGCAGAGCGGCGACGGTGGCGACGCCCGACGGAACGAAGCTGATGAACGGTGCGTCCTTCACCTTGGCCTTGTCGAGCTTCAGCCGCTGGAAGGTGATTTCGCACAGATGGACCTTGAGGCCGTTCTTGGCGAGCGCGACCACGCGCTCGAACAGACCCGGATCGACGGTCTCATCCTTCCAGGGCGTCCCCTCGAGTGTGCTGAGGAAATACTTCACCGCAGCGCTGTGCGCGATGATCACCAGTTGCAATCCGAACGGATCCGCGCCGTAGACCGAATAGTGATTGGAAATGTTGTTCAGCGTCTGGGCGAAGCGCGCGTTGTCGCCGTAGTCGCAGTGATAGAGGCATGCGACATCACCTTCCTTCTTCAGATCGGCCATCGATAGCTCCGGCGGCGCGGCGTGCGCCGTTGCCGCGACCAGACCACCGGCGGCTCCGATGATGACGCTGCGACGCGTTGTCGAACCCTTGTGGTCTGTCATGACAACCTCCGATGTTGGAACCGCTATTTCTGAGTCCTGAAATAAGCCGCCAGAGCCGCGATGTCACCCGTTTCGAGCCGCCCGGCGATGGTCTGCATCACCGGGTTGTCGCGCTGCTTGTCCTTATAGGCATTCATCACCGCAACGAACTGATCTTCCGGCCATCCGGTGATCTTCGGGATGCCCTGCGCATTCTGGCCCGAAACACGGTGGCAGGTCACGCATTCCGACGAGAGATATTGCCCCAGTTCGCGGTCTCCCGCAGCAGCATTTTCCAGCGCGATGCCAGCCGTCAGAACGAAAAGCAGTGCCTTCGCTGACGGCCGGTTCATCAGTCCACCTTCGGCCCGGATTTGTTGTCGGGCGTCACGTCCACCGAAATCGCCCGGCCGGTCACTTTCGGAGCGCTGCGGCAATCCTTCATGCACGGGTCCTTTTTCCAGAACTGCCTTTCAGCGGTTTCGCGATCGTCGTCATAGAAGGCGCTGGCATTCGGCATCTTGATCGAGGTGAAATTCTTCTCGTTCAGTTCAAAATTCTCGTCTTTGACGATGTCGTTCATCGATAGAAGATAGGCGACCACCGCATAAACGTCATCGTCGGACAACGAGCGTGCATTCCCGTAAGGCATCGCACGCTTGATATAGTCGAAAGCCGTCGACAGATCCGGCCAGAAGGAGCCGATGGTCTTCTCGGGGCGATCCGCCTTCAGCGTTCCGGCTCCGCCGGCCAGTACCGGCCAGCGGCCTGCACCTTCGCCGAATTCGCCATGGCAGGACGCGCATTGCGCCTGAAAAATAACGTCCCCCTGCTTCACCGTGCCCTTGCCGACCGGAAGACCCATGCCGTCCGGCCGCACGTCGGTGTCCCATGCCTTGATCTCTTCGGGCAGCGCAGGACGCCCAAGTCCGAGCTTAGACGAGGTCTTCATCGTCGCCTGTGCGGCAATTTGCTGCGCTTCAATCCGCGAGTTCGCAACTGCGAGCGCCACGCCACACAGCAGGGCGACTGCGGCGAGCTTAACCGATCTCGACATTTTCAGTCTCCCCGCCTGACCGCACCAGCCAGGTCTGAATGCCGTTGTTGTGGTAGATCGAGTTGACGCCGCGCACCTTGCGCAGTTCGTCCTTGGTCGGCTGTACATAGCCGGTTGAATCCATCGCGCGGGACTGGATCATCAGCTCCTGACCGTTCCAGTCGAAGTCGACATAAAAACGCACCAGCGACTTGTCGAACACCGGCCCGTCGATTCGCGCGGTCTGCCAGTTGCGCCCGCCGTCCATCGACACATCGACGCGCTTGACGGTCCCGCGGCCGGACCATGCGAAGCCGCTTAGCACATTGCGGCCCTTGTATTTCAGCGGCGCCTGCGGCGACGGATTGGTCACCACCGACTTCGCATCCATGACGAAGGTGTGCTTGCGCGAACGGCCATCGGCCAGGAGATCGGTATACTTCGACGTTTCCTCGCGGGTCTGCCACGGCTGGTCGCCAACCTCGATGCGGCGAATCCATTTCACCCAGAGATTGCCTTCCCAGCCGGGGATCACCGCGCGCAGCGGATAACCCTGCTCGGGCCGCAGCGCCTCGCCGTTCATCGCGAACGCGAGCATGCAATCGTTCAGCGCTTTCTCGATCGGGAGCGAACGGTTCATGGCGGCCGCATCCGCGCCCTCCAGCATCAGCCACTTCGCATTCGGCTTCAGGCCCGCTTCATCCAGCAGCGTCTTCAGCGACACGCCGGTGTACATGACGTTGTGCACCATTCCGTGGGTGAACTGGCAGCCGTTGAGCTGCGCGCCGCGCCACTCCATGCCGGAATTCGCCGCGCATTCGAGGAAATGAATCTTGTTTATGCGCGGCATGCGCTTGATGTCGTCCATCGTGAACACCAGCGGCTTGTCCACGAGGCCGTTGATCATCAGGCGATGCTCGGCGGGATTGATCTCCGCGACGCCGGAGTGATGCCGCTCGAAGCACAGCCCCGACGGCGTGATGATGCCGTCCAGTTCGTGCAGCGGCGTGAAGTTGACCGAGGACTCGGGCGATGCGGTAAGCCACGACACGTTGCGGCGGATCACGTTCTTCTCGAACTTCGACGGCACCCCGTAAGGCTTCTTGTCGATGCCATCGCCGAGATAGCGATTCCAGTCCTGCACGTCTGTGATCAGCGGATCGGGCTTGGCGCCTTCCGCCATCGCGGGCATCGCACTGAGTGCAGCGCCTGCGCCGGCGAGACCGGCTGCGCCGAGAAACTTGCGGCGGTTGAGAATATCCGCAGATGATTTGTCACTCATGCGGCATCCTTTCTATTTATCTCGATACGTGAATATGTTGAACGCAGCTTGTCCATCGATGTTGCTTCTCACAACGACTGATCGGATTCAGCCGTCATTGCGACGCGAAGCGAAGCAATCCAGGGCACAAGGAATAACTGGATTGCTTCGTCGCTATGCTCCTCGCAATGACGGAGCGGAACGCTCAAATTCGTGGCTCGCATGCCTTCAGCCTCTCGTCAGACGCCTGAGACTTTGACAGCCGTATTCGGTTCGACCTTGACGGTGCCGCGCTTGCCCACATGCGCCGACACCACGTCCCAGATCGGCGGACCTTGCGTGCCTTCGTTGACACTCGCCCAGCCGGCGACGGTGTAGCTCTTCGCTGCATCGATCGGCTTGCCGGATTTCAGATGCGTCAGTTCGGAAATGCGCGAGCCCATCGGCTTGGAGACATCGATGGAGTAACCCATGCCGCCGATGCGGACCATGTCGCCGCCGCCCTGGAAGTACGGATCGGGATGGAAGATGTTGTCGGCGACGTCTTCGAGGATTTCCTTGAGCTGCGCGCCGGTCATCTGGTTGCGATAGCAGTTCGGATAGGTGATCGCGGTGGCGTTGGTCACGTCTTCCCACGTGATCGGGCTGTCCGGAAGCAATGTGCCGCCCCAGCGGAAGCCCGGCGACAGCGCGATCTCGACGTCGCGCTCCGACAGCATCGCATCGCAGATCAGGTCGTCGAACGTGCCGTTGAAGTTGCCGCGGCGATACAAGAGCGAGTCGGTCTTGCCGACCACGCGCGCCAGATCCTTGGCGAACGGCGCCCTCACCTTCTCGACCAGCGCGGTCATCGAGGCATCGGGCTTGATGGCATCCGTGAACACCGGCATCAGCTTGAAGCGGACACCGGCGACCTTCTTGTCCTTCACCTCGATATCGAGGCGCGACACGAACTTGCCGTGCGAGCCGGTCGCGACCAGCACGGTGTCGCCGACGCGCACGAGACCCGGCATCGCGTCATGGGTATGCGCGGTCAGGATCACGTCGAGACCCTTGACCCGGCCCGCGAGCTTGCGGTCGACATCGAAACCATCGTGCGACAGCAGCACGACGATCTGCGCGCCCTCGGCGCGCGCCTCATCAACCTGCTTCTGCATATCTTCTTCGCGGATGCCGAACTCCCATTTCGGGAACATCCAGCGCGGATTGGCCACCGCGGTGCGCGGCAGAGCCTGTCCGATCACGGCGATCTTCGCGCCGCCCTTCTCGAACATCTTGCGCGGCTCGAATACCGGCTCCTGCCATTCGTTGTCGCGGACGTTCTGCGCGAGGAACGCGAACGGGGCCTTGTCGGCGATTTCCTTGACGCGCTCGGCGCCGTAGGTGAATTCCCAATGCCCGACCATGGCGTCGAGTTTCAGCACCGACATGACATCAACCATGTCCTGCGCCTTGGTCTGCAGCGAGGACCAGCTTCCCTGCCAGGTGTCGCCGCCGTCGAGCAGCAGCACCTTGTCCTCGCCGCGCTCTGCGCGCACCGCATTGATCAGCGTGGCAACGCGGTCCATGCCGCCCATGCGGCCATAGTTGCGCGCCAGCGAGACGAAGTCGTCGGCTGTGAGCGCATAGGCATCCGCCGATCCGGCGGCGATGCTGAAATACTTCCGGAACTCCGCGTCGGTGAGATGCGGCGGCTGGCCCTTATCCGCGCCGACGCCGAGATTGACCGACGGTTCGCGGAAATACAGCGGCATCAACTGCGCATGATTGTCGGCGACATAGAGGATCGTCACCGTGCCCAGCGGATCGAACCGCGTGATGTCGGCCTGGGTCAGGCGCTGCTGCGCCGCCACACGTCCGAGCGAACCCAATCCGCTTCCGATTGTCAGCGCAGACGCAGCCGCGGTCGCCTGCAGGAATTCCCGCCTCGATATCATCGAACCACCTTTGTCCCCTCAAACGGAGGGAAACGATTTTCAGAAAGCCTGGCACTCGCGCGGCATTACGCCGCGCGAAAAGATCAGCCGACCGTCAGCTTGTTCTTGGCGGTGTATTCCGAACCGTCGTCATCCTTCCAGGTGAAGGTGAACTCGCCGGTCTCGGACGCCTTGTAGAAAAACGACTGATACGGGTTCGCCGAGATCGCCGGATTCCAGTCGGCTTCGAACACCGGCTTGCCGTTGAACGTCGCCGAGAACTTGTTGATGATCTTGCGCGGCACAACCTTGCCGGCGGAGTCCTTGCGCTGGCCCGATTCCATTTCGTGCGAAATGAGGGTCTTGATTTCGATCAGTTCGCCGGCCTTCGCGGTGGCAGGAACACGAACGCGCGGTGTGGGTGCATTGGCCATGGGAAAATTCCTCGCCTGAATATTTTTCTTGGGTGAGCCCGCTGGATCAGCCGCCGCAGCCGCCGATGGTGACCTTCACGTTGGATTTCGCCATGTAGAGACTGCCGTCCGACATTTCCGCGACGCAGACGATGTTCTGGGTCTGCGCGAGGCGCATGCGCGTCGAAGCGGACGCCTTGCCGCAGGCAGGGGTGAACTTGTAGCTGACGACGCCGGGAAGCGGATTGCCGTCGGCGAACACGTGAACCGCCTTCACGTAGTCCTTGTCGGTCATCGGGCTTTCGACCTCGACGTTGACCGGCACCACGAGGCCGTTCTCGGCGATCTCGGGCACGTCGAGCTTGATCTTGCCGCTGCCGGGTTTCTTGTCGCCGTACAGCTTCTTGATCTCGGCTGCGACAGCGTTCTCGTCGGCGGACGCCATTTTCGGCGCGAGAAATGCTGCAAGCCCCGCGATAGCCGCCAGTGTCAGCGTTTCGCGACGGGTTGTTTCAACAGACTTCAATTTCATCATGATTCCTCCTGCGGGAGTCTTTTGCATCCCTTGACGATAGTATCGCTTGACGATGCCAAGTCTGATCTATCATGATCCGCACACATCATTATATTGTTTTTCTTGAATGTAAAGATGTTCTAAGGTGGTGGTTCGCAAGTCCGAATCTGCAAATGCAGCCAATTCGGATTCAGGACACCAGGCAAATCCGGGGAACCGAAAAGGTCGCACAGACGGCCTGACGGAGGGAGGACAAGGAATGAGACAGACCACGATTCGGTCAGCAATAGCCTTTGCTATTCTGATGTGCGCTTCAGGCACAGCCGTTCACGCGCAAGACGCGAGTGAAAAGGAAATCGAGCGCTATCGCGCGATGATCTCCGATCCGATGTCGAATCCCGGCTTTCTCGCGGTCGATCGCGGCGAAGTTCTCTGGAGCCAGAAGCGCGGGACCAAGGATGTTTCCCTTGAAACCTGCGATCTCGGTCAGGGCCCGGGCAAGCTGGAAGGCGCATTCGCCAAGCTGCCGCGCTATTTCAAGGACGCCGACAAGGTCATGGACACCGAGCAGCGCCTGCTGTGGTGCATGACGAATATCCAGGGCCTCGATACCAAGGACGTGATCGCCCGCCGCTTCTCCGGCCCCGGCCGCGCGTCCGACATGGAAGACCTCGTCGCCTTCATCGCCAACAAGTCGAGCGGCATGAAGATCGACATTCCGCTGGCTCATCCGAAAGAGCAGGAAATGGCGGCGGTCGGCGAAGCGCTGTTCTACCGGCGCGGCGGCGTGAACGATTTCTCGTGCGCGACCTGTCACGCCGAGGAAGGCAAGCGCATCCGGCTCCAGGGCCTGCCTGACCTGTCGAAGCCCGGCAAGCTGCCGCAGGAAACCATGGGTGGATGGCCGACCTATCGCGTGTCGCAGGGCGCGCTGCGCACCATGCAGCATCGTCTGTGGGATTGTTACCGGCAACAGCGCTGGCCGGTGCCTGAATATGCCTCCGACGCACTGACCGCGCTGACCGTGTTCCTGCAGAAGCAGGCTGCGGGCGGCGAACTCAACGTCCCGTCAATCAAGCGTTGAGAGAGGAGCGCATCATGACGTCATCTTTGAAAATCGCAGCGCTGGCCCTCACTGCGGGCATCTTCACCGCCCTTCCCTTCGCTGCGTCCGCGCAGACTGTCGCCAAGTCGGCAGACCCCGCCATTGTCGATGCCTATGTGAAGGCGACTTTCGGCAAGGCGCCGGCGGAATGGCAGGAGCGCATCGTTCCTGACGAAACGCTGAAGACCTGCAACGCCTATCACAACAACGTGCCGTCGGCGGAAGCCGACAAGATCGTCAAGCGCGAGCTGGCAAAGGTCGTCTATCCTGCCGACGGAAAATTCCTCGGCGACTGGAAGGAAGGCCGCAAGGTCGCCAACAACGGCCGTGGCGGACAGTTCTCCGATCCGCCGGACACGGTCGCGGGCGGCAACTGCTACGCCTGCCATCAGCTGGAGAAGTCCGAGGTCTCCTTCGGTACCCTCGGCCCGAGCCTGACCAACTACGGCAAGGACCGCAAATACGCGCCCGACGAAATCAAGAACGCCTACACCAAGATCTACGACTCGCAGGCCGTGTTCGCATGCTCCAACATGCCGCGCTTCGGCGCGAACAAGGTGCTCAACGAGCAGCAGATCAAGGATCTCGTCGCACTGCTGTTCGATCCGGATTCGCCGGTCAACAAGTAGACCCGGTGACCCCACGCAAAGCGGAGATAACGAGATGAAGGTGAAATATCTGCTGGCGATGGCGGCCGTTTGCGCCCTCGCCTCGTTTCCGGCGCGCGCGCAGGACGCGACCGTCACGTACAAATCGCTCAGCCCCGAGCTTGCACTGGACGCGGCGAAAGCCGCGTTCGCCGATTGCCGCAAGCGCGGCTATCAGGTGTCGGTCGCCGTGGTCGATCGTTTCGGCGTTCCTCAAGTGATGCTGCGTGATCGCTTCGCAGGTGCGCACACACCGCCGACAGCAACCGGCAAGGCCTGGACCGCGGTCAGCTTCCGCAGCAGCACAACCGAGCTCAACACGGCAACGCAGGCGCCTGCGATGCAGGGCCTGCGCAACCTCCCCAATGTCGTGATCATCGGCGGCGGCGTGATGATCGAAGCCGGCGGCTCGTTGCTCGGCGGCATCGGCGTCTCCGGCGCACCGGGCGGCGACGCCGACGAAGCCTGCGCCAAGGCCGGCATCGCGGCGATCAGCGACAAGCTCGA
>NZ_HG326652.1:2204817-2725817 GCF_000308295.2 Afipia birgiae 34632
CGGCGCTCCATGCCCCTCACCTTTTGGGGGGGCAAGACCAAAGCTCACCTCGCGCGATGCGCGAGAGCGAATACGCGTGCGTGAATGAACGGGCTGTTTGAAAATCGAATCTGGAATGATGAGGTGATGCACACCAGCGCAACACCGCAGTCGTCGTCCCCGCGAAAGCGGGGACCCATAACCACAAAACACGGTGATGATCGCAAGAAGATTGCTCCAACACCTCCCTCCAATCGAGAACTCAGGGAGTATGGGTCCCGGCCTTCGCCGGGACGACCAGTGAGAGGTCTTACCGCTGCCGCGCGCGGGCGTCGCTGGGGTTCCGGGCCGGAGTTGGAGCCGGAGCTGGCTGGGCCGGAACAGCGTCGCGTCCGCTGGCGCCGAACAGCACGCGGGTCGGGTTGCGGTCGAAGTTGTTCACCGCCCGGCTGATGTCGGCCAGCGTGCGGCGGCCGTCGATGATCAGGCCGGCAGAGCGCTTGTCGAGATTGTCGGCCAGTTCGCGGAACGACTTGGCGGCCGCATGCAACTCGCCCTTCTCACCCATCAGGCCATCGACGCCGGCCATGATGCTGTCAATGCGCGCGGAGTTCTCTGCAAGGCTCTTCGAGAACACCTCGATGTTGGCCATGCTGTTGTGCAGGGTCTCCTGGTTTTCGAGGACCAGCCTGTTGACGTTCTGCAGCACGCCGCGCACCGCCTCGCCGATGTCCTGGATCGCGTTGGGATCAGCCGTCAGCGTCGGCACGCCATCTTCGGCGACCGGCACGCCCCCCGCTTCGACCGAGCCGCCCTTGAGCGACACCGAGGAGACGCCGGTGAGGCCCGCGAATTCGAGGCCGACCAGCGAGTCCTTGCGGATCGGCGCATTCTTGTCGACGTTGGCAATGACGACCACGCGCTTCGGATCGTCGAGCTTGATCGAGGTGACTTCACCGATCTTGATGCCGTTGAAGTTGACGTTGCCGCCGGTGCGCAGGCCGGAGGCCGCGCCCTCGAATACGATGCGCAGCGGAATGCGCTGGGCCGCCGCACCAAGGTTCTGGAACCAGAACACAAAGCCAAACGCCGCCGCGACCACCGCCAGCGTGAACGCCCCAATGAGGACGAAATTTGCCTTTGTTTCCATCAACTTAACTCCAAATACGCAATGTGCTTATGCGATCACGGCACGGGCGCGATTGCCATGAAAATAGGCCCGCAGCCAAGGATGCTGCGAGGCCAGCATGTCATCCATCGTGCCTACCAAGAGAACCTTGCGATCCCCCAACACTGCAATCCGGTTGCAGGCCGTTTTAAGACTGTCGAGATCATGGGTTACCATAAAAACGGTCAGCCCCAAAGTGCGCTGCAACGTCATCACAAGCTGATCGAAATCGCCGGCGCTGATCGGATCGAGGCCGGACGTCGGTTCGTCGAGGAACACGATCTCCGGGTCGAGCGCGAGCGCACGGGCCAGCGCCACGCGCTTGATCATGCCGCCCGACAGTTCCGACGGGAACCGGTCGGCGACCTCCGGCTTGAGGCCGACCATGGCGAGCTTGGCGATGGCGATTTCATCGAGCAGCCGCCCGGACACGTTCATGAATTCGCGGACCGGAAACTGGATGTTCTGCCGCACGTTCAGCGACGAGAACAGCGCGCCGTGCTGGAACAGCACGCCCCAGCGGCGCTCCACCGCGCGGCGCTGATCCTCGTTCGCCTTGCCCATATCGACGCCGAACACCTCGATATTACCGGCGAGCTTCGGGATCAGACCGATGATCGTGCGCGTCAGCACCGACTTGCCCGCGCCCGATGCGCCGACGAAACCGAGGATCTCGCCCCGCCGCACGTCAAGGTCGAGATGATCGAGAATGAGGTTCTCGTTCAGCTTCACCGTGAGATCGCGCACGCGGATGATCGCATCGTCGGAATAAGCCGCCATCGTCTGGTCCTAAATATTGATCGTCGCGAAAAAGATCGCGAACAGGCCGTCCATGACGATGACGAAGAAAATCGATTTCACCACCGACGCCGTGGTGTGCTGGCCGAGCGACTCGGCGCTGCCCTTGACTGCAGCGCCTTCCACACACGCCACAATGCCGATCACCAGCGCCATGAACGGCGCCTTCACCATGCCCACCGTGAAATGATTGATCGAAATTGCTTCCTTCAGGCGGATGAGAAACGCGTCGGGCTGCACGCCGCCGTAACCCCACGCGACAAGCCCGCCGCCATAGAGCGCAGCCATCGCGCCAAGGAAGGCCAGAATGGGCATGGCGATGATCAGCGCAACGATCCGCGGCAGGATCAGCACTTCGGTCGGATCAAAACCCATGGTGCGCAGCGCATCGACTTCCTCGCGCATCCGCATCGAGCCCAGTTCGGCCGTATAGGCGCTGCCGGAGCGGCCGGCGACCATGATCGCCACCAGCAATACGCCGAGTTCGCGCAGCACCAGCACACCGAGCATGTCGACCACGAAGACGTCGGCGCCGAACTTGCGGAAATGGAAGATACCCTGCTGGGCGATGATGCAGCCGATCAGGAACGTGATCAGCACCACGATCGGCACCGCACGCCAGCACACCTGTTCGAGATGATGGATCATCGAGGTGAAGCGGAAGCTGGTCGGATGGCGGATCACCCGGAACATCGCGTTGAGGATCGCCCCCAGCATGCCGATCAGCCCGACCAGCGTACCGCCGACATCGACGACGCTGCGGCCTATGCCGTCAAGCATGCCAAGCAGGGTTTGCCGCTGGCGCTTGTGCACGATGCTGGATTTTACCTGGCGGACCTCGTTCACGAGGCTTGCATAGTTGGCGGACAGGCCGGCGACATTGGGCTCGACGCCGCCCTGGGTCAGGCTGCGGC
Source organism: Afipia birgiae 34632 (assembly GCF_000308295.2). GTDB lineage: Bacteria > Pseudomonadota > Alphaproteobacteria > Rhizobiales > Xanthobacteraceae > Afipia > Afipia birgiae. The sequence goes on from NZ_HG326652.1 coordinate 2,207,677, forward strand.
GCAGCCGTTCGATCAGCCAGGCCCCGAAGGTGTCGAGACTGGAGACCTGCGACACGTCGATCACGATGTTGGCAGGCCGGCCGGACAGCCGTTCGGTGTCTTCGACGATCTTTTCGAGGTCGGGCGCGTGATGGACGGTCCATTGGCCAGCCGCGCGCAGCGCGAGACCTGCGCCGACGGTCACCTGCTCCAATGTCGGATTGCCGTTCAAGCCCAACTCCTGCGCCGATTCCGCGTCCGGCTGACCAAGCAACCTACCACGATGCCAACAATCTGTACGGGGATGACCTTAAGAGCCATAATTGGCGCGTCTGAGCAAGCCCGCCCTCACGAAAATCGATTTCACAAATGATGCCATCGCTGACTCTCGCCGCCCGGATCGAGCGCTGGCCCATTGCCGGCGGCTTCACCATCAGCCGGGGCGCCAAGACAGAAGCCGTTGTGATTGTGGCTGAGGTAAGTCGCCAAGGTCTTAATGGTAAGGCCATTATCGGGCGCGGCGAATGCGTTCCCTATGCCCGCTACAACGAGACACCGGAGGCAACGCTCGGGGCCATTCTTAGCCTGCAGGACGCGTTGCACGGCGGTTTGGACCGGCAGGCGCTGCAATCGCAGATGCGCCCTGGAGCGGCCCGTAACGCGCTCGATTGCGCGCTGTGGGATCTGGACGCCAGGGTGGCAAAAATGCGTATCTGGGAACTCCTCGGACGCCCCGAGCCGCGCCCGCTGACCACCGCCTACACGATCTCGCTGGGCACGCCGCAGACCATGGCGGAGGCGACCGCGAAAGCCGCCCATCGCCCGCTGCTCAAGATCAAGCTCGGCGGCGACGGCGACGAGGCCCGAATCGCGGCCGTCCGCAAGGCCGCCCCGGCCAGCGAGCTGATTGTCGATGCCAACGAGGCCTGGACCGAGGCTGATCTGGAACGGCATCTGGCGGCCTGCGCCGATGCCGGGGTGACCATGATCGAGCAGCCCCTGCCCGCCGGTCAGGATCAGGCTCTGGCGCGCATCAAGCGGCCCGTGGCCGTCTGCGCCGATGAAAGCGTGCATGACCGCGCGTCGCTCGAAGGCCTGCGCGATCGCTACGACGCCATCAATATCAAGCTCGACAAGACGGGCGGCCTCACTGAGGCGCTGGCGATGGCCGAAGCCGCCCGAGCGCTGGGATTTGACCTGATGGTCGGCTGCATGGTCGCCACATCGCTGGCGATGGCCCCCGCGATGATGATCGCGCAGGGCGCCCGCGTGGTCGATCTCGACGGCCCGTTGCTGCTGGCTGAGGACCGCGACAACGGCCTGCGCTATGATGGCAGCACGGTGTATCCGCCTGATGCCAGCCTCTGGGGTTAGTCAGTCCATCACCGCGCGATGGGCGTCGAGGCGCTTGCGCGCGAGGGTCATCACGATACCGCCTGCAAGCGCTATCGCAGCCATCGCATAATAGACGCCCTCGCCGACCCGGGCGTAGATCAGTCCAGAGCACACCATGGCCACACTAAAGCTGATGCCTGTCAGGGCGGACAAATAGCCCTGCGCGCTGGCGAGGAGCTGATGCGGCACGTTGCGAACCAGCAACGCCACAGTACCGACCTGAGTGATACCGAAGGTCAGTCCGTGCATGAGCTGAGCGACGGCAAGAACCTCGATCCGAGGCTCCTGTGCGGTAATCACCCAGCGCAACACGCCGCTCGCCGCGCCGATCATGACAAGGACCGCCGGCGACAGGGTGAAGCGCGGCGAGATCGCGAAGATCACGATCTCGGCGATCACGCCGAGCGACCACAGCGCCGCAATGGTGATGCCGCCAAGGCTGGCATTCTGCCAGGTGATTGCAGAGAAACCGTAATAGGCCGCGTGGCTGGCCTGGATCAGCGCCGAAGCACCGATGATCGAGAGAAACAGCGGCCTTCGTAGCAAGCGGCTGGCACGTGCAGGAGGAGCCGCGCTGGCAGGTGCATCCAGCGGCGCGAGACCGAGGCTGACGAATGCACTCAGGAAAGCCACCGCCACGATGGCCCAGATCAGATATTGCGGGTCGATCGTTGACAGCAGCAGCCCGGCTCCAATCGCGCCGACGATGAAGGCAGCGGATCCCCAGAGCCGCATCGGCCCATAGTTCAGGCCGTAGCGCACCACACCTTTCAGCGCGTAACCGTCAGTCAGCGGCGCCAGCGGCGTCCAGGCGCAGGCCATCAGGCCGAAGACGATCAGGATCGCGAGCGGCTGATGCAGCAATCCTACGGCCACGAACCCGAAGGCGGTGACGAAGGCCAGCACGATCATGGCCTCGCGCAAGATCTGACGCCGCTCAGCGAAGGCGGTCACGAACGGCAGGACGGTGAACCGGGAGAACGACGGCACCGCCGTGATAATGCCGATCCACGACACGTCCACGCCGATAGCCTTCAGCCAAACCGGAAAGAACGGCAGGTATGTTCCGCCCATGCCCAGTGTCGAGGCGTAAAACAGGCTGGCGCCGACGGCAAATCGGCGAGCAACGGATTGCCCGGCCGGATGCTTTTGTGATTCTCTGGTGAGCAAGGGAATTGCGATTCGCCGCGGTTCGTGTTGGTGAATGTTTAGCGCGTGTTCGGCGTATCTGGACATCGCTTTTGCGTGCGGATTGCGTCAACGCGTTTCTGTCCTACAGGTTTTTATGGCCAACGAAGCCTTCGCCCTGTCGCCGATCTCAGCCCGCGCCGCGTCTCCGACGGACGCGGACTTTGAGGCTATTCGCGAGGCCTTTCTGGAGACTGCGCGCGGCCGCTGGTTTCTGGACGAATACACGAAGCGCAACCGGAACGCCGACACCGCCATGGTGCTGGAAGCGGTCGCGCGGATCGAAAGCTCGCTTGCCGCCCAGAAGGAAGAACAAAAGCAGCAAGCGCTGAGCGAACCGCCACCTATTGAACCGCGTTCAAACGAGTTGCCCCAAGCAATAGCCGCGGTCCAGGCGATCGTCGCGGCTGCCCGCGAAAGCGTCTCGGTGACGCTGTCAGGTCCGGTTTTCGATGAAGCCCTCGCGCCGTCGCGCAAATGCGCGCGCGTGATCCGCGAAATCGCATGGGGACTGCGCGAGTCCGGCGCGGACGGCCGCATCTGCTCTCTGCTTGAGTCTCAGGTCGATGCAATCAACGCGGCCTGCGATCACGTCGCGGCCGGCGGACTTCGCGATGGCGTTTTGCAAGCCTTCGATCAAGCCGCGCGAGACATCGAAGCTATCGCCCCTTCCACGATGGAGCCGCAGGCCGAACCCGGACCTGTTGCGGTCCTCCATACCGTCGATTTCAGTCCGGTGCCGGCGGAAACGTCCGACGAACTGCAGATGGCCATCGTCGATGACGAACTGTTCGACGTAGCGATCTCCGCTTCGGAAGAGTCGTTGCCAGAAATGGTGGCCGAAACGGTTCTGCTGACGGACGACATCCCGCCAATAGAAATGGCTGCGGCGATCATAGACTTGGATGAAGCGCCGGAGCCGGTTAAGACGGTGCATCTGGAGCTTGTGCCGGAGCCCGCACCGGAACCGGTTCTTGGGATTGAGCCTGAGATAGCGGCAACTGCGCCGGCGTCGCTGGGCGCAAGCCTGCTCGCCAGCGGCATTATCGCAAGGCCGGTTTCACCGCGCAGCGATCCGCTCGCGCCCATTCGGCGCATGAGCCAGGCGGAAAAAGTCGCGTTCTTCAGCTAAAGGCAGAATGGCGGCAATCTTCGCTGCAAAAGGCGAGAAAAAGACCGAATTGTGACGCCTACTGAATCAACCGCGCGTAGAGATCCGCGTCGACATTGCCGCCGGACAGCACGATCGCAACCGTCTTGCCCCTGGCATCGATATGCCCTGCGAGAAGCGCGGCCAGCGCGACGGCACCGCCCGGCTCGACCACGAGTTTCAACTCGCGAAACGCGAATGCCACGGCCTTCGCGACTTCATCGTCGGTTGCCGTGACGCCCTGCACGCCATTCTTCTGGTTGACCGCGAACGTGATCTCGCCGGGAATCGATGCCATCAGCGCGTCGCAGATGGTACGGCCAACCGCCCGGTGAGGCTCGCGCTTCCCAGCGCTGAATGACCGGGCGTGATCATCGAAACCGCAGGGCTCGACAGTCATCAGACCGGCATTCGGAAACTTCGCTTTCGTCGCGAGAGCAATGCCGGCCATCAAGCCGCCGCCGGACGCGGGCGCGGACACGATGTCGGGCGTCAAGCCAAGCGCGGCAAAGTCCTCCGCGATCTCGCGGCCGACTGTCCCCTGCCCCGCGATCACCCACGGATCGTCATAGGGCGGAACAACAGTGGCCCCGCGCTTGCTCGCAAGACCCCGCGCGATGGCATCGCGGTCTTCCTTGTCGCGGTCATAAGGAACGACCTCTGCGCCATAGCTCTTGGTGCGCTCGATCTTGGAGACCGGTGCATCGGACGGCATCACGATCACCGCCGGCATGTTCAGGATCTGCGCCGCAGCCGCGACGCCCTGCGCGTGGTTGCCCGACGAGAACGCGACGACACCAGCCTTCCGCGCCGCTTCCGGAATGGAGGATAATTTGTTGAAAGCGCCGCGAAACTTGAAAGAACCTGTTCGCTGCAGCACCTCGGGTTTGAGGAAGATACGTCCGCCAGTCAGCGCATCGAGCGCAGGTGACGTGATGAGACGGGTTCTGACGGCGACGGGCGCGAGAACGCGCGCGGCGGCTTCGATATCGACATTTGTCGGGAGAACAAGAGAGGCCATGGCGCATGTATAGCGCGCCAGCCTTTCAGAGCAAGATCGCTAGTGTCCCGAATCCGAAGTTCGCCTCATTCTGCAGCACCTGCCCGAGCGAACTTCGGATTCGGAAGGACACTAGCAATTAGTGATTCTAGTGTGGTTTTGGTTCGCAAGTCCGCAAAAGAATGCGCTGTAGAAATGATGCGGACTTGCGAACCACCACACTAGGGAACAACGGCTATGCGATCAGGCGGTGGGAACGGATTCCGAAGTCAATCGGAGCCGCCGGGCCAGCCGCCGCCGCCAGCGGCGCTTGACCTGAGGCGGCCGCTCGCGCGTCACATTGTCAATGAACGCCTGCGCACAAGCACCCCAGCTTCGGGACGCAGCAAAATCGCGGCAGGCTTCGCGCGGAATATCCAGCGCGGCCAGACAGGCCGCACGCAGATCGTTGTTCAGCACGCCGACCGGCGCATCACCGATCACATCGAGCGGGCCGGACACCGGCAGCGCCGCGACGGGTACGCCACTGGCCAGCGCCTCAAGCAGCACCAGACCGAAGGTGTCGGTCTTGCTCGGAAATACGAACACATCGGCGGCAGAATATGTTTCCGCGAGCGCCTCACCCTGCATGGTGCCGAGAAACACCGCATCGGGATACTTGCGCTCAAGTTCGGTCTTCGCCGGGCCGTCGCCGACCACGACCTTGGTGCCGGGTAAATCCAGCCCCAGAAACGCCTCGAGGTTCTTCTCGACAGCGACGCGGCCGACCGAGAGAAAGACCGGCCGCGGCAGAGCGAGATCGAAATCGCGCGGCCGGAACAGTTCGGCATCGACACCGCGCGACCACAGCACGACATTACGGAAGCCGCGTCCGCGCAATTCATCCGCGAGCGCGGGCGTCGCCGCCATCACAGCATCGCTGGTGCCATGAAAGTAACGCAACGCCGCCCAGACCCAGGATTCCGGAATCGGGAATCGCGCGGAGACATATTCGGGAAAACGGGTATGGAAGCTCGTCGTAAACGGCACCTTGTTCTTCTGGCAATAGCGCCGCGCCAGAATTCCGATCGGACCTTCGGTCGCGATATGGATGTAGTCCGGCTGTGCCTCTTCGATCATGCGCGCGATCTTGCCCGGGCTTGGCAGCGCGACATGCAGATCGGCGTAGCCTGGCAGTGCAATAGTCCGAAACGATTGCGGCGTGAGGAATTCGACGTCGACGCCCATCGAGGCGGCGGCTTCCGCCATCTTGGTGAGCGTTCTCACCACACCGTTGACTTGTGGATGCCAGGCGTCCGTTGCGACAAGAATGCGCATCAGGCAGCCTGCGCCGTCACGCGAGGCACCGGCTGAGATCGGCGCAGCGGATCGGTCCATACCAGGATTTCGAAACGCCCGTCCTCGTGCTCGACCAGCGCGGTGCAGCTCTCGACCCAGTCGCCGCAGTTCATGTAGCGGATGCCGTTCTCGTCGCGGATCGTCGCGTAGTGAATGTGGCCGCAGATCACGCCATCGGCGCCGTGGCGCCTGGCTTCACCGGCCAGCGTCTGTTCGAACGCGCCGATATAGTTGACCGCGTTCTTCACCTTTTGCTTGGCCCACTGCGAGAGCGACCAGTAAGGCACGCCGAACAGTTTGCGGAAGGCATTCACCAGCCGGTTCATCTGGATCGCGAAGTCATAGGCCTTGTCGCCAAGATGCGCGAGCCAGCGCGCGTTCTGAACGACAAGATCGAAGATATCGCCGTGAATGACGAGATAGCGCTTGCCGTCGGCACCTTCGTGAACGGCGTTCTCGACAACTTCGACACCGCCGAAGTGCGTGCCGTAATAGGAGCGCAGGAATTCGTCGTGATTGCCGGGGATGTAGATGACGCGCGCGCCCTTGCGGACTCTGCGCAGCATCTTCTGGACAAAGTCGTTGTGAGATTGCGGCCAGTGCCAGCTGGACTTCAAAGCCCATCCGTCGATGATATCGCCAACGAGATAGATGGTGTCGGCATCGTGACAACGGAGGAAGTCAAGAAGGCGGTCGGCTTGCGAACCGCGGGCTCCGAGATGAACATCGGAGATAAACAAAGTGCGAAAGCGTCGTTCGGGACTGCTATCGCTGATAGCCTGTCTTTCCATGCGCGAGCCTTTATCAAAAATCCATGACAGCGTGATGACAGATCACGCGGCCTGCGAATTGAGAGTCCGCTCGAAACAAACCAGTGTGTAGATGCCGAAGGGCGCAACTTTGCGCCGCTCGACAAGGGTCGTGCCTGCGTTTGATTGCGCCCAGGCCTGCAGCCGCGCGAAGGGAAATTCAGGGCGCAGCCCCAGCGCCCGGGTTTTCTGCGCGGCCCAGCGCTCGACCGCAGCCGCCACACCCACTTCCGAGTAGAGGTGGTTGACGAGGATGATCCGGCCGCCCGGCTTCACCACACGATGGCATTCGGACAGCACCTGCTCGGGATTGGCGACCAGCGTGATGACGAACTGCGCCACGACGCAATCGAAGGTGGCATCCGCGAACGTCATCTGATGAGCGTCCATCTGGTGCACGGCTTTGACGAACGGGTACTTCCCGCTCGTCATCTTGGCTCGCGCCTTCTCGAGCATCGGCGCGCTCATATCGATGCCGGTGATCTCGGTGCTGGTGTCGTAGTCGTCGAACGACAATCCCGTGCCGACGCCGACCTCAAGAATCTTGCCGCCGATGGCCCGCGCTGCCGCAGCAGCTGCGCGCCGGCCCTTCACCATGACCGGTCCGCACACGGCGTCATAGATCGGCGCCCAACGCGCGTAAGCAGTTTGAACAACGGATTTGTCGAGATCGGATGAGATCATCTTGGTTCCAATAAGCGATCTGAGGAATCAGATTTTTATTCGCTTATTGGCGATTACCAGCGGAGTGCGACAAACAGGCGACAAGCGCGGCAGCTTGTCGCGCGCTGGGTCACGGTGACCTCAGATGTGACCGAGACTTCACCACAAATCGTCATTGCGAGGAGCACTTGCGACGAAGCAATCCAGTTCTTGCTATGCCTAAGACTGGATTGCTCCGCTTCGCTCGCAATGACGTCCGGGGACAGTTCGGCCGGAACTCATCGGCTCTTAAGTGTCGAAGGCGTGGAAGTGATGGATCGGCCCGTGGCCGTGACCGACGTCGAGCCGGTCGGCCGCGGCGATGGCTGCGCTGACGTACGCCTTGGCATTGCGAACGGCAGCTTCAAGGCCGTCGCCCCTGGCAAGACCTGCTGCGACGGCCGATGACAGCGAACAGCCCGTCCCGTGGGTGTTGCTGGTTGCGATGCGCGGGGCAGCGAGCCGCACGACGGAATGTTTGTCGATCAGATAGTCGGTGCTCTCGGGACCGGTTCCGTGACCACCCTTGATCAGAACGGCGGGACAGCCCAGTGCCAGCAGCCGCCTGCCCTGACGCTCGATGTGTGCCTCGCTCTCGGCCATGGCCTCATTGAGAAGCGCAGCGGCTTCCGGCAGATTGGGCGTGATCAGGCCGACGCGCGGAAAGAGCTTGATGCGCAGGGCGTCGATCGCGTCGGACGACAGCAGCCGGTCGCCCGATGTCGCAACCATCACCGGATCGAGCACCACGTACCTTGGCGACCAGCGATCGAGGCCGGCAGCGATGGCGTCGATCGCCTCATGGCGGGCCACCATGCCGATCTTGACGGCCTTGACGTCGAGATCGGAGAATACCGCATCGATCTGCGCGGTGATGAAGTCGGCCGGGACATCATGGATGCCGGTCACGCCCTGCGTGTTCTGCGCCGTCAGCGCGGTAATCACGGACGCGCCATAGACGCCGCAGGCCGCGAACGTCTTGAGGTCGGCCTGAATGCCGGCGCCTCCGCTCGAATCCGAGCCGGCAATCGTGAGCGCAATCGGTATGCTCATGGCAATCTCATGGTATTCAGGGCCTTTCGCCCCCTGCTCTAACGCGCTGAATAAACTCCAGCAAGCCGGGTTGCCACCGTGGCCGGATTTGGCTCTATTGCGCTCCAAGAGATAGCCACCCGCGCCGGGAGAGACAGTGATGGTCCCCTTCTTTGTCCAGATCAAATGCAAGCTGGGCCAGTCCTATACGGTCGCCAATGCGATCGCCGAGGCCGAAATCGCCTCCGAAATCTATTCGACGGCGGGCGACTATGACCTGCTGGTCAAGTTCTATGTCGACAGCGCCACCGACATCGGGCATTTCGTCAACGAGAAGCTCCAGGTCATTCCCGGCATCCAGGACACCTACACCATCATCACGTTCAAGGCGTTTGGCACGTAGAGTTTGCGGGGGCATGGTCTTCTCCGAAGACCGGCCCACCCTCCGGTCAAGCCGGAGGGCAGTTTTCGGGATCATGCCCTGTCAGGCCGCTTTGGAGGCGCCTGAAACCGGCGCGTCCGGATCCTCTTCGTCATCTGCAATGGTGGCGATAGCCGCGACCGGCGTATCGCGCAGCCGCTTCAGGCCGAGATAGCGCTCGCGCAGGATCACGAAAATCCCGGCGCTGGCGACAATGATCGCCCCCACAACAACGTAGAGTGTCGGCACCTCTCCGAAGAACCAGTAACCCAGCATGAACGCCCACAGCATGGCGGTGTAATCGAACGGCGCCAGAAACGATGCCGGCGCATAACGATAGCTGTCGGTGAAGAAAATCTGCCCGAGTCCTCCCGCGATGCCGATCCCGGCCAGGATCGCAACATCCTGCCACGTGGAAGGCATGCGCCAGCCGAACGGCGCGGTCAGCAGCGAAACCAACAGAACAAGCAACGTCATGAAGATGACGATGGATGAGGTCGTCTCGGTCGCCGTCAGCCGCCGGATCTGGATCGATGCACCGCCTGATGTGAAGGCATTGGTCAGCGCGAACAGAAGGCCAATGGCCATGGATGTTGTGAGCGCCGCATGGTCGCGCGCATAGGGCGTCAGCATCAGGATCACCCCGCTGAAACCGAAGGCCACCGCCGACCAGCGATACGCGTGAACCTGTTCTTTCAGGAATACTGCCGCGAAGATGACGGTAATCAACGGAGCCACGAACGCGATGGCAGTAAAGTCAGCAATCGGAATTCGCGCAAGTGCGGCAAACGTGCAGAAGGTGCCGACGACGCTGAAGACACCGCGCAGCAGGTGTTCCGATGGCCGCTCGGTTTGCAGGGCGCCCTTGAGTTGTCCGCGCCAGCCGAACACGATCAGGATCGGGATCAGCGCGAATATCGAGCGGAAAAACGCCACCTGCCCTTCCGGATACGCTCCGCCCAGATAGCGCACCTGGGCACCCATGACCGCAAACATCAGCGTACTGGCGATCTTGAACGAAACGGCTTTGACAATATTCATGGAGAAAAGCGGGAATCCTGCGGCAATTGCCGCCCGACAAAGCACGCGGCGGCAACCCGGAAAACCCCGCTCTCAACATGGCTTGTTGAGCGGCTATGCAGACGGCAGGAACAACCCGGCGCTCAGGTCTTCTTTTTCGGCTTCACCGGGCCATCCACCGGAGGCAAGGACTTGAGATAGGCCGCCACTGCCGCACGATCCTCGTCGTTCAATTCCGACGTGTTCTTGATGACCCGCACCATTGAGCCGCCGGCGGTGTCACCGCTGGGCAGTTCGCCGGTCTTGAGGAACCAGGCGATTTCCTTCTCACTCCAGTCCTTGAGGCCCTTTTGGGTAATGTTCGGCACCCAGCCCTCACCTTCAGGATTCGGTCCGCCGGCAAACCGCTGCGAGGACACGATGCCGCCGAGGAAATTGCGGGGGCTGTGACACTCGGCGCAATGGCCGAGCCCATTGACCAGATAGGCGCCGCGATTCCACGCCGCCGATTGTTTCGGATCAGGGGTAAGCGGCTTGCCATCCACGAACAGGAACTTCCATCCACCCACAAGGCGGCGGATGTTGAACGGAAAGCTTACATCGTGAGGGCGCGGACGGCCGGAGAGCGAAGGCAAGGTTTTGATATAGGCAAACAGGTCGCGGATGTCGTTGTCAGTCGCGTGAACGTATGAGCCGTAAGGAAACGACGGGAAATAATGCGCCCCGGCCGGTGAAGTCCCCTTCCTCACAGCGGTGACGAAGTTTGCCTCGGTCCAGTCGCCGATGCCGTTCTGCTTGTGGGGCGAAATGTTCGGCGCATAGAACGTGCCGAACGGCGACGGAATGGCCAGTCCCCCTCCGAGCATGGTGCGCGGCTCGCCAACCACCGCATGACATGACGCGCAACCGCCGGCGTTGAACACCGTTTGTCCGTTGGCGACGTTGGGCGAGTAAGCCGGCAAGGCTTCGGCGGACACCACTGCCGGAATGGTGACGAGCCAGAAAACACCCATGCTGGCGATCAGAGCGACAGCCACCAGCAGGAAAAGCTTCCGAAACATATGCGCCCCCAATGGGAGTAACTGGAAATCGACAGGAACCAAACGGCTGCGGCCAGTGTTCAATCGGTATCGGCAGTCCGAAAACTACGGGAGAAAACGATGAACAGCAAAAGATTTGCGACTATGGCCGCGGCCGCAGGCCTGTGCATTTCACTTGGCGGACCGGCAGTTGCCGAAATGATGACCATGAAGGTCAACCTCACGGGAGCGGCCGAGGTGCCCGCTGTCACCAGTCCCGGCAAGGGCACGGCCGATGTCAGCTTCGATAGCGCGACCAAAACGCTGACCTGGAAGGTCACCTATTCGGGCCTTACGGGACCCGCCACCATGGCGCATTTTCATGGTCCCGCTGAAGCCGGCAAGAATGCTCCGGTCGCCGTTCCATTGAAGGATGCAGCCAGCGGCGCCGAGGGCAGCGCGACCCTGACTGACGCGCAGGCCGCCGACCTGATGGCCGGGAAGTACTACATCAACATTCATACTGCAGCACATCCCGCGGGCGAAATTCGCGGACAGGTCACGAAGTAAACGCTGCTGCATTGATGCAGAAACAAAGGGCGGGCGCCACTGGCACCCGCCCTTCAAATTGCGGAGCGTAGTCTCGGATCAGCTGTTCTTTACGCGGAATGTCTCATGACAGCCCGAGCATGACTTGCCGATCGTCGGCAGCGTCGCTTTCAAGCTGTCCGCATCCTTGATCTTGCCCTTGGCTTCGGTCACGGCCTTGCCGAAAGCAGCGATAGCCGCATCAAATCCAGCTCGATCGTCCCAGATCTTGGGAGACGGAGTGTATTCGCTGGTCTGCTTCACAGCCTTGACGCTTGCGGGATAGAGCGAGGGGAGCTTTTTGGCCGTGTCATCAAGCTGCGCCAGCGCCGCATCGATCGCCGCCTGGTCGTAAGGCTTCTCGCCTCTCGCCATCGGACTGAGAACACCGCCCAGATTCTTGCCGTTCGCTTTCATCAGCGCATGGCTTTGCTCGATCAGAGCCTGGTCGGCAACGACCGCGGTTGCACCGAGCACAATCATCGCGGCCACGAGAACAGAACGCTTCATTCGGTATTTCCTTCCCTAAAATTTGAAACGACGCCCTTACACACAAGTCGACAGAATCGAACACTCCGGCTGCAGCCTGACAAGCCCAACATTTTCTTTCTGCGCCGGGAATTTTTACAAACGGTGCTCGCGACGGCTCTGCGCGATGGCCATCCACACGCGCTCCGCCGTGGCCGGCATGTCGATGTGGCCGATGCCATACTCGCGCCAGAGCCCGTCAATGATGGCGTTCACCACGGCGGGACACGAGCCGATCGCGCCCGCTTCGCCAGCCCCCTTGACGCCGAGCGGATTTGTCTTGCACGGCACATTGTGGGTCTCGAACTTGATCGACGGTCCGTCCGCGGCGCGCGGCAGCGCATAGTCCATGAAAGTGCCGGTCACGAGTTGGCCGTCGGCGGCGTCATAGACCGCCTGCTCCATCAGGGCCTGACCGATGCCTTGCATGGTACCGCCGTGAACCTGGCCCGCCAGCAGCAGCGGATTGAGCGTCACGCCGAAATCGTCGACGATAACGTAGTTCACGACCTGGATCACGCCGGTGGCGGGATCGATCTCGACCTCGGCGATATGCGTGCCATTCGGATAGGTGCCGTCGGCGCTCGTAAATTTGGCGCTTGCACTCAGCTTCGACGGATCGGCGCCAGCGCGCTTTGCGAGATCGGCAAACGAGACCGTACGGTCGGTGCCGACAATACGGATCGCCCCGTCGTTGAACTCAAGATCGCCCGCACCTGTCTCCAGTAGATCGGCGGCGATGTCCTTCAAATTCGCACCGAGTGTGCGCGTCGCCCGTTCCACGCTGACGCCGCCGGATGGAATCGAGCTCGAACCGCCGGTGCCAAGACCGGTTGCGATCTCATCGGTATCACCCTGATGAATATGGACTCGCTCGGGTGCGATTCTGAACTGCTCCGCAACGATTTGGGCATACGCGGTCTGGTGTCCCTGCCCGCTGGACTGCGTGCCGATCAAAATCGTCACATCGCCATTGGGATCGAGCCGAACCTGAGCCGTTTCTGGCTCTCCCATCGAGCCGCACACCTCGACATAGGTGCCGAGACCGATACCGCGCACCAGTCCCTGCTTCTTCGCAGCCTTGGCGCGCTTCGGGAATTCCTTCCAGTCGGCAACATCCATCGCGCGCTTCATATGCGCGGCAAAATCACCGGAATCGTAGATCTTCCCGGTGGCCGTTGTGTACGGCATTGCCTTCGGCTGAATGAAATTCTTGCGGCGGATCGCGTCCGGCGTCATGCCCAGCTTGCGTGCCGCCGCATCGACAAGCCGCTCGACCACATAGGCCGCCTCGGGACGTCCCGCTCCGCGATAGGCATCCACCGGCACAGTATTGGTGAACACGGTGCGGACGCGGCAATGGAACGCCTGAATATCGTAGAGACCCGGCAACATTCCCGCGCCGCCATGTGGAATATACGGTCCAAAGGTCGAGAGATAAGCGCCCATGTCGCCCATCAGATCGACATCCATGGCCAGGAATTTCCCGTCCTCAGCCAGCGCCATGCGCGCGGTGGTGACGTTGTCGCGCCCCTGCGCATCGCCGACAAAATGATCGGCGCGCTCGGCGGTCCATTTCACCGTCTTCTTCAGCTTGCGTGCGGCAACTGCCGCGAGCGCATATTCGCGATAGGGAAACAGTTTGGTCCCGAATCCGCCGCCGACGTCCGGGCAGATGACCCGCATCTTCTCGACGGGGATGTTGAGAACGTTCTGACAGAGAATATCGCGCAGCCTATGGCTGCCCTGGCTACCCATCGTCAGCGTCAGATGATCGCGCTTGGCGTCGTATTCGCAAACCACCGCGCGGGTTTCCATGTAGTTCGTCACGATGCGCGGATTGACGATGGTGATTTCCGCCACCGCATGCGCCTTGGCGAAGGCTGCCTCGGTTGTTTTCTTGTCGCCCAACGACGTGTCAAACAGGACATTGCCCGCGTGGCTCGGCCAGACCTGCGGCGCCCCCTTCTTTACCGCGTTGACCAGACCGACGGCCGCCGGCAGCGCGGTCCACTCGACCTGGATCGCCTCGATCGCGTCCCGCGCCTGCTCAACGGTGTCCGCCACGACGAACGCAACCGCGTCGCCGACATGCCGCACGACATCGCGCGCAAGGATCGGATACGGAGGACCGATAAAGGGCTCATCAGGCAGATTGAACAGGCAGGGAAGACTGCCGAGATCCTTGACGTCGTCGGCTGTTAGAATCGCAGCAACGCCCGGCAATCCGCGAGCCTGCGACACATCGAGCTTGAATTTTGCGTGCGCATGCGGAGACCGCAGCACAAGGGCGTGCATCGCTGATGCTGGCGTGTAGTCGTCGGTGTAGCGGCCCTTGCCGCGGATAAGAGCGTCATCCTCCTTGCGAAGGACGCTTTGACCGACACCGAATTTGACGGGAGCCATGATATCTCCAACTGCAATCTGGAACGCTTCTAAGGTCCATCATGCAGCGGAATGGCTGGAAGCGCAAATGGCTTACCGGCGAATCAGCGTTGCCAGCCATCGCTTTCCGAACAGTAGCAGTATGCAGCTTCCGTAAACGGCGGCCGCAACCACGATCAAAATTCCGAGAGCGGTTTCATCGCGTAAAGAGGTCATGCTGGCCAGCGCGGACACCTCCCAGCGCGACGTGAGCCAGAGTGCCGCAGCGAGCACCACGCCTGCTGCGGAGAATTTCACCAGCGAAATGAGGAACGCGCGGTCGAACGCAAAATACTTGCGGCGCGTCGCGAAAAGAACAACGAGCAGCAGATTCACCCACGCGCCAACCGCAGTGGCCAGCGCCAGCCCGATCTGCGCTAGCGATCCCACCAGCGCGATTTTCAGAGCGACATTGACCGCAACGCCTGTGAGCGCGGCCTTGACCGGCGTGGCGGTGTCCTTGCGGGCATAGAACGTCGCAACGGCGCTTCGGATCAAGACGAACGGAATAAGCCCGACTGCGTAGGCTGCAAGCGTGGCGCCAGCCGCCGCAGCATCCGCCTTGGAGAATGCCCCGCGCGCGAACATCGCGCGCATGATGACGTCAGGCACCACAAGGAACGCCGCGACGAACGGAATCGAGAACAGCAGGGTGAAATCGAATGCGCGCCGCTGCGAAGCGAGCGCGCCTTCATGGTCTCCGGCCGTAATCCGCCGCGACATCTCCGGCAGGAGCACTGTGCCAATGGCAATGCCGATCACACCGATCGGCAACTGGTTGAGCCGGTCGGCGTAGTAGAGCGCCGAGAGCGCGCCAGCGGCCAGGAATGTTGCGATGATGGTATCCGCAAACAGCGCGACCTGCGTTCCCATCGAGCCCAGTGTCGCGGGACCCAGCGCGCGAAAGAAGCCACGCACATCTGCGTCGAGCTTGAACGACGTGAATTTTGGAAGAATGCCGCTGCGGCCAGCATCGCCCGCGACCAGAAAGAACTCCAGAAAGCCAGCCAGCAGCACGCCCCATGCTGCAGCATATCCCGCGTTCGGGAAAAATGCCGCAAGCGCCAGCGTCAGCATCATCGACAGGTTGAGGAATATCGGCGCTGCGGCCGGGCTCGCGAAGCGATGCATCGCATTGAGCATGCCGCCGTAGAGCGTCACCAGCGTGATGAGCAGAAGGTAGGGAAACGTGATGCGCGTCAGGGATATTGCCAGCTCCGCACGTGCGGGATCGCTGGCAAATCCCGGCGCGAGCAGCGCAATAACCTGCGGCATGAACAGCCATGCGACCACCAGCAGCGCGGCCTGCGCACTCAGCAGCAGCGTGAAGATGCGATCGGCGAACAATCGCGCAGCCAGTGCATCGCGATTATGGAGATGCGTGTAAGCCGGGACGAACGCGGCGGAGAATGCACCCTCTGCGAAAATCGCACGGAAATGATTGGGGAGCCGCAGCGCGACGAAGAACGCGTCCGCAATCGGCCCCGCGCCGAGGATCGCCGCGAGCATGATGTCGCGCGCGAATCCGGTGACCCGCGAGAGAAGGGTATAGCCGCCGACGGTGAAGATTCGTCCGAGCATCGGATAGTCCTACCGCATACTGCCCAGATCGCGAACCAGCGAGGCTTCGACCTGCGCCGTCATGGCCGGATTTATTCCGGCCATCCACGTCTTTTTAGGTTGCCGCCAAGACGTGGATGCCCGGGACATCGGCGAGCGGAAGCGACGCCGTTCTACGAACGGCTATGCCCGGGCATGACGGCATTTTTGCAATCTTGAGTCCGAAATCAGGAAAGAGCTTCGCGCACAGCCTTGATGACGCGGTCCTGAGCCGCCTGGTCGAGATAGGCATGCATCGGCAGGCTGATGACATCCTCCGACAGCTTCTCGCTGACCGGCAGCCCGCCTTCAGCGGTCGGATAGTGCTTATAGGCTGTCTGCTGGTGCATGGACTTCGGATAGTAGATCGCGGTCGGAACTCCCTGCGCCTTGAGACCCTCGGCGAAGGCATCACGGCCCCCGCGTGGCAGCCGGATGGTGTACTGCGCCCAGACCGACGTGTTGCCGTCGGCCACGCGCGGCGGCGTCACGATGTTGTGCAGCGCGTCGAAATAGCGGCTCGCGACTTTGTTGCGCGCCTCGATCTCGTCGTCGAAAATCTTCAGTTTCTCGATCAGGATCGCGGCCTGCATGGTGTCCAGCCGCGCCGTCAGGCCGAGGCGAACGTTGTCATACTTCTCGGTGCCCTGCCCGTGGACACGAATGCTGCGCAGCCGTTCCGCGAGCGCGGCATCGTCGGTGAAAATCGCGCCGCCGTCTCCAAAGCAGCCGAGCGGCTTGGCGGGAAAGAAGCTGGTCGCCGTCGCAAGGCCGAACGTGCCGAGCCGGCGGCCCTTGTACGTTGCACCGAACGACTGCGCGGCGTCGTCCAGCACAAACAGCCCCTCGCTCTTGGCGACCTCGGCGATGGCGTCGTGGTCCGCGCTCTGACCGAACAGATCGACCGGAACGATTGCTTTCGGCTTGAGGCCGAGCTTCTTCGCAGTAGCGATACCGGCCTTGAGCGATGCGATGTTGATGTTGAACGTCGTTTCATCGACGTCAACGAACACCGGCGTCGCGCCAGCCAGCGCGACCACTTCACCCGTGGCGCAGAACGTGAACGATGGGCAGATCACAGCGTCGCCGGGGCCTACACCCTGCGCCATCAGCACCATCAGCAAGGCGTCGGTGCCGCTCGCGCATGCGACGACGTGCTTGGCGCCGCAGTAGGCAGCCAGATCGGCCTCAAGCTGGGTGACCTCGGGACCATTGATGAACTGGCAGTGCGTCAGCACGCGCGCGACGGCGTCATCGATCTTCGTACCCAAGCGTCGGCGCTGGGCGCCGATATCGATGAAAGCCACGGGTTCTGATCGCAAATGCTGGTTCATGATGCGTGCCGGATCCATTTCGAAGAACAGGGTTTGCCGTCAACCTGCGACGGCGCGCGGTCCCTTGCGCAGCGGCGCGGCGATGGAGCCGGCCGGGACGTCGAGACACTTGATCGCGATTTCGAGGCTCGCGACGCCTTCGTCGCCAGTCACGGCAGGCGCGTTGCCGGTCCGCACCGCGTCGAGGAACGCAACCAGTTCGGCACGCAGCGGCTCGTCATGACCGACCGAAAGATGCCGCATCGAATAACTGCCGTCGCGCTGGAAACCGAAACATTCGGTCACCTGCCGCGTCAGCAGGTCGCCCTGAACATACTTGCCACGCGTCGCCACAGTGACGCTGCGGGCCTTGAACGGCGTCAGCCAGTTGGTGTTGATATGCGCGAGCACACCGGAAGCGGTACGGAACTGGAGCAGCGCGATGTCCTCGCGCTCAGCCACGGCGCTCGCAAGCTGCGGCTGCACATCGACAATGTCGGATTCGGTGAACCAGCGGATCAGATCGATATCGTGAACGGCGAGATCGATCACCACGCCGACATTCGACATGCGCGGCGGAAACGGACCGACGCGGGTGATGGCGATCGAGAGGATTTCTTCATCCTTGATCGCCTGCTTGATGGCGGCGACGGCCGGATTGAAGCGCTCGACATGGCCAACCATGAGCGTCACACCCGCGTTGCGCGCAGCGTTGACAATCTCGTTGCCCTCCTCGACCGAAGACGCAATCGGCTTTTCGACGAGAACGTGAATCTTTCGCGCGATGCAGGCAAGCGCGACGTCGCGGTGAAGGTGTGTCGGCGCGGCGATGGTCACCGCATCGGGACCTGCCTCGAGCATCTCTTCCAGAGTCGCGAAGGTCGGACAGCCGACAATCTCCACCGCTCGCGTGCGGTGCGCAGGAAGCGGATCAACAATACCGACCAGTTCGACACCAGGCAAACCGGCCAGCACGCGGGCGTGATTGGTCCCCATCACCCCCGCGCCCACGACGCCAACGCGCAGCGGCCGATCGTTGCTCGCAGTACTTTTTGTCGACACCGTCGAACTCATCTTTTGAAATCCCTGAAATCTCTGAATTTCGGGCGAGTCGCTCGCCAGTCACATGCCGACTTTCCTAGCATGCCGTCACATATGTGGCGAACGCCGCAGCCTCGATCCCCTACACGTTTTGATTCAAAGAATTACATCGGACACCGGTATAACCCATTGAAAACTGGAATCTTTCTAGACTTTCCGCGGATGATTCCGCGTCATGACCGCCGGTAGTCATCCTCGATGCGGATGATGTCGTCCTCACCCAGATAGCTGCCCGTCTGGACCTCGATCAGTTCCAGCGGAATCTTGCCGGGGTTTTCCATGCGATGGACCGCACCGATCGGAATGTAGATGGACTCATTTTCGTGAACCATCTTTTGCAGATCGTTCACCGTAACCAGCGCAGTTCCCCGCACCACGATCCAGTGTTCGGATCGGTGATGATGCTTCTGCAGCGAAAGCCTGCCGCCAGCCTTCACGATAATTCGCTTCACCTGATGGCGCTCGCCAATATCAAGCGACTGATACGATCCCCATGGCCGGTGAACCTTGATGTGATCTTCGGTCACCTGCGGAGCGACGGTCCTCAGTTTCCCGACCAACCGCTTCAATCCGTTCGGATCGCTCTGGCGGGAAACAAGAATAGCGTCCTGCGTCGCCACCACGACAAGATCATCGACGCCTTCCAGCGCGACCAGCGCCTTGTCGGTTGAGACGTTGCAGTTGCGCGAGTCCTCGAACACGGTGAGACCCTGCGATACATTGCCGTGTTCGTCCTTGTCGGACAACTCCCATACCGCATGCCAGGAGCCGACGTCGGACCATCCACAGGATACGGGGATCACGGCGGCTTGCGTGGTTTTCTCCATCACAGCGTAATCGATGGAAATCGGAGTGGCCTTGCCGAACGATTCCAGCGGCAGCGTCACAAAGCCGAGATCACGGCCGGCACTGCCCACAGCTTCGACCAGCGTGCCCACGCTGTCAGCATCGACGCTGCGATACTCATCAAGCAGCATTTGCGCGCGAAACATGAAGTTGCCGCAGTTCCACAGGTAACCGTCGGCAACGTATCCAGCGGCGGTCGCGGGATCAGGTTTCTCGACGAACTTCGCAACCTTTCGCACATCCCCGGATACAACATCACCGGGCCGGATGTAGCCGTACTCAGTCGCAGGCCGCTCCGGCAAAACGCCGAACGTGACGATGCGGCCGGCATTGGCGACGCTCAACGCTTTTCGGCAGGCCTCAACGAAAGCCGCCGGGTGACGCACGACGTGATCGGCAGCCAGCGCCAGTACAACCGCATCTGGGTCGCGGGTCAGCGCAAACGCCGCACCCGTAGCAATCGCCGGACCGGAATCGCGCCGGGCCGGCTCGAGAAGGATGTCGGCTTCGAGATCGATCTCGTTCAACTGCTCCAGCACCATGAAGCGATAGGCCGCATTGGTGATGACGATAGGACGCACAAACAAGCCTTGATCGCTGACGCGAAGCATCGTGTCCTGAAACGTCGAATGCGAGCCGAACAACCGCAGAAACTGCTTTGGACGCCCCTCGCGTGAGGCAGGCCACAGGCGGGTGCCTGCCCCGCCGCACATGATCAATGGAATAATGCGCTCGCTCATGCGTCCTCGAAATGATCTCAGGAGAGCTGATGATACTCGCGATACCACGCCGCGAACCGCGCAATACCATCTTCAATCGTTGTTGAAGGACGGAAGCCGACCTCGCGCATCAAATCGTCGACGTCCGCATATGTGGCCGGCACATCTCCGGGCTGCATCGGCAGCATTTCCTTTGCTGCCTTGCGCCCGAACTCTTTCTCGAGAATCTCGACGACTTTTGAGAGTTCCTCGGGATGGTTGTTGCCGACGTTGAACACCCGCCAGGGAGCCGCGCTCGTTCCAGGATCAGGGGTTGCGTCCGGTGCCCTGGCCTGCCCGACCGGCGCATGATCGATCAGCCGCACGATCGCTTCCGTCACATCGTCGACGTAGGTGAAGTCACGGCGCATATCGCCGTGATTGAACAGCTTGATCGGCTGACCTTCAAGAATGGCCTTGGCGAATAGATATATCGCCATATCCGGCCGGCCCCACGGCCCGTATACCGTAAAGAAGCGCAAGCCGGTCGACGGAATACGATAGAGATGACTGTAGGCGTGCGCCATCAGCTCGTTGGCCTTCTTCGAGGCCGCATAGAGACTGACCGGATGATCGACACTGTCGTGCACGGAGAATGGCAGCTTGGTATTGGCGCCATAGACCGACGACGAGGATGCGTACAGCAAATGCCGGCATTCGTTATGACGGCAACCCTCGAGTATGTTCGCGAAACCCTGAAGATTTGCATCCACATAGGCATGTGGATTCTCGAGCGAGTAGCGCACACCTGCCTGCGCCGCGAGATGAATGACCACCGGAAAACGTTTCGCGCTGAATAATTCCGCCACGCCGACCCTGTCGGCAAGGTCCAGCTTGACGAAACTGAACGAGGGATCGTTCTTCAGCACGTCAAGGCGCGCTTCCTTCAGCTTCGGATCATAATAGCTGTTGATGTTATCCAATCCGATGACACGGCGGCCGGCTTGCAAGAGTTTCTGCGTGACGTGGAAGCCGATAAAGCCCGCAGCTCCCGTAACAAGTATTGTCTCATCCGACATTCTTTTCACCATCCGGCGATCAAAGACGCCACAACTCAATGCCGTCAGGCAAGCTGTCGCGATCGAGCCTCATCTTTACGTCCAGAACAAGACCACGCCCGCCGATCAGAAGTTTCTGGATCAGCGGCCAGCCTGCATCGATGTACGTCTTGTGAGCAACAGCCATGATGATCGCATCAGCGGGCTGCAGCGCATCGACATCGACCAGCTTCACGCCGTATTCGTGCATGGCGTCTTCAGAGTCCGCCATCGGATCGCTGACCTGCACCGTGAGCCCGAAGGATTCCAGTTCGCGAATAATATCGATCACGCGTGAGTTGCGCGTGTCGGGCACGTCTTCCTTGAACGTCAGGCCGAGAATGGTGACTACGCCGCCATTGCTCTTCCGGCGCAGCAATCCCCGGATACATTCGCGCGCGACGCGCTGGCCCATGCCATCATTGATGCGGCGCCCGGCAAGAATGACTTCTGGATGGTAGCCGGCCCGCTCAGCGCGATATGTCAGATAGTATGGATCGACCCCGATGCAGTGCCCGCCAACAAGCCCCGGCTGAAACGGCATGAAATTCCACTTGGTCCGCGCCGCAGCAAGCACGTCGCCGGTATCGATACTCAACGCCTGGAAAATCAGCGACAGTTCGTTCATGAACGCTATGTTCAGATCGCGCTGCGTGTTCTCGATCACCTTCGCTGCTTCAGCGACCTTTATGGACGGTGCCCGGTGAATGCCGGCAGTCACGACCGATCCATAAACACTGGCCACGATGTCGAGCGTCGGAGCATCTTGCGCCGACACCACCTTGGTGATCGTCTCAAACCGGTGCTGTTTGTCGCCGGGATTGATGCGTTCCGGCGAGTAACCGACCTTGAAATCAGATCCAGCCTTCAACCCGGACGCCTGCTCCAGAAGCGGCACGCAGTCGTCTTCTACCGCCCCGGGATAAACTGTCGATTCATAGACGACGATGTCACCTTTTTTGAGCGCTGCTCCGACGGTGCGCGAGGCAGCGAACATGGCGCCGAGGTCAGGCTGCCGCGCTTCATCGATCGGCGTCGGAACGGTGACGATAAAGAAATCCGACGACGCCAGTTCCTTCACCTCGTGAGTGAACGAAAGCGACGTATGACGCAGATCGGCGGCTTCAACTTCATGTGTGCGATCGTGAAACGCGCGCAGTTCGGCGATGCGTCTCTGATCGATGTCGAAACCTGTGACCGGAACCCCGGCGCGCGCAAATGCAGCAGCGACCGGCAGTCCGACATAACCAAGCCCGATGACCGCGATTTTACGCCCGTGTGTCACGAATTCCGTCCCCAACCCCGGCGGATCTGGCCTACGCCGGCCGCCCTCTTTAGCCGCCGTGCGGTGGCTGCCGCAATAGGCGGAGCTTACCTATTGCCAGAACAGCCCTAAACCCATACCAAGACCTTGAAAATGGGCCCTGTTATTCAGGCCCTTCTCAGATTCAGCAACGTTAACCATCGCGGTCCGGAATGCGCGGATTTCTCCTTCTTGCCGCTCGAATACTGGTGTCGGCGGCCCTGCTCTATTTTGCATTCCGCGGCATCAATTTCGCGGCGATCCAGTCCCGCCTGAGTCAGATCAGCGTTGGATGGTTTCTGCTTGCCGTGCTGGCGACCATGTTTCAGATTTTCCTTGGCGCACTGCGCTGGCGGGAAATCAGCACGCGATGCACCGCCCCGCTCGGAACCGGACAGGCATTCCGTTACAATATGATCGGCGCGTTCTTCAATCAGACGCTGCCATCCACCATCGGCGGCGACGCCATGCGGCTTTGGCTGGTGCGACAGACCGGTGCGGGCTGGCGCGCAGCCACATATTCTGTCCTCGTCGACCGCGCCATTGGCCTGATCGCGCTCGCGCTCATCGTCGTCGCAAGCCTGCCCTGGAGCTACGACCTGATCGCCAACGCGCGGGGCCGTCTGGCCCTGCTGCTGGTCGATATCGGCGCGATTTCAGCGGGCCTCGGCTTTCTTGTTCTGGGCAGGCTGCCGTGGCCATGGCTGAAAACATTCTGGCCGCTACGGCATATCCATGCCTGCTCGGTTATCGCCAACCAGGTGATCTTCAACCGCAACAGCGGACCGAAAGTCGCGGTCCTGTCCCTGCTCATTCATGTGATGGCTGTGGTGATCGCCTGGTGCGCGGTTCGCTCGATCGCGGCTCCGGCGGCGTTCGAACAGTTGTTCATGCTGATACCGCCGATCATGCTGATCACCATGCTGCCCATTTCAATTGCCGGCTGGGGCGTGCGCGAAGCAACAATGATGGTGGCATTCGGTTACGCCGGCCTCGCACAGACCGATGGCACCGTGGTTTCGCTTCTGTTCGGCGCTTCGTCGTTCCTGGTAGGAGCTATCGGTGGCCTCGTCTGGGTTCTGAGCGCAGAGAAGGCTGCTGCGCCTGAAGATATCGAGCCGAAGGAAGAGTTGTAGCCGGCGACTAGGACAGCTTCGGCGGCATGGCGCACCACGGCAGCGGAAGCCGTGGCAGATAGTGCTGGTTCCACTCGCAGATACCTTCCGGACCGGCGCGTTTGGTCATCGACTTGACGGGTTCGGCCTGACTGATGCCGACATGAAGCACGATCAGGGTTGCGCCGATGGCATAAGCCCATCTTTGAAATCTGACATCGCTCATTCGATCCAGCAGAACCATACCGGCGATGATGATCAGCGGATCGGTCAGAATGAAATACTCGGCCTTCAGTCCACGGCGAATGCCGAGCGCGTCGATACCGATCGCCGACACCATGAGCATGGCCGCCTGCAGCGCGGCCTGCCGTTCACCCTGTCGCCACGCATAGACAATCCCCGGCAAGATGAGCCATGTCAGGAAAACCGCGGGCCGCGGTGACGTAAACAAAAAGAACGTGTAGCGTTGCAGCACGCTCATCACGCCGGACAGCAGCAACCCGACAGCCGCGAACGGTCCACTCGCTCCCGCCGCCGAGATCGCCTGCGGATCGGCGAAGGTCAGCATCTCTTCCAGCGGATTGAGAACGATCACGACATTGCTGGCATCGAAGTCGATGAACAATGCCAGAAGACCCAACGCCGCCCCCGCAACGACCGCAAACATCGCCGCCAGGGTTTCCGTAAGCCGGACACGCCAGACTTTAGCGAACGCAAGCATGCATATGAAAATCCAACTAAGCAGCGCAGCCTGATAGACGCCGAACCTGCCGAAAAGCAGCGGCTTGAGCGACGCCATGTCGGTCCGAGCCGGATTAATCCCCAGCGCGATCAGGGGCCCCGACAGATAGACCATCAGCGCCGCGGCCAATGCCGCGACCAGAACAGCGAGCCCGGCGCGGGTCGTATCGTTCCAGAAAACGGCGCTCGCGCCGGACGCCGATCCGAACGGCAGGATCAAGACCGGCAAGGCCGCAATCAGCAGGATTGCATGAATCTTGTTCTCCAGAGCCAGCACGCAGAGCATTGCCGCAAAGCCGACCGCCAGCGGCCGCCATCCCGTTCCCCGGCGCGCGACGGCGATCAGGATCATCAGGGCAAACACGAAGAAACAGCCCGCAATCATCTCGCTGCGCAGGATGCGCATGTGAACCGCAACACCGCCTGAAAACGCGAAAGCGAAGGTTGCGAGCAGCGCGACCCGCCAATCGCGAACGAGAAGCCGCGCAAGACCCGCGAAAGCGAGGACAAAGGTCGTTGCCGTGAAGAATGCGAGCACCCTGCCCGCGCGAATGGCCGCCGTCATGGCCGCATCGAATGCGGGGACGTTCGACGCGGACGGAATTGCCGACAGCGACGGCGCATCAAGCAGGCCAATCTGGTGCAGGAACTGAAACCATCGGCTGACTGAGATAATCGTCAGATACGCCGGATGCGGAAAGAACACATACCGGCCGTCGTTCAGCGACAGGGCGCTGTAGACGACCATGAAATCCATATCTGCATTGCGCCAGTAGGCGATGAAATAGCCCGCGAGCAGAAACGAGGCAGCGAGCAGAAGCAAAATAACGGCGAGACCGCCCCACCAGCCAAACGGCGTCAGGCGCACAAGCGCGTCGGACATGGCTCCGGTTTTCGCCGGGATGAATTGCGGTGTTTCAGCAGACCGTGACATGCGATGTTTTCTGGAAGATGAGAGCGAAGGCTATTTTGCTTGCGGATTAAACCGGCTAAGAGAGCGGGCGCGCGCTACCGTCAGCGCGCGCTCTTAAGAGAACCCGAATGAAGACCGTCCACAAGCTCGCACTGGCGCGCATCGCCTATCGAAACATTCACATTGCGCGCGCGCTCATTGGACGTTCGGATCGATGCCTCGCGACACGAAACGGCGTGACGTACGATCTCGATCTGTCGCAAGGGATCGATCTTGCGATTTATCTCGGAAACATGTTCGAGCGGGGCACGCAGAATGCGCTGCGCAAATGGGTCAAGCCAGGATCGACGGTACTCGACGTCGGCGCCAATATCGGCGCGCATTCCCTTCCGCTCGCGCAACTCGTGGGGTCATCCGGACGCGTCCTGTCGTTCGAGCCGACCGACTACGCGTACCGCAAATTGCGCCGCAATCTCGATCTCAATCCCGATCTCGCTGCGCGCATCACGACATTTCACTGCTTCCTTGCGGGACAGGATGACGTGAGCGTGCCGGACTCAATCTATTCGAGCTGGCCCTTGACGGAGCAGGACGATCTGCACGCCAAACATCGGGGGCAAGCTATGCCGACAAACAAAGCGCGCGCCCTTAGTATCGACGGCGTCCTCGCTGAAATGGGCAACCCGGCCGTGCAACTCATCAAGCTCGATGTCGATGGATTTGAAACCGAAGTCCTGCGCGGCGCGACCGGATTGCTGCGCGACAGCCGGCCGGTTTTCCTGATGGAACTCTCACCCTATGTGCTCGACGAGCGCGGCTCATCGCTGGAAGAGCTGCTGGCCTGCTTCGCGCCGCATAGCTATCGATTTTATCACGAGCGGAGCGAACGGTTGCTGCCCCTTGCGCCGGAGGAGCTTCGCCGACTTGTTGGCGACGGTGCAAGCATCAATGTTATCGCGCGCGCGGGTTAGATCGCCTTGATCTTGAAGAAGGCGAAGACAACCATCTTCAGCAACATGACGCCGTGCCTAAACCGCGAGATTTGCGTCTCGCCATACGCACGCGCTGCGTAGCGGATCGGCAGATCGATTGCCTTGAGGTTCAGCTTCGAGGCTCCGAAGATCAGATCGAAATCGCCGAACGGATCGAAATCGCCGAAATACGCCTTGCCCTCGCGCAGCCGATAATAATCGCTCCTGCGCATCACCTTGGTGCCACACAGCGTGTCGGTATAACGCTCGTTGAGCAGCCACGAGAACAGATATGAGAAAATCTTGTTGGCGATCAGGTTGAGGAAGCGCATAGCGTCTTCCTCAAGTGGATAAACCAGACGCGAACCATTCACGAACTCGCCCTTGCCCGACTTGATCGCGTCCCAGAACTTCGGAAGCTGCTCCGGCGGCATGGTGAGATCCGCGTCGAGGATCATCAGAACATCGCCGCGCGCAACGTCGTAGGCGGTGAAGACGGCATCGGCCTTGCCCTTGCCGGGCTGGCGCATCGCCTTGATGTCTTTATCGGGATAGGCGGCCTTGACCCGCTCGATCTCCTCGAAGGTTCCGTCCTTGCTGTGACCCTCGATAAAGATGATCTCGATATCGTCGCAGAATTGCGGCAGGCGCTGCACGGCAGGCTCGATATTGCCGCGCTCGTTACGGGCCGGGATCACCACCGTCACCGATTTAAGGTCGTCGCCCGTCACGCGCAGCGACCGGCAAACCACATAATGACGAAGGGAGAGCAGCCGAATTCCCGGCAGCACGCTGATGAAACGATTCACCAGCCGCCCGATCCCAAAAAGCGACACTGGCATCAGCATGCGCCGCTCCGCCTTGACGGGATCGAAATCGGCCAGATCGGCCAGCGCGGCAACGTCATCCGGCGCAAGCACGTTCTGCCAGGGATATGGCATTCGCTGACCGATGATTTCGGCAAACCTCAGGATCGGGTGCCACAGATGCGAGAAATGCCCGATGACAACGCGCGTCTCCCGCGTGCAGAGCGGATGCAACTGTTCGAGAAACTTCTGGCAATCGTCCAGCGACCCGATGGTGTCTTGCACCAGAATGACGTCAAACGGGCCGCCGAGCGCCGCCATCGTCGCCGCATCCTCCGCATCGCCAACGTGAAAGGTGAGATCGGGATGCAGCCTGCGCGCCTGCTCGATCATGCCCGGACTGAAATCAATTCCAACGCCGTGCGACGGCGACAGCGACGCCAGCGTGTCGCCCGTCCCGCAGCCGATTTCCAGCACGCGCACGCCCTTCGGAATCAGGAAGCGAAGATAGATTTCATCTTCACGATGAAAGAACGCCGAACGCCTGCGCCAGTCTTCGCGGGTCGCAGCGTACTTTTCCGAGTGCGCGAGAATTGCGGCCTTACGGCCCGTCATAACCGTCATGGGAAAAACTTGGATCAGAGAAAAAGAATAGCCGGGCGGGAGTGACCGATCAGCTTGCACACCATTCGTCGTGCCAAGCCTGGGCCATCAGCACGTTCCATAGCCAATATCCGTGGTTTCGTCGACCGCTCATATGCTGATGCAGCATCAATTCGATGCGCATTACGTTGAACAGTCCCTGCTGCCGCAGCCGCGCTGGCGCCAGAAGATCGTAGGCCCATGATTTCAGCGGCCCGCGCAGCCATTGATCGAGCGGAATACTGAACCCGGTTTTAGGACGGTCGATCAATGCAGCAGGCACATGCTTGTAAAGCACCTGACGGACCAGCCATTTGCCGCGCCCTTCCCTGATCTTCATCGAAGGAGGGACGAGGGATGCAAACTCCACGACATCCCGATCCAGAAACGGAACGCGCGTCTCAAGACTGACCGACATCGCCGCCCGATCGACTTTCTGCAAGATGTCGTCGCTCAGATAGCTCAGCGAATCCGCTAGCATCATGCGATCCAGCGGATCAAGGCGAGTGGCGATTGCGCTCATTTCGCCGTCGGCCCAGCTTGCGGTCTCATGGCCTCCGATCACACTGTCGGATGGCGTGCTGTCGATCGAACACAGCAGCCGATACAGGTCACCGGCAGACTTGGCGCCTACGATCCGCGCGATTTTCGCGACCTGATCGCCGGCGCGGCGGGTGCGTAAACTTTTCGGCAAAACCGGCTCGAGCAACTGCACAATCGTATTGGCAGGCTCAGGCGCAACCGCGGCGAGCGCTGCTCCCAAAACCCTTCGAACAGGATGCGGCAGACCCGACAACCGCGCGTTCAGCGCCGTCCCCCAGACATGGCGATTGTAACCACCGAACAGTTCATCACCCGCGTCGCCCGTTAGCGCCACAGTCACATGCTGGCGCGCGAGGGAGGCGACGAGATGCGTTGGAATTTGTGAAGAGTCCGCAAATGGTTCGTCGTACATACGCGACAGATTCGGGATAACGTCCATCGCCGTTTTTGCATCGACGTAGAGTTCGGTGTGCGAGGTTCCGAGATGGCGGGCCACATCGCGCGCTTCGCCGGCTTCGTCAAAACCGCCTTCCGAAAACCCGATGGTGAAGGTGCGGATCGGCTGCGACGACTGCTTTTGCATCAGCGCAACCACGGTGGATGAATCGACGCCGCCGGACAAAAAAGCGCCGAGCGGAACGTCGGACAGGCATTGACGGCTGATGGCCTGCGACAGCAGGCGCTCGAATTCGTCCGCCGCATCCGCTTCGCTCTCGATACGCGAGCCTTGGCCGGCGACGACACAGTCCCTGTGCGACCAGTACTGCACCGGCTGCGGCATCCCGCGATCCGGCGCATTCGCGGCAAAGGTGACCAGCGATCCGGGCGGCAGTTTCCGGATGTCGCTCCAGATCGTCTGCGGCGCGGGTACATAACAATAGCGCATGAACGCCGTCAGCGCCGAACGGTCCAGAGATGGCGACCAGTCCGGATGAACGCTTAACGCCTTCAGTTCAGACGCAAAGACCAGATCGCGCCCGCTCCATCCGTAGAACAGCGGCTTTTCACCGAACCGGTCGCGGCAGAGCGTCAGCTCCTGCTTCGCTTCATCCCACACCGCGAGCGCGAACATGCCGGTGAAACGGTTCATCGCATCGGGGATGCCCCATTGCCGGATGGCATAGACGAGCGTCTCGGTGTCCGAATGGCCGCGCCAGTTCGGCGCGCCGCCGACCGCCTCCAGCTCCTTGCGAATGTCGAGATGATTGTAAATCTCGCCGTTGAACGTGACCGTGAAGCGACCGCATTCGCTATGCATCGGCTGTGCGCCCGCCTCCGTGAGATCGAGAATGGCCAGGCGGCGATGACCGAACGCGATTCCCGCACGATCGTGGGTCCAGACGTTCTCCGCGTCCGGGCCGCGGTGCTGCAACGTCGCGGTCATCGCGCCGGCAAGGCCCGCGAGCGCGCTGAAGTCGCCGCCGCCGGGCCTGAGAAGTCCCGCTATTCCGCACATGAGATTATTGTTGACTCAAACAGGCCGAGATTCGCCCGCAACTCGCGTACCTGTTTCGCAGCCAAAGAGAAAATACTCACGATCTAGAATCGTTTTGAATCAAGCGCTTGTTAACAGCCAGATAGTTTGTCGTTGAGAAAAATTCATCGCTCTCTGCGTACTGCAAAATTCTTTCCGACCCAAATGGTGTCACTCGATAAAGATCAAATTCCAGTTCTTTGAACAAATACCAAAAATCCTGAAAATATGTTCGTGTGTCTATGTTGCATCCACCAAACTCGAGCTGAATGATCCGCGTCGCATTTAATGCTTCACCAAAGCCTTTTAGAACTGCGAGTTCGTGCCCTTCAACGTCGATCTTCACTATATCAAGCTGTCGAATCTGGAGCCGCTCTTTCCAGTAATCCTCAAAGCGAATTGTTTCTATGCTCTCCGTTGCATCAAAAGCGATGCTGAAATGGTCAAGCCTACGCTTTGTAAGACTGCTCAGACCCGAACCGGGCTCGTTAGAAAACAAGGTTGCTGAGCCCGCTTTGTCAGATACTGCGAGTGGGACAAGCTTGATCAATTCGTCGTCTTTGAAGCGAGCGCTTAGTTTCGCTATGTTGGCAACAGACGGCTCAAACGTGTGAATTTCCAAATGAGGGTTTCTTCTCCTGAGCTCTGCTGTGTAGCTCCCAACGTTTCCGCCGATATCAATTGCAAGTTCAGGTCGGTTCTTAAGAAAACTCTGAAGAAGACCGATCTCCCGCTCGATTGTCGCCGCGCCATACCCCTTGCCTTGCGCGTACGCTGCGGCCCGCTCAATAAGGCTCAACACTTTGAAGAAGCGCTTCGGCGCTGTGAATGTCATTTACTGTTGCGCTTCCCTGCAAGCCAGCTCATGGCGCGTCGAAAGGATACGATGACAACACGCCTGCAGTACTTGAGCAAACTCCAGACGAGCACAGCTGCATGCTCACTCTTGGTTATTAATCCTTCTCTCAGCAGAAAGTCACGAGCCCGCATCTCGCCAAGCTGCATCGCATGCAAGCGGCCGCTTAGGCCACCAGCACCGAAAGCTTCCTTATCCGCTCGCGCAAGGATTTGATTCAACAGAGCCGATGGAGCACCGGAGAGCACGTTCGCTGCGACGAACACATAATCCTCGCCCGCATAGGCTGGAGAAAAGAGGTACTTTATTGCGTCCTTTTTTATAATGACCGTAGAGATTGACGCACAATTGGAAAGCAATATTGATCGTCGCTGAATCGGAGAACGTTTCACTGGCTCGCTCAGCTTCGGCCAGGAAATTCCATCAAAGCCCTTTTCATGACCGGTCAATAGTGGCGCACCAGGCTCGAGCATAACGGACATCTGGCGCTCAAGTTTCTCCGGATGCCATTCATCATCCGCATCCAGGAACGCGATGAACCGCTCGCGGCTCGCGGCAATGCCTGCATTGCGAGCTTCACCCGGCCCCACGTTCTGATTCAGGGTTATCAGCTGGACAGTCTTCAAGCTTGAAGCCGCACAGACTTTGTCTGCGTTGTCATCGGGACTCCCGTCATCGACGACGATGACCTGCGCGGGTTGGAGTGTCTGATTCTCAACCGAGACCAGCGCCCGCCGCAACGCATCTCCATCACGGTACGTCGGAATGACAACGCTTACCGGCGCGACTTCTGTGTTTTTCACCACTGACCTGCGCTGCCTGTTTCAATCTGGCGCTGCATGCATCGAATGCAAAGCGCCCTCACCGTTGGACCCAGCCAGACGGATAGAGGTCCCGAGTGTCGCGGGTGAGCAGGCCTCTTTGAGTAAACCATAAGCGAGGCGCAATGACGATCTTGTCGTGCGACTGATTGAGCCAGGCACCCCACCAACTGAAGGAACTGTTCGCGAGCACATGATGGCGACAGCGTGCAATAAGTGCCATGTCCTCCCAAGGTCGATTCGGATCACCTTGAACATATGTTACTCGCGTCGGCGGAATAGAATTCAGAACCTGAGCGGCAGCATCACGATCATCCGAAAAAACGAACAGGTCTGGCGAGTGACCGACGCGATCTTCAATTTCTGCCAGCGCCTTTCGATAATAGTCCTCGTCCAGGATACCGTGAACTGCAGCAGTAGAGGCCTGAACATAATCGCCGCGCCGAACATGAACGGAAACCGGCAACCCGCTCTGTGCAATCTTGTCCGCTGTTACTCGGGCTTCCGTCCCCAGTGGTTCACGCGGCTCGAAATGGCGGCGGATTTCGTCCGCAATTGAACTGAAGTAACGTTCACTCTGGAAATAGCCGAACAGCTCCGTATTCGGTCCCAGCGATTCAAACGCATGATCGAAATGGAAATGAGGCTCGCGGTAGCTGTTGGGAGACGAGCGTAACTTTGGCAATCCAATGAGGGCCGTTACGCGATTAATCCTCTCGCGTCGTCGCGCGCGGAAGAAGTAACCCGCAGCTTCTCCTGAAGCCGATGATTCATCGTGTTCCGGCATCACCTCCGGCACCCGCAACCGATCCAGTAAGAACGAACGTAACCGATCGACCCGAAATCCGCTGAGATCGAGCGCCAATTCGACTCCATGACGTTCGGCGAGAGCTTTTCCGGCGGCGTACTGGAACATCTGGTTGCCCAGCCCGCCGAACAGCGAGACCGTAATCATCCGCGGCAACTTTTTTGCGGTAGAATCGGGCGAGAAAGTTGCTGCCCACCCTGACGAAATTTCATTTCGCGAACTGCTAAAGCCATTACTTGCGAAACTCAAAAAAGCCGCATCCGTACTCGATACGCGGAACCTGCGCTGGAGAGACGTCGTCATGGAGCGAGCCGTCGTCAGACACGTACGAAAATCGAGTCAATTTCAATTGCGAAAACATTGCCAGGATGGTCGCTGGCGCAAACACTCGATGCGCGTTGAAGCAAACTCGTTCTCGCCCAATTGGAGTCGATATATACAACGTTCCGCCCTCACCGACCACGCGTTGCAGTTCCTCGGCGGCTCGCCGAGCTCCCTTCGGGTCGATGGGATCGCCGTAACGGCCCAGGCCGACATGCTCAATCACATGCAGGCATGACAGGCTCGATACTGACCGGTCGGCAAACGGCAAATGATTGATATCGGCTGCAACACAGTTCAGGCCGCTTTGCTGCACAACCAGCGGCCGGTAGTCGACGAATATGGTCGGTACATGCGCCGAGAGCACCCCGACCATCAGCACGCTCGATCCGATGTCGACATGCTGTCGCGGCTCGGCCTCCGCCAATCGCCGCGCAAGCCAGTTTCCCTGATAGAAGTAATGTGGATCGAACGGAGTTGTCGGCAACCGATCCGCAAGGCATGGATAACTATCGGCCACAGCGACCGACCACGTCCCAGCCCGCCTGTGAAACGCCCGCCAATCAGACAGATAGCGCGGCAGGTACCGCAACGAGACGAGACGACGCCAGTCCACGACCGCGCCGACCCATCGTTTTGCAAACTCCATCATTACAGGCCGATCAACGCTAGAGTGAGTTTGGTGCGGCCGGCCAATAGACCCCGCAGGGTAGTCCGATAAGCGGACGGCCTATGAGGTCCGGACGACGCCATACCAGCGGAGCAAGGCGGGCCCGGACACTCATGGCCACCCGGTTGATCCCGCGGTAAAGCATCTTGAGCATCGGTGCGTCGTGATATGAGCCGATTTCCCTGGCGCGGACTCGCCTACGCTCGTCATTGTAGGCCGCCGAACCAGAGATCGACTTCTGCCCCGCATGACGCCGGAAGGCGCTGAAGCTAACCGGCACATAGCCGGCGCGACCGGCAAGTGCCATCCGCAGGAACAGGTCATAGTCCGCGGCGTAGCGCAGCGAGCGATCGATTCCCCCGATGTCCTGATAGAGGCTGCGGCGCCAGAAACAGGCGTCCTGCAACGGCGTCCAGCCCCCGTAAAGCATTGCCGCGCGTAAGTCCGGCACCCATCCACGGCTGAAGGCCAGTATCCGATTGTCTTCGCCGATGTAAAAATCATCGCCGAAGATCATGTCGAGATCACCGGCCATCCTGTTCCGCGCCGCGTCAAGTGCGCCAGCCAGATACAGATCGCCCGTATTGATCCAACACAGGATATCACCGGTCGCGCGATCAAAGCCCTTGGCGAGCGCATCCGCATAGCCAGCATCCTTTTCGCTGAACCAACCCGTAAGACTCTTGGCATGGCGACGAATAATATCCACGCTGCCATCGGTCGAGCCGCCATCGATAATGAAGTATTCGTCGCCCTCCCGCAGGTTCGCCAAGACAGACTTGATCGTGTCTTCGAGATAAGGCGCCATGTTGAACGACGGCGTGACGACGGAGATGCGCATGGCGTGTTTAGCTCGCCAGCAATTTTGAATAGAGTTCAATGTGTTGCTTCGCAACAACCGCATACGAATAATGGTCGGAGACATGCTGACGAGCTAATTTACCGGCCTTCAACGCCATCTCCGGATCTCCGATGAGAAAAGAGACGCCAGCGGCAAGATCATCGACATCGAATGGTTCCGCGAGATAGCCGCTCTGCTTGTGCTCGATTAAATCTGCTAGTCCACCGATCTTGAATGCCACAGAAGGCACACCACAACTTGCCGCCTCCATTACTGCGTTCGGCAGATTGTCTTCCATAGAGGGCACGATCAGCACATCAGCCGATGAATAAGCGCGAGCGATGATCTTGTCATCGTTGAGCACTCCAAGATATGTGACCGGAAAAGGAAGCGGTTGACGATCCTCAGGCTCTTTCATTCCGAGAACAGCTAGATGGATATTCTGCAGCGTCGAATTTTCAGCCAGCTTGTTCAACAGCGGGCCGAGAAAATGAAAGCCTTTCCGCTTGTCACCGTCGCTAGTGAGCGCGCCAAAGAACAATACAGTTCCCTCAGTTGGCAGACCAAATTCAGAACGTGCCGCACGCTTATCCGTGGGAGCAAACGTATGCATATCGATAGCATTTGGAATTGTCTGGATTTGCGTATGCCGCAGAATTTCACTCGACAATACTGTATCTGCCAGCCATCGACTCGGGGTCACAACATTGATGGCGGTTTTACTCCAAGCAGCTTTTTTTCGCATGAAGGTGTTATACGACAGGTCTTGCGGGCTACTTGAGTGCAGTTGAGGACAATTGCCGCAAGAATGCATGTACCTCTGACATCCATTCGAGTAGTGGCAACCGCCTGTAATTGGCCACATATCGTGGAATGTCCACACGATCGGCTTCTCAAATTTGGGCAGCGTTTCGATCTTCATGTATCCGTTGTTGACCCAGTGCAGATGAAGGAGATCGGGCGAGCGCCTCGACAGCCGCCGCCTTAGAAGATCCGGAGCCCTTGCAACTGAAAAAAGAGTCCTTTCGCGATGCGGATACCAAGTGAGCGGAATTTGGTCAATTCGCGCCAGCACTCGCGCAAGGATGCTTTCAATTCTACTCGATGGACGTTGTTGTCCCAATTCATCTACGTAGCCATTGACCGACATGATACCGGATTGAATGCCGGACTGATTCAAGGCTTCGTTGAGACGCGACGTGGCCCGCGCGGCACCGCCGTGTCGGTCGGACCAAGACAGATGAAGTATTTTCACGAATGCACGTGAAAATTTTTCTGATGCCAGCGAAAGGCCGTTCCGATTATCTCGCTCAAGCTGGAATGGCTGCAATTAAAGCCTAGCGATTTCCGCGAGTTTGTAGGGTCTGCAATCAACACAGGAGGGTCTCCTACGCGGCGATCGGAAAACGTCACCGCTATTTTCTTTCCAGACACCTCAGATATCATCGAAACGATTTCTTTGACAGAATATCCGGCTCCGGTGCCAAGGTTAAACGGGCCACCAACAAATCCCTGCCTCAGTAACTGAAGAGCCAAAACGTGAGCCGCTGCAATGTCCGCGACGTGGACATAATCCCGGACAGCTGTCCCATCAGGCGTCTCATAATCATCACCGTAAATCGTAAACTTCCGCGTCGGATCAAAAAGCGCAGCAATTGCCAGCGGAATGAGATGGGTTTCTACAGCGCGTAACTCCCCGATTTCACAGTCAGGATCAGCGCCAGCAGCATTGAAGTATCGCAACACCATGGCGCGCATTCCGTGGGCGCTCCGATAGAAATTCAATATGTCTTCAATTGCCGCCTTTGAGTGTCCATATGGGTTGATGGGCACGCGTGGCGCGTCTTCAGAAATAGGAACCACGGACGGAATTCCGTAGACTGCACAGCTACTCGAAAAAACCAGATCAAGGCAGTTGGCTTGCAACATCGCGTCTAGCAGCGACAACGTCCCAGCGATATTGGTGAGAAAACATTCATTGGGTGAGACTACCGATCTGGACACAATGGAAGCAGCAGCGAAATGGAATACAGAGCTAATTTGATATTCCTCAAAAACCGATCTCAGGCGATCTCTGTCAAGAATATTGCCCTCGACAAGGGGCCCCCATTTCACAAAGCTTCTATTCCCGGTCGATAGATCGTCATACACAATTGGCTGCAACCCGGAAATCGATAGAGCCTTGCAAACGTGGCTACCGATGTATCCCGCGCCCCCGGTTACCAAAACAAAGCGTTTATCAATCGAATTTCTCACGAACGCCTAACCAGCACCTGGAACCAAAATTTAGTTCTCGATCATTGCGGGAAATTCCGCATCACGATCTCACTGCTTCGATAAACAGCGAGTCTGGCTTTCGAACCCCTCCATTGAACGTATCGAGATTGAAAGCGTTGAACTGCTCGATACGACTCTCGTCCGCTGAACATATCCTGACATCAGTAAATCCGGCATCCTCCAGCAAAAGCTTGAGGGAAATCCGGTCATACATCCAGTTGTGAATCTGGCCCGAACGACGAAACAGGCCCTCTCTAAGTGCTGCGACGCCCTCTGCCCCCAGAACCAACCCAGCTAAAAGTCCAGCAGCCTCCTCCCGGACTCGACGGATATAATGAGACATCCTCGCGAACGAGAGCCGACGGCGCTCATCGCTATCGGCGAAAGAAAATACGTTTTCAGCTTCCATGCCAATTCGGTGAACAGCAAACTTGCGAAGATCGCTATCGGCCCCAACAAGCAAGCGGTGCATTTCGCCCCCACCAACTTGCCTGACCATTTGATCTATTAACTCGACCGTCATCCATTGATGCTGCTCATTGGGAGCCCTATTATTGGCAACATCGTTTAAGCTCTTGAGATAGGCCGATGCAATATTCTCGAGATCCGGAACCACAAGCCTTATGATCCCGCCTTGCCGCAGAATACGATGACACTCTCGTAACAAGTCTTTGGCGCTTGAGCGGGGAAGATGTTCCAGAACGTGGGACGCATAGCAGGCGTCAACTTCACCGATCTCAAAGGGTAAAGACTTGCGGATATCCCAACGGCGGACGAGAGCAGTGGCCGGAATGCTGTCCAAATTCACCCAGTCTGGATGATAGACCGAACCACACCCGAGATTGACGCGGATCACTTGTTCAAGACCTTATTCAAACGCCTTGATGGCCACGCGCCCAGTATAATCCGTTCGAGACAGGAACAGTTTAAGGCTGTTCCTTTCGATATATTCGTCTACAGCCTTCCGCGCGCCTTGCCAATGACCATAGTCATCCAGGATGAGAACGCCTCCACGCACAAGACGCGGATAAAGAGTTTCCAGTTCGTGACGTGTCGACTCGTACCAATCGGTATCCAGCCTCAACAGAGCTATTTGTTCCGGCGCCGCGCCAGGAAGCGTCTCTTCGACGCGACCTTTCACAAAGTTCACTTTCTCTTCCGGATAGCCCGTCGACAGAACCGCCTGCTTGACCGCCTCCAGCGGAGCGTAACACCAAAAGAGGTCGGACTCGGACTTCGTGTGCTGCTCAATTAGTTCGGACGCCCTCTCTCCGGCAAGCGAAACATCGTTGTCATCCGGCGAACTCATGCCGTCGAATGTATCAAAGAGAAAAAGCTCTCGATTTCCTGCGTTCATAGACAATAGCGTTCGCGCCAAAGCCATCATGCTTCCGCCGCGCCACACACCGCATTCTACAATTGCACCCGGGATATTGTTCGCCTCAATATAGCGCGCGGCCTCACACACCGCATGAATGCGCTCGGCGGACGTCATCGTGTAATCTTTCACGCTGCGTATCGTCTCACGATCGCCTTCCGGAATATCCGGAAGCGAAGCATTATTCGGACGCGGCTCAATCAGCCGACGCACGATAGCTCCCGCATGAGATCGAATTGAACGAAGCAACACCTTAAAGCACCTTCGTTCCGGGGTTACGCAGGACGATCATCGAGTCTCTTGCGAGCAATCCTATGTCGGGCGTTTCAATTTCCCATCCCGCATTGATGGCAGCTCTTGACATCTTTTCCTGATTGTTGCGCGGCCACCAGATATCCGCGTCTGGCTTCTCCCTGAAGGCTTCAGGGACTCTTCCCTTCTCCCAGCCATATCTGTCCAACTTGCTCCAATCGCCATACTGATGAATCGCGATTGCGCCCGCCTTCATCGTTGACCTGGCATTAACAAGAATCGTTTCGATATTCTCGATGTTGTTATGGCAAAGCACGCCAAAGGACCAAAAAACGTCGAAGGAATTGTCTGGCAGTTCGCTAAACGAATTGTCGGTGACCTGATGGCACACCAGGCGACCGCTATACTTTGACGGTTCGAGCCATTCACGCACATCGACATAGTCGACCGTATGAAGTTCGCCTTTTGTGATGCGTGACAGGATAGCCCGTGACCATGATCCTCTTCCCGGACCCAGCTCAAGCACGCGGGAATTCGGCTTGAGGTACGGAGCCAACCCCTGCAAGAATACACGACGATAGGAGGCTCCTATCGCTTTTTCTTCGCGATACCGAGTTAAACTCGGAATCCGTGACAAGACGTTCCCACTATCGTACCCATAAGAAAACTCAGTTTTGAGCCAGTCAATGGTCGGCACAGCATCCTCTTCTAGTGAATGAGTTTAACGAGCGACTGTTTCAAGCCAATCAAAAGGCGCTTCAAGATCGACCCACGTTGCGTTCTAAAGAACTCCCGAATTTTCGCTTCACCAATTTCGGAAACGCTGATCTCTTCTGGGAATCTTGCCGGAACTTTTTCCGTAAGGGAGACGTCATAAGCATCCGACGGACCGCAGTGTACACCCGAACCATCCATTCCGATATTGCTGACCAAGGAGTACGAAGGATAGAGGCAAAGCCCCCCCTTCAGGAACATGCTCGCATACCAACGCACTCCCCATACATCCAACACACCGCGACTCTGATCCTTGAGCATCTGCGAATAGGCGAACTGACCATCTAGGTCAAAAGAAGTGATATCGCCTGGCTTCAGTTGGTTAAGCAGAGTTTTTGCGTCTATTTCAAAAGAATCCCAAGCTCGTCGCCAAGTTGCCCATCCCCAACTTGTAGGAAGGCTAGAAAAAAAGATTCCGGCAATTCTTCGGGGTGAGAGACGGGAAACATATATCCCGAGATCTGCATTGCTTTCTCATCCGGCGCATACTGATCTAGAGCACGGTTCATATAAGAAAGAAACTCGGGAACAACAACGATGTCGTCCTCAAGCACAATTACTCGGCCGGACGCATTACAAACCTCTGTCACACCTTGGATGATTGAACGCGCCAGACCAAAGTTTTCATCCCTCTCTACCAGAGAAATCGACTTGAAGCCTGTCGCAGCCCGGACGATCGCACGCGTTGCCGACACAGACGTTGCATGCTCCGGCTTTTTCGGGCCGTCCGCATAAATGATCAAATCGCTGTCGATAGCCAATGGATTAGCGGCAAGCGCGGCCAGCGTCCTGCGCGTATGCTCCGGCCGGTTGTAGACGAACAGAACGATCGGCGTGAGATCAGACACCAACCCCTCCTCCCCCAGACACCTGACCATCCTCAAAAATCAGCGTGTTAAGCGTCTTCGCAATCAACTGATAGCCAGCGGCAACGGCAAATAAGTTGATCGGATCGCTCTCGATAGCCTGGACGGTTCGTTCGTGTGCTTCGACCAGCAACAGTTGCGGACGGAACCTGTTCCAGTCGTTGGATCGAAGAACGGACAAATCCAGACCTTCGACGTCGATCGACAGGAAATCGATCTTCTGATTCGGTGGCAGGAATTCAGCAAGAAGGTCGTCCAGCCGCCGGACCGGTACACTTCTGGTCTCCAGCAAGCGGTAACCCGGAATACGACTGCGTTCGGCAGCCAGTTGAACGTCAAATGTATTCAGGGCTGGTTCGTTGAAAAAATGAAATGCAATATTTCCTGGTGTGTCTGAAACGCCGAAACAAAGGTTGATATCGGAAGGGCGATCCCGAAGAAAAGCTTTGATCGCCTCAGGATTGGGATCGATGTTGAGTCCCCTCCAGCCACGACGGTAAAAATAGCATGTGTTCGAAAATCGAAACGGATGGTGCGCGCCGACATCGACATAAAAACCCGACGCCTGTCGCTCAAACAGGCGGCGGAGCACCATGTCCTCGCCATCCTGCGAGTAGGCCAGATTGACGAAGGGATCGAACTTTTCCAACGCCCACCCGAGTCCCCGTGGGATAAACGGCGGAATAAACGCGCGGAACAAACTTCCGGACCGCGAACTCATCAGGCCGCGCTCTCTCTTGATGCCGCCGAACCAGACTCATCGATAGAGCTGATATCGGCCATGTCAAACACTTGATCGACCTGAGAAGCAACAAATTCATCATGCGAAACGAACACAATGATCCGATCTCTAAATTCTTCGCGTAGGCTCGAAACCACATGCTCGCGCGTCACCGCGTCAAGCGCGCTCGTGCTCTCATCCAGCAACAAAACGTCGGGACGCCTCAGGACCGCGCGTGCAATGCCAATACGTTGCTTTTGGCCACCTGATAGATTGCTGCCGCGATACTGCAGCAAAGTCTCATAGCCCTCGGGTAGATTCTGAATGAAATCGTGAATGCCCGCAATGGCACACGCTCTTTCGAGCTCGCGCTGCGTTACGTCCATTCCGAGCTTCAGATTGCTCGCTACCGTGTCGTTGAAAATTGCCGCATCCTGCGAGACCAGCAGAATTCTCTGCCGCAATTTGAACTCACCCAACTCGGCTAGGTCGATGCCGTTGGCAAAGATATGACCCTTATCCGGGGTATAGAATCCCAAAATGAGATCGAGCAATGTTGACTTGCCGGAGCCTGATCGGCCGACGATCGCGTAGCTTCTCCCCTTCTCTAAGCTGACGTTCAGATTCCGAAGCACAAGCTTGCCATCGATATGAGAAAAGCAAACATCGCTCGCCTGG
Organism: Afipia birgiae 34632; assembly: GCF_000308295.2. Taxonomy (GTDB): domain Bacteria; phylum Pseudomonadota; class Alphaproteobacteria; order Rhizobiales; family Xanthobacteraceae; genus Afipia; species Afipia birgiae. Next base: position 2,248,695 of record NZ_HG326652.1, read on the forward strand.
ATGCGCTCGACAGCGGATAGCGCTGTTTGCCGACTGCTTTCAAGTCTCAATCCGCTATACTCGGTGATGATGTGGGTTACGTCGCGACCGGCGCGAGAATCCGTGGCAATCCGTAAAGTCAGGTTCAGCGCTTGCCCGGCGATAGGAAAGAATCGCATCAGCAAGATGACGATCGTCACAAGAAACGGAAGGTCGAACATGAACCGACTGCCAACGGACGGCCAGAACACAGCCACCGCACCGCAAACGAGTAATAAAAATGCCGGCCCCAGTCGCGCGGACAGGGAAATGACATCGACCAGGGCAAGGGTCTTCATGTAGGCGAGTATCTGACCATAGTAGCTTGCTGTGACGTAATTCTCAGCCGAATACGAGCGCACAGATCGCAGGCTGTTCAAAGCGTCAAGAAACATCGAATTCGCTGCCTGGGACTGTTCGACCTGTCTGAATCCGAGCCGGTGCGAAACGCGAAACGCTTCCAATAACATTAAAAATGTTATCGCAAGGAAGATAACAACGGCGAGAGCAACAGGCGGCGAATAGGACGCGATCGCCAGAAAATACAAGATACCAAGTAGTATCGTCGACACAAACTGTCCGATGAAAACTATCAAATTGCTGGCGCGATTAGCTTCATCTCCCGCGAGCGTAATATAGTATCCGATGCTGCGGCTCTCCAGCTCCTTGATCGGTACATTTCTGATTAGAGCCGAGAAGGCTTGCGATGTGAGTTGAAGAAGCAATCTCCTCCCAACATAAATCGTTGAAATCTGGCTCAGGAACTGGGTCATCACCCGCACGGCGAACAGCCCAATGAAAAGCAACAGAAGTGATCGACCATCCGAAGAAAGTCCAAGCTTACCGAGCACCTGAACGGCAAAAGCACCTGCCTGCGGACTGCCGCCACCAGCGACGCTTGCCAGCGGCATCAATACGCTCATCGCAGCAAGCTCGATGAAAACGGACGCGACCGAAATGCCAAGGCTCACGTAAAGCAAGGGATTATGCTTAAACGCGTAGCGGAAGAGCGAGTATAGATAGTTGAGATGGACCACTATGGAAGTTCGTTTTACTGGAGGGAGGTGTCAGACGCTTACGTCAAAGAAAGCGTGACAGGATTATCCGCTCGGATAGTTCTGATACATATACTGACACCATCTGGGCGAACTCCGCGGAGCCACGCGCTCGCCGATCCGGCGCATCGATCTCCAGAATCGATTATTCCCGAGCCATGGCCGAGATTCGCGAACACGATGAATTTCAACTATCAGTTTCCGCAAATGGGAAGCTTCGGCCTCCGAGAAAATCTTCAGTTCTCCCGCGCCTTCGATAAGATTAAATGCTTCTGCAAAAAAATTATAAGTCAGATAACATACCGCCATTCTGCGGATTTTCTCGGCATTTCTTTCAGCCAGAAGCAGAGAGCGCCTTCTAAAGTAGACTGCGTCAAACTCCCAAATGCGGGCAGAGATTGTCGGGCTGTTGCCGTAAGTGGAAAATATCTCTGTCTGAAAAGCTCCTTGCTGGCCTCGATACGGCAGATGCGCTCTGGCAACGCGGACATCGAACAGATCAAATCCACGAGAAATCATGAACTCTTGACAGGCACCAAAATTAGCAGCCTCCGGATAAATACCCGTCATTCCGATCTCAAGCTCTCCCCCCAGTAATTCGTTCAAATAATTGTCCCCGAGCCCTTGAAGCGCTTCGAGTTCAGCCCCCTGAATGTCGAGCTTAATCAGATCTGCGCGAGCCTCCGACAACTCATCAAGTATCGATCGAAGGGTACGAGTTTCTATGGTTTGCTCAACGATGGGAAAAAAATAATCCTCGGAAAGATATGCTCCCGCATCGGCCACCGCGGAGAAATCAGGAGGAAACAACGAGGTTCCAGTCGGCGCGTTTGACACGTACAAAGTACGTGGTCCTTCTGTGCCAGCGACTGCTGCACGAACGACTCGATAAAACTCCGGATGGCTGCTCGCCGCATTAATCCTTCCGAGTTCCGCGCAAGCCTCGTCCCGAGGCTCGATCTGATAAATGCAGGCAATGCCATGAAGGGCATGCCAATGCGGCAGAATCCCATGCGCAGCGCCAACATCGACAGCAACCAGTCGCTGATTGCCGAGCAATTCTTGCACATAGTTCCTTGCTACCCGCAACCCATACCGACCTGGCGAGAGATAGCGTTCAAAACTCTTCGGAAGAACTTTCACCACTCTTTCAAATGCCACAGTGACAATCCCTCAACGCTGACCTTTGAGATATTTCAGCGCCAGCCAGCGCAACTGCAGTTTCAATCTTGTCATCAAACTCAGCGGCGGGGCGATATCGAAGATGACCTGAAAGACGAACCGCTCGCCACTGCGCACAAGCGCGCCCCGGTGAATGCCGTAATTTCCATCAAAAACGATGCAATTTCCGACATCTTTCGTCATTCGGATCTCATTGCGGAGTAGTTCATCGGACAGTGCCGTTCCATCCAACACATCGTCGCCAAAATGACTGCTACCCTGTAGAGCGGTGGGCAAGGAAAGCAGCTCCCGGCGATACCGCTCGCTTGCAAACCGAGGGCGATAGTTAGCTCCAACCGCCGGATGGCTTTCTTCGGCCTGAAAGCCATAATCCAATGCGGTCATCATGAAATGCAGGAAAGTCGAGCGATTCTGCTTGTGGCTCCCTCGAACAAAGCTCGTCGGACCATTTTCCTCGGTGACGTCGGTGATTGCGATAATAGCTTTGGGATCACGACTCCCCTTATCGTAGTGCATATAGGTTGCGTTGCTGTCTGCAAGACCGATATCCGAATAAACACCCCGCCACCATTTCTGTCGTGCATAGGAGTACTCAAGCGCGAATCCTGAAAAATTGACGTTGCTGCCCACGTAACTCGAGAGACCATCGAGTATGCCCTCCCGTCGGAAGAAGCTCAAAAGCTCTGATCCGACTGCGCCGTAAAGTTCGAAATTATGAACGATTCTCTCGTTCGGCTGAGATTTTGAACGCTCGCGCAGCTCTTTCATGAACGGCGCGCAAAGAGCGAGCAACTTTTCATGACTTTCACGATCCAGTTTGCAAATGTGGGCACCATCGCGCTCAAGGTCGCGAGCGACGATAGAGCCCAAGGGGCTTTTGGCTCGATGATCCGCCGTCTCGTGGCGACGGTTCACCACATGGATCCGCTCGCGCAAATCTTTCATAACCAGTGCAAAAGATCGATTTAACCAAGCGATTGTTCTCTGGTCAGTGATCGTCTCGGAGAGGAAATCTTGAAGCGCTGCCACGCGCGCCGCTACTTCTAAATCGAACACTCGATCGATCTCCGCATCCCCACCGAGCCGGGAGACATTCATTTTCTCAAGCGCTAAATCGATTGCAGAAATTAGGGCGTTTACCTCTGTTTCACGGGCATATGGAGCAACGTCCAGGTCGCGGAAAGCCGGATGGGCCCGATAGTCGATACGCGGATAGAAATATTTCGGTGAAGTCAAGTTATCGGCCACCACATTCATCTCTTCCTCCCAACAATCACGATTAATTTGAATTAGTTCTCGCAACGAGAGCCCGATAAATTTCTGCCTTGTTGCTTGCCCCGATCACTATGCAACGTCTGTTCTGCGTCTCGTCGTACCGAGAAGCTTGGGGTACAGGCGGCTTTGCGCGCGTGAAGTTTCGTTGGGATACAGCGCCCTCGCTATTCGTGTTGTTTCCCGCTCAAGCGCAGCTGTTTCACTTTCAAGCGCCCCTTGCTGGATTTTAGCTGTATCCATCAAGTCGATGAGCGATGGGGCTTGCGATTCAAAAAAGAGGCGTATCTGTTCGAGAGCCTTGGGCGTGGCCGGTCGCCGCGCGCAATCCCATGCCTGTTCAAGTCCCGGATGCAGCCTGCGATCGGCTTGCTCCACGAGTCTTTGACTGAGGCTGCGATTATGGCCGGACAGCTTGGCGTAGCTGTCTCCAATAAAGACTGTGGCCCGAATGAATTCGAAGACATACCAGCGGAACGCGCGACGAATGCGCTCAAAATTCCATCCATCCGTCAGAGCCTGTTCAATCGCCCGGAAATAGCCGGCTTCGGTTGTCGCTACATATCCGAGATCAGCCGGATAAAAGGCCAGTTCCGGAGCATAGAGAACAACGGGTATCCCCAGCAGCGCCATTTCTTTTCCAACGCTCGACCAGGAGTTCAGAAAGACATCCGTCTGATCAGCCAGATCATACATCGAGATGTCGTCATCCGGCCAGTTCACGGCAACATTGGAGGGAACGTCTGCAAAAGCTTCCTTAAGTTGCAAGGCGTGGTGAGACATCACACCTTCACGCTTATTTGGAAATTCTCTCGGATGAACACGCAGGATTAAAAACAGATCCGGCCGTTTTTTTGCATACGATACCAGCGATTGAACCCACCGAATCTGTGTTGCAAACAAGGGCGTAGTTGCATGTACACGTGCACCGACAATTTCAGCTGCCCGTTCCTCATCGTAGCTGCTGAGGGTCGCTACGAGTAGCTTTTGCTCAGACTTCACGCCGAAATATTTTCGAATATTCTTGTAATCCAACGACTTTGGCTTGGAATAAACGAATGCACTGCGGCCGCGCAAAAGCTCGAAGTAATGCTCGGTAATCATGGAAATATCTTCGATACGACAAGGTATTCCCGAGAACCGGGGCCATTGTTGAAGCAAATGAGGGAAAAAGGAAAAGGTATCCCCTCGTCCGATCCATAGAGTTTGCAGCCTGTTGAACAGATTCCCTCCGGCGTGCAAAAAGTAATGGGGGATTCCGCGACGTTCAGCCAGCTGACAGATAACGCGATTTATCGAATACAAGGCGTTGTAAACGACCACACAATCCGGGTTCTCAAGATCAAGCAGCATCTTCCCAGCCTGCCAGGCGTATATCGTGTTTCGCAGCTCCACCACGTAATCGGAAAGCTCTTCCGGCGACAGATCCGTTTCGATGCGTTTTCTTCGCAGCATCAACTGGTAAAGCGCGATTTTGCCGATTTGAATCCCTTCGATTTCAAGATCAATCAGGGAGCGTTGATCAGGAACGGCGAGAATTGCATCCGCTTCGCGTACCAGATCATCATCGACAAGCCCTGACAAAAGCGGGCCTTCGAAACCGAATTTTTTCCGAATGAGCGAATCGTGTTCACAGCATCGCTGGCAGACCCTGTGTCGCTCCGAACCCGCAGTTTGGAACGTCATACCATGCGCAGCCATCGGAACACAGAAGCGATCCAGCTTCTTACCGCAGCCGACGTACACTACCTGATGGCCCGCCTTAACGAGCGCCTCCGCAACTAATGCTTCAGGAAATGCATGTTCCCAAAGTGCTGCATGAGGAGAAAAGAACAACGCTTTCATTTTAGTTAGATCAACTGTCCGCAATCGCCGGCGATCCGGATTCCCAGCCGCCGTGATCAGCTGCTGGCTGGTGCGTATAAGTTCCTTGCATCCTCATGCCGCCACCAGTTCCGGCACACGATCGACTACTTCCTGGAACCACAATTCGACATTGAGCAGCTGCCACAGGAACATCATGTGATTATCCTGCGCCGCTCCACTTTTCACGATCGAACGATGCTCTTCGATCAGGCGAACAACTTCAGCAACATCATAGATGCCGCGCTCCCGGAAGCTTTGCGAATGAACCAGATCGAGCAGTTGTTCGACGGCCGGGCCGTTGAACCAGATATGGGCCGGCGCGTTCCAGCCGGTCTTCTTGATGCGGGTGCGGGTCTCTTCCGGTAGAATCCCCTTCATCGCTTCACGCAGCAGCCGCTTGGTCACGCCATCGCGGATCTTCATGCTGCCCGGCACCCGGAACATGAACTCCACCAGCCTGTAGTCGAAGAACGGATCGGCATGACCAAGCCCGGCGGCTTCGCAGTTACGATCCTCTGCACGGAGACAGCATGGCGCTGTTTCACGGAAGATGTCCTGATAGGTGCGGTTCTTCAGCCAGCTCGAAAATGGATGATCGAGTACGGGCTGGAAACCGCGCAAATCGTAATAAGAGGCTTTAACTGCTGGATAGTAACGGCTCAGACGTTCGCAATCGACGAGAACCTCTCCCGTCGTGTTACCGGCCAGTCGCGCCAGATGTCCCATCGCAGCGTCGCGGTGCTTGCGATAAATCGGATGGTCATGATGCTTCGCCCATGTTGAAATTTCATGGTCGAGATCGGCGTGCAGCCCGCGATGCCGGAGATCTGCAAAGTTAAAAACGAAGTACTCATATTCGCCAGCATTCAGCTCATCGCCACCAAGACCGCCGAAAACAACGTCGTAGCCCTGCTCCGCGACAGATTTCGTCAATAGAAAATGTGACAGCCATGTTGCCGTGGCAACCGGTTCATCATGGGCACGCACCATTTGGCGCACGACGTCGAACAAATCGAAATCCTCGATCGGTATCGGCTGCCATCGCCGAACTTTCTCGGTGACGAAACCGCGGATATCGTCGCTCTCGTCATACGTCTTGTCCGCGTAAACTGACGAAACAGCTTCCTGTCGTGCGCCTGTCAGTTGAACGGCGCTTGCCAGTACTGACGAACTGTCCATCCCCCCCGAGAGAGTGAAGACGGGTTTGTGTGATGCTTTCAGGCGGTCTCCGACCGCATTGAGTAGAAGTTCACGATAGCGTTCCGCCAATACGGCTTCGCTATCGGTCCACTCCGGTTGCTCGTCCAAAGACCAGTAACGGCTTACCAGAACGGTCTCACCTTTCCACTGCAGGAAGCTGGCGGCAGGAAGCTGGCGAATATCCGCGAATGGCGATTCATCCGGTGCATTATCGATATAGCGATAGTGACTCCCGGCAAACACCGCGACATGACGCCGGTTAACGTCATGCGATACGCCTGGCAGCGACCGGAGGGCTCGAGGCCGGGATGCGAACGCAAAGACACCGGACCGAGTGTAATAATAAAGTGGGCGCACGCCGATCCGATCGCGCCCGAGCCATAAGGTTCCGCTCTGCTCGTCGAACAGAGCAACCGAGAAATCGCCATTGATGCACTTCAAGGCATCGGCAAAGCCTCTCTGGCGATAAGTTGCGATCAGCTGGTGGGCCGGCCCGCGTCCTGCATCACCTGCGAGTTCAGTGGGATTGTAGAAAACGCCGTCGACGACCGCGACACATCCGCTTTCCTGGGCAATTTCGAGATTCCCGGCACCGGCAGTCGCAAGCGCCCCGCTCGGGAAGCCGAACGATCTGGCTTTGCCAGCCGCCATCAGCCGCGCCATTCCTGCAGCGAACAGTTCTGACTGGGACTTTGACCGCCCGCCGAAGAAACCTGAAATTCGTGACATATCAGCTCTTTATTGGGGACACTGCGCGGTCTGCCACCATGAACGTCCAATAGTGCGGATGGCCAATGACAAGTTCCGGTCGCCCGCCGCTTCGTCGATCCACGACGATCTCGGAGTTGAAACCATGGGACGCGACGAACTGCGTGACTTCATCGATATCGTAGTGATTGACGTGGACCTTCAGATCGACCCCTTGGTCCAGAAAATTGTCTCGTACGTAGTGATACTCCGCACCCTGCTTGAAAGATTCGCGCAGGATGACGCTCTTTCGCGCCATCTTAAGGAAGCGCTCGAGCGGCCTGTGAAAGTTGTCCAGATTGCTGAGCACGTTCAGGCAAACCACATGGTCGACCTCGCCGCTCAGATCTTCGATCCGCGCGTTGATCAGGCGCTCCGCCGGAAGACCGAAGTTCGGGAGAATTTCGCGGCCGATGCCGATCAACGTATCGCATGCATCAAGTCCCCAATACTCGACAGGCAGATTGCGGCTGGCGAGCGAATGATAAAAGTAGCCGCTGCCGCACCCGATATCGAGAACGCTATCGCCGGCGCCGATACGGCCCGCAAGTATCTCCGCCGCCTGAGCGTGAGCCGTCATTTCCTCGGCTTCCTTGTGACACCTGCGCGCATATAGCTCGCGGACGGTGACGCTGTGTCCCCAAATAGAAAAACGGTCCCAACCATCCAGGGAAATGCTGGCGATAGCCATCAGTTCAAGCGCGTTGCGCGACGACAAAGAATGCCGACGCCATGAACAAACCCCGCCAATCCTGCGAATTGTTTTCCATCTGCAAGCTGACCTCTTGAAACAGCCGCGGCGCGTGGCTGCTCACCATTGGAGGCAGACAATGGAAGTGGTAGTAATGGAGCTGTACATCTCGGAAACCGCCCGCCAGGAACCGTTGCTGAAGCAGCAGAGGATTGTGCGTTCTCGACAGGACCTCGTCGTAGCCCGGTTCGGTTTCCTTGCCCCGCCGGATCGGCGGCAGGTCGGTGCGGAACATGCCTTCGACCTGCGCCAGCGCCGCGTTCAGGCCATCGCGCTCGTCGCCAGCCTGTTCGCGAAGCGCATCCACGGGAAGAAGCTGCTTGAGATAAAATTCATGCGAATAGCGATTGAGCGTGAACATCGAGAACAGTTCATTGCGGGCCTCGACAATCGCATGGCCTCCCGGGCGCAAGGCATGACGGATGTTCGCAATGACATTGTCCTCAATCGCGTCGGGAATATGCGGCATCACCCCGCTGCAGAGAACGCAGTCATAGTCCGCTTTGCCGGCAGGTGACGCAAAGTCGGCGCCAACGGCAACGCTTCCGTCCCAGACGTGATCGTGCGGCACGCCTTGCTCAGCGAGCACACGCCGCGCTTCAGCGACCATCTCGGGCGTCAGATCGAAACCATAAACATCGCGGCCCGGCTCGATGAAATGCCTGAGCATAGAGGCGGGTCCGCATCCGGCATCGAGCAACCGCTTGACGCCGCGTTCCGCAACAAGGCGTTTGACGAGGTCGAGATGGACAGGAGGATACGGCGCATCGGAACCATAATAGTCCGCGTAATACGACGTTCCCCATGTTGAATAGCAGTGCTTGATGCTGCGTTCGACTGAATCTCTTTCCGGCGCATTCATGAAATCACCGTGCTCATGTCATCGCCGCCAGAAACGCGCGCAGCGTGAATTTAGTACTCGGCTCCTGCAGCCGTTCGACAAGCATCGGCCGGAAGCCGGCCCGGTCCGCCAGCATCGCGATCGACACAAAGCTGAAGACATGCAGGTGCTCGACGAAGAACTCCTCGCGCCCTGCTCCCGACTGCGCCGCGATCTCGCCGTCCGGCAGTTCGAGATAGACGAAGCCGCCCGGCGCCAGAAACTGCCGCGCCCGGCGCAGCATGGCGACGGGATCGTCCACGTGCTCAAGCACCTTGTTTAAGGTGACAATATCGAACCGACCGAGACCTTCGACCGCCATGAAGTCACCGCTAACTGCATCGACGCCGACATGGTCCTGCATGTGAGACACCGCGCGCTGGTCAGGATCGATGGCCGTGCAATGCCAGCCGGCTTGCTTCACGACATGCGGGAAAACGCCGAGGCCCGCGCCGACATCGAGCAACCGGATGTTTTTCTTGTTGCCGAAGCAGGCCTCTGCGTAGGCGTGGACTCGGGCCATCCGTCCTGCATTGTCCGACCGCTCCGGGGGCAACGCTATTACTCGCTCAAACGCAGCGCGCAGGCCCGCATCGTCTCCGTAGGTGGCGTTGACGTAGTCACCGCTGTAATCCGTCGCGACCGTCATAGCGTGACGCGACACAAAATGCTTCGACTGCGCGAACTGCCAGACCTCGCGGCGATACGGTTCGCCATCGGGGCGGCGAAACCCGATCTCACCGTTGGGCGGGGCATCGTAGGCGAACACAAGCGCGGCCTGCGTATCGCCGGAAATCGGACAAGCCGTGGGGCGCAGATCGCTCACGGCCGGCGCTCCAGCGCGCTTTCCAGCGCCTGCAGGGATTCGAGCGTGTCGAGCCAGGCAATAATTTTCAGTGGCTCCGCGCGGACGTAACGGTTGAACGCCTCTTCCATGCCGCGTTCGACGAGGAGGACGAAAAAGCGGTCGATGCGATTCTTGACCAGCACTGCGCGAAGATTGAAGCCCGCCAGCCGTCCGTTCAACGACGGGGTTGCGTAAAAGCCCCATTCCTTACGGGTGAGATCGTATTCGCCGCCGTCGTCGGTGACGAATGTGATCTGCTCGTCCGGCGCCAGCCGCATCGTGCCGCAATCGCGGATGACGCCCTTGACGTCGTAACCGACTTCAAATTCCCGCGGCGGGCTCTTCGGCTCGAACTTCATGCGCTCAGCCTTTGCCCGGCATCGCGCCATGTCCAATCCGGGACAACGAAGTCCTGGATTTTCCAAGTCGAACCGTCGCGCACCCAGACATCGCGGTTCCGGAATGTCTCCGCGATGTCAAAAAACTCCCGCACCGAGATGCCGAGAAACTCACACAGCTTCTCTATGTCCTTGTGAGGCGTCTCATCGCCACGCGCGCGGACAACAGCGACGGCCTGCTCGCGTGTCACGCGGCCGTTACGGATTTCCAGCGAAAGATTGTCGAACAGCCGGGTGAATCCGAACTTGTACCATTTCAGCCAGTGGTGAATGGAAATGAAGTCGTCGTCGATGTCGGCATAATCGTAGAGACCTGTTCGCGGCCCCTGCCGGTCCGCCACGAAGCCGTGCTCGGCCGCAACCCGCCGCGTAACTTCAGGATCCCATTCGAGATAGTAGCCCAGGAAAACCGCGAGAACGTCGGCGGCCTTCAGTTCAGCATCGTTCGGCCCGAAATACGGCGTCAATTCCCGTTCGGTCAGACGCTCGGAAATCCAGTCCTTCGCCGTGGTGCCGTGAGTCACCCCGTGACGCTGCAACCATGCACTGTCGAGCTGGAAGCCGGTTCTCTCTTCTTCCCGCCCGCCGTATTCGAAAGCCGAGTTCTCGCCCCAGACCACCAGCGGGATTCCCAATTTCACAGCGAGCTTCGCGGGGATTGCGAAAATGGCCATGTGCATCGGTACGGCCGTCGAGCCGAAGCGTACAAGCGCGTCGTACATGAACTTCCGCTCGACCTTCGGATTGATCTGATAGTCAATATGATCGACACCGAGCGCCACGAGATTGTCCAGATTGCGCTGGCCGATAGATGTGCGGCCCGGCGTCTTCCACGTCGCAGCAAGCGGATTGAGACCGGCTTCAAGGCATTTCACGACCTGCCATGTGCTGTCCTTGCCGCCGCTGACCGGAATGAGACAGTCGTAACCCGTGCTGCGAGATTTGGCATGCGCAACGACAGCCTGGAATGCGCGTTGCCGGGCATCCCAATCAATTTCTTTCTTGGTGCCGTGAGACTGGCAGGCGTTGCATACGCCGTCCGGCCCGATGACGAGATTGGGGCGCGTATCCGGCAGGATGCAGTTGCTGCAATAACGCATCAGGTAGCGAACTCTTCGAGGAACATTTTGCAGTTCAGGAAATAGAACAGAAACTTGCTCTGGCTGTTCGGCAGATCGCGCTGGCCGATCAACTGCTCGATGCGATCCTTGCGGACATATTCATAGACCGGGCCTTCATCCAGCAGATAGCTGCGGACGTCCGGATCCTTGACGTCGAGATAATCCATAATCGGGGCGTTGAAGCCGACCTTGCGGCGGTTGTCGATAATGCTGTCGGGTGCGATCCCGCGCACCGCCTCGCGAAGGATAGCCTTCGCCTTTCCGTCATCGATCAGATGCCGAGTCGGAATGCTGTTGCAGAACTCGAATAGATCTCGATCGAGAAACGGCGAGCGGTTCTCCACCGAGAAATACATCGCGTTGAGATCGTCCTCGTGCAGGATCACCGGCACCGACTCGTGAAACAATTCGTTGAGCATCCGGTTACGGAGCAGATTGCCGCTGTAGGCCGACTCCGCGAACGACTCGCTCCAGTCCGATGTCATGAACGTGCTGAATTCGTCGGCATCGAGATAAATGTGATCGCGGAAAGTCGGGTCTTTCACGAACAGATCGGGATTGCTCAAGTGCGGATTGCGAACCACGGGTTTGATATGTGACTGCCACGCGGCCAGTGACCGTGCATGGTGGTCCTTGTCGCCCTTCACCTCCTGCAGGTAGGCAAGGTGATGATCGTAATATCCGCTGAACAATTCGTCGGCGGCCGTTCCGCTGATGGAGATGCGATACCCGGCATCAGCAATCGCCTTCTGCAGCATCCACTGAGCGTAATACGTAATCGTATAGACCGGCGCATCGTGCTGCTTCACCAGCGCACGCAGGCCCGGCAAAAAACCGTCCGTGGACACGGGGATCGACGTATGGCGCACGCCAAGCTCGCGCACCGCGAGATCGACCATGTCGGATTCTTGGTAACGCGAGTCCGTATTGACGATCGTGAAACCGTGAACGTCGTGGCCGAAGACCCGCTTGGCGATGCTGATCAGCGCATTGGAATCGACACCGCCGCTCATGCAGAATGCCAACGGCACATCGGCCCGCAATCGCAATTCTACTGAGCGGATCAGCCGCTCCCTCGCGCCGGCGACGGCGTCCTGAAAACTCATGTCGTCGTTCACTGCGATGCGCGGCGACCAGTAAGGCTTGTGACCAACAATCTCGCCGTCACGGCATTCCAGGTTATGGCCGGATGCAACTTCGCGGATGCCGTGAAAAAAGCCGTGCGGCTTCTTGTACAGCGCCTTGTAACCGTTGATGAGGTAGCGCCACAGATGATCGTGGTTGATCGCGATCTTCTCGCCGATCAGCGCCGCGATGAACTTGATTTCCGAGCCGAAATAGATGCCGTCCTCGGTCTGATAATAGTACAGCGGCTTTTCGCCGAACCTATCGCGCGACAGCGTCAGCTGCCCGCTTTGCTCATCGTAAAGCCCGAAAGCCCACATGCCCTCGCATTTGTCGAGCACGTCCCATCCGAAACGGCGCAGCGACGCGAGCAGCACCTCCGTATCCGACCGCGTCTTGAGCGCGACACCGGCGGCTTCAAGCTCCTTACGCCGTTCGACAAAGTTGTAGATCTCGCCGTTCAGCGAAATCCACGCTTTCTCGAAGCCCATCGGCTGATTGGCGCGCGGATCGAGGTCGATGATCGACAACCGACTATGCAGCAGCGTTGTGTGTGTCCCGGAAGGCGTCTGCCAGCTTCGCGCCTCACGATAATCAGGACCACGGCGATTCATCAACGCAAGACAAGCGTCGATCCGCGCCTGCGCGAGCGGCTTCCGACCCTGATATCCTGCGATTCCGCACATTAGCTCACCATCACCCGATGAAGGTGAAATGGGTCCGCGCCTGGCCGGTTGGTGCCGTCAATGGCCGTCGGGCAGCAAGCGATCCCCCTCGCCTTGAGCGCCCGGATAACTTCCTCGGAATAACAGTGTGCGAGGCCTTCGGGATAGGAATAGTGGGAAGCGACGATACCTGTTCTCTCCTTCAACATCCGGAGACTGATATCAATCTCTTGCTCCAGTCGCGGCCCTGAGAGGAAGCTCAAGATCGCGTGCGTATGACTGTGGCCGCCCACTAAGCAACCGCCCGTGCGCCAGCTCCGCACTTGATCCCATGTCATCTTTCGATCAAGCTGATCATCACTCGACCGCACCTCCTCCAAGTCCAATTGCCGAAAGACATCGCTGACAAATCCATCAACGTCGAGACCAGGCGTCGATTTGACGTTCCTGCGAATGTCGTTGAGGATCGCTATCTTTTCTGCAGGGTTCGCGAAGTGGGATGCCCGTTGCGACCAGGGTAATCTCAAAACGCCGTGCCGAGTCTTTTCTATCGCATACTCGATCCGGTCTACCCACGACATGCCGTTTTCGTCGACAAAGCCCGACGTCACATAAACGGTGGCCGGAATGCCAAGCCGATCGAGAACCGGGCGGGCAACAGTCAAGTTGTTCTCAAAGCCATCGTCAAACGTAACCGCAAAGGCCCCCCTCGGAAACTGTTCTCCACTCAGACAAGTCCCGAGCACGTCATCCATCGACATAGCTTTGCCGACTCGACCAACGCCTGCAAGGATCGCCTCAAACTCAACCACGGGGAGATGCTTGCGCGTATAATTGCGAACCTGATGCTCTTGGCGTTCAATCACACCGTGAAAAAGGAAGATCGTCAGGCCACCATCATTGGTCAGACGGTCGGTCAAACTACTCATCGGGATGCTCTCCTTCGGCATCGTTGACCAACGCTTTCGTGTAGTTGTCGAATTTCCTTCGGCAGATATCCTTGAGCGGGCTCGGCATGAATGAATAATATCTCCCCTTACGCCGCTGCTTGCGGCTCGGTACCGCCCCTTGATCGCGAAAAGCCGCCAGCGCGGCAAGTGTCAGTCGAATACACGTTTCGGTATTTGCCCGCCGCAAGGCATAAAGGGGCATGCCTGCCGAGAGGTGGACATCTTCTTGCAAACAGATGTCACCGTCGTCGATCATCGGGTTGAGAGTGTGCAGCGTCGTGACGAGCCCATCAAAGTCACCATGGTAGATGGCCCAGAGATGCGTATCCAACCCCCGATAGTCCTCTGGATCCCCGCCGTGCAGGTTGAGGAAGCATTGAGGACCGTTTTTGAGCACAGCCTCCGACAGCCGGCCCGTACCAAAGACGATTGCGATATCCGCGCGCCAATCCGCAAGAGCTCTTATCGCGTCAATGCCATTCATCGTGTCAAAGGCTGTCACTGGCGCGAACACATCAAGTTGGGGATTGGCTCCCTTAAACCAGAACTCTCGCTCGAAAGAATCGCGCTCTGTCTCATAGTGGTGAAACGTCTCGAACGGAGCTTTTAGACTACTATTTTCGGCAAAAACATGCACGTCTTCAAATCTAGCTACAATCTCCCGAACGAAGAACGCATGATGTGGGGTTTGCGTTGTCAACAGAGCTATCTTCATGACGCTCAGCGAAAGTCGTCGTCGTTCAATATCTGTCCGAGCAACACGTCGCGACTGAGGGCCCGACCGACAACGAGTGCCTCATCACCGGGCGCGAACCCGCCCCCGGGCCGAACCCAAGTCAAATCATTGTCGGACAGAACATGACCAGCCCTCATCGCCCTACCGGCCGCGATAGAACGGCGCATCGCCAATCGATTTGGCTCCTCGACCTCTGTCGTCTCCCCAGCCTCATCGCCAATAAGTTCCTCGGCCAAACGCACACCACGCACAAGACTGGCCATTTCCATCGGATCAGCAGAGAGTTGATGATCGCGAAAATCGGAAAAATCCTTTCTCAGCGTAAAGTGCTTCTCGATGATTCTAGCGCCAAGACCGACGCTGAGGATCGCAGCGTCATTGCCGAGTGTGTGATCCGAATAACCAATCACGTGTTCGCGGAAGCGGATCGACAAAGCACGAATCGCGGCGAGATTCGCAAATGCGGAAGGGGTGGGATAACTGGACACGCAATGCAGCAAAGCAAGCTCCCCCGTATGATCGAGATCAGACCAGACTTTCATCAGGCGATCGATCGCCTTCTCAACATCCGCAAAGCTGGCTAGTCCGGTCGAGAAAATTACAGGTTTACGAAAGGACGCCACGCGCTCTATAAGAGGGAAAAAGCTGTTATCACCCGATGATATCTTGATTGCAGGGCAGAATGATGCAAGCGCATCAGCACTCGTAAGATCGAACGGTGTCGAGAAAAACTGAAGGCCCTGCTGGTTTGCGAGTCGTGCCAAACTGCAAAACTGCTCGAAGCTTAAGGCGAATTTTCTTAGCCGCTCCAACCGCTCGTTCTGATCCCGTGACACATAATTTTCCGGTACGAACGTCTGAAACTTGACCGCATCAACACCCGCAGCGGCGGCCTGGCCGATGAGTTCCTCTGCTAGCGAAAAACTTCCCTCGTGATTGTTCCCAATTTCGGCAACAACGAAGACGCGTTTAAGCAAATCGAAGTTCCCGATCTTCATGCCGCAAGCGCTCCGTTGTTGACGTGGGCGTGCAGGACGTACGACGTTTCAGTCACCCGGAAACCAATCGATTCATAAAGCCGGATCGCCGGAATGTTGGAAATCTGCGTGCCGACGCGAAGTCGGTCCGAGCGGGTCCGCCATTGCTCTATGAACATCTTGCACAGCGCTTGGCCAGTGCCCTGTCCTTGACACCCTGCCCCCACTCCAACCAGATCAATGATCGCGTCCGTTTCCTTGATTGATTTGCTTTCGAGCACGGCCAAGAAGCCTCTCACGGTATTTTTCTGCCGTGCAACGTAAATGGCGCTGGCGCGTCCCTGGCAGGCGTCACGAGCCCACTGCCGCTTGACTTCGTTCGCTCGGTCCAGACCGATGGCTGGATCGAGATGAAACCGCGAAAATACAAAGCAGTGTCCAGCAATTGCCTCCACGGCCAAGGTGTCACCCGCAGTCGCAGACTCGATGTTCGAGGTGCTGTAGTCACTTCGGAAATTGCTGGCTGCGCCATCCTCCCAATCGAACGTTACATTGACATCGATCACGGAAAATCCCGCCCGCGTTGCATTCGTCACGGCAGCCACGTCCCGAGTCGGGATTTTTGCAGAGAAGAAGGCTGCGCCGTGCCCGGCACGATCCAGCATTGTCGCCAGGATTTCCGCGGGCGGCACAGCTGCCCCCATACCAAACACTTTCCAGCTTGAGACGCCGAGAACATCAGACAACCAGTCGTCTCTTTCAGCGCGCAAGGCGACAACTCAAGCAAAATAGCCTGGGTGTTCAGCCGCCATTTGCTTGTACCACTCGATATAGCGGGGGAAGCCCTTCTCGAGCGGATACTGCGGCTCATAACCAATCAGGCGCTTTGCCTTATCGACCGACAACGTGCCTCGCTCCGGCATCAGGCCATCTCTCGGATTGTGCACCACCTCGATGTTAGGGAATGCCTGCCTCATCAGATCGATCATTTGATTGAGTGTCCGGGCGCTGCCGTAAGTCAGATTGAACGTCTGATTTCTTGCCTCTGGCAACGCGATGGATCGCAGCAAACCCTGCACAAGATCTTCAATATAGGTGAAGTCGAGCGCATCATTGCCATCGCCGTTCACAGTGAGACGCATACCCCGCAGCGCGTTCTCGATAAACGCCTGCCCGACGCGTCGGCTAACGCACCGCTCGCCATAGAGCGCCGAAGGCCGGACGATTGTGTAAGGCGTATTGAACACCTGATTGTGTGCAATCACTAGCTTTTCGCCGCCATACTTCAGAGCACCGTAGATACCCATTGGTTCGCAGTGGCGTTCTTCGACGGCAGCCTCACCTTCGAAATTTCCGTACACCATCGATGATGAGAAATAGACGAAGTGAACGTTCTGATCGCGCGCGGTATCCAGCGCATTCTCCAAGGTACGGAACGAATGGTCGAACGTGCTGTACGGATCCTTGTTGGAACGATTGGCGTGAGCAATCGCCGCGAGTTGGACAAAGCAGTCCGCTTTGATGTCGGACAGGCACCGCGACAGCGCGTGATAATCGCGCGCGTCCAGAACGTGCATTGGAATTCCGACCTCGCGCAACAGCCTCATGCGTTCGAAAATGAAATTGACGTAGAGAGTCTTGTTCGGATCTTCACCGGAGTTGGTAAACGCACCCAGGTTGTTCACCTGAAGCCCGTCAATGACGTGCGGATCAGCGCCATGCCGTTTCAGCGCTAGCGCAAGATTATGACCAATGAAACCCGCGCCGCCGATCAGCGCAATAGTACGGCCCTTCAGCTTTTCTTCGAACACATCAAATCCCTCACGATCGTGGTCAATACTTGTGCGATGTGATTCATGTCATCGATTTCCAAATGCGGCCCTACTGGGAGCGCAATCGACTGATCGCTGATGCGGGCAGCATTCGGAAAACGTGAAAGGTCTTCATCATACTTTTCGCGATAGTAGGCAAGCCGTGGAATCGGGTGTGGGTAATAGACGCTGGTCCCGACGCCCGCAGCATTAAGCCGTCGAATGACTTCCGTGCGCTGGCTGGCCAAGGCACCGTCCAGTACTGCAGTCAGGCAGTAATGGCTATTGATCTGGTTGGCGGCCGTGGCATCGAGGATCGCAACATGTTCGAGATCGGCCAGCCCGCTCTTGAGGGCGGCGAAGTTCCGAGCACGTCGCTCCAGGATAATTCCAAGGCGCTTTAATTGCTCGCGCCCGATCGCAGAATTGATGTCGCTCAAGCGATAATTGATGCCCAACGAAAGCACGTCATAAACGCCGGGAACGGTGCGCTCGGCGAAGGTTCGATCCACACCAAAGGCCCTCGCCTTCGATATCTTTTGTGCGAGATCCCCATGCCGGGTGATCAGCATTCCGCCGTCGCCCGTCGTAATATGTTTGACGGGATAGAACGAAAATGTTCCCGCATCACCGAACAGCCCGGCGTGGATTCCGTCCCACCGCGTCCCAAGCGCTAACGCACAGTCCTCGACAACCTTCAGGCCGTGCTTCGCCGCAATCTTCATAATCGCTGGCATGTCGCATGGCATGCCCACAAAGTGCACCAACCCGATTGCACGTGTCCGGGGAGTTATCGCCGCCTCGATTGCCTCAGGCGTCATATTGCCAGTGGCTCGGTCGCAATCCACGAACACCGGCCGCGCCCCGACAACTTCGACGGCATGGACAGTCGCCACATGAGTCTGGGCTGGAACGATCACCTCGTCGCCCACCCCGATACCAAGTTGCCAATAGGCGAGATGCAGCGCTGCAGTGCCGTTACTTAGGGTGAGCGCATGCCCTCCTCCGACGGCAGCGGCGAATTCCTTCTCGAATTCGTGAGCCTGAGGGCCATGCGTGAGAACGTCGCCTGCCAGAACGCCGAGGACGGCATTGCGTTCCGCATCCGTGATCCAGGGTTTTCCGAATGCGATTTTACGTTGCTGGGTCATTGATAACTGATCTGCACTGATGAAGAGATGGAAACCGACTCGTCACAAGCGACCG
Source organism: Afipia birgiae 34632 (assembly GCF_000308295.2). GTDB lineage: Bacteria > Pseudomonadota > Alphaproteobacteria > Rhizobiales > Xanthobacteraceae > Afipia > Afipia birgiae. Next base: position 2,267,502 of record NZ_HG326652.1, read on the forward strand.
CAATCGCAATCGAGTCGAGCGTAGCGTCGAGATTCCGCGTCTGCCGTTTTGCGTTCGACACGATCCCTTCCACGAAAGACGGGATCAGCACGCCCTTATGAGACGGCCTTGCCGCAAGATCGACCGGCGACGGCAGAGACACAGATTCACCCGGACGAATGGGATCGCGGGATGTCATGATGCGCGCGCCGGCATCGTCCAGAATGAACGTCTTGCGGGTGCCGAAAATCCGCACCACGTGCTGATGCCGATGGACGCAGCCAAAATTGGCCGTGATCCTCGCCGCCAGCCCTGAAGCGAATGTCATCGTCGCGGCGGTGAAGTCATTGTATTGGAACGCCGTACCTCGGGCACAAATCCCGTTGCCGACGGCATGAACCGAAACCGGGCGCTGGCCCGTCAGCCAGAGCATCAAATCGATCATGTGGATGCCGCCGCCGAGCATGACCGAATACTGCTCCGTCTCGCCGCGCCATCCATCGGTGATCTTGTGCAGGCGGCCATAGAGATAGTCGCCATCGAACGCGTATATTTCGCCGAACGAGCCGGACTCGATTTCCGCCTTGAGCCAGCGATAGAGGTCCGCGCCGCGAAGCAACAGATTGCTGGCAAGATGCAGATCGTCATGTGCGGCAAGGGTCTTTCGAATATCGGCCAGTTCCGACGCATTACGGCACAGCGGCTTCTCGACAAAAACGTGCTTTTTCGCCAGAAGCGCACTCTTGACCTGGGTGAAATGCATATCGTCGAACGAGGCAATCGATACGACATCGATGTCGTTACGTTCCAGCACATCCTCGTAGCGATCGAGCGCATCACAATCGGAAAACTCCGACGCCAGAGCCTCTGCGCGATGGCGGTCAAGATCGACAAGCGCGCGAACCCGGCATGAAGGAAGCGTGGCATACATCCGGGCATGCTGCTCGCCGATCCCGAGCCCAATCACCGCAACGCCGAGTTCTCCCTGCATCACGCTTCGATGTCCGCCAGCGCGGCCAGCGATGCCGACGGGTCCGTGGCAAGGGTCTCCAGCGCTCTGAGATCATCGAGACTATCGACAACCATCCGGGTGCTGGCCAGATGCGGCTCGCGGCAGACGATGCTGCGCAGCCGCCAGTTTCCCTGTCCGTCGTAGAAAACTTTTGTCACGTGCTCCTGCTGCGCCGCCGTCAGCGCATCGGCCTGCAAGGCGGCGAACACGTCGCTCCGTATGCACTCAACGCTTTGGCCGGGCGGAAAAGTCCGCTTCGCGACGTTGGAAACAACATCGTGTCCGGGGCCCCTGAAGCCGAGCATAGTCTTCACCAAAGCACCGCTCATCAAAGGACTGTCGCCGGACAGCCGCACGAACCACTCGCATGGATATGCGGCCAGACATGCCTGAAAGCGCGCAGCGACGTTCTGAAGTTCGCCCCGAAAAACAGGCACCTCGCATCGGCGCTCGGCAAAATCGGCGAGCGGATCGTCGGTCGCATGATCGCTCGTGAGCAGCACGGTTCGCGACAGCAAATCCGGGCCCAGGCGGTCCAGCAGGCTTGCGATTAGCGGACGCCCGCGAAACGGCGCCAGCATCTTGCCCGGAAACCGCTCCGAACTCATCCGCGCCTGGACAAACACCCGAAACGTCATCGACCCTTAATTTGCATTTTGCTTTATGACTACGACCCGGCCGCGACGAGATCCGCGACAATTGTTACCCGAAAATTCCCACGCTACCGCAGTCCGGGTGACTCGATGTCACTCAGACGTCCGCGCAATGCGGCCTTCTTAGCTTCACGGCAACCTGTTCCGTGAGGCAGATTTGGATTGCCCGGAACCGCTTACGCGGCGGCAACCATGTCCACGTCGAGACTAACGCGGACCTTCTGGCCCAGCAGGTCGAGCAGAATCGAAACGCGATCGCGGTCGCATATGCCATCGAACAACGCGATGTTGTCGATGAACGCACCCGCCATCACCCGCACCTTGTCGCCGCGCGAGAACACAGGGCCTCGCTCCATCTGGACGAAACCCTTGTCGTCCTCGCGGCGCCGCAGCGATGAGATGACACCGTCAGGCACGCCAGCCGGCGTGTCGCCGTTGCTGACCAGACGCGATACGCCGAAGGTCGACTGGATCGAACGCCAGCGCTGCGTGGCCATATCGATGGCAACGAACATGTAGCGGGGAAACAGCGGCTTTGCCGTGAAATCGATTTTCCGGGCGTGCCGGCGGCGCTTGAGATAGCGCGGCAGATAGACTTCAAAGCCCTGGCGAACCAAGTTCTGCGCGGCCTTGGCTTCGCAATTGACCTGGGTCTGGACAACGAACCACTGTTGCAACGGGCGCTCGCTCATGACGCTGACTCCAGGCCGGGAACGCGCAGACCGAGCAGCGCGGGAGCGAGCACACGTTCCCGGCCGAAGACGGCAAGCATGCCGTCGAAAGTTTCGCGCGCGCGCCTGACGTCGGTCACGACCACCGCGTCGAACGCCTCACCCACCTGCTCAAAGGATGTTACGACCGGAAGCCCGGCGAAGCTGCACACATCGGATCGCTTGTCGACCAGAGCGACAATGGTCACTCCGCTTTCCACGGCGCAAAGGATAGCTACCTCTGCGAGGTCGGACTGGCCCGCCAGCACCAGCTTGCGGAAGCCGCGCGATTTGGCGCTCTCGAACACCTGCGCGCAGTCGGCTTTGGCGCGACGGAAAAATGAAAACGAGCTCGAGAGATAATCGACCGTCAGGCGCGACTTCTCGGCGAAACCCTGAGGGGTCAGGTAGTAGGCGTAACGGCGCGCAGGCGCCTGACCGACCTTGACGAGGCCCTTTTTTACGCAGCGTTTGAGGTAGGCGTTCACGAGGCCAAGGGCGATGCCGAGTTCGGAAGCGATGTGACGCTGCGAGCGCGAGCCATCGGCTTCGACCGAATTGAGAAGGTCGAGAACGATCCGGTCGTTCTCCGCGTCCTCTGTCTGAACCCCGCGCGCCATCGGCAGCCCTTTCCAAGCGGGATGGCTACCGCGTTCACGGGGTGAACGTCAAGGCTATTGTTCATGCGATGAACAGCAAAAGCACATGATATCACTTAAATAACTCCACATATCCGAGCAGGTGCTAACCACTTCGCGTTCGAATTCAAGTCATTGCTCGGGGCGGAAAACGGGTCGAACTAACGATTGAAGCTGACCCGATTTAGCAGACCGCACTGATCGCAGCAGAGAAGGTTTTTTGGCGGGCCGTCAAAAGCGGAGAGCCGCCAGCACTTCGCCAAAGCCGCGCATCGGGATCGGCACTCTTGGAGTTTGCGAACAAATGCGCAAAAGGAGACAAAAAACAACAGAACAGTTATGGAAAACAGACCACGGAGGCCATTAGCGAAATGAAATCGCTCCGCATCGCGCGGTACGGACGCCGGCGAAATCAGTTGCGAGGTGCTGCCGGCTGAAATCTCCGACTAGCCGCCCGATCTCGGGCGCGACGTCGATACCACTTCTCAAATTTCGGGTTCATGGAGAGCAGGACCGGGACGTCCTCGTTGGTGCCGTCCGGAATGCGGTTGGAATTCAGTGGCGCGTTCTCCGGTAACATGAAGGTATCGTTTCAGGCGGCAAGGTCAATCGGCTGATCAATGGGTTTTGTGGAAAGCGTCTGCCACCCATCCACCTTGCGCATGTTGATCTGTCCTGAAGCGAGCAGCGCCCAGAACAACATCGCGGCGGTGTCGGCGGATGGCAGAACGGTTTGAGTCTTGATCCGTCGCTTGAATTCTTCGTGCAGACGCTCGATTGCATTCGTGGTGCGTACACTGCGCCATTGGCTCGGCGGCAAGCGAGTGAAGGTGAACAAGCGTTCCCCTGCCTCTTCCAGGCTGTCGGCGACAGCGCGGTGCTTGAGCCTCCATTTGCGAATGAAGGCCTTGCGGCGGACCTCTATCTCCTCAGGTGTCGTCGCGTAGATCATGTCGTTGTAATCCGCGGTGATCTCGTCATGCAGGCGCTCGGGTGCATGCGCGAAAAGGTTCCTGTGCTTGTGGACCGTGCAGCGCTGGACCGGCACTCCGTCCCAGACCGAGGCAATGGCCTTGTCGAGCCCCGGCGCGCCATCGACGATGAGGAACTCGGGCCGCCGTAGCCCGCGCCTAATTAGATCGTCGAGGACAGTGCGCCACGCCTCGGCGCTCTCTCCGCCCATGCTCTTGATCGCGAGCAGCACCTTCTGGCCGTCGGCGCGCACGCCCAGGACAACGAGGAGCGAGATCGAGGTCGCCTTGCGGTCGAGCCGCACGCGAACGACGGTGCCGTCGAGGATCAGGCGCACGATCGGATCCTCGGCCAGTGAGCGGGTGTTCCAGGCATCCCAGTCGCTCTTCACCTTGCGCCACGTCCGGCTCACCGTGTCCTTGCCGACTGTCCCGCCGAACAACGCCGCCAGCGCGCGACGCACCCGCCGGGTATTGGTGCCGGCGAGATAGGTGCTCGCGATCAGCGCATCGGCGGCAAGCGTGCGCCGCTGATAGGCCCGCAGCGCCTGGCTCTTCCATTCCGTCGTCTTGCCTTCCGAAGTGGTCAGCCGGGCCCGCGGCACCGCGATCTCGATCGGCCCGAACGTGCCCGTCAGCGAGCGCGTCCGGCTGCCATGACGGTGGCCCGTGACGCAGGCTCCTGCTTCGTTGCCGGCCATCTTGCTTCGTTCGTAACGCGGCCGGGCCAGCGCGGTATCGAGCTCGCCGCGGATCAGCTCTTCGATGAATTGACGCGCCCGAGCCCGTACCTCGGTCTCGATCGGGTCGAACCAGTTATCGAAAAGATCAACAGCCATCTCAGTCGCAGGCTGCATGGAATCAGGCTTCGTGGTAAGCTTGGTCATGGCGTAGTCTCCAGTCCGACGCTTCAACGCCGGATGATTCGAGGTTGATCACCCCGGAGACTACGCCACCCTCAATTCCTACCAACTCCGCGACGGCACCTCCTCGTTTGAAACTTGCCCGCTTAAAATACAGGCTTCGTATAGCTCGAACTGATCTTCTAAAATTTGATTATCATTCACGGACTGAGTGCTCGCCACGATCTGAGCGATGGAATTTTACGCTACGGAGCGGGAGCGCAACTAGGATACTCTGATCGCATTTATCGCATCATAAATGGCTTGTTCGTGCAGCGCGTAAAGTTTTCCTGCTTCAAGATAATCGGCTTCTGCGACCGCAGCAGGAACTGACTGTGGCCGCCGCGGCGGTAGCGCCCGGCTGATCGTGGCTAGAGCTTTCAAAAGTTCCCGCCACTGCGCATCTTTGTCAATCACGTAAAGTTCCCACCCCGCTTGAGACTGTTTTTTGAGCTGTGCGCGGCACATCCAACGCGAAAGCCATCTTCTGTCAATCGAAACGTTCACACCCATGATCGCCCCGCCCTCGGAAAACCCCGCTGACGCCCACAGGCCCATCATCCGGTTCATCACCCACTAGGAGCAACACAATGAAAGACAATAAGCACGGCTGTAGCGCCGACAGCCTGTTATCCGACAAGCTCATGCTGCCGTCTTACTTTCGTAAGCGCACACCAGGTCCTGCAATATCATTTCGCGCGACAAACTGAACACCGGCGCCTTCTAGCGCCTTTTGAATCTCATGAACGGCGTCCCGAGACACATCACGCCGGGACTTTTCAAAATCCACGATCGTCGACAGCCCAAGCCCCGCCACTTCGGCAAGGGCCGGCTGCGTGATGTCCAGCAAAGCCCGCGCTGCACGGCACTGGCCCGCGGTTATCGAATAGATAATTCGTGTTGACATTATATTGATCGTATGGTTCAACATAAAATGTTGATGTGACGAACGTTCGCAGTCAAACCCATAGCTACCTCAAAACCGTATTAGAGGCCAACCAATGTCAATTTCCCAAAATAAACAACGGCATAGTGTCAACCGGCGGCATTTCATCGGCGGATCAGACGCCCGCATAATTATGGGCAAAGACGAGAAAGCGTTATTGCGGCTCTGGAAGGAAAAGCGGGGCGAGTCCGCTGGACCCGATCTCTCGGGCGAGTTGATCGTCCAATTGGGGCTTGTGACGGAGGAACTCAATCGCCGCTGGTTCGAGCGTCAGTCAGGGCATCGCATCGTGGCCATCCAGCGCCACGCCATTCACCGGGCGTTTCCCTGGATGGCGGCCACCCTCGATGGGCTGGTGGAAGCAACCGGCGCGGTCTTCGAGGCCAAGTTCATGTTGCCATGGTCGTTCTCGGAAGGGGCTGCGGCTGAGAAACATATGGCCCAGCTTCAGCACAACATGTTGGTCGCTGAAACCAAGACGTCGGTGCTGTCGATTATCAATGGTGGCGGGAAATGGGTGGAACTCACGATCGAGGCCGATCCGATTTACCAAACCGTCCTGATCGCCGCAGAAAAGGCCTTCTGGCGCGCGGTCAAGACGGGGGAGCAACCGGCACTGTTCGACTGCGAACCACCCAAGCCGCGGATTGAAGCCGTCCGGGTGATCGATATGAACGCCTCCAACTCTTGGGCCGAGTTCGCATCCCTTTACCTTGAAACGCGCAACGCCCATCTCGACCACGAGCGGGCGAAGACCGAGCTCAAAGTACTGATGCCGGAGGATGCCAAGGAGGCCATGGGGCATGGCATCCGCGCCAAACGCTCCAAATCCGGCGCGGTGACGTTTGATCTCGTTGAAATGGAGAGCGCCCGTGCATCGCTCCAGTGAAAGCGTGGCCGCGATCGCGACCGCTCTGGCTAAGGCCCAGACCGAACTCGCCAACCCGGAAAAATCCATGGTTGGCATGATCCATCACAATAACCGAGGCGACAATCCACAAACCTTCCGTTACGCACCGCTCTCAAGCGGTCTTGAGATCGTGCGTAAAACGTTGGGCGGGCAGCAGATCGCGGTCGCCCAGACCACCGACATCGATCGGGCGAACGGCATGGTCAATCTGACCACTATCCTCATTCATACCTCCGGCGAATGGATCTCATCGGACTGGCCGGTTTGCCAGCTGTCGGAAACCACAGCCCCGCGCCGAATGGGAGCCGCGCTCACCTATGCCCGGCGTTACGCACTGTTCACTTTGGTCGGCATCGCTGGCGAAGACGACCTCGACACCCCCGACCTCCAAGGTCCTCAGATCACGGCGGATACGGCACCCATCGCGCCTTATCAGAATGCGGGTTCGGATCATGCTTCTGCTGGCTCGATCTCAGCCCATGTTAAGACGACGCCAGTATCCACGGACAGTCGCTTGCCAGCCATCGACGAGTCGCAATCAATATGCGCCAGACTCAAACTCGACATAGATACTTCGTTGACGGTCGAAGAGCTTCAACAACGCGCCGCAGGCGTCCTCAAAGCCAAGAACCGTCTCGCGACGGACGAGGCAAAACGAATCGAGGCCGCGTTTACCGCCAAGATGATAGCGCTCCAAGCTGAAGCACAAAATGTCGAAACGAACGGCATCGCATCGGTGGCGGCTGCCGAGTTGCCATGCAACATTCAAACAACGCCTTCGGATGGTCCGGCGCCGATCGGCTTGCGGAAGAGAACGCGAAAGAAGTCGGAAAAGACCGGCGACGGAGCCAGCGATGGCATTGTGCGAACTGCAGCGACCGTTGGACATGTGGCGGTCGAACCGCAGAGCAATGTCTTCGTTGAGGCGAAGATCGACAAGAGTGAACTTGCGCTTGGTGAACCACGACGACATCGCAATAAAGCCCACCTGCGATTTGTCGCCTCGCAACCCTGCCTGATCTGCGAACGATCTCCCTCGGATGCGCATCATTTGCGATTTGCTCAACCTCGCGCCATGGGGCGCAAGACAAGTGACGAGTTTACGGTGCCGCTCTGCCGGATGCACCATCGAGACAATCATCGGCACGGCGACGAATTGGCGTGGTGGGGACGCACGACAATCGACCCCATCGAAATATCGCAAAGGCTATGGTCAAAAACCCGCACCAACGAGTGAACCACGACACCTCCATTTCGAAAGCTTACTTTTTAGAGGTATTTTTCTGTCGAGATAAAAGCTCTTTCGGATCAACAGATAATTCGTTCGCTAATCTTTCGATGACGTCGATGCTCGCCGCATACACGCGCCGTTCCAAAGCACTAATATACGTACGATCGATACCGGCGCGATGAGCTAGTTCTTCCTGAGAAAAGCCCTGTAAGTATCGATACCTTCTTAGATTAACTGCAAAAATGTCGCGTAAGGTCATGCGTGAAGTTGCATGCCCTTGTCGAGTTTACGTCAACGGAGTATTCTCTACATAAAGAGGGGGTTCTATGATCTGGGATAGATTGATCGTGGTCTTGTGTGCATTTGCAACGGCTGGCTGTGCGGTGCAGCGCGCGGTCGTTGCGCAAGGCGCTCAGGAAAAGATGGTCGGCCTGAGTCGGGAGCAAGTCTTGGCTTGTATGGGCCCGCCAGCGACCAAGGCGGCCGAAGGAACGACGGAAGTTTGGTCGTACGGATCAGGTAACGATAGCACGACCACAATTGGGACAGGCTACGCGCAAACCAACGGATCAATCTTGGGCGAGCGGCGAGGCAACCAGTTCTCAGCGACCGGTCAGGCCACAACGACGAGCCTGGCCACCGTTAATTCCAACCGTCGCTTTTGCACCGTGAATGTAGTGATGACGGACGGCCGGGTATCAAAGCTCAACTACGCTGGACCGACTGGCGGCATCCTCACTGGTGGTGAGCAATGCGCTTTCGCCGTTCAGAACTGCTTGCAATGAAGAACAGCTAATGCTTCCCGTTCCCACCCGCGAAATAGCCTGCTCCAGGTGTGGGGCTATCAACCGCATTGTTGCCTACGGCGTCACCAAGCTGCCCCATTGTGGCAAGTGCCGATCCGCTCTGCCGGAAGCCTTGGGAAAGCGCCTTCTGCGCCAAGCCTATACAATGCGATATTTCATCACGATCGCGGTTGGACTGGGCTTGCTTGCCACCCTAAAGCCGTCCGTTCTGATAGACTGGATTCCAGACGGCTCAACGACAAAAATCTCGGCACCTTCTGCCGCCTGCACCAGCTATCCTCAGCCGTCCAGCGGACTTTATGCGAGCTATGACCAGTCGGCTAGGGTTTCTCCGCTAATCATTCGGACAAGCCCGGGCGGTTCCTATTTCATCAAACTGGAGGATGCCGTCACCGCAAAAACAATAATGACATTCTATCTGCGCGGTGGTGAGACCTTTGAACAGGAGGTGCCGGAAGGCTCTTTTGTTCTGAAGTATGCCACTGGGGAAATCTGGTGTGGGGAAAAAGGGTTGTTTGGCCCAACAACTTCTACAAACCAGACAGATCGGATTTTTAAGTTTACGGAGGCCCGCGGTTATACGGTCGAGTTGATTTCAAGGAAGGATGGAAACCTGAGAACCAAACTAATTGATCGAAGTCAGTTCTGACCATCTTTGCTTGCAGCCCGTCCGAATAGATCGATGGCCTCGATTTGCGTCCTATCGATAGGAAATCGGTCTATTGGAAAGGAAGTTCGTTTCTGACTGATGTTGAATGAATGATTTTTAGGTACGAGAAAGCGTTAAGAGCCCAACCTGCTACAAGACCGCCCGTTGAGCTAAATAATGGTGTGGATAACCAGATCCATCCAAATCATTGCCGGAATGATGATCGGGCATGGCACCTTCGATTCTCAGTGACCCACCTGTGCCCCCATGCCGACCGTCTACAAACCTCAACTGATCGTACAACTCGCTTATCAAACCCACGCGACCTACGTTCGCGAATGGTTGTCTGAACACCGCCGTAACGTTTTAGAGACGCTCCGTTTCTACGATGAACACGGTAAACTAGGTGACTTCGAGGGCAGGTTCGACAAGCAAATAGATCAGTCCGCCAACGACCTCCTCGATGAGATCACAGGTGTTCTGATTGAAGCCCTTTGCTGGATGGCCGTCATTCCATCTGGCGTCATGATGGCAACCCTAGACAAAATTGCAAAGCAACCTGCTTTAGGACTCAGTCCACTGCTGCCCGGGGAAGTCGATCGGTTGCTGGCATGCTGCTATCAGCGCGGAGACGAAAAGCCCGGGACGTTCTGGCCAGATGTGATGCGCATTCGTCCTAAAGGATTCAAGGGCAAACCCCGACCTCCAACCAAACTGCGGATCAAGAATGCTGCAGTGTTAGCGCAAGAGAATGTTCGACAAAGGCGCCGAAAAGGCCGCCCCTCGATTGACGCTCACGAACCTATCGCAACGAAACTCGGTTCGATCTTCCTTCGATATCAACCTAGCATCACGCGAATAACAGACGTCGGAACGCCGGGCGCCAGTACCTCCAAAGAGCGCGGCGATTTCCTCGATTTTGTCGAATCAGTTCTTCCACCGCTCAATACGATATTGCGCAATCGCGGTCTGGCGCGAGTGACGCCGCTTACAATTGTACGTCAAGCCACCCAAATCTACCGGCGCTAGCTGTAGTCCAGCTAGAAACCTGCGTACCCAGTTATTCCCATAAAGGATGCTGGCGCCCGCGGAAGATCTTTTGGTTCTGTAAATCACAGGCAAATCCGGCCTGTGATTTACAGGAGATGAAACGTGAATAATGATGTCAAACTGACCACTACCCCGATCGAGGAAAAACCAAACGAATCGCCACGCTCAAAGTGGCCCAAGATGATCCAGAAGCTGTTCATCTGGCCGCCCCTGCTGCCTGACGAAAATGAAGAGGATTTCGAAGAACTGTTCGACAGCTTTGTGAAGGCGGTGGGAGCCGAAACCGTCATCGAGTTCTATCAAGCATATGATGTGGCGATCCTGACGTGGGAAATACAGCGCTACCAGCACACCCGCATGAAGCTGATCGGGAACCACACTCGGCAGGCCGTTAAGAACACATTCGAGACGATGCTTACCGACCAATCGCCGGTTGCTGCGGAAGCCATTGTGAAGCACGACACCGCAACAAAAACGGAGAGATTCTTCTCCGATCCCCGGTTCCGCGCACAAGCAGTAGCTGAATTCGACCAGGTAGATTACTCGATCGAAGCAGCAACGTTTGCACTGGCATTGCCGGAAATTGTCGCAATCGAGCGCTTGATTGCGTCCGCGCAGAAGCGTTTGCTGTCGTTCCTCAACAATCTGGAGAAACGCTGTGCGACGCGCGCTGAAAAACTGGGCGCGACTGCGGCTAAGGCAACTGGCGACACTGCAAAGCCATAGAGATCAAGAATGGCATCCGAAAAGCAGATCGCAGCCAACCGGAAAAATGCCACCAAGAGCACCGGACCGCGTACACAAAAAGGCAAAGCGCGTTCAAAAATGAACGCGCTTCGCCACGGCTTAGCCGCAAGCAACTTGATTGGCACAACGAGTCGGAACGAAAACGCCTTCACAGATCCCTGCGAAGCGAGGGAAGCAGATAATTTCGAAATTCTTCAGACCATCCGGGCGGAGCGAATGAGGCTGATGGCTCAATTGCTCGATCCGACATCCCCAAACAGTCTCAGTGAACTACTAAAGAGAATCGCAGCATTACAGCGCTACGACGGAAAGGCTTACGCAATTCGAAAGAAGTTGCAGCGTCGTTCCGAGAGTTCCTGAATCAGTCAGTTATCTGCAAAAATCCGAAATTGCAGAACGAACCCAATTCCCTAAGTTGCGATAGTTCAAAAATTTCCGCTGCATGAACGCCGCTGCCCTTAATTGCGAGTTTCCAAGGCAATGTGTTATGCCAATCAGAGACCGTAGAGATCCATATTATACCCCGGTAAACTGTGAACAGCCTTTCAATCGTCTCACTTCCTCAGAAGTAGTATAGTGCACAAGACCTCTCGGAAAACGCTGCTCTACCTGGCCAACGAGGATTGGGCATTCATCCAGCATCGATTGCCAATGGCGCGCGCCGCGCGCGCTGCTGGTTTCGATGTGCATGTCGCCACCAACGTATCGGACCATGCCGACGCTATCCGAGCCGAAGGCTTTACGCTTCATCCTATAGTGCTCAAGCGCGGAAGCCGGTCACCGATCGGCACCCTCGCATCCATGAATGCCATCCGAACCATCGAGCAACGGATCAGGCCCCAATTGCTTCATCACTCCGGTTTGCAATGCTGCGTCCTTGGCGGTTTCGCAGCGTTGGGAATGGCCATACCGCAGATCAATGCAATGACCGGCCTCGGCTATACGTTCACCGGGAAATCTACCCGCGCGCGGATGCTGCGCTTCATTATCTCGGCGGTGCTTCGATTATTGCTCAATAGGAACAACTCGACCGCGCTGGTCCAAAATCCGGATGATCAACGGACGCTCGAAAATGTGGGTATCGACCCCGCGCGCATTGCGCTTATTCCGGGCTCAGGTGTCGATACCGACGTGCTCAAACCGCTGCCCGAGCCTGACGGTCCGGTCACGGTCGGGTTTGCAGGACGACTACTGACCGACAAGGGAATTCCCGCATTGGTGACGGCGCACGAAATCTTGCAGACGCGCGGCCTGGATACGCGCCTGCTGATCGCCGGCGACCCTGACCCAGCCAATCCCGCTTCCGTGTCGCTCCAGGAAGCACAGCGGTGGAACAGCCTGCCCGGCATCACCTGGCTGGGGCATGTCCAGGACATTACCTCGCTGTGGCGTGACTCACATATCGCAGTCCTTCCTTCCCATCGTGAAGGTCTGCCCAAAAGTCTGCTGGAAGCCGCAGCCTGCGGCCGGCCACTCGTCGCCACGGACGCGCCCGGTTGCCGGGAAATCGCAATCCACGAACAAACAGGTTTGCTGGTACCAATCGAAGATCCACAAGCCCTGGCCGATGCAATCGGCGAACTAGCCGCATCAAGGGAACTAAGGAGGCATTACGGTGCGGCGGCCCGCGAACTCGTAGTCGAGAAGATGTCTGCGCAATCGATCGGCGCAGCCGTCGTCGCTCTTTATAGGGAACAGCTCAAGCACGATCGATAATGTCGTTTCGAGCTGATCTCTTGCCACCACAGATTAATGCGCCCGTTCAAACGCCGAATAGGTGCGCGCCTCGCACCTGTCATTGATCACCGCAGGACGCCAGTTGGCAACTGTTTCGCCCTTCAGGAAGAACGTGAAATAGCGCAACTCACTGCCGGAGTTTCCGCGGGAGCAAACCGTCCATTTTTCCGGGCCCGACTGTGCCTCGTTCGGTCCGACATTAGAAATCTCGGACCGAGTGATGTCCTTCGTCGACTGCGTGATTTGCTGAATCCGGTCGAAGATAACTTTCTGTTGCCGGGAATCCGGCTCCGGATCCGGTTGAACCGAATCCTGCACATCAAAAAAGAAAGTGCACCCGCTCAGCAGCACAGCCGCGAGCAACACCTGAAGCAATCGCACAGCTACCAATGATGCTCACTCCCGCCTGACCGGGTGCATTCCTATCGCTTCGGCGCGCCGGTGAAAAGTGGGATCCAGGGCTTGAAAATACGCCGGAGTTCACAGGCAATGCGCCTGGCCGATATTTCCCCGGACAGCGGTGCGCGCTGAGAACGTTGTCACCTCGCTCCGGTTTGATTAAACACCTTGCGGCGCCGTGTTCCCTGCAACCTCGCGCCTCTAACCACGTGGGGTTCTATGTCCGATCGTCAAGCAAATAACGTCGATCCAGCGGTTGCCGCCGGATTTGGCCATGAATGGTCGACTTTTCGTCAGGGAGAGGATGCCTTTTCCGCAGACGACCGGGCGGCCATCTTCGAATCCTATTTTCATATTTTCCCTTGGGATCGTCTGCCCACCGATGCGGTCGGCATGGATGTAGGGTGCGGCAGCGGCCGATGGTCCGTGATGGTAGCGCCTCGCGTCGGACATCTTCATCTTCTCGATGCAAGCGCCGATGCTCTGAATGTCGCGCGCACAAATCTGGAAGCTGCAAAGAACGTGACCTTTCATCACGCCAGCGTGGGGGAACTGCCGCTCGCCGACGCATCCCTTGATTTCGCGTTTTCGCTGGGGGTGCTCCATCATGTGCCCGATACGCAAGCCGCGATTTCCGAAATCGCGACGAAGCTCAAGCCGGGCGCCCCTTTCCTGATCTATCTCTATTACGCACTCGACAACCGGCCGGCCTGGTATCGCGCGCTGTGGAAATTCAGCAATATCTTCCGTGTCGTGATCTCAAGTCTCCCGGAGAAGCCCCGCCTCTGGATCAGCCAGATCATTGCAGTATTCGTATACTGGCCGCTGGCCCGCCTGGCGGCTCTTGTCGAGCGGCTGGGATTCTCAGCCGCAGCACTGCCGCTGGAATCCTACAAGGATCGCGCGTTCTATGTGATGAGAACCGACGCTTACGATCGGTTCTGTACCCGTCTTGAGCAACGCTTCACTCGCGGACAAATCCAGGACATGCTGACCATTGCCGGGTTTCAGGACATTCATTTTTCAGACCGCGTACCCTACTGGTGCGCCGTCGGCGTCAAGCGCTGACCGGATGTGATGCACCTTTCATGAATTTATTGCTCATCATAACCACGCCGCTCGTCGCCTGCGTGATTTGCGCGATGCTGATTGTCCTGCTTCGCCCCCTGCTCCAGCGCTATGCATTGGCCCGGCCAAACGCGCGATCGTCCCACAGCGTGCCAACGCCGCAGGGTGGCGGTGTGGCGGTGATCGCCGCAGTCATCACGTCGGCCGCGATATCGGTTTCGTTTTTTGGTGCGGTTGCAGGTTCCGTTCTGCTCGCGGTCCTTGCGGCGGCGGTTTTTCTGGCTTTGTTCGGCGCCTACGATGATTTGCGGACGATGCCTGTCCTGCCCCGCCTGTTGATACAGGCCGCTGCCGTCGGCATCGTGCTCGCAACCCTTCCCGCAGAATTTCATCTTGTTCAGGGTCTGCCCGTGTGGGCGGAGCGCGTCCTGCTGCTGATCGGCGGACTGTGGTTCGTCAATCTTGTGAACTTCATGGATGGTCTTGACTGGATGACAGTCGCGGAAGCGGTTCCCCTGACAGCAGCACTGGCGCTGTTCGGCTTCTACGGCCAATTGCCCCTGGGCCCCACGCTGGTGGCCCTCGCGCTGTGCGGCGCGATGATCGGTTTCGCGCCATTCAACAAGCCCGTCGCAAAACTCTTCCTCGGCGATGTGGGCAGCCTGCCGATCGGTTTACTGATGGGATGGTGCCTGCTTCAGCTCGCGGGAAGCGGACATCTCGTCGCCGCGCTGCTGCTGCCGATGTACTATCTCGCCGACGCGACGCTGACGCTTCTGAAGCGCCTGATGAGGGGTGAAGCGATCTGGGTCGCCCACCGGTCTCACTTCTACCAGCAGGCCACCAACAACGGCTTCAGCGTGATGCAGGTGGTTGGCGAAGTGTTCATTCTGAACATCGTTCTCGCGGCTTTTGCGGCGGTCACCATCTGGCAGAAGTCGCCTTATGTTCAGGGCATCACGCTGGCGTTCGGTGTGACCGCGGTGGCGCTCGTGCTCGGTCGCTTCTCCCACCAACGGAAACCGGTCGGGTGATCTAAGCCGCCCCGCTCTTGAATTCGGGGATGGCATCCTTCAGCACGCCGACAATGACGCTGCGCTGTTCGCTTCCCACGGCCTTTTCCAGCGTGGACAACCATCGCTGCAAGGTATCGAGCGGGGGCTCGTTGGGGCGCGCAGCGACGATACCAGCGATGCCGATGTCCGCTGTTGGCTCTTCGTGCGCGAACAGGATTTCGTTCAGTCGCTCGCCCGGCCGGACGCCGGTGAACACGATGTCGATGTCATAACCCGGCTGAAGCCCGGACAGCCTGATGATGCGCTCGGCGAGATCGACGATCTTCACCGGCTGTCCCATGTTCAACACATACACCGACACATCCGGACGCACCGGATCGAGCGCATGGGTTGCGGACGTCACCACGAGATCGCACGCTTCGCGAATGGTCATGAAATAACGGACCATATCCGGATGCGTGACGGTGACGGGACCGCCGGCCTCGATCTGCGCCTTGAACTTCGGCACCACCGACCCATTCGATGCCAGCACGTTGCCGAACCGAACGGAGATGAGCCGCATCGGGGTCTTGCCATTGGCCTTGTGCATCAGCTCGCGGTCGAGCGCCTGGCAATACATTTCGGCAAAGCGCTTGGTCAGCCCGAGCATCGACACGGGCTCGATGGCCTTGTCGGTGGAAATCATCACCATGGCATCGGCGCCGGCGCTCACCGCCGCATCGGCCACATTGACGGTGCCAAAGATATTGGTCTTGACGCCCTCGCCCCAATCCCGCTCGAGGATCGGAACGTGTTTCAGCGCAGCGGCATGAAATACGATGTTGGGCTTGAACTCAGCCATGAGATGCGCAATGCGCGTACGGTCGCGAATGTCAGCGATGCGGCCCTCGACAATCGCAGCTGGGAATTTGGCCGTCAGGCTTTCCAGCACTGCATGCAATGCGGGTTCCGCATTCTCCACAATTAGCAGCCGCGACGCGCCAAACGTCACGACGCGGTCGCATATCTCTGAGCCGATCGACCCACCACCGCCGGTGACAACGACGGATTTTCCCTTCACGAATGTTTCGAGCCGCTGATAGTCAATCTTGACGCTCGGCCGAAGCAACAGATCTTCGACAGCAACCGGTGCAAGCCGCGGAGTTTCACCGCTGCCTTCGAGCGACGGCAGGCGGCTAACCGTAAGACCAAGCTTACGGGCGCGCGTCAGCACCGACTCCGGCGACGCATCCGCCTCGAAAGCCGACGGCATCATGACGACGCGTTCGATCGGCCGCTCCCGGCGCGAGAAATCGCCAACGACATCGCCGAGATCGTCGATCCCGCCGAGCACGTGAATGCCGCGGATCGACTGCCCCCGATCGGACAAGGACGGAGACAGCACACCCACCGGCCAGGTTCGCTTCACGGCGCCGCTTTCGATCCCCCGAAGCAAAACTTCTGCGTCAGCTGCGCGTCCGACCAGCAACGTCGGAGAAGCATCGAGGCTGCGCGCCTGACTGAGCGTCCGCGTGTAACGAAAATAACGATAGGCGACGCGCAATCCGCCGAGCGCGAAATTCTGCAGGAACCAGTAGATGATGATCGTCGTCTTGCCGAAGAAGAATGTGCCGTAGACGTTCGGCGCAATGAAAATGTAGTCCAGCACCAGCAGCATCAACGCCAGCACCGTCGAAGCTTTGACGATGTTGAAAAAGTCCGGCAGCGAGATGAAACGCCACTTGGTTGTCGTCAGCCGGAAGACGTAACAAACGACGATGCTGAAAACGACGAAGTACGGCAGGATTCGGAGCAGCAGCGGCAGACGTTCGATGAGACCGCTGCCCTCAAACCGCAGATAGAAGCTCGCGACGACTGCGAAGATGGTCGCCAACGCATCATGGATGACGATCAGCAGATTTCGCCAGGTGAGACGCGGAAACCTGAACCGGGACGAGGCGGCCATGACTACGCCTGCCCCGCCGTTAGCTTCGCCGTCCGGGAAACGCGCAAGACCATGCCCCCCGCGACGCCGACAGCGAGTACGTAGATCCACCCTTCGTGAAAATCGAAGAGATGCGAATTCAGCAGCGAACTAACAAAATTTTCGACCACCGCAACCAGGCCCACCCACGCTGCAAGGCCAGTTCCTGCGAACAACCTGAGATGCACAGCCCACATCGCAAACAGGACGAGGCAGCCAAGCAGGCCCCATTGCACGGCCACGTTGAGCGTCTGGTTATGCGGATTGCCGATGATCTGAGCCGATGCACCGGCTTGCCCAACCGCGTCCTGCGTGAACAATGTTTTCGTCGATCCCGTTCCGTGACCCACGAGTGGCGCTTCCGCGACGAACTTGATCGACTTGCGCCAGAATTCGAGTCGCTCGCCGACCGACGTCACAGCGTTTCTTTCATGGTAGCTCTGATATTCGCTCCCGGTCGTCGCGACCCGCATACGCAGGTAAGGCGACGATGTCCACGCGAGCGCACTGGCCGCGATCACCGCGACCATCAACAGCAAAAAGCCGCGCGTGCTGAAATGCTTTGCGGCAAAAATGACGATCAGCACCGGGATGCAGACGAGAACGGTTCGCGAACTCGCAACAAAAACCATGTTGGTGAGAAAGCCGATGCCGAGAACGAGCAAAAGCGCAGCCCACGTCTTCCGCTGCGCTTTCAGCAGGTAAACTGCCGCTCCGAAGGCAGCGAAGGCGCAGAGCGCGAATTCCTGACTCTGCGCGATGTAGTTTTTAACGGGAACACCGAGCGAGCGCGCCGGGTCGAACACCACCCGATGATCGACGAACATCAGCCACGATGTCAGCATCACGGCGGTGCATGACGCGAGAAACGCGAGCATCACCCACAGTCCCCGCCCCGATCGTTCAAAGTGATAGATCAGAACGGGGATAGCGAGCAGCTTGGCGACCGGATTGATGCCGCGCAGCCGGTCCGACCAGGAAATATCCATGGCCCACAGCGTACCAACGACAGCCACCGCGAAAAGCAGAAGCGGGGTAGCGCATGCCGGCCGCTTCATCGATTCCAGGAAACCTGTCCACTCGATCGCCGGAATCAGCAACAGCAGCCACGCCACTGCGAAGATCGCGACCAACGACGTCGACCACGGCAGCGAGATGGCGATCAAAACCACCGCGATATCCGCCGCCTTTGTCCACGCGGCGGTGTTGCGCCAGACCGAAGGCGATACGTGAGCCGAGAGATCGGACGCGTTCGCGGTCATGCCTTGTTCTCTCTCGCGCGCTTGACCAGCGACGTGGTGCTGTGACCCGGCAGGATATCGACGAGCACTACCTCACCGCCGTTGGCCGCGACGATCTCGTGACCGACGACCTGCTCGCGGGTGTAGTCGCCGCCCTTGACCAGCACGCTGGGCTTGATCTGCGTGATCAGTTCCAGCGGCGTATCCTGTTCGAAGATCACGACGAGATCGACTGCCTCGAGCGCTGCAAGGACTTCAGCGCGGGCGCGCTCGTCCTGAACCGGCCGCTCAGCACCCTTCAGACGCCGCACCGACGCATCACTGTTGAGGCCGACAACCAGACGATCACAAGCAGCGCGCGCCTGCGTCACCACCCGGACATGCCCTGGATGCAGAATGTCGAAACACCCGTTGGTGAAGCCAACGCGCAGACCCTGTCTGCGCCACTCGGCAAGATGAGCATCGAGACCGGCAGCACTTGAGGCAATCTTCTCTTCCGCCGCAAGCGAGGCGTGCGGCAAAATCTTCCGCCGCAATTCCGCCAGCGACACCGTGGCTGTGCCGGGCTTGCTGACGGCCACGGAGGCACCCGCCGCCGCACAGCGCAAGGCCGTTTCCCAATCTGTCCCGGAAGCGAGCATCACCGCAAGCACCGCAGCCACCGTATCACCAGCGCCCGACACGTCGCGAACCTTCGCCGGTTGCGCCGGAACATGGATCAGGCTGCCGTCGCGGTGCGCCAGCGTCATGCCGTCTTCACTCTGCGTCACAAGGATCGCTTCGGCATCGGCGGTGCGCAGCGCCTCGATCGAAGCGTCGGCGATATCGGCATCCGACAGGATGCGCCTGCGTGTCGCTTCGGCAAATTCCTTGCGATTCGGGGTCAGCAGCGTCGCACCGCGATAGATCGCCAGGTTTGCGCTCTTCGGATCAACGATCACGCGCTTGCCGAGCTTGCGCGCCGCATCGATGACATTGCGGATCACCCGTGCGGTCAGAACACCCTTTGCATAGTCCGACAACAGCACGATGTCTGCCCGCGGCAGCGCGCTGACAACGGCATCAATTAGCTTGCGTTCGGTGACCTCAGACGCCGGAGCCGACAACTCCCAGTCCGCACGCAACATATGCGTGGAGAAGTGCTCCGAAACAAAACGCACCTTGCGCGTGGTCGGCCGTGCCGGATCTGTCACCAGAACCGGCTCGATCAGGCTTTCCCTTGCGAGCTCCGCCTTCAGCGTCTCACCGGCAACGTCATTGCCGACCAAGCCCACGAAAATACATCTCGCCCCGAGCGATGCGATGTTGCGCGCTACGTTGCCCGCACCGCCGACATTGATCTCGCTGCGCCGGGCCGCGATCACAGGCGCTGGCGCTTCCGGCGAAATGCGGGATACTTCGCCATAGACAAATTCGTCCAGCATCAGATCGCCGACGCACAGCACGGTCTGGCGGACAATCGCTTGCGACAGTGCGTCAAAATCGAACATGAGAACGCCTGTATCCCTAGTGGACCACTGGTTGCACGATCAGCGGTAGCGATCGGGCCGGTCGAGAAAATCCCTGACATAGCTGCCGACGGCATCTTCCAGCGCCGTGAAGCCGCCATTGTAACCTGCGCCGCGCAGATGATCGACCTCTGCTTCGGTGAAGTACTGATAACTGTCGCGAATTTGTTCCGGCATGTCGATGTATTCGATGTTCGGCTTGGCGCCGAGCGCACCATAGGCCGCAAGAATCAGGTCGCGGAAGCTGCGCGCCTTGCCGGTCCCGACATTGAAAATGCCGTTGACGGAGCGCGCCGCCAGCAACCACATGATCACGCGTACGACGTCATCGACGTGAATGAAATCGCGCCGCTGGTCGCCATCGGCGATGCCGTCTCGATGGGACTTGAACAATTGGACAGTGCGCCCGGACCTGATGTCGTCAAAGCGGCGGGCGAGCACGCTCATCATGGTGCCCTTATGGTATTCATTCGGGCCGAACACATTGAAGAACTTGAGACCCGCCCATAGCGGCGGCATCTTCTCGCCCTTCGCGAGCCGTTCAGCCACCGCCATGTCGAACAGATGCTTGCTCCAGCCGTAGAGGTTCATCGGCCGCAGCTTCTTCAGAGCATCGAGGGACGCATCGTCACGGAATCCCTGGTCCCCATCGCCATAAGTCGCCGCGGACGAGGCATAGATGAACGGAACGGAATTTGCCGTGCACCAGTCGAGCAGCCGCATCGAGAGGCGGAAATTGGTCTCGATCACGAGATCGCCGTCAGTGGCCGTTGTCTCCGAGATCGCACCGAGATGAATGATGGCGTCTAGTTTGCGGCCATCCAGCCACGGCATTAGTTCAGCCGGCGGAACCACGTCGGCGAGCTGCCGCTTGGCGAGATTGCGCCACTTGCCGTCGCTGCCGAGAAAGTCGCAAACGGCCACGTCCGCGCGGCCCGCATCGTTGAGGGCGGCGACGACGTTCGACCCGATAAAACCGGCTCCGCCGGTCACCAGCAGCATGAAGGAATCCCGCCCAATTGACGCGGGTCACCTTTGCCTCACTCGCGCCCGGCAAGCAACTCACGTCCGCTGGTGTGGTGAAGGGCAGCGCTCCATGGGGGGCGTGTAAAAACGCATCTGGACGCCGCTCAAGTGACGCGGTAACCGGCTGAATGTGCACAATTCTCCCAAACCACGGAAATGGCTGCAAAGCCCTTCAATAAATGAATAAAAATTCATTTCTAGACGAATTGAAGGTTTCGCCCGATCCCTCGGAAACCAGTCCCATTCTGGTGATTCCGTACATGTGGATCGGGGATTTCGTCCGTGGACATACGGTGGTCCGGGTCCTCAAGGAGCGCTGGCCGAACCGGTCGGTCGATCTCCTGGTGACCAGCCTGTGCGCTCCGCTGGTGGATTACATGCCCGGCGTCCGCAGAGGCATCACTTGGGACCTGCCCCGCGGGCGACTTGCCATGAGCAAGCAGTGGGCGCTGGCCAGACAACTCCGCGACGCGGGCTATGGCACCGCCCTGGTGATGCCCCGGACATGGAAGGCGGCCATCGCCCCGACCCTTGCAGGCATTCCGCAGCGGACCGGCTTCGTCGGCGAGGTTCGCTTCGGGCTGATCAATGACTGGCGTTGGGGCGAGCGGAAGATGCCCCGTTTTATCGACAAGAATGCCGCCCTCGCCCTGCCCGCCGATGCGCCGCTGCCGAAAGAGTGGCCGGTTCCGCAGCTGGTAGTGCCGCCCGCAGAAGTCGCGGCGTGGCGGCAAGCCAACAATCTGGGCCAAACCGCCGCAGTGGCACTGGCCCCCGGATCGGTCGGCGCGTCGAAACGCTGGACCTACTACGCTGAAGCCGCTCGCATGTTCGCCGAGCAGGGCCTCGACGTCTGGGTGGTTGGCGGCCCCGGCGAAAAAGCCATCGCCACGGAGATCGTCAATTTCGCGGGACCACGCGTTCGCGACCTCACCGGTACGGATTTGCGCAACGGCATCATGGCGCTGGCGGCTGCGAAAACGGTGATCTCCAATGACTCCGGCCTGATGCACATCGCCGCCGCCATTGGCACCCCGGCCATCGGGATCTTCGGCCCGACCAGCCCCTATCACTGGGCGCCGCTGAACGGCCTTGCCGCCACTATCAAGCGGGCGACCGACCTGCCCTGCCAGCCCTGTCATCGTCCGGTTTGCACCATGAACGATCATCATTGCATGCGCGATATCCCGGCATCGGAGGTCGTAGACATTGCGCAAGGCGTGATAGCCACGGCTGGCGCACGTTAATCTCGAACCGTGGCCGCACTTGCGCCCGTATCGCACCATCACTACCACTCGTGACGACCACTGAAGTGAAACCTGAACGAACGCGGTGACATGTGAGCCAGGATCGGATTGTCGCGCATTTTCAGAGCTCGCTCGCCGGGCTGACCAAGGCCGTGCAGAGCAACGAACTGCTGGCAACGACGCACGCGATTGCGCGGGCAGTAACGGACGCACTGAAAGCCGGCAACAAGCTGCTCCTGATCGGCAATGGCGGCAGCGCGGCCGATGCCCAGCACATCGCCGCCGAAGTCGTCGGCCGCTACAAGCAGGAACGTCCCGGCTGGGCCGCGATCGCACTCACCACCGACACCTCTGCGCTGACGGCCATCGCCAACGACTACGGCTTCGAACAGGTGTTCGCACGGCAGGTGCAGGGCCTCGCCCGTCGCGGTGACATTTTGTTCGCGCTGACGACGTCCGGTCGTTCGCCGAACATCCTTGCTGCGCTTAAAACAGCGCGCGACATGGGCGTAGCGACCATCGGTTTCACCGGCACCAAGGGCGAGAGCATGCGCGCGGCATGCGATCATCTGTTCGTCGCGCCAACCGACGACACACCGGTGATCCAGCAGGTTCACATGATGGCGATGCATGCGATCTGCGACGAGGTCGAGCAGGCGCTGATCTCGGCAACGAAAGCAAAATGACTTTGGACAGAAAGCCTGCGGCGTTTCTCGACCGCGACGGCGTGATCAATCTCGACGATGCCTACGTCGGCACCCGCGAGCGCCTTCGCTGGATGCCGGGCGTGGCGAGCGCCATTAAGATGCTGAACGACGCCGGCTACTACGTTTTCGTCTTCACCAACCAGTCCGGCGTCGCACGCGGGTTCTTCTCAGAGGACGATGTTCGCACTCTGCACAACTGGATGCGCGATGAACTGGCACGCGACGGCGCACGCATCGACGACTTTCGTTACTGTCCGCATCATCCCGACGGCACCGTGCCGGGCTACACGCGCGAATGCCACTGGCGCAAGCCGCAGCCGGGCATGATCCTCGATCTCATGAAGCACTGGCCTGTCGAGGCCGAGCGCAGTTTCGTCATCGGAGACAAGCAGCGGGATCTCGATGCCGGTACAGCAGCAGGCATCGAAGGTTATCTGTTTTCCGGAAACGATATTTCGGGCTGCGTGAAAGCAATCCTGACGAAGCGCGTCAGGGCTTAAGCGACAATTTCTGCGCGGCGGCGATGACCCGATCGAACGACGGATAAACATCCTTCCCGCCGACCACCGTGATCGAGCCGTTGCCGACGGGACCGGTCAGACCCGGATCGGTTGCAAGAAACACTGCGATCAGCGGGACACTGTACGCGGCAGCCAGATGCAGCAATCCGGTATCGACGCCGACCACCAGCGCGGCGTTGGCAATCACTTTCGCCGTCGCATCGAGCGGCTGGCGTTCGAGAATGCGGCTTCCGGGAATTGCGGCCGCAAGACGTTTGCAGCGCAAGCGCTCGCGCTCATTCCCCCACGGCAGCACCACGTCGAGGCCTTGCTCGCGCAGCCACTTGCCGGTGCCGATCCAATCAACCTCACGCCACTCCTTGGCGGCGCGTGACGTTCCATGCAGCAACACAGCATAGGGCGCACCGCCTTCCCTTGGCGGCTTGACCAATCCGTAATCGATTGTCGCGTCCGGCGAATAGCCCAGACTTAACCCGGTCAGCAGCCGGTTGCGCGTCACCGCATGCTGATCGCGCGCAACCGCATGCTTGATATCGTAGAACCACGACGCCACCGGTTCTCGAATGCTCGACGCGTCATAGCCGTGCCGTTCACCAGTGGCAGTCCGCGCGATCAATGCCGACCGGATCAGGCCCTGTGTGTCGATCACCTTCTCAGCCTCGATCGACTTCAACTTTGCTTTGAAAGCCGACACTTCGCTCCATGTCTCGGAACGCAGCAACTGAGAGCGCCAGCGCCGCGTCGAAACCGGGATTACTTCGTTCACGGCGGGATGAAGCCGCGCAAGCGGCGCAAAGGCCTCCTCTACAACCCACGTCATCCGCGCGTCGGGCCGGTAACGGCGCGCGTCGGTCACCGCCGGCATATGATGCACGACATCCCCGAGCGATGATGTCTTGATGAACATAATACCATGCATCGGCGTGATCGGCCCGGACTCGTGAATTAGTGATCCGGTTCCGACATTCGTATCATCTCCTTCGCAGGCACTTTACGAAAGTCAGAACCAAAGGATCACTAGAATTACATTTTGCTAGTGTCCTTTCGTATCCGACGTTCGCCCAGAACGCGCAGCAAAGTGAGGCGAACGTCGGATACGGGACACTGGCGTTACGTTTTGGAAACCATAAACCGCGTTCCTGCGGGAAAATCCAAGGGATTCACCCCGAAAGTTCGGCCTTATACCCCATTTCCATCGTTTCTCTGCAAGCTTCCGGCAACAAGTTCGCTCCACATTCCGCCGCGCAAGCGCGACTGACGGAGCGCGGAAACGATACGGATTTGAATGCCATGACAGTACTGGTCACCGGGGGTGCAGGTTACATCGGCAGCCATACGGTTCGCGCGCTGGTTGATGCGGGCGAGAGCGTCGTGGTCGTCGACAATCTCTCGACCGGCTTCTCGCAGTTCCTGCCGGAAGGCGTGCCGCTGTTCATCGGCGATGTCTCCGACGAAAACCTCGTCGAAGGCGTGATCGCCGCGCACAATGTCAGTTCAATCGTCCATTTCGCGGGCTCGGTGGTCGTCCCGGACTCGATGCGTGATCCGCTCGGTTATTACCGCAACAACACGATGACCACGCGCAACCTTCTGAACGCAGCGGTCAAGTGCAACATCAGCCGCTTCATCTTTTCATCGACGGCGGCCGTTTATGGCAATCCGGACCGGACGCCTGTTGCCGAAGAGGCGCCGACGCGCCCGATGTCGCCATACGGTTCATCGAAGCTGATGACCGAGATCATGCTGCACGATGTCGCCTCAGCGCACGGCATGCATTATGTGGTGCTGCGCTACTTCAACGTCGCCGGCGCCGATCCGCAGGCGCGCATCGGTCTCGCGACCGTCGGCGCAACGCATCTCCTGAAGATTGCGGTTGAAGCGGCGACCGGCCAGCGCGCCAAGATCGACGTGTTCGGGACCGACTATCCGACCGTCGATGGAAGTTGCGTTCGCGATTTCATCCATGTCAGCGATCTGGCGCAGGCCCATTGCGCAGCGCTTGCGTATCTCGAAGGCGGCGGCCCGTCCGCTACTCTGAACTGCGGTTATGGCCGCGGCTATTCCGTGCTCGAAACCATCGAAGCCGTGCGCCGCGCCTCCGGGCGCAATTTCGCCGTCCAGTATGCCGAACGCCGCCCCGGCGACATCATGACCATGATTGCGGACACCGCACGCATCCGCGCCACGCTGGACTGGACGCCGCAATACGACAACCTCGACACCATCGCCCGCCACGCGCTGGCATGGGAGGAAAAGCTGCTTGTCGAACGTCAGCGGGACGGCCGGCAGGCAGTCTCAGCGTAGTGTAGAATTGACCAAAAAGCCCTGATTTCGCTTGAAAATCCGGTCCATAGCGGGCAAGAGACGGACATCGCATAAACCCTGACGGGGCGCCGGTTGCGCCGGCCGTCACTGGAACGCGGATGACCGAGCTTCCACGAAAAATCACCGACGACCCTTATGGGGCGGCCGCTCTTATTCGCCGCCTGATCACCGAACAGGGCCTCCAGCATTGGCGGCGCTATGCGGTCGCGTTCACGTTGATGGCAGTCTCGGCGGGAACCACTGCGGCATCCGCCTGGCTGCTCGGCGAAGTCATCAACCAGACCTATGTCAATCGCAGCGTCCACGGCATCGTCCTGCTGTCGCTGGTGATCATCGCTCTGTTCACGCTCAAGGGTGCCGCGACCTACGGTCACACGGTGATCCTGTCCAAGATCAGCAACGCCATTCTGGCCAGCAACCAGCGCCGGCTGTTCGCCAAGCTGATGCGCGAGAATGTCGGTTTCTTTTCCGAACGCCATTCGTCCGAATTTCTCGCGCGCCTGACCGCCGGCGCTCAGGCGGTGACGCAGGTGTTGAGCCTCCTGATCAGCGCAGTCGGCCGCGACTTCCTGTCGCTGATCGGTCTTGCCGCCGTGATGGTCATTCAGGATCCATGGATGTCGCTGGGCGGCCTGCTGATCGCACCGCCGGCGCTGTTCTTTATCCGCAAGCTGGTGCGCCGGATCAAGCATCTCGCCCATGACCAGTTTACCGGAAACGCCGACATTCTCGAAACCATGCAGGAATCCCTGCAGGGCATCCGCACCGTCAAGGCCTTCACGCTCGAAGACACGATGCAGGCGCGGATCGACAAGAGCATCGGCGTGGTCGAGGCCAACGCCAACAAGATGGCGCGGGTGCAAAGCCGTTCCAGCCCGCTGATGGAAATGCTCGGCGGCTTCGCCATCGCCGGTTGCCTGATGTATGGCGGCTATCGCGTGATCGCGACAGGTGCGACGCCCGGAGAGTTTTTCTCCTTCATCACCGCGTTTCTGCTGGCCTATGAACCGGCCAAGCGCCTCGCGCGCCTCAACATCGAACTCAATAGCCACCTGATTGGCGCGCGCAAGCTGCTCGAAATCGTCGACAGCCCCGCGACGGAACCGGACGACAGCGACAAGCCGGCGTTGAAGCTGACCGAGGCCAAGGTCGAGTTCCGCGACGTGACTTTTGCCTACCGCAGCAACGAGACAGTACTCAACCGCATGAGCTTCGTGGCCGAGCCCGGCAAGGTCACCGCGCTGGTCGGTCCTTCCGGCGGCGGAAAATCCACCGTGCTGGCGCTGCTGCTGCGGCTTTACGAGGCCAAGTTCGGTGCGATCGTTATCGACGGGCAGATCATCTCCGATGTATCCCGGCGCTCGCTGCGCCAGCAGACCGCGTATGTCGGGCAGGACGTCTACCTGTTCCGCGACACCATCCGCGAGAACATCTCCTTCGGCCGCCCCGGAGCGTCGAACGACGAGATCGTCAACGCAGCGAAAGCGGCCTGCGCCCACGACTTCATCATGGGCTTCCCGCTCGGCTACGACACCCCTGTCGGCGAGCATGGCACGCAGCTCTCCGGCGGCCAGCGTCAGCGCATTGCGATTGCCCGCGCGCTGGTGAAGGATGCTCCGATCATCCTGCTCGATGAAGCCACCGCCGCTTTGGATTCAGAATCCGAGAAGCAGGTGCAGGAAGCCATCGAGCATCTGTGCCAGAACCGCACCACCATCGTCATCGCGCACCGCCTGCACACCATCATGCATGCCGACCAGATTCTGGTGGTCGAGAACGGCACCATCGTCGAGACCGGCGGCCATGACGACTTGCTGCGGCGCGGCGGACGTTACGCCTCGTTCTTCCGCCTGCAGCATCGTGATGCCAATCCGCTGGCTCCGGTCGCCGCCAGCGCATAGGATCGTTGCTCCCGCCTTTCCGTTTTCCCTCCCAGACACCGGAATCCCCATGAGCGCCAACTTCGTCATTCCCGCACTCACGCAGCCATCCATTCCTGTTGCCGGCGAATCGAAAGCCTTTCCGGTGCGCCGCATCTGGTGCGTGGGCCGCAATTATCTCGAGCACATCCGCGAAATGGGCAACGACGAGCGCCAGCCGCCGTTCTTCTTCGCCAAGCATGCCGACATGGTCGCCGGCGACGGCGCTACGATCCCGTATCCGTCGCTGACCAAGGATTTCCAGCATGAGGTCGAATTGGTGGTCGCGCTGAAAAGCGGCGGCGCCAACATCGATCCCGCCAAGGCGCTCGATCATGTCTACGGCTACGGCGTCGGCATCGACCTCACACGCCGGGATTTGCAGATGGCGTCGCGCAAGAAGGAGCAGCCCTGGGAGATCGGCAAGTCGTTCGATTTCTCCGCACCCTGCGGTGCGCTGCGTCCCGCAGCCGAGATCGGCCACCCGGTAAAGGGCAAGATCTGGCTTTCGGTCAACGGCACCGAGAAGCAGAAGGGCGACCTCTCCGAGATGATCTGGAACGTCGCCGAGATCATCGGCAAGCTTTCGCTGCAGGTCTCGCTCGGCGCGGGTGACATCATCCTGACCGGCACCCCCGCCGGCGTCGCGGCCCTTGCGCCCGGCGACAAGATCGAATGCGGCATCGACGGCATCGGCACGCTGAAGGTCGCGATCGGCTGAAGCCGTATATCTCAAACTGTCATGGCCGGGCGGAGCCGCTCAAAGAACGGCGGCGCTTCCGCTCGCCTGTACCCGGCCATCCATCTTTTTTCATCGGCATTTAGTACGATGGATCACCTGGTCAAGCCCGGTGATGACGATTGAAGATGTTGAAGCTACGTCCGCTTCATCATCCACATCTTACGCCCCCAGTTGCTTCTCGACCGCCGCCGCGATGGCGAGCAGCTTGCGGTCGTCGCCGTGGCGGCCGACCAGCATCAGCCCGACAGGCAGCGCATTGCCGAACCTGATCGGCAGCGAGATCGCGCAGGTATCGAAGAAATTCCAGATCACGGTGTTCATCAGCGCCTGGACGTTGCGCTTGTTGAAGCTCTCCGGCGTAGACACCTCGTCCATGGTCGGCGCGACGATCTGCACCGTCGGCATCACCAGCACATCGGCCTGATCGAACACCGCATCCATCTGCGCGATACCGCGTTCGCGATCACGCATCGCGAGGATGTAGTCGGCGGCGGTGACCTTCTCGGAGCGCAGCAGGCGCATCCGCACGTTCGGATCGACGCCCTCGCCCGCCTCGGCGAGCAGCGTGCGATGGACTGCGTACGCCTCCGGCGGAGCGACGCCGCCGCGCTCATTGGCGGTGTGCATGATATCCAGCGCCTTCAGCGTGACGTCAGCGCCCGATTTCCAGCTTGAGGCAAGCTTCGCCAGCGCCTGCGGATAGGCCTTGCCGACGATGTCATCGAGACCCTCAATGGGATAGCCCTGCACGAAGCCGGCGCGCACGTCCTTGAGCGCGAGCGGCTTCAGCGGCGATGGCGTCTCGCCTGCCAGCACGGCATCGGCATTGGCGCAATCCGCGACGCTGCGCGCGATCGGCCCGATGGAATCCAGCGAGTACGACAGCGGGAACGCGCCCGCGCGCGGCACGCGCTTTACTGTGGGCTTGAAGCCGGTGATGCCGCAAAACGCCGCCGGAATACGCGTCGAGCCGCCGGTGTCGGTGCCAATGGCGATCTCGCCGATCCCGTCAGCTGCGGCCACCGCAGCACCCGCGGACGAGCCGCCGGGCACGCGCTTGCGGTCCGCGGGATTGCCCGGCGTTCCAAAGTGCGGGTTTGCGCCGAGACCCGAATAGGCGAATTCGGTCATGTTGGTTTTCGCGACGATCACGGCACCCGCCTCGCGCAGGCGCTGAACGATCACGGCATCCGCGTCCGCGGGCTTGCCGCGCGAAGCCAGCACCTTCGATCCGGCGCGGGTGACTTCGCCCTTGACGTCGAACAGATCCTTGATGGTCACGACCGCGCCGTCGAGCGGTCCACGCGAATTGCCGGATTTGATCCGGGCGTCGGCGGCGTCGGCGGCGTTGCGGGCCTCGTCGGCATAGACGGTGAGGCAGGCGCGCGCGCCTTCGCCTGCGGGATCGGCAATCTTGGTGAGGGCTTGTTCGAGACGTTCGCGGGATGAGGCTGTCATGTTTCTTCTTGGTCTGCTGGAAAGGAGGCCGGGAGAATGGATTTTTCGCGCGCGGAAGGCAATGCCTCTAAAATTTCGCATTCTCCGGGCGCATCGCGCGATCCCTGCCTGTCTTCCTTCCTTTCATGTCGTCCCTGCGAAAGGAGTTGAAGCGATCTGCACAATTCCTCTCCGCATCGTCCCCGTGCAGGCGGGGACCCATACTCCCTGAATCATCGATGTTGTCGCGAGCGCGGGACAACTCTTTCCTTTGTCATCACCGTGGCCGGTGGTTGTGGGTCCCCGCCTGCGCGGGGACGACATCGCATGTGTGATGCGCATTGTGCTTCATCTCCCCGTTTTCATGCAGATGTGCGCCATCGCCCCTGTTGTTTGAAAGGCGCGGGGGCGCCCGAAGTCCTTATTCGCCTCACCCTCGAAATGAGGGCGCGCGGAACGCCGGATGCGCAAGCGCATCCGCAGCCCCGTGTGCAAGGTAGAAAGCACACGAGCGTCGTCACCACGGTTGCGCCGGAGGCATCCGGCGTTCCGCACGCAATGGTTGGAACGGCCTCGTTCGCGCTCTCCCCGGTGGACGGCTCTTTCGCCACCGTTCTGGATCGTGAGTGACTTCCACCGCCACAGGGGCGACGGACCCTCCCGTTCCTTTCGACGTCAGCACCGCGACGCCGGGACCACGCGACTTTGGCCGTCCGCTGCTGCGCCGTCGTCGTTCGCGGTGCTTTTCACAGCCACGAACCGAGCGCCGCAAGCGGCCACCGCATCCCGCCCCGCGTATCGTGACGATCGCGAAACGCCCCTCATGACGGGGCGGGATAAGGAGGAATATAGTCCTATCAACATGAATGTCAAGATCGCCCTTGGATACTGCCTGCGAATTCGTTCAAATGCTCCTTTCAGACCGCGCGCACTGGAGAATTTTTGACTTGTGCCTACCGCAGATATTGAAGGATGAGCGAGAGAATGGAGACGCGTAGGTAAGCCGCAACTTCGACGCTTTACCGGATGTCCCTACGGCCTCATCCCCGATAAAGTTCTTCAATGAGAGAATCGCGATGATCCGGCTGTCGATCCGGCGAAAAATCATGGGCATTGCCGTGACGCTCATCGTGCTGATGGCGGTCACCGCAATCCTGTCCATGGTGTCGGTGATGCAGGTCAGCGCACGCCTCGAAGAGCTGACGACCAGTTACATCCCGGCCTACGGCAATCTGGCGCGTGCGAACATCCGCTCCGTCGAACGGGCGCTGGAGCTGCGCCGGATGGTGATCGAAAAGATGCGCTCACCGGCGGGCAGCGAGCGCCTGACGGCGATCCGCAGCGTCTTCGAGACCAAGGGCGCTGAAGTCGAGCAGGAAGCACAGGCCGCACGTTTGCTGATCAACGGCCTGATTCAGAAGGGCGTCACGTTCGCCGATCCGACGGCGCTGGCCCGGCTCGACACCCGCCTTGAAACCGCCCTCAACGTCTCGCGCCGTCATCTCAACACCGAGATCGAGCGCATGCTGCCGCTGATTGAGACCGGCGATACCAAGGCGATCGACGACGGCCTCGCGCGCGTCGATGCCCTGCGCAACGAACTCAACCAGAGCCTCGACTCCATCCGTGCGGACATGTTTGCGTTGCTGCGGTCGGAGGCCGACCGGACCCGGCAAAAGCAATCCCAGGTCACGATCATTGCCGCGGTGCTGACAGCGCTGGCGGCCATCATGGGGTTGGTGTTCTCCATGCTGGTCAGCGCCGGCATGACGCGCCCTGTCCGCAAACTGCTGGAGGGCGCACGGGCCGTCGAAGCGGGCCATCTCGAGGAAAAGCTCGTCGTGACCACACAGGACGAAATCGGCCAGCTCACCACCGCGTTCAACAGCATGGTCGAGCAGTTACGCCTCAAGGAGCGCATCCGCGAAACATTCGGAAAGTACATTGATCCGCGCGTGGTCGAGGGACTGATCGATCGGCCTGCGCTGGCCTCCGAAGGCCAGCGGCGCGTCATGACCGTGCTGTTCTGCGACGTGAAGGGATTCAGCGGCACGAGCCGAGGAACAACGCCGCAAGGGCTGGTCAAGGTGATGAACCGTTATCTCTCGGCGATGTCCGGTCCGATACGCGCGCACGAAGGCATTATCGACAAATATATCGGCGACGCCATCATGGCCTATTGGGGACCTCCCTTCACCGCAGACGAAGATCAGGCGCGGCTCGCCAGCATCGCGGCGCTCGATATGCTTGAGATCGTCCCGCAATTGCGCGCCGAACTGCCCGAACTGCTCGGTGTCCGCAATCTGCCGGCGCCGTTCGACGTTCGCATCGGCATCGCCACCGGGGAGGCGCTGGTCGGCAGCATCGGCTCCGAACTGATGATGAGCTACACCGTGATGGGCGACACCGTGAACCTTGCATCGCGGCTGGAAGGCGCGAACAAGGCCTATGGCAGCCGCATCCTGGTGTCCGAGGCGACTGTTGCAAGTGCCGCAGCCGACATTGAAGTCCGCGAGATCGACCGGATCGTGACGGTGGGGCAGACCCAGCCGCAAACGGTGTTCGAGATCATGGGCCGCAAGGGCGCGTTGACGACGGCTCACATCGCGCTTCGGGATCACTACTCGGACGGCCTTGCCGCCTATCGCGCCCGGCGCTGGGACGACGCACGCCGCGCGTTCGCCGCAGCGCTCGACGCCGTTCCCGATGACGGCCCGTCACTGACATTCGTCAAGCGTCTCGATGGCTTTGCAACGACACCGCCCGGCGATGACTGGGACGGTGTGTGGCGGCTCGAACAGAAGTAAGGTTCTCCACGCAACAGGAGTAGCATCATGCCCTCCTCCGAAATCGACGCGATCCGCGCGCTGCTGACGGCGAAGGCCCGGCCGGTCGGCTGGGCACAGCGGCGCGAGCGGCTGGACGAGATCGGTTCGGTCTGGCCGGTCGCCGATGATGTCACACTCACAAGCGCCGACCTCGGCGGCGTGCCCGGCGAATGGTCGCTGGCGCCCGGCAGCGATGCCTCGCGCGTGCTGATGTTTTTTCATGGCGGCGGCTATTGCTCGGGCTCGATCACCAGCCATCGCCGCATGGTAACCGAAGCCGGACGCGCGGCGAAAATCCGCACCCTCGCGGTCGGCTATCGCCTCGCGCCGGAGCATCCGTTTCCCGCAGCGCTGGACGATGCGATGACTGCGTGGCGATACTTGCGCAAGCAGGCCTATCTGCCATCGCAGATCGCCATCGGCGGCGACAGCGCGGGCGGCAACCTCACCGCCGTGCTGATCAACACACTGCGCGAACAAGGCGAGCATCCCACCTGCGCGTGGCTGGCCTCGCCCTGGACCGACCTCACCATGTCGGGTGCGTCGCTTGTCACCAAGGACATCGTCGATCCGATCATCCACAAGGGCTATCTCGGCGAGCTCGCCGACGCCTTCGTGCCTGCCGGAATGGCGCGCAACGATCCGCGCATCTCACCGCTGTTTTCCGATCTGCACGGATTTCCGCCGACACTGCTACAGGTCGGCTCGCACGAAACGCTGCTCGACGACGCCGTGCGTTTTGCAGCGGCAGCGGGCGCCGCCGATGTCGACGTCACCCTGGAGGTGTGGCCGGAGATGATCCACGCATGGCCGCTATGGAACGCACATCTCGAACCCGGCCGCCGCGCGCTGGCCAACGCCGGCGCGTTCATCCGCCGTCACATGTGAACGCCCCGGCGCGTGCAGATTACGCTAGGGCTCTTTTGGCCCGCGCAGGGCCCAGCGCATCAATGCCCACAAACTGCCGCCCGTCGCCATGCCGACGAGATAGATGATCGAGGCATGCACCGCCATCGGCGCGGTGATCCGCAGACCGAGGAAGGACACCGTGACGCTCTGAAGATTTTGAAACGCGAAGATCAGGATTCCCGCGACAAGAACGATAATCACAGCCGTGTTTAGCCAGCGCATGGTTCGCCTCGCTTGAAATGAACTTGCCAGAAGTTGCACCCAAGCCGAACCCGGCGCAACCGGTTCACCAGCCTGTCAGGTTTCATTCAAATGTCTACTTGTGCAACACCGTGTTGGGCTGGCCCTTCTCGACCATGTCGATAACCAGCAGCTTCACCGGCTCGGGACCCTTGTTCGTGCCGAAGTGCCATTGATCCACCGCCTCGACAATGAAATCGCCGGTCTTAAAGGTCTCGGTCTTGCCGGTATCGACGTTGGTGACTTCAATGGTGCCCGCCTGCACGTAGCCATAACGCGGAAACGGATGCTTGTGCTTGGGCAGCACCGCGCCCGCCGGAATCTCGTAGGTCGAGACGATGACCTGCGCGTCCTTTTGCGGCAGCACGATGGGCTGACCGCTCGACGTCATCGTTGAGGAGATGACGGGCTTGACCACGACCTTGCCTGTGACCGCCTGCGTGTCCGCATGGAGCGGCGACGCGATCAGCAACAGGCCGAGCGCGAAGGGAAGAGACTTCATTGCATCAAACTCCAGTGTTTCGTCATTCCGGGGCGCGAGCGCGGCGAGCGAACCCGGAATCCTGCGGCGGAAGAGATGGACATGGATTCCGGATCTGCGCCAAAGGCGCATCCCGGAATGACGGTGCGCGTCGTGTCACTCATACACCATCACGCCGTCATCGACCTTGCCGAGACGCAGCGAGACGATATCCAGCGCGTAGTTCTGGTAAAGCTTCCATGGCCGCTTCGAGCCTTGTTTCGGCATCTTCGCCACCGAGCGCTGCACATAACCCGACGTGAAATCGAGCCAGTTCTCCTGTTTCACCTCGGGATCGGTGTTGCGCGGCGTGCACTGCTTGTAGCCGCGCTTGTCCATATAGTTGATCAGGCGGCAGACATATTCGCAGGTGAGATCGCATTTCAGCGTCCACGAGGCGTTGGTGTAGCCGAATGACGACGCCAGGTTCGGCACGTCCGAATACATCATGCCCTTGTAGTTCAGCGTGCTCGCGAAATCGACTTTGCTCCCGTCGACGCTGACCTGCATCCCGCCGAGCACCTGCAAGTTCAGGCCCGTCGCGGTGACAATCAGATCGGCCTCAAGCTCGCTGCCGTCGGCAAGGCGGATGCCCTTCGGCGTGAACGTGTCGATGGTGTTGGTGACCACCGAGGCGCGGCCGTTCTTGATCGACTTGAACAGGTCGCCGTCCGGCACCAGGCACAGCCGCTGCTGCCATGGATTGTAGCGCGGCGTGAAATGCGTACCGATGTCGTAGTCCGGCCCGAGCGCATGACGCACGCCGCCGAGGATCATCTGCTTGGCGCGTTCCGGCTTGCGGCGGCAGAGCTGGAAGAAATACATGCCGAACAGCACATTGCGCCAGCGGATCAGGTGATAGGCGAGCTTGGCGGGCAGCTTCTTGCGCAGCTTGTTGGCGAGCGCGTCCTCGGCGGGCCGCGCGACCACGTAGGTCGGCGAACGCTGCAGCATGGTGACATGCGCGGCGGTCCTGGCCATTTCCGGCACCAGCGTCACGGCGGTGGCTCCCGAGCCGATCACCACCACGCGCTTGCCGGCGTAATCGATATCGGTGGTCCACTTCTGCGGATGGACGATGCGGCCGGTGAACTGATCGGCCCCCGGAAACTCCGGCGAATAGCCACCTTCGTAGGAGTAATAGCCGCTGCACATGAACAGGAAATTGCAGGTGAGATGCGCGATTTCCTTGGCAGGCCCCCCCTCCACCTCCACCGTCCAGCGCGCGTCCTTCGACGACCACGACGCGCTTTTGACGCGATGGTTGAAACGGATCTTGCTGTCGATGCCGTTGTCGCGCGCGGTCTCGCGCACGTAGTTGAGAATGCGCGGGCCGTCGGCGATCGCCTTGGGCTCGGTCCATGGCTTGAACGAATAGCCGAGCGTGTACATGTCGCTGTCGGAGCGGATGCCGGGATAGCGGAACAGATCCCAGGTGCCGCCGATGCTCTCGCGCCCTTCGAGGATCGCGTAGCTCTTGCCGGGGCAATTCCTTTGCAGATGATAGCCCGCGCCGATGCCCGACAGGCCCGCGCCGACAATCAGCACATCGAAGTGGTCGCTTTCTGCTTTGGTCTTGTCGAGCATTTCAGTCTCCCTGACCGGGATTTAACCGGCAAGCAGGGCGGCATGGCAACTCGATTTTGCGATACCGGTGCGCGCGGCCTTGTTTAAAACTGGTGCCCACCCTCGGGTCGCGCCCGAGGGCATGCCTTTCGGGATCATGGCAGGTTTGTTTGGGCATGATCTGGTCCGAAAACCGGCGCCCACTTTTCGGGATCATGCCCGGTCTATTTGGGCATGATCTGATCCGAAAACCGGTGCCCACTTTTCGGGATCATGCCCGACAGCAAAAAGCCCCATCATTTCTGACGGGGCTTGGTGACGTCCGTTTCAGTACATCCGTGAAACGAGCGAAAAGCTGGCTGCTGCTGCCGTTACATCCGTGGCGGCAGCGCCTGGCTCTTTTTCTATTGAAGGCTGGCGCGACAACCGGTGTCCGGCTGTCGTCGCGATCAGGCCTTACAGAAGCTGCAGGTTTTCTGCGCTGGTCTTGCCGCGCATCTTGTCAACCTTGGCTTCGTACGAAACCTTCTGTCCTTCGGCGAGGCCGGTCAGGCCAGCACGCTCGACAGCGCTGATGTGAACGAACACATCGGTGCCGCCATCGTTCGGCTGAATGAAACCAAAGCCCTTTTGGCCGTTGAACCACTTCACAGTACCAGTCGTCATAACAAACAATCCTTCAGGCGCGTAGATGCGCAACTCCGCACGACGTCGCGCGAAGCATAATCCAATCTAGCGATGTCTTTGGGTAAGGAGCCGGAGGGGACCGAAAAGGTCCAAAGGGCGCTTTAACAAAAGCTGAGCCGCAAATCGAATGCACGGCTTGTAGCACCTCGAAGCCTTAAAGCAACAACTCAATTGTGTTCGCACAGCGGCGCGGGCGTTTAACACAGCAATGCCAGAGGCTTGGGAGCCGAAAATAGCTCGGCGATGCAGCGGCATTTGCAGCTTAACGTGCGAAGATATCCTTAATCCTCCTCAAGAAGATTCACTTCAACCAGCGCGGCATCCATGCCGGCCTGTCACTGCACCGCTCCCGCAGGACTGCTCGACGCCGCGAAGAAAGCCGCCATCGCCAGGGAGATCACGCGTATCCATAACGCGGTGACGTAATCTCTCCACGTCGTCCTCGCGAAAGCGGGGACCCATAACCACCGCCCTTGGTGAAGGCGAAGGAAGGCGTGACCGGCTATCGCGACAACATCGATCGTGGGTCCCCGCCTTCGCGGGGACGACATCGGAGGTATTGGATGATCGCGCTCCACATTTTCTCCCGTCACGGAGATCCCTGCCCGGCAGATGGCGGAATACGGCCACGTGCTGCCCGAGCCCGGCGACGAGCAGATTTGGCTGGACGGACTGCCGGCAGAAGACCGCGCGTATATGCAGGGTGTGGGGGAGTGAACTACCGAGCGTTACCCTGAGCGCACGGTGCTCAAGTCGTTGCGTGCATCTTTAACGATTGAGAACGCCGATTGCAGGAACAGACCTGCAATGATGACCGCGACCACCAGATCAGGCCAACGGGTCTGCGTCCACGCGACGAGGAACGCGGCGATGACGACCGCAACATTCCCGATGGCATCATTTCGGCTGAACAGCCAAACCGCGCGTACATTGGCATCACCATGCCGGTGCGGAAGGAGAACCACCGCCGCCGCTACGTTCACCGCAAGCGCGATCAGGCCAAGAATGCCCATTAACTCCGCTTCCGGCTGCTGCACGATTAGTACGCGATAGGCGGTTGCCACGAGCACGCCCACGCCCAGAACGCCCAGAAAAATTCCTTGCAGCATCGCCGCCTTAGCGCGCGCCGCGAGTCCCCAGCCCACTGCAATCAACCCCAAGAACGAAATCATGCCGTCGCCAAGAAAGTCGAGCGCATCGGCCTTCAGAGCCTGCGACCCTGCGATATATCCGCCGACGATTTCGATAACACCGTATCCAGCGTTGAGAAGAACCACGATCCAGAGCGCTCGCTTATAGGCCGGCGTAACATGGGAAAGGTCCGGAACTTTGTCGTCATCATCGTCAGTGCGTAAGCGGGCGAGCTTGTAGCCGAGATCAGTAATCTTGCGCTCCACCTCTGGGAGCGTAGCCGCCCAGTCATCGAGGCGTAGCGTCATCTCCTGTGAAGCAATGGAAACCCTGACTTCCTGCACGCCTGGGACGCCACGCGCAGTGCTCTCGATCTTCGCGGCGCAAGACGAGCAATCCATGCCCGTCACCCGATACCGAACCGGCGCATCTAGTTCTGCTGTCGTCATATTCCGACTCCTTGCTAAATTGTCCCCCGAGGCTACATCCTGTAGTGACTACAGGAGCAAGGTGTTTCCCATGATGCCCATCGGCACTCTTTCCAAGCGATCTGGCGTTCATATCGAGACCATCCGGTACTATGAACGGATGGGCATTCTGCCGAAGGCTGAACGCGCGGCGAATGGCCGTAGATCTTATGTTGAGGCGGACGTTCAGCGGTTGGCCTTTATCCGACATGCCCGCGACCTTGGGTTCGATCTCAGTTCCGTGCGCGCACTTCTTGCATTGCAAGAGCAGCCCGAACGATCCTGCAAGACGGCATCCAAACTTGCCACTGCGCAACTCGTGGCCGTCGAAAGCCGGCTGCGTCGTCTGGCTGCTTTACGCGACGAACTGACGCGCATGGTAAACGCATGCGAAAATGGCCGCGTAACAGATTGCCGCGTGATCAATGAACTCGCGAAGGTGAACTAGAGAGTTCCCCCTACACCACCGCATTACTCGGCGTTGGCCGGTCATGGATCTGCTGGCCGAACAGCGAGCCGACCAATTCGACCACGGTGCGCGCGGTGAGGCCGCGGTTGTCCAGAAACGGATTGAGCTCGACCAGATCGAGCGAGCGCACCAGACCTGAATCCTGAAGCATCTCCATGACGAGATGCGCCTCGCGATAGGTCGCCCCGCCCGACACCGTGGTGCCGACGCCGGGGGCGGACACCGGATCGAGAAAATCCACATCGAGGCTGACATGGAGGACGCCGCTGCGCGCCCTCACCCGCTCGATGAATTCGCGCATCAGCACGCTGACGCCGAACTCGTCGATCCGGCGCATGTCGGCGATCCAGACATCGCGCTGCGCGAGCAACTCCTTCTCCTTCTTGTCCACCGAGCGCAGGCCGAACAGGCCGAGCTGGCGCGTCACGATGGAGGATCGCTCATTGCGCGGCAACAGATCGTCCAGTCCCGGCTCGCCGCACAGGAACGCGCCGGACATGCCGTGCATGTTGCCGGTGATCGTTGTTGCCGGCGTGTTGTAGTCGGCGTGGGCGTCGAGCCAGAGCACGAACAGCTCGCGCTCCTGTTCGTGCCAGTGCCGCGCGACGCCATTCACCGTGCCCATCGACAGCGAATGATCGCCGCCGAGGAAAACCGGAATCGCGCCGGACTTCGCCATCGCGTAAGCGCGTTTGCTGGTCTCACGGGTCCAGGCCTTGATCTCCCTGTAATGCTTCGCATTCGGCGGCGGCGCTTCATCGCTGAACGTGAGATCGCGCGGCGAGATGTCGCCGAGGTCCTCCACCTTGAAGTCGAGGCTTTCCAGCAGCGGCGCGATGCCCGCCGTGCGCAGCGCCGCCGGACCCATCAGTGCGCCCTTCTGCGAGGCGCCAACTTCGATCGGCACGCCGAGCAGCGAGACATTCGTCGGATAGGAGTCTGGTTTGGCGGTCACGACAACCTCGCGCGGGTGGGCGATGGAGACAGAACTGTGCGGGTATCCTAGCGGGATTCGCGCGCGCCGCGATACGCCGTCTCAACGCAAAAAAGCCCCGGATTGCTCCGGGGCTTTTGTGTTTTGTCCTGAGAGAAAGGCTCAGTAGCGGTAGTGATCGCCCTTGTAAGGGCCTTCCTGCTTCACGCCGATGTAGTCGGCCTGGTCCTTGCGCAGCTCGGTGAGCTTGACACCGATCTTGGCAAGGTGGAGCCGCGCGACCTTCTCGTCGAGCGACTTCGGCAGCACGTAGACTTCCTTCTTGTACTTGCTGTCCTTGTTGTTGGCCCAGAGTTCGATCTGCGCCAGCGTCTGGTTGGTGAACGATGCCGACATCACGAAGGACGGATGGCCCATCGCGTTGCCGAGGTTCACGAGGCGGCCTTCCGACAGCATGATGATGCGGTGACCGTCCGGGAACGCGATTTCATCGACCTGCGGCTTGATGTTGGTCCACTTCAGGTTCTTCAGCGAGGCGATCTGGATCTCGTTGTCGAAGTGACCGATGTTGCAGACGATGGCGCGATCCTTCATCGCGCGCATGTGCTCGATGGTGATGATGTCCTTGTTGCCGGTCGCGGTGACGAAGATGTCGGCCTGAGGTGCCGCGTCTTCCATCGTGACGACCTGATAGCCTTCCATCGCCGCCTGCAGTGCGCAGATCGGATCGACTTCGGAGACCATCACGCGGCAGCCGGCCTGACGCAGCGACGCCGCCGAGCCCTTGCCGACGTCGCCGAAGCCAGCGACCATCGCGACCTTGCCCGACATCATGACGTCGGTGCCGCGGCGGATGCCGTCGACCAGCGATTCACGGCAGCCATAGAGGTTGTCGAACTTCGACTTGGTCACCGAGTCGTTGACGTTGATGGCTGGCCACAGCAGCGTGCCGGCCTTCTGCATGTCGTACAGGCGATGCACGCCCGTGGTGGTCTCTTCCGAGACGCCCTTGATGCTGTCGGCGATTGCCTTGAAGTACCCCTTCGGCTTTTCCTTGAGCTGCTTCTTGAGCAGCGCGAAGAACACTTCTTCTTCCTCGGAGCCCGGCTTGTCGAGAAACGCAGTGTCGCCGTTCTCCGCGCGCAGGCCGAGATGGACGTACATGGTGGCGTCGCCGCCGTCATCGAGGATCATGTTCGGATGACCGCCGCCGTGCCAGTCGAACAGCTTGGCGGTGTAGTCCCAGTAATCCTTCAGCGTCTCGCCCTTGATCGCGAACACCGGAATGCCGGCGGCTGCGATGGCGGCAGCGGCGTGGTCCTGCGTCGAATAGATGTTGCAGGAGACCCAGCGGATGTCGGCGCCGAGCGCCTTCAGCGTCTCGATCAGCACGCCGGTCTGAATGGTCATATGCAGCGAGCCGGCGATGCGCGCGCCCTTCAGCGGCTGCTTCGGGCCGTACTCTTCGCGCGTCGCCATCAGGCCGGGCATTTCGGTCTCGGCCAGCGAGAGTTCCTTGCGGCCGAAATCGGCAAGGCCGATGTCTGCGACGATGTAATCGGTGAAGCCTGCGGGGGCTTTCGCGGTGGCGGTGGTCATGGTGTGTAATCCTGATTCATGAGTGGCGTGGTTGCGCGGGGCTGCACGCAAATTCGAGTGTGCTTTGCTCTCCCTCCCCCTTGTGGGGAGGGTGGCGCATCGAGAGCGCAGCGAACGATGCGTCGGGTGGGGGTGTTGGTCTTAATCGTCATTGGCGAAAGACCCCCACCCCGGCCTCCGCTTCGCTTGCGTAGCCGATGCAAAGCATCGGCGTTCTTCCAAAGTGACGGCGACCGAAGGTCGCCTTTGCCCTCCCCACAAGGGGGAGGGATTATTCCGGCCCTAGTGCTGAACTCACACCGCGCGCTTGAGCGCGTCGGCGAGGTCGGTCTTTTCCCACGAGAAGCCGCCGTCGGCGTCCGGGGTGCGGCCGAAGTGGCCGTAAGCCGCGGTGCGCGCGTAGATCGGCTTGTTGAGATCGAGGTGCTTGCGGATACCGCGCGGGGTGAGGTCCATCGATTCAGCGACGGCCTTCTCGATCTTGTCGTCCGAGACTTTGCCGGTGCCGTGGGTGTCGATGTAGATCGACAGCGGACGCGCCACGCCGATGGCATAAGCGAGCTGCAGCGTGCACCTGTCGGCGAGACCAGCCGCGACGACGTTCTTGGCGACGTAGCGCGCCGCATAAGCCGCCGAGCGGTCGACCTTGGTGGAATCCTTGCCGGAGAACGCGCCGCCGCCGTGCGGAGCAGCACCACCGTAGGTGTCGACGATGATCTTGCGGCCGGTGAGACCCGCGTCACCATCGGGACCGCCGATGAAGAACTTGCCGGTCGGGTT
Organism: Afipia birgiae 34632; assembly: GCF_000308295.2. Lineage (GTDB taxonomy): Bacteria > Pseudomonadota > Alphaproteobacteria > Rhizobiales > Xanthobacteraceae > Afipia > Afipia birgiae. The sequence goes on from NZ_HG326652.1 coordinate 2,309,692, forward strand.
GATGTGCCAGATGGTCTTGCCGTTGATCCAGCCTTCCGGCAGCGCCTTGCGCACGTACGGCTCGACGCGCTCGCGCACCTGGTTCGAGGTCATGTCCTCGACGAGATGCTGATGCGACACGACGATCTCGCGCACGCCGACCGGCTTGCCGTTTTCGTACTGCACGGTGACCTGGCTCTTGGAGTCCGGGCCGAGCACCTTCTCGACGCCCGAGTGACGGGCTTCCGAGATCAGGCGCAGGATCTTGTGCGCGTAGTGGATCGGCGCCGGCATCAGTTCAGGCGTCTCGTTGGTAGCGTAACCGAACATGATGCCCTGGTCGCCCGCGCCTTCTTCCGCATTGGTCGGCTGCTTCGCATCGACGCCCTGCGCGATGTCGGCCGACTGCGGATGCAGCAGGATTTCGATGTCGGCGTTCTTCCAGTGGAAGCCGTCCTGCTCGTAGCCGATGTCCTTGATCGCGTTGCGGACAACCTGCTCGATGTGATCGTTGGTGACGGTGGAAGGTCCGCGCGTCTCGCCCGCGATCACGACCTTGTTGGTCGTCGCCAGCGTTTCGCACGCGGCGCGGATATCCCACGGATCGATTCCGGCCTTCGGGCCTTCGCGGAAAAACAGATCGACGATCTCGTCCGAAATCCGGTCGCAAACCTTGTCCGGATGACCTTCAGAAACCGATTCACTCGTGAACAGATAAGACGCGCGCATCAACCAATCCCTTCCAGATGGGCCGCGGTCGGCCCGTTTGAATTTTCGAACCTTGGTCGAGAACCAAGGTTCGTCTTCTAGTGACGTGTTTTCCTGACGCGAACCGGTGTCCACTTCGCTCGAAAACACTATGGATCTTTTCAATCTCGACGCCGTGAGATGACGTAAGACTCATCGTAGAACCAGAGGCCGTTGTGCTTGCGCAGAACCTCTCTGGTGGCGTCGAGATAACGTCCGCTTTGCGTGACTTCGTCCAGGCGGTCGTCTTCGACCTGAGCGACATACACCGCCGCGTTCCATGCTGCAAAGGCCGTCGAAGTCCCGATCGGACCCGTCACCTCGTTGGGCAACGCTTCCATATCGTATCGGAAGATCGAGCGGTTATCCGCATAGGCATTAAAGTTAAGATCGCGTCCCGCCGATCCCAGCTCGTATTTTACGGCGCGGAGTAGCTCATGGCGGCTGACCGCGAAAGGATTTTCTCCCGGCCAGACCGACTGCACAATCTCCATCCCGGGATCGCGGCCGTAGGAGTGAATCCCGATCAGCCGGCCGCCGGCGCGCAGCGCGCGGGCCAACGGCGCAACGATCTTCTTGGCGCGGAAATTCAGCGACGATCTGGCGCGATACGGCTGCGAGGCGATCACCAGATCGAAATTGGCCTCGACGCGGCCGGCCCGCGGAATCATGGCATCGAGCAGGAACCGGTGATCCTCGCGGTAGATCACAAGCGCGATCGGCCGCTCGTAGACCGGCATGCCCGAGCGCGTGCTGACAGCGGCGCGCCAGTTCTCTTCCAGAAACGGCTGCAAATCTGCGATTTGCGTCTCGAATTCGCCTGAGGACGAGCCACGCAGCGCCACCTCGCGCCAGATCATTCCGGCTGCGGCAGTCGGCGATTTCGGCGCCAGCCACGGGGCCTCGGCATAATTCATGTTGGTCAGGACAAAGACCGTCGCCGGATGCTCGAACAACCGGTCCGGCACCTTGTTCAGGGTCAGCCGCACGTCCTCGAGGCTGATTTCCTTGCCTGCGATATAGAACGGCATGTTCGGGAACCGGCTGTGCATCGCGCGCATCACCCGCGCCAGCACCGTCCCGTCGCCCACGCCTGCGTCGAAAACACGCAATGCGGGCGGCCGCGGATGGATGCTCCCCAACTCCAGCGCCACCCGGTCGGCGATCACCCGCTTTTCCGAGCAGGTGTGGACGAACAGCAGGTACTTCTGGCGGTTCTCGAAAAAACGGAAGTTTCCGGTGGGATCGCGCTTCTCGATCGGCGGCTCCGGCACGGTCACGACCGGCACGCCGTCGCCGAGAAAGGCCTGTATCCGCTCGAGCGTATCGACGGTGATGCGCTTGCCCTCGCGCAGCCGGTGCACCAGCTTGCCGTCGTTCACCGCGCGGCGGCCGAACGTCGATTCCGCCATTCCCGCCTGTCGGCAGTATTCGGAAATCTGGGCCAGGAGCTGGTCGTTTTTCATCAGACCGGTGGGCAGGGTTCGGGTGGGCTGGAATTTGTGGGCAGAACGATTTTGCGTTCGGCTTCCTACCACTATCTGCCCACAAATAAAATGCCCGTACGGGACTTATTTTGCCCGGACTCACAGCTCGTTTGCCTAAGGACTCGGAGCTATTTCCGCCCAAACCTAGCCCGTAGACGCCGCGTTGGACGGCGATTCCTTTGGGACAAGGTACGCACGTAAATCGGCGACACACCGGGCTAGCGCGGGCCATGTGGCGACGAGGCCCAGCGGCCACAAAGGAGCGATCATCAACCCCCAGTAGGAATTGTTGTCACGGCCGACAAAGATGAAAGCAGCCAGATAGCCGAACACGACCAGAGACACCCGCTGACCAAGTTCATCGCGCATCCCGGTCAATCCCACCAGCGCCAACGGCACCAGGACCACACTGACCCAGCGCGGCGCGGCTTCGAGCAGCAAATTCCATTGCATGGTTTGCAGCACGAACGACCAGCCGCCGACACGCAGCCAGCTCGGCGACGAAGAATCGGCCGCCGTCACCAGCGAGTTCACTTCAAACGCGTGAACGGCAAGCGCAGCGGCAAATATCGCAAGACCAGCGGCCCATGCCGCCGCTTCCTTCCGATAACCGTCCTTCAATGCCATGACCATCATCGCAAGCAGATAGGCTGCCGCCAGTTCGCGAACAATCGCAGCGGCGACACCAAGAATGACGGCGACGATCCATGCGTTTGGCCTGCGCAGCGCGAGCGACAAAGCGATCAGCAATCCAGCCCAGACTTCATGCAGCGGATAGGCCTGAGGCACGATGGCCGGAGCAATGCCGGTGGCGAGCACCACGACGGCAAAGGCAAACCACAGCGGCGCAGGTGCGAAGGCGCGCAAACGCCACGTCCACGCCAGCAGCGTGACGGCTGCAAGCGCGCGGAGCACCACACGACACACGTTCTCGTCGGATATTGCCGCGAGCGCAACAGCAAGAACGGGCGGGCGCACCACAACGAAGGGGCGAAGCGGATAGTTGCTCTCCCGCAGCTCGCGAATGGCGGCCGTATAATAGGATTCACCGCCCTGCACATCCGCGATAATGCGCTTGTAAAGTGCGATGTCGCCTGCATTCGGCGCGTTGGCGGCGGCCGTCGGCAATGTGCCGAGGTTCGCGACCCCGATGCCGATCAGGACAGCCAGAACGACCAGCGTGACAAGCGCAATGCACGCGCGCCATGCGCGGCGATGACTGCACACAAGTTGCCTTGTCAGAACCGTGACCATCAGTCCTCCTGCCCTGAGGCATAGGACCGCAGCTTTAAGATTCAGTATGCACGCGGCGCGCCGCCCACCATGAAGTTCCGGCCGCTGGCAACAATCCCAGTAGCCCATTCAGCGGCTTCGCCACCCTGCCGTTCGATGGGACAAAAATTCTGCGCGGTATCCGCGTTTTCACCCAAATCTCTATCCATTATCGGGAGCCGAAACGCCGAAGCAAAATCTCAGCATGACCAGAGCATCACAATTCAACATCCTCGCACTTCTTGCGCTGCTGCTCGCAGGGACCGCCCATGCAGCGCCCGTCGCGCCGACCGGCAAATGGCTGGCGGAGGACATCGACGGCGGCGGCGTGATCGACCGGCTGCAGACCACGCTGGAGATTCGTGACGACGGCATCGTCAACGGCATGGGCGGCTGCAACCGCTATGCCGGCTCGGCAAAGATCGACGGCACCGCGATCAAGTTCCTGCCGATGGCCTCGACGCGCATGGCGTGCTCCGCCGCCGTGATGAAACAGGAAGGCAAATTCCACAACACGCTGGAAAGAGTCAGGACGTGGCGCATCGATCAGGCGCAGCGAAAACTCCTGCTGTTCGATGGCGGCGGCTTCGAAATGATGCGCCTCAGCAAGATGGACTAGAACATCGCCGCAGGAGACAGCGATAGCGCACCCTATCCGCAATAGGCGCGGATAATCCTGCCAGTCTTCGGATCAGTCTCGATCGTCACGCGCTCCTGGCGGTAGTCCATCGTTACAGGCTGGCCCGGCTTGATCTGGCGCACGATGGAAGCCCCGGTGATCCGCTTCGCTTGAGCATTGGTGATACGTTTCTTGCCCGTCAGCGCTTCTGCCGCATCGCGCCGACAGATACCGGCCCCGCCAGCCGCGTCCGCCTGACGCGTGACACTCTGAGACGCCGCGATGGCGAAGACGGTCAGCGTCAGGGTCCCGGCGATCCGCAATCTGGAATGGAGCGTCAAGGCAATCACCTCCCTGAAAGGCCAACGAGCATCGGGCAACGCACGGCGCATATGCGCCGCAAGCAAAATCTAACGGCTCCAAAGCGCACGGAACAATGGCGAAGTTGTCTTCGCCTCACTCAATTTCAGGACCGTCGAAGACTGAGGCGTATCGACTGGCACCGCCCCTCCAAAAAAATCTTTCGAACGATGTCACATCCGCCCCCTCCTGCCTCGTCTTGATGGCGAAGGTGCAGAAAGAACTTGAAGGCAACGGCGGGAAACCCGCCGAAACTCAAGGACTTTCATGCACTTCCGTTATCAACCGCCGCAAATCGCGGCCCTCACAGGAGGCCATCATGAAGATTGTCGTTATCGGAGGCTCCGGCCTGATCGGATCGCGTGTCGTCACCCAGTTGCGCCAGCGCGGCCATGAGGTTCTGGCGGCGTCGCCATCGACAGGCGTCAACACCGTCACCGGAGAGGGACTGAAGGAAGCGTTCACAGGCACAGATGTTGTCGTCGACGTGGCGAACTCGCCGTCGTTCGAAAGTGCGGCAGCGCTGGCCTTCTTTGAAGCGGCGGGCCGCAATATTTTCGCGGCGGAAAAAGCCGCCGGCGTAAAGCTTCATGTCGCGCTGTCCGTGGTCGGCACCGAGCGTCTGCTCGAGTTCGGCTACTTCGGCGCCAAGCTGGCGCAGGAACGCGCCGTCGAAAATTCAGGCGTGCCCTACACCATCGTCCGCGCCACGCAGTTTTTTGAATTCGTCGGCGGCATCGCGCAGGAAGCGACGCAGGGACAAACCGTCCGTGTCTCTCCTGCGAAATTCCAGCCGATGGCGGCCGATGATGTCGCCGCCGCTGTCGCGGATGCAGCCCTCGCCCCCGCGCAGGGCATGGTCGAGGTTGCCGGACCGGAATCTTTCCAGATGGATCAGCTTATCCGGAAATACCTGAGTGCGAAGAACGACCGGAAGGACGTGATCACCGATCCCGACGCGCGCTACTTCGGCATCAAGCTCAACGATCGCTCGCTGACGCCGGACACAGGCGCCCGTCTCGGCACCATCACATTCGACGAATGGCTGCGCCGCGATCAGACCACCGCGGCTGCATAACCGGCTCGCTAGCCCAACAGGAGATCAAAATGTTCAAAGCACTTCTCTGCTCCGCCGCCATCGGCCTTCTGCTTGTCGGCGGAGCCTCCGGTAACGATGCAGCCAACAACAATGCAAAGGTCACCGTGGTTTTCGATCACGTGCTTCCGAACGCGAAAGGCAAGAGCCTGAAAGGCGTTCTGGTCGAATATCAGCCCGGCGGTTCGTCGCCCGCGCACACGCATCCGGACTCCGCCTTCATCTATGCAACCATCCTGAAGGGCGCGATCCGCAGCAAGGTGAACGACGGACCGGAGAAGACCTACCGCGCCGGCGAGAATTTCGCCGAGATGCCGGGCGATCGTCACGCCGTCAGCGCCAACGCCAGCGATACCGAGCCGGCGAGCCTGCTCGCGGTGTTCGTTGTCGATACCGACGAGAAGGTACTCACGACCGACATCAAATAAAAATCAGCCGAGAATTGAAATGAACCTACCTCAAATGGAGACGATGATGATCCCCCGATTGGATGCCCCCTACAAGTTGGTCCCCGATGCTATCAAGGCCATGACGGCGCTCGAAGCCGCCATCAAGAACAGTGGCCTCGAATACAACCTCATCGAACTGGTGAAGCTGCGCGCCTCGCAGGTCAACGGCTGTGCGTTCTGCATCCATATGCACACGACCGATTTGCGCGCCCACGGCGAAACCGAAATGAGAATCTACATGCTGACCGCATGGCGAGAGTCTCCTCTTTACAGTGACCGGGAAAGAGCCGCACTTGCCTGGACGGAAGCCTTGACGCTGCTGGCGGCGACAGGCGCACCGAACCGGGATTACGAACTGCTCAAGGGCGAATTCACCGAGAACGAACAGGTGAACCTGACCATGCTGATCGGCTCCATCAACGTCTGGAATCGTTTGCAGGTGGGTTTCCGCGTTCTTCATCCGGTGGATGAGGCGAAGGACAGGGCTCATGCCGCGGCCTGACGACGGCACGCAAATGTTCGAGACGCACCGGCCCCGGCTGGTGCGTCTCGCCTACCGCATGCTCGGCTCTGTCGCGGAGGCCGAGGACGTGGTGCAGGGGATGCCTGGCTGCGCTGGCAGCAGGCCGATCGCGCAACGGTGGAAACTCCGGCTGCATTCCTGTCGCGCATCGTGACGCGGCTTTGCCTCGACGTCATGAAATCCGCCCGCTCGCGCCGCGAAACCTATGTCGGATCGTGGCTGCCGGAGCCGATCATCGAGGAGCCGGACGAAATGGATCAGGACGATCTGACCCTGACCCTGATGCTTGCGCTGGAACGGTTGTCGCCGCTGGAGCGCGCCGCGTTTCTGCTGCACGACGTGTTCGGCGTCCCCCTCGATGAAGTGGCAGTGACCGTCGAACGCGAGCCCGCCGCCGTCCGGCAACTGGCTGCGCGGGCACGCAAGCATGTTCAGGACTCGCGTCCGCGCTTTCCCGTTGCGCGCGACGAAGGCAGCCGCATCGCCGAAGCCTTTTTCGTCGCCACACGCAGCGGCGACACCAATGCGCTGCGCGCGATCCTCGCTCAGAACGTGGTGGTGCGGTCCGATGGCGGCGGCAAAGTGCACGCCTTCCTCAATCCCATTGCCGGGCTGGAGCGCGTGCTTCGCCTTTATGAAGGCCTCTCGCGAAAGCTGGGCATCAAGCGGGATGGATTTTTCCGGCCGATACAGATCGACGGCTTGCCGGGCTATGTCAGCTATGAGCGCGATGATGTCTTTCAGACCACGGCCTTCGCCATTGAGGATGGAAAGATCACCGAGATCTATATTACCCGCAATCCAGAGAAACTGCGCCACGTCGCGGAAGCTCTCAATGTTTCCGGGTCATCTGAAACGCAGCACTGAGGGGTGCCGCAGCCAAGAGGCGAAAGGGCGGCGGACTCCAGCGCAAAAGGCGGGATGGTGACGGCAATCGGGCGCCCGGCCCATGCCGGGAATGTCACGCGCGACAACACATCATTAATGCCCACCCGGTGAAGATGAACAAACTTCGCTCGGTGGGATGGCAACGCCAATCTTTCCTCGACCATGACTCAGATCAACATCGGCCACTTTGCCCTTGCCAAGTTCCATCCCTGTGCAAGGATGGAACTCTCGGCAACGCCGTTTCTGTTTTGGCACTTTGTTTTTGACAACATGCTTCCGGGAGGTTGCCTTTGAGCGAGTCGCTACATCCAGCCGCGCCGCACCATCTCCCGGGCTTTATCACCGCACCGGGTGACACCGACGTTCTCATGGTGGTCGTCGGGCTCATCCTGCTTCTTTCCGTTCTGTTCGTCGGCAACATCTACCTGAGGCTTCACGCCCTGCCCGAGCAGATGGCACACAAATCGCAGAAGCTTCAGTTCGAGATCGTCGCAGTCCTTTGCCTGCTCGCGCTGTTCACGCATATCCAAGCATTCTGGGTCGCCGGACTGCTGCTTGCCCTGGTCGATCTGCCTGACTTCAGCACGCCGCTGCGCAGCATCGCCGGCTCCGTCCAGAAAATGGCCGGCATTCCGCCGACCCCCGATCCCTCCGAGCCACCGGCCGAGGTGACGGCTCACACCGCTGCGGCGAACGCACCCGGCAAAGCCAGGGACGCAGGCGTCAAGAGTGTGGAGTCGCATCATGCTTGAACTGATGCTCTGCTCCCTTCTGACGATCCTTCCGGATTATCTCTATCGCCGCTATGTCCAGGGCAAGCGGATCGGCAAAGAGATCACGCTGTTCTCTGTCTGGTATGAACTGCGATGGGGCATCACGGCGTGCCTGATGCTGACCGTCGCGCTCATCACAGTGATCTTCTATTTTCATCCGTCCACCACGAATGTGACCCTGTTTTACCGCACGATCCCGCTCGTTCCGGAGACAATCGGGCGCGTCGCGGAGGTCAACGCTGATTTCAGCGGTCCCGTCAAAAAGGGGGACGTCATCTTCAGACTGGACAGTTCAAAACAGGACGCAGCTGTAAAAACAGCACAGCGCAAGATCGCGGAAGTCGATGCCGCCATGATCGCGGCTCAGTCGGAAGTCGTGAAAGCCGACGCCCAGATTCAGGAAGCGAAGAGTTCGCTGCAGCAGGCCTCCGATGAACTCGACGTCAAGCGCGAGTTGCAGAGGCGCAATCCCGGCATCGTCCCGCAGCGGGACATCGAAAAACTCGAAGTGGTGGTGACGGGACGGCAAGGCACGCTCGATGCCGTATCGGCCGCGAAACAATCCGCAGTGATCCGCACCACAACGCTGTTGCCGGCAGAGCGGGACAGCGCGGAAGCCACCCTTGCCCAGGCGCAGGTGGATCTCGACAAAACCTTCATCCGCGCCGGCGTGGACGGGCGCGTTGAACAGTTCTCATTGCGACCTGGTGACCTCGTCAATCCGATGATCCGGTCCGCCGGCATTCTGATTCCGGAGGGCGCGGGACAACACACGCTCTCGGCAGGATTCGGCCAGATCGAAGCGCAGGTCATGAAGGTCGGCATGGTCGCAGAGGTGACCTGTGTTTCAAAACCATGGGTCATCATCCCGATGGTCGTCACCGGCGTGCAGAATTACATCGCCGCCGGCCAGTTCCGCGGCGGTGAGCAACTGCTCGAAGCGCAGCAGGTGCAACAGCCGGGGACGATCCTCGTCTTCATGCAGCCCATTTTCAAAGGCGGCCTTGATGGCGTGACACCCGGCAGCAGTTGCATTGCCAACGCCTACACCAGCAACCACGAGCTGCTCGACGCCAAGGGCACCAGCACGGGAAAGCGCATCTGGCTGCACGCGGTCGACACTGTCGGCCTCGTCCATGCGATGCTGTTGCGCATTCAGGCATTGGTGCTTCCGGTCAAGACGCTGGTGCTGAGCGGGCACTGAGGGATTGAAATTCACGAATGACCCACGTCATTCGCGCGGGCTACCTGCCCCACACCTCGCTCGCGACATCGACGGTGAGGCGAAGTTTTGCCCATTGCTCGTCCTCGGTGAGGATGTTGCCTTCCTCAGTCGAGGCGAAGCCGCATTGCGGCGACAGCGCAAGCTGATCCAGCGAAACGAACTTCGCCGCTTCCATCACGCGCTGCCTGATGTCGTCCTTCTTCTCAAGCACGCCTGTCTTGGACGTGATGAGCCCGAGCACGACGGTCTTGTTGCCCTTGGGCAGGAATCGCAGCGGCTCGAAACCGCCCGCGCGGTCGGAATCGTATTCGAGGAAATAGCCGTCGTAATTGACCCGCGACAGCAGGATCTCCGCCACCGGCTCGTACCCGCCGGATGAAATCCAGGCCGAACGGAAATTGCCGCGGCAGACATGCGTGGTGATGATCATGTCGGCGGGGCGCTCGGCAATCGCGTAGTTGATGACGCGGGCATAGACCGCCGGGAGAGCGTCGGGGTCCTCACCTCGCCCGCGCAGCTTCGCCCGCTGGTCCTCGGAGCAGAGATAGGCCCACACGGTGTCATCGAACTGCAGGTAGCGGCAGCCGGCGTCGTAGAACGCCTGCACGGCCTTGCGATATGTTTTTGCCAGGTCGATGAAGAAGTCATCCATGTCCGGATAGACCTGCTGCGAGATCGCGCTGCGGCCGCCCCGATAGTGCAACAGCGACGGCGAAGGGATCGTCATCTTGGGCAGAATGCCGGCGAGATCGCATTTGTCCTTGAGCAGCTTGAAATGCTCGATCATCGGATGGCTGCCCGGGAAATCCAGCTTGCCGGTGACGCGGATGCTCTCGCCGCGTGTCATCATTCCGTTGAACTGGATGCCGCCGGTCTTGTGAAGTTCGCAGCCGCCGAGATGTTTCAGAAAATCGAAATGCCACCACGAACGGCGAAACTCCCCGTCGGTCGCGAGCATCAATCCGTTTTGCTTCTGCTTCTGGACGATTTTGCCGATTTCGAGCGACTCGACGCGCAGCAGTTCGGCAGCCGTGATCTCGCCCTTGGCCAACCGCGCCCGCGCATCCTTGATCCGCTGCGGCCGCAACAGGCTGCCGACATGGTCAGCGCGAAACGGCGGCTTCGATTTCTGCATCATGTTCTCCGGATCGGGCCCGTCCGCCATCTTGGCGCGCTCACTACCACAATCCCGTCAGCAAGACCGAGCAACTTTTATGCATTACGGCCGGTCGTCCCATGATACCGATCGGGGGTATGCATGCGACCGGAACGAAATCCTGCCGGGGCGGTTGGTCAATGCAAGCGCGGGAGGCTGTTTCTCATGACCAAGACCGAATTCTTTCGCATTCCCCACAACGCCTGCGTCATTGTCGGCGACGGGCGCAAAGCGCTTTTCCTGCGCAACGAAGGCACCCAGATCGCACCCCGCCTGAAGACCGAGCAGGTTCTGCTGAACGCCAATCCGCCGACGCGCGAACAGGGGTCCGACCAGCCCGGCCGCTCGTTCGCGAGTGTCGGCGCGCGGCGCAGCGCCATGGAGCAGACCGACTGGCAAGAGATCGGAGAGCAGCGGTTTGCACGCACCATTGCGGACGCGCTGGAAAACCTGGCGCGCGACCGCGACATTCCGGGCTTCGTGATCGTCGCGCCGCCGCGCACGCTGGCGGAATTGCGGCGCGTCATCAATTCAAGCGTGAAGGACCGCGTCATCGCCGAGATCGACAAGGACCTCACCGGCCATCCGGTCGGGGACATCGAGCGGCATCTGACCGCGGCGTAGCCGCAGACGCCGCGAATGGAAAGTTTCCACTTGCGGAAACTATCTATTGCCCTCCACCGGCCAGCAAGTGGGTGAAGCAGCGCGAGACCGCCATGACTCAGGCTTTCGACCGGCTGGCGCAGGCGATGGCCGAATTTCCCGAGGACAGCAGATGAAAAGCAATTCCGTGGACCACGCCACCTTCGTCGTCGAACGCATGCTGCCGGGACGTCCGCCGCATGCCTTCCGGTTCTGGTCGGAATTCGATCTCAAGCGCAAATGGACGTCGTGTCATCCGGACTGGACCGTGCTCGAAGACAGCTTCGGTTTCCGGATCGGCGGGTCGGAAGCGGCCCGATGGCGCACAGCCGAGGGCGAGATGCGGGGATTCCGCGCGCACTACTTCGACATCGTGCCGGGCGAACGGATCATCTACGCCTATGAGATGACCCTCGGCGCGCGGCGGCTGTCGGCGTCGCTGGCGACGGTTGTGTTCACCGCAGACGGCGCGCAAACCAGAATGACATTCACCGAGCAGGCCGCCGTGCTCGACGCCGATGCCGGGATCGACGCGCGGGCATCCGGGACCGGGAGCGGTTTCGAACGGCTGGCCGCCGTCATGGAGCAGGAGCAGTCCCCGCTGCACTGAGTTAGTCGGTGAACACCACCGTCTTGCGCCCGTTGAGGATCACGCGGTCCTCAAGGTGATAGCGCATCGCGCGGGCGAGCACCCGCCGCTCGATGTCCGCGCCCTTGCGCACGAGGTCTTCCGGCGCATCGCGATGGCTGATGCGCTCGATATCCTGCTCGATGATCGGGCCTTCGTCGAGATCGCTGGTGACGTAATGCGCGGTCGCGCCGATCAGCTTGACGCCGCGCTCATGCGCCTGGTGATAGGGCTTGGCGCCCTTGAAGCCCGGCAGGAACGAGTGGTGGATGTTGATGCAGCGCCCCGAGAGCTTGCCGGCGAAATCCTCCGACAGCACCTGCATGTAACGCGCCAGCACCACCAGATTTGTTTTGGTGTCCTGAATGATTTTCCAGACCGCCGCTTCCTGCTCGTCCTTGGTGGTGCGCGTCACCGGCAGATGGTGAAACGGGATGCCTGCGAAATCGATCCCGGCGTAGGTTTCCAGCGGATGATTGGAAACGATAGCGGTCGGGGTCATCGGCAACTCACCGCGCCGGCAGCGATAAAGAATGTCGGCGAGACAGTGATCGAACTTCGACACCATCAGCAGCACGCGCTGGTGCACAGAACGGTCGCGCAACTGCCAGACCATGTCGAACGGCTTTGCCATCACGCCAAATCCGGCCTCAAGCGTGGGCAGGTCCACCGGTGCGGCGGGCGAACCGAACATCACCCGCATGAAGAACCTGCCGGTCTCGATATCGCTGTATTGCTGCGCGTCGAGAATGTTCTGCCCGTTGGCGAACAGGAAGGTGGAGACCGCCGACACGATGCCGGGGCGGTCCGGACAGGACAGGGTCAGGACGAATTGCTGTGAGGACATGAGGACTTTTTCAGATTTTGGACGACAGGTGGCGGGCGGAACCCTCCTGTAACATCACTCCTTCCGTTAGCCAATCGCTCGGAGACCTGCACCGTCATTGCGAGGAGCGCAGCGGCGAAGCAATCCAGCCTTCCCTTGCGACGCCTGAATCTCTGGATTGCTTCGCTTCGCTCGCAATGACGAAGAGAGACTGCAAAACAGGCTTTCAGCCGATGGGTTGAGGGCGTAAATTACCGCGAGGCGTTCCACTGTGGCGGCGTAAGACATTCTCCGTGAAAGACATCGATGGCTGGCAGGCTTGAAGGTTATCGCATCCTGATTCTGGAAACGCGCGAGGAAGCGCAGTTTTCACGGCTGCTGCAGGAACAGGGCGCCAACGTGCTGCAATGTCCGATGTTCACCATTCACGACGCGCCGGACCCTGCCCCGATCGAGGCCTGGATCAGGCTGTTCATCGCAAAGCCGTTCGACGATCTGGTGCTGATGACCGGCGAAGGCCTTCGCCGCATGATGAAGGTCGCGCAGCGCATCGGCGTCGATCAGGATTTCGTCGCAGCCCTTGCCAAGGCGAAGAGATATGCCCGCGGCCCGAAGCCGGTGCGGGCGCTGCGCGAGATCGGTCTCGAAGCGAATGTGCAGACCGAGACGCCGACATCGGAAGGCGTCGCCGCCATGCTGGCTCAAGAGAACCTGAAAGGCCACCGCGTCGGATTGCAGCTTTATCCCGACAAGGATCATGGCAAGCTGATCGCGGCGATCACCTCATACGGCGCAACTGTCGAACCCGTGCTGCCCTACATCTACGACGGCCAGGCAGCGGACACCAACATCGTCGCGGCTATCGGCGAAATGGCGCAGCGCCGCGTCGATGCGATTGCGCTGACCAGTTCAGGTCAGGTGCGGCGTTTGATCGATGTGGCGCGCGCGCACAATTGTGAAGACCAGTTGCGCGCCGGCCTCAAGCAGACGCCGGTGGCCTCGGTTGGTCCCGTCGTGTCCGACGAGCTGAAGGCCAACGGCCTGCACACCGACATCTATCCCGCCAACGATTCGTTCTTCATGAAGCCGTTGATCAGCGCGATGGCGACTGCACTCAACAAGGCGCCGCCACGTCTGCAAAATGCGACACCGTCTCATTGAACAGAACATGGCTGTTGGCTTTGCCGAACGCGGCGGCAGTTGCTAAGACTCCGGAAAACAAGTACGCGCGATTGTTGTGCGCCGCAAATAGACCGGGGTGGATATGCCGAACTTGCCGCTGACAGGGTTGTGCGTCGTTGAACTCGGATCGGGCGATACGCTCGGCTATTGCGGCAAGCTGTTCGCGGATTTCGGCGCAGAGGTCATCAAGATCGAGCCGCAGGGCGGCGATCCCGGCCGCCGCATTCCGCCGCTTGCGGATGCGGGCGAAGGCAAGCGCGAGAGCCTCAACTTCGCGTGGCTGAACACCAACAAGAAGAGCATCACCGCCGATCCTGAAACGCCGGCGGGCGCAAACCGGATTCTCGAACTGCTCGCGAACTCCGATCTGCTGCTCGATGCGCGCCATCCCGACGACATCGCAGCCTCGCAGATTTCGCACGAGCGTTTGCGCAAGGCCGATCCCGGCCTCGCCATCACCGCGATGTCGTGGTTCGGCGAACACGGACCGTATCGCAACTATCTCGCGACCGACTCGGTATGCCGCAGCCTCGCCGGACTGGTGAAGCTGGTCGGTCCGGTCGAGGGACCGCCGGTGTTGCCGCGCGACGGACAGATCGGCGTGGTCGGCGGACTGACCGCGTTCATTCCGAGTCTTGCCGGACTCTACGGACATGCGCACGGCGCGCGCCGCTTCGCCGTCAACAATCTGGAGGCCATGCTGCATATCAGCGAGTTCGACACCGGACTCGCGCTGGAATCCGGTTTCACGCGCCCGCGCCCCGGTATCAACCGGTTCGGCCGTGGTTATCCGTCCGGCAACTTTGTCACCAGGCATGGCTGGCTCGGCGTCACCGTGGTTACGCCCGCGCAATGGTCAGCGTTCTGCACCATGCTCGATATGCCCGAACTCGGCGCCGATCCGAAATATTCGGCGACCATCGGCCGCTTCAACCATGCGGACGAATTGAAGGCGATCATCACGCCGGCTCTGCTGAAGAAAACCGCGCTGGAATGGTTCGAGATGGGCATCGAGCTGCGGCTTCCGCTCGCCGTCGTGCCGGACATGAAGGAACTGCTCGAGCAGGACGTGCATCGCGTGCGCGGCGCGTTCGGGCCGGTGAAAATCGGTACGGCGTCATTTGAAGGCCCGGTGCTGCCGCAATATCTGACGCGCTCAAAGCCAAAGCCAAACGGACGCGCGCCGCTGGCCGGCGCGGACGACAAGGCCGCCCTGCCCGCACATCAACGCAGCGCCACGCGCGCGGCGACTGCGACAGACGCGTTGCCGTTGAAGGGCCTGCGCATCATCGATCTCACCATGGGCTGGGCCGGGCCGACCGCAACGCGCCAGATGGGCGATCTCGGCGCGGACATTATTAAGGTGGAGTCGTGCCAGTATCCCGACTGGTTCCGCGGCACCGACACGCGGCCGCCCTATCATGAGGAACGGACCTACGAGAAGACCTACTGGTTCCAGATGAACAACCGCAACAAGCGCGGCATCACGCTGGACCTGACCACCGAAGCCGGCCTCTCGCTGCTCAAGCGCCTGATGAAGGACGCCGACGCGGTGATCGACAATTACGCCGCCGACGTGATGCCGCGCCTCGGCCTCGGCGTCGACGACATTCTCAAGATCAATCCGCGTCTCGTTGTGGTCACCATGCCCGCCTTCGGCATGACGGGAAAATGGAGCGGTGCGCGCGCCTATGGCTCGACGCTCGAACAGGCGTCGGGTTTGCCGTCGGTCACCGGCGGCCCGGACGATCCGCCGGTCATGCTGCATGCGGCGATCGGCGATCCGATCGGCGGCCTGAATGCCGCCGCCGCGCTGCTGCTCGGCTTCATGCATCAGCGGAGCACCGGCGAAGGCCAGCACATCGATCTCAGCCAGGTGGAATGCATGCTGCCGATGGTGGCGCCGTCGATTCTCGAACAGTCCGCCCTGGGCGCAACCAGTCCGCGGATCGGCAACCGCCATCCGCAACATGTGCCGAACGGATGCTTCCCCACCCTCGGCATCGATCAGTGGCTCACGCTGTCTGTGCGAAGCGACGACGAGTGGCGCGCGCTGTGCGGCGTGATGCGGCGGGCGGATCTAGCGGCCAATCCCGAATTCGCAACCGCTGAAGGCCGGCGCAGGCATGAAGATTCCATCGAGGTCGCGATCCGGCACTGGCTCGCCGATGTGCGTCCCGACATTGCGATGGTGACATTGCAGAAGGCCGGCGTGCCCGCAGGCATCGCCAAGCTGCCGCAGGATCTCGCGGCCGATCCGCATTTGCTGAAGACCGGACACTGGCAGCCGAGCGACCGGCCCTTCATGGGCCCGCATCTGTTGCCGTCGGTGGCCTATCGCGAGGGCGACAGCGAGTTGCCCTATCCGATTGTGAATGTCGCGCCGACGCTCGGCCAGCATAATCAGGAGGTATTGCGCGAGGTGCTCGGCCTCAGCGAGGCCGAGATCGCCGATCTTGCGCGGAGCGAGATCATCGGCACCGAGGCGACGCTGCCGAAGCCGAAGAAGAAAAAGACTGAGGGCAAAGCCGCAAGCGCGGCGAGCTAGTTCAGATAGCCAAGCGGGATATGGTGAGACCCCGCATTTTCTCCCCGCAAGCGGGGCGAGGGAGCGTGCTCCGCTCTGCCTTGTTAGGCCCCGCTTCCCATAAACTGCATCACCACCTCACGGCTGTGCGGCCGGGTCCGGTGCTCGATCAGATAGATCGCCTGCCAGGTGCCGAGCGCCAGCGCGCCGTCGAGAACCGGGATCTGCAGGTTGCTGCACGTCAGCATGGCCTTGATGTGCGCCGGCATGTCGTCCGGACCTTCGATGGTGTGACGCCAGCCGCCGTCGGCGGGCGCAAGCCGCCGCAATAACGTCATCAGATCCGCCAGCACATCGGGATCGGCATTCTCCTGAATGGTGAGTGACGCGGACGTGTGACGGATGAACAGGCTCACGGCTCCCGTCGCACCGCCGCTCTGCTGCAGAAATCGCGCGACCTCCGCCGTGATATCGATGAAGCCTTCGCCCTTCGTCGGCACGGTCAATACCGAGGTGGCGATGGTGTCGACGTTGGCTGAAAGAACGGGTGTCTGTTTCATGTATCTGTCGCTCACAATCGGGCGATGGTCGCCGCGTCGAATTCGCCGTCGTAGTATTTTTGCAGGGCCATGACGAAGTCTGCATTGTCCGGCGTGACCTTGGCAAACAGCGTCATCGACGACCTGAATTTGATGTCGTCGGGCGAACCCAAAATCGCGTGAATGTCCTTGCCCGCAACAGCGTTCACCAGCCGGGTGCATTCGCGCAGCCGCGGCCCGAGCACCGGATGATCCAGATAGGCCAAAGCCTCCGCGCGCGAGTGCACCGCATATTGCTGCGCCATCGCGCTGAATCCGAGACCTTCGATCTGCGGAAAAATGAACCACATCCAGTGGCTTTGTTTCCGGCCTGCACGCAGTTCCGAGACGACGCGCGGATACACCGGCGCCTGCGCCGAGATGAACCGCTCAAGGTCGAAGATATCGTCGCTCATCGGCTGTTCCCGTGCCGGACGCGCAAGGATATCGCGGAACCTTGGCCGACCGTCAGGGTTTTCCTTCGAGCAAGGGAGGTTCCCATGAAGCTTGTTTTCGCGTTCCTGGTCGCCATTGCCGGTCTCGCGATCCCCGCAGCCGGGTTCGCCTCGCCCCTTGTCGGCGCGACGTCGCCTTTAACTGCGTCAGCTGACGACAAGGCATTTTGCGTCCGCACGAAGGGCGACATCAGCCGGCCCGGCGACTGCATGTTTGCATCCTACAGGGAATGCAAACAGTCGGGCGCCTCGGTCTATGGCGAATGCTATCGCAATCCCCGCGCGGCAAACGCGAGGCAGATTCGCAAGCACCCTGCACCGTCGTCACAATAGATCCAGAGACTTGGATCCAGAGATTTCGCCTATAGTCTTATCGCTGTTCCTTGAGGAACGCGGCATACGCGCGCTTCATGCCCTCGTCGAGCGAGGTCGTCGCCCGCCATCCGAATTTGGCGAGCTTGCTGACGTCGAGCAGCTTGCGCGGCGTTCCGTCCGGCTTCGACGTATCAAACGCGATCTCGCCGGTGTAGCCGACGGTCCGCGCCACCACCCGCGCAAAATCCGCGATGGAAATATCCTCGCCGGTCCCGACATTGATGAGACCGCCCTCCGAATAGTTCTTGATCAGATGGATCGAGGCGTCGGCCATGTCATCGACATAGAGAAACTCGCGCCGCGGCGTGCCGGTGCCCCACACCACGACGTCGCGCGCGCCGGTTTCCTTCGCTTCGTGAAAGCGGCGGATCAACGCCGCCACCACGTGGCTGTATTCGGGATGATAGTTGTCGCCGGGGCCATAGAGATTGGTCGGCATGACGCTGATGAAGTCGCTGCCGTACTGGGCGCGGTAAGCCTCCGCCATCTTGACGCCGGCGATTTTGGCGATCGCATAGGGCTCGTTGGTCGGCTCAAGCGTGTCGGTCAGCAGCGAATCCTCGCGCAGCGGCTGCGGAGCCAGCTTCGGATAAATGCACGAGGAGCCGAGAAACAGCAGCTTCTCGACGCCGTGCACGTGCGCCGCATGAAGGACGTTGGTCGCGATCAGGAGATTTTCGTAAATGAATTCGGCGCGCAGGGTGTTGTTGGCGACAATACCGCCGACCTTCGCGGCCGCATGGAGTACAACCTGCGGGCGCATGGCCGAGAACCACCGGTTGACCGCCGCTTGATCGAGCAAATCAAGTTCGCTCCGCGAAACAGTCAGGATTTCGACGTCCTCGCGGACGAGCCGACGCGCGAGAGCGCTGCCCACCATCCCCCGATGGCCGGCCACGAAAACGCGCTTTCCCTTCAGATCAAATGGCAGGACGGCCATCATCGATCCTGCACAGCGACCGTGACGGTCGCGACTTTCCCGCTGGCATGTTCACTTAAACCCCGCACCCAAGATTGCCGAAATGTAGGCAAGCACAAAAAACAACCAAATTCTTGCATGCTCGTACATATGCATCGGTTGCGGCCCGGCAAACAGCCCGCACCCCTATCATGGTCCTGCCCGGACGGGCAAATTAAGCATTCCCCGGTCCGGCCAGAGACCGGGCTTGCGGCTTGCGGAGCGTTGGACCACAATCCGCCATACGAACGGCCCGGACGGTACAAGATCAAAAAGTCTTGGCCATCCATTCAAAAACAGCCGGTCACAAAGAGAATTCAGGGAGATGAATATGCGTAAAATAATGATCGCTGCGGCAGTCGCGCTTCCCATGTTGGGCGGAGCGGCGATGGCCCAGGAGACCGTGAAGATCGGCTATATCGACCCGCTCTCGGGCGGCGGCGCGAGCGTCGGCGAAATCGGTCTCAAGACCTTCCAGTTCCTCGCCGACGAAGTGAACGCCAAGGGCGGCATTCTCGGCAAGAAGGTCGAAATCGTTCCGCTCGACAACAAGACCAATCCGCAGGAAAGCCTGATCCAGGCCCAGAAAGCGATCGACTCGGGCGTGCGCTACATCACTCAGGGCAACGGCTCTGCGGTGGCCGGCGCGCTGACCGACTTCATCACCAAGTACAACGAGCGCAATCCCGGCAAGGAAGTGCTGTACTTCAACTACGCCGCGGTCGACCCGGTCCTCACCAACGAAAAGTGCAGCTTCTCGCACTTCCGCTGGGACGCCAATTCCGACATCAAGATGGAAGCCCTCACCAACTACATGAAGGGCGTTCCGGCGATCAAGAAACTCTACCTGATCAACCAGGACTACTCGTTCGGCGAATCGGTGCGCACCACCGCGCGCGCGATGCTGAAGGCGAAGCGTCCCGACATCGAGATCGTCGGCGACGAAAAGCACCCGCTGCTGAAGGTCACCGACTTCGCGCCGTATATCGCGAAGATCAAGGCGTCCGGCGCGGACAGCGTGATCACCGGCAACTGGGGCCAGGACTTCGCACTGCTGCTCAAGGCAGCCGCTGACTCCGGCCTCAAGGTCAACTGGTACACCTACTACGCAGGCGGCACCGGCGGTCCGACCGCGATCAAGCAGGCCAACCTCAACGACCAGGTATTCCAGGTCGCGGAAGCCTACCCGAACATCGAGCACGCTTCGTCGAAGGCCTTTGAAAAGTCGCTGCGCGACAAGTACGGCTTCAGCCTGTTCTATCCGCGCGCCGTCAATGAAATGCGGATGTTCGCGCTCGCAGCCGAAAAGGCCAAGTCGCTCGAGCCGGTCAAGGTTGCGGCCGCGCTGGAAGGCATGGACTACGAAGTCTTCAGCGGCGGCAAAGGCTTCATGCGCAAGGACGACCACCAGTTCTTCCAGCCGATCTACATCGCGCAGTTCGGCGAGCTGAAGAACAAGGAAACGTTCGACGAAGAAAAGACCGGTTGGGGCTGGAAGGGTGTCGCCAAGATCGACGCCGACAAGACCGTCCTGCCGACCACCTGCAAGATGACCCGTCCATAAGAGGTCACTGCAAGCTGGCTTTTTTCGCCAACTGATTGTGTTCGCCCCGGCAACCGCCGGGGTGAACATGAGACCTTCATGTATCCGGGGGGAGTGCTGAGGTCGTGCTTGAACTAGTCGTCATATCTACATTGAACGGTATCCTGTTCGGGATGCTGTTATTCCTGATGGCCAGCGGCCTGACGGTGATCTTCAGCATGCTCGGCGTGCTGAACTTCGCGCATGCCAGCTTCTACATGCTCGGCGCCTTTTTCGGATTTCAGGTCAGCCGGTGGTTCGGCTTCTGGCCTGCCCTGCTGATCGCGCCGCTCCTTGCGGGAATTATCGGCGCCGGTGTCGAGCGCTTCGGCCTGCGCCGGGTCCACCGCAACGGCCATGTCGCCGAACTGCTGTTCACCTTCGGCCTTGCATTCGCGATCGAGGAAGTGGTGCAGATCATCTGGGGCAAGAGCCCGGTGGATTTCCGCGTGCCCGCCTCGCTCGATTTCCCCGCCTTCACGATCTTCTCGACCAACTATCCCGCCTACAAGATGTTCATGCTGCTGGTGTCGATCGGCATCTTCCTCGCGCTGCTCCTCGTGCTGAAGCGCACGCGGGTCGGCATGATCGTGCAGGCGGCGCTGACCCATCCGCACATGGTCGGCCATCTCGGCCACAATGTCGGGCGCATCTTCATGATGGTGTTCGGCGTCGGCACCGCGCTCGCCGCGGTGGCGGGCGTCATCGCAGGCCCGGCGCTGGTCACCCAGTCAAACATGGCCGGTCTCCTCGGGCCCATCCTGTTCGTCGTCGTGGTGGTCGGCGGGCTTGGCTCGCTGCCGGGCGCGTTCATCGCCTCGCTGCTGATCGGCCTTGTGCAGACTTTTGCGGTGTCGATGAACGGATCGCTGTCCGAAGTGTTCGGTCCGCTGAGCCCCGCCTATGCATCCACCTGGCTGGCCGATATCTGGAACGTCACTGTCGCGCAGGTCGCGCCGATCATGCCCTATGTGCTGCTGGTGCTGATCCTAGCGCTCCGTCCGATGGGTCTTTTGGGGACGCGTGAAACATGAGCGATATCACCGCACGCGCCGCGCCGCCGCCGCCGACCGCCGCCGACAACCTCAAGTTCTACGGGCTCTGGGCCGCTGTCGCGATCTTTTTGCTGGTGCTGCCGAAAGTTTTCGGCTCAGGCGGCGCCCTGACGACGTTCAGCCTGATCGGCATCTCGATCATCTTCGCGCTGTCCTACAACATCCTGCTCGGCCAGACCGGCATGCTGTCATTCGGCCACGCGGTCTATTACGGCCTCGGCGGCTTCCTCGTCATTCACGCCATCAACATCATCGGCGGCAACAAGTGGGCGATCCCGCTGCCGCTGGTGCCGCTGATCGGCGGCCTGACCGGCCTCGCCTTCGCGATCCTGCTCGGATGGGTGTCGACGCAACGCTCGGGCACCGCCTTCGCCATGATCTCGCTCGGCGTCGCCGAACTGGTTGCTTCCTCGGCGCTGATCCTGCGCACCTTCTTCGGCGGCGAAGCCGGCATCTCCGCCAACCGCACCAAGCTGCTGAGCGTGTTCGGCTGGAATTTCGGCCCGCAGATCCAGATCTACTATCTGGTGGCGGCCTGGACGCTGATCTGCATGATTGCGATGTACGCCCTCACCCGCACCCCGCTGGGGCGGATGTGCAATGCGGTTCGCGATAACCCGGAACGCGTGCAGTTCGTCGGCTACGATCCGCATGTGGTCCGCTACATCGCGTTCTGCTTCTCCGGCTTTTTTGCCGGCATCGCGGGCTCGCTCGCCGCCATCAACTTCGAGATTGCGAACTCGGCCTATCTCGGCGCGGTGCAGTCCGGCACCGTGCTGTTCGCCGCCTACATCGGCGGTATCGGCTTCTTCATCGGACCGATCGTCGGCGCGATCTTCGTCACGCTGCTGTCGCTTGGCCTCAGCGATCTGACCCATGTCTGGCAGCTTTACTTCGGGCTGTTCTTCATCGTGGTCGTGATGTACGCCCCCGGGGGCATCACGGGCCTCCTGATGATGCATCGTCCGCTGATCAGGGGCGGCACGCTCGGACGCGTCCTGCCGTCCTATCTGGTCGCGCTTGTTCCCACACTTGCACTGATGATCGGCCTGATGCTCGGAATCGAGTCTATCGTTCACTACACGATGAATCCGATGGAAGATCCAAATGTGAAGGCATTCGGAATTCCGTTCAACGCCGCGAACCCGGTCACGTGGGCTGTCGCGCTGGTCCTGATCGTCGGCGGCTTCAGCATTGCGCGCATGACATGGAAGCGGGCCGCCGTGGCTTGGGACGAGGCGCTGACCACAGCGCGTGCGAAGGAACTGGCAGCATGATGTCAGATGTGAAGCCCAACGCCATTGAAATCCGCGACGTTCAGAAGAGCTTCGGCATCACCAAGGTGATCCGCGACCTCAATCTGAAAGTGGCGCAAGGCGAACGCCATGCGCTGATCGGCCCGAACGGCGCCGGCAAATCGACCACGTTCAACCTCATCAGCGGCTATATGTCGCCGACCAGCGGCGAAGTGCTGATGCGCGGCGAGCGCATCGACAGCCTCGCGCCCTACCAGATCAACCGGCGCGGGCTGTCCCGCAGCTTTCAGGTCACCAACGTCTTCGCCAACATGACGGTGTGGGAAAATCTGCGCTGCGCGGTGCTGTGGGCGACGGGGCACAAATACGCATTCTGGAAAAGCGTCGACAACCTGCCTGAAGTGCGCGAGCGCACCGCGCAGATCCTGGAAGACATCAGCCTCACCTCGCGGCGTGACATCCCGGCTGGCCTTTTGACCTATGCCGAACAGCGCGCGCTGGAGATCGGCATCACCATCGCCGGCGGCGCCGACGTCATCCTACTCGATGAACCGACGGCGGGCATGAGCCACGCCGAAACCGAACGTGCGGTGGATCTGATCCGGCGTCTCACCGTGGGCAAGACGCTGCTAATCGTCGAGCACGACATGAGCGTGGTGTTCGGCCTCGCCGACCGCATCTCGGTTCTGGTCTACGGCCATATCATCGCATCCGGAACGCCTGAGGAAATCCGCAACAGTCCGAAGGTCAAGGAAGCCTATCTGGGCGAGGAAGCTGCCTGATGTTGGAAGTTCAGGATCTGCACGCCTATTACGGCAAGAGCCACATCCTTCAGGGTGTCGATATGCATATCGGCGCCGGCGAGGTCGTCAGCCTGCTGGGGCGCAACGGCGTCGGCCGCTCGACCACGGTCAAGGCGATCATGGGCGAAGTGCCGCCGCACGGCACCATCAAGTTCAAGGGGCAGGAGATCGCCGGTCTGCCGAGCTTCAGGATCGCGCATCTCGGGCTCGGCTACGTGCCCGAGCATCGCGACATCTTCCCCGGCCTCACCGTGCGGCAGAACCTGCTGCTCGGGGTCAAGGACACCAAGCGTCCGGGCAAATGGAAGCTCGACGACATGCTCGAGATGTTTCCGAACCTGAAGGAGCGCGCCGATACGGCCGCGGGCGTGCTGTCCGGCGGCGAAAAGCAGATGCTGACCATTTGCCGCACGCTGATGGGTGACCCCGAACTCGTCATGATCGACGAGCCGACCGAAGGTCTGGCGCCGCTGATCGTGCAGCAGGTCGGCGATCTGATCGCCGAAATCGCCCGGCGCGGCGTCGCCATCCTGCTGGTCGAACAGAAGCTGTCGATTGCGATGCGCATCTCGCACCGGGTCTACGTGATGGGCCACGGCCGCATCGTGTTCGAAGGCACCCCGGCCGATCTCAAGGCCAATCAGGCCATCCGCAAGGAGTGGCTCGAGGTGTGATATCGCCCGCCCTGCGATGTACGAGTCATCGCAGACCTGCCGGATGAACTCACATGCGGACCGAACAAAGCGTTCTGCGCCTGTCGATCGCGGTAACCCTGGCTCTGGCCGGGCTGGGGATTTTGTTCGGCCTGTTATCGGGGTCCTACGCGATTGTTTTCGACGGCGTCTATGCGCTGATCGACGCGGTGATGACGATCCTCGCTTTGCTGGTGTCCAACCTGATCGCGGCATCGACGCGGGACGGCGGCTCCAAGTCCAGGCTGATTGCGCAGTTCACCATGGGCTTCTGGCATCTGGAGCCGATGGTGCTGGGATTGAACGGCGTCCTCTTGATCGGCGCTGCGATTTACGCGCTGATCAATGCCATCGGCAGCCTGCTGACGGGCGGGCGTGAACTCGCATTCGATCAGGCGATTATCTACGCCGTGCTGATAACGCTCGCCGCGATCGGCATGGCGATCTTTGACATCAAGGCCAACCGGACCATTAAATCCAATTTCGTCGCTCTGGATGCAAAGGCCTGGATGATGTCGGCGGCGCTGACGGCCGCCCTGCTCGTGGCCTTCATCTTCGGCTACATGATTCAGGGCACGAGCCTGAAATGGATGTCGCCCTATATCGACCCTGCCGCGCTGGCGATCGTCTGCCTGATTGTCATTCCAATACCGATCGGCACGGTGCGTCAGGCGCTCGCCGACGCCCTGCTGGTCACGCCGCCGGACCTCATGCAGCACGTCGAGGCCATCGCCCGGCAAATCGTGCAACGCTATCAATTCCTGTCCTACCGGGCCTATGTCGCACGCGTCGGCCGCGGCCGGCAGATCGAATTGTACTTCATCGTTCCGGCCGGTTTGCCGCCAAAGCGGCTCGAGGAATGGGACAAGATCCGCGACGAGATTGGCGACGCGATCGGCAACGACACCCCCGACCGCTGGCTGTCCATTGTCTTTACGACCGATCTGGAATGGGCGGAGTGAGGCTTGCCGGCGCAGCGGACGTTCATCCCGTCATTGCGAGCAAAGCGAAGCAATCCAGAAGCAACAAACAAAGACTGGATTGCTTCGTCGCTACGCTCCTCGCAATGACGGCATAACTGCGCGGTTCGCACCATTTCACCTCTCCCCGCAAGAGCGGGGCGAGGGAGCGACGCACGCCTATTCCCCGTACCCGCGCAGCTTTTCCAGATCGATCACCGTCACGCCGCCGTATTCGAGCCGCAACAGACCTTCCTTCTCCAGCGTCTTGAGGCACTGGTTGGCGTTCTGGCGTGAGATTCCGGAAATCGCGCCAAGCTCCTCCTGCGTGATGTCCAGGTGGCGCGTATGATCCGGATACAGGATCGGGTTGAACAACGACGCGAGCGAGCGTGCGAGGCGCGCCTTCGCGTCCAGCATCCGGCCGTATTCGACCAATCCCATGAACTGGCCGAGGCGTTCGTTCAACAAACCCACAAGGAAGCGGTTGAACGCCACGCTGTTCTCGAACAGCCAGAAGAAGGTGGCGCGATCCATCAGCGCGAGGCGCGTATCGCGCAAGGCGACAGCGTCATATCGTCTGGCTTCGTTCTTGAGCACGGTTCCCTCGCCGAACCACGCGCCGTTGGTCATGCCGGTGAAGCTGACGGCCTTGCCGTCGCGCGAGCCAGTGCCGATCCGGACCAGTCCGGTGACGACGCCCATCCAGTATTCGAAATGATCGCCGCGCATGCAGATGAATTCGTTCGCGCCGAACGACTTTTCGATGACACCGGCGCGAGCAACTTCGATTTCCCGCTCGCTCAGGCCGCGCGACCAGACCGCAATACGCTTGAGGTAATCCGCAGAAACCATGCTGTCTCGACCGCCCTTCGCGTCGTGCAATGCTGCGACGCGGCAAAATGTCCTTCGGTATACCGCGCGCGCACCGAAATTGCCCAACGAATTGTCAGGCACAAGACATTTCGGTGTCGCGGTTTGCCGTAAGGACGACGACGGCAAACGCGTCCTGCGGCGCAAAACATCAATAGTAGAATGGCTTGCCACGGCCCCCCGGTATAGGATCGGGACCATAGCGGACCATAGATAAAGAGCGCGCCAAGCGCCGTATCTGGGAGGATTTGAGTGGCTTACGCATTGGAGGTGCGGGGGGTCTCACTGCGGTTCGGCGGCGTGCGCGCGCTGACCGACGTGAGCTTCGGCGTCAAGGAAGGCGAACTGTTTTCGATCATCGGGCCCAACGGCGCCGGCAAGACCTCGATCGTCAACTGCGTTTCCGGCCGTTACACCCCGACCGAGGGACAGCTTTTCTATCAGGACCGCGACATTACCGGCCTCAAGCCGAATGCACGCGCGGCGCTCGGCATTGGCCGTACATTCCAGAACCTGGCGCTGTTCCACCACATGACCGTGCTCGACAACATCATGGTCGGCCGGCATCACCTGCTGAAGAACAACTTCATCACCGGTTCGCTGTACTGGCTGACCGGCGCGCGGCGCGAGGAACTCGAACACCGCCGCAAGGTCGAAGAGATCATCGACTTCCTCGATCTGCAGTCGGTGCGCAAGGCGACCGCAGGCACCCTCTCCTACGGCCTGCGCAAGCGCGTTGAACTCGCGCGCGCCATGGCGCTGGAACCGAAACTCATTCTTCTCGACGAGCCGATGGCCGGCATGAACTTCGAGGAGAAGGAAGACATGGCCCGCTACATCGTCGATCTCAACGAAGAATACGGGATGACGGTGATGATGATCGAGCACGACATGGGCGTCGTGATGGACATTTCCCACCGCGTCACCGTGCTGGATTTCGGTCGCAAGATCGCCGAAGGCCTGCCCGCCGACGTGCTGGACGATCCGCACGTCAGAAAGGCCTATCTCGGCGAAGAAGACGAAGTGCTCGACGCTCTCGATGACACCAATCCCGTCGCGGAGGCCACAGCATGATGGATTATGCAGGCCGCGTCGCGCAGGCCGACACCTATCCCAAGATGCTGCGGCTCAACGCCAAAGAGCACGGCAACGCCATCGCGCTGCGCGAAAAGGACTTCGGTCTCTGGCGCGTTTTTTCGTGGAACGACTACCATACCCGCGTGCATGATTTCGCCCTCGGCATGATCGAGCTTGGACTGAAGCGCGGCGACGTCATCGGCATCATCGGCGACAACCGTCCGGACTGGGTGGCGGCGGAAATCGCGGCTCACGCCATCGGCGGCATGTCACTCGGCATGTATCGCGAGTCGCTGCCCGAGGAAGTGCTGTATCTGCTAACCTACGGCGAAACCAAGATCGTGTTCGCCGAAGACGAAGAGCAGGTCGACAAGCTGCTCGAACTCGGCGACCGCGCGCCGCATCTCAAGCACATCGTCTATTCCGATCCACGCGGCATGCGGAAATACAGCGACCCCCGGCTGATCGACGCCGCCAAGCTCGCGAAGATGGGCCGCGAGCGCGCCGCGCGCGAGCCGCAGCTCTACGATCAACTGGTCGACGCCACCAAGGCTGACGATGTCGCCATCCTCTGCACCACGTCCGGCACCACGTCGAATCCGAAGCTCGCGATGCTGACCGCTGGCAGCGTGCTGCGCCACTGCGCGGCGTATCTCTCCTTCGATCCCAAGGGCCCGGACGACGAGTATGTGTCGGTGCTTCCCCTGCCCTGGATCATGGAACAGGTCTACGCGCTCGGAAAGGGTCTGCTCTCCAGGATGAAGGTGAACTTCGTCGAGCAGGCCGATACCATGATGAACGACTTCCGCGAAATCGCGCCGACCTTCGTGCTGTTCGCGCCGCGCATCTGGGAAGCCATCGCCGCCGACGTCCGCGCGCGCGTGATGGATGCCTCGGCGATGAAGCAGAGCCTCTATGAAACCGGCATGAAGGCCGGGCTGTCGGCGCTGGATCAGGGCAAGACGTCGATGGTGGCGGAAACCCTGGTGTTCCGCGCGCTGCGTGACCGCCTCGGATTCACGCGGCTGCGGTCGGCAGCGACCGGCGGCGCTGCACTCGGTCCCGACACCTTCAAGTTCTTTCGCGCCATGGGCGTGCCGCTGCGTACGCTCTACGGCCAGACTGAAACGCTGGGCGCCTTCACGCTGCACAAGCCGGACGAGGTCGATCCCGACACCACTGGCGTTTCGATGTCAGACGAGATCGAGATCGAGGTCCGCGATCCCGACGTCAACGGTGTCGGCGAGATCGTGGTGCGCCATCCCAACATGTTCTCGGGTTACTACAAGAACGAGGCCGCTACCGCTGCGGAAGTGCGCGACGGCTGGATGCATTCGGGCGACGCCGGTTACTTCAACAAGGCGAAGCAGCTTGTGGTCATCGACCGCATCAAGGACATGGCGCAGACCGCGCGCGGCGACCGCTTCTCGCCGCAGTACATCGAAAACAAGCTGAAGTTCTCGCCCTACGTCGCCGAGGCCGTGGTGCTGGGCGACGGGCGCGACTACCTCGCGGCGATGCTCTGCATCCGCTTCTCCATCGTCTCGAAATGGGCCGAGAAGAACCGGATTTCCTTCACCACCTACACCGACCTGTCCTCGCGCCCGGAAACCTACGAACTGCTGCGCAAGGAAGTCGAAGCGGTCAACGCCACGCTACCGCCGGCGCAACGCATCTCCAAGTTCTTGCTGCTTTACAAGGAACTCGACGCCGACGACGGCGAGCTGACGCGCACCCGCAAGGTCCGCCGCACCGTCATCAATGACAAGTACGCCGACATCATTAATGCGATCTACGGCGGCAAGCCGGACATCGACATCGACACCGTGATCCGTTTCCAGGACGGCACCACGCAGCGCATCCGCTGCACGCTGCCCGTCATCGACCTCGGCGCGCGCAGAAAGACGGCGGAGGCCGCAGAGTGAACACCCAGCTTCTGATCCAACTCCTCATCAACGGTCTCGTGGTCGGTACGCTTTATGGCGTCGTCGCGATGTCGTTCGTGCTGATCTACAAGGCGACGCAGGTGGTCAACTTCGCGCAGGGCGAGTTGCTGCTGATCGGCGCGTGGGTGTGCTGGTTCCTGCTCACCAAATATCAGGTGCCGTTCTGGATCGGCATGCCGATCACGCTGGTCTTCATGTTTATCTTCGGCATCCTGATCCAGCTCATCATCCTGCGCCCGATGATCGGCGAGCCGATCATTTCTGTCATCATGGTGACCATCGCGCTGTCCACGGTGTTCTCGGCGCTGATGAAATGGATGTTCGGCGTCAATCTCCAGCCGTTTCCGAAAATCTTCAACACCCAGCTGGTCAATATCTTCGGGATGCAGGTCCAGACCGTCTACATCCTCAGCCTCGCGGTGTCGGTGGCGATGATGGGTGGCATGGCATGGTTCTTCAAGGTCTCGAAATACGGCCTCGCCATGCGCGCGACCGCGTTCAACCAGCAGGTCGCGCAGTCCCTCGGCATTTCGGTGAAAAGCGTGTTCGCGATGGCGTGGGCGATTTCCGCGACCGTGTCGGCGGTGGCCGGCGTCGTGGTGGCTGTGGTCAACGGCGTATCGGCGGGCCTCGCAGCCTACGGCATCAAGGTCTTCCCCGCGGCGATCCTCGGCGGCCTCGACAGCGTCGGCGGCGCGGTGGTCGGCGGCATCATCATCGGGCTGCTTGAGAACGTCGCGCACTTCGTCGACAGCGAATACCTGCACTGGGGCAACCTGTTCGAGATCGCGCCGTTCTACGCACTTATCATCATCCTCATGATCAA
Source organism: Afipia birgiae 34632 (assembly GCF_000308295.2). Lineage (GTDB taxonomy): Bacteria > Pseudomonadota > Alphaproteobacteria > Rhizobiales > Xanthobacteraceae > Afipia > Afipia birgiae. The sequence continues at coordinate 2,339,506 of NZ_HG326652.1, forward strand.
GCCTTACGGCCTGTTCGGCACCAAAGACATCGAACGGATCTGATCATGGCAGGCCAAACCCTCCTCCCCGCAGGCGACTACCGCACGACTTACGCGTCGGACACCACCGTGTTCCCGACCACGACCAGCCGGAACATGATGGTCGCCGGCATCGTTCTGATCTGTTTCGCGCCCTATGTGCTGAACGAATACAGCCTCAGCCTGCTGATCCAGATCGGCATCTTCGGTATCGCCGCGCTCGGCCTCAACATCGTGGTCGGCTTCACCGGGCAGATTTCCATCGGCCACGCGGCCTTCTTCGGATTCGGCGCATTTACCTCGGCCTACGTGTCGAGCAAGCTTCACGTGCCGGTGTTCTTCGCCATTCCGCTGTCGGGTCTCGTCACAGCGCTGGTCGGCCTGATCTTCGGCCTCCCCGCTGCGCGGCTGAAAGGTCTTTACCTTGCGATCGCGACGCTGGCCGCGCAATTCATCCTGCTCGACTTCTTCTCGCGCGCCGAATGGTTCACTGGCGGCAGCGTTCCGGCCCACGCCGAACCGTTTTCGATTTTCGGCCAGGTGTTGCGCGGCGACCGCCAGTATTTCTACGTCGTGCTGGCTTACGTGATCGTCTGCTATCTTCTGGTGACCAACCTGATGCGGACGCGTGACGGGCGCGCGCTGGTCGCAGTGCGCGATCATTACCTGTCCGCCGAAATCATGGGCATCAACCTCACCAAATACCGAACGCTTTCGTTCGGATTGGCTGCATTCTTTGCCGGCGTCGGCGGCGCGCTCTACGCCCATTACAATCAGGTGGTGTCCAACGAAGGTTTCGGCATCGACCGCTCCATCATCTTCCTCGCCATGATCATCATCGGCGGCATTGGTTCGATCATGGGCACGTTGCTCGGCACCGCCTTCATGGTTCTGCTGCCGGAATCGATGGAGTGGATCAGCGCCGCGCTCAGCGGCAGCGCGATCGATCATGCCCTTGGACTCAAGAACAACATCGCATTCTTGCGCGAGATGGCCATCGGCGTCATCATCATTGTCTTTTTGATCTTCGAGCCGGACGGACTTGCTCACCGGTGGCGGCAAATCAAGGCTTACTGGAAACTCTACCCGTTCTCGCATTGAGGTCGGAACGGGACAAAAACAAAAGACCTCGAGAGGAAACCGGAGGATTACGCTTATGACCATGACGAAATTATTGAGTACAGCGTCACTCGCCCTGCTGCTCGGCGGCACTGCCGGCGTGGCTCAGGCGCAGGTTTCGCTGGGCCATCTCGCCGATTATTCCGGCGCGACATCCGACGTCGGAACACCGTACGGACAAGGCGTCGCCGACGCATACGCCTGGATCAACAAGAACGGCGGCATCGGCGGCAAGCCGGTGAAGATCGACACCGTCGACTACGGCTACCAGGTGCCGCGCGCGATCGCGCAGTACAAGAAGTGGTCCGGCGCGGACAAGGTCGCCGCGATCATCGGCTGGGGCACGGCGGATACCGAAGCTCTCACCGGCTTCCTCGCCCAGGACAAGATCCCGGACATCTCGGCATCGTACTCGGCGGCGCTGTCCGATCCGACCGGCGCAGGCGGCAAGGGCAAGGCAGCGCCCTACAACCTGTTCTATGGTCCGAGCTATTCGGACGCGCTGCGTGGCATGCTGACCTGGGCAGCGGACGACTGGAAGACGAAGGGAAAATCCGGCAAGCCCAAGTACGTCCACATGGGTGCAAACCATCCGTATCCGAACGCACCAAAGGCCGCCGGCGAAACGCTCGCCGCCGAACTCGGCTTCGATGTTCTGCCTGCCATCGTGTTCGCCCTGACGCCGGGCGACTACAGCGCGCAGTGCCTGACCCTGAAGAGCTCGGGTGCAAACTACGCCTATCTCGGCAACACCGCCGGCTCCAACATCTCGGTGCTGAATGCCTGTAAGGCCGCCGGCGTCGATGTCCAGTTCATGGGAAACGTCTGGGGCATGGACGAGAACGCCGCGAAGGCCGCCGGTGCAGCCGCCGACGGCGTGGTGTTTCCGCTGCGCACCGCAGTGGCCTGGGGCGGCAACGCTCCCGGCATGAAGACCATGCAGGACATTTCCAAGATGTCCGACGCTGCGGGCACCACCTATCGGCCGGTTCACTACATCGCCGGTGTCTGCACCGCGCTCTATATGAAGGAAGCCCTCGAGTGGGCCGCCAAGAACGGCGGCGCGACCGGCGAGACCGTTCTCAAAGCCTTCTATCAGAAGAAGGATTGGGTTCCGGCCGGAATGGAAGGCGTCTGCAATCCTTCGACCTGGACCGAGAAGGATCACCGCCCGACGCTGAAGGTCGACATCTATCGCATGAAGGTGTCCGGCGCGACCGACGCGTCGGTTGCCGATCTCGTCAAGAACGGCGCGATCAAGCTCGACAAGGTGAAGACCGTCGATCTGCCGCGCAAGCCGGAATGGCTCGGCTGGTAAAGTGACGAATGTTGGCTGACTCCCTCCCCCTTGTGGGGAGGGTCGGCCAAGCGAAGCGGAGGCCGGGATGGGGGCCGACAACAATCCCCCACCCGGCGCGTTGTTCGCTTCGCTCTCAACACGCCACCCTCCCCACAAGGGGGAGGGATGAAGAAGAACTCATCGGAGCCAAGCTCGTGCAGCCCACGTTGCAAACAGATGCCCGACCCGCCACCGCGACCACTGCCGCGCCGCTGCTGGCCGTGCGCAACATTGAAGTCGTTTACGACAATGTCATCCTTGTGCTGCGCGGCTTGAGCATGGACGTGCCGAAGGGCGCGATCGTCGCACTGCTTGGCGCCAACGGCGCAGGCAAGTCGACCACACTGAAGGCGATCTCCGGATTGCTCAAGACCGAGGACGGCGAAGTCACGCGCGGCGAGATCGTATTCGACGGCGAGCGCATCGACGGCATCGATCCTGACAAGATCGTGCGGCGTGGAATCTTTCAGGTGATGGAAGGCCGCCGCATCATCTCGGACATGACGTCGCTGGAAAACCTGCGGCTCGGCGCATTTACCCGCAACGACAAGAACGTCGATGACGACATCGACATGGTCTACAGATATTTCCCCCGCCTCAAGGAACGCACCGGCCTTGCCGGTTATCTCTCCGGCGGCGAACAGCAGATGCTGGCGATCGGCCGGGCGATGATGGCGCGCCCGAAGATGATCCTGATGGACGAACCGTCGATGGGTCTGTCGCCGCTGCTGGTCAAGGAAGTGTTCGGCATCATCAAGCAGATCAACCGCGACCTCGGCGTGACCATTCTTCTTGTCGAGCAGAACGCGCGCGCGGCCCTCTCCGTCGCAAGCCATGGCTACATCATGGAGCAAGGCAAAGTCGTGCTCGACGGTACCGCCGACGAGCTGCGCGACAACGAGGACGTCAAGGAATTCTATCTCGGCGGCGCGGGCGACCAGCGCAAGAGTTTCAAAAACCTGAAAAGCTTCAAGCGCCGCAAGCGCTGGCTGTAATCACATCCGTCATTGCGAGCGCAGCGGAGCAATCCAGAGATGGCCGCAGCAAACTTGCGGTGAGAATAAACACAAGACTGGATTGCTTCGTCGCTTCGCTCCTCGCAATGACGAACAAATGGACTACCGATGACCAACCATTACGACGCTCTCGAAACACGCTCGCCATCGCAGCGCGACGCCGACCTGTTCGCCCGGCTGCCCGACGTGCTGCGTGCGGCGGCGAAAGCACCGGCCTATGCCGAGCGCTTCAAGGGCATCGACCTCGCCTCCATCACCAGCCGCGCCGCGCTGGCAAAACTGCCGGTGCTGCGCAAATCCGAACTGCCGGTCCTGCACAAGGCCGCGCCGCCGTTCGGCGGTTTCGTCTCCCCGCCCGCGGGATCATTCGGCCGCCTGTTCACGTCGCCCGGGCCGATTTTTGAGCCGGAGGTCGCTGCCGACGATCCATGGCGCGGCGCGCGCGCGCTGTACGCAGCGGGCTTCCGGCCCGGCGATATCGTCCTCAACACCCTCAGCTATCATCTGACACCGGGCGGCTTTATCTTCGACAGCGCCGCCCGCGCACTCGGCTGCGCCGTGATTCCCGCCGGTCCCGGCAATACGGAACAGCAGTTTGAGCTCATCGAAGCCTATCGTCCGGTCGCCTATACCGGCACACCGGACTTTTTGAAGATCCTGCTCGATGCAGGCAAAACCGCCGGACGCGACATGTCATCGATCAAGCGCGCGCTCGTCTCCGGCGCGGCGTTTCCCAAATCGCTTCAGGAGGAGATGAAGTCACGCGGTATCGATGCCTATCAGATGTTCGGCACCGCCGATCTCGGCGTTGTCGCCTATGAAACTGCAGCACGCGACGGTCTGGTGGTGAACGAGAACGTCATTGTCGAGATCGTCAAGCCCGGAACCGGTGAGCCGGTGGCGGACGGCGATGTCGGCGAGATCGTCGTCACCACACTCGATCCGCATCATCCGTGGGTTCGCCTGGCGCTCGGCGATCTCAGCGCCGTGCTGACGGGGCAAAGCCCGTGCGGGCGCACCAACATGCGCATCAAGGGCTGGATGGGCCGGGCCGACCAGACCACCAAGGTCAAGGGCATGTTCGTACGGCCCGAGCAGATCGCCGAAATCGGCAAGCGGCACCCCGAATTGGGGCGGTTGCGCCTCATTGTGACGCGCGAGAGCGAAGTCGATGTCATGACCCTGTCTGCGGAATGCCCGTCCAGCGGCGAAACCCTGCGGGACGAGGTTGCGTCGACCCTGCGTGCCGTGACAAAGCTACAGGGCAATGTCACCCTGGTGGCACCGGGCTCGCTGCCGAATGACGGCAAGGCGATCTCGGACGAGCGCAAGAACGACTGATACGGGTCACCTCCCAGGCGGCCCTTAACAAAAAAAGGGAACAAACCGCATGGGTCGGGGAATTTTCGAAGGTCTCAAGGTCATCGACTGCGCCAGCTTCATCGCAGCCCCCGCGGCGGCGACGGCGCTCTCCGACTTCGGGGCCGACGTCATCAAGATCGAACCGCCGGGCGGAGGCGATCCGGTCCGCAACCTGCCGCATTTGCCTGGATATCCGATCAGCCCGCACAACTATGCGTGGATGCTGGAAGGCCGCAACAAGAAGAGCCTCGCGCTCGACCTGAGCAAGCCCGAGGGCCAGGCCGTGCTGCGCAAGCTCGCCGCCGACTGCGACGTGTTCATCACCAATTTCCCGCCTCCGGTCCGCAAGAAGCTCGGCGTGACCTACAAGGATCTCGCGCCGCTCAACGACCGTCTGGTCTATGCGTCGTTCACCGGCTACGGCGAGATCGGCGCGGAAGCCGACAAGCCCGGTTTCGACAGCAACGCATGGTGGGCGCGCTCGGGCCTGATGGATCTGGTGCGCGAAACCGACGAGAGCACACCCGCCCGCTCGATGCCCGGCATGGGCGATCATCCCTGCGCGATGTCGATGTTCGCCGGCATCGTCACCGCGCTCTATCAGCGCGAGCGCACCGGCAAGGGCACGCAGGTGATGTCCAACCTGATGGTCAACGGCATATGGTCCAACGGCATCTATGCGCAGGCTGCGCTCTGCGGCGCGACCTTCCAGAAGCGCCCGCCGCGCGACCGCGCGCTGAATGCCGTCACCTGCCACTACAAGTGCAGCGACGACCGCTGGATCATCCTGTCGCTGCTCAATGAAGAGAAGCAGTTTCCCGTCTTCGCCAAGGTCATCGATCGCGAAGACCTGCTGACCGATCCGCGCTTCGAGAACAAGCCGATCCGCCACAAGAACGCGCCGGCACTGATCGCAATTCTGGACGAGGTGTTTGCGACCAAACCCCTCGCCCACTGGCGCAAGACTCTCGACGGCAACGGTCTCATTTTTGGCGTCGTCGGCATTCCGGCTGACATCCCGGACGATCCGCAGATGCGCGAAACCGAAGCGGTTGTGCAGTTCGCCGACAGCGATCTGCGCACCATCAACACGCCGATCTTCATCGAGGGTGCGAAGAAAGTGCAGCCGCGCATGGCGCCCAATGTCGGACAGGACAGCGACGAGGTGTTGCAGGCTGCGGGGTTCAACGCCGCAGAAATCGCCAAGATGCGCGCTGCGGGGATTGTAGCGTAATAGCGCGGAAAGTCCCGCCATCGTCATTGCGAGCGCAGCGAAGCAATCCAGAAAGCCACCGACTGGATTGCTTCGTCGGTTCGCTCCTCGCAATGACGGGTGCGTTAATTGCTCTTCGGAAAACAGAATCCCGCGTCAGAGTCCTTCGCGCCGGTTGCCTGACACGTCAGCCCCTCTGCACAGCTCCATGACATGAAACTCCTGTCAGGCGCGGCGTTCGCGCCGACCGCGTAACACAACGCGCCCCACCCGTTCACATAGGTCGTACCGGTCAGCTCGGTCGAGCGACGTGCCTGCGGGCGCGCGGAGAATCCCCGCGAGAAATCCGGCGGGCGGCCGTCGCGGAACGCGATCAGAACATCGCGGCGGCGTTCCTGATCGCCGAAGAAATGCGGCGACCCTGCCGCCACCACCGCACCCGCCGCCCATTCCAGCCGCTCCGCTCCCGGCAGATGAAAGCCGCCGATTGCGCGGGTCTGGTGGCATCCACTGCATGTCATGTCATTCAGCCTGCGCGCAAAGCCCGCCGGAGACAGAAGGTTTTGTAGCGGCGCATTGGCGGATGCTCTGCCCAGAGCGGTTACGATGTCGTCGTTTGTGAACAGTTCACGCGCTTTGTTGTTCAGATCGTCATGCGCCGGCGTCACGTTGATGGCGCTCGATGCAAGAAACCGATCCGGCAACACGATGGTCCCGCGATCGAGGTCCGCGATCCGGACCGGATCGAGCAGCCATTGCCTGAAGTCTGCTGCAAGCGTGGCATCGGCCCGAATTCGCGCGGCGTCGATCTGGTTTTCCAGCGGCGACTCTTCGAAGCGCGTCCCGTCATAGCGAAACACCTTCATCAGGTAGTCCGCCCTGCCCTCGAAGTCGTTGACGTCTGCCGACGCGCGCGCGATCTGCACGTCGATCTCGATGCGATCGATGGCCTCGCGCGTGACCCATTCGAGCGCGCCGCCCCTGGCGGCGAGCATTGCCGCGCTGTCTGCCGTCGGTGGTTGATCGGCCAGAGCGAGCCACCGCCGCGCCAGTTCGGAGCACGTCACATCAACGCTTGCAGGCTTCGCCTTCATGACAAGGTTAAGCGTCATCGGCAGCCGCGACGGCGGAGTATCCTTGCTGGTGGAATCGTTGTTGGCGATGGGCCGGTAGATCAGCCGGATCTCGCCGCACTCACCGGGCGATACATAAGCGCGGTCCATCCGGTTGACGATACCGGCCAGATCGAACCGCGTGCCCGGTGCGTTGAGCGCATCGCGATCGAACAGATGAAGCTTGTCGAGATCGTCCCTGTGCTGGAGGACATAGCCGTTGAAATCGCGGTCGGTCGTGGTTTGCAACGGCGCCATCGACGGCAATGCGAACAACGCCGCGCCCGAGCTGTTGGCCTCCGCGCCGAGCAGCTTGCCGAGGCTCAGTCCCGAGTTGTCGAGACGTCGCAGAATTTCGGGATCGGTGATGGCAACGCCGCGCTCCATCGCAGCCGCGTGACCCGCCGTCGCCGCAAGGGCCGTCGGAAGCATCACGCAAAGCGCCTGAAGGATTACGCGAACTCGCATGACATCCGTTCTGCGACGCCGTTTGCCCTTTGCCAAGTCAAAGGTTGGAGAGCGTCCGCGAGAAAAAAAGAACGTACTTTCGGGAATAAACGCACAAGCCGTCTAGACAGGGGCATCGGCGGGATTTGCACCCTCCCGCCATTTGCGCAGCCGCGTGACCGCGATGATCAGCAACGCCGCGCCGGCCAGCGCCCAGCACAGGATTGGCGTCCACTGCAGCAAGGCCTCATAGGCGGAATTTCTGGTCAGACCACCCGCCACGGCGGCGATCCGCGTGAATGTCGCCAGCGCCAGCGCCGAAAACATCAGGCCGAGCACCTTGCCTTCTGCGCCGCCGCTAACCGCGATGGCCGCGGCAACCGCGCTCATCAGGATGCAGCCCCACGCCGCACCCGCCAGGAACTGCATCGCGATCATGGTGTTAAGCCCGGTCGCGTTCTCCATGCCGAACACTGCGCCGGCGCCGAGCAACCCCGCGCCGCCGATCACCAGCAGCCCGCCGAGCCGCCGCGTGACGAAGCTCGCCGGAAACATCGCGATATTGAATCCGATCCAGTATACCGGCATCAGCCATTGCAGGTCGGGCTGCTTGGCGAAACGCAGGAACAGCTGCCCGCTGTTGACGCTAAAATGCAGCTGATAGCCGAGCGCGAGAACCAGCACTGCGACAATGAAGATCAGCGTCAGCGTGCCCCACGATTTCGGCATCGCAAGCGGCTTGCGTTCCGGCGCGCTCAACTTGCCTTCACGCAACTGGTGTTCGATCCACGACATCATCAGCGCGGTGAGCAGCAGCACCACGGTCGAGACCACGAAGGGTATTCGCGGATCGTGATTGCGCAACACGACGCCGAGATACGGCGAGACCGCGCCTGCGATGCCGTAGCCGAGCATGACGAGACACGACAACATCGGGATCGACGGCTTCGCCGCGAACTTGCCGAGCAGCGCCAGCGGCGGCGCGCGCAACGCGGACGATGTGACCACCCATGTCAGCGTCAATGCGAGCAGCGCGATCTTCGCGTTCGGGCCGAGATCGGCCACGAACGGCAGCGCAATGAACGCGGCGCAGGACACCACAGTCAGCCAGATGACAACCCGGCTGAGGCGGCCGACGATCGGCGTCATGCGATCAGCCGCGATGCCCATCAGCGTGTCGGTGATGGTGAAGATCGCCTGATCGAGCAGAAGAATGACGACGACCGCAGACGGAGGAAGTCCGACCTTGGCGGCGAGTTGCGGCAGATAGACGACGTAGACCGTCCAGCCCAAAGTGAAGAACAGTTGCAGCAGCGCAAGGTAAATGCCGACCTTGCGGTTGCTCGCCGGCATCGTCGCGGACTCGTCCGCCGGCTCAACCCGGCCCGCCGTCTTCGTCTGGCTCATGTCCACCCGCCCCCGCGTGCACAGAGAATAACCGGCATGCTCGCCCTCGCAAGCGGCGGCGTCTGCCGCCTTTCCGGTTGGACGGCCCCGCATGGCGGCAGGTTCAACGCCAGATTCCTTCGCATAGCCAAGGCATTGGCTCGCTAATCAGGTTTTGGTGGAAATTTTGATCGTTCAACGGGACTCGCGGTGAACGATTGGCTAACATCGGCGTTGGTGACTGCCGGGCAGACTTGACCAAGGCAGATCCGGGAGCCGCATCATGACGACGGCCAAAGCAGCGACAGAGGCTGTCTCGTTCGACGAGCAACTGAAGCATGCCCGTGAACTCGTCGTCGAGGGACACCGCCTGCTTTACGTTGCCAACCGCGATCTCAAGGCCGGACGCAGCGTGGTCCGGCGCACGCAGCAGCTTCTCGCCGACACCGAGAGCGTCTTCCGTGCCAAGCGCCGCCTTCAGGCCAATACAGGATCAATCGGGCTTGCGGGCACGCCGCCCGCCTCGATGGCCTCGCCCGCCAGCAAGCAGAGATCTTCCCTGTAACGTCCCGCGACGATCTGAACGCCGACAGGAACGCGGCCCACCAGCCCGGTCGAGATCGTCAGCCCCGGCATGCCGATGAACGGCAGCGCAATCTGCGGCATCTGCGCGCGGAGTACGCGGTGCAGGGATGCGTCGCCCTTGAGATCGAGTTGCCATGGGAACGGCAGTTCTCCGCACGGCGGCATGACGATCACGGCATAGGTCTCGAAAAACATCTCCCACGCGCGCACTAGCGTGGCGCGCCGTGTCAGCAGCTTCGAGAACACGGCAAGATCCAGCGATCGCGCGACCTTCTCCTGATCGCGCAGAATGGCCAGCGCGCCGGGATCGCCCTCGCGCTCGGCAGCATCCCGCAGAGCGTCATAGCCGTCCGATAGCCAGAGCTTCATCTGCAGGTCGGCGGCCTCCTCGAAGGGCGGTATTTCGGTGATCTCCTCGACGGTCCAGCCCGCACGCGCCAGCCGCTTGCCCGCGTCGGCAACGGCATCGCTGACCTCCTTCACGGTCTCCAGACCATCAGGCCGCAGGCAGATCGCCGCGCGCTTCTCGCGGACTGGACCTTCCAGCGGCGCAGGCACCCACCAGGGATCGCGCGGATCGCGCTTCGACATGGCGTGAAAGGCCAGCCGCACATCGCCAACGGTCCGCGCCAGCGGACCCGACACCGCCGTGATTTGCGGGCCGATCGCCCGCTCCGGGGACGACGCGTTGAAGGCCGGGATGCGCCCGAGCGTCGGCCGCAGGCCGTGGACCCCGCAGGCATAGGCCGGGTAGCGGACCGATCCCGCAATGTCGGTGCCATGGGCGATGTGTCCGATACCGGCTGTCAGGGCCGCCGCCGCGCCGCCTGACGATCCGCCGGGCGTGATCGATGGGTCGCGCGGGTTTCTCGTCTCGCCGTGGATCAGATTTGTCGTGAACCACCGGGCCGAAAAGGCCGGCGTGTTGGTGCGTCCGACGATGACCGCCCCCGCCTTGCGCAGATTATCGACCACCGGGCTGTTGGTCTGCGCCACAAGGTCACGCTGCAGCGTCAGTCCGTTCGTGGTAGCGAATCCGGCCTGATCGACGTTGACCTTGATGGTGATGGGCACACCGGCGAGCGTGCCCGCATCGGCGCCCTTCGCAATTGCGGCATCGACGGCATCGGCCTGTGCCAGCGTTTCTTCGGGCCGGTGATCGATCACCGCGTTGATCGCAGGATTGACCGTATTCAGCCGGGCCAGCGCAGCGGATGCGGCCTCCCTTGCTGAAATCTTGCGGGAGCGGATCTGCGAGGCAAGTTCAGTAGCCGAGAGTCGCCAAATGTCGTTCATTGCAATTCCTGTTCAACAGCCGTTGCCGCTTCGATGTCGCGGCCGTTATAGTAACGGTGAAACGCTCCCGCTCAATGGCTGCACGTTCATTTTTGGATTTTAAGGGGCTTCGCCGTTTTGGCGATCGAAGCCGCATTGCAACAGTCAGGATCACGATCATGAAGACAGTCATCGTCACTGCCGTCGCCGCGATTTTTCTGGGCGCGACCGGGATCGCGAACGCCGCCGAGCCCGGCGACAAGGTCAAGATCTCCATCGAGAAATGGCGCAAGCCCGGCTCCAACAACATCGGGACCGCGGACATCACCGTCACCAACGACAATGACTTCGCCGTCAAGGACATCCGCGTGAAATGCGACTACATGTCGAAGACCGGCGGCCGGAAGATCGAAACCGACCAGCGGCTGGCGCTGACGGTCAAGCCGAAGACCACCAAGCTGTTCAAGAAAACGAAATTCCCGTTTATCGATCAGGAAGCCGCGACCGGCGCTTGCAAGGTCACCGGCGCGACGCAGAGCTAATGTTGGAATGACTTCGTCATCCTTCGAGGCTCGCCGCAAGAGGCGGCTCGCACCTCAGGATGACGGCTCCTTTTGCGTTGATATGTTTCAGCGGATACCGGTATCGTCATCCTGAGGTGCGAGCTCTTGCGAGCCTCGAAGGATGACGCCCCACGATGGCTACGCCCGCGCCGGACTCTGTTTCCGCCCGAACAATTCAAATACCCGGTCGATCAGCGGCCAGAACAGCAGCACAATCGCCAGCGTCGTGATCGAACCGACCAGGCCGTTCGACCAGAACACCTTCACGGTACCGCCCGAACCGATCATGGCGAGACGGAACGCATCCTCGGCGCGGCTGCCGAGCACCAGCGCAAGCGTAAACGGCGCCAGCGGAATGCCGATCTTCTTGAACACGTAACCGACCACACCGAACAGCAGCATCAGCCAGATGTCGAACATCGCGTTCTGGATTGCATAAGCACCGATGGCGCAGGACACCACGATCATCGGCGCGATGGCGGCGAACGGCACGCGCAGGATCGATGCGAAGATCGGCACAGTCGTCAGCACCAGCACGAGGCCGACGACGTTGCCGAGATACATCGACGCGATCAGGCCCCAGACGAAATCCTTGTGCTCCACAAATAGCAGCGGACCGGGGTTGAGCCCCCACACCATCAGACCGCCAAGCAGGATCGCCGCGGTGCCGGAGCCGGGGATGCCGAGCGCCAGCATCGGCAGCAGCGCGGCGGTGCCGGACGCGTGGGCCGCTGTTTCCGGCGCGAACACGCCCTCAATGCGGCCCTTGCCGAACGACTCCTTGTCCTTGGAAAAACGCTTGGCGAGGTTGTAGCCCATGAACGACGCGGCGATGGCACCGCCCGGCGTGATGCCAAGCCAGCATCCGATCACGGACGAGCGAATGAGCGTCGCCCAGTATTTCGGCAGATCCTTCCAGACGTTCCAAACTGTCCGCAGGCTGATGCGTGCCGCGTGGCCGCGCAGCGCAAGGCGCTCCTCCATGGTCAGCAGGATTTCGCTGATGCCGAACAAACCGATCACCGCGACAAGGAAATTGACGCCGCGCAGAAGATCGTTCGACCCGAACGTCATGCGCAACTGGCCCGACACGGTATCGAGGCCGACGCCCGCGAGCAGCAATCCCAGTGCCATGGAAATGACGGTCTTGTGCTTGGCCTCGCGGCCGAGGCCGACGAACGAACAGAACGTCAGAAGATAGACCGCGAAGAACTCCGGCGGCCCGAACTTGAGCGCGAAACCGGCGATACTCGGCGCCAGGAACGTGATCAGCATCACCGCGACCAGTGATCCGATGAACGACGAGGTGAACGCCGCGGTCAGCGCTTCCGCCGCCCTGCCCTGTTGCGCCATTGGATAGCCGTCGAAGGTGGTCGCGACCGACCATGCCTCGCCGGGAATGTTGAACAGGATCGAGGTGATCGCGCCGCCGAACAGCGCGCCCCAGTAAATGCACGACAACATCACGATGGCCGATGTCGGATCCATCGAGAACGTCAGCGGCAGCAGGATCGCCACGCCGTTGGGACCGCCGAGCCCCGGTAATACGCCGACGAAAATACCGAGCACGAGCCCGACCATCATCAGCGCAAGAATTTTCCAGGTGAAGAGAACCGCGAAGCCGTGAAACAGCAGACCGAGTGCTTCCATGATCGTATCCCCGGTCCCGGTCTAGCGTCCGAAGGCCGCTTCGAGCGGTCCCTTCGGCATGATGACGTCGAAGGCGACATCGAACGTCCCGAACATGATCGCGACGAAGATGAATGCGGTGAGCAGCGACTTCCACCAGGCGATCTTGCCGATGATCGCCATGAAGCCCGAGATCAGCAGGAAGCTCGCCACATAAAGGCCGAGCCATTGCATCGCCAGACAGAACAGCAGCGTCGGCACGAACACCTGCAGCACGCGGCGAAGCTGCGCGCGGGTGACGAAGGTTTCCAGTCCTTCGGTGCGCTTGATGGCTACGCTGACGAGTCCGTAGAGCGCCGCGCCGCCCAGAATGATCGAAAGATAGAACGGGAAATAACCGGCCTGCGGACCTGTATCGTCCCACGATGCTCCGGTGCGCCAGTTGTCGAAGCCAAGCAGCGCGGCGAGCCCGAGCAGCAGCACCATTACCACCATTTCAACCGTACGGTTGCTGGTGATCGCGGGTGAATTCTCGTCCGGCGCGGTCGGATCTTCGACGACGATTTCGATGTCTTGGGCCATGGTTCACGCATTTGCTGTCTTGAACCTCTCCCCGCACGCGGGGAGAGGTCGAACCGCGAAGGCGGTTCGGGTAAGGGCAAACCGGTCGCGAAGGATATCAAGTCCCCTCACCCCGGCCCTCTCCCCGCAAGCGGGGCGAGGGAGAAAACCGCTATTTTGCGACGAAGCCCGCTTCGGTCATCAGCGACTTGTTCAAGGCATCGTCCTCTTCAAGGAATTTGAGCATGTCCTTGCCGTTGAGATAGACTGGCTTCAAGGCCTGCTTCTCCATGTATTCCTTGTATTCCGCAGTCTGCGTCACCTTCTTGAACAGATCGTCGTAGAACGCGGTCTGCTCGGGCGTGACCTTGCCGGGAAGGAACATCGCGCGCAGCATCAGGTACTGCATGTCGAGACCTTCTTCCTTGCAGGTCGGAATGTCGTTCCAGGACTGCGTCTCGGTGACCTTGGTCTTGTAGGAGATGCGTTCCTTGTCGAACACGCATAGCGCACGCACCTGACCGGCGCGCCACACTTCGAGATTCTCCGACGGATTGTTGACGTTGGCCTCGGTGTGGTTGCCGACGAGTTGGGTCGCCGCTTCGCCGCCCGACTTGTAAGGCAGATAGGAGAACTTCGCGCCGGTCTTCTTTTCCATGAAGACCGTGAGAACGTGATCCTCGCGCTTCGAACCGGTGCCGCCCATCTTGAACGGCGAGCTTGAGGCCTTCGCCGCAGCAATGAAGTCCTTCACGGTCTTCGGGCCGGCGACGTTGTCCCACAATACGAACTGGTCCATCGCGATCACCGAGACCGGCGTCAGCTCGCGCCAGTTGAACGGAATCTTCGCCGACAGCGGCAGCATGTAGATCAGCGAATAGGCAATCAGCACCTTGTTGGGATCGCCGTCGCTGCCCTTCATGTACATCAGCGCTTCCGCGCCGGACGCCCCGCCCTTCAGCGACACGATGACGGGCTGCTTCATCAGGTCGTTCTTCTGGATCGCGGCCTGCATCATGCGCGCCATCTGGTCGGATGCACCGCCGGCACCTGCCGCAACCACGATCTCGACCGGCTTGGCCGGCTCCCATGCCACTGCGGGCGTCGCCGCCAGCAGTGCAAGCATACTCGTCGCCTTGATGAGATTCTTCATGCGGTCTCTCCCTGTGTCTTTCCCTGAAGTCCGGCTTGTGCCGGACCTTGATTATGTTTCCGCTATCCTGCGGATTTTGAATTCAAACCCGTAACGTCGCCAACGCGGCGTTACGCCACTGCCGTCTTGGCCTGCGCCGAGGCCGCGCCGCGCCCGGTCAGAACGTCCATCGCCGCCATTACGCCACCCTTGCGATGCGGCACCTTGGCGAGATCGAGCGCCATTTCGACGCCGGCCAGCGTGCCCATCAGCATCAGGTCGTTGAAGTGACCGAGATGCCCGATGCGGAACACCTTGCCCTTCACCTTGCTCAGGCCCGAGCCCAGCGACATGTCGAAGTTGTCGAGCGTGACCTTGCGGAACTGGTCGGCGTCGTGGCCGTCCGGCATCACCACCGCCGTCAGGATCGGTGAATACTCGCGCGGGTCGAGACAGAGATTCTCGAGACCCCATGTTTCCACCGCCGCGCGGGTCGCCGCGGAATAGCGCTTGTGACGGGCAAACACTTTGTCCAGCCCTTCTTCCAGCAGCATCGCGACAGCTTCCTTCAGGCCATAAAGAAGGTTCGTCGCAGGCGTATAGGGCCACGAACCGCCCTTGTTGGCGGCGATGATCTCGTGCCAGTCCCAGTAGGACCGCAGCGAGTTGTTGGCCTTCGACGCAGCGAGCGCCTTTTCCGACACGGCGTTAAAGCCGAGGCCCGGCGGCAACATCAGGCCCTTCTGCGAACAGGACACGGTGACGTCCACACCCCAGCCGTCGTGATCGTATTCGATCGAGCCGAGGCCCGAGATTGAATCGACCATCAGCAGCGCAGGATGATTTGCGCGATCGATCGCCTTGCGAACCTCGTGGATGCGGCTGGTGACGCCGGTCGAGGTTTCGTTATGGACGACCATCACGGCCTTGATGGCGTGCTGCTTGTCCTTAGCCAGACGCTGTTCGATGTCGTCCGGATTGACCCCGTGGCGCCAGTCACCGGGTACGAACTCGACCTCGATCTTCATCTTGTCAGCAAGCGCGCGCCACAGCGTCGCGAAGTGGCCGGTCTCGACCATCAGCACCTTGTCGCCGGGCGACAGCGTGTTGACGATGGCGGCTTCCCACGCGCCGGTGCCGGACGACGGGTAGATGATGACGGGGTTCCTGGTCTTGAAGATTTTCTTGGAGCCCTCAATCACATCGAGCCCGAGCTGGGCGAATTCAGGTCCACGGTGATCGATGGTCGGCATGTCCATCGCGCGCAATACCCGATCAGGCACATTGGTCGGCCCAGGAATCTGCAGAAAATGCCGTCCGGTATGGACAGAGGCGTTGGACATCGATCGGCGCTCCCAAAGACCTTGTTAACATTTTTGCATGCAATAAATTGTGCATCGCAAGATTTTCTAGATCTGAATTGTATTCAGATTTTTCTTTTTCACAACCAGAAAATCCAGTATCACTACACTTATTGGCGCAAAGCGCGTCGCGCTGGGCTATTTTCGGCGTTACGTCCCTCTGGAGGCTTCTGATTTTGAATAATCTTTTGCGAGCCAAGTCCCTTGAGGTTGTCGAAACCTCCCCCGCCACCCTGCACGACGACCTGCTCGGGCAGATCCGCGACTTTATTGTCGAGGGGCACCTCGAGCCCGGCAGCCGTATTCCCGAGCGCGAACTGTGCGAACGCTTCGACGTATCGCGCACCCCGCTGCGCGAGGCGCTGAAGGTTCTGGCGTCGGAGGGCCTGATCGAACTGCTGCCGAACCGTGGCGCACGGGTCCGCCAGTTTTCCGAGCAGGATATCCGGCATCTGTTCGAATTGATCGCCGGTCTCGATGCCCTGGCCGGCCGCG
The DNA here is from genome assembly GCF_000308295.2 of Afipia birgiae 34632. Lineage (GTDB taxonomy): Bacteria > Pseudomonadota > Alphaproteobacteria > Rhizobiales > Xanthobacteraceae > Afipia > Afipia birgiae. The sequence continues at coordinate 2,356,119 of NZ_HG326652.1, forward strand.
TCGCCTGCGAACGTATCTCGGACGAGGACATCGCCCGGATCGAGCGGATGCATCTGGAGATGTACAGTCACTATATCCGCCAGGAACTGACCGACTATTTCCGGCTGAACCAGAAGATTCACCAGTCCATCGTGGACGCCGCAGCCAACCCGTTCCTGAGTTCGAGCTATGCGGCCGCGAACGCCATGGTGCGCCGGCTGCGCTATTCGGCCAACCTGTTGCGGCGTGACCGGTTGAGCGACGCGATGCGCGAGCATGAAGCGATGGTGGACGCCCTGCGCCGCCGCAACGGCGAAGAGCTTAGCAAACTGATGTTTGACCACATGCGCGGCAAATGCGACGCCGTATGCGAGTATATGCGCGAGCATCAGCCGAGTGGCCGCCGCCCAGCAGCCGAGGTGTCGGCGCTGCGCGAAACAACCTGAGCGATTTGTTCCGTCATTGCGAGGAGCGAAGCGACGACGCAATCCAGTTCTTTATTCAGTCGCTCTGGATTGCTTCGCTTCGCTCGCAATGACGGCTTTTAGCAACGCCAAGAGTATCGAGAACACAAATGGCTCAGCAGAAAGCCGCAAACGCAAACGTCACCGCGCAGCACAGCGCCCTCGCCGCGCGCCTGTCGCGCGAAATTTCCGGCGACGTGCTGTTCAACCCGTTCGATCTTGGGCGTTACGCCACCGACGCGTCATTCTACCAGATCAAGCCGTTCGCCGTGGTCGTGCCTCGTACCGTCGAGGATGCGCTGCGCGCGATGGCGATTGCGCGCGATGACGGCCGCATCGTCACGCCGCGCGGCGGCGGCACCTCGCAATGCGGCCAGACCGTCAACAGCGGCATCGTGCTCGATACCTCGAAATACCTGAACAAGATCATTTCCCTCGATGTCGAGAAGCGCACCTGCGTGGTCGAACCCGGCATCGTGCTCGACGATCTCAACCGGCAACTGAAAAAACACGGCCTCTGGTTTCCGGTCGATGTCTCGACCGCCTCCCGCGCAACCATCGGCGGCATGGCCGGCAACAATTCCTGCGGTGGCCGCTCGTTGCGCTACGGCACCATGCGTGACAACACCATCTCGATGGATGCCGCGCTGGCCGACGGCACGCTGCTGCATTTCGGCGAAGTGCCGCGGGACATGGCGTGGCAGAACACCGGAATGCCGGGCCGCGACCTGTTTCGTGACATGCTGGCACTCGGCGAACGCGAAGCAGGCGAGATCGCAGCGCAGTTTCCGCACGTGCAGCGCCGGGTCGGCGGCTACAACCTCGATGCGTTGACGCCGCAGCCGGTCAACAACATGGCGCATCTGCTGGTGGGGTCCGAAGGCACCCTCGCCTTTACCACGCGCGTCGAACTCAAGCTGTGGCCGCTGATCGGCAGCAAGGTGTTCGGCGTCTGCCACTTCGGCAGCTTCTATGAAGCGATGGATGCTACCCAGCATCTGGTGAAGCTGAAGCCGATCGCCGTCGAACTGGTCGATAGCACCATGGTCGCACTCGGCCGTGACATCGCGATGTTCAGGCCCACCATCGAAGCCGTGGTGAAGGGTGAGCCGGAAGCGCTGCTGGTCGTGGAATTCGCGGAGGCGGATCCGGCCGCCAATCTTGCGAAGCTAAAACAGCTCGGCGACCTGATGGGCAATCTCGGTTTCGGCTGGGATCAGCCGAAACGAAAATGGGGCGGCGTGGTCGACGTGATCGAGCCCGCGATGCAAGCGGCGATCACGGATTTCCGCACCTCCGGCCTCAACATCATGATGTCGATGAAGCAGGAGGGCAAACCGGTCTCCTTCGTCGAGGACTGCGCGGTGCCGCTGCCGCACCTCGCCGACTACACCGAACGCCTGAACAAGGTGTTCGAGAAGAACGGCACGCGCGGCACCATGTACGCGCACGCCTCCGAAGGCTGCCTGCATGTCCGCCCCGTGCTCAACCTGAAGCTCGACAAGGACGTCAAGGCGATGCGCGCCATCGCCGAAGAAGCCTTCGCGATGGTGCGCGAGTACAAAGGCTCGCACTCGGGTGAACACGGCGACGGCATCGTCCGCTCGGAATTTCATGCGCAGATGTTCGGCCCGCAGATCGTTCACGCCTTCGAGGAAGTGAAAGAGCGCTTCGATCCGGGCAATACGCTCAATCCCGGCAAGATCGTGCATCCGCCGAAGATGGATGACCGCTCGCTGTTTCGCTACGCGCCCGGCTACAAGGTCGAGAACATCACAACGGTGATGGACTGGTCGGCGTATCCCGGCGCGGCGGGCGGTTTCCAGGGCGCGGTCGAGATGTGCAACAACAACGGCGCGTGCCGCAAACTCGAGAGCGGCGTGATGTGCCCATCCTATCGCGCGACGCGCAACGAGAAGGACGTCACCCGCGGCCGCGCCAACACGCTGCGGCTGGCGATCTCCGGGCAGCTCGGTCCCGATGCACTGTCGTCCGACGCGATGATGGAGACGATGAAGCTTTGCGTCTCCTGCAAGGCCTGCCGTCACGAATGCCCGACTGGCGTCGACATGGCGAAGATGAAAATCGAAGTGCTGGCGGCACGCGCCGCAAAGCATGGCCTGACGTTACGCGACCGGCTGGTGGGTTACCTGCCGCACTACGCGGCGCTCGCCGCACGCTTTTCGTGGCTCGCCAACCTGCGTAACCGCAGCGGCATTCTCCGCACACTGTTCGAGAAGGTCGCGGGCATCAGCGCCAAGCGCGATCTGCCGGAATTCCGCAACGACGTATTCGCGCCGGCCGGAATCGCGTTCGGCCCGGAGAATGGCCGCGAGGTCGTGCTGTTTGCCGACACCTTCAACCGCGCCTATGAGCGTGAAAATCTCGACGCCGCGTTACGCGTCCTTGTCGACGGCGGCTATCGCGTTCACCTGCCTCGTGCGATCGATGGCGGACGGCCGCTGTGCTGCGGACGCACGTTCCTGTCGGCCGGACTTGTGGAAAACGCGAAAGCCGAACTCAAGCGCGTGGTCGAAACGCTGATCCCGTTCGCCGAGCGCGGCGTTCCCATTGTCGGGCTCGAACCAAGTTGCCTTCTGACGCTGCGCGACGAACTGCTCTCGCTGCGTTCTGACGATGCCGCGAAGAAAGTCAGCACCCATGCGCTGCTGTTCGAGGAATTCCTGGTGCGCGAGGCCGAAACCGGCCAGTTGAAACTGCCGCTCGGCGCTGTCGAGAGGAACGCGCTGGTCCATGGCCATTGCCACCAGAAATCGTTCGGGGCCTTCGCGCCGGTCGAGAAGATTTTGCGGCTGGTGCCCGGCCTGAAGGTCGAAAAGATCGAGTCCAGTTGTTGCGGCATGGCCGGCGCGTTCGGCTACGGCGCGGACACTTATGATGTGTCGATCGAGATGGCGGAAGCATCCCTGCTGCCCGCTGTGCGCAAGGCTGCCGATGACGCGCTGATCGTGGCCGACGGCACCTCCTGCCGCCACCAAATCAAGGACGGTTCGGGCCGTGGCGCATTGCACGTCGCCCGCGTCCTTGCCATAAGCTTGGACAATGGCGCGGCGAAAGCCCCCGCACTTTCCTAAACTACCCCACAAAGGACGTATTTGATGACTGATCTGCCCCTTGATGTTGCCCGCAAGATTTCCGATGCCGCCCTCGCCAAGTGCCGGGAACTGAAGCTGAAGCCGATGGCCATCGCGATTCTCGACGCACGCGGCACGCTCAAGACGTTCATCGCGGAAGACAACACCAGCCTGCTGCGCGGCGAAGTCGCGCACGGCAAGGCCTACGGTGCGCTGGCGCTCGGCATGGGGTCGCGCGCGATTTTCAAGCGCGCCAACGAGCAGCCGTATTTCGTCGACGCCATCAACACCATGGCGCGCGGCGCGCTGGTGCCGGTTCCGGGCGGCGTCCTTATCAATGACAAGAGCGGCAACCTGCTCGGCGCCATCGGCATCAGCGGCGACACCTCCGACAACGATGAAACCGCAGCACTCGCGGGCATCGCCGCCGCAGGCCTCGTCGGCAACGCCGGATAATCAAGCCGGAGAAATCGATGACGTTCCCGCGCGCCTCGTCCGCCCTTTCGCGCTTCACCGTGCTGGATCTGACCCGGATTCGTTCCGGGCCGACCGCCGTGCGCCAATTGTCGGACTGGGGCGCGAACGTCATCAAGATCGAAGCGCCGACCGATCTCGCCGACAGCGAACAACCCGGCGGTCCGCGTCACGGCCCGGACTTCCAGAACCTGCATCGCAACAAGCGCGCGATGACGCTGAACCTGAAAGACCCGAAAGGGCTTGAGGTGTTCAAGCGTCTCGCCGCGAAGGCGGACGTCATCGTCGAGAATTTCCGTCCAGACGTGAAGCACAAGCTCGGCATCGACTATGACAGCATGCGCGCGATCAACCCGCGTCTCGTCTATGCCAGCATCTCCGGCTTCGGACAGGACGGCCCCTATTCAAAGCGGCCCGGTTTCGACCAGATCGCGCAGGGCATGGGCGGCCTGATGTCGATCACCGGATTGCCGGGACAAGGCCCGGTGCGCGCCGGAATTCCCGTCGCCGACCTGACGGCGGGACTCTTTTGCGCGCTCGGCATCATGACCGCGCTGCTGGAACGCGATGTGTCCGGCGAAGGCCAGTGGGTGCAGACCTCCCTGCTGCAGGCCCAGATCTTCATGCTCGACTTCCAGGCCGCGCGCTGGCTGGTGGACGGCGACGTGCCGCAGCAGGCGGGCAACAATCACCCGACCAGCATTCCGACCGGCGTGTTCAAGACCAGCGACAGCTTCATCAATATCGCCACCACGGGCGGGCGGATCTGGGAGCGGTTTGCGCAGGCCATCGAAGCGCCGGATCTGCTGACGCATCCGGACTACGCAACAATCGCGCTGCGCTCGGAGAACCGCGACGCGCTCAACGCCGCCATCGGCACCTACATGGCGAAACGCACCACCGGCGAATGGGTCAAAATCCTCAACGATGCCGGCGTGCCGTGCGGCCCTATTTACTCCATCGATCAGGTGTTCGATGACGAACAGGTCAAGCACCTCGGCATCGCGCAGCAACTGCCCGACGCCGGCAAGCATCTCGTCGGCCAGCCGGTGACGTTGTCGCGCACGCCGAGCCGCATGGCCGCGCGCCCGCCCCGCGTCGGCGAGCAGACGCGCGACGTGCTGACGGAATTCGGTTTCAGTGAACAGGAGATCGCCTCGCTCCAGCAGAGCAAGGTCGTCTGAATCTAATCAAGGAACACGGCTATGGCTTCGACCGACAAGGTGATCTCTCGCAAGGACGGAAACGTCGGCTATGTGATCTTCAACAATCCCGAGCGCCGCAACGCCATGTCGCTGGAGATGTGGGAAGCGTGCACCCGGCTGATGACTGAATACGCCAAGGACGACGGCATCCGCGTGGTGGTGCTGGCGGGCGCGGGCGACAAGGCCTTTGTCGCCGGTGCGGACATCTCGAAGTTTGCCGACGAGCGCTCCTCCGAGGAAGGCGTCAGGAAATACAACGAGGCGGTCGAAGCCGCCTATGCCAGCGTGCATGAGTTTCCGAAGCCAACCATCGCGATGATCCGCGGCTTTTGCGTCGGCGGCGGCATGGGGCTGGCGAGCTGCTGCGACCTGCGCATCTGCTCGGAAGACGCGCGCTTCGCAGTGCCCGCCGCCAAGCTCGGCCTCGGCTACGGCTATTCCGGCGTGAAGCGGCTGATGGATGTGGTCGGTCCGTCCTTCACCAAGGAGATCTTTTTCACCGCCCGGCTGTTCGAGGCGATGGAAGCGGTCGAGATGGGTCTCGTCAACCGCATCGTCGAAAACGATGAGCTGGAATTCTACGTCAAGACCTACGCAGCCACCATTGCCGCCAACGCGCCGCTCACCGTGGATTCGATCAAATTTATTGTCGGCGAAGCCTGCAAGGATGAGCTCATGCGCGACATGAAGCGCTGCGAAGATCTGGTCGACGCCTGTTTCAAGAGCGAGGACTACAAGGAAGGCCGCGCCGCGTTCATGGAAAAGCGCAAGCCGGTGTTCAAGGGGCGCTAGGAAGTCCCCGCGCCGTATCCATTGCGCGCAACGCGGCTCTAATCTCTGCGGTTGTCGCCAGCTCACCACCCGCATCGCGGACGCGCCCGACCGCGTCCTTCACCAGCGCTTCGTTGGTTTGGTCACTTCCCCAGTTGATATCTTCAAGCCCGACGCGGACGTGGCCGCCGCGCGCCACCGTGTGCGGGATCAGCGCCGTGATGTCGACGCCGAGACCTGCGATCATCCACGGTGCACCCGGCGCGGCTTCCGCCAGCAGGTCGAGATGCGCATCGAGATATGTGTCGCGGGGCGGAAAGCCCCAGGCGAACTCCTCCGAGAACATGAAGCGATAGACCGGCGTCGGTGACGGCGGCGCGATGGCTGCCAGCGCGGCGCCAAGCCGCGTGAAACCGGGCTCGTAGATCGCGTAACTCGGGTGGACATTGTGCGCGCGGGCAATCCGCATGCCTTCCAGAATGTCCGCGTGCGGGTTCAGGTAAATCCCGCCATGCGCCAGATCATCGAACCGCGCGAAATGAACCGAGCCCGGATCGATCACCGCCCATTCGATCAACCCGCGCTTCGCAAGCTCCGCCGTATGGCCGAAGCGATTGGTTGTCTGCTCCTGCCCCAGCGCCTGGCTCGGAATGGTTGGATAGACGATGACATCCACCTTGGCGCGGATGCCCTCGATAATACGTGCATAGATTTCCCAATCGTCCTTCTGATGACCGGTCGTCTCGTCATAGGCGTGGGCATGGAGGATCGCCGCGCCCGCCCCTGCGCACGCGATGCCGTCGCGACGATCTCATCGACCGCGACCGGAATGCCCGGCTGCTTCGCGCGGGTCCATGGCCCGTTCAGCGCAGCTTCGATCCAGACCTTGGTCATGACGTCTCCGACGTTATCGCGTCACTTGCCAGTCCACACCGGCTTGCGCTTTTCCGCGAAGGCCGCGAGGCCCTCCTTCGCATCCTGCGTCATCGCCAGCACTGCGATCTGCGACTCGGTGTAGGCGATGCCCTGATCGAACGACATCGAGGCCAGCGCGCGCATGGCATACTTGCCGCGGCGGATCGCAGTCGGCGACTTGTCGATCAGACGTCCCACCAGCCATTCGACCTTGGCGTCGAGTTCGGCGGCGGGCACCACATGATTGAGCAGCCCGGCGTCCTTTGCTTCCGCCGCGGTGAACGGCTCGCCGGTGAAGCACCATTCGCGCACCAGACGCGGCGGCGCGATGGATTGCAACAGACTCAAAACCTGCATCGGAAACACGCCGACTTTCACTTCGGGAAGGCCGAACACGACATCATCCGACGCCACCGCCATATCGGTCATGCACAGAAGCCCGATACCGCCCGCCATGCAGACGCCATTGACGCGGGCAATGGTTGGCTTGGTCGCATTCTGCGCCGTGCGCAGCATGTCGGCATAGTCAAGATTGGGCCGCGACAGATCGAACGCAAATCCCGCCCCCGGCTGCAGATCCGCACCGGCGCAGAACGCCTTGGTGCCCGTTCCGGTCAGCACGATCACCCTGACATCGTTATCCTCATGCGCTCGGCGGTAGCCGTCAACGATTCCAGCGATCACCGAGGCGTTCAGCGCGTTGCGCTTGTCGGGCCGGTTGATCGTGATCCAGAACGCGTGCCCGCGCTCGTCGTGCAAAACTGGTGCGTCAGACATCATCAATCTCCTGGAGTCTTTTCGTCATTACGAGCGCAAGCGAAGCAATCCATTTACTTCTGGTCAAGCAAAGCTGGATTTCTTCGTCGCTCCGCTCCTCGCAATGACCGGGAATAAATTGCACATCAAGCAGCGTCCTGCGCGGCCTCGATCTCTGCAATCACGAATCCGGTCGTGATCTGATCGCCCTCCTCGGCGTTCAGCACGGCGAGCTTACCCGATACCGGGGCCGCATGAACATGCTGCATCTTCATCGCCTCCAGCACGATGATCGGCGCACCGGCGGCAAGGATATCCCCGACCTTGGCCAGCACCGACACCACGCGCCCGTTCATGGATGCCCGCAGCTTGCCGTCCGATCCAGCGGCGCCCGCCTTCATCACGGCGACATGAGATAGATCCCGCACATGCGACGTTGTCCCGGCGAAATTGAAATAGAGATCAGTGCCTTCGCGCACGAATGTGGCCGAGGCCAGAACGCCGTCGCTTCTGAAATGGAGCACATTGCCGTCGCGCGATCCGAGCGTCAGGGTGTGTTCGGACTCCGCCAGCCCGACCCGGAATACATCACCGCGCTCGCGCCGCACCGTCGGCTCGATGACATGACCGTCGAGATCGAAACGCATCGGGATGGGATAGCCATGCGCGAGACCCAGACGCTGCTGCGCGTGAACCGGCCCAATGGCCGAGACATGAACCAGAAGCGCAGCGACGGCGGCATGCAATCCATCGCCGGTTTTCACGCCGAGTAGATCGGTCGAATGCTCATCAATGAACGCTGTGGTCGCCTGCCCTGCTGCGAAGGCCGGATGATCGAGACAGCGCGCGAGAAACGACTGGTTTGTGGTGACGCCCAGTGCCGTCATCTGCTTCAGGCCCGCCGTCAGCCTGCGCCGCGCCTCGTCACGCGTCGCGCCATGGCTGATGATCTTGGCGATCATCGAATCATAGAACGGCGAAATCTCGCCGCCGGATTCCAAAGCATCCTCTACGCGCAATTCTGACGGCGCGCGCCAGCGCAGCATCCGTCCGGACTGCGGCATGAAGCCATGCGCGGCATCTTCCGCACAGAGCCGCACCTCGATGGCATGGCCGGAGGATTTCACCTCGGCCTGTGTCAGCGGCAGCGGCTCGCCGCCCGCGACACGCAATTGTAGCTCGACCAGATCGAGGCCCGTGATTGCTTCCGTCACCGGATGCTCGACCTGCAGCCGCGTGTTCATCTCCATGAAGTAGTAGTTGCCCGCGCTATCCAGCAGGAACTCCAGCGTGCCCGCGCCTTCATAGTCGATGGCCTTGACCGCAGCGACGGCAGTCGCACCCATCCGCGTACGCAATTCAGGCGATACCGCGGGTGACGGCGCCTCCTCAATCAGCTTCTGATGCCGGCGCTGCACCGAGCAGTCGCGTTCGCCGAGATGGATCGCGTTGCCGTGACGATCGCCGAACACCTGAATTTCGATGTGGCGCGGCTGAACGATGGCGCGCTCAAGAATGACACCCGGATCGCCGAACGCATTCTGCGCCTCCAAGCGCGCTGCACGCAGGGCAGCCGGAAACGCCGCGTCATTCGCCACCAATCGCATGCCGCGGCCGCCGCCACCGGCCACCGCCTTGATCATCACCGGAAAGCCGATGCGCTTGGCGGCGGTGAGCATCGTGGCGTCGCTCTGGTCCTCGCCCTGATAGCCGGGCACACAGGGCACGCCTGCCTTCTGCATGATGTCCTTCGCACCGGCCTTGTTGCCCATGGCGAGGATCGCCTCGGGCGATGGCCCGATGAAGACGAGACCAGCATCGCGGCAGGCCTTGGCGAACTCGGCATTCTCCGCCAGAAAGCCATAGCCCGGATGGATGGCATCCGCGCCGCTGGCCTTCGCTGCTTGAACAATGGCATCGATCCGCAAATAGGACTGCGACGGCTGCGACTCGCCGATCCATACCGCCTGATCCGCCTCGCGGACGTGACGCGCATTCGCATCGGCCGTCGAATAGACCGCGATTGTCTCGTAGCCAAGGCGCTTGGCCGTGCGCATCACGCGCAGCGCTATCTCGCCGCGATTGGCGATGAGGATTTTACGGAACGGCGTCAGTTTGCTCATGGCCGCGCCACCGAAAACTGGACCTTCTGCGGATTGCGCCTCTCCGCCTCGCTGCAGATCGCCAGCACGTTGATCAGCACCGCGCGGGTGTCGCGCGGATCGATCACGCCGTCATCGAGCAGCCGCCCGCTGGTGGCGAACACATCCATCTGCCTTTCGAACACATCGATGATCTGGGATTTCATCGCCTCCAGCTTCTCCGGCTCAAGCGGCTTGCCGCGCCGCGCGGCGGCGGCCTCAGCGACGATCGCCATGGTGCCCGCCGCCTGCTCTCCGCCCATCACAGCGGTCTTGGCGTTGGGCCACGAGAAGCAAAACCGCGGATGAAAGCCGCGCCCGCACATGCCGTAATTGCCCGCGCCGAACGACGCGCCGCAGTAAATGGTGATCTGCGGCACGGTGGCGTTGGTCACGGCCTGAATCATCTTGGAACCGTGCTTGATCATGCCGGCCTCCTCATAGGCCTTGCCGACCATGTAGCCCGTGGTGTTGTTCAGATAAAGAATCGGCGTGCGCGACTGGCAGCAGGCCTGAATGAAATGCGTCGCCTTGTTGGCGCCGTTGGGGTCCAGTGGCCCATTATTGGTGATAATGCCGATGGCCTGACCGCCGATGCGACCATGACCGCAGACTGTCGCGGGGCCGTAGTTCGCGCCGATCTCCAGAAAATCCGAACCGTCGAGAATGCGCGCGATGATCTGCTTCATGTCGACGGGCCGCTTGTGGTCCATCGGCATGATGCCGAGCAGTTCTTCGGTATCGTACAGCGGCTCGCGTGGCGGCTCGCCGCTCTCGGGCAACGCGCGATCCCAGTTGAGATCGGCCATGATCTGGCGGGCGATGCCGAGCGCCTCGCGATCGTCTTCCGCGAGATAGTCGCCCAGACCGGAAGTGCTGGTGTGCATCTCCGCGCCGCCAAGCTCTTCCTCGGTGGCGATCTCGCCGGTTGCGGCCTTGAGCAATGGCGGCCCGGCCAGAAATGCGCGCGTTCGTCCGCGCACCATCACGATGTAGTCGGACAAACCAGTCTGATAGGCGCCGCCCGCGGTGGATGAGCCGTGGGTGACGGTCACCACCGGCAGTCCCGCGGCCGAGAGCAATGCGAGATTTCGGAATGTCGTTCCGCCGCGAATGAAATCCTCGACCCGGTAGCGCATCAGGTTCGCGCCGGCGCTTTCGACCAGTTGAACCGACGGCAGCTTGTTCTCCAGCGCGATTTCCTGCGAGCGCAGCCGCTTGTCGAGGCCCATCGGCTGCAGCGATCCAGCCTCGATGCCGGAATCGCTCGCGGTCACCATGCAGCGCACGCCGGACACAAATCCGATTCCCGCGATGGTACCACCGCCCGGAATGCTCTTTTCCGGGTCAGGTGTGTCGAGGCAGTAACCGGCCAATGCGGAGAGTTCGAGGAACGGCGCGCCCGGATCAAGCAGCAGCGCGATGCGTTCGCGCGGCAGCAGCTGCCCGCGTTCATGGAACCTTTTCTTCGACAGTTCCGACGCTGCGCTGGTCCGCCCGACCACCGCGTTGACCCGCGCGATCTGCGCCAGCATGCCCGCGCGATTGGCCTGATAGGTCTCGCTGGCGTGGGAGATGGAGTTTTCAATTACCGTCATGGATGGTCTTTGCTTTCACGCCGCCGATGTCGCGTTGAAATGGTCGACGAACCTCTGGCGCAGTTCGACCTTGCGCAGCTTTCCGGTCGCGGTCATCGGCATTTCGTCCAGAATCCGCACCAGCTTTGGGATCTGGAATCCGCCGAGCGACTTGCGGCAGTGCTCGATGATATCGGCCTCCCCGGTCTGCGCGCCGGGCTTCAGCTTGACAAAGGCCGACACCGCCTCGCCCCATTGCGGATGCGGCAGTCCAACCACCGCGGCATTCAGCACCGCCGGATGGGCCAGCAGCGCTTCCTCGATCTTGACCGAGGCGACGTTCTCGCCGCCGGACTTGATCATGTCCTTCTTGCGGTCGATGAACAGCACCTCGCCGTGCTCGTCGATCAGCGCCAGGTCGCCGGTGTGATGCCAGCCGAATTTGCGCGCTGCTGCAGTCGCCTCCGGGTCCTTGTAGTAACCCATCATCACATTGGGCCCGCGATGGACAATCTCGCCGATCTGTCCGGGCGGCAGCAGATTGCCCTCGTCGTCCATGATCGCGGTCTCATTGATGATCATGGACTCGCCCCAGTAGTTGCCGAAGCGCGCCAACTGACGGTCCGGCTGCGACATGGTGGTTGCCGGATACATTTCGGTCTGACCGCTCGGCTGCACGAATGTCGGGCACAGTTCGGCGATGCACCGTTCCAGCAACGGGCGCGGCATCGGCGCCATGGTGTAGACGCAGGTGCGCAGGCTCGTGAGATCGAATTCCTTGCGGCGCGGATGATCGAGGATCGCCTGATACATCGCGGGCAATCCGATGAAAACCGTCAGCTTGTCGCGCTGGACCGCCTCCATGCAGGCGACGGGATCGAATCCGCGCATGATTGCGAGCTTGCCCCCGACCGACAGATACGTCAGCAGCAGGACGTGAGCGGCGCAATGGAACAGCGGAAACTGTCCGGTAATGCCGTCGTTACGATCGAGATGCATTTCGATGACGTTGCTCATCGCGGCCATCACCACCGCGAGATGGCAATGCATCGCGCCTTTCGGCCGCGACGTCGTGCCCGAGGTGTAGATGATCATCGCCAGATCGCGGTCGTCGAACGCAATCTCTGGTTCGATGATGGACTGTCCCTTGATCAGGTCGTTGAAGCTTTCAAGCCCCTGCTCCTTTGCCTTACCGGCCAGATCCACAGCAATGAGATCGACACCACGCTGTTTCAGTGCCGCGCGCCGTTCCGGCTGTGCATGCAGGTTGTCGTCAATCAGCGCGAAACGAACCTCTGCATGGCCGAGGATATAATCCATGTCAGCCGGGCCGAGCATGGTGTTGATCGGCGCCCAGACCAGACCCGCGCGATGAATGCCAAACAGCGCTTTGACGAATTCGACCGAGTTGTTGCAGATGGTCGAAATCTTCTCGCCGGGCTTGAGCCCGCGCGCCACCAGATAGTTGGCGAAGCGATTGGCATCGTGCTCGATTTCGGTGAACGTGACCTGACGTGGACCGTCGGTTAGCGCGATGCGGTTCGGGAACCGGCATGCGGCGCGGCGCAGAATGTCGCCGACAGCCACGCGCCCGATACGTCCGGGACCGGGCACGCCGCCCGTTGCGGTCAGATCGTTCATGACGTACCTCCCTGTCTCAACCACGGCTCTGATGTCCGTTTCGGCTATCGTTAGTTCAGCTTGAGAATTTTCCGCGCCTCGGCTGGCGACGCGATCTCGCGTCCTGCTTTCCGCGCGCAGGCGACGATGCCCTCGATCAACTGACCGTTCGAGGTCACCTTGGTGCCGTCGCCGAGATAGAACGTATCTTCGAGCCCGGTGCGCAGATGCCCGCCGAGTTCCGCGCAACGCTGATGCAGCGGCCAGATTTCCTCGCGGCCGATAGCGGTGACGCTCCAGTTGGAATCCGGCAGTTTCAGCTTGAGCAGGATCGGCAGCAATTCGGGGTCGGCGGGCATGCCCGACGCGACGCCCATCACGAAGTTGTATTCGAGCGGCCCGGAATACATCCCGTTCTGCTTGTACATCGCGACGCTGCGCACAATGCCGACGTCGAAGCACTCGAATTCCGGCAACGACTTCGCCACCTTCATCACGTCGAGATATTTCTGGATCTTGTCCGGCGCATTGTCGAACACATGGGGCGGCCATGCCCAGGAGCCGTCGGCCTTGACCTTCAGATAGTTCAGCGAGCCGGCATTGCAGGCGGCCATTTCAGGCCTGGTCTCGCGGATGCAATCGAGCGCGCCCTGATAGTTCGGTCCGCTGACGCCCGTGGTGTGATTGATGATGACGCCGGGGCACGCCTCGCGGATCGCCTGCTGGACTTCCTTCGACAGGTTCACGTCCCACGACGGCATGTGCCCTTGATCCGGCTCCTGCCGGCGCAGGTGCATATGCATCACCGACGCACCGGCATTAAACGCGGCCTTGGCCTCCCGAGCCATTTCCTCCGGTGTCACCGGGACATGGTGCTGCTTGGGATTGGTCAGGACGCCGTTGAGCGCGCAGGTGACGACGGCTTTATCCATTTCAGGCCCTCAGGTTCATCGCGAGTTGCTCCGAACGGTAGGAGGCCGGGACCGCCAGCGTCTTGTGAAAACTAGCTGGCCTTGTCACAATTTCCGGAGGCATAATTTCAGAAGGCATAATTTCAGAAGACATGGCGGCTTAACGCAAGTCTTGGGGCTCTGGAGCGGCCATAAATCTCCCCAAATGCGGAGGATGCCGATGAACGCCCCGGAACGATCCATTGATGAACCGGCCAGTCCCTTTCTGACCCCGGAACACCTGGCGTTCCGCAATATGCTGCGGCGCTTCGTGGCTACCGAGATCGAACCTTTTGCAGCGCAATGGGACGAAGCCGGGGAATTCCCCCGCGAGCTTTACCTGAAAGCCGCCTCCATCGGCCTGCTCCAGCTCGGCTTCCCGGAAGAGTATGGCGGCGTGCCCTGCGACCGCTTCATGTCCATGATCGCAGCGCAGGAACTGGCCCGCGCCGGGGCTGGCGGCGTCAGCGCCAGCCTGAAAAGCCATACCATCGGCTCGCCACCGATCGTCTATGGCGGTTCGGATGAACTGAAGGCGCGGGTGCTGCCGGACATTCTCGCGGGCAGGAAGATTTCCGCCCTCGCCATCACCGAACCCGGCGGCGGATCGGACGTCGCCAATTTGCGCACCACGGCGCGGCGCGACGGCGACCACTATGTCGTCAAGGGCGAGAAGACCTTCATCACCTCCGGCATGCGCGCGGATTACTACACCGTAGCGGTGCGAACCGGCGGCGAAGGCGCGAGCGGCGTTAGCCTGCTGCTGATCGAGCGCGACACGCCGGGTTTCTCGCGCACGCCGCTGAAGAAGATGGGCTGGTGGGCCTCCGATACCGCGACGCTCTACTTCGACGACTGCCGCGTACCGGTGGGAAATCTGATCGGACAGGAGAACGCCGGCTTCAAGCTGATCATGAAGAACTTCAACAGCGAGCGGCTGGGCCTTGCGGCCGGCTGCACCGGCTTCGCGCGGGTCTGCGTCGAGGAAGCCATCGCCTATGCCCGCGAGCGCAAAACCTTCGGCAAGCGCCTCGCCGATCATCAGGTGATCCGCCACAAGATCGTAGACATGGCGCAGCGCGTGGCGGCAACGCAGGCGATGCTGGAAATGCTGATCTGGCGGCTGGAGCAAGGCGACAATCCCGTAGCCGAGGTCTGCATGTGCAAGAACCAGGCGACGCAGACCATGGCCTACTGCGCGTCCGAAGCCGTGCAGATTTTCGGCGGCGCGGGCTTCATGCGCGGGCCGAAGGTCGAGCGCATTTACCGGGAGGTGAAGGTCAACGCCATCGGCGGCGGCACCGAGGAAATCATGAAGGATCTGGCGAGCCGCCAGATGGGACTTTAGAGACACATAAGAAACATCAGGAAACGCAATGCAGTTCACGCAGGAACACGACGCCATCCGCCGCACCATGCAGCAGTTCATCAAGAACGAGATCAATCCGTTCGTCGATGAATGGGAGCGCAATGAAATCTACCCGGCGCATCAGGTGTTCAAGAAGATGGGCGACCTCGGCCTGCTCGGCCTGTGCAAGCCCGTCGAATACGGCGGCGCGGGTCTCGACTACAGCTACGGCATGGTGATGGCGGAAGAACTCGGCGCGATCAACGCGGGCGGCGTCGGCATGTCGATCGGCGTGCAGACCGACATGGCGACGCCCGCGCTGGCGCGGTTCGGATCGGACGAGATGAAGCGCGAGTTTCTCGCACCGTCCATCGCAGGTGACTATGTGGCCTGTATCGGTGTCTCGGAGCCGGGCGCAGGATCCGACGTCGCCTCGATCAAGACCACCGCCCGCTCCGACGGCGACGACTATGTCATCAACGGCGGCAAAATGTGGATTACCAACGGCACGCAGGCCGACTGGATGTGCCTGCTCGCCAATACCGGCGATGGCCCGGCTCATCGCAACAAGTCGCTGATCTGCCTGCCGATGAAAACCAAGGGTGTGGAGGTTCTGCGCAAGCTCGACAAGCTCGGCATGCATTGCTCGGACACGGCGGAAATCAAATTTACCGACGTGCGCGTGCCGAAGCGCAACCGCATCGGCGACGAAGGCAAGGGCTTCACCTACCAGATGATGCAATTCCAGGAGGAGCGGCTGTGGGCGGTGGCGGCATGCCTGAAATCCCACGAAAAGACCATCGATGAAACCATCGAATACACCCGCGCCCGCAAGGCGTTCGGAAAGCCCCTGCTGGATAATCAGGTGATCCACTTCCGGCTCGCGGAACTGAAAACCGAAGTCGAACTGCTGCGCTCCCTGCTCTATCGCGCCTGCGAGGAATACATTGCCGGGAATGATGTGACCCCATTGGCCACGATGGGAAAACTGAAGGCCGGTCGCCTGGGCCGGGAAATTCCCGACGCCTGCCTGCAATACTGGGGCGGCATGGGCTTCATGAACGAAACCCGCGTCAGCCGCGCCTATCGCGACCGGCGGCTGACCTCGATCGGCGGCGGCGCGGATGAAGTCATGCTCAGCGTGCTGTGCAAGTACATGGGTACGCTGCCAGAGCAATAAGAACCCGGCCGGAGCAGTAAGCGCTTGCCTCGGCCTACGATCCGCGCTGTATAACGCCGAGAAGCAAGGGAAACGTCCGACATGCTCACGCTTTATCATTGCGCCAGCGCGCGCTCTTTCCGTCCGCTCTGGACGCTGGAAGAAGTCGGTATCCCCTACGAACTGAAGATGCTGCCGTTTCCGCCGCGGTTTCTGAAGCGCGAATATCTCGAACTGAATCCGCTGGGCACCATCCCGCTGCTGATCGACGGCGAGACCCGGATGACCGAGTCCTCCGCGATCTGCCACTACCTCGTGACCAAATATGGCCCTACGCCCCTCAACGTCGCGGTCGATGAACCCGCTTATGGCTCGTATCTGAACTGGCTGTTTTTCGGCGAAGCCACGCTGACGTTCCCGCAGACCATCTATTTCCGTTACGCACAGCTTGAGCCGGAGGAACGCAGGAACCCGCAGGCCGCCGCCGATTATGCGCGCTGGTTTCTGGCGCGGCTGCGCTCGCTCGAAACCACTGTGTCCGAATCGGAGACGGTTTGCGCGGGGCGCTTCACCGCGGCAGACATTTCGGTCGGATACGCGCTGATGTTCGCGCAATCCAACGGCCTGTCCGCGCAGTTCACTCCGGCCGTTGCCACCTATTGGGGGCGGCTCAAGCAGCGCGAGGGATTCCGCAAGGCGATCGCGGCGCAGGACAAAGCCGGCGCCGAGCAAGGCGTCGCGCCACGCGTGCGCGCGGCTACCTAAGCCCGTATTCCCATTGCGTCGCTCACAACATCCCGGCCGTTGATGATCTGCAGCCGCCGCGAGCCGGAAAAAAGCGCACTCGGCTGCAGTCCATAAATGCGGCGCAGCGAGTGGCTAAAATGCGTCGAATCCGGATAGCCGGCATCGAGCGCAAAATGCGCGAGGTTTCGCTCGACATTGACGTGATGCAGTATATTCCGCGCGCGCTTCCAGGCGCGGAAGGTCTTGAAGTTCATGCTGGTCTCGTCCTTGAACAGATGCAGGAAGCGCGACAGCGACAGCTTGACGCCGTTCGCGCAATCATCACCCGAGATGCTGCTGGACGGTTTCGCCTGAAACCGCGACACGACGGTCGATATGCGCGTATCCAGATCGCGCTGCTTCAGGCGGCGCTGGAGAAAGATCTGGTCGAAATCCGCCGAGGTGAAACCGCTCGTGCCGCTCAGCGCCATGGTCGCATAGATCTCGCGGAAGCGTGCGGCTAGCCGGCTGGCGGCGACCGGATCGTCGCACTGGCAAATGGTCTCGGCGAGATCTTCGTCGCAGACTGACTCAGGCTCGATCAGCAGCCCAAGGATTTCGCGGGACTCCGACGTGATCTTGTGCGGCAGGTAAGCCGGGACGGCGAGGATTTCGCCAATGCGCGGCGGCTGGCCTTCGATTTCTAGACGCGCGGTGCCATGCAGCGGCACGCAGACCGCGAGCGCACCGAGCGTACGCACCGAGGGCTTGCCGTGCAGCCCGGCGTAGAACACCCGCTCCGAACTGATCAGCATGAACCGGTCGGACCGGCCAGACGTACACCTGCGCATCGTTTCCTCCAGAAACATTTCTTCACGGGCGATTGTTCGCCTCTTGTGAAACCTGAACTAGCGGCTCTTCTCCGTCGTCTCGAATTTCCCCGCGCCCATATAGCCGAACAGAAATCCGGCGACCTTGCGCTTCTGGATTTCCTCGCTGCCCTCGGTAATGCGATAGCGCCGATGATGGCGATAAATGTGCTCGAACGGCTTGTGCCGCGAGTAGCCCATGCCGCCATGCACCTGCATGGCGCGATCCGCCGCTTCGCAGCACAGCCGGTTCGCCCAGAAATTGCACATCGACACCTTGTCGGACAGCCGGTGCTCGACTTCCGCCTGCGTCATGCGGTCCATTTCCCACGCGGTCTTTCGGATCAGAAGGCGCAGCATCTCCGCCTGCGTCGCAAGCTCCACCAGCGGCCACTGGATCGCCTGGTTCTCGGCCAGCGCGTGGCCGAACGGCTTGCGCTCGCGCGCGTAATGCACGCTCTCATTGATGCAGTAGACGGCGGCACCGAGCGAACTGGCAGCCTGGCGAATCCGGTTCTCATGCACGAAGCATTGCGCCAGCGACAGGCCGCGGCCGACTTCGCCGAACAGCGCATCGTCCGGCACGAACACGTCTGTGAAGCTGACGCGCGGGTGGTCGGTCGGCATGTTGAAGGTCCAGAGATATTCTTCGACCTTCACGCCCTTGGCGCTTGCGGGCACGAGGAAGCATGTGATGCCCCGCGCATCGCCGTCGTTGCCCGACGTGCGCGCGAACGTCGCGCAGTGGGTGGCGACATGCATACCGGTGGTCCACATCTTTTCGCCATTGATCACCCACCCGCTGACGCCGTCGCGCGTGGCCTGCACTGCCCGCGTTTCCATGTGGGTGGCGTCCGATCCATGATCGGGTTCCGTGAGGCCGAAGGTGATGCGGTACTTGCCGGTGAGCGAGCCTTCGATCATCGCCTTCTGGTCGTCGCGGCCGTAGCGATCCAGCATCGTCACCAGCGGAAAGTTGCCGACGATGGAATGCTCGTTCTGCAAATCGTTGTGCAGGCCGAGGCCCTTGGCAGCGAAATGCTCGCGGATCACCGCCATCCAGAGATTGGAGCCGTTCTTGCCGCCGTAGCGCGCAGGAATCGCGAAGCGCAGATGCCCGGCTTCATCGGCAAGATTTTTGGCCTGACGCAGCAGGTCTTCCCATTCGTGGCGCGGCAGGCCGCCCTTGTCGAAATCCGTCCGCGCCCATTCGCGGCGATGATCGAAGAAGCGGATGTTGTCGTCGCGCTGCTCAAGCGGCTTAACCTTCTGATCGATAAAGCGATCGAGCTCGGACAGATAAGCGGTCAAATCGTCAGGCAGCGAGAAATCCAACGCGCGACTCCCAGACGTCCATCCCCGGACTTTGTTTTTGTTCCGCCGCGCTGCTCGCGAGAGCCGACGATGGTTGGGAATTAAGGTAAGACGCGGCGCGTTAGTCAAGCGCTTAATTAATTTGTGAAGCGGCTTCTTTGCTGTCTATTTAAGGCACGACAACATCGCTCAAGTGTTGCAACGCAGCGTAAGGAAATCGCTCATGGCCTATGAATTCGCCAAGGTGGACCGCAGAGGTCCGCTGACCATCGTCACGCTCAATCGTCCCGAGGTAATGAACGCCGTGCATTCGCCGATGCACTTTGAAATGCATCGCGTTTTTGACGAGTTCAACAAGGACCCCGATCAATGGATCGCAATCGTGACGGGTGCGGGTGACCGGGCGTTTTCCGCAGGCAACGACCTGAAGTGGCAGGCCCAGGGCGGCCAGCGCGGCTGGGATACCAGCGGATTCGCAGGACTGACCCACCGCTTCGATTGTGACAAGCCGATCATTGCCGCCGTCAACGGCGTGGCGATGGGCGGCGGCTTTGAAATCGCGCTGGCCTGCGACCTGATCATCGCGTCGGAAAACGCGACCTTCGCCCTGCCCGAGCCGCGTGTCGGCCTCGCTGCCCTCGCCGGCGGACTGCACCGCCTGCCACGCCTGATCGGCCTCAAGCGCGCCATGGGCATGATCCTGACCGGACGCCATGTTCCGGCCCGCGAAGGACTTGAGCTTGGCTTCGTCAACGAAGTCGTTCCAAAGGGCGAAGCGCTCGCGGCTGCGGAGCGCTGGGCCAATCTCATCCTGCAGAACGGCCCGATGTCGATCCGCGCCTCGAAGCAGACGATGCATCGCGGCCTCGGCGTGTCACTGGAACAGGCGCTGGCGGAACAGTTCGATTATCCGGCCGTCAAGGCGCTTGGCGCGTCCGAAGACTACATCGAAGGGCCCAAGGCCTTCGCGGAAAAGCGCCCGCCGCAATGGAAGGGGCGCTGATCTTTCATCGACTACGATAAATCAGTTCAGCGTCATTGCGAGCGAAGCGAAGCAATCCAGAGCCACAAGGAAAACTGGATTGCTTCGTCGCTGACGCTCCTAGCTTCCGTCCCGCTCCCGCTTGTAGGACGCATAGTTCGGCTGGTCGATGGCCAGCTTGTCCATCGTGGTCTGCCAGACGTGTTCGGTAAGTCCCGGCGTCTGGAAGCCCATCTCGCCGCTTGCGATACGCGCCGACAAGAGACGGTTGAGGTCGTCGAGCGAACCGGACGTGCCGAGCAGCTTTGACAGCCGCTCGATCTCGGCCGCATCGCCGGATGCTTCATGCGTAAGCTGCCGCACGACCAGATCGAGCGCGTTGAGCCCGACGCGCAGCTTGAATGCCGCGTGCCCGGACAATTGCGGCGCGACGTCGGCACGGAGAAACTCCGCAACCGCGTTGATCAGTTCGACCGGCGTCGGTTGATCCTGCATCTCATACATCCTTTGTCATGCGCGGCGACGCGGCGCCAGCAGCCGCAACAAATCAATTTCGGTTTCCGAGGCACGGCGGCCGATCATGGCGCGCTCCATGGAATAATCGGGGCCGGCGCGAAACCGCTGCATCATGCCGCAACACATAATGCCCCACCGCAAGGTGCCCAGCGTTTCCCAGAACATCACACGCGGCACGTCGACGGCGCGGCCCGCTGCGGCTTCATACGCCGCGAACAAGTCCTCGCGCGATCCAAGCCCGCCGACCGGCTTGTCGATTTCGCCGAACCGCCACGAGTTCACGCAGATCCAGCCGAGGTCTTCCATCGGATCGCCAAAATGCGCCAGCTCCCAGTCGAGTACCGCGCGAATGCCCTCAGGCCCGATGATGAGATTGCCGTGGCGGAAATCGCCGTGTACCAGCGTCACCGAGTCCGCTGGTGCAGGCGCGTTGTCGTGCAGCCACCGCAGCGCCAGATCGAACACCGGACGCGGCCAGTCGAACGATTTGTATTCCGCCGCGAGGTCGTCGAGTTCGCCCGCGACCGTCATCAGCCGCAGTTTCGGAAGCCGGGATTTTTCCAAAGCATGAATGCCAGCAATCACCGTACCGAGCTGGCTCGCCAGCATATTGCGCGCGTTGGCGAACTCCGCATCGCGCAGGATCTTGCGCGGGATGGTCTCGCCCTCGACGCGATCCATGATGAAGCCACTGCCGAGGCTATCCTCCCCGCGCAGTACGTAACGCACGCGCGGGGACGGTATTCCCGCTTCACAAGCCTGCTGCATCAGAACCGCTTCGGCCTCCAGCCCGGCAGCGCGGCCCGGTGCGGCGCCATAGCCCGATGGCGCGCGGCGCAGAATAACAGCGATGTTTCCGGATGGATGCAGGACGTCGAACGACCAGGTCTCCTGACTTGCGCCGCCGGACAGTTGAGCCAGGCGATCGATGCCTGTGGCTCCCGGAAACCAGCACGCGATGCCGGTCTTGATCGCACTTTCAATCGTCATTGGGCATGTTGGCTCTTTGTTGGAGCCGGACCGTAAATAAAATCGCGTGCGCGGGCAACCCGCGCACGCGATGTCACTCAGAACAGATTGCTCAGAACATCAGGCCATCCTTCACCAGAACCCAGCGGCCACCTTTGACCTGCTGGACCTGCGTTACCGTGGTGGCGAGGTGGTTCGTCTTCGAGAACTTGGTCGGCGGCGAGTTGAAGATGTCATTGAACACGTCACCGGACTCGAGCGAATCCAGCATCTTCGCGCCGGTCAGATCCTTGCCTGCCTTGTTCGCATAGTGAGCGAAGGTCATCATGGCGTTGTAACCGATGATAGCCTGCGTGTTGGCGTCGGTGCCGAACGCCTTCTTGTAGTTCGTCAGCCAGTCCTTCACCTTGCCCTTGGCGGTGTCTTCATACGGAATCTCGAAGCCGGCGGCGGCATAGAGGCCTTCGACGGCGTCCTTGCCGAGCGCGGGCACTTCGAGCACGTTGGTCGGTGTCGCGCCGAGGAACGTCACATCCCAACCGAGTTTCTTGGCCTCTCCCATCGCGCCGATGGTTTCGCGGATCACAGTTCCGAGCACCACAAGATCACAGCCGTCGGCCTTCATCTTCGCGACCTGCGCGCTGAAATCGGATGCGCCGCGCTTGTAGCTGGTCACCGACGCCGGCGTCAGCTTCATCGCTGCCGTCTGCTGGTTGAAGCCATCGAGCACGCTCTTACCGTATTCGTCGTCCTGATGCATGATGCAGGGCTTGGTGAACTTCTTCCACTCCACCATGTGCTTGATCGCAGCCCGCGTGCTTTCGACGTACGGCAGGATGTTGTTGAACTTCAGCCTCTCCTGCGGCTTGGCCGGATCGAACTTGAACGTGAACTCCGCCGCCGTCAGCGGGAAGAGCTGCAAGACGCCCGCATCGAACAGGATGTCCTGCGCGGCAAGAACAGTCGGCGAGCCCATCGGGCCAACCATGGCGAAGACCTTGTCCTTCTCGATCATCTTCTGCGACGCCAGCACCGCGCGCTTCGGATCGTAACCGCTGTCTTCCATGATCAGCTTGATCTTGCGGCCGTTGATGCCGCCGGCGGCATTGATTTCGTCCGTCGCCATCTTCATGCCGTTGGACACCGGCACGCCCCAGACCTTGATCGGGCCGGACAAATCCTGATGCGATCCGACGACGATCTCGGTCGGTGAGATGCCCTCGTTGGTCACTTTGGTCTGTGCGAAGGCCGGCGACTGGGTCAGCGCGAGCGCGCCCACCGCAAGGCCCAACGCCTTGAACGATTTCGACATAACGGTCTCCTCTCTGTTGGCCCATATTCAGCGAAGGCCGGGCCTTGTTACCTTCGCCGCTGAGCGGCCCCTGCGGGCCGCGGAATGCGCTTCTTGTGACGCAATAGTAACGGGGGAGCTTACGCCACAGCGCTCACCCGGTACATTGCATCGATCTCGGCTGCGTAGGACTTGTTCACGAAGCTGCGTTTCAGCTTCATGGTCGGGGTCAACTCCTCATCCTCGGGCGTCAACTGCCGCTCGATCAGATGGAATTTCTTGATGGTTTCGACACGGGCGAAGTTCGCATTGACGGTTTCGATCTCGCGCTTGATGAGATCCTGGATTTCCGGCGCGCGGCACAAGCTCGCGTAGTTCGTGAAGGGAATGTCGTAATCCTGCGCGAACTTCTCGACGTTCTCGTGATCGATCATCACCAGACATGTCAGGAACGGCCGCTTGTCGCCGATCACCACCGCGTCCGAGATATAGGGCGAGAACTTGAGCTGGTTCTCGATCTCGGACGGTGTGATGTTCTTGCCGCCGGACGTGATGATGATGTCCTTCATCCGGTCGGTGATCTTGACAAAGCCCTCGTTGTCGATGGTGCCGACGTCGCCGGTATGCAGCCAGCCATTCTCGTCGATGGTTTCGGCCGTTTTCTCCGGCTGGTTCAGATAGCCCATGAACAGGAAATCGCCCTTGATGAGAATTTCCCCTTTCGGGCAGATCTTGACCTCGCCCCACGGCGCAGCCTTTCCGACCGAGCCGAGCTTGATGCGCTCGTTGGGCATCAGCGTCGCCACGCCGCAATTCTCGGTCTGGCCGTAGACCTCGCGCATGTCGAGGCCGATGGCGAGATACCAGCGGATCAGATCGGGCGAGATCGGCGCAGCACCGGTGAAAGCGATGCGGACGCGGTCGAGCCCGAGCATGCGGCGGATGTTGCGGAACACCAGCCAATAGGCGGCCTTGCCTGCCAGCCGCAGCGACAGCGGCGGCGTTTCACCCTCAAGCCTGTATTCGGTGAGGCGCTGTCCGACGCCGAGCGCGTGGCGATACATCCACTGCTGGAGCGACGTTGCATCCTTCAGGGCAATGGTGATGGCCGAGTAGAATTTCTCCCAGATCCGGGGCACGGCCAGAAATGCGGTCGGCTGCACCTCACGCAGGTTGTCCGGCACGGTTTCCGGGCTTTCGGCGAAGTTCATCACCGAGCCGACCGCGATGGACAGATAGTAGCCGCCTATCCGCTCAGCGACATGGCACAGCGGCAGGAACACCAGCCGCTCCTCGTGATCTGTCGGCACCAGCAGATAGTCGGCGTAGCGCATCTGGTGGGTGACGCTGCGGTTGGAATGCATCGCGCCCTTCGGAGGCCCGGTGGTCCCCGAGGTATAGACCAGAATGGCGAGATCGTTCGTGCCGCGGCTCGCGATCATCTCGTCCCATAGCGCGTCGCGGCCGTTCATATGGTTGCGCCCGAGCGCCATGAATTCGTCTAGCGACATCACCATCGGATCGCTGAATCCGCTGAGGCCTTCCATGTCGAACACAACAATCTTCTCGAGCGTCGGGCACCGGGCGCGGCACGACAGCACCTTGTCGAGCTGCTCGTCATCTTCGGCGAAAATCACCCGCGTCCGGGAGTCGTTGATCAGGTATTCGACCTGAGCCGTCGAATCCGTCGGATAGATGCCGGATGAGACGCCGCCGACGCAGAGCACGCCCATATCGGCAAAGACCCATTCGGGGGTCGCATTCGAGACGATGGAGGCGACATCGCCCGGCTGAAAGCCGACGGCATGAAGTGCGTAGGCGATTTCCTTGGCTGTCTTCAGCCACTCGCGCCAGCTCGTGGATTGCCAGACGCCGAGATGCTTTTCCCGGATCGCGGGCTTATCGCCACGCGTTTCAACCGCGAGCAGAAAGCTCTTCGCGATCGTATCCGCGACGGTGATCACTGCGGGTCTCGCCATTGCTTGCTCCCTGTCTTCCGCTGCGTACTCGCGACGCAGCGCCACTCTCTCCTGCCCTTTAACGCCCGGTCTTGTCGCCGGACTTCTATCGCCAAGTCTTTTTCTTCTTCCAGCGCCGTTCGCCCCGCGCGCCATCTTCCTTGGCGCCGAGGTAGAATTCCTGAATGTCCTGCGACATCATCAGGCGCTCGCAGGTGTCGTTCATCACCACGCGCCCGATTTCGAGCACATACCCGTAATCCGCAGTCTCCAGCGCCACCTTCGCGTTCTGCTCGACCAGCAGGATCGACATGCCCTGCTCTTCATTGACGCGCTTGATGATCGTGAAAATCTCCTTCACCAGGATCGGCGACAGCCCGAGCGACGGCTCGTCCAGCAGCAGCAGCGCCGGACGGTTCATCAGCGCGCGGCCGATGGCCAGCATTTGCTGCTCGCCGCCGGAAAGCTGCCCGGCCGGCTGATTGATGCGCTCGCGCAGGCGCGGGAAATAGCCGTAGACCCGCTCCAGATCGTCGGCGACGCCGTCGCGATCCTTGCGCGGATAGGCGCCCATCATCAGGTTTTCACGTACACTGAGGAACGGAAACACCTCGCGGCCTTCCGGCACGTGGCTGAGGCCGAGCCGCACGATCCTGTCGGCCTCCATGCGCTGGATCGGCTGCCCCTTGAATTCGATGGAGCCCTTCTGCGGATCGAGAATGCCGGAAATCGTCTTGAGCACGGTGGTCTTGCCCGCACCGTTGGCGCCCAGCAACGTGACGATCTTGCCGCGCGGCACTTCTAGGCTGATGCCGCGAATGGCCATGATCGGCCCGTAATAGCTTTCGATGTTGCTGAGCTTGAGAATGGTCTCGGGCGTGCTCATGACATCGTCCTCATGTGCCGAGATAGGCTGCGACGACATCGGGATGCGCCTGCACCTCGGCCGGCGCGCCCATGGCGAGCACCTTGCCGTAGTTCAGCGCGATCACCCGGTCGGAGACGCGATTGACCAGCGTCATGTCGTGCTCGACCATCAGCACGGTGATGCCAAGCTCGGTCTTCATGTCGCGGATCCAGAACGACATGTCGTCGGTCTCCTCCACATTCAGCCCGGACGAGGGTTCGTCGAGCAGGATCAGCTTCGGCTCGGTGCACAGCGCGCGGGCCAGTTCGATCACCTTGCGCACCCCATAGGGTAATCCGGAGATGAGCTTGTCCCGATGGGCGGCAAGGTCAAGGAAATCAATGACCTGCTCGACGCGGCGACGATGCGCTTTTTCGTCGCGGCGGACATTCGGCAGAAACAACAGTTCCTGCCAGAGGCTGGTGGTGGAGTGCCGGTGCCGCCCGACCAGAAGATTGCTGAGAACGGTGGCATTTTCGAACAACTCGATGTTCTGGAAGGTGCGCGCGATGCCCAGCTTGGCGATGCCGTAAGGCGGCTCCTCGGTGATGTCCTGATCCTCGAAATAAAGCCGGCCCGCGGTCGGCTCGTAGAGGCGCGAAATCAGGTTAAAGATCGAGCTTTTGCCTGCCCCGTTGGGACCGATGATCGAGAGGATCTCGCCCTTCTCCACCGCGAAGCTGACGGAATCCACCGCTTTCAGCCCGCCGAAGTGAAGCGAAAGATTTTCGGCGCGGAAACAGCTCATCGGTTCCGCTCCGATTTGACATAGATCTTCTGCCGCTTGAAGGTCGCGCGCTTGTAGAGCGGGAAGAGCTGGAAGAAGAGCTTGATCTTGAGCCAGCGGCCATAAATGCCGTAGGGCTCGAACAGGATGAACAGCATGATGATCAGGCCGTAGATCGCGCCCTTCAGGCCATTGGCCGAGGCGATTGCCGCGACATTCGCCTTGATGCTGGCCACCTGCTCGACGCCTGCGCCGAACGTGGCTGCGAGACCTGCAGCGACGCCCGGAATGTCATCCTTCAGGAGGTCAGGAACGGATCGACCATCACGATGAAGATCGCGCCCAGCACTGCGCCGTGCAGGCTGATCACGCCGCCAATGATGATCACCATGATAAATTCGATGGACAGCTGGAGTGTGAACATCTCCGGGCTGATGAAGGACATCTTGTGGGCAAAGAGAACGCCCGCGAAGCCGGTGATCGCGGCGCTGAGGGCGAACGACTTTACCTTGTAGCGTGAGACGTTGATGCCCATGCTCTTGGCTGCGGTTTCGCTATCGCGGATGGCGACGAATGCGCGCCCGGTCGGAGACCGCATCAGGTTGAGCGTGCCGAGGATGACCAGGATCAAGAGACCGAGACACATGTAATAGAAGGTCGGGCTGTCGCGCGTGATGCTGCCGCCGAACATCTGGATTGCGCGAACACGCATGCCGTCGTTGCCGTGCGTGACGCTTTCCCAGCGCGCCAGAATCTCCTCCACGATCAGCGCGAACGAGATGGTGGCGATCACGAGATAGATCCCCTGTAGCCGCAATGCCGGAAATCCGACCATTGCGCCGATCAATCCGGTCAGCGCGCCTGCCGCCAGAAAGTAGACGACGAATGGTACGCCCATCTGCTGAAGATAGGCGGCGGTGTAGGCTCCGATGGCGAGGAACGCCGCGTGCCCCAGCGAGGCCTGCCCGGTGAACCCCGTCAGGATCATCAGCCCGACGCCGACGATGGCATAGATGCAGACGAAAACGAGCTGGCTGACGAGATAACTGCTCAGAACGAACGGCGCGATCAGCAGCAGCGCCAGCAGCGCGCCGTAGGACCAGATGTATCCGCTATGCGGGATCAGCCGGATGTCGTCGTTATAGTCTGTCTTGAAAAGAAACCGCATCGGCGCCCCTCAGACTTTCTTCCGCGTGTGAAGCCCGAAAATGCCTTCGGGTTTCAGCAGCAGTACCGCGAGCAGCACGATGTAGGGCGCGACATCCTTCCATCCCTGGGGCAGATAAAAGCCGGCCATGCTTTCGATCACGCCGATCAGGATTCCGCCGACCACCGCGCCGGGGATCGATCCGAATCCACCGAGCACAGCGGCCGGAAAAGCCTTCAGTCCCAGCACCAGGCCGACATTGGAGTGGACGAAGGTGATGGGCGCCAGCAGCACGCCGGCACAGGTCGCGACCGCGGCGCTGATCGCCCAGACGATCGACACCACGCGCTTGACCGGAATGCCCATGTAGTAGGCCGCGAGCATATTCTCGGAACTGGCGCGCATCGCAGTGCCGAGCGTGGTCCTGTTGAAAAAGAGATACAGCACGCCGCAGAGGATAATCGTCGCGGCGATCACCGAAAGCTTGTCATAGGCCAGCACCAGGCTGCCCAGCCGCAGCACGCCCTGGCTAAACGGCGTCTCGATCTTGAGATCGTCGGTGCCCCAGATCATTCCCGCGACCGAGCGCAGGAAGAAGCCAAGTCCGATGGTCGCCATGATGATGGAAAACTGCGGATAGCCGAGGATCGGCCGCACCACGAGGCGCTCGGCCAGCATTCCGAACAGCGCCATGGCGCCGACCGCGGCGACAAATCCAAGCCAGTAGTTGAAGCCGAGCAGACTGATGAAGGTGAAGGCGAAGAAGCCGCCCAGCATCATCAGATCGCCTTGCGCGAAGTTGACGACCTCGGTCGCTTTGTAAACAAGGACAAAGCCAAGTGCGATCAGGCCATAGACACAGCCGAGCGCAATACCGCTCACCAACTGCTGAACGAAGTCCAGCATCCCCGGTTACCCTCCCCCAACGTGCCGCGATTCTAGCGATCGCCTTGGTCACGTCGCGATCCTAGCGATCGCCTCGCCTATTTCTTGTGTCGATTAGCTATGCGTTTTTGCGTGAACCTTGTCGGCAACAGCCAACGGCCGCCTTGAAAATGCGCAGCCTCGTTGTGGCTCTGTGCCGCCTGCGAGATCTCCTTGTTCCTGAATACAGAAAGTCACGGAGTCATCAGTGCGTGAAGTACAGCCAAACGGCGACGGCCTGTCAACAACACCCGACAGAGTGCGCTGCATCAAAAGAGAAAGGCCGGGATCTCTCCCAGCCTTTCTCATCTTGATCTGTGCGATGCCGCTTACTTCGCTTCGGCACGCTTCGGCGGCGACGCCGGCCACGACTTGATCAGCGTGTCGTAGTCGACGGTTTCGCCCTTCGGCTTTTCATTCGCGAGCTTGCGCTGCGGAGCGATGTTGCCGTCCTTCTCCGACTTCGCGAACCAGAACTCAGCCGTCTCCTTCTTGTTGAGCTTCGGACCGCAGGCGCCCTGCACACCCGACTTCTCGAGGCGTTCAAGCACCGAGTCCTGCGCCGCAGCCAGCGAGTCCATCGCCGCCTGCGCGGTCTTCGCACCAGACGACGCATCGCCGATGTTCTGCCACCAAAGCTGGGCCAGCTTCGGATAGTCCGGCACGTTGTTTCCGGTCGGAGACCACTGCACGCGCGCAGGCGAGCGGTAGAATTCGATCAGACCGCCGAGCTTGGGCGCGCGTTCGGTGAACGACTTGTCCCAGATGTCGGATTCACGAATGAACGTGAGACCGACATGGCTCTTCTTCAGGCTCACCGACTTGGAGACGATGAACTGAAGATAGAGCCAAGCTGCCTTGCGGCGGTCCGCAGGCGTCGACTTCAGCAACGTCGCCGAACCGGCGTCCTGATAACCGAGCTTCATGCCCTCCTTCCAGTACGAGCCATGCGGCGACGGAGCCATGCGCCACTTCGGCGTACCGTCCGCATTCACCACCGGCAGACCCGGCTTCACCATGTCGGCGGTAAAGGCGGTGTACCAGAACATCTGCTGGGCAATCGCGCCTTGCGCAGGCACCGGGCCCGACTCGGAGAAGGTCATGCCTTGCGCCTGCGGCGGGGCATACTTCTTCATCCAGTCGAGATACTTGACGATCGAATAGACCGCCGCGGGTCCGTTGGTGTCGCCGCCGCGTTCGACCGACGAGCCGACCGGACGGCAGCCTTCCATGCGGATGCCCCATTCATCGACGGGCTTGCCGTTCGGAATGCCCTTGTCGCCGTTACCGGCCATCGACAACCAGGCGTCGGTGAACCGCCAGCCGAGCGACGGGTCCTTCTTGCCGTAGTCCATGTGGCCATAGACCTTGACGCCGTTGATTTCCTTGATGTCGTTGGTGAAGAACTCGGCGATGTCTTCATAGGCCGACCAGTTCACCGGCACGCCAAGCTCGTAGCCATACTTGGCCTTGAACTTCGCCTTGTAGTCGGGATTGGTGAACCAGTCGTAGCGGAACCAGTAAAGGTTCGCGAACTGCTGGTCGGGCAACTGATAAAGCTTGCCGTCCGGAGCGGTGGTGAACGACTTCCCGATGAAATCATCGACATCCAGCATCGGGTTGGTGACGTCCTTGCCTTCGCCCCCCATGTAGTCCGAAAGGACCACGGTCTGGTTGTACCGGAAGTGGGTGCCAATCAAGTCCGAGTCGTTGATCCAGCCGTCATAGACGTTCTTGCCGGACTGCATCTGAGTTTGCAGCTTTTCGACAACGTCACCTTCCTGAATCAGATCGTGCTTGATCTTGATGCCAGTGATTTCCGTGAAAGCTTTCGCCAGTGTCCCCGACTCGTATTCGTGAGTGGTGATGGTTTCGGAGACAACGTTGATGTCCATACCCTTGAAGGGCTCCGCGGCCTTGATAAACCACTGCATCTCCTTCATCTGGTCGTCCTTCGACAGTGTCGAAGGCTGGAATTCGGCATCGATCCACTTCTTTGCCGCCGCTTCATCGGCGAAAGCAGGTGCGCTGACCGCAGCCGATGCTGCTATCAATGCCACTGCGCTTGCCATCGTCAAAAGACGATCTCTCTTCGTAGCTTGTCGCATGATTTCCTCCGTTGAACACAACTCCAGGTCCGGGTTGATCCCGGATCTGCCTCTCTTTCACACGGCTAGACGTTGCGAAATATAACAACAGCCGAGACGAGCGAAATCACAGTGGCGATCCACAAACTCGATAGTTCGACGCCCTCGCCGATCGGGAGCATCGCAATCGGATTCGTGCCCGCAAATGCAATCCACAACAGATGAATGACCGCAGCCGCGATCAGCGAAATGAACAACCGATCGCCGCGGGTCGTCGGAATACGCAGGACCCCGACACGCTCTGCTTCGGGATACCGCAACGCGAGCCAGGTCATGGTCGCGAGCGTTCCCGCCAGCAGGCAGAAGAAGATCGCTGTGGGGGCTGTCCAGGCCATCCATGCGATGTGTTCCATGTTACACCCTGCCCAGCGCGAAACCGCGCGCGATGTAGTTGCGGACAAACCAGATCACCAGCGCACCGGGGATGATGGTCAGGACGCCAGCCGCGGCCAGCAGGCCCCAATCCATTCCGGACGCCGAAACAGTGCGTGTCATCGTCGCGGCGATCGGCTTGGCGTTCACCGACGTCAGCGTCCGAGCCAGCAGCAATTCCACCCATGAGAACATGAAGCAGAAGAACGCTGCGACCCCGATGCCGCTTGCGATCAGCGGCATCAGGATTTTCACGAAGAAACGCGGGAACGAATAGCCGTCGAGGAATGCGGTCTCGTCGATCTCCTTCGGCACACCGGACACGAATCCTTCAAGTATCCACACCGCCAGTGGCACATTGAAAAGGCAATGCGCCAGCGCGACCGCCCATGGCGTATCGAACAGATTGATCGCCGAATACAGGTTGAAGAACGGCAGCGCGAATACCGCCGGCGGCGCCATGCGGTTCGACAACAGCCAGAAGAACAGGTGCTTGTCGCCGAGGAACCGGTAGCGCGAGAACGCATAGGCGGCAGGCAGCGCGAAGGAGATCGAGATGACAGTATTGATGATGACGTATTGCAGCGAATTGATATATCCGGAGTACCAGCTCGAATCCGTGAAGATGCGCCTGTAGTGAACCAGCGTTGGATTACTCGGCCACAACGTCATCGTGGTGACGATTTCGGTGTTGGTCTTGAAACTCATATTGATGAGCCAATAGATCGGCAACAGCAGGAAGGTGAGGAACAGGACCATAATGATGCGACGGCCGGGAATGGTATGCATCACGCACCTCCCGTCGTTTGCGCGCGCTCATTATCGGCGTTCGTCATCACCGTGTAAAACACCCAGCACACGATCAGGATGACCAGATTGTAGACGATCGACAGCGCGGCAGCCTTGCCAAGGTCGAACTGGCCGAGGGCGATCTTGACGAGTTCAATCGAGACGAAAGTGGTCGAGTTGCCCGGGCCGCCGCCGGTGACGACGAACGGCTCGGTGTAGATCATGAAGCTGTCCATGAACCGCAGCAACACCGCGATCAGCAGCACACGCTTCATCTTCGGCAGCTGGATCGCAGTGAACACCGCCCAGCGCGATGCGCCGTCGATTTGCGCCGCCTGATAATAGGCATCCGGAATGGATTTGAGACCGGCGTAGCACAGCAACGCAACGAGGCTGGTCCAGTGCCAGACGTCCATGACGATGATGGTCGCCCACGCATCGAGGCTATTGGACACGTAATTGTAATCCAGCCCCATCTTGTTCAGCGTATAGCCGAGCAAGCCGATGTCGGGACGTCCGAAGATTTGCCAGATGGTGCCGACCACGTTCCACGGAATCAGCAGCGGCAGCGCGAGAATGACGAGGCACGCCGCCACGCGCCAACCTTCGCGTGGCATCGACAGCGCGACCAGAATTCCAAGCGGCACTTCGATGGCGAGAATGATCGCGGAGAACAGCAGATTGCGGCCGAGTGAGGCCAGGAACCGGTCGCCGAGATCGGTCGAGGGATCGAGCAGCTCCTTGAACCAGCCGACCCCGTTCCAGAAGAACTGATTATTTCCGAACGTATCCTGCACCGAGTAGTTGACCACCGTCATCAACGGCAGGATCGCGGAGAACGCCACGATCAGGAACACCGGCAGCACCAGGAACCAGGCCTTGTTGTTGATCGTCTTGTCCATCAGGCGCGCCCTTCGACCAGAAGACTGTCCGCATAGACGTGGATATGAGCAGGATCGAAAACGAGACCGGCAGTGTTGTCCGGCACGGAGAAGCCGTTCGGAACTTTGGCCGCGAATTTGGCATCGCCGATGCGCACGCGCGCAAAGCGCACACGGCCGAGATCGTCGATCCGCTCGATCTGCGCCGAGAGCAGACCCGGCGCGGGCGCCGCGACATGGACGAATTCCGGCCGCACACCGATTTCGATTTTGGCGCCAACCGGCAGGCTATCATAGGTCCGGTTCAGCCGGATGGTATGACCGTCAATCCTTCCCTCGTTGCCCTTCACGACAGCCGGCACAATGTTCATGCCGGGCGAGCCGATGAAATAGCCGACGAAGGTATGCGCAGGCTTGGCGAACAGCTCTTCTGGCGTACCGCTCTGCACAACGCTGCCGTCGTGCATCACCACCACCGTATCGGCAAAGGTCAGCGCCTCGGTCTGATCGTGGGTCACGTAGATCATGGTCAGATCGAGCGCCTGGTGCAGCGCCTTGAGCTTGGAGCGCAGTTCCCATTTCAGATGCGGATCAATCACCGTCAGCGGTTCGTCGAACAGCACCGCCGCGACGTCCGAGCGCACGAGACCACGCCCCAGCGAAATCTTCTGCTTCGCGTCGGCGCTAAGCCGCACCGCCTTGCGATCGAGATAGGGCGTGAGATCGAGCAACTTGGCGATCTCGGCGACGCGGGCATCGATCGCCTTGCGCAGCTGGCCGCGGTTCTTGAGCGGGAACGCGAGGTTTTCGCCCACCGTCATGGTGTCGTAGATCACGGGGAACTGGAACACCTGCGCGATGTTGCGCTCGCGCGTGGTGGAGCGCGTGATATCGGTGCCGTCAAACAGCACCTTGCCGTGCGACGGAGTGACAATGCCGGATATAATGTTGAGGAGCGTGGTCTTGCCGCAGCCGGATGGTCCGAGCAGCGCATAAGCACCGCCCTGCCGCCACGTCATGGTCATAGGTTTCAGCGCATAGGCGTCGCCGCCGTAGGAATGCGCCAGATCGACAAGGTCGATGCGAGCCATGCGAGTGTCCCGAATTCGACGTTCGCTCAAATTTGCAGCATGTCCCTTAGCGAACGTCGAATTCGAAAGGACACTCGTTAATTATAATTCTAGTGATCCTTTGATTCTGACATTCGTAAAAGGTGCCTGCGAAAAGTATCATACGAATGTCAGAATCGGATCACTAGTCCTCACATTGCCGTCGGCGCGGCAACGAGCCGGCCGGCTTGATCGAAAATAAAAAGATCGTTCGGGTCGAGCATCGCATCGAGATCCTGCCCCGGCAGGAATTCGTGAATACCCGGAAGCACCGCGACCCAGTTGTAGCCCTCGCGCTTGAGATGCACGAAGCTTTCCGAACCGGTGATCTCGGTAACGCTGACGGTGGTAACGAACGCATGCCGGCCGGGAGATGCACCGGCGACGTTGAGCTGGTGTGCACGAAACCCAACCTTGTAGGTGCCGTCACTGAGGCCTTCATAAAGACCAGCCACCGGGGCGCGCTCGCCGCCAGAATAGATGATCGATCCATTCCTCTTCTCGATGCCGACAGTGTTCAGCGGCGGATCGGAAAACACCTCCGCCACTTCCACCGTGTCGGGACGCCGATAGACCTGCGGGGTCGCGCCGACCTGCAGCGCCTGTCCCTCGCCCATGCAGACCGTGCGGCCGCCGAGCAGCAACGCTTCGGAGGGTTCGGTTGTGGCATAGACAAAGATCGCGCCGGACTCTTCAAAAATGCGCGGCAGCTCTGTGCGCAATTCCTCGCGCAATTTGTAATCGAGATTGGCGAGCGGCTCGTCGAGCAGCACAAGGTCCGCGCCCTTGACCAGCGCCCGCGCGATTGCGGTGCGTTGCTGCTGGCCGCCTGACAACTGCAACGGCGTGCGATTGAGATAAGGCTCCAGCTTGAGCAGTTTCGCCGCGTCCCGCACGCGGGTTTCGATCTCGTCGCGCGCCACACCCTGCACCCGCAGCGGCGACGCTATATTCTCGTAAACCGACAGCGTCGGATAGTTGATAAACTGCTGATAGACCATCGCCACAGAGCGCTTGCGCACATCGAAGCCGGTGACGTCCTTGCCATCGGCAAGGATGCGGCCGGCGGTCGGCTTGTCGAGCCCGGCCAGCAGCCGCATGATCGAGGTCTTGCCTGACAATGTCGGCCCGAGCAGCACGCTCAAGGTGCCGCGCTCAAGCGTCAGCGTCACATCTCGAATCCAGGGAACGCCGTTAACCTCGCGCGAAACCTGATCGAGGGTGACGCTCATCCGCGGCCTCCGGCTTCCCTCAGCGGTGTGTTGAGACCGCTGCGATGCTTGGCGATCCAGTCGTCGAGCGCCTTCACCTCATCAGCGGAGAGACGCAGGCCCAGCTTGGACCGTCGCCAGACAATGTCCTCGGCGGTACGCGCGAATTCGTGCGCGATCAGGTAGCGGACTTCACGTTCCGTCAGCGTGTCGCCAAACACTTGTCCGAGGTCCGCAGCGGATGATGCCTTGTCGAGAACCTTGCTGGCCCGCGTACCATAGGCGTGCGCAAGGCGAAGCGCGAGAGCACGCGACAGGAACGAATTGTCGCGGACCAATTCATCCGCCAGTGCCGGGATCGCGGACACGTCGAGATCGCCACCGGGCAACGGCGTGGTGCCGGTCCAGCCCGCGGGCTTTGCTTTTCCGGGAAGATATTGCTCCAGCCGCTCCAGCGCCTCTTCGGACAAGCGGCGGTAGGTCGTGATCTTGCCGCCGAAGATCGACAGCAGCGGCAGCCCGCCCGGCGCATCGTATTCGAACACGTAATCCCGAGTGGCCGCCTTGGCCTCGCTGGCGCCGTCGTCATAGAGCGGACGCACGCCGGCATAGGCCCACACCACGTCTTCGGGCTTCACGGATTTGGCAAGATAGTCATTCACCGACTGGCACAGATAGGCGATTTCCTCCGCCGAGGCCTTGACCTTGGATGGATCACCGTCGTAATCGCGATCGGTGGTTCCGATCAGCGTAAAATCGTTTTGAAACGGAATGACGAAGACCACGCGACCGTCGGCGTTCTGGAATGTGTAGGCGCGATCGTGGTCGTAAAGCCGCGGCACCACGATGTGCGAGCCCTGAACCAGACGGACTTTGGACTTGGCATTAACTCCGGCGCCCCGGTTCAACACATCCTCGACCCATGGACCGCCCGCGTTGACCAGCGCCCGCGCCTGGATGCTGCTTTTCGCACCGGTGACAGTGTCCTCCAGCAGAACCTGCCAGCAATCGCCCTGCCGCCTCGCCTCGACGGCACGCGTCCGCGTGCGGATCACCGCACCGCGATCCGCCGCATCGCGCGCGTTGAGGACCACAAGGCGCGCGTCGTCGACGAAGCAGTCCGAGTACTCGAAACCCTTGGTGAAGCGGCCGGGGACCAGCGGTTGGCCGACCGGATCACGGCTCAGGTCAACCGTGCGCGTGGCAGGGAGCAGGCGCCGCCCGCCGAGATAGTCGTACATGAAAAGACCGAGCCGCAGCAGCCAGGCCGGACGCAGCCCGGCATGATGCGGCAGCACGAAGCGCAGCGGACGAATGATGTGGGGGGCGATCTGCCAGAGCACTTCCCGCTCCAGCAGCGCCTCGCGAACGAGACGGAACTCGTAATATTCGAGATAGCGCAGACCGCCATGGATCAGCTTGCTCGACCAGGACGAGGTGCCGCTGGCGAGATCGTTCATTTCGCAAAGGAAGACGGAATTCCCGCGGCCCACGGCATCGCGGGCAATGCCGCAGCCGTTGATCCCTCCACCAATAATTGCGAGGTCGAAAACCTGTCCCACCGCGTCTCCCGGGCGCTCGCTATTTTCACTTATAGCGATTTCGCTTTCGATTATGATTAAATCACAACGATAAACGAAAGCAAGCGGCGTGATGAATTCGCGAGCACCCGCCCTAGCCATGCGCAAAAAAAGACGTAATATCAATATATTATAGTGGTGATAGCGAGCGCGGCTGGTTTTGGCGCCACCGCTCAACGTGATCAACCTGAAAGTCTGCCGCGCGTCATTCCCCTCGCGGGAAGCGGCCGTCAGGCCACGTCGGCTGGCTTGTCAGGCATCGCGGCGATCACCTCGATACCGCGGCTGTTGCAAATGGCCTGAAGCCTGGCCGGGAGCGGCAGATCGGTCACGAACGTATGGATCTGGCTCAGATGCGCGATCCGCACCGGCGCGTTGCGGCTGAGCTTGGTGCTGTCGGCCACCAGCATCACGCTGCGCGCGTTGGCGATGATGGCCTGCGCGGCCTGCACCTCGCGATAATCAAAGTCGAGCAAAGCGCCCTCCTCATCGATCGCGGATGCGCCGACGATGGCGTAATCGACCTTGAACTGCGTGATCAGGTTGTTCGCAGTCGATCCGATCACTGCTCCGTCCGCACGCCGGACCGTACCGCCAGCCACGATGACCTCGATCCGGGGATGCCGATACAGCAGCATCGCCACGTTCAGATTGTTGGTGATGACCAGCAGATCTTCATGCGTCGCCGTCAGCGCGCTCGCAACTTCTTCCGTCGTAGTGCCGATATTGATGAACAGCGAGCACCCGTTGGGAATTTGCGCCGCCGCCGCAATGCCGATGGCTTTCTTTTCTTCCGCCGCGACGAACCGGCGGGCTTCGTAAGCGAGGTTTTCCACGCCCGACGCGATGATCGCGCCGCCATGAACCCGCGTCATCGAGCGGCGGTCGCACAGGTCGTTCAGGTCCTTGCGGATGGTCTGCGCCGACACTTCAAAGCGCCGCGCCAGATCCTCCACCGTGACCCGCCCGGAGGCGCGCGCGATGTTCAGAATGTCGGACTGGCGGTTGGAAAGCTCGGTCATTCAGCACCTTATCCCGTAGGAGCCAATGGTGCTGCTGTTGCCGCGTCCGGTCAACTCGGCATTTCACCGGACGGGCACCGGAAGTTGCGCGTGGTTAAAGCGCCCGGACGCGCCGCGGTTACATCGTCATCTTGCGATGCCTGATCGGCGCGCCGAAGGTCAGGCTCGCTGCGGCATCAATGATGGTGTTGGCGTCCAGACCATAGTGGCCATAGAGATCATTGATGGTGCCGGTCTGGCCGAATTTCTCGACGCCGAGCGCCTCGACGCGATGGCCGTGAACACTGCCGAGCCACGCCAGTGTCGCCGGATGTCCGTCGATCACCGTGATGAGCCCGCAGTCACGCGGCAGCGGCGCAAGCAGCCGCTCGATATGACTCGGTTCGCGCGGCCCGCCGCTGCGGCGAAGCTTGCGCGACGCCGTCCAGCCGGCGTGAAGCCGATCCGCCGAAGTCACCGCCAGCAGACCGATATCCCGGCGCGACTCGCCGAGCAGCCCCGTCGCCTCGATAGCTTCCGGCGCAACAGCACCAGTATAAGCGATCACGAGCTCGGCGTTCGGCCCGGGCTTGCGCAGCCAGTACGCGCCCGCCGCGATGTCGCTTTCAAGCTCGAGCGTCATCGTACGCTGCGGCTGGTCCAGCGTACGCGTCGACAGCCGCAAGTAAACCGAACCGCCGTCGTCGTCGCGCTGCATGTGATCGAAACCCCAGCGCATGATCACCGCCAGTTCGTCGACGAATGCGGGCTCGAAGGACGAAAGTCCGTCCTGCGCCATGCCGATCAAGGGCGTTGCGATCGACTGGTGCGCGCCGCCTTCGGGCGCCAGCGTGATCCCCGATGGCGTCGCCGCCACCATGAAGCGCGCATCTTGATAACAGGCGTAATTCAATGCATCGAGGCCGCGCTCGATGAACGGATCGTACAGCGTACCCACCGGGAGCAGCCGCTCGCCGTTAATGGAGTGCGACAGGCCGAGCGCGGAAAGCATGATAAAGAGATTCATCTCCGCGATGCCAAGCTCCATGTGCTGGCCTTTCGGCGAATAATCCCACGCAAAGGTCGACGGAATCTTCTCCTTGCGGAACAGATCAGTGTTCTCCGCCATGGCAAAGAGGCCACGCCGGTTCACCCACGGGCCGAGATTGGTGGAGACCGTCACATCGGGCGACGTGGTGACGATGCGCTCGGCCAGTTTGATATTGCTGCGGGCGAGTTCGTTCAGCACCAGTCCGAATCCCTGCTGCGTCGCCATGCGCGGCGTCAGCGTCACGCCGAGCTTTGCCGGCACCTCAATCTTCGGCGCATCAAGCCGCCGCGCGCCGTCACGCGCAAACGTCACGTCCTTCAGGAATTTTTCGATGCGCGCGTGATCGAGCGGCAAGCCTTCCAGCCGATCCCATTCGTGACCGGGACGGATGTTCTGCGCCGCGCGAAAGGTTTCCATCTGCGCCACAGTCATCAGCCCGGCGTGATTGTCCTTGTGGCCCTGGAACGGAAGTCCGACGCCCTTGATCGTATAGGCGATGAAGCACACCGGCCGATCATGGTCGATCGCCTCGAAGGCCTCCAGCATGCTCGCCATGTCGTGGCCGCCGAGATTCGACATCAGCGCCAGCAGTTCGTCGTCGGTGCGCTTTTCGATCAGGCGCGTCACTGCCCCCTGATCGCCAATATCATCGAGCAGATGCTTGCGGAACGCAGCACCACCCTGAAAGCACAGCGCCGCATACATCTGGTTCGGGCAGCCATCGATCCACTTCCGCAGCGCCTCACCGCCCGGCTCGGCAAACGCAGCCTGCATCAGCTTGCCGTATTTCACGATCACCACATCCCAGCCGAAATTGCGGAACATGATCTCGAGCTTCTCCCACAGCCCTTCGTGAATCACCGCGTCGAGACTCTGGCGATTGTAGTCGATCACCCACCAGGTGTTACGCAGGCCCTGCTTCCAGCCTTCCAGCAGCGCCTCGAAGATGTTGCCCTCGTCGAGTTCAGCGTCACCTACCAACGCGATCATGCGGCCTTCGGGCCGATCCTTCATCCAGCCGTGCGACTTCACATAATCCTGCACCAGCGACGAGAACAGCGTCTGCGCCACACCGAGACCCACCGAGCCGGTGGAGAAATCCACGTCGTCGATGTCCTTGGTCCGCGAGGGATAGGACTGCGCGCCCTTGAAGCCGCGAAAATTCTCCAGCTTCTCGCGGGTCTGCTGCCCGAGCAGATACTGGATCGCATGAAACACCGGACTGGCGTGCGGCTTCACCGCGACGCGATCCTCCGGCTTGAGCACGCCAAAATACAGCGCCGACATGATCGTCGCCAGCGAAGCGCTTGAGGCCTGATGGCCTCCGACCTTCAGCCCGTAGGAATCCGGCCGGACATGGTTGGCGTGGTGGATGGTCCACGACGATAGCCACAGCACCTTCTTGGTGAGGGCCGACAGGATTTCCAGACGCGAGGGATCGATGGGCATGATGGTCACCAGGATTTGGGTTCGCGCCCAGATGCTAGTCCCTCCTGCGCCACAAAAATCTCAAATCATATCGACCGGCGCCAGATTATTGGGATATGATACTATTCGCATGAACATTTATGAGATTTCATTCCAATGACAAATCTCGACGCGATCGATCGCAAAATCCTGACGATTCTTCAGGCCGACAGCCGCGTCACCATGCAGGACCTCGCGGATCAGGTCGGCCTGTCGGTATCGCCCTGCCACCGCCGCGTGAAACTGCTCGAGGAGCGCGGTGTAATCTCGCGTTACATCGCCATGGTCGATCAGAAATCCGTCGGACTTCCGGTCAGCGTCTTCATTTCGATCAAGCTGGAACGGCAGAAGGAAGAGGACCTCGACCGCTTCGCCAAGGCGATCTCGAAATGGAAAGAGGTGCTGGAATGCTACCTGATGACCGGCAACCGCGACTATCTGCTGCGCGTGGTCACAGCCGACCTCCCGTCCTATGAAAATTTCATCAAGACCAAGCTGACGCGCCTCGACGGCATCGCCTCGATCGAGTCGAGTTTTGCGCTCAGTCAGGTGAAGTACACTATCGCGCTGCCGGTGTGACGTTCAGCTGCGCTTGAGAAAGAAGTATCCGCACAGCAGGATCGGAATCGCCAGCGTCGCCCAGGACACGCCATCCCACACCCCGTCCCCGACCAGCGCGGAGACAAGACCGACGATGCTGAGCACGCCGAGCACCATCGGTATCGCGAAAATCTGACCGTTGGTCTGACGGCGTAGCTGCGATTTGTACTTCATGACGTATAGGCCGGGCGATGGTCTGAAGCCGAGGCATCGATAACGACGCGCTCGATACTGACACCGGACTGACGCCGGCGCAGCCAGAGGTAAAGGCCGGTGATCAGCACGGCGATGGTGATGATATCGAGAATCGCCCAGATGATTTTCAGCGGCATGCCGCCATAGTCGCCGAAGTGCAGCGGCTGCGAGATCAGCAGCGTCGCGACGTACCATGGCAGGTTCCGGCTGTCGGTCAGCCCACCGGTTTCCGCATCGATCAAGGCCGGCTTGAGCAGCTTCGCCGTCAACGGCGTGTTGCCGCGCATGAAGACAGCGTAGTGGCTCTTGCTGCTGAAGATCGTGCCGGGAAACGCCACAAAGGCCGGCCTCATGTTCGGCTCAGCCTTGATCGCGACCTGCACGGCCGCATCGATGGATGACGGATTGGCCGGCAGCGGCTTGTCCTTGTATTGCGCGGTCATTTCCGCGAGCTGTCCGAACTGCCAGACCTTGATGACAAGTTCAGCCCAGGTATTGATGACACCGGTGAATCCTACCACCAGCATCCACATCACCAGCACGATGCCGGTAACATTGTGGATGTCCAGCCAGCGGACCACGCGCAGCCGGTCGCGGCGATAGGTGCCGAACTTCAGCTTTCGCATCGACGGCGCATAGACGACGATGCCGGAAATGATCGCGACACAAAACAGGATACCCATCAGCCCGAGAAACAGTTTTCCCGGAAGACCGGCGAACATGTCGGTGTGCAGCTTGAGCATGATGTAGGTGAAACGTCCGGTGACATCCGGCGCATCGAGATAGGCGGCGGTGTGAGCGTCCACGCGGACGATGCGGTTGTCGACAGGGTTGGCCTCCAGCGTTTTGCCGATGCTCACCATCAAAGCATTGGCATCATCCGGGTCCCAGATCAGGAAATGCGGCACCATTCCCGGATCTTTTGACAGACTGTTCTTCACAATCAGATCCAGATTGGCACGCGGAGTTCCTTCCGGCACCGGCGCCGCCTGCACTTCCTCGTGCAACAGGTGATCGATCTCGTGATGGAAGATCAGCGGCAAGCCGGTGATGCAGAGCATCAGCATGAATACGGTGCAGATGATGCTGGACCATTTGTGAGTCCAACCCCATCGGCGCAATGATTTGCTACTGCCTGTCAATGTGATGCTCCTTAATTCAAGGAGTATTTCAGCGTTCCGAGGACAGTCCGCGCTGTTCCAAGGCCGCAATAAGCCAGACCGGTTAGGCACGATGCGACGTAGTAGCGGTTTGTCAGGTTCTTTGCTGTAACCTGCGCGCTCCAGCCTTTCAGATCCGGCCGTGTGTAGGCGAAGTCATAGCTCACGCTCGCATCGAACAGCGTGTAGTCCGGAAGAACAAACGTGTTGTAGAGATCGCCATAGCTCTCGCCGGCATAGCGGACGCCTGCACCGAGGCCGAGGCCCGCCAGCGGACCATCGAACCAGGTATATTTCGCCCATAGCGAGGCCTGATCGATCGGCACGCCGTTCACGTATTTTCCCTGAGCGCCGACAGCACTCGCGGTGATCTTGGCGTCCGTATGCGTATAGCCCGCGATGATTTCGAGTTCGCGCGTGATGTTGCCGCGCGCTTCCAGCTCGACACCGCGTGAACGAACCGCATCGGTCTGCACGCTGAAGAGGAAATCAACGGGATCAGATGTCAGGACGTCGTTCTGCTTGATGTCGAAATAGGCCGCGGTGAGCATCAGATTGGTGCCAACAGGCTGAAACTTCACCCCCGCCTCCCAGCCCTCACCAGTCGTCGGCTTGAACGCCTGTCCGTTCCGGCTCGCATTGGCATTCGGGACAAAGGATGTCGAGTAGTTGGCGTAAGGCGACAGGCCGAAGTCGAACAGATAGTTCAGACCCACGCGGCCGGTTGTCGCTGCATCGCTACGGCGATAAGTGCCTGGCTTCGGATAGAATGCGAGGCTCTCCAGCTCAGTATTCACGAAATCCTGCCGGCCGGTTAGCGACAGCGTCCATCGATCTAGCTTGATCTGATCCTGCGCATACAAGCCGATCTGATCAATCTTGTTGTTCAACAGCATGAAGGGAGACAGCGAACTCCGCGGGTCACTTCAAATTCCTCCGGGTGTGGTCAGTCAAATTCCTCCACCCCGCGAGGCAGGACATGATGATTGTTAGTTTGACATTGTTTCCCGGGCAAGGGCTTCAGCGGCCTCTTTGAGCCGATAGCTTCG
The DNA here is from genome assembly GCF_000308295.2 of Afipia birgiae 34632. GTDB lineage: Bacteria > Pseudomonadota > Alphaproteobacteria > Rhizobiales > Xanthobacteraceae > Afipia > Afipia birgiae. The sequence continues at coordinate 2,399,515 of NZ_HG326652.1, forward strand.
TCCATCGAACTCGAGCAGATGGCAATAATGCATCAGGCGATCGAGGATCGTCGTGCTCATGGTGTTGTCCCCCAGGTATGTTCCCCAATCCTGCACGACGCGATTGGAGGTGACGATGACGCTGCGGCGCAGTTTGTAGCGCTGATGGATCAGGGTCTGCAGCAAAGGCGCCGGCGTCGTCAGGGATGGCGCGGGCGAGGAACAGATCGTCCAGCACGAGGAGATCGCAGTCGATGATGGTTCGCAGCCGGACCTCGCGTTGCGCCGGGGAGTTCAGGACGTAGCGGTGGAAGAAGTCGTCGGTCTCAAGATACTGGACCTTGTGGCTTTGCAGGATCGCCTGATAGGCAATCGCCTTGGCGATGTGGGACTTCCCGGTGCCAGGTTTGCCGACGAGCAGCGCGTTCTCGCCGGCGGCGATGAACGCCAGGGTGTGGAGCTGGAAGCAGGTTTGGCGCGGCAATTTGGGATTGAAGGACCAGTCGAACTCGGCGAGCGTGAGCTTTTCGTCGAGCCCGGATTGCCGGTATCGTCGCTCGATAAGGCGGGACTGACGACGGTCCAGTTCGTCCTGCAGGATCAGGGAGAAGGTCTCGAGGAAGGGCTGGTTGGCGCCCTGCGCCTGCAGCACACGCGTCTGCAGCGTGTCGCGAACGCCCGACAGGCGCAGCTGTCGCAGGCAACGTTCAATTTCCGGCATGGTCATCATGTGGTTTGGTCTCCAGTTTGAGGTGAGAAGCCGCGGGAGCGCTCGTGGCGCCGGAGCTGGTCGGGGTTGCGCAGGCGCCACGAGCGCGGGTTGCAGGGGCGCGGTCGTCGTGAGCCTCGGCCTGCCGGCCATTGGCGCCGGCATCGTGCCGCGCGGCACGGCTGAAGAGATCGCCGTATTCGGCTGGAGCGCGGATCAGCGGATGATCCTGGGTGAGCGGCGATGCCGGCTGTGGCGTCGCTCCAACCTGCGCGATCGCCTGTTCGAACAACCGCTCGACGGTCGCACGCACGTGCTTGTAACGGTAGATGCGGTTGCCGATGGCGTGCGCGCAGGCCTGCTCGACCAGCCGTGCCGGATACTTCCGGCTCAGCCCGACAATGCCCCACATCGCGCGCTGTCCGGGGCGCCCCTCGGTGTCGAACACTTGCTGGCAGAGCGCCCTGGTCTGCGGACCGATGCGCTCGGCGCTCGCCAGCAGCACCGCGGTTTGCCGCGACGGATTGAACGGCCGTTCGCTGGTCGGCAGGACGACCGAACCGGGATGCGCCATCCGGGGATGAACACGCAGCAGCGCATGGGTGTGGCGATCGCGGATCTCGATCGTCGAGGCGTAGATCCGCACCACGACCTGGCTGCCGATGGGCGCAGGCCGCGCGGCGTAATAGCTGCTATCAACACGCACGGTGGTATCGTCGCAGACGGTCCGAACGACCTCGGTGAAGATGCGGAAGGCAGCCACTGGCAACGGCCGCAGGTGGGGCTTCTCCTCCTGGAACATCGCCTCGACCTGACGCCGCGTGCTGCCGTGGATTCGCTTGGAGGCCCAATTCTCCTCCCAGTGCCTCAAGAACTCGTTCTGGGCTTCCAGTGTCTCGAAGCGCCGTCCGGCCAGCGCGGTGCCCTGGGTATGTTGAATCGCGCTCTCGACGCATCCTTTCCGATTGGGATCGGCCACCCGCGCGGGATCGGCGACCACGGCGTAATGAGCCAGCATCGCGCTGTAAATCGGGTTGAGCTCGGGCTCGTACAAATCCGGCTTGAGGACGCCTTCCTTCAGGTTGTCGAGCACGACATAGCTGGGGACCCCGCCAAAAATACCGGAACGCCTCTTCGTGGAGCTGCGCCCAGACTTGCTGGCTGGATTGCCACACCACCCGCCGGAAGCTGCGCCGCGAGTAGCGCAGCGTCATCACGAACAGGCGGGGACGGCGGTACCGGCCGCTCCTGGGATCAATCGTCAGAGCGCCCTCGCCATAGTCGACCTGGGCCTCCTCGCCGGGGAGGAACTCAAGTCGATCAAACTGCTCGGGATCGCTGTGTCGCAACGTGCGCACAAACCGCTTGACGCTCTGGTAGCTGGACGGAAAGCCAAATTGATCGACCAGGTCCTGGTAAATCGCCTGCGCATTCCGCTTCAGGCGGACCTGTTCTTCGATCCACGTCCGATGCGGTTCGCAAGCCGAACGGGCCAGGCTGCCGGCGGCCGTCGCTCCCGATGCCCCAGAAGCCGGTGGTCGGGGTGGAGGAATTTGGCCGTCCGCGCTCACCGGGCCGGTGGTCACTTCCCCGGGGGAATTTGCCTCCGTACCAGCCCGCAGCGCCCGGTAACGCCGGATCGTCTTGCGGTCGACCCCCGTCAGCCTGTGGATCTCGCGCTGGCTGGCGTTGCGATCGAGTAACGTAAATACCGTGCTTTGCAGGTGTGGCTTCAAGACGTTCAACTCCCCGGCCCCTTGCTGGTTAAAGGGACCGAAAATAAACGTCCTGCCTGATCGGCTACCGCTGTTCAGCGGCGCTGACCGCGATTATCGAGTGGGGGAGTTTCAAGTGACCATACCCGGGGGATTTTGACCGACCCACGGGGAACTCGCCGGCTGAACCGCACCCGCTCCATAGACAGGGTTGTAGGCATTTATCGGCGTTATAAAAGTATTTCTGTAATCTGAACTTCCCGTCTGGTGCAGATAATCCATGCCCACGAGAACTTTGTGCGTCAGCGCGCCTGTTCGGAAATCCGCCTGTAGCTGATTGTCCAGCGTCAGGTTTTGCGCCTTTGAGTTGATGTAGTTATAGCTGCGGCTCACCAGCGAGTTGCTGCCCGGGACCATTCCCTCCGAGCGTACGCTCTGTAAATTGTTGGTCACTTCCATGTAACGCAGGTTCTGCCGGAACTGCAGATTGTTGTCGAAGCGATGCTCGAATGCATAGCCGATGGCAACTTGCTCAAGTTTGTAGCCGTCGAGGCCGGGCTCCCCGATATAGCGGCTGTAAGGTACGTGCCCGTTCGGATTCGGCAGGAACGACACCTGTCCGGGCACGTACTGCTGGTACCCCTTGTTGTCGATCTTCTGATAGTGCGAGAGGATCGTGAAGCTTGTGTCCGTCGTCGGCCGCCATGTGAAACTTGGTGCGATGAAGACCTTATTGTCCTGCACGAAATCGGTCTGCGTATCGCTCTGGCGGGCGAGACCCACCACGCGGTAAAGAAACTCGCCATTCTTGTCGATCGGACCGCCGATATCGAACGCACCCTGGATGCGATTGAACGAGCCGAATGTGCCTTCAACTTCGTAGTGCGGCGTCGCGGTCGGCCGCTTGCTGATCATATTGATGAAGCCACCGGGATCGGTCTGCCCATAAAGGCCGGAAGACGGGCCTTTCAACACCTCCAGCCGTTCCAGACCGTAGGTTTCGATCTTCGGCATCGCGAACGAGAGGCCGTCCTTGGGCAGCCGCAAACCATCCAGATACTGCGGGGCATCGAATCCCCGCACCTTGAAACCGTCGAAGAAGGCGTTGGCGCCGTAGCCCTGAATCGAAACACCCGGTGTATACTGAAGCGCGTCCTGAACTGTTTGCGCGCCCTGATCCTTGATCTGGTCTTTCGTCACGACCGAGATGGACTGCGGTGTTACCAGCAACGGAGTGTCAGTCTTCGTCGCCGTCACGCTTTGCCGGGCGGAGTAGCCCACAACCGGACCGGTACCACTTTCGCCGACCTGAGCCGGAATCGGCTGAACCGGAGCAGGAGCCGGCGCGACGCGCGACGCGCGGCGCGGCCGTGCACGCTGGCCTGCGACCCTGACTTCTGGAAGAGTCGTTGCCGATTGCTTCTCCAACGGCGGCTCCGAAGATTGCGCGAACGAAGGCGTTGCCTGACAGACACCTCCCAGAATCGCGACACCAAGCGCGCTTCTCATCGTCACGCGCAAAACATCTTCCGAAAACTGCCGCCCCATCTCAACTTCCCCATCTTGCCAGGCTTTTCAGCCCCCATTGATGGAGAAAGCAGATTTGCGCGACCGATGCCTTTGCGTGCGCGCAAAAACCCTTTGATGTTATGTTGACCTTCTCAAAGGTAGCCGCATTGCTTTGCCCGTGCGGCATTTAGGACGCAGTACGCATAACGCCGCGCGCGGCGATTGAAGATTTCGTTCAGGACAAACTGCGGCAAAGACTTGGAACCAAGCCGAAGTGCTTCCGGAACGCGGTTGCGAAATTCGCCGGGTTGGTATAGCCGACGAGATCGGCAGCTTCAGTCACCGTCATGTTCTGATACACCAGCGCCTCGCGCGCGATCTCAAGCCGTCTGGTTCTTAGATAATCGATGGCGCTGATACCGTAAGCTGCGCGAAAACGCAGGTTGAACGACCGGCTGCTGGTTCCGGCGCGGCGCGCGAGTTCTGCGATGCTCCACGGATAGCGCAAGTCAGCGTCAATCATGTCTTTCGCGCCCTGAAGACGCGCCCGCTTATGATCGACGGGATTGCTTCAGTTCGACGTTGTGACGCAACGCGAACATTCCTCTCGCCAAAATCTCGGTCGCTTGCGCGCTCATCAGCAATTTTCCGGCTGGTCCATCGAGTGCCGGTGACAGGATTTCCGCTGCAATGGCCTGAATTCGCGGCGGGGCCTGTACCGAGAAAACAAGAACAGGCCGCTCTGTGGTCCTGAACAGATCGACAAACTCCTGCTCCAGTCCCAACGCCGTGATCGAGGCGCGGGGAAAACCAATACCGACGGCTCGGATTGGGCCGCGGGGCGCTTCGCCGCTGCACGGCGTTGGCTCACGTATTGCCATCCCCAGCAAGAGGTTCTCGGAATAGCGAACCTTCTCAAGACCGTCGTTGGTGAAACTCTCGCCAGTGCCCTCCAGCACGATGGTCATATAGAGACCGGGCTTCATGGTTCCGTGGGTGCGAAGATCGGCGGGCAAGTGAAAATTACCCGGCTGAAGAACGCAGCCGGGATTATCCAGCCAGATCATGCTTTGGGAAAAGGTGTCTTCGACCGGTCGATTCTCGCTATCGAGAATCCGGTAGTCGTCGACGATCAGATCGAAGAGACTTGTCATTCGGCAAACTGTTCGAGCTTGCCACTATGACGGCCTCCCCCCGCATCCTCAACGGGTTACAGGCGTATTTTGAGCTATTAGAATTTAGAGCTATTAGAAAGTAACAGCTGTCCAACCGACTGGTTCAGCGAAAATGCCGCCGGCGGTAATCCGCCTCGGACCGGATCACACGTCAAAGAACACGGTTTCCCTGTCGCCCTGCAGGTGAATGTCGAACCTGTAGGTCACGACGTCACCCGGCTCACGCTGCGCGACCAGCGTCGCGCGGCGCTCGGCGGGTACCAGCGCGAGAATCGGATCGGCAGCGTTCGCAGCCTCGTCCCCGAAATAGATCCGCGTGATCGCCTGCTGCGTCATGCCGCGAGCGAAAACGGCCAGAAGGATGTGCGGGGCCTGCGGCTTGCCGCCTGGCCCCGGCACCGGACCGGGCTTGATGGTGCGGAATTCAAAGCCGCCCTTGGCATCGGCGCCGCAGCGTCCGAAACCCTTGAACGCAGCATTCGGCATCGCGCGCGTATCCTGCGGATCGGCAAAACGCCCCTGCGCGTCGGCCTGCCAAATTTCCAGCATGGAATCGGGAATGACCCTGCCATCACCGTCGAACACCTGCCCGACGATCCGGATGCGTTCACCGGAGACATCCGCTGTCACCAGATCGTTGCCGAAGGCGTCATTCCACGCATAGTCGTTGCCGGGCGTCAGGCCGTACTTGAAATAGGGACCGACGGTTTGCGAAGGCGTGATGTTGCTCATCAGTCGTTATCCAGCGGCGTGGCATTGCGCCCGCGCAATACAATGTCGAAGCGATAGCACAGCGCCCAGTCAGGCTTGGTGTTTTCGAGATCGAAGCTCGACACCATCCGCATCCGCGCCTTCTCGTCCGTCACCGAATTGAAGATCGGATCGTAGGCGAACAGCGGATCGCCGGGGAAATACATCTGCGTCACGATACGCGAGACGAAGGAATACCCGAACACCGAGAAGTGGATGTGGGCCGGCCGCCAAGCATTGGGATGATTGCCCCACGGATACGCACCCGGCTTGATGGTGATGAAGCGGTAGTATCCTTCCGCATCGGTCTGCGCGCGGCCTGCGCCGGTAAAATTCGGATCGAGCGGTGCCGGATGCTGATCGACGACGTGGATGTAGCGCCCGCAGGCATTGGCCTGCCACACCTCGAGCAGCGTGTTCGGCACGCCGCGGCCGCCCTCATCGCGAACGTGGCCATGGACGATGATGCGCTCGCCGAGCGGCTCGCCCTTGTGCTGGATCGTCAGATCGCTGTCGTTGTCACGTACGGTCTCGTGGCCGTAAACCGGCCCGGTTAGTTCCGACAGCGTATGCGGAATAATCACCAGCGGCTTGGTGGGAGAGCGAAGCACCGTGCTCTTGTAGGCCGGCGACAGCCGTGGCGCGTGTGCGGCGTTGCTTTCTCGCGGATAGATCAACGTCATGGGCGTCTTCTTCTTGTTGACCCTGTTACAGTATCAATTCGATCAGTGAATGCCTACACCAAGCAAACGGTTGACCAGCGACCGGTCCGATTTCAGCTCCGCCGACCCGCCTTCCCAGACCGAGCGACCACGCTCGACCACCATGACGCGGTCGGCGAAATTCAGCGCGCGTTCGATCTGCTGTTCGACAAGCACAATTGTCATGTCGCCGCTGGTGGCGAGCCGTGAAATGGTTTCCATCAGTTGGTCGCAGATCACCGGCGCGAGCCCTTCGAGAGGCTCATCCAGCAGCAGGATCGACGGCTTTCCCAGCAACGTTCGCGCCATCGACAGCATCTGCTGTTCGCCTCCGGACAACTGAAGGCCGAGGTGACGTCTTCGCTCTGCCAGCCGCGGGAACATCTCGTAGATTTCGGACAATCCCTGCCGCTCACGTGTCTTGAAGCCTGTCGACAGGTTTTCTTCCACGGTCAGCGAGCCGAAAATGTCGCGCGTCTGCGGCACATATCCCATGCCGCACAGCGCCCGCGCAGAGGTTCGCAATGCGCTGATATCCTTGCCGTCCGCAAGAATACGGCCGTGATGCCGCGTCGAAAGCCCCATCAGCGTCGCGAGCAACGTTGTCTTGCCGACGCCGTTGCGTCCGAGGACCGCAAGGCGGCCGCCGGCTGGCACTTCGAACGACATCTCCGAGACGATCTGCGTCGGGCCATAACCCGCGCTCAGGCGTTCGACCTCAAGCCGTGCGGCTGGCATCGGCATAGCTCCCCAGATAGGCGCGGCGGACTTCGTCGTCTTTGGTCACATCCTCCGGACTGCCCTCGAAGATCAGGCGACCATTGGCAAGCACGAGCACGCGCTTCGCAAACCTGAACACAAGGTCCATGTCATGTTCGATCATCAGAACCGCGATGTCGGGCGGCAGGCGATTGATTGCTTCAAGTATCTTCGGCGCTTCGTCGTGTGGAACGCCCGCCGCCGGCTCATCCAGCAGAAGGACCTTCGGCGTCAGCGCAAGGCCGATGGCGAGATCGAGCAGCCGTTGCTGGCCGTAAGCAAGTTTCGCGACGGGAAGCTGCGACAGGTGGGCGATGCCGAGGATGCCCAGGATGTGCATCCACTCGTCGCGGACGGCGGGCGCAAACGTCGCGACTGAGAAGAATTGCCGCGTCATGCCCTTGCGTTGCATGACAGCCAGCGCGACGTTTTCCGCGACCGTCAAACTGGTGAAAAGGCGGGTGATCTGGAACGTCCGCGCCAGCCCCTGCCGGACGCGCCCCGGAATGGAAACATTGGTAACGTCATTGCCTTCAAAGAACACGCTGCCATCAGACGCAGCAAGATCGCCGGAAATGACGTTCACCAGAGTGGTCTTGCCCGCACCATTCGGCCCGATCAGCGCGACGCGGTCGCCCTTGCCAAGACTGAAGGATACGTCGCGGTTGACGTGAAGGCCGCCGAAGGACTTCGACACATTCCGCAATTCGAGCAGCGACGTCATGATCCCGACCTCCGCTGCGAGAGGGATGACCAGAGCGAAGCGATGCTGTACCCAAGGCCGCGCGGGGCGAAAATCACGATGACGATCAAAAGCAATCCGACCAGCGTCATCCAGTGGAACGGGTTCGCCGCCGAGACGATATGCTCGAAGATCTGGAAGATCACCGCGCCGGCCAGCGCGCCCCATAGGTTCCCGGCTCCGCCCAGCACCAGCATGACCAGAACTTCGGCGGATCGCTCGAAGCTGACGCTGTCGAGCCCGACAACACCGGTGTTGATCGCCATCAGCGCGCCGCCGATACCCGCAACGATCCCCGACACGCCATACATCGCGACAAGTCTCGGATAGGCCGAGGCGCCGATCATCAGCGCGCGCAAGCTGTCGTCCTTGATGCCACGGCACAACAGACCGAACGGAGACTGAACGAACCTGAGCAGCAGAACCATGACGACCGCGAGCGTCGCCAGCGAGAAGACGTATGACGTCCGGCTATACATATCAAACGAGAACACGCCGAAGATCGGCGCGGGCGTGATGCCGGACAGGCCGTCGCTGCCGCCGGTCAGCGACGACAGTTTGTTCGCGAGCGAACTGACAAGCTGACCGATGGCAATTGACAGCACGAGCTGCGGCAGACCATGGAAGCGCGTGATCAGCGCTCCGGAAATCAATCCGGTCACGGAGCCGGTAAAGGCACCGATCGCGAGCAGGATCAGCGGATTAGTAATTCCCGCGATGCAGGCATTGCCTACCGCATACGCGCTGACCCCGAACAACGCTGCCTGCCCCAGCGTGGCGACACCGCAATAGCCCGTGACGAGATCAAGCGAAAGCACGAGAAACGTGATGCTGATCAGTCGCGTCAGGAACGCGAGATCGTCGGGAAACACGAAATAGCCGACAGCGCCCACGAAGGCGATTGTCAGCAGGCCAAAGGCTTCCTGCTGGAACGGAAATCCCCGCCGCGCCACATCGTATTTAATGATGTCTTCGGCCATCTTAGTGCGCCCGTCCCAGAAGACCACGCGGGAACAGGAACACTGTCAGAATAACCGCGAGATAGAAGAAGAATTCGCCGAACTCCGGCGCGAGATATTTTCCGGTGGTGTCCGCAAGCCCGAGAAAAAGCGATGCCGACAGCGCGCCGAGGATCGATCCCGCGCCTCCCACCGACACCACGACCAGAAACGTCACCATGTAGCGAAGCGCATAGAATGGCTCGATCGGCAGCATTTCCGCGCCCAGCACGCCGCCGAATGCCGCCAGACCGACTGCCAGAGCAAATGTCGCCGAATAGATCCACTGCGTCCGGATGCCGAGTGATTCCGCCATGTCGCCATTGTCGACGGCCGCGCGCATCCGCACGCCAAACTCCGTCTTGTCGATCAACAGCCACAACCCCAACGCGGTCACGAGGCCGCACGCAATCACCAGCAGCCGATGCGTCGAGATCATACGGAAACCGAGGTCGAACGGGCCGCTCAGCGCTGCCGGCAGCGGAATCGGTTTCGACGTCGGCCCAAGGATGAAGTTCGCTAAACCGATAATGACGAAGGTAATACCGATGGTAAGCAGGAGCTGGGTCAGGGCATCGGAGCGGCGATAGATGCGCCGGTAGAGCAGAGCTTCGAAGGGGATCGAAATGATGATCGTCCCCACCACCGCCAGTACGATCGCAATCGGATAACTGATGCCCATTGTCTTCAGCGCGTAGGACGCGATGTAGCCTCCGATCATAGCGAACGCGCCATGGGCAAGGTTCACAACGCGCATCAGCCCCATCATGATCGACAAGCCGATGGAAATCGTGAACAGCACCATCCCGTAGGCAACGGCGTCCAGCAGGATGCTCAGCGCGGTTAACATCAGTACGCCTCCGCCGGCATCTTGGCCGCGGCTGACAGCGTATCATGACGCACGGTGCCGCGAAGCACCGTCATCAGCACATTGGTCGCGGCAAGATCGGTGGATGCATCAAATGGATCGCGGTCGATGGCAATGAAATCCGCCGCCATGCCCGGCACGAGCGTACCGCGCCAATCCTCCTGCTTCATCGCGAAAGCCCCGCCATGCATGTAACTGCCGACAGCCTGACGCCGGGTCAGCGCTTCATTCGCACCGATGGGAGCGCCCAATGACGCGCCGCGATCCACGGCATTCGCCATCCCGACCCACGGCGAGACATGCCCGGTCGGCGCGTCGGAACTGCCGACGTAAGTGACACCGGCATCGATCACAGAGCGCGCGGGATACTTGCTGTGTGCATCCGGTCCGAACGCCGCGAGAATCGAGCGGCGCATTCGCGCCAGAAAACTCGGCTGCGTGACGATCAGGGCTCCGAGCGCCTTCATGCGCGCGAGACCACCATCCGGCGGGCAGAAATAATGCTCGATGCGATGGCGCCGGTCTTGTCCGGGCAGCGCCCTCTCGGACTTCTCGAATGCCGAGATCACGCATGCGCACGCGCGGTCGCCCACGCAATGCGTCGCCGTTTGCCAGCCGCCGAGATGCGCGTCAACGATCACGCGTTCGAGATCGGCCTCATCGTGCATAAAGAAGCCTTGTGAATTGGTATCGGCAAACGGCTTGCTCACCGCTGCGGTGCGCGCGCCGACGATGCCGTCGGCGAAAAACTTCAACGTCATCGCCTGCCAGTCAGGATCGCGGCGAGGTGTGAACCCGCGCGCGGCAGCATCCTTCGGATCGAGCTGATACATGAACCCGAGGCGGATCGGCGAAAACGACGTATCCTGGCGGAGCAAATTCCATACCATGAACTCATCGTCGAATCCGCTGGTGAAGCCCACCGCGGCTTCCACCGCGGCGGTCAGGCCCATGCGGATGCTGTCTTCGATTGTTTCGCGCAGGGCGGCCGCCATCATGGCCGGATCGATGGCCGGAATCGCCCGGAATACAGCTTCAGCGGCGCTTTCCTTGGCGCTGCCGTTCAGCCGCCCGGACGTGTCACGACCGAATGATCCGCTCGGCGGGTCTGATACACCCTCATTGATCTGAAGCAATTTCAGCGCGGCGCTGTTGAGAATCGCGGTATGCCCGCAGAAGCGGCGGATGATGACGGGATGATTAGGAGCGACCGCGTCGATTTCATCCCGCGTGGGATAGCGAGATTCGGCGAGGTTGTTCTCATCGAAACCGACCGCCCTGATCCACTGTGCGGACGGGTTCCCACTTGCCGCCACCGCCACATGATCTAGGACATCCGCAACAGCGCGGACGCCCGGCCCATTCAATTGAATCTGCTGCCGCTCGTTCGCGATCGCGAACAGATGAACGTGCGCGTCCGTCAGACCCACGATAACCGTTGCACCCTGCATGTCGATGGTGCGGTCGGCCTCGGGCGCATCTTTCCTGTCGCCAACCCAGTGGATTGCGCCCTTCCGGGTGACCAGCGTATTGGCCGGCCGCATGTCATCGGCGGATCGGTAGATCCGCGCATTGATCAAGCGCAGGGAATCCGGGCTGTGCGGCATGACTGATCGACTTGTCCGTTAGTTAAAAGATTGGCGCGAGCGAACTCGCGCCAATCCATGCGTGGCAGTTCTGTGATTTACTTGACCAGCGCCCAATCGGGCTGAGCTTCGAATGTCTGAAGCTCCTTGTTGATCAGCTTGCCGTCCTGCTTGGCGACTTCGCGCAGATAAACGTTCTGCGTGATGTGCCGTGTCGTCGGATCGATCGACACCGGACCGCGCGGGCTGACCCACTTCATGTCCTTGACCGCAGCGACGGCTTTCTCCGGATCGCGTTTGCCGGCGGTGGCCTCGATCATCTTGTAGATCACGCGCGCTCCGTCATAAGCCGCCACCGAAGTCATGGTCACATTGTCGGAAGTCGTGCCTGCTTTGGCGAGCCTCTCAAGGAAAACCTTGTTCTCCGGAGACGCATGCGACACCGCGTAATGGTACGTCGACAGAATACCCAGACCGTTATCGCCGATGTTCGGAAGATCGGGTTCGGTCACGACGTCGCCGGTCGAGATGAGCTTGACGCCGCCCGACTTAAGACCATTGTCGATATACGCCTTCACAAAACCCAGCGTCGGCGGGCCGGCCGGCAGGAACGTGAAGATCGTATCGGCGCCCGAGCTCTTGACGCGCTGCATGATCGGGCTGAAGTCAGTGGTGTTAAGCGGCATGCGGATCGCTTCGACAATCGTCCCGCCATCCGATTCAAACGTCTTCTTGAACGCCGCCTCGGCATCGATGCCAGGGCCGTAATCGCTGACTGCGATGGCAACCTTCTTCGCGCCCTTCGCCTTCGCGACTTTCGCGGCTGGCACGGTGTTCTGCCACATCGTAAAGGAGGTGCGGACAATGAAGGGGCTCTTTTCGACGATAGCGGACGTCGCGGCGTTGAAAACAACCAATGGCGTCTTCGATTCTTCAAGCAGCGGCGCTACCGCCAATGCGTTGGGCGTAAAATAGACACCTGCGAGATACTGCACCTTGTCCTTGACCAGCAGTTCCTGCGCGATTGCCTTGGACTTCGCGGGGTTCGGCGATTCCTCGTCGCGGTAGATGAACTCGACATCGTGACCTGCGACCTTGGAGCCGTGCTCCGCCACCCAGGCCTCGATGCCTGCCTTGAAGTTCTGGCCGAACAGCGCATACGGCCCGGACATGGTGCCGATGACGCCGACCTTGATCGTGTCGGCATGAGCCGCTCCCGACATCAGTCCGGCAACCGCCAGAGCGCACGCGTATTTCACTGCCTTGTTCATGTGGTCCCCTGCTCCTGTTTTGTTTTATTGACGTCAAGCTCGTTCGGCGCGCTGCATCAAAACATCTCGAAGTATTCGCGCTGCTCCCATTCGGTAACTTCGGCCTGGAAGCGATCGATCTCGGCGTTCTTGATGTGCACGTAATAGTCTACCAGTTCCGCGCCCATTGCGTTCCTGAAAAATGGATCGTCGTTCAGCGCGAAAACCGCTTCGCGCAGCGACTTCGGCAGCAGGCTGGCCTTGGTCTCGTAAGGTGTATCCGCGGAGGGTCCGGGGTCAATCGCGCGGTCTACGCCGTCCAGCCCCGACAGGATTTGCGAGGACATGTACAGATACGGATTGGCCGCAGGCTCGCCGACCCGGTTCTCAAACCGTGTAGCCGGGTCCTTCGGACCGCCCAAAGCGCGGATCATGACGCCACGGTTGTCCCGGCCCCAGATCGCACGGTCCGGCGCAAGCGAATAGGACCGGTAGCGCTTGTAGCCATTGATCGTCGGCGTCGTAAACACGGTCGCCGCGCGGGCATGCTCCAGCAATCCACCGAGATAGCCCTTGCCGAAGTCCGACAGGAATTCACTGTCGGTATCGGACATAAAGGCGTTGCGTCCATCGGCACGGGATACCAGCGACTGGTGCAAGTGCCATCCCGACGACACGACGTTCGGGATGCGCGGGCGGCACATGAAGGTCGCGTGATAGCCGTGGCGGTGGCAAATCTGCTTCACGGCGCTGCGGAACAGCACCATCGTATCGGCCGGATCGAGCCCGACGGTCGGCGCGAAGGTGAACTCGCACTGGCTGGGGCCGAATTCGACCTCGATCGACCGCAGCAGCAGGCCGAGCGCGACGACATCGCGCCGGATCAGTTCAAGCACCGGCTCCATCTGGTCGTAGCGCTGCTCGGTCAGATACTGATAGCCGTGGGACAGGAGGCTGACTTCCGGCGGTTCGCCGGGCTGGCCTGCATCCGCTGGCCGCATCTTCGGATCGTTGACCTTGAAGACGTGAAACTCGACCTCAAGCCCCGCCACGAAATCGTAGCCGCGCGCGCTCAGCTTGTTCAGCACCGACTTGTACAAACCGCGCGTCGCGAACGGCACGGGACGACCGTCAGCGAAATGAACGTCGCACAGAATCCAGCCCGTGGTAGGAGCCCAGGGCAACACGCGGAAGGTCGACGGGTCGGGAACCATCAGCACGTCAGCCGCGCCCTGCATTTCCTTCATCCCGAAACCGCCGCCGGCGGTGAACACCGGAAACACCGTGCGATGCGAGGTGTCTTTCGCAAGCATCGTGGTCGTGATCGAGCAGCCGCTTTCAAGGATACGCAGCGCTTCGCTCGCAACCAGCGTCTTGCCGCGCAGAATCCCGTGCTGGTCGGGAAACGACAAACGAATCGTATCCAGCCCCTTTTCTTCGACAATGCGCCGAAGCCGGACTGCCGCTTCGTTCTGCTCCTCCGACCAAAGACGATGTCGTGCGACAAAGCTCAATGACGTTGCTTTCCCTGACATTGGCTCAGCAAACCCTTACTCGGCCGCGGTAAGATGCGGCACCTTTGCTGCGATCTCGGTTGGAATCGGCGCAGCCCAAGGCGCACCACGCCGCCGCTTCACGTCGACTTCCATCCAGTAGATTTCCCAGCCGCGCGTCGGCCCGATGCCGTCCATCGTCGCAGGCCCCTGGATGCTTCGCGCATGCGCTTCGTCGAGGAACAATAGCGGCTTGCCACCGGCAACGGCCTTCTCGATTTCCTGACGCAGCAGCCGGCGATATTGCACGATCCCCTTATCTGATTGCCCAAGATGCTCGCGCGTGCGGTTCTGGATCGCCCCCATCGACTCAACGGCCCACTGATCGTGCACGTTGATGTCCAGTCCCATGCCGGTATAGGTCTCGGTGGCCTGCTCGTGCGGATCGAAGCCGTAATCGTTGGTCTTGTTGCGGCGAGACACGTAGTCCGGCAGTTCGTACAATTCGAGGCGCTGCTCGCGCATCTTCTTCCTGTCGACCGGCTTGGTGTAGCTGGTGAAGATCGCGTACCAGTAGCAGTGGGTGTCGTCGACCGGCACATGCCACTGCGTAATCGTCATTTCCTGGCTCATCGGAATGACGAAGCCGTGCGGAAACAACTGATTGGTGACGCGCACATGGGTGAGTTCGTCATCGATCTGGCGCAGCGCCACCAGCCGCAGGCCATACTCTGTCTTCTCGACGTTGATAATCGGACGATCGTACTCGCGTAGAATTTTCGTCATCGGCATGTCGCTGCCGGCAGACGCGCCGCGGAACTGCTTGCCGTAGGACTTCTCAAGGTCCTCGTCTTCAAAGAAGCGGTGCAGGAACGAGGCGTGCGCCGGATCGATGCCGACTTCGAGCGCCTGCAACCAGTTGCATTCGATCAGCCCCTTGAACGCAAACGTATAGGCATCGGGTGCGACGAAACAGTCGAGTTCCGGAAATGCAGGCGGCTCACCTTCACCGAGATAGACCCACAGGATGCCGCCCTTCTCCACGACAGGATAGGCGCGCTGCTTGATGTTCTTGCACAGCGATGAGCCGACCGGCTCGGCTGGAGTTTCGAGGCAGTTGCCCTGAACATCGAACAGCCAGCCGTGGAAGGCGCAGCGCAGACCGCCGTTTTCAAGCCGGCCAAAGGCGAGGTCTGCACCGCGATGCGGACAATCGCGATCCATCAATCCGTAACGGCCCTGCTCATCGCGAAACAGAACGAAGTTCTCGCCCAGCAATTTGACCGCCCGGATCGGTCGCGGACCTTCGAGCTCGTCGACCAGTGCCGCCGGCTGCCAGTACATCCGCATCAGTTTTCCAGCCGGGTCGGCAGGGCCTGTGCGGGTGATCAGATCGTTCTGCTCTTGGCTCATCATGGCTGCTTTTTCCTTCCAGTCCCGAGAGGATTATTTGCCGAAAACATCGACGGCCCGCACGCAGGCCGGTTGAAGTCCCGGTTCGCCGAGATGCTTCGACGATTGAAAACCTTTCCGCCGCAACAGGCGAGACCCGGGAGAAGCAAAATCGCCCGCGGCAAATGCCTGCACGACTGCTGCGATTGGCCCGCACTTCATCACTTCGGTGTCCCGCATCTTGCTTCTTCGCCCAAAATCAATGTTCGATGAACGAACACATGTGCGATATTTGTTAGACTGACTCCAAACTAGAAAACGTGCAAGCGCAATTTGGAGCTGTGAGCGCCTATTTATGCTGCAAATGCGAAATCCAGCCTGAATGATTGGCTTCACCAAGAACCAGCATCTCGGGAATTTTGAATTGATATGTTCGATGAACGCCCATATGTTCGTTAAATGAACTTCGCTAGCAAGGCCCAGCAACGGATGCGTTGATAATGGCTCAGATCAAATTCATTCAGCCGGACGGCTCCGAGGCCGTCGTAAACATCGACAGCGGAACGAGCGTCATGCTCGCCGCCATCCGCAATGGCGTTTCAGGCATTGATGCGGAATGCGGCGGCTGTCTCGATTGTGCGACGTGCCACGTCTACGTAGAAGAAAGCGCTTCAGGCCTGCTGGCTCCGCCGCAGCCGGAGGAACTCGAACTGCTCGGGTCGGTTGCCGCCACTCGCAAACCCAACAGCCGCTTGAGCTGCCAATTGAAGATTCCACCCTCGGTCACATCCCTCACCGTCCACGTTCCGGAGGCACAGTCATGAGCGGGCTCGTCGTCGTCGGCGCGTCGTATGCCGGGATTCAGGCGGCCCTGTCCGCGCGCGACTCCGGATACGCGGAGCGCATCACAGTCGTCGCCGACGATCATCTGCTGCCTTATCAGCGGCCTCCCCTGTCCAAGGACTTCCTGCTCGACAAGGTCACGCAGGATAATCTGGTTCTTCGCGACGAGGGATTCTTCAAGCTGAAGCAGATCGATCTTATTCTCGAGACGCGCGTGCACGCGATCGACCGGCATGCGCGGCAGCTTTCGATCAACGGCAACACCAAACTCGATTTCGACAAGCTGCTCATCGGTACCGGCTCTCATGCGCGCCGCCTGACCCTTCCGGGCTCGGACCTCGACGGCGTCTGTTATCTTCGATCGATCCGGGACGCGGTCGATCTGAAGGAGCGGCTGCGGAATGCCGCGGAGATTGTTGTCATCGGCGGCGGTTTTATTGGCCTTGAGGTTGCGGCGTCCGCCAGCAAGCTCGGCAAGAAGGTGACCGTTATCGAGAGCGCCTCGCGGCTGCTCGAACGCTCGGTCTCGCCGCTCGTCTCGCAATTCCTGCTCGATCTGCATACAAGGCACGGCGTTGACGTCCGGCTCAATGAATCGATCGCGGCAATCGGCGGAGAAAACGACCGCGCAGCGTTCGTGGCGACATCGGGCGGCACGCGCCTGCGGGCAGATCTCGTGCTCGTCGGAATCGGCGGCGTGCCAAACGATCAGCTTGCGCGCGATGCGCAACTGAACTGCACCAACGGGATCGTGGTGGACGACCACGGCATGACCAACGATCCTGACATCTATGCCGCCGGCGACTGCGCCAATCACTACAATGCCTATGCCGGAGACTGGCTGCGTCTGGAATCGGTCCAAAATGCCCAGGATCAGGCCAAGGCCGCCGGACTGGCGATCGCCGGGAAAACCGGACCTTACGGCAGCGTCCCGCGCTTCTGGTCCGATCAGTACGATGCGAAACTGCAAACTGTCGGGATCTCGCGCAACTTCGACCGGCAGGCGGTGCGCGGATCGCTGGAAGGCGGACAATTCTCGGTTTTCTACTACAAACAGAATAAGCTGTGCGCGGTGGACAGCGTCAGCCGCGCGGGCGATCAAATGGCTGCCCGGCGGCTGATTGGCAGCGGCATTTCACCGTCGCCGGAGCAGGCCGCCGATCTCTCCTTCGATTTCAAATCGCTTTTGACAACGATCAACGCGGCTGGTGCATAATCCGGCGAAATATGGTCTCGTTGATCGGATCGACACATGAACCGAAAGAACTTGACCAGCATGCCCCGCGTAAAGCGCACCGCAGAGGAAGAAGAAGCCAGGCGCGACGGGGGCGAGTTCATCGAAAGCCTCGACCGCGGCCTTCGTGTGCTGCAGTCGTTCGGCATCGAACACCGGCCAATGACACTGAGCGATATCGCCAAGGCGTCTAATCTGCCGCGTGCGACTACACGCCGAATCCTCCTGACCCTCCAGAAGTCGGGCTTTGTGGCGGGGGACGAACGGCTGTTTTCGCTGACCCCGCGTGTGCTGGCGCTGGCCTCGGCCTATCTCTCTTCCAATCAGATCGTTGCCGTCATGCAGCCACTGATGGACGGGATTTCGACAAAGGCCCACGAGGTTTGTTCGCTTGCGATCCTGGATGGGCAGGAAGCCGTCTTTGTCGCCAGAGCCAGCCCTGCGCGGGTATTTTCCGCCGGGATCGATATCGGCTACAGGCTCCCGGCCTATTGCACCTCTGTGGGCCGCGTTCTGCTCGGCCGCCTCTCCAATGACGAGCTGACAACCGCCATCGAATCGATGACGCTGGCCGCCCAGACGCCGGAAACAGTCACCGACAAGTCCATCGTGATCGCCACCATCATCAGCGACCGGAACAAGGGTTACTCATTGGTCGACCGCGAAGCGGAGCCCGGTTTCCGTTCGATCTCGGTCCCGATTCATCGTTACGACGGCGCCGTCGTGGCGGCGGCGAATATCGGCGCGCATGTGGACCGCATCACCACCGGAGAGATGATTGATCGCTTCCTGCCGCTGCTGAAGGATATGGCGACCGCGGCGAAGCCGCTGCTGGTTTAACCCTGCCGCACGGAACGAGGCGGAACGTCGAGCAACCGCTTCTTGTAAGCCTCCGGATCCATGTCTCGGATGTCGACACTGATGCTGTAGATGTCGGGCAGAAGCTCCGAGAGCTCCTGCCGCAACGCAACGCTGAGACGCTCCTTCTGCTCCCGCGTTCGCCCCGCCAGAAGGTAAAGCGAGAGGTGAAAGAACGATCGCTGCTCGCCTGCGACGAGATAATCAATGAACGGCTGCGCCCGGATCTTGAGATCCTCAGCCTTGACGACACCGGTAGACGCAGCAGCGCGGTGAAGCGCCAGCATGACGTCCTGCATCGGAGGCATGTCGGTTGACGCGGAATAGTGACAGACGAGATGAGGCATGACGTTCCCTGCAATTTGGCGGGGCCGATCATGCAGCCGTGTTTGTCCGCAGTCCAGCCGCCAAGAGGGACCGGATCGCGGCGCCTCCCGCACTCCGTTCTACGCGAGCCGTCTCACCGCCTTGTGGAAAACGGCCTGATGGTGCGTCAGGAGTACCGCGAGGAAGGACAGCGCGCGCGGATCGAGTATCCGTTGACAAAGAAGGGTCAATCGCTGGGCCTGTCCTTCAGCGCGTTGACCGAGTGGAGCGATCACTGGATCGGGAATGGCTCCGGGCCTTTGACGCTCCGGTCGAAGACAACCGGACAGAAACTTGCCGTCCCCTCGTCGACGAACGCGGCAAGCCGGCAAGGAAAGATGAGCTTGAGACCGTCATCACCCTTCCCTCGCGCAAGCCTGCGCCAGCCAAAAAGTAAGCAGCTGGCGACGCCATCGCCATATGACGGCGCATCATCTCAATAGGTCGCGGGTTGCGGCCGCCCCACCCCGCAATACAGAAACCCGTTCCGCGCTACTTCGTCCGGCGAATAGATATTCCGGAGATCGACGATCACCGGTGTGGCCATGGTGACTGCCATCTCCTTGAGATCAAGCGCGCGGAACTGCTCCCACTCCGTGACGATAACGAGCGCATGGGCCCCCTTCGCACACTCATAGGCATCGCTGCAGAAAGTGACATCCTCCAGCACCTTCTTCGCCTGTTCCATGCCAACAGGATCGAAGGCGCGCACGTTCGCACCCATGTCCTGCAACGCAGTGATCAGGGGAATCGACGGCGCGTCACGCATGTCGTCGGTATTCGGTTTGAACGTCATTCCCAGCACGCCCACCGACTTTCCCCGCAGATTGCCTCCGAATGCATTGGCAACCTTGCGAGCCATGGCGCGCTTGCGCTGGTCATTTACCGCAACGACAGTCTCGATGATCCGCAACGGCGATTCATTGTCCTGTCCGGTTTTGATCAGAGCCAGCGTATCTTTCGGGAAGCACGAGCCGCCATATCCCGGACCCGCATGCAGAAATTTCGCGCCGATGCGGTTATCGAGACCAATGCCCCGCGCTACTTCCTGTACATTGGCGCCGACTCTCTCCGCCAAATCCGCAATCTCATTGATAAAAGCGATCTTGGTTGCGAGAAAGGAGTTCGCGGCGTACTTGGTCAGCTCCGCCGTACGACGATCGGTATAAACGATGGGCGCGGCATTGAGATAGAGAGGCCGGTACACCTCGGCCATCATCTCGCGCGCGCGGGCATCATCGGTGCCGATGACGATGCGATCCGGATGCTTGAAATCACGGATTGCTGCGCCCTCGCGCAAAAATTCAGGATTCGAAACCACCGCAAACTTCGCATCGGGATTCTGTTCGCGGATGATCCGCTCGACCTCATCGCCGGTCCCGACCGGAACTGTGGATTTTGTCACGACCACCGTGAAATCTGACAACGCGCCTGCAACCTCGCGGGCGGCGGCATAAACGTACGACAGATCAGCATGTCCATCGCCTCGGCGTGAAGGTGTTCCGACAGCGATGAAAACAACGTCCGCACCGCGAACTCCTGCCGCTATATCGTCGGAGAAACTCAGACGGCGTTGTTTGACGTTACCAGCCACAAGCTCTGCGAGGCCCGGCTCGTAGATCGGAATTTCACCCCGGTTGAGCGCCTCCACCTTCTTCCCATCATTGTCGATGCAAACAACATGATGCCCAAAATCAGCGAAACATGCTCCCGAAACCAGTCCGACATATCCCGCCCCAACCATAGTGATCCGCATCAATAATCCTGTCTGGTCAAACCATTCTGTGGCGCTTTCAGCGCGCATCGTCGGGAGCTGTGAGTGAAATGTAACTCGCTGTCTAGCCGGCGAGCGTTTCCCATCCGTCCTTGCCGGACGGGAAGAAGAAGAAGTTATTGATATAGGCCTGACCGGCCTTGCGCCCGCCGTTCGATAGCAGCGAATCCGGGTCTTGGAAAATTTCCACATCGAACTGGTCGACCGGAACAATGTCACCATCTTCGACAAAGAACCCGCTGTAGCCTCTTTCCTGAAAGAATTCGAAAACCGATTCAGTCGCCAGCGGCCGATGTCTGTCTTCGGCTTCAACGAGGAAAACCGGCTGGCTTCGCTCGAGCAATTCGACAGCGCCGTTCAGAACATTCAGCTCATGCCCCTCCACGTCGACTTTCACAAACGCGACGTTGTCATCAATCATGTCATCGAGCCGAGCCATCGGCACATTCTGGACCGTGCAGGATTTCGCCGAAAGTGCCACCTGCGGCTCGAGCGACGCGAGACCATGAACAGCGCCCTGCTCACTTTGCGGGATCAGAAGCTCCGCGTTTCCCTCATGGTCAGACAGCGCCACTTCGTGAACGATCACATTCGACGCCGAAGTTAGCCGGAGAACGTCGGCCATCGTTCGCGAAGGTTCGAATGCATGCACGCACCGGGAAAGCCGCGCCAGTTCACGTGTATAGAGACCGCAGTTTGCGCCAACATCGATGGTCACCGCATCCCTGCACACGATTCTGTCCAGAAACGACAGTTCCACCTCTGCTGTTTTTGGACGGTGCATGAAATGCCACCGCAGCCAGAGTTCCGGGAAGGTTTCTTTCAACGCGTTCTTGACTTGTCGAACAGCTGTCATCGCCGCCGCCTTTCTGTTGCCTCATCGCACGAACCCCGACGCAAACGGCCGAGTGTTTCGATCAGGTTCAAACCCGGTGGTAGATATCTTCCACGCGAACGATGTCGTCCTCGCCGAGATATGGACCCGACTGCACCTCGATCAGGTTCAGTGGCACCTTTCCTGGATTTTCAAGGCGATGCATGCATCCGAGCGGAACGAAAATCGATTCATTCTCGCGTAGCAGGATCTCTTCGTCGTCCCGCGTGACGATGGCCGTACCATTGACGACCACCCAATGCTCCGCACGATGGAAGTGCTTCTGCAGCGACAGCTTGGCTCCCGGATTGACCGTGATCCGCTTGACCTGAAACCGGTCGCCGGCGTGAATCGATTGATAGTAGCCCCACGGGCGATGGACGGATTGGGTCTGGGTCGCCGAACGATGACCGCTGGCTTTCAGCCGTCCGACGAGTTTGGCAACGTCCTGATCCCGGTCCTTTGACGCAACAAGAACGACATCTGGCGTCGCTGTAATTATGAGATCATCCACCCCAAGTGCGGCGACCAGAGGCCCCTCTCCGCGGACGTAACATCCGCTGGCATCTTCCATGACGACATCGCCAATCGCCACGTTACCGGAACGATCCTTGTCGCCCATGTCCCACAGCGCCGACCAGCTCCCGACATCGCTCCAGTCAAAATCTGCCGGAACAACCGTGGCGGAATTTGTCTTCTCCATCACGGCGTAATCGAGCGATACGGATGGACATGCACGGAAAGCAGCTTCATCGAGACGCAGAAAATCCAGATCGCGGGTCGCGCCTGCCAGTGCGGCCCTGCATGCCGCCAGTATGTCCGGTGCCAGCCGCGCCAGTTCCTCGATCAGCAATCGCGCCGGCAGCAGAAAGATTCCGCTGTTCCAGAGATAGTTGCCGGCAGCAAGAAGCCGCTCGGCGGTGAGGAGATCCGGCTTTTCCACGAAGCCCGCCACCTGATGGACGCCGGGCGCGGAGGCGAGTTCGTCACGCGCTTGGATGTAACCGAATCCGGTCGCCGCTGCAGTCGGTCGTAGTCCAAACAACACAAACTGGGCCGCCTGTGCCGCTCTCATGCCAACGTCTATTGCTGCACGGAACGCGGCCGCATCACCAACCCAATGGTCGACCGGCATGGCGAGAATGATCGCATCCGGATCGGACTCCTGGGCGACAAGCGCGGCAACGGCGATAGCCGGCGCCGTATTCTGCCCGAACGGCTCAAGAACAATGGTTGGTTCCGCTACACCTACTGCACGCAACTGCTCCGCAATGGCAAAGCGGTGCTCCGCATTCGCGACGACCATCATCCCGCTGAACATCGCGGAGTCGTTCACGCGCAGCGCAGTTTGCTGCAACAGGGTTTTCTCCCCAAGCAGGGAGAGCAGCTGCTTGGGGTAAGTTTCACGAGATAGTGGCCATAGCCGCGAACCTGTCCCACCCGAGAGAAGAACGGGAATAATGCGACTTTGTCGCTGCGTCATTGTTGCCCCCAAAGATACGAGATAGCGAATGCGGGATAGCCGGACGATTCAGAACGAATCATTTCCTTAAAAGCCGCTGCCTGACAGGAATTCCCGCCGGACCGTACGTGCGATGATGGTGATATCCATCCGCAGCGACCACTTCTCGATGTAATCGAGATCATGATCGATCCGCGCGATCGCCAGATCCGGCTCGACTGTGCTGCCTCTGCAGCCACTCACCTGAGCCAGGCCCGTGATGCCCGGCCTCGCGGTGTGCCGCTGGAAATAGTAAGGAACCAGATCCTCATAAGGCATATTGGCTGCGAGCATCCCCGGCACATGAGGGCGCGGACCGACAAGCGACATATCTCCCTTGATCACATTGATCAGTTGCGGAAGCTCATCGAGACTCGTGCTTCTCAGAATCTGCCCAACGCGGGTCACCCTGGAATCACCTTGGACGGTCTGCTGGATACCCGCAGCATCGCCCATGCTCACATCCATCGAACGAAACTTGTAAATCTTGAACAGGTGATTGCGGTACCCGTAGCGATACTGCCGGAAGAACACCGGTCCGCGTGACGTTGTCTTGATGGCAATCGCGATTGCGATGAACAACGGGGCGAAGAACAACAGCGCCAACGCGGCAGCCGATGCATCAAAGATCCGCTTACTGACGGCAACGGCCGGTTCGCTGTGCGACATGCGAACGGCAGCGCGAGAGCGGTAGGCGTTGCGAATTCGGTAGGGACTGCTGCTCGCGTACTCGACCGGGCGAACCGAGATCAGCCGCGGCCCCTTCCACGACGTTGCTGAGTTGTCCTGAACAAAACGGGTCGTGACTGTCGCGGCCATTTGCCCTTGCTTTCAACTTGACGTCTATCGGACGAAACTCAACGCATGCAGAAGGCAGCGTCACTTCGAATTCTTCGCAGGCGCGAAGCACGATTCGAACAACGAAGGCACCACCTCCAACGGCGAGCAAGCTTTCCTAAAGTTTTGTACGAAATGGGGCAGCAAAACGAAAAATTCGCGCACGCGAGTCACGCATGAGGTTCAAAACATTTTTGCGACGCGAAAATTTGTCGCGCTGCGAAGCGCTTAGAGTGCGATGCCGATTTCTTACGCTGCAATTTCGTTGACACTGCCATGCACAATCAAGGACGTGGACAAGATTCAAGAAGGGAGTCGATTATCCGATCGAACAGGCGCATTGTGACGTTGAGATCGGGTACATGCGGCCGCGCTGATACACTGATACTTTGTGCAGATCGTTCACTAAAAACTAAAGGAGAGTCTTTAGATTCTCCGGGAACATGGATTAGGCTCACAGCGAGCTCGCAAGATGATTGTCCGGCTACGGAAGATCGAGACAACGGGCGGCGACTCACCTGTGTCGTCTGCGCCTTCAGCGGAACCAGCGATGATCGCTGACCAAATGAATGCGGCCTCCTTAACGCCTTCTGTGAAGGCGAATCACCGACTCAGAAACTGGATCATTCTCGCCAATGTCGCGGTTTGGGCGCTCATTATACTGGCGATCCGGATGATTTTCTTTTGACTTCCACTGGCGGAGCGTCTGTCATCACGGATTCATCCATTTGACCGTGAAACTGTTTCAAGACGAAACTTCCTGATGCGATCCGGCGCCCCAACCCCGCGTGGTTTACGCACGAGTTCCGCCGTCGTGCCTCCGGGCACGCGCGTCTACGCCGTGGGAGATATTCATGGACGCTCGGATCTCTTGGCAGAAACCATTGCACGGATCGACGACGATATCCGCCGCCGGCCCGTTGAGCACGTCATCGAGGTCTATCTCGGCGATTATATCGATCGCGGACCCGATTCGAGTGGCGTGCTCAGCGTGCTCGCAGTCCGCCTTGTGCGCCGGCACGCCATTTGCTTGCGCGGCAACCATGAAGCGATCTTGGAGCGATTTCTATGGCAAGACGCAGGCACTCTCCATCACTGGGCAAGGCTCGGAGGCCTCCAGACACTCGCGTCCTATAATGTTGTTCCGCGCACACGGCTCGAAACAGAAGCACCACTCGCAATTCAGCGATCATTGCTGGAGGTCTTTCCCCGCGAACACGAATTGTTCTTGCAATGTCTCCGCAACAGCTTCGTTTGTGGAGACTTTCTGTTCGTCCACGCTGGAATACGGCCTGGCGTTCCAATGAACCTACAAGATGCTGAGGATCTGTTCTGGATCCGCGACGAGTTCCTGAACTCGGAGCTCAATCATGGCAAGGTGATCGTGCACGGTCACACTCCGGTGGATCACCCGGATATTCGTGAGAACAGGATTAACATCGACACCGGCGCGTGGCGAACGGGCATCCTGTCATGCATCGCGATCGAGGGTGCGACAGTTCTCGTGCTGTAAAAATCTGCATCACGCATGGCACGCGAGCAACAATCGCGAACGAGCCGGTCGTGGTTGCCACAATCAATGGCAGAACAATCCGGCGGCACATTGGAACAACCCATCACATTCTTTTGCCGTTTTTTTCCCGACTATCACTCCATGCTGCATCAAGGAAGTCATTCGCTCCGATTGATGTCTGCAAGTCGCGTGCCTGAGTGGGGTTGAGTCATGTCGCAAATGTCTACGCGCGTCGCGCGCCTGCTTCTTTCTGTCGTTGTGGCAACTTGCAGCCTCAACATTCTCATCAAGACGAACGCTCAGGCTCAACAGCAACAATCCTCCGCTGCTCCCAACGCGGGAACATATGTGCTCGGCCCCACCGACAGGGTTCGCGTTAAGGTTTATGGTGAGCCCGATGTCGCAGGTGAATATGAGGTCGACAGCGCTGGCTATGTTTCCATTCCGCTCGCCGGCCGCGTCAGGGCCGCAGGATCCAACACGCGCCAGCTGGAACGCGCGATTACAGCCGCCTTATCGAAGGGAATCGTCCGCGACCCCCGAGTCAATGTCGAGATTGCGCTCTATCGGCCCTTCTACATCCTCGGCGAGGTCAAGAAGAGTGGCGAATATCCGTATCGCGTCGGAATGACCGTGCTCGATGCAATTGCGAGCGCAGGCGGTTTCACCTATCGCGCTAACGAGAACAAGGTGTTCTTGCGGCGCGCCGGCGGCGCTGGCGAAGAAATCTATCCGCTTGATGCACCCGTGTTGATTTATCCGGGCGACAACATCCGCGTCCCCGAGCGCTTCTTTTGATTCTTCTAAATCGTCATTTCGATTTCACATTTCAACGTTCCACCCAGCGAATTGCAAAAATGATTTTGCACGCCGAGCAGATGTGCACCGCCATAGTACCGTCTCTTTGCGATGCAAATTTCTCTGCGACGCAGAACGATGTTCGATGTTTCGCGTTGAGATGCGCAGAAAGCGTTTCTCGCGTACCGGGGGAAGGACGTTCGTGACGATATCGCTGGCGTGAACCGAATCCACCATGACGTTTCTTTGGACGAAGGCACGATGATTTTCTGGGCTACTCCGAGACATCCGGCACCGGCGACCTCCGCCGGGCGTGCGAGCTTCCCTTACGGGACAATTAATGAAGAGTGCTGTTGCGTTGATAGTGTTCGAGGAAGTCGGAAGCCGCGAACGAGCGGCACCGCCGCGACCGCATCGCGGATCGAAATTTGCAAGGCTGGGAAAGGCACAGCTGCCGGCAACCGCTCTCATGCTTGGTCTCGCCGCGCCGTCGTACGCACAGGTCATACCATCGAGCACTGAACAACTCTCTGCTCCCTGGAATACGCAACGGGTCTTCGAACCATCCTCGCTACCCGATCTGACGGATTCGGAGACACGCAACGAGATCCAACCCGAGGATATGCCGGTGAATAAGCGACAGCAGCCGGGGTACGAGCCGGTCGGAATTCGGGCTGGTTCCTGGATGTTCAGCCCCAAGCTGATATCCGGTGCCCTTTACGACAGCAATGTCTTCTCGTCGAACACGACGAAGCGGGCGGATATCGCGGCCGTGCTTCAACCCTCGCTGCGCGCCCATACGTTGTGGGAGCGGCACGGCATCGATCTGAAGCTGGACGCTCAGTCGACAATATATAATGAGAATTCCAGCCTTAATCAGACCAATGCCAGCCTGAAGGGCAATGGCTGGTTCGACATCGCGCACGACCTTGCCGTTCTCACCAACTTCCAGATCGCTCATCTGAATGAAGGTGTTGGCACCCTCAGTTCGCCGGTGAACGCAATCTCCCCGACCCCCTACGACCTGTTCTCCGGCGATGTGACCGTTCGCAAGGAATTCAATCGGCTAACCACATCGGTCGGCATGCGCGTCGACTCTTATGATTATGGACAAACCCGAGCGGAGAACGGCTCGATCATCAATCAGGACGGCCGCGATGGTCAGATCTATTCGCTTCATGGCCGCGTCGATTATGCGTTCTCGCCCGTTCTGGGATGGTTCGCCGGAGTTGAGGGCAACCAGCGCAACATTCGCGGCACTCCAGCCCAGCCGCTGGATTCGCAGGGATATCGCGCACTATCCGGTTTCACCGTCGGATTTACCAATCTTCTCAGCGGCGAATTTGGTGTGGGCTACGTCCAGCAGCGCTTCGATGCTGCATCTATCGGCTCGATCGAAGGCCCATCCTATCGCGCGATGTTAACCTGGCGCCCGACCCGCCTGCTCGACGTTCATTTCAAGGCGGAACAGATCGTGACGGAAACATCCGACACCAGTTCCACGGGGGTGCTCGCAAACGCTTTCCAACTCGGTCTCGACTACGAACTCCGGCGCAACGTGATCGTCTCTCTCGCGGGTGGCTATGAAAACGACCGCTTCTTTGGACAGCCGCGCAAGGACACGGTGATGACCTCCGATGCGCGGATCAAATACTTGATGAATCGATACGGCTCAATTTCCGTCTTCCATCGATATACCGACCGTAACAGCGATATTCCCGCCTTCAGCTTCGACAAACATCAGGTAGGAATCAATGTTACAGCGCAGTTCTGACTCCGATCTCCAGGCCCTGGATGAATCCGTCGGCGCCGCAGCCGGGCGATGGCAACAACCGACCGTCGATCTGCGCGAAATGGCACGCATCCTGCGCCGGCGCTGGAAGGCTGTTGCCGCAGCGCCGCTGTCTCTGATTGCGCTCGCACTGGTCTATCTCATCGCCGTGAGTACTTTATATACGGCGACATCCACGGTTCTCGTGGATCCTCGCCGCGCCAACGTGGTGGATACCAGCCAGACGGTCCTGTCGAATTTCGGCACCGATGACGCCACCATCGAAAGCCAGGCCCTCCTTATCCAATCCGTCGCAATCCTGCATCGCGTGGTGGACAAACTTAAGCTAACCGCCGATCCGGAATTCACGCCGAAGCCGGGACTTCTTGATCCCGTCAGGCGCCTGTTTAGCAGCAGCGGCCCGGCCGCCGGGGCAAGCCCGGAGGACGCAGCAAGGGCAAGATCCGTCGAGATTCTTCAGAAGCGGATGAAGGTGACCCGGCAAGGCACGACCTTTCTCGTGGATATCAGCATCAGCTCAGAGGAGCCGCGAAAGGCGGCAGCGATCGCCAACGCAATTGCCGAGAGCTACTTCGAGGAACAGGTTCGCGCCAAATACGACGCGACCAAGATCGCCGCGAGTTGGCTCAATGGCCAGATCGAGGGGTTGAAATCGCGGGTCGTCACATCCGAGCAGGCGGTCGAGGATTTTCGCTCCACCAATAACCTCGCCGTGGCGCAGGGCGTCACGGTGAATGATCAGCAGATCACGGATCTCAACAACAAGCTGATCGCCGCCCGGGCGCAAACCGCCGAGGCGCGTGCAAAGTACGACCAGGTGCAGCAACTAGCCAAATCCGGTGGCGACGCTGGCGGCATCAACGCCGCCATCACCTCGGAGATGATCACCAAGCTGCGAACGCAGTATGCCGACATCGCAAAGAACGAAGCCGACCTTTCGAGCAAGTACGGGGTGCGGCACCCCCTCGTCGCCAATGTGCGCGCGCAGTTGAAGGACACACAGCGTCTCATCAACGAGGAAATCCGCCGCATTCTCGACAGCACGCGACACGACTACGATGTCGCAAAGTCTCGCGAAGCGTCCTTGCAGCAAAGCCTCGATCAGGTACAGGGAGTATCAAGCTCCTCTGGTTCGGCTCTGGTCCGGCTTCGTGAGTTGCAGCGGGAAGCCGAAGCGAACCGTACGCTCTATGAGTCCTATCTGGCCCGATACAAGGAAACCTCGGCGCAGGAGAGTCTCGAAATGCCCGACTCCCGCGTGGTGACGAGAGCGAGCATCCCGATCAGGCCCTCTTCGCCCAAAAACATGCTTATTCTTGGCCTGACCCTGATGATCGGCCTCGGTGGCGGGTGCATTTTCGCATTTCTGGCAGACTATCTCGACCGCCGCATCAAAACGCTTGAACAGGCGGAGGCCGTTTCAGGTGTCCCCGCGCTCGCCGCCGTCCCGTTGATCGGCACGCGCGAGCTTGCGGCGCGCGCAAAGCGCGGGCGGGATGAACTCGGCCGTTACAATCCCAGGACCATGAGACTGTTGCCGCCTGCGTTGCAGCCGCCCTTGATGCGCTACGCCATCGACGAACCCGGCACATTCTTCGCGGAAGCGATCCGCGCTGTCCGTCTTGCGATTCAACGCACGATGCGTATCCAGCCGCTGAAAGTCGTATTGGTAACGTCAGCGCTGGATAACGAAGGGAAGACAACGCTTGCGGCCAATCTCGCCCTGTCGCTTGCCACACTCGGTATCAAAACCCTTTTGATCGATGGCGATCTTCGCAATCCGCAATTGACGCGCGCACTGTCCCCACATGCCAACGCGGGACTGATGGAGGTCGCCAAAGGACAAGTCTCGCTGGATCGGGCCATTCTGCTGGACCGGAGTTCCGGCCTTTCGATCCTGCCGTCACCGGCAGTGAAAGATGTCGATATCATCACCGAGTTGATGTTCTCCGAGCGGATCGTCGAGATCCTCGATCACCTGCGCCAGCACTATGAATTGATCATCATCGATTCACCGCCGCTTGTACCTCTGGTGGACGGTCGCGCGTTGGCCGAATTGTCCGACCGCATCATTCTTGCCATGGGATGGGATCAGACCCCTCAGGAAGTTGTCACGCACACCGTCAACCTGCTGTCCCCGGTCCGTGACAGGATTCTCGGTACGGTGCTGACACGGGTCGATCTCAGCCGACTGCGGTTCTATGACTACTATCGCAGCTCGGCCTATCTCAAGCCATACGGCAGCGCCGCGCTGAAGCCGGGACCGGCGGAATGAAGGCGCGCGGACCGATGACCCGAATTATGGGCGCGATTCCAGCAAACGGCCCGTTCCCGCCGCATCGTGGCGCGGTTCCCGTCAGGACAAGCTTCCCGCGCCCGCCCCATGCGGGAAGCCGCGAACCCGCAATGGCCGGCTGGTTGATAGACCGGATGATTGTCCTGCTGTTGCTGCTGGCCGTGATCGCGACATTCACGCTGTCGTCGGCAATGCTGACCCACTGGAAAATACACTACGTAACTGCCGGTGGCGGCTTCTACGAGAAGCTCCACCCCGCAACCTACCTCACATTTCTTGCCTTCGGCCTTCTGCTCCTGCGCAACGCCGATCCGGTCGGCGAGATCGACCGGATGTTCTCAGGATCGAAGCTCATCCTTGTCTATCTTGCGTGCTGGTCACTTCTGCTCGTTCAGATGTTCGTACTGACACGCCCATTCACCGTGATCATCGATACCTTTCTCCTTCCAGTCGTGCTGTGTCTCGCCATCTGGCAACTCTCGCCGACCCAGCGAAAGCCACTGATTTGGGCCACCCATCTCACCATCCTGCTCAACGTGTGTCTCGGATACTACGAATACTTTTCCGGTCACCGGTTAATCCCACTGACGCTGGGCGACGTACTGGTCGTTGGGGAATGGCGTTCGTCAGCGCTGCTCGGGCATCCGTTGACCGCATCGGGCCTCGTGGGAGCGTACATTCTCGCACTGGTTCTTCGCCCCGCCCTTTGCCCCCTCGCCATGCTTCGCATCGCGCTGATTGCCTTCTGTCTCGGATCATTGATGGCATTCGGCGGCAGAACCGCCCTGATCACGGTTCTCTTGGTGCTGGGCTTTGTCGCAGCAAAGGCAGTCTGGCTGATATTGCGCGGAAAGCAGGTTTCGCTTCCGACGGTGATTGCCACCCTTTGCCTGCTATTTATCGCGGCGGCTGGAATTTTCGCAGCATTCGACCTCGGAATCTTCGACAAGATGCTGCTGCGGTTCTCATCAGACAAAGGCAGTGCTCTCGCGCGCTTTGCGACATTCGACCTTCTGTCCCATTTTGACTGGCAGGAGCTGGTGATGGGCCCAAATCCCACCCGCGTAAATGCACTGCAGGCACAGCTTGGGCTCAATTATGGAATTGAGAACTTCTGGATCTCCTGCGTTGTCCAGTTCGGACTCATTCACACCATTCTGCTGACCATCGGCTTGATCTGCCTGTTTGTGGAAATTCTCAAACGCGCAAACCCTGCAGCGTGGGCAATCGTTCTGCTAATCCTGGTGATCGCGGCGAGTTCCGTCAGCTTTTCGTCGAAGAACATTCAGCTAGCGCAGTTCATCACTCTCATCACGCTGCTGTTGCCGCGTGAAACGACTGCACCGGCGCTACGGGCCGCCGCCGGCAAACCAATTCGGGCTTACTGATGAATCTTGAGATCGGACTCCCATGACCGTCTATGTTGACCATACCCATCTCGGACGTCACGTCACCGGCCTGGAACGCATCACGCTCGAGTTGTTCTCGCGGGAGGCGCTTGCTCCGCTCGACGTCACTCCCGTGACCGCGCGCGGCACCGGCCGGATGATCGCAACGCAAACATTTGGACTACCGTTACGTCTGGCTGATGCATCATCGATCTTGCTCTGCCCCGGCTTCCCTCCCAGTCCCTTGTTGCGGCCGTTGGCAACGCGAGTCATTCCCTACATTCACGACATCTTCCTGCTGTCCCGCCGCGCTGACCTCAACCGGCGCGCGCGGCTCTATATGGCACCCTCCTTCAAGCTCGCAGTGGAGAACTACCCTCGCTTCCTGGTCAATTCCGCCGACACGAAGCGCAAGCTCTCCGCTCACTGCCGGCCCGACGCTGACATCACATTGTACCGCCCGCCGGTACGTAACGTGTTCGACTTGCGTCCGGATGACCGCATGAGACCGATTGGAAAATCGGAACCGCTTCGCCTCGTCGCGTTCGGCACTGTGGAGCCGCGCAAAAACTTTGTGGCCGCAGCCCGGGTTCTTGCAGCGCTGCGCGAGCAAAATTTTAGCGATGCCACCCTTGAGATTGTGGGGCGACGCGGCTGGGGAGACGATTGGGGTATCCTTGAGCAAAGTCCCGGCGTGATCCTGCACGGATACCAATCCGGCGAGCGGGTCCGCGAGATTCTTCAGGGCGCGGATGTTTTTATCTGCACATCTCACGAGGAAGGCCTCGGTCTGCCTCTGCTGGAGGCCCAGTATGCAGGTCTTCCGATCGCGGCACCCAATGCGGCCATCTTCCGTGAAGTGCTGGGTCAATCCGGCATTCTCATCGACTCCAATGATCCCGCTGCCGCTGCGAGTGCGATCACCGCTGCGCTATCGGAACCTGCATGGCGGACATCATTTGCAGCTCGCGGAACAGAAAATTTGGCGCGCTGGAACGCATTAGCCTCATCCGATCGCGGCGCTGTCATCGACCTGATTATGGCGCTTTCTCAGCGACGCCCGCGCGCTGATTCTAGGAAGCGAAGCGTCGCACCCTGACGCAACACAAATCGGTCAGGCGCACACCAACTGAGGATCGGTTATTGAAGAGCAACGACACCCGACATCTGGACGGATTACGGATCATCGCTGCATCCGCTGTCGTTCTTTTGCATTATGCGGATTACGTCAAGGATCATCCTGCTGGGCGTTTCATGGTCGACCACACCGAGCATTTCAATCTGTTCGTCGATCTCTTCTTCGTGGTGTCCGGATTTGTCATCGCAAGCCAGTATCTCGGCAAGGTCAATGACCTCGCATCGGCTGGACGCTTCATTTGGCGCCGGCTGGCCCGCATCTATCCGCTTCATCTGGCAACGCTGGCGTTCTATCTCGCTGTTGCCGCCGCGATATACTTCGGACTTGCGAAGACCGACAATCCTGCCCGCTACCCCTTGTCTGATCTACCCGCACAACTTCTGCTGCTTCACGCGATCGATGGGCAACGGCTGACCTTCAATTTCCCGAGTTGGTCATTGTCAGCCGAAATGTTCTGCTACCTCCTGTTTCCGATCGTTGCTCTCCTGGCCGCGCGGCATAGAGCACTGGTGATTCCGCTTGTTGTGCTTCCTGCCCTTGCCAACAGCATCTACGTAATCGCAACTGGCAGCGAGCCATGGGCTGAGTGGATCAACAAGGGGGGCGTCTTCAGGGCGTTGCCGGGATTCAATCTTGGCGTTGCCTGTTATGTGTTCCGGCATCAGATCGCACGCTGGTCTATCGTCCCCGGAATGCTGACGGCTGGTTTGGTGCTATTTTTTGCTCTGGGCTGGCTGCTCCCGGATATGGCAGCGCTTGTCGTCGTCTATGCAATCGCCGTGCTCGCGATACAGCACGACGTATCTGAAACACCCACCGCGGTGTCGCAGCTCGGGTTCGACCGCGCCTCTTCATATACATACTCCTGCTATATGCTTCACATCCCAGTCGCCACCGTCGTTCTGACGTTCGGCGCACGCTATCTGGGTGGCATTCCCGGGGGAAAGCTGTGGTCGCTGCCTGTCGCCGTGGCAATGCTCGCGGGAGCGAGCGTCCTGTCCTATCGCTTCTTCGAGACCCCGCTGCGGCGCATGCTCAATAACGCTTTCGATCGTCGCACGCACCGCGCTGTCGCACCCGCTTCCGTTGGCACTCCGCAAAGGCGCGCGCAATGACAATGACGGCGGTCGCACACGTTCCCGCTCGCCGGACCTCGCCGGAGACGCCAGCCGTAAACCGGGATTCCGGAATCGACACCATGCGGGGCATCGCCATCCTGATGGTGATCGGAATTCACTCGTTGCCACAATCGATCGATGCATCATGGATAAAAGTGATCGATGCAGCCCTGCGACCCTGTGTTCCGATCTTCCTGTTCGCATCCGGATATCTAACGGCGACTTCAGGCCGCGTTCCGCTCTGGAAGCGGTTGAAGGCTACCATAGTTCCCTATGCCATCGCTTTCGCCGCCGCCTACATCTACATGGCAGGGCACAACCCGGCCATGGATCATCGTCTCTCCACGGCGGTTGCACGGTTTCTGCTCGCCTACGTGTTCGTCTACTACTATGTCTTCGTCTACGTCGGCTGCACGATCGGCTTGTGGCTGATCTTTCGATACGCCGATAACAGCACCCGGGACACCTCGCAGCAGCTCACTATCCTCCTCGGCATTGCAATTGCCTTCGGACTGATTGCCGGAAGCTATCTCGATCCGCTCTTGTTGCGCGCAGGATTCGCTGAATCATTGATTCAAGAAGCACGCCTGCGGAACATTCCGTTCTGGTTTTCTTTTGCGGCATGTGGAGCTCTGTTCGGAGCATTTCGAGCTGAGCCCGCGTTGCGCAACATGCGCATAACGATTCTGGGTGCGACCGTCATCACATATCTCATCTATGCCGCGGTCAGGATCTTCGGCATCGGCGATTCTGCCGACTACGACTCCGTCGCCTTCTTCGGCTACGCGGCAATGCTAACTATCCTGCTCCTCGCCATCTATCCACGCGTCCCGCTTCTCGCAGCGATCGGATCGGGAAGCTATTTCATCTACCTTTGGCACATCTTCGTCGTCATGACGCTGCGCGACCATGCGCCCTTGCGCGGGTTTGGTGCGGTTCCTGATTTCGTGGCCACATACGCGATAACAACAATGGTCAGCGTCACGGCCTTGCTGGCCATTCGGCGAACCGCATCTTCCCGCACCTTGCGCTGGCTGGGAGCCTGATCATGCTTTTGAGACACACGCTACTCTATATGCCCGCGCAAATCATCGGGCCCCTGTTCCAGCTGATCGCAATGATTGTCTGGACCCATGTCGTCAATGAACACGCCCTTGGCGTTATCACGCTGGTCACAGCGACGCACGAACTTCTCCAGATCGGATTTCTTGCCTGGTGGTCCCAGTATGCGTTGCGCTTCTTCGGGCGCTTCCAGAGTGGCGAGGAAGCACACCGTTTCTACCGGACAGAGAATGTGATTCTGCTGACCTCCGTCGTCATTCAGAGTCTGGCCATCATCGGCATCCTGTTCCTGGTGATTTCACCTGACGCCAGCACTGGCTTGTTGATCGCGGCTGTCGCCTATGTCGTCACCCGCTCGCTCAATCTCTACATCGGCGAACGCGCCCGAGTTCAGCAGCAGATCGGCGTCTACTCGATACAGCAGATCGTGGGACCGGCCGTTGGCTTTTTGCTCGGCCTGATCATGATCCGATGGCTCGGCCAGGGGCCGGAATGGCCGCTTGCTGGCTATGCCGTTGCCCAGCTAGCTGCAACGCTGGTTGTGCTGCCCAGGATCGGATTTGGGCGAAGGCTTTGGCCGATAGATCGCAAAATTGTCAATCACGCCCTGAGCTACGGCATTCCGCTGATCATCGGGGGCGGTCTCAGCTGGATCGGCCTCAATGCGTCCCGCTTTGTCATTAATGATGTGCTGGGCGTCGCCGCCGCAGGCCTGTTCGCTGTCGGTTATGGCCTCGGTCAGCGGGCCGCAGCCGTGGCCGCCATGCTTGTCACCGCGGCGGCCTTCCCTATCGCCGTGAAACGTATGGAGGACAGTGGCAGCAACGCGGCGATGCAACAACTCTCCGACAACAGCGCACTTCTGATTTCTGTTCTCGCACCGAGCATCCTCGGTATCTTTATGCTGCGCGCAGAGATTGTTCATCTTCTGATCGCAGCTCCCTTTCAGCAGGTGACGCTCGCTGTCCTTCCGCTCGCCGTTCTGACAGGCGCGATCCGAAACCTGCGTGCCCACTTCGGCGATCAGGTCTTTCTCCTGCATAGCCGCACACGGCTGATGATCGCCGTGGCGAGCATCGACGCGTCGGTGACCGTGGCACTGAGCTTTGCGTTCATCTGGTATTGGGGAATTGTCGGCGGCGCCGTTGCGACCGTCATCGCAGCGGCGGCGGCGGCGATTGCCAGCTTCACAATTGGATTCTCGCAATTCGGCTTGCGGCTCCCGCTCGGTCATCTCCTCCGCATCTCTATCGCGACCATCGCAATGGGCTGCCTGTTGCGGCTCCTGCCGGAAGCCAAGAACATTGCCACGATGGCTGCCCATATCGCGACGGGTGCAACCTCGTACATCGCCGTTCTTGCCCTGCTCTACGCTCCGACCCTATTCAAGATGTTCCGCGCGCGGCCACAACGATCCAGTTCTTGAACAAGGAGGAGTCCTTATGCCTTCTTCGCATTCCTGAATGCGCGCGCCATTGCAAACCATAGCGGTTTTCTTTGGTTGGCATCATCAAACGGCAATGGCCGGGGAAGCCGCTCGGCCAATGGATTTTTCTTCTTCGCTGCGTCCGTATAGAAGGAATAGTTGTCCGAGAGCTCCCACGCGATCACCATCTTCACCGCGGGAATGCGCAACACAGTATTGAGGAACTTCTCGCCCGTTTCCGCGATCATCGCATCTCGGGTCGGGATATCATCCGGGAACGTGTCGTCGCGAACGTCAAATTCCGTGATATAGATATCGACCTTGCGCTCAGCCAGCGCATGCACGAAATCGGCAAAGCGCGATGCATCATGCGGGTAGCGCGGCTGAAGATGCCCCTGCAACCCGACTGCATGGAGCGGAACGCCTGCGTCCTTCAATTCGTCGACAAGACGCAGCAGACCTTCGCGAACAGCCCTCCCGACATCGTCATCTCGTTCCGTCTGCGCTTCGTTCAGAACAAATTTAGTCTTCTTGTCCACAAGAGCCGCGCGCTCGAATGTCCTCCGGACATAGTCTGTTCCGAACGCATCATACCAGGGACCGAGCCGATACCCTCCGGGCGCCTTGTGCCCCGGCCAGAATGGCTCATTGACGATATCCCATGACTGGAGTTTTCCGGCGTAACGGCCAACGACCTCTTCGATATACCGATCGAAGAACATCCGCCGCTCTGTCGCATCCATGCTCTTCACCCACGCGGGAACCCACTCGTTCCAAATGAGGCAGTGACCGCGCATCGGAATTCTATTGCTTGCACAGAATTGGAGCAGACGGTCCGCACTCTCGAATCGTTTCGGACCCGGCTGCGGCGCGATCGTGCCCATTTTCATGGCGACATCGGTCGTCACGATCCGCGTGTGTTTCGTATAGAGTTCGCGATACGCAAGGTCCTTGTCGATTACAGGTCCTGCTGCGGCTCCGAACACGAATCCATTTGCAGCCGCAATTGCACCGAGACTCTCGTCACCGGCAGCAGATGCTGTGACGCCGCGCATTGCAACTCCTGCGCCAGCAAGAACCGACATCACCCGTCGCCGCGAAATCTTCACATGCATGGCAGATCTCCATTGCGAGAATGATTTTGTTTCATTCTCATTGCAGGTCGTGAGCATGACGCCATCCTTGCGACGCAATGGTGCGATTTCGTGACTGTCCTGTTCAAGAACGAGAAACTTCATGGCGTGGAGTTCCCGTCGCGTCGCAAATGACGTCAGTGTTTAGTCAAGTGTTACTCGACCACATCGTCATTGGGGAATCGACATGATGGAATCGCAGACGCGCGAATCGCGCGATATGACCGTTGATGGCATCGTCATCAACATTCTCTCGATGTCGGATGCTGTCTCATCGATCGTGTCGGCGGCGCAAACCGGCGACAGCTTCACCGTTTGCACTTTGAATCTCGATCATGTTGCGCAGCTACAACAGCGCCCCGACTTCCGTGCTGCCTATCGTCGCGCCCGCTTTGTCACTGCCGATGGCTTCCCGATCGTTGCGTTGGGACGACTCGCGGGTACGAAGATCAAACGGACGACAGGGGCCGATCTGGTTGAACCTCTTTGCGAGCAGGCCGGAAGCAAGAATATTCCCGTATATCTGCTCGGTTCCAATCGCCTGACGCTTCACAGAACGGCAAGACGTCTCACGAGCCGGTTCAAGGGACTTCAGATCGTCGGTTATTACGCGCCCGGCGGGAACTTCGATCCGTACTCGGATGAGGCTGACCGCGCGATTGACAGTATTCGCCAATCTGGCGCAAGACTTTGCTTCGTCGCCCTCGGCGCACCCCGACAGGAAATTTTTTCCGCCCGGTGTCTCGACAGACTTCCAGGCGTCGGACTGCTCTGCATCGGCGCTGCTCTGGATTTCATCGCCCATACCCAGAACCGTGCACCACTCATCACCCAGAAGATTGGCCTTGAGTGGGCATGGCGAATGCTGCGCGATCCGCGCCGACTGGCCCCCCGCTATGCGCGTTGCATGTCAATTGTTCCGCGCTTGGTCGCGCGCAGCATCCCGCAGATCGTAAACGCCCGGACAAGGAAAGCGGCATGACATCCTCGGTTACACTGGCTCAGCGCGCCCGCAACGCTCACCATGCACCCCAACGATACCAGATCTGCCTGGTTCACCCGTTTGATCCGCGCGGGGAGAAGGTCGGCGGCCTCGAAACCTACATTCGAGATTTCATCACATTCCACCCCACCGATACCGATCTCCTTTTCATTGGCGTCGATTCAGTCGGAGATCTTGAACTCGGCGAGATTCATAAACTCAGCTTCAGGGGCCGGACGTTCGATTTCCTTCCGATCCTGCGCTATTCGGATAGCCAGGCACGCGAAGCGGCACGCTCCATTGGCGCATCTCTCACCGGGCAATTTTTCGTAGCCCTCCTGCGCAACTTCGGTCTGGTGTCGAAACAGATTCGCTCAAGGCGGTGTTCAATTGACTTGCGCCGGGTAGAATTTTCGTGGCTGCCGGCTATCCTTCGCCTCCCGTTTATTCAGATGCTTCACGGCGAAGGCGTCCCGAAACTGCAGATGGACTCTCTGCTGCGCAGATACTCGTTTGTTCACAACGCGGGCGAACGCTTCGCCATGGCAACCAGTGCAAAATTTCTTTGCGTGAACCCGTACATCACCGAACGGCTTCAGAAGGAGTATCCTCGGCAAAGAGACAAGATCGATACTCTGTGGACCTGGGTCAACACCGAGATTTTCCAGCCGCGCGCCCTGTCCCGCGACACCGCGCCATTCCGAATCGTTTTTGCGGGACGTCTCGACGAATTCAAGGACCCGCCCCTGATGTTTCAGACGATCCACCGTTTGCGTCAGTTGATGCAGGACAAGGTGGAATTTCACTACATCGGGACCAGCGATCCGCACCGGTACTCTGAATTCGCGGCGATCGAGGCAATTACGGTCCGTCACGGATTCAAGGACGCGGTTGGAATGGCCGAAACCCTGGGATCTGCTCACGCCGGCATCCTGACATCTGAGTTCGAAGGGATGCCTCGGTTTGTCCTCGAGACACTGGCGGTCGGACGCCCTGTTGTCGCCACGCACCTGCCGCAGCTCGAAGCCGTCGTTCGGGACGGCGAATCTGGATATCTGGTTCCGCGGAGCGATTCGAGAGCCGACATGGTGGAGCGACTGGTGCATCGGTTCATCAATGTTCGCGATGCAATCGCCCACGGCGATTTGGATCCATCACGGATCGCGGTCAGTATCCAGATGTTCACGCCAGGCACCCAACTCGCGCGTGTCTTCCGCTATCACCAGGAAATCCAGAACACACGCGGCCTGATAATCAACCCGCTCTCCCATTGAGGACGCGCCGCCATGAACATTCTCATGCTGACAAGCGAATTTGCACCTGCGACCGGCGGCATCGGTACCTATGCGAAGGAAATCGCGATAGCTGCCACCGATCTTGGCGCACGTGTTACCGTTGTCGCCCCCGACTACTCCGCAAGCTCTCTCGATGAAGACAAATCGCTTCCATTTCAGCTTCATCGATTTCACGGCGGACTTCATTCCATGCGGGATCTCCCCTCAAAGATTCTTCTCGCGCGCAGTCAGGTCCGGGTCGAGGACTACGATGTCATCCATGCGGCCGATTGGCCGTTTTTTATTCCACTGGCGTTGTCGCGTCACCGGACTCAGGCGCGCCTGCTGATGACGGTTCACGGCACGGAGATCAACGAAACCCAGACACCGCTCAAGAGACTTGCGATCCAGGCCGCCGGCGTCTTCGGCCCACGCGTCGAGGTTGCCGCCAACAGCCGGTTTACACGCGAGCTTTTCCGCGAACGCTTCTCGATTGAAAGCGAACGCGTTGTCGCAATCCCGCTCGGCGTATCGGATTTCTGGTTTGGTCCACGAAAGAGCCGCAAGGCGACGCGAAGAGCCTACGGCGTCGATGCGGACAAGATCGTGATGGTCACCGTTGCCCGCCTCACCCGGCGGAAGGGACATCTGAAGACACTCGCGGCGTTAGCGATCCTACCGGATGAACTGCGCAAACGAATCGCATGGCTTGTGATCGGCCCTAACGGCGAGGCCGATTTCGTCGAAGAGTTTCGCGATATGGTCGATACGACCGATTGCGAAATTCATCTGCTCGGATCACTGCCGAATGAACAAATCCGCGATATTTACGGAGCCAGCGATTTCTTCTGTCTGACCGGCATCCCGGAATCGTCGGGACGCGTGGAAGGCTTTGGTCTGGTCTATCTCGAAGCTGGAGCAGGCGGCCTCCCCAGCGTCGCGACGGCCGTGGGCGGAGTTCCCGATGCCGTTCTGGCCGACGAGACCGGCTTGCTCGTTGAGCCTGATGTTAAAGCTATTGCGCAAGCCATCACGGAAATCGTCGAAGACAGCAATACGCGATCGATTCTGGCAGCGGGCGCCGCCGCGCATGCTCGCGCGCTATCGTGGGAACGATGTGCTGCGGAGACCTACCGCCTGCCGCGGGCCAGCGAACGAAAGAGTGCCAAGACCGTGGACAATTCTCCAGCACGGGATCAGGCGAACCCCGGCGATGTCGTACAGCGCGCAGCGACCGCGGGCCGTAGATGATGAGAGCCTTCGCCGTGGGGGTCCTTTTGACGTTGATGGCAGGGAGTTCTGCGCAGGCCGAGAGTTGCACCAAAAGCCGCGATCATCTGCTTAGCGGTCTTGGCGGCGACCTCATGCAGCAGCCGCAGGCCTATCAGGGACTGTTCAAGATTTGTCTGGCGACCATCTCCATGTCGAACGTCAAGGATGCCTTCGTCCTCAGGGATGGCGGGATCGCGGTCATCCCGAAACAGGATAATGTGGCGGCGACGGCCGCGACGCTCTCGACATTCTGCGATGCATATCCGCGCGGCACGCTTCGGTTTCTCAGCCGGAAGGATTTACTCCAAGCGAATTCCGTCGCCCACATCGTAAGGATGTCGTCCACATCGGCGACGCCATGCCGCAAAATAAAGGGCAACTCATTGTCTTGAGAGGTTCGGGTCAATCCCCGATCGTTCTCCCCGGGCCAAGGAATCGCACCGAACAGGGAGCCCGTTGACTCAGACCAACACCTTCGGCCGCAGCGTCAAGACTTCGTCCGATGCTTCGCTGCCAGCTTCTGTTCTCCCTTCTTTCCCGCGTCGCGCGGCATTTCGGCAAGCCCCAGCAGGCGGGCCGTCAACACCAGCATCTGATCGACCGCCTCT
The DNA here is from genome assembly GCF_000308295.2 of Afipia birgiae 34632. Lineage (GTDB taxonomy): Bacteria > Pseudomonadota > Alphaproteobacteria > Rhizobiales > Xanthobacteraceae > Afipia > Afipia birgiae. The sequence goes on from NZ_HG326652.1 coordinate 2,441,228, forward strand.
TCCGGAGTTCGCTTTCCTTCGGGATTGTACCAATAGGCAGCTCTATCCCATTGATTCATGACGGACAGCGTCACAAACATGGGATCGACGATGTCACCCGAACCGACGATCTCACTCACAAGATCATGAATCCTGTAGCGATAATCGTCGAGCCGCTTGTCAAAATGCTTTCGCTCCTTTTCAGGAAGAAACATTCTGCCAAACTTCGGATCGATCAGACGATCGTTTGCCCGGGCGATAACCCTGTGGCGTATCTTGTAGTCCACATGACGTCGCGCAATTTCAATCAGACGTTCGCGGCGGGGCGTTGAATCGATCTCTCGCAAAACATACGAGAAGAAATCGTTCATTCCGAACTCAATCGCCTCAACGAGCAAGGCCTCCTTTGAAGAATAGTAATTGTAGAGAGTGGGCGCCTTCAGGCCGACCGCGCTTGCAATCGTTCGCATGCTGCAGGTTTCGTAGCCTCGCTCGGCAAACAACGCGATAGCCGTCAGGAGTATCTGCCCCCGCATCCGGCCGACCGACGCCTCCTGCCGTTCGACGATCGTTCCTTCGTCGATAGCTTGGCCAAGGTAGCTGAGAGCGGCCGCGTCCTGCGGGACTCGGGCTCCTGTTCGAGTACGCTTCATCCCTGCCCGGCTCATGGACTGCCCGCTCCGTGCATCGCGCAGTTGATGCTGCCGCGATCTAATCATCGCCGATGCGTGTCACAACAATCTGCAGAGATTTTTTTGCGCATGGCAGAGAATCAATCACTCTTGATTTGAATCAACCCGTGCAGCGCGGCACGCTGGTTTACGCAGGTGTAGGTGGCGTCGCTTGAAGACGGGTGTTCCGAGCTCTGCGAGATCGCCAAGAAAAAACAAATCTTCACACTCGAAAGAAGAAGCGAAAGATATGCAAATACCCGTCGACTTCCTGCATTGGTTTCTGGCGTTCCTGCCGATTGTTGCCTTGGCATTCCTGCTGATTCAACTGCGCTGGACCGCTCAACAGGCTGGTGCAGCAGGAATCTTTATCGCTGCCGCCGTCGCCTTCTTCATCTTCAAGGCACCGCTGGAGACGCTTGCCGTCGCCGGCGCGAAAGGTGTGTGGGATGCGATGTTCATTCTTCTAGTCATCTGGCCCGCCCTTCTGCTTTATCAGATCATGAATCAAGCCGGCGGCTACGACGCGTTGCGCCAAGGCATCACCCGCATGAGCCGCAACGAGCTGTTCATCATTGTTGCCCTCGGCTGGGTCTTTGCTTCGTTCCTTCAGGGCATCGACGGGTTTGGAACGCCGATTGCTGTCGTCGCACCATTACTTGTCGCTTTTGGCGTACGGCCGATCTACGCGGTGGCTATCCCGATCATCGCGCATATCTGGGCGAAATTCTTTGGAACACTTGGCGTCGGCTGGCTCGCCACCTTGCAGGTTGTCGACCTGGACGAAGCCACGACTATCGCCACTGCTTACCAATCGGGACTGCTCATCATCATTCAGGCCGTCCTGGGCGGTTTCACCGTCGTCTGGCTGTACGGACGCTGGCCCGCCATCCGTCACGCCTGGCCGCTGGTGCTGATCATCGCCGCTATCCAGGGCGTCGGTCAGATAATCGTCGCGTTGATGGATCCGGTGTTGGCGGCCTTCATCCCCGCCACAGCGGCGATGCTCGCGCTTTATCCGCTGTCGCGCTGGCCGCGGTACGCGAATCCGGCGAACGATATCGTCGATCGTCCGGCAATGCTTGCAAGTCATGCCGGAGACTATGCCGATAAGGCCCCGCCAATGGGTCTGGGTATGTCGTTCTTTCCGTACATCCTGCTGACCGTCTTGGCCTTGGGCACTTCAATGATTGATCCGATCAAGAATGCACTCGGCAGCTTCACCTTCGGCTTTCCCTTTCCGAAAGTCACGACCGGTTATGGCATCACCAATGCTGCAGCCACGCCATACTCGGCGCTCGCGCCGCTGACACATCCCGGCGCCAGCCTCATCGTCACGGCTCTCGTGACGTGGGGCCTCTATAAGGCACGCGGTTACTACAATGCCTGGGCCATAACAGCCAAGGCAAAGCAAAAGGGCGTTTTGCGGGGATTGTTCGAAAGCGCCGTTCCTGCATCTGTCCCGATTCTCGCCTTTCTCGTCATGGCGGGACTGATGAATCATTCGGGTCAGAACGAAACGCTGGCGCTTGGAATTTCCGCCATTGCCCCCGCCTACGCCTTCGCGTTCCTGTCAAACGGCATTGGTGTCATCGGCGCCTTCACGACCTCGAGCAGCACCTCGTCCAACGTGTTGTTCTCCGACCTGCAGGTCACGCTGGCGCGGCTGAAGGGGCTCCCCGAAGCAACCATTCTCGCCGCGCAAAGCGCCGGCGGGGCGATCGGCAACGCCATTGCGCCGGCCAACGTGGTGATGGGAGCCAGCACGGCCGGCATCAGCGGGCAGGAAGGCGCCATTCTTCGCAAGACGTTACCCTGGACGCTTGCCGCATTTCTCCTGACCGGCGCGGCAACCGTCCTGCTCGTGCTCCTCGCGAAGTAACAGGAGTCTACCATGATTGCCTTGCTAAAAAACCCGCTGGCCTACCTCAGCACGTCGTTCGTCCTGTTCTTGATGGCGCTTCCGCTCATCAGCATTGGAACGACCAGCGGCCCCCGCCTCCTCCTGTGGATTGGCCTCGTCGCGCTCTGCGTCGGCGGTCTCATTCCGCCCGTACAGCGGCTGCTTTTCGCACCCAAGCAACCGCCTGCTGCAAAGCCCGACAACGAGAGTGCGAACTGAAACGGAAAGAAGGTTAGCTATGAGTCATCCGAACGGCCCCCGTACCGGACGCCCTCCTGTCGTTGCCCCGCGCGGTATGGTGAGCACGCCGCACTATCTTGCCTCCGCATCCGGCCTCCAAGCGTTGCGAAGCGGAGGCAGCGCGGTTGATGCCGCGATTGCCGCAAATGCAACGCTGTGCGTCGTATATCCGCACATGGCCGGTCTGGGCGGGGATGGGTTCTGGCTTATTGCCGGTCCCGGCACCGGCGGCGTTCAGGCGCTGGACGCCAGTGGACCCGCAGCCCGGAAGGCGACGCGCCAGTACTACCGGAAACACGGCTGCACCGATCAGATTCCGGCTCGCGGTCCGCTGGCTGCGCTCACAACGCCAGGCGTCGTTGACGGGTGGCGTGCAGCGCACGAGCGCCATGGCCGACTTCCATGGGATAGCCTGTTCGCCGATGCTATCGAATATGCGCGCAACGGAATCGCCATTACCCGTTCGCTCGCGGATTGGCTGGCCGCAGACGAATCAATCCTTCGGCAATTTCCGGACACCGCGCGCATCTACCTACCCAAGGGCAAAGCGCAGCGGGAAGGCGCTCGTCTGGTACAGACCGAGCTGGCCAACACGTTCGAACAGTTGGCGGCATCTGGCGCCCGCGCGGCTTTCTATGAGGGACCGATCGCGCAACGCATCTGCAAAGCGCTCGCTCCTGCGGGCTCACCGCTCGGTCCGGATGACTTCGCCGACTATCACGCGCGATGGGTCAAGCCGATTTCGACCACCTATCGCGGATACGACGTGGTTCAGATGCCTCCGAGCACGCAGGGCTTCGCGGCTTTGCAAATTCTGAATCTGCTCGAAGGCTTCGACGTTGCAGCCTGGGGCGATGGCACCGCCGACTACTACCATCACATGGTGGAGGCGGTGAAAGTCGCTTTCGCCGACCGCGACGAGTGGCTGACGGATCCCGCATTCGTCAACATTCCGCTCGAGCAACTGCTGTCCAAGGACTATGCGGCCGCTCGCCGCAAGCTGATCAACCCGAAGCAGGCGCTTGCCGGGGTCGAACCCGGCCTGCGCTACGGCACGACATTCGATCATCGCAGACCCGATGGCGACACCGTGTATTTCTGCGCCAGTGACGCAAGCGGGCTTGTCGTTTCCAAGATCCAGTCGATCTATCACGACTTCGGTGCAGCCGTCATGGGCGGCGACACCGGCATCATCATGCAGAACCGCGGAAGTTTCTTCTCGCTGGACGACAATCACCCGAACCGGCTTGAGCCCGGAAAACGCACGTTCCACACCATCATTCCTGCAATGATGCTCAAGGATGGGGAGCCGGTTCTGGCTTACGGCACCATGGGTGGCGAAGGCCAGCCGCAAACGCAGGCCGCCATGCTGACACGGTTGATCGATTTCGGCTACGACGCGCAGCAGGCGATCGAAGCACCGCGCTGGCTGATGGGTCGCACCTGGGGCATGGAATCGCGCGACCTCTGGCTCGAATCCAGAATCTCTGACGAAACTGCGCGGGAACTGCGACTGCGCGGACAGCCGGTCAAGATCGTCGGCCAATGGGACGGCACGCTTGGGCATGCCCAGGCGATCCGCATCGACCGCAAGAACGGACTGTTCGAAGGCGGTGCCGATCCGCGCGGCGATGGTGCAGCAATGGGCTACTAACACGCCGACCTCTGACGGTAGTGCTGCAAAAGCGGCGCTGCCGTCACTGATGCGTAGCCCGCACGCCTCTCAGACGCCAGCTAAGGCTTGGCGACTGTTCTTCTTTCTTGGACGCATCACGTCAGACGCCCTGGCTATACCAGGCGTGTCTGAATGATATGACTGGAGTTCAGCAAACGATGCAGGGTGTGATCAACGATCGCGAGCGCGAGCGCCTCCTTAAGCTGATGGCGGGGGCCACGTTCATCATCTTCTTTCAGGCTTACATGGTGGCGCCTATCATACCGGCGCTCTCAATTGTCTTTGGAACGTCAGCCGAGACGGTCGGACTTATTGTGCCGGCTTATTTGATCCCATACGGCGTCGCGACCCTCGCTTATGGCCTGCTGGCGGATCGGCTCGGCATCCAGCGCGTGATGTTCATCTCCCTTGCGGCGTTCGTGGTGCTCACCGTTCTCTCCGCAACCGCGCAGTCCATCGAACAGCTTGCCCTCTGGCGAATCGCAACCGGGATTGGCGCAAGTGGCGTGGTGCCGCTGGCATTGGCATTGGTCGGCCGACTGTACCCTTACGAGCAACGCGGTCGACCGCTTGGCTGGCTGTTCGGCGCAATGGCCGGCGGCATGGCATTCGGTTCGCCGCTCGGCGCGATGCTTGTGCCGTTCATTGACTGGCAAGGCCTGTTCGTAGTTGTCGGCGCAGCGGGCGGAGTGCTCCTTCTCGTCCTCCTTCCCTATCGTTCCGTGATCGCTGCGACGGTTCAGCCGGTGTCTGGCACCCTCCGAGATTTGTTGCGCGCCTACAAGGACCTGCTTGGCGCGCCGCGCGGGCAGCGCACCTACGGCTTTGTCCTCGTCAATTCGATGTTCCATTCCGGCGTATTCACCTGGCTCGGCGTGTATCTCGAGCGACAATTCGGCCTGGGACCTGTGGGAATCGGCCTCGCTCTCCTCGGCTATGGCATCCCCGGCTTGCTGTTGGGACCGCTGATCGGCCGGGTAGCGGATCGCTGGGGCCGGGCACGATTGATTCCGATCGGCCTACTTCTAAGTGCCGCCGCGGCAGCACTGCTGATGTTCGACTTCCCCGTGGTCTTCGCCCCCGTCATCGCGATGATCCTGTCCTTGGGCTACGACATGACCCAGCCGCTCTTCGCGGGCATCGTCAGCTCGCTCGGCGGAAAGCGTGCGGGGCAAGCGATGGGCTTGAATGTCTTCACGCTCTTCGTTGGCTTCGGACTGGGAAGCCTCATCTTCGGCTCGCTGCTCCGCTTTGATTTTGAGACAGCATTCGCAGTGTTCGGGGTCATCGAGCTGAGCCTTGCCTTGGTGTCCTTCGCTCTGTTCCGGTCCGAAATGCCATTACGAGAAACGCAACCTCCGTCATCCGGCTTGGGCGCTGCTGGCGCACCTGCAAATCAAAGAACCGATCGTCTCTGATCTTCGTCCGGCCCGGAAATCCGGGAACGCGCAACTGGATCGCGAACTGTCAGATTCTGCGGTGCCGCCACGGCTGTGTCGCGCCGTTTCCTTTCTGAAATCACCGTGTTGAGGTCGGCCATGTTGGTGCGGGTCCAGTCGATAGACTCGCATTTGGCCGGGAGCCGATTGCGCCGCAACAGCCCCACACAATTACCGGCCGAAATGGTATTGCGATTCGCGTCCGCTCCCTTGGCAAGCGCCGCACCGAGCCCGTTGATGCCCAACAACGCAATTCCGCTGGCTCACGACCGACCAGCTTTTCCTTCACCCGCAATCCGAATCTGGCAGGCTGCCATGTCACGTTTGAAACCGACCCGATCGGTTTCGTTCTCGGCAGGTTGCGCTTGGGTACTTTCGGATCTGGGGAATGCCTAGGCTTTTGTAGCTTCTGCCAACAATGATTGCTCGGTCCGCTTGTCAAAGACATGGACACTTTGCGCATCGAACCCGACATGGACATTCTCGCCAAGACCTACTTGTGATTCCGCGCGAACTTGCACGCTAATCCGCGTTCGGTCCGATACCATCACTTCAACGAGCTTCTCCGAGCCCAATAGCTCTACAAGCGAAACTCTCCCCGCCAGCGCATTGGGGCCGGCCGATGCTACTAAATTCAAATCCTGTGGGCGGACCCCAATCACGGCATCGAGTCCGTGAGCAATCCCGTCAGCCAGCGGGGGAAGTGGCAGCGCCGCCTCACCAATCCTGAACCGCCCAGAATCGATCGTTCCTTCAAGAAAGTTCATCGGCGGGCTGCCGATGAACCCTGCGACGAAGAGATTGGCCGGCCTTCCGTAGACCTCCTCAGGCGTTCCGAACTGTTGCACGACCCCTTTATGCATGACGGCGATCAAATCCGACATGGTCATCGCTTCGAGCTGATCATGGGTGACGTATACGGTTGTCGCGTTGAGATCGAGATGAAACCGCCGCAGCTCCCCGCGCATGGTCACACGCAGTTTCGCATCAAGATTCGAGAGCGGCTCATCCATGAGAAAGATATCTGGCTTGCGCACCATGGCGCGACCGAGCGCCACGCGCTGCCGCTGGCCACCGGACAATTGCGCAGGCTTCCTGTCGAGAAGGTGATCAATCTCGAGAATGCGGGCGACACGCACGACCGCACCATCGATTTCCGCTTCCGGCGTTTTACGAACCCGCAACCCATAGCCGAGATTTCTTCGGACCGTCATCTGCGGGTAAAGCGCGTAGGATTGAAATACCATCGCAATATTTCGGTCTCGCGGCGCAAGCTTGTTCACTTCACGATCGCCGAAATGAATGCTTCCGGCAGAGATATCCTCCAGACCCGCAATCATGCGCAGCAGTGTTGTCTTTCCGCAGCCCGACGGCCCCAAAAGGGTGACAAACTTGCGGCTCGGAAAGACGAGATCCACATCCTTGAGAATCGAGACATTGCCGAAGCTCTTATTGATGCGTTGCAACTTGACGTCCATTTCAATCAATCTTTCGCTGGGTCAGCCTTTGACCGCGCCGGCGCCAAAGCCAGCGACAAGGTGACGTTGTAGAGCCATGAACAGGATCGCCATCGGCACCGTCATCAGCACGGAGGCGGCCATCAACAAGCCCCAATCGACATGCGTGCCCTCAAAAAACAGCATGACGCCCACAGTAAGGGTCAAATTGTCCAACGAGTTGATGAAGACACGACCAAACAGGTAATCGTTCCAGGACACGATCATCGAGAAGATCGATGCGGCGATAATCCCGGGCAGCGCAGTGGGCAGGACGACGTTGGCGAAAACCTGATATCGGGATGCACCGTCAATGAGAGCTGCCTCTTCGATCTCGATCGGAATCGAACGCATGAAGGCCCACATCAGCCACATACAGAAAGGCAACGTGATGCAAACGTAACCAAAGACAAGGCTGAGCAAGTTGTCCGTGAGTTCCAGCCGGACCATCATCAGGAATAGCGGAAAGACAAAGATGATCGACGGCACCATGTAACCGAGCAAGCTGAAGTAAGGGATCGCGCTTCGGCCCCAATATCTGAAACGCGTCAGGCTATAGGCCGCCAACGTGGACACGACGATGCTGATGAGCGTGGACCCCAATGTCACGATCACGCTGTTGACAAACCATCGCGTAAAGAATTGGGCCGGTGTTGGTCCGGTCGCCTGACCCGCTCCGCCAGACTGATAGTACTGCTGCCGGCCGCTCAGCAAAGCTTCGTAATTCTCGAATGTCGTCGAATGCGGAATCAGCGTCGGCGGAGTAGCGAAGATTTCCGATTTCGGCTTCAGCGACGTGGATAATGCCCAAATCAGCGGGAAGCACACCGCAAATGTAACGATGCAGAGAAGCAGATAAAGGGCTGCCATCTTCATGGCGGGCCAGAATTTGTCGGTGATCACGTTGATTTCTCCTCGTTGCCGAAGCCTGCAACGCGCAAGTACACGACGCTCCCGATCATGAGCATAATCATCATCACGACGCCGGTTGCCGCGCCAACGCCCAGCCTGAGGCTCGCCATCGATTGTTCAAATGAATAAACCGCGAGGTTGAACGTCGATGTTCCAGGCCCGCCCTTTGTCAGGAGGTAGATTTCTTCAAACTTGTTGAAGGTCCAGATCGTGCGGAACACAATGACGACAATCAGAACCTCACGAAGTTGAGGTAGCGTGACATCCAAAAACCGTCGGAACGCACCTGCGCCATCCACCTTGGCAGCGTCATAGAGCTCCAGAGGCACCGCCTGCAGCCTGGCCAGCACGCAGATGACAACGAAAGGCGTATACTTCCACACATTCAGCATGATTGTGGAGGCCATCGCCATAGTTGGCGTGGACAACCAGTAAATCGGTTCACTGATCAGGCCGACCGACTGGAGGCTGTAGTTGATGACCCCAATTTCAGGGTTGAATATCCATCGCCAGATCAGCGCAATAACAACGGTCGGTACGATATAGGGAAACAGCAGCAGACCGCGAAAGATCGCCATGCCGAACAGCTTGCGATGAAGCAGCAGCGCAATGCCGACGCCGAAGATCGTCTGAAACAGGATCGAGAGCAGTGTCCAGATCGTTCCTTGACTGAACGAACTCCAGAACAGCGGATCTGAAAAGATAAACTCGAAATTGTTCAGCCCGACATAGGAAACGAGATCCGGACGCAGTGGATTATAGCTGAAGAACGCCATCCGAACCGCTTCGGCGATCGGGTACACCATAAACACAATGGCCGTGACGACGAATGGTGCTATGAAGAGCAACCCCACGAACCGATCGGATTGCAGGAAATCGAGACGACGCATTGTCTTTCCGTTCCAAGATAGTGCTGGGCAGCCAGCGCTGCCCAGCTAGACTATTCATCCGAGCAACCGGACATTCTCGCGGCGAATGGCTTCCAGTTCCCGCGCGCCCCACTTAGCGGCTTGCTGGGGCGTCTGATTGTCGATAACGACCTTCTGAACCGTCTGCGCCAGGATAGAGCGGCCGTGAACATATCCCGCAAGAGGATTCACGCCCTGCAAGAGCTCGTTGGCTGTGCTGCTGGAATTCGCGAGCGAGCTCTTGAAGTAAGTATCAACCGTCTTCGGCTTTGACTTGTAGAACGGATGGTTCCTCAGCTCTTCTGAGTTGGCGATGTCTTTATAGGTCGGCGCCACGTTCGGCATCAGCGAATGGCAATATTTCACGAGCCACTCCTTGCTCGTCTGCTGATAAAGGAGCGCCTGCTTGACTTCCTCAATATAGGGATTGTTCTGCGCCGGAATGCACCAGCCCTGGAAGTCATTCCAGTTGCTGCGTCGACTGGTTCGAGGATTGCGCGCGTGATTGAACGCCTCGGTTGCTTCAAAGATAGGCTTGGCCTCCTCCGCAGCTCGCCCCAGCGTGCGGCCCCAATAGAAGCTCATTGCTGTCTGGCCAGTAACATGTGCATCCACCACCTGGAGGAAGCTGTATTCGACCGCCCCCTTCGGCATGTAGGGCTGCATTTCCTTCACGAAGGTCAGCGCTTCAACGGTTTCCGGGCTATCGAATACAACTTCGAACTTGTTTGACGCATCGAACATCCGACCACCGGCCGCATGCAGCAGGGCCGCGAAGTGATAATCCGTACAGAGGTTCCGACCGAGCGCCATGCAGAATCCCGCCATGTTCTGCTTCTTCTGCGTAATGGTCTTTGCAGCGTTCAGGAGATCGTTCCAATCCCACGTATCGGGATCTTTCAGACCGAGCTCCTTCACAATGTCCATCCGAACAAGCAACAGGTGAGGCTGGTGATGCGCCGGGATGACGTACTGCTTGCCCTTCCAGCTACCCCAGTAATCCCACCTCACGCCCTCGACGAGACGATCGCGTCCGATTTTGTCGACCATATCATCGACCGGAAGGAGCAAGCCTTCCGCCATCATCTGCATCGCGATCGGTGACTCAACACTAATCAGCGAGGGCGGCCGGCGGGCGGCAAGGTCGGTCATCAGTTTAACGTAGACGCCGTCCCACGGAATGGTTTCAATTTCGAATTTCAAACCAGGCGCATTCTTCTGCGCCCATTCATTCATCGCAGCAACACCCGCGCCGCCATAAGGTCCAGGTTCACCCCAGACGCGCACTGTCCCGGTCTTTGTGCTCTGAGCGGATGCGCTTCCAGCGCTGAACAGGTTCCCCGCACCGATACCAACCGCAGCAGCTCCGCCAAGAAAACCTCGCCGATCAAGCAACAGCTGGGATGGCGTCCGATCCATATTTGTCATCAAGTCCTCCCTAGATTTCCAACACCCGTTACACTTCCGTTGTTTCGGAAGTTCTTTCCTTGAGCGCCCGCAGAAACTCCTGCTGACAACCAGAAGCATAGTTTAGTGCCCGAACGCGCGCCGCGATGGAGCCTCGTACATAAGGTTTTCTCGCAAGTCCTTCCGCGGCGGCCTGCGCAGCTACGGCTTCAGCCACCGCCGGACAGAGCTCAGGATCGAGTGGATTGGGCAACACATTCTCAGGTCCAAGTTCAGCCCCCGTCACGTGTTCCGCGATTACCCGCGACGCCGCGAGACACATCGTTTCCGTGATGCTTCTGACGGACACATCGACCGCGCCACGCATGATCCCAGGGAATGCGAGCACGTTGTTGCATTGATTTGGCGCGTCGAAGCGACCGCTTCCGGCAATCGCCGCCCCCGCCGCAATCGCCTCGTGGGGCATGATCTCTGGCTCGGGGTTAGCGCAAGCGAAGACGATCGCAGATTTAGCCATCGACTGAATATGTCGGGCATCGAGCAGAGGACCAGTGCTCAATCCGATAAAGGCGTCCGCGCCTTTAAGCGCGTCGGCAAGAGCACCCTTGATCCGCGATCGGTTTGTCATGGACGCGAGAGCTGTCATATGCGGCGAGGGCTGCGTTTCGCCCTCGCAAAGAATGCCATGGCGGTCACACACAACGACATCGCCGGCACCCCACGCGAGACAAAGCCTTGCCGCAGCAGTACCGGCAGCTCCCGCACCGTTCACCACAATACGAACGTCCTCTTTCCTTTTGCCGGTAACCCTCAGCGCGTTCATCAGGCCAGCAACGATCACGGTGGCCGTTCCGTATTGATCGTCATGGAAAACCGGCACCGACAAACGGCGAGTCAACTCTTCGACAGTTGCGAAACAGTGGGGAGCAGCGACGTCCTCCAGATTGAACCCGGCAAACGAGGGCTCCAGTGCGGCGATATGGTCAACGAGCTTTGCAGGATCCCTCACATCCAGACAGATCGGCACCGCGTCAAGACCGGCAAGCAACTTGAACATAATTGCTTTGCCTTCCATGACCGGCATTGCAGCAAGTGGGCCGGTTCGTCCGAAGCCCAGCACAGCGGTTCCGTCGGTCACCACGGCAATCGTATTCGCACGATTGGTCAAAATATCCGCTTGCTCCGGATCCGCGACGATTCGCTGGACTAGCGTTCCAACGCCCGGCGTATAGAGCGTGGCAACATCGCGCAGTGACCCGACGTGAACTTTAGGTACCACCTCCAGCTTGCCATGCCCGGAGAAAACATCGCGCACGGCGGCTACCGCGGCTTCCGGCGTAACTTTCCATTTGGTGTCGCGGCTAGACATCAGGAAGCACTCCTGTCGCGACGACGCTGCGCATATCGCTGCTGGCGAACGGTCGCCGTAATTTCATGCGCCAACATTCCCTCGCTTGCGCACATACGGCCCATGATCGGAGCGATGCGCTCGCTCGCTTCAGGTGTCAGTCGCTGGTAGGTTACGGTTTTCAGAAACTTACCGACCCATAGACCGCCGGTGTAACGCGCAGCACGGCCGGTCGGAAGGGTATGGTTGGTGCCTACGCCCTTGTCGCCGTAAGCGACTGTGCTCTCTTCGCCGACGAAAAGGCTGCCATAGTTCTTGAGATTCTCAAGGTAGTAGTCGTTACGCTGTGTCAGCACTTCAAGATGCTCCGGCGCGTACTGATCGCTGAGCGCGATGGCAGCGTCGTCGCTATCGACAACAGCGACCTCGCCCCAGCGCTGCCAGGCAGCAGCCGCAATGGCGGCTGTCGGCAAGGTCAGCAATTGCCGTTCGATCTCCGCGATCACCTCGCGCCCCAACTTCGCGGATGTCGTGATCAGCCACGCAGGGCTGTCCGGCCCGTGCTCCGCCTGCCCGAGCAGATCTGTCGCAACCAGCGCCGGATCGGCGCCGTCATCGGCAATCACAAGGATTTCGGTGGGACCGGCCGGAAGATCGATGCCCACAAGCCCGAACAGCTGACGCTTGGCCTCGGCCACATACGCATTTCCTGGCCCGGTGATCATATCGACCGGACGCATTCCCACGCGACCAAAAGCCATCGCTGCGAGCGCCTGCACACCTCCGATCGAATAGATCTCGGTAGCCCCCGACTCGGCGAGCGCATAGAGCGTCGGCGGGAAAATACCCTGCCCTTCCCGTGGCGGCGCCGCGCCGATAACGTGGTTGACACCCGCTACCTTTGCAGTCGCGACACTCATGATCGCGGCCGAGATCAGCGGATATTTGCCACCGGGGATATAGCAGCCAACGACATCGACCGGAATGATCTTCTGACCCAGCGTGATCCCGCTACCGAACTGCGCCTCGAACTCCGAAAGCGAGTCCCGCTGACGCTTGGCAAAATCCGTCACCTGCTTTTTGCAAAAGGCAAAATCGTCCTTGAAGGTGGAGCTCATCGCCTTGCGGGCTGAAGCAATCTCGTCATCAGACACGCGGAAATCGGGATTCTGCCATCCGTCGAGATCCCGGGCGTAGCGGCGAACCGCATCATCGCCACCCTGTTCGATGTCGGCGATCATAGTCCGCACACGATCGACCAGATCGCGGTTGTCCTGCCGGGACTGCTGCTCTGCACGCTTTAGGTAGTGGACCATCAATTCATGCCTCAACGTAAACGGCCTCTGAAATGTAACCGGTTACATCAAACCGCGTCTGATAGCCCTTGTCAACATCCGGTCTTTGCTTTCAGTTGCGCAAATGAAAGACACACCAAAATCAGGAACGATCCGCTGGCTTGCTCATCAGGCGGGCGTCTCGGTAGCAACTGTAAGCCGGGCGCTCCGCCATCCCGACACTGTTGCACCGCAAACGCGCGAGCGAATCCTTAAGCTGGTCAATCGACATCAGTTTGTCCCCGACGGACGCGCCGCAACCTTCTCATCGAAACGCACCGGTGTTATCGGCCTGATCGTTCCGACGATTTCGAACTCGATCTATGCGGAATTCACCGAAGCGATCCAGAGCCGGCTCCAAGCCGCCGACCTGAGTCTGCTAATTGCGAATGCTAATTATTCGGCGCAAATTGAACGCGATATCATCCTCAAGTTGATTGAAAGCCGCGTCGAAGGCGTCATTCTGACCGGATACGCGCGCGATGCGGCGCTCTATGATCTGTTGCGCCACTATCGCATTCCGTTCGTTGTAACGTGGTCGACGAGCCCCAAGGCGTCGATCCCTTCGATCTCTTTCGACAACCGCTTGGCGGCAGCCGAAGCCACCGAGATGCTTATCAAGCTTGGGCATCGGCGCATCGGATTGATCTGCGGGATGACCAGCATAAACGATCGGGCCGCGCAACGGCTCGAAGCCTATCGTTCTGTGCTCTTGCGTTACAAAATTCCATTCGATGCAGAACTCGTGTCGGAGCAGCCTTTTGAAATCGAGGTCTCGGCGGACGCGGCAACGCGGCTGATCACACGGACCAATCCACCAACCGCCCTGTTCTGCGCAAACGATATTCAGGCACTCGGAGCACTGTTTGCTTGCCAGCGACTGAATATTCGCGTGCCAAAGGATATTTCCATTATCGGGTTCGACGACCTTCCAATCACGAGGGTCGTGACGCCCCCGCTCTCAAGCGTGCATGTGCCCGCCAAGCGCATGGGTCATGCCGCGGCTGATGCGCTGATCGACGCGGCACGCAAGAGCATTCCGGTGAGGAGCCAGATTATCGGCACAGAGCTAGTCATGCGAGGCAGCACAATGCCCGCTGCCCGTGCGCGAACCAGGGACCGGTAGAACGACCTTTGGCAAAATTAACTCGGAGCCGATCAATCTCACTGAACAAATCTATTATAGATCGCATGTTCGACATCCTTCTAAACAACGCTCGATGATCAGCTAGCCGCCGGGCATCGCTAACTACGATGTGTTGGATCAAAGCAGGCGAACAGGAGCCAGGCTGACCAGAATAAGGACGACCAGGGACCGCGTTACTGCCGCGACAACTCTTCCACCGATGCGGCCAATGAGCGTTGTATCCACGCCGAGGCCGAGCGCGGCCATCGAAACGATTGTCAAAAATTCCGCCGTGTTGGCGATCGACAGAATCGCGGCATTTGGGCATCGTGGGGACGGGTCTGCGAAAGGGCTGGCGTGACTGGCCTGACGTTTTACGACCTGAGAGGCTCTGCGGTGGTTCAGCTGGCCTTGGCTGAGGCGACGGTGCCGCAGATCGCGACCTTTACTGGCCCCAGCCTGAAGGACGTCGAAGCGATCCTTGATGCCCACTACCTCGGTCGCGAGGTGAAGCTTGCCGAAGCAGCGGTGATCAAGCTCGAAGCGAGAACAAAACTGTAAACCGTGCTGTAAACCGCAGTGATTTCTGCGGCGGCCAAATCAGCTAAATGCTTGATTTGCTTGGTGGGCGCACCAGGGCTCGAACCTGGGACCCGCTGATTAAGAGTCAGCTGCTCTACCAACTGAGCTATGCGCCCGGATCCAACCGGATGTCCGTTGAGGACGGCGTCGTTTAGCAAAGCGAACCGGCCATGTCCAGCAAGGCTGACAGGTTTTTCCCGCTCTGGATAACTCTGGATCAGATCAGTTCCAGACAGCAAAAACCGCCGGATTTCGGCGGTTTCTGTCGTCCGGAAAGGGTCTGGAGGGCCGCCTTAGAGGCGCTCTCCGGCACCTCGGTCCCGGCCAGGGCCGCGATCCCGGTCGAATCGATCACCGTCCAGCCCACGCTCGAAGCCGCGTCCGCGCCAGCCGCGATCCCCGCCCATGCGGGTCAGCATGGACAGGCGCCGCTTCTGGCCGTCGTCGAGGCTCTTGTAGAGCGGATCGGCGGCGTCGGCGATCTTCTTCAGGCCAGCGGCGGTCTCCGCCATTCTGTCGGCCCGGTCGCGCAGCCGCGCCATCGGATCGCGGGTCTGATCGGCGGCAGCCGACTTGCCGTCCTGCGAGCTCTTCTGATCCTGCTCCGCGCGGCGGGCCTCGCGTTAGCCAGCGCCATGCGCTGCTTGGCGAAATCGCGCACCGCCGCTTCGACCGGCGGCCACATCTTTTCCTGCTCAGGGCTGAGTTTCAGCCCGGCCTTCACGGCAGCAATCTTCGCATCAACGAAGGCCGCGCGGTCTTCGATGCTCATACGGTGATGATGGTGGCGATGCTGCGCATAGACGGCGGTCGAGCCGATGATCGCAACTGCTGCGACGCCGGCGAGGATAACTTTTTTCATGGGTCATCTCCGAGTGAAACTCCCTCGAAGATGGCAGCAACAGTTCCGCTTTCAACTTAAGCTTTGGACACCTAGGTGAACGCCCATTAATGCAGCAGCCCGTGCTAACGCAACATTCCAAGTGTGCGCGGCAGCCACAGCGAAATCTCTGGAATGTAGGTGATCATGACCAGAAAAATCAGCAACGTGATGAGCCAGGGCAAGACAGCGATTGAAAGCTCGGTGATCCCCATTTTTGCGATGCCGGATGCAACATAGAGATTCAGCCCAACCGGCGGATGGCACATCCCGATTTCCATATTGACGACGATAATGATACCGAAATGCACCGGGTCGATACCAAGCTTGACTGCAATTGGAAAAAGAATGGGCGCCATAATCAGAACGATTGACGATGGCTCCATCACGTTGCCCGCGAGAAGAAGCAACAGATTGACGAGAAGCAGGAATGTGATCCAGTTGATGCCGCTTCCGGTGATCCACGCGGCCATCGTCTGCGGGATCTGTTCGCTCGTCATCAGAAATGAGAACAGCACCGCGTTGGTAACGATGTAAAGAATCATCGCGCTCATGTTCGCAGACGCTAGCAGCACCTTTGGCACGGCCTTCCAGTTCAGATCCTTGTAGATGAACATCTCGATCAGAAAGGCATAGACTGCGCTCATCGCAGCGGCTTCCGTCGGCGTGAACCAGCCGAGGTAAATGCCACCCAGAACAACGACGATAAGAAAAATTCCCCAGGACGAATCCACGAACGCGCGCCAGCGTTCGCCCCACGTCGCTTTCGGGATTCTGGGATAATTGTTCTTCCAGGCGCGATACCAGGTCGTGGCCGACAACATAACCGCGAGAATGAGTCCCGGCACCATTCCGGCCATGAATAACTGGCCCACCGATGCGGAAGCAACCCGCTCGCCATTCGGACCGAAGTAGGTCGCTCCGCTCGTCGATACCGCGTAGATCACCATGATGATCGAAGGCGGAATAAGGTTTCCCAACGCGCCGCCGGTTACAATAATGCCGGCGCCAAAACGTTTCGGATAGCCGATCGCAAGCATCGCCGGCAGCATGATCGAACCGATCGCCACTACCGTGGCCGGAGACGATCCTGATACGGCGGAGAACAGCGCGGCAGCCATCGTTCCGGCGATGCCTAATCCGCCGGCCCAGTGGCCTATCATGGTCCTCGCGAACTCGATCATGCGTCTTGCGACGCCGCCATGAGTCAGGAAATTACCCGCCAGGATGAAGAACGGAATCGCCATGATCTCGAACTTCTCAATCCCCGTGAACAGCTTCAGCGCCACGGATTCAATCGGCACCGAGGTCATGAAGAACAGGAAGGACAGCACTGTGAGGCCAAGCGCGATGGAAATCGGCATGCCAGTCAGCATGAGGGCGATCAGAAGCCCGAAGATCACCAAGCTGCTCATTGGCGAACACCCAGTTCGCCGCCGCCGGTAGCTCTAACTTCGAGCGCCTCGAGGCCTTCCACTTCGCTCTCGTTGTGATGCGGCAATTCGCCGGTGTGCCAGAAACTGTAAGCCACCTGCAGGAAGCGAAAACACATCAGGTATGATCCGAGCGGCACGCAGAGATAAACAATCCAGCTCGGAATTTCGAGATCGGGCGATGTCTGATCGGTCTGCGCCAGACCGAGCACAAACTTCAGGCCCATCGTTCCCACGACGAACGTGAAGAAGGCGCCACCCATAAGCCCGAAAAGAATGGTGGCTTTTTTGTAGGCCGGCTTGAGCATCAGGACCAGCACGTCGACGCCGACATGGATGCCTGTGCGAACGCCATAGGCCGCGCCGAACTTTGCCATCCACACGAACATGTAGATGCACAGTTCCTGCGCCCACGAGAAATGAATCTGGATCAGATACGGATACAGAAACGATATGCCGGTTCCGTAACGATGGACGACGGCCAGGAAAATGACAATCGTCGCTGCCGCGATGAGCGTGGCGATCAGGATTTCCTCGAAACGATCGAGGATGCGCAGAAATAATTTCAAGGCTTGCCCCTACCCGCACCAGCCGCTTTTTTTGCGTTCTGGTCTTCAGCCATCGCCCCGCATCGTTGCGGCAGATGGAAAAATGGACCGCCGTCCCGGCCCATTCTCATCGTGTCGTGACGACCCGTTTTAGTTGGTCTTGGCGTTGGCTTCCTTCTGAAATGCGTCGATCAGGTCCTTGCCGACCCGCGACGCCATATCGGTCGTCACCGGCTCAAGGGCCTTCATCCATTCGGCACGCTCGGCGGGCGTCGGTTCATGAAAGGTCGTGGTGCCAGCCTTTTTCATCGCCTCGATCGCATCGTCGTTCTCTTTCTGCGCGATCGCATTGGAGAACTCGGTCGCCTCCGCCACGGCCTTTTCGAGCTGCGGCTTCACGTCGGCGGGCAATCCGTCCCAGAACTTCTTGTTCACGATCACCACATAGCCGATGTAGCCATGGTTCGAGACCGTGATGTGCTTCTGAACCTCGTGCATTTTCTGGGTATAGACATTCGACGGCACATTCTCGTTGCCGTCGACCACGCCCGATTGCATCGCCTGATAGACTTCGGAGAAAGCCATGACCTGCGGAATGGCACCAAGCGCGCGCATTTGCGCTTCCAGCACCTTGGACGACTGGATCCGCATTTTCAGCCCGCGAAAGTCTGCGACCTTATGCATCGGCTTGTTCGCCGTCATGATCTTGAAGCCGTTGTCCCAGTAAGCGAGACCGGTGATGCCCTTCGGCTCCAGCTTGGCCAGAAGGTTTTTTCCGATCGGCCCCTTGGTGATGCGGCCCAGCGCAGCCTTGTCCGGCAGGATGTAGGGGAGATCGAAGACCTCGAATTCCTTCACACCGAGCGGCCCGAACTTCGCCAGCGATGGCGCCAGCATTTGCACCGCGCCGAGCTGAAGCGCTTCGACCTCTTCCTTGTCCTTGTAGAGCTGCGAGTTCGGGTAGACCTCAACCTTCACCTTGCCGTTGGTGTATCTCTCGGCGAGTTCCTTGAATCTCTCTGCACCCTGCCCCTTTGGCGTATTGGGCGTAACGACGTGACTAAACTTGATCACGATCGGCGATTGCGCCGTGGCGGGTCCGGCGAGCACAAGCGTCGCGACTGAGGCCGCAGCCAGAATGAATTTTTTCATGTTTCCTCCGAGTAACGGCTGAACCGCTGATTTCACCGCGGCTCTGAATCCCTCACGACCCGACCATCTCAGATGGAGCAGGTCAAGACTATTGCCCCTTAGAAGGGACCTACGCCGTGCTGCAACGCAAAAGGCGGTGCATCGTTCAATGCGCCGCCTTCTCGGAATGTCTGCAGATAATCTGGCTGTCAGTGCCCCGCGGCAGCCACCGCAGGCATGTCACGCTGCTTCTTCATGACGATCTTGTTCAAGGCGCTGAGATAAGCCTTCGCCGAAGCCACCAGCGTATCAGGATCCGCAGCGCGTGCCGTCACGGAACGTCCGTCTTGCGACAGCCGCACCGAGACCTCGGCCTGCGCATCGGTGCCGGCGGTCACCGCATGGACCTGATAGAGCTCCAGCTTCGCTTCATTCGGTACCAGCGACTTGATGCAGTTGAACGTCGCATCCACCGGACCGTTGCCCTCGGCCTCCTCGATTTTGATTTGACCTTCGATGTCGAGTTTCATGGTCGCCCGTTGCGGTCCGTGCGTACCGGCAATCACTGTCAATGACACGAGATGAATCCGATCGTGCGAATGAGCGATCTCCTGATCGACCAACGCCTCGATATCCTCGTCGTAGATGTCCTTCTTGCGGTCGGCCAGCGCCTTGAAGCGCACGAAGGCATCTTCCAACTGGTTGCTGGCGAGTTTGTAGCCCATCTCCTCCAGCTTGTGGATGAAGGCATGGCGGCCGGAATGCTTGCCCATCACCAGCGAGGTCTGTTTCACGCCGACCGTTTCCGGCAGCATGATCTCGTAGGTCTGCGCGTTCTTGAGCATGCCGTCCTGATGGATGCCGCTCTCGTGCGCGAAGGCATTACGCCCGACGATGGCCTTGTTGTACTGCACCGGGAACGACGTCGCCGCAGCCACGGACTTTGATGCTCGTGTCAGCATCGTCGTGTCGATGTTGTTCCAGTATGGCAACTTGTCATTACGCACGCGCATCGCCATCACGACTTCCTCGAGCGCGGCGTTGCCCGCACGCTCGCCGATGCCGTTGATGGTGCATTCGATCTGCCGCGCACCTGCACGCACGCCGGCCAGCGAATTCGCCACCGCCATGCCGAGGTCGTTATGGCAGTGCACCGAGAACACCGCCTTGTCGGAATTCGGCACCGTCTCGCGCACGCGCTTGAACAGGTCGTAGTACTCCTCCGGCACGCTATAGCCGACGGTGTCCGGGATGTTGATGGTGGTCGCACCGGCTTTGATCGCCGATTCCACGCAGCGGCACAGGAAGTCGAACTCCGTGCGGGTGCCGTCTTCAGACGACCACTCGACGTCATCGGTGTGATTGCGCGCTCGGGTGACCTGCGAGATCACCAGCTCATGCACGTCTGCCGGCTCCATTTGCAGCTTGTACTTCATGTGCACCGGTGAGGTGGACAGGAACGTGTGGATGCGACCGCGGCGCGCCGGGCGGATCGCTTCGGCACAGCGGTCGATGTCCTTGTGGGCCGCGCGGGAGAGACCGCAAACCACCGCATTCTTCGTACGCTTGGCGATTTCGCGTACGGCTTCGAAATCACCATCGGAGGCGATCGGAAAACCGGCCTCGATAATATCTACGCCCATGGAGTCGAGCAGATCCGCGACTTCGAGCTTTTCCTCGAAGGTCATGGTCGCGCCGGGGCATTGCTCGCCGTCACGCAACGTAGTGTCGAAAATAACGACGCGGTCCTTGTCGGACTTGTTCGCGGTGGTCATAGGAAAAATCCTTTGGTCAGATGCGCCACTTCAGGACGCTCGGGTTTCGGTGCTGTCTTCGAACCCCTGAGTGCCCAGGCGCAAACGCCCAGACGGCCCTCAGGGGCAGATAAGAAGCAGAAGCCCGCCAAGAAGGGACGAGAACGAAGCAGCAGGACGCGCGTTCGGACCAGCAGCAATTGCCGCCGTTCCTTGCCGTCCCTGAGTGCCGCCGCGAATCATCAATTCGGTCCCCGAAAAACGCATAATCGGCCCAAAACCGTTGATGGATGGTTGCCGAAGCGTCTGATGGGGCCGTTTCTAGACGAGAAAGGCAAGGTCCCGCAACGCCAAATATTAGTCAGGAAAGCTGCCCTATCTGCCGCCGACGTTTACCCAGGGACTAGAGCCCCCGCTGGGCGGAAGCCTCTCGCCTGGTATCCGTGCCAAGTAAAGCATGCCGCAGACCCTTCACGGTCGTTGTGATCTTTGCCCAGCCGCATGACAGGGCATCGACCTTGCAGACATCCTTGCGAACGCGTGCCCGGCTGACGGGAGCGGTTTGCTTCGCAGTGACCTTTGGCAGTGCTGATTTCTGATAGCTGATTGGCCTGATCTGGTTGTTGATCGCAGCAATTGCCTGCCCGGGATCTACAGCTTCGGGAGTTTCCCGGTTCGTTTCGAGATAGGCCAGATATTCCTGATCCATCCGCTTGAGTTCTTGCTGCGTTGGATTAGGACCGGCGATGTCGAAGTGACGATTCTGCATGAAATCAAAATAGGTATAGCCGCCGCCAGCCTTGCGGCGGCCCGCAAATCTTGAATCGCATTCCGAAATGATTTTTGCGTGGGCGTCCTTCGACAGACCGGGTTGCTGCGCGCTTTGGGAGCACTCCTCGAAGTCTTTCGGCGTGTAAAGTCTCCACCACTCGGCATGCGCCCGCATCGGGCTCGACGCAACGCCGAGGCCGGTCAAGAGGACCAACAATACAAACGTGCGCAGATTGGCCACCAAAGGAATCCTCACCCGTCTGCATAATATTTCCAGCGGGCTTCCTCTGCAATATGCGATGTGTGCGCTGTGAATTGCGGGGGTGGGCAAATATGGGTCGTATTCCGGTTAGGCAGTTCCCCTTCAGGTTCCCGCGGCCTTGGCTTTCGACACACGAACCGGGGCCCGTCCCTCTCGTTCAAGCGCGCCCCTCATCTTTTTCAGTTCACCAGCGTCGCTCTTGTCCACTTCAGGAAATTTCAGGTTCAGTTTTTCCATCGCGGTCACAATGGCCGAGCTGATCACGACGCGAGCGAACCATTTATGGTCAGCAGGCACGACAATCCACGGCGCATGTTTCGCCGATGTATGGTGGATCAGATCCTGATAGGCGGCCTGATACTTGTCCCATAGCTTGCGCTCGGCCACATCCCCCAGCGAGAATTTCCAGTTCTTGGCCGGATCTTCGAGACGATCGAGAAACCGCTGGCGCTGCTCCTCCTTCGAGATGTTGAGAAAGAACTTCAGCATCAGCGTGCCGTTGCGCGCGAGATACTTCTCGAACGCCGAAATATCTTCGAAGCGTTCGCTCCAGATGTTCTTGGTCACGAGTTCCTGCGGAATTCGCTGCTCCGCCAGAATTTCCGGATGGACGCGGACCACCAGCAATTCTTCGTAATAAGAGCGGTTGAAGATGCCGATACGACCGCGTTCAGGGGTGCACTTCGATGTGCGCCACATGAAATCGTGGTCGAGTTCTTTCGTGGACGGCTGCTTGAACGAATAGACCTGACAGCCCTGCGGATTGATACCCGACATCACGTTTTCGATCGCGCTGTCCTTGCCCGCCGCATCCATGCCCTGAAAGATCAGCAGCACCGACCAGCGATCCTGCGCATAGAGCTTTTCCTGCAATTCGCGCATCCGCCCGCGGTTGGCGTCAACGAGTTCGCGCGCCGCCTCCTTGTCGAGACCACCCTTCTCGCCGGGCTTGTGCGACTTGAGATGAAATTCCTGCGAACCGTCGACCCGGAACGGGTCCACGTAGGACTTCAACTGCTTGGCGCCTGGTTGTAGGGACCTGCCATTTTTGGCCATGACGAGACATGCTCCGTTTGGTCGCGACGACGCTACACGGCAGAGGACCCGTCCGCCAGTACCGGGCCGTCGACAGGCTGATACCGATGGTCCATCATGACGGCATGATCAACGCCGCGCCCGCCATCGCCTACGAGAACGTCGGCAAGAGTTTCGAGCAGGGCCGCACAAGGGCCGTTGACGATGTCTCGCTCAATGTGGCTACCGGAGATTTTCTAGCCATTGTCGGCGGCTCCGGCTCCGGAAAGACCACGCTGCTGCGGCTGGCCAACCGGCTGATCGCTCCCGACAGCGGCACGGTGCATGTGCAAGGCAAAGACGTGCGCGGCGTCGATCCGATCGCGCTACGCCGGAGCATTGGATACGTGTTCCAGAGCGACGGGCTGTTTCCGCATATGACCGTCGGCGGCAATATTGGCATCACACCGCGGTTGCTGGGAACGCCTGCCCAAGAGATTTCGACACGCGTCGATGAACTGATCGATCTGGTGCAGCTCGAACGCCCACACCGCGACCGGTTTCCACATGAGCTTTCCGGCGGGCAACGGCAGCGCGTCGGTGTCGCCCGCGCCTTGGCGGCGAAGCCAGCCATCGTGCTGATGGACGAGCCGTTCGGCGCGCTCGATCCTCTTACTCGCGACGCCCTCGGCGAGGACTATCGCGCACTTCATCGCAGCCTCGGTCTGACCACGGTTATGATCACCCACGACATGACGGAAGCCCTGCTGCTTGCGGATCGCGTCGCAGTGATGCGCGCCGGACGACTGGTTGCGCAAGGCACGGCGCTGGATTTGTCGGGAAGTACGGACGCCTATGTCGGTGAATTGCTCAACACACCGCGGCGACAGGCGGAGCGACTGCAGGAATTGCTGCCGAAGGACCGGGCATGAATTTCTTGTCCGATCCACGCTGGAGCGATGCGCTGACTCGGCTGCCGGACTATCTCGGCAGCCATGTCCGCGTCAGCCTTGCCGCCCTGGCGCTCGGCCTCGCGATCAGTTTCCCGCTAGCCCTGATCGTGCGGCGGCAGCCGGTGCTGCGCGACATCGTGCTCGGCGTTGCCAGCATTGTGCAGACCGTACCCGGCCTCGCCCTGCTCGCGCTGTTCTATCCGCTGCTGCTGGCGCTGGCGGGCCTGTCGCTGCAATGGTTCGGGCAAGGCTTTTCAGCATTCGGATTCTTGCCCTCGGTGCTGGCGCTCGCGCTGTACAGCATGTTGCCGGTGCTGCGAAACACCATCACGGGATTGCAGGGCATCGATCCGGCGATCATCGAGGCTGCGGAAGGCGTCGGCATGACGCGACGGCAATCGCTGACCATGGTCGAGCTACCACTCGCGCTGCCGGTGATCATGGCAGGTATCAGGACGGCCGCTGTCTGGGTGATCGGCACCGCGACGCTCTCCACGCCGATCGGTCAGACAAGCCTTGGCAATTATATCTTCGCCGGATTGCAGACCCAGAACTGGGTGTTCGTGCTATTCGGCTGCGTTGCAGCCGCAGCCCTGGCGCTGGCGGTCGATCAACTGCTGGCGCTGATCGAAGGCGGCGTACGGTTGCACAGCCGCAAGCGCATCATTTTCGGTTGCCTCGGCCTGATGGCGCTGATCGTAGTGACGCTGATGCCGTCAATGGCGCGGGCGAAGACAAACTATGTGGTCGGCGCCAAGACATTCACAGAACAGTACGTGCTGTCGGCGCTGATCGCACAGCGCCTGCAGGTGGCGGGATTGCCGGCGAGCCCGCGCGAAGGCCTCGGCTCCAACGTGATCTTCGAGGCGCTCGCGTCCGGCGACATAGACATCTATGTCGACTATTCCGGCACCCTCTGGGCCAATCAGCTCAAGCGCACCGAGATCAAATCCCGCAAGGAGTTACTGAGCGATCTGACGACCACGCTCAAGGACAAGTACGGCATCACCGTGCTCGGCGAGCTCGGCTTTGAGAATGCCTATGCACTGGTGCTACCGCGCAAGCGCGCCGAGGAACTCGGTATCCGCACCATCGCCGATCTCGCGCCCCGCGCGTCACCGCTGTCGATCGCAGGCGACTACGAATTCTTCTCGCGGCCGGAATGGGCGGCCCTGCGGCAGAGCTACAACCTGTCGTTCCGCCAGCAGCGGCAGATGCAGCCG
Organism: Afipia birgiae 34632; assembly: GCF_000308295.2. Classification (GTDB taxonomy): domain Bacteria; phylum Pseudomonadota; class Alphaproteobacteria; order Rhizobiales; family Xanthobacteraceae; genus Afipia; species Afipia birgiae. The sequence goes on from NZ_HG326652.1 coordinate 2,466,217, forward strand.
GACTTCATGTATGCGGCGGTGGCGTCCGGTGAGGTCGATGTGATCGCGGGCTACACCAGCGACGGGTTGATTGCGAAGTACGATCTCGTCGTCTTGGGGGACCCGAAATCCTCGATCCCGCCCTATGACGCCATCGTGCTCATTTCGCCGAAGCGCGCCGGAGACCAGGCACTTCGCAACGCACTACGGCCGCTTCTCGGAAAAATCGATATTGCTACGATACGCGAAGCGAACCTGCGCGCTGCGGGCGGCGACAGCAACAGCTCGCCGGACGCCGTTGCGCGATGGCTATGGGAGAAGATTGCGAAGCGCTAGAGGTTCTTGACGAACCCAGCATCGATCAGCAGGCGATTGAAGCGTTTGGCTTCCGTACCCTCCCGGCACGAATAGAACAGACCCCGGCAGCGAAGCATGATCTTTTTCTGCTCGATGAATGTTGAATCGAGCGGAACACCCGCCGCCTCCTGAACCGCGAGCGGCAGATAGACCGCGTCCAGCGTCTCCAGCGCCGATGACATATCGGGCTTGTAGTTGAGCGCATCGATTGCATAGTAGGTTTTGTAGTAGCGCGGATCATGGTTCATGATGCGATCAGCCAGCTTGGCCTGAGGCAGCTTTGGCTCCAACAGCTTCTGCGAGATCGCCGGCTGATGATCGCCGAAGCGCACCAGCAGGAACGGTTCATTTGGATGATCGGTTTTAAGGCGCTCAACAAAACTTGCGTAATCCGAGGCGGTCATGGCCTGACGGCGGATGTACTCGTCCACTTCGGCGGTGTTACCCGGCGCTGTCCATCCAGCAGGCGTCAGATCCGGCCGGTAGCTCGTCGTCCAGGGGAAATGATTGGCTGTGAGGTACACCAGCACGAACATCGGCTGGTTGGCCTTCCGCTCACGCGCGATCAAGTGCAACGCCTGATCGAAGTAGAACCTGTCCGGTTGCATATCCTCACTGACGCCCATCTCGGCCATGTCGATAAATTTGTCGATCCCGGCAGACGTCTGAAAGCTGCGCGCGCTGAGAAAATCCCCGTAGGTCGGGTACAACGAGAATGTGCGGTAGCCGCAGCGCTGCAAGGCCTGCGGCAGGCCGCGCGAAATCTTGCCCGCCGCGATTCTCGTGACATAGAACTTGAGCTTGCCAAACGACCGTGCCGACAGCCCGGTCAGAACGTTGAACTCCGTGTACCAGGTCGGGCCACCGGCGGATTCCGCAACGAACGTTCGCTGCCGTCCATCAGCCGACTTGAAAAAGTCGTGGTAATTTTCCGGCACCTTGATGCCTGGTGCGGCGCTGATGTCGAAGCTTGACTCATCGAGCACCATGACGATGTTCGGCCGCTTGGCGCCCGGCACACATTCCGTCTCAGGCGGCGCAGCGCGCGCGGACCCGATCATGTTCGGCGGGTCGGCCTCGATCCAGCCCGTCGATGTCAGATGCGATACCGACACAACGCCGGATCGCGCCAGATTTGAGATGTGATTGACGCCCTGGAATGGCTCCCACGGCTGCTCTGGATAGATGATCGACAGTCCTGCGATCAACGCAATACACGCAACCGCGCCAACCGCGGACACCGCCCGACGAATACGGAACGGGTCCGCCCGCCAGATCAGCCACATCGCCGGCACTGCGATAGCCGCAAGTACAAAGGATTGCGTCTTGAGCTGCGGGAAGATCGAATGCAGGAAGGAGACCGTATCGCGGTCGATGATGAGAAAATCCAGGAACGTCAGCGTGAGCTGCGTGATCCCGTATTTGAATTGCGACAGCGCAATCAGGACCGCAACCAGAGCCAGCGACAGGGCGGCCGACACGCCGGGCCTGCGCAGCGCGATCAGCGACAGGAAGTTCAGCAGCGCCCATGTCAGCAGCGCCAGCGTCATCGCGAACGGCCCGTATTCGACCGATGCCAAAAGATACACGGCAACCAGATGCATCGCGGCGATCAGCGCAACGCGCAGACTCCAGAGCCATCCGTGCTCCCCGAACCGCTTCAACAGAAGCTGAAGTCTGCCGGAAAGGATCGATGTCGTGACGTTTGACATGAAGCGGTTCCGTTGCGGCTAAAGGTTCTTGATGAACCCGGCGTCAATCAGCAAGCGATTGAAGCGCCGCGCCTCAGCCCCGTCCTTGCAGGAGTAAAACAGCCCCTTGCAGCGGAGCATGATCTTCTTCTGCTCCTCGAAAGACGGATCGAGCGGAATACCGGCGGCATCCTGAACCACCAGCGGCAAATAGGCCGCGTCGATGGTTTCCATCGCAGTCGGGCTGCCAACCGGTTTGAAGTTGACCGAGTCGATGGCGTAGTAGGTCGCGTAATATCGCGGATCATAGACCATCAGCCGCTTGGCAATGTCATCCTCGGTCAGATTTGGCTCGATGATGAGCGACGAGAATTCCGGCTGGTGATCGCCATAACGCACGATCAAAAACGGTTCAGTTGGAAACTGCTTCTTCAGCTTCGTAACAAACGCGTTGTAGTCCTGCGCGCTCATGGTCTGGCGGCGCAGGTATTCATCAATCTTCGGCTCGTTACCAAGGGTGCGCCAAGCCGGCGTCTGCTCCGGGCGGAAAGTGGACACCCAAGGGAAGTGATTGGCGCCGAGATAGACATACATGAAGACCGGCGTGCCCTGCTTCTCCTGCGACAGCAGCCGGACTGCGTTGTCATAGAAGAAGCCGTCGGTCTCGATACCTTTCGCGCCGAGATCGCGTGCGTCGTAGAATTTCTGGATGCCGGTGGTGGTCTGGAAAGTTCGCGCGCTCATGAACGCGCCGTAGGCGGGATAGAGCGATACAGTGCTGTAGCCACAGCGGCGCAACGCCAGCGGCAGACCGCGCTCGACCCGGCCGGATGCGATGCGGGTCACGAAATACGAGAACCGCCCGAACGAGCGCGACGAAAGACCGGTTAGCACGTTGTATTCCGTCAGCCAACTCGAGCCGCCGTTGCTTTCAGCGAGAAACTTTCGCGTCTTGCCGTCGCCAGACGTGAAATGCCTGCCGTAACCGGCAGGCACCTTGATCTGCGGCGCCGAGCGGATGTCGTAGCTCGATTCATCATGGATCATGATGATATGCGGACGCCGCCCTGCCGGATGGCACGCTTCTTCCAAGGGAAGCTTCAGGCGCTCGAGCGCGGCCGCGTCGGATTCCATAAACCCGCCATTAGCGAAATCGGACACCGCTATCACGCCGGAGCGCGCGAACTTTGAGATGTAGTTGTCTGCGTAATATCCGCGCCAGTCTTCCTGCGGCCAGGTCAGCGAGAAGCCCGCGAGTCCCGCAATACAGACGAGCGCCGTGACCGCCGCCGGCAACCGGCGGATGCGAAATGGGTCGAGCCGCCACAGGGCAATCATCAAGGGAACGATCAGCAACGCTGAAATCACCGCGGACCAGCGCAGGTTCGGGAAGATCGTGAACAGGAACGCGATGCTATCGCGGTCGATCATCATGAGATCGACGAAGTTGACGGTCATCTGCACGATGTCGTGCTTGAGGCGCGACAGCAGCACCAGCACAACAATCATCGTCAGCGACAGCGCGCCTGACAGCGCAGGCCGCCGCAGCAACGCGATCCACGAAAAATTCAACGCTCCCCAGCACAGCAGGAAGACGAGACGCGAGCCGAAATCCGTTTCGGTTTGCAGCAAAATGCCAAGGGCCGCGAGATGCGGCATCGCCACCGCGAGAAGCCGCCAATACCCGACAGGTGCAAGAGCGCCCGTGACCGCGCTTGCGGGAGGCAGCGTAGGCGGTACTGAGGTCGGCGGGGGCAACATGCCTTTGACGCGAACTACACCCGGCACTGTCCTGACGCCTTTACTGGCGGCGGCCAGGAGGCAAACCGTGCGGCCGGTAACCGCGACGTGTCACAAAATCGTAGTAGAACCGTCATAGACGCGCAACTTGATCTTTAGCCGCAGGGGTTTACCGGCGCTGTTCAGCACCTGTTCAGCCCCCGGAGACGTACTGGAGCTGGGATTTGCCCCGGCACTGCACAACGAAAATGGGGCCGCGAAGGCGGCCCCATTGACGAGTGCTTGCGTTCCCGTTTGGGGGGGGGGAAGCGGACGATCAGTTCTTGGTCTTGTCGACCAGCGCGCCCTTCTTGATCCACGGCATCATGTCGCGGAGCTTGGCGCCGACCGCTTCGATGTCGTGCTCGTTGGCGCGGGCGCGGGTCGCCTTGAACGAGGCCTGGTTGACCTTGTTCTCCAGCATCCAATCGCGGGTGAACTTGCCGGACTGAATGTCGGCCAGCACGCGCTTCATCTCGGCCTTGGTCTCGGCGGTGATGATGCGAGGACCGGTGACGTATTCGCCGTATTCCGCGGTGTTGGAGATCGAGTAGTTCATGTTGGCGATGCCGCCTTCATAGATCAGGTCGACGATCAGCTTCAATTCGTGCAGGCACTCGAAGTACGCCATTTCCGGCGCGTAGCCGGCTTCCACCAGCGTCTCGTAGCCGGCGCGGATCAGTTCGACCGTGCCGCCGCAAAGAACGGCCTGCTCGCCGAACAGATCGGTCTCGCACTCTTCCTTGAAGGTGGTTTCGATGATGCCAGCACGACCGCCGCCGATCGCGGACGCGTACGACAATCCGAGGTCGTGGGCATTGCCCGAGGAGTCCTTGCTGATCGCGATCAGGCAGGGCACGCCGCCGCCGCGCTGATACTCGGAGCGCACGGTGTGGCCCGGGCCCTTCGGTGCCACCATCAGAACGTCGAGGTCGGCGCGCGGATCGATCAGGTTGAAGTGGACGTTGAGGCCGTGCGCGAACAGCAGCGCTGCGCCCTGCTTCATGTTGTCGTGCAGGTGATCGCGGTAGATGTCGCCCTGCAGTTCGTCCGGCGTCAGCATCATCATGACGTCAGCCCACTTCGCAGCCTCGGCAACTTCCATCACCTTGAAGCCGGCAGCCTCTGCCTTTTTTGCGGTGGCGGAGCCCTTGCGCAGCGCAATGGCCACGTCCTTGACGCCGGAGTCCTTCAGGTTCAGCGCGTGGGCATGGCCCTGGCTGCCGTAGCCGACGATGACCACTTTCTTGCCCTTGATCAGGTTCAGGTCGGCGTCGCGATCGTAATAAACACGCATCTTCGTTTTCCTTCGATTGGCCAAATCACGCGATTTTCGGATGGGTCGGGCCCTTGAGGCCCGGATGAATTGCCGCCGTTGTGTAGGGCGGCTGGTGCCGCGAGACAAGCCCGCGGGCCCCATTTCTGCAGTGCAACTAAATCAAGGCTCCTTCAGAACGGGGTAGAGCGAGGCCAGCAGAAGCAAGGCCATAACGACGTTGAAAATACGGACCGCACGGGGGGACTTCACCAGTGCCTGCAGCGAGGTACCGAGAAGCACCCAGGTCAGAGACGAGCCCAGCCCGATCAGGAACAGCAGGATCGAGAGCGCGGCGATGTTCAGCGGATAGGCCGCGATGGCGGCGTAGGCGGTAATCGCGCCCACCGCGATCACCCAGCCCTTGACGTTAACCCACTGGAACATCGCAGCGCCGAGGAACGTCATCGGCTTGCCCTCCCCGGCTCCGCCGGTATCCGCAGGACCGGACAGCGCAATCGCGATGGCGAGGTAAGTCAGGTAAGCCGCGCCTGCATATTTCAGGACGGTATGCAGCACCGGATAGGCCGCGAACACCGCGCCGAGGCCGAGCCCGATGACGGCGACCAGAAACGAGAAGCCGATGGTGACGCCCGCGACATGCGGCAGCGTGCGGCGAAATCCATAGTTCAAACCGGACGCCATCAGCATGATGTTGTTCGGCCCTGGCGTGAACAGGGCTGCTGCGGCGAAAGCGATAAACGCAATGACGAGCTGCTGCGAGATCATGACATCAGGCCACTTCAACGAGGGGCGGCGGACGGCGCGAAAGCAACATGACGGCGATACCCAGCACCACGACGATCATGCCGGTCAGGCGCAAGGGACCGAACGTCTCGCCGAACACGATACTGGATGTACCTGCACCGAAGAAGGGCACTAGGAGCGCGAATGGCACCACCTGCGCGGCGGAGTATCTGCCCAGCAGCCGGCCCCAGATCCAGTAGCCCAGCGTCGTCCCGAGCAGCGCCAGCGCCAGCACACACGACGCCGCCAGAAGCGACATATGCGTCAACGCGTGCCAGGTGACGGCGGGCCCCTCGATAGTCAGCAGGATCACAAGCAACGGCAGCATCGCCAGCAAGCCTATCCACGCAAACAGATTGAGCATCGACACGCCCTGCGCGCGGCGCAGCAGCAGGTTGGAAATTGCAAAGCTGACCGGCGCGGTCATCGCCATCGAAAACGCCCAGACACTAAAATCGTAGCCAACGGTGAAGCAGATCAGCAGCAATCCGCACATCGCGATCGCGATCCCAAGCACCTGAAGCCGCGTCGGCAGCTCGCGCAGGAAGATGGCCGCGAAAGCCACCGTGAACAGCGCCTGACTCTGCACGATGACAGCCGTCAATCCGGCCGGCACGCCATGGGCCAGACCATAGGTCTGTGCGAGGAACTGCGCGACCAGCAGCCAGCTGATCGCAACGATCAGCCCCCATGACAATTTGGGAGGCGGCAGAAATAGGCACGGCAGCGCCGTGATGCCGAAGCGCAGCGCCGTCAGCAGCGTCGCCGACATCTCATCGACCGCAATCCGGGTCAGCACGAAGCCAACTCCCCAAATCACGGCCACGGCGATGGCCAATGCGATATCGATCGGTTTCATGGGACAGGACGGGTGTGACTACGTTGCGTCCGGTCCACGGGCGATGGCGGCAACGCCGGTACGCGACACCTCGACCAGACCGAGCGGGATCATCAGGTTGATGAACTGATCGATCTTGGCGGTCCCGCCGGTGATCTCAAACACGAAGCTCTCGGTCGTCGCATCGATCACGCGCGCGCGGAACGCCTCCGACAGCCGGAGCGCCTCCATTCGCAGATCGCCGGTGCCCTTGACCTTCACCATCGCCAGTTCGCGTTCAATGGCGCGGCCGGTGAGCGTCATATCGACCACACGGTAGACCGGGATCATGCGATCGAGCTGGTGCTTGATCTGCTGGATCACCATCGGCGTGCCGGTGGTGACGATGGTGATGAGCGACATGTGTTTGGCGTGCTCGGTTTCGGACACCGTGAGACTGTCGATGTTGTAGCCGCGGCCGGAAAACAGACCGATCACGCGCGCAAGCACGCCCGGCTCATTCTGCACGAGCACCGACAGCGTATGCGTCTCGTTCGGATCGTGCCGATCCTCCATGAAGTAGGCGGATGCGGGCTGTTCCATTGTCTCTGCTTTCATGATCACACCAGCGCCTTGCCGCCGGCGAACGCCGCCGCGGTTGCTTCCTCGTTTGCTTCCGCGGGAAGCAACATCTCGTTATGGGCCTTGCCCGACGGAATCATCGGGAAGCAGTTTTCGAGCGCCGCGACGCGGCAGTCGAACAGCACCGGCTTCTTGACCTTGATCATCTCGTTGATCGCGCCGTCGAGATCACCGGGCTTGATCACCTGAAGCCCGACACAACCGAAGGCATCGGCCAGCTTGACGAAGTCCGGCAACGCTTCCGAGTAGGAATGCGACAGCCGGTTGCCATGCAGCAGTTGCTGCCACTGGCGCACCATGCCCATGTACTGGTTGTTGAGGATGAAGATCTTGATCGGCAGTTCGTACTGAACCGCGCTCGACATCTCCTGCATCGTCATCTGCACCGAGGCATCGCCCGCGATGTCGATCACAAGGCTGTCGGGATGCGCCACCTGCACGCCCAGCGCCGCCGGCAGACCGTAGCCCATGGTGCCGAGACCGCCGGAGGTCATCCAGCGGTGCGGCTCCTCAAAACCGAAGAACTGCGCTGCCCACATCTGATGCTGACCGACTTCCGTCGTGATGTAGGTGTCGTGATTTTTGGTCAGCTCAAACAGCCGCTGGATCGCATACTGCGGCAGGATGATGTCGTCGTTTTTCTTGTAGGCCAGCGAATTGCGCGCGCGCCAGCGTCCAATCTCGAACCACCAAGGGTCGATCTTCGGCCTTTGTGCTTCGGCCTTGAACACCGTCAGGATGTCGCCCAGCACATTGGCCACATCACCGATGATCGGCACATCAACGCGGATGTTCTTGTTGATCGACGATGGATCGATGTCGATATGGATCTTCTTCGAGTTCGGCGAGAACGCGTCAGTGCGACCGGTGATGCGGTCATCGAAACGCGCACCCACGCACAACATCACATCGCAATCGTGCATCGCCATGTTGGCTTCGTAGGTGCCGTGCATGCCCAGCATGCCGAGCCAGTTCTTGCCCGACGCCGGGTACGCGCCGAGGCCCATCAACGTCGAGGTGATCGGAAAGCCGGTGACCTCGACCAGTTCGCGCAACAGCTTGGAGGCTTCCCGGCCGGAATTGATAACGCCGCCGCCGGAATAGATCACCGGACGCCGTGCCGAAGCGAGCAGCGCGACGGCCTTGCGGATCTGCGCGGCATCGCCCTTCACGCGCGGATTGTAGGAAATATGCACGTCCGATTTGCGCGGCGGATGATAGGTGCCGGTCGCGAACTGCACGTCTTTCGGCACGTCCACCACCACCGGGCCGGGACGGCCCGTGGTCGCGACGTAGAACGCTTCATGCAGCACCTGCGGCAAATCCTCGATCCGGCGCACCAGCCAGTTGTGCTTGGTACAGGGCCGCGTGATGCCGACGGTGTCGCATTCCTGGAACGCGTCGTTGCCAATCAGATGCGTGGGAACCTGTCCGGTGATGCAGACCAGCGGAATCGAGTCCATCAGCGCGTCGGTCAGCGGCGTCACCATGTTGGTCGCGCCCGGACCAGATGTCACCAGTGCAACGCCCGGCAAACCCGTGGAACGGGCGTAGCCCTCCGCTGCATGGCCTGCGCCCTGCTCGTGCCGCACCAGAATGTGCTCGACATCGCTCTGCTGGAAGATCTCGTCGTAGATCGGAAGCACCGCGCCACCGGGGTAGCCGAAGATGTGCTTGACCCCGTGATCCTTGAGCGCGCGAACGATCATCGCCGCGCCGGTCATCTGGTTGGGATCGTGTGCCTTGCTGTCACTCATGGTTCGCTCCGGGGCGCTTGTCGCGCAGATTTGGTCGAGGCTTTCCTTAACGCATGACCTGATCTGAAAACCGCTTCACACTTTTCAGGGTCATGCCCGAAATAAAAAAGGGCCCGAGAGGACCCTTCACACACCGCCTTGTCGTGGGTAGCCGTCAGCTACCCCCAGCGGTGCGCCAGGGTACGACGATAATAAGGAGACTGGTAACTTTATTGCGCATTATCGTCTTCGAGTTTCCAAAGGTTGCGCGGGTTATACGATCCAAATGGCGAAAGTCAAGCCCGCACCGGCTTGGAAAGACTAGCCGGTTCCAGAGCATTCCGCGATAGCGAAAGTGCACGGGTGAGCCATTCGCGGGCCGCATCGGGGGCGACCCATCCAAATTCCGGCAATTGGTGCCTGAACCATGTGAACTGCCGCTTGGCGTAGTGTCGGGTGTCTGTCTGACCAATCTCGATGGCCTTCTCGCGCGTAAGATCCCCCGCGAGATACCGGATCATGGCCGGCACGCCGTGCGCCTTCATCGCCGGCAGGATCGGATCGAGCTTGCGCTCAGCCAGCGCCGCAACCTCGTCCAGCGCGCCGCCATCGAACATCATCGTGAAACGACGATCGATACGCGCGTAGAGTTCGTTGCGATCCGGCGCGAGAAAAACAGCCACGGTCCCCTCAGTCGGCAACAAGGGCGGCAGTCCCTCGCTATGCCAGTCTGGCAGCGCGCGGCCGGTGGCTTCGATCACTTCCAGCGCGCGCGCGATGCGTGCGCTGTCGCGCGGCTTGAGCTTGTCGCCCGAAACCGGATCACGCCGCGCCAGTTCCGCATGCAGCGTCTCGACGCCGTCCCGTTCCATGCGTGCGCGCACGCTGTCGCGCACCTCCTGCGGGATCGGCGGCACGGCAGACAGTCCTCGTGTCAGCGCCTTGAAATACAATCCGGTACCCCCGATGAAGATCGGGAGGCGATTGTCGGCCCGCGCCTCAGCCAGCACCGCTGCAGCATCGGTCACCCATGACCCCGCCGAGCAGTTCACCGCAGCATCGCAATAGCCATACAGCCGGTGCGGAACACGCGCCTCTTCTTCCGGCGTCGGCCGCGCCGTGATGATCCGCAAGTCCCGATAAACCTGCATGGAATCGGTGTTGATGACGATGCCGCCCGTCGCTTCGGCAAGAGCAAGCGCCAGCGCCGACTTGCCGCTGGCCGTCGGCCCTGCGATAAGCACGGCCTTGGTGCCGCCCTTCCCCTCTACGCCATCTGTCAACATCGAGCCGTCATGTCTCTCGTCGTCACGCTGATCTGCAATCCCGCCGAGCCCGAGCTCGACTCGACCGCGATTGATGCCGCGCGCTCCGCGCTGCCCTCGCCCGAACGTGGCGACTGGCTGTTCGAGGGCGTCGCCGCCGACATCCGCTTTAGCAGCACCGACGACATTCGCACAATTTCAGGCCGCTTGCGCGAGGCCCTGAATGGCATCCGCGCCGATGTCGTGGTGCAGCCGCAGCTCGACCGGCGAAAGAAGCTCCTGCTGGCGGACATGGATTCAACCATGATCGGCCAGGAGTGTATCGACGAACTCGCCGACTTCGCCGGTCTCAAGACGCACGTCGCCGCCATCACCGAGCGCGCCATGCGCGGCGAAATCGAATTCGAGCCGGCGCTCCGCGAGCGCGTGGCGCTGCTGAAGGATCTTCCGGTCACGGTGGTCGATGAAGTGCTCAAGAGCCGCATCACGCTGACGCCGGGCGCGGTCGAACTGGTCCGCACCATGCGCGCGCACGGCGCCTATACCTGCCTCGTCTCGGGCGGCTTCACGCTGTTCACCAAACGTGTCGCCGAACTGATCGGATTTCAGGAAAACCGCGCCAACGAGCTGTTGACCGAGAACGGCAAACTGACCGGACTGGTCGCCGAGCCGATTTTGGGACGCGAAGCAAAGCTCGCGACGCTGATGGACCTGCTCGAGTCCTTCGATCTCGACGACCTGGACACGATGGTGGTCGGCGACGGCGCCAACGATCTCGCCATGATTGAACGGGCTGGGGTCGGCGTCGCCTACCACGCCAAGCCCGCAGTTGGGGCGGCGGCCGGGGCGCGGATTGATCACGGCGATCTCACCGCGCTGCTCTACATGCAGGGCTACAAGCGCAACGAGTTCGTGACAGGCTAACCGGCGTCGGCGCGCCTGGCTCCCCGAATTTTGGCAGACAAAAACGCAATGCCCGGCACAAGGCCGGGCATGACGAGTTTTCTTTCGAACTCCGGCGCGCCCAAAGCACGCCCGGAATGCCGTCTTACTTCACCGCCAGCGCGACGAAGCGCAGCTCGCCGGAGCCGTTCGATACCAGAAGCAGCACGGACTTCTTGCCGTCCTTCTTCAGCTGGTCGATACGCTTTTTCACATCTACGGCATTGGTCACGGCTTCCTGCGCAACTTCGACGATCACGTCGCCGGCGCTGAGGCGCTTCTCGGCCGCATCGGACCCGCTGTCGACGCCGGTCACGATCACGCCCTTGACGCTGTCTTTGATCTTGTACTTCGTGCGCAGATCCTTGCTGAGACCGGCGAGATCGAGGCCGAGCGCCTTCTGCGTAACGGGCTTTTCGGCTTCGACCGGGCTGGTGGTCTTGGCGGAGGCTTCGACCGGCTTCTCGCCATCGTCGAGACGGCCGAGCGTGACCTTCCGGGTTTCTTCCTTGCCCTTGCGGATGATGACGACGTCCACGGCCTTACCGACCGGCGAGTCGGCCACGGCGCGCGGAAGATCCTTCATTTCCTTGATGTCCTTGCCGTCGAACTTGATGACGACGTCGCCCGGCTCGATGCCGGCGGGCTTAGCCGGGCCCTTATCGTCGACGCCGGCGATCAGCGCGCCGCGCGCCGGCTTGATGCTGAGGCTCTCGGCGATTTCATCGGTCACCTGCTGAATGCGGACGCCCAGCCAGCCGCGGCGCACTTCCTTGAACTGGCGCAGTTGGTCCACCACCGCCACCACGGTCTTCGACGGCACGGCGAAGCCGATGCCGATCGAGCCGCCCGACGGCGAGATGATCGCGGTGTTCACGCCGATGACTTCGCCGTCGAGGTTGAACAGCGGGCCGCCGGAGTTGCCGCGGTTGATCGCCGCGTCGGTCTGAATGTAGTTGTCATAGGGACCAGAATTGATGTCACGGTTGCGTGCCGAGACGATGCCGGCGGTGACCGTGCCACCGAGGCTGAACGGATTGCCGATCGCGATCACCCACTCGCCGAGGCGCAGGGTGTCGGAATTTCCGAACTTCACCGCGGTGATCTTCTTCTCCGGCGGCGTGAATTTCAGGACCGCCAGATCGCTCTTCTTGTCCTTGCCGATCAACTCTGCCTTGATCTTGGTGCCGTCGTTAAGAATGACATTGATCTCGTCGGCGTCGGCGATGACGTGGTTGTTGGTCACCACGGTGCCATCGGTGTCGATGATGAAGCCGGAACCCAGTGAATTCACCTTGCGCGGCGAACCGCCCTTGGAGTCCGGACCGCCGCGGCGGTTCTTGAAGAACTCATCGAAGAATTCGCTGAACGGCGAATCCGGCGGAAGTTGCGGATTGGCGCCCCGCCTGTTGTTGCCGCGCTCGTCGCTGCCCTTGTCGCCATCGTTGTTTTTGGCGTCGACAGTCTGCGACGTCGAAATGTTGACGACCGCGTCGATCACCTTCTCCGCGACGTCGGCGATGCCGTCCGGTCCGCGGGCCAGCGCAGGCGTCGCAACGATGGCGAAACCGACAGCCGCGGCAAGCGGCAATACGCGGCGGCTCAATGCTTGAAACGCATCGGACATGGTCGAAAAGTCTCCTGAAAAGGGCCGGATCATTTGTATCAGATTGCGCCTGAACACGATGGGTGCGCAAGCACCACCATTCGGTGGGATTCCAGCGATCAACCGGCGGATTGCGGCGAAAAGCCGGCTTTGCGCTCACAACGCGGGCTTGGATGCCCTACTGCCGCACCAGCCAGATCAGGATCAGGCCCACAACCGCCGAGACGAGCCCGACGGCGCGCAGGATATTGTCCGGCGAGGACAGCGCGCTTTTCATCGCCGAACGCATCCAGCTCGGGAGCGCCGTAAACAGCAAGCCCTCCAGAACCAGCATGATCCCGACCCCGACCAGGAGATCACCGTATCCAATCGACCTCATCCGGCGACGACTCCTGCCTGATCGTGTTCCTCACGCCGCATCTTAACGCGCGGAACCCGTAGCAGGGAGCTTGCCTGTCGGATTAGCAAAATAGCGGAAGAATTCCGAGTCCGGCCGCAGCAGGAAGCGGGTGTCGTTGTGCTTCAAACTGTTTTCATAGGCCGACATCGAACGGTAGAACGTAAAGAAATCCGCGTCCTGGCCGTAAGCCTCGGCAAACAGTCGGTTGCGTTCGCCGTCGCCCTCGCCCCGAATTTTCTCGGATTCCGAATTGGCCTCGGCGACGATGACCGTTGCTTCACGGTCGGCCTTGGAGCGGATTTCCTGTGCCCGCTGGCCGCCCCGTGCGCGGAACTCCGCTGCCTCTCGCTGACGCTCGGTCTGCATGCGTTGATAGACGGCCTGGCTGTTCTGCTCCGGCAGATCGGCACGGCGGATTCGCACATCGACCACCGCGATGCCGTAGCTTGTGGCCTCACGATCGAGCTGGTCGCGAATTCTTGCCATCAGGACATCGCGCTCATCCCGGACAACCTGGATAAACGGCACCTCGCCCAGCACACGCCGCAACGCCGAATTGAGCAGCGTGGTGAGCTGAATGTTGGCCGCCTGGATCGAGCCAAGGGTTTGGTAGAACCGGAGCGGGTCCTTGATCCGATAGCGCGCGAACGCATCGACCACGAGACGCTTCTGGTCCGACGCGATGACTTCCTGTGAGGGGTTCTCAAGGTCGAGGATCCGCTTGTCGATGCTGATAACGGAATCGATGAACGGCACCTTGAAGTTCAGACCTGGCGCAGTGACCACGCGCACCGGCTCGCCGAGACGCACAAGCAGAACCTGCTGTGTCTCGCTCACAGTGAACAGTGAGCTGTAGCCGACAACGATGGCGACCAGCACAACGAAAAGAGCAACGATACCTGCGATGCCGTTTTTCATCGGGTGCTCCCGCCCTGTTGTGGCGCAGCTGGCGGAGTGCGGCGTCCGATTTCACTTAATGGCAGATAGGGAACCACACCCGATCCGTTTGCGCCCTGATCGAGCACGAGCTTGTCGGCTCCGCCGAGGATCTTTTCCATCGTTTCAAGATAGATGCGCTCGCGTGTCACGTTAGGCGCCTTCTTGTAGGCTTCATAGACGCTGAGAAAGCGCGAGCTTTGGCCCTTGGCTTCGGCGACGACCTGCTCGCGGTAGCCTTCCGCAACCTGGAGAATCTGCGCCGCGCGACCGCGCGCGTCGGGAACAACGCGGTTGGCGTAGGTCTGAGCTTCGTTCTGCAAGCGCTCGAGGTCGGCGCGGGCTGCCTGCACGTCGCGGAACGAATCGATCACCTGCGACGGCGGATCGACCTTCTGCATTTGCACCTGCTGAATCAGGATACCGGAGCCGTAGCTGTCGAGCGTCTTCTGCATCAGTTCGAGCACAGCCGCCTCGATCGTGGTACGCGCGCCGGTGAGGATCGGCTGAATGGTGGAGCGGCCGATCAGATCGCGCATCGCGCTTTCGGCAACCGCCTTCACGGTACCTTCCGGATTCTGGATGTTGAACAGGAAGTTGCCGACGCCGTCAGGCTTGATGCGCCACAGCACGGTGAAATCCACATCGACGATATTCTCGTCGCCGGTCAGCATCAGGCTTTCTTCGGGAACGTCGCGAATGGTGGTGCCACCGCCACGGCGCGAATCGTCAACCACCCGCATGCCGATGCTCAGCGTCGAAACACGCAGCGCCTTGGGCAGCAGCACGGTTTCGATCGGGTAAGGCAGATGGTAGTTCAGGCCCGGCTGAACTGTGCGGACATGCTTGCCGAAACGCAGCACGACACCGAGTTCTTCGGACTGCACGCGGAAGAAGCCCGACAGCCCCCAGATCGCCAATGCGGCGACCAGAACGAGCGCGATGCCCATCCCGCTGAAGTTTCCTCCCGGCAGCATGGTCTGCAGCTTGTCCTGCCCACGGCGCAGAAGATCCTCAAGATCTGGCGGTCTCGGTCCCGGCGATTGCGGTCCGGAGCCCCAGGGACCTTTCGGACCAGAGCCCCAGGGGCCTCCGCCTTGATTCTTCCACGGCATCGTTAGTCTCCTCCGCGCGAAAGCTCGCGCTCCGCAAACTCAGCAGGCCTTATAGGGGACGCGCCCAGTCCTTACAACGCAGGACGCCAGCTCTGGAGAGCTATGGTGCGCGGCAAATTTGTCAATGCAAACATCACGATCGCGGTTAATGGCGCGATCTGCGGCACTATGAGACACGGGTATTAGCCATGACGCTTATATGTCACGTAGGAAAAATCGGCCGTATCGCCATCGGATTTGGCATGAGCTGTACGCCCCACTTGTTCCCATTCCACCGCATCAACCGGCTGCAGAAACGTGTCGCCTTCAGGCCTGGCGTGAACTTCGGTGATCTCCAGCCGGTCAGCCTTTTTCAACCATTGCGCAAAAATCTCGGCGCCGCCGATCACCATGATCTCAGTGACGAAACGCCGCAGCGCATCGCCCCGTGCGATGTCGTGCGCAGCATCGAGCGACGTTGCGACGACAATTCCCGGCACCTGAAAAGCCTTGTCACGCGTCACGACGATGTTGGTGCGGCCCGGCAGCGGACGGCCAATTGAGGCGAACGTCTTGCGGCCCATGATGACCGGCCGGTTCAGCGTGATCGCCTTGAAGCGCTTGAGATCGGATTTGAGATGCCACGGCATCGCGTTGTCGCGGCCGATGACGCCGTTTTCAGCGACAGCCACGACAAAAACGATTTGCGGATTTGAAACCGTCAGCACCGACGCGGTCACACTGCGACCTCAGCCTTGATGTGCGGATGCGGGTCGTAGTTCTCGAGCGTGAAGTCTTCGTAGCGGAACGAGAAGATATCCTTCACGTCGGGATTGATCTTCATGGTCGGCAACGGACGCGTGGGTCGCGTGAGTTGCAGCCGCGCCTGGTCGAGGTGGTTTGAATAAAGATGCGCATCGCCAAGCGAATGCACGAAATCGCCGGGCTTCAGGCCGGTGACCTGCGCCACCATCATTGTCAGCAGCGCATAGGACGCGATGTTGAACGGCACGCCGAGGAAGACATCCGCTGAACGCTGGTAGAGCTGGCAGGACAGCTTGCCCTTGGCGACATAAAACTGAAACAAGCAATGGCAGGGCGGCAGCGCCATCTTGTCGACTTCGGCCGGATTCCAGGCGCTCACAATCAGGCGTCGCGAGTCCGGATTTTTGCGGATCATCTCGATCAGGTTGGAAATCTGATCGATTGTGCCGCCGTCCTGAGCGGGCCATGAGCGCCACTGCGATCCGTAAACGGGGCCGAGATTGCCGTTTTCGTCCGCCCACTCATCCCAGATGCGGACGCCGTTGTCGTTCAAGTACTTGATATTGGTGTCGCCCGCCAGAAACCACAGCAGTTCATGGACGATCGATTTCAGATGAAGCTTCTTGGTGGTCAGCATCGGGAAACCCGACGCCAGATTAAACCGCATCTGATGGCCGAACACGGACAGCGTTCCGGTC
The DNA here is from genome assembly GCF_000308295.2 of Afipia birgiae 34632. Lineage (GTDB taxonomy): Bacteria > Pseudomonadota > Alphaproteobacteria > Rhizobiales > Xanthobacteraceae > Afipia > Afipia birgiae. The sequence goes on from NZ_HG326652.1 coordinate 2,482,986, forward strand.
CCGGTGCGGTCGGTCTTTTCCGCGCCGTCGCCGAGAATTCGTTCAAGCAGATCGTGATACTGGTTCATGGGGCCTGTTTAGCCTGCCGCACGCCGCGACTCGATTTAGTTCAGGCAACTATACCCCGAAAAATGAGGATCGGATCGCCCAACAGCAAGGGGCGGAACTCGCGTCCCGCCCCCGGCAAACTCAGGTTGTGTCAGCAGAATCTCAGTTTGAGAGCGGCTTCAGCACCGCCGACCATTTGGTGATCTCGCTGTCGACCAGCTTCTTCAGCGATTCCGGTGTACGCTCGGCAGGCTTCGGAATCACGCTGCCGAGATCGAGCAGCCGCTTGCGGACGCCTTCGTCGTCCAGCGCCTTGACCAGCGCGGCGTTGAGCTTGGCGACGATTGGCGCAGGTGTGCCCTTCGGCGCAAAAATCGCGTTCCAGGCCTGCGCCTGATATTCTGGCAAGCCGGCTTCAGCCGTGGTCGGCACGTCCGGCAGCGACGGGTTGCGTTCCGGCGTTGCCACCGCATAGGCCTTGATGGTGCCGCCCTTAACCTGCGGAACGGCGTTGACGATCTGGTCGCACATGTAATCGACCTGGCCGCCGACCAGCGCATTCATCGCAGGGCCGGTACCGTTGAACGGAACGCCAGTCGGGTTGATCTTGAGCACCGAATTCAACAGCTCACACGATGAATAGGATACCGAGCCGACGCCCGCGTGAGCCGCATTGAGCTTATCGGTGTTAGCCTTCACGTATGTGATGAACTCCTTGAGATCCTTCGGCGGGAAATCCTTGCGCGCGAGGATCAGGATCGGCGTGCCGGCGATCAGACCGACGGCCTCGAAATCCTTGGAGGGATGATAGGCGAGTTTCGGATAGAGCGGAACGGATGCCGCGTGCGTGCCCATGTGGCCGGTGATGAGCGTATAGCCATCGGGTGCGGCCTTCGAGGCGCGCGTCGATGCCGTGGTGCCACCGGCGCCGACCACGTTTTCGATGATGATCGTCTGGCCGAGAGTCTGCTGCATGTGACCCGTCACGATGCGCGCGATGACGTCGGTCGGGCCGCCGGCCGCGAACGGCACGATCATCGTGATGTTGCGCGTCGGATAATCCTGCGCCTGAGCCGGCCCGGTGACCGCGCCGGTAGCAGCAAGTGCAGCAATCCCGCAGGACGCCAGCATGCGCTTGAGCAAATTCATGAGGTTTCTCCCAGATAAACTCTTCTAATTACGAACGGGCTATTCCGTCCGGCAGTGTCAGCATGACCGGGTCAGCCGAGTCCATCCGACTTGCGGATAGACCCGGACTGCGCGGCGCGGCGCAACGCCGCACCACCTCTCCTAGTTTTCGGACTCGACGAAGACCTCGTCGCGCTTTTTGCGAAGCGATGGCAGCAGCGCCAGGATCAGCAAAAATGCTGCAATCGCCATCAAGGTCGCGGACAGCGGCCGGGTCAGGAACACCGTCCAGTCGCCACGCGAGATCAGCAGCGCGCGGCGGAGATTTTCTTCCATCAGCGGACCAAGCACCATGCCGAGCAGCATCGGGGCCGGCTCGAAATCATGCTTCACCAGCCAGTAGCCGACGAGACCGAAGGCCGCGGTCAGGACCACGTCCATCGGCGCGTTGTTCACCGAATAGATGCCGATGGCACAGAACACGACGATGCACGGGAACAGCAGCCGGTACGGCACCCGCAGCAGCCGCACCCAGATGCCGACCAGTGGCAGGTTGATGACCAGCAGCATCAGGTTGCCGATCCACATTGAGGCGATCATGCCCCAGACCAGTTCGGGCTGCTTCTGCATCACCTGCGGTCCCGGCACGATGCCGTGAATGGTCATTGCGCCGACCATCAGCGCCATCACCGCGTTGGGCGGAATGCCGAGCGTGAGCAGCGGAATGAACGAGGTCTGCGCCGCGGCGTTGTTGGCGCTTTCGGGAGCAGCAACGCCTTCGATGGCGCCTCGGCCGAAGCGTTCCGGATGCTTCGAGATTTTCTTCTCGAAGGTGTAGGCTGCAAACGACGCGATCACCGCGCCGCCGCCGGGCAGAATGCCGAGAATCGAACCAAGCACCGTGCCGCGCAAAACCGCTGGAGCCGAATCTTTCAGATCCTTCTTCGTCGGCATCAATCCGGAGATCTTCTGCTGAACCAGCGTGCGCTCCATTGCTGCGCCATGGTCCAGATTGCGAATAATTTCGGCGAAACCGAACAACCCCATCGCCACGGTCGCGAAGCCGAGACCGTCGGCGAGTTCCGGAACGTTGAACGACATGCGCGACGCGCCGGTTTCAATGTCGGACCCGACCATCGACAGCAGCACGCCAAAGGCAATCATCGCGATCGCCTTGAGCACCGAGCCTTTCGCCAGAACGACGGCGAAGATCAGGCCAAGCACCATCAGAGAAAAATATTCGGCGGGGCCGAACGCCAGCGCGAGTTTGGTCAGTGGCGCGCCCAGCAGCGCAATCAGGACGGTGGCGACGCAGCCCGCAAAGAACGAGCCAATCGCAGCGATGGCCAGCGCAGGTCCGGCGCGGCCCTGCTTGGCCATCTGGAAGCCGTCGAGTGCGGTGACCACCGAGCCCGCTTCACCCGGAATGTTGACCAGAATCGAGGTGGTCGAGCCGCCGTACTGCGCACCATAATAGATACCGGCGAGCATGATGAGCGCGCCGACCGGCGGCAATCCGAATGTGATCGGCAGCAACATGGCGACGGTCGCGATGGTGCCGATGCCGGGCAGCACGCCGACCAGCGTGCCGACCAGCGCGCCGATCAGACAGAGACCAAGATTGACGGGCGAAAACGCGACGCCGAAGCCGAGGGCAAGATTTGCAAAAATATCCATGATGCCCTCAGCGCAAAACGCGTGGGAAAAGATCGAGCGGCAGCCCGAGCGCATACGGGAACAGGAGCGCACATCCGATCGTCAGGCAGATCCCGACGATGACGGCTTCTTTCCATTTCGTCTCATCGCTTCCCATCGCGGCAATCATGAAGCTCACGAATGCCGAAACGACCAGACCGAGAGGACGGATCGCAACCGCGAAGGCCAGGATCGACAGCGTTACAAAGACAGGACCGCGAATGCCGTAACGCTGCAGCGGCGGCCCCTCGGCAAGAACACCTGTGAGGACAACGCCGGCACCGAGCGCCAGAAGAAGATAGGCGAACATCCGCGGCGCAGTGCCCGGACCGAACGAGAACCCTCGCATGCCTTGAAGATCGCTGGACGCCCACAGAGCGAACAGCGCGATCCCCATCAGGGCCAGGCCGCCGTAAAAGTCCTGCGGTCCCTTGATAAACCCGCGCGCGGGTTTTCCCGCAGCGCTGTCTGGCGCTTCACTCATCGTCATCATCCCCCCTCAAGTCACGAGCTTTAGCCCGGTCTATTCTTGTGGCGCAGGGTTCCACCCCTACACCCTTTGCTTATCTATTTTCGTCAGACGACGCCAGCAAAACCGAGGATGCCGCCCACAATGAGCATCCACAGCGGGTTGAGCCGGGTCGCCAATGCAAGCGCGGCTACGCCGACAATAGGGACCACTGCGGCCCATGTGCCACCGGTCGTTAATGCGAGGATGAAACCGCTGGCGCACATCAGCCCGATCGAAACTGGAACCAGCGCGGCCTGAAGGATCGCTGGCCAGATAGATTGGCTTGATCGCGTCAGCATGTTGCTAACGAAATAGGCAAGGACCGCGGACGGACCGCACATGGCGAATGTCGCAACCAGCGCACCCGCGATGCCGGCCACATGATCCGATTAGCGTCACGATCAATACATTTGGTCCCGGCGACAATTGTGCAATCGCGAACATATCCGCGAACTGCGCATCCGAGCGACATCTTGGCGAACGCCACAAACAGTTCAATCAGCCCCGGCCGTACGGGCGCTGCTGCATCAGAGGACTGGGGGATCGCTGAAGCGCTGTCAGGACGAATGGCCCGATTTAGAATGGCCCCCCGGAAATGGCCAACCGATATTCCGATGCGGCGCGCATGCGCTGGACGCAAATCGGGACGTTCCCCACCAAACCGAAAAGGCGGCACGGGACTCTCTCCACAAGGCGGAACACAGCCTTTTGCCATCAGGTTTCGCACCATATATGGAGGGTGGCGGTTCGCCTGCTATGGCCCCTCTAGGCAGGGTTCGGAGGCACCTGGCAACAGCAGCCTCCACTTCACTCTCATTGGACTGCATTGAATTTGTCAGTCGCATGCGTTGCGGCCCGTGAGAATATCTGCGATCTGCGCCGTGCGGATGCTGACCTGCGGGTCATGACCGGATAGCATGGATCAAACTGCGAGTCGGTACGTTCGAGTCTGGTCACTCCAGTTCGAATTCGACTGGCCACCTTTTACAGGACCACATGATGGCGACCGATCACATTCGTTACGATGTCCTCGCGCGCGACGCGCTGCGCGGCGTGCTGAAGCATGTGCTCGCGGATGCCGCCGAGCACGGACTTCCCGGCGAGCATCATTTCTACATCACGTTCCTGTCCAAGGCCGAAGGCGTGAAGATCTCCCCGCGCCTGCTGTCGCAGTATCCGCAGGAAATGACCGTCATTCTCCAGCACCAGTTCTGGGATCTGGTCGTCACGGATGACCGCTTCGAGGTCGGACTGTCGTTCAACGGGATTCCCGAGCGTCTCGTGATTCCCTTCAGCGCGATCAAGAGCTTCTTCGATCCGTCGGTGCAGTTCGGGCTGCAGTTCGAGCCGGTCGACGAACCAACCGCCGAAGCCGAAGCGCCGGTTGAAACACTGCCGGTTACGGCTGCACCGGAAACTCCAGCCGAAGCCGGCGACGAGCCGGTCAAGCAGGGCGAAGGCGCCGAAGTCGTGCGGCTTGATCGCTTTCGCAAAAAGTAATCAGCCTTTCGCTCCCTCATCTTGAAGCTTTTCTAAGTTCTGACACGCGTTTCCGCCGATGCGAGAGCGCGCGGCGGTTGCGTGCATCGGCTGTGAAGTCATAAACTTCAGTGTCCCCGCGAAGCATCGGAAAGCACTATGGCCGCTCAGAAGAAAACAACGCGCACCGAAACCGACACGTTCGGACCGATCGAAGTGCCGGGGGATCGCTACTGGGGCGCGCAAACCGAACGCTCGATACATAACTTCAAGATCGGTAACGAGCGGATGCCGATGCCGATCGTCCGCGCGCTCGCCATCGTCAAGCTCGCCGCAGCACAAACCAACCTTGAACTCGGCCTGCTCGATCAGCGCCGTACCCGCGCGATCGTGCGTGCGGCCCGCGAAGTCATCGACGGCAAGCTCGACGACAACTTCCCGCTGGTGGTCTGGCAGACCGGCTCGGGCACACAGTCCAACATGAACCTCAACGAAGTGATCGCCAACCGCGCCAGCGAACTGCTCGGCGGCGAGCCCGGCACCAAGAAACCGGTACATCCAAACGATCACGTCAATATGAGCCAGTCGTCCAACGACTCGTTTCCAACCGCGATGCATATCGCTGCTGCCGAGCACATCGCCCACGACCTGCTGCCCGCGCTGACCGGCCTGTTGAAAGCGTTGCGGCAAAAGGAGAAGGCCTTCGCCAAAATCGTCAAGATCGGCCGCACCCATACGCAGGACGCGACGCCGCTCACGCTCGGCCAGGAATTCTCCGGTTACGCTGCGCAGGTCGAGAGCGGGATCGTACGGGTGCGCACCGCGGCGAAGGACCTCTATCCGCTGGCGCAGGGCGGCACGGCGGTCGGCACCGGCCTCAACTCCAAGCCGCGATTTGCCAGGCTGTTCGCCAAACAGGTCGCCGCACTCACCAAGCTGCCGTTCACCAGCGCGCCGAACAAGTTCGAGGCGCTGGCGTCGAACGACGCCTATGTCTTCGTGCACGGCGCGATCAACTCCGTTGCAACCGGCCTGTTCAAGATCGCCAACGATATCCGCCTGCTCGGCTCGGGTCCCCGCTCCGGTCTCGGCGAACTGATTCTGCCGGAAAACGAGCCGGGCTCGTCGATCATGCCCGGCAAGGTCAATCCGACCCAGTGCGAAGCCATGACCATGGTGTGCTGCCAGATTTTCGGCAATCACACCGCAATCACCATCGCCGGCAGCCAGGGGCATTTCGAGCTCAACGTTTACAAGCCGGTGTTGGCGCACTGCATGCTGCAATCGATCCAGCTGATGGCCGACGCGACGCGTTCGCTTACCGAACACTGCATCGTCGGTATCCGCGCCGACGAAAAGCGGATCGATGAGTTAATGCGGCGCTCGCTGATGCTCGTAACGGCGCTGGCGCCCAAGATTGGTTACGACAATGCCGCGAAGGTCGCAAAAACCGCTCACGCGCGCGGCACGACATTGAAGGAAGAGGCAGTCCGTCTCGGCCTCGTCTCTGCCACCGAATTCGATCGGCTCGTGAAGCCGGAGAAAATGACGCATCCCGGTTAGTGCGAGCCATTCGCACACATTAACTCGTTGTAACGTTTCGGACATGTCGTCGCACCGCCCAAAGTCATGGGCCTATTGGCTACCCTCCACGCCGCAACGCATGCTAGCTTTTCACATCTGCCGCGCCGCATCAGCGCATCGAGAACGACTGACATTTTGAAACGGACTTGCATGAGCAACTCGCTCTGACGAGTCCCCAACAGGACGAAACGAAGCCGGCGTTAATCATGTGCCGCATCACTCGTTACAATTTGTCCTATCAATGAGGAGGGGTCATGGGCGATCTGGTCAACCTGAAGCAGGTCAGGAAGCGCATCGCGCGCGACGAAGCGGCGAAGCAGTCCGAGACCAATCGCGCCCGCTTCGGCCGCACCAAAAGCGAACGAAACCGTGATCAGCTCCAGGCGAAGCGCGCCAGCGACACACTCGATCAGCACCACATCGACGATCGGACGCCAGCATGAAATCGCCTGTCGTTAAGCGATCGATCGTCGTCGCCGGACACAAGACCAGCGTCAGCCTCGAGGAAGCCTTCTGGAATGGCATGAAGGAAATCGCATCGGTGAGAAGCCTCACCTTGTCCGAACTGGTGGGCGAGATTGATGGCGGCCGCCAGCAGGGCAATTTGTCCTCGGCTATCCGCCTGTTTGTACTGGACTATTTCCGTTCACGCTCGACACATCAGGCTGGAAACGGCAGCAGCCGTCTGCAGGCAGAAAGTCCGCATCCGTAATTCTCCGCATCGGACAGTTACGATCCTGACTCCACTGTAGGTTTTCGCACGAATACCGGCGCTAGCTGGTTTCAGTTACTATGTACCCGCGTCTCGAAACTCATCGTTTCGAGACCGGCTGCGGGGTGGCTGTATCCTGATCCATGCGGCCTGATCAGACATCGCGCCAATGGGCCAATCCTCATTGGCGAGATCGCGTCTCGCCGCGCTCGACCAAACGGGGGATCCTTTGATGCAGAACGACACCATCATACAGAACATGGACCGGACCGACGGCGGCCTCACGCGCAACGTGAGGGGATTCGCAGTGGTCAAGCGCTCCGTCGTCGTCGGCGGCCACAAGACCAGCGTCAGCCTCGAAGACGCCTTCTGGACCAGCCTGAAGGACATTGCCACGCGACGTGGCCTGCCGCTCTCGACCCAAATCGATGCCATCGATCGCGCGCGAAAGACCGCGAACCTGTCGTCCGCGATCAGGCTGTTCGTGCTGGATTACTTTCGCACCCGCGCCATCACGTCGGTGTTCATCGGTGAACGGCAGCCCTCGCCCAGCGCAGTACCCGTCTAGAAGGTTCCAGCCGGCGCGGCGGGTCGCGACTTCGGTACCCGCATGGCCCCCGGGCCGGTCTGATGTCGATGGGCGGCGGCAACGGCTGCACCAGCGCGCCACCGCTCGGCGGACTTGGCGCAGGCGGATTTGGCGGCGGGCTCACCGCTGCAGGCGGACGCGGCACGGCAGGTGCGCTTGGCGCCGCCGTCTTCGCTGCCGGATTTTTCCGCCGTGGATCGCGGCTCGGAAGCTTCACTTCAGCCGGCGGAATGGGTTCGGCCGCCGGAAGTTCTTCGTCCCACAGTTCGTCCGTCTCCGGACCCGGCGCCACCCCACGCTCAAGCTGATCGAGCCGCCGCGTCTCACGATCGATGGCGCGCATTCCGAGCCACGACGACAACGCCGCAACATCGACCGCCCGCGACATCCCGTCGGGTGATCCATTCAGGTCGATACGAATCTCGGGACGTCCGTTGATCGGCCTGGTGGTCACCGGCGACATGATGGCCCGCAGATCGGCCTGATCTGCCAGCAGGTCATAACCACCCGCAATCGCAACGCGCGCGCGCTTGGCGTCGAGTGTCGCTGCCTCTACCCGCAACCGTCCGTCCTTGATGCTGAACGGAACTCGCGCCGACGGCACGGTCAGCGCGCCGCTGGCCAGAACAGGCTCAACGATCTCCCGCAGCTTGATATCGTCGGTCGCCTGCCCACCGTCGCTGGCCCGCATCGCAACCTCGAACGCGCGCGGGTCCAGCCCCGCGATACGCGCCTCCGTCAGCGTCAGCGTACCCGCGCCCGACAGCGCGCCTGTCAGGCCGGCGGCGCTACGGCCCTGCCCTGCGAGCGTCATTTGCAGCGCCACCCTGCCGTCCGGCATTGCGAGGCTGCGGTAACGAAGCGCCGCACCATCGACACCGGTGAGTTGCACGCGCGCATTGAAAGAGGTGCCCTGGGTGCCTTGGGTCGCTCCTGGCGCGGTCTGCCGCGCGTCGAGATCAATCACCGCCTCGCCGCCGCCAATGCCGCCTTTGGCGTCCTCCAGCACCAGCGACTGACCGTCGCCCTTGAAGGCCCCGCTGACAGGACGCAACTCTGTTCCACCGGGGAGAACTCCGCTCAGCGCCTGAAACGCCAGTTTTCCGCGCCAGCCGCGCAACCAGCCTCTATCGAGCGGTGCCGATGCGTCATGACCCGCTGCCCCAAATGCCAAGCCGGTCACCGTCGCAAGATCGAGCGTGTCGATGCCGATTTGGCCATCGACGCCGATCTCTTCGCCACGCGTCAGCACCAGCCGTCCGCGCACTCGCGAGCCACCTGCCGTGGCATCGAGATCGTCGAAGGTAAAAGTATTACCCGCCACACCTACGCGCGACGACAGCGCAACGCCGGGCGATGGCACACTCGCCGGCTTCAGATTGAACAGGGCAGCGAGGTCGGCGCGGCGCACCGCAACTTTCAACGCCGCCGTGGATTGATCCGCCCACGGATTGCCGGTGCCTTGAATGTCGCCATCAAGACCAGCGCCGGTCAACTTGGCTTTCAGCTGTAGTGGCGAACCCCAGACGCCGGTGACCGACGATTCGAATTGCGCAGGGCCATCGCCCGGCGAAACAATCCGGCCGAGCCCCAGCGATGCCACCATCGTTGCGGTCTGCTTCGCAGTCAGCATGGTTTCGAGCTTGAATTCGTTGGCTCGCAACGCCGCGAGATCAAACCCGCGTGCGAGATCGATGTTCGGTGTGCTCAGGGTAATCGTTCCCTCAAGCTGCGGCGCGTCAATGTTGAGCACAGCGTCTGCATCGGTGCGGCCGGAGCGATCTTTCGCCTTGCCGATCGTGGCGGCCATCAGCATCAGCGCGGGACCGGGCTCCGTCGCAATCGCTGCCAGTCGCTCAGCGAGCGCCGGGGCAAACGGCGAGATGAAACTTCCAACCCGCGCCAGCGATGATGACGATGCGTACAGCCCAAGATTGCCGCCACCTTTGGCGCGATCGAACGATCCTGTGGCGCTGATGGCAAGATCGCTGCTCGCATCGCCGATCTCAATCCGGTCGAGTGCGAATTTTGTGGGATCGTAGCTCAAACGGATAGCGGCGGGGCGAACCGTCTGTCCCGCCAGCACGGCGCTCTCAGCGTTAAGCGAGATCTGCGCCTCGTCCGGCCACGTGGATTGCGAGCTGGCGAGCATCCCTGCAAGCGACGACATCGCATCGACATCAAGGCTCGCCGCTTTCAGTGCCGCTTCCAGCCGCGTCTTGCCGTCGGCAATATTCGACAGTGTGATCCGGCCGTCGATCGCACCGCCGTTGATCTCGGCCTTCATTCCATCGAGCCCAATGCGATCCGCCGCGATGGTTGCTTCGCCGCGCAACCGCAACGGTTTCTGATTGCGATACGTCGCATCGCTGCGTCCCTGCAGCCACGTTGTCAGCACGTCCGGATCAGATGACTCGATAGTGACCGGTCCGGTGAAGCGGGCCGACGGTCCGGGTTCGGAGATCGTGCCACTCGCGGTAACCCGCGTCGCACCGGGGGCACGCGTTTCCAGTTTCGCAATGGTCCAGGACTTGTCGTCTGCACGCAATTCGGCGGCGACATTCTGCAAGGGGCGCCCGCCCAGTGCGATCTGGTCCGAACTCAATTCGATCTGAGCCGGAAGCGGCGACACCGGCAGCGACGTCACCATCGCGCGCAGCGCAGGGAGCAGCCGCAACGGCTCGGCGCTGGCGCCCTTCGCCAGCAGCCGGTCGACATCAAGCTGCCGCGCCGACAGCGCGAGACGCAGCAAAGGCGACAAACCGAACCGGATATCGCCGCCGCCAGTCAGCCGCAACGCGTTGTCATCAGGGCCGTAGGCGGCTTCGACCTGCTCAAACGCCGCCGACCGTGGATTGGCCTTCACCCGCGACGACAGCTTCCACCGCTGGCTGCCATCAATGGACTTCACGTCCGCCGGCCGCGCCAGCGTCAACGAGCCTTCGAATTTTGGCACCGTATTGTCGAATATCAGCGTGCCATCGAGATCGGCTAGCAGCGGACGCTCACCGGGCTCCGCGGTAAAGTGCACACGCGTGCCCTTGCCGTCGTTGCTTTGCCCCGACGAAATGCGATACGGCGTTCGCGCTCCAAGCAGCGTGAACGATCCTTCCCCACGCATGCTGCTTGCTAACGCACGCACGTCCCCGCTGAACTTGAGATCGTCGACCCGCAGCGTCGCGCCGCTTGACGCATCGTGAAGCGCAATCCGTCCCGCGACATTCATGCGGTCTATTGCCAGCGACCCAAGATTGAAGCGCCCAGCGGTGGAGGGCCACTGAAAACGGCCCTGACGGTCGAGGCCAAGATCAAGCGCGAAACCATCCAGCGACAATTCGGTGGCACGCCATTCGCCCCGCATCAGCGCACCGAGGCTGAACTCCACATCCAGCTTGCCGGCACGGATCTTGGCCGGATCATTGTCGCCGCCGACCGCAACATCGCGCAGCCGGAGCGTGGGCGTCGGCAGCAGCAGCGCGTCGAGCTTGCCGGTCACCGTCACCGGCGTTCCGATGACACGGGACGCCTCCGCCTCGAACTGCCGCCGAAATTGGCTCCAATCAACGAAATACGGCCCGACCAGCGCTGCGATCAGCGCAAGGATGAGAGCGATGGCCAGTCCGAGCAGCGTGGTCTGCAAGGTCTTTCCTCAGTGGGATCGGCCGATCTTGTGACGGCAGCAGCGCCTTATCGCATAGCAGCGCGATGGCGCACCGGATGGCACGAATATTGAACCTGTCGAGTAGTTCGAATACTAAATTTAACGCCCCCCGTTCACAACCCTGTAACCCGGTGAGCAACATGTCCGAAAAGCAGGTACGGCCAGCGGAACGAACGGGCGCCTCGCCCGAGGCGATCATCTCCCATTACGATATGGGCAACGACTTTTTCCGGCTCGTGCTCGATCCGGAGATGATCTACTCGTGCGCCCTGTTCAAGGGCGACGACGATCTCGCCACGGCACAGCGCCACAAGCTCGACCACCATATCGATGCAGCGGGCGCTGCGAACACTGCGCGGGTTCTCGACATCGGCTGCGGTTGGGGCGCGATGCTCCGGCGTCTGGTTGATCACGCAGGAGTCGCCCACGCGGTGGGGCTGACTCTCAGCCCGTCACAGGCCCGCTGGATCCGCGACGGGGCGAATCCGAAGATCGAGGTGCGTGAACAGGACTGGCGCGATCACAAGCCGGATCGCCGTTACGACGCGATCATTTCGGTCGGCGCCTTCGAGCATTTCGTCCAGAAGGGCCTCGATCCCGCAACCAAACTTGATGCTTATCGCGAATTCTTCGCCTATTGCGACAGCGTGCTAGTGACCGGCGGCAGACTGTCGCTGCAAACCATCGCCTATTCCGAGCGGCACAAGGTTCTGCCGTTGCTGGAGAAAACCTTTCCGGAAAGCGATCTGCCGCTGGAATGGGAACCAATCGCCGCCGCCGAAGGCCGTTTCAGCCTGATCGCCGCGCGCAACGATGCGGACCACTATTACCGGACGCTGCTGATGTGGGAGCAGAATCTGCTCGCCAATTATGACAGGGCTGTTGCTCTTGTCGGCGATGAACGGACGGCGGAGTTCCGCCGCTACCTGCGGCTGTCGGCCACCGGCTTCCGCATGGGCATGGTCAGCCTGATGCGCTTCAGCTTCCTGAAAAAATACTGATCGCCGCGATCAACTGAATCGGACGCTGATACTGCCGAGCGGGATACCCGAGACGGTCGTCGTCCACGTCTCGCCCGGCTTCACAGGCAGGGCGCGCGTCAGCGTGCCCGTTGTGACCATCTCCCCCGCCGTGAGACCCGGGTTCAAATCGTCTTTGGCCAGCACGCCCACGAAATGACGCAAGGCCGATAGCGGACCACCGAGCACATTGCGCGCATGGCCGCGATCCACGACTTCGCCGTTACAGCCGAGTTCCACGTCGAAGTTCGAAAGCTGGTCCAGCCATGCTGCGGAATCGCCGGAAATCCGATGCCGTTCACCGATCAGCATTGCGCCGTGCAGACCGAAAGCCGCCACCGTATCGGACGCCGCGAATTTCCAGTCAGGATAAATCGACTGCACGACCTCATAGCCAAGTGCCAGCCAATCAATGCAAGACAGAAGCTCGCGCTCGTCCATCGCCGCATCGGGCGCCGCCGACAGGCCGAATACGATCTCCGGCTCGATCCGTGGATCGGTCAGTTTCGTCAGGGAGGCAACCCCGCCGATGTCGGCCAGATTGCGAACCGTACGGTCATACATGTAGCCCCAGATAGGGCCGTCCACGTTGTACTGCGCCCAGATTGTGCTGTTGGTGAAACCGATTTTGCGGCCCAGCACCCTTTCACCCCGCGCCTCCCGCATCTGCCGGACGATGGGCGTGACCTTGTACGCTTCTTCGAGGCCGAAACTCGGATCGCGTGACGAGAACGGGACAATCTGGCGGCCCTGACCGAGCACCGACAGCGCCTCGGTGGCGATACTCGTCGCGTCCAAAGCAGCAGTCGTAGTCATGACGGCAGGATCTTGCCGGGATTGAGGATGTTGTGCGGATCGAGGGCTGCTTTGAGCGCACGCATGGCCGCGACTGCCTCCGGTCCAAGTTCCGCCTCAAGATACTTCTGCTTGCCCTGGCCGATGCCATGCTCGCCCGTACAGGTGCCGTCCATCTCCTGCGCCCGCTCCACCAGCCGATGCAGGAAACCTTCAGCACGCTGCATCTCGTCTGGATCGTTGACATCGCAGAGCAGCGAGCAATGGAAATTACCGTCGCCGACATGGCCGACAATCGGCGAGATCAGGCCGACCGTCGCCAGATCCTTCTCGGTCTCGACCACGCACTCGGCCAGCCGCGAGATCGGCACGCAGACGTCTGTCGCCACCGCCTGCGCGCCGGGGCGAAGCCCGCGTACCGCCCAGTAGGCATCATGCCTCGCCTGCCACAGCCGCGTGCGGTCTTCCTGCCGCGTGGTCCACTCGAACGATCCGCCACCGCATTCGGCAGCGATCTCGCCGAACATTCGCGACTGCTCAGCGACATCGGCTTCTGTGCCGTGGAATTCGAGCAGCAGCAGCGGTGTTTCGGGCAGCGACAGCTTTGAATAAGCGTTGCAGGCCTTAACCTGCGCGGCGTTCAACAATTCGATGCGCGCCAACGGGATGCCGGTCTGAATGGCGAGAATGGTCGCGTTGCAGGCGCCCTGCACGCTCGTGAATGAGCATGACCCGGCAGCAATGGACTGCGGAATACCGCGCAGTTTGATCGTCAGTTCGGAAATGATTCCGAGCGTGCCTTCGGCGCCGACGAACAGGTGCGTGAGATCGTAACCGGCCGAGGACTTCTTGGCGCGCGTGCCGGTGGTGATGATCTCGCCGTCGGCGCGCACGACCTTTAGTGCAAGAATGTTGTCGCGCATGGTGCCGTAGCGCACTGCGTTAGTGCCGGACGCGCGGGTCGAGGCCATGCCGCCGATGGAGGCGTCCGCACCCGGATCAATCGGGAAGAACAGCCCCTGATCGCGCAGATGTTCGTTGAGCGCCTTGCGAGTCACGCCCGGCTCGATCACGCAGTCGAGATCGTCGGCATGCACGGCGAGAATGCGGTTCATTTCGCGCAGATCGATACAGGTCCCGCCTGCGGGCGCGTTGACCTGCCCTTCGAGTGAAGTGCCGGTGCCGAATGGAATCACCGGCACGCGATGCCTCGCGCAAATCCGCACCACGTCCTGAATGTCCTCGGTGGTTCGCGCCATAATCACAGCATCCGGCGGCTGCATCGGCAACCAGGTGGTGGTATGCGCGTGCTGCTCGCGCACCGCCTGCGACGTAATCAGATTATTGCCGAACCGCGCGGCAAGCGCCTCGATCGCGCTCGAAAGCGCAGACGGTGCCGGACGTGTCAGGGCTGCATTGGAAAAGGCCACGGTCGCTCGTTTCATTTATGCTGGTGTGGCGCGAAGCGTGGCAAAGGATGTATAGCGGGTCAAGAGATCAGGCTCAGTGAACCGGGAATTGAGATGACATCAAGCACGCTTCCGAAAAACAATGCGCCGCAACATATAGCTGCGCCGTTCCTGACCACGGTGATGCAGATTGAGCCGCAGTGGATCGACTACAACGGCCATCTCAACATGGCGTATTACAATGTCCTGTTCGACCGCGGCATCGACCAGATGTGGCTCGAACTCGGCATCGGCCCGGAATACATGAAACAGCGTCACAGCTCGACATTCACAGCTGAGGCGCACGTCCGCTATGTGCGCGAGGTGCATCTGGGCGATCCGGTGCAGGTATCGGTTTATCTGATCGCCGCTGACGAGAAACGCATCCACACATTCGAAGAACTGCGCCACGCTACCGAGGGCTGGATTTCAGCCACATCCGAGAACATGACCCTTCACGTTGACATGAATGCACGGAAAACCGCGCCATTTCCACCGGACATTGCCGCGCGCATTCGTGAAGTCGCCGCGGCCCATGGCGCAGTGCCGCGCCCCGATGGCATCGGCCGGCGCATCGCCATGCCGGTCAAATGATGCTGTCGCGGCGCCGCTAACCTTGAGGGATTACGGGCCGCTGCTGCGGCGCGCCAAACCCACCACGGCAGAAATCAGGAACAGGATGAGCGCCACGAAAAACACGATCTTGGCGATTTCGATCGACGCACCTGCAATACCGCCGAAGCCCAGAAGGCCCGCGACCAGCGCGATAATCAGAAATGTAACCACCCAACTCATCATGACACGCTCCTGTGTTTCGTATGGGAGCGGCGTCACACTCGGTGCGCGCCCCTGATGCAAAACCAATCCTGCACCAGAATGAAAGTTCCCGGCTCTGCAGGCCCCCAAAACCCGAAAAATCGCATACTGGACGGAACAAAATCCGCCGATCTCGGCATGTTTGGGGCCGCATGAGCCTGGGAAAACAAACCTGTCCGGCAGGCCTAATCGTGCCTATATGTCCCCAATCCTGATATGAAGCCTCCCCTTCCCGGCGTCCCGGTGTCATCGTGGGCCGCAAAGACGAATCGCATGACTGAGCCCAAGAAATTGCCTCCTCTTGACCTGCCGAGCTACCAGCCTGCCGCTGGCGGCATCGCTGCGCGCGCGCGTGCGGCCGCCGGGCCGCAGTATCTGGCCGGGCTCAATCCCGAACAGCGCGACGCGGTCGAAACACTCGACGGGCCGGTTCTGGTCCTGGCCGGCGCGGGCACCGGCAAGACACGCGTGCTGACCTCGCGCATTGCGCATATTCTCTCAACGGGCCGTGCGCGGCCTCATGAGATCCTTTCCGTCACCTTCACGAACAAGGCGGCGCGCGAGATGAAGCATCGCCTCGGCCAGATGCTCGGCCAGGCGGTTGAGGGCATGCCGTGGCTCGGCACCTTCCACTCCATCGGTGGACGGATTCTGCGCTATCACGCCGAACTGGTGCAGTTGAAATCCAACTTCACTGTGCTGGATGTCGATGATCAGATCCGTCTCCTGAAGCAGCTGCTGCAGGCCGAAAATATCGACGACAAGCGATGGCCGGCGCGGATGCTGGCCGGTCTGATCGACGGCTGGAAGAACCGCGGACTGACGCCATCGCAGGTTCCTGCCGGCGAAGCCGCCGTGTTCGGAAACGGCAAGGGCGGCAAGCTTTATACGACCTATCAAGAGCGGCTGAAGATTCTCAACGCCGCGGACTTCGGCGACCTGCTGCTGGAAAACATCCGGCTGTTCCGCGAGCATCCTGACGTGCTGCGGCAGTATCAGAGTCGTTTCAGATACATTCTGGTGGACGAGTATCAAGACACCAACGTCGCGCAATATCTCTGGCTACGGTTGCTGGCGCAGGCGCCATCCAAGCAATTGATGGCTGGTCCGGGCGCCGTGCAACAAACCGCTGATGAAGAACCGGACACTCCGAGCCTGACTGTCGCCACGCCGAAGAATATCTGCTGCGTCGGCGACGACGACCAGTCGATCTACGGCTGGCGCGGCGCGGAGGTCGACAACATCCTGCGCTTCGAACATGACTTCCCCGGCGCGAAGGTTATTCGCCTCGAGCGCAACTATCGTTCGACGGGACATATCCTCGCCGCCGCCTCCCATCTGATCGCGTACAACGAAGGCCGCCTAGGCAAGACACTCCGCACCGAGGACGAGGACGGCGAAAAAGTCACCGTCACCGGCGCATGGGACTCCGAAGAAGAGGCCCGCGGCATCGGCGAGGAGATCGAGCAGCTTCAGCGCTCAGGCCAGAAGCTCAACGAGATCGCCATTCTGGTGCGCGCGTCGTTCCAGATGCGTGAGTTCGAAGACCGTTTCGTCACCCTCGGCCTGAATTATCGCGTGATCGGCGGACCGCGGTTCTACGAACGGGCGGAAATCCGCGACGCGCTGGCCTATCTGCGCGTCATCAATTCACCGGCCGACGATCTCGCCTTCGAGCGCATCGTCAACACGCCAAAGCGCGGCCTTGGCGACGCCACCGTGCAGATGCTGCACGACATCGCGCGCAAGCGGCGCATCCCGCTGACCGAAGCCGCGCGGTCCGTGATCGAGACCGACGAATTGAAGCCGAAGGCGCGCGGCAGCCTGCGCGATGTCATGGCCAATTTCGACCGCTGGCGCGTTCAACGCGACATCGTCTCACATACGCAACTGGCCGAGATTGTTCTCGACGAGTCGGGCTACACCGAGATGTGGCAGAAGGACAGATCCGCGGACGCCGCGGGGCGGCTCGACAACCTGAAAGAACTCGTACGCTCGATGGAAGAGTTTGAAAACCTGCAGGGTTTCCTCGAACACATCTCGCTGGTGATGGACCGCGAAGGCAGCGCCGATGACGACGCGGTTTCACTGATGACGCTGCATTCCGCCAAGGGGCTGGAATTCAACAACGTGTTTCTGCCCGGCTGGGAGGAAGGCCTGTTTCCGAGCCAGCGCACACTCGATGAACAGGGCCGCGCCGGCCTCGAAGAAGAACGGCGCCTCGCCCACGTCGGCATCACGCGCGCGCGCAAACGCGCCATGCTCTATTTCGCCACCAACCGGCGCATCCACGGCTCGTGGACGACGACCATTCCGTCGCGCTTCCTCGACGAATTGCCGGCCGCCAATGTCGAGATCACCGAGTCCAAAGGCGGCTCTGGATGGGGCGGCTCGGGCGGCTACGGCACATCGCGTTTCGACAAGGTGGAATCCTTCGGCTCGACCTATTCGACGCCGGGCTGGCAGCGCGCGCAGGCCAATCGCGCCCGCAACGGCGGCGGCGGCTTCGATGAAACCGGTGCACGATACGATTCCAGCTCGCGCGGCAGCTTCAACCGCAAGCCGACGGTGATCGAGGGCGAACTGATCGCCAAATCCACCGGCACCAATTCGGACTTCTCGCCCGGCGATCGGGTGTTTCACCAAAAGTTCGGCTACGGCCGCGTAGCCAAGGTGGACGGCAACAAGCTCACCATCGCCTTTGAAAAGGCCGGTGAAAAGAAGGTGGTCGACAGCTTCGTGACGCGCGCGTAGATAAAATATCTCTGTGGACAGCACGCTTAACGTCGGTCGAGTGACATTAGTGTCCGTAGTCGCCTCGAATCAAAAAAGGTGACTCATGCTGACCAACAGCCGCGACATCATACGCCGCCTGCAAAAGGAAGGCTGGTCGCTGGAACGCGTCACGGGCTCGCATCACGTCTTTAAGAACCCCTTTTCCGGCGAGACGGTGGTTGTTCCCCATCCCAAGAAGGACTTGGGAAAAGGTCTTGTCCATGCCATTTATAAGAGCGCAGGCTGGAAACCTGACTGAGGCTTGGCATGACCCACTATATTGCCATTATTGAGGATGCAGGACCGGACCACGCCGTCGGCGTCTGGTTTCCGGACCTTCCCGGCTGCTTTTCCGCCGGCGACGACATCGATCAGGCCCTCCTCAATGCGCCCGAAGCACTGGAGCTCTATGCTGAAGGCCAGATCGCGGAAGGCAGAGCGCTGCCCACGCCTCGCACATTGACTGAACTCAGAAATGATCCGTCCGTAGCCGATGACATCAAGACCTACATGGTCGCGGTCATAGAATTACCTACGCGTGCGCACGCAGCCGAATAGGCGATATGCGTTGCGCCAAGGGGCCGGGACCACTATGTCCATGCTCCCGCCTCTGCAGATTGCGCTCATGTCTCCCATCATCTCTGTCTCGAACGTCTCAAAGACCTATCCGTCCGGTCTTGCTGCGCTGAAGAATATCAATCTCGATATTCGCCGCGGCGAGATCTTCGCGTTGCTCGGTCCGAACGGCGCCGGTAAGACCACACTGATCAGCGTGATCTGTGGCCTCGCTGTGCAGACCGAAGGCACGGTGACGGTGGATGGACATGACATCGTCAAGGACTACCGCGCCGCACGCTCGCTGATCGGACTGGTGCCCCAGGAACTGCATACCGACGCGTGGGAAAGCCCGTGGTCCACCGCCTCGTTCAGCCGGGGCCTGTTCGGCAAGCCGAAGAACCAAGCGCATATCGAAAAGGTGCTGAAGGATCTGTCGCTGTGGGACAAGCGAAAGAGCCAGATCATCACCCTCTCCGGCGGCATGAAACGCCGCGTGATGATCGCGAAGGCGCTGGCGCATGAACCGCAGATTCTGTTTCTCGATGAGCCCACAGCTGGAGTCGATGTCGAGTTGCGCAAGGCGATGTGGGAGGTCGTGCGCGGCCTGCGCGACGCCGGCGTCACCATCATTCTGACCACGCACTACATCGAGGAAGCCGAGGAGATGGCCGACCGCGTCGGTGTCATCAACAAGGGCGAGATCGTGCTGGTCGAAGAAAAGGCCAAGCTGATGCAGAAGCTCGGCAGAAAGCAGCTCAAGCTGCATCTGCAATCGAAGCTCACAGAAATTCCTGCGGCCCTTGCAGCCCATCACCTCGAACTGTCACCGGGCGGCGAGGAACTGGTTTACACCTACGACACCAAGGGCGAACGCACCGGCATCACCGCCCTGCTGAACGATCTCAATCAGGCCGGCGTCCGCTTCAACGATCTCAATACAACGCAAAGCTCGCTGGAGGAAATCTTCGTCAGCCTGGTGCATCGAGCATGATCCGGAAGAGAACAGCGCAATGAACTTTCACGCGATCGGCGCCATCTACAAATTCGAAATGGCGCGTACCTTCCGCACGCTGCTGCAGAGCGTCGTCTCGCCGGTGATTTCGACATCGCTGTATTTCGTGGTGTTCGGCGCGGCCATCGGTTCGCGCATTACCGAGATCGACGGCATCAGCTACGGCACCTTCATCGTGCCGGGCTTGATTATGCTGTCGTTGCTGACGCAAAGTATCGCCAACGCGTCATTCGGAATCTATTTTCCGAAATTCTCAGGTACCATTTATGAGTTGCTGTCCGCGCCGGTCTCGGCGTTCGAGGCCGTAGTCGGTTACGTCGGCGCGGCCGCAACCAAGTCGATCATCCTCGGCCTCATCATTCTTGCCACCGCAGGCCTTTTCGTGCCGTTGAAGATTGCGCATCCATTCCTGATGCTGACCTTCCTCGTGCTGACATCGGTAACCTTCAGCCTGTTCGGGTTCATCATCGGCATCTGGGCCGATGGCTTCGAGAAACTACAGGTGATCCCGCTGCTGGTGATCACACCGCTGACGTTTCTGGGCGGCAGCTTCTATTCGATCCACATGCTGCCGCCGATCTGGCAGACCGTGACGCTGTTCAACCCGGTTGTGTATCTGGTCAGCGGCTTCCGCTGGAGCTTCTTCGAGATCGCAGACGTCAGCGTGGCCGTCAGTCTCGGCATGACGCTGGGCTTTCTCGCGCTGTGCATGATCGTGGTGTGGTGGATCTTCAAGACCGGCTACCGGCTGAAGACCTGACGCCAGACACACGCCCGGCAAGCGGGCGTGTGGACATGGCCGTGCCCGTTCAGTTCGGGCGCCAGTTTCCATTGCTATCATAGTATCCGCTGGGCCCGCTGCCGGGCGGCGGTGGCACAGCCATTGGCTGCACCGCCCGCGCAGCGCCATCCCCGATCACGCCAAGCGTACCGGCAACCGCACCCACGCCAGCACCGAGTGCGCCGCCGACCAATCCTCCGACCGGTCCGGCTGCAGTTTTCCCCTGATATGTCCCTTGCGCGGCGCCGCTGATGGCGCCGTTGATGGGATCCTGCTGTTGCGCGGCGGCAGGCGTCGCGAAAAGAGCCAGCGCCGCTGCGGCACAGGCAAGACCCGAAATGGACATGAACGAAGCTGCAATCTTCATGTGAGAAAACCTCCCTGCCCGGCCGAATCCCGGCCCCGCCTCGAAGCAAATCAGCACCTGAGGTTGCGTCAGGTTCGCGGGAAATACAATCCGCGACAGCCATGCATCTGCAGCGTTTCTCATCTCATTAAAATTGCGGCTACCCACCCGCACAACGACAAAAGTGGCGCATCCGTTTCAGGATACGCGATTTGAATGTCTGCCGCCGGCTGGTTAGCGATAGTGCTTGTGGCGGTAATGACGATGACGGTAGCTGCGGCGGTTGTCGATGCCGAGCACACCGTTCACGCCTCCGACGACGCCGCCGACACCGGCTCCGACTGCCCCGCCGACAGCACCACCGACCGGCCCTGCCGCGCGGTTGCCCCGGTAGGAGCCTTCCGCCGCGCCGCCTTCCATGCCTCTGATGACGCCTTGCGCATGCGCCGCGACCGGCAACGCCAGGACAGCCAGCGCCGCCGCGACAAACGTGAAGCGGCGGTACGCCGCGGTGGATCTGAACAGGGCCTCAGTCTTCATTACGGGAAATCTCCATAAGCCTCTTATCGTCACCTTCTGTAACGTCCCGGCACGGAGAAGGTTGCGTCAAGTTTGGCGAAAACACGTCACAAACAAGCACCGTTCACGAAACTGTATGGCCGCCTCCATCAACCTTAAGACGAAGACGCTGTTAAAACGGCCGCTTTCCATGCTTTATTGAGAGCGAAGGGCAGAGACGAGGCGAGTGTCATGCGTGCAATACTGATTTCGGTGACCGGTTTGATGCTGCTCTACGGCAGCGCGCAGGCTGCGGTCTCCATCCTGGTCAACAAAGACACGCAGCAGATGACCGTCTCGGTCGATGGCGCGACGCGCTACACGTGGCCTGTCTCCAGCGGCAATCCCTCGCACGAAACGCCGAACGGCAGCTTCAAGACCTTTCGCATGGAGGAGGATCACTATTCGAAGGAATTCGATGAAGCTCCGATGCCGAATGCGATCTTCTTCACCAAGCAAGGCCATGCCATTCACGGCACCGACGCCGTCGGACGTCTCGGCAGCCCCGCCTCGCATGGCTGCGTGCGGCTGTCGCGCGCCAACGCGCTGAAGCTGTGGGATCTGGTCAAGACCGAGGGCCTGCTCAACACCACCGTCACCCTGACAGGATCGTCGCGGGTTGCACTCGCGCGGAATCCCAGGACACGCACCACCGTTGCGCGTGGCGATGCTGACGGGATCGGCGAGCCGGTGCAGATCGCGCCGCAGACCGGATATGGCGAGGACCTCAACGCCAACACGCGTTCGCGCCAGTTCTCGCAGGATCGCGTCTACCGCGATCAGACTTATGCGCAGGACCAAGCTTACTACGGAGCCGCCGACGCAGGCCCGATGCAGCGTCGCATTTATCAGAACAGCTACGGCTATCAGAACGGTTATGGCTACGGTTACCAGCCGCGGCCGAGGTATCAATCACCGCGCGGCGGCTATTACTACTACGCGGATTGACGCCCTGGTTACTCGTCCGGAGTTCTGAGCCGCCGCCACACCGCGCCGAGCACGTTGGAATAATCGTCGGTCCAGACCCGCTGGCCTTCAGTGGCCTCCTTTAGCACCCACTTTTCGTCCGACGATATCTTGCCGACGTCGGCTTCCTCGCGGGCCGAGATCACGACCTCAGTCGTGAAAATGTATTCGTTGTCGCGTCCGGAATCCTCGTTAAAGACCCAGCTCTTCAGGTCATTCTCCTCGGCGATCCCGACGACCACGCTTGCCAGTTCGAGGTGGCGGTTGGAGACATGCATCAGCACCGCGCCCTGCGGCGCAAGCTTCTCTTTGTAGATGGCCATCGCCTCTTCAGTCGCGAGGTGGATCGGAATTGCATCCGACGAATAGGCATCGACGATGATCAGATCGTAAGCCCCATCCTTCTCCTTGGCGAAGGTGAGCCGCGCGTCGCCGATCACCGGCTTCATATTGGGTTCGCAGGCACTCACGAAAGTGAAATACTTCGGATCGCGCGCGGTATCGACCATGGTCTGATCGATCTCGAAAAATTTCCATTCTTCGCCCGGCTTCGACTGGCAGGCGAGCGTGCCAGCGCCGAGACCGATCACCGCGACGCGGATCGGGCCGCCCTTGCGTTCGCGGATCGCCGCAATGGCGCGGCCGATACCGCCATTGTCCTGATAGTAGGTGATCGGCTCGGGGCGCCCCTTGATCGGTGTGCCGTCGTCATTCAGGAACCTTTCCGCGCCGTGGATCGTCGTGCCATGCATCAGCACATGATACCGGCCGTTCGAGGTCACCACGATCTTATGAACGCCGAAGAAGCTGCGCACCGTTTCCACGCGGCCCTCGTCGGCGGGGTAGACGCGGATCAGAATCAACCCAAGCACAACGAGCACCGCCATGCTCCAGCGATCGATTCTCCACAACACCGCCAGCACCATCATGACGCAGGCGAAGCCTGCGACCATCCAAATCCTCTTGGCTTCCAGGAAGGAAGTGACAGATCCCTGTCGGTAAGCAAGCCCGATAAGGACAAGTCCGGCGACGACCGCAACCAGCCAGAGTCCGAATCCGCCGCGAACTGCGGATGTCCCCGCTGGGCGACAAAGCGCCGCCAGCGCCAGCAGGATCGGGTACTCCGCGATCCACGAGAATGTGTAAGGCGCAATCAGGCCCGCGAACAAGCCGCCGACCATGCCGCCGAACGACAATGCAACATAAAAACCGGTGAGATGGCGCGCGGCAGGCCGCGTCCGCGCGAGTTCGCCGTGACAGGCCATGGCGATAACGAAGAAACACACCAGATGACCGCCGAGCGTCGCCAGCAGGTTCTGTTCGCCGCCGACCACAAGCAGCAACATGACACCAGCAATGGCGAACGGCTGCAGCATCAACATGAGGCGATGCGGCAGCAGCGGCCGCGACTGGAACACCAGCACCCATGTCAACAGGTACAGCGACAACGGCAACACCCACAGCAGCGGTGCTGCCGCAACGTCGGTCGAGATATGCGCGGTCACCGCGATCAGCAGACCGGACGGCACCGCCGCAAGGAAAATCCAGCGCAGCCGCATCATCCACGCTGGCGCCGGCGCATCGCCCTCGCCGACACTGATTGCTTCAACGGTCATCGGCGGCGAGCGCAACAGCATTACGCCGCATGCCGCGATCAGAACGATCAGCAATGCGTAACCGCTGGTCCAGATCAGGTTCTGGGTCCGCAGCGAGAACATCGGCTCGAGCAGCACCGGATAGGACAGCAGCGCGAGGAAGCTTCCAATGTTCGAAGACGCATAAAGAAAATACGGATCGGGACCGTCGGGATGCCCGGTACGGACGAACCACGCCTGCAGCATCGGATTGTTGGCGGCGAGCGCAAAAAACGGGAGGCCGATCGAAACCGCAAACAGGCCGAGCAGCCAGAACGCATAGCCGCTTGCGGGTGGCTCGCCCCACCCGCTGGCAATCGACAGCGGCAATGTGAGCAGCGCGGCAGTCAGCAGCACGAGATGGATGACCACGGGAGCAGTGCGGCTTTTCAGCGTCATCAGGTAGTGGGCGTAGGCGTAACCGCCGAGCAGCAGCGACTGGAAGAACACCATCGCCACCGACCACACCGCCGGCGAGCCGCCGAGCCGCGGCAGCACCATCTTCGTGAACAGCGGCTGCACCGAAAACAGCAGCAACGCACTGGTGAAGATCGCAGCGGTATAGACCACCAGCACAAGTATGTTTCTCGCGCCGGACTGGCTCGCGGTATCAGACGGCACTGAAATCATGGAAGCTCCGGAATAGATTCCGGCAAATTACCGGAGGCTAGTGTCCCGAATCCGACGTTCGCTTGGCTTTGCGGCACCTTCCGCGCGAACGTCGGATTCGAAAGGACACTAGCAAATTATGATTTTAGTGATCCTTCGATTCTGACATTCGTAAAAGATGCCCGCGAAAGATATAATACGAATGTCAGAATCGGATCACTAGCGGAGTGGAGCATAGCGGCCAAAGGCGAGCAATAACATGCGCGTGACAGAAATCACTCGCGCGTGACGCTACCCGCGATTATGACTGGGTCATGTCAGATTACGATGCACTCATTGTCGGCGCAGGCCATAACGGCCTGACCTGCGCGGCCTATCTCGCAATGCGTGGCCTGCGCGTGAAGGTGGTTGATCGCCGCAGGGTGATCGGCGGCGCGGCCGTGACCGAAGAGTTTCATCCGGGGTTCCGCAATTCGGTAGCCGCCTACACGGTGAGCCTGCTCAACCCGAAGGTGATCGCGGATCTCGGCCTGCATCACCACGGCCTGCGGATCGTGGAGCGCCGCGCGCAGAATTTCCTGCCGGCACCGGACGGCCGCTACCTGCTGACCGGTGACGGCCGGACGCATCAATCGATCGCGAAGTTCAGCGAGCGCGACGCGCTGGCGATCGACGATTTCAACCGCGAACTGGAGACGATCGCGGATGTGCTGCGCAAGTTCGTGCTGCGCGCACCGCCGAACGTGGTCGAAGGGTTTGGCCTTCACGCCATGCGCGAGGCGTTCAACGCGTTGGCGAGCGGCAATATCCTGCGCGGGCTGACGCTGGAGAGCCAGCGTACCTTGCTTGACCTGTTCACGCGATCCGCCGGCGATATGCTCGACGACGTCTTTGAAAGCGATCTGGTCAAGGCCCTGTTCGGCTTCGACGCCATCGTCGGCAACTATGCCAGCCCCTACGCGGCAGGCTCGGCCTACGTCATGCTTCATCATGCGTTCGGCGAAGTGAACGGCCGGAAGGGGTTGTGGGGCCATGCCATTGGAGGGATGGGTGCAATCACGCAGGCAATGGCAGCCGCAGCCCGTGCCCATGGCGCGGAGATCGAGACGGGTGCTGGTGTGCGCGAAGTCATCATCGACGGCGACCGGGCCGCCGGAGCCGTTCTCGACAACGGCGAGTCGGTGCGCGCGCGCTTCGTCGTCTCCAGCGTCAATCCGAAACTGCTCTACACGCAACTGATCCCGGCGGACGCACTGCCAAAACCCTTCCTCGACCGCATCACGAACTGGCGCAACGGGTCCGGCACCTTCCGGATGAACGTCGCCCTGTCGGCGCTGCCGTCGTTCAAGGCACTACCGGGGAAGGTGATCACCTAACCGCGGGGATCATCCTGGCGCCCAGCCTCGGCTACATGGACCGCGCCTGGCTCGATGCCCGCGAGCACGGCTGGAGCCGCGCGCCGGTGATCGAAGTCCTGATCCCCTCCACCCTCGACGACTCGCTGGCGCCGCCGGGCCGGCATGTCGCCAGCCTGTTCTGCCAGCACGTCGCTCCGCAACTGCCGGACGGCCGCTCATGGGACGACCATCGTGACGAGGTTGCGGACCTGATGATCGCCACCGTGGATCGCTACGCGCCGGGGTTCGCCCGCAGTGTCATCGGGCGGCAGGTGCTGTCGCCGCTCGATCTCGAGCGCGATTTCGGACTGCTCGGAGGCGACATTTTCCATGGCGCCCTGTCGCTCAACCAGTTGTTTTCGGCGCGGCCGATGCTGGGTCATGCGGGGTATCGCGGGCCGCTCAAGGGGCTCTATCACTGTGGTTCCGGCGCGCATCCCGGCGGCGGCGTCACCGGCGCCCCGGGCCACAATGCGGCGCAGATTATTCTCAAGGATCATCAGGGAATCTTCACCTGAACCGAAAGCGAAACGGCCACGAACGGCTGTTGAGGAGCTGTGGATAATCCTGTGGATAATCTGTGGATTTTCGTTTGGTTAAAGCTTCACTAACAAGTGGAAAACCGCAGTTAACAAACTGTGAAGAACTGGTGTCCAACCAGTCAGTAACCTGTGGACAGGCTGTGGGGAAATGGGCGATGCAGTCAGCGATTTCAGCCATTTGGACCAGCCAGTGAATTTACCGCCCCCCTCGCCCGCGACCCAAGCCACCTTCGCCATCGGCGATGAGCGCACGGCCAGCCGCGTTGTGGATATCATCACCGAAAGCTATCCGAGCCACGACCTGGCGATTGCGGCGTTCGAGGCGCCCGGTGGACGCTGGGACGTTACGATGCATTTCGCCGAGGCCCCGGACGAAGACGTCATCCGTGCGCTGGTGACCGATACGGCGGGGGAAGCGGCGGCTAGATCCATCGTGTTCAGCAAGGTCGAAACCAAGGACTGGGTGAAGGCCAGCCTCGCCGATCTCGTGCCGGTCAGCGCCGGACGTTTTGTCGTCCACGGCAGCCATGATCGGGACCGGGTCCCGGTCAATAAACTTGGCATCGAGATTGAGGCCGCGCTGGCCTTCGGCACCGGCCATCACGGCACCACGCGCGGCTGCCTCCTGCTGCTCGATCAGGTGCTGCACCAGCGCACACCCAAGCGTGTCCTTGACCTCGGCTCAGGGACCGGAGTCCTTGCCATCGCCGCCGCCAAGGCGCTCCGGCGGCGCGTGCTGGCAAGCGACATCGATCCACGTTCAGTGGTCGTGGCGCGCGAGAACGCGCATCTCAATGGCGTCGGAAATCTGGTCCAAGCCGTCCACGCGACCGGATTTCAGTCGCCGCATTTTGCCGCCAACGGCCCGTTCGGGCTGGTGCTGGCCAATATTCTCGCCAACCCGCTGCGGCAGCTTGCGCCCGCGTTGGCGGCGCATCTGGCGCCGCAGGCCTTTGTCATTCTGTCAGGGTTGCTGCCGCATCAGGCGAACAGCGTGGTCGCCGCCTATAGCGGTGCGGGCGTGAAGCTGCTCAAGCGAATCCAGATTGAAGGCTGGAGCAGCCTCTTGATGCAACGGCGCTAGGCGCGCATCGTTCTCGGGCTTACTCCCGCTTCATCCGGTGGGGCGTGATGTCGGCTTCGGTATAGCCTGCTTCAAACCTCGCACGCCGCGCCTCGCGCTGCAGCCGGCTTTCCGTCAAACGGTCGAGCATCTGAACAATGACGCCGCGCGGCTCCTTGATCGTAACCGCCGGAATGTTGCCCTGATGTGCCGGCGGCGAAATCTTCTCAAACATAAAAGCTGGCATGCCCTATCCCCTCGCCATTGAGTTGAAAAACACACCCCTCCGCATTTCCGCGAGGTCCATTCCGTTCAAGCATAAGTGGTCTCAAATGGTTCCTCAGATTGGCCTTCCCTGTAGCCAAGGATTACAAAGCACGGATCGTGCCATTCCCAATTGTCGCGGGCCCATTCCGGCTCCGCCGATTGCCGCCACAACCCCCGCCTCTTAAGGTTGACCGATGTTCGAAGCCCAGTTCCAGACATTCGAAGAACCCGAAGGCGGCGTGGCGCTGACTGCGCGACTGTCGGCCTTCCGCGAGGAATTGCTGCGCAGACAATTGACCGGCTTCGTGATTCCGCGCGCAGACAGCCAGCAAAACGAATATGTGCCGCCCTGTGACGAGCGGCTGGCGTGGCTCACAGGATTTACCGGCTCCGCAGGATTGGCGGTTGTCCTGACCGGGAAAGCGGCCGTGTTCGTGGACGGCCGGTACACCCTGCAGGCCGCCAAACAAGTTGATACAGCGGCCTGGAGCGTCGAATCCCTGATCGAACCGCCCCCTGAGAGCTGGCTGACCGCGCAACTCGCACCCGGCGACCGCCTCGGATTTGACCCCTGGCTGCACACTTCCGCGGCAGCCGAACGCCTCGCCAAGGCCTGCGAAAAAGCCGGTGCGGAGCTGGTCGCGGTGGATGACAATCCGGTCGATGCGATCTGGAGCGACCGCCCGACCCCGCCACTCGGCGCTGTAAAAGTTCATCCGGCGCAATTCGCCGGAGAAAGCGAAGCCGACAAACTCGCGCGCATCCGCAAGGAAATTGCCAGGCTCACCATCGACGCGCTGGTGTTGTCGGATTCCCACGCCGTGGCGTGGACCTTCAACATTCGCGGCGCGGACGTCGCTCATACGCCGCTGCCGCTGTCCTATGCGCTGGTCCCGAAAGACGGCCGCGCCACCATTTTCATCGACCACCGCAAGCTCTCGAACAGCGCACGTGATCACCTCGAAAAGAACGCGAGCGTCGAAGAGCCGGAGGCCCTGATTCCACGGCTTACCGAACTGGCACAGACCAAGGCGGCCATCGGCCTCGACACCGCAACTGCCGCCGATGCGCTCAGCCGCTTGATCGCCGCAGAAGGCGGCAAGCCGGTGCGCGTGTCGGATCCGGTGGCCCTGCTCAAGGCGGTCAAGAACCACGCCGAAATCGCCGGGACCCGCACGGCACACAAGCGCGACGGCGCAGCGCTGGCAAAGTTTCTGGCGTGGATCGATCAGGAAGCCCCGTCCGGCAAGCTCACCGAGATCGATGCCGTCGAAGCGCTGGAAACCTTCCGTCGTGAGACCGGCGCGCTAAAGGACGTCTCCTTCCCCACCATTTCCGGCACCGGCCCGAACGGCGCCATCGTGCATTATCGCGTGACGCGTAAATCCAACCGCCGCGTCGCGCCGGGCGACCTGTTGCTGATCGATTCCGGCGCGCAGTACGAGGACGGCACCACCGACGTCACCCGCACCATCGCCATCGGCGAGCCGACCGACGAAATGCGCGATCGTTTTACGCGTGTGCTGCGTGGACACATCGCCATCGCCCGCGCAGTGTTTCCCGATGGCGTCAGCGGCGCGCAGATCGACGCCTTCGCGCGGCAATTCCTCTGGCACGCCGGCATCGATTTCGATCACGGAACCGGCCACGGGGTCGGCAGCTATCTGTCGGTGCACGAAGGGCCGGCGCGAATTTCCAAGCTCGGCACCACACCGCTGAAGCGCGGCATGATCCTGTCCAACGAGCCCGGCTACTACAAGACCAACGCCTTCGGCATCCGCATCGAGAATCTCGAACTGGTGGTTGAGAAAGCTATCGATGGCGCAGAGAAGCCGATGAACGCGTTTGAGACCCTGACGCTCGCGCCGATCGACCGGCGGCTGATCGATGCCGACCGAATCAGCAAGCAAGAACTGCGCTGGCTCAACGACTATCACGCCCGGGTGCGCGAGGAGATCCGCCCGCTGGTCGATGAAGCGACGAAAGTGTGGCTCGATGCCGCGACGGAGCCCATGACTCATAAGAGATGATCCACTAGGGATGACCCGTTGAGAGCGGCACACTGAATACAAAAAAAGAGTCCGGGTAACGTGACCGAAGAAAAGATAGAGATCGCAGCCGCGAAAGTTGCGACGCCTGGATCGTGGAAAATCCTGCTGCTGCTTGTTGCGATGAATGGCATTGCACCGATCTCGCTCTACATCCTGGTACCGGCGCTTCCGATCCTTGCAACGACATTTGTAAGCGATGTCTCGGCCGTGCAGCTCAACGTCTCGCTGTTCATGGTTGGGCTGGCGATGTCGCAGCTGGTGACTGGCCCACTATCCGATCGCTTCGGGCGGCGCCCCGTGCTGCTTTCAGGACTAGGCCTGATGGTGGCAGCGACCATCGTCTGTATTTTCGCGCAAACGCTACCGCAACTGATCGCCGGGCGTTTCCTGCAAGCCGTCGGAGGCGCCGCGGGTATGGTGATGAGCCGCGCCGTCATCCGCGACCTCTACCCGCGCGAACGCGTCGGCGGCATGATCAGCCTCGTGATCGGCGTGATGATGATCGCGCAATTGATCAGCCCCCTCATCGGCGGGCTTCTGGAAACCAGTTTCGGCTGGCGCTCGATCTTCTACGCCATGGCTGGAGCATCGATCTTCGTCACGGCGATCATCGCGTTTGGGCTTCCGGAAACGCGCCGCCTTGCCGCAGACGGCGACCGCCCCGGCTTCATAAAGGACTCGCGCACCCTGCTCTCAAGCAGGGCGTATATCGGATACGCGCTGTGTCAGGTGCTTGCCTCGTCGATCATCTTCACGTTCGCGGGCGGCGGCCCCTATCTCGTCGTCAGCCAGATGGGCCGGACCACGGCAGAATACGGCGCGTGGTTCGCAGTCACCGGATTTGCATTCCTGATCGGCAACCTGAGCAGCGCCCGCGTATCTCACCGTTACACGCTCGATCAGCTCATCTGGTTCGGCCTCGCCATCCAGATCGGCGGCGCATTGCTGAACGTGCTTTGGGCTGCGATAGGTTTCGATCAAACGCCGGCCTGGCTGTTCGGAACGCAGATGCTGGTGATGTTCGCAAACGCGTTCGTGATGTCCCATTCGGCCGCAGGCGCCATCAGCGTGAGACCGCTGGCAGCCGGCACTGCGTCCGGGCTGATGGGGTTTGCGCAGATGGGCTTCGGTTCGCTGTGTTCGCAGTTCGGCGCGTATCTGGGTGGCAACTTCCGGAGCACGCTCCCGCTCACGATCTGCATCGTTGCTCTGTCGCTCGCCTGCGCGGCGACAATGATCTTTCTGATACCGCGGCAACGCAAGGTCCTGACTGCCGACGTGAAGCGCAAGGCCGACCAGGAAGATACAGGGTTGCTTTGAGGGCGCCGCGCGGCGATTACGCGCCGCTGACCAGCGCCAGCCACTCGTCCTCGGTCAGCACCTTGACGCCGAGCTTGTTCGCCTCGGCGAGCTTTGAGCCCGCGCCTGGCCCTGCAACCACGTAATCGGTCTTCTTCGACACCGAGCCCGACGCCTTGGCGCCGAGACGTTCGGCGGTCGCCTTGGCCTCGTCGCGGGTGAATTTTTCCAGCGAGCCGGTGAAGACCACGATCTTGCCCGCGATGGGCGAGTCGGTCTTGGCCCTTTCCGCGGGCTGAACCTCGATCTCGCCGAGCAGATCGTCCACCGCCTTGACGCTATGCGGTTCAGCAAAGAATTCGACGATAGCGTTGGCCACAACCGTGCCGATGCCCTCGATGGCGTTCAAATCCTGATAGGCTTCGGACTGCGGTCCCTCACCCGCCGCAATCATCGCCGCGCGGAAAGCCTCGACCGTTCCATAGTGCCGCGCCAGCAGCTTGGCATTGCCCTCGCCAACGTGACGGATGCCGAGCGCGAAAATAAACCGATGCAGCGCAATCGTCCGCCGCGCATCGATGGCCGCGAACAGGTTGCGTACCGACGTCGCGCCGAAGCCTTCACGGTCAGCCAGCCTCTTCTGCGACCGCGCATCGCGCTTCTGCAGGGTAAAAATATCAACCGGCGACATCACCAGGCCGTCGGCGAAAAACTCCTCGATCTGCTTGTCGCCGAGCCCGTCGATATCGAAGGCGTTGCGCGCGACGAAATGCTTCAGCCGTTCCTTTGCCTGCGCCGGACAGGCCAGCGAGTTGGTGCAGCGGCGCACCGAATCCGGCCTGCCCGTCTTTGGATCCTCTTCCCGCACGGCGTGGCTGCCGCAGGCCGGACATACCGTCGGAAACTGATACGGCTTCGCGGTCTTCGGTCGCTTGTCGACCACCACGCTGACGATCTGCGGAATGACATCGCCCGCACGCTGGATCACCACCGTGTCGCCGATGCGGATATCGACGCCCTCGCGGATCGGCTGACCGTCGTTGCCGATGCCCTTGATGTAATCCTCGTTGTGCAGCGTGGCGTTCTGTACCACCACACCGCCCACGGTGACGGGGGCGAGTTTCGCCACCGGGGTCAGCGCGCCAGTGCGGCCAACCTGAATTTCGATGTCGTTGAGAACCGTGGTTGCCTGTTCGGCGGCGAACTTGTGCGCGATGGCCCAACGCGGCGTGCGGGTGACAAAGCCAAGCCGCTCCTGCCAGTCGAGCCGGTCGACCTTGTAAACCACGCCGTCGATGTCGTAGCCGAGTGATGCGCGCCTGGTTTCGATCTTGCGGTAGAACTTCAACAGCCCTTCCACATCTTCGCACAACGTGATCAGCGGGTTCGTGACGAAACCCGCATGACCGATCCAATCGATCATCTTGAACTGGGTCTTCGCCGGCATCGCGCTCATCTCGCCCCAGGCATAGGCGAAGAATTTCAGCGGCCGCGAGGCGGTGATCGACGCATCCTTCTGACGCAGCGAGCCAGCGGCTGAATTGCGCGGATTGGCGAATACAGTGTCCTCGGCTTCCGCCTGCCGTTTGTTGAGCGCAAGGAAATCCTTTTTCAGCATGTAGACTTCGCCGCGGATTTCGCAGACGGCTGGTATATTGCGGCCCTTCAGCTTGTGCGGAATGTCCGACATGGTCCGCACGTTCGCGGTCACATCCTCGCCGGTAAATCCATCGCCGCGAGTCGCGCCGCGCACCAGTTCACCGTCCTCGTAGCGCAGCGACAGTGAAAGTCCGTCGATCTTCGGCTCGGCGACGATCGCCGGAATGTCACCATCTGCGAGTTTCAGGAAACGCCGCACGCGATCGACGAAATCAGTAACGTCCTCATCGCTGAACGCGTTGCCGAGCGAGAGCATCGGCACGCTATGCGGTACCTTGGCGAAGCGGCCCGATGGCGCAGCGCCCACTTTCTGCGATGGCGAGTCCCGCGTGACGAGACCCGGAAACCGCGCCTCGATGGCGTCGCTGCGCTGACGCAAGGCATCATAGTCCGCGTCCGAAATTTTCGGCGCGTCCTCGCTATAGTACGCCTCGTTATGACGCTCGATCTCAAGCACGAGCCGCACCAGTTCGACCTTGGCCTGGGTCTCGGTGAGCTTGTCGACGGAAACGGGGATTTTTTTTGCTTTCACAGCCATGACTGCGAACTCACGCCGTCGCAGCTTTGAGCAGCCGTTCCGCTGCCGCGCGCGCTTCGGCGGTGATCTCCGCGCCAGCCAGCATCCGCGCGATTTCCTCGCGGCGGTGATCCTTGGCCAGTGTCGCCACGCTTGTGGCCACGCGCTTGCCCTTGTCGAGCGCGTCCTTGGAAATCAGCAAATGCTGATCCGCGCGCGCCGCCACCTGCGGCGCATGGGTCACAGCCATGACCTGAACCTTCTCAGCCAGCCGCGCCAGCCGAGCGCCGATCGCGTCCGCCACAGCGCCGCCAACACCTGTGTCGATTTCGTCGAACACCAGTGTCGGCGCCGAGCCGCGGTCGGACAGCACAACCTTCAGCGCCAGCAGGAAGCGTGAGAGTTCGCCGCCGGACGCGACTTTCATCAGCGGCCCTGGTTTTGTGCCCGGATTGGTCTGCACCCAGAATTCGACGCGATCATATCCTTGCGGCCCCGGCGATGCAGGATCGGACTCGATCTGCGCGGAGAATTTCGCGCGGTCCAGCTTGAGCGGCGCGAGTTCGGAATTGACCGCCTTGTTCAGCTTCTCGGCCGACTTGTTGCGCGCAGTGGAGAGCTTTTGCGCGGCAGCGTCGTAGGCCTTGTCAGCGGAGGATGCCGCCTTTTCCAAAACCTTCAACTGATCCGCACCCGCGTCGATCAGCGCGACGTCCGAAGCATAGCGCTGCGCCAGCGCCGCCAGCCCATCGACCGGCGTCGAGTATTTTCGCGCCGCTGCGCGCAGCGCAAACAGCCGCTCCTCGATCCGTTCGAGTTCGAGCGGATCGAAGTCGGCGGCTATCAATGCCGCATCGAGATGCTGCTCCGCCTCGGCTAGCGCGTTCAACGCGGCATCCATCGCCTTCACGGCGGGCTCGATCAGCGCAGGTGCCGCGCCCGCGCGGCGTTCCAGCCGGCGCACGGCGGCGGCAAGCGATGACACCGGTGACTGCGGTCCACCGACTGCGGCCTGCGCCTCCCGCAGATCCTCTGCAACCTTCTCGCCCTGCATCATCACCGTGCGGCGTCCTGCCAGCGAAGTCTCCTCGCCGTCCTGCGGATTGAGTTTCTTCAATTCATCCGAGGCATGGCGCAAATAATCCGCCTCGCGGGCGGCGCGCTCCATCCCGGCGCGATGCTCGTCCAGCGCCGCCCGGGCGCTACGGCGCGCATCCCACAGCGTCTCGACCGCGCTGACGTCCTTTTCAAGCGCGGCGAAGGCATCGAGCAGCCGCCGGTGCGTCGCGGTATCCACCAGCGCACGCTCGTCGTGCTGGCCATGAATTTCCACCAGCGTCGTGCCAACCGCTTTCAGGGTCTGCACGCTGATCGCCTGATCGTTGAGGAACGCGCGGGTGCGGCCGTCGGCGAACTGCACCCGGCGCAGGATCATCTCGCCGGTATCGTCCAGACCGTTTTCGCGCAGGATGGCGCTGGCGGGATGTTTCTTCGGCACGTCGAACGCGGCCGTCACCTGGCCCTGCTCCGCGCCGTGGCGGACAAGACTCGCGTCGCCGCGCCCGCCCAGCGCCAGCGCGAACGCGTCAAGCAGGATGGATTTGCCCGCGCCGGTTTCACCGGTGAGGACAGCCAGACCTTTGAGGAAATCGATATCGAGCCGCTCGATCAGGACGATGTCACGGATCGAAAGCCGGGCGAGCATAAGAGGTTAGTCCTGAGGCGTTTCGAAGCTAGCCGAGGCCGACCTTCTTGAACGCCCGGGTCATCCAGGAATCCTTGTTGGCGGTCGGCTCGACTCCGCCGGACTTTACAAGATTGTAGGCGTCTTTGTACCAGCGGCTGTCAGGAAAGTTGTGGCCAAGAACCGCCGCTGCTGTCTGGGCCTCGCCGACAATGCCGATCGCCATATAGGCTTCGGTGAGACGGGCCAGTGCTTCTTCAACGTGCCGGGTGGTCTGGTACTGCGTCACCACCACTTTGTAGCGGTTGATCGCGGCCGTGTAGTCCTTCTTGTCCATGTAATAGCGGCCGATGTTCATTTCCTTGCCCGCGAGCTGGTCGCGGGCAGCTTCGATCTTCCGCTTGGCGCTGGTGGCGTACTCGGAGGTCGGATACTTGCGGATCACTTCCTCAAGCGCGGCAATGGACTTTTCGGTGCGGCCCTGATCGCGCGAGATGTCCGGTATCTGGTCGAAATTAGAAGCTGCGATCAGATACTGCGCATAAGCGGCGTCCGGGCTGCCGGGATGAAGCGCGACGTAGCGGTTGG
Organism: Afipia birgiae 34632; assembly: GCF_000308295.2. Classification (GTDB taxonomy): domain Bacteria; phylum Pseudomonadota; class Alphaproteobacteria; order Rhizobiales; family Xanthobacteraceae; genus Afipia; species Afipia birgiae. The sequence continues at coordinate 2,518,777 of NZ_HG326652.1, forward strand.
CCGAAGAAATGCACTCGTCGTAGTCGCCGTTTTCGTAAGCCGCATAAGCCGACATCAGCAGCGATTTGCGCGCCCATTCGGAATATGGATGCTGGCGATCCACCTCCTCGAACTTCTTCATCGCCGACTTGCGGTCACCCTTCTTGTTCATCAGGTACAAGCCCTCGTTGTAGAGCTTGTCCGCCGGCTCATCGACGAAGGTTTCTTCCTTGGTGAAATACTTGTCCCATAGCGCGCCGGTGCCGCAGCCGCTCAAGGGCACGGCCAGAATCATCAGACCGAATGCAAGGCGCGCCTGACGGCCGATACGGCTCATCAGGGACGGGTCGGGACTATTGCGCAGTTCGAGCGTCATACGTTTGGGCCGACCTGAATGTAAATCCGACGCGGTTTTGGGTAGCTGACCAGCCTGTTGCCGTCATCGCGGCACAAACAATCCCCAAGCAATCCCCAAGGCTCGTCCAGCGCGCCTATGTAACTGAAAAACGGACCTTAACCAACCGGATAGGAGGACAATTCGCCGGTATTAAGGCGGATTGCCGCAGTTCAACAATGCCTTGGTTAAACGACGAATTGGTTAAATCGGGAGTTCCGACAGCCCGCGGGCGGGAGGCCGTTCAGGACACGTCCGGCGCGAACGCAACGGCGACCATGCCGCCAGCGACATCGGCGTGGCCGCGCGCACGGCGGGCAACAACCGGCCGTTCGAGCACCGGCTCGGTCGCTTCCACCACCCGCCAGGCATGGCGGTCGGCCATCAGGGCGGTGAGCACGGCATGGTTGAGCTTGTGGCCGCCGCGCACCGAGCGATAGAGCCCGATCAGCGGCAATCCGGCCAGCGCCAGATCGCCAACCACGTCGAGAACCTTGTGACGGACACATTCGTCGGCATAGCGCAGGCCCTCGGTGTTCAGGACGCGTGTCTCGTCGAACACTACAGAATTCTCGAGCGAAGCGCCGAGTGCGTAGCCTGCGCTCCAGAGCTTGGTAACATCGCCCATGCAGCCGAAGGTGCGAGCGCGGGAAATGTCGCGGCGGAAGCTGTCGGCATCGAGATCGAACGCATAAGCTTGGCGACCGATCGGCGAATTAGCGAAATCGATTTCGAGTTCGGCGCGGAAACCTGCCGCATACGGGCGGAGTTCGCCGAACGATTCGCCGAATTCAACCTGAACGGGCTTCAGGACTTCAATGAAACGGCGCGCAGCGTGCTGCTGCACAGTACCGGCCCGATCAATCGCATCCACGAAGGGAGCGGCGCTGCCGTCCATGATCGGCACTTCGGGTCCATCGACTTCGATGGTGGCGTTGTCGACGCCCATGCCGCGCAGCGCAGCCAGAACATGTTCCGCGGTGGAAACGAGCGGGCCCAGATGGTCGCCGAGAACGGTCGCAAAATCGGTGGCGATGACAGACGCGGCGACGGCCTGAACTTCACGATCGGCGCCGATGCGAGTGAAGACAAAGCCCGAATTGATGTCGGCTGGTCCGATCGTAACGCTGACCGGAGATCCGGAATGAACGCCGATGCCCGTCACGGTGACTTGCGACCGGAGCGTTGTCTGCCGACTCGATTTCATTCCCGCTTGCCCAAAAGTTTAGTCATCCAAGTCGCTGTAACCAAACTGGTTTCGCCTGTTGAACCGGCGCTGCGACCAAGGATCATCCCCAAGTGCGAGAACCTTAACCCCTGCACGCGAGAGCGCTACTCACGGTTGTTTACAGATTGTTACCCCAAACTCGCCGCATTCGTGCCGCCGGTCCGGCCCATTCAGGCGGCCGCAGGCGCATTCCCAAGCGATCTAAGGCCTCTGCAGCTCGCAGATTTTACCAGTAAAAACAAATATTTAATTTACGGCCTCCGCCAAGTGACCGGTTGTCAGCAAAATGCCCCGGCTTTGGGCCGGGGCATTGGAGCATTCAGGGGATTGTAACAAACGTCAGGTGGCCTGACGCCGCAAAAAGGCGGGGATATCCAGATGGTCGTCCCCACCGTTTTGGGGAGCAACCGGCGCTGGACGTCCGTGCGAATCAAGGCCCTGAGGCGCTGGCCGACGAGCGTATTCGGATACCGGAGCACCCGATCCACCGAACTCGGCAGGAACCGGACGCTGCGGCTTACGCTCAGGCAGCGGCGGCATGGACGGCATTGCCGGACCGGAAGCGCGGGCCGCGATCGGCGGCTCGGAGTCCTCGTCGCGGCGACCAAGACCGACATTCGCCAGACGCTGCAGCAGCGAGGCACGCTTCTGCGGAGGATGCTCCTCGGCGGTCTCGCCGCGGGCCTGCCGAATCTGATTCTGGGCAGGTACCGGCAATTCCTCGAACTGCGGCATGCGCGGCGCACGAACCGGCATGCGTTCGGCAGGCTGCGGAATGAAGGACGCCGGCGGCGCGGCTTCCTGCAGGTTCATCGGCTCATCGTGATCCGGGAACAGCGATGGCTTTGGCGGGATCGGACGCACGCTGACATCGCCATAGGCGGCGGGCTGCATCGGGGCCTGCCCGGGAGCCGAAGGCGACACGGCTTCGGCAATCGCCGCGAGCGCCGCGCGGTCGATCTGGTCGGCTGTTGCACGAGCGGGCGCAGGCGCGGCAGCGGCCTGCTTCTGCTGCTGTGCGCGTTCCGCCATGCGCTGGTTGTCGGCCCGCAAACGTGCGGTCAGTTCGGCAAGGCGGCTTTCCGGAGCACCGCCGCTCGTGACTTGCGGAGGAGTCGCCGCGCGGCTGGCGGCCACGGTGTCGATGCCGGTGGCGACCACCGACACGCGGATGACGCCATCAAGGCTCTCGTCGAACGTCGCGCCGACGATGATGTTGGCGTCGTTATCAACTTCCTCGCGGATACGGGTGGCGGCTTCGTCGACTTCGAACAGGGTGAGGTCCTTGCCGCCGGTGATCGAGATCAGCAGGCCGCGTGCGCCGCGCATAGACGAATCGTCGATCAGCGGGTTGGCGATTGCGGCTTCCGCCGCAGTCAGCGCGCGCTTCTCGCCCGTGGCCTCGCCAGTGCCCATCATCGCCTTGCCCATTTCGCGCATCACGGCGCGAACGTCGGCGAAGTCGAGGTTGATGAGGCCTTCCTTGACCATCAGGTCGGTGATGCAGGCGACGCCCGAGTAAAGCACCTGGTCGGCCATCGCGAAGGCGTCGGCGAAGGTGGTCTTCTCGTTGGCAACACGGAACAGGTTCTGGTTCGGGATGATCAGCAGCGTGTCAACCACCTTCTGAAGCTCGGCGATGCCGGCCTCCGCGGTGCGCATGCGGCGCTGACCTTCGAAGTGGAACGGCTTGGTGACGACGCCGACGGTGAGGATGCCCATCTCGCGCGCGGTCGCGGCGATGACGGGGCCAGCCCCCGTGCCTGTGCCGCCGCCCATGCCCGCGGTGACGAACACCATGTTCGCACCGGAGAGGTGATCCTTGATCTCGTCGATTACTTCCTGGGCGGCTGCGGCACCTACGTCCGGCTGCGAACCCGCACCCAGACCCTGGGTGACCTGGGTGCCCATCTGCACGATGCGTTCGGCCTTCGACATGGTCAGGGCCTGCGCGTCGGTGTTGGCGACGACGAAATCAACGCCCTGCAAACCGGCGGTGATCATGTTGTTGACGGCATTGCCGCCCGCGCCGCCGACGCCGAACACGGTGATGCGTGGCCTCAGCTCGCGAACATCCGGGGGTGTGAGATTGATGGTCATGGTTGCCTCTCGATTATGCGCGCGCGTGGGGGCTTGGGCTGCACGCCAAAGCGGTTGATGGAATGGTCCGATCCGGTGTTGAGATCATCAGAAGCCCTCTCGAAGCCATCTGCCGACCTTTCCGAAATAGCCGTTGGTCCCTGTCATGAGCTGCCGCGTGTGCCGCGGTTCGACGTGTTCTAGATGTGCGAATTGCGGATAGACCAGGAGACCGGTCGGCACCGCGAACGATGCGCTCTTGGCCTCGTTAGGCAGCCGGGCGAACCCAAGCGGGCGGCCGATGCGCACCTCGCGGCCCAGAATGCGGCTGGCTAGTTCGGGAATACCGGTGAGCTGCGACGCACCGCCGGTCAGCACAACTCGCGCTCGCGGCTCTGCCGCAAAGGGGGAATCCGCGAGCCGGTCCCTGACCATTTCAAAAATCTCCTCGACCCGCGGCTTCACGATGTTGGCGATCGTGGCGCGGGAAACAATCTGCGGCTCGTCCCGATCGTGGTCTCCCGCCGTTGGCACGCTCATGACTTCGCGCGCGTCAGAACCACCGGTCAGCACGGTGCCATATAACGTCTTGATTCGCTCGGCATCCGCAATGCACGCACCGAGTCCGCGCGCCAAATCCATCGTGACGTGTTGGCCACCGACCGCAAATCCGCTGGTGTGAACACACTGCCCGGCCGAATAGGTCGCGATCGTCGTGGTGCCCGCGCCCATCTCGACCACAGCCGCACCAAGATCGGCTTCGTCGTCGGTCAGGACCGACAGTCCGGATGCATACGGCGCTGCAGCCATCGCCTCGACGTTGAGATGGCAGCGCTCGACCACCAGCATCAGGTTCTTCGCCGCCGTTGCGTCGGTGGTAATAACGTTCATGTCGATTCCGAAGTGGCGCGCGACCATACCGCTCGGATCACGGACTCCCTTGACACCGTCCAGCGAGTAGCTGGCCGGCAGGACATGAAGCACCGTGCGTCCGCGCGGCGTCGCGTGATGCATGCCCGCGCTGATGACGCGGCTCATGTCGGCGGGCGTCACCGCGCCGCCACGCAATTCCGAGGAGGCTTCGACCAGATCGCCCTGCAGACGGCCGGCCGATACCGACAGCAAAACCGATTCGACGCGGACCTTGGCCATCCGCTCCGCCAGCGCCACCGCCTGGCGCACAGCCTGTTCGCATTCGTTGAGATCGACCACCGCGCCGGCCTTGACGCCGCGCGACTGAATGTGACTCAGCCCGATCAGTTCGACCGCATGGGTCCGGCCGCGCAGCGCGTCGCTCGGCGGGCACGGCTTCAGCCGCGCAATAAGGCAGGCGATCTTGCTGGTGCCGATATCGAGCGCGGCGACCAGCGCCGTCTTGTTCGGCGGCATCTGCCGGGTCTTCGGGGTCTGAACGCCATCGAGACTGGTCATGCGTTTCCAGCCTTCTTCGGTTTCTTGTCCTTGAGCAGGTCGTTGCGCGCCTTTGCCGCATCCTCCGACAAGCGCACGGTCAGCCGGTCCGGCAGCCGCATGTCGATGGCGGTGATGTCACGCGAGAACAGACCGGTCTCCTTGTCCATCTTCGACAGGGTCGCCAGCGCCTTCTCGACATCCGCTTCCGGCAACCGGACGTCGATGCCATCCGCCAGACGAAGATTCCAGCGGCGCTCGCCGACAAACACGATGGCCTTCACCTGGGAACGCACCTGCGGGTACTGCCCCAGCAGGCTCAGGAAATCTTTGGCGCGGGTTTCAGCGCCCTTGCCCACCACCAGCGGCAGCGACACGAAGCGCCGCGCGACGTATGGCTCAAGCACGGTGCCGTCCGCCGCGATCACGGACACGCGGCCGTTTTCCTGCCATAGCGCGAATGGCAAGCGCTCGGTGATGTCGATCTGCAGCCGGCCCGGATAAAGCTTCTGCACCGTGGCATCGGATATCCACGGATCGGCCTTTAGTTTGTCGCGCGCGGAAGCCGCATCGAGGAACAGCAGCGAGGAGCGGCCATTGACGCCGCCGACCGCGAGAATTTCATCCTGCGTGAGCTGCTTGCGGCCGGTAATCCCGACGCTGGTGATCCGGAAACCGATCGCATTGGCCGCGGCATTGCGGGTATCGCTCAGCGCGCCGAGAACGTCCTCGGTGTGCCCGCCCTTCGTCACGCCCATTACGATGGCGCCGATCAGCACAACAGCGGTCGCAGCCAATCCGAAACCACGCGGACGCCGGCGTTCCAGCACGGCAATCCAGTGCGGCTCTTCATAACGGGAAACAGAGGTGACGTTGGCGCGGCGCGTGGAAGCCTGCCCGCGGGCGCGCGGGCGCTGGATCGCTGAAGCGACCCTTGTCTGAGGATTAGACTGGGACCTCGTCCGGCTTAACGACCGAGAGAGGCGTCCTCCACCATCCATTGCACCAACTCGTCAAATGTTACGCCTGCATCCGCAGCAAGCTCTGGAACAAGTGACGTCTCGGTCATGCCGGGTTGGGTGTTAACCTCGAGGCAGGACAATCCCCCAAGTCCCTCGATGCGGTCGTCGTAACGGAAATCCGCACGGCTTACGCCCCGGCAGCCAAGCGCCACATGCGCCGCCAGCGTTAACCTTCGGACTTCCTGGTAAACAAAAGGTAAAATAGGTGCAGGCAGGATGTGTTTTGATGCGCCAGGAGAGTACTTTGCCTCATAATCGTAGAATTTAATTAAAGGTACGATCTCGATCACCCCGGTCGGCTCGCCGTTGATGACCGCACAGGTCAGTTCCTTCCCGGCGACGTACTTTTCGACCAGAAGCTGGTCGCCGTGGGGCCAGTCCTCGCGGAACAGTTCCTGCGGCGGGTGCGCATGGGCCTCGGTGACGATGAAAACCCCGACGCTGGAGCCGTCCGCCACCGGTTTGATGACATAAGGCGGCGCCATGACGTGCCCTTTCGCCACCTCAGTGCGGGTCAACGTCAGTCCTTCCGGCACCGGCACCCCCGCCGTCGCCATCACCGTCTTGGCGAGATCCTTCTGCATCGCCAGCGACGAGGCCAGCACCCCCGAATGCGAATAGGGAATCCCCAATGTTTCGAGCACGCCCTGAATGGTGCCGTCCTCACCCGGCCGGCCGTGCAACATGACCAGCGCGGCATCGGGCTTCAGCGTGTCCAGCACGGTCGCGATGTCGCGTTTCACGTCGATGCGTGTGACCCGGTAGCCCTTGCGCTCCAGTGCATCGGCGCAAGCCTTGCCCGAGCGCAGCGAGACTTCCCGTTCGGATGACCATCCGCCCATCAGCACGGCGACGTGTTTGAATTGACTCATGACCTCTCCCAATTCGCCCTACCTACGCTGATTTGAGCCGATGACCAAGCCGCCGCGATTCAGATAATGTCGCGACCGCACCGAATCCGGCGTCTCAACCAGTCTCCAAAAGAAAGCCATTTCCATGATCAGAGCCTGGCTCGACATGTCCCCCGCTGGAATTTTCCTCGTCCTGATCGGGCTGTATTTCGGCGTGACGCTGCTGCTGGCCGCGATCACCTTTCGCCGTCCGTTTGCCCAGCCCACGCAATCACTGACCGGCGTCGTCGCACCCTTTTTCAATGCAGTCGCGATTCTGTTTGCGCTGCTGACCGGCTTCCTCGCCGCCGACGTGGCCGAGCGCGGGCGACAGGCCTATCGCGTAGTCCATACGGAGGCCGGCGAGCTGCGCAACATTCATACGCTCAGCGTCGCGTCCGTCTCGGACATGCGCACCATCCGTACGGCGCTCAAGGCCTATGTGACATCGGTGGTCGCAGACGAGTGGCCGGCGATGGAAGGGACGCGCGTGTCTCCATCCGCAACTGCAGCCTATGACAACCTGCTGCGCGAAGTGAGTATTCCGTCGATCGCAAAAGCTTCCGGACCTGCCGTGCAGTCCGCGCTGCTCACCGCCGCGCTGCATGTCGGTACGGCGCGCGACGATCGCCTCGCGCTGTCGTCGGATCATACCAACGATCTGAAATGGCTCGTGGTGATCGTGCTCGGCCTGATCACGCAGGTTGCGATCGCCCTGGTTCATCTCGATAAACCGCGGGCGTTTTTCGCATCGCTGATCGTATTCTCGACTGCGGCGGTGGTGGCGCTCGGTATCCTGGCGCTTCAGGAATATCCGTTCGACGGCGCGTTTCAGGTGTCGCCGGAGCCGATCAAGGCGCTGCAGTCATTGAGCGACTGAGCGCTTAGCTGCGCTCCACCCCGATCCGCTTGATCTCCCAATGCAGATCGATGCCTGAGTTTTCCATCACGCGTGCGCGTACGGTTTCGCCGAGCGTCTCGATGTCGTGCCCGGTCGCGTCACCCGTGTTGATCAGAAAATTGCAATGCATCTCCGACACCTGCGCAGCGCCGACACGAAAACCGCGCATGCCCGCCGCGTCGATCAGTTTCCACGCGCTGTGGCCCGGCGGGTTCTTGAACGTCGAGCCACCGGTTTTTTCGCGGATCGGCTGCGCGGTCTCACGATGATTCTGCACCTCGGCCATGCGAGCCCGGATTGTCTCGGGATCGGTGACGCGCCCCCGGTATAATGCAGAGGTGAAGATCACCGACGTGTCGACGCCTGAATTGCGATAGACGAATTTCATGTCAGCGTTGGAGAACGTGATCTTCTCGCCCGCGCGCGTGACGCCCCTCGCCTCGACCAATACATCCTTGGTCTCGCCGCCGTTGGCGCCTGCATTCATGCGCAACGCGCCGCCGATCGAACCGGGAATTCCGAAATAGAATTCCAGCCCGCCGATATTTGCGGCGGCAGCGGCTTCCGCAACCCGTTTATCAAGTGCAGCCGTTCCCGCCCGCACAGTGTCGCCCTCGGCTTTGGTTTCGCCGAAGCCACGCGGCGACAAGCGAATGACGACACCACTGACGCCGCCGTCGCGTACGATCAGGTTCGAGCCGACGCCTACCGTGTAGACGGGAATGTCCTGCGGCAACTTCGACAGAAAATAGGCGAGGTCGTCTTCATCCGCCGGCGTGAACAAGACTTGCGCCGGACCGCCGACGCGAAACCACGTCAGGGGCGCGAGCGACTCATTCGCCAGCAATCGCCCGCGTAGATCGGGCATCGCAGACTTGAGATCAGCGCTGATGTCAGGGAAGCTCACGCGATTACCCCAGCGCCTTCAACTCGCCGGGCAACGCATAGGCCCACTGCGTGATATTGCCCGCGCCGAGGCAGACCACGAAGTCATCCTTCTTCGCGATGTCGCGCACCAGCGACGCAAGCTTCTCAGGGCCTTCAAGCGGGATCACTTCGCGGTGTCCATGGGCGCGCAGGCCAAGCACGAATGAATCGCGATCGATGCCCGGGATCGGATCCTCACCGGCCGCATAGATGTCGGCGACGACGACGGTATCCGCATCGTTGAAGCAGGTACAGAATTCCTCGAACAGCGACTGCAGGCGCGTATAGCGATGCGGCTGCACCACGGCGATGACCTGGCCCTTGGTCGAATCGCGCGCGGCCTTGAGCACGGCCGCGATCTCAACCGGATGATGACCGTAGTCATCGACTACGGTGACGCCGTTCCATTCTCCCGTCTTGGTGAAGCGCCGTTTCACGCCGCCAAACCCGGCGAGCGCCTTGCGGATCGCTTCATCCGAAATGCCGATCTCGTGCGCCACGGCGATCGCCGCCGTCGCGTTCAATGCGTTATGACGCCCGGGCATCGGCAGCACCAGATCCGCGATCCGGTGAGCAACATCGGTCTTGCGGTGGCGGAATTCCACCTTGAACTTCGATCCGCCGCTGAACGGCACAAGATCGACCAGCCGCGCGTCGGCCTGCGGATTCTCGCCGTACGTAATGATGCGCCGGTCCTCGATCTTGCCGACCAGCGCCTGCACCACCGGATGATCGGTGCACATCACCGCGAAGCCGTAAAACGGAACGCCCTCGACAAATGCCCTGAACGCATCCTGCACGGCATCGAAAGTCTTGAAGTGATCGAGATGCTCGGGGTCGACGTTGGTGACGATGGCGACGTCCGCGGGCAGCTTAAGGAAGGTACCGTCGCTCTCGTCGGCTTCCACCACCATCCAGTCGCCCGCACCGAGCCGCGCGTTGGTCCCGTAGGCATTGATGATACCGCCATTGATGACGGTGGGATCGAGTGCACCTGCATCGAGCAGGGTCGCGACCATCGAGGTCGTGGTGGTCTTGCCATGAGTGCCGGCGATGGCGATGCAGCTTTTCAGCCGCATCAGCTCGGCCAGCATTTCAGCGCGACGAACCACCGGAATACGCAAGCCGCGCGCGGCGATCAATTCCGGATTGTCACGCTTGATTGCGGTCGAGACCACCATCACGTCCGCGCCGTTCACGTTCTCGGCCTTGTGGCCGATGCTGATCTTGATGCCCTTGTCGCGCAGCCGGGTGACGTTGGCGTTCTCCGAAGCATCCGAGCCCTGCACCGTATAACCGAGGTTGCACAGCACCTCGGCGATGCCGCTCATGCCGATGCCGCCGATACCGACGAAGTGAATGGGTCCGATCTCGCGCGGCAGTCTCATACATCAATCTCTCAGTGATCGGGATACGCGGCGTGGTCCGGCATCCATGACGTCCTTCAAACAGACGAAGCTGGCCGGGACAAGCCCGGCCAGCTCAGAAAAATAGCACGATTCTTTTCAAATCAGGCCCGGAGGAGCCCGATTCCGCCGGTTACTCAGCGGCTTCGGGGCAAGCACCGGCGGGAACCAGCCTGGCCTGCCGCATATCCAGCCGATGGCTAGCGATCGCCAACAGGAGACCCGCCAACGGCACCAGCGCCGCGATCCACGGCACCGCCTCGAGTCCCGGCCCGTGATCAATGACCAGACCGCCCAGCCACGCACCGATCGCATTGCCGAGATTGAACGCCGCGATGTTGAAGCTCGACGCCAGCGACTGGCCCGCCCCATGCGCCTTGTCCAGTACCCACATCTGGAGTGGCGGCGCTGTTGCGAAGGCGGCGACGCCAAACAGACCTGCGAAGATAACCATTGCGATCTTGTCGTGAAGCACGAACGTCATCAAGGCGAGCACCAGCGCCAGAGCGAACAGGCTGCCGAACACCGTCGGCATGAGCCGCTTGTCCGCGAACCGTCCACCGAGCAGGTTGCCAACCAGCAAGCCGATGCCGACCACCAGCAGGACTGGCGACACGGCGGCATCAGAAAAGCCGGTGACCTTGGTGAGCAGCGGAGCGAGATAGGTGAAGACAGCGAACACGCCGACCCATCCAAGAACAGTCGTGAGCAGACCTGCAAGCACGGGGCCGCGCTTCAAAACCGCAAGGTCTTCCCTGAGATTGAAGGGTTCAGGCGCCGACTTACTGGCCGGAACCAATGCTGCGATGATCGCGAAAGCAACCACGCCGACCAGCGTGACGGCCCAGAATGTCGCGCGCCAGCCGAAATGCTGACCGAGCCAGGTCCCGAACGGCACACCGAGGATGGTCGCGACGGTAAGGCCCGTGAACATGATCGCGATGGCCGATGCCTTCTTGTCGGAAGCCACCAGCGAGGTCGCAACCACAGAGCCGATCCAAAGAATGTGCCATGCGCGAATGCCGTGAGCACGCGCGCAGCCATTAGGGTCCAGTAGTTCGGCGCGATTGCACAGGCGAGGTTGCCGATCGTGAAGACGGCCATCAGCACCAGCAGTGCCGTTTTGCGTGGCCAGCGCGCGGTCGCGATGGTCATGACCGGCGCGCCGACCACGACGCCGAGGGCGTAGCCGGAAATCAGCAGGCCTGCGGCCGGGATGGAAACGCCCAGATCGATTCCGACCTGGATCAACAGACCCATGATGACGAATTCAGTGACGCCGATTCCGAAGGCGCCGGCGGTGAGAGCGTAGAGTGCGAGTGGCATGGTGCAGTCCTCAGCGAATCCGGCCAACCGCCGGTATTCACGAGAAGTGGACGCAAAGCCATTCGTGAACTAGAGTTGCCTAAGTAACAATATTTATGAACTGAAGTCACAATGTCACGGCAGGACATCAACCGATCCGGCGAGATGGAAGTGTTCGCCCGGGTGGTCGAGCTGGGCGGATTTTCCGCGGCGGCGCGCGCCTTCCGTATGAGCCCGTCAGCAGTCAGCAAGCTGGTGGCTCGGCTGGAAGCGCGGCTCGGCGTGCGTCTGATCAACCGCTCGACCCGCAAGCTGCAACTGACACCGGAAGGCACGGCCTATTACGATCGCAGCGTTCGCATCCTCGACGACATCAATGCGGCGGAACACGAAGCTGCCGTCGGCGCAATCCCGCGCGGCCGGGTGCGCGTCAACACCAGCGTGCCGTTCGGGCTGCACTGGCTGCTGCCGCTGCTGCCCGGGTTTCTCAAGCTGCATCCCGGCGTCAGCATCGACGTGTCGCTGACCGATACCGTGGTGGACCTGATGGAAGAACGCGCGGACATCGCCATCCGCGTCGGGCCGCTACGCGAATCCCGTTTGCTTGCGCGCAAACTCGGCGAGAGCCGCATGATTGTGGTCGCCGCACCCGCCTATCTCGCAGAACACGAAACGCCGGGCACGCCAGCCGATCTTGCCAAACACAACATGCTCGGTTTCTGCTTTGCCAAACAGATCGACGGCTGGCCGTTTCGTGACGGCAAGGGTGGCATTGTCACCATCCCGCCTGTGGGGAATACATTGGTCTCCGATGGCGAAGCGATGCAGCGGCTAACGGTTGCCGGCGCGGGCCTGTCTCGCCTCGCCCGTTTTCACGTCGATGCGGATATCAAGGCAGGACGACTGGTGCCGGTGCTCGAAGACTTCAATCCCGGCGATCTTGAACCGATCCATGCCGTGTTCGTCGGCCACCGTGGACAGTTGCCCGCGCGTGTACGGGCGTTTCTCGATTATCTCGTGGAGAATGTGCGGCTTTAGGAAGCGAAGACCTAAATCCCGGCGACCTTGATCAGTAGATCGGCGAGCCGCTCGGCGGCATCGAGCTTGCCGACCGTGCGCGCGCCGGTGCCCATCGCGCTCAGCCGCGCCGGATCGGCGGCGAGTGCGGAAATCTCCGCTGCAAGGCGGTCAGGCGTGAACTCGGTCTGGGAAATGCGGATCGCGCCAGCGGCTTTCTCGAGTACACCTGCATTGGCGTACTGGTCCTGATCAATCGCGCCGGGCAGCGGCACCAGAATCGAGGGCCGGCCGATCGCTCCGAGTTCGGCGACAGTCCCTGCGCCCGAACGCGACACCACAAGATGCGTCGCAGCGAAGCGCGCCGGCAGGTCTGTAAAGAACGGCGCCAGTTCGGCTTCGATCTTGAGCCGGTCATACACCGCGCGCACGCGGCTCATATCCTCGTCACGAACCTGCTGAACGAGACTGAGCCTGCGCCACAGCGCCGGCTCCAGCCGCTCGATCGCAGGCGGCACGACGTCGGCCATTACCCGTGCGCCCTGACTGCCGCCGACCACGAGCAGGCGCACAGGACCATCAGAGTCCGGCGAAATATACGGCACGGCAGCGGCGGCGAGAATCGCGGGCCGCATCGGCGTGCCGGTCACCGTCGTCTTGCCCGCAAGCGCAGGATCGCGATCCAGCACACCCGGCAGCGACGTCGCAATCGCGCTGACTCGCGTCGACAGCAAGCGGTTGGCGCGGCCAAGCACAGCATTGGAATCATGAATGACCGTCGGAATGCCAAGCAGCTTCGCCGCGATCAAGGGCGGCAGCGTCGGATAGCCGCCGAAGCCGACAACGGCCTTTGGCTTCCGACGCAACAGCAACGCCAGCGACATCGCGCCACCGGCCGCGAGCAGCGTACCGGTCCGCGCCAGCGCCCACGGCGTGCGTCCGCGCACGGTTTCGCTCGGCACCACGTCCATCATGTCGCGCGTGAACATCCCGCCATAACGCAGCGCGCGGGAATCCGTCATCAATCGCACCCGCACGCCGCGCTTCATCAGCGCAACGCCCAGCGCCTCGGCGGGAAACAGGTGGCCACCCGTTCCGCCAGCCGCCAACATGATGAGAGGTCTGTCAGGCATCGAAATACTCGCGGATCACGCGAAGCTGTGCGCGGCGTTGGCAGCGCTGATGGATTCCATTTCCACGCGCGGGCGCTGCCGCGTCAAGGCCAGCAGCATGCCGACGCCGTAAGCCAGCGAGATCATCGACGATCCGCCATACGAGATGAACGGCAACGTCATGCCCTTCGCCGGCATCAGATGCAGGTTCACTGCCATGTTGATCGAGGCCTGAATGCCGAACATGATCGCAAGGCCTGCGGCCGAAAAGCGCGCGAACAGATCCTCGCTGGCATAGGCGCGTGACAGCGCGCGGATGACGATAAAGGCGAACAGCGAGAGCAGCACGAGACACAGGATGATTCCGAATTCCTCGGCCGCCACCGCAAACACGAAGTCGGTGTGGCTGTCCGGCAGAATACGCTTCACGGTGCCCTCGCCCGGCCCTTGTCCGAACCAGCCGCCATGGGTGAAGGCTTCCATCGCGGTATCGACCTGGAAGGTATCGCCCGACGATGGGTCCATGAACCTCTTGATGCGGCCCGCAACGTGCGGCACCATCATGTAGGCGCCGAACAATCCGACCGCACCCGCGCCCATCAGACCGAAAACCCAGATCATCCGCATGCCTGCGATGAAGAACAGCGCGCCCCATACCATCAGCAGCAGCATGGTCTGGCCGAAGTCCGGCTCTAGCACCAGCAGCGTGACGGTCATCAGCAGAAGCCCGAGCGCCATCGACGTCGCGGGCATTTCCGGCCGCTTGGCGGATTCCGCGAACAGCCAAGCCACCAGCACCACGAATGCGGGCTTCAGGGATTCCGATGCCTGAATGTTAAGGCCGAGAATGGTGATCCAGCGCTTCGCGCCCTTCACCTCGGGTCCGAATAGCAGCGTCGCCACAACCAGCACAATGCTGATCGTAAACACGATCAACGCACTGCGGCGCACCTGCCGCGGCGATAGGAACGAGACGCCCAGCATCACGATCAGCGAGGGCACCAGAAAGAAAACATGCCGGTTGAAGAAGTGAAACGGATCGAGGCCGATGCGCGCCGCCACCGGCGGACTCGCGGCCAGCGACAGGATGACGCCGCCCAGCATCAGCGTGATGAACGCCGCCAGCAGCAGCCGATCCACCGTCCACCACCATTCGCTCAGGGGCGTGCGTTGTTCGCGGGAGATCATGTGCGTGTCCTGCGCAAAAGATTAACGGGTTATTACTCCCGCATCATGGTTGCCGAAGGGTTAAAGATGGACGGATACGAGAAAAAATCTCGTCAAAGTGTCTGAAATATCCAAATTCGAAGGTACGAATATCGCGGCGAACAGGTGCCTCTCCCTCTCCCCGCCTTTGCGGAAGAGGGAGAGGGATTCACACCGACTTCAGGCCGCCCGGCAGCGCATCGGCGACCTTGCGGAAATATTCGCCGCGCTTCTCGAAATTCGGAAACTGGTCGAACGACGCGCAGGCCGGCGATAACAGCACCACCGGCTCCACCACCCCCGATGCTTCCGCTTCGCGCGTGGCATTCGGCACGGCCACGTCCAGCGTCTTGCTGATCTCGTGCGGAACATCGCCGAGCGCCTTCGCGAACTCTTCCGCAGCTTCGCCAATCAGATAGGCCTTGCGGATGCGCGGGAAGAACTCGCGCAGGGATTCGATACCGCCGGTCTTGGGCTTGCCGCCCGCGATCCAGAAAATATCCTTGAATGACGACAGCGCACGCGCCGCGGCGTCTGCGTTGGTGCCTTTCGAATCATTAATAAACAGCACCCGGCCATTGCGGCCGATCTGCTCCATGCGATGCGCAAGGCCGGGAAAACTGCGCAATCCCTGCTGCAACGTCTCGTTGCCGACCCCAAGCGCCAGCACTGCGGCCGACGCACATGCTGCATTCTGCGCGTTGTGGCGACCGCGCAACGAGCCGATCTCCGCGACGCTGGCGATCCGCGACCGCGCGCCGTCATCGACACGAACGATGGTGTCGCCTTCAAAACAAATGCCGTCGGCCACCGGATGCCTGACTGAAACGCGAACGACGTTCTTGCCAGCCTGCGCCACGCGGTCTGCAATCGCCGCGCACCAGTGATCGTCGACGCCGATGATGGCAGTGCCGTTCCGCTGCACGCCGGTGACCAGACGCTCCTTCACCGCAGCATAGTGTTCGATGCTGCCGTGGCGATCGATGTGATCTTCGGTGATATTGAGCAGGATACCGACGGTCGGATCGAGCGAGGGCGTAAGATCGATCTGATACGATGACATCTCGATCACATGGACGCGGCCTTTCGCCGGCGGCTCCAGCGAGAGGATCGCGGTGCCGATATTGCCGCCCATCTGCGTGTCGTAACCGGCCTCGCGCATCAGATGTGCCACCAGCGCCGTGGTGGTCGACTTGCCGTTGGTCCCGGTGATAGCGATAAACGGCGCGTCCGGTGCATGACGTTTGCGTTCGCGACAGAACAGTTCGATGTCGCCTATCACTTCGACGCCTGCGGCTTGCGCGGCAACGACGGTCCAGTGCGGCCGCGGATGGGTCAGCGGCACGCCGGGCGTCAGGACCAGCGCCGCGAAGTTCGCCCAGGAAACCGCACGTAGATCGGCGGTGATGAAGCCTGCTTTCGCGGCTTCGGCCAGCTTCGCGGGCGTGTCGTCGCTGGCGATGACTTCCGCGCCGCCCGCCTTCAGCGCGTAACAGCTTGCAAGCCCGGATCCGCCGAGGCCGAACACCGCAACCGTTTTGCCTTTAAAGGAAGTGACCGGCGTCACGCGCTCACCGCAGCTTCAGCGTCGAAAGGCCGGCCAGCGCCAGCATCACCGAGACGATCCAGAAGCGGATCACGATCTGCGGTTCGGTCCAGCCCTTCTGCTCGTAGTGATGATGGATCGGCGCCATGCGGAAAAAACGCTTGCCGGTCAGCTTGAACGACGCGACCTGCACAATCACCGACAACGCCTCAACTACGAACAGGCCACCGATCACCGCCAGCACGATCTCATGCTTGGTCGCGACAGCAATCGCGCCAAGCATGCCGCCGAGCGCGAGCGATCCGGTGTCGCCCATGAAAATCGAGGCCGGCGGCGCGTTGAACCAGAGAAATCCCAACCCCGCGCCGAGCACAGCGCCGCACAGCACCGCGAGTTCGCCGGTGCCGGGGACGTAGCGGATTTGCAGATATTCCGAGAACACCGCGTTGCCGACGAGATAGGCAATCATGCCGAAGCTCGCAGCCGCGATCATCACTGGCACAATGGCGAGACCATCGAGGCCGTCGGTGAGGTTCACTGCATTGCCGGCGCCGACGATGATGAACATGCCGAACATCACGTAGAACCAGCCGATGTTCAGCATGAAATCCTTGACGAAGGGGATCGACAGCGCTGTGACCGACGCGTCGCGTCCGAACCAGACGATGCAGGCGCACGCGATCAAGGCAATCAGCCCTTCGACCGCAAGGCGCGAGCGTCCGGAGAATCCCTTGTCGGTCTGCTTGGAGACTTTCAGGTAGTCGTCATAGAAGCCGACGAAGCCGAAGCCGAGCGTGACCAGCAGCACGATCCAGACATAGGCGTTGCGCAGGTTGGCCCACAGCAGCGTCGCGACGATCAGGCCCGACAGGATCATCAAGCCACCCATGGTGGGCGTGCCCTTCTTGGTCACCAGATGCGTCGGCGGACCGTCAGCGCGGATCGGTTGCCCCTTGCCCTGCGCGAGGCGAAGCTGGTCAATGATCCACGGACCGAACAGAAAGACGAACAGCGCCCCAGTGACCATCGCACCGCCGGTGCGAAACGTGATGTAGCGAAACACATTGATGCCGGGGATCGTGCCGGCGAATTCAGTGAGCCAATAGAACATTTCCAATTGCCTTATGGTGCGACGCCATCGAGCGTGGCCTTTTCCGGAAAGCGCTTTTGCAGTGCCGTCACAATCAATTTCATACGCGAACCGAGCGACCCCTTGACCATAATGGCATCGCCGGCGCCAACAGCAGAAATCACCTGCGGCACGAGCGCGGCCGAGTTATCGGCATAGCCGCCCTTCTTCGTGGAAGGAAGGGCTTCCCACAGATTGCGCATCAATGGACCACAGC
The DNA here is from genome assembly GCF_000308295.2 of Afipia birgiae 34632. Taxonomy (GTDB): domain Bacteria; phylum Pseudomonadota; class Alphaproteobacteria; order Rhizobiales; family Xanthobacteraceae; genus Afipia; species Afipia birgiae. Next base: position 2,536,545 of record NZ_HG326652.1, read on the forward strand.
AAAAAACCGAGTCGATCCCGTTCGCCTTAATGGCTTCAGAAAGGCTACGGTGCAAATCGGGACCGGTTGTGCCGAGTTCCAACATATCGCCCAGCACCGCGATGCGCCGTCCGCGCGGACCAACGGTCGCCTGACCGAGCACCGTGATCGCCGCCGCCATCGACGCCGGATTGGCGTTGTAGCTTTCATCGATCAGCGTTGCAGCACCTTCGCCCAAAGCCAGTTGCTGCCGCGCGCCACGCCCCGTAGCGGGCTCAAGTTGCGCCAGCGCCAGCGCCGACAACGCGAGATCTGCGCCGGCCAGCGCGACCGAAGCCAGCACCGCAAGCGAATTCATCACCATATGGCGTCCGGGCATCCCGATCTTGTAGGTGATGTCCTGACCGAGGACGGTCGCACGGACAGCCGAACACGCTGCATGCAGCGACACGTCGATCAGCCGTGCATCGGCTTTTTCGTCACTGCCGAACGACACGATGCGTTTGATCTTCGCTGCCTTGGCATTCTTGCTCAGGCGCGCGAACTGCGGATTGTCGCGGTTGAGGACGACCGCACCGCCGGGCTCAACGCCGGCAAAGATCTCGGCCTTGGCGTCGGCTATCGCCTCGATGCCGGAGAAAAACTCCAGATGCACCGGCTCGACCGTGGTGATGATCGCCACATGAGGCCGTACCATCTTGACCAGCGGTTCGATCTCACCGGCGTGGTTCATGCCGATCTCGAAGATCGCGAACTTCGATGACGCCGGACAGCGCGCCAGCGACAGCGGCACGCCCCAGTGATTGTTGAACGACGCCACCGACGCGTGGGTCTCGCCCTGCGCACCCAGCACCGCGCGCAGCGCTTCCTTGGTCGAGGTTTTACCAACCGACCCGGTCACTGCGATCACCTTCGCGCCAAGCCGCGCGCGGGACGCCCGCCCGAGATCGACAAGACCCGCGAGCACATCATCGACAACCAGAAGCCGCGCGTCGTCCGCAAATTTCTCCGCGTGGGTTTTCGCGACGACAGCGAGCGCCGCACCGTTCTTCAATGCAGCCTCGACGAAATCGTGACCGTCGTGCACGTCACCCTTGATCGCGAAATAAGCCTCGCCCGGCGTCAGGGTACGGCTGTCGATGGAAATACCGGTCACATCGTTCGGCAGCGCGCCACGCATCACGGCACGCATCGCCTCCGCCATCGCAGCACTCGTCCACAGGGCCGTGCTCATGCCGCATGCTCCGCCAGGGCCGCTGCGGCGGCTTCGTGATCGCTGAACGGCAACACTTTATCTCCCACAATCTGTCCGGTTTCGTGGCCCTTTCCGGCGATCAGCAGCGCGTCGCCCTGCTGCAAGCCAGCGATCGCCGCACGGATCGCCTCGGCGCGATCGCCAATGTCCGTCGCACCTTTCGCAGAAGCCATAATCGCCGCGCGGATCGATGCCGGATTTTCCGAACGCGGATTATCGTCGGTCACAATCACCGTATCCGCGTTCTCCGCGGCGATCGCACCCATCAGCGGCCGCTTGCCGGCGTCGCGATCACCGCCTGCACCAAACACCACGACGAGCTTGCGTTTGGTGTAGGGCCGCAGCGCTTCGAGTGCCTTCGCCAGGGCATCAGGCTTGTGTGCGTAATCAACGAACACCGGCGCGCCATTTCGCTCGCCGACCAGTTCGAGCCGGCCCGGCGCGCCTTCAAGATGTTCGAGCGCCGCGAACACGCGATCAGGCTCACCGCCCGTAGCGACCACAAGTCCTGCAGCAACCAGCGCATTCTCGATCTGGAATTCGCCCACCAGCGGCAGCCGCACCAGATAGCGCTTGCCGTCATGCTCGAGCGTCAGCTTCTGCGCGAACCCGTCCACCGCAGCATCGACGAGCTTGATGCCTTCGCCCTTGCGTCCGACCGTCATGATCCGCAACTTGCGGATGCGCGCGGCATCAATCACGGTCTGCGAATGGTCGTGATCGGCGGCGATCACCGCGGCGCCGCCATCGCCGATCAGATCGGTGAACAGCCGCAGCTTGGCCGCGAGATAGTGTTCCACGGTTGGATGATAGTCCATGTGATCGCGCGACAGATTGGTGAATCCGCCGGCATTGACGCGCACGCCATCGAGCCGGTGCTGATCGAGGCCATGCGACGACGCCTCGAACGCCAGATGTGTCACCCCCTCGCCCGCGATCTCGTCGAGTGAGCGATGCAACGCGATCGGGTCAGGTGTGGTCAGCGAGCCGTAGACGGTTCGCTTCGGCGAGACGAGTCCAATGGTGCCGATGCTGGCAGCTGCATAACCGAGGCGCTGCCATATCTGCCGCGTGAACACCGCAACCGATGTCTTGCCGCTGGTGCCGGTGACGGCGGCAATGGTGCTGGGCTGACGTGGATAAAAACGCGCAGCGGCCAGAGCCAGCGCGCGGCGTGGATTGGAGACCGCGATAAACGGAACGTGGGTGCCGTTCTCGGGAATACGGTCGCTGACGACGGCAGCAGCGCCGGAGGCCATCGCCTGATCGATGAAGCGCGCGCCGTCGGTCTTGCCCCCCGCCAGCGCGAAGAATACGTCGCCCGGCTTCACCACACGGCTGTCCATAGCAACGCCCGTGACCGCAACATCGGCATGTTGCGCGCCGATCACGGCGTCCCCGCTGAAAAGGTCGCGTAGTTTCATCTCACCCCGGTACATCTAAGCATGCGCGTATTCCAGCCGCAAAACCGGTGCCCACTTTTGCGGAATGCGCGCAGCCGTGCGGTTACCGGCTTTCCTTCGATGCCGCAAGAATAAGGCGCTCGGACGGCGGCAAATCGAACCGCGGGACCATCCCCAGCAGCGGGGCGATTCGCTCAATCACTTTGCCGCCGGTCGGCACAGCGTTCCAGCCCGATGTAATGAAGCCATGGGTTTCCGGGAGCCCCTGCGGCTCATCCAGCATGATCAGGAGCTGATACTGCGGATTGTCGGCAGGCATGATCGCCGTGAAGGAATTCAGCACCTGCTTTTTGGAATAACGTCCGTTGACGACCTTTTCCGAGGTGCCGGTCTTGCCGCCGACATAATAGCCCTTGATGTCGGCCTTGCGCGCCGTGCCCTTTTCCGCGTTCAGCCGCATCAGGTAGCGCATGCTGTAACTGGTCTCGGGCTTGACCACCTGCTTGGCCACCTGCATCGCGTCCTCGCGCGAGCGCTTCAGGAATGTCGGCGGAACGAGGTAGCCGCCGTTGACCAGCGCATTGATGCCCATGACCGCCTGCAGCGGAGCCACTGCCATGCCATGGCCGAAAGCGATGGTGATGGTGTTCAATTCGCCCCAGCGCTTCGGCACCAGCGGTTCCGCGCTTTCGGGCAGTTCGGTACGCAGCCGCGTGAGCTGGCCGAGTTTGCGCAGGAATGCCTTGTGCGCCTCGACACCCATCGACAACGCGACACGCGCGGCACCGACGTTGGAGGATTCGGTGAACACTTCCCACATCGGAACGGAACGCCCGAGATTGTGGGTGTCGTGAATCTTGAACTTGCCGTAGGTCAGCGGCGCGCGGGCATCATAAAGCGTGTTGACAGTGGCGCGGCCGGAGTCGAGCGCCATGGCGAGCGTCAGCGATTTGAATGTCGATCCCATTTCGTATACGCCGGTGGTCAGGCGATTGATGCGGGTCGGGTCGTTGGCCTCGCGCGGATTGTTGGGATCGTAATCGGGCACCGAGACCATTGCGATGATCTCGCCGGTGTTGACGTTCGAGACCAGACCCGCCGCCGCTTTCGCCTTGTACTTGTCCTTGGCCTTCATCAGTTCATCGCGCAGCGCATGCTCGACGCGCAGATCGACCGCGAGTTGGACAGGTTCCTGCTGCCGGTCGGTCGCGAACCCGGCGCGATGCAGATCGGCAAGGCCGTTGGAGTCCAGCCACTTCTCGATGCCGGCGATGCCCTGGTTGTCGATGTTCACATGGCCGATCAGATGCGACACCACAGGACCGCTCGGGTAGACGCGCTTATTCTCCCGCAGGAAGCCGATGCCGGGAATGCCGAGACGGTAGATATCCTTCTGTTGCTGCGCCGTGATTTCGCGCTTCAGCCAGACGAAGCCCTTGCGCGACGACAGCCGGTCCCGCACCTCGCCCGCATCGACGTCGGGGAGCGTCGCGGTCAGAAGCTCAATGGCCTCGTCCTTGTCGATGATGCGGCGCGGCTCGCCAAACAGCGACGGCGTCTTGACGTCGGTGGCGAGGATCATCCCGTTGCGATCCAGGATGTCAGGCCGCGCGGTGGCGATGGCATCCTGCGACGCCGTGCGCCGCGCGCCATGGCCGTCTCCATTCACCGCGAACATGACAAGGCGGCCCGCGATCACGGCATAGATCAGCGAGAAAGCGATGATTGCGAGACCAACGCGCGCGCGCGCCTTGGCCGAACGGTCGACATTGCGGCCGTAGAGGAGCGTGCGGATCAGCCTCTGCCGCCAAGGTTCAGGAGGACGTGTGATCTGATCGGTCACCGCGCGCCCTCCGGCTGGGGAATCGAGCCAGTAAGGGTTTCGTCCTCCGAAGCGGCGGCAGCAAGCGCTTCCAGATCGACACTTTCAATCATGGTGCCGATCGGATCGGGATCGCCCGGCTTGGCGAAGCTCGGCGGACGCGGCGGCAGGTTCTTCAGCGAGTCATATTGGATGGCCTCGATCGAGCGCAGTGAGAGATGGCGCAAGGCCAGTTCCTGCATGCGCTTCGGCGATTCGAGCTTGGCCCATTCGGCCTTCAGACTCGCAATCGCATCTCGCTGCTGGCGGATGTCGGCGCGCAGCCGCAACACGCTCTCGGTGCGCACCGTCGATTCCATCTTGATGCGGTAGACATAAGCCGCGGCGAACACCAGCGCGCAGATGACGAAGAGGTGGACGATGCGCATGTCAGCCTCCCCTCATCACGTCGGCCAGTTGCGGCCAGTCGAACGATGCGGTCTCGGACCGCGCGGGCGCATCGGTGCGAGCCGCGGCGCGCAGTTTCGCGGAACGGGCGCGCGGGTTGGCTTCAACCTCGTCGTCACCCGCAACAACCGGCCGCTTGGTGAGAATCTCGAAGCTCGGCAGCGCCTGCTTGACGTCGGGCAGATGGCGCGAACCGCCTCCGCGCTTGCCGCGCTCGTTGAGGAAATTCTTGACGATGCGATCCTCAAGCGAATGGAACGACACCACCGCAAGACGTCCGCCGGGTTTCAGCATCTTTTCGGCAGCCACAAGCGCCGCGTGCAGTTCGTCCAGCTCTTCGTTGACGAAGATGCGCAGCGCCTGAAACGTCCGGGTGGCTGGATGGATTTCGTTGGGCTTGGACCGCACAACGCGCGAGACGATGTCGGCCAGCGCGCGCGTCGTCGTGATCGGTGCTTCTTTCCTTGCCGCGACGATGGCGCGGGCCACCGCGCGCGAATGGCGCTCCTCACCGAAGATATAGATGATGTTAGCAAGATCGGTTTCGGATGCTTTCGCCACCAAGTCAGCCGCGGTTGGGCCGTCATGGCCCATCCGCATGTCGAGCGGGCCGTTGAGACGGAAGGAGAAGCCACGCTCCGACTGATCGAGTTGCATCGACGAGACGCCGACATCCATCACGATGCCGTCGACAGCGTCGAGACCTTGTCCGGCACACACCTCGGCTAAATTGGAGAAGCGATCCTCGACCAGCGTGAGTCTCCCCTCGGAAGACTCCACAAGGTCGAAGCCGCCGGCAATGGCGGTGCGGTCACGGTCGATGCCGATCACGCGCGTGCCGGGAACTTTCAGGATCGCGCGGCTGTACCCGCCGGCGCCGAAGGTGGCATCGACGTAAACGCCGCCATCACGCGGTGCGAGCGCGTCGACGACCTCACGGCCGAGAACCGGAACATGGCGTACAGGTGCATCGTCGGGCGACATTTCAAACGCCTGCCGGTGAAAGACGGCCGCATGCCGGCCTGAATACCCGGGCCGATCCGCGAGATCCCGTCCGAAAAGTCCGAGATTGGCCCGTTCCGGCGCCCAGATTGACCTGAACGCGGAGGCGCTGGCGATGACGCGCCGCAAATTCGAGGTTCCGCATGGGATTTTCTGGCCAGCCATGGGGGTTGTCGCGGGGCTTCTTGCGCATCGATGAACCGCAGTCGCCCCGTTCCGGCGCGACTCTACACCCTTCAGTAGCGGCAGTTATCGTTAAGGAATGGTTGACGCGGAAGATTGCCTTTAAAGAAGGTGTGTTTCAGCGACGCCGGTGAGCAACCTGGGCATGCAAATGTTCCTGGGGGCAAGCCGCGGCCATGGAACCCGCGCGGATTGCCCCGGATGTGCATTGCCGTCACTAGTTTTCTACCGCCCTTCTCTCGCCCTGTTTCGAGTACCTGTATGCCGCGAGGATCGTTTGAGTCTGCTGGATTTGGTTCGAAGCGTCAGCGTCCCGATTGTTCACCTGGGGGATACTGCTGAAATGCCGAACTTCGTGCCGGATTCGTCCGTCGTCTCGAACGTCACGCCGTCGCCGAACTACGGCGACCGCAAGGGCGTGCTGTCGCCGAACATGATCGTTCTGCACTACACCGGGATGGCCGATCCGGCGAGCGCGATCGTGCGGCTGTGCACGACGGGCACCGAAGTCTCCGCACATTATGTCGTGCTCGAGGACGGCAATATCGTTCAGTGCGTGCGCGAAGCGGATCGCGCCTGGCATGCGGGCGCCTCCTCGTGGGGCGCCGAAACCGACATCAACTCGGCGTCCATCGGCATCGAGATCGTCAACCCCGGCCATGATCTCGGCTACACCGATTTCCCGCTGCGCCAGACCGCTGCGGTGATCGCGCTGTGCAAGGGCATCATGATCCGCCGCGAGATTCCAAAGCATCGGATTCTCGGACATTCGGATGTCGCGCCCGGCCGCAAGAAAGACCCTGGCGAGAAATTCCCGTGGCGGCTGCTGGCGGATTCCGGCGTCGGCCTCTGGGTCGAACCCGCGCCGATTGTCCGCGGCGTGAAGACCATGCTCGGCGCATCCGGCGACGATGTCCTTGCCCTGCAAAAGCTGCTCGCGAGCTTCGGTTACGGCGTTCCGCTGAACGGACTTTACGACGCCAATACCATGGATGTGGTCGCCGCCTTCCAGCGGCACTTCCGGCCCGAGCGCGTGGACGGCATCGCCGACACCTCGACATTGACCACGTTGAACGATCTGCTCGCGCTGATGCCGAAAGAAGCGCTCGTGAGCTGAGTGGGCGTACTAGGGTCTGTTGAGATTCATCGGGAGTTTATCACGGCTGCGGCGAGATGGATGTTTGCGGCGAAGCTCTGATCGGTTTTGTCTGCGCGCATGGCGATGCGCTTGAATTCCTTGAGCTTGCAGAAGAAATTCTCGATCAGGTGGCGCCACTTGTAGATCTCAGCGTCGATCGGCAGGGGCGAGGCGCGCCGTGGATGCTGTGAGATGACGATCTTAGCGCCGCGCTCGTTGAGGTCTGCAATAATGGAATTGCTGTCGAAGGCCTTGTCGGCGATGAAGCCCTCAAAAGCGAGACCGTCGATGAGCGGAGCGACGCCCACCGTATCGAAACGATGGCCGGGCAGGAGAACGAAGCGCACCAGATTGCCGAGCGCGTCGGTCAGCGCGAGAATTTTGGTCGTCATGCCGCCTTTGGAGCGGCCGATGGCCTGGCTCTGTGTCCCCCTTTTGCGCCCTGTCCGTGGCGATGGACCTTGACGATGGTGGCGTCGACCATGGCGTATTCCATGTCTGGCGCGTCCGAGCAGGCCTCGAAAAGCCTGGTGAAAACGTCCGCCTTGACCCAGTCGCGGTAGCGCTTGAAAACAGTGTTCCAGTTGCCGAAGAACGGCGGAAGATCACGCCAGGGGCTTCCCGTCCGCACGATCCAAAGTACCGCTTCGATGAAGCGGCGGTTGTCGCTTCCGCTGCGCCCGGGGTCCGTCGGCTTACCCAGACAATGCGGCTCCATCTTCGCCCATTGGGCGTCTGTCAGTACGAATCGTTCCATCCAAAGCTTGAATCACAACCAAGCCTCAGGTGGAATCCTGATTCTCAACAGACCCTAGCTCAGTTCCGAAAGACGGCGCAGATAGAAACGCCGCAACGGTTCGAGACTGGTGGACTCGAGCGCCTGCCTATAAGCGGCGCGCGCTTCGCCGTCGCGTTTCAGCCGTCGCAACAAATCGGCCCGAACTGCGGGCAACAGATCATAGCCGTCGAGTTCGCCACAAGCAGCGAGCGTGTCGACCAGCGCGAGCGCCTTGGCCGGTCCGTCGACCATCGAGATGGCGGCCGCGTGGTTGAGGGCGACAACCGGCGACGGCGCGATCCGCACCAGCACTTCATAGAGTCCTGCGATCTGCGGCCAGTCCGTCTCCGAGAAACTTGGCGCGCGCGCATGCAGCGCCGCAATGGCCGCCTGCACCGCATAAGAATTGGGGCGGCCCGGCTCCGACAACGCCTGCTGGACAAGCGCCAGCCCCTCGGCGATCTGGACGCGGTTCCAAAGCGCACGGTCCTGATGCTCAAGCAACACGATGTCGCCTTCGGCGGTTTCGCGGCTTGTCCGCCGCGCGTCGTGCAGGAGCATCAGCGCAAGCAGCCCGCGAATCTCACTCCGTGCCGGTATCAATACGTCAAGCAAACGGCACAACCGGATGGCTTCCCCAGCAAGGTCCGGCCGCATCAGCGTCTCGCCGGCGGTCGCCGCATAACCTTCGTTGAAAACGAGATAGACCACCGCGAGCACGCCGTGCAGCCGCGCATTCAGCGCATCGTGCTGTGGCACTTCATAGGGAATTCCAGCAAGTCGAATTTTCTGCTTGGCGCGGGTCAGACGCTGCGCCATCGCATCCTCGCTGGCGAGAAACGCGCGCGCGACTTGCCCCGTGGTGAGACCGCAGATCGTCCGCAATGTCAGCGCGACCTGGGTTTCGATCGCGAAAGCCGGATGACAGCAGGTGAAGATCAGCCGCAACGCATCATCGTCCATCGCGTCTTCCGCCGGACCGATGCCACCGGTCGCATCCGTATTTCTCGATTTCGTCTCGTGAACAATCTGGTCTTGCCTCGTGCGAAACGCGGTCTCGCGGCGGATACGGTCGATGGCCTTGTTGCGCCCGGTGGTAACCAGCCACGCACGCGGATTCGACGGCACCTCTCCGCACTCCAGTGCGGCGGCAAACGCGTCCTGCAACACGTCTTCGGCAAGATCGAAATCTCCGACGAGACGGATCAGCGTCGCAAGCGCGCGACCCGCCTCGCTCCGGAATATGTTTTCGATCTCAACAGGCGTCATCCTGCCGCCAATCCGCGCTACTTGTTATAGACCCAGATCGGCCGGACCTCGATCGAACCATATTTCGCACCGGGCATGCGGGCGGCTATCGCCAACGCTGTGTCGAGATCCTTTGCCTCGATCAGGTAATAGCCGCCGAGTTGCTCATGCGTTTCCGCGAATGGCCCGTCGGTCGTGAGCGTCTTACCGTCGCGCACCCGCACCGTGGTCGCCATCGACGTCGGCTGCAACCGGTCGCCGGCCTTGAAATTTCCGGACTGGATGATGGATTGCGTGAACACGCCATATTCCGCACTTCGTGCATTGGCTTCTGCTTCCGTCCGCTTGGCATCGTTGACTTCGTTCTGATAGATCAGCAACAGATACTGCATCTGGGTCACTCCGTTTGACCGGCGCCATTCGCCGTAAACCTAGACGAACGGGCCGAGGGCCGAACGACATCTTCAGGATAAATTATTTTCGGAGGCCGGCTGCGCCGCATTTGGCTTGACGCGACAGCCCGGAACGCTCATGTCCTCAGACGTCAGTCGGCCGGACGGCCGCTCCGGCAAGGATCGAAAGGTCGCCGGGGAGGAAAGTCCGGGCTCCATCGACATACGGTGCCGGATAACACCCGGCGGGGGCGACCCCAGGGAAAGTGCCACAGAGAACGAACCGCCTTCTCACCAACCGAAAGGATTTGGGTGAAGGTAAGGGTGAAAAGGTGCGGTAAGAGCGCACCGCATCTCCGGCAACGGAGATGGCATGGCAAACCCCACCGGGAGCAAAACCGAATAGGGACAGCACAGTGGAAAGTTCGCTCTCGAGCGATAACTCCGCGGGGCGATGTCAGGCCCGCTGTCCGGGTAGGTTGCTCGAGGCGCAACGCAACTTGCGTCCCAGAGGAATGGCCGTCACGTCTGCATGGTGCAAACCATTCAGGCCCTACAGAACCCGGCTTACAGGCCGGCTGATATTAAGAATGAGGGGTTCGGCGCAACACGCCGGACCCCTCGCCAATTCGTGACTGTTCGAGCGGCTGACCGAATAGCTGCGGACTTGATGACCGGAATAAATCGGCGCAGGCTTGCCGAGGGGCTGACGAGTCACGATCTGGCAAAGGGGCGGTTACCATGGCAGCCACATCGATGGGCCGGGTGATTTTTCTGTCTCTGGCGCTTGTTGCGGTATGTGGTGCCGCGCTTGTCTTCGGCATCACACACACACAGCGCGAGCCGCCGGTTGAAGCCAAAGTTGAAGCCAGAACGGTAATCGCCGCGCCGGCGATTGCGCCGCCAACACCGGGCGCGCGAGATGAGGGCTCGGCCGCGCTCGCAACGGCACAAACTGAAGCAAACGCCGTGACGGGCGCGCTCGCCGAACCGCCCCGCCCGCCGGACACAGATAAATCCGCGCCCGCCTTCGACATTGCCCGCATTGACCGCACGGGTGACGCAGTCATCGCCGGCAGGGCTGCACCCGGCGCGATCGTGGAACTGTTGCGTAACGGAGAGCCGCATGATCGAGCGGTCGCAGATCAGTCCGGACAATTCATCATGGCCCCTTCCCGGCTTCCCGCCGGAAGCTACGAGCTGACGTTGAGATCCAGACAGCCGGACGGCACGCAAGCGACATCCGAACAGAGCGTGGCGGTCGCGCTAGACGCGACGGAGCCGAGTTTCGGAGCCGCGGGTCAATCGCGCGCCGGAGCACCGGCCAATGTTCCGGAGACGGCAGTGGCGAACCGTTCCGGGCGGGATCAAGCCGCTGGATCTTCTCAAGCGCCCGTTTCGTCAGACAGAGGCTCACGCTCCTCCGTCGTCGTATCGCGCGGCGACAGCCTCTGGCGCATCAGCCGCGCCACCTACGGCACGGGCATGCGATACCCGCTCGTTCTAAAGGCGAACCGTGACCAAATCCGACATCAAGATCTTATTTATCCCGGTCAGGTCTTTGCCCTTCCGGTGCCAGCGCGTTGAAACGCGCGCCCTGCAAACCCGGCTTAGAGACTGGCCGGTTGCTTTATCTGCGCGTGATCCAGCAAAGGATGCGCGGCACTTTTCCAGAGCCAGATCGTCAGTGAGCCTGACCGCCCTCTGATCTTGGTATCCAGCGGTCCGCTGAGAAAACCCGACGCCGACAACGCGTTGTCGGCACCGGCCGCGCGGAGCATTTCCGCGCTCATCGCAAGCTCGGCGCCCTGCCGCGCCGCGACTTCCATCAAGCGGCTCGCGACATTGACGGTATCGCCGGTTGCGGTGATGTGCTGATAGCTTCTGCCGCCCAATCGGGATGCAACGATCATCCCGAAATGCGCGCCGACCTTGAAGCCGAGCCGCGCCGCGATCGACGGCGGCAGCGAAGCAAGCCATCTTTGAGTCCCGGTGCAGAGACTGACGCAGCAACGAACTGCATTGGCGGAATCGCCACGCCCCGGTTCGGGCAAACCGAACAGGATCATCGCGCCATCGCCCATGAAACTCGTGATCACACCGCCGGCTGCCACAACTTCCTTATCGATCAAGGCATGAAAGGACTTCAGCAGTTCACGGATCTCGTCCGCGTCCATCGTCTCGCTCAGCGCCGTAAAACCGGACAGATCGATAAAAACGATCGCTGCATGCTGCTGGACCGGCTCCGAAAGAAAATCGGGATGACGAGTCAGCCAATCTCGCACGACGGGTGCCTGAAACTGCTGGAGGAGACTGTTCCTCATCGCAAAATATTGCGCACGCCGCCTTCCCTGCAAGAGTTGCACGGCGCCGAACAGCATGACCGGCGGAATTGCAGCGGCCATCGGCAGTGCTGCACTCAACCAGACGCCCCGCGAAAACACGGCGAAGTTCAATCCAAGCCAGGACAGAAACACGACTGCAATCAAGATCAGTGCGACAGCGCTGCGACGCCATGCCAGGAGGCCGACGAGAATCATGGGCAGCAAAACGGCAATGCCGACATCGGCAAGCCGCACGTTCCGGTTACGGACGATACCGTCGCCGGCGATCAAATGCGTAATCGCGGTGGCAATGACTTCGACACCCGGCAGCACGGAATCGAAGGGGGTCGGGAAAACGTCACCTCCGCCGGTGACGGTTGCACCGATCACCACAATCCGGTCGCGGATCGCCTTGCTGTCTATCTGTCCGTTGAGTACCGCCCCGGCGCTGAACGTCGGGATTGTGCCGCGAGGGCCATAGAAACTCAGCGGAAGAACGTGACTGATATCTGTCGGAATCGACTTGCCTGCGAGCGTCAGGCGGTCCGGCTCTACACCGGGATTCTCCGCAGCGGCGACAGCCGCGACGCGCAGCGGCAGCGACGCTTCGATGCGATTGCCCTGCCTGAAGAGCATGGGGAAGAAGCGAGGCGTTCCGCTCTGATCGGTCGCGACATTGACCACGCCGACCGCCGCGCGATCAACGAACCGTTGCAACGGTAGCAGAAACCGGTCGGCGCTCGGCACGCCCGCGAGCGGACCGTCATCCCCGGATGCAATCCATTGCTTGCCTTGTGCAAAGACCGCGGCGGCGGCAATCACACTCGGGCTTTGACCCAGCGCCTGCTCCAGCGCCTGATCGCCGCTCTCCGGTCCCGGATCGACAAGAAGCAGATCGATCACGATCACCTTGGGTTCGAATTGCGCGAGCCCCTCGATGATTCTGGCCAGAGCCGCGCGGGAAAGCGGATAGCCACCCTCCTTCCGCACCACGTCATCGTCGATGGCAACGATCTTCACCAGATCAGGCGGGTTGGTTTTTCCGCGAACCAGCGTACGAAGATCCGTCATCGTCGCTTCGAAACGATCGAGGAACCATGCGTCTCCGCGCAAATGAACCAGACCGAGCCCGAGTCCCCACAAACCCGCGAGAGCGAGCGCCGCCAATGTCGGGAGCCGCAGTCGCTTCATCGGCGTCTACTGTCCGAAGCGCGCCATCAGAGCCTGGACCCGAGCGGGCGCCCAACGCTTGACGGTCAGCGGACCGGTGCCTGCTTCCACATCGACACCGTCACCGGCGCCGAGCACGACGCCACGCCCGGAATCCGGCCGCCGCACCGAGACGCGACCGCGCGCGACGAACACGGATGTCTTGCTTCCATCTGCATCCACCGCCCATTTCGTGCCGCGCACTGCTGCGATGGCTTGCGGCGTCAGGACCTGGAAGCCCGCCTTGCCCAGACTGCCCTTGGGCGCGTCGAGCAGCAACGCGCGGCTGCTCAGACGCGCAGCGTCGGCTTTTCCGTTCCCGTCACGATCGAGGAGCGAGTATTGAGCACCGCTCTCCACGGTGATAGTCAGACCTCCCGCGCAGCGCAGAACCTGTCGCCCGGCAAATGCCGCCTGATCCAGCGTGCAGCCTGCGCCCACCGGCTGCGCCGCAACGCTGCCAACACACACCGCACTGACGAAGATGGCGCCCGCCAGATAGCGAAGCGCCTCGCTCACCTTGTTCATGACGAATGCCTCCTTGCGCCTGATCCGAGAACACCAGGGAACGGCAATTCCAATTTCGAGAATGCAGCAAGCGGCCTTATTGCGGAACCTAAGCACGAATTTCTCGCTGCGGAGACAGAAATTGCGCCGTCGGGCATCGTGTTGAATGCAACCGCATCCCAAGGTGGCCGCGAACCGCGACCTCGCGTGTGAAGCGCGTCACATTCGGGGTTGTTCCCGAAGCGCACCTCATGAAGGCCGGATGCATGGCTCGGCCCGCGGGAAGCCTCCTGCTCAGGATTCCCTTCCCATCACGCCCAATCAAGGTTCCAGTTCCCTCAACTTTGAACCTTCCGCGGACCCTTCATTTTACCCGGCGCCGCTAGAAGCGATGATGGCCCATCGAGACCGGGCGCTTGATGAATTGCGGACCGCATGACTTTTTCACCGCTGCTGTTGTTCCGCGAGCGCCGCCTCCCGGAGAGCATCTATGTCGAATTGATCGGCAACCTGTTCAGCGCCACGCCGCTGATCGTCGTCTTTGCGATCAGCCAGTGCGTGGTTGGCTGGGCGATCTTCGCGCAGACCGGTGATCCGTATGTACTCTCACTGACCATCATCGGCCTGTTGATTTCAGCCGAACGCATCCTGATGATCCGCCGCTATCATCGCGAGGCGAAAGCAGAACCTCTCACCCGTGCAACGGCTACGGTGTGGGAAACGCGATTTGCAGTACGAAGCATCGCGACAGCCGTCGTCGTCAGCGCGCTGGGCGTGCGATGCTTCATGCTGCCGGACCCAACGGTCCACATGCTGATCGTCGGAGTGTTGTCGACCTATGCCGCCGGCACCATCACGCGCGTCGCCTATCGGCCACGCCTTGCGTTTACCAGTGTGCTGATTGTTTCCGTTCCACCGGCGATCGCCTGCATCATCCAGGGTGGAGTGATTTACATCTGTCTCGCACTGACGACGGTCATCTTTCTGTTCGGTGCGGTCGACGTGATCCAGCACGCTTACGAAACCATCGTCAGCCAGCTCACGCTCAAGCGAAAATTCGCGGGCCTTGCGCAGCTCGACGCGCTGACGGGCCTGTCGAACCGGCTCGGGCTCAATGAAAATCTCGAATCCATCATCGCCGACGCGCAACGCAGCGGTTACGGCCTCGCCGTCCACAGCCTCGATCTCGATCACTTCAAGGCAGCGAACGATCTTTACGGCCATCCCGCCGGCGACGCGATCCTGAGAGAGGTTGCCCGGCGGCTGACGCGCCTCACCAGAGCGAGCGACCTGCTGGTGCGGCTGGGCGGCGACGAGTTCATTCTGGTGCAGACCGGCGTGGCGGAGCGCGAACAGGCGACCGGGCTGGCGTCCCGCATCGTGGAAGACCTCAGCAGCTATTACAACATCAACGGCTACACCATCGAGATCGGCACCAGCGTCGGCATCGCCCTGCTGTCTGACGAACAGCTGACGCCAGATGATTTGCTCATCCGTGCCGATCAGGCGCTCTATCAGGCCAAGCGAACGAGAAGCGGCTATGCCGTTTACACGGTCGCGCCGCACCTCGTTCCCTCACTGATCGACGGCGACGACTTTCGGGACAGCCGCGACGTCAACCGCAAGACGGCGAACCTGCGTTAGACCCCACCGTCATTGCGAGGAGCAAAGCGACGAAGCAATCCAGTTCCTTCCTTTAAAGTCCTGGATTGCTTCGCTTCGCTCGCAATGACGTTCGCTTCACTCCGCCGCCGACATGCGGTCGAGTTCAAGCACCTGCCGCTCGAACAGCGAGCGGTAGATGCCGCCGGGACGCCTGGCGAGCGACGCGTGCGTCCCTTCCTCTGCGATCCGGCCGCGGTCGAACACCAGGATGCGGTCGAGGCTGCGCACCGTGGAGAGCCGGTGCGCGATCACGATCGCGGTGCGGCCCTGGATCAGGCGGTCCATCGCCTCCTGAATCAAGGCCTCCGATTCCGAGTCGAGGCTTGACGTGGCCTCGTCCAGGATCAGGATCGGCGCGTCCGCAAGGAAGGCACGCGCCAGCGCCACACGCTGACGTTCGCCGCCCGACAGTTTCACGCCGCGCTCGCCCACTAGCGTCTCGTAACGCTTTGGCAGCCGCATGATGAACTCATGCGCGTTGGCAAGCCGCGCCGCTTCCTCGATCTGCGCCATGGTCGCGCCCGGCCGCGCATAGCCGATGTTCTCGGCCAGCGAACGGTGAAACAGGGTCGGCTCCTGCTGCACGATGGCGATCTGGCTGCGCAGGGATTGCTGCGTCGCCTTTGCGACATCCTGACCGTCGATCAGCACGCGTCCGCCGGTTGCGTCGTACAGCCGCTGCACCAGCTTGACGAACGTCGTCTTGCCGGAGCCGGAGCGGCCGACCAGACCGACGCGCTCGCCGGGCTTGATGTTGACCGCAAGCCGGTCGTACAGCGGCGTGTCGTGCCCGCGATAGTGGAACGTCACATCGTCGAACACGATGCCGCCACCGGCGACCTTCATTGGCACGGCGTCCGGCGCATCGGCAATGCCGATGGCCTCGTCGTGGATCGCCACCAGTTCCTCCATGTCGTTGACCGAACGCTGGAGATGGCTGATGTGCTGGCCGATGTCGCCGAGATAGCCGTGAATAACGAAGTAGGTCGTCACCACATAAGTCACCTCGCCCGGCGTGGCACGGCCCGCCATCCACAAGAGAAGCACGCCGCCGATCACACAGGCGCTCATCACGACCAGCACCGCATTCTGCGCAATGCCGACATAGGTGTAGCGTAACCACGTTCGGCCCGCGCGCCGGCGCCACTTGCTGACCACGCCAGCAAGCCGCGCATCCTCACGGTTCTCCGCTCCGAACGACTTCACCACCGCGTTGCACGTCAGCGCATCGGCCAGCGTACCGCCGACCTTGGTGTCGAGCGCGTTCGACAGTTGCGCGGCAGGCGCGATGTAGTTCGCCGTCAGCGCGACCGTCATGCCCACATAGATGACCGTGATGATCGCGATCACCGCGCCGAGCACCGGCCAGTGCCATCCGACCAGAATGGTCGAGCCGACCAGCACCACCAGCGACGGCACCAGCGCCATCAGGATGGTGTCGTTCATCAGGTCGAGCGCCCACATGCCGCGCGTAATCTTGCGCACGGTCGAGCCCGCGAAGCCGTTGGCGTGCCAGTCCGTGGAGAACCGCTGGATCCGCACGAAGGCGTTCTGCGCCACATCCGACATGATGCGCAGCGTGAACGGCAGGATGGCTTTCAACCCGATCAGACGCAGCACCAGCGCCACAAGACCGAGCGCAAAGATCGCACCGAATGCGATCATGGCACCGCGCTGAGCAGCGGCCGGATTGGTCGCCGCAAGTGTTACGGCGTCCACCAGTCGCCCCGCGAATAGCGGCATGAAGACATCCGCCGCCGCCACGCCGATCAGGCCGCTGGAGACCACGAACAGCCGCACTGGCTGATTGCGCCAGTGACGGAAGACGAACGGAAGCACCGCACGGAGGGCGGATGGCCTTTTGTTACGAGAATGAGTCATGACATGTTTCGGCTGCGCAGGCGCAAGCCGACTCCAGAAATATGGACGACGCAGCGGCAACGCCGCGCGCAATCGTCACGTGTAAAGAATCAGGTTGTGGAAGCTGGTCAGCAGGGTTCGTGACAACTCGAACCGGACGACCTCAAGCAGGCCATCGGAGAACCGATGGCAGCCGATCACCTTACGCGGAGGACCGCGAGGTTAACCGAGGGGGTATCCGGATGCCCAGGCGCGAATGCGCATGACTCGCGGGGTCGCGATAAACGCAAACTTCAAATCCATGCGATCCTCCCGCGTTCGAGCAATGCAGACTCACGTTGCGTGAGCCGCTGATGATCTTTTGGGCAATAATTGCGGCAAATTTTGTACCGGCTGTTTAAAATCCGGCAATGTAAGCGCGGCGACACGCCGCACGCTGGCAATTTTACTCAGGCCTTGACGAAATACGGCGTGCGCAAGCCGGCGAACGGCCTGAATTCCGCGATGACGTTGTCATCAATGCGCAAATCGCTGTCGCCATGTGCCATCATGCGAAAGCCTTCCGCCATATCGACCAGCAGAATCGCATACGGCACATGGACCTTGGCCTCAAGCGTCGCCGCGCGGCGCACCAGGGTGACGGCATAAACCACGCCGTTGCCGTTCGCCTTGCGAGTCTGCGGCGAAGCATCGCCACACGAAGGACAGAACGCGCGTCGGAAATACCAGAGATGGCGGCACGCGCCGCACGACTGATACAGGATCGCGCCTGCGCCATCGGTCCAGCCCCTCAGCTCGGTCACTTCGCTCATCGCACCCGCTCCAGAAACATGCTGACATGGGACGACATCACACCGCCATCGCCGTGCAACAACGCCAATGAAGCGTCGCGCACCTGCCGCGGCCCTGCCCTTTCCGTCATTTGCAACTGCGTCTCCACCAGATGCGCCATCGCGCCGCCGCAGCCGCAATGGCCATAGCTCAGGAGCCCGCCGTGGGTGTTGAGCGGCAACGCGCCGCCGATGCCGAAGTCGCCGTTGCGCACGCGGGCAGCCGCTTCGCCGCGCGGGGCGAGGCCAAGCTCCTCGATCAGGATAGCAAGCGTGATGGTGAAGCTGTCATAGATGCCGGCATACTTGATATGACGCACATCGACGCCGACCTTCGCCTGCGCGCGCGACAGCGCCACTGCAGCGCCAACATCCGACAGACTGCGCGCTGCCGTGACATGCTGGTGCAGATGCGCCTGCCCGCAGCCCTTGATGCGCACGTGATGATCGCTGGTCGGCTCGCGACTGACAATGAAAGCCGCGCCGCCGTCGGACACCGGGCAACAATCCAGCAGCTTCAGCGGCGAGGAAATCTCGCGCGATGCCATCACGTCAGCGATCGTGATCGGGTCGTGGAATTGCGCGCCCGGATGCAGCATCGCGTGCCTGCGCATTAGCACAGCGAATTCCGCCATGTCCTCCTGCGTCAGGCCGTAGTCGTGCATGTAGCGTGACGCGAGCAGGCCATAATACGCCGGAATGGTCGGACCGAGCGGCACTTCGTAATCGGGATGGCCGACCTGCGCCAGCGTGCTCATCGCTGAGTCGCGCGCCTGTCCGGTGAGGCGGTTTTCGCCCGCGACGACCAGAATTGTCTTCGCGACCCCGGCCTCGACCAGTTCATGCGCCAGCATCGCCATCGCAAGGCCCGTGGCGCCGCCGACCTGAATGGCGTGGGCATAAGACGGCTGCACGCCGAAGTGCTCGGCAAACACAGTCGCCAGCATCAGATGGGGCATGGTGGTGGAATAGCCGGTCAGAAGACCGTCGATGTCGCCGCGCCTGAGGCCTGCATCGGACAGCGCGCTCTCGGCTGCCTTGCTCATCAGGTCGAGCGTCGAACGGCCTTCATGTCTTCCGAATGCCGTCAGTCCGACGCCGCTGATGAAGCTCATGTGCCCGCGCTTGCCGTTGCTGTGTCCGTGACTGATGTGCCACGAGCGCGGCAGGACTTCAATGCGCGTCCGGCGGCGGGCCCATCATGTTGGGCTTGTTGACGAAGAACACGAGCAAGCTCAGTGCAAGATAGAAGCACGCCAGAATAAAGAAGGCATCGCCGAAGCTCATCACCACCGCCTGCCGGTGCACAATCTGCGACAGTTGCTTCAGCGCCATCAGGGATGCGTTGCCCGCGCCCTGGAATTTCTGGGTCAGCATGTTGAGCGTCTCGACCGCCGTCGCATTGCCCCAGGTGACCTTGTCATGGAGCCGCGAAATATGCAGGTCGGTCCGGCTGTCGAGCACGGTGTTGATGAGGGCGAGCCCCACCGCGCCGCCGAGATTGCGCGTCAGGTTGAACAGCCCTGCCGCATTCTTCAGGCGCGAGGGCGCCAGCGTTCCGAGCGCGATGTTGTTCACCGGTACCATCGCCATCATGATGCCGACGCCGCGCAGGATCTGCGGCACCAGCAATTCATAGAAATCGTAATCGCGCGTGATCCCGGTCATCATCCATGAACTGAGCGCGAAAATGAGCAACCCCGCCGCGATCATCAGACGCAAATCGACCTTGGTCATCAGCCGTCCGATGAACGGCGCGCTGACGAACATCGCCGCTCCCGAGACGAACACTGTCTCGCCGATCATCAGCGCGCTGTAGCCGCGCACCTCGGCCAGATAACGCGGATAGACGTAAGTCAGGCCATAGAGGCCGATGCCGACGCAGAACGAGAACATGCAGCCGAGCGCGAAGTTGCGGTCGGTAAAGGCGCGGATATCGACAATCGGCTCCTTCTGCGTCAGCGCGCGATAAAAGAAGGCTACCGCGGACAGAACACAAACGATCGCGAAGAAGAAAATGGACTCGTCCTGCAGCCAGTCGTTACGCGGACCTTCCTCCAGCACGTATTCGAGCGAGCCGAGGAAGCCGGCCATCGCAGCGAGACCCCACCAGTCGAAATGCTGAAGCAGTTCGAAATTCGGCTCATCGAAGTCGACCAATGCCAGCACGCCGATGGTGATGGCGATCCCGGGGATGATATTGATGAAGAACAGCCAGTGCCACGACATCAGGTCGGTGATGTAGCCGCCGACCGTCGGGCCGATGGTCGGCGCCAGCGTTGCTACGAGGCCGATGATCGGGCCGACGATATGAAATTTGCTGCGCGGGAAAACCGAATAGGCCGACGCGAACACGGTCGGGATCATGCCTGCGCCAACGAACCCCTGAATCGCACGCCACAGGATCATCTGCTCGATGGTCGAGGTCATGCCACACATGAAACTCGCCACGGTAAATCCAGCGGCTGAGATCGCAAACAGCAGGCGTGTGCCGAGCGCGCGCGACAGGAAGCCCGACAGCGGGATCGCGATCACCTCGGCGATCAGATACGAGGTCTGCACCCACGCGACTTCGCTGGTGCTGGCCGACAGACCGGCCTGGATTTCAGACAGCGATGCCGAAACGATCTGGATGTCCAGGATCGACATGAACATCCCGAACACCATGATCAGGAATGCAATCAGCCGGCGCGTGCTGATCGTTTCCTCCGGCGCCGATACAGCCGGGGCGCCATCCATGGTCGGCGATGCGGTGTTTGACGCCATCACACTGTCCCTGCGATCAGCGATGCGCAATCCCGCACGCGGTTATCGGGCGGCGATCGGATCGACCCCGTCCGGCGAGGGTTTGGTGTTGACCGTGGTCACCACCGACATGCCGGGCCGCAACAGGTTTTCCCGCGCCACCGAGAACGGCACGCGAATGCGAACCGGGACGCGCTGAACCACCTTGGTGAAGTTGCCGGTCGCGTTGTCGGGCGGCAGCAGCGTGAACACCGAACCGGACGCCGGCGCGAGACTGTCGACGATGCCCTTGATGGTGCGGCCGGAGACCGCATCGACCGTGATCGACACATGCTGGCCGGGTTTCAGGCGGCCAAGCTGCGTTTCCTTGTAGTTGGCGTCGATGTACACGTCGTCGATCGGCACGACATTGGCGAGCCGCTGCCCCGGCTGCACATAATCGCCGACGTTGACGATGCGGTTGGAGAAGATGCCGTCGACCGGCGCACGCACCGTGGTGAACGAAAGATCGCGCACCGCTTTAGCGAGCGCCGAGCGCAATTCCTGCAACTGGCCCTCGGCTTCAGCTTTCTGTGCGTTGATCACATCGACTTGCGTCTGTGCCGCGTCGAGCGCGGCCTTGGCACCCTGCACCGCGGCCTGAGCCTGATCGCGGCCGGCCTGCGAAACATCGAAGGTCGCCTTCGAGGCGAAGCCCTTTGTGCTCAGGCTTTCCTGACGCGCGAAGTCAGCCTCCGCGCGCTTGATGGCGGCCTCTGCCGAAACCAGTTGCGCCTGCGCCTGCTCGACCGCGCTTTCCTGCGCCTTGGCCTGGCGTCCGATGCGCTCGATGGTTGCCTGCTGGGTGTCGACCTTGGCGCGTGCGCTCTCGACGGCCAGACGGTAATCACCGTCGTCAATCATGAAGACGACATTGCCCGCGCCGACGCGCGCGTTGTCGCCCACCATGACTTTTGCAATGTGCCCGGGAATCTTCGCGCCCATCGTCGTGTTGTTGGCGCGGACATAGGCGTCATCCGTCGTGACCATGTAACGGCCGACGACCATGTAGTGATAGCCGAAGTAAATGCCTGCGAGGATCGCAACCGCGCCGACGCCGACCAGAACGCGCCTGCGTGTCGGAGACTTCGGCTTCGCGGATTCGACCTTCGCGTCCGCGGGCGGCGCTGCCTCGGGTGCATCCGTCGCAGGTTGCTCGACCGGACGTGCACGCTGCTCGATGCCCGCAGTACGCGATACATCAGTCTCGGATGCGTCAGGCTCCGGGTGAACAACCCTTGCGACCTGGTCTCGGGCAGGCACGGCCATCGCGGCCTCCATAAAGTATCAAAACAGCGCAATCCGGGAGGCGCTCGCGCGCCGGCAATTCCTCAGCGTCTGCGCGGGCCTTTTGGTTGTTTTTCCGAAAGCGTTTTCGCCTTCGGGACCCAGCATGCGGCAAAATTACCATTGACCGAACGGTTCGGTCAATGGTAATTTTGAACCGATCCTTCGATATCGTAGACCGTACTCCCGCACCCTTTCCGGCGGTGCGATCCACAGCCAAACGAAAAAACAGACTAAACAAATGGTTGCTCAGACCCACCTTACAGTCGCCTCTGGCGACGAGGACAGCGCGAAGCGCCACCAGATCATGGATGGCGCGCGGCGGGTCTTTATGGATCTGGGTTTTGACGGCGCCAGCATGAACGAGATCGCGCGGGCTGCGGGGGTCTCCAAGGGCACCCTTTACGTCTATTTCACCGACAAGCACTCGCTGTTCGAGGCCATTGTCGAGCGGGAAAGCCTTGACCATGGCAAGACGGCGTTCAATTTCGATCCCTCGCTAGACGCCGAAACCAGCCTGCGCGCTTTCGGCCGCGCCTATATCGAAATCGTGTGCCGGCCGGATGGCGGTTCGGCGGTCAGAACCGTGATGGCCATCGCGGAACGGATGCCAGATGTCGGCCGCCGGTTTTATGACCGCGTGATCGCCCACACCAATCACCTCATGGCCGAGTACCTCAGGGCACGGGTGAAGGTGAAGGAACTTGCGATTGACGACTGCGAACTGGCCGCGATGCAGTTCATGATGATGTGTCAGGCGACCTTGTTCCAGCCCTACGTCTTTCAGGCCAAGCCTGCGCCGACGAAGGAACAGATCGCAACGGTGGTCGACAGCGCAACGCGGCTCTTCCTCGCCGGCTATCGTGCCCCCAAAAAAAGCTGAAACAAAAGCGGCTGAAATCAGCGCTCCCTGACGCGGGACTCGTCTTCGATCGACTCCCGGTCTTCCTTCGATAGCGGGCCGCGTGCGAAGACGCTCTTGACCCTGTTCCCGATCGAGCCGGTGATGCCGTTATCGCGTCCCGCATATCCGCCGCGCGGCGCCGCGCGCGACGCAATCTCCTCGCCCGACACGGCGGCGGGCTGGCAGATAACGCGGCCGCTTGCGCGACGCATCAGGTCGACGTGAATGTGATCGTAGTGGTAGACGTTCGAACCCGGCGCCAGCACGGTGTTGAACTGCTGGCACGCTGCGCCCTGAATATCGCGCAGGAATCCCTGTTCTTCCGGCAAGCCTTTCCAGCCGTCCTTGACCGAAATGCGCCTTCCGTCCGCAAGCGTGAACGACGCGATGTCGAGCGCGTTGCCGAAGGCGTGTTCTGAAATACGCGAGCGCGAGTTGCCGTTCATGCCGCGGCATGAGTAAGCCGAGATCTGTCTGATTTCCGCGACCGGAGAACCGAACCAGCGTTGCGCGGCGGGCTGAACAGAGTCCGCCAGCCAGCGGTCGAGCGCGGACACAATCGGACAGGCCAGCGTCGCGGCGGGTTTGAGCGTGACCGAACCGAACCTGTTCACCGCAGATCCCTGCGACGGGCCGAGACGCGGCGGCGTGTAGGGCTGGCTCGCGGGAGGATACGGCTGCGCGGCGTAAGGTGCGCGCGGCGCGCGGCTGGGTGCAGGCGACGGTGCGTCGGATGCGGCCTCGATATCTTCCTCGTTAGGCGGCGCGACACCCGGCGCGTTCAGCTGCATGGGCGCGCCGGACTGCGATGGATAGGGACGCTGCGCCTGATACGGCTGCTGCGATGGATACGACGGCGGCTGCGACGCGTATGACGGCTGTTGATAGGACGAAGGCTGCTGCGACACCGGCCAGCGCGGCTGATTGCCGATGCTTCCGGGCGGACGCAGATCGTCCGCATAACCGAGGCTGCTCATCGGGTCACCGAGCGCGACCACTTTCAACGGAAATTCGGCGCCGCAGGCGCCCGGTCCGGAAATCGGATCGATGCGGACGAGATCCGCGGTCTCCTTGACCGCACCGGATTTCAGGCACGCCTTCTCTGCCTCGGCCCGCCAGGGTTCTCGTTCCGCGGTCATGAAACCGCGGCCGCAACCAGCCAGCGCAACGAGGACAAGGGAGCCGACTACGAACCAACTAACTCCACGCGTCATCCGCGCAAGTTCACCGAAGATAATTAAGGACTCTTCAACGCATTGTTATTCAAAGTTTTTTAACCATGATCTCCCGCCGCGACCGGTAATGCGACAGCTGGCCTGCCTTTTTGGGGCGGGGAACGTCTTGGTAGCGTCCGCGTTACATGACCCAGCGTTGAGCCAAGGGAGGACACCCATGACCATCGTCGGACCTTTGAGCGTCGTTGCCGCTTATGCGTCGCTCATCCTCGTCGGCGCGATCGTGCTGGGCATGTTCTAGGCAGATAACCGTCCTGATCTTACGCATCATGCGTCGAACTGACAGGATCACCGGATTGAGTGAGGCGGTCAGCCCTTGATCGCGCGCGCGGAAATCTGCAATCATGTTTCATGATTTTCCGTCAGCTCTTCGACAGCGTTTCCAGCACTTACACCTATCTCCTTGCAAGCCGGCGCGGCGGCGAGGCGTTGATCATTGATCCCGTACTGGAGAAGGTCGATCGCTATATCCAGCTTTTGCAGGACCTTGATCTCAAGCTGATCAAGGCGGTCGATACGCATATCCATGCCGATCACATCACGGGGCTCGGCGCACTGCGCGACAAGACCCATTGCATCACCGTGATGGGCGAGCAGAGCGGCGTGGACGTCGTGTCGATGCGTGTATCCGACGGCGACAAGATCGACATCGAAGGCCTCAGCCTCGATGTGCTCTACACGCCCGGCCACACCGACGATTCCTACAGCTTCATCCTGCCCGACCGGGTGTTCACCGGCGACACGCTGCTCATTCGCGGTACCGGCCGGACCGATTTCCAGAACGGCGATCCGCGCGCGCAGTACGAGTCGATTTTTGGCCGCCTGTTGAAGCTGCCCGACCAGACGCTGATTTTTCCGGCGCACGACTACAAGGGAGACACCGTCTCCACCATCGGCGAAGAGAAAGCCTGCAATCCGCGCCTACAGGTCAAGTCGGTCGATCAATACGTCGATCTCATGAACAGTCTTCACTTGCCGAATCCGAAGATGATGGACGTGGCCGTTCCGGCGAACCTTCATATGGGTCTGGCGCAGGACGAAGTTGCGCGGCGCGGCTGGGCGGTAACTGCAGTGCAAGCCAAGGACATCGTCGGACGGCCGGACGTTGTGTTGATCGATTTGCGCGAGCGCCGTGAACGCGAAAAGCACGGCGTCATTCCGGGCTCGCTGCACGCGCCCTATCCCGCACTCGAAGATAACGTGAAGCCCGGCGGTGTCCTTCACCAGCTCGGCACGACAACCAGCAATCAGCTGCTGTTCTATTGCGCGTTCGGCGAACGTTCTGCGATGGCGGTGCAGGCTGCGCAGGAGGCCGGACTCGCCGGCGCCCGCCATATCCAGGGCGGGATCGAAGCCTGGCGCGTCGCCGGCGGCCGTATCGCGCGCGATGGCTGACCACACCAGCTTTTGAACCTTTCGCACTCCTGCGTACACACAAGACGCACGCATGCGGGGAAGCGCCAACCTATTCCGCCCCATAATTGCAACGGAAAGCCTGCTCCAACGGGGTGCCCGGCGTTGCATCGCCCTGCGAGGACTGTCAAAAAGTAATCATATTGCCCGGCTTTCCCGATTGGTCCTTGAGCAGGTGAATATTTTGATGCGTTCTGCCCTGCTCGTTGCGTCGATCTTATACGGCGGCCTCGCCTCAGCGCCCGCGCATGCCGCACAAACCGTCCGGCTCGCTCAGGCGGCGCCCGCCCAATCTGTGACACCTGCACCTGCACCGCAAACCAGTCCGCCCGCACCGGCCGATCAACCGGCAGCCGATACATCGCAGCAGGCGACCGATGAGCCCGCCGGCAACGTCGCCATCCTGAAAGGCACCGCAACGGTCACGCGCAACGGCATGACCGGTCCACTGAAGCTGCAAGACGATATCTTTAAGGGTGACATTCTTCAGACCGGCAAGAGCTCGACGCTCGGCGTGACATTCAGCGACGACACCACGCTCAATCTCTCCGCAAGTTCGCGTATCGTCGTGGATAATTTCATCTATCAGGAAGGCACTAAGGACAACGCCGCGCTGATCAACGTCACGTGCGGCACCATGGCGTTCGTCGCTGCTGCCGTTGCCAAGACCGGCGACATGAAAATCGAAACACCGACCGCGACGCTCGGCATTCGCGGCACCACCGGCGTCGTTGAAGTGCCTGAAGGCGCGGCAGCCGCCAATGCAACCAATGTCGGCGTCAAGCTCTACCCCGATGCCGACGGCAGGGTCGGCCGCATCGAACTCAAGGCGCGCGACGGCGCGCCGCTCGGTATGCTGACGCAGGCTGCAAGCGGATTCACCGTGCGCGGCACGATGGTGCCCGGCTTCGGCATGCGGATGTCCGCGATGCCGATGGTGATGTCTGCGCAAATGATCGCGCGCGATCGCGGATTCATACAGCGCGTTCACAACATGCAGGACATTGGACGGCGCGTCGTGATGCAGCAGCGCGATTTCCGCATGCAGAATCCGAATCGTCCGCCGGCCTTCGGACGGCCAGGCTTCAATCAAGGCGGCCAGCAGCGGCCCGGAGTGAACCAACCCGGACAACAACGGCAGCCTGGACTGAACCAGCCCGGACAACGGCAACAACCGGGATTGAACCAGCCCGGTCAGCGGCAGCAACCGGGATTGAATCGTCCGGGTCAACCCAACCAACCGGGACAACCCAATCGCCCCGGCCTGAATCAACCCGGCCAGCCGGCACGACCGGGCCTGCAAAATCCGCCGGGACAGCGCGGCAATTTGCAGCCCGATTTGCAGCGACAGCCCGGGGTGCCAAATCAGCCCGGTCTTCAAAGAACGCCCGGCACGCCGCAGCCTGGCGGATTCCAGCGCACACCCGGTGCTCCCGGTCAGATCGGTTCGCGACCGCCTCTGCCGAATCAGCCGGGTGTGGCGAACCCACCGGCCATCGCGCGGCAGCCCGGCATGCCGGGTGGATTGCAACGGCCGGCGGCTGTGCCAAGTGCACCGGCGATGCAAGGTCCGGCTGGCATCCTCAACCGGCTCGGTGTGCCCAGCCGGCTCGGCATTCCGCAAGCGCCGGCTCAGCGCATGCCGTCAGCAGTGCCGCGCCCAGGACAGCCGGGCGTTCCGGCAGTGCAGAAAAAGTTGCCGCAAGTCCCGAAGGACAAGCTGCTTCCGAGAGATCTGCGGTAAGTCGATCCGGGCTACTCTGACGCGCGGGGTGGCGTGTATCGGACGCGGGCTGTAGCATCACGATTATGATGCGGCCGGAGTCGTTATGCGCCTGAAATTCATTCTGCTTGGACTGGCGGTGCTTGCCGCATCGTTCGCCCTCAGCCTTTATGCGATGAACCGGTTCTGGCCGGCGACTGTCGAGAAGCCGGTGCTGGCAAAACTGCCGCCGCTGCTGCCGATGGCGCGCAATTCTGAAATCCTGACGCCGATCTCCGTGTCGATCGCTGCGCTGCGCGACGGGCTCGACCGCGCCGCGCCGCGCAACATCGGCGGCAAGGCCGAAAATCCCATCAGCCAGATTCTTCAGAACGCCGATATCAGCTGGACCGTGACACGCGGCCCGATCGCCGCATCGGGCGTACAGAACGCGCTGTCGCTATCGACGCCGCTCGACGGCAAGCTGACTGTGCTCGGCTCGCTGTCGGCGGCGAGCGGCACTGCACTTGGCAATGTGCTGGGAAATGTGCTCGGCGACAACGCGGTGAAGCAACTCGGCAGCGTGTCGATCAAGCAACTCAACGCCAGCGCCGCGATCCACGGCAACGTCGCGATCACATCGCGGCCTGAAGTCTTGAGGGAATGGCGCATCGATCCGAAACTGGCGGCGCAGGTCACGCTCGGCGACAGCAGCCTCACGATTGCAGGCGCCAAGGTCGCGGTGCCGGCACAGGTCAAGCCGCTGATCGACAAGACCGTCAACGAACAGATAGCGCTGTTGCAGGCGCAGCTGCGCAACGACCGCTCGCTTGAGCAGAACGCGCGGCGCGAGTGGGCAAAACTCTGCCGTTCGATCCCGCTTCCGCCGGCGGCAAAGGGAATGCCGACGCTGTGGCTGGAGATGCGGCCGGTGCGGGCAATGGCTGCGCAGCCTCGCATCGATCCCAACTCGGTGAACTTCATGCTCGGCTTGCAGGCAGAGACGCGTGTGCTGCCCACGGAAACCAAGCCGGATTGCCCCTTCCCGGCAAATCTCGACATCGTTCCGCCACCGGATCGCGGCCGCATCAGCATCGGTGTGCCGATCGATCTGCCTTTTACCGAAGTAAACAAGATCGTCGAAACGCAACTGAAAGGCCGCAAGTTTCCGGAAGACGGCAGCGGCTCGGTCGATGTCACGGTCAAAAGCGCAAGCGTCGCCGCCGCCGGTCAGCGGCTGCTGATTTCCCTGCTCGTCAACGCCAAGGAGAAAAAGAGCTTTCTTGGTCTCGGCGGCGAAGCCACGATTCATATCTGGGGCCGCCCGGTGATGGATCGGGCACAACAGATCCTGCGGCTGACCGATCTCGAACTCGCGGTGGAATCCGACTCGGCATTCGGGTTGCTTGGCGCCGCGGCGCGTCCCGCGATCCCCTATCTTCAGAGCGCGCTGGAGCAACGCGCCACCATCGACCTGAAAACTTTCGCGGCCAACGCGCAGCAGAAGATTTCGGCGATCGTGTCGGACATGCGCAAGAACGATGAAGGCATTCGTGTCGAGGCGTCGGTGTCGAGCGTGCGGCTCGGCAGCATCGCCTTCGATTCAAATACGCTGCGGATCATCGCCGAGGCGGAAGGTTCGATCAGCGTCGCGGTGACATCGCTGCCGAATTTGCAGTGAACGTTCGCGCATAGCTCGTCCGCGCGTTCGCATAGCTCCAAGCTACTCATATCAGTGCATTAATTCCGGCGAGTTCCCTCGCCGGGTCTTGTGACACTTTCTCTCCACATTTATTCCGCATTGGAACCTTCGTGCCTGTTGCCGTTGAGCCGGGCCATTCGTCGCGTTGGCATTGCGTTCCACGCTGAATTCTTTTTCCATTTCGCCGAGGACAGACATCATGAAACAAATTTTGCTCGCCGCGGCAGCGGCGATGATGCTGATTCATCCCGCCAGCGCGCAACGCGCCAACTACGAGGCCCTGGTTGCGAGCCACGCGGCTGCGAACGGCGTTCCTGCGGAACTCGTGCATCGCGTGATCGTACGCGAAAGCCGCTACAATCCGCGCGCCGTCAGCAAGGGCAATTACGGCATGATGCAGATCAAGCTCGCGACCGCGCGCGGCGTCGGCTACACCGGCACCGCGCAGGGCCTTCTTGATCCCGACACCAATTTGACCTACGCCGTGAAATATCTCGCAGGCGCTTATCGCGCCGCGGGCGGCGACCAGAACCGCGCGGTCGCCTATTATGCCGGTGGCTATTACTACGCGGCGAAGCGTCAGGGATTGCTGCCGCGGCAGCAGATTCAGGCGCAGGCTGAGCCGTCGATCATGCTGTTCGATGCGAATGCGCAGGAAATTCCGCGCAGGCATCGGCGCTACCGTCACTAACGAACATCACTGATGCGAGACCGAAGCCGGCTTCAATTTGAAGCCGGCTTTATTTCTGGCCCGGCCGAATGCCGAGCTGACGGATCGCGCACATGCGCCACGACGTCGTCGTCGGCAAAAATCTTCTTCCAGCCATCGACATGATCGAGCAACTGCGCGGCCGGCGTCGACCGCCGCAACAGCGTGGCGTCGATGCGATGTGACTTGAGCATATCGAACAGCGCATCCGGGCTCTTCAGGGTCATGGCGCGATCAAGCTCTACCATGAAGCGCTCGCCATACAGTTCGGTTCGCCCGTCGATCGCGACCGGAATCCCGGCCCAGATCAGATAACCTCCATAGTCGTAATCGTTCAGCACACGCGACACGCCGCGCTCCTTCAATGCGGCCACCGCCGGCGCAATACCGGATGCCGGCGCGTATCGGCCCATCGCAAGCGCGACGAGAGTGATGACGATGACGAACACACCTGTCGCCAAGGCGGCCATTGCGCGTGAGCGCGCGCTGTTCTGCGACGGCGCCTGCGGATGCCCCAAATGCGCCGCAAGCGGCGCGGCCAGCACGATCGGCAACAGCAACGCCAGCACCGTCGCGTTGCGTACATGCGCAAGCGCCATGTGAATCAACCCGAGAACGAGCACAACGCGCATTAGCGGTAGCGTTATTCCCTTGAGCAGCGCCGCACCCAGACCCAGCAGCAGACACACCTCGAAAGCCCCGAGGCGGGAGAAATCCATTGGCCGCCATTCGGTGATGAGTGGCAGCGCCGCGCCAAGGTTCAGAATGTTGCGGGCAGCAAGCACCGCGTCGAAGCCGTACGGCGTCATGCAGCTCGCGGCCAGCGCGGCGAGCCCGAACAGAAACCAGTGCAGCAGTAGCCTAACCCGCGCGGGCGCTTCCACCTTCAGGACGGCATCCAGCGCAATCGGTCCGATCAGCACAAGGCCAAGAATGAAGCTGCCGTGAAGATTCGCCCAAAGCGCGGTAAGCGGCAGCAGCCAGAACGACGGCGCTTCACTGCGATCGGCTGCCGCGATCAGCCCGGCGATCCAGGCTACCATCACCGGCATCGCAAGCGCATGGGGCCGGACCAGGAAATGCGGCGATGCGATCGCCAATGCCGCCATCAGCAGGACAAGCACGGCCGGCGTATCGAGTCGCCGTCCGAGAAACCACGCGAGGATTGCGAATGCCGCGGCGATTGACGCGGCCGTCAGGATGACGGGCCCGGCCCATCCTGCAAGCGAGAAAGCCGCCGCGAAACAAACCTGCGCCAGCCACTGCGTCGAAATCCACCGCTGACCGGACATCGTGAAAGAAAATGTATCGGTCCGCGGCAGCGATCCGGTATCGAGAATCCACTGGCCGATCTTGATCTGCCAGTATGTGTCGGGATCGGCCAGCAGCCGATTGCCCAGCACAAGCAGTCCGGCGAAGAGGCACACGCCGAGCACGCATGGCAGCATCTGCCGCTGCATTCGCGCGGCATCGATGGTCTGTACGCTCATTGCCGCGCACCTTCGGCGGGCTTGAGTCTGGAATCGGCAGCGCCGCCCGGCTTGCGGATGTGGACGACGGCCACCTCGTCGGCGTAGATGCGCTGCCAGCCGACGAGACGATCGAGCAGCCCGGCTGCCGGCGTATCCGGCGTCAGCAGCGTAGCGTCGATCCTGTGGGTTTCGAGCCGGCCGAGGAATGAGTCGACATTCTTGAGCGCCAGCGCATCAAATGTCCTGACCAGAAAATCGTCGCCGTATAGTTCGTCGCGGCCATCAAAGAACACCGGAATGCCCTGTGTGATGAGATAGCCGCCGAAGCGCGCATTGTGCAGAATCCGCTCCGCCTTGCGGGCCTTGAGCACATCGACCGCCGCAGCGGGGGTCTCTCTGACCATCGGCGTAAACGCATAAAGGGAAGCGAAAGCCGCGGTCGCCGCCGACGCCGCGAGGATAACGGCAACGATGCCCACGACACCGTGCGACTTGCGTGCACCGCCGGTCCGGCCAAACCGCGCGGACAGCGGCTTTGCCAGCACCAGCGGCGTCAACAGCGCGAACACTTCGATGTTGCGATTGTGCGACAGCGCCATGTGCAACAGGCCGAGCACCAGCAGGATTCGCGGTGGCGACAGCACGATGCCGCGCCAGAGCACCAATCCGAGCGCCGCAAGCAGACAGATTTCGAACGGGCCGATGCTGCTGAAATCCGCCGGCTGCCATTCGGGGATCTGCGCCATCGCATTGCCGAGATCGAGAATCCTGCGCGCGGCGAGCAGCGAATTCCATCCATAGGGCGTAATCCGGCTTGCAACGACGGCACACAGACCGAACGCCGCCCAGCGCAGCGTCAGCAACACTCGCTGCGGCGCATTCGCATTCCACACAGCGTCCAGCGCGAACGGCGCAATCAGCGCCAGCCCCAGCACGAAACCGCCGTGCAGATTGGTCCACAGCGCAATGAGCGGCAGCAGCCAGAGCGACGGCGCCCTGCGCTCGTCGCTTGCGTTTACCAGGCCGGCAACCCACGCCACCATGACCGACAGCGCCAGAAGATGCGGACGCGCGAGAAAATGATGCGCGGACAATACCGTCGCCGCCATCGTGACGATGACCGCATGCGTCGCCGCAAAGCGCTTGCACAGGACATGGGTCAGCAGCGCGAACGCCGCCGCTGTTCCGAGCCCCGCGAGAATCACGGGTCCGGCCCACAGCACCTGCGTCAGCCACGACGACGCGATCCAAGGCGCACCGGCCTTGGTGAACGAATACACATCGACCGTCGGCAACGCACGATGATCGATAATCCATTGTCCGACCACGATCTGCCAGTAGGTGTCGGCGTCCTGCAGCGCCCGGTTGCCACCGATCACGAACAACAGGAAGAGCCCTGCGCCGACCCACAGCCATGCCGGAATCTGGCCGAGAACCTTCTCGGCCGCACCCGGCTGCTGTCCGATGCCGTTGACGCCGGCGATGCTCATGGTCAGACCTGAATCGTGGAAACGAGTTCCCGACCTAACCACCGGCGGCATAATTCCGGGTAAACTCGGCTGCCAAGCTCTCGCCGGAAACCAGCGCGAAATGGCGTCAATCGCATCGCGGCAAGGTCAACGAACCCTTACCCGCACCTCGCCCTGCGCTAATTTGCGATGCGAGATGCGAAAACGCGTTTCCACGATGCGGAAAAGCCATGCCACATCGCAGGTCCGGCCATTGAAACCCGGGGGCATCGGGTCTATCGTATGTTTGTTCCGAGGGGGGCTCCGGCGTGGAGCTGAGATACCGCAGAATGCGCGGTGACCCTTTGAACCTGATCCGGGTCATGCCGGCGAAGGGACAGGGATGCTACAGAAAGCCAAATCTCCGCGAGGAGAATCTTCCATCAACATTGTTGGCGCGGGCATTGCCGGCTCATGGCAGGCATTGCTGTTCGCGCGCGCAGGTTACGACGTCACGGTTCACGAGCGCGGCGACGCAGCCATGATGCAGGCGACCAGCCACTGGGCCGGCGGCATGCTGGCGCCGTGGTGCGAGCGCGAAGGCTCCGAGCCCGTCATCACGCGGCTCGGCATCCGCTCGCTCGACCTGTGGCGCGAGCATGTCCCGGAGACGCCGTTCAACGGTTCTCTGGTGGTGGCGCATCCGCGCGACCGCGCCGATTTCGACCGCTTCGCCAGGCTGACGACCGACCACAGCCGCCTCGATGCCGATGGCATCGCCGAACTCGAACCCTCCCTCGACGGACGTTTCCGTGAAGCGCTGTTCTTTCCGGGCGAAGGCCATGTCGAGCCGCGCAGCGTGTTGCCCCAGCTCCATGCCAAGCTCACCGCCGCCGGCGGCACGATCAAATTCGGCAGCGACTGCGAGCCCGACGATCTCGCCGGCGAGAACGGCATCGTGATCGACTGCCGGGGTCTCGGTGCACGGAACCGGCATCCCGATCTGCGCGGCGTCAAGGGCGAGATGATCGTGATCGAGACGCCCGACGTGCAGCTGTCGCGTCCGGTCCGCTTCCTCCATCCCCGCTGGACGCTCTACGTGATCCCGCGCGACGGCAACCGCTTCATGCTCGGCGCCACCTCGATCGAGAGCGAGGACACTGGCGTCAGCGTGCGCTCCGCGCTCGAACTGCTCAGCGCCGCCTACGCGGTGCATCCGGCGTTCGGCGAGGCCCGCATTCTCGAATTCGGCGCGGGCCTGCGCCCCGCATTTCCCGACAACCTGCCGCGCATCGCCGTTGAGGCCACGCGCATCTCCGTCAACGGGCTCTATCGCCACGGCTTCCTGCTGGCGCCAGCCCTTGCAGAGCTGACGCTGACCTATGTCGAGCGCGGCGCCATCGACAACGAGGTGATGCAATGTTCCTGATCGTCAACGGCGAACGCGTCGAGACCAAAGCCACGCGCGTCGATGCGCTGCTGGCCGAACTCGACTACGAAGGCACGCATCTGGCCGTCGCGGTAAACTACGACGTGGTGCCGCGTGCGCGCTGGGCTGAAACGCCGCTGAATGACAATGACGCAGTGGAAATCCTCACGCCCCGGCAGGGAGGGTAACAGTTATGGCTGCGAAGACAGTCAACTTCTACGGCAAGGAATTCTCCTCACGCCTCCTGATCGGTAGCGCGTTGTATCCATCGCCGAAGATCATGCAGGACGCGATCCGCGCCGCGGCGAGCGAGATCGTCACTGTGTCGGTGCGCCGCGAGACCGCTGGCGGCAAGACTGGCGACCAGTTCTGGTCGCTGATCCGTGAGCTGAAAGTGACCGTGCTGCCGAACACCGCGGGCTGCAAGAGCGTGCGCGAGGCCGTGACCACCGCAAAGCTTGCGCGCGAACTGTTCAATACGCCGTGGATCAAGCTGGAAGTCATCGCCGACGACGAGACGCTGCAGCCCGACGTGGTGGGCCTCGTTGAAGCTGCGCAAATCCTGATCAAGGACGGCTTCGAGGTGTTTCCTTATTGCACCGAGGATCTCAGCGTCGCCTCACGGCTGGTCGATGCCGGATGCAAAGTGGTGATGCCATGGGCATCGCCCATCGGCAGCGCGCGTGGGATCACCAACCGCGACGCGCTGAAGCTGCTGCGCGCCCGCCTCCCCGACATTACGCTGGTTGTCGATGCCGGGATCGGCGCGCCGTCGCACGCCACCGAAGCCTTTGAACTCGGCTTTGATGCCGTGCTGCTCAACACCGCCATCGCCAAGGCCGACGATCCGGTCGCGATGGGCAATGCGTTCCGTCTCGCCGCTGAAGCCGGCCGCGCCGGCTATGAAGCCGGTCTGATGGGCGCACGCGATTTCGCTTCTCCTTCAACCCCTGTCGTAGGGACACCGTTCTGGCATGCCGTATCCTGATCGTTTCTATCCCGTGGTCGACAGCGTCGCGTGGGTTGCGCGACTGACGAAGCTTGGCGTCGGCACCGTGCAACTGCGCGCCAAGGATCTCGACGATGTGGCTGCGCTCGCCATCGTCCGCGAAGCGCTCGCCGTCACCAAGGGCACCCCGACCAAGCTCGTGGTGAATGACTATTGGCGCGCGGCCATCGAGGCCGGCGCGCAGCATCTGCATCTCGGCCAGGAAGACCTCGACACCGCCGACGTTCACGCGATCCGCCGCGCGGGATTGACGCTCGGCCTGTCCACCCACGACGAGACCGAGCTCGACAACGCGCTGGCTTACAAGCCGGACTACATCGCGCTCGGCCCGATCTATGAGACGACGCTGAAGAAGATGCGTTTCGCGCCGCAGGGCATCGAGCGCATCACCGCCTGGAAGCTTTTGATCGGCGAGATTCCGCTGGTCGCAATCGGGGGCATCAAGCTCGAACAGGCCGAAATGATTTTCGCCGCCGGCGCGAATTCCGTCGCCGTCGTCAGCGACGTGACCCAGAACGCCGATCCGGACGCACGCGTGCGCGCCTGGCTCACCGATTATTCAGAAGCAGTCTAGGAAAGCGGCGATGAACACGTCGATTCTCATCGCAAGACTGATCGGGCCGGTGATGCTCGCGGTCGGAATCGCGGTGTTGATCAATGGCCGCGCGTTCCGCGACATGGCCGACGAATTCATGGCGAACCGCGCCCTGATGTTCATCAGCGGTCTTCTCACCATGCTCGCGGGCGTCGCGATCGTTGTCACACATAATGTCTGGACCGCGGATTGGCGCGGACTGATCACGCTGTTCGGCTGGCTCACTGCCATCGGCGGAGCAATCCGCCTGATTGCGCCACAGTTCGTCGTGCAGCGCGGCCGCGCCATGATGAATCAATCCTACATGCCTGCTGCCGCAGGCGCGATCTGGGTCGCGATCGGATTGATATTTTGCTTTTTCGGATACCGCTGAAACAACCAAACTGACCCAAACGGGAGACGCACCATGAACAAGCCAATCGCAACAGCCGACCTGAAGGCAGCCGTCACCACCGGTGGCCTGACGTCGTCGCGCAAGATCTATGTCACGCCGGACGAGGCGACGGACCTCCGCGTCCCCCTGCGCGAGATCATCCTGTCCGAAGGCGCGGGCGAGCCGAACCTGCAGGTGTATGACACCTCCGGTCCCTACACCGATCCGAACGTCATTATCGACGTTAATGCCGGTCTTTCTCGCGCGCGCATCGAATGGGTCAAGGAGCGCGGCGGCGTCGAGGAATATGAAGGGCGCGACATCAAGCCGGAAGACAACGGCAATGTCGGCGCGAAGCACGCCGCAGCCGCCTTCAAGGCGCACCACAAGCCGATCCGCGGCGTCGGCGATGCGCCGATCACCCAGCTTGAGTTTGCGCGCAAGGGCATCATCACCAAGGAAATGATCTACGTCGCCAACCGCGAGAATCTCGGGCGCAAGCAGAAACTGGAGCGTGCGGAAGCCGCGCTTGCGGACGGCGAAAGCTTCGGCGCAGAAGTGCCCGCGTTCATCACGCCGGAATTCGTGCGCAGTGAGATTGCGCGGGGCCGCGCGATCATCCCCTGCAACATCAACCACGCCGAACTGGAGCCGATGATCATCGGCCGCAACTTCCTGACCAAGATCAACGCCAATATCGGCAACTCCGCTGTGACGTCATCGGTCGAGGAAGAAGTCGACAAAATGGTGTGGGCGATCCGCTGGGGCGCGGACACCGTGATGGACCTCTCGACAGGCCGCAACATCCACACTACCCGCGAATGGATTCTGCGCAACGCGCCGATCCCGATCGGCACCGTGCCGATCTATCAGGCGCTGGAAAAGTGCGACGGCGATCCGGTCAAGCTGACATGGGAACTGTACAAGGACACGCTGATCGAGCAGTGCGAACAGGGCGTGGATTACTTCACCATTCATGCCGGCGTCCGCCTGCCCTATATCCACCTCACCGCCAACCGCGTCACCGGCATTGTCTCGCGCGGCGGCTCGATCATGGCGAAGTGGTGCCTCGCGCATCACAAGGAGAGCTTCCTCTATACGCACTTCGAGGAAATCTGCGACCTCATGCGAAAGTATGACGTGTCGTTCTCGCTGGGCGACGGCCTGCGTCCCGGCTCGATCGCGGACGCCAACGACCGCGCGCAGTTCGCCGAACTCGAGACGCTGGGCGAGCTCACCAAGATCGCGTGGGCGAAGGGCTGTCAGGTGATGATCGAAGGCCCCGGTCATGTGCCGATGCACAAGATCAAGATCAACATGGACAAGCAGCTCAAGGAGTGCGGCGAAGCGCCGTTCTACACGCTTGGGCCGCTGACCACCGACATCGCGCCGGGCTACGATCACATCACCTCGGGCATCGGTGCGGCGATGATCGGCTGGTTCGGCTGCGCAATGCTTTGTTACGTGACGCCGAAGGAGCATCTCGGCCTGCCCAACCGCGACGACGTCAAGGTCGGCGTCATCACCTACAAGATCGCGGCGCATGCCTCCGATCTCGCCAAGGGCCATCCGGCGGCGCAGATTCGCGATGACGCGCTGTCACGCGCACGCTTCGACTTCCGCTGGGAGGACCAGTTCAACCTCGGCCTCGATCCGGACACCGCGCGCAGCTATCACGACGAGACGCTGCCGAAGGAAGCGCACAAGGTCGCGCATTTCTGCTCGATGTGCGGACCGAAGTTCTGCTCGATGAAAATCACGCAGGACGTGCGCGACTACGCGGCAACGCTTGGCGACAACGAAAAGGCCGCGCTCAATCTCGACGGCAAGTTGCCCGGCGTCGGCATGACGATCTCGGGCGTGATCGAGGACGGCATGGCCCAGATGAGCGAAAAGTTCGTCAAGATGGGCGGACAGGTCTATGTCGAGGCGGAAGCCGTGAAGGAAAGTAATAAGGTGTTGTGAGGCGCTCGACGCCACCCATGCTCAAGATCGCAACGGCGCTGGGGGTTCTCAGCGCCGTTGCTTTGTCGGGCGCAGCCTTCGCGGCGAAACTCACCGCCGCTGACCGATCTGGAGCGAACCTATCCGCCCCGCTAATCAGATGTGCTGGAAGGACGCGGGGGAAGCGACGGAGAATCGCTTGTATTAAGCCCGAAACGCCGTGAAGATCATGCAGACGGGACGGCTCAATCCAGCGAGAGAAGAAAATGATGAAGGCACGCCATAAGATAATTGCGGCGGGAAGAACTCATTTTGAGCGTTTCATAGAAAGCAAAGCGACGTCTTCAGAAAAGCCCCTACCGCTCACGCACACGACGGACGCATTCGACCTTCGCGACATCATTGATGATCAAGAAATTAAGCCCCGCTTTTGCCCCGTCCTTGACCACGATCTTTCATATCATTTCTATGGCCGACCAGCATACCGCAAGAATGGGGAAACCCAAGCTAACAGCTTAGCTGCCTACGCGCCAATCATCTTTATTTTCAAACCGTCGGTTTCTGAAGAGGCCATC
Organism: Afipia birgiae 34632; assembly: GCF_000308295.2. GTDB lineage: Bacteria > Pseudomonadota > Alphaproteobacteria > Rhizobiales > Xanthobacteraceae > Afipia > Afipia birgiae. The sequence goes on from NZ_HG326652.1 coordinate 2,575,168, forward strand.
GCGGCTTTTCCTTTCGATTCTGGCGGCTTCAAAGGTGAGCGATATTTAGACGTTACCCATCATCGAATGTCGGTGACAGATTTCGGCCTGGAGCCATCTTATAAAAGGATCGGCAAGCTTGTCGCATTTTTCTTCGGCGACAACAAAAGCTACTACGATCAGATTCCGTCACCGGAATGTAAATCAACAGCAATGAATTCGAAGCTCTGAGCTACAAAGAGCTGGTAACATATCGAGGAAAGAACGATCGAGACGACAGATCGACTACTGTTGAGATAGTATTCGACAAGTTCATCAAACTGAGCGGCAATCTACTAGGCATCGTCGTACCGAGCTCATTTTTGAAAGACAAGGCTATTAAAGCCAAGTTGCATTCTCTAGATGTCCACATCCTCCCGTACACCGATGGAGCAAACTTAACTCCCGCAAGCCAGATACCTCGCCTTAGCGACGTCGTTCGCCATTTTTATATTAAGCAAGGCATCTTGAAAAAGTGACCACAAAAGCAGCACAACTTTATGGGGTCATCAGCCCCACAGGACAAAGCGACGGATTTTGTGTGCCCGTTTTTATTGACCCGGAGCAATCGAACCATCTTCTTGTTCAAATCGTCGACGAGCAGAATTACATCGAATCGTTTGAACCGTTCTTTAGCTCTGTCGAAATCAAAGCAATCGACATTAATGTAGATAAGAAAGTTGGAGATTCCGCCTTCTGGTACTTTGGTTTGAAGAATGGCCCACTTTCAGGATCGATAGAAGATATACGATCTCAGTTTCATGAAAGAAAAATAGAAATAGAGAACAGCCCCTATATTCTCTTGCAAGTTGTAGCGGCGTGTCAAATAGATGGGCAGGAAGCTGCCGTTCAGACAGTCCACGACTTATTGGCAGAGAATGTGGGGCGAGCAGGCGCCAATGCTTGGTTAGATACAAACGTACTTTCTCCGAAAATTAGAGATTGGCTGCACAAATCACGAAAAACTCGACGCAAATTCGACTTTGGAAAACTTGCATCTAAAGTTCTTGCCATTACCGACGGCAATTCAACGTCCGTCTTGGTTCCGGAAGAACTCAAAAGCCAAATTCGCGATGAAGATTGGCGCAGCATGACGGAACAACTAGCCTCCCTTCTAAAATTTTTTGATCTCAGATTCGCGGGATTAATTTTTCAAAAACACAGTGCCTTGAGAAATATCTCAAATTCAAATGTGCCACTCTTAAAACGAGAAGCTGTATCGGCCTTCGCTAAGGGAAAAGGAACTACTCTTCAGCAGATCACGAAGAGCTATTTTGAAGATTCTTCCGGAGCTCTACGCGTAGTCTGCACATTTTCAAGCCGCTACGAAGGAAAGGGAAAACGAAAGTATTGGTTTGGGTACCATGAGATCTGGAACCGCTGGTTGGAAGGATCCAGAGATGGATTTCTTCTTCTCGGGTGTGCAGACACAAGAACATGTTTTGCATTACCGTTACGTTTTGTAAGAGCGCAGTTGCCCAATCTTCGCTCCACGGGGATTGGCAAAGATCAGTATTGGCACTTAGACCTTGTTGACGTGGCGACAAAGACGAATCTTCTAGATATTCCTCGAATAAAGCAGGCCGCGACCCTTTCGGAGTTTGCTTTCAAATTTTAGCCCATTGTGAAGCGATGATTTTTCGCAATGGCGAAATTGCAAAGGCCGCCCCCCATGCATAACCTCACCCCCCTCTCCGGTCTTCTCGGCGGTGCGCTGATCGGGCTCGCCGCGGCCATGCTGATGCTGCTGACCGGACGCATCGCCGGGATCAGCGGTATCTTCGGCGGACTTCTTTCGCCCGCGACGAGCGATCGCGGCTGGCGGCTCGCCTTCGTCGCGGGCCTGATTGCAGCGCCGCTGATCGCGTCGTTTTTCACCGGCGCGGCACTGCCCTCGCCCGTGATGCCGGCAAGCCTGATCGTGATCGTCGTTGCCGGTCTGCTCGTCGGCTTCGGCAGCCGGATGGGCGGCGGTTGCACCTCGGGTCACGGCGTGTGCGGGACCGCGCGGTTGTCCGCGCGCTCGCTCGTTGCCACCGCGGTCTTCATGGCGGCGGCGATCATCACCGTCGCCATCGCGCGTCACGTCATCGGAGGCTGAGATCATGCCGCTCGTTCTTGTGAGCTTTGCCTGCGGACTCATTTTCGGCGCTGGCCTCCTGATCTCCGGTATGACGCAGACGGGGAAAGTGCTCGGCTTTCTCGACATCTTCGGCGCATGGGACGCGACACTGGCGTTCGTGATGGCCGGCGCCGTCGCGGTCGCCAGCATGGGCTTCGCGCTGGCAGAACGGCGTGGCGCACCTGTCTTTGCGGCGGAAAGCCTCTGGCCGACGCGCAAGGACATCGATGCGCCGCTGGTGACGGGCGCAGTGCTGTTCGGCATCGGCTGGGGTCTGGTCGGGCTTTGTCCCGGCCCGGCGCTGGTCAATCTCGCCGGTCTCGGCCTGCCGGTAATCGTGTTCGTCGCCGCGATGGCCGCCGGGATGATCGGTCAGGACATGTGGAGCAAGCAAAAGGCGGCCAAGCCCGGGTTGAGCGAGACCGCCATCGCAACATCCACCGACGGCTAGCTATCGGCGGCGCTTGCGCACGCCGCCAACAGCAGCGCCCGGTTTACTTCATCGTAATCGCGAGACCGCTCAGATCCGCATTCGCCATCAACCCGGTCTGCTGGCCGGAGAGTTCGAGCACTGCGCCCTTCTGGTTGGTGAGCACGATCGCGCGCGCGCCGCGGCCGACCGCGATGCCTGCGCCCGCCGCACCGTAAACACCGGCGACATCCGACGGCCGGTTGATGTTGCTGACGCGGCCGCGCAGCACGGTCTTCGATCCGCCGAACACCAGGCCGTAGTCGATCCCGCCGGTGGAGAGCGCGTAGCTCCTACCCCGGAAGTTCAGCGTACCGCTGCCGCCCGAGCCGCCGATGAACCATCCGGCCTTGTAGATGACGAGCGACACCGTGCCGCTGTCGGCATGGGCGGATGACAGACCGGCTCCTATAAGGGCCGTCACAGCGATCAGCGCGGCGCGAATGGCAGATGACAGACGCATAATGGAGTCTCCGGATTGGTGAGGGTAAGCAGTGCGGACAGCAGATGCTGCAAAACGGATCGGCAAAACCGAATCAAGTTTGGTGGTTCGATTCTAGCATTCGCATCCCGTTTCGGCAGGCGTTTTGCGACCGCCCGCAAGCCGCCGCTGATACCATTTCGCAGCGCAGTTAGCGAGACTCCAGCAACACAACTGAAGTACAGTTGCGAGCCCTGCCCGATGTGCTACTCGACCGCGTACTGGGCGCGCGTGGACAAGATCTACTACGCGGCATCGTGGAGCGATTACGCCGACCTGTTCGACGACTCGAACATCAATCAGGATATGAAGCAGTCATATGCCAAGCGAACTGTTCGCGTGGCGCAACTTATGCGCGGCGATGCGCAGAAGGTCTGGGTCGAATACCAGAACCTGCCGAGCAAGACACGCTATTGATCAACAGATTAGGCACCGCAGCGCGTATCGCCGCGGCCGTTTCTGTTGTTTAATCGATTCGGCTTCACAATGACCAACTGGAGGTTTCTGTGAATCGAGTCGAATGGGATCTTCACGCAGCCAAGTTTGAAACGATGGTCTGCGACATCGTCACCGATGAAACCGGCAGCCAGATGCCGCGCTTCGTTGCCGCCGCCTGCCGCTCGCGGAAAGATCTCGAGCTGGTCGATCTCGGCTGCGGGGTCGGCAGCTTCGTCAAGAAATTCGGACATCGCTTCGAGCGGATCACCGGTATCGACTTTGCGCCGCGCATCGTCGCGCGCGCGAAGAAGCGCTGTGCGGAGATGACGAACGCAAAATGGATGGCGATGGATGTCTGCAAGTCCGCGGACGTTCTTGGAACGGTCGCCGACCTCACCGTCTGCCTGAACGTCATCACCTCGCCGCGCGAAGCCAAACGGGATGCGCTGTGGGCGACCCTCGCCGCGGTGACCAAGCCGTCGGCTCATGCGCTGGTCGTGGTGCCGTCGATGGAATCGCAGCTGATGGTCAACAAGCTCGGGGCATCGGCAGACAAGATCAAGGCGGGCGGGCTCGTGAGCCGCGACGGCGTCTGGCAGAAGTTCTACGAGCGCGAGGAGTTGATCTCCACCGTGTCCGAAAAAGGATTCGAGATCACCCGCATCGCGAAGGTGTATTATCCCTGGTCGGTGGACGGCCTGCGCAAGCCGCGCGGCTCAAAGCAACTGCCGTGGGACTGGGGCTTCCTGGCGCAACGCGCGGCGTGATGCCACGGTCCGACGTGTCGGCCTCAGCGGCCGAGGATATGACTGCAACACGGCGACACGTTTCAGGCGGTTCGCAAGTCCGCAATATCCTTTCAGCGCGCTCTTTTGCGGACTTGCGAACCAAGGGCCGGGGCGAACGTCGGATTCAGGGCACCAGCCCGAACGTTTGAGCGCACCGTTAACTTCTTGTCCGCCGGCGGCAAGATCATTGCGAACACCGGCTGTCAGGCATACGTTTGAATCAGACATTGAACGCCGCCGTTCGCTCGGCGCCCAACTGCCAGACGGTCAAGAATGGATTATGACAATGTTGGCGGAAATCTTTTTATTGAAGCTTGAAGCCCTGATGCGGGTGGCTGCAATCGATCGGCGGGCCGCGTCGAGCGATCCGCGCTTTGTGCCAATCGCGCTGCCGCACTGAAACCAGCGGCTTCGCAACGCCAAGGCAACCTGACGGTGGCGACTTCGCGGCGCTTCAGGGGGACCTGTTGGCTGTGGTCAGCCGAACCGTGCCCTGTTTCGCTCCCGCGCCTTTTCCGCTTCGACCTCGCGGTCGCGTGCGGGCGCATGTGTGTGCAGCGATGTCAGCAACTTTCGCGCGCTGGCCGAAACTTCCGCGACCGCCAGTTCGAACGCTGCTTCGTTGGCCTTCGACGGCGCATTGAAGCCCGATAGCTTGCGCACGAACTGCAGCGCCGAAGCGTAAATCTCATCCTCGGTCGCCGGCGGCTCGAAATTGAACAGCGTCTTGATGTTGCGGCACATGATGCACTCCCTTCCTGAAGCCTGCACGGCCAGGCATTTCACCTAATTCCAGACCGGGAGACGCGCAAATTTTAGGCACGGTCCTGGGGAATATCCAATTTATCCAGCAATCCCTTGCGGTTCCATCGGGTTCCAATTCTCCAGTTCCTTGAATGGGTTATTGGAGAATTAGGACTTTGTTAACCATATCGGCCCACCCTTTTCCGGGGCTGAGATCAGTAACGCAATCGTCTGCATCTAGGGGCAGACGTTGGTCGGGAGGTCTCGATGAGCCAGAACATATCGCCATCCACATTGGAGCCATTGCCGGATGCACCCGCCATGGCGCCGAACCAGGTGGTTCCGCTGCTGATCGGTGCCACGGTCGGAGAAATCGAGCGCGAACTTGTCCTGCAAACGCTCGCACGCTGCGATGGCAACCGCACCCGCGCCGCGCGCGTGCTCGGCGTGTCGGTCCGCACACTGCGCAACAAGATCCGGCAATATTCTGCACAGGGCGTCGAAGTGCCGGCACATCATTAGGGCATGTTCCCGAAAAGTGGGGACCGGCTTTCGGAAAGAATCATGCCCAAACGATAAAGCCAGAAACCGCGCGGCGCGGTTTACCGTTTGATGGGCATTGATGATCGGGTTACGGTTCCATATCAAGGAACCTCACCATGACCCCACCAATGACCACGGCACGTATCGCCTGCACAGCGATCGCGCTTCTCGCCGCCGCTCCGTCCGCCGCCGACGCTAAAGGCACACCGGACCAGCGCCGCGCCTGCCGTCAGGACGCGATGAAGTTCTGCCGCGAGTTCGTCCCCAACGTGAATCGCATCAAGGCCTGCATGGAGAAGAACTTCAGGAAGCTCAGTCCGCTCTGCCGGAAACAGTTCAGATAGGATCGCAACAAGACCCATGCACATTCCCGCAACGCTGGATCAGGCCCGCAGCACGCTCGCCGTGATGCTCGGCATTGCAGCGACCGAGGGACTCCCGGACGCGATCGACCACGAGACCATCGCCGCCGCGACCCGTTACATCTTTCATCTCGAGCCGCAGTTCGGATTAGCCGGTCTGACGCCGCTCAGCCCCCACCGGCAGGCCGAACTGGTTGCCGATCCTGCGCTTGCCGCGCAGGCGGTGAGCTTCGCAGCCGTCATGGCGTTTGTGGGCGGTACGCTGGATCAAGCCAAGCTGAGCGCGGTGGTGAAACTTGCGGATCAGCTCGGCGTCCGCGACGACTTCGTCAACGATCTGGCACGGCTGGCGCTGGGCGACATGAAAGAAGCCAAGGCTCACATGATCCACGCCAACCTCGAGAGCGTGACGGGCCGCGCATGGGACACCGCGGAAATGGGACCGTGGCTGCAGCCTTACAATGCGCAGCCGGATCCCGCGCTGGCGACACGCTTCCACGCGCTGGAGCGGCTGCCGGTGGATACATTCGGCCACGCATTCGCGATGTTCTATCAGGCCAACGGCTACGCCTATCCCGGCGAGCCGACCGCGCTGAATTTCGAATTCGCGATGCCGCACGATTCAACCCATGTGCTCGCGGGCTACGACACGTCGCCGCGCGGCGAACTGCTGACATCGACACTGACGGCGACCATGCATCGCAGCCACGCGATGGCAGGCCACGTACTGCCGGTGATCCTGAGCTGGCATCTCGGCATTCCGCTCAACGATGTCGCCGGTGCGGCGACCGGCGCGTTCGAGCCGGAAGAGTTTTTCTATGCGTGGGCGCGCGGCGAGGACACCACGCTCGACCTGTTCGGCCCGGAGTGGAATTTCTGGGCGGCCGCGATCCAGCCGGTCGAAGCGGTGCGCGAAGCGGTCGGGCTGGCCGACTGACGGCAAAGCCACATTCCACCTGACCGGAAAACGCTCTAGCCTGTGAATCATCGGGCCGGGGCAAACTCATGACGAAAATCAGCAAGGCGAATGTCGTCGCGGCGCTGCTGTCGTTCAACGGCGGCTTCGTCGACACCGCGGGCTTCCTCGGCCTCGCCGGTCTTTTCACCGCGCATGTCACCGGCAATTTCGTCACGCTGGGCGCGGCGCTGGTCCACGGCAGCCATGGGATCGTCGGCAAGATTCTCGCGCTCCCCGAATTCATTCTGGTGATCGCGCTGGCGCGGCTGGCCGGCATCGCGCTGCGCGCGCACAGCCTGCCCGCGATGCAGATCCTGCTGGGCGTCAAGGTCGCGCTGCTGCTTGCCTTCTTTGTTCTCGCCGTGCGCTTCGGTCCGTTTCCGGACGCCAACACGCCGATGGCGCTGCTGACCGGCTTCGCCGGCGTCGGCGCGATGGCGATGCAAAACGCAGTTCAGCGCGTGCATATGGCCAGCCTGCCGCCCTCCACCATGATGACCGGCTCCACCGTGCAGGTCACGCTCGACGCCGTTGATCTCCTCACCGGCGCCAAGCCCGAACAGCGCATACAGGTGCGGACCCGCTTCAGCCACCTTGCGCTCGCGATCTGCTTCTTCGCATTCGGCTGCGCGGTCGCCGCCGTGATGTATGTCTATGTCGGCTTCTGGTGCCTGGCGCTCTCGGTCGCCGTCGGTCTTGCCGCCTCTGTGATCCGGATCGAGGAAACACGCGCGGCATAAACCCGCTTGCGATGTTGCGCTGCATCGTGCCTCAACAATGCGCGGGACGAACACCATACCTCGCGCGGGTTTGTCTGGACGCCTCTGCCCGACCGTCCGAAACTCCCCGGCGATTCCTGCTTTGCGGAGGATCGCATGAGGTGGCCTGCTCGCCTTGCCCTGATGATTCCGCTGATACTGTCCGCCGCGACGGCGCTCGCAGTCGATCGCGGGCAATTCGGCGATGTCCCCGAGCACATACGCAAATGGTTCAGGGATGCGCGCAGCCCGGCCGGCGTGCCGTGCTGCGACGTTTCCGACGGGCACCGCACCGACTACGATGTGCGTGCGGGCAGTTACTGGGTGCCGATCGAAGGCACGTGGTGGCCGGTGCCGGAAAAAGCCGTGATCCGCACCGGCGGCAATCCGACCGGCGGCGCGGTGGTGTGGTACGTGACGATCCGCGGCAACATCGAGATCACGTGTTTCGTGCCGGCGGATGGGTCGTGAGGCATACGATTGAGCCGTTGTCATCCTGAGGTGCGAGCACTTGCGAACCTCGAAGGAGGAGGACGGCACCGCCATCCGTCGAGGCTCGCCAAGCGCGGCGCGCGCCTCAGGAGGATGACGAAATCACCTACGCCCTGCCCGGATAACTCACCGCCATGCCCGCGCGCACGTCCTGCTGCACGCCGTACTGCGCGAACGGATAACGGAAGCCGTTCTTCGACAGCGCCTTCATGCCGGCAATGGCGCTGACGAGATATTCCGGGGGCGTCGCCATCAGCATTTCCTCGTCGAGCACGCCGCCATAACGGCGCTCGGCGAAACACGGGATCGACAGGCTCGGCAACCGCGTCGTCAGCGCGCGGCCCCATGAATCCGCGCAGGCGGATTCGCCGACCACGCTCCAGTCGAAGCGTTTGTAGCCGGACCATTGCAGCCCGTTGATGAAATAGATCATCGCGCCGGGCGTCGCATAAAACAGCGCGCTGTCGGGCGGATCGAGCTTGCCGGACGACAGCGGCCCGACTGCAAGCGCATCGTATTGTCCGTCCGGGACGCAATGCATCGCCTCCTGATGCGCCTGCGCATCCTGCTGCGTCGAGAACCACACGCCTGTCATGTGCTGGCCCGATTGCCACGCATCGGTCTTGGCGCCGCCGAGGCCGACCACGGCACGGCACTGCGCACCGACCAGATCGTCGCTGGTGATGCCCACCGTCCAGCCGATCCGCGCCGCCTGCGCCACAATCTGGTCCAGCGTGTGAACCGACTGCGGTCTGCGGATTTTCGGAATCGCTTCCATGTCCTCGCGCCGCGCGAACATCTTCATGCCGAACGGAATCGAGCGCAGCTTCAGCAGCGAGTCGAGGTCGCCGACAATCGCAGGCCAGTCATAGGTCATCGCGTTTCTCCCGGATGCTTCTTGTTATCGGCAAGGCTAGCAGTCTGCTGAAAAACCTCGAAATAGAGAGTTTTCGTATTCTCGCCGGTCGTTCGGTCGTTGTTGGGGCGGCGCGGGTGGAGTTGGATGTAATTTTCTAGTCTGGTGTTGGGGTGTACCCTGACGCGGGGTGGCTAAGCGGCAAGCAGTTTGGGAATGCGGATCAGGTTATAGGCGATCAGATTGAGCAGGAAGTCGGCGGCGACGCGAGCGATGCCACGATGTTTGGTCTTGCGCATGGTCCCATGCTGCTTGCCCCATCCGAAGATGCACTCGACCATCGCCCGGCGTGATTGCGACATGCCATATCCTGGATGCCGCGTGGTTCGTTCGTCGATGGCGCTGTTGCGGTTCTTGCCGGTTTTGGTGACGGCCTGGTTCTGTGTCACATGCGGCGTCACGCCGATGGCGCGAAGATTGGCGACATGATCGGCCGTATCGTACGCCTTGTCCTCACCGGCCGTGATGCGGCGGCCTGCGGCTTTGCGTCTCGCCTTCAGCATGGTCTCCGAAGCCCGGCGTTCGGCGGTGCCATTGGCATGCGTGACCCTGCCGGCCACCGCCAGCCCATGCCGGTTCTCCATGGTGGCGTGGCCCATATAGCAAAGCTTGGCCTCCCGTCCGGCTGCCTTGCGATAAAGCCTGCTGTCCGGGTCGCTGGTGCTCGCATGGGTGTCGTTCTTGCGCTTCTGGCCGTGGAAGTTGGCGCCATCATCATCGTCGCCGCTACCGTCCTTGGGGCGAAAGCTTTTCTGCGAAGCCCAGGCTTCGATCAGCGTTCCGTCCACCGAAAAATGCTCGTCCGACAGCAGCGGCTTGACCTGCGGATGGTTCAGAAGCCTGGTCATGAACTTCGTGAACACATCGCCGTTCTGCAGCCGCTCCCGGTTCTTGGTGAAGGTGGTCGGGTCCCAGACCGGATCGTCCGGCGACAGTCCCACGAACCAGCGGTACAAAAGATTGTAGTCCAGTTGCTCCATCAACTGGCGTTCCGAGCGGATGCCGTAGAACACCTGCAGCAGCAAGGCGCTCAGCAATTGCTCCGGAGGGATCGAAGGACGTCCCTCGCTGGCGTAGAGCCTCCCAAGGCTGCGGTTCAAATCACTCAAAACATCCCGGACAAGTTCCCGCACCTTCCGCAGCGGATGGTTCGCCGGCACACGCTTATCCGGCGCGATGTACGAAAATAGGCCGCCCTGATCCGTAAACCTGCCCCGCATGATCATCTCTCCGCCGATTCGAGATGATAAAAGTGAATCATCAAGCCTCCTCCGTGGCGAGGGGGTTCTTCAGCAGACTGCTAGAGCATTTTTCGCGAATGCGCACACAATCGTGCGTCGTCCCGGCGAAGGCCGGGACCCATAACCACAGACTTCTCGTTTTAGAAAAATGTTGCGGGCATGCCGCCGGTAAAACGGGGACTCAGGGAGTATCGGTCCCGGCCTTCGCCGGGACGACCCGTTTAAAAAATCACGCCTGAATGCAGACGTTCGTACTGAGCAAGACCAACGCGCTCAGTGTCCGTCGTCGAGGCCGCCCATGTGTTTCTGGCTGTAAAGCTCAACGCCGATCTTCTTGACGAGGTCGATCTGGGTTTCGAGGAAGTCGATGTGACCTTCCTCGTCCTTCATCAGGCTCTCGAACAGGTCGCGCGAGACGTAGTCCTTCGCGCTATGGCAGTGGGTCGCGGCCTTCTCGTAAAGCTCGCGTGCCGCATACTCGGCCTTGAGGTCGCAATCCAGAACTTCCTTCACATTCTGGCCGATATGCAGCGGATCGAGCACCTGCAGGTTCGGGAAGCCGTCAAGGAAGATGATGCGGTCGATCAGCTTGTCGGCGTGCTCCATTTCCTCGATGGATTCCTTGCGCCACTTCTTGGCGAGATCCTTCAGGCCCCAGTTTTCCAGCATCCGGTAATGAAGCCAGAACTGGCTGACGGCAGTCAGTTCGCTGCGCAGCGCCTTGTTCAGGAATTCGATGACCTTTGGATCGCCCTTCATGTCGCACTCCATCGTGGAACCGTCGTTGGACGGTCAAATTCAATTTAGAAACGTTCTAAATGAGATTTTGGCCAAGCACAACCCCGGCTGGAGGGACCAGGGTGGGCTGGGGAAAACTTGAAGTTATGGAGGTACTTAGCAGGCGGCCTGGGCCACAAGGACCACCGGCGGCTGGTCTTCGTTCGCCGCTTCATGCTGGCTGTGGGGGCATCCAGAGCAGCAAGCCTTGGCGCAGGCGCCCAGCGCTTCGTCCATGATTTTCTTGATGGTTCGCGCGCAGCGGCCGCATTCGGCGCTGCAGCCCAGACAGCCATAGACCTGCCCAGCCGTGCGCGGAAAATCCGTAGGCCGGGTCACAACGTCACGCACGTCGTGGTCAGTCAGGACGTTGCAGGAACAAACAATCATGGATGCCTAGAGAACCTGTAAGGACTGTTGACCAACAGGTATTGGAGCAACGCCCCCGATGCAAAAGGAAAACAGCTACTTTTAAGCTATTCCAAACTGGCCGGACGGCTTCGCGCACAATCTGGAATCAATCTAAATTGGTGCCGCAGATGGACAGCATCAGCGATTGCCAACTGATGGCAAACCCGCAAATGCACGACGCGGCGGATTGGGTTAAACGTCAGCATCGGGAGAAATGGGAGCACGGCGTGGCGCATATCGGACCTGACGACCTCGGCACCATCTACGCGCCACCCTCCGAGCGCGTGATTGCGAAACAACTGCCACGCATCGACCGCCACGCCGCGAACTTCATCGGCATGTCGCCGTTCTGCGTGCTGGCGACCGCCGGCCCCGACGGCACCGTTGACGCCTCGCCGCGCGGCGGCAATCCCGGCTTCGTGCACATCGAGAACGAGACCCGCCTCCTGATGCCGGACCGTCCGGGCAACAACCGCATCGACAGCTTCCGCAACCTGCTGACCGGCTCGGGCTATGTACAGTTGATCTTCTTCGTGCCGGGCCTCGACGAAACATTGCGCGTCGGCGGCGAGGCAAAGCTCTCGGCCGATCCGGATCTGCTGGCCAGCATGATCGAGTTCGGCAAGCCGCCCCGCGCCGTGCTCGATATCGCTGTCCGCGAAGCCTATTTCCACTGCGGCAAGGCGCTGATGCGCTCCAGGCTGTGGTCGCCGGACTCCCGCGTCGCGCGCTCGGCGCAGCCGAGCATCAGCGAAGTCATTCACGAGCAGACCGGCCAGGGCACACCCGAAACCCAGGAACAGGTCGAAGCCCGCTTCGAGACGCAGCTTTGATCGCCCTGTCAGGCAACTGCGCCTGACGCGCGCAACGCCTCGACGTGTTTTCGGGGCGACACCTTGTGAACCCGCACAAAGTCCCGGCTGAACTGTGAGGGGCTTTCGTAGCCGACCTTGAATCCCGCCTCCGCTGCGGTAAGGCCTTCCATCACCATCAGCCTGCGCGCCTCCTGCAGGCGGATCAGGTTGCGGAATTGCAGCGGGCTCATCGACGTGATCGCGCGGAAGCGCTCGTGAAACGTAGACGCGCTCATGCCCGCAATGTCCGCAAGATCCTCCACCGTAAAGGCGTCTGCATAGGATTGCCGGATATAGCTCACCGCGCGGTGAATCTGGCTGAGACGGCTCTCACCATTGCCGATCTGGCGCAGGATAGCGCCGCGCGGCCCGGTCAACAGCCGGTGCAGGATCTCGCGCTCGATCAGCGGCGCGAGCACCGGCGCATCGTCTGGTGCATCGATCAACCTGAGAAGCCGCGTCGCCGCGTCAATCAGTTCCGGAGTGGCCACGCTGGTCCCCAGCGCCGCATTTTCGCGCGCCTCCGTGCACCCCAGCTGCCCCGCGATGAGATCGGCGAGCACCGCGCGGTCCAGCACGAGTTGCATGCACAGATACGGCGCATCCGGCTCTGCCTCCACCACCGCGCCGATCAGCGGCAGGTCCATGCCTACGACAAGGAAGCTGGAGCGGTCGTACGACAGCGCGGTGTTACCGATAGTCGCGTGTTTCCGGCCCTGCGCGACAAGGCAGAAGGACGGCTCATAAAGCGTCTGGACCGGCTCCGTCAGCGCCGAGGATCGGATAAGGAACACGCGCGCAAGCGGCGTGTCGAACACACCGTCGCCGGGCGCGTGACCTATGATTTGCGCGGCAAGATCATCGCAATCGAGCATATCCCATCATCCACGATCCTCGTCGCACAGCAAGCCTGCAGCGTCCGATCCGGAGGATCATGCAAGACATCCGGACTTCCGTTCTACCGCCCGGCCGCCACCTGGAGCGATCTTGGACCATCCCGGAGGCTGGCTTCGGGCGGAAGGACAGCGAAAATGTCAGGCATCAAGGACAAGGTCATCCTCATCACCGGCGCGAGCAGCGGCATCGGCGAGGCCGTCGCGCGCAAACTTGGCGCGGCTGGCGCCGGGCTGATGATCGGCGCACGCAGAACCGACCGGCTGCAAACGCTGGCGAGCGAAATCCGCGTCGGAGGCGGCACCGTAAATGTGCAAGCGCTCGATGTGACGGATCGCGCCAGCGTGAACGCATTTGTGGACGCGGCGATTGCCGCCTTCGGGCGGATCGACGTCATCATCAACAATGCCGGCATCATGCCACTGTCCCTGATGAATTCGCTGAAGGTCGACGAGTGGGACCGCATGATCGACGTCAACATCAAGGGTGTTCTTTACGGCGTCGCCGCCGTTCTGCCCGTCATGAATCGGCAGGGTTCAGGGCAAATCATCAACGTGTCTTCGATCGGCGGGCTTTCCGTGGTGCCGACCGCCGCGGTTTACTGCGCGACGAAATATGCCGTGCGTGCGATCTCCGACGGCCTGCGGCAGGAGAACGACAGAATCCGCGTCACCTGCGTTTACCCCGGCGTCGTGGAATCCGAACTGGCCGATACGATCACCGATCCGGTCGCCGCCGACGCCATGATCGCTTACCGAAAGATCGCCCTGAAGCCGGAGGCCATCGCCGCTGCGATCGCTCATGTCATTGCCCAGCCTGCCGATGTCGATACCAGCGAGATCGTCGTGCGTCCAACGGCGAGTGTGTAGACACGGAAAGAAGAGCATCATGAGACCGTCTCACGTTATCTTTCGACTGATTGCGGCTTGCACACTGCAGGCGATCATGGCGGCTTCAGCCGCTGCGCAAGCGCCCGGCGATCGTCTCGAACGCGGCGATGCGGTCATCCAAAACCTTAACAAGGGTCAGGCGCAGCCCGCCCTCGAGCGCATGCGGCAGGAGTTTCCCTTTCTTGCAACCGCGACCCAGAGCTATGCACTCGGCGAGGTGTGGTCGCGTCCGGGGCTCGACAGCCGGACGCGACAGCTCGCAGCGGTTGCGGCGCTCGCCGCCACGGGCGACATGGCTTTCCTGAAAATTCATGCGGGCTATGCGCTCAATCTGGGTGTGTCCGAGGACGAACTGAAGGAGATCGTCTACACCGTGACCGTTCTCGCCGGCTTTCCTCGTGCGATTGCCGCTTCGCAGACGCTGTCCGCGCTTTTCGCGGAGCGCCGAGCCGGACTGGAAAGCCGTCAATAACTGCGCGCGCATCGAAGTGTGCTAGGTGGTGCGTCGGCCTACAGATTGGATGATCTCATGAAAAAGCTGCTGCCGCTGGCGGAAAAAATCGCTGCGTCCTTGATCGCGCGAAAGGAAACTATCGCCGTCGCGGAGTCGTCCACTGGCGGATTGATTTCCGCGGCGCTGCTCGCGGTGCCCGGCGCATCGGCCTACTATCGCGGCGGCGGCGTGATCTACACGCCGCGTGCGCGGGCGGCATTGGTGAACATCACGAAGGAAGAGATGGAAGACATCGGCCTGCGCGGCGCGACCGAGCCCTATGCCGCCCTGCTCGCGAACCGCGCGCGCGAACTTCTCAACACGACATGGGGCCTGAGCGAGACCGGCGCCACCGGCCCCTCCGGCAATCGCTACGGCGATGCCGCGGGACATTCATGCATGGCGGTCGCGGGACCGCGAATGAGCGTGATCACGCTGGAAACCGGCAGCAGCGATCGCGTCGCCAACATGCGCGCGTTCTCGCTTCGCGCACTCGAATTGCTGGCGCAAACACTCGAATCCGCCGACTGAACGAAACTGCATCGCGCCCGCCGATGTGAATTATCCAGCATTTATCGGCGGATTCACCGATTGAGGTTCCGGAATTAACCACGGAACCGCTTCACCTTTGGTGAGCAAGTATTACACGCGGAAAAAAACCACTGATTTTGCGGAACAAATTCGGCCCCTAAACCTTAACAAGGCGTTGCCCCGCATTTTCTGGAATTGTTAACCCAATGGATCGCATTTTGGTCACATATGGCACGTACCCCGCGCCTATCATTCCACACACCGAAGTGAGAGAAATGCGAAAATTGCCAATCGCGATTGCATCTGTTGTTGCCACGTTGGCAATTTCCATCGGTGCACCGGTCTCCGCCCAGGACTTTACCGCGTCGGTGGGCACCGAAGTCGCCGCCCCGCAGAAAAAGGTTTCGATGTACCAGTCGGCGATGAGCGAAGTCGCCATCCTGCGCTATCGCACAGCGCTGAAGCTGAAGGCAGAGCAGGTGAAGTACTGGCCCGCCGTTGCCAGCGCGCTCCGCGTGCTCGCGCGCGAACCGCAGGTCAACGAAGCCGCCGTGCGCCGCTTCGCGCCGGCCGCGTCCGCCCTGTTCGCCCGCCTCGACGAAGACCAGAAGCGCACCGCGATGAGCCTTGTGCAGCAGGCCGGATTGCAGCAGTACGCTTCGCTGTTCTGATCACACGCCACGCGGACTTTCCGCGCGGCTCTCGAAAAATTCCACCGGCGCTTCGCACCTTGCGGGCGCCGTTCTTCGTTGCGCCGCGCCTAATCATGGCGGAAATCCGGCCCCGCCATTCAGTTCCCGTTCAAGGCCCATCTGCAACCATCGTCGTCGACATTCGTTGTCGATGACGATGAAAGGGGAAAGCTATGAAGAAGGTGCTTTCGGCGTTCCTTGCGGTCGCAACGATCGCTGGTTCACTGGTAACCGCGATGCCCGCCGCGCAGGCGCAATATTACCACGGTCATCATCACCACGGTCATGGTGGCGCCGGTGCCGCCATCGGCCTCGGCCTTCTCGGTGGCGCCATCGCCGGTGCGGCGATTGCCAACAGCGGCGGTTACTACGGTCCCGGCTACGGCTATTACGGCGCAGGCCCGGCCTATTACGGTGGCGGCTGCTACATGCAGCGCGAACGTTTCTGGGACGGCTACGGCTGGCGCGTCCGCCGTGTTCAGGTCTGCAACTGACACAACTCCCCGCCGGGGCGGCCATTTTTTAGCCGCCCCGGCTTGAAACAAGGAAGCGCTCCGAAGGGCGAAAACGCCCTTACGGGGCATTTTTTTGTGAAGGCCGGGTGCCAGAATCCGCTATATTCGCGCCGGGACATCCGCTGAATCGCCGGTGCGGGATGGCGCCGGACCTTTCAAACAGGGGCCAAATCGGGATATCTTAAGTTCCGTCATTGGATCCTTGCAGACCAATCGCCTTGCGCCAGGCTCTGGCGTGATCTGAGGAGAGATAAACATGAAGAAGGTTCTTTCGGCGTTCCTCGCGGTCGCAACGATCGCCGGCTCGCTTGCTACTGCGGTGCCCGCCGCCAAGGCCCACGACGGCGGTCGTGTGGCTGCCGGCGTGGGCCTCGGCCTTCTGGGCGGCGCCATTATTGGCGGCGCGATCGCCAACAGCCGTCCGGCATATGGCTACGGCTATGCTCCCGGCCCGGTGTACGTCGAAGAACCCGCCTGCCGCCTCGTGCGCGAGCGCTTCTGGGACGGCTACGGCTGGCGCGTCCGCCGCGTTCAAGTCTGCGATTGATCTGAATCTCTCACGGTTGTTTCGTGAGACATGAATTTCAAAACCCGGCCTCGTGGCCGGGTTTTTGTTTATCGGCCCGCGCTCATCGCGCGCAGGACGTCGGCGCTCGGCCAGCAATCGACCTTCAGCCCCGCTTTCTTCTGATAGGCGCCAAGCGCCGCACGGGTCTGCATGCCCGCCTTGCCATCGAGTTTCGAACTGTAGAGGCCGATCTGCGTCAGATGTTTCTGCATCGTCTCGACATCCGTGCTGCGCATTTGCGTCGAGGCTGACCACGGCGTCGCGAACGGCGGGCCATTCGCCATGCGGTCGGCGAGATGACCGACGAACAGCACGTAGAGATCGGAGAAATTGTATTCCTTGATAACGAAGTAATTCTTCGTGGTGAGGAACGCCGGCCCGTAGATTCCTTCCGGCTGCAGCAGCGACGCGCTCTGCGCCTGCTCGGCTGCGCTGAGACGCAAGCCCCGCACCGGGATGTATCCCTCGCGCGCCCATTGCGAGATCGGCTTGGTCACTTCGGGCACGCCCTGCGTGCAATCGGCGTTGCGCGGCGCCAGCACTTCATAGGCCCAGCGCAGACCCGGCTGCCAGCCCTTGTTCTTGAGCTGCTGAGCCGCGGACGCCAGCGCATCCGGCACGGAGGTCCAGATGTTGATATGGCCATCGCCGTCGAAATCGACGCCGTGCTTGTGAAGCTCCGACGGCAGGAACTGCGTCAGCCCCGTTGCGCCGCCCCATGAGGTGCGCAGGTTCTTGCGCGTCACATCGCCGTTCTGGATCAGCTTCAGCGCCTCGATGAATTCGCCGCGGTACTGATCCTTGCGGCGGCCGACATAGGCCTGCGTCGCCAGCACGCGGAGACCGTCATAGGGCAATGCATGGCGTCCGTAATCGGTCTCGCGGCCCCAGATCGCCAGAATGATCGCACCGGGGACGCCGAAGCGCTGCTCGATGGCGGCGAGCGTCGCGCGATGCTGGATCATCAGCCGCTGTCCCTCGGCGGCAAGCCGCGCAATGCTCGCTTCCTTCACGTAGTCCGCGGGCACCTGCACGAATTCCGCCTGCGACGGCGCACCGGTGGACGGACGGCCGGGCAACAGCAGATCCGGCAGCTTGTAGTCCGGCTCCAGCGCGCGGGTTTCGCGATCGAAGACCGCCCGCGAAACGCCGGCCTGTTGCGCTTCCGGCCACAGCGACGCGACGAACTGCGTGAACGCCGCGTCGGCGGCGAGGATTTGCACGGGCGCCAGCGAGACAATCATTGCGAGGAGCATCGCGACGATGCGATCCAGCCGTCGCCTGACGATCATTCCTTCTGGATGGCTTCGCTCCGCTCGCAATGACGTTGCCTTTCCCGTTACGGCTTCAATGCTTGCCGTGCCCGTTATGACCATTTTGGCCGTTGTGCCCCTCCGGCACGAGCACCGGCCCGTTCGAAATGCGATCGACATAGGCGATGCCGATCGCCGACAGGATGAACATGCCGTGGATGATGGTCTGCCACATCACACCCGCCTCGGTGTAATTCGTGGTGCGGCCGGCGCCGCCGAGGTTGCCTGCCTCGATGAAGGTGCGCAGCAGATGGATCGAGGAAATGCCGATGATGGCCATCGCCAGCTTGATCTTCAGCACGCTGGCGTTGACATGACTGAGCCATTCCGGCTCGTCGGGATGCCCCTTCAGATGGAGCCGCGATACGAAGGTCTCGTAGCCGCCGACGATCACCATCACCAGAAGGTTCGAGATCATCACCACATCGATCAGCCCGAGCACCACCAGCATGATTTGCTGCTCGGAAAAATCGAACGAGTGGGCGATGAGATGCCAGAGCTCCTTCAAAAAGAGAATGACATAAACGCCCTGGGCGACGATCAGGCCGACATAGAGCGGCAGCTGCAGCCAGCGCGATCCGAAGATCAGCATCGGGATCGGGCGCAGCGAAGCATCGCCGCGCGGCGGCAGGGGCGTTTCGGGGGTCAAACTCATGTCAAATGGCTCCGGCGGAACAGAAACTGATGGCGGACCATGGCAGATTCGGCGCGGGCGCGCGCGGCATCCATCGGTCGCAGCTACAGCCCTTGTCCCGTCACAATGGCGACAATTTGCCCGGCAAGCCGGATCGCCGGGCTATTTCGCCGCGACGATGAAAATTCGCGGGAAGCGCAGCAGCACCTTGCCGTCGGCCTGCGGCAGGTAACTCGCGGCGATGCGCGCCCGATAGGCCTCGAGGAATTCCTTGCGCTCGGGCATTTCGAGCGGATCGAGGAACGGGCGCAGCCCCGTGCCCTTGACCCATTCGACGATGGCGGATGCATCGTCCAGCACATGATTGTAGACCGTATGCCAGATGTCGATGCGACTGCACAGCGGCTGCAGCGCGTCGTAATAGACGCCCGGCTTCGGCAGACTGCCCCGCGCTTCCAGTGCGTGCGCGAGCTGGGTGTGAAACTGCGGCAGGCGCGCGACCTCGCGCATCAGGACATGCGACGGCTCGTCCATGTTGTCGGGCATCTGCACCGCCAGCGCACCACCCTGCGGCAGCGCCATGGTCAGCCGCATGAGCTGTTTGAGATGGTTTGGAACCCACTGAAAAATCGCATTCGCGAACAGCACGTCGGTCCCTTCCGGCGGTGCCCAGTGCGAGATGTTCGCTTCAATGAACGTATGCTGCGGCAACCGCTCGCGCGCCTGACGCAGCATATCCGCCGATGTGTCGATGCCGGTGATACGCGCTTGCGGCCATCGTCTGGCCAGCAGTTCGGTGGAATTGCCGGGGCCGCAGCCGATGTCCACCACGCCCCGCGCATCCTGGATCGGAATCTGCGCCAGCAGGTCGCGCGCCCCGCGCGTCCGTTCGTCCTCGAACTTCAGGTATTGCTGGGCATCCCAGTCAGACATCGTGAAACTCCAACGCCCGCGCGTATTCCGCAAAAGTGGATACCGGTTTTGCGGAAAGAATACGCGCCAGATCTGTATCGGATGACCCTTCTACGTCAGCCGATCAGCGATGGCCAGATTTCACGAGCCGTATCAGCGATGTCTCAGCAATTTCCCTGAACCGCAGCCGCAGCCTTCTGGCGTGCGATTTCGCCAGCCGCCGTCGCGCCCATGCCTGCCGCCGCACTCGCCACGCCGGACGCAGCGCCGCCGAACGGCAGGAACCCGATGGCGCCCGACAGGACCGACGTTCCCACCGCGGTGTTCTGCGCGTCGTTGATCGCATCCTGACATCGCTTGGCACGCTGCATCGCCTGCTGCTCTTGCTGTTGTTGCCGCTGACCTGCACCACGCGCGCCGCGCTGGTTCGCGTTGTCCGGGACACGTCCCTGCGCCTTGCGTGCCTCATAGGCCTTGATGTTCGTCGCCCTCTCCGCCGCCGACAAACCAACATCGTCGGCGACCACTGACAGCACCGAACCCGGCGTCAGCAACAGGAGCGTGAGTGCAAACGCAACGAAACGAATAATCATGATCTTCTCCGGTGGCTGAAAGGCCACCGGGATCACGCACCGAAAAGGTGCGCTTGCGCGCTACGTGTTCGACAGGCAGGCGCTTCAATCCCGATGGCGGAGAATGGTGATCCATTCTCTCGGCCGAGGCCTATAGCGACACCGCACGCAGGGATCACGCAGGATCGATTGCAGTTTTTTGGTCGATCGTGTCGGCGCCGACCCACACAAAGCCGTGATCCCGCATCGTGCGAACCCGGGCCTGCAAAAATTCGCGGCCGATGACCTCAAGCCGCTCCGTCGGCATCAGGAAAAAACGGCGGCGATCATTTGTATCCACAGCCCGCACCATCATGCCGGCCTCTTCCATGTCGTCGATATGGCGGGAGACCGTTGCCTCAGTAGCGAACTGCTCGAAGTAGCTCGCAAGCTCCTTGAGCGTGATCGGGCGTCCCGTCAGCCACCGATGCGAGACGATACTGAAGATCAGGTCCGCCTCGAACGCGCTGCGCCACGGGCGACGCAGGATGCCGGAGGCGACAACGGTGCGCCGGAAATCCGATCGCCACTGCACCCATGCCATGTCCAAGGCGAGAACAGCCCGTTCCGGTGCATCGAGAATGGTGTCGGGACATTCGATCAAGGACGCCGGCGATGCCGCCCCGATTGTCTCGGGTGATAGTTTCTTGGGCACCCACGTCATGCGTTACCTGGCCTGCCGATTCGTCATGACAATAGCCGTAGCCGGATTCCCATCGATTGCACCATGGTTGCAACGCATGGCCGTTGCTACCTTCTGACGCGCTACCCTGCCCTCACGCGACGATCATTCCGGCGCCCTGGCGGGATCAATCGCCTTCGCCCCACCGGCTGCTTCACCGCCATTCCACACAAAGCCGTGTTCACGCATCATGCGAATACGCGCCTGCAGATATCCGTGACCAATGGTTTCCAGCCGCCGCGTCGGCAAGAGGAAGATGCGGCGACGGTCATCGGGATCGGTCTGACGCACGATCATGCCGCTTTCTTCCATGTCATCGAGATGGCGCGAAACTGTTGCTTCGGTCACGAAGATCTCGAAATAAGTCGCAAGTTCCTTGTGCGTGATCGCGCGCCCTGCGAGCCAGCGATGCGCGACGATGCTGAACATCATGTCGGCCTCGAACACACTGCGCCACGGCCGGTTCAGCACATTGGCGGCGATCACCGTGCGGCGAAAGTCCGCGCGCCACTGAACGTATGCGACATCGATTCCGAGAGCGGCGCGCTCCTGTGCATCGATCGTGCAGTCGTCGAGATTGAATGTGACCGCTGGACTCGCGCCGATTTCCTCGGACGTCACCTTGTTGTCGTCGTCCCCCACGAATCCTTACCCCGCTTTGTTGCCGCCATTCCAGACAAAGCCGTGCTCGCGCATGATGCGCAGCCGCGCCTGCTCGAATTCGTGACCGATGCCTTCGAGCCGCCGCGTCGGAATCAGAAACATGCGGCGGCGGTCGTTCGCGTCGAGGCGGCGCTCGACCAGACCGTTCGTCACCATGTCATCGATATGCCGGGACACCGTCGCCTCGGTGGCGATCGATCCGAAATAGGTCGCAAGCTCCTTGAGCGTGACCGGCCGCCCCTTCAGCGCGTGGTGCGCGACGATGGCGAAGATCATGTCCGCTTCGAAAATACTTCGCACCGGCCTGTCGCCGCCGGCGACAAGCTTCTGTCGAAACGCCGAGCGCCACTGGACCCAGGCAACGTCCATGGCCAGGAGCGCCCGCTCCTGTTCATCGAGGTCGCTGTTCAGTGGAGCATTCACCGCGTCAGTTTCTTGTACTTCACGCGATGCGGGATCACCGAGTCCTGGCCGAGACGGCGCATCTTGTCCTTCTCGTAGTCCTGGAAGTTGCCTTCGAACCATTCGACATGGCTGTCGCCTTCGAACGCGAGCATGTGGGTCGCGATGCGGTCAAGGAACCAGCGGTCATGGCTGATGATAACGGCGCAGCCGGCAAAATCCTCGAGCGCCTCTTCCAGCGCGCGCAGCGTATCGACGTCGAGATCGTTGGTCGGTTCGTCGAGCAGCAGAACGTTGGCCCCGGACTTCAGCATCTTGGCGAGATGGACGCGGTTGCGTTCGCCGCCCGACAGCGCGCCGACCTTCTTCTGCTGGTCCGCGCCCTTGAAGTTGAACGACGAACAATAGCCGCGCGAATTCACTTCGCGCTTGCCGAGCAGGATCTGGTCGTTGCCGCCGGAGATTTCCTCCCACACGGTCTTCTTGCCGTCGAGCGCATCGCGCGACTGGTCGACGTAGCCGAGATGCACGGACTCGCCCACCGTGATGGTGCCGGCGTCGGGCGTCTCCTGCTTGGTGATCATCTTGAACAGCGTGGTCTTGCCCGCGCCGTTGGCGCCGATCACGCCGACGATGCCGCCCGGCGGCAGCTTGAAGGTCAGGTTATCGATCAGCAGGCGGTCGTTGAATCCCTTGCTGAGGCCCTCGAAGTCCACCACGTTCTGGCCGAGACGCTCGGCGACAGGAATGGTGATCTGCGCGGTCTGGGTCTGCTTCTCGCTGGCCTGTTTGAGCAACTCCTCATAGCGCTGGTAACGCGCCTTGGATTTGGCCTGACGTGCTTTCGGCGACGAGGCGATCCATTCCTGCTCGCGTTCCAGCGTTTTCTGGTGCGCGACGTCTTCGCGGCCTTCCTGCGCGAGACGCTTTTGCTTCTGCACAAGCCACTGCGAATAGTTGCCCTCGTAAGGAATGCCCTTGCCGCGGTCGAGTTCGAGAATCCAGCTCGTCACGTTGTCGAGGAAGTAGCGGTCATGGGTCACGATCAGGATCGCGCCGGGATAGTTGCGCAAATGGCCTTCCAGCCACGACACGGATTCCGCGTCGAGATGGTTGGTCGGTTCGTCCAGCAGCAGCAGGTCCGGCTGGTCCAGCAGCAGACGGCACAGTGCCACGCGGCGTTTCTCACCGCCTGACAGTTTGGAGATGTCGGCATCGTCCGGCGGACAGCGCAGCGCGTCCATCGCCTGATCGACCTTGCTGTCGAGATCCCACAGGCCCTGGGCCTCGATCTCGTCCTGCAGCTTGGTCATCTCGTCGGCGGTCTCTTCGGAATAGTTCACCGCGAGTTCGTTGTAGCGGTCGAGGATCGCCTTCTGCTTGGCGACGCCGAGCATCACGTTCTCGCGCACCGTCAGGGCGGGGTCGAGTTGCGGCTCCTGCTCGAGGTAGCCGACGCGCGCGCCCTCGGCGACCCAGGCCTCGCCGTTATAATCCTTGTCGAGGCCGGCCATGATCTTGAGCAGCGTCGACTTGCCCGAGCCGTTGACGCCGAGCACGCCGATCTTGGCGTCCGGATAGAACGAGAGATGGACGTTATCGAGCACCTTGCGGGTCGGATAGGCCTTGGTCAGACCCTGCATGAAATAGACGAACTGGCGAGCCATCGTGATCCTTGGAACCGTCGGATTTGAGCGGGAATACGCGGGAAATTTGCTGCCGTTGATGTAACTGCGGGAACCGCAAAGGGCAACCGGCGAGCCTCCCAAAGGTAGGGTTTTGGAAAGGCTATGGAGCGGAATTTCCAGCGCCGTCAGGCCGTTGCCACGACGAAAACGGCTTTTTAATCGAATCCTCGCAAGTTGTGATTTCGAACCGCGGACCGGCGCGCCGCGACCGATATTCAGGCGTCAAGAATCAGCACTACAGATCGTCGAGCAGAAGCCATGACGACGCACAGCACACCGATCACAACCCGCATCGCGGATATCCCCGCCCCGCTCCCGGCCCATTCCCCCCGGCGTATGCTCGCGGAGATCAGCGATTTCTGGCGCACCTTCATCAAGGCGGCCTTCCACCCCTATCACCCGGAACAGCATTACATGCGCGGCCCCGGTCCGGCCTGCGCCAGCAAGCAGAAGCAGCAACGCGTCTGACGGACGCTGTTCGGTCGCAGACTGCGACAAATTTGCTCATCTTGACCACCGGCAGCGAAGTTCCCCGCCTCGCGAGCTATGCCGCGACAGCGGCTAAATCCTCGCGCAGCGCATGGATTGACGCTGCCCCGCGTGGTTCGTAGGACATCAGCGCGCGCCGGGCGCAAACGACAGTTTTTCAACCGCAGGCGAAGAGGAGCCCCCTCTTCGCCTGCGGTTACGCGTTGTCGTACCTAAAAACCATAGGTGTAAGATTAAATGCTCGATGAAAAGCTTCAGCCGATTTTCGCTGATGTTCTACGCCGCAATCCAGGCGAAGAAGAATTCCACCAGGCCGTACGCGAAGTGCTCGACAGCCTCGGAGCCGTCGTCGCCAAGCATCCGCACTACGCAGAGGACGCGCTGATCGAGCGCATCTGCGAACCTGAGCGGCAGATCATTTTCCGCGTGCCGTGGGTCGACGACAAGGGTCAGGTCCAGATCAATCGCGGCTTCCGCGTCCAGTTCAATTCGGCGCTCGGCCCGTTCAAGGGCGGCATCCGTTTTCATCCGACCGTCTATCTCGGCACCATCAAGTTTCTGGGCTTCGAGCAGACGTTCAAGAATGCACTGACCGGCATGCCGATCGGCGGCGGCAAGGGCGGCTCGGACTTCGATCCGAAGGGCCGCTCCGCCGGCGAGATCATGCGCTTCTGCCAGTCGTTCGTGACCGAACTCTATCGTCATCTCGGTGAATACACCGACGTGCCGGCCGGCGACATCGGCGTCGGTCAGCGCGAAATCGGCTACATGTTCGGCCAGTACAAACGCATCACCAACCGTTACGAATCCGGCGTGCTCACCGGCAAGGGCCTCACTTGGGGCGGCTCGCAGGTGCGCACCGAGGCCACCGGTTATGGCGCGGTCTATTTCGTCGAGCGCATGCTGCGCACGCGCGGCCAGAGCTTCGACGGCAAGAAGGTGATCGCATCGGGTGCGGGTAACGTCTCCATCTACACGATGGAGAAAGTGTCGGAACTCGGTGGCCGTGTCATCGCGTGCTCGGATTCCGACGGCTACGTCGTCGACCAGGCCGGCATCGATCTCGACCTGCTCAAGGAGATCAAGGAAATCAAGCGCGGCCGCGTGGCCGATTACGCGAAGGCGCGCGGCAACGGCGCGACATTCGTTCCGGCGGGACGGATCTGGGATGTGCCCGCTGACGTGGCGATGCCGTCGGCGACCCAGAACGAGCTTAACGGCCAGGACGCGCGCACGCTGGTGAAGAACGGCGTGATCGCGGTCGGCGAAGGCGCCAACATGCCCTCCACGCCGGAAGCAGTCCGGACGTTCCTCGACGCAGGCATTCTGTTTGCGCCCGGCAAGGCCGCCAATGCCGGCGGCGTCGCCACCAGCGCGCTGGAGATGCAGCAGAACGCGTCGCGGGACTCCTGGACGTTCGAGGCGACCGAAGCACGTCTGGCCACCATCATGCACAGCATCCACGACCGCTGCGCGGAAATGGCCGACACCTACGGCTCGCCGGGCAACTACGTGCTGGGCGCCAACGTGGCGGGCTTCATCCGCGTCGCCGAATCCATGCGCGCGCTCGGCATCGTCTGACACCGGCACGCTTGCACGATACTCACCTCTCCCCGCTTGCGGGGAGAGGTCGGATTTAGCCAAGTCGTCCCGGCGAAGGCCGGGACCCATAACCACCGGCCTCTCCGGTGAACAGCGATACCAGCACCCCGCATAAAATCTGGCGACAGGGAGTATGGGTCCCGGCCTTCGCCGGGACGACGCCGCATTGTGCAGTCGTCGCTTGCACCAAGTCCGATTGCGCGCGACCATATCCGCCTCGCGGATGATCGGTCCCGATCGACACCCAACAAGAACGGAACACGAGGGCAGAATGCATCGCTGCGCGATACTCGACGACTATCAGAACGTCGCACTGACATTCGCGGACTGGTCGCCGCTCAAGGATAAGATCGACATCACCGTGTTCGACAAGCCGTTCGCGTCAAGCGACGCGGCGGTGCGCGCCTTGCAGGATTTCGAAATCGTCTGCGCCATGCGCGAGCGCACGGCTTTCAGCCGCGAGGTGCTGACCGCGCTGCCAAAGCTGAAACTGCTTCTGACATCCGGCATGCGCAATGCTGCGTTCGATCTGGAGACCGCGAAAGAGTGCGGCATCACGGTGTGCGGCACCGGCGGCGTCGGCAACGCCACCGCGGGACTGACCATCGGCCTGATGCTGGAACTGACCCGCAAAATCGGTTTCGAGAACGCCCGCATGCATGCGGGCGAGCCGTGGCAGACCACCATGGGACAGGATGTCGAAGGCATGACCCTCGGCGTGGTCGGCCTCGGCAAGCTGGGAACGAAGGTGGCGACGATTGCGAAAGCGCTCGGCATGAAGGTGATCGCCTGGAGCCAGAACCTGACGCCGGACGCCTGCTCCGCCGCGGGCGTAACCTACGCCACCAAGGACGAGCTGTTCGCCACCGCCGACATCGTCAGCATTCATCTCATTCTGAGCAAGCGCACGCGCGGGCTGATCACGGCCGAGGATCTCGCGCGCATGAAGCCGACAAGCTATCTCGTCAATGCTGCGCGCGGCCCGATCGTGGACGAAGCCGCGCTGCTGGATGCGCTTCAGCGCAAGAGGATCGCGGGCGCGGGTCTCGACACATTTTCGCGGGAACCGCTGCCGGTCGATCATCCGCTGCGCAAGCTCGGCAATGTCGTTCTGACGCCGCACATCGGTTACGTCACGGAAAATAACTACCGCCGCTACTACGGCGACATGGTCGAAGACATCGCCGCGTGGCTCAAGGGCGCGCCGGTGCGGGTGATGAGCTAACACCGCACAAACAAAAAGCCCGGCGCGAGGTCGGGCTTGAGTTACCGGGAGGAAAACGAATTTCAGTAGAAGTCCGACGAAATAAACTGAGTTCATATTGAGAAGGGCAAGATTGCCCTCCTGCTGCCCCGGATATCACCACATCGGCCGCGGTATGGCTGTACCCCGATTACAACACCGGACAAGTTACGGTATTCAAGTAACGGAAAAGTCAACTGACCCCGGCCAGCAAAAAGCCCGGCGCAAGGCCGGGCTTAGGTCTGAAAACCGGAGCGAGAAGCGATCAATACTTGGCGAGCACCGGGCCGCCCCAGTTGAACTTGTAGTTCACACCGACAAGGGCTGTCTGCAGCGTCAGGCGCGTCTCGTTCAGTGTTGGCGCGCCAAAAGTGCCCGGCGCGTTCGCGAACGCAATGTTCGTTCGGCCGAAGTCCATATAGCTGTATTCAGCGAACACCGACCAGTTCGGAGCGAACATCCATTCCAGGCCGCCGCCAACCGTCCACCCCGCGCGATTGCTACGCGCGGTCTCCGAAAGAAAGAGAAATGGGATCGTGCTGAAAACCTCGGTGTCGACGCGCGTCCATGCGCCACCGCCTTTTACGTAACCGAGCACCTGCGGAGCGAACAGGTAGCCCAGGCGAGCGGTCCCGGTATAGACGTCTCTCGTGGTCGTCTGCTGAAACACCCTCAACGGAGTCAGTCGCGGATCAGAGGAAACATTACTGCTGTTGATGTCGCCGAAGTCGAACATGCCTTGCACGCCAACGACCCAGTTTCCAGCGAACTGATAATCGCAGCCGACCTGCACGCCGCCGATGACAGCGCTTCCTTCGGAACTGCCAAACGCGAGCGGCGGTACGAACGGAACGCCCGCAGTATTGCTATTGGCGTTTTGTTCAATGGTGCCAGCCGCCGCCGACGTTGCCGCCGACATAGCAGCCGGTCCAGTTGTAGCTCACGATCGGAGCGACAGGCGCTTTCGTATACGTCCGGGCGGAGATATCGGCAGCCCGTGCGCTGGCTGCGCCGAGCACTGCAACGGCAGCAGCGATCAAAAGCCTCTTCATCAAATCCCTCCTCAAGAAAAATAAACGCTCAAAAAACTGGCAACAGGTTACGGAGGGTCTGAAAGCAATGATGTAGCGCACGGGCAACACCCCCGGTCATTAGCCAGAAGAGCCCTCCTTTCCAAACGATGCTGGGATACCCCAAACGAAAAATGCCCGCGACAGGCGCGGGCATTATCATTCCATTTGAAATCTTCGCTTAGCGGATCGTGACCGGCGCGGGTAGCGGCGGCACTGCCGTCGGCCCCTGATTGGCGACGCCCATCGAGGCGGTCGGACGCTGCTGCGGAGCGGCGTCGTTGGCCATCGACACAGGTGCGGGTCCGCCCTGATACGGCTGCGCGGACGCGGCGACAGGCGGCGGCTTGCCGCCCGGCAACACCACCACACGGGTACCGACCTTGGCGCGCTCGAACAGATCGGTGATGTCCTCGTTCAGCAGGCCGATGCAGCCCGACGAGACGAACTGACCAATGGTTGACGGCTGGTTGGTGCCGTGGATGCGGTACAAGGTCGAACCGAGATACATGGCGCGCGCGCCCATCGGGTTACCGTCGCCGCCGGCCATGAAGCGCGGCAGGTAAGGCTGGCGCTCGATCATTTCCGTCGGTGGGTGCCAATCCGGCCATTCCGCCTTGCGGGTGATCTTCTGCACGCCGGTCCAGGTAAAGCCATCCCGCCCGACGCGGACGCCGTAGCGGATCGCCCGGCCATTGCCGAGAACGTAATAGAGATGCGTGTTCGGCGTATCGACGATGATGGTGCCGGCAGGCTCCTTCGTCGGATAGTTCACTTCCTGCTTGCGCAGGTTCGGCGGCAATTCCTTGCGCGGGCCGGTTTCGGGCTGTTCTTCCGGCGGCAGCGCCGACAGAGCCATCGGCTGTCCATTGGGCGCGACGTTGCCCTGCTGGACTGCGCCGGCATCGATTCCGCCCGGCGGACGCGGACGATCTGTAAAATCGGCGCCCTGCGGCGGGCCGCGCTCGCTGTAAATCGGGGCCGGGCCGCGATCCGAATAGGCCGGCGCAGGCGGCGCGCCCGAATAGGCCGTGGGACGGCCATAGCGCGGATCATCCGGCGACATCACCGGGCCGCGCGGGTCCAGTCCCGGCTGCTGATAGCTGTGCTGCTGCGGAGCGGACTGCTGGTAATTCGGCTGCTGCTGATAACCGGGAGGCGACAGCGCGGTGCCGCGGTCATCGCCGTCAAGCCGGTCGAAATCCGGAACCCCGCGGCGGTCGTCCTGATAGCCGCCCGGCGCGCCATACGGCGCGGGCTGGAGCGGCTGTGAATAGCCCGGAGGCGGCGGATAGGATTGCGCCAGAGCGACAGGCGCACCTGCCAGACCGGCTACCGCGGAAACCGCAAAAGCCGTCGTGAAAGACTTGGAAAGCCGATTGAACATCATGCCCCTTTTATAGCGCGAACCCGCCACCGTATCGTTAACGGCAGTTCGCGCAGGATAGCGGCGCATTCAAGACATTGATTGAAAAAAGCGCCTTGGAATGGCTGACATTTTCGCGAGATTGCAACCGGGCAACAGGTTCTGGGCAATGTCGCGGCACACCCGGGTCCAGCCTAACTTTTTTCGGGCAATTTCGCGGCGTGCGATATCCTTGATCTCGGGTCTGATTCGAGCCTTTCGCCCGTTCATCGCGCCCTGTTCCCCGGCCTCTGTTCAGCTTTCCGGTCAGGGTTTTGTGTTTTCCAGCGTTCGCAAGCGTTCCGTTTTGGCTCGATCATCTTCGCGCCGCCATCGTCGAAGGCAGGACACGACAATATGCTCCCCGGCTTCCGAATCCTGTTTGCGACGACCGTGCTGGCGATTTCCATTCTGGTCTTCGGCCTCGGCGCTGCGGCGCTGCTGCGCGCCGCGCACGAGGAATTCGCCAGCCTGCCGTCATGGCGGCTGGCCCAGCAGCCGGTTCTCACACCATTCACGCCGCAGGTGCCTCGGCTCGAAACCACGCCGGTGCTGGCGATGCTAAGAATCGAAGCGCCGGGGACGAAGCCGCTTCCGGAAACGTTTCGCCCGCAGGTCGTTCTGCCTGAACCGGCTCCGCAGCAACCGGCCACCACTCAGGTCACGCCCGCCGAGGTACTGGATGTAAGACCAGCCGAGACGGCGACGCAGGACAGCGGCAGCGCGGTCAAGGACGCCGATGAGGCAACGGCAAGCGCGCCTGTTAGCGAGCAGGCCGCGGCCTGGAGCGCGCCGGCCAGCATCGAGACTCCTGCAAAGCCCGACGCCGCGCTCCAGGAAGCCAATGCTCCTGACGTGAAGACGCCGGACGTCAAGGCGCCCGACAGCAGGATCCTCGAACCGGCGCAGCCCGCACCCACGGAGCTGAAGTCATCCGAGTTGAAGTCATCCGAGTTGAAGTCATCCGAGTTGAAGTCCTGGGAGTTGAAGTCCTGGGAGTTGAAGTCTTGGGAATTGAAGTCCGCCGAGCTGAAGTCATCGGACGTCAAACCGTCGCCGTCGAAAGCGCCGGTGACCGAAGCCTCCGAACCTCTGTCGACGGTGGCATCGATCGAACGCTCATCAGAGGCGACCGCTTCCGCCACCGAGCCGTATCCGGCTGCGAAAAAAAACCGGCGCGCGAGCGCCCGTGCCATCGCACAGCGGCGTGAGGCGGCACGCGCCCGCGCCGAAGCGCGCGCGAGGGCCGAACAACTGCGGCAGCAGCAAAACGCATTTTCCCTGTTCGGCGGCTAGTGCCTGAATCCGAAGCCCGCGTCATTTTGCACCGCGAGCCGCCACGCCAAGACGGCAGAGCTACGCGGGTCAGGTCGCCTACGCAGGCCTATGGTCTGCAATGCCATTCCATGACGGATAAGAAATATTCTCTTAAGAGCATCTTATCCAGCTTAAAACGCTCTTAAGAGCTAATGCATTGCACCTCACTCAATTCCATGCTATGCTTTCAAGAGCAGATTAACCGCCTTAAAGGCTCTTGAGAGCACATGGTCGCCTTAAATAAACTTCAAAAAGCCCCACCATATCCAGTGGAACAGGCCCTCAAGCGCTTGGGCGAAAACCTGCGCACGGCAAGAATCCGCCGGAGCATTACGATCGCAGATGCCGCAGCAAGGATCGGCACGGGACCGCGTGCAGTCATGGATGCCGAGAAAGGCAAGGCCTCTACCGGCATCGTCGTCTACGCAGGGCTTCTCTGGCTCTATGATCTCCTTCAGCCTTTTGAAGATATCGCCGATCCCTTGAAGGATCCGGAGGGGCTTTCGCTGCAATCAGCGAGAGAACGCACCCGCGTGCGCAAGAGCGGCGGCCTCGATAATGACTTCTAAGACCGGCACGGAATGCTTTGTCTACATGACACTGCCGGGTGAAACCGAGTCCGTGACAGCAGGACGTTTCGAATTGACGAAGGACCGGCGCGGCAATGCGCTCGGCAAATTCGTCTACGGCAAATCCTATCTCGCACGCGGCAACGCCGTCGCCATAGATCCGATCGAACTCAAGCTCTCAGGCGCGACTTACGAAACAGCGCGGCTGAATGGCGTGTTCGGCGCGCTCCGAGATTTGGGTCCTGACTATTGGGGCCGTCGCGTGATTGAGAAACGCGCGGGCATCCCGCAACTCGGCGAACTCGATTACTTGCTCAACTCAGCCGACGACCGCGCGGGAGCACTTGGCTTTGGCCTGGGTCAGAACCCGCCCGCCCCCCGGCGCAAGTTCAATAAAACACTTGAACTCGCGAAGCTTCAGGAAATTGCCGAAGCGCTGATGCGCGAGGAAGATATCAAGACGGAAGAAGCTGCTCAGATACAGGATCTGATGCTGATTGGCACGTCGATGGGCGGCGCGCGCCCAAAAGCTGTCGTGGAAGACGCTGATGGATTGTGGGTCGCAAAATTCAATCGTCCCGACGATCGCTGGAACAACGCGCGCGTCGAACACGCCATGCTTGAGCTTGCAAAAATCTGCGGCATTAGCGTTGCGGCGAACCGCATCGAAACCATTGCCGGAAAGGATGTATTGCTGATCAAGCGCTTTGACCGAGCAAAGACCGGCAAGGGATACACAAAATCAAGAATGATCAGCGGCCTTACTCTGCTTCGCGCCGAGGAAACACCGGACGCGAGATGGTCCTATGTCCTGATGGCCGAGGAGCTGCGCCGTGTGGTGGAAGAACCCAAAAGGGATGCGCTCGAGCTTTTTCGCCGTATGACTTTCAACGCGCTGATTTCGAACATCGACGATCATCCGCGCAACCATGCTCTCATTGCGAAAGAGCGTGAGTGGAGTCTCTCCCCTGCCTATGATTTGACCCCAGCAGCTGTGGTCGCTCAGGATCACCGCGACCTCGCGATGGAGATCGGCGATCTGGGCCGTTATGCAAATGCCAAGAACCTTCTTTCGCAACACACGCGATTTCTCCTCGAAGAGGAAGAAGCGAAGGCCATTGTTTCAGGTATGACCGACAAGGTACGCACGACCTGGTACGATGTTGTCCGCGCGCAAGGGGTAACTGAAAAGGATGCTGAAACGATCCGAAGCGCATTTGTGTACGAGGGCTTTTCATTTTGACGGAGTGGCGCGCTTCTGCGCCCAGGAACGCCGGACTTTGCTTGACTACGCCGGACCGGTTACCACCGGCGGCCCCCCCTGCTCGCCCCATTCCGACCATGAGCCGTCATAGAGCGCGGTGTCGGCGATGCCGAGCCGGTACAGCGCCAATGTCAGCACGCCGGCGGATACGCCGGAGCCGCAGCTCGTGACGATGGGCTTGTCGAGATCGACACCCGCGCCGGAAAACGCCGCGCGCAAGTCCTCAAGCGGCTTCATCGCACCGGTGTTGGCATCGAACAGGCCCGCGTAAGGCACGCTTCTCGCACCGGGAATATGTCCGCCCCGCAGGCCCGGACGCGGTTCGGGCACAGAGCCCTCGAACCGCGCGCTCGGCCGCGCGTCGATCACCTGCTCGGCCTTGCTCTCAAGATTTCCGATCAGCTGCTGCATGCTGCGGACACGTCTGGCGTCGAACGTCGCCTTGAAGGTCGCAGGCTTCGGCTTTGCGTCGCCGCTCTCGACGGCGCGCCCTTCAGCCAGCCACTTCTTCAGGCCGCCATCGAGCACGCGCACATTTGCGTGGCCGAACGAGAGGAACATCCACCATCCGCGCGGCGCTGCGACCCAGCCGCCGGCGTCGTACAGCACCACGGTGTCGTCGTTGCCGATGCCGAGCGCTCCGATGTCGCGGCCGAACTGCTCGGCCGACGGAAACATGTGCGGCAGCGGGCTCGCGTGATCCGACACCGCATCGACATCGAAGAACACCGCGCCCGGAATGTGCTGCGCCAGATAGTCGTCCTTCGGCAGCGGCAGGACGCCGGGCAGCTTGAATGTCGCATCGAGAACTTTCACGCGCGGATCGTTCAGGTGCGCGGCAAGCCATTCGGTGGAGACGAGAGGGTCGGTGCTCATGTCTATTCCCTGCAGTTCGCTATCAACAATGTCGTCATTGCGAGGAGCATAGCGACGAAGCAATCCAGTCTTGCTTGTTGCTTCTGGATTGCTTCGCTTCGCTCGCAATGACGAAAACGCTCAATCCTTCTTCTTCGGCTCGACCTTCTCGACCGGACCGCCGGCGGCCTTCCATGCGGTGAAGCCGCCGCCGAGATGTGCCACGGGAGCAAGCCCCATGTCCTGCGCGGTCTTGGCGGCCAGCGCCGAGCGCCAGCCCGAGGCGCACTGGAATAGGAACTTCTTGTTTTCCTGAAACACCGGCTTGGCGTAGGGGCTTTCCGGATCGATCCAGAATTCCAGCATGCCGCGCGGACAGTGAAACGCGCCGGGAATGCGACCTTCGCGTTCGATCTCGCGCGGATCGCGCAAATCGACGATCACGACCTCGTCCTGCCCGACGCCACCTTGCGGAAAACGCTCGACGGCTTCCGCCGCATTGATGGTCTCGATCTGCGCGTTGGCTTCGTCGAGAAGTTTTTTGTAACCGCGGGTAATTGTAGAGGGCATTTTTTCTTCCGGTCATGGGGGCGGGGTGAATGGCGCAACACTCGCCTCTTCCCGCCAACAAGACAAGGCAGAAAACTACCGCGTCAATTCCTTCATCGCGCCCTCAAGTCCCTCGAGGGTCAGCGGGAACATGCGCTCGGAGAACAGCCGGCGGATCACGGTGGTGGATTCCGAATAATCCCAGTGCTTGCGCGCGACGGGATTGAGCCAGACCGCATGCGGATAGGTGCGCGTCACGCGCTCCAGCCACACCGAGCCGGGTTCCTCGTTGACGTGCTCAACCGAGCCGCCCGGCACCACGATCTCATACGGCGACATCGACGCGTCGCCGACGAACACGACCTTATAGTCATGCGGATACTTGTGCAGGATATCCCAGGTCGGGGTGCGGTCGGTGAAGCGGCGCTTGTTGCTCTTCCACACGCCCTCATAGAGACAGTTGTGGAAGTAGAAATACTCCATGTGCTTGAACTCGGCCTTCGCCGCCGAGAACAGTTCCTCGACCTGCGCGATATGACCGTCCATCGATCCGCCGATGTCGAAGAAGATCAGGACCTTTACCGCATTGCGCCGCTCGGGGCGCATGTGGACGTCGAGATAGCCGTGGTTGGCGGTTTCCCGAATGGTGGTGTCGAGATCGAGTTCGTCTGGCGCACCGGTGCGCGCGAACTTGCGCAGGCGGCGCAGCGCCACCTTGATGTTGCGGATGCCGAGTTCGACGTTGCCGTCGAGATCCTTGAACTCGCGCTTGTCCCAGACCTTCACCGCGGAGAAGTTGCGGTTCTTCTCCTGGCCGATGCGGATGCCTTCCGGATTGTAGCCGTTCGCACCGAAGGGAGACGTGCCGCCGGTGCCGATCCACTTGCTGCCGCCCTCGTGGCGCTTCTTCTGTTCCTCAAGACGCTTCTTCAGTGTCTCCATGAGCTTGTCCCAGCCCATAGCCTCGATCTGCTTTTTCTCTTCCTCGGTGAGATATTTCTCGGCGGCCTTGCGCAGCCACTCTGCCGGGATCTCGGCCTTGTCCATGGCGTCCAGCAGGCTTTCGAGCCCCTTGAACACGGTGCCGAACACGCGGTCGAACTTGTCGAGATTGCGCTCGTCCTTCACCAGCGATGCGCGCGACAGATAATAGAAATGCTCCACGCTCTGATCCGCGAGGTTGGCGTCGAGCGCCTCCATCAGCGTCAGATATTCACGCAGCGTGACCGGCACCTGCGCGTCGCGCAGCGATGTGAAGAATTGCAGGAACATGGGACTTAGATCGCCTCCGCAGCCGCTTCCGTCAAGTGCGGGCGCCGCCCTCACTGACGGATTAGAGTGATGAAACTACAGGCTTGCGGGCCAGCCGTCTGCCCGCGCGCGGCCTGAAAACCGCCCTGCAAGGCAGGCCTGCGTTCAAAAACAGTACTGGCGCGGTTTGGATTGGTGTGCAAATTCATTTAAACTGTTGTTTGACGCCCCCCGGACCGCTCCAGCCGGAGACAGTTCGCGGCGTTGACCGGGGACGCGCGACGCCCCGAGGCGGGAGTCGCAGCGTTTAAAACAAGGGGTTTGGCTGATGGGCATTGAATCCATTATTGTTTGGCTGATCGTTGGCGCGATCGCCGGCTGGCTTGCGGGTCTTATCGTCAAGGGCGGCGGCTTCGGCCTGCTCGGCAACATCGTGATCGGCATCGTCGGCGCAGTCGTCGCCGGCTGGCTGCTGCCGCAACTCGGCATTCGTCTCGGAACCGGCATCGTCAGCGCGATCATCAACTCCGCGATCGGCGGCATTATCGTGCTGGTCATCCTCTCATTGATCCGCCGCGCGTGACGACCTAAACGGCTTCGGGAAGCGACCGCCCATAAAGCGGTCGCTTCTTGTTTGAAACGAAACGGCGGCGGCATTCTCTTTCGCAAAACAAACGAACCCAGACAAACTGACCAAGGCAAACTTCGATGAAATTTACCGGCACCAAGAATTACGTCGCCACCGATGATCTCAAGGTCGCGGTCAACGCCGCGATCGTGCTCGAACGTCCCCTGCTCGTGAAGGGCGAACCCGGCACCGGCAAGACCGTGCTGGCGGAAGAAGTCGCCAAGGCGCTCGATGCGCCGCTGCTGACCTGGCACATCAAGTCCACCACCAAGGCGCAGCAGGGCCTCTACGAATACGACGCGGTCTCGCGTCTGCGCGACAGCCAGCTCGGCGATCCGCGCGTGTCCGACATTTCCAACTACATCAAGCGCGGCAAGCTCTGGGATGCCTTCACCAGCGAGAAGCGCCCTGTCCTGCTGATCGATGAAATCGACAAGGCGGACATCGAATTCCCGAACGACCTGCTGCTCGAACTCGACCGCATGGAATTCCATGTCTATGAGACCGGCGAAACCATCAAGGCGAAGCAGCGCCCGATCATCATGATCACGTCGAACAACGAGAAGGAACTGCCGGACGCGTTCCTGCGCCGCTGTTTCTTCCACTACATCAAGTTCCCCGACATCGACACCATGAACGCCATCGTGGAAGTCCACTTCCCCGACATCAAGAAGCGTCTGGTGCAGGAAGCGATGAAGATCTTCTTCGAAGTGCGCGACGTGCCGGGCCTGAAGAAGAAGCCCTCGACCTCGGAACTGCTCGACTGGCTCAAGCTCCTGCTCAACGAAGAAATGACGGTGGAGCAACTGCGCGAACGCGATCCGCGCAAGCTGATCCCGCCGCTGCACGGCGCGCTGCTCAAGAACGAGCAGGACGTCCACCTGTTCGAGCGCCTCGCCTTCCTCAGCCGCCGGGAAGTTTAGCTTTCTCATCCCTCCCCCTTGTGGGGAGGGATAGGCGGCCTTCGGCCGCCGTCGCTAAAGAACGCCGATGCGTTGCATCGGCTATGGCGAAGCGCCGGGGTGGGGGTTCACATCCGGCACATCGCGAGAAATCCCCCACCCGACGTGCTGTTCGCTTCGCTCCAGCAAGCCACCCTCCCCACAAGGGGGAGGGAGAAGAAGCCGCTGCGGCGCACGCTGCGAACTCCTCTGAACGCCGCATGACACTGGCCACTGTCGCCGGGCGCGCCTACACTGGCGACCTCGGATGCGAGGTGCCGCGTGACCAAAAAGCACGTCGATCGCCGCCTGACAGCCATTCTCGCCGCGGACGTCGCCGGCTACAGCCGGCTAATGGGCGCGGACGAGGAAGGCACCCACGCACAGCTGAAGGCGCACCGCCACGACCTGATCGACCGGCGGATCAAGAAACATCGCGGGCGTATCATCAACACCGCCGGCGACGGATTGCTGGCGGAATTCGCCAGTGCGGTCGAAGCCGTGCGCTGCGCGGTCGAAATCCAGCGCGCGATGATCACACGCAATACGAATGTGCCTGCGGGGAGCCGGCTCGAATTCCGGATCGGCATC
This sequence comes from Afipia birgiae 34632, assembly GCF_000308295.2. Taxonomy (GTDB): domain Bacteria; phylum Pseudomonadota; class Alphaproteobacteria; order Rhizobiales; family Xanthobacteraceae; genus Afipia; species Afipia birgiae. The sequence continues at coordinate 2,612,802 of NZ_HG326652.1, forward strand.
AATGTCGGCGATGTCATCGAGGACGGTAGCGAAATCTTCGGCGGCGGCGTCAACGTCGCAGCCCGGCTGGAGAGTATCGCGCCGAGCGGCGGCGTCTGTATTTCCAGGCAAGTGCTCGACCAGATCGAAGGCAAGCTCAGGCTTCAGTTCCGCGAAATGGGTCGTCAGAACCTGAAGAACATTGCACGGCCGATCGAGGTCTTTGCGATCGATCTCCATGACGGTGCATCCAAGGCGGCGCGCATCCTGACCGGCGCGAATCTCAAGCAGGAGATTCGCTATTGCAGGGCTGCTGACGGAGTGCGGCTGGCTTTTGCGAAGGTCGGCAACGGCCCGCCCTTGCTGCGAACGGCGCACTGGCTCGGGCATCTCGAGTATGACTGGGAGCTGCCGATCTTTCGCCGCCTCCTGCTCGAGCTGGCCTCGACCTTTTCGCTGGTCCGCTTCGACGCGCGCGGCAACGGGCTGTCGGATTGGGATGTCGGCAATATCTCGCTGGATCACTGGGTAAGCGACATGGAAAGCGTCGCGGACGCGGCGGGCCTCGACCGGTTTCCGATTCTTGCCTTGTCTCAAGGATGCGCGGTGGCGATCGCGTTCGCTGTCCGACATCCGGATCGGGTGTCCCATTTGATCCTGTACGGAGGTTTTGCCACCGGCGTCTACAAGAGCCCGAACGTGACGCCCGCCGCGCGCGAGCAGTTCGACGCGATGAAAACGCTGATGAAGCTCGGCTGGGGCGCGAACGAGCCAACCTTCCGCCAGCTCTTCACGGCGTCGATGATCCCCACTGCGACGAAGGAACAGATGGACGCCTTCAACGAGGCCCAGCGCGTCAGCGCGTCGGCGGAATGCGCTGTCAGATATCTGGAAACTGTCATCAACTTCGACGTCCGCGACCTGCTGCCGCAAATCAAGGTGCCCACCCTCGTCATGCATGTCCGCGATGACCGCAGGGTGCCGATTGCGTCAGGCCGCGAGATAGCGGCAGCCATTCCCGGCGCGCGGTTCGTCACACTGCCGGGCAAAAACCATATCCCGCTCGAACAGGATCCCAGCTTGCCGATCTTTCTCGACGAGATCCGCCGGTTTCTCGGCGGCACCTAGGCTCGCTTTACCCGCTCGCCTGTTCTGTTCCAGTCACGCCCCCGCGCGCATCACATTCTGCGGCGGAGTTTTTCCCGGTGCATGACGACCAGATGAGATCGCAGGCCGTAGCCGACGCCGATGCCTGCGGCGAACACCAGAGCAATGAACAGAACTTCGGACATGGCTGCCTCTTGTGAGAGGATCGCCGGGCGCAGTATACCGCCCGGCGATCCCGTCGTGGTATTGACGGACATGGGCAATTGTCCGCAATCGGACGTTAATCCGACGGTACGCGCGCGCAACGAAAGCTGCGTTTAAACCTTAATGTCCGCCGCGCGGGTTAATTCTGGAACCATGAGCGGATTGGCGGGCGGCGCTGGATGTGAATGGCAAACGTCTCGCGCAACATCATTGCGAGCGAAGCGAAGCAATCCAGTCTTGCAAAACTCGAATGACCAAGACTGGATTGCTTCGTCGCAAGGGCTCCTCACAATGACGGCTTATTGGCGGCAGGCGCCGTTATCGCGCGCGCTCGCTCATCTGATAGGTCAGATGCGCTTTCACCGTCGGCCATTCCGACGCGATGATGCTGTAGACCACCGTGTCGCGCAGCGTGCCATTCGGTGCAACCTGATGGCTGCGCAAGATTCCGTCCTGTTTCGCGCCCAGCCGCTCGATGCCGCGCCGCGACTGGTGATTGAAGAAATGCGTGCGGAACTCCACCGCGATGCAGTTCAGCTTTTCGAAGGCATGGGTGAGCAGCAGCAGCTTGCATTGCGTATTGAGCGGTGTGCGCTGGACGCGCTTTGCGTACCAGGTCGAGCCGATCTCGACGCGCCGGTTCGCCGCATCGACGTTCATGTAGGTGGTCATGCCGGCGATCTTTCCACCCGCGTCCGTCACTACGAACGGCAGCATCGATCCTGCGGCCTGCAGGCCGAGACGCCGCGCGATTTCGGCGTCCATGGTCTCCGGCGCGGGGATGGAGGTGTACCAGAGCTTCCACAGCTCGCCGTCCTTCACCGCCTCGATCAGACCATCCGTGTGATCCCTCGACAGCGGCTCAAGCCGCGCGTGCGGCCCCTCAAGGGTCGTTGGCTCAAGCCACGCCATCGGAATGTCCTTACTTGTTCAGGAAGTTGAGCGGCAGGCCGCCGCGCGGCCAGTCCATCGCTACCAGTTCGCCCTTGCCGGACAGCGTGATGTACGCCGTCTTCAACTCCGGCCCGCCGAACGCAATGTTGGTGGTGACGTTGTCACCGGTCGGCACCTGCTCGACCAGTTTGCCGTCGGGCGCGATCACCGAGATGCAGCCGGAGATCAGCGTCGCGACGCAAACATTGCCCGAGGCTTCGACGCCGAGTGAGTCATACATCTGGTAACCGCCGAGGCCCGAAATCGGCTTGCCGAGTTCGCCGCGATAGATCGCTTCGCCGGGCGTGATTTCCCCCGGCGCACCGATAGCAAAAGCCCACAGCCGTGCGGTCGGGGTTTCGGCGACATAGACAGTTTTCTCATCCGGCGAGAGGCCGATGCCGTTGGCAGGCAACATGTGCGGCACCGCCTCGACGAGTTCGGTCCCGCCCTTCTTCATGTAATAGACGGCGCCGACGTCGAGATCGTGCGCGCGACGCTTGCCGAGATCGGTGAACCAGAGCCCGCCCTCCCTGTCGAACACAAGATCGTTCGGTCCCTTGAGCTGACGTTCGCCGCAATGAGTAAACAGCGTTTCGACCTTGCCGTTTGAGAGATCGACGCGCTGCAACGAGCCGCCGATATATTCCGACGGACGCGGCGCGCCCGGCATGATGTTGCCGCGCGGGCCGGGCGCCCACGAGAAGCCGCCATTGTTGCAGAGGTACATCTTGCCGTCTGGTCCCAGCGCCGCGCCATTCGGCCCGCCGGGAATCTTCGCAATGATCTCCTTGCGCCCGTCGGGATAAACGCGGGTCAATGTCTGACGCCGTATTTCCACCAGCACCACCGAGCCATCGGGCATCACCACCGGCCCTTCGGGAAATTCGAGACCGGTTGCGATGACGCGGACGTTTGACATGAAGACCTCCCGGACAGTGTTTTTGATTTTGACGCGTGAAACCTATCGTGCGGTTTTGCCGATGACCAGTGCGGGGGCGCAGGCTCTGTTGTCGTGTGATGGAAAGCGCACTCCATCAGTACGTCGTCCCGGCGAAGGCCGGGACCCATAACCACCATCTTGCCGTTAGAGCTGGTAGGCCGGACACGCCTTTGCAAAATACTCCGACAGGGGTGATGGGTCCCGGCCTTCGCCGGAACGACCTGTGGAGAGATCAGCTAGTCTTTCTTCTCGAAGTCTTTCCACACCAGTCCGGCAGCGGCGATGTCCGACAGCGCGTTGCCCACCGCCTTGAACACCGTGATCTCACGGTCGCTTTCGCGGCCCTTCCGCTCGCCGCGGCACAGTTCGGCCAGCGAACCGGCGATATCGTCCGGCGCAATGACGTCATCGCGGATCGGATCGAGCAGCTCGCCGCTCTCCTTCAGCGCATCGTAGGTGTCCACATAGACGCGCCCCCTGCGAAACACCTCATTGTCGGCCTCGCGCATGAATGGCGTGAAGCTGCCGATCAGATCGAGATGCGTGCCCGGCTTCAGCCATGCGCCCTTGATGATCGGCTTCTCCGAGAGCGTGGCGCAACTGACGATGTCCGCCTCGCCGACGGCACGCTCCAGATCGGGCGCAACAGACGCATCGATGCCCCTGGCGCGCAGATCGAACACCAGCCGCGCTGCGCCTGCCTCATTGATATTCCACACCGCGACCTTGTCGATCGGCCGCACGGCGCGGAACGCATCTGCTGTGAGACTGGCGATCCGGCCCGAACCTGCGATCAGGAGCTTCCGCGCATTCTTGCGCGCGAGAAACGACCCGCCGAGCGCGGCGATGCCCGCCGTGCGCCGCGAGGTGATCTCGTTGCCATCGATCAGTGCGATGTGCTGGCCGGTGTCGCCGTCGCACAAGAGGTAACTCGAAAACAGGCCCGGCAGCGCCTTCTTGCCGTTCTCGGGAAAGATCGTGACGATCTTGATGCCGACAAACGCGCGCTGCCACGCCGGCATGATCAGAATGGTCGCGGTCGAGCCGTCCGGCTGCGGCATGAAATGATGGTGTCGCAGCGGCACATCCGCGCCCGCCGTGAACGCCTCGCGCAAGGCAGGGATCAGCCGGTCGAACGGCAGACTCGCACGGGTGCGAGCGGCGTCGATGACGATGGGGGATGGCGTTGTGCTCAAACTGAAATCTCTCCACGTCGTCCCGGCGAAGGCCGGGACCCATACTCCCTACACTATCGTTCAAAACGGAAAGCGAACCACTGGCTAATCTGGCATCGCGGACGAACACCACGTTCGGTGGTTATGGGTCCCGGCCTTCGCCGGGACGACCCCTTTAATACGCCATATGCGAGCCTCATTGCCCTGCCCTCACCTTGTCCATCAGCTTCTTCCGGAACGCGCGATCGCGCTTGAGGTGCCATTCCCGGCTCATCGCTTCATTGCGCGTCTTGAACGGCTCGGTGTGCAGCAGCAGCCAGACCCGCCCGCGCGTCGAGCGCGCGCCGGTCCCCGCATTGTGCTTTTCCAGTCGCTGCGTCACATCGTTGGTCCAGCCGACGTAGGATGTGTAGCGGCCCTTGTGAAAGCTGCCCAGCACATAGACGAAGGCGGCGGGTTTGGATTTCACTTTTGCTGCGCGAGGCTTGGATTTCGTCGCTCGAGACTTTGATGCCGCCGCGCGAGGTTTAGCCGGCATTCGCGTCACTTGGCGGCGGGCGCCTTTGGCGCGTCCTTCGACGAATCCTTGGCCGCCCCGTTAGACTTGCCCAGCGCCTGCACCTGCCCCTGCAACTGCGCGACGGTGTTCTGCAGGCCGATCACCGTTGCTTTCAAGGCATCGATCTGCCGGTTGGCGGCGTCGATCTTCTGCTGGCTGTCCAGCGACGCCTTGGTCAGCGACGACTTCAGGAAGTTGACGTTGCTCTGCAGGCAGCCGGTGCGCCGCTCCATGGTCTTCTCGGCGGTGCAGATCTCGATGCCGGGCACGTCCTGCGCCATCGCTTGATGCGGCACAGCCGCGAGCAGTGCAGCGGCAATCAGGAATCTCATCATGTCCGACCTCCTCAAAGCTTCGCCATATCGAAGCGTTTCCGCGCATCCCGCGCAAACTGTCTCAGAACGTAACGGCGTTGGCGGCCAATATCTTGCGCAATCTTAAGATTTGGAACGCGGGTGGAACGAAACGCGCCCGAATCAGCGATTCATACCATGCTCGCCTGACGGCGCACCGACATCTTGTGCCGCATGCACGCGGCGCGTCCACATCATGCTTTGCGAGGGTTGCGCGGATCAGGCGAAACGTCGAAAACAGGCGTCAATCGTTAACGCTCACCCGCCACGAACCAGCCCAAGAACAACAAAGAGCAAAGCCCGCAAATGAGCGACCTGCCCACAGACCTGCACGGTGTGTTTCCCTATCTCGTCTCGCCGACCACGACTGACGGCCGCATCAAGACCGATGTGCTGGGCAAGCTCTGCGACGACATGATCAAGGCGGGGGTTCACGGGGTGACGCCGCTCGGCTCGACCGGCGAGTTCGCCTATCTCAGCCGCGAACAGCGCACCGCCGCGGTCACGGCGACGGTGGAAGCGACCGCGAAGCGCGTGCCGGTGATCGCGGGCGTAGCCTCGACATCAACCGCGGACGCGGTCGCGCAGGCCAAGGCCTATCAGGCGCTCGGCGCCGACGGCATCCTGGCGATTCTCGAAGCCTATTTCCCGGTGAAGGACGCGCAGGTCGAGGCGTATTTCCGCGCCATCGCGGACGCCGTCGATATTCCGGTGGTGATCTACACCAACCCGAACTTCCAGCGCTCGGACCTCACCCTCGACGTGATCGCACGCCTCGCCGAACATCCGCGCATCCAGTACATCAAGGATGCCTCGAACAACACCGGCCGCCTGCTCTCGATCATCAACCGCTGCGGCGACAAGATGCGGGTGTTCGCGGCGTCGGCGCATATTCCGGCGGCGGTGATGCTGATCGGCGGCGTCGGCTGGATGGCGGGACCGGCCTGCATCGTGCCGCGCGAAAGCGTGAAGCTCTATGATCTGTGCAAGGCGGGGCGCTGGGACGAAGCCGTGGCGCTGCAACGCAAGCTGTGGCGGGTGAATGAGGTGTTCGCGCGGTTCAATCTCGCAGCCTGCATCAAGGCCGGGCTGGACATGCAGGGCTATGCTGTCGGCGACCCGATCGCGCCGCAGACAGCCCTGACACCGGAAGAGCGCAAGATCGTCGAGGGCGTGTTGCGGGACCTGACATAGCCCGGCAACACACACACCCGATGTCGTCGTGCGCAAAAGAAAACCCCGCCGAAGCGGGGTTTACGTTCAGTGATGACGCCTTGGCCCATAGTGGCGGGGTGGCGCATAATAGCGCGGACGCACATGGTGGCGCGGGCGGTCATACCCGCGGTGATAGCGGGGCCGGTCATGTCGGCGCTGATTGTAGCTGGGCACAGGGTAATACTGCGTCTTCTCAACCTGCATGGCCTTCGCCAGGCGGGTGATCTCCGCAGGCGCAAGCGGTGCAGCCGTTGCAGCCTTGCCCATGAACAAGGTCGCCACAGCAACGGCGACCAGCATCAAGGTTCGCGTCATTCGCATTCCATCCTTCAGTTCTTACAACACGCACCACCGATGCAATTGAATCGCGGCACAACAAAGACTCGCTGCAGCGAGTTCGGTCGCTATTTCAAATGCGCAACGCGAAAAGGGTAACCAGCCACCGTTAGCGAGCGCGGCGCTGGCGAATATTCTGAATCTCGTTGAGTTGAGAACGCGAATTGGAAAAGCCTCTCTGCTCCCTCGCCCCGCTCTTGCGGGGAGAGGGTTGGGGTGAGGGTGAGCATTCAGCAAACGTGATATTGGTGATCCCGGAGCCAATGCCCCTCACCCCCGTGCTTTGCGCGTCGACCTCTCCCCGTAAACGGGGAGAGGTGAAAAAAGCTAAGCTCCCACCGCGGGCTGCCGCCTGTCCAGCGCGGCCAGCGCATCGGCCAGTATCGCGCGAATCCGCTCGGCCTCCTTCGCCTCGATCAGCGAGGGATCGAGATAGAAATCGAGGCCGGGCATGCGCTCGATGACGACGCCTCCCTTCTCGGTAGAGTGATCGAGCAGGTCATCGACCGCGTACGGCACCACCTCGCGGCTGATGCCCTTCATGGTAATCGGCGGCAGCGGATGCGCGGCGATCACGTCGCTGACCAGCGCGAAGGTCTCGTAGCTGACAACGATCCGGCCCGGCTCCGCAATCGACTGCAGGCGCGCGGCGAGGTTCGCCTCGGCCCCGATGATCGTGTAGTCCATGCGATCGGCGCTGCCGAAATTGCCGACGTTGCAATATCCGGTATTGATGCCCATGCGGGTCTTGAACGGCTGCTCGACGCCTTCCATGCGCCATTTCGCGTTCAGTTCAGTCAATCTGCGCTGCATGTCCCACGCCATCTGCAGGCACGCCTGCGCATCCAGCCGCTCGCCCTTGGTTTCGGGATCGCCGAAGAAAATCAGCATCGCATCGCCGATGAACTTGTCGATGGTGCCGCCATGCTTGAGCGCGATAGCGGACATTTCGGTGAAGTACTCGTTGAGCAGATGGGTGATGATTTCCGGCTGCAGGCGTTCGGTTGTCGCCGTGAAATTCTGGATGTCGGAAAAGAAGATCGTGAGCTTCTTGCGCTCGGTGTGAATCGTCACATCCTTCTGGCCGCTGAAGATGCTCTTGTAGATCTGGGGCGAGATGTAACGTGAAATCTTCATCGACAGCGAGGCAAGGAAATCGTTGTTGGCTTCCAGTTCCCTGTTCATGCCCATGATCTGCCGGGCCTGCCGCCGCTGCATGCCGAGGAACGACAGTCCGCTGGCTCCGGCGAGCGCAAAGTATGCCAGCAGGTACTTGAACGAGAAGATGTTGGCGGCGATCGGCTGCGCGATGACCACCTCCTGAATGCCGCGCACATCGCCGACCTTCCAGTCCTTCTTCGGGCTCTCGGGATGCGCGTTGTGGCAACTGACGCAGGCAGCGCCCATGATGATGGGCACGACCAGGCGGACGCGGTCGCTGAACAGCGAATGGGAGACATCCTCGATCTTCTGGTTCGGATTGACGCGCAGGCTCGCCAGCGCGGCGGTCTCGAACGGATCGAGCTGGTGCGGCGAGCGGTTCTTGAACGGATAATCCGAGACGAAGCGATAGATGATGTTCTGCTGCTGCTCGCTGATCACCTTGCCGAGTTCGAGCGACAGCGTGGCCGGAATCGGCACCGCCCCCGGCACGGTCTCATAGTTGTGGATCACCTGGGTCTGTCCGGAGTGGGACAGGATGCGCCCGACAACATTGCTGGCGTAGTAGCTGCGCACGCTGGAAACCAGGGAATTGAGGTCGGTCGCCTGCCGGCGCAGCGCCGCTTCCCCGAGACTTGTCAGATCGAGCCACACCGCCACCGGCAGCAGCGCCAGCAGAAGGGCGATCAGAAAACCGGTCAAAATGCCGCGAGAGCGCAGCTTTTCAGGATTCGCCTTGTCCATGGTCCAGCCCCCATTGCCGCTGCAGTGATTCCCGTACTTCCTAATACAGGATGCTTTGACGAACCAATGACAGTCTGGTCATGCCGGCCATTCTGGCCCGGGAACCAGCGACCACGGGGCGTTGAAATCGGCGGCGGCAGACAACACCTAATGAGGCTATCGAGCCGTGAACCCAAGGGTGCCAGCATGGTCAAGGTCGTTTACGAAGTGGTCGAGCACGATGGCGGCTGGGCTTACAAGTTCAACAACGTGTTTTCGGAGACCTTCCGGACCCATGAGGCTGCGCGCGCCGCCGCAACCCGCGCTGCGGCAGAGCAGCGTGTGCCGGGCCGGACCGAGGTCATCCAGTTCGAGGACGGCCAGGGCAACTGGCGCGAGGAAACTGTCCGGGGCACCGACCGTCCCTCGACCGAGGTGGTCGACAAGGGCAAACGCTGACTGGATCGCGGCAGTTCCGCCGCGGCCGATTGCAAGGCGGAACGGCCCGGGCTAAAAAACCCGCATGGTCAAAGCATTGCGTAACTGGCTCGAAACCCATGAACTACCGGCGATCATCGCCGGGGTGCTTGGCGTCCTCACCCTGCTCTCAGTTATTCTAGTGGTCGGCGGATACCTGATCGTCACACCGTAGCCTCCGCGCCATACGGGTCCCAACGGACCTGACAACGCTCGACGGATACGAACTCCGGGTCAGCCACCTTCTCTCTTAGCGAGATTGACAGTGGCCCCGACCGATGAGTTGTTCAGAGAGGCGATGTCGTTCTTTCAGGCCGGGCGGATGCGCGAGGCCGAGAAGTCCCTTCGCAAACTGCTGCGCAAACAGTCCGCTCACCCGCTGGGCTTGAGCGTACTGGGCGCCATTCTCACCGGCACTGGAAAATATACGGAAGCCGAGCGCTTGCTGCGGTCGGCGCTGCAGCTCAATCCGAACGCGTATGCGGCCCTGTACAATCACGGGCTCGCGCTCAAGGCGCTCGGCCGCCCGGATGAAGCGCTGGCACGTTTCACGCAGGCGCTTGCGGTCAGCCCGAACGATGCCGAAGCGTGGAGCAATCGCGGCACGGTCTACAACGACCTCAAGGAATATCAGGCTGCGATTTCCGATTTCGACAAGGCGATCGCGCTGCAGCCGAATTATGCACTGGCCCATCACAACAAAGCCAACGCGCTGTTCGGGCTCGCCCGCTACGACGACGCATTGGCGGCCTATCAACGCGCAGTCGCACTGAAACCGGATCTGGTGGACAGCTGGACCGGCGCCGGGCTCACCCTGCACAAGCTCAAGCGGCATCCAGAGTCCGCGGACGCTTATGAAACCGCGCTACAACGCAATCCGTCGTATCCGTTTCTCAAGGGCATCCTGCTGCACCAGCGGATGCTGACCTGTGACTGGCACGACACCGGCAGCCTGATCGCGGAGATCGAAAGCGACATCGCCGCGGGCAAGCTGTCTGCCGAGCCATTCGGCTGGCAGGGTGTCGCCACCTCGGACCGCAGCCTGCAAGCCTGCGCCGAACTTTACAGCGCAGCGACATTTCCGGCGAACCATCGTGGCGCGCCGGCGGCGCGGCCCGATAACCGCGACAGGATCCGGCAAAAAATAAATATTGGCTATCTGTCCGGCGAACTTCGCGCGCAGGCGACATCGTTCCTTCTTGCCGGCGTGCTGGAGCAACACGACACCTCGCAGTTCGAGATCCATGCCTTCGACAACGGCTGGGACGACGGCAGCGAGACCCGCAGACGCATCGCCGATGCGGTTCATCGCATCGTCGATATCCGCAATCTGAATGACGCACAGGCCGCGAGCGCGATCCGCGACAGCGGCATCGATATTCTGGTCAACCTCAACGGTTATTTCGGCGATGACCGCACCCGCGTGTTCGCACAGCATCCGGCGCCGGTGCAGGTCAACTATCTCGGATTTCCCGGCACGCTCGGCGCAGCCTACATGGACTACATCGTCGCCGATGCCACCGTGATCCCGGAGTCCCAGCGACCGTTCTTTAACGAAAAGGTCGTGCATCTGCCGGACAGCTATCAGGCCAACGACCGTGCGCGCCCGATCGCGGATCGCGCCTTTACCCGCGACGAGTTCGGCCTGCCGCAGGACGGCTTCGTGTTCTGCTGCTTCAACAACAACTACAAGATCACGCCGCAGACGTTCGATGGCTGGATGCGGATTCTGGCGCGTGTCCCCGGCAGCGTGATGTGGCTGATCGAGGACAACGCGACCGCCAGCGGCAATCTCAGGAAAGAGGCCGCCGCGCGCGGCATCGCACCGGAGCGGCTGGTGTTCGCGGCGCGCATGCCGCCGGACGAGCATCTGGCGCGGCATCGCTGCGCCGATCTGTTTCTCGACACCCTGCCCTACAACGCGCACACCACCGCAAGCGACGCATTGTGGGCGGGGCTTCCGCTGCTGACATGCATGGGAGACACCTTCGCGGGGCGCGTCGCGGCCAGCCTGCTCGGGGCTATCGGCCTGCCCGAACTCGTCACGTCATCGCAGACGGACTATGAGCGCCTCGCCATTGAACTTGCGACGCAGCCGGACAGGCTCGCGGCGCTCCGGCGAAAACTCGCGGACAATCGCCTGACCACGCCGCTGTTCGACACGGTGCGCTTCACGCGGCACCTGGAGCAGGCCTATGCCGCCATGCATGCGCGCCGCAAGGCGGGACAGAGGCCGGGGCATATTGTCGTGCCGGCCTCGTAGCCCGGCGTTACTTCTCGTCGCGGAAATACGGCTCGACCGGGCCGGTCAGCTTGATGGTCAGCGGATTGCCGAAGCGGTCCTTCGATGTGCCCGCCGTGACGCGCACCCAGCCCTCGCTGACGCAGTATTCCTCGACATTGTTCTTCTCGACGCCCTTGAAGCGGATGCCGACATCGCGCGACAGCACCTCCGCGTTGTAATACGGGCTGCGGGGGTCGATGGAGAGGCGGTCGGGCAGCTGGTCGCTCATCGTCATATCCTGATTCACATTGGTCTGAAGGTACGGTGTCCTGATTTACAGGAGCTTTTCAATATCGCGGGTCAGCGCGCCGGGCGCCGTGGTCGAGCCGTAACGCGCGACGACCTTGCCGGCGCGATCGACCAGGAATTTGGTGAAATTCCATTTGATCGCCGTCGAGCCGAGCAATCCCGGCTTCTCGGTCTTGAGGTGATCGAACAGCGGCAGCGCATTGTCGCCGTTGACGTCGATCTTGGCGAACATCGGAAACGTCACGTCGTATTTCTGCGAACAGAACGTGGCGATCTCCTGCGCCGTCCCCGGCTCCTGGCCGCCGAACTGGTTGCACGGAAAGCCGAGCACCGAAAAGCCGCGCGGGCCGAGCGCGCGCTGCAATTCCTCGAGCTGTGCATACTGGGGCGTGAAGCCGCAGGCGCTGGCGGTGTTGACGATCAGCAGCACCTGCCCCTCGTAATCCTTGAGCGGACGCTCTCCGCCGTCCAGCATCGCCGCCGAAAAATCGTAGACCGTCGTCAATGGCGCTCTCCTGCGCGAGTCCCGCAAATCGGACCCGGAAAGTACGGTATCCGCGTCGTCATTGCGAGCGAAGCGAAGCAATCCAGTCTTGAGCAAAGCAGGGGCTGGATTGCTTCGTTGCAAGGGCTCCTCGCAATGACGCACAAGTCCCCATCATGTCCTCAGGTCCGGAAGCCGCCCTTTTGCTGATTGGCGAGCCAGTCGGAGAGCTTCGCCGGAGCCTCTTTCTTGGCGGGCTTTGCCGCCACTTTCCTGGTTTTGGCCCGGGCCGGCGGAGCGGCAGCCGCCTCGGCAGCCTCCTTGGCGAGGCGCAGCGCGCGCAGCTTTTCCATGTTGGCGCGCACCGCGCGGCCTTCCGCCTCGTACTGCGTCAGGGCCTTGTCGCCGTCGCTCTTCTCGCCATGCGGCTTTTCGCTCATTGTTGTCTCCGAATGGGGCATGGTCAGCAGCATGCCCTCGGGCGGACCCAAGGGCGGGAACCGGCGCGCGGACAGGACCATGCCCAAACATGACCGTCCGCGTCGCCGCAGCGGTCCCTTTAGCCGATCCGCGATGCCGTGTCTTGCACCGCGAAAGTCGCTGTGACGGCTGGATTTATCCGATATTGGCAACTCCACGCTAAGGCCTGCGAGGCTAAGGAGCCTCGGAAAGCCATAATTGTTCAACAATTTGGGCGACACTCCCCGCTTTCGGCGAGCGTGAGCACCCGCGACAGAGAAACGTGTTGGCGATCCGGACGACATATATCGTGCTGATGTGCGGCGCGGGCATTCTGGCCGGTGTCGGCGGCTGGCTGATCGGCGACCGGTTGTTCTTGCAGAGCGCATCCGCATCGCTGACCAGCGACGAGCCCAACGACGAACCCAGGGAAGAACTGGATTTCGACGCACGCTATCCGGTCTCCAACACGATGATGAAACAGGACCGCGTGATCGCCTCGCCGGTTCCGGCCGAAAGCACCGAGTCCACCGTTCCGAACGACATGTATGAAACCGCGCGCGCCTGGCTCGCCGCGCCGGTGACCCTGCCGCGCAGGCTGACCTCGAAATCGGAGAAGCCATCGCGGCTGTTTCTCAACGATACCCAGATCGCGGGCATCAAGAAACGGCTGAACCTCACCCCAGCGCAGCAGAAGTACTGGCCGCCGGTGGAAAACGCGATGCGCGAGGTCACGCTGCAAATCGAGGATTACCAGAAACGGCTGAAGAAAAACCGCGACGATTCGTTCGACACGGAAAGCGACGCCATCACACGGCTGAAGACCGCGACCCGCGCACTCTACACGCAACTCAGCGGCACACAGAAGAATGACATCGCGCTGCTGGTGCGCATGGCAGGTCTCGGCCCCGCCTTCGCCGAACTCACCGGGGCGAAGGTGACGCGGAACGAGCCGGAGAATTCAAGGTGAGGCGATAATCTTTCCACGCGTCGTCCCCGCGAAAGCCGGGACCCATACGCCCTGCGCCACCGACAACTTCAACGAGCCAGCCACAATCGCAATGCGCTCCCTCTTGCGGGGAGAGGGTTGGGGTGAGGGGCATTGATAAATGCGACCCAAAGGAAAACCCCTCACCCGCTCGCTTTGCTCGCGACCTCTCCCCGTAAGAACGGGGCGAGGTGAAGCAACGCCGCCGGCTAGTTCCGAAACTCGTTCGTCAGTTCGCCGATACCGTCGATGGCGATGGTGATCTTGTTGACCGGCTCCTTCATCACGCCGACGCCCAAGGACGTGCCGCAGGCGATGATATCGCCCGGCAGCAGCGTCATGTCGTGCGAGATCTTGCTGACCAGTTCCTGCGCCGAGAAGATCATGTCCGAGATCCGGTAGGACTGCCGCTCCGCGCCGTTGAGAATGGTGCGCACCGTCAGCGTAGCCGGATCGATGTCCGTGACGATGGCGGGGCCGAACGGACAGAAGTCGTCGAAGCCCTTGGCGCGCGCCCACTGCGGGAACGTCGGGTCCTTGTTGAGAATGTCCGCGGCAGTGATGTCGTTGATGCAGGTATAGCCGAGGATGAAATCATCGGCCTGCGCGACCGAAACCGCGCGGCATGTCTTTCCGATCACGATGGCAAGCTCGCCTTCATAGACCACCTTCCCGTCATACCACGCGGGCTTCTGCACCACCGCGCTCGGCGATGTCGCGGTGGTCGGCGCCTTCAGCAGATAGAGCGGCTCGGCGGGTTCGGCGACATTAAGCTTCGCCGCCAGCGCGTGAAAATTATTCCACAGCGCAACGATCTTCGATGGCGTGGTGGGTGCGAGCAATTCGACATCGGACAGCACAAGCGTCTTGCCGTTCGCCCGCGGGCTGTCGAACATATCGCCGTGATGAACGATAATGTTCTGGCCCGACAGTGTGCCGAACCCGGTCTGATCCTGATGGCGAAAGCGAACCCACTGCGTCACTGTGAAACCTCCAAGAAAATGCTTCCCGTCATTGCGAGGAGCGTAGCGACGAAGCAATCCAGTCCTTATGCAAGAAAACTGGATTGCTTCGCTTCGCTCGCAATGACGATTGAGACGACAGGATACGAATTCAATAAAGCTCCGCGATCTTGGCGCGCTGGGCCACCAGCGCCAGCACGACATCGATCGACGGCGTCGGGATTTTCGACAGCGCACCCATTTCCTGAACCACGGTGACGAGCGGATCGATTTCCATCGGACGGCCGCGTTCGAGATCCTGCAGCATCGACGTCTTGTGCGCACCGACCTTGCGCGCACCTTCGATCCGGCGCTCGACATCGACGCGGAACTTGATGCCGAACTTCTCCGCGATGGTCTGCGCCTCCACCATCATCGACTTGGCCACCGCTCGCGTGCCCGGATCGCTGCCGATCACATCGAGCGTGGCGTGGGTCAGCGCGCTGATCGGATTGAAGCAGACGTTGCCCCACAGCTTGAGCCAGATTTCATCGCGGATATTCTCGAGCACCGGAGCCTGAAGGCCGGCCTTGACGAACATGGCCGACAGCGCCTCGACATCGGCGCTCTTCTCGCCCGAAGGTTCACCGAGCGGAAAGCGGTCGCCGTAGACATGGCGGATCACGCCCGGCGCTTCGATTTCGGTCGCCGGATAAACCACGCAGCCGATCGCACGCTCCGGTCCAAGCTCTTTCCACTGGCGTCCGCCGGGATCGATGCTCTCCAGCGCCGAGCCTTCACACTCGTTGCCGTGCTTGTAGAAATACCAGTACGGAATGCCGTTCACGGCAGTGACGACGCGTGTCTTCGGCCCGAGCAGCGGTTGCATTGCCTCGAGCACGCCGGTGATCGAATGCGCCTTGAGGCAGATGATGACGAAATCCTGCGGGCCTAGCTCGGCGGGATTGTCGGTGCAACGCGGATGCACCACGCGCTCTTCATCACCGATGAGAAGCTTGAGGCCGTTGGCCTTCATCGCCGCGAGGTGCGCGCCGCGCGCGACAAGGCTGACATCAGCCCCCGCCAGCGAGAGCTGGACACCGAGATACCCGCCAATCGCGCCCGCACCGTAAATACAAATCTTCATCGCGGCTTCCCGAAACAGTTGCCAAAAAAACCAATGCACAAACCGTGTTTCGGCTTACGCACGTCCACTATCGGCTGAGTTCATCGACCATGCGCCGGCATGGCGAAAAAGAAGCAAGGCGCAATCACATATCCAGGGAGAGCATGTGATCGCGCCCTGCAGGGGAAAACGTCAGGCAAACGCGAAATCGGCCGGCCTCGGCCCGGGGCGCGCCACCGCATCGAAGCCGGTGGAAGCGTTGATGTCCCGCATGCTGATCACACCAATCAAGGTGTGATCGTCGATCACCGGCAGATGCCGGATGTGATTTTCGTTCATCAGATCGCGCACGTGATCGAGCGTGTCGGTGGAATGGCACGACACCAGCTTCTGCACCGAGATCAGCGCCGAGACCTTCATGTTCAGTCCCGCAGGCCCATGCTCGGCGACGGCGCGCACCACGTCGCGCTCCGAAAACATGCCGACCGCGACATTGCCCTCAGTGCGGCACACATCCTTCACGACAAGTGCGCTGATGTTCTCGTTGCGGAGCAGCCGCGCCGCCGTCGCGACGGTTTCATTCATGCGGACGGTGGCGATACGGGTGGCCTTCCTGTTCAGGATGTCTCCGACTCTCATCACAACCTCCTTGCTAGGTGGGGACCAGGGTCCCCGTGGACGGTGCATGCGCGAGGACAGATGTCCTCTCTGATGGACGAAGATTGGTATACATTATGCCAAGAGTCAATCGGAACAAATTCCTATTTTCGGTGGCATGCCTGAGTGTCAGCAGCGCGAAATCACGCCTGGCACAGCCGCCGCAATGCGGTCTCCATTCCGCCCTTTGCGCTGGAGTTTGTCACGGTCTGGCCATTTGCATCGACGCGAGCAGCAAATCGCGGGCAAGCTACTGGAAGCACATAGCAAAGGCCCTTCGTCTGCCAATATCTGAGGGCTGATGTAAAATCAGCTTGGGCGACGCACCTCCTCCGTCATCGCGAGCAGCGCAGCGACGAAGCAATCCAGCCGTCACGTGACGATGATCTTGTCTGGATTGCTTCGCTGCGGTCGCAATGACGATGCAAGATCGATCTACAAACACAAATGCCCGGGACGGGCCCGGGCATCATGTCGTGTGTATCGAATTTGTTGAAAGACGGCTTCGCGCAGAATTTTTCTGCGCGAAGACTCTGCTCAGCTCTTCATCACGTCCACCAGCGTCTTGCCGAGACGCGCAGGCGACGGCGAGACGCGGATGCCGGCGGCTTCCATCGCGGCGATCTTGGATTCCGCATCACCCTTCCCGCCCGAGATAATCGCACCGGCATGACCCATGCGGCGGCCTGGAGGTGCGGTGCGTCCTGCGATGAAACCGACCATCGGCTTCTTGCGTCCGCGCCTTGCCTCGTCCTTGATGAACTGCGCCGCGTCTTCTTCCGATGAGCCGCCGATTTCACCGATCATCACGATCGACTTCGTGTCAGGATCAGCGAGGAACAGCTCAAGCATCGAGATGAAGTCGGTACCCTTCACCGGATCACCGCCGATACCGACCGCCGTGGTCTGGCCGAGACCTTCAGCGGAGGTCTGGTACACCGCCTCGTAGGTCAGCGTGCCGGAGCGCGACACGATTCCCACATTGCCCTTCTTGAAAATATTGCCGGGCATGATGCCGATCTTGCATTCGCCCGCCGTCATCACGCCGGGACAGTTGGGACCGATCAGCCGCGACGATGATCCTTCCAGCGCACGCTTGACGCGCACCATGTCGGTGACCGGAATGCCTTCGGTGATGCAGACGATCAACGGCACCTCGGCGTCAATGGCTTCGCAGATCGCATCTGCAGCGCCCGGCGGCGGCACGTAAATCACGCTGGCATCGGCGCCGGTGGCCTCGCGCGCCTGCGCCACCGTATCGAATACCGGCAGGCCGAGATGCGTGGAGCCGCCCTTTCCGGGTGACGTACCGCCAACCATCCGGGTGCCGTAAAGCGCCGCCTGCTCGGAATGAAAAGTGCCGTTTTTGCCCGTAAAACCTTGGCAAATCACCTTGGTATTGCTGTCGATGAGGATGGACATTACGCGGCTTCCTTTCGTGTGGCGCGAACGATCTTCTGCGCCGCATCGTCGAGATCATCGGCGGCAACTACATTCAGTCCGGACTCGGCGATCACCTTCTTGCCGAGTTCGACGTTGGTGCCTTCGAGGCGCACCACAAGCGGCACGCTCAAGCCGACTTCGCGCACGGCGGCGACCACACCTTCGGCGACGACGTCACAACGCATAATGCCGCCGAAGATGTTGACCAGGATGCCCTTCACGTTCGGATCGGAGGTGATGATCTTGAAAGCAGCGGCGACCTTCTCCTTGGTCGCACCGCCGCCGACGTCGAGGAAGTTCGCCGGCGTCGCGCCATAGAGCTTGATGATGTCCATGGTCGCCATCGCCAGTCCCGCGCCGTTGACCATGCAACCAATGGTGCCTTCGAGCGCGATGTAGTTCAGGTCGTATTTCGACGCCTCGATTTCCTTTTCGTCTTCCTCCGTCAGGTCACGCAGCTTCACCAGTTCATGGTGACGATACAGTGCGTTGGAATCGAAGTTGATCTTGGCGTCGAGGCAGCGCAGTTCGCCCTGCTTCGTCACCACCAGCGGATTGATTTCCAGCATCGCCATGTCGGTGGAAAGGAAGGCGTTATAGAGCTGCGCCGTGAGTTTCTCCGCCTGCTTGGCGAGATCGCCCGTGAGGCCCAGAACCTGCGCGACCTTGCGGCCGTGATGCGCCATCACGCCGGTCGCCGGATCGATGGAGAATGTCACGATCTTGTCGGGCGTATCATGCGCCACCTTCTCGATGTCCATGCCGCCTTCGGTCGACACCACGAAAGCGACGCGCGAGGTTTCGCGATCGACCAGCATAGAGACGTAGAATTCCCTTTCGATCTCGGAGCCGTCCTCGATGTACAGCCGGTTGACCTGCTTGCCGGCCGGTCCCGTCTGCTCGGTGACGAGCGTGCGTCCGAGCATTTCCTTCGCGAAGCTTGCGACTTCATCGACGGACTTCGCCAGCCGCACGCCACCCTTGGCATCCGCCGGCAATCCCTTGAACTTGCCCTTGCCGCGCCCGCCGGCGTGGATCTGTGATTTCACGACGTAGACCGGACCCGGCAACGCCTTCGCCGCGGCAACCGCTTCATCGACCGTGAAGGCCGGTGCGCCCGCGGACACCGTCACTCCGAAATTCTTCAGGACCGCCTTGCCCTGATACTCATGGATATTCATCGCATTCCTCCCGTCATGACTGAAGTCAAGAAACGCCCTGTTTTCAGGGCTTATGAGATCCAACGTCGCCTTGTATTATGTATACCAGAGATTGCCCGCTCGCCATGCGCGAGTCAATCGGATCGGGAAAGAAAAAGCGCGCCCATCCGAGATGAGCGCGCCTTTGAGGCTGTCCTCGACGTTCGTGTCAGGCCATCTGTTGCGACTTGGCGACCACGACCTTGCGCCACGGCTTCAGCACCATGATCGCAAGCAAGGAAGCGAGAATGTTCGCACCCGCTGCGACGATGAAAACCATGTCCCAGGTGCCCGAACTCTGCTGCATGTAGTTTGCGACAGGAACGAGCAAGGCTGCCGTTCCCTTTGCCGTATAGAGCAACCCGGCATTCGTGGTCGCGAACTTCGAGCCGAACGTGTCCGTGCAGGTCGAAGGGAAAAGTGAATAGATTTCACCCCAGGCGAAGAACACGAAGCCCGACAACAGCACGAACCAAACCGGATCGTGGCCCCACAGATAGAGCATATAGATACCGAAGCCCTCCATGCCGAACGCGATGAACATCGTATTCTCGCGGCCGATCATATCGGAAATCCAGCCGAAGAACGGGCGTGTCAAGCCGTTGAGCACGCGGTCAATGGTGGCGGCGAACGTGACCGCAGTCATTGTCACCGCCATCAGCGTGACCGGCACGTTGTCGACTTTCCAATCGACTGCGATCGGCTTCAGGTTGGCGGTGACCATCAGTCCACCGGCGCCGACGATGGCGAACATGAAGTACATCAGCCAGAAAATCGGCTGCCGTAGCACTTCCGTCGGCGCGTAGTCGCGGCGCGTCTGGATGATATTCGCATTCTGGGTGACCGCAGGCACCTGTCCGGGCTTTGGTGCGAACATCAAGAACGACAGGATCACAATGATGATGCCCTGCCCCAGACCGAAGTAAAGAAACGTCGTCTGGAAGCCGGAGCCCTGGATCATGGCCTGGATCGGCGCGACCGTGAGCGCGGAGCCTGCCCCGAAGCCCGCCGCGGTGATACCTGCAGCAAGACCGCGCTTGTCAGGAAACCACTTGAGCGCGTTGCCGACGCAGGTGCCATAAACGGCACCGGCGCCGATACCCGCGATGATCATGCCGAGATAGAAACCGTTGAGCGATGTGGCCTGCGCGTTGATCGCCCAGCCGATGCCGCAAAGAATGCCACCGACAAGAACGACAATGCGCGGACCGTACTTGTCGACGAACCAGCCCTCGACCGGGACCAGCCACGTTTCGAACAAGACGAACAACGTGAAGGCCCACTGGATCGATGCGCGATCCCATCCGAATTTTTTCTGAATGTCGGGGACGAAGAATGTCCAGCCATATTGATAGTTCGCGATCATCACCATGGCGCCGACGCCGATCGCTAACTGAAGCCAGCGATAGGTATCGCTGACGCGTGTATCCGCCGGGACCGCCGTATGAACTGTGTCCGTCATCGTTCCTCCGAAGGCGCCCTGTTCTGTTTGAAGTCCGACAGGCGCTACCGGCGCGGAGACTGGTATATGATATGCCAGCACGCAAGAGGTATTCTGAGGTTCCGGAGACTTTTTAGCTATGCACCTCTGGCATGAGTTTGGGAAGAAAAAAGGCTCCAGCAACCGCCGGAGCCTTTGGATAGGATAGTATTCTTATGAAAAACCGTGCGCTGCTCAGGCAACTTAAGCCAGCAGCACGCAGATCTCCCTTAGCTTACATTGCCGCTTTCGGTGCGCGCGACGACAGCCACGCCCATCCGTTCGAGATCATCGGCCAGAACAGTGCAATCAATCCCAGCATCATGATCGTTCCGACCAGACCGTTGGAGAAGAACACGCCAAGGTTGCCCTGCGATCCCAGCAGCGATTGACGGAACGCCTCTTCCGCCTTGTCACCGAGCACAATGGCCAACACCAGTGGCGCCATCGGATAGTTGCACTTCTTCATCACGTATCCGACCACGCCAAACACCATCATCATAACGACATCGAAGGTGTTGTTGTGCACGGTGTATGCACCGATGGCGCACAGCACGAGAATGACCGGCGCAATGATGCTGAACGGGATACGCAGGATCGCCGCGAACAGCGGCACGCAAGTCAGAACGATGATCAGGCCGACGAAGTTTCCGAGATACATGCTGGCAATCAGGCCCCAGACGAATTCCTTCTGTTCGACGAACAGCAGCGGTCCTGGCTGCAGTCCCCAGATCAGCAAGCCACCGAGCAGCACCGCAGCCGTCGGCGAACCCGGAACCCCGAGTGACAGCATGGGCAGCAACGCGGCGGTACCGGCCGCATGCGCGGCTGTTTCGGGCGCAACCACGCCCTCAATCTCACCCTTGCCGAAGTTCTTGCCGCTCTTCGACATGCGCTTGGCGATGCCATAGCTCATGAAAGATGCAGGCGTTGCGCCGGCCGGCGAAATCCCCATCCACACGCCGATGAAACACGAGCGCAGTGATGTCGCCCAGTAGCGCGGAAGCTCCTTCCAAGTTTCCCACACCACCCTTGCATTGATCTTGGCGGCCTTACCCCGGAAGTTCAACCCCTCCTCCATGGTGAGAAGGATCTCGCCGATTCCAAACAGCCCGATCACTGCGATCAGGAAGTCGAAACCACTCAGCAAGTGGGTGAATCCGAACGTCAAGCGGAGCTGCCCCGTGACGCTGTCCAAGCCGACGGACGCCAGAGCAAAGCCGATCATCATCGCGACAATTGTTTTGAACGGCGGCTCCTTTCCCATGCCGATGAAACTACAGAACGCTATGAAGAACACCGCGAACTTTTCCGCCGGGCCGAACTGAAGTGCAAACTTCGCAACCAGCGGCGCGACCAGCGTGATCATGATCACAGCGAACAATGCGCCAACGAATGACGACGTGAATGCCGCGGTGAGCGCCTCGCCGGCCTTGCCCTTCTGAGCCATGGGATGGCCGTCGAATGTCGTGGCCACGGACCAAGGCTCGCCGGGGATATTGAACAGCACCGACGTGATGGCGCCGCCGAACAGCGCTCCCCAGTAGATACAAGACAGCATGATGATGGCCGACGTCGGCGTCATGCTAAATGTGAGTGGCAGCAGGATCGCCACACCGTTAGCACCGCCGAGACCGGGAAGCACGCCGATGATAACGCCGAGCAAGATCCCGATGATCATGACCATAATGTTGAACGGCTGCAGAACCGTCGCGAAGCCGTGAAACAGATTTACGATTTCTTCCATGTCGAAGTCCTCTACCGCAGCTTTGAATTTTCAGAGACCGAGCAAGTCTTCCAACGGTCCTTTTGGCAACGGAATGAGGAACCATTTTTCGAAGAACAAGTAGATCGCGAACGGAGTGCCGAGCGCTATGGCAGCCGTGATGGTCCACGGGTATTTACCGAGCCATTTCATGAACAGCGCAATCAGGATGATCGAAGCGACATAGATGCCGAGATACGGAATGCTCAGAGTGTAGATCGTGGTCGGAACAACGACGCACATCACCTGACCAAGCTGACCCCACTCCGCGAAAAGCTGCCCGTCATCGGACTCCATGAAGACCTGAATGCAGGTCACGAGGCTCGCCAGCACAATGATGACGCCGATGTAGAAGGGAAAGAATCCGGCTTTCGGACCTTCAGGACCCCACCCGGATCCAGCCTTCACGCTGCCTATGATCGTGATCACGCCAAACAGGATGCAGAATACCGCGACCCCTAATTCAGTCCATCGATGCGACGGACCGCGCTGCCCAACTCCAGAAGAATGCTCGCTCATGTTTTTTTCCCGCGCTAAAGCCCTGCCGGCGGCGATAATCCGCCGGCAGTATTGACCTTTGATGCTACTGCGGCGCCGCTAGAAAGCCGGCGTCCTTCATTAAGGCCTGGTGCCGCTTCTGCTCGTTGTCGACCCACTCCGAATATTCGGGACCGATCATCATGGTCTGATTGAAGGCGCCATCCTTCATCAGGCTCTGCCACTCGGGCGTTTCGCGAACCTTCTTGAACACATCGACGTAATAGTCGACCTGCTCTTTGGTCGCTTTCGGCGATGTAAAGAACCCGCGCAGCATCACGTACTCGACATCCAGCCCCTGCGACTTGCAGGTCGGAATGTCACCCCATGCCTTTCCATCCGCGACCGCATCCTTGTACGGCAGCGGCTTGGCGTCGAACACACAGAGCGGGCGCACAGCTCCACCGCGCCATTGCGCGACAGCTTCAATCGGATTGTTGACGGTGGAATCGACATGCTTGCCGACGAGTTGAACTGCCACTTCACCGCCGCCACGATATGGAATATAGGTGAACTTGGTGTTGGAGGCCTTCTCGATCGCAACCGTGATGATCTGGTCTTCCTGCTTCGATCCTGTGCCGCCCATCTTGAACTCACCGGGCTTAGCCTTCACAGCCTCGATGTAATCCTTCACAGACTTGTAGGGACTGTCCGCATTCACCCACAGGATGAATTCGTCGAGCGCCATCATGGCGACCGGCGTCAGATCCTTGTGGCTGAATGGGATGCCGGTTCCCAATGGCGTCGTGAAGAGATTGGAGAGAGTGATGACCAGCTTGTGCGGATTGCCCGCCGAGCCTTTCACATCCAGGAAGCCTTCGCCGCCGGCGCCGCCAGCCTTGTTCACCACCACCAACGGCTGCTTCATCAGGTTGTGCTTGGTGATAATGCCCTGAATGGTGCGAGCCATCTGGTCCGCGCCGCCGCCGGTGCCTGCGGGTACAACGATCTCCACTGGCCGTGTCGGCTCCCATGCCGCCGAAGCGGGACTGGATGCGAAACCCGCTCCCAGCGAAACTCCAACACCCAGTGCAAGACATAACGTTCGATTAGACGACCACATCATCGCGTTTCTCCCACCCGTTGTTTCATGCCGCTCAACGGCGGCTTGGTCCCGAAATCTGCTTTGCGCAGCTCCGGATTTTCTTATCGTTATTGCGTCCCGTGCAAGCCCCTCATTGAAACCGAGTTGCGGTACACATGGCGCAAGATGCCCGCATGCGCAGCACGCAGCGGTCATCGCAATCATTGTGAGGAAGTTCACGCTGATAGCTAGACCGACATCCGTCGGCCCTGTGATCAGCAGCGGCTGCAATCGTCAGGACGATGTTGGCCAGTTTCCCCTCCCAAGGCGCGTTGTTCTGTTTTGTTATCGACAAACACTGCCTGAGCCATATCCTTGTATGCATTATACCAGACTACAAGAGAAATTCTGAGGCATCCCCGTTGGGCGGTGCGATATCGTTTGGACTTGGAATAAGAAAAAGGCCCCGAAAATCGGGGCCTTTGACAAGCAGCTGAAGTCTTTCGGCTATCCATCCCAACTTAGGATGGAGGCGCTCTCCTCAGAGGCCGAACCGCGGCAGATCACCATTGCGGACAGAAATCTGCGCACTCTTCATCAGAAAATCGTCAACGAAAGCAAGCAGCTGACGGAAGATTCCAGGGGAGGAAACAGTGTCGATGAGGGCAGTCTTTGACATTTTTGGGCGACCTTTCGAAGCGATTAATCAGCGCCCATCATGAGCCAGGCGCTTCGCTCCCCTTATCTAGGCATACCAGATACCAGCCTCAATGCGCGATTTTGCATCGCGGCATTTTCTTCGCCGCATCGCAACAGCGAGCGACATGGTGACAAAATGCCGCAACCCCTCTCGTAGCTTACCTGTTTGACGCGATGCCAACCGCAAGAAAAGGCCGGCGGAAGAACCGCCGGCCCCAGCAATAAATAGAAGAATCGCTCGTTGTTATTCGGCTGCTTCAACCTTCCGGGGCGGAGCAAGCGCACCCGAATTGTGCGTTTCGGCAACCTGGTTGTCGTTGAAGCCGAGCACCTGTTTCAGGATTTCGTCAGTGTGCTCACCGAGCAGCGGGGAGCGCGTCACCACGGTCGGACTGTCCGAGAGCTTGATCGGATTACCGACCGAGATGTACTTACCGCGCGTCGGATGATCGACCTCAACAAGAGTGCCGGTAGCGTAGAGAGACTTGTCCTCGGAAATTTCCTTCATCGACAGGATCGGACCGCACGGAATGTCATCCTTGTTGAGGATATCCATCGCCTCGAACTTGGTCTTGGTCATGGTCCACTGTTCGATGCGCGCGAAAATCTCATTCAGGCGCGGCAAACGCGCTGCCGGCTTAGCGTAATCCGGATGCGTCTTCCAGCCAGGCTCGCCGATCACGTCACAAATCTTCTCCCAGACGGGAGCCTGGGTGATAAAATAGAGATAAGCGTTCGGGTCGGTCTCCCAGCCCTTACACTTCAGGATGCGGCCCGGCTGGCCACCACCGGAATCGTTGCCGGCGCGCGGCACAGCATCACCAAACGGAATGCCTTCGCCAAACTGGCTGTATTCCTTGAGAGGACCGTGTGCGAGACGCTGCTGGTCGCGCATCTTGACGCGCGCCAGATTGAGCACGCCATCCTGCATCGCCGCCGTGACCTTCTGACCCTTGCCCGTGACCGTGCGCTGGTAGAGCGCGGTGACGATGCCGAGCGCCAGATGCAAACCGGTACCGCTGTCGCCGATCTGCGCACCGGTCACCAGGGGCAGGCCGTCGCGGAAACCAGTCGTCGATGCAGCACCGCCGGTGCACTGCGCGACGTTCTCATACACCTTGCAGTCTTCGTAAGGGCCAGGACCGAAACCCTTGATCGACGCCACGATCAATTTCGGATTGATCTTCTGGATAGTTTCCCACGGAAAGCCCATGCGATCCAGCACGCCGGGACCGAAGTTCTCGACCAGCACGTCGCACTTCTTCATCAGCTCGGTGAGGACTTCCTTGCCCTTCGGGTTCTTGGTGTCTAGCGTGATCGAACGCTTGTTGTGGTTGAGCATCGTGAAGTAGAGGCTGTCCGCATTCGGGACGTCCATGAGCTGGCCGCGGGTGATGTCACCGACGCCGGGACGCTCCACCTTGATCACATCGGCGCCGAACCATGCCAACAACTGCGTGCATGTCGGTCCCGACTGAACGTGGGTGAAATCAAGGATGCGAACGCCCTTCAGCGCCTGTGTCATTATCTGTTACTCCGTATCAACCGACGCCTTCTGACGCCGAGTTCGAGGACTGAAATTGGTTGAGCGGAACCCAACGGTGTGGCCTTATTTCTTCTTCAGAACGCTTTGCGGATTGAGATTGCCGATGCGGCCGCTTTCGCTGCCCGCAGCGGGGTCGATCACCGCATTGATAAGCGTGGGCTTAGCTGAATCCATCGCCGCGTTGACAGCCCGCTTCAACTCATCGGGAGTCGTCGCATTGACGCCAACACCACCGAAAGCTTCCATCATCTTGTCGTAACGAGCGCCCTTTACGAAAACGGTCGGAGCCACGTCCGAGCCGCCCGACGGATTGACGTCTGTACCGCGATAGATGCCGTCGTTGTTGAAGATCACCACGCAGACCGGCAGTTTGTAGCGGCAGATCGTTTCCACTTCCATGCCAGAGAACCCGAATGCGCTGTCGCCTTCGATCGCGAGTACCGGCTTGCCGGTCTCAATGGCCGCAGCAATCGAATAACCCATGCCGATGCCCATGATGCCCCAGGTGCCGACGTCGATGCGCTTGCGCGGCTGATACATGTCGATGATGCCGCGCGCGAGATCGAGCGTGTTGGCGCCTTCATTGACAAGGATGGCGTCCGGACGCTCCTTGATGATGGTGCGCAGAACACCGAGCGCGCCGTGGTAATCCATCGGCGAATTGTTGTTCATCAGACGCGGCGCCATCTTGGCAACGTTGTCATCGCGCTTGGCCTGAACGGATTTGGTCCAATCCGCCGGCGGGGCAGTCCAGTTGCCGCCCATGCCTTGCAGAAGAGCGGTGACGCACGAACCGATGTCGCCGACCACAGGCGCCACGATCTCGACGTTCGAGTCCATTTCCTTCGGCTCGATGTCGATCTGGATGAACTTCTTCGGAGCGTCGCCCCATGACTTGCCCTTGCCGTGCGACAGCAGCCAGTTCAGCCGCGCGCCGATCAGCATGACGACATCCGAATCCTTCAACACCGTCGACCGCGCCGCACCGGCGCACTGCGGATGTGTATCCGGCAGCAGGCCCTTGGCCATGCTCATCGGCAGGAACGGAATGCCGCTTTTCTCAATCAGCGCGCGAATCGCGTCATCGGCCTGCGCGTACGATGCGCCCTTGCCGAGAATGATGAGCGGCTTCTTCGCCGACTTCAGCACGTCGAGCGCGCGCTTGACCGAATCCGGAGCCGGAATCTGTGCCGGGGCCGCGTCGATGACCTTCACCAGCGATTTTTTGCCGGCGTCCGCGTTCATCACCTGCCCGAACAACTTGGCCGGGAGATCGAGATAGACACCGCCCGGACGACCGGAGACCGCAGCGCGGATCGCGCGAGCAACACCGATACCAATATCCTGCGCATGCAGCACGCGGAACGCGGCCTTGCACAGCGGCTTCGCGATCGCGAGCTGGTCCATTTCCTCGTAGTCACCCTGCTGCAAGTCGACAATCTCGCGCTCCGATGAACCAGAGATCAGGATCATGGGAAAGCAATTGGTCGTGGCATGAGCGAGCGCCGTCAGGCCGTTGAGAAAGCCGGGCGCCGAAACAGTGAGACAAACACCAGGCTTCTTCGTCAGAAAGCCCGCGATCGAAGCGGCATAGCCGGCATTTTGTTCGTGACGAAACGACAGAACGCGAATGCCTTCGGCCTGCGCCATGCGGCCGAAATCCGTGATCGGAATACCCGGAACGCCATAAATCGTATTGAGACCATTCAGCTTGAGAGCGTCAATAATCAGATGAAAGCCATCCGTCAGCTCTTGCTCTGCATCGTTTGCAGCCGTCGTCTCTACCTTACTCGCCGTCGTCAGCATCGGTGGCCTCCCTAGTCTCTTCTTTTGATCGTTCGTCTACGTGAAGATTTCCTGTCCATGGGTTTCGACATAAGTCGCAAGCCCAAGCGTATGGTCGCGCGCGCGCTTTTCAGCGAGTTCGGTATCGCGCTCTTCGAGTGCTTCGATAATCGCGAGATGTTCAGGCAGCGACACCGCCGTACGATCGGTCCGGCCGATCGTGAGCTGACGGTAACCGCGCACGTGCAGAAGGATGTCGTTGGTCATATCCACCAGAACCGGGGACTCGCTCAGCGAAATCAGCGCCTGATGGAACGCGATGTTCGCCTTCGAGTACTCATTGATGTGATCCTGCGGCAGACGATCCTTGTTGAAGTCCTTGAAGAAGTTGCGCAGCGCCGAGATGTCCTTCTTGCGCGCGGTCGTGGTGATGAGACGTGCGGCCATGCTTTCGAGCGCGGCCCATGCACGAATCATGTCGACGATTTCAGCCTTCGTCTTGCGCACAACCACGATGCCACGGCGTGGAACCGTTTTGACGAAACCGTCCTGCTCCAGCATCGCGATCGCTTCGCGGATCGGTGTCCGGCTGACGCCGAGATGTTCCGAAAGCGCACGCTCATCGAGCATGACAGGGTCCGGGCTGGCGTAGATATCCATTTTGAGGATAGCTTCCTTAAGCGCGTCGTAAGCCTTGTTCTTAAAACTGGCTTCCGGCGCGATGCGCACGATCGCGATATCCTGCTCGTTCAGTGGAACCTTTGAGTTTTTCTGAGTAACCATGAATCATCTCCCTCTCTGGTTTGAGGGCTGTATACCACGGGAGCGTTGTTTATGTTCTTGGCATACCAGATGCCAACGTGTCAAGCAGCCGCCCTGCGCCACGAAAGCCCACCGAACGGGCTTGACAAACATGGTTCTTGGTATGCCAAATGCCAAATGTAGGCATTTTGCTCGCGCGCCTCTTGAAACGCGCTGGCCAACGTTAAAACGTGGTGCTCAAGCGCTCGGGGACGACCGTCCGACAACCCGTGCGCAATCCGATCTCAAGAAGTGGACGTGACAGGAGGAAGTAATGGCTCATTCGCAGGACGCAGCGCGAAAGATCGACGTTGGACAGCAGGCAAAGGCCGAAGTTCGGAAGATTCTCGACGCCGTCAAAGCAGACAAACGCACCAGCCTGACCGCACCGGAAGGCAAACTGGTTTGTGATGCTTACGGAATTCCGGTTCCGAAGGAAGGCGTTGCCAAGTCCGCCGCCGATGCCGCCAAGATCGCGACCGGCATGGGCTTTCCCGTAGTCATGAAGATCGTCTCCCCCGACATCCTCCACAAGACCGAGGCCGGCGGCGTGATCGTCGGCGTGAAAACCGCAGCTGACGCTGAAAAGGCCTATGAGACCATTCTCGCAAACGCGAAGAAGTACAAGGCCGACGCCAAGATCGAAGGCATCCAGGTTCAGCAGATGCTGCTGGGCGGCACGGAAGTCATCGTCGGAAGCATCACCGACGGCTCGTTCGGCAAGCTGGTAGCGTTCGGCCTCGGTGGCGTTCTCGTCGAAGTGCTGAAAGACGTCACCTTCCGCCTTGCCCCCGCGACCAACGCCGATGCGCTGTCCATGCTGGACGGTATCCAGGCCCACGAAATGCTGAACGGGGTACGCGGTGGCGATCCGGTGAATCGTGAGGCGCTCGCGGACATCATTGTCAATGTTTCGCAGCTTGTCAGCGATTTCCCTGAAATCGTCGAACTCGATCTCAACCCGGTGTTCGCGACCAAGAAGGACGCAATCGCTGCCGACGTTCGCATCGTCGTCGACTTCGATTACAAGCCGCGCCCCGCGCCTCGTTCGAACGAAGAAATCGTCACCGCGATGAACCGCATCATGATGCCGAAGGCGGTCGCCGTCATCGGCGCTTCGGCTGAGGCCGGCAAGATCGGTAACTCGGTGATGAAAAACCTCATCAACGGCGGCTACAAGGGTCAGATCTATCCGATCCATCCCAAGGCCGACGAAATCATGGGCATCAAGGCCTACAAGAGTGTCAAGGACGTCCCGGGCACGATCGACACCGCTGTGTTCGCGATTCCCGCGAAACTCGTTGCTGCAGCGCTCACCGAGTGCGGCGAGAAGAAAATCCCCGGCGCAGTCCTGATTCCGTCGGGCTTTGCCGAGGCAAACGAACCTGCGTTGCAGGAAGAAATCGTCGAGATCGGCAAGAAGTACAATGTGCGTCTGATGGGGCCGAACATCTATGGCTTCTACTATACGCCATCCAATCTCTGCGCGACCTTCTGTACGGCCTACGACGTCAAGGGCTCTGCGGCGCTGTCGTCACAGTCAGGCGGCATCGGCATGGCCATCATCGGCTTCTCCCGCTCCGCCAAGATGGGTGTGTCCGCCATTGTCGGCCTCGGCAACAAGTCGGATATCGATGAGGACGATCTGCTCGCCTTCTTCGAGCAGGACCCGAACACGACGATCATCGCGCAGCACTGCGAAGATCTGAAGGACGGCCGCGCCTTCGCGGAAGCCGCCAAGCGCGTCTCCAAGAAGAAGCCGGTTGTGGTCCTCAAGGCAGGCCGTACTTCGGCCGGCGCCAAGGCAGCCTCGTCCCATACCGGCGCGCTGGCTGGCAACGACAAGATCTATGAGGACGTGCTGAAACAGTCGGGTGTTATTCGCGCCCGTTCGCTGCGGCAGCTTCTGGAGTTCGCACGCGGCATTCCCGTGTTGCCGACTCCGAAGGGCGAGAACGTTCTCATCATTACCGGTGCGGGTGGCTCAGGCGTGCTGCTGTCCGACGCCGTAGTCGACAACGGTCTCTCGCTGATGGCGATGCCGCCGGATCTTGATACTGCCTTCCGCAAGTTCATCCCGCCGTTCGGTGCAGCGGGCAATCCTGTGGACATCACTGGCGGCGAACCGCCGATCACCTACGTCAATACCGTGAAGCTCGGCCTGTCGGATGATCGCATCCACTCCCTGATCCTCGGCTACTGGCACACCATCGTCACTCCGCCGATGGTCTTTGCCAGGAACATGGTCGAGGTGAAGAAAGAGATGGAAGCGAAGGGCATCAGCAAGCCGATGGTGGCTTCACTTGCCGGCGACGTCGAGGTCGAGGAAGCCGCCGAGTATCTCTACCAGAACGGTATCCCGGCCTATGCGTACTCCACTGAACTCCCTGTCGAAGTGCTTGGCGCGAAATACAAGTGGGCACGCGGCGCGGGCCTGCTGTAATCTAGACCGGGGGTGCCGCCCCAATGGGGCGGCACCCCTTTCTCTTTTCAGCACGAGCTTCACTTCTATCGACGGCCGTAGGTAGTAATGAAGAAAAGTGTGATCCGGCGAAGGCTAATCGAGCCGCGAAGCGGCGTTGAGGCGGAAACCGAAGGCAAGGACGGCGGCGTTCAGTCCGTCAACCGCGCTCTGACGCTGATCGAAACTCTTGCCGAGGACGATGAAGGCTACCGGCTCACCGATCTTGCCGTGCGTACCGGCCTGTCCACCTCTACGGTCCATCGCCTGCTGACAACCCTTGAGAAGCGCCGTTTCGTGCAGTTCGACCGAAGCGAGGCTAAGTGGCACATCGGCGCCCGCAGCTTCGCCGTTGGATCGACGTTCGCGCGGCGCCGGAACTTCGTCGCCCATGCGATGCCCTATCTGCGCAAGCTGCGCGATCTAACACGTGAAACCGCGAACCTTGCGGTTGTTGATGACGAAACCATCATTGTTCTGACCCGCATGGAGAGCCGCGAGATCATGCGCTCGCTCACAAAGGTGGGCGGCCGCGTGGCCATGGTGGCATCCGGCGTCGGCAAGGCAGTGCTGGCGACATATTCCGATGAAGACGTGAATGCGATCATTCACCGTCAGGGTATGCCGCGATTGACGGAGAAATCGATCGTCCGTCCGGGCGAACTGTTCAAGGCGCTGCAGATCGTCCGGCAGCGCGGCTTCGCCGTCGATGACGAGGAAGCCCGTATGGGGCTTCGGTGCATCGCTGCGGTGGTTTACAACGATTGCAGCGAGCCGCTAGCCGCGATTTCGGTCTCCGGGATGACATCCCGCATCACCGAGGAGCGCGTACCGATCATCGGCAATATCGTACGCGACGTTGCAGCCGAGCTGACCATCGCACTCGGAGGCGTGATGCCGGTTGTTCAAGGCAAGAGCTGAGCGCAGCGCAATTTTGCTTACATTCAGATTTTCACTTTTACTTCTCTCTAGTCGTTTGATCGCGCGAGAGAATTTCACATGTACGTCGCATCGCGGGAAACAAATTCAAGACCATTGAGACGACCCGCCGTCCTCGTGATGATCACATCGAACCTAACCATTCGAGGTGTGACATGGCGAAGATGCGGGCAATCGATGCAGCGGTGCGTATCCTTGAGAAGGAAGGCATCGTCTGCGCATTCGGCGTTCCGGGCGCCGCGATCAATCCACTTTACTCCGCTCTCAAGAAGCGCGGATCGATCAATCACATCCTGGCGCGCCATGTTGAGGGCGCATCTCACATGGCCGAGGGCTACACCCGCGCCAAGGCGGGGAACATCGGCGTCTGCATCGGCACCTCCGGCCCGGCCGGAACCGACATGATCACCGGGCTCTATTCGGCTATCGCCGATTCAATCCCGATCCTATGCATCACCGGGCAGGCGCCCCGTGCACGCATCTACAAAGAGGACTTCCAGGCCGTCGACATCGAGTCGATCGCAAAGCCCGTCACCAAATGGGCCGTTACGGTGCGCGAACCAGCGCTGGTGCCACGTGTCTTCAGTCAGGCGTTCCACATCATGCGCTCAGGCCGTCCCGGCCCGGTGCTGATCGACTTGCCGCTCGATGTCCAGCTCGCCGAGATCGAATTCGACGACGAGACCTACGAGCCCCTGCCGGTCTACAAACCCGCCGCAACGCGCAGGCAGGTCGAGAAGGCGCTCGATATGCTCAACGCCGCCGAACGCCCGCTGATCGTGGCCGGCGGCGGTGTCATCAATGCCGATGCGTCCGACCTTCTCGTGGCGTTCGCCGAGATCGTTAATGTTCCCGTGGTGCCGACGCTGATGGGCTGGGGCGCGATCCCGGATGATCATGTCCTGATGGCCGGAATGGTCGGCCTTCAAACCAGCCACCGCTACGGCAATGCGACCATGCTCGAGTCGGACTTTGTGCTCGGCATCGGTAACCGCTGGGCCAATCGCCACACCGGATCGGTCGAGACTTACACCAAGGGCCGCACCTTCGTGCATGTCGATATCGAGCCGACTCAGATCGGCCGCGTGTTCAATCCAGATTTCGGAATCGTTTCGGACGCAAAAGCCGCGCTCGAATTATTCGTCTCTATCGCGAAGGAATGGCGCAAAGCAGGCAAGCTGAAAGAGCGGCAGGCATGGCCCGCGGCGGTTCAGGACCGCAAACGCACCATGCTGCGCAAGAGCCACTTCGACAACGTGCCGATCAAGCCGCAGCGCGTTTACGAGGAGATGAGCAAGGCTTTCGGCCGTGATACCTGCTATGTCAGCGTAATCGGTCTGTCACAGATCGCCGGCGCGCAATTCCTCGGCGTTTATCGCCCGCGCAACTGGATCAATGCCGGTCAGGCCGGCCCGCTTGGCTGGACCCTGCCCGCCGCGCTCGGCGTACGCGCCGCCGATCCGACGCGCGAGATCGTTGCACTTTCCGGGGACTATGATTTTCAATTCCTGATCGAGGAACTGGCCGTTGGCGCGCAGTTCAAGCTGCCTTACATCCACGTCGTCGTGAACAACTCCTATCTCGGCTTGATCCGTCAGGCGCAGCGTGGCTTCGACATGGATTACCATGTCCAGCTTTCATTTGAGAACATCAATGCGCCGGAACTCGGAGTCTATGGCGTCGATCACGTTGCCGTAGCGGAAGGGCTTGGCTGCAAAGCGATCCGGGTCACGCATCCGGAAGACGCACAGGCCGCGTTCGCGACGGCGCGTCAGATGATGGCGGAATATCGCGTCCCGGTAGTGGTCGAATTCATTCTCGAACGGGTCACCAACATCGCGATGGGGACCGAGATCGACAATATTGTCGAATTCGAAGAAGTGCTCGACTTGCCGCTCGACGACACGCCGGCGAGCCCAGAGAAGACCTCCCGAGGCAAGCTGCTACCTGTCTGACCGCGCGACCAGCGTCACAAACAAGAAAGAGACATTCCTCGTGCCAAAATTCGCAGCCAATCTCACCATGCTCTTCAACGAACTGCCGTTTCTCGAGCGTTTCGCGGCAGCCAAGGCGGCTGGGTTCAGCGGCGTGGAGTATCTGTTTCCCTATGACTTTGAAAAGGCAGTGTTGGGCGAACAGTTGCAGCAACATGGACTTACTCAGGTGCTGCACAATTTGCCTGCGGGAAACTGGGGCGCCGGAGAACGCGGCATCGCAATTCTTTCCGATCGCACCGCCGAATTCCGCGACGGCGTCAAGCGCGCCATTGAATACGCGAAGGCGCTGGGCTGCCGGCAGGTGAACTGCCTCGCTGGGATAGCGCCGGCGGACGCCGATCCAGCAGAGTTGCACGCCGTTTTCGTAGAGAATCTCCGTTATGCCGCTACAGCGCTTGCAAAGCAGCAAATCAAGCTACTGATCGAGCCGATCAACACCCGCGATATCCCGGGCTTCTTCCTCAACGGGACGGAGCAGGCAATCCAGATCATTTCGGAAGTCGGCTCGGAGAATCTGTTTGTCCAGTACGACATCTATCACATGCAGATCATGGAGGGGGACCTCGCACCGACCATGAAGAAGCATCTGGATCGCATCGCGCATATCCAGCTGGCCGATAATCCCGGCCGGAACGAGCCGGGGACCGGCGAAATCAACTATCCCTTCCTCTTTCGCTATCTCGACGAGATCGGATATCGTGGCTGGATCGGCTGCGAATACAAGCCGAGGACCACCACCCTGGAAGGTCTTGGGTGGTACGAAGCGCATACGGTCGATGCGTAATCAAGAAGAACCAGGGAGATCAGAAAATGACCGATATCGGTTTCATCGGCCTCGGCATCATGGGGCGGCCGATGGCGGGCCACCTGCAGGCCGCCGGGCACCGCCTGTTTGTGCTGGAGAAGTCCGCCGCGTCGAAAGAACTCGTTGCCGCGGGCGCTATCGCCTGCAAGTCCGGCAAGGAGATCGCAGAGAGAGCGAGCGTCGTCATTATCATGGTGCCCGATACGCCTGACGTTGAGTCGGTTCTCTTCAACGCCAGCGGCGTCGCGGAAGGACTTTCGAAGGGTAAGGTCGTCGTCGACATGAGTTCGATTTCACCAATCGCGACAAAAGAATTCGCAAAGAAGGTCAACGCGAAGGGCGCGGACTATCTGGACGCGCCAGTCTCCGGCGGCGAAGTCGGCGCGAAGGCCGCATCGCTGACTATTATGGTGGGCGGACCACAAAGCGCATTCGACACGGTCAAGCCCCTGTTCGAGAGGATGGGCAAGAACGTCACCCTGATCGGCGGCAACGGCGACGGCCAAACCACCAAGGTCGCCAATCAGATCATCGTTGCGTTGACCATTGAGGCCGTCGCCGAAGGCCTGCTGTTTGCATCAAAGGCAGGCGCCGATCCGACACTGGTGAGACAGGCGCTGATGGGGGGACTAGCCACATCGCGCATCCTCGAATTGCATGGGGAACGTATGATCAAGCGGACGTTCAATCCGGGCTTCCGCATCGAATTGCACCAGAAGGACCTCAACCTCGCGCTGGACGGCGCGCGGGCGCTTGGCCTGTCGTTGCCAAATACATCAATGACCCAGCAGCTCTTCAATTCCTGCGTGGCTCAAGGCGGCAAAGCCTGGGACCATTCCGCAATGGTGAAAGCGCTGGAGACAATGGCCAGCCACGAAGTCGCCAAGGCCTGATTTTACGATAAGTACCTTGAAATTGAGTTTGACGGCGCGGTGAGAACAACACCGCGCCGCTCTTCCATGCCGTCCCAATGGGCTAATCTCTCCACGCGCTCCATCAGCCGGCAAAGCCGCCTGGTGGAAGCATCCTGGGAGAGACACATGATTGTCGTGACCGGAGACGCCATCGCCAAGCCTGAAACATTCGACGAAGTTCGCAGGCTAAGCCTGGAGCATGTTCATCGCTCGCGCACGGAACCCGGCTGCATTTCGCATGCCGTGCATATCGATTGTGAAAATCCGCTACGCTTCGTGTTCGTCGAGCAATGGGTTGATGGGCGAGCCTTGATGGCTCACTTTCAGGTGCCGGCATCTCGCGAATTCGTGAAGGCGCTGCGGGGCATGCTGTCCGAGCCCTCCACGATCCAGATCTATGATGCGGCGTCGTTACAGATGCCCTAGCTCACAGTTCTGACGACGCCCGAGGCATCAATCCGCCGTCCATCCACCGTCGATCATGAGCGAGGAGCCCGTCATCAGCGCTGACGCATCGCCGGCGAGGAAGACGATCGCCCCCATCAGATCTTCAACGGTACCGAGGCGCCCGAGCTTGATCTTTGAGAGCACACTTTCCTTGAACGCAGCATTCTCGAAGAACGGCCTTGTCATCGGCGTCTCGATGAAGGTCGGACATAGTGTGTTCACGCGAATGCCTTGCGGAGCAAGGTCAATCGCCATCGCCTTGGAGAAGCCTTCCATCGCCCACTTCGACGCGCAGTAAAGCGATCGGTTGGCGCCGCCGACATGCCCCATCTGCGACGACATATTGATGATCGAGCCACGAGCGCCCGCCGCAAGCATCCGCTTGGCGACGGATTGTGCTGCAAAGTACGCCGCACGCACGTTCAGGTTCATCACCGCATCGAAATCCTCAACCGGCACAT
Source organism: Afipia birgiae 34632 (assembly GCF_000308295.2). Taxonomy (GTDB): domain Bacteria; phylum Pseudomonadota; class Alphaproteobacteria; order Rhizobiales; family Xanthobacteraceae; genus Afipia; species Afipia birgiae. The sequence continues at coordinate 2,649,458 of NZ_HG326652.1, forward strand.
CGGTGAAGGGATTGGGCCGGTTAGTCCCCGCATTATTGACGAAAGCGTGAAATGGCTCCCGCGCGTCAATCGCCGCGCGGAAGGCCGCCACGTTCGTCACATCAAGGGCGAGCGTATCCGCCGCAAAGCCCTTCTTGTTTAGCGCCGCTGCCGCTTCGTCGATCTCGCTCGTGGTACGTGCGCACAACGTGACATGCGCACCTGCTTCCGCCAGCGCCGCAGCCGCCGCGAGGCCGATGCCACGACCTGCTCCGGTGACCAAGGCACGCCGGCCATCAAGCCGGAAGGTCGGCGTTGCCGGCAGCGACTGGCCGCTCATTCCGCGGCGCTCGCATAGGGCACGTTGCGTCTACCATAACGCCGGACGCGAACATTAGCCTGCTCGGCATGACCAGCGAAGCCTTCCAGCATGCAGAGGCGCGAACAATATTCGCCGATCATGGCAGATGCCTCGTCCGTCAGGACGCGCTGATAAGTCACGGTCTTGAGAAATTTTCCGACCCACAACCCGCCAGTGTAGCGTGCTGCCTTGTTGGTCGGCAGGGTGTGGTTGGTGCCAATCACCTTGTCGCCGTAAGCCACGTTGGTTCGCGATCCCAGAAACAAAGCGCCGTAGTTGGTCATGTTCTTCAGGAAGTAATCCGGATCCTGGGTCATCACCTGCACGTGCTCGGAGGCTATGCGGTCCGCTTCCTTCACCATTTCCTCTTCGGAATCGCAGACAATTACTTCGCCATAGTCTTCCCACGCCTTGGCCGCGACGGCCCCGGTCGGCAAAATCTTCAGGAGGCGTTCGATTTCCGCCATGGTCTCGCGTGCGAGCTTCTCGGAGTTGGTGAGCAGAATCGCCGGGGAATTCGGCCCGTGCTCGGCCTGCCCGAGCAAATCGGTCGCGCATATCTCGCCGTCCGCGGTTTCATCAGCGATCACCAGCGTTTCGGTTGGGCCCGCGAACAAATCGATCCCGACGCGCCCGTAAAGCTGACGCTTCGCTTCCGCCACGAATGCATTGCCCGGTCCAACCAGCATGTCGACCGGTGCGATCGACGCTGTCCCGATCGCCATCGCACCGACAGCCTGAATGCCGCCGAGGCAATAGATGACATCCGCACCTGCAAGATGCTGCGCGGCAACAATGGCCGGAGCCGGCTTGCCCTGGAACGGTGGCGCACAGGTGATGATGCGCGAGACACCGGCAACCTTTGCGGTGATGACCGACATATGCGCAGATGCCAGCAGCGGATACTTGCCGCCGGGGACGTAGCAACCGACGGAGTTGACCGGAATATTCTTGTGACCAAGAACGACACCCGGCAGCGTCTCGACCTCGACATCCTTCATCGCATCGCGTTGATGCTGAGCGAAATTGCGGACCTGCTCCTGAGCGAACTTGATGTCATCGATGTTCCGCCTGGACAATTGCCCAACGCAATCCTTGATCTCGGCATCAGTCAGCCGGTAGTCCTTGCGATCCCACTGGTCGAACTTCACCGACAGTTCCCGAACCGCGTCATCGCCACGCTTCTCGATGTCCGCAAGAATCCCTTCAACTGAGGTGCGGACCTTTGAATCGTCCTCAGCCCGTTGAGCAGCGTCGCGGCTACGCTTGAGATACTTCGCCATCAGATTTCTCCGCGATTACTTGATTGCCTGAGGATTGATCGGCGATCCGGCTGCGCCCGGCAAATGCATCGGCGGTGCAGCGAAGAAGAATTCATAGATCTTATCTTCTGCGCAATCTTCCGCCAATTCCTTCAGATAGAAGATTTCGCCCATGGAAATCCCGATCGCCGGGATCACCACCCAGTGCCAGGGCTGATTGGCCTCGTTGGTCTCGTTCGGGCGGACTTCGCATCCCCAGGTATCGGTACAGATCGCAGCGATGTCCTTCTCGCGAATCCAATAACAAGTCTCAAATGCCATGCCGGGTGCATCGCCACCCGCGTAGCCCGACCAATCCTTCTTCTTCAGGCAGCGCTCCTGGTGGCCGGTGCGAACAATCACGAAGTCACCCTTGCGAATTTCGACGCCCTGCCTTTTGGCGCAGGCATCGAGGTCCGCATTGGTGATGGCGTAGCCGTCGTCGAGCGATTCAACGCCCTTGAACCGGGCAACATCGAGCAACACTCCGCGGCCTGCCATCTTGTCGCGGGTGTGCTCGATACCAAGTTTCTTCGCGCCGCGCGCGTCGACCAGCTTGGCATCATAGCCGTTGTACATCTTGTCATTGAGGAAGATGTGGCAGAGAGCGTCCCACTGCGTCGATGCCTGACAAGGCATGTTGATCGCATCGTCGGCATAGCGCAGATAGGGTGATGGGATGTCCTGATTCCCTGCCGCAGCATCGGTGCCCGTCGCCAGCATGGTATGAATCGGGTTCCACCGGCCTCCGAACAATCCCGACTGGATAGGCTCTTTCAGCGAAAGCCCCAACGAGAAGACCTTACCCTTCTTGATCAGCTTGCCCGCGTTAATGACATCTTCAGACGTGACGTTGTTAAGCGTCCCGATCTGGTCGTCCGCGCCCCAACGGCCCCAGTTTGAGAGCTTCTTGGCGGCTTCATAGATCGCGGCTCTGTCGACTTTCATGATGATGCCCTTCTGTTTTATTTATCGATCGATAATTTTATGGACGAGCGAATGTCTCGGCAGCCCTTGGGCTAGACCGAGCAATAGCGCTCCTTGATTTCGTCGTCGGCCAGCAGAGCGGCGGCGGTCGCATGATGCACGACAGAGCCTTGATCCAGCACGTAGGCACGATCGGCGATATCGAGCGCCAGTTCCACGTTCTGTTCGACAAGCAGAATGGTCGTCCCTTCCGATTTCATCTTGCGGAACAGTTCGAACATTTCATCGACCAGTACCGGCATGATGCCTTCGGAGGGCTCATCAAGCATGATGAGATCCGGCCGGGCGATCATGGCGCGCGCAATCGCGAGCATCTGTTGCTCGCCGCCGGACATTGTGACGGCTTCCTGATCCAGCCGCTCCGCCAGTCGTGGAAAAATTTCGGCGATCTGCGCGATACGCCGAACCTCGTCCTTCTTGTCAGGCGACGCGACGAGGCCGAGCCGCAGGTTTTCCCGCACGGTCAGTCCCTGAACGATCCGGCGCTCCTCAGGGACATAAGCCAGTCCCAGGCCGAATCGGACATGCGCCGGCTCGCCAAGCACTTCCTTGCCCTTGAACGTCACCGAACCCCGCGTTTTGTCCAGAAGGCCGATGATCGACTTCAGGGTTGTGGTCTTGCCGGCCCCGTTACGGCCGATCAGACAAACGATCTCGCCCTTGTTCACCTCAAGGCCAATGTCCTGCAGCACATGGCTGGCGCCGTACCATGAGTTGAGATTTTCGACACGCAACATCGCTCTAGTGCTCCCGCTGGCCAAGATAGACCCGCTTGACCTGCTCGTTCTGGCGGACTTCGGTCGGCGTTCCTTGTGCAAGCAGCTCGCCGTGGTGAAGTACGAGCACCCTGTCGCTGATACCCATCACGAGCTTCATCTTGTGCTCGACCAGAATGACGGTGCGTTCCTGGGCGAGCTTAACAATGAGGTCCATCATTACGCGCGTCTCTTCAGGACTCATTCCTGCAGTCGGCTCGTCCAGCAGCAACAGGCGCGGGTTGCTCGCCAGAGCCATGCCGATTTCGAGCGCGCGTTGCTCGCCGTGCGCGAGTTCCTTCGCGAGCCGCTCGCGACGATCCCACAACCCGACCTGTGCAAGCAACGCGTCGGCCCTTTCGACAAGGCCCGGAAGTTTGGCCCGTGGCCGCCAGATATCGTAACGCGAAACAAATGCCTGAAGCCCGACGCGAACGTTCTCACGCGTCGTCAGCTGCGGGAATACGTTGGTAATCTGGAAGGACTTTGCGATGCCCATATGTGCGAATTCGTGCTGCGCAATATTGGTGACGTCGCGTCCTTCGAACTCGACCTTGCCGGTGGACGGAGGAAAAGCGCCTGACAACAGATTGAAATAGGTGCTCTTCCCGGCGCCGTTCGGCCCAATAATAGATGTGATCGCGTTCCGCGAGAACTCGGCAGAGATATTGCTCAGGGCGACGAATTTCCCGAACGATTTACTCACACCGGTAGTGCGCAGAATAACCTGCGAGGATGTGTCTACCGACGTCATTTATTGACCCACTTCAAGATCGTTCCCCAGATGCCTGCCGGGAAGAACAGGACGCAGATCATAAAGACCGCGCCCACGAACAGCTGCCAGTGGACGGTCCAGATCGAGACCAGATTCTCAAGCAACAGGAAAACCGCAGCCCCGACGAACGGGCCGAAGAACGTGCCCATTCCTCCCAGCAGCGACATCATCACCACCATGCCCGATGTCTCGATATGCAAGATCTCGATCGGTACGATGGACAGATGGAGCGCCATCAGCGCTCCGGCGAGGCCGCAGAATGCACCGGAGAGGATGAATGTAATGAGCCGCGTTCGCGTCACGTCATATCCGGAGGCACGCGCCCGCGCTTCGTTCTCCCGGATGGCTTCGATTACGGCGCCAAACGACGACGCCAGAATCCGCGACAGCATGAACAACGCCAGGATGACAAACACCGCAACGACATAATAACGGGTCAGCGGATCGATGAAGTCGAGCTTCAGACCGAATATGTCAATGACGCGAACGTTGATTCCGCGCAGACCGTTCTCGCCACCGGTCCAATCGACCGCCTGATAGAAGATATAAAAGACGCATTGCGACAGCGCCATCGTCACCATAGCGAAGTAGATGCCGCGGGTACGGATCGCCAACGCGCCGATCGCAGCAGCCATCACAGCGCCGCCAATAATTCCGACCACAATGGCGAGATACCACGGCAACCCGAAATGAACGATTGCGATACCGCAGAGATAGGAGCCGGTTCCAAACAATGCTGCGTGCCCGAACGACAGCAGTCCGAGATATCCGAACAGCAAATTGAAACCGAGTGCGTAGAGTCCATAGATCAAGATGTTCACGGCCAATGCCGTGAACGGCATTACCAAGGGAAACACCAGTACGAAAATGCTGGCAAGGATCGCCCGATGACGCTTGGCGAAATCGAACCAACTCGCCGAAGCAACGCCCGGCTGCGTCAGGGTCTGTGAAAGTTCATTCATTGTTTTACTCGCCTCAGCTCATGAGCCCGGCACGGCCGAAGAAGCCCTGCGGACGGACGAGAAGAACTACTGCCATCAAGGCAAAAATCGAAACCTTGGCCATTTCGGGCGCGAACAGCGACGTCATGCTGACGACCACGCCAACGAGAAGGCCAGCAATGACTGCGCCTCCGATCGAGCCCATGCCGCCGACAACTGTCACGACAAACGCCTCGGCAAGAATCGTCGCTCCCATTTCGGGAATAACGCCTTGCAGCGGCGCGGCAAGAAGCCCGGCCAATGCCGCAATACCGGAACCGATGCCGAAAACAAACAGCCAGACCCGCGAGACGTTGACGCCAAGCACGCGGACGATCTGCGGATCACGCGCACCCGCACGGATGATCAGGCCGAAGCTTGTACGCTCGAGGAAAAGCCAGAGACCCAGAAGAACAGCTGCCGCGATACCGATGACGAACAAGCGATAGAGTGGGAAGTATCCGACGCCTATGTTCACCGCACCTTGCAGGATCTCAGGCGTATCGAACGGATAGCCGCTCTTGCCGAAGGCAATACGAACGAGCTCGACCATCACATAGCTCAGACCGAATGTCAGAAGCAGCGGATAATCAATGCCGCGGCCATACAGCGGCCGGATCAAGAACCGCTCGACAACGAGACCGACGGTGCCAACGATCAATGGGACCGCGATGAGGCAAAGCCAGAAATTTCCTCCCAGCGAGAGAAGGAAAAGTCCGACATATGCGCCGACCATATAGAAGGCACCGTGCGCGAAGTTCACAACGGTCAACATGCCGAAGATCAGCGACAACCCAATGGCGAACAGCACATAGATCGCGCCGAGCGCCAGACCGGTGAACAATTGCAACGCGATCAGATCGAAACTCAAACCGGCCATGGATATCTCCAGAGAGGACGCGCGCCCATGATGGACGCGCGTCCGTTAGTTCAAATGGTTCAGGACTTGTGGCCGAGCGCTTCGCAGGTGCGCAGGTTCTTTTCGGTCGGCTCCTCGGTGGCGAGGACCTTGAAAACGTCGGCATCGCCCTTCTCAGGGTTCGATTTAGACTCGATGATGAGAACCGACTGCACTGCCTGATGGTCGCATTTGCGATAGTACTCAGGGCCCTTGTAATAGTCGTACTTAAGCGCTTCGACGGCCTCAATGACCTTGTCGGTGTCAGTGGTGCCAGCTGCCTTGGCCCCCATCAGCAAGGTCTTCACGCCGGCATAGCCCAGCGCGCCGTAATCCGACGGCACCTTTCCACCGTGCATCTTGCGGAAGCGGTCGTTGAACGCCTTCGCAGACGCAACCTTGTCTTCGATACCCCAGTAATACGAGGTTCCACCGATGACGCCCTCGAATGCCTGCGCTCCAGCGGCAATGCGACCGGTATAAAGCAGGATCGGAGCAACGATCTTCATGCTCTTCTTCATACCGAAGTCGGTGGCCTGCTTGAGCGCGATCTGCTGGTCACGGCCGAAGTTGCTGATGACGAGGATGTCCGGCTTCAACGCCTGGATACGCGGCAGCAGGGCCGAGAAGTCTGTTGTGCCGAGCGGATGACGAATATCGACGAGACTTTCAACGCCAAATGCCTTTCCGGCCTCCTGGAAGCCGCGCACCATCTCATGGCCGTAGGCATAGTCCGCCGTGAGGAACGCGACCTTCTTGCCAAATTTCGGAAACGCATAACGTCCGACGGCGCCCGCGGTCAGGTGCGGCGTGAGTGCTTCGTGGAACGTGTACTTGCTGAAATCCTTGACCTCGTTGATTTCATCGGACTGGCTGATCGAGTTGTAAATGGTCTTTCGTTCCTTGGTGACATTGTTCACGGCGAGCTGAACCGACGCAGACAGGCTGCCGACGATGAAGTTGACCTTTTCCTTCTCGATCAGTTCCAGCGTACGGGTCGCCGCCTCGCCCGGATTGAGCTTGTCGTCGCGTACGAGCAACTCGGCCTTCCGGCCGTTGAGGCCGCCAGCTTCATTGAATTCAGCGATGGCAACTTCAGCCGCACGCACCTGATCTTGCGCTTCGGTGCCGTATGGACCGGTCAGCGGGACCGGAAATCCGACCTTAATCGTCGCTTCCTGCGCCTGAAGCAGATTAATACGAAACGGCGAGGCCGCCAGAACAGCGCCGGCGCTAGCGGTTGTCAGCAAGCGGCGGCGAGAGATGGAACCTGTCGTCTTGTTAGCCATGTATTCCTCCAAGGTTGATGTTCTTTGTTGTGCGATCAGATCCGCCCGAGAGCGGTGAGAATGATTTTTGGTGTCAGCGGAATTTCAGTAACGGCGACATTGAATGGCGCAAGCGCGTCGTTCACGGCATTGGTGACGACAGCTGCTGCTGCTGCTGTCCCCGCTTCTCCCGCTCCCTTGGCCCCGAGTTCGCCATCCAGTGTGGGAGAGACAATATGCCCAACGTCGATATCCGGCATCTCGCCCGCCATGGGAACGAGGTAATCCGCCATGTTGGCATTGGTGAGCTGTCCGCGCTCGTCATAGATACAGTGTTCGTAAAGCGCCGCACCTAGCCCCTGAACCACCCCGCCGCGGATTTGCTCATCTACCAGTTGGGGATTGATGATCGTGCCGCAGTCCTCGACGACCCAATGCTTGAGCAGCTTGATAAATCCTGACTGAGTATCCACTTCAAGCCACGAAGCCTGAACACCGTTAGTGAACGCGAACGGATACTCGCGGGGCACGAAATGCCGGGTCGCCATCAATTCGGGCTGGAATCCAGGCGGCAGGGTATCAGGCCTGAAGTACACGATGCGCGCCAGTTCATGCAATTCGATGCGCTGCTGTCCACCGTCGGCATCCACGACCGCATTATTGACGATATCGAGATCACCCGGTTTGGCTTGAAGAATGGCTGCCGCGACATCCAGAATGTTTTTACGGAGCACCTTCGCCGCCTGCAAGGCGGCCTCGCCGCCGATGCCGGCTCCGCGCGATGCCCAGGTGCCGCCGCCGTATGGCGTATTATCGGTGTCTCCCAGAATCACGCGCACGCGTTCCATCGATACGCCGAGCACACTGCCGACGATCTGCGCGGTCAGCGATTCTGACCCTTGCCCCTGTTCGGTGATGCTGGTCTGGCAAATCACCCGGCCGGTGGCGTCGAGACGCACGGCAACACCGTCCTGTGACGAAATCCGCGCCCCGCCCACGCCGTAGAACGCCGCGCTCGGGTTTGTGACCTCGATAAAGCTCGCAATGCCGATGCCGCGATAGATCCCCTGCTTGCGCAGATCGGCCTGCTCAGCTCGTAACGCATCGTAATTCATCATTGCGACGAGTTTATCGAGCGACGCATGATGCGACAGCGCCTCGAATTTAAGTCCTGACGGCGAGCCGCAAGGATAGGCGTCATCGCGAATAAGATTGCGGCGGCGGATTTCAATCGGATCCATCCCGATCCGCTGCGCCGCGAGATCGACAAGCCCTTCAGTGATCGAGCAGGCGATCGGATGCCCGACGCCGCGGTACTGGCAGGTGACATTCTTGTTCTGGAAAACCACGCGAGTCCGCGCGCGATAATTTTGAGTCGTGTAGGGGCCGCCGACCAGATTGACGACCTGATTGGCCTCGATCGCGCTGGTGCGCGGATACATCGAGTACGGGCCGATACCGGTAACGTCGTCGATCTCGAATGCGTTGATTGTCCCGTCTTTGCTGACGCCGATGCGCGCCTTGCAGAAATGATCGCGCGCGTGAATATCGGTGTTGAAGCTCTCGACGCGGTCGGCAACGAATTTGATCGGGCGGCGCAGCAGTTTCGACAGGGCAAGTGTTGCCATCTCGTCGGCATAGATGTGAACCTTGATGCCGAACGAACCGCCGACATCCTTGCACACCACGCGAACCTGCGCCTCATCGAGACCCAAATGCAGGGCAGCGATATTCTGCACCATATGCGGCGCCTGGGTGCCCAGATAAACGGTCAGGCGATCCTCTCCGGAATTCCAGTCCGCAAGAACCGCGCGCGGCTCTAGCGTAACACCGGTGTGACGGCCGAAGACGAACTCGGCTTCCACAACCTCATCCGAGTCCTTAAAAGCCTGATCAACGGCTCCAGCATCGAGATTGCGCTCGAAGGCCAGATTGTCCCCCAAGGTCGAATGAATCACCGGCGTATCGGGATCAAGCGCAGTGCGCATGTCCGTGACTGGAACGAGCTCTTCGTAATCCACCGACAAAGCTTCGGCGGCATCCTCAGCCAGAGCCCGGCTGGTCGCAATGATCGCCGCCACCGCCTCGCCCTGCCAACAAGCGCGATCAATCGCGATGGCGTGCTGCGGAGCCGACTTGAGACCCTTGAGATGGGACAGCACGCCGACCCACGGCGTAATGACTTTCGCGAGCTCGGCCCCCGTGACCACCGCGATCACGCCCGGCATCGTCTTTGCTACTGCGGCATCAATGCTCAGGATCTTCGCGTGGGCATAGGGTGAACGCAGAAATACGACGTGCGCCATGCGCGGCAGCACCATGTCGCTGACATACTGCCCCCGCCCCTGCATGAGCCGGTCGAGGTTGGGGCGCGGCACCGTCTTTCCGATATACGAATTCGGACGGTCCAAAACCGAAAGACCGGACTGCTTCTCGGAGCCGTCGTTCATCGTGTCTGCTCCGAACGCGCACGGGCCGTCGCTTGCACAGCATCGACAATCGCATGATAACCCGTGCAGCGACAGTAGTTGCCGGAGAGATGCTCGCGAATTTGCTCGCGATCTGCTTGCGGTTCATGAATCAGAATATCCTGCGCGGCCATCAACATACCCGGCGTGCAGTATCCACACTGAAGGGCATTGCGCGCGCGGAATGCTGCCTGAAGGTCAGATACTTCCCCGCTATCGGACAATCCCTCGATCGTCTGAACGGATGCATTTTCTGCCTGCACGGCAAGCAAGAGGCAGGCACGCACGGTGTCGCCATTGACGCGAACCGTGCACGCTCCGCACACGCCGTGTTCACAGCCGACATGCGTTCCAGTGAGCCCCAGCTGTTCCCGCAGGAAATCAGCCAGATTCAATCGTGGCAGTACTTGCGCGGAAACGCGCTCGCCGTTGACCGTCAGAGAAATTGGCACGAGATCCGTCACACCAGCGCCCTTGTTGCAAGATCTTGACGGTCGAGCAAGGTCGACACACACCGCGCCATCAACTGGCGCGCGAGATAGCGGCGCATTCCGGCAGAGGCCTGCTGATCTTCCTGCGGATCAAGCTCCGCGTCGAGCGCAGTCTGCGCGTCAGCCAGCATCGACGCGGTGACCGGTCGCCCCGTCAGATGCTCCGACGCCGTCGCAAGCATCGGCTTGTCGCCCACCGCGAAGTAACCAAGCCGCAGGTTTTCCAACACATCACCATCCCGAATTGCAGATGCCGCCAGTCCAACGATGGCGTAGTCGCCTTTCCGCCGCGAATATTCGTGGAAGAAGTGAACCGCATTCGGCTTTGCGACAGGAATCTCGACGGCAATCAGCAACTCTTCGGGAGATAACAACGTCTCATAGATGCCGGTAAAGAACTCCACGGCCCGGATGCGGCGCTCGCCATTCTTGCTGCGCACGAGGAGAACAGCATCAAGCGCGAGAACACAGGCAGGAAGCTCCGATGCAGGATCGGCGTGCGCGAGACTGCCGCCGAATGTGCCTCTGTTGCGAATCGCCGGATGCGCGACATGCGCGATCGCATCCGTCAGCAGCGGCGCGTGCTTGGCGATCTCAGCAGATCTCAGCACATCGACATGACGGGTCAGCGCGCCGATCCTGAGGACGCCGTTCTCAACAGCGACCCCGCGCAACTCGGCGATGGCGCCGATATCGACCAGCAATTCGGGGGCCGACAGCCGCAGATTCAACGCAGGCATCAAACTTTGACCGCCAGAAAGAACCTTCGCCTGATCGCCGTGCCGGGCAAGCAACTCCAATGCGTCAACGACGCTTGAAGCACGCGTATAGCTGAAAGCCGAAGCTTTCATTCCGGCAACCTCCCCTCGCCTCATTTTTTGATGGGCTTCGAGAATGATTAGAGGGTGCCGGACATCAAAGGTCAAGCGTTGTTTATCGAACGATTATTTCTGGACCATGGGCGTGATGTCGCATCAACCGCAGAAATCGAAGGTCGTTGACTCATCCCCATAAGGCGAAACAAGCGCGACAAAGCAAAGTGAGAGTTAAGGAATTATGGCTTGCAGAGTTCGCCACACAGAATTATCGCGCCGCACAAATCCTACCGTCGGCGCGTGGCGCTCCGGCGCGGAAGCTGCTGTCTACCAGTGCGTTCCTGAAACAACAGCCGCGATCTTTCGGTCTCCATCTTGAGAATGTCAGCGAACAACGCGGCAGCAGGAGACATCACCTTGCGGGCCGGCTCGATCAAAACGAACTCGGAATAGAAGGGCGGATCATCAAGCGGCCTCACGTCGAAGCGCCCCTCGTCGAGATCCGATGCCATCATCACGAACGGCAGAATGGCGACCCAGTCGCTCGCTGCGACAAATTGCAGCGTACCCATCATGGCGTCCAGCTCCAGCCGCTGCTCGACCACAACGCCGTTAGCACTGAAATAAGTCTCGATGTTTCTGCGGCGCGTGTTCTGAACGCCCGGCAACACCACTTTTAAGGGCCCAAGTTCAGATAGCTTGGCCGGCTTGAGGTTGTTCTTGCCTCGCTTCGCGCTCACCAGCATCTCGCGATCCCGGGCAAGGAGCCCATGCGAGATGCCGGTCGCCCCTTCGAACGCCGGAACGACAGCGAAGTCCAACTCACCTTTCAGAATCATGTCGGTCAGCACACCCGAGTAGGCCTCGGTGACGCTGATTTCAGAACCCGGGGCGGACGCAAGGAATTTTTCCAGCGCGGGAGCGAGCACGGATCTGGTGAAGGTCGGCATCAAGCCGACACGAATCGCACCGCGGACATGATTGACGGCAACGCATTGCTGAGCGGCCTCCAGTTTCTTCAGAACCTCGACACACTCACGATAGTAGAGTTTCCCCGCCAGCGTCGGCTCGACATCCCTGCCACTGCGTTCGAATAATGCTGCGCCAAGCTCAGACTCGAGCTGCTTAAGGTGTTGCGAAATGCCGGACTGGGTGGCTCCTTCCCGCTTCGCAGCCGACGTGAACGAACGCTCTTCATACACCGCGACGAAGGATCTGATTTGCCGAAGGGAAATCATCCATCAATTTTCCTGATGCCAGAGATTATGAATAATCATTTTTCTAATAGACCACAATCGTTACTCTCACGGTCAATTCACAAGCAATCGGGAAACACGCCATGAACCTCGGCTTCTTCACCATGCCGATCCACCCGCTGGACAAAGACTGGCGTCAATCGCTGGCCGAGGATCGCGAGGCCTTCCTATTGGCTGACGAGCTTGGATTTACCGAGGCTTATGTCGGCGAGCACGTCACCGACAAGGCGGAAAACATCACCTCCTGCGTCACGTTCCTGGCCTGGATTGCCGCCGCGACGAAACAGATCAAGCTGGGCACCGGCACCGTGAACATGCCCAACACACATCCCGCAACAGTCGCGGCCACCATCGCGATGCTGGATCATATGCTCAACGGCCGGTTTATTTTCGGCATCAGCCCCGGTGGGCTTCTGTCGGACGCAGAACTTTTCGGCAATCTCGACTTCAACCGCAACGAGATGTTCCTCGAAGCTATCAATCAGGTGCTCGGCATCTGGTCCGGCGAACCGCCTTACAATCTTCAGGGCAAGTACTGGACTGTGTCTACGCAACGTACGCAAATCAAGGAAATCGGCCAGGGCTACATTCCCCGCCCGCTGCAACGACCGCATCCGCCGATCGTCGTTACTGCAGTCGCGCCGTTTTCAAAGGGCGTGACGGAAGCAGCGGTCCGCGGATGGGACCCAATCTCGGCAAATTTCCTCATGCCGGCGTGGGTGAAAAGCCACTGGCCCAAATATGTCGAAGGCTGCGAACGTGGCGGCCGGGTTGCGGACCCCACCAACTGGCGCGTCGCGAAGAGCGTCTTCGTTGCAGACGACGCTGCAAAGGCCAAAGCCTATGCAACCGATCCCGATGGCCCCTATGTGAACTACTATCGGTCGCTCTTTACCAAACTGAAGAAGAACGGGCGAATCGAGTTGTTCAAGACGCACCGCGATCAACCCGACGATGAAGTGACGCTGGACATGATCTGCGACAAGCTGATCATCTACGGTACGCCGGACAGCGTCGCAGACCAGATCCTTGCATTTCAGAACGAAGTCGGCACATTCGGCACGCTGCTCTACGCCGGCAAGGATTGGAAAGACCGCGAGCTTGGGCGTAAATCCATGATCTTGACGGCGGAGAAAGTGCTGCCTTTAGTGAAAGCCGGTTCGCCGAAGCTGGCGAAAGCCGCGGAATAGACAAAAGCAGGCACCTCAATTGGCCCTCACCGATCGCGTTCCTTATCAGGCCCTCATCGACCGTCCCAAACTGGTACTTCCAGGCGGCAAAAAGCTCGCCGTCTGGATCATCCTCAATGTCGAGGAATGGCGCATCGAGAATGCCATGCCTCGCACGGTTCTCAGCCCTCCGATGGGGCAACCGCTGCTTCCAGACGTGCCGAACTGGGCATGGCATGAATACGGAATGCGCGCGGGCTTCTGGCGTCAATTCAAGGCTCTGACAGATAGAAACATTCCCACCACACTCGCGATCAACGGGAACGTCTGCACGTCCTATCCGCGTGTGGCCTCGGCGGCCCGCGAGGCCGGATTCGAGTTCATGGGACATGGTTTTCTGCAAGGCCCGATGCACAAGGTTGACAATCAGGGTGACGCGATCAAACGCGCAGTCGACACGATCGAAAAATTCACTGGCAAGGCTCCCCGGTCATGGGAAAGTCCCGGGCTCACTGAAACCAGTGAAACACTCGATCTTCTCCGCTTGAACGGGATTGAATATGTCGCCGACTGGGTCATCGACGACCTACCGCAAGACATCGAAACGCCTCACGGGACCATCACGACGATCCCCTACACCGTCGAGACCAACGACATCGTCGTTCATGCGCTGCATCACATGGCGTCGGATCAATTCCTGCGGCGGAGCATCGATCAGTTCGACCGGCTCTATCTCGAGGGCGAAGAGAACGCCCGCGTCATGGCAATCTCGATCCACCCTTATATCACCGGCGTTCCGCACCGGATCAAATACCTGGAACAACTGCTCGATTACGTCATCGGGCACGATGGCGTGGCGCTGATGACCGCCAGCGAGATCGGTGACTGGTATCGCGGCCAGATGGCCAAGACTTAAATTCCGATTGGAGTACAGCGAATGATCCGGGCCGCCATTGTCGGGCTGGGATGGTGGGGGCAGACCATCGCCAGCAATCTCGCGACCAGCGACATTATCAAACCCGTGCTGGGCATTGATCCGCTTGAGCCGATGCGCGCGAAGGGCGCTGCATTGGGGCTTGAAACATCCGCGCGCTTTGAAGATGCGCTGGCGCGATCCGATATCGACGCGGTCATTCTCTGCACCCCGCAGGACCACCACGCGGCCCAAATTGAGGCCGCTGCCCGATCGGGACGTCACGTGTTTTGCGAAAAGCCCCTCTGCACGACAGCGACCGATGCCGAGCGCGCGATCGCCGCGGTCAAAGCAGCAAAAGTGCAACTCGGCATCGGTCATGAACGACGCTTCGAGCCTGCCGTGATCGAAATGCGTCAACGGCTGGCCGATGGTGAATTCGGCAACGCGCTCGTGCTCGAAGGCAATTTCAGTCAGGACAAATTCCTCAACCTGCCGCCCGACAACTGGCGCCTGTCAAACACGGTCAACCCCGTCGGCCCGTTGTCGGCAACCGGCATTCATCTGGTGGACCTGTCGATCGCGATGCTCGGGAAGCCCACCCATGTGTGGGCCCGACTCGCGACACTCGGAAGCCAATTCGCGAACGGCGACACACTCTCGATCACCATCGGCTTCGACAGCGGTGCGACAGCGACGTTGAGTGCGGTTCTTGCGACACCCTTCATGGGGCGCTTGGCGCTGCTTGGATCCAAAGGCTGGATGGAGATCCGCGACCGGACGCACCCCGAAAATCCGACCGGCTGGGATGTTACCCGCGTTCTCCGCAATCAATCGCCGGAGACGACCTATTATCAGCCCCATCCGGCAGTGCGCGACAATCTGGAAGCGTTCGGGCGGGCAGCGCTCGGCGGCGCTTCCTATCCCGTGTCCCATGATGAGATGCTAACCAACGTCCGGGCGTTCGAGGCCATTCAGCGCTCAGCGAAGAGCGGCAGCATTGAGCCGGTTTGATTTCACGGTAGGCCGCTTGGCATCTTGACCCGACATCCGCAAAAATCCCGCGAGATAACCGTCGATCGCGTTGGCGATCATCTCTTCCTTTTCCTGAAGAGCAGGCATCTCGTAGATGTACCGCCGGACGCCGTAATAAAAAATACCGCCGTGGAAGACCCACGCCATTTCGATCTCGGCCGCCGTTGGCTTCGCCTGCGTCGGCAGGCCTGCTTCAAATCTGCATTCCTTGATAATGCGCGTCAGGATCTTGTCGCGCACAACGCCCACGTACCAGCGGTTGATATCGAGACCTTTGAGACCTGAGAACAGATAGATTCTCAGCCACTTTCGCGTGAAGATCACGTTGGTGTAGGCCTCATAGAACTGCACCAGCCGCTCGCGGATCGGACGCGACCTATTAGTGAGAAGCTTCTCCCAACCTGTGTCGAGCGGCTCAAGATAAACCTTGCGGTAAACCTCCTTGACCAACTCTTCTTTGCTCGGAAAATAGCGATAGAGCAGCGGCTGGGTCACGCCCAATTGGCGCGCGAGCTCGCGGGTGCCGCCGTTGAATCCTTCTTCGGAAAAGAACTCTGTCGCCTTGCGAACGAATTCCTGGCGCCGATCTTCGGGAGACAGGCGCTTCTGCTTGACGCGGGTGACCGATGATGACGACTTCTTTGCCATAAAAACCTGCGGGATCACGCCCTGGGAACGAAGTGACCAAAATTACCGCGTGCAAATAGCAGCGGCTCGGCACGGTTGTACGCATAAGCCTCCACCGCACCAAGGAAAATTACATGGTCGCCGCCGTAATAGCGGTCAGCGCTGCGGCACTGAAATGTGGCAACGGCATCGGCAAGGACGGGTGCATTGCCCAGACCTGGCTCCCACGACAGCCCGGCAAACTTGTCCTCTGCACGCGTGGCAAACTGCATTGCAAGCGCCTGCTGCGAGGCGCCGAGCACATTGACTGCAAAATGGCTCGCGTTCTGAAAAATGCTCATGCTCGGCGAGTAAATCACCAAACTCCAGAGCACCAGCGGCGGATTGAGCGAAACTGATGCAAACGAATTGCAGGTCAACCCTGCCTGCTTGCCATCCGGAGTTGCAGCTGTGATTACGGTAACGCCGGTGGCATACGAGCCTAGCGCGTTGCGGAAATCACGCGGATCGATCGATGAGCTGTCGCTCGACAGTTCATTTCCGATTTCGGTGGGGTGCTGCGAAACGGCGACCATAGCTACCCTCTTAAAGGGTCAGATTTTCGGACGGCAGATCGAGCGCGACGCGCCCGTAGTTCGTCCCGGCTGCATCGAAGCTGAACGCAATATGTGCATTGATTGCATGCGCGTCCCGGAATTGCCGCTGAAGCGCGCCCGTGGTGTAAAGACCGCGCGCACCACTCGCGGAAAACAGCAGCGAAACCGCTTCCGTGCACAGGTTGACGGCATAGGCACCGTCCCTCCGATACCTTGTCTTTTCTGCGAGCATGGGAATGTCGCCGCGCCGGGCGTCGGCCATCGCATCAATGCAGGTCCGCCGCATGATGAGACGTGCCGTATCGATCTTGGCCGAGGCTTCGGCAATCTTGATCTGCGTCGTCTGCAAATCACCCAGCTTGGCACGGTTGTAGGTCGAGGCACGATGCCGTGCGATCTCGACGTAGTCGTCCAGACACGCCTGCGCATTGCCGAGCGCGGCCCCCGACAGGACAAACGGAAACAACGCGAACACAGGCAGCGCGTAAAGCGGGCCGGGATTGACGATGCTCCCCGGCGTGGCGCCGCCCGCCACATCCTTGACCGCAAGCGTCATATGCTCGGGGACAAACACATCCTTGGCCTCGACGTCGTTCGATCCCGTCCCCTTCAGGCCGGTAGAATTCCATACGTCGAGGATCTTGTAGTTGTCCTGCTTCAGCAAGAAGACGCGATACTCGACGCCATCCGCGTCGTCATCGGATGACACAATTCCAGCGAGCATATTCCAGGTGCTTGAATCAACACCTGACGAGAATGGCCAGCGGCCAGACAGTTTATAGCCCCCCGCCACCCTGGTCGCGCGACCGGCCGGAAACACAAACGACGACGCGATAAGAGCGTCTGGATTATCCTTCCAGACTAAGTCCTGCGCACGTTCGTCGAACATACCGAGCATCCAGTGATGACTGGCCAGGTTTGCAAGATTCCATGCAACCGAAGCATCCGCCAGCGCGACAACGTCGGCAAAATCGACCAACGCGACGTAATCCAGTTCAGCACCTCCAACACGCTTGGGCTGTAGAATCCTGAACAAACCGGCCTCGTGAAGATCCTTCTCGGTCTCGGGAGGAAGGCGCCGCATCTCTTCGGTCGTTGCGGCACGTTCACGTAGTTTCGGAACGAGCGCATGAGCGCGCTGCAACATCTCGGAATACGCGTCGTCCTGGCCGCTCGAACGCCGGTCCAACTTGTGAACGGTGCCTGACATGACTGCCTCCCTGCCTCTTATCGCGCTGCTGCTTTTCTGGGAGCGTTCGGCTTGATGTGGGGCCGATCAAGATAGAGCGAAGCTTTGAGTCCCTCGTCATCCTGGGTTGCGAATTCAGACAACAGCTTCATTTCCGGAATTCGCGAACGATCCAGCGAATTCACATCCGGCCAGTCGATTTCGACCAGATTACCGGCGGGGTCGCGCAGATACATTTGGACGCAACCATCCGGCAATTCGTTTACTGCATTCCGGAACGCTTTGAAATCCAACGCGCCGATCGCCTTCGCCTGTTCGTAGGCGGCGTGAAAATCGTCCACGTCGAGCGCAAAGTGCTGGTAGACCGGAACGCTGTCTTCAAGTTCAAAGAGATGGAGCTGAAGATCTCCACACCGCAAGTATTTGGTTTTGAAACCAAAATTGTAGGTCGGGATGAGCTCCATGCCAAGGACGGTTTGATAGAAGCGAGCCGACTCTTCCAGATCCTTTGCACCGATGGAGAGATGATTAAAACCGAGAACCTTCATGCTTGCACTCCCGAAATTTGCCAACGTCTTTTTGATTTATCACCCGATAAATAACGCGGCAGTGGCAGGAATGCAAGCGGATTGACCACGACGCGCTGCACAAAACGCGCCGCGAGGCCATTCGCGCATGGCGACAAATAACTTCCAAGATGGATCAGTCTGTTAGCCGTCCTGCGGGAAGACTAGTCGGGCCTGCCCAACACCCTCAGGATCTCGGCCCGTGATGAGCGAGGCCGATGAATACCGCTCAATGCCGCGCGCAGGTCCGAAACACGTTCAGCGTTGCTTCCTGCGCGGGTGCCGTCCGCATTGAGAAAGCTGTTTTCGAATCCGATCCGGCAATGTCCGCCCATAGCCGCTGCGGCGACCAGCGACGCAGTCTCGGATGCGCCGAAAGCGCAAACCCACCAGTCGAACCGCGGAGCGCCTCCACTGTCTCGAATCTTCGCAACAAACGGTGCGAGCTCTGCAGGATCGCTCTCCTGGTCTGCTGCATAGCGGCCAAGCGGAAAAATAACAGAATGCCGTTTACCTGGAATGATCCCGCGTTCGATGAGATCGAGCAGATGATCGAATTCAGTCGCCGCGTAGACAATGTGCTGAACCGCAATGCGCTGCTCGTGAGCCCAGCGATACAACTGCGCCGCATTCGCCTCCGCGTCCGGCTCCGGAATCAATTCCTTCGTTGCAATGCTGACTGCTTCTGGTTGTACCGCCTGGACCACCGCGATCTGCTCGTGCGGCTTGAACATGCCGACGGCTTCAGTCGTGATTTGAACCACGAACTCCGGGCCTGTCGTTCGCCGCACAGCCTCGGTCGCGGCCAGATAGCGTGATGCATCGAGTGTATGCCGGCCATTGCCGTCGCGAACATGCATGTGAATGGCCTGCGCACCAGCGACCTGACACGCGCGTGCATCAGTTGCGAGCGCGTTGGCCGTGAGGGGCAGATTGGGATGCTCGGCGTGACCTTTGCGCGCACCATTCGGCGCGACCATGATTGTCAGATCGGCCATACCGGCCCCTACCCTTCGATAAGATGTTCTGTGAAAACGAGCGTGGGAACTGACCTACGATGTCAGTTTCTTCCGGTCAATTCCGTGCATCGTCTCAAGGACAGCGCAAACGGCTGCGGTATCCTGTTCTCTGCGACCAAGCGCGGCACCAGCATGATAGATCTGGGATGCAGCAGCATACACAGGAAGCGCGCAATCAAGACTATCTGCAAAGCCATCGATGATCGCGATGTCCTTGAGTTGCATGCGGATGGTGGCTGTTGGCTCATCGTAGTTCTGATCGCGCATCAAGGGACCGCGCATCTGGAACATACGTGACGTGCCGGCGCTGTCTGCAAGCGTATCGTAGACCAGTGCCGGATCCATCCCGGCCTTGATTCCGAGGACCATGGCTTCCGCCGCCGCCACGTTATGGATCGTGACGAGATGATTGGCGATGTATTTCATGACACTGCCCCGCCCGAATGTCCCGAGGTAATGCTGGACGCGCGACATGCCAGCGAAAACCGCCGCGCAACGCTCGAAAGCGTCCTTGTCGCCGCTCCCCAGAATGACGAGGTCTTTGTTTACGGCCTGCGCACCGGTGCCGCTGATCGGGCAATCGAGCAGTATTTTGCCGTACCTTTCCATTTCATCGAAGGCTGCTTGCTTGATGTCCATCGGCAGCGTCGAACATTCAATGACGATCTGGCCGGTACCCTCAGCCTGAGCGATGCCTTCGGCGCCGCCAATGACGTCGATCAAGGCCTCTGCCCTTGGCAGCGACATGATGATGATCGATGCGGCTTCAGCCACTGCGCGCGGAGAGGCCAAGACCCGGCCACCGGAACTCTCCAGGCGTACGCAGGCTGCCGGCACCGGATCGTATCCGACGACATTAAATCCAGCCTGAGACAGATTGCGCGCCATGGCCGTGCCCATGATGCCAATGCCGACGATACCAACGTTCTTGTCCATTCAGTGCGCCTTACGGGGATAACTTTCGCGAGGCAATGATTGCTCGCGAAACTTGGTGGGCTCACCTGCGATTAGCCCATTATGACCAAACTTGCCAACCAAGCCGATCATAACAAATCAAGAAACAGATCGCGTCACCGAAATCAGGCAGGCGCACAGCCCGCTCTAGGGGCTACGGTCGAGGCAAGTCCGTTTGTCTGCGTTGACAAACCCCCGTGGACAGTGCTGCCGGCAGTCAACTCAATGCGACAGAAAGACCGGGACCGGTGGACGCGCAAGCATGCTTCTGGTGGCGCCGCCGAGAACGAATTCACGAAAACGCGAATGACCATACGCGCCCATCACAAGAATATCTGCATCGCGTAACGCTACGTGCGATTCCAGCACCGTTCCGATATCGCGGCCAGCAGCGTCAACCTCGTCGAGAACCACGTCCATTCCGTGTCGCGCCAGATACTTGGCCAGCTCCGCACCAGAACGCCCGCCGGACAACACCTTTTCGTTGGTCACCGTTAGCACAAAGACCTGCTTCGCTTTCTTCAGAATCGGCAGGGCGTCCGCTACCGCACGGGAGGCCTGCCTGCTGAAATCCCAGGCCACAACCGCGATATCGAGTGCCACCGCCTTGCTCCATCGCGGCCGGTCAGGCAAGACGATAGACGGCCGCCCCGATCCAAAGATCAAGCTTTCAGCGAGCCATCGCTCGACCGTATCTGTGTCAGGCATCGGAACGATGGTCATATCCCGGAGACGCGCGTAATCAATCACCAGATCGGGGAACTGTGATGTCGTGCATCTTTCGAGAATGGTTTCCTGGAACACTTCGTTCCGTTCTGCCGTCTTTTGAAATTCCGAAAGCGCTTGCTCAGCGGCCAACGCGCTCTTTTTCAACTCAGCAGCAACCAGCGCGGGAACATTCAGCAACGCGCTTCCGATCGGGCTAGCTGGTGCGGCGACTCTAACCTCACAGGCGATAGCCGAGACGCGGGATTCGAGTGCGACCGCAAGCGAAACGGCATCTTCGATCGCCGATAGCCGCGTCCGCTCCGGATAGGTCGTCAGGGAAACCAGAATGTCCTCGAATGCCATTGCGCTCTCCTTCGCCAAATAACTGTCCTTCCCTCTTAGCGTGGAACGCCGATACCCCCTTGATTCATCGCAATCAATTCAACTCGTCATCATTGGGCGCGCTGGCCTCAAGCTCCGAAGCATGAGCGGCCAGATGACCTAGATCAACACGCGATCACGGCAGACCGCGTTCAATAGGGCATGTGGCAAGATGTATCGACCGCGCCGTTCAATCGAGATGTCGCGCTAGCCGTTATCGACGACGAAGTGCATGTATTGATTTTTCCATGCATTCGCACCGAGGCTGGCTGGATGAACGCACAGACAATGAAGCGCGTCGAAGTCACTCCGACCCACTGGCGCAGGTGGCCGGCTGTGACCTATTTCAGCTGCTGCGGATGACTGGCTGACGGCACCGCCGGTTCATCATCGGCAATCGCGCGCCACCCAGCGCCGTCGAGGTCATCGTATTGCCCGCTTCTAAGCGACCAGAGGAATCCAAGGAGACCAATGAGGCCGAGCGCTAGAGCGATCGGCACGAGATAGACAAGCACCTCCATCACATCACCTCCGGCGCAACGCGGCGAGCGCGAAGCGAATTCAGCATCACTAGTATGGAAGAGCCTGACATGGCGGCCGCTGCAACCAGTGGCGTTGCATATCCAGCGATCGCGATCGGAACAGCAAGAACATTATAGCCGATCGCCAGCGCCAGATTTTGCCGCATCAACTGAAGCGCCTTGCGCGAGAAGTCGATAGCGGCCAGCACAGGAGCAAGTTCCTTGCCGAGAAAAATCATGTCAGCAGCGGCCTGGCTCAGATGAGTAGCGCTAACAGGCGACATCGAAACCGACGCCGCCGCTAGCGCGGGCGCATCGTTCAGACCATCGCCAACCATCATGACCTTACGACCGCGCTGCTTGAGATCGTCGATATGCGCAATCTTCTCAGCCGGCGTGAGACCCGCACGCCATGCACGGATTCCCAGCACTGCCGCGGCATGCTTTACAGCGGATTTACGATCGCCGGAGAGAATTTCGACCAGGACGCCGCGCTTGAGGAGAGCCGACACCGTCGCCGCCGCATCCGGTCTGAGCTGTTGCCGAACGGCAAAAACATATCGATCCCGCCCCTTACTGAAGCCAACAGCCGAAATCTCCGGATCCGCACTCAGGATCTCATTCGCCATCCCCTCCGCACCGCAAAATGATGGCTTACCGAGCCTGAGTTCGACTCCGTCAATCAAACCTCTGACGCCCTGCCCCGGCTCTTCCACGATCCCTTCCAATGGAGATGCCATCCTCGAGGCGCGGGCAACTGCCGCCGCAACCGGATGGTGGCTGGCCAGAGCCAACCGTCCTGCCAACTGAAGGACATCGGTGGGAATGGCTCCGGCATTCACCACATCGAGTTCAGGCAAGGTTAGCGTTCCCGTCTTGTCGAAGACGACCGTATCGACACTTGCGACGCGCTCGACCGCATCGCCTGAATTGAGCAAAACACCCGCACGAAACAGCGAACCTGCAACAATAGTCTGCACCGTCGGGATTGCGAGGCCGAGCGCACACGGACAGGTAATGATCAGAACCGCAATCGCGGTAACAATCGCGTCGTGCCAGCTTGCGCCGAGCGCAACCCATCCCAGCATGGTGAGGAGCGCTGTTACGTGCACCACCGGTGCGTAAAGTCGTGACGCCCGGTCTGCCAGTTGCACATAGTGTGACCGTGCCTGCAGCGCGTTTTCAAGCAGCCGCGAGATCTCCGCCAGCAGCGTCCCCTCAGCCGCCGCCCCGACCCGTATCCGCAACGTGCCTGAAATATTCATCGTTCCTGCATAGACCGCGGTACCGGCCGCCGCCGCCACATACCGTGTCTCACCCGTGATGAGGCTTTGATCTATCTCGGACCGCCCATCAATGACGGTGCCATCAACAGCGCATCGTTCACCCGGACGCAGAAGCACGATGTCGCCAGCCGCGATGGCGGCAACGGGGATTACGCTGATTTCCGTGGCGGAAATGAACTTGGTCGCCGTCTCGGCCTTCAGCGCCGCCAGATTCCCCGCAACGGCCCGCGTGCGGCGCCTCATGTTCTGGTCGAGATAGCGCCCCGCCAGCAGAAAGGTGAGAAGCATGATAGCCGCGTCGAAATAGACATGCTCGGCATGATGAACCGTCTCGACGACCGACATGCCGAGCGCCAGCAAAACTCCTATGCTGATGGGAACATCCATGTTGACGCTGCGCGCGCGAAGCACGGCCAATGCCGATCGGAAAAATGGCTGCCCGGCATATGCAGCGGCCGGCAAGGCGATCAACGCCGACAACCAGTGAAAGAAATCACGCTGCTCGGGAATCATGTCCGTCACGTTGCCTGACCACACCGGCACCGACAGCATCATCACATTCATTGTGGCAAAGGCTGCCACACCGAGACACCGCAGTAGAAACTGCGACTGCTCGACTTCAACCACTTCCGCGCGGACCGGCTCGAACGGATAGGCCTTGTATCCAAGTGCAGCGAGGCGATCGACGAACTGCGCCGGGTCGAGCGATCCCTTCTTCCACTCCACCGCCAGACGCCGATCGGTCAGGTTTACACGCGCGAGCGTCACGTCCGGAATCGAGGAAAGCCCGCGCTCGATTTTCATCATGCATCCAGCGCAGGTAACGCCTTCAACCGCGAGATCGAGATGCGCAAGACCTGAGCCCAGATCCTTGACGTAGTAAGAGAAGTCCCGGATAGCAGCCATGATGCCTCCTCAATCGCCCAGCACGACGCGGTTTCGCGACCGGAATACGCGCTTGCCGCCTGCATCGCCCTCAAGGACCAGGTTCCACTGCCCTGCGAGGATTCCTTCGGCGCTCCCCTTGTAAATGCCGGCCTCAACTTCCGTCAGGGTTACAGTCCGATCAGCCCGCTTGTCCGCGGGGCGCTCCAGACGGCCGGAAAAATCCAGGCCGGTCAGCGGCGCCCCTTTGCTGTCGCGCGCCACGACCCGAAGGTTGGCACTGTCGGCGGCGCCGCGCTCAATGCGCGCCACGACCCGCCAGTGACGCGTATCCTGCTCGTGCGCAGCCTGAATCTCACGTTCATAGGCGAGACTCGCACGGTAGGCACTGTCCACATCTGTTCCGGGCAATGTGTCGATCGCGAATCGCATCATCAACGCATTGACGCCGATCACCACCCCGAAAAAGGCGACGAGCATGATCAGCACAGCCCGCCCGGTGAGAGGCCTTCCTGCTGTGGTCGAGCTACTCATGAGAGCTATCCATCTGTGAGTGTCATGGGATGACAAAATTGTCCGTCGCGAACGCCGCTTCCCCGAGGCCTATATCTGTGATGCGAAACGTGAGCGGCGTTGTTTTTGGAAGTTCGCCGGCTGGCTTGGCCGTAACGAGAACACGCAACTCTGTTGTTTGATCGCGTCCCAGCACTACCGTCGGCCTGTCCGGTGTGATCGAATCCGCGCCGACCACATGAGCTATCGCACCGCTTACACCGTCGACATCGATCGCGATCGTCCGATCGAAGCCGCGCTTGTTCAACAAGCGCACCGTGTACGCGTTGCGGATCGAGCCATCGCTCAGTTTGATGGCGACGGGGTTGCGGTCATGCAGCACGCTAATATCCAGCAATGAACGCGTCAGGAGCGCATACAACATGATGCTTCCGACACCGGCGATCAGGGCGGCATAGACAATTGTCCGCGGGCGAACGATCTTGAATATCTCGGACTTCCCGGCCCGCCGACGCTGAATGTTAATATCGTTGTCGTAACCGATCAGGCGGATCGGCCTGCCGATCTTTGTCATCACGGTGTCGCACGCATCGATGCAAAGGCCGCACTGAATGCAATCCATTTGCGCGCCGTCCCGAATATCGATTCCAGTCGGGCAAACCGCAACGCATTGGCGGCAGTCGATACAGTCGCCTACCGTCTCACCAAGCGCGCGCCGCTCCAGCGCCTTCTTGAGTGATGTGCGCTCCTCGCCCCGGTCGTACTTGTAGGTGACGTTCAGCGCCCACTCGTCGGTCAGGGCCGCCTGGATCCGCGGCCATGGGCACATGTAAACGCAAACCTGCTCGCGCATGAACCCCGCCAGCACATAGGTCGTGAATGTCAGGATCAGGATCCAGACATAGGCCAGCATCGGCGCCTGGAAGGTCAGGAGTTGCATCACGAGGGTGGGCGCGTTGTTGAAATACAAAACCCAGGCGCCGCCCGTCCACCACGCGATCATGATCCAGATCGAATGCTTCAGCACGATTTCAGAACAACGCTGGAGCGTATAGCCCTCCGCGTCCTTTTTCATGCGCTCGCGGCGATCTCCCTCGATGACGCGCTCGACCGCGTAAAAGAGATCCGTCCAGACCGTTTGCGGGCACAGATAGCCGCACCAGATTCGGCCACCGACCGCGTTCATTAGAAACAGCGTCAAGGCGGCGAGGATCAGGAGGCCTGTGAAGTAGTAGACTTCCTGCGGCCAAAGCTCAATGAAGAAGAAGTAGAAGCGGCTGTTCGGTAGATCCACCAGCACCGCCTGATCGGGCGCACCTACGCCACGGTTCCACCGGATGAATGGCAGAAAGTAGTAGATGCCAAGGCAAACAACCATCAGCTTCCATTTGATGCTGCGGAATGTTCCCGAGATACTCTGCGGATAGACTTTCTTTTGAGCCGCATACAGCGGCCCATAGTCATCGGCTTCTTGATCAGATGTGGTGTTTTGGTTCATGAGGGATTGGCCTCGCGCTACCTCACGATAGCCGTGACTGCTCCAACATTATTGATCCAACTCAAGCCGGAGCCGGATAGCCACGATGCGACTTGCACTCACTATTTTCCGCCGCCGAGCGAATGGACGTAAACCGCCAAGGCCTTGATCGTCGCTGGATCGAGGCGACCGCTCCAGGCCGGCATGACACCTGCCCGGCCGTTGGTGATGCTCTCGATAATGGCTTGCTCGTCCGATCCATAAAGCCAGATTTTGTCAGTGAGGTCTGGCGCCCCCTGTTCAATGTTGCCCTTGGCGTTATCGCCGTGACAAGCTGCACAGTTTTCAGCAAATATCTTCTGTCCGGCGACCCGGTCAAAGTCTTTGGCCGTGGAAAGACCCGACAGCGACCTGACATAGTTGGCGACCGTGACGATCTGGTCCTTCTTCAGGATGCCATCTCTGCCGAAAGCAAGCATGGCCCCTTCATGCGCCTTGGGATGACCTGATCGCACGCCGAACTCGATGGTTCGACCGATTTGGGCCGCCGAACCGCCCCATAACCATTCGTCGTCGTTCAGATTGGGGTAGCCTTTCGCACCTGCGCCGCCGCTGCCGTGGCAGGGGGCACAATTGTCACCGAATGCAGCCTTACCGCGCGCGCGCGCCAGCGCGAAAAGCGCCGGGTCCTTTTCGATATCGGCAAGAGGTGTGACGTTGAGAGATGCCATCTTCGCACCACGAACCTTCTCAAGATTCGCAAGCTCGACTGCGACATCCGCACGCGACGAGTATTGGATGAAACCCGTGGTGTAACTTTGAACGAGCGGCCATGCCGGATAAACGATCCAGTATGCGACGGCCCACACAATGGTCGCGTAAAATGTCAGAATCCACCAGCGTGGCAGCGGAGTGTTCAACTCCTTGATCCCGTCCCACTGGTGTCCTGTTGTGGACGTTCCGGTTACGGAATCAATCTCTTCCTTGTGATCCGTCATAAACCGTCAGTCCTCTCGTAGCGGAAGTCGCGATGCGGCATCGAACATCGCCTTGTTGCGAGGCCACAGTGCGTAGACAACAATGGAGAAAAAGATGCCTACAAATATGGGCGTCCACCAAGTCACGACAAAACCAGACACGGCATTCTGGACGGTAAGAATCGCTTTCATGTCCTGGTTTTCCTATCGAAGGTTCGCTTTTTCGTCGTACAGCTTGAAATCGACAAGCGTACCAAGCATCTGCAGGTAGGCAACCAGCGCGTCCATCTCGGTCGGATTTCCCGGCTTGCCATCAAAATTCCGCGCAATCGCCTTCGGATAACGCTTCGTCAAGCCGTCGACGTCACCGTTATCCGGATCGACCTGCGCTTTGAGATCCGCGGCCGCGTTGGCGATCTGCTCGTCCGAATACGGCACGCCCACCGTGCGGTTCGCGCGCAGGTGACCGGCAATGGTTGATGCATCGACTTCGGTCTCTGACAGAAACGGATAGCCCGGCATAACCGATTGCGGCACGATGGCGCGCGGATTCACCAGATGCGTGACGTGCCACTCATCTGAGTATTTTGCGCCGACGCGAGCGAGATCAGGGCCTGTCCGCTTGGAGCCCCACTGAAACGGATGATCGTACATACTCTCCGCCGCGAGCGAATAGTGCCCGTAGCGCTCGACTTCATCGCGCAGCGGACGGATCATCTGCGAATGGCAGAGATAGCAACCCTCGCGGACATAGACATTGCGCCCGGCCAGCTCGAGGGGAGTGTACGGCCGCATGCCGTCGACCTTCTCGATCGTGCTCTTCAGGTAGAACAATGGTGTTATTTCAACGAGACCACCGATCGCAATAACTGCGAGAATTCCGATAATGAGGATGACAGAATTCTTCTCGAAGATCTGATGACGTTTCCAGAATGACATGTGACCGCTCCTCACTCGGCAGGTTGAAGAGCAGGCGCCGGCGCGACTTCCGAGACCTCGTCAACACGTACAGTCATCCAGAGATTGTAGGTCATGATCAGCGCTCCGATCAGGAACAACGCGCCACCCGCGGCCCGGATGATGTAGAACGGGTGCATCGCTTCGACAGTTTCGATGAAGGAATATTCAAGGAAGCCGAGCGACGTATAGGCCCGCCACATCAGGCCTTGCAGGATGCCCGATACCCACATGGCGGAGATGTACAGAACGATGCCGATTGTCGCGATCCAGAAGTGCCAGTTGACGAGTTTGAGACTGTAGAGCCCCTTTCGATTCCACAGCCATGGCACGAGGCAATAGAGCGCGCCGAAAGAAACGAATCCGACCCATCCGAGCGCACCCGAATGCACGTGGCCGATCGTCCAGTCCGTGTAATGGCTCAGCGAATTGACGGCCTTGATCGACATCAACGGTCCTTCGAACGTCGCCATGCCGTAGAAAGCGACGGAAACGACCATCATCCGAAGAACCGGATCGGTACGCAGCTTGTCCCACGCACCGGACAGCGTCATCAGACCGTTGATCATGCCGCCCCATGACGGCATCCACAACATGATGGAGAACGTCATGCCGAGCGTCTGCGCCCAGTCCGGAAGAGCGGTATAGTGGAGGTGATGCGGGCCTGCCCAGATGTACAGGAAAATGATCGCCCAAAAGTGGATGATCGAAAGACGATAAGAATAGACCGGCCGCTCCGCCCGCTTCGGAATGAAGTAGTACATGATAGCGAGGAAGCCGGCAGTCAGGAAAAAACCGACTGCGTTGTGGCCGTACCACCACTGGAACATCGCATCCTGTACGCCGCCCCACGCGATGTAGGACTTCGAACCGAACAACGATACCGGCACCCCCGGATTGTTACCGAGGTGAAGCACCGCGATGGTGACGATGAATGCAAGATAGAACCAGTTCGCGACGAAGATATGAGGTTCCTTGCGCTTGACCAGTGTTGCAAGAAACACGAGCAGGTAGGTCACCCATACAATCGTCAACAGGAGGTCGGCGTACCATTCCGGCTCGGCATACTCCTTCGACTGCGTCACGCCGAGCAGATAGCCGGTACCTGCGATCAGAATGAAGAAATTGTATCCGAGCACAACGAACCAGGGAGCGAGATCGCCCGCGAGGCGTACACGACATGTCCTCTGTACGACATAGAGGGACGTCGCGATAAGAACGTTACCGCCAAACGCGAAAACGACCGCCGAGGTATGTAACGGTCGCATCCGCCCGAACGTCGTCCACGGCAGATCGAAGTTCAACGCCGGCCATGCGAGCTGCGAAGCGATGAGAAGACCGACGGCGAATCCGGCGACCCCCCAGACCACCGCCATCACCGAGGCGAATTTGATCGGCCCGAAGCTATAGTTCGGTTGACCGTTGATTTCCTGTGGAGGCAGAGATGCCGGCCGGTCGAAATAGCGATTCACGATAGCGAACGTAGCCAGCAGACTGGCCGCTGCGCTCACCCATGCATGAAATGCGAATGCTGTATCGTGCGCCCTTGCCGCAGCGACGATGCAGAGCAACACTGAAGACGCAAAAAAGGCAGCCAGGCTGCCCTCTCCGAACGTCATCCACTTGATCTCTTGTCGGTTCATGATTGAAATTTCTCGGTGCTTGTCCACATCATCAATCATGACCTTGCGTTGAGAAACTTGATCGAGATCAACCGCGCACCAATCTGCCCCGATCTTATCGAGTCAAACCTGCAGCGGTGGGGTGCGCTGTTCGGCGGCCGCTTCGCTCTTCGCGCGCAAAGCTTCCAGAGTGAATGTGTTGGGGCAGTAATCTGACCGGCCGGATTTTTTCTGCTGAAAGTCGCTGGCGCATCGCTTTGCCGAGGAGCAACTCGCGCAAACGCGATTGAGGTCGCCGAATTGCTTCGGATACCGATTCTGCAGGAGTTCCTCGGATAGTCCTATTTCCACAAGCCGTTGCTTCAGAAGCGCCTGCACACCGACGTCACTTTTGGCAACCACTAACAGCTCGGAGACGGATACTCCGAAGTCTCTGGCAATCCTGTTGATTTCCTCCGGATCCAGCTTCCGCAATTCATCCGATTGGCTGAATCGATGCGAGAGCCTCTTTGCCCACGAAACAACATGACCAATCATCGGAACACTTCCGAAACGTCGCTCCATCGATTCCTCCTGCATCTGAACGAGATTCTTCCGTGGACTGGACGAGATCGCCAGGATCCACAAAACCGCGGCAAGTGTTTCTGGTTGACCGCTCAGAACGCCCTTCGCCGGGGCTTTGCAACATCGTTCTTCAAGCGATGTGGCCTCGTCTGAAAATCCGCCCACATCAGAACAGCACCAAACATTACAAACATGGTCACGATAATCGCAGACAGAATCATTGCATTGGCAGGCATAGCCGTCTCCCGTTTGTCAGGGAGCAGCGTGGAGCACCTGTCAAACGCCGTCTTTGATGCGGATCAATTTAGGGCGGCTATTGACGCAATTTGCGTCCGGGACAATCCAGCGTGAAACAGTGAGAGTCAGGCTACGGCCAGTGCTTCGACTCGCCCCAGATTGATCAGGCGAACGCCCCCAGGGACAATCAAGATCGTATTCTCACGCTCGAGTCTGGTCAGTGTCCGGCTGACGGTTTCAACCGTCAGCCCGAGATAATCCGCAATGTCCTGTCTGCTCATGGGCAGGTGGATTGTTTTCGTCGAACGGCCAATCCTCTCCAAACGGTCCCGCCAGCCAATGAGAAACGCCGCAATTTTCTCTTCCGCAGATCGTCGTCCTAGCGAGACCATATGATTTTGAGCCAGTACGAGCTCATTTCGCGCAAAATCGTTCATCCGCTGCAACATACGAGGCTTACTTTCGATGAATCGGGAGAAGGGCTCCTTTGGAAGCCGGCATGCCCTGACCGGCTCGACCGCATCCGCGGAGAGGCCGTAACGAATGCCCGTCGCAACTCCTATGAAATCACCGGGCAGCGCAAATCCGATAATCTGCCGCCGGCCATCTGGCAGCAACTTGTAGAGCCTAACGGTCCCTTCAGAGACATTGAAGCTCGCGTCGGATTGATCTCCCTCCGAGAACAACGGCTCCTTTGAACCAAAACGCACGCGTTGTGACAGCCTCACCAGTTCTCGAAGTTCACTTTCATCGAGGGCGTCACAGATACTGAGCGAGCGTATTGCACAGAGGAGGCAGCCCGCGGGTTCATTGTCCGGATGACCCGGAGGAATGCGATGACACATCCAGGACTCTCGCCTTCACAAAGTTTTGCCGGTTCAAATGCTCGTCAGAACAAATCATAGCGACTTTGACGGTGATGGATTGATGCAAATCAATGCGGGGCGTGGCGAGCGCAGGAAAATCCAAAGACACGCGCAACTCCGGCGCCTCACACCAGAATATCGACGATGCGATACCTTTACGTTTACCTGGCGGCTGCGATCATCTCGGCGATGCCGTTCGGAGTCGAGGCAGCGTCTCCCGGCGAGCGGCGCGGCTTTATTTTCGCAAAGACCAATTGCGCTCGCTGTCATGCCATCGATCGATTCAATGCGAGTCCCCTCAAGATCGCGCCTCCGTTCCGCGAACTGCATCGGCGCTACAAGATCGAGACGCTCGCAGAGGCCTTTGCGGAGGGGATTTATACCGGCCACCCCACTATGCCGGCGTTTCAACTCGATCCAGATCAGATCAATGACCTTCTCGCATTCATGAAAAGCCTCGAATAAAACCTACCGCCGATAGTCAGCGTCCTGGTCCTAGTCGTCGGTAGCGCATTTCCTAAGCGACCGCATGACGTCCTCGCGAGAAATTATCCCCGCCAGCCGCTCCCCTTCGATGACAGGAATGCTTTGCGTCCGATGCTCGACCATGAGCTGCAGCACCCGGGTCAATTTTGTAACGCCGCTTACATAGATGAATGCCGGGTTCATAATGTCGGCGACAGTGCGGCTCATAAGAGCCTCATATCTCGGAACCATTTGCGCGGGTGCAAATGCAAAGCAATTCAGAAAATCGAACTTCGTGACAAGACCGATAACATGCGCATCCTCGGTCACCGGATAAGCGTTAAACTTGTCCCGCTCGAACAGCCCTAACAGACTATGCATTTCTGTTTCACGCGTTACGGTCTTCACCTCGCGCGTCATACAACCGGCAGCCGTTTCCTCGATAAACCTGTACAAAGAGGCGTCCTGCGCTTGGCATGGAAATCAGCACAAAAGTGCCTTCGTGGATTATTTGATATTTGCACGCTGTTCCGGCAGAATAACTTGATCAAGATCAATCGCGATCACATCCGTGATGCATACGGCACTCCTGAACCGTCTTTCGGGCTTTCCTCAATCTCGCAGTTTTGGCTCGGTTCGGACTTGAGCAACATGCGCGACTGGGCCAATACTCGCATCGAAGGGTTCTTGCCACGCTTTCCCATTGCGGAACATGAGACCCTGCGCGGGATCGAGAGGCGGATATTGAAAATAGACGATGAGGCATCGTCCGACGGGGCTTTTCGCGACGAGCACCTGCGGCTTGGTATCGACGGGTCCGGTATCGGCACTTGGGATATCGACTTAACGACCCAAAGAATGATCTGGTCCGCGGCCACGAGGAACCTGTTTGGCATTCCAGGTGACCAGCCGGTGGGCTACGAGCTCTTTCTCGCCTTGCTCGAGCCTGGAGACCGTGACCATGTCCAGATTGCAGTGACGCGATCTGTCGAAACCGGCTGTAATCTAGACATTCAATGCCGCGTTCGTGGGGGCGAACGTGGCCGTTGGGTTCGCGCCCGCGGGAGCATCGTAAAGGGTGATGACGGCGCTTCGCATCATCTGAGCGGGATAGTCCTCGATATCGACGACCAGAAGCAGATCGAAGAGGCCTTGCGGACACGAGAAGGACATCTGCGATCGATCCTCGAAACAATACCGGATGCGATGATCGTCATTGACGGACGCGGGATCATCCAGCTCTTTAGCATCGCCGCTGAAAGGCAGTTTGGCTACACGGAGCAGCAGGCTATCGGTCAGAACGTAAGCATTCTGATGCCGAATCCTGACAGAAACCGCCACGACGGATACCTTGCCCGTTACCAGTCCACGGGCGAGCGGCACATTATTGGAATCGGCCGGATCGTCACCGGCCAGCGCAGGGACGGAACGACGTTTCCAATGCATCTCTCCATCGGCGAGATGAAGTCTGGCGGTCAACCCTTCTTTACCGGTTTCGTTCGCGATCTGACGGAGTATCAGCAGACTCAAGCGAGGCTTCAGGAACTTCAATCAGAAATCGCTCACGTCTCACGATTGAGCGCGATGGGTGAGATGGCGTCGGCCCTAGCACACGAACTCAATCAGCCGCTGGCAGCGATTAGCAACTATATGAACGGCTCGCGCCGCCTGCTTGCGTCGAGCGAGGATCCGAATGCAGCAAGGATTACCGCCGCTTTGGATCGGGCAGCGGAACAGGCCCTCCGCGCGGGACAGATTATCCGGCGACTACGCGATTTCGTGGCTCGCGGCGAATCGGAGAAGCGCATCGAGAGTCTATCAAAGCTGATCGAGGAGGCCGGCGCCTTGGGGCTGACCGGCGCGAGGGAGCAAGGTATCTTGCTGCGTTTCAACCTGGATCCCGATTGCGATCTGGTATTGGTCGATCGTGTTCAAATCCAGCAGGTTCTGGTCAATCTGTTCCGGAATGCGCTAGAAGCCATGGCGAACACAGATCGGCGTGAGCTTGTGATCACCAATACCCGGGCTTCTGAAGACATGATCGAAGTTGAGGTTTCTGATACGGGGCACGGATTCGGCGACGACGTGCGGGCGAAGCTGTTCCAGACGTTCTTTACGACCAAGGAAACCGGAATGGGCGTGGGGCTTTCGATCAGCCGGAGCATTGTGGAGGCGCACGGAGGACGAATGTCCGTGGAAAGCAATTCCTGGGGCGGAGCCACATTCCGTCTTACGCTCCCGGCTGCATCGAGCGAGAGTCTCGACTGATGTCGCAAACGGGCAACGTATATGTCATCGATGATGATCCTGCGATGCGGGATTCGCTCGATTTCCTGCTCAGCGCGGCGGGCTTCAATGTAAGCCTTTTCGACAATGCATCGGCGTTTCTCAAGGACCTGCCCGACCTCGCGCCTGGCTGTGTCGTTTCCGACGTTCGGATGCCGGGCATGGACGGGATCGATCTGCTGCGACAGCTCAAGCAAGGGCCAAAGACGCTTCCTGTTATCATCATGACGGGGCACGGCGACATACCCCTTGCTGTGGAAGCAATGAAGCTCGGAGCGATTGATTTTCTTGAAAAGCCATTCGAGGATGAGCGGCTTGTCGTCATGATTGGCGCCGCGCTCGGCCAGGCGGCGAGCCATCAGAAAGATGAAGCGGCTGTCGCTGACGTCGCATCACGGATTGCCTCGCTCAGTCCACGGGAACGGCAGGTCGTAGATGGTCTGGTCGCCGGGCTTTCCAACAAGCAAATTGCCCGAGACTATAATATCAGTCCCCGGACCGTTGAAGTTTATCGCGCCAACGTAATGACGAAGATGCAAGCTGGCAGCATATCCGAGCTTGTTCGCCTCGCGATTAGGGGCGGCATCCTGAAGGATTGAGGCAAGTCAAAACGGGACCGTGCGGCGACGCTACCATTGATCAATGCGCCACTCACCCACGTTGCGGCCCTCGAGATGCCATCTCCGTTCCAAAAGCCCAATATCTGCGTCGTCGATGACGACCTCGATGTACTCAGTTCGCTTCGTTTTCTTCTCGAAACGGAGGGCTTCGACGTCCGAACTTTCAAGAGCGGCGCAGCGATGCTGGATTCGGTGGGGTCCGAGCAGTTTGACTGTTTCGTGCTCGATTTTGTAATGCCCAACATGAACGGGATAGCGATCGCAAACTGCTTGCGAGACCGGAAGGTTTCGGCCCCCATTATTCTGGTGACGGGATATCCTGACGAAAACATCCGGGCAAAAGCAGCCTCCGCCGGCATCGATCTGGTTTTACTTAAGCCGGACGCAGAGGAGCGGCTGGCTTCACGGATTCGCGCGGCTCTTCAATGGAACCCCGATATCGGCGGCGCGCCCCTCCGGTAAACTACTTAGGGTGCGGCCCCTAAGATATCGCGCGAAATGTCTCCGAATCACAGCTCCGCCTAGAAACAGCCGTCCCGCATATGGAGATGGCCATGCTGAACCAATCAGCCGATCCGATCGTCACTAGCAGTTCCGTTGTTCCGACGATGCCGACCACCGATCGGCTTGGCGTCCTCGCTGGTCACGCCAAACTCGTTGAGACTGAGTTCTGCTACGCGCGGGATGAGGAAATCTACGGAGAAGACGAGCCAGCGGAATATGTCTATCAGGTCGTCCACGGGGCGGTACGTACCTACAAATCGCTTTCAGACGGCCGGCGTCAAATCGGCGCCTTTCACTTACCCGGCGATGTCTTCGGGCTAGGATTGGAGAATGTTCACCGTCTGACGGCCGAGGCCATCGACGATACTAGAGTTCGCCTTGTCAAACGTCAGTCACTCGAGCTGGCGGCGGACACCGACGTGCACGTCGCACGCAATCTTTGGGCCATGACGGCACGAGATCTGCGGCGGGCCGAGGCCCCGTGGGTCGGTCAAAATCCCCCGGGTATGGTCACTTGAAACTCCCCCACTCGATAATCGCGGTCAGCGCCGCTGAACAGCGGTAGCCGATCAGGCAGGACGTTTATTTTCGGTCCCTTTAACCAGCAAGGGGCCGGGGAGTTGAACGTCTTGAAGCCACACCTGCAAAGCACGGTATTTACGTTACTCGATCGCAACGCCAGCCAGCGCGAGATCCACAGGCTGACGGGGGTCGACCGCAAGACGATCCGGCGTTACCGGGCGCTGCGGGCTGGTACGGAGGCAAATTCCCCCGGGGAAGTGACCACCGGCCCGGTGAGCGCGGACGGCCAAATTCCTCCACCCCGACCACCGGCTTCTGGGGCATCGGGAGCGACGGCCGCCGGCAGCCTGGCCCGTTCGGCTTGCGAACCGCATCGGACGTGGATCGAAGAACAGGTCCGCCTGAAGCGGAATGCGCAGGCGATTTACCAGGACCTGGTCGATCAATTTGGCTTTCCGTCCAGCTACCAGAGCGTCAAGCGGTTTGTGCGCACGTTGCGACACAGCGATCCCGAGCAGTTTGATCGACTTGAGTTCCTCCCCGGCGAGGAGGCCCAGGTCGACTATGGCGAGGGCGCTCTGACGATTGATCCCAGGAGCGGCCGGTACCGCCGTCCCCGCCTGTTCGTGATGACGCTGCGCTACTCGCGGCGCAGCTTCCGGCGGGTGGTGTGGCAATCCAGCCAGCAAGTCTGGGCGCAGCTCCACGAAGAGGCGTTCCGGTATTTTGGCGGGGTCCCCAGCTATGTCGTGCTCGACAACCTGAAGGAAGGCGTCCTCAAGCCGGATTTGTACGAGCCCGAGCTCAACCCGATTTACAGCGCGATGCTGGCTCATTACGCCGTGGTCGCCGATCCCGCGCGGGTGGCCGATCCCAATCGGAAAGGATGCGTCGAGAGCGCGATTCAACATACCCAGGGCACCGCGCTGGCCGGACGGCGCTTCGAGACACTGGAAGCCCAGAACGAGTTCTTGAGGCACTGGGAGGAGAATTGGGCCTCCAAGCGAATCCACGGCAGCACGCGGCGTCAGGTCGAGGCGATGTTCCAGGAGGAGAAGCCCCACCTGCGGCCGTTGCCAGTGGCTGCCTTCCGCATCTTCACCGAGGTCGTTCGGACCGTCTGCGACGATACCACCGTGCGTGTTGATAGCAGCTATTACGCCGCGCGGCCTGCGCCCATCGGCAGCCAGGTCGTGGTGCGGATCTACGCCTCGACGATCGAGATCCGCGATCGCCACACCCATGCGCTGCTGCGTGTTCATCCCCGGATGGCGCATCCCGGTTCGGTCGTCCTGCCGACCAGCGAACGGCCGTTCAATCCGTCGCGGCAAACCGCGGTGCTGCTGGCGAGCGCCGAGCGCATCGGTCCGCAGACCAGGGCGCTCTGCCAGCAAGTGTTCGACACCGAGGGGCGCCCCGGACAGCGCGCGATGTGGGGCATTGTCGGGCTGAGCCGGAAGTATCCGGCACGGCTGGTCGAGCAGGCCTGCGCGCACGCCATCGGCAACCGCATCTACCGTTACAAGCACGTGCGTGCGACCGTCGAGCGGTTGTTCGAACAGGCGATCGCGCAGGTTGGAGCGACGCCACAGCCGGCATCGCCGCTCACCCAGGATCATCCGCTGATCCGCGCTCCAGCCGAATACGGCGATCTCTTCAGCCGTGCCGCGCGGCACGATGCCGGCGCCAATGGCCGGCAGGCCGAGGCTCACGACGACCGCGCCCCTGCAACCCGCGCTCGTGGCGCCTGCGCAACCCCGACCAGCTCCGGCGCCACGAGCGCTCCCGCGGCTTCTCACCTCAAACTGGAGACCAAACCACATGATGACCATGCCGGAAATTGAACGTTGCCTGCGACAGCTGCGCCTGTCGGGCGTTCGCGACACGCTGCAGACGCGTGTGCTGCAGGCGCAGGGCGCCAACCAGCCCTTCCTCGAGACCTTCTCCCTGATCCTGCAGGACGAACTGGACCGTCGTCAGTCCCGCCTTATCGAGCGACGATACCGGCAATCCGGGCTCGACGAAAAGCTCACGCTCGCCGAGTTCGACTGGTCCTTCAATCCCAAATTGCCGCGCCAAACCTGCTTCCAGCTCCACACCCTGGCGTTCATCGCCGCCGGCGAGAACGCGCTGCTCGTCGGCAAACCTGGCACCGGGAAGTCCCACATCGCCAAGGCGATTGCCTATCAGGCGATCCTGCAAAGCCACAAGGTCCAGTATCTTGAGACCGACGACTTCTTCCACCGCTACGTCCTGAACTCCCCGGCGCAACGCGAGGTCCGGCTGCGAACCATCATCGACTGCGATCTCCTCGTGCTGGACGATCTGTTCCTCGCCCGCGCCATCCCTGACGACGCCGGCGCCTTGCTGCAGACCCTGATCCATCAGCGCTACAAACTGCGCCGCAGCGTCATCGTCACCTCCAATCGCGTCGTGCAGGATTGGGGAACATACCTGGGGGACAACACCATGAGCACGACGATCCTCGATCGCCTGATGCATTATTGCCATCTGCTCGAGTTCGATGGACGAAGCTATCGGCTCAAAGAGGCCGCTGAAGCCCTTGCCCGGGAAACAATGTCAAACTAACAATCATCATGTCCTGCCTCGCGGGGTGGAGGAATTTGACTGACCACACCCGGAGGAATTTGAAGTGACCCGCGGGGGCCGAGGATCACATGCTGCTGCTTGGCAGAAAGACCGCGCGCGAACGTGTCGCGACATTTCTCCTTGAAATGGATCGCCGCCTTTCCGTCACGGGCACGATGGCGCTTCCAATGTGCCGAAGGGATATTGCTGACTATCTCGGCCTAACGCTGGAAACAGTTTCGCGCGCGCTTTCGCAACTCAACAGCGAAGGTGCGCTCGACTTTTCCGGTGCGCGCCAGATTGTGCTTCGGAATCGCCGTAAGCTGCACAACATCGATAGCTGATCTCTCAGGTTACGCCGCAACCGTGACGATCAATCGCAATGATCT
The DNA here is from genome assembly GCF_000308295.2 of Afipia birgiae 34632. Taxonomy (GTDB): domain Bacteria; phylum Pseudomonadota; class Alphaproteobacteria; order Rhizobiales; family Xanthobacteraceae; genus Afipia; species Afipia birgiae. Next base: position 2,688,229 of record NZ_HG326652.1, read on the forward strand.
TCATGGCAGCCGCTGATCGATAATCAATCGGCTCCCCTCCTGATGAGGCGCGAAATGGAGAATTGGCCATGGCCATTCGTGACGTCTTACTTCCGCTTCTCAACTATCCAGAGCCGACCGGCGAGGCCGCTATCGGCGCAGTCCTGGAATTGGCGGAAAGCCTGTCGAAACCCTGCGCCATCAACGGAACTTACAGGCAGATTCGCACGCGCATATCCGCACTTGTCCTGGAAACGGAGATCGAACCGGGACTGTACTTTGAGGGCGCCCACATCGGCGATTTCTTTGAAGCCGAAGCGAGAAAGAGTGCAACCAATGCCAAGGAGCTCGCAACAACATTCCAAAGGATCGCCGCAACTCACCCCGTTCTGACGGCATGCAGAATAGAAAGGCGCTATCCTTATGAGTGTCTCCGTCTTCTGGTAGAGGAAGCCCGCGTTCATCATATGACCGCGCTTCCTGTCCGACGAGACGATAGCCATTACCAGGACATCGCAGAGCGGCTGATTTTCGACGCCGGCCGTCCAGTCCTGATATTTCCGGAGCACTCCCCTCGTCCCTTGTCAAAATCGTTCAGCAGGATCGCGGTCGCGTGGGACGGCAGCAGGCCTGCGGCCCGCGCTGTCGGCGATGCCATGCCATTCCTGCGGCGCGCATCGCAGGTCCGTATCTTCTCAGCTACAGACGATAAACCTATGACGTCTGCGACGCGCGGACGTGAGATCGCGCAGCAACTCTCCTCGGAAGGCGTCGATGCCATTTACGAGGAGGTGAAGAAGACCAGCCAGCACACCATCGGCAGCTGTTTCGAAAACTACATAGCCAATCACAGGTCCGACCTCTTGGTCATGGGCGCCTACGGACATTCAAAGCTCCGGGAGTTCATTCTTGGCGGCGCGACACGATCGATTCTGATGAATCCACCGGGCTGGGTTATGCTGTCTCATTGAAAAGCGGCCGCTCTCCTTGGCAAGCTAGGGTTAGTAAACACAAAAAAATCCGGCCAGAATATCTGGCCGGATAGTTAGGTCCTTCAGCTCGATTGCCGGACCGGGAGGACGGGCGGCTTCCGCTTTTGGGGGGCGCTATTTGTTGAGCGGACAATCACCTTCGCTTTCGGGCCGAAACACCTGCGCGCCTGGAAGCGATTGCAGGATCGCAAAGAGGTCGCGTGGACCTTTGGATTCGGCGGGCGATTTTACTCGCCACAGCATCATGTCGTGCAGGACGCGACCATCGCGACGAATCTTGATACCCTTGTTGTAGAAATCGTTGACGGGAAGTTCGCGCATTTTCTGACCGACCTGAGCAGCAGCCTCGGTCCCCGTTGCTTCTACCGCCTTCAGGTAGTGTCTGACTGCTGCATAGGCGGCAGCGTGGTTCATGTTCGGCAAATTATTCCCCGGGAAGCGCTCCATGTAGCGCTTGGTCCAGGCTTTCGTGTCATCGTTCAGGTCATGATAGAACGACGCCGCTCCCAGCGTTTGCTGCGCGGTATCGAGACTCAATGCCTGGATATCGTTGACGAACAGCAACAGTCCGGCAAGCCTTTGACCTCCTTGCGCAAGGCCGAATTCGTGAGCCTGCTTGACCGCTGTCACGGTATCACCTCCGGCATTGGCCAGCCCCACGACGGACGCCCCCGACGCACGCGCCGCCATGAGATAAGAAGCGAAATCGGTCGAACCCAGCGGATGCCGCGCAGCTCCGAGCACCTTGCCCCCACCTGCTTCGACAAAGCGGGTCGTATCGCGCGTCAGAGCCTGGCCGAACGAATAGTCGGCGGCAATGAAAAACCAGGTCTTGCCGCCCTGCTCGACCACAGCCCTCGCCACGCTGGATGCAACACCGTAGGTGTCATAGGCCCATTGCGTCGTATTTGGTGAGCAGAGCTTCCCGGTAATGTCTGAAGAACCTGCGCCGGCGACCAGCAGCGTGCGGTCCTTATCCTTCACCACATTTAGAATCGCGACTGTGGATGCAGATCCGGTACCAGCCACGATCACATTCACGTTCTCCTGATCGATCCACTTCCGGGCAATTGCTCCGCCGATATCAGGCTTGTTCTGATCGTCACCGGTGATAATCTCGATCCGCTTGCCGAGAACCTTTCCGCCGGCGTCTTCTACCGCAAGCCTGGCCGCCTCGACGGTGCCTCGGCCCGCAACATACGAATAGATTCCATTCTGGTCCGTCAGAACCCCAATCTTTATGACATCACTGGATGTCTGCGCAACAACGCTACCGGTCGCCGCAAGAACCGCTGCCGCCGAAAGTAGACCAACCAAACGCATCACAATCTCTCCCTGTTCTAGCTTTATGTTTTGTTTCAGCAGCAAAGACTGCGCGCGACATCGCGCATCGCGCGCGAAGCCCTTTCGCCCAAGCTGACTGTCGTTAGATGTCTGAGGTTCTCAGCGTCCGAGCCGATCCAGTGCTCCGGATTTCAGTTGCTCGCGAAGCCTGAACTTCTGCACCTTGCCCGAGGCCGTAAGCGGAAACTCCGCGCAAATGAACCACTCCGTGGGCGTCTTGAACGGCGCGAGCTTTGCACGGCAGTGCGCCTGCAGTTCCGACACCGTCGGCGGCTTTGCCGGATCGGCGGCACGCACCGCCGCACCGATAACTTCTCCCCAGTGATCGTCGGGGATGCCGAATACGGCAACATCGGCCACTGCAGCGTGAGCGAACAGCTCGGCTTCGATTTCACGCGGATAGACGTTTTCTCCTCCGCGAATAATCATATCGCGCAAACGGCCGGTGATCTGAATGTATCCGCGGGCATCCATTGTCCCGAGATCGCCTGTACGCACCCAACCGTCGGCACCAACGGTGTCGGCAGTCGCTTCCGGCATGTCGAAATAGCCCATCATGGCTTGGTAGCCACGCGCCTGTATCTCGCCTTCGAGACCAGAGGCCAGAATCTCGCCGCTAGCCGGGTCAACGACCCTAACCTCAACCTGCCACAAGGGCCGGCCCGAACTGTTGGCTTTATCCTCGAGCGAATCGTTGGGCGAAGTCTGGCACACGATCGGGCTGAGTTCGGTCTGGCCATAGACCGGCGTAAGATCGCAACCGAGACCCTGCTCCACACGCCGCAACAACTCGACCGGCACAGGAGCTCCGCCGCACAATGCGGTGCGCAGCGACGAGAGATCGTAGTTGCTCTTGCGCTGCTGCTCTAGCAGCGCGATCAGCATGGTGGGGACACCAAGAGTGAGATCGCCCCGCTCCCGCTCGATCGCAGCCAACACCAGCTCCGGATCGAACAGCAGCGGCAGCACATAGGTCGAGCGCGTCGTCACACAGCCGAGGGCGCTCATGCCCGATCCCGCAGTGTGAAACAGCGGCAATGGACTCACGAACACGCCGTTGTCCAACCCGGCCCGGGCGGCAACATAGCTGGCATTGGTTACCAGCCCGCGATGGTGCAGCAACGCGCCCTTCGGCTCACCAGTTGTCCCCGACGTGTATTGAACCTGGGCGGGATCGCCCGGCTTCACCACAGGCAGCGTGCCCGTGCGGGCTTGTCCCCGCACCGCTGTTTGCCAGTTGGCCATACAGAATGTCGCGCGAACCTCATCGGAGACTTCACGCGCGATGCCCGCCATATCGGTGCCACGGAATTGATCCGCATGTATCAGTCCGACGGACTGTGACTGACGCAGTACATAGCGCAACTCGCCGACGCGCAGCGCCGGATTGGCAGTGACAAGCACGAGCCCGGCCAATGCTGCGCCGTACTGCACGATTACCCACTCTGGTACGTTGGGGGCCCATATGCAGATCCGCTCACCCGGCGTGTAACTCTCCAGTAGCCAGCGGGCGCAATCTTCGGCTTCGGCCAGCAACTCGGCATAAGTCCAGCGGCGGTCGGTAGCATCGGCACCGACCAGCGAGGCCATGCCCTTGGGCACGACCTCGACCAACGCAGTGCGGTCCGGCGCAGCGCGAGCGGCCTCGCGCAACGCATCGCCAGCCGTCAGATCCAGAATCGGACGCGACCTGTCTGCGGGCCAATAGGAATGCGTCATGATCACTCCTTTGGAATTGGGCCACCGCCGTTGGGCATCGGCCGACCGGAGTCCCGCCACTCGACCGCAGCGTGAAAACCGCGCTGCTCTGCGAATTCCTTGAACCAACGCCCTTCGGCCGAATGGCGGGTGACGCCATCGAATAGCGTTGCCAGCGTCTGCGTCGAGTTCAGACCCATGTTGTCCAAGGCCTGATTGACCATAAGCTTGTGCATCGCAAGGTGGTTGGTCGGCACCGAAGCGATACGGTCGGCAAGCGCTTCGACACGGGCGTCAAGCTGATCGGCCGGTACGGCTTCAAGCACGAGCCCCCACTCAGCGGCGGTGCGACCGTTGATCTTGTCGCCGGTGAACAGCATTCGCTTGGCGCGCTCAACCCCGAGGCGGTAGACCCACATCGCAGTCGTCGGGCAACCCCAGACGCGCGCCGGCATGTAGCCGATCTTGGCGTCCTCGGCCATGACAACGAGATCGCAGCTCAGAGCGATGTCGCTGCCGCCAGCGACGGCGTAACCGTGAATCTTGCAGATCGAAGGCGTCAAGGAGCGAAACAGCGTGAAGAAGTCGTCGGTATTGCGACGCATCCCCCGGTAGTCCCGCATCACGTCCCAGGAGGGGCTCTCCTGGTTCCACTCGCTGTTGCCTTCCTCAGCGAACTTCTTGAGGTCATAGCCCGCACAAAAGGCGGGACCATCTCCAGCGAGAATAATAACGTGGACATCCGGATCAGCATCTGCCCGTTCCACGGCGGCGCGAATTTCACGCGGCATGCGATCGTCAATAGCGTTCAGGCGGTCGGGGCGCGAAAGCGTGATGTAAGCCTTGCGGTCGCGCGTTTCATAACGAAGAGTCTGGAAGTCAGTCATCCGTAGTTGTTCCTGAGTTAAAGGGAAGGTTAAGTCGAGACGTTCGGCTTCTGCTCAAGCAGAATGCGAACCGCCCAAATCCATTCGTCGAGAAGACGGCCCCGGCGCGCGCGATCGTTGCGCAGCACACCGGCCAGCGCGAGGCCGCGCACGAATTCGGTCGTCAGCGCGACAACGACTGAGTAAGCCGGACGATCCTTCAAGGGCGCGAACAGATCGCTGACCACACGATCAAGATCGCGACGCGCGCGCCGTTCAGCGGTACGCAGCGCTGCCCGCAGCTGCGGATCAGCACGAGACACCGCCCATAGCTCCAGTTCGGCGAGATAAGCAGGCTGCGCAAACGCATCGGCAAGCGCACGCGTCGCACGATCGATCGGATCGGCGTTGTCGGTTAGTCCCGCCAGCGCTTTGCGTGCGGCAGCTTCGTTTCGGCAGACAAGCTCGTCGACCGTCGCCGCAAGCAGTTCTGCATGAGTCGGGAAGTGATGGAGCAACGCGCCCCGGCTAACGCCAGCGCGCTGCTGAACGGCCACAGTTGTCGTCGAGGCAGTTCCCTCCTCGACAAGAAGCGCAACCGCGGCATCGAGAATGCGCTTGTGGGTCGCTTCATGCTGGGAAGCGCGAATGGGAAGCTCGGATTTAGGCACGGTTTTCATGCTTCAGACCAAATTCCGTTGACAGTCAGATGTGACTGTCAATCGAATATACACAGTCACTACTGACTGTCAAATCGGAATGAAGGTTTCACCCAAGCGAGCGCTCGCCCACACGCGCCGGGTTGCTCATGAAATGCTGTTTGCTGATTTCGCAACGGTGAGCAGTCAAGCCGAGGGGCGCTTTTTTGCGCCGTCGCGCGAACAGGCTTGATGGTCACATTTTCGGAGCACACGGCCGGCATCGGCTATACGGGCAGGCGTCGACGAGCGGGGGACGCGGCGGACTTCTTTATATCAGTCGGAATGCTGGAACAGGTTGCGGCCGTCACCATCCCGATCACCCGAAACGGCCGTGCGCGTGACCGGATATCGGGCCAAAACCGCGGAAATCCGCTTGAATGACCTGCCTGTAAGTTATTGATTTTATTGGTCGGAGTGGCAGGATTTGAACCTGCGACCCCTGCGTCCCGAACCTATCAGTTCACTTGCAAGTGTTTGATATTGCTACGTCTGTATTCAACAACACCGACAAATAGGCACGAAAACTCCCCGAAGGATCAAGAACGCGGCGAACGTTGGCTTACCGTAGTCTTACCATCTTGGCAGGTATGTATGATAGTGTAATGCATAAGTCCTGCCAAAGATGACGCAATAGATGAAAAAGACACAACACGAAGCTCACGATCGCCAAAGGTTGCTTACCTTTGCCCAGAGGCTCAATCGAATGTTGCAAGAGAGGCATTGGTCAGGAGCAGACCTTGCTCGCGAGGCTAGCAAGTTTGTTCCGGACGCCCATCGCAAACGGAACGGCAAGCGTCACGTCATCGGACGGCACATTGTTTCTGCTTATTGTAGAGCGGAGAACGAGCCGAGCAGCGCTAACCTCTCATATATAGCCAGAGCCTTAGGAGTAGAACCAAGCGAACTGCTGCTGCCGAGAAATAGAGTCCTGTTAAAACCGCAGGTTCAAGCTATCACCTCCCTCGATGGGAAGACTCGCTTGATAGTTGATGCTGAACTAGACACCGAATTGGCGATGAATTTGATCCAGCAAATTCGCGATTCGTTCAACCGAACTTAGTACGAGCTTCGCGCGAAGCAATTTTCTACGAAGTTGCTTTCAGCGTCGGCGAGAGCAGTCCCTCTCGAACGAGTTCCAAAATCTTTATGCCAGTCTCTGCGTCGACCTCGGCGTCAACGACTATCCGCGTACGCCCATCAAGAGTACTGGTCGCCTGAGCGAAGTTGGGGCACTCCCCCTCTGCCAGAGCCGGAGGTAGCAGTTCCTCCGGCTTCATCCCGAACACCTTAGAAATATATAAAAGGTTCTTCTGGGTCGGTTCGTTCGCACCACGCATATAGGCACTCGGCAAATGTCGCCCGATCAGAGTGCCTTCCGGCGCGTGCTTCTGCATCTCTCTGGCCAGATCGGCTGCTGTCCAGCCTTTCTCCAGCGACAATTTTTCCAGCAGCTTACCGAAGGCCACAAGGCGCGCATTATTGGTCGATGCTGTGTCTCTATTCGCCACTCGCCGCCCCTGACTTCATGCATTGTGAAGGCGGCGATTTCTGCGATCCAATAGGCGCACTTTGGCGAGGTACGCTGCGATACGGTAATCTTACCGTAGTCTTACCCTCAGCGCTCGGAACGCAGTGCTCGCCACCTTATAAGTATTTGATTTTAAACATGATTTTGGTCGGAGTGGCAGGATTTGAACCTGCGACCCCTGCGTCCCGAACGCAGTGCTCTACCGGGCTGAGCCACACTCCGACATGGGCGCCGGTATAGCGTCGGCTCTCGCAGATCGCAAGAAGCTGTATAAGGGGACAACCCCTTCCGGAAACGCCACCCATGGCGCGGCTCACGCAATGAAACTCGATTTGAATACAGCGATAATCCCGGCCGATGGAGCAGCAGATACCGCCGCGCGCTGCCTTGAGGGCGGCGGACTTGTCGCGTTTCCGACCGAAACCGTCTACGGCCTTGGCGCTGATGCGACCAATGCCCGCGCCGTCGCCCGGCTTTACGAGGCGAAGGGCCGCCCCTCCTTCAATCCCCTGATCGCCCATGTCTGCGATTTAACGGCCGCACGGCAGATCGCCCGTTTCGACGACAAAAGCCTTCGGCTCGCGGAAACCTTCTGGCCGGGGCCACTGACGCTGGTCTTGCCCAAGACTTCCACCTGTCCGGTTTCGGATCTTGCCACCGCGGGACTTGAGACCATCGCTGTGCGCATCCCAGCCCACCCGGCAGCGCGCGATATTCTGCGCGCCTTCGGAAAGCCTGTGGTTGCGCCATCGGCCAACATCTCCGGCCACGTCTCGCCGACAACTGCAGAGCATGTCCTGGGCGACCTCGCCGGGCGCATCGATCTGATCGTGGACGGCGGGCCGGTTTCTGTCGGCGTCGAATCGACCATCGTCGGCTGTTTCGAGACGCCGTTGCTGCTGCGGCCCGGCGGTCTCCCCCGCGAGGACATTGAGCGGGTGCTGGGCCAAAAGCTTGCGCGGATGCCGGACGAACCCGGCACATCGGAAACTCATCCGCTCGCACCGGGCATGCTGGCCTCGCACTATGCGCCGCGTACGCCGGTTCGGCTCAACGCGCTCAAACTGGAATCCGGCGAAGCGCTGCTGGCGTTCGGGCCTGACATCATCCCTGACTCCGGGCGGGCCATCGCCATGAATTTGTCGGAAGCCGGCGATCTGGTGGAGGCCGCCGCGAATCTTTTCAGCTATCTTCGCGAACTCGACACGAGAGGTTCTCGCGCCATCGCGGTGATGCCGGTTCCGCATGAAGGGCTCGGCGAGGCTATCAACGATCGCCTGCAACGCGCCGCCGTTCCGCGAAGCTGATCACGTCAGGATTTTGGGCAAGAACAAAGAAAAGAACATGAATATCGTGCAGCCACCGCCGTCCGTTCTTTCGCCCGAGTTGCTGGCCCGCTTCGTGGCGATTGTCGGCGACAAATACGCGGTCACCGATCCGCATGAAGCTGCGCCCTACCTGACTGAAGAGCGGGGCCTGTTTCAGGGGCACTCGCCGCTCGTGCTCCGGCCCGGCTCGACAGCGGAGGTTGCGGCGATCTGCAAACTCGCCAGCGAGACCCGGACGGCATTGGTCCCGCAGGGCGGCAACACCGGCCTCGTCGGCGGACAGACGCCGCACAACGGCGAAGTCGTGGTCTCGACACGGCGACTCGACAAGATCCGCGCGGTCGATACGCAGTCCAACGCGATGACCGTCGAAGCCGGCGTGATCCTCGCCAACGCGCAGCAACGCGCAACCGATGCAGACCGGCTGTTTCCCCTGTCGCTGGGCGCGGAAGGCAGTTGCACCATCGGCGGAAATCTCTCCACCAATGCCGGCGGCATCGCCGCGCTGGCCTATGGCGTCGCGCGCGACCTCGTACTCGGGCTTGAAGTCGTGCTCGCCGACGGGCGCATCATGCACGGCCTGTCGAGCCTGAAGAAAGACAATACTGGCTACGATCTGCGCGATCTCTTCATCGGCGCGGAAGGCACCCTGGGCTTCATCACTGCCGCAACGCTGAAGATGTTTCCGAAGCCGCGCTCCGTCGAGACGGCGTTCGCCGCCATTGCTTCCCCGGAAGATGCGCTCACGCTGCTGGACATCTCCCGCAGTATCGCAGCAGGAAACCTGACCAGCTTCGAACTGATCCCGCAAATCGCCATCGACTTCGTGGTGAAGCACGGCCCCTCGATCCGTGCGCCGTTACCGGGCCAGCATGCGTGGTACGTGCTGATGGAAATCTCCTCACCCCGAGACGATGCCCGCGACACCATCGAAGCGATCCTGACCAACGGCATGGAAGGCGGCATCGTCAACGACGCGGTGATCGCCGCCAATCTCGATCAGCGCAATGCGTTCTGGAAACTGCGCGAGGTGATTTCGCCAGCACAGAAGCCTGAGGGCGGATCGATCAAGCACGATATTTCCGTGCCGGTCGCTGCCGTACCCGATTTTCTGCGCGAAGCCGATGCTGCCGTGCTCAAACTGATCCCCGGTGCGCGTCCTTTCGCCTTCGGTCATCTCGGCGACGGCAATATTCACTACAACGTCAGCCAGCCGATCGGGGCCGACACGGCAGCATATCTTGCCCGGTGGCATGAGATGAACGACGTGGTGCATGCGGTCGTCGCAAAGCATGGCGGATCGATTTCCGCCGAGCACGGCATTGGAGTACTGAAGCGCGATGAACTCCCGAATGTAAAAGATCCCGTCGCGCTCGACATCATGCGCTCGATCAAAAAAATGCTCGATCCGAACAACATCATGAACCCGGGCAAGGTGTTGTGAGCGAACCACCCGTTCCGAAAAGCAATCTGGCCGTCGCAGCCGTGGAGGACGCCGACATTCCGGCGATCGTCGCGTTGTGGGAGCGCTGCGAACTGACGCGCTCCTGGAATGACCCACACTCAGACATCGTCCGTGCACGGCAAGGATCGAGTTCAGACGTTCTGGTCGGACGCGATGGAAACACCATCGTCGCAACCGTGATGGTCGGCCACGACGGACACCGTGGCTGGGTCTACTACGTCGCCGTGGATCCTGATCATCACAAAAATGGGTACGGGCGCGCGATCATGGCGGCAGCTGAAGACTGGTTACGCACACGCGGCATCGAGAAGCTTCAATTGCTCGTGCGCGCGGACAACACCCGCGTGCAGGCATTTTACGAAACACTCGATTACAATCAGCAGGAACGCGTCGTCTACGCGAAATGGCTCGACGGCCGCCCGATGACGCCCTGACTACAACTCTCCGGCAAATTTTGGGGACCTGCATGAGCGTGAGCGACCGCATTCGCATCAAAGATATCCGACTGCTCTCTGACAACAGATACAAGCTGCGGACGACAACCTTCGACTGGCGGCGCTCCAGCGGCGAATGGCAGACACTGCATCGCGAAACCTTCGATCGCGGCGATGGTGTCGCGATTCTTCCCTATAACCTTGCGCGCCGGACCGTGCTCCTGATCCGGCAATTCCGCTATCCTACCTATGCCAATGGATATGATGACCTGCTGGTCGAAGCACCGGCCGGTTCGCTGGACGATGCCGCACCGGAAGCGCGTGTCCGCTCCGAGGCGGAAGAGGAGATCGGCTATCGCCTTGGCCCCGTCCAAAAGATCTTCGAAGCCTTCACCAGTCCGGGCGCGGTCACCGAAAAACTTCACTTCTTCGTCGCGGAATATCAGCCCGACATGAAGATCGGAAACGGCGGCGGCCTAGCCCACGAAGGCGAGGATATCGAGACGCTCGAACTGCCGTTTGCCGAGGCGCTCGCGATGATCGCGAACGGCCGTATAATCGACGCCAAGACGATTATGCTGCTACAATACGCGGCCCTGAACATTTTCCGCGACCCTCCCGCAACGTGATCGAGGCCAAGAGCCTCAGAACAACGAGCCCTGACCGTTGTCCTCGGGCGCAGAGACCTTGGCCTTTCTTGGCGACTCTTTCGGTTGTTTGCGGCTCGCAGCCTCGGCAATCGCGATGTCCTCTTCGCTGCACGGCAGGATCAGGTCCGCACTGTCGTTGGCCACGCGATTGACCGCTGTTGAGACCTCGTGCCAGACGAACGTCCCTCTCGGCGGAGCGACCATCATGTCCACCGCCTCGTCCGCCTCGGTCACGCTGCCGTCGAGCCAGCGATCGAAGTCCGGCGGATCGATCGTCACCGGAACGCGCTCGTGCAGCGCAGCCATTTCCGGGCTCGCCGCGGCCGTGACAATGGCCACGGTGTCGACCTCCTCGCCATTCGGCCCTGTCCAGGTTTCGGCAACACCGGCAAGGGCGACCGGCTCGCCGTCACGACGGCGAATGAAAAACGGACGCTTGCGCGCCGGCGACGCCTGCCACTCGTAATATCCGTCCGCCGGAAGAAGACACCGCCGCCGCTTGATGGCGTTGCGGAACGACGGTTTTTCCAGAACCGTTTCGGCGCGCGCATTGATGATGAGCGCGAACGTGCGGGGGTCTTTCACCCACGACGGCAGGAAACCCCAGCGCATCAGCCGAAACTGACGGGCGCCATTCTCGAGCACAACCACCGGTACCGGCTGGGTCGGAGCGACGTTATACCGCGGCGGAAAATTGGGTTGCTCGCTGTAGCCGAACAGGCGGCGCAGCGCTTCAGGACTAGACGCAATTACGTATCGCCCGCACATAAAAAGACTCGAAATACGTCATCTGCGGTGGAAAATGACACATAAGTAAAACTTGTTCAGCCACCTTTAACTTCAGATGCTCAAACATCCACGACGATGTCGAAATCAGCCTTGCAAGAAATGCCCCCCACCGACGATGCGGCCGCCCACGCCCAGCGCCTGATTGAGGCCAACATCAATCCCCGCACCGGGCTGGCGACCGATTACCTGAATCATTTCAATGAGGCGATCATGCTTCTCGAAATGGTCCCGGATCTCCCCGAATGCATCGACGACTTCCTCGGCTGGGAGCCCATGAGCTATCGCGAGCACTTCGCGGCCTCGAATTTCAAGGCCCGCGATCTCGCCATCAGCGCTTATGATTCGAGCGACCCTGCCCTGCGCACCGAGTTCGACAACATTACCACGACCATGACCTCGATCCTGACGTCGGTGGGCGCGGCCATGCGTCAGGCCCGGCATGACGAAACCCGCGCCATCCTCGCCGAACAGGCCGCGGGCTGGATCAAGCCCCTCGTCACCCTGGCGGGGGCCATGATCAACGGCGGCAGCAGCGACGCTGACGACGTCGACCAGATCATGAACCGCTGACCGTGGCAGACTTCTCGCATACCGGTCCCCGTCTGGCCGTCAGCGCCGGCATTTTCCGCGACGGCAAGATCCTGCTGGTCCGCCGCGCCCGCGAGCCGGCCAAGGGCGTCTACACCTTTCCCGGCGGCCGGGTGGAGTACGGCGAAAGCCTGACCGACGCCCTGACCCGCGAAATCCGCGAGGAAACCGGCCTCGTGATCGAGATCGTCGGCCTTGTCGGCTACCGCGAAGCGCTGCCGGCCCGCACCGGCGGCCACGGCCATTTCGTCGTCCTGCCGTTCGCCGCCCGCTGGGTCGCGAATGAAGTCGCGCTTAACGACGAACTGGACGACGCCCGCTGGCTTTCGCCCTCCTCCGCGGTCGACGGCCTGCGGGTCACCCAGGGACTGGACGAAACCATTCGGGCCGCCGCGGCCATGATGGGCCTGTAAAGAGGGCCTTTGCCTTGCTTCCGGCCCGTTGAACGGGCATATGGCGGCCTTCATGATCAAGCGGATTTTCGCAATTTTCCTTGTGGCGGCAGTGGCCGGTCCGGTTCCGGTCCGGGCCCAGGACGCGGCTGCGCCGTTCGACGGCGACTTGCAGAGGCTCGCCGAAATCCTCGGCACGCTGCATTACCTGCGCGGAATCTGCGGCACCAATGAAGGTCAGAAGTGGCGCGCCGAGATGCAGGCGCTGGTCGATGCCGAGACACCTTCCGGCGAGCGCCGCAGCCGTATGATCGCGAGCTTCAACCGCGGCTATAACGGGTTTCAGCAGACCTACCGCTCCTGCACCCCGGCCGCGAATGTCGCGATTCGCCGCTACCTGGAAGAAGGCTCGAAAATCTCCCGGGACCTGACGGCGCGCTACGCCAACTGACATTTTCCGGTGGATGGCGTTCCGGCGCCCGGAAGAAAATGCAGGAAATAACGCAATAACTTGCGTTCCCGCCGTTAACCTTTCCTAAAGAACCGGCTCGCGGGCCGCGTCCTGCATGCTATTCCTTGTGCAGTTTCAACCGTGCAGTCCGCCGGACGCGTTCCACAGGCAAATTGATTTCATGTCGCATTCCTACCCTTGGACGTCCGCTCACGGCCTTTCGCCCGATCAGGATCAGAAGCGGGCGGCGCTGAACTATCTGAATGAGGCATGGGCGGAAGCGCGTCACGATGGCGTCGATGGCGATTGCCTGGCGCAGGCGAGCCTGTTCGCCGCGTTCGCTGAACTCGTCAGCACCTATGGCGAAGATGCGGTGGCGAAGTTCGTCGAAGGCCTCGCCGGCCGCATCCGCAGCGGCGAATTTTCGGTGGTGGAATTTCGGCAGTAGCCCCGTCTCGCTCCGATTTGATTTTCAAACAGCCATTTCCAATCACGTCTGCAATTTCCAGATACAGCTTCGCGATCTCGCGACGCGATTGCGTCCGAGTTTTGCGGTGAACGTCCCGCCCTCTCAGGATTGAGGGCGCGCGGAACGCCGGATGCGCGAGCGCATCCGCAGCCCCGTGTGCAAGGTAGAAAGCACACGAGTGTCGTCACCACGGTTGCGCCGGAGGCATCCGGCGTTCCGCACGCAATGGTTGGAACGACCTCGTTCGCGCTCTCCCCGGTGGACGGCTCTTTCGCCACCGTTCTGGATCGTGAGTGACTTCCACCGCCACAGGGACGACGGACCCTCCCGCTCCTTTCGACGTCAGCACCGCGACGCCGGGACCACGCGACTTTGGCCGTCCGCTGCTGCGCCGTCGTCGTTCGCGGTGCTTTTCACAGCCACGAACCGAACGCCGCAAGCGGCCACCGCATCCCGCCCCGCGTATCGTGACGATCGCGAAACGCCCCTCATAACGGGGCAGGATAAGAAGGAATATAGTCCTATCAATGAAATTGTCAAGGAATGGGTTCGTGCCATCACGAAATGTTTCGGGCTTGTAGCCCGCATACAGCGTAGCGAAATGCGGACAGCACCAGCGTGAGCGGCCCCGGATTGCGCTTCGCTTCATCCGGGCTACGCTGGCTAATCCAGATTATGGATTCCGGGCCTGCGCCAAGAGGCGCATCCCGGAATGACAGACACTGGAATCCCGTGCCCCATAACGGCCCGCCGACACTAAGCCTTCAGCGTCTCCAGAAACCGCACCGGCTCGCCAGTCGATGGCGTCGCGACCTCGCCCTGCCACATCACGCGCCTGCCGCGCACAAAGGTGCCGACCGGCCAGCCCTTGACCTTCACGCCGTCGTAAGGCGTCCAGCCCGCGCGCGAGGCGACCCATTTGTTGGTGATGGTTTCCTCGCGCTTCATGTCCACGATGGTGAAGTCGGCGTCGTAACCTGCGGCGATGCGGCCCTTGCAGGCAATGTTGAACAGCCGCGCCGGACCGGCGCTGGTGAGATCGACAAAGCGCGCCAGCGACAGCTTTCCGGCGTTCACATGATCGAGCATGATCGGCACCAGCGTCTGCACGCCGGTCATGCCGGACGGCGAGGCGGGATAAACCTTGTCCTTCTCTTCCAGCGTGTGCGGCGCATGGTCCGAGCCGAGCACGTCGATGATGCCCTGTTCGATGCCGCGCCAGATGCCTTCGCGATGGCTGGCGTCGCGCACCGGCGGATTCATCTGCGCGCGGGTGCCGAGCCGTTCATAGGCCTCGGGGCCTGCGAGGGTGAGATGATGCGGCGTCGCCTCGCAGGAGGCGACATCCTTGTGGTCGCGCAGGTACTCGATTTCCTGCTTGGTCGAGATGTGCAGCACATGGATGCGCTTGCCGGTCTCGCGCGCCAGCCTCACCAGGCGCTGCGTCGCAATCAATGCCGCGTCCTCGTCGCGCCACACCGGATGCGAGCGCGGATCGCCTTCGATGCGCAGATGCTTGCGATCGTTGAGGCGGTATTCGTCTTCGGCATGAAACGCGGCGCGGCGGCGGATCACCTTGAAAATACGGCGCAGGCTGTCGTCGTCCTCCACCAGCAGCGAGCCGGTGCTTGATCCGATGAACACCTTGACGCCGGCGCAGCCCGGCGCGCGTTCGAGATCGGGCAGATGATTGACGTTCTCACGGGTGCCGCCGATGAAGAAGGCGAAATCGCAATGCATCCGGTGATGCCCGGCCTTCACCTTCGCGGTGAAGGCTTCTTCCGTCACGGTCAGCGGATTGGTGTTCGGCATCTCGAACACGGCGGTAACGCCGCCCAGAACCGCGCTGCGCGATCCGGTTTCCAGATCTTCCTTGTGGGTGAGACCCGGCTCGCGGAAATGCACCTGCGTGTCCATCACGCCGGGCAGGATGTGCAGGCCCTTGCAGTCGATCACTTCACCTGCACTGGCCCCACCGAGCGCCCCGATTTCCGCGATCCGCCCGCCGGAGATGCCGATATCGCGGATCCCCTCGCCGTCCTGGTTGACCACGGTGCCGGATTTTAGAATCACATCAAATGTCTGGGCCAATGCTCGAAACTCGTCTGGTGTTGGGCTGATTCTGCGCATCCAATACAGTCTGCGCAGGGCCGCGCGGGCCTTGTTGTCCGCACCTTAGCGCCTTACGTTGCGGTGTCATACCTGCGGGATGCATATCCCCAATGAATACCGAGAGAACCGAGAAAGCCTTATGAAAGCAGCGTTTCTGCCGGATCGCGGCGTCGTCAAAGTGAGCGGCGAAGATGCGAGGGCATTCCTCGACGGGCTGATGACCACCAATGTGGAACTGGTGCGGCCCGGTGTGGGCCGGTTCGGTGCGCTCTTGACGCCGCAGGGCAAGATCATCGTGGACTTTCTCCTCACCGAAGCGCCGGAAGCGCATGGCGGCGGCTTCGTGTTCGACGTTCCGCTGGCGCTGGCTCAGGCCTTCGCCACCAAACTCGGATTCTACAAGCTGCGGAAGAAGGTCACCGTCGACAACCTGTCATCGCAACTCGGTGTGATGGCCGCGTGGGGCGGTACGCCCGCGATGAAGCCCGACCTCGCGTTCGAAGACCCGCGCGATCCGCAGCTCGGCTGGCGCGTCTTCGTACCGGATGATCTGGTGGATGAGACCGCTGCCGCCATCGGCGCGGAGGTGAGTGAAAGTGACGCGTACGAGGCGCACCGCATCGCCTGCGGCGTGCCGCGCGGCGGCGTCGATTTCATCTACAGCGACGCCTTCCCGCACGAAACCAACATGGACCGTCTGCACGGCGTCGATTTCGACAAAGGCTGCTATGTCGGCCAGGAGGTCGTCTCCCGGATGCAGCATCGCGGCACCGCGCGGACGCGCACCATCCGAGTGCGGCTCGAAGGCTCGGTGCCGGAAATCGGCCTGCCGGTGAATGCGGGTGACAAGTCCGTCGGCACCATGGGCTCGTCCGCCAACGGCCTTGGCCTTGCCCTGCTGCGCACCGATCGCGTCTCCGATGCGCTTGATGCGGGACTGGCGCTCACCGCCGGTGGCCTGCCGATCAGCCTCGTTTCGCCCGATGACGTGAAGGCTGCGCCGAAGCAGGCGTCCGCATGAAAGGCGCGCGTCTGCACGACGATGGGTTGGTCCGCTGCCCGTGGCCCGGCGAAGATCCGCTCTATATGGCCTATCACGACACCGAATGGGGCGTGCCCGAATACGACGACCGCGCGCTGTTCGAGAAGCTGATCCTCGACGGATTTCAGGCCGGGCTGTCGTGGATCACGATCCTGCGCAAGCGCGACAATTTCCGAAAGGCGTTCGACGATTTCGAGCCTGCCAAGATCGCACGCTACAGCGACAAGAAAGTCGCCGCGCTGATGAACGACGCCGGGATTGTGCGCAACCGCGCCAAGATCGAAGGCACGGTCAACGGCGCGAAAGCCTATCTGAAGATCTTGGAAGAAGGTCCGGGCTTTTCAGCGTTCCTGTGGGACTTCGTCGACGGCAAGCCCAAGGTCAACAATTTCAAGACCATGGCGTCGGTGCCCGCAGCAACGCCGGTCTCGACGAAGATGTCGAAAGAGCTTGTTGCGCGCGGCTTCAAGTTCGTGGGGCCGACCATCGTTTACGCCTTCATGCAGGCCACCGGCATGGTCAACGATCATCTCGTGACCTGCCATTGCCACGGCAAATGCGGGAAAATGAAGAAACCGAAGCGGCGCTGACGCGCTATTTCCGCTCGACCTTCTTGGTCAGCAGATAGAGATACGCGCAGACCGCGACCACGATCGGAAAACCACCGAGACCGAGCAACGTCGCGGAAAACTCGAACCGGTCCCAGAACACCCAAGCGATCGTCCAGCACACGATGGCATTGACCAGCGCCAGCAGATAGATCGGCGTGAGCGCGGTCTTGAAACTCAGCAGCCGCTTGCGTCGGGGCGTATCTTGCGGAGGCGCTACCATACCAATGACCTCTGCGGGCGGGGCCTGACTCAGACGCAGTCTACACCCAAGGGTTCGGTTTCGGCGATGCCCGGCTTGCGGTTTGATGCTATCAAATCGTCCCGCACGCGTCGCATCAACAATCGATTCTCATCCTCACATGACCGCAAAGAAAACAGATCCTCACAAGCAATCGGCCCGCGCCTGGCAACGCATGCTGTCGGGCCGCCGCCTCGATCTGCTCGATCCCTCGCCGCTCGACATCGAGGTCGAGGACATCGCCCATGGCCTCGCGCGTGTCGCGCGCTGGAACGGGCAGACCCACGGCGCGCACATCTTCTCGGTGGCGCAGCACACGTTGCTGGTCGAAGCCGTGCTGCGCCAGCAGACGCCGCGCGTCGATCATCGCGTGCGGCTGGCGGCGATGCTGCACGACGCGCCGGAATACGTCATCGGCGACATGATCTCGCCGTTCAAGGCGGTGATCGGCGGTTCCTACAAGATCGTCGAGAAGCGGCTGCTGTCGGCGATCCACATTCGCTTTGGCCTGCCCGCCGCGCTCCCTGCCGAAATCGAACAGCAGATCAAGGCCGCCGACATGGGCGCGGCCTATCTGGAAGCGACACACCTTGCGGGCTTCGCACAGGCCGAAGCCAGGCGCCTGTTCGGCCGCGATCCCAAGCTGCCCGCCGCGACGGAAAAGGATTATGTGACTCCATGGTCCGCCGGTCGCGCCGAAAAGCAATTCCTCGCACGATTCAAGGCGCTTTTGTCATAATCATCCACGGCATGTTTGCCGTGCAGCATGACGAGCGAAGACAGCAGGCATATACTCGGGCGGAACATAAGGACCGCCATGATTCACGTCTGCTCGCTCGCCGCCCTGCCCGCGACCGTCGAGGCCACCGGGGCGCAACACATCCTGACCGTGATGGCCAATGTCGCCCAGGTGGTGCGCCCGGCCTCGGTGCTGGAAGCCAATCACCTGCGCATCCAGATGGACGACATTAACGAGCCCGCGGACGGATTCACCGCGCCGTCGCATGAACATGTCGAACGGGCGCTGGCTTTTATCCGCAAATGGAATCGCGCGGCGCCCATGGTCATTCATTGCTACGCCGGAATCAGCCGCTCCACCGCAAGTGCGTTCATGGCCGCGTGCGCGCTCAATCCAAATCGCGACGAGACCTCCATCGCCCGGCAGATCCGCGCGGCATCGCCGAGTGCGTATCCCAACCGTCTGATCGTTACGCTAGCCGATGAATTGCTCGGGCGTGACGGACGCATGGTCCGCGCGCTCGACGCCATGGGTCCGGGCAACATGACCATCGAGGGCCGGCCGTTCCGGGTCGACCTCGAATGAGAGAGCGGCTTCATCCCGGATGCCAGGCCGTACAAGCTGTTTTGGAGATCATCCGTCATTGCGAGCGAAGCTTCGTCGCTGCGCTCCTCGCAATGACGAGGCTCTCGCACAATGACCGATAAAATCCTCACACCGATCGAGATCGGACTGACGGCGGCGATCGTGTCGATCGACGGCAACGAACCGTCGATCCTGACCGCATCCGGCAGCAACGGCGACGCTCTTGAAGGGCTTCCCTTCGGTCCGTTCGACGCGGTCGCACATCGCACGCTGGAAATCGGGCTGCGGTCGTGGGTGGAGGAGCAGACCGGCCTGCGCCTCGGCTATGTCGAACAGCTTTACACATTCGGCGACCGCGGCCGCCACGCCCAGCGCAGCGACACCGACGCCCATGTCGCCTCGGTCGGATATCTCGCGCTGACGCGCGCCGCGGACAGCACCTCGAAGCCGCAGGTGGCGGGGGCGACCTTCAAGCCGTGGTACCGCTACTTTCCGTGGGAGGACTGGCGCGACGAGCGCCCGGCGGTGATCGAGAAGGAGATTCTTCCCGCGCTTGAGGCCTGGGCGGCGCAATCCGAGAAGCCGGAACCCGAGCGCGCGCTGACGCGCGGCGACCGTGTGCGGCTCTATTTCGGCACCCACGGGGCGCAGTGGGACGAAGAGCGCGTGCTTGACCGCTACGAACTGCTCTATGAGGCGGGCCTGATCGAGGAATCCCGGCGCGACGAGCGCCCCGCGGCGCTGGCGCGCAAGACGATGCCTGCGCTCGGCGCGCCGATGCGGTTCGATCACCGCAGAATTCTGGCGACCGCCATCGCGCGGCTGCGTGCCAAGCTGAAATATCGCCCGGTGGTGTTTGAACTTCTGCCGCCGGAGTTCACACTAACGGACTTGCAGCGGACCGTTGAGGCGATCTCGGGGCGTCATTTGCACAAGCAGAATTTCCGCCGTCTGGTGGAGGCCGGTGCGTTGGTCGAACCGACCGGCGAGATGTCGACACAGACCGGTGGGCGGCCTGCTGCGCTGTTTCGCTTCCGCCGCGAAGTGTTGCAGGAGCGGCCCGCACCCGGACTACGCGTACGCGGACGCCGTTAAAAATAAGGCCTCGCATGCGGGGCCGCCTTGAATTTTCGCACGACCCGAAGCCTGCGCCAGGCGCAGGCGGATCGCGCAAGGAGGAACGATGGAATTTATTGCGCTGGTCCTTGCCCTCATTGCTTTAATTCTTGCACGCAAAGCCAACAACACGTCGCGCGAACTGAACGCGCGGCTAACGCAGCTCGAAGCCTCGCTCGCAAGCGGCGCGCGCCCCACACCGCTGACGGCGGACTCCTCCGTCGCCCCGCCGATCGTGCCGGAGACAACCGCAACCGAAACCGACACAAGCGAACGTGCACCCGTCACGCCGCCCCCATTGCCGCCAGCGAACGCGCCCTACACGGGACCAGTTGACGAGGTGGTATCGGCAGCGCCTGCAACACCCGCCGAAACAGGCCCCGGACTCGAAGAGCGCCTCGGCACGCGCTGGGTTGTGTGGGTCGGCGGGCTGACGCTGGCACTCGGCGGTGTGTTTCTCGTCAAGTATTCCATCGAGGCCGGCCTGCTCGGCCCCAAGGTGCGCGTGCTGCTCGGCGGCCTGTTGGCTCTGGCGCTGCTCGCTGTCGGCGAATTCGCGCGCCGCAAGGAAAGCCTCTCGTCCATCGCCCCGCTGCCGATTGCCAACATCCCGGCAATTCTCACGGCGGCCGGAACCGCGGTCGCATTCGCGACGGTGTACGCGTCCTACGCGCTCTACGGTTTCCTCGCGCCGCCTATCGCATTCGTCCTGCTCGGTGCGGTCGCGCTCGGCACCCTCGCCGCAGCACTTCTGCATGGTCCGGCTCTCGCGGGGCTCGGTGTCGTCGGCGCATTCGTGACGCCGGTGCTGGTGTCGTCAGACAAACCCGACTACTGGGCGCTCTACATCTACATCGCCATCGTGACTGCCGCCGCCTTCGGCCTTGCACGTATCCGGCTGTGGCGCTGGCTCGCCGTCACCACCATCGTATTCGGTGCGGCCTGGATGCTGTTCGATATCGTCCGTGCCGATACGCTCGGTCCGCATGCGTTCGATATCATTGTGAGTTTCGCGCTCGCCGCAGTTCTGGTGGTCGCCGGATTCATGTTCGGCCCGTCGGCGGAGCCAGGCCGGGTTGAGCCTGTATCGTCGATATCGCTCGCGATGTTCCTGTTCGGCGCCACGGCGCTGGTGCTGGGCAACAACCACGCCGATGCAGCGATGGTTGTGTTCGCATTGCTGGTCGCGGCCACCTTCGCCATCGCCTGGCGCGCGGAGAGCGCCACTGGCGCCATCGTTGCAGCCGCGCTGTTCGTGTTCGCCGTGTTTGCCGAATGGGCGATCCGCGCCAATCCCGAACTCACAGTGATGCCCGGCGGCGCGATGCCCGGTATCGGCACGCGCGCCGACGAAGGTTCGATCAGCATGCATCTCATCACGGCGGC
Organism: Afipia birgiae 34632; assembly: GCF_000308295.2. Taxonomy (GTDB): domain Bacteria; phylum Pseudomonadota; class Alphaproteobacteria; order Rhizobiales; family Xanthobacteraceae; genus Afipia; species Afipia birgiae. The sequence continues at coordinate 2,709,732 of NZ_HG326652.1, forward strand.
GGGCTTCGGCGTGGCGTTCGGCGCGGCAGGTTTCCTCGCACAAGGCCGCTCGATCAGTGCAATTATTCCCGTGATCTGGGCGGCGGCCGGTGTGTTCACACCGCTGGCGCTGCTGGTCGCGCTCTACGCGCGCATCGCGCATCTGGATCGTTCGATCCCCTTCGCGATTATCGCCATTGCCGTCGCCGGTGCATTCGCCGCAGCGACTGAACTTCTGACCAAGCGTGACGCACGGCCGGGCCAGATGATCTCAACCGCGATATTCGCCACCGGTACGCTCGCCGCACTGGCGCTGTCATTTACGTTCGCACTGGAAAAAGGCTGGCTCACCATCGCACTCGCGCTGATGTCGCTCGGCACCGCATGGATTTCCATGAAGCGGCCGATCCCGTTCCTGCGTGCGCTCGCAGCAATTCTGGCGGGCATCGTTGTGCTGCGGATCGGCCACGAGCCGCGCATCGCCGGCAACGATCTCGGCACCACGCCGATCTTCAACTGGCTGCTGCTCGGCTACGGCATTCCGGCAGCCTCGTTCTGGCTTGGCAGCATTTTCCTGCGCCGTCGCGGCGACGATGGCCCGCTGCGCAGCGTCGAAGCCGCCGCGATCCTGTTCACTGTGCTGCTCGCCTTCACCGAGATCCGCCACTACATCAACAACGGCGACATCTATCGGACATCGTCGAGCCTGATCGAAGTCGGCCTTCAGGTCTGCGTCGCACTCGCGATGGCGATCGGACTGGAGCGGCTTCGCATCCGGACAGGCAGCGTCATTCATAACGCCGGGGCGCTGCTGCTGACATGGTTCGCGGGCCTCGCGGTTGTGCTTGGATTGTTCGGTATCGCCAATCCGCTGCTGCGCAGCATCGAGATATCGGGCACGTTCATCAACCCGCTGATCCTCGGCTACGCGATCCCGGCGATCCTCGCGCTGCTGTTGTCCTATGCGGTGGCGGGACGCCGCGCAGCGACCTATGCCAACACCATCGCGGCCGGTGCGCTGGTCCTTGCGCTGGCCTACATCACGCTGCAAATCCGTCACCTCTATCACGGACCTTACCTGAACAGCTTCCGCACCTTCGACGCCGAGCAGTACACCTACTCGGTGGCGTGGCTGGTGTTCGGCGTGGTCCTACTGGGGATCGGTTTGCTGATGCCGTCGCAACGCGCGCGGCTTGCGTCGGCGGTGATGATCGCCATCACCATCCTGAAAGTGTTTTTGATCGACATGTCGAACCTGACCGGGGCCTACCGGGCGTTCTCGTTCATCGGTCTGGGACTGGTGCTGGTGGCAATCGGATGGCTGTACCAGCGCATCCTGTTCAGGCAGACGAGAACGCCGCCGGCTGTGGACAGCACGACGGCGTAATCCACTTGTTCGTCATTGCGAGCGAAGCGAAGAAATCCAGAAGCAACAAGAAGACTGGATTGCTTCGTCGCAAGCGCTCCTCGCAATGACGGCGAAGCAGTATCCTTGAAGTTACTCGCTGGCGGAGCGGCGCAGCTCAAGCGCCGGTTCGCTGCGAACCGAAGCCGGACGCACTTCGGCGCGCGGTGTCGCGTCCGCCGATTGAGTCCCCGGCGCGCGCAGCGAGCGCGGACGCGAGATCGAACGCGCGAGGAACACCCGCGCATTGCCGTGCTTGCGGAAATCGCAATAGGCGAAGCCCATGCCCGACACCGATCCGCGGAAGCTGACATTGTCGGTCTTGTTCAGGTTGAAGCAGGGCTCGAAGGGAATGCCCTTGATCGATGCGCAGATCTGCTGGCCGCGCACCTGAAGCGTGTTGGACGGCAGCCGCATATGACGTGTCTCGCCGGCGCCGCTGAACTGCACCGCGCCCGCCGCCGCGCCATCCGGCGTGATCTTGCCAACGCCCTTGGTGCCGTCGAAGCAGGTGAAGGCGAACATCTTGTTGGCGACGAACCTGCGGGCTTCGTCCGCGTTCAGGGTTTCAGCGAACACTGGCGCTGCAGCCGAACAGGCCAGCGCGGCTCCGAGAACGATGCGGACGAGCATACGGGCTACTCCAACTGACTAACTGCGGATTCAGAAGAACCGGCCGGGCGAAGCGCCCGGCGGTTTACGCCTTAACCCGGTGATTACCATACCAACCATGGCAACATTGGAGCACCATGGTTTGCAAAGTCTGAACGTCCTCAGGAAATTTTCACCACCGTCCGGCCGCGAAGCTGCCCGGCGAGAATTTTCGGAGCCGCATCGAAAACTTCGCCAAGGCCGATTTCCGTAGTCATTTCAGCAAGTTTCGCGTGGTCCACGTCCTTCGCGATGCGCGTCCAGGCGGCCTTGCGCGGCTCGATCGGGCACATCACGGAATCGATGCCCAAAAGGCACACTCCGCGCAAAATGAAAGGCGCGACCGACGACGGCAGATCCATACCGGCCGCCAGACCACATGCGGCGATGGCCCCGCCGTACTTCGTCATCGACAGCAGGTTGGCCAGGGTGGTCGACCCGACACTGTCGACGCCTCCGGCCCAGCGCTCCTTGGCGAGCGCCTTGGCCGGTCCGGACAGTTCGTTGCGGTCGATCACTTCGGCTGCGCCGAGGTCACGCAGATAATCCGCCTCGGCCGCGCGGCCGGTCGATGCGATGACGTGAAAACCGAGCTTGGAAAGGATCGCCACCGCCACCGAACCGACGCCGCCGGCAGCACCGGTCACGATCACCGGACCGTTCTTCGGCGTGAGACCGTGCTTCTCCAGCGCCATCACCGAGAGCATCGCTGTGAACCCCGCCGTGCCGATCGCCATCGCCTGACGCGCGGTCATGCCATCGGGCAACCGCACCAGCCAGTCGCCTTTGACGCGCGCCTTTTCTGCATACGCACCGAGATGAGTCTCGCTCAGACCCCAGCCGGTGGAAACCACCTTGTCGCCCGCCTTCCAGCCGGGATGCGACGATTCCAGAACCGTGCCCGCGAAATCGACACCGGCAATCATCGGGAAACGGCGCACCACCGGCGACTTGCCGGTGACGGCGAGGCCGTCCTTGTAATTCACCGTGGACCATTCGACCGCGACGGTGACGTCGCCTTCCATCAGTTCGGCTTCGTCGAACTGCGTCAGCGCTGCCGTGGTGCCTTTGTCGGCCTTGTCGATCCTGATTGCCTTGAAGGTTGCCAAACCCGATCTCCGTTTTTTCTTGTGCGATTGAATCCGGCCCCCTGATTGGCGGCTCCGGCCCGGTTTGCCAAGCCCTTAGCCTCAGGATCGCATGGGTTGAGGGCAGATGCATTTCCGCCATGCGGAAAATTCCGAACACACCTCTGGCGAGCCCGGGGCCGACCTGCTATATTTGTTTTGCTCGTTTTGAGTATAATGACTTTGCCTGACGAGCAGGGGAAACCGAGTTTGGAACGCCGGCCCAAAAGGCCGGATTTCTCAAAGCCCCAATATGCTCAAATTGAGTATATTAGGTGACTTCAGGAGGCTGCGATGCCGATTACCGGAATTTACGGTCCCGACGATTTCGGGATGCCCGTCCGCCGCGCCGAGAGCGTGGCCCGCGCCCGCGTCACTGATGCGGAGCGTGCGCGCGCATTGCCGATGCCCTCGCTGGAATGGACGCCCGAGGTCGGGCGCGCCACTGCGCATCTCTACGCCAAGGTGAAAGACGTCATTCCCGAGATCGAGTGGCCGTTCATGGCGCCTTACGTGAAGGCGATCAACGATCTCAAGAAGCAGCGCAACGCTGTGATCCTGGCGCACAACTACCAGACGCCGGAGATCTTCCACTGCGTAGCCGACATCGGCGGCGACTCGCTGCAGCTCGCCCGCGAGGCGACGAAGGTGAAGGAGAAGGTCATCGTCCAGTGCGGCGTGCACTTCATGGCCGAGACCTCGAAGATCCTGAACCCGGACAAGACCGTGCTGATCCCGGATTCGCGCGCCGGCTGCTCGCTGGCCTCAAGCATCACCGGCGCGGACGTGCGCCTGTTGCGCGAGCGCTTCCCCGGCGTGCCGGTGGTGGCCTACGTCAATACATCGGCCGACGTAAAAGCCGAGGTCGATATCTGCTGCACCTCGTCGAACGCCGTGCAGGTGGTGGAAAGCCTCAACGCCGAGACCGTGATTTTCCTGCCCGACCAGTATCTGGCGAAGTACGTCGCCTCGAAAACAAGCGTGAAGATCATTGCGTGGAAAGGCGCGTGCGAAGTGCACGAGCGTTTCACCGGCGACGAACTGCGCACCTATCGCGAAGCCGACCCATCAGTGCAAATCATCGCGCATCCGGAATGCCCGCCCGACGTTCTTGCGGAGGCGGACTTCACCGGCTCGACCGCGCACATGATCGACTGGGTGCGCAAGCACCAGCCGAAGCGGATCGTCATGGTCACCGAATGCTCGATGGCGGACAACGTGCAGGCCGAACTGCCGAACGTCGAGTTCGTCAAGCCGTGCAACCTGTGCCCGCACATGAAGCGCATCACGCTGCCGAAGATTCTCGACAGCCTGATCTACATGCGTGAGGAAGTGACCATCGACCCGATGATCATCGACAAGGCCCGGCGTTCGGTGGAACGCATGATCAATCTGAAGAACTGAGCCGGATCTTCCGGCAGAATTGGCTAATCGGTCATGAGCCAAACGTCACACGCTGATGTCCCGCGTGCCATCGACGATGTCATCATCGTCGGCGGCGGACTCGCGGGGCTGTTTTGTGCGCTGAAACTTAGCCCCCGGCCCGTCACAGTCATTTCCGCCGCTCCTCTCGGCGAAGGCGCGTCGAGCGCGTGGGCTCAAGGTGGTATCGCAGCCGCAGTTGCAGAGGGCGACAGCGCCGAGGCCCATGCCGCCGACACCATTGCGGTCGGCGGCGGCATCGTCGATGAAGATGTCGCGCTCGCCCTCGCGCGCGAGGCCGGCGCGCGCATTCATGATCTGCTGCAATATGGCGTGCCGTTCGACCGCAACCTCGAAGGCAGGCTCGCCGTCGGCCGCGAAGCGGCGCATTCCGCCCGGCGCATCGTTCACGTTCAGGGCGACATGGCCGGAAAGGCCATCATCGCGGCGCTGATCGAGGCGGTGCGCAAAACGCCGTCGATCCGCGTCATCGAAGGCTACGTCGCGGAAGCCCTGATCGCGGAGGGCGATGCCGTGTCCGGCCTGCAGTTGCGCAAGGCGGGGGACGAGACAGCCGCACCCGTCATCATTCCATCGCGCGCCATCGTACTGGCGACCGGCGGCATCGGGCATCTTTATGCCGTGACGACGAATCCGGCCGAGGCCAGCGGCTCAGGTCTTGCGATTGCGGCACGCGCAGGCGCGATCATCGCCGATCCGGAATTCGTACAGTTTCATCCGACCGCCATCATGGTCGGCCGCGATCCCGCGCCGCTGGCGACCGAAGCCCTGCGCGGCGAGGGCGCGGCGCTGATCAACGGCAAGGGCGAGCGCTTCATGCTGGCGCTCAACCCGCTCGCGGAACTCGCGCCGCGCGATATCGTCGCGCGCGGTGTGTTCGCGGAAATCGCCGCAGGCCGCGGCGCGTATCTGGATGCGACCAGGGCGCTTGGCGCGGCATTCGCCAAAAGATTTCCGACGGTCTACGCAAGCTGCATGGCGGCGGGGATCGATCCCGCGACACAGCCGATCCCGATTGCCCCTGCCGCGCATTATCACATGGGCGGCATCGCGGTGGACAGACACGGACGCACCTCTCTCAAAGGCCTGTGGGCCGGCGGTGAAGTATCGAGCACCGGAGCCCATGGCGCCAACCGCCTCGCCTCCAACTCGCTGCTCGAAGCCGTGGTCTATGCCGCGCGCATCGCCGAAGACATCGACGGCAACGTGTTTGCGCGTGGTCCGCTCGCGGTGCCGTCGCACACGCCGCATGACAGCGCCATGCCGGCACCCACCGAAGCCAATCTGCGCGCCATGATGAGTTCGCATGTCGGCGTCGTCCGCGACGGCGACCGGCTGATGGAAGCCGTGCAGGCATTCGCCGCTATCGAGCAGAACACCGGCAACATTGCGCTGCGCAACATGGCGACCACCGCGCTGATCGTCGCGGCATCCGCATGGTCGCGGCGCGAGAGCCGCGGGGCGCATTATCGATCCGATTATCCGGCGGAAGACCCGGCACAACGGCACCGCACCGTGACGACGCTCGACGACGCGCGAGGGATCGCGCTAATGTTGTCGGACGGTGCAATCGCCAAACGATCCGCTAAACTATCCATGGGAGTTTGAAGGTGAGCGTCACCGATGTCCTGAACCCCGCCGCCCTCATGCATCCGCATGCATTTCTGTCGCCGCTGGCGATCGATGACGCGGTGACGCGGGCGCTTGCCGAAGACCTCGGCCGCGCCGGCGACGTCACCTCGATCGCGACCATCCCGACCACCACGCAGGCCTTTGCCAAACTGGTCGCGCGGCAGGCTGGCGTGATCGCGGGCTTGCCGCTGGCTGTTGCGACCTTTCTGAAGCTATCGCCCGACGTCCGGATCCAGGCCCACGCCCATGACGGCGTCAATGTCGCCAAGGGCGTGCATGTGCTCACCATCTCGGGCCCGGCCCACGCGGTACTCACCGGCGAACGCACCGCGCTCAACTTTGTCGGCCGCATGTCCGGCATCGCCACGCTGACGTCGGACTACATCCGCCACGCCGGCGTGACCAAGATGCGCATCTGCGACACCCGCAAGACCACGCCGGGACTGCGGGCGCTGGAGAAGTATGCCGTGCGTTGCGGCGGCGGTTTCAACCATCGCTTCGGGCTCGACGACGCGATCCTGATCAAGGACAACCACATCGCGGTCGCCGGCGGCGTGAAGGCCGTGCTGCAGCGCGCGCGCGCCCATGCCGGCCATCTGGTCAAGATCGAGATCGAGGTCGATACGCTGGATCAGTTGCGCGAGGTGCTGGCGACCGGCCTTGCGGACGTGGTGATGCTCGACAACATGGATGTTCCGACCCTGCGTGAGGCAGTCGCGATCACCAATGGACGCGTGGTGCTGGAAGTCTCCGGCGGCGTGACGCTGGCGTCGATCGGCGAGATCGCGACAACCGGCGTCGACTACGCGTCGGCGGGTGCGTTGACGCATTCCGCGCCGAACTTCGACGTCGCGCTGGATATTGACGCGTAGGATTCTTCTTTCGCTCCCCCTTGTGGGGAGGGTGGCGCATTGAGAGCGAAGCGAACAATGCGCCGGGTGGGGAAAACTCCCACCTCGTGCGATGACCCCCACCCCGGCCTCCGCTTCGCTCGGCCGACCCTCCCCACAAGGGGGAGGGAAAGGAAAGGCGGTGGAAGCGCTAACTAACTGCTACTTCCCGGCCGATATTTCAGCCGAACTCCTGGCTGCTTCAACGAGCTTTGCGGAGATCACCGCCGTCTCCGCTGCCGTGCCCCATGTCGGCGCATCCTTGCCGTCGCCCCAGGCGCGCGGACGATAGAAGGTATGTACGCCGTACTTGTACATCTTCTTCATCTCGTTCACCCATGACGGGCGAACCCAGTAGGCGTGATAGTGCGTCGACTTGCCGACTTCCGGCAGCCACAGCCGTCCGTCGAGGCTTTCACGGGCGATCTTTTTCGCGCGCTCCCACATCTCCGGTTCTTTCACCACATCGCGGATGCCATCGCAGGCGAATGTGAACTGGCACGACAGATGGCGGTGCGCGTTCTGGTACACGACACCGCAAACTGTGGTCGGATAGTAGCCGGAGAAGGCGCGGTTCAGAACGACCTGCGCCACCGCGATCTGGCCGCGCACCGCTTCGCCGCGCGCCTCGAAATAGATCGCATCGGTCAGGCACTTTTCGGATTTCGCGCGCGTTTTCGCATCCAGACCGAGACGTTCCGCGGGAGTGCGCGGCCGCTGGTTCTCGCCGGTGACTTCGCCCTTGCTGGCGACGCTTTCACCAGCGGACGGAGCTGACGACTCGCTTGGCAATGCCGCCGGCGTTTTCATGTCCGGATCGATGCCAGGCACAACGATGATCGGCTCTTCACCGGGCTGCCAGCGCTCAAGCGATCCGCTCGATACGCCGAGCGATGAATTTCCGAAGAACAGGGTCGCGGTCTGGAACGAGAAGCCGTCGCGATTCAATTCCGGTTCTGCCGCGACGGCGTCTTCACCGGCCGTCGCCGGAGCAGCGTTCAGCGGATGATCGGCGGGAATGTTCTGCAGCGAAACGGAAGACTCATACTGCGGCAGACGCGGCGCGTTCAGCGCAGCTTCCAGTTCTGCATCGAGCGGCGCGGCTGTATTGGCAGCAGGCACTTCTGCCGTCTTCGCGCCGTACACTGACGCGTTGGAATTTGGCTGGTCCTGTTCCGGCTGCGGCGTGGTGACAGGCGCGGCAACCTCAGGCGTGTAAACCGGAAGCCGGTCGCCTTTCGAGGAGCGCACGACCTTGGGGAAATCCGACTTCTGCAACGGGCGCAAAACCGGACCCAGCGGATCGCGGCCGAGGGAACTTGCGATGTCCATGCCCTGGCTGTCGAGGCTGGCCAGACGATACGATGCGGTTTCGGAGGTGCGGGTGCCGATCGGGCGCGGCAGATTGAACGACGCCACCTGCAACATGCGGCGGGACGAGGAGAAGATGTGTTGCTGCCAGCGCTCCGCAACACCGGGCTGGCGCGCCAGCAGCGATGCGAGGTCCTGATAGCCGATTTCGGTCGGGCTCACTGTCAAGAGACAGAGAACGAAGCCGAAGGGCGCAAACCGCGCGCCCTTCGACCCGTTACACAACACAGACATCGATACGCTCACGCAACTAACGCTTGTACACACGCGATCGAGCGGCACATTCAGTACAATCCGATCAATTTCGTTGGTATCGAATTAAAGTTGCCGGGGGGTTAATCACCGCGTCCTGTACGCCACACGCAAGCGTGCGCTTGAAAACGCAGCGCCACATTGAAAGCGTTGGTAAACCGCGCCTGCAGCAAGGTGGTAAACATCGCGTCAACGAAAATAATGAATGCGCGAACTAACGCGGCTCGGGTTCCAACCCGGTCTTCAACCGTCATTGCGAGCGAAGCGAAGCAATCCAGGCGGGACAGCCATCAAACGAAGACTGGATTTCTTCGTCGCTTCGCTCCTCGCAATGACGCGAGAAGCACAGTCAGCATTCTGTCATCACCGGGCTTGTCCCGGTGATCTCGCCAAGTCAGGCACCGTGCTCGATGGATCGGGATGGCCGGACCAAGTCCGGCCATGACATCGATATTAGACGCAAAGCCCCCGCGAAAGCGGGGATTCATAACCACCGAACGCCATGCCTTGCGTAGATCGCCGTCATCCTGAGGTGCGAGCTTTTGCGAGCCTCGAAGGACGACGGCGGCATGGCTGCGCATCCTTCGAGGCTCGCCGCAGTGCGGCTCGCACCTCAGGATGACGCGACGTCTTTACGTTCGAAAAAGCAAAATGCCGCCTCCTTTCGGAGGCGGCATTTTGTCTTGATAAGGTTCTAGCTTACGCCTGGCTGGCGACAGCCTTGCCGAGCGCGGCCTGTGCCGCAGCAAGACGGGCGATCGGCACACGGTACGGCGAACACGACACGTAGTCGAGGCCGACCTCGTGACAGAACGCGACCGATGCGGGATCGCCGCCATGCTCGCCGCAGATGCCCATCTTGAGGCCCGGCCGCGTCTTGCGTCCGCGCTGCACGCCGATCTTCACGAGTTCGCCGACGCCATCGCGATCGACCGAAATGAACGGATCGATCTCGAGGATACCGCGGGCAATATAAGTACCGAGGAAACTCGCTGCGTCGTCACGGCTGATGCCATAGGTGGTCTGCGTCAGATCGTTGGTGCCGAACGAGAAGAACTCGGCGGTCTTCGCGATCTCGCCCGCCATCAGACACGCACGCGGCAGTTCGATCATGGTGCCGGTCTGATAGTTGAGCTTCACGCCAGTATCCTTCATCACCGACTGCGCGGTGGCGTCGATCCGCGCCTTGGTGATATCGAATTCGGCGCGGGTCGCGATCAGCGGCACCATCACCTCGAGCCCGACCGGCTTGCCGGTGCGCTTGCCGGCCTCAACCGCCGCCTCGAAGATGGCGCGCGCCTGCATCTCGGCGATTTCCGGATAGGCAATCGCCAGACGGCAGCCGCGGAAGCCCAGCATCGGGTTGAACTCGGCGAGTTCGCGCGCGCGGTCGGCGATTCTGCGCGGATCGGTGTTCATCGCGCGGGCGACTTCCTCGATCTCGCTCTGCGAGTGCGGCAGGAACTCATGCAGCGGCGGATCGAGCAGCCGGATGGTGACCGGCAGGCCCTTCATGATCTCGAACAGATCGACGAAATCGGCGCGCTGCATCGGCAGAAGCTTCGCAAGCGCCGCGCGCCGTGCGCCTTCGTCCTCCGCGAGGATCATCTCGCGCACCGTGCGGATGCGCGTTTCCTCGAAGAACATATGCTCGGTGCGGCAAAGGCCGATGCCTTCGGTGCCGAACTTCAGCGCGGTGCGGGCATCCGCCGGTGTATCCGCGTTGGTGCGGACCTTCAGCTTGCGGACCTGATCGGCCCAGCCCATCAGCGTGTTGAAATCGCCGGACAGTTCCGGCTCGATCATCGGCATGCGGCCGGCCAGCACCTGCCCCAGCGAACCGTCGATGGTGATGACGTCGCCCGCCTTGAAGCTGCGGTTGCCGATGGTCATCAGCCCGCGGCCGTAATCGACACGCACGGTGCCGCAACCGGACACGCAAGGCTTGCCCATGCCGCGCGCGACCACCGCCGCGTGGGACGTCATGCCGCCGCGCGTGGTGAGGATGCCTTCCGCCGCGTGCATGCCGTGAATGTCTTCCGGCGAGGTCTCGACGCGCACCAGAATGACCTTGCGGCCATCGGCCTGAAGCTTGGCGGCTTCATCCGACGAGAACACGATTTCGCCAGCGGCAGCGCCGGGCGATGCAGGCAGACCGGTGGCGATGACGTCGCGCTTGGCGACCGGATCGATGGTCGGATGCAGCAACTGATCGAGCGAGGCCGGATCGATCCGCGTGATCGCGTCCTTCTTGGTGATCAGGCCTTCATTGGCGAGATCGACCGCGATGCGCAGCGACGCCTTCGCGGTGCGCTTGCCGTTGCGGGTCTGCAGCATCCACAGCTTGCCCTGCTCCACCGTGAATTCCATGTCCTGCATGTCACGGTAGTGCTTCTCGAGCTGCGTGTAGATCCGCGTCAGTTCCTTGAACGCGTCCGGCATCGCGACTTCCATCGACGCCTTGTCCGAACCGGATTCCTTGCGCGCATATTCGGTGATGTCCTGCGGCGTGCGGATGCCCGCAACCACGTCCTCGCCCTGCGCGTTGATGAGGAATTCGCCGTACAGCCGCTTTTCGCCGGTGGACGGATTGCGCGTGAAGGCAACGCCGGTCGCCGAGGTGTCGCCCATATTGCCGAACACCATCGACTGGATGTTGACGGCGGTGCCCCATGACTCAGGGATATCGTGCAGGCGGCGATAGGTCACCGCGCGCGCATTCATCCATGACGAGAACACCGCCCCAACCGCGCCCCACAACTGCGCGTGCGGGTCCTGCGGGAAGTCCTTGCCGGTTTCGCGCGCCACAGCGTCCTTGTACCTGCCGACCAGATCGACCCAGTCGTCCGCAGTCAGTTCGGTATCGAGCGAATAGCCCTTGCTGTCCTTGTAGGTGTCGAGGATGTCCTCGAAGTGATGATGCTCGAAGCCGAGCACCACGTCTGAATACATCGTGATGAAGCGGCGATAGCTGTCATAGGCGAAGCGGCGATCGCCCGAGAGCTGTGCCAGCGCTTCCACCGTCGTGTCGTTCATGCCGAGGTTGAGGACCGTATCCATCATGCCCGGCATCGAGGCGCGGCCGCCGGAGCGCACCGAGACCAGCAGCGGGTTCTTCGCATCACCGAACGTCTTGCCCGCGATCTTGCCGACGGCGTCGAGCGCCTTCTCGACCTGCGGCTTCAGATCCTTCGGATAGGTTTTGTCATTGGCGTAAAAATAAGTGCAGACCGAAGTTGGAATCGTGAAGCCGGGAGGCACCGGCAGACCGAGATTGGCCATCTCGGCAAGGTTCGCGCCCTTGCCGCCGAGCAGGTCGCGCATGCCGGCCTTACCCTCCGCGCGCCCGTCACCGAACGTGTAAACCCACTTGCCCGCTTGCGTTGTTTTCTTCGCAGCAGGCGCAGATGTCTTCGAGGCTGTTTTCACTGCGGCTTTGCCCGCAGGTTTAGCGGAAACCGGCTTCGCTTTTGCAGCCGGCTTCGATTTGGAGACTGATTTCGGAGAGGACTTCGCGGCGGATTTCTTCGATGAGGCTTTGGCCATGGCTTCCAGACGCTGCATGAGTGAAACGGCAGCGGCGTTACACCACGGTTGCCTGCTGACGCGCAAGCGACTCCCGCCTGATATCCGCGTTGTAGGTCACGGACGGTTACAGATTGTTACAGAATCGGACAAATCGCGATGTTTTGTTACCAGATGTGTAACAATCTGAAATACTCCGTTACTTAATGATCCCCAGTCCGATGATCCCGACCAGGATCAGATAGATCGCCACGATGAAATTCAGCAGCCGCGGCATGACGAGAATCAGCACACCGGCAATGAGTGCGACGATTGGCTGAATGTTGGCGACACTGATGGACATTGGTTTCTCCTGGAGATGAAAGAACGAACGGCATGCACTCGAATCGGGAGAGGAATTTATCCTCCTGCCGCGGACAGCAACAGCCAACGGCCCCGATAAGCGGTGAGTTCCACACCAGCCGAGAACTTGTGCAGTCATCCACTGCCGTCACCTTCATGAAAATGCCCCGGTGAAATCACATTCCGGCAGGAACGATGAATGGCGACAGCCATTGTCACCGCTGGTTGATCGGTCTTCGCCGATTTCCGAGCGTGATCGGCATGAGCGAAATCGCTCTGGGCGATCGGGCTCCCTTTCATCAAGGAGAAAACAACCATGCGTAATCCCCTTCTCGCAGCAGCGCTGCTGGCCACCGCCACGGCGATGCCGCTCGCGGCTCAGGCCCAGCAGCGCATCATTGTCGAGGAAGGCGTGACGACCGGTCTCGCCGGCCCCGGCGTCGGCATCATCAGCGAGGATGAGCGTCCGCGCTTCCGCCAGTACATCGTTCAGGAACGCGTCCCTTCGTATGCGATCGAGTCGCCTGTGCGCGTCGGCACCATCCTGCCGGAAAGCGGCGTGACCTACTATGACGTGCCGCAGCAATATGGCGCGACCAGCTATCGCTACACGGTCGTCAACGACCGGCCGATCCTGGTCGAGCCGCGCACACGCCGCGTGATGCAGGTGATCGACTAGCCCTCATCGCTTGAGCCGACGGTCCATCCCCGCTATGACGACCCAAACGAATCAACCCCGCACGGTTTCCGTGCAGGGCTTTTTTAATGCGCGCCGTTATGATCCCTGCAGGATCGACAGGATGTTACTGGTCGACTTGTAACTCTGCAGCACATTGTCGCGGAAGGACGGAGACCAGCCTGAGGCTTGCCGTTCTTCATCGCTCATCCCGGAATAGCTCTGAAGAATACCGAGGCTGAGCTGGGTGGGATCGCCGCTCTGCTGGCTCTGCTTGAGGGATGCCAAGATGTTGGCGCGGTTGCGCGAATCCAGTTCCTTCTTCGCCGCGTAGATTTCCTGGTTCGAAAACTTCTGATCCTGATTGAGCGTGATCGCCGACAGTGAGCGACTGTCGATCGACGAGAAATCCACAAGCTGCCCGAATTTCCGCGCCGGATCGTAGACCAGTTCTGTGCCCCTTTCCGCAGCGAGACTGGCCTGCGCATCAAGCGCGGCGCGGACATTGGTTGCAACCGTACTGAACGACTTGGTCGTTCCAACCGGCGCGCCATCCGGATACTTCGCAAGATAGCTCGCGACCGGATCGCCGGAAATGCCCGATGGCGCGGTATCCGGCTTCTGCTTTGCAGCCTCATAGCCTTTCAGCACGGCGGCGCGCTGCGCGGACCATGCGGCGGTCCCCTTCTCTTCGCTGCTCGCGCCGTCGAGATACTCCAGCGCCGCCTTGTAGACGACGGTGTAATTCTTGGTCATCGACGTGGCCGCAGCGGCAGGCGCAAGCGCGGCATTGAAGCGGTTGGTCAGCTCGCCGGACGCGACGCTTTGTTCGTCGGGCGTGAACTTTCCGCTGCTGTTGGTGGCGATGGCGAACAGCGAGCGGCGATCCAGCGACGACAGATCAATCGCGGTTTTGCCATCGACAATCGGCCCCGTCACTTTCGCGGCGGCATAAAGCTTGTCCAGCGCGGCGCGCGCATCATTCGTCACCGTGGTGAAATCCGGCGTCTTCGCCTCGGCGGCCATCCGCGCTTTGGCGGCATCCGACAGCGTCAGGTTGGTCGCGGCGCTGGGATCGAGCGCGTTATTGCCCGCCTCCGCCGCATTCAGTGCATCGGCGAGTGAGGGCGGCGCAGCGGCGGCGGCGCGCGCATAGGCGGAGCCATATTGAGCGTAGGGATTGGTGCCATTGATCGACGTCATGCGGGTCCCAGCCTTCGCTAACAGCCGTTAACGGAAGTTACCGGAACCTTACAGAACATGGTTAACGAGGGGTAAACGGCACAACGCTGCAGTCAGCGTGAAAGAAAGATCACCCCACCCGACTGGCCGTCGGCCAGCCACCCTCCCCATTCAGGGGAGGGATAGGCTTGCGGAATGCGAGCGGCTCTTTCTCCTCCCTCCCCCTTCGTGGGGAGGGCCGGACCGAACGGTCCGGGGTGGGGGTCAATCCTGAATCTTCGAGAAGTCCGCCACCGCGCGCGTGGCTTCGCGGATTTCGTTGAGCAACTTCAGGCGATTTTCGCGCACCTTTGCGTCGTCGTCGTTGACCTTCACCTTGTCGAAGAAGGCATCGACGGCAGGACGCAGTTTGGCAATCGCCGTCATCGCCGACGCAAAGTCTTCCCTGGCCACCGCAGCGCTGGCCTCGGTCTTCACCTGCGCGATGGCACTGGCGAGCGCCTTCTCCTCGTCGAGCTTGTAGAGCGAGGCGTCCGGCGCACCGTCGAACTTGCGCTTGTCCTTCTTCTCCTCGATGGCGAGGATGTTCGACGCACGCTTGGTGCCTGCGAGAAGGTTCTTGCCGTCGTCGCTATCGAGGAATTTGCCCAGCGCTTCGACACGGCGGACGACCATCAACAGATCATCCTGACCACCGAGCGCGAACACTGCGTCGACGAGATCATGCCGCGCGCCCTGATCGCGGAGCTGAACCTTCAGGCGGTCGGCGAAAAAGGCGAGCAGATCGTTGCCGTCGTGCGGCTTCGTCGCTTTCGCGAAGACGGAAAGCAAAGGCAGGCGAATTCCATTGTCCGCAACGAGCCGGATCACACCCAGCGCTGCACGACGCAACGCAAACGGATCCTTCGAACCCGTCGGCTTTTCGTCAATGGCCCAGAAGCCCGTCAGAATATCGAGTTTGTCAGCCAACGCCACAGCGATGCTGACCGCATCGGTCGGCACGCGATCGGCAGGTCCCTGCGGCTTGTAGTGATCTTCAATCGCTGCCGCGACGCTGGCGTCCTCGCCCTGCGCCAGCGCGTAGTATTTACCCATCAGCCCTTGCACTTCGGGGAATTCACCGACGACTTCGGTGAGCAGGTCAGCTTTCGCGAGTTGCGCAGCGCGCTTGGTCTTCGCAACATCAGCGCCCACTAACGGTGCGATCTCTGCCGCCAGCCGTTCGATGCGCGCGATGCGCTCCGCCTGCGTGCCGAGCTTCTCGTGGAATACGATCTGCGCGAACTTCGGCAGCCGATCCTCGAGCTTCGTCTTGAGGTCGGTCTCATAGAAGAACTTCGCATCCGACAACCGCGCGCGGATGACGCGCTCGTTGCCCGCAACAATCGCCTTGCCGCCGTCGGTGGCTTCGACATTGGCGGTCAGGATGAACTTGTTGGCGAGTTGATCTCCCCTCCCCCGCCTGCGGCGGGGAGGGGTCGGGGGTGGGGGGAAGCGGCGGCGGACGATGAAGCGCCCCCCCCTCCACCCCTACCCCGTCGTACGGACGGTACGGTACGGACGACGACGACGACGTACGTACGTAGTTACTACGTTCGTACGTACGGTGGT
>NZ_HG326652.1:2725930-2944842 GCF_000308295.2 Afipia birgiae 34632
GCGGCGGCGGACGATGAAGCGCCCCCCACCCTTGATCCCTCCCCACCACTGTCGTGGGGGGAGGGAAAGCGCACCACAAAGCATTTCTGGTTGTTGCGGATGGTGGCGCGGATCACCTCGCCGGGGATCGAGAGGAATTCTTCGTCGAACGAGCCCATCAGCACCACCGGCCATTCGACCAGGCCTGCGACCTCGTCGAGCAGCACCTGATCCTCGACCAGTTCAAAACCCTGCGCGAACGCCAGTTCCTTGGCATCTTCGAGAATGATGTTCTTGCGGCGCTCCGGGTCGAGCACGACCTTGGCGGCTTCAAGCTTCGACGCATAATCGTCGAAGCGGCGCACAGTGATTTCGGCGGGCGCCATGAAACGATGACCATGCGTCGTCTGCCCAGCCTCGATGCCGGCGACGTCGAACTTCACGATTTCCGGCTCTTCGGTCTCGGGGCCGAAGGTTGCGATGATCGAATGCAGCGGCCGCACCCAGGTCAGCGCGCCGTTCTTCGCGGAGCGCTCGCCCCAGCGCATCTGCTTGGGCCACGGGAAGGTGCGGATGATCAGCGGGATGATTTCCGCGATCACATCGATGGCGGGACGGCCCGGCTTCTCGATCAGCGCGATATAGAAATCGCCTTTCGGGTCGCGCTGGATTTTTGCTTCATCGAGCGACTTGAGGCCGGTGGCTTTCAGGAAGCCCTGCACGGCGGCATCGGGCGCGCCCATTTTCGGGCCCTTGCGCTCCTGCTTGAGGTCCGGCTGACGCGCCGGAATGCCGTGCACAGTCAGCGCGAGGCGGCGCGGCGTCACGAACGCCTTCGCGCCCTCATAGACGAGACCTTCGGCGACCAGCTTGTCGGTCACCATCTTGCGCAGGTCATCCGCGGCCTTCGCCTGCATGCGCGCGGGAATTTCTTCGGAGAACAGTTCGAGGAGAAGATCAGGCATCTTAAGCCACCTTGCCTGCTTCAGTGTGCATCCACGCTTCGCCGCATGCCTTGGCGAGTTCGCGCACGCGCAGGATGTAGCTCTGACGCTCGGTGACCGAGATCACGCCGCGTGCGTCGAGCAGGTTGAACACGTGACTCGCCTTGATGCACTGGTCGTAAGCCGGCAGCGCCATCAGATGCGCCTCGCGCTTGCTGTCTTTCCACCCGGCGTCGAGATATTTCTTGCACGCGCTCTCGGCCATCTTGAACTGTTCGAACAGCATCGCGGTGTCGGAGTGTTCGAAATTGTGCCGCGAATATTCCTGCTCGGCCTGCAGGAACACGTCGCCATAGGTGACCTTGTCATCACCGTCGCGGCCGTTGAAGTTGAGATCGTAGACGTTATCGACGCCCTGCACATACATCGCGAGACGCTCAAGGCCGTAGGTCAGTTCGCCAGCAACCGGCGCGCATTCGACGCCAGCGACCTGCTGGAAATAAGTGAACTGCGAAACTTCCATGCCGTCACACCAGCACTCCCAGCCGAGGCCCCACGCCCCTAACGTCGGGCTCTCCCAGTCGTCCTCGACAAAGCGGATGTCATGCAGCGCCGCGTCGACGCCGATGGCCTTGAGCGACTTCAGATACAGATCCTGAATGTCCGGCGGCGACGGCTTCAGGATCACCTGGAACTGATAGTAGTGCTGCAGGCGGTTCGGATTCTCGCCATAGCGGCCATCCTTCGGGCGGCGCGACGGCTGCACATAAGCCGCATTCCAGCGCTTCGGGCCGAGCGCGCGAAGCGTCGTCGCCGGATGGAACGTACCCGCGCCGACTTCCATGTCGTAGGGCTGCAGGATGACGCAGCCATGGTCGGCCCAATAGCGCTGCAGCGTCAGGATCAGGCCCTGAAACGAACGCTCGGGACGCATGTGCGGAGGCAGGGTATCCATCGGAAATCTTTGACAGTCTGGAAGGGGTGATTTGCGCGCGGACCGTATCGGCGCAGGCTAACGGAATCAAGGCGATGGCACCCTTCTCGCGGCGATTCCTGCCGGAATCGGCCGGATTTTAGCGATCACCCGAACGCCGGTTTAACCGCAGCGCCAGGTAAGCGCCCAACGCTGCCCGGGGCTTTCCGTTTGTTAGGAACTGACAGCTAGCAAGGGCGGCATTGCAACCAACGGCCGGGCTTAACCGGCGGTGCGTTTTGGCAGGGACGACAATGATCGCTTTTCAGATTTTGATTGCGGCCATCATCATGGGCGCGCTTTGCGTTATGACCATCAACGACGTGCGCCGGCACAGCTGACGGATCACGGCATCCGTCCATCACGTTTTGCAATCACACCCCGGGCCTATAGGTTCCGGTCTCGGGATCGCGGCGCAGTTTCGGCATGCTTTCCTTCTCGGCGGGCTTGGCCTTGCGCGCATCATCAAGCTCGCGATTGATGCGCCTGCCTTCGCGCACCGCAAGACGCAGCAGCGCGGCCCCGCCAAGTATTCCAGCTGCGACCAGGATTAGCGGCGGCATGATCGATCTCCGTCCTACAATCCGTAGCGCGCCCAGATCGCGCGCTCTTCCAGCGCCGAAATCAGGTCCTCCGAAAATCCCGGAAAACCCGGTAGCGCCGCGCCTGCGCCAGACTTGCGGCCCGCGAGCCCGGAGAGAAGGCCCGTCGGCGGCGCAATCACCGGCGTCTCCACCTTGTCGCCATAACGCGAGCGCAGCACCGTGCGCAGATCGCCGATGGCGTCGGCAAGACCGAGCTTCACCGCGCGCTCGCCGGCCCAGTACTCGCCGGTGAACAGATAGTCGCCCTCACTCTTGAGACGCGCGCCGCGGCTGTCCTTCACCAGCGTGATGAAGCTGTCGTGAATCTCGCGCTGGATCGCCTTCAGCCGCGCGACGTCATCGGGATTTTCCGGAAGAAACGGATCGAGCTGCGACTTGTTCTCGCCCGATGTGTAGAGTCTGCGCTCGATGCCAGCCTTCTTGATGAGGTCGACAAAGCCGAACGTGCCGCCGACCACGCCGATCGAGCCGACGATGGACGACGGGTCGCAGAAAATCTCGTCGCCCGCGCAGGCGATCATATAGCCGCCAGATGCCGCCACGTCTTCGACGAACACCAGCACGCGCTTGTTCTTCTCGGCGGCGAGCTGGCGAATGCGCTGATAGATCTGGCGCGACTGCACCGGCGAGCCGCCCGGCGAATTGATCACCAGCGCGACGGCCTTGGCCGCCTTGATGGAAAACGCCCGCTCCAGAATCCGCGACACGCCGGCGAGCGCCATGCCCGGCCGCAGCGGTGTCACCGCCCCGATCACCCCGGACAGGCGCACCACCGGCACCACGGCTCCGCCGCGCCAGCGCGCTGGCAGCAAACTTTTCAACCTCTCGCCAATGTGACCGTTGGCACCGTTCTCCGCCATGGAATGTCCTTCATGTTTACAGTTTATTATTCGGTAACTGGCATCAGGAGCCTAGAGCACATTCGACATTCGTTAAGCACGTCCATTGTGCCTGAATTCCGTCTAAATATCTGATCGGACGGGATTTCTTCTAGAATTCTCCGGTTCTTTCCCGGAGCGCGACAAAAAAACTGGAACGCACTTTGCATTGCAACAACTACGCAGGCTGCAACGGCGCAGCCTCAAAGGTGCAGAAATGAAGATTTACCTCCTGATCTTGCTGATTAGCGCTCTTCTGACGACGATTCACTTTACGAAGGCACCCGAAACGGGTCCAAAATCGGTATCGCAGTAAGCAGACTGCTCACCTGACGGGCAGCCGGTCACCGGCTATCAGCGACCTCCTGGCTCTCGTGCCAGCGACAGAACGGCCCCTCCAGAGAGAACCGCCGCAGCCTCCGCTCCGACCTCACCTTTCGCGCCCTGCAGAATAAAGCCCGGATGCAGCACCATCGGGGCACGCCCGCCCTTCGTCGCGCTGACGATAACGCGGATCGCCGCCCCATCCCGATTGGGGTGAATGGGCAAAATCCCGATGCTGCCGAAGCCGCGCTCCAACGCCCCCAGCACCTGCGCGAGCCCGTCCACGCGCCAGATAATGGTTAGCACCCCGCCGGATTTCAGCACCCGCCGCGCCGCATGGGTCCATGTCTCCAGCGTGTCCGCAGCCGCCACATGGGCAGACTGCCGCGCGGGGTCCGGTGACGCGCGGTGTCTCTCCGCATCGTTGAAAGGCGGATTCATCAGCACGATATCGGCGCTGTCGGGCCCGAGGCCTGAAGCCGCGAACACATCCGCGCTCGCAGTGACGTCGAGCACCGTCACCGTCGCCCTGATGCCGTTTGCCTCGGCATTGATGCGCGCCAGCGCTGCAAGCCTGTCGTCGATTTCGGCGAGCACCAGATTGATGCCCGCCACACGGCGCGCCACCGCCAATCCCACCGTCCCCACGCCTGCGCCGAATTCCACCACACGATGTCCTGCCCGCGCCGGTGTCGCCGCCGCCAGCAGGATCGCATCGTGACCCGCGCGGTGGCCTCGCCTCGGCTGGCGCAGCCGCAACTGCCCGCCGAGAAACATGTCCTCGGTGACATCCGCGAATTCAGCCTGGACCGGGTCAGTCATTGTCCCGCAATTCATGGGCCAGACCTGCATCGGCGAGCAGGCGGCGCGCGGCCAGATTGTCATCTTCGTGGACCAGAATGCGCCGGGGCAGCACGCCCAGCGATCCATCCATAATGCTCATGTTATTGTCGAGCACGAGATGATGGATATTGGCGCCATCCAGCAGCGCTCCCACCGCGGACACCAGCACCACATCGTTGGTCCGAACGAGCTCACGCAAGGCCGCCGTCTCCCGCAGCCCAACCGGGCCGTTTGTTGCTCTTGCCGCATCGCACGGCAGTTTCTATGGTGCCCTCAAATTCATCCGGAGACCGGACGTGGCGGTTATTGTACCCTTTGAGAGCCACTCGACGCCATCGATAGATCGGCTGGTCGAGCTTGTCGCGCCCGACATGGCACGCGTCAACAGCACGATTTTGTCGCGAACCGGCTCCGAAGTCACGATGATCCCGGAGGTCGCCAACCACCTGATCTCGTCTGGCGGCAAGCGGCTGCGGCCGATGCTGACCCTCGCCATGGCCAACCTCACCGGCTATGCCGGCGACGGTCATATCAAGCTCGCCGCCGCCGTGGAATTCATGCACACCGCGACGCTGCTGCATGACGATGTGGTAGACGAAAGCGAACTGCGGCGCGGCAAGCTCTCGGCGCGGATGCTGTGGGGCAATGAAGCGAGCGTGCTGGTCGGCGACTTCCTGCTCGGCCAGGCCTTCCGCATGATGGTCGAGGTCGGCTCGCTGCGCGCGCTCGATATTCTCTCCTCTGCAGCCGCGACCATCGCCGAAGGCGAAGTGATGCAGCTCGCGGCCGCCAAGAACACCGCCACCACCGAGGACGAATATCTCGCCGTGATCCGCGGCAAGACGGCTGAACTGTTTGCAGCCGCCTGCGAAGTCGGTCCCGTGATCGCCAACCGCCCGAAGGCGGAACAGACCGCGTGCCGTTCGGTCGGCATGAATCTCGGCATCGCGTTCCAGCTTGTCGATGACGTGCTGGACTACGGCGGCAAGGCCGCCAAGCTCGGCAAGAATGTCGGCGACGATTTCCGCGAAGGCAAGATCACGCTTCCGGTGGTGCTGGCGTTCCGGCGCGGCAACGATGTCGAACGCGCATTCTGGATCCGCACGCTGGAAAAGGGTGAGATCGGCGACGGCGATCTCGATCAGGCCATCGGCCTCATGACCAAGCATCGCGCTCTGGAAGATACCATGAGCCGCGCGCAGCATTACGGTGCGATGGCGGTCGATGCGCTGGCGCTGTTCCCGCAATCACCGATGAAGAGCGCGCTCGAACAGGTCGTCGCATTCTGTCTCGCGCGATCGCACTGAGCGATCGCTCACGCGCAATGCACGAGCCGCTTCGTCAGCGCCTGCCGACGCGATCGACCGGACCACCACGATTCATCGGCGTTCCAGGCCGCACCGCCTCTCTCGCGGCAGCCCTCGCAACCGGCCGCGGCCGCAGCACGACGCCAGCTCTTGCCACGCAGTGAGCGGGATAACCAACATACTGACAGTAAACGACAGCGCCGGCCTTATCAGTGGTCGCAGAGACGAAACCAAGTATGAGCGGGGCAGCCGCCAACGCAATTGAGAGTTTCATCTGGATCTCCTCCATTGGACGGCTCATGAGCTACCCGCTGAACCGGCGACTGTTGATCCAGATCAATGGCTCAAATCTGTTTGTGACGGGCTCCTTGCGACGACGGAGGCTGTGTGTCGCGCTTATGAGCGACGTCTTAGCTCAGCACACCGGCGTGAACCCACCAGCCGGGATGGGTCTGCGAAATCGCTTTCGCGGCCTGTCCGGCATCGCCGATCGTCTCATAAATCGCAAAGCACGTCGCGCCCGAGCCCGACATTCGCGCGAGCTGCACGCCTTGCGTCGCGCGCAGCGTAGACAGCACCACATCAATGACGGGTTCGACCTTCAGCGCTGGCGCTTCCAGATCGTTGGTGCCGGCTCCGATAGCCTCGATCCACGCATCGAATGACGCGCCGTCGGCCGGCCAGCCTCGCGACAACATGATGTCGCCGGCGCCCGCAAGAAGCTCGCCCTTGCCGAGACCGAGCGCTGTGAACACATCCTTGGTCGCGACGCCGACGCGCGGATTGACCATCACGCACGGCATCGAAGGAACGTCGAGCATCGACAAGTTCTCGCCGACGCCGGTCATCGTGCAGGCGCGTGACGCCAGGCACACCGGAATGTCCGCGCCGGTATCGCGCGCGACGCTGACAACGCGCGGATCGTCGATGGCAATGCCGTTCGCACGCGCCAGCAGCCGCAAGGCCGCGGCCGCGTCGGCTGACCCGCCGCCAATTCCGGCGGCGACCGGCAGATGCTTGTCCAGCGTGAAGTGTCCGAGCGTGAGACCCGGAATGCGTTCTCCGAGGAGGAGCGCCGCGCGGATCACCAGATTATCCGCCATTTCGCCGCAGTCCTGCGCGCCCGGCCCTCCGGTCGCAAGGCCAAGCTCGGGCCCCGGCGTAAGCGTCAGCGTGTCCGCGCAGTCGGCGAACACCACCAGGCTCTCGATGTCATGATAGCCGTCCGGGCGGCGGCCAAGGACGCGCAGCGTGAGGTTGACCTTGGCGCGCGCGGTTTCAGTGAGTGTCATTCTGTTTGCCGCCTCTGACCCAATGCGCCATGCGCGGGCATAGCAATCTGCCCTGCGCAGACCGCGTAAACCTGTTTGCGTACCCGCGCATCCATCGAGAGTTGAGGACTTATTCAAGAAGATGGATTGCCGGGTCAAGCCCGGCAATGACGATTCCGACGACACCGGAACGATCGGGCGTTGATAAAATCAGCCGCCCCTGCCGTCTTCCTTCTTCTTTTCGGCGGCGGCAGCGTTGGAGGTATCCTCGGGCAGGCCGTCACGCAGCTTGGCCTCGATCTTCGGAAGTTCGTCCGCCTCGGGCTTGAGGTCGCGGGCATGCGCCCACTGGAACTTCGCTTCCAGCGTCCGCCCCACGCGCCAGTACGCATCACCGAGGTGATCGTTGATGGTAGGATCTTCCGGCTTGAGGTCGATCGCGCGTTCGAGATGCTTCACAGCGTTCTCGTAGTCGGCGATCCGGTAGTAGGCCCAGCCCAGCGAATCCACGATGTAGCCATCGTCCGGCCGCTGCTCGACGGCGCGGCGGATCATCTTCATGGCCTCATCGAGATTGATGCCCTGATCGATCCAGGAATATCCGAGATAATTCAGGACGTGCGGCTGCTCGGGCTGCATTTCGAGCGCCTTCTTCAGATCGACCTCGGCCTTCGCCCACTGCTTCGAGCGCTCAAAGCAGATGCCGCGGAAATAATAGAGCACCCAGTTCGGCTTGTCGGCGGTGCTGGCCTGGGCTTCGATGCCCTTGCCATAGGTTTCGCCGCAATCGGCGAACTTCTTGCGGGCGCGCTCGATATTGCCGAGCGCCATGATCGCCTCGACATCCTTCGGATCATCGGCGACGACAGCGTTCAGGATCTTGATGCCTTCCTCGGTGCGGTCGACAGTGTCGAGATCGGTCGCAAGCTGGATCTGCGCGTTGCGCTTGAGCGGCGAATGCGCAGGCACGCGCTCGTAGACCTTGATGGCCATCTGCGGCTTCTTCACGGATTCATAAAGGTCCGCGAGCGACAGCAGGGCGAGGGAATGGTTCGGGTTGAGGTAGAGCGCAAGCTGAAGATAAACCAGCGCGAGATCCTCGCCGCCGCGCCGCGTCAGCGACGCGCCGATGCCGTACAGTGCTTCGGCCGCTCCTTGCTGCGGATTTTCCGCCAGCGGCGGCAGCTTCTTGCCGGCCTTGGTTTCGCGAATGCCATCCACCACCAGCGGATGACGCGCGAGCTTCTTGTCGAAGCCCTGATAGACCGCTGTGGCCGCCGCCGCGTCCTTGTTGCGCGACAGCCAGCGCGCATAGGCATCGGACACCCGCAGCGCGGAATCGTCGAGCTTGTAGGCGCGCTCGAAGCGAACGCCGGCGTCCTTCTGCTTGTTCGCCAGTTCGAGGATCATGCCGGTGTGCAGATCCTTGAAGATCGGATACCACTCCGGACCCGCCAGCTTGTCGATGCTTGAGATCGCGGTCTGGGTGTTGCCCGCGGCGTAGCTGGCCCAACCGGACAGCAGCGTCGCGACGAGATCGGTGATCGGCCCGCGGATCGACTGATTGATGTTCTGCTGGGCGACGGCGTAGTTCTTCTGCTTCAGCGAGCGCACGCCCGCGACCAGCCGCGCAACGCGGTTGTTCTTGTCGATGGTGAGAATGCGGTCGGCGAGTTTCACGGCCTCGTCGATGTCGCCGTCGGCGAGCGAGGCGATGAAGGCGCGGTCCAGCAGTTCGCTGTTCTTGGGATCGGAGCGGAGCGCCGCGCGGTAGAATGCCGCAGCCGCGGTCGCATCACGATCAACGCTGGCATGGCGCGCGGCAAGGTAGCTGCCCGCTACCGTCAGGCCGATCAGATCACGCGCACTCGGATATGGCGCCTGCTTGGCGTCTTCGCTGGCGCTGGTCCGGGTCTGCGCCGCGAGCGGTCCGACGCTGGCGAGAACCGAGACAAATCCGAGGGTGGCGACGGCCACGCGGCTGAAACGACGTTGGAATTTCACGCTCGCCGGCTCCATGATTGAAGGTGGTGCAACCGGTCAGCCCAGCAGCACCGGGACAATGGCTTGTTTGGCCAGCATCCGCAAGGATTCGAGCCGGTCGAGGAGCCCAGTTAGTATGGCGCAATCGTGGCGATCAGCCGTTCTCGCGCAATCGTGCTTACATCGACTGATAATTGGGCCCGCCGCCGCCTTCCGGCGGAACCCAGGTGATGTTGCCGTTCGGGTCCTTCACGTCACAGGTTTTGCAGTGGACGCAATTCTGCGCGTTGATCTGGAACCGCGGACCGGCAGCTTCCTCGACCCACTCATAAACACCTGCCGGGCAATAGCGGTTCGACGGACCGGCAAAGACGTCGTGTTCGGAAGTCTTTTGCAGGTTCATGTCCGCAACCTTGAGATGGATCGGCTGATCCTCCTCGTGGTTGGTGTTGGACAGGAATACCGACGACAGCTTGTCGAAGGTCAGCTTGCCGTCCGGCTTCGGTCCCGGGATCGGCTGATGCGCCTTGGCGGGATCGAGCGTCTCGCGGTCAGGCTTGGCGTGGGACTGGGTGCCGAACAGCGAGAAGCCGAACAGCGTGTTGGTCCACATGTCGAGACCGCCGAGCGCGACGCCAACGACGGTGCCGAACTTCGACCACAGCGGCTTGACGTTGCGGACCTTGTGCAGGTCCTTGCCCACGGCGGAATCACGCCAGCCGTTTTCGTATTCAACGATTTCGTCATTGGCGCGGCCTTCCGCCAGCGCAGCCGCGACATATTCGGCCGCCTGCATGCCGGTGCCCATCGCATTGTGGACGCCCTTGATGCGCGGCACGTTGACGAAGCCGGCCGCGCAGCCGATCAGCGCGCCGCCCTTGAAGGTCAGGCGCGGCACCGACTGATAGCCGCCCTCGGTGATCGCACGCGCGCCATAGGCGATGCGCTTGGCGCCCTCGAATACGCCGCTGATCTTCGGATGGGTCTTGAAGCGCTGGAATTCCTCGAACGGCGACAGATACGGATCGTCGTAGTTCAAATGCACGACGAAGCCGACGGCGACGAGGTTCTCGTTGTAGTGATAGAGGAACGATCCGCCGCCAGTGGACATGTTCAGCGGCCAGCCGAAGGAATGCTGGATCAGTCCCTTCTTGTGCTTGGCCGGATCGATCTGCCAGACCTCCTTGAGGCCGATGCCGAACTTCGACGGCTCGCTGTCCTTGTCGAGCGCAAACTTCGCGATCAGTTGCTTGGTGAGAGAGCCGCGTGCGCCTTCGGCGAACAGCGTGTACTTGCCGAGCAATTCCATGCCGCGGGTATAGGAGGCCTTGTGCGAACCGTCGCGCGCCACACCCATGTCGCCGGTGGCGATGCCGCGCACTTCGCCGTTCTCGCCATACAGCACTTCGACCGCGGCGAAGCCGGGATAGATTTCAACGCCGAGCGCTTCGGCGCGCGGGCCAAGCCAGCGGCACACGTCGCCGAGCGAGCCGATGTAGCAGTGATGGTTGTCCATCAGCGGCGGCATCATGAAATTCGGCAGCTTGATCGCGGAACTGCCGGTCATCCAGAAGAACTGGTCGTCCTTCACCTGCGTCTTCAGCGGGCAGTCGGCATCCTCGCGCCAGTCGGGGATCAGCTTGTCGAGCGACATCGGATCGATCACCGCGCCGGACAGAATATGAGCGCCGACTTCCGAGCCCTTTTCGACCACGACAACCGTCAGTTCCGGATTGATCTGCTTGAGCCGGATGGCGGCCGCCAGACCTGAGGGTCCGGCGCCGACGATTACAACATCGAACTCCATGGAATCGCGCGGCGGAAGCTCTTCGGTGCTCATGATGTCATCTCGACATTGGGTGGTTCAGAATGTTTCTAATCATCGTTCTTCCCGATTTTTGGCGCAAGAACAACCCTGTTTCGCTGCAACGCAATCCGTCCTAGATTGACTCCGTGACCACGCTCGAACCCATGCCCTCCGCCCGCGAACTTCTCGCCTTTTATCTAGAGGCTGGAGTGGATTGCGCGTTGTCGGAAACTCCCGTCAATCGCCTGGTGGAAGAGCCGGCCAGCGAGGAGCGGCCTGCCGCCAAGCCCGCGCTGTTTCGCACCGCGAACC
This sequence comes from Afipia birgiae 34632, assembly GCF_000308295.2. Taxonomy (GTDB): domain Bacteria; phylum Pseudomonadota; class Alphaproteobacteria; order Rhizobiales; family Xanthobacteraceae; genus Afipia; species Afipia birgiae. The sequence continues at coordinate 2,737,157 of NZ_HG326652.1, forward strand.
CGATCCCTGCGCCCGTGCTCGCAGGCGCTGCGCCGGCACCCGACGCAGCGATCATATCGGCCCGCGAGATCGCGCCCGGTGCGGCATCGCTGCAGGAACTGCGCGAACTGCTCGAACGCTTCGACGGTTGCGCGCTGAAGTCGACCGCGACGCGGCTGGTGTTCGCCGACGGCAATCCCGAGGCGAAGATCATGTTCGTCGGCGAAGCGCCGGGACGTGACGAGGACATCGAAGGACTGCCGTTTGTCGGACGCTCCGGCAAACTGCTCGACCTGATGATGGCGGCGATCGGCCTCGACCGCAGCAAGGTCTACATCGCCAACATCATTCCGTGGCGGCCGCCGGGCAATCGCGATCCCTCGCCCCAGGAAACGCAGATCTGCCTGCCCTTTATCCGGCGGCAGATTCAACTGGTCGATCCGGACGTGCTGGTCTGCCTCGGCAAACCGTCGTCGCAGGCGGTGCTCGACCTCAAGGACGGCATCATGAAAACGCGCGGCAAGTGGATCGACTACGACACCGGCACGCGGAAAATCAAAGCCATGGCGACGTTCCATCCGGCGTATCTGCTGCGGCAGCCGATCTACAAGCGTCTGACCTGGCAGGACCTTCGCTCTGTGCAGAAGGCACTGGCCGGTGTTGCAAGCTAGCGAACTGAATCAGGCGCCTAGCCGATGCCTGAACGTTCGCAAGACCGGATTCAAGGCATCGGCGATCGCCGCATCGAATCGACCGGCCACTATTCCGCGATGATCTCGCCGGAGCCGCCAAGTTCAGCCGGGAAGTCTTTCAACTTGAGCAAGCCATCCCGCATGGGCATCACCGTCTCGGCGTAGTTCACATGCACGCCGGGAATGAAGGCGAGGGTCGGGATCGTCGAAGCAAACACGTCCACGAGGCCGATGGGCGGATGATTGGTCATCAGATGCCCGCCGCATTTCGAGCAATACTGACGCTGGCTGAGTTCGGATTTCTGGAACGTCGCAACATACTCGGCTCCCGATGCAATCCGCACAGCCTCCGGCTTCCATAGGCTGAAGGCGTTTACGGGCCCGCCGGACCACGAACGGCAGGAACTGCAATGGCAGTAACCCATGGCCTCCGGTGCTCCGGCAACTTCCACTTTGACTGCGCCGCAAAAACAGCTTCCAAGGTGAGCCATCGCTCCCTCCTTCGAATTTGCCTGTCATCGATCCGCCTGCAGGCGTGCGGGAACGTCCGACAATACACCAAATGACGGGATCGCGGCGCGCCTCGATCGCAACGGCGATCCGATGATGTCACACCGCAGCCATGCAGCGGATGTTGGTGGCGCAGATGACCGGTTCAGGCCATAAGCCTTCGGTGCTGCGCATTACGCAGCCATCCGGGGCGCCCACAATGAATATGCACATTGCAGACGGAGCTATCGACGACACGGTGGCGCGGGCAAATGTGCGGCGGCTTGCGGCCGCACAGGCGCTGACTGGCGCGAATGCGGCGGTGATTTTCGCGACCGGCTCGATCGTCGGTGCGACGCTTGCGCCAGACATCTCGCTCGCAACCCTGCCGCTCTCGATCTTCATGCTCGGCCTTGCCGCCGGCACCCTGCCCACCGGCATGATCTCTCAGGCCTTCGGCCGCCGCACGGCCTTCATCGCGGGCACCGGCTGCGGCGCACTGTGCGGCGTCCTCGCCGCCGTCGCCATTCTGCAGGGCTCGTTCATCCTGTTCTGCGTCGCGACGTTTCTCGGCGGACTCTACGGTGCGGTCTCGCAATCCTATCGCTTCGCCGCGACCGACAGCGCGAGCGCCGCCTATCGGCCAAAAGCGATCTCATGGGTGATGGCGGGAGGCGTGTTCGCGGGCGTGCTGGGTCCGCAGCTCGTGCAATGGACCATGGATATCTGGCCACCCTATCTGTTCGCGGTGAGCTTTCTGGTTCAGACCATCGTTGCGCTGGTGGCGATGGCTGTACTTGCCGGCGTCAATGCACCCAAGCCCGCCCCTGCTCAAATGACCGGAGGGCGGCCGTTGCTGGAGATCGTCCGGAAACCGCGATTCATCGCCGCCGCGCTCTGCGGCGCGGTTTCCTATACCGCGATGAATTTTCTGATGACGTCCGCACCGCTGGCGATGAAGTTCTGCGGATTGTCGCTAAGCGATTCAAACTTCGGCATTCAGTGGCACATCGTTGCGATGTTCGGGCCAAGCTTCTTTACCGGCTCGCTGATCTCGCGCTTCGGAGCGGCGAAGGTCGCGGTGGCCGGCCTCATCCTGGAAGCTGCTGCTGCGGTGATCGGTCTGTCGGGCATTACCGCGATGCATTTCTGGGCCGGGCTTTTCGTGGTCGGCGTCGGCTGGAATTTCTCGTTCGTCGGCGCATCGGCGCTGATCGTGGAAACGCACCGTCCGCAGGAAGGCAAGAAGGTTCAGGCTTTCAACGATTTCATCGTGTTCGGCCTGGTGGCGATCGGCTCGTTCTCGTCGGGCCAGTTGCTCGCGAGCTACGGCTGGTCGATGGTCAACATCGTGGTGTTTCCGGCCGTCGCGCTTGCACTGGTTGGCCTCGGCATTGCCGCACTGATGCAGCGGCGGGCTGTGGCGTAGCTAGCCGATCGCGAACTTGGCCGCGAACACCAGCGCGAGCACCAGCACCGCGGGCTTCGCATCTACGAAGCGTCCCGCGAGAATCTTGATTACCGCGTAGGTGATGAAGCCGAGACCGATGCCGGTGGCGATCGAATAGGTAAGCGGCATCGCGATGGCCGTGACAACCGCAGGCGCGTATTCGGTCACGTCGTCCCACGCCATGTCCGCGAGCCCCCGCGCCATTACGCAGGCGACGTAGAGCAACGCGGCGGCAGACGCATAGGCCGGCACCATCCCGGCGAGCGGCGCGAAGAACAGCGCCAGCAGAAAGAACAGCGCGACGAATACCGCCGTCAGCCCGGTGCGGCCGCCCACAGCAACGCCGGAGGCGCTTTCGATATAGCTCGTGGTGGTCGATGTGCCGATCAGCGCCCCGAACATCGCGGCGAAACTGTCCGCCATCAGCGCCTGCTTCATGCGCGGAAGATTGCCGTGCTTGTCGGTGAGGCCCGCGCGATGGGTGACGCCGATCAGCGTTCCGGCGTTGTCGAACACATCGATAAAGAGAAAGCTGAACACCACGATCAGGAATGTCAGTTCGGTGGCGCGCGAGAAATCGAGCTGGAACAATGTCGGCGCCAGCGACGGCGGCAGCGACACCACACCGTTGAAGCTGGTCAGCCCCAGCGGCAACCCGATCAGCGAGACCGCAAGAATGCCGATCAGCGTTCCGCTGGCGATGTTGCGCGCGTTCATCGCCACGATCAGCGCAAAGCCCAGCAGGCACAGCACCGGCGCCGGATGCGCGACGCCGAGCGGACCCGCTGTTACCAAGGTCGCCGGGCTCGCCACCACGATCTTGGCCTGCTCAAGCGCGATGATCGCAAGAAACAACCCGACGCCGGCGGAGATCGCGAATTTCAGGTTTCGCGGAATGGCGTCGATGACATATTCCCGCAGCCGGAAGATCGACAGCGCGAAGAAGATCACGCCCGAACAGAACACCGCGGCGAGCGCCTGCTGCCACGTGTACTTGTAGCCAATCACGACGGTGAACGCGAAGAACGCGTTCAGCCCCATGCCGGGCGCGAGCGCGATCGGATAGTTCGCCAGAAACGCCATCGCCAGCGTCGACACCGACGCTGCAAGACAGGTCGCGACGAACACCGCGCCCTTGTCCATGCCGGCATTGGCGAGAATGACCGGATTGACGAACACGATGTAGACCATGGTCAGGAACGTGGTGACCGCGGCGACGAATTCGGTGCGAACTGTCGTGCCGTGCTGGGTGAGGCCGAACTGGCGGTCGAGAAATGTCGTCCCGGATTTTTCCGCCTGCTCGCTCATGATGTCTCGCTGTTATCGAGAGCCCGGCCGGGCCGTCTGCGGACGGACAATGCCCCAGCCGATCCGCACCAGCGCCTGGCGGCCCTTGACCAGACGCTCGAATGATCGCGGCACTTCCGGCACGAGGCCGGGAAACCGCTTCAGAATGTCAGGAGGCGGTGTGCCGGCAGTATCCGCCGCGCGCCAGACCACCACGCCGCCGTTCTCGGTGAAGAGCTTTGGCGTGATCCACGGCGTCTCTTGCGGTGTTGCATCGAACATCACGTGCGGGCGCGAGGACGCCCCGAAGCCGATCAGCGTCGCAAGATGCGGATCGCCCGCCACTGCCGCCAGCGGGCGGCCGGTGCGGCGCTCGAAGTTCTCGCCGAAGAAGCGCCCGATATCCCGCGCCGGAAGCGAGGTCTTGACCTCGGTGCTTCCGATCCATGGCTGGATGAATGTCACGCCGAGGACAACGGCAATCGGCGCCGCCATGATGACCAGCCACACCGAACGCAGGAGTTGTTGCCGCCGCAGCGCGATCAGATCTCCTGCCGCAATGACAACCGCAAGCCCTGCGAGCAGGAGAACGACTCCGTCGCCGCCGATCACCTGATCGCGGTCAAACAGCGCGGCGATGAAGCTGAGCACAACCGGAGGGACCAGCGCGAACACATAAACGAACAGCCGCGCGAACGGATCGACCGGCGGACGGAAGATCAGCGGCGGGTCTTCACTCTTGCGGTCGAGGGCGCGCGAATTGGTGATCAGCAGCAGCGCCACGCCGGACAAGCCGAACAACAGCCCCGCCAGCAGCCCGCCCCATCCGAGCAGCCGGTCCTGAAGCTCCGCCACCACAGGCAGCGACGGCAGCGCCAGTGCATTCGCACGGATCAGCCAGATCACATATGGCAGCACCAGCACCATCACCACGACGGCGGCATAAAGCGGATCGGTCGACAACAGCGCGCGGCGGCCTTTCGGCGTCGCCAGCACGAACACCGCCAGCAGAGCCAGCAATGGCAATGCCGCCGACGTGGTCAGGATCAGGAGGCCGATCTCGATCGGCAACCAGAACCACGCGCGACGCCGCGCCTGCCCGACGATCTGCCAGGTGTGGAGCAGGATCAGCGCCCACAGCGGCCGCGCGACGATGAGCGGGCCGAACTCTGCGCCCGGAAACGAAAAGGCAGTGATCGTCGCCGTCAGCAGCACGGCGAGAATCGCCTGCTGCGCGCCGACGATGGCGCGGCTCAGCTTGAACAGCGCCCAGAACGTCAGGATGAAACAGAGCTGCGACAGCAGGTAGACGCCAAAAATATGGCCACCGGACAGGCGGAAAGCGACATCGGCGAGCCAGAACGCGAGGGGCGGGCCGAGATGGGTGCCGACCTGGTACTCCCGGCCGAACGCCAGCACCGTGGCGACGTCGCCGGGCGGGCTTCCGTACAATAACCAGGGCAAGAACAACCAGAGCGCCGACTGCGCCAGCACCACGATCCAGAAGATCAGGCGCGGCCGGGCGCGGACCAGTTCAACGATCAGGGATGTGAAACGCATGAAACGTTTAAACCGGCCGTGCGAGGGACGCCTCACTGATAAAGCGCATGAGGCGATCAGGCAACCGAGCCGCTCAGATCGCCGCGATTGCCTCTTCCGACGACATGATCATCTCGATCTGGGCAGTCGCCGGCGTATCGTCTTCCCCAAAGTGCTTGCGGCGTGACGCCGCGACAGGCGCGAAAAAGCGGCGATGATGAATCGTCGGACCGAGCCGGTCGAGCGCCTCAAGATGGGCCGGGACGCCGTAACCCATGTGCTGCTCGAAGCCGTAGCCGGGATGATCCTGCGCCAGCCGGCACATCAGCCGGTCGCGCGAAACCTTGGCGACGATGGACGCCGCGGCAATCGACAGCACGATACCATCGCCGCCAATCACCGCCTCGCAATCGCAGGAGGTAGCCAGCCGGTCTCGCCCGTCGACAAAGACGTGCTTCGGCATCTCGGGCAACGCAAGCACCGCGCGCGCCAGCGCCCAGAGCGAGGCGCGCAGAATATTGTCGCGGTTGATCCGCGATGGCGGCGCAACCGCCACCGATACGAGCGCGGTCGCGCAGATTTCCTCGAACAGCGCTTCGCGGCGTTCGCGGGTCAGCCGCTTGGAATCGTCGATGCCCTTCGGAACCCGCTTCGGATCGAGGATCACGGCAGCCGCAACCACCGGACCGGCCAGCGGCCCGCGCCCGGCCTCGTCGCAACCCGCAACCGGCCAGACGCCACGCTTCAGCAACGCACGCTCGCGGCGAAAACTCGGCGCGGCGACGCTGATGACGCCGCGTTTCGCTTTTTTTGCAGCGGGTGGAACCGCCGGGGACTTGTTCCGAATCATGCGGCGATGCTGCGGGCGCATGAAGCGTCCCGCAAGCCGGAATTTTCAGCCGTGCCCGTTATTCAGGGCGGGTTGAGTGCCACTCATCCGCATCGATGGCATAGACCCGGCGTGGGCCGCGTCCGCTGATCGAGACATCCGTCACATGGCGCATGCCCAGTTTCTCGATAGTTCGTCTGGACGGAACATTTTCGGGATAAGCCAGCGCCAGGCGACCACATCCCAATTCTTGGAATCCGAACGCCAGTTGCGCCGCACCGATCTCGCTCGCCAGTCCGCGTCCCCACGCCTCCCTGGCAAGAACGAATCCGATCTCGAAATCGTCCCGGCCCAGAATGTCGCATGGATAGAGACCTGCAAATCCCAGAACAGCTCCCGATGTTTTCTCAGTCAATACCGAGAGGCCCGTCTTTCCCTCTCCGAAATTGAAGTGCTGCCTGATGAGCGCCTCAGACTCGTCAGACTGCAACGCAATACCTGAAAAGACATATTGCATGACATCCGGCACGCTGAAGATTTTGCTCTGAAGCAGCGGAATGTCGTTGTCGCATGCCGCACGCAGCAGCAATCGCTCTGTAACGATGATCGTTCCGAACTCCGCCGCGCTTTTGTCTACAGGGCTCATGATCCCACTCATAGGGAATTTGATGGCCTTGCAGAAGCGCGAATGTCGCGGCCGGGATGGATTGAAGATCAGAACAAATCGAGTTGCTCATTACCGCGCTTGGGCCGGGCGAAGTGGCTGGTGGTCAATTTCGACCGCCGCTTGTTGAGGCCGAGCTTCTCGCAGGCGATCTCAAAACGCCGTCCGATCATCCAGGCCATCGGCCCGGTGCCCTTCATCCGCGTGCCCCACTGCGAGTCGTAATCGCGGCCGTCGCGCATGTCGCGGATCAGTGTGAAGACGTGGCGATACCGGTCCGGATAATTCGCCATCAGCCATTCGCGGAACAGGTCGCGCACTTCGAGCGGCAGGCGCAGTAACACATAACTCGCTTCCTTGACGCCGGCATGGGCGGCGGCATCGAGAATGCGCTCGATCTCGGAATCGTTCAGCGCCGGGATCACCGGCGCGACCATCACCGTTGTCGGAATTCCCGCCGCGGCGAGCTGACGCAGCGCCTCAAGCCGTTTCGGCGGCGTCGCGGCGCGCGGCTCCATGGTGCGTGCGAGTTTCGGGTCCAGCGACGTCACCGAAATCGCGACCTTGGCAAGATTGCGTTTTGCCATCCGCGCAAGAATGTCGATGTCGCGCGTCACCAAGGCCGATTTGGTGACGATCCCGACCGGATGCCCGGTGCGCTCCAGCACCTCGAGAATGCCGCGCATGATTTTGTGCTCGCGCTCGATCGGCTGATACGGATCGGTGTTGGTGCCGATCGCGATCATGCGCGGCTCGTATCCCGGCGCGGCCAGTTCCTTTTCGAGCAGTTCCGGCGCGTCGGGCTTGGCGAACAGCCGGGATTCGAAATCGAGGCCCGGCGACAGGCCGAGATAGGCGTGGGTCGGACGTGCGAAACAATAGACGCAGCCGTGTTCGCAACCGCGATACGGATTGATCGAGCGGTCGAAGCCGATGTCGGGCGAGTCGTTGCGGGTGATGACCTTGCGTGCCGTATCGACCGCGACCGTGGTCTTGAACGGCGGCAACTCTTCGAGGCTCTGCCAGCCGTCGTCGAAGGTGACCCGTGCTTCGGCCTCGAACCGTCCGCTGGCGTTGGATTGCGCCCCGCGGCCCCTGCGCCGCTGACGGTCGATCGCGACTTCGATTTCAGGAAAGGGAGAAGGAACACCCGCCGGATCAGAGGGGGGCGTCACCGGCGGGTGTTTGAGGGCATGGGATGCATGGCTCATGGGGAGAACATAGCACCGAATGAGAACAAAACAAGAACTTCAATGACGCCCGTCCCCAAAATATTTGCGCCGGTTTCCGGTCGTGCGCGGCGCCGGTTTGGCGTCTCGTCCGGCCAGCGTTCGTGGCTGAACGACATGGTCCGGCGTTCATGAATGCCGCAAAAAGCTGCACCTGACGGGCTGTTCTGACTGTGACAAGATGATAACGGTTTCGCATCAGTCATTTGGCGGACACGTATTTCAACAACTCATGATCAGCGTTGTCATTCCCACCGAAGGCGCCGAGCAACCCGTTGTTGCCACCCTTGCGGCTCTGGTGCCCGGCGCGGCGGCCGGCCTCGTGCGGGACGTGGTGCTGGTGGATCGTGCGGCATCCGAGGCGATCGAGCGGGTGGCCGACATCGCGGGCTGCAACTTCCTGAAGTTCGACGGATCGCGCGGCGCAGCGCTTGCGGCAGGCGCCCAGCAAAGCCGCTCGCCCTGGCTGTTGTTCCTGCTGCCCGGCGCTGTGCTGGATTCGGGATGGATCGACGAAACCACCCAGTTCATTCAGGGCGTTTCTTTAAGCGGCCGTCAGCGCGCCGGTGTCTTTCGTTACGCGCGCTCTCCCTATGAAGACGCCACCGTGCGCGACGGAGTGAAATCCCTCGCGCGGTTCATCTCCGGACCCTCGCCCGATCAGGGCCTGCTGATTTCCCGCGACCATTATGAGCGGGTTGGCGGCTATGCCCCTGCGGCGCGCCGCGCCGAGGCCAAACTGCTCTCCAAACTCGGCCGCACCGGCCGCGCCGTGCTGCGGACGCGGATTTTCGTGGCCGCCTGAAACTAGTTGACCACGTCAACAATAATACTTGACTGCGTCAACAATATCCCGAAGATGCCCGTCTGAACAGGACGAGGCGTCGGTCGCCGATGGACATTACTCAGGAAGCCGCGAAGGAAGCCCGGATCGCCGCGATCCGGCGGTTCAACCGCTTCTACACCCGCAAGATCGGTGTGCTTGAGCAGCAACTCCTTGAAAGCCCCTACTCGCTGACGGAAGCCCGCGTGCTTTTCGAGCTCGCACACCGCGACGAGCCGACCGCAAAGGAGATCGGCGCCCAACTCGATCTCGATCCGGGATATCTGAGCCGCATCGTTCAAGCCTTCATGGACAAGGGGCTGGTGACGCGAAAGCCGGTCCCCTCGGATCGGCGGCAATTCCGGCTGGCCCTGACGGCCAAGGGACGACTGGCATACGGCCGCCTCAATCGAAGTTCGCATGATGAGATCGGGGAGATGCTTGAAAAACTCCCGCGTGGCGGCGAGGAACGCCTTGTCACCGCAATGACGGCCATCGAACGGCTGCTCGACGACGAGGCCGGCCGCCCCGAGATAACACTGCGCGTCCATCGGCCCGGCGACATGGGCTGGATCGTGCAGCAGCACGGCCTGCTCTACGCGCGCGAATACGGCTGGGATATTTCCTTCGAGGCCTTGTGCGCCGAGATCACCGCGCAGTTCCTGAAGGACTTCGACCCGGCGCGCGAACGCTGCTGGATCGCCGAGATCGACGGCCAGCAGGTCGGCTCGGTATTTCTGGTGAAGCACTCCGATGAGGTTGCGAAGATTCGTCTGCTGCTGATCGATCCGGCGGCGCGCGGTCATGGCCTCGGCAAGCGGCTGGTGGATGAGTGCATCGCCTTCGCGCGGAGTTGCGGCTATCGCAAGATCACGCTGTGGACCCAGAGCATGCTGCTCGCCGCGCGTGGAATCTATCAGAACGCGGGTTTCGTGCATGTCGCAACCGAACCGCACCACAGTTTCGGTCACGACCTGATCGGCGAGACGTGGGAGCTGACGCTCTAGACGTACTCATCGTCATTGCGAGCGAAGCGAAGCAGAGCGACAAAAAAGATGGATTGCTTCGTCGCTTACGCTCCGCGCACTGACGAGCCTTACGCCCTCGCCTTGCCGCGCTTCAGGTGCTCGTCCAGCCGCGGCATGATCTCGACGAAGTTGCACGGCTTGGTGCGGTAATCGAGTTGCTGCGCGAGAATGCCGTCCCATCCATCCCTGCAGGCGCCTGGCGAGCCCGGCAGGCAGAAGATGAACGTCGCACCGGCGACACCGGCGGTGGCGCGGCTTTGAATGGTCGACGCGCCGATCTTGGCGTGGCTCAGCATGTGAAACGCGATCGAGAAACCGTCCATCCGCTTCTCGAACAACGGCTCAACCGCTTCCGGCGTCACGTCGCGGCCGGTGAAGCCGGTGCCGCCGGTGGTGATCACCACATCGACGCCGGGATCGGCGATCCACATCCGCAACTTGGCGCGAATCGCATCGGCGTCGTCGGTGACGATGTCCCGCGCGGCAAGGCGATGGCCCGCAGCCGTGAGCCGGTCCGCCAACGTCGTGCCGGACTTGTCATCGGCCAGCGAGCGCGTATCGGACACAGTCAGCACCGCGATGTTGAGCGGGACGAACTTCCTGGTTTCATCGATTGAGGACATCACGTCTTTTTCCTTAGCCGTCACCCTGAGGTGCGAGGCGATTCCTGCCCGAGCCTCGAAGGGCGACGGCGCTGTCATCCTTCGAGGCTCGCCAAATGGCTCGCACCTCTGGATGACGACTCCCGCTTGCTAGAGCTGAACGCCGGGCGCGAATGTATTGCAGGCTTGCACCGAGCCCTGCTGGAAGCCGGTCATGAACCAGCGCTTGCGCTGCGCGGCCGAACCGTGGGTGAACGAGTCGGGCACGACCCGCCCGGTCGATTGCCGCTGCAGCGTATCGTCACCGATCGCGGACGCGGTCTGCAGCGCCGCATCGATGTCGCCCGCCTCAAGGAACCCGGGCCGCTTCTTCTCTTCGCGGTTGACCCAGACCCCGGACAGGCAATCCGCCTGCAACTCGACCCTCACCTGAATGTTGTTCGCCTCGGCCTTGCTACCGGCCTGCTGCTGCATCTGCTGCGCCTTCGACAGGATGCCAAGCAGGTTCTGGATGTGGTGACCGGCTTCATGCGCGATGATGTAGGCGGTGGTGAACTTGCATGCGTTCCCAGAGCAGCCGCGGAAACGGGTCTCGACTTCGCGGAAGAATCCGGTGTCGAGGAAAATCTGCTTGTCGGGCGGACAATAGAACGGGCCCATGGCCGACTGCGCCATGCCGCAGCGCCCGCCGTTGGTGGCATTCTTGAAAAGCACGATGCGGGGTCCGCGATAGGTCTGGCCGCTCGCCGAGAAGATTTCGCTCCAGCGGTCATCGATTTCGCCGAGTACGCCGGCGATCATGCTGCCCATTTCGTCCGTCGGCGCGCCGGCCTTCGGCGGGCTGCTGGTTCTGCGATCGGTCTGATAGCTCGGCGCCTGCTGCTGGCCGCCGGTCAGGATCTCGGCGCCGCCGATCAGGATGCGCGGGTCGATGCCGACCGCCCAGCCGATCAGGCCGAGCACGACGATGGTACCGATGCCGAGCCCGCCGCCACCACCCATCGGAAATCCGAAACCTCCGCCGCCTCCGCCGTAGCCGCTGTCGTCGCGGCGATCGTCGATGTTGTCGCTGCGGCGGAAATCATCGTAACGCATCGGAAATCTCCTCAACCGGCGGGCGCGTCGTGCTCACAACGCGATGGAGCCGAAAGTCCTGTTAACGATTCATACAGCGCCCGGCAAAAATTGCCTAGTTCGGATTCAGGACACTCATGCGGCATTTCGATGTGTTTCCACTCCACGACATGAATGCGGGCTGAATTTCGCAACGAAAGGTGCGCAGTGCCAGCAATTCCGCCGATTGCTGCATCGCTCAACGCTCAGCGTGCGTTTGCGATCCGCGATGCAAACCGGATTTCGGAATCAATTTCGGATTCGTCACAAACCTGTTTTTGATTAAGCTCATTTTTACCTTGGCCATTCATGGTGATGACAGTCGGATTTGTTAGTCCCGCGTCGCCGGCTGCGTCGCCTGAGTCAGGTTTTGAGTCATGGTAGTGTCGCGTCGCGGGGCGTCTGCAAAGGCGCCCCGCACTCAATTTGAAAATGCTCCCAGTTCGCACATCGTCATCGGCGATTGCGTCGCGGAGATGTCGAAGATGAAAGCCGGATCGGTCGATCTGGTCTTCGCAGACCCTCCATACAATCTGCAATTGAAGGGCGACCTCAAGCGCCCCGACGAATCCCATGTCGATGCGGTCAACAACGACTGGGACAAGTTCTCATCCTTCGCCGCCTATGATGATTTTACGCGTGCATGGCTGCTTGCCGCGCGCCGCGCCATGAAGCCGTCGGCGACGATCTGGGTGATCGGCTCCTATCACAACATTTTCCGCGTCGGCGCGATCATGCAGGATCTGGGCTTCTGGATTCTCAACGACATCGTGTGGCGCAAGACCAACCCGATGCCGAATTTCCGCGGCCGCCGCTTCACCAATGCCCACGAGACCATGATCTGGGCGGCGCGCGACGAGAACGCCAAGGGTTACACCTTCAATTATGAAGCGCTGAAGGCCGCCAACGAGGACGTGCAGGCACGTTCCGACTGGACGATCCCGCTTTGCACCGGCGAAGAACGTCTCAAGGGCAGCGACGGCAAGAAGGTCCATCCGACCCAGAAGCCCGAAGGATTGCTGGCGCGTGTGCTGCTGTCGTCGTCAAAGCCCGGCGACCTCGTGATCGACCCGTTCAACGGCACCGGCACCACCGGCGCTGTCGCGAAACGCCTCGGCCGCAGCTATATCGGCTTCGAGCGCGACCAGACCTATGCCAAGGCCGCCGAAGCGCGTATTGCCGCCATCGAGCCGCTGCCGGAAGCGACGCTTGCTCCATTCATGACCGCGCGCGGTGCGCCGCGTGTCGCGTTTTCCGAGCTGGTCGAGCGCGGCATGATCCTGCCCGGCACCAAACTGGTCGATTCCAAGAAGAAGCATGGCGCGCTGGTGCGTGCCGACGGCGCGATCATGCTCGGCGACAAGGTCGGCTCGATCCACCGCATGGGCGCGCTCGCTCAGGGGGCCGAAGCCTGCAACGGCTGGACCTTCTGGCACGTCGAGACCAAGAAGGGTCTCAGGCTGATCGACGAGTTGCGCGCCGAAATCCGCAGCGAGATGGCGGCGGGCTGACCCGCCGTCCACCATTCACTCCCGCCAAAACGGCTTTTCGATCTCGAACGCGATCTCCGGCCAGCTCATTCCCATATCGTTGAGCTGGCGCTCACTCATCGCTCCGAGTTCGCGGCGATCGCGAATACGTCGGCGCCAGGTCCGGAAAACTTCAAAAGCATCGCGAACAGTATCCCGCATCGAATCTAGCAACCGCAACGCGAGCCGCGGCCTGACACCCGGATAAGCGCGGGCCACCGCTTCAACCCGCTGCCCGCATCTGCGATTTCGGAAACGGACCGAGCACGCGCTCGACCAATGCCGTGTCACAGTATTCCTTGATCTGCTTGATCCTGCCGTTTTCGACGCGCCAGACCATGCAGTATTCATTGTCGTAGCGCTCGCCAGACTTTGTGACGTTGTCACCTTTTGCCTCGACCACAACAGTGTCGCCCTCGGCAATGAAGTTGAACGCCAGCGTCCGCGGGCGATCCGCCAGCAAGGTTCGCAAATAGCCGAGAAGGCCGTTTGTGATTTCATCCTTCCTCGTAAAGTTACGCGACCAGGAACACTGGCCGGTCTGGACCCACACCGCATCGTCCGCGAGGTGATCGATGAAGGTCATTCCGCTGCGGTTGGCGGAGTCGGTGAAGATCTGCTGGATCAATTTCTTGTTGGCTTCGGCACTCATGAGTTCCGTCCTCTGCTTGAATTGATGGGCGGATGATGGGCCTCCCATCGATATTCTTCCAATCGATGCTTCGTATGATATATATTCGCACGATGAATTTAGCTTCGCTCGACCTCAACCTGCTGGTCGCTCTCGACGCACTGCTGCTGGAGGCCAATGTCAGCCGGGCAGCCATGCGGATCGGATTGTCGCAACCGGCGACCAGTCACGCGCTGCAACGCCTGCGTGACATCCTCGGCGATCCCTTGCTGGTGCGCGTCGGCGCGCGCATGGAGTTGACGCCGCGCGCACAGGCATTACGCGCCCCGCTGGCCCAGGCGCTGGATCAGGTGCGCGGCCTGTTCATGCCGGACGATTTCGACGCCGCGCGCAGCGAACGGCGCTTCCGCCTGATGATGCCCGATCTCGCGGTTGAACTGCTGATGCCGCCGCTGATGAAAAGGCTGGACGCCGCCGCGCCGGGCGTGCGGATCGACGTTGTTCCGTGGCGCGGCCCCGCGATCTTCACCGCAGAGTTCGCGCGTACGATCGATATCGTGATCAGCATCGGGGATGCCTTCAAGGGATTTCACCGGCAGCTGCTTTACACCGACGCCGACGCTCTGGCGGTGCGGCATGGTCATCCGGCGGGAGCGCGGTTGAAAGACAAGGACACCTTTCTCAAGGCGCGGCATGTCGCTGTCGTCATTCGCGGCCAGAGCGAAGACCTGATCGACACCTGGCTGCAGACCAAAAAGCTGGAGCGGCGCATCGCGCTGGTGGTGCCGAGCTACATCGAAGCGCTGCATGTCGCTGCGCGCACTGATCTCGTTGCGTTCGTACCGCGCCGCCTGATTGCCGCACTGTCGAAACAATTGTCGCTGGTCACAGTGTTCCCGCCTATCGATCCGGGGATCGACGAGCAGTTCATGTTCTATCCGACCCGCGTGCAGATGGACCCCGGCTCGATCTGGCTGCGGAGCATCATGCTCGAGATCGGACGCGAGATGGCGCGGCCGAAGCGAAAGACGGGTTAGCGCCGCGCTCCGGAACGCCCTTTCGCAGTTGCCCCCTCGCCGTTTCCCGTGCCATGACGACGGCAGTTACAGGAGCGTATCATGACGGTTCTTATCGCAGGCGGCGGGATCGGCGGGCTGACGCTCGCGCTCAGCCTTCATCAGATCGGCATTCCGTGCCGCGTGTTCGAAAGCGTGCCGGAACTGAAGCCGCTGGGCGTCGGCATCAACGTGCTGCCGCATGCGGTGCGCGAACTGACCGAACTCGGCCTGCTCGACAAGCTCGATGCCGCCGGCGTCAGAACCAAGGAACTGTCCTACTTCTCCAAGCACGGAAAACCAATCTGGAGCGAGCCGCGCGGGCTTGAAGCCGGGTACAAGTGGCCGCAGTTCTCGATCCATCGCGGTGTGCTGCACCAGATCCTGCTCGATACCGTGATTGAACGTCTGGACTCCGACAATCTGCTCAATAGCCACCACTTGGCGAGTTTCACCGATACGCCGAACGGCGTTTCGGCCCGCTTCATCGACAAGGCCACCGGCGACGACGCCGGCACCTATGACGGCACGCTGCTGATTGCGGCCGATGGAATCCATTCCGCCGTGCGCGGCAAACTTTATCCCGCCGAAGGTCCGCCGATCTGGAATGGCCGCATCCTCTGGCGCGGCATCACCGAAAGCGACGCTTTCCTGTCCGGCCGCACCATGATCATGGCCGGCCACGAAAGCCTGAAGTTCGTCTGCTATCCGATTTCGAATGCGCCGACGCGAGACGGAAAATTCCGCATCAACTGGATTGCCGAGCGCTTCTTTCCGCCGGACCATCAGTGGCGGCGCGAGGACTACAACCGCGCAGCCAGGCTCGACGAATTCCTGCCCTGGTTCGAGGACTGGAGATTCGACTGGCTCGATGTCCCCGGCCTGATCCGCAATTGCGCGCACGCTTACGAATATCCGCTGGTTGACCGCGATCCGATCGACCGCTGGACCTTCGGCAACGTCACGCTGATGGGCGACGCTGCACATCCAATGTA
The DNA here is from genome assembly GCF_000308295.2 of Afipia birgiae 34632. GTDB lineage: Bacteria > Pseudomonadota > Alphaproteobacteria > Rhizobiales > Xanthobacteraceae > Afipia > Afipia birgiae. The sequence continues at coordinate 2,753,091 of NZ_HG326652.1, forward strand.
TCCGATCGGCTCCAACGGCGCATCGCAGGCCATTCTCGATGCCCGCGTCATTACGCGCGAGATTCTCAATCACGGCGAGACGTCGGAGGCTCTGCAGGCCTATGAGACCGAACGCCGTCCGGCGACCACCGAACTCGTCAAGCTCAACCGCCGCAACGGACCCGAGCAGGTGATGCAACTGGTCGAGGAACGCGCGCCGAACGGCTTCAATGTCGTGACCGACGTGATGACGCAGCAGGAACTGGAAGACGTCGCCAACACCTACAAGCGCGTCGCAGGCTTTCAGGTCGATGCCCTCAACGCCAAGCCGCCGATCGTGCCCCGGCCTGAAACATCGATGCTGTCGAGCGCGGGGTAGCACTCGCGGCACCGCCTTTTCCCTCCCCCTTGTGGGGAGGGTGGCGCGCCGAGAGCGAAGCGAACGGGCGCGCCGGGTGGGGGAGAAATTAGAAGACCCCCAGTCTCGCTACGCTCGACTGCCCCTCCCCACAAGGGGGAGGGATTCACATCGCGGCCAATCGTACCATTGCCGCTCTCGCTACTCCCCCAATCCATGCGCGATGACCTTGCGCATGACATTCGGCAAGGCCTCGTCCTTCAATGTGGCGACGGGCACCCAGCGCATGCCGTCCGGCGCGCGCGTGCGCGCAGGGACATTCGCGACATAAACCACAAGCTCGAGCGGGAAATGCGTGAACACATGCGTGACCACGCCTGTTTTGCGATGCCAGCGTGAGACTTTGAGCGCGGGCGCCTGCCCGCGCTCATCCCTGTCGTCGTGACCGGCGAGCCATTCGGATGTCGGCACTTCCGTCATGCCGCCGAGCAGCCCCTTTTCCCCGCGCGTACGAACCAGCAGTTCATCGCCGCGTGTGACGACGAAGGCTGCACCTCGCCGCAGCGCGCCGGTCTTCTTCGGCGCCTTGCGCGGAAACGTCTCCTGATCGCCCCGTATTCGCGCGGCGCAATTGTCGCTGAGTGGACAAAGTGCGCAGGCGGGTTTCTTCGGCGTACATATCGTGGCCCCGAGATCCATCAGCGCCTGCGCGCTGTCGCCCGCGCGTGAATCCCAAAGCAGCGTCGCCGCCAATTGCTGAATCTGAGGTTTGGATTTGGGCAACGGATCTTCGACGACGAACAACCGCGACACCACGCGTTCGATATTCCCATCGACCGGCATGGTCTGCCGGCTGAATGCAATCGCGGCAATGGCCGCAGCCGTGTAGGGGCCAATCCCCGGCAGCGACCGCAAACCGTCTTCGGTGTCGGGAAATGCACCACCGTGATCGCGCAGCACCGTGACGGCGCAGGCATGAAGGTTGCGCGCACGGGAATAGTAACCAAGCCCCGCCCACATTCTCAAAACGTCATCGAGCGATGCAGCGCCGAGCGCCGCCACGGTCGGCCAGCGCGCAGTGAATTTCTCGAAATACGGCCCGACCGCTTTCACGGTGGTTTGCTGCAACATGATTTCCGACAGCCATACGCGATACGGATCGCTCGCGCGGCCCGGCGGCGCGCGCCACGGCAACTGGCGGCGGTGGCGGTCGTACCAGGCCAGCAGCAGCGCCGGGCGATCGGCTGCCGCGCTGTCCTCAGATTTCTTTCGCCGCGCGGCAGCGCCTGATAAGGTCATGGGACACTATGTACCGACGACAACCGCCCATGAACAAGCCCGGTCCCCTCACCGCGAAGCCGTTATCCGCACTGCTCGGCAGTGCGATCAATGACGCCTTCGCCAAGCAGGGCTTTGCCTCGCGTGAACTGGTAACGCGATGGGCGGAGATCGCAGGACCCAACGTCGCAGCCCATTCGGAACCGCTGAAAATCCAGTGGCCGCGTCCGGTCGAGAACCAGATTCCCGAACCGGCCACCTTGGTGCTGCGGGTCGAAGGCCCGATGGCGCTGGAAATCCAGCACACCTCGGATGTCATTCTGGAGCGGGTCAACCGTTTCCTGGGGTGGAACGCGGTGGGGCGGATCGCGCTGCGGCAGGCGCCGCTGTCGCGCAAACCCGTGCGGAAAATCAGAAAAGGACCCGACGCCGCAGCTGTCGCGAAGGTCGAAGCCTCGCTCGGCACCGTGGAAGATGACGGTTTGCGTGCGGCGCTGGCGCGGCTGGGCGCCTCGATCAAGCGAAATTGAGGTTCAGAACGGCGCGCGACCGCGGCCCGGCATTGCCACAATTGTCGTTTCAAGCTAGCGAAACGTTCCTCATCAGGCGTGACGACGCCGTTCGCACGTATTTCCCGGAGCAGACCGTTGAACATCACGCGCCGCACTTTTACCGCCGCCTTGTCCCTGACCGGCTTCGCCGCAGCACTCGGCCTTTCGCCATGGCAGCTGGTTAGCCAGGCCAGCGCCCAGACCGCAGCGGAAATCAATCAAGTCGGCGAGCTCGGCGACATGGCGATGGGATCGAAAGACGCGCCTGTCACCATCATTGAATACGCCTCGATGACGTGCCCGCACTGCGCGTCGTTCACCAAGGACGTGTTCCCCCAGATCAAGACCAATTACATCGACACCGGCAAGGTGCGCTTCATCTTCCGCGAGTTCCCGCTCGATCAGGTGGCGCTGGCGGCTTCGGCGCTGGCGCGCTGCGTCGCCAAGGACGATGCCCCGAAATATTTCGCGATCGTCGACATGCTGTTCAAGCAGCAGAACGATCTGGCCTCGGACGCGCTCGGCACCATCAACCGCATCGGCAAGCAGGCCGGCTTCAGCGAGCAGATGATCAAGGACTGCGTGCAGGGCGATCCGAAAATCCAGAAGGGCATTCTGGATGTGCGTGAGCACGCCTACAGCAAGCTGAAGGTCAACTCGACGCCGTTCTTCTTCGTCAATGGAACCGCCGTGAAGGGCGACACCTCGTTCGACGCCTTCGAAAAGCTGATCAAGCCGCTGATCAAGAGCTGAGGCATTCGGGCGGAACCGGTCCAGTTTTCGGGAACATCCGCCCGAAACACACTGAAATCCCTCGGAAATCCCTTTAAATCCCTTGGGAAAAGCCCCGCGGGCCGGTTGCCCTCGGCGGCCTGCCTCGCCATTGTGCGGACAGTTCGAGGCGCATTCCGCGACTCAGTTATACTGGCACAGGCCTGCTATGACCTTGCCCCGGCTGGATAATTCCGACTTCGAGAGTTCCCCGGCCAACAGAGTGTCCATCGCATGAAACTCACGCGCCTTCGCCTTCACGGATTCAAGTCCTTCGTTGAGCCGACCGATTTTCTGATCGAGCCGGGTCTGACCGGCGTTGTCGGCCCCAACGGCTGCGGCAAATCGAATCTGGTCGAAGCGCTGCGCTGGGCGATGGGCGAAACCTCGCACAAGTCGCTGCGCGCCGCCGACATGGACGCGGTGATTTTCGCAGGCTCCGGCAACCGCCCCGCACGCAATCACGCCGAAGTGGCGATGACCATCGACAACTCCGATCGTTCGGCGCCGTCCGCGATGAACGATCAGGAAGTGCTGGAAATTTCACGGCGGATCGAGCGCGAAGCCGGTTCGGTGTATCGCATCAACGGCCGCGACGTACGCGCGCGCGACGTGCAGATTCTGTTCGCTGACGCCGCCACCGGTGCGCGCTCGCCTGCCCTCGTCCACCAGGGCAAGATCGGCGAAATCATTCAGGCGCGTCCCGACCAGCGCCGCCGCGTGCTGGAAGACGCTGCCGGTGTCGCCGGTCTGCATGCACGCCGTCATGAAGCTGAACTGCGCCTCAAGGCGGCCGAGACCAACCTCACCCGCGTCGAAGACGTCATCGGTCAGCTGGCGAGCCAGATCGAGGGCCTGAAGAAGCAGGCGCGTCAGGCGATCCGCTATCGCGAAGTCGCCGCCAAGGTCCGCAAGGCCGAAGCGCTGCTGTTTCACCTGCGCTGGCTGCAGGCCAATACCGACGTCGCCGAAGCAGGCCAGACCCACGACCTGAACGTCCGCGAGCAGGCCGAACGCACCCTCCAGCAGGCAGAAGCCGCACGCATTCAGGCGATCCGCGCCTCCGAGCTGCCGGGCCTGCGCGAGAACGAAGCGCGCGCCGCAGCCGGCTTGCAGCGCCTGACCAACACCCGCGAAATGCTCGACCGCGAGGAAGCGCGCGCCAGGGAGCGCGTCATTGAGCTCGACCGGCGTCTGACCCAGTTCGCCGCCGACATCGAGCGCGAGCAGCGCCAACTGTCCGATGCCGACGTCGCGCTGGCGCGGCTAGAGGCCGAGGACAACGACCTCAAGGATGAAATCAAGTCGCGCGTTGACAAGCGCAGCGGCGCCGATGAGCGCGTTGCGGAGGCCGAAGCCACGCTCGCCGCAGCGGAGCGGACCTTCTCCGAACTGACCACCGCGCTCGCCGATCTCACCGCAAAGCGCAACCAGTTCGAAGCCAACGTCCGCACCCACCGCGACCGCCTCGCGCGGCTCGATCAGGACATCGTCAGCGTCGAAGGCGAAGTCGAGAAGCTCGCCGCCGAGACCGGTGGACTTGGCGATCTGGATACGCTGGTCGCTGCAATGGAGGCGGCAGCGGAAGCGTTGCTGATCTCCGAAGCCACGACCCAGGCCAGCGAGGCCGCGCATGTAAATGCCCGCGCCACGCTTGAGGCCTCGCGTGCGCCGCTTGCCGACGCAGAAAAACGCGTGCAGCGGCTGGAGACCGAAGCCAAGACGATTTCGAAGATCGTCAACGGCGAAACCAAGAACCTGTGGCCGCCGATCATCGACGGCGTCAACGTCGCCAAGGGGTTCGAAAAGGCGCTGGGCGCAGCCCTCGGTGACGATCTCGACGCGCCGGTCGATCCGACCGCGCCGATGCGCTGGTCCAATCTCGGCGTCGCCGACGGCGATCCGTCGCTGCCCGAAGGCATCGAGGCGCTTGCCGCCCATGTCACCGCTCCGCCGGAACTGGCGCGGCGTCTGGCCCAGATCGGCGTCGTCAGCCGCGAACGCGGTGCGCAGCTTGCCTCGCAGCTGAAGACCGGCCAGCGGCTGGTCTCGCGCGAAGGCGACCTGTGGCGCTGGGACGGATTCGTCGCCGCCGCCCATGCGCCGACCGGCGCGGCTCGGCGGCTGGCCGAGCGCGCCCGCCTTATCGACATCGAATCCGAACTTGAGCAGGCACGCGCCGATGCCGTCGCCAAGCGTCAGGCACTGGACAATGCCGACGCCGAACTCAAGGCCGCGTCCGCTGCCGAGAGCGCCGCGCGTGAAGCCGCACGCTCCGCCCAGCGCGAAGCCAATGCGGCGCGCGAGCAGCACGCGAACGCGGAGCGCGAGATCAACCGCCACGCCTCGCGCCGTTCCGCGCTGGACGAGCGCCGCACCCGCCTTGCCGAGGATCGCACCGAGGCGCATGGCGCACACGAAGCCGCTGTCGCCGTTTTGAGCGAACTGCCCTCGAGCGCCGAAAACGAGGAAAAGCTCGCCACCGTGCGCGCCGACATGGACGGCCACCGCCGTCTCGCGGCGCAGGTCCGCGCCGAGGCGCAGGCGCTGGCGCGTGAAGCCGAACTCGCCGACCGGCGCGTGCAGGCGATTGTCGCCGAGCGCAACGAATGGCAGAGCCGCAAGGAAAACGCCGCGTCGCAGATCGAGACAGTTGAGACCCGCATCGTCGAGGTCAAGACCGAGCGCGCCGAGCTTGAAAACGCACCCGAGGTGTTCGCCGAGAAGCGCAGCGCGCTGATCAGCGAGATCGAATACGCCGAAGCCGAGCGCCGCACGGCGGCCGATGCGCTGGCCTCGGCCGAAACCGCGATGGCGGAAACCGATCGCGTCGCCCGCGCCTCGCTCGATGCGCTGTCCGCGTCGCGCGAAGCCTGCGCCCGCTCCGAAGAGCGGATGGAAGGCACGCGCCGCCGGCTCGACGACATCGAGCGCGAAATCCGCGACATGCTCGAAGTCGAGCCGCACGGCGTCGCCGCGCTGGCCGAGATCACGCCGGAGACCGAGCTTCCGGCCGTGACCGACATCGAAACCGACCTTGAAAAACTCCGCCGCGACCGCGAACGCCTCGGCGCCGTCAACCTGCGCGCCGAAGAAGAGCTGCGCGAGGTCGAGGCCCAGCACCTGACGCTGACCACCGAGCGCGACGATCTGGTGGAAGCGATCAAGAAGCTGCGCACCGGCATCCAGAGCCTCAACAAGGAAGCCCGCGAACGCCTGCTGACTTCGTTCGAGACAGTCAACACCCACTTCAAGCGACTGTTCACCGAGCTGTTCGGCGGCGGTCAGGCCGAACTGACCCTAATCGAAAGCGACGATCCGCTCGAGGCGGGCCTCGAAATCATCGCCAAGCCGCCCGGCAAGAAGCCGCAGACGCTGTCGCTGCTCTCCGGCGGCGAACAGGCGCTGACCGCGCTGGCGCTGATCTTCGCGGTGTTCCTCACCAACCCGTCGCCGATCTGCGTACTGGACGAAGTCGACGCGCCGCTGGACGACCACAACGTCGAGCGGTTCTGTAACCTGCTGCATGAGATGACCTCGTCCACCGAGACGCGCTTCATCATCATCACCCACAATCCGATCACCATGGCGCGCATGAACCGGCTGTTCGGCGTCACCATGGCGGAGCGTGGTGTGTCGCAACTGGTGTCGGTCGATCTCGACGGCGCGATGAAGGTTCTCGACCAGAACGTGGCGTGATTGTTGCGTCCTCCCCTTGAGCGGGAGGGTCGGTGAGCGCAGCCCACTACTCCCTGGATGTCGTCCCCGCGAAAGCGGGGACCCATAGCCACCGGCCTCTCAATTTGAAAAGATGGCCGGAAGGCTCCTTCCAACCAGCAGGCCTTCGCGATTATGGGTCCCCGCTTTCGCGGGGACGACATAGTATGCTCCGCCAATGATCGCTCCCAACCTCCCCGCCGAACTCAAAGCCGCGTTGACCCGCAAGGCGGAAGGCCTGTCGCGCAACGACGCCGCGCAGCGCGCGGACACCATCTCGCGGACCTATCGTGACGGCGGCGGCTCCGGCGGCATCAGGACAGGCGACGACGCTCTCGCCTATGCGCTGGCGCGGATGCCGGCGACCTATGCGGCGGTTGCCGCGAGCCTCAATGCCTTCACGGAGGTCAATCCGGACTTCGCACCTAAGAGCCTGCTCGATATCGGCGCTGGCCCGGGGACCGCGACATGGGCGGCAAGCGAAGCCTTCCCCTCGCTCAATACTTTCACCTTGCTCGACGCCAACACGGCGCTGCGCGACCTCGCGGCCGAACTGGCGCAGTCACACCCGCGGCTCGGCGCGATGAGCTACAACTCCGGCGACGCGCGCAAACTGCTCACTGCTTCGCCCGAGGCGGATCTGGTCGTCGCAAGCTACGTGATCAACGAGTTGAGCGCGAGCGAGCGCTCGGCATTGGCCGATGCCATGTGGGCGAAAACGCGCGACACGCTGGTGGTCGTCGAGCCCGGCACGCCGGCGGGATATGCGCGCATCATCGATCTGCGCGCGCGGCTGATCGCCAAGGGCGCACATGTGATCGCCCCCTGCCCGCACGATGCAGCATGTCCACTGACCAAACCCGACTGGTGTCATTTTACGCAACGGCTGCAGCGATCGCGCGCGCATAAACACCTCAAGGGCGCCGACCTTCCCTACGAGGATGAAAAATTCAGCTATGTCGTCCTGTCACGCACGCGTCCTGCGCTGCGGCCGACGCGCGTGCTGGCACAGCCGCAGGTGACCAAGATCGCGGTGACCGCAAAAATCTGCACGGCCGACGGGATAGAAGCCGCGAGCATCCCGCATCGCGACAAATCTGCATACAAGCGCGCGAAAAAATGGGACTGGGGCGACGCGGTTTTTCCCGCCGGGAACGGCGGACCGGAATAATTTCGCCACGCCGGAGTTTGTCCTGATGACGCGTTCGCGTCCGACGCAATATTCATCAGGAGTCAAACAGCGATGTCCAGAACATTCGCCGCGATTGCGGCTGTCTCTTTCATGCTCGCATCATCCGCAGCTTTCGCGCAGGCGGCGAAGGTCGCAGATACTCCGGCAGGCAAGACCTATGTCGATGCCAAGGGCATGACGCTCTATACATTCGACAAGGACAGCGTCGGCAAGTCGGCCTGCAACGGTCCCTGCGCCACCAACTGGCCGCCGCTGATGGCCGCCGCGGACGCCAAGGCCTCGGGCGACTGGACCATTGTCACCCGCGACGACGGCAGCAAGATGTGGGCCTACAAGGGCAAGCCGCTTTACACCTTCGCGAAGGACACCAAGCCCGGCGACACCACCGGCGACGGCTTCCTCAACGGCGCATGGCACATGGCCAAGCCGTAAGCGAATTAAGTCTTGTCGTCCCCGCGCAGGCGGGGACGGCCAGTCGGGAGATTGAAGGCGCCGTCCGTTTTCAAAGGACCCGCTTATTTCAGTTCATATTTGAACCATCCCTCCTTGAAGGCGACCAAATAGCGCGACATCTGCGTCGCGGGCCCTGCCGCGCGCCGATCTTTTCGGCTAGGTTCGGCGCATTCGTCGTCCTCAAGGAGTTTTCCCTCATGTCGTCCGGCTGGATTTTACTCGGTGCCATCGTCGTCATCGCGCTGTTCGTGTTCGGCGCCTACAACCGGCTGGTCGCGCTGGCGCAGCGCGTGTCACAGGCGTTCGCCGACATCGACGTGCAGCTCAAGCAGCGCCACGACCTGATTCCGAACCTGGTCGAGACCGTCAAAGGCTACGCCACCCACGAGCGCGGTACGCTGGAAGACGTTATCAAGGCCCGAAACGCCGCCATGTCCGCTCAGGGACCGGCGCAGGTGTCGGCAGCGGAAGGCCAGCTCGGCGCGGCGCTGGGCCGCCTGATCGCCCTGTCGGAGGCCTATCCGGACCTCAAGGCCAACGCCAATTTCCAGCAGTTGCAGAGCGAACTGTCGGACATCGAAAACAAGATCGCCGCCAGCCGCCGCTTCTTCAACAATGCGGTTCAGGAATACAACACCGGCATCCAGCAACTGCCGGCCGCCCTGTTCGCCGGAGCGCTCGGGTTCACCAAGAAGGATTTCTTCGACCTCGGCGAGCAGCGCGGTCAGCTCGAACAGGCGCCGTCGGTCAAGTTCTGATCGCCTGACACCGAAAACGACGAGCAGCGCATCATGGCCGCGTACGGTCTCTACACGCACATCGCATCGAACAAGGTTCGTTCGATGCTGCTGCTCGGCGGCCTGTTCCTGCTCGTCTACGTGATGGTGTTCGCCGGTGCGCTGCTGGCGGAGGTCGCGCTCAACAGCAACCGTCCGTTCGAGGCGTATGTTACCCTCGCCGGGCGCGACCTCATCAAGGCGTTTCCCTTCGCCACTATCGGGGCCGCGCTCTGGATCGTGATCGCCTATTTCTTTCACCAGAACATCATCGATGCGGTGACGGGCGGGCATGACGTGACGCGGCAGGAACAGCCGCGGCTCTACAATCTGCTCGAAAATCTCTGCATCTCGCGCGGCATTCCGATGCCGAAGCTCAAAATCGTCGACAGTCCCGCGCTCAATGCCTTTGCTACCGGTCTCAACCGCAGCCAGTATGCGATCAGCGTCACCACGGGCCTGATGAAGGCGCTCAACGACCGGGAGATGGAAGCCGTCCTCGGCCACGAACTGACCCATATCCGCAACGGCGACGTGCAGCTGCTGGTGATCGCCGTCGTCATCGCCGGCGTGATCGGCTTTTTCGCGGAACTGTTTTTCCGCATCTTTTTCAACTCGGGCGTCCGCTACAGCGGCGGTGGGCGGTCCTCGTCGTCATCGTCCGACGGCGACAAGAAGGGCGGCGGCGCCTTCGCCATCGTGCTGCTGGCGATTGCCCTGATCGGCCTCGCGTGGGGCCTGTCGCTGGTGGTGCGTTTCGCCCTGTCGCGCTCGCGCGAACTGCTGGCGGATGCGGGTTCCGTCGAACTCACCAAGAACCCGGACGCCATGATCTCGGCGCTGCGCAAGATCGAGGGCCGCGGCGAACTGCCAGGTGCGACCTCCGCCGTGATGGAAATGTGCATCGACAATCCGCGCGAGGGCTTCGCCGACCTGTTCGCAACCCACCCCTCGGTCGATTTGCGGGTCAAGGCGCTGGTGAAGTATGCCGGCGGCCACGATCCCGGCCCGATGCCGCTGCCGGGCGGTGATGCTGAAACCGGCGATAACGCACCCCAATCCGGGGATACCTCACCTGAAGCACGGCCGGAGCCTCCACATACCGGACCATGGGGCAGTTCCCCGCAGCCGACGCCGTCTCCGGCGGGCTCGATTCTCGGGCCATGGGGCCGCCGATAAGCCTCGGCATTAACGAAGCCGTTGTTTATTAAGCATAACAGCGTCGTCAAGAATTGAATTATCCCTCGATTCTGCCATGTTCCGGCGGAAAGCAGGCTAAGCTCCCGTCGTCAGGCGGACGTGTTTAGCGCGTAAAGGGGTCTTATGGCGAAACCGGCAGTGATCGTAGTGGGCGCGGACAAGGGTGGGGTCGGCAAGACCACCGTTTCGCGCACCGTTCTCGACTATTTCAGCGCAAACAACATCCCAACCCGCGCCTTCGATACCGAATCGCCGCGCGGCACGCTGATGCGCTTTCATCCCGACATCACCCAGATCGTCGACGTCACCTCGACGTCCGATCAGATGAAAATCTTCGATACGCTGAATTCATCGGGCACCAGCGTGACCGTCATCGACGTCCGCGCAGGACTGTTGTCCCCCACCCTCGCGGCACTGCGCGACATCGGCTTCCTCGACGCCGCCCGCTCCGGCCAGATCACCTTCGCCGTGTTCCACATTCTCGGCCCGTCGATCGCCTCGCTGGACGAGATCGCCGAGACCGCGAACTTCATGGACGGCGCGAAATACTTCCTGGTGAAGAACTTCATCAACAACACCAGCTTCTTCGAGTGGGACCAGGCGACCTACAACTCGTATTTCCACCGCATCAAGAACGCCACCGAGATCACGATTCCGAAGCTGAACGAAATGGCCTACGAGCAGGTCGAAGTCGCCTCGGTGCCGTTCCTCAAGTTCGTCGCCAACAAGGGGACGAAGGATGAAGCCGCCAACTACTCGTTCGTGCTGCGCGGCTATGTCCGCCACTGGCTGGGCAATGTGTGGGGTGAGTTCGACCGCATCAAGCTGACCGAGATCGTCGGCTCGAAGGACAAGTCAGCCACATCTCGCGCACCGACAAGCGAGATCTAACCGTCTGACTGCCGGACATCGCGCCGATGCGCCGCACGCCTGTTTATATCGTCTGCTCGCCCCGCCCTGCGGTGGGCAAGACGCTGATCGCGCGGGCGCTGACCGAGTTCCTCGTGCTTCAGCGCGGCGCGGTGACCGCTTTCGATATCAACCTGCGCGAGCCGTCGCTGCTGAACTATCTCCCCGGCGTCACCGAGACTGCGCTGATCAGCGACACCTTCGGGCAGATGGCGCTGATGGACCGTCTTATCGTCAATGACGGGGTGCCCAAGGTGATCGACCTCGGCTTTCACGCCTTCGACGATTATTTCAAGCTCATCGCGGAAATCGGCTTCATGAAGGAAGCGGACCGGCGCGGCGTTGATCCGATCGTCCTGTTCATCCCAGACCGTGACCGCGCCTCCAGCGTCGCATGGACGATGCTGCGCGAGACGTTCCCGAACGCCGCCATCGTGCCGGTCGAGAACGAGCATGTTCTGTGGGGACCGTTGCCGAGAGAATTCGCCCGCGTGCGCCCGTTCAAGGTCGCGGCATTGCCTGCGTTCCTTAAGTCGATCATCGGCCGGCTGAATTTTTCATTCTCGCATTACCTGCGCACCAACAAGGATCAGTCGTCAGAACTGCATCAATGGGTACGCACCAACTACACGCGCTTCCGCGAGCTGGAGCTGAACCTGATCCTGCACAAGTTGGGCTGATTCAGTAATAGATGCTTCCGGGCGCGCCGCCGCCCGCCGCAATCGCATCGCCATTGATGGCGATCGACTTTGGCGACGCCAGAAATGCGACGATGTGGCCGATCTCCTCGGCCGTCACCAGACGGCGGATCGTGTTGAGATCGTTCATCGCCTTCTCGACTTCGGCTTCCGTCTTCTTCGTGAGCCCCGCGCGCCACGCGATCACGCCCGGCGTCTTCTCGGTCCGGGTCAGACCGGGATGAACGCAGGTCACATTGATGCCGCGAGGTCCCAGTTCATCGGCGAGATTCTTGGTCAGCGCCGCCACGCCGACATTGCGGATACTGCCGACGGTGGTGCCAGTCTGACGCGCGCCAAGCCCGCTGATATTGATAATGCGGCCCCAGCCCTGCTCCGTCATCAGTGGCGCGACTTCTCGGGCCATGCGCAGATAACCCATGACCTTGACGTTAACATCGCTCCAGAACATTTCGTCGGTGATCTCGCTCAGCGACGGCGGCTTGGCCTGACCGCTCGGCTGCGCCGCGCTGTTGACCAGCACATCGATCCGGCCAAAATCCGAGCGAATCGCGGCGACAGCGGCGCGCACCGCATCGTCCTTGCCGGTGTCGGCCGCATAGGCGCGCACCATGCGGCCCGTCTCACTTGAAATTTCCGAGGCTGTCGCCTTCGCCGCTTCAACATCGCGACCGACGATCGCGACATCCATGCCCTCGCTTGCGAGCGAGCGCGCAATCGCCTTGCCTATGCCGCGCGTGCCGCCGGTAACGACTGCGATTTTACCCGTGAGCTGAAGATCCATCTGCCGCCCCTTGTGTTTCAGAGCATCTTCTGACGGCTACCGGATTGCACCTAGCCGGATGCCTCAATGACCGTCGAATGTCATCAGCGTCCGCACCGACACATCCATCGCGCGCAGCTTCGCCGCACCGCCAAGTTCCGGCAGGTCGATGATAAAGCAGGCAGCGACCACATCGGCGCCGATCTGGCGCAGCAGCTTCACCGCGCCTTCCGCCGTGCCACCGGTCGCGATCAGATCGTCGATCAGGATGACGCGTTCACCGGGCTTGATGGCGTCGGCATGCATCTCCATCTCGTCGAGGCCATATTCCAGCGAGTAGGCGATACGCACCGTGGTATGCGGCAGCTTGCCCTTCTTGCGGATCGGCACGAAGCCAGCAGAGACCTGATGCGCCACCGCGCCGCCGAGAATGAAGCCGCGCGCCTCCATGCCCGCGACCTTATCGATCTTGGAGCCGGCCCAGGGCTGCACCAGCTCATCGACCGCGCGGCGAAACGCCCAGGCATTGCCAAGCAGCGTGGTGATGTCGCGGAAAACAATGCCGGGCTTCGGATAGTCGTGAATGGCGCGGACGGTGGCTTTCAAATCGTCTTCGAGAGTCATTGTTTGTCTAATCCGGTTGAACCAAAGAATTCGTCATTGCGAAGAGCGAAGCGACGAAGCAATCCAGACCTCTCGTTTCCGCGCACTGGATTGCTTCGCTGCGCTCGCAATGACGGACACATATCAACTCGCAGGCCGGCCGAGCCTGAATGCATTTTCCACAATCCGCAGTCCGACATTGCCTTCCAGCGACATCAACGACTCGGGATGAAACTGCACGCCGCCGACCGGCAACGTCTTGTGCTCGATGGCCATGGCGATGCCGTCCTCGGTGCTGGCAGTGACCTCCAACACGTCCGGCATGCCGACGCGATCCACATAGAGCGAGTGATACCGTCCGATCACCACTTCATTGGGCAGATTGCCCATCAGTGTGCCGCCGCGCACCTGAACGCGCGAGGGCCGTCCATGCGCAGGAGTGGACAATTGCCCGAGCTTGCCGCCGAAATATTCGCCGATGGCTTGCACGCCGAGACAGACGCCGAACACCGGCAGCTTCTTGTCCAGCGCCGCGCCAATGAATTTCGAGATGCCGAAATCCTCAGGGCGGCCGGGGCCGGGCGACAGCACCAGAAGGTCGTAGCTGTCCTTCTTCAGCATCTCGAGCGCGTGATTGTGCCGCGTAACGCTGACGGTCGCGCCGACCTGACGGAAATAGTCCGCCAGCATGTGCACAAACGAATCCTCGTGATCGATCAGCAGTACTTTCTTGCCGGAGCCGGTGGCGTCCGGCGCGAACGCCGACAACGGCTTCGCCGGATCGCCGCGCAGCGCCTGAAACAGCGCCGCAGCCTTGGTCTGGCATTCCTTCTCTTCCGCGACAGGATCGCTGTCGAACAGCAGCGTCGCGCCGACGCGCACTTCGGCCAGACCGTCCTTCATGCGGATGGTGCGGATGGTCAGACCCGTGTTGATGCTGCCGTCAAAACCCAGAAATCCGAGCGCGCCGGCATACCAGCGCCGCGACGAGCGCTCGTGGTCCTCGACGAACTGCATCGCCCACAGCTTCGGCGCACCGGTCACCGTGACCGCCCATGCGTGGGTCAGGAAGCCGTCGAGCGCATCGAAACCTGGGCGCAGCATGCCTTCGACATGATCGACGGTGTGGAACAGCTTCGAGTAAGTCTCGATCTGCCGCCGCGCCAGCACCTTGATTGTGCCCGGCTCGCAAACGCGCGCCTTGTCATTGCGGTCGACGTCGGTGCACATGTTGAGTTCGAATTCGTCTTTCTGCGAATTCAGCAACTCCTGAATCTGTTTGGCATCGCTGATGGCGTCGACGCCGCGCGCGATGGTGCCGGAGATCGGACAGGTTTCGATCCGCTTGCCGTCGGAACGCACGAACATTTCCGGCGACGCCGCCACCAGAAACTCGCCATCGCCGAGATTGATCAACGCGCCGTAAGGCGACGGGTTGATCTTGCACAGACGCTGGAACACTTCCGCCGGCGTGCGCTCGCAAGGCTCGGCAAACAATTGCCCCGGCACCGCCTCGAACAGATCGCCGCGTGCGAACGCCTGACGCGCCGTCTCGACAGTGGCCTGATAGACGCCGGGCGCATGATCGGCGAAGCCCTCGCGCTTGGTCTTGGCGTAGACGCTTGGCGGCGTTTCGCGGTCCAAGCCCTTGGTGGACTGGCCGCCGAACGCAAACTCATAGCTCAGGATTACGCCGCGCCCGGTGGCGCGATCGTAGGCCAGGATACGATCCGGAATGTAGAGAACGATGTCGCGCTGGTCCTTCTCGCGCTCACGCTTCTGCACAAGGTCTTCGAACTGGAACACCAGATCGTAGGCGAATGCGCCGAACAGCCCGAGCAGTCCGTCGCTTGGCGAATTGAATGCCGCGATAATGTCGCGCACCAGCGACACCACCGACGAACGTCGCGTGCGCTGGTCCTCGTCAACCGGCGCATCGCCGCGCACGATATGACCCGCAAGGCGCGTCGCGCTCTTCCCGGTGATGACGGCGCAGGGCTCTTTCAGGGTCTCAGCGAGAAACGCCACCAGCACCTTGCCGCGTGCATTCAGCGCTTCGATAAAGAAATCCGTGCCGGTGGATTCCAGCCGCAGCGGCGGATCGGAAAAGCCGAGGTCGAAGCTTTCGTAGCGGCCAGGCACCGTGGTGCCCGACGACAGCACCACGCCACGGCTGGTATCGAGCTGCTCGATCAGCCGATCGAGCGCCGCGCCGCCAGTGAAATGCTCGACGGAACGGGCCACATCGAGGCCGCGGGCGGTCCGGTATTCGCTCTGCGCGGGAAGCGCGAAAACTGTCCTGTTCATCTGGTCCTCTTACGAGACTTGCTGGAGGAACGCCACACAGGACAAACGAAAAAAGGCCGTCGCTCTGCGATGACGGCCTCGACGATTGTTCATGAAATAAATCGCACCGGCCACCTTTAGAAGGTGCGCCACCAAAGACGGGCTGGGCTGGACAGGGTGCTCATGGCGGGCAAAACATCACTGCCGGGGGGCGATGTCAAGACCTAGTGCCCTGAATCCGAAGTTCGCTTCACTCCGCAGCACCTTCCGTAGCGAACTTCGGATTCAAAGGGGCACTAGAAAATTGTGATTCTAGTGTGGTTTCGGTTCGCAAGTCCGCAGATGAACGCGCTGGAGAATGAGGCGGACTTGCGAGCCACCACACTAGGCCTGCTTCACAAAGACCGTCAGCTTGTGCTCCCCTACATTCTCCTCGATCGGCGCCCAGCCCTGCCGGGTGTAGAACCGCCGCCTCTCCTTCTGGGCGCACAGATAGACCCGCCGGAAACTGAGTGCGAAGGCCTCGCTGACCGCGCGGCCGACCAGTTCCGTGCCGATCTCCTGCATCCGGTACTTTGGATCGACCCAGACCGCCGCCACCCAGGGCGAGTATTGGGGGCGATCCTCGAGGTCTGAGGCAATAACCGATGCCGTGCCCAGAAAAGTATCGCCCCTGTGCGCCACCAGCGCAAAAGGGATTGGCAACGGCGTCATATTCTCCTGCAATCGCCCGGCGATGTAGTCCACCGGGACGCCTTGCTCCTTCCACCATGCCCGCCAGATGCGGTCAGCAACAGCGTCAAAGAACGCTGGCTGCTGCCGCAGGTCGGAGATGGTGAAGCTCACCCCAGATGTTTCCTGAAAAAGTCGGTCGCGCGGCCCCAGGCCAGCTCGGCAGCTTCCCGGTCATGCACCGACATCCGCTGCTCGTTGACGAAGGCGTGGTCAGCATCATATCGGAAGAACTCGGAAGTCTTTCCGGCGGCCTTCAGACCCTTCTCGAACGCATCGACCACCTGCGGCGTGCACCAATCGTCGCGGTTGGCGAAGTGGCCCTGCAGCGGAATCTTGACGTCAGCGGGCTTAGCCGCCTGCTCCGGCGGAATACCGTAGAACGCAACGCCCGCCGCCAGTTCAGGAATCCGGGTTGAACCGATCACCGTGACCGCACCGCCGAGACAGAAACCGGTGAGGCCGACCTTGGCGCCGTTGCGGGCGAGATACTGCGCCGCGCCGCGGACCGTCTGTGTCGTGGCATCCATGAAATCGAGAGAGTTCATCTCCTTGTTCGCGGCGTCGGTGTCGTGATACGGCACCACCACGCCGTTGTAGAGATCGGGCGCCAGCGCATCGAAACCGGCTACCGCGAAGCGATCGCACAGACCCTTGATCTGGTCCTGCAGACCCCACCATTCCTGAATGACGACGACGCCCGGCGCGTTGCCGCGCGCGGCGTTGGCGAGATAACCCTTTGCTTCCTTGCCGTCGGGACGTTTGAACGTGATCGCTGTACCCATAATGTCCTCCGATATTTTCTGATGCTTTATACCGCGGGCGAAGCGACGCTCAAGCTCGCGATGGCCTTCTGAAGATCACGTTTGTATTGCAGGAAGTCGACGAAAATTCCGTGTTCCCCGCGATCCTTGTTCGGCAGCCGGGCAAAAAATGCGGCAATCCTTTCCCGGAAATCCGCCGTCGTGTCGGGGTTTTCCGTTTGCGCCTTGATGTAGGCGGCGATCAGATCGGTCTGCAGCGCGCGGCCCGGCCAGCCAACGCCTGCACCTTCCAGCAGTCCCGCGACGTAGAGACCGTTCGGGCGTGACGGAAAAATGTTGAGGTAGAGACGCGGTGCGCCCTTTTCCGGTTGCCAGTTTAGTTCGGTGAGGTCTTCGAGAAACGGAAACGTGATCTCGTAGCCGGTTGCGAGCAGCACAAGATCGACCTGATCTTCCTGCCCATCGATGAAGACAACCGTGTCGTCGCGAAATTCCTTGATCGGCTTGCGCAGCGTGACGTCGCCCTGCCCCAGATGCTGGAGCACAAGGGAGTTCACGATCGGCGTCTTGTCGTAAAGCCGATGCTCCGGCTTCGGCAGGCCGAACCGCTCCGGCGGCCCCACCAGAAACCGCAGGATCGGCTCGTGCAGCATCGAGCGCAATCGCTTGGGAATGATGAAACGCTTCGGCTTGTGATTGCCCTCGTCGGCCGGCTTTCCCGCAAGGAATTTCGGCACGAAGTGATTTCCGCCGCGAACGCTCCATAGCACCTGCTTGGCGCGGTGAATCGCATCGACGACGATGTCGCAGCCGGTATTGCCCATCCCGACGACGAGCACACGCTTGCCCTCGAAAATATCGGCGGTCTTGTAGTCCTTCGCGTGCATCAGCTTGCCGCTGAAGTCGCCTGGAATCTTCGGCATCAATGGATCGCTGAGATGCCCGTTGGCGAAGATCACGCTCTCATAATCGTCGGTGGTGCCGTCATTAAAAGTCGCGAGCCAGCTTCCGTCGCGCTGTTCGATGGTGCGTACGCCGGTGTTGAAGCGGATCGAGGGATAAAGATCGAAATGCTTTGCGAACGACTTGAAGTATTCCGATATGCGCTCGTGACCCGGATAGGCGGGCCAGTCTTCCGGCATCGGGAAATCCGCATAGGCCGTGGTGCGCTTGGAGGAAATCAGATGGGTTGAAGCGTAGACCGCGCTGGGCTCGGCGCCGTAGAGCCACTGCCCGCCGACATCGGCGTTCTTCTCCACGCACTTCACCGGCAGATCGGCCTGCTTGAGACTCCTGACAGCGGCAAGGCCCGCCGGCCCCGCGCCGATAACGAGCGTCGTCATGTCTCTCGCTCCGCCCGGCCATCGCGATAACGCTCGAACACCTTGCGCGCGTCATAGCGCGGCGTGAAACCGAATTCGGATTTCAGCTTGTCGTTGGACAGTACCGGCCGGTACTGGATGAACTTGGCGTGTCCCGGCCCGAGCTTGGTGACGCGCAGCAGATGCAGCAGCCACAGCGCAAACTTCAGCAGCGCGGGCGGAATGGATACGTAGGGCCGGTGATTGAGTTCAGCGATTTCGCGCAGGCTCAGCGTCCCTTCGCCGGCCAGATTATAGGTGCCAGGCTTCGGCTGGCGCACGGCCAGCGCCAGAGCTTCTACCACATCGCTGTCGGCGATCAGCGAGAACGGCGTCGCGGTGCCGCTGACGCCCATCACCACCGGCCGCTCGAAGATCGCGGTGATCTGGTTGTTGGTGGTCGGCCCGAGCACCGTGCAGGGCCGAAACACCGTCTGATGAAGATCGGGATAGAGATCATGCCACTCGATCAGCATTTCCTCGACCTCGCGCTTGTTGCGCGCATAGGGAAAATCCGCGTTGCCGCGCAGCGGATCGCTCTCGTGCAGCGGCACCGGATTGTCGGCATGATAACCGTAGGCCGAGCCGCTTGACGTGACGATCAGGTGTTCAACACCGGCATCGAGTGAGGATTGCAGCACATTCTTGGTGCCGAGCACGTCGATTTCCCAGTCGCGCTGCGGATCGCCGCCGACCGCGACGACGGACGCGAGATGCACGACGGTCTGCGGGCGATGCGACTGGAAAAGGTCCCTGAGCGCGGGATCGCGAATATCCCCGGTCAGATACGTGACGTTGGGGAGACGTTCATGGGCGACGACCTCGCGCATATCGAGCGCGATGATCTCCGAGTTTGTATTGGCGCGCGCGAGTTCTGCGATCAGCGACTTGCCGATGAAGCCCGCAGCGCCGGTGACCAGCACGCCGCCGTGCATGGCATATTGTCCTGAGTGAGCTTCGCTCATTCTGCCGTGTCCGTCCGTGCGATCTGGCTTTCGCCTCGCGGATGCGGATCGCGGCGCTTCCACCACGCCGCCAGCGCCCACCCGGAAATCAGATGCCAGACGCCCCACCCCGCCGCGACCAGCGCCGCGCCGCCAACGCCGTCGAACTGGTTGAGGATCAGCGCAAGGCCGAGCCCCGAATTATGCATACTGACCTCAATGGTCATCGCCCGGGTGTCATAATCGCTGAGGCGCAGCAATTTGGCGGTGCCCCAGCCAAGCCCGATGGCGATGGCGTTATGCAGTACAACGAACGGCAGGATCGATTGCACGAAGGTCGTGAGATAACGCGCGTTGGTGAAGATCGCGCCGCCGATGAACGCGACCAGAAACAGAAACGACAGGATCTGCAGCGGACGGCGGAGTAGATGGCCGAGGCGCGGCCAGTAGTGCACGGTCGCGAGGCCCAGCGCCATCGGAATGCCGAGGATAGCCATGGTCGAGCCGAGGAACGACAGCGGCTCGATGCTCACCTGTCGCAGCAGCGCCGCCGTATCGGGGTTAAGCGCGGCCCAGAACAGGATGTTGAGCGGCGTCGTGACGATGGCAAGCAGGCTCGACACGCCGGTCATGCTGATCGACAGCGCGGTGTTGCCCCGCGCCATATGCGTGATCAGATTGGAGATGTTGCCGCCCGGGCACGCGGCCACCACCATCATGCCGAGTGCGATGCTGGGCTGCGGCTTCAGCAGCATGGTGATCGCCCATGTCACCGCAGGCAGCACCGCAAGCTGCGCCAGCAGGCCGGAGAGAGGCGCGATCGGCCTGCGAAACACTTCGATGAAATCGTCGATCCGCAGATCGAGTGCGACGCCATAGATGATCAGCGCAAGCACGCCGCCAAGGACAAGCTGCCCCGTCGGATTGATGTTGAGCAGAATGTCGTCGATCGGTGCGACCGTCATGTGTCCCTCAACCCCAGGCTGCCAAGGTTAGTTGAGCCGATCACCGGACGCTAGTGGAGTGCATTTGACATTCGCGTCCCGAACCGTGTCCGCGACGCGAATAGCTATCGGGTTCGTGCTGCATTGAAGCATTGGCGCAGCAAAAAGGCCCCGCAACGGGGCCTTTCGCAGTTCGATTGTCACGAAAGCTCCAAGAAACCTTAGTGAGCGTCAGCCCAGACTTTCTTCTTGGTAAAGTACAGCAGACCCGACAGCACGATCAGGAAGATCATAACCTGCAGACCGAGGCGCTTGCGGGCCTCCAGGTGCGGCTCGGCGGTCCACATCAGGAACGCAGAAACGTCCTTGGCATACTGCTGCACGGTCGCAGGCGAACCATCGTCGTAGGTCACCTGACCGTCACTGAGCGGCTTCGGCATCTTGATCGCGTGGCCCGGGAAGAACTTGTTGTAGTATGAACCCTCAGGCAGCGCGAAGCCGGCTGGCGCCTTGTCCTCGTAGCCCTGCAGCAGCGCGTCGAGGTAGTTCGGCCCCTTTTCCTGGAACTGGGTGAAGGCGTCGAACACGAACTGCGGGAAGCCACGCTCGTAGCCACGAGCCTTGGCGATCAGCGACAGGTCCGGCGGATAGGCACCGCCGTTCGAGGCGCGTGCTGCCTGCTCGTTCGGGTATGGCGAGGGGAAGTAGTCGGCCGGACGGCCGTTACGCTCGAACATCTCGCCCTTGTCGTCCGGTCCATCCTTGACCTTGTATTCCGACGCGAAAGCCGCCGCCTGCGCGGGCGAATAGCCCGGGCCGCCGGGATCGGCGAGATTGCGGAACGCGACAAACGACAGTCCGTGGCAAGCCGCACAGACTTCCTTGTACACCTTGAGGCCGCGCTGCAGCTGACCTTGGTCGAACTTGCCCAGCGGGCCCGCAAACGACCACTTCAGCGACGGCGGCGTCGGCGCACCTTCAGCCGCGCGTGCGTTGTCGGCGACGCCCAGCATCAGCATGCCGCCAACCGCGAGCGCGATCATGGCCGAAACCGGCGTCTTGCCCGTCTTGCGCAGCACGTCTTCCGCGATCGAGTTCGGCAGCGGACGCGCCTTCTCGATGCGGCTGAGGATCGGCAGCACGATCAGGAAGTAGGCGAAGTAGGCGAACGTCAGGACGCGACCGGCAATGACATAGATGCCCTCCGCGGGCTTTGCGCCCAGCCAGCCGAGGCCGAGGCAGATCGCCACGAAGATCCAGAAGAACTGCTTGGCGAGCGGACGATACTTCGACGAACGTGTCTTGGCGCTGTCGAGCCACGGCAGGAATGCCAGCACGATGATCGCGCTGAACATCGCGATGACGCCGGCGAGCTTGTTCGGGATCGAACGCAGGATCGCGTAGAACGGCAGGTAATACCATTCAGGAACGATGTGCGCGGGCGTCACGGCCGGGTTGGCCGGAATGTAGTTGTCCGGGTCGCCGAGATAGTTCGGGATGTAGAACAGGAACCAGGCGAAGAACAGCAGGAAGCAGGTCATGCCGAACGCGTCCTTGAGGGTCGCGTATGGCGTGAACGGCACGGTGTCCTTCTCGGTCTTGGGCTCGACGCCGGCCGGATTGTTCTGTCCGGCGACATGCAGCGCCCAGACGTGCAGCACGACCACGCCGGCGATCACGAACGGCAGCAGGTAGTGCAGCGAGAAGAAGCGGTTCAACGTCGGGTTGCCGACCGAATAGCCGCCCCACAGCAGCGTCACGATGCTCTCGCCGAAATACGGAATGGCGGAGAACAGGTTGGTGATGACGGTGGCGCCCCAGAAGCTCATCTGGCCCCACGGCAGCACATAACCCATGAAGCCTGTCGCCATCATCAGGAGATAGATAATGACGCCGAGAATCCACAGGACCTCGCGCGGCTCCTTGTATGAGCCGTAATAAAGGCCGCGGAACATATGGATGTACACGGCGATGAAGAACATTGATGCGCCGTTGGAGTGCAGGTAGCGCAGCAGCCAGCCGTAATTGACGTCGCGAACGATCAGTTCGACCGACTTGAAGGCGAAATCGACATGCGGGGTGTAGTGCATCGCCAGGATGATGCCGGTGATGATCTGCACGCCGAGCATCATCGAAAGGATCGCGCCGAACGTCCACCAGTAGTTGAGGTTACGCGGTGTCGGGTAGGCCACGAAAGACGAGTGGATCAGTCCCCCGATCGGGAGACGCCGTTCAACCCATTTCAAGGCTGGGTTTTGCGGGTTGTAGTTCGATGGTCCGCTCATGATGCGATCCTGACAAAGAAGAAGCGACGCGATCGGGTCAGATTAAGAAATCAGCCGATTTTGATTTTGGTGTCGGAGATGAAGGAATAAGGCGGCACGGCCAGGTTGGTCGGCGCCGGGCCCGAGCGGATACGGCCCGAGGTATCGTACTGCGAGCCGTGACACGGGCAGAAGAAGCCATCATAGGTGCCTTCGTGGGCAATCGGAATGCAGCCAAGATGCGTGCAGATGCCGACCACGACGAGCCACTGGTCGTGGCCTTCCTTGACGCGCGACTGGTCGCTCTGCGGATCGGGAAGGCTCGCGGTCGGAACAGCGCGCGCCTCGTCGATCTGCTTCTTGGTGCGGTTCATGATGTAGATCGGCTTGCCGCGCCAGAACACCTTGATGTCCTGTCCCGAGGCGATCGGCGTGAGATCCACTTCGATCGGGGCGCCTGCCGCGATGGTCGAGGCGTCCGGATTCATCTGGGAGATCAGCGGCCAGGCCACTGCCGCAGCGCCAACGGCAGCTACGGATCCCGTCGCTACATAGAGAAAATCACGGCGTGTCGCAGCGGCCGATGATGAAGACGTCACGATTGCAAACCCTTTCCGAACTGCAACCGGCTGACCCATCCCCGTACGACGCATCGCATGCGCCGGGAGAGGAAGCCGGTGCCCGCGGGCCCCGCGGTGGCAGAATGACCACTTGTCCTACTCAACCGGGCAGAACATACGATCTAGAATCGATCTATTGGCACCCTTGCCGGGAGAGCGCAAGCCCGCTATCGGCACATTTAGTGCGACGCACTAAAACCGCCCATACCTGTGATTTTTCCTCACGTTTTCCACCGGGGCCAAGGGCCGCTTTCCGATGCGTGTCGTCCTTTTTCAACCTGATATCCCGCAAAACACCGGGACGATTCTGCGGCTCTGCGCCTGTCTCGGCGTCGAGGCACACGTTATCGAACCGGCCGGGTTTCCCGTTTCCGACCGGCATTTCCGCCGCGCGGGAATGGACTACCTCGACCAGGTCACCATCGTGCGTCATGATTCATGGGCCGCCTTCGAGGCTTGGCGTGCCCGATCTGGCGGCCGGCTGGTTCTTTTTTCAACAAAGGCGGCAACGCCCTATCTCGATCATATCTATCGGGATGACGACATCCTGTTGTTCGGCCGGGAATCGGCCGGCGTGCCGGATGACGTGGTAAACGCCGCCGACGCGCGGCTGGTCATCCCGATCGCACCCGGGATGCGGTCCCTGAACGTTGCCGTGACGGTGGCGATGGCGCTGGGCGAGGCCCTCCGGCAAACACGAGGAACGGCGAGTTGAGTTACGCGGTCAAGGAAATCTTCCTGACATTGCAAGGCGAAGGCGCCCATGCCGGACGCACCGCCGTGTTCTGCCGGTTCAGCGGCTGTAACCTGTGGACCGGCCGGGAGCAGGACCGCGCCGACGCCGTGTGCAAGTTCTGCGACACCGATTTCGTCGGCATGGACGGTACGCTCGGCGGACGCTACGCGAATGCCGACGACCTTGCCTCGGCCATTGCCGCACAATGGGTGGGCTCGCAAGACCACCGCTATACGGTCCTGACCGGCGGCGAGCCCCTGCTCCAGATCGACCCGGCGCTGATCGATGCGCTGCATGCCCGCGGCTTCACCATCGCGGTCGAGACCAACGGCACCATCGCTGCCCCGCCCGGCCTCGACTGGATCTGCGTCAGCCCGAAGGCCGGATCGGAACTGGTCATCCGCAAGGGGCACGAATTGAAACTGGTCTATCCGCAGGCGGAAAACGCCCCCGAGGATTTCGCAGGCCTGGAATTCGAGCGGTTCTCATTGCAGCCGATGGACGGACCTGACATAGCGCAAAGCACGCAAGCAGCAATCGCGTATTGCCTGCGCCATCCGCAATGGCGTCTCAGCGTTCAAACGCACAAGACGCTTGGGATCAGATAGAGCTGGCATCAGCCAAGACCGGACAATACCGATGTGGGAATTGACGAAATCGTTCCGTTTCGAGGCCGCGCATTCGCTGCCGGGCACGACGCTCGGCGAAGCCAGCGACGAAATCCACGGCCATTCGTTCCGCGCCGAGATCAGCATTCGCGGCACGCCAGATCCCGCCACGGGGATGGTGATGGACCTGGGCCTGCTCGAACAATCGATGGCTGACGTGCAGAAAATGCTCGACCACAAGCTGCTCAACAAGGTCGAGGCGCTGGGCGCGCCGACGCTGGAAAACCTCACGCGCTTTATCTGGGACCGGGTCCAGCACGCGGGCAAGGTCACCCGCGTCAGCGTTCATCGCGACAGTTGCAATGAAAGTTGCACTTACTACGGCCCGCAGGGCTGATCGGAGAGACCGATGGAAAAGCCCGTCACCACGATCGAGCAACGCAAACAGCAGGCGCGGGTGTGGTTCGAGCGGCTGCGCGACGACATTTGCCTCGCGCTGGAAAAGCTTGAAGCCGACGCTCCGGCGGAACTCTATCCCGGCGACGCCGGGCGTTTCGTGCGCACGCCGTGGGATCGCACCGATCACTCAGGAAAACCCGGCGGCGGCGGTGTGATGTCCGTGCTGCGCGGACGGCTCTTTGAGAAAGCCGGCGTGCATTGCTCGACCGTGCATGGCGAGTTCGCGCCGGAATTCCGGGCACAGATTCCCGGCGCCGCCGACGATCCGCGGTTCTGGGCGTCCGGCGTTTCGCTGATCATTCATCCGCGCAATCCGAACGTGCCCGCAGTCCACATGAACACCCGCTTCGTGGTCACGACCAAGGCATGGTTCGGCGGCGGCGCGGACCTGACCCCGGTGCTTGACCGGCGGCGGACGCAGGATGACCCCGACACGGTTGCCTTTCACGCCGCCATGAAGACGGCCTGCGATGGTCACGCCGCGGTCGCGCCTTACGAGAAATTCAAGACGTGGTGCGACGAGTATTTCTACCTGCCCCACCGCAAGGAGGCCCGCGGCATCGGCGGCATTTTCTACGACTGGCTCGATTCTGGAGACTGGAACGCCGATCTAGCCTTCACCCGGGACGTTGGCCGGGCCTTTGCCGGAATCTATCCCGAGCTGGTGCGGCGGAATTTCAAGAACGCCTGGACCGATACCGATCGCCAGGAGCAGCTCGTGCGCCGCGGCCGCTATGTCGAGTTCAACCTGCTCTATGACCGGGGGACAATTTTTGGCCTGAAAACCGGTGGAAATGTCGATTCGATCCTGTCCTCGATGCCGCCCGAGGTGAAGTGGCCCTAGCGGCTTCGGCCGGGCGACGAACGTTCAGAAAAGCTTAATAAAGCGCCCTTTCTGAGCGATTTCGACGTGTCACCGAGACAGCACACTCGGCAAAGAACGGTATTGCAGAACCCGGGACCGGCCGGAAACCATTTGAGCCCGGGCATCCCTCCACGTATTTTCATGGCCATAGGTGTGGCGGAATCATGCTGCCACCATCGTTTTTAAGGGGCTCCGATGCGCAAGATTGCTGTACTCCTCCTCGCGGCCGCCGGCGTTAGCCTGGCAGGCGCGGCTTCCGCAGCCGATCTCGGCACGGCGCCGATCTACCGCAAGGCGCCTCCCGTGCCGGTGTTCACATGGACCGGCGGCTACATCGGCGGTTATGTCGGCGGCGCCTTCGGTGCCAACGACGTCGTGACCGGCGTGCCGGTCACCGGAGCTGGCGCACCGATCTTTGCTGGACCGGCAGCGTCCTACAACTACGGCTCAAGCGTGATCGGCGGCTACACCAGCGGCTACAATTACCAGTTCGCTCCGAACTGGGTCATCGGCTACGAAGGTGAAACCGGCTACATCGGCCTCAAGGGTTCGTCCACCTACGCTGGCTCGGCGACCTCCATTGCGACGACCCGCGCCGAAGGTCTCTACAGCCTCTGGGCTGCCCGCCTCGGTTATGCGTTCGACCGCTCGCTGATCTACGTCAAGGCCGGTGGCGCTCTGGTCGACTTCGAAACCGGCGTGTCCAACGGTACGCCAGGCACCCACATCGACACCATGCACACCAAGTATCGCCTCGGTTACGCAATCGGCGGCGGCTGGGAATATGCCTTCGATACCAAGTGGAGCGTGAAGGCCGAGTACCTCTATCTCGGCTTCGACAACAACATCACCACCACGGGCAACTTCACTGGCCCTCCGATTCAGGTGTTCACCACCACCAGCCTCCCCGGCATTCATACCGCCAAGGTCGGTCTGAACTACAAGTTCGACATGCTCGGTTATTTCCTCGGCATCGTTCGCTAAACGCCGACGGTTCTCTAGAAGTCAAAGCCCCGGACATGGTCCGGGGCTTTTTCTTTGTCGCAAATCCTATCAACCTCCCTTTGTCGGCGTGTCATGACATGCGGCTAGGCTGCAAGCTCCTCACATCAGCAAGGAGCCGACCATGAAACTGAAAGCAGGCGACGTCGTAGTTCTCAAATCCGGCGGCCAGGCCCTGACCGTTGCCGAGGTCACCGACGAAATGGTCGCGTGCATCTGGATCGGCGAGGAAGGCGATCTGTTCCGCGAATCGCTTCCATCAGCTGTTCTCGAACCTGCTCACATCGACATGTCCGACGATGAGGACGAGCACGACGAAGACGAAGACAGCGAAGAAGACGAGAGCGAAAGCGAAGGCCATCACGCCAAGAGAGCGGCGGAAATCGCTTGAGGGAGTGGCGCGTTTTTCTTCACCTCTTCCCGTTCTGACAGGGAGAGGTCGGGGACTGAGCGCAGCGAAGTCTCCCCGCAAGAGAGCGGGGCGAGGTACAACAAGTGCGATCAAAGCCGATGATCCCGCGCGAACCGCGCGACGGTGTCATCGGCGATGCTTTTCAGCGCCGCTTCTTCCAACGGAAACTGCATCGCCAGCCACGCATCCTCGGCCAGCGTCAGCACATGGCCGAGCGCCGGTCCTTCTGCGATGCCACGCGCGATGAAGTCCGCCGCCTTGAGCGGAAATACCGGTGCCGTCCAGCGCTGTGGCAGCGTCGTCAGCTCACGCCACTGCGGTGAGTTGAAACCCCGCCCCGCCCGGGCCCATGCCAGCATGATCCGGTCGAGATAGCGCGGTGCGCCCAGCCGGTACAACCTGCGCTGGGCCGTCGCCTCATCCATGCCGGCTGCCCGCCACCAGCGATGCCCCATCGAATCGAGACGCTTGGTCTCCGCATTCGAGAGTCGCCAGCGCACCGACAGGCGCTTCGCATCTTCGGTGACCGCAACCGCCAGCGCGCCAAGGCGAAGTATTGCGTCCGGTCCGATTCCCATTTCGCGTTCGACGGCGATCATGTTGGCGAGAGCGCCGTGATAAACCACGCCCGCTGTCAGCCGCAGCAGCAGACCGGCATCATCCATCGCCACCAGCGCCGGCGCCGCGCCCTTCGCGACCATCAGCTTGAGCATTTCCATCCGGATCCGCTCGGCGGACAGGCCTGAAAGACCGTCGCGCCCGGCGATACAGGCGTCGTACCCGGCCGGGTCCGGCGCGCCCTCGCCATAGGCCGCGTGAATCCGGAAGAAACGAAGGATGCGCAGGTAGTCTTCGGCAATGCGCTGCGCGGGCTCGCCGATGAATCGCACGCGGCGGGCTTCGATGTCCGCCAGCCCACCGACCGCGTCGTGAACAACGCCATCCGGCGTCACCGACAAGCCGTTGATGGTGAAGTCACGGCGCATCGCATCGCGCGCCCAGTCGCGGCCGAAGGCAACCCTGGCCTTGCGCCCGAAGGTTTCGATGTCTTCGCGTAGCGTGGTCACTTCGAACGGCTGGCCTTCGATCACCAGCGTCACCGTTCCGTGCTCGACGCCGGTCGGTACCGACTTGATATGCGCGAGCTTGGCGCGGCGGATCACGTCCTCCGGCAGCGCCGTGGTCGCGATGTCGATATCGCCGACGGGAAGACCAAGCAGCGCATTGCGCACCGCGCCGCCGGCCACCCGCGCCTCCTCGCCGTCCGCATTGAGCAACGCCAGCACCCGCGCCGTCGCACCTGACCTCAACCAGGGGGCGTCGCGCAGCGAACGCGGAGCGCTCATTTCTCAGACCCCCGGATCAGCTTGCCATCCTCGACATGCGCGGGAGTGTAGGTCGAGCCCGGAGGCGCACCGG
Source organism: Afipia birgiae 34632 (assembly GCF_000308295.2). Classification (GTDB taxonomy): domain Bacteria; phylum Pseudomonadota; class Alphaproteobacteria; order Rhizobiales; family Xanthobacteraceae; genus Afipia; species Afipia birgiae. Next base: position 2,781,755 of record NZ_HG326652.1, read on the forward strand.
AAAAATGCGCCAGCAACACGAGGCTGATGATAACGAGCACGAAGGCAGCCACCGCCAGCTTGCCGACGATGTGCAGCGGCCACGACGACTTGACCCAGACGCCGGACCGGCTTGCGATCAGAAATGCCGCATAGACCGCGAAAGGAATGAGAAAAATTCCGATTTCGGTGAGGACAGGACGGATCATGAAAGACAAATCCGCTCATACAGCGCGCGCAGCATGCCCGCCGTCGCGCCCCAGATATAATGCGTCTCGAACGGCATCTCGTAGAACGAGCGCTGCATGCCACGGAATTCCTTGCTGCCGAGCTTGTGATTGACCGGGTCCATCAGGAACGCCAGCGGCACCTCGAACGCGGCATCGACTTCATTGGCGTTGATCGTGAGTTCGAAATCCGGCCGGACACGCGCCAGCGTCGGCAGAATCCGAAATCCGAAACCGGTCGCATACACATCGAGGTAACCGATCGGTTCGATGAAATCTCGTTTGAGTCCGATCTCCTCGTCGGCCTCGCGCAGCGCCGCATCCATCGGCGAAGCGTCGGTCGGATCGATCTTGCCGCCGGGAAACGAAACCTGTCCGGCGTGCTCGTTAAGATGTTCGGCGCGCTTGGTCAGCAGCACCATCGGCACATCGCGCTCCACGATCGGAACGAGAACCGCCGCCGGACGCACAGGACGTTCCTTCGCAATAATCTGCAGCATCGCATCGGTGCCGAAATCGCCGGTCGGCGCCAGCACGGCTGCGTCGGTCAGTCCCGGCGGCACATCGAAGTTCAGGCGCTCACGCGACCGGCGAAAGAATTCGCCGGTCGTGATCTCGGCCGCTGCCGCGATGCTGGTAGGGACAGCGTCCTTCAAAACAGTCTTCGTCAATCCAAATCCTCTTTCGTCAAACAGGATCGCGCGCCTGCGCTGCGTCCGCCATCGAGAAGAATGCGCCGCCCGACATGACCCCGAACATCTCGCGGCCATCGACGAGTCGAATTTCGCCCATCTCCACCAGATCATAATAGAGCGCGCGTGTAACCTTTGCCCACAAATCCGCACGGACATGAAGGTATGGCGTCAGCCCGCCGTCGGCGGCGGCTTCGAAACGCAGCCGGTGAGCGCCATCGCATGGCACCCATTCGTCGACATTGGTGCGGAAACTCAGCGTCCGCGCCGCGCCCTCGCCGGCCTTCTCCATCTCCACCGCGAGAAACGGCACGTCATCGACGCGGATGCCGACTTTTTCCACCGGCGTGACAAGAAAATACTTGCCGTCCTCACGTTTGAGAATCGTGGAAAACAGCTTCACCAGCGCCGGCCGCCCGATCGGCGTGCCGAGATAGAACCAGGTGCCGTCGCTTGCGATCCGCATGTCGAGATCACCGCAGAACGGCGGATTCCACAAATGGACCGGCGGCAGACCTTTTGTCGCAGCACCGCGCGCAGCATGAGTCAGGCCGTCCAGACGCTGGACCGGGTTCGGCTCCTGTTTCTGCCCTTGGTTCGCCATTGTTTGCCCTGACCGTTGACGCTTCTGTTTGGCACGAATGGTGCACAACAAGAACCCGAAAGCCGAGAGATCGCTGATCGAGAACGCATGAAAACGACCAACAAATCACCCCGGCGTCCGGCGCGATTACTCGCCACATCGTGATGAGTTTCAAGCCCCCTACCCGCTAATGTGGGGACAGCCTGAATGAGTGAATACATAAGAGAATACATGGCCTTTGCACGGGTTTAGCATGGGCCTGCGGTCTGAAGTCCGGGCTTTGAGTCCCGCGGAACCCGAAGACGGAATCTTACAGCCCACGCAAGGAGCGATGAATATGGCTGGCGCAGAAGGTGTCGAGAAACTGGAAGACGTGATCGTGCGCTCGGCCGAGCAGATCGCGGGGAACATCCGCACCGCCCGCGAGGCGGTTTCGACTGTCATCTTCGGACAGGAACGCGTCGTCGAGAATGCGCTGGTGACCATCCTGTCCGGCGGACATGCATTGTTGATCGGTGTTCCGGGTCTGGCGAAGACCAAGCTCGTCGAAACACTGGGCATCACGCTCGGCCTCGACGCCAAGCGCGTGCAGTTCACGCCTGACCTGATGCCGTCCGATATTCTCGGCGCCGAAGTGCTCGATGAGAGCGTCAGCGGCAAGCGCTCGTTCCGCTTCATCGCCGGACCGGTGTTCGCGCAACTCCTGATGGCGGACGAAATCAACCGCGCCAGCCCGCGCACGCAATCCGCATTGTTGCAGGCGATGCAGGAGCAGCACATCACAGTGGCCGGCGCGCGGCACGATCTGCCGAAGCCGTTCCATGTGCTCGCCACGCAGAACCCGCTGGAGCAGGAAGGCACCTATCCACTGCCCGAGGCACAGCTCGACCGTTTCCTGATGGAAATCGACGTCGAATATCCGGACCGTGATGCCGAGCGTAAAATCCTGTTTGAAACCACCGGCGCCGAACAGACCGTGGCGAGAGCCGCGATGACCGCCGAAACGCTGGTCACCGCCCAGCGGCTGGTGCGCCGCCTGCCGGTTGGCGATTCCGTGGTCGAGGCCATTCTGTCGCTCGTCAGGTCGGCGCGTCCGGGTGAGGACAACGGCGAACTCGGCAAATCGATCGCGTGGGGACCGGGACCGCGCGCCAGCCAGGCGCTGATGCTCGCTGTTCGCGCGCGCGCGCTGCTCGATGGACGGCTCGCACCGTCGATCGACGACGTGCTGGATCTCGCGGAGCCTGTATTGAAACACCGCATGGCGCTGACGTTCTCGGCGCGCGCCGAGGGCCGCACCATTCCCGACATCATTAAACAACTGAAATCACGGATCGGCTGATGGCAGCACGGCCGCAACCCGCACTTCAGGAGATCGAAGCAGTCCGGCGTGCCGATGGAGAAAGCCGTTCGCTCGCCGCGTCGCTGCCGCGTCTCGTGCTGGAGGCGCGGCGCATCTCGGCCAATGTCATCCACGGCCTGCACGGTCGGCGGCGCGCCGGCACCGGCGAAAATTTCTGGCAGTATCGCCGCTTCGTTTCCGGAGAAGCCTCGCAGAACGTCGACTGGCGGCGTTCGGCGCGCGACGATCATCTCTACGTCCGCGAGCAGGAATGGGAGGCCGCGCACACTGTATGGCTGTGGCCGGATCGCTCAAAATCGATGGCGTTCGCCTCGAAGACTGCGCGCGACAGCAAGCTTGAGCGCGCGCTGGTGGTGACTTTTGCGCTGGCCGACTTGCTGGTCGCCGGCGGCGAGCGCGTCGGCATTCCCGGCCTGATGAACCCGAGCTCAAGCAGCAACATCGTCGACAAGATGGCGCAGGCGATCGTGCACGACACCATAGCGCGTTCGAGCCTGCCGCCGGCCTTTGTGCCGTCGGCGCTGGCGGAGGTCGTGGTGCTGTCTGATTTCTGGTCGCCGATCGGCGACATCCGCACCATGCTTGCCGGCCTCTCCTCGTCGGGCGCGCACGGCACTCTGTTGCAAGTCGTCGATCCTGCCGAGGAAACGTTTCCCTATTCCGGCCGCGTCGAATTCGTCGAGCCTGAGGGTGGCGACGTCATCACCGCCGGCCGCGCCGAGACCTGGGCGAAGGATTACACCGCGCGCGTCGCCGCGCATCGCGCCGCCATTCGCGAGGAAACCAACAAGCTCGACTGGCTGTTCTCGACCCACACCACCGATCGCTCCGCTGCCGAGCTGCTGCTGTATCTGCACAGCGGCATGATGGTCGCCAAGGGCAGCGCGGGCCGCGTCGCCGTGACAGCGGGGCGCACCTCATGATGGGCCTGCCGCTCTCATTCGCCGAACCGTGGCTGCTGATGGGGCTGCTGAGCCTGCCGGCGCTGTGGTGGCTGCTGCGCGTGATGCCGCCGCGCCCTCGCCGCGTCGATTTTCCGCCGACGCGCCTGCTGTTCGACATCGCGCCGAAGGAAGAAACCCCGTCACGCTCGCCATGGTGGCTGACGCTGCTGCGCCTGCTCGCCGCCGCGCTCGTCATTCTTGCGGCCGCCGGTCCGATCTGGAATCCGAGCGAGGGCGTGACGCGCTCCAGCGCGCCACTCGTGCTGTTGCTCGATGACGGCTGGAGTGCGGCGTCCAACTGGGATGCGCGCATCAAGACCGCCGACGAACTGATTTCCAACGCTGAGGCCGACCGGCGCGCGGTCGCGCTCGTTCCGCTATCGGACGCGACCCGCGACATCACGCTGATTCCTGCGGGCACCGCGCGGGTGGCGCTGCGGCAGCTTGCGCCGAAGCCCTATGCCGTCGAGCGAGTCGAAACCCTCCCGGCGCTGGCGCGCTTTCTCGCCAAAACCGGCGACAGCGAAATCGTCTGGCTCAGCGACGGCATCGATACCGGACGCGGCAGCGAATTCACCGAGGGTCTGACGAAAGCAATTCAGGATCGCGCCCTGACGATTTTCGAAGGCGGCACTCCGCCCGCACATGCGCTGGTCGCGGCGGAGAACGCCGCCGCAAAGATGACGGTGAAAGTCCTGCGCGCCAATAGCGGCGGCGGCGATGCCGGACTTGTGCGCGCGCTCGACCAGAAGGGTTCGCCGATCGGCGAGGCGAAGTTTGCGTTCGGCATACAGGATCGCGAGACCGAAGCCAGCTTTGATCTTCCGGTGGAACTGCGCAACGATATCACGCGCCTCGAGGTCTCCGGCGAGCGCTCGGCCGGCGCGGTGCAACTGCTCGACAAGCGCTGGCGCCGCCGCGCCATCGGCATCGTCTCGGGCGCGACCAGCGACACGGCACAGCCGCTGCTCGCCTCGACCTTCTATCTCACGCGCGCGCTGGCGCCGTTCGCAGACGTACGGCTCGGCGAGCGTGGCTCGCCGGCCGTCGCAATCGGACAATTCCTTGACCAGAAGCTGCCGATGATCGTGCTTGCCGATGTGGGCACGTTGTCACCTGAAATCCGCGACAGGCTCAACACATGGATCAGGCAGGGCGGCGTACTGGTGCGCTTCGCCGGGCCGCGCCTCGCCGCAGGCGATGACGATCTGGTGCCGGTGAAACTGCGGCGCGGCGGGCGCAGCTTGGGGGGCAGCCTCACCTGGGAAAAACCGCAGCCACTGGCATCGTTCGCGGCCGACGGACCGTTCGCTGGTCTCGCCGTTCCGAAAGACATCACCGTGACACGTCAGGTGCTGGCCGAGCCCGATCCCGGGCTCGCTGCGCGGAGCTGGGCCTCGCTCGCTGATGGCACACCGCTCGTGACCGGCGAACATCGGGACAAAGGCGTGATCGCGCTGTTCCATATCAGCGCCGATATGCGCTGGTCGGATTTGCCGTTGTCTGGCACCTTCGTGGAGATGCTGCGGCGAATCGTCGATATGTCGGGCTATACGGCCAATGCGGGCGCAGGTGTCGCCGCCGAAGCCGGAGCGGAAACTGTTGCGCCGATCCGCACCCTCGACGGCTTTGGCGCATTCGGGCCGCCGCCCTCCACAGCGAAGCCGCTGCGCGCCGACTATCGCGACCGCGCCACGCTCGATCACCCCCCCGGTCTTTACGGCCCCGCCGATGGCCCGCTCGCGGTGAACGCACTTGCTGCGGCGGACAGGCTCGCTCCGCTCGACACCTCCGCGTTGAAGGCGCGGCGCGCGACCTACACCAACGCCGAGCCGCGCGACCTGCGCGGCATCCTGCTCTCCACCGCGCTCGCACTGTTCCTGATCGACGCGATCATCGTTGCCATTCTCGGCGGCGGTCTGGCGGCTTTGCTGCGGCGCCGGACCGCAACCGCGGCACTCGCCATCGCGTTTGCGCTGGCGTCTGCGAGTGGCGTACCCTCGCCGACTTACGCGCAGGCCCCGAAGGCTCCGGCCAAGAGCATGCCGGCGAAACCTCCTGCAAGCAGCGCCGCCAGCGACGACTTCGCCATCAAGGCTGTCGCACAAACCCGTCTTGCCTATGTCGTCACCGGCAATGCCGACGTCGATTCCATTGTGAAGGCCGGCCTGTCGGGGCTGACGCTGTTTCTCGCACAACGCACCGCGCTGGAAGCCGGCGAGCCGGTCGGCGTCGATCCGGCGCGCGATGAACTCGCATTCTTCCCGCTGGTTTACTGGCCGGTGATCACCGGCGCGCCGAAGCCATCGCAGGATGCCATCAACAAGCTCGACGCCTACATGAAGCAGGGCGGCACGGTGCTGTTCGATACGCGCGACGCCATTGAGGCGCCGCCGGGTCCCGGCGGAGAATCGCAAACGCCCGGCATGCTGACGCTGCGCGAAATCCTGTCCTCGCTCGACATACCCGAACTTGAGCCGGTGCCGCGCGAACACGTGCTGACCAAGACGTTCTATCTGCTGCGCGACTTCCCGGGCCGCTTCAATTCCGGACAGACCTGGGTCGAAACGCTGCCACGGGTCGATGACGAAGAAGCCGCCGACCGGCCGGCACGCGGCGGCGACGGCGTCTCGCCGATTATCATCACCTCGAACGATCTCGCCGGTGCATGGGCGATGCGGACCGACGGACAGCCGATGCTGCCGCTGACGCCGGGCGATCCGCGCCAGCGCGAAATGGCCTTCCGTGCCGGCGTCAACATCGTGATGTACACCCTGACTGGCAACTACAAGGCCGACCAGGTGCACGCACCCGCCCTCATCGAACGGCTGGGGCAATAATTCATGCAATACGGTATCGCCTTCGCGCCTCTCGTTCCCACGCTCGTGCTGTGGATCGGCCTCGCTGCGATCGTCGTGATCGCGGCTGTCCTCATGATCGCGCGCTCGCGCGGCGCTGCGATACGCGTTGCGGCTCTGACGTTGATCCTGCTGGCGCTGGCCAATCCGTCCTTCACGCGTGAGGAACGCGAACCTCTCTCCTCGGTCGTCGCTGTGGTGGTCGACAGGAGCCCGAGCCAGAATTTCGGCGAACGGACCCGCGAAACCAATGAGGCGCGCGATGCGCTGGTTGACCGGCTCAAGCAGATCAAGGGGCTTGAGGTGCGCACAGTCGAGGCCGGACAGGCTGACGGCGAAACCGACGGCACAAAACTGTTTTCCGCGGTCACATCGGCGCTGTCCGATGTGCCGACCGATCGCGTTGCCGGCGCATTCCTGATCACCGACGGGCGCGTGCATGACATTCCCGCCAATGCCGCGGCCATCGGCTTCAATGCGCCGGTTCATGCGCTGATCACAGGCCGCAGCAACGAGCGCGACCGCCGCGTCGCCATCGTCGCGGCGCCCCGTTTCGGCATCGTCGGCCAGACCCAGACCATCACCTATCGCCTCGACGATCAGGGCGTGACCAATCAAAGCGCGCGCGTTGTGGTCCGGCGCGATGGCGATGTGCTCAGCGAGCGCGCGGTACGCAGCGGCGAACAGGTCAGCGTGACCATCGATATTCCGCATGCAGGCCCGAACATCGTCGAGATCGAAGCCTCGAAGCTTGAGGGCGAACTGACGCCGGTGAACAACCGCGCCGTGGTGTCGATCGACGGCGTGCGCGACAAGCTGCGCGTGCTGCTGGTCTCCGGCGAGCCGCACTCAGGGGAACGCACCTGGCGCAACCTGCTGAAGTCCGACGCCAGCGTCGATCTTGTGCATTTCACCATTCTGCGTCCGCCCGAGAAGCAGGATGGCACGCCGATCAATGAACTGTCGCTGATCGCGTTCCCGACGCGCGAACTGTTCCAGCAGAAGATCAATGAGTTTCAGCTCATCATCTTCGACCGCTACGCCAGGCAGGGCGTGCTGCCGATTTCCTATTTCGACAACATCGCACGCTATGTGCGCGGCGGCGGCGCGGTGCTGGTGTCCGCCGGTCCCGACTACGCGAGCCAGACCAGCATCTGGCGCACGCCGCTCGATACAATCCTGCCCGCAGAGCCGGTCGGCGTCAGCGAGCAGGCGTTCACGGCCCGCCTGACCAATCTCGGCAAGCGCCACCCGGTCACGCGCGGGCTTGAAGGCTCGAGCAGCGAACCGCCGCACTGGAGCCGCTTCTTCCGTCTCGTCGACACGCGCAATCCCGCCAATCCGCCGATCATGGAAGGCGCCGACGGCAAGCCGCTGCTGCTGCTGTCAAGGCAGGGCGAAGGCCGTGTCGCACTGCTGCTGTCCGATCATATCTGGCTGTGGGCGCGCGGTTATGAAGGCGGCGGCCCGCATCTCGACCTGCTGCGGCGGATGTCGCACTGGCTGATGAAACAGCCCGAGCTTGACGAGGAAGCATTGCGGCTCAAGGTGGAAGGCCGCGATCTGGTCGTGGTGCGCCAGACCATGGCTGACACCGTGCTGCCTGTCACCGTGACCTCACCGTCGGGTGTAACGCGTCAGGTCACGCTGACCGCCGGCGATCCCGGCGAATGGCGCGCCTCGATCGGCGCGGATGAACTCGGCCTGTGGCAGGCAACCGATGGCTCGCTCAAGGCGCTGATCAATGTCGGCCCGGTCAACCCGAAAGAGTTCGCCGAGGTGACGTCGACGACGGAGGCGCTGCGTCCGCTGCTGCAGGCGACCGGCGGCGATACCCGCCGCGTGGCCGACAGTGGCAGCATCGACCTGCCGCGCGTGCTTCCGGTACGCGCCTCGACGGTGTTTCGCGGCGAAGGCTGGCTTGGGGTCAAGATGCGCGACGCCAGCGTGGTGCGCGGCATCGGAGTGCTGCCGATCTTCGCCGGACTGATCGGGCTTCTGCTCCTGCTCGGCGCGTTCGCCAGCACCTGGCTGCGCGAGGGGCGCTGACGATCTCAATCGGCGTGAGCCATTGGCCGACTGGGCCAATGAGCGATTTGGCCGGAAAACTCGGAGGAGTGATGTGGCGGAAAGTTATGCGGCCGAGCGCCGTGCCACCGCAACCGACAGCATCGAGATGAGCTCCGACAACGGAACATGAATGCTGACCGGCTTCAGCTTGAACTGGAAGGTCATGATCGCTTCGTGGCAGCGAAGCCCCTTCCCGCCTTTGACCAAGCCCAGATCCCGAATGAGCTTGTAGGTTTTACCGTCAGCCATTTGTACAAGACGGACGTTCTCAAAATACTTGAGCATTCACGCTCTCCTCGCGCGGATGAGAACAGCCGCTCGTTACGATTCGGTCAACCATACCGCCCATACCGCGCACGCCACTATCCGCTATCACCGCGGGCGACCCGCGGCCCTGAACGTTCGGCGCTGTGGCCATTTGGCCTCGTGCGGCCGCCTTTCTTCCTCACGGCCAACCGTCGCATGTTGACACCCTGCTCTCGACCAGCGATGTTATATTATAACATCCGGAACCGGCCCTATCAGGGGTCGAACCGGGTGGGACGGGGCACAACTGACGATGAACTGGTTGCGATTGAAGGCGAAAAGGCTGTCGCTGCTGGCGCTGTTTGCGCTGGCGCTGCAGCTTGGCCTGTTTTTCGGCCACACCCACCACGACGTCGCGGTCGCAGGGATCTCGGCAAGCCAGCCTCAGGCGTCCACGCCGGATGCCGATCACGATCAGGACGTCCACCGCGACCTCTGCGCCATCTGCGCCACCGTGGCGATGGCCAACACCCTCGTCGCGGCAGCCCCTCCTTCGCTGACGCGCCCGCTGACCATCACGGCGCTACAGACCGCTTTTGATCCCGAAGCCATCGCGGCCGAAACACGCCGGAGCGCGTTTCACTCCCGCGCGCCTCCGCACGCCTGACTCGAATTATTGTCCGATCCCGATGATCGCCGCGCAGCGGTGATCGCGGGACATTCGAGGTTAGCTGCCCGGTCCCGCGCCATGGGATCGGAGGCGGCATCAGGATCAAGCATCATGTCGTATACGTTTCTTCGTGCCTCGCTGGCCGGCAGCTCCGCCGTCGCGATAGCGCTTCTCATCAACAGCGCGGCACAGTCGCAACAATCAGGCCCGGGATCGGCCGAAACGCTGCCTGAAATTGTCGTTCAGGCGCCGAGCCCGATCCAGCGGCCGCACCGGCATCGCGCGCAGCCGGGTCGCACCACGACCGCAGCCCACTCCGAAGCACCTGCGCCAAATCCGGAGACCTACGCAGGCACACTGCCAATCGTCACCGACCAGTTCGCCACCGTCACCGTGGTGCCGAACGAGGAAATCCGACGCAGCGCGGCTTCGACGCTCGGCGACCTTCTGAACAACAAGCCCGGCATCACCGGCTCGTCGTTCGCGCCCGGCGCATCGAGCCGTCCGATCATTCGCGGGCTCGACGTCAATCGCGTCGGCATCGTCGAGAACGGCATCGGCAGCAACGGCGCATCCGATCTCGGCGAGGATCACTTCGTGCCGATCGATCCGCTGTCGACCAATCAGGTCGAGGTCATTCGCGGGCCGGCAACGTTGCGTTACGGATCGCAGTCGATCGGCGGCGTGGTCAGCGCCAGCAACAACCGCGTTCCCGAAACGCTGCCGTGCAGCGCGGTGCCGTCGATCCAGACCTATGGGTACAACGTGAAGGCGCCGCAACTCTCAGCCTCAAACCCCTGCGCCAGTTTCGAGGCGCGCTCCGCGCTCTCGAGCGTGGATCTTGGCCGCGAAGGCGCGGTGCTGCTTGATGCCGCGGGCAACAATGTCGCAATCCATGCCGATGCATTCGCGCGCAAGACCGAAGACTACAGCGTGCCGAACTCGCCCTACCGTTTCGATCCGACGCGGCCGTTCACCGGCAAGCAGCCGAACTCATCGTCGCAATCCGACGGCGCGTCGGTCGGTGGATCCTATTTCTTCGCGGGTGGCTTCATCGGTGCGGCGATACAGCAGAACAACAGCATTTATCATATCCCCGGCATCGACGGTGAAGAGCATCGTACCCGCATCAGCGCGCGCCAGACCAAGCTGACGGTCAAGGGCGATTATCATCCGGACGCCACCACCATCGACGTGATCCGCTTCTGGGCCGGCGCCACCGACTACAGGCACAACGAAATCGGCCTCGCCGATCCGGCGGACTTCTCCAGCGACGGTGCGCGCCAGACCTTCACCAACAAGGAGCAGGAAGGCCGCGTCGAGGTGCAATTCATGCCGCTGAATCTGCGCTTCGCAGCATTGACCACGGCGCTGGGCGTGCAGGCCTCGCATCAGGAACTAACCGCGCCAAGTCCGGACGATCCGGGCAGCCCGCTCAACGGCCTGTGGGATCCGAACAAGAACACCAAGGTTGCGGGATACATTTTCAACGAGCTGAAATTCAGCGAAATCACCAAGGCGCAGGTCGCCGCCCGCATCGAGCACGTCAATCTCACCGGCACCATGCCGTCCTTCATCCCGGAACTGTTCGATCTCAACGTCGATCCCGCCGGCATCGGCCCGGCCACATCGCGCAGCCTGAACTTCACGCCGAAGAGCGGCAGCGTCGGCCTGATCCAGAATCTGCCCTGGAATCTCGCAGCCAGCATCACCGGCCAGTACACCGAACGCGCACCCAAACCCGCGGAACTGTTCTCACGCGGCAGCCACGATGCAACCACCACATTCGACATCGGAAATCCGAATCTCGGGATCGAGACGGCGAAGTCGATCGAGGTAGGACTGCGGAAAGCGACGGGACCGTTCCGGTTCGAACTGACCGGCTACGCCACGCGCTTCGACGGCTTTATCTATCGCCGGCTGACCGGAAACACCTGCGAGGATGTCGCGTGCATCGCGGGTGCCGGCCTCGAACTCAATGAGGCGATCTATTCGCAGAAGGACGCAACCTTCCGCGGCGCCGAATTCCAGTTTCAGTACGACGTGCTCCCGCTATGGGCCGGACAATTCGGCGTCGAGGGACAATATGACATCGTGCGCGCCACCTTCACCGACGGCACCAACGTGCCGCGCATTCCGCCGCAACGGCTCGGCGGTGGCATCTACTACCGCGACGCCAACTGGCTCGCGCGCGTCAACCTGCTGCATGCCTTCGCACAGAACGACATCGGCGGAATCGAAACATCGACGCCCGGCTACAATCGTCTGAAGGCCGAACTCAGCTACACCACGAAACTCGCCAAGAGCGACTGGTGGGGCGCACAGCAAGTCACGTTCGGCGTCGTCGGCGACAACCTGCTCAACGAGGACATCCGCAACTCCGTCTCCTACAGCAAGGATCAGGTCCTGCTGCCGGGCATCGGCGTGCGTATGTTCGCGAATGTGAAGTATTGAGGCCGAGGGTTTGGCTAACCTCACACACGATGTCGTCCCCGCGAAAGCGGGGACCCATAACCACCGGCCTCTCTGTTGTGCAAAGAGGGGCAACGTCCCGCACACAAACTCAACCTCTAGGGAGTATGGACCCCCGCTTTCGCGGGGATGACATCGGTTATGCAGCTCAGCGGGGAGAGGGAACGAATGTCCAGTCCGGCCGGATGGCGCCGCTGACGCCTTCGAATGCGCCGTCAACCAGTTCGCGCACCAGAAGCCGCGCGTGATCGACCGGCCCCGGCATCGTCGCACGCCCCTTCGGAATCCGCTTGAAACCGGTACGGCTGTAGTACGCCTCGTCACCGACCAGCAGCACGAGACTGTGTCCCTTGGTTTTTGCATCTTTCAGGGCGCGGTCGAGCAGCGCCCGGCCGACACCGCGATCGCGAAACGGCGGCTCGACAGTGAGCGGCCCGAGCAACAGCGCCGGTGTATTGCCGACACAGATCGGCAATTGCCGCACCGAGCCGACCATCAGCGTGCCGATCCGCGCAGTAAACGACAGGTCGAGCAGATGATCGACATGCTCGCGCAGCCGATAGGCGCTGAGTGCGTAACGGCCGGGGCCGAACGTGCGTTCGTGCAGGCGCTCAATGGCCTGCTCGTCGCCGGGGGTCTCGGCCAGGATGGTCAGGGAAAGATCGGACATATCAGACGCGCAGATAGCATCTGGCGCGGGCACGGTCCATTGGTTCAACGCGTCGTCGGAGTGAATCTCTCTCTATCATATGGAGCTTTACCCGCCGTCATTCCGGGATGCGCGTCCTTCACGCGCTGACCCGGAATCCAGAACAGGTGGATTCCGGGCTCGCTCGCGTCGTGCTCGCACCCCGGAATGACCCAAATGGTTAAATCCAGTCTTCGGTCAGAGGATGGTTCTCCAGCACTTCCGCGATCCGCGCCCGCGTCCCGCGGGTGGTCTCGGGCGGCAGTTCGGCCGCCCCGAAAAACCCGCACGCCACAATCTCATGATTGGGCTCGGGCAACCGGTCCTGCCGGTACTGGCGCACGACATAGACCGCGACATGGTCGCGCGGCGACACCCGGCGGTTGAAGAACAGGCCATGCAGCCGCGGCTCGCCGGTCATCTCGATCCGGCCTTCCTCGATCAATTCGCGCTTCAGCGAACTCAGAAAGGTTTCGCCGGTTTCAACGCCGCCTCCGGGCAGATGCCAGCCGGAGACATAACTGTGCTTGACCAGGAACACGCGGTTCTCACCATCGAGCACAACCGCGCGCACGCCGAGCGTCATGCCCCGGGCAAACCGTGAATAGAAATGAAAGACGCGACGGATCAAAGGCTCGAACCGCAGCCGGGCGTCCTGAATGTTCATGGCGCGAGATTCCGTCCGGCGATCGTGTTATGTCAGTCTGTCCCCGAACGCATGACATGAGGACGCGAGAGTGGTTGCGAACTGGAGCGTGATAGCATTTCGATCCCTGACGGTCACGTTTCAATGACGTCGTTCGTGCTCGCGCATCTGTCCGATCCGCATCTCGGCCCGATGCCGCGACCGCGGCTGCGTGAACTCGCCGGCAAGCGCGCGATCGGATATCTCAACTGGCAGCGCAAGCGGCACATGGTCCATCGCCGCGAGGTGCTCGGCGAACTCGTCGCCGACATGCACGCGCAACAGCCCGATCACATCGCCGTCACCGGTGACCTCGTCAACATCGCGCTCCCTCTCGAGTTCGCCGAAGCCCGCAGGTGGCTGGAGAGCGTTGGCGCACCGGATCACGTCTCGCTGGTGCCAGGCAATCACGACGCCTATGTGCGCGGCATCCGCGAGCACTTTCCCTATTCGTGGGCGGACTATTTTCGCGGCGACAGCATTGCAGCAAACAGCGATACAGCCTTTCCCTATTTACGCCGCCGCGGGCCGCTGGCGCTGATCGGCGTATCGACTGCCGTTCCGACCGCGCCGTTCATGGCGACCGGGCGGCTCGGACAGCAACAGCGCGGCGATCTCGAGAAGCTGCTGCAACAGCTGGCAACCGAGAATTTGTTTCGCGTGCTGATGATCCATCACCCGCCGGTGACGTCGCCCGGGCGATGGGCGGCGCGGCTGCGCGATTCCGATGAACTGCTCGAACTGATCTCACGTTACGGCGTCGATCTGATCTTGCACGGACACGATCATCGTCATGCCACCATCTGGCTCGACGGACCGTGCGGACGCATTCCCGCAATCGGCGTGCCGTCGGCCTCCGCCATGGCGCACGGGCACAATCACCCCGCGGCCTACAATCTGTTTGCGATTGAACGGGCCAGCGACACATGGCGCTGCGATCACCGCGTACGCGGATTCACCGACGGGACGCTCGGCGCGATCAGGGACGAGCGGCTGATCTAGGATTTGCACTCACCCCCACCCCGGCGCTACGCGCCGACCCTCCCCACAAGGGGAGGGAGAAGAAGGGGCACATCATTGCAACGGCACATCCCTCCCCTCGATGGCGAGGGTGGCTGACCAAAGGTCAGCCGGGTGGGGTGATTTATGAAACCAATTTGATGCTGCGGTAAAAACTAAATTCCGCGCAGCGCCATCACCAGCGCGAAGCCGAACAGCGCAGCGAGACCTGCGGCGAATCCAAACGCAAACGTCCACACAGCGCTGCGGCGCTTCGCGGGAACAGGGGCGGCGGTTGCAGCGGCGGCAGCTGTCACGACTGGCGCGGGGGCCGGGGCTGGCGTCACCACCATCGCATGTTCGCGCTCGATCAAGCGGCGCGCGATATAGTCGGTTACCGCATCAACCATCACCGGGATGTCGTGCGATTCAGCAATCACGATTCGGCCGAACCGGGTGTCCTGCGTGAAGCGATAGATTCGCTTGTCGCGCCCCATCGCGATATGCGCCACGGCGTCGATCCACAACCGCGGCGTGTCGCCCTGGCTGATGCCGCGATCGAACAGGTCGACCCCCGGCGGAATTTCCGAGAACAGCGAATCAAGCGCCTCGTGCAAAATCTCGAGCCGGGCGACTTCCGCGTCGCGCAGATCGACGACGACGCCGGTCCGATCCGCGGCTTCGATACGGGCTTTACGCAAGGCATCGCGCAACCGAACCGGGCTCGGTTTGCCCGCCAAATCGTTCGGGACGCTCTGTTCCGCCATGATCTGAAGACCTCGGGTTCGATAGCATTATTTTGACCCGCTTAATCTATCAGTAACCCTGTTCCGCCGCAAAGGTCCCAGGCGCTTTCGCGTGCCATTTCATGGCGTTGTTCATGTCCCAAAATGAAAAACGGCCCTGTTCCCAGCGGAACAAGGCCGTAAATCGGGCGGGCGAACCTCGCCCCGGGAGCTGTCAGGTGCTGCTGGTGCGGTGAGGTTCTTCCACAATGGAGAAACGCACGCCCGCGCGATGACGGTTTTCTTCCGAGACGACACGCCAGGCATCCTCGGCCTCCTTGCGGGTCTTGAACGGACCCTGGACCTGAGCCGAGCCTTCCACGAGCTTGTGGAAGTTCATCGAGCCGAACTCACCGCCAATCACCCAGAAATTGCTGCCGCTCATTTGTGTCTCCGTCAGTTAGCTTGAAGTGCAATAGACTGTTTTGTGAACATGATCGTTTCGGAAAATCAATCCACTTCCGGTTCATGCTCGGCATTTCAGCCGCTTGCACCTTCGCGCCGTGTATTGATCCTGGACCCTATCTAGTCACGTTGCCGCCGTTTGTAATGCAAATTCTGCATTAATCCAGTGTGGCGGTTTGCAGGTTCGCATCATTTTACAGCGCGCAGGCGCGTCACAAACAATCAGTCGGACGAGAACCCGAACGGAACGCTCAGCCGCCGGTAATCGTCGGGAAGAAGTTCGCGGCCGATCGGAAGTTCGGATCGCGCGGCGCATGTCGGACGATGGCAGACGCGGCATGCGACGCCGATCGGCGTCGGCGCATCGGCGCGAGGCCCGGATTCATCGCTGGTATAGATCAGCTTTTCGGCATGCTCAGCGGCGCAACCAATCGCAATCGCACGCTCCACGCGTACCGCGCCGAACGAGCCCCCACCGGCGGTGACTGTGCGGGCAATGGAAAAGAATCGCTGACCGTCAGGCAATTCCAGCCACTGCGTCACGATCTGGCGCGGCGTTTTGAAGACTCCGTGAACTGACCACAGCGGACAGGCTCCTCCGTGCTTCGCGAAGGGAAAGCCTGCGCCGTCGAGCAATTTCGAAATATTGCCAGCCGGATCGACGCGGATCAAAAAGAACGGAACCTTTTCCGAACCCGGTCTCTGCAACGTCGTGATGCGATGCGCCGTCTGCTCGAAGCTGGTTCCGAACTGGCGCGCCAGCGCTTCAACATCGTAACGACGCGTCTCCGCCGCTTTGGCGAATGCGGAATACGGCATGATGAGCGCGGCGGCTGCGTAACTCGCAAGCGACCGGTGCGCCAGCAGTTCGCCGCTCTTGGTGCTGAATTGGCCGGCTTTCAGCGCGGCACCGATCTCATCCTCAAATTCGAGATAGGCGAGTTGCTGGGCCAGTTGGAAATTGAAGCTCGCGGTGTCGAGCGAGTCGTCAAACAGGATTTCCTTGCGGTGACGATCCAGCCGTCTGACCGAGCCGAGCATGACATCGGGCGGCAGGTGGCGAACGCGCAGGTTATGGCGGCTGCTCAGCCGTTCGATAAACCAGCCCTGACCTGCAGGACCATGCAAAATTCGCTCGGCCGCGTCGTCGAGATCCGCGAAATTATTCCGGCGCGCGGCCAGAAACCGCCGGACTTCCGCAACCGGGTCATTGACGTCCAAACCGCCGCGTCCCGAGCCCGATGCAGTCCCGGTCAAACCGGGACTTCTGCGATCTGCCAGTGCGAGCTGTTCTTCGCGGTAGGCCGTGTAGAGCCGCAGGAATGCTTCCGCCAGTCCCGGATAGCCGATTGCGATATCGCTGATTTCAAGCGGAGGAATATCGATATCGGCAAACATCGGCTCCTTGAGAACCGCCTGCATGCGCGCGGTATGATCTGCGCCGCCATCGCCCGCGAGATCCGCGAGATCGATCTTGTAGGTGCGCGCCAGGCGAAGCAGCATATCCGCCGTCACCGGCCGCTGATTGCGCTCCAGAAGCGCCACATAGGGCGCGGAGATGTCCAGATCGGCCGCCATATCGGCCTGCGTCAGCCCCAGATCGCGCCGCAGCCGCCGCAGCCGCGGCCCCATAAAAACCGAGCGAATTGTCGATGTAGCCATGGGCGGTCATCCTGCCAAACCAGCCAAATTGTAAAGTAATTACAGCATTACAATTAAAGTTTGTAAAGTCTGACAAGCTATCTTCGAAACCCCTAGCGATTGACCGCGCGATGCGTTGAAACAGTGGCAACTTCACAAGGGATCACAACCATGAATTACCAATCGCGCGGAATTTCCGACCAAGCAATTCAAGGCCCGGCTTCCTATCAGGCCGAGATCACTGCGGCTGAGGCCCTCCTCAAGGGCCACACGACATGGAACGGCGTCACCGCCGAGGCCGTTGCACGCATGCGCCTGCAGAACCGCTTCAGGACCGGCCTGGACGTCGCCCGCTACACCGCGGACGTGATGCGCGCGGACATGGCCGCGTATGACGCCGATCCGACCAAGTACACCCAGTCGCTGGGTTGCTGGCACGGCTTCATCGCCCAGCAGAAGCTGATCTCGATCAAGAAGCACTTCGGCGGCAAGACCGACCGCCGTTACCTCTATCTGTCGGGCTGGATGATCGCGGCGCTGCGCTCCGAATTCGGACCGCTGCCGGATCAGTCCATGCATGAAAAGACCTCGGTGCCGGCGCTGATCGAAGAGCTTTACACCTTCCTGCGTCAGGCCGACTCGCGCGAACTCAACGACATTTTCCGCGAACTCGACGCCGCGCGTAAGGCCGGCGACAAGGCCAAGGAAACGGCGCTGATCGCGAAGATCGACAATTTCCAGACCCACGTCGTGCCTGTCATCGCCGACATCGACGCTGGCTTCGGCAATGCCGAAGCAACCTATCTGCTCGCCAAGAAGATGATCGAAGCAGGCGCGTGCGCCCTGCAGATTGAAAATCAGGTCTCCGACGAAAAGCAGTGCGGCCATCAGGACGGCAAGGTGACCGTGCCGCACGAAGTCTTCCTCGCGAAGATCCGCGCCTGCCGCCACGCGTTTCTCGAAATGGGCGTGGACAACGGCATCATCGTGACCCGTACCGACTCGCTCGGCGCAGGCCTCACCCAGCAGATCGCTGTCAGCCACAAGCCGGGCGATCTCGGCGACCAGTACAACAGCTTCCTCGATTGCGACGAAGTTGACGCGTCCAAGATCGGCAACGGCGATGTCATCATCAGCCGTAACGGCAAGCTGCTGCGTCCGAAGCGTCTGCCGAGCAACCTGTATCAGTTCCGCTCCGGCACCGGCGTCGACCGCTGCGTCCTCGACAGCATCACCTCGCTGCAGAACGGCGCTGACCTGCTGTGGATCGAAACCGAGCGACCGAACATCGCGCAGATCGCCGAAATGGTCGATCGCGTCCGCGAGGTGATCCCGAACGCGAAGCTCGCCTACAACAACTCGCCGTCGTTCAACTGGACGCTGAACTTCCGCTGGCAGGTGTTCGACGAGTGGAAAGCCGCCGGTAAGGACGTCAGCAAGTACAACCGCGCCGACCTGATGAAGGTGGAGTATGACGAGACGCCGCTGGCGATCGAAGCCGACCAGCTCATCCGCACCTTCCAGGCGGATTCGGCAAAGCGCGCCGGCATCTTCCACCACCTGATCACGCTGCCGACCTATCACACGGCAGCGCTGTCGACCGATAACCTCTCGAAGGAATATTTCGGCGATCAGGGCATGCTCGGCTACGTGAAGAACGTTCAGCGTGCGGAAATCCGCCAGGGTATCGCCTGCGCGAAGCACCAGAACATGGCCGGCTCCGATATCGGCGACGACCACAAGGAGTACTTCGCGGGCGAAGCGGCCCTGAAGGCGGGCGGTGCCCACAACACGATGAACCAGTTCGGCTAAGGATCTGGCACGACACAATCACAAAAACAGAATGCCCGGCTTCGGCCGGGCATTTTCTTTTGCGACAGTAAATCCCCAGGGATCGCTATGGCGAAAATCGCTTACTTGTGTTGGAGTACAGATGGTTTTAGCCAACCGCCTTCCCTATTCCCGTTTTGCCTTTTTGATATGGTCCCGATGTCTATTTCCTCCCTCCTTCGTCCTGCCTCTGCCCTTCTCATTGCCTTTGGTCTGTTCGCGACGCCCGCTGCTGCACAGTCCGGTGCGCGCTGTCACAACGGCCAGAGCTTTGATCAGTTTCTGACGCAACTGAAACAAGACGCGGTCGCTGCCGGCGTGTCGCAGCGTGCGATTGCCGCCGCCTCACCCGGCATGGTGTACGATCAGGGCATCGTGAACCGCGACCGTGGCCAGCGCGTCTTCGGCCAGATCTTCACCGAGTTCTCTGGTCGTATGGCCTCCGAAGGCCGCCGCGTGAGGGGCCAACAGCTCATCCAGACTTATGCGCAGGCCTTCGCGCGCGCCGAGAAGGAATACGGCGTACCACCTGCGGTGATCACAGCATTCTGGGCGCTGGAGAGCGACTTCGGCGCGGTTCAGGGCAAGCTGCCGACGCTGCGCTCGCTGGTCTCGCTGGCTTATGACTGCCGCCGCTCCGAGATGTTCCGACAGGAAACCATCGCAGCGCTGAAGATCATCGACCGCGGCGATCTTTCGCCTGCCGAGATGATCGGCTCATGGGCTGGCGAACTTGGCCAGGCGCAATTTCTGCCGCGCCACTACTTCGATTATGCCGTGGACTACGACGGCGACGGCCACCGCAACATGCTGCGCAGCGCGCCCGACGTGATTGGCTCGACCGCGAACTACATCGCGAACGGATTGAAATGGCGGCGCGGCGAGCCGTGGCTGCAGGAGATCCGCGTGCCCGCGAACCTTCCCTGGGATCAGGCAGATCTCACCATCAAGCATCCGCGCTCGAAATGGGCCGTATGGGGCGTGACCTATGCCGATGGACGTCCATTACCGAAGGACGACCTGCCGGCTTCCGTACTGCTGCCCATGGGGCGCCTTGGGCCGGCGTTTCTCGCCTATCCGAATTTCGCCGCCTACACCGAATGGAATAATTCGCTGATCTATTCCACCACCGCCGGCTATCTCGCCACCCGCATCGCCGGCGCAGGTCCGATGCGAAAACCTGCAACGCCCGTTGCGCAATTGCCGTTCAACGAAATCAAGGAATTGCAGCAACTGCTCGCACGCCAAGGCTACAACGTCGGCAAGATCGACGGCATTCTCGGCCAGCAGAGCCGCATCGCGATCAAGACCATGCAGACGAAGTACGGCCTGCCCGCCGATTCGTGGCCGACCGCCGAACTGCTGGCGCGGATGCGCGGCGGACCCGGCTGATTGTCACACATCGGCCTTGTAAGGCCACGGGGAACATCTACATCGGGCTAGCCTGACTTCATGGCAAGATTTTCCCTGAAAGGTTGCCCAACGTGTCCATCTCATTCTACGACGGCTCAGCTCCGGTCTTTATCCGCACATTGAACGCGCTTTCAGCCATTCTGACCAAGGCCGAGGCACACGCCGCCGCAAACAAGATCGCGCCAGGCGACCTGCTTGAGGCGCGGCTGCATCCGACGATGTATCCGCTGACGAAGCAGGTTCAGCTCGCGTGCGACTTCTCCGGCAAGGCCTGCGCGCGTTTCACGCAAACCGAATTGCCGGTGATGGCCGATACCGAGACCACCTTCGCGGAATTGCAGGCGCGGATCAAAAAGGTTCTGGCGAACATCGAGGCTCTGCCGCCGGCCAAGTATGAAGGCGCCGAAAAGCGCGAGATTACGTTTCCCGTCGGTCCCGGCCAGACCATGACACTGACCGGCCAGCAGTTTCTCAATCACTCGGCGATACCGCAGTTCTTTTTCCATTGCACCACCGCCTACGACATCCTGCGTCACAAGGGCGTCGAGTTGGGCAAGCGCGACTTCCTCGGTGTTGCGTAAGAGCTAGCGCGTTTCATACGTCCTGAAAGCACCCTTCATGTCGCTGTTCGATTCGTCAGTGCCCGCGTTTGTTCAGACCCTGACCAGCCTTTCCGCGGTTCTCGACAAGGCAGAAGCCCACGCGAAGGCCAGGGGAATTCAGCCGGACGCCCTGCTCGGCGCGCGGCTGTTTCCCGACATGTTTCCGCTCACCCTCCAAATCCAGCATGCCTGCGATCTGGCGGGAAGGGCCTGTGCACGCCTCGCACAGGTTGAAATCCCTATAACCGCTGATACCGAAACGACCTTCGCCGAGTTGAATCAACGCATCGGGAAGACCATCGCGTATGTGAGGGCATTCGAGCGCTCACAGTTCGACGGTGCGGAAACACGAAACATCACCGTCGACGTTGGTTCCGGACGACCCGTGCCCCTCAGCGGTCAACGGTATTTGAGCAATTTCGCGCTGCCGAGTTTCTATTTCCACGCCACCACCGCCTACGACATCCTTCGTCACAACGGCGTCGAACTCGGCAAGCGAGATTTCCTCGGCGCAGTCTGACGCCACCGCTTCATCGCCTGGGAAGCATCGCGCAATGGCGCCGACAGCGCCTTTCGGCTTTCTGGCCTCCAGTTGAGAGGTGGTCATGCTGCATTGTTCCTGAGGTCGAATGAATCCTTCTAAGGAAGCGCAATCGCTGTTCCGTGATGGCCAACACATGTCTGCCATTCAGCGCGGCTGAACGGGCACTTTTCAATCGGCTGTGACTTGCATTTTCGCGCGCGCGATACTTACATGCATCTGCATCGAAATCGCCTCAGGAAAGAGCAGCCATGTCCGCTTCCAAACTTTTCGACCCCTACAAGCTCGGCGCCGTCACGCTGACCAATCGCGCCGTCATGGCTCCGCTGACGCGCAACCGCGCCGTCGCGGGTTTCGTGCCCAACCCGCTCGCTATCGAATATTACGGGCAGCGCGCCTCGGCCGGGCTGCTCGTCACCGAAGCAAGCCAGGTCTCGCAGCAGGGCCAGGGTTATCAGGACACCCCCGGTATCTACACGAAAGAGCAGGTCGCAGGCTGGCGCAAAGTTACCGACCGCGTTCATGAACGTGGCGGCCACATTTACATTCAGCTCTGGCATGTCGGGCGTGTTTCCCACACCGCGCTGCAGGCGAATGACGGCGCACCGGTGGCGCCGTCCGCAGTCCGCGCCAAGGGCAAGACCTTCGTCGGCGGCACCTTCGTCGATGTGTCCGAGCCCCGCGCACTGGACCTCGGCGAAATCCCCGGCATCATCGACAACTTCAAGCGCGCATCCGCCAATGCGCTCGCAGCCGGTTTCGACGGCGTCGAAATTCACGGCGCGAACGGCTATCTGCTCGACCAGTTCGCCAAGGACGGCGCCAACAAGCGCACCGATGCCTATGGCGGCTCAATCGAGAACCGCGCACGGCTGATGCTTGAAGTCTCAAAGGCCGTCGCATCTGAGGCAGGCGCCGACCGCACCGGGATTCGCATTTCGCCGGTGACGCCCGCCAACGATGTTTCCGACAGCAATCCGCAGCCGCTGTTCGATCACATCGTCGATCAACTTAACGCGCTGAAGCTGGTCTACATCCACGTCATCGAAGGCGCGACCGGCGGCCCGCGCGACATCGCGCCGTTCGACCATGACAGCCTGCGTAAGCGCTTCAACGGCACCTACATCGCCAACAACGGTTATGACTTCAAGCTGGCGACGGAAGTTCTGGACAAGAACAAGGCGGACCTGATCGCGTTCGGCAAGCTGTTTATTTCAAACCCCGACCTTGTGGAGCGTCTCAAGCTCGGCGCGGCGCTGAACGATTTCGACAAGGCGACGTTCTATGGCGGGAGCGCCAAGGGGTACACCGACTATCCGGCGCTCGGGCGTCAGGCCGCGGCCGAATAACCGGCCATCACGCACATCCAAATTCAAAAGGCCGGGAGCGATCCCGGCCTTCGCCTTGAGATCAACGGTTAAGCGGGAACCGGGTCCAACTGCCCGGCGAGGAATCTCGTGGCGGCGCGCTCTGCCTCGCGCGCGTTCTTGAAAACGCGGCCATCAAGCGGATTGAATTTGTGAACCGCCGCGAAAAAACGAAAACCCGATTTCTCACGAACGACGATGCCTGCGGCTTCCGAGCTGACTTCGATGATGTAGGTGTCCGACATGTTTCTTATCCGTGCCCCGTCTTGGGTTCCTCACGCGCAATAACTCCGAAGGGCTGAAAAGGTTTCAGCCCTGAGCTGTCCAACACATCACTCGTCTCCCCGATTGTTATGCACATTCCGGGCCATCGCTTCAGGCCGGATTTCCATCCGACATGACTTCAAAACAGACGCGCACTGACTCTCCACGAGCAGCCCGCCGCACCTGTAGGCGCTTCGCGCGACAGTTTTATAACTGGAATGCAGAGGCCGGAAGATCGTCACCACGCCGCGACAAAATAGCAATGCCGGTTACGTGCAACGCCACAAAACGAGACGAACGAATTCGTGCAACCGTCACAGTCGCGAAAAATTGCCTAGTGCATTGAGGACGAATCGTTCCGTCAGGCGCTGACGGATTGCGAATGCTGACGGATAGGTTGCGGACGGCCCTCGTCGTCGATAGCGACGTAGGTATAGTTCCCGTCGGTCACGAGAATCAGTTGCGATTCATTCCGGCGCTGCACCCACGCTTCGATATGGACAGTGATAGAGGTGCGGCCGAGCCGGGCCGTGGTGCAAAAACCGAAACCACGTCGCCGACATTGACCGGCTTGCGGAAGGTCATTGCCTCGATCGCGACCGTGACGGCGCGGCTCTGCGAAACCTTGGACGCAAAAATACCGCCCGCAATATCCATCTGGCTGAGCAGCCAGCCGCCGAAGATGTCGCCGTTCTGGTTGGTGTCCGCCGGCATCGCCATGGTGCGGATCGACAGTTCGCCCTCTGGCGCGGCTGGGGCGGGCGCGGCGTGAACAGGCGTATCTGCCATCGGTGGAATCCGTCAAATGAAGCCGAGCGACTCAGGCGAAGGTATCCCACCCCGCGTCCGGTTTAAAGCGTTCGCCGAACTTCGCTTCCAGCGCACTCAATGCGGTAGCGACATTCGCAGCACCACGGGTCCGGGCATAATTCAGCGGGCCGCCGCGGAACGGCGCGTAACCCGTGCCGAAGATCATCGCACCATCCACCACGTCGCCGTTGTCGACGATGCCTTCGCGCAGACAGGCGACGCAGACATTCGACATCGGTAGAACGAGGCGGTTGATCATCTCCTCGGTCGGCTGAACCGGCGACGGCATCTTCACCGCCCTGCCATCCTTCCATTCGTAGAAGCCCTTGCCGGTCTTGCGGCCAAGCTCACCTTTCTTGACCTTGTCGCGCAGCCAGTCCGGCGCGGCGGGCAATGCCCTTTCGCCGAATTTCGAGCGCAGCATGTCCCCGACCGCGAGACAGATATCGAGCCCGACCTGATCAGCCAGTTCGATCGGCCCCATCGGCATGCCGAACTTCTCGGCCGCAGCATCAATGACCGCCTTGTCAACTTTTTCGTCGAGCATGACCATCGCTTCCAGCATGTATGGTGTCAGCGCACGGTTGACGAGGAAGCCCGGCGAACTCTTCACTGGCAGCGGAAGGCGATCGATGGCGCCGACAAACTTCAATGCGGTCGCCAGCGCCTGCGGATCGACGGTGTCGTGGCTGACCACCTCGACCAATTGCAGGCGCGATACAGGATTGAAAAAATGCAGGCCCAGCAGCCGCTCGGGATTCTTCAGCGTGGTGCGCAGATCCTGCAACGGAATACTGGACGTATTGGTGGCAAGGATCGCGCCGGCTTTCATGACCGGCTCGAGCCCGGCATAGACCCTCTGCTTCAGTTCGAGTTTTTCCGGCACCGCCTCAATAATGAGATCGGCGTTGCGCACGCCCTCGCCGTTCATATCCGGAATCAGCCTGTCGAGCGCGTCGCGCCGGTCGGTTGTCTTGCGGATGATTTTGCCGAACAGATCGGCCGCACGCTTGATCGCGCCGGCAATCGGTTCCGCCTTCATGTCGGCCAGCGTCACACGCAGACCCTGATGAGCGCACCAGGCCGCGATGTCGCCACCCATCGCACCCGCACCGATGACATGGACGTGTTTTACCGTGTTCCTGCCGTCGGCGAGTTTCTTCATCTGCTCACGCAGGAAGAACACGCGGATCAGGTTCTGCGCGGTCGGCGTCACCATCAGATTGGCGAACGAAGCCTTCTCCGCGGCCAGCATCGCGGCGCGGTCGCCGCCGTGCTTCTCCCACAGATCGACCAGCGCGTAAGGCGCAGGATAATGCTCCTTCGGCGCGGTCTTCGCCGCCTCGCCGCGCATCCGGTTTGCGAGCAAACCGCGCACCGGGCCGAGATTCATCGCCTTGGCGAGCAGGCCCTGCCGGTGTGGCTTCAGCCGCCCGAAGATCGCGTCCTTGACCGCGCCGCGTACATGACGCTCCTGCGTCACAGCATCCACCAGCCCCAACGTCTTCGCCTTGCGCGCGTCGATGGTCTTGCCGGTCAGCATCATGGTCATCGACTCAAGCGGACTGACGAGATGCGTGAAGCGCGCGGTGCCCCCTAAGCCCGGATGCAGGCCGAGCATCACTTCTGGGAAGCCGAAACGCGCATTGTCGATAGCGATGCGGGTGTTGCACGCCAGCGCCACCTCCAGGCCGCCACCGAGACAAAAGCCGTGGATCACGGCGACGCTCGGAACCTTCAGCGCCTCCAGCCGGTCCACGACCGCATGCGCGCGCGCCATCTGAGTTTCGACATCGCGAGGATCGGTGACGCCGCGGAACTCGTTGACGTCCGCGCCCGCGATGAAGCCCGAGAACTTTGCAGAGCGAATGACGATGCCTGCGGGGCGATCCTGCTCCAGCGCGGCGATAACTGTCTCGAATTCCTCCAAGACGCTCGCGGACAGCGTGTTGGCGCTGGTGCCCTCGCGATCGAACAGCAGCCACGCGATGCCATCGCCGTCGCGGGTCAGCTTGAAGTTCCTGTAGGGTCCCGCGACCGGCTCCGGTCCGAGTTCGAGGACGCGGCCTTTGAGAACATCCATGATGCGTGAATCCATGTCCGTTCCCTTACACTGTCTCGATCAGCATCGCGCCGCCAAGGCCACCGCCGATGCATTCGGTGGCGATGCCGCGTTTGGTGCCGAGCCGCTTCATGGCATTCACAAGATGCAGCACAATGCGGTTGCCGCTGGTGCCGACCGGATGTCCGAGACTGATCGCTCCACCGTCGACATTGAGTTTCGTCTGATCAATCTGACCTGCTGCACCGTCAAGTCCCAACACCTCGCGGCAGAACCTGTCATCGTTCCACGCGGCGAGACAGCCAAGAAGTTGCGACGCAAACGCCTCATTTATTTCCCAAGTCTCAATGTCCTCAAGCTTGAGCCTGTTGCGTTTCAGGAGCTCGGTTGACGACAGCACCGGACCGAAGCCCATGATGCCGGGATCAAGTCCCGCCCACTGGCTGTCGACAATGATCGCCTTCGGCTTGAGGCCATACTTGTTGACCGCATCTTCCGACGCCAGAATGGTCCAGCATGCGCCGTCGGTGATCTGCGATGAGTTGCCCGGCGTCACCTGCCCCCATGGCCGCTCGAAAGCTGGCTTCAATCTCGCGAGCTTGTCCATCGACGAATCCGGCCGCACGCCATCGTCGTGATCGTAGAACTTGCCGTCACGCGCGAATGCGGTCTCGACCTCGCCATGCAGAAAGCCCTGCGCCTGCGCGGTGGCCAGCCTGCGATGGCTTTCCACTGCATAGGCATCGGCCTGCTCACGGGTCACGCCCATCAGATGTGCGACCACTTCGGCGGTCTGCCCCATGTTGAGATCGGTGATCGGATCGGTTAACCCGCGCTCAAGACCGATGATCGGCTTGAAATACGAAGGCCGCGCTTTCAGGAACGCCGTGATCTTCGACATCGAGTTCCTCGCAGACGCGAACTTCGCGAACCAGCGCACGCCCGACTGCGGAAACACCAGCGGTGCATAGCTCAGGGCCTCCGCGCCGCCCGCCAGGATCATGTCGGCCTTTCCTGCCTCAATGTACCGATAGGCTGTGTCGATCGACTGCATCCCGGAGCCGCAATTGATCTGCACCGTGAACGCCAACATGCGCTCGCCCATGCCGAGCCGGAGTGCCGCGACACGCGCCGGATTCATCTCGTCGGCGATGACATTGACGCAGCCGAGGATCACCTGATCGAACGCACTGGGAGCAAACGGTTGCCGCGCCAACAAGGGCCACCCGGCCTGGACCGCGAGATCGACCGGAGTGAATGGCCCCGGCCCGCCTTGTGCTTTCAGGAACGGCGTTCGCGCGCCGTCGATAATGTAAACTGGACGCGCCATCAGCTTGCCGCCCGGTCCGGCGAAGTCTGCTTGAGATCAGGCCGCTCTTTGTAAATCGGCGACAGCGCTTCCGGCGCAAAGTCATCGACCTCGATCACCAACGCGACGGCATCGTGCGCCGCCTTGAGCTTTGCGCCTTCGTCCGCGGTGATGACACCCTGCTTCACGGCTTCGCTCCAGTCGCGGATTTTTACAGCATGCATCTTCTTCTCGATTGCCTCGTTCGCCGTGACCAGCACGAATGCTCGCTCCAGCCGCGCTAGTGGTCCATCGTCGTTGGCGTGATACAATCCTTCGGTCAGCCGGTCGCGCACCACGCCCGGTGCAAGGATCAGTTGCGCGCAGCGATGCACCACCTTGTCGGAGGGTCCGAGCGGATTGGCGCCAAACGGCTGAATCAGGAACTTCAGGATCACGGCCACGAAGCGGTTCGGCATGTTGGCCATCACCTCGGCCAGCCGGTTTTCGATGGTTCGGATACCGTTCGCCATCACCCATTCGAGCGCCGCGAAATCGGCGTCCTGACGGCCCTCGTCCTCCCAACGCTTCAACGCCGCCGAAAGCAGATACAGTTCGGAGAGAACGTCGCCGAACCGCGCCGACAGCATTTCCTTGCGCTTCAGCGCACCGCCCAGCGTCAACAGCGCCATGTCCGAACACAGCGCGAACGCCGCGGAATAACGCGAGAGCTGGCGGTAGTAGCCGGTCGCGGCGCCGGCATCCGGCGCTGGCGCAAACGCTCCGCCGGTCCAGCTTCGGCCACAGGCGCGGAATGTGTTGGTGAGCGCATGACCCACGTGCTTCCAGAACGACGTATCGAAATCTGCCAGACCCTTCTTCTGGTCAGGTTCGCCGATTGCGTTCATCTCCTGCAGCAAATAGGGATGCGCGCGCACCGATCCCTGCCCGAACACGATCAGGTTGCGCGTCAGAATGTTCGCGCCTTCCACCGTAATCGCCACCGGCACCGAACGATAGAGATTGCCCATGTAATTCTGCGGGCCATCGATGACCGCCTTGCCGCCGTGAATATCCATCGCATCATCGACCGTGATGCGCAGGCGCTCTGTGGCGTGCAGTTTCATGATGCCGGAGATCACCGCCGGATGGATACCCTGATTGAGCGCGGCGCAGGTCAGCCTTCGCGCGGCGTCGAGTTGATAGGCCGTGCCGGCGATACGCGCCAACGGCTCCTCGATGCCCTCAAACTTCCCGATCGGAACATGGAATTGCTCGCGGATACGCGCATAGGCACCGGTGGCGCGCGCGCAATACGCCGCGCCTGCGGACGACTGCGACGGCAGCGAGATGCCGCGGCCTGCAGCCAGCGCGATCATCAGCATCTTCCACCCCTGGCCGATGCGCTCCTGCCCGCCGATAATGAAGTCCATCGGAATGAAAACGTCCTTGCCCCAGTTCGGGCCGTTCTGGAACACCTGCATCGCTGGCAGATGGCGATGGCCGATGCTGACGCCCGGCAGATCGGTCGGAATCAGCGCCACCGTGATGCCGAGTTCTTCCTCATTGCCGATCAGGTGATCCGGATCGTACGCCTTGAAGGCCAGACCGAGCAACGTCGCTACCGGACCCAGCGTGATGTATCGCTTGTGCCAGTTCAGCCGCAGGCCCAGCGTCTCCTTGCCGTTGAAGGTGCCCTTGCAGATGATGCCGGTGTCGATCATCGAAGCAGCGTCGGAGCCAGCCTCCGGGCTGGTCAGTCCGAAGCAGGGAATCTCGCGGCCGTCGGCAAGGCCCGGCAGCCATTTGTCGCGCTGCTCCTTGGTGCCGAAGTGCATCAACAGTTCACCCGGCCCGAGCGAGTTGGGCACCATCACCGTGACCGCTGCGGTCACCGAGCGCGACGAGATCTTCCGCACGACCTCGGAATGCGCGTAGGGCGAGAAGCCGAGACCACCGTAGTCCTTCGGAATAATCATTCCGAGAAACCTGTTGCGCTTGATGAACTCCCATACGTCGGGCGGCAGGTCGCGCCATTCCCAGTTGACCTTCCAGTCGTCGATCATCGCGCAAAGCTCTTCGACCGGCCCGTTCAGGAATGCCGTCTCTTCATCGGTGAGCTTTGCCGGTGCAAAGGCCAGCAGCTTCGACCAGTCGGGGTTTCCGGTGAACAGATCAGCGTCCCACCAGACGTCGCCTGCCTCGAGCGCCTCGCGCTCGGTATCGGACATCGGCGGCAGCGCCTTGTGCGCCCACGCGAAGATCGGCTGGGTGATGAGGTCGCGGCGGAAGGAAAAACTCATGGGACGATCCTTTTTGTGGAAAGGCCAGCGTGACCACGGGGCTGAAATGCTAGGGCATGATTCCGAAATGCGGGAGTGGATTCCGGAAAATCATGCCTCAACCCTAGCGGCGGCAATGCTGAAAACCAGCTTCGATGTTATGTCGCGTTTGAAGCGAAAGCCCCCAAAAATACCTACGTTTCAATAACCTGCACGGCCGCGCAACGTTCCGCGCCGGCCTCCTAAACAATCGGCAAGACCGTCAAAATCACCAAGACTTGAGCCAAAATGCCGCTACCGCGGCCGCACCATCTCGAACATCATCTCGGGCCGGACCTGAGCATAGTCGCCCATCCGCCCCGCACGCAAAATCGGATAGGCCTCGGCGGTCTGATAGACGCCGTCCTTGATCAGGCTCTTGTCGATATGGACGGCGACGACCTCGCCGAAGGTCACCCAGGCGTCGGCCTTTCTGCCGCCCACGCCCTCAAGCTGGATCATCTGGGTGAACTTGCACTCGAACGAGACGAGGCTCTCACCGACCCGCGGCACATCGACCTTGCGCGACGGGGCCTTGGTCAGCCCTGAAATCGTGAACTCGTCGGTGTCGTGCGGCACGCTCGCCGACGTCATGTTCATCTGCTCGGCGATGTGCTTGGTCACCAGATTCCAGGTGAACTCCTTGGTCTCCTGGATATTGGCGACGCTGTCTTTCCAGCCGATCGAGGAAAAGCCGATGATCGGCGGCACGTAGCAAAAGGCATTGAAGAAACTGTAGGGCGCGAGATTGACGTGTCCCTTGGCGTCCTTCGATGAAATCCAGCCGATGGGCCGGGGGCCGACGATGGCGTTGAAGGGATCGTGCCGGAGGCCGTGACCTTGCGACGGTTCGTAGTAGTGAAAATCAGCCATGAACTGCTTTGCCTGCTGGTGCGCTGCCCGACAGTTCGGGCGTGCCCAGCGTAAGGCCAGCGATGATAAAGTCTATCATTTGATCGAGGCTTGGCCCCGGCTTTTTCTCGCTCTGCTCGATCATCTGCGGATGGAAGAACCGCAGCATCCCGGCGCAAACGCACTTGGCGGCCAGTTCGACGTCCTTGACGTTGAACACGCCGGACTTGGCGCCGTCCGCGATCACCGCGCCGATGGCCATAACGATACGCTGGATATGCGCATCGCAAACATCCCAGCTTTCTTCCATCGCGATGGCAACCATCTCGTGGATCTTGGCATCACCGACGAAGCGTTCGGCATTCATGACGCTGACCGTTGCAAGCAATTCCTTCAGCCGCTCGCGTGGCGGAGTCGGCTTGGCTGCAATCGCCTCCGCCGCGTCCTCGACCTCGGCCATCAGCCGCCGCGCCACGCCCTCATGAATCGCCTTCTTGGAATCGAAGAAGCGATAGATGTTCGCAGGTGACATCTTGAGCGTCCTGGCGATGTCGGCAACCGTGGTCTTGAGATAGCCGATCTCGCGAAACAGACGCTCCGCGGTGGCGAGAATGCACGCCTTCTTTTCGGAATCGGTATCGTCGTGAAGCAGTGTCATATCAGCATCGTACCAAGGGTTCGATTATTCGGCGGCGGTCGCAAGCGGCGGCGCATGCCGGATCTGGCCGGGTTGCGCGGGCGCCGGGACCACGCCCTCACCCCGCTCGTCCAGACTCTTTCTGAACCATAGCGCATAGAGACCCGGCAGGAACAGCAGGGTCAGGAATGTTGCAACGAACAATCCACCCATGATGGTGATGGCCATCGGCCCCCAGAAGGCCGACCGGGACAGCGGAATCATGGCCAGAATTGCCGCCAGTGCGGTCAGCACCACCGGCCGGGCGCGGCGCACCGTCGCTTCGACGATCGCTTCGCGCCGGGTCAGGCCATGCTCAACATCGGTCTCGATCTGATCGACCAGAATCACCGAGTTGCGCATGATCATGCCGGCCAGTGCGATCAAACCGAGCAATGCCACGAAACCGAACGGGCTGCCGGCAAGGTTAAGCCCGAGCGAAGCACCGACGATGCCGAGCGGCGCGGTCATGAACACCAGCACCAACCGCGAGAAGCTCTGCAGCTGGATCATGAGCAGCGTCAGCATGCCGATCACCATCAGCGGAAACAGCTTGTTGATCGACGCATTGCCCTTTTCGGACTCCTCGATCGCGCCGCCGATCTCGATGCGGTAGGCGGGCTTCAAACTATTGCGGATGCCTTCAAGCTTCGGCCAGATCGCATTGGTGACATCGGGCGCCTGCACGCCGTCGACGATATCGGCGCGCACGGTGATCGCCATGTCGCGGTTGCGCCGCCACAGGATCGGTTCTTCATGGGCGTATTCGATCTTGGCGATCTGCGACAATGGCACGGCGACGCCGCCCCGCGAATAGATCGTCAGATCGCCGACACGGCCGAGATCGAGCCGCTCCGATGGCACGGCGCGGGCAACCACGCCGACCTTTTCGATGCCATCACGCAGCGTCGTGACCTGCACGCCGGAAATCAGCATCGCCAGCGACTGCGAAATGTCCTGCGGCGTCAGGCCAAGCGCGCGGGCGCGATCCTGATCGACGGCCAGCTTGAGGTAAGGCGTCTGCTCGTTCCAGTCGAGATGCGGATCGACCACCTTGTCGTTGGCGCGCATCACTTCACGCACCTGATAGGCGATATCGCGCACGGTCTTGGTGTCGGGACCGACAACGCGGAACTGAACCGGGAAGCCGACCGGCGGCCCGAAGTTGAAGCGGTCGACGCGCACGCGCGCTTCCGACAGCGCACCGTCGGCCACGGCCTTCTCAAGCCGCGCCTTGATACGCTCGCGCGCCGCAACGTCCTTCGAGACGATCACGGTTTCCGAGAACGCCTCGTTCGGCAGTTGCGGATTAAGACCGAGCCAGAAACGCGGCGAGCCCTGTCCGACATAGGTCGTGTAGGTCACGATATCCTTGTCGTCCTTGAGCAGCGCTTCCGCCTTCTTCACGCTTTCCTTCGTGACGTTGAACGCGGTACCTTCCGGCAGCCGCAACTGCAGGAACAGTTCAGGGCGCTCCGACAGCGGGAAGAACTGCTGCTGCACGTGACCGAAGCCGACAATCGACAGCACGAACACGCCGATGGTCGCCAGCACCACGGTGCCGCGGCGGCGCACGCACCATTCAATCACCCGGCGCAGGCCGCGATACATCCGCGTCTCGTAGATCGCATGCGGATCGTGGTTATGCTTGCCGTGGTTGAGGTTCGGCAGCAGCTTGACGCCGATATAAGGCGTGAAGATCACCGCAACGAACCAAGATGCGACCAGCGCGATCGCCACCACCCAGAAAATGCCGCCGGCATATTCGCCGACGGACGAATTGGCAAAGCCGATGGGG
Organism: Afipia birgiae 34632; assembly: GCF_000308295.2. Lineage (GTDB taxonomy): Bacteria > Pseudomonadota > Alphaproteobacteria > Rhizobiales > Xanthobacteraceae > Afipia > Afipia birgiae. The sequence continues at coordinate 2,814,885 of NZ_HG326652.1, forward strand.
AGGAAGCCAACGGCCGTGACCAGCGTCCCCGTGAGCATCGGGAACGCAGTTGATTCCCAGGCAAAGGATGCCGCCTTCACGCGGTCCCAGCCTTGCTCCATTTTCACCACCATCATCTCGACAGCGATGATGGCGTCGTCGACCAGAAGGCCGAGCGCGATGATCAGTGCGCCGAGGGTGATGCGGTGCAGGTCCATGCCCATCGCGTTCATCACGATGAAGACAATCGCCAGCACCAGCGGCACCGACAGCGCCACCACGATGCCAGTGCGCCAGCCGAGTGCGAGGAAGCTGACGAACAGCACGATCGCCAGCGCCTCGACAAACGAATGCACGAACTCGCTGACCGCGTGTTCGACTACCTTCGGCTGATCGGCGATCTGCTCGATCTCGATGCCCTGCGGCACCGCCGCCATGAATTCCGACGTCGCTTTCTTGATCGCCTCGCCTAGCTCCAGAATGTTGGCGCCCTTCGCCATCACCACGCCGACGCCGATCGCGGGCTTGCCTTCCTGGCGCACCTGATAACTCGGCGGATCAACGAAGCCGTGAGTGACCATGGCGATGTCGCCCAGCCGGAACACGCGGCCATTGCCCTCGACCGGAGTTTCGGCGACCGCCTTGACGCTGTCATAGGCGCCGGTAACGCGCAGCGGCACGCGCTGCGACGACGTTTCAACCGTACCTGCGGGAACGACTGCGTTCTGCTTGGCCAGCGAATCGAACAGCGCCTGCGTCGTGATGCCCAGCGTTGCCAGCTTGGCGTGCGAGAACTCGACGAACACGCGCTCATCCTGCGTGCCGTACAGATTGACCTTGGTGACGTTCTCCGTCTTGAGAAGCCGCTGGCGCAGGCCTTCGGCCACTTTCTTGAGCTGCGCGTAATCGGCGCCCTCGCCCGTCAGCATGTAGAGAACTGAATCGACGTCGCCGTATTCGTCGTTGATGTTCGGACCGATCAGGTTCGGTGGAAGATCATTCCTGATGTCGCCAAGCTTCTTGCGCAGCTGATAGAACAGCTGCGGCACATCCTTCGCGGGCGTGTTGTCCTTGAAGGTCAGCGTCATCGCCGTGAAGGACGGCTTGGTGTAGGTCTGCACCTTGTCGAAATACGGCAGTTCCTGGAGCTTCTTCTCGATCGGATCGGCGACCTGCTCCTGCATCTCCTTCGCGGTGGCGCCGGGCCACATCGCGTTGATAATGACGACCTTGATCGTGAACGACGGGTCTTCCGCGCGGCCGAGCCGCTCATACGAGAAGAAACCGGCGATGCCGAGCATCACGATGAAAAACAGAACCAGCGTCGGGTGCGCCACGGCCCAGGCGGAGAGATTAAATCGCTTCATCGGACCCTCGGTATGTCTGCGGGGATGCGCTTATTATTGGGCATGACCTGTCCGAAAACCGGTATCCACTTTTCGGGGTCAGGCCCTGATCAGAACGACAGCGACGAGACGACACGGACCTTCTGGGCCGGATCGAGTTTTTGCACGCCGAGCACCACCACGCTGGCGCCTTCCTCGACACCGCCGGTGATAATGACATCCTTGGTCTCATAGGCCTTCACGGCCACCGGCTTCAGCGACACTTCGCCGGTCTTGGCGTCGGCGACGTAAAGCGAGGGTCCGTTGCCCTGGCTGAACAGCGCCGATAACGGCAGCCGCGCCACCCGCTCGGTCGCAGGGTCAGCCAGCGTCAGGGTCGCCGTCATGCCGAGCGACACCGCGTCGTCGGCGCCGGGCAGCGAGAACTTCGCCAGATAGGTGCGTGTTGCGGGATCGGCTGCCGGCGCGATCTCGCGCAGCTTCGCGGCATACTTCTTGTTGGGCTCCGACCACAGCGTCACGCTGGCCTCGCCGCTCTTGGCAAAGGCGACCATCGTTTCGGGCACCGCGACCACGGCTTCCTTCTCGGCGGAGCGCGCCACGCGAATCGCGGTCTGCCCAGAGGCCACCACCTGTCCCGGTTCGATCAGCGTCGCGGTGACGACGCCGCGCGTATCGGCAACAAGATGGGCGTAGGACAGGCTGTTCTTGGTGAGTTCGACCGAACGCTCGGCGCGGTTGAGACGCGCACGCGCCTCGTCGCCCGCCGCCTTGACCTGATCGAGTTGTGCTTCGGTGGACCAGCCCTTTGCGCGCAATTCCTTGGCACGGCCCTCGGCGGCGCTCGCCTGCGCCAGCACGCCGGTCGCGGCGCGGAATTCGGCCTCGGCCTGCTCGGCCTGCAATTTGAGATCGATCTCGTCGAGCGTCGCCAGCGGCTGGCCGACATCGACGATCTGTCCGACTTCGACGAGGCGCTTGGCGACCTTGCCGGGAACGCGGAAACCCATGTCGGTTTCGATGCGGGGGCGGATGGTGCCGACGAAGCTGCGCTCCGGGGACTGGGACTGGTAGTGGACCGTCGCCACGAGGACGGGGCGGCCCTTTTCGCCCTCCTGCGCCTGCTCCTTGCTGCAGGCACCCAGCGCCAGAGCGGAAACCATCAAGGCAACAACAGCCAAGCCATTGTTTCGGCTGGAGGATTTATAGATACGCCGCATCGGAAGCTCCCTTGGGATATTCCCGGGAGCATCTTATAACGATTGACGAATGTCAATAATCGTCAGAAGTCAGAATGCCGCACCGCAAATGCTTGATTGGGAAGTGCAAAATCTCGATTGCCTCCATCACAGCCTGAAATGCACGCAACAGTGATCGCGGCGTATCGTCGTCCGAAACGCAAATGCCCGCGACAAGCGCGGGCATGACTGCGGCAAACTCGTAATCGAAACTATGCCTTCTCCGCGGGATCGCGATGGATCGGATCAACCCACAGCACGGTCTCCGGCTTTTCGACCGGCTCGATGTCGAGATTGATCGCAACCGCCTCGCCGTCGCTGCGCACCAGCACGCATTCCAGCACTTCGTCCGGGCTGGCGTTGATCTCCTGATGCGGCACGTAAGGCGGCACGAAGATGAAGTCGCCCGGCCCCGCCTCGGCGGTGAACTGGAGATGCTCGCCCCAGCGCATCCGCGCCTTGCCACGCACGACATAGATGATGCTTTCCAGATGCCCATGATGATGCGCGCCGGTTTTCGCATCGGGCCTGATGGTCACCGTGCCGGCCCACAGCTTCTGCGCACCGACGCGCGCAAAGTTGATCGCGGCCTTGCGGTCCATGCCCGCGGTCGATGGCACATTCGGATCGAGTTGATTGCCGGGAATGACCCGCACGCCGTCGTGCTTCCAGCGCTCGTCGTCGTGCGCGTGGGAATGATCGTGCGGGTGGTCGTGGGAATGGTGATGATCGTGCGACATTGGACCGTTCTCTTCTTTGTCTTATCGTCGGTTATTGTTGTTGCTGATACCGCAGACGCGCTGCATTCATCGCACGTCAACAGATATATCAGTGATCGTCAATGACGTGGAACAGCATGCCATACTACTGTCTCCGCATGGCCCCGCCATCGCTACTCTAGTACGACTTCGGCAATCCAAGAACCTTCTCGCCGATGAAACTCAAAATCAGCTGCGGGCTGATCGGCGCAATGCGCGGGATCATCACTTCGCGCAGATAACGCTCCACGTGATACTCCTTGGCGTAGCCAAAGCCGCCGTGGGTCATCACCGCCTGCTGGCAGGCGTCAAAACCCGCCTCGCCCGCGAGATACTTCGCGGCATTCGCGGCGGGACCGCAGGGCAATCCCTGATCGTATTGCCATGCCGCCGACATCGTCATCAGCCACGCCGCCTCGAGATCGATCCAGTTCTTCGCCAGCGGATGCTGGATGGCCTGATTCTGTCCGATCGGCCGGTTGAACACGATGCGCTGCTTCGCATACGCCGCCGCGCGATCGAGCGCGAGCTTGCCAAGGCCGACGGCTTCCGCCGCGATCAGGACGCGTTCCGGATTCATGCCATGCAGGATGTATTCGAACCCGCGCCCCTCTTCGCCGATGCGGTCCTCAACCGGAATCTCGAAGTCGGTGATAAAGAGTTCATTGGAGTCGATGGCCTTGCGGCCCATCTTCTCGATCTCGTGCACCGCGATCTGGTCGCGGTTGAAGTCTGCGTAAAACAGGCTGAGACCGTGGGTCGGATTCTTGACCTCCTCCAGTGGCGTGGTGCGCGCAAGCAAAAGAATCTTGTGCGCGACCTGTGCGGTCGAAATCCAGACCTTCTGGCCATTGACGACATACTTGTCGCCCTTGCGCACCGCGCGGGTCTTCAACTGCGTGGTGTTCAGCCCGGTGTTCGGCTCAGTCACCCCGAAGCACGCCTTCTCGCGGCCCTCGACGATGCCGGGCAGCATGCGCGCGCGCTGCGCGTCGTCGCCGAACACCACCACCGGATTCAGCCCGAACACATTCATGTGAATCGCGGAAGCGCCCGACATGCCTGCGCCCGACTCCGAAATCGCGCGCATCATGATCGCGGCTTCCATGATTCCGAGACCGGAACCGCCAAACTGTTCGGGAATGCAGATTCCGAGCCAGCCCGCCTGCGCCATCGCGTTATAGAACTCATGCGGGAAACCGCCGGCGCGATCTTTCTCCAGCCAGTAATCGTCACCAAAACGGGCGCATATTTTCAGGATCGCATCGCGGATGGATTCCTGTTGCGGGCTCAATGCGAAGTCCATTGTGATCGATCCTTTGGCTTGATAGGAGTTCTTACGGCCTTAAAGACCTGTCCCACAATTACAAAAAAGCAGGCTAGCGTTGCGTATCGACATTTCCAAATTCTCCGCGACCATGTTCGGCATGGTTCTTGGCATCGGCGGCCTCGGAAGCGGCTGGCGAGCGGCCTCCCACGTCTGGGACGCGCCAGCGCTGATCGGCGAAACCCTGGCGCTCAGCGCGGCATCGATCTGGCTGTTATGGCTGATCCTTTACATCCTGAAATGGCTTCAGGCTCCAGATGCAGCCGCGGCCGAAGTCCGGCATCCCGTCCAGTCGTTCTTCGTCGTGATCATTCCCATGACGACCATGATCGTCGCATGGTCGATCGCGCCCTATCTGCCGCGAATAGCTTTTGCACTTTTCGTCTGCGGCGTAGCGGGGCAACTCGCTTTCACGGTCTGGGGTGTCGGCGGGCTGTGGGTCGGCGGGCGTACCACAGAGACGACGACGCCAGTGCTTTACATGCCCACCGTCGGCGGCAGCTTCGTCAGCGCCATCGCCTGCGGCCTGTTCGGCTATCCCGATGCGGGACTGCTGTTCTTCGGGGTCGGCTTCTTCTCCATCATCGTGATGGAATCGGTCATTCTCAACCGGCTGATTGCGCATGGTATGCCGGTTGCTTTGCGCGCCACGATGGGAATTCATCTCGCTCCGCCCGCAGTCGGCGCCGTGGCGTATCTCTCCGTGACGAACGGTCCGCCCGATCATCTCGCCTACATGCTGTTCGGCTACGCGCTGTTTCAGGCCCTTGTAATGTTGCGGCTGATTCCGTGGCTGCGCGAACAGCCGTTCTCGCTCGCGGCCTGGGCCTACAGCTTCGGCGTATCGGCATTGCCGCTCGCCGCGTTCCGTTTCGTCGAGCGCGGCGACACCGGCATCATCTCGAAGCTGGCACTGCCGATTTTCATCATCTCCAATCTGATCATCGGATGGTTTGCACTGCGCAGCCTGCTGATCGGACGACGCTACGTTCTCACGTTGATCTGGCCGACGACGAAAGCACAGAAGGGGATCCTGCCATGACATCGGATCACGACACTCTCACCGGTCTCAACCGCGACTACATTGATTCCGTACAGAACGGCGACGTCCGCCGCTTCGATGAAATTCTCGCACCCGACTTCTACTGCTCGAATCCCGATCGCTCGCTGGTCGATCGCGCCGGGTTTCTGAAGCAGACCGCCAATCCCGTGACGATCAGGAATCTCAAGGCCGAAGACGTATTGATCCGGATCATCGGCGACGTCGCCATCATCCACGCACGCACCAGTTACCAGATGCCGGACGGCAGCACGGGCGCCGGGCGTTACACCGACGTCTGGGCCAAGATCGACGGCCAGTGGCTGGCGGTCTCGGCCCACGTAACGCGCTGAACAGCTAGCGCGAGAATTTCGCTTCCATCGCACGGCGGAAAGCGACCGCATCGTCCTTGGCATCGATCTCCACATCCGCCCACCGGACCACCGCGCCATGCGCGACATCATTTGTCAGCTTGACGCGATGCGCCAGGCCGATCGGCAGCGCGCCGGTCTTGAGGCTTTCTACCGCCGGCATCAGCTTGCCCCACACCGTGTAACCGCCCTCGCCGTCCAGCATTTCGCCTGCGCGCAGATTCTTCTTGGCAACGGCCGCGACATCGCCGCGGAAATCCTGCGGCTGTCCGGTCGGCTCATTGCGTAGCGCGGCAGAGAGCACCGAAATGTTCAGCTCAAGCCCGATCAGGTGATACGGCTTGTACATCGCCGCATAGCGGCCCGACGAATCCGTCTTCAGCCCGTACTGACGGAAGCAATCCGCCGCGTAATCGTTCGGTGCTTCGAGTACGACATAGACGCCCCAGCGCAGATCCCGGAACACCGGGCGGCCGTCGCGCTCGAGCGACGAGACGACTTCAACCACACCGGATTTCTCCAGCCAGCCGCCCTTGTCCTGCGGGCGCATCACATGCGGCAGATCGTCGACGCCGCAGGGCGGAAACAAAAGGCCGGTTGACGGCACATCGAGACCGGTGGCGTTGGCGATAGCAGCCATCTCGATGGCGGACTTGGTGCCATCCAGAAACGAATTGAACATCTGCGGATTCATCCCGGCGGACTGCGCCTCGGCGGCGGTCAACCCATAGTGCCCCCAAACCCCGGCAGGCGTCACGTCGTGATAGATCGGCAGATACTTGGTGCCCTTCCCTGCGGCGACGACCTTGAAGCCGGTGGCGCGCGCCCAGTCCACCATTTCGGCGGTCAGTGCGGGTTGATCACCATAAGCGAGCGAATAGACCACACCTGCCTTGCGCGCCTCTTCGGCCAATAACGGACCGGCCAGCACATCAGCTTCGACATTGACCATGACGATATGCTTGCCCGCGGCAATCGCGGCGCGCGCGTGACGAATGCCAACGGAGGGATTGCCGGTGGCCTCGACGATCACCTCGACGTCGCCGCCGGTCGCGGCAGCGCCATCCTTGGTGAAGGTGGTAGCGGCGATCCGCGCAGCGTCCCAGCCTACCGTCCGGCAGGCATCGCGCGCACGTTCCGGATCGAGATCGACAATCACCGGCACTTCAAGGCCCGGCGTATGCGGCACCTGAGAGAGAAACATGGAGCCGAATTTGCCGGCGCCGATCAGCGCCACACGCACGGGCTTTCCCGCCGCGCGGCGCCTTTCGAGGAGGTGATGCAGGTTCATTTGCGAGAACTCTTAAGGAGGGACGGTCAGTCTATATCGTCATGACGCGCGACGTGAAGCAATCCAGAACCGTTCCGGATTGCTTCATCGCTGTGTCGAATTGAGAACGCCTGCCTTATTCCGCGGCCTGACGATGGCTGCGTGCGTAGCGGACCAGCGCATCGTCATCCACGGTCTGGATCGGGGTGAAGTCGCGATGGGCGATGAATTCGGGCCGCGTCGGCGTGCGGATGTAGTTCGAGACCGCGTTCAGGGTCAGGTACACGATCTTGCGCGGATACGGTGTGATGTTGCCGGATGAGCCATGCACGAGATTACCGTGGAACATCAGCATGCCGCCCGGCTTGCCGGTCGGCGCGACGATGCCGCCCTCCTTGACGAGACGCGTCACGGTGTCCTCGTCAAGCGTCCAGAGCGGATAGGACGTGGTCGCAAGATCGTGCGACGCCTTGAGATCGCCCGCGTTCTGGCTTTTCGGCACCAGCATCAGCGGACCGTTGATCGGCATCACTTCATCGAGAAACACCGCGATGTTCATCGCGAGCGGCAACGGCATGCCATCGTCGCGCTTCCAGGTGCCGTAATCCTGATGCCATTGCCAGACATCGCCGGTGAAAGCCGATTTGGCGTTGATCTTGTACTGATGCATGTAGACCTTCTCGCCAAAGATCTGCTCAACCGGCTCGATCATGCGCGGATGCGCGCCGAGCAGGCGAAACGCCTCATTATAAAGGTGCGCGGCAAAGGCAGTACGCGGCGCACCGCTCTTCTCGCGCCAGACCTCGGGGCGCTGCTCGTCGTAAATCGACATGGCCTCGCGGCGAAGGACATCGACTTCCTCGGCGTTGAAAAGCTCCGGCAGGAACAGCCAGCCTTCGGTGCGGAATTGCTCGAGCTGCTCGGGGGTCAATTTCATGATTGCTCTCCTTGGGTCGCTTCCCGGCTTGTCATTGTTTTCAGGGACGCTTTTTGCGTTCTCGGCCGTCAATGGCGTGTTTTACGGTACGCCAATATTGCATTCTGAATTCAGTATTCTAAACTCAGGATGCGGCTTGCACCCCACCCTGTCAAGCGGCAACCATGCTGTTCGCAGCGACGATTCTCTGGAGGAGAAGTGCTGGAGTCTCTGGCCCCGCCGAAAAGTTTGGTCGATCAGGTCTATGAGGTGATCCTCGATGCCCTGTGCGACGGCACGTTCAAGCCGGGCGAACGCCTCACCCAGGAGAGCATCGCCGCGCGCCTGAATGTATCGCGGCAGCCGGTGACCCACGCGCTGGCGGTGTTGAAGGTGCAGGGATTTCTCGCGCAGGGACGTCAGGGACTGACCGTCACTGCGGTCGATCCGGATTTCTTCGAGGCGATTTACCAGATCCGCTCGGCGGTCGAACCGCTTGCGGTCAAGTTGGCAACGCCCCGCCTCACGAAAGAGTCGATCGCACGCGGACGCGCCTTGATCGAACACGGTCGCAAGCTGGTCGCGGCCGGCGACAGCCGCGCCAGTCTTCAGGCCGACATGGACTTCCACTCATTCATCTACGATCTCTCCGGCAATCCGCTGATCGCCGAGACAATGCGGCTGCATTGGCGGCACCTGCGCCGCGCGATGGGCGAAGTGCTGCGCCATCCGGGCATGTCGATCAGCGTCTGGAAAGAACACGACCGCATTCTCGAAGAGATGATCCGAGGTGACGGCGATGCCGCCGCCGAACTGATGCGGCGCCATCTTGTGGAAGCCTACGAGCGCGCCGGAAAGACTGGCGAAGGCAGCAGCTAGCTGGAATAGCTTTCCGCGCAGGCATCCTCGTCGCCGAACAGCAGCGGCAGTGTCAGCAACCGGCGGAAATAGCCTCCAACCGGGGTCTCCTCGGCCATGCCGATGCCGCCGTGGAGTTGCACGCTGTCCTGCGACACCTTGAGGGCAGCACGCGCCACGGTGAAGTGCGTCGCCATCACGGCCTGCCTGCGGGAGGAAACATCGTCTTCCTCGATCAGACCGGCGGCACATTCGACCACCGAGCGCGCTTCGGTCAGCGCCATGTCCATGTCGACCAGCCGGTGGCGCAACACCTGAAACGCCGAAAGTGGCTCGCCGAACTGATGCCGGACCTTGAGATAGTCCCGGGTCAGATCGACCAGCATCGACATCGCGCCCAGCGCCTCGGCGCAGTGCATGGTGACAAGCACATCCCTGCCCCATTCGATCAGCCGCTCGGCTTCCGCGCCGCGCGCAAGCTCCGAGTCCGGCTGAAGTGCAACCCCGTCGATGCGGAGCGTCGCATAGGGCGCGCCATCGATTCCGATCACGGACTGTTCGATCGCTATGTTGGACTTCTGCACCAGAACGAGCACGGGTTCGCCGTCGTTCCCCGTCGCGACCAGAATAATGAAATCTGCTTCGGCTCCGAACGGTACAAGGCGGGCAACACCGTTCAGCTTGCCGCCGGTCAACGTGACGGCGCCGCGCTCGCTTTGCGCTATTCCCGGAATGTCCATTGCAACGGTGACGGAGCCAGAACCCAGGCGTTCGCGAAGCTGCGCAAATCGATCAGCCGCCGGAACGCGACTGAGCAGCGCTGTCGCCGCAGCAGCCGATGAAATGAACGGCGACACCGCGCCACTGCGGCCGAGCCGCTCGGCCAGCAGTGCGAGTGCCCGCGAGTCCTGCAAACCACCATCGCTCTCAGGCAATGCCGCCGAGAGAATTCCCGCTTCTGCAAGTTGCTGCCACAACGGCCGCCAGCCGTCCTTGATCAGCGCCTGATCGCTCAGCAAATGATCGAGGGCGTCAACAAGGAGCCCGTGCTCTTGCTTGGGAACGAAAATGACATTGGCGGTGTCGGACATCATGTCACCCCAGCAGGCTCTTCGCCGCGATGTTGCGCTGAATCTCGTTTGAGCCTGCGTAGATCGTGGTCTTGCGATAGTTGCAGTAGGTCGGCGCGACGTTGGCGAGTTCAGAATCGAGCGCCAGCGGCGTGTTGCTGAGATCGGCACCCCGCACCGGCAACGCGCTTCGTCCGAGCAAGCGCACCTGCAACTCAAGCACATCCTGCTGCAGGTGAGAGCTCAGGATTTTCAGGTAGGGCGCGGGCAACCCGACCGCATCGCCGCGCTCTTCAGCACGAAGGAAGCGCAAGTTGGTCAGATCCGCAGCCGCGATCCGCATCTCCAGCGCGGCGACGCGCGCTGCAAACAGCGGATTGTCGAGCCGGGATCGCCCGTTCGCCTGTGCCAGCCGCTTCAGCCGCGCGACCTCACGCTTGCAGAAACCCATACCGCCGAAGTTCAACCGCTCCTTCTCGAGCAGATACTTCGCGCAGGTCCAGCCCTGCCCTTCCTCGCCGATCCGGTTGGCGACCGGAACGCGAACGTTGTCGAACCAGACCTCGTTGACCTCGTGTGCGCCGTCGAACGTGATAATCGGACGCACGGTGATGCCGGGCGTCTTCATGTCGATCAGCAGGAACGAGATGCCATCCTGTTTGCGCCCGTCGGATGCGGTCCGCACCAGACAGAAGATCCAGTCGGCGTCGTGCGCTTCGGTGGTCCAGATTTTCTGTCCCGTGACGAGATAGTCGTCACCGTCACGAACGGCCCGGGTCTTCAGCGATGCAAGGTCCGAGCCCGAGCCCGGCTCCGAATAACCCTGGCACCAATAGTCCTCAAGCGAGGCGATCCGCGGGAGGAAACGTTGCTTCTGCGCGTCGCTGCCGAACTTCATGATCACGGGCGCGACCATTTTGAGGCCGAACGGAACGACCTCCGGTGCACCGGCCTGCCAGGCCTCATCCTCAAAAATATAGCGCTGGATCGGCGAGAACCCGGGGCCGCCATGTTCGGCGGGCCACGTGTAGCCGCCCCAGCCGCGCGCATGAAGCAACCGGCTCCATGTCACCTTGTCATCGCGGGTCGGGCGTTCGCCGCTCAGCATCCGCTGGCGCAGATCTGCCGGCAGCTTGTCGTCGAGAAATTTCCGGACAGTGAGCCGGAACGCATCTTCCTCGACCGTGAACAGACGTGCCATCGTGCCTCAGGTCCCCGAGAAATTCGGCGGGCGCTTTTCGAGGAAACTCGCGACGCCCTCGCGGAAATCGTCGCTGCGGGCCGCAAGCTCCATCTCGCGGTTGGCGTAGATCGTCGCCTCGGCAAGGCTCTGGAACGGCACTTCGTACAGCTGGCGCTTGATAACGCCCACCGCGCGTGGCGACGCGAAGTCGACCATGTCCTTGACGTATTCCATCGTCTTGGCGCGGAGCTCCGCCGCCGGATAGAGCCTGTTCACGAGACCGATCTGCAGCGCTTCCGCGCTCAAGACCCGCCGCGCGGACATCAGCAGATCAAGCGCATTTGAATGGCCGACGATGCGCGGCAACATCCAGCTCATGCCGTGCTCGGCGATCAGGCCACGGCGGGAGAACGACGTCGTAAACACGGTGTTGTCGGCCGCGAAGCGAAGATCGCAATACAGCGCGTGAACAAGACCGATACCAGCAGCGGGTCCATTCAGCATTCCGATGACAGGCTTGGAGATCGCCGGATAGAACGAATAGCGCGTCTGCCAGTCAGGGCGCCGGTTCATGTCGAACGGCTTCATCCACTGGTCGCTCTTGATGTCGTTGGGATCGAGCGTCTTCAGTTCATCCATGTCGGCGCCGGCGCAGAATGCGCGGCCAGCCCCGGTCAGAACGATGGCGCGCACGCCGTCATCGCTGGCTGCCGCCTCCATGGCGAGGCGCACCTCGCGCTCCATGGTCGGCGTCCACGCATTCATGCGATCCGGCCGGTTCAGCGTGATGGTCGCGATACGCGATTCAACGTCATACAGGATGTGCTGATAGGTCATGCTACAAGGCCTCGCTCAGGATTGCGGTGGACGCTTCCGCCAGTTCGGTTGCTTCGAAAGATAAGTGACGGTCTCGGCGCGCTCTTTCAGCCAGCCGGCCCAGCGGGCGAAGATCTTCGCCATGCGCGCCGGCTCCACGCCGAGTTGCTGCATCGCCACGCCGCCATTGACGGATTCGCGATACTCGGCGATCAGGCCGTCGCGGATAATGAAGCGGCTCATACCGTCGATCACGACGAAGTTGCCCTTGAACTGCGGCACCAGCGACGTGAAGCTCGACAACGACCACGCATAACCCATGCGGCCGTCGAACACTGGATCGATCATCTCCCAGCGGTAGTCGTCGCCGGCATCGCGGCGGAACAGGTCCTGCAGCATGTGCGCGATATCCTTGCGTCCATGATGCGCGCCGTAGATGTAATCGTAATAGATCGCATCCTCGGTGAAACAACGCGCGAAGCGCTCGCCATCGGCGGCCTCCGCGGCCAGCGTCATTTCCTCGAGCAGCGAGGTGAATTCCTGCGTATCCATAAACCCGTCCTTATTGCGGATCGCGGCCGAGGTCGCGAAGCCTGCGGCGATCGATCTTTCCGGTGGCATTACGCGGCAGCGCTTCCATGAAGCGGACTTCGCGCGGCACCTTGTAACGCGCGAGCTGATCGCTGCAGCGCTGAAGCAGCGTCGCCTCCGGCACCGAAGCCCCGGCATCCAGCACGACGTAGGCGACAATGCGCTCGCCGAGCCGGTCATCGGGAACACCGATCGCGGCGACTTCGTAAACACCCTCGACCGCGTGCGCGACTTCCTCGATCTCGCGTGGATAGATGTTGTAGCCGCCGGAGATGATCATCTCCTTCTTGCGATCGACGACGAACAGGAAACCGTCCGTGTCGACGTAACCGATGTCACCAGAATGCAGCCAGCCTTCACGAAAGGTCTGCGCGGTCAGCTCCGGCTGACGGAAGTAGCCACGCGCAACGCCCGGGCCTGCGACGAGAATTTCGCCGCGCTCATCCCGCGGAACATCCCGACCCTCGTCGTCGACAATCCGCAGTTGCACGCCAAGATAAGGTTGTCCGGCCGAACCGGACTTGCGCGGCGCGCCCCACAGACGGCAGCCGGTGACGGAAGGGCTTGCTTCCGTCATGCCGTAGCCTTCGGAGATCGCGACGCCGAACTTGGCTTCGAACTTGCGATGCACATCTTCCGGCAGCGCCTGGCCGCCCGCGACGCAGGCCCGCCACGACGACAGATCGAAGCCGGCAGGAACCTCCTCGCGCAGCAGCGTCCAGTACATGGTTGGGACGCCCATGAAGACGGTAATCCGCTGCGAATGAATCATCGCAAGGACCGCAGCGGCATCGAAACGCTCAACCAGCGTGATTGATGCGCCGGCGAACAGAAACGCCGTGTAGAGACAGCTGTGACCGAACACATGGCTCAGCGGCAGACCTGTCAGTCCGCGATCCTGCGGCGTCAGCCGCAGCAGATCGAAGGCGAAGGCCTGCGCATTCCAGAAGATGTTGGCGTGCGAAAGCTCGATACCCTTCGGAAGCCCGGTCGATCCGGATGAATAGAGAATGAGCGCGACATCGTCGGAGCCCGCGCGCGGTAACGGCTGCGGGTCGGCTTCGCCAGACGTGCACGGCTGCGCGTCGATATCAACCACGGAACTGATGCCGCCGATGCTCTGGCGCAACTGCGCCGCCATCGCCGCGCGCGCGAACACCACGCGCGGCTCGCAATCGGCGATGATCGCGGCCAGCTCGGCCGCCGCCAGCAGCGGATTGACCGGCACCGGAATCGCACCAGCCTGAAGCGTGCCTTGATAGAGCACGACCCATTCGACGCAGTTCGGCAGCACGAACATCACGCGGTCATTGGCGGCAACACCGAAATCGCGCAGCCGCACGGCGCAGCCGGCCGCACGGCGGTCGAGCGTGCGATAGCTCAGCGCCTGCTCGCCCACCCGCAACGCCGGCGCATCGGGCTGCGAGATGGCGTGGTGCCGAACGAAGCTGCCGATATGCACGCTCACGGAGTCTTCTTCCCCTTGCCCGTGATCGACCTGACACCATCAACCACCGCCGGCACCAGACCGCGCGGCAGGAAGATCACCACCAGGATCAGCAACAGGCCATAGGCGATCAGGCGATAGATTTCAGCCACGCGCAGCGCTTCAGGGAGGATCACCGTCAATGCGCCGCCGATCAGCGGGCCGGTCAGCGTGCCGCTGCCACCCAGAATGACCGCAAGAATGGCATTGAGCGAAGCGTCCGCGGAGAACGGCGTCGGATTGATGAAGCCCATGTAGTGGGCGTAGACCGCGCCGCCGAAACCGGCCAGCGACGCGCTGAAAATGAACGCGAACAGCTTGTACTTCCAGCAGGCGATGCCCGCCGCCTCGGCAAAGGTCTCGTTCTGGCGGATCGCCAGCAGCACCCGGCCGACCCGCGACCGCACCACAGCCGCCACGATCCACATCACGAGAACCAGCGCGGCCAGCGCAAGATAGTAATAGGCGCGGCGCTTCTCGAACGCGATTTCCATGAAGCCGAGATTGATCGCCTCGGGCGCCGGAATGCTCGGCAGGCCGGGCTCGCCCTTGGTCAGCGAAATCCAGTTCACCAGCACCGTGAACACCACCATGTTCATGGCGAGCGTCACGATCGCGAAGTAGTGGCCCTTGACCCGAAGCGACGGATAGCCCGCGATCGCCGCGGCGACCGCCGTGATGGCCGGCGCCACAAGCATCGAGAGCCACACCGGAAATCCGGCACGCATGCTCAGCAACGCCGAGGCATAGGCGCCGATGCCCATGAACGCGCCCTGCGCGATCGAGACGTAGCCGGTATAGCCCTGAATAACGTTGGTGCCCTGCGCGACGATCATGAAAATCATCGCCAGGATCGCGAGGTGGATGAAGTAGTTCACCGTCACGAAGAGCGGAAAGACGATTGCGGCAGCAATGACCGCAACAATGGCAAATCGCGTCCACATCAGCGGCTGCTCCTGCGCATCAGGCCTTCAGGTCGCACCAGCAGAACGAGGATCATCAGCAGGAACGAGATCACATCTTTATACGCCGACGAGATGAACGCCGCCGCGAACGCTTCGGACACGCCGAGCACCATGCCGCCGACAATCGCGCCGGGGATGGAGCCGAGGCCGCCGAGGATCAGCACCGCGAAACCCTTGATGACGAGGCCGCTGCTGACGCCCGGCGCAACCGCGAACAGCGCGCCGACCAGCGTGCCGGCCGCGACGCCGAGCGCCGAGCTCAGCGCAAACACGAACATCGATACGGAATTGACGTTGATGCCCATCAGGACGGCCGCTGCGCGGTTCTGCGCGACGGCGCGAACCGCCATGCCGATCCACGTGCGCTGGATCAGAAGCGTCATGCCGATGACCAGGATCGCCGCGATCGCCAGCACATAGATGCGCAGCTCCGGCATGGTCACGCCGCCGACATTGATGACATTGACGAACGGCGTCGGGATGATGACCTGATCGATACCGAACGCGAGCAGATTCAGCTTTTCGATAATCAGGGTCAGACCGAGCGCGATAATGAAGGAGTTGATCGGCGGCGCATTGCGCACCGGATAATATGCAACGCGCTCAAGAATAATGCCGAGCAGCGCGCCGGCAGCCATCGCCAGAATGAAGGACGGCAACAGGCCGATCCCGAGCGCGGAGATCAGGAAGTAGGTCAGGTATCCGCCGAACATGGCGACGCTGCCATGCGCGAAGTGCGCGATGCCGAGAATACCGAAAATCGTCGTCAGGCCGAGCGCGATCAGCGTGTAAATGCTGCCGACGACGAGGCCGTTGAAGATCTGCTGGATGAAATCGATGAGCATGAGCTGGTCCGATGATCAGCCCGCGGAAAATTCCGCGGGCTGAATTAGGTCTGCGATCAATCCTTGACCGTCTTCAGGAAGTTCGAGTAGGCCGCGGCATCCGACGGGAGCTCCTTGACGAACGCCCAGTTGCCGTTCTTCCACTGGAACGCGCCGTTGGCGATGTAGGCCTGCCCCTTGTCGTCGAACATCCGGCCGTTGATCGGCAGGTACTTCAACAACGCCTCCTTCGGGACCGGCAGCGCGCGGATCGTGTCCTGAATCTTCTTCAGGTCGGTCGTGGTCTGCGCGGCCTGCAGCGCGTCGCGCAGCACATAGACCTGATCATAGGCATAGGCCAGGTTCGGCGTCGGGTTCTCGTTGTACTTCTTCTTGTAGCGTTCGGCGAAGGCGACCGCCTTCGGGCCGAGGACGTCGGCATTGAACTCGATGGCCAGAAGGTCCCACGCGCCGTTCATCTGCTCGGCGGTGGCAACCTTGGTGAACTGCTCGGCGCTGCCGCCGGAGAAACCGTAACGCTGAACCTTGATGCCGAGTTCAGAAGCTTGACGATGACTGAAGGCAGCCTGCTCGACGTAGCCCGAAATGAACAGCGCATCCGGATTGAGGCCGCGCAGCTTGGTCAGCTGGGCGGTCATGTCACGGTCCTGACCGCCGAAGGTCTCGATCGCAACGACCTTGCCGCCTGCTTCCTCGAATGCCTTGACCAGCGCATCC
The DNA here is from genome assembly GCF_000308295.2 of Afipia birgiae 34632. Lineage (GTDB taxonomy): Bacteria > Pseudomonadota > Alphaproteobacteria > Rhizobiales > Xanthobacteraceae > Afipia > Afipia birgiae. The sequence goes on from NZ_HG326652.1 coordinate 2,831,660, forward strand.
CGGTACTGGGTGAACAGCGCCACGTCGCGCACGGCGAGAACGCCGAGCGTTTTTACGCCCTGCTGGGCGATGAACCTGCCCGCGGCCGCGCCGGTGTAATCACCGGGCGGACGGGTACGGAACACGTTCTTGTTGCCGATCGACGTGATCGAGCGCGCCCCCGCGGTGCCGACCAGCACGACGACGTCTTCGCGGCCGATGAACGAGGCCATCGCGCCGCCCGAGGCGGAGCAGCAATAGCCGAGGATGAACTTGACGTCGTCGCGATCGATCAGCTTGCGCGCGACGTTGGTGGCTTCGGTCGAGTCCGCCTTGTCGTCATACTCGATGGTCTTGATCTTGTAGTTGTCCGCGCCGACCTTGATGCCGCCGGCGCCGTTGATCTCCTCGATCGCAAGATCGATCGCCTTCTTCTGCGGCACGCCATAGACGGCGCCGCCGCCGGTCAGCGCATCGCTGTAACCGATCGTCAGCGTCTTTTCGGCGGCGAATGCGCCGGGCGCTCCGATCAGCGCTGCGGACAGCACCGCTCCCAACAATTTCTTCATCAGTATCTCCTCCTGTGAGTTTCTTGCTTCAAAAACCGAGATAGGCGTTCTGGACGTTCTTGTTGCCAGCGAGTTCGGTCGACGACCCCTTAAGCACGATCAGCCCGGCCTCGATCACGTAGCCGCGGTCGGCGACGCGAAGCGCCATCGAAACCGACTGTTCGACCAGCAGAATGGTGACGCCGCGTGCCTTGATGGCCAGCAGGGTCTGTTCGATTTCATCGACCACGCGCGGCGCAATGCCCAGCGAGGGCTCATCGAAAATGCAGAGTTTCGGGCGCGCCATCAGCGCACGTGCGATCGCCACCATTTCCTGCTCGCCGCCCGACAGCGTTCCGGCATATTGCCCGGCGCGCTCGCGCAGACGCGGAAACAGCGTCATCATTTCATCAAGGTCATCTTTGATCGCGTGGCGCCGGCGCGTGTAGGCGCCGAGCTGCAGATTTTCCATCACGGTCATTTCCGGAAACACCTGGCGGCCTTCCGGGCACATCGAAATGCCAAGCCCCGCAATCGTGTGACCGGGCAGGCCAGCCGTGGAACGGCCATCGAACATGATCGAACCGCCGAGCGGCGACATCAGCCCGCAGACAGTCTTGAGGATGGTGGATTTTCCGGCGCCGTTCGGGCCGATCAGCGCGACGCATTCGCCCTGGCGCACATTGAACGAAACACCATGTACGACTTCGACCTGGCCGTAACCGATACGCAAGTCCGAGACTTCAAGCATGATCGCGATGCCCAAGATAGGCGTCGATGACCGCCTGATTGTTACGGATTTCAGCCGGGGTACCCTCGGCGATCTTCTGGCCGAAGTTCAGCACGACGATGCGGTCGCAGACCTCCATGATCAGCCCCATGTGATGTTCGATCACCAGCACACTGATGCCGTGCGACGGCATGGCGCGGATGATGCCCGCCAAGGCGCGGCGTTCGCTGGCGACCATGCCGGCCGCCGGCTCATCGAGCAGAATGACCTTGGGCTTTGACGCCAGCGCCACGCTGATCATCAGCAGGCGCTGTTCGGCGGCGGACAGCGTCGAGGCGATCTGGTCCCGGCGCGCGGCAAGGCCGACCAGTGCGAGCGAGTGCTCTGCATGGGTGACCAGTTCGAGATTTTCACGCTTGGCCGAAGCGGTGCGCAAAACGGATTTCGCAGGGCCCTGCTTGAACAGCGTGTGACACCCGAGCATCACGTTTTCGAGCGCCGTGTCTTCCGGGAAAATCTGCGTGCTCTGGAAGGTGCGCGACAAGCCTTTAACGACGGCAGCATCAATCGGCTTGCCGGTCAGCAATTCACCGTCGAGCCAGACTTCACCGGCGCTAACGGGCAGATTGCTGGAGAGAAGATTGACGCATGTCGATTTGCCGGAGCCGTTTGGCCCGATCAGTCCGACGATCTGTCCGCGATCCACCGTGAACGACACATCACGCAACGCCTGAACGCCGCCGAAGCGCTTCGAGAGTCCCACTGCCCGCAACAATGGAGGAGAGCTGTTTGCCCCTGCCGGGCTCGTTCCGTCTCGTACCTGGTCCGCCACAACGTCCTGCCATACCCGGCGCGCTCTTCATCGGCCGCCTCAACTACAGGTACGACTAATCGACTGCAGAGTCGAAAGTCAACAGGATGGTCAGGTGGACAGGGTTTTCCGCACCGACATTGTTGCCGTCAACGGCAACCGTGGCAGTAACTGACTACCATCAATCGTGACGCCAGGCGACGCAAGGCCCCGGCAGACAAAGCCCGCGACCCCTTCGCCGACATCCGCCTCGCTCCAGGAGCCACCGGGCCGGTACCATTTGGTGACCCAGTTGACGGCGCCAAGAACGTTGAAGACCACGAACCGCGGTTCTCCCGGAAGGACCGTGCCGTCCTGCTGACCCTCCAGCACCATCGAGATCAGAGCGCCCTCGAACCGATCGCGCTCGTGCACGACGGTCGAAAGCTGGACCGGAGAAAGCGATTTTTCTTCAAGGATAATAACGCTATAGCTCTGCTCGCCGATCATTGATCGGACATAGGCCGACGTCGTCCGCCGCAACCTCTCGATGCCGGTGATCCCCTCGTCCCGGCACACCGTCGACAGCGCCTGCTCGGCCGCGGCCATGTGGCACTGGTACAGCAGATCCCGCTTGGTCTTGACGTAGTGATAGAGGGTCGGCTTGCTGATCCCCAGACCTTCGGCGATCTCATCCAGCGAGGTGCCATGGTAGCCATTGCGGCGAAAGGCCTTCGCCGCCTCGCGGTAAAGCGCATCCTTCCGAAGATTTTTGAGCTCCGTTGCGCTGGCAACGGCGTTATTCCAGCGAGCCACGACGGCCTCCTTTGGCAGAACGTATGGCTACCCGACTCTGGAGTCGATTGTCCATCACCAAAGGCACGCGAACCCGTTGGCCCGATCAATTGTCCTGCGACTTGATGCCGGCTTCGCGGATGACCACGCCCCACCGGTCCATCTCGGCGCGCACATGGGCCGCGAGGGCATCCGGGGTCGACCCCGCGACGCGAGCGCCAAGATCCTCCAGCCGGGCCTTCACCGCGTCGTGCTGCAAGGCCGCCCGCACGTCCTCCGATACTCTTTCGACGACATCGCGCGGCGTCTTCGCCGGGTAGAACAGCGCAAACCAGGAGCCGACATCGAAACCGGGCACGGTATCACCGATCGGCGGTACCTCGGCCAGGGCCGGAATGCGTTCGCGCGTCGAAACGCCGATCGCGCGGATCGTGCCCCCGCGAATCTGGCTCATGGATACGGTCGCCGTATCGAACATGACGTCGAGACGCCCTCCCACCAGATCGTTCATCGCGGGCGCCGCGCCGCGATAAGGCACATGCTTCATATCAATGCCAGCGGAGCGTTTGAACAACTCGCCGATCAGATGCAGCGATGAGCCGATGCCGGCGGAGCCAAAATTCAATGTCCCCGGCTTCGCCTTTGCCATTGCGATAAAGTCGGTCACGCTTCGCGCCGGCGAGGCGGTCGGGACCACCATCACATTGGGAATGACCGCCACCAGCGATACCGGCGCGAAATCTGCGATCGGGTCAAAGGGCAACTTGTCGAAAAGAAAGCGGTTTACCGCAATCGCACTCGATGTGATCAGGAGATGATGTCCGTCCGGATCGGCCCGCGCGATTTCAGTCGTCCCGATATTGGCGCCTGCGCCAGGCTTGTTCTCGATATAGACCTGCTGACCCCACATCGCGCTCAGGCGCTCGGCAAGTACGCGCGCGATGATGTCGTTGGCGCCGCCTGCGGCGAAAGGAACGACAAGGCGAACGCTTTTCGTCGGGCGCCAACTCGCCGCTCGTGCGTGCCGATCGATCAGCGGCAGGAATATCGCGGCGCAGGCAAGCGACATCAGTCGGCGTCGCGTCGCGCCGGGCGCCCGCGACCGCGTGATTGAACCGCACAACGGATTCAGAGAGCCTTGCTTGCGCGTCATTGTGCATCTCCTCCATTTGCCTGTTTTGGTTGTCCGTTCTTCGAAACCCCTGGTCAGAGAGAGGGTCCACTTGATTTCCGCCGAAACAGACGCGAGCGCATCTTTCGTTGTCTCTGATCCAACGATCGCTGAGCAAATTCTAGATTGTCGGGTCCGGCCCATGCGATGAGCCGCACGAAACCCGCGCGGTGCCGACAAGTTGCGGGCGCTGACCTGTCGGCTGCCATCGTTTCCGAGCTCAATCTAGACGGGCTGCAGGCCTAGCGACTGCGCGCTCTCCATCCAGACCGGCAATTCGCGCTGATACAACGCATTGGTTTCCTTAAACCCGAGCGCCGGTTCCAGCACGAAGGTACCGAGAACTTCCTTCGCCTTCGGATCGCTATTGGCCGCCACGCAGAGTTGCGCCAGCCGATCGACGATCGGCTGCGGCGTCGCCTTCGGCAACGCCCAGCCGGTGAAGCCGCTCACTGTAAAGAACTTAGATGTCGCGCCTTGCTCAGGCAGGGTCTTGACGTTCGGAATCGCGCCGACCTTCTTCGAATGCACCGCGAACGCAACGCCACGATTGCTTTGCAGCACGGGTTGCGCTGCCGTGTAGCTGCCCATCGCGACATCGAGCGTGCCTTCCAGCAGCCCCGTCCACATCGGCGCTTCGCCGCGATAGTGGATCGGCTCGATGTTGAGACCATATTGCTTGTTGAGTTCATTGATCGTCATGTGCGGGGCAGAACCTGCGCTGTAGGTGCCGAAGTTCACCTTGCCGTTCTTGCGCGCGAAAGCGACGAATTCATCCAGCGTTGTGACCCCGGACTTCAGGCTTGCGACCAGCGGCAAGCCGGCGCCCGGAATGATACTGACAAGCGTCAGGTCCTTGTCCATGTCGTATCCGGGGGTCTTCATCATCACCCTGTTCATCACATAGGTGGTCGAGATCGAGCAGAGGATGGTGTGGCCATCGGGCTCCGCGCGCGCGACTTCCGCCGCGCCTATGGAGCCGGAGGCCCCTGCCTTGTTTTCGATGACGACAGTCTGTCCCACCTGCTTGGAGATGAATTCGCCGAAGGCGCGCGCGAGCAGGTCGGTCTGCCCTCCCGCCGGATAGCTGCAGATCATGCGGATTTGCCGAGACGGCCACGCGGCTTGCGCAGAGGCCCCGCGCAAGAGGACAGGCATCGCGACAGCTGACGTACCGGCTGCGATAAAGTGGCGGCGGGTAAATTTCGTTATCATGCTTCCCTCCCTGAGTTTTCAAAGAGGGTATCGCATCGTCCGGCTTCCGCTAGCCGCGAACACGGGACAGATTGGCGCATTACGAGCGCGAAACGTATGGCGCGCGGGACCTGTGACATTCCGGAAAATGTCACATTGCAGCCCGCCTCCTTGGGCGAACGCATTGAAATCAAAAGCTGTTTGAAGAACTGCGGAATTTGGTAGCGGCCGGCGACATCCTGCATCGTGCACTCAGCCCGGCTGGCCAAATTGCGGCGTCATCCTCAGGGAATCCGAACGACGCCTAGCTCGCCAACTGCGTGACGATCAGCGGATGGCCAAGGCTGAGATTGCCCAAATCGTCACGAGTGCGCCGCCGAGGAGTGTCGGGATCGTGGACCCGATCGAGGATGTCCGGGTAACAGAACCCGCTTTTGCGATTCCACTGGCCATCGCACTGCGAGAGTCCCCGATCAGTCTTGCCGGACCGCCTATCAAGAGCAGCTAGTTCGCGCCAGCATGACATAACTATCGCTGCAAATAGTGCTCTCTCCGGCGTCGCGGTTGTCGAAGGCGATGGTGCGAAAGTGTTCGGACAGCGATGCGCACACTTGCGCCCACATCGTGCGATCCGCAGCCATCCCCGCGATTAACAGCAGATCTGCCCCTTTTCCTTCATTGGCCGGGTTTGTGGAGTTGTCCCGGCTTTGTGGACAGTCCCGGGCTTGCGGTCACTGGGTCATCGCGGTCTTCCGTTCGTAATCGATCGGCGAGAGATGCTGTGCCATCCGCAGGAGCTCGGCACGATTGTCGTTTCGGGACACCGCCTGGCCAGCCCGCTCATCGCCTGCTCCCGAAACTCGGATGCCTTGGTCATTGACCACCTATCTTCCGCTGATCGTGCCAGCCTGTGTCGCAGGAGCGGTCCGGTCGACCAGAAAGCCGACAAGGGTGGTGGGTCCTTTTGCCCGGAGAGTCGGGAGGGGCTGATGGAGATCGGTGACGGCATCGCCCTTGGCGAGTGTCTCGGTACCAATGGTGACGATCCCGTCCATGACGTAGACCCAGGGAGAAAGGCCCTGCACGGTCGGCAACGCGATCTCGTCCCCTGCGCGGAGGTTGGCGTCATAGACTGTCACCTGTTGGCGGATCTTCAGTGGAGCGTCGCTGGCCTGCGGTCCGGCGACCAGGTGCCACCTGCCGTCCATGATGTTGTCCGGCCGATCGAAGAACTGCACATCGCCCGGCAGATCGGCCTCGCGCGGCCGGATGAAGATCTGCAACATTTCAACCGGCCCGTCCGGCGTCGATTCCTCATGCCAGAAACTCCGGCCAGCATTCATCATCATCAGCTTATGCGCTGATATAGGGATGCGATGGCCAGCGGAATCCTCATGGATCATCGTGCCGCGCCACATGTAGCTCAAAATCTCATCATTATTGTGCTCATGCATGCGAACGACGGTACCCGGTCCAAGATTGGCGTGATCGATCACGCTTAGCGGGCCAAATGCCACGTCGACGTTGGAGCCCAGAACAAGACCCGGACGATTTCGCCGTACTTGAAATGGACCGCGCCGGAATACTTGGCTTGAATCAGCGCGCATAATCTTCAGCATGATCGCATCTCCGCATAGGGAATATGAGAGGATCCCGGCGCAGAATGCGGCGAGATCCTGGAGCTTCGGCTAGGCCGCTTTGGTTTGCCCCTTCGCCGCATTGAAGCTGCTAATCAGGTTTCCGTAATACGGCAGGTGCTCGCCCATGATGGAGGCAAGCTGGGGGCCGGTCGCGCTGCGCCAATCGCCCTGCAACTCCGCTCCAACCGCGACCCACGTGATCGGTTTGACGCCAGCCTGCGCCATGCGAGCGACCGCGACTTCCTGAACAAGCTTGTTCCAAGTGCCCGATGCATCGATCACGGCATAGACATCGAAGCCTTCCTTGATGGCCGAGAGAGCGACGAAGGTGACGCAGACCTCGGTGGAGACGCCGGCGACGATCAGCTTCTTGCGCCCGGTCTTCTTCACCGCCTCGACGAAGTCGTTGTTCTCCCAGGCATTGATCTCACCTGGGCGATGAATCACAGGAGCATCGGGCAGCGTTTGCGTGATCACCGGCAGGAGCGGGCCGTTCTGGCGGTCGGCCGCGCTGGTCGTGACGACGGTCGGCAGCCTGAAGGCCTTGGCGAGTTTCACCAGGGCAGTGACGCTGGTGATGTATTCGGGGACGCTCTGGTCCTGGACGCCGTTCGACAGACCCGTCTGGTGGTCGATCAGCAGCAGTGCTGCATTTTCACTCGTAAGCCGTTCGTAACTCATTTCACTCTCCTTTGTTATGCCGCATACGCGGCGGTTTAAAACTCCATTTTTTTGGACCTATCGGTCCAAAATTACGAAATTTTCTATTTGCTCGGCAAGTCGAGGTTCGAGAGCAGCGTAGCGAGTGCATCATCCAAGCGCGCGGCATTTGCCCCAGCTCGGACCATGACCTGAAAACCAGGAAAGGCAACAACAAGAAGCCTTGCAAGCTTTCGCGGGCTCACTGGGCTTCTTATCGAGCCCTCGGCCTGTCCGCGTTGGATTGTTCGCGCAAACGCATCCTCGATGACCTGGAAATCAGTTTCGACCCGACGACGTACATCGGGGTCATGCGGAGCAAGCTCGACCGCCTGATTGGTACTCATGCAACCATGCGAAAATGTGGTCGCACGCGCATCTTCAATGATCTTGCGGAAAAAAGTCTCGATCGACTTCCGAGCCTTTCCATTATCGAGAACAAGATGCAGCTCTCTTGTGCGCTCAGCCCGATAACAATCAAACGCGGCCAGAAACAGGTCTCGCTTGTCTCCGAATGTCGCATACAAGCTGCTTTTGCTAAGGCCCGTCGCCTCCAGCAAATCGGCCAGTGAAGTGCCCTCATACCCTTTGCTCCAGAACACGCCCATCGCCTTATACAGAGCTTCAGCCGTATTGAATTCCTGAGGTCGCGCCATTGTTTTTCATCACAAGTTATCGTGCGGGTGCTATCGCATAACAATTCTGGACCGATAAGTCCACAATTATTTTTTCATCTCAGCTGGTCTAAAACGCACCGGCCCCGCCGTGGGGAACCTTCTGATTGAGCCGCCTCCACGATCAGGTCCGCAGCGCCATCGAGTGGTTGTCAACGAGCTGGAGATGATCTGATGAACAGGCGCATTGATCCCAAAGCGGCGCTCGAGTGGAGCGAAAGCGATATCTGCAATCTCAGACTTGATCTGCGCTCGATGAGTATTCCGCTCTCGGAATGGCGCCTCGATTCAGCAAATCGAATTCAAAGAGCCAGCAAAGGAAAGAAAATGGAACGAGCCAAAAGCCATTCGATAATTCGGCTCGATGAATTACGATCACGGATGAAGAGATCGAATCTCCGCCCCGGATTCGCAGTCTGGGCCCGGAGGCATGTTACCATAAGAACACTGCTGTCAGTTAAAGTCAGCGCTGTTCGTAGACGACGTTACCGACAGTTCACCCTGCAACCGTTGATCGTCGCCATATTCTCTTTAACTTGGTGCACATATGCGAAGTTGAGCAGCCACCCAACGACCTATCGCCGGCCAATCGAGATGCTCGCCGCCCTGTGCCAGCAAAGTCAGGATGCGATTAAAAGGGCTCGCAAGCAGCGTTGGCACGCGCAGCCGCTGCTGCCATGACCGTAGCCCTTTCCTTCGTCAATCTTCGAACTCCAAGAATGGAGTTGAATAGTGTTACCGCTCCTTGACATCCGATTGTGCGCGATTGAAAGCCACTATCGCGCGACGCGGCGGCGCATAAGACGATGTGCCGTACGTGTCGAATAGAGCTTTCGTCGCTACATAATGATGCTCCAAGCCCCCTCTGAGCACGCGCTCAATCGGACCGTCCGGATAGCCGAGACCGAGCTTGCACGTCAGATCCATGTCAGCCTGACTTGCGAGACCCTCGTCAAGGAACCGAAGAGCGGCATTGTATTTCGGCAGGACCAGACGGTTGATGATGCGACCGATCTGATCGGCCGAAATGGCGACCTGAAGTCCGGCATTCTCGAATAGCGCCTTCGCTGCCGAAATTGCGGAGTCGCTGGTGTTCGGCTGCCGTACCACTTCAACCAGATTTGAGGGAGAATCATTACCGTTGCGATATCTGGCAAAGCCGAGAATATTTACCTGACCATTCTCATCGATGCCGCCGAGGTGCTCCGCCAGGCACTCGTTACCAAGTTCGACCAGAATGGCCGTCTTCGCTTGATCCGGCTTCACAGCAACGCCGCTATAGATCACGACGTCCGCATTTTCGACGCGCGACGCCTTTGCGTGGAAGCCGTCTGCATCCGGAAATGACGAGCTTTGTCCATTTTTGATGATCGCATATTGCATCGGCTTCAAGCTCCAAACATCGCGTTGCCTTCATAGGTGAAGAAGCCGCGGCCAGATTTTCGTCCCAACAAACCGGCGGCGACCATTCGCCTGAGCAACGGCGGCGTCGCCGCGCGAGGGTCCAGGGTAATAGGATAGAACGCCTCGCAGAGGCGGATTTGAGTATCGAGGCCGACAAGATCGATCAGCTCAAGCGGTCCCATCTTGTAACCGAGTGCAGCCTTGATGGCCCGATCGACGTTTTCCGCATCTGCAACGCCAGCTTCGACGGCGCGGATAGCATCGTTGTTAAACGGGACAAGCAGTGCGTTGAGAATAAAGCCCGGTTTGTCCTGCGTTTTCACGGGGATCTGCTTGCAACCTTCGGTCCATTGCCACGCTGTCTGAAACGTCTCATCCGATGTCAGGATGCCGGGTGACATCTCGATCAATTTCATCAACTGAGCCGGCAGACAAAAGTGCATCCCGACAACACGCTCAGGATTGCTCGATCCCGAAGCGATTTCGGTGATCGACAATGTCGACGTGTTCGACGCAAAGATGGTGTCCTTAGCGCAGACCGCATCAAGGCGCTTCAACAGATCTCGCTTGGTCGCGAGGTCCTCGAAGACCGCTTCGATCACAAGGTCACACGCCGAGAGGTCTTCGATCTTCGTGGTGAGGCTCATGGCGGAGAGGATCGAGTCGCGCTCTTCTGCCTTCAATTTCCCCCGCTCGACGGACTTACCCAGGAAGGCGGCGGATTGCTTTTCCGCACGCTCAAGAGTGTCGCTCTTCATATCGTAGGAAATGGTGCGGAAGCCGGCACGCGCAGCGACGAGCGCGATGCCCGCCCCCATGGTTCCGCCTGCGCCGCAAACGCCGACCGTTTTGATCTGCTTTTTCATTTTGTCGCAAAACTCCGTCCGATGAGTTGGCGGTGCACCTGATTTGTGCCTTCCCAGATCTGGGTTATTTTTGCATCGCGCATCAGGCGCTCGACGCGGTAGTCGCGGCAGTAGCCGTAGCCGCCGTGCATTTGAACGGCCTCTGTCGCGGCCCGCATCGCGAGATCCGATGCCCGCATTTTGGCCATGGATGCCTCGAGCCCGAAATCATCCGCACCGGCCTCGATCAGGTCGGCAAGGTAATCAAGCCAGCAATCGGCCATGGCAAGGTCGGTGGCCAAATCGGCAATCATGAATTGATTGGCCTGGAAATCGACAATCCTGCGGCCGGACTGCCGCCGCTCATTCATGTAGGCCGTCATGTCCTTGAATGCGGCGGTCGCGATACCCAAGGCGTGCGCGGCCACACTTGGACGCGACCTGTTCAACGAACCGAGCAAAATGCTGAGACCGTCACCGGGATTTCCGATCAGGTTTGCGCGCGAAACGCGGCAGCCATTGAATCTCAGCGAGGCCGTCGATGATCCCCGGTGGCCCATCTTGTCTTCAAGCCGGACAACTTCGAAGCCGGGCGTGCCCTTCTCAAGAACCAGCACCGAGATCGATTTCTTGGCATCTTCGATTTCGGAGTACTTGCCGAACAGCAGAATCCGATCGGAAACGTCACCGCTCGTGATGAACAACTTCGACCCATCAACGACGATGCTGTCGCCGTCCGGGCGGAAGCTGGTTTTCATGCCGGTGGCGTCGGAGCCTGCTGCTTCCTCCGTGATCGCCAGCGAAGCGAGGCCTCCCTCCGCGATGCAAGGCAGCAGCCTGGCCTTTTGCTCTTCCGAACCAAACTCGATCAAAGGTTTCATGGCGTGAAAGTTCGTGGCGTAGATGATGCCCGTCGACGCGCACGCTTCCGAAATCCGCCTGACGACGGCGAGATAGAGCCGGAACGACATCGGCGCGCCGCCATAGGCTTCGGGAATGAAAATCGTGTTTAGGCCGAGCCTGTTGATGGCCTCGACATTCGCCCAGGGAAACTCTCCGGTTGCGTCGATGCGCGCGGCATTCGGCGCGATGATATCCGCGACCAGCCGGTCGACCTGATCGAGCAGGAGACGCTCATCAGGCTCCCATCTCCGGCTGCGCTCGAGTTGCTCGAAGACCTTCATCAGAGGTTGGCTCCTTGACCGCCGTCCATGTAGATCGTCTCGCCGGTCAGGAAACCTATCTTTTCGGAATACAAGGCACCGACCAGTCGCGCGACTTCATTGGCTGTGCCCGGTCGCCCCATCGGAACACGCCGCTTCAGCCAGCTCCGCACTTTCTCGTTGGCAAGAAAATCACGATTCAGTTCGGTTTCGATGTAGCCCGGAGCAATGTCGAGCACCTTGATGCCGTCCTTTGCCCACTCGGACGCAAGGCAGCGGGTGATGGCACCGACGGCGGCTTTGGAGGCGCAGTAGGCCAGATTTTCAGCGACTGCGAGCTTGTCGAAAAACGATCCGATGTTGACGATCAGGCTGTCACCGGTTTCCTTGAGGTGAGGATACGCTTCCCGACATCCAACCAGGACGGCCGAAGCATTCAGCCTCATGGCCGCCTCGAATTCGGACAGTGACAATTCAGCGCTGGGCTTTGCTTCATGCGCGCCGGCGTTGTTGACCAATCCGACGATCGAACCGTTTGCAGCGACCTTGGCGATGGCTTTGGCGATCGAGATCTCGTCGGTCATGTCGCAAACGATGCCGATCCCGACCGAACACGACCCGCTCCTCGACAGGCCTGCAACCTGAAACCCCCGGCGATCCAGTTCGATCGCGATCGCTTCGCCGATACCCCGACTCGCTCCGGTGACAATGATTTGTCCATTACTCATCTCTAAACATCGCCTTCCGTTTTTCCGTAAATGCGGCCATGCCTTCCTCGGCATCCGCAGTGCTGAACGCGAGTGTCGACAGATCCGTCTCGATTTTCAGCCCCTCATGAATTGGAACATCGAGCGCCCGTGTGACGGCTTCGCGCGCCAGACCCAGCGCAAGCAAGCTGAACGATGCGAACTCTTTCGCGAAGTTGACAGCTCCCTCGACGGCGCTGCCCTCAACCAGCCGATGGACAAGCCCGATGCGTTCGGCTTCCTCGGCCGCCACCGTGCGTCCCAGCATGATCATCTCAAGAGCCCTTGCCTCACCAATGATCCGTGGCAGACGCTGCGTGCCACCGTAGCCGGGGATGAGACCAAGCTTGATTTCCGGAAGTCCCAGCTTGGCGTTGCGCGTCGCCAGCCGGAACGTGCACGCAAGCGCAAATTCCAGCCCGCCTCCGAATGCAAAGCCATTGATGGCCGCAACGGAGGGAAACGGAAGCCGCTCAAGTTTCGCAAATGTCGCCTGCCCGAGTTCCGCTCCGCGCTTGCGAGCGGTCATCGACCTGCCGCGCAACTCCTTGATATCCGCGCCGGCGCAGAAGGCTTTTTCCCCGGCGCCAGTCACGATGAGCGCGCGGACCTTCCAACTGGCGACGTCATCCAGCGCGGCCGCGATCTCGTTCAGAATTGAAAACGACAGGGCGTTCAGCGCCTCCGGCCGGTTGAGCCGGAGCAATGCGCAGTCATCGAGTTTGGTCAATTCGACAGACATGGATTTGCTTTCTTGAGGCCTGAGCGGCCACCATTACTTCCCAAACTTGCTGGCGTCGGGCTTGCGACGTTCACCGAACGAAGCCGACAGTTCGTGGCTTTCATCGGTGTCGAGATAAGGACGGAGCAGCAAATCGTGGGACACACGCGCGAGGCCGGACACGCCGCCATGCCGTGCGTTGAATGCCGCCTTGATCGAGGCCAGAGCAAACGGACCGCGATCAGCGACATCGAGTGCAAGCTTCCGTGTCTCTTCCTTCAGCTTGTCGTCCGGCACGACCTTGTTGATCAGACCGATCTCGAGCGCTTCGCGGGCGGAGATTTTGGGGTTGCAGTACCACATCTCCTTGGCTTTCTTCTTGCCAACGAGGTCTTCGAGATACCAGGTGCCGTAACCTGCATCAAACGATCCCATCATCGGGCCAACCTGACGGAAAATCGCGCCTTCCTTGGCGATGGTCAGGTCGCAGACCACCTGCAGCACGTTTCCGCCGCCGACCGCGAAGCCATTAACGCTGGCGATCACCGGCTTCTGAAGTCGGTCGATCGCTTCATACATTTCGAGTGTCGGAAGAACGCCGGCGTAGAGAATGGAATCTTCCATTCCATCCTTGCGTCCCCCTATGCAGAAAAACTTGTCTCCCGCCCCGGTGAGCACGATGACCCTGGTGCGCGTTTCGCGGCGGATGTTGTTGATGCAATCCCGGATCTCATGACACATCGTGGCATTGAACTTATTGCCGTCGTCCGGCCGGTTCAGCGTGATTGTTCCGATCGGGCCGTCCTCTTGGTAGATGATGGTTTCAAACGTCATGATTTTTCCTCTGGTTATTGACTGTTCTGAGTCTGGCGCGCTCGGCCTCATCCATTCCGAGCATGTTACGGAGAATGGTGTCGGTGTGTTCGCCGAGGCGCGGTGGCGCACTACGAGGCGAATTGGCCATGCCGTCGATATGAATGCCGGTGCCAACTTGAGGCACAGCGCGGCCGCTACCGGCAATCTGGTAAAACATACCCCTGTCCAGCAGCACTTCATCCGCGACGACCTGATCAATGCTGTTGATCGGACCCGACGGAATTCTCGCGGAACGGAACAACGTCAGCCAATGATCGCGAGGCCTTTCACGCAGGATTTTTTCGATTCTCGCGACGATGCCTTGTCGTTGCTGCCGGCGATCTGCGTTGGTACGCAAACCTGATTCCTCGGCAACCTCGGGCTGACCGACAGCTTCCCAGAAACGCCGCCAAAGGTTGTCGTTACCAAGAGCGAGCGTGATCGGATCATCGGCGGTTTCAAAGGCTTGATAAATCGCAATGACACTGTCCTTTCCGCCCGACCGGGTCGGAACATCGCCGGAGCCCAGATAAGGCAAGATCCGGCACGACAAAAACCGCGTCGTGGAATCGACAAGCGCAATGTCGATCACATGGCCTTCACCCGTTCGCTGTCGCGAGAAAAGCGCCGACACTGTCGCGAAGGCAGCATCCTGTCCGGCAAGCATGTCGGCTGCCGGGGCGCCTATCTTTTGCGGCTCACCACCGGCAGCGCCGGTAATGTCCATGATGCCCGAGTAGCCCTCGGCTATGAGATCATAGCAAGTCCAGTCCGCACGCTCGCCCTTCAGGCCGAATCCCGTGATTGAGACGTAGACCAGATCGGACCGTACTGATCGCAAAGAATCCGCGTCGACTTTCAGCTTGCGCGCAACGCGGGGCGGCAGATTGACGACCACGACATCGGCCAGACGAACCAAACGATGGAGGACGTTCAGCCCTTCCGGCTGCGAATAATCCAGCGCGATGCTTTTCTTGTTGCGGTTGACGCTCAGGAACCAAAGCGACTCTCCATCAAGGAATGGAGGCCCCCATGCGCGGGCATCGTCGCCGCCTTCGGGGCGCTCAATCTTGAGAACTTCCGCTCCCATGTCCGCGAGTAGCATGGTCGCCGATGGCCCAGCGACCGACGTCGTCAGATCGACAACACGCACACCCTCAAGAAGGCTGAAACCCTGTGCCAGCGCCCTTACCGGCAGGGCGTCTATCGGGTTTATTTTCGTTGCTGTGGCGCTAAGGGGCTTCATCGCAGATTCTTTTTCATCCGTGCGCACGGCCTTACGTCACGTCCATCACGACAACCGCCTTGCCGCGCACCTTGCCTTGCCCGATCAGGTCGAGCGCGACCGGGAGCTCATTGAACGGATATTCTTTCATCAGTTGCGGTTTGACTGCTCCGACCCGCCAGAGACGAAAAATGTCAGCTTGCACTTCCTCGACACGCTTCGGAGCCCGATCGCGATAGTCGCTCCACTGGAGTCCGCAAACGCTGATATTCTTGAGCAGGAGGTAATTCGCCTTGAGGCTTGGAATTTCGCCGGCCGCGAAGCCGATGACGACCAGTCGGCCGCACCACGCCATGGCGCGCAACGCAGCCCCGAAGAACTCACCTCCGAGCGGATCGAGCACGACATCCGCGCCGACACCGCCTGTTGCCGCGTGCACCTGAGCGCGCAAGCTATCCTTGAGATCGGACCCGGACACATCGATCACATGATCGGCGCCGTTGTTCTTCACAAACGCCGCCTCTTCGGACGTGCGAACCGCAGCGAGGACACGCGCCCCAAGCCCCTTGGCAATCTGGACCGCGGCGAGACCGATGCCGCCCGCAGCACCACCGACAAGAACCGTCTCGCCTTTGCGATACTGTCCGCGATCGACCAGAGCGAGGTACGCTGTTTGATAGACCAGACCCATCGCGGCGGCCTGCGGGAACCCCAACGCGTCGGGCAGCTTGAACGTCTGCTCTGGCGTCACCAGCGCCTGCTCGGCAAAGGCACCATGTTCGACGTGGCTCAAAACCCTGTCGCCTGCAGTGAACTGCTTCACATCCTGACCGACACTCAGCACCACACCAGCGAGATCTTTTCCAGGCGTGAAGGGGCGTTTGGGAAGCACCTGATATTTTCCCGAGACAACGAGCACATCCGGAAAATTGATTCCGGCAGCCCGCACGCCGATGAGGATCTGTCCCTTACCCGGTACCAGATCGGCGACCTTGTTCAATTGGAGTGACGACGGATCGCCATGCTCGACGACTTGATAGGCCCGCATTCAATTCTTCCTTACTCGGCGAGAAGTTTCGCGGTGCTCGCGCCGAGACGCGGTGGCGGGTTAGTTGTTTTGGCGCGGAAAGCATCGGCCACAGGAAGCGGCAGCGCAGGGACGGCCTTCCCCGCCACGCTCAGATTCCGGCCGAATACTTTTCTGGCGGCAAAGTGCGGATCGGCGACGGCTTCCTCCAGCCGCGCGACGATGGAGCAGCAAACGTCCTGCCCTTCAAATTCTGCTTTCCATGCTGCTGCCGACTTTCGCTTGATAATCGCAGCAACGGCTGCAATCGCAGCCTTCGGATCAGCGCTCGGGCTTCGCATGTCGCCGGTGAGACCGATGATCGAACAGAAATTGTTCCAGAATTTTTCCTCAAGGGGTGCAGCCGCCAAATACCGACCGTCAGCGGTCGCGTAAATCTGATAGCGCGGACTTCCACCGGTCACGAGCGCATCGCCGCCACCGGGCCACATGCCGACGCTGATTCCATTTCCAATGCCCCAGTAGACGAAGGACAAAAGGTTTTCGCCCATTGCGATGTCGAGATATGTGCCTTCACCTGTCTGATCGCGGCGCCTGAGAGCCAGAAGAATGTTCATCACCGCGGGATAAGCCCCTCCCGCAATGTCGGCGGCCAGCACAGGCGGCAATACCGGCGCGCCATCGCTGCCCGCGCTCAACCCGAGAATGCCCGCCTCGGCCATGTAGTTCAGATCATGAGCGGCGACGAGCGCCTTCGGCCCAGTCTGTCCCCATCCCGTGATGGCACAGTAAATTAACCGGCTGTTGATCCGTTTGAGATCGGCGTAACCGAATCCCAGCCGATCCATGACACCTGGACGAAACTGCTCGATCACAATATCGGCTTGTTCGATCAGTGGCCGCAGGCGTGTGAACGCATCGCTTGCTTTCAGATCGATCGCGATACTTTCCTTGCCGGCATTGAGAAGCGCGAAGTTGACGCTGTCCTCTCCAACCTTCGGCTCATAGCTGCGCATCTCATCCCCGGTACCGGGACGCTCGATCTTGATAACCTGCGCACCGGCCTCGGTCAGTATCAAGCCAGCAAGCGGCCCTGGAAGGAGCGTGCTGAAATCGATGACCCTGATATTCTCAAGAGGACGCATGGCTGACTTTGTTCCTCTCAAGCCGTCTTCGCGACAGTCTCGTTTCGAACCGGCAGTGGCTTCAGCTCCCCTCGCCTGACTCGAAGGACAAGCTCGCGCTTGAGAATTTTCCCGCTTGCGGTCAGAGGAAACTCGTCGACACGCAGGAAATATTCCGGAATGTCGTATTTCGAGAGTCCCTGACGTCGCAGATGATCAATCAATTCCTGAGCCTCAATGGAGCCAGAGACCGCGATGCAGACCCGCTCACCCAACCGATCGTCAGGCACGGGAAACGCTGCAACCCGACCGGCATCCTTGTGACGAACAGCGATGTCTTCGATGTGCGAGGGATAAATGTTATGGCCACCCCGAATGATCAGATCCTTCAGACGGCCTTCGATGCGCAGATTCCCCTTGTCGTCCATGATTCCGAGATCGCCCGACAAGAACCATCCGTTGCTGTTGAAGCTGCTTTCGGTGGCAGCCTGGTTGTTGAAGTAGCCGAGCATCAGCGCGGCACCGCGCCCGCCGATATGGCCAACCTCGCCGGGACCGATTTCCCTGTCGGAATCATTCGGATCGAATAGACGAACCTCATAAGCCTGCCCTCCTCGGCCGCATGAACCCACGATGGTTTCGGTGGCGTCGGACGGATGAGTGTACTGATGAGATGAGTTCTCGGTCATTCCGTAGACATTTTGCGGCTTAACGCCCTGCTTGACGAATGCCATCGCCACCGATGGCGGTATGGGGGCTCCCGCCATGTAGAAGACCGAGACGTTGCTGAGGTTGCTGCGGCCAAGCCTCTTTTGCTCGGCCAGAATATCCATGGCATGAGTGGGCACGCCCAAAACATATGTCGCACCGGTCTCTGCAATCCAATCGAGCCGGTTCATCCCCGCCGGTGGATCGTCCGTAACGAAGCGACCGCCGGTCAAGAGCCACTGCGCCACTCCGACCCAGGCGATATGATGGGATATCGGCGACAGCGAAAGCAGCACGGTGTCAGGACCGTGGTTCCAGTCACGAACAAGATCGCGTGCATTCGCAAGCAGCGTATTATCCGAATGCATCACACATTTCGGAGATCCGGTCGTTCCGGACGTAAATGCGAGGTAAGCGATCTTGTCCGGGTCCGAGCAAGGCGGCGTCGCATTCGCAGCAGCGGCTGGAAATCCCTCCGGCGTATACACGACCTTCAGGCTCGGTATACGGACCAGCATCGCGTCGAGATCAACCTGCGATCGATCCGCACCCCAGCCCGGTTCTGTCAGGAAGGCACGCGCGGACAGCGACGACAACAGTTCCACAACCTCCGCGCACGTGTAAGTCTTGTGGAGCGAAGGGTTGCAGGCCAGGCCCTCACGCGCGCAGGCCAGAAACATGACAATCGATTCTGCGCGGTTGGACATCCAGATCGAAACCCGGTCGCCGCCCACCAGCCCATATTCCCGAAGATTCGCTGCTGCGCCGTCGACCCATCGCAAAAGTTGCAACCATGACAACTTGCGCTTGCCATCCTGTAATGCAATCGCATCGGGCCGCTGCGCAGCATGCTCGGTCAGCAAACTGTAAAACGTATCGGTGCGCCACAGGCCGCGTTCGTAGTATCGCTTTGTGCTCGCCGGATGATGGATGGTGAGGAACGGTCTCATAAGCCTCTCGCAATGCAACAAAGTGTCCGCTGCTGAGTGATCGGACGGCATTACAACAGCAACAGCTGTGCCAGCTCCAGCTTCACACACCGTTTGAGCGAATTGGGCCGGATTCCCTTTTAAAGCCACGGTATCGAAAATCCTTCGTGTCTTCCGTGGCAACAAATGTCCTTGCGATGACCTCATCGCCATGCTGATGTGTCCTCAAAAAGGACAGAGGAAATGCCTGCAACAACGAACTTCGCGGTCGCCGGAGTCGTCCTGACCGACGCTACAAATCGCCCGGTGATGACCGTCGGCATAGGCAGTGATCCGCGTGTCAAGTCACTGGCCACAGACAAGGTGTGGATGGGCGATATCCGCAATCAGCGCCTCACGACCCTGAATTTGGATCGTAAGGTTTTTACAGTTTTGCTCATTCCCATGGAACAGGGCGAACTCCTTGTCTTCAGCAATGCTCCTGGAGACGCACTCCTTAACTTCATCGGGAGTGTGGATTTTGCCTGGGATATTTTTCAGCACCTGCTGACCGATCCGTTTGATGGAATGACGGTCGTGGATAAAAATGCCCACCTCGTCTACGTTTCCCCCATTCACGAAACATTCTTCGGCCTTAAATCCGGAGACGGAATTGGCCGACCGGTCGAGCAGGTCATCGACAACACCCGGCTGCACGAAGTCGTTGCTTCCGGAAAAGCAGAAATCGGCTCCATCCAGCGCATGCGCGGATCTGACCGCGTCGTCTCCCGCATCCCAATCAAGCGCGATGGCCAGATAATCGGCGCCATTGGACGGGTCATGTTCAAAGGACCTCAACAGCTGGAGGCGCTCAGCCTTCGGGTCAAAGCTCTCGAAGGAGAACTTGAGTTCTACAAACGCGAGACCGAAACCCTGCGATCCCGCGACTACGGGTTAGAGGCCATCATTGGCGGGAGCACCGCAGTGCAGCGGCTCCGGGCGCAGATCATCAAGGTCGCTCCACTCGAGATCCCTGTACTTATTCGCGGAGAAAGCGGCACGGGCAAAGAGCTCGTCGCACACGCCCTTCATCACCTCAGCCCGCGCCGCGACCGTTCGATGGTCAACGTGAATGCTGCCGCTCTTCCTGCCAATCTGGTGGAATCGGAACTGTTCGGTTACGAAGCCGGCGCTTTTACAGGTGCCGACAAAAAAGGACGCAAGGGCAAGTTCGAACAAGCCGAAGGTGGCACGATCTTCCTGGACGAAATCGGCGACACGCCCCTTGAGGTTCAGGCAAAACTCCTTCGCGTCCTGCAGGATCGAATTGTGGAGCGCGTCGGCGGAGATCGTCCCCGAGCCGTAGATTTTCGTCTTGTTTCTGCAACCAACAAGGACTTGCAAGCCTCGGTTGAGAGCGGAGTCTTTCGGCTCGATCTGTTCTACCGCATATCGCCGATTGTCATCGAACTTCCCCCGCTACGCGAACGGATCGAAGACATCCCCTTGCTGGCGACGAAGTTTCTGCATGACATTGCATACAGGCACGCCAGGCCCGTACCGGATATCAGCGCAGCGGCATTGGCTGAGCTGGCTGAAAGGCCGTGGCCTGGTAACATTCGTCAGCTTCAGCATGAAATTGAACGCGCCTTTGTTTTTTCAGACGGCGTTACCATCGGCGTAGAGGATCTATCTCAAATGCCCGCTCGCTTGGGCGCGGCGCCGCCACCCATAGCGCCGCGAGATCTTCCATCCCGCGACCTCAAGAACGTCGTTGCTGAGCTTCAGAACGAGCAAATCAGGGAAGCTATTGCGGCGTGCGGCGGCAACAAGAAGAAAGCTGCAGCCCTCTTGGGGATTTCGCGTTCATTTCTGTACAAGAAACTCGCTGAAATGGGCGAAATTCACGATGCTTGAAATCATCGGGCGGACGAGAGAACATCCCTCCTCCGCCCGATCGATCCTTACTTCTTAATTAGCGGACATTCGCTTTCCGAGAGTGGCCGGAAGGCTTGATCAGCGGGAATGGTCGCGATGACGTTCATGAGATCCCATTCCCCTTTCGACTCAGACGGCTTCTTGGCCTGAAGCAAATACATGTCGCGCATCATTCGGCCGTCTTCGCGGATGCTGCCATTTTTGGTCATAAAGTCATTGACCGGGATGTTTCTCATTTGTGTCATCACGGCCTTTGTCTCGTCCGTACCCGCGGCCTTCACCGCCTTCAGGTAGTGCATCGCCGCGCTATAGATGCCCGCCTGGAACATCGTTGGCGGCTTGCCCCCGTGGCGCTCAGCGAACCGCTTTGAGAAAGCACGTGTCTCGTCGTTCTGATCCCAGTAATAGGCCTCCGTGAACAACAGCCCCTGCGCGGCGGTGAGCCCAAGCGTACGAATATCGGTCAACAGAACCAGAAGACCGGCCATCTTCTGTCCGCCTGATACGACACCAAAATCCGCCGCAGTCTTGATTGCATTGATGGTGTCTGCGCCGGCGTTCGCAAGCCCGATGACCTGAGCTTTCGAGGCTTGGGCTTGCAAAATGAAAGACGAGAAGTCGGACGAATTTAGCGGAGCCCTTACGGCCCCGACGACTTTTCCGTTCTTTCGCTTCACGATCGTCGAAGTTTCCTGTTCGAGCGAGTGGCCGAATGCATAGTCTGCCGTCAGAAAGAACCAGCTATCGCCGCCGCCCTGCTTCATGATTGCACTCGCCGTTCCGTTCGCGAGCGCATAAGTATCGTAGACCCAGTGAATTCCGGTTGGCGAGCACGCCTTGCCGGTTAGCGCGGTCGATCCGGCTGCTGTCGTGATTGCAATCCGGTTCTTTTCCTGGGACATGCCTTGCACAGCGAGAGCAACCCCTGAGTTGCCAAGCCCCAAAATGGTATCGACCTTGTCGACATCGTACCAACGACGAGCAATGGCACTGCCGACGTCGACCTTGTTCTGAAGGTCGCCGGAAACCACTTCGATCGGCTTTCCGTTCACCTTGCCGCCGAAATCCTCGACGGCCATCTTGACCGCGACAACATCGCCCGGCCCCTGAATGTCGGCATAGGGCCCGGACATATCGTCAAGAACGCCGATCTTGACGACATCATCCGAGTATTGTGCAACGCCGTAGCTCGACGATGCTACGATCCAAATCGCAGCCGCTGCTGCTGTGGCAAGAAATTTCATGTGATGACCTCCCGTTTAATCCCATCGGGAGGACAGCAAGTTGAGTGCCAATAAGAAAACCTGCAGGAATCCTTGAGGTTTCCAAAGAAACCGCTGGCCTCAATTGGCTTCGCCAAAGACACCTGTGTTTTCCGCCAACACAGAAAACGTCGAAGGGCTCGACCATCCATCCGTATTGCGGCAGCGCACCACAGATTCTTTCAGGCCTCATCAGTTCAAGGGCCAGACTCCACCTCAATCGCTGAACGGCCGGGGCACGCGGCTGCCTGCTCCCGCAAACGTAACCTTGGCACAGAGTTTGCTGCCTGATGCCGACCAATCACAAGGAAACGGACATGGATCAGCCTCGCGGGATGTATTTTGAAGACTTCGAGATCGGGAAAGTACTGGTTACCCCAGCCCGAACGATAACATCCACCGACATCGTGAACTTCGCCTGCCTCTCAGGCGACTTCAACGAAGTGCACACCAATTGCGAGTACTGCAAGTCAACCCAGTTTGGCGAGCCGATTGCTCACGGCCCGTTGATCTATGCGATTGCCGGTGGCTTGACCTACGCGAGCGGCATTAACGACGGAACTCTTCTGGCGTTACTTGAAATCACGAACTGGCGCATCGTCACGCCCGTCAAACATGGTGATACGATCCGCGTATACGCGACGGTGACTGCAACACGCGCTTCGTCGAAGCCGGACCGCGGCTCTGTTACACTGCAACGGAGCATCCGAAACCAGAACGACGTCGAAGTGCAGCAGATGACCGCAACGCTGCTATATCGCCGACGCCCCTAAGGAGCAGTTGCTCACGGCTGAGATCGTTCCGCTTGCAGTTCCCAGCAACACGATCTGCTTGTATCGAAAACGGAATCGGCGACCGGGCAGAAAAGCCGCGGTCGCCATTTTTTCCATAGCATCCGGATTGATCCGGGAATCCCCGACTATTCCACCTTGATGCCAGCCTCGCGAATGAGTTTCCCCCAATCATCGGTCTCGGACTTGAGGAATGCGCGTAGTTCTTCAGGGCCACCTGTCATCATGGTTACACCGCGCTCGGCAACCTTGGATCGCAACTGAGCGTCTTCGGTCGCAATACGCAAAGCGTTTGCAAGCTTGGTAATGATCGGTTCCGGTGTTCCTTTTGGAACGAAGAGGGCTTGCCAGAATACGCCCTGCACACCGGGCAGGGTTTCCGCAACGGGAGGCACGTTCGGCAGAAGCGCCACGCGCTTGTTCGACGTAACTGCGAGAATCTGACCGGCACCCTGCTCTGAAACGGGAACGGCATCGAGCGGCGTCGCGAAGGTGGCATCAAGCCTGCCGGCCAGAATGTCAATGATGGCGGGCGCTGCCCCCTTGTAAGGGATATGCATCAATTGCACTCCGGCCCGCCGGCTGACCATTTCGAGAATCAGATGGTTGACCGCCCCGTTTCCGGAACTGGCGACGTTGAGCTGGCCAGGCTTTTCCTTCGCATAAGCGAGGAATTCAGCGAACGATCTAGCCGGAATATTTTTACTTGTAAGAAGTACGAACGGCGTCTCGTAAGCGAGCCCGATCGGATCCAGTTCTGCCATCGGATTGCGCGGCGTCAACGACGGCTGCAGGCTGGGATTGATGGCAAGGCTCGTCGTTCCCATCAACACCGTGTAGCCGTCAGGTGGCGACTGCACGACAAACGTCGCAGCCAGTGAAGCTGCCGCACCGACCTTGTTTTCGACGACGATCGGCTGACCAAGCTCGCGGCTCATCCGCTCGCCCAGCATGCGCGTCATCACGTCGGTCAATCCGCCGGCGGCGTATCCTACGATCACCCGGATAGGACGGGTGGGATACTCGGACTGGGCGAACGCATCAGGCTTTGTAACAACACAGAAGAACAACGCAGCCAGCAACGCAACTCGGCCCAGATCTTTTCTCATCATTCTCATAGGTCATCCCATGTAATCGGTCCGCGCTCCGCCCGGCCCAGCCTATTAGACTTACTCGTACCACGTCGGCTTGTTACGCGGCGCTAGGCTCGTATCAGCCCCATACGTGCCTCGTTGCATCCTGTAGGTAGCGCTTTGGTTAGAGCCCCATTTCCTTCGCAACCACATTGCGCAGAATATCGCTGGTTCCTCCACCGATCGGGCCGAGGCGCGCATCCCGGAAGATACGCTGCATGTCGCCCTGCACATAGCCGCTGCCGGCAAGAATAGACATCCCGAGATCTGCGACCTTCCAGGCATTTTCTGCGGCGACCGTTTTGGCTGTGGCAGTTTCCATCACGGCGTTGACACCCGCATCCAGCATATCGGCGGTGTGAAACGTCATTGCGCGCGCGGATTCCGTCAGCATTTGCATCTCGGCCAGCCGATGTGAAATCACCTGATACTCGGTCAGGGATTTCCCGAAGGCCTTGCGTTCCTTTGCAAACGCCTTTGCGATCTCGATGACCTTGAGCGCCTGGCCACAGCTCGCGGCGGCGAGCACCAGCCGCTCCATGTTGAGACCTCGCATAAGGAGCTTCCAGCCCTCATTCTCCGCGCCGAGCAGATTGCTCGCGGGCACGCGCACATCGTCGAAGAACACTTCATTGATCAATGTCGTGCGGCTGCCCAGCGGATCGAGATTGCGAACCTGGATTCCGGCCGACTTCGCATCGACAAGGAACATGCTGAGGCCCCGGCGGCCCGCATCCGGATTGGTCTTGGCGCTGACCACCATGAGGTCGGCGACATGCGCATTGGTGATGAAGACTTTCTGGCCCGTGATGATGTAGTCGTCACCATCACGCACCGCCCGCGTGCGGATGCCGGCCGCATCCGAACCGCTCGATGGCTCCGTGTAGCAGATCGCCATCTGGATCTTTCCGGCAATGATCTGCGGAATGTAGGTGCTTTTGTGCTCCTCGCTGCCTGCATGACGCAGCGCCGTTCCTCCGTAGATCGTCGGGCCCAGATAGGCCGTAGACAATCCCTTATGATGATACGCCAGTGCTTCGAGGAGAACCGTGAGATCCTTGTGCGAGCAATTTGCGCCGCCGTACTTTTCCTCGAAGGGAAACGCGAACCAACCCGCGCGCGCGAGTTCGGCGTGCGCGTGATGCGGATAAGCCGAACGCACTTCATGATCATGGATGGCTTCGCTCGGGAACACACGTTCAAGAAGGCGAAGAACATTGTCACGCATCAACACTTGGTCTTCGGTGAACCCGAATGTCTTGTAAGGCATAGCTTGATATCTCCAGAATTTTCGGGTGATCAGTTGCGATCACGGCCAAGAATCAGCGTGCAGTGCGACGACATGATGCCGCCCTCACTATGCACAAGAGCGACCTCGTGCTTGCTGACCTGACGATTTGAACATTCGCCGCGCAGCTGGCGTACGGCTTCTATGACGCCGAACAAGCCTCCCGCTGCTCCTGCATGAGCATGCGACAGCATCCCTCCATGCGTGTTGATGGGAAGACGCCCGTTGAAAGCGGCATGGCCTCCGGCGAACAAAGCTCCGCCCTCGCCGCGATCGCACAGGCCGAGCTCTTCGGCTTCGATGATCGGCACGATGCTGAAGCAATCATAAAGCTCGGCGAAATCTATCTCCTTCGGCCCAAGTCCTGCCATTGCGTACGCAAGACGTCCGGATTCGATTGCGCCGAACTCGGTCAAACTGGGCGACGCAATCAGATGCTCGTGGGTGTGGTGTTCCCCCACGCCAAGCAGCCATGCCGGCGCTTTTGGCCGGTCGCGCGCAAGGTCCGGATGCGCGACAACAATCGCGCCACCCGCATCCGATATCAGGCAACAATCCAGCACGCCCAGCGGATCGGCTATTCGCTTTGCATTGAGAACATCATCGACCGAAATCGGCGTCCGCATATGGGCATTCGGATGCAGCATCGCGTGCTTTCGCGACTGCACGGCGACGGCCGCCATCTGTTCCGAGGTGGTGCCGTATTCGTGCATATAGCGGTTGGCCACCATCGCGTAGAGAGCCGGAATGAAGGCGCCGTAAGGCGCTTCGAAATACGGATGGCCGACGGCCGCAAGCGCGGTCACGGCCTCGTCGCGCGACAGGCCCGTGGCGCGGTTCTCTCCAGCGCAAATGAGCACGGCACGGCAACGACCGGCTGCGATCGCAGCCGCGGCGTGACCAATCATCGCCGCCGGCGAAGCCCCACCGACAATCACCGACGCGCAGAACGTTGGCTTAAGGCCGAGATATTCCGCCAGGACCGAGCCCAGCATGAAATAGGGTTCGGTGAAGGAGTATGCGGTCAGCAGACCGTCGATGTCGCTCGGCTTGAGCCCGGCGTCGTCGAGCGCGCGTTTTGCAGCCTGCGCGTTCAAGCCGAGGCCGGTCATGTTGGGCACCTTGCCGATGTCAGATTCACCGACACCGACAACAACTGCGCGATTACGTAGGCCTTCGCTCATTTTGCGTTCCCCCCGGCGATCCGAAATTGAGGAACCACGCCGTTTTCACGCACCTCGAAAGTGACTTCCACCGGCTGCCCGATACGAGCCTGCTCCGCGTTGGGCCCAACGATGTTGGTCAGCATCCTCGGTCCCTCCTCGAGATCAACAAGAGCGACCACGTAAGGGACTTTCTCGCGAAATGCCTGCGATGGCGCGCGCCGGACAGTTGTGACCGCATGAACCGTGCCCCGGCCGCATGCCTCAACCCACTGTGTCTGGTCGGACCAGCAAGTCGGGCACAAATGACGGGGGAGAAATCGCTTGAGCCCGCACGCTGCGCACTGCTGCAGCACGAGCTTTCCCTCACGCGCGGCCTGCCAGTAAGGCGCACTGTCCGCATTGCTGGCCGGCATCGGTAAATCAGAACCGCTCACTTGGCCTTCTTCCTGGCGCGCGCCGCTTTGACAAAGGTTTCCCGTTCGGACGCCGCCGGGAAGTCCGGCTTCTTCTTGTTCATCAGTCCGTCGAGACCCGCCTGAAATGCCTGGCTGGTGAATGCAAGCGACTGACCGAGATTTTCGAACGCCATCATATCGTCCACCGAGCTTTCGAATGTTCTGCCCATCAGCCACTTCGCCAGACCCATTGTCTCCACGGGGCCGCTTGCGAAGGCGTGCGCGCGCTTGAGGCATTCCTCATCAAGGCGGTCATCCGGCACGACGGCGGAAGCCACTCCGTTCTCAACGGCATCCTTGCCGCTCCATGTCTTGTTCTCGAAGATAAAGGAGCGCGCGCGCGCCAGCCCTATCAGCCGCGGCAGATTGTACATCACGCCAATGTCCGGAATCACACCGAGCCGGAAGAATCCGGCCATCATCTGTGCGCTTTCCGCCGCGACGATGGTGTCCCCGATCAAGGATAATCCAAAACCACCGCCAATGGCATAGCCGTTGACGCCGACCACAACAGGCTTGCGGAAGCGGATCAGCGACGTCAACCACTGCGCTGTTCTATTGAAGCGAACGTGCGTAGACCACGGATCCATCTCATTCTTCAGCATCGGCAAATCGCCACCAGAACAGAACGACTGTCCGCTGCCGGTGAGGTAGACGGCCCGGCAATCCACGTCCGTTTCCAGTTCATGAAACGTTGCGGCGATCGAATTTCGCATGTCCTGAGTCAACGAATTCCGGTTCTCGTCACATGCGAGCCGGACGACAGCGACCGACCCGTCGCGGGTGATCTTGATAGGCGATGCTTTTTCTTGATTCATGACGGAGCCTTCGGATTAGGATTTGCGCGAGCGGGATGATGTGGCTTTGAACTGCCGACCACCGTCGACGACAAGATCAGTGCCATTGACGTAAAGTGCCGCAGGCGACACGAGGTAAGTCACTGCGGCCGCAATTTCATCGACACGACCGAAACGGGCGACCGGCACTCTGTCGAGTTCGGCTTCGGCGCGGTCGGTCTCTTCGTGAATCTTGCGTGTGCCGACGGTATCGGCAATCGGGCCCGGCGCGACTGTATTCGACAGGATGTTCTTCGGACCCCACTCCAGCGCGAGTGTGCGTGTAAGGGATTGAATGCCAGCCTTCGCCGCTGCCGCCGGCGCACATCCGGGCCAGCCACCCCAGGCGTAAGCGGTAATGATACTGACGATGCGGCCGACATGAGGAGAGGCCGATAGATGGGGAAATGCGGCATGACAACAATGGAACGTGCCGTTGAGATCAATATCAACCACAGTCTTCCAGCCGTTGGATGAAAGTTCCTCGGTGGGACAGGCAAAATTCCCCGCAGCATTGTTGATGAGAATATCAATACCGCCCCAGTGCGCGACCGTCTTGGTCATCGCAGCCGCAACCGCGTCATAGTCCCGAACATCCATGACAATGCCGAGCGCTTCACCTCCTGCGCTCTGCAAGCCTTCTGCAGCCGCCATCACGACATCCTGCTTTCGGCTGGCAATCACGACGCGCGCACCTAGCCGGGAAAACATCTGCGCGATGCCGAGCCCAATGCCTGTGCCGCCGCCAGTGATGAAGGCCGTTCGCCCTGCGAGCATTGCAGGGGTGAAGATTGAAGAATTGAGTTCGCTCATCGATGTCTCGCTGTGGGTAATGCCCACGTCGCTGTGCAAGGCGCATACCATGAGAGCGAAGCCTGTCAGCGCTGACCAAATGCAGCAACAGAAGCAGTACTTATGTCCTGTCCGCGTACAGCGCGGTGTGCGCTCTGTCTGCGTCGCGGACAGCGTGCGCTGCAACAAATATCTTACGCATTAGCTGCACTCAATCACCGCATGGCACATATTTTGCCAACGGCAAAACGACGTCATCAGTCTTCAAGTCACCGATCTCAAATCCAAGGCAGGCGAGCCACCATGAGCAGCGCATTCAAGACGCAACACGGGCCTCTTCACGGCATCAAGATCGTTGATCTGACGGCCGTCATCATGGGTCCCTATGCAATGCAAGTGATGGCCGACTTCGGAGCCGACGTGATCAAGATTGAATCTCCTGACGGAGACATTATGCGTCATGTCGGCAAGAACGGCGGCCACGCCATGGGCCCCATCCATCTAACACTGAACCGCGGCAAGCGCCTTGTTGCACTCGACTTGAAGAAGCTCGAGGCTCGCGACGTGCTAATGAAAATTATCGGCGGGGCAGATGCGTTCGTGCATGCGATGCGACCAAAGGCGATTGAGCGGCTCGGGCTCGACTACGCGAGTGTGAAGACGATCAAACCAGACATCGTTTATTGCGGCGCTTATGGGTATGCAGCAAATGGCCCCTATGGCGATGAGCCGGCTTACGACGACATGATTCAAGGGTTGTGTGGAATTGCAGATATTGCATCGCAGCTGGCCGGCGAGCCGCGCTTCTTTCCAACAGTCATCGCGGACAAGGTCTGCGGGCTGACGCTCGCATACGCACTTCTTGCCGCGCTGCTTCACAAGCAGCGCACTGGAGAGGGCCAACAGATCGAAGTTCCGATGTTTGAAACGATGGTGCAGTTTCTGATGGTCGAACACCTGGGCGATTGCACCTTCGGGCGCGACCAGGAGATTGGATATGCGCGTGTGCTGTCGCAACTCCGAAAGCCACACCGCACCACCGATGGATACGTTTGCGCACTGCCCTACAACGACAAGAATTGGCGCGACTTTTTCAGAATAGTTGATCGTCCGGATCTTGCAGCCGACCCTCGCTTCTCGAGCCAGACAGCGCGAAGCCAGAACTACGAAGTCCTGTACAGCCTGCTCGGCAAGATCCTCGCTGAGAAGTCGACGGGCTACTGGCTGGAGAAACTGCGAGCCGCCAGCATTCCGGTTGCGCCCGTACTCGGTCTCAAGGCGCTGCTGGACGATCAACACCTCAACGCGGTGGGCCTGTTCCAGACAGTCCAGCATCCGAGCGAGGGGCAGATCACAGCAATTCGCTCCCCGATCACGTTCTCAGCGACCCCCGCTCAAATGGGGAAGCCTGCGGGCGCTATCGGCGCAGATACGCTCGATGTTTTGCAAGGATTCGGATACTCGCCAGGCGAGATCGACGGGTTGGTTGCAAAGGGGGCGATCCTGAGCGGATAGGCTCGTCCCCCCAAGCATGATCAAACTGAGCTGAGCTCGCGCTCGCCGTTAATCGAGCTTGGCGCCCGACTTCTCCACAACGCCCTTCCAGCGAACCGACTCTTCCTGAGCGATTTTTGCCATCTGAGCCCCATTCAAGGTCTGAGGCTCGATTCCAAGCGTAGCGAACCGTTCAAGCAACTTGGGATCGGACATCGCCTTGGTCGACGCGGCGTAAATCTGCGCAACAACAGCGTCCGGCGTTGAGGCCGGGACTACGATGCCATACCACGCTTGGTTCGTGATCTGCGGAAAACCCTGCTCGGCCGCGGTCGGGACACCTGGAAGCTGCTTCAAGGGCGTCGGAGAAGTGACGGCGAGAACCTTGATCGCTCCCTTTTGATGTTGCGCGATCATGGCCGGGATACCATCGATCAGCGTATCGACTTCTCCACCGATGAGAGCCTGAAGAGCCGGCCCGTTGCCACGGTATGGCACATGAATGGAACTAACGCCGACATCGCTCTTAAGCAGTTCTATCATCAGATGTCCGGTCGTCCCGACGCCAGGAGACCCGGTCCGAATGTTCGAGCGGGTCTTCATGAGTGCAACCAGCTCTTTCAGATTGCTGACCGGAACGCTCGGATGAACCGCAACACCACTGGGCATCAAACCAACCACCGAGACCATCTTGAAGTCCTTGTCTGGATCGAAGCCCTGAGACTTGTACAACCAGCGATTGATCGAAAGTATGCCCGGTGTAACCATCAGGATGGTTTGCCCGTCTCCCGCAGCCTGAGCTGCAATAGCGGCGCCCACATTGCCGCCTGCCCCGCTCTTGTTTTCGACCACGACGGCTTCGTTGATAACGCCACGCAATGCTTCGCTGTAGGCCCGTCCCAACAGATCGGTCTGACCAGCAGCTGGGAATGGTATGATGAGACGCACTGGCCCCTTCGGCCAGGTTTGTGCGGATGCTACACCCGCAAAGAATGTCAGCGCCAGACACGTGGCAACAATTCGCTTCAGCTGATGAATCACAAACTTTCCCTCCAATGGCTTTGCTTCCGATGGCCTTATTGAGCGCAACTCGCGTCGGCGAGCGGCGCCAGGCGGCTCCATCGCCACAGCAATTGCTGTGCCATGCGGAAAACTTGCCTTCTCGGCTGCTGCCGGCACCGGCCAACCGGCTCTATGGGACTCTCAATGCGGGCCGGGTGTGTGCGCCGAAAACACTATGTCCTCACCAGCATCAGCTTGGCGGAGGCTTCTCACGCGAATGCAGTGACAATCTTCTCGCTACTGCGTAACGGCGGCCTCGAAAGGAGTTTAAGCGCTTAGGACGGGGCGCAATGTGCGAGCGGACCGCTATTGGCGCAGAAGACACACATGCGGCATGGAAATTGCTGACTGACGGTTAGCGGGGATATGGCCAAGAAAACAACCTGTTCTCGCCAATTGAGAAGCGCTTGGGGGATTTTCGTCAGATGAGGCTTTCACCAATCAACGATGTGGACGTGTTGAGCGGTTTGATCTTCGCCGGCCTCGGGGCTGGAGTTGTATATGTTTCCGCCAGCTACGACTTTGGATCGATCGCTCGCATGGGTCCGGGCTTTTTCCCCCGCGTACTTGGCGTTCTTCTCACTGGTCTCGGCATCGTTATAGCAGCGCGAGGCTTCATGACGCCGCGCGGGAAACTGACGATCGAAAGGCTAAGACCCATCTTTGCTATCGGCGGATCGCTCGTTGCTTTCGGCTGGATCCTTCCGCGCTTTGGTTTTGTGCCGGCTTTGATTGCGTCCTGTCTATTGGCAATGGCTGCGATTCAGCGATCGTCCTTGAAGGAGATGGTTTTGCTACCACTCCTGCTGTGCGGCTTCTGCTCCATTGTTTTCATATACGGGCTCGGTTTGGCTATCCCCCTCGCGAAGTGGTGAACGCGAATGCTTGACAATCTCGCTCTTGGATTTTCGGTTGCGACAACTCCGGCAAATCTTGCATTTGCTTTTCTTGGTTGCCTTCTCGGAACGCTGATAGGTGTCCTTCCCGGCATTGGTCCTGTTGCGACCATGGCGATGTTGTTGCCGATAACCTACAGCCTGTCGCCGATCGCCGCGCTCATCATGCTTGCTGGCATTTACTACGGTTCGCAGTATGGCGGCTCAACAACCGCTATCCTGCTTAATCTTCCGGGCGAATCGAGCTCGGTTGTGACTGCGCTCGACGGTCACGCCATGGCGCGCGATGGCCGCGGGGGCATCGCCCTGGCCATCGCGGCCATCGGCTCCTTCGTTGCGGGTAGCTTTGGAACGCTGGCACTCGCCGCCATTGGACCAATGCTCGCAGGCGTCGCGCAGAATTTCGGCGCTCCTGAATATTTCTCTCTGATGCTGTTCGGACTTGTTTGCGCAACGCTCCTGGCAGCCGGTGATTTTCTGAAAGCGATCGCGATGGTTGTCGCCGGACTGCTGATGGGAATCGTCGGGACCGATGTCAATTCGGGGGCTTCTCGATTTACCTTCGGTACAGTCAACCTGTCCGAGGGAATTGAATTCGTCATCGTGGCGCTCGCCTTCTTCGGGCTCGCCGAAGTAATCGGAAATCTTGTTCAACAGAGCCATCGACACGGCACAATTAGCAAGGTCGGACGGCTCATGCCCAACCGTACCGAACTGCGCGAATCCGCCCCCGCCATAGCGCGCGGCACGATCTTGGGCAGCATCCTCGGCCTATTGCCAGGCGGTGGCGCCGTGTTGAGCTCCTTTGCTTCCTATATGTTCGAAAAGCGCATCTCCAAAAACCCTGAGCGCTTTGGCCGCGGCGCGATTGAAGGAGTCGCAGGGCCGGAATCCGCAAACAATGCCGGTGCACAAACCTCGTTTATTCCTCTGCTCACCCTCGGAATCCCGTCGAATGCCGTCATGGCGCTCATGATGGGAGCAATGATGATTCAGGGCATCGCACCGGGTTCAGCTGTGATGACAACCAATTCGTCGCTCTTCTGGGGAATGGTCGCCAGCATGTGGGTCGGAAATCTCATGCTTCTCATTATTAACCTGCCGCTGGTCGGCTTGTGGGTAAAGCTGCTGAGCGTACCTTATCGCGTTCTCTATCCCTGTATCGTCGTGTTCTGTTGCATCGGGGTTTACAGCTTGAACTCAAGCTCTTTCGACGTCTACCTTGCGAGCGCCTTGTCGGTCTGCGGATATTTGCTTGTTAGACTTGGCTGCGAGGGAGCGCCGTTGATCCTTGGTTTCATTCTCGGTCCGTTGCTGGAAGAAAATCTGCGCAGGTCCTTGCTGCTGTCACAAGGGAATCCGAGCATCTTTGTCGAGCGCCCAATAAGCGCAACGTTTCTTGCTCTCATCCTTGTCATGCTCGCACTTTTCCTGCTTCCTTCTGCACGCAAGCAGCGCGAAGAGGCTTTTCAGGAATAAGAGTAACCACCTCAGAGCTCAATGCGGGAGTCGCACATTGCTGTCGTGCTTGGTGCTGACGCACGGCTTGTGTGAGCCAATCCTGGAAATGAATCGCGCCGAGGCGCGGCTAGCTGACCTAACCTTTGAGGATCGTTGACGGATCGGTTTTCCTCAGACCTCTTCGAACAAGCATCACGCCAAATGTCGTCGCGGGCGCCCCGCAGTTCACTGTACACACCAAGGATTCGCAGGACACTCGCGACACTTCGAATGCGAGCAGCATTGCCTGCAGCACCGCAAGGGCGCTCAAATCGGGGCGAGCAGTTCGAAGTGTGCGGCGAGATCGTCAGCCGAGCGCCAGTTCTCGTAGACGCACCACAGTTCGGGATCTTCCGTCGAGCGATGCAGATCGTAGTTGATGCATCCCTGCTCTGCGCGTGACGGCGCGAACGAGAGCGAGGAGGCGTTTGTCCAACTCCCCCGACCTGCCGGATTTTGCGCGAATATGGGAGATCACAGCATGCGCACGATCCCGATAATCGCTTCCATTGTCTTTGTTACCGCTGCTCAAGCCGAATGATGCCGGCTTGGCGACAACCGGCCTGCAATCGACACGATTGCCCCGCAACATTACACCCGGTGGAACAGTCATCACTTGCGAGCAGAAGACGATCGCATTGCGGACGCCGTCGGGCGGTCAGCACGATGTGGACATTTCAGAAGGCGAAATGACGCTGAGACGCCACAAGCCAACGCGAATTCTTACGTTGACTTTCAAAGAGCGCGCTCGTTGAAGGCGTGCAGCGGATGCATGCACGCCTTCCCCCTTAACACGCTTGATTGTCAGTCAACCAACCACGCAACATCAGCGGTTAAATGCCGCCTGCAAGTCGCTCTGGCTGCTTACGCCATTTTGCAAAGACAGCATCAACAAGATACGCGCCTTTGCCGGCTTCAAATCGTCAGCCATGACTGCACCCGCATCAAATGAAGTTTTTCCGCCGCCTTCAAAACCGTAGTTAGGCAAAACGCGACCGTTGTGCACGCGTGTCGAGACCACAACTGCGACATTTTTGGAGATCGCGTATTTAACTGCATTGAACATCGCAACATTCATGTTGCCCATGCCCAACGCCTGCACCACGACACCCTTGACGCCGCGGTCAACAGCATTACGCAAGGCTTCGCCATCTGCACCACCATACATCGCCACGATTTCCACCTCAGGCATTTTCTCTGCCCGGATGGGAATGTACTGACGACGCAGTTGCACGTAAGAGAAGTTCACGCGATCAGGATAAACCTCACCCAGGAAGCCGTAGTCACCTGATTTGAATGTCTCTACATTGGCTGTATGGGTTTTCGTCACGTAACGTGCGGCATTGATCTGGTTGTTCATTGCCAGCATCGCGCCTTTATCCTTCGCCTGCGGATCAACAGCAATACGGACTGCATTCAGCAGATTGCGCGGGCCGTCAAAATCGGACACCGAGGCATTGCGCTGCGCGCCGATAAGAACAACGGGTTTGCTAGATTTAACGGTCAGATCAAGCCAATACGCTGTTTCTTCCAGGGTATCCGTACCGTGTGAAACGATAACGCCAGACACCTCATTGCGATCCAATGCTGTCTGGACTGCTTTCGTCAAAACAACCCAACGCGCCGGATCCATATAATCCGACGGCACATTGGAAAGATTGTTGACTTCGATGGTGGCGTACTTGGCCACATCAGGAACGGTTGCCAGCAAGTCATCGCCAGAAATGGCAGGGACCGGTGCATTTTTCACCGGATCGATCTTCATCGCGATCGTGCCGCCGGTCGCGATGAATTGCACAACCGGCTTGTCTTGCGCAAAGGCAGGTGTGGCGGCCAACATAAGCAGGCTAAGAGCAGCATTTTTGCAAAGTGTCATGATGTATCCCCTGAGTGTGATGCGTTCTATCAGATCGACAAGAAGCGGCGTCAATGAAGAAGGCGAATCTTCTTGTGAAGTCGACAAGATCACCGATTCAGGGTCTTCCGCAGCTTTCACGCTCAGCATCCACGAGGCGACTTTGGCGGCCCTCACGACCGCCGTCCTGTAGTCGGCGGTGCGAAGACTGATCCGAATGCTGACCCCGATTTCGGAGAGAGGCAAGCCGGCAGCGCGCTCTAAACAGGTATCTTCCCTCGCGGCGGGAAATGAAAGCTGACCGTGACAACGCGTGCTCCAACTGTGTCCAAACCATGAGACACAGGTCACACTGCCTTTAACGAGCAAGGCCAATTTCGTTAAATTTATTGAAGAATTTCGGCAGTTGGGAGCTGCAAGGTCAGTGGTAGCGAGAGAGGGACTCGAACCCCCGACCCCAGGATTATGATGACCCGCCTTTTATGGTCTAGGAGCCTCACTGGCTCACTTCGCGGCGTTTTTTCTCAAAAAATGGTGGAGACCCCATTCCTTGGGGCTGGAATCCGGTCCGATTCCTCGGTTTCGTTGGCACGAGCGTGGTACGATTGCCGCGAAATTCCAATTTCAAGGATTCAATTGTGGCCGCTAACAAGTTTTCCACGAGGTGCGACCTCACCGCCAAGGTCGTCGAGGAAGCCATTGCACTGGCGATCGCAGGCAAGACCCCGCGATTCGACTATTGCGACAACAGCCAGCCCTACTTCGTGCTGAGGGTTCGGGCTCACTCCCTCTCCTGGCTGGTCAAGACCCGGGAGAACAGCATCAAGATCGGCAACGCCATGCCGCCGGAGAAGCGCAAACGCCTGCCTGAACGTCGCATGCGGGCAAGCAAGGTGGGCGATGAGGATCTCGGGCTCCGTGAGGCCCGCCAGAGGGCCAAGCTCGAATGGGCCAAGCTGGGCAACGAGGTCGCCGCGCCAGAAGAGAAGCCGTGCTGGACTTGGGACCAGCTCGTCGAAGCGTACAAGACCCACATCTCAGGCATGCGCGAGGACGCCCGCGGCCAGCCCATCTACCCATCGAAAGAGACCCACAGCGATGTCCGGTTGATCTTCGCTCGTCTGGGGGTGGCCAAACACGCGAACAGACTTCTCAACGACCTGGACGAACACTGGTTCGAGGACGTCCAAGAGGCTGTCCACGAGGCGAGCGGATTTGACGCGTACCGAAAGTTTCGCAGCTACGGACGGGCGGCATTGAATTGGGCGCAGAAGTTCAAACGAAAGGAGAGCGGCCTGGACGGCCGGCAATGGTGGAAACTGGCTGAGGAGCGGAGGCGCACCTCGAAGGAAGTCGAAAAGAAGCTCGTCCGGACCAAGGAGCTCAAGAAGAAGAAGTCCGACTTCAGGGTCGAGCATCTCGGCAAGCTTCTGGCCCAGCATGAGCGCTTCTGTCTTGCACGCGTCGGCAATGAGCGCATTTCGCCCGGTGTGCGATGGGGCTTATGGTGGGACTGCCTGACCGGACATCGGCGGGGATCCGGTACGTGGATTGCTTACGACGATATCGTCTTCGAGGACCCTCGCCTTCCGAAAGGCTGGGGACTGGCGACCTGGCAGCCGGAAGTCATGAAAACACAGAACGCCTTTACTCTTCCGATCCCACCGCTCGGACTTCATATCATCCGCTGCTGCCGACGGGATGTCGATACGGCGACCGCTCGCATCGTCAAGAACCTCAAAAGTCCCTGGATCTTCACTTCGAGGGTGCTTCAATCCGATGCCGGCATCATCCCCGCTTCAGGCTCCGGCCTAGCGAACCACATTCGAAACATGCGCGGTCAGCGTGCTAAACATGGCGGCAATCATCGGGATACTCTCAAGGGCATCCCGCCATTCAGCATGCACATTATCCGCTCCACGATGGGAAATTATATCCTTGATGAAACGGATCTCCCTCGAGGCGTGGCCTCGCTCATAATCGCCCATGAAATTGCGGGCGACCACAGGTCAGAAATGGACCGCGTCGGCGATACGGGAAAGCGCTGGTACTTCCAGGCGCAGCGCATCCCCGAAAAGACCAAAGGAATGGAGCTGTGGTCGAAAGCCCTTCTAGAGGCTTTCGATAACGCAGGAGGCATCTATCCGACGTGACCGTTCGCCGCGTGTCTGACGTTAAGTGGAAGCCTAGATAGCAACATCACTTTGGTCGGACCGAGCGCATTCATCAATATATAGCTATACGTCAAAGCGTATTATACGCCATAACGTATAGAAAGTCTCTTGCCCGCGATGCTTGATCGCGGCGGATGGCCAAGGAACCAAGAAATTCGCCACGTAGCGTTCTGGCACGTAACGTCAGACGGCTTCGGCTTGAGCGCGGCTATTCCCAGGAGGAACTCGCTGCCGAGGCCAAGACAAGGCAGGCTCTCGTAAGCAAGGTCGAAGTCAGCGACGCAAATCCCACGCTCGATTCGCTCGCACGTCTGGCACGGGCTCTGGGCGTGGACTTAGCCGAACTTTTCGATGCGTCCCGCAAGTGAGCGGAGCAGATGAAACGCCGGCGTTGTGGGCGAGCGCGCCGACTACTTCCGATTTGCATCAGCCGCGAGACTTATGCACCTCCAAAGGTCACGAGCCACAAGCAGCGCGCACCACATTACATAGGCCACCGATCTGCGCGTAGCTGCGTTGATCACCCCCGCGCGAATCCTTGCCTCCATCGGGGGTAGCGGGAGCTTTTGAAGCATGCCAAGGTTGATGTGGCATGCTCCTACGTCGACTTCTCCGAAGACGCGTCAAGGATTCGACAGGAGCCATGCCCAAACCTAAGTCCTTTCCGATGCGAAAAGCAGTCGATGATATCGTCAAGGATACTTTCGGCCGAAAGGTAAGAGAACTTCGGCTTTCCTTGAGCATGTCACAGGCAGACTTGGCGGATAGGACGGAGACCCGTCAGGCGCTCATCAGTGAGATTGAGCGGGGAGAAGCCAACCCGACGCTCGATTCGATCCTGCGGATCGCAACAGCCTTGGGAGTCGAGGTGGTCGAGCTTTTTGACTCACGTCAATGATGAAGCTGGATTGATAGTAGGCGGAGCCCGTCTCCGCCGAGCCGACCTAAATCCGTCCCAAAACTTTTAGCGCCATATCTTTGACGTACTTTTGTTATACGTTATAGAGTATAACGAGACTGCGAATTACGACGCATTTGATGCGGCTGACGATTTGACCCGGATTTGTCTTCGTCCTGATCACTGCAGAGGCGCCGCCTTTCGAATCCGATGTTCGGATTGTCGAAACGGCTGGACTCGTTAGTCCGAAACGCCACGGGCCTTTCCGGCCACCCTGATGGACGGCATCAGAACCGCCATTCTCACCTTTCAATCCCAGATCGATACGGACCCTTGAGCGTTCGAACTCCATGAAAGAAAGGATTACGCCGATGTCCAGCAAACACCCCCGCCCTGACGACATCTTCCGTGATCCGCAACTTCTTCAGGACATTGATCAATGCGCATCTCTCAACTTCGCCGTCAGACTGTCGTCCCGTCCTTCTTCGCGAGCTCCAAATGCAAGGTTGCGATTCCCCTACGCAACGTCCTTCTCCGCGACGCGCTCCAGCAAGCGAGCCTTGAGTCTTCGGTTCGGGCGATCAGCTATCGGAAGGCTACGGACTTACAAGGCCCGCCGGTCGCGCTTATAGGCGTGGTGATAGAAAGAGTGGACGGGAATTTTTTCCTCGCGGTTTGCGAGACGCGACCGAAGCGTAGCGACGAGGAACTCGCTCGCCTGGCAGAAGCGCTCGAAAGCAGCGGACTACGCTTGCTCGAACGGGACGCTCACGATATCAGACGCGAACCCTTGTTCTCCAACGCGCGCGCAGTCTGGTCGTATGAGCGCTATCATGTCCCACTCAAGGACAGGCTAAGGATAGCGGCCGCGCTCGCCGATGGTGGACCGCAATCGTTCCTCGAGCTCGAAGATCGTGCTCGTCCATCGGGCGATATTATAGCGGCTGTGTGCGCTCTAGCCTGCGAAGACCTTGTGGAACTCAACATTCACGACTCTTATTTAGGTCCACGCACAATTGTGCGTGGACCTTGAGCAGGTTGGACCGGCTTCGCGAAATCTTGATGTGGATGTGAGGTTGGTGATGACGCCGTCGATTGCAAGTTTGCGGCCAGGTGGAGGAAGCATTTCAGCCTGAGAGGCGAAAGTCGGCTTCACCCTTCCACCCTCGACCTTAATGAGGGGTACCTCCCATGGCACGTTTTCGCTGCCGCGCCTGCGGCGAAGAAAGCACTTTCGTCTACGATGGTCGCAAGGACTGCCCGAACTGCGGTGCTACCGACGTGCAGATCAAAGTGCACCTCTGGATCCTATCGGATCTGCATCTGGAATTGACCCGGGGCTGGGATCTGCCGTCCGGGGACACGCGTCCGAACTTCGACTTCATGATCGTCGCAGGCGATCTGATTCCCCGCATGGAGCGCGGCGTTCGCTATTGCCTGCATGATCCAGCCCATCGCTCAATATCCAAAATTTTCTGGTCCGAATGCCTGCTATCGCCGAGGAAAGCGGAGCCATTCGCTATCCACTTCGATCTGTTCGCGACGGACGTCGGTGGAGTAAGCTCGATGAATTCGCAAGTATCGGCTCCTCGCGATCTTCTCGCACGGGCCTACCTGGATATGTTGGCCTCCGAGGCTGGCACAAACAGCAGTCCACTCCTACGTAGCGGTAATCTTGACGATCCGATCGAGCGACTAATTGACGATTTGTCGAGGCCCCCAGAGTCTGAAGGTCGGACGTCGATCCGAGCTGACCTCGCAGCTGCTGCAGTGTTGGTCGCCCGCGCGATCGAGTCAGTAAGCGGACTCACCCGCGATCTGCGCCGAGGCTGTCCTGTCGTGTCGCTTGCCACCCATAGAGCCGAGGTAGTTTCCTTAGTTGAGCAGGTTCTAAAAGCCTGCGCTTTTGGCGCTGAAGCGACAGTGCTCAATGAACGAACCTTCAAAAGCGTCCACACCCATCCCGTGTTGCTGCTGGCCAGAGACGGCACCTCCAAGGAGGACAAAGCGGAACGAGGAAATCACACTGTTGCAAGCGCGCTGCACGCCCGCGCACCCATCTTCGGCATCGCACCTGATCCGAATCGTCATTTGGCGCGCGATCTCCTTCGGGCGGCGGAACACCATCTTTCCCTGAGTCAGCTCGATGCCTCCGCCATCGCGCTGGTGATCGAAGCCGTCACAGGGAGGCCTCCCAGCGTAACGGTGGACGAACAACTCGTTCGGGCCGTCGATATTTCAGACCTTGCCCTGTCGGTTCGATCAGATCGAACGGCAGATGATTGTATCAAACGACTCGAAAGGATCGTTTCGACGAAGTCTTTCTTTGACCATCGTGGTCCAAGCTTAGAAGAGCTTGCCGGCTACGGCGAGGCGCGCGAATGGGGTCTCAATCTTGTTTCCGATCTGCGTGAATACCGAGCGGGCCGCCTTGATTGGGAATCTATGGAAAAAGGCTTGCTCTTGGCTGGCGCCCCTGGCGTAGGCAAGACACAATTTGCCCGAGCGGTAGCGAAGTCTGCAAATGTGCCCTTGATAGCGACGTCTGTCGCCGATTGGAATGCATCTGCCTATCTTTCGGGTACATTGGTCGCAATCAAAGAGTCGTTCTCGCGGGCGCGACAGCTCGCGCCCTGCATATTATTCATCGACGAACTGGATGGGATATCTGATCGAGCAACTCTGACCTCCGACTACAGGGAGTATTGGACACAGATCGTCAATCTTCTTTTGGAGCAATTAGCTGGGGTCGAAGATCGTCCCGGCGTGGTCGTGATCGGAGCAACC
Source organism: Afipia birgiae 34632 (assembly GCF_000308295.2). Classification (GTDB taxonomy): domain Bacteria; phylum Pseudomonadota; class Alphaproteobacteria; order Rhizobiales; family Xanthobacteraceae; genus Afipia; species Afipia birgiae. Next base: position 2,872,933 of record NZ_HG326652.1, read on the forward strand.
AATCACCCCGACCATATCGATCCTGCGATACGGCGCGCAGGACGTCTCGATCGCACGATCGAGATCGGGCTACCTGATGCCGAGAACCTGACGGCCATCTTCCGCTTTCACCTCGGTGGAGATGTCCTGCCCAGAGTCGATTTGATGCCGGCCGCCCTCGCAGCGTTAGGTAAGACCGGTGCAGATGTCGAGGCGTGGGTCCGACGGGCGAAGTCACGTGCCCGCCGCGCCAAGCAAGACCTCGTATTCGACGATCTACTTTACGAGATCCGGTCCGGGCGGGAAGGATTGCCGGAAAGCCTCAGGCGGATCTGTTCAGTCCACGAAGCCGGACACCTCGTCGTAGGCGTCGCTTTGGCTGTGTTCGAGCCTCAGGCGCTGACGATTCTCGATGATGGCGGCGCCACCCGCGCTGAACTTTCGCGAGCCAATTCGCAAACTCAGAGCGGCATTGAAAACTTCATCACCGCACTTCTTAGCGGGCGGGCCTCCGAAGAAATCATCCTCGGCTCTTCGCAGGCAACTGCAGGAGCAGGCGTTGGGGAGCATAGCGATTCTTCGCGAGCCACCACTGCGGCGATCGACCTAGAGCTATGTTTTGGCTTCGGAGCGATTGGCGTGGCGCGGTTTTCAGATCGTGCCACAGAGATGTTATTGCATGATGCCTCAATTGTTGGCCTGATCACGAAACGCTTAGCTCGCTGCCATGCGCGAGCACGCGAACTCATCGCGGCGAACCGGCAGTCAGTCGAAGCCGTGGCACGCCTTTTGGAACAGACGGGGTATCTGGATCGAGCCGCCATTGACGAACTCTTGAAAAGGTATCCGGTGCGAAATGTGGCGGCAGATGATGGGGCGCTCAAATGATCAAAGTGACGATCGAAATCATCCCCGGCGGTTACGCCGAGGCCCGACGCACGATCGGGCTCATGCATGTCGCCAACATCTCTAATCTTGCGCGGCGGAGCGATTACCGGGTCGATCTTACGGAAGGAGAGAATCCCCTAGCCGGTACGAAGTCGTTCACCTGCACCGTTTACGTGCGCGATCATGACCGTAACCAGAGCGTCTGGTCGCTAATTGAGAAAGCCATCGCCGCGGCAAAGGGCGCGGAGTTCGACCGCGGCTCGGGATAAGTAATTCTCTAGTGCTGAATAATCAGACCAGACCGTTTCGGCCATTTCTTTAGCACGCAACACCCTAGCGCGGTTTTGCCTCCCGTAGGATTCTCGGTTTCTCTCAGGAACGCATGCCTGCGACTTCGCGGTGCTGTATGCTGGTCTCCGATCAAGCCCTCAGGTTCTGGGGTGCTATGCTGTTCGAACAGGGGTACGAATGTCCGCCGAAAAGCAGGGTAAGCTCAGGCTGATTGAGGGAGGCGCTGGAGAAGTCAAACCTCCAGTGGAGCAGCAACCCATGCCGAGGTGGCAATGGGTCGTCCTCTGGATCGGAAGCATAGCGATCTGGTTTTTGCTTTTCTATTATTTTTGGCTGGTAATACGATAATTAGCCCGGTAGCTCGCAGTCAAGCCTGACGCCCTCTGTCAGAGGTCTATTTCAACAGCGGCGCACCCAGACTTCTGCGAAGCAATAGTTTTTCTGTTTTACTAATTTCTATCTCAAATAAGAGGCTGGCTCCGTGTCGAACGATCAAGGACCGCGCCTGTCTGAAGCAGCAAAAGTGCTTCCGCGCCTCGGCAAGTCACGCTTTGCGCCGGCCAACCGACGGCGGCTCAGCGCCCCTGCTTTGCGTACTTTCCTCGCCATTGCGGATCTATGGGGGTTGACTGGCGAGCAACGTCTCTTGATCCTCGGCTATCCGTCTCGATCCACATATCACAAGTGGTGCAAGCAGGCTCGAGAGCACGGCGACTTTACTCTCGATGTCGACGTCCTCACACGAATTTCCACAGTACTCGGGATCCATCAGGGTCTCGGAATTCTGTTCCCAACGGAGCAACTTGGCGTCGAGTGGCTGCGAACCCCGCACAACGCCATCATCTTCGGCAGGCGACCGCCCATACATCTGGCGACCAGCGGTTCACAGGACGGATTGCTCACGGTGCGGCGCTTCCTCGACGGCGCCCTAGGCGGTCTCTACATGCAGCCGAACACTATTGACGAGGCGTTTATGCCGTACGACGACGCGGAAATCGTCTTCCGGTAACGAGCGCTTTCACACCCTCGCCACGTCGCCTGCCCCCGTCGCAGCGGGGACGGCTGCGACTGCAACAGGCAAGAACTGGAGTTGGCAGATCAGCGCCGAGCGTGACGTCTGAGCGGTCCTGATTCGAACCGCCGACACTGATGGGACCGAATACCTGATCGCCGCCGATCAACACAGGATGAAATAAGCTCGCGTTCCAGTTTTCGGCATCGCCCTCACGCGGGAATGCGAGAGCGGTGGGCGCGGCATTTGTTCGCGTTGCGATTTGCTCGATGCCATCACAGCCCACCCCTTCAACTATAGACCAATCCAGAAGGATTGAATGAGCGAACGCCCGCTTGTATGATCTCATGGGCAACGGGGAAGTGGGCTGATGAAACGCTGGAGCATCGCAGCGATTGTAGGGCTGTGTTTTTTTGGCTGTTGGAACGACTTAGCGAACGCTCAATCCAAACTGAATTTCGATGAGAAAATTGCCGCGCTTGACGCGTGGACCATTGGTTATAACCGTGCGAGCAGCAGTTGTTTGACAACCGCCACTTACGGCGATGAAACCACGGTTTGGATTGGTCTGGACGATGATGAAGTTTATTTAGCACTAACGAACCCCAACTGGCAGTCCATTCAGGAAGGCAAGCAGTACCGCATCCGTATCGCGTCGCTTGCTGGCACCCGATGGCAGGGCAATTTCGATGGTATCAGTCGAGGCCAAGAAAAGGGTGTGATTTCGGGTGGTCTTAAGGAGAATTTCGTCAAAGAACTAATCCGAACCCCCGGAATTGCGGTCTACCTCGGATCGACCCTTATAGCGAAACTCAATCTCGATGGATCGCCAGCCGCATTTGGCGCGATGTGGACTGTCATTCGAGTCGAAACCCTGGCTCGTCGCAAAAGGCAGGTAGGAGCGTTGGCAAGGTCGTCAGCAGCGGCACCGGCTTTATTGTTTCCCAGCAAGGCCACATCCTTACCAACAACCATGTCGTTGAATCCTGTGGCGACTTAGAGATCGAACAAGCTGGGCAACCCAGAGTTCGCGGAACTGCCCTCGCTAGAGACAAGGTGAATGATCTGGCGGTTCTCAAAACCAGCCTCGAACCAAAAAATGTCACCGCCCTAAGGACCGGTTTGCGGGTTGGGGAGAATATTGCAGTTTATGGTTTCCCTTTATCCAACCGGTTGGCAGCCACAGGCAACTTCACAGTCGGATACGTGAGCGCCCTCGCCGGATTAGGCGACGACAGTTCAAAGATTCAAATCTCGGCACCAATCCAACCAGGCAATAGCGGTGGTCCTGTGCTTGACCACTATGGAAACGCGGTTGGCGTGATCGTTTCTACTGCCACATCTGCGATAATTGCCGACCGCTCAGGCGTCGCTCCTCAGAATATCAACTTCGCAATAAAGGCGAACATCGTAAGGAGCTTTCTTGATGCAAACGGCATTCAGGCCGACAGCCCACCCCAAACCACTAAAATCTATGAATTCGCGGATTTGGCAGAGAGAGCAAGGCTAACCACCGTTAAAATTCTTTGTGAAAAATAGGAGGTCTCTTTGACAATAAGGAATGTTGTTTCGATTTTCGCGATCGTTGCGCTATGTGCGATTCTTCCGATAAACCGGGCGTGGGCCGGGTCGCGCGATGGAGCCTTCGCCGCAGGTATGATTGGCGCGGCCATTGGCACCGCCATTTTGATGCAGGGCAGCAGGGGCGGTCCAGCTTACTATCACCATCAGCGCGGACACCGTAAACCGGCTCGATCCAGTCGATCTAGATCGGTAGCTCCAAAAGAAGCAAAGGCGTCTAAAGATCCATTCGCCGGGGCGGCAGCACCCGCTGATTACGCAAAACCCGTCAAAGCAAGCGGTCAATAACCTACGGCGCATCCAGAGAGTCCTGCGTGATCCGCACTGCCGCAGTGCTTCTCCACGCTATTCGTCCCGAACGTAACCACGCGATCGACAATCTGTGATCAGCGCTTCATCGGCGGAATGAAACAGTCCAAGGCGGTTATGGACTTGACGTTGTCCCCGCTTTGGACCGTGCGACTCTTACTCTAACTATTCAAAGTCCCGTTCCAAGCGCGCAAGCTGTGACTTCTTTGTCCGGGCGCAAAGACGACTACCATGACGAGGCTTATGCATGGCAAGGTCAAGCACGGAAAAATTGCAATGCGATTGTTCGAGCGGTTACGTCTGAGTTTCGGATTCTTGCCGGTCAAAACTCAGAAGGATTCAACAGAGACGGGTGATCTGACCGATGTAACCGTTGCGACACCCTATGTTCCCGCCGCGGCTGAGGCCACGTGTTGTGGCCATTGTTCCGGAAACGCGGCAGGACACATTCCGGAACTGCCCACGCAAACGGCAGGGAAGTTCCGAGGCAAGTTCGAGCCGCGAGATTGAATTTCAAAGCACTGCGAGCTTGATGCCGCGGTTCGCCAAGGACCGCCGCACACCAGCGATGAATTGCCGCAACTGCTGAAGTCCTCGCTATCGACGAGGCCGTGGAGCATTCGTTCGTATTTTCGTCGGTGATCAACCGGTCAAGACAAATTAAGAAACCGAGAAATGCCGCCCCAGCCGAACGCGGATTCAACAGAAGCACAACGGCACAGAGCGCGGCGATCAACGACCAACCGCCAACGTCCGAGACGCGCACTCCCGTGAGAGCGAGCGCCGCCCCGGCAAGCAAAGCCACCGGGGCCGACAATCCGCTCTGTTCACCATCTACTTCGCCGCAGCGGCCTGAGTTGAAAGCTTGTCGAACAAACCCGAAAAAACCTGTTTTGCCTTGCCCGTTTGAGGGACTGCTTTGGCTTCCGCGAGATTGCCCGGCGTCCCTACCACGATCAGCGCGACCATACCCATTCCGTAGTGTGGCAGGCATTTCACGCCGTACACCCCGGGCTTGTCAAAGGTGACCTTGACGTCCTCGCCGAGCTTACCAACAAACGGCGTGGAATCGGCCGGAAACATATCCTTGATCGATTCGGCATTGTGACCCTTGTCAGTCGCCACGAATTTGATTGTATCCCCGGGCTCGATCTTCACCAGCGCCGGTTCGAACACCATCACTCCGTCGGTTCCCCTGTTAAGCATCTTGACCTGGATTTCGGCGGCCATCGCTGGGCCGGCGAGACCCACAAAAACCGCGATCGTTGCCAGCGTCATTGTCTTGCGCATTATCGTTCTCCATTGATCATCCGCGACCCGAGCGGACCGTTTCGGCTGTCATTTAGGAGGGCTACCACGTGATGATGTTGAGCCAGCGCAAACTCAAACTGATTGCCTGATACAGCGGCGTCTCATTCATGAGACGCGGAAAATTCTCGTTCGGGCGCCGTCCCAAACGCTGCAGATCCGGAAATTTCACAGCGTCAGCGCGCGCAAGCCGAACGACAATCCAGACCCGCCGTCTCTATCGCTGGTTTGATCCCAAAGTCCTTCGGGATTAAATCCGCCAGCTAAGGCGCAGTCGCGCGAACGACGTCGCCTGGCTTGTCGGGCGCTTTACCGGCGCGGTCGCGGGGTGCCTTGAGAAAGCCCGCCCCTGTGAGTTGGTTGGCAACCTTCATAAGATGCGCGCGCGTGGTTCGTGCTCGTCGTACAATGGCCGAAGGCATCTCGGTGAGCGTTTGGCAATGGCAAATGCCGAGACAATCGTCACGGTAGCACAAGTCAGGTTTGCTTGAGGCGGCGTAGCGCTATCTCGGACCCGGTTTGGCGGACGGGGCTTCGTGTCCTTCGGTCAGGCCGAAGAGCGCATTGGGATCGCGCAGCACGATCCGCTGACGTCCCCCCTCGACCAAACCGCGCTGCTCCCAGGAACTGAGGATGCGGCTGACCGTATGCAGGGTCGTACCGGTCATCTCGGCTATATCCTGGCGGCTGATCGGAAAGTCAATCTCAATGCCCTCGCCGACCTTCTTGCCGGCCTGCTTCGCCAGTCGCAGAAGCACGTGCGCGACGCGCTGCTCAACTTGCTCGTTCGAGATCTCCATGATCCTGGCCTGTGTGTCCTGCAACCGGCTGCCCACGATTTGCAGCGCGCTGCTGGCTAGGCTCGGAAATCGGGCGAGAAGACGAGACCAGGAGGACGATGGCCAGACGAGGGCAATGCTGTCGACCGCAGCGACCGCGGTCGCCGGATAATGCTTGAGGTTCATCGCCTGCGCGACGCCGAACAATTCCCCGGCCGACACGTACCGGACGACGGTTTGCTGTCCTTGAGGCGACGTCTTCTCGACCCGCAGATGGCCGTGCAGCAGAACGAAGAACCGGTCGGCGTCGGCGCCCTGATCGAACACCGCGGTGTCCTTCGGATATCGCACCGAGCGAGCTTCCCTCAGCAGTTCCTCCTGCTCCACGGGCGTCAGGCCGGCGAACATCGGAAGAGCGGCGACCAGCGAGCGGTCGATAGAGGCCATCGTCATTCTCTCTTTCGGTGGCGGACATTAAATCCTGTGCACGTAAACGGCAACTTTTCGTCGGGAAAACAAATATCCACGCATTCGCCTGAAACCTTGCGCTGGCGCAAACCGGAACCCGGGACGGGAGATACTGATGGGGTAGGTTGATGATGCGACCGCGGTGGCACCGCGGGAGTGGCGCTCCCTTCCCGGCTAGGCGCTGCCGGATCGTCGCGACCGGCGGCCAACGGGACGGTAGGCAAAGAGTCGGCGCGGATCGGTCGGCTTGCTTAGGCGGCGGCGCTAGAGGGAGGTCAGTCTGCTTCGGACTCGGCGGAACAGCAAGAACAGCAGCCACACGTCCAAGGGCGACCATACAAGTATCGGCTCCAACGATGTGGGGGCGGTGGCAGTTTCACCCAGTCGTTCGAATGTCCGCATATCTCGTCTCCGGTTCCGCTGCTGCTGTCTAGCCGATGGCATGCTGGCAGTCCTTGCTCTCGGAGCAACCGACAGGCCCACCCGGAATTTGTGCCGCGACAAAGAACCAACGGCCACGACGACTATCGTACGGACAACAACGAGGATACGTCGTGGCGATAATGCACAAGCGGAAGGCCTATCCGGATCCCGCGATCTTCTCTCGCGGATTCAGGCCCTTCTTCTTTTTTCGGCGCGATCTCTCCTTGCCTGCCGACCGCGTTCGCCCTGCGGAGCGCCTCCTGCGCGCGCCGCGCGCGGAGTGAGGATGGCGATGATGGGTGGTAATCTTTCCAGGTGGACCATCAGCTACTTCGCGGTTGCGATCGCGTGGTTGCTGGCCGCCGAAGTCCTGATGGTTGTCGGATTCGGAGCGCCGAGCGCCGACGTCGCGTCTCCCGACACGCTCGTGTTGGTACATGTAGTCTGCATCGGTTGGTTGAGTATGGCACTGTGCGGCGCCCTGTTCCAGTTCGTGCCGGTGCTCATCGCCAAACCGCTCTTCTCTGAACGATGGACCCTACCGGCGTTACTGCTTTTGAACGCAGGGTTGATGGCGCTGCTGGCGGGATTTCTGGCGTTGGGCGGTCGCATCCCTTGGTCGGTCTCCCTGCTTCCTGTTGGGGCCATTGTGCTTGTCGCAGGGTTCGCCGCGGTTTCAATCAATCTCGGCCTGACGCTCTGGCGGGCCCGGCCGCTTCCGGCGCCCGCGCGGTTCGTTGCGGTGGGCGTTGCCTGCGTCTGCGCGACGGCGGCGATCGGCACCGTATTCGCGCTCGCCCGTTCGGGGCGCATCGCCGAGCCGCTCGGCGCGGATGCGCTTGCGTCAGGCGTCTCGATTCACGCGATCGCGGGTCTGGGGGGGTGGCTGACGCTCACCGCAATGGGTGTGAGCTACCGGCTGCTGGCGATGTTCATGCTGGCTCCGGACGCGGATGCAAGGAAGATACGTGCGACACTCTTAGCGGGTGCGGGAACCATGGCCATCGCGATCGCGGGAGGTGTCTTCGCGGTCGTCGCAGAAGGCGGCATCGACGCTGTACTTGCCCTTGCCGCGGTTGCAGGATTGATGACCCTCGGCCTCTATGGGCGCGACGTGATCGCGTTGTTCCGCGGACGTAAGCGTCGCTCCCTCGAACTGAATATCCGCATGACGGTCTTATCTCTGGTCAGTTTGGCCGCGGTCGTTCTGCTCGGCGGGCTGCTCGCTGCCACGGGTTCGTTCGTTCGACACATCGGAGCGTTCGCCTTCCTGGTCGCCTTCGGTTGGCTGTCGGGACTGATCCTCGCAAAACTCTACAAGATCGTCGCCTTCCTCACTTGGCTTGAGGTCTACGGACCAGTGATGGGACGAACGGCGACGCCGCGCGTGCAGGATCTCGTCGTCGAACGACGAGCCTCGAAATGGTTCTTCATATACTTCCTGGCTGTCTGGGCCGCGACCGCCATGTTGCTCGTCGATGCGACGCTTGCGTTCCGCACTGCCGCGCTGGCCATGACGATCGCAACCGCCGGTATCGTCCATGAGCTCGCAAGGGCCAGACGTCTCCTCGATGTCGCCGGCGCGCTGCGTCTGCCAGCGGGCGCAATTGCCCCGCGGCTGATGTCTTCCCGTACTTAACCGAAAGGAGCAAGAACATGAACGAATTCATCGACGTGGATGTCCGGCCGATCCTCCGCGCTGGCGGCGAGCCGTTCTCGACCATTATGGCGGCCCTCGCCTCACTTCAACCCGGCCAGGGCCTGCGACTTTTCGCGACCTTCAAGCCGATCCCGTTGTTCGGCGTCATGGTGGATAAGGGCTTTGCGCATGAGGAAACCGAACTCCAGGACGGGGAGTGGGAAGTTCTGTTCCGTCCCGTAGACGCGCCGGCGCGGGCGCGGGCGGCGCCTTCCGTGGACGAATGGCCCGATCCCATCGTCCGTCTCGACAATCGCGATCTCGATCCGCCGGAACCCATGGTGCGAATCCTGGCGGCGGTCGAAACGCTAAGTCCCGGCCAGATCATGTCGGCACAGCTGCGCCGCGAGCCGGTCTTTCTATTTCCCGAACTTGAGAAGCGCGGGCATTCATGGCGGGGTGGTTTCACGCCTGACGGTACCGCGTACGAGCTGACCGTAAGGATAGCGGGATGACGGGCGTCGACTCCATGCTGGCCGCCCAGGTCAGGGACGCGCTGCGCGTCGTCATCGATCCGGAGCTAGGTCTCAACGTCGTTGATCTCGGATTCGTGTATGGCGTTTCGGTCGAGGATGGAGCGGCGTGGATAGTCATGACGGCAACGACACTCGGTTGCCCCGCCACCGGGTTTCTCAAGGAAGGCGTGTCCAACAGCGCCCTTCGGGTCCCAGGCGTGAAATCGGTCGACGTCACGATGACGTTCGACCCGCCATGGACGCCTGCGCTGATGACGGCCGACGCGAGGGCAGAACTCGGCTTCCGGAATTGAACTTCGTACGAACTAGGTGGCATGGTTGCTCCGACCGGCCCGGGCGCCCTCGCCCACAACTGTCGACGTCGTGAACCAGAATTTGCTCACGTCAATGCCCGCAGCCAGGCGAGGCGAGCGATCGCGTACCCCGCGAGCGCCTGCATGGATTCAAGGCGACCGGGATCGACGGAATTCTCGGCACCCTCGAGGTAGGCATCAGCCAGCGCCTCGGCGATAGTTTGCGCGTCGCATTGCTCAAGGTTCGCGGGAAATCGGCCTATCCCGGCGGCTTGAGCCGACATGCGCGTCGTTTCCTGAAGAAGCTCGCGCGCCCGATTGGCCGCTTCGCCTTCGACGCGACGCTTCAGGTCGGCGAGCTGCCCTGCCAGACGACGTTCCAGCGCCGCCGCATCAACTTGGCCGACATTGCCCTGCTCGACTGCGCGCATCTTGTTGTCCTCGCCATGATATGCGCGCCGCCGCTCCTTTCGCAATGTGGCGACATGGCCCAATTCCTCCCGCGCCATGGCTTCGGCGGTCTGTTTGATCTCGGGATCTTCCGCAAATCCAGCTACATATGACCAGAACGCGAAAGCGCGCTCCTCATTGCGCACTGCCATGGACAGCGCACGGTAGGGTGTCATCAGTCTAGAGGTCATGATTTCCGCGGCTGTCTCGCGATCGAACGTTTCGGGCGCCTCCCAGCGCACGAGCGCGGGATCGGGCGCTCTGCCGATACGGGATTGCGACCAGCGCGCCACACTGTCGACATGTTCGCGCTCTGCCGCGGCAAGTTGCGCGAAGACGGCGGCGAGATCCGGCTTATTCTGACGTTGCATGTCTGCCGCGAGATCGTCGTACTTGCTGGCGGACTCCTGCTCCATTGCATTCGCAAGCGCAAACAGCTCGTCGAGCGACTGCAGACTTCCTGCGGGCTCTCCTTTCAACAACAAGGTTCGTGACAGCAGCATGCTTCGATCCGGCACAACGTGATTTGGCAGTGAATATAGCATGCATAGTCGGAAACGGGTTTGACCTGGCTCAAGGGCGGCTTCCGCCGCCGCATCGAGCGACAGACGAGCGTTCCTGCAACCAATGTGTGACCTGCCCTTCGGTTGCGTTGGAATAGTCCGAAACCGAACTGCGATCTTTTTCTAGGTCTCGGCCAAGCTGTTAGCTGACGATCACTTCTGCGATCGCGCGAAGATCCTTGAGCTTGGTCACGGTCAGCGATTGATCGCGCGTGAACAGCAACCCACGCTTTTCCCAATTCGTAAGAGCACGGCTCACGGAATAGAGCGTGGTCCCCGCGATGTCAGCAATATCCTTGCGCCGCAGGGAAAGACCTATGGTCGTTCCAAACGACTCCTCTCTGCCGAATTGCCGGACCAGGCGAAGTATCGTGTGAGCTACACGTCTTTCGACGGATTGCGTGGAGACTTCCCGGAGGCGATTTTGCAGCTCAGCAAGACGTCTCCCCATGATTCTAAGAGCATTCAGCGCAACCTGAGGATGGCGGTGTATCAACCTGATCAGATCTGCTTCACTCCAGCTTACCACGACGGACGCCGCCATTGTATCGGCATCCGCGGGATATCGATGGTCAGTAAAGGCAGCCGCGACTCCAAATATTTCGCCGACCCCAATGAATCTGATGACTATTTGCGCTCCATCGCTACCCGATTGTGAGATGCGCACGATTCCTTTCAGGAGCGCGTGCGCTCGAACCCGAGTATCACCCTGATCGAATACCCTGGCGTCTTTTGAAAAAATGAGGCGCCGAGCCGATTTGCGTGCCTCATCGAGAGCCGCCGCCGAAACTCCTCGAAACAGCTCGATGCTGGCAAGTTCTCGCCGGGATATTGGCGGATCGGAATCGGCCATTTTGCTTCACTTAGTCCCGTGAATTCCGATCATCGCAGTAAATTGCAATGCGGACGCTTGTTGAGGGTCGCAATTGTAAATCGATGATTAGTTCCTCTCTTTAGCCGGAACCGTGGGGTGTCGAGTTTGCGCCAGCGCAAATCGAACCGCTTTCATTGTTGATAGATTACGGGTGGTCTCCATGAGCGGAAGCGCACCTTTATGATGGAAATACTCGCAAGCCCCTCCAGGCCGTCCGCAGCGACAGGCTGTCTCCAGAGCGCGCCGGCGAGCCGATCACGCAAAACTACGTCTGCGTGCGCTCTACGCTCGAAAGGTTTTGCGTGAATCCGAAAGCTTGTTTGACCGTGTTCGCTGCCGCCGCTGTCATGGTGTTGGCGGCGTTGGCTTCGTGCACCGCGTTCGCGGCCAACAATCTCGCGACTTATTTGTCAAAAGCCGCGCCGTCGCATTTCTTTCCTAGCGCCGACCGTTTCGGTCCTGTCCAAGGCGATCCGCCAATCGCGCCGGTCTATCAAAGCGATAAGCTGCTGGGCTTCGTTTATCTCAACTCCGATTTCGCCAATGCGGTCGGCTATTCCGGTAAGCCGATACACACCCTCGTCGGAATAGATCCCAAGGGAATCCTGACGGGCCTCAAGCTAGTCGAGCACAAGGAACCCATCGTGCTGGTGGGCATTCCCGAAAAGCGCATTCTGGAGGCCGTCAACAAGTTGATCGGCGCCGACTTGGGAAGCGTGGCGCGAGGTGCCGCGCCGGCCCCGCAGGTCGATATCGTCAGCGGCGCGACCGTCACCGTTCTGGTGATCGGCGACAGCATCGTTCGGTCCGCCACCAAGCTGATCAGGAGCGGTCGTCTGGGCGCCCAAGCCAATCCAGCCGCCAGCACGGTGCCACGAGTTTCGAGGACGATCGATCCAGCAAAAAGCGAAATCCGAGATTGGCAGAGCCTCGTCGGCGACGGATCCGTCAAGAGGTTGCTCCTTTCGGTCGCGGACGTGAACAAGGCTTTCGAGAAAACCGGCAACGCCGCCGCGGCGGCGCGTCCGGAAGAAGGCGATCCGGACGAAACCTTCATTGATCTATATGTGGCTGATGTCGCCGTGCCGACGATCGGCCGCAGTCTGCTCGGAGACGACGGTTACAATCGTCTGGTCGGCCGGTTGAAACCGGGACAACAGACGCTCGTCGTCGCCGGATCCGGCCGCTACTCGTTCAAGGGAGCCGCCTACGTCCGAGGAGGGATTTTCGATCGCGTCGAATTGATCCAGGAGACTAACAGCGTCCGCTTCCGCGACCGCGATCACACGCGCTTGGGCAATCTTGTTGCCGAAGGCGCGCCCGACTTCCCGGAAATCGCGTTGTTTACGGTGCCGCCCGAGCTCCCGCTCGATCCGACCGAACCATGGGTGCTGCAACTACTGATGCAGCGCGTCGTCGGCGCGCGGGACAAGGCTCTAGTTACCTTCGATCTCGGCTATACGCTTCCGGAAACGTACCTCAAGCGCGAAGCGCCGCTTCAGCCCCCCGCCACCGCAGCGGCACCGCTCGCCAAGTCGGCGCCCTTGGCTGCTGAGAGGCGTGAAGCCGGTACGCCGCCGCCCGCGACCGACGAAGAGCCGCTTTGGATGCGCATCTGGCGCGGCGACGTCGTCAAGATCGGAATGACCGTCGCCGCGTTGGGCGCGCTTACGCTGATTTTCTTTTTTCAGAACTTCCTGGTCCGTCGCCCGGCGATATACGTCTGGGTTCGTCGGAGCTACCTACTCTTCATCCTGGTCTGGCTGGGTTGGTATGCGAATGCTCAACTCTCCGTCGTGAACGTCCTGACCTTCGTCAACTCGTTGCTGACCGGCTTCAGTTGGGAGTATTTCCTCGCCGCCCCGCTCATCTTCATTCTTTGGGCATCGATCGCGGCTGGGCTGTTGTTCTGGGGACGCGGACCGTTCTGCGGCTGGTTATGCCCCTTTGGAGCCCTGCAGGAGTTGCTCAACAACGTCGCCCAAGCGCTTAAGGTCCCCCAGTTCAACGTGCCTTGGGGGCTGCATGAGCGGCTCTGGCCGATCAAGTACATCATCTTTCTCGGCCTGTTCGGCATGTCACTGTACTCGACCGCGTTCGCCGAGCAACTCGCCGAAGTCGAACCCTTCAAGACCTCCATCATCCTGAAATTTGCGCGCGAATGGCCGTTTGTCCTCTATGCGCTGACGCTGCTCGCGGCGGGCCTGTTCGTCGAGCGATTCTTCTGCCGCTACATGTGTCCGCTCGGTGCTGCACTCGCGATTCCGGGCCGCATCCGGATGTTCGAGTGGCTCAGGCGCTGGCCGGAATGCGGCTCGCCTTGCCAGCGCTGCGCCAAGGAATGTCCGGTGCAAGCGATTCATCCCGACGGGCACATCAACGTCAACGAGTGCATCTACTGCATGCACTGTCAGGAATTGTATTTCGATGACCATCGCTGCCCGCACATGATCCAGGTTCGGCTGAAGCGCGAGAAGCGCGAGGCTCTGTCTTCGCCCTCCATGCGCAGCGGCAAGGGTCCGAATACCGTCATCACTGCCGGAGGCAAGCCCGTCGGCTCGCAGCCTGCTGTGCCATCACACCACCCGCAACCTGAAGCCTAGGAGACTATTATGAGCGAAAATGAAAACGCAAAGGGCGTGAGCCGACGCAAATTGCTTGGAACGACTGCAGCAGCTGCGGGCGTGAGCCTCGTGGGCGGCGTTGCGCTCAAGACCGACGGCGTAATCACAGCTGCTGACGCGCAGACCAAGACGGCCCCCGCGAAGGCGGCGCCCGCAGCGCGGCCCGCGGTTCTGAAGGCCGAAGTGCATCCCGGCGAGTTGGATGAATACTATACCTTTTTCTCGAGCGGCCAGTCCGGTGAATTGCGTATCGTTGGATTGCCGTCGATGCGTGAGTTAATGCGGGTACCAGTGTTCAATCGCTGCAGCGCCACAGGCTGGGGCCAGACCAATGAAAGTCTGAAAATACTGACCGAGGGGCTGTTGCCCGAGACCCGCGAGTTCCTCAAGACCCGCGGCGGCACCTACATGAATGGCGACCTACATCACCCGCACATCTCCTTCACCGACGGCACCTATGACGGCCGCTACGCCTTCATGAACGACAAGTCCAACACCCGCGTCGCGCGGGTGCGTCTCGACGTAATGAAGTGCGACAAGATCATCCAGCTTCCGAACCAGCACACGGTGCACGGCCTGCGCGTGCAGAAATACCCCCGTACCGGCTATGTGTTCGCCAACGGCGAGGATGGCGTGCCGATGCCGAACGACGGCAAGATACTCGACGATCCAAAGCAGTATCGCTCGATCTTCAGCGCGATTGACGGCGACACCATGAAGGTGGCCTGGCAGGTGATCGTCAGCGGCAATCTCGATAACGTCGATGCCGACTACCAGGGCAAGTACGCCTTCTCCACCTGCTACAATTCGGAAGAGGGCGTCACCCTCGCCGATATGACCGCCAAGGAGCAGGACTGGGTCACGATCTTCAACATCAAGCGCATCGAAGAAGCGGTGAAGAAGGGGGACTTCAAGGAAATCAACGGCGTGCCTGTCATCGACGGTCGCAAGGGCTCGCCCTATACCCGCTATGTCCCAGTTTCCAACAGCCCGCACGGCATGAACACCGCGCCGGATGGCATCCATATCGTAGCGGCGGGCAAGCTCTCGCCTACGGTCACGGTGATGGATGTGCGGCTGTTCGACCAGTTGTTCGACGACAAGATCCAGCCGCGCGACGTCGTGGTCGCGGAGCCAGAGCTCGGCCTCGGACCCTTGCACACGGCCTATGACGGCAAAGGCAACGCCTACACGACGCTCTTTCTCGACAGTCAGGTCTGCAAGTGGAGCATCGATCTTGCCAGGCGCGCGTTCAAGGGCGAGAAGGTCGATCCTATCCTTCAGAAGCTCGATGTGCACTATCAGCCCGGCCACAACCATACCTCGATGGGACAGACCAAGGAAGCCGACGGAAAGTGGCTGATCTCGCTCAATAAGTTCTCAAAGGACCGCTTCCTCAATGTCGGGCCGCTTAAGCCCGAGAACGACCAACTGATCGATATCTCCGGCGACAAGATGAAACTGGTCCATGATGGTCCGAGCTTTGCCGAACCTCATGACGCCACCATCGTTCACCGCTCCAAGATCAATCCGGTTTCGATCTGGGATCGTGCCGATCCGTTCTTTGCCGATGCCGTCAAGCAGGCCAAGGCCGACGGAATCGATCTCGAGGCCGACTCCAAGGTGATCCGGGACGGTAACAAGGTCCGTGTTTACATGACATCGACCGCGCCGGCGTTCGGACTCGAGCAATTCCAGATCAAACAGGGCGATGAGGTCACCGTCTACGTCACCAATATCGACTCGGTGGAAGACCTGACGCACGGTTTCTGCATCGTGAACTATGGGATCAACATGGAAGTAGCGCCCATGGCGACGGCCTCGGTGACGTTCACGGCGGATAAGGCCGGCGTCTTCTGGTACTATTGTTCGTGGTTCTGCCACGCCATGCACATGGAGATGAAGGGCCGCATGATGGTCGAACCCAAGTCGGTTTGAGGCGGGATCGGCACATGCTCTTCTTTTTGCGAATTCTTCCGGCGGCGATCATCGCCGTCGGAATCCCGGGCTTTGCGGTTGCGGAGACGCTGAGGGCTGTTCCGGAGCAGCCGTTGCAGGCCGTGCTGGACCGGGCCCAGGACGGCGACGTCATCGAACTCTCAGCGGGTGAGTACAAGGGTGCGATCAGGATCGAGCGGCGCGTGGTATTGAGCGGATGGCCGGGCGCCGTGCTCGATGGCGGCGGTGCCGGCAACGTCGTCACCGTGACGTCGCCTGATGTCACGGTTCGCGGCGTGACCATCCGGGGATCGGGCTACGATCTGGAGAAAATGGATTCCGGTGTGTTTCTCGCGAAGACCGCGCAACGTGCCCTAGTCGAAAACAACCGCTTCGAAGGCAACCTTTACGGTATTTACGTCCATGGTGCGACGGGGTCACGCGTACAGCGAAATATCATCGAGGGCATGCAGGACAGGCGCCTCAACGAGCGCGGCAACGGCGTATCGGTCTGGAATGCGCCCGATGTCACCATCGCCGAGAATACGTTCCGCTACGGCCGCGACGGCGTCTTCACGATTTCCAGCCGCAAGGACCGCTTCATCAACAACCGCTTCGACCAAGTGCGGTTCGCGGTGCATTACATGTACACCAACGACAGCGAAGTCAGCGGCAACATTTCCATCGGCAATCACGTTGGCTACGCTATCATGTATTCGAACCGGCTAATGATCCGCAACAACATCTCGGACCGCGACCGCGACTACGGACTGCTGTTCAACTACGCTAATTACGCCGAGATCGACGGCAATTGGGTTAACGGTGGCTCGCTCGATAATATTGCAAGCAGGAAGGACGAAGGTCCGGTCGAAGAACGCGGCATGCTGCCGGAATCGAAACCCGAACCGGGCCTGCGCAGCGGACCGGGGAAATGCGTCTTCATCTACAACACCAACCACAACAAGTTTCGTAACAACTGGTTCGAGCGTTGCGGCATCGGGGTTCATTTCACTGCCGGCTCCGAGGGTAACGAGATCACCGGCAACGCTTTTGTCGGTAACCGAAACCAAGTGAAGTATGTCGGCACCCGCGACCTCGACTGGTCTAAGGGCGGCCGCGGCAACTACTGGAGCGACAATCCGGCGTTCGATCTCAATGGCGACGGCATCGCCGACACCGCCTACCGCCCCAACGATCTCGTCGACCGGGTGCTGTGGACCGCGCCGTCTGCGAAAGTGCTGATCAACAGCCCCGCGGTGCAGGTGCTGCGCTGGGCGCAGGCGCAGTTTCCCGCGCTTTATCCCGGCGGCGTCGTCGACACCCATCCTTTGATCGCGCCACCGCCGAAACCATCAACCAGTCGGAGGCTGCGATGACCATCACTGTCGCCGTCAACGGCGTGGAGAAGAGGTACGGCGCGGTCAAGGCGCTGCGCAATGTCTCGTTCGACCTCGGTTCGGGACGGCTGAACGCGCTGGTCGGCCACAACGGTGCCGGCAAGACCACGCTGATCAAGCTGATGCTCGGCCTCATTCATGCCGAGCGCGGCGCGGTCCGCGTGCTCGACGAGGATCCGGCGGCCGGCCAATTCTCGGCGCGCCGGCAGCTCGGCTATCTGCCGGAGAATGTCGCGTTCAACGCCGCTTTGACCGGGCGCGAAACGCTGGCGTTCTACGCGCGGCTGAAGCAGATAGAGCCCGCTTCGGCCTGGCCGCTGCTCGACCGCGTCGGCCTGATGCATGCCGCCGATCGCAGGGTCGGGACTTATTCCAAGGGCATGCGCCAGCGCCTCGGCCTGGCCCAGGCGCTGCTGGGGCGGCCGCGCGTCCTGCTACTGGACGAGCCGACCACGGGGCTAGACCCTGCGCTGCGTCAGACCTTCTACGAGATCCTTGGTGAATTGCGCGACGACGGCGCCACCGTCCTGATCTCCTCGCACGCGCTCACCGAACTTGAGGATCGCGCGGAGCATGTGTTGATCATGAACCACGGGCTACTGGTCGCGCAGGGCACGCTGGCGGAACTGCGCTCGATCTCGCAACTGCCAATCCGGGTTTCGCTCGATATTGCGCCCGGGGCCACCGTCCCGCCGGGATGGATAAACGGGACGAGTGTCGCAACTCCGCATGGCCGCATCCTGCTGGTGCCCGATGAGGCCAGCAAGATGGAGCTGCTGCGCGTCGCGGCCGGCGACCCCTGCGTCACCAATATCGAGATCGCGGCTCCGACGCTCGACGATCTCTACGCCCATTTTCTGCGGGGGAATGCCGCATGAGAAACATCGTCATCATCGCGGCGAAGGAAATCAAGGAAGGCTTGCGCAACCGCTGGGTTCTGGCGACTACATTGCTCTTGGCCGCGCTGTCGCTGTCCTTGACATTCCTCGGCAGCGCACCGACTGGCAATGTCGGCGCCGGCGCGCTTGACGTCGTGGTCGTCAGCCTGTCCAGCCTCACCATCTTTCTGCTACCGCTGATCGCCCTTTTGATCTCACATGACGCGGTGGTCGGCGAGATGGAGCGGGGCACCATGATCCTGCTGCTCAGCTATCCTGTCGGCCGCTATCAGGTTATCCTTGGGAAATTCTGCGGGCATGTGTTGATCCTCGCCTTCGCCACCGTGATCGGCTATGGCGCGGCGGCCGCAGCACTTGCCATCACCGGCGCCTCAGTGCTGGCCTCGAGCTGGTACGCCTTCGCTTCGATGCTCGGGACATCGATCCTGCTCGGTGCGGTGTTTGTTGCGATGGGATATCTGATCAGCAGCCTTGTGCGCGATCGCGGTACCGCAGCGGGCATTTCCGTGGGCGTCTGGCTGTTGATGGTGCTGGTGTTCGACATGGCGCTGCTCGGCATCCTGGTGGTCGATCAGGGGCGCATCGTCTCGGCGCCCGTGCTCGAGGCGCTGCTGTTCCTCAACCCGACTGATCTTTATCGGCTGACCAATCTGACCGGGTTCAACGTTAGCCAGTTTTCCGGCATGGCCGGACTGGCCGGAACCGCGAGCACGGGCATCGTTGCACTGCTGATGGGTCTGGTGGTCTGGATAGCCGCGCCGCTCGGACTTGCGACCGCATTCTTTGCGCGGAGGGAATTATGAGTTTGCGAACCTTGCGAATCCTGGCCGCCGTTCTCGCCGCGATCTTGCTCGCGGGATGCAATCAGGATGCAGCCAATTCGGTGGTGCCGCCGCCGGTGGCGCTCAACAGCGACGCCATGGGCGTGTTCTGCGGCATGAATCTGCTCGAACATCCCGGACCGAAAGGCCAGATTATTACGGCCGGCCGGATCGACCCATTCTGGTTCTCGTCGGTCCGCGACACCGTGGCCTTCACCTTGATGCCCGACCAGCCCCGCGACATCCGGGCGATCTATGTTTCGGACATGGCGCGGGCGACAAGCTGGGATAATCCGGGCCCAACAAACTGGGTCGATGCGCGCAAGGCATTTTTCGTGATCGAAAGCCGCAAACAGGGCGGCATGGGAGCAGCCGAGGCGGTGCCGTTCGGAAATCGCGAGGCCGCCGAAGCGTTTGCCAACGACAATGCCGGCCGGGTGGTGACATTCGAGCAAATCCCAAGTGCATACGTGCTCGGCAGCGACGTGCCGATCGACCAGAGCCAGCACAGTCGTCCGGACGTGCGGGTCAACTGACGAGGAACAGCCGATGCTCAAACAAGAACTCACCCGTCGGCGCATGATCGTCATTGCTGCGAGCGCCGCCGGATCGACATTTCTGACTGGCGGCCGAGTGGCCGCGACGGACGAATCTGTGCGCTGGCGCGGATCAGCGCTCGGGGCGCAGGTGTCGATCGATATCCATCACTCAGACCGCGCAGAGGCCCAACGGCTGGTTTACAGATGTGTCCTAGATGTACGGCGGCTGGAGCAGCAGTTCAGCCTGTACCGGACCGATTCAGCGATCTCAAAGCTCAATCGCACCGGCATCCTCGTTTCTCCCAGCACTGAGATGGTCGCACTGTTGAAGTCCGCGTTGCGGTTCGCGAGTGTGACCGACGGCGCGTTCGATCCGACGGTCCAGCCGCTTTGGCAGCTTTACGCCGAACACTTCTCTTCGGACGAACCGCACCCCGCCGGCCCGTCGGCGCAAAAGCTGGCTGAGACGCTCGCGAAGGTTGGCCATAGCGGCTTGTTGGTTAGTGACGACCGCGTGGCGCTCGTCAAGCCCGGCGCCGCGATCACGCTGAACGGCATCGCACAAGGATACGCCACTGACCGCGTTGTGGATATTTTGCGCGGATCGGGGTTATCAACGACGCTCGTCAATATGGGCGAGATACGCGCGATCGCAGCTAGACCGGATGGGACACCATGGCGCGTCGGACTAGCCGATCCGGACGAGGCCGGTGCGCTCACGGAAACCATCGATCTTGTCGATCGCGCGGTTGCGACCACCGCCGGAGCGGGTTTCCGTTTCGACACGGCGGGTCGGTTCAATCATCTGTTCAACCCAAGGACTGGACGCAGTCCCGCCCTGTACCGCACGGTCAGCGTGATCGCTCCGACCGCAACCGAAGCCGACGCGCTTTCGACGGCTTTCAGCCTGATGCCGGCATCTCGGATCGCCGACGTTGTTGCGGTTCGGTCGGGTACGCAAGCTCGGCTGATCACTGCAGACGGACGTTCGTGCGTGTACGGCGCATGACGACGGTCGCCCGACATCTGAACTCAAAGTCGGATATGAACTAAACGCGAAGTGTTGAGTTTTTGAATGGCGAACGTGAAAAGAGGAGAATGGAATGCGAGAATTGTTGTTCATTGCGCTGTTGGCAGTTGTGTGCTCGGGTGAAGTAAGGGCTCAGGACGCCGCCGCGGGCGAGAAGATTTTCGCCGTCTGCAAAGCCTGTCACCAGATCGGTGAGAACGCGAAGAACGTCGTCGGACCGACTCTCAACGGCCTCATAGGCCGCAAAGCTGGCAGCGTGCCGGGCTACGCATATTCTATCGCGAACAAGGACTCCGGTACCACTTGGGACGAGTCGACCTTCCGCGAATACATCAAGGATCCCAAGGCCAAGATTCCGGGCACAAAGATGATCTACGCCGGATTGAAGGATGAACAAAGAACCACTGACTTGATCGCGTTCCTGAAGCAGTTCGACGCCGACGGCAAAAAGAAGTAGTGGCTGTTCTAAAATGTAGTTTCTTTAATTTGTAACCGAAAGGAGACTCGGGCCCGAAAAGACAAGCTTTCCAGGCCCCGAGTCATTTAGGAGATGTAAACGAGTTCACAGACGAAAGCGTAGGAATCGGAATTTGTAACTGAGAGCTTGAGAAACTCCTGCGGAACGGGCTTTCCTTCAGAACCGAAGGACCAGCGAATTCTGCAACTCCACGGATGGTCTCGTTCGGCAGAGCAAAGTCGCACGCGCGCGCCCAATAGCGCCGTAGCGGGCGGACGACTTTTGCGTCGCAACCGGTAATTCCCGGTGGAGGTAAAGGCAAACTGAAACATCACGTCAGTTGCGAGGCCACGATCGGACTTTATTTTGTAAACGAGAATCTCAGAAACGCACTCAGAACAAGGCTTCCTGTGACTCGCTTGTTAGACGAAATTTGCAACTTTGATCTTGCGCAGCCCGCCAGAGAAGTCGCTCTGCAGACTATCTGAGACAGACAAAACGGCCCGCGCCTGCGTGTGAAAAGGAGCGTCGTGAAACTACACTGTGTCCGTGTGCTGATCGATAGGTTAACGAAACCGATCAACTCAGCGGTTCGTCCTCTTCCTGATGAAGAATGCGCTCCGCCGCGCCATCGAGATCTTCGTATTGCCCGCTTCCAAGCGACCATATGAAGGCCAAGAGGCCCGTGAGCCCGAGAGCGATCGCAATCGGTATGAGATAGTAGTAGTCGGTCATTCGGCTGCCTCGACGAGGCGAACGGCCTGTGCGGTTTCCTTCTTGGGCGATGCTCGTCCCGCGATTCCGGAAAGACGGAGCGCGTTCAGAACAACAAGAATGGAGGAGCCGGACATCGCAACCGCGGCGACCAACGGGGTTACGTAACCCGCCACGGCCACCGGCACCGCAATGACATTGTATGCGACCGCCAGCATCAGATTCTCATGTACGAGTCGCTTCGACCGTCGCGCAATTCGCACGGCCAGCGGAACCGCGATCAAGCTCTCCTGAAGAAACACGACGTCCGCGGCCTGCCGTCCGACATCCGCGGCAGACGATGGCGCGATGGAAGCATGAGCCGCGGCAAGGGCCGGAGCGTCGTTCAAGCCGTCTCCGACCATCAATACCTTGCGGCCAGCGGCACGCAGGTCGATGATCCGCGCCACCTTGTCACTCGGCATCAATTCCGCAGTCGCGTCGATTCCAAGGAGTCGGCCGAGCCGCTGAACCCGCGCCTCACTGTCTCCCGAAACGATTTCCACATCCAGTCCTTCGCTGGTCAGCGCCCCGACCGCGTCTTCCGCGCCCGGGCGCATCCGGTCGTGAAAATCGAAAGTAGCGATGATGCGGCCTGCCCTGGACAGGACGACGGACGATTCTTCGGCGGCATCCTGCTGCGAAGCCCAGGACGGCCGCCCCAGCTTGATCACGTCAGCGCCAAAACGCGCCTCCAGCCCCAATCCCGGGCGCTCGATAATCCCATCGAGCGATAGCGCTCCGTCAGGGACCAAAGCCTGCGCGATCGCGCGTGAATACGGATGAGATGAACGAGATGCGAGCGCCGCCGCGATGGATAGCGCCTGCTGATCGCCGGTGCGGACAACCAGTTGCGGATCTCCCGCCGTGAGCGTCCCCGTCTTGTCGAGCAGGACCGTGTCGATCTCAGCGAGCTTCTCCAGCGCACCGCCGTCCTTCACCATCACACCCGCTTCGAA
Source organism: Afipia birgiae 34632 (assembly GCF_000308295.2). Lineage (GTDB taxonomy): Bacteria > Pseudomonadota > Alphaproteobacteria > Rhizobiales > Xanthobacteraceae > Afipia > Afipia birgiae. Next base: position 2,895,743 of record NZ_HG326652.1, read on the forward strand.
CAGGCGCCGCGACGCCACGACCTGAACCATCGGCACGGCCAGACCAAGCGCGCAGGGGCAAGTGATGATCAGCACAGCGATCGCAATCGTGATCGCGCGATGGAAATCCCCGGTCGCAAACCACCAGCCGGCAAAAGCTGCAAGAGCCGTAAGATGCACCACGGGCGCATACATCGCCGCCGCACGGTCCGCGATCCGGCGGTATGCCGAGCGCCCCTGCTCCGCAGCCTCCATCAACCGCACCATTTCCGCGAGGAATGAGTCGCTCGCGTTTGCATTGGCCACGACCGTCAGCGGTCCCGTCAGGTTCAGCGAGCCGGCGCGAAGAAGCGAGCCGATTTCCGCCGCCTGCGGCCCACTTTCCCCCGAGACAATGGAAACATCGATATCGGAAACGCCCTGTTTCACCGTGGCGTCGACCGGAACGCGGTCTCCGGCCGCGACAAGCAGCAACATTCCCGGCCTGACCTCGGCAACAGGGATAAACGTATGACCTCCGTCGTCGCCCGCGAGCCGGGCGACGCGCGCGCCGAGCCGCGCCAGCCCCGTGACAGCGCTACGCGCCCGTTCCCGCATCATGTGATCGAGCGTGCGGCCGATCAGCAGAAAGAAGAGCAGCGATATTGCCGCATCGAAATAGGCGTGCGGCCCGCGAACGACCGTCTCGTACAGGCTGAGGGCGAAAGCCAGCAGGACGCCGATCGAGATCGGAACATCCATGTTGGTGCGTCCATGCCGCAAACTCCGCCAGGCCGAGCGGAAGAAGACGCAGCCTGAATAGGCGAGCGCGGGAAGTGCAATGAACGCGGACAACAAGTGAAAGAGATTACGGGACTCGGCATCTGCGCCCGACCATATCGATACCGACAACAGCATGATGTTGCTTGACGCGAAACCGCTGACGGCGAGTGCCTTGATCAACTCGGAGAAGACCGGATCGCCTTGCGAGGATTCCACATCGAACAGATGCGCGTCGAAACCTGCGCCCTTCAACGTCTCGATGAACGCCGGAACCGGCTCGGAGCCACGCCAGCGGACAGTCACCCGCTTCGTCGAAAGATTGACGCGGGCATGCTCCACACCCGGCAGATTAGAGAGTTCACGCTCGATCGTCGCCATGCACGCGCCGCAGTAAACGCCGGGTACCGACAGATCCGTCTGCCGTAACCCGCCGCCCGCGTCGCGGCTCGCCAGCCGAATCTCTTCTCCGATCGCACCGGATCCGGCGGCTATCGCAGCAACCACCAGACCTGTGTCGCAACAACTCATGGCGCTCCTCCGATCAGACCGGATGCTCTCCACACATTGTGCGGTAGGAATGCCAGGTCGCATGACCGAGCACGGGAAAGACGACGATCATTCCCAGCAGTCCCGTCGCAAGACCCAAAACGATAAGAGCCAGCATGATCGCTGCCCATGTCAGCATCACGGGCAGATTGTGCCACACCAGCGCCATGCTCGTCCCCATCGCCGTCAAGGCATCGACCCGTTGGTCGAGCAGCATCGGTATCGAAAATGCGCTGACAGCAAACGCGAAGGCCGAGAACAGGCCTCCCACCGCGCTGCCGACAAGCAGCATGGCGTAGCCGGTTCCGGTCGTCAGCAGCATCGCTACGATGTGATCGAGGCCAGGAAATGGCCGCACGCCGAAGAACAGCGCATAGATGATGACAGCAGCCCGCATCCACACTAGCGTCAGCATGACCAGCAATGCGCCGGCAAACAGCACTTGCCCGCCGGACTTCGGCTTGACCAGCATCATGTTGAGTAGGCTCACAGGCCGTCCTTCGGAAATCCGCTTGCTCTTCTCATAGAGTCCGATGCCGAGGATCGGCCCCATCACCATGAAGCCGGCGAACGCCGGAAACAGAATGTAGTCCCAGCCAAAGACGAACAGGCCGACGGTGGTGATCACCGACACGAGATAAACCAGCAAGCCGTATCCGAGACTTGCTCCAGGGTTGACCTTGAAGTCCTTCCAGCCGGCCGACAGCCATTGCAGCGCCGCCGCATTCGGGACATCGCGCTTCCAGGGCTTCGCTCGGGGCAGCGGTGGAACCAGAACAGGGATAGCCATGATCTCGGCCTCAACGTGTTTGCGGATTGCACGACGAGCGCGCGGCTCCGAATCGCGCCTGGTCCGGCGCAGTTTCACCGGGGCGCACATGAGCGACGCATTCCGGCTGCGACATGATCGCGACATAGACCAGATGCGCGTTGGCCCCGATCACCAGAAGCAACCCGGCACAGACCGCGAGCCAGAGGACAGCCTTCGGTGATCGGAGCGTGATCCGGTTCATCGCGCGGCCCTCGGCAGGTCGGTCAGATAAAGCGCCAGAATCTTGCGATCGAGAGCGGACAGGCGCTCCTCCCAGGTCGGCATCTTTCCCTGCCGCCCGCTCCAGACCGTCGAAGAGACCGATTGCAGATCGCCACCGTAAATCCAGAAGTGGTCGGTGAGGTCCGGCGCGCCCATCTCGGTCTTTCCCTTGCCGTCGTCGCCGTGACAGGCGGCGCAATTCGCTGCGAACACCGCCTTGCCGGCATCGAGTCTGGGCGCCGGCGTATTTTGCGCGACCTCCAGATCGGACAGGCTCCGCACATAATCGACGACGTCATCGACTTCCTTCGGCTTCAGAATTCCATCGCGGCCGAAAGCCATCATCTGCGAGGCGCGGCTGTCCTTGTGCGACGAATTAATCCCGACGCGGATCGTCTCCGCCACCGTCGCCGGATCGCCACCCCACAGCCACGACGCCGTCGTCAGGCTTGGATATCCTTTTGAGCCTTGCGCGGTCGAACCGTGACAGGCCGCGCAATTGTCGCGGAACAACGTCTGACCTGTCTGCCGAACGATCCGCATCAGCTTGGGATCCTTCCGGATGTCATCATAGCTCTTCGCCTCGATCTGGTCGCTCCACACCTTTCGTTCCGCTGCGGTCTCCCGCAGATCGGCTTCGAGGCTGGTGCGCTGGTCGATGCCAAGCAACCCTTTCGTGAACGTCACCCCGATCGGCCAGGCTGGCATCAGAATCCAGTACCCGACGCTGAATAGCGCTGTCGCAATCAGGAACAGGTAGACCGCGCGCGGGACGGGCGTGTTGAGTTCCTTGATCCCGCTCCACTCGTGACCGGTCGTCAGATATCCCGTGTGCGGGTCGCGTTCCTCTACCGCCATGATTCATCCTTCGACGGCTTGTCCTCGTTGCCGAGGATCGATTGCGCAGCCGCGTCGAACTGCTTGCGGTTTGAGGGCCAATACGCATAGGCGACAATCACCGCCGACATTGCGATCAGATAAAACAAACCGAAGGACTTTGAGAACCAAACCGTGAAATCGTGATCAATCGGCATCATTGTGCTCCCGAGGCTGCGGTCTTGTGCGCGGCATCCGTCAGCTTTCCGAGAATCTGCAGATAGGCGACAAGCGCGTCCATCTCCGTCAATTCACCGGGGCGGCCATCGAAGGCGCGGACGTTCGTGGCCTCGCCGTATCGCTTGACTACGCCCTCGGCTCGTGGGGAATCCGGAGCAGCCTGGCCGTATGCATCTGCAGCCGCGTTGGCGATCATCTCGTCCGTGTACGGAACTCCAACCTTGCGAAGCGCCGCAAGATGTTTGCCGAGATCCTCGTTGCGCAGGGAATTGCGCCCAAGCCATGAGTAATGGGGCATGACCGACTCCGGCACGACGTCGCGAGGATTGTTGAGATGCGCCACATGCCACTCATCCGAATACTTTCCACCCAGACGCGCGATATCCGGGCCCGTTCGTTTCGAGCCCCAAAGCATCGGGTGATCGTACTTGGACTCGACCGCAAGCGAGTACGGTCCATAGCGTTCGACTTCGTCACGAAGCGTGCGGATCATCTGGGAGTGGCAGGCGTAGCACCCCTCCCGAATGTAGATGTTGCGCCCGGCGACCTCGAGCGGCGTGTAGACGCGCATGTTCGGTGCCTCCTCCACTGTCTGATGGATCGTAAAGAGCGGCGCGATCTCAACGGCGCCGCCAATGCTTGCGACGCCGATGATCGCAAGGACGAGGCCGATGGCTTTCTTCTCGAGATTGTAGTGCAGACCAAAGAAACTCATGTCATTCTCCTGGCTGCAGAACCGGAGTGGCCACGGGACGCGGCACCGGACGATCCATGGCGCGCTCCTCCTCCGGCTGATCCGCCGTGCGAATGGTCATCCAGATGTTGTAGCTGCCGATCAACGCACCGATCAAAAACATGAGGCCGCCGATCGCGCGCGCGATGTAATAGGGATGCATCGCCGTGACTGTTTCAGTGAACGAATAGGCGAGCGTGCCGCTGTCATTGTAGGTCCGCCACATCAACCCTTGGATGATGCCGGAATTCCACATCGCAAAGACGTAGACGAGCGTTCCGCCAAGCGCGAGCCAGAAGTGCGCCTCGACCAGCCGTGACGAATACATCTGTTGCCGCTTCCATAGCCACGGCACGGAGGCATAGATCGATCCGAACGTGATCATCGCGACCCAGCCAAGCGCGCCCGCATGCACGTGCCCGACGGTCCAGTCCGTATAGTGCGACAGCGAGTTCACCGAGCGGATCGCCATGAACGAGCCTTCAAACGTGGAGAGCCCGTAGAACACCGCCGCCATCATCATGAAACGCAGCGTTGCGTCGTCGCGCACCTTCTGCCAGGCGCCGTTCAGCGTCAGCAACGCATTCCCTGCGGACGCCCACGACGGAACGAGGAGCATCACCGAGAAGGTCACGCCGAGCGTCTGAACCCAGTGCGGCAACGCCGTATAGTGCAAGTGGTGCGAACCCGCCCACATGTACATAAAGGTGATGCCCCAGAAACTGATGATGGACAGGCGGTAGGAAAAAATCGGGCGCCCGGCGCGGATCGGCAAGTAGTAGTACATCATGCCCAGAAAGCCGGACGTCAGGAAGAAAGCCACGGCGTTGTGGCCGTACCACCACTGCGTCATCGCATCCTGAACACCGGAAAAAGCCGAATAGCTCTTGGCGTGTCCGAGCGACACGGGCACGGCGAGGTTATTGACGATGTGCAGGATGGCGACGACTAGGATGAAGGCCATGTAGTACCAGTTGGAGACGTAGATGTGCGGCTCCTTGCGGCGGGCCAGCGTGCGTAGGTAGATCACGAAGTAGACGACCCAAACGATCACCAGCCAGATGTCCGCATACCACTCCGGCTCCGCGTATTCCTTCGACTGCGTGACACCCATGAGGTAGCCGGACGCAGCGATCACGCAGAACAAGTTGTATCCAAGCAGAACGAACCAGGGGCTTATCTGATCGGGCAATCGCGCCCGCGAGGTCCGCTGGAGAACGTAGAACGAGGTCGCGATCAGGGCGTTGCCGCCAAAGCCGAAAATCACACCCGATGTGTGGACGGGGCGCAGCCGCCCGAAGCTCGACCACGCGGCATCGAATGTCAGGTCGGGATAGGCGAGCTGCCAGGCGACCCAGTCGCCGACGAACATGCCGACGACGGCCCACACCATCGCAAGTACAATTCCGACCTTGGTGGGATCGTCGTAGTAGCGCTCGAGCCGATCCAATGACGGCTCCGGATCGTAATAACGCGAAATGACGAGAAAGATGCCTGCCAGCGCAGCGATCATGACGATGGCGCCATGAACGCCCAATGGATCATCGTGTCCGACGACTGCCATAGCGAGGCCGCCCACTGCCAAAAGCAGAAACAGAACGAGGGCGTTCTGACGCTCGGACTTTGTTAGCTGGGCAATCATCTATCTATCCTGATCATGAGGAAGCGGAATCGTCGCGGCGAAGACGGGATACCGGAAACAAAGCAGCTGCCTTTTGCTTAAACGCAACGAACCAAACGGCGCAACTGGAGAAGTGCTGATCTGTCATCTCCCACTCGTTCCTGCGCATTGCGGACCAGCAGCAGGACATATCTCTGCGCGCGCTGTCACTTCGCCGCACTCATAAGCGCGCGGCCGAAGTAAACTACGAAGCCGAGAAATGCCGTCGCCCATGCAAAGGCGGCTAGATGCAGCAACTGGCCGCTCCAGGCTGGGACCATGACCGCGCAGATGCGAGCAAGCGCCGCAATCACAATAGCGGCATAAATTCCCTGCGTTGAGAGCGAGGCCGTCAGCCGCTGGCCGGTATGACCAAGGCTTGCACGTGTCATCACCGCCAATGTCATGACTCCGGCGGCTCCCGCCATCCACGCGTGGATGCCAGCACTTGCGGGAACGAAACTGAAGGCAGATGCCGCAGACAGTAAAAAGCCAGCCGGAATGAAAGCGTATCCGACGTGTAGGACGAGGACGAGGCGCTCCCGGGAAGTGCGGTCACCAGCCCATCGGCCGAGACGAATGACGTGCAGGACTCCTATCAGGGCAAGCAGGATGCCCATCCAGAAGCCATCTTGACAGAAAACCCACGCCAGCAGTGCCGCCGCGCTCAGGATGACGATCGCCACGTCGAACCTGGCGAAGGGAGACGGCAAGCGTCCGGGATTTTCGCGCACCAGCCAGTTGCGTGTGAAACTTGGAATGATTCGGCCACCGATCAGCAGGATCAGCAGGACGACAACGGCAATACCGGCACGAATGCCGTAATCCGCCGTACCGGCGAAATGTGCCTCTAGGTGGAAAGCGATGTTGCCGAGGAGGAGAAGCGCGACCAGCGCGACAACCTTGAGGTTGCGCCAGTTTCGTCCGACGAGAATTTCACGTCCGATGGCGGCCGTGATCAGCGCAAGGAAGCTGATATCGATCAGCATGGCTGCGAACCAGCCGATCCCCGCCGAGCATGTCACGGCAAGCCGTCCGATGATCCAAACGATGACCAGCGCGAGCAACGGCATACCCTGAATAGGCAACCGTCCGGTCCAGTTCGGAATTGCCGTGAACAGAAAGCCGGTGATGACCGCCGGCAAATAGCCGTACAGCATTTCGTGCACATGCCAGTCGCGCGGAGCGAAAGTTGTCTGCAGCGTCAACTCCCCCAGAAACACCGGCAGCCAGGCCAGAACGGCAAGTCCCGCATAAGCCGCGCCGAGCAGGAAAAATGGCCTGAACCCGTAGGATAAAACCGCAGGCCCCTGATAGAGCCGCAGCCGCGGCACCGGAGTATTTTGGGTTGTCATGTGCTCAACCGCTCCTCGACACCGGATCAGCACGTCTTACATCGCTTCGGTACCCGCGCAATCCGACGAACCGAGCATCAACCTGTATGCGACCGATGGCGTCACTAACAAATCTCACGCCGTAAAATTTCCTAGCCTTGCTGAAGCCGAATTCGCCAAACATCCGGACCCTGAACGAGGTATGTCCATCGGCAGCGCGCTCCATGTTTTGCTTCGAGCTGAAGACGCAGGGGCCTTGGATCATGATCTACCACCAGTTGAAGACTGCTATCCGAACCAAGTTGTTCGAATAACTGGAAGATGATCCTGTGACGATGACGCGGATCAATATCCCGCACATTGATCACTCTCTCTGAGGCATGAACGTCTTCAGACATCGCCAATTCCTTCGCTTCACCGATCTGCAAGTCGGTCAAATTGAGCACTACTTCACCAACTGGCTCAAAAAGATATACTATAAATGACTCTTATAAGAATTGTCAGCTTATGCAAGTGCCTTCCCGGAAATGGACGATAAATGATGAACAAATATCGATCAGACCGCGGGTTTGATCCCGAAATCCTTAGGGCTAAGAATCAGATCGGCCAGCGTATAACCGTCCAACGTTCCGACGAAGGCAGCGAGCGCTTCGTGGAGAGCACCGCGTAGCCGACAGCGTGGCGTGATCAGACATCGGTTGTCGGCTGTGAAACACTCGACCAAGGCAAAATCCGGCTCCGTGGCCCGTAGGACATCGCCGAGGCGGATCGAATCCGGACGTTTGGCCAATGCAAGACCGCCCGATCTCCCCCTAATGGCTTTCAGGTAGCCAGCCCGGGTGAGTTGGTTTGCGACTTTCATGAGATGTGCTCGGGAAATTCCGTACAACCCGGCCGTTTCCTCAATGGTGATCAAGTTTTCACCACGCATGGCCGCGTACATTAGTACGCGGAGCGCGTAGTCCGAGAAATGTGTCAATCGCATCGCAGATTCCGAGAGTTGCAGGCCATCCAGGACATCTCGAAGAATCCTTCATCCCCCAAAAGATGCACAGACATCATCTTTTGCAAGCTCGCGCCGAAATCATGCTGCCGCGCCTACTCAACTTGTGACCTCTCAGCGAGAGTGCTCGCGCATCAAAAAGGTCGCGCACACGGACGCTGAAGCCGCCGCGTCATATCGATGCTCACAACAATCAGCGCACCGAGCGTGGCAAGCTCGAGCAGAATATAGAGACTGTGCCGGTTCGAGGCTGGCGGCTGCTGCCCCGCGATGATCAATCCGACGCGCTGATCCAACAGCGGCAACAACCAGAACGTCTCCACGGCAACCACGAGGCAAACCGCGATGACCATCATGGCGCTTAATCGCGCACGCGCCCCGAATACCATCAGGAGCACCGTCGCAGCAAGCAGCCACTCCAACTTGTTGAAAACCGCAAACGTATGTCGACCGACATCAAGCGCCACGCTCAGCGAAAGACTGGGCGCCAGAAATTTTGCAGGGGTGGCGAGAAACGACACGCCGAGCAGCAAACCAGCCCATACAGCTGCGACGGCGAAAAGGCCGACTGCCCATCTCCACCCGTCTGCGGCCCCATCCATATCGCGGTTCTCCGTGGTTGAACCATAAGATACATCCACTATATATCTATAACGTTCAAGCAGCAAGAGAGCGTGTAATCATGCGAAGCAATCCTGGGAACGTCGCCCTTCCGACGCCGCCAAACGACCACCGTTCTGCCTCGAATGACGTTCCGGTGGAAACTCGCAGCTCCCATGAACAATCCAACGACAGATCCGCCAGCAGCCATCACATCGAAATCGAAGACGGCGCCTTTTGTGTCGACAGTTCAACGCTGGGTGGTCTTCTTCATATTCACCCTGCTGACATCCCCGAACTTATGCGGAAGCGCGCCATTACAACTGCGTGCGAACGCGGTATCGACGATCATGAGGGGCAGTTTCGCTTGAGCTTTTTTTACGGCAACCGGCGCGGCCGGCTAAGCGTCGATGAATCGGGCCGTATCCTGCAACGCTCGGTCGTTGATTTTGGCGAACGACCGCCGGTCATGCACAAACCACAAAGCTGAGCGAATGAAATTCGTGCTCCTTGACGGTGAAGTGCGTGCCTCGCGAAGAGAGAATACCGTCGTCATTGGTCACTCAAGACTATGGTCAGCGGTCATGGCGGCAATGATGCTCGTCGCGGTAACGAGCCGACTCGCATAGCCGCTTGGTCGCCACAGGGCACAAGACGTTCCATCATCGACGACAGTTGCTGAAACTCGACGGCGCTCAGACAATCAAAAAGCGCGTCGTTAACAGGGGCTTGTACACTAACGAGATCGTCGAGCAACCGCCTTCCTTTTGGCGTCACCGTCAGCAGAACGCGACGCCTGTCATTCCTGTTGATTCGCTTTTTGACAAGATCCGCCTCAACGAGCTTCGATACTTCGATCGTGACGAAAGCACCCGATAGATGAAGGTGCTCGGCAATACGGCTGACGCCTACCCCCCTCTCTCCCTGTAGGTAAGCGATCGATATCAGCGTCGTATAGGCGATACCCGAAATTCCCAACCGTTCGCTAAAACCCGCGCGGCACTGGCTCACGCGCGCGCTGAATGCCAGAAAATCAAGAATACATTTGCGAAAGAGCGCGTCGCTTCCTCCCGGCATCAGTTCTGGTTTTGTCACCGTCAGTCGCGGCACAGCCGTTAACTCCCCAAGCTGTAATTCGCATTCTGTTTGACATTGAAGAATGCTGCCGTCTTTCCGACAATGCGCAATCGCGCTCGCCGTCGACCGGCATGAAAACCTCGTCTCGTCAAGCGGCAGTATGCCGGATCAGGATGCGAGGTCTTTGAGCGGAATCAATCTCTTCTCAAAATTTCCGATGTCGGACAATTCATCACGTCCATGCCAGAGCTTCTGCGCGCGCCAGATTCAGCAAGCGAAATCCCTTCGGAACGTTGGTGATAACTTTCTCCCGCTCAAGCTGGGTGAATGTGCGGCTCACCGTTTCAATTGTCAGGCCAAGAAAGTCCGCAATGTCCCGGCGCTTCATGGGCAATGGCAAGGTTTTCGGCTCCTCCCCAAGCCGTGCGAGCCGGTCGCGCCAGCCAATGAGAAACAACGCTACCTTCTGCTCCGCCGAACGGCTACTGAGCAGAAGCATCTGGTTACGGGCCAGATGAAGCTCACGCACCTCGAACTCATTCATTCGGCGCAACATATTTGGTTTGGCTTCAGCGAAGCGCGAGAACCCTTCCTTGGAAAACCGGCAGGCGACAATCGGTGTAATCGCATCGGCCGAGAAACTGTAGCGACCGGAAAGTGTCGTTCCCAAAAAGTCTCCGGGCAATGCAAACCCGACGATATGGCGTCGTCCGTCGGGCAACAGTCTATACAAACGCGCGACGCCTTGCGTGAGGCTATAGACCCTGCTGGCGCTCTCATCTTCCGAAAACAAGGACTCCTTCGATGCGAAGCGGGTCTCCTTACCTAGCTTTTCAAGATCGTGAAGTTCGACTGAGTCGAGCGCTGCGCACAAGCTGAGCGCGCGCGCCCGGCAATGCAAACACCGGCGCGGAAAGTCACCGGACAATCGCGGAAGGGCCGACTGCGGCATGAGGCTGTTCCAGGATGGATGCTTGACCCGCATTCCGGCACTCCCCCAGTTCCCCTAACCAACAGCTAACTATACCTAAGACAAGACTGGATTGTCGCATTATCTGTGAATTCTCAGTCTCTTAATTGATCCAGATCAATCCATATGACATCACGGTGCGATACTCGCGTGCGAAATTCTCCGCGATTTTCTGACATTCTAGTTTGCGCCAAATCAAAGTTCGTAAGTCCTTTGCATGCCATAGTTATACGAAACTGGAGGATGGCCAATGGCTTATGATTTCGCTGAGACTCTGAGGCGGCGGCTTTCCCGTTGGATAGCTGTGCGTGAGCTTAGATCCCTCGATAGGATTCAGCGGGGCGAGTTGGCGCGGGATATTGGGCTACCCGAAGATGTCTTGGGGCGACTTATTGCACGCGGCGGCCGTACCGACGATCAATCACGACGTCTTATGTATGCGCTTGAACTCGATATGAATAAAGTCAGATCATTTGATAGCGGCGTGGCTCGCGACATAAATGTCGTTTGTTCCGAATGCTTGGTGACAAGCCAATGCCAACGTGAACTTGCCGCAGGCACTGCGCGAAAGAACTATCAGGAGTATTGTCCCAATGCCGAGACATTCGATGCTCTTCGGCAGGAGTTAGGGCGCAGCCGGAGACAGGATCGAACAACCGGAACCAATCAGTCAATTTGACCTGACGGATATTTTGGACCAGCTGGATAGAGACTACTGCATCGCTGCGCTCCGATCCAGATGCTGCAGTGTCGGCGCCGATGTTTGCGGTGCCGGCGGCCGGTAGCTCAGAGATGAGTGCGGTCGGATCGTGTTGAAGTGCTTGCGCCATTGCTCGATGACGACGGTAGCCTCCTTTAGGCTGTAAAAGATTTCACCGTTCAGGCATTCGTCGCGCAGTTTGCCGTTGAAGGACTCGCAGTAGCCGTTTTCCCATGGGCTGCCGGGCGCAATGTAGAGCGTCTTTGCTCCGAGCTTTCCGAACCAGCTGCGCACGATCTTGGCCGTCATCTCCGCGCCGTTGTCCGACCGGATGTGCTCAGGGACGCCTTTAGCAAGCATCACATCGGCCATGGTGTCGATGACGCCGAAGCTGTTGATGCGACGTGCAACCCTGATCGCCAGGCATTCCCTGGTAAACTCGTCGATCAGCGTCATGAGCCGGAGCTTACGGCCATCATGGGTCTGCGCCTCGACGAAGTCGTAGCTCCAGACATGGTTACGATGCTGCGGCCGCAAACGGATGCAGGATCCGTCGTTGAGCCACAGCCGGCCGCGCGGTCGCTGTTTGCTGGGTACTTTTAGCCCCTCACGGCGCCAGATCCGCTGGACCCGATCACACCCGACCTGCCAGCCGGCATCGACCAGCAGCGACGTGATCCGACGATAGCCATATCGCCCATATTGGGACGCAAGAGAGATAATCGCTCTCGTCAACGCATCCTCATCAGATCGAACGATGGTGGTGTATCGCTGTGTTCCGCGGTGCTGGCCGACGATCCGGCAGGCTTGGCGTTCCGAGAGACCATACTTCCCTCGAATGCCCTCCACCGCCTGCCGTCGCCGCTCAGGGCTTATAAGTTTCCCGAGGCAACGTCCTTGAGCACCTGCTTCTCAAGCGACACATCGGCGACGAGACGCTTGAGGCGGACATTCTCCCGCTCCAGATCCTTCATCCGCTTCGCCTGATCGAGCTCAAGGCCACCGTATTCCTTCCGCCAGCGATAATAACTCTGCTGCGAAATTCCGGCTTCCCGACAGGCCACCGGCGCTGCCTTGCCCTGCGACATCAATACTTCAATCTGGCGCAGCAGCACCACGATCTGCTCCGCATTAAACCTCTTCTTCGGCATGACCAAAGCTCCTTTCCAAGCTCAGTTTCTCACAAAGCTTGGTCCAAAAAAGCCCGGTCAGGTCAAATTCGCTCCGCTTGATATCGGAACAAGGGCAATCTGCAAAAAGCAAATGCCGGTTCTGTGAGTTGGTATGTGCACAACCATGACGGAACTCTCTAATAGAGTTCTCGAAGCCATTTTCGTATTTCATCAGCATTTTCCGAAAGCTCGGCCGAAAATTCGCCGGCAAAATTTCTCCAGGCATCTAGGTTGCGCGCAGGCACTCCGATAATGGCCGGGATGCCGCGCTCAAGCGCTTTCGCCATCAGACCGCACATCCCCCCGCCATCAGCTTCCACCTTGCCGAATTTGTTAAGCACAAGCAGGGCAGGACCATTATCGAGGCTTCTTTCGACCTTCATGGAGGCATCGATCAGAGCCGCCACATCAAGACGGCATCCCCTCGCACCTGCGCCGCGGTCGTCAAAAAGCGGAGTGCGGTAACCGCTGGCGAGATCTTCGAGCAGCACATCGCAGCGCCGATCGGATCCCTCGCATACCGGGTGTTGCAGAACTCCTGAGAGAACCAGATTGCGCGAACGGCATTCGCTGACGATCCACTTGAATATCGCATCCGGATACTCGTCGTTCGCGTAGACAATCGCGGCAAGGCTCGGTTCGTGCTGCCGCGTCAAATCAGGCGCCGGGCCGGAATGCAATGCAAACATCGGAATTGACCTCGATTGGACGCGCCCCGATTAGCTCAAGACAATACGGGATCGCAGGGAAGATCGCGTTCAGGCAGACGTCGATGGCTGCAGGGCGACCGGGCAGATTGACGATCAGGGAATGATTGCGTGTACCGGCGATTTGACGTGACAAAATGGCCGTTGGAACGTCGTCCAAACTGACTCGCCGCATCAATTCACCGAAACCAACCAGCTCGCGTCCGATGACCATGCGCGTTCCCTCGGGCGTGAGATCGCGTGGAGCAGGTCCGGTCCCGCCTGTCGTCAGAACAAGATCGCAACCTTCGCGATCCGACAATTCGATCAGTGCATTGGCAACGCTTTCCGCACCGTCAGGAATAATCTTGAAGATAACGATCCAGTTCGACCGAATGACCTTTCCTAGGAAGGAATTAATAGCCTTCCCGCTCTTGTCGTCGTAGAGACCCTGGCTCGCGCGATCAGAGACAACAAGGATGCCGATCCGTGCGAGCGGCTTGGATTCCGTAAGATTGGTTGGGTTATCGCGTCCGAGACTCATGAACAGCCTCCGCTTCCTCCACACGTGCATCCCGCATGAGCATGGTCCATATCGTTGTGAGAAGCCGGCGGGGCTTCGTCCTGCTGCAGCGACCAGGTGATCATGTACGTCAGACAACCTGCCCCCGGATCGGTGGTACGTTCCAGAGCATTCATAAGGCCTAGCCAGTCTTCGCTGCCGGCAAGGTTTGCAAAACGTCGCACGGCCCCCGATGCATATTCGCCGACGCTTTCCCCGAACCGGCTCGTCATGGCATCGACACGCGCCAGCAGTACGATGTCGCCGCAGGCAATCAGCGCTTCCGCCGCATGGACCTCGTCGTCAAAGCCACGGATAATTTCACCGAGTTGCATGCGGCGTTCCTTTCTACTGGACTAGTGGTGTGTCCGCGGCCGCGAGCGAAATGCCGGTAATCTCGGCCCGGCCCGCAAGGATCGAGATGTATTGCGCGAGCGCCCGATGTTCGACGCTGAATGCTAGATAGTCGGCGATCCGCTCCCGTGCGATCTCGAAAGGCAACATCTGCCCTTCCGCGCGACGATCAAGACGCACAACATGAAAGCCATAACGGGTTTCGACGATCGCAATATCGCCTGGCTTCATCCGCTCCAGCGCTGCCTCGAATTCCGGCACGGTTTGTCCGTGAGTGATCTGGCCGAGATATCCACCTTCCAATGCCGACGTCGTGCAAGCAGAATGATTGGTGGCAAGATCCGCGAAAGCAGCGTGGTCCGATTTCACGGCCGCAAGGATCGTATCGGCAGTCGCCCGCGCCTCGCCACGCGCAGCCACGTCGCAACGCGGGGCGGCGACAAGAATGTGAGCTGCCTCATAAATATCTCCCGATCGAAACCGCTGGCGGTTCTGTTCGTAAAACCGTCGGCAGGCCGCTTCGTCCGGTTCGGGTGTGATGACTTCACGCTCGACCAGCGTCCGCATCGCAGCCTCGTCCGCTGTCTCGGTGCGGCCATCGGGATCGCTGAGGGGCTCCGCTTCGACGCCAAGCCGCGCGGTTTCCTGGAATAACAGTTCCCGCACGACCAAGGCACGAGCCGCCGCCTGCCACGCCAGAATTGGCCTTTCGGCAGGATGGTTCTGGACTTCCCTAGCGATGGCCTCCCGGGGAATAAGCACCCCGTTCACACTGATCGTCTTCGGCTTCGGCAAGACATTCGAAACTGAGCAATCCATGAATTTACTCCGCGGGTTGGACCGGCGGCGAGGCAGCTCGGCCTCCGCTCCGGCTGCGCACCACCTGATAGCCCCGGCGGCCGAGATACCAAACCGGAGCGCTCCAGACGTGGACCAGACGGGTGAAAGGAAAAACGAGAAAGATCGTCATGCCCAGCATCAGATGTGCTTTGAAGATCGGGTGCACGTCGAGAACATAGTGAGCGGCGTCCGGCTGCAGCGTGACGATGGCCTGCGCCCAGTTCATGAATTTCACCATCTCATGACCATCGAGATGGCCGGCCGACAGCGGAATAGTGGCAAGACCGAGCAGCAGCTGCACGAACAGAATCAGCAGGATCGCGGTATCACCGAACGACGAATTGACGCGGATGCGCGGATCGAACAATCGGCGATGGGTCAGCAGGGAAATGCCGACAAGGCACATCAGGCCCGCTACGCCGCCGGCAACCATCGCCAGTATCTGCTTAAAGCCGTGCGAGATGCCCATCATGTCGAACACCCAGATCGGCGTCAGCAGGCCGACGAAATGGCCGCCGAAGATCACCAGGATGCCAACGTGGAAAAGGTTCGAACCCCACATCAGCTGACGACGTCGCAGCAACTGGCTCGATCCGGTGCGCCACGTATACTGCTCGCGATCGAACCGAAAGAGACTCCCGAGCAGAAACACCGTGAAGCAAAGGTAGGGATACCAGCCGAAGACGATAGAGTTGAGCGATTGCATCATTGTTGCCTCCCTAGACGGCTGACGGCGCGGGTTTGACCGCGCGCGTGGCATGACGAAGGCGGGCGGCAAGGCTTTCATGCCCGCACGCACTCTGACCTTGCGTGCCCGGGCCAAACCTGACCTCCTCTTCTTCCCACGCTGCATCGAGCGCAGCGAAATCCATTGGATCCGGATCGGGGCCTTTCAAAAGTTCATCGACCATCTCTCGTTGCGGCGCTTCGGCAATGATCGCCACAAGCGTGTCGAAGATGGC
This sequence comes from Afipia birgiae 34632, assembly GCF_000308295.2. GTDB lineage: Bacteria > Pseudomonadota > Alphaproteobacteria > Rhizobiales > Xanthobacteraceae > Afipia > Afipia birgiae. Next base: position 2,911,772 of record NZ_HG326652.1, read on the forward strand.
TCTGTAGCTGGATTTGCGCCGGCCGAGCCGCTCGGCCATTGCGGCCATAATATGTGCCGGCTGAGCGAGCAGATCACGCGCCGCCGCCACTGGCTGCGTCGACAGGAATTCGAGAAACAACGGCACAAAGTCCGGCAGTTCGTTGGCGGTAATGGAGAAGCTGGCATCCTCATAAAGCTTCTTCAGATCGACCATGGCCTGGCCCCGGTCGCGGCTTTCACCGTGAACGTGTTCGAACAGATGCAGGGCAAGCGTACGGCTCCGGTCGAACAACAGACCGTAATCCTCCTGAAGGTCGTAAAGCTCCCCAGTCGCGATTTGCTCGATAAGAATATCAAGCGCGCGCCGCTGGACGGCAGGCACGAGGTTCTCCGAATCCAGAACCGCTCTGAATTCTGGAGCCGCCATAATCAGATCCTGGGAGGGATAGGTGAGAAGTGCCGAAAGGATTTTGAACGTCTTCATCACATGACCTCCATCGGCGTTTTGTCCTTGCGCGGCGAGCCGAACAGATTGACTTCGGTTTCGCCACCCGAGCATCCGTTACCGAACGTGAAGCCGCAGGAACCGCGCATATCGTAGGCGTCGGCGCCCACTTCGCGATGGGCTGTCGGAATGACAAACCTGTCTTCGTAGTTTGCGATCGCCATGATCTTGTACATTTCATCGATCTCTTCGGCTTTCAGTCCGACCCGCCGTGCAATCGCTTCATCGACGACCCCGTCGATCGTCTTGGCCCGCATGAAGGCGCGCATCGCAAGCATACGTTCGAGCGCGAGCGTCACCGGCTTCTCGTCCCCTGCTGTCAGCAAGTTGGCGAGATACCTCATTGGAATGCGCAGCGACTTGACGTCGGGCATTTCACCGTCGGAGCCGATCTTGCCGGCCGACGCGGCTGAGGTGATGGGCGACAGCGGCGGCACGTACCACACCATTGGCAATGTGCGGTATTCAGGATGCAGCGGGAACGCCACCTTCCATTCCATCGCCATTTTCCAGATCGGCGATATCTTAGCGGCTTCCAGCCATGCATGGGGAATGCCCTGCCGTTCTGCCTCCGCGATCACGGCCGGATCGTTGGGATTCAGGAAAACGTCGAGTTGAGCCTGATACAGGTCGCGCTCGTCAGGTGTGCTGGCCGCTTCAGCAATCCGATCGGCATCGTAGAGCACCACGCCGAGATAGCGGATGCGGCCGACGCAGGTTTCGGAACACACGGTCGGTTGACCGGCCTCGATCCGCGGATAGCAAAAGATGCACTTCTCCGACTTTCCCGAAGACCAGTTGTAATAGATCTTCTTGTAGGGACATCCCGAGACGCACATGCGCCAACCGCGGCATTTGTCCTGATCGATCAGGACGATGCCATCTTCCTCGCGCTTATAGATCGCGCCCGAAGGACACGCCGCAACGCAGGTCGGATTCAGGCAGTGCTCGCACAGCCGCGGCAGGTACATCATGAAGGTGTTTTCGAACTGACCGTAGATCTCCTTCTGCACGCCGTCGAAATTTGCATCTTTCGAACGCTTTGCGAATTCTCCGCCGAGAATTTCTTCCCAGTTCGGACCCCATTCAATCTTTTCCATGCGTTCGCCGGAAATAAGTGAGCGCGGGCGAGCGGTCGGCATCGCCGCCATCTCCGGGGCCTTCTGCAGATGTTCATAGTCGTAGGTGAACGGCTCGTAGTAGTCATCGATCTCCGGCAAATCGGGATTTGCGAAAATATTCGCCAGCACGCGCCACTTGCCGCCGATCCGCGGCGCTATCGAGCCGTTACGCTTGCGCGTCCAGCCGCCCTTCCAGCGTGCCTGATTTTCCCAATCCTTTGGATAACCGATGCCGGGTTTGGTTTCGACGTTGTTGAACCACGCGTACTCCATGCCTTCGCGGCTGGTCCAGACGTTCTTACATGTTACGCTGCAGGTGTGACATCCGATACACTTATCGAGATTCAGCACCATCGCGATTTGGGCACGAATTTTCATTCTGCAGCCTCCAGGCCGGGTGTGGTTGCGTCGAGCGGCGTATCGAGCCAGTCGATGTTTGCCATCTTGCGAACGGCGACGAATTCATCGCGGTTCGAGCCGACGGTGCCGTAGTAGTTGAAGCCGTACGCCTGCTGGACGTATCCGCCGATCATGTGCGTTGGTTTGAGCACGATACGGGTCACGGAGTTGTGAATGCCGCCTCGCTGACCGGTCTGCTCGGAGCCGGGCACGTTCACGATCTTCTCCTGGGCATGATACATCATGCACATGCCCTGCTTGACGCGCTGAGACACCACCGCGCGCGCCACCAGTGCCCCGTTGGTATTAAAGACCTCGATCCAGTCGTTATCGACGATACCGGCACCCTTCGCGTCGGTTTCGCTGATCCAGACGATCGGCCCGCCGCGCGATAGCGTGAGCATCAGCAGGTTGTCGGTGTAGGTGGAGTGAATGCCCCATTTCTGGTGCGGCGTGAGAAAATTCAGCACCATCGTCTTATTGCCGTTCGGCTTGCGGTCGATCACCGGATTCACCGATTTGGTATCAATCGGCGGCCGATAAACGCAGAAGCCTTCGCCGAATGCCCGCATCCACAGGTGATCCTGATAGAGCTGTTGACGCCCGGTGAGCGTGCGCCAGGGGATCAATTCGTGGACGTTGGTATAACAGGCGTTGTAGCAGACCTTTTCCGACTCTAGTCCGGACCAGATCGGCGACGAGATGATCTTGCGTGGCTGCGCGACCACATCGCGAAAGCGTATCTTCTCATCCTCCTTCGGGATAGCGAGATGGGTATGATCGCGGCCGGTGAAGCCACTAAGCGAATTCCAAGCCTTGACCGCCACCTCGCCGTTGGTTTCAGGCGCGAGGCTCAGGAGGACTTCGCAGGCATCGATGTCTGTATCGATGCGCGCGAGACCTTTACTCCGCCCCTCCTCGGTCACCACGCCATTTAAGCCTTTGAGCAGATCAACCTCATGCTCGGTGTTCCAGCTCATGCCCTTGCCACCGTTGCCCAGCTTGCCCATCAACGGTCCGAGCGACGTAAACTGCTTGTAGATGTTCGGATAGTCGCGATCGACCATAGTGACCGCCGGCATGGTCTTGCCGGGGATCGGATCTATTTCACCTTTCTTCCAGTCCTTCACGTCGAAGGGCTGTGCGATCTCGCCCGCCGTATCGTGCATGATCGGCGTAAGGACGATGTCCTTTTCTACACCAAGCACCTCTGGTGCAACCTTGGAAAACGATTTGGCGATGCCCTTGTAGATTTCCCAGTCGCTGCGCGATTCCCACACCGGATCGATCGCCGCCGTCAGCGGATGAATGAACGGATGCATATCGGATGTATTGAGATCGTTCTTTTCGTACCAGGTCGCCGTCGGCAACACGATATCCGAATACATACAGGTCGTGGACATGCGAAAGTCGAGCGTGACCAGAAGATCAAGTTTGCCTTCCGGCGCTTCTTCATGCCAGACGACTTCGCTCGGCTTCTTTCTGCCGTCCTCGCCGAGATCCTTGCCCATCACGCCGTGGCTGGTGCCAAGCAGATGCTTCAGGAAATATTCGTGACCCTTGCCGGACGCTCCCAGAAGGTTGGAGCGCCAGACAAACATGTTGCGCGGCCAGTTCTTTGGATTGTCCGGATCGTCGCACGCCAGCTTCAACTCGCCTGATTTGAGAGCCTTCGCGACATAATCCTTGGCTTCCAGGCCAGATGCCGCGGCCTGCTTTGACACTTCGATCGGATTGGCCTGAAGCTGCGGCGCGGATGGCAGCCAGCCCATGCGCTCGGCGCGCACATTATAATCGATCAGCGCGCCATCCCACGGACCTGCTGGCGCCGTCGGCGACAGAACTTCCTTCACGTCAAGCGTCTCATAGCGCCACTGATCGGTGTGAGCGTAGAACGCCGAGGTCGAATTCATCTGGCGCGGCGGACGGCTCCAGTCGAGGCCGAAGGCGAGCGGCAGCCACCCGCTTTGCGGGCGCAGCTTCTCCTGCCCGACATAATGCGACCAGCCGCCGCCAGATTGGCCCACGCATCCGCACATCACCAGCATGTTAATGATGCCACGGTAGTTCATATCCATGTGGTACCAGTGGTTCAACCCGGCGCCGACGATCACCATCGAGCGCCCGCCCGTCTTCTCGGCATTCAACGCAAATTCTCGCGCCACCGTGATGATCTGATCGCGCGGCACACCGCTGATCTTTTCCGCCCAGGCCGGCGTATAGGGTTCCACATCGTTGTAGTTTGCGGCGATATGCGCACCGCCCAGACCCCGATCGACACCGTAGTTGGCGACGAACAGATCGAACACCGATGCGACGAGTGCTTCGCCGTCCGCCAGCTGGAGCGTCTTCACCGGCACGTTACGCATCAGCACGTCAGGATGATCGGTACCAAGAAAATGATCGTGCTCGCGGTTGCCGAAATACGGAAAGCCGACTGAAGCAACGTCATCCTGGATGTCCATCAGCGACAGCCGGAGTTTCGTCTCCCGCCCATCCGCCGTTCTCTCCTCGAGATTCCAGTTGCCCTTCTCGCCCCAGCGGAATCCGATCGTTCCGTTCGGAGCGACGATCTCACCGGAATTCTCGTCATAGGCGACGGTCTTCCATTCGGGGTTATTGGTTTCACCCAATGTAGTGTCGAAGTCGGACGCGCGTATAAAGCGCTCCGGCACATAGTACTCACCCTGCTTCACCAGACGCACCAGCATCGGCATGTCAGTGTACTGCCGCGCATAGTCGTTGAAGTACTTGGCCTGCCGATCGATGTGGAATTCGCGCAGGATGACATGACCCATCGCCATGGCGAGGGCGGCATCGGTGCCCTGCTTCGGCGAAACCCATAGATCGGCGAATTTCGACGCTTCCGAATAGTCCGGACAGATCACGACGCTCTTGGCGCCCTTGTAGCGAACCTCGGTATAAAAATGAGCATCCGGCGTACGCGTCTGCGGAACGTTGGAGCCCCACAGGATGAGAAAGCCCGAATTGTACCAATCGGCGCTTTCCGGCACGTCGGTCTGTTCGCCCCAAGTCTGCGGTGATGCCGGCGGCAGGTCGCAATACCAGTCGTAGAACGACATGCACACGCCGCCGAGCAGCGACAGATACCGCGCGCCGGCGGCATAGCTCACCATCGACATCGCAGGAATTGGCGAAAAGCCGAAAATGCGATCCGGCCCGTAACTCTTCACGGTGTAGGCATTCGCGGCCGCAACGATCTCGTTGACCTCATCCCAGCTTGCGCGCACGAAGCCACCGAGACCACGCTTCTTGACATAGGAGCCGCGCTTCTCTGGATTCTCGACGATCGACTTCCATGCCGCGACCGGCGTCATCATTACCCGCGCTTCGCGCCACAACTTCAGCAGCCGTGAACGTACCAGCGGATATTTCACACGGTTACCGGAATAGAGATACCAACTGTAACTTGCACCGCGCGCGCATCCGCGCGGTTCATGATTTGGCAGATCAGGTCGCGTCCGCGGATAATCGGTCTGCTGGGTTTCCCAGGTGACTATTCCGCCTTTGACGTAGACCTTCCACGAGCAAGAGCCCGTACAATTGACGCCGTGCGTGGAGCGAACGATTTTGTCGTGCTGCCAGCGCTTGCGATAGCCATCCTCCCACGATCTGTCTTCGGAGGTCATGATGCCGTGGCCGCCGGCGAACTCGGCTTTGGCTCGCGTAAAGAACGTAAGCCGGTCAAGAAAATGGCTCATCGTTTTTCTCCTTACTGAGCTGGTTGGGTGGCGGACGCGGATACGTCACGCCGTTCAATGTCATGAAGCAGGCCGCCTCTGCGGGTGTAGACAGCCCAGGTGATCAGGACGCACGTTACATAGAAGATGAAGAAACCCCATAGCGCCGCCTGTACGCCGCCAGTGAGATCGATCGACGTTCCGTAGGATTTCGGAATGAAGAATGCGCCGAATGCAGCGATAGCCGATGTGAAGCCCGTAATCGCGGCCGACTCTTTTTCCGCCTGACGCATGCGCGTCGTGACGTCAGCTCCTGGCATCAAGCGGTCAATCTCCTTGCGCATGATGTTCGGGATCATCTGGAAGGTCGATGCGTTGCCGACGCCCGTCGCAAAGAACAGGAACAGGAACATGGCGAAGAACCCCCAGAACGCGCCCGGCTGATCCTTGATACCGAGAAAATAGAGAATCCCGACGACGCCCATCATCATCGCCACGAACACCCACAGGGTGACGCGGCCTCCGCCCCATTTGTCGGAGATCCAGCCGGTGGCCGACCGGGACAAGGCACCCACCAGCGGTCCCAGGAACACGAACGGCATTGCATCGACCGCCGGAAACTGCGTCTTCGCCAGCAGCGGGAAGCCCGCCGCGTAACCGATGAACGAGCCGAAGGTGCCGGTATAGAGCCAGCACATAATCCAGTTATGCTTGCGCTTGAATATCACGACCTGATCCGCGAACGAGGCCTTCGCCGAAGCAATGTCGTTCATTCCGAACCATGCGGCGAAGGCACTCGCCGCGATGAACGGCACCCAGATGAAGCCGGCGTTCTGCAACCAGAGCGGCGCCTGCTGCGTGCCGCCTGTCACCGTCGCCGGATCGCCGCCGAACCAGCCGAACACACCCGCGGTGATCACGAGCGGCACCACGAACTGCACGGTGCTGACCCCGAGATTGCCGAGCCCGGCGTTGAGCGCGAGCGCATTCCCCTTTTCGGAACGCGGGAAGAAGAACGAGATGTTCGCCATCGACGAAGCGAAGTTTCCTCCGCCCAGCCCGCACAGCAGCGCCAGCACGAGGAACAGAGCATAAGGAGTCGACGGGTTCTGCACGGCATAGCCGATGCCGACAGCCGGGATCATCAACGACCAAGTCGCCAGCGTGGTCCACAGCCGTCCGCCGAAGATCGGCACCATGAACGAATAGAAGATGCGCAGCACCGCACCGGAAATACCCGGCAACGCAGCCAGCCAGAACAGCTCCGCCGTGGTGAACTTGAAGCCGACCGCTGGCAGCTTCGCCACGACCACCGACCATACTTGCCAGATCGCGAACGACAGCAGCAGCGAAGGGATCGATATCCATAAGTTGCGCCGCGCGATGGCGCGCCCCGTCGTATCCCAGAAGGTCTTGTCCTCAGGACGCCAGTCGGTCAACACCACGCCGGACAGAGCGCCGACATGTTCCGGCTTGTGGATTTCTTCCATTTCGGGGAATTCGGGCAACTTTTTCAGTGCCTCGCCTGAAACACCGTGCTCCATCTGCCGGATGGCAAGATGCATCCAGGCAAGCGAGGCTGCCACCAGGACGAACAGCAGCATGAAACAGCTCGTCCACAACCCGGTGAGGTCGTTAAGCGCACCGAACACAATCGGAAGCACAAAGCCGCCGAGGCCGCCGATCATCCCGACGAGGCCGCCAACCGCACCGACATGCTTGGGATAATAGACCGGGATGTGCTTGAAGACGGCCGCCTTGCCGAGCGCCATGAAGAAGCCAAGCACGAACACAGTGACGGTGAAGGGCACGAGGCCCATTTCCATATGAAAACTCACCGGCCCGGACACGGTCCGCACGATGTAATCGGCCGGCGGATAGGACAGGATGAACGTACAGAGCACGCCGACGAGGAGTGTCCAGTACATCACCCGGCGCGCGCCATACCGATCCGACAGGTGTCCGCCATATGCGCGGAACACGCTGGCGGGAAACGAGAACATGGCCGCGACCATGCCCGCGGTTTTGATGTTCACGCCGTAAACGTTGATCAGATACTGCGGCAACCACAGCGAAAGAGCAACGAACGCGCCGAAAACGAAGAAGTAGTAAAGCGCAAAGCGCCAAACCTGAATATTTTTGAGAGATTCGAGTTCCAGCCACGCGCTCTTCGGTTTCTCATGATTTTTCCGGCGCGCGAGCACAACCGGATCTTCTTCCGAGAACAGCCAGAAGATAATGGCCATCGCGCCAATCGCCAGTGCCCACACCTGCGCAACGGTCTGCCACCCATAAGCAACCAGCACGAAAGGCGCCACGAATTTTGTGACTGCAGCGCCGACATTGCCCGCGCCGAAGATGCCAAGTGCCGTACCCTGCTTACCTGCTGGGTAGAAGCGCGAGACGTAGGCGACGCCGACCGCAAACGAGCCACCGGCTATGCCGACGAAGAGCGCGGCGATCAGAAACTGCGGATAGGTATGCGCCCATGTCAGCAGATAGGTGGCAATCGCAGCCGCCAGCATCACAACGGTGTAGATGCGCCTGCCGCCGTACTGGTCGGTCCACACACCGAGGACCAGCCGAATTAGCGATCCGCTCAAGATGGGCGTGCCAACCAGAAGTCCGAATTGGGTTTCGTTAAGGCCCAGATCCTGCTTGATGCGGATGCCGATGATCGAGAAGATCGTCCAAACCGCAAAGCAGATCGTGAAAGCAATGGTCGAAAGCCAAAGCGCCCGACCTGGAGCCGTACCGACTGGACTTGACCCGCTCATAGTGCATCTCCAAAACCCGTATGGGGTGGAGATCGCCTCTTGAGGCCGGAATTGATTTGCGCTGGATCAAGCTGGGGCCGGTCAGCGGTGACTTATATGAAAATAGGCATTGCTGCTTGATGTTTTGTGCATTGCAAAATGATGTTTGTTGCATTCATAATTGATAAACATCACAATCCATCAGCGATCCTGAAACGGAGCGATGCCATTGCGTCCCCATGAGCTCCAACAGTTGCGGGAATTGCCGCTGTTTTCCGAAATGAGTCTAGAGAATCTGGAGCGTCTGCTGGATGCCGCATTGCTGCAGCAATTTCCGGCCGGTGTCGTCCTGATCCATGAAGGCGATCAGGCCGACTTCCTTCATGTGCTGATCGACGGCCTCGCCGAGATTTACACCGAGCAGGATGGCGGAGAGTGGGGGATCTCACTGGTCAATCCTGTGTCGACGTTCATTCTTGCAGCCATCGTCAGCGACCAGCCCTATTTGAATTCGGCAAGAACGCTGGTTGAATCACGCATTCTGCTGATTCCCGCAAAGCGAGCCCGCGAGATTTTCGATCAGGACGTCGCCTTTGCCCGCATGGTCGCAAAAGAACTTGCGCTCGCTTACCGCGGATCGGTCAAGAAACTCAAAGGATACATGGCACGGTCGAGCGTCGAACGACTGGCCAACTGGATATTGGCCGAGGCTCAGAAGGACATTGATCAAGGAAATGTCGTGATTCCATTCGACCGCGGCACGCTGGCGTCACACATCGGCACCACGCGGGAAAACCTGTCGCGAAGCCTTGCGTATCTGACCGAGTACGGTGTGCGGATTCGAGGGCGTGAGATCGTCATAGATGACAAGGATCAACTCGCTGTCTTCGCGCGCCCACAGCGGCTCATCGACGATCCTGCATCGTAAAGCGCCCGCACCGCAGTCAGCACGATGCAAGAGCTCTTTCACGGGAAACTAGGCCCCCGCCATACTTGATTTATTACGACATATGACACATATTTAAGCGACACGTGTCAGAGGGCGCCACCATGGCCGTCGCCGCCGAAAAACCGGGTTCGAAAGGGCCAGGGGATCACTTGCAGAAAGTGGCCGAACTGCTTGGCGGGCCGCGCATCCTGTCGCGCCCCATCACAAGCTCCCTCGACGCCCATGAGCTGTTGGTGCATGGGCTGCCCGGATCCGCGCTGAACCACCTCATTCACGGGCTCCTCGTGATTCACAAGACGGACTCGCTGGAAAAAGCCGTCGGAATGAGCCTTCGCACCTTTCAGCGGCGCAAGGACGCTCCCGCCAAGCCGCTCAGCCAGGAACAAAGCGGGCGAACCTGGAAGTTTGCCGAAATCCTAGCCAAGGCCACGGACGTATTCGGCTCGCAGGGAGAGGCCGAGCAGTGGCTCGAGCGTCCGGCTATCGGCCTTGACCAGCGCCGCCCGATCGACCTGCTTGCCACGCCAGCGGGCATCGAACTTGTTGAGCAATATCTCGAACGTCTCGCATACGGCGTCTATGCATGACGCCTCTGCCAGTGCCGTTGGGAGGCAGCCATCTCATCGCCTGGCGCCTCGATCAGGCGCGCTTCGCGCCGACCTGGGATAGTGGCGAAGGCGCTTTCCAGTTCGGCGGCCGATGGAACAGCAAAGGTGTTCGCGTCGTCTATAGCGCCCTCGATCCCGCGACCGCGATCCTCGAAGTCGCGGTTCACAAAGGCTTCAAAGCGCTCGACACGCTGCCACATGTCCTGACCGCACTTCATGTCGTCGACGTGTCTGGCGTTCATGTGGTTCAGCCTGCCGACGTTCCCAACGTCAACTGGCTGCGGCCCGGAATCCCAAGCGCAGGACAGCAGGCGTTCGGTGATGCGCTTCTGGCCAAGCACCAGTTCGTCGTCATTCCAAGCGCGGTGTCCACCCATAGCTGGAATCTGATCTTCGATCCGACCAAGGCGACAGGCGCATACCAGCAGCACATTCAGGAAGCCTTCGCACTCGATACGCGTCTCCATCCTCCGGCTTTGACGCCAGGATCATCTCCATAGCAGCGACCGACCCAGCGCTGCCGCAGAGCGCGCCGATATCCATCGATGCTGATATGATCAATGAGGGCCGCAATTCGATGAGATGGTGGAAGGAAACGCTTCACCAAGCCGCATCGTACGCATTTTACCTGAATTGGGCTTAGGTCTGTCGCTATCCGGCCTCCACTATGGGCTGAGTGCCGCATTGTGGTCAGCCGCATACGGTGTCTGGCTCGCCGGCTTTCTGCCGTTCCTTATGAACCCAATGAATGAGGCACACGGCTGCAAATAGTCGTCGCGAAAGGTATGAACAGCAGGACAAAATAGCGACACAGCATTGCGATAGCGCAAAGTGAAGCTCGGAGGACTTGCTAAATGTTGCACGCGATGGCCCCGCGGAACACGGGCATCTTTCCTCTGAAGTAGAATGGAGCGCACAAATGGGTCATCCTCGCAAATCCCCCGAGATGCTACCGCCTGTTCTGCGCCAGCGTCACAGCAACCAGCAGGATGAAATCTTGCTGCCGACGTGCGCGGATCATGAGGACGGCACGCTGACCCCTGTCGATCTCGCGGTCGAGAAAGGGTTGACGTTGAGACTTCCGGTGACGACGGAGTCCGTCGATCTGCAACACGCCTCTGGACGTGTTCTGGCGCAGACCTTCACTGCGCAAGCGCCGCAACCCTACTTCGATTACAGTGCGATGGATGGCTATGCCGTCAATGTCAAGGACATTGGTAGCTCTCTGCCGGTAAGGTTGAGACTGATCGGGCGCATCGCAGCCAGCCGCACGAAGGAAGAAATCACGCTGAGAACCCGTAGCGCCGTCAGAATTCTGACTGGAGCACCGATCCCGCCCGGCGCGAATGCCGTCATCGCCCAAGAAGAAATACGGCGCGAGGGGGATATTGTCGTGCTTTCCCGCATTCCGCAACGTGGCGAGAACATCAGGCTCCGCGGCGAGGATGTCCAGACCGGCGACACATTGATCGAGCGCAGGAGTCTGATGGACCCGCGGGCGATGGGCGTTGCGGCATCGGCGGGAATACCGCGGGTGGAACTGTTCCGCAAGCTCCGCGTTGCTATCTTCTCGACAGGGTCGGAATTGCGCCAGCCCGGGGAGGATATAGCGCCGGGCGAGATCTACAATTCGAACCGCTACATTCTGCGAGGCCTGCTGGACAAACCCTGGATCGATCTCATCGATCTTGGCACTTCTTATGACGAGCCGAAAGTGCTGCGCGCCTATATGAGAGATGCCGCAGCGCAGGCGGACGTAGTTATCACCACAGGCGGCGTTTCTGTCGGCGATGAAGATCATATGGCTGACGTCGTCCGAGATTGCGATGGAACGATCGCAGTCACCCGCGTCGCGATCAAACCCGGAAAACCGCTGACACTCGGTCAGGTCGGACAAGCCGCTTATATCGGCCTCCCAGGCAATCCCGTGGCGGTCTTCACGACGTTCCGCGTCGTGGTGGATGGCTTGTTGCGGGCATGGGCCGGTCTGAAGCAGCGCGTTGAGCCTGTACGTCCCGTGATCGCAGATTTCACATGGACATGCCGGACCGGGCGTTCGACTTATCTGCCCGGAGTTCTCAAGGGATATAACGCGAACGGAGCACCGCTTGTGGATGTACTTCCAAGAGCCAATTCCGGAAAGCTCTTCCTTCTAAGCAAGGCGGATGGGTTTGTCGTGATCAATCCCGACTACGGCGATGTTAAGCTTGGTGATCTGGTCGGATGGTTCGCCCTGTAGGAACGCCAACTTTCATTATGCATGACGAGATATGCCCGTGAACCTTCACCGAGCCACCGCACGCATGCGCTCCGATCTCAACATTCGTTATGGAGAGGAACGTCTGCCGCGCTACACTAGCTATCCGACCGCGCCGCATTTTTCATGCTCTATCTCGCAGCAAACCTATCGTCAGTGGCTCGCATCGGTTTCGCAAGAACAAACGGTTTCGCTCTATCTACACATTCCCTTCTGCCGGTCCATGTGTTGGTATTGCGGTTGCAATACGACGATTGCCCGGCGCAACGAGCCCATTGCCGAATATCTCGCAGAGATGCGACGCGAGATCGACATGGTGGCAAGTCATGTCGTGCGGCCGCTCAGGATCAATCACATACACTTCGGCGGAGGAACGCCGACCATCGTAACGCCCTCGCAGTTTGCAGAACTGATGAATATTCTGAGGCAAAAATTCACTCTTCGTTCCGACGCTGAGGTGGCCGTCGAGGTTGATCCGCGCACGCTCACCCGCGAGATGATACTTGAACTCGGCGCGAGCGGCGTCACGCGGGCCAGCCTCGGCGTGCAGAGCTTCGACCCCGCCGTGCAGCAAGCCATCAATCGTATTCAGAGTTTTAAAGACACAGCCACTGCGACCGAACAATTGCGAGCGGCGGGTGTACGCGGCATAAACTTCGACCTGATCTACGGCTTGCCGCGTCAGACAGTGGCGTCGTGTTTCGATACGGCCAGGAAATGCCTTTGGCTTCGTCCCGACCGCCTCTCGGTCTTTGGCTATGCGCATGTACCAACGTTCAAGAAACACCAGCGCAAGATCGATGAAGCCGCACTTCCAGATGGTGCCAATCGCCACCTTCAGGCGAACATGATCGCCTACTCCTTGACCGCGGCAGGCTATCGGCAGATCGGCCTCGATCATTTCGCCTTTCCGGGAGATAGTCTGGCGACGGCGCAAGCGGCGGGAAACCTTCACCGGAATTTTCAAGGTTATACCACCGACACAAGTGATGTCCTGATCGGCTTCGGCGCAAGCGCCATTGGGCGGTTTGACCAAGGTTACGTCCAGAATGACGCCGCAACCCGATCCTATTGTACGCAGATCGGCCGCGGCGATCTGGCGACCGAGAAGGGCTATGCGCTAACAGCCGATGACCGCCTGCGTGCCGACATTATCGAACGTATCATGTGCGACTTCCGCGTCGACCTTCAGCAGGTTTGCGCGAGGCATGGCACAACGCCGGCAACCACTCTACAATCAGCCACCCGCCTGCACGGACTGACGGCTGATGGCGTCGTTAATCTCGACGGCGCTGTGCTTTCAATCAGGGATGACGCACGCCATCTGGTGCGCAGCGTCGCCTCCGCGTTCGATGCGTATATCGGGACATCCGGCCCGGTCTACAGCCGCGCTGTCTGAAACAGGCGGCTACAGCCGGATCGTGCTGACTGCGCACGACAGCTCATCGCGTGGACAGTTCACCTTGGGCGGATCGATGTCACGCAAGGCGACCGCGCCAGCCGCAGCCGAATGGCCTATTTCATCAAACAGCAGCGCCATTTCCACGAAAACAGTGCGGTCCCTCTCGTTCTCGGTCAACTGGTTGAGTTCTGACAGAAGCGCGAGAATGGCGGCGATACGATCCTTGTGATCGCGGGCACGAAGCAGCGACCGCCGCGAAAGACGGCGCGCTTCAAGATCCGAGAATCGCTCAAGAGCGCCGCTGAGAAGCTCTCGGCAGCTGCAGTCCAGATCCGTGCGTGTCAGCACAATCTGTAGCCGTGCGATCAGATCGATAGTTTCGCTGTTTCGGCCTTGCTCCGCCATGACCGTTTCTTTCCCAAATCGTGCTGACGCTGCGTTGTCGTGACTCATGGCATCGAATGCTGCATCTGCGCCCGGCCGCGACCCAGACCAGGCTCCTTGGAGGCTGAGATAAACGCGGCGCCCAGCTGTCCATGCACGAAGCCATTCGCGAACGGAACATCGGGATAAATCTGCGACAGCGCGCGAGTCGCATCCTCGTGTTCCCGATTGCCGTCGAGCACGTCGCGGAAAACCCGGGCAACCGCGACCATGTCACATTGCTGCGGCGACAGGCGAAGTGCACCGACGCCCACTGCGGCAAGTTCTTCCACCTCCCCCAGCAAATTGGCACACGCATGCGACATGGTCTGCACTCCATTCATGGCAAGGAACGGCTCGCCATCGAGCGTGGTCACAGTCAGCCCGTCCGGATCTTTCTCGCAAACGAAACGGCAATTGTCCTTTGAGAGCTTGTGGAGGCGGGCATGATAACAGCGTGCGGAGATCGCAAGCGGCACGCGACCAAAGGCAAAGACCTCCGTCGTGACGTCTGGCAAAGTAGCCGCGACGGTCCGGATCGAGTCCATCGGCAATTCGGGGGGCAGACAGATGCGACGCGCCCCCCGTCCGGCGAAGTAGGCCGCGGTCGCCTCGTTGTAGATATTCACAAACGGGCCGATTGCATAAGGGCGGCCCGCGAGCGATCCAAAGCAGGATAGATCGTTCGCCTCCACCATGAAGTCCGTGTTTCCGGCAAGTTCCACCATCTGCCGTCGCTCCCGTGGCAGCGACACGAGAATGAGAGATCCGAGAACAACCTGCTTGCCGCAAGCCGCGAGCCGCTCGATCACCACAGGCATATGTTCCGCAAAGAACGGCGAACGTTTCGAACACACGATTTCGCCGACCACGACCACATCGACGGGCGCTTCCTCGGCAATACGGAAATAGAAGTCGCGCCACTGCTCAGGTTGCCAATGGTAGAGCACAGGCCCAAGGGTCAATTGCATCGGCGTAACCTCACCCGATACATGCCGTGAATCATGAACATATATGACATCATCGCCAGCTCTTGCGATAAGCTCCGGCCGTCGTTGACTGACCTTCGGTGAGAGCGACCAGCCCGCCTACCGGAGCAGGAAGACCGCCTTCCAGTTCCGCGAGCGTTTGACGAAAATTGCGGACCACGCGCTCGATATAGGCGCGGCCGCGTTGCCGTCCCTCGATTTTCAGCGCCGTGACGCCGGCTTTCTGCAATTCCGGCAGCATGGAGGTTGCATCGAGACTCACCGGGTCCTCGAAAAGATAGCCGGCACCGTACTCAGTCTGGAAACGTCCCTTGCACAGCGTCGGGTACCCCGCCGCCTCCCTCGCGGAAAACTTGTTGATCGTGAATTCGCCGAGGCGCGAAATGAGCTGCCCATCCTGCTTGAGATAGTGGACATCGCTTGCCGGTGAACAAACGCCGTGCATGTTCGGGGATTTTCCCGTGGCGTAGGAGGAGAGCGAACAGCGCCCCTCCTCCATGACGCAAAGGCCGCCAAAGACGAAGATCTCGGTCTCGCAACTGACCTCGCGCGCAATCGCAGCGATTTCGGCCACGCTCAACACTCGGGGCAAAACGACCCGGCGCGCTCCGAACGCCTTCACATAGAAATTGATTGCATCCGGATTGGCGGCGGCGGCCTGAACCGAAACATGAAGGCGCTGGTCCGGATGACGTTGCGCCGCATAGTCGAGAACGCCGACGTCGGCGACAATCAAAGCATCTGCGCCTGCCTCGACAGCATCGTCGACCGCGCGTTTCCAGACGTCGAGCGCTCCCGCTCGCGCGAACGTGTTAATGGCAACCAGAACCTTGACGCCATGTTTGTGGGCACGCGCGATCCCCGCCCGCAGTTCTTCGCGGCTGAAATTTAGCCCGGGAAAATTGCGCGCATTGGTCTCGTCGCGAAAGCCGCAATAGACCGCATCCGCCCCTGCTTCAACGGCGGCCTTGAGTGCGGCTGGCGTTCCGGCGGGGCAGATCAGTTCCATGATCCGCCCTTGGACGCCAGATCGCGCCGCTGCTGTCCGGGGGGATCGCCGATGACGCCCCGCACGAGCCGCTCGACGATGGGCGACAACGGCCCCATCCACGCGACGGATTCAGCGACAATGTCAATTCCGGCGTCATCGATTGCGTTACGCAGCGCGACCGCTGCCTCCATATCGCCCTCGATCTGAAGATCCCGCGAGAAGAAGAGCGCGTCCCCATCGCAGGACCCGTCCACGAGTCCAATGAGCGCCGCGAGAGGCCCCGTAATCCGGACGTCAATCCGTCGCGGCAGGGACCTTGTTGCAGTGACAGTTGGGTTCACCCTCCTGGGCTCGAGCACAAAAGCGAAAGGCAGGTCTATCGGATCGAGCCCGTACCGTTTGGCGGCATGGGCGCCGAGACGATCGAAAATTTGCGGATGCCGCTTCTGTATCCCGTAGAGCGAGGCGGCGAGTACTGGCTGCAACGGCAAAAGCGGCAGGACTCGCCCCGCAAGGGCGAACACAAGCGGCAGTCTCGATATGGACGAACCGGATACCGGCATGAGACTTCCCCTTTCAAGTCTTCATATCATCCGGCCGAAGCTAACTCTTTGTTCGAGAACAATGAATATGTGGGGAATCCATGCTGAATTCGATTTTAAGGAGGCGGTGTGCCGCGTCCCTCCCGTGATTTCCAGACCCGCACATTTTCGGTACGTGCCTTGGAGATGGCGGCCCTTTCCACTCCACGATGACGGTCTCATATGATCCAGCGCGCAGACTTGATCTTTCTTGAGGAACTCGGTCAACGAGTCATGGCCGCACGCGGTCTTCGCGGCATGTCGCGCAAGACGCTGGCCCAGACGTCGAGTATTTCCGAACGTTACATTGCACTACTTGAGAGTGGCAGAGGCAACATCTCCATCGTACTGCTGCGCCGAGTATCGAACGCAATGGCCATACCCTTGATCGACCTCATTCCATCCGGCAAGCCGCATCGCCGATGGACCGATGCCGCCCGGTCCATATTTCCGCAGGCGGGAAAGCACTGATCACACACGCATAGACTGCGGTGTGAGCGGTCACAGCTTCCGCCGCCATGTTCGCTGAACATGACACTGGCCTATACATCTCCGAATCCTCCAGCAAAGACGCAGAGAAATACTTATCGACTCTGAGATTTTGGAGAACATACCTGTGCTGCGCCGCGACCAGCCACCTTTCACCAATCTACGCAATTTCCTTTCCCATCTTGAAAATGGTGGCCGACTTATCCGAGTCCGCGAACCGATATCGGTCGTCCATGAGATGACCGAGATTCATCGACGCGTCCTGCAGGCAGGCGGCCCGGCGCTGATGTTCGAGGCGGCGATCAAGGCCGACGGCACTACAGCTGAAATGCCTGTCCTCGTGAATCTGTTCGGCACACGGGAACGCATCGCCTGGGGACTCGGCGTCAATCCCGAGCGGCTTGCAGCCCTTGGCGAAGCGCTCGCGGAACTGAGTGAGCCGCGCCCGCCGCGCGATTTCGCAGACGCGATCGCAAAACTGCCTCTCGCTCGCGCAATCATGGCAATGCGCCCCAAGCAGGTCGACACGCCGCCCGTACAGGACATTGTGTGGCGCGGAGAATCGATCGATCTTATGCGGCTGCCGGCGCAGATTTGCTGGCCACAGGAACCAGCGCCACTCATCACCTGGCCGATGGTCATCACCGGGCCGCCCGACGACGAGGCCGGCAACAATGCCAATGTTGGCGTTTACAGAATGCAGGTGATCGGCCGCGATCGTGCAATCCTGCGCTGGCTCGCCCACCGCGGGGGCGCCCGCCATCATTATCAATGGAAGGCACGCGGACTCGACATGCCGATTGCGATCGCAATTGGTGCCGATCCCGCAACGATTCTCTCAGCAGTTCTTCCCCTGCCGGAAACACTTTCTGAATTCCGCTTCGCCGGCCTCCTTCGCGGTGCGCGTCTTCCGCTCGCACGTTGCGTCAGCGTCCCGCTGATGATTCCCGCTGAAGCGGAGATCGTCATAGAAGGCACCGTCTCCGCAAGCGAGACAGCCCCGGAAGGACCGTTTGGCGATCACACCGGCTACTACAATGCCGTCGAGAATTTTCCTGTGATGCGCGTGTCCGCGATCACCATGCGCCGACAGCCGATCTATCTTTCCACCTTCACCGGCCGACCGCCCGACGAACCTTCACGCATCGGCGAAGTTTTCAACGAGCTTCTCGTGCCGTTGCTCAAGAAGCGGCTTCCCGAGATCGTCGATCTGTGGCTTCCCCCCGAAGCGTGTTCATACCGGATCGCAATCGCATCTGTTGCTAAGCGTTATCCGGGACAGGCGCGGCGGGTCATGCTTGCGCTCTGGTCAATGCTGCCGCAGCTCACCTACACGAAATTTCTCATCCTCGTTGATCCAGACATCGATGTACGCAACTGGTCCGACGTGATGTGGGCGATTGCTACGCGTTCCGATCCCTCACGCGATCTCATCACGCTGACGGACACGCCGATCGACTATCTCGACTTTGCTTCTCCCAAGCCGGGCCTCGGCGGCAAGCTTGGTATCGACGCGACCACGAAAGTCCATCCCGAAACGGATCGCGAATGGGGGCGACTCCTCACCATGGACAGCGCGGTGGTCGAGCGCGTGGACAGGCTCTGGCAGCAGCTCGGCCTGCCGCCAAACGCCGCATTCGGAGATAGCGCGCGATGAGCAACCGCTTGCGAGTCGTAGTCGGAATTAGCGGGGCCTCGGGCGCAGCGCTCGGCGTACGAGTTGCCGAGTTGCTATCGGAGAATGACCAATGCGATGTCCATCTGGTGGTCACGCGCAGCGCCGAACGGACGCTCCGACACGAAATTGGGCCAAACGCTCTGTCGGCTGTCTCCGCGATAGTCACGCACCATCACCCGAATGAAGACATCGGCGCAAGCATCGCCAGCGGCTCCTTTCGCACCGCGGGCATGATCGTGGCACCGTGCTCGATCCGCACCTTGTCCGCGATCGCCGCGAGCGCCGCAGACAATCTTCTGGTCCGCGCGGCAGACGTTCAACTCAAGGAGCGGCGAAAGCTCGTACTGATGGTGCGGGAAACTCCTCTGCATCTCGGTCATCTGCGAGCAATGGCTGCGGCGACAGAAATCGGCGCAATCATTGCGCCGCCGGTTCCGGCATTCTATCAAAAGCCAAGTTCGATAATCGAGATGATCGACCATATCGCGCGGCGGACGATCGACCTTCTCAATCTCGATCTCCACATTTCGGCGCGCGAATGGGAGGGCTAATGCTGCTCTTCAGCTACCGGCGAACACCCGCCACCATTTTTAGAACGCCGCATCGAAGGAAGACTGCATCACCTCATTGTGAATGAAACCGCGCTGCGCGTAAGCGAGCGTCATTTCGGCCAATGCGGGCGCCAGCAGAAATCCATGACGGTAAAGCCCGTTCACTGATATTTTTCTGTTGCCGACGATGATGCGCGGCAGGTTGTCAGGAAACGCAGGCCGAAGCCCTGCGCCGATCTCGACGATACGCGCTTCGCCGAATGCCGGATGAACGGCATAAGCGGCGGTGAGCAATTCCAGCGCCGAGCGCACGCTGACCCCGGTATCCTCGCTCTCGAGGGTGGTGGCGCCGATCATGAAGCAATTGTCATCGCGCGGAATGACGTAGATTGGCCAGCGCGGGTGCAGCAAGCGTACCGGGCGCGACAACCGTACTTCCGCCGTTTCAATGATGGCCATCTCACCCTTGACGCCACGTAGGTCGGAGGATTCTTTACGAGCTGCAAGGCCCCGGCAATCGATCACAATGCTGCCGGTCTCCTTGGCAAGTTGTTCTGGATCGCATTCAGACTGGAATCGAACGATGCCACCGTTCGCTGCAAGCCTTGCATGCAGTTGCGGCAACACGGCGCGTGGTTCAACATGTCCCTCGCCCGCAAAGAACAGGCCTTCACGAAACCTTCCGTCCAGCGATGGCTCAAGGCTCATGACACCCCCGGCATCAAGGCGTTCATGGCCGGTCGTCCGCTTTGCAAAGCGCTCGAAGTCCGGGCGGTCGCGTGAATTAGCGACGACAAGAGAACCGTTGAACGGTGTTTCGGGCAAATGTTGACGCCACAGATCGAGCGACCGAACGCCGAGGCGCGTGATCAGCGGTTCAGAAGATTCGCCCTCACACCAGGGCGCCAGCATGCCGCCAGCCCAATGACTGGTCGCTTGGGTCATCTCGGCGCTGTCGCGATCGAGCAGTGTGACATCGTAGCCTGCATGCGCAAACAGCAACGCTTGCCAGCTACCGGCGATGCCTGCGCCAATTACAATGACGGAAGATGTTCCGCACAAGGAAGATGGTTCTCGAAGCATTCCCGTCCCCTCGCTGGCATGACCCGGATCAGGGTCAAGGGGTCACCGCGCTTTCCCCGTTGCAAAGTTGCGGTATCTCAGTTCCTTGCCGGAGCGCCCCTCGGAACACTCTGCATTCAATCCTAACCCGAGCATCGTTGCGTTGATCCGGATCAAAATATGATCACGTCCGGCCCTAGCGATAGAGCTTCGTCATCCGTTGCAGGCCGAGCATAGTACGTCCCCTAATTAAACGTCCTGTACTTTGGTAGCAGATGAGGCCTCGTCGGAAACGGCGGGGCCTTGGCAATTCAAAGCTCACCTCCGAGCGCGGCTACATGTCTCTCCTGCTTGACATCGAGGAAGTCCGCGCCCTGGTGCGCGGGGCCGACTACGACGGCTTCACCGCCTACGACTTGCAGAGCCGCCTGCAGATGCACGGCGGCACCGTCCGCCGCCTGATCGCCGCCGGACACCTTAAGACGATCACCGTCGTGAACCTGGTCAACCGCTGTCCCGCTGTCATCGTGACGACCGAAGAGGTCGAACGCTTCGAGCGGGAATTCGTGTCCCTGTTCGCACTCGCCAGGCAACCGGCCTAGCGCGCACACAAAACACAGTGTTGGCGCTCGCGCTGGCAAAGCAACGGGGACGGCATCGCCTGGTGGTGGATAGGGAGATCGAGGCCGCCGGCGTCCGGGCGGCGCAACGTTCTATCGGAGGGCTGAATTGTGACAGCACACCCTTCGATGAGAGAGGCCGATTGTCCAATTTCTATGTACAATTTCCGGACACCGCATTGACATGCTACGGGAGAATTTTGGTGTACGCCGTGCCGATAGAAGGCCCGCCCTCTCACCAAAGGGAATGACGCTACATCTACGTACAAGGGCCCAGATGCCGCCCCGGAGGAAGGACCACATTGAAAGCAGAGAAGCCCAAGATCTTTCACGTCGCTAAGTATCCGCCGCCAATCGGGAGCCGCGTGAAGGTCTGGTTCGACACGAAAGAACGCCGACTGCTCGTCGAGGACGAGACTGGCCGCGTTACCTACGGCATGCCGTTAGCCGATGTCGTGTTCGAGACTGAGATGACACTCCGCGGAGCCGTACGCTGCGTGGCGCGCGGCAACATTATCGCTATTGCCGACACCCGCGAAGAGAGCGAGGCAAGGCGAGCGATTGTCCACGAATCTCGGAACAGCATGGATTTCTACTGGAGTCGCGATAAGCAATGGCCATTCGCCAGAGCGCGCATGGCACTCATCTCACCTCTACACGGTGGATTCCCGACATCCTACGCCGTCGATCCCGTGCCGAAACCGGCGAGTGCTTCGTACTGATCCGTGGACCGCGGTGGCCCGACGATCCGTTCATCGATCATCGCGCGTACGCGATTTTGAGAACGCCGGAATAGCAAAAAAAGTCGATGCCGTCGGCATTTTTCGAGGAGCCGCGAAATTCGATTTTAGGGGACGTACTTTGCCCGTGGCTGCATCCATACGGCAAGAGATCCAAATCGAACCCGCCGCGCTCATCCTGCTTCAAAGCCGATAGGCGGCACGAAATAGGGTGCACTTTTGCCGCTGTTGGCTTTGGCTTTTGCCAGTTCCGCTCGGGAAACAACACGCAGATGAACTTCATCGGGTCCATCGAGAAAGCGCAGGGCGCGCCCCCACGTCCACAGATAGGATAGCGGTGTATCTGGCGTCAGGCCCATTGCGCCGAACACCTGCATGGCCCTGTCGATAACCCGTGTCTGAAGCCGGGCCGCAACGATCTTAATTGCCGAAACATCGACGCGCGCCGCCGCATTGCCCTCACGATCCATTTTGTGGGCTGCCTTTAATACCAGAAGCCTGGCTTGATCGACCTCCAGCCGTGTTTCAGCGATCCAGTCCTGCACATTGGCGAAATCGGCGATACGACGCCCAAACGTCTGTCGTTCCAACGAACGCTCGCACATGAGCTCAAGCGCCAACTCACACTGGCCGATGGTGCGCATGCAGTGATGCACGCGCCCGGGACCGAGCCGCTCCTGGGCCAGCCTGAAACCGTTTCCCTCCTCACCGATAAGATTCGAAACTGGAACGCGGACGTTCCGGAACAACAGTTCGCAATGTCCCTCGGGGGAACTGTAGTGCATGATGGGAATGCTGCGCACAATCTTGAGACCCGGTGTGTCCATCGGTACAAGAACCATCGAATGCTGATCGAACGAGCTATGCGACGGGTGCTCGCCGGTTACCCCCATGACAATAGCGACCCGGCAATTGGGATGACGCGCACCGGTGATGAACCACTTGCGGCCGTTGATCACGTAACTGTCGCCATCTCTCTGGATGGTCGTTCGGATGTTCCTGGCGTCGGATGACGCTGTATCCGGTTCACTCATTGCAAAGCAGGAGCGAATTTCCCCGATTAGCAGGGGGGCGAGCCATTGGGATCGTTGTGAAGGAGTCGCAAACAGATGCAGCAACTCCATGTTTCCGGAGTCGGGAGCGCTGCAATTGAACACCTCGGATGCCCAGTGAACCCGCCCCATGATCTCCGCAAGCGGAGCATACTCAAGATTGGTAAGGCGCTGGCCTGGCTCATCCTCCTTGAGGCCGGGAAGAAATATATTCCACAACCCCTCCATGAACGCGCGCGACTTCAACCGCTCGATGAGAGGCACCGGATAACGTCCTGAAGCAACCTCATGGTGCCATTCCCGATTCGCTGGCTCGACATGGAAGCGCATGAAATCGCCAATTTGCGACCGCAAGCGTTCAACTTTCTCGCTGTGATCGAAATCCATTGAGGTCCTTTTTTCGCCTGCATGCGGAATCCTATAGTTTCATTGATGAAGGAATGGATTTCTTGTCGTTGATGTAGGTCAAGCTCCGGTGTGACTTTGTCACGCCAAAGTGGCGTGAAGCTAAACGCGAGCCGGTTCTACTGAATGGAGCAACGGCCGAATGAGTGGCAGCGATGATAGTCACAGCACCTAGCAGTGGGATTGATATTCCGCTTTGGCGAATTGTGATGCGCTCAGTTTACTGTTGATCAGACTGCAACGGTCAGCTCCTTCTCGAACTGTTCATAGGCGGAAATGGCATCGGCGGCGTACATCAGCGACGGGCCACCTCCCATATAGACGGCCATACCGAGAGTCTCTTCCACTTCCTGGCGGGTGGCGCCGAGTTTAACCAAGGCCTCGGTATGGAAGCCGATGCAGCCATCGCAACGGGCGGCCACGCCGATCGCAAGCGCGATCAATTCCTTCGTCTTTTTGTCCAACGCGCCATCGCGCGTGGCGGCCTGCGCGAGCGCCGAAAACGCTTGCATGGTATCGGGTATATCCTTGCGCAATTTCCTCAAATCAGCGGAAATGCGCTTGGTGAGTTCGGAATAGTTCTTTTCCATTCGAGACTTCCTTACTTGCTGGATGATAGTTGCGGTGAGGTTCACGAAGCGCGATGTAGATAGCTGGAATCACAAGCACCGTCAGGATCGACGACACCAGACCGAACAGCAGCGAAATCGCCAGCCCTGAAAGATCGGATCGAGAAGAACGGTCGCGGCACCGATCATGGCCGCCAGAGCGGTAAGCAGAATGGGCTTGAGGCGCACGGCGCCGGCTTCCCCAGCACCACATCGCTGCTGCTTCAGCTATGCTGTGTCCGTCCAATTTTACCGCCTCGATGGCGCATCGCATATTTTTCGGCAGCCGCTGCAAGATCCGTCTGACGTCGTATGTACTCTCGGCGTCGACGTTGTCGTCATGTGCCATGATCTGATCGGCCTCATCGATAGGCACATCAGCGAGCGACCTGCGGCTTCGACGCGGGAAATCGATCAACTTGTAGCGCGCAACAGCATTCACCCATGGCGAAAGCGGCCCCGCAAGGTCATAGGTATGTAGCCTGATGTTGATCGCCAACACCGCTTCCTGAACCAGATCCTCAGCCTCTGCCGCGCCTTTCCCAATTCCCGAAAGTTTGCCTTTGTAATAAGCCCGTAGACGGCGGCTCAATCGCTCAAGCAGCGCGCGGTACGAAGTCAGGTCGCCATCCAGGCTTGAAAGCATCAGCGCCTTCAGTTCGATTTCGCTGATCGTCAGCGTGCGTCATATCGTTAATTTTGCCGGTCTACCTGGTTTGGTTACAGACACCAGCGCCTTGGTGTCGAAAAATCGTGGAACTCGCTAACTTGGTCGTCCTGCATCTCAGTTGGTGGTCTCAAGGAATTCACTGTCCCGAGGGCGTTCGCAGGCCATACCAAGCGTCACGCACCTGGTGGTAATGCACCTCCGGCAGATAATCAGGCGTATCGAGGCGCAGCGTCCGAACATCGAGCCGGCCCGTCGCGCTCAGCAGCGTGTAGGACGCGATCACCCGGTCACGCTGAGCCAGAATTTGGCGCGCGCGTGCGTTGGTCAGATCCTGTTGTGCGTTCAAGACATCGACCGTCGTGCGCTGGCCGGCCTGTGCTTCACGCTGCACACCTCGCAAAGCGATCCCGGCGGCTCGCACCTCCGACTCGGCAGCCGTGAGCGCAATCTTGGTTCCTTCGTTGGTTGCCCACGCGCTCGCCACCGCGGTTCGCGACTGGTTTCTGACCTGTTCAAGGACGATCCGGCTTTGCGACGCCAACTCCTTGGCTTGCCGGGTCCGCGACGCAGCCATACCGCCATCGTAAATTGGCACCCCGATCTGGCCAATCACTGAGGCCTGATCCATACGCGTTGTACCCAAATTCGTATCAGTCTGAACTCCGCGACTAACGCTTCCCTGGACCGTCACCGTTGGCATCAGACTGCTTTCCGCCACACTGATAGTCGTCAGGGCGACGTCAACATCAAATCCCGCCGCAAGAACCGCGGGATGCTCACGCGTCGCTGCTTTCGTCGCTTCAGGAAGCCCGGACGGTGATAAGCGATCCACTGTTGCGGCCGGTACCAGCTGAACCGGACGCTCTCCGACAATCTGATGGTAGACGGCTTGACTGACGGCGAGCGCAACTTCTGCTGCGTTGAGATCCGCCAATCCCCGACTCAAGCGCGCTTCCGCCTGCGCTGCGTCGGTCGGCGTCACATCGCCGGCATCGAGGCGCTTGCGAGTAGCGCCGAGGAGTTCGCGCAGGAATGCGACATTGGTACGCTGCGCTTCGAGCAGCGCCTGGTTGGCAAGCACACCCATATAGGCCGTAACACCGTCCAGCAGCACGCCTTGACCAACGTTGCGCAACGCTTCACGACCTGAGCGTACCTGAATTTCGGCTACCCGTACGCTGTTCACAGTCTTGAAGCCGTTGAAGAGGGTTTGCGTAACGGTTAAGCCGATCGTCCATGGACGAAGCGTTGCGCCCTGCGCGGAGTTGTCGGGCAAGAGATTGCGGACCGCCTGCAGTCCGCTGCTTAGGCTCGCCATGATCTGCGGGCGATAATCTGCCAACGCTTGTGGAACGTTCTCATCGGTCGCCCGCTGACCGGCACGCGCGGCGTTGAGTTGCGGATTTCCCTGGTACGCCCTGACCAATACTTCCGGCAAAGTTTCCGCTCGCCCAGGCAAGGCGACCAACGAAACCGCAACCGAGATTACGAGGGAAGAGATATGCTGCACTCTCTTAGCTGCTTGAATCGGTTTGAGCGGCGATTTATGCATATTTTGCTACCGGTTTGCGTCAATTTCGACGTTACGAAACGGGAATCGGTACTACTCACATCAAGACCTGAGAGGGTCGCTCTGCGGCCGTCTCGCTTGGACGACAGAACTCTGGCGTCTTTCCTTAACCAATCCATAGATTGCCGGAATCACGATCAGCGTCAGCAACGTGGACGAGATCATGCCGCCGATCATCGGAACCGCGATACGCTGCATGATTTCCGAGCCAGTGCCGGTGCTCCACATGATCGGCAGCAGGCCCGCCATGATTGCCACGACGGTCATCATTTTCGGGCGCACGCGTTCCACCGCACCGACCATGACGGCATCGTAAAGATCGGCACGCGTTAATGCCCGGCCTTCAGCGTCACGCCTCGCCTTGATCTCCGCCAGTGCATGGTTAAGATAGATCAGCATGATCACGCCGGTTTCGGCGGCGACGCCGGCCAGCGCGATGAATCCGACGACGACCGCGACCGACATATTGAAGCCGAGCCACCACATCAGCCAGATCCCGCCGACCAGGGCAAAGGGCAGCGAGAGCATGACGATCATGGTCTCGGTGATGGAGCGGAAGTTGAGATACAGCAGCATGAAGATGATGAGCAGCGTCACCGGCACCACGATCTTCAGGCGCGCGGTGGCGCGTTCGAGATATTCATACTGGCCGCTCCAGACCACATAGTAACTCGGCGGAAACTGGATACTGGCCTGCACGGCTTGCTGCGCGTCGGCAACGTAGCCTCCAAGATCGCGGTCGCGGATATCGACATAGATATAGGTCGCCAGTTGGCCATTCTCGGTGCGGATCGATGTCGGTCCACGCGCCGGTTCGATTTTGGCGATCTCTCCGAGCGGCACTGCGCCACCGCCGGGCATCGGAACGAGGACATCGTTCGCGATGGCTTGCGGACTGTCCCTCATGTCGCGCGGATAACGCATATTGACGCCGAAACGCTGCCGTCCTTCCACCGTCGTCGTGACGGTCTGGCCGCCGAGCGCGGTCCCGATCACATCCTGAACATCCTGAATCATGATTCCGTAGCGCGCCAGAGCAGCGCGGTCGGGTGTGACGTCGAGATAGTATCCGCCGATCCCGCGTTCAGCATAAGCCGATGACGTTCCCGGCACGGCCTTGAGCACCTGTTCGATCTGCCTGGCCAGCTTGTCGATCTCAACCAGATCGGTGCCGATCACCTTGACCCCGATCGGAGTCCGGATGCCGGTCGACAACATATCGATGCGGGCCTTGATCGGCATGGTCCATGCGTTCGAGACGCCGGGGAATTGCAGGGCCTTGTCCATCTCCGCGACCAGACTGTCAACCGTCACGCCTGGCCGCCACTCCTCCTTCGGCTTCAGGTTGACGATGGTCTCGAACATTTCCGACGGAGCGGGATCGGTCGCGGTCAACGCGCGACCCGCCTTGCCGTAGACAGACGCCACCTCCGGAAACGACCGGATAATTCTATCCTGCATCTGCAATAGTTCACCTGCCTTGGTCACCGAAATACCCGGCAGCGTCGTCGGCATGAAGAGCAGCATGCCCTCGTTGAGATTCGGCATGAATTCGGTGCCGAGCTGACGAGCCGGCCAGATCGTCACTGCAAGAACGGCGAGCGACAGCACGATCACCAGGGTCTTGGCGCGCATCACAGCCTTGATCACCGGCCGATAGATCCAGATCAGGAAGCGGTTGATCGGATTCTTGTGCTCCGGAACGATTTTGCCGCGCACGAAGATGATCATCAGTGCCGGGACAAGCGTCACCGACAGCAAGGCCGCGGCAGCCATCGCAAATGTCTTGGTGAAGGCCAGCGGGCTGAACAACCGTCCTTCCTGCGACTCCAGCGTGAAGATCGGCATGAACGACACGGTGATGATCAGCAGGCTGAAAAACAGCGCGGGACCGACTTCCGATGCTGCCTCGATCAGGATATCGACTCTTGACTGTCCCGGTTCGGATCGTTCCAGATGCTTGTGTGCATTCTCGATCATGACAATGGCCGCATCGACCATGGCGCCGATCGCGATCGCAATGCCGCCAAGACTCATGATGTTGGATCCCAGCCCGAGCAGCTTCATCGCGCCGAACGCCATCAACACACCAACGGGCAGCATCAAGATCGCCACCAGCGCACTTCGGACATGCAACAGGAAGACGATACAAACCAGGGCAACGACGATGCTTTCCTCCAGCAACGTATGCTTGAGGGTGGCGATGGCCGCGTTGATCAGGTTGGAGCGGTCATAAACCGGAACGATCTCGACGGATTTCGGCAGACTACTCGCGATCTCCTTGAAGCGTTTCTTGACGTTGTCGATCACGTCAAGCGCATTGACGCCGAAACGTTGCAGCACGATGCCGCTGGCGACCTCTCCCTCACCATTGAGCTCGGTGATGCCGCGGCGCTCGTCCGGCCCGAGTTCCACGCGGGCGACATCGCGCAGCAGAACCGGCGTGCCGTTGTTGGTCTTCAGCACGATGTTGCCGAGGTCGTTGATGTTCTTCAGATAGCCCTTGCCGCGAATGACGTATTCGAACTCTGACAGCTCCACCGTTCGGCCGCCGACATCGGCATTGCTGGCGCGAATCGCATCGCGCATCTTCTGCATAGTGATGCCGCGATCACGCATGCGCTGCGGGTCGAGGATGACGTTGTATTGTTTGACGAAGCCGCCGACGCTGGCCACCTCCGCGACACCCTCAGCCTTGGCCAGCGCGAATTTCAGGTTCCAGTCCTGAATGGTGCGTGTCTCGGCGAGGTTCAATTCTTTCGACACCACCGCATACTGATAGACCCATCCCACGCCGGTGGCGTCGGGGCCGATCGTCGGTGTCACGCCGGCTGGCAGCCGCGAGGCCGCGGCGTTGAGGAATTCGAGCACGCGCGACCGCGCCCAATAGATGTCGGTGCCGTCCTCGAAGATGACATAGACGAACGACACGCCGAAAAACGAGAAACCGCGCACGACTTTCGATTTTGGAACCGTCAGCATTGCCGTGGTCAGGGGATAGGTGACCTGGTCTTCAATCACCTGCGGCGCCTGACCGGGATATTCGGTGTAGACGACCACCTGGGTGTCGGAAAGATCGGGGATGGCGTCGAGCGGAAGATGCACGAGCGCGTAAAGGCCGGCGGCTGTCGCAAAGGCGGCGCCGAACAGCACTAACAGCAGATTGCGTGCCGACCAGGCGATGGCTCGGGCGATCATTGGTGCCCTCCCACGTGTTTCGCCCCGCTTGAAGCTTCGGTCGTCTGCGGCGTGGCGGCTTCCGCAAAGCCCTTCAGCGCGGCCTTCAGGTTGCTTTCGGAATCGATCAGGAAATTGGCCGAGGTCACGATCGCCTCGCCCTCGCTCACGCCCTCCTTCACCTCGGCGTAGCCGTCGCCACGGCGGCCTAGCTTGACAGTGCGCGGCTCGAAGCGGCCCTCGCCCTTGTCGATGAAGACGGCTTGCCTGCTGCCCGTATCGAGCACGGAGCTGTCAGGGACGGCGACGACCGCTGTCCCACTGGCGGTGCCGATCTCAGCGTCGACATACATGTCCGGCAGCAACGCGAGGTCGGCGTTCGCCAGTTCGATCCGGACCCGCGCGGTTCGCGTTTCGCGGTTCACCTGCGGATAGACTACGCTGATCTTGCCGGAAAATTCCCGCCCGGGGAAGCTGCGGGCGCGCACCGCAACGGGCTGACCGACCGCAATGCTACCGAGATCGCGTTCCGCCACGTCGGCCAGAGCCCACACGACCGAAATATCCGCAATGCGGAAGAGAACGTCGCCTGGTTGCGCGCGCATGCCTTCGATGGCGTTGCGCTCCAGCACAATGCCGTCGCGCGGCGCGGACCATTGAATCGCAATTGGGGTTGTTCTGCTCTTCTCCATTGCCGCGATGACCGGCTCGGGAACGTCGAGATTCATCAGCCGCTGCCGAGAACCGCGGCCGTACAGCTCGATACCCCCGGTTACCTTGGAATTGATGGTCGCGAGATACTCGGCCGCAGCCACCGCGACGGCGGAACTGTAGATTTCCATCAGCGGTTGCCCTGCCGAGACGCTCGACCCGGTAGTGACATTGGCGACCTTTTGCACGTAGCTTTCCGCGCGCATAGCAATGACCGAGATGCGGCGCTCGTCGAGCTGGATCGTGCCGGGTGCCCGCACCAAGGTTCGGATCGCGCGGCGTTCGGCTGGGGCCGATCTCACGCCGGTCCGCTGGATCTTGCCCGGCGAGAGCTTGACCGAACCGTCGTCGCTGTCATCGCCCTCGTAAACGGGGATGTAGTCCATCCCCATGCCGTCCTTCTTCGGCACCGGCGACGTGTCCGCCAGCCCCATCGGATTGCGGTAGTACAGGATCTTGCGCGCCCCCTGAGCGGCTTGCGGCTTCGCAGGCGGATCGAAGGACGGCTCTTGGTCGTCGTAGACGGGGAGATAGTCGCGACCTTGCTGATCCTTCTTGGGACCAGCCGACCAGAACGGCGCGCCGCTCGGGTCGCGATAGTATAGCACCAGCCGCTCGGCCGCGGCCGCGCTGGTCAGATGGATCTGCGCCCGCAAGAGCGGCTGTTGGCTCAGCCAAACGCCGACGGCGGCGAGCCCGATGCTGGCTGCAAGTGTGGTCAGAAGCTTGTTCATATAATTCACCGTAAGAGCGCATTCACGCAGGCACTTTGAGCTGGATTAAGGTGCGTCGGCGCTCCACGGAGCGCCGACGAGAACCTCATTTGCCCGCCTTGATCACCACTTTGCCGATCACAGTCTCCGCCTCGCCCTGTACCTTGGCGGCTACGCTGAGCTGATAGCGACCAGCCATCGGCAAATCGGTCTTGAAGGCGTAGACGCCAGGCTCCTTTGCCGGCAGCGGGCTGACCGGCGATTCCATCTCCGCCATGCCGTCAGGCGCCATGTCGACGCGGGTGCGGATGATGACTGCGTCCGGCACCGGCTTTCCCGTGGCCTTGTTGATCAGACGCACCGCCACCGTCACGTCGTCGCCCTTCTTCATCTCCGCATTGACGGGCTCGAATGCGTAATCGCTTGCTGCCCCGAATGCTGCGGAGCCTGCGAGACTCACCACCGTGGCGAACGCCACGACGCGCGTGAACTTTGAAATCATTGGATCTTCTCCTCATGGGTCTGGTCTATCCACGGCTTCGGAACCGAATCGAAGGCGCGCGGAATTGTCGCCACACGCGAGCGCAAACGGCCTGCGCGTCGGCAGCACGCGAGAGAAGATCAGACGCGCGGAGGACGGAACGGCGGACTGCCGCTATGCAAAGCGACGACCTGATCCACCGGAATGGGGAGCGGATTTCCCGCCACGATCGGGAAATCAAAAGGAAAACTGGCGATATCAGCCACGGCACCCGACTGCGACGCGCAGAAGGCCAGCGGGCACTGATCGCTCGGCTGGTCGCAAGGGTTGGCCTTGGTCTGGTCCGCACCGCAGTCGTCCAGGGCTTCCGGCACGTCGGAAGCCACAGCTGCCATTTCTTGCGATGCGACCTCAGCCAAGCCGTACGCCATCGAGCCAGAAATGGCAGCTCCCGCCATCGGCAGCATTGCCACCGACAGCGCGGTCACCAGGGCCAAGATGGTTCGAGAGAGGCGCATCGTCGTTTTACTCACCCGCCCATTCATACGTGCTGGCGGTATCCTCAAGTTTCTCCCTTGTGACCCCAAGAATCTCGCAGGTCGTTGATCTGGCTCAACTTGCAGCCTTTAATTCCCGATTAGTGTTTTGGCTTAGCTTGGGATTGATCTGCATTGGACGGAAAAACATGTCACCGCCGCAGGCAGTGGTTGGATTGGCGCGTGTTTCCAACCGAATACGGCTTGGTTTTGCCAGACTTCTCTACGAAGGCTTTTTCGACGTAGTGATGAGTGATCGATCCTGGCAGGAAGCGGTTATCGATTCTCTTGCGCCTCGGGCGGACGACCGCATTCTTGATTTCGGCGCAGGTAGCGGGTCGATGGCGATTATGCTTGCATTGCGTTTTCCAAGCACGACCTTTGTCGCCTTGGACCCTGACCCAAGTAGCGTCGCGAAAGCGGTGCGGGACATCACGCGCCGTCACATCGAGAATGTTCAGGTCTTGGCCGAGACGACTGGCGATCGATTTTCGTTCGGCACCGGCTCTTTCGATAAGGCCGTGAGCGTACTTACTTTCCATGATCGCTCGCCCGATGAA
This sequence comes from Afipia birgiae 34632, assembly GCF_000308295.2. GTDB lineage: Bacteria > Pseudomonadota > Alphaproteobacteria > Rhizobiales > Xanthobacteraceae > Afipia > Afipia birgiae. Next base: position 2,944,058 of record NZ_HG326652.1, read on the forward strand.
AAGTATCGCCTTGCAAACGAATTGCGAAGGATCCTGCGACGCGGCGGCACTTTACATGTGGCAGACTACGATAAGCCGACAAATTCCAATGAGCACCGAATACTCAAATTCACTGAGCGCATCTCTGGGCCGGCTGCCGCAACGCCACATCTGAACGGAAGCTGGACGGGTTTTCTTGTTAAGGCCGGCTTTGTCGGCATACGCCGACAATCGTCGCAGTCTGTGGGAATTGGACGCATATCCGTCATTAGAGCCAGGAAACTGTGATGTGATGACCGAGCTTGGCATATCCGAGAGACGGGCAGCACCGATCGACGCAGCGCAAGATTCCAACGACGAGGCAGCTTTAACTGCCGATATCATTGAACTTGCCCGCCAATATGGCCGCTACGGATATCGCCGAGTTACGGCATTGCTTCGCAGGGCCGACTGGACGGTGAACAAGAAGCGGGTTGAGCGGATCTGCCGATGCGCGGCATCATGCGCGGTTTGCACTCTATGAAACGTAAGAAAGACTCCTTTAGAAGCCAGCATGCCATGACCGACCCGATCGCATCCGCCGAGAGGCCGCAGCGAACACCCGGCACAACTCCTATGAAATCGCCAGGCAGCGCAAATCCGATAATCTGCCGCCTGCCGTCAGGCAGCAGCTTGTAGAGGCGAACCGTTCCTTCCGACACATTGTAAACCGCATCGGAATGGTCTCCCTCCGCGAACAACGGCATCTTGGAACCAAAGCGCACGCGTTGTGACAGCCTTGCCAACTCCCGAAGCTCTCCTGACCT
>NZ_HG326653.1:0-77025 GCF_000308295.2 Afipia birgiae 34632
TATTAGATTAGGTGGTCCCGACATTGCTGATCGTTGGATATCCACCTCCGACTATCGCGGCACGCGGTGTTGCGCGAGCCCACGGGGCTTCCAACAACCAGCGAGGCCGCGCGAAATTCTTGACTGCGTGAGCCGCTGCTCCAAAGGAACAGGAGAGCCGTCCCGGCGCAGACGGCTCGTGCAGCACGGAAATGGACCGACATCATTCGACCGCATAGATTTTGGGTTGTGAGCTGTCTTTGAAGACCGCGTAAACCGTGAACGCTCCGCTCTTGCGTCCCGTCATCCCCGGGGAGCCCTCAGGCATGCCCGGAAGTGTAATACCGGCGATTGCCGGCCGCTCCGAAAGCATCTTCCGCACGATGCTTATCGGGACATGCCCATCTACCACGTATCCCTCGATGAACATCGTGTGGCAGCCTTGCAGATTATCAGGGACGCCTGCCTTGCGACTGATTTCACTCAGGTCGTTGGTCGCTTTGACGTCGACTATGAATCCATTTCGTCGAAGATACGCGGCGTAACCTTCGCAACAACTACATTGAGGATTTTTGTAGAGCACCGCACGCGGCGCGTCCGCCGCGCGAATCGGTGTCGCGGCTAAGATTGAGATCAAACCGACACAGAACGTGCGCCGTTGCATGGGATTCTCCTTTGCTAAACGCGCTACGCGACTCGCAGCAATGTCATCATCCCCGCGACTTGGTGATCAGTGACGTGGCAGTGGAACATCCAGTCACCAGGGTTGTCCGCGACGAAAGCCACATCGACAGTGTCGCGAGGCTCCAGAAGTACAGTATCCGCCCACTGACGGTATGGGACTGCCGCGCCATTTCGAGACAGAATACGAAAGCTGTGGCCGTGGAGATGCATCGGATGCCACCACGCGGTTTCGTTTTGCAGCCTCAGAACGTATGGTTGTCCTCGCTGCAGCGTAAGTGAAGGCGGCATGCCCTCATGTCCATCACCCGTCATCGACGTTCCGTTGATGGCCCAAGTCGCCCCGTGGGACATCCCATGCATGCCGCCCATTCCGGCCATGTTGCCACCACCCATCATGCCACCCTGCAGCTTCAGGACATGTGTTTCGGCCCGGCCGAGGTCTGGTTCGGCGAGCGGATTGCGCGGCAAGGGAACAAGTGCGTTTGGACTCTTTCTGGGCGTATACTCGTCGCCGTAGGAGAGGACCGCGACGGCATAGCTCAGACCTTGGTAGAAATCGTCGATCACTTCGTACGCCCGCCCAGGTTCACCATTCAACTCGAGAAGAACGTCGGCTCGCATTGCAGGTCCCAGCAGAACGCGACCGTTTTCCGGTTCGTGAGGTTCGCACGGTTGTCCATCCACCGCGATGATGATTGGCCTGTGCCCTTCAAAACGCAGGGCCATGATCCGAGCGAGAGCAGCGTTGATCAGGCGGAGCCGTAAGCGTTCTCCCGCTTGAACACGCTCTTTCGTGTGAAGGGCGCCATTGACGGTGACCGTGTTGCCCACCCGACCGGACATTGCAGCTTCCATTGCGTTGCCGAAGCCACCAACGAGTTGACCCTCCGACGTCAGCCGCCAATCGGAAATCACCCACGCAACGTCGCGCTCGATCCCGGGCGTTTCCGGCTCTTCGACAATCAGCGCACCGGCAAGACCTCGTCCGAGTTGTTGTAGCGTATTTGCATGGGGGTGGTACCAAAACGTGCCAGCGTCGGGCGGCGTAAATTCATAAGTGAATGTCTCGCCGGGTGCGATGGGCGCTTGAGTCAGCCCGGGCACTCCATCCATCGAAATCGGAAGCCGGATACCGTGCCAATGAACGGTCGTACCTTCGGCCAAGCGATTCTCCACCAAGATTCGCACCGGCACTCCCTGCCGGACTCGTATTTGCGGCCCGGGAATGGTCCCGTCGTACGCCCACACGTCTGTAGTAAAAGCGCGAGATCGGGTACCAAGGTCCCAAGTGGTCGGACGGACGAGTAATTTGAGAGTTCGTATATCAGGGGCGGCTTCGGCTAGCCTTGAACTGCTCGCCAGTAGAGCAAGACCTGCTCCCCTACGGAGAACATCCCGACGTGTAATCGATGGAGATGATTTCGAATACGCCATTCCCACTCACTCGTCCTAAGCTCTGAGCGCGAGATCGGTGAGTCCGCGCTCGCACTCTTTTGTCAGTTCAAGATTGGACCATACGATCTCACCATCAGAGTCGACGATAAATCCGCTCCGAAAGTCCTGAACTTCCCGCAGCGCACATGCGCGCAGGATCGCCGCTTGGTTCGTGGGATGACACTCGCTTTGAAGCAGAACGCCGCAAATGCCTTCCGGCCGATACCAGTCAACGTCATCTGAATAGACCAGAGTCACAGGACCAAACTCATCACGTTGCCTCCAAATGCGTGCAAGTTCTCTACACGCTAGTTCGGTCGTCCTTGGGATCGGGTTACGTCCGCTCTCCCAATGTTGGATGGTGCCACGGCTCACACCGAGTAATCCCGCAGCACCAAATTGCGATACTCGCAAAAGCCTGCGCCATTTCTTTAAATCCCAAGAGTCCATCACCGGCCCGTTGCGGCGGGACTGGCCGATAAAGAGGCCGGCTTTGCTATGCGTTAGCATGAGGCCTACAGGTACGCTTTGGTCCCGGCAGGCGGTGCATCTCCGTCAGGATTGGGGAGCTTGCACCACCTGGGCCGGAAGCCGCTGTTATTGCCCGGGACTGACCGATTGGACCGTGTAGTTGTTGCCCGATCCCGTCACCGTAAACCGGACCTTGTCCCCGACCTTCACCTTCGAAAGATCGACTGAAGCCGCCGTCGGAAACTCCATCTTCATTGCCGGCCAATTGACTGCGGCGATCGGAGCATGATCGAGCGTGATTTTCTTGCCAGCCGCATTAAGTGCGGTGACGGTGCCGGTGCTCGATGCGGTCTTTTGCTCAGCCTTTTGGTCAGTCTTTCCCATGCCTGGCATGCTGTTCATCGATTGCGCCTGCGCATGGCCGATCGAGCCAACAAACCCGATAAGCCCGGCAAGCAGCGCCGCGGCAACGAAAGAGCGCTGGGGTTTGAGAGAACTACGGGACAACATGGATCTCTTCTCCTGTGATTGCAGGACGAGAGACGATGACCTCACGCTGACCTCGCCTGCAATTTGGTCAGCTGAGGGATAGGTCCCTGCACGGCTCCGCGCCGTTGGGTATTCAAAACACGACTTCACTTCGCCACCTCGGGGGCTATGTGCCGAGCAGTCTGTGGGGGCCCAGAAACAGTGCTGTGATCCGGTTCTGAATGCGATGTCGGCAACCGGTAGCCTTTGATGATCGCATAGATTGCGGGGATGACCACGAGCGTCAGTATCGTGGACGAGATCATTCCACCGATCATCGGCACTGCAATCCGCTGCATAACTTCGGAGCCGGCCCCACTACTCCACAAGATCGGCACCAGACCAGCCATGATGGCAACCACGGTCATCATCTTCGGCCGAACTCTGTCCACCGCTCCCAGCATAATGGCTTGATAGAGATCGTTTCTTGTAAATGGACGTCCGGCAGCCGCGCATTCAGCTTTCAGCTCATCAAGCGCCTGTTCGAGATAGATCAGCATCACAACGCCTGTCTCGGCCGCCACGCCAGCAAGCGCTATGAAGCCGACCGCCACTGCCACGCTCATGTTGAAGCCCAGCCACCACATCAGCCAAACTCCGCCGACAAGTGAAAATGGCAACGAAAGCATCACGATGAGTGTTTCAGCAAGCTTGCGGAAGTTGAGATAGAGCAGCAGGAAGATGATGAGCAGGGTGATCGGCACGACGATTTTCAGACGAGCCTCCGCTCTCTCCATGTATTCGAACTGGCCGCTCCAGGAAACGTAATATCCGGGTGGGAATTTGACCTCCTTTGCCACGGCCTCGCGCGCATCTGCGACGTATCCGCCAAGATCGCGACCGGTGATGTCGACAAAAATGTAAACCGCAAGCTGGCCGTTTTCAGTCCGAATTGACGTGGCACCGCGCGTGAGTTTAACGCTGGCTACCTCACCGAGCGGCACGCTTCCGCCAGAGGCCAACGGAACCTGCACATCGGTCGCAATGGCCTGCGGGCTCGATCGAAGCTCGCGTGGGTAACGTACATTAACCGTGTATCGCTCGCGACCTTCGACAGTAGTCGTTACGGCCTCGCCGCCGAGCGCGGTCGATATCACGTTTTGCAGGTCCGCAACCATCAGGCCGTAGCGCCCGAGCGCGATGCGATCGGGAACCACTTCCAAGTAATAGCCCCCGATCACGCGTTCGGCGTAAGCACTTGAAGTGCCGGCCACGTTTCTAACAACGGCTTCAACCTGTCGCGCTAACCTGTCCATTTCCGCCAGGTCGGTACCGTATACCTTGATTCCGACCGGCGTGCGGATGCCGGTAGAGAGCATGTCGATCCGTGCCCGTATTGGCATGGTCCACGCATTCGATACGCCCGGAAATTGAAGCGCCTTGTCCATTTCTGCCCGCAAACTGTCGATCGTGACACCTGGCCTCCACTCCGACTTCGGCTTCAAGTTAATGATGGTCTCGAACATTTCAGTTGGGGCCGGATCGGTTGCTGTGTTTGCCCGTCCTGCTTTTCCGTAGACCGATGCAACCTCAGGGAATGCCTTGATGATCCGATCCTGCATTTGCAACAGTTCTGCAGCCTTGGTGACCGATATACCCGGTAGTGTCGTGGGCATATACATCAAGGTGCCTTCGTTCAGCGTCGGCATGAACTCGCTGCCGAGTTGACGCGCAGGCACGATCGAAATCGCTAGAGCCACCAGTGCGAGGAGGATCGTCACTCCCTTTGCTCGTAGAACGCCGCGAATGACAGGGCGATAGATCCAGATGAGAAAGCGGTTCACCGGGTTTTTATGTTCAGGAATGATCCGGCCCCGGACGAAGATCACCATTAGAGCGGGGACCAACGTGATAGAAAGGAAGGCGGCCGCGCCCATGGCGAATGTTTTAGTAAACGCCAGGGGTCCAAATAGCCGACCTTCCTGCGACTCCAGCGTAAAGATCGGGAGGAAGGAGACGGTAATCACGAGCAGGCTGAAAAACAGCGCTGGGCCTACCTCAGCGGCCGCGTCGACGAGGATTCGTATTCGAGGCTTGCCGGGCTTTGCTCGTTCGAGATGCTTGTGGGCATTTTCGATCATGACGATCGCGGCATCGATCATCGCTCCGACAGCGATGGCAATACCGCCAAGGCTCATGATGTTCGAGCCGAGGCCGATGTATTTCATTCCTGCAAACGCAATCAAGATGCCAACGGGCAGCATAAGGATGGCAACCAAGGCACTGCGCAAGTGAAGCAGAAATACGATGCACACCAGGGCGACGATAATGCTTTCCTCGATCAGGGTGGTCTTGAGAGTTTCAATCGCCGCCTTAATTAACTCCGAACGATCATAAACAGGTACGATTTCAACGCCTTTTGGGAGGCTCGAGGCAATCTCCGACAGGCGCGCCTTTACATTGTCGATAACTGTGAGGGCGTTAGCTCCAAATCGCTGAAGCGCGATACCGCTCGCGACCTCTCCGTCGCCATTGAGTTCTGTAATGCCCCGGCGCTCGTCCGGCCCCAGTTCAACGCTTGCGATATCGCGCAGCCGAAGCGGCGTGCCCGCGCTGGTCTTTAGAACAATATTTTCAATGTCCTCAATGCTTCGCAGATAGCCTCTGCCGCGCACAACAAACTCAAATTCCGATAGCTCGACTGTCCGCCCGCCGACGTCGATGTTGCTGGCGCGAATAGCGTCCCGGAGCGTTTGAAGGGAAATGCCCTGCGACCGGAGTCGTCGAGGATCGACCACAACATTGTATTGCTTGACGAACCCACCGACGCTAGCCACCTCCGCCACGCCTTCGGCCTTCGAAATGCCATAGCGGATCGTCCAGTCCTGCAGGGAACGCAGTTCGGCCAGGTTCATATCTTTGGCGAGGATGGCGTATTGATAGACCCAACCGACGCCGGTGGCGTCCGGCCCTAGACTAGGTGTTACGCCGGCCGGGAGCCTGCGCGTTGCTGCGTTCAAGTACTCCAGCACGCGACTCCTCGCCCAATAGGGGTCGGTGCCATCTTCGAAAATCACATAGACGAAGGACACGCCAAAGAACGAGAACCCCCGCACGACCTTTGACTTCGGCACGGTCAGCATGGCGGTCGTCAGCGGATAGGTCACTTGATCTTCTATGACCTGCGGCGCTTGTCCGGGGTATTCCGTGTAGACGATCACCTGAACGTCGGAGAGATCCGGAATAGCGTCCAGTGGCAGAGTGCGAATTGCATACACGCCCGCCGCTACGGCAAAGACGGTACCGACGAAAACGAGCAGCAGATTATGCGCCGACCAGGCGATCAGCCGGGCGATCATTTGGGCGCATCTCCCGAAGACAACCCGCTTAATGCCGCCTTGAGATTGCTTTCCGCATCAATCAGGAAATTGGCCGCGGTGACGACCCGCTCGGTCTCGGATACGCCCTCTCGAATCTCCGCAAATCCGTTGCCGCGGATTCCGACCTTCACCGGCCGGGGCTCAAACCGTCCTTCCCCCTTGTCGATGATAACGACTTGGCGTGTGCCACTATCGATCACCGCGCTCTCGGGCACAGCTAAGACTGCGGCGCCACCACCCGTCGTGAGCTCCATGTCTGCATACATGTCCGGTCGCAGGAGGCCGTCAGGGTTCGCGAGCTCGACACGTAGACGCGCCGTGCGTGTTTCGGTGTTGATGCGTGGATAGATACGGGAGACTTTTCCTGTGAACACACGATCGGGATAGCCACGAACCCGGACAGCGGCTGATTGTCCTTCTGCGACCAGAGCGAGTTCTCGCTCAGGGACGTCCGCCAGCGCCCAGACCACCGAGTGATCTGCAATGCGAAACAACACCTGACCGGCGGGAGCTTTCATACCGGGGACGGCGTCGCGCTCCAAAACCAGGCCATTGCTTGGAGCAGACCACGTAATCGAAAGAGGTACTTTTCTGGTGCGCTCGATTTCGGCAATCACGTCGGCCGGTACATTGAGATTTTCGAGGCGTCGACGAGACCCTTCGAAGTCAGGGGCCGCCACAAGCTGTGCGCCGGCGGCAACAATGTCCGGCGAATAAAGCTGAAGAAGTGGCTGACCCGTTCGCACCATGTCGCCAGTGGTGACATTCTCCACGCGATCGATGAAGGCATCCGAGCGAGTGGCGACAACCGCGATGCGGCGTTCATCGAGTTGAATCGTGCCGGGCACTCGGAGAGTTCGGGTCAAGACCCGCCGTTCTACCGGTTCAGAGCGCACTCCGGTGCGTTGCAGCCGCCCAGGGGAAACCTTGACAGTGGAACTGTCCTGCTCCTCCCCCTCATAAACGGGCAGATAGTCCATCCCCATGGAATCTTTTTTCGGGACGGGTGATGTGTCCGGCAATCCCATTGGATTGCGGTAATAGAGAATTCGCTTCTCCCCGGTCGCGGCAGCCGTTTGCGTCGCCGGCGGATCATCGAACGTCACGTCCTCGCTGGCGAGAACCGGCACAAATTCGCGACCATCCGCCGTTTTCTTGGGTTGCGCGGAGTAGGAAGGTTTTCCGTCGGGATCGCGGTAGTAAATCACGGAACCGGCGGGGGCACGGACAGCTTGACCCCCACCGAGCACAGCCGTTAGTTGCGAAGGCACCCATCCGGGGAAAGCCCCTTCGCTACGTCCTAATCGAAACCCGACCGCCAGGACACCGAGCATCAGGAAGGCAAAAAAGAGAATCAAAAAGATGCGTTTCAATGGCGATCTGCCCACGCTCGTGTGCCGTTTCTTAACACTTTCATAGGCATCGAGAGATGTTATCTGATCCATCAGTTCTTGGCCTTCAAAACGAGGCGGCTTTGAACGGTATCCTTCTCTCCTTGGACCTTCGCTGCGAGAGAAAGGCGCCAGCTTCCCTCCATTCCCAAGGTAGTCCGATATCGGTAAATACCGGTCTCTTCCGATGGCAGCGCCTCTAGATCAGCCATCATGGTCGGCATGCCATCCGGGGCCATATCCAGTCGGGTAGCGAAGATAACAGCGTCGCCCACAGGCTTGCCGGTCGGCTTGTGCATCAGCCGCACGGAAATAATTGTGTCCTGCGCCAGCGGCAGCGCGTCTTGAACGAGTTGAAATTCATAGTCTTGGGGCGACGCGGAAACATTCTGGGCGGATATGACCGTCGCCAGAGCAACGGTCGCGCAGAACGACACTATGTGGGATTTCATCATTGCCAGGCTAGCCTCAAGATATCTACGGGCCGCCGAGGCAGCCGAGCTCTCACAATAGGGTAGTTCGTGTAGGGCGGCGGTCCGGTTACAAGCCGCATTCAAAAAGGCTGCAGACCGGCTGCAGACGGGCTATCGTCGTCCCTTTCGGTCCTGGCGATCGGTGCTCTGCATCATCTTTTCACAGGCATCCATCATCTTGGTCATGCGGCCCATCATCGCGGACATGTCGCCGCCCATCATCATTCCGTGATCCCCAGGCGCCGCCGGTTGGGCGGGTGCCGCAGGTTGTGCCGGTCGAGCGTCTTGGGCCAGCGCCATGGACGTTACTCCGCTGCCGAGCGTGGCGAATACGAGAGAGGCGGCAAGAAGTTTTCTCATGTGAACTCTCCTTCTTTTTGAAGCGTTTATGGCTGGCTGTTGGGCTGCGAGGGCGGGCTCGAGTTATTCCCCTTGCCCATGGAACAAAGGTGCAGCGCGCACATCGCGAGACAAGGCAAGACGCCAAACAGGATCGGCAGGGCACCTGCCGCGACGAGCCAGTGCCAATTGAGCACGAGGCCCAGGACTATCAGCGCTGCGAGACCGACCCAGACGATGGGCTTTTGCCACCACAGCCGGAACGTCGAGGAACACGCGGCTCCATTGAACGCCGGACGCCTGGGCACCGGAAGTGTCGTCATGTCAGTCCTCCTGCCACTGCCAAGGTTCCCGGCAGGGCCATAACGGTGAATTCGGCGGTGCCGCAAGAGCGGTTACAGGTTCACGGATCCGTGAACTGCGGCCCGCAACTAGCGGCAGGTCCACAGATTGCTTTTTGGACCACCCTGGTAGGTGCAGCTCTTTTCACGAGGGGCTCGTTGCGAGGTTCTGCGTGGCGGCACTTGATTTGCGGCTGCGTAGGGACCGCCCTGCTGATAGGCAGAAGGCCCGACTTCGTTCGGCCAATAGCGCTTGTCGGTAATTGTTGGACCTGCTGCCGCTTGTCCCAACGACGCAGCGAGGAGGATAATTGACCCTGCAAGCGTAAGTTTCCATTTCATGACCCGGCTCCTTTTTTGAGATGCTCAATGCGTCTCAATGAAGGAGTTCGGTCCGGCACGAAAATCGGTTACAGATCACAGGCGTGGTTTCGCCTGCACCGCACTTGTTGATGCAGTCAAGCGCCGCGGCCAAAAAAAGGGCGCACCCTGTAACCGGAAGCCAGCGAGCTACGAACTCATGAACACGGAGCATGCCAAGGAGCGTGAACTTCGGGCCTTGATGATCGCGGGCCTCAACGGCGACGCCGCGGCGCATCGCGCGTTGTTGTCGGCGCTGAGCGGGCACTTACGTGCGTACTATCGAAACAAACTCGTCCGGTCGGGCCGCGGCCCTGAAGAGGCCGAAGATCTGGTTCAGGAAGCTTTGATGGCGATCCACACTCGGCGCGACACATATGATCCTGCTGAACTTCTAACGCCATGGGTGTACGCTATCGCTCGGTATAAACTAATCGATCATCTTCGTCATAGTCGGTCCAAGCAAGCGAACGTGCCGATCGAAGATGCGTTGGACGTGATGGCGGCCGACGATCGAGCGGCCACGGAGAGCAGTCTCGATCTGACAAAGTTGCTGGCGAAGCTGCCCGAAAAAGTCCGGTTGGCCATTCGTTACGTGAAGATTGAAGGTCTTAGCGTGGTCGAGGCCGCGGCTCGATGCGGAATCTCGGAGTCGGCCGTTAAGATAAACGTGCATCGCGGCCTTAAAGCATTAAGTGCCGCCATCGCTCAGGACAAAGCGAAATGAAAACCGATGAACTTATTGATGTGCTCAGCACGAATGTCGAGCGCGTCGACACCGGCAAGGTAAGCCGAAACCTTCAGCTTGCGATCGTCGGCGGCTTAATCCTTGCGTTGATCACAGGCCTGGCTGTTTTGGGCGTCCGATGTGACTTGAGAAACCCAAGCGCCTTCGGGTTTTTGGTTCTCAAGGTCGGCTTTGGCGTCGCGGTGATTCTACTCGGATCGCACTATCTGCTCAAACACGCACGGCCTGGCGGCGAGATGCGCTCGTGGATATTTGTCACCACGATCCCTTTCGTAGCGGTGATGGCTTTAGCCGGTGTAAGTTTGATCTCTGCGCCCGCCTCCCATTGGGACCATATGCTGATGGGAGACCGTTGGATCGAATGCCTGCTATCCATTCCCGTTATCGCAGTGGTACCTTTTGCAGTGATCATGTGGGCCGTTCGAATGGCGGCCCCCACGAACCTGGCAAGAACGGGAGCTCTCGCAGGCTTGGTCGCTGGCGGGATCAGCGCAGTAGCATACGCGCTTCATTGTACCGATGATTCCTTGCCTTTTGTTGCGGTGTGGTACGGAGGCACGATCGTCTTGTGCACGGTCGCTGGCGCCCTTTTAGGCCAGAAGCTACTTCGCTGGTGAGCCCGTTTTGGAAACGTGGCGGACATCCGCTCCTTCGCCGGCTTGGTTTCGGAATAAGACCGAAGGACTCATAGTAACGGATCATCTTTGCGGATACGCCGGATCGCTCGGCTGCTCGATCTATGTTCATTAAGTGCAAATCCAACACGCTCTTGACCTTGCGACGGCTGGAAGGTCGAGAACAATCTTGAGTTTTTTCGAACGGAGGATAGTCATGGCCGGCGCTACGGAACACATGCACCGCGAGCCGCGTTCGCACAAGCAAGGCGACGCCGAAACGGATCCCGTCTGCGGGATGTACATCGACCCCGGGACGTCTCAACACAGCGCGGAACACAACGGCAAGCGATATCATTTCTGTTCGAGCGGCTGCCAGAAAAAGTTCGTTGGCGATCCCCAGCGATACCTTTCCGGCAACACACGATCGAAGGAAGGTGCACCCGAAGGTACGATTTATACCTGCCCAATGCACCCGCAAATCCGTCAAGTAGGGCCCGGGGTTTGCCCAATATGCGGGATGGCGCTCGAGCCTGAGATCGTGACCGCCGAAGCCGGTCCTAATGTCGAACTGATCGACATGAGGCGCAGATTCTGGACCGGACTTGCACTCACCATTCCCGTTGTCGCGCTCGAGATGGGTGGTCACTTCCCTGATCTGCGCCGTGTCATCACTCCAGCCTTTTCCAACTGGCTGCAGCTTATCCTTGGCACTCCGGTGGTGTTGTGGGCGGGTTGGCCTTTCTTTGTCCGCGGTTGGCAATCGGTTGTCACACGCAATCTGAATATGTTCACGCTCATTGCCATCGGCGTCGGTATGGCGTGGCTCTACAGCGTTGTAGCGGTGTTTGCCCCCCACATTTTCCCTCCAGCATTTCGCGGCGCAGAAGGCACCGTGGCAGTCTATTTTGAAGCCGCCGCGGTGATCACGGTGCTTGTGCTGCTCGGGCAGGTTCTCGAGTTGCGGGCCCGGGAGCAAACCTCGGGGGCGATCCGAGCGCTGCTCGACCTCGCTCCTAAGACCGCGCGCCGGATCAGTAATGCCGGTTTGGAAGAGGAGGTGCAGCTCGATCAGGTGCATGTCGGCGATCGCCTGCGCGTTCGCCCGGGCGAAAAGGTGCCGGTCGACGGGGTGGTGTTGGAAGGCCATAGCGCCGTCGACGAGTCGATGGTTACCGGCGAGTCCATGCCAGTCACGAAGGAAGTCGGCGGCAACGTCATCGGCGGAACGATGAATCAGTCCGGTGCACTGATCATCGAAGCCAAAAAGGTCGGGCGCGATACGATGCTGTCACAGATCGTGCAGCTCGTCGCCCAGGCACAACGGAGCCGTGCTCCGATCCAGCGCATGGCCGATAAAGTCTCGGGATGGTTCGTGCCTGCCGTGATCGTGATTGCCCTGCTTGCATTCGCGGCTTGGTCCATCTGGGGACCCGCGCCGCAGTTCTCCTACGGATTGGTCGCTGCGGTTGCAGTGCTCATCATTGCGTGTCCGTGTGCTCTCGGCCTTGCCACCCCCATGTCCATTATGGTCGGTGTCGGTCGTGGAGCGCAATCAGGCGTGCTGATCAAGAACGCGGAAGCGCTAGAACACATGGAAAAGGTCGACACCCTTGTGGTTGACAAGACAGGCACTCTGACGGAAGGCAAGCCCGCAGTCACAGCTATCGTGCCGGCGCCGAACTACACGGAGGCGGAGGTGCTGCGGATTGCGGCAAGCGTAGAGCGGGCGAGCGAACATCCACTAGCCGTCGCCATCGTTCGCGCTGCCGAAGAGCGGGGCATCTCGACCGCACAGGTGACGGATTTCGACTCGCCAACCGGCAAGGGTGCGCTGGGCAAGGTCGAGGGTAAAAGCATCGCGCTTGGAAATGCCAAGTTCCTTGCTGAGCTCGGCGTGAACGTAGCAGCGCTCGCGGCTCAGGCGGAGGATCTTCGGAAAGAAGGCGCGACGGCGATCTTCATGGCTGTGGATGGCGTCGTGGCAGGAGCACTCGCCATCGCCGATCCAGTCAAATCGAGCACGCCTGAGGCGCTCAGAGGCCTCAAGGCGGAGGGGATTCGCATAGTCATGTTAACCGGCGACAATTGGACAACCGCAAAGGCCGTGGCTCGCCGGTTGGGGATCGACGATGTGGAAGCCGAGGTGCTTCCCCATCAGAAGAGCGCTGTCATTCAGCGCTATAAGGCGGCGGGGAAGGTGGTGGCGATGGCGGGGGACGGCGTGAACGATGCGCCTGCGCTCGCTGCGTCAGACGTCGGCATAGCCATGGGTACCGGGACGGACGTTGCCATGGAGAGTGCCGGCGTTACGCTCCTCAAGGGAGACCTAACGGGCATTGTTCGGGCACGCCGGCTCTCTCAAGTAGTAATGCGCAATATTCGCCAGAACCTTTTTTTCGCTTTCATCTACAATGCGCTGGGCGTGCCCGTGGCGGCAGGAGTGCTCTATCCGTTTTTCGGTATTCTCCTGTCCCCAATTATAGCCGCCGCCGCGATGGCGCTGTCTTCGGTCAGCGTCGTAGCGAATTCACTACGCCTTCGAAGAGTGCGACTCTAACGAAGGGTGACGCATGTGATGATGGCGTGAGAGGCATGTGGCATGGCTGCCATTTGGCTGTTGCTTGGCGTAGTGCTTATTCTCGCCACCGCAGCCCTCATCAAATATTTGTTTTGGCGCTGACATGATCCGTGTTGCGGGGTTGGCGGCGCTAACCGCCCTTGCTTGTGGTGGCCTTTTGGCTTTTCGTTCGGGATCGCGCAGACCACGGCGCTGGCCGGAAATTGTACGTTGAGCATTGCGCCTCCTGTCACGGCGAAACGCTACAAGGACAGCCGGACTGGCAGACACCGAAGGAAAACGGCCGATTGCCCGCGCCGCCTCACGACGCCACAGGCCACACTTGGCATCATTCCGATGCAAAATTGTTTGGCATCACCAAATACGGCATGTCTGCGGTCGTACCGGGACACGAGAGTGACATGCCCGGATTTGGTCCGATCCTTACCGACGAGCAAATTGGGGCCAATCCGGTCGACAAACCAAGGATCAGGACAACCCGAACCTGTGCACGGACTTCGAATCCGTCAACGATGATTGGGACCAGATCAGCGGACAGCCATTAAGGCCCGCGCCTCATATGATCCGCACTATGAGGCCGGACAGATGACCGCAACGACCAAATGCTGTAACGTCAAAATAGTTCTTGCCATGTGGGTGTCATCCATTGATGCACAGGTGCGAGTTATGCAAATTTCTTCTTTCTTCTGCATTTCCATTCAAGATTGATGCATTATTTTGCATAGATTTGCAGAAGTCGAAGTGAGTCCCTATGTGAATCATGATGTAACAGGGGTCGTCCAGGTGCTGTCGAACAAGCAAATCGAGGCTGGTGCCAAAGCGATTGCCGAGGACATGATGCTTCCCGGCGGCGGTCGAAAGAAGCTGGCCCGGCTTGTTAGCGACCATCTTGACTGGTTCGAGGCCGTGGAAGCCCGCGGCCTAACGTGGGGCGACATGTCCCGGCTGCTGTTTGTAGCTGGCGCCTACGGCAGTGACGGCCGCGCAATCCCGGTCGGGACGCTCTCGTCAACCGTCTGGCGCAAGCGGTTGGATGCCGCGTCGCCGGCCTCCCCGGCCTCCAGCAAAACTCGCGCGGCCGGTCGGGCCTCCCCTCGAATGGGCCAAGCGGAGCGTACCCACGTTATTCCGAGCAAGCCGACGAACCACGTCGGCGACCAGAACTCGGTAGCGCGAACCAAAAGCCAGCGCGCGTCAAAGGCAAAGCAGCGAACCGCGCAACCAGTAAAGCCGGCGTCTCGGACTGCGCCGAGCGATGAGACGACGTCGAAAGCTCAGACGCTTGCCTTCATGAAGCGGGCGGCATCTATCAGACGCGGCCGGTCCGATTGAAAGCGGACGCTCCGTCAGGCTTCGCCATTAATTCCAGTAGCCCAGCCGGTGCACGGCGGAGGCACGCATAGCCGGCAGTACCGCCAAGGCAGTGATCAGTTAGCGCGCCGTTCGATCAAAGAGGGCGGCTAGATCGATCCCAAGCGCAGATGCCAACCGGTCCAGCGATTCCAGCGTGGGATTTGCGGTTCCAACCTCGATCGCGCTAATGAGCGCCTGCCGAAGACCGGCCTCGGTCGCGAGGTCATCCTGCGACAGCGCCCGTTCGAGTCTCAGCCGCCGCAGATTGCGGGCCAGAACCCTTTTGGCCGATAGAATTTCCCGCTTCGCCATTCATCAGGATGAACCATCCTGACGACTATCTCGCCACACGCTATAGCGTTTAATAAACGGCTTGGCGTATAGAGAAATAACTGCGCGGGTTCGAGTAGTATGCGATCGCCGGAAGCCATCAGGGCGCAGCGCGGAGACCTATGCGGTCAGAGTCCTCGTCGATTCGTCGCAGACGATGGTCAGGTCGGGAATAAATTAGGCGCGTTGACGGAGCTCACCGGATACCGGTGAGCCAATCGACCGCCTTTTGGGCCAATGCAGCTGCAGTAAAGATCGCGCGCTTATCTGATTTGAGCACAGCCAGCCAGTTGCCAAGGTAGGCGGCGTGGTCGGGTCGCGGCTCGAGCGTGATGGAGAGATCGGCACAGAGGAACGCGGCACCGATTTCTGCAACCAGTTCCTCGCGCGCATAGGCGTGGTCGCCAAAGCGCTTGCCAAGATCGCGGTCGCAACGATGCGAGGGCGACGTCCAGTGAACCAGTTCGTGTAGTACTGTCGCGTAGTAGCCTTCGGCGGCACTCGCCGTAGGTGTGTCGATGAATTGCCCATAAGGCGGCATTTCGATGCGATCGGCGGACGGAATATAGCAGGCGCGGTTCCCCCTATGCACGATGGTTGCCCTGGTCGCTGCGATGAAAGCATCGGCGCGCTCGATCCGGGTGGACACGGACTCTGTGATCGCAGACGGCTGAGCCGGTGTCGCCACCGGCAGGCCATCGATCTGATCGGTGTTGAAGACAGTGTAGGCACGCAGCATGGGAATGCGCGTCACCGCCTCGTCGCCGGTCGTGAGGTCGCCATCGATCCGCTCGATGGTCTTGGCGTAGACCACGGTTGCGCCGTGCTCGCCCTTGCGGACCTGCGCACCGAGGGCTTGGGCCTGGCGGTAGGTCATCCATGTCGAGGACGTGTAGCCGTGCTCGATCGCCTCGGACCAGAGAATCAGAACATTGATGCCGCGATAGGGTGTGCCATCGTGGCGAAGCGGTCGGATTGAATCCGAGTCTTTGGACGTTGTGGTCCAGGGCTTGGTCCACGAGCGGGTGCCCTGCTCCAGATCGCGGATGATGATGTCGGTGACGCGCTGATAAATGTCGGCGCGCGGGTTCGCACTGAGATGCTTGCTCATCGGTGACGCCTTCGATGTGAGGTGACGAGGACCAGCGCGGCCGGGAACGGCCGCGCCGGATGCGGCTCAGTCGGCGCTGCGGCGCGACCAGATCAGCGAGTGCACGCCGTCTTCACCTTCGATCAGATTTGCGTAGATCGGGCTGGAGAAGCTTGGGTCATCCAGCTTCACGCTGTAGAAAATCTTGCCACCGTCTTTTTGAGCGGGCTTTTTCCAAGCGGCACCGAGCTCGACAGAGCCTGCGAGGATGCGATAGTCAGGGGCCTTGTCGCTTTCCTTCTCGGTCGAGATGAATTTTGCCTCGATGTTGAGGCTGAGCGTTCTGACTGCGCCCGCAAAGCCGTTGTCGCTCTTGGTGAATGTTCCGATGGTTGCCATGATCGTCTCTCCGTTTGCTCTCGGGCTCGCGTGATTGCGGCCTCGATGACGGTCCTTGCGCCGGGCGGCGATCGACCTGCACCGGAGGCCAGAGCGAAGCGGAGGACGGCGGATAGGACGGCTTTTTTTGTCTTGCGCGAGGAGACACGCGTAGCGTGGCGGGGAAAAAAGCCGGACGCGCCGTTGCAGGGAAACGATCGGGGCCAAAAGGCCCTTTACCGCTCGGCGACACCGTCCATCGTCAGAGGCCGAACACCTGCGCGACCACATCCTGCAAACGGACGACCGATCCCGACCATCGGTTTCACGACGGCGAATTCTTGTGGGCCGGACGTCGAGCGCTGAGACTGTCAAGCAAGCTGACCGAGCCGCAAAGGATCAAGATCACGATGACTTTGCCTCGCTGGCAATCGCGACGCGCCGCCCTGATAAACCCATGCAAAATGGACGGCCGGAATTCAGAGCCTTGCGCCTGACGAGCTTGGCCAGAGCGATGCAACTGCATCTTGATGATAGCGCACAGCGCCTGAGCTGGTGATCCGCGGCATCTTGGCCGTTGCAACGGCCCACAGTCGTTCTCGCCGTGTCGCACCGTTGTTCATAGCGACATGCGCCGATCCGCAGCGATCATGCGGACGTGAGCGCGACGACTGGCGGCGCATCCATACCCGCTACGATTGATGTACCCACACGTTCATGTCCGCCATCTATATCGCAGCCGTCCTCATCTTCTGGCTCTGATCAATGAGTCCTGAGCCTTGTCAACTATCTGCATACGATGATGGGTTGCGATAAATCTCCACTCGAACAACCCTTTTCGGCCGCGCCGCCCTACATCGGAGCACTAGATTGGAATATAGAAAGTTAGCCCTTGAAGCTTACAAGCATGCGATAATGTTCCCGTAATGATTCAACAAGAATGTCGCGTACTTTGTACTCTGCGCGAACCAAGAAGATGGTGAGAATGCCCAACAAGCCTAAGCTTGAATTGGAGCTCGACGGCGAAGGGCCGCTCTGGCAGCAGATCAGACGTGCGATCGCGCGGCCTATTCTACGCGGCACACTGCCGCCCGGGACGCGAATTCCTTCCGAAGAAGATATGATGAAGTTGACCGGCACCGCCAAAATGACGGTGCACAAGGCCATCCGCAGCCTCGCTAATGATGGCCTGGTCGAGCGAAAACCCAAGCTCGGGACCATTGTCGCGCTGCGCGCTTCAGAACGACCCGTTTTCGAAATCTGGGATGTGGCCGCGCATATCCGTCAGGCGGGGGGCATCTACACCTACAAGCCGGAATCCTTCACGACGCACGCGGCCAGTCCGGACGATGCCGCGCTGATGCAAACAGAGGTGGGAGCGCCATTGCTCACGGTGGTCTGCCTTCATTACTCCGGCGAAGTGGTGTTTCAGGTCGAGGAACGCCTGATCAACCGCGCCGCCGTATCGGTCAAGCCAACCTTGTTCCGCAAGATACCTCCGAGTCGCTGGCTGCTCGACAATATTCCGTGGACCGAGGCCGAGCACATGATCTCCGCCAATGCCGCACGGGAGAAAATCGCCAAGCTCCTTGGCATTCGGCCTGGAGCCGCCTGCCTTGTGGTCGAGCGACGAACCTGGAACGAAAACGTTCCAATCACGTATGCCCGGCTATCGCATGCAGGCGATCGCCACAAGCTGATCGGCCGTTTCAAGCCACCAAAAATCTAGCAGGCGCGTTATCGAAGACCGACGGCGAACCGATTGATCGCATCGCCACCGAGATATCGATCCAGCATGACAAACCGGTCATTGCCGAAAAAGATCTTCCCATCGATGATAGCCGCCGGAACGCCAAACAGTCCGCTGGCGACAGCCTCGTTGGTATTGCGCTCGATCTCTTCCTTCAAATTTGCATCGTTGGTGGCCGCCACAATGTCCTGAGGCGCGAGACCAACCTCTTCGCCAAGGCGGGCGAGAACATCGACGTCCGAAATATCGGCGCCTTCGCCCCAATAGGCCTGCATCACGCGCACGACGAACGCCGACGCCTTGCCTGCGCGTTCCGCATACAGGCTGGCGCGGAGGGCGCGCGAAGGACGCAAGGGAAAGTTCGGATGGTAAGCGATCCTGATACCGTACAAATCTGCCCAGTCCTGCATGTCCTGCTTGTACCAGTTCAGGAAGGCAGGATTTTCATCCAGAACACGACGGCCATCGATCCGGTCAATGAGATTGGCCAAATGCAGAGGCCGCCAGACCACCCTGACGCCATGGCGCTGCGCCAGATCCTCGATCCGCGTGGCGGCGAGATAGCTCCATGGACTATGGAAGTCGTACCAGAAACTCAGATCGCGCTTCGTGGCTGCCGTCGTCGCCGAAAGATCCGCAAAGCGATTGTTGAAGCGTGCGAGATCGACGATCGCGCGCTCATGACGCCCTTCCATGACCGTTCGCCCATCTTGCCTGGCGAGGACATCGAACACGATATGCCTGCCCCGCACCGCGATCACACGGGACGCGGCTTCGAGAGAACGGCCCTGCACCGCGGCGTCGACATGCGCCACATCCACCCGGGTGCCGACCGACATTTTCCCCTGTTCAAAATAGGGACGGATAGCCAGATGGCTCGCATGCTCGAGCAACCCAATCACAGCGGGCGTCGACACCACATTGACCCCAGGATTGCCGATCGCGGCGGCAAGATCATTGGGGCCCGGCATGATGCTGAACCGCGCCTGGGCACCGGGCGGGATAACCGTCATGACATCACGTCCATGGATTTTCCGGCGAACTGCTCCTGCAATTCTCTTTTGCGAATCTTTCCACTCGCGGTCAGCGGGAATTGCTCCACGCTGCAAAAGGTTGCCGGCACCTTGAAGCGCGCAATCCTGGCGTGACAGAACTCCGCCAGTTCGGCGGACGTCACCGGCGCATCGAGACGGATCGCCGCTACCGGAACTTCTCCGTAATAGGAGTCCTTCGCCGCGAACACCGCCACTTCGCCCACCGCGGGATGCTGGATCAGCACGTTCTCTATTTCCACGGGATAGATATTCTCCCCACCCCGGATGATCATGTCACGCAAACGACCGCCCGCCATGACAACACGGCCGCCCGTCGTCAGGAGACCGAGATCGCCGGTTTGCAGCCATCCGTCGGCATCGATGGTTGCCTCCGTTTCATCAGGCCTCTCGAAATAGCCGTGCATGACCATATCGCCACGCACTTCGATCTGCCCGACCTCGCCGTCCGGCAGCGGGGCGCGCGTATCCGGGTCGGTGACGCGAACGTCATATCCGGGCAACGGCTGGCCCGCCGTATCGAAGCGTTCGGGATCGTCGAACGCCGGGCATGAGATAATCGTGCTCGCTTCCGTTTGCCCGTAGAGCTGCACCAGATGCGGCTGGGGAAAGGCCGCCGCGCATTCCTTCAGCACGTCCGGATTGCAGTCCGCTCCGCCGCACGTTCCCGTCCGCAGGGAAGAAATATCGTAACGAGAGCGGGCCGGATGCTGCAACATGGCAAGGTACGACGTCGGAACGCCGGACATCGCGGTGCATTGCTCCGCCTCGATGAGGCGGAGCATCGCTTCCGCGTCGAACGCGGAGACACCTATATACGCCGCTCCACGCTGCAACGCTCCGAGGATACACATAATGCATCCGGCGCAATGAAAGAGCGGGATGATCGAGGTCCAGCGATCTCCCTGTCGAATACCGAGGCGTCCGCTGGTCTCCCAGGCGTTGCGCATCATGCCTGCATGCGTCAGTAACGCGCCCTTCGGAAACCCGGTGGTGCCAGAGGTGTATTGAAGTGAGGCGATCGCTAGGGATTCGACGTCGGGCAGAATTGTCGTGGATGCCTTTCCGGCCGCGAGCAGATCGTCGAAGGAGTGCTCCGGCCCGCTACCGTCCAGCACGATTATCTCGCGCAGCAGAGGCAGCTCGTCGCGAAGCTTGCGAACCATCTCTAGGTAGGCATTCGACCTGAATCGCTCGGAAAGAATGATCACTTCGGAACGCGACTGCACCAGCGCATAGCGCAGATCGTCGATCCGATAATGTGTATTCAGAGGAACGAAAGTTGCACCAGCGAGCGCAATACCGACCTGCGCGACCGGCCATTCGACGCGGCTTTCCGCAAGCAGCGCGACGTGAGAGCCGGGCCGCACGCCCAGATCGACGAGACCGCGAGCGACGGCGGTTGACTGCTCATACCATCCGGCAAAAGTCAACCGGCCACCGCTTTCCGGAAAGGCCAAAGCCTCGGATTCGCCGATCGCCTCGGCCTGCGCGCGAAGCGCAGCACCGGGCGTCGGGAAGAACCCTGTCGAGAAGAGCGGCGCGCGGCCGCTCTCCATTGTTGAGTGAACCGACATTGTCGTTGATCAGCCTTCTACTTCCAGCTTTTCAGAACTTCGAGCTTTCCATTCTTCCACTTCGCAAGTCCATACGAGCTGATGCCGGCATGATTGTCAGCGCTGTACGAGATCGGAGGGAAGATGTCGCTGCGGAAATCCTTCAGCTTTTCGAGTTCCGCGATGATCGCCGCGCGGGTCGGCTCGGGGCCGGAACGCTTCAGCGCCTCGACGAACAACATCATACCGATCATTCCGTTATAGACAAAATATCCCGGACGGGTCTGCGACGTGTACTTCGCCAGGATCTCGTTGGCCTTCGCTGATTCCGGCATGTTGGGCAGCGCCACATCGAAGACGATGTTGATGTCGTCTGCGTTCTTCGCCGCGAGTTCGGCCATCAGAGGATCCGAAATCGGCGACGATCCGACATACTTCGGCTGCCAGCCCTGCTTGGCGGCCTCGTTGACGAACAGCGAAACCGGCTTCGGAATGCCCGCCAGCACGACCACATCAGGATCGGCCGCGCGCAACTTGGCGACCTGACTGCTCATGTCGATATCGTTCGGCTCATAGGACGTTTCGCCGACGATGGACTGGCCAACGGCTTTCAACTGCTCCTTGACGCCGTCGCGAAGGTCTTTTCCAAAATCATCATTCTGAAAGAAGACCGCGATCTTCTTGCCGGCCATTCCTTCCACGGCATGCTTCGCGACAGCCTGGCCCCGGCGAATGCCGCTCGGCAACACCCCGAACACTTCCCGCTCTTTCGGCTCAAGAAGCCTGGGACTGCCGGCAACGGGGCCGATCATCGGAATTTTCTTCTGTGCAACATACGGTAGAACGGCAAGTCCCGTCGCCGTGCCGAGCGGGGAGACAATCGCGAAGATCCCGTCGCGCTCAACCAGCTTCTTGGTAACCGCGACGGCCTGCTGCGGGTTGTATGAATCGTTCTCAAAGAGCCAGCGCAGCTTGCGGCCGTTGACGCCGCCATTTTCGTTGATGTGCTGGACATACGCCAGCGCGCCGTCCCTCACCTGGGCAGCGCCCCCCGCCAGCCCGCTCTGGAGCGGCAGAAACGCGCCAATCAGAACCTCGGTTTTCGTGACGCCCGAATCCTGCGCATAAAGTGCTGTCCCGGACATGGCAACAGCCAGTCCGCAGGCAATAGCGATATTCCTCAGCATGGTCATCTATTTCTCCCCTTGGTTGGTTGGTTTCCCCGAACCGCCCAGATAGGCGGCCGTTATTTTTGGATCATCGATAAGCGTGGCGGCTGGGCCCGCCGTCGTCAGGCGCCCCTTCTCGAGAACGAAGGCCTGCGTCGCAATCCGTAGCGCCTGTCTGGCGTTCTGCTCGACCAGGAATATCGTCGTGCCACTGGCATGAATCGTCGAGATCAGCTTCATGACCTCTCGCACAAAGATCGGCGCGAGGCCGAGCGAAGGCTCGTCGAGCAGGAGCAGCTTCGGTCGCGACATCAATGCCCGGCCAATGGCTACCATCTGTTGTTCGCCCCCCGACAATGTCTTCGCAAGCTGGCGGCGGCGTTCGGCGAGCCGCGGGAACAGCGCGAGGATTTCGACGAGGTCTTTGCTCCAGTCGTCGCGACGGAGGTACGCTCCTATCCGGAGGTTTTCCTCGACGGTGAGGTCGCCAAAAAGTTGACGACCTTCCGGGGAGAGAACCATGCCTGCTGAAACAATCTGATCGGTGGGAAGCCCAAGAGTTTCGCGCCCGTCGAAGCTGATCCGACCTTCGACATCCGCGACCTGCCCCATAAGCGCGTTGAGAAGCGTCGATTTCCCGGCGCCATTGGCTCCCAAAAGGCAAGCGACACTGCCACGCTCGATTGTAAGACTCACGTCAGCGAGCGCGACCACGCCACCGTACCGTGCCGTCATGCGCTCAATGGAGAGCATCGCCACCCTCCTCGCCGAGATACGCTTCAACAACGCGCGGATCGTTGGCGACCGCCGCCGGTTCGCCTTCACAAATTTTTGCGCCATGATCAAGAACCACGACGTGATCGCAGATTCCCATCACCAATGGCATGTCATGCTCAATAAGCAGAACCGAGACGCCGCGCTCGTCGCGCAAACGGCGGATCAGTTCGCCAAGCTCGTGGCTTTCCGTCGGGTTCGCGCCGGCAGCAGGCTCGTCGAGTAGCATCAGCTTGGGCTTGCCCACCAGTGCCCGCGCCAGTTCGGTGCGCTTCTGAAGGCCGTATGACAGGTCTTTCACCACGGTGTCCGCCACATCCAGCAAGCCTAGAGCGGCCAGTTCGCGGTCGACTTCCTTGTTCGCTTCCCGCGCGGCCCGTCGCGCCGAAGGACCGGCGAAGAGATCGGACAGCAAGCTGGAGCGAAAGCGGTAGTCACATCCGACCAGGACATTCTCGCGAACTGTCGCATCGCCAAACAGTTCGAGATTCTGAAATGTTCGCGCCACGCCCAGCGAGGCAAGCCGATGGGTAGGAGTCTGGACGAGATCTAGACCTCCAAAGGAAATCTTGCCGGCGCTAGGCCGATAGATTCCTGAAAGACAATTGAGAAGCGTGCTCTTGCCAGCTCCATTGGGTCCGATCAGCCCAACGATGGATCGTTCCGGCACCGTCAGATCAATGTCATTCAGCGCCACAAGACCGCCAAAGCGCCGAGTTAGCCCCTGAATGCTCAACACGCTCATGACGAGACCTCCGAGGAGGGCAGCTTCTTCGAGCGGCGCAGAAGGCGACCCAGTTGAGCCGGCACGCCGACAAGGCCCGAAGGCAAGAACATCACAACCAAAATCAGAATGACCCCGTAGATCACCATCTGGCCGTCACCGAGTCCTCTTAGAATTTCGGGCGCCAACGTCAGGAACAACGCCCCGAGCACGGCCCCGGCGATGCGCGACGTTCCACCGATCACGACCATCGTCAGGAAGGACAGCGAGGTTCCAAGCGAAAAGCTCGATACGCTGAGATAACCGACGAGATGCGCATAAAGGCCGCCCGAGACGCCGGTCAACGCGGCGCTCAACCCAAACGCAATTACGATGCTGGTGCGGCGATCGACACCGCAGCACTGCGCGGCGGTCGGGCTCATGCGCAGGGCCATCAGCGCGCGCCCGGTTCGTGACCGCGCAAGATTCCAGGTGATCCACGCAAGCCCGACACATATCGCCAGCAGCAGATAGAAATACTGACGATCATCACTAATCTCAAAGCCCAGGATCTGCGGACGCGGCACGAAAATCCCCGCGCGGCCTCCGGTCAGGCTTTCCCATTCGTGAAGCACCTGCTGCACGAACAGCGCAAAGGCCAGCGTGGCGATCGCCAGATAGTGTCCCTGTATTCGCAGAGCGGGCAACGCGACCAGCAAACCAACGAGCCCCGCGACGATTCCAGCGACCGGGATCCCGGCCAGGAACGGCAGGCCAAGCTTGGTGACGACCACAGCCGAGCTATAGGCCCCCAATGCCCAGAATGCGGCGTGCCCGATCGAAATCTGGCCGGCAATCCCGATCAGGATATTGAGCGAAAGCGCCACGATGAAATACACCGCAGCGCTACACAGCAAGAACCAAAGATATCCCTGCCCGAGGAAGGGAACGAGCGCCGCGCAGACGATGAAAACGAAAGCTGCAAGGAACGTGTTGCGCATGATCTCAAACCTTCTTGATCGCCGGCATCCCGAAGAGACCTTCCGGCCGCACCATCAAGACCGCCACGATAATCAGGAACGCAAAGACATCCTTGAACTCCGACGAAATGTAGTATCCTCCGAGAGTTTCCGTGACGCCGACGAGGATGCCGCCGACGATAGCGCCCGGCAAGGACGTGAACCCTCCGAGGACCGCGCCTGCGATGGCCTTCAGAAGCACGAGAAACATCATGTCGACGTCGACGAAGGTCATCGGCGCGACCAGGATTCCGGCAACCATGCTGATTCCGCCTCCCAAGCCCCACGCCCATGCCGACACGCGCCCGGTGCGAATTCCCATCAAGCGGGCGGCGCGCGCATTCATGCTCGCTGCGCGCATGGCAATGCCTTCGCGGGAAAATTCGAAGAAGAGATAGAAGCCGACTAGCAGTGCGCCGGCCACCAGCGCGATCACGATGCTGTACGGCGCGACGCGAATGCCCGCGATATCGATCGGCACGTCGCTAACAAGCGACGGAAAGCGGAACGGATCGAAGCCCCAGATCCAGCCCGCGCCATAGTGAAAGACCATCCACAGACCGATCGTCGCGATCAGCGCGTTGATCGGAGCGCCACCCGCAAGCGGACGTATCGCAATTCGTTCAGTGACTGCGCCGATCAGTCCTCCGATGGGAAAGGCAAGCGCCAGAACAACGATCATCGGAAGCCCGAGATCACGATTCAGCGCGAGAGCCACGAAAGCGCCGAACATCGCCATTTCGCCTTGCGCGAAATTGACAACATCGGTCGACTTGTTGATGAGCACGAGCGCCAGCGCGATCAATCCATAGACGCAGCCGATCGCGATTCCGGAGACTAGAACCTGAACAAGCATAATGGCCTCGTTGCCGCGAAGAACTCTTGCGCCGCTTTGCACACAGGCGAACTTCCGCTCGGTAACATTTGGGTCTCTCTCTCGATTTCTATTAGTATATGGTATTCAGGTCAACACGCGGCCCGGGACTTATTTGACGGTCGACGCTGCGGCGGCTCGGCTCTTTCAAGGGAACAACCCTCGCGTCAGCTTGGCCGACCGCACCTTCTCCACCCCGATCGCCAGCGCCGCAGCGCGAAACGAGATTTTCTCTGAAGCCGCGCGCGTGACGACGCGGGAGAATGTGCGATCGAGAATGTCGTAAAGCTGTTGCAAAACTTGCTCCTTGCCCCAGAGGAATTGCTGCTGGCCCTGGAGCCACTCGAAATAACTCACGATGACGCCACCTGAATTGCAGAGAATGTCGGGTATGACGAACACCTCGTCGCGGCGCAGATCGAGCAGCGCGTCCGCTTCGGGCGTGGTCGGACCATTCGCACCCTCGGCGAGAATCCGGCATTTGAGTTTTGCGACATTGTTCTCTGTAATCACGCGCTCGAGTGCGGCGGGAACGAGCACGTCACAGGTCTGGAGAAGAAGCTGATCGGGCGCGATCTCCAGTTCGCTCGAGAAGCCCGATAGCCGGCCATGCTGCACGGCGTGTTTCAGCGCCGACGCGATATCGAGACCGCGAGGATCGAAATAGGCCGCCGAGTGATCGCCGATTCCGATGATCTTCAGGCCACGCTCGCACAAGGCCACCGCCGCAACGGAGCCAACGTTGCCAAAGCCTTGAATGATGGCGGTCGAGCCGCTCGCGGCGATCCCCAGCCGATCAAGCGCGCGACCAACGAGATGCGCGACGCCGAGACCCGTTGCCTCCCGGCGCCCTTCAGTCCCACCGGACGCAACCGGCTTGCCGGTCACAATCTCGTTGACCGTATGGCCCTGGTACATCGAATATGTATCCATGAACCAGGCCATGACCTGTTCATTCGTACCCATATCCGGCGCCATGATGTCCGTTCGCGGTCCGACAAACGGAATCATCTCGACCATGTACCGGCGCGACAGAGCTTCGAGCTCACGCGCCGAAAGCGATGCAGCATCCACAGTGACGCCTCCCTTTGCCCCGCCATAAGGCAGGCCTGCAAGCGCGCACTTCCAGCTCATCCACACCGCAAGGGCTGCGACTTCACCAATATCGACATGCTGCGAGAAGCGCGTGCCACCCTTCGTCGGGCCCAGCGTCAAATGATGCTGGACCCGATAGCCTTCGAATACCGCGATCGATCCGTCATCCCTATGAATAGGACAGGAGACCGCAATTGCCCTTTTGGGATAAAGAAGGCGGCGACGTTCATCCTCGGGAATCGACAGATAGTCGGCGGTGATATCGAACTGCCGTTTGCACATATCGAAGACTGGACCGGAGTAAATGGTCATACTTTCTTGCCTCTGAACGAGATCGCGAAATGATTTTGCTGCGTACGCATCAAGTGCTGCGCATGTCACTGCCAGTTGACCGGATCTTCACGTTGGCGATGGGCTAAAGCGGGCAACGAGTTTGTATCCGTTGCCAGGGTACGAGAGCGTGACGTGAGTGATGGCCTGACCCGCGTATTGCGTTCGCCGCTCTACGACCAGGCAGGCATCGCCCTCAATAATCTTGAGCTGCGCCGCGACGTCCTTATTCGCGTTCGCCGCCCGGATGTGATGCTCGGCCTGGCTCCACGGCACTTTCCTTAGCAGCCAGCTTCCCGGCGACGTCACGTTGAAATCAACTTGCGTTACCGAAGGCACGGCATCGAGATTGATCAGGCGATCCTCCGCCACCACCGGTTCCTCGTCCGCGAAATGCACGCATTTCACCGCAAGCACCCGCGTCGGCAGCGGCATATTCAGGCGAGCTGCATCGTGTTTCGTAGCGTTACGTTCCGTCCTGGACAGCACCTTGATGCGATAGGATTTGCCCTCGCGGCGAATTTCTTCCTCGGTGTCATGGATCTGAAGGACGTTCTTCTCGGCTTCGGGCTTGGCGACAAAGCTGCCCGAACGCCGGCGGCGCACGATCAGCCCCGAGGCCGCGAGCGCGCTCAACGCCTTGTTGACCGTCATGCGCGAGCATGCATAGCGCTTCAACAGTTCCTGCTCGGAAGGCACACGAGCGCCCGGCGGCCAGTCGCCGGAAAAGATCGCCGCCTCAAGCGCGCGCTGGATCTCGGCGTAGCGCGCAACTCCCGTCGGCCCCGTGCGCTGGGACACCCGAAGTTCAGACATCGACCAACCTCCTGAGAACGGAGCGATATCGCGCGGCAATCTTATCACGCCGGATATGACGTCCCTCATCCACGACCTTCGCGCCGCCGACGAACACCGACTGTATGGCCGGACACCCCGGAACAAAAATCCACGCATCCAGCCAATGACGGCTGTCGGTCGTTGCAAAACTCGTATGCTCGGCATCGAGCACCACGATATCCGCGCGGCGACCGACTGCGATGGCGCCCACCGGCCGCGCCAGCGCCTGCGCGCCACCGGCAAGAGCGGACGTGAAAAGCCGCTGACCGGTCGACTCCCCCGGCTCCGTGGTCATCACATTGCGAGCGCGCTGGCCGAGACGCTGACTGTATTCAAGAAGCCTGAGCTCGCCCGCCGCATCGATCTCGACGTTGGAGTCCGACCCCACGCCGTAGCGTCCGCCGGCAATCAGAAAGTCCGGGCCGTTAAAGATGCCGTCGCCCAGCGATGCCTCAGTGATGGGACAAAGCCCCACCACTGCGCCCGATACGGCAACCCGGCGCGCCTCGTCGGACGTCATATGGGTGGCGTGAATGAGACACCAGCGCTCATCGACGATCACATTGTCTAGCAGCCATTGCACCGGCCTGCGCGCCGACCACGCGATGCAATCGGCGACCTCCTTGACCTGCTCGGCGACATGAATGTGGACAGGCCCTGCTCCCGCCTGACCTATCACCATACGCAGCGATTCAGGCGTGACTGCACGCAGCGAATGTGGCGCTATTCCAACCTGCGCTGAAGGCAGCGAAGCCGTCACGGCGCGAGTCCGCTCAACAAGCTTCAGGAAGCGTTCGGGATCGTTCAGAAAACGACGTTGAGCAGCGCCCGGCGCCGCGCCCCCAAAACCGCCGTTCACATACAACGCAGGAAGCAGCGTCAATCCGATCTCGCTCTCGGCAGCTGCCGCCACGATACGCGCCGCCATCTCGCCCAGATCGTCATAGGGTGAGCCGTTTGCATCATGATGTAGATAATGAAACTCGCCGACCGAGGTGAAACCGCGCTCAAGCATTTCGGCGTAGGCAAAAGCCGCGATCGCCTCCACATCGTCAGGCGAAAGACGACCGAGAAAGCGATACATCACATCGCGCCAGGTCCAGAAGCTGTCGTCGCCCACTCCGCGACGCTCGGCGAGTCCGGCCATTCCGCGCTGAAACGTATGACAGTGAAGATTGGGAAGGCCCGGCAGTGCGATGCCCTTCACATGCCCGCTGCCGCCACAGCTAACTCCGACCTCGACCTGCGCGATGACACCACCCTCGATCGAGAGTCTGACATCGCGCGCCCAGCCGTCGGGCAGAAACGCATGATCAAAAAACAGAGAGCTCACGCCCATCTCTCGCTTCGCATCCGTTGCGCCGGGGATTCGCGATGTCATTCGAACCTGTCTCCGCTCCGATTTCTTTTGTATAGACAATTGAAAGCTTGCAGGCAATTATGTATAGACAATTAATCGCCATGCCGGGGAAGCAGGATCGATATCCTGCGGAGAGACGATGCAGTTCGATAAAATTTGGCTCGACGCGCGACTGGTGACCCTCAAGCCAGCAGAGACTGGGCTCGGCATCATCGAAAATGGTGCCATCGCCACAAAGGATGGCCGGATCGCCTTTGCAGGCCTGTTATCTGAATTACCGGGAAACTGGAGCGCGCGGGAAACGGTGCGGCTCGACGGTCGCTGGGTGACTCCCGGATTGGTCGATTGCCATACGCATCTCGTCTACGGCGGCAACCGGGCCCACGAGTTTGAATTGCGCCTCGCCGGTGCAAGCTATGAAGAGATCGCGCGATCTGGCGGCGGCATCCTGTCAACAGTCAAGGCGACGCGAGCGGCCAGCGAGGACGACTTGGTCAACGCCTCGCTGCCAAGACTCGATCATTTGATCGCTGAAGGCGTCACCACGATCGAGATCAAATCCGGCTACGGCCTTGATCGCGACAGCGAATTTCGCGTGCTCCGGGCCGCACGACGACTGGCACGCGAGCGCCCGATCGAGGTCGCGACGACGTTCCTTGGTGCGCACGCGCTGCCTCCGGAATATGCCGATCGTGATCGCTACATCGACTACGTCTGCGACATGATCCCCGCCATCGCGCGCGATCATCTGGCCGATGCAGTAGATGCGTTTTGCGAAGGGATCGCTTTCTCGCCCGAACAAACGGCGCGGGTGTTTAAAGCCGCGAAGACGGCCGGGCTCGCGGTCAAGTTGCATGCGGATCAATTGTCGAACCTGCACGGCGCGCGGCTGGCGGCGGAATACGGCGCGTTGTCCGCGGATCATCTCGAATACACCGATGAGGATGGCGCTATCGCCATGGCGAAGGCCGGAACCACCGCCGTGCTGCTGCCGGGCGCATTTTACATGCTGCGCGAAAAGCAGATGCCGCCGCTGGACGCCTTTCGCCGACATGGCGTGAAAATCGCGGTCGCAACCGATTGCAATCCGGGCACGTCGCCGCTGACCTCGCTGTTGCTGACCATGAATATGGGAGCCACGCTGTTTCGGCTGACTGTGGACGAGTTGATCGCAGGCGTCACGCGGGAAGCTGCACGCGCCCTCGGTCGCTTGCACGAGGTCGGAACGCTAGAAACGGGCAAGTGGTGTGATCTCGCCATCTGGGATGTCGAGCGCCCCGCCGAACTGGTCTATCGCATCGGGTTCAACCCGCTGTTTCAGCGCGTTTGGAGGGGAGCATGACGTCTTGGCTGACGGTTCACCGGGGGAACGCGCCGCTGGTCGTTTCCTTTCCTCACACCGGCACCCATATTCCGGCGGAGTTCGAAGACCGTCTGGTTTCGCCATGGATGGCCCGCAAGGATGCCGACTGGTGGATCGACAAACTTTACGACTTCGCCTCGGATCTCGGAGCGACAGTGGTTCACACCGCGATTTCGCGCACGGTGATCGACGTCAATCGCGATCCATCCGGAGTGACGCTTTATCCCGGCCAGCAAACCACAGGACTTTGTCCGACCACCACATTCGACGGCGAGCCTCTTTACAAGAACGGTTCGGAGCTGATGGCCGAGGAGATTCCAGGTCGGCGCGCGCAATTTTTCGATCCCTACCATGCCGCGCTGGATGACGAGATCGCGCATCTTCGCAAGACCCATCCCACGGTGGTTCTCTACGACTGTCATTCGATCCGCACGGTGATACCCCGCCTGTTCGAAGGTGAGCTTCCGAACTTCAACATCGGGACCAATTCCGGCATAAGTTGCGATCCGTCCCTGACGGCGGCGGTGGAAGCAATTTGCGCAGAGACTGCTTTCACGCGCACCACCAACGGTCGCTTTACCGGCGGCTGGATAACGCGCCGGCTCGGCAATCCGCGCAACGGTCTGCATGCCATCCAGATGGAGCTTGCCTGCCGCGGTTACATGCATGAACAGCCCGGACCCGTGACCGATCACACGTGGCCGGCCCCCTATGACCCCGCCTATGCCCTGCCGATGCGCGACGCGCTCATCCGCATCCTGAAATCCTGCCTAAGCTTCGCCAGTCCGTCGGCGTAATCGAGGAATATCTTATGACCCGTATCGACAACACCCGCGTCATCCGTTCGCCGCGCGGATCCGAAATCTCCGCCAAGAGCTGGCTGACTGAGGCGCCGCTGCGCATGCTGATGAACAATCTTGATCCGGATGTCGCCGAAAAGCCTAGCGAACTTGTGGTGTATGGCGGCATCGGCCGCGCGGCGCGCAACTGGGAAAGCTTCGACCGCATTGTCGCGGCGCTACGCGAGCTCGGCGATGACGAAACGCTGATCGTGCAATCCGGAAAGCCGGTCGGTGTTTTCCGCACGCATGCGGACGCGCCGCGCGTACTTATCGCGAACTCAAACCTCGTGCCGCACTGGGGCAACTGGGATCATTTCCATGAGCTCGATCGCAAAGGCCTGATGATGTACGGCCAAATGACGGCCGGTTCGTGGATTTACATCGGCTCTCAAGGGATCGTGCAAGGAACTTACGAGACCTTCGTGGAAATTGGCCGCCAGCATTACGGAGGCAGCCTTGCAGGAAAATGGATCCTGACCGCCGGACTCGGTGGCATGGGCGGCGCTCAGCCACTGGCCGCGACCATGGCCGGCGCTTCGTGCCTCGCCGTCGAATGCCAGCCGAGCCGCATCGAGATGCGGCTGCGCACGGGCTATCTCGATGTTCAGGCGAAGGACATCAAGGACGCGCTCAAGATCATCGAGACGTCCTGCAAGGAGAAGAAGCCGGTTTCCGTGGGTCTGCTTGGCAACGCCGCCGACATCTTTCCGGAGCTGGTTCGCCTGGGCGTGCGGCCTGACGTGGTCACCGACCAGACATCAGCACACGATCCCGTCAACGGCTACTTGCCGAAAGGCTGGAGCCTCTCGGACTGGGAATCGAAGCGTGAATCCGATCCGAAGGTCGTCGAGGGCGCCGCAAAGCGCTCCATGGTCGACCACGTGCGCGCGATGCTCGATTTTCACAAGATGGGCGTACCCACGCTCGATTACGGAAACAACATCCGCCAGATGGCCAAGGAAGAGGGCCTGCACAACGCCTTCGATTTTCCCGGATTCGTGCCGGCCTATATCCGTCCGCTGTTCTGCCGCGGCATTGGCCCGTTCCGCTGGGCTGCACTCTCCGGCGATCCGGAAGATATTTACAAGACCGATGCGAAAGTGAAGGAACTGCTGCCCGACAACACGCATTTGCACAACTGGTTGGACATGGCACGCGAGCGCATTCAGTTTCAGGGACTGCCGGCGCGGATCTGCTGGGTCGGGCTCGGCGACCGCCACCGTATCGGCGTTGCCTTCAACGAAATGGTAGCGCGCGGAGAATTGAAGGCGCCGATCGTCATCGGGCGCGATCATCTCGACTCGGGAAGCGTCGCGAGTCCGAACCGCGAAACCGAAGCAATGAAGGACGGCTCGGACGCCGTTTCGGACTGGCCGCTCCTCAACGCGCTGATCAATTGCGCCAGCGGCGCGACATGGGTCTCGCTTCACCACGGCGGCGGCGTCGGCATCGGCTATTCCCAGCACGCCGGCATGGTGATCGTCGCCGACGGCACCCCCGAGGCAGCCAAGCGGCTGGAGCGCGTTCTCTGGAACGATCCTGCATCCGGCGTCATGCGCCATGCGGATGCCGGCTACGACATCGCGATCCAATGCGCCAAGGACAACAACCTAAAGCTTCCAAGCGTGGCGTAATCGATGCGCACACAGCGCGAGGCCAACTATCGGCGAATGCCGTGGAAGAATGGCGGCGGCGAGACCATCGAAATGATGGTTTCGCCCGCAGGCGCGTCCTTCGACACGTTCGACTGGCGCGTCAGCATGGCCTATGTCGGCGAGCCAGGGCCTTTCTCGCTATTCCCGAACATCGATCGCACCTTGAGTGTGATCGATGGACATGGCCTTTCGCTCACGCTTCATGGTGAAGAGCTCATATCTATCAATCGGCAATCTGAACCATTCGAATTTTCAGGCGATCTAAAGGTCGAAAGCACACTCGTTGATGGGCCAATCCATGATCTCAATGTCATGACCCGCCGGCACCGCTACAGGCATCGCGTCTTGCGATACCCGCTTGCCTCGCCGACCCAACTCGAATGGCAGGGAGATGCAGGCATCGTCGTCGCCATCGGAAACGGTATCAACATCCAGGCTGAGAAACATATCGTCACTCTCGCGCAAAGGGACGCGTTAGTTTTCAGCCCTGACGATCCAAGAGTGTTCACTGCGTCACCGCTCGATAACGTAGATCTGTTCCTGATTGAAATCTGGCAACTGACTGCAATAGAAACTGATGCACTAAAGCGACGACTAAATCCGCCCAACACAGATCGGCGAATGCACGATCGGGGCCCTCCAGAATAAACCGGTTACAGTGATCGGGTCTAACTTAGTCCATAAGGAAGCTGTTCAATCGCTTAGTTGGCCAGCACCAGTTGAAACGTCTAGTTGCGTTCCACTGAAATGTGCGTCAAGTGCGCCTCCACCTCTCGTCAACCGTATGGCGCAAGCGGCCGGCTGCCGCGTCGCCGGCCTCCCCGGCGGCCATCAAAACTCGAAGGGCCGGTCGGGCCTCACCTGCGTATAATTAGCGCTTTGGCGTATAGACATTATGGGCGCAGAGCGCACCTCGCGCCTGCGCCCTGCCCGTCGGCGAGACCGGGGTAGCAAGGGCAAGGGCGGCCGGGGCGGAGGGGGATCACCCGGCCTGCACAAGCGATTTGGGTCGTGAGAATTTTCGCAGCGGGTCCGCGCGGAAGGTCGGGGAGACCGCCCCGGTCGGTCCCGGATCTTCCGGGCTTCACCCTTGCCCGCGCGAGGGCGGAGCCATTAGCTCTCAAACAGAGAATGCCGCCTGTGCCGTAACGAAGCGAAGGTCAGTCGGCAGTTGCGAGACCGGTCAAAAAGGCACCCGCAGGAGGGTCAGCATAGCGCCGCCGGCGTGCCAACGGCGGCGGGACCCGGGACCGAGTGCCTCCGGCGAGGGACACCGAATGATTTTGCACCAGCTTGCCCACGTTCTGAACCCATGCCTCCGCCTAACGGCGAAGATAAGCCACGCCTTCGCAATCGTCGTGCGAGGCAGTGACCCCGTTCGCGCGGCATCAGAAATCGTTGGGAAGGCCCTCGCCCTCCGTGACAAAAAGACAAAGAGAGCGCCTTTCAGGCGAAGGCTAATATCTCCAGTCAAGCGAATTCAAAAAATCAAATGTGCTGCGTCGCGAGGTCTCGATGATACGGCTAGACGCGATGGGGACGGCGCGGTCGTCACCTCTTGTAGTTGTGCCCGTGTCGTCGGATGGCTTCTTCAACCTCGGTCAGGCTCAATTTGAATTTCTTCGCGATATCCTCTGGATCGTCGCCTCGCGCCCACAACAAAGCGAGCAACTCATCCGGCTCACCAATTCGAAACTTCGGCTTGGCATGTTCCTTTGTCTCGTCCTTCTTCTCCATGTCATCTCCTCTGTGATCACTTAAGGGGCCGTGCGCTCCGGAATGGTCCGCGGCTCAGATCTCATGCAATATACGTCTCGACCTCTTATCTCCGGGTTTCAAATATAGAGAAATTTTTGAAACCTTTCCTGATCAATCAACCCTTAATATTGCAATCAGTTTTCGAATTATCGTGAGCGGAAGTCCTTAACAGAATTGAGAGCACCTGCTCATCGGCAATTACCCATAAACTAAAAGGCGTAACCGCTTGACGATGCAAATTGATCAACGTCCTAACGTCGGCGACGAATGCGCGGAATTTGTCCGCATTCCAGTACTAGATATCACCAGCTATGAGGCAGCTGCCAAATTGCTCGCTGTCCTGGCCTATCCTGACGACAAGAAAGCGCGCACCAGGTTCGAGCACGCGGCGTATTTCAAGATCATCGAACACTTGTCAAAACATCCGGGGTGGAAGAATTCCAACCAATGGCTTCGGCCGGACTACCTCCTATTGGACAGAAAGATGGCCGAGACCGAATACAAACGCGGAATCCGACTCATTCGATACTCCCGGATGATCGCCGCGAAGATGGCAGCACCAACGGATTGCTGCTTCTTCGCGTTTGAAAAGGGACGAGACAGCCGAGGTGCTGGCGGCAAGCTTGCAGAGTACGGGTATTTTGCGCCAACCAGCGCTGAGTGGATAGCGGAGGTTTCGATGGATCTGGATAGGCTCCGCAAGAAAGATACCACTGCAAATAAGGGAAATATTACAGAACGATGCTGGACGCCAAGCAAGCCCGTTTTGCATCTTTGCCTGGCTCTGCAATCCATTTTCAACGCAGGCGATGAGATGACTTATCTGGATCTTCCGTTCGAGACGCTTTTCAATGATCCAGGCATGATCATGATCGTCATTAACAAGGCTCGATACTATCGCAACTTTACATCGGGCATATTTGACATTCCCAGAAGCCAGCAGATCGACCTCGACTGGCGCTGAAGCATGAGCTCTCCTCTTAGAACACGCGCGCTCGTTATTTTCGGCTCAACGGCAATTCTGCGTGACCGCGGACAAAGATTGGGATGACCTGACTTCGTCAGGAGTGGCACAGAATCAACGACTCGTCCGTATCCGACACTGCAGGTTTCAAAAATACTTCAGCGAATGAAACCTCGATTCGGCCGTCAGCGAGGCACTATCCGCCTGTGCATAGCAGCACCCCAGGCAGCATTCCGCTCCTTGGCTCCCAGAAGGATAGACCTCCCATGGACCACTTCGCCTTTGCCCGCTCTGTCCCGCACGTTCCCGACTCGCTGATGGCCAAATTGGCCAACTCGGCCGTCCTCTCCGATGAGGAGGACCAGCTGCACGAACGCATCTGCGGTGTCGCCCCCGGCTTTCCCGAAGCCTATGCCTCCAGTGAGGCGCGGGATGCAGCGCTGGGCCTCTTCGGTCCGTACGTGAAGTTCGTCCCGGCCACTTGGGGCGAGGCCGAAGTCGGCGGCTTCCCGATCTCCAGCGTGGCCATCGGCCATGCCCTCGGCGACGCTGCTTTTGCCGAGGTGGCGCCCACGATCCTGGATGCGGTCACAAGCCGTCTGCGGGATGACGACGCTCACGATGTCATCATCCACCGCACTCGCTACGTCGTCCGCCGCCTCGCCAACGGCAGCGTGAAGACTTACGGCTGGGTAACAGAGTTCGATGGTGCCCCCATCGAGGTCAAGGACGCCTTGGAGACGGCGGCATACTTGGATCGCGCGCTCAACCAGCGCTTCGCGAATAACGATCGCTAAGCGAGGCGGGAGTTGGCCACTGTGCCGCTGGCCAACTCCTCTCAACCTCAGTCACGAACGGCATCGAGACGAACCCTATGTTGCAAGAAGAAGTTTGCGGACAAGTCCAGACTAGTCTAGCGGCGAATAACGAAGGTCCGCGGGATCAGACGGCGCACGACGGCGGAGAACAGGCTGACAGGCTTGTCACGAAAATCACGGCGGAACGTCGCCGGCCGGACGTGTAAGCCAATACTTAACGATAGTGGGGGGTGTCCAAGCCAATATTTCGAGAAAGAGAAACAACGACTGTCGTCATACGGATGCAATCAACAACCACTACGAAGGAAAATTCGGTGTTTGAACATTTAATTGACGCGGTAGAATTAGCTTTTCAAAACTTCCTCGGCCAGCGGGAGCTTCAGAGGCGATACAATCACATCCAGCAGCACCTGGATGTCAGGGGTGCACGCATTCAGCTTTCCACTATTGATAATGCTGGCTTCCGAGAGTTGCTAGAGCGGCTTGACGATCTGAATATTATCGTCGGTGCTGATGCGCTTTTGCCAGCCGACGCTGCGCAAGCTCTCCCTAGATTCGGGCTGACGCTGGTTATTCCTGGGCGACCGCCGCTGATCTGGCTTAACCTATTGAAGCATTCAGATTCGATGGAGCTTGTCGACACCGTCGCGCATGAAGCGATTCACGCAACGGTCAACCTGCTCGGACGCCATCCGCAAACCCCACAGCCGACAAACGAACTCGCCTATCACGCCGAGGAAATCGTAGCGCTCTACGGTGCGAACTGGATATTGAACCAGATCGAGATTCCTGCCCATCGCCAGATCGAACAGAACCTTGCCACCATCAACCAGCCCGCAGATATCCTGATCCGGCTCGGGCGTAGCCCGGAGTTTCTTCAGCAGAAAGATGCGGAGGGCGACGTCGCCGCAAAATTTCTGCTGGAGTCGCATCTCATTGAGATCGCCGCTCCAACCTTGGCCGAGGTGAACGCGCCTCGATAGGCCATTTGTCTTTCCGTCTTTTACAGAAATTCTTCGTTCCTGAAATTTCAACGGGGACCTTAGGCCACCATGCGTGGATGAAATGCGAGGCCCTTCATGAGCAATTTCCCGACCATCAGACTGGTTACCCTGCAATGCGCGATCGAGGATGTTAACGAGCACCCTCGCCCCTTCGTTGTCGTCAACACCGGATGCCACACCACTGAATATATCGAATTTCCATCTCAGATATTTGCAATGCTGCCCGACGGATTTACCGGCGACCTCCTCGTGGTGCCGACAACTCTGGGAGGGCTCCACGGCGTCGGGATACCCCTCGGACGCCATCGAGAGCAGTTTCTCGCAGGTGAATTTGTCCTGGTCTTTGCCGACGTGCTGCATAAAATCCAGGAACGCGCGCACGGCGGCCAGACCGTCGGGGACTTGGAGGAGCGCGCCCGCGATGGCCTGTGGGTGACCATGACGTTGGCGACGGAGAGGCTACGAGCGTGCCTTGATTTACGGGAGCATCGCAAACTTAACACAGAGACGCGTCGTGGTGAGATTTTTACGCGCCTCGAACCATATTTAGCTGGGTTCACGGCGATCAACACTTTTCGCGAGGGCCAGGAACTCATCAAGAAATGGTATCCCGGCAAGACGTCGTACCGAACGATGAAATCGGCCTATATGAGCGTCGCAACCTTGCCGGGCGCCAAATTGGGACGGGTGAATCTTGTCGATATCGAAGACGAGCAGGTCGACCTCGTTCGCACTGCGGGCTCTATCTATAGCAAAACGCTTGCCTTCCTCGCTGCTCAACATGAAATGTCGGACATGCTGCGCGAACTGGAAGAAAGCGCCGAGTTTAAGAATGCTACGGGCGAGGAGCAGCACGTCATGATGGCCGGACTGCTGCGCGAGAAGGGCCCAGCCCAGCACCAGACGCTCGCACATGACGAGCAGCGCAGCCCTTCGCTTATCCAGTTGATGCGTGCCGCGAATGGTATGAACTTCAATCCGGCATGGGTTTTCCTGAACGTGCGTGCTTACACAAGCGAATTCGATTGCGCTATGTTGCTTGGGTGTGCGGAGCGCGGCATCGGCGCGACATTTGAGCCGGAGCAGATTGCGAGGCTCAAGCGGTTCATGGCATTGGGCGAAGCCACCGGCGAACGAGCCAATGCCAATGCGGAAGTTCAAGCGGCAAGGGTCCTGCGAGAGCAGGCGTTGCGCGTGAAGCTGCAGGCGGGATGGGATGAGTTATTTGCGGCGAATGACGGCGGGTCGCCGTGGGTAACCAAAGCGCTGTAACGACGGCCCCGCACGAATAAATCTTCGTTCCTGAAATTTTCAGGGCACCTTCGGCTTATTGAGACGGCTCCGCAGCAATCCCGACAGATGCACTGTCGGGATCAAAGGAGTTCAGTATGGCAAAACCTGTTCCTCTAGCTTCTGTTTCGCACGCTCCGCTCTTGATGGTGGTCGATGGTGACGTTGGCGGGGTCGGAAAGTCGACTCTCGCCACCCTCATCGCCATGTGCTGTGCGCTTGTCGATGTGGAACTCGACGTTTTCGAGCTCGATGAGCAGGGCAAGCTCGCGCGCTTCTTAGGGAATGACAATGTCGTCAGTCTTCATGGCGCGATTCTTAATGCCGATGCGGACGGTGAACGCGACTTGGTGCCGGTCTTCGCGCCGCTTCATCGTGCCCTCATTGCCATGTCCACCACCAAGCGCTCTGCACTGCTGGAGGTCGGGGGCGCATTGACCGGTGTCTGGAACAGTTTTATTCGCGAGGCCGATCTTGAGGAAGATCTGGTGGCCGTGGCCATCCCCCTCGTTGTTTTTCTGGTGCTGATCGCGAGCGAGGAATCGGCGCGCCAGGTCCTGGGCCAGATCAAAGAGCTGCGCCGCACATTGCCTTCGGCAAAACTCGTCATCGTCCGTAACGAGCGAGATGGCTGTCCAGCTACCGAGGCCAAGGAACTACCGGCGGATTTGCGCAAAGCTCTGGAGCAGGCACTTAAGCTCTATCCCTCGATCCGCATGCCCAGGCTGCGCCTGAAGTCGCGCCGGATTTATGAAAAGTTGGGACTACCGCCGTCGGCCATCATCGCCTGGCACCGCGACCACTATCGTGAGGCCATCGCCCGGACGGGCCGGCCACTGCTTGAAGCCAAGCGACTGGTCAAAGACATCGCGGCATGGTCGGAAAGTGTGCGTGCCGAACTCGTCGGCCTGCTGCCGTTCCTGGGAGGCAATGACCGCGATGAGTAAGCTCGATGAATTCTTGAAGGATGTCGAAAGCGCGACGGCCAAGGCGAACGCCGCCGACGCTGAAATGGTCGGGAAACTGAAGACACTCTCGGCGGAAGATTTTGCTCGCCTGCCACGGTCACTCCTGAACAATCTCTCCGGCCGGCAATATCAGGAGATCGTTCACTCGATTGCGCCTACCGTCACCCTAAAACGGGAGCCGGCGCTGACCCGCTCCAGCCGACCAGGCACGAAACGCAATTTGTTCAGCAATTGGATCCCACGGCCGGTGATTGCAGCGAGCCTTGCAATCGTGGCGGGTCTTCTGGTTCTGATCGCTGGTGTCGGCGCAGGGCCAACGTTTGAATGGTTGTCGTATGGCAAGCCGCTGGTCCGCGCGGCCTCAATCGCAGGATGGCCGCGTTGTCCGAGCCTAACGAGATGGACAGACGGCTGCGTCTATCGCGTTGTCAAAGGCCTGGATTGGAGCGACGCCGCCCACGATCTCGCGCTTCCCGAGAGCTATTTGCGAAAGCTGAACCACCATATTCCATCGCAATCTATTCCCGCCGAATCCGACCTGATTGTCTGGCGCGAGCGATTTCCGCTGCAGGGGGAACGCATTCAATGAACCTGGCAAAATATGAACAGCGTTCGACCCACGCGGCAACGCGTATCTCGCTGTTGGTGAGCATCCTAGTCGGAACGATCGCGTGCATTGTCGCGCTGGAACTCTCTCCTCTTGTGATCTGGGTCGACGACCATGCGCAGTTCGTGACTGCAGCCTGGTTGACGCAAGCATGGCAGCATCACTTCGAGATCGCCTTCAGGGCGGTGTTGAGGTCTGACGACGTTGTCGCCACGATGAGCTCGACCTTTGTCGCATCGCTTGTAGCCACGGCTGAATGGATCTGGAATGGCGCCGTGATGATGGCCCTGGGGCGAACGATAGCGCTTGTGCTGATGGCTGTTGTCACCGCCGCATCGATTTCCTACGCCATGATGATCGCAGGCGCACCGATCATCGATATCAGAGAGCATGTCGACGGCCTGCGTCTATTACGGGGCAAAGAGGGTCTTGGTCATCTGCGCGCTGTCATGGCAAGGGAAACCGCCGGGCAGCCAGCGGGACTTGAGATCGCGCCGAACATTCCGTTGGCGAAGCTGCGCGAGATTCGCGGCACGTTGATTTTGGGTGCGATCGGCAGCGGCAAAACCCGCATCCTCCTTTATATTTTGGATCGTATTCTCGATGCGATCAAGACTAAGCCTGAGCGGCGAATTCGCCTGTTGGTCCACGACACCACAGGCGAGTTACTGGACGGATTGCCGCTTGAAGACAACCAATTCGCGGCCATGCATGGCGCACGCCCCGGCGGTTGGGCCTGGGCGATCGGCCGTGATGTCTTGACTGCTTCTGATGCCGAGTCAGTGGCAGATGCGATGGCGCCGAAAACCAGCGACATGTGGGGCGCCGGCGCTTCGATCTTTCTGGCTGCCGCGCAAGTCAAATGCCAATACGAGCACAGCACGTCCTGGGGAATAGCGGAATTCTACGACAATCTGTTGGAAGACCCGATTACGCTGAAACCACTGTATGAAAAGATTTACCCGGTCGCCGCCTCGCTGATCGAAATCGATCCGGCCACCGGCGCACTGTCGAAAACGACGGTGTCGTTCTTGCTCACGTTTCGAGCGGCGGTTTTGCGCTACCTGCGGCCACTTGCCGAAAACTGGCGAGACATTCCACTCGAAAGACAGTTCTCCTTCATTGAATGGCTGGAGGGCTCCAATGCGGCGTATCCCGCGGTGGTTGTGCTACAGCGTGCGGGAAAATATCCGCAAATGTCGGCCGCCTGGATTGGTGCCGTCGTCGACACCATCGCGGGGCACGTCAATGACGCCTCCTTCCCGAACTCACAAGATCGGCGCGTTTTCCTCGCTCTTGAGGAACTTGCGACGCTCGGCAAATTGAAAAATCTCAGCACCTTGCTGGACACCGGCAGAAACAAAGGCATTGGCGTATTCGCATCCGTTCAAGAACCGGAGCAGCTCACGATTCACTACGGTAACGAGGAAGCGAAGACCATCCTCAAACGCTTCCGAACGAAAATCGTCTGTCAGCAGGTCCTGGATGCAGACACTGACGACTTTTCGATGGCTCATAT
This sequence comes from Afipia birgiae 34632, assembly GCF_000308295.2. GTDB lineage: Bacteria > Pseudomonadota > Alphaproteobacteria > Rhizobiales > Xanthobacteraceae > Afipia > Afipia birgiae. The sequence goes on from NZ_HG326653.1 coordinate 41,722, forward strand.
CGGCAAGCGAACCATCATCGAGACGACCGAAACAAAATCCACCACGACAGTCAAAGGCGTTACGACGACCGCGGTCACCCGCAACGAAACCAACAAGGAAGTTCCGAGCATTCGCGGAGAACGCCTTGCCTACGATCTCGGAGTGCACGGCGACCGGGTAAGGGCGATTATCGCAGGCATGGAAGACCCCGTCGAAGTCGAATGGCCCCTGACCATCTGGCCGCGCCGCCGTAATCTTACAATCGGCAAGCCTCAAGGCAGATAAACGGAGACATTCGCGGGGTGTTCCGGCAAAAATCTTCATTCCTGAAATTTGCAAGTCAGTTCGGGCGTAGTTGGAAGGCCTCATCACCGAGGTTTTCATGGTCACGCGCCCGAACAAGGTCTTCTCCGCGACGTACTTTACCCAGGAGCTGGAGTCCGCGCGGTATTTTCTGGCGGATTCCAACGTCAGTGCCTTCTGGCTGACGGGCGATGCGCGGTTTGGTGTGCAAGCAGGCGCCGCACTCGATCCTGCTCATTTCGAACGGCTGTTCGAAGGCCGGGACGAAAACGGTCAGTCACTGCTGCTGCAGAACACTGGTCTCAAGAAGCGCGTAAGCGCCTACGAACTATCGGTCGGCGTGAGCAAGTCGGTCTCGGCGGCGTGGGCGTTGGCATCCCCGCAAGACCGTAAAGCGATCGAGCGAGCTTTTGCTAAATCTCTCGAAGCTGTGGCCCACCACGTCGAGCGCAACGCGTTTACGCGGCTTGGAGCCAACGGGAACGTCTTCCTGTCGGTTCAGCCAAATATCTCGTGCTTCATTCAACCGGACACGCGCCCCGTTTTGCAACCCAACGGCACCGTGGGAATACAGCCCCAGCTGCATGCACATTTGGTAATTCCAAATCTGGTTGCAATTCAGCCCCGCGAACTGACCCTATCGGAGCGAAATCGCGCGCCATACGCTCAGAGCACATCGGGTGAGATTCCGCTGCGCTATCTCACTCGCTCGCTGGACGGCCAGCCGTTGTATCACGGCGCCAAAAGCTGGGGGGCTGTGCAGCATCTGGCATTCTCGTCTGAGCTGCAAAAGCTTGGCTATCACATCGGTGAGATCGGCAAAAACGGTACGTTCGAGGTGCTTCCGCCAGCTCATGAGCAGGAGGCAGATCGGCGACTGCGAGAGCACTGGAGTTCACGTAGGGCTGAAATTGTCGAGAAACTTCGTGAAACGGGCCTGACAACTGGTGAGGCGCCCGCACTCGCTGCCAAGGTTGCAGTCGCCACGCGTAGAGCCAAGATCGCAACCTCGGAAGATGCTTTCGCGCGCTGGCGTAATGAAGCTGTCGCGCTCGGGATCGACATCGAGCATTATATCGATAATCGCCTCGGCTTCGAGATGCCGACGCCGGAAATCCGCGACGCGGAGATCGCTTCGCGGATGGTCGGGCTCCCAGCCCGCCTCACCGAGTTTGAGACTACCTTTGACCATCACGATTTGGTTCGCGAGGTGGCATCCGTGCTGGTCGGCACCGGTGTGGGAGTCTCACGGCTCGACGAAGAAATCGCGAAACTCTCCGAGAGCGGTGCGATTGTTGAGATCGGACGGACCGAACGAGAACGCATCTTCTCCACGCAGGAGATGATCCGCTTGGAGCGGGAAGTGGTCAAGGCGTCCGCCCGCCTTGCGGAAAAACCATGGCATCCCATCGATCGCAATCGTCTGATGGATTTCTGTTTGTCGGCAAACCTTTCGGACGAGCAGACGGCGGCCGTGCTCGGCGTCGCCAACCGCCGTTCGATCGACTTCATCGAAGGCCGAGCCGGGACCGGCAAGACCACAACCCTGCAGCCACTATGCCGCGCACTTGAGAAAAATTTCCGAATTATCGCAACGGGGGTAAGTTGGCGCACGGCGCGCATGCTTGAAGATGAACTGTCCGGTCCTGACCCACGTTCACATGTTGAGGCCAGGGCTCTCGATTCCTGGCTGGCGTTAGACAAAGCCGGCGGCCACTTCTGCGATGGACGCACGCTCCTCCTGGTGGACGAAAGTTCGCAGATTGGCGTTCGCGCCATGCACAACCTGCTGACCGAGGTCGAACGCTCGGGAGCTTGCGCTTTATTTTTGGGCGACCGCGCTCAAACATTAGCTGTGTCGGCCGGGTCAGGCATCGAGCTTGTCGCCCGCACCGTTGAGGCTGCGGAAATCTCGAAAGTCGTTCGCCAGAGCGACCCGCAACTGCGCCTGGTAGTCGAACAGCTGGCGAGGGGTGATGTCGTCACCGCGTTGGAAACGATGGCCGACCGCGACTGCATCATCGAGGCAGACGGTCAGGCTGCGACCGTCAAAACAGCGGTCGACAATCTCTTCGCACAGCGTGCCGCCGCCCCTGAAAAATCGCACCTGTTGATCTGCAAATCCAACGCCACGCGTCTAGCACTCGACTCCGAGGTTCGCCGTCGCCTGCGCGCCGAAGGCCTCTTAACCGGAGAAGACGTTAGAATTGATGCCGTAACCCCCTCCGGACGGGCCTACCGCCTGTCGCTCGCCAAAGGTGACCGAATCCGTTTCGGCATCCGTTGCGACATCTCCGATCATCGTGTGATCAACGGCACTATCGGAAAGATCAGCGATATCGTCGCGGAGGAGGACGGCCACGCGCTGATCGCGGCAGACGTCGATGGACACGAACTGCTTTTCTCGTCGCGCGAAATTGTGGATGACCGCGGGCGAGTCCGCCTCGCGACCGATTACGCCAGCACCATCTGGTCGTCCCAAGGACTTACCAGCCATTCCGCGACCATCGTCACCGACGCCGCTTTCGACCGTAGAGACATCTATGTAGCCCTCAGCCGGGCAAAACAGCAATCGACCCTTTGCGTCGATTCGCGCGCCCTGAATTTTGCTATCCGCGCGGAAACCGGTTTCGATCGGTCCGCAGACGAAATCACGGTCGAAGAACGGCGCGAGCATCTGGTGCGGCAGATGTCACGTTGGCGCACGAAAACTTCGACGCTCGACTTTGTATCCGATTGCTCTGCCTTGGAGAGCAAGGAGCACCTTCAAGACGAACGAGCGTTCACCAGCCGACGCGCACGCGGCCTCCAAGCCGAGGCGGAGGTTGGGCTGTGAGATCCGCTTTACCATCGTCACGGCGTCAGCGCACCGGGTCAGCTCAACAGAGCTTGGCCGTGGCCAGGGCAAAAAGCACCCACCAGCGACGCAAGCCTTGCGCGCCCGACCTGGCTCAGCCCGAGTACGGCCCGATCACGGGCGGCACAATCGATGAACCGAGCGTGCTCGACGATCTGCCCGAGTTGATTCCAGTTACCGGGCCAGAGTTGGATGTCATCGAAACCTACCTCGGCAACCTCATCGACCAGTTTCTTCTGGACGCCGCCTCCGACGCTTCTACCTCCACTGGGTTCCCCGCCCTAGATCGCGACTAGTCACGCCATGTGCCCGCCTGACCGCGCAAACGAAGAACCCGACGAGTGTGACGCCAGCGAGGGAGCTGGCAACAGCACTAACGCTGCCCAAGAGAAGAATAACGTCGTGGGCCCACTGACGGACGAGGAGCTGCAGGTCGGCGGCATGGATCGCATTGTGGCCTTCATTCGAACAAAACGGTCGAAGGAGGCACTTCGGAAGGAAAAGCAGCGAAAAAAGCAGCACGCCAACGGCACACGTCAAATTAACCTCGACGTTCCCAATAATGACCGTTCGCGCGCCACCATGCGGGGCGCGGCAATCGCGATCAAAGACGAGGTGTCGCACCAGGCTCTCGAATTGCTGCTGGCTAACGAGGACTTGCCCGCCCTGATCGTCGGCGTTGCCGCTCGCCCCGAGCTCCACGAAATAGTCGACCTTATCCAGCAGCGACCGGCAACACCAAATTCGCTGAACGCCGCGAGACTCGTTATCACTGATCCGGCCATTGCCGAACTGGTAGATAGGGCGACTACGACTAGCCGCGTGCGAGAGGCCATAGAATTGGCAGCCGCCAATCCGGAATTTGTGTTTTTTGGTCGCAACGCCGCCACTCAGCGCAGCCTCTGCGCATGGCTGGCCCGGCTCTTGCTCAGGATTCGCAAAGTCCGTCACGTCGAGAACGCCCCGTAGCGCTGCGCTGAAACGGTGACGTCTATTCGGGGCGGAGGTGCGCGTAGCAACGCTCAGGAAAAATCCTCAAGCGACAACGAAAAGCAGTGAACTACCCGGAAAATAAGGCTTTGCGGCGGCTTCCTGACCTGCAAGACTCGTCCCAATTCTTTCAAACTGGAAAGCGTATGAGCAACCGTAAGCGTCAAGCAAAACCCGTCGTTGGGACCAATAGGACCCGCGTGGCTCTGTATCTGCGCGTCTCAACGGATCGACAGCGGCAGCACGATTTGTCGATCCCGGATCAGAGGACGCAAATTTTGTCTTGGTGCGAAACCCAAGGCCATCAGACCGTGACGGAGTTTGTCGAAGGAGGAGCGACAGGGACTGACGACAAGCGACCGGTATTCCAGCAAATGATCGAACGGGCTTGCGATGGCGACCATGCATTCGATGTCATCGCCGTGCACAGCTATAGCCGTTTCTTTCGCGACGCGTTCGGCCAGGAATTCTATCTTCGTAAACTGGCCAAACAGGGCGTCAAGCTCGTCTCGATCACTCAACCGCTTGGCGACGACGATGATCCGGCGCAGGCGATGATGCGCAAAGTCATTGCGCTGTTCGATGAATATCAGTCCAAAGAGAATGCAAAACACGTTCTACGCAACATGAAGCTGAACGCCCAGCAGGGCTTCTGGAACGGTTCCCCCGTCCCTCTTGGCTATGTGCTTGTCGAGGTCGAGAAGCGCGGCACCAAGATCAAGAAAACCCTGGCCATCGACCCCGTCGATGCCGAAACCGTGCAGCTCATCTTCAAGCTCTATCTCCATGGTGACGGCACGTCGGGGGCGCTTGGCGTCAAAGAAGTCGTCAAATGGCTCAACAGCCGCGGCTATCGCACGCGCAAGGGCAAAACGTTTGGCGTCGGTACCATCTACAAGATCCTCACCAACACGACCTATAAGGGTGAGTGGAAATTCAACCGGATGTCGTCCCGCACCGGCAAATGGAAGCCTGATGAAGAGGTCGTCACGTCAGCAGTTCCGGCGATCATCGAACCTCACCTGTTTGAACAGGTCCAACGCCAGCTTCATGCCCGCAGTCCCAAGGTCGCTGCGCCGCGCGTGACGACGGGACCTATCCTGCTCACCGGTCTCGCCGTATGCGCAACCTGCAACGGCGGAATGACGCTGCGGACCGGCACCTCGAAGACCGGCGCCGTCCATCGGTATTATACGTGCTCGACCTGCGCCCGAAAGGGCAAGACAGTCTGCAAGGGCCGGTCGATACCGATGGACAAGCTCGACAATCTCGTCACCGCCCACATGACCGAACGGCTGTTTCAGCCGGAACGTCTGGCCATGATCTTGTCCTCGCTCTCGTCACGGCGCTCGGAAAAGGCCGACGCCGTGAATGCCCGCGTGATCGCTTTGCAGCGAGAGGCCACCGACGCCGACGACAAGCTCAAGCGGCTCTATCGACTGGTCGAGGACGGCATGACCGAAATGGACGACGTCCTGAAGGATCGCCTCAACTCCCTGAAGGCCGATCGGGATCGCGCCAAGGCCGCGCTTGAACGCGCCAAATCGCAATCATCACATGCCATCCGGATCGACCCAGCGTTGCTGGAACAGTTCGGTCGCAGCATGCGTGAGAACATCACCTCCGGATCGATTCCGTTCCGCAAGGCCTATCTGCAGTCCCTCATCGACGTGGTCGAGGTCGACGATGCCCAAGTTCGGATCAAAGGCAGCAAGGACGTGCTCGAAAGAGCGGTCTTGGCCAGCCGGAATGGGTCCAATCCGGGTTCGCAGATGAGTACTGAGTGGCGCGCCCGAAGAGATTCGAACTCCTGACCCCCAGATTCGTAGTCTGGTGCTCTATCCAGCTGAGCTACGGGCGCGCGTTTCGCGAGACATATAAAGGCCGGAGGCCATGCCGCGAAAGAGCGCCATAGCTACCGGCTCCGGAACGGCTTTGCAAGATCGATGCGACATCGATTTCAGGCCAAAATGGCAGTTTTTCAGGCCCGGACCCGTGCATCCCGCACCCGGTGAAGCTCCACGGCGCGATCCGGAATCATGATTCGGAAGGTGGCGCCGAGAGTGCCGTCCACCAGATTCAGTTCGCCGCCGTGGGCCCGCACCAGTTCCGCGGCGATGGCAAGGCCGAGCCCGGTACCGCCGTCCCGCGATGAGCCCTGAAAAGCCTCGAACAGATGCGCCTTTGCCTTTTCCGGGATGCCGGGCCCCGTATCGGAGATTTCCAGAATCGTTACTGCGCCCTCGCGCCGTCCGGTGACACGGATCTGCCGCGCAACCCCGGCGCCGGATTTCTCGCTCTCGAGCGCCTGCGCGGCGTTGCGGACCAGATTGAGCAGCACCCGGAACAACTGATCCGGATCAGCATCAACGGTAAGCCCGCGCTCGATGGCGTTGATCCATTCGATCGAGGTGTCGGATGCAAGTCCGGCCGATTCGCGCACCTCGTTCACCACCGGTTCGATCAGGACCATGCGCCGGTCGGGCGCGGCTTCCTGCGCCTTGCCATAGGAAAGAGTCGACTGGCAGAACGCGATGGCGCGCTCCAGCGAGCGCATCAGCTTCGGCGCAAACCGCTGCACGCGCGGATCGGGCACACTGGCGAGCTGGTCGGACAGAAGTTGCGACGACGCCAGCAGATTGCGCAGATCGTGGTTGATTTTCGAGACCGCGAGGCCAAGCGCTGCAAGATGGCTTTTCTGATGCAGCATCGACACCAGATCGCGCTGCATGTCCGAGAGTTCGCGCTCTGCAACGCCGATCTCGTCGGCACGCTTCGACGGCTCGATGATGCGCGCGGTGCTTTCCGGATTCTCGTGGAAGGCGACGAGATTGGCGGTGACCCGCCGCATCGGCCGCACGAACAGGTGATGCAGGGCATAATAGATCAGGCCTGCGGTAATGCTCGTCATGACCAGCGACAACAGCAACACGTTGCGCGAGAAGCGGAACATCGCGTCGCGCAGCGGCTTCTCGTCGGCCACCACCTCGATGAACTGACCGCTGCCGGGCGCCGGACCAAGAATGCGCATGACCTCGTCGCCGCTGTCGAGCATCACCCGGAAAGCATCGAAGATGGCCGATCCGACGCCGATCTCGCGCATATCAACGTCATGGTCGATTTTCTTTGGCATGTCCGCCGCCGCCAGCAACCTTCGCTGCTGACCGCTCTTGATGGCGACGGCCCGCGCCCCGATGCTGGCGAGAATCTGCCGTGCCAGCGCGTCCGGAACCATGCCGCTCGGCGCGGCATCCAGCACCAGGGCCGCAGTACTCGCAGCCGCCAGGCGGTCGTTGAGGCGATTCACCCTGAAATTGGCGATGGAGGGAACGTAAATCAGGACTTCGACGATCAGGATCAGCGGAATCGTCAGCAACAACAGCTTTCCGGACAGCCCGAACCGCAGCCCGGGCCGGGGCTTTGCCATCGTCCGATCAGGTTCCTGGCCGGATACCGCCATCAATTGATCGCCTGCCCGTTATAGTGATTTGCCGCCGCAGGATGCGCCCGCCAGCGACCGGGGTCAAACCCCCGGAACTGTTATGGTTTAAGCCCGCAGCGGCGCCGTGCGGCTGAAGCGCCAAACCAAACCCCAAGATTGACGAAAACAGACCACTCCCGTATAAGCCGCGCCAACTGTCCTCGATGGCCCGGCTCGACCGGGCCGGTTCATTTTGGACCGAAATAGGTCCACTTCAGGGCCGACATCGCAGGATTTCATCTCATTTATCGGCGAATTGCCTTCGACGAGCCCGTCGGATGAGCTTTTCGGCAGCGGAGAACGACCGTGAAGCGGACCTATCAACCCAGCAAACTGGTGCGCAAGCGCCGTCACGGCTTCCGTGCCCGTCTCGCGACCGCCGGCGGCCGCAAGGTTCTCGCCGCCCGCCGCGCGCGTGGCCGCAAGCGTCTGAGCGCCTGAGCGGACCTCACCCGAGACCCCTTCCCATGCGCCGGTTGAGATCATGGACCGGTTAAGGCAGCGCGCGGACTTTGTCGCCGCGGCCAGTGGACCGCGCATGGCCAGCCCCGCCTTTGTGGTGCAAAGCCGCCCGCGCAACGACAATGGCCCGGTGCGTGTCGGTTTTACCGTTACGAAAAAGGTCGGCACCGCCACGGAGCGCAACCGCGTCCGCCGCCGGCTTCGCGAATTGGTGAAGCGGCTGGATGTCATATCCATGCGACCGCACCATGATTATGTGATAGTGGGCCGTCGAGCCGCGCTGGACCGCGGCTTTGAAACCATGTTCAACGATCTGCGCTCGGCGCTCAGCCGCCTCGAGCGCCAGACGCCAAGACAGCCCAGCGACCTAAAGCCACATGCCGATCCCCGAACCCGCACGGTCGAATGACGCGACCTGAACGATGCGAGCCCTAGATAATGACTGACAATCGCAACACCATCCTCGCCGTCATCCTGTCGGGCCTTGTGCTGATCGCGTGGCAATATTTCTACAATATCCCCACCATGGAAAAGCAGCGCGCGGCGCAGCAGGCTGAACTGGCGCAGAAGCAGGCTGCCAATCCAGCGACAACAACGCCGGGCGCGAACCAGCCCGCCGGAACCACGCCAGCGGCTCCCGCGCAGCAGACCGGCGCACCGGCGACACCGGCGGCGGCCGCGCCTGTGCAGCCCCGCCCCACCGTCATCGCAGCCTCGCCGCGCGTGAAGATCGAAACGCCCAGCATCAGCGGCAGCATCGCGCTGACCGGCGCTCGCATCGACGACGTCGCGCTGGTGAAATTCCGGGAAACCGTCGACCCGAAGTCGCCTGCCATCGAACTGTTCTCGCCTTCGGGCACCAAGGAGCCGTTCTACGCCGAGTTCGGTTTCGTGCCGTCGGCAGGCTCGACAATCAAGATGCCGACCAAGGATACCGTCTGGGCACAGGAAGGCACGGGCGCGCTGACACCGGCGAAGCCGGTCACCCTGACCTGGAACAACGGTCAGGGTCTCACCTTCAAGCGCACCATCTCGATCGACGACAAGTATCTGTTCACGATCAAGGACGACGTTTCGAACGTCGGCGACACACCGGTCACGCTGTATCCGTTCGGCCTGATTTCGCGTCACGGCGCTCCGCCGGTGTCGGGCTACTACATTCTGCATGAAGGCCTGATCGGCGTTCTCGGCGAAAAGGGCCTGCAGGAGTACGGCTACAAGGCCATCGACGAAGCCAAGGCGGTCGAATTCAAGGTCACCAATGCGTGGCTCGGCATCACCGACAAGTACTGGGCAGGCACACTGCTGCCGAGCCCGACGGCCAACGTGCAGGCGCGGTTCTCGTCGAACCTGGTCGGCACGCTGCGCACCTATCAGACCGATTACCTGCTCGACCCGATGACGGTTGCGATCGGCGGCACTGCCACGACCACGACCCACCTGTTTGCCGGCGCCAAGGAAAACGCCGTGGTCGATACCTACGACAGGCAACTCGGTCTCAACAAGTTCGACCGTCTGATCGACTGGGGCTGGTTCTACTTCATCACCAAGCCGATGTTCTTCCTGATCGACTGGTTCTTCCACATCGTCGGCAACTTCGGCGTCGCGATCCTGCTGGTGACCGTGCTGGTCAAGCTGGTCTTCTTCCCGCTCGCCAGCAAGTCCTACGCCTCGATGGCAAAGATGAAGGCCGTGCAGCCGCAGCTCGCCGCGCTCAAGGACAAGTATCCTGACGACAAGGTGAAGCAGCAGCAGGAGATGATGGAGATCTACAAGAAGGAGAAGATCAACCCGATCGCGGGCTGTCTTCCGATTCTGATCCAGATTCCGGTGTTCTTCTCGCTCTACAAGGTTCTGTTCGTCACCATCGAAATGCGGCATGCGCCGTTCTTCGGATGGATCAAGGACCTGTCGGCGCCCGATCCGACCAACCTGTTCAACCTGTTCGGCCTGCTGGCGTTCGATCCGACGCAGCTTCCGGTTCTCGGCTATTACCTGCATCTCGGCATCTGGCCGATCATCATGGGCATCACGATGTGGTTCCAGATGAAGCTGAATCCGACGCCGCCGGATCCGACGCAAAAAATGATCTTCGACTGGATGCCGCTGATCTTCACCTTCATGCTGGCGGGCTTCCCGGCCGGTCTCGTGATCTACTGGGCCTGGAACAACCTGCTGTCGGTGCTGCAGCAGAGCTACATCATGCGCAAGAACGGCGCGAAGGTGGAGCTGTTCGACAACGTGAAGGCCGTCTTCGCCGGCTCGAAGAAAACCACCTGAAGTCTCTGCAACTCCTGCGCCCGGCGGACCGCCGGGCGTTTCTACATCCGAGTGCCTTCGCATGACCGATAAAACCGATGCGGAGCTGATCGAAGCCGGGCGAAAGATCTTCGCCGGCGACTGGCAATTCTTCTGGGCGTCGCCATCGATCGAAGCGCTGCCGCCGATGAAGGGCGTCGAGGTCGCGTTCGCGGGCCGTTCCAACGTCGGCAAATCCAGCCTCATCAACGCACTGACGGGCCGCAACGGGCTGGCGCGCACCTCGCACACGCCGGGGCGCACCCAGGAACTGATCTTCTTCGAAGGCCCGACGCCTGCGGACGGCAAGGACGCAGGGCTTCGGCTGGTGGATATGCCGGGCTACGGCTACGCCTCCGCCCCGAAAACCAAGGTCGCCTCGTGGACCACCCTGATTCATAAATTCCTGCAGGGCCGCGCCAATCTCGCCCGCGTCTATGTGCTGATCGACTCGCGCCACGGCTTCAAGGACGCCGACCACGACGTGCTGAAGACGCTCGACAGATCTGCGGTGAGCTATCAGGTGGTGCTGACCAAATCCGATCAGGTGAAAAAAGCCGAGCTTGAAGAAACGCTCGCGGCAACCATCGCCGCGCTCTCGAAGCATCCGGCGGCGTTTCCGGAGGTGCTGGTGACATCGTCACGGACCGGCGGCGGCATGCCCGAATTGCGCGCCGCCATGATCCGTCTGCTCAGGGAGCGAATTTGATGACTCAAAATGGCGCGCTCCGTATCGCAGGGATCCTCGCCGGGCTGATGGGCGCGGCCGGTGTTGCGCTGGCGGCAGCTTCCGCGCACCAGCCCGATGCATCGCGGCTGGCTTCCGCCTCATCGATGCTGCTGTTCCACGCCAGCGCAGTCATCGGCGCGGCACTGCTGACCGGGCACGGCATCGCCCAGCGCCCCCTCGGCCTCACCGCGACCTTTGGCTTTGTTGCCGGCGCTGCGCTGTTCGCGGGCGATCTGGCGATGCGCCAGTATGCCGGTCACGGATTGTTCACAATGGCCGCGCCGACCGGCGGCACGCTGCTGATCCTGAGCTGGCTGGTACTGGCGGCTGCCACAGCGTGGCCGCGCCGCGCAGGCTGATCCGCTGCGCGGGAGCTTTGCACGCCTCGCGCCAATCGGTTAAACCCCTGCCACCCGCGCGTGAACGAGATTTCCCCCATGATGGATCTGCCGACGAATATCAGCCCGCAGGATCAGGCCCGCATCCTGTCGGAAGCACTGCCGCACATGCAGCAGTACGATGAAGAAACCATCGTCATCAAATACGGCGGTCATGCCATGGGCGAGGAAAACCTTGCCCGGCAGTTCGCCCGCGACATCGTTCTTTTGGAGCAGACCGCGATCAATCCGGTGGTCGTGCACGGCGGCGGACCGCAAATCGCGGCGATGCTGACCCGGCTCGGCATCAAGTCGGAATTCGCCTCCGGCCTGCGCATCACTGACGCGGCGACCATCGAGATCGTCGAGATGGTGCTGGCGGGGTCGATCAACAAGCAGATCGTCAGCCACATCAACGAAGCCGGCGGCAAGGCCGTGGGCCTGTGCGGCAAGGACGGCAACATGGTCACCGCCACCAAGGCGACCCGCACCATGGTCGATCCCGGCTCCAACATCGAGAAGGTGGTGGATCTCGGCTTCGTCGGCGAGCCTGACAAGGTCGATCTCACGCTGCTGAACCAGCTCATCGGCTATGAACTGATCCCGGTGCTGGCGCCGCTGGCATCATCCGCCAATGGCCAGACTTTCAACGTCAACGCCGACACCTTTGCAGGGGCCGTCGCCGGCGCGCTGAAGGCTAAACGTCTCTTGTTGTTGACCGACGTTCCCGGCGTGCTCGACAAATCGAAGAAGCTCATTCCGGAACTGTCGATCAAGGACGCGCGCAAGCTGATCGCCGACGGCACCATTTCGGGCGGTATGATCCCGAAGGTCGAGACCTGCATCTACTCGCTGGAAGCCGGCGTCGAAGGCGTGGTCATCATCGACGGCAAGACGCCGCACGCGGTGCTGCTCGAACTGTTCACCAATCAGGGCACGGGAACGCTGATCCACAAGTGATGCGACGCTCGCGACACGCTGCATTCGCCGGTCGCTTCGGTCTTCGGAGCAAGGCCTCGCTTGCAGCGGCGCTGCTGACATCGTGCGTCGCACTCGCAAGCGAAGCCCGCGCCGACCTGAAAATCTGCAACCGTATGAGCTACGTGGTCGAGGCCGCCATCGGCATCGATGACAAATCCGCCACCGCGACACGCGGCTGGTTCCGGATCGATCCGGCAGCTTGTCGCGTGGTGGCGCAGGGAAGCATCACAGCGGAGCGCATTCTTCTCCACGCGCGATCGCTGCCGGTTTACGGCGCATCGCCAGCGCCGCAGAACGGCACCGATAATCTCTGCATCGCGCCGAAGGATTTCGTGATTGCCGGACGGCAATGCCGCGGCGGCCAGACCGCAGTGGCCTTTACCGAGATCAAACCGAGCACCGGCGAGGACGGCCATCAGGTGGCATATCTGGCCGAGGGCGCGGAGTATGACGACGAGCAGGCGCGGCTCGCCGCGATCCAGCGGCTACTGGTGATCGCGGGCTATGACGCGGCGCCGATCGACGGCGTCGATGGACCGAAGACGCAAAACGCGCTGGCCGCGTTCCTGAAGGCGCGAGGTCTCGGCGCCAATGCCGCACAGGCGCCCAATTTCTTCGAAACCATGATCGCAGCAGTGGAAGCCCCGTCTGCGACCGGCCTTACCTGGTGCAACGACACGCAGTATCGCGTGATGGCCTCCATCGCGACGGACGACGGCAAGGCCGTCACCAGCCGAGGCTGGTATCGCATCGAGCCGGGCAAGTGCTTACATCCCGACGTGAGCGGACAACCGCGCCGGATTTTCAGTTTCGCCGAAGCGGTCGACGGCACCGGCCGCACCATCAAGATCAACAGCCGGCCGCTGAACTGGGGCGGCACGACCACGCTCTGCACCCGCGAGGCGCAGTTCGAATTCACCGAACAGGGCGATTGCGGTCCGCGCGGGCTGAATGCGAATGGTTATGAGCGCATTGAGATGACCGCAGGCACGGGAAAAACCATCCGGTTCGGAATGCCATGACCCAAAAGAACATGACCCAGAAACAAAACCGCACCTTCGCCCATGTCGAGACCTGGGTGTTCGATCTCGACAACACGCTTTATCCGCATCACGTCAATCTGTGGCAGCAGGTCGATGTGCGGATTCGTGATTTCGTCGCGCAGTATCTGAATGTCCCCAAGGAAGAAGCGTTCAAGATTCAGAAGGACTATTACCGACGCTACGGCACCACCATGCGCGGCATGATGACCGAGCACGGCCTGCGTGCAGACGATTTTCTTGCCTACGTTCATGAAATCGATCACTCGCCGCTCGAGCCCAACCCCACGATGGGCGCTGCGATCGAAAAACTTCCCGGCCGAAAACTGATTCTCACCAACGGCTCGCGCGCCCATGCCGGCGCAGTTCTGGAGCGCCTCGGTATCGGCAGCCATTTCGAGGACGTGTTCGACATCGTCGCCGCGGAACTGGAGCCGAAACCGGCGCGGCAGACCTACATGAAGTTTCTCAAGCTGCACGGCGTCGACCCCGCGAAAGCAGCAATGTTCGAGGACTTGGCGCGCAATCTGGTGACGCCGCACGATCTCGGCATGACCACGGTCCTTGTGGTGCCCGACGGCACCAAGAACGTGGTCCGTGAGGACTGGGAGCTGGAAGGCCGTGACGCCGCCTATGTCGATCACATCACCGACGATCTGACGGGTTTTTTGGCGGCGATAGGGGCTCGATAGACATCACCCCACCCGACCGGCCTTCGGCCGGCCACCCTCCCCATCAAGGGGAGGGATAACCAAGGGCAGCATCATATCTTCCTTCTCCCTCCCCCTTGTGGGGAGGGTCGGCGCAAGGCGCCGGGGTGGGGGTAAATTCCCGCACATATCCTATGCGTAAGGCGCGCCAGCTCAGCTTGACTCGATACCCGCAAAACCGACAAAAGACGTATGCAGATTGTCAACATACATACCGACAATCAACAAATCCGACCGCACTCCCCAAGGAACACCGATGTCTCTCTCCGCGCTTGAAACCACGCTGAATGCCGCCTTCGAGGCCCGCGACACCGTCAACGCCAACACCAAAGGCGAGGTGCGCGACGCCGTGGAGCTGGCGCTCAACCTGCTCGACAAGGGCGAGGCGCGGGTGGCGGAGCGGCAGGCCGACGGGAAATGGCACGTTAATCAGTGGCTGAAGAAGGCTGTGCTGCTGTCCTTCCGGCTCAATGACATGGCGCCGATCACCGGCGGTCCCGGCGGCGCGCAGTGGTGGGACAAGGTGCCGTCGAAGTTCGAAGACTGGGGCGAGAACCGTTTCCGCGACGCCGGCTTCCGCGCCGTGCCCGGCGCTATCGTGCGCCGCTCGGCCTATATCGCCAAGAACGTCGTGCTGATGCCGTCGTTCGTCAATCTCGGCGCCTATGTCGACGAAGCCACCATGATCGACACCTGGTCCACGGTCGGCTCCTGCGCCCAGATCGGCAAGCGCGTCCATATCTCGGGCGGCGTCGGCATCGGCGGCGTGCTCGAACCATTGCAGGCCGGTCCGGTCATCATCGAGGATGACTGCTTCATCGGCGCGCGCTCGGAAGTCGCCGAAGGCGTTATCGTGCGCAAGGGCGCGGTGCTGGCGATGGGCGTGTTCCTCGGCGCATCGACCAAGATCGTCGACCGAGAGACTGGCGAGACGTTCATCGGCGAAGTGCCGGAATATGCGGTGCTGGTGCCGGGCTCACTGCCGGGCAAGCCGCTGAAGAACGGTCAACCCGGTCCGAACACCGCCTGCGCCGTCATCGTCAAGCGCGTCGACGAGCGGACCCGCTCCAAGACCAGCATCAACGAACTGCTGCGGGACTGATGCTTCGGTCTCGCTCGCACACAAAGAAGGCCTGATGTCGACCGACGCCCTCTCCATCGCCCGCGATCTTCTGCGCTGTCCCTCCGTTACGCCAGCGGATGCCGGCGCACTCGGCGTGCTGGAGAATCTGCTGGGTGACGCCGGATTCGAGGTGAATCGCGTCACCTTCTCCGAGCCCGGCGCGGCCGACATCGATAATCTCTACGCGCGCATCGGCACCGGTTCGCCGCACATCACCTTCGCGGGTCACACCGACGTGGTGCCCGCAGGCGACGAGACAAGATGGACGCACGGCGCCTTCGCCGGCGACGTCAAGGACGGCATGCTGTACGGCCGCGGTGCTGTGGACATGAAGGGCGGCATCGCCTGCTCCGTCGCCGCCACGCTTGAATATCTCGCCGCGAACGGCGGCAAGCCGAATGGGTCAATCTCGTTCGTGATCACCGGCGACGAGGAAGACATCGCCGTCAATGGCACCGTCAAGCTGCTGAAATGGGCGGCGGAGCGCGGCGAAAAGTTCGATCATTGCCTGCTCGGTGAGCCCAGCAACGTCAACGAGATCGGCGACACCATCAAGGCCGGACGGCGCGGCTCGCAGTCCGGCACCATCATTGTCGATGGCGTGCAGGGCCATGTCGCCTATCCGCATCGCGCGTCCAATCCGGTGCCGGACATCGCGGCGATCATTGCTGCGCTCAGCGGCGATCCGCTGGACAAGGGCACCGAACACTTTCAGCCGTCAAATCTCGAGTTCACCTCGGTGGATGTCGGCAATCCGGCCTGGAACGTCATCCCGGCGCAGGCACGGGCGCGTTTCAACATCCGTTACAACGACTGTCATACCCGCGAGTCCCTGCGTGCGCTGATCGAGGAACGTGTGGCCAAGGCGAGCGGCAACCGCATCAAGGCGCATGTCGCATGGGAGCCGTCGAACGCCGACGTGTTCCGGACCAAGCCCGGCCCGTTCACCGATCTTGTGTCTGCGGCCATCGAAGACGTGACCGGCCGCAGGCCCGAGCTGAACACCGGCGGCGGCACCTCGGACGCGCGTTTCATCACGCACTACTGCCCGGTGCTGGAATTCGGCCTTGTCGGCCAGACCATGCACCAGATCGATGAACGTACGCCGGTCACCGATCTCGACAAGCTCACGAAAATCTATCGCGGCGTGCTGGATCGTTATTTCGCATGAGTGCTGAAACATGAGCGGCCACGTTGTCATCCTCACCGCCATCGATACTGAGCTGAACAAGGCGCGCGCGCCGGAAGGCGCCGAGGTGATCTACACCGGAGTCGGCAAGGTCAATGCAGCGAGCATCGCGACGCTGGCGGTGATGGCGCTGCAACCGAAACTCATCGTCAACTACGGCACCGCCGGCAAGATCGCCCATATCCATAATGGTCTTGTAGAGGTCGCACATACTGTTCAGCGTGACATGGCGGCGATGCCGCTGGCGCCGCGCGGACGTACTCCGTTTTCACCGGAGATCGACCGGCTGTCGTCCGGTCATGGCACCGTCGTCTGCGGCACCGGCGACAGTTTCGTTACATCAATCGATCCCTGGCTGGTCGAGAACAACATCGACATCGTCGACATGGAGCTGTTCGCCATCGCGCATGTCTGCCAGCGCCACGGCGTGCCGTGGCGGGCGTTCAAGTTCATCACTGATGCCGCCGATGAAAACGCCGCCGACCACTGGAACGAAAACGTCGCCAACGGCGAGGATTTGTTCTGGGATGTGATGAAGACATTATCCTAACGGGGAATGCCCATGCAGCGCCGCAACGTCAACGCCGCCAACGCTCCGCAACCTTTCGGCTACGCGCAGGTCTGCGAGATCAGCGGCGCCCAGCGTCTCGCCTTCGTCAGCGGACAGATTCCGCAGACCGTGGACGGCACCGTGCCGGACACATTCGAGGCGCAGTGCCGGCTGATCTGGGCCAATATCGAAAGCCAGCTCAAGGCGGTCGACATGACCCTCGCCGATGTCATCAAGGTCACGGTGTTTCTGTCGGACCGCAAATACGCTCTTGAGAATCGCACCGTTCGCCAGAGCGTTCTCGGCACCCTCGCCCCAGCCATGACGGTGATCATTGCCGGCATTTTCGACAGCAAGTGGCTGCTGGAAATCGAAGCCACCGCGGCGGCTTAAGCGCTCAGTATTCGACGCGCACCAGGTAAAGTCCGTCCGGCGGCGCGACGGGGCCACACGCAGCCCGATCGCGGGCCTCAAGCGCGCGCCGCATGTCCTCGGCGGTCCAGCGCCCGTGACCGACCCACACCAGCGAACCGACCATCGAACGCACCTGGCTGTGCAGGAATGACCGCGCCGACGTGATGATGTTCACATCATTGCCGTCGCGCGTCACGTCGAGCGCATCGAGCGTCTTCTCCGGTGACTTCGCCTGACATTCGGTATCGCGGAACGTCGTGAAGTCGTGTTTGCCGACCAGCACCTGGGCCGCTTCCTGCATGGCATCGACATTCAGCGGCCGCGCCACGCGCCACGCATGCCCGACCTTGAGCGCGAGATTGGCCCGGTGGTTGACGATGCGGTAGATATAGTGACGCTTGGTCGCGGAGAACCGCGCATCGAACGTCTCCGGCACGATCTCCGCCGACAGTACGCCGATCGGATTTGGCCGCAGATGCGCATTGAGCGCATCGCGTACGCGATCCGCCTTGTAGTCTTTCACAAGATCGATATGCGCGACCTGTCCGAGCGCATGGACGCCAGCGTCCGTGCGGCCCGCGCCGTTGACCCGCACGTCATCGCCGGTCATCGCTTTAACAGCAGCCTCCAGTGCGCCCTGCACCGATGGCCCATTGTCCTGATACTGCCAGCCGCAGTAGGGCGTGCCGTCATACTCGATGATGAGCTTGTAGCGGGGCATCAGCTCACACGCAGCGGCGGCTTGAGCGGCGTACCGTTCAGGAAGGCATCAGCCTTCATCAGCGGCTTTCCGGCGCGCTGCAATTCCAGAATCCGGATTGCACCATCTCCGCAGGCAATGGTGAGCTTGTCGTCCAGCAGATCGCCCGGCGCGCCCGAGCCCTTGGCCAACTCACAGCGCAGCACCTTGATGCGCACCGGCTCGCCGTCGATGACGATCTCGAACCATGCACCGGGAAACGGCGACAGGCCGTGGATATGCCGCAGCACCTCGCGCGCGGATTTGGCCCAGTCGATCCGCGCCTCGGCCTTGTCGATCTTTGCGGCGTAAGTGACGCCCTGCTCACTTTGCTTGGTCAGTTGCAGGCCGCCGCGCGACAGCCCGCCCATTGCGCGCACCATCAGGTCTGCGCCCAGCGGCGCCAGCGCGTCGTGCAGATCGCTTGCCGTCATCGTGTCGGTGATCGGCAGGCGCTCCGCCATCGCGACGTCGCCGGTATCGAGTCCGACATCCATCTTCATCACCATGACGCCGGACTCGTCATCGCCTGCCATGATGGCGCGGTTGATCGGCGCGGCGCCGCGCCAGCGCGGCAACAACGACGCATGCAGATTGAAACAGCCGAGTGGCACGGCTTCGAGAATGTTCTGCGGCAGGATCATGCCATAGGCCACAACAACGGCCGCATCGGCATTGTGAGAACGAAACTCCGCTTCGGCTTCGGGCGTCCTCAGAGTCTTCGGCGTCAGCACCGGAATGCCCAGTTGGCGCGCGGCCTGCTCCACCGGTGTCGCCTGCAGCTTCATGCCGCGCCCCGCCGGCTTCGGCGCACGCGTATACACCGCCGCGATCTCGTGACCGTGGTCCGCGAGCGTCAGCAGCGTCGGCACCGCGAAGTCCGGCGTACCCATGAAGATCAGACGAAGCGGCATCAAAAGCTCCGGCCTATTTCGCCGCGAGCTTGGCGGCCTTGGTGAACTTCTTCATCACACGGTCGCGCTTGAGCTTGGAGAGATAATCCACGAACAGCACGCCGTTGAGATGATCGATCTCGTGCTGGATGCAGGTAGCATAAAGCCCCTCGGCGTCCTCTTCGTGGATCTTGCCGTCGATGTCCATGAAGCGCACGCGCACCCGCGCCGGCCGCTCGACCTCTTCGTAGTATTCCGGGATCGAGAGACAGCCCTCTTCGTAGACCGAGAGCTCTTCGGACGACGACAAGATTTCGGGATTGATGAAGACGCGCGGTTCCTTTTCCCCCTCCTTCTTGGAAAGGTCCATGGTGATCAGCCGCAGCGGCACCGCGACCTGGATCGCGGCCAGGCCGATGCCCGGCGCATCATACATGGTTTCGAACATGTCGTCGGCGAGCGCCCGGATCTCCGGCGTGATCTTTTCAACGGGCTTTGAGATCAGCCGCAGTTGCTTGTCGGGAAGGATGATGATGTCGCGATTGGCCATGGGCGCGATGTAATGGGAGCGCTCGCCGCGGTCAAACCCGTTGTGGCGTCAGACGCTTGACCCGAAGCGAATGCCGTTAATCGACGATTAACCATGAAAATCAAGGAGTTGTTAACCATAATACGTTCCCTATTCGTTCGCATTTCGCCACGAATCGCGCTACAAAGGCGGCATGAACGAGATCCTTTTCATGGCCGGCGATGTGCCGGTTCGCGTGGGCGCCGCCCTGATCGCATTCGGCGCGCTGGCGCTGCTGTTGCTGCTGGCTATCGCCATCGTCATCGCCCGCTCTGGCCGCAAGGGTGCGGAGGCCGCCATGGCGCAGGCGGTACGCGCCGACGAACTGGAGGAAAGGCTCGCCGAAGTCCTGCGCATGCAGAACGAATCCACCGGCCGTGTCGCGGAAATGGGTCAGGCGCTGGTGGGACGTCAGGCGGAAATGTCGCGCGCCGTCAACGAACGGCTGGATTCGGTGACCCACAAGGTCGGCCAGTCCATGGAACAGACCACGCGCAGCACGATGGACAGTCTCCGCGTCCTGCACGAACGCCTCGGCATCATCGACAACGCCCACAAGAATCTTACCGACCTCACCTCGCAGGTCACGACCCTGCGCGACGTGCTCGCCAACAAGCAGTCGCGCGGCGCATTCGGGCAGGCGCGTATGGAAGCCATCGTGCAGGACGGCATGCCGAAGGGCTCCTTCGCATTCCAGCACACGCTGTCCAACAACAAGCGGCCGGATTGCGTGATATTCCTGCCCGACCAGCGGCCGCTGTGCGTCGATGCGAAATTTCCGCTTGAAGCCGTGACCGCCCTGCGCGATGCGCGCAGCGACGACGAGAAGAAATACGCCACGCAGCGGCTGCGGCAGGACGTGATGAAGCACGTCACCGACATCGCCGACAAATATCTCATTCCGGGCGAAACGCAGGACACCGCCCTGATGTTCGTGCCGTCGGAGTCGGTTTATGCGGAAATTCACGACGGCTTCGACGACGTGATCCAGAAGGCCTATCGCGCACGGATCGTGCTGGTGTCGCCGTCGCTGCTGATGCTGGCGATCCAGGTGATGCAGCAGATCCTGAAGGACGCGCGGATGCGCGACGCCGCCGACCTGATCCGCACCGAAGTCATGCACATGTCGGACGATCTCGGACGGCTGCGTGAGCGTGTGCTCAAGCTGCAGAAAGATTTCGGCAATGTGAACGAGGACGTGCGGCAGATCCTGATTTCCGCGGACAAGATCGAAAAGCGCGCCGGCCGCATCAAGGAACTGGATTTCAGCAAGGGCAGCGAGCCGACTGACGCGCCGCGTGTCGTTGCGTCCGGCGGCACCGATCTGTTCCCGGCCCATCCGCTCCGCAAGCTGCAGGCGGGGGAATAATTTCGTCTGCGATCGCCCGCGACACCCACCACATATGCGATGTCGTCCCCTTGAAGGCGGGATACATCACGCGCTTTCCTCACCTCTCCCCGCGTGCGGGAAGAGGTCGACGCCTGAGCGCAGCGAAAGCGTCGGGTGAGGGGCTTCTTCGTGATCTCGCCCCTCACCCCGACCCTCTCCCCGTAAGAACGGGGAGAGGGAGAAGCGGCCCGAATCTGCTAACACCCCTGCATGACAGCACCTGAAGCCGCCCAAATGACCCCTGCTCCCCGCGCCTCGTGGCGTGAGGCGCTGGCCGTTTATCTGCAAAAGCGCGTGCTCATCGTGCTGTTTCTCGGCTTCTCGTCGGGGCTGCCGCTGGCGCTGTCCGGCTCGACGCTGCTGGTATGGATGCGCGAATCCGGTGTCGATCTCGGCACCATCGGCCTGTTCGCCCTGGTCGGCACGCCCTACACACTGAAATTTCTCTGGGCGCCGCTGGTGGACGCGCTGCATGTGCCGCTGCTGACGCGCCTCCTTGGACGGCGACGCGGCTGGCTGGTGTTCGCGCAACTGTTGCTGATCGGAGCGATCCTGCTGCTGGCGCTGACCGACCCGGCGCGCTCGCCGTTCTATGTCGCCCTCGGCGCATTGCTGGTCGCCGCCGCCTCGGCGACGCAAGACATTGTGGTCGATGCTTTCCGTGTCGAGAGCCTGCCCGAGAGAGAGCAGGCTGCCGGCATGGCGTCCTATGTCGCGGCCTATCGCGTCGGGATGCTGATCTCGACCGCCGGCGCGCTGTTTCTGGTCAGCGGATTTGAGGCCACCGGCCTGACCAAATCCATCGCCTGGATGTGGGGCTACATCGCAATGGCCGCGATGGTGCTGATCGGAATGATCGCAGCCCTCGTCGCCACCGAACCCGAACAGTCGCGCCGCGCCGAGGAAGCCACCAGCGGCGAGAGCGCGATCACCCGCGTTATCGCTGCGGCCGTCGGCGCCTTCACCGAATTCCTGACCCGGAAAGACGTCTGGGCGGTTCTCGCGTTTGTCATTCTCTACAAGTTCACGGATTCATTTTCCGGCACCATGACGGCGCCGTTCGTGATCGATCTCGGCTTCACCCGCAACGATTACGCCGCCATCGTCAAAGGCGTCGGGCTCGCCGCGACACTGATCGGCGGATTCGCCGGAGGCTTTCTCGCGCGCGCGTGGTCGCTGGAAGCATGTCTCTGGACCGGAGGCGTGCTTCAGGCGGTCTCGAACCTTGCCTTTGCATGGCTGGCTTTTGTCGGGCTGAACCAGTGGGCGCTGGCGCTGGCGATCACGGTGGAGAATTTCACCGGTGCGATCGGTACGGTGATTTTCGTCGCTTATCTGTCGTCGCTGTGCCAGAGCCCGCTGCACACCGCGACCCAGTATGCGCTGCTCACCGCGTTCGCGGCGATCGGCCGGACCTATCTCTCGGCAGGCGCCGGCTATGTGGCGCAGGCCACCGGCTGGCCGGCGTTCTTTGTGCTCAGCGTGCTGGTTGCGGTGCCGAGCCTGATCCTGCTGGCGTGGCTGCAACGGCGCGGACATTTCGAGACATTGGGACGGCGCAACGCCGATCCCACCGCCGTCTAGTGCTTGGTCACAACGCTCCACTTGGTGACGATGGCGTCGCTCAACTGCCCGGCGGCCTGCGCACAGGCCATCTCGTTGGCCTTCAGCGCAATGCTCTTGCCGATATACGGTTTTAGCGCCGCCGCCTCGGCGTCGCTGTTGGTCACGATCTGAAACGTCTCGGGACCGGTTTCCAGGTTGCACTGGCCGGTCGGCCCCGGCAGCCGCCGTGGCTCGCTTTTCAACTGATACGTAATGACGCGCTTCTTCTTCGGCCCGGAGCGCATCGCGGTCAGTTCGCCCGACAACACTTCGCCGGTGTTGATCGGCTTGGCCTTCTGCTGCGCGAACGCACTTGAGGACATCAGGACAGCAAGGCAACCCGCGACAAGCATTGCGGACACATTCGCGAACAGGCGGAGAATCATGCGGCTTCCATTTTGTGAATTCAGTTTCAGAGTGGATCAGAACAGCGTCCGCTGCCGCATGGCAGCCGACAGGGTCCCTTCGTCGAGATAGTCAAGCTCGCCACCGACCGGCACGCCGTGCGCCAGCCGTGTGACCTTGACGTTGGCATCCTGCAACAGGTCGGTGATGTAGTGCGCGGTGGTCTGGCCATCGACTGTTGCGTTGAGCGCGAGGATGATTTCGGTGACCCGGGGGTCGAGCGCGCGCTGGACCAGCGCGTCGATGGTCAGATCCTGCGGACCGACGCCATCGAGCGGCGACAGCGTTGCGCCGAGCACGTGATAAAAACCATTTGTGGCATGAGCGCGTTCGAGCGCCCAAAGATCAGCGACATCCGCCACCACCACGATGATCGAGGGATCGCGCCGGGTGTCGGTGCAGACCGTGCAGGGATTCTGCGTATCGATATTGCCGCAGGTGTTGCAGACCTGAATCTTCTCAATCGCGACTTGCAGAGCCGACGAGAGCGGGGTCATCAGCGCTTCGCGTTTCTTGATCAGATGCAGTGCCGCGCGCCGCGCCGAGCGCGGGCCAAGTCCCGGCAGCCGCGCCAGCAGCTGGATCAGGCGTTCGATTTCGGGACCGGCGACGGATGATACCATCAGAGCATTTTCACATTGAGAAGACGCATCACGTCTCTAGCCGAGGCCCAGTCCCGGCGGCAGGCCGAGGCCGCCGGTCAGCGTCTGCATCTTTTCCTGCATGGCGGCTTCGGCCTTGCGGCGCGCATCGTTATGCGCCGTCACCAGCAGGTCCTCGAGAATTTCACGCTCCTCCGCTTTAACCAGCGACGGATCGATCTTCACGGCCTTCACTTCGCCCTTCGCTGTCATACGCACGCTGACGAGCCCGCCGCCGGAGGTGCCTTCAACCTCGACGGTTTCAAGTTCGTCCTGCAGCGCCTTCATCTTGGACTGGAGCTGCGCCGCCTGTTTCATCATGCCGAGAAAATCAGCCATGAACGGTCCTTTATCGAATTGAGTTAGAGATCGTCGTCTTCTTCGGCCGCAGCGACGGGTCCGGAATCATCCGCGCCCGTACCGGCATCCGGCGCAATGCGCCGTACGTCGATCACCTGCGTGCCCGGAAATTTCGCCATGACCGCCTGCACGCGCGGGTCGGCATGAACGCCGTCGGTGAGCTTCTCCTTCGCCGCCTGTGCTTGCGCGCGCAACGTCGGCTGGCCGGGTTCATTGGACACGATTACGGTCCAGCGCCGTCCGGTCCACTGTTCGAGCTTGCGCGACAGTTCATTAACAACGGAGCGCGCGGCGCTGCGTTCCAAAGAGACTTCGAGCCTGCCGTCTTCGATGCGCACCAGCCGCATATCGGCTTCCAGGGCGGACTTGATCTGCAGATCACGTTTTTCGCCTGCGATCGCCACGATCTCAGCGAACGTCGTCAGCCGCAGCACCGGCGCAGCTTCCACCGTAACGGGCGCGGGCGCAGGTGCGCTCATCTGTGGACGCGGCGAAATATCGAGCGCGGGTCGCGGACTGGACGCCACCGCGCGCAACTGCGAACCGTCATCGCCACCTGACGACAGCGTCGCGGACGGGCCTCGTGGCGCGGCATTGCCGACACCATTACCGCCGAGCGCGGGCGGCGCGCCACCGCTGGCATCGATCATCTTGATCGCTTCGTCCGGCGTCGGCAGATCGGACACATAGGCGATGCGCACCAGCACCATTTCGGCAGCGGCCTGCGGCCGGGTCGCCGCCTGCACCTCGGCGATGCCCTTGAGCAGCATCTGCCACATCCGCGACAGCACGCGCATCGAAAGCTTGGCCGCGAAATCACGGCCGCGTGTGCGTTCCGTTTCGCCCAGCGCCAGATTGTCCGCCGTCGACGGCACGACCTTCACGCGCGTGACGAAGTTCACGAACTCGGCGAGATCGCTGAGAACCACCACCGGATCGGCGCCAGTATCGTACTGATCACGGAATTCCTTGAACGCGGCGGCGATGTCTCCGCTCGCCAGCGACTGAAACAGATCGATCACGCGGGTGCGATCCGCGAGGCCCAGCATCTGCCGCACGTCCTCGGCTCGTACCATGCCCGCCGCATGCGCGATCGCCTGATCGAACAGCGACAGCGAATCGCGCACCGAGCCTTCCGCGGCCCGCGCGATCAATCCCAGTGCCTCCGGTTCGGTCTTGACGCCTTCCTTGTCCGCGATGCTCGCCAGATGCGCCATCAGCACATCGGATTCGACGCGTCTGAGATCGAAGCGCTGGCAGCGCGACAGCACCGTGACCGGCACCTTGCGGATTTCGGTGGTGGCGAACACGAATTTGGCGTGCTCGGGCGGTTCTTCCAGAGTCTTCAGGAAGGCGTTGAACGCCTTCTCCGAGAGCATGTGGACTTCGTCGATGATGTAGACCTTGTAGCGCGCGCTGGAGGGCGCATAGCGCACGCCGTCGGTGATCTGCCGCACGTCGTCGATGCCGGTATGCGACGCTGCGTCCATTTCGAGAATGTCGATGTGCCGGCTTTCCATGATCGCCTGGCAATGCACGCCCATCTTCGGCATGTGGATGGTCGGCCCTTTGACCGAGCCATCCGGCAATTCGTAATTCAGCGCGCGGGCGAGAATGCGCGCGGTCGTGGTCTTGCCGACGCCGCGCACGCCGGTGAGAATCCAGGCCTGCGGAACGCGTCCCGCCTCGAACGAATTCGAGATGGTGCGGACCATGGCTTCCTGGCCGATCAGATCCTCGAATGTGCCGGGACGGTATTTGCGCGCGAGGACGCGATAGCCGGACCCCGAAGCCGTCGAGGAGGCTGGCGCTCCGCCGAGTTCGAAACCCGGCTGATCGTCCGCAGTCGCGCCGGCAATGTCAGCATCGGTCATCAATCGATCCGCGATTGAGCACGCCGGGCGCGCGTTGCGCCGCTGCGGACGCACGAAAAAAGAGAGGTAGGAGACTGACGAGCGACCCGATCCGGACCTCGTTAGGGCTGCTTCCTTCCGGACCTGACCCGGTTGGCGAGTGGCTCGTCCACCGCCAATCTCCCGGTCCCTATTTGGGGCCAAAAGCGCCGGAAAGCAAGCGCGCGGCGGCACTTCGCACCACGTTGTTTCGGCTTGCGAAATCGGCCGTTTTCAGGACGGATCGTTCTCAGCAGGCATCCATCCGCCCCGATTCCGCAAGGGCATGGATGCCCCGCGCATAACCGGGCATGACAGGTGTTGTTCACGGCCCCGCTCTCTGCAAAATTGCCGGAACCGCTAGTGTCCCGTATCCGACGTTCGCTTTATTGTCCGGCACCTCCCGAGCGAACGTCGAATACGAAGAACACTAGCAAGTTATGATTCCAGTGATCCTTTGGTTCTGACATTCGTACAAGGGCCCGCGAAGGATTCGATACGAATGTCAGAACCGGATCACTAGGGAAATCACATGTCCGCCTCTGCCTGGTCGCTTCATTCAACCCTCGAAAAAGACACCATCAACATCGGCGACCTGCCGCTGTCGCGGGTGCTCGTCATCAAGGATGCGAACTATCCATGGCTGCTGCTGGTGCCGCGCCGCGCCAACGCCATCGAGATCATCGACCTGGATGAGGTGGAACAGGCCCAACTGATGACCGAGATCAACCGCGTCGCGCGCGTGCTGAAAGAGGTTACCAAGCCCGACAAGATGAACATCGCGGCGCTGGGCAATGTCGTTCCGCAGTTGCACGTTCATATCATTGCACGCCGGACCTCGGACGCCGCCTGGCCGCGGCCGGTCTGGGGCGTGGCGCCACCACTGGCCCACGATCCGCAGGAAGTTGAGACATTCATCGCGGCGCTTCGCCGCAAGATCTGGCTGAGCTGAAATCAATGACAACAAAAAATGATCCCTTTCCGCTCGGACAGCCGGGCTTCGTATCTCATCCGATCGACCGCGCGGCGCATGTCCGCACCGACGCCGAAAGACTGTTCGCGCTGGAAACCCACCGCAACGCGCGGGCCTATGTGGTCCATCGCGATTCGCTGGTGGTGACACAGGGCGCCGATGGTCCCCGCGCCCTGCTGACTTTGGAAGAGGCACACAAGTTCGGCGCCAATCCCGGCACCATCTTTCTCGGCCTGCACGAGGGCGCCGCGATTTTCGGCATGGGCATCAGCGCCGCCGCCGCCGAGGACCTGATGGGCCGTGAGGACGTTGGCGTGGAAAATCTGCGTGCAGTCGCGGCGAGCGGCGCAATTCCGGCGCGCGAACTCTCCACCATCGCGATGGCAAAATCGCTGGTGAGCTGGCATCAGCGCCACGGCTTCTGCGCCAATTGCGGCGCGCGCTCGGCCATGGCGGACGGCGGCTGGAAGCGCGTGTGTCCCACCTGCAAGACCGAGCATTTTCCGCGCACCGATCCCGTCGTGATCATGCTGGTAACGGCGGGCGACAAGTGCCTGATGGGACGCCAGTCGCAATT
Organism: Afipia birgiae 34632; assembly: GCF_000308295.2. Classification (GTDB taxonomy): domain Bacteria; phylum Pseudomonadota; class Alphaproteobacteria; order Rhizobiales; family Xanthobacteraceae; genus Afipia; species Afipia birgiae. The sequence continues at coordinate 69,250 of NZ_HG326653.1, forward strand.
TCCACCGACCATGTGGTCATGCCTTGCCGGATTCGTCGAAGCGGCGGAAACCATCGAGCAGGCCGTCCAGCGCGAAATCCTCGAAGAGGCCGGCATCCATTGCACCGATGTGCACTATTACATGACGCAGCCATGGCCTTATCCCTCATCGCTGATGATCGGCTGCACCGCGCGCGCCACAACGACCGACATCGTTGTCGACAAGACCGAGCTTGAAGATGCACGCTGGTTCAGCCGTGACGAAGCCGTGGCGATGCTTGCAAGGAACCATCCCGAGGGAATGACAGGCCCTCATCCGGTCGCAATCGCACATCACCTTCTGGCGAACTGGATCGCACAAACAGCGTGAGTCCTGACGGTTCCCTTGAACGGGAACCGCATCGCGTGTCATCGATTGTCTTGATTACAGGCCATGTCGGACGAGGCGCAGTGTCAGTGAATATCCACAATCAAGCACGCAACACATCACCACGCATCATCTGCATCGGCATGCCGGTGCGCGATCTGATTTTTCGCGTGCCGGAAGTTCCCGCACGCGGCCAGAAGGAATATGCCAGCGAGTTCGTTGAGGTCGCGGGCGGTAATTCACCCAACGCCGCGATTTCGATCTCGCGTCTCGGCGGCCGTGTTCTGCTCACAGGACCGATCGGCGGTGCGTTGGCCGCGAGCAATGCCATCATCGAGGATCAATTCAGGAGTGAAGGCATCGACACCAGCGGCCTTGTGGTCGTCGATGATGTGGTGACGCCGATCTCCAGCGTCCTGATCGATCCGAGCGGCGAGCGCACCATCGCCACTTTCCGCGATCCGAAACTGTGGACCGTGGCGCTGCCACCCTCGGACACTCTCCTCGCCGACTGCCACGCCATTCTGATCGAAAGCCGCTGTGCGGAGTTCGGGACCGATGTGTGCGCAGAAGCGAAACGCCGCGGCATTCCCGTCGTCATCGACGGCGACCGGATGATGTCGATGCGCGAAGGGCTGTTGCAGGTCGCCTCGCACATCGTCTTTTCAGCGGACGCGTTGCACGCTACCGCCGGCGAAAGCGACGACGTGACCGCCCTGCGCAAGATCGCACAGGTGACCCCGGCATTGCTCGGCGTCACCTCGGGCGCCAAGGGCGTGATATGGCTCGACCAGCAAGGCCAACCCCGACAGATGCCGGCGTTTCCGGTTCACACCGTCGATACGCTGGGCGCGGGCGACGCATTCCACGGCGCGTTCGCCCTCGCGATCGCCGAAGGCCAGCCGCTGGAACAAGCCATGCGATTCGCCTCGGCGACAGCCGCCCTCAAATGCACCCGCTTCGGCGGCGCCTTTGGCTCTCCACAACGCGTTGAAGTCGATGCCCTTTTGGCCGCCAGCACGGTCACCCTCCCCGCATAGAGGCTCTCTAAAGCCGCAAATCCGAGCTTGTCATAGAAAGATTTTCTATATATGAGGTGTGTAGACCTCATATGTGGAAGAAAGTTCTTCTAATGTCTGACGCTGCTGTAGCAATTGTTGACGCTCCGCGCCGCCTTGACGCGATCGATCGCAAAATTCTGACTGTGCTCCAGGACGACGCCTCGCTGTCGGTGGCCGAAATCGGCGACCGGGTCGGGCTCTCCTCGACGCCGTGCTGGAAGCGCATCCAGCGCATGGAAGCCGAGGGCATCATCCTGCGCCGCGTGGCACTGGTCGATCAGAACAAGATCGGCCTCGGGATCTCGGTGTTCGTGTCGGTGGAAAGCGGCGATCACTCCGACGCCTGGCTGAAGAAATTCGCCGACGCTGTCAGCGCCATGCCCGAGGTGATGGAGTTCTATCGCATGGCGGGCGATGTCGATTACATGCTGCGCGTGGTCGTCGCCGACATGCAGAGCTACGACATCTTCTACAAGAAACTCATCAGTGCGGTCGCGCTGAAGAACGTCACTTCACGCTTTGCGATGGAAAAGATCAAGTCGGTGACGGCGCTGCCGGTGCCGGCAATCAGCGCGGCGTAAACACCCTAGCAAAAACCAATCTGTAACAGGCCGCTTACCCGGCCTGTTACTTAGAGCACCTGTGCCTGCGCGCCCTGCGGCGCAGCACTCTGTTGGCGAAAGGAAGCCGCGGCTTCTTAACCTTGCCTGCCTTCGGCTGCAGATTCATGAACTTACGCCAGCCATTGGCTACCAATTACTTGATGTATCTCAAAGCGATGGATAGCATTCGGTATTGCCCAAGGCGACCGGAAGCGCCAAAGCGGGCGCCGTTCTCCTTCGCCGTGAATTAAATCGTGGCCCATCACGGGCGCCGCGCAAATGACCGGTCGACCTGATGGACGATATATCAAAAAGGTCTGACGCCGAGACGGCCGACGATCCGATCGCCATGGCGGTGGATTTTGCGCTGGTCCTCTCGCGCATGGTGAACTCGGTCAAAGACGATCCGGTCCAGTTGCGCGCCGTTATCTACGAACTCGCACGCGCCAAGCTCGCCGGACAACTGGTCTCCGCCGCCAGTCCCGGTGAGCGCAGGCAAATGAGACACGCACTCGAAACAGCAATCCAGGGTGTCGAAGAGTTTTCAGCACGGAAGGATTCAATCCTCGCGCAGAAACTACAGGCCCCAATTGGTGCCGGGCAACTGCCATCTCCCGCACTGTTCTCACTGGCGGACGCCGGCGCAGAACATGGCATGACCCGAGCATCGACCCCGCTTCTTGGATCGTCGAACGAACCGGAATCCACGCCCGGCATAATCGAACGCAGAACCCGCTCAACGGGCATGCTGCTGCGGGCTGGTATCTTGCTGACCGTGATGGTTGCCGTCCTGATCGCCGCCCTCTACTCAAAAAATGCGACGTTCAATCTGGCGAATTTGTCGTCTCTTAAATGGCAGATCGGTCAGCTTCCCGATCAGGCTCCCGCAAAAAATGCAATCGCCAAGTCTGCGCAGCCGGCTGCAGCTCCGACTGCCGTTGTAGCGACACCGATCAATCCGCTCCTGCCGGCATCCTTTGGTACTTATGCCTTGGCGGAGGAGAAATTGTTCAGCCTTGAGGCATTGCCGGGACGCGCTCCTGACCGCAGGGTTGCGATATCCGGTGAAATCAGAAAGCCCCCGTCCACGATACTTCCCAACGGCCGCGCGAGCTTCATCGTATTTCGCAGGGAGACCGCGGGCAGCACGCCGGACAGCGCTGAAGTTCGCGTGGTCGCACGCATCGTGCGAGCGATGTCGTTTGAAGACGGGAAACCGAAGCTCAGCAACGCGGAAGAGGCCTGGGTGATCCGCAACGTAGCGTTCCCCTATAAGGTTGCACCCGTCAGGGATAATCCGGACATGTACGAAATCCGGCCCGAAGATCCAAACTTCATTCTCGAAGCTGGGCGCTACGCACTTGTCGTCAAAGGCATCGCTTATGATTTCAGCGTGGCTGGACCGATCATCGGTACCAACCAGTGCCTCGAACAGATTCGGGCCGCAAACGGCATTTTCTACTCGGAATGCAGAAAGCCCTGAAGCAACCGCGACCGGCGCTTTGCGCGTCAGATCTTCTGATTGTATTCGCCGACTTCCGGATGGGTGCGCAGCACCGAATCCATCGCCTCGAACATGTCGCGCATGCGCTGCTCCGAGACCGGGCTCTCGACCACAACCACAAGCTCCGGCTTGTTGCTCGAAGCGCGCACCAGACCCCAGCTGCCATCCTCGCAGGTGACGCGCACGCCGTTGACCGTGACCAGATCGCGGATCGGCTGACCGGCGACCTTGGCGCCCTTCGCCTCCAGATCCTCGAAGTGCTTCACCACCTGCGTGACGATGCCATATTTGGTCTCGTCGGAGCAGTGCGGTGACATGGTGGGCGACGACCAGGTCTTCGGCAGCGCGTCCTTGAGGTCCGCCATGGTCTTGCCCGGCGCGTGGTCCAGCATCTCGCACACCGCAATCGCGGAAACGAGACCGTCGTCATAACCGCGGCCGACCGGCGCGTTGAAGAAGAAGTGCCCGGACTTCTCGAAACCGGCGAGCGCCTTCAACTCGTGGGTGCGGCGCTTCATGTAGGAATGGCCGGTCTTCCAGTAGGTCGTATGCGCGCCCTGCTTCTGCAGGACCGGATCGGTCACGAACAGGCCAGTCGATTTCACGTCGACCACGAACTGCGCGTTCTTGTGGATCGCGGACATATCCCGCGCCAGCATCACGCCGACCTTGTCGGCGAAGATTTCCTCGCCGGTGTTGTCGACCACGCCGCAGCGGTCGCCGTCGCCGTCGAACCCGAGGCCGACATCGGCCTTATGTTCGAGCACGGCATCGCGGATCGCGTGCAGCATTTCCATATCTTCAGGATTCGGATTGTACTTCGGGAAAGTATGATCAAGCTCCACGTCGAGCGGAATCACCTCGCAGCCGATCGCTTCCATCACCTTCGGCGCGAACGCGCCTGCGGTGCCGTTGCCGCAGGCGACCACCACCTTCAGCTTGCGCTTGAGTTTGGGGCGCTTGGTGAGATCGGCGATATAGCGCGCCGGAAAATTCTCGACGAAGTGATACGAGCCCGCGGGCTTGAGCTTGAAATCGGCATTGAGGACGATCTCCTTCAGCCGGGTCATCTCGTCCGGACCGAAAGTCAGCGGGCGGTTCGCGCCCATTTTCACGCCGGTCCAGCCGTTGTCGTTGTGCGAGGCGGTGACCATCGCGACGCAGGGCACGTCGAGTTCGAATTGCGCGAAGTACGCCATCGGCGTCACCGCAAGGCCGATGTCGTGAACCTTGCAACCTGATGCCAGCAGGCCCGAGATCAGCGCGTATTTGATCGAGGCGGAATAGCCGCGGAAATCGTGTGCGGTGACAATTTCCTGCTTCTGCCCCATCTCGGCGATCAGGGTGCCGAGACCCATGCCCAGCGCCTGAATCCCCATCAGGTTGATTTCTTTTCCGAACAGCCAGCGCGCGTCGTATTCGCGGAAACCCGTCGCCTTCACCATCGGCTCGGATTCATAGGCATAGGTGTTCGGAATCAGTTCGGGCTTCGGCTTCGGAAACATTCAGATGGCCTCGTGACAATGCGGGCGGACGATATCCAGCAGCTTTAGCGAATGCTTGGAACCGTGGAAAGGCGGGAGCCAAGCATTTACGAACGAATTACGGCATATTAGCGCCTGGTGGAGTTGGATTTGACATTCGCGACCCCACCCGCCGCAGCTTGCTTCGCGAATGTCAAATCCAAACTCCACCAGAAACTTATATTACTGGTGGTCCTTTGATTCCAACATTCGCAAAGCGCCTGCCGAAACGGGAGCCGAATGTTGGAATCGGACCACCAACCCGTACAGCTTTCATTCAGATCGGACGCGCATGATCGACCGCCGCCTTGAATATCCCGCCACCTTGCGCAACCGCGACGCCATTCTCGAGGTGCTGCGCGGCGTGCTGCCCTTATCCGGGCTCGTGCTTGAGATCGCCAGCGGCTCCGGTGAGCATGTCGTGCATTTTGCACGGGCCTTTCCGGGTTTGACGTTTCAGCCGTCCGACCCCGAAGACGCAGCGCTGCAAAGCATCGAGGCATGGACGCTGGACAGCGGCCTTTCCAACGTACGCCCGCCTGTGATGCTGGATGCATTGTCAAACCACTGGCCGGTGACGGCAGCCGACGCCATCCTCTGCATCAACATGATCCATATTTCCCCGTGGCAGGCGACCGAGGGCTTGATACGCGGCTGCGCGAAACTGCTGCGCGATGGCGCGCCGCTGTATCTGTACGGGCCTTACCGGCGAGCGGATGTGGTCACCGCGCCAAGCAACGAGGCGTTCGACGCAAGTCTCAAAGCGCGGAACGAAGAGTGGGGCTTGCGCGATCTGGAAGCTGTCGCGGAATTGGCGCGTACCGAGGGATTCTCAGCACCGGCGATCACCGAAATGCCGGCGAACAATCTGAGCGTGGTGTTCCGGCGGATGTAGTTGTCATTGCGAGCGCAAGCGAAGCAATCCAGAGCTGCGAGCATGGAAACTGGATTGCTTCGTCGCAAGCGCTCCTCGCAATGACGGCGATTCAATCGCAGAAATGCGAATTACTGCTCCATCACCAGCTTGCCGCCGGCAAACTCGTAGCGCCTGAGCTTTGACAGATACGACAGGCCGAGCAGGTTTTCCGACAGTGCTTCGTCGGGCAGCACCAGGGCATCGACGTCGCGCACCACAAGCCCGCCGATATCGACCATCGCAAGCCGCGTGCGCGCCGCCTTGATCGATCCGTTGGCCGTGGACACATTCGCGGTGTACTCGCTGGGCCGTGGCCGGACGCCGATCAGCGCCGCCGACGTTTCGTTCAGCGCGATGACTGATGCACCGGTATCGACCATGAAACCAAGCCGGCGGCCATCGACGCGGCCCTCGGTCTGGAAATGGCCGCGGCTGTCGCGCGAAACCGTAACGCTGCGAAGACCGGCATTTCCGGTGGTTTTCGGCTGCACCGACGCGAAGGCATTCATGGCCTTCGCCTTGTCGACGGAGTGGGCCTGCGCCTTCTCTGACGTCATCTGGTCCGCGACTTTCGCCATGGACGTGCCAAACACGATCAAAATGGCCGCCAGAATCATGATGCTACGCATAACGCATACACCTGTACTCACCGGTCCCGCGCAAAAGCTTACGGGAACCCCATCACGGCGGGCCGAAAGTTGACGGTCCGACATCAGCAAAGGCGGCTTTTTCCTAAATAAGGGTGAGGGAAGCGTTAAAATGCGTCTCTGGAATCCCGCCCAAGGCCACTTTACGTTCCGCGCGGCTTGACCCGCCGCGTCGGCTGCGCGGACGCGGGGTCCTCCGGCCACGGGTGACGCGGGTAACGCCCGCGCAGATCGGAGCGCACCGCGGCATAGGACCCGCGCCAGAAACCCGGCAGATCGCGCGTCACCTGCACCGGACGATGCGCGGGCGACAGCAACTCGAGCACCAGCGGAATCTTCCCCTTCGCGATCGACGGATGCACGTTGAGCCCGAACAGTTCCTGCAATCTGACAGCAATGGTCGGTCCCTGCTCGGCTTCATAGTCGATCGGGAGCGACGTCCCCGTCGGCGCCTCGAAATGCGTCGGCGCTTCGCGATCGAGCCGCGCGCGCATGTCCCACGGCAGCAGATTCATCAGCGCGTCGGACAGATCGCCCGCGGAAAAATTTGCAAGCGACGTTTTGTCGAACAGTGCGGGCACGAGCCAAACCCCACGCGTATCCGCCAGTGCGGTGTGGGAAAGATCAGGCCAGCCTTCAGGCGATGCCGCGCGCAGGAACATCACGCGGTCGCGCCATTGCTTCAGCGGCTTCGACCACGGCAACCGGTCCAGCCCCGCAGCGGCAAAGCCATCCGCCAGCACACGTGCGGTGTCCGCCGAGGGCGAGACCTGTAAAGTTTGCTCCGACAGTGTGATCGCGTGAAGCTTCTTCCTGCGCCGTGCGCGCAGCGCCATGGCGGATCGGTCGAACGTGATCTCGTCATCGGTCTGGATGTGATCGGCGAACTGCGCCTCGATCTCGGTCTGCGTGATCGGCGCCGCCAGCAGGATGCGTCCGTTCGCCGCCGTCCCGGTCAGTTCGGCGACCGCGATATACGGTGACTTCGCCAGCGCGGAGGTCTGCTCGACGCTCGCGCCGCGCCCGTTCGCCAGTACGAACGATCCATTGCCACGATTGCGCGCCACGCGATCCGGAAACGCCAGGGCCAGCATGAGGCCGGTGCCTAACTCCCCTCCCCCTTGCGGGGAGGGGTTGGGGGTGGGGGTATTCTTTCGCGCATTCGAAGATACAGAAC
>NZ_HG326653.1:77042-179855 GCF_000308295.2 Afipia birgiae 34632
CGACGTACGTACGCGTACGTACGTCCGGTACCGTCCGTACCGTCCGTCCGGTCGGTCGGGTAGGGTGGTGGGGTATTCTTTCGCGCATTCGAAGATACAGACCCCCTCCCCGGCCCTCCTCCACCAGGGGGAGGGAGAAGGATGCGCGACCTGTTTCGCCCAGCGCTCCGCAAGCTGCCGCGCGCTTTGCGCGCGCTGCGAACGGTCGCGGCGGAACTGATTCAGCCGCGCATCGAGATCGGCGCTGTCGCCGCCGAGGCCGCGCTCGGTGAGAACGGCGGCGATCAACGCAGCCTCATCGCCCGAGCCCAGCCGGTGCGAATCCACGATCATGCGCGCGAGGCGCGGCGGCAGCGCCAGCTCACGTAGACTGTTGCCCTCCGGAGTGATCCGGCCGGACCCATCAAGCGCATTCAATTCACGCAGCAGCGCGCGCGCTTCGGTCAGAGCCGGTAGCGGCGGCGGATCGAGGAACGCCAGCGCCGATGGATCGATCGCGCCCCAATGGGCGAGATCCAGCACCAACGACGACAGGTCTGCCGACAAAATCTCCGGCCGTGTATAAGCATCCAGCGATGCCGTCTGCGGCTCGTCCCAGAGGCGATAACACACACCGGGCTCGGTGCGCCCGGCGCGGCCGCGCCGCTGATCGACGGCAGCCCGCGAGGCGCGGATGGTTTCCAGCCGCGTCAGGCCGATGTCAGGTTCGTAACGCGGCACTCGCGCCATGCCGGAATCGACCACGATCCGAACGCCCTCGATGGTGAGCGACGTCTCCGCAATCGACGTCGCCAGCACCACCTTGCGCTGCCCCCTGGGCGGCGGCGAAATCGCGCGATCCTGTACGGCTGCATCGAGCGCGCCGAACAGCGGCACGATCTCGGTGTTCGGATCGCTGACGCGCTCGCTGAGAAACGTTTGCGTGCGGCGGATTTCGGCGGCACCAGGCAAAAACGCCAGCACCGATCCATTGTCGGCGCGCAACGCCGTCGCAATGGCGTCCGCCATCTGACGCTCGATCTGCACGTCCGGCTTGCGGCTGAGATAACGCGTATCGACAGGAAACGCGCGGCCTTCGCTGGCGATCACCGGCGCATCACCGAGCAGCTTCGCCACCCGCGCACCGTCCAGAGTCGCGGACATCACAAGGATGCGCAAATCCTCACGTAGTCCGGTTTGCGCGTCGCGTGCGAGGGCAAGACCCAGATCCGCATCGAGCGAGCGTTCGTGGAATTCGTCGAACAGCACCGCGGCAACGCCTGACAGTTCCGGATCGTCGAGAATCTGCCGCGTGAAGATGCCCTCGGTGACCACCTCGATCCGGGTCGCACGCGAGACCTTCGAGCCGAAGCGCACACGATAGCCGACGGTCTCGCCGACTTTCTCTCCCAATGTTTGCGCCATGCGCTCGGCTGCAGCGCGCGCGGCGATCCGGCGTGGTTCCAGCACGATGATCTTCTTCTTGCCGACCCATGCTGCATCCAGCAACGCCAGCGGCACCCGCGTGGTCTTGCCCGCGCCGGGCGGAGCGACCAAAACCGCGGTGTTGCTGCGCGCGAGCGTCGATGTCAGCTCATCGAGAACAGCGTCGATGGGAAGAGGCGTGGAGAAAGCGATCATCGGAATAGATATAGCCGTCATTGCGAGCGAAGCGAAGCAATCCAGAGCCAAAGAATGGATTGCTTCGTCGCTTACGCTCCTCGCAATGACGCAGCGAATCTCGAGCTCAAACCGCCCCGCGCCCGACGCTCTCGTAGGTGAAGCCCAGCTCTTCCATCTCGTCGCGGCGATAAATGTTGCGCAGATCGACCATCACGGGTGTCGCCATCTCGCGCTTGAGCCGCTTCAGATCGAGCGCGCGGAACTGCCGCCACTCGGTGACGATCACCAGCGCATCGGCATCCCTGGCGACCGCATAAGGGTCCTCGCAATACGTAATGTCGGGCAGTTCCTTCTTGGCCTGCTCCATGCCCGCGGGATCGTAGGCGCGCACCTTGGCGCCAAGATCGAGCAGACCCGTCACCAGCGGGATCGACGGCGCTTCGCGCATGTCGTCAGTATCCGGCTTGAAGGTCAGACCCAGCAAACCGATGGTCTTGCCGCGCAAATTGCCGCCGAGCGCGCTCGAGACCTTGCGCGCCATCGCGCGCTTCCGATTGTCGTTAACCGCGAGCACGGCTTCGACGATGCGCAGCGGCACATCGTGGTCCAGTGCGGTCTTCACCAGCGCGCGGGTGTCCTTCGGAAAACACGAGCCGCCGAAGCCGGGACCGGCGTTGAGAAATTTCGGACCGATGCGGTTGTCGAGCCCGATGCCGCGCGCAACCTCCTGTACATCGGCACCCACTTTTTCCGACAGATCCGCCATCTCGTTGATGAAGGTGATCTTGGTCGCGAGGAATGCGTTGGCGGCGTATTTGATCAGCTCCGCCGTGCGCCGCTCGGTGTACATGATCGGCGCCTGGTTGAGATACAGCGGACGATAGACCTCGCCGAGAACCTTGCGCGCGCGCTCGTCGGACGTTCCGACCACGATCCGGTCCGGATGCTTGAAGTCGCGGATCGCGGCGCCCTCGCGCAGGAATTCCGGATTGGATGCGACAGCGATATCGGCCTGAGGATTGGTCTCGCGGATAATGCGCTCGACCTCGTCGCCGGTGCCGACCGGCACTGTGGACTTGGTTACGACGACGGTGAAGCCCTGCAGGGCCCTGGCGATCTCGCGGGCCGCCGCATGGACGTAGGTCAGGTCGGCATGGCCGTCGCCACGCCGCGACGGCGTGCCGACCGCGATGAACACCGCGTCCGCCTCACCGACCGGGCCTGCCAGGTCGGTGGTGAAATCGAGCCGTCCGGCGCTCACGGAGGCTGCCACCAGCCGGTCCAGATCGGGCTCGAAAATCGGGATTTCACCGCGATTGAGGGCGGTGATCTTGCCAGCGTCGGTATCGACGCAGGTCACGCGATGGCCGAAATCCGCGAAACAGGCGCCGGACACCAGCCCCACATAGCCCGTGCCAATCATGGCAATCCGCATGAAGTTACCTGTCCCTTGAGAAAATTAACGATGTTGCTTTCGCGGGCGCTTTTAGCGCAATTCCGCGTGAAGTGGGCACAACATTTGTACGAATAAAGGAGAAAGAAACCCATCCGCCCCATGATGGCGCGCAGTTGGACCGAAACGAGACACGATGAGCAACAACGGCACATCCGGCACGCACCTGTCCCCCGTCTCCGAGCGGATCGACTGGGTCGACTATGCCAAAGGCATCTGCATCGTCATGGTGGTGATGATGCATTCGACGCTGGGCGTCGAGGCGGCCGCGGGCAAACAGGGCTTCATGCACCTGTTCGTCGAGTTTGCAAAACCGTTCCGGATGCCGGATTTCTTCCTGATTTCAGGGCTGTTTCTGGCGCGGGTGATCGGCCGCGACTGGCGCACCTATCTGGACCGCAAGGTGGTCCATTTCGCCTACTTCTATGTGCTGTGGGTGACCATCCAATTCGGCTTCAAGGCCCCGGGCTTCGCCGCCGAGCAGGGCTGGAGCCATGTCGGCATCATGTATCTGCAATCTTTCATCGAGCCGTTCGGCACGCTGTGGTTCATCTACCTGCTGCCGGTGTTCTTCGTCGTGACCAAGGCGACACTGCGCATTCCCGCGGCGCTGATCTGGCTGATCGCCGCATTGCTTGAGGCCTCGCATGTCGCGACCGGCTGGACCGTGATCGACGAATTCGCCGCGCGCTTCGTCTATTTCTATTCCGGCTACCTGTTCGCGAATTACGTGTTCGTGCTGGCCGATCGTGCGCGCGACAAGCCGGGCCTCGCGCTGGCCGGTCTCGCGGCATGGGCGCTGATCAATGGCGTTGTGGTGTTCGCCGGCTTCGGCGACAGGCCGGTGATTTCGCTGGTGCTCGGATTTGCCGGCGCTGCCGCCGTCGTCGTCGGCGGTGCGCTGCTGGCTCGCGCCAACTGGCTCGGCTTCCTGCGCTATTTCGGCGAGCACTCCATCGTCATCTATCTGGCGTTCTTCCTGCCGATGGCGATCACGCGGGTGGTGCTGCTGAAGACCGATATCATTCCGGACATCGGCCTGATCTCGTTGATCGACACCATTGCGGCCGCGCTCGGCGCACTGGCGATGTGGTGGGGGGCGAAACGCGCCGGGCTGAACTTCCTGTTCGAACGGCCCGCCATGTTCTGGATCGCGCCGAAGCAGACGCGTCCGGCTTTTCAGGCGGCGGAGTAGGCGCGGCTCTGTCATCGCATACAGACCGTCATCACCGGGCTTGACCCGGTGATCCATGCCTTCGGAACATGCAGCAGAAAAACCGTGGATGGCCGGGTCAAGCCCGGCCATGACGAATTCTGATGTGCAACCCTGCCGCTCGGGGGTGTTATTCGCGGCCAAAATCCTTAAGTTGCGGCCATGCCGAAAAAGCCTGCATCCCCTGCGAAATCACCCGCCGCGAAACCCGCCGCTGTCAAAGAGCCGCCCGCCAAAGCTGCGGCGGCGAAAGCTCCTGCAACCAACGCCCCCGCCAAAGGCGATCACGTCTTTCTGGTGGATGGCTCGGGCTACATCTTCCGCGCCTATCACGCGCTGCCGCCGCTGAACCGCAAGTCCGACGGCCTGCAGGTCAACGCCGTGCTCGGTTTCTGCAACATGCTGTGGAAGCTGATGCGCGACATGCCGCCGGACAACCGGCCGACCCACCTCGCCATCATTTTCGACAAGTCCGAGGTCACGTTCCGCAACAAGCTCTATCCCGAGTACAAGGCGCAGCGGGCGCCAGCGCCTGACGACCTCATCCCGCAGTTCGCTCTGATCCGGGAAGCGGTGCGCGCCTTCGACCTGCCCTGTCTCGAACAGTCCGGCTTCGAGGCCGACGACCTGATCGCCACCTATGTGCGCGAAGCCTGCGAGCGCGGCGCGACCGCCACCATCGTGTCCAGCGATAAGGATCTGATGCAGCTCGTGACCGATTGTGTGTCGATGTACGACACCATGAAGGATCGCCGCATCGGCATTCCCGAGGTGATCGAGAAGTTCGGCGTGCCGCCCGAAAAGGTGGTCGAGGTGCAGGCGCTGGCGGGCGACTCGGTCGACAACGTGCCCGGCGTGCCGGGCATCGGCGTCAAGACAGCGGCACAGCTCATCACCGAATACGGCGACCTCGAAACGCTGCTCAAGCGCGCGCCGGAAATCAAGCAGCCCAAGCGGCGCGAAGCGCTGATCGAGCACGCCGAGAAAGCACGCATCTCGAAGAAGCTGGTACAGCTCGACGATCGTGTGGCGCTGGACGTGCCGCTCGACGAGCTTGCCGTGCACGAACCGGATTCGCGCAAGCTGATCGCTTTTCTCAAAGCGATGGAATTCTCGACCCTGACGCGGCGCGTTGCCGAGTACGCGCAGATTGATCCGTCGGATGTCGAAGCCGACGCCGGCATGAAAAGCGCGTTCGCGCCCGCCGACGTCGCCGCCTCGTCTCCCGCGACACCGCCGCTGGGCGGCGAGCCTGATCTGTTTGCAAGGGGCACTTCTTCACCTCTCCCGCTCGCGGCGGGAGGAGGTCTCTTCGACCGCACGAATGCCCCCTCCCCACCCTCCCCCGCAAGCGGGGGAGGGAGAAGAACAACCGCGCCTCAAACCCCGAAGGCGCTCGCCGACGCGCGCGCCGCGGAAGCGCGCAACGCCAAATTCAATCGCGCCGCCCACGCGACGATCAGGACCGTTGAAGAGTTGCAGCGGCGGATCGCGCGCGCTTTCGACATCGGCCAGGTTGCCGTGACGGTTGAAACTTCAAGCGCCGATCCGATGCAGGCGGAGATCTGCGGCATCTCGCTCGCCACCGGTGCCGGTGAAGCCTGCTACGTGCCGCTTGGTCACACCAAGCCCGGCGACGGGTCGGGGCTGTTTGCCGGTGGGCTGGCCCCGGACCAGATCAAGACCGCCGATGCGCTGGCTGCGCTCAAACCGCTGCTGACTGATCCCGGGGTTCTCAAGATCGGGCACGATCTGAAGTTCGATACAGTGGTGCTGGCGCAGCACGGTATCGACATGGCGCCGGTCGACGACACCATCCTGATTTCCTACGTGCTCGATGCGGGCCGCGCCAAGCACGATCACGAGTCACTGGCCGAGAGCTGGTTCGGCCACAAGGCCATTGGTTTCGGAGAGCTCATCGGCAGCGGCAAGAACCGCATTGCTTTCGATCAGGTACCGGTCGACAAGGCCACCGAATATGCCGCCGAACGCGCCGACGTCACCTTGCGGTTGTGGCGCGTGCTGAAGCCGCGGCTGATGGCCTATGGCGTCAACACGGTTTACGAGACGCTGGAACGTCCGCTGGTGTCCGTGCTCGCACGGATGGAACGGCGCGGCATTTCCATCGACCGCCAGGTGCTGTCGCGCCTCTCCGGCGAGTTCGCGCAGACCGCCGCGCGGGTCGAAGCCGACATTCAGAAAATGGCGGGCGAGCCGATCAATCCGGGCAGCCCGAAACAGCTCGGCGACATCATGTTCGGCAAGATGGGCCTGCCGGGCGGCGCGAAAACCAAAACCGGCGCATGGTCCACCTCGGCGCAGATTCTCGACGAACTGGCTGAAGCCGGTCATGACTTCCCAAAGCGCATTCTGGAATGGCGGCAGGTCACCAAGCTGAAGTCGACCTATACCGACTCGCTGCCGGAATACGTCAATCCGCAGACCCATCGCGTGCACACCACCTACGCGCTGGCCGCGACCACCACGGGGCGGCTGTCGTCCAACGAGCCGAACCTGCAGAACATTCCGGTGCGCACCGAGGACGGCCGCAAGATCCGCAAGGCTTTCGTCGCCACCAAGGGCCACAAGCTGGTGTCGGCGGATTACTCGCAGATCGAGCTGCGATTGCTGGCGGAGATCGCAGACATCCCGTCGCTGAAACAGGCGTTCCAGGACAAGCTGGACATTCACGCCATGACCGCATCGGAAATGTTCGGCGTGCCGATCAAGGACATGCCGTCCGAAGTGCGCCGCCGCGCCAAGGCAATCAACTTCGGCATCATTTACGGCATCTCGGCGTTCGGCCTCGCCAACCAGCTCGGCATTCCGCGCGAGGAAGCCGGCGCGTATATCAAGAAATACTTCGAGCGCTTCCCCGGCATCCGCGCCTATATGGATGCGACGCGCGACTTCTGCCGTGAACACGGCTATGTCGAGACGATCTTCGGCCGCAAGTGCCACTATCCCGATATCAAGGCGAGCAATCCCTCGATCCGCTCGTTCAACGAGCGCGCCGCCATCAACGCGCGCCTGCAAGGCTCGGCGGCCGACATCATCCGCCGCGCCATGATCCGGATGGAGGACGCGCTCGCCGAAAAGAAGCTGTCAGCCCAGATGCTGCTGCAGGTTCACGACGAACTGATCTTCGAAGTTCCGGAGGATGAGGTCGCGAACACCCTGCCTGTGGTCCAGCATGTGATGCAGGACGCGCCGTTCCCGGCGGTCTCGCTGTCAGTGCCGTTGCAGGTTGATGCCCGCGCCGCCAGCAACTGGGACGAGGCGCATTGATGGAACGCAAAGGACTATGACAAGCGAATGATCAGCGCCTTGTCCGCCTCCCTGCTGGCCTTCGCTCTGACATGCGTCGTCATCGAGATCACACCTGGGCCAAACATGGCCTATCTGGCGGCACTGTCGCTCTCGCAGGGGGCTCGCGCCGGCATCGCGGCTGTTGCGGGGATAGCTCTTGGACTCTCGGTCTATGGCGTGGCGGCGTCGCTCGGCCTCAGTGCGATCATCGACAATTCTACGTTTCTCTACGAGACGCTGCGCTGGGGCGGCGTGGCTTATCTGCTCTGGCTCGCATGGGACGCGTGGGCGGCCGAACGTGAGACTGCGCCGGACGCGACCGGCGACAACGACATGGTCGGGCCATGGATCGCATTCCGACGCGGATTGATTACCAACCTCCTCAATCCAAAGGCCGCGGTCTTTTATGTCGCCGTGCTGCCAGACTTCGTCCAGATCGGCAGGGGTTCGGTGGCAGCGCAGACGCTGATGCTGTCGGCGATCTACGTCGGCATCGCCACCGCGATCCATCTCATCATCGTGCTGCTTGCATCCCGCCTGCAAACCGTTATCGCGACACCCGAGAAACGCCGGACCGTCCGTCGTGTGCTCGCCGTACTGCTGGCTGCTATTGCGGTCTGGTTCGCGTTCAGCACGAACCGGGGCTAACTCAAGCCGACCTCAAATCCCTTTGCCACGCCCGGCCGCGCCATCATCGCCGCATACCAGCGCTTCACATTCGGGAAATCGTCGAGCGACACCTTGTGACGCTCGTGGCGCCACGCCCAGCCGAGAATGGCGAAGTCAGCGACCGAAATCTTGTCCGCGACAAATTCACGCCCCACGAGGCGGCGATCCAGCACGCCATAGAGCCGGCGCGTCTCCTTTGAAAAACGCTCGAGGCCGTAGCGGCGGTCCTGCTCGTTCTCCAGTGCGATGAAATGATGCACCTGGCCCGGCATCGGCCCGAAGCCGCCCATCTGCCACATCAGCCATTCCAGCACCGGGATGCGTTCGCCGAGATCCTTCGGCAGGAATTTTCCGGTCTTCTCGCCGAGGTACAGCAGAATCGCCCCGGATTCGAAGATACTGACCGGTTTGCCGTGCGGGCCATCCGGATCGACAATGGCGGGAATCTTGTTGTTCGGGCTGATCTTGAGAAAATCCGGCGCAAACTGCTCATCCTTGGAGATATTGATTGGATGCACCTTGTAGGGCAGGCCCATTTCCTCGAGTGCGATGCTGATCTTGCGGCCGTTGGGCGTATTCCAGGCGTAAAAGTCGATGGTCATTTGCTGCCTTTTATTGACCTTGCGCTGTTGACGGTGAGCGATCCACTGTGGAATGTCCACGGCGCGAGAGGTAAAATCCCGCCAATTTCCCACAGCTTGAAGAGATCGCCTTGTCCAAATCAGCGTCCCGCGCCCGCCTCGCCGACATCATCCGCAAACGCTCGTTCGGGCGCGGCGAGATCACGCTGGCCTCCGGCCGCAAGAGCGATTTCTATTTCAACCTGAAGCCCACCATGCTTGATCCGGAAGGCGCGGCGCTGCTCGCCGAACTGTCGCTGGATGCCCTCAAGGACGACAAGATCGATTACATCGGCGGACTGGAGATGGGTGCGGTGCCGATCGCCGGCGCGATCGCCCAACTGTCGTGGCTCAAGGGCCATCCCATTGCGGCCTTCTTCGTGCGCAAGAAGCCCAAGGAGCACGGCGCGCGGCTCGCCGTCGAAGGTCTCGCCAAGGGCGAGAGCCTGAGCGGCAAACGCATCGTTATCGTCGAGGACGTCACCACCACCGGCGGTTCGGCGATCAAGGCGGTGGATGCGGTGAAGGATTCGGGCGGCGAAGTCGTGCTGGTCTTTACCATGCTCGACCGCGACGAAGGCGCGACCGAAGCCTTCGCCGAAGCCGGCATTCCGTTCCGCGCGCTCTACAAGGCGGGCGAGTTTCTCAAGAGCTGACGTCTGCGCCTTCATCCTGCCTGCGGGAGCGAGGCGCGAGGAGGTATGTTGACTGACTGCAGCACGCGCCCGCAACGGGCCTTCACCCGCCGCGCCCGCTTCGGACTTGCCGCCGCCATTCTCGCGCTATTGCTGTTCCCCGCGCCCGCCTTCGCCGCCGAAGGGCTGGACGGCGCAAAGCTGTCGATCCTCTGGGCGCTGCCGTTCGTCGGCATTCTCTTGTGTATCGCCACCGGCCCGGTGTTCTATCCCCACGTCTGGGAGCATCACTACGGCAAGTTCACCGCTTTCTGGGCGGCGCTGATCGTGATCCCGCTGTTTGCGACCGCCGATGTTTCCACTGTGACGACGACGCTCGCGCACACCGCTTTTCTTGAATACATGCCGTTCATCCTGCTGCTGCTGGCGCTGTTCGTGACGGCAGGCGGGATCTACCTCGAAGGCAACCTGCCCGGCAGCGTGCTCACCAACACAGGCCTGCTCGCGGCCGGTTCGGTGATCGCCAGCATCGTCGGCACTACCGGTGCAGCGATGATCCTGATCCGCCCGCTGATCCGCGCCAACGACGACCGCAAGTACAATGCACACGTCGTGGTGTTCTTCATTTTCCTCGTCGCCAATATCGGCGGCGCACTGTCGCCGCTCGGTGATCCGCCGCTGTTCATCGGCTTTCTGAAAGGCGTCGATTTCTTCTGGACCACAAAACATTTGTGGCAGGAAACGCTGTTCGTGGGCGGTGTCGTGCTCGCCGTCTTCATGGCGATCGATCTTTACATGCATCACCGCGAGGGCCGTTTCTCGCAAAAAAAGGATCCAACGCCCGACTCGCCGCTCAGGCTTCACGGTAAAATAAATCTCGTCCTGATCGCGGTCATCATCGCCGCCATCCTGATGAGCGCGCAATGGAAGCCCGGTGTTTCACTCTTCGTCGCCGGTGTTGAGTTGCGAATTCAGGATCTGCTGCGCGACGTGATCTTCATTATGGTAACGATCTGGTCGCTGGCGCTAACGCGCAAATCGGACCGCGCCGCCAACGGCTTCTCATGGGGACCGATCCAGGAAGTCGCGATTCTTTTTGCAGGCATCTTCATCTGCATCGTTCCGGTAATGGCAATGCTGCAGGCCGGCCCGCAGGGACCGTTCGCCGCCCTGCTCGGCCTTGTTACCAATGCCGATGGCAGCAACAACGCCGCGGCTTTTTTCTGGCTGACCGGCATCCTGTCGTCGTTCCTCGACAACGCGCCGACTTACCTCGTGTTCTTCCAGCTCGCCGGCGGCGATCCGCAGGTGCTGATGGGCGCAAAGGCGGCGACGCTGGCCGCGATCTCGTCCGGCGCGGTCTTCATGGGCGCCAACACCTATATCGGCAATGCGCCGAACTTCATGGTCTATGCCATCGCGCGGCAGGCCGGTGTGAGGATGCCGAGCTTCTTCGGCTTCATGGTCTGGTCGATGCTGGTGCTGCTGCCAACCTTCGTGCTGGCGACGTTCCTGTTCTTCAGGCCGTAGGCGCGCGCCTCGGCTTCGGACTTGGCGGGAGGGAACCGGATGAAAATTGCGGTGATGGGGGCCGGAGCCGTCGGCAGCTACTTCGGCGCGATGCTGGCGCGAGCCGGGCATGATGTGACTTTGATCGCGCGGCCGCAACATGTCGAAGCCATCGGACAAGGTGGCCTGAGATTTGACAGCCGCAGCTTCAACGGCGCCGTTCCGGTGCAAGCCACAAGCGAGGCCTCGGGTGTCGAGGGTGCGGACGTCGTCCTGTTCTGCGTGAAATCGGCGGACACCGAGTCTGCAGGACAATCGATCGCTTCCTTCCTGAAACCGGACGCGACGGTCCTCTGTCTTCAGAACGGCGTGGACAATGCCGAGCGGCTGCAGACAACGATCCGGCAGATCGCGGTTCCTGCCGTCGTTTACGTCGCCACCGAGATGGCAGGGCCGGGCCATGTCAAACACCACGGGCGGGGCGAACTGATTATCGGCCCATCGCCGGCCAGCGCAGACATCGCGCGTCAGTTCAGCGACGCCGCGATACCGACGATGGTCTCGGACAACGTCATCAGCGAGTTATGGGTTAAGCTGATTACGAACTGCGCCTACAATGCTCTGTCGGCGGTTGCGGACCTGCCTTACGGACCGCTGCTCAAGGTCGCGGGCGTCACCGACGTGATGACAGCCGTGATCGATGAATGCACGACTGTCGCGCGGGCGCTCAAGGTCCCGCTTCCCGAAACCCTGCGTGACGCGACGCTGGCGCTCGCCGCCACGATGCCGGCCCAGTACTCATCGACCGCTCAGGATCTGGCGCGCGGCAAACTCACCGAGATCGACTATCTGAACGGCTATGTCGTGAGAAAGGGAACGGAGCACGGCATCGCAACACCGACCAATCTCGCCCTGTATGTCATGGTCAAATTGCGCGAAGCGCGCCTTGAGCATTCGCACTCCTAACCTCGCGTTTACCATCACGCCTTAAGGTCATTGACGCTGCGGCATCAACCTGCCGCAGGCGTCAGCGTTGCGTGAGTGGAGTTGCGTGTTGCGTAAACAGTTGCGTATTTCGCGCGTGCGGCGCCGCATGACGCTTGTTCTCACTGTCATGCTGGCAATGCCCGTGGTGTTTGCGCCGCGCGTGGCGTCCGCCGGCATTTTCGATTTCCTGTTCGGCGGCGACAAACCCCAGCGGCAAGCGCCGCAATCGTCAAGCAATGCCTTCGCCGATCCGTTCGGCCTGTCCAATCCAGATCCCGCGCCGCCCGTGGCATCGTCCGGCGGCCGCTTCACCACCTATTGCGTGCGAACCTGCGACGGCCGGTATTTCCCGCTGACCTCGCGCGGCGGCGGCACGCCCGCACAGATGTGCCAGTCGTTCTGCCCGGCAAGCCAGACCAAGGTGTTTTCCGGAAACAGCATTGACTATGCCGTCGGTCACATGGGCGAGCGCTATGTCGATACGCCGAATGCCTTCGCCTACCGTAAGGCGCTGAAAGCAGACTGCACCTGCAACGGCCGCGACCCGGCTGGCCTCGCGCCGGTCGATCTGTCCCTCGACACCACGCTGCGTCCCGGCGACATCGTCGCCACCTCAAACGGGCTCGTCGCCTATTCCGGTACGAATTCCAACGGCCAGACCGCGCAGTTCACGCCGATCAACAGCTATCCGGGCCTGACATCTGAGTTGCGCGCGCGTCTCGGCGAAATGAAGGTTGCGCCGGTCACCGCCGACCTGCCTGAGGACACCTATTCATCGCAGGATGTTACTGGCTCAGTGCCCGAGCCCAAATTCGCGCAGCCTATGGCGCCGGACGCTACCTTGCCGAAGATCCCCACGCCGAAAGCCAAGCGCGCGCTGTGAGTTTTTTCGCCTCGCCCCCGCCAGCAGGGACCCGCTTTGCGCGATAGCGCGTCATCCTGAGGTGCGAGCCGTACTTACGGCGAGCCTCGAAGGATACGCCGCAGAAAAACCTATGCCTCGCCGTCAGAGGCTCGCAAGTGCTCGCACCTCAGGATGACGGCCCTCTTCTGGAATTCCAAACTCTGCTCACCGCCCGACGATGACGCCGATCACATTGGGCGCCGCGAGATATTTTTCTTCCATCTCCATCCGGGCCCGCGCCTTGATCTCCGGCGTCAGCAAACCGCGATGCTCGGCCAGGATCATCCAGCAATAGCCCCACCAGTCCGTGAGAATGCCGGTGTCGTCGACCAGATCGTAGCCGTGCTCGGCGGCGAAAATCCGCGCTCGTGCTTCGTCCAGCGAATCGAGGAACTCGTGATCCTTCAGCGAAAACAGCTCGTCGCTGAAATCGTCGGTGGTGTAACCCCACACCGACATGCAGACCGCGTTGAACTCGCGGTCAATATGGTCGTCGTCCACCAGCCGCGTCCGGGCAGCGGTATGGAGACGGGAGAGCGTCCGGGCGAAGTCCGCGATGCGCGTCAGCGCCGTGTTGTCGAAAGCGATATTGGACATGTAGTCCTCAAGACCGATGACAGACCCTAGATGTGGTGGCGCAGCGCGCCGAATCACAATGATATATCAATGGCTTGCTAAAATGTTCTTAATTTGTTCCTTGATCATTTTGAATCGTGATCTGGCGGATTTCGGAAACTGGATCTTTCCGCAGAAAGCCACGGTATAATTTCACCGCCGCGCGGTTTGTCGCGAAGCCAACGTGGAGTTGCCGAACATGCTCAGAAGCCTGATCCTCATCTGCTTGCTGACGGTTGCCACCACCACGAATTCCAGCGCCCAGATTATCGCGCTCGGCGCCAGCAACACCGCCGGATATGGCGTCGGTCCATCGGCGGCCTATCCCGCCGTGCTGGAAGAACTTCTGCGTGCGAAGGGCCGGCCGATGTCGGTGAGCAACGCAGGCGTCAGCGGTGACACCACTGGCGGCATGCTGGCGCGATTATCGAGCGTGGCGCCGAACGGAACGAAGATCGTCATTCTTCAGATTGGCGGCAACGATCGCAGGAAGGGCATCAGCGAAGCAGAAGCCGCAGCCAATAGGTCTGAAATCCGAAAGCGCCTGCACGCCCGCGGCATCCGCATCATTGAAGTGGACGGCT
The DNA here is from genome assembly GCF_000308295.2 of Afipia birgiae 34632. GTDB lineage: Bacteria > Pseudomonadota > Alphaproteobacteria > Rhizobiales > Xanthobacteraceae > Afipia > Afipia birgiae. The sequence goes on from NZ_HG326653.1 coordinate 91,143, forward strand.
ATGTGAGATCGGCCCTTCAAAGCGGTCTGCGTCTTGCAGACGGTATTCACCTGACGGTGGAAGGCCATCGCAAAGTTGCGCAACAACTGGCTGCGTCAATTCGCTGACCGGCGATTCCTCGCGCGAACCTCAGGGCACAACCGTGATGGGTATTGAAGCGAGTTCATGGGAAAGCTTGCGCACGGCACTTTCGGCTTCAGCCGGAAGTTGCTCCGGGCTGCAGCAAAATGGCACCTCCAGCCCCAATGACTTGCTGGCGTCGCTTTCCCACACCAATCCGACAAATGACTTCTTCGTCACGAAGTCGTGCGTGAGACTGGCGATCTTGATGCCGTCGTTATCCGCCATCTGAACCTCCCGGTTTACATTCAGAATAGCACGCCTTGCGACTTGATTGTGACAGCTCCAATCGCCTTCGCGCTACGGCGAACCATCGACCGCGTATCCACGGTGCAGCGTTTGAGGCACGGCTATTGCCGCGTCGCCGCGCGCGGCGAGGAATGGTGATGCGCGATCATCCATTTGCCGTCCCGCCTGACCACCAGCATGGTGAAGCGCGAAGGCCGCGGCGCATCGCCCTCCGCCGCCCGGCTAAATGTATAAAGGCCGGTGCCGACCACAGCGTCGTCGTTGAGCACAATCGTGTAGCGCTCGGTGATGGCGTTCTTTCGCCCGCTGCCCGGCAACATCTCGAAATATTTCTGAAGCCCCTCGGTTCCCTTCGAAACGATCGGACTGGTGGTGCCGAGCAGAATGGCATCCGGCGTGTAAAGCTTCACCAGCGCATCACGGTCGTTGGCGCTGTAGGTTGCCGACCAACCCCGTCGATCACCGCATTCGCCTCCTCCGCCGGGCCGGCGAAGGCCATGCCCGGAGCCATGATCACCAGCGTTGCGGAGAGTACGCGCGCGAAAGCCATCATTCTGACCTCCTGTGTTCGACATACCGCGTCAATCTAGTACAGGTCGTGACGTTCGGCGTCACCGCGCATAACCGCCATTACCTCGCACGTCATTGAATTCAGCACCCGGTCCTGCGCAAAGTTCGGTCGCATGTGGGAGCCATTGATGCTTGAGAAGACGCCTGAGACCACCGTGAACGACACCGCCCATCCGTTCGACCGCGCCACCCAGGTCACCGCCGTGGGCGGACGCTGGCGCGGCACCGCCAGCGAAGATTATTTCGCCTTCGTCGGCCCGTTCGGCGGGGCCACCGCCGCGACGATGCTGCGCGCGATCATGGTGCAGCCGGAATGCGCCGGCGATCCGCTGTCGGTCACCGTGAACCTGTGCGCGCCGGTGGCGCGCGGCACATTCGACCTCACTGTGCGCCTGATAAAGGCGACCCGTTCAACGCAGCACTGGATGGTCGAACTGCTGCAGGACGACGGCGTCGCGGCATTCATGACCGCCGTGTTCGCGGTTCGCCGCCCCTCATGGTCACATCAACCGGCGACAATGCCCGAAGCCCCTCCGTTCGACGAGGCCAAACCGTTACCGGACAGCGGCATCGCGGCCTGGGTGCGGCAGTATCAGTTTCGCTTCGTGGAGGGCGCGCCGGGTTACGGCAACACCCCGCACGATGTCCCGGCGAGCGCGTATTCCAGGATGTGGCTCAGCGACACCACACCCCGGCGAATCGATTTCCTGTCGCTGCTGTCGATGTCCGACACCTTCTTCGCACGCATCTTCCATGTCCGCGGCACGATCGTGCCGATCGGCACGGTGTCGATGACGACAGTGTTTCATGCCGACGCGGCGGACCTTGCCGCAGACGACACCACGATGGTGCTGGGCGCCGCCGACGCGAACATTTTTCACAAGAGCTTCAGCGACCAGACCGGCGAGTTGTGGAGCCCGAGCGGGCGTCTGCTCGCGACCACCTCGCAGGTGGTTTATTTCAAGGCCTGAAAATCGGCTCAGCGGATGAGGGGAAAATTGCCGCAGCGCGCCGCGGCGGCGGCCCAATCTGACTGTCATAGTCGCAGTCCATGGTCCGGCCACCGCGATCCGGCATTTGGTACTGCGGTCGCACCGCGATTTCCGGATCGAGCGAGCATGTCTCAACAAATGACCGGAGATTGTGCATGATCCAGAAATTGTCCCATCGTCTTGCGACGGTTGCCGTCGCTGCCGCCGCATCCATGGTTGCCTTCGCCGCCCATGCCGAGATCGACAACAGCTCGCTGTCCGCGCCGGGCTTCCGTCCGCATGTGCGGACCTTCGGCCTCGTCTACACGCTGCCGAAAGAGGTCAACGACACCCTCGACCTGACCACCAAGGGTATGCTGCGCGAGAAGCTGCTCAATGCGAAGCTCGACGACGAAGCGCAGCGCTTCAACATTCCGCACGTCACTGTCGTGCACATCCATAACGCCGATGCCACCACGCCGGACAAGATGCTGAAGGCGCTGCCGAAGCTGCCGGGCGTTCTCAACGTCACCCTGAAGAAATTCTACACCACCGAAGCCGCCAAGGGCGCCGGGCAGCCGTGGTGGCTGGATCTCGGCATCGTCAAGGAGGGTGCCGACTTCGAGAGCATGATGGCGTTCAACACCACCGCCACCGCAGCACTCGCGCCGCTCCGCGACGGCCCGCTGCCGCGTTGCACGGGACCGGTTTACGCCGCCATGAGCGACGCCGCGAAGGAACTGGTGAAAACGGTCGGCGTCAGCGGCGTCAACGTCGTGAAGGACGGCAAGGAGCTGCGTTCGCACAATCCGCACAACACGCTGGTCTACAGCAACGTGGAGTTCACGCCGGAGCTTCAGAAGGACATGGATCAGACCGCTACCGAGTTCAACCAGATCCTGCCCGACGGCATCCCGGTCTCGTTCAAGACCATTTCCATCGTTGAACTGGGCTTTGCCGGAAACGTGCTGCGCGAAGTCTACCGGATCGATCTGCAGAACGGTTCGGTCCTGAACGTTGCCACCGGCAAGACCACCGGCGCCACGACGGCCACTGCACGCTGAGCTTTAAGAGTCTCGACACGTTTCACAAGAAATCTGGGCGGCTCGATGAGCCGCCCTTTCTGATTCAAACGCACGAGTGTCGTTCAGTGCGGATACACCGGGGCGCAGACCGTCTGCCCGCCGGCCAGCCGCTCGACCGTGACATCGACGCCATACACCGACTTGAGCCGCGCCGCAGTGAGCACCTCGGACGGCATTCCCTGCGCGACGATCACGCCGTCCTGCATCAGCGCAACGCGGCTTGCTACGGCAAAAGCCTGATCGGGATCGTGGGTCGAGAGAATGACGCCGCTGCCGCGCGCCGCGAGTTTGCGGATTTCGGCCAGCACCGCGACCTGATTGCCGAAATCGAGACTCGCCGTCGGCTCATCCATCACGATCAGCGGCGCCGCCTGCGCCATCGCCCGCGCCACGATCACCAACTGGCGCTGCCCGCCGGACAATGTCGTCACCTCGCGCGAAGCGAGTTCGGCGATGCCAAGTTCGGCCAGCGAGTCCTGCGCTATTTTCCGGTCTTCCTTTGTCGGGGCCGCGAACACACCGCGATGCGCGACCCGGCCCATCAGCACCAGATCGGACGCGGTGTAGGGAAACGCGGTGTCCTGTGCCTGCGGTACATAGGCGATGCGGCGCGCGATCTCCGCGCGCCGCAAATCCGCCAGTGCATCATCGCCGAGCATGACGCGGCCGCCCTGTGCGCGCAGCAAACCAAGCAGCGTCTTGAACAGCGTGGTCTTGCCGCACCCGTTCGGCCCGAGCAGACACAGCACCTCGCCGGTCTCGATGGTCAGATTCAGATTCCGGCCCACCGGCCGTTCGGGATAACCGAATGAAAGATCGCTGGCTGTGAGGTGCATCATGACCACCCGTGCCGGCCGCGCCAGAGCAGCCACAGAAAGAACGGCGCACCGACCACTGCCGTGAGGATGCCGAGCGGCACTTCGATACGTCCCAGCGAGCGCGCCAGCGTATCGACCAGCACCAGATAACTCGCGCCCATCAGCATCGCCGCAGGCAGCAGCCGCTCGAAGTTGGGGCCGACCAGCATCCGCGCGATGTGCGGAATCACGAGGCCGACCCAGCCGATCACGCCCGAGATCGCCACCACGCTCGCCGTGATCAGTGTCGCGGCGGCGATGACGATCACGCGCAGTCGCCCGGATTCGACGCCGAGCGATTTGGCCTCTTCATCGCCAAGCGACAGCACGTTGATCTGCCAGCGCAGCAGCACCAGCGGTACGAGGCCAATCAGCACCGCCGGCATGACATTCCAGAGATCGCCGCCGCGCACGCTGGCGAGACTGCCGAGCAGCCAGAAGGTGATCGCTGGAAGCTGGTCGTAAGGATCTGCCAGAATCTTCAGCAGGGAAATGGCCGCACCCGCCAGCGCGCCGACCACCACGCCGCCCAGCACGAGCACCAGCGTCGGGTCGCGCCCGCGCACGGCCACCGCGACCAGATAGACGAGGCCGACAGTTGCAAGGCCCCCGCCAAAAGCGAGCATCTGGATCGCGAACACCGGCAGCGACAGGAAAATGCCGATCACCGCGCCAAGACCGGCGCCCGCCGAGACGCCGAGCACATCAGGCGACACCAGCGGATTTCTGAACAATCCCTGATAGACCACACCGGCGCCCGCGAGCGAGGCACCAACCAGCAGGCCCGCCAGCACACGGGGCCCGCGGATACCGAACAGCACGCGTTGCTCGGCGGTCTGCGGCAGATCCCCGGACCAGAAATTTTTCAGCGCGCGGAAGAATCCATCGAGCGTCACGGGAAATGCGCCGACGGTCAGTCCGATCACGGCGACCGCAAGCGCCAGCACTGCGAGGCCGGGAATGATCCAGGAGACTCGCGATGCTGCCCGCTGTGCGGTCATCGGCGCGCCGGGATTGAGGGCGGCTTGCCGTCCGCCCATGCGATCAGCGTGTCGAGATCCGCGTCGGAGACATCGACATGATAGAACAGCTTGCAGAAGGCGCGCGTGTCCTGCCGGATGTCGAACGGAAAGCGCGCGCCGTGAAACAGATTGGCAAGCCAGCGCAGTCCGATCAGCCGGTTGATCGACGGCGGCCGGTCGATCCAGCCGAACGGCGCGGTCGGCGCAAGATACACACGGCCGTCCTTGACCGCCTTGATGCCCTGCCACAGCGGATCGCTACCTTTGGCGAGCTTGTCGTGGAAGTTGCGATCCCATGTAACGATGATGTCGGGATTCCAGGCGAGAATCTGCTCGGGCGACACATTGGCGATGCCGCGCCGCTGGTCCTGCGCGTCGGCGACATTACGTCCGCCTGCCCGCTCGATGATCTCGGTATTGATCGAACCTCTGAGCCCGGTCTCAAGTCCGTCCGGACCGCGCGCCAGATAAACACGTGGACGCTGCTCCTCCGGAATACTCGCGAGGGTCGCAGCGAGGCTCTTGAACAAATCGTCCGAATATTTCGCAAGCGCCTCGCCGTGCTCGGGCGCGCCGAAGATGTTGCCCAGCAGCCGGAACGACGCAGCCGTTGCTTCAAAGCGCCCATCGATCAGCACATAGGGAATGCCGGTGCGCTGCTGCACGCTGTCGGCCAGCGTCGCGAACGTCTGCCGCACCGATCCGTAGTCAACGATGAGATCCGGCTTCATTTTCAGCACGGTCTCGACATTGGCGGTGTCGCCGCGCCCGGTCAGAAGTCCCACTTCCGGCAGATCGCGCTGGCCAGGTGCAATGAACGGGCGCTCCTCGGCACGCAGCGCGCGCGGCCAGCCGACCATGGTCTCCGGCCGCATCGCATAGACCACCACCGACGCGGGTCCGCCCGCCGCGAACACATGATTGATGCGATCGGGCAGCGTGACGGTGCGGCCGGCGGAATCCGTGACCGTGCGCGCGGCACGCGCGGGCCGCACCAGCAGCATCATGCTGGCGCCGGCAACAAACGATCTGCGGCCGATAAGGGTCATGGCCGTTCTCAGTCGATGCCCACCATCACGTCGCTCGCCTTGACGATCGCGTAGACCTGCTTGCCGACTTCGAGCTTCAGTTCCTCGACCGAGGTTTTGGTGATCGCCGATGTGATGATGCTGCCGCCGCCGATATCGATCTTCACATGGCTGGTGGTGACGCCGTGATCGATGGCGACGACCTTGCCCTTGAGCTGATTGCGCGCGCTGATTTTCATTCTGCGATCTCCATCTGGTTCGGCCAATAAAATGGGCGACCCGCAAGCCGTCCTTTATACGTCAAAACCGGAATGAAGAAACTCACTCCGCCGCGAGTTTGACCTCGAGTCCGCGGCACCGTTGAGCTCGATGCACTCGGCAACAGAACCATTAAGGGCTACGACGCGCCTCTAGCGATCTTCGCGGTTGCGCGAAAGCATTGATCGTTTCAAACGAGAAAAAAAGGGCGGCTCGATGAGCCGCCCTTTTTCGATTCAGACGCGTTCGCTGAAGCGATCACTCCGCCGCGAGTTTGACCTCGGGGGCGGCGGCGCGGACGTCCGCGTCGACCTGCTTCTCGAACTGCTCGAAGTTCTTCTGGAACATGCCGACCAGCGCGCGCGCGGTCTTGTCGAACTCGGCCTTGTCCTTCCAGGTGTTGACCGGATCGAGAATGTCGCTCGGCACACCTTCCAGCGCCGTCGGCACCGCGAAGCCGAAATACTTGTCGGTGCGGAACTGGGCGTTGCGCAGCGAGCCGTTCAGCGCCGCAGTCAGCAGCGCGCGGGTCACCTTGATCGGCATGCGGCTGCCGGTGCCATACTTGCCGCCGGTCCAGCCGGTGTTGACCACCCAGCAATCGACATTGTGCTTGGCGATCAGCTCCTTCAGCAGCTTGCCGTATTCGGCCGGATCGCGCGGCAGGAACGGCGAGCCGAAGCAGGCCGAGAATTCCGGCACAGGCTCGTTGCCGAGGCCGCGCTCGGTGCCCGCGACCTTCGCGGTATAGCCCGACAGGAAGTGATACATCGCCTGCGCCGGCGTCAGCTTGGCGATCGGCGGCATCACGCCGAAGGCGTCGGCGGCGAGCATCACCAGATTCTTCGGATGACCGGCACGGCCGGTCCGCGACGCGTTCGGGATCGCCTCGAGCGGATAGGCGGAACGGGTGTTCTCGGTCTTGGAGCCGTCGTCGAAGTCGGGCTCGCGGGTGACCGGATCGAGCACGACGTTCTCGAGCACTGCGCCAAAGCAGATGCTGGCATCATAGATCGCCGGTTCTGCCTCGCGCGACAGCTTGATGGTCTTGGCGTAGCAACCGCCTTCGAAATTGAAGATGCCGTCCGGACCCCAGCCGGTCTCGTCGTCACCGATCAGCGTACGGTTGGGATCGGCCGAGAGTGTCGTCTTGCCGGTGCCGGAGAGGCCGAAGAAGATGGCGCTGTCGCCGTTCGGCCCGACATTGGCCGAGCAGTGCATCGGCATCACGCCCTGCGCAGGCAGGAAGTAGTTCAGCGTCGTGAACACCGATTTCTTCATTTCGCCGGCGTACTGGCTGCCTGCGATGAGGACGATCTTGCGGGTGAAGTCGATCGCGACGACGTTCTCGGACTTGCAGCCGTGACGCTTCGGATCGGCGCGGAAGCTCGGCAGATCGACGATGGTCAGCTCAGGCGCGAAGCTCGCAAGCTCGGCCATCTCGGGACGGCGCAGCAGCGTGCGGATGAACAGCGAGTGCCACGCCATTTCGGTGAACACGCGCGTCTTGATCTGGAATTTCGGATCGGCGCCGCCGTAAAGATCCTGCGCGAAGAGGCTCTTGCCTTCGCAGTGCTTGAGGAAATCCTGATACAGCGCTTCGAACTGTTCGGAGGTGATCGACTGGTTGCCGCCCCACCACATGGTCTTGTCGGTCAGCGCGTCGCGTACTGTGAACTTGTCTTTCGGCGAACGGCCGGTGAATACGCCAGTCTCTGCGACAAGCGCACCGCCGGCTGACAGCTCGGCTTCATTGTTGCGCAGCGAGTGCTCGTAGAGCGGCGCGGTGCCGAGATTCCAGTTCACCTGCTTGAGATTTTTGAAACCGAATTTGTCGGCGCCGAAGGCACCGTTGCGCACACCCGTCTCTTGCACTGTCAGAATCTCCCAAAAAGACCGCGTATCGTTTCGCGCGGCTGTCGCCAAACGCCTTGTCGCGGATGCCGGGGATCATAGCTCCCGGGCCTCGATCCGGCGACTTATTAGTGGCCAACGCGCGACTTGCCAAGCCGATCCGTCATAATGCGGCAATGATCGCGGGGACCGGCGAAAACGATTGAATTTCACGGGCTTGGCGGGGCCGCCGTGCGGCCGGTCAACCCCTTCGGAGTCTTGCCGCAGTGCGGCAGACGGACGGCGCGGCGCGATGCCGCTGGAGGGCGACCTTGTTCCCGTCGCGGCCCGCCGATGTAATCGCGTCATCGCCGCGCGCAATCGCGTGCGGGATCGGCAGTACGGGGAGCGTCTGATGCGCAAATGTTTGAGCGTCGTGTCGAGCGTTATGATGTTGGCAATGGCAGGGGTCGCCCACGCACAGGAGAAGAAAGTCATTTCAACGCCGGATGCGCCGCAGGCGATCGGCCCGTATTCGCAGGCCATTCGTGCCGGCAAGACGGTGTATCTCGCCGGACAGATTTCAATCGATCCCAAGACCAAGCAACTCGTCACCGGCACCATCGAAGAGCAGACGAAACTAGTGCTCGAGAATCTGAAAGCCGTGCTCGCGGCCGACGGCCTGACGATGGACCACGTGGTCTCGACCAGCGTTTTCCTGAAAGACCTCAATGAATTTGGAAAGATGAATGAGGTCTACGGCACCTACTTCAAGAACGCGCCTCCCGCCCGCGCGACCGTCGAGGTCGCGCGCCTGCCGCGCGATGTAAAAGTCGAAATTTCCGCCATCGCCGTGCATCCGTAGACAGCGCCGGACAGCGTGGGCAGGCTGCTCGTCAGACCCCTGCCCGCGCCCGGTCGGCCAGCGCCTTTAGCGCTTGCCGCAGTGCGCCCGGAGTAGCGATCCGCTCCGGAAAATCGAGCCGGAGCGTGCGCCGGTCATCCTGCATGTCGAGCCCTTCCGGGTCGCAGCCGATGCATTGCCATGCGCCCTCCGAAGCACCAAGCAGTTTCACCGCATACAGATTCATGGTGTCGGCGTGGTCGGCGTTCATGTGCGCGAGAATATCTGGCTCCGCCTCCACCAGCGCCTCCGCGCCCGCGAGATCGGTGAGAAAATCGCGCGGAGCAAGATCGACGATGCGGCCAAATCCCGCCACCAGATGCACGCCGCGCGGCACGATCCGGAAGAACGAGAAATCGCGAAAGCCTGCGAACTCCTCCGCCGACGGATGGGCGGCGAGATAACGCCGCTTCAGCAATTCGGCGTCGTCCGTCGCCTCTTGTGCGGTCCCGGCGAGCATGATGCGCGCGCCCTCCAGCGGATCGCCCGGCGCGCGTTCGTCCAGCATCAGCGAGACCCGCGGATCGGCCAGGATATTCTTGGTGTGAACCGCCAGCCGCGAGATCAGCAGGACCGGCATGCCGTCCGGCAGCGAGGCCACGTTGACCAGCGAGCAATAAGGATCGCCGCTCTGGGGCATCAGCGTCGCCAAGGCGCCTTGGCGGCTGCGGCCGAGCAGGGAACGGGTCAGGCGGGCGGGTTTGACATCGGTGGAGGGGTCCATCTAGGGGCCTGATTTCATTGAGTAACGGGCTTTTTTACGGCAAAAAGGGTTATATCCCGGAACAATCGCCTTATATAACCGTCAAGTTTCAATCACCGGCTGTGATCAGGAACTTGGTCACATTTCAGCCCAGCTTGCATTGCTCGTTGGCATGCGGGCCACCGCCTTATTTCACGGCATCAGGCTCGCCGGTCAGTACACAGTCGCTACGCCCACAACACTCGCTTTGGAAAGCAGGCTCATGCCCACAATCGCCCTGGTCGATGACGACCGCAACATTCTCACGTCGGTCTCGATCGCGCTGGAAGCCGAAGGCTACCGGATCATGACCTATACGGATGGCGCATCGGCTCTCGACGGGTTCAAGACGAGCCCGCCGGATCTCGCGATCCTGGACATCAAGATGCCGCGCATGGACGGCATGGAAACGCTGCGGCGTCTTCGGCAGAAGTCCGATCTGCCGGTGATATTCCTCACCTCGAAGGATGAGGAAATCGACGAGCTGTTCGGTCTCAAGATGGGCGCCGACGATTTCATCCGCAAACCGTTTTCGCAGCGCCTGCTGGTCGAGCGCGTGAAGGCGGTGCTGCGGCGCGCGGTGCCGAAAGATCCGGCCGCCGCGCCGAAGGAAATGGACGCCAAGGCGCTGGAGCGCGGACTGCTGCGCATGGACCCGGAACGTCACACCTGCACCTGGAAGAACGAGCCGGTGACGCTGACGGTCACCGAATTCCTGATCCTGCAGGCGCTGGCCACCCGCCCCGGCGTGGTAAAAAGCCGCAACGCGCTGATGGACGCGGCCTATGACGATCAGGTTTATGTCGACGACCGCACCATCGACAGCCACATCAAGCGCCTGCGCAAGAAGTTCAAGGCAGCCGACGACGATTTCGAGATGATCGAAACCCTGTACGGCGTCGGTTACCGGTTCAAGGAAACCTGACCGCTCGGCATGCGCCACGGTCGGGGGACTGACGGGTCACCCGCATGCCGGTTGGTGCTATAAGGAGCCGACCGCGAACCAACAATCGGGCGTTAGCCATTGCTTGATCGAACCCAACACGATCACGACGACGATGCCGACGTGGGCGCACCGCCGCTCGCGCCGGTTTCCGATGCGCCATCCGCATCGGACGCCGGGACCGCGGGCCGGGGCTGGAGTCCCGTCGAACTGGTGAAGCGCGCCGGGCGCTATCTCGCCGCGCTGACGTTTTCAAGCCTCACCCGCCGCATCGTCGTCCTCAATCTGATCGGCCTGTTCGCGATGCTCGCGGGCATCCTGTATCTGTCGCAGTTCCGCGCCGGACTGATCGATGCGCGCGCGCAGAGCCTGCTGGTGCAGGCCGAAATCATTTCCGGCGCTATCGCGGCCTCGGCCACCGTCGAGACCAACGCCATCACCGTCGATCCGGACCGGCTGCTCGACCTGAAGCCCGGCGAGACCTACGGGCCAACTGACGAAAGCCTCAGCAACATCGATTTCCCGATCAATCCCGAGCGCGTTGCGCCGGTGCTGCGGCGGCTGATTTCGCCCACCAAGACCCGCGCGCGCATTTACGATCGCGACGGTGTGCTGGTGCTCGACAGCCGCAATCTTTACGGCCGCGGCGATGTGATGCGCTTCGAACTGGCGCCGCCTAACGCCGAAAAGCCGGGCTTCGCCGAAAGGACCATGATCGCGATCCGTACCTGGCTTAATCGCGGCGACCTGCCGCTGTATCGCGAACTGGGCCCGGAAAACGGCAACGGCTATCAGGAAGTCCAGCAGGCGCTGGACGGCCGCAAGGCCAGCATGGTGCGGATCAACGACCGCGGCGAAGTGATCGTGTCGGTCTCGGTGCCGGTGCAGCGCTTCCGTGCGGTCCACGGCGCGCTGATGCTCTCGACGCAGGGCGACGACATCGACCAGCTGGTGACCGCAGAGCGTCTCGCGATCCTCAAGGTCTTCGGCATCGCGTCGGGCGTGATGATCCTGCTGTCGCTGTTGCTCGCAAGCACCATCGCCGGTCCGATGCGCCGCCTCGCCGACAGCGCCGAGCGCGTCCGCCGCCGCATCAAGACCCGCGTGGAGATTCCGGATTTCTCGACGCGCGGCGATGAAATCGGCCATCTGTCGCGCGCGCTGCGCGACATGACCGGCGCGCTCTATAACCGCATCGAGGGCATCGAGCGTTTCGCCGCCGACGTCGCGCACGAATTGAAGAACCCGCTGACGTCGATGCGTTCGGCGGTGGAGACGCTGCCGCTGGCGCGGTCCGACGAGAGCCGCTCGCGGCTTCTGGCCGTCATCGAGCATGACGTGCGCAGGCTTGACCGTCTGATCTCCGACATTTCCGACGCCAGCCGGCTCGACGCCGAGTTGCAACGGCAGGACGTCGAGCCGGTGGACGTACGCCGCCTGCTCAATACGCTTGTCTCGGTCGCCAATGAGACCCAGCACGGCACCGACGTCACCGTCGAGGTCCGGTTCGAGGGCCGCGCGAACGATACGTTCTCGGTGCCGGGGCATGACTCGCGACTCGGCCAGGTGATTTCGAATCTCCTGAGCAACGCGCAGTCGTTCTCGCATCCGGGCGGCAAGGTGCGCATCGTCTGCCGCCGCCTCAAATCCGAGATCGAAATCGTGATCGACGACGACGGCGCCGGCATCCGGCCCGGCGCGCTCGAAAAAATCTTCGAGCGCTTCTACACTGATCGTCCGGCGCAGGGCTTCGGACAGAATTCCGGTCTCGGGCTGTCGATCTCCAAACAGATCGTCGAGGCCCACGGCGGACGCATCTGGGCGGAGAACCGCCCCGGTCCGATCGACGCCGAGGGTGACGCGCGTATTGCCGGCGCGCGTTTCACGGTCCGGCTGCCAGCCATCTGATGGCAAGCGACCCCGCAAGCATCCATGCCTCGGCGGTGCTGGTCGGCGACCGGGGCGTCCTGATTCGCGGCCCCGCGGGGTCCGGAAAATCCCGGCTGGCGTTCGATCTGATCCTGGCGGGGCGTGCGGGACAAATCCCCGCAGCGACCCTGATCGGTGACGACCGCGTTCGCCTGACGGCCCGTGACGGCAGGCTGATCGTGCAGGGCGTACCTGAGCTGGCCGGAATGATCGAGATCCGCGGGCTTGGAATCCGGACTGTGAACTTCACCCCGGAGGGCATCGCGGGGCTGGTGGTCGATCTCGATGCAACCGACGCCGAACGTCTGCCGCCGCCGGAAGCCCTGAAAACACTGGTTTCGGGGCTGGAAATCCCGCGAATCCCGGTCGGCCGGGGATATGCCGCCCTGCCCCTGGTGCTGGCATTCCTTACCACAGTTTAAGGTTTCAAAAGCGAACTCACGACCTTCGGTGGATTGCTGGACTGGGTCCGCTCGCCATATAAGCCAGACCCCGCCACTGAATGACGGCCAGCGCGGACACCTTTTTAAAGGGGTACGCGGCAAGATCCCCCCTTGCGCCGGGGCTCTGGATGGTCAACATGTGGCCCTTTCGTGCGGTGCATCAAAGAGCGCCCGCGAGGAGTTTTGGATGATTGGTCTAGTACTGGTGACCCACGGGCGTCTTGCCGACGAGTTCAAGGCAGCGCTCGAGCATGTCATGGGTCCGCAAAAACAAATCGAATCGATCACGATTGGCGCCGAAGACGATGCCGATCTGTGTCGCAGCGATATCATTGAAGCCGTCAAGCGCGTTGACAGCGGCGACGGCGTTGCGATTCTCACCGACATGTTCGGCGGCACGCCGTCGAACCTCGCGATCTCCTGTATGAGCCGCCCGAAGGTCGAAGTGCTGGCCGGCATCAACCTGCCGATGCTGGTCAAGCTCGCCAAGGTGCGCGACGACAAGCCGTTGCCCGATGCGATCGCCGCCGCTCAGGAAGCCGGCCGCAAGTATGTGACGATCGCCAGCCGGGTGCTCGCCGGGAAATGAGCACCGCGCCGGAGCAGCAGTCTTCGTCCGCCGGCGTTATCGTCCGAGAACTTCCCATCATCAACAAGCGCGGCCTTCACGCGCGCGCCTCCGCGAAATTCGTGCAGACCGCCGAGAAGTTCGATGCGGAGCTGACCGTCACGCGCAACGGCGAAAGCGTCGGCGGCACCTCGATCATGGGATTGATGATGCTCTCCGCCGGAATCGGCACCACGATCACCGTGGCCGCCAAGGGCCGCGAAGCCGGGGCCGCGATGGACGCCATCACCGAACTGCTCGCCAACAAGTTCGGCGAGGAAGAAGCGGGCTAGATCGCTACTTCTTCGTCATTGCGAGCGCAGCGAAGCAATCCAGAGCCACGAAGAAGAACCGGATTGCGTCGTCGCTACGCTCCTCGCAATGACGAACAAAGGCCGCGTCCTACTTCTCGTCGGCCGGCCGCGCCGGGCCCGCGATCCAGATCTTCCACTTCACCGCCGGACCCGCCTTGCCGTGGAAGTAGCGTCGCGAGGTGAGGTCAAGACGTTCCGCCTTCGGCACGGTCTCGTTCATCCAGTTTTCGCAGACCGGCAGGCGAGAATCCGTGGTGTCGCAGGCACCAATAAATCCGAGCCGCAAGGCCTCTTCAAGACTCGTCAGGCCCGATGCCCATATCTCACCGGGCGTAAACGGGGCCGGATGATCGGGACTGTAGAACGTCAGCGGCTCGCCGACCTCGGTGGTGCCCGCGACCACCGCCCAGCGCGTGTTGAAGCGCGCGCGCCAGGCTTCGGTCAGTTGCAGCGCGAATTCGGACTTCGGCGCGAACGGAACGCCGGCCTCGCCATCGCGGCGCACGGTCTGCGCCGCGATGATCGGTGAGATCAACAGCATGATCAGCGTGAACGCCAGCCACATGAACAGAAGACGGATCAGCGCCATCTGCGTCACGCGAAGCGACGGCAGCGCGACCAGCGCCAGCGGCACCAGGAAGAACAGCGAGATACCCCAGTCAGTCTTCATGTAGATGCCGAACGCCACAGCGGCGAGCGGCGGCACCAGACCGACGATAATCTGGATGATCCAGATGTGGCGCGCCTGGGTGAGGAACACGCCGGAATTGGGACCGCTCACCCACGGACGCTTCGCCGACGCGATGAACTCGCGGACCACGCCCTTGCTACGGATCGATTTCCACCATTGCAGCTTCCACGCCAGCGCGATGCCGGCGAAGGCTACGGGGATCAGCAGCAGTCCGATATTGTGCGCGAGATAGATCGACGCCAGCCGCAGCGTGGTACCGACCGTCTGCCCGCCATAGACGTGATCGGCATAGATCAGCGGCAGGAAATCCGCCTGCTTCAGCCACCACAGATGCGGCAGTATCCCGGCGAAGCATACAACGAAGGCCACCCACGGCGCGGGCGAACGCAGGAAACGCATCCGGTCGGGATGAATCAGCGCTGCGAGACCGGCAGCGCCGATCATGGTCAACACCCAGTATTTCGTCATCAGCGCCAGCGCCGCCGCAAGCCCGAGCCACACGCCCGCGGGCACGGTGCGTTTCTCGAACGCGTTCAGGTACGCCAGCACGAACAGCGGCAGCGTCACGAGTTGCAGGAGATCAGGATTGTACTTGAAGCCCTTGAAGGTGAAGATCGGATACAGCGCCAGCATCGCCACCGTGAACATCGCGCGGCGATGATCAACCACCCGCACGGCGATCAGCCAGCAGATCACGAGGCCAAAGCCGGTGACCGTCATCGCCAGCGCGTAGGTCGACCAGTCGGTGACCGGAAGAATCCGGAACCAGACGCCGGCGATCCAGCCCGCCAGCGGCAGATGCTTGCCATAGCAGAGCAGAAACTTCTGTCCCCAGGCATAGACTTCGGCGACATCCATATGGACATCCTGCGCGCTCTTCAGCGCGGTGAGGATGATGGTCCAGAGCAGCGCATGCGCCACCGCGAAGCCGATGACGAATCTGAGGCTGGTGCCGGGATCATGCGCCACCGCAGCGACCCACGCGGCCACGCGGCGGGTGACGGGCACATGGCGCAGGCGCGATTTCTGCCGGGACCGTAATCCGGTGCGCGGGCCGGGGTTTCTTCCGGTTCTGCGCCCTATTTCGGTCGATGAAGCATCGGACATTGCAGTCAACCTTGTCGGAAACTGGCACCTGATACTACCGCCGTAGCTAGCAGCGTGAAGCCCGCGGCGGCAACAGCAAATCATTGCGATTCTGCGGAAGTCAGCCTCGGAACACCCCAATTTTGTTGCCGCTTTGCAAGCCGGGTGCTATCCCGCGCCCATGACAACAACGCCTATTTCCAACGTCCGCAACTTCTCCATCGTCGCCCATATCGACCATGGAAAGTCCACCCTCGCCGACCGGCTGATCCAGACCACCGGCGGACTGGAGGCGCGCGAGATGAAGGAGCAGGTGCTCGATTCGATGGACATCGAGCGCGAGCGCGGCATCACCATCAAGGCGCAGACCGTCCGCCTCAATTACAAGGCCAAGGACGGCAAGACCTACATCTTCAACCTGATGGACACGCCCGGCCACGTCGACTTCGCCTACGAGGTCTCGCGCTCACTAGCTGCGTGCGAAGGCTCGCTGCTGGTGGTCGATGCCTCGCAGGGTGTCGAGGCGCAGACCCTCGCCAACGTCTATCACGCACTCGACGCCGGCCACGAGATCGTGCCGGTGCTGAACAAGGTCGATCTTCCCGCCGCCGAGCCCGAACAGGTGCGCCAGCAGATCGAGGACGTGATCGGCATCGACGCCTCCGACGCCGTGATGATCTCGGCCAAAACCGGCCTCGGCATTCCCGACGTGCTGGAAGCCATCGTCACCCGCCTGCCGCCGCCGAAGGGCGACCGCCACGCGACGCTGAAGGCGCTGCTGGTCGACTCTTGGTACGACGTCTATCTCGGCGTCGTTGTTCTGATCCGCGTCGTCGATGGCGTGATGAAGAAGGGCCAGCGCATCCGCATGATGGGCACGGGTGCTGCTTACGACGTCGAGCGCGTCGGATTCTTTACGCCGAAGATGACGCAGGTCGACGAACTCGGCCCCGGCGAAATCGGCTTCATCACCGCCGCGATCAAGGAAGTCGCCGATACGCGCGTCGGCGACACCATCACCGACGACCGCAAGCCGATCACCGAAATGCTGCCGGGCTTCAAGCCCGCCGTTCCGGTGGTGTTCTGCGGTCTGTTCCCGGTCGATGCCGACGACTTCGAAACGCTGCGCGCCGCCATGGGCAAGCTGCGGCTCAACGACGCAAGCTTCTCGTTCGAAATGGAAACCTCGGCAGCGCTGGGCTTCGGCTTCCGCTGCGGCTTCCTCGGCCTGCTGCATCTGGAAATCATTCAGGAACGCCTGAGCCGCGAGTTCAATCTGAACCTGATCGCGACCGCGCCATCGGTGATCTACAAGATGCACCTCAACGACGGCAGCGAGATCGAGATTCACAATCCGATCGATATGCCGGACGTGGTCAAGATCGCCGAGATTCACGAGCCGTGGATCGAAGCGACGATCCTGACGCCGGACGAGTATCTCGGCAGCGTGCTGAAGCTGTGTCAGGAACGGCGCGGCAACCAGAAGGAACTGACCTACGTCGGCGCCCGCGCCATGGTGAAGTACGAACTGCCGCTCAACGAAGTGGTGTTCGATTTCTACGACCGCCTCAAGTCGGTCTCGAAGGGCTACGCCTCGTTCGACTATCACCTGACCGACTACAAGCCGGCCGATCTCGTGAAGATGCAGATTCTCGTCAACAGTGAGCCGGTGGACGCATTGTCGATGCTGGTGCACCGCCAGCGCGCCGAAGGCCGGGGCCGCGCCATGGTCGAGAAGATGAAGGAATTGATCCCGCCGCACATGTTCGTGATTCCGATCCAGGCGGCGATCGGCGGCAAGGTGATCGCGCGCGAAACCGTGCGCGCGCTGCGCAAGGACGTCACCGCGAAGTGCTACGGCGGCGACATCAGCCGCAAGCGCAAGCTTCTGGAGAAGCAGAAGGAAGGCAAGAAGAAGATGCGGCAGTTCGGCAAGGTCGACATCCCGCAGGAAGCGTTCATTGCCGCGCTGAAGGTGGATAGCTGAGACTAGGCAAAATGAGGATCGCGCTCATTTTTGATCGCGCTCTACGATGCCTTTAAGCCAAGATTGAAGTCCTGCGCCATTTACTAGTTCAATACGATGCGGAACTGCAGCGGCCAAATTTGGATCCTCTAAAAGGCGCGGCGCAAAGTCGGACGTTGTAGTAATAATTCCCTTTGAAGCATTTGGATCAAGGCCAACTACACCCATCAATGCATGCACCTGCTCTTTCGTGATCAGATTCCCCGGCGCGTATGCTTTGACAGACCCCAAAATTCTGACGCTACCGACCCCTTTGCGAACTGCGATTACGTCCCGCCCGTGATCACCGGAACGTGGCGTTAGTGTCACGTCATCGTAACCATCTTTTTTAAATGCGCCTGCGACAATTTCCTCCCACTTGTCTGGAGGAATTTTGAAGGCCTGTGACCAATCACAGCCCAAAACCCGAACTATTTCATTCCAGATTGTTTTTGTTGATGCGATCAACCTTCCTTCACCTGTCTTCGCGTCGAAATTAACGGCAGATATAAGGTGCAGGGCGGGAAGTTGATGCACCTCTGCTGGAAATGGCACCTCCCCAATTGCATGTTCGCCTATTGCGCCAAATCCCAACATGATTTTTCCTGTCGCGACGATGTTAAAACTATCGGCTCAACCGCATATGATGTCGACTTGAATAAATTGTCTTGACTTTATTCCTATTTTCTCTATCCGTAAAATCTTTCGTCCCTCCCCGCTCATGACGCGGAGGGATGAATGCCTCGGCCGCACCCCATGACCACGGGGCGCGGCTGGTGGAGCGCCGGGAGGCGCAGCGTCCGCGCGGTGGGCTTCGCAACCCCACCGATTGCGCGACGCGCGCGCCTCGCGAGACGGACTCGCAATCCGCTCTCGTTGCGGCACGCGGACGAACCTCTCGCAAAGGTTCGTCATGAGGGGTCTCGCAAACCCCTGGCGCCTCCCGGCGCTCCATTTCTTCGTAAGGGGAAATGCAAACGGGACCGGGCATTCCGCGCCCTCGCTGAAGCGGATGCAAACCCGCGCCCCGAAATCGGGCTCAGCTTTCGAAAGTCCTGACGCGTCTACCCGCCTCACCTCAGCGCTTCCTGCCAGCAATCGCTGACCTTCCGCGCCGTTTCGCCGCAAGCCACGCTCCGGCTTTCAGCTTGATCATTGCAACTCATTCGCATTTGCATGACATTCGAACAAATTGTTTGCGGCCATGCATTTTCCGGCGCGGAAGCATCACACAACAGGAGACACATCATGCTGGCATCGTATCGCTTCGCGCTCAGCGCGGCCGTTGCACTTGGGCTTGGGCTTGTTGGACTTGCCTCGGGCGCAGCGCTCGCCGCGGGCGACCTGTCGAAGCAGACACCGATCGAGGTCACGGTCGATCTCGGTTCACCCGGCAAGCACGCGTTCTCGCCGAACAAGCTGCGCTTCGAGACCGGAAAACTTTACAAGCTGGTGCTGCGCAACCCGAGCAACGATCCGCACTACTTCACCTCGCATGGCTTCTCGCAAATGATCTGGACGCGCAAGGTGCAGGTGACGCAGAGCCGCGACGGCAAGACAAATACACTCGCCGAATTCAAGGGAGCGATTCGAGAGGTCGAAGTTTATCCGGGACAATCCGCCGAATGGTGGTTCGTGCCGGTCGCGGCCGGCCGCGTCAACGATCTGCGTTGCGGCATCACTGCGAGCGACGGACGAACCCATGCCGATCACGGCATGACGGGCGAGATCGTCATTGAATGACAGGGTCCAAACGAACCGCGCTGAGAGTAACGCACAACCTGCACTTGTCTCAGGTTCGCCGCGCGCGTAACGTGCGCGGGTCCTATTCAATCATCGGAGACAGTGATGGCAGCGTCCTACAAATTTGAAATCTACAAAGACAAGTCCGGCGAATTCCGTTTCCGCTTCCGCGCGCCGAACGGCGAGAAGATGTTCGCTTCGGAAGGCTATTCCAGCAAGGCGTCGGCCAAGAGCACGATCAAGTCGGTCATCAAGAACGTCGGCAAGGCCGAGATCGACGACGTCTCCAAGGCCGTGAAGGCCGCGCCGAAAGCCAAGGCAGCGAAGAAGAAAAAGAAATCCAAGAAGAAGTGATTTCAGCGAGTCATTCTCACAAAGGAAAACCCCGGCTCTGAGCCGGGGTTTTTCGTTTTGCAGCGGGCTTGCAGCCGATGGCGGCGGGCAGCTTACGCCACGCGGGCGCTTGCGCTCGTCGCGTTGCGCTGGGCTTGCAGCAGCGCGGTGATCTCGGCGTTCGGCCGTGCGCGGCTGAACAGGAAGCCTTGTCCCTCGTGACAGCCTTCGGCGCGCAGGCAGCTCAGTTCGGCTTCGGTTTCGACGCCTTCCGCGGTGATGGTGACGCCGAGACCCATGCCGAGCGAGATGATCGAACGCATGATCGCCTGGCCGTCATGGTTGGAATCGAGATCCTGCACGAAGGAGCGGTCGATCTTGATCTTGTCGAACGGAAAGCTGCGCAGATAGCTTAGCGACGAATATCCGGTGCCGAAATCGTCCATCGAAATCCGCACGCCGAGCGCGCGCAACGCGTGCAGCGTCGCCAGCACCTGATCGCTCTTGTCGAGCAGCACGGTTTCGGTGATCTCCAGTTCGAGCCGCTTCGGCGACAGGCCGGAGGTTTTCAGCGCGTCCATCACCACCGACAACAGGTTGCCGACGCGGAACTGCAGCGGCGACAGGTTGACCGCGACACGCACATCGTCAGGCCATTGCGCGGCATCCATGCAGGCGCGCCGCAGCATCAGCCCGCCGACCGCGTTGATCAGGCCGGTTTCCTCGGCGACCGGAATGAATTCCGACGGCGGGATCATGCCGCGTTCGCGGTCCGGCCAGCGCACCAGCGCCTCGAATCCGGTGATCAGCCCGCTTTTGAGATCGACCAGCGGCTGATAATGCGGCTGAAGCACATTGTTCTCGATGGCGCCGCGCAGGTCGATTTCGACGCGGCGGCGGGTCTGCGCGCGGGCGTCCATTTCCGACTCGAAGAAACTGAACGTGCCGTGACCTTCGCTCTTGGCGCGCGACAGCGCCATGTCGGCATTCTTGAGCAGCTTCTCGGCGTCGTCGCCGTCGCCGGGCGCGATCGCGATGCCGATGCAGGCGCCGCTGATGATGGTGTGGCCGTCGAACAGATAGGGTTCGCTGATGGCGTCGATCAGGCGCCGCGCCAGAAATGCCACTTCTTCAGGACGGTTCACGCCGGCCTGAACGATGGCGAATTCGTCGGAGCCGAGGCGCGCGATGGCGTCCTCCTCGCGCAGTGACGAGCGCAGGCGCTTGGTCACGCCCTTCAGCAGCTTGTCGCCGATCGCATGACCCAGCGTATCGTTGATGCCCTTGAAGTTATCAAGATCGAGAAACAGCACCGCGACCTTGTCGCCGCTGCGGCGCGTATGCGCCAGAAGTTCGTCGAGCCGCTGCCGCAGCAGGATGCGGTTCGGCAGTCCGGTGAGGCCGTCGTGCTGCGCCATGAAGGCGAGCCGCGCCTCGGCGCGCTTGCGCTCGGTGATGTCCATCAGCGCCAGCAGCATCGCCGGCTGTCCATCGAAGACCAGAAGGCGCGAGTAGATCGCAACGTCGATCAGCGAACCGTCGGCCTTGACATGTTTCCACGTCCGCGCGGCGCGCTCCTCGGTGGTCTGGTCGCCGGTCCACGGCGCCGCCTGATCGAAGGCCTGCACGTCCGAGATTTTCAGCTTCTCGAAATCTGCCCGCGAATAGCCGTAATGTGCGATCGCCGCGTCGTTGACGCTGATGATGCGCTCATTGTCCTGGGAGCAGACGATCATCGGCACCGGATTGCCGTCGAACAGCAGGCGGAACGAGGCTTCACGCTGTTTCAGTTCGGTGATGTCGACGCGCAGTCCGATCACGCCGCCGTCGCCTGTGAGGCGTTCCTCGATCAGGATGCAGCGGCCGTCGGACAGCGTCTGCTCGTGACGATGACCGGGATGATAGAGCTTCTCGAGCCGCTCGGTGATCCACTCGTCCTCGCGGCCGACGGCTTCGGGATAATCGCCGCGCTCAACGCCGACCTTCAGCGTATCGCGCAGCATCGCGCCTTCTTCGAAAAGATCGGCGCTCTTGCTGTAGATCTCGGCGTATTTCTTGTTCCAGAGAATGTAGCGGCCATCGGGGTCAAGAAACACGATGCCCTGCGGCAGGATATCGATCGCTTCGCGCAGGCGCGCATTGGATCGCGCGGCATCTGCCATCGCCGCTTCGGCTTCCGCGCGCGTACGCACGACCTCGCCGAGGTCGGAAATCTTGCGGCCCTTGCTCGACAGCTTCGGCACGGCCTTGGGCCGGCGAACCGACAACCTTCCCCGTGTATGTGCTGACTTTCCGGTCCTGGTTTTTGATTTTGGCCGATTGATCGGCATCGCCCCGCATCCTCGCATTCTGCGGGCAGCAGTCTTGCTATAAGTGTCTGAAAAAATGGTATCTCTCGGCGCTGGCCTCAGCCTTCGGCCGGGATTGATGCATACCGGGCAAACAAAAATGCTCAATTGCAAGGCTTTTGCCGGGGACGAGAGCGACGGATCACAGTATCAGAAGCAGCATTTGCTACTGGGCTACCGCAGCTGGCGAACGATGACGCGCAACAATGCACCCCGGGAACAGCGTTCCGTACCAATATGCGTCATTCCCCGTCATGCCTAACGTCAGGTTAAGGATCGTGCCGTCTCGTCGCCGATGCGGCCTTCCGCTATAAGAGACACCATGAAGCGACACCGTCTGATTCCCGCGCTCGCCCTGATGTCAGCCGTCCTGTCGGCGGCAAACCCGGCATCGGCGCAGGACAAGGGAAGCGTCAATCCGAAGCCGCTTCCGCCGCTCGCCAATCCCACCGATCCCAATGTTGCCGCCAAGGAACTGTTCGGCCGCAAGCCGCTGCCTGCAGCACTCGCGCCGCAGCCGATCGGCTTTTACGCCAGAGGCTGCATTGCCGGCGCCGTCGCGCTGCCGATCAACGGATCTGCGTGGCAGGTCATGCGGCTGTCGCGCAACCGCAACTGGGGACATCCTGATCTCATTACGCTGCTGGAGCGAGTCGCCACCAAGGCTCAGAAGGCGGCGGGCTGGCCGGGACTTCTCGTCGGCGACATGTCACAGCCACGCGGCGGACCAATGCTGACGGGCCACACCAGCCATCAGGTCGGGCTCGACGCCGACATCTGGCTGACGCCGATGCCGAACCGGCAGCTCTCGCGCGAAGAGCGCGAGGAAACGTCCGCGGTCATGATGGTGCGGCAGGATCGTCTCGATATCGATTCCAAGGTCTGGACGCCAACACACCTTCCGGTCATTCGCGCCGCCGCGCAGGAGCCGCAGGTGGAGCGCATCTTCGTCAATGCCGCGATCAAGAAGGCGCTGTGCCGGGAAGCGAAGGGCGACCGGAGCTGGCTTTCAAAGGTGCGTCCGATGTACGGGCACGACTATCATTTTCATATCCGCATGAAGTGTCCAGCGGGCAGTTCCAACTGCGAAGCGCAACCGCCGCCGAACGATGGCGAGGGCTGCAGCACGGGCGATCTTGCCTACTGGTTCAGCGACGCGGTGCTGCATCCGAAGCCGCCACCAAAGCCGCCCAAGCCCAAGCCTCCGCTGACACTCGCAAATCTGCCTGCCGAATGCCGGCAGGTGTTGCAGGCGCCATAGCGTCCCAGAGCGCCGTCAGCCGGAGCGGAGCACCGAACAGCGATTCCAGGGCTTTACGCACGAACCATGCCTGATATGGTCGCTGCCAACGATGCTCCGTCATGCTGCGCGCTGTCGGAGTTGCCGGAACGGCGCTTCCGCTTGTCGTCAGATGACATAATCGAAGCCGGTTTGAGCACGCGTTTTTTTGCGCGCGCACCGCTATGGAGCGCCCCAATGACCTTTATGCCTCGTTGTCTCGTCGTCACTGCGCTTGTCTGCGCGCCACTTTTCTCGATGGCTCAGGCGCAGGACGCGAATCCCGCTGGTGCGCCGCCAGCGGCCGCGCAGGACAAGACTCTCACGGTCTTTGCAGCTGCGTCCATGAAGAACGCGCTCGACGAAGCCAATGCCGCCTATACTGCCAAGACAGGCACCAAGGTGGTCTCAAGCTACGCCGCGAGCTCCGCGCTCGCCAAACAACTCGAACAGGGCGCGCCGGCGGACATCTTCATTTCGGCCGACACTGACTGGATGGATTATTCGGTCGGCAGAAAAACCATCAGCGAACCGAGCCGCGTCAATCTGCTCGGCAACAAGATCGTGCTGATCGCGCCGAAGGATACCAAACTCGCGAACGTCACAATCGGACAGGGCTTCGACCTCGCCAAGCTCGCAGGTGACGGCAAGATCGCGACAGGCGATGTCAAGGCTGTGCCGGTCGGCAAATATGCCAAGGCAGCGCTCGAAAGGCTCGGAGCATGGCAGGCGGCCGAGCCGAAGTTCGCAATGGCAGAAAGCGTGCGCGCGGCGCTCGCACTGGTGGCGCGCGGTGAGGCCAATCTCGGCATCGTGTACGAGACCGACGCCAAGGTTGAACCGGGCGTGAAGATCATCGGCGCCTTCCCGGCGGATTCGCATCCGGCGATCATCTATCCGGTCGCCGCGACGGCCAGTGCAAGGGCTGACGCACCGGGCTATCTCGCGTTCTTGCGTTCGGCAGCAGCCAAGGCGATCTTCGAGAAGTACGGCTTCACATTTTTGATCAAGCCTGTCTCCTGAGGCCGCATGTTCGATCTCTCGCCCGAGGACTGGACGGCGATCCTGCTCTCGCTGCGGGTCGCCGCCGTTGCCACGGTGGTTGCCACACCGCTCGGTATCGCGGTGGCGTGGCTGCTGGCGCGGCGGGATTTTTGGGGCAAGGCCGCGCTCGATGCGCTGGTCTATCTGCCGCTGGTGCTGCCGCCGGTTGTCACCGGCTATCTGCTGCTGCTGACCTTTGGGCGCAAGGGACTGGTCGGCGCGTGGCTCGCCGATACGCTCGGTATCGTGTTCGCGTTCCGCTGGACCGGAGCGGCGCTGGCGTGCGGCGTAATGTCGTTTCCTCTGCTGGTGCGGCCGATCCGGCTGTCCATCGAAGCGGTGGACCGCAAACTCGAACAGGCCGCCAGTACGCTCGGCGCGGCCCCTTGGCGCGTGTTCCTGACCGTGACGCTGCCGCTCGCGTTACCGGGTATTGTCGCCGGCATGGTACTCGGCTTCGCCAAGGCCATCGGCGAATTCGGCGCGACCATTACTTTCGTGTCCAACATTCCGGGCGAGACCCAGACGATTTCCGCATTGATCTACTCGCTCACGCAGACGCCGGACGGCGACCCCGCGGCGCTGCGGCTGGTGATCGTGTCGATCGCGATTGCCATGGCCGCGCTGATCGCATCCGAAATCCTGGCGCGGCGCGCCACACGCCGCCTGCACGGGTATTGATCGTGCTGTCAGTCGACATCGTAAAACAACTTGGCGAGTTCACACTCGCGGCTTCGTTCAGGAGCGACGGCCTGGTCACTGGCCTGTTCGGCAACTCCGGGGCCGGCAAGACATCGATCATCAACATGATCGCCGGGCTCACTGAACTGGACCGTGGACGGATTTCGCTCGACGGCGATATTCTCGACGACAGCACTTCGCATCTGCATGTTCCGCCGCACCGGCGGCGAATCGGCTACGTTTTTCAGGATGCGCGGCTGTTTCCGCATCTCAGCGTCCGGCAAAATCTCGACTACGGACGGCGTATGAACGGGTTGAATCACGACGTATCCGCAGAGCGGCATACGATTGATCTGCTCGACATCGGGCACCTGCTCGATCGCCGCTCCGCGCAATTATCCGGCGGCGAGCGTCAGCGCGTGGCGCTCGGCCGTGCCCTGCTCGCAAAGCCGCGCCTGCTGCTGCTCGACGAGCCGCTGGGATCGCTGGATGAAGAGCGGAAAGCGGAAATCCTTCCCTATTTCATCCGGCTGCGCGACGAAGCCAGCGTTCCGATGGTCTTTGTCAGCCACGACGCCGGCGAGATGCGGCGGCTGGCGACGAATGTCGTGATGCTCAAGCGTGGCAAGGTCGTTGCGTTCGGCGGCATCGATCTTCTCACACCCGCTATCCAGGCATGATGTGATCGGAAAACCTTTTCCGGATCAGGCCTACTTCAGCGCCTTGATCGCCTTCGCAAGATAATCGAGCCCTTGTACCAGCGGGGGACCGCCGCAAACCGTATAGCGTTCGGGAAGGTCGATCCGCCGGTTCGCGCCATAGCGCGCCAGCAGCGCCGGATGGGTGATGAACAGCGCACCCTGATCGCGCGCTTCTCGCGGCGGATCCTGCAACACCAGCACGTCCGGCCCGTCGGTCAGCAAGTGTTCGAGCGACACGAAGCCGCCTTGCTCCGCCGACTTGAAACCACCGGCTCCTGCCGACGCACGTCCCGGTGGCCACAATCCGGCGATGGACAGCATGCCGGATGCCAGACTGGCCGGGCCTTCCCGGTATCCTTCGCGCTGAATGACCAGCGCGGTCAGCGGCGGCTTCATGGCCTCGGCAGACAATCTCGCCTCGGCCTGTTCGAGTTGGCGCGCCAATGCTTCACCGCGTTCGGGATGGCCAACAAGTTTTCCCACATCAATGGCCTGACGGCGCGCATCGGCGAGATTGCGAATGAGTTCGACGTCCACGACACGGATACCCATCGCGCTCAGCATGGCGTGGATCGGGCGATGGCTCGGACCTCCGAGCACCAGATCCGGTGCAAGGTTCACCACCGACTCTGCGTCCCAATCCAGACGGGGAAACGACGACGCCTTGCCGGTCATGACAGACAGAAGCGGATCGACTGCATAGGGCGATAGTCCGGCGATCTGGGCGGGATCGGCCAGTGCAAGCAGCAACTGATCGGCGCAAAGGTTGAAGGATACGATCCGCTTTGGCGGGCTGTCCGCGCGCGCGACGGGCGCAATCCCGCAAAACGCCGAGACCGTGGCCGAAACAAGTATCGCCGCAAATATGGTTTTCTTGATCATGACAGCCTGTTATGCCACGTCCATTGTGTTGCGTCAGCGGCTGTTCTGCTGCGAAGACACGCCCGAACAAATCGGAACGGAATGACCAGCGACCGCCAGGGACAGATTCAGGGCACCTTGCTGACCGCGATGCTCGCCGTACTGGTGGCCGTGCTGTTCGTGCTGTCGCTGATGACTGGGCCCGCGCAGTTTTCACCACGGACGGTCATCGCGGCTCTGTTTTCCGATCAGGGCGTAGCCTCGATCATCGTGCGTGACATTCGGCTGCCGCGAACCCTGCTGGCGTTGCTCATCGGCGCGACGTTCGGACTGGCCGGTGCAGCGTTGCAGGGCCTGCTGCGCAATCCGCTCGCCGAACCGTCGCTGTTCGGTGCGCCGCAAGCGGCCGCCGCAGCAGCGGCCGCGATCATGGCCTTCGGATTCGCCAATGCGCTGTCGCTGGCGGTGCCGCTCGGCGGCATCGCCGGTGCACTGCTGTCGGTCGGTGCGCTGGTCGCCATCGCCGGACGCCGCGCCTCGCTGACAGTAACGCTGCTGGCGGGCCTCGCACTTGCAAGTCTGGCAGGGGCCGCCATCGCGCTCATCCTCAATCTCGCGCCCAATCCCTACATTGCTCTGGAGATCGCATTCTGGCTGCTCGGCTCGCTGCGGGATCGCAGCATCGAGCATGTCTGGCTCGCGGCACCGTTCATGATCGTGAGCTGGTTCGTGCTGGCAATCAACGCCGGGGCCTTCCGCGCACTGACGCTGGGTGAAGACGCTGCAGCCTCGCTCGGCGTCAATGTCGAGCGCACCCGCGTGCTGGTGGTGATCGGCGTCGCGCTCGGCGTCGGCGCGGCGGTTTCTGTCGCGGGCGCCATCTCGTTCGTCGGACTGGTCGCGCCGCATCTGGTGCGGCGGTTTTATGGCTCCGATCCCGCCCGCGTGTTGCTCCCTGCCTCGCTGGCAGGCGCAGCGCTCCTGATGGCAGCCGACATCGCTGTGCGTCTGATCCCCGCGGTCATCGAAATCAAGATCGGCGTGGTAACGGCGCTGATCGGTGTACCATTCTTCCTGGCGATGATCTTCCATGAGCGCCGCGCGCTGGAGGACAGCACGCAATGAAGCCGAACAACGCGCCACGCCTTGTCTCCACCGCGATTACCGTCACCCGGGGCTCACGCCGGATCGTGGACTGCGTCGATCTGACGTTGAACGCCGGGGAATTCACAATTCTTGCAGGACCCAACGGTGCCGGTAAAACCACGCTGGCCCGCGCCATGACAGGCGTGATGAAAGTCGAGGGTTCAACCACCTTCGACGGCATCGGCCTGCGTCACATGCAGCCGCGCGCCCGCGCGCGCGCCATCTCCTATCTGCCGCAGGGGCACGAATTTCACTGGCCGATGCGTGTGGACAGCATCGTCGCGCTTGGACGCGAACCGCATGCCGACCCATTCTCGCAGACCTCGGTCAAGGATCGGATCGCCATCGAGCGCGCCATCGAGGCGACGGCGGTCGGCGAGTTTTCCTCACGGCTGATCACGACGCTGTCGGGAGGTGAACGCGCCCGCGTCGCCATCGCGCGGGCACTGGCGACCGAGGCCTCCGTGCTGATCGCAGACGAGCCGACCGCGTCGCTCGACGAGCGTCATCAGCTCATCGTCATGGACCTGCTTCAGCGTATTGCCCACAGCGGCACGGCAGTCCTTGCCATCATTCACGATCTCGCTTTGGCGATGCGGTTCGCAGATCGCGTGGTCGTCATGAACGAGGGCCGCATCGTCGCCAACGATACCCCGTCGCTGGCGCTGACGCCCGATCGCATTGCCGAGATCTTCGGCATTTCGGTGAACCGCGTCGAGACGCCGGATGGACCGCTGCTGCTGCCGTCCCGCGCGCTGTAACCGGCTCAGCTCCCGAGCAGCCGGGTCCCGATCCGCGACAGCCTGCGCTTTGCGGCGGCGGTGCGGGTCAGCGGGGGTGCGGGCGGCTCCTCATCTTCCGGCAACCGCAAACCAACGATGTTAACGCGCGCACCGCCGATACTGCGCGCGACCAGCACGATGGAATCGAGCGGCAAGGTCGCGCCGACGCGCGGTGCGTGGTCGAGATGAATATCGAAGTAATCCGCCAGCGTCAGATGTGCGTCGCCGGGCGCGACGGTGATGCCGTAGATGTCGGCGACGTCCTTTAAGGTCACATCGCCGGGCATCATGAAGTCGCCGAGCAGGTGCGGGTCCGGCGCGGGCACCACGGGCATGTCGACGAAGAAACGATCCAGCGCTTCGGCTTTCTCCGGCGGCGCCAGCAGATAGAGATAGTCGCCCTTGACCACCGGTTCGGCTTCGACGGGCGAGAGAATCCGCTCATCACGGATCACCAGCGTGGGCTTCGACCAGGACGGGATCAGCCCGCGTTTCAGGAACAGGCTGTTGGCGCGAACCGGATAGCCGACGAGTTGCTGCTCAAGCTGTCCCGGCAGATCGAGCTCGACGCGGCGAGGCCCGCGATCCGCCCGCGGCAGCGCCACATGCAGACGCCGCGCGGCGGCGGCGAGTGTCCAGCCCTGCAGCAGCAGCGAGATGATGACGACGACGAAGGCGACGTCGAAATAGAGCTGCGCATTGGGCAGCCCGACCAACATCGGTATCGAGGCCAGGAAGATCGCCACTGCGCCGCGCAAGCCGACCCACGCGATGAAGGTCCGCTCCCGCCAGTTGAACGGGAATGGAGCCAGGCAGAGGAACACAGCGATGGGCCGCGCCACCAGCATCAGCACCAGCGCCACCGCGACAGCCGGCAGCACGGTTGCCAGGGTTCGCTCAGGCGAGACCAGCAGGCCGAGCAAAACGACATCACGATCTGCGCCAGCCATGTCGCCGCGTCGAGAAAGGCGACGACGGAATTGTGCGCGCGGGTCGGACGATTACCGATGATAATGCCGGCGAGATAGACCGCGAGGAATCCCGACGCGTGCGAGATCTGGGCCACCCCGAAAATCACCAGCGCGGCGGTCGTCACGAAGGGCGCGTGCAGACCCTGCGGCAAGGAGATGCGATTCAGCGCAAACACCACAAGCCAGCCGCCGACAGCTCCGAAAAGCACGCCCAGCGCACTCTCGCGCACGAACTGAAGTGCGATATGCCCCGCCGAGCTCTGCCCGACCGACAGGAATTCCACCAGCATCAGCGTCAGGAAGATCGCGAACGGATCGTTGGTGCCGGATTCGACCTCAAGGGTCGCACCGACGCGCGGGCGCAAACGAAGACCCTGGCTATGGACCAGAAGGAACACAGCGGCGGCGTCCGTCGAGCCCACCACCGCGCCGACCAGCAGCGCCTCGGGCCAGCCGATCCCGAGCGCATATTTGGCGACCGGCGCCGTGATCAGCGCCGTCAGCAGCACGCCGACGGTCGCCAAAGCCGCCGACGGCGCCAGCACCGCGCGGATGCTCTGGAAACGGGTCTTCAACCCGCCATCGAACAGGATCAGCGCCAACGCCACCGAGCCGACCAGATAGGTCGTTTGCACATCGTCGAAACGGAGGCCGCCGGGTCCGCTATCACCCGCAAGGATACCGACGAAAAGGAAGACCAGCAGCAGCGGGGCACCGAACCGCAGCGCGAGCAGGCTGGAGAGAATGCCCGCCATCACGAGAACCGAGCCAAGCAGAATGGCAATGCTGACCGAGTCGAGGGATGCCATTAGCTATGTCTGTCTCCGTCCGCCGTCCAAATGCCCGCATTTTCATGAATATCGTCGCCGCCGCCCGCCGCCAACTCATTTGTCACTGCGATCAAGATTGTGCCGGATTTGCTGGTGTTAAGTCGCCCGTATGCCGGATTCTCGCACGTCTGACCGTGGAATGTGGGAATCTGGCAAACGGCCGAATCGAATTCAGGGTCGAACCCAAGATCAAACCTGAGATGGCCGGACTGGCCCGTCTCTTTGCAAGGTGAGTTGCCCATGGACTGGGATGATATCCAGCAGGCTTTGCAGGCCACCATCCGCTCCGCGGAGGCCTATCTCGTATCCCCCTGGTTCTACATGCAGGCCGGCATCATCCTTGTCGCAGCGGGCCTTTCGCTGGCCGCCGCGAGTTTCCTGCGCGCGCGGATCGATCCGGCGTCGCTGGCGATGGGTCTGCCGGCACCGCTGCGGGTGCTGATCCGGGTTCTCATGAATCGCGCGGGAACGATCATCTTCGCGCTGCTGATCAGCATCACCCGCGCCGTCATTGTGAAAACTGAAGTCCTGCGGCATGGCTACCTGCTCTCCACCGCCGCCAGCCTCGCAACCGCCTGGGTCATCATCCGGCTGGCGACGGGATTGATCCGCAACGAATTCGTGGTCCGTGCGGTTTCGGTCACGGCCTGGATCATTGCGGCCCTGAGCATCATCGGAAAACTGGACGAGGTGGCGGCGGCGCTGGACTCCGTCTCGATCCCGCTCGGTGCGCTGCGCGTGACACCGTTGCTGGTCCTGAAGGTCGCGGTGTCCCTTGGCATCGCACTGTGGCTGGTCGGCATCCTCGGCAATTTCCTCGAATCGCGGATTACCCGCTCGCGCGACCTCACGCCGTCGGTTCAGGTTCTCCTGGTCAAGATGGTCCGCCTGATGCTGATGGTGGCGGCATTTGCGGTCGTGATGAGCGCCGCAGGTATCGATCTATCCGCCTTCGCGCTGTTTTCCGGCGCTATCGGCGTCGGCCTGGGCTTCGGCTTGCAAAAGATCGTCGCCAATTTCATCAGCGGCGTGATCCTGCTGGCAGACAAGTCGGTGAAGCCCGGCGATCTCATCACTATCGGGGACAGTTCGGGGAAAATCAGCGCCATGAACACGCGCTACATTTCCGTCGCAGCGGGTGACGGCCGCGAAATCCTGATCCCGAACGAGGATCTGGTGACGCAGCGTGTGGTCAACTGGACCTACACCAACAAGAACATGCTGGTGAAGGTCAACTTCGCGACCAACTACGACGCCGATCCGAACATCGTCTGCAAACTCGCCATCGACATCGCAGGAGCGACGGCAAGCGTCGCCAGCTTCAAACCGCCGAACTGCCTGCTGGTGGAATTCGCGGAAACCTGCATGAAATTTACGCTGACGTTCTGGGTCGCCGATCTCGACGTCGGCGCCGACAATGTCCGCAGTGAAGTGATGCTCAAGCTATGGGATGCCTTCAAGCGCGAGAACATCCGCGTGCCGTATCCGGTGCGGGAAATCCGTGTGCGCGGCGGCGCACTGCCGGTCGAGACCGTCATCGACGTGCAGAACTGACAGCGCATGCGCTTTGCCAGTGAACTGGTCCCGGCGACCCTGATCCGCCGCTACAAGCGTTTTTTGGCCGACGTCGAGCTGGCCGACGGCACGACGGTCACGGCGCATGTCGCCAATCCAGGCGCTATGACCGGCCTTCAGGCCGAGGGCGCGCGGGTCTGGCTGTCCAGATCGCCGAGCCTCACGCGCAAGCTGCCCTACTCGTGGGAACTGATCGAGGTCGACTTCGGCAGCGGTTCTGAGCTGACCGGCGTCAACACCATGCACCCGAATCCGATCGTGGCCGAAGCACTTGCGGCGGGTGCAATCCCCGAACTGACCGGCTACGCAACCATCCGCCGCGAAGTGAAGTATGGGCGCATCATCAACGGCAAGGGTTCACGCATCGATTTCCTGCTGGAAGATTTCGCGCGGCCGCCCTGCTATGTTGAGGTCAAGAACGTGCATCTGATGCGCCGAGCGGACGTCGCCGAGTTCCCGGATTCGGTGACCGCGCGCGGCGCAAAGCATCTCGACGAACTGGCGGAAATGGTCGCCTCCGGAGCCCGCGCCGTGATGCTGTTCGTGATTCAGATCGGCTCGGCGCGCTCGTTCGCGCTGGCCCGCGACATCGACCCGACCTATGCCCGCGCCTTCGACAAAGCGCGCATGTCCGGCGTCGAGGCCCTGGCCTGGACCTGTAGCCTTACCCGCCACGACATCAGGCTCGAACGGCCTGTTCCAATCGAACCGGAAGCTGGAAACGACCCCTAAAAACAAGCCCCCCGAACAAGGATTGCCAGCCCGGCTGAACCGCCGCTTGCGCTGAGGGCTGCATCCATTAAATTGGGGGGAAGCCAGCAAATTCCTCGATATTGAAGCCAGATTCCCCATGAATTACGTCGAAGCCACCGAAACCTCGCTGCGAAAGACCGGACAGATCAAGCTGCACGGTCCCCAGGCGTTTGCAGGCATGCGCAAGGCGGGAGCTTTGGTCGCGCGGTGTCTCGACGAACTGGCTGCCATCGTCAGGCCGGGCATCTTCACCTCGCAAATCGACGATTTTGTCCGGAAGTTCGCTTTCGACCACAAATCCTACCCCGCGACGCTGATGTATCGCGGCTATCGCTATTCGACCTGCACCTCGATCAACCATGTGGTCTGCCACGGCATGCCCGGCGACCGGCCGCTCAAAGAAGGCGACATTGTCAACGTCGACGTAACGATGATCGTGGACGGATGGTATGGCGATTCCAGCCGCATGTACGCCGTCGGCGAGATTTCGCGCCGCGCGGAACGGCTGATCGACGTCACCTATGAGGCGATGATGCGCGGCATTGCCGCCGTGAAGCCCGGCGCCACCACCGGCGATATCGGTCATGCGATCCAGAGTTTCGTCGAGCCGCAGCAGATGAGCGTGGTGCGCGATTTCTGCGGACACGGCCTCGGGCGAATGTTTCACGACGAGCCGAACATCATCCATATCGGCCGCCCCGGCGAAGGCGTCGTCCTGCGGCCCGGCATGTTCTTCACCATCGAACCGATGATCAATCTCGGCAAGCCGCACGTGAAGGTCCTGTCTGACGGCTGGACCGCAGTGACCCGCGACCGTTCGCTGTCGGCGCAGTTCGAGCATTCGGTCGGCGTGACCCAGGACGGCGTGGAAATCTTCACGCTCTCGCCGGGCAAGCTGGACAAGCCGCCTTACAAACTCGCCTGACGGCCGGCGACGTCTACCGGCCGATTTCGCTATTGCAAATACGGGACGGCGCGGCATGGTTGCTATGTCACGCGAGTCACGTCACGCGCCATGCCTGCCAAGCCCGATGACCCGTCCGGATTCTCCGAAGCGCCGCACTATCACGGCCATCGCGAGCGGCTGCGCGACCGCTTTCGCGATGCTGGCCCCGATGCGCTGAGCGACTACGAACTGCTCGAAATGGTGTTGTTTCGAGCCCTGCCGCGGCGCGACGTCAAACCGCTGGCCAAGGCGTTGATCGCAAAGTTCGGATCGTTCGCCGAGGTGGTCCACGCACCGGAGTTACGCCTGAAGGAAGTCAGCGGGCTCGGCGACTCGGCGATTACTGAAGTCAAACTGATCGCGGCGACCGCAAGCCGGGTCGCGAAGGGGCAGATCAACAAACAGAAGACCGTGCTGTCGTCATGGTCGTCCGTGATCGAGTATTGCCGCGCAGCCATGGCCTTCGCAGATAAAGAACAGTTTCGAATATTGTTTCTCGACAAGCGTAATCAACTGATCGCAGACGAATTGCAGCAGGTCGGCACCATCGACCATACGCCGGTCTACCCACGCGAGGTGGTGAAGCGCGCGCTCGAGCTATCCGCCACCGCGATCATTCTGGTGCACAACCATCCTTCCGGCGATCCGACACCGTCGACCGCCGACATTCAGATGACCAAGTCGATCATGTCGATTTCGAGCCCGCTCGGAATCTTGGTGCACGATCACATCATTGTCGGGAAGAACGGCCACGCCAGCCTGAAGGGAATGCGGCTTATCTAGATCTATTGCCGCATCAGCAGCAACGGATCTGCACTGTCGGGAACGCGCCGCCACTGGGCATTGTCGTCGGCCTCAAAACGCCAGATCTCGCCCTTCGCCGATCGCAGCAGCAACTCGCCACGTTCGATGCGCCACACCGTGGGCGCGAAAGTCGTGACCATCGGGTCGCAACGCGGCTTGAGATACACCGCAAAATTCTCCGGCGACGTTTCGGTATTGGTCAGCGTCAATCCGCAGATCGCCTTACCGCTTCCGCGCACCATCGCCCAGTCGCCGATCAGCTGATCCGCCGATTTCGACAGGGCACGGGCGGCAGCGAGATTCTGCAGCAGATAGACGCCTTCTCCCTGGCGCAGACCCTCGAAAATACCGCTCTCGACCTCGGTCACATCAATGACCGACTGTCCCGCCGCATCCTGCAGCCGAACGATATCGAGACCCTTCACGCTCCACGCGACGATGTTCTTGGTGAACGGCAACGCGGCGCTGCACCCCTTATCGAACTCCAGCTTTAGGCCTTGCGGCGTGGAATCGCTCTTCAGCGTCACGATGCAAGTCTTGTCGCGGCCCGCCGTAGACAGTTCCCATTCTCCGACCATTTCCTTGGTGAGAGAACGAGCGTCCTGCGCCACGGCGTCCGGTGCAATCATGAGAACCGCCGCCAACGCGAGCAGGCAAGCCTGCCCGTTCAGCGAATGTCTCATGAAACCGGACTGTGCAGCGCGCGGCACTGTCAGCGGCCCTTCACCGGCGTCTCGGCAATCGGGGTCAACGGCGCCTTGCCCGCGAACCACAATTTGAGATTGTCGACCACAAGCTGATCCATCGCATTGCGTGTGGTGACCGACGCCGACGCGATATGCGGCAGCAGCACCACATTCTGCATCGCCTTCAATGCATCCGGCACTTCGGGCTCGTTCGCGAACACGTCGAGGCCGGCCGCCATGATGGTGCCGTCCTTGAGTGCGGCAATCAGCGCCTCCTCGTCCGCCACCGAACCGCGCGCGACGTTGATGAAGACACCACGCGGCCCCAGCGCCTTGAGCACCTCGGCGTTGATCATTTTCGCGGTCGACGGGCCGCCAGGCGTGATGGCGATCAGCGTATCGACCTCCTTCGCCATCTCGATCAGGTTGGGATAGTGCTTGTATGTGACGCCCTTCGCCGGATTGCGCGAGTGATAGACCACCGGCACAAGCGACGCATCGAGACGGCGCGCGATGGCCTGGCCGATGCGGCCCATGCCGACCATACCAACCTTGCGGTCACGCAGCGAACCCGGGCTCAACGGAAAGCTTTTCGTGGTCCAGTGCCCCGCGCGCAGATAGCGATCCGCCTTGATGAATTCACGCACCGTCGCAATCAGAAGGCCAAGCGCGGTGTCCGCGACCTCCTCGGTCAGCACATCCGGCGTGTTGGTGACGATGATGTTGTGCCCGGCGGCGTACCTGAAATCGATATGGTCGTAGCCGACGCCGAAGGTCGATACCATTTCGGTTTTCGGGAACCGCGCCAGCATCGCGGCATCAGCCTGCACCAGACCGGTGACGGCAACGCCGCGAATGCGTCCGGCAATCTCAGGCGCCAGGCGGCTCAGGTCGCGCTGGTTCTCGAATTTGTGAAGCACGAAGTTCGCGGGAAAGCCGTTATCGATCACCGGCTTCGACGGGCCGTAAATCAGCACATCGACCTTTTCCTGAGAACCATCCGCAGCCATTAGTTGTCCTTTCCAAGCGCACTTTCGTGCCAGCGTCGTAGCACAAGATGCGAGGCCAGCGAGAGGCCCAAATAAATGACAATTCCGGCAATCGAGAGCAACAGCAGCGCCGCGAACATCCGGGGAATGTTGAGCCGATAACCGGCCTCTGCAATCCGATAAGCCAGTCCGGAGCCGGCGCCGGCCGAACCCGCCGCGATTTCGGCGACCACCGCACCGATCAGCGATAATCCACCCGCGATCCGCAGGCCGCCGAGAATATGCGGCAGTGCAGAAGGCAACTTCAGGCGGCGCAGGGTCTGCGTTCGAGAGGCGCCGTACAATTCGAACAGGCCGAGCAGATTGCGATCGACCGAATTCAGCCCCAACGTGGTATTCGACAGCACCGGAAAAAACGCGACGATCCAGGCGCAGGCCACGACCGCCGCATGCTGCGGAAGATAGATCAGCAACAGCGGCGCGATTGCAATCACCGGCGTCACCTGGAGAATAACGGCGTAGGGCAAAAGCGCATACTCCAGCCATTTCGAGCGGCTGAACAACACCGCGAGGGCGATGCCGCCGACCGCCGCTGCAAAAAAGCCCTGAACCGTGGTCAGCAGTGTCGTCAGCAACGACCCGAACAGGATCGGCCAGTCCTGTATCAGGGTCGAGAACACGACGCTTGGCGCAGGCAGCACATAGACCGGGAGATTGTTGATGCGTACCGCCGCCTCCCAGACCGCAACGCCGGCGGCGAGCGCAACCAGCGGCAGGACGAACTTCAAAAACCGGACCGGCAACGTCTCGCGGGTGGTCATGCCGCTGCCCCGACAGTGCTGGCCTTCGCAAGCGCTACGGAAACATCACGGCAATGCGCCGCATATTCCGGCGACGTACGAAAGTCCTCGCCGCGCGGCTCGGCTGCATTGATGCGAAATTCACGCGCGATGCGTCCGGGCCGAGGCGTCATGATCAGCACGCGTTGCGACAGATACACCGACTCGAATACCGAATGCGTCACGAACACGACCGTCTTGCCCAGCTTGCGCCAAAGCGCGAGCAGGTCGTTGTTCAGCTTGAACCGCGTGATCTCGTCAAGTGCCGCGAACGGCTCATCCATCAGGAGAATATCCGGATCGGTCACCAGCGCCCGCGCCAGCGAAACCCGCATCTTCATGCCGCCGGACAGTTCGCGCGGATAGACGTCCGCGAACTCCGCGAGCCCGACTTGCGATAGCGCCTGATTGACATGCGCTGCGGTATCGGCACGGGACACATGCGCCAGATCGAGCGGAAGCTGAACGTTGCCGCGTACCGTCGCCCACGGCATCAGGGTCGGCTCCTGAAACACGAAACCGATGTTGTGGCGCGAACGACCCTGCGCGCCGCGCCCGGCGACCTGAACGGTGCCGGTCGTCGGCTCGTTCAGGCCGGCCATGATGCGCAGCGCCGTGGACTTGCCGCAGCCGGACGGCCCGAGCAACGACACGAACTCTCCCGTGCGAACCGTCAGGTCGAGCGGACCCAATGCGGCAACACCATTGTCGTAGATCTTGGTGACGTCGCGCAACGACACTGCCGCGCCACCCGGCGGTCTGTCGCGCGTATCGTCAGCCTCTAAGATGGACATTCCGGGAAATCCGCCGCCGTCAGTTCTTCGGCCGCAGGTTAAGACCCACGGCCTTGTTGACAAAACGCAAGGTGTAGGCCTTGCGATAGTCGATGTCGCGCCGCGTCACGCCGGCACGAACCATCTTGCCGAAGAACGCCACCATGCGCTCGTCGCTCATCGCGCCAATACCATCCTTCAGCGCATCGCCGGAATCGACGATGCCGTATTGCTTCATCTTGTCGACCGAATAGGCGAGCAGATCGTCTGTCATCTCGGGATTGGCCTTCTTGATAAGCGCATTGCCGGGGCGGTTGTCGCCGTAGAGATAAGTGTACCAGCCCGTCACCGAGGCATCGACGAAACGCTGCACCAGATCGGCTTTCTTTTCAGCGTACGCGGTTCGTGTCTCGATCAGCGTCGAGTAGGCGTTGAAGCCGTAGTCAGCCAGCAGGATGACAGTCGGCTTGAACTTCGCCTGCTTCTCCACCGCGAACGGTTCGGACGTCACGTAGCCCTGCATCGCACTTTTCTTGTCCGCCAGAAACGGCTGCGCGTTGAACGTATAGGGTTTCACGTTTTCCTCGCTGAACCCGTAGTCGGATTTCAGCCACTGGAAATAGGTCGGCATCCCTTCCTTGGATACGAACAGCGTCAGCGGCTTGAGGTCTTCGAGCTTGCTGACCTTGGACCCGGGATGCGCCAGGAAAACCTGCGGATCTTTCTGGAAGATAGCTGCGACCGCGACAACGGGCACATTGTTGGCCACCGCATCGAATGACTGCAGCGTGTTCGCGCTCATGAAAAAATCGAGCTTGCCGGCGATCAACTGGATACGGTTGTTGACGTTGGGACCACCGGGAACGATCGTGACGTCGAGGCCGTAACGTGCGTAGGTGCCGTCCGCCACGGCCTGATAGAAGCCGCCATGCTCGGCTTGCGCGACCCAGTTGGTGCCGAACGAAACCTTGTCCAGGGTGCCGGGGGTCTGTGCATGAGCCCGTATTCCGGTCGTCAGCCCGAGACTGATTCCGGCGACGACCGCGCACAGCAAGCGGCTGGGTGGCATGATTGGACTCCGTTGGGCGTTTTGCCCATGATGGGCAACCTAAAGCTACTCTGCTAATTGATTCAATGAAACGCCTGTTCGAAGAAACCCGCGCACGATGATAAAGCCGCCGCACGACTGGACCGCGATTCGCTCCTCCACCATCGACAAGGCCGAGAGCTCTCGCTGGATCGCCGTGCTGCCGCTGGCGGCCACCGAACAGCACGGACCTCATTTACCGTTCGAGACCGACACCCTGATTGCCGAAGCCTATCTTGCGCGCGTCCGCGCTACGTTGCCCGTTGATTTGCCGGTGACGTTTCTGCCCATCGAGCCGGTCGGGATTTCAACCGAACATACGGCCTATCCCGGTACGCAAACACTTCCGACGGAAGTTGCACTCAGCAAGTGGATGGCGCTCTGTGACGCGGTGGCGGAAACGGGCATCAGAAAGATCGTCATCGTCACCAGCCACGGCGGCAACAGCGCGGCGATGGCGCTGATCGCGCAAGATTTGCGCGCAAAGCATGGAATGCTGGCGGTGACCACAAGCTGGAGCCGGTTCGGCGCTCCGGACGGATTGTTCTCCGCCGACGAATTGCGTTTTGGTGTTCACGGCGGCGCTGTCGAAACCTCGATCATGCTCGCAGCCTTTCCTGATCAGGTGAGAACCAACCGGCTCGCGAATTTCGAGTCTGCGGAAAGGCAGATGGTCAAGGAATTCCGCTGGCTTTCGGCGGGACGCCCTGCGCCGTTTGCGTGGGCGGCGCAGGATCTCAATCCGCAGGGCGCGGTCGGCGACGCAACTCTGGCCAGCGCGGAGAAAGGCAACGCGTTGCTGGACTACGGCGCACGCGCGTTTGTCGAATTGCTCGATGATGTCCGCAGATTCGACCTCTCCCGGTTGGCTAACCAGCCGCAAATATCGAAATAGCCTTATAAGATGCTGAAATTACTATATTTTTGTTTGTGATCGACTTTCGAAAAGAATTTTCGAACCGAATCCCGGCAGCTCACCACCAATTGGCATGCGGTCCACACGGCCCGCCCCAAACAAGGATGGAGAGTTTCATGTCGATCAAGACCAAGATTGCCGCCCTCGCAGTTGCTGCTCTGACCCTGACCGGCGGCATTGCCGCCACCACCCAGGAAGCTCACGCCGGCAAATTCCATCATCACCATGGCGTCGGCATCGGTGTCGGCCTCGCCGCTGGCGCGCTGTTCGCCGCTGCTGCCAGCAACGCTTACGCCAACGACTACTACGGCTATCGCCGCTGCGGCTGGGTTCGCCAGTTCGACGCCTACGGCAACTACATCGGCCGCGTTCGCAGCTGCTACTGATCAGAATCAAAGTTGAGTTCGGCGCGACGCCTCATCCACGCCGCGTCGACCCAAGGACCCGCCCGGTTGTCCCCCCGGGCGGGTCATTTTGTTTGGCTTGCACATTGAGACGATGGCCAATGAAAACTGACAACCGTCTCGACCATGTTATGCAATTGTCACATCGTGCTGTCATGGCTCCGGCGTGCGCCGAA
Organism: Afipia birgiae 34632; assembly: GCF_000308295.2. Classification (GTDB taxonomy): domain Bacteria; phylum Pseudomonadota; class Alphaproteobacteria; order Rhizobiales; family Xanthobacteraceae; genus Afipia; species Afipia birgiae. The sequence goes on from NZ_HG326653.1 coordinate 131,467, forward strand.
TCCGGTTGCCCGCTCGCCCAATCAATTGCGAATAGAGAAAATAACTACTTGCGAATTATTCGCAAATACGCCCAAATGCCTGGAAGCTGGGGTCATTTCTGATGTCCCGCCGCGCAACCCCGCCATCCGACGATCCGGCGCTTCATGTCACGATTACTCCATCACCCGGCTGCTCTGAAGGGCGCTCTCGCAGGGCTCATGCTCGGGGTCGTGCCGCTTGGAACGGCGCAGGCTGCCGACACGTCGATCGCTCTGCCAGTCAAGGCGCCACGCATTGAGCGCTATTTCGACTGGAGCGGTCTCTATGTCGGCGGTCATGTCGGCTATGGCGGCGGCAGCTTCGGCTCCGGCACGAACCCGCTTCCGCAGCAGGGCATCTTCTTTCCGCACAGCATCACGGGTCTGATTGGCGGCTATCAGGCAGGCTACAATCTGCAGCTTCCGAACAAATGGGTGCTCGGGGTTGAGGCCGACATTTCGTTTACGAGCCCGCTAGATCGTCCGAAGCTGGTGCCAGCGCCGTTCCACACAACGTTCGATGACTTCGGCACGGCGCGGGGCCGCATCGGCTACGCATTCGGGACGTGGCTGCCCTATGTGACCGGCGGTGCTGCATGGGGACGCACCCGCGTCGATCTCAATGACGCGGACGGCAACGTCGTCGGCAACAAGTCGCGCGTGCATCTGGGCTGGGTTGCCGGCGCCGGCGTCGAATTCGCGATGGGCGGCAACTGGTCCGGCAAGGTCGAATACAACTACATCGATCTTGGCGCGCGCACCTACGGACTCGGCGACGTCCCGCTCCCCGACGTGCGGGTCGATCCGCAGATTCACGCCGTCAAGGTCGGGATGAACTACCGGCTCTGGGACACGCCGCCGTGGATTGCGGGCAACACCGCGGTTAAACTGCCAGCGCTTCCGGAGTCGCAGGACTGGAACATCCACGGCCAGACCACGCTGATCACGCAAGGCTATCCATCTTTCCGTGCGCCGTATCAGGGGCCGAACAGCCTCCCCGGCGCCGGGCGCGCACGCGAAACCTGGACGGTCGGCGCGTTTCTCGGCTGGCGACTGTGGGAGGGCGGCGAATTCTACTTCAATCCCGAGCTTGCTCAGGGCTTCGGCATCGGCGGCACCCTGGGTCTCGCGGGCTTCTCGAACGGCGAAGCACAGAAGGGCGGCGCGGAATATCCGAAATTTCGCGCGCAGCGCTATTTCTTCCGTCAGACTTTCGGCCTTGGCGGCGAGCAGGAAGACGTCGCCGACGCTGCCAATCAATTGCCGGGCAAACGCGATATCGATCGCGTCACGGTCACGGTCGGACGGTTCGCCGTCGGCGATTACTTCGACGGCAATTCCTACGCGAAGGATCCGCGCGCCGATTTCATGAACTGGGCGATGTGGTCCTCCGCCGCCTATGACTTCCCTGCCGATCTGCCGGGCTTCACCCGCGGCGCCGTCGTTGAACTCAACCGCAAGGATTGGGCGATCAGGGCCGGTCTTTTCCAGGTGCCGTCACAACCCAACAGCGATGTGCTCACCTTCAAAACCGGCGGCGCGGTGGTCGAATTCGAAGAACGCCACACGATCCTCAATCAGCCCGGCAAGCTGCGACTCGGCGTGTTCGCGAACCGCGGCAACACTGCCAACTATCGCAACGCGCTGGGCATCAGCGTGGCGAACCCCGGACTCGACATCAATGATATTGTAGTGGGTGAGCGCCGCAAACGATCGAAGTACGGCTTCTACGTCAACGCCGAACAGCAGATCGCAACCGACGTCGGCATCTTCGCCCGCGCCAGCTGGAACGACGGCCAGAACGAGATCCTGTCGTTCACCGACGTTGACCGCAGCGTGTCCGGTGGTGTTTCGATCAAAGGCAGCTATTGGGGCCGGCCCGCCGACACATTTGCACTGGGCGGGGCCGTCAACGGCCTGTCCGGCGCGCACCGCGATTTCCTCGCCGCCGGCGGCAAGGGTCTCCTGATCGGCGACGGCCGATTGAACTACGGCATGGAACGGATTCTCGAGACCTACTACGCGCTCGCGCTCAGCAAGGCCTTCACCTTCACCGCCGACTACCAGCTGATCACGAACCCGGCCTACAACGCGGACCGGGGACCGGTCTCGATTTTTTCAGGCCGTCTGCACGGCGAGTTCTAGACGCTTCGCACAACGGCCAACGGAGGCGGGGCAGCAACGGGTGCAAATGATTCCGCCTGCGCGAATGCCCAGGCATGGAAGCGCGGGTTCTCAACATGACCTTCAAGCAGTTCGCCAGGACGAAGCTGCGGATAAAGCCGCGCGAACGACAGCACCTCCGTTCCCGAGAGGCGATGCGAGAAGTGGATCGGCCGGATCTCCTGCGGATGGCTGAGACCGGATGCCGCGATCAATTCCGCCAGCGCGTGCAGGGTCGCGCGATGATAATTGTAAACACGCATGGTCTTGTCGGGGACTACCAGCGCACGGTTACGTGACGGATCCTGCGTCGTCACGCCGGTCGGGCAGCGATCTGTGTGACAGCTGAGCGATTGAATGCAACCCAAGGCAAACATGAAGCCCCGCGCCGAATTGCACCAGTCTGCGCCGAGCGCCATGGCGCGCGCCACGTCGAAACCCGTCGCGATCTTGCCGGCCGCACCGATCCGGATGCGATCTCGCGCATTTATCCCGATCAGAGCGTTGTGGACGAAGCTGACGCCCTCGCGCATCGGCATGCCGAGATGATCCATGAACTCTGCCGGGGCTGCGCCGGTGCCGCCTTCATTCCCGTCGACCACGATGAAGTCAGGATAGATTCCGGTCTTGACCATCGCCTTGCAGATCGCAAGAAACTCCCAGCGATGACCGATGCAGAGTTTGAAGCCCACCGGCTTGCCGCCCGAGAGCCTGCGCATTTCGGCAATGAACTGCATCATCTCGATCGGAGTTGAGAACGCCCGGTGATAGGCCGGCGAAATGCAATCCTCGCCCACTGCGACGCCGCGAATGCGTGAAATCTCCTCGGAAACTTTCGCGGCTGGAAGCACGCCGCCGTGGCCCGGCTTCGCGCCCTGGCTGACTTTCAGTTCAACCATCTTGATCTGGTCGTCGGTCGCAACCTTCGCGAAGAGTTCAGGATTGAAGGTTCCGTCGGGATTGCGGCAGCCAAAATATCCCGATCCGATTTCCCAGATCAGATCGCCGCCGTTTTCACGATGATAGGGACTGACACCGCCTTCACCGGTATCATGCGCAAAATTTCCTTTTTTCGCACCTGCATTGAGCGCACGCACGGCGTTGGGGCTGAGCGCGCCGAAGCTCATGGCGGAAATGTTGAACACCGAGGCCGAGTACGGCTTGGTGCAGTCCGGCCCGCCGATCGTGACGCGAAAGGGTGCGTCGGCCAGCGGCTTCGGCGAGACCGAATGGTTCATCCATTCGTAGCCTTGCGCATAGACATCTTCCTGGGTGCCGAACGGGCGCTTGTCGAGAACCATCTTCGCGCGCTGGTAGACCACCGCGCGGGTATCGCGGCTGAACGGCTTGCCATCCTTTTCACTCTCGAAGAAATACTGCCGCATCTCGGGCCGTATCTCCTCCAGCAGAAAACGGATATGGGCGGAGATCGGGTAATTGCGCAGAACGGCGTGACTCTTCTGCAGCATGTCGTGAATGCCGAGCACCGACAGCGAGCCGAAAATAGTGATCGGGATGGCAAACAGAAAAATATGCTTGAAATCGAAGTAGATCGCGCAGCCGATCAGAAGCGCGGTGATGCATATACAAAGCGTGAGGATGATGAAACGAGGCGAAAGCAGCAGCGAGAGAGTTTGCATAAAAACCTCGACAACAAGTTCGTAAGGCGCAGCGCCGGCCCCGTATGTTGGCGCGTTTCCCTGCGCAGGTCGATAGCGCAGCGAGAACAGCCACGATAGGCACAAACTATACACCAAAGCGTGAGGCATCGACATCAACAGTGCTGCCAGCACGCCGCTGGCTTGACGTCATCCTGTCTTATCGCGCGGTTACGGCTTGCCATCTGCAAGACATATTGCAAAGCAATATACGAGCGACCCGGCGTCGAAAGCTCTCTCAGTGCTGGTGAGGACGCATCTCGCCGGGGACCCCGCCCTTCTCAAGGCCGCCTTCAGCGATCCACGCCTCGGTGGTCTTGATCGCCCGCGTGATGTGATCGTCCGTACGGGTGAAGTCATAAGGCGAGCCGACCAGCGGACACAGCGGCGGCACGACACAATACTCAACGGTCGCCTCAAGATACTCCAGCTCAGTGGTCATCTGCCGCGCAATCAGCAGCGTCAGTGCGTGCAGGGCCGTTGCGACAGCCCCCACCGGCGGGTCCTGTCCCGCGCAGGCAAATCCCGTCGGCATGATGATGAGCCGTTGAGCCCCTTTCTGGATCGCGACGCGGATCGGCGTATTGCTCGATATCGCGCCGTCGGCCAGGAAACGGTTGTTGTGCTTGACCGGTGCGAAGGCCCCCGGAATCGCCGTGCTGGCCACGATCGCCTCAGCCGCAGAGCCTTCGGAGAGCACCACGGTCTCACCGGATACGATGTCGGTCGTCACGATATGAACCGGAACAACAGCCTCTTCCAGCTTGTTGTACGGAAGATGATCCTCGATCAGCTTGCGAACACCGTCGTGCGAAATCAAAAAATCCCGCCGCCACAAAAACGATGCGAACGAATACAGCGACACCGGAAACACATCCTGCCGCGTCAGCCCCCGCCAGATGTCCGCCAGCTTCTTGACGCCGTCCAGCGTCGGCGAGCCGGCATAATAGGCGCCGTTCATCGCGCCCACGCTCGATCCGACCACGAGGTCAGCCGTGACGCCATGGGCTGCGAGAGCCTGCATCATCCCGACTTGAATCGCACCAAAACTGCCGCCGCCCGCGAAAACGAAAGCCGTCTTTTTTCTGCTATGACCGTCTTTCCCGTGCATCGAGCCTACAGCAGCTTTCGATTCACTTCAGGTTGCAACCCGCCGGCGAGATCCGTGCGGATGCGCTGGTTTATACCAATGCACCTACCGGACAAGCAATCAAGATTGCTTGTTCGACCGGCAGGCAGAGCTGTGAACAGTTAGATAATTCTGGTGCGGCTGACGCCCCGTCATCGTGGCATAACGGATTGCGTAGATCTCGCTGAAATGGGCCACGGCGTTCCTCGTCGACCGTTGTTTTGCCGACACTCTGCACATCGTCCGCCATCACGACAAGCCGCAGAAGGGAATGATCTGCGTTATGCCAGCGCCGTCGAATAGATTGTCATTGCCCCGATTCCGATGGTGACAATGCCGACAGCAGCCTGAAGCCCGCGATTGGCCCATGTGAGCGACCTTGCAGAAACCGCCAGCGGCACCGCGATCACGGTCGACAGCGCCCCCATCCCGAGCATTGAGCCTATTCCGAACAGCAGAATGTAGAACAAGCCATGCAGCGGATTCGCGAACTGCGAGACGACCAGAACCAGCAGCGCGGCCGAGCCCGCCATGCCGTGCATCAGCCCGACCAGCAAAGTCCGCCACCGGAAACCGTGACGGTGGTCGTGGCAGCTGCGCTGGTGCGGAACGGAGTCCACACCATGGCTGTGAAGATGAAGATGCGCGGTGCCATCGCCGTGCCGGTGCCGATGGAAATGCACGCCATCGCGCCATAGTCGCCACAGCACATGCGCACCGAGGCCGACCAGCATGATGCCAACGACGGTTTCCAGCGGAGCCGCCAGATGTTCCGGAATCGTGTGACCAAGAAGGATCGCTGCGCCGGCGAAAATGAACAATGTGATGGTGTGACCCAGCCCCCAGGTCAGCCCGTGCTTGACGATGTCTCGGACGCTGGTTCGCCGGGCCGCAATGCTGGACACTGCTGCGACGTGATCGGCCTCAAGGGCGTGCTGCATTCCGATAAGAAAGCCGAGGCCTAGAATTCCGAACATTCGCGTGACGACCTCATGTGACGGGCGACCATAGCCGATACCGGCGCGCAGCAAAGAACTTTGTCAGAACCTTCCCGCGAGAGTAAGCCGAACCGCCAACGGCTCGACCGGATGCAACACGCGATCCATCACACCGGTCTGGCACACTGCGGGGGGTGCCACCTGCACCGGATGGCACTGGGCGAACAGCGCATCGGTCTTCAGCAGCGACCCGTAAGCATAGGTGATCTGGTCGGACTTGCTGGCAGTCAGGTTGTAGGCGTCGAGCTGGATCCGCCACCCATTGTCGAACCGATAGCCGATCTGTCCATTGAGCAATCCCGTGGCCGGCGACACGAAGGCGCCGTCTTCGGTCAGCGGGCGCGGCCCGAAATAGCGATAGCGCAGCGCGCCGAACCACCCGGTTTTCTCGCCTAGCCTGATCCCCGCCGACGCGATCATGTTTGGCGCCCCCGGAATAAAATTGCCCGGCGCGTTGCCGATCTGCGCCGCAGGATAGCCGGCGAGTTCGGAATAGGCTGCCGCCTGAGCCGAGTTATCGCCGCGAAACCGCGCATGGGTGACGGCAAGATCGCCATCGATCTGCAGCCACGACACCGGCTTGTAATGATTGGTCCACTCCACGCCGTAGCGGCGGCTTGGCCGGCTCGGCTCGGTATCGCCCGCATCGCCGACGAACAGAATCTCCGACGCCGAGTCGAACACAAACAGGCTGAGCGAGCTGTCGAGACCGGGGATGAATCGGGTCCGGACGCCAACCTCGGCGCCGCGTGTCTTCACGAGAAACGGCGATGAATCCACCGGCAAACCGTCGGACGGCGATTCGCTGATGGTCACGCCGCGCGCGTCGTTGCTGTGAAAGCCCTCACCCGCGTTGAGAAACAATTCGGTCTTCGCGAACGGTCCGAACACGATGCTCAGTTTCGGACTGCCGATCGATGCATTGGCATTGCCGGAATTCGCGGGCGTCAGCAGCGAACTGACATTGGTGGTGTAGAAGTCGCCGCGATAACCGAGCGTGGTGCGCATCCAGCCCGTCCAGTGAACGGTGTTCTGGATGAAAATCCCGACGCTGCCCTCCTTCACCTTGTCGTTGCGCGTGCCTTCGTAAAATTGGCGCTGATAGGTTTTCGACAGCGCGACCTTGATGTCGTCATAGCGGCTCTGGATGCCGATTTCGGTCTGCATCGGAAGACCGGCGAACGCGTGATTGAAGGTGTGCGAGGCATTCACACCGGCGAGAAGGCGATCGTCGCGCTGATGAAACTGATCGCCGAGATCCGGATTGTCGAGGAAGAAGGTGAAGTTGTTGTAGAGATCGAGCGAGCTTTTGATCGCATAGAAATTCATCCTCGACGCGCCGTCTTTGTCGGTCTGCGCCCAGCGTCCGGACACCGAGAAGCGATCGGAATTGCCGCCGTCGGTCGGATCGAGCGCGCCGTAACGGCCGACAAGACCCGATGTGATGGCACGAAGCGGGATCTGGTCGGTCGAATTCCAGCGATTGGAATAGGCCATCCCCGTCAGCGAAAACCCGTTGGCCGCGGAGCCTTCCGTGTAGCGCACCACGGCGTTCAGCTTGCGCAGCTTGTCGGGATTGTCCCACGGACCATTGTAGGTGCCGGCCTCTCCGGCGATCAGCAGGTTGCCGTCGCCCACCTTGCTCGATGTAACCCCGAATGCCCGCCGGTAACCGAAGCTGCCGACAGTTGCCAGCGCCATCGACTTGTGAATGGTGTCGATCAGTCCGACATGGACCGAGCCGACGGATGAGAAATCGCCCTCGTCGGCGAAATACGGCCCCTTTCGCACATGGACCGATCCGATCAATTCCGGGATCAGGAAATTCAGATCGGCATAGCCCTGTCCATGGCCGTGGGTGCGCATGTTAACCGGCATGCCATCGACCGAGATCGCCAGATCTGTTCCGTGATCCAGATTGAAGCCGCGCAGAAAGTACTGATTGGCTTTGCCGTCGCCGCTGTGCTGCGTGATCATGAGACCGGGCACGACTTCGAGAGCTTCCGCGGGCCGCGAAAACGGCCGCGCGTTGACCTCGGCGCCAGTAAAGTTCTGTTCGCTGGCAGACGCGACCGGCGCTTGTTCGGCATTGGAGGCCACATCAGAGGTTGCCGCAGCGGACGTCACGCGGGAGGCCGTCCTGCGCTCCTGTTGAATGCGGGGCGCAATCACATCGACAGTCGGCAACGGCGTCGATGCAACTGGTGTCCCGGCGCTTTGAGCAAACGCACCTTGCGGCGCAGCGATCAGCCCTGCAACCGCCACCCCGATCACTCGCGATGTCTGGTGAAGGCTCGACGCGCGCGATCGCGCGCGTCGGCAAGCCGCTGCCGCCTCGCGACGTCCTGAACCAAACCGTTGAATTGAAATGCCCCCGCACATCGATCTTGACCGGCAGAGTACGCTGACACGCAAAGTATGATATTGTCAATAATTCCTCATACCGGTGCGCAGAATCCGCGTCGGACCCGGTCGGGCCGTCGGCCCGGGGCGATTGACGCGACGAAAAACCCGGTTGCCGGGGGCCACGCCTTCCATGATTATGATTGTGCGCGGTGCTTTGCAGCACCGCGGCATCCGCTCAATCATCGATCCGGAAACATCCGGCAAAAAAGGCGCCGCGACGATGTGGCGCAAATCAAATATCCCGGGAGGACATGTCGTGAATCTGAAATTCGGTTGGCGCGCTTTATTCGCTGTTCTTGCAGGCTCGTTTGTCATGGCCGGCAATGCCCAGGCTCAAACGTGGCCGGAAAAGCCGATCATCTTCATCGTGCCGTTCGCAGCCGGCGGCGGCACCGATGCCTTCGCTCGCCCGCTTGCTGCCCAGCTCGACACCCAACTGGGAACGCGCGTGCTGATCGAAAACCGCGCGGGCGCAGGCGGCACCGTAGGCGCATCGCAGGCGTCCAAGGCCGCACCAGACGGATATACGTTCTTCGTCGGTGCAGCACACCACGCCATCGCTCCGGCGATCTATCCCAATCTCGACTACAACCTCGAGAGGGATTTTGTGCCCGTAGCGCTGATCGCGCGGCCACCTCAGGTTATCGTCGTCAATCCCGGCAAGGTCGACGCAAAAACCCTTCCCGAATTCATCGCCTATCTCCGCGCCAATCCGGACAAACTCAACTATGGCTCCGCCGGCGCCGGCACCACGCATCATCTCGCCGGCGAACTGTTCAAGATCCTGACCAAGACGCGCATTCTTCATGTGCCTTACCGCGGAGCCGGACCGGCGATGGCGGATCTCGTCGCGGGCCACGTGCCGCTGGTGTTCGACGGGCTCGGCTCGTCCGCACCGCAAATTCGCGGCGGCCAGTTGCGCGCACTCGCGATCGCGGCTCCAAAGCGGGTTGCGGCGTTCCCCGATGTTCCCACTGCCGCGGAAGCCGGTGTGCCGGGATACGAAGTGGCGACCTGGTATGGTGTCTTCGCGCCGAAGAAAACACCGCCGGCAATCGTTGAACGCATGACCAGGGAACTCCAGAAGGCCATGCAGACGGCGACGATCAAGGATGCGTGGGAGCGGAACGGCTCCGACGTTCCCGACGTCACGGGCGCGGCGTTCGCAGCTATGGTGGCAGCGGAAACCGTGCGCTGGCAAAAGGTCGTGACAGAGGCAGGCGTGAAACTGGACTGACCTCCAGGAGGCGAACTCGCGCAAAGTCCAGTCCAGCGTGATGCTGGACTGGAAGCGTGACAATCACGAAATGAGCAACCTTCGGATTGTCTAAGGCTGTTGGCGATCCCGGGAAGACTCGAACTTCCGACCTGCGGTTTAGGAAACCGCCGCTCTATCCGGCTGAGCTACGGGACCGGATGCATCCCTCACGGAGAAACCCGCAAGAGCGCTTAAAACTTTCGCGATTCCATACCAGAGGGCGCGCGCCACCGCCACCCTGCCTTGTAACCGTCATGTCGAAACACTAGTCTTCATGCAGGGTGGGCGCTCGACAGGAGACAAACGATGGGTTTGCTCGACATTCTCAACGGCATGCAGAACGGACCTCGCGGTCCAAGCGAGCCAAGCGCACCGGGCGAAAGCAGCGGCGGGATGTCGCCGATGACCATGGCGATCCTTGCTCTTCTTGCCTACAAAGCGGTCAAACACATTGGCGGGAGCCAGTCCGGGGCGAACCCGGCGGGCAACGCGCCGGCGCCATCCACACCGACGTCGCTGCCCGGAACGACAACGGCCAGCACCGGCGGACTTGGCGGCGGGCTGGGCGACCTGATGAAGGGGCCGCTCGGCGGAGCCCTCGGCGGATTGCTGGCAGGCGGCGCGGCCGGAAGTGTTCTCAGCGGCGGACTGAACGATCTGCTCATGCAGTTTCAGGAAAAGGGCCAAACAGAAGCTGCGAATTCGTGGGTCGGCCCCGGTCCCAACAAGCAGATCTCACCCACCGACCTCGGCTCCGCGCTCGGTGCGGACCAGATCAGCACACTGACATCACAAACCGGCTTGTCGCGCGACGAACTGCTTGCGGGCCTCGCGCGGCAGCTGCCCGACGTCATCAATCAGCTGACGCCCGACGGACGGCTGCCAACGGAGCGCGAAGCTTCGCGCTGGATTTGATCGGCGTCACGACCGGCGTGGGGTGATTTTTCGCTCCACGCCGACCGACAAGCGTCTCTTTGAATTCGAGCACGAAGGATACCAGCAATGCTTTACATTCTTTTCGTCGGCCTGGTCGCGGGTTTTATTGCACGGCTGTTATCACCCGGTCCGAACAATCCGACAGGCTTCATCCTGACGATTGTCCTCGGTATCGCCGGCGCATTCCTGGCGACCTTCATCGGTCAGGCCATCGGACACTACAGCCCGAGCCAGGGCGCCGGGTTTATCACGGCCACCATCGGAGCGCTGGTGGTGCTGTTCATCTGGAACAGACTGGTCGCGCGCGGCGTCGTCTCCGACCCCGGCAACAAGGTCTGAGCGGCAGGAAGCTCATCTCTCCGCTCAGGATTTCGGGTTAGTTCCGTTTGGGCAGAACCGCGGGCCCGAGATGCGCGCCCGCATCGATCCGCACGATCTCTCCGGTCATGCTGCGTGACGCCGGGCTGGTGAGAAAGCAGACAAGCTCGGCAACATCCTGCGCGGTGGAAGCGATCTTCAGCGGCGATTGCTCCGTCACCATGTTGCGGATTTTCCCGGCGAGTTCAGGTCCTCGGCCTTTGGTGAACCAGGGCGTATCGATGTAACCGGGACAGACCGCATTGACGCGGATCAACGGCGCCAGTGCACGCGACAATGAGAGAGTGATGCTGTTCAGCGCGCCCTTGCTCGCGACATAGGCCACCGATGATCCGATGCCGGCGATCCCCGCAATTGACGAGACATTCACGACCGACGAGCTGCGGCCGGATTTCCTTGCACCAGCTTCCAGCAGTGCCCGCGCTGCGCGGACCATCTGAAAAGGCCCGATGGTGTTGACCGCGTAGATGCGCTGGAAATCTTCCGCCGACAGACCGTCAAGATCGCCATGATCGACATGCTTGGTCGTGCCGGCATTGTTGATCAAGCCATCAAGCTGGCCCCACGGCGCCGCAGCGGCCGCGATCTTCCTGCAATCCTCGTCGCGCGACACGTCGCCCTGCACCACCACAACTTCTGCGCCGGCGCTTCGGCAGAGATCGGCGGTCTGTTCGGCCTCCTTCTGGCTCGACGAATAGTTGATGACGAGGCGCGCACCCTGCTTCGCCAGCAGTGCGGCGGAAGCCGCACCGAGGCCCGACGCTGAACCTGTTACAATTACCGTCAATCCATCCTTGGCCATCTTTTACCCTTCTTGCGAGGCTGTCGTTAGCGCGCGCAATCTAGCGGCCAATCTCCGGCCGCAACAGCGATTTTCCCGTCGATCCGGAGCACGAATGGCAGATGCGCGGACGAGATCAGCCCGAAGCTGAAGCCCCTCCGGCAATCAACGCATCAATGATGGTGGACTTACCAGCAGCCGCGGCGCGTCCGGCTTGACGTCGACGGTCGGGCTGAAAGTGGCCGCGATGCGCTGGGGCTCGTTGTAAAAGCCCTCGGCGTTCGGCCCCGAGATGCGCATACCGGTGCGATTCGCAAGCTGCGCAATCTCGGCCTGAATACCGGCGCGCTCTCCTCCCTCCTCCGCGAAACCCGAGGAGATCACGATCGCGTTCTTTGCTCCTGCTGCCGCACACTCCTGCAAGGCCGGAAGAACCGCACGCGCCGGAATGATGACGATGGCGAGATCGACCGGCGCTCCGATCGAAGCGATCGATGGATAGCAGCGGAGATCGCCGATACTGTCATACGAGGGATTGACGGGATAAACCTCCCCGGCGAATCCATTCCTGCGCAGGAAGGTCAACAACATCCCGGGGATTTTCTTGTCGTCCCGCGACGCGCCGATGATTGCGATGCTGTCCGGCGAAAAGAATGTATCCAGCGGGTGTTTGGGCACGTCGGCGCTCAGGCGGTGATGTGAAAATCGACCCCGCCAAGGCCGAACGAACTTCCAGTCACCGCGTGTCCACGCGCCTGTGCGGCGAGCAGTACGGCGGCCGGATCGCGGACACGAAAGCTGAGCCCGCTCATGATCTCGCTGTCGCCTTCAACAAACCGAATCCTGCAATTGACCAGAACAATCTCGGTGCCGGTCGCGGAAATACCGATGATGCGGCTCCAGTGATCCGCAAGCCCCTGCGGATCGGGGCCTGTCAGGATGACTTCCGTCAGCGCGATCGTCACATCGTCACGGATCGACTTATCCCATTCAGGCCCGGCCGGCGGATAGGCGCCGCGAACGTTGTCGCTGCCGGCGGTGTAATTGAATTCGATGAAGGCGGCGCGGCAATCGCGCGGATGAAGCTGAATACCGAGATAGGGCGGACGATCGATGACGTGAGAAGTCCGAACGCCGATGCGTTCGGCATTGGCCTGCCGTTCGCGCGGATCGGGACAGGACAGGATCGCCATGTAGCCGCCGCGGCCACCGGTCTTGTCGATGAAACGCCCGGCGGCAGTGCCGTCCCGGAAAGGGGCGACGACCTCGAGCAGAATGGTATCGATCGGGAGCAGCGCGTTCTCCAGACCATAGCGCGCGACATTGGGATCACGATAACAGACCGTCAGCCCCAGGATCGCCGCGATATCGCCGACCACCGGCTCAAGGTACGGCGCGACCAGACAGATTTGCCGCATCCGTGTCGTGTCAGTCATGCCGGCGCTCCAGCGTCGCTCTTGTTCTTGATAGACGATATCTTCAACAGGCACGATGCTCGAAAGCCCGCGCTCGGATCATGCCCTAGCGCCCCTTGAACACCGCGGCGCGCTTCTCCATGAAGGCCTTCGCTGCCTCACGATGGTCGGAGGTTTCCGAGCAGCGGGTATGATGGGCGGCCTCAGCGTCGAAGCAGGCCTCGAGCGACAGGGTTTCCGCGTTGTTGATGTTGCGCTTGATGTAGCCCAGCGTCACGGTCGGCCCCTGTGCCAGCGACATGGCAAGATCAGTCGCCGCATCCGCAACATCAGCGTCCGGGACAACCTTCGTGACCAGCCCGAGTGCGAGGGCTTCCTGCGCCGTGAGAACGGGCGACATCAGATAAAGCTCGCGCGCCTTGGCGCTGCCCAGCATCTGCGTCAGGAAATAGGTGCCGCCATAATCGCCGGAGAAGCCGACCTTGGCAAACGCCGTCGTGATTTTGGCGGATGCGCCGGCGACACGCAGGTCGCAGGACAACGCAATCGACAAACCCGCGCCGGCTGCAGCGCCGTCGATCTGGGCAACGACCGGCTTCGGCAATTCATGCAGCAGCCGCGAGATTTCCATGCCCCGCCGCAGATTGGCGCGCTTCACCTCATATGTGAGCTCCGACTTGTTTTCGGCCATCGACTTGACGTCGCCGCCGACACAGAACGTGCCGTTGGCTCCGCGCAGGAGCACAGCGCGGACATCCGAGTCGTCCGCGGCGCGCCGCGCCGCCTCAATGAGATCCGCAGACATTTCCGCGTTGATCGCGTTACGCCGCTCGGGACGGTTCATCGTGATCGTCAACAGACCGCGATCAAGACTTTGGAGAACTGTGCCGCTCATGGAGATTCCCTGTGCAGGACGTCAGCGAGCACTGGCCGAAGCCGGCGCTCGTGACAGGATTTACTTCTTGATGAACGGGCAGCGTGATGCATCCAGTGACTGGAAGGCCTGATCACCCGGAATCGTGGCGAGCAGCTTGTAGTTGTCCCAACGCCCCTTCGATTCCGATGGCTTCTTCACCTCGAACAAATACATGTCGTGGGTCATGCGCCCGTCCTCACGGATTTTGCCACCCTTGGCGAACATGTCGTTGATCGGCGTCGACTTCATGATCTTCATGACAGCAGCGGAGTCGGTGGTGCCTGCAGCCTTCACTGCCTTGAGGTAGTGAGTGACCGAGGAGTACACGCCTGCCTGCGCAGAGGTCGGCACGCGTTTGACCTTGTCCATGAAGCGCTTCGAGAACGCGCGCGTCTCGTCATTCAAATCCCAATACCAGGCTTCGGCCAGAACGAGACCCTGCGCGGTCTCAAGCCCGATGCTGTCGATATCGGTGACGAAGGCGAGCAGCGGCGACATCTTCTGTCCGCCCTTCATCAGACCAAACTCCGCACCCTGCTTGATCGCATTGATGGTGTCGCCGCCGGCATTGGCAAGACCGACGACTTTCGCCTTCGATCCCTGAGCCTGCAGCAGGAACGACGAGAAGTCCGATGTATTGAGTGGATGCTTGACGGTGCCGAGCACCTTGCCACCCATCTTGGTCACGACAGCGGACGTGTCCTTCTCTAGATCCTGCCCGAACGCATAATCGGCCTGAAGGAAGAACCAGGTGTCGAGTCCCGCCTTCACGGCAGCGAGGCCTGTTGAGTTCGCCTGCCCGAATGTGTCGAACACATAATGAACCGTGTAGGGACCGCACGCCTCGTTCGTCAAGCGAACAGACCCGGGGCCGTTGAACATGATGATCTTGTTGCGCGTCTTCGCGATCTCGTTGGCGGCAAGCGCGGTGGCCGACGCTGCAACGTCGACAATCGCTTCGACACCCTGATTGTCGAACATGTCTCGCGCAATGCTCGACGACAGATCAGCCTTGTTCAAGTGATCGACAGCGATGATCTCGATCTTGCGACCCAACACTTCGCCGCCGAAATCTTCCGCCGCCATTTTCGCCGCAGTCTCGCTGCCTACGCCGGTGATATCGGCGTAAAGGCCCGACATATCGAGGATCGCACCAAGTTTCAGCGGCGGCTTGCCTTGAGCCAACGCCGCGCTTGAGCCGAGCACCACAGCGGATGAAATAAGCGTTGCGATAATCTTCTTCAACGTTGTCTCCCATTATCAATGGTGCGCCTTTGTCGGCGGCATCTCATTGGTTTCATCATGACGCAATGACACGTCAGCGACAAGGCCATGCGGCTCTTGCCCTTGACTCGTGCCGGCGAAATTACAAGCTTGCGGATCATCGGGCCCGTTTCGCGGGCACACGTTTCGCCAGACGGAATAGCATGCGGATTCTGATTACCGGAGCGGGCGGATTTATCGGCTCTCACCTTGTGCGCGCGCTGCTGAGCGCGGGACAACTGACCGACAGACACGGAGCTTCACGGCGGATTGATCGCATGTTGCTGGTCGATTCATATCTTCCCACCTGCTCGGATAACCGGGTTGAACGAATCTTGGGCGACATATCGGATGACGCCGTTCTGCGGCGCATTGCAGACTGGCAACCTGACAGCGTGTTCCACCTCGCCGCCATGCTCACCAGCGCAGCCGCAAAAGAGCCCGACCGCGCGCTGCATGTGAATGTGTCAGCACTGGCGCAACTCATCGGCATGGTCGGATCGCAAACTGTGCCGCCGAAGTTCATTTTTCCGAGTTCAATCGCCGTCTTTGGCGGTGTCCTGCCTGATACCGTGGGCGACGATCTGGTTCAGCATCCGCAAACGTCGTACGGCACGCATAAGTCGATTGCAGAACTGATGCTTGCGGACGCGGCCCGGCGCGGCGAGATCGAAGGCCGGTCGCTGAGGCTGCCGATCGTTCTTGTGCATCCCGGCCCGCCGACGTCGTCGGTCTCGGATCGCATCGCCGCCATCGTCCGCGACGCCGTTGCCGGGCACGATGTTATCGTACCGCTGAACAGCGAAACCCGTATCCCCGTCGCATCGGTATCCGCTGTCGTGGCAGGCTTGATTGCGATGCATAACGTCCCGTCCACGACACTCAATGGCGCCACCGCGATCAATCTTCCCGCGCTGACAGTCAGTATGGCGGACATCGTTGCCGCCCTGGAAAGAACTGTAGACTCATCGCGCCTCGGAAAAATCACCTTCGCACCTGACATGGCGCTGGAATCCATTGTCGATGGCTGGCCGAAGGGCTTTGTTTCACAGACGGCTTCCGCCGCCGGCATTTCAGGCGACGAGACCTTCGAAGGCATCGTGCGGCACTACATCGCGAGTCTCGGCAATGCATGACACGGCCGCAGCTTCACCGGATATCTGCATCATCGGCGCCGGCTCATCGGGTGTCGCGGTCGCAAAGGCATTGCGCGACCGAGGGCTTTCGTTCGACTGCTTCGAGAAGGGATCGAATCTCGGCGGCATGTGGCGCTATGAGAATGACAACGGCCTGTCCTGCGCCTATCGCAGCCTCCACATCGACACCAGCCGCAACAATCTCGGCTATCCGGATTTTCCCATTCCCGCCGACCAGCCGGATTTTCTGTCGCATCGGCAACTATTGAATTATCTCGAGTCCTATGCGGATCATTTCAAGGTCCGCCCCGCGATTGCGTTCAATACCGAGGTGATATCCGTCGAGAAGACCGGCGGCGGGCGCTGGCGGGTCGTAACCAACGATGGCCGTGCGCGAAACTACCGCGCCGTCGTGGTCGCAAACGGGCATCTGTGGAATCCGCGCCACCCGTCATTCCCCGGCACATTCGACGGCATCACCATCCATTCCAGCGAATACCGCACGGCTGCGCCGTTCGATGACAAGAATGTTCTGGTTGTCGGCATCGGCAACTCCGCCGTCGATATTGCGGTCGACCTTTGCAAGCGCGCAAAGAGCGTCGCGCTGTCGACGCGAACCGGCGCTCACGTGATGCCGAAATACATGATGGGAATTCCGACCGACCGCTGGTCGGCGTTCTTTTCCCGCAAGCTGAAATTCCCCACGCTGCTGACGCGCATGATCATGGCGCGGCTGGCTTACTTCGCTGTGGGCAATCAGCGCCGGTTTGGAATTCCGAAGCCGAAGCACCCGATGTGGCGCGAGCATGCGACCATCAGCCAGGAACTGCTGCCCTATATCGGGCACGGCTGGATCGGCATCAAACCGAATGTCGTGAAGCTCGCCGGCGACGCCGTCGAGTTCGCGGACGGGTCGCGCAATCCATTCGACGCCATCATTTATGCGACAGGATACAAAACGACATTCCCGTTCCTGACGCCGTCACTGTTCTCCGTCCCTGACGGCGAAATGGTCGATCTCTACCGGCGAATGACGCCGCCCGGCCTGCCCGGGCTTTTCTTCGCCGGCCTGGTGCAGCCGATCGGCGCAACAATTCCGCTGGTCGAGGTGCAGGCGCGATGGATCGCCGCCGCCCTTGCGGATAGAATGGCGCTGCCCTCTGCCGCCGAGATGGCACGTGAAGTCAGATCGCACCACGAGCGGAAGCAGCGGACGTGGCTGAACTCGGCACGCTATACTCTGGAAGTGGACTTCAAGAGCTACGTCGGCGCGCTTCGCAAAGACATGGAGCGCAATCAAGCAGGCCTCTAATGGCTAAATGCGGATGAGCAGACGCGGGGGTCGCATCACAGGAATTGCGACAGGGTTCGCGTTGATCATCTGTGTCTGCGATAGCCCGGCGCTCGCCGCATGCGAATTCGTGCGGCAGGGCGAGGGCCGGGTCGGCAGCGTGCTTGACGCAAGAACCTTCCGGCTTGAGGACGGACGCGAGGTGCGTCTCGCAGGAATCGAGCTTGCGGTGGACGCCGCAGGCCTTGGTAAGGTAATATTATCCTCGCTGATTGAAGGCCGTGACGTCACGTTGCACGGCTTCGACGACACGCCGGATCGATACGGACGCCAACCGGCTTTCGTCGCCTTGATAGACTCGGCAGCGCCGGTTCAGTTCGAGATGCTCACACGCGGCGAAGCCCTGGTGTCGCCGACCGGCAGCGACCCTGCCTGTTTCCAGGCGCTGCTGGCCAGAGAGGCCGCCGCGCGTGCGGCAAGGCGCGGCATTTGGGCTGGTTCCGCTGCCTTAAAAAACGCGAAAAGCACCGACGATATTTTGGCACGATTGGGACAATTTACTATGGTGGAAGGAACGGTTTCGTCGGCCCGGCTGGCCGGCGCGACATTTTATGTCAATTTCGGACGTCGATGGACACGGGACTTTGCCGTGACTATTCCAAGGCGCATGATGCCGGCCGTCGAGGCCGCTGGAATTGACCTTAAGTCTCTGAAAGACAAGAAGGTTCGAGTTCGAGGCTGGATCGAGAAGCGCGGCGGACCGAGGATCGAGGTCACTCACGTCGGGCAGATTGAGATGATCGGCGCGGCCAGGCCGATCCCGAAAAGCGATCTGGCCGCTACTGGGCCTGAGGATGAGGGTAAATAGAGGCGTGGCAGCACCCGCGAGCCAACGAGGTCCGAGGAGTTTACGCCGCGTTTTCGCGGCGGCGGCTCTATGCGCATCGTTCGCTCTGAGCGCCTGCGGCGACCTTGGCCGATTCCAGACCGCATCGAACCCGAGCTTAGCACCCACAAAGCCGAACAAGCCCGCCGCCCAAACCCCGGCGACCGAACGCGAGCATAGCCGCATCCTCTCCTCCTATGGCGGATCCTATGACGATCCGCGACTGGAAGCCCTGATCACCAAATCCGTCGAGCGTCTCGTCGCGGCCTCAGAGCGGCCCGACCTCTCCTACAAAGTGACGATCCTGAATTCCGGCGCGGTCAACGCCTTCGCGCTCCCGACCGGACAGCTTTATGTCACGCGCGGGCTGATCGCGCTCGCCAGCGATACATCCGAGCTATCGTCCGTGCTGGCTCATGAAATGGCGCATGTGCTGGCCAAGCACGCTGCGATTCGCGAAGATCAGGCCAAGCAGGCCGCCGTCGTCACCCGCGTGGTCGCCGATATGGGCAGCGATCCCGACATGAGCGCGCTGGCGCTGGCGAAGACCAAACTGACGATGGCGAGCTTCTCGCGCGCGCAGGAGTTCGAAGCCGACGGAATTGGCGTCGGCATCGCAGCGCGTGCCAAGTTCGATCCGTTTGGCGCATCTCGTTTCCTCACCGCGATGGAACGCAACGCCGCCCTGAAGGCAGGCCGCGCGCCCGCCGATCCCCGCTCGCTGGACTTCCTGTCGTCACACCCGGCGACACCGGAGCGGGTGCAGAACGCGCAGGCAAGCGCGCGTCAGTACTCGTCGCCGGAAGGCGGCGAGCGTGATCGCGATGCCTATCTCTCCGCGATCGATAATCTTGTTTACGGCGAAGACCCCAGTGAAGGCTTTGTGCGCGGACGGCGTTTCCTGCATCCGAAGCTCGGCTTCACATTCCAGGTTCCGGACGGCTTCGTGCTTGAGAACACCGCACAGGCGGTCGTCGGCGTGCGCGAAGGTGGCACGCAGGCGATGCGCTTCGACGTGGTGCGCGTTCCCGCAGAACAGACGCTTGGCGACTATCTCAACTCCGGCTGGATGGAGAATGTCGACAAGTCATCGACCGAGGACATCAGCATCAACGGCTTCCCGTCCGCGACTGCGACGGCCGGCGGCGATCAATGGCAGTTCAGAATATACGCGCTGCGGTTCGGCAGCGACGTCTACCGCTTCATTTTCGCAACAAAGAAGAAAACGCCGGAAAGTGATCGCGGCTTCCGCGACACGGTGAATTCATTCCGGCGCCTGACGCTGGCCGAAATTCAGGCCGCCCGACCACTGCGAATCAAGGTCATCACCGCACAGCCTGGCGATACGGTGGAATCGCTCGCGCAGCGGATGCAGGGCGTCGATCGGCCGGTCGACCGATTCCGCGTCCTGAACGGCCTCGACGCCCGCTCGACGCTCAAGCCGCGCGAACGCGTAAAGATCGTGGTGGACTAGATCTCGTCCAAGGATCGCTCAGTAAAAAGCCCGGCGCGACGCGCCGGGCTTTTTCATTCCAGTTATTCAAGACCCGATCAGGCGGCTTCGTCGGCAGATACCGAGTCGTCGCCGTCGCCATCGTCCGAATCATCAGCCGACGCGTCCGCACCTGCGTCAGCATCCGCCTTGGCGCCGCGACGCGGGCTCTTGGCAAGGTTTGCTTCGATTTCCTTGACCGCTTCAGTCTCGGTAACGTGCTGAACGACAGCGATTTCGCGCGACAGGCGATCAAGCGCGGCTTCATAAAGCTGCCGCTCGCTGTAGGACTGCTCGGGCTGCGATTCGGAGCGGAACAGGTCGCGCACCACTTCGGCGATAGCGACGATGTCGCCCGAATTGATCTTCGCTTCGTACTCCTGCGCGCGGCGCGACCACATGGTGCGCTTGATGCGCGCGCGACCCTTGAGGGTTTCGAGCGCGCGCTTGACGAGCGAGGGATCCGATAGCTTGCGCATGCCGACATTGGCGACCTTCGCCGTCGGCACCCGCAACGTCATCTTGTCCTTGATGAAGTTGATCACGAAAAGCTCAAGCCGCGCGCCTGCGATTTCCTGCTCTTCGATCGCGAGAATCTGGCCCACGCCGTGCGCCGGATACACCACGAATTCGTTGGTCTTGAATCCCTGACGCTGGGTCAAAGGCTTCTTCGGCTCCTCCACGCGCGGCGCAGCAGCAACCGGCTTCGCGGCAGGCTTGCCGGCAACGGTTTTCACAGGGGCCTTGGGGGCAGCAGGCTTCGTCACCGTCTTCGAAGGCTTCGCAGCGGACTTTGCGGGGGCCTTCGCGGACGTCTTTGCAGTTTTTTTGTTAGGCATTGTGCTTCTTTTGTTTTTTGAGGGTGTAGCGGACGCGCGAGCATCCTTCTTGGACGCGCTGCGGCTCGCCGCGAGCGTCTTTTTAGTGCCCTTATCCTTGGAACCCTTGTTGCTGATTTTGGAGTTCTTTTTATGACGCAATTTGTCTGACACAGCGCCTATGCGTGGAAACCGCCACGCCCCTGTTCAATGGTTTCTCGGGAACCCATCGGGGCCCTAAACATGGGGCAAAAAGGGTTCGGCTTTAGAATGTGCCCAAAATAGCACATTTCCCGCAAAAATCAATGATTTATGGACTGCGGCGCGCGTTTGGCGGCCTCAGCGGCAACATTCCTCACCGGTAGGGTTAAAAGTTATCCGCAGTCGAGGGGCCCGCTGGCTCCGGCCTGACGGCTCCAGCAGGCTTAATCAGTCGCCGGAACCCGGCTTGGCAGAAAAATATTTGTCGAATTTGCCCTCGACGCCGTCAAATTCCTTGGCGTCGTCCGGCGCGTCTTTTTTCTGGGTGATGTTCGGCCACGACTTGGCGTATTCCGCATTCACCTCGAGCCATTTCTCAAGGCTTGGCTCGGTATCGGGCTTGATCGCATCGGCAGGGCATTCCGGCTCGCAGACACCGCAGTCAATGCATTCATCCGGGTGGATCACCAGCATGTTTTCGCCCTCGTAGAAGCAATCCACGGGGCAAACTTCCACGCAGTCCATGTACTTGCACTTGATGCAGTTTTCAGTGACGACGTACGTCATCCAAGGCTCCGGAAGGTCCAATTTTCAGGTTTGGCGTAGCGCAGGACGTGCGGCGCTGCAAGAGACGCCGTCATGCGACTATCTGCAACTAGTCATTCCGGGAACGATTGCAAATCGAGGTAAATGGTCCGCGCAGCGGCAGCGTCTCCGCGCCGGTCCGTAAATCCAGTGATCTTCAGAATACGCACCCGGCTGTCGAGCGCGATGGTCAGCACCTCACCCGCCTTCACAGCATGCCCCGGCGATGTCTGACGTGCTCCGTTGATCCGGACGCGGCCATTGGCGACGAGGGCCGCAGCATCCGTCCGGGTTTTCACCACCCGCGCATGCCACAGCCACTTGTCGAGGCGCTGCCGATCCAAGCTTGAGATTATTCCTTGCGGTTACCTGCCAGCTGTTCCTTGAGCGCCGCCAGCTTTGCGAAAGGCGAGTTCGGATCTGCGGGGCGATCGCGTTCGCGCGGAGTGGCACTGGTCGCGTAGGTCCGGAGCGCGCCGCCACTGCGGTCGCGATCGTCCTTGCGCCCGTCCCGGCCGCGCTTGTCGAACTTGCCCTTGCCGCGATCCTGATTGCGGTCCTTGCCCTTGAAGTGTTCACGCGGCGGCCGGCCGCCCCTGTCGTCGCGCGGCGGGCGCGCCTGCGCTGCATCAGCGCCTTCTGCGGCAACAGCCGGAGCATCACCGCGTGGACGGCGATGCTCATTGCTGCGATCACGGCGATGACGGCCATGTCGCTCGCGCTTGTCAGCATCGGTAGCAGCTTCACCTTCGGCTGCCGGCGCGGCGGATTTATCCGGACCCTTGTAGCGGCTGCGGTCATGACGCGGCCGGCGCTCGTCGGAACGCCCGCCCGGCCGCCAGACTTCGACCAGCACCGGTTCTGCTGAAACAGTCGCCTCAGTTGCAGCCTGATCGGGAGCAACCTCGCCAGCAGGAGCTTCAACCGCCGCCGCCTCAGTGACGTCGGCCACAACAGCAGGCGTATCAGCGACAACAGCTTCCACAGCGGGTTCGGACGATTCCGATGGCGGAGCGAAATTCACTTCGGGCAAGCGCGAAGCGGACGCATCCGCAACCACCGCCCCGTCAGGTACCGCGGCGTCGTTGGTGATGTCAGCGACCGAATCCGTTGCCGCGGCAACTTCGGGTTCGGCGACAATCGCCTCAGATGCCGAAGGCGTTTCGGCTGCTTCAGGGAGCGCGTCAGCCACGGTTTCCGCAGCGATGGGCGGCGCAACCTCGACCGGCAGCGGCGGCCGCCTTTCCATGCGGTAGCCGAGCGCCTTCAGGATCGAGGCGAAATCGTCACCAGCCGAACCGGTCAGCGACGTCATGGCCTGCGTCGCAATGAATGAGCGGCCATCGAATGCGCCCGCGGGCTTGTCGCCCGATGAGCCGGGGCGCCATGACAGCGCGGGACGAATAAGGTCGGCAAGACGCTCCAGAATATCGACGCGCACTGCGCGATCGCCGCACAGCTTGTAGCCGAGCGTCCGGTAAGCCTCCTGATCGAGCGCCCTGTCGGCGGGAAACGACGTGCGTCCGCTGGCGGCCAGATGTTGCCCGCCGGTCAGCGCCGACCAATCCACGTTGTCGCGCTTCAGCGCCCACAGCAGCGACGCAAGTCCGCGCGCCGCAGGCTTCAGCAGCGCGGGAAGGAAAATGTGATAGGCGCCGAAACGAACGCCGTACTTGCGCAGGCTTGCGCGCGACGGCTGGTCGAGGTCCTTCATCTCCGTGGCGATCTTCGACCGTTCCAGCACACCGAGCGCTTCGATCAGCTGGAAGGCGATGCCACGCCCGATACCGGTAATGTCTTCGGCCTTCGACAGTTCGAACATCGGGCCGAGAATTTTTTCGATATGTGTCTTGAGCCACAGATCGAGCCGCGCCTGCACAGCCTCGCGCGACGGGCCGGTCAGGCGCTCGTCGGCGATGATGCGGATACGGGGGTGCAGCACATCGTCGGCTGCGACCAGCTTGGCAACGGCATCGCCGGTCCAGCGCAAGGTCCCATCGGACGCCAGCACGAACTGATCGTCCGGCGCCTTCGCAAGCTTTTCGGCGCGCGCGTCGATCTCGCCCGCCAGCGCCTTCAGAGCAGCAGCCTGCAAGGCCTTGGCATCGGAGCCCGCCTCAGCCGACTCCGGCGCGAACATGAATCCATCGAGACGGCCAATCATATGGCCCTCTACGATCACTTCGCCCGTCTTCCCAATCTCAGTATTCAGCATCGTGTTTTCCCGCAAGCGCCGCATCAATACACTGGTCCGGCGATCAACGAAACGCTCAGTTAGCCGTTCATGCAGGGCATCTGACAATTTATCCTCGACAGCGCGGGCAATCGCCTGCCAGCGCTCGGGGTCCACCAGCCAATCGGGACGATTTGCCGCGAATGTCCAGGTCCGGATCTGCGCGATCCGCGCAGATAATGTGTCGATATCACCATCAGTGCGGTCGGTTTGCGCGATCTGGGCCTCGAACCAATTGTCCGGAATCCGGCCCTTTCGCATCAAAAACCCGTACAGCGTGGTGACAAGCTCGGCGTGGGCCGCAGGCGACAGCTTGCGGTAGTCGGGGATCTGGCAGGCCTCCCACAGCCGCTCGACGGCGGCAGCGCCCTTTGCCATGTCCCGGACGTCCTCGTCGCGTGCGGCATGGTCGAGCACGCGGATATCCTCGGCAATCGGCGCACGTGTCAGCGCTTCGTGGTTCGGGACAAGCGCGAGCGACACCTGGAGCGCGCCCAGCGACGAGAAATCCAGCCGCGTGTTCCGCCATTGCAGCATCTTGACGCTGTCGAAGGTGTGGTTCTGGAGCGCATTGACCAGTTCGGGCTCGAACGGCGCACAGCGTCCCGTGGTTCCGAATGTCCCATCACGCGTGGCGCGGCCGGCGCGGCCCGCGATCTGCGCAAATTCAGAAGGGGTCAGCCGGCGGAACTGATAGCCGTCGTATTTGCGGTCTGATGCAAAGGCGACGTGATCGACGTCGAGATTGAGCCCCATCCCCACCGCATCGGTCGCCACGAGGTAATCGACGTCGCCAGACTGGAACATTTCCACCTGGGCATTGCGCGTACGCGGGGACAAAGAGCCCAATACCACAGCGGCCCCGCCATGCTGACGCCGGATCAGTTCGGCGATGGCGTAAACCTCGTCGGCGGAGAATGCGACAATCGCAGTGCGCCGCGGCTGCCGCGTGATCTTGCGGTCACCGGCAAATTCGAGCTGCGACAGCCGTGGCCGCGTGACGATATTGGCACCGGGCAACAAACGCTCGATGATCGGCCGCATGGTAGCCGCACCCAGCAGCAGGGTTTCGTCCCGCCCGCGCCGGTTCAGAATCTTGTCGGTGAAAACGTGACCGCGCTCCAGATCAGCGGCGATCTGGATCTCATCCACCGCGAGAAACGACACATCGAGATCGCGCGGCATCGCCTCGACCGTGGAGACCCAGTACCGCGCCCGCGGCGGCTTGATCTTCTCTTCGCCGGTAATCAGCGCAACCGCGTCAGCTCCGGCCCGCGCGGCAATCTTGTTGTAGACCTCGCGCGCCAGCAGACGCAGCGGCAGACCGATAATGCCAGAGGAGTGAGCCAGCATCCGCTCGATAGCGAGATGGGTCTTGCCAGTGTTTGTCGGGCCCAGCACTGCCGTAACACCGGCTCCGGGAGCACGCTCATTCGAAAACAGCGGAGCAGAGGACGACAAGGGCATGATCAGAAAGTCCGCATGACGCACACGACGCGGACGCCGCAGCCAGTTTGAAGGAAGTGTCTCACAATGCGACGGTTTTCACGCCTCAACTTAAGATTTGGAACGGTTAAGGAACGAAAGAAGCCCGAATCGCTGACTCGCGGTGTGAATGTCGTGCTCCCCTCAACATGTCGCACAATCCGTCGGCCGACGATACTATATGGGGTTTGAAGATACTCCGCGCATGCCGCGATCGGGATGAAATCGTTAAATCCGGAGTCGAATCGGATTGGCCCGAGAGTCAACACGATTCATGGTGAGAATCTCGACTGAATCAGCGCGCGGGGTGGCCGCAGACCCGGACCGATCGGGTCAGTTCGTCGAGTTCGTCTTGGCGGTCTTCTGCACCGAAACGAATTCCGTCGCTTCGATCATGCCGGTGCCGAGCGGCGTCGGGATGGTGATCCGGAAAGGCGCCAGCACGCGCGTTCCGGCAATCGGTGCAAACCAGATTTCCATGTTGCGCTGGGCCGCGACGTATTTGATCGAGACACGATCCGGAACGTAGCCCGCGATCGGCGTGAAATAGACCGCACAGACCACGACCGGCCCGTGATAGCCCCTTTCGGCCTTGACCGTTTCCATGCGCTTGTAGTCGAGCCGCAGATCGTAGCGCATCCTGCCATCGAACACCGACAGCGTCCTGCGGCAAGCTTCGGGACCAACCGGATCGCCGGTGCCGGCGACCTTGAGAAGCGAGCCCGTCATCGGATCGAGCACGTTACGGCGATGCGCGTCCGTGACCGGAATACGATCCGGACTTTCCGGCGGCTGCGGCTCGATAGCGGAGTCTTTGACGTTGCCACCGCCCAGCGCGATACGGATAACTTCGGCTTTCTTTCCGTAATTGACAGTCGACACGTAGCTCAACGGAGCGAGTTGACCTGCCGCAATGCGGCCCTGCGCAGTACCTGTGCCGTTGCCGCCGCCGATCGATTTCATCAGCCCCGTGGTGGCGCCGCTCACCGCCGCCGAATACTGATCCTCGGAGATATCGACGATCCAGGCGCCTTTGCCAATCGGAAGCCCGGCCAGCGAGGCCTCATACTTGGCGTCCAGGCGGCCCTGGGCACTCGCAGGCACGACCAAGGCCGCGCAGAGCGCAAGCGCCCACGGCACGCAAAGCCCGAGCCTTGCGATCCGCAAGCGTTTCCAAGCGAATTTTGGGAACCGGGGCATGTCCACCGACGAAAATCCTTGCACGCAATGACCGGCGATTGACCGGCGCCCCGGGGCACGGCGTCGGCGGGACGGCTATCCCGCATAGGCCGCGAAAGTTGATATCGAAAGCCTGTGTTAGCTTGTCTGGTCAGGGATTACGTCGATTATATGTTAGGAAATCACTGGTTTAACGGGGAAAATTGTCATTTTTGCCGACGGATGCCTGCTCCCCGACCTGCAGATAAGTTGCTGAAATCGCCTCCCAACCTTGACGCTAGGCGGCTAGCCCCTTATAGCTCCGCCGTTCCTGAAATGGACGGTTTCAAACCCCCACGCGACCCCTCTCTGGCGGTCCGGGGCGACACAAGGATTTCGCCATGTCTCGGCGCTGCGAATTGACGGCCAAGGGCCCTCAGGTTGGCCACAAGGTCAGCCACTCGAACCACAAGACCAAGCGCCGGTTTCTGCCGAACCTGTGCAACGTCACCCTGATCTCGGACACGCTCGGCCGCTCGGTGCGCCTGCGTGTTTCGACCAACGCGCTGAAGTCGGTCGACCACCGCGGCGGCCTCGACGCGTTCCTGACCAAGGCAAGCGCAGGCGACCTCTCGCCGAAGGCACTGGAGCTGAAGCGCCAGATCGAAAAGAAGAAGCTCGCCGCAGCGAGCTGATTGTTTCGATCTGCAGCAGGTTTTCAAAAGGCCGGGTTTTTTGCCCGGCCTTTTTGTTTTTTTGGCAGCCCCTACCCAACCCTTCGTCATTGCGAGGAGCGAAGCGACGAAGCAATCCAGTTCTTTATGGATGAACATCATCCTGGATTGCTTCGCTCCGCTCGCAATGACGAGGAGGGAACATTCACTCCCCCACCAGCGTGAACTGCAGCAGCAGTGTGCGCTGAATCATCGAAAAATTATCGTCAGAGACCATCGTCAGCACGGTTTCACCGTCTTCGGTGACGTGGGCATCGATGCCTTCCATGTTGTCGACCTCGTATCCGAGATCGACCTCGAAGATGGTCGGGCCGTCGATCACAGCATCCGGGACAACGGATTTGATCGGAATGCGGCGAATCCGAATGCCCACGCCTTCAAGCAGCGAGAACTTTCGTTCCAGCAGCAGCAGATCGCCGGACGGCAGCAGGACCGCATCGCTGATGTCGAAATTGCCGGTGCGCCTGGCAGTGAACTGCCCGGGCGACGGTCCGCCGATCAGGAAGCACAGGATATTTCCCGAGGGATCGAGCCCGCGCTCCGAAATAGCAATGAGACTTCCTGCAAGCGGCTGTCCCTTTGGGACAAACACCAGCGCTTCAAGCCCCTTGTTGAAGGGCAGCTTGGCGATCCCGGGCGGCACCGGCACCACTTCGCCTCTTGAGCGAATGCCACCCTTGCCGAAATCGAACCGTACGATCTGATTGACGCGCTCGAAGCCTACATAAGCCATGGAGCCGTCGAGCGCGAGCGACTCGCTGTCAAACCAGCCACGCGCGGTGATCTTCTTGCCGTCGCTGTCCAGCATCGGCGCGGATTTCACATCGGCCAGACCGGCCATCCGCTTGCCCCGATAGGCGATACGCCCGGTAAACCAGTTGCCCTTGTCGCTGATCGCGATGAACTGCTCGCCCTTCTTGTCGAGCCGCAATCCCGACAGGCCTCCGAATCCGCGAAACGACGAAGTGAGGATGAGCCCGCTACGAAATTCCAGCGCGCCATAACGAAGGTGGGTCGGGTCGCGCGGATCGAAGGATTCGATCGGGCGCGCCTTGACCGCGACGGACGCGATTGACGCCTGCGCGGCAGCGGGGCTTGCATCCAGACCGGCCACACAAACAGGCAGTACAGCCGCGGCGCTCTCCAGAAACCGCCGGCGGGTGATGTCGGTCATGTCGAGTGAACGCTAGGAATGAAGTCTGCGCCGGCGCGAAGGCGACGAAGTCTCGACATGGGTTTCGCTGAACAGTTCGGCCAGCTTTTCGGTGATCGCACCGCCGAGTTCTTCCGCGTCCACGATGGTCACGGCGCGGCGATAGTAGCGCGTGACATCATGACCGATACCGATGGCGATCAGTTCAACGGGCGAGCGGGTCTCGATTTCCTCGATGATGTGACGCAGGTGCCGTTCGAGATAGTTGCCGGGGTTCACCGACAGCGTCGAATCGTCCACCGGCGCACCGTCCGAAATCATCATCAGGATCTTGCGCTGTTCGGAACGACCGAGCAGCCGCTTGTGCGCCCAGTCGAGCGCTTCGCCGTCGATGTTTTCCTTGAGCAGGCCTTCGCGCATCATCAGGCCGAGATTCTTGCGCGCACGCCGCCAAGGCGCGTCCGCCGACTTGTAGATGATGTGCCGCAGATCGTTGAGACGGCCCGGATTGGCGGGCTTGCCCGCCGCCAGCCACGCCTCGCGCGACTGACCGCCCTTCCACGCACGCGTGGTGAAGCCGAGAATCTCGACCTTGACGCCGCAGCGCTCCAGCGTCCGTGCCAGAATATCGGCGCAGGTCGCAGCAACAGTGATCGGCCGCCCGCGCATCGAGCCGGAATTATCGAGCAGCAGCGTCACCACCGTATCTCTGAAGGTGGCTTCCTTCTCGTGCATGAACGAGAGCGGGTGATACGGGTCGGTCACGACGCGCGACAGCCGCGCGGGATCGAGGATGCCTTCCTCGAGATCGAAGTCCCAGGCGCGGTTCTGCTGCGCCATCAGCTTTCGCTGCAACCGGTTGGCCAGCCGCGCGACGATGTGCTGCAAGTGCGCGAGCTGCTTGTCGAGATAGCTGCGCAGCCGCTCCAGTTCGTCGTGCTCGCACAGATCTTCCGCCGAAACGACCTCGTCGAACTTCGGTGCAAAGGCGTGATATTCGGGCCCGCGCGGTTCGTTGCCGCCTCGGCCTGGCGGCCGATGCGCCTCGCCGGGCGTCTCGTCCTCGCCCATCTCGCTGTCGTCGAAGGCGTCGCTGGCGGACGCCTGCGCGCTCTCCATGGCGTTGTCCGACATCTCCTCGGTGGAAGATTGCGACTGATCGGCGCTCATCTCCTCCGCGGATTCAGTGTCCGGCGAACCGTCCGCACCGGACTGATCCTTCTCGCCGTCGCGGTTCTCGTCCTGATCGTCGTCTTCGTCCTGATCCGCATTGCGGTCGTCGCCAAGTTCCAGCGCCTGCAGTACGTCGTGAATCGCGTCGCCGAAGCGGGCCTGATCCTCGGTGAAGTTCTTCAGCACATCGAGGCGCTGGCCGATCTTGTCTTCAAGAACAGGCCGCCAGAGGTCCACCATCTTGCGCGCCGCAGCCGGCGGCGCGAGACCGGTCAGCCGTTCGCGCACCATCATCGCCAGCGCGTCGGCCAGCGGCGCGTCGGCGCGGTCGGTGATCTCGTCGTATTTGCCGCGATGAAAATGGTCGTCGAGCATCGCGGTGAGATTCCTGGCGACGCCGCTCATTCGCTTGGCGCCGATCGCCTCCACGCGGGCCTGCTCAACCGCGTCGAACACGCCGCGCGCCTGCGGATTACCCGGCACCAGTTTGCGGTGAACCTTCGGATCGTGACAGGCGACGCGCAGTGCAATGGAGTCCGCATGACCGCGCACGATGGCGGCGTCCTTGCGGGTCAGCTTGCGCGCCGGTTCCGGCAGCCTCGCCTTGCCGGGCGACAGGCCCGGACGCTCGGCGGCGAATGTCACTTCAAGTTCTGGCTGCTTGGCGATGGCGCGCAATGCCGAGGTCACCGCGCGCTTGAACGGCTCCGTCGGCGATTCCTTCGACCCGGTCCTGAACTTGATATTGGACGTGCTCATTGCGGCGTGAACCCCGAAGACTCTTTTCCCTCCCCCTTGTGGGGAGGGTGGCGCATTGGAAGCGAAGCGAACAATGCGTCGGGCGGGGGATCAGATCGCTGCAATTGAAAAACAACCCCCACCCCAGTAATCAGCTCAACGCCACGTTCACAGCGCTTTCCGGCAGCTCCGCATTAAAACAGCGCTGATAGAACTCCGCCACCAGCGGCCGCTCAAGCTCGTCGCACTTGTTCAGGAAGGTGACGCGGAAAGCGAAACCGATGTCGCCGAAGATCTCGGCGTTCTCCGCCCAGGTGATGACCGTACGCGGCGACATCACCGTGGACAGATCGCCATTGGCGAAAGCGTTGCGCGTGAGGTCCGCGAGGCGAACCATCTTGTTGACGGTGTCGCGGCCGGCATCGGTGCGATAGTGCTTCGCCTTGGCGAGCACGATTTCGACTTCCTCGTCATGCGGCAGATAGTTCAGCGTGGTGACGATCGACCAGCGGTCCATCTGACCCTGGTTGATCTGCTGGGTGCCGTGATAGAGGCCCGACGTATCGCCGAGACCGATCGTATTGGCGGTCGAGAACAGGCGGAACGCCGGATGCGGCTTGATGACCTTGTTCTGGTCGAGCAGCGTCAGGCGGCCCGACACTTCGAGCACGCGCTGGATCACGAACATCACGTCAGGACGGCCGGCGTCGTATTCGTCGAACACCAGCGCGACATTGTGCTGGAGCGCCCACGGCAGGATACCGTCACGGAATTCCGTAACCTGCTTGCCATCGCGGACCACGATCGAATCCTTGCCGACCAGATCGATGCGGCTGATGTGGCTGTCGAGGTTGACGCGCACGCAGGGCCAGTTGAGGCGGGCGGCGACCTGCTCGATGTGGGTCGATTTGCCGGTGCCGTGGAAACCGGTGACCATGACGCGGCGGTTCTTCGAGAACCCGGCAAGAATCGCGAGCGTGGTGGCGCGGTCGAAACGGTAGTCCGAATCGACGTCGGGCACATGGGGATCACTGTTGGAATAGGCCGGAACCTCGAGATCGCTGTCGATGCCGAAGACCTGACGAACCGACACTTTCATGTCGGGAAGGTTCGTGGGTTCCTGGGATAGAGTCGTGGCGGCGCTCATCAATCCTCCGTGGTCCCGGATGCTCCCGAAACCAGACGTGCTTGCTGCGGGTGGGGTGCGTGCTGCAACGTAGCAGACAGATGCCGATGGCAGAAGCCCACCGCGCAATGAAAGTTCCATCGTATTTTCATTGAGATAAGCTGTTTTCGCAGCTTTGGTAGGTCTGCCCTGCGATTGCCGGGGAACGCCCCGGATTCGGAGAGCGCCCGATTGGCGGTTTCGGCCGGCATGGCGGTATATGCTGGATTTCCTTGGAATCGCGCCCAGCATCGGACGTCAGGTGAATTCGCACCTCCATCAACTGATTGGCTTCGTTTCGCTCCACGCCGCACTGGCTTATGCAGCGGTTTTCCTCGCTGCATTTCTGGAAGCCGTCCCCATCCTGGGGTCACTGGTCCCGGGGTCGACCGTGATTCTGGCACTCAGCGCACTGGTCCCCGCCGGCAGTCTCCACCTGATGCCGGTGCTGATGGCGGCGATCGCCGGGGCGCTGCTGGGAGACGGGCTCGCCTACTGGATCGGCCGCGCCAGCCAGCGCGAGGTGCTGACCTCCTGGCCGATGTCGAATTACCCGCTGCTGGTGGCGAAGAGCGAAGCCTTCTTCCACCGCTATGGGACGCTCGCGGTGTTCTTTGCGCGTTTCGTCCCTCCCGTTCGCGCCGTCGTACCTATCACGGCCGGTGCGCTCGGCATGCCCCCGCAGCGCTTCTATCCGGTCAATGCCGCCGCCGTTCTGGTGTGGGCCTCCGCGCATGTGCTGTCAGGTGCGCTGGCCGGCTCCGCCGCCGAACAATGGGGCATGAAAATCGAACATTATGGGTGGCCGCTGGTTGGCGGCATCATCGCGGTGGGCACCATCGCAGTGGGCGTGTATCACTGGCGCAGCCGGCGCGAGGCTGACGGGAGGTTCGGGTGAAGCGAGCCGCGGAACGCAGCAGACCTTTCACCGACCGCAATGTCGCAAAAGTGTTTGACGCCTATCCTGACACCGTTCGCGCGAAGGTGATGCTCCTGCGGGCGATGATCCTGGAGACAGCTGCAAGCATCGACGGCGTAGGCCCCCTTGAGGAAACACTGAAGTGGGGCCAACCCAGCTATCTTACCGCAGAGTCCGGTACCGGCAGTACGATCCGGATCGACCGCGTCAAATCGGACGACAGTCGCGTCGCGATGTATTTCCATTGTCAGACCGATCTGGTCGAAACATTCCGTGAGCTCTATCCGACGCAGATGGAATACGGTGGCAACCGGAGCATCCTGTTCGATGCCGCGGCCCGGATTCCTGAAAAAGCGCTGCGTCACTGCATCGGACTTGCGCTGACCTATCACGCGCGCAAGGGAGCTTCGAGGAACAAGACGGCCTCGATAAAGAAGCCTGTTTCAGCAAGAAAGGGGGCTTCAAAGAACAAGCGTGAATCCGTCACGCCAAAAAAGCCGGCGCTCAGGACGCGCGTACGACCGTCTTGAGATAGTTGTAGGCCTTGATGATCTCGATCAGGCGATCTTCGGTCGACCGGTCACCACCGTTGGCATCGGGGTGATGCTGTTTCACCAGCAGCTTGTATTTGGCCTTGACGGTTTCCAGCGTCGCGTCAGGACCGAGGCCCATGACCAGCAACGCTTTCTTCTCGGCGTTAAAAATCTTGCGCGTCTCCGGCTCCGGCTTTGCAGCCGAGCCAGGGCCTGGGCGCCAGCGGCCACGGCCGTTCATCTCGTCGAACATCTTGAACGGATCGGAGGCGCTGTCGAGATCGGGATTCGCTTTGCTCTTCTTGCCGCCGTTCGCACCCATCTTCCAGGTCGGACGATGGCCGGTCAGCGCGTCCTTCTGGTAGCTGGCGACCGCGTCGGGAGCCATGCCCTGAAAGAAGTTATAGCCCTGATTGTATTCGCGGACGTGGTTTAGACAGAAGTGCCAGTATTCCTTCTCATGTCCACGGCCCTTAGGGGCGCGATGTCCGCCCTTGTTCTTGCAACCGGGCGCTTCGCACATCACAGCTTCCTCGCGCGCAGCAGCCTGCTGCTTCGCGCTCTGCTTGTTAGGTTTGATGCGAATGCTGTCGAAGAATTTGGATGAGTCGATGGCCATGGTTGCTATGACAACGCCTTGCTGGAAGCTTCAAGTCTCATGTGGTGGTTCGCAGGTCCGTATCACTTCTACAGCGCGCCAGATACGGACCTGCGAACCAAAACCACACCAGAATTTATATTTTCAAGTGTCCTTTCGAATCCGACGTTCGCATATGGAATGCGCTGCAGAATGCAGCGAACGTCGGCTTCGGAACACTTG
The DNA here is from genome assembly GCF_000308295.2 of Afipia birgiae 34632. GTDB lineage: Bacteria > Pseudomonadota > Alphaproteobacteria > Rhizobiales > Xanthobacteraceae > Afipia > Afipia birgiae. The sequence continues at coordinate 165,306 of NZ_HG326653.1, forward strand.
ACGCGAATTTTCGCGAGCGCGGATTATACATCGTCGCGGCGGCAAACCGCAATTGAAACGGCTATTGACCTCAGCGAATAACGCACGATATTGCGCGGATCATGACCACCAAAGACACTATCACGAACAAGTTGAACGAAGCTTTCACTCCGGAAAGCCTCGACGTGGTCGATGAATCCCATTTGCATGAGGGTCACGCAGGCCACAGGCCGGGCGGCGCAACGCATTTCAGGCTCTATATCGTGTCGAAAGCGTTCGAAGGGAAGAGCCGGATCGACCGTCATCGCATGATAAATTCGCTGCTGGCGCCGGAACTGTCCGGCTCGGTCCATGCACTGGCGATTCATGCCTATGCACCGGATGAAGGCGGCCGACGCCCCGCGCCCGCAGCAGCCTGCAAGCACTAGCACCGGCGAATCTGCGCCGCGCGCTAAAATGCGGTTCCCGCCTTTGGTTTCTTCTCCGGCGCGTCGCTCTCGCGCGGCAGCGGTACAATCCGCAACGCCGTAATGCGGTTTCGCTCCCGCCGGAGCACCCGGAAACGGAAACCGTGGAACGTGAAGCTCTGGCCGCGATCCGGAATTGAGCGCGCCTCGTGAATGACAAGACCGGCAATGGTGGTGGCTTCCTCATCCGGGAGATGCCAATCCATCGCGCGATTGAGATCGCGGATCGGCACCGAACCATCGACCACGACCGACCCATCGGGCTGCGCACGCACACCTGCAACAGCCACGTCATGCTCGTCCGAAATATCGCCGACGATTTCTTCCAGAATGTCTTCCAGCGTCACGAGGCCTTCGACCTCACCGTATTCGTCAACCACCAGCGCGAAGTGAGTTTTGCGGCGGCGGAAGGCCTTGAGCTGTTCCGACAGCGGCCGCATTTCGGGCACGAACCATGGCGGCAGCGCGATCGCGGCAACATCGACCTTGGAGAGATCTCCATCGGTGGTGCGGATGGCGCGAAGCAGATCCTTTGCGTGCAAAACGCCGATGATGTTCTCGGGCTTTTCGCGCCACAACGGAATGCGGGTGTATTCGGATTCGAGAATGCCACGGATCACCACATCGGGCGGTCCGTCCGCATTGACACTGACCATTTTTGTGCGATGGACCATGACATCGGACACCGCAAGATCGCCAAAGCGGAACACGTTCTGGATGTACTCAGCCTCGCCGCTCTCGATCTTGCCGTGCTCGGCCGATTCCTCCACAAGCCCTTCGATTTCGGAATCGGTGAGAATTTCGTTCTGCGACGATTCCTGCACGCCAAGCAGCCGCAGAATCGCGCGCGACGCGCCGTTCAGCAGCCAGTTCAGCGGATAGAGAACGAGATAGGACGCATAGAGCGGATACGCGATCCATTGCGAGACCGGCACAGGCTGCCGGATCGCAAGCGTTTTCGGCACCTGTTCTCCGATGACGATATGCAGCGACGAGAACACCAGAAAGCCGGTGAGGAAGGCCGTGAAATGCAGCGCGGATTCAGGCATGCCCAGCGGCTCAAGAACAGGCTGGAGCAATGCCGCAACGGTCGGCTCGCCAACCCAGCCGAGACCAAGCGAGGCCATGGTGATGCCGAGCTGGCAGCACGCGAGATAGGCTTCGATGTTGCCCATCATTCTCATCAGGAGACGGGCGCCGAAGCGGTTCTGCTCGGCCATGGCTTTGACGCGAAACCCGCGGCTCTTCACCAGCGCGAATTCAGCCGCCACGTAGAATGCGTTGGCAGCGAGCAGAAGGATGGCGATGAGCAGATTGACGGCCGCTGAATTCATGTTTGTCTCGCGACTGCCTCGTCTTTATGCGGCGCGCCGACCACACGGGACAGCATCGCCCTCACCCCGATAGCTTTTCTTGAAGGAAATCGCGAACTGTCGGCGGATCGACATCATTGACGATCACGGCCTTGCCGATCTGTTCGAGCAGAATGAAGGTCAGCCGCCCGCGCTTCACCTTCTTGTCCTGCGCCATCAGCGTGAGCAGCGTGTCGGCATCGGAGAGACCTTCCTGCTGAAAGCCTGCAATATCCTGCAGCCGTGTCGGCAGGCCGACCGACGCGAGGTGACGTTGCACACGCGCCGCGTCCGCCGCGGAAATCATCTTCAGATGTGCCGAGAATTCCGCGGCCAGCACCATGCCGACAGCGACGCCTTCGCCATGGAACAGGCGATCGGAGAAACCGGTCGCAGCCTCCAGCGCATGGCCGAAGGTGTGCCCGAGATTGAGCAACGCGCGGTCGCCGGTTTCGCGCTCGTCGCGGGCCACGATCGCCGCCTTGGCGCGGCAACTGGCGGCGATGGCGCGTTCGCGCGCCGCACCGCCTGCGAAAATCTCCGCATGATTGGCATCCAGCCAGTCGAAGAATTCCAGATCGCCCAGCACACCGTACTTTGCAACTTCGGCATAGCCCGCGCGAAACTGGCGCGGCGGCAGCGTGTCGAGCACCGCGGTATCCGCGATCACCAGCACCGGCTGGTGAAACGCGCCGACGAGATTCTTGCCATGCGGCGAGTTGATTCCGGTCTTGCCGCCCACCGACGAATCGACCTGCGCGAGCAACGATGTCGGCACCTGCACGAAGTCGACGCCGCGCCGGACAATCGACGCCGCAAATCCTGCAAGATCGCCGATCACGCCGCCGCCCAGCGCAATCACCAGATCGTTGCGCTCGATCTTCGCTGCGATCAGCCCCTCGGAAACCTCCTGCAACACCGCATAACTTTTGGACGCCTCACCCTCACCCACAACGATCCGCGACGATGCAATGCCGGCATCAGCCAGAGCCGCCTCGGTTTTTCCGAGCCAGTGTTTGGCGACGGTGCGATCCGTCACGATGGCGACGCGCGCACCAGGCCGCAGCGCAGCGACGCGATGGCCGAGCGACGGCAACACATCACGGCCGATGACGATGTCATAAGCGCGATCTCCGAGGGCAACACCTATGGTCACCGGACTTGTCTTCTTGAGTGGGGCTGTCATCGCGTTTCGCTTGAGGAAGAGGACGGCGCGCGGCCAGATAGCAGATACGCAGAAAGCGCGTCGATACATTCGTCGACGATCTTTTCATGCGGTACATCGCGCGATGCAATCGCCAGATCGGCGAGTTGATAGAAAGGACTGCGCTCCCCGATAAGGCGCTCGATGGTCGCGGCAGGATCGGCAGTCTGCAACAGGGGCCGGTCGGCGCGGCGCTTGACCCGCTTCAGGATCACATCGCCATCCGCCTGAAGCCAGATCGAGATGGCCTTGGCGCGAATCCGGTTACGCGTTTCGTCGCGCATGAACGCTCCGCCACCGGTCGCAATCACGCAAGGACCGCCCTCCAGCAGGCGGGCGATCACACGCGCCTCGCCGTCGCGAAAATACGGCTCGCCGTGCTGCGCAAAGATTTCGCTGACAGTCATGCCCGCATGCGCGATCTCGATTTCATGATCGGCATCGAGAAACGGCATGTGAAGCCGCACGCCGAGACGGCGCCCGATGGTCGATTTGCCCGACCCCATCATGCCGACAAGCACAATCGGGCGGCCACCCAGGGCGGCGACAATGTCGGCCTCGCGTGTCATGCCGTCCTGATGCCTGGCCGCACTTTCGGTCATCTCTGGCTCGGTTGGCCGCAAATGCGGCTGAGAAGTCACCTATACTACTCCTCCTGTTACCGCCGCTAGAGCGAACGTCGGGCTGCTGGAGACTCTTGCCGAACCGGCGCGAACATGTTGGTACTTTGGAGCCGCTGAACGCCGCGTTCCGCTGGTTAACACGGCATCCCGGCCGGCAGTCCGGCGGTAATTCGAGGCCCATTCGATGCCCACCCTGTTTCGCTTCCTGACGGTCGTCGCGGTGCTCGGCGGGCTGATCTACGGCGGCATCTTTGCACTCGCCAATTTCGTCAATCCGAAGCCGCGCGAGATGACGGTCAGCGTTCCGCCCGACAAATTCCTCAAGCGATAGGCGGCGGGAGGATCATGCCATCCGACAAATCTTCCGACAGCCGGCTGACCGCCCTGTTTCTCGACATGCTTGCGGCCGAACAGGGCGCCGGCGTCAACACGCTCGACGCCTACCGCGGCGATCTCGAAGACCTGTCCGGTTTTCTCGCCCGCCGCAAATCGACCTTCCAGAATGCAGATACGCAGATGCTGCGCGACTATCTCGGCGATCTCGATACCCGCGGATTCAAATCGTCGAGCGTCGCGCGCAAATTGTCATCGACGCGGCATCTGTTTCGCTTTCTTCTGAGCGAGCGCATGCGCGCGGACGATCCGGCCGCGATCCTGTCCGGCCCGAAGCGCGGACGTGCGCTACCGAAGGTCTTGTCCATTGCGGATGTCGACCGCCTCCTGACGCAGGCGAAGGCGCTAGCGGATTCCCCGGAACAGTCGCCGCTGCAGAAGTTGCGCGCGCTGCGACTCTCCTGCCTGCTCGAAATCCTGTACGCGACCGGATTGCGCGTTTCGGAACTGGTTGCCCTGCCGGTGTCAGCCGCGCGGCGTGACGCCCGCATGATCGTCGTACGCGGCAAGGGCAACAAGGAACGCCTCGTCCCGCTCAACGAAACATCGAAGCAGGCCATGGCGGACTATCTTGCCGCGCTGGAAGCCACGCATCGCGAGCAGAAGAAATCGTCCGCGGTCTCGAAGTGGCTGTTTCCATCGTCGGGCGAGAGCGGCCATCTGACGCGGCAGCACTTCGCACGCGACCTCAAGGAGCTTGCAGCGGCCGCCGGCATCGCGCCGCGCCTCGTCAGTCCGCATGTGCTGCGCCACGCCTTTGCAAGTCATCTTCTGCACAATGGAGCCGATCTGCGAATCGTCCAGACGCTGCTTGGCCACACCGACATCTCCACGACACAGATCTATACCCATATCGTCGAGGAGCGACTGAAGAGCCTGGTGCGCGATCTGCATCCGCTGGCGGACAAATGACCCCATTGAAAAGCACCAGTGTGGTGGTTCGCAAGGCCGCATCGTTCTCCAAGCACGCTCCGTTTGCGGCCTTGCGAACCAAAACCACACTGGAATTACATTTGGCTAGTGTCCCTTCGAATCCGAAGTTCGCTATGAAAAATGCCGCAAAACAGGGCGAACTTCGGAGTCGGGACACTAGCAATATCGGCACTTTTCACCGCGGCGCTTGACTTGGGACCGCTTCTTGACTTGAAAGGCGCTCCAGACATTGCCCGGAACGGAAATTACCGTTTCTGGTGCCCTTCGCCTGAACACCACAATCCCTATATATTCGCGACATGCCGGACCCGATGCGCAGTTATCTCGATTTTGAAAAGCCTGTCGCCGAACTTGATTCGAAGGTCGATGAATTGCGCGCGCTTGCCGCGAGCGGCAGTGACATCAGCGAAGAAGTGTCGCGCATCGAAGATAAGGCCGCGCAGGCGCTCAGCGAGCTTTATGCCGATCTGTCACCGTGGCAAAAAACCCAGGTCGCGCGACATCCGCTGCGACCGCATTGCGTGGATTACGTCAAGGAACTCATCACCGAGTTCACGCCGCTCGCGGGCGACCGCAAGTTCGGCGACGACGAAGCCCTGATCGGCGGCTTCGGCCGTTTCAGAGGCGAGAGCATCTGCGTGATCGGCCAGGAGAAGGGTTCGACCACCGAAACCCGGCTCAAGCACAATTTCGGCATGGCCAAGCCCGAGGGCTATCGCAAGGCCGTGCGGCTGATGGAAATGGCGGATCGTTTCGGCATTCCCGTGCTGTCGCTGGTCGACACTGCGGGCGCCTATCCCGGCATTGGCGCCGAGGAGCGCGGACAGGCTGAAGCGATCGCGCGATCCACCGACGCTTGCCTCAACCTCGGCGTGCCCAATGTCGCTGTCATCATCGGCGAAGGCGGCTCGGGCGGAGCCATCGCGATCGCCACAGCGAACCGCGTGCTGATGCTCGAACATGCCGTGTACAGCGTGATTTCGCCGGAAGGCGCCGCGTCGATCCTGTGGCGCGATTCGGCCAAGGCCCAGGAAGCCGCAACCAATCTTAAAATTACCGCGCAGGACCTTGCGCGCTTCGGTGTGATCGACACCATCCTGAAGGAACCCCCGGGCGGCGCACATCGCGATCCGGCAGCGATGGTCGCCCGGACCGGCGACGCCATTGCCCAGTCCTTCAACGACCTGCGAAGCCTCGATTCCAAGGCGGTGCGGACCCAGCGCCGGCAGAAGTTCCTCGATATCGGCCGCAAGCTCGGCTAGCGCGGCGCGCCGCCAAAATCGGCGAGCAACGGCTGCGCAGTCAGATCGTGGCTTTTTCTGGACAGGCCCGCTTCCGGCAACAGCCGTTTTTCCCCAGTCTTTTGATTTACTTAGCGTTGACCATAAAGCCGTCAATGCCGGCCGGTTGCGGCCGCTTCGGCTTGCGACCCGGGGCTATTTAAGGCTAATAATCGATCAACTGGTCACGCACGTTTTTAGCCAAAAAGCGAACGCCGCTTTTACGACGAAAACACATGCGACCTGTTTAGAGGGCAGCGTTTTCCGGCCGCCTATTGTGCGCCACTTTGTCGGGAGATGGTCTGCCACCGGTCTTGGGGTCTAGTCTTGGGTCTAGCCGGAGTATGGGGATTGACGATCTGCCGCGGAGGCTTGTCTTGATCGACCGCACGCATGTACGCGCGCTTGTCACGTCGGCTGCGCTCGCGGCCGGCGTTTTACTGTCGGCATGCAACGGCGAGCAGCTCTCGCCAAGCTCAAAAGCCAATCGTCCGATTCCCGACAAACTGCTCGCGGAAATCGAATCCAAGAACATGGACAAGGCGTCGCCATTGCTGGTTCGCCTGTTCAAGCAGGAAGCCGAACTCGAGGTCTGGAAGCAGAATCGCGACGGAAAGTTCGCGTTGCTCAAGACCTATCCGATCTGCCGCTGGTCGGGAGACCTTGGACCGAAGATCAAGGAAGGCGACCGGCAGGCCCCTGAAGGCTTCTATTCGATCACGCCGGCGCAGATGAATCCGACATCCGCCTATTTCCTGTCGTTCAACATGGGCTATCCGAATGCCTACGACAAGTCATGGGGCCGCACCGGATCGCAGCTGATGGTGCACGGCGATTGCTCGTCGCGCGGCTGTTACGCGATGACCGACGAACAGATCACCGAAATCTACGCGCTCGGCCGCGAATCCTTCTTCGGCGGCCAGAACGCGTTTCAGGTGCAGGCCTATCCGTTCCGCATGACGGCGCAGAACATGGCCCGCCACCGTAACAGCCCGCATATGGCGTTCTGGAAGATGATCAAGGAAGGCAACGATCACTTCGAGGTCACGAAGCAGGAGCCGAAGGTTGACTTCTGCGAGAAGAAGTACGTCTTCGATGCGGAGAAGCCGGCAGGCGCGACCCGTCCGCTCGCCTTCAACGCTTCTGCCCAGTGCCCGGCCTATCAGGTTTCCCCCGAGATTGCCGAAGCCGTTCAGAACAAGCAGCGCCAGGACGAATTGAAGACCGCGCAACTGGTTTCACGCGGCACACCGACCGCGCGTTCGCGAGCCGGCGTCGACGGCGGCATGCATCCGGTGTTTGCATCCAAGCTGCCGGAAGGCGAAGCTGCGATCGACAGGGACGTCACCGATTACGCCGTCGCGTCGAATCAGCCCGCGCCGGGCACCGTGCCCTCGCATGTGACCGTTCCAAAGGCGCCGGAAACCGCGCCGTCGTTCAGCTTCGCCTCATCATCCAACTCATCTAACGGCGAGCCTATGGTGGCAGTCACGAGCACCACGCCCGCTCCGCGCACCGCGTCGGCCAATGCCAGCGCAAGCTCGTCGGAGGGCTTCCTGAGCAAGCTCTCGCGCAGTGTCGGCCTGCGCGGCTCGGACCCCGAGCCTGCCGCAGCGCCTGCGAAGCCCGCCGCGGCCACAGCCGCGCCAAAGGCGAAATCGGCTGGACCGACCAGGGAAGCCGCCAAGAGCACGCCGGCGCGGGTGATCCCGCTTGAGCGTCCGCAGCAGGCTCAGGCCCAGCCGCAAGCCAAGCCTTCCGCTCCGGCCCCTGCCGTCGCAGCAGCCGCACCAGCGCCGCAACAGTCGCTGGCGGGAGCCCAGCCTGCGGTGCCGGCCAATTCGTTCGACAGCCGCTGGTCGACCGTCCGCTAAAACGGAACAACTGACCTGACAAAAAACGCCGGTCGAATGACCGGCGTTTTTGTTTTATTCGACGGCGGCGCCGTTCAGGCGTACTTGCCGTGGCAGTGCTTGAACTTCTTGCCGGAGCCGCACGGGCAATCCTCGTTGCGGCCAATCTTGCCCCACGTCGCAGGATTTTGCGGATCGCGCTGGGCGGCGGGGACTGACGAAAGCGCGGCCTGCGCGAACGCCATTTCGTCCTCTCCGGTATTCGGATTGAGTTTGTGCGCTTCCATCTGCGGCAATTCGGGCTGCTCGTCCGGCGGCACGATCTCGACGCGTACCAGTTGCGCGGTTACCGCTTCACGCAAGTGAGCGGTCAGACTTTCGAACAGATTGTATGCCTCGGTCTTGTATTCCTGCAACGGATCGCGCTGACCGTAGCCGCGCAGGCCGATGACCTGACGCAGGTGATCCAGCATCACCAGATGCTCGCGCCACAGATGATCCAGCGTCTGAAGCAGGATCGATTTCTCGACATACCGCATGACGTCGGGGCCGAACTGCGCCGACTTGGCCGCCATCCGCTCGTCCGCGCGCTGCTCGATGCGTGACAGCATCTCCTCGTCGGCGATGCCCTCTTCCTTGGCCCACTCCTCGACCGGGAGATCAAGGTCGAGCACGCGCTTGAGTTCTTCATGCAGGCCGGCAACGTCCCATTGCTCGGCATAGGCATGCTCGGGGACATGCTTGCTGACCAGATCCTCGACCAGGGTGTGACGCATATCGGCGACCGTCTCGGCGATTTCCTGATCGCGCATGAAATCAACGCGCTGGTCGAAGATCGCCTTGCGCTGATCGTTCTGGACGTCATCGAACTTGAGCAGATTCTTGCGGATGTCGAAATTGCGCGCTTCGACCTTCTGCTGCGCCTTCTCCAGCGCCTTGTTGATCCACGGATGGATGATCGCCTCGCCTTCCTTGAGGCCGAGACGGGTCAGCATGGTATCGAGCCGGTCCGACCCGAAGATGCGCATCAGGTCGTCTTCGAGCGACAGATAGAACTTGGTGCGGCCGGGATCGCCCTGACGGCCGGCGCGGCCCCGGAGCTGGTTGTCGATACGCCGGGACTCATGGCGTTCCGAACCGATAATGTAGAGGCCGCCCGGCTTGGTGATGGTCTTGGCCGGCTTGCTGCCCTTGGCAGGCTCGATCTCGATCACTTCTTCGGACTTCAGGACCATCTCGCGGAAGCGCTCGATGTCGGCCTTGATCTGCTCGATCTTGGCCTGCTTCTCCGCTTCGTCGGTGATGTCCGCAGTCTCGATCTGGCTTCGCATTTCCAGCGAACCGCCGAGTTTGATGTCGGTGCCGCGGCCCGCCATGTTGGTCGCGATGGTGATCGCGCCCGGCACGCCGGCTTCAGCGACGATATAGGCTTCCTGTTCGTGGAAACGCGCGTTCAGCACGGCGAACAGCTTGGCCGGCTTGCCCGCGCGCGCCGCGGCATAGAGCTTTTCCAGCGCCTTGGGATTGCCGAAGTCGATCTGCTTGTAGCCGTTCTTGGCGAGATACTCGCCCAGCACTTCCGATTTCTCGATCGAAGCGGTGCCGACCAGCACCGGCTGCATGCGCTTGTTGGCCAGCTCGATCTCCGCCAGAATCGCGCGATGCTTTTCCTCGGCGGTGCGATAGACCTCGTCATCCTCATCGAGACGCGCGATCGGCACATTGGTCGGGACTTCGATGACCTCGAGCTTGTAGATGTCGAACAGTTCGTCCGCTTCCGTCGCCGCGGTGCCGGTCATGCCGGCGAGCTTTTTGTACATGCGGAAATAGTTCTGGAATGTGATCGAAGCCAGCGTCTGGTTTTCCGGCTGAACCGGCTGGTGCTCCTTGGCTTCCAGCGCCTGATGCAGGCCTTCTGAATAGCGGCGGCCCGGCATCATGCGGCCGGTGAATTCGTCGATGATAACCACTTCACCGTCGCGGACGATGTAGTCCTTGTCGCGCTGGAACAGCGAATGCGCGCGCAGCGCCTGATTGATGTGATGGACGACCGAGACGTTCTCGACGTCGTAGAGCGAGTCGCCCTTGAGCTGACCGGCTGCCTGCAGCAGGTTCTCGATCTTCTCCATGCCGGCTTCGGTCAGCGTGACCGTGCGCTGCTTCTCATCGACCTCAAAGTCCGTCGTCTTCTCAAGCTTCGGGATGTAGGTGTCGATGGTGTTGTAGAACTCCGAACGATCATCGAGCGGACCAGAGATGATCAGCGGCGTGCGCGCCTCGTCGATCAGGATCGAATCGACTTCGTCGACGATGGCGAAGAAGTGCCCGCGCTGGACCATGTCCTCGAGCCGGTACTTCATGTTGTCGCGCAGATAGTCGAAGCCGTATTCGTTGTTGGTGCCGTAGGTGATGTCGCAGGCATAGGCCGCCTGACGCTCGGTGTCGTCCAGACCATGAACGATCACGCCGGTGGTCATGCCGAGGAACGAATAGATCTGCCCCATCCAGCCGGCGTCGCGCTTGGCGAGGTAGTCGTTGACGGTCACCACGTGGACACCGTTGCCGGCCAGCGCGTTGAGATAAACCGGAAGGGTCGCCACCAGCGTCTTGCCTTCGCCGGTTTTCATTTCGGCGATATCGCCTTCGTGCAGCACCATGCCGCCGATCAGCTGCACATCGAAATGGCGCTGGCCGAGGGTGCGCTTGGCGGCCTCGCGAACCGTGGCGAAGGCCGGCACGAGAAGATCGTCGAGGGTCTTGCCTTCCGCTATCTGCTTGCGGAACTCGGCGGTTCGCGCCTTCAGCGCCTCGTCTGACAGCGCTGCAATCTCGGGTTCCAGCGCGTTAATCGCGTCGACGCGGGATTGGTATCCCTTGATCCGCCGGTCGTTTGAGGAGCCGAAAAACTTGCGGGCGAGCGCGCCGAGCATGAAACATTCCTGTCTTGCATTTTGGCCTTGCGGCCGCGATCACCGCAGCCCAAGACCCATATCAGACCCGTATGAGGCGTATCTCCGGAATTGCGTGCGGGGACAAACCCTTGCGCGAGTCCTTGAGCGTGAGTGCGGGAAGCGAATTCCGAGGTTCACCCGCTCGACCGCGGCAAAGCCCCGCGGCAGCCAGGAGCGCCTGCGGGGAGAGATATGGGCCGTCCAAAGCCTTGTCAACGCGCGAACCTGTCAGGGATTTCATGATTTTGGCGGCTTTTTCGCGTTGCTTCCGGGCGGAGGTTGGGCGAGTGTCCCGCCTCCCGAACCCGCCCAGTGATCCAGCGAACGCCGGATACGGGACACCAGCTTTGACCCCATAAGGATTTTCCATGACCGTTTCTCCAAACAGCACGGCCCCTCTCAGCAGACTGGGCGTGCGACCTGGACTGGGACTCGGACTGCGATTTGGACTTCTGACCACCGCTGCGGCAGCTTGTCTCACGGTTGTGACGGCAATCGGCCAGCCGCTGCATGCACAGGATGCGAATGCCGTGATCGCAAAGGTTAACGGCGCCGAAATCCGCCAGGGCGACCTTGCTGTGGCTGAAGAAGAGCTGGGACCCAGCCTTCAGCAGATGGACCCGTCGACCCGCCGCGAGAATCTGATCTCGTTCCTGATCGACATGAAAATCGTCGCCAAGGCGGCCGAAGCCAAGAAGGTCGGCGATACGGCGGACTTCAAGCAGAAGATTGCCTTCGCGCGTGACCGCCTTCTGATGGACAGCCTGCTCGCGACCGAAGGCAAGGCCGCAGTCACCGACGACGCCATGAAGAAGGTCTATGAGGACGCAACCAAGCAGGTTTCGGGCGAAAAGGAAGTTCACGCCCGGCACATTCTGGTTCCGACCGAGGACGAGGCGAAAGCGATCAAGGCCGAACTCGAAAAGGGCGCGGACTTCGCCAAGCTCGCCAAGGAAAAATCGAAAGATCCAGGCGCTGCCGACGGCGGCGATCTCGGCTTCTTCACCAAGGAACAGATGGTGCCGGAATTTTCGGCCGTCGCCTTCGCGCTCGATCCCGGCAAGATTTCCGACCCGGTGAAGTCGCAGTTCGGCTGGCACATCATCAAGGTCGAGGAAAAGCGCGACCGCAAGCCGCCGGATTTCGAACAGGTGAAGGGCCAGATCCAGACCTTCGTGGTGCGCAAGGCTCAGGCCGATTACGTCACCAAGCTGCGAACCGAAGCAAAGGTCGAGCGCCTGGACAAGCCGGCGGACGCTGCTGCTCCGGCTGCAACGCCCGATGCTAAGGCTGCGCCGGCGGCGAAGACTCCCCCTGCGAAGAAGTAAATCGACTTCGCACCGAACCTTCAGTAACTTGACGTCATGCCCGGGGCTTGCCCCGGGCATCTACGTCTTAGGACCTTCACAATTGAGGAAGTAAGACGTGGATGGCCGGAATAATCCGGTCATGACGACTGACAATCCTCGATTCAGGGTCACCAATCTCATGTCCACCGCCGTCTCGCCGCTCGCCCCCACCAACGTTCCTGACATGCCGAACATCGACGGCGTGCGCCTGGCGACGGCGGCCGCCGGCATCCGCTACAAGAACCGCACCGATGTGCTGCTGGCGCTGTTCGACAAGGGCACCACCGTTGCTGGCGTTTTCACGAAATCGAAGTGCCCGAGCGCTGCGGTGGACTGGTGCCGCGCCAAGCTCAAGGGCGGCGAGGCGCGCGCTCTGGTGGTCAATTCCGGCAACGCCAACGCCTTCACCGGAAAAACAGGAAAGCAGGCGACGACGCTGACGGCCGCGATCGCCGCCAAGGCCGCTGAAACCACCGCAGCCAAGATCTTTCTGGCGTCCACCGGCGTGATCGGCGAACCGCTCGACGCGACGAAATTCAACGGCGTGCTCGACGATCTCGCAAAGACCGCGACGCCCGAGGGATGGGACACCGCCGCGCGCGCGATCATGACCACGGATACGTTTCCGAAGGTCGCCACCGCGACCGTCAAGCTCGGCAAGGCCAAGGTCACCATCAACGGCATGGCCAAGGGCGCAGGCATGATCGCGCCGGACATGGCGACAATGCTGGCGTTTATCTTCACCGACGCACCGCTGTCCGCGGCCGTGCTGCAATCGCTGCTCAAGGCCGGTGTCGGGGATACGTTCAACGCGGTGACCATCGACGGCGATACATCGACCTCGGATACGCTGCTGGCGTTCGCCACGGGGGCCGCAGCCGCCAGAGGCGCGCCGGCGATCAAACGCGCCAACGATCCGCGGTTGAAGGCCTTCACCAAAGCGTTTCACGCCGTGCTGGCCGATCTTGCCGAACAGGTCGCGCGCGATGGCGAAGGCGCACGCAAGCTGGTCGAAGTCGTTGTCGAGGGCGCGGCGTCGAAGACATCCGCGCGGAAAATCGCGATGTCGATTGCCAATTCGCCGCTGGTGAAAACCGCGATCGCGGGCGAGGACGCCAACTGGGGCCGCGTCGTCATGGCCGTCGGCAAGGCCGGCGAGCCGGCCAACCGCGACAAGCTCTCGATCTCGTTCAACGGCATTCGCGTCGCCAGCAAGGGCGCGCGCGATCCATCCTATAACGAGGCGGAAGTCTCGGCGCTGATGAAGCAGCCGAAAATCCAGATCAAGGTCGGGCTTGGCCTCGGCAAGGGCCGCGACCGCGTGCTGACCTGCGATCTCACCAAGGAATATGTCGCAATCAACGGCGACTACCGCTCGTGATCAAGCTCGTCCTCGTTGTCGCCTGCGCACTGATCGATGCGGACAACCGCGTCCTGATCGCGCAGCGCCCCGAAGGCAAGACGCTTGCAGGGCTGTGGGAGTTTCCCGGCGGCAAGCTGGAGCCCGGCGAGCGGCCGGAACCGGCCCTGATCCGCGAACTCGCGGAAGAACTCGGCATCAAGGTGGAAGAGCCATGCCTGGCGCCGCTCACCTTCGCCAGCCACAGCTATGAAACCTTCCACCTGCTGATGCCATTGTACATTTGCAGAAAGTGGGAAGGCACCGTGACGCCGCACGAAGGCCAGCAGCTCGCATGGGTGCGCGCCAACAAGCTGCGCGATTATCCGATGCCGCCTGCGGACATTCCGCTGATCGCGCATCTGACGGATTTGCTGCTGTAGGCGCGGCGTCATCTAACGCCGGCACCGCAGACGAGACGGCTGCCACACATCCAATGTCGTCCCCGCGAACGCCGGGACCCATAACCACCAAACGTCGTGGTGATGGCCGATTGCTCAGCATCTTTCTCAAGTCGATGACTCAGGGAGTATGGGTCCCCGCCTGTGCGGGGACGTGTCGAGATTTCCGATCTCTCCTTGACATGTCTCGACCTAGGAATATATTCTTCATCGTCCTGTTCGTGAGGGGCGCTTCTCGAGGGCGCTTTTGAAGCGGAGCAGGATGCGGCGCCCGCGCGCGTGGTTCGCAGCCATGTCGTCCGGGAGGCTGGGGTCAGCGTCCGGGCCAACTACGTGGCTCTGCCTTCAGTGGCTGGACGCGGACAG
>NZ_HG326653.1:179872-368860 GCF_000308295.2 Afipia birgiae 34632
GCGACGCGCTTCCTCCTCGCAGAGGAAGCGAAACAACACATTTGCGCCTCGCGGCGCTCCATGCCCCTCGTTTTAGGGGCGAGACTAAGGGATCAACTCGCGCGATGCGCGAGAGTAATCACGCGCGTCTATGGAAGTGGCTGTTTGAAAACTGAATCTGAATGGAGTGCACGATGCCTGACATCTCCCTCCCCCTTGTGGGGAGGCATAGGCGGCTTCCGGCCGCCGTCGCTAACGTGCGGACGGCATAGAGAGTTCGCGCACGATGCTTGACCAAGCGCTAACCTTTCGGCTCACGCGCCTTGTTCACCGCATCCGCCAGCGACATTTTCGCCGAACCGGGCTTGAGCGGTTTCTGCTGGCTTTCGTGCGGCGCCCAGCCCGACAGCCAGACGATGTCGAAGGTGGCGCGGATACGTCCGTCGGGATCAGAAAACCGCTCGGCATAAATCTGCGCCATCTTGAGAAACGTGGCGCGGCGGGACGGCGTGCGGCGGCGCTCGTTCAAAATGTTGGTCGCGCCCATCCGCCGCAAATCCTGCATCAGCGCAAACGCATTGTCGTAGCGCACGACGATGCGATCCACATCCGTCACCGGCAGCGCGAAGCCCGCGCGTTGCAGCAGCGCACCCAGATCGCGCAAGTCGGCGAACGGCGCTACGCGCGGCGACACGCCGCCTTCCACCTCGGATTCTGCCGCAGCGAAAGACTGCCGCAATTCGGTCAGCGTCTCACCACCGATCATCGCCGCGAGAAACAATCCGTCCGGCTTCAGCGCGCGGCGGATTTGCGCCAGCACACCCGGCAAATCATTGACAAACTGCAGCGCCAGCGCAGAGATCAAAAGATCGATGGACACCGGCACCAGCGCCAGCGGTTCGTTATCGGAGAGCGGCAGCTCCACCGCTTGCAGTTTCCGGACGCTGTCCGTCAGCGCGGCGCGCACCTGATCACCGGGCGTGCCGAGATCGATGCCGTCGGAAAACTCGCGGAGAACGGCCTGCTGCCGTTCCGCCATATCCTCCGCCACGCGATCGAGCAGGAATGACGCGCCACCCTGCCGTGCGGCACGATTCTGCCGGACGCGCAACACAGCGCGATCGAACAGGCGGGGCGGCGTATCGGTCGGGGACGAGGTCATGGCCGTAGGTACGCCCTCAAAGACTATTCTGGCAATTCCCAATGAGTGGAGTGGATTTGACATTCGCGACCCATCTTACCGGATATCGCGTACCGCGAATGTCAAATCCAAAACTCCACTCGAAACTTGGTGTTGCCAGTGGTCCTTTGATTCTAACATTCGCAAACGATAGCCGCCGAGACGGGATACGAATGTTAGAATCGGACCACTGGCGTGCTTGTCTCTGATAGCCGCCGGAACTAGCCTCCGACAGCGGGGAAGATCATGTCGGGGCTCGATCAGGCATCGTCACATCCTTCAGGCCGGTTGCGCAGCCGGGTTTTCGGCACGCTCAGAGCCTGCGGAGCGACCCTCGCTTCGCTGCCGCGCGCCGCCCTCGACATCGCTCTGCCGACGCTGTGTGTCTCCTGCCGCGAGCCGGTCGCCGGCGAAGGCCTCTGCGCCACATGCTGGGCGAAACTGTCGTTCATCGCGCCGCCATTCTGTACGCGGCTCGGCATTCCGTTTGTCTACGATCCGGGACCGGGTCTCTTGTCGATGCAGGCCATCGCCGATCCGCCGGCCTATCAGCGCGCACGCGCCGCGGTTCGTTACGACGAGGTGGCGCGGACCATGGTCCATGCCCTGAAGTATCAGGACCGCACTGATTTGGCGCCGACCATGGGCCGCTGGATGGCGCGGGCCGGTCAGGAACTTCTCAGCGATGCCGATGCGCTCATTCCGGTGCCGCTGCACTGGCGGCGCGGCTGGACCCGCCGTTACAATCAGTCCGGCGCACTGGCGAGGGTGATCGGCAGATCCGCCAACCTGCCCGTGATCGGCAACGCCCTTCATCGCGTGCGGCCGACGCTGCAGCAGGTCGGTCTCTCCAGATCGGATCGCGCGCTCAACGTGCAGGGCGCGTTCAAAGTCCCGCCGGAGAACAAATCCATCGTGCAGGGCCGCCGGATCGTGCTGATTGACGACGTTTTGACCTCCGGCGCAACAGTTGACGCCTGCGCGCGTGCGTTATTGCGGTCCAGGGCTGCATCGGTGGATGTGCTGGTGTTCTCGCGGGTTGTGGACATGCTCCAGACCCCCATATAATTTGAGTCCTTCCCGTTCCGTAAAGGCAAACCATGGCTGCACTGATCGAGATCTACACGCGTCCCGGATGCGGCTATTGCAGCGCTGCGAAATCGCTGCTCGCGCGCAAAAGCGCTGCCTTTACTGAGTTCGACGTCGCGATCGATCCGACCTGGCGCGCGGAGATGGTCGAGCGCGCCAAGGGCGGCGCTACGTTTCCGCAAATTTTCATCGACAGGATGCATGTCGGCGGCTGCGACGATCTTTACGCGCTCGACCGCGAAGGCAAACTCGATGGCCTGCTCGCCGGTCAGAAGGTATCGTCATGACGGCCAGCACTGAAACCGGCGCTCCGTTCACTGCAGCCATGGTACAGATGCGCACGGCGCTGCGGCCGGAAACGAGCCTTGCCCAGGGGATCGCGCTGATCCGCGAAGCGAAGGACAAGGGCGCGGACTATGTCCAGACACCCGAAGTTTCCAACATCATTCAGCAGAACCGCAAGGCGCTGTTCGAACTGCTCGCGAGCGAGGAAGATGACCGTTCGCTCAAGGCTTATCGTGAACTGGCGCGCGAGCTGAAGATTTACCTGCACATCGGTTCGCTGGCGGTGCGCGCCAATCCCGAGCGCGCGGCAAATCGCTCGTTCCTGATCGCGCCGGACGGCAACATCCTTGCCAGCTACGACAAGATCCACATGTTCGATATCGAGCTCGATGGCGGTGAGAGCTACCGCGAGTCCGCCAACTATCAGCCGGGCGAAACCGCGGTGATCTCGGACCTGCCGTGGGGCCGCATCGGACTGACGATCTGCTACGACGTCCGCTTTCCCGCGCTGTACCGCGCGCTCGCCGAAGCGGGCGCCTCCTTCATCACGGTGCCGTCCGCGTTCACGGTGAGGACCGGCGAGGCCCACTGGAGCACCCTGTTGCGCGCCCGGGCCATCGAGAACGGCTGCTTCATCTTCGCGGCCGCGCAGGCCGGCAAACATGAAAGCGGCCGCGAGACCTACGGCCATTCGCTGATTGTCGACCCTTGGGGTGAAATCCTGGCGGAAGGCGGCGTCGAGCCCGGCGTGGTGCTGGCGAAAATCGATCCGGCGAAAGTTCAATCGGTCCGCAAGAGCATTCCCTCCCTGCAGCATGGCCGCCGCTTCGGCCTCGCCGATCCGAAAGCCGGACCGGAGCATCTGCATCTCGTGCGAGGATCGGCATGATCCGTTATGCGCTGCGCTGTGAGCGCGGCCACGAATTCGACAGCTGGTTTCAGAGCTCTTCGGCTTACGACAGCCAGCACAAGCGCGGGCTCGTCGCGTGCCCTGTATGCGACTCCACCAAGGTCGAAAAAGCGATCATGGCGCCGCGCATCGCGCGCAAGGGAAAATCCAAATCGGCGCCGGAGCCCGTAGCAGCCCCCGCCGAGGACACAGCATCGACATCGCTGGTGATGGCGCCGCAGGAGCGCGAGCTCCTGTCAAAGCTGAAGGAACTGCGCGACCACGTTCTCAGGAACGCGGACAATGTCGGCAACAAGTTTCCCGATGAAGCCCGCAAGATGCACTACGGCGATATCGAGCATCGCGCAATCTACGGCGAGGCAACCGCCGAGGAGGCTCGCGCGCTGATCGACGAGGGCGTTGAAGTCGCACCTCTGCCGGTCCTGCCCGGCGACAGGAACTAGAACAAACCGCGGATCACCCATGAACCCCGATGCGATGTCCTGGTCCGGCTCGTGGCAGATGTGGGCCGTGCTGTCGGCGGTGTTTGCAGCCCTCACTGCGATCTTCGCGAAAGTCGGCGTCGAGGACATCAATCCGGATCTCGCGACCTTCATTCGCACCGTGATCGTGCTGGCGAGTTTTGCGGTGATCCTCTTTGCCACCGGCCAGTTCGGCGCGCCCGGCCCGATTTCGACAAGGACATGGACATTCCTCGTCCTGTCGGGACTCGCAACCGGCGCATCCTGGCTCTGCTATTTTCGCGCGCTCAAACTCGGCCCCGCGACACTCGTGGCTCCGATCGACAAACTCAGCGTGGTGCTGGTCGCGTTGTTCGCCTTCGTGTTCCTCGGCGAACGCCCCTCCGCGACTGGCTGGCTCGGGATCGCGCTGATCGCCACAGGCGCGGTGCTTCTCGCGCTGAAAAAGTAGCTCAGCCCGCCACCAGCATCGCAACGCCGGCTAATATCAGCGCAATTCCGGCAATTTCCCGCGCCGAGATCGGTTGCTTCATCGAGTAGTAGGCCACGCCTTGCGCGAATAGCACCTCGATCAGCGCCAGGGTTCGGACATTCGCCGCGGCGGTGAGAGCGAAGGCGAGAAACCAGAACAGTGAGGCGAACGATCCCATGAAACCTGCGAACATCGACGGCTTCCACAGGCGAAAGATCGCGGTCATCGTTCCCGGCGCACGCACGATGAGCCAACCCGACAGCACAAGGGTTTGCATCAGCAATGTCGCCACCAGCGTCAGGCTGGCCGCGGTTACGAAACTCACGCTCGTGACATTGAGGATGGCGCCGCGATAGCCGACCGCCGACAGTGCGAAGAAAGCCGCCGCCACAAGACCAAGCACCGTGGGCTTCAGATTGCCGAACCCCTTCATGCCGCCGGGCCGCAAGGCCGTGATCACCACGCCAACGGTGGCGATCAAGATCGCTGCGACCTTCAGGGCGGTGAGATGATCCGACAGAAACACGAAGCCGAAGATCGCCGCCTGAATCGCTTCGGTCTTGAGGTAAGCCGTCGTGACCACGAACGAGCGCTCGTTCATGGCCATCAGCATCAGTGCGGTGGCGAGGATCTGCGCCATGCCGCCGACCACCAGCCAAGCCCAGAAGCCGGTTTCGGGCCATGACAGCCGGTCGCCGGTAACGGCCAGAATCAGTCCGAGAAAGACAAGTGAAAACGGAAATCCGAACAGGAAGCGGATATGGGTCGCCCCGAGCGTGCCGAGTTGGGCCGTCAGCCCGCGTTGCATGGCGTTGCGCACGACCTGGCCTGCCGCCGCCAGCAGCGTGAAGGGGATCCAGAGCCATATGAGCTGGGTCATGATGAAGGACGAGACCAGAGCGGCGGGAGCATCATGATCCCACAGGCCCTGTCAGCAGCCTGCGGTCAACCGGCACGATATCATGCCGGCGTTGCATGCTTACTTAGATCGCCGCTTCCGCGACCAGCATGTAGTTCACATCCATGTCGGAGGAGAGACTCCAGCGGTCCGCGAGCGGATTGTAGACCACCCCCGCCTGATCGCTGATGGCGAGCTTGTTGCGCTCCAGATGATGCGTGAGTTCCGCCGGCGTCACGAACTTGTCCCACTGATGGGTGCCGCGTGGCAGCCAACGCAGAACATATTCCGCTCCCACGATCGCCAGCGCAAAGCTCTTCCATGTCCTGTTGATGGTCGACGCGACCATCATGCTGGTCGGCTTGAGCAGCGCGGCGCAGCGATCGAGAAACATCCCGACATTGGCGACGTGTTCGACGACCTCCATCGCCAGCACGATGTCGAAACGCTCGCGCGGGTCCATCTCTTCGATCGTGGTGCAGCGATAGTCGATGGAAAGGTGTCCCCGCTCGGCATGAAGCTTGGCGACCGCGATATTGGTGGCCGACGGATCGACGCCGATCACCTGCGCGCCGAGACGTGTCAGCGGTTCGCACAGCAGTCCCGCGCCGCAGCCAATATCGAGAATGCGCAATCCGGACAGACAATTCAGGCTCTTCGGATTGCGGTCGAACTTGCGGCACGCGGTGTCACGGATATAGGCCAGCCGCAGCGGATTGATCTTGTGCAGCGGCGCCATCTTGCCCTTGGGATCCCACCACTGTTCGGACAGCTGTGAGAACCGCGCGACTTCGCCGGGATCGACCGTGGACGCAGATGAAGAATTTGTAGTCATACCGAGGTCTTGTCCGGTTGGCGCCTGTCGAGCCGAAGAACTTGCGCGCTAGCGAGCCGTGATATGGTTGCGGAATTCGACCGGCGCGCCAATCATCTTTATCGTCTTGGTGCCCTCCCCGACACCATTAACGGTGACATCTCCCCATCCAAAAATTCGGCCCGCAATGCTCTGGCTGACATCGACGCTTTCGATTTTATCCAAACTCATCTCGAAGGTCTCGCGCTTGATGAATCCTTCCTTGTGAACCAGCCGCAGCGAGGTCACGTCGGTTTCCATCGTCCAGCGCTGGAACCAGGCCCGAAACAGCAGGAAGCCCCCTACAAGCGCCAGCAGGGCGCTCAATGCCAACAGCGGCAGGATGACTCCGCCGCCCGAACCGACCAGACAGGCCCCGGCGACCGCCAGGCAAGCCAGACCCGGGACATAGATGATCCCGTGAATTGTAGTGGAATACAGAATCTTCTCCCCTGGCTGCAGGATATCGTCGATATAGCGGCCCATTCCCGTCCTGTTGCTTGCTCGCGACCTGATGGGTATGTATAGCCGCCTTTTCGGGGCCGTGCTGCCGTTTTGCGCGGAACTGGCTCCTTACTGACAACAACCGAACCGGGACAGCGCCATCCACCATGGGTCGCCTTGTGATGAAATTCGGCGGCACGTCCGTCGCCAACATCGACCGCATTCGCAACGTCGCGCAGCATGTGAAGCGCGAGGTCGATGCCGGCCATGACGTCGCCGTGGTGGTATCGGCCATGTCCGGAAAAACCAATGAACTGGTGGCCTGGGCGAGCGAAGCCTCATCGCTGCACGACGCGCGCGAATACGATGCTATCGTTGCCTCGGGTGAATTGATCACCGCGGGACTGCTCGCCATTGTGCTGCAATCGCTCGGCATCCAGGCCCGCTCCTGGCAGGGCTGGCAGATTCCGATCCTGACCAGCGACGCGCATGCATCCGCGCGCATCACAGGAATCGACGGCCGCGAACTGATCAAGCGATTCAAGGAACGCAAGGAAGTCGCCGTCGTCGCCGGCTTCCAGGGCATTCACGAGCCGACGGGACGCGTGACCACGCTGGGGCGCGGCGGCTCCGACACGTCTGCAGTTGCAATCGCGGCTGCGATCCAGGCCGAGCGCTGCGACATCTACACCGATGTCGACGGCGTCTATACGACCGACCCGCGCGTGGTGCCGAAGGCGCGGCGGCTTGAGAAGGTCGCGTTCGAAGAAATGCTGGAAATGGCGTCGCAAGGCGCCAAGGTGCTTCAGGTCCGCTCCGTGGAACTGGGCATGGTTCACAACGTACCGGTGTTCGTGCGCTCGAGCTTCGACAAGCCGGAAGACATCGACCCCCACGGCACGCCGCCGGGAACGCTGATTTGCAGCGAGGAGGAAATCATGGAGAGCCAAGTCGTCACCGGTATCGCCTTTTCGAAGGACGAAGCCCAGATCTCCGTGCGCCAGATCGACGACAAACCCGGCGTGGCTGCAGCCATCTTCGGCCCGCTGGCCGACGCCAGCATCAACGTCGACATGATCGTGCAGAACGTGTCCGAGGACGGCAAAACCACCGACCTCACCTTCACCGTTCCCGCCTCGGAGTATACCCGCGCCAAGGACACCATCGCCAAGGCGAGGGACAAGATCGGCTACAAGGCGATGGACTCGGCCACCGACGTCGCCAAGGTTTCGGTGATCGGAATCGGCATGCGGAGCCATGCCGGCGTCGCTGCGCAGGCCTTCAAGGCGCTGTCGGAGCGCAACATCAATATCCGCGCCATCACCACGTCCGAGATCAAGTTCTCGCTGCTGATTGACGCGGCCTATACCGAGCTGGCTGTCCGGACGCTGCACACGCTTTACGGGCTCGATCAGGCCTAAATCTTATTTTGGCAGTCCGCTGCCGCGGCATCCTGCCGAGGTCATTTTGCTGGACTGCCTCTCATCTTTGGCAGGTGTTTTGCTTGGCAAAACGCGCCTCGATTCGATATAGCCTCAGGATAAGGCACCCGCGCCCGCGCCTCTGGTTCTGGACCGTCTGCTACGTCCCAAAATCGGCCAAGCGGCCCACGCGAGACCTGAAAAGTCGTTATTTTACTGCTAGTTAACGCTATCACAGCCGGTTGCGGGCCGTGCTGAAATTGCGGGTAAGGATGTCAACGGATGCGGAGCGCGCTGGGAGGCCCCCGCGTCTTGTTGAGACGGCTCCGCGAAGTGATGGCCGAACAGGTCAGCGCTCAGGAACGGCTCGACAAGATCGTGGTGCTGATCGCCGCCAATATGGTG
Organism: Afipia birgiae 34632; assembly: GCF_000308295.2. Lineage (GTDB taxonomy): Bacteria > Pseudomonadota > Alphaproteobacteria > Rhizobiales > Xanthobacteraceae > Afipia > Afipia birgiae. Next base: position 188,270 of record NZ_HG326653.1, read on the forward strand.
GCGGAGGTCTGTTCGACCTACGTGCTGCGCGTCGACAACACCCTTGAGCTCTATGCCACCGAGGGTTTGAACCGGGACGCGGTCCACCAGACGGTGCTGAACGCCCATGAGGGCCTCGTAGGTCTCGTTGCGTCCGAGGCGACGCCGCTAAACCTGTCGAACGCTCAATCGCACCCAGCGTTCTCGTATCGCCCGGAAACCGGCGAAGAAATCTATCATTCGTTCCTCGGCGTGCCGATTCTGCGGTCAGGCAATACGCTCGGCGTGCTCGTGGTGCAGAACCGCGCCCACCGCACCTACGTCGAGGAAGAAGTCGAGGCACTGCAGACCACCGCCATGGTGGTCGCGGAAATGATCGCCTCGGGCGAACTGTCCGCCATTGCCAAGCCCGGCGCTGAACCCGCCGCGCGCCATTCGCTGCACAAGACCGGTGCGATCCTGTCGGACGGCATCGCGCTTGGTCATGTCGTGCTGCACGAGCCGCGGGTCGTCATCACCAACTACATCGCCGAGGACCTACCGAAAGAGCTCAAGCGGCTGGATACCGCAATCCTCAAGCTGCGCGCCGATCTCGACCGCATGCTGGAGCGCGGCGATGTCGCAGAGGGCGGCGAACACCGCGACGTGCTTGAAGCCTATCGCATGTTCGCCAACGACCAGGGCTGGCAGCACAAGCTGCATGAAGCCGTCGCGACGGGTCTCACCGCCGAAGCCGCCGTCGAGCGCGTGCAGTCCGACACACGCGCCCGCATGTTGCGCTCGACCGATCCCTATCTGCGCGACCGCCTGCACGATCTGGAAGATCTCGGCCACCGTTTGATGCGCCAGCTCGTCGGACAGGATCACGCGCCGTCACGCGAGCAGTTGCCCGACAATGCGATTCTGATCGCGCGCTCGATGGGTCCGGCCGCATTGCTCGATTACGACCGCAAGCGGCTGCGCGGTCTCGTGCTGGAAGAAGGCACCGCCAATTCACACGTTTCGATCGTGGCGCGGGCGCTCGGCATTCCGGCGGTCGGGGAGGTACCGAACGCCGCAGGCATCGCCGATCCCGGCGACGCGATCATCGTCGATGGCACCTCCGGTTCGATCTACATCCGCCCGTCGAACGAAATCCAGTCGGCCTACGCCGAGCGCGTCCGCTTTCGCGCCCGCCGTCAGGAGCAGTACCGCGAACTGCGGGACAAGCCCTGTGTCACGAAAGACGGCCAGCCCGTCGACCTGATGATCAATGCCGGTCTCATCATCGACCTGCCCCACATCGATGACACGGGCTCGTCCGGCATCGGACTGTTCCGCACCGAGTTGCAGTTCATGGTCGGGCAGAGCCTGCCCCGCACCAGCGAACAACTGTCGCTCTATCGCGCAGTGCTCGACGCCGCCGGTGACAAGCCGGTCACCTTCCGCACGCTCGACATCGGCGGTGACAAGGCGCTGCCGTACATGGACACCATCGTCGAGGAAAATCCGGCGCTGGGCTGGCGTGCAATCCGCCTGGGATTGGACCGGCCGGGCCTGCTGCGCGGACAGATCCGCGCGCTGCTACGCGCCGCCTCCGGGCGCTACCTGCGCGTAATGTTCCCGATGATCTCGCAGGTCGACGAATTCGATCAGGCAAAACTCGTGATCGAACGCGAACTGACCTATCTGCGCCAGCACGGACATACCCTGCCCGAACGCGTCGATGTCGGCACCATGGTCGAAGTTCCGGCGCTGCTCTATCAGATGGACGAACTGCTCAAGCGGGTCGACTTCGTGTCGGTCGGCTCCAACGACCTGTTCCAGTTTCTGTTCGCGGTCGATCGCGGCAATTCGCGGGTGACCGACCGCTTCGATACGCTGTCGGCGCCGATCCTGCGCGCCCTTCGCGACATCGCGACAAAAGCCACCGCGGCAGGCAAGTCCGTTTCGCTTTGCGGTGAAATGGCCTCGCAACCGCTCGGCGCGCTGGCGCTGATCGCACTCGGCTATCGCTCGCTGTCGCTGTCGGCAACAGCGCACGGTCCGGTGAAGGCGCTGATTCTTGACCTCGACGCCAAGAAGGCCGAAGCCATGATCACGCCGCTGCTGGATGCGCCGGCCGGAAGCGTCTCGATCCGCAGCAAGCTGATGGAATTCGCCGAAGCCGAAGGGCTTTCGTTGTAGCGACGCTTCCGGACCGTTCCGAAGCAGCCGCTGAATTCACCCTTGATCGACCGAGACCTATGACCACACTGCCCGAAATCAAACTCGACGCGTTGCTGGCGCGTCATGCTTCGCTTGAAGCCGAACTGCTCGGCCAAGTGAATTCGGAAACCTATGTCCGCATCACGCGCGAGCTGAGCGAACTGACGCCGGTGGTCGATGCCGTGAAGGCGTATCGCTCGGCGGACGACGAGATCACCGGCATCGATGCGCTGATCGCGGATGCAGCCACCGAACCCGACATGCGGGCGATGGCGGAAAGCGAGCGGCCGCTGCTTGAAGCGCGCCGCGACGAACTCGCGCAGGATATCCGCATCGCCCTATTGCCCAAGGACGCAATGGACGATCGCAACGTGGTGCTGGAAATTCGCGCCGGCACCGGCGGCGACGAGGCCTCGCTGTTCGCCGGCGACCTGTTCCGCATGTACGAGCGCTTCGCCTCGTTGCAGGGCTGGAAGGTCGACCTGATCTCCGCGTCTGAGGGCACCATGGGCGGCTACAAGGAAATCATCGCCGAGGTGCAGGGCCGCGGCGCGTACGCCCGACTGAAGTTTGAGTCCGGCGTGCATCGCGTGCAGCGTGTGCCTGACACTGAAACACAGGGCCGCATCCACACTTCCGCGGCGACGGTCGCAGTGCTTCCCGAGGCCGAAGATGTAGATGTCGCCATCAAGAACGACGACCTGCGGATCGAGACCATGCGCGCGCAGGGCGCGGGCGGCCAGCACGTCAACAAGACCGAGTCCGCGATCCGCATCACGCACATCCCGACCGGCATCGTCGTAATGATGCAGGACAGCCGCTCGCAGCATAAAAACCGCGCCAGCGCGATGAACATCTTGCGATCGCGCATTTATGACGCCGAAAGACAGCGTCTCGATTCCGAACGCTCCGCCGAGCGCAAGGGCCAGGTCGGCTCCGGCGACCGTTCTGAGCGCATCCGGACCTACAATTTTCCGCAGGGCCGCGTCACCGACCACCGCATCAACCTCACGCTTTACAAATTGCCGCAGGTGATTGCGGGCGACGCTCTCGGCGAACTGATCGACGCGCTAACGACCGAGCATCAGGCGGCGCAGCTTGCGGAACAGGGCGGCGTGTCGTGAACGCCAGCGGGCCGTTCGCCGGATTGACCGTCGAGGCGGCGCGGCGCGCATTGGCAGCACAACTCAGGGCAAAGGGCATCGAATCGCCTGACCTCGACGCGCGGCTGCTGATCGGCGCGGCGCTCGGTCTCGATCATACCGGGCTTGCAACGCAGGCTTCGCGTCTGATTACCGACCGCGAGGAAACAACCATCGTTTCTTTCGCGCAGCGCCGGATGACGCACGAGCCGGTCGCCCGCATTCTCGGCCACAAGGAATTCTGGGGCCTCGATCTTCAGCTTTCTGACGCCACGCTGGTGCCGCGTCCCGATACCGAAACCATCGTTGCCGCAGCGCTTGACGTTTTTGCGGGCAATGCCGGCGCGACCAAGGCGCTTCGCATTGCCGATATCGGCACCGGGTCCGGCGCGATCCTGCTTGCGCTGCTGTCGGAGCTTGCGGATGCCACAGGCGTTGGCACCGATATCAGCATCACCGCGCTGGCGACCGCGGAACTGAACGCGAACCGGCTCGGCCTCGCTGGCCGGGCCTCGTTCGTGCAGTGCAACTATGCCGCAGCACTGTCCGGCCCGTTTGATCTGATCGTGTCCAATCCGCCCTACATCCGCTCCGCAGAAATCGCCTTTCTCGACGGCGATGTCCGCGGCCATGACCCGCATCTGGCGCTCGACGGCGGCGCGGATGGCCTCGACGCTTATCGCGCGATCACGCCTCAGGCGGCGGCTCTGCTCGCTCCAGACGGGGTTCTGATCTTCGAGGTCGGACACGATCAGTGCGCGCAGGTGAGCGCGCTGATGCGCGCGGCGGGATTAACCCTGTCATCCTCGCCCAAGGCCGATCTGGGCGGTATTCATCGCGCCGTCTTGGGCCGAAAAACGGCGTTTTAAAGAGGGTTCGGACCAGAAAAAACCTCTTGGAATATTGGCCCGGAGCGACTACGTTCCGGCCACAACATCGGTTCAGGGTCGTGGCCCCGGTCAGGAATGACGGGTTGAAGCCAGAAATCCCGCAAGGGATGCCCGCCGAGTGAAGGGTTCCAAAAAGGCAGGTCATGACGAGCGCGAAGGCTGAAAGAGCTGCGCTGCTTGGGACCGCGAAGCGAACGAAAGCCTGATATTGCGCTTGTACATTCAACTGCAAAACATAGCGCCTGTTAGCTCAGGCTGATCCGGCCCAGATGGCTCATTGCCTTCGGGCATTTGGAGAACGCGTCCTTGTTGAACGCGACGTACGACAACCACGGTCTGAATATTTACGGTATCGCCGCCTGCGCGAATGCACTGGGCCGTGTCCGCACATCAATCACCACGATCCAGAATCGGTAAAAGGCACCACATGAGAAACGGCCCGAATAACAACAAGCGCATGCGCAGCCGGAACAACAATAATAATAATAACAATAACAATAACCGGCGCGGCCAAAACCCGATGACCCGGGTGTTCGAGTCCAACGGACCGGACATCAAGATTCGCGGAACCGCTTCTCACGTTGCAGAGAAATATGTCCAGCTCGCACGCGACGCCCGCTCGTCCGGCGATCCGGTTGCCGCCGAGAACTACTACCAGCATGCGGAACACTATTTCCGGCTGATCGCCGCGGCGCAGGAGCAATTCCGCCAGAACCAGCCGCAGCAACAGCAGCCGATGCCGCGCGCCGATGGCGATGCGCTCGACGACAACGGCGATGACAGCGACAGCTACTCCAACTTCGGCGCCGAACCCGGCTTCGCGCCAGGGCATCAGCCACAACCGCAGCCGCAGTTTCAGCCCCGCGAACAACAGCCGTATCCGCGTGAACAGCATCAGCCGCGTGAGCAGAATTTCCGCGATCGCGACCGAGACCGCGACAATCGATCACAGCCGCAACCTTCCCCACAGCCTGTCGAAGGGGATCAGGTTGACCGCCTTCCGTCTTTCATTACAGGCGGCGCTCAGCCGCTGCCCAACGCGCCCAGCGCCGAAGGCAACGTCAATCCCGGCAACGGCGAGCGTTTCGGTCACCGCCGCCGGCGTCGTCCGCCAGGCCCGCGTCCCGAAGGGGCCGCTCAGCCTCCGGTGGAATCGGCCAGCGATTAAGCCGCGCGATCTGACCTCGTGCCCGGGACGGCATGACCTGAGCAATACAATGGCCCGCCCGAGCATTCCTCAGGCGGGCCATTGTTATTCAGGCGGCCGTTCAGCGGGTTGCGGGCCGATCATCGCGCCGTGTCGGCGTTGGCAGGAGAACCGGCGGCATCGACGGAATCAGCCGCGTGCGTTCGCGATGCGCCGGGATCGCGCGATAGACCTGCTTCGACGCTTCAACAATATGAACACCCGCGAACGGCGATGACACCGCAGCGCTCATCCGCTCCCAGGCCACCGCCGAACGCAATACCCATCCACTCTGGAACGGCGGCACGAACAACGCTTCGCCCCATGCCGTCGGCGTGAACCATGTCTGCCGCAACAGCTGGGTAATCTGCGACCTGGAATAAGGCCGGCCGTGCCCGAACGGCGTGTTGTCGGTGCGCGTCCACACCCCGCGCCGGTTGGGAATGATCGCCATCATCCGCCCAGACGGCGCGAGCACACGCCACACTTCACGCAGAAGCCCTTCCGGGTCATCCGATATTTCCAGCGCGTGAACCAGCAGGATGCGATCGACCGCAGCATCAGCCAGAGGCAGTGAAAATTCATCAACCAGAGTCGACAGGGTCGGGCGCGACGTCGGCCATTTTAAAACGCCCTGCGCGGCCGGCATCAGCGCGAAGCACCGTTCGGCGTCCTCGCGAAACAGGCCGAGATAAGGCGTCGGATAACCGAGCCCTGCGACGCGCAGGCCGTCCGCGTTCGGCCAGTATCGCTGAATGCCGCGATTGATCAGCCGCCGCGCCACCGCACCGAGGCGCTGCGAATAGAAATTGCGAAGATCGATCACGTCGATTGTCATGACGCTAGTGTCCCAAATCCGAAGTTCGTTTCATTTCGCAGCACGCTCCCAAGCGAACTTCGGATTTGAAAGGACACTAGAAAAATATAGTTCTAGTGTGGCTTTAGCTCGCAAGTCCGCAAAATACAGCCGTAGAAATGATGCGGACTTGCGAGCCGCCACACTAGCCTATCACGGGGAACAGCGCCATGCAGCGGCCGCGAGGCGATCTCCGGAACGACGTTAACGCATTTCACTCGCGAATAAGGGCGTGTTAGCCTGCGCCATCCTCGATGAATGGAGACGTCATGGCTGCCGAGATTCGCCTGTTCCCCTGCCTGTCCGATAATTTCGGCTACCTCATTCACGATCCGGTCACCAAGGCCACCGCCTCGATCGACGCGCCGGAAGCAGGCCCCATCATCAAGGCTTTGCAGCGCGAAGGCTGGACGCTGACCGACATTCTCGTCACCCACCATCATATGGATCATGTCGGGGGGATCGCCGAACTCAAGACAAAATACAATTGCCGGGTGGTCGCGCCACACGACAAGGCCGCCGCGATTCCGCTTGTCGATGAGCGCGTCAAGGAAGGCGCCACCGTGAAGGTCGGCAACCTGAGCGCACGCGTGCTGGAAACCCCGGGCCACACCCTCGATCACATCAGCTACGTGTTCGACGAGGACCGCGCGCTCTTCTGCGCCGATACGCTGTTCTCAATTGGCTGCGGCCGTGTCTTCGAGGGCACTTATCCGATGATGTGGGAGTCGCTGCTGAAGTTGCGCGCGCTCCCGAACGACATGCGCGTTTATTGCGGCCACGAATACACCGCCTCCAACGTCAAGTTCGCGCTCGGCATCGAGCCGAACAATCCGGCGCTGAAAGCCCGCGCGGAGGAAGTGGCGAAGCTGCGCGCGGAGAACCAGCCGACGATTCCGACCCTGATTCGCGACGAGAAGGAAGCCAACACGTTCCTGCGCGCGGATGTTCCCGCCGTCGCAGCCGCCGTCGGCCTCGCGGGCAAAAGCCCGGCAGAGGTTTTTGGCGAACTGCGCGAGCGCAAGAACAAGGCATGACAACCATCAAAGCCGGGTTGACCTCGCGCGACGTCATCGCGCGGCTCAGCCTGAAGCCGCATCCTGAAGGCGGGCACTATCGCGAGACCTTTCGCGATTCCCGCAGCGTCAACGGCGGGCGGGCTGCATCCACTGCGATCTACTTTCTGCTCGCGCGCGGTGAAAGATCCCATTGGCATCGCGTCGATGCAGCCGAGGTCTGGCATTATCACGCCGGCAGCGCGTTGACGCTGCGGGTCGCCGGTGACAACGGCGAGCGGGTGATCCGGCTTGGCGCCGATCTCGCTGGCGGCGAGGAGCCGCAGGCCGTCGTCCCCGCCCATGCATGGCAGGCCGCCGAGAGCACGGGCGACTGGACTCTGGTCGGCTGCACCGTCGCGCCCGGATTCGATTTTGCAACATTCGAGCTTGCGCCGCCGGGATGGTCGCCCGTCTAGGCAGACCGTTTAGCGATCATGTCCTTCGCGGCGATCAACCCGCCGCCCGCAATCAGCGCGGCTGCGATAGCCAGCGTCGCGGTCGGCTTGGCAAAGCCCGCTAGAATCAGAAACGCGGTCGACAGCAGTGGCGTGGCATAGGACGCAGCACCCAGCACGCGGATGTCGCCGCGCTTCATGCCGATATCCCACACGAAAAACGCGATCCCCACCGGCCCGATGCCAAGCGCCACGATGGCAAGCCATTGCACCGTCGTCTCCGGCCAGACCGTCGTCTCGAGAGCGAAATGGCACATCGCGGCCAGCAGCGCGGTCGCAAGGCAAAATCCGGCAACCGCATCGGTCGGCACCGCCGCGAGTTTGCGCGACATCACCGAATAGCCTGCCCAGACGAACGCTGCGACAAAGGCCGCGACAAAGCCCGGTATATGCGCCGGATCTGGTGACGATCCGCCATTGCCTGCGAACAGCAAGATTGTTCCGGCGCAGCCCAGAACCGCGCCGACGATATGATGCGGTGCCAGCCGTTCGCCCGGCAGCAGCGACGAGAGCAACACGATCAGCAGCGGCCACAGATAGTTCAGCAACCCGGCTTCAGCCGGCGGTGCGAGGCGCAGGGCGAGAAAATACAGCGCGTGATAGCCGAACAAGCCGCCGATGCCGATCAGCCATACTGCAAGCGGTTGCCGCAAGGCGCGAATGGCCGACGGCCGCCACAGCCAGGTCAAGGGACCGACGCAGGCGCCGATGGCGAATGTCATTGCGAGTAGTTGAAACGGCGGAACGCGGCCCGTCGCAACAGTGAGCGCGGCAAGCAGCGACCACATGATGATGGCGGCAAGGCCGACAAGAGTGGCGGTTGAGGACGTCATCGCGGATCAATGCCATTCAATCCGCGACAACACCATATCCATCGGCCGATTGCCGCACTTCCGGGATCGGAGCTTATTGCAGGTACTGTCCGCCGTTGATGGTCATCGTCGAGCCCGTGATGAAGCCCGACTCGTCAGAGGCAAGAAATACCACCGCGCGCGCGATTTCTTCCGGCTCACCGAGGCGGCTCACCGGAATTTGCGGGATCACGTTCTTCTCGAGGACGTCCTTCGGCACGGCCTGCACCATCTCGGTGTTGATATAACCGGGACAGATCGCATTCACCGTGATTCCACCGCGCGCGTTTTCAAGCGCGAGCGCTTTGGTAAATCCGATATCGCCGGCCTTCGCCGCCGAATAATTGACCTGCCCGAACTGGCCCTTCTGACCGTTGATCGATGAAATGCTGATGATGCGTCCGAACTTGCGGCCGCGCATGCCCTCAATGACCGGCCGTGTCATGTTGAACAGCGAGCCGAGATTGGTGTTGATGACCGCATTCCACTGGTCGAGCGACATCTTGTGGAACGGCACGTCGCGGGTGATGCCGGCATTGTTGACCAGCACATCGATCGGCCCGAGTTCGGCCTCGACTTTCTTCACACCCTCCGCGCATGCATCGAAGGCGGCGACGTCCCACTTGAAAACGGGAATTCCCGTCTCGGCCTTGAATTTTGCAGCGGCCTCATCGTTGCCGGCGTAACTCGCCGCAACCTTGTAGCCCGCAGCCTTCAACGCCTTGCTGATCGCAGCGCCGATGCCGCGTGTTCCGCCTGTTACCAATGCCACGCGTGCCATGTCAGGTATCCCCTCCGCAGTTCACTGAAGTGTTTTTGGAAAATAAGTATTCAGGTCAATTGCGATAACAGCAAGAAAAAATGCCCGGCAAATCGCCGGGCATTTTGATTTGTGCACTGCGTTCAGAGAATTTTATCGCTCAACACACAATGCGATGCCCATACCACCGCCGATGCAGAGCGTGGCGAGGCCCTTCTTGGCATCGCGCTTCTGCATTTCATGCAGCAGCGTCACCAGCACGCGCGCACCCGATGCACCGATCGGATGACCGATAGCAATCGCACCGCCATTGACGTTGACCTTCGCAGGATCCCAGCCGAGGTCCTTGTTGACTGCACAGGCCTGCGCGGCAAATGCCTCGTTCGCCTCGATCAGATCCAGATCATCAGCCTTCCAGCCAGCCTTCCGCAATGCCGCGCGCGACGCCGGGATCGGCCCCGTTCCCATGATCGCAGGATCGACGCCGGCCTGACCCCACGACACAATGCGGGCGATAGGCGTGCGGCCTTCCTTGGCAGCCTGCTTGGCGCTCATCAGCACGAGAGCGGCGGCGCCGTCGTTGATGCCGGATGCGTTGCCCGCAGTGACCGAGCCGTCCTTCTCGAAGGCGGGCTTCAATTTGCCCATCGCATCCATCGACGCACCATGGCGCGGATATTCATCGGCCTCAACAACAACGTCGCCCTTGCGCGTCTTGATCGTGAAGGGGACAATTTCATCCTTGAACTTGCCGGCCTTCTGCGCGGCTTCCGCCTTGTTCTGCGAAGCGACGGCGAACTCGTCCTGCTGCTGGCGGGTGATCTGGTACTGCTTCGCCACGTTCTCCGCAGTATTGCCCATGTGGTACCCGTTGAAAGCGTCCCACAGGCCATCCTTGATCATCGTATCGACGAATTCGAGCGACCCCATTTTCACCCCGCCGCGCAGATACTGCGCGTGGGGCGCCATGCTCATGGATTCCTGACCACCGGCGACAACGATCTCGGAATCGCCGTTGGTGATCGCCTGATAGCCCAGCGCCACCGAGCGCAGGCCCGAGCCGCACAGCATGTTGACGCCCCAGGCAGGGCTCGCCGCCGGGATGCCCGCCCCGATAGAAGCCTGCCGTGCGGGATTCTGGCCCTGCGCAGCGGTCAAAATCTGCCCCATGATGGTTTCGGACACACGGCCCGGCTCGATGCCCGCACGCTCCAGGGCGGCCTTGATAGCAACGGCGCCGAGATCGTGAGCGGGGGTGTTAGCGAACGCACCATTGAAACTGCCAACGGCAGTGCGGGCGGCGCTGACGATGACGACATCGTCGGTCATGGGTATCTCCTGGGCTTGAGGTCGCGAGGGAAGCCAGCCGGACTGGCGGACTGGGCTCTCGTTCTTATCCTCTTAACCTAACCTTCTGGTGTCAATCGGCCAAAGGCATTCTGCGGTTCGGGAGGGGTTCCCGGATCGGGGGCCTGCCCGGACATTAACCGTCCTGCACAAAACGGTAGCCGTACCTTTCTGAAAGTGCTTAGTTTATTGCGATGCATTGTTTGCACTGCCCTCGACAACGTCCTCCGGTTCCTCTTTTCGCTAGGTATGTGTGAGTCCATGGCAAAATCCGACCAGCCAATTACGATTAAAAAGTACGCCAATCGGCGCCTCTACAACACCGGCACCAGCACGTATGTGACGCTTGAGGATCTCGCCGCGATGGTGAAGGAAGGCGAAGACTTCCTCGTTTATGATGCGAAGACCGGCGACGACATTACGCGCTCGGTCCTGGCCCAGATCATCTTCGAGCAGGAGAACAAGGCCGGCCAGAACCTGCTGCCGACCACCTTCCTGCGCCAGTTGATCCGCTTCTACGGCGACAGCATGCAGATGGTGGTGCCGAAGTATCTCGAACAATCCATCGACACGCTGACTCGCGAACAGGAAAAGTTCCGCAAGCAGATGACGAACACGTTCAGCAACACGCCGTTCGCACCGCTGGAAGAACATGTCCGCCGCAACATGGAAATGTTCGAGCGTACGTTCGCGATGTTCAAGCCGTTCGGCGCACCATTGCGGAAGGAAACCCCGTCCGCTGAATCGCCGCCGACTGCCAATGAGCCGGCCGAGGCCGACATTGACGATCTCAAGCGTCAGATGAAAGAGATGCAGGACCGTCTCGAACGGATGTCGAGGGAATCGGAAAACAAGGGCTGAACGAACCCTCTCCTGCCAGCGCGATGTGGCGACAGGGTCTGCCGCCATCCCTGACTTCAGTTTGCGACGTCAGCTTGCCGCTATCGCCGCCGCAGGCGTTGCGCCCTGCGGCGCTTTTACAGCGGTCGCCCACGGCTTGGTCAGGGACGCGAGCCCCGTCAGCCGGCCCTGAATGTAATCGCAGCCCCAGCCCTGCAACAGCTTGGCCGACTCTTCGTCCTGCACCCATTCGGCAACCGTCTTGATGCCGAGCCGGTGCGCAAGATCGATCAGCGTTTGAACGAACGCACGATCGTCCGACGACCGCGCGATATTCTGCACGAACGCTCCGTCAATCTTCACGATATCCACGCCGAGCTTTCGCAGATTGCGGAATGACGTGTAGCCGGCGCCGAAATCGTCGATGGCGATGCGGCTTCCGAAATTCTTTAGCCGCGTGACAAACCCGCGAACGTCATCCAGATCCTGAATGGCGACGGTTTCCGTGATCTCAACGATCAGCCGCTCAGCGACGCCGGGATGGGCCCGCATCAGCGATTCGATACTGGCCCACCAGTCCGGATCCATCGTTGTGTCGGGCGAAATATTCAGACTGAGCTGTGCATGCGGCGCGTCCGCGAGCTCAGCGACGACGAGTTCGAGCACCCGGTGATCGACGAGCCGGATCAGGCCGAGTTTTTCGGCGACCGGAACGATATCCGGTGACAGCGAATACGCGCCGTCCTCCTGCCGCATCCGCACCAGGCATTCGTGGAAGGCCGGCTGCCGCGAAACGGTCGCCACAACCGGCTCATAGGCCATCACAATGCGGCGCTCGTTCAGCGCTGTGACGATTTCATCGGTGACGCGGATGTTGACCCGGCGCTGGGCCTCACGCTCGACATTCGGACGCCAGACCATCAGCGAGCCCCGGCGGCGCGCCTTGGCAAGATCCAGCGCTTCCTGGGTCCGGCTCATCGCCTCCTCGACCGTGCTGGCGTGCCGCAGCGCATTGATCGCACCGATCGACGCGGTCAGTGCAACAGGTCCGGATTGCGTCGGCACGACCTCATCGCGGATTCCCGCAAGAAAGCGCTCAGCGGCGACATGCATGTCGTCGACCGAACAATTCTTGAGGATCAGTCCGAATTTATTGCCGGAAAACCGCCCGAGCACATCACCGCCACGCAACCGCGCACGAATGCGCTTGGCGACTTCAAGAATGACCTGATCGGCGATCTCGTATCCGAAGGCGTCGTTGATTTGCGCAAGATGATCGATACCGACCAGCATGAAGGCGAAGGAGGAACGGAAGCGGCCCGCCTCTTCGATGGCCTCGGCCAGCGCTGCCGCCAGGCGGGTGCGGTTAAATTCGCCGGTGAGCGGATCGTCCTGCGACAGCTTCAAGAGCTGCTCGTCCCGGGCATGGCGTTCGTTGTTGATGCGGATGATGCCGTGTGCGCAGGACGGCTTTCCGTCCGCGCCGGCAAACCAGCGGCCGCATTCATCGATCCAGAGCACCGGCGACGATGTGCTGGCGCGCAGCCCGTATTCGATCTGGTAAGGCACGCCCTCGCCGCCGTCGGTCGCCGTCGAGTTCAGCACGGCATCGATGCGGATACCGCGCATCGGCTCGATCAGTTTCGAGAATTCGCCTGCTTTCAATAAGGCCGGTTGCGGAATATCGCCAAGCACGGCCGCGACATTGTCACTCCAGTGCAGGGTGTCGCTGGCGATGTCCCACGAAAAACTGACTTGCCCGAGGGTGGCGAGAAGATCCATTCCAGCCGCCGGCTCAGTGCGGCGCATAAGGGGAGCGTCTCCGGGCGCAGCGGCAGACCCGGAAGGGAGCGAGGCTTGAACCGGTTTGATTGTCAAAGATGCCTCGTTCCGGGACGGATTGGGTGATTCGACACCCAAGAGTAAATCGTCAGACGCCCGTCAGCCTAGGCCAACTTCCTGAACGATCCGACAAAGCGCTTTGTTTTCAATGTTCGGAAGGCGATATCAACTTGCCCACCGCGTCCGGCACGACCCTTGCGATGTCATACGGAGAGGGCGCATTGCGTCCCAAAATGAGACAGGCGACCATAAGCAATGATCATCTCAGGCCTCACATCGAAGACCGGGCCTCATCTGCCTACGAGGCCACCCGCAGCAGCAGCCTCGCAGACAGAGGCGGCCGCGAGCCGCGCCCTGGTGCCCGTCGAACGCCCTCTGCGGGCTTCAGCGGTACGGATGGCTCGCCCGGATGCATCGTTCTTGGCGCATCTGATTGCGATGGTTGAGCAGGACCCGCAGACGAGGAGCCTGCGGCGGGAGGCGCCGAACGTCGCGCGCACTGCTTATGACAGCTCTGCAATGCGAGGTGCGGCGCGTTACGGCCGGGTGTTGTCGCAGACCGCCTGAAGCGGGCTCAGGGCTTCGGGGGCGTTTTGACCGCGCCTTCTGCGGTATTATCCGACACAAGATCACTGACATTCCAGTCGGAAATCTTCCGCTCCGGAGCAGGCGTAACCCCCTCAGAATTGCGGATCACGGCAAGCGTCGGCACCGGCTTCGGCACAACTTCAGGCTCGGACGCAGGCTGCGGCGATGTAAACACCGGCTCGGCCGACTTCACGTCCCGATGCTGACGATCGAAGGATGGCTCGACCGGTGCCGGGCTGGCTGGAACGGGTGCTGGTGCAGGTTCGCGCTCGACGCCGGCAGACACCACGGCTGGTGCGCGGCGGTGCCGATTGCGGAAGCCGATCGAGACCCCCGCAAGAAACTCCACGATCATCAGCACTGTCAGCAGAAAGAAAGTCGATGTGCCGAACGGCGCGAGCAACAGAAACTCCGCTACCGCAGCGCCGGAGACGATCAGCGACAGCAGATGATCGGTCAAGTATCGCGCGCCGGGACGCGCGGCCTTGATGACTTCGAACATTAGGAGAAGTGCGGCAAGCGCCAGCAGCGCATCGCCGAATGTCGGCACCCACTGCACGCCCGACATCAGAGTCACGCTGGCGACCGGCGCGGTGAACGCCACGCCCGGCATCAGGAACACGAAGATGTTGTAGATCGCGAACGGAATCAGAAGCAGCGGGAAACCGATCATCGTCGGCAGGCTCTCTCTGAAAATGTATCCTTGTGATGCGTCATCACATGCGTCTGTGGCGTTCTTATGAAGGCACGTTAGCGCGCTTCCGCCAGCATCGCGGCGGCTGCGCTGCCTGACAGCAGCGCGCCACGATCCGGACCTTAGTCCTTCTTGACCTTCAGGACCTGGCGGCCCTTGTACATGCCGGTCTTGAGGTCGAGGTGATGCGGACGGCGCAATTCGCCCGAGTCCTTGTCCTCGACATAAGTCGGCTTCTTGAGTGCGTCCGCCGAGCGGCGCATGCCGCGGCGTGACGGCGAGGTTTTCCTGCGTGGAACGGCCATGGGATCGTCGTCCTCTAAATCAAGGCTCACCCGCCGGGCGGGGGCTCTCCAGAATTCGGATTGAGGCCGCGCTTATAGATGAAGGTTGCCGCGAAAGCTAGACCGCAGGGGTCGAGAAAATGGGCCTAAGAGGCCCAAAATCAGCGATTTCGCTCCCAGCAGTCGGAGATTTCAGCCGACTGGGCCCGGACCACGTAGGTCCCCGCCATCCGCCGGACCCCCGGCCCTGGATTCCGGGCGCTCCGGGTGACCGGATTGGGCAGAATCGTGACCAAAAGAGCCGCCTCGCGAGCCGAAAGCGCCGCTGCCGGGCGGCCAAAGGCATAATTTGCACCGGCTTCCGCTCCGAACTGGCCGTTGGGTCCGAGCTCCGCCACGTTCAGGTAAAGCTCCAGAATACGCTTTTTCGACAGTACCAGATCAACCCACATCGCCAGCGGGAACTCGATCACCTTGCGCACCACACTCCGGCCCGGCCAGAGGAACAGGTTTTTCGCCACCTGCTGCGTAATGGTTGATCCTCCGCGCGCGACCTCGCCGTCCTGTGCATCCTCAATGATGTTCCGGAGCGAATCCCAGTCGATGCCGTGATGGAAGCAGAATTTTGCATCCTCGGCGGCCACCACAGAGCGCGGAAGGGCCTCGGACATGTCATCAAGATCCACCCATTTGCGGGTGACGGTCTCGCCCGAGAGATATCGTCCGATCATCAAGGTCGAGATGGGATGCCCAGTACTGTAGAGCGGCGTCAATACGTAGGGCAGCAGCAGAAGCCCCAAGACCACCAACACCACCGTTCGGATCAATCGTCGCATTACACCTCGTGCCCGGAGGGATTATTCCAGCGGTCCCCAGCCAGCAGAAACCATGCCTTTCCGTTTTTTCCAAACCCTGGCAAAGCCCGGCTTTGCGGAATTGACGCGGGCGATGCCATGACCGATTGTCCGCCGAAATTTGCGTTCGTTTGGAGCTTTTGATGACCACCGGCACTTCACCACAGGATTTCATGAAACGGCTCGACGCCACGGCGGCCGATACCGAGGCGCTGTTGACGCGCCTCTTGTCTGACAAACCACTGGACGGCGAGATCGTGCGCCCGCACCGGCTGATGGAGGCGATGCGCTATTCGAGCCTCAATGGCGGCAAGCGGCTACGTCCGTTTCTGGTGGTGGAAAGTGCTGCCGTGTTCGGCGTTCCGCGCGATGCCGCACTGATGGCCGGCGCCGCATTGGAATGCATCCATTGCTATTCGCTGATCCATGACGACCTCCCGTCGATGGACAACAGCGATCTGCGGCGCGGACGGCCGACCTCGCACAAGAAGTTCGACGACGCCACCGCGATCCTCGCGGGCGACGGACTTCTCACCATCGCCTTCGACATCATCACCCGCGACGATGTTCACAAGGACCCGACAGTGCGCCTGTTGCTGACCCGGGCGCTTGTACGCGCCGCCGGTGTCGGCGGCATGGTAGGCGGGCAAATCATGGATCTCGCCGGCGAAGGCCGTTTCGGCGATCCCGAGCCGCCCGATGTCGCCAAGCTGCAGCAGATGAAGACCGGTGCACTGCTCAAGTACGGCTGCATCGCGGGCGCGCTCCTCGGCCAAGCGCCGCAGGATCAGTACGCCGCGCTCGATGCCTATGGTCACGCGCTCGGAGAAGCCTTCCAGATCGCCGATGATCTTCTGGACGTCGAAGGCGACGCTGCGGCGCTTGGCAAGCCTGCCGGACAGGATGCGGCTGCGGGCAAAACCACGTTCGTCACGCTCCTGGGGATTGACGGTGCCAAGGCTCGCGTGCGCGATCTCCTGAAGCACGCAGATGCTGCGCTCGCGCCATTCGGTGCGAAGGGCGATGTGCTGCGCGCGACCTCACGTTTCGTCGCCGAGCGGCAAAGCTAGAGAGGCACCAGAATGCCGGGCAAGAAGGACGGCGATCCGTATCTTCTTCGCCTGAAAGGCATGCCGAAGCCGCTGCGTATCGTGCTGTCCCGGCCGCGCACTTTTATTGCATTCGCAATCGGGCTGGCCTCGTTGCTGTTTCTGCCGTCCTCATGGCGTCTCGCGACGCGCCTGCTTGTGGCATGGGATATCTTCATCGCGATCTACATGACGCTGGCCTATGTGACAGTGTTCTCATGCGGCACAGACGACATTCGCCGCCAGGCCGCACGGCAGGACGACGGGCGCTTCTTCATTCTTGTCATGACCGGCCTCGGCGCGTTCGCGAGCATCGCAGCCATCGTCATGGAACTTGCCATCAAGCCCCAGCAAGCCCCTCAGCTTGCGCTCGCAGTCGTGACTATCATGCTGTCATGGGCGGCGATTCACACGACGTTCGCCCTGCACTATGCGCACGATTACTATCGCGGCGCCAAGGCCAGCGGGCTTTCTTTCCCCGGCGGCGGTGAACCGGATTATTGGGACTTCATCTACTTCTCGTTCGTGATCGGCATGACGGCACAGGTGTCTGATGTCGGCGTCACCGACAAAATCATCCGCCGGACCGCCACCGCCCACGGCGTGATCTCCTTCATCTTCAATACCGCGCTGGTGGCCCTGATGGTCAATATCGCGGCCAGCGCGATATGATCCCGTCATGGTAGCGACGTTCCTGACCTTCCTTCTTGTGCTCACTGCGCTGGGAGCTTCTGCGACCGTCGCAAAACGTCTCTCGGTCGCGCCGGCCATCGTGTTCCTGATCGTCGGAATCATCCTGGCATTTCTGCCGGGATTTCCGCGCATCGAGATGAAGCCGGAAGGCGTTCTGCTGCTAGTGCTTCCGCCGCTGATCTATTCCGCCGGCGTATCGATGAGCTGGCGTGAATTCAAAGCCAACCTTCGTCCTATCAGCCTGCTGGCGATCGGCTGCGTGATTTTTACGACCGTGATGGTCGCTGCGGCTGCGCACTATGCGCTCGGGTTACCCTGGGGCGTCGGGTTCGTACTTGGTGCGATCGTGTCGCCGCCGGATGTGGTGGCGCCGCTCGCCATCGCCAGGCGGTTGAAGCTGCCACATCGAATTCTCGTCATTCTCGAAGGCGAAGGACTGGCGAACGACGCTACCGCGCTGATCCTGTACCGCTTCGCGGTGCTTGCCGTCTCGACCGGGACATTCTCGCTGGCTCCCGCAACGGGAACCTTCATCGCCATTATCGTGTGCGAGATCGCCTTCGGCATCGTGGTTGGCTGGCTCAGCCTGCGATTGCGGCAATGGGCACACGATCCGCGCGTCGAGATTTCACTATCGCTGCTGACACCATACCTTGCATTCTGGGTCCCGGAGCATTTTCACGGATCGGGCGTGATCGCTACCGTCGTGACCGGCCTCTATGTGAGCTGGAATGGCCCGCTGCTGATTTCATCGAAAACCAGGTTGCAGGGCATCTTTTTCTGGGACTTCGTGATCTGGCTGATCGAGGGCGTACTGTTCCTGATGATCGGATTCCAGCTCCGGCTCCTGATGGAAAAATCGAAGGCGCTTCCGATTGAAATCCTCACCGCCGTCGCGATCGTCTCCGCGATCGTCATCGTGGCACGATTCCTGTGGGTCTTTCCCGGCACCTATCTGCCGCGCCTCCTCAGCAAAAGAATCGCAGCGCGTGACGCAAAGCCGCCATGGCGATACGTCGCGGTCATCGGCTTCACCGGAATCCGCGGCGTGGTGTCGCTCGCCGTCGCGCTGGCGTTGCCGCTGACATTGCCGAACGGACAGGACTTCCCTCACCGCGACCTCATCCTGCTCGTGACCTTCGGCGTGATCATCGTCACGCTGATCGGCATTGGGTTGACGCTTCCGTTACTGGTGAGGCTGCTTGGCCTGTCCGATCATGGGCATCTTGAGGCCATTCGCGAACGGGAAGCCGAGATTTCAGCGCGGCGAGAAATTCTCGAATCGGCGCGCGGTTCGCTGGACCAGATTATCAAGGATCGCAACCTGCCCGAAGGGCTTGCCAGATTTCTCGAAGCTCGCCACGAAACGCGCATGCGCGCGCTGCCCGAACCACCGAGGGAAGAAGGTCAGTTCACGCCCGCGACGCAGGGCGCTTCGCTGGTGCGTGAGATCATCACAATCGAGCGGACGTGTCTTCACAGGCTGTTGCGCGAGGGAAAGATCACCGACGAAACGCGTCGGCGCATCGAGCGCGATCTCGATCTTGAGGAAGCTGTTGTCGACAACCGGGAGAAGAACGGCCCGCTGTAATTGCGGACAGTCTTGTGCGCATTATTCCGCTGCAGTCACCGCCGGAGCTTTGGCTCCAGCACTGCCGTAACGCTGTTCGATATAGTCGATCACCAGCGCCTTGAAGTCAGTCGCGATGGTCGGTCCGCGCAGCGTGCGAAATTTCTGGCCGTCGACGAACACCGGCGCTGCAGGTGTTTCGCCCGTTCCCGGCAGCGAGATGCCGATGTCGGCATGCTTGGACTCGCCGGGTCCGTTGACGATGCAACCCATCACCGCGACGTTGAGCTGCTCGACACCGGGATAGCGCGTCTTCCAGCTCGGCATTTCATCGCGGATGAAGCTCTGGATGTCGCGCGCCAGTTCCTGGAACACTGTCGATGTCGTGCGGCCGCAGCCGGGGCATGCCGCCACCAACGGCACGAAGGTGCGGAAGCCCATAGTCTGGAGAATTTCCTGACCGACCTTCACTTCGACGGTGCGGTCGCCACCGGGCTCCGGTGTCAGCGAGACACGGATGGTGTCGCCGATGCCGTCCTGCAGGAGAATACCGAGCGCCGCGCTTGAGGCGACGATGCCCTTCGAGCCCATGCCGGCTTCGGTGAGACCAAGATGGATCGCGTAATCGGAGCGCGCAGCGAGTTCGCGATAGACCGCGATCAGATCCTGCACGTTCGACACTTTCGCCGAAAGAATCATGCGATTTTTCGGCAGACCGATTTCCTCGGCGCGCGCCGCCGACAACAGCGCCGACTGAACCATGGCTTCGCGCGTTACCGCGCGGGCGTCGATCGGATCTGGCGACTTCGCATTCTCTTCCATCAGCTTCGTCAGCAATTCCTGATCGAGTGAACCCCAGTTCGCACCGATGCGGATGGTCTTGCCGTGCTTGAGAGCCATTTCGACGATGTCAGTGAACTGCGTGTCACGCTTGTTCTTGAAACCGACATTGCCAGGATTGATGCGGTACTTCGACAGTGCTGCGGCGCAGGCCGGATGATCGGCGAGCAGTTTGTGGCCGATGTAGTGAAAGTCGCCGATCAGCGGCACGTCGATGCCGAGTTTGTCGAGCTTCTCCCGGATATGGGGAACGGCAGCAGCGGCTTCGTCGCGGTCCACGGTGATGCGGACCATCTCGGAGCCCGCGCGCGCAAGCGCTGCAACCTGCGTGACGGTGCCTTCGATGTCCGCGGTATCGGTATTGGTCATCGACTGCACCACAATCGGTGCACCGCCTCCGACCTTGACGTTGCCGACCGTTACCTGAACCGTCCGATGGCGCCCCTTGGGGCCGGCCTGGATTTCCTTGGTCCGCTCTTTCAGATCGCTCACGTCAGAATCTCTTTTTTGCGTTCAAGTATCAGGTTTCGCCGGAAGCAGGGGATTCCCTGCCGGCTCGCCGGAGCGGTTTACCAGATATAGGCCCGCCATGACCAGAAGGGCAGCCCCCGCAAAGGCCAATGTCAGGGTGTCATGCATCACGAAATAGCCCCCAATGACGCCAAACAGGGGCGTCATAAAGGTAAATGACGATAGTTTGCTGGCTGAATAGGTCTTTATGAGAAAGACCCAGATCAGGAATGTCGTCCCAACAATCCAGACCGTTTGGTAGGCCATCAGCGCCCAGGCAGCCGGTCCCGGCATATGGGTGATGCTCTCGCCGGAGACAATCGCCCCAAGCGCCAGAATCGGGATTGAAACAGCTACCTGATAGGCCAGCGTCTTTTCGGCAGGCGCCTGCAGAAGCCGGGTCGCCTTTACCACCAGCGTGGTCACAGCCCACAGAATGCCGCCACCCATCACCAGGATGTCACCCAGAATGACCTTGGCATCCACGGACGGCTGCGGCACGCCGATGGCCAGAGCCACGCCTGCGAACGACAGCGCAAGACCGCCCCATTGCAGCCGGCTCAACTCCTCGCCGAGAAATCGCTTCGAGCCGAGCGCAACGACAAACGGCGCGACGTAGAGAAACACCACCGCGCGGGAGGCCGTGGTGTAGAGCAGCCCGCGATAGATCAGGATGAATTCGACCCCGAAGAAAAGCCCGGCGACCAAGCCCGCGCCCAGTGTGCCGTCACGCCGGAACAGCGTCACGCCGCGCAGCCACGCCACCGTCATGATGATGATTAATCCACCGCTCGAACGGATCGTGGCCTGCAACAGCGGCGGAATATCGGGAAGAGCCAGTTTGACCGCAATCTGATTGAAGCCCCAGCTCAGGCACAACATCACCATCAGGACGATCGCCGTCGCGTTCAGCGGTCGCCCCGCTGCCGCAATCTTCAAGCTGTCTGACGACATGGCCCCCCGTGCCCGGCTTTCCGCCGTGTTGTTGTTCGGCCTATGCGGCGCGCTGACAGTGTGCGCAGGTGCCAGTGATTTCCACCACCGACAATTTCGGCGCGAACCCCGTTCCGCGCGCAGCCTCGTTGAAACTCTGCGCCAGAGGTGCAGCCGGAATTTCGCCCACCGATCCGCAG
The DNA here is from genome assembly GCF_000308295.2 of Afipia birgiae 34632. Classification (GTDB taxonomy): domain Bacteria; phylum Pseudomonadota; class Alphaproteobacteria; order Rhizobiales; family Xanthobacteraceae; genus Afipia; species Afipia birgiae. The sequence continues at coordinate 209,917 of NZ_HG326653.1, forward strand.
GTCTCGCAAATCAGAAACGCCACAACCGCCGTCTCATCGTGATTATGAGCGCAGGCCAGAAACGCGTTACGGCTTTCGATGCGGTGGACCAGACCGTTGTCCATCAGAAAATCCAGCGCGCGGTAGACGGTAATCGGCGCCGGACGCGGCATTGTCTTGGCAAGTTCGTCGATCACTTCATAGGCACCGAGCGGCCGATGGCTCGACAGCAACGCACTCAAAACCTGCCGCCGGATCGGCGTGAACTTTTGACCCCTGCCCTTGCAGACCTTTTCGGCATGCAAAAAGGCGTCCTCGGCGCAGCGGCCGTGGTCATGATCTGGGGCAGGGAAAATTGGCTTCGCTTGTTTCATTCGATCAACATGTAGTGCGGTTATCGTGATTCCGCTCATAATTTCAGCGGCGTAGGCCGTCAGAGTATTTTGCGATGCAATACTTTCTATTGCATCGCATCATAAAAGTCCCAAATCACCTGTCTACAACGGATCGAACCGATCCTCAGGCGACCGAATTGTTGCCTCATTTCAGAGAGGAAGAAGCTCATGGCGACCACTCTCAAAACCTATCTCGACAATCTGACGCCATGGAGTTTTTCCGGCACACGCAAGCCGAGTGCGGCCAGGAAGATCAATCTGGCGCTTCAGGGTGGGGGATCGCACGGGGCCTTCACCTGGGGGGTCCTTGATCATTTCCTTGCCGACGGGCGGCTGGAGATCACCGGCATTTCCGGCGCGTCCGCCGGCGCCATGAATGCCGTGATGCTCGCCGACGGGCTCACCCGCGGCGGCCCTGAGGAGGCGCGCAAACGGCTGGCGGCATTCTGGCGCGCAACCAGCACCGGCGGGGATCTGCCGCCGATCCAGCGCGCGATGACCGACCGGATGTTTTCGATGATGCCGTTTGCGGCCTCGCCGATACAGAACTGGTTCGAGACGATGGCGCATTATTTTTCGCCCTACGAGCTCAATCCCCTCAATATCAATCCGCTGAACCAGCTCATAGAACGCTTCGTCGATTTCAATGCGCTACGCGCCAACACCGATCTCGCGCTTTATATCTCGGCCACCAACGTCCACACAGGGCGGCTGCGCATTTTCGCGAATGAAAAAATCACCGCCGACGTGGTGATGGCGTCGGCCGCGCTACCGTTCATGTTTCGCGCCGTCGAAATCGACGGCGTGCCTTACTGGGACGGCGGCTACATGGGCAACCCCGCGATCTTCCCATTCCTGCAGGCGACTGAGGCGGAGGACGTCGTGGTTGTGCAGATCAATCCTGTGTCGCGCACCACCACGCCGAAAACCTCCGGGGAGATCATCAACCGGCTCAATGAAATCACCTTCAATTCGGCACTGATTTCCGAATTGCGCACGATGGATTTCGTCAATCAGTTGATCGACGATGGACGATTGCCGCGCGGTACAGGCAAGGATCAGTACCGCAGGCTCAACATCCACCGCATCGATCTCGGCGGCCTCGGCACTCGCCTCGCCGCCTCCAGCAAGATGAAGACAGACTACGAGTTTTTCGAAGTGCTGCACCGGGCCGGCAAGCGGGCAGCCAAGAAGTTCCTCGACATCCATTTTGACGACATCGGCCACCGCAGCACGATCGATCTCGCCGCGGAATCCGGAGTGGAATGGGCATGACGATCTAACGTACCGATAATCGTGACGCTCTGTGCGATCCCGCTGGCGATGATGATCGGATCGACCAAGGCGGCGCTGCGCCAGCAGTCGCAGAACGCCGGTCATTCTGCAGTGATGGACTGACGCGCCCAAAAGAATGGGAGGCCGAAGCCTCCCATTCTCGTTCGCAGAACTAACGAGAACTCAGTTCAGCTTCTCGATCACCATCGCGGCGCCCTGCCCGACGCCGACGCACATGGTCGCGATGGCAAGCTTGCCGCCCCGCTTTTCCATGCCATGAACCGCGGTCAGTGCAAGGCGCGCGCCACTCATGCCGAGCGGATGGCCGAGCGCGATAGCGCCGCCATGCGGATTGACGAAATCGGCATCTTCCTTGACGCCGAGCTGACGCAGCACCGCAATACCCTGCGAGGCGAACGCCTCATTAAGCTCGATCAGATCGATGTCGGTGATCTTGAGGCCGAGGCGCTCCAGCAGCTTGCGCACCGCCGGCACCGGCCCGATGCCCATGACGCGCGGCGCGACGCCTGCGGACGCAAACCCGAGGATCTTTGCGCGTGGCGTTAGTCCGTGCTTCTTCACGGCTTCTTCCGATGCGAGAATCAACGCGGCCGCGCCATCGTTGACGCCGGACGCATTGCCCGCCGTCACCGTGCCGGGATTGCGCACGATCGGCTTGAGCTTGGCCAGTCCTTCAAGCGTGGTTTCCGGGCGCGGATGCTCATCTTTGTCCACGATGGTGGGACCAGCCCTGCCGCCGGGCACCGTGACCGGGGTGATTTCCTCGGCGAAGTATCCGGCTTCAATAGCTTTGCCTGCGCGCTGCTGCGAGCGGATCGCGAAGGCGTCCTGATCCGCACGCGAGATCTGATAATCTTCGGCGACGTTCTCGCCGGTCTCAGGCATCGCATCGACGCCGTACTGCTGCTTCATGAGCGGATTGACAAAACGCCAGCCGATCGTCGTGTCGTAAGTTTCCACCGTGCGCTGAAAGGCTTCCGTTGCCTTGCCGGTGACAAACGGCGCGCGCGTCATGGATTCGACGCCGCCCGCCAGGGCGAAATCCATCTCGCCGGCGCGGATCGCGCGCGCAACGCCACCCACCGCATCCAGACCCGATGCGCAGAGCCGATTGACCGTCATGCCAGGCACCGTGTCCGGCAACCCGGCCAGCAACAGCGCCATGCGCGCCACGTTGCGGTTGTCTTCCCCGGCCTGATTGGCGCAACCGTAAGACACTTCTTCGAGCGCAGACCAGTCGGCCTTCGTATTGCGCGCCATCAAAGCCTTGATCGGCACCGCGGCCAGATCGTCCGCGCGCACCTTGGCCAGCGACCCACCGAAACGGCCAATTGGCGTCCGCACTGCATCACAAATGAAAACATCACGCATGGTCGTTCTCCCTGAAATTCACTCGGACTTGATGGCGTCCGCCTCGGCTGCCGCGAGTTTTAGGAAGCACTGCGCGGAACGTCAAATGATCGATGGCCGGAACAGCCTCGCCACCCGGCAGGGCGGCCATGCACTTGCCCTTTCAAGGCGTGGAAAACGCACCATGCAATTCCACCTGGCGAAAGAACTTTGCTAGTGTCCGCCGCCATGACCATCCATTCCACGCCACCCGCATCGTCAAACGCCGAAATCGCCTCCCCGGAGGCCGTCGGACGCGTCACGCCGATGATGGAACAGTACCTGGAGATCAAGGCGGCCAATCCGGGGCTGTTGCTGTTCTACCGGATGGGCGATTTCTACGAGCTGTTCTTCGAGGATGCGGAAACTGCATCGCGGGCGCTCGGCATCACCTTGACCAAGCGTGGCAAGCACATGGGCGAGGATATCCCGATGTGCGGCGTGCCGGTGGAGCGCTCCGACGATTACCTGCACCGGTTGATCGCACTGGGTCATCGCGTCGCGGTCTGTGAGCAGACCGAGAATCCTGCCGAGGCGCGCAAACGCGGCAACAAGAGCGTGGTGCGGCGCGACGTGGTGCGACTGGTGACACCGGGCACGCTCACAGAAGACACGCTACTTGACGCCAAGGCCAACAACTACCTGCTTGCGATTGCGCGCGCCCGTGCGTCATCGGCGGCCGGTGATCGGATCGGGCTGGCCTGGATCGATATTTCAACGGCAGAGTTCAGCGTCACCGAATGCGGTGCTGCTGAACTCGGCGCGACGCTGGCGCGCATCAATCCGAATGAAGTGATCGTCACCGACGCGCTCTATTCCGATCCGGAATTGTCGTCGCTGTTTCGCACGCTCGCCGCCGTGACACCGGTGACGCGGGACATCTTCGATGCCGCCACCGCCGAACGTCGCCTGTGCGACTATTTTCGCCGTGGCGACCATGGATGGTTTCGGCGCGATGTCGCGGCTGGAAGCCGCCGCCGCCGCCGCCGCCGTGACTTACGTGGATCGCACGCAGGTCGGCAAGCATCTGCCGCTGTCGCCGCCGGCCCGCGAGGCCGCCGGCACCACCATGGCGATCGATCCCGCCACCCGCGCCAATCTCGAACTGACCCGCACGCTGGCGGGCGAGCGGCGCGGATCACTGCTCGACGCCATTGACTGCACGGTAACCGCTGCCGGGTCGCGGCTGCTCGCACAACGTCTTTCCGCACCGCTAACCGACAGCGCGACTATTTCCCATCGGCTCGACGCCACGACAATGTTTGCGAACGATAGCGCCGCACGGGACGATTTGCGCGGCATCTTGCGTGCCGCGCCAGACATTTCACGCGCGCTGGCGCGGCTATCGGTCGGACGTGGCGGTCCGCGCGATCTCGCTGCCCTGCGCGACGGCATTGTCGCTGCCGACAAGATTCTGGACCGGCTGTCGCGAATCGAGAAACTCCCGCGTGACATTTCACTGGCGACTGAAGCATTGCGCCGTCCGTCCCGCGACCTCGCGCAGGAATTTTCACGCGGCCTGGCGGATGAATTGCCGCTGTTCAAGCGCGACGGCGGCTTCGTGCGCGCCGGTTATGAAGCCGCGCTGGACGAGACCCGCAACCTTCGCGATGCCTCGCGGCTGGTGGTCGCCGCGATGCAGGCGCGCTACGCCGACGACACCGGGATCAAAGGTCTCAAGATCCGCCATAACAACGTGCTGGGTTATTTTGTCGAAGTCACCGCGCAGCATGGCGACAAGCTGATGACTGCGCCGCTGAACGCGACCTTCATTCATCGCCAGACACTTGCGGGGCAGGTGCGCTTCACCACGACTGAACTGGGCGAAATCGAGGCGAAGATCGCCAATGCTGGCGACCGCGCCCTCGGCCTTGAACTCGAAATCTTCGACAGACTGTGTGCGCAGGCCGTGGCCGCAGGCGACGATTTGCGCGCCGCGGCGCATGCCTTTGCGCTGCTCGATGTCACAGCCGCGCTTGCGAAACTTGCGGTCGACGAGAATTACACACGGCCTGTGGTCGACAATTCGCTGAAATTCTCCATCGAAGGCGGACGCCATCCGGTGGTCGAACAATCGCTGAAGCGTGAGGGTCAACCCTTCATCGCCAATGCCTGCGATCTGTCGCCCGGACCAGCGCAGGCGTCCGGACAGATCTGGCTGCTGACCGGTCCGAACATGGCCGGCAAGTCGACGTTCCTGCGACAGAACGCGCTGATCGCGCTGATGGCGCAGATCGGCAGCTTCGTGCCTGCGAAGCTCGCGCATATCGGCATCGTCGACCGGCTGTTCTCCCGCGTCGGCGCCGCCGATGATCTCGCGCGCGGACGTTCGACCTTCATGGTCGAAATGGTGGAGACGGCGGCGATCCTCAATCAGGCCGGGGAGCGTGCGCTGGTGATTCTGGATGAGATCGGCCGCGGCACTTCGACGTTTGACGGATTGTCGATCGCATGGGCCTCGATCGAGCATCTGCACGAAAGCAACCGATGCCGCGCGCTGTTCGCAACGCATTATCATGAACTGACCGCGCTGTCGGCAAACCTGCCGCGCCTGTTCAACGCCACAGTGCGCGTCAAGGAATGGCAAGGCGACGTGGTCTTCCTGCACGAAGTTCTGCCGGGTTCGGCGGATCGCTCCTACGGTATTCAGGTCGCGAAGCTCGCAGGGCTTCCGGCAGCCGTGGTGGCGCGCGCAAAATCGGTATTGGCGAAGCTCGAAGCGCAGGACCGCAGCACCACGGCGCGCGCACTGATGGACGACCTGCCGCTGTTCGCGGTGCCATCACGCGCAGCCGCCGAACCGCAGCCGCCGAGCGCAGCCGATCAGGTTGCCGAGGCGCTCAATGCGCTGCATCCCGATGAGATGTCGCCGCGCGAGGCGCTGGACGCGCTCTATGCGCTGAAGGCGAAGCTGCCGAAATAGCGGCGTCAGATCCGATTGATCGACACGCTCGTCTTCGGGCCGTTCTTGATGGTCTGATAGACCACACAATAGCGCTCGGTCAGCTTTAGCAATTGATCGAGCTTGTCCTGCGGCGCGTCGGTGTCGACATCAAATCGAAGGCGAATTTCTGCAAAACCAACCGCCGCTTCCTTGTCGACGCCGAGGGTGCCGCGAAAATCGAGATCGCCTTCGGCGCTGATGTTGCCGGACTTCAGCGGCGCGTCGATGGCGGTCGCGACCGATTTCAGCGTGACACCGGCGCAGGCCACCAGTGCTTCGAGCAGCATATCGCCCGAGCACAGTTCCAGCCCGGAGCCGCCGGTTGCCGGATGGAGTCCGGCGATAGCAGTAGCCGCCTTGCCGGTTTCGACCTTGCAGGACAGCCCTTCGCTATCGAGCGAGCCCTTCGCCTTCAATGTGATGAACGCGGCCTTGGGGTCGGACTTGTAGCGATCCTTGATCGGCGCCTGCATGGCGCGGAGTGCAGTCGAATCCATGTTCTTGTTCTCCGTTTCCTCAGCACCAACAATGCCGGCCTCAAGTTATTCCGGGTTATATACCCTCACCAGCCGTCAGAAAATCATCAACCGGCCGGCGAAGTCCGCGGTCGAGCGAACGATCCAGCGAGGCGAGCACCTGATGCTTAACCGCCTCGAACGCAGGCGAAGCCCTGTCGCGCGGCCGCGTCAGGTCAACCTTGACCTCCTCGAACAATCGTCCCGGCCGCGGGCGCATCACGACGACGCGATCCGCCAGCACCACCGCCTCATCAACATCGTGGGTGACCAGAACAAGCGTTGGCTTGGTATCGGCCCACAGATCAAGCAGATGATCCTGCAGATCGGCGCGCGTGAATGCATCAAGCGCGGAGAACGGCTCATCGAGCAGCAGCACTTCCGGAGACGGAACCAGCGCCCGAGCAATCGCGACCCGCTGCGCCTGCCCGCCGGACAGTTCGCGTGGCCATGCACTGGCCTTATCGGAAAGGCCGACCCGCGAGAGTGCGCGCGTAATCCGCCGTTGCCGCTCCGCCGACGGCAGATGACCGAGGCCGAAGCCGATGTTGTCGGCGACGCTGAGCCAGGGCAGCAATCGAGGTTCCTGAAAGATGATACCGACCTTTTCGTTGGGCGCAGTGATCGAGATGGTGTCGAGCGTGACAGAGCCTGTCGTCGCTCGATCAAGCCCGGAGATCGCACGCAATAGCGTGGATTTACCGCAGCCCGAACCACCGATGATGGCGACGATCTCACCGGGCTTGACGCGCGCGGAGAAATTCTCCAGCGCATGGACGCCATTCGGATAGGTCTTGCCGACATGATCGAAAACGAGCATCAGATGCCCCCCGCATGCGCGCTAAACGAATCCTGCCAGCGCAGGAAGGGCGCTGCAATCAACTGGATCAGCCAGTCGGTGACCTTGCCGAGAATCGCAAAGACGATAATCGCGGCGACGATCTGCGCGGGCTTGCCGAGTTGCTGACCGTCGGTCAGCAGATAGCCGAGCCCCTCGGATGCACCCATGAATTCGGCGGCGACAACGAACATCCACCCCAGACCCAAACCCGAGCGCAGTGAAATCACATAGGCAGGCAATACGGCGGGAAGAAGAATCCGCCGGATCATTGCAAATCCGTTGAGGCGAAAGATGCGGCCGACTTCAACGATCTTCCGATCCACGCTCAGGATCGCGCCGGTGACGCCGAGATAGATCGGGAAAAATACGCCGACGGCGATTAGCGCCACCTTTGATGTCTCGAAAATTCCCAGCCACAGGATGAACAACGGCACCCATGCGATCGAAGGGATCGCACGCAACGCCTGCAAGGTCGGATCGAGCAAGCGCCGCGCAAGCGTCCAGTATCCGCAGATCGCGCCGAAGAGCGTTCCGGCCAGAACCCCGAGACCAAAGCCCGCGCTGACGCGGCTCAGCGTTGCGACAATGTGCCGGCTCAGTTCACCACTCGCGGCCAGTTCCACCAGCGTCTGCCAGATGCGGCTCGGCGGGGGCACCAGCCGTCCATTGGAGTAACCGGAACGCACGGCCAGTTCCCATGCCAGCGCAAGCCCGAGCGGCAACAGCAAGCCAATAGCAGGACGCGCGATACGGCGCAGGCGTTCGGCAGGCCGCGATCCGGGCTCTTCCCCGATGACTTCTGGCGCAGGCGTGTCGAGTGTCATGGCCATAGCGGAAACTGCTTATCGCAACGATTTGCAAGGGTGCTCAAAGCGAAGGCCAACAAGCTTGGCGCATGCGGCCCTTTGAACGTGCCGTCTGCGGCATATCGTTAGTTCGTCGGCAATGGCACCTGATCGTCAATCAGCGCATCCACCGTGGCCTTCACGTCCACACCAGGCTGGATCACGCCGGCTTGCTGAAGTGCAAGACCCGCAGCGAGGATCGACTCGCGCTGCGGCGCGCCGATCCGGTTGTGCGTGAGTTCGGTGCGCTCCTTGAGCTGCTTGTCGACCACGGTCTCCGGCAGCTTGGTCACAGCGATGAAGCCGCGCTTGAGCTCGTCGTAATTGGCCAGCGAGTACTTGCGCGCTTCCTCGTAGACCGCGAGCACACGCTGAACGATTTTCGGATTGTCCTTCAGAAACTGTTCACGGACATTGAGAATGCCCCAGGTGTTGGCTTCAGGCTTGCGGAAGAACAGTTTCGCACCGTCCTCGATCTCGGCCTGCGCCATCATCGGATCGAGCCCGGCCCACGCATCGACGTCGCCGCGGATCAGCGCGGCCTTGCCGTCTGCATGCTGCAGCAGAACCGGGGTGATGTCCTTGTCGGTCAGGCCTGCCTCAAGCAATGCACGGACCAGGAAGATGTGCGGGTCGGTGCCACGTGTGACGGCAACACGCTTGCCTTTCAGATCGGCGACCTTCGCGATCTTGGACTCCTTTGCCGTCACCAGCGCGGTCCATTCGGGACGCGAGTAGACATAGACCGACTTGATCGGGTTGCCGTTGATCTTCGCAACCAGTGCGGCCGAACCTGCCGTCGATCCGAAATCGATTGAGCCGGCGTTGAGAAACTCGAGCGCCTTGTTGGAACCTGCCGACTGCACCCAGACGATCTTGATCCCGTCCTTCTCGAATTCCTTTTCCAGCAGCCCCTTCTCTTTCAGGATGATGGAGACTGGATTGTAGGTCGCCCAATCGATGGCGATCTGCTTCGGCGCATCGGCGGCAAACGCACCGCCGGTGGCAAGCACTGTTCCCATGACAAGGGCAGCGAGGGCGCGTCGTGATAGGTTCAACATCGTCATCTCCATGTGGATGACCGGAACGGAGTTGCGGTCAGGACGGGTGCATTTCGATGCAACAGGCGGGCGTCCCCTGTCGTCCCGATTGCTAAAAATCACTATGTTTTTCAATTACTTATTTGATGTCGTCAACGAGAAAAAAACCACCCGAACAAGACCCGTGAGAGAACCGGCTTTCAAAAATTGCGCGAAAAACAGAAGGGACGGCTCTTTCCGCCGTATTCCGCTGATGACACCGCTGCTGCCGTCCGTTATCCGAATAGAATGGACAGCGTGACGGCCAAGATCCTCCCAGATCCGGAAGTGCAATTCGATACCGTGCGTATCGCCGGCGAGATCGACACGCTTGCGCAAAAGCATGGCGGCAAAGACGACCTGCTTCGCGCCGCTATCACACAATTGCTCAAGGGTGAGTTGGCGCTGGCGCGCGAGGCCGCGCAGGCACAATTGCTGAAGGACCGTCACGGACGGCGATGCGCCGAGCGGCTTTGCTTTGTGCAGGACGAGATCATTCGCATTCTGTTCAATGCCGCGACCCGGCACCTCTATCACTCACCGACCCCGTCGGACTCCGAACGCATGGCCGTGATCGCCACCGGCGGTTACGGACGCGGCTTGATGGCGCCCGAGTCCGACATCGATCTGCTGTTCATCCTGCCCTACAAGCAAACCGCATGGGGCGAGCAGGTGGCGGAGGCAATTCTCTATTGCCTGTGGGACATGGGGCTGAAAGTCGGCCACGCCACCCGCTCGATCGATGAATCGATCCGCCAGGCGCGCGGCGATATGACTATCCGCACATCGGTGCTGGAAACCAGGTTTCTGACCGGCGACCAGGCGCTCTACGACGAACTCGTCATGCGCTTCGACAAGGAGGTCGTGCAGGGCACCGCCGCTGAGTTCGTGACCGCGAAGCTGGCGGAGCGCGAGGAGCGGCACCGCCGCGCAGGCCAGTCACGCTATCTGGTCGAACCCAACGTGAAGGACGGCAAGGGCGGACTGCGCGACCTGCATACGCTGTTCTGGATCGCCAAGTACGTTTACCGGGCCAGCAACAGCGAAGACCTCGTACAGCGCGGCGTGTTCGACCCGCAGGAGTATCGCACGTTCCGCCGCTGCGAGGATTTCCTGTGGTCTGTCCGCTGCAACATGCACTTCTACACCGGCCGCCCCGAAGAACGGCTGTCGTTCGAAATGCAGCGCGAGATCGCGCAGCGGCTCGGCTACACCTCACATCCCGGCATGCAGGATGTCGAACGCTTCATGAAGCACTACTTTCTGATCGCAAAGGAGGTCGGAGATCTCACCGCGATCCTGTGCTCCAAGCTTGAAGACCAGGAAGCCAAGCCTGCGCCCGTGCTGAGCCGGATGATGGCAAAGCTTCGCCCGGGCCGCAAACGTGGTCGCGTTCCCGGCGGCGAAGATTTTGTCATCGACAACAACCGCATCAACCTTGCCGCGCCCGACGTGTTCAAGACCGATCCGGTCAATCTGATCCGCATCTTCCGCCTCGCGCAGAAAAACAATCTCGCATTTCACCCCGACGCCATGCGCGCGGCGACGCGCTCGCTCGGCCTGATCACGCCGAAGCTTCGCGAGAACCCCGAAGCCAACAAGCTGTTCATGGAAATTCTGACGTCGAACGACGCCGAAACGGTGCTGCGACGGATGAACGAGGCCGGCGTGCTCGGTCGCTTCATCCGCGCGTTCGGACGGATCGTGTCGATGATGCAGTTCAACATGTATCATCACTACACGGTCGACGAGCATCTGCTGCGATGCATCGGCATCCTTCAGGATATCGAGCGCGGCGGGAACGACGAGTTCGTGGTCGCTAGCGATCTGATGCGGAAAATCCATCCCGAGCATCGGGCCGTCATCTATATGACGGTGCTGTTGCACGACATCGCCAAGGGCCGCCCCGAGGACCACTCCATCGCGGGAGCCAAGGTCGCGCGGCGGCTTTGCCCACGCTTCGGATTCAACGCGGCCGATACCGAGCTGATCGCCTGGCTGATAGAGGAACATCTCACCATGTCCACGGTGGCGCAGTCGCGCGACCTGTCGGACCGCAAGACCATCGAGAATTTCGCTGCCGTCGTGCAGTCGGTCGAGCAGATGAAGCTGCTGACCATTCTGACCACGGCGGACATTCGCGGCGTTGGCCCGGGGGTCTGGAACGGCTGGAAGGCGCAGCTGATCCGTACGCTTTACTACGAAACTGAACCGGTTCTGACCGGCGGCTTCTCCGAGGTCAATCGCGCCCAGCGCATCGCGGTCGCGCAAGCCGAATTCCGCGCAAACTTCACTGAATGGCCTGAGAGCGAACTCGAGACCTACATCGCGCGGCACTATCCCGCGTACTGGCTGAAGGTCGAGCTGCCGCGCAAGATTCGCCACGCGCGCTTCGTCAAAGCCAGCGAAGCGGGCGGTCATAAGCTCGCGGTCAATGTCGGCTTCGATGAGGGGCGCGGCGTCACCGAACTGACGATTATGGCGCCCGATCATCCCTGGCTACTGTCGATCATCGCGGGCGCCTGCGCTTCAGCAGGTGCTAACATCGTCGATGCGCAGATCTACACCACCACCGACGGTATTGCGCTCGACACCATCGCGATCACCCGCGAGTACGACCGCGACGATGACGAAGGCCGCCGCGCGACCCGCATCGGCGACACCATCGAACAGGTCCTGGAAGGCAAGCTGCGGCTGCCCGACGTGATGGCGCGGCGCACCGCGTCGAAAGCACGCTTGAAGCCATTCGTCGTGGAGCCGGAAGTCAGCATCAACAACCAGTGGTCGGATCGTTACACCGTGATCGAGGTCTCCGGCCTCGATCGTCCGGGTTTGTTGTTTCAGCTCACCACCGCGATCTCGAAACTCAATCTCAATATCGCGTCCGCGCATGTCGCGACCTTCGGCGAACGCGCCCGCGACGTGTTCTATGTGACCGACCTGCTCGGCGCGCAGATCACCGCGCCAACCCGGCAGGCCGCCATCAAGCGGGCCCTGATCCACCTGCTCGCCAACGGCGATGCTGCGGAAAAGCCTGCGGCCTGATTTATCTTTCCACTGCCTGAAGACGGGCTGCACTTTGAATCACGGCCTTTTGCCGCAGGCGCGATTGCGATCGTGCTATGCAGCATTGTGCCTCGCGGCGAATATCATCGCTGCAGTTTGCGTGCTATAACGTCGCCGGATTGGACATACCGGAGGTCCGCGATGTTCGAAGGTTTTGACGCCATCACCCTGGCGCGCATGCAGTTCGCATTCACGGTGTCTTTCCACATCGTGTTTCCGGCCTTCTCCATCGGCCTCGCAAGCTATCTGGCTGTTCTCGAAGCTCTGTGGCTGTGGACCGGCCGCGAGGTCTTCATCAATCTTTTCAATTATTGGCTTAAAATTTTCGCAGTTGCCTTCGGCATGGGCGTCGTGTCCGGCATCGTAATGGCCTATCAGTTCGGCACCAACTGGGCGGTGTTCTCCGACAAGGCCGGCCCGATCATAGGCCCGCTGATGGCTTACGAGGTGCTGACGGCCTTTTTCCTCGAAGCCGGCTTTTTGGGCGTCATGCTGTTCGGGCTGAAGCGTGTCGGCCACAAACTGCATTTCTTCGCGACGTTGATGGTCGCGGTGGGCACGCTGATCTCCGCCTTCTGGATTCTCTCGGCAAATTCCTGGATGCAGACGCCCACTGGCTTCGCAATGAACCCGGCAGGGCAGTTCGTCGCCGCAGACTGGTGGAAGGTTATCTTCAATCCGTCCTTCCCTTATCGCCTCGTACACATGGTGCTGGCAGCGTATCTCACCACCGCGTTTGTTGTGGGCGCCGTCGGCGCCTATCACCTTCTCAAGGATTCCCGGCTGGAAGGCCCGCGGGTGATGTTCTCGATGGCGATGTGGATGGCGGCTATCGTTGCCCCGATCCAGATTTTCGCCGGCGACCTGCACGGCCTCAATACGCTGGAGCATCAGCCTGTGAAGGTGATGGCGATGGAAGGCCACTTCCAGAGTCATCCGAATGGCGCGCCTCTCATTCTGTTCGGCCTGCCTGACCAGGCCGCGGGTGCGGTAAAATATTCGATCGAGATTCCGAAAGCATCATCACTGATCCTCAAGCACTCGCTTGATGCGCCGCTGAAGGGCCTCGACACCGTGCCACGCGAAAACTGGCCGCCGGTGGCGATCGTGTTCTGGTCGTTCCGCGTCATGGTCGGCATTGGATTCCTGATGCTCGGCGTTGGCCTGTTCAGCTTGTGGGCGCGCTGGCGCGGCACGCTTTATCAGGCGCATTGGCTGCATCGCTATGCGCTGGTGATGGGCCCCGCCGGGTTCGTCGCCGTTCTTGCCGGATGGGTGACCACCGAAGTCGGACGGCAGCCCTTCACAGTTTATGGACTGCTGCGCACCGCCGATTCCGCGTCGCCGCTGGCTGCGCCTGCGGTCGCCTCGTCCCTGCTCGCCTTCGTCGTCGTCTACTTCATCGTGTTCGGCATGGGCGTTTTCTATATTCTGAAGCTGATGTATGAGCCTCCGCATCATGGCGAAGAAGGCCCCGACACGCCGGCCCGCGCTGCGGGCATCACGCCCGCGCAGGCCATTCACGCCGTACCAGGACAGGGGTAAGCACGATGGCTGGAATCCCTCTCGACATCGCAACGCTGTGGGCCTTCATCATTGCCTTCGCCGTCTTCATGTACATCGTCATGGACGGTTTCGATCTCGGCCTCGGCATGCTGTTTCCTTTCTTTCCGAAGAAGGAAGACCGCAACGTCATCATGAATACGGTTGCCCCGGTGTGGGACGGCAACGAGACCTGGCTGGTGCTCGGCGGCGGCGGGTTGATGGCGGCATTTCCACTGGCCTTCGCAGTCCTGATGCCGGCGATCTATACGCCGATCATCGCCATGCTGATCGGACTGGTGTTTCGCGGCGTCGCCTTCGAATTCCGCTGGCGCAGCCAGAAGGAGCGCAACCTCTGGGATATCGCCTTCGCAGGCGGATCCTTGGTCGCGGCGCTGTCGCAAGGCATCGCGCTCGGCGCGATCCTGCAAGGCGTTCATGTCGAGGGACGGCACTATGCAGGCGGCTGGTGGGACTGGCTGACGCCGTTCAGCATTCTGACCGGCTGCGCGGTCGTCGCCGGCTATGGTCTGCTCGGCGCAACTTGGCTGATCATGAAGACCACGGGCGAACTGCGCGAGCACGCTTATCGCATGAGCTGGTGGCTTCTGGTCGCAACGCTCATCGCCATTTGCGCCGTTAGTCTCGCAACGCCGTTTCTGCAGGCGGATTACTGGCGACGCTGGTTCGAGTGGCCGAATATCGTCTTCACCGCGCCGATTCCCATCGCTGTGGCGGCTATCACGCTGCTGCTGCTGAAGAGTCTCGCCAACAAGCAAGACTATCGGCCGTTCGTGTTGACGCTGTCGCTGTTCGCGCTGTCCTATGCGGGGCTCGGCGTCAGCATATATCCCTACATCGTGCCGCAAAGCATCACGATCTGGCAGGCCGCAGCCCCCGCCAACAGCCTCAGCTTCATGCTGGTTGGAGTCGCAATTCTTGTGCCTCTCATCCTCGCCTATACTGCATGGTCATACTGGGTGTTCCGCGGCAAGGTCGATCCCTCGAGCGGCTACCACTAGAGTGAGCATGACCTCGCCATCCGAACCGCCCGGGCCGCTGTCGCGAAAGCTGTTGTGGTTCGTCGCCTTGTGGCTGCTCGGGACCGGCACCGTTGCCGTTTTCGCCTATATCCTGCGGCTCTGGATCGCCCCGCACTGATCCGGATGATCACCGATTTCGAATATATTTTAAGGATTTACGACACATGGTGGCCTTGGGGCGGGTATCACTTGCCAGCCGCGCACGGCTAAGGTTTGATGCGCGAGGGCACGACTAAACGCGGGATTCTCGACATGAACATCATTCGCTCTCTCGCTTTGGCGGCGATCGCGGCCAGCCTGTTGTTCGCAGCACCTCATGCATTCGCGCAGGGCCGCGAGATGAACATCGGTGACCAGCCGGGATACATTCCGGAGGACGAGGAAATTGCACCGGAATTCAAGCGCACTGCGGTTTTCTTCCGCACGACCGAAGCGCCCGGCACCATCGTCATCAGCACCTCTGAGCGCTTTCTCTATCTCGTGCAGGGCAACGGTCGCGCACTGCGTTACGGCATCGGTGTCGGCCGCGAGGGCTTCCAATGGCAGGGGCTGCAGAAGATTTCCCGCAAGCAGGAATGGCCGGACTGGACACCGCCGCCGGAAATGATCGCGCGCCAGCCCTACCTGCCACGCTTCATGGCGGGCGGCCCCGGCAATCCGATGGGCGCGCGGGCGCTGTATCTCGGCGCCACGGTCTATCGCATTCACGGCACCAACCAGCCGCAGACCATCGGCAGCGCCGTGTCGTCCGGGTGCTTCCGTCTGGTCAATGCCGACGTGACCGATCTCTTCGATCGCGTCCCCGTCGGCACCAAGGTCATCATCCGCCAGCGGCCCGAAATCTAGTTTTCCGGCACAGATCTTTCGTTTTCCGTACGCATACTTCAGAAGCGAGATTCATTCATGGCCATTTTTTCGCGCACCTTCGGCACTGGTCTCCTCATCGGCGCCACTATTGCTGTCGCGGTTGCGGCAGCGGCAATCGCCTACGAGCGGTACGACACGCGAACCCTGAAACGCACCGTGAAACGAGATGCTGTCCTTTGCGGTGTCAATTCTGGCCTGCCGGGCTTCTCGATTCCCGACGACAAGGGCAACTGGTCCGGCTTCGACGTGGATATCTGCCGGGCTGTTGCCGCCGCGATCTTCAACGACCCGAACAAGGTGAAATTCATTCCGCTCGATGCCAGCGAGCGCTTCAAGGAACTGCGCAACCGCAAGGTCGATATCCTGTCGCGCAACTCCACCTGGAGCATGTCACGCGAGACCGAATACGGCCTGAACTTCGCAGCCGTCGCCTACTACGACGGCGAAGGTTTTATGGTGCGTCAGTCGCGCAATATCGATTCCGCCCTTGAACTCGACGGCAGCAAGGTCTGCGTTCAGGCTGGCACCACGACGCAGCTGAATCTTGCAGACTATTTCCGCGCCAACAACATCAAGTATCAGGAATTGAACCTCCCGAAGCTCGAAGATGTCATCAAGGCCTATGATTCAGGCCAGTGCGATGTACTGACCACCGACGTATCGCAACTCTATGCGCTGCGGCTGCGGCTGACCAAACCCGGCGAACATGTCATCCTGCCGGATGTGATTTCGAAGGAACCGCTGGCACCGGTAGTTCGACAGCGCGACGACGAATGGCTACTGATTGTAAAATGGACGATCTACGCCATGCTCAACGCGGAAGAACTCGGCGTGACATCGAAGAATATCGACGAAGCGCTGAAGTCGAAGAAGCCGGATATCATGCGGTTGGTCGGCACCGAAGGCGCCTATGGCGAGGAAATTGACCTGACCCGGGACTGGGCGGCGCGCATCATCCGCCATGTCGGCAACTATGGCGAAGTCTATGAACGCAACGTCGGCACCGGCTCCAAGCTGGCAATTCCACGCGGTCTCAACCAGCTCTGGAACGCCGGCGGCATCCAGTACGCACCGCCGATCCGGTAATACGCGTTATCTATTTAATCGGGATTGTGATGGCCGGGCTTGTCCCGGCCATTTGCTTCCTCGGCAAAAGCTCCGGCTAGCGCTCAGTAATTCTTCAGCCGCGCCAGCTGGTCAGCGTGATATGCGGCATCACCGAACAATTCCTGACATACCCGCGCGCGCTTCATGAAGAATCCGATGTCGAACGCATCGGTCATGCCGACACCGCCATGCATCTGCACAGCCTCCTGCACGGCCAGCGTCGCCGTCGATCCGGCTTTCGCCTTGGCAACGGCCACCGCAGCGCCTGCCTTGTCGACATCCGAGTCCAGCGCCTGCAGAGCCTTCATCACGGCCGCCTTGGTAATCTCGATCTCGGTGTAAAGATGCGCGGCGCGGTGCTGCAGTGCCTGGAACTCACCGATCGGCTTGCCGAACTGCTTGCGTTCTTTCAGATAGGTCACCGTGCGCATGAAGGCCTCTTCACTGACGCCGACCATTTCGGACGCCACGGCCGCACGGCCGACATTGAGAATGCCCTCGAGCAAGGCTCCACCCTGATCGACCTCTCCGAGCACGCCGTCCGCCGTTACCTCGGCATCATTGAACACGATACGCGCGGCGTTGTGCGCATCAACCATCGCGGTGCGCTCGATCTCGATGCTCCTACTCTTGGGATTGACCAGAAACAGCGTCAGCCCCTCGCGATCACCGCTCTCACCTGCGGTGCGGGCCGCGACGATCAGCAAATCCGAGGCGTGACCATCGACGACGAACGCCTTCGTGCCCTTGAGCTTGAAACCGTTGCCGGAACGCACAGCCTGCATCGCCGTCTTCAGGGGGCGATGCTTGGCGCCTTCGTCCACCGCGAGTGATGCGATCAGATCGCCTTTGGCAATCTTCGTCAGATGTTCTGATTTCTGCGCGGCATTGCCGCCACGCGCCAACGCGGTCGCAGCCACCACGCCGGTCAACAGGAACGGTGACGGCATCAGTGTGCGGCCGATTTCCTCCATCACCACGCCGGCCTCGACGCAGCCAAGCCCGCTACCTCCGAACTCTTCCGGCACCAGCAAGCCAGAGAAGCCCATCTCAGCGAAGGTTTTCCAGAGATCCCGCGAAAAGCCGGTAGCATCCTTCGCATCTCGCAGCTTGCGCAGATGCGCGACCGGAGCCTTGTCGCTGATGAGACCACGCGCGCTGTCGCGCAGCATTGACTGTTCTTCGTTAAGGACGAGAGCCATTTGGGTATCCGGTACGAGTTATCGGTTAAGGAGAGCGGTGCGCGACTGAATGGCTTACGCGCCGGGCAGGTCGAGGATGCGCTTGGCGACAATGCCGAGCATCACCTCGCTGGTGCCGCCTTCGATCGAATTCGCCTTGGTGCGCAGCCATGAGCGAGCCAACGCTCCTTCCTGCGAGCGAGCGCTTTCCCATTCCAGCGCATCGACGCCGCCGGCCGACATCAGGAGCTCATACCGGCGCTTGTTCAGCTCGGTGCCGTAATACTTCAGCGCCGACGAATAAGCCGGATGTCCCTGTCCTGCCTTCGCCAGATCGACCGCTCGCTCGGAAGCACAGGCCAGCGCGGCTTCATCTACATCGAAGGCTGCGATCTGTCCGCGCAACACTGCATCGTCCAGCCGGCCACGTTCGTCCGCGCCGATGGAATTTGCCGCGATCTGGCCGAGCGGGCGCCCGCCACCGCGCTCTCCCAGACCGCTGATCATCGAGCGCTCGTGCTGCAGAAGATACTTCGCGACATCCCAACCACGATTGACGGTGCCGACCACATGCGAACGCGGGACGCGGACGTTGTCAAAGAAGGTTTCGCAAAACGGCGACTTGCCGGAGATCAGGAGGATCGGCTTGGTGGAGACGCCCTTCGAGGCCATATCGAACAAAATGAAGCTGATGCCGTCATGCTTCTTGGCGCTAAAGTCGGTTCGCACCAGACAAAAGATCCAGTCGGCGAAATTCGCCATCGAGGTCCAGATCTTCTGGCCGTTGATGATGTAATCGTCGCCATCGATATCCGCACGCGTTTGCAGCGAGGCCAGATCCGAACCTGCGTTCGGCTCCGAATAGCCCTGACACCAGCGGATCAGTCCGGCAGCGATCTTCGGCAGATGCTCACGCTTCTGCGCCTCGGTGCCGTACTTCAGCAGTGCCGGCCCCAACATCCAGATGCCGAAGCTCGACAGCGGAAGCCGCGCGGAGATCGCAGCCATTTCCTGACGCAGGATTTTTGTTTCCTCTGCATCAAGGCCGCCGCCGCCATATTCCTTCGGCCACTCGGGAACGGTCCAGCCTTTGTTGCGCATGCGCTCGAACCAGAGGCGCTGCGGCTCTGACGAGAACGTGGTGTTGCGGCCGCCCCAGAACACATCGGTCTCGTTCGCCACCGGCTTGCGCATTTCGGGCGGACAATTCGCCGCCAGCCAGGCGCGCGTTTCGCTGCGGAATTTTTCCATATCGGCCATTCGATCGTCCCTCGGGCTGATGGACCGCGACGCGATGCGCGGCTTTGATCAGTTTCTGGGCCGGACTGTACTGTCCGCTTGGCGGATTTCAATATCTCGCTGACGCGAAAGCCTCATCGGGTGCGATATGGTAGCCATGCGCGGCAACCTTGGCAGTATTCCCGGCACAGCCACCGCGTTTAAAACAGAGGAACCGCCATGCGCCTGAAAACGCTTTCGCCTAGCGAAATGACCGCCGATCAGAAGAGCATCTTTGAGGAATCGGTTTCAAGCAAACGCGGCACTGTCACACCGCCGTTGCGAGCATGGATTTATGCGCCTGAAGTCGCGCGGCACGCCAGCCGGCTCGGCGCGTTCCTGCGTTACGATACCACGCTCGGGCCGCGCCTGTCGGAACTTGCCATCCTTGTCACCGCACGGCACTGGAACGCGCAGTACGAATGGTATGCACACAAGAAGATGGCGCTCGCGGCAGGGCTCGACCCGAATATCATCGCCGCCATCAATCATCGCCACGTTCCTGATTTCAACGACCGGAAAGCGCAACTAGTCTACGAGTTCAGCGAGTCGCTGCACGAAAATTGCAAGGTCCCGAAGCTGCTTTACGACAAGGCCGTCGAGATGCTGGGCGAAACCGGCGTGGTCGAACTGGTTGGCCTGCTCGGCTACTACGCATTGGTGTCGATGACACTCAACACCTTCGAAGTCGAATTGCCCGAGGGCGAAACGTCCGACCTTGTGCCGTGATGGACCCGCTCATACATCCGTGAGACCGATGCATCGCCTGCATCGCAAGACCTCGCATCCCGGAGAAGCTAGCATGGCAGCCACAGACGCATTTAGGCCTGTGATCGCGGGAACGCGGATCGGCCACGTCCATCTCAAGGTGGCTGACCTTGACCGCGCGCTCGGCTTCTATCAAGGCGTGCTCGGATTCGAGTTGATGCAGCGCTACGGTGATCAAGCGGCCTTTATTTCAGCGGGCGGCTATCATCATCACATCGGCCTGAATACCTGGCAGAGCAAGGGCGGCAAGCCTCCGCCGGAAGGCGCCACCGGCCTGTTTCACACTGCGATCCTCTATCCGACACGGGCTGCGCTGGCCGATGCATTGCATCGGGTGCTTGAGGCTGGAATACAACTCGACGGCGCAAGCGACCATGGTGTCAGCGAAGCGCTTTACTTGCACGACCCTGACGAAAACGGCGTCGAACTCTATTGGGATCGGCCCGAGGCAGAATGGCCTCGTGCCGCCGATGGAACGCTGGCGATGTTTACACGCAGGCTCGATGTAGATGCGCTGCTGCGAGAGCGCAAGACCTGATCAGTTGGCCCGCAGAGCTTTTCCCCGCACCAGCACAATGGCGGCTGCAATCATCTGGAGTGCGGCGCACGCATAGAACGGCACGGCGTAGCTGCCGAAGATATCACGCAGCAAGCCGACGATCCCCGGCCCGAACGCGTAGGTGAACTGACAGATCGCCGTCACGAGGCTAACCAGCACGCCGAACGCCGCCGCGCTGAACTCCCGTTGCACGATCAGCGTCGGCAGCGTGATCATGTTTCCGACCGAAAAACCGAACACCGCGCTGGCAGTGAACAATGTGACCTCGTTTCGGGTGTTGATCATGACGATTAGCGCAGCTGCCTGACTGATCGCCGATAACGCCGCCGCCTTACGCTGATCCATCCGATCAACGACGAAACCGAACAGCACGCGTCCCACCACCGCCATCGCGGTCATCAGCGCCACTGCGATGCCGGCGCGCTCGCGGCCCATGATCGGATCAAGAAACGAAATCTGGTGCACGATGAAGCCCACCTGCGCGATCATAAGCATCGCGAACGGCACGGTGATCGTCCAGAACGAAAGGCTGCCGAACGCTCCGCGGCGCATCTGTGCAATTGATTGGACGGCAGGCGCGGGCGTGACAGCGAACGCATCGACCGGCGGTAGTAAACGCTTCGGTGGCTGGCCAACCCAGATCAGAATCGCCGGTATTGCCAGCAGGACGATGACCAGCGCCGCGCCGATCGATGTCGCTGGAAAGCCAAATTTGCCAATGGCGGCAACTAAAAGCGGTACGCCGAGCACACCGCCGCAGCTTGCGCCGTTCAAGGCAAGACTAATCGCCATGCCACGCCGCTTGTTGAACCACAGCCCCAGCGTGTTGTTGATCGCGGCAAGGCTGGTGCCCGCCCAGCCAAAGGCGATCAGCGCATAGGCGACGTACAAATGCCACGGAGACGTCACTTGGCCAACCAAGGCGGTGCCTGCGGCAACAGCGAGAATGCCGCCGATGAGAAGGCGGCGTGGCCCCAGCGTGCGGATCGCTTCGCTGACAAACACCACCAGAGCCGCGCTGAACAGATAGTAACCAGTGGTGGCAGTCGAGATCAGCGAGGCCGGCCAGCCGTGAAGACGCTGCAGCTCGGCAAGATAGACACCCTGACCGTAAAAGCCAGCGCCCCAGGCAAACGTCGCAACCAGAAAGCAGACCCCGACGATCGGCCAGCCTTCATAGCGGATCGATGTCTCGTCGATGATTTTCTCATCCACGACGGGGCCGGTGTCAGGCGAATTCATATTCCGGCGTTTCCCCAAAGGAGCTTTCGCTCTTCTTCTCTGCCGATTCCAGCGGCAGTTCCGCCATCTGTCAGGATGCGGATCGCGGCGTCAAGCGAGACATTGTCATCGCCCGCATGACGGCAGGTCTTGAGAGGCGCGAAGGCGTTACGTCTTCGCCGCGTTGTAGAAGAACCGCTCACGATAATCTTGTCGCCCAGCGCCTTGGAATGGACCTCTTTCATTTGCGCTAGAATGCCGCGCTCATGCGCCACCAGCCGTCGCGGCCAACGCGTGGCGGCGCGGTGTTCTCCTGCATGCTGGCATCTTCGGTGTAGTATCGTTCGATAGCGCCAGCGTGACCGCCGCTCTCAACCACTGCAATGAATTTGTTAACGCGTGCACGTATCGGCATCTGTGTTTCCCATAGGTTTAGCCGAAAGGAAAACACAAAACGGTGGCATAGCAAAGCGGCTGCTCGTCACTGCGAGCAAAGCGAAGCAATCCAGAGTGATAGGCGAAGAACTGAATGCTTCGTCGCCATGCTCCTCGCAATGACAGCAGTGCGTGCCGTTTTGTCAGAGCAATCACGTCTAGGGCGTCGTCGGCGGCACCTTGTCGGTCGGCGCAGGCATGTCCACCGTCTTGAAATCCGCCGGACTGACGATCTCCAGATATTCCATGTCCGGCGAGTAATCGAACAAGTGCACGATGCCGGACCGCTGATGCACCACGTCGCCGGCCTTCACCAGCGTCGGCTCCTCGTATATGAACTTTGCTCACCCCTTGGTCATGACGATGATCTGGAAGTCGCAATCGTGCCTATACCAGCCGATGCCCTCCGACGGCTGCATGTTGGCCTTCACCAGATGGCAGGGATTCTAAAACGACGGGAATGTGCGGACATCGCCGTGCATCTCGTGCAAGGCGCGCGAGATGCGCCCCCGAGCAGTGTCGTTTCATGCATGCGCCCGCCAACGATGGCCCAGCGGAAAGACAGTTGCGCGAGGCCATTGCCTAATATTCACCTCGAGCTCTTTCCGCCGGCTCCTGCCGTGCAGCTTTGATCCACTCCTGCACTTCAGGAAGGGCGATCACCCGCTCTTCATAGCTCGCCAGCGACCTCTGCACCGGCGTTCGCGCCTACCGCAAGGTGCACCACATGCAGGCCGGCGTCGGCCATTACGGTGTCTTCAGCGGCCGGAAGTGGAACACCGAAATCTATCCGCTGCGGGACTTCATTCACGTCAATTCGTGACAGCGCGCGAACCAGGTGGAAAAGAGGCCGCCTGCAAGCAGACGGCCAGTTTGAGGAAGAATGGCTGACCGCAAAAATGCGGACAGACCACTCTCAGACGACTCAATTCACAACGAAAGAACCAGCGACGTCCTCAAATCTAGGCGTAACAATGGTTTTGGCAAACGAGTAGTTCTGCATGCTGAAATCTGATCTATCGATATGAAAATCAGTGGTCAGTCCGCCAGCGCCTTCATTTCCCTGTAAAGATCGGATTTGCCCTCGAAGCCGATTCCCGGCAAGTCCGGCATGGTGATGTGGCCGTTCTCGACGCGCACGCCATCTGGAAAGCCGCCATACGGCTGGAACAGATCCGGATAGCTTTCATTGCCGCCAAGACCCAAGCCTGCCGCGATGTTCAGCGACATCTGGTGCCCGCCGTGCGGGATGCAGCGCGACGGCGACCAACCGTGTGTCTTCAGAACGTCGAGTGTTCGGAGATACTCGCAGAGACCATACGACAATGCACAGTCGAACTGCAGCCAGTCACGGTCCGGCCGCATGCCGCCGTAGCGAATGAGATTCCGCGCATCCTGATGGCTGAACAGGTTTTCGCCGGTGGCCATCGGACCCGGATAGTATTCCGCGAGCGCTGCCTGCAACTGGAAGTCGAGCGGATCGCCGACTTCCTTATATGATGATTGGTCAAGCCATCGGCTCTCCATTGTTCTGCTCCATTAGTTTGGCCTCCAGTATCCAGGTGAACCCATGTCTTTCCTCGGCCGGAAAACAGCCGGGACAACCTTATATCCGGTCGCTGCGCCAAGCAGCGGCACCACATTCCCGCATTCGATGGGCTGGGCTCAGGAAGGCGCGACCATCCTCATACTCGGCTGTTTAAGCCAAAGAAGACTTCCGGTTCGCCCGCCTGGATCTGCTGAAGCTGATCAGGCTTCAGTAGATGACGATGTGGAGCAGTTTCTACGCATTCTTCAGCTTCGCCCCGTCAATCACGACGCCAACCGTCACATATTTCCACAAAGCAACGAGTAGTTTGCGGGCGAGTGCGACAACGATTTTCTTGCGCTGGGCAGAACCACTCGATGCTGCTCGCTGCCGGAACCAGCGGGTTAGCGCAGAATCAGGCTGATGGCGCAGCCAGAGCCAGGCCAGCTGTATCATCGTGGTGCGTAACCGCGGGTTGCCGGCTTTCGACACTCCTTGATCACGATCAACGGATCCGCTCTGCCACGGTGTTGGTGCTAATCCCGCGTAAGCCGCGATTTGTCGGCGATTGTCAAAGTGCCTGTAAAAGCCTTCCGTCCAAAGCAGAGATGCGAACTCAGGTCCGATACAACGCAGGTTCTCGAGCATGGAAATGGCGCTATTTGCCTCTTTCCGTTCGGACGCCAGAAGCTTATCGCGCTCCGCCTCGATCACTTTGATCTGCTCGATCACCAATTCAAGACGGTCAAGTTCTCGCGATATCTGGGCTTTCAAGAAAGGTGCGAGCGGCCGACCATCGCCAGTGCGAAGCTCTTCGAGGCGAGATCGTCGATCGCGATTCAGAGGTCGGTAGCCCGAAATTCCTTGTGCGAACAGAAGTCCCTCAATTCGGTTGACGTGCGTCAGTCGCTCGACAACCAGGGCTTTCCTTTCCCGGACGAGCCGACGCCGGTCTTCCTCGTCATGGGATGGAATCCGAACCATCGCACATGCTCGTGGCTCACCCCGTTTGAACGACATAAGTGCGCGGACGAGTGTTTCTCCGTCGATACGATCGGTTTTAGCTCGGCGCGCTTTTCTGGGCACCGCTATCGATGTCGCATCCACCACATGGCTCTCAACACCTTCGTCGGCCAAGACGCGATGGACCCAGAACCCATCAAGGCCTGCCTCCTGGATAACGATCACGGGGAGCCAAGAATCGGTCTTACGGTGCGCCCTGGCGCGGAGCTCGGTAAGCAAGCTGAGCAGCCGTCCGATCTGGCCGGCTGGGAGACCCTTCCGCGCCATTTTGGTATCGATGGCCGGCACGAATGAAGTCACCAGCCAAGTTGACTGGCTCAGCTCCACCGAGACGTAAATTGCCTTGGCTACATCCATCCGGGTTTCCGCTGCTTGCTGAGACATCACTTTCATCTGTACTCGCTCCCCATGATTACGACTTGCCCAGCCTTTCGCCGGCCGGCGCCGACGTCAATCATGGGACTCGTACCAGAACAACGGATACTCCCGCAGCATCTTGGCATAGGCGATCCCGGTTTCCAGATCGAAACGTCCATTGGCGTCCACCGCAAGCTGCGCCTGGTTGCCGATTTCCTTCAGCGCCGCCTCGATGCGCTCCTGGTCTTGCGCAATGGACGCACCACCTATCTTCATCTTGACGACATTGTACCCGCGATCGAGATAGCCGCGCATCTCACTGCGCAATGCCGACAGATCCTTGCCGGGATAATAATAACCACCCGCCGCATACACGAACACGCGCGGATTGGCTTCGCGCTTGTGGCGCTCTGCCAGCAGCCGAAACAGCGGCTTGCCTGCGATCTTCGCTACCGCGTCCCAGATCGCCATATCGATGGTGCCAACGGCAACCGAGCGCTCGCCGTGGCCGCCGGGCTTTTCATTTGACATCAGCGTTGCCCACGCCTTGTCCGGGTCGATGTTGGTGCCTGCCGAATCCAGCAACGACTTCGGATCAGCTTCCAGCAGCCGCGGCACGAAGCGCTCGCGGATCAATCCGCCCTGCCCGTAGCGGCCGTTGGAATTAAACCCATAACCAACGACGCGTTTGCCGTCGCGAACCGCATCGGTAACGACGGCGACGAGGCTCGTCGTCATCTTGGTGAAATCGATATAGGCGTTGCGGATCGGGGACGAAATCGGCTTGGTGATCTCACGGACACCGACGATGCGAACGGACATGGGACGGCTGTCTCCTGGATCTGTTGCCTTCACGCTCCTGCGCGCGATGTCTACGCCACGGCCCGGAAAGTTCAAGCAAAACAGCGATTTTTTGCCATACTCCGGCTCTTTTCCGCACATCGACGCATGTGGTAGATAGCGGGCTGAAAGTCTCGGAGGCATATCGTGCACGCCCTGCTGCGTTCCTTGCTGATCTTTTTTGCGATGCTGACCACAACGCAATTCGCCGCGACTGCCGCGCGGGCTGACAAGCGCGTCGCGCTGGTGCTCGGCATCTCCGCATATCAGCATGTCGCCAAGCTGCCGAACCCATCGAACGATGCGGATGCAATGGCGGCGCTGTTCCGGAAAGCTGGTTTCGATGTCGTTGAAACAAAACGCGACGTCGGCATCGCTGATCTGCGCCGTGCGGTCGGCGACTTCTCGGACAAGGCGCAGGACGCCGATGTCGCCGTGGTGTTTTTCGCCGGCCATGGCATCGAGGTCGACGGCACCAATTATCTGGTGCCGGCGGATGCGAAGCTGGCGCGCGATTTCGATATCGAGGACGAGGCACTCTCGCTTGATCGATTGCTGAAGGCGATCGAACCCGCCAAGCGCCTGCGGCTGGTCATGCTGGATGCCTGCCGTGATAATCCCTTCGCCAAGACCATGAAGCGCACCGTGGCGTCGCGGTCGGTCGGTCGGGGCCTCGCCAAGATCGAGCCGACGGTCTCGGACACGCTGATTGCATTCGCCGCAAAGGCGGGGTCGGTCGCGCTTGACGGCGACAACAGCAATAGTCCCTTCACCACCGCCCTGCTTGAGCACATCGCGACACCGGGCGTCGATCTGCGCATTGCGTTCGGCCGGGTGCGGGATTCGGTGCTGTCCGCCACCGCCCGCAAGCAGGAGCCCTATGTCTATGGCTCGCTTGGCGGCAACACGGTTGCGATCGTCGACACGCCGGTAGCGGCCAAGGCCGATACAAAAACCGAGACCAAGCCGGCCGCGGCGCAGGTCGCATCGGCCGATCCGGGCTCGTCGGTAACGGCACGGGCTCCGGCGGTCTCACCTGCACCGTCGCCATCGGCTAACGAGATCGCGGAAGCATGGCGCGCGGTTTCCGCAACGACAAGCCCGACCGTACTCGATGCCTTCGTGCGCCGCTTCGGCGACAGCATCTATGGCGACCTCGCCCGCGCGCGTTTGCAGGACCTGAAAGCGCAGGACACGAAAGTCGCGACGGCGAAATCTGACGAGCGCTCGCTGCATCCCGCGTCGAAGGCCACCGCACCCGAAACTTCCTCCGCCACCGCTGCGGTGACCCCGGCGACCAGCGCCGCGACGACCTCGGCGGCGAACGGCTATCTCGGATGCTTCAAGGACGACAGCAAGCGCGACCTTGACGGCCACACCTTCTACGACAGCAAAATGACCACACAACTGTGCGTCTCAACATGCCGCGACAAGGGCTTCAGTCATGCCGGCACGCAATATGGTGGGCACTGTTTCTGCGGCAACAAGTTCGGCAAATTCGGCCCAGCTGACAACTGCAACGCCAAGTGCACCGGCAACCGCGACGAAACATGCGGCGGCACCTGGGCCAATGCGATTTACAAAACCAACTGATGGGCTGAGCTAGTGCGGCCTTGCTGATTGCCGCTGCCGTGGAGAACCGACGGCGTTATTCGCAGAACCGTTTGCCGTTCGTGTAATAACAGAACGGCGCGCTGTCTATCGCAGGCGCGATTTCCCTAGCGATGCTCCGGCGATTCCAGATCGCCGCCCGCTGATACTTTGAGAGGCGCGGCGCGGGCGCTGTACAGCGACTGCTGAGTTTTTCGTCCGTGACCGCGACCCAGATGGCCCGGATTCCATCCAACATACATGTCTGCATCATAGCCTTCTGCACGCAAACGGTCGCGCCTTCGCTGTAATTCTTGCTGTTGTAAACGCACAGAACCGCAGCTGGCTTGGGCTCGATCGAGGCCTTTTGCTCGGCTGAAGTCCCTTGCTCAGCCGCAGGCTTCTGCTCCGACGGCGCTTGCGCGGCCGCGGGCAGACCAAGCAGCAGAAGCAGACACGGCGCGAGAATGCGGATCATTGTCTATCTTTAGCGCGGCCCGAGACCTTCAAGAAGGCGGCGGCGCAAAAATGTTTAAGAAATAGCGGCTTCAAATACTATCAGTTGAGAGGTCACCGCGATATCCGGCCCGGCAAGACGCCGGACCGGATGCCGAGGTTCAGTGTTACTTGGTCAGCGGACAGCCGCTTTCCTTGGCGGTCGGGAAAGCCTTGTCGCCCGGCACCACTGCAAGCTGCTTGTAATAGTCCCAGGGCTTCTTCGACTCGGACGGCTTCTTGACCTCGAACAGATAGAGGTCGTGAACCATACGGCCGTTTTCGAGAACCTTGCCGCCCTGCGCGAAGTCGTCATCGACCGGCAGCTCCTTCAGCTTCTTGGCCACCGCTTCGGTATCCTTGGTCCCAGCGGCCTTGACGGCCTTCAGATACGACAAGGTCGCCGAATAAGTGCCAGCCTGAATCATGTTCGGCATCCGGCCGGTGCGCTTGAAGAAGCGCTCACCGAGATTGCGCGACCGGTCATTGACGTCCCAGTAATAACCTTCGGTCAGCACGAGGCCCTGTGCAGCCTCAAGGCCGAGGCCATGAACCTCGGCCGCCGTCAGAAGGAGGCCGGCGAGTTTCTGGCCGCCCTTGACGATGCCGAATTCCGCCGCCTGCTTGATCGAGTTCGTGGTGTCGAGGCCTGCGTTGGCGAGACCGATGATCTTCGCCTTCGAACTTTGGGCCTGCAGCAGGAACGAGGAGAAATCCGCGGTGTTCAGCGGAATGCGAACCGCACCCAACACCTTGCCACCCTGTTGCGTAACGAAGTCGCCGGTATCCTTTTCAAGTGCATGGCCGAACGCATAGTCAGCCGTCATGAAGAACCAGGAATCGCCACCGGCCTTCACCAGAGCTCCGCCAGTGCCGTACGCAAGCGCACGGGTGTCATAGGCCCAGTGGAAACCGTAAGGCTGACACGCATCGCCGCTCAGGCGCGACGTGGCAGCGCCAACCACAATGTCGATCTTCTTCATCTGCTTGGAGAGATCGTGAACCGCGAGCGCGACCGATGACGTGGTCAGCTCGGTGATCATGTCGACATTCTCAACCTCGTACCAGCGGCGCGCGATGCTGACGCCGAGGTCAGGCTTGTTCTGGTGATCGGCGGAGATTACTTCGATCTTCTGGCCGAGAACCGAGCCGCCAAAATCCTCGACAGCCATCTTGGCCGCTTCGAAAGACCACTTGCCGCCGTAGTCGGCATAGACGCCGGACTGATCGTTGAGAATTCCAATCTTGACGCCTTGCTGAGCGGAGACCGGCAGTGCTGCGGTCAGGCTGAACGCCGCGACCGTTGCGGCCAGAAACTTCGATGTCATATTGCGCTCCCAGTTATTCTTGCTTGAGACGCCTTTATAGCGGGATCACGCTTGGGCGGGGCATTGAACTTTCGCATTGAAGCAAAGCGGTTTTCGCAAGTTCATATTGCAGCGCACCAACGACTTCCGGGTGTAGGCCGTTGGCAACTGCTTCGGTTTGAGCCTTTAATGCGCGGCGGATTAGCCGCCGCGCATAAGGCCCATTTCATGAAATGCTCGGGATTTGCCATCGCCATTGGAGTGCTTTTCGTGGCGACGCAGGCGCTGGCGCAGACCTTTCCGTCCCATCTTGTCAGGATCATCGTGCCATTCGGGGCGGGCGGCCCGGCGGATGTCACCGCGCGGCTGATCGGAAGGGTTCTTCAGGAACGCTTCGGACAACCCTTCGTGGTGGAGAACCGGCCGGGAGCTGGCGCCGTCATCGGCACGGCCGAAGCGGCGAAAGCCGCTCCTGACGGCTACACGCTGCTGATGATGTCGAACGCGCAGACGGCAAACGAGTCGCTGCTGCCCAATCGAAACTACGACCTGATGCGCGACTTCACCGCCATTGCGCCGGTCAACACATCCGATCTCGTCATCGTCGTGCATCCCTCGGTTCCGGCAAAGACCCTTGCGGAATTCATCGCATTGGCCCGCGCACAGCCGGGGAAGCTCAACTACGCGTCCTCCAGACAGGGCACGCCGTATCACATGGCTGGCGAGCTTTTCAAGTCGATGACGAGCACCAACATCGTCCATGTCCCGCATCGGGGAAGCAGCGAAGCCCGCAACAATATCATCGGCGGACAAATCGAGATGATGATCGACGCCATGACGACCATGATGCCAAACATTGCCGCGGGACAGGTGCGCGCCCTCGCAACTACTGGGAAGGCCCGCTCAAGCGTCCTCCCCGATGTTCCGACCGTGGCGGAAGCTGGCGTTCCTGGCTACGAAGCAACCATCTGGCTTGGCCTGATGGCCCCAGCGGGCACGCCCGCCGCGATGATCGCAACGCTGAATACCGAAATCAACGACGCCGTGAAGCGGCCGGAGATTGTCGCGCTCTGGGCCAGCCAGGGCGCCGCGCCGATGTCAATGACCCCGGCGCAATTCGGTGCATTCCTGCGCGATGACATTCTAAAGTGGGCCGCCGTCGTCAAAGCGATCGACGGCAAGGTGCAATAAGAATCATGAACACCCTGAAAATTCTCAGTGGCGGCGCTGCGCAAGGACTCGCCGATGCGCTCACGCCCGAATTCAAGACAATCACCGGATGGGCAATCGAAGGCGAATTCGGTGCGGTCGGCATCATGGCCGACAGACTGCGTGCGGGCATACCCGCCGATGCCGTGGTGCTCACAACGGCGGTGCTCAAAGCGCTGGCCGGGCAAAACCTTATCTATCCTACCACGATACGGAACGTGGGGCTTGTTGAAACCGCGGTTGCGGTGCGCAGCGATGACCCTCATTTCGAAATCGACAGTGCCGAGGCCTTGCGTGAGGCATTGCTTGCGTCAGACGCCATCTTCGTGCCCGACACCAAATCCTCGACTGCGGGAGTACATGTCGCGAAAATACTCAAAGGTCTGGGACTCGCAGACCAAATTGCGGCGCGGCTGTGTGAGTTCCCCAATGGCGCAACCGCGATGCGACATCTCGCGGCGTCGAAAGCCAGCCGCCCTATCGGCTGCACGCAGACGACGGAAATTCTCAATACGCCGGGACTGACGTTGATCGGACCACTGCCGCACGGTTACGAACTGACAACGATGTACGCGGCAGCGCTGACGGCAACGACAGAGCATGCTGCGATCGGGCAGGCTTTCATCGACCTGCTCACCGGCGATGACCATCGTGCGCTCAGGCGGAAAGCCGGATTTCAGGACTCATAGAACTACCGCGGACGGTATCGGCCCGCGGAAAGTCTTCGAAACCGGACACCTTTTCCATCGGCGAGGCGCGTGGCCTCGTAACCGCCGTCGCGTATGGCATCGCGCTGCGGCCGCGCGTTCTCGGGATTGCGCTCCTTCTCCCACCACGATGCCCGTTGCGACGCGCGCGGCAGCGCAAAGCCGAGAATGTCCTCTATCTCCTCAAAGCTCAGGACGAATTCAACCTTGGTCTGGTGTGAGAGATGCTCACGAAGCGGATCGTAATCGCTCAATCCGGCGCTCCATTGTGTTGTAAACCTGCATGCGAGCCGATAGGTACGTGGCATCGTCCCTCTTGAACAGAGTTTTCCGTGAATCTGTTTATTTTCGGTCTCGGCTTCAGCGGCAGAACCATTGCTGAGCGCCGCACGGCCCGTGGCGACCGCGTCACTGGAACCGTACGGACGCGACACAAGGCGCAGGCCTTGGCCGCTGCAGGCTTGTCGGTGCACGTGTTCGGGCCGGATGGGTGCGACAGCGCTATCGACACCGACATTGCCGAAAGCGATGCCTTGCTGATCTCGGTGCCGCCCGGGACCGGCGGCGATCCAGTGCTTGCGGCTTACGCCCACCAGATTGCGGCCGCGCCGAAGCTGCGATGGATCGGCTATCTCTCGACTATCGGCGTTTATGGCGATCACGGCGGCGCGTGGGTCGATGAACGAACACCGGCGGCGCCGACCAATGCTCGTTCGCGCGAACGCGCTGATGCCGAACAGGCGTGGCTTACCTTCGGTGCCGCGAACAACATCGCCGTTCACATTTTTCGGCTCGCGGGCATCTACGGTCCCGGTCAGAGCCAGCTCGTGCAGCTGGCACGCGGAACGGCCCGCCGCATCGTCAAACCAGGCCAGGTGTTCAACCGCATCCATGTTGAAGACATCGCACGCACGGTGGACGCGTCGCTCGATCGGCCTCGTTCGGGTGCGATCTACAATGTCACCGACAACGAGCCCGCACCGCCGCAGGACGTGGTGACTTTCGCCGCCTCGCTCTGCGGTGTTGCACCGCCGCCTGAAATCAGCCTTGACGACGCAGGTCTCACCGAGATGGGCCGCTCGTTCTATGCCGAGAGCAAACGCGTGCGGAACGACCTGCTCCGCAACGAACTCGGCGTCACGCTGGCCTATCCCACCTATCGCGAGGGCCTGACGGCCCTGCGCGCATCCGGCGAAGGGCCGCGCTGAACGTGATTACGCCGCCCTGTCGCTCTTCGCGGCGCGGATCGCATCCCAGATTTTCACCGGCGTCAGCGGCGTTTGCAGCGATGTGATGCCAAGGTCACTGAGCGCATCCATCACGCCGTTGACGATACAAGGCGGGCCGCCGATCGCGCCGGATTCGCCGCAGCCTTTAGCGCCGAGCGGATTGGTCTTGCACGGTGCGGAATCGTCGAGCGTGACATCAATGTGCGGCATGTCGCTGGCGCGGGGGATGCAATAATCCTGATAGCTCGCGGTCAGCAACTGGCCCGAAGAATCGTACACCACGCCTTCATAGAGCGCCTGTCCGATGCCCTGTGCGACTCCGCCGTGCACCTGGCCGGTGACTAGCATCGGATTGATCGCAACGCCGACGTCATCCACTGTGGTGTAACGCACCACGCGAGTCACACCAGTTTCCGGATCGATCTCGACCTCGCAGATATGCGTCCCGTTCGGCCAGGTCGGCCCATCCACCTCGCCTTTGCTCTCGACGCTGAGGCGCGAGTCCTTCTCGTCCTTGGCCAGATCGAACAGGCTGACACGCCGGTCAGTGCCAACCACCGTCAGAACGCCGTCGCCATATTCGATATCGCCGACTGAGGCCTCGAGTACATGCGAGGCTTTCTCGCGCGCCTTCTGAATCAGATCGCCAACCGACACAACGGTTGCAGTACCGCCCACGAACAACGAACGCGAACCGACGCTGCCGCCACCCGTCGCCTTGTCGGTGTCGCCCTGAATCACATCGATCCGGTCGAGCGGAATGTCGAGCGCACCAGCCACCATCTGCGAGTAGCTGGTCTGAAGGCCCTGCCCCATCGCCTGGGTGCCCGACTGCAGCACGACGCGGCCCTCGGCTGTCGCCGACAGTGTAACCTTCTCGCTGTGTACACGGCCGCCGGTCCATTCGATGTAGCTGGTGAGGCCGCGCCCATAGAGCAGGCCCTTCTTCTTCGCTGCTTTCTTGCGCGAGTTGAATCCATCCCAATCCGCGAGTTTTGAGGCGCGTTCGAGCATGTGCGCGAAAGCGCCGCTGTCGTAAACTTCGCCGACCGCATTCTTGTAAGGCAGTTGCGACGGCTTGATGTAATTGACCTTGCGGATCTGGCGCGGATCCATACCGATCTGCCGCGCGGCGGCATCCATCAGCCGCTCAACGATAAAGACCGCTTCCGGTCGCCCTGCGCCGCGATACGGCCCAGTCGGTGCGGTGTGGGTCAGGACAGCCTTGATGTCGAAGTGAATCAGCGGAAGATCATAGACGCCGGTCGCCACGAACGGCCCGAGCACCAGCGGAATGATCACGCCCGCACCGGTGAGATACGCACCGGTGCCGCCAAGCGAGCGAACGCGAAATGCCAGCACGCGGCCTTTCTCGTCGAGCGCGAATTCGCCGGTCGATGTGAGATCGCGGCCGTGCGAACCGCCAATGAAGTCGTCGATGCGATCGCCGCGCCAGCGCACCGTGCGCTTCAGTTTCGTAGCCGCGTAAGCGACGATGCCGTCTTCGGGATAGAGATTGACCTTGTGACCGAAGCCGCCGCCGATGTCGCCGACCAGTACCTGAACGCTGTCTTTCGGGCGTTTGAGCACAACATCCGTAAGAATGTCGCGCGTCGCGGTCGGCGTCTGGCTCTGGACATGCAGTGTAAGGCGGCCGGTTTTCTTGTCGACCTCCGCCATGGTGCTGCGCGGCTCCATCGCGGACGGCACCAGCCGCTGGCTGGTAATGTCGAGCGAGACCACGTGCCTGGCCTTCGCGAAAGCCGCTTCCGTTGCGGCCGCATCGCCATAACTCATGGCGGCGGCGATATTGTCCGGCGCATCCGGCCAGACCACAGGCGCACCGGACGCCAGAGCATCGGTTGGACTAACAGCCGCGGGCAGAACCTCGTAGTCAATGATGATGGCCTCGGCTGCCGTCTGCGCATCGGCCCGCGATGGGGCGAGTACGACCGCGACCGGCTCGCCGGCAAAGCGGACAACATCATGGGCCAGCAAACGCCGCGGCGGCGCAGCCATTGGCGAACCGTCGGGCCGCTTGAAGATCGGCAGGGTTGGGATCGTGCCGATATCGTCCGCAACCAGATCCGCCCCTGTGTAGACTGCTGCGACGCCCGGCATGGCCAACGCGGCGCTGGTGTCGACAGCCGTGATCTTGGCGTGGGCGTGCGGAGAGCGCAGCACGTAAAGCCACAGCGCGCCGTCCTGCGCCTTGTCGTCGATGAAATGCCCTTGCCCAGTGAGAAGCCGCTGATCCTCAAGACGCTTGACGGACTGGCCCGCGCCGAAGCGCAGGTTGGAGGGCAGAATATTCATAGGGATTCCTTCGAGATGGTGACCTGACACCGGAGCCGACGTAGTCACCGCCGCTTCCGAATATCGGGTTTCGCATAGCACAACCATGCACCGGGAGTTGAGTCCGAGAACTGGTTTTCCGCCATGCGCTGGAATCGGGCCTTCCAAGCCCCAGCGCCCTTGTCCCAACCTTGCATGTCTGGCTGCGCCGCTTAAGGTCACTGCAATGAACGAAATGCGCCACCCCAAGTCCGCCCCGCTCCGGGTCGCCCCGACGGCGTGCCCGCACGATTGCCCCTCGACCTGCGCTCTGGAAGTCGAGGTGCTTGATGAGCGCACCATCGGCCGGGTGCGCGGTGCGCGGGACAACGGCTATACCGCCGGCGTGATCTGCGCCAAGGTCGCCCGTTACGCTGAACGCATCCATCACCCCGACCGCCTGACAAAGCCGCTGCTCCGCACCGGATCCAAAGGCTCCGGGACCTTTGCGCCGATCTCATGGGACTTGGCGCTCGACCTGGTCGCAGAGAAATTCCGCGAGGCCGAGGCGCGCTATGGCAGCGAGGCGGTGTGGCCCTATCAATATGCCGGGACCATGGGTCTGGTGATGCGCGACGGCATCCATCGCCTGCGCCACGCGAAACGATATTCCGGCTTCCATTCCACGATCTGCGTCAATCCGGCATGGACCGGATTCGTCGCCGGCACCGGCAAGCTCGCCGGTCCCGATCCGCGTGAGATCGCAAAGTCTGACTGCGTCGTGATCTGGGGCACCAATGCGGTGAGCACCCAGGTCAACGTCATGACCCACGCGACGCGGGCGCGAAAGGAACGCGGCGCGAAGATCGTCGCCGTCGATGTCTACATGAACGGCACCATGGAGCAGGCCGATCTCGCGGTGCTGGTGCGGCCGGGCACCGACGGCGCGCTTGCCTGCGCGGTGATGCATTGCCTGTTTCGCGACGGCAAAGCGGACCGCGATTTTCTTGCGCAGCATACCGATGCACCGCGCGAGCTTGAGCAGCATCTGCAAAGCCGCGGTCCGGAATGGGCTTCAAAAATTACCGGCTGCCCGGTCAAAACCATCGAGGAATTTGCTGCGCTGGTGGGAAACACCCCGCGCACATATTTTCGGCTCGGCTATGGCTTTTCCCGCTCACGCAACGGCGCAGCCAATATGCACGCCGCAAGCTGCATTGCGGCCGTGACCGGCGCGTGGCGCCATGAAGGGGGAGGCGCATTCCACAACAACGGCGCGATCTATCACTGGGACCGCTTGCTGATCGAAGGACTCGATGTGGTCGATCCATCGATCCGCATGCTCGACCAATCCCAGATCGGCGCGATCCTGTGCGGCGACGCGGATGCGCTGTTCGGCGGACCGCCGGTGACGGCGATGCTGATCCAGAACACCAACCCGGTATCAGTCGCGCCGGACCAGACTCGCGTCAAACAGGGCTTCGCGCGCGAGGATCTGTTCGTGTGCGTACATGAGCAGTTCATGACCGAGACGGCGAAGGTCGCCGATCTCGTGCTGCCCGCCACGATGTTCATGGAGCATGACGACGTTTATCAAGGTGGCGGACATCAATACATTCTTGCAGGCCCCAAACTGATCGAGCCGCCGGGCGAATGCCGCTCGAATCACGATGTCATCGTGGATCTTGCGAAGCGGCTTGGCGCCGAGCATCGCGGCTTCGACATGACGCCGCGTGAGATCATCGACTGGACGCTGCGGGAATCCGGCTGGGGCACGCTGGAAAACCTCGAGCGCGAACGCTGGATCGACTGTCAGCCTGACTTTGAGACTGCGCATTACGCCAACGGCTTTGCGTGGCCCGACGGCAAATTCCGCTTCAAGCCCGACTGGCCGACGGTGCCATTCCGCAGCCCGGGACTTTCCGGTCCCGTCGATGGCTTGCCGCAATTGCCGGATCATTGGACGGTGATCGAGGAGGCCGACGAAGATCATGAATTTCGTCTCGCCACGTCTCCGGCGCGCAATTTCCTCAACTCGACGTTCACCGAGACACCGACTTCGCTCGGCCGCGAACAGCGGCCGACGGTGATGATCCATCCCGACGATGCGGCAGCGCTATCGATCGCGGATGGCGACAAGGTGATCCTCGGCAATCAGCGCGGCGAAGTACGCATTCACGCCAAGACCTTCGAAGGCGTCCGGCGTGGCGTGCTGATCGCGGAGTCGATCTGGCCGAACGAAGCGTATGAAGACGACCGCGGCATCAACACGCTCACGGGTGCAGACCCGATTGCACCCTATGGCGGCGCGGCGTTCCATGACAACCGCGTCTGGATCAAGCCCGCAGCGTAACCTGCCGCCGCTCCCGGCCCATCATCCCATCCAGCTTCGGATCAGCATATAGATCGCGACGCAGGAAATCACACCCACGAAGATATCGTTCAGCAAGGAACGCCTGTCTGCGAGCAGATGCGCCGATTTCACGCCGATATATCCGCCAGCCAGGCCACCGACGATAAAGACTGCGGTCAGCGGCCAATCGATCAGGCCGGAAAAAGCGTAGCTCGCTGCGGTGGTCAGCCCAAAAGCCAGCACGGCCACCAACGACGAGCTTACCGCGTAAACCAGCGGCATGTCGGTCGCAAAGACGAGCGCCGGCACGATCAGGAATCCGCCGCCGATGCCGAAGAAACCGGACAGAATTCCGGTCGCGAGCCCGAGACCAGAGAGCACCGGCGCGTTGGTCTTGCTCAATTGCACAAGCTGGTTGCCGCCGTGATCGCGGCGACGCCGCATCAGCGCAGCGATCACCAGCATCAAGAGCGCAAACATCACCAGCAGACGCTGGCCGTCGACCATCTTGCCGACCAGAGACCCAAGAAATGCTCCGACGACGCCGGCTCCCGCGAGCACTGATGCGCATCCCCACTTCACCATACCCGAGCGTGCGTGGATAATGAGGTTGAATGCGGCACTCGCCGCAACGGCGAACGCACTGGTGCCGATCGCTACATGCGCGTTCGGCACTCCGACCAGATAAACCATCAAGGGAACCGCGAGAATCGAACCGCCGCCACCGACCAGACCCAGCGAAAAGCCGACAAGCGAGCCCGATGCTGCTCCGAGCAAGCCTTGCGCCAAGGAGATCATGCAAAGAACATCATACTGCGTGCCCCCGCCAGCGGTTCATCCAGCCGTGCTGTTGCGTTCGGGACAGCATGACATGATTTCAGCGCAGGACCACCGGCAACGGCAGGATTCGGCAGCTTTCAACAGGTCTGCGAGATTGCGTTAATGCCAGGGATGCACAACCGCGCTACGCGGAAGGCCGATTTTCCCAATAGGGATCACGCAGCTTGCGCTTGAAGATCTTGCCGCTGGCCTCGCGCGGCAGTGCCTCAAGGAAGTTAATGTCTTTCGGCACTTTGAAGTTCGCCAGCCGTTTGCGCAGATAATCCTGCACATCCTTCGGCGTCAGCGCGGCACCGGTATCCGGCTCGATGCAGGCGCACAGCCGCTCGCCGAACTCTTCATCCGGGATGCCGAACACCGCACAGTCGCGCACGCCGTCCATGCCGATCAAGGTGTTCTCGATTTCCGCGGGATAGATGTTGACGCCACCCGAAATCACCATGTCACGCTTGCGGTCACACAGGAACAGATAGCCGTCCTCGTCGAGGTAACCAACATCGCCGACGCTGATCAGACCCTCACGGCCAGCTTCCTCGCGCGCACCGGCCTTGCGGTGATAATCGAAATCCGGGATCGCGGTCTGCCTCATGAAAATCTCGCCGATCTCGTTCAAACCGCAGGGCTCGCCGTTCGGCCCAAAGATCTTGACGATACCGCCTTCGATGACGCGCCCGACCGTGCCGGGTTTCGCCAACGCCTCCTGCGCCGAATGCCAGATTGGAATTCCGGTTTCGGTCGAGCCGAAATACTCGTGAACCACCGGCCCCCACCACGCAATCATCGCCTGCTTCACCGCGATGGGACAGGAAGCCGCGCCATGCACGACGAAACGCAGCGACGACAGATCGTAGCGCGCCTTTACCTCGTCAGGCAGCCGTAGCAGACGCACGAACATGGTCGGGACCATGTGCATGTGCGTGACCTTGTGTCGCTCGATCAACTGCAACAGATCTTCGGGATCGAAGCGCGGCTCGAGCACGATGGTGCAGTCGTGGCGAAATGCCAGCATGCCATAAGAATTGGGCGCCGAATGATACATCGGGCCATTCATCAGAACGACCTGATCCTCGTTCGGTTTCACGCCATAGGTAATCGCGCTGACACGTTCTACGGCAACCATTTTCTCGGGCTGCATCGGCAGACGCCGAACCCCCTTCGGCCGGCCTGTGGTGCCGGAGGTGTAGAACATCGGCGATGCACGGCCGGGCACGTCCCTTAATGGCGCGTGGCCATCGCGCCAGGTGTCCCAATCCACAAGGCCATCGGGCACGCGCGCAAGCTCAGGCGAAACACTGAAAGCATCGCCGATTTCCGGCGGAGTCGTCACCACCAGCAGCGGCAGCCGCTTCGGCAAGCCATCCTTGATCTGGGGCAGCAAGTCGGCGTGGCAGACCAGCGCCTGAGCGCCGCTGTCGGCCAGGATGTAGGCAACCTCCTCGGCCTTCAGGTGCCAATTGATCGGCACCACCGGCGAACCAAGCATCGCGGCGGCCGATGAAGCTTCGAAGAAGGCGAAATCGTTGCGCAACATCATCCCGACGGGCGCGCCGTCGCGAACGCCGAGCGCCTTGAAGCCGTTCGCCGCGCGCGCGATGCGCTCTTGAATCTCGGGAGTGCTGATCTGGCGATCGCCGCTGATGATCATGGTGTCGTTCCAGCTGGAAGAGGACGAGAACGGGCGCGCCGCTGCATCCGCAGCACGCCCGCTGTAAATTTACTGATCGTCGAGAACCTTGCCGAACCCAACCCAGCTCTTGCCGTCGAAGCGGCGCAGTAGAAGTTGCTGGAACGGCAGATAGTCATCCGCTCCTGTGGTCACCGTGATGCCAGGCAACAACAACGGCAACTGAACGTCCTTCAATGAGGCGGCCTGGCGCTTGATATTCTCGGCGCTAATGTCGTCCTTGCACGCCTTGAGAACGGCGACCATCAGTTGGGCGTAGTGATATCCGGCGGCATAGTTGGAATTGTTGAGATCCGCATTCGGCATGTATTGCTTCATGAACGCGAAGTAGTCCTTCACGCCCGGATCGTTTGCCCACTGGACATCATTGACGTCCTTCTGGTTGCTGGACGAAATCATGCCGACGGCATTCTCCAGACCGGCCGGCGCCAGAAACGAGATTGACGCCGCTGAGGTTGGCAGGAATGTCAGCTCGGGCTTCCAGCCCAATTCGGCAATACCTTTGATCAATTGCGACGTGAATTTCCCAAGCACCACGCCGAACAGCACGTCAGCGCCGGAAGCCTTCAAGGTCGCAAGCTGCGAGCTGATGGTCGGCGCACTGGTTTCATAGCTGACCTCAGAGACAATCATCGTGGCAGCTTTGGCGCCGAGCGCGCGTTTGAAGCCGTTGACATAGTCGCGGCCGAAATCGTCGTTCTGCGCCAGGATTGCAATCTTGGCGTTCGGCTTGGTTTGCAGGATGTACTTGGCGTAAATCACACCCTCGGACTCGTAAGCCGCCATGCCGGGCATCGTATACGGGAAGCCCTTCGGATCGGCCCATTTGGTCGCGCCGCTGAGAACGAAGAGCTGGGGGATCTTCTTGCCGTTGAGATAGCGATGCACGGCGTTATTGGTCGCGGTGCCGAGCGAGCCGAACATCACCTGTACCTCGTCCTGCTCGACGAGTTTACGCGTATGCTCGACGGTCTTCGGCGGCGAATAGGCGTCATCCATGCTGATGAACTTCACCTTGCGCCCGTTGATGCCCCCCTCGGCATTGACCTTCTCGAAATACGCTTCCTGCACACGGCCAATCGTGCCGAAGCCAGACAGCGGCCCGCTGTAAGGCAATGTCTGTCCGATGCGGATTTCGCCCTTCTTGTCCGCCAGCGCTTGCGTCAGTCCGCAAGCGGTGAGCGTCAGCAACGCAATCGTGTGCAGTGATCCGGCTTTCATGGTTCTCTCCCTATTTGATTGTTGTCATCGGACCGCGCTTATGCGCGTGCCCCCATGTAGTTCAGGCGCTTGCGCGCCGCGTGAAATCGCCACTGGCTTCGGCAAACTCCGCCTTCAGGCGCTCGACCAGTTCCGCCACCGGCGGCACGTCGGTGATCTGGCCGATGCCCTGCCCCGAGCCCCAGATATCCCGCCAGGCCTTGACCTTCATATTGCCGCCGGAACCGAAGTTCATCTTCGTCTTGTCGGCGACGGGCAGATTATTCGGATCGAGACCCGCAGCCGCGATCGAGGGGCCGAGATAGTTGCCGTGAACGCCGGTGAACAGGTTGGTATAGACCGTGTCATGGGCAGCGTAGTCGGTCAGCGCCTTCTTGTAAGCGGGATCGGCATTGGCCTCGACGGTGGCGATGAAACGCGTGCCCATGTAGGCCATGTCGGCACCGAGCGCGAGCGCGGACGCAATGCCCCAGCCGTCGGAGATCGCACCCGACAGCAGAATGGTACCCTTGAACCACTGCTTCACTTCACGCACCAGCGCGAAGGGCGACAACGTTCCGGCATGGCCACCCGCGCCGGCGCAGACCAGAATGAGGCCGTCGACACCCTGCTCCGCCGCCTTGCGCGCGTGCTTCACGTTGATGACGTCGTGAAACACCACGCCGCCATAGGAATGCGCCGCATCGACGATCTCGGACGGCGGACGCAACGAGGTGATGATGATCGGAACCTTATGCTTCACGCAGGTTTCCATGTCCTTCATCAACCGGTCGTTGGAGGCGTGGCAGATCTGGTTGACCGCGTAAGGGGCAACTTTCTTGTCCGAATTCTGCGCTTGATATTCGCCGAGTTCATCCTCGATCTGCGTCAGCCACTCGCCGAGCTTCTCGACCGGCCGCGCATTCAGCGCCGGGAACGAACCGACGATGCCAGCCTTGCATTGCGCGATCACGAGTTCGGGACCCGACACGATAAAGAGCGGCGATCCAAGAACGGGAAGTTCGAGCGTACCGGTGAGCGAAGCTGGAAGCGGCATCGGATTTTTCCTGCGTTGAATGTGAGCGACGATAACATCTTGACCTGCCCCCCAAATCTCCAATATTGAACAGTTGCGATATCAGGATTGAACAGTGATGGATTGGGATCTTTGCCGGACCTTCATCGCCGTCGCCGACTCCGGCAGCTATCTTGGCGCCGCCCGCCGATTACGCTCGAGTCATCCAACGGTTGGTCGCGAAATCGCGGCGCTGGAAGCTCAACTCGGGACCAAACTGTTTGTCCGCTCCAATGACGGCCTGGTGCTGACGGCGCAGGGGCGCCGATTCCGCGAGCATACAGGGGCGATGGAGGCGGCTGCGCTGCGGGCCGAAGCCGCAGTGTCCGCCACGGGCACGAAGGCGAGAGGGCAGGTCAAGTTCTCGATCGGTCCGACGCTGGCGGCCTACTGGCTGATGCCGCACATGGCGTCATTCATCGAGACCCATCCCGACGTCCAGATCGAGTTCGTCACCCACCCGTTCCCGGTGAGCGTGCGCAAGCGCGAGGCAGACATCGTGTTGCGCATCTATCAAAGCGGCGACGAGAATCTGGTCGGCCGCAAGATCGCGCGCCTCGGTGTCGGCTTCTATGCGTCGCGCGATTACGCCGCTCGCCGCCCGCTGCCCGCGCACCGCGACGACTGGAAGCACCACAGTGTCGTCGGCTTCGCGGACCGGGCCTCGAACGCCGAACTCGGACGCTGGAGCGATCATGTCGCGCGGCAGGCATCTGTGGTGATGCGGTGCTCATCGCAGGCTGACATGCTGGCCGCCGTCCGTGCCGGGATCGGCATCTGTGCGATGTCCTGCATCGTCGGCGATGCGCATGACGACCTGATCCGCGTAGCGCCGCAAAAGCTGGCTGGCATTTCGGACATCTGGCTGCTGGCGCATCCCGACCTGATCGATCTGCCACCGGTCCGCGCCATTATCAATTTTGTCACGCAACGCTCCCGCGCCGACCGCGAAATTCTCAGCGGCGCCGCAAAGGCATGAAACGCGTGATGGATAAAAACCCTGTAAATCAATTGTCTTTTATTTGAACCGCCGCATTGCCTGCGAGCTTCAATCCAGCGCAAGGTATGCCCCCTGCCGCCAACGGCGCGGCTACAGCACGCGTTCACAAGCAAGAATCAATTATCACGGGAGATCACAATGGGTTTCGAGGGACTTCAGCTTCGCTCCTTGATCAGGAAGAGCGGTGAACTCGAACTATCGCTCGCCAAGGTCAAAATTCCCGAGCCGGCCGCCGACGAAGTCATCGTCCGGGTCGAGGGCTCTCCAATCAACCCTTCCGATCTGGGCCTGCTTGTGGGCGCGGCCGATATGACGACCGCCAAATCGTCCGGCACCAATGATAATCCGGTCGTGACGGCAACCGTCCCGGAGTCGTTGATGCGGGCGATGGCGGGTC
The DNA here is from genome assembly GCF_000308295.2 of Afipia birgiae 34632. Taxonomy (GTDB): domain Bacteria; phylum Pseudomonadota; class Alphaproteobacteria; order Rhizobiales; family Xanthobacteraceae; genus Afipia; species Afipia birgiae. The sequence continues at coordinate 253,375 of NZ_HG326653.1, forward strand.
GCCTCGATGAATCGATGCCGGTCGGAAATGAAGGCGCCGGTGTTGTCGTCGCGGCCGGAAGCTCCAGCAGAGCGCAGTCAATGATCGGCAAAATGGTCGCCATGATCGGCGGCGCCATGTACGCGCAGTACCGCTGTATCAAGGCCGCTGACTGCCTTGTGCTTCCCGATGGAACGACAGCCGCGGAAGGCGCTTCGTGCTTCGTCAATCCACTGACATCCCTGGGGATGACAGAGACCATGCGGCGTGAGGGACACAAGGCGCTCGTGCACACGGCAGCGGCGTCAAATCTCGGTCAGATGCTGAACAAGATTTGCCTCACGGACGGCATCGGCCTCGTCAACATCGTGCGCAATGCCGAGCAGGAAGCAATCCTCCGCAAGATCGGCGCGACCTACGTCTGCAATTCTACCAGCGCAACTTTCATGGAAGACCTGACGCAAGCATTGGTGGCGACAGGCGCGACGCTGGCATTCGACGCCATCGGCGGCGGCAAGCTGGCGGGCCAGATCCTGACCTGCATGGAAGCGGCCGCCAACAAGACCGCCAAGGTCTACAGCCGATATGGCTCGACCGTTCACAAGCAGGTCTACATTTACGGCGGCCTCGATACACGCCCGACAGAAATCAACCGCAGCTTCGGGATGGCTTGGGGCATCGGCGGCTGGCTGCTGTTCCCGTTCCTGCAGAAAATAGGACCGGCGGAAGCGCAGAAGTTGCGCGAACGCGTAGCCGCGGAACTCAAGACCACCTTCGCCAGCCATTACACTCAGGTCGTGTCGCTGCAGGAAGCGCTGCAGCTCTCAAACATCGCTGCCTACGGCAAGCGCGCAACGGGCGAGAAATTTCTTATCAATCCGAACAAGGCTTGATGGGTTGCGCAGCCCGCCGAAGACGGACTGCGTCGATATGCGCCGACGTGAGAAGCTCAACAAAAAAGGCCCCGGTTATCCGGGGCCTTAAGTTTGTCTGGAGAAAACTTATTAGTACTTCGCGACGACCGGGCCACCCCAGTTGAAGCGATAGTTGACGCCAACCTTCACAGTGTGGAGGTCGTCCTTGTAGGACAGCGCCCGAGCGCCAACATTGGTGTAGGCGACGTTGGTGGTGTCGAAGTTGTAGTACTGGTACTCAACCTTCGCCGACCATGCGGGAGCGAACATGTACTCCAGACCGCCACCGACGGTGTAGCCGGTCGATTCGCGGCTGGCGACGGCCGGCAGGAAGCCAGCGGTTGCAGCAAGACCGTTGTTGTCACGGAACGCGACACCGCCCTTGGCGTAGATCAGGCCCGGACCCCAAGTGTAACCGAGGCGACCGGTGACCGAAGCGAGCCAGTCGGAACGATCACGGAGCGAGTTCACGCCGCTGGTGAAGGTGCGGTCGCTGTTCGACAGGCCGGAAATCTGGCCTTCGATACCAACCAGCCAGTTCGGAGCGAACTGGTAGTCAGCGCCGATCTGGCCACCGCCGAGGAACGCTGCGTCACGGTTGGTGCCGACGAGGGTCGGGTCGGTAGTGGTGAAGCCGTTGTCACCACCGAAAGCGGCGCCGATGTGCACACCGGCGTAGAAGCCGGTCCAGTTGTAAATTGGCGCAGGCGCGTAAACGGGCGCCTTGGTGTAGGTGCGAGCCGGCAAGTCGGCAGCGACCGAAGCGGTGGAAGCCAGAACGGCAGCCGAGAAAGCCAGCAGTGCGGAACGATAACCCATCTCTTTTCTCCCCATGTTGAGTTGGGCGGACCCTATCGGCCTCCCAGTTAACGAGAAATGGACGACGGGCCGGATGGTTTCCTTCTAGGGGCCTCGCGGGATGCATTCTCTTCCAGCGTGACAAAAAAGAGACTCCGGCGGCCGATTCCGAAAGGAACCGTTAAGCATAACGTGGTGCACCCCTCCACCTTGCATTTCCTGGCGGCGAAATCCCCGTCCTGCGTAGTCTAGGCCGCAGCGTTTAGTTGTCGTCGCGGCTCTGTGTTCCGTCCCCACATGGCTTGGACTCCCTTGTGGCTGGGACGAGGAAACAAGCCCGCGGCCTGACCGTTTCGGATAAAGCGATTTTGGCTAAGCTTGAGTCAGGATGCTTTCAGGGAGTCGGTGGCTTGTCGCAACCGGCCAGCCGAGAGCTTTGGAAATTCTGGCCCGGATCAGAAGGGCCCGCTCCCACGGATCTGATCCCGCAGATCATCCGTCGAGAAACTTTGTTGCGCAAGGTTTAAGCGCGCGCGATAACCAACGGGTTGCCCGCGACAGCACAGACCGCATCCGGGAGTGCATCAAATGACGCTCGGTTCAATAACCCGCGAGACTTCAACGCAAGTCGATTTCCCAAGGTTTGAAGCGGGCGCCCCTTGGTGGGGCGGCCACCTTCAAACCATCGTCGGTGCATTCCCCACAACAAGTACGCGTGATCTTGACCAGTACCCTGCCGAGCGATTGTTCGCCGCCGTTCCCGATGGCACGGGCGACAGCATGGTTGCAACGCTCCATCGTCCGATCCACTCGGACATCAACCGATGCGTGGTGTTGCTAATCCATGGAGTCAGCGGCAGCGAAGATAGCAGCTACATTCTGCGGTCAGCGGCTTACTTCCTGAATCTCGGCTATCCCGTTTTGCGAGCCAACCTGCGGGGCGCCGGTCCGTCCCGGCCGCTCTGCAAGCTTCAATACAACGCGGGCACAACTGACGATCTGGTTCATCTGGTGTCCATGGTGCCAGCGGATTTGCGGTCCAACGGAGTCGTAGCGATGGGCTACTCCTTGGGCGCGAATGTGCTGATGAAGTTTCTGGGCGAGCGCGGCTCTTCATCGCCTATAGGAGCCGCTGTTGCAGTGTCCTCTCCCCTTGATCTATCGACAGTGTCTCGTCGGCTCATGCGGTGGGATAACGCGCTGTTTCAATTCGCGATCCTTTCCCAACTGAGAAAGGAAAGCGTCAAGCCCGCCGCGGAGCTTTCAGAGCCGGAAAGGGATGCGGTTCTCAGGACTCGCACTGTTTGGGATTTCGACCAGACTTTTACCGCACCCCGCAACGGTTTTGGTGGTGCGGAGGACTATTATACACGCTCGTCCTGCGGTCCATTTCTCGAGCACATAACCGTGCCTGTTCTGATGATCTATGCATCAGATGATCCGATAGTCCCGAACGACGCCTATCTTCAGTACAGGTGGGACAGAAATCCGAAACTAACCCGGTTGCTTTCGCAATCCGGAGGCCACTGCGGATTTCGGGGAGCCGATCGCCGTGTCTACTGGCATGATGTATGTGCCGCCCGATTTCTGAAGAACATCGAACAGTTCTAGGCGGGATGCTTGACGGCAGGATTACTGGCGGGCCGTGCGGGAGCCGGATGAGAACTACCTCTACGCTATAGTCCTCCAAAGCTCGCCTAAATGACCCTCCGCAGCATCGACGGCCAGTTTGCTTCCGTTCGCTCGTGCGGACAAAGGACCAGCCATGCAAATCACGAAGTGGTCCTTGGATACGCCGTTAATGCGATGCCTGCCGGCGGCAGTATCGGATTTCTCTAGACGTCGAACAGCACTCGGACTTACGTCGAAAAGCAGAATAGGACGGGTTTCCACAGCCTCGGCCGTTCACGTCACCTCTTGCGGGCCACGATGTAAGGACGGTTGTCGTTGCCCTTCGTTGCGTGGCTTTCAGTGGCCAGAATGTCGAAGCCTGCGGCACATATATGCTGGCTCAGGTCCGCCGCCCGAAAGACGGCTGCATAGGGTGCCTTGCCGATCACGCGCATCGCGGGCAAGGCAACCCGGATGAGTGGGTTCATATCCCCGACACAGGGTGTCTTGGAGATGAACAAGCCTTTCGCTGCAAGTAAGGCGTGGATGCGGCGCAGTGTGCCAGGCAGATCGCGGACGAGATGGAGATAGTTGAATCCCAGAACCGCGTTAAACTGTGCCGCGTCAGGCGTAAGCGCTTCTGCGCTCGCGGTCCGGAAGACAAGGGCTGGAACGGGGCTAGCGGCGTATTTCTCATTGGCAATTGCGATCATTCCAGCGGAAATATCCGTCGCAAGATAGCCTTGAACATAGCCCGCGAGCCCGAGCGCCGTTGTTCCTGTTCCGCAGCCCAGTTCCAACACCCTGTCGCTCGATCCCAACAGAGCGCGGGTCCGATCCAGCGTGCGCTCATATCCGGCCTTATCCGCAATCGCACCCATGGCGTACTTCCGTGAAGTCCGGTCCCAAAAACGGGCGTCGCTTGCTATGCTCATGTTGGTTGCTTCCTCAGATCGCGACCTTGCCTTATTCGGCATCAATAAGGTCGCAGGCGAAGCCGTGTCCGCTCAGGTCAGGCCCCGCAGAAGCTCGTGCGGTTATCGGCGGTGATTGGGCGTTGTCTCGCAGAATATCGGGCAATCCGCAGGCTGGCGGAGAGAGCGTCCGCTGATAGATGTTCGGCCGCGGTTGTCGACGTTCGCAGATAATAGTTATATATTTGATTTATATGAGTTATTTGCATTCTTTTCGCCTCTGTTCCTTACTGTTCAACCCAATGCGCAAAGCTCTACGGGGACAGTTTGTGGGACGAGGAGAAACTTAAATTGGGATATTCAAGAGAAAGATTGAAAGCGCTGACCGTTAGCCGTTTGACCGTTAAGCCTGGCCTGCACGCCGACGGCGGGGGCCTTTGTCTGAGAGTATCTTCGCCGACTGCTTGCTCTTGGGTTTATCGGTACATGATGAACAAGCGAGCTCGGGAAATGGGACTTGGAAAATATCCCGATGTCACGCTTGCAGATGCAAGGGAACGTGCTTCCGAAGCTCGGAAGCTCAGAGCTCAGGGACGAGATCCAATTGACGAAAGACTTTCTGAAAAGCTGCGCAGAGCAACCGAAGCGGCGAAAGCCGTGACGTTTGAGGCGGCCGCTCACTCCTACATCGAGAGCAACCGACAGGGCTGGAAAAATGCAAAGCATGCTGCGCAGTGGCGAGCTACAATAGAAACTTACGTGTTACCCACCATGGGGAAGGTTTCAGTCCAAGAAATTGATGTTGCCATGGTGTTAAAGGCAATAGAGCCGATTTGGATGTCCAAGCCTGAGACGGCCAGTCGTGTTCGTGGCAGAATCGAAGCGATTTTAGATTGGGCAAAGGCTAGAGGCTTTCGCGTCGGCGAAAACCCTGCCCGCTGGCGTGGGCACCTCGATAAAATTCTGCCCCAGAGATCCAAAATTATGCGAGTGAAACATCACTCTGCTTTGCCGTTTTCTGAATTGCAGACTTTTATGCAAAATTTGAGGTCTCATGACGGGACCTCGGCATTGGCGTTCGAATTTGCCATTTTGACGGCAGCACGAACCGGAGAGGTGTTGGGTGCTCGATGGTCTGAGATCAATCTTGCTGGTGGCGTTTGGACCGTGCCAGCGGAGAGGATGAAAGCGGGCCGAGAGCATCGAGCGCCACTTTCGACTAGCAGTCTGCTGAAAAACCTCGAAATAGAGAGTTTTCGTATTCTCGCCGGTCGTTCGGTCGTTGTTGGGGCGGCGCGGGTGGAGTTGGATGTAATTTTCTAGTCTGGTGTTGGGGTGTACCCTGACGCGGGGTGGCTAAGCGGCAAGCAGTTTGGGAATGCGGATCAGGTTATAGGCGATCAGATTGAGCAGGAAGTCGGCGGCGACGCGAGCGATGCCACGATGTTTGGTCTTGCGCATGGTCCCATGCTGCTTGCCCCATCCGAAGATGCACTCGACCATCGCCCGGCGTGATTGCGACATGCCATATCCTGGATGCCGCGTGGTTCGTTCGTCGATGGCGCTGTTGCGGTTCTTGCCGGTTTTGGTGACGGCCTGGTTCTGTGTCACATGCGGCGTCACGCCGATGGCGCGAAGATTGGCGACATGATCGGCCGTATCGTACGCCTTGTCCTCACCGGCCGTGATGCGGCGGCCTGCGGCTTTGCGTCTCGCCTTCAGCATGGTCTCCGAAGCCCGGCGTTCGGCGGTGCCATTGGCATGCGTGACCCTGCCGGCCACCGCCAGCCCATGCCGGTTCTCCATGGTGGCGTGGCCCATATAGCAAAGCTTGGCCTCCCGTCCGGCTGCCTTGCGATAAAGCCTGCTGTCCGGGTCGCTGGTGCTCGCATGGGTGTCGTTCTTGCGCTTCTGGCCGTGGAAGTTGGCGCCATCATCATCGTCGCCGCTACCGTCCTTGGGGCGAAAGCTTTTCTGCGAAGCCCAGGCTTCGATCAGCGTTCCGTCCACCGAAAAATGCTCGTCCGACAGCAGCGGCTTGACCTGCGGATGGTTCAGAAGCCTGGTCATGAACTTCGTGAACACATCGCCGTTCTGCAGCCGCTCCCGGTTCTTGGTGAAGGTGGTCGGGTCCCAGACCGGATCGTCCGGCGACAGTCCCACGAACCAGCGGTACAAAAGATTGTAGTCCAGTTGCTCCATCAACTGGCGTTCCGAGCGGATGCCGTAGAACACCTGCAGCAGCAAGGCGCTCAGCAATTGCTCCGGAGGGATCGAAGGACGTCCCTCGCTGGCGTAGAGCCTCCCAAGGCTGCGGTTCAAATCACTCAAAACATCCCGGACAAGTTCCCGCACCTTCCGCAGCGGATGGTTCGCCGGCACACGCTTATCCGGCGCGATGTACGAAAATAGGCCGCCCTGATCCGTAAACCTGCCCCGCATGATCATCTCTCCGCCGATTCGAGATGATAAAAGTGAATCATCAAGCCTCCTCCGTGGCGAGGGGGTTCTTCAGCAGACTGCTAGATCAATTGCGATCTTGCAGCAACTCAATCGCGAGCAATCTCCATCCGAATTCGTTTTTCCGGGGAAGACAGAACATCAACCATTATCGAATATGTCACTTTTAATGCTGCTGCGCCGTATGAAGCGCAAAGACATTACAGCTCACGGGTTCCGTTCCACATTCAGGGACTGGGTTGCAGAACACACGACTTACCCCAATGAAGTGGCCGAACTGGCACTCGCTCACGCGATCTCAGACAAAGTAGAAGCCGCATATCGAAGAGGCGATATGTTCGAAAAACGCCGAGCAATGATGGAAGATTGGTCGATCGTTTGCGGCTAAGCATTCGCCAAGCCACTTACAAACTACTTTGCTCGAATCTTGTACCCACAAACGGCTCTTGTTGAGTAACGCAATGAATACCTCCGCCGGCGATCGCAATTGGCGTCAGGTCAACAGACTCCGCCCTCACTTGGTTCTCAAAAGCTTCTTCAATGCTTGCCTTCGCATAATTGTCTTCTGCATTGTTTCCAAATCGGGGAATGATCAGCCCGCCATTCACGCACGCGAAGTTAGTGTAACTTAAGCAATGATCGATGTCGTTTGATTGGCTAGACCGAGAGATTTTCACTATTTCGCGGCTGAGACTCTGTTCGCGAAACCAACTCATTAAAGTCCGAGCGTTATAATCGCAGACGTCAAACTCCGGGTTACTTTCGTCCTCTACCCAACTAATTAGAACAGCGTTTTTGGCGAAGGCAATTACCGAGTCGATGTGCCCCGATGTAATCGGCTCGCTCCGATCTCCGGGAAGCCAGCACACCTGCGATCTGCCAGTCGCCTGTCGAATTTTTTCCTCTAGTTCCAACTTCGTATCGTGTGGATTTCTAGATCTATCCAGCAGAACACTTCTGGTCGTAAATACCGAAGAACTTTCATCAAATGCAAATGCACCACCTTCGGCGGTTATCAAGCTATCAACTTGGCGAGCATTGGATAGTTTGGAGATTTTCGAGCATAGACGAGCATCGTCTCCATACGAACCGAAATGTCGAATTCTGCGCCCCCAACCATTGAAATTCCAACAAATGGCAACTAGCGAATTGGACTCTACTCCGAAGGTTGGAAATGTATCCCGCACCCATACATCGTTATACTTCGCTGGCACTACTTCAACTGAATAGCGATCACTGGAGCGACGTTTAAACCGCTTCTCTAGCTTCGAAAGATCGCATTCCATCGCGACAATTGATACATCTTCATAATTGGCAATGACACGGACTAATCTATCGATACTGTCCTGACAAAGCTTCAGATTGGTCCCCTGAATTCCATTCCAGATATCGTGGTCCCACGGCCAAGCCAGCCATGTGCGGCGGTGATATTCATATTCAGGCGGAATTTTCCACATTTCTTGCGCTCCAAGTTTGAGGGCGCATAACATGATAGGAAAGTGCGTCAATCAACGCGTTTCCCCGCCTCTCGAAGCTGAGATAAAGTATGCCGTCGAACGACTCGCTCTCCGCGTTTCTCAGATCACCGGGCACCTGGAATGTAAGCGGTTAAGCACCCCCACAACGATGCTGTGAATCGGGAAGAGTCCAAGCCTCACCCGTTCTCATGTTTTGGGTGTTGTAAAGCTTTCCGCGCTCATCCCCTTTAGGACAATCGCTGGGTACCGCTTTCAGACACATCTTGACGGTATCCCCGATCTTTGATCGAATTATCGATGTCTCTTTTTCATAAGAGACTTGATACCCACCGTTACTGAATTGCACGGCGGTCCCACTCCAATCACCTGACGAAGATTGAATTTCTTTTCCAAACCGATCGCTGATCTTTGTAATCCGAGTTTCAACACACTGGCCAATCTTGGCTGGCAATGCGTTACTTTGTAAATTTTGTTCCGTTATTTGCGTCGGACACTTCTTATAAATTACTCCAGCAGTGTTCGATCGTCGACCCTCCGCCCACTGAATCCATAGGCTGTCTTTGGTTCGCTCGATAATCAAGCGATACTTCTTTCCGTCTTCACAGTTCACGAAGTAGTCGTATTGATCTTGTCCGTTCGGCCACTGATCAATCTTTCGGATTTTGCAGGCCAGTTCATGAAAATCGATCTTCCCCTTTGAGAAAGAGACAACCGAATCGGATGGCAAAGCGCAGGATGTATTGGGGTTTGAGGTGTACTGCGGATCATAATATCTCCCCAAAATCTCTGTCTGGGCTTCAACAGGCAGTACAACCAACCCAATTGCGATCAACATCCATCGTAACGACAATTCATCCTCCTAGAATATGACAATAGAAATTTTGCATTAGTTTGCACGGGGTCTGCGACGCCACAATTCTCCCTGTACGCCCATGAGAATTGTGACCCGGCTCCGGTGAGTGATTCGAGTGGAATTTTGGTTTGGAGACAGCATGACCATCCAACTAGGAGAGGTCTCGTTACTGAGACAAGCAAGCTATTGATACGGCATTGGGTCGACGTCGACTTCTCGTACGCCCCTGCGGCGGCGGCTTTGTTCAACCAAATTCCTGACAGTTTCGCGAATATCACGAGCCTTCTGAACGTAAAACATACGTAAAGACTGGTGTTTGGTGGTGGGATCGCTCGACAATAGTGTGACAATGCCGATATCAAATAATTGGTTGAGAATAGAGTAGTGAACTTTTACGTCTTTAATTCTGTAAAGTTCAATCTCGTCTGATGTTCTAAAAATGATACCTTCCTGAATTTTTATCCGTTGATTTGTGATCGTGTACTTCGTGCATCTATTTTGTATCCAGACGAAGAGTAATATTGGCAACCCGATCCCGTAAAAAAGGCAACCGGCGACAATCAACCATCCAGTAATCGTGCCAATGAGGTAGCGACCGGTAGACGGATGAAATTTAAGCAGTTCGGCTTCACCAGAATTTCCACTCATGAGAATTTCAAAGGTCTCTGAGCTCATCTTCAAAACCTCATTTTTTACATAGATGAACAATTTTCTAGTGGTTCACAGCACTAACGGTAGCATCTTAACTGTTGCTTGCAAGCCGTCGGCTTTAAACCCACATTTTAGATCGACTCTAAGTAATTAGAATTTCTGACGTTACGCATTTTGCGGCTTTAAAACCGTGGGCCTAAACCCCGCTTGACGCTCTTCTCGTGGGATGGATATTCGCCAACTCTTTGCGCTCAACCTCCGTCGGATTCGACAAGAGCAGGGATTCTCGCAGGAAAATCTTGCGCATGATGCAGATATCGATCGAGCGCATATTAGCAAGCTCGAGCGGAGTAAGGCCTACGCAGGTCTTGAAGTAATCGAAAAATTAGCGGTCGCGCTCCAAGAGCCGCCTGACTCATTCTTAAGACCACTCACGAAACGAGCCGCAAGGAAAGAGCCGTTAAAATAGCGTCGGGCCGCAGGTAGTCCGAACTTTCTCAGGAAACAGAATCAATATACTCACTACGCTGATCCCGCTTTGATGAGATCTCGACTTAATTCGAACAATAGTGTCGAAGCTAAATACTAATCCGAGCTACTCATTCCTTCTGAAACCAATTCAATAAAGCGGATAACACGCGAAACAATTTGGTTTGGAGTTCCAGCTTTTGACAATGCCTGCAGAGCAGTGACTAATCCGGTTATCTTTGGATAGTGATCCGCCCTAATCGAAAACATAATCCTATAGATTTCTCGTGCGACGTAGCCGGTTGCTCCAACCGGTACAACAAGCAAACCCATCTCAGTGGCAATCTTGAACTCTTCAAGCATTCCGTCAGATGGAAGAATGTCGCCGTTATTTCCCTTCTTATTGCCGAACAAAAATACAGCAACACCAGCCTTTGATAAGATGTCCCTCCGATAACTTCGCCATCGCTTCTTCCGAGTTCCAGCATCGGCTATCGCGTATGGGAACGGTCTAAGGATCAAGCGGTCACTGATGGTTTGCGTTCCCTCTTTATCCAATTGTTCTAAGACACCGTTCACGATATGGTGGCCCACACCTAGTCCAAAGCCCGTGATGACATTCATTCCTGCTTTAGTAAGTCGTGCACCCAGCAAATTCAGGAACTCGTGAAGCTAAATCCCAAAAACAGAAATGTCTTTGACACAAGATCGCCGCGTAACGCTGTAGAGAAGAGCTGGCCTCGACGGCTAGAGCTGTAAGACTCATAATCGTCTTTCGTTAGAACTGCGCTAGCGGGGTTTGATACATCACCGTGCATTTTGTACAGGAGAGCATCTCTCCTGGGAGTGGTAGTAGCGAGGTTCTCAGGAGTAATATTCACGTCAACTTTCTTACCCGCTTCACGAAGGGCCGTTTCGATTAAGACATCATAATTCGTTGTCCAGAATGTATCGATCGGCAGGCGTGCAAGTATTCGATGATTCTCCGTTATCTTCGCACGCTCCGAAAACTCATTGACTAGTAGTTGATTTATACGCTGACGCCCGCCCTGCTCATTGTAGTAATACTGAGCGACAGCGACCAAATCCGTCTCACGCTCGACGTCCAGTCCAATTTCCCTCGCAATGGAACGTAAAAGCTGCTTCCAGTTGACCAATCCTGCAGGAATAGAAAGGCCTGCACCGGCAAGGACTGCGGCGTTGCGATCTGCCAATGCCTGAGAGTAAACCTTGAGAAACTCTTCGACCGTTGCCATTGGGCATTAAACCTTTTGGCTATTTTCCGGCTGCTTTAGCAGCCTCTTCTATTCTTTGGGCAAGCGTTCTGGCATCAACATATTTGTAAACCAGAGCTCCGGCGGCGATCAGCTTCGCAGGCGTTTTCCCAAGGAAATCCGTTTGCCCGTCTTGCCCTTTTAGTTGATTGATTTGGATTCCCACTAACCCATTTCCGCGATCAATGGATTTCTGGATTTCGTAATTGATAAACTTACGACCAGCGGTGTCAGAACCGATAAAAACGACAGTTACGCTTGTGCCATGCAGCGCCTTGTCAATCATGCCTTGGATTGCTGCGTCACCTTTGCGTTTTGATTCTTCCCAAAGCGAGGCATCTTTAAATCCCGCAGCCGCGGTGCCTATAATATTCGGTAGATTTCGAATCTGGTTCACCCGCCAAACATCGTTCTGGTAGTGGAAACTAAAAAATACAGTTCGGGCCATTTAATCAGTCCTCAATAAATCCGCGGAGAATCTTAGCCGATCCATTTGCTGAAATTATTATAGCCGTCGTTCGCTATCCAATCGTAGTGTGAGTACATTTGGGAGAGCTTGAAGCCCTTACCTCTGTATTGGATGGGAACGCCGCCAGTGCGATAGGAGGCGCTTCCATCAATTTCAGCGTATTCAATCCATGCGTTATTGTTGTACTGCAGCAACGTGCCCGTATCCCCGCTTTCCGAGTATCTCACTCCTAAGTAGTCCAGTGGATTGGGCCCAGGTAGCTTTGTCTTCTGATCTCGCCCCTTGATCGAATTAATCCCCACGGCAAGTATGCTGTTCCCTTTTCGAAAGCTCTTGAGAATTTCGTACCGGACCCAAGGTCGAAGATAGGTCGCTGAGCCAACGAGCACGCAAGTAGTGGACGTTCCCTCCAATCCACCGTTGATGAGCCGCTTAAGCGCTACCGTTCCTGTTTTCTTTGCGTCTTCCCAGATCGAAGCATCGAAAAATCCCGACGCCCCTCTATCGGGTTTCGTCATCCAGTGTTGGCGAACCACGTTGGCTCGGAAATCAACTACGTCCTGATAATGGAAACTGAAGAAAACTCGCTTTGCCATGGAAGGTGCTTTGTAATTCGTTTGATCTATCTCTTAGTTCACAGACCGAATCGTCATGGAGTCAAGAGCAGCGCCTCTCCCAAAATTAGCCAACGCTCTTAGTCCCATCCTGTCTTGATGTGTCGCCTGCCATAAAACCTAGTAGAACTAACTATAGCATCGCGGTCACATCTGAATATCTAGAGCAGACCAACTACGGCTGGTCACCCACTCAGGCTCTTCGAACTGTTCAAAGTTTGCCAATGCGACGACAAGCTTTTTGACTGTCTCAATTGATTCCTTCGCATCACGCGCCCGTAGACCGAGCTGATCGATTAAGGGCGGCAGGATATAACCGTGACTGACCTTAGCCCGCTTGACCTTGTAGTGCATGAGCGCGTTTCGGCGCTTCACTAGAGTCTGGAGTCCCTGAAACGGTTGTTGACCCGGATCAAATGTTGGCTTTGAAACGAGCGAGGGATAGAAGAGCCACTTGCCAGTAATTGCCAGCTTATCGAACTCTTCAAATTTCCTTCCGACGAGAGCTTGTTCTGCGCGCATATTGATGTGTGCCTCGACCGAGGCTGCGCAAAGCATGTGAATGACAGCCACCTCTCTAATCAGATCGGTAGCGGCACAGTCTACTGATTGCCAATGTCGGTCGATGGTGACGCATAAGTCATGAAGCTCTCCCTCTCGTGACGGGTCACCATCCATCTCTGACGCCTTGTCGTTCGCATCGGATAAAATCTTCGCCCATTTATCGAACTCTTTATCCGCCTTCTCAGCGACCGCGATTCGCTCCTTTGCCTGATGAAAATATACGGCATCAAGAGAGAGCGTAACTCCTATGTCGCCGTGCATTGGCTCAATCATTCTGCAAACCCATTATTCTTACCAAATGGAGGTAACTACCACACCCTCCCGCCAATGCGCCTACTCGTAGGAACTTATGAACCCTAGCATCTGACCGTTTGACGACTGAGTGCGCTCGCTTGAAGAGACCGTCGTATCCATCCTGCCCGAGTTGAGTAATTTTCATTTCTCGATCGGCGTTTAGCGACGAAAATTGCAAAATAACTTCAGTATTATTATATCGGATGTAACGCACCATAACCGTTGCTCTGCCTGCAACAGGCAGATGCATTAGCAAGTGAATTCAACAGTTTGATCGGCGCGAGATTCTTCTTAGAAAATCGCGACAAGTAAACTCAAAAATGGCTCCTAGAGATTGGCGGCAATCAAGTCGCCACATCAACAGGAGTATTCAATGAGAGAAATTAAGCAAACCAGTTATTCCCCAAGGGAATTCGCTAAACGCAACGGAATTGGGGTCACCAAAACGTACAGCGAGATCAAGGTGGGCCGCCTGAACGCTCGCAAATGTGGTGCTAGAACCATCATCACATTAGAGGACGAACGAGCATGGCTAAATGCTTTACCGGTTCTCAGTCGATCACAGACCTAAACTGAGTGATTGGAAGATTTCCCGACGAATTACTTGCACAGCAACTTTGATGTGAGACAATTCGCATCAATAGTTGCTCGTTGGCAACTTACATTATGTTCGATCTTGGATTCGATTATTCATCGACACGATCGATTGACCAACCACCATCCATATCAATCGATTTAACCTTCGTCTCCGACGAGGGACAGATTCTGTTGTCAACAACGCCTTTAAGGAAAAAATGAAAATACAAAAATTAATTACTACTACTGCAATTGCAGAGCACTTTGAGAATCACTTTTTTGAAGTTCAGAAGGCAATTCCAAAAGAAGAATTCGCCCAACATTTATATTTTGTCACTGCCCGATTTGACCTACCTGGCCACGGAAATCTGGCTCGCAATCAATTGGACGAATTTGGGAGACTTTACTTTCGATTGGCTCGCAAATTATTTGGAAACAATTTGGGAAGAAAGCGAAGAAAGCTTCCGCTTTGCTATGCCTTTCTTGATGCAGAAGGCTCTAGAGTTGGAGTGTCTGATATCTTCAATTGTGAGATGCCCCATGTGCACGCGATCATTTTGATCCAACCTCAACATCGCCAGCAGTTCGAGGAAGCATTTGCAGTATCGAACGTACAATTTCTAATACCGCTTAGAAGTATCGAAATAAGCGCATTCGATCACTTAAAGGGATCGCTGGGGAATTTGATTTCCTATTCGATGAAAGGCTACCGCCACGCACAATCTTCCCATTATCAAAAGGAAGACCTGTGGCAGCTGTTCCCCCGGTAAGGGCGGCGGTTAGTTGTGGGGCAACTTGTGGGACGGCACAGGCGCTATCTGAATAGGGCCGATGTCAGAAGGGTCTATTGAGAGCACTGGCGGGCCGCGACCGATAGTGATGATCACTACGTTTGCGCTATCTCCACCCAAGGTACTCTTTAGGTCATCAACCCATAAAACTGTAGCGCCGACGCGGCGTTGGCTGATTCAAGGTAGCCGGAGGTGCTGCCATGAAGCCACGTCGCTACGAGATCACGGACTTCGAGTGGTCGATCATCGCGCCGCTGTTGCCGAACAAGCCGCGGGGTGTGGCGCGTGTCGATGACCGCAGGGTGCTCAATGGGATTTTCTGGCGGCTGCGCACCGGCTCTCCCTGGGCCGACATCCCTGAGCGCTACGGGCCGTGTACGACCTGCTACAACCGCTTTGTGCGCTGGCGGAAGGCCGGTGTCTGGGATCGGCTGTTCGCGGCTGTCTCGCGGGCCTATGATGGCGACCTGCAGATGATCGACAGTTCGTCGATCCGCGTTCATCAGCACGCGGCCAACGTCAAAAAGGGGGTGCGGCGGAAGCCGTCGCTGGGGACGTCACTCCTGCCCGATGCATGGGGCGCTCGCGCGGCGGACTGACCACCAAGATCCACGCCGTGGTGGACGCCAACGGCAACCCCATCGCGCTCAAGCTGACTGAAGGCCAGGCGCATGATGGTCGCAGTGCTGCTGATCTGCTGGACAGCCTCGGCGCAAACCAGATCCTGCTCGCCGACCGAGGCTATGACAGTGATGCCCTGCGAGTGGAAATGGCCGAGCGCGGCGCCTGGGCCAACATCAAACCCATGCCGAACCGGGTAAACATCCCGGCCTTCAGCCCCTGGCTCTACCGCTACCGCAACCTGGTCGAACGCTTCTTCAACAAGCTCAAGCATTTCAGGGCCGTCGCCACACGCTTCGAAAAGCACGACGACAACTACCTCGCTCTCGTCAAACTCGCCTCAATCCGCATCTGGTTGCGACATAATGAGTCGGTGACCTAGCGCGCCCCAGGTACCCAGCCCCCCATCTGGCGCGAGGTTCCCTGTCATGGAGATATCAACGATCATCATCTGGCGCAGGTGATCCGCCTGGTGGAGGCGGGATGATCGGCCCCGGCGGGGCGACCCAGTGTATTTGGCCTGTGGGACGGACCGACACTTTGGAAAATACCGCCGCTCCCGGCGCCACGAACGACGAGACTTCGTGCAAGGCATAAGGCATATGTTCGGCTCTGCATCGCTGCGCCATGCGACCAAGCACTACTTTGGCAGTTTCATCGATGGCTCCCTCGAAACCTTATGCGGCAGTGCGGACATCGCTCTGGCGGCGGCTTTGGTAGGAGAGCCGCGATGACGGCGCGTCTGACGGCCGGCAGGCTCGGTTGAGGCGGTCCGCGATGGACTCTTTTTTCCCGCCTGGCTTGGGCCAGGCGCCGGTGCTGGAAGAAGGCATAGGCGATCATGGTCATCAGCGCATGTCGGTGGAGCCCTTGCCGCCCTCGATGTGGTCGAGACCGAGTTCCTCCTTCATTTGCTGATGTGCCTGCTCGCACACCCAACGCGCCTTGATGGAGGCCGCAAGCGTCTTCAGCTCGGTGTCGCCTGGCAGGTTGGACAGATAGTACTTGCGCTCGCCGGACGATCTCAACTCACCGATCAGCCACGCTTCCTCGCCGGGCATGTGCTGCTGCCCCTTGACGAGGATGCGCTGCGGCTCGCCGTCGGCGACCCGGATGCGCGTGGCGGCAAAGGCGGCCTCCAGCGGCCCCTTCGTCCCGATGCGCCAACTCAAGCTCGTCCAGGACGCATCGGCCAACATTGTCTCGGCTGGGATCGACAGCGTGTCGGGGATCGGGTTTTTGCGCGGGCGACCATGGCCGGCTACCGGAAAGATCAGAGAGACATCGATCGGATAGACCTTCTGGTGCCTGGGAATGCCGACGGTCCAGAGAAGTTTGCGTGCGCTGAGCCCCTGACGGAACGGCGCAGAGAGGCCATAGCCGGCATCGGCAAGCACGGTTCCAAACCGCACGCCCACTGCCGTCAGCCGATCGATCTCTTCGAGCGCCATCTCAGGCTTCGTGCGTGCCTTGCGCCAGATCTCCGGCACGCCGGCATGCTCCATAAACGGTGGAAATCGCACGATGAGCATCATTTCCGAAGTCGCTAAGGAACTGCTCGGGATGTTTCTCGCCGATGCCAGCCTGACCACGACGACTCTGGTGCTTGTCGCAATCGTAGCCGGCCTCTTCCTTACGCTGCGCGTCGAGCCATTGCTGGGTGAGGGCGTGCTTCTCCGTGGCTGCCTCGCGACCCTGGTCGAGGCAGTAGCGCGCGAGGCAAGACGTCGGCGTCACTCGTGACCTCACTCGTTCGATCAATACCGGCGCGGCTTCGCATCTGCGGTCGATGCGGCTGTTTCGACATCGGCCGCTGATCCACTGGCCCTGTCAGAAGCTCGGCGATGGAAGTAACCTCTGCAGGCTGCTATGATTGAGAACCGTTCACGGGTTCAGTCCGGCTTTATCGGCGCAGAGACGACATGGTGAACAGCGATTGCTTCGACGCATTGAACAGCACCTGTTGAAGAATTGGAGCCTCCTTTGGGGCTATGCCCTGCGCCTGACGGGCGACCGGGAATCCGCTTCAGATTTGGTGCAGACGTGTGCAGTGAAAGCGCTTGCAAGCGCCTCGCCCCCCTGCGACGAAATTGCCGCCCGTATATATCTGTTCAAGGTTATTCGAAACGCCTGGATTGATGATTTCCGCCGCGCCAAAGTGCGGTGTGACGATTCTGCAGTCAAACCATTGGACGGAACCGTTTGGAATTACGATGACAGGTTGATCGCTGAAATTACCGTGCGGCAGGCTGTTGCACAGATCGAGCCGGTCTATCGCGAAATCATCGAGATCGTTGATCTTGCCGGCTTCCGCTATGTGGAGGCCGCGGAAATACTCGATATTCCCCTCGGGACTGTGATGAGCCGCTTGAGCCGTGCGCGGGCGGCGCTGCTCGACCGGATTACGGCCGACAACATTCGCCCCATTGCGACAGACAGACGCCATGCCAGATGAAAAGCCGATATCCGAGAGTCTCCCAGACACCATGACCTGGGAGATTCTGAACGCTTATGTCGATCAGGAGCTTGATCCCCGACGAGCGGCCCTCGTCGCTGACGCTGTGGCCCGCGATCATGGCCTGGCGGCGCGCGTCGCCACATTGAGCAAGCTCAGGGCGACGGCGAGAGAAATGCCCCCTGCATCGCATGCGCCACCGCCGCTTGCGCTCCGGACATTTGCCGGATTTTGGTCCCTGCGCGTCATGGCTGTAGCAGCGTCTATTCTGCTCGCCGTCGTCCTTGGCAGCACTCTCCTTTGGCGTGGGCCTGCGGGGGAAAATGCATCCAGAGACGCGGCCGATGCTATCCATCTCGAATGGCTTTCCGATCAGTCCCTCCCTCCGAAAGACGCTCCTATCGAGTTCGCTTTGGCTTCGCGATTTATGGGAACATTGCCCGACTTGTCCGCCGCGAACCTCAGATTGGTGTTTTTGTCGGCGGAACCAGTGGTGGAGGGCCATGGGGTCTTTGGCGGTTACGTTGGCCCTCACGGATGCCGGCTCGGTCTATCGATCACGCCGTCGCGCGGGGGCGACACGACTATCCGGGAGGGCCGGGAGCCGGGCGGCATGCTCATTCGCGCCTGGCGGTCTGACGGGGCGGAGTACGCGATCATGAGCCACAGCATGGATCCGGACAGGCTCGACCGCCTGGCGCTGATTGTCGCTGAACTGGTGCGGCAGCGTGGTCCGACGACGGACGAGCAGGAGATTGCCTTGCGCGCGACGGAGACCGTCGGAAAGGCGTGCGCGGTTTAGGATGGTGTGTCGAGGCGAGGGAATAAAAGTCCGGGGCTGTCCGTCTCTACTGATGAAACAAGGAATGTCTCTTAGGGAGGAGCGCGATGTTGAACAGACGGCAGATGCTGAAATCTGCGGGCGGTACGGCCTTAGGAATCGGTGCGGGGCTTGCCGTGGGGGCACGACTCACGGCGTTCGCCGCGGAAACCGTGACTCTGCCCTTCGCCAACGGCGACCGTGAGCTCGTCGCCTATCCGGGCAAGCGGCCTCTGATCAGGCTGACGACCCGGCCGCCTCAGCTCGAGACGCCCTTCAGCGTCTACAATGACGGCTTGATCACGCCAAACGATGCCTTCTTCGTGCGCTACCATCTTGCGGATATCCCGACCGAAATCGATCCGGAGAGCTTCCGTGTCGAGGTCAAGGGCAAGGTCGATAAGCCGCTGTCCTTGTCGCTGATGGACCTCAAATCCCGCTTTGACGCGGTCGAGCTGGTCGCTGTCCACCAATGCTCGGGCAACAGCCGCGGGTTCTTCGAGCCCCGCGTTGGCGGCGGACAAGCCGGCAACGGGCTGATGGGAAATGCGCGATGGAAGGGGGTACCTCTCAAGGCCGTGCTGGACAAGGCCGGCGTGCAAGCGGGCGCGGTTCAGGTTTCGTTCGGCGGTCTCGATGGTCCCGTCGTGCCGGATACGCCGGATTTCGCGAAGGCGCTCGATATCGACCACGCGCGGGATGGCGAGGTCATGCTCGCCTATGAGATGAACGGCGCCGAATTGCCTTGGCTCAACGGCTATCCCCTGCGCCTCGTGGTGCCCGGTTTCTATGGCACCTACTGGGTGAAGCACCTCAACGAAATCACGGTGCTCGACAAGCCGTTCCAAAGCTTCTGGATGGACACCGCCTATCGCATCCCCGCGAATGCATGCGCCTGTACGGAGCCCGGCAAGGCACCCACTGCGACAGTCCCGATCAATCGCTTCGACGTGCGCAGCTTCATCACGAGCGTTCAGGACGGGGCGAAATTGAAGGCGGGCGAGCTTGCTTTGCGCGGAATCGCTTTCGATGGCGGCTACGGCGTCAGCGACGTCGAGGTCTCGGCAGACGGTGGAAAATCCTGGCAGGCCGCGTCGCTCGGCGAAGACCTCGGCAAGTACTCCTTCCGTGAGTGGAAAATGACGATACCTCTCCAAAAGGGCGCTCACACTCTGATGGTCCGCGCGGTCAACCGGATCGGCCAGTCGCAACCGATGGAGCCGCTATGGAATCCGGCAGGCTACATGCGCAACGTCGTCGAACACACACGCATCGTTGCAGCATAGGGAGGAAACCATGAGACACAAAGTTAAAATCGTTTCGGTGAGCTTCCTTGCAGTAGCCTTGGCCGGTGCGGCGCTGGCTGCGCCGAAGACCTATCAGCTCCCGGACGAGACAGCCACGTTCAGGCCCGGATCTGGCCCCGGTTTCGAGGCTGCCCAGAACAACTGCGCAGCCTGCCATTCGGCCGACTACATCAATTACCAGCCTCCGAAGAAGGGCAAAGCGTTTTGGGAAGCGGAGGTTCACAAGATGATCAAGGTCTACAAGGCTCCGATCGAAGAAAACGACGCCAAAGCCATTATAGAATATCTCTCAAATACATATTGAGAATGCTGTCCTGCGCGGCTTGCCGCGCAAGGCAACATCGAGGACGCTTAAATAAGGATGCTTTTGTGAAAACGATCTTGCTCGTGCTTGCTGTGGCCGGTGTCGCGTCCGATGCTTACGCCCAGGATGCGGCCTCAGGTGAGAAAGTCTTCGCGCAATGCCGCGCGTGTCATCAAGTTGGACCGAATGCCAAGAACGCCGTCGGTCCTGTGCTCAACGGCCTCATGGGTCGGAAGGCGGGGACTTACGAAGGGTACACCTACAGCCAGGCTATGAAGGATTCAGGGATCACCTGGACCGACGACAGCTTCTCTACCTACATCATGAACCCGAGGTCAAAAGTTCCTGGCACGAAGATGGCGTTTGCAGGCGTGAAGGATCCTGGCAAGGTGGCTGACCTGTTAGCCTACTTGAAGCGGTTCGACGCGAACGGCAACAAGGTGCCCTGATGCTCTCGCCGCGTGGGGCTTGTTGGCTCGACGGCGCCGCAACAAGAGAAAAAAGTCCGAGGCGTCTCTATCCACCTTGATCCAATGCGAAGAGTCTCAACTCACAAGGGCGCGGACGGCCTCGCGTTCCTCAATCAGCTCTGCAACGGTTCGATCCAGCATCACGCGAGCATATCCACGGATCTTCAAGTCTGCCACGCGGGCATATTGCCCCTCGGCGCAAATGGCTGGACTGCCGCAAAAGAGACCTTCGGGAATTCCGTAAGAGCCGTCCGAGCATAGTCCCATCGAGACCCAGTCGCCGCCGCTGCCATTGATCCAGTCGCGCATGTGATCGATAGCGGCATTCGCCGCCGACGCCGCGGAGGAGGCGCCGCGCGCTTCGATGACGGCCGTCCCACGGCGGGCGACCTGTGGGATCAGTGTCTTGTGATACCAGTCATGGTCAGCGACGATGTCGGCAAGCGGTCGGCCGGCGACTGTCGCATGAGACCAATCCACGAACATGGTCGGTGAGTGATTGCCCCATACGACCAGTCCTTTGATCTCCTCCAGCCCGACCAGCGCTTTTCGCGCGAGCTGGGCCAGCGCGCGGTTATGATCGAGGCGGATCATCGATGTGATATTCTCGGAAGGAAATTCAGGCGCGTGCTCGCTCAGGATCATTGCATTGGTGTTTGCCGGATTGCCAACCACCAGCACCTTCGCGTCCAGTTTGGCGACGTCGTTCAGGGCCCGCCCTTGCAGTCTGAAGATCTCGGCGTTGGTGGCAAGCAGGTCGCGCCTTTCCATCCCCTTGGACCGCGGACGCGAACCCACCAGAATCGCAGCATCGATGTCGCGGAACGCAAGTCTCGCATCGTCGGTCACGGCGACGTCCGCAAGCAGGGGAAACGCGCCGTCCTCAAGTTCCATCACGACGCCGCGAAGCGCCGGCTGAACCTGGGGAAG
Source organism: Afipia birgiae 34632 (assembly GCF_000308295.2). Classification (GTDB taxonomy): domain Bacteria; phylum Pseudomonadota; class Alphaproteobacteria; order Rhizobiales; family Xanthobacteraceae; genus Afipia; species Afipia birgiae. The sequence goes on from NZ_HG326653.1 coordinate 274,990, forward strand.
GTCGAGCAGCCGCAGAGATATGGGCTGGCGCGGGCCGTAGAGCTCTCCCCTGGCAATGCGGAATAGCAGGGAATAACAGATCTGTCCCGCAGCTCCTGTCACGGCGATCTGTTTTACGTGCCCGGTCATCAGTTTACTCCTTCCCATGGTCAGGTCTGGTCTCAAATTCCCGCCCAAACGGCGCACAGGATGATGGCAGTGCCGCCGATTGCGAGCGCCACCGGCATCATGGCGATCTGCATCATGGCCTCGCGGCCGGTTATCCGTCCGGTGGCAATCTCAACCTCGCCGTCAAGAAACTCTCGAACGCTGCGATCCTGCTGGCGTTCGGGGGTCATGTTTCGCCCCATGACGGCGCCGCCGACGAGCAGCCCGAAATACATCACGCTGAGCACGAAAATGACCGCGAGGATCAGGGATGTCTCGCCGCCGGCAAAAGCAAGCCACGCGGCAACACCCAGCCAGGCATAGGCAAGAAGCGGGATCGCGATCGCGATGGGATGGACGCGCGTCGCCGGTAGCAGATAGGGGGTCGGATCCGTCTTTGCATATTCGGGGGTCCCGACCGATGCGGTTCGTGGTGTTTCAGCCGGGAAAGTTGTTGTCGTTCGAAGTGCAATGGTAGCCATGATCGGTCTCCTTCCGAGGGCAGCGGCTCTCGCGAGCCGCTGCGTTTCGTTCTTGGGAGAAGATGGATGAGTCCGATCAATCGATCCAACGCATTAGTTTCGTCGTTCCGTTCGGCAAAAGCGAACGATTAGCAACTATTGGAGTTTCTGAACTTGCACAATTGCGCCCGGCTTGGCGCCCGCGCCCTCCGCAATCACAAGATATCGCCGCGCAGAGGCATCGCCGGTCTCGACAGACGTGCGCAGCGGGCCAACCGCATTGACGATCGCCGCGCCGGCGGGATTGCTCATGAAATTGGCGAGCGGCTCAAGAGCGCCCTGTCCCTCGGCGTCACGCGAAAGGGCCAGAACATAGGGCTTCTTCGGCTCCAGGCCGGTCGCCGCCGCCTGGAGAACCTGAACGAGCCCCTGGTCAAACAGCGAAACCTGGGTCACACCCTTTCCATTGATCCCGGTCAAGACCAGTTGCGTCGGCTTGTTGGCTGCGGCGAGCGGCTGGAGGTTGGCGCGGCCATCGCCCTTCTCGACCGCGTTGGGAACATAGGCGACGCCCTGCGGCGCCTGACCTATCGGGATCGTGGCGATCACTTTGTTGGTCGCCGTATCGATGACTGTGGCAGCGTCGGCATTCTCGAGACCAACATAGACGCGGCTGCCATCCCCCGACGGCCACAAGCCGTGTGGCAGCGACCCGACCGGGATGGTCGCAACCTGCTTGTAGTCCGAGGTGTCGAATACCTTGATTTCGTTCAGGCCGCCAATCGTGACATAGGCGAATTGGCCCTTGGGATTGCGAACAATGTTGACATGATTGGTGATCGGTCCCGTATCGATGACCTTGAACACGGAGAACGGAGGCTTGGCGTCAAACACCATGACCTTGCCGACATCCTTCAGGGTCAGCCAAACTTGGCGCCCGTCGGGCGTGGCTGCGATGTCCGGGCAAAACGGACTTTCCTGCTTGACCCGTCCGACGATCTCCTTGGTCGCCGTGTCGATGACGACCGTTTCAGGGCTGAAACTCGAGCAGACATAGCCATAGCGTCCGTCAGGAGAAAAGATCGTCATGCCCGGACCGTTCGGAACCGTGATCCGGCCGGTTTCGGTGAAGCTCTGTCCGTCGAGAACCGAGATATAGTTTTCCCCGCGAACGCTCACCCAGACTTCCTTGCCGTCCGGGCGGAAGAACGCTTCGTGCGGCGAGCGCCCAACATAGGTCACGTGTTTGACCGCATTCGACTCGGTATCGATAAAGCTGACCGAATTGGAGCCGATCGAGATGACGGCGAGGGTCTTGTGATCGGGGGAGAAGCCCATGCCGTGGACGAGGAGTTGCCCGCGATAAAGCGGGCTCAAATTGGCCGGGGTCTGCTCGCCCAGCTTGATCACACCGAGAACCTCGTTGGTGGAGGGATCGACAACCGAGACGGTGTTGGAGAATTGGTCGGAGGTGTAGAACCGGTCGCGGCTGCTGACCGCGATGTCGGGCGCTTCGGCGGATCCGGGCGCCTGACCGGCAAAGGCCGGGATCGCGGTCGACGCCAGAATGGCAAGTGTGAGAAGTGACTTCATGACCGTTTCCTTCGTTTTAGGATTGAGTTTTGGGAATGGTGCGATCAGGGCTTTGCGGTCGATGCTGAGGTCGGCTCGCTGAGGATCTTCCGCATCACCGCAATTTCTTGACGCTGTTCGACGATGATTCCCTGCGCCAGCCGACGCAGCCGTTCATCCGTACCGAAGCGGAGCTCGATCTCGGCCATATCGATCGCGCCCTGATGATGAGGAATCATCATCGCCGCGAAATCGCGGTCCGGATTGCCCGTCGGTTTTACGGCCATCATGGCGTCGTGCATTCTCGCCATCGCGGCATCCATTACGGCGCTGAAGGTTGTTTCGTCTGCATGTGAGGTCGCGCCATGCTGGTGTAAGTCGGCAGCAGCAGCCCCGGCAATGGCGCTCGCCGCGACAAGGCCGAGGAGAAATGTTCGAATTGGTTTCATGCCAGTGTCTCCTTTGAACGAGAGGGAGACAGTGCCGGCACGCGATTATTCCCTCGCGCGCAATCTTCGTGAACACGAGACCGTGAGCGGGAAGGAGATTTTTTGCTCGGTCATGGAATATGCCGGCGGCGGAGCTGTCTCTAGAGCGTCAACCCCGTTCAAGGAGAACTCTTCATGCGCCTACCCACTCTCGCCGTTGCGGCCGCAGCCCTGGCAATCGCCGCATCCCCGGCCTTTGCCGGTCCCGCTGAAGACATGGCCAAGGCCCGAATCGCCAGCATCGCCAAGGGCGACGTCGCGGCGGTCGTCGGCGCCTATGCGCCGTCCGCCACCCTTCACTGGGTCGGCGGACCTCTCGACGGGACATACGCGAGCCCCGACAAGCTCAAGGAGGTCTGGACGAAGTTTGCCGGAGCGCAGGGCGATCAGAAAACCACGATTGCGGCGCTCAGTGAGGCGGCGAATCCCAAAGGAGCCACCGTGACCGCCGATGTGGTCTTTACGGGCAAGAATACCGTGAAGGTGCGGTATATTCTTCTTTACAGGGACGGGAAACTCGCTGACGAGATCTGGCAGGTCAATCCGAACGCGAGCTACTGACCCCGATTCACGATGATCTGTTCGGCGAGGTATGCCGTGCCGGCGTCCTCGCCGAATGGATGAGGAGCTCAAGGGTTGGACGAGATCGCCAAGCTGATCGAACCGCAGATTCCTGCCTTGCGCAGGTACGCCTACGCGCTCGTCCGTGACCATGACGCCGCCGACGACCTGGTGCAGGACTGTCTTGAGCGGGCCGTGTCGCGCTGGTATCTGCGCCGCGACGACGGTCACCTGCGGGCCTGGCTGTTCACGATGCTTCGAAATCTCTACATCAATTCCTATCATCGACAGAAGCGTCGGGGCACTCGCGTTCGTCTCGACGAGTCGATAATGCCGAGCGTGGCACCAAACCAGACCGATCAGCTGGAGATGAACGACGTTCTATCGGCGCTCGAAAGGCTGCCCGAGGATCATAAGTCGATCCTTCTGCTGATCGGGGTCGAGGACCTGTCCTATGAGGAGACGGCGAGAGTGCTTTCGGTGCCGGTCGGCACCGTCATGTCTCGCCTGTCTCGTGCGCGACAAGGACTGCGCGCATTGCTGAGCGGTTCGCGCGTAACCCCGCTTCGGAGGGTCAAATGACGAATACGCCCCTTCCGATCGGCGAAGACGATCTGCAGGCCTATGTCGACGACCGCCAGAGCGAGGTCCGGCGATCAGAAGTCGATGCCTACCTTGCGGATCATCCGGAACTCGCGGCCCGGCTGGCGGAGGACCGTGATCAGCGCGAGACGCTGCGCCGTCAGCTTGCAGGCAAATTTACCGAGCCAATCCCGTCCCGCTTGAGGGTCGCTAATATCCGCCTTTCGCGTCGGCACAAACGCGGCGTTTGGCTGCGAAACGGTATCGCGGCCGCCTTCTTACTGACCCTGGGTGGCGGGGCGGGATGGATTGCGCGGGGCACGGCGCCCGTTGAGATGCCACCGACGGTCGCCGTTACCCGCGACGCCGTTGCCGCCTACCGCACCTTTGTCGTCGAGGTGAACCATCCCGTCGAGGTGCGTGCGTCGGACGAAGCTCACCTCGTCCAATGGTTGTCAAAGCGGCTGGGGCGGCCGCTTCGTGTTCCGGATCTTTCAAGGTTCGGCTTTCGTCTGATGGGCGGCCGGGTCCTCCCGGCGGCGAGCGAAGCTGCGGCGATGCTGATGTATGACGATGACAACGGCACGCGTCTGACCGTTTATGTGCGCGCCGCGGCGACTGGGGAGACCGCTTTCCGGTTCTGGAAAGAAGGCGACGTTTCTACCTTCGCCTGGCTTGACCAGGGCTACGGATTTGCGGTTTCGGCAGCTTCGGATCGCGACCGTTTGTTCCCGATCGCCGAGGCGGTTTATAAGACCCTCGATGGTGGGGTCTCTGTTCCGCGGCGAGACGGGTGATGGCCAATCGTTCGACACAGGCGAACAAAACGACAAAAACAATGCGTTGGATCGATTGATCCGCTCGTGTGATTGCTCCCGGGCCATTAGGGGACAACACAATGACCGCACTCGCTCGACAGCAATATGAAGACCAACCGGAACTGCTGCCACCGGGCCGCCTTCATCCTCACAGGATCGAAGGTAAGCCGCCGCGCGCAGCCTCGGTCTGGCCGGGGCTTTTCTTGACCGCCGCGGTCGCCGGAGCCGCGTTCGCTCTTCGGCAGGTGCCAGGCGTTGCCGCTTTCAGCCCGATGATCCTGGCGATCCTGATCGGGATCTTCTTTAACAATGTCGTCGGCACGCCGGTGCGCGCGAAAAGCGGAGTGACCTTCTCGCTGCGCAAGATCCTGCGTCTCGCCATCATCCTGCTCGGGCTCCAGTTGACCGCAACGCAGGTGGCGGAAGTCGGCTCGACCGGCATCGCTGTCATTGTGCTGACTCTGATTGCAACCTTTGTCTTCACGACGTGGCTTGGCCGGCTAATCGGGGTGGAGCGCAAGCTCGCGCAGCTGATCGCGGCCGGCACGTCTATCTGCGGCGCGTCGGCGGTTATTGCCACCAATACGGTCACTCAGGCTCATGACGAGGACGTTGCCTACGCCGTCGCCTGCGTCACGGTTTTTGGTTCGATCGCGATGTTTGTCTATCCGCTGTTGCCGGCGCTGCTCCATCTCAACCCACACGGCTACGGTCTGTGGGCGGGCGCGTCGATACACGAGATCGCGCAAGTCGTCGCCGCGGCATTCCAGGACGGCAAGCAGGCCGGTGATTTCGGCACGATCGCCAAATTGTCGCGCGTCATGATGCTGGCGCCGGTGGTTATCGCCTTGGGTTTATTGGCGGCGCGTAGGGCAGAACAGCATGGCCATGGCTACGTGCGCGCCAAGCCGCCGATGCCCTGGTTCGTTCTCGGCTTCATCGCGCTCGTTGGTGTCAATAGCGTGGTGACCGTTCCCGTAGAGGCAAAGACGATCATTGTGATGGTGACGACCTTCCTGCTCTCGATGGCGCTCGCCGCCATGGGTTTGGAGACTGACCTTCGCAAGCTGCGTGCTAAAGGCGTTCGGCCCTTCCTGCTCGGTCTTGCATCCTTCCTGTTCATCGCGAGCTTCAGCTTGATGCTTGTGAAGATGACGAGTTGAGAGCCTTCCGATGACCCTCGAACAACTGCGGATCTTCGTCGCCGTCGCCGAGCGGGAGCACGTCACGCAGGGCGCGCGCGATCTGAACTTAACGCAATCGGCCACGAGCGCGGCGATCGCCGCGCTCGAGGCTCGTTATGCAACCAAGCTTTTCGATCGCGTTGGACGCCGCATCGTTCTGACCGAGGCCGGGCGACTGTTTCTCAGCGAAGCGAAGGCGGTGCTCGCCCGTGTCCATGCTGCCGAGAAGGTCCTGACGGATCTTGCCGATCTGACCCGCGGCTCGCTCGTCATCGCAGCCAGTCAGACCATTGCGAATTACTGGCTTCCGCCGTTCATCAAACGCTTTCGGTCGCAGTTTCCTGGCGTGGCCATCACTCTCACCATCGACAATACCGATGGCGTCGCCCGACGGATCAATGAAGGCTTGGCTGATTTAGGGCTGGTCGAGGGCGAGATCGACGACCCGTCTGTCTCGGTCGCGCCATTCGCCGAGGATGAGCTGGTTCTCGTCGTGCCGCCGGATCACGCGTGGGCCCATGATCCCCGGCGACAGCCGGCCGAGCTCGGTGTCGGCCCCTGGGTTCTGCGCGAGCATGGCTCCGGCACGCGCGCCATCTTCGAAACCACCTTGTCACAATTCGGACTAGCACCACGAGACCTCGCGATATCTCTCGAACTGCCCTCCAATGAAGCCGTCCGCTCCGCCGTCGAGGCCGGCGCTGGCGTCACCGTCGTGTCCGGCCTGGTGGTCAGCAACGCACTGAAGGCAGGAAGCCTCGTGCAGGTGAAGCTCGATTTGCCCAAACGGCGCTTCTTTGCCTTGCGCCACAAGGAATTCTCCATGACGCGCGCCCAGCGCGCCTTCCTGGATTTGATCGCGCCCAAGCCATCTTTGACGCAACGTCATGTGCCAGTTCCGTCAAGAGGGCGAAATGACCAGCTATCTTGATCCGGTAATTCTCGCTCGCGCGCAATTCGCGTTTCCGGTGTCGTTCCATTTCATCTTCCCTGCCTTTTCGATCGGCCTGGCGAGCTATCTGATGGTCCTGGAAGCCTTGTGGCTGACGACCGGACGGGGAGTATATGCCAATCTCTATCGTTACTGGATCAAGATCTTTGCGGTCGTGTTCGGCGCCCGCAAGCTTCGGGCGCTGGAAGATGAGAACGTCAAGCTGAAGAAGCTGTTGGGCGAGGCGATGCTCGACAACGCGATCCTGAAGGATGTTGCCGCAAAAAATGTATGACCCGCCCCATCCTTGCAAGAGCCTTTAAGCCGATGTCGAACAGTTTGCATAAATGTATCCGGCCTCTCGCGAGTGGGCCGCTGTTGCGGCCAGGCCATGATGAGATGCGCACGCCGTTCCCGAATAACTGGCTTCGGGCTGGAGGCCCGTTTTTTTGCCCAGGGCTTACGGTGCGCCGATCAACTGTCTCGTCATCAATTTCCCGAACCTCGCAATTGGTCGAGGACGGTCGTCAGGCCGAGGCCGGCGCCCGCCGCTCGTAGATTGTGCCCGGCTTGGTGATCACCACCCAGGCGACTCGGGCCATCTTGGCGGCAAGCGCCACGACGGCCTTGTTGTTGTGCATTCGCTTCTGCAACCCGTCGAGCCAGCCGCCGAGGCGGTCCCGGGTGCGGTCGAGATGAAGCAGGCATGATCTCGCACCATGAACGAAGAGGCGACGCAGATACGAGCTGCCCCGCTTGCTGATCCCCAGCATCGTCGTTTTCCCGCCGGTGGAGTACTCACGAGGTACAAGCCCGAGCCAGGCGGCCATGTGGCGCCCTTTGCGGAACTGCGTTCCCTTGCCGGCCGCCGCGAGAAGCCCTGTGGCCGCAAGAGGGCCGATGCCCGGGATTGTCATCAGGCGCCTTGCGGTGTCGTCCGTGGCCGCGACGTCCTCTATCTCACGCGTCACCTCGGCGATGCGGGCTTCGAGCCCCCTGACATCCTCGAACAGGCTTGCCAGCAGACGCCGCATCGCTGGCGTCAGGTCGTTGCTCTCGTCCGCCAGCACGGCGGGAAAGTCAGACTTGAACCGGCCAGCACCCTGATGCATCGCGATCCCGTACTCGAGGCAGAAGGCCCGCATCTGGCAGATCACGCGGGTCCGTTGCGCGACAAGACGGTCACGGACCCGGTGGAGGGCCTGGAGGTCGACCTGCTCGGGTGATTTCACCTCGACGAAGCGCATCGTCGGACGCGAAACCGCCTCAGCGATAGCCTCGGCATCGATCTGATCGTTCTTGTTGCTCTTGATGTAGGGCTTCACGAACTTCGCCGGCACGATGCGAACCGTGTGCCCAATCGCCTGGAGCTTACGCGCCAGCCATTGCGAACCGGGGCACGCCTCCATCCCGACGACGGTTGGAGCTGCGCGCTCGAAAAATTGCACGAGCGTCTCGCGCCGGAAGGTTGCTCGCTGGACTGGTGTGCCGGCGGCGTCGAGGCCGCAGTCGTGAAAGAGGTTCTTGCCCAGATCGATGCCGAACACAGCGGCATCGTGTGGCTTGTTGCGGATGGCCATTTGCTGCTCCCTTCTATCGGACTCTGCCTCATCAGAATGAGGCGGGGAGACGGGGCGGACCATCCCATTAATGCTGACGCCCGCCGCGAAGCGGGAGGCCGTGGCGCATGCCTGCACGGAGCACGGTGTGAGCCAGCGGCGGGCGTGTGAAGTCCTTGCGGTGGACCGCTCGAGCGTGCGCTACAGGTCCGTTCGCTCTGACGACGCCAGTCTGCGGGAAGCGATGAAGATGATGGCGTCGGAACGCCGCCGCTTCGGCTACAGGCGCATCCATGTGATGCTCCAGCGCCAGGGTATCTCGATGAACCTCAAGAAGCTCAGACGGCTCTATCGTGGGCTTTGGCGCCGCGACTTAATCGCGGAAGCGGACGCCGCGCTGATCAAGGCGAGGACGCTTGGCCCATCGGTTTCGCGCATTTTGCCGGCCCAGTTGTAGCGCACCTGGTGCTCGCGGCGGGGTCTGAAGGAACCGCCGCCCTGGGCAGCCGTTCTGTCGCTACGATCAGCTTCTGGAACTGCGCGACGACCTGATCGTGCGGCTGAACCGAGCGGTCGACCGGCCGAGATCGTAAGCGCCGCTGCCGCACTGTGCGAAGTCGAATCGCTCGCGTCACAATCTCTTGAAAACTTTCTTCCCTATCACGCGGTACGGGCCGATCTTTTCGCCCGCACTGGCCGAACTGACGCGGCGCTGGTCGCATACCGCAAAGCCCTTGCGCTCGAGCCGAGCGTCGCCGAAGCGCGCTGGCTTGAACGCAAGGCGCCAGCGCTCAAGAGGATTTAAGGAAAGGCTATTGTGTCGTCCATCACATCGCCACAAGACTTGAAAACATCACCCTCATCGTCGTCAGTCTACGATTTGAATTTTCGGTCCAAATCTCGGTTTGAGAACAGTGACTGATGTGTGTTCGGCGCTGATGCCCCCCATCGGTCATGCCCGACCATGGTGCCCTTGCGCGACGGTGGGCGTCTCTTCTTTCCGTTGCGCTGCGAACGCTTCTTTCCCCTTTTCGGCCCAGAGCATGCGGGCCTGTTCGCCATGATCGCTTTGCAGCTTGTCGGCCATCCAGAGCAGCGCGCCGTAGATCATGGCGCGGTCGTTGCCTGTCAGGTCGACGATCCCGGCCTTGACGACGAGGCCGCCGAGTTCGATCAGATGTCGCGTGCGCTTTCGGCGCTCCACCTGCCAGGCGCGCATGTCATGCCGCGCCCGCGCCGCCAGATGCCGGTTGCGCGCGGCCCGGTTGCGGTTGAGCGCTGCCCGCGTCGCGGTCAGACGCTGATGCAGCTCGCCGCGACCGGCCCTGAAAGAACGCGGCGCCACGCTTGGCCCATGCCTCCCTCTTTCCGGCGTCTTTGGTTTCGGCCAGCACGATCAGCGCGCCCGCCAGTTCGTCGGCGCTGAGGGCGTCGGCGCCGGTCGAGATGACCAGTTCGCCAAGCTGCTGCACCTTGCGGGCTTTCAGGTCTCGCGCCTTGTCTTCAAGCGACTTCAGTTCCGCGTCGAAGTCCCGTGGCTTGCGCATCATGTCCTCCATAAGCTGTTGATGGAGCGATGATAGTTGAGGGCCTGCCAGAATGCTGTAAGGTTGCCGGGACGGGCTGGAACGGCGCGAGCAGTCCCGAGAAATTAGTTTCGAGGGCGCGCTTATACGTCGTTCCGACGTGCGCTTCGCCGTGGTGATGTTCGGATCGCAATGGCGATCTTTCATCTTCACGTCAAGGTCATCGGCCGCAAGTCCGGCTCCAGCGCGGTGGCCTCCGCCGCCTACCGCTCGGCCTCGCGGTTGCGCGACGACCGGCTTGAGCGAAGCCATGACTTCTCCAACAAGCGCGGCGTCATCCATTCCGAGGTCATGCTGCCGGAAGATGCGCCCGAACAATGGCGCGACCGCGAGCGGCTTTGGAACGATGTCGAGGCGTTCGAGGTCAGGAAGGACGCCCAGCTTGCCCGCGAGGTGGAGTTCGCCTTGCCACGCGAGATGACGCAAGCACAGGGCATCGAACTGGCCCGCGACTTCGTGCAGTCCGAATTTGTCGATCAGGGCATGATCGCCGACCTCAATGTGCATTGGGACATGGCCGAGGATGGGACGGCCAAGCCTCACGCCCATGTCATGCTGAACATGCGATCCGTGGACGAGGACGGCTTCGGCCCGAAGGTGCGGGAGTGGAACCGCACCGAGATGGTCGAGCGTTGGCGCGAACGCTGGGCCGAACTGGCCAACGAGCGGCTGGCCGAACTCGACATCGACGCGCGCATCGACCATCGCAGCCTTGAGGCGCAGGGCATCGCGCTGGAGCCGCAAAGCCAGATCGGCGCGCCCGCGCAACGGATCGAAGGCGAAGGGATCGAGGCCGCCGACCGCGCGGAAATGCACCGCGAGATCGCGCACAACAACGGCGCCCGCATCATCGCCGATCCTTCCATCGCGCTGGACGCCATCACGCACCAGCAATCCACCTTCACGCGGCGCGACATGGCGATGTTCGCGCACCGGCACAGTGACGGGATCGACCAGTTCAACGAGGTCATGGGCGCGATGCGTGGCGCTCCCGATCTGGTCGAACTTGGCAGGGACGAACGGGGCGAGGACCGCTTCACCACCCGCGACATGATCGAGACCGAACAGCGCCTGCACCGCGCCGCCGAAGTCATGGCGGAGAAGGAGCGCCATGAGGTCGGCGACAGAGACCGCGAAACGGCGCTGGCGCGTGCGGAAGCGCGCGGCCTTGTCCTTTCGGGAGAGCAGGCCGAGGCGCTGGCGCATATCACGGACGGGCGCGATCTGGGCGTTGTGGTCGGTTATGCCGGGACGGGGAAGAGCGCGATGCTGGGCGTGGCGCGCGAAGCCTGGGAAGCGGCTGGCTATGAAGTCCGGGGCGTGGCGCTGTCCGGCATCGCCGCCGAGAATCTGGAAAGCGGATCGGGCATCGCATCACGCACCATCGCCAGCTTGGAACATGGTTGGGGACAGGGCCGCGACGTGCTCACTTCCCGCGATGTGCTTGTCATCGACGAGGCGGGCATGGTCGGCACGCGCCAGTTGGAGCGCGTGCTGTCCCATGCCGCCGAGGCTGGCGCCAAGGTGGTGCTGGTCGGCGATCCCCAGCAGTTGCAATCCATCGAGGCCGGCGCGGCGTTCCGCTCGATCTTCGAGCGCCACGGCGGGGCGGAGATCGGCGAGGTGCGCCGCCAGCGGGAGGACTGGCAGCGCGACGCCACGCGCGATCTGGCGACCGGCCGAACCGGCGATGCGATCCATGCCTATGACAGTCACGGCATGTTGCATGAGGCCGCGTCACGCGAACGGGCGCGCGATGATCTGATCGACCGCTGGGATCGCGACCGGCAGGCGTCGCCTGACCGCAGCCGCATCATACTCACCCACACCAACGACGAGGTTCGCGCCCTCAACGAGGCCGCGCGCGAACGGATGCGGGAAGCCGGCGATCTCGGCGATGACGTGCGCTTGGTGGTCGAACGCGGTGAGCGCGGCTTCGCCAGCGGAGATCGCGTCATGTTCCTTCAGAACGAGCGCGGCCTTGGCGTCAAGAACGGCACGCTCGGCACCATCGAACAGGTCAGCACGCAGAGCATAACCGTGCTCACCGATGATGGCCGTTCCGTTGGCTTCGACCTCAAGGATTACGACCGCATCGACCACGGCTATGCCGCGACCATCCACAAGGCGCAGGGCATGACCGTGGACCGCACGCATGTTCTGGCGACACCGGGCCTGGATGCTCACGGCAGCTATGTCGCCCTGTCGCGCCATCGCGACAGCATGGACCTGCACTATGGCCGCGATGACTTCGCTGACGAGAATAGGCTTGTCCGCACCCTGTCGCGCGACCGCGCCAAGGACATGGCGTCAGATTACGAGCCGGCACAGAGCTACGCCGAGCGGCGCGGCATCACCTTCCGCGGGCGCGTGGAGCGGGTGGTCGAGATCGTCAAGCAGGTTCCCAAGAAGGTGCGCGGCATGTTCGATGGCCTGCGCCTGCCTGCCGATGGCGGGCAGGAGCCGGAACGGGCGGCGCTGGAAAGGGAGAATGCGGCAGACCCGGAGAAGGCTTTGCGCCGCGCCCGGACCAAGGCGCTCATCCGCCATGCCCGCGCCGTGGATGCGATCTTCGAGGTGCAGGAGCGGGGCGGCAATGCCAGCCCGGAGCAGGTGAAGGAATTGCAAGAAGCCCGCAAGGTCTTCGAGGAGGTGCGGCCCCATGGCTCGCACGATGCCGAGGCCGCCTACAAGAAGAGCCCGGAACTTGCCTCGGAAGCGGCCACGGGACGCACCGCCCGCGCGATCCGCGCCCTACAGCTCGAGACCGAGCTGCGCACCGATCCGCAGCGCCGCGCCGACCGCTTCGTGGAGCGTTGGCGGAGCCTCGACCGCGCCAGCCAGCACCAGTACCAAGCGGGCGACATGTCCGGCTACAAGGCCACGCGGTCGGCGATGGGCGACATGGCAAAGAGTCTCGAACGCGATCCGCAGCTTGAATCCATCCTCGAAGGCCGCAAGAGAGACCTCGGCATCGGGATCGACTCGGGCCGCAGCCTTGGTCGGGAACTCGCCTTCAGCCACGGCATCGACCTCGGCATAGGCCGGGGCATCGGACTCTAACACCGCCTATTTTCCGCCGCCTATACCCCACAGCCCTACGACGCCTAAATCACTCTTGCACAACAAGAAATCCTTGGTCTGTCTGGTCTCTGCAATCGTCAGTAAAACCCGGCAGGAGGCAGCGAAGCCATGCCCGCACCAGACCGTATCGTCCGCATGAAAACCATTCTCGCCCGCACCGGCCTGTCCCGGTCCACCATCTACCGCAAGATCGCCGAGGGCACGTTCCCGCCCCGGATTAAGATCAGCATCAACGGCGCCGGCTGGAGGGAATCCGACATCGACCGCTGGGTCGCCGATCCCGTGGCGTGGCGACCGCGAAGCGGGTCTGACTTCAATGACTGATCGGGCAGACACCGCGCCGCATCGCAGAGGCGCCAAGCCGCCGACAGCATCGGAGCAGCTTGAAGCGCTGTTAGGCTATCCGTGGCCGTTCCCCGGCAGGCCGCCCAAACACGACCTCTCCACATGGACCGTCACCGACGATTGGCCCGATCCCGTTCCGGTGACGGAAGCCGAGATCGAGGTCTTCGAGCGATGGTTCGGCGATTTGTTCGACGAACTGTTTGGGCCGGACGCTTGAACATCCCCTATTGCGGAATGAGTTATAGTGTGGTACATACTCCCATCGTTGGAGTGAGCCTGTGATCGTAGGCTTTCGGGATGACTGGTTGCGGGCCTTCTTTGTGGATGATGTCCGCTCCCGCAACATCCCGGCCGATCTCGAAGCCCGGTTGTTCAGAAAGCTCCAGATGATCGACGACGCCGTGACCGATCAGGACTTGCGCGTACCGCCCAGCAATCACTTCGAGAAGCTGCGCGGCAATCTGGCGGGGTTGCATTCGATCCGCGTCAACCAGCAATGGCGGTTGATCTTCCGCTGGGATGGCGTGCGCGGCGAGGCGGACGGAATTTATCTGGACGATCACAGCTACCGATGAAAGCGAGGCAAAGATGCTGACCACCAAGCGCAAGCCGGCGACTGTCGGCGAAATCCTCACCGAAGAGTTCATGCAGCCGATGGGGTTGACGCAGGGTGCGCTCGCCGAGGCGATGGGCGTTCAGCGCAAGCATGTCAACGAACTGTGCGGCAACCGCAGAAACGTGACGGCGGCGACGGCCCTGATCCTGGCCCGTGTGTTCGGCAACAGCCCCGACTTCTGGCTCAACGTGCAGCGGCGCAGCGATCTTTGGGAGGTGATGAACACGCCGAAGGAGCGCGAGCGGATCAAGCGCGCACGCCCGTTGCAGAGCGCGGCCTGAGTCATGCGACCTCACCGCTCGGGCCGGAACAACAGTTGAGAAGGAGGCATTGCCCATGACCGTACCGCAGCGCGCCGCTCTCTATCTGCGCGTCTCGACGGCGCGGCAGGCCGAGCATGATGTCTCCATCCCCGATCAGAAGCGCCAGGGCGAAGCCTATTGCGCCTCGCGCGGCTATCAGCTCGTCGAAACCTATGTGGAGCCGGGCGCATCGGCGACCAACGACCGTCGCCCCGAGTTCCAGCGTATGATCGAGGCGGGCACGTCGAAGCCCGCGCCCTTCGATGTGGTCGTGGTGCACTCGTTCAGCCGTTTCTTCCGCGACCATTTCGAGCTGGAGTTCTATGTCAGGAAGCTGGCGAAGAACGGGGTGAAGCTCGTCTCGATCACGCAGGAGATGGGCGACGATCCGATGCACGTCATGATGCGGCAGATCATGGCGCTGTTCGACGAATATCAGTCGAAGGAAAACGCCAAGCACGTCATCCGCGCCTTGAAGGAGAATGCACGGCAAGGTTTCTGGAACGGTTCGCTGCCGCCCATCGGCTACCGCGTCGTCGCGGCCGAGCAGCGCGGCGCGAAGACCAAGAAGAAGCTGGAGATCGACCCGCTCCACGCGGAGACGGTGCGGCTTATCTACCGGCTTGCGCTCCACGGCGATGGCGACCACGGCCAGATGGGCGTGAAGAACATCGTCAGCCATCTGAACCGCAACCGCATCTTCACCCGCGACGGCGGGCGCTGGGGCATCGGCCAAGTCCACCGCATCCTGACCCGCCGCACCTACATGGGCGAGCACGAGTTCAACAAACGGTCCAAGAGCAAGGAATTGAAACCCATCAGCGAGATCGTCGTCGTGCCGGTGCCGCCAATCATCGACCGAGAGACCTTTGACGCGGTGCAGGCGCTGCTCAAGGCCCGCCATCCCGCAGTGACGCCATCCGCCGTCATCAGCGGCCCAACCCTTCTTACCGGCCTGATCCACTGCGCCAAGTGCGGTGGGGCCATGACCATCCGCACCGGCAAGGGCGGGCGCTATCGGTATTACGCCTGCTCCATGAAAGCCCGGCAGGGGCCGACCGCTTGCGAGGGCATGGCGGTGCCGATGGACAAGCTGGACGATCTGGTCGCCAGCCATCTCGAAGACCGTCTGCTCCAGCCCGAGCGGCTGGAAACGATCCTCGCCGCCGTGCTCGACCGGAGGCAGGAGCGCAGCGAGCGTCAGCGCGAGCACATTGCCGAACTGAACAAGCGAGCGGCAGAGTCCGAAGCGCGCCTCAAGCGGCTCTACGACGCTATCGAGGCGGGCGTCGCCGACCTGGACGACCCGGCGCTCAAGGACCGCATCGACGGCCTCAAGGCCATCCGCGATCAGGCGAAGGCCGATGCCGAGCGCGCCCAGGCCATGCTCCAGAACTCAGGGAGCAAGGCGGTCACGCCGCAGATGCTCAGCAAGTTTGCCCGCGCCGCGCGCCAGCGCATCCGGCTTGAAGGCGGCGGCTACCGCCGCGACCATCTCCGCGCGCTCGCCCAGCGCGTCGAGGTCGCCGATGGCGAGGTCCGCATCATGGGATCGAAGTCTCGGCTGCTTCAGGCGCTTGTGGCGAACGGTAGCGTAAACTCAGTGCCCATTCAGGGACTGAAGTGGCGGAGAGAGCGGGATTCGAACCCGCGATACGGTTTCCCGTATACACACTTTCCAGGCGTGCGCCTTCAACCACTCGGCCACCTCTCCACGCGCCTGTCATGAAGGGGTGCGCGCCGATTTGCAAGAGAGCGCGGGCGCTGACTGAAAATATTCCGTAAATATTTGAAGTTCTGGCGTTAATTGGCCACGGGACGGGGCACAAAACGTGACAAATCGCGCATGCCTCCATTGCCCAGGGACGATCCACCGGCTACACGCAACGGCCGAACAACCGATGGCAACAGGCTCGGTCCCATCGCCATATGCGCGGTCTCCAATGTCTCAATGAATTCGGCAAACCAGTTATGGATCGTGCCCGCCCGCAGCTTGGCCATCATCGCCTCCCACCGCATCCGGCGCTCGGTCGCTGGCATCGACAACGCGGCGGCAATGGTGCGCGCCATGCCGTCTATATCGTGCGGATTGACCAGCAGTGCGGTGTCGAGTTCGTTTGCCGCACCGGCGAATTTTGACAGCACGAGAACGCCAGGATCAATGGGATTTTGCGCAGCGACATACTCCTTGGCGACAAGGTTCATCCCGTCATGCAGCGGCGTCACCACGCCAACTTGCGCAGCGCGATAGAAGCCAGCGAGTACGGTCTGGCTAAACCCCTTGCTGAGATAGCGGATCGGCGTCCAATCCACTTCGCCATGACGGCCGTTGACCTCTGTCACCTGCTTCGACAATTCATCCTGCAGGTTGCTATAGGCCTCGATACCCCCGCGCGACGGCGTCGCAATCTGCAACAACGACACCGAGCGCTTTAATGACGGCTGGATTTCAAATAGCCTGTCGAAAGCGCTAATACGATTGACCAGCCCCTTGGAATAATCCACCCGGTCGACGCCAATCGCGAGCCGTTCGCCATGTAAACTCTTGCGTAGCCGCGACACATCCGGGTGCGATGCCGCGCGCTGGGCCTGCGCCGCGAACCCCTCGACATCGATGCCGATAGGAAATGCCCCGATGCGCGAGGTGCCAAAGCGCGAAGAGACGATGCCGCCCTGGACCTCAAGACCGAGTTCCGCACGCAAATAGGTCGTGAAATTCTCGCAGTCATCTTCGGTCTGGAAGCCAATCAAATCATACGCGAGCATCGACTCGACCAAGTCACGATGATGCGGAACGCCCGCAATCACGCGACGTGCGGGCCACGGTGTATGCAGGAAGAAGCCAAGCGGATTGCGGACCCCGAGATCGCGCATCTCAGCACCCAGCGTGAGGAAATGATAGTCCTGAACCCAGAACGCCGCGGTCGGCTTGTTGAAGCGCATCAGCGCGCGCGCCATGAATGCATTCACTTCGCGATAGCACTGATAGTTGTCCTGCGACACGCTGATTAGATCGGTACGCGAATGCAGCGCGGGCCATAAGGCAGAATTGGCGAAGCCTTCATAATAGCCGCCATAATGTGCTGCAGGAAGATCAAGCAACGCCAGAGCGCCTGCGCCAAGCGATTCGATTTCAGCAAAAGAATCCTTGGAAACATTGTCGCGGACGCGACCGGATGAGCCAACCCAGATCGCGCCGGATTTTTCAACGACAGGCAGCAGCGCTGCTGCCAGTCCACCGGTCATCGGCTCATTTACTTTTGCACGAGCGACACGGTTGGAAACAACGACGAGATCCACAGGGTGCCCTCCTAGCTTTGCAGTCGCAAAACCAACACCTGTTCATCAATATGGTTCCTTGCCACCCTTCAGACTGATTAACGTCAAATTCAGGCGAGCAAAGTGGAACCGGGTTCCATTAAGCAAAGGGTGAAGCATTAAAAACGATTTGCATAGTCTTGACACAACTGGAATCGCGCAACGCGCACGTATGCAAAATACCGTCACGTATTTCGTGCTTCATCGCGATGAAACGAATCCGATACAACCGAGCGCATAGCTTTCGAAACAGCAATGCTAACTGCGCCAATAGCGATCTTCCCAGTTCCGCGACAACTTCATGCCGGTAAGAATTAGTCCCGCCATCGAATAGGTCTGCGGAAAATTCCCGAACAGGGCACCGGTTTTCGGATCAACGTCTTCCGACAACAGGCCGTAGCGGTTGCGATGGGCAAGCGCATCAACAAATGCCTCGCGTGCTTCCTCCCGCCGCCCCTGCTGCCACCATGCATCGATCAGCCAGAACCGGCAGATCAGGAACGCAGTCACGGGCAACCCGAAATCATCTTCTGCCGCGTAGCGCATCACGTGCTTCTCGCGCAGCAACTCCCGCTCCATGACCGCCACCGTCTTGATGAAGCGCGGATCGTCGACCTCGCATACGCCAAGATCAGGCAGCAGCAGCACGCTGGCATCGAGATCGTCGGAGCCGAATGCAGCAGTGAATGCTTCGCGTTTCGGGTTCCACGCGCGTTCGAGTAACTCCTTATGAATGGGATCGGCAATCGAATTCCAGTAAGCTGCGCGATCGTGCAAACCGAGCCGCGCCGCAATAGATGCAAGCCGGTTAACGCCGGCCCAGCACATCGCCGCAGAGTGTGTGTGAACACGTTGGCGTCCGCGATATTCCCAGATTCCGGCATCGGGCTTCAGCGCCACACTGGCTGCTTTCTCTCCAAGATCCTCAAGCAGATGAAACAGCTTCTCCCCACCCGGGGTCGGCAACCGGCGATCAAAGAATAGCGGCAGCGCCGCGAGGATCACGCTGCCATAGGTATCGTGCTGGCTCTGCGCGACGGCAGCGTTGCCGACGCGAACCGGGCCATCGCCCCGATAACCCTTGAGATCGGTCGCTATCCATTCGTCGAGCGGGAGATTCGGCACGACGCTGTAGACCGGTTTCAACGGCCCATCTGTGTTTGCTGCCAATGACAGCGTGAACCCGATGAAATCCTCCATCGTCTGCGTCGCACCAACGCGATTCAACGCCTTCACCACGAAGTAGGCATCGCGCAGCCAGCAGAACCGATAATCCCACGTGCGGCCAGAACCCGGCGCTTCTGGTATCGATGTGGTGTGCGCGGCGATAATGCCGCCGGTCTCCTCAAAATTCGACAGCTTGAGCGTGATCGCGGCACGAATGATGGCTTCCTGATAGTCATAAGAGATGTAGAGACGCCGCACCCAACGCAGCCAGTACGCCTTGGTCTGCTCGGCGAACGACTTCGCAGTCGCCGCGAGGTCGCCGGGATAGGGTTCGTCATGACCAAACACCATGTGCACCGGCCGCGTCAGCACGAACGGCGATTCATGCTCGATCATGGCGATTGGCGCATCAGTGGTGACGCGAACCGATGATTCTTCCTCGACATAACGGATGTGATTGCTGCCAAGCGAGCTGCGCTTCAGCGGTTTGCCATAGGCATGCGTCGGCCGGATGCGAATGGTAATACGCGGCAACCCGGCAATCGGCTCGATGATGCGAAAGAGCTGCGGCGGCCGGAACATGCGTCCATACTGTCGAAAACGCGGTGCGAAATCGGTAATGCGAACGGCATTGCCCTTGGCATCGGTCAGAATGGTTTCAACCAGAGCCGTATTGCGGACGTATTCGGATTTGAAATCCACCATGCCGTCGAGCATGACGTCGCTGAAACCTTTCTCTTCGTCGCCCGCAAGCAAACGGGAGAACACCGGATCGGCATCGAAGCGCGGGAAACACCACCACACCAATCGCGACGTCGGGTCGACCAGTGCTGCTGTTTTGCAGTTTCCGATCACCGCGAGATCGAGGCCATGATCGATCTTCGCGCCAGTTTCAGTCTGTGATGCAGTGACTGCCTTGGGAATATTCATTGCGCTGCCATCGCTTCTTCGTCGAGCAAGTGCGTGAGCCAGGCGCGAACGTCCTTCGGGGCTTTGAATTGCCCGTTGACGCCGTGCGCACGCCGGCCCACCGAGAATGACACTCCGTGAAACGCCGGCATGATGGCGAATACGGATTCGTCGGTGACATCGTCACCAATGAATATGGGATTGCGCCCGGAGAAAGGCGCATGATTCATCAATTCGCGAACACCGGTCGCCTTGGTGAAGCCCGCAGGCTTGATCTCGCACACGAATTTCCCCGGAAGCACCTCAATCGGCGCTTGCGGCAGATCGGCGCGGATCGCGGACACCGCTTCGTAGATCGTTCGCTCGAATTGCGGCGCAAGCCTGTAGTGTAACGCGACGGAGTATCCCTTATCCTCGTACAGGATGCCGGGGCTGAGGTGAGAGATGGCGATGAAACGTCGCTTCAGATCATTATCCATCGGCGGGGCGTGTGATGCGACCGCCTCGCTCTCGATCGACAGCCGCATTTCCGCACCATGACCGCCAACGGCCGGAAACTGCAGCGGTGCAAAGATGACATCGATGTCGGTCAGCGAGCGGCCGCTGACCAGTGCAAGCGCGCCATCCAACCGGTCGTGCAGCGTTTGAAGAACCAAGCCGAGTTCCGGCGGCACCACGACGTCACGGGGTGTCGGCGCAAGTTCGAGCAGTGTGCCGTCGATGTCGAGCAGCAACGCTGTCTGGTCCAGTTCCGGTGCAATTCCAGCCGGGGCCGACAGAACGTCTGCCACAGCTCTTGCGGTAGAATTCTCAATCACGCGATCATCCATCCGGTTACTCTTGCGCCGCCAGCGGCCGCGCAACCTCCTCAAGTGATTTGCACTCGGCATTTATGCAGTAGCGCCACGCGATAAAGGCCGCGGCAATCATCAAAGCAGATCCGAGCAGGTAGCCGGCGAACACGCTGTCGCGCGAGCCGGTGTCGATCAGGACGCCAAACAGCGCAGGCCCGGCGATGCCGCCGATGCCGGTGCCGATCGCATAAAACAACGCGATGGCCAGCGCGCGCACCTCGATCGGGAATGTCTCGCTCACAGTAAGATACGCAGCACTGGCTGCCGGCGACGCAAAGAAGAAGATCACCATCCAGGCGATCGTCTGGGTTTGCGCAGTGAGTGAGCCGATCGAGAACAGATATCCCGACACGGCGAGCAGGATACCGGACACGCTGTAGGTCAGCGCGATCATGGTGCGCCGTCCAAGGGTATCGAACAGCGAACCGAGCAGCAGTGGCCCGAGAAAATTTCCAGCCGCGAAGGGCAGGATATACCAGCCGACATTTGCGGCGGGGATAGCGAAGAAATCTGTCAAAACCAAAGCATAGGTGAAGAAAATCGCATTATAAAAGAATGCCTGCGCCACCATCAGCGACAGTCCCACCAGGGAGCGACTGCGATAGGTCCGGAACAGGGTGACGGCGACCTCGCGCAACGGGGTATGCGTGCGCATTTTCAGTTTGATTGTGGGGAACTGAGAACCGCTGCCACGCGCCTCGGCCATTACCGAGGATTCGATGTCGTTCACGATCTTCAAGGCCCGCTCCGGTTGGCCGTGAATTATCAACCAGCGCGGACTTTCGGGAATCCAGAACCGCATCACAAACACAATCAAGCCAAGGCTAGCGCCCGTCAGAAACGCCAGCCGCCAACCCTTTTCAGGATCGATGACATTCGGATCGAGCAGGACGATTGCGCTCACGGCACCTATCGCCGCCCCGATCCAGAAGCTGCCGTTGACGATCAGATCGGTGCGACCGCGATAGCGTGCGGGCACAAGCTCCTGAATGGTCGAATTGATTGCGGTGTATTCGCCGCCGATGCCCGCGCCGGTCAAAAACCGGAAGAATGCGAAGCTTGCGAGACTCCACGAGAATGCCGTTGCCGCGGTGGCCGCTAGATAGACCGCAAGCGTCACAAAGAACAGTTTCTTGCGCCCGATCCGATCCGTTAGCCAGCCAAAACCGGTCGCTCCGAGAACGGCGCCAGCCAGATACGCACTGGTGGCGATGCCGATATCGGTGTTGGTGAACTTGAGAACCGGGCTATCCTTCAGCGCACCCGACAATGCACCCGCAAGCGTCACCTCGAGACCATCGAGAATCCAGGTGATGC
This sequence comes from Afipia birgiae 34632, assembly GCF_000308295.2. Lineage (GTDB taxonomy): Bacteria > Pseudomonadota > Alphaproteobacteria > Rhizobiales > Xanthobacteraceae > Afipia > Afipia birgiae. The sequence continues at coordinate 296,791 of NZ_HG326653.1, forward strand.
CAAGCGCCGCGATCACGCGGGTATGAAATCCGCTCCATGGCAGCGAATCCAGGCGTGCGGGGATATCTGTCTCGACAGTTCCTTGGGCGAGCGTGATAGCGGAAGCGCTTTTCCGCGGTGAGGTCTGTGCCGGGGAGATCTGGATGTTTGTCAAAGCTGACATCCCGCCGTCCCTTCTCCCGGTTCCACTTTCGACCCTTCGATGGACGCCGTGACCGGCGAAACTGGTGGCGGGCACTGCCTAATGCAAAATGCATTACGGCAAGTGTTGAAATTTTGCGCAGGTTCCCCAACACGCAACTATCAGCGAATGGCGCGGACCTGATGGTTCCATGCCGCTCCGCCGGACGGCGGCACAACCGCCACCGTCCGCAGTACCAACACCGCGAGGAGAAAGTGGTTCCATCTGGAACCCGCGACCGGACCGGCCACACGGGTTCCACTGCTGGATCAGGCCGCGCGCGCGGGCTGCATCATGTCCTTGCAGCCGGGCGCAAGCTGTAATCTCGGCTCTGTCATGGCCTGCAATGTCTCCAGCGTCATGCCCGGGACCATCTCGGCCACCATGAGGCCCGCCGGCGTGACATCGATCACCGCATAGTTGGTGTAGATGCGCTTCACCACGCCTGCCGCTGTGAGCGGATAGCTGCAGCGGAACTTGATGCGTGGCTGCCCCTTCTTGTCGGTGTGCTCCATAAGGACGCGAATTTCCTTGGCGCCGACCGCAAGATCCATCGCCCCACCGACACCCGGCGGAAATTCAGTGTCCTCCGTGGTCCAGTTGGCGAGATCGCCCTTTTCCGACACCTCGAATGCGCCGAGCAGGCTGACATCGAGATGGCCGCCGCGGATCATCAGAAACGCATCGGCGTGATGGACGTAACACCCGCCGGTCACCAACGTTGTCAGATTCTTACCCGCATCGGTGAGTTCTTCATCTTCCTCACCGGGCTTCGGCGGGCCACCCATACCGAGCACACCGTTCTCGCTGTGAAAAATCACCTCGCGGGTTTTCGGCACAAAGCCCGAGGTCAGCGTCGGAATGCCGATACCGAGATTGACGTAAGCGCCCTCCGGCAAATCCTGCGCGGCGCGCCATGCCATCTGGTGACGTGTCAAAGGGATATAATGAGCGGTTGCATCAAGGGTCACGTTTCAGCTCCCAATCTTGCGCGGTTCGGCAACGACAATCCTGTCGACGAAAATCCCGGGTGTCACAACGGCTTCGGGATCGAGCGAACCGAGTTCAACCATGGTCTCGACCTCAACCACGGTCAGCTCCGCGGCCATCGCACAGACCGGATTAAAGTTACGGGCGGATTTGCGGTAGGTAAGATTTCCCCAGCGGTCGGCTTTGGCCGCTTTCACCAGCGCGATGTCACCCTTCAGCGGCTTCTCGAATACATGAAGCCGACCGTCGATTTCGCGCTGCTCCTTGCCTTCGGCGAGCTTGGTGCCCGCCGAAACCGGCGAGAAAAATCCACCGAGGCCGGCGGCGGCGCAACGCATGCGCTCGCTAATGGTGCCTTGCGGCACCAATTCCAGTTCAAGGCTCCTGGCACGATAGGCATTCAGGAACGCGCTGTAGTCGCCCGAGCGCGGATAAGAGCAGATGACCTTGCGCACACGGCCGGAGTTGATGAGGCGCGCCAATCCATGATCGCCATTGCCTGAGTTGTTGGCGACGATGGTCAATTCCTTTGCTCCCTGATCGTGCAGCGCTTCGAGCAGATTGTCGGCGACGCCCACCACGCCAAAACCGGGCACCAGCACGGTCGCACCGTCCTGCACCCCGGCGACCGCCGCCGCCAGTGTCTCCACGCGCTTGTCGATCACCTCGTTACTCCTTGTTAGCGTTCTATTTTCTCGCCTTTCTCTGTTGAGCCTAGGCAAAAAGAGAGCGCCGATCAAACCTCGCGTCGGCATTGAGGGGATGCAGAAAGCAGCACTCTCTCGCAACTGCGAAATGAGCCCTGCATGTGGTGCACGCCGCGCGATTCAAGGCACATCGCGCATGTGCTTCACGTCCAGATGATCGCGCGATGACATCCGCGACGAAAATCGACGTTGCAAAGTTTTACGCGCCGGTTGTTAATTAGAACAATTACAAAAAGCGTTTTCTGGAAATCACTGGGGAGGTGCTTGTGTCTACAATCAAATTGACAGTCAACGGCAAGGCGGTTTCTGCCGATGTCGAGGATCGGACCCTTCTGGTCCATCTGCTGCGCGATCATCTCGGCCTTACCGGTACCCACGTGGGATGCGACACCAGCCAGTGCGGCGCCTGCATCGTCCATATCGACGGCCGCGCGGTGAAATCCTGCACCACATTGGTCGGCCAGGCCAATGGCGCCAACGTCACTACCATTGAAGGTATTTCGAAGGGCGACACCCTGCACCCGATGCAGGCGGCATTCCGCGACAATCACGGGCTCCAGTGCGGTTACTGTACGCCGGGCATGATCATGTCGGCTATCGACATCGTGCAGCGCCATCCCGGCGGCCTCGACGAAGAAACCGTTCGTCACGAGCTGGAAGGCAACATCTGCCGCTGCACAGGGTACCACAACATCGTCAAGTCGGTGCTCGACGCCGCCGGGCGCATGAAGGTTTCGGCCGCCGCGGAATGATCCGCGACGACGACTCAATAATCAGATGTGCAACTGCCCGCGCTGCTCGCGCGACCAAGGCAGCCCTATGGAAAGGTCGGGATTATGAGTGTTGAAGGTATCGGCGCACGGGTAGCGCGCAAGGAAGACAAGCGTTTCATCACCGGCAAGGGCAAATACACCGACGACGTCCGCCTTCATGGCATGACCTATGCGTCATTCGTCCGTAGCCCGCACGCCCACGCAAAAATCAAAAACATCGACGTCACGGCCGCCATGAAGATGCCTGGCGTGGTCGATGTGCTGACAGGCCAGCAGCTTGTCGATGACAAGATCGGTAACCTGATCTGCGGCTGGATGATCCACTCCAAGGACGGCTCGCCGATGAAAATGGGCGCGTGGCCGGCCATGGCGCCCGAAACCGTGCGCTTTGTCGGAAACGCAGTGGCTGTCGTTATCGCGGAAACCCGCAATCAGGCTCGCGATGCGGCGGAAGCCGTCGAGGTGACCTACGAAGAACTTCCGGCGGTCGCGGACATTCGTTCGGCTATCGCATCCGGCGCGCCGCAGCTTCATCCCGAAGCACCCGGCAACGTCATTTATGACTGGAGCATCGGTGACGAGGCCGCGACCGGCGACGCCTTCAAGAGGGCCGCCAATGTCGTGTCGATGGACATCATCAACAACCGGCTGGTGCCGAACGCGATGGAACCGCGCGCAGCAGTCGCTGAGTACGACTCCGCCGAAGAGCATTTTACGCTCTACACGACGTCGCAGAATCCCCACGTCGCACGCCTTGTGCTGTCGGCATTCTATAACGTCGCGCAGGAGCACAAGCTGCGCGTGATCGCACCGGATGTGGGCGGCGGCTTCGGCTCCAAGATTTTCATCTATCCGGAAGAAATGGTCGCGCTGTGGGCCTCCAAGCGCACCGGCCGTCCAGTGAAATGGACGTCCGACCGCACCGAGGCATTTCTCACCGACGCCCACGGCCGCGATCATCTCACCAAAGCAGAGATGGCGTTCGACAAGGACAACAAGATCATTGGTCTGCGGGTGAAGACCCACGCCAATCTCGGCGCCTACATGTCGCTGTTCTCGTCGTCGGTGCCGACCTATCTCTACGCCACGCTACTGTCGGGCCAGTACAACATCCCGAACATCTATGCCGAGGTGATCAGCGTCTATACCAACACCACCCCGGTCGATGCCTATCGCGGCGCGGGCCGTCCCGAAGCCTCTTTCGTGATGGAGCGGATGATGGAAACCGCGGCGCGGCAGCTCAAGGTCGATCCGGCCGAGCTGCGCCGCAAGAACTTCATCACCAGCTTCCCGCACCAGACGCCGGTGATCATGGCCTACGACGCCGGAGATTTTAACGCCTCGCTCGACGCCGCCCTAAAAGCCATCGACTACGCCGGCTTCCCTGCCCGGAAGGCGCAGGCCAAGAAAGACGGCAAGCTGCGCGGCATCGGCTTCTCCTGCTACATCGAAGCCTGCGGCATCGCGCCCTCGAAAGCCGTCGGCAGTCTCGGCGCGGGCGTCGGCCTGTGGGAATCCTGCGAGGTGCGGGTCAATCCCGTCGGCACCATCGAAATCCTGACCGGTTCGCACAGCCACGGCCAGGGCCATGAGACGACGTTTGCCCAGGTGGTTGCCGATCGTCTCGGCATTCCCATCAGTCAGGTGGCGATCGTTCACGGCGATACCGACAAGGTGCAATTCGGCATGGGCACCTATGGCTCACGCTCCGGCGCCGTCGGCATGTCGGCCATCGTCAAGGCGATGGAGAAGGTCGAAGCCAAGGCAAAGAAAATCGTCGCGCATCAGCTTGAAGCGTCGGAAAACGACATCGTCATCGAGAACGGCGAGTTCAAGGTCACCGGCACCGACAAGGCGATTGCGCTGCCGATGGTCGCTCTCGCTGCCTACACCGCGCACAACCTGCCGGAAGGCATGGAGCCCGGCCTGAAGGAAACCGCGTTCTACGATCCGACCAACTTCACCTTCCCCGCCGGGGCCTACGTCTGCGAGGTCGACGTCGATCCCGGAACCGGCAAGACCGACATCGTCAACTTCGTCGCGGCCGATGACTTCGGACGCCTGATCAACCCGATGATCGTCGAGGGTCAGGTTCACGGCGGTCTTGCGCAAGGCATCGGACAGGCCATGCTGGAAGGCGCAGTCTACGACAAGAGCGGTCAGCTCCTGACCGCCTCGTTTATGGATTACGCCATGCCCCGCGCCGACGATCTGCCTTCGTTCAAGGTGTCACACACCATGACGCTCTGCCCGAGCAATCCGCTCGGAATCAAGGGATGCGGCGAAGCCGGCGCCATCGGCTCGACGCCGGCGGTGATCAACGCGATCACCGATGCCATCGGCAACAACAAACTCGAAATGCCGGCCTCTCCTGATCGGGTGTGGCACGCCATCCATCAGCAACAGGCCGCAGAGTAAGGACGGGGAGAAGCATCATGTACGAGACAACCTATCACCGTCCATCCAGCGTCGATGACGCAGTCGCACTTTTCAAGAAGGGCTCCGACTCGAAGTATCTTGCCGGCGGCCACACGCTGCTGCCGGTGATGAAGCAGCGCCTCGCACAGCCCTCCGACGTGATCGACCTCGCGCGGATACCCGCACTGGTCGGCGTGTCCGCGACCGCAGATGCACTGATCATCAAGGCGGCGACGACCTACTACGACATCCTCACCAGCGCGGATGCGAAGAAGGCAATCCCCGCTATCGTGCACCTGACCTCGATGCTCGGCGATCCCGCGGTGCGTTATCGCGGCACTATAGGCGGATCGATCGCCAACAACGATCCGGCGGCGGATTATCCGGCCGCCGTGGTGGCGCTCGACGCAACGGTGAAAACCAATAAGCGCAGCATCAAGGCCGATGATTTCTTCCAGGGCCTGTTCACCACCGCGCTGGAAGAAGGCGAGATCATCACGGAAGTCTCGTTCCCGATTCCGGCGAAGGCAGCGTACTCAAAGATGCGGCACCCGGCCTCACGATTTGCCCTCACCGGCGTGTTTGTCGCCAAGACGAAATCGGGAGACGTACGCGTCGCTGCCACAGGCGCGGCGCAGAACGGCGTGATGCGCGTGCCCGCCATCGAGGCGGCGCTCAAGGCGAATTGGTCTGCCGACACACTCGACAGCGTGACGATTTCAGCCGACGGGCTGATGGCAGACATCCATGGATCGGCGCCTTACCGCGCCAACCTTATCAAGGTGATGGCGCAACGCGCAGTCGCCGCGGCAGGCTGAATTTCTCATTTCGCGAAAATGAAAGGCCGCCCCTGAAGGGCGACCTTTCGTTATTACGAGTAACGAACCTCATTCGACGATCTGAACCACGCGACGGGTTCGCGGATCGACCAGAACCGTACGATCATTCACAACAGTGTAGCGATAGTCGCGAATACCATACTCTTCGGGGACGTCGTAATAGGTCACACCGTCCTCGGGAAGAACGACGCCGACCGCGAGATCGTTCTGATACCGGTAAGACGGACGGCGCTGTTCAACCACATAGCTGCGGAAGCGCGATCGCTGATCGACACCCAGCACCCCCGCAACACCGCCGACCACGCCACCCACCGTACCGCCGACAATCGCCCCGACGGGACCCGCCGCGCGCTCGCCTTCACGTGCCCCGCGTTCGATTCCGCCCGGAACGCCCTGCGCCGATGCGACCGCCGGAATGAGCGCGCCAGTCGAAATCATCGCCAAAACCATCAAAGTCCGTTTCATATTCAAACTCCCGATTGTGGATTGTCGGGAAACACAAGTGGTCCGGAGCCGAATGGTTCCTGATATTGCTGCAACAATCGCGGAATCGGTCCTTTATTGGTCATTTGGGCCAGTATTTGTTGGCTCTTTCCGCAAAATTGGCCTAAAGCACCGGCAACTCACCGATCCTGTGAAGCTGTGAAAGCGTCCGCACATCGAGCGCGCGTGTCCGATCCATGTTGATCAGACAGTGACAGCGCCAACCAAGGTTGAACGTCCGTGAAATCCCTGTCCGCAAGTCCGCCGCTCGCCCGCGCTTTGGCGGAGCGCAACTATAACGACGCAACGCCGGTCCAGACCGCCGTACTCGCCCGCGATGCCGTTGGCCGAGACCTTTTGGTGTCGGCGCAAACCGGCTCAGGCAAGACCGTCGCCTACGGGCTGGCGATTGCCAAGGACATGATGGGTGACGCCGAACGCCTGCCGAGAGCAGGCGCGCCGCTCGCACTGATCGTCGCGCCGACGCGTGAACTGGCCCTGCAGGTTCATCGCGAACTGGAATGGCTTTATGCCTATGCGGGCGCCCGTGTCGTGTCCTGCGTCGGCGGCATGGACCCTCAACGCGAGAAGCGCGAACTCGAAGCCGGCGCGCATATCGTGGTCGGCACGCCGGGGCGGCTATGCGATCATATCCGCCGCAAGCGTCTCGATGTCTCCGAACTGAAGGCGGTCGTGCTGGACGAAGCCGATGAGATGCTCGATCTCGGCTTTCGCGAAGATATGGAATTCATTCTCAAGACCACGCCGGACACACGCCGCACGCTGCTGTTCTCAGCGACCTTGCCGCGCACAATTATCTCCATTACCAAGCAATATCAGAACGCCCCCTTTCGCATCGAAGTGGCCGGCAGCGACGGCGGCCATGCCGATATTGAGTATCGCGCGATTCGTATCGCGCCGGGCGATGTCGAACATGCCGTCGTCAACGTGCTGCGGTTTTTCGAATCCCCCAGCGCCATCGTGTTCTGCAACACGCGCAACGCGGTGAACCATTTGCAGGCGGCGCTGCTTGAGCGCGGCTTCTCCGTGGTCGCACTGTCGGGCGAACTGACCCAGAACGAACGAACCAAAGCATTACAGTCGCTGCGCGACGGACGCGCGCGGGTCTGCGTCGCCACTGACGTTGCGGCACGCGGCCTCGACCTGCCCAGTTTGGGCCTTGTCATTCATGCCGACCTGCCGAACGATCCGGAAGTGCTGCAGCACCGATCGGGCCGCACCGGACGCGCGGGCAAGAAGGGCATTAGCGTGATGCTCGTGATACCCGCACGCAAGCGGCGTGCGGAATTACTGCTGAATATGGCGGGCATCGATGCGGTGTGGGGGATCGCTCCAACGGTTGAGGAAATTCGCGCTCTCGACCAGCAGCGCATGTTGCAGGACGCGCTGTTCGGCGAAGAAACGACGGAAGACGATCTCGTGCTGGCACGCGCACTGCTCGCCGAGCGATCCGCTGAGGACATCGCGGCGGCACTGGCGCGGCTTTATCGCTCGCGCCTCCCCTCGCCTGAAGACATCCTCGATCCCGGCCAGGGTGGCCGGTCACGCGACGACCGAGGATTGCGCGAAGATCGCGGCGCGAGACGCGACAGCCGCGAGCCGCGCGGCGATGATCGGGCGCCACGCGCGAAATCGAAATCACGCGGCGAGATGCCCGAAGGCAGCGTCTGGTTTCGCGCCGCAATCGGCCGCAACAAGAACGCCGAGGCTCGCTGGCTGCTGCCGATGATCTGCCGCCGCGGCGGAATCGGAAAACAGGATATCGGCGCCATTCGCATCTTCGACGCCAGCACCGAGTTCGAGATTTCCGCGAACGCGGTCGACGAGTTTACCGCCAAGATCAAGCGCCCCGACAAGGAAGACAATATCCGCATCGAGGCGCTGCCGAACGGACCGCAGGGCGATACCCCATCGTTCGACAAGCGCCCGCGAAAGCCTGCGCATAGGGATAAGGATTTCAGCCCCAAACCGCGCCGTGATGACAAACCGCGTTACGACGACAAACCGCGATTTGACGACAAGCCGAAACGCCACGACAAACCGCTGAGGGACGACGCTCGCCGCTTCGAGGGTGCGCCGGCGCGAGGCAAGGGCCCAAAGCCCGGGAAGAGCCAGGATCGCCAGAGCTGGCCGGACGTCGACAAGCCATCTTTCGGCAAGAAGCCGAAGAAAAAGAAACACCGCAAAGGCGCGTAAGCTTCCGCTACGTCGGCTTGCGATAGTCCAGCGCACTGCGTCCTTGGGTAATCAGCCGGGCGCTGCGCTGGTCGCGCAGGTAATTCCATAGCCAACTGATCGCGACGCTGAGCCGGTTGCGCACACCAATCAGAAAATAGATGTGCGCGATCCCCCATATCCACCACGCAAGCGCCCCGCGCAGCTTGATCCGGCCAAAATCGATCACCGCCAGCCGCTTGCCGATCTGAGCAAGACTGCCGGCATGCTTGTAGTGAAACGGCGCGGAGGGCGTCTCGCCGCGCAGGCGGGCTTTGATAATGTTCGCCACGTAGCGCCCCTGCTGTTTCGCGGCGGGCGCGATGCCGGGTACGGGCTGACCGTCGGGTGCAGCGATCGTCACCGTATCACCAACGGCAAATATCTCCGGATGACCGGGCACCGTCAGGTCGGGCTCGACAATCACTCGCCCGGCACGATCGAGCGGCACCCCGAGCCATTCCGCTGCGGGCGACGCACGTACGCCGGCAGCCCATATGATGGTGCTCGATTTCAGATTCTCGCCGCCATAAACTACGCCATCGGCACTGCATTCGGATACTGCGCGTCCCAGCACGACCTCGACTCCGATGCGCTCCAGCGAGCGGTGCGCGTAGTCCGACAGATCCTCGGCGAAGCCCGCAAGCACGCGCGGCCCGGCCTCAATGAGAACAACGCGCGCAGCGCGCGTATCGATGTTACGGAAGTCCGGCGGCAGCGTCACGCGGGCCAGATCCGCGATGGTGCCGGCGAGTTCAACGCCTGTGGGGCCGCCTCCGACAATTACGAACGTCAGCAGCGCGGCACGCCGCTGTGAATCACTCTCACGCTCCGCGCGCTCGAACGCCAGTAAAAGACGCCGACGGATCGTCGTCGCATCTTCGAGCGTCTTCAGGCCGGGCGCGAACGGCTCCCATTCATCGCGGCCGAAATAGGCATGCCGGACCCCGGTCGCGAGCACCAGCGTGTCGTAACCCAGCGCATCACCATCCTCCAGCAACACACGCCGCGCGGCGACATCGACGCCTGTGACCGATGCGAGCAGTGTGGTCACCTCACGCCGCCCGCTCAGTAGGTGCCGTATCGGCCACGCGATTTCCGAGGTTGCGAGCGAAGCAGTCGCCACTTGATAAAGCAGAGGCTGAAACAGATGGTGATTGCGCCGGTCGATCAGCGTGATGCTGACCGGAGTACCCGCGAGGCGGTAGACGGTTTCCAGTCCGCCAAATCCGGCGCCGACCACGACGACACGATGGCAGTCCGGCGCCGTAACGTTGTCTCTTCCGCTCGGAACATCCCGTTCCATCATGTCTCTCCAGAGAAAGGTTCATCAGTTGGCGGGAAATTTCCGGGCAAAGCAAGCCGGCTGTTAGGGGTCACGCGGCATGATCCAACGGATTCACGCGAGAATTTCACCCAACAAGATAACGCTCCGGCCGACGCCCAGCTAGTTTGCATTGAGCAAAGGAATGCCGCCGCAACCGGAGGAAAGCATTATCTGGTGATCGCTGCGTAAAGTTCGGATTCAGTCCTCGCACGTCGCAATTGGACCAGACATTCTGGAGTTCTCAGCTTCCGGGCAACCAATGCCAGCGCGCCGAGTTGATCTCTCCCAGCCGTGGCGGGTAGCAGAACCGAAAAAAACAGATCGACGGGCTCTCCGTCAATCGCAGCAAAATCGATCGGCTGCTTCAGTCTTGTCATGATGCCGTATGGCTCTCTCACCATCGGCAACCTAGCGTGCGGAACGGCCACCCCGCGTCCCATGCCGGTGGATCCGAATTCCTCGCGTTTCAGAAGTTCTGAGGAGACATAGTCCGCCTCCAGGCCGAGGTTCAAAGCCGCCCTCCGCGCCAGATCTCGCAGAAGCAGTTCCTTTTGCGCAATTCGCATGTCGATGACAACATCGGCCGGCGAGAGAAAGTCAGATATCTTCATAGGAACTCCAGGCGGTACAGTCGAAAAGGGCTCGGCTTAGGGACAGCTCCCTATGCTAATCCGGGGCGCGCAGCCGATACCCGATGCCCGTCTCCGTTAGAACGTATTGGGGCCGCTCCGCATCGCCTTCGATCTTTTGCCGGAGCTGACGGACATAGACGCGGAGGTATTGCGCGTCCGTCAGGTCGTCCCAGAGTTCATGCAAAAGAAACTTATGGGTCAGAACCTTGCCTGCATGCTGAACCAGAACGCGTAGCAGATCATACTCTTTTGGCGACAGCTTCACGTCTCGCTCGCCGACCTTGACCAGACGCCGGACGAGATCGACCGAGAGATCGCCGGCGCGGAATATCGGACGCTCGCCATGAACTTGTAACTGATGGCGCAGCGCAGCCCTGATGCGGGCGAGCAGTTCATCCATGCCGAAAGGCTTGGTCACATAATCGTCAGCACCGAGATCAAGCGCCTGAACCTTGCCAGCTTCATCACCCCTGCTGGATAACACGACGATTGGAACGCTGTCGTTCCGCGCGCGGATCACGCGCAGAAGTTCGTGACCTTGTATATCAGGAAGGCCGAGATCGAGAATGACCAGATCCGGATTGTCGTTCATGAGTTCGAGCGCCGTCTTGCCGTTCGGCGCATCGAGAATCTCATAGCCCTGTGTGCTCAGGCCCATCCGCAGCAGCTTGCGGATCGGCGGCTCATCATCGATGACGAGAATCTTGAGCGGAGCGGCGCTCATGCGGCTGTATCCAATGTTTCGGTCGTTTTCGGAATCGGCAACCGGATGGTCAGGATCGCGCCGGTGCGATCGGACCGATTTGCGGCCGAGATCGTTCCGTGCATGGACTCCACGAATCCGCGAGCAATTGCAAGCCCGAGACCGGTGCCGGGCCGCACGTGATCGCCTTTCTGCACGCGATAGAACTTATCGAAAATGTTTTCCAGTTCATCCGGAGGAATCCCGCTGCCCTCATCCAGAATCTGAAGGCAAACGAAATTCGCTTCCTTCCAGCTTTGAATCTGAATCAGGCTGCCGGTCGGAGCATACTTGGCAGCATTATCAAGGAGATTGAAGAGAGCCTGCTCGAAGAGGACTGCATCAAGCTCAAGCATTGGCAAATCGGCCTGCAACCGCAATTCAACACGGTGCTGCGTCAAGATCTTGCTGGCACGCCTGAGCGCAGTATCGATAACTTCGCCGAGATCGTGAGGTGCAGAATTCGGCACGATAGCGCCCGATTCAAGTTTTGTCATATCAAGCAGGTTTGCGATGAACCTGTTGAGTCGTTCGGACTCGTCGATAATCGTCGCAAGCAGCTCGCTTTTCTCCGTATCGCTCAATTTCGCCGAAAGATCCTGCAACGTGCTCGCGGCGCCGAGAACCGAGGACAAGGGTGTCTTGAGATCGTGAGAAATCGACGTCAGCAGCGCGGATCGCAGCCGGTCGGTTTCCATCACGCGCTTGACGTGATCGATATCTTCCACGAGCCGAACACGCTCGATCGCCAATGCCCCTTGATCCATCAACGCGTCGAGCAAACGCGTCTGATCGGGCGTGAGGATCGGTCCTGTACGGTCGTCATCGATTCCAACAACGCCAATCGGTCCGCGACCGGTCCGCATGGGGAGAAATAGTCGCTTCGCTCCGGGCAGCGTGTCCGAGCCGCGCCCAGCGGGGCGATCATTGCTCCATGCCCAGTTCGCGGCCGCGAGGTCGGCCTGATCGAGCTCGTCTTCGGGCGGATACCCTGCCTTGACCGTGATGAAACCATGCTCCGGCAGCAACAGCACAACTCGCACCTTCAACATCAGCGCGGTTTGATACGCTGTCGCCCACAACACATCGTCAAGGGTCGCGGTTCCGGCGAGCTTGCGGCTGAACGAATAGAGATACTCGGTCGTGCGCGCCCTACCCGTCGCCATCACAGCCTGGGTCCGGACCCGCGCCGCGACGTTGGAAACGATCATCGCGATCAGCATGAAGAAGAAGAACGCCGCGACGTTGGTCGGGTCGGTGATGCTGAACGTATAGACCGGCGGCAGAAAGAAGAAATTGTAGCACAGCGAAGCTGCGAAACCAGCAACTAGCGACGGGGACAGACCATAGCGCACCGCGACGGTGACAACGACGGTCAGGAAAACGAGATCGACGTTCTCGATGCCAAGAACCGGAAAAATCAGCTTGCTGATGCCGAGCGCGAGCGCGACGAGCGACAGCGCCACCACATACGGCAGCGGATCGGCGGCCTCCGCGCGCTCCGCCGTCCGCACACCCTTGCCAGCGAATGTCTCCGGATCGAGATTGTCGCCGGCGATGACGTTAATGCTGATATTGCCGGCGCGCCGCACCAGATCGTGGACGACCGAGCCACGCACCAGCTCAAACCACCAGGAACGGGTCGCCTTCCCGATCACAATCTGGGTGACGTTGTTGGCTCGCGCGAAGGCGAGAATGTCGTTGGCGATACGGCGTTCGACGGCAGGGATCGTCAAGGCGTCGGCTCCCAGCGCCTCCGCAAGCCGCAACGTGGTCGCAATCCGGTCGCGCTCAGCGTCGCTCAACTGCAAGCTCCGCCGGGTTTCGATACAGATGGCCGTCCAGGGCGCATGCAGCCGGTCCGCGAGGCGTTTGGTGTAACGGATCAGACCGGCCGCGCGCGGGTCTTCGCTGACGCAGACCAGAATCCGCTCACCCGCCGCCCAAGGCCCCGGGATGGCATTGGCCTGCATGTGATTGAGCAATTGATCGTCGACGCGCTCTGCGGTCCGTCGTAACGCCAGTTCACGCAGCGCAGTCAGATTGCCCGGCGAAAAATAATGCTCAAGCGCGCGCTCGGCCTGTTTGGGAACGTAGACCTTGCCTTCCTTGAGGCGCTGGATCAGATCGCCCGGCGTCAGATCTACCAGCTCGATGTCATCGGCGCGGGCGATGATGGAATCCGGCACGGTCTCGCGCACGCGCACGCGGGTGATCTGTGCGACAACGTCGTTCAGACTCTCGATATGCTGGATGTTGACGGCGGTGTAGACATCGATGCCGTTGTCCAGCAGTTCCTCAACATCCATGTAGCGTTTCGGATGGCGGCTGCCGGGCGCATTGGTGTGCGCGAGTTCGTCGACGATGGCGATCTTCGGCCGCCGCGCCAGCAAGCCATCGAGATCCATCTCGTCGAGGGTCTGGCCCTTGTAGGCAAGCGCCTTGCGGGGGAGAACTTCGAGACCGTGCAACAGCGCCTGCGTTTCCAGCCGCCCGTGAGTCTCGACAACGCCGATCACAACATCAACGCCGGCGTTCAGCTTGGCATGCGCGCTCTGCAGCATTTCATAGGTCTTGCCAACGCCGGGAGCGGCACCAAGAAATATCTTCAGGCGACCGCCGCCGTCTTCGCGGCGCGCAGCCTCAAGCAATGCTTCAGGTGATGGTCGTTGTTCAGTATCGCGAATGATTGCCATCAGGCATTCAGGTCCTCACGGATAATCTCCGGATGCTACTTCGTCGCGCGATCCAGCGCCAGATTGAGCGCCAGCACATTCACGCGCGGCTCGCCGAGCAGCCCCGCAAGCCGGCTTTCCACGCTCTCGTTAACCAGTTTGCGGACCGCATCTTCCGGCAGCTTGCGCGCGGTCGCGACCCGAGGGACCTGAAACAGTGCAGCTTCCGGCGAAATGTGGGGATCGAGGCCGCTGCCCGTGGTCATGACCAGATCGGTCGGGACCGGCATCGACGGGTTCTCAGCCTTCAGCCTGGCGACGTCCTCGCTCATGCGGTCGCTGAGCGCCTTGCTGGTCGGACCAAGATTCGAGCCTGAAGAATTCGCCGCATTGTACGGTGCAGGAATGGTCTTGGTCGAATCCGCAGGGTCCACCGTTGTGGTTACGGACGGACGGCCATGGAAGTACCTGTCTTCCTTGAACTCCTGACCGATCAGCGCCGAACCGATCGTCTTTCCGTCCTTCTCGATCAGACTGCCCTGCGCCTGATACGGAAAGATCGTGCCGGCAATGCCGGTGATGGCGAGCGGATAGGCCAGACCGGTGATGACCGTGAGACCGACGAGAATGAAGAACGCGGGCCGGATTTCTTTCAACATTGTGCTTCTCCTCAGGCAAGATGCAAGGCGGTCACGATCAGATCGATCGCCTTAATGCCGATAAACGGGATGATAATGCCGCCGACGCCATAGATCAGCAGGTTGCGGCTCAGCAGCGCGCCAGCCCCCATCGGTTTGTAGGCAACGCCCTTCAGCGCCAGCGGTATCAGCGCGATGATAATGATCGCGTTGAAGATGATCGCCGACAGGATCGCGCTTTGCGGGCTCGACAGATTCATGATGTTGAGTGCCTGCAGTTGCGGATAGAATGCGAGGAAGATCGCCGGGATGATGGCAAAATATTTCGCCACGTCGTTGGCAATCGAGAACGTGGTCAGTGCGCCGCGCGTCATCAGCAGCTGCTTGCCGATTTCGACGACCTCGATCAGCTTGGTCGGGTTTGAATCGAGGTCGACCATGTTGCCGGCTTCGCGTGCCGCCTGCGTACCAGTGTTCATCGCCACACCGACGTCAGCCTGCGCCAGAGCCGGCGCGTCATTGGTGCCGTCGCCGCACATGGCCACGAGCTTGCCCTTGGCCTGCTCATCGCGAATGAGCTTCAGCTTATCCTCTGGCGTCGCCTGCGCAAGGAAATCATCGACGCCCGCTTCGGCGGCGATCGCCGCCGCAGTCATCGGATTGTCGCCGGTGATCATCACGGTCCGGATGCCCATGCGGCGCAGTTCGGCAAACCGCTCGCGGATGCCACCCTTGACGATATCTTTAAGGTGAATCACGCCAAGCAGTCTGCCGTCACGCGCCACAGCCAACGGAGTTCCGCCCGCTTTCGCGATCTCATCGGCAATCGTCTGGATTTCCCGTACGGTGTCGGCATCGGTTGCAGGCGAAAGCGCACGAACCGCACCGCCCGAGGCGACTGCCGCACGCGGGCCGCCGTTGACATAGTTCAGGATCGCATCGACCGCGCCCTTGCGAACCGACGACCCGCCAGCATCGACACCGCTCATGCGGGTCTGCGCCGTGAACGGAACGAAGGTAGCTCCAAGCTCGCCCATATCGCGGCCACGGATGCCATACTTCTCCTTGGCAAGAACAACGATGGAACGACCTTCCGGCGTCTCGTCGGCAAGCGACGCCAACTGTGCAGCGTCCGCAAGCTCCTGCTCGGTAACTCCATGCACGGGACGGAATGCCGTCGCCTGGCGATTGCCGAGCGTGATGGTTCCGGTCTTGTCCAGGAGCAGTGTATCAACGTCGCCCGCGGCCTCAACCGCACGGCCGGACATGGCCAGCACATTGAACCGCACCAGGCGATCCATGCCGGCAATGCCAATGGCGGACAGAAGCGCACCGATCGTGGTCGGGATCAGGGTGACGAACAAAGCCACCAGCACAACGATCGACACCGATCCGCCGGCATAAGCCGCATAGCTCGGAATCGTGACCGTCGCGAACACAAAAATGATAGTCAGACCGGCGAGCAGAATGTTAAGCGCAATCTCGTTCGGCGTCTTCTGGCGCTCGGCGCCTTCGACCAGCCTGATCATGCGATCGATGAAGGTCGAACCTTGCGCCGCTGTGATGCGGACGCGGATCCAGTCCGACAGCACTTGGGTACCGCCTGTCACGGCAGAACGATCGCCACCCGACTCGCGGATCACCGGGGCTGACTCGCCCGTGATCGCCGCCTCGTTGACCGAGGCGACGCCTTCGATCACTTCGCCGTCGGAGGGGATGTCGTCGCCTGCTTCCACCAGCACGATGTCGCCAACCTTCAGGCTGGTGCCGGGCACCAAGCGGTAGGTTCTGTCCGATCCCGAACCCATCAACAGCTTGGCCTGGCTTTCCGTCCGGGTCTTCTTGAGAGATTCGGCCTGGGCCTTACCGCGGCCTTCAGCGATCGCTTCCGCGAAATTGGCGAACAGCACCGTGAACCAGAGCCACAGGATGATCTGGAAAGTAAAGCCGAGATCCTCGCCGCCGGTGAACAGCGCGCGCAGGAAGATGATCGTCGTCAACGCAGCGACGACTTCCACCACGAACATCACCGGATTTCTGATCATCGACCGGGGATCGAGCTTGACAAAAGCAGACCCGATCGCGGGGAAGACGATTTTCGGATCGAGCATCGCCGATCCCGTCGTCCGCTTTTGCAGTTTTAACGTTTCCATGATTGTCACTCCAAAAGGGATCGATCAGAACAGGGTGTTCGCAGTCATCGCGAGATGCTCGACGACTGGTCCGAGCGCGAGCGCCGGGAAGAACGTGAGACCGCCGACGATGAGGATCACACCCACAACGAGGCCGACGAACAGACCGCCCGTCGTCGGGAGCGACCCGGCTGACGGCGGGATCGACTTCTTCTGTGCGAGCGCTCCGGCAAGGGCCATGGCGGGCACAATCATGAAGAAGCGGCCGACCAGCATCGAACACGCCAACGTTAGGTTGTAGAACAGCGTGTTACCGGTGAGGCCGCCAAACGCCGAACCGTTGTTGCCGGTCGCGGACGTGTAGGCGTAGAGCACCTCGGTAAAGCCGTGCGGTCCCGCGTTGGCTATCGAAGCGACAGCCGACGGCAGAACGACAGCGACAGAGGTCCAGCCCAGATACATCAGCGGCAGGATCAGGATGGCGAGCATCGCCATCTTGACCTCCCGTGCCTCGATCTTCTTGCCGACATACTCTGGCGTGCGGCCGACCATCAGACCGGCCACGAAGATCGCCAGCACGACGAACAGCAGCATGCCGTACAGGCCCGCACCGACGCCGCCGATGATCAGTTCGCCGAGTTGCATGTTGATCAACGGGATCATGCCGCCGAGCGCGGTGAACGAATCATGCATGGCATTGACCGCGCCGCAGGAGGCAGCGGTGGTCACGACGGCGAACAGCGCCGATGCAACGATGCCGAAACGCACTTCCTTGCCTTCCATGTTGCCGCCGGTCAGACCGAGCGTATGCATGATCGAGGTGCCCGAGGCTTCTGCCCAATAGGTGACCATGACGCCGGCGACGAAGAGCACTCCCATCACGGCAAGAATGGCCCAGCCCTGGCGCTGGTTGCCGACCATGCGTCCGAACACATTGGTGAGCGCCGCACCGATCACGAAAATCGAGAGCATCTGCACGAAGTTCGACAGCGCGGTCGGATTCTCGAACGGATGCGCGGCATTGACGTTGAAGAAGCCGCCGCCGTTGGTGCCCAGCATCTTGATCGCAACTTGCGATGCGACCGGACCAACCGCGATGGTTTGTTTGGCGCCCTCAAGCGTGGTCGCATCGACATAGGCGCCGAGAGTCTGCGGCATACCCTGCGATACAAGAAACAGGGAATAGATGACGCAGATCGGCAGCAGCACGTACAGGGTGGTGCGGGTGACATCGACCCAGAAATTTCCAACGGTGCGCGCGGACGAGCGGGCGAAGCCGCGGATCAGCGCCACCGCGATCGCGATTCCCGTCGCACCCGACAGGAAGTTCTGGTGGGTCAGACCAAGCATCTGGGTCAAATACGACAACGTGCTTTCGCCGCCGTAGTTCTGCCAGTTGGTGTTGGTGATGAAGCTGACGGCTGTATTGAACGACAGATCCGGCGCAACGGCAGACTGCTCCATCGCATTGAAGGGCAGAACGGCCTGAAAGCGCATCAACGCGTAGAGAATCACCAAGCCGCCGAAGTGAAAGAGCAGCATCGCGACCGTGTAGGTCAGCCAATGCTGCTCGCGCTTTTCGTCGACGCCGCCGATCCGGTAGAGCCCCGCCTCGACCGGACGCAGGATTGGCGAAAGAAACGTGCGCTCGCCATTGAAGACGCGCGTCATGTAGCCGCCGAGCGGCTTAACCAGCGCGACGATGATCGCGCAGAACAGCAGAATTTGAATCCAGCCAATGACTGTCATGGTCGTGTGCTTTCGTGATTTGCGCCTGATCCCTCGGAGATCTGCGCACGCTTTAAAATGCCGGCGTCTAGAACCGTTCAGGCTGCAGCAGCGCGTAGGTCAGGTAAAATAGCAGCCCTGCGGAGACGATGCCGGCGAGTGCGTAATCGAAAATCATGGCCGTTCTCCCTCAGAGCCTGTCGCAAGCGTAGGCATAACCCACCGCCAAAACGAAGAAGCCAAATCCGAGGGCCAGCATGATGACGTCCAGCATGGAATGCTCCTTGCAACACGGTCTCGGCACGCTGCTATTGCGTACCAATGTTTTCTGCGCCGCCTGATTCATTTCGATGGCGCGAAGAACCGCTGTGGTTTCTGCAAGGATGGAATGGCATCTGCCACATAGGTTTTCGAGGCAGGAGCAAACGCAACGTTATAGGAATCTCATAAAGATCGAGTGCGGGATGTCGCGACAGCTCCCGTTTAATCCCCGCCAAGTCATTGCCAACAAAGGATCTTCACTCACGCCCATCGCCGTCCTTTGGTGGCGGGCAAATAGCCCGTATCGGCGTACACGGTCACGCGCCGATGGCCCACCGTGCAGTGATTGTGGTTATCCGAATCACAAAGTCAGATTTTCAGCGCTTGCTTACGAGGTGCTCGCAGATACTTATGAGATCACTATACTTTCGGCGCTGCTCCCCTCTCGAATTCAAATGGCGCTTTGCCCACCTTGCACACGTGATCGCTCATGCGCGGTCACGTGTAAAAGGAGCAAGCCATGTTATTTCGTTCTGACAACGCCGAACGGCTGGCTCGGATCGCGGATAGCCTGGTTGTCGCCGACACTGCGACAGTCGGCTTGATTTCCGCGATAGCCGTTGCGGCCTGTGATCGTCGCGATGGTGCGGGACAGATCTCCACTCAGATCCGCAAGCTGACGGAAGCCGGTGCATGGACCGATGCATCCCTCGCGTTGATCGCCAACAAATTGCCTAGATGGAAGCTTCGCCATCTCGCCTACGACGAAGGGGAATGGCACTGCACCCTTTCTCCTCAGCGCGACCTGCCGGATTGGCTCGACGAGCCGGTCGAGACCACCCACTCGAACTTGCCGCTGGCATTGCTCAAGGCATTCGTCGAGGTGAAGCGGCGCGACGGCGAAACCGCGGAAGATACACGCTCGCCCACCGCACCACGTATCCGTCCCGAATACCGCGACCTGCTCTGCTGCGACAACTTCGCGTAAGCCTTTCCGAATCGCGCAGGCCCACGAGATGGATCGAGTCGGGGAAACGAGACGAAACAGCGTCGGCTGTCAGGGCAACTTGGGGAGACTCAAACGCCGCAGGTCCGCCTCATTGGAGAGATTTCGGGCCACCGTGATAGCGGGGAATATTTCTACCCTCGTTAGCCATCGGCACGCCCCGGAAACGTGACGTCATTCTGCTGGATGCGAATGCACTCAGCGGTTCGCGCTGTGCGGTGCCGGTTCCACCACGTACGGCTGGCCTCGCTTCATTTGGCCAATAGCTCTTGTCCGTGATCGTCGAGCCCCCGTGGGCCGTTGCGGCTATTGCCACCAACGGCAATGAGAGCGCGATTTTAAGAAGGTGTTTCGTTAACATTGTCAGGCTCCATTCTTAGAAGGGCGTGATGTGCGCCTCTAAGAATGAGTTCGGAGCCAATCGTCTGCCGGTTACAGGCTCACGTTGACGTGAAGCTTCCTGCCAGCGGTCCTTTACCAGCGCAACAGGCGCGGTCCCAGTGCTGCGCCTGCTAACGTGCACAGCGCAATCGTTCCGCCGTACCAGACCGCAACGAACGGTAATGAATCGTCGGTGCAATGGAGCGCATAAGCCATCGCGCTTACGCCGCCAGAAATGAGGCCGGCGATGGCACCCGTGCGGGCTAGGTCCGTTGGGGCAGCTCTTCGCACGGCCAAAATGGTAATGGCAAATGGCACGACCGCGATGATCGGAATAGAGAGAAGGCATTCAAGCCATTGATCTCCGACTATCATTGCATCCCAATGCGAGCGCGGCGCGAATCCGAGGCTAATTGCAGCAAGCAACGCAATCACACCGAATGGCATTGCAATCACAATCGAGGGGGTTCTTTGCTCCCCGCCAGGGCGCGCGAGCCTTGTGAGATAGATCAGCGCTAGCCCGACGACTACAATTGTGAACACAAGCTTGAGCAACAGGAACGTGAAGGCACGGGACGTCATGAGATCCGGCCGGATGCCCAGCCCGATCACCGTGATGCCGAGCGCAAACACTGACGCGGCTGCAACGGCAACGCCAACCGTCCGAGCGACCAATCGACGATCAACCGGCTCGACGCTCGTACTCAGCATGGCAACTAGGTCGTCTGTCTTCATGTTCCAGTTTCCCGGGCAATCAAGGCGGCGAGCGCCTTGAGCCCACGATGAATGTTCACCTTTACAGCCGATTCCGAGATACCGCATCGGTCTGCCGCTTCAGCTATGCTCTGTCCGTCCAGTTTTACAGCCTCGATGGCGCATCGCATATTTTTCGGCAGTCGCGCCAAGAGCCGTCTGACGTCATATGTACTCTCGGCACCGACATTGTCGTCATGCGCCATGACGTGATCGGCCCCATCGATCGGCACATCGGCAAGCGACGTACGGGTCCGGCGTAGGAAATCGATCAACTTGTAGCGCGCGATGGCATGCACCCACGGTGTCAAAGGCTCAGCAGGATCGTAGGTATGCCGCTTGAAGTGGATCGCCACTACGGCCTCCTGAACCAGGTCTTCTGCCTCTGCTGCGCCCCTCCCAATTCTCACAAGTTTGCCCTTATAATATGCACGCAGACGGCGGCTCAAACCTTCAAGCAGCGCGCGATGCGAGGCCGCGTCGCCATCCAGGCTCGCAAGCATCAGTGCTTTCAGTTCGATTTCATGGGTAGTCATACTGACTTATCTCTAGGAGTTCGCTGGTCCAGCCGGTTTGGTTACAGTCGGCAGCGCCCTGGATCGTCGAAAATTATTCGCCTTACTATGCCGTTGTGGATCGCCGAGTTGCTTTTCGGTTCCACAGACCGGCGAGACTTGGCCTGTTATGTCCGATCAGCTTCCAGCGAGTGACATGGTGCACAGACCCTGGAAATCGCGCTCGGCAGAAATGCGATTGTCGCAAGCGTCGCTATCATGAGCTTGCTCATTGCTAACCTCCCTCATTGCCGGAGCGCAGATGTTTGATGAGGGCCGCTGCCGATACGATCAAAAGAATGACGACCAACAACCAGAGAAGCCCCATGCCCCACATCATTCCAGGCATCATGTCGCTCATCATGCCGACCTCACTTGGCTGGTTCCGAAACTAGTCGCGAGTTGTCCCTGATCGACTCGATGGCCGGCGAAGGGGGATGACCGTTCCCACGATCGTTGACTGGCAGACGGAAGCCTTTGATCAATCCATAGATCGCCGGGATGACGATCAGCGTCAGCAGCGTCGAAGAGATCATGCCGCCGATCATCGGCACAGCGATGCGCTGCATGATCTCCGAGCCGGCACCGGTGCTCCACATGATCGGCAGCAGTCCCGCCATGATAGCCACGACAGTCATCATCTTCGGACGTACGCGTTCCACTGCGCCTTCCATGATCGCGTCGTAGAGATCATCGCGCGTCAGCCTGCGGCCTTGGACGTCGCATTTGGTCTCGATCTCCGCCAACGCGTGATTCAGGTAGATCAGCATCACAACGCCGGTTTCGGCCGCCACACCGGCCAGCGCGATAAAGCCGACCACGACAGCCACCGATAGATTGAAGCCAAGCCACCACATCAGCCAGATGCCACCGATCAACGCAAACGGCAGCGACAGCATGACGATCATCGTGTCTGTCACCGTGCGGAAGTTGAGGTACAGCAGCAAAAAAATAATCAGCAGCGTCACCGGCACCACGACCTTCAGACGCGCCGTCGCACGTTCGAGATATTCATACTGGCCACTCCAAACCACATAGTATCCTGCCGGAAACCGAATGCTGGCCTGCACCGCCTGCTGCGCATCAGCAACATAGCCGCCGAGATCGCGGTCGCGGATGTCGACGTAGATATAGGTGGCCAACTGTCCGTTCTCGGTGCGGATCGATGTCGGCCCACGCGCCGGTTCGACCTTAGCGACTTCCCCAAGCGGCACCGCGCCTCCGGCCGGCATCGGAACCAAGACCTCATTGGCGATGGCCTGTGGATTCTCGCGCAGGTCCCGAGGGTAGCGCATGTTGACGCTGAAGCGCTGGCGACCTTCAACGGTGGTGGTCACCGTCTGGCCCCCGAGGGCGGTCGCAATCACATCCTGAACGTCCTGGACCATGATGCCGTAGCGCGCCAACGCCTCGCGGTCTGGCGTCACATCGAGATAGTATCCGCCGATGCCTCGCTCGGCGTAAGCCGATGATGTCCCGGGCACGGCTTTCAGCACCTGCTCGATCTGCTTCGCCAGTTTATCCATCGCGACTAAATCAGTCCCGATGACCTTGACTCCGATCGGCGTCCGGATTCCGGTCGACAACATGTCGATGCGCGCCTTGATCGGCATGGTCCAGGCATTTGAGACGCCAGGAAATTGAAGGGACTTGTCCATTTCTGCGATCAGACCATCAATCGTCACGCCCGGCCGCCATTGTTCCTTGGGCTTCAGATTGACAACCGTCTCGATCATCTCTGACGGGGCCGGATCTGTTGCAGTTGTTGCACGGCCGGCCTTGCCGTAGACAGACGCCACCTCCGGAAACGACCGGATAATCCTGTCCTGCATCTGCAACAATTCACCCGCCTTGGTCACCGAAATGCCCGGTAGCGTGGTGGGCATGTAGAGCAGCGTACCTTCGTTGAGGTTCGGCATGAATTCGGTGCCAAGCTGACGCGCTGGCCAGATCGTCACCGCAAGCACAGCGAGCGACAGCAAGATGACAACGATCTTGGCGCGCATCACGGCCTTGATCACCGGCCGATAAATCCAGATCAGGAAGCGGTTGATCGGGTTCTTGTGCTCTGGAACGATTTTGCCGCGCACAAAGATGATCATCAGCGCCGGAACCAATGTCACCGACAGCAAGGCAGCAGCGGCCATCGCAAACGTCTTGGTAAAGGCCAACGGACTGAATAGCCGGCCCTCCTGCGATTCCAGCGTGAAGATCGGCATGAACGACACGGTGATGATGAGCAGGCTGAAGAACAGCGCCGGCCCGACTTCGGACGCCGCCTTGATCAGGATGTCAACTCTTGATCGTCCGGGTTCGGCCCGCTCCAGATGCTTGTGTGCATTCTCGATCATAACGATCGCCGCATCGACCATGGCGCCGATCGCAATCGCGATGCCGCCCAGACTCATGATGTTGGACCCCAGTCCAAGCAGCTTCATCGCACCGAACGCCATCAGCACGCCAACCGGCAGCATCAGGATTGCGACCAGCGCACTGCGGACATGCAGCAGGAAGATAATGCAAACCAACGCCACAACCACGCTCTCTTCAAGCAACGTGTACTTGAGTGTGGCGATGGCAGCATTGATCAAATTAGACCGGTCATAGACCGGGACGATCTCGACAGATTTCGGCAGGCTGCTCGCGATCTCTTTGAAGCGTTTCTTGACGTTATCGATGACGTCGAGCGCATTGACGCCAAACCGTTGCAGCACGATGCCGCTTGCGACCTCTCCCTCGCCGTTGAGCTCGGTAATGCCGCGCCGCTCGTCCGGACCAAGTTCGACACGGGCGACATCGCGCAACAATACCGGCGTGCCGTTGTTGGTCTTCAGCACGATGTTGCCGAGGTCGTTGATCCCCTTCAGATAGCCTTTACCGCGGATGACGTACTCGAACTCCGAGAGTTCGACGGTGCGGCCGCCGACGTCGGCGTTGCTGGCGCGGATCGCGTCGCGCATCTTCTGCATGGTGATGCCGAGATCGCGCATGCGCTGTGGATCAAGGATGACGTTGTACTGCTTAACAAAGCCACCGACGCTCGCGACTTCAGCCACGCCTTCGGCCTTTGCCAACGCGAATTTCAGATTCCAGTCCTGGATCGTACGCGTGTCGGCAAGGTTCAACTCCTTCGACACCACCGCGTATTGATAGACCCATCCCACGCCCGTGGCGTCGGGACCGATCGTCGGGTTCACACCGGTCGGCAATCGCGAGGCCGCGCCGTTGAGGAATTCGAGCACCCTTGAGCGCGCCCAATAAATATCGGTGCCGTCCTCGAAGATGACATAGACGAATGAAACCCCGAAGAACGAAAACCCGCGTACGACCTTGGATCGAGGCACGGTCAGCATCGCAGTGGTCAGCGGATAAGTAACCTGATCCTCGATTACCTGCGGTGCCTGGCCGGGATACTCGGTGTATACAATCACCTGCGTATCCGAGAGGTCGGGAATCGCATCGAGCGGCAGATGGACCAAGGCGTAAATGCCTGCAGCAGCGGCAAAGCCGGTGCCGAACAGGACCAGCAGCAGGTTGCGAGCCGACCAGCTAATGATGCGGGCGATCATTGCTGGCCTCCCGCGTCCGAGAATCCTTTGAGAGCAGCCTTCAGATTGCTTTCCGCATCGATCAGGAAGTTGGCTGAGACGACGACCGGCTCCCCCTCCGCGAGGCCCTGTCGGATTTCAACATAACCATCGCCGCGATGGCCTAGTTTCACCTCGCGCGGCTCAAACCGCCCTTGTCCTTTCTCGACGAATACCGCCTGACGGCTGCCAGTATCGAGAACGGCACTCTCGGGCACAGCAAGCACAGGCTGCGAGCTGCCAGTATCGATATTCGCATCGACATACATGTCGGGAAGCAGAGCGCCATCCGGATTGGACAACTCGATCCGAACCCGGGTAGTTCGTGTTTCCCGATTCACCTGCGGATAGATGACACTGATCTTCCCAGCGAATTCGCGCCCCGGAAAGCTGCGCGCCTTTACGGTTACCGGCATTCCAACAGAAATCGTGCCGAGACTGCGCTCCGCGACATCGACCATCGCCCACACCACGGACGTGTCTGCAATCCGGAACAGCACATCCCCCGGCTGTGCGCGCATACCCTCGATGGCATTGCGCTCGAGCACAATGCCGTCGCGCGGCGCCGACCAATCGATGGTGATGGGAACAGTACCGCTCTTTTCCATGGCTGCAATGGCCGTGTCGGGGACGTCGAGGTTCATCAGCCGCTGCCGCGAGCCGCGACCATACACGGCAACGCCGCTCGTCCCTTTCGACGTGATGGTAGCGATGTATTCGGCAGCCGCGGATGCCATGGATGGACTGTAAATCTCCATCAGCGGCTGGCCTTTGTTGACTTTACTGCCAGTGGTGACGTTCGCGACTTTCTGCACCCAGCTTTCCGCTCGCATCGAAATGACGGAGATGCGGCGCTCGTCGAGCTGAATCGTACCCGGCGCACGAATGAGGGTTCGAATGACGCGCGATGTTGCGGGTTCGGAGCTGACGCCTGTACGCTGGATCTTCCCTGGCGAAACCTTCACCGACCCGTCGTCGCTGTCCTCGCCCTCATACACCGGGATGTAATCCATCCCCATCGAATCCTTTTTCGGCGCCGGCGACGTATCCGGCAGTCCCATCGGGTTGCGGTAATATTTGATCTTGCTCTTCGCGGTTGTCACCGATGCGCTTTCGCTCGCTGGCGTTTCGTCGAAACTGACATCAGCTCCGGCTGGCACGGCTTTGTAATCACGACCGTCCGGCGTCTTTCTGGGCGTCAGCGAATACGCCGGCTTGCCGTCTGGATCCTGAAAATAGATCGGCGCTGAATTTCCTTCCGCCGCTGCGGGAGCAACCAAAGCGATGGTACCCGCCGGCGGACGATGCACAACGACGACGTATCCAATGCCTGCCATCGCGATGACCGAGGCGGCAGCGCTTGCGAGAACGGCGCGGGTCATTTTTGCGCCGTGATGACGAGCTTGTTCTCGACGGTACCAACTTCGCCCTGAACCTTGGCGCCGAGCGAAAGCTGCCAGCGGCCCGCCATGCCGAACGTCGCCTTGAATTTGTAACTACCAGGCTCGGCGCCCGGCACAGGCGCGATCTTGGTTGCCATCTCCTGCATGCCGTCCGGAGCCATGTCGAGGCGGGTCGCGAAGATAACGGCGTCAGGCCCCGGCTTGCCGGTCTTCGTGTTCATCAGTCGGACGGTAATAACCTTGTCGGGCCCGGCCTGAACGGTCTGGTCGACCAGCTCGAACCTGTAGTCTTTGATGTCAGCCAGAGCGGCCGTGCTCGCGCTACCGATTGCGGCAGCGATCAGCGCAGCCTGGAAGGCCTGCGCGAAACTAAATGTCTTCATGTCTTTAGTCCTCGATTGTCCTGGATCTGCCGCAAGGGCAGCATGCGTCATCCGCGCGAACTTGCGTCCGCGCGGCAGCAATCGGCGCCAAAGCGCCGATCAGACCAGGTTTCGAGGTGGGTGATCCGGAGGAGAACCGTCGAGGCCATCGGCGATCCGATCGTCGAAAGCCGTGAGCGAACGATGAGACGGCAGACGTGCCAGAATTCCGGTTGCAACAGGAGGTTGCGCCTGTGCAACGCCCAACGCGCACATCGCGCGAAGCGGACAATCCTGGCAATCGTTGCTCTTTTGCGTCTCCGGACAACAAGGCATGTCGGCGGACATTGCCGACATCTCGCTCATCTCGGCAGCCGACAACAGCTTCGCCGCCGCGGGCGTGACCAGCGGTGAAGCAAC
The DNA here is from genome assembly GCF_000308295.2 of Afipia birgiae 34632. Taxonomy (GTDB): domain Bacteria; phylum Pseudomonadota; class Alphaproteobacteria; order Rhizobiales; family Xanthobacteraceae; genus Afipia; species Afipia birgiae. Next base: position 324,018 of record NZ_HG326653.1, read on the forward strand.
AAGCCCGGCTATCGCAAAAATTGCGAGCAAACGGCTGATGAACCGAGAACAATTCATAGCCCAACATCCCATAGGATCATGGACTTGGGAAGGCAGATCGCATTACAAATCCGCCATAAACGGCCAACGATCAGGTCACAGTTACCTGCGAGATGGTTAAAAGATCAGCCTCAACCTGCGATATCGCCGCCGATGAACCGCATGTACGTTCGCCGGCTGGAGGCGTCAAAGAGAATGACGTCGTAGGAATCGGCCCGTCCGCCCTCCATCCCCGGTGATCCCGACGGCATTCCGGGAACCGCCAATCCGCCCGCGTTCAGACGTTCCTTCAATAGTCGCCGCACGGCCGCTGCTGGGACATGACCTTCAATGACATATCCATCCGCCTCGGCCGTATGACACGCTGCGAGGTCAGCGGGTACACGGAGACGCTTCCGGACAGCTTGGATATCTGCCGTTTCCTCGATCGTGACGGTGAAACCAGCCACCTTGAGATGGCGCGCCCAATCCGCGCAGCAACCGCAATTTGGATCCCTATGAACCAGAACAACAGTTTCCCCAGCGGGGAAAGCCAGTAGCGCGGCTGTTAGTCCTAAAACGCTTCTGCGAGTCAAGCCTGAGTTTTCCATGTCGTGGGGTCCCTACTCCGTTGACAATCGAACTACTCCACACATCTCTTCCTTCGAACGAACCTCTAAGTGACCGATGTCGAAACGGATTCTTCACTGGATTTGGACGTCGCAGGTTGCTTGTCCAGATCCTTGGACCATGATCGGTAGTAGGCGACGGCCGTCATGAGCGCGATTCCAGACACACTCACGATGATCTGGGCGAGAAGTGAGTCGGAGACCAGTTCAAGAAGGAAATGACCGACGAAGGAGAGAAACACTCCGACGCAAAACACTTCCAACGAACGCTGACCACAGATGATCAGCGGACGAAGCCAACGCGACGTCAACCCGGGACAATCGAAGGGGAAGAACCGAACGACCACCACGGCCAAGGCGACGAAATGCAGAATCCGGTATGGCGCGAGATTTGTCTTGTCGTTAGGATTGAATGCGCCAAACAGACCCTCAGGGATTATTTTTCCAAGCGGCGCGACATAACCTGCAACTGTCATAAGCAGCGCAAACCCCAGATAAACGAAACAGATCGATATGATCGCGGGCGACCGAATGAGCCACTGTAGCCGCGACGCTCCTCCGAGCGAGCTCCATGCTCCAAGTATAAAGAGGAATTGCCAAGTGAACGGGTTGAAATACCAAACACCCGATGGATAGGCGGGAAGATTCCACCCAAATTGGCGGGCCGCGAAATAAAGAACGAGTGAGCTGGCGATTGCGAAGTCTGGCCGCCGAAGCATCAACCACAACACCAACGGAAATGCTGCCATCAGAACGATATAGAGCGGAAGAACGTCAAGATTCAGAGGTTTGAATTTGAGCAGCAGGCCTTGCTTTAAGGTCAGCATTGGATGGTCGATCAACCCTGCAACGTTGAATTCATCAACAAGATGAGAATGATTGTAGGTTTCCGCGACCCAGCCGATTGCCGCGATATAGAAAACGAACAGCAGCACGTGCGCGACATATAGTTGCCAAACACGTTTTAATAATCGAGCAGTGCCTGCAACGAAACCTTGGACGAGCATGCTCTTGGCGTAGACAAACGCGGCCGTATAGCCGGAAATGAAAACGAAGATATCCGCTGCATCGCTGAACCCATAATTTCTGGTTGTGAGCCACGCGACCGCGTTGTTCGGGACGTGATCGAGAAAGATTGCCCAGTTCGCAAGGCCGCGAAAAAGATCGAGACGGAGGTCCCGCCCTTTGGCAGGAAGGATAGCGCGAATTTTCATGAAAATTCTTGGCATCGCAGGCATTGGTCAATGATACTTTCCATGTCCTCGATCATGTACTAGGCTCAAGTTCTTCTTGGTCTTTTCCTGCCTCATTGCACATTGAGAACCAACGTCAATCCGCCGGCCCCTTTTCGTTCAACGTTGTTGTTCGTGGTGTGATGCGGAATATGGCAATGGACAAGCCATTTCCCTGGTCTGCGAGCAGTCCAGATGACGTCGTAGCGCTGTCCCGGACCAACATTCACGGTATCGGCAAGAAATCGCTGATTTTCCTCCAGCGTCTCTCCATCGCGTGCCACCACCTGAAATGGGCCGCCATGAACGTGCATGGGGTGAACAAAGTTGTTGTTGGTGCCGATGAAGCGAATCTTGATGGTTTGCCCAACCTTCATGGAGACAGTGTCTGTCTCTGGATACGACTTCCCATTGATTGTGAAATAATTCGGAAGGCCGCCCTCCATAAGCATTGCGGGATACGTCAACCACTCGCGCTTCAACCATTCCTGGAGCTGGATGGTGTATTCGAGATCAGCTTTTACGTCGGCGGCGCTGTCCTTCGGCGCAACCAGCAACGCGCCGTAAAGACCTAGGCCTTGTTGACGATCGGGGTGGTCGTGGCTGTGATAAAAGTAAGTTCCGCTTTGGTCTACGGTGAACTCGTATGTGTATTGACCGCCCGGCGCCACAGGCGGCTGGGTTATCTCGGCTGGGCCATCCATATCGTTTGGTACGATTAGACCGTGCCAGTGCACAGTCGTGGATTCCGGAAGGCTGTTGCGGAAATTGATCCGAGCGTGATCGCCTTCGGTCAATTGAAGGCGGGGGCCCGGCACCTGGCGATTGTAGGCGTAGGCCTCTACGGAGACATCCGGAAGAATATTCCAGCGTATGATCGAAGCTTCGATATCGAAGACCTTGATCCCATTTTCGATGCGCGGCTTAAGAACGTTGTCCCCTCGGGCATCAGCAGGCGCCTTATAGACGACTTGCCGGGGATTGACCGCCGCCATCTCTTTCATTGCTGCACCGGGCGTGTCGAACGTCATAATCATGCCCGGCGGCATAATAGCGCCGCCGACGTCGCGTACGCTCAGACCCAGATTGACCTTGAAACCTGGAAGCACCATTCCGGAAATCAGGAGGAATGTCGTCACGCCAGCGAGCGCGGCCAACTGCGGGGTCGTCGCGTCGCTCGTCATTTGATGGCCGCCGCGAGACTTGTAGCCGTTGGCGGAGGTCAGTTTCTGCTTGTGGTCGCTGTATCCATTCATTTGATGCATTTCCGCATCCGACATTCCACTCATGTCAGACTTCATTCCGGACATCGAGCCGTTCTCGGCGGCTTTCCTATCCGAGCGTTCGGTCATCAAGCCGTGCTTGATCTTCTTCTTCACCATCCAAACGTTGAATGGATAAGCGGCAACAAAGCCAACCATCACGCCGAGCGACATGACGCCCCAGAAGATCAATTCGAGCGGGTCCATGGCCCGCATGTCACGCCCCATCATCAGCAAGCTCATCGTCGGCGCCATGCCTGCCATCATGGCGTTCATGCTGATGAATTCTGGCATGAAGCTCTTACGCACGTTCTCCCAATAGGAGCCACCCATCATTTTCTTCATAAACAACGATTGGAAGATGAAGAGACCGAACGAAAAGCCCGCGACATACTCAACGATCAGGTCGACCCACATCGGCAGACCGAGCAGCGCGGTTACAGTTGCGGCGAGGATAATCCCGGTTGCATCGCCGGCGACGCAATGGATTGTGCTTCCGATGCCCTGCTTCCAAAGCGGGGACGTGAACTGTTCATGCTCTCCGAGCCGCGGCTCCTTATCAACAAGTACGTACAGGAGAAGACCGAACGGGCCCATGTAAAGGGTCACAAGGATGAAGCCCCATTTCATCACAGTTGGCTCGGGGTTGTTCTGGAATTGATCGACCGCGACATAAATTGTCGATGCTACTGCAATCACAAACCACGCGATTAGAAAATAGTCATAGGGAAGTGCAATCATGGAGCGCCGCCTCGTGCAATCGGACAATAAGATCCCTTATCCCGCAACCGGAGAAGTCGAAAATCCGGCAGGTATTCGTGACGATATTGCGATATCTCAGAGCCCGCCTGTAGAGCAAAAATAACTGCTCGCTCTACAGGGATTGGCACCAGACAGCCGTTTGGTGGCACGATCGCATTCGACAATTTGAATCGATCGCAACCGGCCCGGTCTCTTACTTGGATTTTTGAAGAGTAGTCACGGTGAGCTGACCATTGACCCGGTCGGCATCGAACTTCACCTTATCACCGACCTTGACGGTCTTCAGTACCGCAGTATCCTGGACCCGGAACACCATCGTCATTCCTTCGTCCATATCGAGCTTCTTGATGGGGCCATGCTTCAGAGTGATTTTACCGGCAGACTCATCTATTTTCACGACAGAACCTTCAACAGGCGCCGTTTGAGCCGCCGCATTGAAACTCATCAATCCGATCGAGAGAACGGCGGCGACCGCCAGAAGTTGTTTACGCATGTGTCTTCCTTTCAGCTAATTAACCTTCGGAATGAAGGCTCTACGCTCCCCAGCGTTTCAATCACTTGACAATCACTGTGCCGAACATGCCTGCCTCGTGGTGGCCAGGAATCAAACACGCAAATTCGAACTGACCTGGCTTGCTGAACTTCCAGACAAGTTCGCCGCCCTTCCTCGGGGCGATCCGTTTGGCGTTCGGATCATCGTGCTCCATATCGGGATTCTTCTTCATCGCCTCGGCATGTTTGAGGTTGTCCTCGACGCTCGCCAACACGAACTCATGTTCGAGTTCGCCATTGTTCTTGAGGACGAACTTGATCTGTTCGTTGGTGCGAACCTCGATACGGTCGGGGATGAACAGCATCTTTCCGTCCGATTCCCGCATCACGACCTGCACGATTCGCGCGGGCTTTTTTGAATCACCAGGTTCACCTGCCGAGTAGCTCGCGTCGTGACCATGGCTATGACCTAGCTTACCCACGCCTGCATTGGCAGAAATCGCCGCAGCGCCTATCAGTGCCAATGCTGCAAGCGTGACGGCGGTGAATGCCATCACCTTAGGAACGCTGAATTTCCTTTGAAAGATTCCAATCACGACCAAATGAACCGCGGCGGACTTCGACCCAAATTGTGAAGGCATGATATTTTCCTGAACTGCCGATGAACCATAGGCACGCATGCCCTCACCGGGCGCGGCGCCACGTCATTCAAGTCAGATCAGGAAATGGGGGGACGATAATGTCGAGGGGGAGCTCTGTCGGCAACGTCCCGATAGCTCTCGGACGCACAGACAGATGTCGGCATCAAGGGTTTGACAATGTCGAAAACCGTGGTCGGCAATGCGCTTAAGCACACCATCCCGCAACATTGCGCACCCGGGGCCTTATGATGATCCTTTGCCGTGGCAGGCGTTTCGCTGGCGACCGATATTGCTCTGTCGAGATTCTCCGATTTGTTGAAAAGGGTCTCGCCGCCTTGATGGTGATGTACCTGGCCATCCCCATGGACGTGCCGCGAAGCGCTCTCGCCATATTCATGCATGTGAACGATGCCAAGACCGTGATTTTCGTCGGTAAGACATGGCGCCGTCTGCGCCCCATCGGAAAACGCAAAGGACATGCCTGGCGCAAGCACGCAAAGCAAATAGACCAAGGCGACAAACCAGCCGGCCCTCAATCGCTTCGCTCTGGTCAACCGTACGAGCATCCCGATCTTCAATTCCGATAAGCGTGCCGCAGGATCTGGAACTTAGGGGGAAACCGTTTCGCCGCCAAGTGCAAACATGCCTCGTTTGAGAAAGTTCCATTGCGAAACTTTCACAGCCATTCGGACGATGTGCGAACGTCTGAAGGACGACGGCTCATCGGCCGAATGGCTGTCCTCAAGAACAAGTGAGTCCTATTGAGCTTTGATCGCCCAGTCTGCGCACGAGACGTATTACTCTGCTAGCGACGTAGCTTGGGAGGCGCGGTGACCCGTACGAGAGTAGGAGATGCGGCTAGGCTCAGGAACGACGACACATGAACCCGAGCCAATAGGCATAATTGTTCAGGCCGAAAATCGCCAGCGTTCTCATCGAATGCGTCAAGACCCAGGCTAACGTTCACCGATTCAAGAGGAGCGCTTGGCTACTACCAGAAACATCTAGGCTCAGAGTACAGCCAGCTTGTTGCGCTTGATCGTGAACGCTCAAATGCTGCGACGCGACCGTGTCGCCGGCCCCTTCAAAGCGCATCTTAAAACTGCTTCTTACAGTGCTGAAGGAGGCCCACCGTTAATCAGGAGTTGTGGTCGGCCATACTTTGGCAATCCGCAGGAGGTTCGTGGTACCAGACACACCAAACGGCACACCAGCAGCAATGACGACGTTGTCTCCCGGTTGCGCGAAACCTTCGCGAATCGCAGCCTTACAAGCAAGGTCAGTCATTGTTTTCTCGTCAACCGCTTCTGTAGCACGGACCGAATGCGCACCCCACACGATCGCCAGCCGCCGCGCGGTCGTTACGCTGGGGGTTAGGGACAGAATCGGCGCTTCTGGCCTTTCGCGCGCTGCGCGCAGGCTCGATGAACCCGAGAAGGTGTAGGTAATCGTCGCCTTAGCTCCGACGATATGAGCCGCATTGCGCAGCAAGACACAAATCGCATCGGCTGACGTTGGCTTCGGTTCGAAATGATGGTTGTCAATCAGCCCCCTGTAATGCGGGTCCTTTTCGATTTGGCAAATGATGCGATCCATCATCGAGACGGCTTCGACCGGAAACTGCCCCGACGCGGATTCCGCCGATAGCATCACCGCATCCGCACCTTCGTAGATGGCAGCCGCCACATCGGCCGTTTCGGCCCGTGTCGGGACAGGAGTTGTAATCATCGATTCCAACATCTGCGTCGCGACGACAACTGGCCTCCCCTCGCGGCGGCAAGCGTGCAAAATCGTTCGTTGCAAAGTAGGCACTTGCTCGGGCGGCAGTTCGACCCCGAGATCGCCGCGCGCCACCATAAGTCCGTCGGCGCGCTGAACGATGGCGTCAAGTTCGACAATGGCCGCCGGCTTTTCAATTTTCGCCATGATCGCGGCCCGGCCGCGCACTAACGCGCGCGCTTCGTCAATGTCGTCGGCACGCTGAACGAACGACAGGGCCACCCAATCCGCGCCGAGCGACAGTCCGAAATCAAGATCGCGCCGATCCTTCGCGGTCAACGGTGAAATCGGCAGAATTGCGCCGGGAACATTAACGCCTTTACGCTCTGAGAGCTTGCCGCCGGCAATGACTTCGGTCTCGGCAAAGTCTGGGCCAAACGACTTCACGCGCAATTGGATTTTGCCGTCGTCAAGCAACAGTGTTGTGTCTGCCTCTAGCGCTGCGAAGATTTCTGGATGCGGAAGTGACACACGTCGCTGATCCCCGGCAACCATGTCGAGATCAAGACGGAATTGCGCGCCTTTCGCAAGCACAATCGGACCATCGGCGAAGGTACCGATGCGCAGCTTGGGACCTTGCAAGTCTATCAAGATGGCAATAGGTCGTCCGAATTCCCTTTCGACGGCACGGATTGTCTCAACACGTGCAGCATGATCTGCATGCGTGCCGTGGCTAAAATTGAGGCGGAAGACATCTACACCAGCCAGGAAAAGCTGCCTGATCGTTTCGGGTGAAGAACTTGCGGGACCAAGGGTCGCGACAATCTTGGCATTGCGGTTGCGGCGCATCAGCTGTTTTTCCTTAAGGCCGATCGATGATGATGGCGCGAAAATCATTGACGTTGGTCAATGTGGGACCGGTAATCACTGCATCGCCGAGAGCTTCGAAGAACGAATGCCCATCGTTATCGGCAAGCCGCGCCTTGGCATCGAGCCCCATATGTGCTGCGCGCAGAAGCGTCTCAGGCGTCATAACGGCGCCAGCGCTCTCCTCAATGCCATCGATGCCGTCCGTGTCGGCGGCAAGTGCTGATATGCCCGCGCGCCCGTCCAGTGCTATGGCTAGGGCGAGCAGGAATTCGACGTTGCGGCCACCGCGGCCTTTACCTCTTACCGCCACAGTCGTTTCTCCACCGGACAGCAGCACGCAGGGCGCAGGCAGCGGTGCCCCGTGCAGAGCGCATGAACATGCGATGCCGGCAAATACCTTGGCCACCTCGCGCGCCTCGCCCTCGATGGCATCACCGAGAATGAGCGGCGCGATGCCGGCAGCACGGGCGACCTTTGCGGCGGCTTGGAGAGATTTATGAGGCGCTGCGATCATCGCGTGGCGGACATCCCAAAACCGCGGATCCTTGGACTTCGGTGTCTCGGAGCACGGATCGTCGAGCCACCTACGTACCGATGGTGGTATCTGGATTTTATATTTGGCGATGACAGCCAGCGCCTCGGCCATAGTGGTTGGATCGGGAACAGTTGGTCCCGATGCGATGATGGATGGATCATCGCCCGGCACGTCCGAGATGATCAGCGTGATCATCGGTGCAGGCGCCGCGGCCAAAGCCAGACGCCCGCCCTTCACGGAGGAGAGATGTTTGCGCACACAATTCATCTCGCGGATGTCGGCACCACTCTTGAGAAGCGCCCGGTTCACAGATTGCTTGTCTTCCAGCGAAATCGAGCCGGCTGGAGCTGCGAGAAGCGAGGAGCCGCCACCTGAAATCAGGCAGAGGACGAGGTCGTCGGGGGTTAATCCCCGAACCTTGGCAATGATACGGCGTGCGGCTTCGCGCCCGGCTTCGTCCGGAACGGGATGAGCGGCTTCGACCACCTCGATACGCGAAGTGGCCATTCCGTGGCCGTAACGTGTAACGACAAGCCCCTCAATAGGACCCGACCAATTTGCCTCCACGGCCGCGGCCATTGAAGCCGCGGCCTTCCCAGCTCCGACCACAATGGTACGACCTTTCGGAGCCGCAGGAAGGAATGGCGGCACACAAAGAGAGGGCCGCGCCACGTCAACTGCCGCGCGAAACATATCCATCAGCAGTGCACGGCGATCGATTCTCATCGGGCTACTCCGTTTCGTGGTATCCCGCGAGACCGCACAACGCCGGTTGATTTGTCTTTCAGTTCGAATTCTGACCGATCTGGAAATTGGCCATCATTTCAAGCGCACGTACCATGCCGGAATGATCCCATTTCGAGCCGCCGTAGGCCGCACAGGAACTGAACAACTCCTGCGCGGTAGCGGTATTGGGCAGAGAAATACCCATTTGCCGCGCGCTCGTGAGCGCCAGATTGAGATCTTTCTGATGGAGTTCGATGCGGAATCCTGGATCGAAGGTGCGCTTGACCATACGGTCGCCGTGCAGCTCCAGGATGCGTGAAGCAGCAAATCCACCCATCAACGCCTCGCGCACCCTGGCGGGATCGGCCCCCGCTCGCGAAGCAAACAACAAAGCTTCAGCCACGGCCTCAATGTTGAGCGCTACGATAATCTGGTTTGCCACCTTGGTCGTCTGACCGTCCCCATTACCGCCAACGAGCGTGATGTTCTTACCCATCAGTTCGAACAGCGGTTTGATCTTGTCGAACGCGGCCTGAGGGCCGCCAACCATGATTGTCAGCGAGGCTGCCTTGGCCCCTACTTCGCCGCCTGACACTGGCGCGTCGAGATAGTCACAACCGAGCTCATTGATCCGCTTGGCGAAAGCTTTCGTGGCGAGCGGCGAGATCGAGCTCATATCAACAACAATCTTGCCTTTGGAAAGCCCCCCGGCGACGCCTCCAGCGCTGAACAAAACATCCTCAACATGGGGAGTATCGGGCACCATGACAATGATGACCTCAGCGTTCTCGGCTACTTCCTCGCCGGATTTGCATACCTTGCCTCCAGCTGATTCCAGTTCAGCCGGAATTGGCGTAACGCTGTGCAAAAAGAGTTCATGACCGCCCTTGATGAGATGACCCGCCATTGGCGTACCCATGATCCCGAGCCCGATGAAGCCAACTTTCATTGCTTATTTCTCCAATACGTAGGACGCGATCAATTGACGACGGCTCCGAACCAACGAAGCCCTTCGGTTGTGGTAGTCTTCGGTTTATACTCAGCACCGATCCAACCCTCGTAACCGAGCCGATCGAGGTGTGCGAACAGAAAGGAATAGTTAATCTCGCCGGTGCCGGGCTCGTGGCGACCTGGGTTGTCAGCAACCTGGATGTGAGCGATATGCGGCAGGAGTCTCTCGATCGTTGCGGCTAGTTCGCCTTCCATGCGCTGCATATGATAAATGTCATATTGGAGCTTGAGATTTCCCGACCTTACCTCATCGAAAATATCAAGCGCCTGCGCCGAGCGATTTAGATAGAAGCCGGGGATATCGTAGGAATTAATCGGCTCGACAATCAGCAAAATTCCTGCGCTCTCTAGTTCCGCTGCCGCGTAGCGCAAGTTCTCGACAAAAGTCCTCCGCAATGTCGCGTGGTCTATGCCTGCGGGTGCGACGCCGGCGAGACAGTTGACCTGCGTGTTACCGAGAGCTTTTGCATATTCGATCGCCTTGGCCACCCCAACGCGAAATTCACCGACGCGGTCAGGATGACACGCAATGCCGCGCTCGCCCTCACTCCAGTTTCCGGCCGGGAGATTGAACAGAATCTGCGCGAGTCCGTGCGCTTTGAGCTCAGCACTGATTTCCTCTTTGGCGAAGTCATAGGGGAACAGATACTCCACCCCCTTGAACCCCGCCTTCGCAGCAGCCGCAAAGCGATCCATGAAGGGCAGTTCAGTAAATAGCATCGATAGATTGGCAGAAATTCTTTGCATATGGAGCGCTCCTAAGCGACCGCTATTAGTCGAGCATCGCCATTGCGGTTGGCGCATCCGCCGCATTCTGCGCGAGATCTTCAAATTCGGTTATGTTGTTGAGTTCCGTACCCATGGCGATGTTAGTTACGCGTTCAAGAATTACCTCGACGACGACTGGCACGCAGTGTTCTTTCATCAACGCCTGCGCCTCCTTGAATGCCGGCAGAAGCTCCTCTGGTTTTGTCACGCGGATTGCCTTGCAGCCAAAGCCCTCCACGACCTGGACGTGGTCAACGCCATAGCCCTTAAGTTTGGGCGCGTTGATGTTGTCGAAGGCGAGCTGGACGCAATAATCCATCTGGTAGCCGCGCTGTGATTGACGGATTAGGCCAAGATAAGAATTGTTCACCAACACTTGAATGTAAGGAAGGTTGAACTGCGCACCGACAGCCAGTTCCTCAATCAGGAACTGAAAATCGTAATCACCCGAAATCGCAACCACTGGGGTTTGTGGCTTCGCGACAACGACGCCAAGAGCGGCCGGAATTGTCCAGCCAAGCGGGCCAGCCTGGCCACAATTGATCCATTGGCGCGGCTCAAAGACGTGCAGGAATTGCGCCGCAGCAATCTGCGACAAGCCAATCGAGCTGACATACGTTGTGTCTCGACCAAAGGCCCTGCTCATTTCTTCGTAGACGCGCTGCGGCTTGATCGGAGCGTCTTCGAAATGCGTTCGACGCAGCATCGTCCGCTTACGTTCCCGACATTCGGCAAGCCAGGCGCTGCGATCCTTGAGCACGCCGCCTTCTTTCATCTCCTTCGCTACTTGCGCGAAGAGCTCCAGTGCCGCCCTTGCGTCGGAGACAATGCCATAATCAGGCATGAACACGCGACCAATTTGCGTTGGCTCAATGTCTACATGCACAAATCTTCGGCCCTTGGTGTAAGTATCGATTCCGCCGGTGTGACGATTCGCCCAACGATTGCCAATGCCAAGCACAAAATCAGACTCGAGCATCGTCGCATTGCCGTAACGGTGGCTGGTTTGCAAACCCGCCATGCCTACCATCAGCGGGTGATCGTCTGAGATCGCACCCCATCCCATAAGCGTCGGGATCACGGGAACACCGGTGATTTCCGCAAATTGAACCAACAGCCTCGCCGCGTCTGCGTTGATCACGCCGCCACCGGCCACGATGAGCGGGCGCTCAGCCTCGTTCAGCATTGTCAGGGCTTTTGAGATCTGCTCGCGCGTCGCTTGCGGCTTGTGAATCGAGAGCGGCACATAGGTATCCGGATCAAACTCGATCTCGGCGACCTGCACATCGAAGGGCAGATCAATCAGCACAGGACCAGGACGGCCCGAGCGCATCACAAAAAATGCCTGCTGGAAGACATAGGGCACCTGCGCGGGCTCGCGCACGGTAACCGACCATTTAGTGACCGGCCGGGAGATCGACTCGATGTCAACGGCCTGAAAGTCTTCCTTGTACAAGCGTGCACGCGGGGCTTGACCGGTGATGCAGAGAATTGGGATCGAATCGGCCGCTGCGGAGTACAGCCCGGTAATCATGTCGGTGCCAGCTGGTCCGGACGTACCTATGCAGACCCCGATATTCCCCGCCTTCGCGCGTGTATAACCTTCCGCCATGTGCGACGCGGCTTCGACGTGGCGCGCGAGAAAGTGCTGGATCTTGTTCCGCGGCCGCAATGCTGCATAAAGCGGATTAATAGCCGCTCCAGGAACACCAAAGGCGACCGAAACGCCTTCCATCTCCATCACCAAAACAGCGGCTTGGGCTGCAGTCATGCGCGCCATGCTAAATCCTCCCAGAACATGCATCGATTGTAAGTCGCGCACCGGAAGGCAGTAGGCGAGTGGCACTCATAACATCTATTCCAACAAGGAATGATCTCGAGCCGCACTACAGCGAGGTCTCTTCATATTCTTTCGAAGGGAGCCACCACGTGCCTGAAAACCGGCCAAGCAGCATATCGACGAACAAGCGTACTTTTGCAGGCACGCGTTTCGGAGACGGGAATACGGCGTGGACTTCCTGGCCCTGCGGCGTATGATCTTCCAGGATACGACATACATGGCCCTCGCCGAGAGCGGCGGCAGCCACATAGTGTGGCAAGCTCGCTATACCTAGGCCAGTTCTTGCCGCGTGAAGCAGCGTGGCCAGATTATTTGAGCGCAACCGGCCGCGGACGGGCACCGCGACCTCTCCCCCATCCGGCATCGTCATTTGCCAGATATCATCTTCCTGCACGGTGCTATAGACTAGGCATTCGTGCCCCTCGAGATCCCGCAGGGTGGCAGGTTTTCCAAATCGCGCAAGATATTCTGGCGACGCGACGATCACCCATGGATTGAAGCCGAGACGCCTCGCCCCGTAGGTAGAATCCGCGAGTCGACCCATGCGGACCGCGAGATCGACACCCTGCCCGATGAGATCAACGTAGCGATCGTCGCAAGACAGATCGATGCGCACATCTGGATGATTGCGCACAAAGGAGACGGCGAGCGGTGCAATGATCCGACGCCCCAACGCTATGGACGTGGTGACTCGCACGAGCCCTTGCAGTTGCCGCTGCTTTCCGCCGACGAGTTCATCCGCTAGAGCAACCTCGTGAAGGACGGTTTTGCAGCGCTCATAATACAGCGCGCCGACCTCTGTTACACTGATGCCGCGGGTGTTGCGATTGAGGAGCTGTACGTTGAGCGTACGCTCAATAGCTGCGACATGCTTAGTGACCGTCGGTTGTGTCAGCGAAAGATCGGTCGCTGCGCGCGAAAAGCTTCCGGTCTCGACGACGCGTGTGAAGACATGCATTCCAGTCAATCGATCCACCGGATGAAACCTTCTTGCGCGCAGCTCTCCGCAGGTCAGTCAAGCAGATCGGCGAGTGTGAGGGCGATCACCTCGGTGGCTTTCTGCAGGTCCGAAAGCTTGAGCTTTTCGTCCGCCCGGTGGCCATTCGCCTCCTCGAGCGATTTCGGCCCGGCGCCATACATGACGGTTGGAATGCCCTTCTCTGCATAGAGTCTTGCATCCGCATAGAGCGGCACGCCTTTCGCCTCGATAGATTCGCCGAACACTGCGGTTGCGTGCTTTCTGATGACTTCGGAGAGCCGTTTTGACGCGGGCGTCGGTGTTAGCGGACGCGCAAGGAGAACGCGACGCACGTTCACCTTCGCATGCGGATGAGCCGTTGCAGCTTCAGCAATAACGCGCCGTAGCTCATCTTCGACATTCTGCGGGTTGTCTTCCGGAATCATGCGTCGATCAAGGCGCATCGTAACGCGATCAGGCACCACATTCGTATTGATGCCGCCGCTGATTAGGCCGACGGTCAATTGCGGCGAGCCAATACCCGGTGTAGCAGAGATGTTCGCTGAAAGACTCTTCCGGTAGCCATATAGCGCCGCAAGGATCGGCGTAGTCGCTTCAAGTGCATCAATGCCAGTGAACGGAATTGCGGCGTGGGCCGATTTGCCTGTCACTTCGATTTCGAGATGCAGACATCCGTTGTGGGCCTCGACAACGGCATAGGAAAAGCCTGCCGCAATGACCAAGTCTGGCTTGGTAATGCCTTGCGACAAAAGCCAGCCTGGACCGATCTCGCCACCAACCTCCTCGTCGTAAGTCAGATGAAGTTCGACCGTACCTTTGAGCTTTAGTCCCGAGCGCTTCAAAGCATCGAGAGCGAATGCATACGTGGCAAAATCCGATTTCGATACCGCAACACCACGCCCATACATCCAACCGTCAACAACTGCCGCGCCGTAGGGATCTTGTGTCCAGCCCTCGCCCGGCGGCACGACATCACCATGCGCGTTCAGCGCAACTACCGGGCCATCGCCGAAACGGTGACGAACAACCAGGTTGGTTGCACTGATCATCCCGCTCTGCTTTACGAGGTTGTCAGGAACAGCGTGCCATTCAACAGTAAAACCAAGGCGTTCGAGCAACTCGGCTGCGCGCGTGGCGTGCGCTTTGCAATCTCCTCTCGGATTATCAGACGGAATCTTGACCAGTTCGGCGAGAAACTGCGTCTCTTCGTCAAAGCGAGCCGCCACTAGATCCTGAATTTTCTCGATGCTTATTGTCACTTATCTACCTGTTGGTTGTGAAGTGTTTGAATGAACTCGGCAAGTACGCGCACGCCGATATCGATGTCCTGCGGTGCTGCATACTCGTCGGGATGGTGGCTGAGGCCGTCGCGACAACGCACGAAAAGCATCGCGAAGGGCAGAATTCCGCGAAATGCCATAGCGTCATGTCCCGCACCGCTCGACAACGTCAGCAGCGGCAACTCGCAACGCTCCACCGCTTGCGCCAATGCGCGGGAGAGACGCTCGTCGCAAGGAGAAGCTGGTGCATCGTGAGAGATGTCAATATCGATCGCGACCTTGCGCGACGAGGCAATCGCGCGCGCATTGGCGAGAATGTCAGCGACAGCATTATGACGAAGCTCGTCCGAAGGGCAACGCACATCGAACGTCATACGCACCAGGCCGGGCACGGTATTGATCGTGCCGCCGGGTGTCTCTATCTGCCCAATGGTAGCTACAAGATCAGCTTCCGCATGCGCGTATCGCTCCACCATGACAATGATCTCTGCTGCGGCCGCGAGCGCATCTTTGCGCAGATCCATCGGCGTTGTACCGGCATGGCTCGCCTTGCCCGTCAAAACAAACTTGCCCCGTGATGCACCGTTGATCGCCGTCACAACGCCTACTGGAATGTTATGCATCTCCAACACAGGACCTTGCTCGATATGGACTTCCACATATCCAATCGTATCCCGGCGCGTACGCGCGGATCGATCAATCAAGGAAACATCACATCCAAACGCTGTGAGCGCCTCCCGGCGCGAAACACCATTGCTGTCGCGCTCATCGAGCGCGTTCATATCGAATGTTCCAGCCAACGCGCGCGATCCGCCCAGCGTACTGTCGAATCTGACGCCTTCCTCGTCACCGAAAGCAACAACTTCAATCGCAAATGGAAAACGTTTGCCCGCCGCATGAAATGCCCGCACCACCTCGATTCCTGACACAACACCAAGGTTGCCATCGAAACGGCCGGCGTTTCGCACCGTATCAATATGAGAACCGATGAGGAGCGCTGGCGCATCCGTCCTCGTTCCTTCGTAGCGCCCGATTAGTGTGGCAGCGCCGTCTAGCCGCGTGCTCATTCCCGCTTCACGCATCCAGCCATCCACGAGATTGATCGCCTTGCGGTGCGCAGGTGAAAGATACAGGCGGGTGAGCATGCCGGCCTCGTCGCTGACAAGGCCGAGTTCATCAAGACGAGCGGCGACCGCGCCGGCATCTGGCATAAAGACGCCCGCAGTTGTCGCATGAACGGAAGTTTTTAAAGCTGACATAACCATTCCTCGTTTTTTCCATCCGAATCCACTTAGCGGCGCACTTGGATAGCCTGTCCTGCATGCACAACTCGCAGATCAATCCTGTCGCTGCGGATGATGAAGTTTGGGTTTCCGCCCGTCTGACTGTAAGCCACGATCGGCTGCAATGCTTGGCATCTCCTGACTTGATCATGCTGGCTGCTGTGCTCAGCGGGCGTCGAAAAATCTTGCATTCAGTGTCCGACCTCTCTGAGCGCCAGGCCTCCAGCGCTCAGGATGACCTCCGCTGAGTCATCTCGATTCACTCCATTCGGCCAACTTACGTCGTTCCTCACGGGTCATTTCTGTTAGGTTATTGGGCGGCATGGCGTGTGTAATCACCGTTTGCATGCGGATCGCTTCCTTGTTGCGCGCGATCATTTCCGGCGTATCAAGCAATACACCCTTTGGGGCAATACCTATGCCGGGCCAAACAGGTTCTGTGGCATGGCACATGCTGCAGCGACCCATCACGATATCGGCTACATGTGCGGGTGCTTTCGGCGCGCTTACTGCAAATTTGACTTCGGGAAGCGGCTTGAGGCCTAGTCGCTCCCGGCCAATCGGCGACGAGGCCGAGCTGATCCACAGCGCCAACCAGATGCATACCGCCGCCACCGCCCATGTCCACAATGGGTGGCCAAGACCCGCGTGGCTCACGTTGTAGTAATGCCGAACAAGAGCACCTGCGATAAGCACCAGCCCGACAATGACGTATGCGTAGGGGGTCGAATAGGTTAGCGGATTGTGGGAAGAGAGCATCAAGAACAAGACAGGCAGCGTCAGGTAGTTGTTGTGCGTAGAACGTGCCTTGGCTTGTTTACCTAAACTGGGGTCCGGCGTGCGCCCCGCAAGCAATTCAGCGATGATCTTGCGCTGGTTCGGGATGATGGTGAAAAACACATTTCCCGACATCATGGTCGCCATCATCGCACCGGTGTGAATGAGAGCACCGCGACCCGAGAAGACATGCTGGAAGCACCATGCCATGAATACGATAAAAGCGAATCCAATTGTCGCAAGCGCCACCTCATGCTTGATGAGCCGAGAACGGCATAGCCCGTCATAAACGAGCCAGCCAGTGGCAAGCCCACCCATCCCAATGGCCACCGCCGCGAGGCGTGGCAGATCGAGCACTTGCGGATCTATCAGATAGAGGTCTGCTCCGGCGTAGTAGACCCAAACAAGCAGGAAGAAACCGGAAATCCACGTCGAATAGGATTGCCACTTGTGCCAGATCATCTCCTTGGGGAGATGGACAGGCGCTTCCAGATATTTCTTGACCTCATAGAAGCCGCCACCGTGCACTTCCCAAGCGGCGCCGCCTTTACCAACGGGTATTTCTGGAATTGCTTTCAGCGAAGCGTCAAGATGCATGAAATAGAACGATGACCCGATCCACGCTATGCCTGTGATGACGTGCACCCACCGCAATAGCAAACCGCCCCATTCCGCAAAAATCGGATCCATTAGGTCTTTCTCCCCCTTTTCGTCGGGGCACGTTAGGCGAGAAATTCATCTTGTTGATCTTTTAAAAAAAACAAGTATCTTCAAATAAATTCTGAAGATCGGTGAGCTATGGGCTTGCTTGAGGACATCCGCGTATTTGTACGTTCCGTTGAGAAGGGTAGCTTTTCGGAAGCCGGGCGGGATTTAAGACTATCTGCAGCCGTTGTCAGTCATCGGGTTTTATCACTCGAACAACGGCTGAATTGCCGCTTGCTCAATCGCACGACCCGGAAGATGCAGTTAACCGCGGCCGGACGATCCTTCTTCGAGCGCTGCATTGATGTCATGGATGCGGTGGAGCGCGCCGAATCCAGCGTCACTGGCGCTCGCGGTGCGATCAAGGTTACGGCCCCACTCGGTCTCGGCCGTCGTCTGGTCGCACCTATGGTCACGCGTTTTCAGTCGGCTCATCCGGAACTCGACATCCGATTGCGGTTATCCGACCACTTGCTTGACCTGATCGCGGAAGGGATCGACATCGCGCTCAGAATGGCGTCGCTCGACGACTCCACCTTCGTTCTTCGCAAGGTTGCAGATGTTGAACGTATTCTTTGCGCGTCGCCAGACTATCTGGTGCAGAGCGGCGTCCCGAAGGTCGCTGAAGATCTGAAAACGCATAAATGCCTGCTATTGCGATTTCCTGGATCGCAACAGTTTCGCTGGACATTGCTTGTACAAAACAGGCCAATCACCCTGCCGGTGAGAGGTCCCGTCGACAGCGATGACGGCGACATTCTTACAGGCTGGGCCTTGTCTGGCGCTGGCATCGCGCTGAAGCCGGTGTTCGAAGTGGCGGACCATCTAGCATCCGGGGCGCTGGTGCCCGTTCTGCCGGACTTCCGTCCGCCACCTCTGACTTTGTCAATTCTCTATCCATCGCGCCGATTGCTTTCGCCGAACGTCAAATTACTCTCCGATATGCTGTTCGAGGAAGGCCGCAACCATATCCGAGATAACCTCTCGCGGGTCGGAAAGCGACTAGACAAATAGCTTTCGCTACAGACTTCTTTGAAACAACGAGAGGTGCGCCAATTTCATTGGCGCACCTCGATATTATCAATGAAACCTCAATGCCCGGCTTCGGCCTGCATGGCAGCTTCGCGGACCTCTTCGAGAGAGGCCTCTTCATTCTTGGCGCCATTGAAGTAGAGATTGAGCACGACTGCACTAATCGCAGACAGAAGAATTCCCGAGTGCAGGAGAGGATCAAGTGATTTTGGCAATGACTTGAAAAAGTCTGGGGCAACGAGCGGGATCATGCCGAATCCGATTGAAATCGCAACGACGAACATATTGTTGCGATTAGTCTTGTAGTCGACATCCGACAGAATGCGCACGCCGGTCGCCGCAACCATGCCGAACATGACGATGCCTGCGCCGCCGAGCACGAACAGCGGCACGGATTCAACGAGTGCACCAAGCTTCGGCAAGAGTCCCATCGTCAACATGATCAAGCCACCGGCTACGCAAACGTAGCGGCTGCGAACACCTGTCACGCCAACAAGGCCGACATTCTGCGAGAAAGACGTGTAGGGAAACGTATTGAAGATGCCGCCAATAAACGTGCCGATACCGTCCGTGCGCAGGCCACGCGTCATGTCATCCCGCTTCACCGGTTTTCCGGTCATTTCGCCGAGCGCGAGGAACATGCCAGCCGACTCGATCATGACGACGATCATGACGATACACATCGTGACGATTGCAATGAAGTCGAACTTGGGGATTCCGAACTGGAAGGGCACGATGATGTCGAACCAACTGGCGTTGGTGACCTTCGTAAAGCTCATCTTTCCGAGTGCGACCGCAACCAGGCAGCCGGCGACGATCCCGATGAGGACGGCTATGTTGCCGAAAAAGCCTTTTACGTACTTTGTTATCAGCAAAATCACCGCCATGACAAAAGCAGCCACTGCAAGGTGTGTGCTGTCGCCATAACCGGGCAGATGTGGCGCTGGAGCGCCGGCGGCCCAGTTAACGCCGACTCTCATCAGCGAAATCCCTATCATCAAAATAATCGTTCCGGTCACCACTTTCGGGAAGAAGGGCAGCAACCGGCTAATGAAGGGCGCAACCAGCACTGTGAATATACCGGCTGCGATAACTGACCCGAAAATACCCAAGATACCGAGATCGGGATTGTTGGCCATGGCGACCATCGGACTAACGGCGGCAAAAGTGACGCCCATCATGACCGGCAAGCGAATCCCGAAGTACGGCCCCGCCCCGAAAGACTGGATAAGCGTGGCGATGCCACAAGCAAACAAATCGGCGTTTATGAGTAGCGCCACTTGCTCCGGTGGCAGTTTCAACGCCCGCCCGATGATAAGCGGCACGGCGACCGCGCCGGCATACATGACGAGCACGTGCTGAAACCCGAACGCCAGTAGCTTCGGCGCTGGCAGCACCTCATCTACTGGATGAACTGTTGGTTGCATGATTTCCTCCTGGATTGTTGTGTTTTTTGCTGTCCCTTGCTCGCCCTGCAAACAGGCGGGATCGAGCCGTGCGACGTTAGCGTCACGGGCGGTCTTTAATAGGAAACAAAAGAATTCAACATCTTCAAAGAAAACCTTAAAATGATCCGCGCGGTAATCCATTAGGCTGTTTAGCAAATGAAGAAGGAGACATTGGTGGGTCATTTGTCGACGCATGTCCTTGATACGACCAAAGGACAG
Organism: Afipia birgiae 34632; assembly: GCF_000308295.2. Classification (GTDB taxonomy): domain Bacteria; phylum Pseudomonadota; class Alphaproteobacteria; order Rhizobiales; family Xanthobacteraceae; genus Afipia; species Afipia birgiae. The sequence continues at coordinate 344,246 of NZ_HG326653.1, forward strand.
CCAGCAAGGAATGTGAGAGTGACGCTATATCGAACCGTCGCCGACGGGGCGAGAAGCGTTGTGAAGGAAGCCGTCACAAATGCCAACGGCCGCACTGACGAAGCTTTGCTTTCTGGCGACGCTTTCAAGCCCGGGACTTACGAACTCGTCTTCGATGTAGCGCAGTATTTTAGGGAAAACGGGACGCAAACAACCGAGCCGCCGTTCTTTGATTTCGTGCCGCTGCGCTTCACGATCGTTGAGCCCGATGGCAACTACCACGTACCTCTCCTGATCTCCCCGTGGAGCTACTCGACTTATCGGGGATCGTGACATGAAGACCACCTACCCGCGCGACCTCCTCGGCTACGGTCACACGCCGCCACATGCTCAATGGCCAGGCGGCGCACAAATTGCCGTGCAGTTCGTCATCAATTACGAGGAAGGCGGCGAGAATTGCGTTCTTCACGGCGATCCCGCTTCCGAAGCTTTCCTGTCGGAAATCGTCGGTGCTCAGCCTTGGCCCGGCATGCGGCACATGAACATGGAATCGATCTACGAGTATGGATCTCGCGCCGGCTATTGGCGGCTCTTCCGAATGTTCACGGCACGAAACCTGCCCGTCACAGTCTATGGCATTGCAAATGCGATGGAACGCGCACCGGATATAGTGGCTTCCATGAAGGAGGCCGGCTGGGAGATCGCAAGCCACGGGCTGAAATGGATCGACTACAAGGATTTCGGCAAGAACGAAGAACGTGCCCATATTCTGGAAGCGATCCGCATCCATACGGAGATAACGGGCACGCGCCCGCTCGGCTTCTACCAAGGGCGCACTTCGGCTCATACGACCTCAATCGTGATGGAGGAGCAAGGCTTTCTCTACTCGTCGGATTCTTATGCCGACGATCTACCCTACTGGGTTGCGGGCCCGCACGGCGCACACCTTATTGTGCCCTATGCGCTGGATACGAACGATATGCGTTTCGCAACTCCGCAAGGCTTCAACGCGGGCGATCAATTCTTCAACTACCTTAAGGATTCTTTCGACGCACTTTACAAGGAGGGCGAGACTGCACCGAAGATGCTCTCCATCGGTCTGCACTGCAGGCTTGCTGGGCGACCAGGCCGTGCCGCAGCGCTATCCCGCTTTCTCGACTATGTTCAGGGACATGAACGCGTTTGGATCGCGCGACGCTGCGACATAGCGCGGCACTGGATCAAACTCCATGAACCAGCAGGCGGTTATGTGCCGAGTTCTATGCCGCGGGCTCTTTTTGTCGAAGTCTTTGGCGACATCTTTGAACATACGCCGCAAATCGCCGAGTTGACCCATCGAACTGGGTTGTCCGCCGCACATGACACGGCATCTGGCCTTCATCGCGCACTCGTCGACACAATGCGATCCATGAACGACGCCGAAAAGCGTGCGCTGGTTGACGCGCATCCAGATCTTGCGGGGCGGCTCGCGTTGGCAAATCAGCTCACTGCTGATTCGACAAACGAACAAAGCTCGGCCGGACTTGACCGGCTAACACCGGATGAACTCGCGCGCTTCGTTTCACTCAATGAAGCCTACAAGAACCGCTTCGGCTTTCCCTACATCCTCGCCGTCAAGAACCGCACCAAGGACGAGATCCTGACGAACTTCGAGATGCGGCTGAAGAACGACATCACTGCGGAGTTCAAGACGGCCCTTGAACAAATCGAGCGCATCGCGCTTCTCCGCTTGCAGGACCGGCTGCCTGGCTAGGCAGACGTTGATACAAACCTTGCGACCGCTATATTTCTTCTGGGGTCGGCTTGCTGGCACGGGTTTACGGACGGCTCAGACAGTTCTTTGCCGGCCACCCATGCTAAACAGCTTTCTCGGTGCCGCTGATTAGAGATTTTCAATGGAGTAACGCGTCCCTTGTCGCTTGGCGGCGAGACCAAGCAGACAGTGAGCGCCTTTCCAGTTCTTCAGCCATTACAAATGAGCGGCCTCCGCCTGACCGGAGCACGCCGGCGCCTTCATCTTCAATAAGCAGGTGGCTTGTTGCACAACTCGAGTCCCGGTCCCGACGGAACGATCAGCTGTATCTCGGTTCGCCTAAGAAGGATCATTGATGCTGTCTTGTCCTGGTAGGCGCTACTCCCGTCGATCCAGACATTATCGGGGGGAAGGAAATAGATTCCCGTTAGCCACGCAGGGAGCTTTGGTGGGGCTCAACGAACACCGGCATGAAGAGTTACAGAAACGATCGACATTGGGCTGATGTCAATTTCTTCCCAGTCTGGTATGATCCACGTAGCCAATCGAATGTATCACGTCGCAAGGTGCTACATCTCTTTCAATGAATCACCCTTCACGAGAAATGGCCTGCGCATATCAATGGCCTCAGACGTGTTCCACATGCCCGCCGACGTGACCTTCGTGTTGCGCGGACGTCGGTCTTCGTAAGCATGCAGGCGGCATGCGTTGCGACTCACGTCAAGTTTCAAGGAATACTCTCACAGCACTGATCCGTCGCGTCTCGCTGCATCAAACGAATCCGTGTGCCGGCCCGGATACCGTCGGGCAAATGTTGTCTTAGGAAAGCGGAATTTTCGCCTCTGAGCGAAAAAAAGCAGCGCCGCGGGGAGACGCGGCGCTGCCAAGGGGAGGTTTGACTTAAAACTTTACACTTACGCCGGCATACAACGACTTTTCGGTACAGCTGCCATTGTTCACTCCAGCAGCCGTGAAGCACACGCGGTTAGCCACGTTGCTATCGTCCTGTCCGAACTTGTTCTTCCAGTAGCGATAGGCAACCCAAACATCGACGAAATGAGAATACTTGGGACCCCAAAGGGCCTTGCTGGCGTCGAACGTCAGACGGATCGGCTCACTGTTGATTTCGGTCTTGGTATCACTGGCCGCGGGTCACTTCAAATTCCTCCGGGTGTGGTCAGTCAAATTCCTCCACCCCGCGAGGCAGGACATGATGATTGTTAGTTTGACATTGTTTCCCGGGCAAGGGCTTCAGCGGCCTCTTTGAGCCGATAGCTTCGTCCATCGAACTCGAGCAGATGGCAATAATGCATCAGGCGATCGAGGATCGTCGTGCTCATGGTGTTGTCCCCCAGGTATGTTCCCCAATCCTGCACGACGCGATTGGAGGTGACGATGACGCTGCGGCGCAGTTTGTAGCGCTGATGGATCAGGGTCTGCAGCAAAGGCGCCGGCGTCGTCAGGGATGGCGCGGGCGAGGAACAGATCGTCCAGCACGAGGAGATCGCAGTCGATGATGGTTCGCAGCCGGACCTCGCGTTGCGCCGGGGAGTTCAGGACGTAGCGGTGGAAGAAGTCGTCGGTCTCAAGATACTGGACCTTGTGGCTTTGCAGGATCGCCTGATAGGCAATCGCCTTGGCGATGTGGGACTTCCCGGTGCCAGGTTTGCCGACGAGCAGCGCGTTCTCGCCGGCGGCGATGAACGCCAGGGTGTGGAGCTGGAAGCAGGTTTGGCGCGGCAATTTGGGATTGAAGGACCAGTCGAACTCGGCGAGCGTGAGCTTTTCGTCGAGCCCGGATTGCCGGTATCGTCGCTCGATAAGGCGGGACTGACGACGGTCCAGTTCGTCCTGCAGGATCAGGGAGAAGGTCTCGAGGAAGGGCTGGTTGGCGCCCTGCGCCTGCAGCACACGCGTCTGCAGCGTGTCGCGAACGCCCGACAGGCGCAGCTGTCGCAGGCAACGTTCAATTTCCGGCATGGTCATCATGTGGTTTGGTCTCCAGTTTGAGGTGAGAAGCCGCGGGAGCGCTCGTGGCGCCGGAGCTGGTCGGGGTTGCGCAGGCGCCACGAGCGCGGGTTGCAGGGGCGCGGTCGTCGTGAGCCTCGGCCTGCCGGCCATTGGCGCCGGCATCGTGCCGCGCGGCACGGCTGAAGAGATCGCCGTATTCGGCTGGAGCGCGGATCAGCGGATGATCCTGGGTGAGCGGCGATGCCGGCTGTGGCGTCGCTCCAACCTGCGCGATCGCCTGTTCGAACAACCGCTCGACGGTCGCACGCACGTGCTTGTAACGGTAGATGCGGTTGCCGATGGCGTGCGCGCAGGCCTGCTCGACCAGCCGTGCCGGATACTTCCGGCTCAGCCCGACAATGCCCCACATCGCGCGCTGTCCGGGGCGCCCCTCGGTGTCGAACACTTGCTGGCAGAGCGCCCTGGTCTGCGGACCGATGCGCTCGGCGCTCGCCAGCAGCACCGCGGTTTGCCGCGACGGATTGAACGGCCGTTCGCTGGTCGGCAGGACGACCGAACCGGGATGCGCCATCCGGGGATGAACACGCAGCAGCGCATGGGTGTGGCGATCGCGGATCTCGATCGTCGAGGCGTAGATCCGCACCACGACCTGGCTGCCGATGGGCGCAGGCCGCGCGGCGTAATAGCTGCTATCAACACGCACGGTGGTATCGTCGCAGACGGTCCGAACGACCTCGGTGAAGATGCGGAAGGCAGCCACTGGCAACGGCCGCAGGTGGGGCTTCTCCTCCTGGAACATCGCCTCGACCTGACGCCGCGTGCTGCCGTGGATTCGCTTGGAGGCCCAATTCTCCTCCCAGTGCCTCAAGAACTCGTTCTGGGCTTCCAGTGTCTCGAAGCGCCGTCCGGCCAGCGCGGTGCCCTGGGTATGTTGAATCGCGCTCTCGACGCATCCTTTCCGATTGGGATCGGCCACCCGCGCGGGATCGGCGACCACGGCGTAATGAGCCAGCATCGCGCTGTAAATCGGGTTGAGCTCGGGCTCGTACAAATCCGGCTTGAGGACGCCTTCCTTCAGGTTGTCGAGCACGACATAGCTGGGGACCCCGCCAAAAATACCGGAACGCCTCTTCGTGGAGCTGCGCCCAGACTTGCTGGCTGGATTGCCACACCACCCGCCGGAAGCTGCGCCGCGAGTAGCGCAGCGTCATCACGAACAGGCGGGGACGGCGGTACCGGCCGCTCCTGGGATCAATCGTCAGAGCGCCCTCGCCATAGTCGACCTGGGCCTCCTCGCCGGGGAGGAACTCAAGTCGATCAAACTGCTCGGGATCGCTGTGTCGCAACGTGCGCACAAACCGCTTGACGCTCTGGTAGCTGGACGGAAAGCCAAATTGATCGACCAGGTCCTGGTAAATCGCCTGCGCATTCCGCTTCAGGCGGACCTGTTCTTCGATCCACGTCCGATGCGGTTCGCAAGCCGAACGGGCCAGGCTGCCGGCGGCCGTCGCTCCCGATGCCCCAGAAGCCGGTGGTCGGGGTGGAGGAATTTGGCCGTCCGCGCTCACCGGGCCGGTGGTCACTTCCCCGGGGGAATTTGCCTCCGTACCAGCCCGCAGCGCCCGGTAACGCCGGATCGTCTTGCGGTCGACCCCCGTCAGCCTGTGGATCTCGCGCTGGCTGGCGTTGCGATCGAGTAACGTAAATACCGTGCTTTGCAGGTGTGGCTTCAAGACGTTCAACTCCCCGGCCCCTTGCTGGTTAAAGGGACCGAAAATAAACGTCCTGCCTGATCGGCTACCGCTGTTCAGCGGCGCTGACCGCGATTATCGAGTGGGGGAGTTTCAAGTGACCATACCCGGGGGATTTTGACCGACCCACGGGGCACTGGCGGGCGAAACGAGGCCCGGAGCCGCACCAGTTCCCTTAGGACCGTAAAATCCGGCGCGGCCGCTAACGGAGAAATAATTGATGCTTTCAGGCAGAAAGCCGAGATCCATGTAGTAGTTCATCTCGACCGCCCAGGTAGGATTGAAGCGCGTGACTCCATCCGGAATACCTGGGTATGGGCCAACTATGGTACCTGTCTGCAGAAACGAGTTGTGATTCCATTCCTGATAGTACATCGGCGCGACGTTGAAGAAGCCCTTATAAGGCAGGTCGAAGCCAAATTGCAGACCGGCCACAACAGCCCGTTTCGCCGGGGCCAAGAAATCGTTTTTGGTGTTTGCGTCCGCTCCGAATACAAACGATACGTTACGCATCGGACCCGCAGAGAAGGCTTTGGTATTGAAGACCTCGTTGAAGCCCAATGTGCTCCGGAATAGTCCGTAGATCTCGGTTGCACCGGCGCAACCCTGGCCAGGGGAGCGGCAGGGAACAGCATAATCGGCACCGTCTGACTTCATCAAAGAGACGCTGAAGAAGTTCGTACCGTAAGCCCACACGTCAAAGTGGGTAAAAGCGACAACCTGCTTTGCCGTCTCACCCGGCTTTCCTGGCGAGGTTCCGGTAAATTGGTAGGCGTAGGTAAGACGGTTATCGTTCACGCGAAAGAACGGCACGTCGATAATGGGCTTAGCCTTGGCAGGCATTGGGGCCACGTCTGCGGCCCAAGCGAAGCTAGTTAGTGCGAGAGTAGCGAGTGATAGCGCTGCCGCTGCCACTGCCTTAGTACGATATTCCATTTAGTTTCCCCCTTTTTTTGTAGTCGATATTGAAGTTGGTCCGAACTTAAAACGTTGTTTATGGATCGCGTCCTATAAATTGCCTATCGCCGCATCTTCGCTGCGGCTTTACACCTGTTGGAACAATATCATCGCGAGCGGGAGCGACTACATTCCTTCCCAGCGATCAGTTTCAAACGGATTGCGAAAGTTCGCCCGGCCGCGATTCAAGATGCTGGCTGGGCGGGAGGCCAGCATCTGATGACGCGACCTCTTTCCAATGATCTGCGCGAGCGTGTTGTTGCTGCGGTGCCGGACGGGCGAACTGCCGGTCGTTTGCGGCACGGTTCGGCGTCGGGGTGTCCTCGGTGGTGAGGTGGCCGCAACAGTATCGGGAGACCGGCTCGGTGAAGCCCGGCAAGGTGGGTGGGCATCGCAAGCGGTGGATCCGCATCGCGCCTTCATTCACGCGCGGATCAGCCAGGCACCGCACCTGACGCAGCACGGGTTGAAGGACGAACTGGCGGCGCGCGGCGTCTGTGTGTCACACAACGCGGTCTAGCAATTTCTGCGGCGCGAGGGACTGCGGTTCAAAAGGCGCTGCTCGCCCTTGAGCAGGCCCGTTCCGACGTCGCCCGCCGGCGACGCCGCTGGCCGTCATGGCAGGCTGGCCTCGATCCCGGCGCCTGGTTTTGATCGATGAGACCTGGATCAAGACCAGCATGGCCCCGCTGCGCGGATGGGGACCGAAGGGCGAGCGCCTGCGCGGCTTCGCGCCCGATGGCCGCCGGCGGACGATGACTTTCCTCGGCACCTTGCGCTGCGATGGCCTCACCGCCCCCTGCGTCTTCGACGGGATCAACGGTGAAGACTTGCGCGCCTATGTCGAACAGCAGCTCGTGCCAGCACTCAGGCCCGGCGACATCGTCATCATGGACAATCCCGGCAGCCACAAGTCGGCGGCGCTGCGCCGCATCATCCGTGCTGCCGGCGCCAGGCTCTGGTATTTGCCGCCCTACTCACCCGACCTCAACCCGATCGAGCAGGCCTTCGCCAAGATCAAGCACTGGATGCGCCTCGCCCAGAAGCGCACCATCGACGACGCGTGGTGACACATCGGTCGTCTCGTTGCCACAATCCAACCCGCCGAATGTAGCACCTACTTCACCAACGCCGGATATGCTTCCGTCAAATGATCGCTCTAGGGATTGTGTGCCGCCGGCGTCGACTCGACACGGATGGCCACTGAACAATCGGACGACACGGGGCCCCGTCCAGATCGCCATGATCCCTTCCGAGCCGCTGCGCCCGCTTGCCATCGAGGATGTTCCTGCGGCAATCGAGTTGAAGGAACGGGATAGAAGCGATAATATTAGGCGTTGATCGCTTGGCTCATCCGACGCAAGCGAGTTCAATGAACGACAAGATTTAAAAATTCGGCATCACAAAATGCGCTGAGAGGTTAAGGCAATTGCTCGCGCGTTAGGCTGCCGCGCGAACGGTCGATACAAAGGCTCGAACCTGATCTTGCAACATCTGAAATTCCTGTAGAAGTTTTTGGCTGGCGGAGAGCAACTCCTGTGTGGCTGCACTTGCCTCGGTAATATTGGCGACGGCCGAAGATACGTTCTGCGCTACAATCTGTGTGCCCGACGCGGCGCGTGACACGCTGCTCGAAATCTCACGAGTTGCAGCACTCTGCTGCTCGATGGCGCTGGAAATACTGGTGGTGATCTCACGAGAGCGATTAGCGACCTCCGCAATCTGTCGAATCTCGATCACAGCTTGTGCGGTGGCGGCTTGTATCGCCTGGACGTTCGCCGAGATTTCGCCCGTCGCACTCGCTGTCTGAGCGGCGAGTGACTTTACTTCCTGCGCAACCACGGCAAAGCCTTTGCCGGCAACACCAGCCGTCGCCGCCTCGATTGTGGCGTTCAAAGCCAAAAGATTCGTCTGCGAAGCGATCTCGTGGATCAGCCGGACAATGTTTCCGATCTTCTGTGCCTGCTCTGATAGCTCGGCGATCGTCCCGGAAGTGCCCTCAGCGGCGTTGGAGGTGATACTGGCTATCGTAGCGCACTCTTGGACCCGATTCGTAATTTCGTCGATGGATGCAGATAACTCTTGGGTTGCGGAAGCGACGGTCTGTACGCTGTCCGACGTGCTGCCGGTTGCCTGCATGATGGCGCGGCTGTTTTGCTCGGCCTGGGTCATCCTGCTGGCCACCGCTTCCGTTCTTGTACCCACCTTGGTGCAAGCGACCGCGATGCTGGTGACGACAGAAGAGACAGTCGATTCGAACTGGCCAACCATACGATTGAGCAAATCGAATCTTTCGCGCTCGGCCTGATTCTTCATCGCATCCCGCTCACCGTTGAGCCGAGCAACCTCATTGGCATTCTGCTTGAACACTTCGACGGCATGTGCCATCCGGCCGACTTCGTCCTGCCTATCAAGCGCCGGGATGATGGTGTCGAGTCCGCCCGAGGACAATTCAGCCATGGCATTCGTTAAGGCTACTATCGGCCGGGTGGACCTCCTGAGAATCCCGAACAGGAGGCCGCAGACGACAACGAGCAAGCCGGCGCCAATTAGACTCAATAAGATGCCTTCCCGGAAAACATTCTCATCAGCGAGCGCCGTCGAGACGCGCAGCTCAAGCGCACCAACAGTTTTTTTCTGGCCCTTGTCATTTCGGACGACAGGCACTTTCTCGGCGATCATCGAACCGGATTCTGAAAACTTAGCGCCATTTGCGACGAATACGTCGCCTCGGTCGTCGATAATTGCGCTTCCTACATATTCGGGATCAACAGCGAGAGCTCCAAGCAATTCCCTGCCGGCCGTTGCGTCCAAATTCCAGAGTATGTCGGCCGCGCTGCGGCCGGCAATCTCTGCAATCAGCTTTGTCTTGATGCTCAACGCGGTGCGCGCAGTCTCTCGATCCTTAATAAGGACGCCGATAACAGATCCAGCGACGAGGGCAACCAAAAGCCCCCCAACCGGCAAGAGAACCCGGAGCATGAGGCTGCAACGAACTAGATTAAACACTTTCAAAAATAGTCGCCTCACCATGACCCCCAGGGCTAACGATCGAGATTTATGCGATCTTAGGGAGATGGCTCGCGCACCTACTTCGAAACTACCCGTCGTTCAGTTGGCATATTTGGAATATTGCCGAGCAGCTTGAGGAAATCCGGATCAACTCTCAGTTCGCCAAGCGCAGAATTGAGGCGTGCCAGGTCTCGTTCAGTATATCTCTTACGGGACAACGTCATTGCCAGAGGAACCTTGTTGACTGCGACGGCCTTGTCCAAGGAGTTACGTGCGGCGAAGTCTAGCTCGCCAGCCACGAAATTTGCGATAATGCCGTCGAGTCGGCCGGCCAGCAGCTTGTCGATATTCTGCTCCTGCGTATTGACCCGTTCGATTGTTATCTCGGAATACTGATCTAAAAGGCCATACGAAAAGCCCAGCCGCCCCCCCAGCTTCTTGCCAGCAAGATCATTTATCGTCTCGAACGGAAAAGTCTTGCCTTTGAGCACGAAAATAACGACGTAATCGGTGAATATCGGCTCGGAAAACCACGAGCCACGCTCACGCGCCGGAGTTGGCGTCGCGTCGATTCCAATGTCGAGGGTGCCCTCTTCCACGTCTCTATAGAAGCGCTGGGCCGGTATCTCCGTTGTCGTTCCGGAAATTCCGATCTTCGAAAGAGCAGCAAGCGCCGTCTTGAGCACGATACCGTCGCGAGCACCATTCTCGATGACACTGTAAGGCGGATTCGACCGAATGCCGATCATCTGCGCCGATGCAGTCCCTACCGAACAGGACACGGCAATCATCATAACAATAGCAAGCAGAGCAGTCCGTCGAAATCCAACCAGCCTTTTTGAAATCCACTCAACCATAATACCCCCTAGTACATTGTCTCAAAAGCCATTCCTGATTCTACTTGTCGAAACGATATCACCGCGAATTGACCCGATTGCCTCTCATCTTAATGATCAGTTTCAAATCCGTTGCGAAAGTGCGCACCTCCGCCTCCTTCAGCGACAATGAGACTTCGATGCCGCCGCCGGCCACCCCCCACACCACGATGCTGAATGGCCGCTGTCCGACAGAGTTGGCGCCGGGTGAGGCGGAAGCAAGCCGCGTCGATGATCGAGAATATGGCTAATCTTGGCCTCTGAACTGAGGAGGCGCGTACTGGCATCCGGATCTATTGGTACAATCGAAATTCCAGCCTGCCGTATACGGGCATCCAATTCCGCGGCGGATAGAAGGCCGACGGCGATTTTCTGATGCATGATGAACCTGTCGACGACGAATGGCTGGCCGGCCTGCCGGCAAACCGTCGGAATGGTGCATACGGCCAAGCCGACGTTTTTCCTGATAGCGTCTGTCTCCTTCGCAACGATAGTCAAACTGCGCTGCGCGTTGTCCCGGTACGTCTGGCTCGTCAGGACCAGATAGGGTTCGAAGCGAGAAATCAGAAGCAAGCGCAAGATGACGACGGCCAGGATAGTAGTCTTCACCATACGTGACGTTGCCTGACGGCAGCCGATGCCGCCCAACGCAAGTCCGAGACCGATGGCTATAGCCGTGACAAGCTCGAACTGCGAGTTCGTGTCGACTCCCTCGCCGGTTTGCTGGAGGAGGTGACTGAGTAAACCGCAAAGGCAGAAAAGCCCGCAAAATTGTGCCTGCCAACTGTTTCGCGCCTGCACGATCCAGATGATGACAATCACGCCGGCCGGAGCGATCCACTGCATATGTCCGATACGCTGGACGATACGGAAAAGCCGGATCTCTCGCGGCGACGATAATTGATACAGAAAATCGGGCCCGAATGCGATCGTAGAGGCTACGAAGCCGACGGCAATCAGTGCGGTCGACGCCGCCATCGCTCTCATGGCCGTGCGCCGATCGTGAATCAGCAGCCAAACGATCGCGGTCGCAGGCGTCGCGAACAGATTATGCTTGAAGAAGCCTGCCAATACCATCAGGGCAAATGCCGGGATCACTGAGCGGCGATCGCGGTAGGCGACGATAAAGCAGACCATACCCGCCATCATGATACTGCCGGCGAAAATCTGCGGATCGTTCATGCCGGCGAAAATGTCGAAATGACGCGACATCACAGCGACGTACCACGCGACGGACAGTGTTACGGCTGCCGCTCCCCCGCCCATGATCCGGGTGGAAAGGCCGCAACCAGCTGCAGTTATAAGGATACCGAGCAGAGAAAGACATCGACCGATAATTATGGCGTCAAGGCTCAAAACTCTCGTAAGCCAATGCGCCAGGATGAATGAAAGAGGAGGATAGTTATTCGCGATCAGCGCGTCAGACGGAGGATAGAGCGGCAACCCGGCGGCCAGTCTGTCGCCTGATAAGCATTCCAAGACTCGTTGACATCGATTTCGAGCGGCCATTGCGCACGCCACACGAGCCAATTGAAGAAAATAACTGCTAGAGCGACGAGCAGAGCGATCAGAATGTTGGGCGAGCCAAGGCGGCTCCTAAGCGCGGTCATACAGCTTCTTTCCTAAGATCCCGGGGTCGCTGTGGTAGTCGCGCGCAAAGTCTTCAGGGATGTTCATCATGGGTGAACATCCTCTCGCGCGACTAATGGCGTTTCGCCGTTGTCAGTTTTCAAACCGCTTCAAAAGCTGCAGGACAGCGCGAGCATGACGACAGGCGCCAAACCTAAGATCTTGGCTCTGAATAGACCGCCAAGTTCGCCCAACGCTCTGGCGCATATGCCTTCGAGAAACTGACGATGAATCAGGTTCGCACGCCCTTAGCGGGGCACGACTCCGAAACTCGTCAAGCTCAGATCAGGAAATGGGGGGACGATAGAGGCGAACTGGAGCATTGTCCGCGACATTACGGTTGAGGGCGCCCACGCAAAGCGACGGCGGAACCGAAGGCTGCACAAATTCCGTAACCGTCGCCGGCAACGCCGTTACACAAGTCAGTCCGCAGCATTGACTGTCTGCAGACTTGTGCTGATCAGATGATGGCGCTTCTGTGAACACTGACGGCCCGCGTTCACCACGCGCTTGCTTTGAAAGCGGGCTCGAATATTTGTCGGCTTCAAAGTCAACATCGGCGTGTTGTACAGTACGAGCATCTTGACCGTGGACATGCGCAATGCCCGCAGCGCGGTTCTCGTCGGCAAGACATTGCGCTTTCCGCGCTTCGCTGAACGCGAAGGAAAGACCCGGCACCAACACGCAAAATTGATAGATCACCGCGAGTAGCAGTCCTGCCCTCAGTCGCATTGATCTGTCGACATGCGTCAACATGAATGTGGCTTATCTCGAGAATTGGATGCTGAGTACTATGCATAACACTTACGTCAGATCGTCGTTTGCGCCAAGGCCTGTCATATCTCAACCCAGTATTTCCTTCGACTGTTGCGACACGATCTGCCTGAACGCGATGCGTTGTCAGCTTGCGGGTCTCCCCCTCCAGAGCTTCCGGCTTGCGCACCGCGACGCGCCGCAAGCCGACCCGCAACGATCCCGCCGGGAAAACTGATTGCAAGCGGACGGGAGAGCTGCCGACTCCCACGCTCAAGGACGATCTGCCGCACCTCTTGGACTGGCAACAGTATGGGCATGTTGTTATCTCGCAACAATGACGCTGAAGACGATCCGGCCATTTCTAGCGCTGATCTTGACGTTCGCTCTGCTGCTCGGGCACATGACACATGGTGCCCAGGCAATTGCGATGGACGCCCGAATGACCTTCACCGCGACTGAAGCGAGCGTGTCAGCGGAATGTGACGGCTGCGCCGATGGCGACAGCAGAATGACCGAATGTGCATGCGCCATACCGTGCAGCAGCATGGTCGCGATTCCGGCGGCGGAGTTTATCCTTCCTGCTTTTCCTCTCATCACTTTTGATCAGGTCGCGACCCCTTCGGGTACTGAATGGATCGCCCCGCCGATCGCATCCCCTCCAAAGTTTGTTATCCGGACCTAAGGCGCGTCGCGTTCCGCGATAGCGCCTCGTGTGCGCGGTATCGGTATGTCTCTTCTGACACACGGGTAGCGCTTCCAGCCCTCCGCAGCAGCCCAAGGATGACGATCAATGACACCAATTCACTCTTCGATGCTCGACCGACGAGCAATTCTCCTCGCCGGCGCAAGTCTTGCCACAACAGCATCCTTGCTTCGTGCCGCACCCGCTCCAGAATCGCCGATCAAGCAATTCAGACTGATTGCCGCTCCCAGCCGTCAGTCTATTTTTGGCGCTTCCGGTCCCGACACAGATGTCTGGTCATATGGAAGCAATGTTCCAGGCCCGGAACTTCGGGTCCGTCAGGGTGACCGCATCCAGGTGCTGGTCGAGAACCGATTGCCCGAGGAAACGACCGTACATTGGCACGGGCTGCGCGTACCCAATGCCATGGACGGTGTCGCGCACATCACCCAGAAGCCGATCGGCCCCGGCGAGACCTTCACGTATGAGTTCGACTGCCTTGATGCGGGTACGTTCTGGTATCACCCGCATCATCACAGCTCCGCACAGGTCGCGCGCGGTCTCTATGGAGCACTGATCGTCGACGAGCGGAATCCGATCGCCGTCGATCGTGACATCACATGGGTGCTCAGCGACTGGCGCCTGCAGAAAGATGCATCGATCAAGAACGATTTCAATAACCTGCACGACGTCGGCCACAACGGCCGCATCGGAAACACCGTCACCGTGAACGGCCGCATTCCCGGCAACTTCGACGTCCGCGCCGGCGAACGCATCCGTCTGCGCCTGATCAACGCTGCCAATGCACGCATCTTCGGTCTTGAGTTCGAGGGGCACACACCACAGGTGATTGCCCTTGATGGCCATCCGGTCGAACCGCACGCTCCTGCCAACAATCGCATCGTCCTTGGTCCCGCCATGCGAGCAGACATCTTGCTCGATCTGCGTGGACAGCCGGGCAAGCGCTACCGTGTAGTCGATACCTTTTATCGCCGCCGTGAATACAAACTCCTGGACCTTGCGTATGACGATGCGGCCCAACTGCGGGATCTCGCAGACGCAAAGCCGATCCGCCTCCCCGCCAATCCGCTGTCGGAACCCGATCTGGAGAATGCCGAGCGGCACGACATCACGCTCGGCGGAGGGATGATGGGCGGCATGATTTCAGCGATAATGGACGGTCAGCGCGCCAACATGCGAACGCTCATGCACAACGGCCTCTTATGGTCGATCAATGACGTTGCCGCCAAAGGGCACACCCTTGATCCATTCCTCACACTGAAACGAAACCAATCCTGTCGCCTGACCCTCATCAACGACACGGCTTGGCACCATCCGATGCATTTGCATGGTCACGTCTTTCGGGTGATAGCGCGTAACGGTCAGCCGACACGCCACAGCGAATGGCAGGACACGGCGATGATGGACCCGCGCGAGCGCGTCGAAATTGCGTTCGTTGCGGACAATCCAGGCGACTGGATGTTCCATTGCCATATCCTGGAGCATCAGTCCGGCGGCATGTTCGGGCTGATACGCGTCATATGAAGGCGGCGCGCGCTGGTAGCGCCCACATGCATCCGGCATGATCGGCTGAGCGTCGCCACTCAAAATTGCGACCAAACGAGAACCTGTCGTTCGCCGGGGCTTTCACCCAGACACCGGCGCCAGACGCCGAAGAACACGTCAAACCGCCAAGCCAAGTGCATACAAGGCCCTCTTGAGATACGCCTGCAAGGTTTCGCTTCACCGAATTTCCGCTTCAACTCCGATCGGCAACATCATGAGAAGGCTTCCACCCGTTCGCGACAAATCTGGGTGCCAGGAGATACTCGCGCGACGAACCTCCTTGAAACCAGCATGAAAATAGAATGCGACAGCTTCCGTGTTGTCCGCCCAAACATGCACCGTCACAGACGGAAACAACTGCCTTGTGCCGTCTTCGATGACCGCAGCCAGCAAAGCCGCGCCTACGCCCAGCCTGCGGTAACCAGGCAGAACAGCGATGCTGTTTAGTAGATAGCTAGTGGGTTCGTTGAGCTCCACGCGTGGCCGCAGCAATTCCTCACGCTCAGTCAATACCAAACCCGCGATCTCAGATTCAATCAGCCGGGCGGGAAACGCGTTTGCCATGCCAACGATTCGATCGCCTGACTCCGCAATTATGCAATTCTCATGCGAGAGTATTCCCGTCGTCGCAGCAGCCATCTCGCGATAAACTGGCATTGCTTCTGCTGTAGGGTCGATCCCGCGCAGGATGAACGCAAGTGTATCGCCATCCGCGAGATAGGCCAATTTCGCAATCATACCACTGTCTTCGCGCGTCGCAGGTCTGATCGCAATGTGTCTGCGGCCGGTGGCTTTGTTCGCAAATGCTGGAGGCCTGCCACCCCTGCCCGAGCTGGTCATCGGTAAGCCCACGTCGCTGAGAGCAGTCTATCTTCCCACAGAGGGCTTGACGTCGCGAAGACATTGTAACCCACCCAGGCGTGCCGCTTGATCCGATCAAGATCGGATGGTTCGGTCACCGCAAAAAAGAGGCCTTTCGCTGGGTCGAAGGCAAATGTCTTGAGGCCGGTACTTTGAATAAGGTGACGAGTGACGCTGTGTGTCCGGTCGGCTCCGTGATCTTCGCAAACAACAACGCTGTCGCCAGCCAACATCTGGCGAGCCCCTCCCAGCGACTCTATCTCCTGCCCTTCCACGTCCAACTTGATCAGACATGGTAAGGAAGTGTCGATGAGCCCTTCATCTGCCAATCCGTCTACCGAAATCATCCTGACCGCATCGCGTTCTTCAGATTCGATAGGTATTGCTGCGAAGGCTTCATGCTTTTGACCCACGATCCTCGCGTAACCAATCGATTGTTCACCGATGGCGGCGTTAAGACATCGAAAGCGGCCATCGTTCAGCCTGGCATTGGCTTCGAGCCGCACTGCGTTCGCCGGAGCAGCCTCGATCGCCAGCGCTGATTGCTTGCCGAACGGCTCGCTGGTCGCAAGCACTGACCAGTATCCGAAATTCGCGCCACAATCGATTAAAGTGTATTTAAGCCCGGCTGCGCTCCGGAGCAGGGCTTCCATTTCCTCCTCATAGTCGTAACGACGATTGAGGATCCTGCTCCAGTATGGGTCGGCAAGCGGAATCGCGAAGGCCGCATCGGAATTCAACTTCACCACAATATCGCGGTTCGTCGCCAAGATGGAAACCATCTTGCATCCAAGTCCATAGCCGCGGTGACCAAACGGCCTGGTCAGCACGGACCCGGCCCGGAGCGCGCCGACCGCTATCGTGTCGAGCGGACTGGCGCCGGTCAGAATCCCGGTTTCGCGGTCGTATATGATCGTCGGTGTGTCCGCCGCAGCGGCAATTCGGCTCAAGCGAGGCCTCCCTTCAGGTCGGAACATGCAATCCTATCGAACGGCCCGGTGATACGATGGTTCGAAGACCTTCGCGCGGACCGCCGCTCCTTACTTGCTGTTCTGCATCTTGGTAATCGTGATACCGGCGGCTGCCATTTCCGCTTCAAACCAACCCGTGTCGCCAACCTGGAATTGCTTGGGCATCGACGCATTCTCGTCGACCCTCTTCACCTCGCCCGTCAACATCGCGCTCTGCACGGCAGTGAACGTCGTAAAGTGAGGGACCCCGGTTACGATACTCCGTGCCTTCATGGTAGTTCCTTTCAATTTTCTATGGACTGTTCGTGGCGAGTTACTTCACGACGACGATACCGACCATGCCAGCTTCACGATGTCCGGGGACCAAGCAGGCGAATTCGAACTCGCCTGGTTTGCTGAACTTCCAGACGATCTCGCTCGACTTCTTTGGAGCAAGTTGCCTGGCGTTTGGATCGTTGCGCTCCATGTCCGGGTTCTTCATCGCCTCACCATGTTTGAGACGATCTGCCGCGCAACCGAGGGCGAACTCATGATCCAGTTCGCCGTTGTTGCGCAACATGAACTTGATTTGCTCGCCCGCCCTCACGTCGACTTTCGCCGGCATGAACATCATCCTTCCGTCTATCTCGCCCATGGTCACTTTGACAATGCGTGCCGCCCGCTTTGCATCGCCTGGTTCACTGGCTGAGAATGAATCGTGATGGGAGTGGCCCGAAGTCCCTTCGACAGCCCGAGCCGACCCCATCAGGGGCGCGACCGTCGAGCGGCAACCTACGTGGGCTACCGTCGCACTTGGAGCCGCCGGATCCTGCTCGTTCAAGGCGATAGGGACCGCGCATCCCGACGCCAGGCCGCCCAGAGCAGACAGAGCTGCCGCTGCGACGCTGATGCTCTGATAATGATAGACTTTGCGCACCACCGAATGAACGGCGGGGAGCTTCGCCCCACACTGCGCGAACATGACAGGTTTCCTGAACCGTAATGAATAAAGGTGTGCAAAGCCCTCAACGGGTTCAGCACCAGTTCATCGCCAGTTCAGGAAATGGGAGGACGATATTGCCGGGGGGGGTCATTGTCGGCGAGATGCCAATAGATCTCAGATGCAAAACGCGACGTCGGCTGAGAAGGCCTAACGACTTCGACCAAAGCTGCGGGCAATGCATTGACGCAAATCATACCGCAGCATTGCATCCCAGAAGACTGGTGGTGGTCATCCGTGGGGACTGACGTTTCGCCAGCGATCGATATCGGATCGTCAGTAGTGTCCGACATGCCGACATGGCTGTATACTGCGGGATGTGCGTGGGCACGGCTATCCCTTTGAACATCCTGCAAAATGCGCGCACCCGATTGATGGACGTGCATGATGCTGGTTTGGTGGCTTCCGTTCGTAGGGCACAGCGCTGTACGGGGCCCATCGCTCAATGCAAACGAGAAGCTCGGCGCCACTACGCAAAGCAAATAGACCAGGGCAAGAAGCCATCCAGCCCTCAATCGCTTAGCTTTGGTGAGATGCACGAACATTCCCGGATGCCGGATTTGCAACAAATTTATATTGGGTCTGAGTCCCAGAGCATAGACGCGAACCAAACGGCTGCCAAGCGCTCCCGGATTAGCCATCAGTGACCGGCTGGTCCCCACGAACGCCATGAGTTCCAGCAGCCTGGCGTTATGAATCATGCGTTGGCGCACATTCGGGCGAGGTTTCGCGAGCTCGTTTGCCTAGCGATGCCATAGTAAAACCCCCGGCAGGGCATTGCCGGGGGTTCTGGAGGTTTTAGACTTCATTAGGATTCGACTTGAATCTCCCTTTGAATCTCCTTTCAGTAGCGTTGCACTCAGAAGGTGCGGCGGACGCGGACGTTGCCCGACCAGATACCCTGGTCCTTGTAGTCGTAGGTTCCGGCTGGCTTGAAGCCGCCGATCAGATTCGCACCGGTCGTGCTGATCGAACCAGTGTTGAACTGATCGAGCATGGTGTACATCACCTCGCCCGAGAAGGTCAGGTTGCGGACAGGGGTCCAAGCGGTGCGGGTACCGACCTGCCAGATGTTGAAATCCGGGTTGCAGGAGTAGCCGTTAGCCGTTGCACCGCCAGTGAGCGCGCCAACCGATGCAACCTGACGTACGCAGATCGCAGCAGACGCATTCCTGTTGTAGTCGACGCGGGTGTAGCTGCCGAACACGCTGGATTCCCAGTTCGGGGTCCAGTTGTGCACGAAGGTGCCACGGAAGCCCCAAGCCTTGGTCTTCTCGATGCTGCCACCGTTGGTGTAAACGCCGTCATACAGGTTGATCGAAGCGAACGACTGGTAGCTGCCGGCGTTGACCGCGGAGCCGAAGTTGTCGAACGTGTTGCCGGTTACGCCGCTGATCACATACTTCGGAGCACCGTCCGTGTAGGTGAAATCAAGCGACAGCTTGTCGCCAGCGCCGGTAAACAGTTGCTTCAACTGAAGACCACCGGCGACAGCAAAGCCCCAGACACTGCTCGGACGACCGGAGCCCTCGTTGCCGAGACCACCAGCAACAGTGCTGTAGTAATTGGCATTGACATTGTGGGCAGCACCCGAGATCTGGGCAGTAAATGCCGCCTGATCGATTTTCACGTTACCGGTGATGTCAGGTGACAACTGACCGCCCGTACCGTTCTGGTTTGCGGCCAGTGCGCCGGCGCCGAGATAGGCACCTGCGGTAGCGGCTGCAGTTGCGCCGCCGATAACAGCGCTGGCGTTCAACAGTGGCGCACGGTTGATGGCCTTGTTGTCTTCAAGACCCAACTGAGCCGACAGGCCGTTGCCGAACTGCCACGTGTAGGCGATCTGGTTGATGCCAGTCGCGTTGTCGTAGCCGCCGATCAGGAATGCGGTGTTGTTGTTGGCGCCGTAAGCACCCCAAGGCGTCTGGAAGGTCGAGAGCGCCTTACCGAAGGTAAAGCCGGCGAACTGGACGAAGCCGTAGTCCACCGTGAGGTTGCCCGACGACGGCCCGAAGCCCGTGCTGTGCTCGAAGTGGCTCGACCAGTAGGTGCGAACCACACCGTATTCGGTGGCGGTACGGGTATCAATGTTGAGCTGAACGCGTGCGCGGGTCGTGAACGAATCCGAATTGCGGCTCTCGGTGCCGAAAACACCTGCCCCGTTGGGACCTGCGGTTTCATTCCACGCCGGCCCGTTGTAGTTGTTGCCGTTGATGTTGGCGTCGGCCTGAATGTAACCACCCAGCTTGATGCAGGTGTCAGTGCCGGGCATGTAGTAGAAACCGGCGCCATAAAGGGAGCAGATCTTCACGTACTGAACGGCTTTCGCCTTGACGGGAAGATCAGCTGCCTGTGCCCCTGCGATCGCGACGAAACCCGCCGCCGAACCAAGGATAAGGCTCTTAATCTTGCTCATAAATCCTCCAAGTTTGCTCTGTTGGGGAAGGTTCAGTCCATCGGTGCAAGCCGCACCGGATGGCCCTTCATCCCCGCTAACCGCCCGGCCGCCTCGCGCCTTCGGACACCCCTCGCGTGAACGCGAGCGACTTTGGCGAAGCCTCCAAACGGGATGACTCTGAGGTGCCCCCCCGTCACCTAAAAATGATGCCACATGAAATTACTTAACTCCATTAATTAATTTCAGTAACAATCAGGTTAGCCGTGAGTGTTGCCCTGCGGCAACAGGCGCGCGAACGGGCGCGTATTCGGGGAGGTTCGATCCTTGCCTCAAACCGGCGATTGACCTAGGCCCTTCGTCAAAGTCCTTTGGGGAATCCGCAAATGGTCGCTCGGAAGAGAAATCCGAAAGATACTGATTTTCCAGCTGACGGAGTGGTCACGCAGAGCCACGCGGCCAACACCGGCCGAAACCCTGCCGCAGTCCGACAACTGCTATGGGATGTGGCCGCTATCAATATCCATCTTGGGGTCATCGATAAAATCTGGGCCAATCGGCTTGGCGTTTCCGAACCCCAATGGCTCATTCTTAAAGCAATTGAAGATTTGGACAGAGGAGACGGGGTCTCCGGAATCGAGGTTTCCGCGAAACTTCATATCTATCCCGCATTTGTAACCAATCAAACCAAGAGTCTGGAGAAGTCCGGATTTCTCAGGCGAACCGTGTCGGCTACCGATGGTCGCGTCGTCTTGATGTTTCTAACGGCAAAAGCCCGCAGAGAAATGGACAAACTTGCCGTCAACCGTCGCGAGGCTGATAGAGCCATCTTTGCGAGTTTGAACGATGAGACTCTAAGGGACGTCATGACCTGACCGGGCTTTTTTGGACCAAGCTTTGTGAGAAACTGAGCTTGGAAAGGAGCTTTGGTCATGCCGAAGAAGAGGTTTAATGCGGAGCAGATCGTGGTGCTGCTGCGCCAGATTGAAGTATTGATGTCGCAGGGCAAGGCAGCGCCGGTGGCCTGTCGGGAAGCCGGAATTTCGCAGCAGAGTTATTATCGCTGGCGGAAGGAATACGGTGGCCTTGAGCTCGATCAGGCGAAGCGGATGAAGGATCTGGAGCGGGAGAATGTCCGCCTCAAGCGTCTCGTCGCCGATCTGTCGCTTGAGAAGCAGGTGCTCAAGGACGTTGCCTCGGGAAACTTATAAGCCCTGAGCGGCGACGGCAGGCGGTGGAGGGCATTCGAGGGAAGTATGGTCTCTCGGAACGCCAAGCCTGCCGGATCGTCGGCCAGCACCGCGGAACACAGCGATACACCACCATCGTTCGATCTGATGAGGATGCGTTGACGAGAGCGATTATCTCTCTTGCGTCCCAATATGGGCGATATGGCTATCGTCGGATCACGTCGCTGCTGGTCGATGCCGGCTGGCAGGTCGGGTGTGATCGGGTCCAGCGGATCTGGCGCCGTGAGGGGCTAAAAGTACCCAGCAAACAGCGACCGCGCGGCCGGCTGTGGCTCAACGACGGATCCTGCATCCGTTTGCGGCCGCAGCATCGTAACCATGTCTGGAGCTACGACTTCGTCGAGGCGCAGACCCATGATGGCCGTAAGCTCCGGCTCATGACGCTGATCGACGAGTTTACCAGGGAATGCCTGGCGATCAGGGTTGCACGTCGCATCAACAGCTTCGGCGTCATCGACACCATGGCCGATGTGATGCTTGCTAAAGGCGTCCCTGAGCACATCCGGTCGGACAACGGCGCGGAGATGACGGCCAAGATCGTGCGCAGCTGGTTCGGAAAGCTCGGAGCAAAGACGCTCTACATTGCGCCCGGCAGCCCATGGGAAAACGGCTACTGCGAGTCCTTCAACGGCAAACTGCGCGACGAATGCCTGAACGGTGAAATCTTTTACAGCCTAAAGGAGGCTACCGTCGTCATCGAGCAATGGCGCAAGCACTTCAACACGATCCGACCGCACTCATCTCTGAGCTACCGGCCGCCGGCACCGCAAACATCGGCGCCGACACTGCAGCATCTGGATCGGAGCGCAGCGATGCAGTAGTCTCTATCCAGCTGGTCCAAAATATCCGTCAGGTCAGTCACTGAAAAGCTAAATCGAATTCGGAAGGACGCTGAACGGATTGCGGGGATCTTGTTAGTCGAAAGCAAAAGCGAATGAGATCCGCGCGCAATCCATAACTGAATCAAATGCGTCTACTCCGCAGAGTGCGCCCTTTGCGCACCTGATAGCGTTCTTCGTGCGCGCGCGATCGCTGCAGGAGCGCCCAACCCGGTCAGAAAGATTCCAATCATCGACCCGGCGCCTATCGAGACCGCTCGTAGATGGTGACGGCAGCCAAGGCCTCCCCCATTCCAATCAAGCCTCCGCCATTCTGTTGTAATCCAATAACCGCATTCTGGACCTGCCGCTTTCCAGCCTCTCCTCTCAACTGAGTCACGAGCTCATAACACATGGAGAGACCGGTCGCGCCGATTGGGTCTCCTTTAGAAACGAGGCCTCCAGACGTGTTAACGGGGAGCGTACCGCCGATCTTGGTTGCACCACTTCCAACGAACTGTCCCCCTTCACCGATCCTGCAAAAACGCATCATCTCGCATTGATAGATCTCACTGAAGGAAGTTGCATCGTGGATTTCTGCTACGTCCACGTCGCTCGGACAAAGGCCCGCTACAGCGTATGCTCTGTCCGCCGCGGCGCGCGTCAAGCTTAGCTCGTCGGGCAGTCGATACTTGCCACCCATTATGCCCTGTGCCCGAATCTTGATTGCGCGATCTTTTACTGACGCCGAAACCGTTCTTAAGTACCGCTCAGAACAAACAATCGCAGCAGCAGCGCCATCTCCGATTGGAGCGCACATCGCTCTCGTTAGAGGCGCGCTCACCATCCGATCGGCGAGAACTGATTCCGGCGACATTCCCAAGCGATACTGTGCCTTCGGATTCAGAGCGCCGTTGTTGTAATTCTTGGCTGCGCCAACCGCAATTTGTTCGGCAGTCGCCTTGAACTTCTTCATGTAATAGCTTGCCTGGATTGCGTACGCATCAATCGCCATCAGTCGATCAATGCTTAACCCAAATGGCATCCCGACGCTTTCACCCGGTCGCTGGTGGTTCTCGATCAGATCCAACGGGTCCGTGCGATCAGAACCCTCCGCAATCTCCGCCAGAAGGCTTCGGGCCTGCTCCCGGTCGTAGAGCTTCTCCACGCCGATAGCTAAGGTAAGATCCGCATCGCCTGCGCGAATTTCCTTAATTGCACCGGCCAACGCAATACTTCCCGTCGCGCAGGCACCTTCAACGTTAAAGATGGGCGCACAATCGGGAAAAAGCCCTTGATGCACAAGCGGGATGAAACTGACACTCCCGCGAGTCATGGCCTGCCCCCAGTAACTCATCAGGCAATTTCCAAACCAGGCGGCAGACAAATCTAGTCCGCTATCCATACCTGCGTCATGCAAAGCTCCGACGTAAGCTTCACGAACCAGATCCGCAAAGCTCCTATCTGGCCACGGTTGAAACGCGGTGCTGTAGGCGCCCAGTACATAAACATTACTCGCCATTCCCGTAACTCTCCCCGTCAGGCTGCATGATTTTCATACGGCCCGCTGTCGTCCGCTCCCATGAGAACGAAACTCGGACTGATACGGCTCACCGACCAAATTCGCGCAGCACGCTCGGGTAAGTGGACGAGCGCCAAAAGAGCGGCGGCCGCCTCGCACCAAACTGCGCAAGCATGATGCTCCCGAACTGTCGATGAACCACAAGCACACGTGCCTTCAATAGGCACGGCACCACGTCATTCCGTCAGTTCAGGAAATGGGGGGGCGATAGCGTCGGGAGGGAGTGTTATCGACGACGCCTCGATAGTTCTCGGACGCACAGGCGGACGTCAGCGCGGTGGGATTGACGATCGTCATGACCGTCGCAGGCAGCGCACTCACGCACACTATACTACAGCACTGCGCGCCCAAGGCATCATGCTGGCCGTTCGCAGGGACCGGCGCTTCGGCACCCACAGTATTCATATCACCAAAGCTGTCGGATTGGCCGGAATGCGCATGGATGCCGGAATGGTCGTGCGCATGCCCCCCCCCGGTAAACGCGAAGGAAACACCCGGCGCCAGCACGCAAAGCACATAGGCCAAGGCGAGCAGCCACCCGGCCTTCCGTCGCTCAGTTCTGGTCAACCGCACGAACATCCAGCTCTTCAATTCCGATATCAAACACGCCGCAATATATGGAACTTAGTGGGAAACCGTTTCTTCGCCAAGTGCCAACATGTCTCATTAGAGCAACATGTCTCATTAGAGAGAGAGAGAGAGAGAGAGAGAGAGAGAGAGACGTACGTTCGTCGCGACGTCCTACCTACCCTTCCCGTCGACGACGTACGTCGGACCGACCGGAACCCGGACCGTACTACTACTACGTAGTTCGGGTACGGTAACGAA
>NZ_HG326653.1:370687-387737 GCF_000308295.2 Afipia birgiae 34632
GAGAGAGAGAAGCCCTTTTGCCGAGCCTTCACTCCCCTTCGCACGATGCGCGAACGCCCGATCATCATGTCGGTGAACACGGCTTGTGCTGGTGTCGCGCCGAACGCCTCGACGATGCGCTACAAATGTGCCGCTCCTAAGGCGGAGGTCATCTTGAAGCCGCCCGGCTGTTGGAGGCGTTCGGCGCCGAGACCCGGATATTCAATCCCACGGGAAATGCGCTTCCGCGACGATTCACCGGCGGACCCGAGGGTCAAGAAGTTACGCGACCTGTCGGCATGGTCGGAAGGTCAAGTGTGGCGCTGTCCCAAACGATGAACACTCACACAGCACCGGCGATGCTGCGCCACGCGCCTCTCTTATCCTTTATGAATGCCGCAGAACGGACAGGGATGACTCGCTCGGACTTCGCGTTCTTCAAAAAGTCCGCTTCTGCAGCGAACGCGATACACCCGATGCCATCAATCCGCTTAATGCGCTCAAGGCTAAGCTGGCAAATCTCTGCAATGCGAGCGCCCGTGTATGCGCAGACCCGCGGTACCCACCGCCGATACAGTTCTTTCTCTTTAAGAGCAGTTCGCAAGATCGTTGCGGCTTCATCATCGGCATAACCGCGCCGCCTCTCCGATGCGCGCGCTTTGATATCGATATTGATTCGTGCGCCCGGATTTGATGCTCTTGCGCGACGCCTTGCATTTCAATTGAACCGGCGCAAGCGAGACGTTCGCGATCGGCTGACTGTGCTGAGAGGCCTCTTACGGCAAGATGCCGATCAACAAGAGCAAAGCAAGCGCTCTGCTGACGAAGCTTGTTTTCTCGTGGGATGAAAGAGGCTGGGTGATATCTAGGATGTCGGCATATGAAGCATAGGTTTCGGTCCAGACGATTGCACCGACTTCGACGTCTCACGCAAAGGCCTGATACGGATCCGCGTTGAATTGCCGCTGACGCTATCGCCGATTGCTCCGGCTTCGCGCGTGATTTCATAAGGGGTGAGGGACGTCGTCCGCACCGCAAGTTTGCCGAACGCTCTTCGATCTCGACAAATTCTTGTGCGGACGCTTCGCGGCTCCGGCCTGCGTACGCTGAGACGTTCTTCTCGCGTCCCGACACATCGCTCGAAGGTCGTCCGGGACGCGCTTCGAAAGCAGCAGTACCCCGTACGTTTCAGGCATGACCATCGAAAGTGCCGCCGCATGCCACCCGCGCGCACCAGCCGAACGGCGAAAAAACCTATGACAATCAATGATCTGTAGATCGAATTGGATTTCTCACAGTGTTGGCGGAGAGGGAGGGATTCGAACCCCCGATAGGCTTGCACCTATGCCGCATTTCGAGTGCGGTGCATTCGACCACTCTGCCACCTCTCCTGGTACCAAAACGGCGGCTTCGCGCCGGGTCGCGGGCCGAGTTCTATGCGAGGAAGCCGGTCCAGACAAGGCACCGCCGGCCATTTCGTGCCACTTAGAATAAACGGATCGGGCCTGCCAGAAACCCGGCCCTGCAGAAGGCTGAGGTGCACTTCCACCTGATGCCAAGGCCGGACCCATGCGCCACGGCGGTCCACTCGCCTCACCCTTTCTTCTTCTCTTTCGAATTGCGCATGGTGAAGCGCGCATTGCCGAGTCCAGTGCCGATGGTAAGAATTCCCCACCGCTTGTAGTCCTGCATAAAGGGAATCTCGCTCAAGCCTTGCACCACGCCGTCATTGTGCATCAGCACCGCTGTGTCGTGATCGCGAATGCTCGGGATCAATTCGATCAGGCTGGCGGGCAAGTTGAACTTACTGCTTTCCCAGTTCCCCGGCAGATTCTGCGCGCCCTTTTCAATGGACCCGTCCGCATCGATGGCGCCGGGACATGAGACTCCGATGAACGGGGCGAGCTTGAGGCCTTTATCTTCCGCCTCTTTCAACAAGCCTTTCAGCAACCCGGCCAGCTTCTTCACCGCGCCTTCGCGGGTCGGCTCATCGTCGGCATGACGCCAGAGTTCGGACTTCCAGACCGAGGCCTTTGACAGGTCCGGCGTCTTCTTCTGGCGAGTTTCGACCACACCGCAACGAATATTGGTGCCTCCGATGTCGACGGCCAGAAGGCTGTCGTGACCTTCGAAAATCCACGACGGCGCCAGATGGGCGCAGCCGATCAGCGCTGCCTCATCGGGATGAAACCGGATCGGAATCAGGCTGACTTTTGCACCCTCCGCCTTGAGGATGATGTCCGCCCTGGCAATCGCCAATTCGCCGATCCGGCTCTGCCGGAAGCCGCCGCCGACGATGATCGCCTCGGTCTTTTCCCAGGCCTTGGTCTTGAGGAAACGTCCTGTAACGTATGCCAGTTCCTGCGCGAATTCCTCGATGGCGCTGTGGATCAGCGCCGAGGCTTCAACATCCTCGCCGACCAGAATTTCGTCCAGTCTCTTCTTGCTGATGTCTTCCGTGGATTTGGCGCCGAGCGGATCGTCCCCGTTTTTCTTCAACGGTTTCCGCCACTTGTCGAGAATGTCCTGAAACGCGCCCTTGCTGGCGCGATCGCCCAGAAAGCCGTCCTCATCCTTGAGCTCGATATTGTAGCTGTCGATATCGACGGACGGCAGGCGCGCCGCCCCATGATTGCCGATCCCGGCGGTCGTCAGTGTGTCTTCAGCCATTCCAATGCGCCCCTTTGCCAGGGGATAACGGCGAGGGAACCGGATGGTTGCGGAGGCAGCTTGCCGCGGACGGGCAGAGGCCCGAAAGGCCCGAAATCCCTCATTTCTCGCCGGTTTTAGGGGCACTTTTCCTTGACTCGCGGCGTTTGCCCGATGTAAGACCCCTCACCCGGCGCGGGAATTTCTCGCGCCGTTTGTTTTTGTGCGACCGGCCGGACGGCTCCGATACGAGAGCAGCCCCGATAGCGCAGAGATTTCGCGGTGATCGCATGATGATCGCGGTGAACCCATAGCGACTGAACAAGAAGCCGGGCCGGATTCATCCGAGCATCGGAATCGAACACGAAGGAAAAAAACGATGTTCGCAGTCATCAAAACCGGCGGCCGGCAGTTCCGCGTCGTTCCGGATGATGTGCTCGAGATTGGCAAGATCGCCGGCGATGTCGGAACGATCGTGCAGCTTGGCGAAGTAATGGTGGTTGGCGGCGACACGCCGGTCCTCGGATTCCCGTTCGTTTCGGGCGCATCCGTGGCCGCCGAAGTGCTGGACCACAAGCGCGGCCCGAAGGTGATTTCCTTCAAGAAACGCCGCCGCAAGAATTCGAAGCGCAAGCGCGGCTATCGCGATGAAATCACGGTGATCCGCGTCACCGAGATTCTGACCGACGGCAAGGCCCCGACCGTGGGTCCGCGTCCGAAGCGCGAGAAGAAGATCGAGGCCGCTCCGGTGGACGGTGACGAGGCTCCGGCCAAGGTCGCCAAGAAGGCCCCGGCCAAAAAGGCTGCGGCTACTGCCGCTGCCAAGCCGAAGACCGCAGCCAAGAAAGCTGCGCCGAAGGCAAAGAGCGACAAAAAGTGAAATGATTCCGTCAAGGAATCGGTCTATAGCTTAAAGCGAATTTTGGAGACGGAGCCATGGCTCACAAAAAAGCAGGCGGTTCATCGCGCAACGGACGCGACTCGGCAGGCAAGCGCCTTGGCATCAAGGCGTTCGGCGGCGAGCACGTGATCCCCGGCAACATCATTGCACGTCAGCGCGGCACCACTTGGCATCCCGGCCTCAACGTCGGCATGGGCACGGATCATACCCTGTTCGCCAAGGTTGAAGGCCGCGTCGAATTCCGCGCCAAAGCCAACGGCCGCACCTTCATCTCGGTTATTCCGATGGCGGTCGCGGCTGAATAAACGGTAGACACCATCGCGTCTGCCGGGTCTCGTTGAACCGGCAGAGCACTGGAAGGCTCGAAGGGGAGACGGGTAACCGGCCTCCCCTTTTGTTTTGCGCTCGTTTGGGGACGCGCGCACCAAGGAGCCTGACCATGTTGCTGGAAAAGCCAACGCCCACGTTGCGGGAATCAAGAGCCGTCGTCCTCGAGACCGATCGGCTGGTATTGCGTCAGCCGACGCTCGCGGACGTAAAGGCCATTGCGCGTGTCGTCGGCGACAAGCGCGTGTCGATTAATTTACGCCGCGTACCGCATCCTTATACGCAGGATGACGCGATCAGCTTCGTGACCACCATCGCCGCCACCATCGATACTGTATTTCTGGTCGAGCGCGAGCGTGCCGCGATCGGACTTGTCGGCGTGAGCTGGGAAAACGAAAACGCGCCAGAGCTCGGCTACTGCTTCGGTGTCGAGCACTGGGGCCAAGGCTATGCGACAGAGGCGGCGCGCGCTGTCATCGATTTCGCCTTCGAGGAATTCGCCATCGACCAATTGCTGGCTGGAGCGCGGGTGCTGAATCCGGCCTCACGTCACGTGCTGGAGAAGTGCGGCTTCCAGTGGACCGGCATTGAACTGCACCGCTTCCTGGCACTTGGATCATCGACACCGGTCGATCGCTTCAAGCTGGAGCGCAGTGTGTGGGCGTCGCTGAGAAGCTGGAGCAACTCGACGCGGCGTTAATCTCTATCGGAGCATGATCCGGCCCGAAAACCGGCATCCGCTCTTCGGGATCACGCTCTAGACCACCGTCGGTGGATTGGGCTCAGGCTCGCGGTGCATCACCGTCCGCTCGCGCAGGAAAATATAGATTCCGGCGCTGGCGACGATCGCGGCCCCGATCATGGTGTTCGGCGATGGCACATCGCCGAACACCAGAAATCCAAGTACGATGGCCCACACGATCATCGTATATTGAAATGGCGCGACCACGCTTGCGGGTGCAAGGATCAGCGAGCGGTTGAGGCACAGCACCGCCACCACGTTGACCATCCCGCTAACCAACAGCAGAACGACGAGAAACCATGTCGGCGGCACGAACAGAAATGCCGACACCACGCCTCCGAAGACGAACGATCCAACAACCTGGGTCGTCGCTAGAAAAATGTTCGACGTCCCGCGCACATAGCGGGTAACGATCATGAAGATCGACTGGCAAAGGCATCCTGCCAGCGCGATCAATGCCGGCCAGGAAATAGCCGCCCCAGTCGGGCGCAGCGCGATCAATACTCCGATGAAGCCGACGACAACCGCCGTCCAGCGCCGCCAGCCGACATGCTCGCGGAGGAAAATCGCGGAAAAAGCGGTAACGAAGATCGGTGCCGCGAGATAGCAGGTCGTCGCATCCGCCAGTGGGATATACTTGATCGCCGTGAAGAACAGCATTCCGTCAGCGACAGACAGCGCCATACGCAGCACCTGCAGCGCAGGCCGCGGCACATTGCGTACCGCCGCAAAATTGTCGCGCGCGAGAAACGGCAGCAGGGTCGCGATAGCCGCAAAGCCGCGGATGAAGAAAAGCTGCGCCGGCGGATAGGCTGCGACCATCATCTTGCTGAAGACATTGACCAGCGAGAAGATCGTGACCGCCGCCAGCATGAACAGAATGCCCGCCAGAGTGGAGGAACGCGGCGTTATACCGCTCAACGATTTGAGTGGACTGGTCATGCGCATCAGCCCGGCGGGGGCACCACCACCGGCTCGTCATGCACCAGGTCGCGTTCACGCAGGAAAATGTAAAGCCCGGCCACGATGATGACCGCCGCACCGACAAGCATCGCCACCGACGGCACGTCGCCGAACACGGCATAGCCAAAGATTACGGCCCAGATGATCATCGTATACTGATACGGAACGACCACGCTCGCGGGAGCAAGCTTGAGCGATCGATTGACGGCCAGCGCCGCGGCGATGGAAATGCAACCCGCCACGGCGAAAAGGCCGAAATCTGGCAGGCTCGGCGTGATCCAGCCGAACGGCGCAACGACAAGGCCGAACAAAAGCGTCCCGGAGAACTGCGCCGCCGTCAGCACGATGTCCGGCGTACCGCGCAGCGAGCGCGTGATGATCATGAGCGCCGCGAACGATGCACTGCCGGCCAGAGCGATCATCGCGGGCCAACTGAACGCCTGGGTCGATGGCCTCAGCGCGATCATGACGCCGATGAAGCCCACGACGATCGCGCTCCAGCGCCGCCAGCCGACCTTCTCGCCGAGGAAAATCGCAGACGCCGCGGTGACGAAAATCGGCGCCGCGAGATAGTATGTGATGACATCCGCAAGGGGCAGATAGACCGACGCTGCGAAGAACGCCGCGACCTCCAGTGTCGACAGTGCCACCCGGACAACCTGCAGCCCGGGTTTCTGGATGCTCCGGAACGCGGCACGATGCCGCCAGATCGCCGGCGACAGCAGGACGAGGCTCGCCACCGCCCGCAGCAGCAGCAACTGCCCGACCGAATAGGTCGCGACGATGAATTTGCCCAGCGCGTCGCCAAACGAAAACATCCAGACGGCCAGCAGCATCAGTGCGATGCCCGCAAGTGCAGCCGAGCGGTTTCCAGCGTCGGCGGAGATTTTTGCAAGCATGGTCATGGGGCGGCGCCGGATAGCGTTAATTCGTCAAAAAAACGAACCGATGACGTCGTTTAGAAGGCGGATGGCGGTTCGGCAACCGTTACAAATGCAGCCTTTATCGCCATATCATGCATGAATGGGTTGCCGCTCAGGCACCCATGGCGCATACATTGGCGCATACATACAAGCGCGATCGGGCCCGAAAAGCCGGGCTTTTGCCGGTCGCGACGCAACGGAAAACCGATGAAATTTCTCGACGAAGCCAAGGTCTATATCCGCTCCGGCGACGGAGGAAACGGCTGCGTGGCATTTCGCCGCGAGAAGTTCATCGAGTTCGGCGGCCCATCGGGCGGCAACGGCGGCCGCGGCGGTGACGTCATCGTCGAAGTCGCCGACGGCCTCAACACGCTGATCGACTATCGTTACCAGCAGCACTTCAAGGCTCCGAAGGGCGTAAACGGCATGGGATCGGACCGCCATGGCGCCAACGGCAAGAACATCGTGATGAAAGTGCCGCTCGGCACGCAAATCTTCGACGAAGACCGCGAGACCCTGATCCACGACTTCACCGAGGTCGGCGAGAAATTCGTGTTGGCGCAAGGCGGCAATGGCGGCTTCGGCAACGCTCATTTCAAGACGTCGACCAATCGCGCGCCGCGCAATGCCAACCCGGGATTGCCCGGCGAGGAACGCTGGATCTGGCTGCGGTTGAAACTGATCGCCGACGCCGGCCTAGTCGGATTGCCCAACGCCGGTAAATCCACATTCCTGTCGGTGGTCAGCGCGGCAAAACCGAAAATCGCGGACTACCCTTTCACGACCCTGCACCCTCAGCTCGGCGTCGTCAGCATCGATGGGCGCGAATTCGTGCTGGCTGATATTCCAGGACTGATCGAGGGCGCGCATGAAGGCGCGGGTCTTGGCGACAGGTTTCTGGGGCACGTCGAGCGTTGCAGGGTGTTGCTGCATCTGGTGGATGCAACGAGCGAGCATGCCGGCAAGGCCTACAAGACCGTGCGCGGCGAGCTGGAAGCCTATGACGGCAATCTCGCCGACAAGATCGAGATCGTGGCGCTCAACAAGATCGACGCCGTCTCGCCCGAGCATCTCAAGGACCAGAAGGCGCGACTGAAGCGCGCGGCGAAAAAGACGCCGCTGTTGCTCTCGGGCGTGTCGCGCGAAGGCGTACCGGAAGCCCTGCGGGCATTGCTAGCCGTGATCGGTGAAGCGCCGGTTTCGACCAAAGCCAAACGAGCGAACGAAAGTGCGCCGGAAGCAGAGCCGGAGCCGTCGGGCTGGACGCCGCTTGGCCGCTGATACCCTGCTCGCAATTTCAACTTATGCCCACCACACACTGATTTCCGATGTCGAACCCCAAGCTCAAGAATTTCCGCCGCATCGTCGTCAAGGTCGGATCATCGCTTCTGATCGACGCCGCCGCCGGTGAAGTCCGCGCGACATGGCTCGCCGCACTCGCCGCCGATATCGCAAAGCTGCATCACGCAGGCAAGGATGTGCTCGTCGTCTCGTCGGGCTCGATCGCGCTCGGGCGAAGTCGCCTGAAGCTGCCAAGCGGCCTGCTCAAGCTTGAGGAAAGCCAGGCGGCTGCCGCTGTCGGTCAGATCGAACTGGCGCGCATCTGGTCCGGCGTGCTCGGCGATCACGGCATCGGTGCAGGACAAATTCTGGTCACACTGCAGGACACCGAAGAGCGCCGACGTTATCTCAACGCCCGCTCGACCGTCACCAAGCTCCTCGAATGGCGCGCGGTGCCGGTGATCAACGAGAACGACACCGTCGCCACCAACGAAATCCGCTACGGCGACAACGACCGTCTCGCCGCACGCGTCGCCACCATGACCAGCGCCGATCTGCTCATTCTGCTGTCGGACATCGACGGCCTCTACACGGCGCCGCCGTCGGCCAATCCGAATGCGAAACTCATTCCTGTGGTGGAGTCCGTCACCGCCGACATCGAGGCAATGGCAGGCGCCGCCGAATCTGAGCTGTCGCGCGGCGGCATGCGCACCAAGATCGAGGCCGCGAAGATCGCGACCAGCGCTGGCACGCACATGCTGATCGCATCTGGCAAGATCGAACACCCGTTGCAAGCCATCGCCGACGGCGGCCCCTGCACGTGGTTTCTGACCCCGGCCAATCCTGTCACCGCGCGCAAGCGCTGGATCGCCGGATCGCTTGAGCCGAAGGGCACGCTTACCATCGACGCAGGCGCAGTCGCGGCCCTGCGCGCTGGCAAGAGCCTGCTACCGGCGGGCGTGATCCGGGTTGACGGCCAGTTCGCACGCGGCGACGCCGTGGTGGTGCGCGGGCCGGATACCCATGAGATCGGCCGCGGCCTTGTCGCCTATGACGCAGACCATGCCGAGCAGATCAAGGGCCGGTCGTCCTCGGATGCGGCGCAGATCCTGGGTATCAGCGGGCGCGCTGAAATGATCCATCGCGATGACCTCGTGGTCGGCGGCCCACGCGGGACCGACAGCGCAAAATAGCGGCTCCGGGCAAAGCCCTAACACGGCCAATGGCCTAGCCGCCGATCGCGTCAACCATTGGCCTATCTTGCCGGGCAGCCATGTTCCCGGCGTCTCGTCGGACCCGAATTTCTGTGCTAGGGCATGGCCTTACACGCCTCCAACCCCACATAGACCGATATGTCCGCTCCGCTCAAAGCTCTCGACGGCACCCCCGATCTGACCGCGTTGATGACCGACCTCGGCGTCGGTGCGCGCCGCGCCGCGCGCGTGCTGGCGCTTGCCCCGAGCGAACAGAAGGACGCGGCGCTGTCCGCCATGGCAGCCACGATCCGTGCCAACGCAAAAGAGATTCTGGCCGCCAATGCCGAGGATGTCGCCGAGGCAAAGGCCGGTGGAATGAGCAGCGCCTTCGTCGATCGACTCGCGCTCACCGAGGCACGCATCAATGCGATGGCCGACGGCATCGACGTGGTCCGCGCGATCAAGGATCCCGTCGGCATTGTCACCGAAAGCTGGACTCGGCCGAACGGCATGACCATCGAGCGCGTGCGCGTGCCACTCGGCGTCGTCGGTGTGATCTTCGAAAGCCGTCCCAACGTTGCGGCCGATGCCGGTGCGCTTTGCCTCAAATCCGGCAACGCCGTGATCCTGCGCGGCGGCTCGGACAGTTTCCGCTCGTGCCGGGCGATCCATCAATGCCTGATCGAAGGCCTGCGCAAGGCAGGGCTTCCCGAAGAGGCGATCGCACTGGTGCCGACCCGCGACCGTGCAGCCGTCGGCCTGATGCTCGGCGGACTGAACGGCGCAATCGATGTCATCGTGCCGCGGGGCGGCAAGAATCTCGTCGCCCGCGTTCAGGATGAAGCGCGCGTGCCGGTGTTTGCGCATCTCGAAGGCGTCAATCACGTCTACGTCGACAAGGCCGCCTCGCTCGATATGGCAAAGACGATTGTTCTCAATGCCAAGATGCGTCGCCCCGGCGTCTGCGGCGCAGCCGAAACGCTGTTGATCGACAAGGCCGCTGCTGAAGCGCAACTCAAGCCGCTGGTGACGATGCTGCTCGACGCCGGCTGCGAAGTGCGCGGCGGCGATGACATCAAGCGCGCCGATCCGCGCGTTAAACCCGTCGCGGACGAGGACTGGGCCACCGAATACGAAGACGCCATCATCTCCGCAAGGCTGGTCGACGGCGTAGACGACGCGCTGGCGCATATCGCGCGCTACGGTTCGCATCATACCGACGCCATCGTCACCGAAGATGCGGCGATCGCCGAGAAATTTCTCAACGAGGTTGATTCCGCCATCGTGTTGCACAACGCCTCGACGCAATTCGCCGATGGCGGCGAGTTCGGCTTCGGCGCTGAGATCGGGATCGCCACCGGCAAATTCCACGCCCGCGGCCCGGTCGGCGCTGAACAGTTGACGAGTTTCAAATATCGCATTCACGGCACCGGCCAAACGCGGCCGTGAGCGATTTCGTTCATCTGCCTCGCGCCATCCCGACCCATGCCGACGGGATGCGGATCGGTTTGCTCGGCGGATCGTTCAACCCACCGCATGAAGCCCACCGCGCCATCAGCCTGTTTGCACTGAAGCGGTTGCGGCTCGATCGTATCTGGTGGCTGGTATCGCCCGGCAACCCGCTCAAGAACAACGGCTCGCTGCACGCGCTGCGCGAACGCATGATCGCCGCGCAAAAGGTCGCGAACCATCCGCGCATCGATGTCAGCTGTCTCGAAACCGTCATCGGCACCCGCTACACTGCGGACACGGTATCGTATCTGCGGCGCCGCTGTTCCGGCGTTCGCTTTGTCTGGATCATGGGCGCCGACAACCTCGCGCAATTCAACCGTTGGGAAAACTGGCAGCACATTGCCAGCATGGTCCCGATCGCCGTGGTCGACCGGCCGCCCGACAGCTTCCGCGCCTTATCGTCTATCGCCGCGCATGCGCTGATGCCCTATCGCATCGACGAACGGGATGCCGGAACTCTCGCGAGCCGCCGGACGCCGGCCTGGACGTTTCTGACGGGTCTCAAATCGAGCCTGTCCTCAACACGGTTGCGGAACCCGGACGGAAGCTGGAAGGTCGCCGATCCATGATGACGTTTTCCGGCAACAGCGTGCCCCAAATCATCGGGGCGGCATCTGGAAGATTGAAACGGTTAACCCCACATGCGTATTATGAAGGCGGCGCCGGGATTCGGCGCTCGCGATACAGTGAAAGGAATGGTCCCTGACCACATCTGTATTGTCCAAGGCTGCTTCGTCAAAGCCTCGTGCCAAAGCGATGCCTGTGTCCGTCGACACTGTTCCCGCCCTCAAGGCGCGACCTGATGCCGACGAAACTCTGAACCTGATCCTCTCCCGCCTTGACGATATGAAGGCGGAAGAAACGGTCACCATCGACCTTCGCGGCAAATCCACCATCACCGACTACATGATCGTGACCTCAGGGCGGGCCAACCGCCACGTCGGCGCGATCGCGGAGAATGTCGCGAAGGGTCTCAAGGAAAGCGGAATCGCAGCCCCTCACGTCGAGGGATTGCCCAACTGCGACTGGGTGCTGATCGATTCCGGCGATGTGATCGTTCACGTGTTCAGGCCGGAAGTCCGCGAGTTCTACAATCTCGAAAAGATGTGGACCTCGGACAAGCCGGCGGCAAAGGCACGTTGAGACGACGTTGAGACGATGCGTATTCATGTGCCTGCGCGCATGTTAGTTTGCGCGCCATGCGCATCGTTGTCATCGCCATCGGCCGCCTGAAGCAAGGCCCGGAACGGGAGCTTGCAGACCGTTACCGCGAGCGGTTCGACGACATCGGCCGAAAGCTTGGCTTTCGCGGTCTCGAAATCCATGAAATTCCCGAAAGCCGCGCGCGCGACGTCCCCGCGCGAATGGCCGACGAAGCCGCCGCGATCTCGGCACTGATTCCTGACAAATCGTCCATCATCGCGCTCGACGAGCGCGGCGAAACCATCGACAGCGCAGCATTCGCGCGGCATCTTGGTCGTTGGCGCGACGAATCGGTTCCAACCGCTGTTTTTTTAATCGGCGGGGCGGACGGACTTTCGCCAGAATTGCGGCGCAGGGTGAAACTCAGCGTTGCGTTTGGCAAGGCGACCTGGCCGCATCAAATGGTGCGCGTCATGCTGCTGGAACAGATATACCGGGCCGCGACGATTTTATCCGGCCACCCGTACCATCGCGCGTAAGGCATGATCCCGAGATCATGCTCACTCCAGGATCGCGAAAGATCGAACTGCCCGTGACCGACGCGACAGGCAACACGACTCTGCTGACCGTGCGCAGACTGGCGCGCAGCACAGCGCTGCCGCTATCCTTGGTAATCTCAGCGTTGCATGTTGCAGGCGGGATTGCGCCGGCCCGTGCACAAGCTGCCGTCAAGCAGGCCGCCGCGCCGGATGCTGAAGCAATCAAGCAGCGCACGCAAGAACTCGAAGCCGCCCGCGAGCAGCAGAAGAAAGCTGCCGAACTCGAGCAAAAACTGAAAGCCGATATCGCGGCCATCGGCCAGGATCGTACCAAGCTCAATCAACAGCTGATCGGGATCGCCGGACAGGTGCGCGACGTTGAAGGCAAGATGGCCGACACCGAAGGCCGGCTGCGCCCGCTCGATGCGCGCGAGCTTCAGATTCGCGCCGCGCTCGAATCGCGCCGCGATGAAATCTCGGAGGTCCTCGCCGCCCTGCAGCGCGCCGGACGCCGCGCGCCGCCTGCGCTGTTCGTCCGGCCAGAAGACGCGTTGCAATCGCTGCGTACCGCAATGCTGCTCGGTGCTGTCGTTCCGGAGATGCGAACCCGTGCCGCCAAGCTCGCCAGCGATCTCGGCGAGTTGGTGAGCCTGCGCAAGAATATCGCGGAAGAGCGCGACCGGCTGGCGGTCGACCGCGACAAACTCAATGACGATCGCACCCGGCTCGCCGCGCTGGTGCAGGAACGGCAGAAAAAGCAGACCGAGACCGAGAAGGACATGGAAGCGGAGCGGCAGCGCGCCATCGCTCTGTCCAAGCAGACCGAGAATCTTCAGGACCTGATCGCCAAAATGGAGCAGGACGTGAAGGCGGCTGCGAAAGCCGCCGCGGCCGCCGAGTTGAAGGGCACTCCTGTTTCGCTGAACGGCAAGCCCAATCTGGGCGCACTGAGGGACCCGGCCCGATTGAGCCCGGCGATCGCCTTCGGTTCCGCCAAGGGACTTTTGCCGATTCCGGTTAACGGCACCCGGATCCGCAGTTTTGGCGGTT
Source organism: Afipia birgiae 34632 (assembly GCF_000308295.2). Lineage (GTDB taxonomy): Bacteria > Pseudomonadota > Alphaproteobacteria > Rhizobiales > Xanthobacteraceae > Afipia > Afipia birgiae. The sequence goes on from NZ_HG326653.1 coordinate 383,893, forward strand.
CCGACGGCACCGGAGGCCAGGAAAAGGGCATTTCCATCGTCACCCGCCCCGGGGCGCAGGTCACAACGCCTTGTGATGGTTGGGTTGTTTACTCAGGCCCGTTCCGGAGCTACGGACAACTCTTGATCCTCAATGCGGGCGGCGGGTATCATGTCCTGATCGCCGGGATGGAACGTATTTCGGTCACGATCGGGCAGTTTGTTCTGACAGGAGAACCGGTCGCGACCATGGGGACCACGTCTCAGGTCGCGTCAATTCTGGCGGCAACGTCTAGCCAGCCTGTGCTCTATATCGAGTTCCGTAAGGACGGCACTCCAATCGATTCTGGTCCATGGTGGGCCGCAAGTGAAGGCCAAAAGGTTCGCGGATGATGCGCAAGACTTCCCTGGTTCTCCTCAGCGTCGCGGCAGGCGCGGCGGCCACTCTCTTCCTCACCCAGCCCCGCTCGGCGTTGGTGGGATCGACGGCGCGAGCTGCGTCGTCCGATACCTATCGCCAGCTCAACCTGTTCGGCGATGTGTTCGAACGCGTTCGCAGCGACTATGTCGAGAAGCCCGACGACAGCAAGCTGGTCGAGACCGCGATCAGCGGCATGCTCACAGGCCTCGATCCGCATTCCAGCTACATGGATGCGAAGAGCTTCCGCGACATGCAGGTGCAGACCCGCGGTGAATTCGGCGGCCTCGGCATTGAGGTCACGATGGAAGACGGCCTCATCAAGGTTGTGTCGCCCATCGACGAGACGCCAGCCTCCAAGGCCGGCATCATGGCCAACGACATCATTTCTCAACTCGACGATGAAGCGGTGCAGGGCCTGACCCTGAATCAGGCCGTCGAGAAAATGCGCGGCCCGGTCAACACCAAGATCAAGCTCAAGATCATTCGCAAGGGCCAGGACAAGCCGATTGAAGTCACCCTGGTGCGCGACAACATCCGCGTCCGCTCGGTGCGCGCGCGCGTCGAAAGCGACGACATCGCCTATATCCGCATCACCACCTTCAACGAGCAGACCACCGAGGGTCTGAAGCGCGAGATGGCGAACCTGACCACGCAGATCGGTCCGGACAAGATCAAGGGCTACATCCTCGACATGCGCAACAATCCGGGCGGCCTGCTTGAAGAGGCCGTCTCGGTCTCCGACGCATTCCTGGATCGCGGCGAAATCGTTTCGACCCGTGGCCGCAACGCCGAGGAAACCCAGCGCCGCACCGCCAAGCCGGGCGACCTTGCCAAGGGCAGGCCGGTAATTGTGCTGATCAACGGCGGCTCGGCATCGGCATCGGAAATCGTTGCCGGCGCGTTGCAGGACCACAAGCGCGCGACGCTGCTCGGCACCCGCTCGTTCGGCAAGGGATCGGTGCAGACCATCATCCCGCTCGGCTCCGGCAACGGCGCGCTGCGGCTGACCACGGCGCGCTACTTCACGCCATCGGGCAAGTCGATCCAGGCCAAGGGCATCATTCCGGATATCGAAGTCCTGCAAGACGTTCCTGACGAACTCAAGTCGAAGACCGACACCAAGGGCGAAGCCTCGCTGCGCGGTCACCTCAAGGCCGAAGGCCAGGAAGAAACCGGATCGCAATCCTACGTGCCGCCGGATGCCAAGGACGACAAGGCGCTGAAGATGGCCGCCGATCTCCTGCACGGCATCAAGCAAACCACGTCGGCTCCTGCTCAGACCGACAAGGCTTCGAACAAGGCAGCGAACTAAGATCGCGAACAAGCATCTCAATCGGATCGGGGCGGCCTTCGGGTCGCCCTTTTTCGTGGAGGCACGGCGGCCTTAGCCCGACGCCCCGGAACCCAAGGCTTGACGTCCAACCCTGTCGGGGCCGTGGTAGGATTCGCGGATTGATTCGCGGGGGTTGAACGCAGTGACAACCGACGATCTGAGCGCTCCGCTCGGACAAGATCGGCCGCGCCAACGGCGGCGATACAAGCTTCCGTTCAGCGCGCCCCAGGCGATTGCGGGGCTAAGCGGGCTGTTCCTGGTCACCTTCCTCGGCTTTGCGATTTTCAACCATAACCCGATGGGCGGCGAGCCATTGGCGCGGGTGTCCTACGATCCAACCACACTGCCCGGCTCAATAGCGGCGAAACCGGCCAGCACGGCGCCAGCAGCGACCAAAGAGGCCACCGCTGCCGCCAAGGAGCCCGCCACGGGCCAGCAGACGGTGACCATCATCGACGGCTCCAGCGGCGCGCGGCAGGACGTAATTGTCGGCGCAGGGGCTGACGCCCCGGCGAAGGCCGATACACAGACCGCGATTATGGCCGGGATCAATTCCAAACTGCTGGAGCCGTCACGCTACGGTATGATTCCCGTGATCGCTGATGGATTGAAGTCCTTCCGCGTCTATGCGGCGGGCAGCGACGCGGACCGCGCCAGCATGGCCGGTAAGCCAGTCATCGCCATCGTCGTGTCCGGTCTCGGTGTCGGCGCCGCCAAGACCGCTGACGCCATCACCAAGCTGCCGGGCGCCGTGACGCTCGCGTTCACGCCTTACGGCTCGGACCCCGGCAAACTGGTCGAGCGCGCCCGCGCGCAGAAGCACGAAGTGCTGCTGCAGGTTCCGATGGAGCCGTTCGATTATCCTGACAACGATCCCGGTCCGCAGACGCTGCTCACCACGCTATCCGCCGAGCAAAACGCCGATCGCTTCGCGTGGCATATGAGCCGGTTTCAGGGCTATGTCGGCATCGCCAACTTCATGGGATCACGCTTCGTCGCGACCGACGCGGCGATGCAGCCGCTTGTGAAGGAAGCGGCCCGGCGTGGTCTCGCCTGGCTGGACGACGGCAGCGCGCCGCGCAGCGTTGCGGGCGTGATCGCGGAAGGGCAGGCGATGCCGTTCGCGAAGGCCGACGTCAGCATCGACACTGTGCCGACACCGGCCGAGATCGACCGCGCACTGACGCGGCTGGAAACACTGGCAAAGGAACGCGGATCCGCCGTGGGCATCGCATCGGCCTTGCCGATTTCGATCGAACGGATCGGAACCTGGGCGAAGCAACTCGAGACCCGTGGCATCGCGCTGGTGCCGTTGACAACGGCGATGCTGAAACCAAAATCTAGCTAGGCGTGATTGGCAAGACTGGAACCCGGTTTCCGGCACTCTCGCGCGAATGAACGAATTGAGTGCGGCAGGCGCGCTTGGACGGATCGGGATCAAAGGCTTTTGCAAGATGGCGCGTTACGACGATCTGCCCTATCGGACTTGCGTCGGGATCATGCTGATCAATCCGGACGGACTTGTGTTCATCGGCCGCCGCGCCAGCGGCCCGGAGCATGTCGATCAAACTCACGTCTGGCAGATGCCGCAGGGCGGCGTCGATGGTGGCGAAGACACTTGGGCAGCCGCAAAACGCGAGCTTTATGAGGAAACCAACGCCCGCTCGGTGGAGAAACTCGGCGAAGTACCGGAATGGCTCACCTACGATATTCCGCGCACGGTCGCCGGCCGCGCCTGGAAGGGCCGGTTTCGTGGACAGAAGCAGAAATGGTACGCACTTCGATTCACCGGCAAGGACAGCGAGATCAACGTCGCTTCGCCGGCCGGTCACAAGCCGGAGTTCATCGACTGGCGCTGGGAGCCGATGAAGAATCTTCCCGAGTTGATTGTACCGTTCAAGCGTCCGGTCTATGAGCGCGTGGTCCAGGAATTCACGAAGTTCGCCAAAAAATAATGCGCCAAGAATGAAAAAAAGCCCTGCAATGCAGGGCCTTTTTCATTCTACATTTCGGCGCTTAATGCATCGCGGTTGAGCTGACGACCTGCCGCTGAATGGTCTTGAAGTGATCGAGCCGCTCGATGGCCTGATCGAGGACTGTGCCTTCCTTCTCC
>NZ_HG326653.1:387900-582387 GCF_000308295.2 Afipia birgiae 34632
CTTCCATCTGAGCGATCTTGTCGGCGAAAGCCGCGAGGTCCAGTTCGGCCACCGCCGTCGCGGTGTCCGCAAGGACCGTGAGACCCTTGTCGGAGATTTCCGCAAGGCCGCCAAGCACAATAACCTTCTCGTGCTTGCCGCCAATGGTAACGGTCATGACGCCGGGACGGATCGTCGCCACCAACGGAGCATGTCCGGCCATCACGCCGAGATCACCCTCAACGCCCGGGATATCAACTTGCTCGACTTCGCCCGAGAAGGCGATTCTTTCAGGTGACACGAGATTGAAGTGGAAGGTTGCCATCGTGATTACGCCGCTTCTGCTGCGAGCTTCTTGCCCTTCTCGACGGCTTCTTCGATGGTGCCGACCATGTAGAACGCCGCTTCCGGCAGATGATCGTACTTGCCTTCACAGAGGCCCTTGAAGCCCTTGATGGTGTCGGCGAGATCGACGAACTTGCCCGGCGAGCCGGTGAAGATTTCAGCGACGAAGAACGGCTGCGACAGGAAGCGCTCGATCTTGCGGGCGCGTGCCACGGTGATCTTGTCCTCTTCCGACAGTTCGTCCATGCCGAGAATAGCGATGATGTCCTGCAGCGACTTGTAGCGCTGCAACACCTGCTGAACCATACGCGCGGTCTGATAGTGCTCCTCGCCGACAACCAGCGGCGACAGCATGCGCGAGGTCGAGTCGAGCGGGTCCACCGCAGGATAGATGCCCTTTTCGGAAATCGCGCGGTTGAGCACGGTCGTCGCATCCAAGTGGGCGAACGAGGTGGCCGGCGCCGGGTCGGTCAAGTCGTCGGCCGGCACGTAAATCGCCTGCACCGAAGTGATCGAACCCTTGTTGGTGGTGGTGATGCGCTCCTGCAGTGCGCCCATGTCGGTCGCGAGCGTCGGCTGATAACCCACCGCCGAAGGAATACGGCCGAGCAGAGCGGACACTTCCGATCCTGCCTGGGTGAAGCGGAAGATGTTGTCGACGAAGAACAGCACGTCCTGGCCCTGATCGCGGAAATGTTCCGCGACGGTCAGACCGGTGAGGCCGACGCGGGCGCGCGCGCCCGGAGGCTCGTTCATCTGGCCGTACACGAGGGCGCACTTCGAGCCTTCGCCGCCGCCCTTCTTGTTCACGCCGGATTCGATGAACTCGTGATAGAGGTCGTTGCCTTCGCGGGTACGCTCGCCGACACCGGCGAACACCGAATAACCGCCGTGCGCCTTCGCGACGTTGTTGATCAGTTCCTGAATGAGCACGGTCTTGCCGACGCCGGCGCCGCCGAACAGGCCGATCTTGCCGCCCTTGGCGTACGGCGCGAGCAGATCGACGACCTTGATGCCGGTGACGAGAATTTCAGCTTCGGTGGACTGGTCGGTGTAGAGCGGCGCTTCCTGATGGATCGCGCGGGTATCTTCAGCCTTGACCGGGCCCTGTTCGTCTACCGGTTCGCCGATAACGTTCATGATGCGGCCGAGGGTTCCGGCACCCACCGGCACCTTGATCGGCGCGCCGGTGTCCTTCACTTCCTGACCGCGCACCAGGCCTTCGGTGGTGTCCATCGCGATGGCGCGCACGGTGGATTCACCGAGATGCTGCGCGACTTCCAGCACAAGGCGGTTGCCCTGGTTGGTGGTCTCGATCGCGTTGAGAATGGCCGGCAGATAGCCGTCGAACTTCACGTCGACGACGGCGCCGATAACCTGTGCAATGCGTCCGGTCTGGTTGGCGGGTGATGCCATGGGATAGTCTCCTTAAAACTCGGTCTATGCGGCGGTCGGCCTAGATGGCCTCGGCGCCGGAGATGATTTCGATCAGTTCCTTGGTAATCATCGCCTGGCGGGTACGGTTGTAGATCAGCGTCTGCTTGCGGATCATGTCGCCGGCGTTGCGGGTCGCGTTGTCCATCGCGCTCATCTGCGCGCCGTAGAACGACGCATTGTTTTCAAGCAGCGCACGGAAAATCTGCACCGCAAGATTGCGCGGCAGCAGGCTGGAGAGAATTTCGTCCTCGGCCGGTTCATAGTCGTAAATCGCGGCCGCGCTGTTGGTGGGTTCCTTTTCCTCGATCAAGAGCGGGATAATCTGCTGCGCGGTCGGAACCTGCGCGATCACCGACTTGAAACGTGAGTAGAAGAGCGTGCAGACGTCGAAGTCGCCCGCTTCAAACATCGCGACGACCTGATTGGCGATTTCTTCGGCATTCTTGAAGCCGAGCACCTTCACCGAGCGCAATTCGACGTGCTCGACGATCTGCTTGTCGAACTGGCGGCGGAGCTGCTCATAACCCTTACGGCCGACGCAGAAGAATTTGACTTCTTTGCCCTGGTTCATCAGCGACAAAGCCCGTTCACGGGCGAGGCGCACGATGGACGAGTTAAACGCGCCCGACAGACCACGCTCGCCGGTGCAGACCAGCAGCAGGTGAACCTTGTCGTTGCCGGTGCCGGCGAGCAGCGCCGGTGCAGAACCGGATCCGGCCGCCGCACCCGCGATATTGCTGATCACGGCGTCCATGCGCTCGGCATAGGGACGCGCCGCTTCGGCCGCGGTCTGGGCACGGCGCAACTTCGACGCCGCAACCATCTGCATGGCCTTGGTGATCTTCTGCGTCGCCTTGGTCGAGGCGATGCGGACACGCATGTCCTTAAGAGACGCCATTCTTTATCTCACCCTGACGATCCTGCTTCACGCCGGATCGCAACCCCAGTTTCGCCGCGCGCGAACGGATCGGCGCGGCGACGATATTTAAGCGAACGTCTTGGCGTAGCCTTCGACCGCGCTCTTGAGCTTGCCGGCAACGTCGTCCGACAGGTCACGCGAGTCGCGGATGGTGTTGAGAATATCGACATGCTTGCCGCGCAGCAGCGACAGCAGGCCGTCCTCGAAGGAGCGAACCTTGCTGACCGGAATGCCGTCGAGGTAGCCGTTGACGCCGGCGTAAATCACCACGACCTGCTCTTCCATCTTCAGCGGCGAGAACTGCGGCTGCTTCAGGAGTTCGGTCAGGCGCGAACCACGCGCGAGAAGGCGCTGGGTCGACGCGTCGAGGTCCGAGCCGAACTGCGCGAACGCAGCCATTTCGCGGTACTGCGCGAGCTCACCCTTGATCTTGCCGGCGACCTTCTTCATCGCCTTGGTCTGTGCCGACGATCCGACGCGCGACACCGAGAGACCGACGTTCACGGCAGGACGGATGCCCTGGAAGAACAGGTCAGTTTCAAGGAAGATCTGGCCGTCGGTGATCGAAATCACGTTGGTTGGAATGTAGGCCGACACGTCGTTGGCCTGCGTTTCGATGACCGGGAGAGCGGTCAGCGAGCCGTTGCCCTGGTCGTCGTTGAGCTTTGCGGCGCGCTCGAGCAGGCGCGAATGCAGATAGAACACGTCGCCAGGATAAGCTTCACGGCCCGGCGGGCGGCGCAGCAGCAGCGACATCTGGCGATAGGCGACGGCCTGCTTGGACAAGTCGTCATAGATGATGACGGCGTGCATGCCGCTGTCGCGGAAGTACTCGCCCATGGTGCAGCCGGTGAACGGCGCGAGATACTGCATCGGCGCAGGATCGGAGGCGGTCGCGGCAACAACGATGGAATATTCCAGCGCGCCCTGCTCTTCGAGAACCTTCACGAACTGAGCGACGGTGGAACGCTTCTGGCCGATCGCGACGTAGACGCAATACAGCTTCTGGCCTTCCGGCGCGCCGGCGGCGTTGAGCGGCTTCTGGTTCAGAATGGTGTCGAGCGCGATCGCGGTCTTGCCGGTCTGACGGTCGCCGATGATCAGCTCGCGCTGGCCACGGCCGACCGGGATCAGGGCGTCGATCGCCTTGAGGCCGGTTGCCATCGGCTCATGCACCGACTTGCGTGGAATGATGCCGGGCGCCTTGACGTCGACGCGCTTGCGTTCGGTCGCCTGGATCGGGCCCTTGCCGTCGATCGGATTGCCGAGCGCGTCGACGACGCGGCCCAGAAGTCCCTTGCCGACCGGCGTGTCCACGATGGCGCGGGTGCGCTTGACGGTCTGGCCTTCCTTGATCTCGCGGTCGGCGCCGAAAATAACGATGCCGACGTTGTCGCTTTCAAGGTTGAGCGCCATGCCGCGCGTGCCGTTCTCGAACTCGACCATTTCGCCGGCCTGGACGTTGTCCAGACCATAGACGCGGGCGATGCCGTCGCCGACCGAGAGAACCTGACCGACTTCAGAGACCTCGGCTTCCTGGCCGAAATTCTTGATCTGGTCCTTGAGGATTGCGGAAATTTCCGCGGCGCGGATGTCCATCAGCCTGCCTCTTTCATCGCGTGCTTGATCGAATTGAGTTTGGTGCGAAGCGAGCTGTCGACCATGCGGCTGCCGAGCTTGACGACAAGCCCGCCGATGATCGACGGATCGATCTTCACGTTGAGATCGACGTCCTTGCCCGACACTGATTTCAGCGCGGCCTTGAGAGCGTCGAGATTGGCGTCGCTGAGAGGCTCGGCGACAGTGACTTCCGCGGTGGCTTCGCCCTTGAACCTGGCAACCAGCGCACGGAACGCCCTGATGACATCGGCCACGGCAAACAGCCGGCGATTGGCGGTCAGGACTTTCAGGAAATTCGCGGCGATACCGCTGATGCCGGCCTTGGCCAGCACAGCACTGAGCGCCTTGGCCTGGGCATCGGCGGTAAACACCGGGCTGCGCACCAGCCTCTGGAGATCAGAGCTGTCGGCCAGCATGGCGGAGAACTTGTCGAGGTCCGCCTTGACGGCATCGACGGATTTCTGGTCGCGCGCCAGCTCAAAAAGGGCCGTCGCATAGCGGCCGGACACACCAGATACGGAGGGACTTTCAGCTGCCACAAATATCTCTTCTAGCTGTCGAATACTCAAGGATAAGACCATCGCTGCCAGTCTGGTGTCAGTGCGACACCAAGCGATCCAAGTCCTTGGAATTCAAGCGGGACTTCGATTTCTGGCCGGAGCGACATGCCCGGCAGCCCAAAATCGCGGTTTTGCTAACATAGGGCGCGCGCAGGTGCAACATGACGGCGATTGCGAACGCATTTTTGGCGGCGCCGGTTTGTCGCATGCGCGCCGTCGCAATTTGACGCGGTGCGAGGGACCAATTCCTTAGCGCTTGCGGCAGGCCAGTGCAGGGGCTTGGTGGAAATAACTTCGCAAGCGGGGAGCGGCAGCGGAGCCGCAACCTGCCGCCAATCCCATGCCCGCTCCCGCGCAACCACCTCGCCTTCTACGCCACCGAAACGACGGCCCATATTGGGGAACCGGTTGGCACACAGTCCACCGCGCGCAGCCCCGATTCGGCCGACTGGGCCCCTCGGGCCGTTATCCGGCTGAAAACCCGCCAAATCTGGCAAAGAGCTGCCCGCCTTACGCATGCAGCATTGCAATTATCGCATCCCCGTAACGAATTCGGCGGCTTCGCTTTTACTAGGCGAAATCTATACTCATAAAAACTATTAAGTATAGATATGTATAGTATAGTAGATAATATTCCTATCGAAATATTTAGCAAAAATCTGAGGCTAGTTTGTACTGCCTTCAAAAAATTCCAGCGACTTTGGAACAAAATATCTCGCCGCGTTTATGCCTCATTATTGGATGAACCGTCCAACTACGTAAGCGCTGGCTCGATTTAGCCAGCCGTCGGATGGATATACCAATTTAGAGGACAACTATATGATCGCCGCTATCAAGCGCGTGCCGGGGCGACCCGTTGCGAATCGGAATACCTCGATCGCGTTGGTTGCAGTCGGAATTTTGGCGCTTGGCGCTACTGCGAGCGAAGCCGGCCAGCGCAAATCCTGGCGCGACGCCAATGCCTCTGTCGGCTCCGGCCGCAGCTTTTCGGGCAAGGCCTCGTTCTACGGCAACGAGTCGGGCAGCAAGACCGCCTCGGGCCAGCGCTTCAATCAGGAAGCTATGACTGCCGCACACCGGACCCTGCCGTTCGGTACCCGGCTCAAGGTCACCCATGGCAGCCGCAGCGTCGTCGTCACCGTCAATGACCGTGGCCCGTTCATCAAGGGTCGCGTGCTCGATCTGTCAAAGGGCGCCGCCCGGGCGGTCGGACTCACCAGCCGCGGCGTCGGTCACGTGGTTGCAGAAGTTCAGTAAGCACACGCATGACGCCGAAAAGTGCGAAGCAGTTTTCGGACACGTCATGCGTCAAGCTTCTGAAGCGTTAGTAAGCGTACAGTTGCGTTGCGTAGGTTGCGTTGAAAAGGCCGGCGCCAGTTGCACCGGTCTTTTTCATGAGCCCACTGGATATGCAGTTTTCATCATTGCGAGCGCAAGCGAAGCAATCCAGAAGCAACAGAGCAAAGACTGGATTGCTTCGTCGCTTCGCTCCTCGCGATGACGGATTCTACAGAAAACTCTGCGGATCGATATCGATCTCAAGCTTGAGGTTGCCCTTGGTCTTCGGACCGGCCGCGAGCCAGTTCCGCATATAGACCGACAGGTCGATGCTGCGCACCGACTTCACAAGAATACGAAACCGGTAGCGACCCTTGATGACCGCGAGCGGTGCTTCCGCAGGGCCAAGCACCTGAACCCGTTCGTCAAGCGGAGCGGTGGCTGCAAGCTTGCGCGCGAAACCTTCCGCGGTCGGACGATCACCCGCTGAAATAATCAGCGACGCCAGCCGCCCGAACGGCGGGTACAGCGCGCGTTCGCGCGCCTCGATCTCGCTGGCGTAAAACGCTTCCCGATCCGAAGCGACCAGCGCCTTCATCACCGGATGCTCCGGCTGATGCGTCTGGAGATAACCGACGCCGTGCCCCTGCTCGCGTCCCGCGCGGCCAATCACCTGATTGAGCAACTGAAATGTGCGCTCGGCGGCACGCGGATCGCCGTTGCCCAGTCCCAGATCCGCATCCACCACGCCGACCAGATTGAGGCGCGGAAAATTGTGCCCCTTCGCCACCAGCTGCGTGCCGATGATGATGTCAACGCGACCCTCGGCGATCTCGTTCAGTTCCGATCGCATTGTCTCGATGTCGGTGATCAGATCACTCGACAGCACCATGGTGCGCGCATCGGGAAACAAATTTGCCGCTTCTTCCTGCAGGCGCTCCACGCCGGGGCCGATGGCCGCCAGCGATTCCTCCGCACCGCAATGCGGACACTGATGCGGCCGCGGCATCGAGAAACCGCAGTGATGACAAACAAGGCGCTGGCGAAAGCGATGATCGACTAACCATGCATCGCAGATGGTACAGGCAAACCGATGACCGCAGGCGCGGCACAAGGTCAGCGGCGCATAGCCACGACGATTCAAGAACAGCAGCGCCTGTTCCTTGCGCTCGATTGCAATCTTGATCTCTTCTGCGAGACGCGGAGAAATGAAGCGGCCGCGCGCGGGGCCTTCACGCTTGAGATCGATGGCCTCGATCTGCGGCATATGCTGGCCACCGAACCGCGACGGCAGGGCGACGCGGCGATAGCGCCCCTTGCGTGCGTTGACTTCCGACTCGACCGAGGGCGTCGCCGAACACAGCACGACCGGAATTTTCGCGATCGACCCGCGCACCACCGCCATGTCGCGCGCATGATAATGCGCGCCCTCATCCTGCTTGTAGGCCTGATCGTGTTCCTCATCGACGATGATGAGACCGAGATTGGCGTAAGGCAGAAACAGCGCCGAGCGCGCGCCGACCACCACCGGCGCATCGCCCGCTGCAACCGCAGCCCAGTTGCGCGCGCGCGTGCGCGGCGTCAGCTCCGAGTGCCATTCGATCGGCCGCACGCCAAAGCGTGCGGCAAAGCGGTCGAGAAACTGGCCGGTCAGCGCGATCTCGGGCATCAGAATCATCGTCTGCCGGCGGCGGCGAATGTTCTCCGCCACCGCTTCGAAATAGACTTCGGTTTTCCCGGAACCGGTAACGCCGTCGAGCAGCGCGACCTGAAATTCGTCCTTCGAGACGAGGTCTTTCATCGCGTCGGCCGCGATCCGCTGCTCCGGAGAAAAATCCGGTTCCGAGAACGACGGATCGGGCGACGGTGGGGCGAGGTCGCGCGGCAGCGGCTCGATGGCGAGCGTGCCTTCATCGACGAGGCCGTCGATCACGCCTGCACTAACGCCAGCCTCCCTCAAAGCTTCAGATTTCCCGTGCAGCAATCCGTCTGACACGATCTCGATCAGACGACGACGCGCACTCGTCATGCGTTGAGGCGGCGTACCGACCAGCCGCACCCCCATGCGCACGCGCTCGGGTCCAAGATGCTCGCCCATGCGCAGCGTCATCCGCAGCACCATGCCGCGCGCCGACAGCGTGTAATTGGCGACCCAGTCGACGAAGCTGCGCAGCTCCGGTTTCAGCGGCGGCACGTCGAGCTTGTCGCCAGTGTCTTTCAGGCGATTATGCAGGCGGGGATCGGGGTTGGGATTGTCAGCCCAGACCACGGCGGTGACATCACGCGGCCCGAGCGGAACGCTGACCACGTCTCCCGGGTTGAGCTCCACGCCATCGGGAACGCGATAGGAATAGGTCTGGTTCAGGGCCACCGGGACAAGAACGTCGACGACTCGTCTTGCCATGGTGAGAGGGGCCCGGATTAAGGAGGATATAACGAAAAGGGTGCGATAAACCGATTCCTGTCAAGCGCAGGCGCCCCGCGAGACATATGATGGTCAAAGCCGCCGCTGCAACCGAAGCCGAGACAGAGGCCGCGCCGCTGACCAGCGCCGCGCCCGACCTGCTGGCCGAGATCACGCACTGGCTGTCCCATTTGCGCTCGGAACGCCGGCTGTCGCCCAAGACCCTGGAAGCCTATGCGCGCGACCTGCGCCAGTGCCTGATGTTCCTGAGCGAGCATTGGGGCGGCCTCGTCACCTTGAAGCAATTTGCCGCCATCGAAGCCACAGACGTGCGCGCCTTCATGTCGTCAAGGCGCGCAGATGACGTGGGCGGGCGTTCCCTGATGCGGGCCCTGGCGGGACTGCGTTCGTTCGGACGTTTTCTCGAACGCGAGGGCAAGGGCAAGGTCGGCGCATTATCCGCGATCCGCGCCCCCAAGATCGGAAGGAGCCTGCCAAAACCAATTCAAATGACCTCCGCACGGCAAATGGCCAATGCGGACATCCGCGCCGGCGAAAACCGCGAACCATGGATCTGGGCGCGCGACGCTGCCGTGATGGCATTGCTCTACGGATCAGGGCTGCGCATCTCCGAAGCGCTCGGCCTCAAGCAGCGCGACGTGCCGCTGCCCAGCAAGGGCGACGTGATCGTCGTGACCGGAAAGGGCAACAAGACACGGATGGTGCCGGTGCTGCAGAACGTGCTGGCTTTGGTGCAAGACTATGTCGCGATGTGTCCGCACACCATCGCGCCAGACGGCCCGATCTTCGTCGGCGCACGCGGTGGCCCGCTCTCGCCGCGCATCATCCAGTTGACGATGGAGCGGCTGCGCGGCGCACTCGGCCTGCCGGACAGTGCGACGCCGCACGCGCTGCGCCATTCGTTCGCCACGCACTTGCTGACGCGCGGCGGCGACCTTCGCGCCATCCAGGAATTGCTCGGTCACTCCTCTCTCTCGACCACGCAGATTTATACCGGCGTCGATGCCGACCGGCTGCTCGACGTTTACAAGACGGCCCATCCGAGGGCGTGAACCGTTAGCCGCCGCGAACGCTCAGTTCGCAACGTACTCGATCTTGAAAATGTAATCAGAGCCCCGGCCAACTTCCACACGGACATAGGGCAATAGCTTCAGCCGTTCATAGACCGGCGTTGTCGCCTTGACCGTCCGTCCAGCAATGCCCGCGACATACTCCGCACCTTTTGCGCCTTGCGTGCGAACATTCTGCACCCGGCCCTCCAGCACGAGGCGCGGTCTGGCAAAATCCAGGAAAAGGATCGTACCTGAAAACAATATCAGGACGACCCCGGCAGCAACAAAACCGTAGCGCTTCAGTCTTGGCCTTGAATCAGACGATAAAAGCTTGCTCTTCGCCCCGAACCAAATAAGCGCCACGCCAACAACCGCCATGAGAATGAACTGGTCGACGATTGCAACCAGCGATTCCCGCCTGAAGAAGAACCACAGCGCCAGATAGAGAAGCCCAACGCCTAAGGCACAGCGCCCCAGCCACCGACGCAAATCCGGCTCCCGTACCTTCCTCAGCAGGAAGGTGAAGGCGATCGCGATTGGCCAGAAGCAGGCGGCAACAAAATCGGCGGTTGTCATGTTGGTAGCCTGAAAGGCTCTGTATAAAAATCTCTTAAAGGCGGCTTTTGCGTTAGCTTTGGTTCTTGCGCGCGAACCGCAGTTTGGTCAATCGTGACATCCGATTTTGACCGGGAGGGATACTGAATATGGGCGCACATGAAAGCATGGAGCACGCCGAGCATGCTGAACATGCATCCGGCTCCAACAAGAAGATCGCATTGCTGATCGCGGTGATCGCGCTGTTTCTTGCGTTCTCCGAGACACTCGGCAAGGGCGCCCAGACTGAATCTATCAGCAAGAACGTCGAGGCCTCGAACCTGTGGGCCTTCTTCCAGGCCAAGAGCATCCGGCGCACCACGGTGCAGGCGGTGGCCGAGCATGCGAAGCTCAGCCTTGGCCTGTCGGGTGACGACGCGCAGAAGGCGGCGCTGGCCAAGCAGATCGATGACTGGAACAAGGCTGCGGCCCGCTATCGCTCCGAACCCGAGACCGGCGAAGGCTCCGAGCAACTGGCGGCGCGCGCCAAGAAGGCCGAGGAGGCGCGCGATCTCGCCATGGCGCGCTACCACCACTACGAAGTGGCTTCCGCCGCTTTCCAGATCGGCATCGTGCTCGCCTCGGCGACCATCATCACCGGCATGTTGGCGTTGGCGTGGGTAGCGGGAGCGCTGGCGCTGACAGGACTGGCGTTCACCGCGATCGGGCTGTTCGCCCCGCACGCCGTGCATCTGATGTAGGGGTTGCGGCGTCGCCTAGCGCGACGCCTGCATCCGCCGGCGCAAGCGCTGGATGAATCCGGGCGATCCCCGGCGGCGAAAGCGCTTGATCCAGTGCTGGATGGCGAGCTTGAACGGCGCGACAAGCGCCATGGCGCGCGCGCGAAGGTCAAGAACGAATTCATAGAGCCTTCGGAACCAGTCCATCTGCAGCAGCTTGTCGCGCGTCACGTCGAACACGAACGCGACGATGCCGACGCCAAGAACCTTGTGAAGAACAATCAAGGCCGTGGCGCCCACGAAATACTTGTGCGCCAGGAGCCCCGCCACGATCAGGTTGAGCGGAAACAGAACGACGACTGGCACCGCGAACACAATCAGCGTCAGACCCGGCGACAGGTGCTCGACACGGTCAGCAAACCACGCCTTGAGCCGGGGTAGCGGGATCAGGGCGACGATGCGCGCAATGATCGGCTCGACGCGGTCCCACAGCCACGCTTCGAGCAGAAAGATCAGCGCGAGCAGAACCCAAAGCGGTCGAAGCAACCGGCGCATGGCCAAGCCATCCATCGTGGCCGGCCGAGCGCCGGGCCACGTTCACATATGGATAGCTCGCTTGCCGACCGCAAGCGCGGCTTCCTTGACCGCTTCCGAGCGGGTCGGGTGCGCATGGCATGTCCGCGCAAGATCTTCGGCGGAACCGCCGAATTCCATCAGCACCGCGGCCTCATGGATCATTTCGCCGGCTTCCGCGCCGATGATGTGAACACCAAGCACGCGGTCGGTCTTCGCATCGGCAAGGATTTTCACGAAACCATCGGTGGTCTGATTGACCTTGGTGCGCGCGTTCGCGGTGAACGGAAACTTGCCTGACGTGTAAGCCACACCCGCCTGCTTCAACTCTTCCTCGGTCTTGCCGACGGAAGCGACTTCGGGGAACGTGTAAACCACGCCGGGGATGACATCGTAGTTGGTGTGACCGGCCTGGCCAGCGAGGATCTCGGCGACAGCGATGCCCTCGTCTTCCGCCTTGTGCGCCAGCATCGGCCCGTCGATCACGTCGCCGATGGCATAGATGCCCTTCACATTGGTCTGGAAGTGTCCGTCGGTCTGCACACGGCCGCGCGGATCGAGTTCGACCCCAGCTTCCTTGAGGCCAAGCCCTTCGGTGTAAGGAACGCGTCCGATCGCCACCAGCACCACGTCCGCTTCGATGGTTTCAGCCGCACCGCCTGCAGCCGGTTCAATGCTGGCCTTCAGCTTCTTGCCGGACGTATCGACACCCGTGACCTTCGCGCCAAGCTTGAATTCAACGCCCTGCTTTTCCTGAATGCGCTGGAACGACTTCGCGACCTCGCCGTCCATGCCGGGCAAAATCCGGTCGAGGAATTCGACGACCGTGACCTGCGCGCCGAGACGGCGCCACACCGAGCCGAGCTCGAGGCCGATCACGCCCGCACCAATCACCAGCATCTTCTCGGGCACCTTGTCGAGCGTCAGCGCGCCAGTGGACGAGACAATGCGCTTCTCGTCGATTTCGACGCCCTTGAGCTTGGTCACGTCCGAGCCGGTGGCGATCACGATGTTCTTGGTTTCGAGAACCTGCGTCTTTCCGTCGTTGCCCTTCACCTCGACCTTGCCGCCCGCGAGGATGCGGCCGGTGCCTTCGTAAGGCTCGATCTTGTTTTTCTTGAACAGAAAGCCGACGCCCTTGACGTTGCCATCGACGCCATCGGTCTTGAACTTCATCATGGTCGGCAGATCGAGTTTCGGCTTGCCGACGCCGATACCCATCTTTGGCAGCATGTGGGTGACTTCCTCATACCGCTCGGACGCCTGCAGCAGCGCCTTGGAGGGGATACAGCCCACGTTGAGACAGGTGCCGCCGAAGGTCGGCCATTTTTCGACCACGGCAACCTTCATGCCGAGCTGCGCCGCGCGGATCGCGCAGACATACCCCCCGGGACCGGTGCCGATGATGATGAGATCGTAAGAAGCCATGAGGATTATCCTGTACTCACAGAGAAATGGAAGTTAGCGGCCGCCCGAAACGTCGACGATCGTGCCCGTGACATATGACGCCTCGTCCGACATCAGCCAGACGACGGCGTTGGCGATTTCATCCGCGGTGCCGACCCGCTTCATCGGGACCGAATGCGCCAGCCGGTGCGCGCGATCCGGCTCGCCGCCGCTGGCGTGAATTTCAGTGTCGATCAGACCTGGGCGAACGCCGTTGACCCGGATGCCTTCGGCGCTGATCTCGCGCGCAAGCCCCACCGTAAAGGTATCGATCGCGCCTTTTGAGGCAGCGTAATCAACATACTGCGCGGGCGATCCCAGCGTCGCTGCCACCGACGACAGATTGACGATGACGCCGCCGGAGCCGCCATGCTTGCTGGACATACGCTTCACCGCCTCGCGCGCACACAAAATGCTGCCGACGATATTGACGTTCATCATGCGGGTGAGTCGCGCGGCGGACATTTCATCGACGCGCGCGGTCGCATCGACCACGCCGGCGTTGTTAACAAGGGCACTGAGCTTGCCGAAGGCATCCGCCTGCTTGAACAGCGCGAGAATGTCGGCCTCAACGCCGACATCGCACTTCACCGCGATGGCCTTGCCGTTGCTGCCTTCGATCTTCGCCACGACTTCGTCGGCCGCCGCCTTGTTGCTGGCGTAGCCGACGACGACCTTGTAGCCGCGCGATGCAGCGGCCAGCGCCGTGGCGCGGCCGATGCCGCGGCTGCCTCCGGTGACAATGGCGACGCTGTCCATGCCCGCCTCGCGATCAGAGGTCGAGAACCAGCCGTGCCGGATCCTCAAGGCTTTCCTTGATGCGAACGAGGAAGGTGACCGCCTCCTTGCCGTCGATGACGCGGTGATCGTAGGACACCGCCAGATACATCATCGGGCGAACCTCGATCTTGCCGCCGATAACCACCGGCCGCTCCTGGATCTTGTGCATGCCGAGGATCGCGGACTGGGGCGCATTGAGGATCGGCGTAGACATCAGCGAGCCGTAAATGCCGCCATTGGTGATGGTGAACGTGCCGCCCTGCATTTCTTCAATCTTCAGCTGGCCGTCGCGTGCCCGCCTGCCGTAATCGGCGATGCTCTTCTCAATGTCGGCGATCGACTTCTGATCGCAGTCGCGCACCACCGGCACGACGAGACCCTTGTCGGTGCCGACAGCGACGCCGACGTGGTAGTAGTTCTTGTAGATCAGGTCGGTGCCGTCGATCTCGGCGTTCACCGCCGGGATATCCTTCAGTGCCTGCACGCAGGCCTTGGTGAAAAAGCCCATGAAGCCGAGTTTGGCGCCGTGCTTCTTTTCGAACGCATCTTTGTACTGAGCGCGCAGCGCCATCACGTGACTCATGTCGACTTCATTGAAAGTCGTCAGCATCGCAGCGGTGTTCTGCACGTCCTTGAGACGGCGCGCGATGGTCTGGCGCAACCGCGTCATCTTCACGCGCTCTTCGCGCGCGGCGTCATCGGCAGGCGACGGCGCACGCACCTGAACAGCGGCCTGACTGACCGGTGTCGGTGCCGAGGCAGCCTTCTCGATCGCGGCCAGCATGTCACCCTTGGTGACGCGGCCGTCCTTGCCGGAGCCGGGAACGGTCGACGCATCGACGCCCGATTCGGCGGAGAGCTTGCGGACCGACGGTGCCTGCGGCGCATCGACCGGCGGCGATTTTTGCGCGGACGCTGGTGCCGCGGCGGCAGGCGCGGCCTTGGCTGGAGCGGGTTCAGCCGCCTTGGCCGGAGCCGCAGCGGGCTTGGCGCCGCCAGCGCCTTCCGTGATCTGGCCGAGCAGCGCGCCGACAGCGACCGTCTCGCCGTCCTTGGCGACGATCTCGCCCAGGGTTCCCGCGAAGGGCGCCGGCACTTCGATAGTCACCTTGTCGGTTTCGAGTTCAACCAAGGGCTCGTCGACGGCTACGGCATCGCCGGCCTTCTTGAACCAGCGGCCGATGGTGGCCTCGGTGACGGACTCGCCCAATGTCGGAACGCGAATTTCAGCCATTTTCTTTCCCCTTGCGTCATGAGCGGCACATTCTGCCGTCAGCGCCTCAATCAAAATTAGAACTGGATGGAAATGCCCGCGACCTGCGGGCATCCATTGATCAGCCAAGAGCTTCGTCGAGCAATGCTTTCAATTGCTGGAGATGCTTCGACATCAAGCCGGTCGCGGTCGCAGCAGCAGCAGCACGCCCCGCATAACGCGGACGCTTGTGCGCCGAGCCGACCTGGTTGAGGACCCACTCGAGATAGGGCTCGATGAAGTGCCAGCCGCCCATGTTGCGCGGTTCTTCCTGGCACCAGACGACTTCGGCCTTCTTGAAGCGCTCGAGTACCTGCACCAGCGTCTTGAGCGGTACCGGATAAAGCTGCTCCACGCGCAGCAGATAGATGTCGTCGACACCGCGCTTTTCGCGATCCTCGTAAAGATCGTAATAGACCTTGCCCGAGCAGAGCACGACGCGGCGGATTTTCGAATCCGCAACAAGCTTGATCTCGCCGCCGGTTTCCGCATCGTCCAGCAGGACGCGATGGAAGGACGTGTCGGGACCGAACTCCTCGAGCTTGGACACCGCACGCTTGTGACGCAGCAGCGACTTGGGCGTCATCAGGATCAGCGGCTTGCGGATTTCGCGCTTCAACTGACGGCGCAGCACATGGAAGTAGTTCGCAGGCGTTGTCAGGTTGGCGACCTGCATGTTGTCTTCGGCGCACATTTGCAGGAAGCGCTCGAGACGCGCAGAGGAATGCTCCGGTCCCTGCCCTTCGTAACCGTGCGGCAGCAGACAGACGAGACCCGACATGCGCAGCCACTTGCGTTCACCCGACGAGATGAACTGGTCGAACAGAACCTGCGCGCCGTTGGCGAAGTCGCCGAATTGCGCTTCCCAGATCGCCAGCGCCTTCGGTTCCGCCAGCGAGTAGCCGTACTCGAAGCCCAGCACAGCCTCTTCCGACAGCAACGAGTTGATGACTTCGTAGTGGCCCTGATTGTCGCCGATATGATTGAACGGCGTGTAGCGGCTTTCATCTTCCTGATCGAACAGCACCGAATGCCGCTGCGAGAAGGTGCCGCGCTCGCTGTCCTGTCCGGACAGGCGAACGTGATGGCCTTCCTTCATCAGCGTGCAGAACGCCAGCGCTTCACCGGTCGCCCAGTCGATGCCTTCGCCGTTCTCGATCGCCTTCATGCGGCTGTCGAGGAACCGCTGCACGGTGCGGTGAATGCGGAAACCGTCCGGCACTTTGGTGATCTTGCGGCCAATATCCTTCAGCCCGTCGATGGCGATGCCGGTATTGCCGCGGCGCGGATCCTCACCGAGGTCGGCCGACTTGAATCCGGCCCACTTGCCGTCGAGCCAGTCGGCCTTGTTCGGCTTGTAGCCCGAACCGGCCTCGAGCTCGGCATCGAGTCGCGCGCGCCAGTCGGCCTTCGCCTTGTCGATTTCGCCCTCAGTCATGATCCCGTCGGCGATCAGCCGTCTGGCATAGAGGTCGAGCGTGGTCGGATGGGTCGCGATCTTCTTGTACATCACCGGGTTGGTGAATGACGGTTCGTCGCCCTCGTTGTGGCCGTGGCGGCGATAGCAGAACATGTCGATGACGACCGGCTTGTGGAATTTCTGCCGGTATTCGATCGCCACCTTTGCCGCGAAAACCACCGCCTCCGGATCGTCACCGTTGACGTGGAAAATCGGCGCGTCGATCATTTTGGCGACGTCCGACGGATACGGCGACGAGCGCGAGTAACGCGGATAGGTCGTAAAGCCGATCTGGTTGTTGACGATGAAGTGCAGCGAACCGCCGGTGCGGTAGCCCTTCAGGTCCGACAGCGCGAAACATTCCGCCACCACGCCCTGTCCGGCGAACGCGGCGTCGCCGTGCATCATCAGCGGCAGCACCGAAATACGCTGGTCCGGCGGATCGCCGTTCTGGTCCTGCTTCGCGCGCACCTTGCCGAGCACGATCGGATCGACAATTTCCAGATGCGACGGGTTTGCCGTCAGCGACAGATGGATCTTGTTGCCGTCGAACTCGCGATCCGACGAGGCACCGAGATGGTATTTCACGTCGCCCGAACCCTCGACTTCGTCGGGATTGGCCGAGCCGCCCTTGAACTCATGGAACAGCGCGCGATGAGGCTTGCCCATCACCTGGGTCAGCACGTTGAGGCGTCCGCGATGCGGCATGCCGAGCACGATATCCTGCACGCCGAGATTGCCGCCGCGCTTGATGATCTGTTCGAGCGCGGGGATCAGCGATTCAGCGCCATCGAGACCGAAACGCTTGGTGCCGGTGAATTTGATATCGCAGAACTTCTCGAAGCCTTCGGCTTCCACGAGCTTCATCAAGATGGCGCGGCGGCCTTCGCGGGTGAAGCTGATTTCCTTGTCAGGACCTTCAATGCGCTCCTGAATCCAGCTCTTCTGCGCCGGATTGGAGATGTGCATGAATTCGACGCCGAGCGTCTGGCAGTAGGTGCGCTGGCAGATCGCGACGATCTCGCGCAGCGTTCCGGTCTCAAGACCCAGCACATGATCGAGAAAAATCTTGCGGTCGAAATCGGCATCGGTGAAGCCGTAAGAGCGCGGATCGAGTTCTTCGTGATCCTTCTGGCCCTCGATGCCGAGCGGATCGAGATTGGCGTGGAAGTGACCGCGCATGCGGTAGGCGCGAATCAGCATCAGCGCGCGCACCGAATCGCGCGTGGCCTGCTGTATGTCCGCCGAGGTGAGGTTGCTGCCGGCGGCCTGCGCCTTGGCTGCGATCTTGCCCCCGACGGCCTTTTCGACCTGGGCCCAGTTGCCGTCGAGCGCGGAGGTCAGATCGTCATTTGGCGTGGCCGGCCAGTTGGCCTTTTCCCAGGACGGGCCTTGCGCGTTCTTCGCGACGTCCGCCGGCTGATCCTTCAGGGTCTTGAAGAAATCAACCCAGTCCGGATCGACCGATGACGGGTCGTTCTCATAGCGAGCGTACAGCTGGTCGATGTAGGTGGCGTTGGCGCCGTCGAGGAAGGAAGTGAGGGCGAAGTTGGCGTTCGCGTCCTGGCGAGACATGGTTACGTCCTGATTGATTGCATCGCGCGGAAAAATCGGGAGAAAATCGCCCGATTTGGTATCGGCATCGTGTTTGGGCCGCACCTTTTACCCTATTTAGGGCAAAACTTCGCGCTGAAAAGAACCAAGGACTGAACTAAGCTTTCAATCTTTCGAGAAGCGTCGTTCCAAGCCGTGCAGGCGACGGGGAGACCGTGATCCCGGCCGCTTCCATCGCCGCAATCTTCGATTCGGCGTCGCCCTTGCCGCCGGACACGATTGCGCCGGCATGACCCATGCGGCGGCCCGGAGGCGCGGTACGACCAGCGATAAATCCGACCATCGGCTTCTTGCGACCGCGCTTGGCTTCGTCCTTCAGGAACTGCGCCGCGTCTTCCTCGGCCGATCCGCCGATTTCGCCGATCATGATGATCGATTTGGTTTTCTCATCCGCCAGGAACAGTTCGAGCACGTCGATGAATTCGGTGCCCTTGACCGGGTCGCCGCCAATGCCGACCGCTGAAGTCTGGCCAAGACCGACCTGAGTCGTCTGGAACACGGCCTCATAGGTCAGCGTGCCGGAACGCGAGACGATGCCGACATTGCCTGGCTTGAAGATATTGGCCGGCATGATGCCGATTTTCGATTCGCCTGCGGTCACGACGCCCGGGCAGTTCGGCCCGATCAGACGCGACTTGGAGCCGGACAGCGAGCGCTTCACGCGCACCATATCGAGTACCGGAATGCCTTCGGTGATGCAGATGATCAGTGGCACTTCCGCATCGATCGCTTCGCAGATCGCGTCTGCCGCGCCCGGCGGCGGAACATAAATCACCGACGCGTCGGCGCCGGTCTTCTCGCGCGCCTCGGAGACGGTGTCGAACACCGGCAGGCCGAGATGGGTGGTGCCGCCTTTGCCCGGCGAAGTGCCGCCCACCATCTTGGTGCCGTAAGCGATCGCGCCCTCGGAATGGAAGGTGCCGTTTTTGCCGGTAAAGCCCTGGCAGATGACCTTGGTGTTCTTGTCGATCAGGACGGACATCGGCTTACTTTCCCTTCACGGCGTTGACGATCTTCTGCGCAGCGTCGTCGAGATCGTTCGCCGACAACACGTTAAGGCCGGATTCGTTGATGATCTTCTTGCCCTCTTCGACATTGGTGCCTTCGAGACGCACCACGAGAGGCACCTGGAGGCCGACCGCCTTCACCGCGGCGATGACGCCGCGCGCGATGACGTCGCACTTCATGATGCCGCCGAAGATGTTGACGAGAATGCCCTTCACGTTCGGGTCGGCCGTGATGATCTTGAAGGCCGCCGTGACTTTTTCTTCCGATGCGCCGCCGCCGACATCGAGGAAGTTGGCCGGGCTTTCGCCGTACAGCTTGATGATGTCGAGCGTGGCCATCGCCAGGCCGGCGCCGTTCACCATGCAGCCAATGGTGCCGTCGAGTGCGATATAGGCGAGGTCATACTTGGACGCTTCGATTTCCTTGGCGTCTTCTTCCGTGGTATCGCGCAGCGCGACGATTTCGGGATGGCGGTAAAGCGAGTTGGAATCGAACGACATCTTGGCGTCGAGGCACTTCAACTCGCCCTGCTTGGAGATGATCAGCGGATTGATCTCCAGCATCTCCATGTCCTTGGCGAGGAACGCGGTATAGAGCTGCGCCACAAGCTTTTCCGCCTGCTTGGCGAGATTGCCCTTGAGGCCGAGCGCCTGCGCAACGGTACGGCCGTGATGAGCCATGATGCCGGTGGCCGGGTCGACCGAGAACGTCACGATCTTCTCGGGCGTATCGTGCGCAACCTTCTCGATGTCCATGCCGCCTTCGGTGGAGACCACGAAGGAAACCCACGACGTTTCGCGATCGACCAGCAGCGAGAGATAGAATTCTTTTTCGATATCGGAGCCGTCTTCGAGATAGAGGCGATTGACCTGCTTGCCGGCTGCGCCGGTCTGGATCGTCACCAGCGTTGCGCCGAGCATCTGCTTGGCGAATTCTTTCACCTCATCGATCGACTTGGCGAGACGCACACCGCCCTTGTCGCCGGCCGAGGCTTCCTTGAACTTGCCCTTGCCGCGTCCGCCGGCATGAATCTGGCTCTTCACCACCCACAACGGGCCGCCAAGTTCTTTCGCGGCAGCTTCCGCGTCGGATGCCTTGAGAATCGGCACGCCGCGCGAAATCGGCACGCCGAATTCCTTCAGTACCGCCTTGGCCTGATATTCGTGGATATTCATGGATTGCCCCAGAGATCGGAGAAGAGAACGAAGGAGGAAAATTTCAGCATGGGATCCGGAAACCGAAAGTCCCGAATCCCATGCGAAGATAACGGTGTCGCGGCGTTACTTGCCGAGCAAGTCCGGCGCGATCTTCTTGCACGCGTCGACCAGGCCCTGCACCGCGCCGACCGACTTGTCGAAGCCTTCGCGATCCTTGCCGGCCAGTTCGATCTCGACAATCCGCTCGACACCCTTCGATCCGATGACGACCGGCACGCCGACATACATGTCCTTTACGCCGTACTCGCCGTTGAGATAGGCCGCGCAAGGCAGCACGCGCTTCTTGTCGCGCAGATAGCTCTCTGCCATCGCGATGGCGGACGCCGCCGGCGCGTAGAAAGCCGAGCCGGTCTTGAGCAGGTTAACGATCTCGGCACCGCCGTTGCGGGTGCGGTCAACAATCTCGTCGATGCGAGCCTGCGAGGTCCAGCCCATCTTCACAAGATCAGGCAGCGGAATGCCGGCGACGGTGGAGTACTTGGTCAGCGGCACCATCGTGTCACCGTGCCCGCCGAGCACGAAGGCGGTGACGTCTTCCACCGAGACGTTGAACTCGTCGGCGAGGAAATAACGGAAGCGCGCCGAATCCAGCACGCCGGCCATGCCGACGACCTTCTTCTGCGGCAGGCCGCAGGCCTTCTGCAACGCCCAGACCATCGCGTCGAGCGGGTTGGTGATACAGATCACGAACGCGTCGGGCGCGTACTTCTTGATGCCCGCACCGACCTGCTCCATGACCTTGAGATTGATGCTCAGCAGATCGTCGCGGCTCATGCCCGGCTTGCGCGGCACGCCGGCGGTGACGATCACGACGCTGGCGCCTTCGATCGCCTCGTAGGAATTGGCGCCGGTGAACTTGGCGTCGAAACCGTCAACCGGCGAAGACTGCGCGATGTCGAGCGATTTGCCCTGAGGGATGCCTTCGGCGATGTCGAACATCACCACGTCGCCCAACTCTTTCAGTCCGACCAGGTGCGCCAGCGTGCCGCCAATCTGACCTGAACCAATCAAAGCAATCTTGTCACGCGCCATGGGAAATCTGTCCTTTGATGTCGACGGGAGAGGATGGGAAAACTCTGGACGGCTGGTTAGACCTTTCGCGGCAAGCGTTCAAGTCGCCGTTCGCTCAATGGAGCGGCAGTGCCTGCCGCAGCGGCACCGCTGGATGTTTTCATATCGGGCTTTCGCGGGGTCCGGACACGAAACATAAAGCGAACTCGGTCAGGTCTCGACCAGACCTGTGGTCGAACCACTCGCGGACGAGTCGCTGCGGCCGTGGGGTAGCGCCAGATAGGATTCCGAGCCCATCTCGATCAGCCGCGAAGAGGTACGCTTGAATTCGTTGGCCTCAACCCCTTCGGTCGCGCTGTAAAGCGACAGCGGGTCGGTCTGTGCCGAAGCCATCAGCTTCACCGCATTGTCGTAAAGCGCGTCGATCAGGGTAATGAAACGTTTGGCGTAGTTGCGGTGCTCGTATTTCATCGCCGGTATCCGGTCGATGATCAGCGTGTGGTAATCATGCGCGAGCCGCAAATAGTCTGACGCGCCGAGCGGCTTCTCGCACAAATCCGCAAACGAAAAGCGCGCGACGCCATGCGCCGAATGCGGAACGTGAAGTGCGCGTCCCTTGACCGTGATGTCGCGCGGGCGGTCAGTGGCGCCGCCGGTGAGCTTGGTCCAGGCTTTGTCGAGCGCGGCATCCGCCGACGCATCGGCCGGGACCAGCCACATCTTGATGCCTGCGAGTTTTTCCATCCGGAAGTCGGTGCGCGCGTCCAGCCGCAGCACCTCCATCCGCTCCTTGAGCTGCACGATAAATGGCAGGAACAGCGCGCGATTGAGGCCACCCTTGTAGAGATCGTCAGGCGCGACATTCGAGGTTGCAACGACCACCGTTCCCAGTTCGAACAGCCTGCCAAACAGGCGCCCGAGGATCATCGCGTCGGCGATGTCGGTGACGTGGAATTCGTCGAAGCACAACAGCCACGCTTCCTCGAAGATCGACGCCGCCGTCAGTCGCACGGGATCGGTGTCGGCGATTTCCTGGCGGGCAATCTTCTGCCTAAAGCCGTGAATCCGCTCGTGAACGTCAGCCATGAATTCGTGGAAGTGCGCGCGGCGCTTATGCGCGACGGCGCTCTCGCTGAAGAACAGATCCATCAGCATCGTCTTGCCGCGACCGACCTCGCCATGGATGTAGAGGCCGCGCAGCGGCGCCGCGTCCTTGTCGGCGAACAGGCGTTGCAGCAATCCGCCCCGGCCGGGCCGGTATCCTGCCAGCCGCGCCTCCAGCGCCGTGAAGGCCTCGACGGCCCGGGCCTGGGCCGGATCGGCCTCAATGGTGCCCGCGGCGACGAGAGCCTGATAGTGCCGACGGAAGAAGGCGGGAGTGGGAGCGTTCATGGCTCGCTACCCGCCAGAACGACGCGGAAATTGCAAGACTACAAAGGTGACGGACGACTCTCTATGCGCTCAGCGCATAGGCGTCTTCAACCACATAAGGTCCGCCGCCGACCGAAGCGCGTGACGAGAACAGCACGAACCGGGAAGCCATGAAGCTGCGGGTCGGGAAATAGCCCCGCACCGACAGATAGTCCGCCACATCCCGATTTGATGCATCCCGCAGCCGCGCCAGCGTCACGTGGGGGATGAATTTGCGGCCCTCGGGGTCGAAACCAAACCGCTGCATCAGGCGCTCAAGCTCCGCCTGCAATTCCATTAGCGGGCGGCTTGGTACAACCGATGCCACGACAGCGCGCGGTTTCTTGCCGCCGAAGCTGGACAGACCCTGCAGGGCGACTTCAAACGGTTTGCGATTGATCCGCTCCAGTGTCGAGGCGATCTCGTTGGCTGCCGGGCCGTCGATATCGCCGATGAAGCGCAATGTGACGTGATAATTTTCGGGGTCGATCCAGCGGGCGCCCGGCAGGCCCCCGCGCAAGTTCGAGAGCGTCTGGCCGATGTCCGGGGGAATTTCCAGCCCGGTAAACAAGCGCGGCATCACGAATCTCCTCGATGCAAAAGAGGATCACGAATCACCTGAGGTCTTTTTTACCGCAGCACGATGACAGTGCGAAGCGGCCATCTTACGACCGGCGCCAAATCCCCTCAGGGCTTGCTTAACTGCAACGCACGATCCTTCAGAAACGCCTCTACCGTGGGCAGAATCCGCTCGACCACGACATCGACTCCTGCAGCCGTCGGATGCAGTCCGTCCGGTTGGGTCAACTTCGCCTCGGTGGCCACGCCATCAAGAAAGAACGGATAAAGCGGAACTTTATGGCTTTTGGCGAGGTCGGGATAAATGCTGTTGAATTTCGCCGTGTAGTCCGATCCGTAGTTCGGCGGCGCATACATCCCGCACAATAAAATAGCGATGTTGCGTGCTTTCAGCTTGTTGAGAATTTCGTCGAGCGCGCCGCGCGCGACCTTCGGATCGACTCCACGCAGCGCATCGTTGGCACCGAGTTCGACGATGACGGCTTCGGTGCCGGGCGGGATCGACCAGTCGAGCCGCGCCAGACCGCCAGTCGTGGTATCGCCGGAGACGCCCGCGTTATGAATATCGGTCGCGATCCCCTTGTCGCTCAGGGCCTTCTGCAACCGCACCGGAAACGCCGCCGAGACCGGCAAGCCGTAACCTGCAGTCAGAGAATCGCCCAGAACCGCGAGTTTGATCGGCTTCACTTCTTTGACATCGGGTGTTTGAGCCAAGGCCGGCCCTGACATCGCCATCATTGCCCCCGCTGCTGCGACGATGAACGCCCTCAAGAGCCTCTCGACCGCGCGGCCGAAACCCCCATATGAAAGATCCATGGACAGTCTCATTGCACCCTCGTCGCGCGCCGGCCTCGAACCGGACACCATTTCCATTTCGAACGTCAATCTTTCGCTGGGCAGCGGAGCAGCACGCGTTCACATCCTCAAGGATGTCAGCCTGCGCGTCGCGCCCGGTGAAGCCGTCGGCCTGATCGGTCCGTCAGGGTCGGGCAAATCCACACTGTTGATGGTGATGGCGGGGCTTGAACGTCCTGACAGCGGAGAGGTGGTGGTCAACGGCGCCGCGTTCAATGCCCTCGATGAGGACGCCCTCGCGCGGTTCCGTGGCCGCCATGTCGGTATCGTGTTCCAGTCGTTTCATCTGATCCCGACCATGACAGCACTTGAGAACGTCGCGGTTCCGCTAGAACTGGCGGGACGCACCGATGCGACCGCGCGCGCCGCGCAAGAACTTGCCGGCGTCGGACTCGGCGAACGGCTGCATCACTATCCGTCGCAGCTCTCGGGCGGCGAACAGCAGCGCGTCGCACTGGCGCGCGCGATGGCGCCCGATCCCGCCATTCTCGTGGCCGACGAACCGACCGGAAATCTCGACGAGACCACCGGCAAGCAGATCGTCGATCTGCTGTTCGCCAAGCACCTTGAGCGCGGCATGACTCTCGTGCTGGTTACTCACGATGCCGCGCTGGCGCAGCGCTGCGATCGAGTGGTGCGGTTGCGGTCGGGCCGGATCGACGGACCAGCGACCGACCGGCACTGGGTTGAGACGGCATCCCGATGAGCACGATCGCGGATACTGCACCGCGCGGCAGCACACTGTCGCTTGCGATCCGCTTTGCATTGCGCGAGTTGCGCGGCGGTCTGCGTGGCTTTTATGTCTTCATCGCCTGTATCGCACTCGGCGTCATGGCGATCGCTGGCGTCGGCTCGGTGGCCGGAAGCCTCAGCGCAGGACTTGACCATCAGGGGCGCACGCTGCTTGGCGGTGATGCGTCCTTCGCACTGATCCAGCGGGAAGCCTCAAAAGAGGAGCGCGGCTTTCTCGATGCTCATGGCAAGGTCTCGGCTACCGCGATCATGCGCGGCATGGCGCGCTCTCCTAGCGGAGAGTTCGCGCTGGTCGATC
Organism: Afipia birgiae 34632; assembly: GCF_000308295.2. Classification (GTDB taxonomy): domain Bacteria; phylum Pseudomonadota; class Alphaproteobacteria; order Rhizobiales; family Xanthobacteraceae; genus Afipia; species Afipia birgiae. The sequence continues at coordinate 413,045 of NZ_HG326653.1, forward strand.
TGAAAGCCGTCGACGGCAATTATCCGATGCTCGGCGCAGTGTCGCTTGAGCCAAAAATGCCAGTCCCGGATTTATTGATCCAGCGCGATGGCGCGTTCGGCGCGGGTGCCGACGCGGTGTTGCTGGCGCGTCTCGGCCTCAAAGCCGGAGATCGCGTGACTGTGGGCAATGCGACATTCGAGATCCGCAGCACCGTCGAAGCCGAGCCTGACAAGCTTGCGGGCGGCGTCGGTCTCGGACCACGCTTGCTGGTCAGCGAAGCTGCGCTGCGCGCGACCGGCTTGCTGCAGCCCGGCACACTGGTGCGCTGGATCTATCGCCTGCAGTTACCGGACGCCGCCTCAGGAGATGAACGCGCCACGCAGTCCGTTATCGAAGCCGCACAGCAGGCGCTCCCTGAAGCCGGATGGGAAGTCCGCACCCGCGGGAACGCGTCGCCACAACTCGAACGCAACATTACGCGCTTCACGCAATTTCTCTCGCTGGTCGGGCTTGCGGCGCTGCTGGTCGGCGGTGTCGGCGTTGCCAATGCGATCAAGAGCCATCTTGATGAGCGCCGCGACGTGATCGCGACCTTCAAGGCGCTCGGCGCAACCGGCCGCGAGGTGTTCACGATTTACCTCACACAGGTCATGGCGCTGGCGATTCTCGGATCATTGATCGGCCTCGCGATTGGCGCGGCATTGCCCTTCATCATTGTCGGCCTGTTCGGAAAAGTCCTGCCGCTTCCCGTCGAGGCGACATTCCACGCCGGCGAACTGGCACTGTCGTTCGTCTACGGTCTGCTGACAGCGCTGGCGTTCGGACTGTGGCCGCTTGGCCGCGTCCACGACGTGCCCGTGGCGGCCTTGTTCCGTGAAGGCGTGACGTCCGAATTCCACTGGCCGCGCCGCCGCTATCTCGTCCTGATGGCGTCGGTGATCGCACTGCTGGTCGCGGTCGCAGTCGGACTCGCCTATGACAAACGCGTGGCCGCCGTGTTCGTGGCCTCGTCGGTCGGCGTGTTCGCCGTGCTGCGCGGTGTCGCCTCGATGCTGATGGCCCTGGCAAGAAGCCTGCCCCGCGCGCGTTTCACCATGCTGCGATTGGCTATCGCCAACATCCACCGGCCCGGCGCGCTGACACCGTCGGTCGTGATGTCGCTTGGCCTCGGTCTCGCGGTGCTGGTGACCATCACGCAGATCGACGGCAACCTGCGGCGACAGTTCATGGCCGCGCTGCCCGAGCACGCGCCGTCGTTCTATTTCATCGATATCCCGGCGGCCGAGGCTCCGCGATTCAGCGAATTCCTGAAGCAGGCCGCTCCGGCAGCCAACGTGGAAACCGTGCCCATGCTGCGCGGACGCATCGTCGCCGCGAAGGGCATCCGGGCCGAAGACCTCAAGCCTTCGACGGATTCCGCGTGGGTGCTGCAGAGCGACCGCGGCCTGACCTATACCGGCGAAGTTCCGCGCGGTTCGACAGTCGTCGACGGCACCTGGTGGGACGCCGGCTACAGCGGGCCCCCGCTGGTGTCACTGGAGAAGAAAATCGCCGACGGTCTCGGCGTGAAGGTCGGCGACGACATCACCGTAAACGTGCTGGGCCGCGACATCACCGCGAAGATCAGCAATCTGCGCACGGTGGATTGGCAGAGCCTCGGCATCAATTTCGTCCTGGTATACTCGCCGAAGGCCTTCGCCGGCGCCCCTCATACCGATATCGCGACACTCACCGAAGCCGGTTCTTCGAATGCTGCAAGCGACGCCAAGCTCATCAAGGACGTCGCCGCCGCCTTCCCGATGGTGACCAGCGTACGGGTGCGCGAGGCGCTCGATTCGATCGGAAAGGTCGTGACCAACCTCGTGCTGGCGATCCGGGGCGCCAGTTCGGTGACCCTGATCTCGGCCATTCTGGTGCTGGGCGGCGCGCTGGCTGCGGGGCATCGGCACCGGGTCTATGATGCGGTGATTCTCAAAACCCTCGGCGCGACCCGGGCGCGGCTGCTCGGCGCCTATGCGCTGGAGTATCTGCTAATCGGGTTGGCCACGGCCGTGTTCGGGGTGGCGGCTGGATCAATTGCCGCTTGGCAGATCGTGACCCGGCTCATGACGCTGGGCTTCGTCTGGCAGGCCGGCAGCGCCGCCCTCGTGGTCCTGGCCGCGCTCACCGTGACGGTCGGGCTGGGGCTGGCCGGAACATTACTCGCACTTAACCAAAAACCGGCTAACGTGCTCCGTAACTTATGACAATTTGTAGCAGCAAATGACGGGTTTTGCGACAAACAGCCGCGCGCCCATGCTTGCGTCGAGTGTGTTAGTTTCCCACATACCGAGCGGGTTCAGAATCTGACTTGATGCCGTCCCGAGATGGCTCCACAGTCGGTTTTTGGGAAAAGCTTATAGCTGGCGGCGCAGACCCTTCGCTTTCGCCAGTCAACCACGGGGTTTCGACTATGTCGGACTTGGACCGCAACTATACGTCTCCTTTCGGCCGGGCCGCCGGGCGTGCGGACGCCGCGACCGTCGATGCCGGTCTGCGCTCGTACATGCTCAAGGTCTACAACTACATGGCGATCGGCCTGGCCATCACCGGCCTTGCGGCGCTTGGCGTCTACATGGGCGCTGTAACGCCTGACGCCTCCGCCGCCGCAGGGCGGATCGGCAAGCAGTACCTGACGTCGTTCGGCGTCGCGATGTTCGTAAGCCCGCTGAAGTGGGTCTTCATCCTCGCGCCGCTGGTGATGGTGTTCGCCATCTCGTTCGGCATCAATCGCCTGAAGCCGGCGACCGCCCAGTTGCTGTTCTGGGTTTTCGCGGCGCTGATGGGCATCTCGCTGTCGTCGATCTTCCTAGTCTACACCCACACCTCCATCGTGCGAGTGTTCTTCATCACGGCTGCCTCGTTCGGTGCGCTGAGCCTTTACGGCTACACCACCAAGCGTGACCTGACCGGGATGGGATCGTTCCTGATGATGGGCCTGTTCGGCATCATCCTCGCGAGCCTGGTGAACCTGTTCATTGCTAGCACGATGCTGCAGTTCATCGTCTCGGTGATCGGCGTTCTGGTGTTCGCTGGCCTCACCGCCTGGGATACCCAGCGTCTGAAGAACGATTACATCTACGGCTACGCCAGCCAGGGTGGCGACGTGGCAGAGCGTGCGGCGATTACCGGCGCACTCTCGCTCTACCTGAACTTCATCAACCTGTTCACGCTGCTGCTGCAGCTGCTTGGACAACGAGACTGAGACTGATCGTGGCTGATCGGTGAACTCTCGAAAGCCCCGGCCAAAAGCCGGGGCTTTTGTTTTGCGGGCGGTAATCTAGACTGCACCCTTATGCCAGACCCCATGATCCGTTCCGCAACGCGCGCGGATGTTCCCGCCATCACCGACATCTATGCCGAGGCCGTCAAGCACGGCACCGCAACCTTCGAACTGACACCGCCGGACACCGCGGAAATGACGCGGCGCTTCGATGAATTGTCCCGCGGCGGCTTCCCTTATCTCGTGGCAATTTGCGACGGCAGCATCGCCGGCTACGCCTATGCAGCGCTCTATCGCGCGCGCCCGGCGTATCGCTTCACGGTGGAGAACTCGGTGTATCTGGCGCCCGCCAACCACCGGCAGGGCATCGGTCTGGCGCTGCTGACCGAATTGGTTGTCCAGTGCGAAGCGCGCGGCTTTCGCCAGATGATTGCTGTGATCGGCGACTCCGCCAATGCCGCCTCGGTGGGCGTTCACACCCGCGCGGGCTTCGAGATGACCGGCACGATGAAAAATGTCGGATTCAAATTCGGGCGCTGGCTCGACACGGTGCTGATGCAGCGCCCACTTGGCGATGGCGGCACGACGCTCCCCAAGGGCTGAACAAACTTGCCGCCTGTCGAGTGCGATCCGCGCCCTAAACCAGCGCGAGCTTGCGGTCGATCACCAGCAGCACGCGCTCAAGGTCATGGCCGCGACGCAGGATCTGTCCGCTGGCGGCAATCACGCTGTAGGCACCCTGCTTGCGGGTAAGACGCGGATCTTTCTCGATCCGGTAGATCGGGACTTCCGAGGCGCGGCGGAAGATCGAAAACACCGCGCGGTCTTTCAGAAAATCGATGGCGTAATCGCGCCACTCGCCGTCGGCGACCATGCGCCCGTACAGGTTGAGAATGCGATTGAGTTCGACACGGTTGAACGTAACGCTTTGGGGCGGGAGCGACCCGGTGCTGCGCTCCAGCCCCCGGCTCTCGCTTGGATCGATATCGCCCGACACTGAACTCATCGGCGCCTCCTGTCACATACCGAACATGATCGCCCCGTCCGGCGACGCCTGCAAGCATGATTTCAGGAACTTACGCCGTCCCATCGAAGCGCAGAGCATCACGTGGAAGTCAGGTAAATCATAATGCCGCCCGATTTCGGTCAATCCCCCGCCGTGCTGGGCTGCGACCAAGATGAAACTGCGTTGACCCGGTCCTTTCGGCACCGGATTCCTCAGCCCCCAGCCCCCCGGGGTCGTCAGGATCGGGTCTAATTCTTCGCAGTAAATTAGATCCCCATCCTTCGGGCCAGCGCGAGCTGGCCTTTTTGTTTGGGGCGGGTTTTGCTTGAATCAGCAAGGTTCGCGCAGGCGGCAGATACGCAATCGCGTATCGCCCACCTTGCAGCGGCGTTACCTTGATTCAAGTTTGGGGAATTCAGTTCAGCGAGGTAAAGGCTGCACCCAGCATCGGACCGGGCTTGTCGCGATTGCCGTCCTGAATATAGACCGCCACCGCATCGACACCTTCACGCGTGATGTTTTCAAGCGGCACGGTCCAACTGCCGGCCTTGCCATTCCAGTCACCGACCTTCAGCACATTGCGCACCACGTTGTGATACGTGATCTGCTGCCCGCGATTCTCGCCGCGCGAGATGGTGATCGGAACCTGCTTCGACACCGCGCAGATCCAGATTTCACCGCTCCTGCCGCCGGCTTCCGCCACTGACACATTGATCTGGCTGCCCGATGTCGTCATCGTAATCGGCACCGACATCACACCGTCGTTCTTCTGGGTGCCCTTCGCGGCGTTCTCGATCGCGATGCGGTCGCTGCCGAGAACATCGGTCGTGCCGTTGACGATGACTTGCGGCGTGTAGACGCCGCGGTTGCCGCGCATATGCGAATAGGCCTTCTGTCGCGCGCTGAAACGCGAATCCGCCAGCGTGTCCTTCCAGCCGAGATAATCCCAGTAATCGATCGGCAGACTGAGCGCGATGACGGACTTGTCCTGCGCAAGTTCACCGAGAACCTTGTCTGCCGGCGGGCACGATGAGCAGCCCTGCGATGTGAACAGCTCGACCACCGCGCGCGGATCATCGGCATATGCCGGCGTGATCACGGTGACGATCGCGCAGATGCCAAGCGTACGCGACAGGCGCGACGCGAACGCGCCGACTGTCGTCGTTTTCGATTCTGGCGAATCAGACATCCCGTCTGTCCCTATCAGCAAGAAGGCGGCCCCTTGATAGGCCGCCCCCCGGGTGTTTCGCTACTCACTTCGCGGTGAGCCCGTTCACGGATGCGTTTTTAGTGGAGCGGATTTGACATTTGCTGCCCACCCGGCCGCAAGTTTGCATCGCGAATGTCAAATCCTGAACTCCACTCGAAGCCAATAATTGCGAGTGGTCCTTCGATTCTAACATTCGCGAGGCGACCTGCCAAAACGGGAGGCGAATGTTAGAATCGGACCACTCGCCCGCGTTATGCAGCCAGATTGCGCAGCACGTAGTGGAGAATACCGCCGTTTCGGTAGTATTCGAGCTCATCGAGCGTATCGATGCGGCAAAGCAACGAGACACGCTTCAGTGAACCGTCCGAGGACACGACCTCCGCCGTTAACTTTTGGCGCGGCTTCAGATCGCCCTGCAGCCCGCGAATCGTGACCTTCTCATCGCCCTTAAGGCCAATCGACTGCCAGGACTCGCCGTCTTCGAATGTCAGCGGCAGCACACCCATGCCGACGAGGTTGGAGCGGTGGATGCGCTCGAAGCTCTGCGTAATCACCGCACGCACGCCGAGCAGGCGCGTGCCCTTCGCAGCCCAGTCGCGCGACGAGCCGTTGCCGTATTCGGCGCCGGCGAACACCACGAGCGGCACCTGTTCGGCCTGATACTTCATCGCGGCGTCGTAGATCGACATCTGCTCGCCGTCCGGCCAGTGCTTGGTGAGGCCGCCCTCCGGAATGTTGCCGTCGGCGCCCTTCAGCATGTGGTTCTTGATGCGGATGTTCGCGAAAGTGCCGCGCATCATGACTTCGTGGTTACCACGCCGCGTGCCGTACTGATTGAAGTCGGCGGGCCGCACCTGATGCTCCGACAGATACTTTCCGGCTGGCGAGGTCAGCTTGATCGCACCGGCTGGTGAAATATGGTCGGTGGTGATCTTGTCGCCGAAGACCGCAAGAATGCGCGCGTCGAGCACATCGACGATCGGCTCCGGCTCCATCTTCATGCCCTCGAAGTACGGCGGGTTCTGCACGTAGGTCGAACTCATGTTCCAGGCGTAGGTGTCGCTGGTCACGGTCTTGATCTTGCGCCAGTTGGTGTCGCCCTTGAACACGTCTGCATACTTCTTCTTGAAGATCGTCGAGGTGACATACTTCTTGATCGTGGCGTTGATCTCTTTCGAGGTCGGCCAGATGTCCTTGAGATAAACCGGCTTGCCGTCGCGGCCGGTGCCGAGCGGCTCCGTGGCGAGGTTGATGTTGACGTTGCCGGCCAGCGCATAGGCAACCACCAGCGGCGGCGACGCGAGATAGTTCGCCTGCACGTCCGGCGAGACGCGGCCCTCGAAGTTGCGGTTGCCCGAGAGCACCGCCGCGCCGATGATACCGTTGTCGTTGATCGCCTTCGAAATCTCTTCCGGCAGCGGACCGGAGTTGCCGATGCAGGTGGTGCAACCGAAGCCGACGAGGTTGAAGCCGACCTTGTCGAGATCCTTCTGCAATCCGGAATTGGCAAGATACTCTGCGACCACCTGGCTGCCCGGCGCGAGCGAGGTCTTCACCCACGGCTTCGCGGTCAGGCCCTTGGCGGCAGCGTTGCGTGCCAGAAGGCCTGCACCGATCAGCACGTTCGGGTTCGAGGTGTTGGTGCACGACGTGATCGCTGCGATCACCACGTCCCCGTGGCCGAGATCAAAATTGCGTCCTTCGACCGCGTAGCGGTGACCGTCCAGTGCCTTCTTGTAATCCGACTCCATGGCAGCGGCGAAGCCGTCCGCGACCGCCGGCAGCGCCACGCGGCCCTCGGGGCGCTTCGGACCAGCCAGCGACGGGACGACGTCGCCGAGGTCGAGGGTCAGCAATTCGGTGAACACCGGATCGGGCGAAGCCGCGGTGCGGAACAGGCCCTGCGCCTTGGCGTATTTTTCCACCAGCGCGACGCGCGCGGACTTGCGGCCCGAGGTCTTGAGATAGTCGAGCGCCGACTTGTCGACCGGAAAGAAGCCGCAGGTCGCGCCATATTCTGGCGCCATGTTGGCAATGGTGGCCTTGTCGGCGACCGACATCGAATCGAGACCCGCGCCGAAGAATTCGACGAACTTGCCGACAACGCCCTGCTTGCGCAGCATCTGCGTGACGGTCAGCACAAGGTCGGTCGCGGTGACGCCTTCCTTGAGCTGACCCTTGAGCTTGAAGCCGACCACGTCCGGCAGCAGCATCGACAGCGGTTGACCGAGCATCGCTGCTTCAGCCTCAATGCCACCTACGCCCCAGCCCAGCACCGCAAGTCCGTTGACCATGGTGGTGTGCGAGTCGGTGCCGACCAGCGAATCCGGATAGGCGACTTCGAAGGTGCCCTTCTTCTTGCCGACGGTGAGCTTCTCTCTCTTGGTCCAAACCGTCTGCGCGAGATACTCGAGATTGACCTGATGGCAGATGCCGGTGCCGGGCGGCACCACGGAGAAATTGGTGAACGCCTTTTGGCCCCACTTCAGGAATTCGTAGCGCTCCTGATTCTGCTTGTACTCTTCGGCGACGTTCTTACCGAAGGCCTTGTTGTCACCGAAGAAGTTGACGATCACCGAGTGATCGATGACGAGATCGACCGGCACCAGCGGATTGATCTTTTCGGCGTCGCCGCCGAGGGCCTTCATCGCGTTACGCATGGCGGCGAGATCGACCACTGCCGGCACGCCGGTGAAATCCTGCATCAGCACGCGCGCGGGACGGAATGCGATTTCGTGTTCGAGGGTTTTCTTTCTCGCCCACTGCGAGAACGCAACGATGTCGGCCTTCTTGACCGTGCGATCGTCTTCGTTGCGCAGCATGTTCTCGAGCAGCACCTTCATCGAATAAGGCAGCTTCGAAATGCCCTTGAGGCCGTTCTTTTCAGCCGTGGGCAGGCTGTAATAAACGTAAGTCTTGGTGCCGACCTTGAGGGTTTTCTGGCATTTAAAGCTGTCGAGCGAGGGCATGTGAACGATCCCAGTTCAGAAGTTGAAGATACCCGGCAAAAGGTATCAAGGCACCGTCAAAAGCGAAGGAATCAGGGTTGAACCGTGCTGTTTCCGGCGGCTGATTGTGTGCTGCACCAAGTTCCGGTTTTATAGAATCTTTCCAGTCTGTCCACCACACCCGCTATGGATTGTCTCCCTGTCATGCACGTCACGGCTGGAACTACAGCGCCCCGCCACAGGCCATCGGTCAAGCCATCATGAGGCTTACGGCTCAGGGGCTGAAATGCGTCAGGGGCGGGCGCGATATCTTTTCCGGTCTCGATTTTGCGGTCCCCGCAGGTCAGGCGCTGGCTGTGACCGGCATCAACGGGGCGGGGAAGTCATCGCTGCTCCGGCTGATGGCAGGACTGCTTCCGGCCGCCGGTGGCGCGATCACACTTGAAGGCGGCGAAGCGGAACTCACGCTTGCGGAGCAGGCGCATTATCTCGGCCACCGCGACGCGCTGAAACCCTCCCTGACGGTGCTGGAAAACCTCGATTTCTGGCGCGAGTTCCTTGGCGGCGAAGCGATCGATGGACCCGCGAGCCTGAAGACCGTGGGCCTTGGCCACGCGGTCCACCTGCCCGCCGCGTTCCTCTCGGCCGGCCAGCGCCGCCGCCTGTCGATTGCGCGGCTGATTGCCGTCAATCGCCCGGTCTGGCTACTGGACGAGCCAACTTCGGCGCTCGACTCATCCGGACAGACGATGGTGGCCGCCTTAATGAGCGCGCATTTGCGCAGCGGCGGGATCATTCTCGCCGCGACCCATGGACCGCTCGGGGTTCCCGCACAGGAACTTCGGATCGGCGGTGATGCGTGACCTCACTTGCAGCACTTATCCGCCGCGACATCGTCGTCGCGCTGCGCGCCGGCGGCGGCGCGATGATCGGCGTCCTGTTTTTCGTCTCAGTCGTGGTGGTGATGCCATTCGCACTCGGCCCCGATTTGGCTTTGCTGAAGCGCATTGGCCCGGCGATCCTGTGGCTGGGTGCCATGCTGGCGAGCCTGCTGACGCTGGACCGCCTGTTCACCGCCGACCAGGAGGACGGATCGCTCGATCTGATCGTGATGAGCCGCACGCCGCTGGAATTGAGCTGCGCGGCGAAGGCGCTGGCCCATTGGCTGGCAGCCGGTGTGCCGCTGATCGTGGCGACGCCGCTGATCGGCATCCTCCTCAACCTCGATGCGACAGCCACATTCGCGGTTGCGCTGACGCTGCTGGTCGGCACACCGGCTCTCACATTCACCGGAATGATCGGAGCGGCCCTGGCGGTCACACTGCGGCGAGGCGGATTGCTGCTCGCGGTGGTGGTGCTGCCGCTGTCGATCCCCGTGCTGATTTTCGGTGTCGCCGCCTCGAACGCCGCCGTCGAAGGGGCGATGCCGTTCGGCACGCCGTTTTCGATCCTGTGCGCGTTGTCACTGGTCAGCCTGGTGGTCGGCCCGTTCGCGGCGGCCGCCAGTCTCCGGCATGGGCTCGACTGATGCGACATTGCGTCCGATCAACTTTCGCAGAAACGCGGCATCGTAAAGTCCACGCGCATTGCCTCCACCGCGTGCGGCGATTATCAGGACCATCATGAGCCTTATCGACCTCGCCAATCCAACCCGGTTCCTCGCGTTGACTGCGCGCGTGCTGCCGTGGCTTGCCGCCATCACAACAGTTCTACTCGCGATCGGCCTTTATCAGGCGGCGATGGCGCCCGACGATTACCAGCAGGGCGCGACCGTGAAGATCATGTTCATCCACGTTCCCAATGCGTGGTTGTCGATGTTCGTCTGGGGCATCATGAGCGTGGCGGCGCTCGGCACGCTGGTATGGCGGCATCCGCTGGCGGATGTCGCGGCAAAAGCAGCCGCACCGCTCGGCGCTGCGTTCACGTTTCTCGCCCTCGTCACCGGATCCCTTTGGGGCCGCCCGATGTGGGGCACTTATTGGGAATGGGATGCACGGCTGACGTCCGTGCTGATTCTGTTTCTGATGTATCTCGGCATCATGGCGCTGTGGCGCGCGGTGGAAGATCCATCCCGCGCAGCACGTGCAGCAGCCATCCTGACGCTGGTCGGCGCGATCAACATTCCGATCATCAAGTTTTCGGTCGACTGGTGGAATACGCTGCATCAGGGCGCGTCGGTCATTCGCGCCGGCGGCCCGAGCATGGATCGCGCATTTCTTGTTCCGCTGCTCATCATGGCGGTGGCTTTCTCGTTGCTGTTCCTGACGTTGCATCTCGCCGCGATGCGTAACGAGGTGCTGCGGCGGCGGGTCCGTACCTTGCAGATGATGCAAGCCAGCCGGCAGGCGGCGTGATCGCCATGCCGCTTCTCGCATCGCTCGGTCCCTACGCATCGTTCATCGTCACGTCGTATCTGCTTGTCGGCCTCGTGGTCGCGGCACTTATCGTGTGGGTCGGCCTCGACTTCCGCCGCCAGAAACAGATTTTGCGGGATCTCGAAGCCAGCGGCGTGACCCGGCGCTCGGCGCAACCTCCAGGTAAATCATCATGAGCGACAACGGCGCTACGCGCCCGCAACGCCGTTCATGGCTGGTGGCATTGCCACTGATCGCCTTTGCCGTGCTCGCCGGGCTGTTCTGGTTCCGGCTCGGCGCGGGCGATCCTGCGCGCATCCCTTCAGCCCTGATCGGCCGTCCCGCGCCGCAGACAAAATTGCCCCCGCTTGAAGGACTCGTCGCTGGCGGCACGCAGGTGCCGGGGCTCGACCCGGCGGCGTTCAAGGGCCAGGTCAGCATCGTCAACGTCTGGGCATCATGGTGCGTGCCGTGTCATGATGAAGCGCCGCTGCTGGTGCAACTCGCGCAGGACAAACGGATTCAACTGATCGGAATCAACTACAAGGACAGCCCGGACAATGCCCGGCGCTTCCTCGGCCGCTACGGCAATCCGTTCAGTGCAGTCGGTGTCGACGCCAACGGCCGGGCCTCGATCGAGTGGGGAGTCTACGGCGTGCCGGAAACATTCGTTATCGGCCGCGACGGGACGATCGCCTACAAACTGATCGGCCCGATCACGCCACAGAATATCGACGTCGTTCTGAAGGCCGAGATCGAGAAGGCGCTACGCGGCAAACCCTGAGACGGCGACGGCAGCATGTGGGAGGTCCCATGAAATATGTGATCCGGATTGCCGCCGTCCTGTTGCTGCTCATCGTTGCCGCCGCCGTCTATATTTATCACGGCCTGAGCAACCGGCCGGACATCGATGCCTTCAACACATTCAAGACCTTCTCCAAGACCAGCCGCGACCCGGGGCTGCGCGTAATGTTCCTCGGCGTCTCCACATTGCTACTCGACGACGGCGAGACCGCAATCCTGACCGACGGCTTCTTCACGCGGCCGAACTCGCGGCAGTTGCTTCTTGAGAAGACCGCGCCGGACAAAGCCCTCATCGAGACATCGCTGCAGCGCGCCGGCATTTCGCGGCTGGCCGCGGTCATCGTCAATCACTCCCATTACGACCATGTGATGGATTCGCCGGAAGTCGCCGCACGAACCGGTGCAGTTCTCGTCGGATCGGAATCGACCGCGAACGTCGGACGAGGCTGGGGCCTGCCGGACAGCCAGATCGCGGTGCGCCGCGCCGGCGACGTGATGACCTTCGGACGTTTTCGCATCACGCTGCTTCCCGGCCGCCATGTGCCGTCGCCCTTCACCGGAGGCGACATCGCCGAGCCATTGAAGCCGCCGGTGCGTGCCAACGCCTATCTCGAGGGTGGCAGTTTCATGGTCCTCGTCGAGCACGGCGACCGGCGCATGCTGATCAATGCCAGCGCCGGCTTCGTCACCGGGGCCCTGGACGGACGCAAGGCCGACGTGGTGTTTTTGGGCACCGGGCAACTCGGCAAGCACCCCGCCAGCTATATGGAAGATTACTGGCGGGAGACCGTGGAAAAACCGGGAGCGCGGCGCGTCATTCCGATTCACTGGGACGACTTCACCCGTCCGCTGGACCAGCCGCTGGTCCCCTTGCCGAACCTGCTGGATGACTTTGCCGCCTCGATGAAATTCCTCAACGAGCGGGGCCGAACCTCCGGCATCGACATCAAGCTGCCTGAAGCTTTTGTCGCCTTTGATCCTTTTGAAAAATTGCCTGCGGCCAGGAACTGACCGATGGCCTGGGGCGGCGGCCGCGCCCGCAAAGCGGCTCAGAAATAATTTGGCGCTTTTATCTGCCGTTCATTTTGCAGCCATGGCGCGGCCACGAATTCGAACATACGCTATGTGTGTTGCAATCACTGTCCTGGAGGGACACCCATGCGTTATTTGAAACTTGCTTCGTTGACTGCCGCGACCCTTGCCCTCGGCCTGCTCGCGTCGTCGCCGTCGTTCTCTCAGGCGACCCAGCCGGCAACCGGCGGCAAGATGGCGCCCCCGCCCGCTGCGGCAACGGCACCGAAGGCCGACTCGAAGATGGCGCCTGCGGCCAAGGCCGACACCAAGACCGAACTGCTCGACATCAACTCCGCGTCTGCCGATCAGCTCAAGGCGCTCAAGGGCATCGGCGACGCCTACTCGGCCGCGATCATCAAGGGTCGCCCCTACAAGGGCAAGGACGAGCTGGTGCAGAAGAAGATCGTGCCTGAAAAGACCTACGCCGAGATCAAGGACAAGATTATCGCGAAGCAGAAGTAACCTGCCCTTCGCGAGTTGATCCAACGCACCGGCAGCAATGCCGGTGCGTTTTCCTGTTTTGCTAGCGCTTGGTGATATCACCGCGCTCGATGTCGCTCGCTTCATCGGTCGCGGGTTCTATCTGATAGCGCTTGATTAGCGAGGCTTGTGCCATCGCAAAGATCGCCGTGATCGGGAGCACGCCGAACGCCTTGAACGACACCCAGAAATCCGTGCTCTGGGTGCGCCAGATGATTTCATTAAGCACCGCCATGCCCGCGAAGAAAAACATCCAGCGGATGGTCAGCAGCCGCCAGCCTTCCGGCGTCAGGTTGAACATCTGGTCGAACATGATGGCGATGAACGAACGCCCGAGCAGCAGACCAATGCCGAGCGCGGCTGCAAACAGCGCGTAGATGATCGTCGGCTTGAGCTTGATGAACATCTCGTCGTGAAAGAACAGTGTCAGCCCGCCGAACACCAGCACGATCACCGCCGTGACGATGGCCATCAGCGGCACATGCCGCGTCACCACGTAGGACGCGATAATCGCGGTCACGATCGCGACCATGAATGCGCCGGTGGCGACGAACAGCCCGAACTTCGCATTCGCCCCGAAGAAGATGATCAGCGGACCCAGTTCGGTGGCAAGCTTGAACAGCGGATGCGGCGCGGGTTTTTCCGAAGCGGCCATGCTCAATTATCCTGTCCTGCGATCGCGCGGGCGAAGTCGCGCGCGGTGAACGGCGCGAGATCGTCGATCCCTTCCCCGACGCCAATGAAATGCACCGGCAGCTTGTACTTTTCCGACAGCGCTACGAGGATGCCGCCACGCGCCGTGCCATCGAGCTTGGTCATCACCAACCCCGTGACGCCCGCCGTCTTGTGAAACGCGTCGACCTGCGACAGCGCATTCTGGCCAACCGTTGCATCGAGCACCAGCAGCACGGCATGCGGCGCGCTTGAATCGACCTTGCCGATCACGCGCCGCACTTTCTCGAGCTCAACCATCAGTTCAGTCTTGTTCTGCAGGCGTCCCGCGGTATCGATCAGCAGCACATCCATGGCCTGCGCCCTTGCGGCTTCCACCGCCTCGAAGGCGAGACTTGCCGAATCCGAGCCCTGCGCGCGGGCCACCACCGGAACCTTGTTGCGCTCGCCCCATACCTTCAACTGCTCGATGGCGGCGGCGCGGAACGTATCGCCTGCGGCCAGCATGACCTTACGGCCTTCTGCGGAGAGTTTCGCGGCGAGCTTGCCGATGGTGGTAGTCTTGCCGGAGCCGTTGACGCCGACCACGAGAATGACGAATGGCTTTTGTGCGGCGTCAATTTCCAGCGGCTTCGCCACGGGGCCAAGCACCTTCTCGACTTCGGTCGCAACAATTGTCGTCACATCCTCTGCCGATACCGACTTGTCGTAGCGGCCCTTACCGACGGCCTCCGCGATACGCGCCGCAACCTCGGTTCCAAGGTCGGCGCGCAACAGCACATCCTCGATATCGTCGAGCATGGCGCGATCAAGCTTCCGCTTGGTGACGAGATCGGCCACCGCCGTGCCGAGCGAACTCGACGTACGCTTGAGGCCCGCAGAGAGCCTGCGCCACCAGCTTTGTTTGGGTTCTTGCGTGCTGTCGTTCATGCGGAGGGTGTGTTAGCTGTTTCGCCGCTGAAACGAAAGTCAACATTGGCCCATGGATACGCCGCAACCGACACCTGAGGAAATGCAGGCCCGCGTGCTTCACCGCGACGGGCTGATACTGGTGATCGACAAGCCGGCCGGGATCGCCGTGCATAAAGGGCCAAAAGGCGGCCCCAATCTCGAAGCCTCGTTCGACGCGCTACGCTACGGCCTGCCGCGGCCGCCAGTGCTGGCCCACCGGCTCGACCGCGACACCTCGGGCTGTCTCGTGCTGGGACGTCATCGCAAGGCCACCGCCTCGCTTGGCCTGCTGTTCAAGCACGGGAAGATCGACAAGACCTACTGGGCCGTGGTCGAAGGCGGCCCCGATGCGAGTGAAGGCGAGATCGATATTGCGCTGGGACGTTTGGACGCTGAGCGGGGTTGGTGGCAGAAGCCGGACCCGAACGGCCTGCCGTCAAAGACGACATGGCGCGTGCTGGGACGCGGCCAGGATGAAAGAGGAGCGCGCCTGACCTGGCTCGCCATGGAGCCGATCACCGGCCGCACCCACCAGTTGCGCGTGCATTGCGCGGCGAGCGGCTGGCCCATCGTCGGCGATAACATCTATGGCAACGGGCCGCGCTTCGGCGAACCATCGCTGCATCTGCATGCGCGCGAAATCGTCATACCGCTGTCGAAGAACAAGCCGCCGGTGCGTGTTGTCGCACCCGCACCCGCACATCTCCACCAACGGCTCCGGGCGTGCGGATGGAACGGCGAGGAAATTTTGGATGAGCCCGCGATAAGCTCTGCGATCTGAGCCAGCTTCTATTCGTCATTGCCGGGCTTGACAAGTTGAGTTCGTGGCAACCCCGTGCGCACAAACAAAAAGGGCTCCGGAAACTCCGGAGCCCTGATTGGTTTCAGCGATGAGGCGCTTACTTGTCGCGCTTCTTGAGAGCGTTGCCGAGAATGTCGCCCAGTGTCGCGCCCGAATCGGACGAGCCGTACTGTGCGATGGCTTCCTTCTCTTCAGCGACTTCAAGCGCCTTGATCGAGACCTGCACCTTGCGCGCCTTCTTGTCGAACTGGATGACGCGGGCGTCAACCTTTTCGCCAACTGCGAAGCGCTCGGCGCGCTGGTCGCCGCGATCGCGGGCAAGCTCAGAACGCTTGATGAAGGTGGTGAAGTCGGTGCCGGTGATCTGAACTTCGATACCGGCTTCCTTCACCTCGATGATTTCGCAGGTCACGACGGCGCCCTTCTTGACGTCGCCTGGTTCTGCGAACGGGTCGCCCTCGAGCTGCTTCACGCCGAGCGAGATGCGTTCCTTCTCGACATCGACGTCGAGCACCACGGCCTTGACCATGTCGCCCTTCTTGAAGTTGTCGATGACCTGTTCGCCCGGCTGTTTCCAGTCGAGGTCGGACAGATGGACCATGCCGTCCACTTCGCCGTCGAGGCCGAGGAACAGACCGAACTCGGTCTTGTTCTTGACTTCGCCTTCAACGACCGCACCCACCGGATACTTCTCGACAAAGACTTCCCAAGGATTGCGCATGGTCTGCTTGAGACCGAGCGAAATGCGGCGCTTGGCCGAATCCACTTCGAGAACCTGCACTTCGACTTCCTGCGAGGTCGAAACGATCTTGCCGGGGTGCATGTTCTTCTTGGTCCACGACATTTCCGAGACGTGGATCAGGCCTTCGATGCCCGGCTCCAGTTCGACGAATGCGCCGTAGTCGGTGATGTTGGTGACGCGTCCGGTGAAGCGCGAGTTCAGCGGATACTTCGCCTCGATGCCCTGCCATGGATCGTCCAGCAGCTGCTTCATGCCGAGAGAAATACGGTGGGTCTCGTGATTGATCTTGATGATCTTCACCTTGACCGTCTGGCCGATGGCAAGCACCTCGGTCGGATGGTTGACGCGGCGCCATGCGATATCGGTGACGTGCAGCAGACCGTCGATGCCGCCGAGGTCAACGAACGCACCGTAGTCGGTGATGTTCTTGACGACGCCGTCGATGACCTGACCCTCTTCGAGGTTCTGCACCAGCTCCTGACGCTGTTCGGCGCGGGTCTCTTCGAGAACCGTGCGGCGCGACACCACGATGTTGCCCCGGCGGCGATCCATCTTGAGGATCTGGAACGGCTGCGAGTTGTTCATCAGCGGTGCGACGTCGCGGATCGGACGAATGTCGACCTGCGAGCGCGGCAGGAAGGCGACAGCGCCGTCGAGATCGACGGTAAAGCCACCCTTGACCTGATTGAAGATAACGCCGTGAACCTTCTCGTTGTTGTTGAAGGCCTTCTCGAGCTTGCCCCAGCTTTCTTCGCGGCGCGCCTTGTCGCGCGACAGCACGGCTTCGCCGAGTGCGTTCTCGATCCGGTCGAGGAACACCTCGACTTCGTCGCCGACCTTGAGGTCGCTCTCACGGCCCGGGCCGTTGAATTCGCGGAGAGCCACGCGGCCCTCGGTCTTCAGGCCGACGTCGATGACGGCCATGTCTTTTTCAATTGCAACAACCTTGCCCTTGATGACGGAGCTTTCCTGCAGATTGCCGCCTGCAAAGGACTCGTCGAGCATCGCGGCGAAATCGTCGCGGGAAGGATTATATGAAGTAGCAGTCGAAGCCATTTGTTCTCCAAATGCGGAATGCCGGCAGCGGGGTTAAGGGCGTATCGCGCATCCAGTGCCAAAGGTCCGCAACCTTTGACGACCGCTTCCGCAAAGAGGAATTGCGACAGCGGGCCGGCGTGTGCCTGCACGAACGATACGGTGCAAAATTGGATTGCCGCGCGTGAAGCGCGTGGTCTGCTGTCCGGAGCTGAGACGAAAATCGACCTCAAAAACCGGGAGCGGGCATTCCTCCAATGACGGCGGGGACTATGCCCTCGGCCGGCCCGCTCGGACGGCCTCGACAATGTCGATGGCAGCTCGGACGCCGCTCTCTATATCCAACTGAGAGTTATCCAGCAAGTATGCATCCGGAGCCGCTTTTAAAGGCGCTGTAGCCCGGTTCTGGTCGCGTTCGTCGCGCTTCAGGATGTCCGCCAGCACCGCCGCCTCATCCGCCGCCTCGCCCCGGGCACGGGCCTCCAGGGTTCTGCGGCGAGCCCGGACATGGGGGTCCGCCACGACAAAGATCTTCACATCGGCATCCGGGCAGATCACGGTTCCGATATCGCGGCCATCCAGAACCGCTCCCGGCGGATCCGCTGCAAACTGCCGCTGAAAGTTGATAAGTACTTCCCTGACCTTGGGAATTGCCGAGACAACCGAGGCCGCGTCGCCCACTTTCTGGGTTTTCAGGACCGGATTGCCGAACTTTTCGGGGTCGAGTTCCATAGCCGCTGCGACGGCGAGGGCCTCGTTGGTCAGATCGGCCCCCATTTCCAGAAGCGCCTGAGCGACCGCACGGTAGATCACGCCGGTATCGAGATGGCGGTACCCGTAATGATGGGCGAGGCGCTTGCCGAGCGTACCTTTTCCGGAAGCCGCCGGACCGTCGATGGCGATGATCATGAGAAATCCGCTCCCAGGCCACGCATCATCGGAATGAAATCCGGGAAGCTGGTTGCGATGAATCCGGTGTCGTCGATTTTCACCGGCGCGTCCGACGCCGTGCCCATCACCAGCGCCGACATCGCGATGCGATGATCCATGTGGGTCGCGACGAGACCGCCGCCGGGCACGTGACCCTTGCCCACCACGATCATGTCATCGCCGGAAATCTGCACCTCAACGCCGTTGACGCGCAGCATGTCAGCTGTCGCTTCAAGCCGGTCGGATTCCTTGACGCGCAATTCCTGCAGGCCGCGCATCGTCGTGACGCCTTCTGCGAAGGCCGCGGCCACCGCGAGCACAAGATACTCGTCGATCATCGAGGGCGCGCGTTCCGGCGGCACCGTCACGCCCCGCAGTTGCGACGCGCGCACGCGGAATTGCGCCATCGGCTCGCCGGCATCATTGCGCTGATGGCTTTCCTCGATGGAGGCGCCCATTTCGCGCAATGTCGTGAAAAGCCCTGTCCGCAAGGGGTTTGTCATGATGTCGGTGAGAGTGACATCCGATTCAGGCACGATCAGCGCCGCGACAATGGGAAACGCAGCCGACGACGGATCTGCCGGCACGACGACATTTGCGCCGTGCAATTCGGGTTGCCCCGTCAGCGAAATCTTGCGGCCATGGGCGCCCTCTTTGACGGTGACCACGTGCGCGCCGAAATGCATCAGCATCAGTTCGGTATGGTCGCGGCTCGCTTCCTGCTCGATCACCGTTGTGATGCCCGGCGCTGACAATCCCGCCAATAGCACCGCCGACTTGATCTGCGCCGATGCCACTGGCGTGCGGTAGACCACCGGCAGCGGATCGCGCGCGCCTTGCAGCGTCATCGGCAACCGTCCGCCGTCCCCGCTTAACGTGACGCGTGCGCCCATCAATTCCAATGGATCGAGAATCCGGCGCATCGGCCGACCGCGAAGCGAGGCGTCGCCATCGAACGTCGCCGCGATCGGACATCCTGCGACCGCACCCATGGCAAGACGGCACCCAGTGCCGCTGTTGCCGAAATCGAGCGGGGCATCCGGCGCCTTGAAGCCGCCGACGCCGACGCCGCGCACCGACCAGGCTCCCTCACCGGTGCGCTCGACCCGCGCACCGAGCGCTGCCATGGCCTTGGCGGTATTGAGAACGTCCTCGCCCTCCAGAAGGCCAGAAATCCGGGTCTCGCCAACCGCCAGCGCGCCCAGAATCAGGGCCCGGTGGGAGATTGATTTGTCGCCCGGAACGCGAACACGGCCGCTGAGGGCGCCCGCCGCACGCGATTCCAGCGGGGTTGGGTGGTCGGAATGGGTCAAGATGGCATTTTCCTTGTGTAGAGCGGGCTCCTACCATGGGCTTTACGGAACGTCACGGGCCGGTCATTTATCCCCCAAACCGCTATTGACAGCGGCGGCGCAACTAGCCAAGTGAAGCACCGCTTTTTCAAGACATCCTCAGGACTATAAACCGTGGCCAAAGCCGATCTCGGAACCAAGCGCATTTGCCCGACCACGGGCAAAAAGTTCTATGACCTCAACAAGAACCCGGTGATTTCGCCGTATACTGGCGAGATCGTGCCCATCGCACCGGTTCCGCCGCCACGGACACGCGCCGACGCTGCCGCACGGGCTGCCGCAGCCAATGCCGCCAGCATCGTGCCAGAGCCCGCCGAGGCGGAAGAATTGGTCTCGCTGGAAGAGGCCGACGCCGAAGAGAACAGCGGCAAGGTCAAGGCCGTGCTGCCGGAATCCGAGGACGACATCGAAGTCGATGAGACCCTCACCGACGACGACGATGATGATTCGACCTTCATCGCCGAGGACGAGGAAGACGACGAAGACGTCACTGACATCATCGGTGATGTCTCGGGCGATGAAGAGACTTGAGATAAATCCTCAAGTGTGATTTTTCGGTCCGGCGCGCGACGCGCGCCGATTCAGATAACCCGCGCAGTCCCATCGCGCGGCAAGGTGTTCGGGGCCATAGCTCAGCTGGGAGAGCGCTTGCATGGCATGCAAGAGGTCGGCGGTTCGATCCCGCCTGGCTCCACCAACCCTCTCAACGAAACTAGCACTCGTGTTTTGTTGCAAACCGCGTTCGCTCACTGAACAGAGCGGCAGCGCAGCATGCGCGCGCGCATGGATGCCAACCGGCGCGGATATTGACGGCACTGTCCGAATTCTTTCAATGTGACCGCAGGCTGCAACTCCAGCAGCATCGTCTTCAAAATTTTCGCTGATTGAAGGTTGACCCCATGACATCTCAAACCGCGACCGGTGCAATGGCCGGACTGCGCGTCGTCGATTTGACGCGCGTGCTCGGCGGTCCCTACTGCACACAGATTCTCGCCGACCACGGCGCGGATGTCGTGAAGGTCGAACCGCCGGCCGGTGACGAGACCCGCGATTGGGGCCCTCCGTTCCACGACGACGATGCGGCGTACTTCATCGGCACCAATCGCAACAAGCGCGCGATCGCCCTGGACCTCGCGTCGGAAGGCGGACGCGCGGTGCTGATGAAGATGCTCGAAACCGCCGACGTTCTCACCGAAAATTTCAAGCCGGGAACACTCGACAAATGGGGCATCGGCAATGATTTCCTCCGCGAGAAATTTCCCCGATTGATCCACTGCCGCATTTCCGGATTCGGCGCTGACGGACCCCACGGTGGACATCCAGGTTACGACGCGATCATTCAGTCCATGGTCGGCCTGATGGCCTCGACCGGATCGCCGCAGAGCGGCCCGACCCGAATCGGCGTCGCGCTCGTCGACATGACGACGGGGCTTTATGCCACAGTCGGCATCTTGATGGCGCTGGCGGAACGCGCCAGGTCCGGCAAGGGACAGTTTCTCGAGACTACACTCTATGAAACCGGTCTCGCGATCATGCATCCGCACACCGCCAACTATTTCCTTCACGGCAAGCCGCCGGCGCTGACCGGCAACGAGCATCCGAACCTCGTGCCGTATGCGGTGTTTCCAGCGCGCGACGGCGACATCTTCATGGGCGTGGGCAATGACGGCACCTTCCGCAAGCTGATGAAGGAGCTCGGCAAGCCCGAACTGGGCACCGATCCGCGCTTCGCGCGTAATCGTGATCGCATCGCGCATCGCGACGAGCTGCGCGCCGTGATCGTCGATATCCTGAAAGACCATGACAGCGAGCCGTTGTGCCGGCGTCTGCTGGCCGCAGGCCTGCCCGCTGGCCCGGTGCAATCGATCGACAAGGCGCTGGCGAGCGAACACGTCAAGCATCGCGGCGATATCATCGAAAAGGACTGGTACAAGGGCGTCGCCTCCCCGATCCGTTTCGACCGCACCAAGGCCTCGCTGCGTCACGTGCCGCCGAAGTTCAGCGAGCATACCGATACCGTGCTGGCAGAGTTCGGCTACTCGGCGAAAGAGATCGCCGATCTGCGCGCCTCTGGCGTTGTCGCGGGGCCGGAGCGAAAGCGCTAGGCTCCGCCGTTCCTGCACTCCGCTACAGGGCGACGGCAATGCCGTCGCCCTGCGCCGCTCGTGTGTGGCCAAATCGTTCCGGACGCAACGACCGGTCATATGCCCCCAAGGTCGAAGCCATTTAAGGCTTCCCACAGGCGACCCTCCCCGCTTACCATCCGGCGTCACCAGCACGTCATCCGGCGCTGTTACCGCGCAACGATGATGACGGCTTCAGGGAGAAAATATCGATGACAATTCGCCAGATGGGCTTTGGCCTGGCTGCTTCGACCCTTCTTGCTTTTGCAACGCCCGCGCAGGCCGTCACCGAAATTCAGTGGTGGCACGCCATGACCGGCGGCAACAACGATATCGTCAACAAGCTGGCGGCGGATTTCAACGCCTCGCAGGGCGACTACAAGGTCGTCCCCTCCTTCAAGGGCAGCTACCCCGACACCATGAACGCAGGCATCGCTGCCTTCCGTGCCGGCAACGCACCGCACATCATCCAGGTATTCGAAGTCGGCACGGCGACGATGATGAGCGCCACGGGCGCGATCAAGCCGGTCTACCAGCTCATGAAGGACGCGAACGAGCCGTTCGATCCGAAGGCCTATCTGCCTGCAATCACCGGTTATTATTCGACGGCGAAGGGCGACATGCTGTCGTTCCCCTTCAACTCCTCGTCGATGGTGATGTGGGTCAACCTTGATGCGCTCAAGAAGGCCAACATCGCGGAAATCCCGAAAACATGGCCTCAGGTTTTCGATGCTGCGAAAAAGCTGAAGGCGGCCGGATACACCACGTGCGGTTTTTCCAATGCGTGGGCGTCGTGGGCCCACATCGAGCAGTTTTCCGCCTGGCATAACGTCGCGATCGGCAGCAAGGCGAACGGCCTCGACGGTTTCGACACCGTGCTGAAATTCAACTCACCGCTGCACATCAAGCACCTGCAGAACCTGATGGACCTGCAGAAAGACAAGACCTACGACTATTCCGGCCGCGCCAATGCGAGCGAGAGCCGCTTCAGTTCCGGCGAATGCCCGCTCTTCCTGACCTCGTCAGGTTACTACGCAACAGCCAAGGGCACTGCGAAGTTCGAGTTCACCTCGGCGCCGATGCCGTACTATCCGGACGCCGCCGGCGCGCCACAGAACTCAATCATCGGCGGCGCATCGCTCTGGGTGATGGGCGGCAAAAAGCCTGAGGAATACAAAGGCGTCGCCAAGTTTTTTGCCTTCCTGTCCGACACCAACCGCCAGGCCAGGCTGCATCAGGAATCCGGCTACCTGCCGATCACCAAGGCCGCGTATGAAAAGACCAAGACCGACGGCTTCTATGACAAGAACCCGACGCTGCAAACGCCGCTGAAGGAGCTCACCAACAAGGAGCCGACGGAAAATTCACGTGGCCTGCGCTTCGGCAACATGGTGCAGATGCGCGATATCTGGGCGGAAGAAATGGAAGCCGCGCTCGCGGGCCAAAAGACCGCCAAGGACGCGCTCGATTCGGCTGTGAGCCGTGGCAACGCCATGCTGCGGACGTTCGAAAAAACCGCGAAGTGAGTGAGATAAGGTTGAGGCAATTGAGAGCAGCGATTGCCCCCTCCCCCCGCCCTTGCGGCGGGGAGGGGAGGCATTGTTGAATGGAAAAGTCGGCCACCTTTAACAACAGGCTGCTTCCGTACCTGCTGCTCGCGCCGCAGCTCGTCATCACTTTCGTGTTTTTCTACTGGCCCGCCAGTCAGGCGGTTTTGCAGTCGTTCAAGCGCGAAGACGCCTTCGGCCTCACATCGGAATTCGTCGGCCTGGAGAATTATCAGGCCCTGTTCGCGCAGCCTGAATACTACAAGGCGATATGGACGACGGTGGTGTTCTCCACCCTGGTCGCATTGCTGTCGCTCAGCATCGCGCTGCTGTTCGCGACCCAGGCCGACAAGAACCTGAAGGCGGCGCCCGCCTTCAAGACATTCCTGATCTGGCCTTACGCCGTCGCACCCGCAATCGCCGGTGTGCTGTGGATATTCATGTTTCATCCCTCGCTCGGCACGCTGGCGCGGCCGCTGCGCGTTCTCGGCTTCGACTGGAATCCCCTGCTGAACGGCAATCACGCCATGACGCTGGTGGTGATGGCCGCCGTCTGGAAGCAGATCTCCTACAACTTTCTGTTCTTCCTCGCCGGCCTGCAATCGATCCCCAGGAGTGTACTCGAAGCCAGCGCGATCGACGGCGCGGGCCCGCTGCGCCGGTTCTGGACCATCGTCTTTCCATTGCTCTCGCCCACCACGTTCTTCCTGCTGGTGGTCAACGTGGTCTACGTCTTCTTCGATACGTTCGGCATCATCGACGCTGTCACCGGCGGCGGCCCGGCCGGCGCGACAACCACCATGGTCTACAAGGTTTACGCAGATGGACGGCTCGGCGGCGATCTCGGCGGCTCCGCGGCGCAATCCGTGGTGTTGATGGTCATCGTCATCGCGCTAACCGCCGTCCAGTTCCGCTATGTCGAGCGCAAGGTGCAGTACTGATGGTCGAGCATCGTCCCCTGCGCGATTTCGTCGCCTACGCCATCCTCACCTTCGGCATCTTCATCGTCGCGTTTCCTGTCTACCTTGCACTGATCGCGTCGACCCACGACGCGGCGACAGTGGTCAACGGAAACATGCCGCTCTCGCCCGGCGGACACACCCTGGAAAACTATTACCGGGCGATCTTCGTCGGCGGCTCGCGCGCCAGCCGCGAGCCGGTCGGTCACATGCTGATGAATTCGTTCATCTCGGCCGTCGGCATCGCAATAGGCAAGATCTTCATTTCCATCCTGTCAGCGTTTGCAGTGGTGTACTTCCGCTTTCCGTTCCGGAAGACCGCGTTCTGGATCATTTTCGTCACGCTGATGCTGCCGGTCGAGGTCCGCATCTATCCCACCTACAAGGTGGTTGCGGACCTGCACATGCTCGACACCTATGCCGGGCTGATCCTGCCGCTGATCGCCTCGGCCACCGGAACACTGCTGTTCCGGCAATTCTTCATGACCATTCCCGAAGAATTGCTGGAAGCCTCGAAGATCGACGGCGCAGGTCCATTCCGGTTTTTCAAGGATACGCTGCTGCCGCTGTCCGTCACCACCATCGCCGCATTGTTCGTGATCCAGTTCATTTACGGCTGGAATCAGTATCTGTGGCCGCTGCTGATCACGACACAGGATTCGATGCAGACCATTGTGACCGGCATCAAGAAAATGCTGACCACCACCGACGAACTCGCGGAATGGCAGTTGGCGATGGCGACAGCGATTCTTGCGATGCTGCCCCCGGTCGCGGTTGTCATTTTCATGCAACGGCTGTTCGTGCGCGGTCTCGTTGAAACTGAAAAGTAGCAGCTGGAGCTTTAAGGAACGAGCATGTCGAATGTCGTCCTGCGCGATGTGAAAAAGACCTATCCCGGCGGGGTCGATGCGATCAAAGGCATCAACCTCGAGGTCGGCGACGGACAGTTCTGCGTGCTGGTCGGACCAAGCGGCTGCGGTAAATCCACTTTGCTGCGCATGGTCGCGGGTCTTGAGACCATCACCGACGGCGAGATCGACATCGGCGGCCGCGTGGTCAATGAGATCGAACCGGCTGATCGCGACATCGCCATGGTGTTCCAGAACTACGCGCTCTATCCGCACATGAGCGTTTACAACAACATGGCCTACGGTCTGCGCAATCGCGGCACGCCGAAACCAGAGATCGATACGCGGGTGCGGGAAGCCGCGCAGATTCTCGAAATCACGCCGCTGCTGGATCGCAAGCCGCGGCAACTATCCGGCGGCCAGCGTCAGCGCGTCGCCATGGGCCGCGCCATTGTGCGCCAGCCGAAGGTGTTTCTGTTCGACGAGCCGCTTTCAAATCTCGATGCCAAGTTGCGGGTCGCCATGCGCGTCGAAATCCGCAAGCTGCAGCGCCGCCTCAGGACCACCTCGATCTACGTCACCCACGACCAGATGGAAGCGATGACCCTCGCCGACATTCTGGTGGTGATGAACGGCGGACAGGTCGAGCAGATCGGCAAGCCGCTCGACATCTACAAGAAGCCCGCTACGACTTTCGTCGCCTCCTTCATCGGCGCGCCGCCAATGAACCTGCTGTCGGTGGCCGCAAACGGACTCGGCGAACCGCTCGATACCCTGCAGATCAAGGTGCCTGGCGATGCCATCCTCGGCATCCGCCCGGAGGACTTCGTGCTGGCCGGCACCGCCCCCCAAGGCCTCGCGCTTGAACTCATGGTCGATGCCATCGAGCGGGTTGGCGCCGAAACATACGTCTACGGCACCAGACCGCGTGCCGATGGCGGGCTAACCGTCAGCGCCAAGCCCGGCGAATTGCCGCCGGGCGAGATCATCGTCCGGCTGCCCGGAGAGGCGGCTCCCGCCATCGGCGAGCGGATCAAGGTTTCCGCCGCGCGCGACAAGCTGCACCTGTTCAGCCCCGGCGGCCGCAGCCGGATGGCCGGTTAGCCCGGATTCACCCCTGTTTACTGGCAGTTAGGGGTTCTTGAACAACGTAAGAGACATCGCCATATTTGTTTCAACCGGCAGGCCGCTAGGCTGCCGGGAACCCAGGAAGGAGTGCCGCAAGGGCTCCGACCCAAAGTCGCTTCGAGAGGACTTTGTGAATGTCTCGTGTTCCTTCGCTATCGAGTCCGTTCCTTTTGGGATTCGACGAAATCGAGCGTGCGCTCGATCGCGTCGTGAAAGGCGCAGACGGTTATCCTCCTTACAACATCGAGCGGTGCGGCCGTGATGACGGCCAGCCCGAGCGCCTGCGGATCACGCTGGCGGTTGCCGGGTTTACCCGCGACCAACTCGATGTAACCACTGAGGAAAACCAGCTCGTGATCCGGGGCCGCCAGCAGGACGACAAGACCCGGCAGTACATCCACCGCGGCATCGCCGCGCGTCACTTCCAGCGGACCTTTGTGCTGGCGGACGGGATGTATGTCATCGGCGCAGACCTGAAGAACGGCCTGCTGTCGATCGATCTGGCTCGTCCCGAGCCTGAACGGGTCGTTAAGACGATAGCCATCAATGAACACGAATAATGGAACGAGTAGCGGACTCGACCGCTTAACACCTACAAGGAGTCGAGACCATGACTGGTAATGTCATCTTCGAACCCGCCGTCTCGCTTGAGGCGCTGGCAACCCTGGGCGAAGGCCACATCGCCTACGTGAAACAGATTCGCTCGGAAGACGTGCCGGGACTTTTCCCGCAGGCGCCGCAGATCGCGCCCGGCCTGAAGCTGTTCGCGCTTCATGCTGCCGACGGCACCCCGATCATGCTGACCGACAGCCGCGAGGCGGCGATCGCGAATGCATGGAGCAACGAGCTAGAGACCGTCAGCGTTCACTGAGCCGGCCACAGGCCGCGCAGTGATGCGACGATCGGAAACGAAGCGGCAGCGCGGCGAGCGCTGCCGTTTTTGTTTTATGAGAGCGCTAAGATGATTACGCCGCAGTCGCCGGCGGCAGCGCCAGCACCGAATACAGCGCCTGCGCGTCCTTCGAGGCGCGCAGCTTCTTGGCGATGTCCTGATCGCGCAGCAGCCGCGCAATGCGCGCCAGCGCCTTCAGATGGTCTGCGCCCGCGCCTTCAGGGGCCAGCAGCAGAAACACCAGGTCGACCGGCTGACCGTCCATCGCCTCGAAGTCGATCGGGCGATCCAGCCGTGCGAACAGGCCAGACAGCTTGTCGAGCTTCGGCAGCTTGCCGTGAGGGATCGCCACGCCATAACCAACGGCCGTAGTCCCCAGCTTTTCGCGCTGGAGAAGCACTTCGAAGATCGACCGCTCGTTCTGTCCGGTGAGAACAGCGGCACGCGCCGCAAGCTCCTGAAGCGCCTGCTTCTTGCTGTTGACCTTCAAAGCAGGGAGAATCGCCTCCGGTGCGACCAGATCGGTAATCGTCATGGGGCGTTCCGAGGATAAGTTAAGCCGTTGGTGTACTTATTAAATCGGTCTCTGACCGGGTGACGTCAAGGGGCCCTCGAGCCCACTATGGCTCGCGTCCCTGAAAGGCGGCGGACCATAGTTAGGCTTATTCAGGGCGTCAATGGCGAGCCGGCTCGCTGATCACAGGGGGATCGACCCAGCCAACGTTCCCGTCCGGCCGCCTGTAGATGATGTTCACCCGCCCGCTGCCGCCGTGCTGGAACACCATGACCGGCGCACCGGTCAAATCGAGTTCCATGACTGCTTCGCTGACCGAGTAGCGCTTCAGCGAGGTCGTCGCCTCGGCGATGATGACGGGATTGAACTCGTTGACATCGTCGTCGTGCGACGGCGCTTCGATCACATAGCTCGGCGCGTCCAGCGCAGCGCCATTGAGATCGGACAACGCAGCGGTCGCTGCATATGCCTTGCGTGCGGAGCGATCCTTCAGGCGGCTCTTGTAGCGGCGCAGGCGTTTTTCGATCAGCAGCAATGCCTGGTCCGCACTGACATAAGCGTCGGCAGCTATCGAATCCGCTTCAAGCGTGATTCCCGAATCCAGATGAAGCGAGCAATCGGTGCGAAAGCCGATGCCGTCCTTGCTGAGCGTGATGTGGCCCGAGTAATTGCCATCAAAATATTTTCGCAGCACTTCGTTCGTGCGTTCGCTCACGCGATCGCGAAGGGCTTCACCGACGCTGATGCTTTTTCCAGAGACCCGGAGTGTCATGACGTTCCTCACTTGCTTCTTCAACTGCAGTTCGGATGAGGGAGCGTTCCGCTTCTTGGCGTCGCAGTCAAGCGGTAGCTGTGTCGCGGGACCTGTCCACGGCCGGAGCGGCCGACGTTAAGGCTGTACCGAGCATGCTCTGCTTGTCGCGGCGACGTTGCACGGACGAAGGAATACGCATGGCTTCACGATACTTCGCTACCGTGCGCCGGGCTATATCAATGCCGTCGCCATGCAATCGTTCCACGATGGTATCGTCCGAGAGGATTGCCGTGGGACTTTCGGCGTCGATCAGCTGTTTGATGCGGTGCCGCACAGCTTCGGCGGAATGCGCGTCCCCGCCGTCCGCGGAGGCGATCGAAGCGGTAAAGAAATACTTGAGTTCGAACGTGCCCCGATTGGTCGCCATGTACTTGTTCGCGGTTACCCGCGAGACGGTTGATTCATGCATCTGGATGGCGTCGGCAACGGCTTTCAGATTGAGCGGGCGCAAATGCGCTACGCCCTGCGAGAAAAAGCCATCCTGCTGGCGAACGATTTCGGTCGCCACCTTCAGGATCGTCCGCGCCCGCTGATCGAGCGCCCGCACCAGCCACGTCGCATTCTGCAGGCAGTCGGTGAAGTAGGATTTGTCGCCGTCCTTGCGGATGGTTTTGGACAGTTGCGAATAGTAAACCTGATTGACCAAAACTTTCGGCAAAGTGTCGCTGTTGAGCTCGACATGCCAGCCGCCGTCGGGACCGGGACGGACATAAACATCCGGCACCACGCTCTGGGTCTTGGCCGATCCGAACTTCAGGCCGGGCTTTGGATTGAGGTGACGGATTTCGCCGATCATGTCGGCGATGTCTTCATCATCGACGCCGCAGATTTTTCTTAAGGAAGCGATGTCGCGTTTCGCGAGCAAATCGAGATTTTCGATCAGCGCTTGCATCGCCGGATCGTAGCGGTCGCGCTCACGCAACTGGATCGCAAGGCATTCGCTCAGATTGCGCGCGCAGACGCCCGGGGGATCGAACTTCTGCAGAACCGCAAGCACGGCCTCGACCTCGTCATGCGACGTGCCGAGTTTGTCATGCGCATCACCGAGATCGGCAGGCACATACCCGGCGTCATCGACGAGGTCGATCAGATACTGACCGATCATGCGGCGCATCGGATCCGGAAACGCGACCGCCAACTGCTCCGCGAGATGGCCGCCGAGCGTTGTTTCCGCCGCGACAAAGGCTTCGAGATTGTAGTCGTCGTCGTTCGACGCGCCGCCGCCCCATTCGGTGTAGGCGGTTGGCGCGGCATCCTGCGCGTTCCGCGCGGCGGCGTCCGCTGGCTCCTCCGGAAACACGTTCTCCATGCCGGTATCGAGGGTCTGCTCGATCTCGGTACGGGTCCCGAGATCGGGCGCCATCCACTCCTCGGCGCCGGCCTCGAAGTCGCCGGATCGCTCGCCGTCAACCCCGGAAGCGAACTCCGCACCGTCGGAAAAATCCGCGCCATCGCCTTCGGCATGGGAGCCGGGGGGCTCGCCGTGATCGGGGGCGCCATCCTGATTGGCCCGCTCAAGCAGCGGGTTGCGCTCGAGCTCGTCCTCGACGAACGCCACGAGGTCAAGATTCGACAGCTGCAGCAGCTTGATCGCCTGCATCAGCTGCGGCGTCATCACCAGCGACTGCGACTGGCGGAACTCTAATCTCTGCGTCAGCGCCATAAAAACCAGATCCGGTCCAAAAGTTGGTCCGTTTCTTGCTTATATGTTTCTCGCAAACTTGTACACGGCTTGACGTTTCGAAAATTCGGGATGCTGCGTCGGCCGCTCACGGATCGCTGATCAAGGTGAATCAGAGCCGGAATTCTTCACCCAGATAGAGGCGGCGCACATCCGGGTCGTTGACGATTTCGTCCGGGCTGCCCTCGGTCAGCACCTCACCCGCATAAACAATATAGGCGCGGTCGGTCAGGCCGAGCGTCTCGCGGACATTATGGTCGGTGATCAGAACGCCGATGCCGCGCGCGGTGAGATGGCGCACCAGTTGCTGAATATCGCCGACCGCAATGGGATCGATGCCGGCGAACGGTTCGTCGAGCAGCATGTAGTTGGGACGCGAGGCCAGCGCGCGCGCGATTTCCACGCGGCGACGCTCGCCGCCGGAGAGTGCGATGGATGGCGATTTCCGCAAACGCGTGATGTTGAATTCATCGAGCAGCGAATCCAGTTCGCGTTCGCGCTTGCGCTTGTCGGGCTCGACCACTTCCAGCACCGCGCGAATGTTGTCCTCGACAGACAGCCCGCGAAAGATCGATGCTTCCTGCGGCAGATAACCGATACCAAGCCGAGCGCGCTGATACATCGGCAGTTGCGTCACGTCGTGACCATCGAGTTCGACACGGCCGCGATCCGGCTTGATGAGACCGGTGATCATGTAGAAACAGGTGGTCTTGCCAGCGCCATTCGGCCCGAGAATACCGACAGCCTCGCCGCGCCGGACATAGATGCTGACGCCGTGCACGATCTTGCGCGTGCCGAAACTCTTTTCGACGCCGTGAACGGCGAGATACCCCGAGTGCCGCGCACGGGGCGCTGTCCCGTTGTTGGTTGCGGCGCGGGTGCGCGGCGCGCCCGCGCGCGGCTGCTCCTTCACGGCATCCCCGCGCGGCAGGTTGCGCGGGATGGGCGGCGCATTGTGCGTGAATGCAGATGTGTCCTGCGGCGCGAGCGGTGGTAGCTCGCGAGGAGTCGCTGTAACCGCTTCGCGCCTGACCGGCGCGTTGTTGTGGGACGCCTCAGGCGCAGCTAGCGGCTTCTCGCCCGCGGCCGGCTTGAAGATGTCCCCCATCCGCGCCGCGAGCGAGGTGATGTCCCGGCGCAGGTCATCCTGGCGCGAACGCGCGAAGCCCTGCCGTCCGCGCCCCGGGCCTCGACGACGAAAGATGCGCAGGAGATCAACCATGCCCGCTTCAAATCAGCCCTTGGAGTGTTGCCTGAGCATGATGGAGCAAAGGCACGTTGCCCATCCCCAAATGTTCAGGCGCTGGGTGATACAGGCTCGGCGCATCCGGTTCAACCGTTGCGCTTGCGCGAGTTGGACAAGTCGTTGAGTTTGAGCGGCTTTCCGGCCCCGCCGATTGGCGGCGACGGCTGGGCGCCGGAGGGATTGCCGCCCGGTTGCGCCGCGTTCGGCGCCGCCTGAAACACGCCCTGTACGCGTCCGCTGTTCGATTCGACCCGGGAGACACCGGTCGTAAGATCGACAACAAGGCGATCGCCGCGCAGAACGTTCTTGTCCTTGGTCAGCAGGACATTGCCATGCATCGTGACCGTATTGGCGCGCATGTCGAATACGCCGCGGTCGCCGGTCACGGTTGAATCCTTCTGGGTGACGATGACCCCACCTTGCGCCTCAAGCCGCTTGATCGCCGAACTGCCTGTCGGTCCGGGCGTCGATGCTTTCATCGCCGGCTTCTTGCTGCCGCCGGACTGATCGTTGTCGTAAAATACGATGAGCGTCTTGCAGAGCATCGTGGTGTCGCCCTGCACGACCTTCACATTGCCGCTGAACGTCGCCGCCTTGTCCTTGTCGCGCATTTCGAGCGAGGCCGCATCGATCTGAATCGGCTTGTCGCGGTTTTGCGAAAAGCCCTGCATCGCGTTGGGCACGCCTGTTGCCGAAGTCTGCGCAAATCCATCGCCCGGAGCGCACAGGACGACAACGAGCGCCGCTGCGGACAGTGCGCGCGCGACGTTGCCGACATTGAGCTTGCTGTGAATCGTCATCATCCAAAAAATCATTTTGCGGCGGCGTCCTGTGCTGGCGCCTGATTGCGTGTCGATGCATCCTTGGCAGATTCGTCCAGAATCAGGACCATCGAAACACCGCCCTCAAAGCGCACCAGCGCACCATTTTCCGTGATTCTGAGACGCTGTGCGTCCAGCGTGCCGTTCAGCAGTTTCACCGCCACGGGCTTATCCGAGGACACCGTGCCGCCGCCGAGATCGACAGTGGCCTGTGTCAGCCGCGCCTCGTATCCCGTGGTGGATTGCAAGAAGATATTGTCCTTCAGATCCAGCAACTGGGTTTTGGTATCGAACAGGCCGGCGCGCGCGTCCATGGTGATGCCCGTCTTGTCTTCCATCTGAACCTTGGCGCGCAGTTCGTGCAGCTCGACATTGTTCGGTTTGGTCACGTCCTGCACAGCAGATTTGGCCCAGAGTTCGTAAGGCCGCTGATCCGGCGTGAAGCCGGCGAGATGCGGCGAGTCCATCGTGATCCTGGTGCCGGAGACTCCGAGCTTGCCGATATCGATCGGCAGCTTCGACAGAATCCGGAACGGATTGAACAGCGAGATGCCGATGATTGTCAGCATCGCGGCGGCCACCATCACCGGCACAGCCAGCCGCATCTGGCGCACGCGGCGGCTGTGGCGCTTCGCCTTCGCGTAGCGCGCATCCGCACCAGCCTGATAGCTCTGGCTCTGAACCGAAACCAAAATATGCTCCGAAGCGCCGGGGTGGCCTGGTCATTCTACGTCAATGACACAGCTTTTTGCAGCCCGGCATTTGTCCCGCCTTACCAAGCACTTGGCAAAGAGCAAAAAAGTGACGGAAACCGGGCAAACTTCGCTGCAAATGGCGAAACCGGGCTGCAAATGGCCAGATTATGAATGCGCGAAAATATCGTCGTTTTCCCAGCCCTGCAGGTCCAGCTTCGCGCGGGTGGGCAGAAACTGGAAGCAGGCGGCGGCAAGCGCCTCCCGGTTCTCGCGCGCCAGCATGGCGTCGAGCTTTTCGCGCAGCGCGTGAAGATGCAGCACGTCGGACGCCGCGTAGGCGAGCTGCGCGTCGGTCAAGGTTGCCGCGCCCCAGTCGCTTGATTGCTGCTGTTTCGACAGATCGACGCCGAGCACCTCGCGCACCAGATCTTTCAAGCCGTGGCGATCGGTGTAGGTACGGACCAGCCGCGACACGATCTTGGTGCAGTAGACCGGCTCCGGCATCACGCCGAAGGCATGAAACAGCACGGCGAGATCGAACCGCGCGAAATGAAAAATCTTGGTGACCTTCGGATCGCCCAGCAGCCTCTTCAGATTCGGCGCATCGGTGTGACCGGCGGGAATCTGCACCACGTCCGCTGTGCCGTCGCCGTTCGACAGCTGGATCACGCACAGCCGGTCGCGATGCGGATTGAGACCCAGCGTCTCGGTGTCGATCGCCACCGACTGCGTGTAGCGCGAAAGATCCGGCAGGTCGCCGCGATGCAGGCGGATGGTCATGGTCAGTCAGAACCCTTGGTTTGCAGATTGTTCGAATCGACGGGCCTAAACTACCGCCCAAATCCCCTGACGACGAGGGGTGGATGAGCCGTATTTGCTGGGCTTCAGCGCCACAGGCCCAGCGCCGCCCATTTCGATTCGGGAATCGGCTCGCCGATCTTGTAGCTGAACGACAACACCTTCATGTGGTCGGGCGTACCCTTGCAGGTGAAGGAAAACGAATACCATCGTCCTTTGCTGCGGAATGCGCCGCCCTTGCCGGTGACGGTGTCGCCGGCGTGAACCGGATGCGACACCACATCGGTCTTGGCGCGATCGGGGTGATAGGGATTGGCGTCCCGGTCGATCCGGTTCATCGCTTCGAGATCGCAGACCTGCTCAAGCCGGGTTTGCGGATCGAGCTTCTTCAGACTTGCTGCGAACCGGGCGTCCATTGCCACGGCGGGCGCAGCCGGCAACAGCATGGCGATCAGGACAACGGCTGAATTTTTCACGAAAGCACCACCGGAGATGTTGAATGAAGGGTGCACCGTCTGGAAAACCTGACCTCCGGGGAGGAGGCCGTTTTCGAATCTGTGGTGCCCACTGGATCGCCACCGCTGCAAAAGCCCGGATTTGCAAGTATTTTGAGCTAACTGGCGGCAGGATGTGTACCGGTTTCGTCTATCGCTCGCAATACCGGTTGGGAGGCGATCGACCATCCTCCGGCTTGGGTCGCCGCTGCCGCGCCGTGCAGTTCGTCCCAATATCCACTTTCACCAGCTCACGCGGAGGCCGGCCTTGCCGGTATAGGCGAAGCCGCCGCCGTCGAACCGGCTCTGGTAGGAGGCGTTGGCGTAGAGCGTGGTGTTCGGATTTATTCTTGCGCTAACGCCGGCGTTGAGCTCGCCCCACAGACCACCGAGGTTGGCATAGAACGGAACGAAGCCGGCTTCCGAAGAGAATGAGGTGACCGGGTTGCCGCGGAATTCGTTCCACAGGTTCGGCCGGATCCAGGCGGTGATCGTGCGCAAACCGTCGTCGAGCCAGGTGCGGCCGAAGCGGGCGCCGATCCGGCCCAGCAAGGAATCGACATCGGCAAAGCGGATTTGGGCGGCGATGTCGGAGGCGTCGTTGATGTGGACGTTCTGATAGACCAGTTGCGCCTGCGGCTCGATGAACCAGCCGCCGGCGAACTTGAAGGGGTAGCCGCCCTCGAGCGAGGCAGCGACACCTTGGCCCGCAGTCTTCAGCGTCGGCAGGCCGCGATTGGCGGTGGAGTTGATGTCGTAGAAGGTGCCCTGCAGGATCGCATCGAGGTACCAACCGGCCGGCCCGAAATGGGTCCAGTAGCCGCCGAGGGTATAGGCGGCAAAGTCGCTGTCGCCTTGCGTTCCCGTGAAATGGGTGACGCGGCCGCGATTGCCGCCGATCGCAAAATAGCTGCCAGCATGGTCGCGCGAGCCGTCGGGGCGGTCCTGGCGGAAGAAATCCATGCCGGCCTGCAGGCCCAGGAAGGTGTAGTCGAAGCGCGGGCCGCCTGTTCCCGGACTGAGCACACCCTGCGAGGCGCCCTGTTGGACGCCGTTCATTCCAATGACACGGCCCCAGCCAAAATACGGTGGGGCAGGATTAGGTGGGGCAGCCTTGTAATACCCGCTTGCGAGAGCGTTGCGAGCAGACCTTTCATCGAACTCCTCGCCGACCCGTTCATGCAGCGTGTCCAGCAGGTTGCGTCCGTACATCAGCGCCATCGACGGGATCGCCGCATAGAGCGAGGTCTCGACTCTGAAGTTCGGCGGCGGCGGCGTTGGCGTCTGGCATTGCGGCAAGGTGGGGGCCAGCGTGCAGTTCAAGGTGGAGCGCAGATACCAGGCCTCAGGATTGCTGGCATCGACGCTTGAGCGGAACAGCGTGTACTCAAAAGGACCCGCGGCCACCGGGCCGGACAGCGCAAACGTCCCCGGATTGGTCGTGCCGCTGTTGATCGTGTCGACCACCAGAATGCCATTGCCGGTCGTAAGTGCGCCGGCACCGGTTGTGTTGGCGATCCGCAGAAGTGCATTACCGCCGGCGTTGCCGCCGTTGATCACCAGCCGGTCGGACGGCGAGGGATCGCTGCCGAGGAAGGTGTTGAGCCCAAGCAAGCCGCCGTTACCGACGAAATTCTGCGTCGTTAACGTCTTGTAGCTTGCGAGCTGGGTCGGATCGCCGACCG
The DNA here is from genome assembly GCF_000308295.2 of Afipia birgiae 34632. Classification (GTDB taxonomy): domain Bacteria; phylum Pseudomonadota; class Alphaproteobacteria; order Rhizobiales; family Xanthobacteraceae; genus Afipia; species Afipia birgiae. Next base: position 448,894 of record NZ_HG326653.1, read on the forward strand.
GCGGGGTGTACAGCACCTGCCCAGCCAAGGTCAGCGAATGGATGTCCGAATTGCCGTTCATGATCCACTTGCTACTGGCGTCGACGGTGGTGAAAGTGTTCTGCTCGATGCCCGTGATGGTGCTGTTTGAAGTAAGGTTGACGTTCGCGATGCTGGCGGCATCCGAGATAATATTGCCCGTTGCGACAATGTTCGCGGTCGTGAACTGAACGTTGCTAACGAGTGTCGCGGGGTCGTTGCTGAGGACGTTGAGCAGATTGCCGCTGCCCGTTGTGACGGCAGTGCCGTTCTGCAATAGCAGCTGGGCAAATGTGTCATGCGCGTTGAAGGCATCGGCCGCCGCGGTCAGCGTACCTCCAGAGAACACAACGATGCTGGGGTCGCCGGCAACACCGCCATTGGCCCGGATGCCGTGACGTCCTGCGGTCACATTGCTGTCGGTGATGAACAAATGCCCGGAGTCGGCCGCACGGCCGCCGTCATATTGGGTGCTCGTGACCGTAGTGCGCAGCAGTGTGCCTGTAGATCCCGAATCGCCAACGAAAACGCCACCGGCTGTCGGACCCGTAGCCGTCACTGAACTGTCGGTGAGATTTAGTGTTCCTGCGGCTTCAACGATCGCTCCGTAGGCGGAGTTACCGGTGGCATTGATCCTGACATTCGTTCCGTTGAGCACGGTCGAGATCGGAGGTCCCGAAGGGGGCGAAGTGTTATAGCCCAAGACGTCGATACCGTAGGCGAAATCACCGCTGGTCTGGATGTTGACGGTGTTGAGGTTCATCAAGCCGCCGTTGTAGACGAGCGCTCCGAAGCCTGACACGCCAGTCGTCGTGACGCTGACATTGGTAGCCTCAACCAGCGAACGCGTTCCGGTCGCTAGATTCGACTGCGAGGAATTCAGGCCGTGCGCTCCGCTGCCTGACGTATTGATGGTGCTGTCGTTGATTCGCAGCGTGCCTCCGTCGGCTGTGACCACGCCGAAGGAATTCGCGCCTGACGTGGTGATGTTAACGTTGGTTGCAGTGATCAGGCCGCTCGGCAGGTCAGAGCGAAGGCCAGCCACGTTGCCGGTCGCCAACCGTTCGGTGATCGTGGCGTCCTGGATCGTGATGACGCCTCCCGCCGCGTAGCCGCCGAAACCGGTGGCGTTGATGGTCTGTCCGGTCGACGTGATGGTGCCACCCACAAGGGCGTTCAGGCCGTGACCGACCGCGAAGGTTCCGAACGTATCGATCACGCCTCCGGTGAGAATGATCGAGCCGCCGTTGCCGGCGGTTGCGCCGTAGGTCGAGTTTCCTTGTGCAATGAGATGAGTGTCCGTCGCGGTGATCAGCGAGCCGACGCCGTCGGCCGACAGCACCGTTCCGGGCGACGAATTTGATGAAGCCGGCCCGGCGGTCGCCGTCGTTCCGTTGAAAAGGGTAATCTGTCCGCCGCTCTCCGCCCGAACAACTATTGGCACCCCACTTGTATTATTGAGCAAGACCAGCGGGCTTGAGCTTGTGATCACGCCGTTGTTCAGCGCCCATAACGTATAGCCGGCGGTAGGCGCTGCGGTGCCGGTGTCGATCGTGCCCGATGCCGTCTGCGTCGTCCCGTTGGCGACAACCTGCTGAGCCTGAGCGAGGCGCGGCGGTATGGTCGCTAATAGCGTGACCGTGGCAGCCACAAGAGCGACTGACGAAACGCTCGACAACAGCACTGGGCGTGCGATGGCGGGAACGCGCGGTGGTGGTCGCGGCAATGTTCGATTTGGGTTTGGCCGACCGGAACCTGTACGAAACGTGTGCATGATGTCCCCCGCCCACGAGGCCGTAACGCAGCCACAGACGATCAAGTGCCCGGGCAAGTCCGCTCGCCGTGACCCGCCGCAAGATTGATCGATGGTGACTGGACACCTTTGCATTGGCGCAAGTGTTCTCTGCGGCTGTGGCTGTTGAGCCTCACAATGATCAGCAGCGCTGACCCATCGCGGAGCGCGTCAGGCGATGGGAGCCGAGTATCTCGATCCGGCGCTTTGCGGTCTTTTCATCCGACATACGCAACTGGAAGTGAGCAAAATTTCCTATCGTGGTTTCCACCACCTCGGTGTCCAGTGGGATGATGATTTTCCCGCCCCGAATTTGTCGAGGACCTTCGTCGGGCCCGCATCCTGAACTGGAGGTTTGAGGAGTCTTTTCGTTTCGCCGCGGATGTCTTCCGCAAGCTCAATGGTCGCATGTGTCCGGCTTCGTGCACCGGTCTGCGGCTCAAAAAACCCAGCACTTACTGAATCAAGACTTAGAAAAAAGTGGTGCCCAGGAAAGGATTGGGCGACCCGTTAGAGTTGCTGTTGATCTTACTGGACTTTTTGACCGTCGAGTGAGCCGCTGTGTACCAGCGCCGTGGCCCAACCGCAAGCGAAAGGCCAATCGAACATGGCGCTCATGTACGCGCGGTCAATGGAACGGGGCGACGAGGCGGGCAGATCTAATTGGAGGACGGAGGACATGGCCATGCGCCCTGCATCGCGTTCATTGCGAGCAACAGGAAGTTTTCATGGAGCCTTTCAGGATGTGAACGGAGATGGCTAAGTACGACCCTCAGCACTTGGCCTCTTGATGCATCGACAGGCGGGCAAACAGTATCCCGATTACCTTTCGTAGCGGCTGCTGCAAGAAACCGCAGTCCAGAAAGCATCCCTAGACACTGGCCCGCATTGAACCAGTCTGACGGGTCCTTGCCCGGGGGACTGCGGTTTGAGACCACATCCTCTAAGCGCTCGCATGCTTTGATCATCTCGTGCCCGGTGTTCGGCCCGTACTGGGCCGTGGCCGGAGTATACGACGAAGCGGCACTCGACGCCTTGTCCAACTCTTTGGCCTGCGAATGCTTCGTTCCAATAAAGCCAAACTTCGTTAGCGGCTTTGATCCAAAGCTCTCCACCACAGTCAAAAACGCCGCCGACAATTTGGGATGGGAGATCAGATACACGGTGCGGCGCTCGGCTACGCTATTTGTCTCTTCCAACAGCGTGGCACCAAGCATTTCTTTTACGCTCTGAATGAGCTGCCGTGGTTCCACATCTGAGGTGAGCGTACAGTAGTCGTCGCGCTCTCGGTACGCTGCCACTATGAGCGCCTTGCCCTCGATCATCATGACCCATTCGCCGCCAACCCGGTCGCCTTTATGGGATGACGTGTTGAATGGACGCCATTTGCGCTCCTTTGCGAACTGATGGATGCGAGTGACATCATCAAGGTTCTTATAGCAAGTGTTGATGATGAAGTCCGCTACCGCGCTAACGGGGTCGCGGCGCTCCGCAACAGATACAGAGCTGAACAGCACGCTAACAACGAGGGCGACCACAGCGGTCATCGCGACTTGCAACGGAACCTCCCAAAAAAGAACGCTATCCACACACCCACTCGGTGCTTGTTGATAGGAACACGCTTCTCGCAAAACCTGTGTTGGCGTTCAATCGACTTCTGGTTTTTGCCAATGACGCATTGCCTCCACGCTGGAGAACTGCACGGAGCATACGAACCGAGCAGACTGCGACCGAACGACTCATGCTCCGCGCGTTGACGCCAAACCACCGCCTATGTGATTGGTGGAGGGGACAGCCTCCCCTGCCAATCGTAGACTAACGACCATTGGCAACTGTTACATGTTCATGACGGGGATAGCTTTGCAGCATCACGACGAAACAACTCAACGATCAGCTTCAATCGAGAACTTTACCCACCACGGGCGCACAGGTTGCGATCCCGCGCGGCTGCTTACAGTCGCGGAGTATTGGGTCCAGTTCGATGAACCAATAGAGTTTCTCGAAGACCCGGCGGCGACGTTCGCTGGGGACGGGCAAAGCCTGATCGCGATCTGCGAGGCCAATGACATCCCCTACCGTCCGGCAGGAACCGTGCAAGCAGCGGGCTTCCCGGTGTGGCTGCTGATGGAGTTCTACCCAGCCAATCCGTAGGGCAGGAACGGCGGTGGGCGAGAGAGTTGGAAGGTTGCAGTCTAGCTTTACGGAAACTTCTCGCGCACCTGCCGCCGAGTAGCATTGAGTTGCCGTCCTACGGAACGGAAACTCCTCACGGGACTTTCGTGCCCATTCCCTAGCCCTCTTCGAGAACCCATTGCCGACCCGTTCGGCGATCTGTCCGGGTCTCACGGAAGGCACTCACCACACATCAATAACCGTACCTCCTCCTCGGAGAACCCGTGACCGGCTGCTGTCGGTCGTTCGGGCGGGAACTTCGAGGGGGCGGTTTCACGCATACCCGAACATGCAGAAAAACAGCACAGAACAGAACACTAGAACCTGTCCGATTGAGCCCCCTAAGGAGCCATTCACGGACATCATTAAGATCGCTGACATTGCCGTCCGAGATGATTGGCAGGTCAGGAACAAGATCGATCCAACCACCGTCAGCAACTACAAGAACATCTTCAAGAACGGCGGGTCGCTTCCACCCATTCAGGTTGCGCTGGTAGACGGTGCGCTTCGCCTCGTTGACGGCTGGCACAGGCTGGCCGCGCTGGCGTTGCTCGGGCGCGATACTGTCGAAGCCACGATCTTCGTAGCGACCATGAGCGAAGCGCGATGGGCAGCAGCAAACGCCAACCTCGCACACGGCTTGCCGCTCAAGCCGAAGGAGGTGCGCAACGTCTTTAATGCGTACATCACTTCCCGACGGCACTACAAAGCGAACGGGCGGATCAAGTCCTATCGGGAGATGGCGGAGGACATCAATGGCGTCGTCAGCTATCGCACTTTGAACAGGTGGATGGAAAAGGATCATCCGAAGATCGCCAAGGAGATGGCGGCGCAGCACGGTGGAGAGGATAAGGCTCTGTATCACGATGGTGGGCCACCGAAGCTGGATCACATCACACCTTTGCAGGCCGCAGCAGCGAACCTCGATAATGCCCTTGCCGAGGTTCGTTCAATGTCCCCGGAGGAGCGACGAGCCCTTATCGACTATGCGAGGCGATTGCTGAGGAAGCTCGAAACGATCACCCAGTGGTCGCCTCAAGAAGTCGCGCTAGGGCTCCCGGAGGTGCCGGTGAACAATGACTTCTGACACTTGGGACATTGTCCCAGCTACAGTGAACAGCCGATCTGAGAAACCCGCAGAAACCGGGGCATTTCCTACGGAAGCCGAACCGATTGAAGTCGAGCTTATCCCTACGGACCTACCGCCGGGGTCCGTTATCCGGGCCATGCTCAGGGGCGAACCGGTCGTCCTCGTTGGCACCGTACCCACCGGACATACGGCGATCCTTTGCCCCAAGAACTGGCGGACGCTTCAACGATGGAAGCTGACACGTCTCCGCATCGTCAGGGGGGCACTTTATGCAGCGGGTGAAGGCCGTGCCGTGGGCTTTGCGGCAGCTCGGTTCTTGCTGAATGCACCGAGCAACCACGTCATCCGCCACCGCAATGGCAACCCCTTCGACATCCGTCTCTCAAATATTGTCGCCCTTTCGCGGGGACTTCTACGACAGGCGAAGATCGAAGAGACGCGAGGGGCGGGCTACAAGAACCCGGACGTGCGGTGGGGCAATCGCCGCTGCCATGCTGGCAAGCCCCTCGAAACTCCAAGCGCCCGTGAGCGGGTCACCAAGGCACTGGGCGGGCAAGGATGCCTAGAACGCCCCTAAGAGGGCCTGAGGAGTCCGCTGAGGAGTCGCAATTGGCGTCTGAGAAAAGGCCCCACTCCTGAACGGACTCACCTGCGGAGTCCCCAGCGGTTTTGAGAGGGCTCGCATTTTCTGGCGCAAAAATGTGAAGCCCTCCCTCGAACCGGTTTCAAGGTGGGCTTCCCCATAGGGGGGCCTCTCCGCCTGTCGCAACTCCGCCGAATGTCCTTCCACCACATGCAGGCAACGATCCTCGCCGCTGGACTTGCCCACTTGCCAACGCCCTCGATGCTGACGCGGCCCTGCGCGGCGCATAGGACGGGGCAGCTTGGTTGTTCGTGGAGGTGGGAGGACATTCGGGGGGCTGCGTCACATGCTTCCCACACCCTCGCTCAACAGGGCCTCAACCAACTAACAGGACGAACTTGCAGAACACACATTCGACCATCCCTCGCGCAGCTACCGTCACGCCGCGACGAGTAATCGACAACCTCTCGGACCTCGCCCGTTCCGTTTCAATAGCAACGTGGCCCTACCACGATCACTTCACACACGATGATGTCACTGGCGTGGTGTTTGCGCTCTCTGAACACTTTCAACTCGGGGCGCTGATTGATGATGGCAATCTAGTGGTGTTGACCTCCACTTTTCCACGAGACGTTCAGAAGCGTGAGGAGTACGGGCTGGCCCTACTAAGATGCGCTATCCAGTATGCTGCCGACCGCGACCTGCGGTTCTTCTTCAACTCCTGCACCACCGACATTCGCCCGCTGCTCTCGCAATTGCGCCGCTCGGGCTACGTAGTGAGAGCAGGCAAGAACTGGGCGATAGGGTGTCACCCCCGTATTCCCTCTGTCGAGGTTGGCACCACCGCAAGGTCATTCCCCATTGAGGATGGATAGTCTTGGGCCACTGCGATACGCGCGGTGGCAGACAGGCCCGTGGTGACTGTCCGTTAGGGTATAGCCTCGCGAGACAGTAGTCTGAGGCAGAGTTTCCGTCTCAATAGGGTTGACTTCATAGTTCTGAGACATCAATGTTCAATGGTCTAGACCCTAATGAGACATCGGAGTTCCGCCATGACTATTATCGGTTACGCCCGCGTCAGCACCACCGATCAGAACCTTGAGATACAGGAGGCTGCCCTGCGCCTTGCAGGCTGCAACCTCATCAGATCGGAAAAGCGGTCTGGCACTACCACTGCCGGGCGCACCGAGTTGCAAACCGTCTTGGACTTCCTTCGCCCCGGCGACATTCTCATGGTGACGCGGATCGACCGCTTGGCCCGCAGCATAGGTGACCTTCAAGACATCGTCCGCACTGTCAGGGCCAAGGGTGCGAGCCTGAGGGCCACCGAACAGCCGATAGATACCGGCACCGCAGCGGGCAAGGCGTTCCTCGACATGCTTGGCGTGTTCGCTGAGTTCGAGACGAACCTACGGAAGGAACGCCAACTGGAGGGGATAGCCGACGCGAAGTCCCGAGGCGTCTACAAGGGCCGCAAGGCGAGCATCGATCCGGCTAAGGTCAAGGCGATGAAGGATCAGGGCATGGGACCGTCAGCAATCGCGAAGGCATTGAAGATCGGTCGAGCGTCCGTCTACCGGGCATTGGAGGCATGATGCAGCCCGATGCGAGCCGTGTCGATACGATCATCCATCGGGCCAGATCAGTGTTTTTTGTCTGCGCCCATCGAAGGAGCTGCGCACGTCGCTGAAACAAAAAGAGCTACGCTGTCGTCGCTCGCCCTGCAAACCCTAAGCGGCTTTCTCTTCACACCCCAACTCGTATCGAGGCAACTTGCATATCTCCCGATAGAGCCCCTCCGGCTCGCCGTAGACTTCCTCGTCAACACCCTTGCCACCTTGCGCCAAGATCATGCGGCGCAGCTCTTGGTCCACGTCATGGCGGCGTGAAAGCGTTACGAACCTATGCCGCCACGCATGGTTGGGACGGATACGTTCGTCACTAACAACCGACCGCACAAACTCCGAGACCCGGTTCTTCACACCATTGAGCCGCCCACGAACCTCATCTCTCTTTTCCGCTGTAAGGAAGAGATAGCCGCCCTTTGAGGCTTTCACGAAGTCGAGGAAGCCAAGTTCGACAAGCTGCGGGTGCAAGGGCACGACACGCATCTCTTTGCCTTTCACGCTCCCGGCCTCAGGCGTGATAGTCGCCGCCCAGTGAGCGCCCGCTTTCTTCACGTCCTCTTTGCGCAGTTGAATGATCTCACCCACACGCGCCCCGGTGAACGCGCAAAGCCACGGCACCCACTTCTTCGCGGCGGCAGTCTTCGCAAGCTCCCTCTTCTTTGCCGCATAGGCCAACGCCGCCTTGAGGAGCTTGTCGGCTTCGGCGTCGGTGTATCCCTTGGGGCGCGTCTGCGTGGGCTTGCCCTTCTTAATCGTGATCTTCTCAGCCGGATTGCTTAGGAGGTGATGGTTTCCCACCGCCCAGCTAAAGACGGACTTCAATGCGGCAAGGTCGCCGTCTCTCACTGTCTTTGAGGAGAGGGGATTGCCAGTCCGAGGGTTGATGGTCGCAAGCCTCATGTCCTTATAGGCGACGACATCGGCGGGCGTCACTCGTACAGCATCGTCGTGGCCAAGGAACGCGACAAGACGCTCAATTGTGGCCTCGTATTCGTCGAAGGTTTTCTCAGCGTAGTTCTCCCGTTCCGCCTCACGCTTCCACCCCTCGAACAACTGGGTCAGGGTCTTCGCGGCTGTCGGGGGCTTGCCTGTGTCGGGCAAGCGCAGCGGGGGGAAACGATCCGCGCCATCGTCAACATCGTAGTAGCCCTCAGCACGGCGCTTCATGAGCGCAGCTATTTCCCCGCCCACCTTGTACAGTTCGTGCGCAAGTCTGGTCTTGCTGTCGTCGCTGACGTTCAGCGCGTGGCGGGCGAGGTGTTCCGCAACGAATGGGGCCATCTCGCGCAGTCTGGTAGCCTCATCCCACTTCGCTGACATCTCCAGCAGCTTGGACCAGATGCCGGAGGGACCGGGCTCATCGTCCCACTTCGCAACTGCACGGCGGCGGAAGTCTCCCGCAAGGGCGATGATCTGTTTTTGGCTCAGGTGTTGAGGGCCGTCCCGCAAAGACCTCCACAGCGAGGAGAGGTGCGACAAGGCGGCGGCATGTCTCGCCTTCGCGTCTTGAATGTCGCGTGTTCGCAGCGACACTTTTACAAGCTGGGTGGTTGGACCAAGCTCAACGCCGCCGTTACCGGCTTCCTCTGGCAGCTTGATCTTTAAGCCACGGGCTACGGCGCGAACGTCCTGCGGGATGCGTTGCCGGATATAATAGAAACCGCTCTGAGGATGCTTCCAAGGACGTGCCATCAACAGGACCATGTGTACCGCCTCTGTGTACCAAAGAGACGGTCAAAACTCCTGCGATGTCAGAAACATCAGTTGCATCAACATCAACTGAGATGGGTGGTGCCCAGGAAAGGACTCGAACCTTCACGGCCGTTAAGCCACTGGCACCTGAAGCCAGCGCGTCTACCAATTCCGCCACCTGGGCATTGGGGCGGTTACTAAGGACAGGGCGCGCGCTTGTCAAATTGCTCTGGAGCATGCGGTTCTGATTGAATCAGAACCGGCGCTCCAGATTCTTGTTTTGACTCATTTTCTTCACGCTAACCGGTATCCGCTCCGCTCGAAAACGCTATGAAGCCGCGGGAATGGCCTGTACAGCGCGCGGATGATGGCGTATCGCCGGAAATCGGCGGGACCGCCCTCCCGCTTCGTTTGTTTTGCGCAGGAACCATGCATGTCAGCCCCAATTGATACGCTTGTCACGGTCTTCGGAGGATCAGGTTTTCTCGGCCGGCATGTGATCCGGGCGCTCGCCAAGCGGGAATATCGCATCAGGGTCGGCGTCCGCCGTCCGGAATTGGCCGGGCACCTGCAGCCGCTGGGCCGGGTCGGCCAGATTCACGCGGTACAGGCCAATCTGCGCTACCCGGTCTCGGTGCAGGCCGCGGCGCGCGGCGCCAGCGTCGTCGTCAATCTGGTCGGAATTCTCGCCGAGGGCGGCGCGCAGACCTTCAATGCCGTTCAGGCCAAGGGCGCGGACACCGTGGCGCGCGCGGCAGCCGAGATCGGCGCGCGCGTGGTGCATGTGTCGGCGATCGGCGCCGATGCGAATTCAAATTCGGGCTACGCACGCGCCAAGGCGGCCGGCGAAGCCGCCGTGCTGGCGGCGGTACCTTCGGCCACGATCATCCGCCCTTCGGTGGTATTCGGTCCCGAGGATCAGTTCACCAATCGCTTCGCGGGACTGGCGCGGATTTCGCCGATGCTGCCGCTGATCGGCGGCGGGCTGACAAAAATGCAGCCTGTCTATGTCGGCGACGTCGCCACCGCCGTTGCCAATGCGGTGGACGGCAAGACCCGGCCGGGCGCGACTTATGAACTTGGCGGCCCCGAGATCATGACCATGCGAGAGATTATCGATCTCATTCTGAATATCACCCGGCGCAACCGTATGCTGATGTCGCTGCCGTTCCCGCTCGCGAAAATCCAGTCATACTTCCTGCAGTTCGCGCCAGGCGATCTGAAGCTGACGCCGAATCAGGTCGAACTGCTGCGCAGCGACAACGTGGTGTCAGACACCGCGAAGGCCGCCGGGCTGACGCTGGAAGGCTTGGGGATCACGCCGGATTCGCTTGCAGCCGTCGCGCCGTCCTATCTGTGGCGCTACCGCAAGACCGGGCAGTTCGCGCACAAGGATGTGTGAGGTTTTGGGCGCCTGATACACGCACCGTCATTGCGAGGAGCAAAGCGACGAAGCAATCCAGTCTTTGCTTGCTGCTCTGGATTGCTTCGCTTCGCTCGCAATGACGAACAACATGAACCTCTTGTGCGCTAAGGCGCGCGACGAATCACTTCCCCAGCGCCAGACCGATCAATCCAAGCGTGCCAACGATCACGCGCCACCATGCGAACAGCGCGAAACCGTTGCGCGACACGTAATCGAGCAGCGTCTTCACCACGATGATCGCCGCCACGAACGACGTGATGAAACCCATCGCCACCAGAAGCGTGTTGTTCCCCGTCATCTGTCCGTGATTCTTGTACAGGTCGTAGGCGAACGCACCCGTCATGGTCGGGATCGCCAGAAAGAACGAGAACTCCGCCGCCGCCCGCTTGTCCGATCCGAACAGCATGGCGGACACAATCGTCGCGCCCGAACGCGAAACGCCGGGGATCATCGCCAGGCACTGCGCCAGACCGATGCCGAGATACATCGGCAAAGGAAATGTCGTTGCGTCATGAAAGCGTGGGCGCAGATCCTGCTGATCGACCCACAGCAGCACCGCGCCGCCGGCGATCAGCGTGAAACAGACCACCCATGGATTGAACAATACGTCCTTGATGAAGGAATGTGCAGCCGCGCCGATGATGGCCGCCGGCAAAAACGCGATCAGCACACCGATCACGAAGCGCCGCGCCGCGGGGTCCGAAAACATGCCGAGCGCGATTCGCCACAATTTCGCAAAATACACCGACAGAATGGCGAGAATCGCACCGAGCTGTATCAGCACCACGAAGGTCTTGCCGAACGCATCGTCATTGAACCCGAAAAACCGTTCCAGCAGAAGAAGGTGTCCGGTCGAGGACACAGGCAGGAACTCAGTCAGCCCCTCGACGATGCCGAGGATGAAAGCCTTGAAAAGATCGAATGACATGAAAGCGATCCGCTGTGGATGAGGGCCCTGCGAGCGGCGTGTTTGTCGCCCATTCGGAAAGTCGCCGCAACGTCAAATCCATGAAATAGAGTATTGGCAAATGGCCGTTGCCTGCTTATCAGGCTTTTCCATCTGACGCGTTAACCGCCATTCGAGACCCTTTGTTAAACCTAACCGGACTATCACAGCTGCATGTTCACACTTTTTCATCATCCGTTTTGCCCGCGGTCGCGCTTCGTGCGGCTTGCGCTCGGCGAACACGGGCTGGACACGCGGCTTGTGGAGGAAATGGTCTGGGATCGTCGCGAAGCCTTCCTGACGCTGAATCCGGCCGGCGACACGCCGGTGCTGATTGCCGAGGGCACACCCGCAATGCCGGGCGCCGGTCTCGCCGCTGAATTCCTTGACGAGATTCACGGCGCGCCGCTCGGCGACCATCGCTTGCTGCCCCGCGCGATGAACGACCGCATCGAGGTGCGGCGTCTGATGTCGTGGTTCAACGACAAGTTTTTCGAGGAGGCCAGCGGGCCGCTGGTGTCCGAGCGCATCTACAAGCGGTTCATGAAACCCGAGCACGGCGGCGGACCTCCGTCGACCGATGTTCTGCGCGCCGCAAAGGCAAATGTGCGCTATCATCTGGCCTATATCGGCTGGCTGGCGCGAACGCGGAATTTTCTCGCCGGCGATCAGCTCACCTATGCTGATCTGGCCGCCGCAGCCCACCTGTCGGCGCTGGACTATCTGGGCGATGTGCCATGGAACGAGGACGACGCAGCCAAGGCGTGGTACGTGCGGATCAAATCCCGCCCGTCGTTCCGCCCGTTGCTGAGCGAATGGATGGCGGGCGTCCCGGCGTCGGCGCATTACGTGGATCTCGACTTCTGACCGACAAAGGTTTTGCCGACGCCATCGCAGTCAAGACGGCGCTGATCGAGCAGGCCCGCGCCATCGGCTTCAGCGCCATCGGCATTACCGATCCCGGTGCGATCGAAGGCGCGCGCGAACGGCTGCAAGATTTTCTCGATGCCGGTTCACACGGCGACATGGAATGGCTCGCCAGCGAGCCCGCGCGCCGCGCCAGCCCGAAGGTGCTGTGGAGCGAGGTTCGCTCGGTGATCATGCTCGGGATGAACTATGGCCCGGATGAGAATCCGCTGACGCTGCTCGAACAGACAACGCGCGGCAACATTTCGGTCTATGCGCGCGGCGACGACTATCATGACCTGATCAAGAAGCGTCTCAAGACGCTGGCGCGCTGGCTGCTGGCCACCGCCGGCGGCGATGTGAAGGTGTTCGTCGACACCGCCGCTGTGATGGAGAAACCGCTGGCGCATGCGGCCGGTCTCGGCTGGCAGGGCAAGCACACCAATCTCGTGTCGCGCGACTACGGCTCGTGGCTGTTTCTCGGCGCGATCTTCACCACACTCGACCTGCCGCATGATGCAGCCGATATTGATCATTGCGGATCGTGCCAGGCCTGTCTCGACATCTGCCCGACCAAAGCCTTCCCCGCGCCCTACCGCCTTGATGCGCGCAAATGCATTTCGTACCTCACGATCGAGCACAAGGGCGCGATCCCGCACGCGTACCGCGAAGCCATCGGCAACCGCATCTATGGCTGCGACGATTGTCTGAGCGTGTGCCCCTGGAACAAGTTCGCGCAGGAAGGGCATGAGGCGAAGCTCGCCGCGCGCGATGCATTGCGTGCGCCATCGCTGGCCGAACTGGCGCGCCTCGACGATCCGGCGTTCCGCGCGTTGTTCACGAAATCGCCGGTCAAGCGGATCGGCCGCGACAGGTTCCTGCGCAATGTGCTCACCGCCATCGGCAACAGCAACGATGCGTCATTGATTCCTGAAGCGCGCCGCCTGCTCGACGATGCCAACCCATTGGTGCGGGGAGCTGCGGTGTGGGCGCTGTCGCGGCTGTTGCCGCGCGCGGAATTCTCCGAGCTCGCCGCACGTACGCATGATGCCGACGAGGATGTGCGAAGTGAGTGGACGGCGGCGCTGACCTGACCGCGCGCTAACCGTTCGACAACTCGCTCACGGCGCCCAGCATGCGCGCGATGTCCTGCGGCCGCGACAGGCGATGATCGCCGTCCTGCACCAGGGTCAGCACCACGTCGTCGCTCGGCAGGCAGTGCGTCAGTGCAAAAGCGTGACGCCACGGCACGTCGGGGTCTTGCGCTCCTTGCAGAATCCGGACCGGACATCCGACATCGATGGTGCCGCCGAGCAGCAGATGGTTGCGGCCTTCCTCGATCAGATTGCGGGTGATCGGATAAGCCTCGCCGTAGTCGGAGGGCCGGTGCCACACGCCCTTGGTCATGATCTCGTCGCGGATCTCCTGCGAGAAACCTTTCCACATCAGGTCTTCGGTGAAATCCGGCGCAGGCGCGATCAGCACCAAGCCTGCGAGCGTGGCGCGCGGCGCGGGCCGCTTCGCCAATGCGCGCGCCAGCAGCAAAGCCATCCAGCCGCCCATCGACGAGCCGACGACGATCTGCGGACCTTCACAAAACGAATCGAACACCTTGAGGCTTTCTTCGTGCCACTGCCCGATGGTTCCGTCGGCGAAGCTGCCTGAGGATTCGCCATGTCCAGAATAATCGAACCGCACGCAGGCGCGGCGCTGCATGGCGGCCCAATCGTCGAGCGCCTGCGCCTTGGTTCCCTTCATGTCGGAGTTGAACCCGCCCAGCCAGAACACCCCGGGCAGATCGCCGGCGCGTTTGCGCACGGCAATGCGCCGCTTGGGGCCGCTGTCACCCACCTCGATAAAGCCGAGCTCCGGCGTCGCGGAACCGTCTGATACATGCGCCATGAACATTGCCCCGTCCGGACCTGTTATGGCGGCCGATGCCGCCGTCCGTCAACGCGGCCGCTTCAAGTGGTTCGTAACGCTTGCGAACCGGACGCCGGACCTCTATGTGGAGCGGGCTGCGGGACACCCCGGGGGCGGTTATTTGTCAGGCATTTTACGGTTTTGTGCCTGATCCCGACGTCCTGCGGCAGCACCGGAAAATGCACGCGAAAGCCTGCACGCGCTTGCCCGGCGGGCCTTAATCCTTCAAACTGACTACTTCGTTCACAACACCGGAGATTTACCCATTCGCCGTCCCAACAGAGCCCCGCCCGCCGCCGCAAAGGACGGGCCGCGCACCAATGATGAAATCCGCAATCTCACCATCCAGCTGATCGATCAAACCGGCGTCAACCACGGCACCGTCGAGACGGCGATTGCGGTGAAGATGGCGATGGAAGCGGGCATGGATCTCGTCGAGATTTCACCGAACACCAATCCTCCCGTTTGCAAGATCATGGACTACGGGAAGTTCAAGTATTCGGCGCAGAAGAAAGCCGCCGAAGCCCGCAAGAAGCAGAAGGTCGTCGAGATCAAGGAGATCAAGCTCCGCCCGATGATCGACGATCACGACTACGACGTGAAGATGCGCGCGATGCTGCGGTTCTTCGAGGAAGGCGACAAGGTCAAGATCACCCTGCGCTATCGCGGCCGTGAAATGGCGCATCAGGAAATCGGCACCAAGCTGCTCGACAAGGTGAAGGCCGCCGTCGCCGAGGTCGCCAAGGTCGAACAGGACGCGCGTTTTGAGGGCCGTCAGGTCGTCATGGTCCTGGCGCCGCGTTGAGATCCGCCGCGAGGATCAGGACGATTACAGACTGACCGCGATCGCTCGCCGCGTTGAACATCTGAAATAAAAATGGCGCTGCGATTTGCAGCGCCATTTTCGTTTTGGCAGTTCGCGAATTCTTACGACGCGCGGGTCGCTTCCCAGCGGCCGGAGCAGGACGTGCTCGACGACTTGCCGCTCCATTGGCCGGAGCCGGAATTGGCCGAGAGCTTGCCGTTGGCGCTGGCCTTCTGGTCGCCGCGGGCTATGGCGACGCTGACCGCGCCGGCATCGCCGACATGACCGGAAATATCGAAGCTGCCGTCACCGGAATAGCTGACGCGGCCGCCGACGACCTTCACGGGATAGCTGTAGGCCGGATCGCAGTTGCCGGACTGGGTGATGATGGTGACTTTCCAGGCACCGTCGAACGAGGAACCGGCCTTGGCCGAACCGGCCAGCACAATAGCCGCCGTCAGGGCGGCCGCGGCGAATGCGGCCAAGGCAAACAGCCGGGCGGCAGGATTCAAGGACAAAGCGATCGTCTTGGCGCGCACGGCCATGTGTATCCCTCGCGTTGGGTGGATGCTGAGAGGGATATAGTCAGACTGTGGCGAAAGTTCCAGTGCAACGCAGTATATAAGAGGCCTGCGACAACGTCGAATCCGTTCAAAAACGATAGGTATCTTAATACGTTACCCGCTGAGGCCGTCCTACTCCCCGCGGCATGGATCCGTCTGCCGGCGCAGCCGCTTCGGTGCTCAAAGCAAGCAGGCATGACGACCCGGACGCTCCGCCCGGGCGACGCAAAAGCGGTGTTAATCGTTGCCAATTCGCCGATCGTCTGCCATAAGCCCAACCTTCGTCGCCCGGCTGATCAAGGGCTGCCGTGGCGACGCCAGTGCTGATTTTCTCCATACGGGATTAAATCGAGCATTATCAACGCTCTAACGAGCATTTCAGCCGCAACAGCGCCTCTCGGGGCGCGTTTGTTTTGCGGCAACAGGAGAGCCAAATGCCCAAGCTGAAGACCAAGTCGGGCGCTAAAAAGCGCTTCAAAGTGACCGGCACCGGAAAGGTGATGTCCGCCCATGCAGGCAAACGCCACGGCATGATCAAGCGGACAAAGAAGCAGATTCGTCAGCTGCGCGGCACGCGAGTGCTGTTCAAGACGGACGGCGACAACATCAAGCAGTACTTCCTGCCCAACGCCTGATCCTCTGGCCGCGTTCGCGCGGCCCAGCTCACATCTGGCTGCGTTCGCGCAGCCGTCTGTCTCACACTTTTCAGATGAAGGAGTTCCGTCATGGCTCGCGTTAAACGCGGTGTGACCGCTCACGCCAAGCACAAGAAAGTCTACAAGGCCGCCAAGGGTTTTTCCGGCCGCCGCAAGAACACCATCCGCGCCGCCAAGGCCGCCGTGGACAAGGCAGGCCAGTATGCCTTCCGCGCCCGCAAGCTGAAGAAGCGCACCTTCCGCGCGCTCTGGATCCAGCGTCTCAACGCCGCTGTACGTCCGTTCGGCATGACCTACAGCGTGTTTATCAACGGCCTCGCCAAGTCGGGCGTCGTTGTGGACCGCAAGGTGCTGTCGGATCTCGCGATCCACGAACCGGCGGCGTTCCAGGCGATCGCTGAAAAGGCCAAAGCCGCACTTGCGGCGTAAGCCTGGCAACAGCCGCACGCGCGGCTTGAGCTTGCCATTCAGCACTCCCCTCTTGGACGAGGCCGATGCGACCGGGGCGTAGTACGCCCCGCTCCGTTCGGCTGGGCTGATTGATCCCCGCCGGACGGTTTTGATGAAACCGTTCCGATGGGGCTTTCTCCAATGTCCGACCTCGCCAAACTCGAAGCCGAAATTCTGGGCGCGATTGCCGCCGCTTCCGATGAAGCTGCGCTGGAAACCGTGCGCGTCGGCGCGCTCGGCAAGAAGGGTTCGATCTCCGCGCTGCTCGCGACGCTCGGCAAGATGTCGCCGGACGAGCGCAAGACCGAAGGCGCGAAGATCAATCTCGCCAAGGACAAGGTGAGCGAAGCGCTGACCGCGCGCCGCGACATCCTGAAGAACGCCGCACTCGATGCACGGCTCGCCTCCGAGACCATCGACGTCACGCTGCCCACGCGCGAGACGCCCGCCGAGCAGGGCCGCATTCATCCGCTCACTCAGGTGATGGACGAACTCACCGCGATCTTCGCCGACATGGGCTTCTCGATTGCCGAGGGTCCGGACATCGAGACCGACGACTACAATTTCACCAAGCTGAATTTCCCCGAGGGCCATCCGGCGCGGGAAATGCACGACACGTTCTTTTTCAACGCTAAGGAAGACGGCTCGCGGCCGCTGCTGCGCACCCACACCTCGCCGGTGCAGGTCCGCACCATGCTGTCGCAGAAGCCGCCGATCCGCGTGATCTGCCCGGGCCGCACCTACCGCATCGATTCGGACGCGACCCACACGCCGCAATTCCACCAGGTCGAAGGCCTCGTGATCGACAAGGGCTCGCATCTCGGTCACCTGAAATGGATTCTCGCGGAATTCTGCAAGGCGTTCTTCGAGGTCGACAACGTCAACATGAAGTTCCGTCCCTCGTTCTTCCCGTTCACCGAGCCGTCGCTCGAAGTCGATATCCAGTGCCGCCGCGACAAGGGCGAGATCCGGTTCGGCGAAGGCGAAGACTGGCTGGAGATTCTCGGCTGCGGCATGGTGCATCCGAACGTGCTGCGCGCCTGTGGCATCGATCCCGACGTCTATCAGGGCTTCGCGTGGGGCATGGGCATCGACCGCATCGCGATGCTGAAATACGGCATCAACGACCTGCGGCAGATGTTCGAGAGCGATACGCGCTGGATCAATCACTACGGCTTCAAGCCGCTCGATGTCCCGACGCTGGCGGGAGGGTTGTCATCGTAATGCTAGCAGTATGCACGGCATACTCCCCTCCCCCGCCTGCGGGGGAGGGTTAGGGAGGGGCAATGGTTGACGAACCGAAGCAGCCTGTCTGGAAAACAACGAGCGCAGTGCGTGACAACGCTCGCCGTCTTCGTCGCACTTTGACCGACGCCGAGCGCGTGATGTGGAACGAGTTGCGCGCTCACCGGCTGAATGGCGCAAGCTTTCGGCGGCAAAAGCCAATCGGTCCGTACATCGTCGACTTCGTCTGTGACGCCGCAAACCTAGTTATCGAGATCGACGGTGGGCAACACTATGAGCCGCAAGGCATTGAGCGTGACGCACGGCGAGACCGCTATCTGGCGTTCGAAGGGTACAACGTTTTGCGTTTCAACAATCATGACGTCCTGACCAACAAAGCGGGCGTCCTCGAAACCATCACCACCGCATTGCAGACAAAGGCCCCCTCCCTGACCTCCCCCGCAAGCGGGGGAGGAGAAGAAACCGAGGGCGGAGAACCAAAATGAAATTCACCTTCTCCTGGCTGAAAGAGCATCTCGACACCGACGAGCCGCTCGAAAAGATCGCCGACAAGCTCACCATGATCGGCCTTGAAGTCGAGCACATCGACGACAAGGCCAAGGCGCTGGCGCCGTTCACCATTGCGCGCGTGATTTCCGCCGAGCAGCATCCGAACGCCGACCGTCTGCGCGTGTGCATGGTCGATTACGGCCAGATCGCGAAGGGCGACAAGCCGCTGCAGGTCGTGTGCGGCGCGCCGAACGCGCGCACAGGTTTGATCAGTGTGTTCTCGCCGGCCGGCACCTACATTCCGGGAAAGAACATTACGCTCAGCGTCGGCACCATTCGCGGCGTCGAAAGTCACGGCATGCTGTGCTCGGCGGCCGAACTTGAGCTTTCCGAAGATCATGACGGCATTATCGAGCTTCCCGCCGATGCGCCGGTCGGCAAGGCTTATGCGGAGTGGGCCGGGCTCGGCGATCCGGTCATCGAAATCAATCTGACGCCGAACCGGCAGGACTGCACCGGCGTGCACGGCATCGCGCGCGATCTCGCCGCCGCCGACATGGGCAAGTTCAAGGACCCCGCACCGAAGCAGATCAAGGGCGAGTTCCCCTGCCCTGTTCAGGTGAAGATCGAAGACGAAAAGCTGTGTCCGGGCTTCGCGCTGCGTCTGGTGCGCGGTGTCAAGAACGGCCCCTCGCCCGAATGGCTGCAGAAGCGGTTGACGTCGATCGGGCTGCGCCCGATCAATGCGCTGGTCGACATCACCAACTTCATGACCTTCGACCGCGCGCGGCCGCTGCATGTGTTCGACGCCAAGAAGGTGAAGGGCAATCTCACCGTGCGCCGCGCGCGCAACGAGACGGTCATCGCGCTCGACGGTAAAACCTACGCTCTCGACGATACCGTCTGCGTGATCGCCGACGAACGCGGCGTGGAATCGATCGCCGGCATCATGGGCGGCGAGGCCTCGGGCTGCGACGAGAACACCACCGACGTGCTGATCGAATCGGCGCTCTGGAACGAGATCAACATCGCCCAGACCGGCCGCAAGCTCGGCATCAATTCCGACGCACGCTACCGCTTCGAGCGCGGCGTGGATCCGGCCTTCATGGTACCGGGCCTTGAGATGGCGACGAAATTGGTGATGGACCTGTGCGGCGGCACGCCATCGGAAATCGTCGTTGCGGGCAAGAGCCATGGCGAGGACCGCATCATCGAGTTTCCGGTCACGGAAGTGAAGCGGCTGGCCGGCATTGATGTGCCGCTGCCCGAAATCAGGCGGATCCTCGCGCATCTCGGCTTCATGGTCGCGGGCGCGGGTCCGGTCGTGAAGGTCGCGGTGCCGTCATGGCGCAGCGACGTGCACGGCAAGGCTGATATCGTGGAAGAGATCGTGCGCATTGTCGGCGTCGACAGCGTGCCGCTGACGCCGTTCGAGCGCGGCGATGCGCCGCGCAAGTCGGTGCTGACGCAGCTTCAGCTCCGCACCCGCCGCGCCAAGCGTGCGCTGGCGGCACGTGGCATGACCGAAGCCGTCACCTGGTCGTTCGTCTCCAAAACGCAGGCCGAGCTGTTCGGCGGCGGCAGCGCCGTCCTGACGCTGGCCAATCCGATTGCATCCGACCTGTCTGACATGCGGCCTTCGCTGATCGCAGGACTTGTCGCAGCAGCGCAGGCCAATGCGGATCGCGGCTTCGCCGACGTGGCGCTGTTCGAGGTGGGGCAGATCTTCAAGGGCGACCGACCCGAAGATCAGTTCATGGCAGCGAGCGGCGTGCGCCGCGCGCAGGCCTCAAGCAAAGGCATCGGCCGTCAGTGGTCGGGCAGTTTCACCGTCGATGCGCTGGACGCCAAGGCCGATGCGCTCGCCGTGCTGGCCGCAGCCGGCGCGCCGATGCAGGGGCTTCAGGTCGTCTCAGCTGCCGAGTCGAAGAATTTCCCGGCATGGCTCCATCCCGGCCGCTCCGGCGCGATCCAGATCGGACCGCCGAATGTGCTGGGCTATTTCGGTGAGCTGCATCCGCGCGCTCTGGAGGCCCTGAAGGCCGATGGTCCGCTGGTGGCGTTCGAGGTCATTCTCGAACGGATTCCCGATGCCAAGGCGAAGCCAACCCGCGCCAAGCCGCTGCTGGAGTTGTCGCCGTTCCAGCCGGTGTCACGCGACTTCGCGTTCATCGTCGATCGCAGCGTCAAGGCCGGCGACATCGTGCGCACGGCGCAGGCCGCCGACAAGAAGCTGATCACCAATGTGACGGTGTTCGACGTCTATGAAGGCAAGGGTATCGACGAGGCCAAGAAATCGATCGCTATCGCGGTCACGCTGCAGCCGCGCGAAAAGACCCTGACCGATCAGGAGATCGACGCGGTGGCCTCGAAGATCGTCGCGGACGTCACCAAGAAGACCGGCGGCGTGCTGCGCGGTTGATGTATTGTTCAGGCGTCGCCCCAGCAAAGGCTGGGGCGATGTGAACAACCTGCGTCTTCAGTTCCGCGGCCAGTTCAGGCTGCGCCCGCCAGGAGACGCAGGCTCCGCCGTCGTGCGGGATTGCGTACGCTTCGGCTTCTTGCCGGATTTTTCGGCAACCGGCGCATCCTTCAGCGCGCCGATCTTGCGCAGGGCTGCGTCCGCCGCACGCTCGCCTGATTCCCATGCGCCGCCGACGGTCCCCCACTGGGTTTCATGCGCGGCATCTCCAGCGAAGAACAGGCTTCCCAGCGGCTCCATCAGAACCTTGCGCGCCGGCTGACCGCCGGGAGACGCCGCTGACATCGCGCCGAACACATAAGGCATGTCATTCCATCGCGTCGCGGTGGTGCGCTTGGCGATGTTCTTGACGTCAGCGCCGAAAAGCTTCGTCAGCCAGTCCGTCGCAAACGCCACCATCGCGGCCTCGCCCCGCGCGGACAATTCAGTGCCGAACGAACCGGTGACATCGACCTGGCACAGCGACGAGCCGCCGAGATTGGCGAGCAAAAAACCGGTGCTGCGGTCGGCGCTTTGTTCGATCACGATATCGTCGCGCAACAGGCCGAGCGGATTGCCCGGCAGTTCCAGCGCGATGTGATCGTAACTGCCGAGCGTCAGCTTCGACGCCGCATCCTGCTGGCGCTTCGGCAGCTCAGGCGCGAATTTTACCTTTCCCGACAACAGCGCATTTGTGGACGCCGTCATGATGACCGCCTTCGCGGCAACGGTGCCGGCTGGCGTCTCGACCTGTGCATCACGTCCGCTCCAGACCACGCGCGTCACCGGTGTCGACCGCACGACCGGGAGTCCATCGCCGAGCTTCGCGATCAGCGCACCCAGGCCCTGACGGCAGGCCGATGGTCCGTCGCGCTGCGCCATGGCGACGAGATCGAGCGCGGAAAGATCCCTCAGGTCCTTGCCGGTGGCATAAGCGCCCAGCAAAAAGTCCGTCGTCCCCGCCCACACGCCAAGATCCTTCGGCAGTCCTGCCGCCGCCGGCATATCGGCCTTTCCGCGCACGGCATCGCCCAGCGCACGGTTGGCGCGCACCAGCGTGGCGAGAAAGTCCTCAGCTTCGCCAGCACGCGCATTGCGGCGGCCAATCCGGATGCGCTGACCGCGTGGTGCGGGAAGCATGTCCATGCCGACGCCGCGCGCGAGTTTCGCGATCGGACTGGTCTCGGCGTTGTAGAGCCAGCGCGCGCCCCGGTCGAACGGCACATCGAATGCGGCCGCGTCGGTCATGCAACGCCCGCCAATCGCGGAAGCCGCCTCGATCACGACAACCTTGCGGCCAGCCGCGGCAATACGGCGCGCAGCGGCAATACCGGCGGCGCCGGCGCCGATCACGACCACCTCGGCATCGCGCGGCACGGGAGCCGCCCATGCGCGCGACACCATCGGCGACAGCGCCACCGCAACTGAGCCGGCCAGGACGTCGCGCCGGGTAATTGTCATGTCATGGTTTCCAGAATTCGACCAAAAGCGAGAACATCCCAGCGTGGTGGTTCGCAGGTCCGCACCGCGTTTGCTGCAGCTTCTTATGCGGACTTGCGAACCGAAACCACACTGGAATCATGTATTTGCTGGTGTCTTTCGAATCTGAAGTTCGCTCCGGACGTGCCGCGCAATTCAGCGAACTTCAGATTCGAGCCACCAGAACTTGCCGTATCAAGCGCCTCGCGGCAACGGTCATGGTGAATGTTTGATGAGCAGCAGGCTTGACGCATGAACTAAATTGAAATTGCTTTCGACCAAACTAAGTCAACAAAAAAGCGGCCTGAATGCGCCGCTCGGGGGGAAGAACACCATGGGCTTCGTGCTCGATACCGTCGGCAAGATTATCGCCGGGTACCTCCAGAAGGAGGTTCCGGGATATGAGCCTTTTACGCCGAGCGATCCGGAGCGGCTGCGCGGGCTGGTCGAGCCCGGCGACGTGCTGCTGGTCGAAGGCAACAACCGCGTTTCCGGCATCATCAAGTATCTCACGCAGTCGACGTGGTCTCACGCCGCGCTTTATGTCGGGCCGATCGACGGCGCGACCGAGCCTGACGGCGAGCCGCACGTGCTGATCGAGGCGAATATCGGCGAAGGCGTCACCTCCGCGCCGCTTTCGAAATATTATCCCTATCACACTCGCATGTGCCGCCCGGTTGGCCTGTCCTACGAGGACCGCACCACGGTGTGCCGCTATGCGATCAACCGCATCGGCTTCGGCTACGACACCAAGAATATTCTCGACCTGATGCGCTACCTCATTCCGCTGCCTGTCCCGCAGCGCTGGCGGCGGCGCATGATCTCGCTGGGTTCGGGCGATCCGACCAAGATCATCTGCTCGGCGCTGATCGCGCAGGCCTTCGGCGCGGTGCGCTATCCGATTCTGCCCAAAATCACGCAGGCCGCCAGCCGTCAGGCCCGGCGCGAAATCCTGCACATCCGCGATTCCTCGCTCTACATGCCGCGCGACTTCGACATCTCGCCCTACTTTGAGATCATCAAGCCGACCATCGTCCGCGGTTTCGATTACACGGCGCTGCACTGGGCCGACACGACAAAGCCGTCCCCGGAGGTGACGGACGAAGCTGATCCCTTTCCAGAGGGAATCTTCGAAACGCCAGAGGCGCCGCTCGCGCCTGTTGCGACGTTTGAGCAGGCTTCGCCGAAACGGGAACCGGCGCGCGAATACGCAGCGTGATCCTGAATCTGATCTCGAGCGAAGCGGGTAAATCCGCGCGTCGTCATTGCGAAGAGCACTTGCGACGAAGCAATCCAGTTCTTGCGGCCAAGGGTGGATTGCTTCGCTTCGCTCGCAATGACGGGGTTGCCACTTGCCAGACACCTTCCCCATACTTAACTCTCGCCAGGTTTTATGGAGGAAGGCCCATGCTTGACGCCGCACTCAAGGCGTTGTCCCAGATCCTGTCGCCGCCGATGCGCTCCATCCTGTGGAAGTCGGTCGGCCTGGCGCTGGTGCTGATCGTCGCTGCCGCAGTCGCGCTGCAGCGGCTGTTAAGCTGGCTTGCCGGATCTGGCGGGCTGTGGGCAGAGACGATGGTCGGGTCCGACTATCACACCCTCATCAACATTCTCACATGGATCGTCTCAATCGCGGCCGGTCTCGGTGTCGTGGTCGGCGCGGTGTTCCTGATGCCCGCAATCACGTCATTGGTCGCGAGCGTATTCGTCGACGACGTCGCCGACATCGTCGAGCGCCAGCACTACCCTGCGGAAAAGCCGGGCACGGCGCTGCCGGTCGGACGCGCGGTCGTCGAAGGCTCAAGGACCGCGTTGTTGACGATTCTGGTTTATCTGATTGCGCTGCCGTTCGTCTTGATTGCGGGTGCGGGCTTCATCGTGTTCTTCATCGCCACTGCATGGCTGCTTGGCCGGGAGTATTTCGAACTCGCCGCAATGCGCTTCCGCACGCCGGAGGAAGCGAAAATCATGCGCAAGCAGAACAGCGCGACCGTGTTCGCCGCCGGGCTGTTCATTGCGGCCTTCGTGTCGATCCCGATCGTCAATCTGGCCACGCCGCTGTTCGGCATGGCCTTCATGGTCCACATGCACAAGCGACTGTCGGGCCCGCGCCCCGAACTGATCGAGCCGGTGCGGCGAACGAGCGTGCCGACGGCTTGAAGATCCCCCAGTTTTTCTCGGGGTTCATCGTCATTGCGAGCGCAAGCGAAGCAATCCAGAGCTACCCGGGAAGGGCTGGATTGCTTCGTCGCTGCGTTCCTCGCAATGACGGATAGACGAGGTCTACACCGTCTTTTCCGGCCACCGGCACAGGTCGTTGATGATGCACACCTCGCAACGCGGCTTGCGCGCGACGCACGTATAGCGCCCGTGCAGGATCAGCCAGTGATGGGCGTGGCGAGCGAATTCCGGCGGCACGATCTTGAGCAATCCCAGTTCGACCGCGAGCGGCGTCTTGCCGGGCGCGAGACCCGTGCGATTGCCGACGCGAAACAGATGGGTGTCCACCGCAATCGTCGACTCGCCGAACGCGATATTGAGCACGACATTGGCGGTCTTGCGGCCGACGCCCGGCAACGCTTCCAGCGCCTCGCGATCACGCGGCACTTGGCTCCCGTGCAACGCGATCAGTTGCTCGGACAGCGCGATCACATTCCTGGCCTTGGTGCGATAGAGACCAATGGTCTTGATGTAATCGCGCACCTTCTCCTCGCCGAGCGCCACCATTCTTTCCGGCGTATCGGCGACCGGAAACAGATGCCGCGTCGCCTTGTTGACGCCGACGTCGGTCGCCTGTGCCGACAGTGCGACCGCCACCAGCAGCGTGTAGGGATTGAGATGTTCCAGCTCGCCCTTCGGCTCGGGATTGGCCTTGCGGAAGCGGCTAAAGACCTCGGCCACTTCGGCATGGGTCCAAGGTTTGAATTTTATCGGCTTGAATTTTGTCGGCCCGGAGTTGATCGGTTTAGCCTTTGTAGATTTCGGCCTCGCGGCCTTCGGCGTCTGCTTCACCGGCATGGCCGCACGCGCTGTCGGCTGGGATTTTGAACGGGACGTGATCGCCTTTTTCGCCATGACCCCGGTATAGGCATGATCCCGAAACGAGGGAACTGGTTTTCGGAAGCGGTCATGCCGGAAATGCGCTAGAGTGACACGTCATGGATGAGCGCAACGATTTTGATCTCCAACAGATCGCGGACGCGCCGCTGTTCAGCGCGCGCCTGACGCCGCATCGCTCCCTCAGCCGCGGCGGGTTTATCGCGCTGATGGCGTTTGTCACCCTGGTGAGTTTCGCGGCGGGCGTCATGTTCCTGATGATGGGCGCATGGCCGGTGTTCGCGTTTTTCGGACTCAACGCCCTGATCATCTACTGGGCGTTCAAGGTGAACTTCCGCCGCGCCGCCGCCACCGAGGACATTATGGTCACGCCGTATGAAATCCGCGTCCGCCGCGTCAGCCATCGCGGCCATGTCGTCGAATGGTCGCTCAATCCGCTGTGGGTCAGGCTCGAGCAGAAGGCCCACGCCGAGTTCGGCATCGAGAAGCTTTATCTGGTCTCCCGAGGCCGCCGCCTCTCGATCGGCAACTTCCTCGGACCTGACGAAAAAGCCAGCTTTTCCAAAGCGTTACTAGAAGCAATCCAGGCCGCCAAGCGCGGGCCGACCTACAATCCGGTAACCTGAGCACGGATCGGGAAACGGGTGGTTGCGTCCGGACGGGCGGCCTACATCCGGGTCATGATGGACACCGCATAACGGACGCCGCCATGATGACCACCGCGATGAAATCCATGCTCCCCGATCTGCAACTCGCAAAGCCGTCCAAGCAGGGCGCGGCGTTGCGCGACTATGATTCGGTGCGCCGCGCCATCGGATTCATCTCCGAGCAGTGGCGTACGCAGCCGACCATTGAGGCGATGGCGGACGCCGCGCATTTGACGCCGGACGAACTGCATCATCTGTTCCGGCGCTGGGCGGGACTGACGCCGAAGGACTTCATGCAGGCGCTGACCCTCGACCACGCCAAGCGCCTGCTGCGCGATTCCGCCAGCGTGCTCGATGCCGCATACGACTCCGGCCTCTCCGGCCCGGGACGGCTGCACGATCTGTTCGTGACCCATGAGGCGATGTCGCCGGGCGAATGGAAGAAAGGCGGCGAAGGCATGACGCTGCGCTACGGCTTTCATCCCTCTCCGTTCGGCATGGCAATCGTCATCGCCAGCGAGCGCGGCTTGGCGGGTCTGGCGTTCGCTGATGAGGGCGAGGAGATGCCTGCGCTGGCCGACATGCAGCGGCGCTGGCCGCTGGCGACCTACATCGAATCGTTCGCCGAGACCGCGCCGTCCGCAAAACGTATTTTTGATTCCTCGCAATGGCGTGAGGATCAGCCGCTGCGCGTGGTGCTGATCGGCACCGATTTCGAGGTCCGCGTCTGGGAAACGCTGCTGAAGATTCCGATGGGCCGCGCCACCACCTATTCGGATGTCGCCTGCAAGATTTCATCGCCGAAGGCGTCGCGCGCCGTCGGCGCAGCCGTCGGCCGGAATCCGATCTCGTTCGTGGTGCCGTGCCACCGCGTGATCGGCAAGAGCGGCGCGCTCACCGGCTATCACTGGGGCATCACGCGCAAGCGCGCGATGCTCGGCTGGGAAAGCGGACAGGCGGCGGGGGAATAGCTGCGATCTCTCAACACGTCGTCTCGGCGAAAGCCGGGACCCATGTTTCGCGATGCCTCAACCATCCGTCATTGCGAGGAGCAAAGCAACGAAGAAACCTACCCCGCGAGATCCTTCACCGAGGCTACCGTGGAGTCGGCGTTGAGCCGGTAGACCACCGGCGCGCCGGTGCCGAGTTCACGCTTCAGAATCTGATCCGGCGTCAGCTTTTCCAGCACCATGATCAGCGCACGCAGCGAGTTGCCATGCGCCGCCACCAGCGTGCGCTGGCCGCGCAGCACCGACGGCAGGATCTCCTGCACGTAATAGGGAAGCGTGCGCGCCAGCGTGTCCTTCAAACTTTCACCGCCCGGAGGCGGCACGTCGTAGGACCGTCGCCAGATCAGCACCTGTTCCTCGCCCCACTTGGCGCGGGCGTCATCCTTGTTCAGACCCGACAGATCGCCGTAATCGCGCTCGTTCAGCGCAAGATTGCGCGTGATCGGAATCCCGGTCTGGCCCATTTCCTCAAGCGCGAGATCAAGCGTGTGCTGCGCGCGCGTCAGCACCGACGTGAAGGCGACATCGAACGTCAGTCCATGCTCCTTCAGCTTGCGGCCGGCGGCGACGGCTTCCTTAACGCCGAGTTCGGTCAGGCCGGGATCCTTCCAGCCGGTGAAAAGGTTTTTCAGATTCCATTCGCTCTGGCCGTGACGCACGAGGACGAGAAGACGATCGCTCATTCTTTCAGTTCCAACTCTTCAGGAATGTTAGTTGCTGCCGAGACCAAGCACGTCGGTCATCGAATAATGTCCAGGCTTCTTGTCCTTCGCCCACATCGCCGCCTTCAGCGCGCCGCGCGCGAAAATCATGCGATCCTCCGACTTGTGCGCGAGTTCGATGCGTTCATAGGGCCCTGCGAAAATCACCGTATGATCGCCGGTGGCGGTGCCGCCGCGCAGTGTCGCAAAACCAATGTCGCCCCGATTGCGCGCGCC
Source organism: Afipia birgiae 34632 (assembly GCF_000308295.2). Classification (GTDB taxonomy): domain Bacteria; phylum Pseudomonadota; class Alphaproteobacteria; order Rhizobiales; family Xanthobacteraceae; genus Afipia; species Afipia birgiae. The sequence continues at coordinate 476,870 of NZ_HG326653.1, forward strand.
GGTGTAGCCGTCACGCGAGCGCACCGAGCGCTGTCCGAGATCGATCCCGCGGCCGTCCGCCGCCGCCTGCCCGAGCAGGTAGGCGGTGCCCGACGGCGCGTCGATCTTCTGCCTGTGGTGCATTTCGAGAATCTCGATATCGAAATCCTCATCGAGCGACTTTGACACCTGCTTCACCAGCGCGGCCAGCAGATTGACGCCAAGGCTCATGTTGCCGGACTGCACGACGATGGCCTGCGAGGTCACGCTCTTGATAACCGCGTTATCCGATGCCGACAGGCCCGTGGTGCCGATGACGTGGACAATGCCGCGCTGGGCGGCAATGGCGACGTTGGCGATGGTCGCGGCGGGTACGGTGAAATCGAGAATGCCGTCGGCGTTTTTCGACAGGGTCCAGAGGTCGCCGGAAAGTTCAATGCCGTTGGCAGGAAGCCCCGCAAGCACGCCGGCATCCTGGCCCAGGAGGTCGGAGCCCGGCGCTTCCAGCGCGCCGGCGAGCGCGACGCCCTCGGTCTCGGCAATGGTGCGGATCAGGGTCCGGCCCATCCGGCCCCCGGCTCCAGCAACGATCAGGCGCATATCGGCCATTTTCAGCCCTCAAAACCCGTTTCATAACTTGCTTTGGCGGTATAGCGGCGCGAGGCCACGGCGGCAACCGCGCCCGTCCCGCACAGAGGGCCGCTTTGCACGGCTGAGTGACCTGCCTGAAGTCATGCAAGGGTCACGCAGCCGACCTATTGAGGGGCACCCCGAAGGAAACCCGTCCATGCGCCTGCTGCCTGCTCTCTCCGCCGGGATACTCTTGATCGCAACCTCGTTGACGCCTGCATCGGCGGCGGAGCGTATCGGTGGCGACAATGCGTTCTCGTTCGTGGCGCTCGGCGACATCCCCTACAATTTGCCGGACGACTACGCGAAGTTCGACCGGCTGATCGCTGCGGTCAACGCACTGAAGCCCGCCTTCACCCTGCACATGGGCGACATCAAATCCAGCGCACTGCCGTGCAGCGATGAAGTGCTGAAAAGGAGTTACGACCAGATCCAGACGTTCGAGGGCGCGCTGGTCTACACCATCGGCGACAATGAATGGCTCGACTGCCACCGCAAGGCCGCAGGCGGCTACAATCCGCGCGAGCGCCTTGCGAAGCTGCGCGAGATGTTTTTCGCGACCCCGACGAAATCGCTCGGCAAGGCTCCGCTCGATGTGGAAAGCCAGGCGCTGCTGATGCCGGAATATTCAACCTACGTTGAGAACACGCGTTTTGCGAAGAACGGCGTGATGTTCTTCACCGCGCATGTACCGGGCTCGAACAACGGCTTCGAGGCGCAGGATCTGGAGAGCGTGAAGGAGTTCTTCGCCCGAGACAAGGCGAATGTCGCGTGGATCAATGCGAGCTTCGCCAAGGCGAGCGCGGACAACGCCAAGGCTGTTGTGATGTTTGTGCAGGCGGAGTTCGACGAATCGCGATTCCAGAACGGCGCGATGCCGCGCCAGTCCGGCTTTACCAGCACGCTCGACGCCATTGAGGCCGGCGCGACCCGCTTCGGCAAGCCGGTGCTCCTGATCCATGGCGACGAGCACTATTTTTCAATCGCGCCGCTGCGCAACAGCAAGGGAAAGCCGATCCCCGGCGTCAACAAGCTGATGGTCTACGGCGACAAACTGGTCCACGCGGTGCGTGTGCTGGTCGATCCCGATAGCAGCAGCGTGTTCGGGTTCGTGCCGCTCATCGTCCCCGAAAACGGGATGGGGAAGTAGCAGCGCGACCTTCGCACCATCGCCGTCACCCCGAGTTGCCGCAGCGAAGCAACAGGCGTTCGAAAGAACGCCGTTCTTCGAACGGCTATGGGCCTCGAAGGGCGACGGCCTTTTGGAACCCTCATCCTTCGAGGCTCGCAAGCGCTCGCACCTCAGGATGACGACTCAGCTTCCAGACTCTAAACGCTTACGGCTGCTCGCCGTCGTAGCCTTCGATGATGACGATTTCGCCATTGGAATGCGGCGCGCGCGCCTTGATCAAGGCCTGATATTCCGGCGAGTGATAGCAGGCCAGTGCGGTCACATAGTCTTTGAACTCGATGACGACATTGCGCGAGCGCGCCGGGCCTTCGTGGCCTTCATGAGTGCCGCCGCGCACCAGAAACTTGGCGCCGTATTTCTTGAAGACCGTACCGTTATGGGCAACGTAGTCCCGCTTGTACCCATCGAGATCATGAACGTCGATCCGCGCGACCCAGTAACCCTTGGCCATTTTGTTCTCCCTTTTTGATTAGCCGTCTGCCTGAACGATCTCCGCGACGATGGCGTCGGCCGCCGCTTTCGGATCTGCCGCTTCCACCACCGGCCGGCCGACCACGAGATAATCCGCGCCCGCAGAAATCGCGCGGCCCGGGGTCATGATGCGCTTCTGGTCACCCACCGCACTGCCGGCAGGACGAATGCCCGGCGTCACCAGCGCCATCTGCGGGCCGACGATGCCGCGCACAGTCGCGGCTTCCTCTCCCGAACAGACAAGGCCGTCGATGCCGAGCGCCTGCGCCTGCAGCGCGCGCGCCTCCACAAGATCCGACACGCCGAGACGATACCCCGCCGCGTGCAGATCGTCCTCATCGTAGGACGTCAGCACGGTGACCGCGAGAATCTTCAGCGACGATCCGCGCGCCTCGGCCGCCGCCTTCATGGTCTGCGGATAGGCATGCACCGTCAGAAATGTTGCGCCGAGTTTGCCGATGCTCTCGACGCCTTTGGCAACCGTGTTGCCGATGTCGTGCAGCTTGAGATCGACAAAAACCTTCTTGCCGCGCTCGGCCAGCTTCGGCACCAGCGCAAGCCCGCCAGCATAACCGAGCTGGTAGCCGATCTTGTAGAACGTCACGCTGTCGCCGAGCCGCGCGATCAGCGCTTCGGCGGTCTCAACGCTGGAGAGATCGAGCGCGACGATCAGCCGGTCGCGGGACTCAACATGGGTGGGCTTCATGGCGTTTCACATCATCTGTTGGGCGGTGTCGATCAACTGGCGCAGGGTTCCGCGCAGCAACTGGGCGTCGGCCGGATCTTTCAGGCGATCCATGTCGTCGAAAGCCTGACCTGCGAACGACAGCGCCATCTGTTTCGGGACCACCGTCGCGCCGCAGCCGAGCGCCAGAATCTGGCGCAGCGCCATCAGCACGCGCAGCCCGCCGAATTTTCCGTCGGAGGCCGCACCGATCGCAAAGGCGCGCTCGCGAAACACCTGGCCGAGCGTTTCGTTGCGGTCGCGCACCCGCGTTACCCAGTCGATGGTGTTCTTCAAGAGCGGCGGCACCGAGGAATTGTATTCCGGGCTGACGATGAAAACGCCGTGATGCGCGCCGATCATGCGCTTGAGATTGACGGCATTGGCCGGCACGCCGGATTTCGCTTCAAGATCGCCGTCGTAAATCGGCAGCGGATAGTCGCTGAGCGAGATCAGCGTCGCATCGACGTCGAGCAGCGCCAGTTCCTTGACCGCCACGGCCGCAAGCCGCGCGTTGAACGAGGCTGCGCGCAGCGAGCCGGGAATGACGAGGATTTTCAGCGCGGCCATGATGCTCCTGTCACCTCCGGACAGGACGAAGGCGCGACAGGTTTATAGCTTGGCGGATTTTGAGACGCAAAAGGCCGGCAGGCGCTTGTATCAGCCCTTGCGATAGACCCAGACGCGCGCGGGCGGCAGGTTCATCCAGACCCGCTCCGAGGCCTGGGTGTGGATTCCCGGCAAGGATTTCGGGATCGGCGGCGCCACCGAATAGGTGAACTGGATGAAGGGAGCGCCCGCTTCCATTTTCAGGAACGCATCGCGCATCAGCTTCAGACGAACCAGCATCGGCTTGGTGACAAGCGGCAGGCCGGACACCATCGCGGCGGCGGGCTCTTTCCAGTCTGCCAGCGTCTGGTCGAGATTGTAGGCATCGCCCTGAATCACGGTCGCCTGCGGATAGCGCTCACGCAGCAGCGCGCAGAAGCCCGGATCGAACTCCACCAGCACCAAGCGCTTCTCGGCAACGCCGTGCGCGATCAGCGCATCGGTGATGGCGCCGGTGCCGGGCCCAAGTTCGATGACAGGTCCGTCGGAATGCGGATCGACGTAACGCGCAACCGTGCGCGCCAGCACCTTGCTGGACGGCATCACCGCGCCCATGTGCAGGGGCTTTTCAATCCAGGAGCGGAGAAAACGAACTTCGTCGTCGAGACGAAGCGGCTTCTTCAACGCACGCACAGTGGACTGGGGAGCCATGATACTTCCAACGGAGCCCGGGGACGGGCGAGGCGTCAAATTTCCTTCACAATGGGGTATAGACGCAAGCAAAAAGCGTCAAGGACGCCAGCTATGGCGTATTGGCGCGGGCTCCGAAGAAGTCCTTGACCATCTTGAAGAATCCTGCCGCTTCGGGCTGGGTTTCGCCGGACGACAGCTTTTCGAACTCCGCCAGCAGCTCTTTCTGCTTCTTGGTGAGGTTTTGCGGCGTCTCGACCACGACCTGAACGTACATGTCGCCCATCTGCCGGGAGCGCAGCACTGGCATGCCCTTTGAGGCGACGCGGAAGCGGCGGCCGGACTGGGTGCCCGACGGCACTTTCACCTTGGTCTTGCCCTGGTCGATGGTGGGCACTTCGAACTCGCCGCCCATCGCCGCCGTCACCATCGACACCGGCACGCGGCAATGCAGGTCCGCACCGTCGCGCTGGAAGAACTTGTGCGAGGCCAGCGACAGGAAAATGTAGAGATCGCCCGCAGGGCCGCCCTGCACGCCCGCCTCGCCCTCGCCGGCGAGACGAATGCGGGTGCCGTCCTCGACGCCCGGCGGAATGTTGACAGACAGCGTGCGCTCTTTCTGCACGCGGCCTTGCCCCGAGCAGGACGCGCACGGCGTCTCAATCATCTGGCCACGGCCCTGACAACCGGGGCAGGTCCGCTCCAGCGTGAAGAAGCCTTGCGCCTGGCGAACACGGCCAGCGCCGCCGCACATCGAGCAGGTCTTCGGCTTGGTGCCCGCCTTGGCGCCGGTGCCGGAGCATGTCTCACAGGTCACCGCGACCGGAATGTTGATCTGCGCGGTCTTGCCGGAGAAGGCTTCCTCCAGCGTGATTTCCATATTGTAGCGGAGGTCCGCGCCGCGCTCGCGGCCACCCCGGCCGCCGCGCTGTCCGGCCATGCCGAACAGGTCTTCGAAAATATCGGAGAAGGAGGACGCAAAGCCGGCGCCGAACCCGGCCCCGTGGCCGCTGCCATTGCCCTGCTCGAACGCGGCATGGCCATAGCGGTCGTAGGCGGCGCGCTTGTTGCCGTCCTTGAGGATTTCGTAAGCCTCGGAGATTTCCTTGAACTTGTGCTCGCAGGACGGGTCGCCCGGATTCTTGTCCGGGTGCCATTTCATAGCGAGCTTGCGGAAGGCCGACTTCAGGCCGGCTTCATCGATGGAGCGTTCGACTTCCAGCGTCTCGTAATAGCAGGCCTTAGACATGGCTGATCTGGGTCATGCGAGTCTGGATCTGTATTTGGTTCGCCGTGAAAAGCCTCCCCCTTGAAGGGGAGGCTTTTCGTGGGCTGGTTACGCGGACTTCTTGTTGGTCTTATCGTCGTCGACTTCGGTAAACTCGGCGTCAACGACATCGTCCTTGGCAGCATCCTTCTTGGCGTCCGCCTCGGCCTGCTGCGTATACATCGCCTCGCCGAGCTTCATCGAAGCCTGCGCAAGCGTATTGGTCTTGGTCTTGATCGCTTCCGGATCCTCGCCCTTCAGGGCTTCCTTCAGATCCGCCAGCGCATCTTCGATGGCCTTGCGCTCGGGCTCGCCGACCTTCGCGCCATGCTCGGCCAGCGCCTTCTCTGTGGAGTGCACCAGCGCGTCGGCATGGTTCTTGGCATCGACCGCCTCGCGGCGCTTCTTGTCCTCGGCCGCATTGGCCTCGGCGTCCTTGACCATCTTCTCGATGTCGCTGTCAGACAGTCCACCGGACGCCTGAATGCGAATCTGCTGTTCCTTGTTGGTCGCCTTGTCCTTCGCCGACACGTTGACGATGCCGTTGGCGTCGATGTCGAACGTGACCTCGATCTGCGGCATGCCGCGCGGCGCAGGCGGAATTCCCATCAGGTCGAACTGACCGAGAATCTTGTTGTCGGCCGCCATCTCGCGTTCGCCCTGGAACACGCGAATGGTCACCGCGCCCTGATTGTCCTCGGCGGTCGAGAACACCTGGCTCTTCTTGGTCGGGATCGTGGTGTTGCGCTCGATGATGCGCGTGAACACACCGCCCAGCGTCTCGATGCCGAGCGACAGCGGCGTGACGTCGAGCAGCAGCACGTCCTTGACGTCGCCCTGCAGCACGCCGGCCTGAATCGCCGCGCCGATGGCAACGACTTCGTCCGGGTTGACGCCCTTGTGCGGCTCTTTACCGAAGAGCTGCTTCACGACTTCCTGCACCTTCGGCATGCGCGACATGCCGCCGACCAGAACAACCTCGTTGATCTCGGCAGCCGAAAGACCTGCGTCCTTCAACGCCTTGCGGCAAGGCTCAACCGTCTTCTGGATCAGATCGTCCACCAGCGCTTCGAACTTGGCGCGGGTGAGCTTCATGGTCAGATGCTTCGGACCGGTCGCATCCGCAGTGATGAACGGCAGATTGATTTCGGTCTGCGTCGTCGACGACAGCTCGATCTTGGCCTTTTCAGCGGCTTCCTTCAGGCGCTGCAACGCGAGCTTGTCGTTGCGCAGGTTGATGCCCTGCTCCTTCTGGAATTCGTCGGCCAGATAACTGACAAGACGCATGTCGAAGTCTTCACCGCCGAGGAATGTGTCGCCGTTGGTGGACTTCACTTCGAACACGCCGTCGCCGATTTCAAGGATCGACACGTCGAAGGTGCCGCCGCCGAGATCGTATACCGCGATGGTGCCCTGCTTGGTCTTGTCGAGACCGTAAGCGAGCGCAGCCGCAGTCGGCTCGTTGATGATGCGCAGCACTTCAAGGCCGGCGATCTTGCCGGCGTCCTTGGTGGCCTGACGCTGGGCGTCGTTGAAATAGGCAGGAACGGTGATGACCGCCTGATCGACCTTCTGGCCGAGATGGGCTTCCGCGGTCTCTTTCATCTTCTGCAGAATGAAGGCGGAGACCTGCGAAGGCGAATAGGTCTGGCCATCGGCCTCGACCCAGGCATCGCCGTTGGAAGCCTTCACGATTTTATAAGGGACGAGCTTCTTGTCCTTTTCGACCGTCGGATCGTCGTAACGGCGGCCGATGAGGCGCTTCACGGCGAAGATGGTCTTTTCCGGATTGGTCACAGCCTGGCGCTTGGCCGGCTGGCCGACGAGGCGCTCACCGTCGTCGGTGAGGGCGACGATGGACGGGGTCGTCCGCATGCCCTCGGCGTTCTCGATTACTTTCGGTGTTTTGCCGTCCATCACGGCGACGCACGAATTCGTGGTGCCGAGATCGATCCCAATGACCTTTCCCATGGTCTTCTAGTCCTTCTTTTTGCGGCAGGTTGGCTGGGCCCTGACGGCGCACCAATCCAAACCCCCAATATCAAATATTCGCGACGTCGCGACGCTCCGCCTCATATAGGAGGGGGGCATGGGCCCGCAAGGACCAGCCCTTGTAAACAGCCGGGAAAATGGAATTTCCGCGCCAGCCGCCCTCCTCCCGGAACGGCGGCGAATGCGTCAATTTGCAACGATTCGGCCCTTGATCTGTTGGCCCGGCGCAGAAACAGTTGGGCCTCGCACAGACGGGCCCGTCCCGCGCCGTGTCCGACCATCGAACGGCCTCAATACGACATCAGTCAGGTTTCATGAAAACGATCGTCCGCGTCCTCGCCATCGTCTCCATCGCCGCCGCATCGCCGGCTCTTGCCGCTGACCCGGTATTTCCTTCAGGCGCGCGCGTCGGGCTGGAGCCTGCCGCAGGGCTCACTGTAGCCAAGGAGTTTCTGGGGTTCGAATCCGCCGACCAGAAGATCAAGGTCGGAGTCGCCGAGATTCCTCCCGCGGCCTTCGCAACGGTTGAGGCCGCCGTGAAGGAGGGCAAGCCCACCACAACCGGCTCCAAACCTGAGGCCTTCGAGACCGCAGCCGGCAAGGCTTTCATCACCTCCGATGCCGGCAAGGACGGTGCGATCGCGGTCAAGATGTATTCGGTCATCATCGCGGGCGATAAGTTCACCGGCTACATCATCGCGCAGGTGCGCGAGGATACCGCCAACCCAATATCCGACGAGGCCATGCGCAAGATGTTCGCCTCGGCGAAGCTGCGAAATGACGTCCCGACCGAAGAACAGCTCAGCCTGATGCCGTTCAAGATCGGCGAGCTCAGCGATTTCAAAACCGTCCGCACCCTGGCGCCGCGCTCCTCGATCCTTTTGACCGACGGCACCGAAGACACCACGCTCGACGGCGCACCCTATATGGTGATTGGCCTGACCGCGGCCGGGCCCGCGTCGCCGGACGATCGCGGACGCTTTGCGCAACAGGCCGCTGCCACGATTCCGGGCCTTCGCAATGCGCGCATCACCTCGAACGAGCCGCTGCGGATCGACGGCACCGCCGGATACGAGACGCGAATCGAGGCTGTCACCGGCAAGAACGACACGCCGGTGACCGTTGTACAGTGGCTGAGATTCGGCGGCGGCACCTCGCTTCGCATCATCGCGAGCGCCACGCGCGAGGAATGGCCGAAGGCGTTCCCGCGCTTTCGCGCGGTGCGCGACGGCATCGATCCGCGCTAATTTGAAGCGGCGTCCGCCCGGACCATAATATCGACGCCGTAAATGCTGTTGGCCTTGGTGTAGGGCTTCAACAACGCCGACAATTCGGCATCGGCGTCGATCCATTCGCCCCATCGGCCGATCATGTTGTCGACCAGAACGATCGTGGGCGGCTGCCGCTTGATATCCTCGATCAACCAGGCGCGCTCGCGTGCGACATGGCGGGCAAGTGTTTCGGCCTGACCGGGCTGAACCATGCCGTAGCGCTTCATGTAATCGGTGTGCTCGGTGATCCAGAGATTTGACTCCCGGGACACCCACGTCCCCCTGAGCGCTCGCACCACAGGGTGTCCGATGCCCGGTTCGCTCGAAATCGCCAGGATGACCGGCCGGTCGCCATAGCGGGCGATATAGGGCTGAAGGATCCGCCCGGTGAACGTTTCCGTGAACCAGACCATTCCGACGACGAACAGAACGGCCAGAGCAGAGACAGCGCTCACACCGGCCGGCCGACGTGTATCGAACCTGAATGAAACAACCGCGACGATCGCCGCGAAAAAAGCCAGCGCGATCATCGGATAGGAGTGATAGGGCCAGCCCTTGCGCTGGAGAAAAAACGCCGCGGCAAAACCAATGGAGCCGGCGACCAGCACGATGACAGCGCGACTGCGGCAATCATACTGCAACAAGAGAATTACAAGCATCACACCGAGCCAGCACGCCACACCCTTGGTCTCGATCATGAACGACAATGACCGCCCCACCGGTACGTAAACATCGCGCGCGATGGGCAGCACCACGGTAAAAAACTCCGGAAAGAGCGCCACGATGCAGGCAACGTAGCCGAGCACGGCAACGCCCGCGATCCAGTTTTCCGGAACAAACACGACGCGCCAGGACCGGCGCAGAAGCGCTGCCGTAACGACCGCGCAGACGAATGCGAGAATGAAATAGGGCTTGAACGCGAGCGTGATGCCGGCGCCGAGGCCGGCCGCTGCGATTTCCCAGCGCGCCGGTACCTCGCCATTTACCCGCAGCATGAGGGCGGCGAAAAACGGCAGGCTCGCGATCAGTGCGATATGCTCACGCTGGCCGAATTCCTGGGTCGGCAACATCGCAAGGATCGCCAGCGCGGGCGCCAGCAGCAAGGGGTTCTGCAGATCGCGCAGCCGCTCCGAGCGCCGCAGGATCGAAGCCACGCAACCGAGCGCAGCGAACACGGCCAGAAACATCAGCGCATCGACCACTGGCTCGGCCGCGGCGCCAAGAGCGCGGGCGATCAAGATGGCCGGAACGTAGGCGAGGACGGCGATCGGTGGATTTGTCTCAATCACGTCGCCGTAGAGCGTCTTGCCAGCGAGAACCTGTTCACCTGCCGTTAGAAGCCAGCTCACGTCGTTATTCGCGGGAACGACGTACCGCAAGATCAGCGCGACAACAAAGACCGCAGTGAGCGACGACCATAGAACCAGTCTTCGCTCGAGCTGCGGCTTCGCGATCGCATTAGAGGCATCGGTGGAAAGGGTCATGATCTGGTCCAGAAATCTGGACCAAATCTAGCTAGGCGCCGTTAACAGCCTGTTTCTGCGGTCGGCAGAAACGACGGCATTTCCGATGCGGTTAGCTGGCCTTCGCGCCGCCCTTGGCGACCGCGACCAGAGCCGGGCGCAACACGCGCTCGCCGATGGTGTAGCCGCCCTGCACGACCTGCACGACGGTGCCTGTCGGCACCGTCGAATCCGGCACCTCGTACATCGCCTGATGGAAATTCGGATCGAACTTTTCTCCAAGCGGATCGAGCTTCTGCACGCCGTTCTTCTCCAGTGTCTTGTGCAGCGAACGCTCGGTCAGTTCGACGCCTTCGATCAGCGCCTTGAGACCGGGATCGGCCGCCTCACGCGCTTCCATCGGAACAGCATCCAGGGCGCGCTGCAGATTGTCGGCGATGTCGAGCACGTCGCGCGCAAACGCGGTGATGCCATAGGTCCGGGCATCGGCGACTTCGCGCTGGGTCCGCTTGCGCAGATTTTCCATCTCCGCGAGCGTGCGCAGCGTCCGGTCCTTCGCCTCGGCCACGTCCCTGGTGAGCGCTTCGACCGAACCTTCTTCAGGATCGTCAGGCATCACGTAAGGCTTTGAGACCACAGGCTCCTTGTCGGTCACGGAACCGTTCGCGCTGTCCTGCGCGGCCGCCTCCGACTGTTCCTTGCGCCCATTGGTATTGGCCATAACTCACCTTTTCAGCAAATCGTCTCGATCATGTGGGATTGTTAGCCCGCATATCGTGCTTTAGGCGCGGAAAATCAAGCGCTAACGCGCTATTTGCCGATCAGCTGGCTGACGATCCGGGCAGCATAATCCACCATTGGTATGACCCGCGCGTAGTTCAGCCGCGTCGGACCGATCACGCCCAGCACGCCGACGATATGACCAGCGCCATCGCGATAGGGCGCGATGATGGTCGACGAGCCGGACAGCGAAAACAGCTTGTTCTCCGAGCCAATGAAAATGCGCACGCCATCGGCGCGCTCGGCGCGGCCCAAAAGATCGATCACGCCCTTCTTCGCCTCGAGGTCATCGAACAGCAACCGCACCCGCTCGAGATCCTCCATCGCATGAAGATCTTCCAGCAGGTTGGCATGACCGCGCACGATCAGCTGGCGCTCATCACTGGCGCCACCCGACCAGCTCGCGATCCCCGCCGCGACGACTTTCTGCGTCAATTGATCCAGTTCGCTGCGGCCTGCCGTCAACGCAGCCTCAAGCTCGCTTCGCGCTTCGGCGAGTGTGCGTCCGCGAATCCGTGCGTTGAGAAAATTCGAGGCTTCGGTCAGCGCCGACGACGGCACGCCCGGCGGCAACGGCAGCACGCGATTCTCGACCTGGCCATCTTCCGCGACCAGCACCACCAGCGCCTGTGTCGGCTCCAGCCGCACGAATTCGATATGCTTGAGGCGCACGTTCGCCTTTGCCGTCAGCACGACCGCGGCCGCACGAGTGAGGCCCGACAGCCGCGTCAGCGCTTCGCTCAGCGCGGCCTCGACCGACGGCGCACCGCCGACGGATTTGAGCTGCGTCTCGATCGACTGCCGCTCCGGCTCGGTCAGATCGCCAACCTGCATCAGCGCGTCGACGAAAAAGCGTAGTCCCAGTTCGGTCGGCAGCCGGCCCGCCGACGTATGCGGCGCGTAGATCAGTCCCAGCTGTTCGAGGTCCGACATCACGTTGCGCACGGAGGCCGGCGATAGCGGCACCGTGATCAGGCGCGAAATATTGCGCGAGCCGACCGGCTCCCCGGTGGCCAGATAGTTCTCGACAATCTGACGGAAAATATCCCGCGACCGCTCGTTGAGCTGCGCCAGCCCGGCGTTCGGCGTAATCAGATGACCTGTCGGCTCGTGGTGGGCCAAATCGGGCTCCAAACGGGTTGATAAAGCTACAATTGTCCATCGCGCAGCATCATGACAAGCCGCATTCGCGCAACATCCTTGTCGGCTCTCGATCTGCCCTTGATCTTCCCTTGCCGCTGCGGCCTCAACCCCCTAAAAGCAGCGCCAAATCGACATTTCCCATGTTTTCGGAGGATTTTCCCATGCGGCCAAGCCGTCGCGCGCCCGACGAACTGCGCCCCGTCACGCTGGAACGGGGTGTGGTCAAATACGCCGAGGGTTCCTGCATGGTAAAGTTCGGCGACACCCACGTGCTGGTGACCGCCACGCTGGAAGACCGCCTGCCGCCGTGGCTGAAAGGTCAGGGCCGGGGCTGGGTCACCGCCGAATACGGCATGCTGCCGCGCGCCACCCATGAGCGCATGCGCCGCGAATCCGCTGCCGGAAAGCAAAGCGGCCGCACCGTCGAGATCCAGCGGCTGATCGGCCGCTCGCTGCGCACCACCGTGGACCTCGTCGCACTCGGCGAACGCCAGATCACGGTGGACTGCGACGTCATCCAGGCCGATGGCGGCACCCGTACCGCATCGATCACCGGCGCATGGGTTGCGCTGGCGGATTGCCTGCAGTGGATGAAGGCGCGCAACATGCTGAAGAACGACAACGTGCTGCGCGACAACGTCGCCGCGATCTCCTGCGGGATCTACAACGGTACGCCGGTACTCGACCTTGATTATGCGGAAGACTCCGAGGCCGAGACCGACGCGAACTTCGTCATGACCGGCGACGGCCGCATCATCGAGGTCCAGGGCACCGCCGAAAAGACGCCGTTCTCGCAGGAGGAATTCCTCAACCTGATGGCGCTGGCCAAGAAGGGCATCGCCCGGCTGGTCGACCTGCAAAAAATGGCGGTGGCGTAATTTTCCCGCTTCCAACCGCGCTTCTCACGGATAACCATTGCGCATGAGTGATCATCGCCGAATCACCGGCCGCCTTGTGATCGCGACCCACAATCCCGGCAAGCTTGCCGAGATGCGCGAACTTCTTGCGCCTTACGGCGTGGAAGCAGTGTCAGCGGCGGAACTCGGCCTCACCGAGCCCGAAGAAACCGGCACCACCTTTCAGGCCAATGCCCGCATCAAGGCCGTGGCGGCCGCGAATGCGACACAGCTTCCGGCATTCGCGGATGATTCGGGACTGGCTGTCGATGCGCTTGAGGGACAACCCGGAATCTACTCGGCGCGCTGGGCCGGCGAGGACAAGAATTTTCTCGCTGCCATGACGCAGATCGAGCGCCTGCTGCAGGAGCGCGGCGCTAAAGAGCCGGCGCAGCGCAAGGCGCACTTCGTCTCGGCGCTGTGCGTGGCGTGGCCGGACGGCCATCTTGAGGACGTCGAGGCGCGCGTCGACGGCGCGCTGGTGTGGCCGCCGCGCGGCACGGCGGGCTTCGGTTACGATCCGGCATTTCTGCCCGACGGGCACAGCCGCACCTTCGGCGAAATGACCAGCATCGAGAAGCACGGTCTGCCGCCGATCGGCTTAGGGCTGTCGCATCGCGCGAAGGCCTTCGTGAAGCTCGCGGAGATTTGTCTCACATGAGCACCGCTGCGAAACAGGCTTTCGGCATTTATGTGCACTGGCCGTTCTGCCTGTCGAAGTGCCCGTACTGCGACTTCAACAGCCATGTGCGTCATGCGCCGATCGACGAGTTCCGTTTCGCGCGCGCGTTCGAGCGTGAGATCGAGACCACAGCCGCGCGCACGCCGGGCCGCGAGGTCACATCGATCTTTCTCGGCGGCGGCACACCGTCGCTGATGCAGCCGCAGACTGTCGGCGCGATTCTCAATTCCATCGCCCGGCACTGGACGGTGGCCAGCGATGTCGAGGTGACGCTGGAAGCCAATCCGACCAGCGTTGAAGCCACGCGTTTCCATGGTTATCGCTCGGCCGGCGTCAACCGCGTATCGCTCGGCGTGCAGGCACTGGACGATGCCTCGCTGAAAGCGTTGGGACGCCTGCATACAGCGCGCGAGGCGCTTGATGCCGTCGCCATCGCCCGCGCGGCGTTCGATCGCTACTCGTTCGATCTGATCTACGCGCGGCCCGACCAGACGCCGCAAATGTGGGAAGACGAACTGAAGCTCGCAGTGTCGGAAGCCGCCGAGCATCTGTCACTGTATCAGCTCACCATCGAACCGGAGACGCCGTTCTTCGGGCTGCATGCCGCAGGCAAGCTCAAGATCCCCGATGAAGACGTCGCGCGCGCGCTCTACGATGTAACGCAGGATGTCTGCGCAAAGCTCGGCCTGCCGTCCTACGAGATTTCCAATCACGCGCGGCCCGGCGCGGAGTGCAAGCATAATCTGGTTTACTGGCGCGGACAGGAATATGCCGGCATCGGGCCGGGCGCGCATGGCCGCCTCGACATCGACGGCATCCGTCACGCCATCGCCACCGAAAAGCGCCCCGAGACCTGGCTGATGCGCGTCGAGGCGCAGGGGCATGGGGTGATCAGCGACGAGCTTCTCAACAGCGAGGAGCGGGCCGACGAATATCTCCTGATGGGGCTGCGCCTGGCGGAAGGCATTGATCCGATGCGTTACCGGGCGTTGTCGGGACGTTCCCTCGATCCAAGGCGAATCGAAATCCTGCAGGACGAAGGCGCAATCGTCGTCGATCCCGATGGCCGCGTGCGCGTGACGATGCAGGGTTTTCCGGTGCTGGACGCAGTGGTCGCGGATCTGGCGGCGTAACGACAAACCGATAGCCGTCCCCCTGAGGTGCGAGCCGCATCGCGGCGAGCCTCGAAGGGCGACGGTGTTTCACAAGGTCATCTTTCGAGGCTCGCAAGAGCAATCACCTCAGGATGACGAAAATCAACGACGTTGAAACCTACGCCCCAAAACTCTTCGGCGAGCCCGCCGTGATCGCACCGCCGCTCGAACCGACGCGCATCACCGCAAGGCCACGCTCGTTGGTGCCGTCGGTGCGAAAACGAAACAGTCCGTCGATGCCCGCGAAGCCTGATGGATTGGTCAGTACTTCCGCCGAAAACCGCTGACCGCCCTGGGTGCGCGCGAGTGCCGCCACCAGCGCGACGCTGTCATAGGCCAGCGTTGCGGTGCGGACCGGATCGCCGCCGTATTTGGCGCGATAGCGCGTGGAGAAACTGCGAAAGCCCGACGGGTCCGGAGCCGCATACAGCCCGCCCTGCAGATTGGCACTGCCGAAGACGCGCGGATTGTCCCACAGTCCCGTACCGAGCAATTGCAGGCGCTTGAGATTAACGCCAGCCGCGACAAGCGCATCGGCGACACCGGGCAAGGCATCGCCGTCATCCGCAAGCAGCAGCGAGTCGGCCCCCTTGAGCCCCTCCGATATGCTCGAAGCAGTTGCGCCGATCTGCGAACGGTCGGCGCCGTACTTTTCGAACGCCACCATGCGGCCGCCCTTGCGCGCGACCGCCTGCTTGAACGCCACCTCGACCACATTGCCGTAGGCGTTCTCGGGCAGGAAGGCAGCGAAGGATCGCTTTCCCGTGCCCGCGGCGTAATCGACGATGCGGGTCACGTCGGATTCAGGCAGGAAGCTCAGCAGGTACACGCCGCGGCCAGCCACACTCGAATCGGTCGAGAACGCGATCATCGAGATGCCGCGATTTCGCGCGACCTGCGCCGCAGCCGGCACCGATTGCGCGAACAGCGGCCCAAGAATGATTTCGGCGCCCTCGTCGACGGCCTGTTGGGCTCCTTGCTGCGCGCCCTGCGCCGAGCCGTTGTCGTCCTTGATCAGAAGCTGGAGATTGGGATTCTGGAATTCCGCGAGCGCCAGTTCGGCAGCATTGCGCATTGACTGCGCAGCCAGACCGGCGTTACCGGCCGCGGACAGCGGCAACAGCAGACCGACCTTGACCTGGCCGCTTCCAACAGCCGACGGCTGCTGTTGCGGACCCGCTGGCTGGTCGCCGCCGGAAAAAGGAGATTGCATGCCGGCGCAGCCGGCCACGAGCGGCGCACCCAGAATCAGGCCAACGGCGCTGCGGCGGGTCGCGCCGCTGCGTGGGGGTTTTGGAGTGAAGGACGCAACCATCATTTCTCTTCCGGGCACTGATCCTCGGACACATCTGGAAGAGGATTCAGGCATATTGTCGGCTATAAGTTAACCAGAACAAAAGCTTTTCCGCGCCGTCAGGCAAGCAAAGATATCGGCGGCCATTGCAGCTGCGAACAAGACGAAGCGGTTCTTCGGCGCTAGATTGCGCGCCATGCGCACCAAGAATGTTCCCGCCTCATCGCCCGATCCCGACAGCCCCGCCCGCACCTTTGCGGTCGCAGGACACCTCATCAGCGCGCCCAAGGCCGCGCCCGGACTCTATCTGGTTGCGACTCCGATCGGCAACCTCGGCGACATCACCTTGCGCGCGCTGGAGACGCTCGCAGGTGTCGATATCGTCGCCTGCGAAGACACCCGCATCACGCGGCGGCTGATCGAGCGATTCTCCATCACCGCGACGCTCAAACAGTATCACGAGCACAACGCCGAGCAGGCGCGGCCGAAGATTCTGGAAGCGCTCGCACGCGGATCTTCCATCGCGCTGGTATCGGACGCCGGTACGCCGCTGATTTCCGATCCCGGATTCAAGCTGGTCCGCGAGGTCAGCGCCGCAGGCTTTCCAGTGATCGCACTACCCGGACCGTCCTCGGTCCTCGCGGCGCTGTCAGTCGCAGCATTGCCCACCGACCGGTTCTTTTTCGAAGGCTTCCTGCCGTCGAAGCAGAATGCACGCCGCACCCGCATCGCGGAGCTTGCACGCATCGACGCCACACTGGTGATGTTCGAAAGCGGGGCGCGGGTGCAGGACTGCCTGCACGATCTGGCCAGCGTCATGGGCGAACGCGACGCCGCGATCTGCCGGGAAATGACCAAGCTGCACGAGGAGGTTCGCCGCGCGCCTGTTTCAGAACTGGCGGCAATCGCCGATACGCTGGAGACGCGCGGCGAGTTCGTGCTGGTGATCGCGCCGCCCGCCGCCGATGCCGGGCTGATGAGCGAAAATGCGCTTGATGATCTGCTGCGGACAGCGCTGGCGCGCGGCAGCGTCAAGGATGCCGTCGCCCACGCCGTCGAGGTCTCCGGACGACCACGCCGCGAAATCTATGCCCGCGCGCTTGAGTTGTCGAAGGACGGCGATGACGGATAACGATCCGCCGCCAAAGCACTCGAAGGTGCGCGCAAAAATTCCCTCGCCCGCGCGCGTCGCCGCGTTCCGGACCGGCCTGTCCGCCGAGAGCCGCGCCTGTGTTTACCTGATCGCCAAGGGCTATCGCATCCTGGCGCGGCGCTTCCGCACACCCTACGGCGAGATCGACGTCGTTGCGCGGCGCAGGAATCTGCTGGCGTTCGTCGAGGTCAAGGCGCGCGCGACGCTGGACGACGCCGCCTATTCGGTGACCCCTCAGCAGCAGCAGCGCATCGTCGCCGCCGCCCAGGCCTGGCTGATGACGCACCCTGAACATGCAAATTTCGAGATGCGGTTCGATGTTGTCCTGATTGCACCGAAACACCTGCCCAAGCACCTGATGGCGGCGTTCGACGCCGGCGCGTGAATGCTGGTGATCCGATTCTGACATTCGTGTCCCGTCGAATCCGACGTTTGCTCAGGGCCGCCCCGCAAAATGGGCGAACGTCGGATTCGGGACACTAGGGTTGCGTGCAAAACCTCTGGCAACGAGGACTGAAATCGCACAGATTGCCGGCCGCAACGAACAACAGCCGGGTTTGAATCATGAAGCTGAAAGTCGCCGTCCAGATGGACCCCATCGCGCGAATCAACATTCGCGGCGACTCGACGTTTGCCCTGTTGCTGGAGGCACAGAGGCGCGGCCATGCGCTGTCCTACTACACGCCAGAGAAGCTCTCCCTGAAAGGCGAGCAATTGGTCGCAACCGTGCATCCGCTGACGGTGCGCGATCAGGACGGCGATCATTTCACATTAGGCGATGCCACGCGCGTCGATCTCGAATCCTTCGATGTCATCCTGTTGCGGCAGGATCCTCCGTTCGATCTCGCCTACGTCACGACCACGCATTTCCTCGAGCGAATTCACCCGAAAACGCTCGTCGTCAACAACCCGGCCAGCGTACGCAACGCGCCGGAAAAGATTTTCGTGATGGAGTTCGCGGATCTGATGCCGCCGACGCTGATCTCGCGCGACAAGGACGAGATCAACGCCTTCCGCGCCGAGCATGGCGACGTGGTGATGAAGCCGCTGTATGGGCACGGCGGCGCTGCGGTGTTTCGCATCACGCCCAACGACATGAATTTCGGCTCGCTCTACGACATGTTCTCGGTGACGTTCCGCGAACCGTGGGTGATCCAGCGCTTCCTTCCCGAGGTCAAGCACGGCGACAAGCGCATCATCCTTGTCGACGGCGAGTTTGCAGGCGCCGTGAACCGCGTGCCGGCAGCGGACGATCTGCGTTCCAACATGGTGCGCGGTGGCGCCGCGCAATCGACGGACCTGTCGCCGCGCGAGCGTGAAATCTGCACGCGGCTCGGCCCGGCGCTGCGCGAACGCGGGCTGCTGTTCGTCGGCATCGACGTGATCGACGGCCACCTGACGGAAATCAACGTCACCTCGCCGACCGGCATCCGGGCCATCGCCCGGCTCGGCGGCCCCGACGTTGCGGCCATAATCTGGGACGCGATCGCCGCCAAGCGCGCGTAACTGGCTATTGTTTAATCAATTGCTGACCACCTTCTGCCAATCTCGCCGCTGAGGGAGTGTGCCGCTGCCGGATACGCGGTATGCGTGCACCGAACGGGCTGACCAATGGCAATTGAAGTTTTCAACGGAACCTCGATCCCGCGCGAGCTGACCACGGCCGCGCTCGAATTCCTGTGGGTAAAATGGAAAACCCTCAACGATACCAATGATTTGACGCTGCAACGGTTGACCGAGGAATGCAGCTACGAGCTGCGCGCCAATTCCATCCATATGATCAGCGCGGGCGATGACTTCGCCTACGTCTACGTCGGCGAGGCCATCCAAGCTGCGGCACGCGAGAAACTTGCAGGCTCCCTGCTCTCCCAGCTGACCAATCCCCTCAGGGATGAATTCAGGGACGTTTACCGGCAAGTCGCCAAGCGCATGACCCCTGCCTTTATCCGCTACACCGGCGGCCGCTCTCAGAGCGGTCAACTCTGGCAGCGGCTGGTGCTGCCGATCAAGGTCACCGACAATGCGGTGATGCTGGTGATCTATTCGGAACTGATCAGCTATCAGCTCGAGGTCTATGAGCATCTGTTCCGCACCGCGCCGGATGCGATGGTCGTCGCATCGCCGATCTCCAACGACGTCGGCCACACCATCGACGGCTGGGTGTTGATGATCAATGATCGCGCCCGCCAATTGCTGAACTTCGACGGCAGCATCGGCAATCTGCGGCTCAGCCAGTTTCCGCAATTCGCCAGCGTCGATCTCTGGGGCCGGCTCTACGCGCCAAAATCCGCCGCCGCGGTAACTCCCGTGACCACCGCAGATTTTGATGTCGAGCTCATGCGTTTTCCGCATGCGTTCGGACTTCGGATTTCGCCCAAGCTTGGCAGGTTCGACGCCGATGGTGCAACCTTGGTTCCGGCCATGGATACGCAGACCGCCGACCAGTCCGTCTGATTTTCAAGACATTCCGATTCAAGACATCGGCAACAGTGGTGCGCGCGGGCGCCGTGCGCGCCTGCTTGCCAGTCCGCCAAAACGAGCCGCATAATCGCGCCGCGGCAACCAACGACGAACAACAAAATTCAACGGAGGAACGCATGACGACTGATGTTTCGCGACGATCTCTCCTTGCCCTTGGCGCAGGACTTGGCATCGGACTTGGCATCGGACTTGGCACAACAATGATGGGCAGCGGCGCCCTGGCGCGCGCCCCGAAGCTCGGCACACAGGCTCCGTATTTTCACCGCTTCAAGCTCGGCAGCGCGGAGGTCACCGTGGTGTCCGATGGTCCGCTGCCGCTCGGCGATCCTTCAGGCACATTCGTCGGCGTGCCGAAGGAAGACGTCCATAAAATGCTGAGCGACAACTTTCTCTCCACCAGCAACGTCATTCTCGAACAGAATGCGCCGATCGTGAACTTCGGCGAGCGCGTTGTTCTGTTCGACACCGGCATGGGGACATCGAAGCTGTTCGGACCAACGACCGGGCGGTTACAGAAGAGCATCACCGAAGCCGGTCTCAAGCCGGAAGACGTCGATGCAATCGTTTGCTCGCATGCGCATATCGATCACATCGGCGGCATCGTCGATGAAAGCGGCAAGCCGCTGTTCCCGAACGCGCAGGTCTATATCAGCCAGGCCGATCTTGAATTCTGGACCGACGAAAAGAAAATGGATGGGCCGCTGAAGGATTTCATCGTCCACGCCCGCAAGAACCTGATGCCGGTGCGCGACCGCATCGTGTTCTTCAAGGATGGCCAGGAATTCCTGCCCGGCGTGACGGCGATCGCGGCACCGGGTCACACCTTCGGCCACCACATCTTCATGATCCAGTCGGAAGGAAAGTCGTTCGCCTTCCTCGGCGACCTCACGCACCACCAGATATTGCTGCTGGAGCGGCCGCGAATGGAATTCGCCTACGATTCCGATCCCAAGATGGCCGCCGCGACACGCGTGAAATTGCTCGACACGATCGCCGCCAACAAGACGGCGGTGATGTCCTATCATTTCCCGTGGCCGGGCTATGGCCATGTGGTGAAGGCTAGCGACGGCTTCCGCTACATCGCCGAGCCGATGATCATGAATCTCTAGCGAACAGCGGCAGCGGGCGACAGGCCCGCTGCCGCGCTCCCGCTAATTTTCCGATCGGGCTGCACTCGATCCTACCGCGACATCACGCGCGTACCGACAGGCCACATGCGCTCGCCATCGACCGGACTTGCGCCAATCTCCCATCCAGCGCCTCCCCAGAGGGCATCGACGGCGCCGAGTACTCCGGCACTGTCCCGCACGTAAAAGATGTTAGGGACGGCATCGATCAGGAGAGTACCGGATTCACCGTTGGCCTGAATCTTCAATAGACACCACAGGTCGATGAGACGGGTCTCGTGCCGATCGTCGAGGTCATCGATGATGTGTCGATCGCGAGACAGCCTAAGCAACGTGTGAAACCGAAGCGCTGTCTCGCCACCCGCGTCTTCGATCTTGACGGCAAAGCGGCGCATGAAAGTGGCACCAAGCCATGCGATCCTGACGTCGGCGGTCGGCGCGATATTTTCCTTGAAGTGCGCTCCTGCCAGAAACTTTCTTACGCCGGCAAATGCCGATGTCGTCGGAGGATCAACCGGCTCTGCAACCGGCACAGGACGCGGACAGTTCACCGTCTCGCCATGGATCAGCCTGCGAGGACCATGGTCATTGTCCGCTTGGGCGATCCGCGGGATCACTGACACCAGCAGCAGCATCAAAGCACGACAAAGAAACGGACGATGCAGGCGCGGCATTTTCTTGTTCCTTGATTTTCTGCGTCAGAAACAAGGTAAATGGAAATCACCACAAGTAAATGAATGCATTAATACTTGGTTAAGGATAAAATCCTAGACAAAATGCAGCGAAATATTTGGTTTGTTTCAAATCAATACTTATTAAATTGGGACTTTTATTAGAAATATACTTGAGCTGGGACGGACCCCAGCTCCGGACTGATCGAATTCAATGTTCCCTAAATGTTCTTGCGCTTGGAGAGGTTCCTGCTAGGGTTGTCGCGGGGGCGAGGGAGCTATGGTTCAGCGCGTTTCCACGGTGGCGTTTGAAGGCATCGAAGCCCGCGCGGTGGACGTGCAGGTCCAGGTCGCGCCGGGGTTGCCGGCTTTTTCTATCGTCGGCCTGCCGGACAAGGCGGTGTCCGAGGCCCGCGAACGGGTCCGCTCCGCCCTGATCGCCTCGGGACTGGCGCTGCCCGCCCGGCGAATCACCGTCAATCTTGCGCCCGCCGATCTTCCCAAGGAAGGCAGCCACTACGATCTCCCCATCGCGCTCGGACTGATGGCGGCTATCGGCGCGATTCCGCCCGACGCGCTGACAGGTTTCACCGTGCTGGGTGAACTGGGTCTCGATGGCTCGATCGCGCCTGTCGCAGGCGTACTGCCAGCGGCGATCGGCGCCAATGCGCGCAACGAGGGATTGATCTGCCCCGCGGCCTGCGGCGCCGAGGCGGCATGGGCCAGCCCGGATATCCAGATCGTCGCAGCGGCGTCCTTGATTCAGATCGCAAATCATTTCAAGGGCACGCAGGTTCTGTCGCGACCCGAACCGAAGATTACCGAACGCCAGATTGCATCGCTCGATCTGCGCGACATCAAAGGCCAGGAAAGCGCCAAGCGTGCGCTCGAGATCGCCGCGGCCGGCGGGCATCACCTCTTGAGGTGATGCTACATTAACTTCTCCCGGTTATCCGGCGAGGAGTTGAGGTGGCAGAAGTGAAAAAAGTTTACAGCTACATACGTTTTTCGACGCCTGAGCAGGCCAAGGGCGACAGCCTGCGGCGGCAGCTTCAGAAGGCCAAGGACTGGTGCGACGAGCGCGGATTGGTCCTTGACGAGACCCTGCGCGATCTCGGCGTTTCCGCTTACACGGGGACCAATCGCACGACCGGCGTTCTTCGTTCTTTCCTTGATCTCGTTGAATCCGGAAAGGTCGCCAAAGGCTCAATCTTGCTTGTCGAATCGCTCGACCGATTGAGCCGTGAAGCGGTCATCGATGCCGCAGCGCGACTTTTCGATTTGATCCGATCAGGCATCACGGTTGTGACCCACGCTGACGGGCAGGAATACAGTTCCGAACGTCTCCGGAATGACTGGTCGCCCCTTATCATCTCGATAACGATCATGGCGCGGGCGCATGAAGAATCGAAGAACAAGGGACGAGTCGTCGGTGCAGCATGGGCAAAGAAGAAACAGGCAGCGCGTGAGGAAGGCCGACCACTGACGCGACGGTGTCCCGCGTGGATTCAAATCGTCAAAGGCAAATATGAAATCGTCCCGGAAAAGGCCCAGATCGTTCAGCGCATTTTCCGAATGGCAATTGAGGGTCATGGCACCCGAACCATTCTCAAGTCCCTCAACTCGGACAGCATCCCGACTTTCATGGCGTCGGGAAAAAAGAAAAGCAACGGATGGCAATCGTCCAGTCTGCGACGTCTTCTGACGTCCCGGACGGCTATCGGAGAATACCAGCCTCATGTCGGCCGCCATTGGAATCGGAAGCCCGATGGCGATCCCATCAAAGATTACTACCCGGCCATCATTGATGAAGCCACGTACTGGCGCGCACAATCCTCCATGGAAAGTCGCCGTGGACGGGGCGGACGAAAAGGCGAGGGCGTCGCGCATCTGCTCCAAGGGCTGGCAAAATGCGGCGACTGTGGAAGCGCCATGCACATCATCAACAAAGGCCCGTTGCCGAGGGGCGGCACCTATTTCGAGTGTTCAGCCGCACGCCGCAAGTTCGAATGCTCCAACAACGAGCGATGGCGCGTCGACAGAATCGAAGCGCGATTGTTGAAGGCTTTGACGTACATCGACCTTGACGCGATCTTGTTCGGGGAAAAGCACAATAAAGAAGCGGATCAAGTTGACGTCTTTCAGGCGCAGCTTGTTGATGCCGAAAATCGCCGATCACGATTGATCGCCCTTGTTGAGAGCGGCGACGATGCCGCCGCCGATCGATTCGCGACCGTTGCCGCTCAAGTCAAGGACATCAAGCAGAAACTCGCAAAAGCTAAGAAGGAAGCCGCGAAATCGGCGGCCGACCCCGGCTTACAAGCCGTCGTCAAGAACGCAATCGATCTGACGAAGCTGATGGCCGTTGTCAGCGATGGCCACCGCTTCACCGTTCGGACGAGGCTCGCTCATGAACTGCGGAAGCTGGTGCGGATCGTGGAATTTCACTCGCAGGAGGGCGCGACCGCCCGTCTTGTCCCGCAATTGAATCTCCCACCCGGACGAGTCCCTTGGGCTATCTATGGCACCCAAGCTAGATCATGGCTCATCTGGCTTAACAGCGATGACGTTCATGGCTTGGAATTCTTCGTTGAACATCCGGAGATGATCGAGCAGGACACGCCCGCACCGAACCTCAAACTTCGCCGTCGTTGAGGCCAAAGGCCGATGCGGCGGCATCGAGGACGCCCCAGCGAAGCGAGCGAGGCGGCGTGAGCCCCCTTGAGGGGGCGGAGCCGTATCCCATTCATCCGGGGTGATACGACGTCTTTCCCGGAAACGCGAAAACGCCCTGAAACGTTGGCTTTCGCAATCATTCCGGAACGCCGCCGATAATTATATGATATCTGTCATATGATTTCGGCGGATTTTTTCGCGCAGCCGTTTTCCCGGAATTCTCATTTCCCTGATTCTGTCGGCGTTTTCGCGTGTTCACGCGCAGACGTCGTGTCTCGCATTTGACCCATGCGGGAATTGCTCACAGCCTTGAATGACAAACCCCGCCGATCAACGCGCTTGCAGGCGCTCCTGGCGGGGTCATCGAGGACAAGGAAAATGGTCGCAATCAACTCCGCATCTGTCAACAGTCCCCGCCGACGCGGCGACATCGCGCGCGATGGACTCGATCGTGACATTTCCATTGATGCAAACAATCGTCGTCACTCGTTCCGTTTCAATCTCTCCGCAGGCTCGAAGAAAATCGACATCTACGGCGACACCGACAGCCGCGCCGAAGGCCGCGGCCTTGGGAAAGGAGGAGCTACGTTTCACCCGAACGAAGCGAAGCGTAGAGTAGCTCCTCCTTTCCCTTCTTCCCTTTCTTCTTCCTTCTCTTCAGAACGGATAACCGATTTCACTTCGACGTCATCGGTGCCGCGTCGTTGGAATCTCCTCGACAAAATTCAAAGGCTTTGCCGTCCGGAAGATAAAACGAAACGAGGCCCTGCGGTTTGCGGATGTGGACGACCCGGCCACCTTGTCGACTCGATCAACGTGCATCTACGCGCCGGGAAGGATGGAAAGGCCCGTGCTGGAGTTTCCGGCGCATACCGGTGCGGCTCACCGTGGCTTTGCCCGACGTGTGCCCCGCGCAAGGCCCTTGAACGTGCGGAGCGGGTTCAAGGGGCTGCGAAAGCAACGTATGAGTGCGGTGGAAACATGGTTCTGGTTGTCCTGACGGCTTCGCATTCGAAGACGACGCCGCTGGCCGAAATCAAAGCCCTCGTTGCCACAGCGAGCCGCAAGGCTCGTTCCGGAAAGGCGTGGAAGACGATCGAGAAGCAGCACAACGTTCTTGGCGTTGTCGTCGGTCAGGAAGTGACATTCAGCCGGGCCAACGGCCCGCACTATCATCAGCACCTTTCCATCCCTGTCGGCGGTGACGAAGCCGCTGCCATGGCGGCGGGGCAAGCTATCGCCGCCCGTTATCGAGCGGAGATCGAAAAGGCGGGCGGCAAGGTTTCTAGCAAGCATGGATGTTTCGTGCGGGTTGCCGTCGATGCTGCCGACGCCAGCGACTACACGGCGAAGGGTTCGGCCGCGTGGGAAGTCGCGGGCGGTCCCGGAAAGACCAACACCAAGGCCAAGACGTCGTTGACGCCTTGGGACGTCGCGGAGCTGGCCTTCAAGGGCGACGAATGGGCGCGAGATCGATGGGCCGAATACGTTGAGGTTATGCCGGGGACACGCTCATGCGTCATCTCGGCCCGTCTTGCAAAGGCACTGGAAATCGATGCCGCCGATGACAAGGAATCTGGCGAACAGGTCGTTCACGAAGCTGATGAACTCATCGGCCAAATCCAATCGCAAGTCTGGCGAAACCTCATCCGCGCATCGCTCGCGTCAACGTTCCTCGCTCGTGTAGAGATCGGTGGAGAAGTCGGATGGGAAGAAACGAAGTCGTGGGCAGTCGAGCAATCTAAACGAGTCGACGACTTCATTGATGATGAAGACGCTATCCCGTTTGAGGCTCCGCTTATCAAATACGGCCCGCCGCCGCCGTTGCCGCCTGCGCCAACCGTTCGGATGCCGGAATGGAAGCCGTCACCGCCGATCACTCGTCCGCCGAAACTACCGATGCCCGCGCCACGATTCCAAAAACCCGCATTCTTGACGACGTGGAAATCCGCAGCATGACCGCGACACGTCGCCGCAGTATTTTCACTTGCGTCATCATCGAGTCCTTGGCGCTCAAGGATCGAATCCTTGCCGCCCTCAAACGAGTCCTTTCCCCTTATTTTGCAGGCGTTTCTGTCATTCCGGGAAGGCCTGGACAATCAGGCTGCAACTCGTTTCTGTCATCGTCATCGCAAGCGAAAAAAGGAGAACACCGATGCGAATTGACGATTTGAATTTTGAATACGCCGATGACGTCGAGGCCTTCATTTCAGATTTCCGCGGAATCGACCTCGTGATTCAGCCGCTTCGAATCGGGTTCGCGGCCGAAGTCATCGACGGCGCCGAAGTTCACGCGCTTGGCACGTTTCCGAGCGAGCGATGGGCAAAGAAGGCGGCTTTGAATGCCGCGCAGGAAATCACCAAGGAGGCCTTGTCATGAGTTACGTCCCGCTTTGTGAGACACTAACGGACCGACACCCGTTCAATCTCGACCGGTATCGGCGCCTGCTCGCGGAATTGGCAGAGGCCGCAGACGCATTCGACAAACTCAGTTGTGCGGGACATCCGTACCTCGAAGATCTCATCGAACAGACCGAAGATGCCAGCCGCGCCGTGCGGCTGCTCTGGAATGGGGTTCACACCGTTGAGGCGATCGAAAGGTCGATGCTTGCGGAGGAGAAATCGGAGGCCTGAGACGTCTTGCGTCCCGACGTCGCGACGTCGGAAAGGTCGCTGCGGCAGCCGAAACCGCCCATTGTTGACAAAATGGCGGGGATTCTCGCGGCCTTCGTGATCGCTTGTCGTATAAATCCACGACGAATTCGCCTCATCACCTCCATCGTCATCCCGGCCTTGTTTCAAGCCGCCGGTCGCCGCAGCCTTGAGGAAGCCAGCAATGGGTGGTGCTACGCACACCCGCTGGCGAAGGGGGCAAGCCCCTGTTGAACCCCCGGCTGGGAGCATTGATCATGGCGACGAAGGAAAGGAAGAACGGTAGCACCACCACAACATTCCGGATGACACCTCCGGAACGTGAGGCGGTTCGCACCGCCGCCGCGTCACATGACATGGGCGTCAGTTCGTTCGCTCGCGTCTCCACGGTTCGCGCAGCACATCTGACACCGACATCACCGCCGCGACGCGACGAGCTTGGGCGAGTGCTCGGCCCCGTCCTTGGCGAACTCGGCCGCATCGGCTCGAACGTCAACCAGATCGCCCGCATTGCCAATTCCACGGGAAACGCATCGGCCATTGCTAGTGCAGGACGGCTGCGGGCGGACCTTGAAAGACTGACCGTCGCCGTCTTGGCGCTCAAAGAAGGATCATCCGGATGATCCTGACGACGAAGCGGCACGGCCGGACCAAGCGCGACGTTCGAAATCTGGTAGCCCACCTGAATAAACAGGCTGGCCAGCAATCGCGCGTTGTCCGGATCGGCAACGTGCCGCTTTCAGATGCTGACGATGTGATGGCCTACATGACATCGATGCGTGACGCCTCCCGCGCCACCGTCGCGATGCATCACGTCTCGATTTCCCCAAGGGTCCATCTCACGGCCGAGCAGATCGACGAAGCCGTTCAACGCATCCTTGCCGCGATGGGTGCCGAAGACCATGCCTATGTGCTGTGGCAGCACTCGGAGAAGGCCCGCACCGACGCGACCATTGCAGACCAGCATTATCACCTTGTCGTCGGCCACATCGGCCCCGATGGTCGCGCCCTCGATGACTCCTGGTCTTACATCCGTATGGAGGCGGCGGCACGAACTCTTGAAGCAGATTTCGGCGAGGAACTAACGCCATCGCGCATGACCAAATCCGTCGCGAAGGAATTGCGTCGCATCGATCGTGAAGACGTCGCGGATACGCTGGTAACGCCACCATCGCCGCCGACGTCTTCCATGTCATCGAAGACACGCGCGAAGGCAGACAGGCAGGGCTTAGACCTTCCATCCGCACAAGCGGACGTCCGCGCGGCATGGGCGGCATCGGACGGTCCATCCGCATTCAGGGCTGCACTCGCTCAATCCGGATACGAGGTTCATCCCGGAAAGCGGTCGACCGTTTTCGTCATCACGAAAAGCGGTATCGACGTCGGCGCCCTGGATCGGATCGTTCGCGAGAAACGCGCCGCCGTTGCGGCCAGAATGGAGGAAAAGGAAAATGTCAGAACAGCCGAGGAAACCGCGCAATCGAGCGGAGGCGATCTTCTTCGAGGCGCGCGACGCCAAAGAATACTCCCGGACGTTGCAACCCTTGTTGCAACTGCTCGACGATCCAAGCGACGGGCCGAGTCCGATCGACGAACTCAAGGGAATTTTGACAGCCGTGATCGAGATATTGGCTCATCAAAACCAAGCCCTCGCGCGCATCGAAACCATGTGCGCGAAAATCTCGACGCCGCCCGACTCCGCGGAGCGAACTTCCGTCAATTAGAAGCGATGGCAAAAGCCGTTGCGAACGGACGTCCCGACCGTTCGTTACACCGCCGCGTTGAAGAACGCGCGGCCATCGCATCTTTTCGCTCCCTCGACTTCAGCGACGTCACGCCGATCGTGATGAAGATGGCCGCCGGCAGGATCTTGGATCACAGTGATATGAATCTGTTGGGGGAGGTTCGTCGTATGAAGTCCCTGAAGCCTGCGAAGTCGCTCGATCTTAAAACCCGTTTGCTCGCGCAAATTGCCCCGCGTGGTTTCGACGCTTCAGCCTTTTCCAACGACATCCACATGGTGAAGGTCCCAAGTCTCGGTCGCTCGACCGCACGGGTAATGACTCGGGACGGCGGTTGGCTTGAATTCGACGTCAAGACCCGAAAGCCTATTCGGACATGGGGGCCAACGGGCCGCGCTCAGGTTCTCGCGCAGGCCCTTGCCAACGTTCTTGACGTCGAAGTGCAGCACCTCGCGAAAACGGTGTCTGTCGGCGCCCACGCCGAGGCGCTTCACGTCGTCAAACTCAGCGAAGACAAGGTGAAATCGTTATCTATGTGGTGGTCGGCTCGCGGTTATGTTGCCGTTGCCGCATCCGATGGTTGCTGGGTCGATGCCGGACATTCCCGGATCAAAGACAACGGCGACCACCTGGAAATTCATGGTGGCGTAACTGACGAAGCGATTGCCGCGACTTTGCTGAAGGCGCGCGACGCCTGGAATGGCTCCGTTTGTCTCGACGGACACTGGACACAAGCGGAGCAAGATCGCGTTTGGATTGCCGCTCAACGGCAAGGAATCGAAGTCGTCAAATGCACTCCATCGCCACAGATTCAGGCCGCATGGCGTCGGGAGCAAGAAGCCACGGCCAAAGGAACGAAGACGATTTCGGCGGTGCGGACCGAAATGGTAGATGCGCAAGACCTGATCGCCGCAGCCAAAGGCGACCGTAACGCCATCATCAGATTGCCCGGTTCATTGCAGGCGTTCGCCGCGATCTATCTCGATGATGAGCAGCGCAAGCATCTCGCCGCACAATCGACCGCGGACGTCATCCCTCATCTGAATCGATTCCGCCAGATCGGCACCGCCGAGCTTGAAGCGTGGGAGAAACGGACTGGCCGGAAATTCACGCCGCCCCGTCCAGACGACGAAAAACGCACCGAGGAAAACCGATTGGACATGCGATGACTGTTCAGCCTCATATCTTGCGCCGATACATCATCGAGAAAGCCAGTGGTCGAACGCCACGCGCCGAATGGTCTTACTACGCGGACGACCTTGGAGCGTGGATTCGAACAGACGAAATGACCGCGCGCCGGCACGAGCATCATCACCGAATTCGTGTCGATGGGCTCCCATGGTGCGAAGTTCTCGGGCATCAAACAGACGTCCGCGACGACCTCGCCCTGCAAACCTATTTCCTCACGATCGATCCGGAAGGCGGATGGTCTCGGCTTGCCGCAGCCGTTCGCGAACATCCGAAGCGTTGCCTGCGGGAATGGACGAATTCGGGAAAGCGCATCATCTCCGCCGTCTCCCCGGAAACGGCACCACCTGTTCCGGATACGCCGAGCCCGCTGGACGGGTGGCCTGCATCGCGTGGAGAAGGCCAACGCTCCATGCTCCCGCGTTGATCTGTGGGGGGCTTATTGCCGTGGGCAATCATCCACCCCGGACCAAAAGCCCCCCACAGAATCGCGTTTTAACCTGTACAGTTTTGAGACACTTCCCTCAAAAACCCGAAAACCGGTGCGTGGGCACCGCCATCATTGTTCCGGAAGATGGCTGCGGGCGATGACGTCGGCCGGGGTTTCCCGCCGCTTCCCCCGATTCGATTCTTCACCCGGCACGGTGCGGGCCACGGGTCCCGCACCTGGACGCCTGCGGCGCCCACCGGCTTTCCGAATAGAACCGGGGCCCCACGCGACGGTGACGATGGCAACGGCGGCTCGCCCCCGCCTGCGCTTCGCGCGCGATCGAGCCACGGGGTGGCTCGATTATGGGTCAAGCTTATGCCGCCGTTGCCATCGTCAACCCCGGCCTATCCCGAAGATATTCTGAGGTCGCTATATGGTTCGCCATCGTTGCCGAGGGTGGACTGCGTTTAGCTTTTGCCCCGCACCGCCGCGTCAGGAGGAGGCGGTCCATCCCCGATGCCTGTCGGGCCCGTTGCCTTACCCGTAGCGGGCCAAAGAAGCCAAGCTCTCCAAGTCTTTCCATCGGAGGAGCAGTAAACGAGATACTCGGCATAATGTCCGGTTTCACCGTCTCGCGTCCGCCACCAAAATTCACCGCAACCGCGCGCACTCTGAGCTACCAGCAATTTAACCAACTCGGTCTTCGGCTCATTTTTCCACGGGCCAGGATAGTGTTCGGCAAATGTCTTTTCGTCTCCACAACCGCCCAAACTCAGCGCGACAAAGAAAGCCATCAATCGATACAACCGCGATCCTGACATCAGTCCCCCGTATTTAGGCTGTAACGAACGGTGTATGAGGCCGAATTGCCGCTGTCGGTTTCGAAGACGACTGTCCCGCCTCGACGCTCCATTTCTTCCCTCATCGCCTCACAACACGTCGGCATACTATGACTCTTCGAAGGATATCCCCCCACGACACGATGTAGTTCACCAGCATTTATCTCGGCGTGGGGTCTTTTCTGATGGATTGCGCGCTCGATTTGTGCGGTCAATTCAATCAGGAAGTCTTCTTTCTTAGTCATGCAATTCCTTGCCTTCTCAGCAGGAGCCATGTGTCAAATTACACTGCGAACCCTCCGGGACAAGCTCGCCGTTTCCACGACCGATGCTCCGCTTGCGGGTCTGACGACTGGAATCCCAGTATCCTCGCCATGCTAGATTTGGTGGCTCAGGTTCTTTAGTCGGCCGGGTTTCCCGCCGCTTCCCCATGTCGATGCTTCGTCCCTTTCCGGACGGGCCACGGGTCCCGTCCTTCATGCGCCTATGGCGCATCGGGGCTCCCGCATAGACATGGGGTCCCGCGCGGCGGTGACGTCAGGAACGCGCGCTTGTCCCCTCCGCCGACCTGTCGGTCGCGGTCCCGCCCCTGCGGGGACGGGACGGGGCGCAAGCGTATGCGCGCGTTCCTGACGTCAACCCTGGCCTGTCGCCTCGCATCTCGTAAGCTACTGTTTCTGCTGAAAGATTTTCTTTAGATTAATGTGGCATCACTTGTTGATGATCGGCTCGCCCGGCGCGGGCAAGTCCATGCTCGCCGCAAGGCTGCCGTCGATCCTGCCACCGCTCTCGCCCTCCGAGTTGCTCGAAATTTCGATGATCGCGTCAGTCGCGGGCGAAATCGAAGGTGGCGCGCTCACGGCACGGCGTCCGTTTCGCGCGCCGCATCACTCCGCCAGCATGGCCGCGCTGACCGGCGGCGGCATGCGCGCCAAACCCGGCGAAATATCGCTGGCGCATCACGGCGTGTTGTTCCTGGACGAACTGCCCGAGTTCGACGCGCGGGTGCTGGATTCGCTGCGCCAGCCGCTGGAAAATGGCGAAGTCGCTGTCTCGCGTGCCAACCATCGCGTGACATATCCGGCGCGTTTCATGCTGGTGGCGGCGATGAATCCGTGCCGCTGCGGACACGCCTATGAGCCCGGCTATTCCTGCAAGCGCGGCCGCATCGACCGCTGCACGGCGGATTATCAGGGGCGCATTTCAGGTCCACTGATGGATCGCATCGACCTGCGGATCGAGGTTCCGGCCGTTACGGCCTCCGATCTCATTCTGCCCGCGCCGTCGGAGGGCTCGGCCGAAGTCGCCGCGCGCGTCGCCGCGGCGCGCACCGTCCAGATCGCGCGTTATACCGCGATCGGCTTGCCGCACATTCGCACCAACGCGGAGGCACCAGCCGCGGCGCTGGAAGAAATCGCGAAGCCCGACGCCCAAGGACAGAAACTGCTGCGAGACGCCGCCGAAACGATGCGCCTGTCGGCGCGCGGCTATCATCGCGTGCTGCGGGTGGCGCGCACCCTCGCCGACCTTGACGGCGCCGATACCATCGGACGGCTTCATCTCGCAGAAGCCCTGTCCTATCGCGCACTGGCGGAAGACCTGCGCCGCGCGGCATAGCCCAACCCTTCGCCAGACAACGGTTCCGTAACGATCTCTCTTTACACTTCAAAAACCATAAGCCGCCCCGTTGCGGCGGCTTTGGCGCATGATCCGGATCGCCTGTTCGGCGCTCCGCGAGACCATGCGGAGTGCGTGCTGAGTGAGTGGCGTCCATGCGTATGAAGATTCTGGCTTCGACCGTTCCATTGCTGCTTGCGGGTGTTGTCGCCGGCGGCGAGCTGATCCCGAGCGCGAGCCCCTGTATCGCAACGGGCCGCGCTTCGATGCAGATCGCCACTGCACCGTGGCAAAACCCGCTCCACGTCAGCTTCACCGACGATCCGGAAACAGCGACTGTACGGGTTCAGGTGGTCGATACAGTCGATCTGGCTGACTTCACCGTGATCGACGGCGCGCATACCGCCGAGGCCGACAGTTGCACAGTCACGCGCGAGACAACATTCGTTTCCATCGCCGACCATGTGATCGATACCAACCCCGTGATCTATCTGTCGCGCGAGCCCGGTGCGGACTATCGCGTCTATGTGCAATCTCACGCTTTCAGCACGCGGGACGCCGCGGCGCTCGTGGTCGGTGCCGGCCACCGCGTGCGCATGGCCGAGCGGTCCATGTGAGGCGTTAACGTCTCATTAGCCATGTTTGAATCGCCATCAGTGATGCCTGCGCGCTTCAAGCACTTCGAAACGTCCCCAACACATCCTTGCGCAGACTTTCCCAACGCATAATCCAACCGCGGAGCGGTCACCAATGTTGCGAGCCTTGCGCATCCGATCGCGCCTCCGCCGCCTTGCCCGCCGTCACCCCTGGGTGAATTTCACGATCCGCTCGGCGACGATCTTTTCCGCCACTTTCGGTGGAGCTTATGGCTTCATCGTGGGAAGCCGCACCGAAGCGTACGATCCGCAGGCCTTTGCCCTTGGCGCAAGCTTCCTGTTCGCGGTGGCCTGCGTGGCACTCGCAACACTCAGCATGCGAATGCGCTGGCTGCGCAAGAAGATGCGCAAGATCGAGATGCACAACGAGTCGCTGGTCGATCGCAACTGGGAACTGAAGGGTGCCGAGGAACATGCCCGCAACCTGTTCGAATCCCAGAGCGACCTGATCGTCCTGCGCGACAGCAGCGGCATCATCACCTCGGTCAACGACGCCTATTGCATGCTCGCCCGCAAACCGCGCGAGGCCCTGATCGGCACGCGTTTCACACTGCCCGTGCTGGAACAGGGTGCGGTCGCGGTCGAGCCGAACGGCACCCGCGTTCATGACCAGAAGATCGACAGTGCACTCGGTCCACGCTGGGTCGCCTGGCGCGAGGGCCTGATCCGCAGTGACGCCCATCAACCCGCCGACCTGCAATGCGTCGGCCGCGACGTCACCGACCGCGCCGAAACGGAGCGCGCACTAGCCGAAGCGCGCGATCTCGCCAACTCCGCCAACCGCGCGAAGTCGAAATTCCTCGCCATGGCGTCGCACGAAATCCGCACGCCGCTGAACGGTATCATCGGCATGAGCAACCTGCTGCTCGATACCACGCTGACCGCCGAACAGGCCACCTACGCGAAAGCTGTGAAGACATCCGGCGACGCCCTGATGGCGCTGATCGACGAGTTGCTCGATTTCTCCAAGATCGAAGCCGGCAAGATCGATCTCGAACAACGCCCCTTCGCGCTCGCCGCCATGATCGAGGACATCACTGAACTGCTCGCGCCCCGCGCGCAGGCGCGCAAGCTCGAGATCGCGTCCTATGTCGATGAGCGCCTGCCACAGGAGGTGCTCGGCGACGCAGCGCGGCTGCGCCAGGTGCTGCTCAATCTCGCCGGCAACGCCATCAAGTTCACACCGTCCGGCGGCGTCGCGCTGATCGTCGAGCCGGGCATCTGGCCTGGTGAAGTGTCGTTCCTCGTGCGCGATACCGGCATCGGCATCGCGCCGGAAGCGCAGCAGCGAATCTTCCGCGAGTTCGAGCAGGCATCCGAGGGCACTGCACGCAACTACGGCGGCACCGGTCTGGGGCTCAGCATCAGCGAGCGCATCGTCCGGCGCATGGGCGGGCGGATCACGCTGGAGAGCGCCGAGGGCAACGGCGCGACCTTCGCATTTTCGATTCCGCTCGCCGCCGCGGATCCCGGCGACAGCGCCGCCACCGCCTTCATCGCGCCCGACCTGACCGACAAGTCGATCATGCTGGTGGCGCCGCAGAGCATCGAAGCCTCGCTGATCGCACGGCGTCTTGAGCGCTGGGGCGCACAGACCTGCACCGTGGCCGACGCGTCAATCGCACACGCGCTGTTGCCCGAGCGATCATGGTATGCGGTGCTCGTCGATTGCGGCGGCGGTAACGCGCATTTGCGGGATCTCGGTGAGGCGTCGGTACGCCACGCCACCCACCGGATTGCGATGTTTACCCCGGCAGAACGCCGCGACATGACGCCTGCAATCACGGCGCTGTATACGGCCTATCTGGTGAAGCCGCTGCGCGCTGCGTCGCTTGCTGCGCGCCTGACCGTCTCGGGCGCTGCGCTGGTGCCGGAGTTGCCCGACGACAATGTCCCCGCCATTGAGGCGCCAGAAGTCGCCATGGCGGGAGAGATGATGTCACCCGCTCTCTCGATTCTCGTTGCGGAAGACAACGAGATCAACGCGCTGCTGATCCGGTCGCTGCTGACGCGGCTCGGTCACCGGCCCGTCATCACCACCGACGGCGAGCAGGCCCTTGAGTCTTGGCTCGCGGCCGACAGTGCCGGCACGCCTTACGATGTGGTCCTAATGGACATCCAGATGCCGAAGCTCGACGGCATCACGGCGGCGAGACGCATTCGCGCGCATGAGGCAGGGCGCAGTCCGCGGCGAACGACGATTCTGGCGCTGACGGCAAACACGCTGGTGGACGATCGCTACGCCTGTTTTGAGGCAGGAATGGACGGCTTCCTGATCAAGCCGCTCGATCGCGACAAGCTGACCGATGCGCTCGCCGCGATTCCGGTATCGCAGCAAGCCACTGCCTAGATCAGGTCGCCGAGATCGACCCCACGCTCGCGCGGTGTCATAAATCCGTATCAAGACCATGATTATTGAAGCCTCAGGGCTGCGCTTGGCGAATCAATGCGCGCAGCCGCGAGGAAGCCATGAGCGGCAACAAACCGGCGCCGACGAAGCCGGGTGCAAATTCCAAGTTGCTTGAACGGCAGGCCGTTCGCAGCCCGCTTGAAGCGTTTCGCCAAAACCCGCTGGTCCAGATGCTCCGGCC
Source organism: Afipia birgiae 34632 (assembly GCF_000308295.2). Taxonomy (GTDB): domain Bacteria; phylum Pseudomonadota; class Alphaproteobacteria; order Rhizobiales; family Xanthobacteraceae; genus Afipia; species Afipia birgiae. The sequence continues at coordinate 512,870 of NZ_HG326653.1, forward strand.
CGCCCATGCGAAGTCGGCAGCGACGGCTGCCGCAACATGGCTGATGCCCGGCCTGCGCGGCGAGGCCGTACCGAATATGTTGCAGCCCGCTTCGGCGCAACTCGGAAAGATCGGCTCGCTGGAAGTTCGGCTCGCACAGACCAAGGGCGATGTGAAGCGCGCGCAGAAACTGCGCTACAAGGTTTTCTACAAAAACGGTTCAGCCATTGCCGACGCCGCGACCATGCTGGCGCAGCGCGACAAGGATTCGTTCGACAAGATCTGCGATCACCTGCTGGTGGTCGATCATGCCGCCAAGCCGACGATGAGCGGCAAGCAGCCGGTCGTCGGAACCTATCGCCTGCTGCGCCAGGACGTCGCCGAAGAGCATGGCGGCTTCTACACCGGCGACGAGTTCGACATCTCGGGACTGATGGAACGCCAGTCCGGCCTGAAGTTTCTTGAGCTTGGCCGCTCCTGCGTGCTGCCGCCCTACCGCACCAAGCGCACCGTCGAACTGCTCTGGCACGGCGTCTGGAGCTACGTGCGCCGGCACAATCTCGATGTGATGATCGGCTGCGCGAGTTTCGAAGGTACCGATCCCGATCGCCTGGCGCTGCCGCTGTCGTTTCTGCATCACTTCGCAGCCGCGCCAGAGGGATGGCGCGCGAGTGCGCATCCGTCGCGCCGGGTGGAGATGAATCGCATTGCGAAAGACGACGTCGAGACCAAGGCGGCGTTGCGCATGCTGCCGCCGCTGATCAAGGGCTATTTGCGGGTCGGCGCGTTCGTCGGCGACGGCGCGGTGGTCGATCATCAGTTCGGCACCACCGATGTCCTGATCGTGATGCCGGTGTCGGCAATCTCGGGGCGCTATCTCGATCACTTCGGCGCGGACGCGACGCGTCACGCGGCATGATCCCGAAAAGTGGGAACCGGTTTTCGGAATAGATCATGCCGAGACAAAAGCCGGGCGGCGAACTTGGTGTCGCGCTCTACAGCCGCCGCAACTGAACCGTTTCGATGATGTGGTCGCCGCCCTTTTTCAGGATCAGCGTGGCGCGCGGTCTCGTCGGCAGAATATTCTCTTCAAGATTGACGAGGTTGATCCCGGTCCAAAGTGAAAGCGCCTGTTCGGTCGCTTCCTTGTCGGAGAGCTTCGCATAACGGCTGAAATAGGATCGTGGATCGCGGAACGCCGTGTCGCGCAATGTGAGAAAGCGCTCGACATACCATTCGCGCAGGATGGGTTCTTCCGCGTCGATGTAGACCGAGAAATCGAAGAAATCCGACACGTAGGGCACGGCCTTGCCGTCGCGCGGCAGACGTCCGGTCTGCAGCACGTTGACACCTTCGACAATCAGAATGTCGGGGCGGTCGATTTCGACCCCCTCGTTCGGAATGACGTCGTAGGTCAGATGTGAATAGACCGGCGCCCGCACCGGCCGCCGGCCCGCCTTGATGTCAGACAGGAAGCTAAGCAGAGCTGGCAGATCGTAGCTTTCAGGAAATCCCTTCTTCTGCATCAGGCCCTCACGCTCCAGAACCTTGTTCGGGAACAGAAAGCCGTCGGTAGTGACGAGATCGACCTTGGGCCGTGGCGACCAGCGCGCCAGCAGAGCCTGCAGCACGCGCGCCGTGGTGGACTTGCCCACCGCCACCGATCCGGCGACGCCGATGATGTAGGGCATCTTGCGATCCTCGATGCCGAGGAAGTGCCGCTGCGCAACAAACAGCCGCTGGGCCGCCGCGACATAGAACGACAACAGGCGCGACAGCGGCAGGTAGATTTCCTCGACCTCCTTCATGTCGAGGCGGTCGTGCATCGAATGCATCCGCGCGATTTCTTCGGCGGTCAGGGTCATGGGCATGTCGTCGCGCAACGCAGCCCACTGCGCGCGCGAGAAAACACGATAGGGATTGTATTGAACCTGGTCGGCCCTCACATCCATGAGCCATTCCTCCTGTCCGGTCTGCGCGTGTCCCCGCGCCTGCCGGAGTTGAACTAATCGCGCTTGCGCGCGGCCTTCTCTTCAAGCCCGGACATTTGCGTCCGTTGCGCCAGCGCGTCCTCGACCTCCGCCAGGCTGATGCCGCGCGATTTCAGCAGCACCAGAAGATGGAAAAGCAGATCGGCGCTTTCCGCAATCAGATGACCACGGTTGTTTTCGATGGCGGCGATCACGGTCTCCACCGCTTCCTCGCCAAGCTTCTTGGCGCAGTGATCGGGGCCCTTGTCCAGCAGCTTGCGGGTATAGGACGCGTCTCCTCCCGACGCCGCGCGGGCATCGATGGTGGCTGCCAGATCGTGGATCGTAAAGCGGCTCATAAAATGCCTTCTATCACTTCCCTACCCCGGTAGGGAGCGCAAAGAGTTGATCTGATTCAGGTATTTGGCATACGAATGAGCATGATCCTATCCGAAAACCGGTTTCCACTTTTCGGGATCATGCCTACGGATCGAGCCGCAGCGGCAATCCGGCACGAACCATATGGTCCTTGGCCTGACGGATGGTGAACTCTCCAAAGTGGAAAATCGACGCAGCCAGCACCGCGGTCGCGTGGCCCTCGCGGATACCCGCCACCAGGTGATCGAGATTGCCGACGCCGCCCGAGGCGATTACCGGCACCTTGACGCTGTCGGCGATGGCGCGGGTCAGCGGAATGTCGAAGCCCTGCCGGGTACCGTCGCGGTCCATTGAGGTCAGCAGGATCTCTCCCGCACCCAATGAAACCACTTCCTGCGCATATTCGATGGCCTCAATCCCGGTGGATTTTCGGCCGCCGTGAGTAAAGATTTCCCAGCGCGACCCGCCGCCGGGACGCGCGACGCTCTTGGCGTCGATCGCAACCACGATGCATTGGTCGCCGAACTTTTCCGCCGCTTCCTTGACGAATTCGCGCCGCGACACCGCCGCCGAATTGATCGACACCTTGTCAGCGCCGTACGTCAGAAGCGTGCGAATGTCGTCAACGGTGCGTACGCCGCCACCGACGGTCAGCGGCATGAAGCAGGCTTCCGCCGTCCGCCGCACCACATCCAGAATGGTGCCGCGGTTCTCGTGGGTTGCTGTGATGTCGAGAAAGCAAAGCTCGTCCGCGCCGGCCGCATCATAGGCAATCGCGGCCTCGACCGGATCACCGGCATCGCGCAGGTCAACGAAGTTGACTCCCTTGACGACTCGGCCGTCCTTGACGTCGAGACAGGGAATGACACGGACCTTGAACATGGCTGCTGTTCCTATGCCGCCGCGCGCGCATTGCGGATCAGCGTCAATGCCTCGGCCGGATCGATGCGGCCGTCGTAGAGTGCGCGGCCGGAAATCGCGCCTTCCAGCCTCTTGGCGCGCGGCTCCAGCATCGCCTTCACATCGGCAATGGACGCGAAGCCACCGGAAGCGATCACCGGAATTGAAATTGCGTCCGCGAGAGCAATGGTCGCATCGAGGTTGAGGCCTTTCAGCAGCCCATCGCGGGCGATATCGGTAAAGATGATCGCAGCGACACCCGCGTCCTCGAAACGTCGCGCAATATCGAGCGCGGTAACGGTGGACGTCTCCGCCCAGCCCTCAACGGCGACCTTGCCTTCGCGCGCGTCGAGACCGACCGCAACGCGGCCGGGGAATTTCTTGGCGGCTTCCTTGACCAGCGCAGGATCGCGGACCGCCGCGGTGCCGATGATGACGCGGCGGATCCCCTTGGAGAGCCACGCCTCAATGGTGGCGAGATCGCGGATGCCGCCGCCGAGCTGCACCGGAAATTTCACGACCTTGAGCATGGCCTCGACGGCCAGCGCATTCACCGGTTTGCCGGCGAACGCGCCGTCGAGATCGACGACGTGCAGATATTCGAAGCCCTGCGTTTCGAAGGTTTTCGCCTGCGCGGCCGGATCGAGATTGAACACGGTCGCGCGCGCCATGTCGCCCTGTTCGAGGCGCACGCACTGGCCGTTCTTGAGATCGATAGCGGGAAAGAGAATCACGGCTTCCACTTCAGAAAATTCGAGATCAGGGCAAGACCGAAACGCTGGCTTTTTTCGGGGTGAAACTGCGTACCGATCGCGGTGTCCTTCGCCACGATGGCCGTCACCGGCCCGCCGTAGTTGGCGCGCGCGACGATATCCGCTTCGTTGGCCGCGTTTAGGTGATAGGAGTGCACGAAATAGGCATGGCGGCCTTTGTCGCCGAGCGGCAGCCGCTCCAGCACCGGATGCTCGCGCACCAGATCGAGCGTGTTCCAGCCCATGTGCGGGATTTTCAGATTTTCCTCACGCGGCGAAATCTTGACGACATCGCCCGCGATCCAGTCGAGGCCCGGCGTGGTGACGTATTCCTTGCCCTGCGTCGCCATCAGCTGCATGCCGACGCAAATGCCGAAGAACGGCCGCGCCTTGCCGCGGACCGCTTCCGTCATGGCGTCCACCATGCCGTTCAGCCCATCGAGACCCTTGCGACAATCGGCGAACGCGCCGACGCCGGGCAGCACAATGCGATCCGCGCGGAACACTGTGTCAGGGTCGCGCGTCACCACGATCTTTTGCGGCTGCTCCATGCTGCGTGCTGCACGCTCGAACGCCTTCGCAGCCGAGTGCAGATTGCCGGAGCCGTAATCGATAATCGCAACACTCAACGCGACGCTCCCGGTTCAGGAAACAAGCCGATCACACTCTCTGACTGCGTCAGCGACGCACGCGGCAACGGCGGCGGTGAACTCGCGTTGCCGCGATTGCCGTCACGCGCCGTCTTGGCGTTCCAGCGTTCGAAGAAGCGCCGTTCGGCGGCTTCTTCCGAATCCGCCACCACGATATCGAGCTGACGCCACTTGCGGCGGGAGAGCTTCCAGCGGCGCAGCGAACCGGCCTCAAGGCCAACCAGCAATGCGACGACACCCATCACGAAAAAACGCGCACCCGATCCAACACCTGCGGCCGACATCGCGATTTCAGCAACGATCATCAGGGCGATATAGCCGAACAGCGCCAACCACAGCCGATGCCAGATCAGCCACAGGATCGAGGCCACAAAGGCCCAGAAATAGAATCCGTCCCGCACAAACACGAGCTGGTCGAGCCCCGTGCGCACATCGGTGCCGTAATAGCTCGCCGGCCCGTGGACCGTGTAAACCGCCATGATCGTTCTCCGGAACCCGTTGCGCGCGATCCGCGAAAGATCGTGCGCCGCTCGATGGTCCAAAAGTGAATTCCAGCGCATGCCCGGCATGCGCTTCTGGTCAATCAGCCGCCGAGCGTGCCCTTGGTCGAGGGAATTTCGCCCGCAGCGCGCGGATCGATCGCAACCGCGGCACGTAGCGCGCGCGCCAGACCCTTGAAGCACGACTCGGCGATATGATGGTTGTTCTCGCCGTACAGTGTCTCCACATGCAGCGTCACGCCGGCATTGATCGCGAAGGCGTTGAACCATTCACGCACCAGCTCGGTGTCGAACTCGCCGATCTTGTCGCGCGGGAATTCGGCCTTGAACACCAGCACCGGCCGTCCGGAAATGTCGATGACAACGCGCGACAGCGTTTCGTCCATCGGCATGTGGATGCTGGCATAGCGGGTGATGCCCTTCATGTCGCCCAGCGCCTGCTTCACAGCCTGCCCGAGCGCAATGCCGACATCTTCCGTAGTGTGGTGGTAATCGATATGGAGATCACCGTCGGCCTGCACGGTGATGTCGATGCGCGAATGGCGCGCCAGGAGATCCAGCATATGATCGAAGAATCCGATGCCGGTCGCGACATTGGATATGCCGGTGCCGTCCAGATTGACCGACACCATGATGTCGGTTTCCTTGGTCTTGCGCTTGATCGTGGCCGTGCGCATGAAAAGTGCTCTCCGAACGCCTTAGAACTCTGGAAAAGAGCGTCCTTTTAACAGGCACATGACGCCTTCGCTACTGCGGGATGACGCGATTTTTGCCTGAGTTTTCAGATATGGTGACTAGAATTCGCCGCTCCGGCGGCCCGATTGCAACCTGCGGCGCCAGTGCCTAGATCAGGCCCCTCAACGAGGTATTCATGCAAGCATCACAAGCTGAAGTCTGGCACGGGACCACCATTCTCACGGTCCGCAAGGGCGGCAAGGTGGTCATCGGCGGCGATGGGCAGGTCTCCATCGGCCAGACCGTCATCAAGTCCAACGCCAAGAAGGTCCGCAAGCTCGGCAAGGGCGACGTCATTGGCGGCTTCGCCGGCGCCACCGCCGACGCCTTTACCCTGTTCGAGCGGCTCGAGGCCAAGCTCGAGCAGTATCCCGGCCAGCTGACCCGCGCCGCCGTCGAACTGGCCAAGGACTGGCGCACCGACCGTTACCTGCGTCGCCTCGAAGCGATGATGATCGTCGCGGACAAGGACGTGTCGCTGGTGCTGACCGGAACCGGCGACGTGCTGGAGCCGGAGCATGGCGTGATGGCGATCGGCTCCGGCGGCAACTACGCGCTGGCCGCCGCGCGTGCATTGGCCGATTCCGACAAGGATGCCGAGGCCATCGTGCGCCGCTCGCTCGATATCGCCGCCGATATCTGCGTCTACACCAATCGCAACGTCACCATCGAAACCCTCCCCGCATGAGCGCAGCGGACAACGCCATGGCGCCAGCGACGCCAGGGCTGTCGCCGCGTCAGGGATTCTTGATCGCTTTAGGGTTGCTCGCGCTGCAGGCTGCGACCCTCTATGCCATGGGCCGGGTGCCGATCTGCACCTGCGGTTACGTCAAGCTGTGGCACGGCGTGGTGCTGAGCTCGGAAAATTCGCAGCACATTGCCGACTGGTACACCTTCTCGCATATCATCCACGGCTTCCTGTTCTATGGCCTGACCTGGCTGCTGCTGCCGCGCCTGTCATGGGTTGCCCGGCTGCTGGTGGCGATGCTGATCGAGGGCGGCTGGGAGCTATTGGAAAATTCGCCGCTCATCATCGAGCGCTACCGAGCGGGCACCATCTCGCTCGACTATTACGGCGACAGCATCGTCAACTCGGTGTCCGATACGCTGGCGATGATCGCGGGCTTTCTCGCAGCGCGGAAACTGCCGGTAATCGCGACGGTGCTGATCGCGATTGTGTTCGAGGTCGCCGTCGGCCTGCACATCCGCGACAACCTGACGCTGAACATCATTATGCTGATCCACCCATTCGATGCCATACGGCAATGGCAGAGCGGTCCTCCGATCATCTAGGACACACTGAAGCGACCACCGCTTGCGATGCAGCCCATTCAACAATAGCTAAGAGCCATGACTGACTTCTCCCCCCGCGAAATCGTATCCGAACTCGACCGCTTCATCGTCGGACAGAGCGACGCCAAGCGCGCCGTTTCCATCGCGCTGCGCAACCGCTGGCGGCGGCAGCAGCTGACCGGCTCGCTGCGCGAGGAGGTGCTGCCGAAGAACATCCTAATGATCGGGCCGACCGGCGTCGGCAAGACCGAAATCGCGCGGCGGCTGGCGCGGCTGGCCGGTGCGCCATTCATCAAGGTCGAAGCCACCAAGTTCACTGAAGTGGGCTATGTCGGCCGCGACGTGGAACAGATCGTGCGCGACCTCGTCGAGGTCGCGATCATGCAGACCCGCGAGCGCAAGCGGAAGGATGTGCAGGCGCGCGCGCAGCAGGCCGCCGAGGACCGCGTGCTGGACGCATTGGTCGGTGCCAATGCTGGCGCGGCGACGCGTGATTCATTCCGCAGGAAACTGCGAGCGGGTGAACTGAACGACAAGGAAATCGAGATCGAAACCCAGTCGTCCGGCGGCACGCCGATGTTCGAGATCCCGGGCATGCCCGGCGCACAGGTCGGCTCGATCTCGATTGGCGACATTTTCGGGAAGATGGGCGGCCGCACCAAGACTCGCCGCCTGACCGTGGCCGACTCGCACGAAATCCTCGTCAACGAGGAAAGCGACAAGCTGCTCGACAGCGATCAGCTGACACAGGAAGCCGTGCAGGCGGTGGAGAATAACGGCATCGTCTTCCTCGACGAAATCGACAAGATTTGCGTGCGCGACGGCGCGCGGGCCGGAGACGTGTCACGCGAGGGCGTGCAGCGCGACCTGCTGCCGCTGATCGAAGGCACCACGGTGTCCACCAAACACGGCGCGGTGAAGACCGACCACATTCTCTTCATTGCATCTGGCGCGTTCCATATCGCCAAGCCTTCCGATCTGCTGCCCGAGCTTCAGGGCCGCTTGCCGATCCGCGTCGAACTGCAGGCTCTGACGCGCGACGACATGCGCCGCATCCTCACCGAGCCTGAGGCGTCGCTGCTCAAGCAGTATATCGCGCTGATGCAGACCGAGGGCGTCACGCTCGACATCACCGACGACGCCATCGACGCGCTGGCCGATGTCGCCGTTGCGGTGAACTCGACCATCGAGAACATCGGCGCGCGCCGTCTGCAGACGGTGATGGAGCGGGTGCTGGACGATACGTCTTTCCACGCTCCTGACATGAACGGTCAGACTATCACGATCGACGCGACCTATGTGAAAAAGCACATCGGCGATCTGGCGAAGAACACCGATCTGAGCCGGTTCATTCTGTAAATAACGGCGCTATCGCGCACGCCGCACGCGCACGTAAAGCGCGCCCTCGCCGCCATGACCGATATGAGCTTCCTCGAAGCCGACGATGAGGCTGCGAAATTCCGGCAGGCCCAGCCAGTGCGGCACCTGCCGGCGCAACACGCCGCGCTCTGATTCCGGCCCGACGGTGCGGCCCTTGCCGGTGATGACGAGAACAAAGCTCATTCCGTCGGCCTGTGCGTGATGCAAAAAATTCAACAATATACGATGGGCCCTGGTCTGGGTCATGCCGTGCAGATCGAGTCGCGCGTCGATATCCTTCCGGCCGCGCGAAAGTTTGGACCGTTCACGCCGTCCCAGCGGTGCGAGCGGCGGCGGCACCACAGGGACACTCGGAATTTTCCGGGTCGCGACGGGAGATTTTGGCGGTGGGGCGGGCCGGGGATCCGCTGGAGGCTCGTCCATAAGCTCCAGGCCGGCTTTCGCCGGACGCGATCTCCTGCGCAGCGGTTTCGCCTGCTTCGCCACGCTTTCCCAGAGCTCGGCTTCTTCGCGGCTCAGCGCACGCTTTCGCCGCGGCGATGGGGGCGGATCGAGATTGCGAGGGCTCTTCATTGGCGATGACGGATGTGCCGGTGATGCCGCTTCCGGCGCGGCGCATCAGGCTTGACGGTCGTCGTTGACGCAACATCCGGCGCCGTTTTGGGGCGAGCTTCGGGCAACGGCACGGCCTGCGCGACCGGGGCCGTTGCAGCAACCGGAGGCACTACTGGCGCAGCGGATGTAGCTGGTGTAGCGGGCGTTTGAGCTGTAGCCGGTTGATCCTTGGATGGAGCGCTCTTGGTCGAATCCTTTGGCGTATCTTTGGTCTGCTCTTTCGGCGCGTCCTTGGAAGTCTCCTTGACAGTGTCCTTGGCGACTTCCTTCGGCGTGTCCTTGACCGGCTCCTTGGGCTGCTCTTTTTGCGGAAACAGCTTTGCGATGGTGGCCGATGGCCGGTCTTCCGGCAGCGGCATGGTCTTGCCACGCGACACCGGATCGAGGCTGTTCGGCAGCAGCATGACGAAACGTGCCGGATTTTTCAGGCGGCCCGCGACGCGGCCTGCATCAACTCCCGCACCAAAGTAGATGTCCGCACGCGCCGGACCGATAATGGCTGAGCCGGTGTCCTGCGCGATCATCAGCCGGCGGAACGGCGTATTCGACGTGTCGGATTCAATCGGCAAACTGCCTTCAATAAAGAACGGTGTGCCGTAGACATGAAGCGACTTGTCGACAGCGATCGATCGTCCGGCCGTCAGCGGCACGCCCTGCGCGCCGACCGCTTCGTCGTCCGCCGCCAGCTTCACCTCGCGAAAGAACACATAGGAGCGGTTCTGCCGGCGCAGTTCTTTCGCCGCATCCGGACTCTGCTCCATGTATTCACGGATCTTCTGCATCGACATCTGGTCTTTGGGCACGATGTTGCGCTCGATCAGCACGCGGCCGACGGGCGTATAAGGATAACCATTATGCGCATCGTAGTTGATGCGCACTATCGATCCGTCATCGAGCTTGATCCGTGCCGAGCCCTGAATCTGAATGAACAGCAGATCGGTCTGGCTCTTCAGCCAGACCACTTCGAGGCCGCGCCCCGCGATTGCGCCGTCTTCGATTTCACCACGGTCATAATAGGGCACCAGCTTGCGCCGCCCGACTTTGCGGAACACCTGGCCCTTGTTGGGCATGCTGGCATTGGCCTGCGAATATCCGCGCACGAACAGGTTCGACGGCCGCCGATAGACAGGCACGGTGTAGACGTCAGTCTGGACCCGCGACCCGTCGACGATGGGCTCATAGTAGCCGGTCACAAAGCCCGCATCCTCGCCGATCCGCGAGATCAGCAACGGCGTGAAATTCCTCTCGAAGAATTCGCGCGCCCTGGCGCTTTCGGAAATGTCCTCGGCACGGGCCGCGATGCAGGGATCGCGCAACGACGTGCCGAGTGCCTTGCTGTCCGCGAGCGGACCTTTCTGTGCAGCGATCGGCTTGCAGCTTGTACGAAACGTCTTGAAGGCCGGAAGCGGATCGTCGTCGGCCCAGCCCACGACGTCGCTCCATTTCAGCGGCGCATATTGCCCGCCCGGAACTTCCAGCGGCCAGACAACCGGCCCACGCTTCGGCGCTTCATGATGATCGTGAGAAACGTGCCGCCCGACGGTTCTGGCCTCAACATCTGTGATTGCGAGACCGGCTGCGAAAAGCCCGGCAGCTCCGGCGCTCAGCCACGCGCCAAAACGCCCGGTTCGTGCACCGGGCGCGGCATCTTCCTTACTGTCCGCTTTCCGTCCCAACCAGCTTCCAGTTCGGATCGCGCGAAGCGATGTCACGGGCGAACGTCCAGACATCTGTGACATCGGTGAGCTTTTCCGGGTTGCCATCGACGACGGTGCCAGCCTTGTCGCGCGTGACCGAGATCATCTGGGATACGAACCGGATGGTGATCTGCGCTGCGCGATCGCGTGTTTCGGCGTTGACGATCTCCGCCTTGTCGATCGACGCGAATCGCGTCTCGACTCTCTCTCCGCGCTGTTCGCGCTCCTTGATGGCGGTCTCGAAGCCCTCATAGACCTCAGGCGACAACAGATCCTTCAGGGCGCGGCGATCACCATTGGCGAACGCCAGCACGATCATTTCATAGGCGCTCTTCGCACCGCTGAGAAAATGCTGCGCGTCAAACGACGGGTCGGAGACCGCGATCTGATCCAGGCCGCGCGCGAGCACAGAGCCGGATTCCGCAATTCCCTTCCAGCGGTCAGGCACGACCGCTGGATCCGCGGAGGGTGCCAGCGGTGCCTGGTCGATGGTCTTCCCCGGCATCGGAACAACGTTATCCGGCGCTCCACGCAGAACGTCACGGGCCGCGCGATCAAACGGCGGCCGCTCGTCACCGGTCCGCTGTCCCAGCACATTGCGCAATCGCAGGAAGATGAAGACGGCCAAGGCCAGAAAAATGATGGTGTAAATATCCACGTCGCATTCACTTTCTGATCGGTGCTACACGCCACCTGCTTCGGAACAGGGTCACACAGGCGTTCGTTTGTCACATGTAGGCACGAAATCCGATCCAGCCAACATCGCTATATGCCGCGCTTTGAACAGCCCGAAGGACAAGATTTGGGCATTCTCCGCTCCGATTTAGCGTAATTCTACCTGATCCAGCGGTTAGGGCCAGCCGAAACACAGCAGAATGCAGCCCATCGTCCTTGTCGAATGAGGCAAGGCTATGATAGCCACTCGCCCCGACAAGGGCCTGTCCTGTCCGGACGCGGACATTTGCCGCCAACGGATGCTTTTTCTCAGGCAGTTCCCGACCGGATCGCTCCCTGGGCGATCTCGTTTCCACATTCTCGGAGCAATATATTCATGACCAACGGCAACGGTGCACCTCTCGAGAACGCGGCTCCGCCCCAGTTCAACGTTCTGGCGCAGTACATCAAGGATTTCTCGTTCGAGAATCCGAACTCCCCGGCTTCGCTGGCGTCTCAGGACAAGCAGCCCACGATCAACATCCAGATCAACGTCACCGCCACGCCGGTTGCCGAGCATGACTTCGAAGTCGCGCTGTCCATCGAGGGAAAAGCTGAAAACGACAACTTCGTGTTGTTTGGTTTCGAACTGATTTATGCTGGCGTATTTCGCATTCAGAACGTGCCGCAGGACAGCATGCACCCTTTCATCATGATCGAATGCCCGCGGCTGCTGTTTCCGTTCGCCCGCGAAATCGTGGCGTCGTCGGTGCGCGCCGGTGGCTTCCCGCCGCTGATGCTCGATCCGGTGGATTTCGTCGGCCTCTATCGTCAGAATATGGCGCGTCAGGCCGAACAGCAGCAGGGCAAACCGAGCTAAGCCCGGTTATCGCTACGCGAAGCGAAGTTCGCGTCGCTCAAGATTCCTTCGAAAATTCGTTCCAGATTGGCGTGCCGCCAAGTGTCGCGACGAATGCGGCATGTGCGGCCGCGTCAGCCTCGGTGACGCGTGGTGCAAGCGGCTCCTCGCGCTGCCGCCGCGGAGCATCGACCTGTCCGGCGCCGAACGACTGGCGCGTCTCAGACAGAATGAGCTGCGACTGCCGCGCGCCAATCAGATCGATATAGACTTCCGCGAGCAGTTCCGCGTCGAGCAAAGCGCCGTGTTTGGTTCGGCGGGAATTATCGATGGCGTAGCGCGAGCACAGATCGTCGAGCCGGTTCGACACACCGGGATGCTTGCGCCGCGCCAGCGTCAGCGTATCGACCAGACGGTCGCGCGGGATAGCCGCTCGCGAGACCTTGGAAAGTTCGGCATTGATGAAGCCGATATCGAATGACGCATTGTGAATGACCAGCGGCGCGTCGGCGATGAAAGTCAGGAAATCGTCCGCCACCGCCCCGAACAGCGGCTTGTCAGCAAGAAACTCGCTCGACAGACCGTGCACGTTGAATGCTTCCTGCGGCATGTCGCGCTCGGGATTGAGATAGACGTGAAACGTCTGCCCGGTCGGCATCCGATTGATCATCTCGACGCAGCCGATCTCGACCAGGCGATCGCCGCGCAGCGGATCGAGGCCTGTGGTTTCGGTATCGAGAACGATTTCGCGCATATGGGTATGCCGGGTGCGATGTCAGCGAATCAGTTTCGCCGTCTCGGCATTTTAACGACTTCGCGGAGGATTTCACCGATCCGCTGCCGCACCGGGTCCAGACCGTGGGAGGTGTCCACCACAAAATCCGCCCGCTTGCGCTTTTCCGCATCAGGAAGCTGCCGCGCAAGGATCGCGTCGAGCTTGTCGGGCGTCATGTTGTCCCGTGCCAAAATGCGTTCGCGCTGAATCTCCGGCGTCGTCGTTACCACCACCACCGCATCGACCCGGTTTTCGCCACCGGTCTCGTACAGCAAGGGCACATCAAGAACGGCTACCGGCGCTCCCGATGCTTCCGCGTCGCTGAGGAACTTGAGTTGATGGCTGCGCAGCATCGGATGCACGATGGTCTCGAGCCGTTTCATCGCATCGGCATTGTTCAAGACCATGGCCGAGAGCTTCTGCCGGTCCACCTTGCCGTCCATGGTGCTGCCGGGAAACGCCGCTTCGACCGCCGGTGCGGCCTCGCCTTCATAGACCTTATGAACGGTCGCGTCGGCATCGTAGACCGGCACCCCGGCTTCCTGAAACAACTTCGCGGTGGTCGATTTCCCCATTCCAATCGAACCCGTCAAACCCAGCAACAGCATCGGCAATTCTTTCGTCATACAGCCAGCAGATTCCGGCTGCGCAGAAAACCAAGCAGCGGCAGCAGCGGCAATCCCAGAATCGTAAAATGATCGCCGTCGATGCGATCGAACAGATGCACCCCGGTGCGCTCCAGTTGATAGGCGCCGACGCTTGAGGTAACCGCGTTCCCAGCCTCTTCTATATAGGCGGCAATCTCGCGTTCGGTCAGAGGTCGCATCGTCATGCGTGCAACGCTGACGTGGGAAAACAGGATTACACCATCCTTCACAACACTGACCGCGCTGTGCAATGCGTGAGCCTGCCCCGATAACGTCGTGATTTGTGCCGCTGCCGCAGCACGATCTGCAGGTTTGCTGAAAAGCTGCTCGCCGAGCGCCAGCGTCTGGTCAGCGCCGACGACATATCGGCCGGGATACTTCGCGGAGATGAATGTCGCCTTCTCGCCGGCGAGCAGGCCGGCGATCCTGCCCGGCTCTGTCAATCCGGAGGTCTGCTGGATCGCGCGTTCGTCGATATCGGCAGGAACGGTCTCCACCGCGATTCCCGCATTCACAAGCAGGCTTTTTCGCACAGCGCTCTGCGATGCGAGAATCAGGGGTTGCCGTTCACGCCAGACAGTCACGTTTGCGATGCCTTCTGGCGCTGGCGATCGGCGTACAGTTTCATGATCGCCGCGGCGGTTTCCTCGATCGACCGGCGCGTGACGTCGAGCAACGCCCAGTCGAATTTCGCGCTGAGCTTTCGGGCAAAAGCAACCTCCTCGGTCACAGCCTGACGGTCGATATAGGTATCGTCTCCGGTCCTGCCGATGCCGAGCAGACGATTCTGCCGGACCTGGATCAATCGTTCAGGGGTTGCATGAAGACTGACCACCAGCGGCTTCTTCAGCGTTTCAAGCTGATGCGGAATCGGAATTCCCGGCACCAGCGGTACGTTGGCGGTGCGAACACCTCGATTGGCAAGATAAATCGATGTGGGTGTCTTCGATGTCCGCGAGACGCCGACAAGCACCACATCAGCCTCCTCGAGGCCTTCAACGTGCTGTCCGTCGTCATGCATCATCGAATAGTTCAACGCATCGATGCGCTTGAAATACTCCGCATTGAGTGTGTGCTGGGCGCCAACGCGCCGCGAGGTCTCCGTGCCAAGATAAGCCTGAAACAACTGCATCACGGGACCGATGATCGACAGGCTCGGAATGTTGATTTCCTGGCACTTCGCCTCGAGCCGCTCGACCAGATCTTTCTCCAGCAGCGTGAACAGCACAATTCCTGGCGCTTCCTCGATTTCTGCCAGCACGCGATCAAGCTGCTTCTGGCTGCGGACCAGCGGATAGACATGCTCGACCGGCGAGACATTGGAGTACTGCGCGGCCACTGCACGCGCGACCGTGATCAGCGTTTCACCGGTCGAATCGGAAATCATGTGGAGGTGAAAATAACTGCCGGTGGTTGTCGCCATGACGTCTCGAATCCGTTTCCGCTCAATCCGGCGACTGTGAATAGCTGTGAATCCCTGTGGGCATGTTCACCTCAATCCGGCGATGGATCGCACCGCCCGGGATAACCCGCTCTTTCATTCACAGCGCTGATTTCGGGATGAAATCTGACCGTTGCTGGGATGGTAGCGGGGTTGTGTGGATTTGTCTTGGGATAATGCCGTGTCACTTGCTCTCAAGCGCTTGAAACCATCGGCATATTCTCTGTCGTCCGGATCTTGTCCAACACCGGGTATAAACCAGCGGCATGTGGATAGTCGCTGGATAAAAGCGGGAGAGCAATGCGCGAGCGCTAATCACGGTTACACTGACTCAAACTAAGAATCTAAAAAGGATTCTTTAAGAAAGTCGTGCTTGCGGAAACGTCTCGTCTCACGTCATCTATCGATGTTGCTCAACACACTAGGCAACGTCTGGTTCCTGTTCTCCAGCCACGATGCCAATTTCGAAACACCGGTTGGCTTGGCAGTTAAAGACAATTCCCACGGAAGATTCCATGTACGAATGGATCAAGGCGCTACATGTGATCGCGGTCATCTCATGGATGGCCGGTATGCTCTATCTGCCGCGATTGTTCGTCTACCACTGCGACGCGGAGATCGGTTCGAAGCAATCCGAAACTTTCAAGGTGATGGAGCGCCGCCTGCTCAAGGCGATTATCAATCCGGCGATGATCGTGACCTGGCTGGCCGGCTTGTGGCTGGCCTGGCAGGGTGGCTGGTATGTCTCCGGCTGGTTTCACGCCAAATTCGTGCTGGTGCTGGTTCTGTCGGGGGTCCACGGCTTTTTCAGCGCCCGGGTGCGGGATTTCGCCCAAGATGCAAATACCAGAACTCAGAAATTCTATCGTATTATCAATGAAGTACCGACTGTTTTAATGATCGCTGTCGTGGTTCTGGTGATCGTCAAACCGTTCTAGAGCGGCCAGCCTTTAGGCTCTGCGTCAATGATCGCCTTGCGTGAAGCCGGACGATTTTCTATATATCTGTCATCCCACCGAACGCAGGTGGATGTGGTTGAGTCCCGGTCTCATTGTTGGACCGGCCGCCACATCAGGTTCGAAGCCTCCCGGCACCTTCCTCGCTCAAGACCTGCGGACTTCTGATCGCGTTTGTAGTCCGTATGTCGTCAGCAGGCTGAACCTTTCGCTCCCCTCCCCATTCTCTTTTCTCCACACGCTCCACAGGACAACCCCAATGCGGGAAATCAAACTACAAGACCTCAAAACCAAAACTCCGGCGGAGCTCGTCTCGTTCGCCGAAGAGCTTGGGGTCGAAAATGCCAGCACCATGCGCAAGCAGGAGCTGATGTTCGCCATTCTCAAGCAGCTTGCGATCCAGGAAACCGACATCATCGGTGAAGGCGTTGTCGAGGTTCTCTCCGACGGCTTCGGATTCCTGCGCTCATGGGACGCCAATTATCTGCCCGGCCCGGATGACATCTACGTGTCGCCATCGCAGATCCGGCGCTTCGGATTGCGTACCGGCGACACCATTGAAGGCCATATTCGCAGCCCGAAGGAAGGCGAACGCTACTTCGCGCTGTTGAAGGTCAACACGCTGAACTTCGAAGATCCGGAAAAGTCCAAGCACAAGGTCAATTTCGACAATCTGACGCCGCTGTTTCCGGACGAGCGTTTCCGCCTTGAGCTTGACGATCCGACCCGCAAGGATCTCTCTGCGCGCGTCATCGATATCGTAGCCCCTATAGGTAAAGGCCAGCGCGCGCTTATCGTGGCCCCTCCCCGCACTGGTAAAACGGTGCTGATGCAGAACATCGCGCACTCGATCACGGCCAATCATCCAGAGTGTTATCTGATCGTTCTTCTGATCGACGAACGTCCGGAAGAAGTCACCGACATGCAGCGTTCGGTGAAGGGCGAGGTTGTGTCCTCGACCTTCGACGAACCGGCGGTGCGTCACGTGCAGGTTGCGGAGATGGTGATCGAGAAGGCCAAGCGCCTGGTCGAACACGGCCGCGACGTCGTGATTCTTCTGGACTCGATCACACGCCTCGGCCGTGCCTACAACACCGTGGTGCCGTCATCCGGCAAGGTGCTGACCGGCGGTGTTGACGCCAATGCGCTGCAGCGTCCGAAGCGTTTCTTTGGCGCTGCGCGGAACATCGAAGAAGGCGGATCGCTCACCATCATCGCGACCGCGCTGGTCGATACCGGCAGCCGCATGGACGAAGTGATTTTCGAAGAGTTCAAGGGCACCGGCAACTCGGAGCTCATTCTTGATCGCAAGGTCTCGGACAAGCGCACCTTCCCTGCGATCGACATCTCGCGTTCGGGCACACGCAAGGAAGAGCTCATCACCGATCCGCAGCTGCTCAAGAAGATGTACGTCCTTCGCCGCATCCTCAATCCGATGGGCACCATGGACGCCATCGACTTCCTGCTCGACAAGCTCCGCAACACCAAGAACAACGCGGAATTCTTTGAGTCGATGAACACCTGATGTGACTGCCTGATAGCCGATAGGCGTCAGCTCGTTTTCAGTGCCCGGCCTTGCGCCGGGCATTTTCTTTTGGCGAACCAAGTTTCTATTGTGCGACGCAGCACGGCGTATGTTGCGCTTCAGGTCGTAACATATTGCAATGCAGCATAATTCGACATCACCATAGCTGGGAATTTTCATTGCCTGTCCGGCATGTGTCCGACAAATAGGCCATGCATTCCCCAGATCAGACCATCTTTGCTTTGTCCTCCGGACGCGCGCCGTCAGCGATTGCCATCATCCGCGTGTCCGGTCCGCAAACCCGTTTAGCGATCGAGCGGCTTTGCGGAAAATTGCCCGCGCCTCGTCTTGCCCAGTTCGCGACCCTGCGGGATCTTGACGGCAGCGCTATCGACGAATCGGTCGCCCTCTGGTTTCCGGGTCCGCACAGTGCGACGGGCGAAGACGTCGCGGAATTTCAGGTTCATGGCGGCCGCGCGGTGATCGCAGCGATGTTCGATGCGCTCAGTGCCATAGACGGCTTGCGTCCGGCGGAGCCGGGTGAGTTCACGCGCCGCGCGTTCGAAAACGGCAAGCTCGATCTCACCGAAGCGGAAGGTCTCGACGATCTGATTCACGCCGATACCGATCGTCAACGCCGCCAGGCGTTGCGGCATCTGAAAGGATTGCTGGGTGCAAAGGCCGAGAGCTGGCGGCAGCAGATCATCGAAGCATCGGCGTTGATCGAAGCAGGCATCGATTTTTCGGACGAGGGTGATGTTTCGGCAGAGCTTGTCGCGCCGGCGTTACGCAAGATCGCGGCGTTGAAATCGGAAATCGAAGAAACCCTTGCGGCATCGGCACAAAGTGAACGTCTGCGCGAAGGCCTGACGGTTGCGATTGCCGGTCCCCCAAACGCTGGCAAGTCGACGTTGCTCAATCGCCTCGCGCGGCGCGAAGCTGCGATTGTGTCACCGCACGCCGGCACCACACGCGACGTCATCGAAGTGCATCTCGATCTCGACGGTTACCCGGTGACGCTGATCGACACGGCGGGTGTGCGCGATACCCACGATCCGGTCGAGCAGGAGGGTGTGCGCCGCGCGCGCGATCGTGCGCGCACGTCCGACCTGGTGTTGTGGCTTGTCGATGCGAACGACAGGAATGCGCCGACGCCGCAAAGCGATGGCGACCACGCGCCGGTCTGGATCGTGCGCAACAAGGTTGATCTGGTCGCTGTGAAAGGCGAGGGCGCCGGGGCGACGGGGCGGTTCGATGTTTCCGCGTCGCGTGGTGATGGTGTCCCGGAGCTGATCGCAGCGCTCGTGATCTACGCCCGGGACTATTTTGGATCGGGCGAAATGGCGCTGGTCAGCCGCGCCCGGCACCGGACCTTGTTACGGGAGACGGTCGCCGCGCTGGGACGGGCAGGGCGCTCGGCCGACAAGGGGGATGAACTTCTGGCCGAAGAACTACGAATCGCGATTCATTCATTAGGCCGATTGACTGGCAGAGTGGATGTCGAGGACATTCTTGACGTTATCTTCCGCGAGTTCTGCATCGGGAAGTAGGCCAGTGGCCCCTGCGGGTTCCAGATAGGCCAATGACCTTGTTTCACGTGAAACATCCGGGATGCATTTCCGTCTTTCAGCTTTCGCACCAAAGCGATAGAAGTCTGCCGATGCAGACATTCGACGTCATTGTGATCGGGGGGGGGCACGCCGGCTGCGAAGCGGCGGCAGCGTCTGCGCGCATGGGTGCGAAAACTGCGTTGGTCACCCATCAATTTGCGACCATCGGCGCGATGTCCTGCAATCCGGCCATCGGAGGCCTTGGAAAGGGCCATCTGGTCCGGGAGATCGACGCCCTCGACGGCCTGATGGGCCGGATCGCGGACCGGGGCGGCATCCAGTTCCGGGTTTTGAACCGCCGCAAAGGGCCCGCCGTCCGTGGTCCTCGCGCCCAGATTGACCGCAAGCTTTATGCGGCCGCGATGCAGGCCGAAATCCGGGAAACGCCCAACCTGATCGTGATTGAGGGCGAGGCTGACGAGCTATTGCTCTCTGAGGGCCGAGTTTGCGGGATTCGCCTCGGCGACGGTCGGGAATTCGCCGTAGGCGCGGTAGTTGTGACCACCGGGACCTTTTTGCGGGGCCTGATCCATCTGGGCGAGAAGAATTGGCCGGCGGGACGGGTCGGAGAGGCCCCGGCGATGGGTCTCTCAAGATCTTTCGAGCTTGCCGGATTTGTTCTGGGTCGCCTGAAGACCGGAACGCCGCCGCGCCTCGATGGCTCGACCATCGATTGGTCTGCGGTCGAAATGCAGCCGGGGGACGACCCAATCGAGCCGTTTTCGGTGCTGACCGACCGGATCACGACCCCACAGATCGAATGCGGGATCACCCGGACCACCAACGCCACCCATGAGGTCATCCGCGCCAATGTCCATCGCTCGCCGATGTATTCCGGCCAGATCAAGAGCACCGGCCCGCGTTATTGCCCGTCCATTGAGGACAAGATCGTCCGTTTCGGCGACCGCGACGGCCACCAGATCTTCCTGGAGCCCGAAGGGCTCGACGACACCACGGTTTACCCCAACGGGATCTCCACATCGCTGCCGGAAGAGGTTCAGCAGGCCATTCTGGCCAGCATTCCCGGCCTCGAGCAGGTGAAAATGGTCCGTCCGGGCTATGCCATCGAATACGATCACGTCGATCCACGTGAACTGGAGCCGACCCTGCAAACCCGACGGGTGCCGGGGCTTTTCCTGGCCGGGCAGATCAATGGCACCACCGGCTATGAAGAAGCCGGTGCGCAGGGGCTTGTGGCCGGGTTGAATGCCGCGATTCTCGCCGGGGGCGGAAAGCCCGCTGTGTTCGACCGGGCTGACGGCTATCTCGGGGTGATGATCGACGACCTGACGTCGCGCGGCATCACCGAGCCGTACCGGATGTTCACCTCGCGCGCCGAGTATCGTTTGACGCTGCGCGCGGACAACGCCGATCAGCGCCTGACCGACCGGGGTATTGCGCTCGGCTGTGTAGGCGCGGAGCGGGCAGGGCGGCATGCCGGCAAGATGGAAGCACTTAACGCCGCAAAATCGTTGGCGAAATCGCTCTCGGTGACGCCCAACGAGGCCGCAAAGCACGGCCTGATGCTCAATCACGACGGTCAGCGCCGCACGGCGTTCGAAATGCTGGCGTATCCCGAGGTGGAATGGGCCAACATCACGTCAATATGGCCGCAGCTCAACGCAATCGATCCGAAGATCGCGGTCCATCTGGAGATCGACGCCAAATACGACGTCTATCTCGCCCGCCAGGCTGCAGATGTGCAGGCCTTCCGCCGCGACGAGGGACTGGTTCTGACCGATGTGGACTACAGCGCTGTCCCGGGCCTCTCGAACGAGGCGCGGCAGAAGCTCGAAAAGGTGCGGCCGCGGACCATCGGGCAGGCGGGCCGGATCGAGGCAATGACCCCTGCGGCGCTGGCCATTCTCGCGGCCTATTTACGCCGCGAGGCGCGCCGATCCTCAGCGGCTTCGGCATAGGCGCATCTCATGGCCAAACCGGCCCTCGTTTCCATTCCAGCCTCGGACAAGGCGGCGGCTTTGGCGCTGACTCCTGTTTCACGTGAAACAGGAGCCCGTCTCGATCGCTATGTCGATCTCCTGGTGCAGTGGCAGGCCAAGACGAATCTGATCGCGCCCTCCACGCTTCCGCAGCTCTGGACCCGGCACGTCTCCGATTCGCTTCAACTGCTGGACTTGGCTCCCAACGCCCGTCGTTGGCTGGACTTTGGCAGCGGCGGTGGTTTTCCCGGCGTAGTGCTGGCCTGTGCGATGGCCGAGCACGAAGGCGCAAACGTCCAGCTGGTGGAGCGCAACGCCAAGAAGGCCGCATTTCTTCGAGAGGCATTGCGGGTGACCGGCGCTGCCGGCTCAGTTGTCCTCGCTGACATCGGGGATTATGTGGATAGTTTGCAGACGCCGGTCGATTGCATCACTGCCCGCGCAGTTGCTCCACTACATATGTTGCTGGGTTTTGCTGCGCCTCTGGTGCAGCAAGGCACCAAGGCCTTGTTCCTAAAGGGACAAGATGTAGAGGCCGAATTGACGGAAGCTACTAAATACTGGAATATAGAGCCTCTTCTTCATCCCAGTCGCACCGGCGGACACGGTTGGATCGTCGAACTCAATGCGATTGAGCGGCGATAAGGCGTCCAGCAACAACAAGGCATGGCCACGCACATGGTTGGCATCGACGGAATTTTTCAAGACGAGAACGGCGCGACAGCCCAGCGGGGCCATCCCCGGATTCTGGCGCTCGCCAATCAGAAGGGTGGCGTCGGCAAGACCACGACCGCCATCAATCTCGGAACTGCCCTCGCGGCTATCGGCGAGCGGGTGCTGATCGTCGATCTCGATCCGCAGGGCAACGCCTCAACGGGACTTGGCATCGACCGGCGCAATCGCAACTGCTCGACCTACGACGTGCTGATCGGCGAGGCCAAGCTGCGCGAAGCAATCATTCCAACCGCGGTCCCTCGCCTGCACATCGCGGCATCGACCATGGATCTGTCGGGCCTTGAACTTGAACTCGGCACCACGCGCGACCGCGCGTTTCGCCTGCGCGATGCGATCGCCGAACTCAACGTCAATGTCGCGCCCGACACCGACTACACCTATGTGCTGGTCGATTGTCCGCCGTCGCTCAATCTCATCACCGTCAATGCCATGGCGGCGTCGCACGCGATTCTCGTGCCGCTGCAGTGTGAGTTCTTCGCGCTCGAAGGCCTGTCGCAGTTGCTGCAGACCGTCGAGCAGGTTCGCTCGACGCTGAATCCGACGCTGTCGATTCACGGCATCGTGCTGACGATGTTCGACTCGCGCAACAACCTGTCGAACCAAGTTGTCGCCGATGTGCGACAGTTCATGGGCAACAAAGTCTACAACACCATGATCCCGCGTAACGTGCGTATCTCCGAAGCACCGTCTTACGGAAAGCCGGTGCTGGTTTACGATCTCAAATGCGTCGGCAGCGATGCGTATCTGAAACTCGCGACCGAAGTGATTCAGCGCGAACGCGAGCTGCGTTCGCACTGAAATATTATTGTGTGTAGTTGAGGTCGGGCTGAAGCGATGTCGGGAGTGCGTGGGTTGAGTGCAAGGGAGACGGCAATGGCCGACGAGCGTTCGCGATTGGGTCGCGGTCTTGCAAGTCTGATTGGCGATGTCGGCGGCGAAGCTGCTCACGTCGATCGTCCCGCGCGCACGCCGCGCCGCGTTCCGATTGAATTTCTCAAGGCCAATCCGCGCAATCCGCGCCGCACGTTTTCCGATGTCGAGCTCGACGAGTTGTCGGCCTCGATCAAGCAGCACGGCGTGATTCAGCCGATCGTGGTCCGGTCGGTGAAGGGCGCGACGGATCGTTTCGAGATCATTGCCGGCGAACGTCGCTGGCGCGCGTCGCAGCGCGCGGGTCTGCATGATGTGCCGATCGTCACCACCGAGGTGAACGACAGTGACGCGCTCGAGATCGCGATCATCGAGAACGTACAGCGCTCGGATTTGAACGCGATGGAAGAAGCGCAGGGCTATCACGCGCTTGCCGCCGAGTTCAAACGCAGCCAGGAGGATATCGCCAAGATCGTCGGCAAGAGCCGCAGCCATGTCGCCAACATGATGCGTCTGACCAAACTGCCGGATCAGGTTCAGGCTTATATCGCCGAAGGCAAGCTGTCCGCCGGACACGCGCGCGCGCTGATCAATCTGCCGGATGCCGCAGCGGCTGCGAAGCGGATCGTCGAGGAAGGTCTGAACGTGCGTCAGACCGAAGCACTCGCGCATGAAGAGGGTGTGCCGGAGCGCAAGCCGCAGAAGGCGCGCGGGGCGGCGCCTGCAAAAGATCCTGACACCATCGCGCTTGAAAAGCGCGTCAGCGATGTGCTCGGCCTGAAGGTGAGTGTCGATCACCGCAATCCCGGCGGCACGGTGCAGATCAAGTACACCGATCTCGATCAGCTTGACGAGATTTTGCGGCGGCTTGAAGCAGGTAAATAAAAACTAGCAACGACGGGGGTATTAGCCCCGTCGTCGTGCATTGACGGCAATCGCGAGCAGCGCGCGTTGTGCGATGACTTCAGCCAGCGACGATTGCTTGCGCATGTCGAACGCAGCGTCAGCCAGTTGCGCCATGACCCGCGCCATGCGCTCCGCGCTGGTGTTTCGCAGCGCTGTCTCGACCAGCGACTTGCGCGAGAAATGCAGCCGCGGAAATCCGCTCTCGAGCGCGTCGAGTTCGCTGCGGCCTTCCTCGATCGACAGCCGCGCCTTGTGCAGCAGCGCTGCGTGGCGCTGCGCGGACATGATGATCAGGCCGGGGTAAGTCCCGGCCGCCATGGCTTTGGTGAACATGGTTTCGACGTCAGCGGCGCGCCCGGCAAAGGCGTTGTCAACAATGGGATCGAGCGCCATACCGGAGGCGTCGGTGACGATGGCGACTACATCGTCCAGCGTAACCTCACGCTGGCCATGGGCATAAAGCGCGACTTTACGAATTTCGTTGCGCGACGCCTGCCGGTCGCCGCCGAGCAGTGACGTCAGCGCAACGCGCGCGTCGGGCGCGATCGTCAGATTCGAAGCGCGCAACTCGTCGTCGATCAGCCTGGCAAGATCGCGCTCGGTGTCTGCATAGCAGGCGATGGCGACAGCGCTCTTCGCCTTCTCGCAGGCCTTGCGTAAGGGCGCGTCCGGACGCAACTCGCCGGCCTCGATCACGATACGGCAATCCTTCGGCTGCATCTCCGCAAGCGTATCGATACCGCTGGCGAAACTGCGCGATCCGGCCCTGATGCGGATTGCCCGGCGTCCGCCGAACAGCGGCACCGTCATGGCTTCCTCGACAAGACGCGACGGCTCGGCGGCGAGTTCGTCGCCGTCCATGCGCACCAGTGAAAATGGATCGTTCGGATCATCGACGGCGGACGCCATCAGGCTGTCGGCGCGTTCGCGAACCAGGCCGGTGTCGGGACCATACAGCAGGATGATCGGCCGCGACGGATCGGGCCGGGCCAGAAACGCGTCGATTTCTTTCCCGCGAAGCGCGACCACAATTATCTCGATTGTCGATCAGGTGCCGGCGACGAAAAACGATGCAAGCCGCTGGCTGATGTTGTCGGCGATCACCTTGGCGGCACGATCCTCGGCATCGCGCAATCCGCGTGAGCGGGCGAAGCGCTGCTGCTGACCCGGAATGTCATAGGACACGCGCGAGAACGTCGTTCCGGTCAGCACCGTCTTGTCGGTGGCGTTGTCCTTCAGTTCGTAAGTCACATCGATACCGTAGTTCTCGATGTCGGGCCGCGCAGTGATGGGGTCGACAATGATCGATAGCCGCGATGTGCTGACGCGCATCAGGAGGCGGTGGGTCTGAGGGCCACCGACAGCGCTGCCGTACATGCTGAACATCAGCGAATTGCGGATCTCGACGCCAAGCCGCGCCTCGCGCGAACCGTTGGGCAGGTTGAGCGGAGGAACCTCGACGCCCTGCAGTTTTTCCCGTAACGCCGATCCGCCGCTTGCGCTGCGCTCGCCATACATCGGCTGGAAGCATCCGGCCGTCAGGGCCGCAAGGGCAGCCACGGCCACGAGCCGGGCTGCGATGCGCGTATCAAACCACGACATTCACGATCCTCTGCGGAACGACGATGACTTTTCGGGGAGATTTCCCGTCCAAGGCCGATTTTACTGCATCGAGTGCCAAAACGGCAGCCTCAATTTCCTCGTTGGAAGCATTTCGGGCCACCGTGACATCCGCGCGCTTCTTGCCATTAACCTGCACCGGCAGCGCAATTGTGTCGTCGACCAGCAGTTTGGGCTCGATTTTAGGCCATTCCGCCTCGGAAACCAGCCCCGAATGCCCCAGCACCTGCCAGCACTGCTCGGCCAGATGCGGCATCATGGGCGAGATCAACCGGGCCAGGATGTCGAACGCCTCCCGGGCCGCAGTTGCGACAGCCGGGCTGGCTTCCAGCAATTTCGCTGGTCCATCGACGACATCGGCCAGCGCCCCCACAAAGGCATAGAGCTTGGCAATCGCGGTGTTGAAGCGCAGCCGCTCGATCGAGGTCGAGATATCCGCAAGAGTGCGGTGAGCGATGCGGCGCAGCGCCAGCGCCTCCTCGGAACCGTCGTTGTCCGCGGGGGTGCCGGGTTTCGGCAAATGCCGAGCTGCGGTGTTCACCAGCCGCCAGACCCGCTGCACGAAGCGGCTTGCGCCCTGAACGCCTTCCTCGCTCCAGATCACGTCGCGGTCGGGCGGCGAGTCGGACAGCATGAACCAGCGCGCGGTGTCGGCGCCATAGGCGCCGATGATGTCGTCGGGATCGACAGTGTTGCGCTTCGACTTCGACATCTTTTCGATCGGGCCGATCTCGACGGACTCTTTTGTCGTCAGCAATGTCGCGCGTCGCTTGTCGCCGACGGTTTCGATGTTGATCTCCGCAGGTGAAGCGAAGGTGCCGTCCTGTTTTTTGTAGGTTTCGTGCACCACCATGCCCTGCGTGAACATGCCGGCGAACGGCTCGTCCATGCCGACATGTCCCGTCGCCCTCATCGCGCGGGTGAAGAAGCGCGAATACAAAAGATGCAGGATCGCGTGTTCGACGCCGCCGATATACTGATCAACCGGCATCATGTGGTTGGCCACAGCAGGTGTCGTTGGCGCGTTCTCGTTCCACGGGTCGGTGAAGCGCGCGAAGTACCACGACGAATCGACGAACGTATCCATCGTGTCAGTTTCGCGCGTAGCCTTGCCGCCGCATTGCGGGCAGGCGACGTGCTTCCAGGTCGGATGATGGTCGAGGGCGTTGCCCGGCTTGTCGAACGTCACATCCTCCGGCAGCACCACCGGCAGATCCGAGTCCGGTACCGGCACGACATCGCATTTCGGGCAATGGATAACGGGGATCGGGCAACCCCAGTAGCGTTGCCGTGAAATACCCCAGTCGCGCAGGCGGAAGTTGACCTGTCGCTCGCCGACAGGCGCGTTGCCGCGTGTCGTGCTTTCGAGGCGCTTCGCGACCTCTTCCTTCGCTGCTTCGATGGTCATGCCGTCGAGGAAGCGTGAATTGATCATGCGCCCTTCGCCGTCATAGGCGGCGTCCGTAATGACAAACGTCTTCGGATCCTGACTTTCGGGACACACGACGGGCGTGTTGCCGAGATTGTATTTGTTGACGAAGTCGAGGTCGCGCTGATCGTGCGCGGGGCAGCCAAAGATCGCGCCGGTGCCGTATTCCATCAGAACGAAGTTGGCGACATAGACCGGCAGCTTCCAGTCCGGATCGAACGGATGGATCGCCTTGATGCCGGTGTCGAAGCCCTGTTTCTCGGCGGTATCGATGATTTCCTGCGCGGTGCCCTGACGCTTCGTCTCGGCGATGAATTCGGCGAGCTTCGGATTTTTCAGCGCTGCCGCCTGCGCCAGCGGATGATCGGCCGCGATCGCCATGAACTTGGCGCCGAACAGCGTATCGGGACGCGTCGTGAAAACCCTGAGTTCGCTTTCGCCGGTCGGTGCGCTTGCCTGATCAAGAGCAAAGCGAATCAGCATGCCCTCGGACCTGCCGATCCAGTTGCGCTGCATCAGCCGCACCTTGTCCGGCCAGCGGTCCAGCGTATCCAGCGCGTCGAGCAGTTCCTGCGAGTACTTTGTGATCTTGAAGACCCACTGGTTCATCTCGCGCTGTTCGACCACAGCGCCGGAGCGCCAGCCGCGCCCGTCGATCACCTGCTCGTTGGCGAGCACGGTCATATCGACCGGGTCCCAGTTGATCTTGCGCTTTTCGCGCTCGGCCAGTCCGGCCTTCATGAAATCAAGAAACATCTTCTGCTGATGTTTGTAGTAGCTCGGATCGCATGTCGCAAATTCGCGCGACCAGTCGAGCGACAGCCCCATGGTCTGGAGCTGCTTTTTCATCGCGGCGATGTTGTCGTAGGTCCACGCTTTCGGAGCGACCTTGCGTTCGATCGCGGCGTTCTCCGCCGGCAGACCGAAAGCATCCCATCCCATCGGATGCAGCACGTTATAGCCTTTGGCGCGCATGTAGCGCGCGACCACGTCGCCCATGGTGTAGTTGCGAACGTGACCCATGTGGATGCGCCCCGACGGATAGGGGAACATCTCGAGCACATAATATTTCGGCCTGGGGTCGTCGTTGCGCGTCGCGAAGATGGCGCGCTCATCCCAGAGCTTCTGCCACCGCGGTTCGGATTCGCGGGCGTTATAGCGTTCGGTCGTCATCGGATCGGTCGTCTGCCAAAGGGGACAAGGAGGCGGCAGACTAGCCACAAAAGACCGCGACGGGTCAACGCTTTAGGCGCAAATATAGCCCGCGCCGCCTAGCCGGCCAGCGAAACCGGCTGGTCAGCAGACCGGATCAGGCCGTGCTCGACGACCGCGTTCCTGCCCCGGCGTTTGGCCGCATAAAGCGCGGCGTCCGCGGCCTCGATCAGGTCATCCTGGGGCTGGGCGTGGCCCGGCGCGATGGTGGCGACGCCGACACTGACGGTAACGGTCTGGCCAGGACTGGTGAGGTGCGGAATCGCGAGACCTTCCACCGTCGCGCGCACCTGCTCGCCGACCTGCATGGCATGTGTGGGGTCGCTGCTGGGCAGCAACAGGCAGAATTCCTCACCGCCGTAACGGGCCGCGAAGCCGCTGCATGAATTGGCGATCGCCGCCAGCACCTCGCCGACCCGCTTGAGGCAGATGTCGCCTTCCGGATGACCGTAAGTGTCGTTGAACAATTTGAAGTGATCGACGTCGATCATCAGCACCGAAAGCCGTCCGTCGGACTGCAGCGCCTTCATCCACTCGAATTCGAGCCGGCTCTGGAACCCGCGGCGGTTGGCCAGACCGGACACAAGATCGAGCGACGCAATGACGGTCAGCCGGTCGTTGGCAGCGGCCATCGCGCGTTCGCGCTCGGACAGTTGCGACGCCATCGCGTCGAACGCCTTTGCGAGCGGTACGAACTCAGACGGCAACGTCGCATTGGATGCCCTCGCTGACAATTCACCGCGGCCCAGCCGGTGGGCCATGTCGGTCATCATGCGGACGGGCCGCATGATGAGACGCTCGCCGGCGAACCATGCGCCCAGCAATGTCATGAGTCCGACCAGGCCAAGCTGAATATAGGCGTTTACAATATCGCGATTGATGTCACCCAGCAGGACGGACTGGTTGATGCTGACGATCATGCGGGCGCGTGTGCCGGTGACGCGGGCGAACGACACGGCTTTCCGCTCGCCATCGGCGGATTCGAAGGAGATTGATCCGTATTCGCGATCGAGATTGATTTCACGCAACGTGACGGCTTCGAGGAGCGAAGTGTCCTTGAGCTTTTGCCCGATCAGGTTCGCGCTCTCGGGCGGAGAGGCCAAAATCGTTCCTGTTCCGTCGACGAGAACAACCGACACGCCGGAGCGCCCGCCTCGGTTGGTCAGAAGCTGCGACATCCATTTCAGGTCAATTGCCGCGATCACCACGGACTCCTGCCCGCCGTTCACGGCGGAGACCGGATAGGCTGCGATCAGCGTCGGAAGAGCGGTGATGCGGCTCTGGATGTAATCGCTGAGGACGAATTCATGAAGCTCGCGCGCCTTGCGGACATAGTCGCGATCGCTGAGGTCGAACCCGACGATATCCGTCTTTGTCGAACAATCGATCTTGCCCTCCGGGCCAATGATCGAAATGTTTCTGATCCAGGGCAAATCAACACGGAGACTTGCGCGCATGACCGCGCAACCGCGGCCCTGTTGAGCTGCAGCGGCGTAGATATAGGCTGAGGATTTCACGACGGCCTGGACCGTCGAAATGATTTCGCGCTGCGCGTCGGCGGTATGTTTTGCAAGCTCCGATAGCTCGGTTGCAGCCTGTGCGACCTGTCTGGAGCGTGTATCCTCGAGCACCCGAACGCGATCCAGCATCAGCGGAACGACGAGAATCAATGCCAGAATCACGAGACGCGCGCGAATCCCGATAAGCGCCTTGAGTTTTGACGTTTTGCGGCCGAAGCTGGCGATTGACATCGGTATTCCCTTGCCCCACGCCAACCCTACAAAAAAGGGTTCAAAGACCCTTTCTTGAATTCGATAAAAATCGAATGATCCCTAATTTTTAACGCAGGTTTGCATCGATGGCTGTGGATAACGTGCCGCCGGTAATATCCAATTCACCAAACGGCTTGGCCGCTGTAGAGCGCGAGATTTCGCGCGCGTGCCGCGACGCTCGCCGCGAGCGCGCCTCGGTAACACTTGTTGCGGTGTCGAAGACATTCAACGGTGATGCTATCGAGCCGGTGATTCACGCGGGCCAGCGCGTGTTTGGTGAAAATCGTGTGCAGGAAGCAAAGTCCAAGTGGCCGGCCCTGATGGCGAAGCACCAAGGCCTCGCACTTCACCTGATCGGGCCGCTGCAGTCGAACAAGGCCAAGGAGGCCGTGGCGCTGTTCGATGCCATTCACTCTGTGGACCGCGCCAGTCTCTGCGAAACGCTGGCGAAAGAGATCGTTAAGCAAGATCGGCATCCACAGCTGTTCGTTCAGCTCAACACCGGCGAAGAGCCACAGAAAGCGGGAATTGCACCGGCGGATGCCGATGCATTCATCGCAAGCTGCCGTGATGTCTATGGCTTGCAGGTCTCCGGACTGATGTGCATTCCGCCGGTCGGCGATCCGCCCGCGGCACACTTCGCGCTCACCGCAAAAATCGCCGCGCGCAACGGACTGACATTGCTGTCGATGGGCATGAGCGCCGATTTCGAGACCGCGATTCAACTCGGCGCGACGCATGTTCGCGTCGGCTCGGCGATTTTCGGTCATCGCTGATTTGCCGGCACTAGCCGATGACGATCTTCGTCCTCGGCCCGATCCGCGCCAGCAGCCGCAACATCGCGCCTCGGGTCAGTCCGACGCAGCCCGCGGTCGGCGAAAATTTCTCGCGGGCGAGATGCAGGAAGACGGCGCTGCCGCGTCCGGCAATGCGGGGACGGGTGTTGTGGTCGATCTCGACGATGAAATCGTAGAGGTGATCGTCCCGCGTCAGCCGGTCGCCGCCGTCACCCGGCGCGCGCGTCACGGCCTGATTGTAATGCCGGTCAGTCGGGTCTTCCGACCAGGCGTCCGTCGGCCCGATGGACCGGATCGGCAAATGCGTTCGTGGCCGTGGGTGCCGGTCGGCTCGCCACCATAACCGGACCGGCCGGAAGGTGCCTCGCGGGGTGCTGCCGTCGCCTTCGAACTTGTTCGCCTTGATTCCGCCGCGCCCAAGCGCGACCGGTAGCACATGCGCTCCAGCGACCAGCCAGCCTTGGGTCGGGCGGCCGGCAGCGGCATGGATCGCGATGGCCGCCAGCGGCCGATCACGCAACGGTGTTTGATAAGCCCTTGGAAAGCCTAGATTTCCCATAATTGCTTCCGATGACTGCGTACAAACCCAGCTTGCGCTTTCGCCTGCAAATGCTCTATTTCGCCGAGGCTCTTTGAGATATGCCCCTTCGGGATCACTCTCAAAGTCCTCTTTTACAAGCCAAAATTTAAAGGACTGGATGTAATGGCCAACGCCCGCAAGATCCTGATCGTGGATGACGATACCGATCTGCGCGATGCCCTGGTGGAACAACTGTCGCTTCACGAGGAATTCGAGGCATCCGCGGTCGATACCGGCGCAAAAGGTGCACTTGCGGCCAAGAGCAATTCGCCCGATCTCGTGCTGATGGATGTCGGCCTGCCCGATACGGACGGCCGCGAAGTGGTGCGCAGCCTGCGCAAGGGCGGGTTCAAGTCGCCGATCATCATGCTGACCGGACACGACACCGATTCGGACACCATCCTCGGCCTCGAATCCGGCGCGAACGACTATGTGGCAAAGCCGTTCCGCTTTGCGGTGCTGCTGGCCCGCATCCGCGCACAGTTGCGCCAGCACGAAGCCAGCGAAGATGCGGTGTTTTCGGTCGGCCCCTACAGCTTCCGCCCCGGCTCGAAAATGCTGACCGGCGCCAACGCCAAGAAGGTCCGGCTCACCGAAAAGGAAACCGCGATCCTGCGCTTTCTGTATCGCGCCGGGCAATTGCCGGTGTCGCGTGAAACGCTGCTTCAGGAGGTCTGGGGCTACAATTCGGGCGTCACCACCCACACCCTGGAAACCCATATCTATCGCTTGCGCCAGAAGGTGGAGAAGGACGCCGCAAACCCCGAAATTCTTGTGACTGAGTCCGGGGGCTATAAGCTGGTGCCATGAGCCGAATCACCCGGCGCTTAAGCGCGGCGCTCTATGGCCATTGAAGATGACATCGCCCTGTTCGCGCGCGTCCCGACATTGAGTTTGTTGGGTGCTGCGGCTTTGCAGGTGCTTGCGATCGGCGCCGAGCAGCGCGACTACGGATTTGGCGAAAAGCTGTTCGTACAGGGCGAGCCAGCGGATTCCGGTTTCATTGTCCGGCGCGGCGCATTTCGTGTTGCGTCCGATGATGGCCAGGAAGCCGTTGCGGGTGAGAACGTGCTGATCGGTGAGCTTGCGCTCGTGGTCGCGATGGCGCGGCCAGCGACAGCGGTTGCGCTTGAGCAATCATCGGTGCTGCGTATTTCACGTAGTCTGTTTCAGCGCGTGCTTGAAAGTCATCCGGAGGCGGCGCGGCGATTGCGCGATGATTTCGCGGCTCGCTCCAGTGCCGCCATCGGCGCCATGACCCGCGTGTCCGCGACGTTGCGATAGTTCTCGCGACCGGCGGCTACAAGTTTCAAACGTCGAGAACCGCTGTCACCGGCACATGATCCGACGGCCGCTCCCAGCCGCGGGCCTCCTTAGTGATCCTAAAGTCCTGAACGCTCCCGCCGAGCGCTTTCGAGACCCAGATATGATCGAGCCGGCGGCCCTTGTTGGCGGCGCTCCAGTCGGCGGAGCGATAACTCCACCACGTGTAGACCTTCTCGGACAGCGGAATCCGCTGCCGTGCGACGTCGATCCAGTCGCCATGGGTCTGTACGGCGAGCAGTTTGTCGCACTCGACCGGGGTATGCGACACGATCTTCAAAAGCTGCTTGTGCGACCACACGTCGTGTTCGTGGGGCGCGACGTTGAGGTCGCCCACCAGGATGTGCCGCTCGCTAGCCTTCGGATGCAGCGGTTCGCAATCCCGCATCTCGTCAAGGAACGAGAGCTTGTGCTCGAATTTCGGATTGAGTGCGGGGTCGGGAATATCGCCGCCTGCGGGCACGTAGAAGTTATGTACGACCAGCGGCTCGGCGATCTGCGCCTTCTCCCCGAACGCCACCGAAATATGCCGTGAATCGATCTTGCCGCAGAACGTGCGCACGTCGCTCGACTCGAACGGAATTTTCGAGACGATGGCGACGCCGTGGTAGCCCTTCTGGCCATTGAGCGCGACGTGCTCGTAGCCAAGTTGCTTGAAGCGCTTCAGCGGAAAAGCGTCATCGATGCATTTCGTTTCCTGAAGGCAGAGCACATCAGGCCGCACGGCCTTGATGAACTTCGCAACGAGGTCGATGCGCAGGCGCACCGAATTGATGTTCCAGGTGGTGAGGGTGAGGCGCATGACAACGGGCAATGAGGACGATCAGGCAAGACCGTTAGCCGGTTTTGCTTGTCTGCTCCAGACCGTCGTCTGCAATGACTGTTAGTTGTTCGGGTTCTGGTAATTGGTGTAATCGATCCTGAACATGCCGGGATCGAGCTTCTTGGTGGTGTCGAGATTATAGACCGCTACGGTGGTGTCGTACCCTTGCGGATCGGTCACGGTCCACTGCTTGAGCTGATTGTCCTTGGCGCCGATCATCAGCATCAGACGGCTGGTCCCAACCAGCGGCTGCTTTTCCTCGATGGTCACGCTGATGAACATGTCGTCGGAGGCGACGCCCACAACATTGGTGTCACGCATCAGGTCGATGCGGTCGGACAGGAGATAGCGCAATGGCGTCTGCGATAGTGGATAAACATCCTGAGTCGCGAGCCTGCGATCGCGCACGATCACGGACGATCCATCCGCGACAAGCGCGATCGGCGACGGATCGTCGTATTCGAAGCGGATCTTGCCGGGCTTCTGGATATAAAAATCGCCGGTCGTGCGTTTACCGTCCGGACCGACCTGCACGAAGTTGCCGGAGACGTTCACGAGTAAGGAGAGATAAGTGCTGACCTTTCCGGCGAGCGCCTTCTGATTGGCATCGAAGTTTGGTGTGCTGCCGCCGAACAGGCTGCGCAAATCCGGAATGATCGGTGTCGGTGGCGCGGCGGCGGACGGGGCCGGAATCACCGGCGAGGGCAGCGCCTGCTTGGGTGTATCCGTGCGTTTCGGCGCCGGCTTTGGAACGGGGACGGCCTGAGCAGAGGCCGGCGGCATCATGAGCGCCGCGGCGATGACCGTGGCCAATGCGGCCGCGGGCCATTTCATGGCGATAAAGGCATGCGCGGAGAGCGGGTTGCGGCAGAACGGCTGATTGCGATGGAGTTTTCTCAACGGTCCGTCCTGTCGGATGTCTTGTGAGCTTTCCGCTGGGGCCTAGCCCCAAGCTATGGCGATTTCGCGGCTGCGAACAGCGTGGTTTTAGCCAAATCGTTCATCTTCCTCGGCTACCAGAATCTCGCGCTTGCCGGCGTGGTTGGCCTGTCCAACGATGCCTTCAAGTTCCATCCGCTCCATCAAGGTGGCGGCGCGGTTGTAACCGATCTGAAGCCGACGCTGGATGTAACTGGTCGAGGCCTTGCGGTCACGCTTCACAATCGCCACAGCCTGCGAGAACAGGTCACCTTCGCCGCCGTTGGCGCCCATGCTGGTGCCATCGAACACGGCGTTGCCGTCCTCGTCGGTTTCTTCTTCCGCCGTGACAGCTTCGAGGTACTCCGGCTGACCCTGCGATTTCAGGTGGCGGACGATCTTTTCGACTTCCTCGTCCGACACGAACGGGCCGTGGACGCGGCTGATGCGGCCGCCGCCGGCCATGTACAGCATGTCGCCCTGACCGAGCAGCTGCTCGGCGCCCATCTCGCCCAGGATGGTGCGGCTGTCGATCTTCGATGTCACCTGGAAGGAGATGCGGGTCGGGAAGTTTGCCTTGATGGTGCCGGTGATGACGTCCACCGACGGACGCTGCGTGGCGAGGATCACGTGCAGGCCGGCGGCGCGCGCCATCTGCGCGAGACGCTGCACCGCGCCTTCAATATCCTTGCCGGCAACCATCATCAGGTCGGCCATTTCGTCCACGATGATGACGATAAAGGGCAACGGCTCGAGTTCGAGTTTCTCTTCCTCGTAGATCGCCCTGCCGGTTTCTTTGTCGAAGCCGGTATGAACGGTGCGGGTCAGCTCTTCGCCCTTGGCCTTGGCCTCGGCAACGCGGGCATTGTAGCCGTCGATGTTGCGCACACCGAGTTTCGACATGCTCTTGTAGCGCTGTTCCATCTCGCGCACGGCCCACTTCAGTGCGACGACGGCTTTCTTCGGATCGGTGACGACAGGCGTCAGAAGATGCGGAATGCCGTCATAGACCGACAGTTCGAGCATCTTCGGATCGACCATGATCAGGCGGCACTGATCCGGACGCAGGCGATACACCAGCGACAGGATCATGGTGTTGATGGCGACTGATTTGCCGGAACCGGTGGTGCCCGCGATCAGCATGTGCGGCGTACGAGCCAGATCGATAATGACCGGGTCACCGCCGATGGTCTTGCCGAGACACAGCGGCAGCTTGGCGTTGCTCTCCATGCCTTCCTTGGTCGTGAGCAACTCGCGCAGATAAACCTTCTCGCGCTTCGCATTTGGCAACTCGATGCCGATGGCGTTGCGGCCGGCGACCACCGCGACGCGAGCCGAGATCGCGCTCATCGAGCGAGCGATGTCGTCGGCAAGGCCAATCACGCGCGATGACTTGATACCCGGTGCAGGTTCGAGTTCGTACAGCGTGACGACGGGACCGGGATTGGCCTTGGCGATTTCGCCGCGCACGCCGAAGTCCTGCAGCACGCCTTCCAGTGCGCGCGAATTGGTTTCAAGCTCTTCCTTGCTCTGCGTGAAGCGATCCGAAGCCTTGGGTGCGGCCAGCACCGAGATCGGCGGCAGCACGAACACGCCCTTGCGACTGGAGGATTTTGGCTCAGCGCGCTTGCGCGGCGCGCGGGCGGCGGGCTCCTCTTCCTCCTCGTCGTCTTCCTCTTCTTCCTCCTCGTCTTCGTAGTCATCCTCGGCCTGCGGCACCAGCGAGGGCGAGCGCCGGTCGCCGCCAAGGTTCGGCTCCATGCGCTCAAACGAGCGCGTACGTTGCGAATCCGTGCGTCCGACCATCATTGCGAAGAGCGCTGAGACCATGCGAACGACGCGCGCTTTTGCGCTCATGGCAGCGTGGACCAGCCATCCGAGCGAAATCGAGCGGCGGTCGTCCTCTTCGAAATCGTCCTCCTCGATCATCGGCGGCCGGGTGCGTTCGACGATCTTTTCCTTTGCGCCCGCGCCGCATGCGAAGGCGAAGCTTCCGATCATCGCCGCGAACAGGATTATACCCAATACGGTGCGATAGATCACGCCCGGCGGGCCGAACACGACGGCCGGAAAACGCACCAGCGCATCGCCGACGACGCCACCAAGGCCGGTGGGTAACGGCCATGCGCCGCTGCGTGGCAGGCAGCTGGCAAATCCGGCGGCAATTACCGCGCACAGAATCCAGCATGCAATCCGCAAGGCTTCGCGGTCGAAGAGGCGATGGGTCATCAGCCGCCAGCCCCACACTGCAACCGGCAGGATCAGCATGATCGCACCGAGGCCGAAGATCTGCATCAGCAGGTCGGAGCCGATGGCGCCGGGGCGGCCCATCAGGTTGCGGATGGTGCCGGATGTTGCGTGGCTGAGGCTTGGGTCCTGCACCGACCACGTCATGAGGGCGGCGGCAACAACGCACGACAGGGCGATGACACCGAGGCCAGTCAGTTCGCGCAGGCGGCGCGCCAGCATTTCGCGCAACGGGTCCGAGATCTGGCCGACGATGGGGATGACGCGTTCGATCGCTGGCATATTTCTAGCCCCGAGCTTCATTCAAAACGTCGACCATACGGTGCAACGCCTCAGCCGTTGTTTCACTGTCCTGCACCATGGCAACGCGGATGTATCCGGTGCCCGGGTTGCTGTTGTCGGATTGCGGACGCGCCAGATAGCTGCCGGGAACGACGCGCACACCGCCGTCCCTGAAAAGCTTCACCGTGGCGGCTTCATCGCCGCCATGTTCGGAAACGTCGAGCCAGATGCAAAATCCACCCGCTGGTCGCCGATAGCCGAAGCGGTCGCCGAGAATCTGGTCGGCAAGATCGAACTTGATCCGGTAGAGCCTGCGATTCTCTTCGACATGGGTTTCATCGCCGTAGGCGACGACAGCCACGTGCTGCAACGGGATCGGCACCTGAGGTGCCGCGACATTGCGCAGTTCATGAAAGCGCGCGAGAAACTTCCTGTCGCCGGCGACAAAGCCGACGCGCATGCCCGGCAGGTTCGAGCGCTTCGACAGCGACTGAAATGCGACCACGTTGGCGAAGTCATTCCCGGCGGAGGCCAGCATGCTTCCCGGTGCTTCGCCCGTGTAGATTTCGGAATAGCATTCGTCGCTGAGCACGACGAAGCCGTGACGGTCGGCGAGCTGTTTCACGCGATCGAAGTAACCGCGCGATGCGACAGCGCCCTGCGGATTCGCTGGCGATGCCAGATAGAACGCAACGGTGCGGTCGAGGATTTCGGCGCTCAGCGAATCCAGATCGGGCAGAAAGCCGTTGTCGCGCGTGGTCGGGAGGAACACCGCCTCGCATCCGGCGGCGCGCGCGCCTGCTGCGTAGGCCGGGTAGAACGGGTTGGGCATCAAGATCGCGGGCGGACCGTTGCGCTGGCCGACATAACGGGCGGCGGCGATCGCTGCAAAAAACAGCCCCTCGCGGCTGCCGTTGAGCACCAGAATCTCGGTTTCTGGATCGAGCGTCCTCGTAAGGTCGAAGCGCCTGGTGGCCCAGGCGGCGGCGGTTTGCCGGAAAGGCTCGGTGCCTTTTGCGGCCGGGTAGCGGCCGAATTCGTTGATATGTTTGGCCAGCACCGGCGCGACAAAGCCCGGCACGGGATGCTGCGGCTCCCCAAGTGACAGGTTTATCAATGGCTTACTGGGCTCATAGGGGCTCAGAAGGTCGGTCAGCCGGGCAAAGGGGGAGCGCTCGCTGACCTGAGCGCCATCTTGGGCGCCGGCAGCGGCCGCCGAGCGGGAAGAAGCGGTTATGGCCATTCGAGAAACGCCAGCACTTTAGGGTCCTTCGATCCCTCAAGATTGATCCGGGATCGCGCAGGATTTGATCACATCACCATAGGTGGGGCGAGGTTAAGACGCGATTAACCATCGCTGCGCGGCAGGGTTTTCGCCGCATAGGTTGCGGCCAGCGAGACAGCGTCTTCGGTTTCGGGATGGCACAAAAAGTAAGGGCCCCAGCTTGCGCTGGGGCCCTCCGACGGACGGGGCATTGCCGGGTTTGTGCCCCAACCGTTGTCCTTATTCATTGAGCATGATCTTTTCGGAAAACCGGGATCCGCTTTTCCGGATCACGCTCGTTACATGTTGTATGCACGCTCCGTGTGGTCGGTGATGTCGAGGCCTTCGCGCTCCGCGTCGACCGGAACACGCAAGCCCACGATCACATCGACGACCTTGAACAGGATCGCCGAACCGATGCCCGAGAACAGCAGCGTGGTGCAGACGCCCCAAAACTGGGATGTCATCTGCGCCACGAGGTCGTAGTCGCCGACCTTGCCGGCGACGTAGTCCATCACGCCGGTGCCGCCCAGGGCGGGGTTGACCAGGATGCCGGTGCCCAGAGCGCCGACGATGCCGCCGATGCAGTGGATGCCGAACACGTCGAGTGAGTCGTCATAACCAAGCGCGTTCTTCACGACGGTGCAGAAGAACAGGCAGACGACGCCGACGACGAGGCCGAGCACGATCGCGCCCATCGGACCGGAGAAACCGGCCGCTGGCGTGACAGCAACGAGACCCGCGACTGCGCCGGACAATGCGCCGAGCAGCGAGGGGTGCCCCTTGATCATCCACTCCGCGAACATCCACGACAGAGCCGCCGCTGCGGTTGCAACGAAGGTGTTGGTCATGGCGAGCGCAGCGCCGCTTGAGGCTTCGAGGTTCGATCCGGCGTTGAAGCCGAACCAGCCCACCCACAGAAGGGCAGCGCCGATCATGGTCATGGTCAGCGAGTGCGGAGCCATCAGTTCCTTGCCGTAGCCGGTGCGCTTGCCGATGATGAGCGCGCCGACGAGGCCCGCGATACCGGCGTTGATGTGCACCACGGTGCCGCCTGCGAAGTCGAGTGCGCCCTTCTTGAAGATGAAGCCGCCGTCCGCCATCACATCGTCGAGTTTCGCCTGCGCCGCAGTCTTTGCTGCACCGTCAGCCGCGGCTGCAAGGGCCTTGGCCGCATCGGTGATCGCGTCCGGACCCGCCCAGTACCAAACCATGTGCGCCATCGGGAAATAGATCAGCGTGACCCAGAGCGGGACGAACAGCGCGAGCGCCGCGAACTTCGTGCGTTCCGCAAAAGCGCCGACGATGAGGGCCGGGGTGATTGCAGCGAAGGTGAGCTGGAAGCAGAAGTACACCAGTTCGGAAATGTTGACGTCGACGCTGAACGTCGCCGCCGCCGATTCCAGAGTGATGCCGGACATGAAGGCTTTCGAGAAGCCGCCGATGAAATCAGAGCCGCCGGTGAAGGCGAGGCTGTAGCCGTACACTGCCCAGATAATGGTGACGATGCAGACGGTGTAGAAAACCTGAGCCAGCACCGAGAGCATGTTCTTGGAGCGGACGAGTCCACCGTAGAACAGGGCGAGACCCGGGATGGTCATCAGCAGCACGAGAATCGCCGATGTCATGACCCAGGCGTTATCGCCCTTGTTGATCGTCGGCGCTGCGTAGGCGGCTGTCGTGGCGAAAAGGCCGACTGCGAGAGCTGTCAATCCCGCGCTGGTGGGACGCTTGAACGTCATTTGTTTGTACTCCTGATAAGATGAGGTTTGCGCGAAATCAAAGCGCCGCGTCATCGGCCTCGCCCGTACGGATGCGCACCGCATGGTCGAGATTGATGACGAAGATTTTGCCGTCGCCGATCTGGCCGGTCTTTGCAGCGCCGGTGATCGCTTCGATGGTCTTGTCGACTTGGGGCGAGGCGACAGCGACCTCGATCTTGATCTTGGGCAGGAAGCTCACGGCATACTCAGCGCCGCGGTAGATTTCCGTATGGCCCTTCTGGCGGCCGTAGCCCTTCACTTCCGTCACCGTGAGACCGTGAACGCCGATGGCGGTCAGGGCATCACGGACCTCTTCCAGCTTGAATGGCTTGATGATGGCCATAACAATTTTCATGGATTCTTCCCCGCTTGGGCCCGATCCAACACACCGGGCGTTCTCGACTGAGGGTCACCGCGCGAAGACAGATCACTCCACGGGCACAGCCGGGTCCCATAGAATCAAATGCCGTGCCAACACCGCGAAAATTGCTAACGGTTTATGAATCCGAGGGTTTTCGGCCCCGAGGGGTGCGCGCAACAATGAGGCGATTTGGCCACGCCTAAAAGATCGACAGGAATGCCAAAAACATGGGCACATCAGACTGTCGACACATTCGTGCCCACCGGAGAAGCAAAAGAGGATTCGAGCCCTGAAAAGGGCCAAGATCCTCACCAATTAAGGCGGTTTATTGGAGGGCTTCGCCGTGCTGGGTGATGTCCAGCCCCTCGACCTCATGCTCGTGCGAGACCCGCAGGCCGGCCAGCATGTCGACGATCTTGAGCAGGACGAAGGTCACGCCGCTGGTCCAGGCGAACACGACCGCGACGCCATAGGCCTGGGTCAGCAGCAGTTTGGGATTGCCCTCGATCAGCCCGGCGGTTCCGCCGATGGCGGCGGTGGCGAAAATCCCGGTCATCAGGGTGCCCAGCAGTCCACCGATGCCGTGAATGCCAAACACGTCGAGCGTATCGTCGTAATTGAAGCGGTGCTTGAGGCTGGTGCACGCCCAGAAACACACCGCGCCCGCGATCACGCCGATCACGATGCCATGCCAGGGCTCCACGAAGCCGGACGCGGGCGTAATCGTGCCGAGCCCGGCCACGGCGCCCGAGATCATGCCGAGGACCGAGGGCTTGCGCCGGGTGATCCATTCAATCGCGCACCACGTCAGCGCTCCGGCGCAGGCCGCCAGATGCGTTGCGAGAATCGCCATCACCGCACGTGAACTGGCCTGCAGCGCCGAGCCGCCGTTGAAGCCGAACCAGCCGACCCACAACAGGCCGGTGCCGATAACGGCGAGCGAAAGATCGTAGGGCGCAAGGTTCTCCGTGCCGTAACCGCGGCGACGGCCCATCACGACAGCTGCCACGAGGCCGGCAGTGCCCGCGCTGAGATGCACAACGAGGCCGCCGGCAAAATCCAGCACGCCCGCCTGCGCCAGGAAGCCGCCGCCCCACACCCAGTGCGCGAGCGGGATGTAAACCAGCGTGAACCAGCCGATGCAGAACAGCACGTAGGAGGAAAACCGCATCCGGTCGGCGACCGATCCGGCGACCAGCGCGACCGTGATCACCGCGAAGGTCATTTGATAGATGATGAACAGTGCTTCCGGAATCGTCTTCGCCGCCGGATTGACGCCATCCATCGTCATGCTGGACAACAGAAAACGCTCCAGCGTGCCGATCCACGCACCGTCACCGACAAACACAAGACTGTAGCCGTAGATCACCCACAGAATGGAAATCAGTGCCACTGCCATCAGGCTTTGTGCCATGGTCGCAAGCACGTTTTTCTTGCGCACCATGCCGGCATAAAACAGCGCGAGACCCGGTATGGTCATCATCAGGACGAGCGCGGTCGCGGTGATCATCCACGCGGTGTCGGCGCCGTCGATCTTTGCCGGTTCAGCAAGGGCGGGTGTTGCAGTTGTGAAAGCGAAGGCCGCAACGGAAGCCGCCGTCGCAAACCGTGCGACTGCACGCGGTAATCTCAACATGATAATCCCCCCGGCTAGGAAGACCTTGCGGCGTCTTGCACGCGCCGCTGCAGTCGCTTGGTGATGCTTACTTTCGTTTGAGCATGATCGGGTCCGAAAACCGCTTTCAACTTTTCGGGATCAAGCCCGCAATCAAAGTGCGTCGTTGTCGGTTTCGCCCGTCCGGATGCGGACGGCGTTTTCGATCGGTGTAACGAAAACCTTGCCGTCGCCGATCTGTCCGGTGCGTGCACCTGCGGTGATGACCTGTACGGCCTGCTCGGCGAGGTCGCTTCCGACTGCGATTTCAATGCGCAGCTTCGGCAGGAAATTCACGATGTATTCGGCGCCACGGTAGATTTCGGTATGCCCTTTCTGGCGGCCAAAACCCTTCACCTCGGTAACGGTCATGCCGTGAACCCCGATCGCGGTCAGGGCCAGACGGACCTCTTCAAGTTTGAAGGGTTTGATGATGGCGGTGATAAGCTTCATGGTCGCTCTTCATCCCTAAATCAGTGCGGAAGCGTCAGGAGTCTTTACGCGCGCCTGCGGGAATCCGCTACCTTTTTGGGCAAAGCGGCGGAAAAATATGCAGGCCGGTTCGAAAAGCGTTGCGGCAATGCGCGGTCAGTTTGTAGCATCCGCCCTCTCGGGGGTTGAGACCGAATGCGATTTGCTTTGATGCTGCACGACAGTCGTCTTGCGGCCGGTCCGGCGCTCCATTTTCCGAAAGAAAAGGAATTATCATGCCGGGCCGATCTTGGTTTGTTGCCGCCGGGGAGAAGCAGGAAGGTCCATATTCCGAGGATGAATTTCGCGATCTGATTGCGCGAGGAAACATCCGGCCCGACACCTATGTCTGGGCCGACGGCATGCAGGACTGGAAATACGCTGGAGATATCCCGGGCCTGCTGTCGCCCGGCCGTGCGCCACTTTCGATTCCGCGTCCGGGTGCATCCGCGCCGTCCGCCAACGGCGATCAGTCGGGCGGATCGCTTTCGATCGAGATCGGCATCTGGGAGATGCTCGGTCGCGCGCTGGTTTTCCTGATCGGATTTCTGCTGGTCATTCCGGCGCCATGGGTTGCGGCAAGTTTCTACGGCTGGATCATCTCGCGCATCCATGTGCCGCAACGGGGCTATCTCGGTTTCACCGGAAAGCCGCTCGACATCTGGTACGTTTTCATTGGGCTGGCGCTGATGACGTATGTCGGCAGCTTCACCGACATTCCTTACCTGAGCTACCTTCTGTTTCCGCTTCAGGCGTACTTGTCGTGGCTCACGGTGCGGTGGGTTGTGGCCAACATTACGGCGGATGGCCGGCCGCTTCGGCTCAGCTTCGATGGCAGCCCGTGGGTTTATATCGGCTGGTACGTTTTACTGGCGCTGTCCTTCATCACCATCATCGGCTGGGCGTGGGTTCTCACCGCGTGGATGCGATGGACGTGCAGCAACATCACGGGCACACGGCGCGCCATTTCGTTCAACGCGACCGGACTGGAGACACTGTGGCGAACGCTGGTCCTCTCCATCGGCTCGGTGTTGATTATTCCGATTCCGTGGGTGATGGGCTGGTACACCCGCTGGTACGTGTCGCAATTTTCCGCAACGGAGCGCCTGTCGTAAGCCAACGTCAGCGCAATCAGTCGTCTGAAATGAAGGCCGCCGGTTACGCCGGCGGCTTTTCCTTGCGCTCCCGCAGCGAACCTTCCTGTGCGACGGAAGCGACCAGTGTGCCGTCCTGCTTGAAGATCAGGCCACGTGTCAGCCCGCGGCCGTCCTGGGCGCTGGGCGAATCCTGCGCGTAGAGCAGCCATTCGTCGGCGCGGAACGGCCGATGAAACCACATCGCGTGATCGAGGCTCGCAGGCATCATGCGATTGTCGAACAAGGTACGGCCATAGCGCGCCATCGCGGCATCGAGCAGTGAGAAGTCCGATGCATAGGCCAGCGCGCATAGATGCAGCGCCGGATCGTCCGGCAGTTTTGCGACCGTACGAATCCAGACGTGGATGCGACCGTCGTCGATTTTCTGGCCGAAGTAACGGCCGAGTTCAACCGGGCGTAGCTCGATCGGCCGGTCGGATTCGTAGTAGCGCCGGATGAAGTCCGGCATCTCCTTGAAGATCGGCTGCTTGGACACTTCTTCCGCGGTCAGTTTCTCGGGCGGCGGAACGTCCGGCATCTTGTCCTGATGGTTGAATGAACCTTCTTCCTCGGCATGGAACGATACCATGATCGAGAAGATGGCGTGACCATGCTGGATCGCAGTGACGCGCCGCGTCGAATAACTCTTGCCGTCGCGCAGCCGCTCGACTTCGTAGATGATCGGAATCTGCGGATCGCCGGGAAGAATGAAGTAGCAATGCAGGGAATGCGGCAGCCGCTTTTCGACATTCTCGACGGTGCGGCATGCCGCCACCATCGCCTGACCGATCACCTGCCCGCCGAACACGCGCTGCCAGCGCGTCTTGGGGCTGGTGCCGCGGAACATGTTCACTTCGAGCTGTTCG
The DNA here is from genome assembly GCF_000308295.2 of Afipia birgiae 34632. Taxonomy (GTDB): domain Bacteria; phylum Pseudomonadota; class Alphaproteobacteria; order Rhizobiales; family Xanthobacteraceae; genus Afipia; species Afipia birgiae. The sequence goes on from NZ_HG326653.1 coordinate 557,155, forward strand.
ATATCGAGGATCGACAACAGATCAATCAGGCTTTTCGACATTCACGATGTTCCGATCTTCGATACGAAGCGACAACGAGGCGGTTTCCGGCGGTCCAAAAACCCTGATAAACAGCGGTGGCTCATTCCGGACCCATTCATGGGGCATGTTTCCCCCATGGCCGGGTTTGAGGCAAGAGCGGCCGTGAAACGAAATGTACCTATGAAGGTCGGGGTCTTATGTCGTCACAACGAAGCATCGTGATCGGAGGAGGCGCATTCGCCGGTCTGGGACTGGCGCTGGCGCTGAGGCAGGGCCTTGGTCCCGAAATTCCGATTGTCGTTGCCGATCCGGCTTTCGCGATGAAGCCGAGCCGCGATCCGCGCGCGTCTGCAATCGTTGCCGCCTGCCGCCGGTTGTTCGAGGTAGTCGGTGTCTGGAATCAGGTGGCCGACAGCGCTCAGCCGATCCTGGACATGGTGGTGACGGACTCGCGTCTTGAGGATGCGACACGCCCGATCTTCCTGACCTTCGGCGGCGAAGTCGAGCCCGGCGAACCATTCGCGCACATGGTCGAGAATCGCCTCCTGATCAACGCGCTGGTGACGCGCGCGGAATCCGAAGGTATCGAACTCAATGCGGTCGCTGTTTCAAGTTACGACGTGCACGGCGATGGCACGCGCGTCACGCTGAGCGACGGTCGTGTGATTGATGCAAGTCTTCTCGTTGCGGCTGATGGCGCGAAATCGAAGCTGCGCGAGCGCGCTGGTATCGCAACGCACGGCTGGGACTACGATCAGTCCGGCATTGTCGTGACCGTCGGACATGAGCGCGATCATCACGGCCGCGCCGAAGAACATTTCCTGCCTGCGGGTCCGTTTGCGATCCTACCGCTCAAGGGCAATCGCTCGTCGCTGGTCTGGACCGAGAGCCGGCGAGAAGCCGCGCGGATCATCGAATTGCCCGACAATGAATTTCAGACCGAACTGGAAACGAGGTTCGGGCTTCATCTCGGCGAGGTGAAAGCGCTCGACAAACCGCGCGCTTTTCCGCTCGGCTATTTCGTGGCGCGCTCCTTCATCGCAGAGCGGCTCGCGCTGGTCGGCGACGCGGCGCATGTGATTCATCCCATTGCGGGGCAGGGGCTCAACATGGGCCTGAAGGATGCGGCGGCGCTGGCGGAAGTGATCGTCGACGCGGCGCGGCTCGGCATCGATCCCGGGCAGGCCGATGTTCTGGAGCGCTATCAGCGCTGGCGGCGTTTTGACACTGTGGCGATGGGTGTCGCCACCAATTCACTGAACATGCTGTTCTCGAACAAATCGACCCTGTTGCGCACGGTGCGCGATATCGGCCTCGGTCTTGTCGATCGCGTGCCGCCGCTGAAAAGCGCGTTCATTCGTCAGGCGGCAGGATTGTCCGGCGAAGTGCCGCGCTTGTTGCGCGGCGAGGCGCTGTAGGTCCGTCATTGCGAGGAGCGAAAGCGACGAAGCAATCCAGTCCTTTGTTGCGCAAGACGAAGCTGGATTGCTTCGCTTCGCTCGCAATGACGATGCAAAGTCAGCTTGCTTTCGCCAGCTGTTCGCCCATCAGGCGATGCAGAAGATTCATTGCCTTTAGTGGCCGGACCATCACTTTGAAATGTGTAATCAGGAGCCCGTCATCGCTGAATGTGATGATGTCGACGCCATTGATCTTGATGCCTTCGACCTCGTTCTCGAACTCCAGCACCGCGCCGTTGTCGTTGCGCCACTCGCCGAGATACCTGAAGCCGGGGCCGCCGAGCACCGTTCCCGCGCTCGCCAGATACTTGAACGTGATGTCGCGTCCTCGCTGCGGCGTGTGGACGACGGGACTTTCGAACACGGCATCAGGGTGAAGCAGATCCCATAACATTTTTTCATCATGCGATTTGATAAAATCGTGCCAGCGTTCGAGAGCGGCGGGTCGCATCGGGTGTCTCCGGTGGTGTTATGGATAGGCGCCGCGCCCGCGGCAATGCCGCGGGCAGCGAAAGCCGCCGCTCAGTCAATCCGGCGCGCTTCTTCCGGCAGCATGATCGGGATGCCGTCGCGGATCGGGTAGGCGAGCTTGGCGGAGCGCGAGATCAGTTCCTGCCGCGCGCTGTCGAACTCCAGCGGCCCCTTGGTCTGGGGGCACACCAGAATTTCGAGAAGTTTCGGATCGACGCCGCTTTCGGGCCGCTCAGACGGCGAGGTCATAGGTCAACTCCAGATCAGGTCTTGTCGTGGCTTTGTATCACATCCAGGGCAACCCGGATCAACTGACCGAGCGGTTCCGTTGTCACAATCATCAGGCCGGCGTGTTGGCGATCCTGATCAACTCAGCAAAAATCTCTTCTTGCCGTGGCTTCGGCAACGGCCTTTCCGAGAGCGTGAAGCCGAGAAATGCCCAGTACAGAATCTGGGCGCGCGCCTGCGCCGCTGCGGGGGAATATCCCTGTGCCACAAACAGGCCCTCCATGTATGACAGCCTGCGCCGGTCGATGGCCTGCACCGCCGCGCGGGCCGCTGAATCGACCGTGGCCCAAGTGCGCACCGCCACTTCCACTGTAAACCTGCTACCGCCGAACGCCCGGCGCAGCAGCACGTTGATGGGAATTTCGCCCTCCGGCGAGCGCTCGAGACTGGCTATGATCTGCTCGGTCGCAACCTCCCGCCAGCGCTTGAGCAGGGCGGAATGGAACGCGCCGACATCCGCAAAATGCCAATAGAAGCTGCCGCGCGAGACGCCCATGGCTTTCGCCAGCGGCTCGGCCTTCAGCGCGGTGAATCCGCTTTCGCTCAGCGTTTTCAGGCCCTGATCGAGCCAGTCGGTGGCGGATAGCTGGTCGGATTGCGCGCTGTTCTTCACCGGTAAACCCCGCCGTCAGCGGCACCATACACAACAGTATTGACAGGTGCCAGCATTCGGCGCAGTCTAACCATACACATATGTATGGTCGAGATGAGGAGTTGGCGGGATGCGCGATCTGTTGCTGCAAGTCTCGGGAGGTCTCGCCATCGTCGTGGCGCTGATTCACGGTACGCTGGGCGAAACCAGAATATTCGCGCAAGGCAATAACAGGATTACGATCGAACCCGCGCAGGTGCGAACCTTGCTGCGGCTTGTCTGGCAGACCGGCACGGTGGCGTGGATCGGCGGAGGGGTTCTGTTGCTCACGGCGCCGCTGATGGGATCGGACGCCGCGCGCCATTGGATCGTCGTGACAATGGCGGTGGTGTTCGCCTTCGCAGCCGCGGCCAATGCCTGGGCCAAGCGCGGCCGTCATTTCGGATGGATGCTGCTGAGCGTGGTGGTGGTGCTGGCGATCGCGGGATACTAAACCCCGCCGCCGCTCGTTACTGCAGCGGCGGATCGCCGGATGTCTGCTTTTTCGCAAGATCCATTTCGGTGACGGCGATCAGGATTTCAGCGCGCGTCTTCAGATTCGGCGCTTCCAGCAGCGCCTGCTTCTCCGCCGGTCCATAGGGCGACATCATCGCCAGCGCATTGACCAGCGCTTCATTGGGTGCGCTTTCAATGCCTTCCCAATCCACCTTGAGCTGGTTGGCTTTCAGAAATTGCGTTAGTGCTGCCAGCAGCGCCTTGCGATCGACTTCCTCTTCGCCCTTGCGCGCGACGAAATCGTCAGGGAATGCGCTGAAGTCCACATTGCACTGGCGGTATGGCGTCAGCACTGTTTTTTCTTCGAGTACCCGGAAGCGGGCGACGCCGGTCAGTTCGAGGATGTAGCGGCCGTCGCCAGATTCGGCGAGCTGCGTGATGCGGCCGACGCAGCCGACCTTGAACAAAGTCGGCCGTTCGTTGCTGTGGGAGTGGGTCACGTCGGGCTGGATCATTCCGATCAGGCGGTGGCCGTCGCGAAACGCGTCGTCCACCATCTGAAGGTAGCGCGGCTCGAAAATATTAAGCGGCATCTGGCCGCGCGGCAGCAGCAGCGCCCCGGGCAGCGGAAACACCGGAATGACTTTCGGCAGATCGGCGGGCCCACGATATTCTGCGTTGATCGGCATCCGCTTCCCTCACGTCAGGCGTAAGAAGCTCGGTCAGGAGCTTCAGGAGAACAGGATCGTCGACAGACGTTTGCGGCCGTCAACGGTCGCATCGTCGTCCGGCCCCCACGCCTCGAAAAACTGCACGAGCTTCTTGCGCGCGCCGTCATCGTCCCATTTACGGTCGCGCTTGACGATGTCCAGCAGATGACCGGCCGCCTCGCTCCGCTTTCCGCTCGCATTGAGCGCCACGGCAAGATCGAAGCGTGATTGATGATCAAGCGGATTGGCAGCGACCTTCTGCTCAAGCTCGGTCACGGGACCCACGGCCTTCGCCTGTTCCGCGAGATCGAGCATCGTCTGCACTGCGGAGATCGCGGCATCGCTGCGCTTGGATTCCGGCACCATGGCCAGCGTCTGCTTGGCCTGCTCCAGCGCGCCGGCGGAGACATAGCATCGCGCGAGGCCGGCAAGCGCGGTGAGGTTGGTGGCATCGACTCCGAGCACTTCGGCATAGATCGACGCGGCCGTTGCCGGATCGCCCGCCGCCATTGCGGCCTCGGCCTCGTTCAGAATCAAGGTGACATCGTCCTCCGGCGAGGGCATGCCCTGGGTCAGCTTGTCGATGAAGGCCGTGACCTGGCTTTCGGGCACCGCGCCCATGAAGCCATCGGCCGGCTGGCCGTTGACGAAGGCAATGACGGCAGGGATCGACTGGATGCCCATCTGCCCGGGAATGGCAGGATGCTCGTCGATGTTCATCTTGACCAGCTTGACCCTGCCCTTTGCAGCGCGGACGGCTTTTTCGATCACCGGGGTCAGCTGCTTGCAGGGGCCGCACCACGGCGCCCAGAAGTCGATCAGCACCGGCTGGCGCTTCGATTCCTCGATAACGTCCTTCACGAAGGTCTGGGTCGTGGTGTCCTTGATCAGATCCGGCGGCGTCGTTGCCGCGGGTCCGGTGCCTTGTTCGACTATCGTCACGTGATCCTCGCCTGCCGAATGTCTTATGAAGAAGCCGCTTCTAGCATGGCTTGGGCCTTTCCCGGCAGCTTCGATCCGCCGCAGGGAAAATGGCCGATATGCAAGAAGGCGCGATTTCCGTGCGACCTCGGGTGGCCGTCAGGGCGAAAATGGCGCAAAGCCACAGATGGAGGTCTTTTGGGGGATTTTCAATCGGGCCGTGTACGGCAAAGGCCCATGAAAACATCGATTTGGCCCAAAACTGGCCGGAACCGGGCGTGCAGATTAAAGGATTAGCCCTGTTGCATTGCATGGCCGCATTTGGCATAGGTTTGCCCGGCGGCGCGCTTTGCGCCCCGCCCATTCTCTGTGATGCGGGTGTAGCTCAGGGGTAGAGCACGACCTTGCCAAGGTCGGGGTCGAGGGTTCGAATCCCTTCGCCCGCTCCAGAAATTCTTGGCCGATCAACGATCTTCGGATCGTTTGTCGAATGACAAGCCGCCGCAAGGCGGCTTTGTCGTTTTTCGCCGCCTAGCTCATTCGAGACCTCCAAAGACCAGCCCCAGCAATACCGCGCCTACCCATCGCTATGGAATCTACCTAGCATTGCCATCGCTCGGGCTGAGCGGACGATCCGCCTGGGGACGATCAAAAACTCAAACATAAAGTCCGCGGGAGGATTCGATGACCAGCAAGTTTTCTTGGTTCGCTTTGACGTGCCTCGCCGCCGGTGCACTTTTCACCGGTGTGAGCGCGCAGGCAAAGGACGTCAGGCTCGAGACGTCGGACACCATGATTCCGACAGGCGACGCCGGCATCCAGCTGTTCGTGCGCAACAAGCATCCGGCGAACCAGAAGAAATTCGCTGCCGACAAGATTCTGCTTTACGTACACGGTGCGACCTATCCCTCCGAGACCGCGTTCGATCTGCCCATCGAAGGCAAGTCGATGATGGATCTGATCGCGGCGCGAGGCTACGACGTCTATCTGGTGGATATTCGCGGCTACGGCCGCTCGTCGCGGCCGGCTGAAATGAGCCAGCCGCCCGGCGACAACAAGCCGATCGTTCAGACGCGCGTTGCCGCGAAGGACTTCGGGACCGCGGTGGATTACATCCTGAAAAAACGCGGGGTCTCCAAGATCAACGTGATGGGCTGGTCGTGGGGCACATCGACCGTGGGCCTCTACACCAGCGAGAACAACGCCAAGGTCAACCGCCTCGTGCTCTACGCGCCGCAGTGGATTCGCACCGAACCGCCGCCGGCGCAGTGGCCGAAGCTTGGCGCATATCGTCTCGTCTCGAAAGATTCGGCCAAGGAACGCTGGCTGAAGGATGTGCCGGAGAACAAGAAGGCCGATCTCATTCCGCCCGGCGTTTTCGATGCATGGGCCAATGCGACCTGGGCCACCGATCCGGATTCGGTCACGAAGAATCCCGGCATGCTGCGGGCACCGAACGGTGTGGTGGAAGACACACAGCTATATTGGGGCGCCGGCAAGGCGCTGTTCGATCCCGGCAAGATCACGGTACCGACGATTATTCTGCATGCCGAATGGGATGCAGACCTGCCGAGCTATCTCGCCCAGAACTATGTCAAGCAACTGAAGAATGCGCCGTACTGGCGGTTCATCGAGATCAGCGAGGGCACCCATACGGTGATGATGGAAAAGAACCGCATGCAGTTCTTCCGCGAGCTGATGAACTTCCTCGACGAGGAAAAGCCGCTTGCGTTGAAATGATCTCTGGACGGAAAGAAAGGCCGGGTTTGACCCGGCCTTTCTTATGTCTCGATGCTTACGAGGTGACCGCCTTACGCAAGTTGCGATTCGTAGGCCTTCAGGTGTGTGTAGACGATCCGCAGCAGCGGCACGTTCAGCACGCCCTTCTTGTTGGTTTCGGCGCGATGGATCAGGTCGCCGATAATCTGGTCGGCCTCGATCCGGGCATTGCTGCGGATGTCGCGCAGCATCGATGCGGTCAGCGGCGATCCCGGTGTGAACAGCAGACCCGCCGTGCGCTCCAGGAATTCCGGCCGCGGCGCGTGACCGGCGGCTTCGGTGATCGAGGCGATTTCCGAGCGGAGCGCGCGGATGAACTGCTCACCGCCGGGTGCGCCGGTGATGTGACCGGCGGGCGCGCGCATCAGCGAGGTCGCTCCCGCCAGCGTGGCGAGAAAAACCCACTTCTCATACATCTCCTGCATGATGACCTCACTGGCGCGGGCGTCGAACATCGCGCCCTGCAGCGTCGCTTCGATCCGCTTGGCGCGATCATCTTTCCGCGTGCCGCGTTCGCCGAACGACATCGAATGCATCGGCGCGAGATGATGGATGACACCTTCGGCGTCGAGCATCGACGCAACCTGGCATTGCCCGCCCATCACGCGATCGATGCCGAATTTTGCATCCAGCACGTCGAGATGCTTCATGCCATTGAGGAACGGAATGATCGCAGTGTCAGGACCGACGGCGGCCGCGAAGGATGCAATCGCGTCGTCGAGATCGTAGGCCTTGCAGCTCAGGATGATGACGTCGAACGGCGTCGTGATCTTCTCCGCCAGAACGGTCGGTGGATTCTTGAGCGTGACGTCGCCGACCGGGCTTTTGATGATCAGACCGTTCTTCGCCAGTAGTTCGGCACGCTTCGGCCGCACCAGAAAAGTGACGTCGCGGCCAGCCTGCAGCAATCTGCCGCCGAAATATCCGCCGGTCGCGCCAGCGCCGATGACCAGAATGCGCATCATCAAAATCCACTTCTTTGATAGTTTCAGGGTGATCCCGAAAATCGTGAAGCGATCTTCGGATCGGGCGACGGGAGAGACGCGCGATCCTTGCTCAAACGGTGATGTGGACGCAAGACGAGGTCGAGCCTTTGCGGCGCCCGGCTGTTATGCGCGGCGCGACTACCATTTCTCGCCGAACGGACGGATCTCGAGTTCGAACGTCCAGGCGCTGCGTGGCTGCTGGTACAGCAGCCAAACGATCTCGTCTTCCTTTCGGGCATCAAGCGAGCGGGCGTGGATCTCTCCGCCCGCCGCCTCGATCTCCTTGACCAGCGGCGCCAGTTTGTCGCCGTTGCGGCGGCCGGCGAACACCGTGAATCCTTCGGAAGCAAATTTCTTCGCGATCTCGCCGCCGATAAAGTCGCCGGCGCCGATCACCGCCACGGTCGCATTTCGCTTGGCCAAGATAGCCTCCTGTTCAGACGGTTGATGCGCGGCGGAAGATTGTTTTCGCCGCGGGTTCTTGGCGACATGGCTGGCACGTGTAGGACGTCCATCGATGTCGCACAGGAGCGGCCTGCATGCTCACGGTTCATCACCTCAATAATTCCCGCTCGCAGCGGATGCTCTGGCTGCTGGAAGAACTCGGCGTCCCTTACGAGATCGTGCGCTATCAGCGGCAGCCGTCGATGCTGGCGCCGAAGGAGTTGCGCGCCATCCATCCGCTGGGTAAGTCGCCGGTCATCACCGACAATGGCAACACTATCGCGGAGTCCGGCGCCATCGTTGAGTACATCATCGACACCTACGGCAACGGCCGGCTGATCCCGCTGCCGAGAACGCCGGAGCGGCTGCGTTACACCTACTGGCTGCATTATGCCGAAGGCTCGGCGATGCCTCTGCTGCTTCAGAAGCTGCTGTTCACGCTGGCGCCGAAGCGTGCGCCGGCCTTGATGCGGCCGCTGCTGATGCCGGTGTTCGGCAAGATGCTGACCACGCTGGTCAATCCGCAGCTCAAGCAGCACATCGCGTTCTGGGAAAGCGAACTCGGCAAGAGCGAATGGTTCGCGGGCAACGAGATGACGGCCGCCGACATTCAGATGAGTTTTCCGCTTGAGGCCGCCTCCGCCCGTGCCGGTCTCGATGAAAGCTCGCCGAAGGCTGGGGCCTTCCTGCAGCGTATCCACGCCCGTCCGGCCTATCAGCGGGCGCTGGAAAAGGGCGGGCCGTATCAGATCGGACGCTAGCTCACGTTACGGCCGGAAACCCGAACAACCGCTGCGCTGAATGGCTCTAATACCCGGCGGCCTCCGCGCCGCGTGTGCGAGGATCGGCAGCGCCGAGCAGACCGTCGGGTGTCACGGCGATGGAATTGGCAGAGGTCTGTCCAAGCGGCGCGATGATGCGGTGTCCGCGCTCACGCAACGCAGCAAGTGTCGCCTCGGGGAAACCGCGCTCGATGCGAACCTCGTCGGGCCGCCATTGATGATGCAGCCGCGGTGCCGACACCGCCGCCGCAACATTCATATCGAAGTCGATGGTGTTGATGAGCACCTGAAGCACCGCCGAGATGATCCGGCTGCCGCCGGGCGAACCCGTGACCAGCACCGGTTTGCCATCCCTCAAGACGATGGTGGGCGACATCGAGGATAACGGCCGCTTGCCTGGGCCGGGCAGGTTGGCCTCAAAACCGACGAGGCCGTAGGCGTTCGATGCGCCGGGGGCCGCGGTGAAATCGTCCATCTCGTTGTTGAGGAGGACGCCGGTGCCGTCAGCGACGAGGCCGACGCCGTAGCTGAAGTTCAGCGTGTAGGTGTTGCTCACGGCGTTGCCGGATGCATCCAGCACCGAATAGTGGGTGGTGTTGCTGCCTTCGCGCGGAGAAGTTGCCAGCGTTGTCTCGCTCCACGGCGTCGCCTTGGTCATGTCGATGGTGGCGCGCTGTTTTGCGGCGTATTCTTTCGCGAGGAGCTGCTGCATCGGCGCGTTAATGAAGGCCGGATCGCCGAGGTAACGCGCGCGATCGGCATAGGCGCGCTTCATCGCTTCGATGGAAACATGCAGCGCATCGACGGAGCCCGCGCCCATCTCGCGCAGCTTGTAGCCTTCGAGGATGTTCAGCGTTTCGATCAGCACGGTGCCGCCCGAGGACGGCAGCGGCATGGAGACGATATCGAAGCCGCGATAGGTGCCGCGCACCGGCGTGCGGACGATCGGCTGGTATGTCTTGAGATCGTCGCGCGTGATGATACCGCCTGCAGCCTGGATTCCGGCGGCAAGTTTTTCGGCGACCGCGCCGTCGTAGAAGCCGCTCACGCCTTGCGCCGAAATCGCCTCCAGCGTAGCGGCAAGGTCACTCTGGATCAAGCGGTCGCCGGGCTGGAGCGACGTGCCGTCGGCGCGCGAAAAGATCTTCGCGCTCGACGGCCATTTCGCCAGCCGCCGATGCCAGTCCGGCAATGTGTCGGCGGTGTCGTCGGCGATCACGAAACCGTCGCGTGCGAGCGCGATCGCAGGCGTGAGCAGATCCGCGAGCTTGAATTTTCCCGAGCCGTATTTTTCCAGCGCCAGCGCCAATCCTGCGACCGTGCCGGGGACGCCGATCCCGAGCGCCTGATCGCGAGACTTTTTTGTATCCGGCTTGCCGTCATCGCCGAGAAACATGTCACGCGTCGCGGCGGCCGGTGCGCTCTCGCGATAGTCGATCGCGACGGCTTCGTTGTTGTTCGCCAGGTGAACGATCATAAAGCCGCCGCCGCCAAGATTGCCGGCGCGCGGATAGGTCACAGCCATTGCGAATCCGGTGGCCACTGCGGCATCGACTGCGTTGCCGCCGCGCGCCAGAACGTCGCGGCCGATACCCGCTGCGATGCGCTCCTGCGCAACGACCATGCCATTCTTTGCAATGACTGGATTGACCGTGCTGAGCGCAGGCGGCGCGTAATATCCGTGTCTTGAATCCTGCGCGAAGACTGGTGCTTTCAGCAGAATGATCGCGGCGAGCGCGAAGGCGTATGCGCGGCGGGTGATAGACAGGGCCATGAGCCTCTCCGGTAAACCGCGCCTACGGAAAAACGCGATAGCAATTGGACCGCCGCACTATATGGTTCTGCCGCTGGCGGCGGACAACGTCCGCGCCGATTCGGCAGGAATTTCGATCATGTCTCAAGCTGTTCCGGCGCATGACAGTCACGCAAACGTGTCGCCGCAGACATATCCGCCGCGCAAGGCCGTCTTCGGCTGGATTCTGTTCGACTGGGCGGCGCAGCCGTACTTCAGTCTGATCACGACATTCGTGTTCGCGCCTTACTTTGCAACCCATGTGGCGGCGAATCCTGCCAGCGGACAGGCGATGTGGGGATTTGCGACCGCGGCGGCAGGTCTTGTCATTGCCTTGTTGTCGCCTGTACTCGGCGCAATCGCCGACGCCGGCGGGCGACGCAAGCCCTGGATAGCCGCGTTCGGCGCGCTGTTCGTGATCGGTGCGTCGATCATGTGGATCGGCAAGCCGGGCGATACCTCCGTCATTCTGCCGTTGCTGATCGCATTCGGCATCGCGACTGTCGGCATCGAATTCGCCACCGTGTTCAACAATGCAATGATGCCGACGCTGGTGCCTCCGGAGCGGATCGGACGGCTGTCGGGAACGGGCTGGGCCGCCGGATATGTCGGCGGCATTCTCAGTCTCATTCTCGTGCTCGGTTTTCTTGCGGCAAGCGGTGAGACCGGCCGCACGCTGTTCGGCTTTGCACCGCTGTTCGGTCTCGATCCGGCGACGCACGAGGGCGACCGCATCACCGGGCCGCTGAGCGGGCTCTGGTTCATCATCTTTGTGCTGCCGATGTTTCTGTTCACGCCCGATCGCGCCGCCAAGGCACCTGCACTTGGCGCGGTGCGTGAAGGCCTGCGCGAACTATGCGAAACGCTGTCAACGTTGCCGCGCCAGCCGCGGATGCTGACATTCCTGATCGCCAACATGGTCTACACGGATGCGCTGGTGGCGCTGTTCGCGTTCGGCGGCATCTATGCCGCGGGCACATTCGGCTGGCAGACGCTGCAGATCGGGACGTTCGGAATTCTCGCGGCCTTCTCCGGCACGCTGGGTGCGTGGATCGGTGGCAAGCTCGACGACCGGTTTGGACCGAAGGTCGTGATCGCGGGCAGCATGTCGATCTTGCTGCTTGCTTGCGCAGCGATTCTCTCGATCGACCGCGATACGCTGTTCTTCGTGTTCAAGGTCGCGCCGCCGCAGCCGGGCAAGCTGTTTGGCTCGCCTGCCGAGCAGGCTTATCTGGTGCTCGGATTCCTGATCGGCATGGCGGCAGGTCCGATGCAGGCTGCGTCGCGCACGCTGCTTATTCGCCTCGCGCCGAAGGACCGCATCACGCAGTTCTTTGGACTGTTCGCGCTGTCCGGCAAGGTGACGTCATTCATGGCGCCGCTGGTGGTCAGCATCGTGACCGCGGTGACCATGAGCCAGAAGGCCGGCATGGCCGTGCTGGTGGTGTTCTTCTCGGCGGGGCTTCTGCTGCTGTCGCGCGTGCGGGCGTAGGGCCACTCGCGTCATTCCGGACAGCCCGCGAAGCGGACTGATCCGGAATCTCGAAGAGCTTTTCCGAGAAGGATTCCGCGCTCGTTGCACTCGCGCCCCGGAATGACGTGTGTGGCGATCAGTGCTTGAAGTGCCGCGTGCCGGTGAACACCATGGCGATGCCATGTGCATCGGCGGCCTCAATCACCTCGTTGTCGCGCATCGAACCGCCGGGCTGAACCACCGCAGTTGCACCGGCTTCGATCGCGACCAGCAGGCCGTCCGCGAACGGGAAGAACGCGTCGGACGCCACCACCGAGCCCTTGGTCATCGGGGCGGCAAGTCCCAGCTCCTTCGCGGCGTCTTCGGCCTTGCGCGCGGCAATGCGCGCCGAATCCACCCGGCTCATCTGGCCTGCGCCGATGCCGACGGTGGCGAGATCCTTCGCGTAGATGATGGTGTTCGACTTCACGTGCTTGGCGACGCGGAACGCAAATCGCAGATCGTTCAGCTCGGCGTCGCTCGGCGCGCGCTTGGTGACGGTCTTGAAGGTCATGTCGTCGACCACGGCGTTGTCACGCGTCTGCACCAGAAGGCCACCGGCCACTGTCTTTGTCATGAGTCCGGCAGCGCGCGGATCGGGCAGACCGTCGGCCAGCAGCAGGCGCAGGTTCTTGCGCTTGCCGATGATGGCGATGGCCTCTTCGGTCGCGTCGGGCGCGATGATGACTTCGGTGAAGATTCCCGCGACGGCGTTGGCCGCGTCGGCATCGAGGGTGCGGTTGAACGCGATGATCCCGCCGTAGGCCGATGTTGAGTCGCAAGCCAGTGCCTTGCGATAGGCGCTGGCAAGGTCCGTTCCCTCGGCGACGCCGCAAGGATTGGCGTGCTTGACGATGACGCAGGCGGCGGTGCGTTTCGCATCGAACTCCGCGATGCACTCATAAGCCGCATCGGTGTCGTTGATGTTGTTGTAGGACAGTTCCTTGCCCTGCTGCTGGCGCGCGGTGGCGACGCCGGGCCGGCGATCGGGAGTCTTGTAAAACGACGCGCCCTGATGCGGGTTCTCGCCGTAACGCAGCGCCTGGATCAGCTTGCCGCCGAAGGCCCGGAAATCAGGAGCGTCGATTTTCAGCTGATCGGCGAACCAGTTCGAGATCGCCGCGTCATAGGCTGCGGTCCGCGCGTAGGCCTTTTGCGCGAGCCGCTTGCGGAGCGCCAGCGTGGTCGCGCCCTTGTTGGCCGCGAGTTCGTCCAGCACCGCCTGATAGTCGGACGCCTCGACCACAACGGCGACATCGTGATGGTTTTTCGCCGCGGCGCGGATCATCGCCGGGCCGCCGATGTCGATGTTCTCGATGCAGTCGTCTTCGGACGCACCTTTGTCGACGGTGGCTTCGAACGGATAAAGATTGACCACCAGAAGGTCGATCGGCGCGATGCCGTGATCCTTCATGCTGCGCGCGTGATCGGCGTTGTCCCGGATCGCCAGCAGTCCGCCGTGCACGTTCGGATGCAGCGTCTTGACCCGCCCGTCCATCATCTCGGGAAATCCGGTGAGGTCCGATACGTCGCGCACCTTGAGGCCGGCTTCGGCAATGGTCCTGGCGGTGCCGCCGGTGGAGACCAGTTCAATGCCGCTGTCGGAAAGCGCGCGGGCGAATTCGATCAGGCCGGATTTATCGGAAACGGAGAGAAGTGCGCGCGTGACGCGGCGCGGGTGGTCAGTCATGAGAAAGGGTCCTGGTTCGATAGATGCCGCCGGGTAGCATGGTTTCCCGCCCGGCAAAACGGCCCAGTTCACCAAAAGCCCCCTTTTTTGAGGGCAATTGAAACAGGATAATATTCAGCGGATTAAAGCGGCAATTCCGGCTCGCGGCGGGCGTCGCGGCGGGCATTGGTCACGGTCGCTGACGCAGATGAGCGGGTGAAGCCCCAGCGCACGCTCGGCGAGTCCTTCCGGTTCTGCCGGATCACGATCTGGGCGGTCCGGCGCGGGCCGTCGGAGCCTGCCAGAAACACGCTGTCCTCCAGATCAACCTTGTCGTTGAGAGCTTCGAACGTCCAGACGTCGCGGTTGGGCAGCACCAGCATCACGCCGCGCGCGTCGGTGAGGCGGCTGGCCTTTACCGACGGATGCAAGTGAAACCGCAGCACATAGTCGTCGGGCTTGCTGCGCGACGAGGCACCGGATGCGTTCAGCAACGTATCTTCGCCGTCGAGCCGGGTGCCGTCGGAGGAGAGAGTCAGGCTGCGCTGATGCACGACGCCGAATTGGCGCGCATAGGCGTCGTGGGTTGCGGTCAGTTGAATGCTGTCGTTGGCGATCTCGCGAAACACGCCGACATTGGACGGCCCGCTGACGATGGGCGCGCCCTGCAGCATCCGCTTCATGGCAGGCAATTCGATGAACTGGCACGACGAGGTCTCGTGACAGATCAGGGTCGAATGTGCCGCCGTCGATCGCGCGAAGGCGCGCCAGTTGTCGCGGCCGGTGGAAGGAATTCCGCAATTGACCACGATGCGGCTGGTGCCGGACGACAGTTCGAACGACAGGCAGCCCGCATGGGCATCGCGGCTCACTGCCGGCGGCGGCGGGGCGCCGGTGTCCATGATGACGGCGGTGGTGCCGGCATCGAGGCGCTGGAAGCCCGAATGCGGCATGTTGGACATTGGGATGCCATGGGTGTCGTCATAGGCGAGCAATGTTGCGAGCAGGCCCGACGGCGCACTGCTCATGCCGTTGAACAGCGCAAAACTTCCGTCGCCGTGGCGGAAGAAACGCAGCATCGGCATCATGCGGTCGATTGCGTTCAGCAGCGCGGGCGGCGGCGCGATGTTGCGGGCGGTGAAGGTCTGACGCAGCGGCAAAAGATCGGGCAGCAATTCGATCAGCGCCCCCGGGTTGCGTGAAATATGTCCGCCATCGGGAAGTAGTTGCCGCTGCAATTCGTCGGAAAGTTTTCGCGACGCGGTGCGGATATGCTTGGCCTGATTGGCCAGACACAGCGACGCGTAGCATAGCGCGATCAGCACCTGCAGGCGCGGCACGCCGTCGGGAATATCGACCATCGTGTAGCGCAGATAACGGATCTCGCGCGTCAGGCTGCGCAGGAAGCGCCGGTAGAATTTTCCGTCGGCATCGTTCAACACCAGCGGCGCCTGCGACAGCAGCGAGATCACGCGCCGCGCCAGCACGTCGGCGCGCCAGCCGGTGCCGCGCTTGCGGATCGGTTTCGAAATCCAGTCGTCGATCAGCGAGCGCGCGTTGGCGCGGGTGATGGCGGAATCCGCCGCGCGCAGATGGCGCAGCCAGCCGAAGCCGAGCAGGTTGGCTTCCCAGTCGTCCGACGGTGGATCGAGTTCGAAAATCGAGCGGCCATGGGAGGTGACGATCTTGCCGGCGAAGACGAAACGCCCGGCATAGATTTCCGACGCGCGCGTGGCGTCGACGGTGCGCAGATCGTTGGGAGCGATCAGCAGCCGATCGGTGCGGCCGGGCCAGAAGCGTGATAGCGCAACCGACTGCCCGCTGGCGCGTGCGAGTACGTTCCGCGCGGCGCGGCCAAGCAGAAGAGACGAGATGCGTCGTCGGTAAGCGACCGCCACGTGCGCCCTGTCCTGATCGCGCTGGCGAAATCGGGTACCCCCGCCGCCGAACGTGATCGTTCCCCATTAAACCGGAGCATTCCTCCCCGAAACCCACGAGGGACGCTAACGCGCCGCACTGTGAGGGAATCTCCGCGCACCGTTGTAATCCGGAAATGTCCGCAAGGCACCCCCAAGGACATCCATCAACAGCGGTTGACCGCTTGCCGCGAATCACCTGCGCGCCAGGGATGAGAATCGAAGTCAGGACTTGATCAGGCGCGCCGCGTAAAAGCCGTCGAGGCCGCCCAGGCGCGAATCGCCATGGGCGAGATGCGAGGGCAGGGTGCGGATGTCGCCGCCAGGGGTGAGAATTTCGTCCAGCCCCGCCACTTCATCCCGCCCGACAGGCGCGCGCCGAAGGCCTGATTCGGCCGCAAGGACGCTCGCAACGGCTTGCTCGCCTTCTTCGGGTTCCAGCGAGCAGGTGCAATAGACCAGGGTACCGCCGGGCTTCAGCAGCGTGACGGCTTTTTGCAGCAGACGTTTTTGCACGGCGGCGAGCGCGCCGATGTCCGATTCCTGTTTCAGCCACGCGACGTCGGGATGCCGCCGGATCGTGCCGGTCGCAGCGCAGGGTGCGTCGATCAACACGCCGTCGAACAACTCCCCGGGCGGCTGCCACTCGGTCGCGTCCGCCACAGCGGTCCCGGCCTCGAGCGACAACCGGGACAGATTCTCCCGCAGCCGCGCGATGCGATTCGGCGAGCGGTCGACCGCGGTCACCCGCGCGCCTGCATGGACGAGTTGCGCGGTCTTGCCGCCGGGCGCCGCGCACAGATCGACGATGGTCTTGTCCTTAATGTCGCCGAACAGCCGGGCGGGCATCGCGGCGGCTGCATCCTGAACCCACCACTCGCCCTCGTTGAAGCCGGGAAGCATGGTGACCGATCCATGCAGCAGCGTTCGCACCGTGCCGGTCGCCAGGGCTTCACCATGCAGCCGCGTCGCCCAACTGTCCGGATCGGATTTGACGGTCAGGTCCAGTGCGGGTTCGACGCTGATGGCGGCAGCCATTGCACGTGCCGCGTCTTCGCCGTAAGTCGCGATCCAGCGCGCCGTAAGCCACGGCGGCAGATCGAGCATCTGCGATTTGACTTCGTCGATCAGCGGCTGGCCTTCGCGCGCGCAGCGCCGCAGCACGGCGTTGACGAGGCCTGCGTATTTCGCGGCCCGGCGATCCGCCTGCACAAGGCGCACCGACAGATCGACCGCGGCGTGATCGGGAACATCCATCCACAAAATCTGGGCGGCGCCGATCAGCAGCGCGCTTTGCGCGCGCGGCGCGTCGTTCGGAATTCCGCGGTCGAGCAGCCGCGACAGCACATGGCCGAGCGTGCCCAGCCGCCGCAGAATCGTTGCGACCAGCCGGCGCATCAGCGCGCGATCGCGATCCGCAAGCGTCTTCAATCCCGGATGAGCGCCAACGCCGTCGAGCTGATCGTCGAGCATGCGGTGCTTGTGCAGCACGCCGTCAAGAATATCGGCCGCGATCCTGCGCGCTGCGAGGCCGGGGACCTCGGTGGGCGGGACAAATCTTGAAGGCTTCATGCGGCAAAAAACATTCGCTGGCGGGACAGGCGCGACGGACGTCGCAATGAGGTGACTACGTGACATGGGAATATGCCAAATGTAAGAATTGCGTCGTGTCTGAATCGTCTTGTCTAAAACATCTCGGGGAATGTAAGCCGCTTCACATACAAACTGTGCGCCGACGTGATACGGCGTGTGCCACGGGCCTTGATCGTGGGCCCGGTCTATCTAGATTTGAATTTCGGCTCTGACCACCCGGGAGTGTCAGCCATGAATGATGACCCGTCTCGCTCCAATCCTGTCGATGCCGATCTGAGCGCCGTTCGCAAGCCGCTGTCGCCGCAGGCCCAGCGGGCGCTCGCTGAAGCCGAAGAGCGGCGATCGAAGGCCGCGCAGGAAAACAGCCATCGTGCAAATGAGGTTCAGGGTCCCAAGGGGCTGGAACCAACCCGGTACGGGGACTGGGAACACAAGGGGCTGTGTTCCGACTTCTAGTTTTACGTACGACTACGGACGAACCGGATCGCTCTTGCCGCTGAGCTAGTTTTGGTCCTATTCTAGGCATATGTTCCTAGATCGGCCTTTCCACCGTGCATCCCGGTCACCGGCGCCTGGCTCGCCGGGGTGGATGCTTGGCCTGATTTTCGGCGCCGGCGTTGCGGCAGGAACCGCGATCCCGGCACAGGATCGTTTGCCGTGGAACGCGGCGTCCGCCGCGATGTCTATCCCATCATCGCCGGATCCGCGGTCTCCCGTCGCTCAGATGAATTGGAGCCGCGACGGCAACCCGGGCGTGTGCCATTCCGTCGAAGTTGTCCGCGTGGTGGATGGCGACACGTTCGAGGCGCGGGTGCATCTGTGGCCGGGGCTGGAGATGACGACGCGGGTAAGGCTGCGCGGTGTCGACGCGCCGGAGATAAAGGGCGCATGCGCCGACGAATTCCGGATGGCGGAAGCGGCAGGCGAGATGCTGCGTGCGCTGCTTGCGGACGGCGATGTCGCGATCTTCAATATCGGTCCCGACAAATACAACGGCCGGGTGGTCGCAGACGCTGCTACGCGGCGAACGCCGAGCATTTCATCGGCGTTGCTCACATCGGGTCACGCGAGGCCCTATCAGGGCGGCAAGCGCGGCGGCTGGTGCACGGCCGCGATGCGATGAAGCCGGAATCAAGAAAGCCGCGGCGTGGCGCGGCTTTCTGCATTCATCACGGGTCGAGAGATCAGCGCGAGGTGACGATCACTGGGGTGCCGACCTCGACGCGATTGAACAGATCGCTGATGTCCTGATTGTACATCCGCACGCAGCCGTAGGAGACATAGCCGCCGACGGAGTTGGGACGATTGGTGCCGTGAATGGCGTACTCGCCGCCTTCGAGCGTCATGGCGGCGACGCCCATCGGATTGGACGGCGCGCCGCCGGGAATGACATTGGGAATGTTCGGATTGTCGCGCTTCACCTCCGCGGGCGGCGACCATGCTGGGTGGCGGTACTTGCCGTCGATGCGGGTGGCGCCGGACCATTGCTTGCCGGCCTTGCCGACGCCGACCGGATAGCGCAATGCGCGTCCTTCGCCGAGCACCAGATACAGTTTGCGCTCACTGGTCTTCACCACGATGGTGCCCGGCGCATAGCCGTTGGGAGAAGCGACCTCGGACGGCGCCGCCAGTGCTGCCGTGCCGGAAAATCCAATCGCCATTGTGACCGACAGCGCCATCGTCAATTTACGAAGCATCATTGTCTCCCGTCTCTTTCGTTCATCGCGGAGCACACGGCCGCAGAACTGATCGTCCTATGGCTGTGTCCTCGCCAGCTTGCAGCAGAGGCTTCAACAGCCCCTTATCTTTGGATGCAAAAGGCCGATTACCTGCGCCTTAGAAAGAAAATTCCGGTGTCAAAGTAAATGCCCGGAAAACAACACACCCGGCCAAACGGCCCCGGGGCGGCTGACATTTCCGTGAGGGCCGGGAAGGTATGAGATTCCACGATCATCCGAGCGTGAACGCCTCATGCACGGCCGACTGCACCGCGCCGCCGGTCACGGCGCCGCCGCCGGCGACATAGATCCAGTCGCCGATGGTTACCGCCCCCACGGCATGACGCGGCGTCGGCATCGGCGCGTGGCTTTGCCAGCGGTCCGATGCGGGATCGTAGCTTTCCATCTGGCCGAACACCTTGCCTTGCGTGATCTGTCCGTTGCGGATCACACCGGACTCGCCGCCCATCGCGAACAACCGGTCGCGGTACACCACGAGTCCATGGCCGGAGCGCGTGGTGGGCAGTGGTGCGCGCAGCTCCCATGTATCGCGCTCCGGCAGATACACATGATGCAATTCGGTGTTGTATTCGAAAGTGTTGAAGCGCCCGGTCCATGCTGGCTTCTCCGTCCGCCGTGGACCTGGAATTTATCACAGCCGGCGTGTGGTGGCAGTGAGATCTGGCCGGTCAAAAAATGTTCACAAACGCCAGATGATCTCCGTAGAGCCGCGTTATTTCTTGCCGGCTTTCGGTTCTTTTGCCTTCGGCTCTTTCGGACATGCGCCGACATGGTCGAGCTGCACCTTGACCCTTTGACGCTCGCAGTCATTAGCGTAGGTCTTGCCGTTGCAGCCGCACACCGGCCGGGAGACCCGCATACAGAAGGTGGGCGCTTTGTCGCACTGACCCGCAGCGTCGGCGACCTTGCAGTGTCCAGCGACCCTTTGGCACCAAAGGGCCGAATTGCATGTGATATTGGCGGCACCGCCGCATGCCTCATCGAGATTTGCCGCCTCGGATTTGCTCAATCCGATCGCCATGCCAAGCATGGCGATCAGGATCGCAACCATTAGACCAGTGAAGCCCGCTCGCATGGATACCCCCAAGCAGCAACCCGCAGTCCGAATACCTCAGGCGCTCTTCTTGTTCTGCCGGTTGTGCACCAGATCGTCGACGACCATTGGATCGGCCAGCGTCGAAGTATCGCCGAGCGCGCCGGATTCGTCTTCCGCGATCTTGCGCAGGATGCGGCGCATGATCTTGCCCGAGCGCGTTTTCGGCAGGCCCGGCGCGAACTGGATCAGGTCAGGCGATGCGATCGGGCCGATGTCCTTGCGCACCCACGCGACCAGTTCCTTGCGCAGCGTCTCGGTCGGCTCGACGCCCTTCATCAGCGTCACGTAAGCGTAGATGCCCTGACCCTTGATGTCGTGCGGGTAACCAACCACGGCCGCTTCCGACACCGCATCATGCGCCACCAGTGAGCTTTCGACTTCCGCCGTGCCCATGCGGTGACCGGACACGTTGATCACGTCGTCGACGCGGCCGGTGATCCAGTAATAGCCGTCGGCGTCGCGGCGGCAGCCGTCGCCGGTGAAGTACTTGCCCTTGTAGGTCGAGAAGTAGGTTTGCTCGAAACGCGGATGGTCGCCATAAACCGTGCGCATCTGGCCGGGCCATGACTTGGCGATGCAGAGATTGCCCTGCGCCTCGCCATCGAGAACCTTGCCGTCGGCATCGACGATTTCCGGCACCACGCCGAAGAACGGCTTGGTGGCCGAACCCGGCTTCTGTGCAATCGCGCCGGGCAGCGGCGTAATCAGAATGCCGCCGGTCTCGGTCTGCCACCAGGTATCGACGATCGGGCAGCGGCCGTCGCCGACCACGCGATGGTACCATTCCCACGCTTCGGGATTGATCGGCTCGCCGACCGAGCCGAGCAGGCGAAGCGACGCACGCGACGTCTTCTTCACCGGATCGTCGCCGGACTGCATCAGCGCACGGATCGCGGTGGGTGCAGTGTAGAAGATGTTGACCTTGTGCTTGTCGACGACGTTCCAGAACCGCGAATTGTCCGGATAGTTAGGCACGCCTTCGAACATCAGCGTGGTCGCGCCGTTGGCGAGCGGCCCGTACAGAATGTAGCTGTGGCCGGTGACCCAGCCGACGTCGGCGGTGCACCAGTAGATGTCACCCTCGTGATAATCGAACACGTATTGATGCGTCATCGAGGCGAAGGCGAGATAGCCGCCGGTGGTGTGCAGCACGCCCTTGGGCTGGCCGGTCGAACCCGATGTGTAGAGAATGAACAGCGGATCTTCCGCGTTCATCGGCTCCACCGGGCAATCAGTATCGACCATGGCCGCTGCTTCGTGGTGCCAGACGTCGCGCACCGGGTCCATGTCGATCGCGCCGCCGGTGCGTTTCACGACAACGACCCAGTCGACGCCGCCGCCGATCTTGGCGATCGCCGCATCCACGTTGGCTTTCAGCGGGATCTTCTTGCCGCCGCGCAGGCCCTCGTCGGCGGTGATGATGACCTTGGATTTGCAGTCGGTGATGCGCTGCGCGAGCGAATCCGGCGAGAAGCCGCCAAACACCACGGAATGAATAGCGCCGATGCGCGCGCAGGCCAGCATGGCGTAGGCCGCTTCCGGAATCATCGGCAGATAGATGGTGACGCGGTCGCCCTTTTCGACATTCCGCAGCCGCAGGATGTTCGCCATCTTGCAGACTTCGTCATGCAGCTCGCGATAGGTGATCTTTTTCGATTCGGACGGATCGTCGCCTTCCCAGATGATGGCGGTCTGGTCGCCGCGCTTGTCGAGATGGCGGTCGATGCAATTCCATGCGGCGTTCAGCACGCCGTCCTCGAACCACTTGATCGAGATATTGCCGGGCTCGAACGAGACGTTCTCGACCTTGGTGAAGGGCTTGATCCAGCCGAGGCGCTTCGAGGCTTCATCAGCCCAGAAACCGTTGGGGTCTTTCACGGAGCGCGCATACATATCGCGGTACTTGGCGTCGTCGATGAAGGCACGCTTCGCCCATTCCGCAGATACGTCGTAAATTTTCTCGGACATGACTTCCTCACTCCCTTCACGCAGGCCGTCCGCGGCGCAACATGCGCGCGGGCTCTTTCTTGTTTTTTATATTATGCGCTTTTGCATACAACAGCGACAAGCCACGGCAACTAGGACTTTTGTCGGACCCTGACGCCCCGTGGTCCTTCAAACCGGGTTTGATGTGTCATTTATGTGAGCGGAAGCAGGCCCCACACGGCGGTTTGCTTGATTTCTGCGTCCTCGAGATCGCGGGTGACCGGCACGCTGTAGTCGGCGATCCGGCGCAGTTTGTCGCGGGGCAAATAGCTGCGGCCGGGATCGCCGATCAGGACGGTGCCGCCGTGTGCGGCGTGGTCCTGAAGAAAATCGAACGCCCGTTGCGCGGTGTCGCGCTCATAGAAAATATCGCCGGCCAGGATGACATCCCAGCGGCCGGGATCGCCGCCCGCGAGCAGATCGTTCCCGCATGTCGTCAGCGCAACACCGTTCTGCGCTGCGTTCAGCGCCGCGGCGGCGCAGGCAAACGCATCGATATCCGCGACGGTCACAGATGCTGCGCCGGCCTTCATGGCGGCGATGCCGACAAGGCCTGATCCGCTGGCAAGATCGAGCACCGTCTTGCCGCGGACCAAAGCTGCATTGTCGAGAACATGACGTGCCAGCGCCTGACCGCCGGCCCAGGCAAAGGCCCAGAACGGCGGCGGCAATCCGGCTTCGCCGATTTCTTCCTCGGTCTTGTGCCAAAGCGGCACGGCTTCGTCGGCCACGAACAGCGAAATCTCCGGTGTCAGCGGCACCGCGCGCAGCCGCGTGTTGGCGCGGATGAACGCGTCCTTGTCGGCGATGACGAGCGTGTTCAAACTCCGCCCATCTTGCAGACCAGCTTCCATGCATCCGCCGTAACGGACTGCACGGATAATCGCGAGTATTTCACCAGATCCATCTCGGCGAGCTTGGCTTCGGCCTTGATCGTCTCAAGCGTGACCGGCGTCTTCAGCGGCTTGTCGGCCTTGATGTCAACGCAGACGAACTTGCCGGTTTTGTCGGTGGGATCGGGATAGTGCTCGCGGATAATCTCGACGATGCCGACGATCTCCTTGCCTTCATTGGAATGATAGTAGAAGGCGCGGTCGCCTTTTTTCATCTTCATCATGTTGGCTTTTGCGGTGTGATTGCGCACGCCGGTCCAGGCTTCACCCTTGGCGCCTTTCGCGACCTGCTGATCCCACGACCAGGTGGAGGGTTCTGATTTTACAAGCCAGTACGCCATTGCGTTTCCTTTATCCTTCGGCCCGGAACGGCCGCGTCAGCAGCGTCTCGATCGCCTCATCGATGGTCAATGCGCCGCTAAGAATCGCCGCTACCGCATTGGCCACCGGCATTTCAATATTCTTTTCAGCGGCGAGTTCAATCAGCACCGGCGCGGTGAATTCGCCTTCGACGAGTTTGCCGCGCGCCGGCGCTTCGCCTTTCCCCAGCGCAATGCCGTGGGAAAAATTGCGCGACTGCGGACTCGAACAGGACAGCAGCAGATCGCCGAGCCCCGACAGTCCGGCGATAGTCTCGCTCTTCGCGCCGCAGGCGAGACCCAGACGCATCAGCTCCGCGAAGCCGCGCGTGGTCAGCGCCGCCAGCGCCGACGCGCCGAGCTTTCGGCCTGCGACGATGCCGGCCGCAATCGCCAGCACGTTCTTGGCCGCGCCGCCGATCTCGACGCCGCGCACGTCTGTCGAATGATAGGGACGGAACGTCGCCGAGCCGAGCGCCTGCACCAGCGCTTTTGCGAGCGCCTCATCGGTTGTCGCGAGCGTGACGGCGGTCGGCAGTCCGCGCGCAACATCGACGTCGAAACTCGGTCCCGAAAGAATCGCGGGCGCCGCGTCCGGTGCAACCTCCGTGACGATCTGCGTCATGAACTGATGCGTGCCGCGCTCGATGCCCTTGGCGCAGACGATGACCGGCGTTCCGGCCGCAAGATGCGGCGCAAGCGCGGTCGCCGCCTGCCGCAGGCTTTGCGCAGGGGTCACCAGCAGCACCGCATTGGCCTGACCGGCCCGGGCGAGGTCACTGGTGACGGAGACTGCCTTCGCAAGCTGGATGCCGGGCAGTTTCGGATTTTCGCGCGTCTGTGAAATCTTTTCGGCCACGGCGCTGTCACGCGCATAGAGAACGACATCCCGCCCTGCGCGCGCCGCGGCATTGGCAAGGGCCGTGCCCCATGCGCCCGCGCCGACAACGGAAATGGTCTGATGCGCGATCATGGAGTCTTCACTATTGAAGGCATGATCTTATCCGAAAACCGGTGTCCACTTTTCAGGATCATGCCTTAGTGTCTCGCACGCGTATTGGCGAACTTTGAAGGCGTCGAAGCGGTTTCATCGAGCCGCCAGCGTGCGCGCGGCGCGGTCTCCATATCGTCGAGCATCTTCAGCGCGAGCCGTTCCGCGCCGGCCCACGCGATCATCGCGCCATTGTCGGTGCACAGCGCAGGCGGCGGAATGATCAGCATGGTCTGCGCGCGTCCCGCGATATCCTGCAATGCGCCGCGAATCGCGAGATTGGAGGCGACGCCGCCCGCCGCGACCAGCGCGCGCGGCGGGCCGAACTGTTCCTGAAACAGCCGCAGCCCGACGTGGATCCGGTCCGCGGTCAGTTCAAGCACGGCGGCCTGAAATCCGGCACAGAGATCGGAGACGTCCTGCGGCTCAAGCGGCATCAGGCGGGTGACTTCGTTGCGCACCGCCGTCTTCAGGCCGGACAGCGAGAAGTTCGCATCGGGCCGCCCGACCATCGGACGCGGAAACACGAAGCGCTCGGGATTGCCATGCGCCGCCGCGCGCTCGACCTGCGGCCCGCCCGGATAGGGCAGATCCAGCATTTTCGCGACCTTGTCGAACGCCTCGCCCATCGCATCGTCGAGCGTGGTGCCGAGCCGGACTACTACTTTTCCGACCGCCGAGCACCGCGACGTATCGTGGGTGTCGGCCGCCGGACGCGAGGAACAGGCAAGTAAGGT
>NZ_HG326653.1:583907-587171 GCF_000308295.2 Afipia birgiae 34632
CCGGACATATTTCCGTACGCCGAGCACGCGACGATCTGGGTGTGGCGCCGGACGCGAGGAACAGGCGAGTAAGGAAAATGCCAACGCGACGGTAAGGCGCGGCGTCAGCGCATGCGCCTCCAGATGATTGACCGCGATCAGCGGCGTGTCGTGCACCAGCGCGATGGCTTTCGCCGTGGTGAGACCGACGATGACGCCGCCGATCAGTCCGGGACCGGCCGCCGCGGCGACGCCGCTGAGGTCGCCGAATCCGACGCCGGCTTCTTTCATCGCGGCGCGGACAATCCCGTCGAGCATGTCGACATGGGCGCGCGCAGCGATCTCGGGCACGACGCCGCCGAACGGCGCATGCTCGTCAATCTGCGAGCGCACGATGTTGGACAGAATCCGCCCCGACCCGTCGCGCAGCCGCTCGACCACGGCGGCGGCGGTTTCGTCGCAGGTGGTCTCGATCCCCAATACCAGCGTCGGCTTGCTTGCCAATTTCAGTCCTTGCGTTCGTCGCCAATCCGGCGTTTCCCTTGACCCGGCGGGGCCAGAGCGTCACTTGCCAATCGGCCGTCATTGAAGGGGTTCATAACGTGAAATCGTCAGGCGGGCTATCCTTGCTTGAGATGCGTGGAGCTTCATAAATGGCTATTCTTGTGACGCGCCCGGCGCCCGATAATGAGAAAACAGCCGCGGCCCTGCGGGCGAGGGGCTATGGCGTGCTGTTGTCGCCGATGCTGCGATTTGAGGCATCGGCGTTCGATGACGACGGCGAGATCGCCTTTGATGCGGTCGTGCTGAGCAGCGCCAATGCAGTCCGGGCCATCGAACACCATCCGAGCCTCCCGCGGCTCATCCTCCTGCCGGTCTTCGCGGTCGGCGGACATACCGCGCAGGTTGCGCGTGACGCAGGCTTTACCAACATCACGGTTGCGGACGGCGATGCCGTATCATTGCGCGACCGGGTGATCGAAAGCGCAGCCTCGGGCAAACTGAAGAAGAAAGCGACGCTGTGCTATCTCGCGGGCGCCGATCTTGCGCGGGATCTCGGCGGAGACCTGGGCGCACGCGGCTTCACGGTAGCGACGCGCACGGCGTACCGGATGATTCCGGTCGCGGGTTTTTCCAATGCCGTCAGCGATGCGTTTCGCGCCGGGAGCATCGAGGCGGTGCTGCATTATTCCCGCCGCAGCGCACGGGCCTATCTCAATGCGGCGCGGGCGGACGGCGTCGAGATTTCTGCCTTGGCTTTGCCGCAATGCTGCATCTCCGAGACTGTGGCAGGCGTTCTGCGCGAGGCCGGGGCGATGCAGGTGGCGGCGGCGCGCACGCCGGACGAGAATGCCATACTCGACGTGGTGGACAGGACGGTCAAAGCGTCGTCCGGTTAACACGTGAGTCATAATCAGAGCGTTAGGGCGTGAGCGGCCGTCGCAGAATCTGCTAGAGTTCGCCCCGGTGCGACAGGAGTGAGTTCCCGATGGACGACGAGAAGCAAGACAAGGCTGGTACTTCGCAGAGTAGCGATACCGCCAAGCGGCCCCCGCCGACCATCGAACTGACGGCATCCGAGGTGTCCGACAGTACACCCGCATCCGAAGGTGCTGCGTCCGGCGCAACGGAGTCTGAGGCATCGGCTTCAGATCATCCGGAGCCATCTCTGGCATCATCGCCCCCGCTTTCGCGAGCGTCATCGGTATTTGTCTCAGCGCTGACAGGCGCTGTGGCTGCAGCGCTGGTTCTGGGGGCAGCGAAACTCGCAGGCTGGCCCGGTGTGCCGGCGCAGCCTGCGGCGGTGGATGTTGTAGGCAAGAGCGACTTTGATGCGCTCGGCGTGCGGATTGCAAAAATCGAAACCGAAGCGGCGAAGCCCGTTGCCGCGCCTCGGCCGGTTGCCGATCCTGCAATCGTGACCCGGCTCGATGCGGTTGAAAAATCACTCACCTCGCTCCGCAACGATGTGGCCGCCGCACGCGGACAGGGCGAGAAGGTTGTGGCCGCGCTCAACGAGATCAAATCGGCGCCGCCGCAACCGGTGATGTCGCAGTCGGCCCCTGCAGGCGATACTTCGGCGCTCGAAGAACGTCTCGGCAAAATCGAGCGCGCGACTGCGGCTCTCAGCGCTGCGGCTGCTGCACCGCCGCCCGCGCCGCCGGCTCCTCTGGAAGATCCGAATGTGCGCCGCATGGCCGCGGCAACGGCGCTTGATTCCGCCGTGCGTCAGGGTGAGCCGTATGCTGCCGCGCTAGCGGCGGCACGATCCGCCAACGGCGAGACCGAGGTGCTCAAGCCGCTCGATGCCTTCGCGGCAACCGGTGTCCCCAATGCAGGCACGCTGAGCCGCGAACTGCTGACATTGTTGCCGAAGCTTGCGCCGAAGACGGAAACCGCGGCCGCGCCATCCGGCATCGTGGAACGTCTGCAGCAAAGTGCCGCGAAACTCGTGCGCATTCAGCGCACCGATGCCGCAGCCAGCGGCAACGCCGCTATTCTTGCTCGCGTTACGGCCGCCGCGCAGCGCGACGATGTCGCCGAGGCGAAGCGCGAGCTTGGTCAGCTCCCAGCACCGGATCGCGCTGCCGCCCAGGCATGGATCGCGAAGGCGGATGCGCGCGAAGCCGCCCTGGCGGCGTCCCGGCAATTCGCGTCGGATACGATGGCCGCGCTTTCGAAACCGGCGCGATAGGAAATTTCATGATCCGGATCGTCCTGTTTCTTTTTCTGGTCGGTGTCGTCGCGCTCGGGGCCGCCGTGATTGCCGATCAGACCGGCGATGTCACCTTGTCCTGGAGCGTGTGGCGCATCGACACCTCGCTGCCGGTGCTGGTGCTGGCGTTGCTGGTGATTGTCTTCGCCGCGATGCTGGTCTGGGCCGTCATCCGCAGTTTCCTGCGCGCTCCCGAACGTCTCCGCAGACTTCGACGCGAGCGCCGTCAGGCGAAGGGGCGGCACGCCATCACGCAAGGCCTGCTTGCGATCGGCACTGGCGACCATTTCGCCGCGCGCCGCCACGCCGATGTCGCCAAACGTCTGGCGCAGCAGGACCCGCTGGCCATGCTGCTGCATGCGCAGTCCGCGCAGCTCGACGGCGACCGCGAGGGCGCGCAACGCGCGTTTCATGCCATGGCGGAACGCAAGGACACCCGGCTGCTCGGTTTGCGCGGATTGTTCGTTGAGGCGCAGCGCCGCGACGATGCTTACGCGGCGGTCGCGCTGGCCGAAGAGCCTTGAAGTCCGCACCGGCCTCCGCTGGGCTCGCATGCGGTGCTGGGCTTT
>NZ_HG326653.1:587188-625587 GCF_000308295.2 Afipia birgiae 34632
TGGGCGTCGCATGCGGTGCTGGGCTTTCGGTGCAGCAAGGGCGACTGGGACGGCGCGTTGACGATCCTGGAAAACAATCTGGCTGCCGGATTGATCGATCCCGCGCCCTACAAGCGCCAGCGCGGCGTGTTGCTCACGGCGCGCGCCCTCGATCTTGAAACCACCGACCGCGACAAGTCGCGCGCCAGCGTGACGGAGGCCGTGAAGCTTGCACCGACGCTGGTGCCCGCCGCGACACTCGCCGCCAAGTTTCTCAGCGAGAGCAACCAGACCCGCCGCGCCATGCAGGTGATCGAAGCCGCATGGATCGCTCAGCCGCATCCCGATCTTGCGGATGCCTATGCGCATGTGCGCCTCGGCGATTCCGCGCTGAACCGGCTGAACCGCGTTGAAAAACTCGCAGCCAAGGTGCCCGGACATATCGAAGGCGCGCTCGCGGTGGCGCGTGCCGCCATCGATGCCGGAGAATTTGCCCGCGCCCGCGAGGCGCTGGCGCCGTTCACCGACGCGCCGACCCAGCGGGTCGCCATTCTGATGGCCGAACTGGAACGCGCCGAGCACGGCGACGGCGGCAACGCACGAAGCTGGATGCTGCGCGCAGTTCGCGCCGGGCTGGATCCGGCGTGGACCGCCGACGGCTACGTTTCGGAGCGCTGGCGGCCGGTGTCGCCGGTGACCGGGCGTCTCGACGCGTTTCAGTGGCTTACGCCGGTTGCGGCTCTCCCTTCCGAGAAAGCGCCGGTGCTTGAGGCCGAGATCGCAGACGAGCCTGCGCTGCCGCCGCCTTTGGAGGCGAGCCCGGTGACGACATTGCCACTCCCACCCGTGACGTCGCAGGACAACGAGCCTGTACCGGCTCCTGTCGCCGCGTCGCCCCCGCCGTCGGCTCCCACTCCGGATCCCGTCCCGCCCGCAGCTGCGCCGGTGACCGTCAACGTCCCGCCCCCGGTGTTTCGTCCGCGGCGGGATATCGAGAAAGCGGATTCGTCGCGAATTCCGGCCGTGATCCCCATCGTCCGGGCGCCGGACGACCCGGGCGTCGCCGACGAGATCGTGGAGGAGGAGTTCGACGATCCGGTCCGGCCGGAACCGGCGCAACCCGGCGGCTGGAAGGGCTTTTTGTCCCGTCTTGTCAGTTGATTAGGAACTAGCAGGCATCTTCGGCGCCAAACCTGATCGTCGGGTCAGAAAAGCGCCTCGCGGACGCAGCCGATGTTGCAAAGCGGGGCTCTGGCCAGTATCAGGTGCGGATACCGATCTCGCGTTTTCGCCGCCTTAGCTCAGCTGGTAGAGCACCTCATTCGTAATGAGGGGGTCGTAGGTTCGAATCCTATAGGCGGCACCACTCTTCTCAGCACGGCTGGGCGCGACATGACGGGATCCGGGACATCGAACACCACACAGACAGGTTGATGAACACTTCAGCGGCTTTGTTCCGGCGCGCCGGTGACACGCCGGTTTGCGAACAAGTGGCTTGCCTCAACCTATCCCCAATTTGAACGTTGAGATGCAGCTTCTCACGAAATTTGGCACATGCCGCAGCAACCACGCGCAAGGAAACAACAATGACCGATAGAGAAAAGATTCTGGCCGCCCTTCGCGAAAAGCCGCTGAAGATTTTCGACGTGATGAAGCGCGTGAACATCAAAAATCAGGAGGATTGCCAGTCGCTCCTTCTGAAGATGCGCGATGAGGGCCTTGTGCGATTCGATATTCACAAGGGCGTTTGGCTGATCGGCTGATCGTGACGCCGATCGCAGAAGCAACCTTTCCGAAACATCACCCAGCGGGTTTTTTGATGAAGTTTCTCCAAATCTCAGTCATGGTGGCCGCATTGCTAGGAGCGACGCAGAGTTCTGCGAAGGTCGAGCAATGTCGCTTCATCGATTCAAAGCCGGATCGGGAAGCCTGCTATGATCGTCAGGCCAAGGCGCTCGCGGCAAAGAAAGCAGAAACTGCCGCGAAGCCAAGGACAGTGGATCCGATCGAGCAAATGAAGCAGGACGATGAAGCGCTGTCGCTCCGGCTGAAGAACATCTGCCGGGGCTGCTGAAGGCGTGCCAAGCGCTTACGAGAATCTCGTCCGCTCTCTTTTCGCTGCATCATAGATTTCGATCTGCAGCATTTTATACTTGGTCAGCAGTTCGGCTGCCGCAGTCTTGGCGGACGCCTCGTCGTTGTACTGGGTTTTGAAGTGGCCATCGACCACGAGCGTAAAGCCCTCAGCAGGCGGAACGTCTGCCCGTTGGATCTTGCGCGGCTCTTCGTCGGGGAGTGTGAGTGGTTTTTTCATGTTCGCCTGTGCTCGTTGTTTGGGATAGCCTAGCACGGCAGAACTTGCGTGCTGGCTAAATTCGATGATGGAACGGTTTTTGAACTGATTAAATTCAGGAACCTTGAGGTTCGTTGGTTCGAATCCTATCAAATCCATGATCAGCTTGAGCCAAGCGCATCATAGCGTGTGACCTAGCGCGGTCTGTTGGTGTTTGCCTCGCGATCAGCTTTTCGCAAACGAATGAATAATTCCCACGCTCTCGGAAACTCTGGGCTTTCAGGCGCTATGGCCAATAATGCCCGAAGCGCGTCTGTTATCTCGCTGGCAGCGGGAGGTGTTTTGGTCCGCCCGGCCTTGTAAGCTGTCCAGCGCTCATCAACATCCGTGGCATAGGAAATCGCTTCGCTATTGGAGCGTGTGAGAGGTGCCTCATTCAGAGGATCGCCCGAGGGAAATTTCGGCCATGCTGAAGGCGGTCGATCGCTTCGCCACTCGCCTTCATTTCCCAAAGTTGCAGTGAAGGATGATTTTTGCGCACCAGTTCGAGCGGCGGCCATTTGACCGGCCTGGGGCGCGACTCTCTTCGAGTCCTGAGTTCCAGATTTGAGCGCATCCGGTGATTGTGCGCTCGGGACGTTCTTCAAGAGATCGCTCTTCAATAAGTCCGATGGGTCCTTTTGAGGAACAGATTTCAAAAGTTTTTTGGCCATCTCCAGGGCTTGGGGAGACGTTTTGTCTTCTTCCTCGATTACCGGGCATGGCCTGAATGCAGCGTGGCTCTTGGAAATCGTTCCGTCGTCATCGATACGCGCATAATCGTTCCGGAGGTCATAAACGAACTCGCGGTAACCTGCGTAGCTGCCGGATTTGTCTTTGCCGTTGACCTTGCCGCAAACATACTTGGCCTTATCAACTTCCACTGTTCGGAGCGCATCAAATTCGGCCGAAGCAGGATTGATCAAAAGCTTGGATACCGCCGCGCGCGCTTTTGATCTATCAGCGGCTAGAAGTGAACCTATTGAGTCGAATAGTAAAATATCCAACAAAGTGCTGTACGGAAACATTGTTTGCAGCGCGAAGAACCCCGCACCGAAGCCGACTGATATTAGCGCGGCGACCTTGTTCATTCCAAATTGCCCGATACCGGTATCCCGCGGTCGGGAGCAACCATATGCAAGATTATTTAGGGGTTAGTGAACGCCAGTCTCGAAAAGGGCATGCCGCCGTCAATTGACCCCGTCTTCGGGCCGGCCAGTTGCAATCAGCACGTCGAGACTTAACCCGCAATTCTCGTGAAATCCGGCTGCCTGCGCTCGGCGAGTGTTCGCCGCGTTCCAGCGCCATTGCGCTTGTTGTCCGCCTGTGTCGAAATGGAGGCACTAAAAACAAGCGCGGTCAGGCAGCCGTTGTCAGTCGGCGTCATGAGCGCGCACCCAGGGAGAGTGGTCATGCGTTTTGTTGCCGCCGCGCTCGCGGTGCTTTGCCTTGTCTTTCAGAATGCCTCGCCCGGCCACGCGCAGGACACCTGGCCGTCGCGCAACGTCACCATCATTGTGCCGTTCACCGCCGGCGGCACGGCTGACCTGTTTGCGCGGCTGCTCGCCAGCCATATGCAGGTGACGTTCGGCCAGTCCTTCGTCGTTGAAAATCGCGGCGGCGCGGGCGGCAATATCGGCGCGGCTGCAGTCGCCAAGGCCCCCAACGACGGCTACACGCTGCTGCTTGGCACCGTCAGCACCCATGCCATCAACCCGACGCTGTATTCGAACCTGACCTTCGATGCGGCCAAGGATTTCCAGCCGGTTTCGCTGATCGCACGGCTGCCGAACATGCTGGTGGTGAAGAATTCGATGCCGGTGAAAAACGTCGCCGAGTTCGTTGCCTACGTGAAAGCCAATCCCGACAAGCTGAACTACGGATCGTCCGGCGTCGGAACCTCGATCCATCTTGCGGCCGAACTCTTCAAGATCGCGACCGGAACGAAAATGACCCATGTGCCGTATCGCTCATCCAACGAGATCATGCAGAACCTGACCGGAGGGCATATCGATCTCGCTTTCGACAACATCACGCTGGCGTGGCCGCAGGCCAAGGCCGGCACGGTGCGCGCACTTGGCGTTACGAGTCCCGAGCGGTCTCCGACGGCGCCCGAAGTGCCGCCGATCGCCGATACGCTGAAGGGCTTTGACGCGACCTCGTGGCACGGGCTGTTCGCCCCGGCTGGCACCCCGCGCCCGATTGTCGAGAAAATGGCGGTGGAGATGAAGCGCATTCTCCAGATGCCGGAGACGGTGACCAAGCTCACGGACATCGGCGCAGTGCCGTCACCGATGACCCCGGATCAATTCACCGCCTTCATTGCCAGCGAACGTGCGAAATGGGCCGAGGTGGTCAAGGCGTCAGGGGCGACGGCGAATTGAGTACATCTGAATTGAACGCGCTCTCTCCGCTCATTCCCGCGCAAGCGGGAATCCGGTTGTTGAGGCCGGAAGGACTGGGTCTCCGCTTCGCGGGGACGAGCGGGATAGTTCGTCAGGTGTTCACGGCCGGTTGCGCCCGGAACGTGCCACAGTTCAGGCGGATCATCGGTCGAACAGAAGGTGACGCATGAGCATTGCCGAAATCCTTGACGCGCCGCTGACCAGGGCACCCTTGATCCCGCCGCGGCCGCCGCTCGCGCCGGACGACCTGTCTGCGCTCGGCCGGCTCGCCCTGATCCGCAGCAATGCCATCGCAAGCTGGGGCCAGCGCGCCTACGAAGACGACATCATTCAGGGACGGTTCTTCGGGCGCAGCAGCTTCATTCTCAACACCCCGGATGCGATCCGGCATGTGCTCGTTGAGAACTACGAGAACTACACCCGCACCCCGGCGGGCATCCGGGTGCTGCGGCCGATCCTCGGCGAGGGGCTTCTGCTGGCGGAAGGCCGGGCCTGGAAAAACCAGCGCCGCACGCTGGCGCCGGCCTTCGCGCCGCGCGCCATTCCTCTCCTCATTCCGCACATGCTGGCGGCGACCGATGATGCGATCGGTGCGTTGCGCCACGAATGCGGCAAGCCGGTCGATCTGCGCGAAGCCATGCAGCGGCTGGCGCTCGATATCGCCGGACGCACCATGTTTTCGTTCGAGCTCGACAGGCACGGTCCGGCGCTGCGGGGCTTTGTCAACGACTACGGTGACCGCCTCGCGCAGCCGCGTTTCTTCGATCTGCTGCTGCCGCTGGGCTGGCCGAGCCCCAGCGATGTTTCCCGCGCAATGTTCAGGCGGCGATGGACACGATTCATGCGCGGGCTGATCACCGAGCGCCGCGCCTTGGGGACAAGCGGTGGTGCGCCGCGCGACCTGTTCGACCTGATGGTGGCCGCGCGCGATCCAGAAACCAATGAGGCCTTTTCCGACGAACAGCTCGGCGATCAGGTCTCGACCATGATTCTCGCCGGTCATGAGACCACGGCGACAGCGCTGTTCTGGTCGCTTTATCTGCTGGCGCTGGACCCGGCGACGCAGGACGAGCTGGCGGCGGAGGCGAAGGGCGCGCTTGCGGCCGGCGCGCTCGATGTCGCCCGGCTGACCTTCACCCGCGCGGTGCTTGACGAGACCATGCGGCTTTATCCGCCCGCGTTCCTGATCGTGCGCGCCGCCGCCGGTCCCGATACGGTGGCCGGCGCGAGCATTGCCAGAAGGGATGTGGTGCTGATCTCGCCGTGGCTGCTGCACCGGCATGAAAAGCTTTGGGACCAGCCCAATGCCTTCCGCCCGTCCCGTTTCCTGCCCGGCAACCAGCCGCCGGATCGCTTCGCCTATCTGCCGTTCGGGGTCGGGCCGCGGGTCTGCATCGGCGCACAGTTCGCGCTGACCGAGGCCACGCTGGCGCTGGCGAAGCTGATCGGCACCTTCAAGGTGGAACTGCTCGACCGCGAGCCGGTGACGCCGGTCGGCGTGGTGACGACGCAGCCGGACCGTTCGCCGATGTTCAGGATCGTGCGGCGCGACTGATCGTCGGCGTCATTCGCATTCGTGGAAGTCGTGTTGCGGCGCGATGAAACCGGCGCGGCATTAACAATCCACACGCGGCCTTATTCCAAAGTCGTAGATAGAATCGTCGACTGCCGCGTCGAAGAGTCGCATTCATCCGATCATTCTTGCCAAATCCCCTCGCAAGCCTTTGTCTTGCCATCAATCAAAAAGGGCCGGTTCAAGAAGAACGGGCTTAGCAGGGGAGAACGCCATGACGAAACGACACAAAGACAAGACTTCAAGCGAGAAGACCTCCAGCCGCCGCAACTTTCTGAAAGTTGCCGCCGCGGGCGCAGCCGCCACAGTCGCCACGCCGGCTCTCGCGCAGACCGGGCCGACCAACATGCGCTTCCAGAGCACATGGCCGGCCAAGGATATCTTCCACGAATACGCCCTCGACTACGCCAAGAAGGTCAACGACATGACCGGCGGCGATCTCAAGATCGAAGTGCTGCCAGCGGGCGCGGTCGTCCCCGCCTTCCAGTTGCTGGAAGCGGTGTCCAAGGGAACGCTCGACGGCGGCCACGGCGTGCTCGCCTATCACTACGGCAAGCAGAACGCCCTGGCACTGTGGGGTTCGGGTCCGGGCTACGCGATGGACGCCAACATGCTGCTCGCCTGGCACAAGTACGGCGGCGGCAAGCAACTGCTCGAAAAGCTCTATAATTCGATCGGCGCCAACGTCGTCTCGTTCCCTTATGGCCCGATGCCGTCGCAGCCGCTCGGCTGGTTCAAGAAGCCGGTGACCAAGGCCGATGACCTGAAGGGCGTCAAGTTCCGCACGGTCGGCATCTCGATCGACGTGTTCACCGGCATGGGCGCTGCGGTGAATGCGCTGCCTGGCGGTGAAATCGTCTCGGCGATGGATCGCGGCCTGCTCGACGCGGCGGAATTCAACAATGCCTCGTCGGATCGCGTGCTCGGCTTCCCGGACGTGTCCAAGGTCTGCATGTTGCAGAGCTATCACCAGAACGCCGAACAGTTCGAAATCATGTTCAACAAGGACAAGTACAACGCGCTGCCGGCAAAGATCAGGGCGATCCTCGACAACGCTGCTGAAGCGGCGGGACAGGATATGGCCTGGAAGGCGATCGACCGCTATTCCAAGGACTACGAGGAGATGCAGTCCAAGGACAAGGTGAAGTTCTACAAGACGCCGGATTCGGTGTTGCAGAAGCAGCTCGAGATCTTCGATCAGGTCGCCGAGAAGAAGTCGGCGGAAAACCCGCTGTTCAAGGAAATCGTTGAGTCCCAGATGGCCTTCGCCAAGCGCGCGACCCAGTGGGAGCAGGACACGATCACCAACCGGCGCATGGCTTACAACCATTACTTCGGACCGAACGCCAAGAAGAAGACCTGACGCAATAATCAGCACGAACAGCGCATCATCCGGGATGGCAATCCCGGATGATGCTTTGTATCGTTTCAACTGTTGCTCCGACCTTCTCATTACAGGTGACGGCCGCCCATGAGTGCGCAACGCGTTCTGCATACAATCGATGGCATCAGCACGTGGACAGGCAAGGCCGCGGCGTGGCTGATCGTCGGTCTGATGCTTCTTGTCTGTGCCGAAGTCTTCAAGCGCTACATCCTCAATATGCCGACGGCATGGATCTTCGATGCCTCGAACATGATGTACGGCACATTGTTCATGATCGCGGGGGCCTACACGCTGGCGCAGAATGGCCACGTGCGCGGCGATTTTCTTTACAGCTCGATGCCGCCGCGCCGGCAGGCGTCGCTCGACCTGATTCTTTACATCGTGTTTTTCCTGCCCGGCATCGCGGCGCTGGTTTATGCGGGCTGGGACTACGCGGTCGATTCCTGGCGCATCAACGAACATTCCAACGTCACCGCTGACGGTCCGCCGGTCTGGCAGTTCAAGTTCATGATTCCGCTGGCGGGCGCGTTGCTGTTGCTGCAGGGCGCTGCCGAAATCATGCGTTGTGTCATCTGTCTCAGGACCGGCGAGTGGCCGAGCCGCCTGAAGGATGTGTCGGAAATCGACGTCGTGGGCGAGCAGCTTGCCAACAGCCAATATGTCGACGAGGAGTCGCGCAGGATCGCAATCGAGAAAGCGCAGGATATTGAAGAAAGCGCGCGTCAGCGCGGCATGGGCGGAGACCTTTCGAAATGAGCGATCCCGCACTCGGTCTCCTGATGCTCGGCCTGATCGTGGTCGTCATCATCATGGGGTTCCCCACGGCGTTCACGCTGATGGGCCTCGGCATGTTCTTCGGTCTGTTCGCCTATCACCGGGCGGGCGAATCGTGGGCCGACAATCACATCTTCGATCTCATGGTCCAGCGCACCTACGGCGCGATGACCAACGACGTCCTGATCTCCATCCCGCTGTTCGTCCTCATGGGTTACGTGATGGAACGCGGCGCGCTGGTGGACAAGATGTTCTACTCGATCCAGCTGGCGTTCCGCCGCGTCCCCGCATCGCTGGCGGTGGCGACGCTGATCGTCTGCACGTTCTGGGGTATCGCCTCGGGTCTGGTCGGAGCGGTTGTGGTGCTGATGGGCGTCATCGCCTTCAATCCGATGCTGAAGGCCGGTTACGACGTCAAGCTTGCAGCCGGCGTCATCACCGCCGGCGGCACGCTCGGCATCCTGATCCCGCCCTCCGTCATGATCATCGTCTATGCGGCGGTGGCCGGCCAGTCGGTGGTGAAGCTCTATGCAGCCGCGATGTTTCCCGGCTTCTTCCTGGCGTTCCTGTATCTCGTCTACATCATCGGCTGGGCGCTCCTGAATCCGAGGATCGCGCCGAAGCTGCCGGAGAGCGAGACGCGCGTGCCGGTGCGGCCCTGGATCAGCGAGCTGCAGAAATCCTACTCGCACAAGATGCTGCCGGCCCTGCTGACCGCTGCCGTTTCTCCCGCAAGGGCGATGGCCATCACCGCGGACGGCGTGCGCGTCAGCTACACGATGCTGCTGCGGAATCTCGGCTACGTGCTGGTGCCGCTGGTGCTCACGGCGGCAACGCTCTGGGCCGCCTGGTGGTACGTCGTCATCCATCAGCAGCCCGATGCGCCTGCGCCATCGGCCGCCATCAGTCAGCAGCTTGGTGCGCCATCGCAGTCCTCCACGGCAGAGCCTGCGGAAGAAAAACTGCAGGAGCTCGGCGGCCCGTCTTCGGATGAGCGAAAAGGCGAGCCGGAAACCTTGCAGGAGATGGGCAGCGCCGAGTTGCGCGGCCAGGGCACGGCAGCACCGTCGGCAGCCGGACCACCGCAGGCGTTCTACACCTACTTCGCGTTCACCTGCGGAATCTTCGGGCTGATCCTGCTCTACTATTACTGGACCATGGGCGCGGAGCAGTTCGAGGTTTTGCGGCTCTTGATCTCGTCGGTGATGCCGCTCGGCCTTCTGACCGCAGTGGTGCTCGCGGTGATCCTGCTCGGCATCACAACGGCGACGGAATCCGCGGCAGTCGGGGCGGCGGGCGCATTCCTGCTCGCATTCCAGGCGCGCACGCTCGATTGGAAGCGCACCAAGGAAGCCGTGTTCCTGACGGCGAAAACCACGTCGATGGTGTGCTGGCTGTTCGTCGGCTCCGCGCTGTTCTCGGCGGTGTTTGCGATCCTCGGCGGTCAGGCGCTGCTGGAGAGCTGGGTGCTGTCGCTGAATCTGACGCCGGTTCAGTTCATGATCCTGTCGCAGGCGATCATCTTCATCCTCGGCTGGCCGCTGGAATGGACCGAGATCATCGTGATCTTCGTTCCGATCTTCCTGCCGATGCTGAAGCACTTCGGCATCGATCCGATCCTGTGGGGCGTGCTGGTGTTCGTCAATCTGCAGGCGGCGTTCCTGTCGCCGCCGGTGGCGATGTCGGCCTTCTATCTGAAGGGCGTTGCGCCATCGCATGTGACGCTGAACCAGATTTTCGGCGGCATGATGCCCTACATGCTGATCGTCATCGTCTGCATGGTTCTGATGTACCTCTGGCCCGGCATGACGCTGTGGCTGCCGAACTATCTGTACGGGAACTGACGCGAAAACGTGATCGGCTGGTGCTTTGCGCCGGCCGATCCATCGCAGGCATTACTTGGATACCCGTTCGTTCTGCCGTAAACTGCGGGCATGAGCGATTTCAGTTCCCTGTATTCAGTCCTGAAACAGACGGCCGATCCGAAAGTCGCGGACGCGATCCAGACACTGATCGAAACCGGCGCCGACCATGAACTCAACCGGATCAACCTGATCGAATTCGCGGCCAGAACGGGGCTTGGCGAAGAGAAGGTGATCTCGGGTTTTCTCCATGCCTCGCGGCTGGGCATTTTCGATCTCACCTGGAACGTGCTGTGCCCCGGATGCAGCGGCGTGCTCGGCGCGCACGACACCCTGAAACAGCTCAAGCCCGAAGACTATCATTGCGGCCTTTGCGCCGCCGGGTATCAGGCGTCGGTCGACGATCAGGTCGAAGTTGCCTTCACGGTCAGCCCCAAGGTCCGTCGCATTGCGGCGCACGATCCTCATACGCTGCCGAGCTGGGATTACTGGCGGCAGATCTTCTGGAGTTCGGGAATTGATATCAACGAGGAATCATTCTCCCGTCTGGTGAATGAGGCGACGCTGGAGGCGGTCGAACTGGCGGCCGGCGAAAAAGTCGTGGTGTCGCTGCAGTTACCGGCGCAATTCGTGATCGTGTTCGAACCGGTCACGCACTCCGCGCTGTTTCTCGACGTCAAGGGCGAGCCGACGAAAGAGAAACAGAATGCGTCATTGGTGTTCGACGGTGTGCATTCCCCAACCGATACAATCGAGATGCGTCCAGGACCGCTGCGGCTGCCGCTGGAGAATCAATCCAAAAATCGCGTGCTGCCGTCGGTGTGGATCGCGGGCGATGCGCTTCACGATCTGCTCGGCAAGCGCAAGCCGATCGTCACCGCGAAACGGATTCTGGCCAACCAGACCTTCCGCGATGTCTACAAGGCGGACAACCTCAACGTCGATCAGCGTCTCAAGATCACGTCTCTGACGTTTCTGTTCACCGACCTCAAGGGTTCGACGGCGCTCTATGAGCGCGTCGGCGACCTCGCTGCGTTTGATCTGGTCCGCGCGCACTTTCGCGCGTTGCTGGAGATTATCGCATCCGAGGCAGGTGCGGTGGTGAAGACCATCGGCGATGCGGTGATGGCGACGTTCGTTCGTCCCGAGCAGGCAATCGCCGCGGGTCTGCGGATGCGCGAGGCGATGGACGCCCTCAATGACCAGCGCGGAACAAAGGACCTGCTGGTCAAGATCGGCATCCATGAAGGCGCCTGTCTCGCGGTGATGCTGAACGACCGGCAGGATTATTTCGGCCAGACCGTGAACATTGCGGCGCGGGTACAGGGGCAGGTCACGGAGCGGGCAATCAACGCCACCGGACCAGTGGTCAAGTCGCCCGCGGTCATGGAGTTGCTGGAAAAGGCGGGATTGAAGCCGTCGGAAAAGACCGTCGAATTGCGCGGAATTTCAGACAGGGTGGTGATTTATGAGATTCCGTGACGGATTATGGCGGAGGCCCCGTGCACCCGTGGCGGCTTTTGGGCGCACGGCAGGGTTGAGGGCCGCTCCGGAACCCGCACAAGATTGCCAGAGTTTCATTTTCAGGCCATAGAACCAGACGATCTTGTGCCCTAGACTTTTGC
The DNA here is from genome assembly GCF_000308295.2 of Afipia birgiae 34632. Lineage (GTDB taxonomy): Bacteria > Pseudomonadota > Alphaproteobacteria > Rhizobiales > Xanthobacteraceae > Afipia > Afipia birgiae. The sequence goes on from NZ_HG326653.1 coordinate 599,123, forward strand.
CCGGACATATGACCTTTCCCTGAAACCCGTACCCGCTTTGCGCGACGAGATTTCGGATCGGGCATGCCTCCGATCAGGTTCCGTTTTTGATTGCAGAGATTGATGCTCGATAGACTGCGCCACTTCATCGCTGACGTTGTTTCCCCCGCTGGGTCAGAGACTCGTACTTTTGCCGAAGGCGACTACCGGCTGGCGGCCGCGGCGCTTCTTATCCATGTGATTTCACTCGACGGCGAGCCGACCGAGGCCGAGAAGCGCAAGCTGCACGCGCTGCTTGAATACCGTTTCGATCTCGATCCCGGGACGGCCGCGAAACTGATTGCGGATGCGACGCTGGTCGAGGGCGAGGCGGTCGACCTCTATCGCTTCACCAGTGTGATCATGCGCTCGGTCAACGAGGAGGGCCGGCTTCGTATCATCGAAATGATGTGGGAATTGGTGTTTGCGGATGGCCACGTCACCGAATTCGAGGACAATGTTGTCTGGCGCGCGGCGGATCTGCTCGGCATTTCCTCCCGCGACCGCCTCAACCTCAAACACCGTGTCGCGGACAGCCGGCTGACGCCGGACACCGCGACATAGCACGTCACTGTTCTTATTGTTCTTTCGCCCGCTTTGTTTCGCCAGAACCCCAGACAACTGAATGCATCCATGACCAAACGTGTCACGCTGATCACGGGCGCCTCATCGGGCATCGGGGCCGAGCTGGCGCGCATTTTCGCGCTGAACGGCTCCAGCACGGTGCTGGTCGCCCGCCGCGAGGATCGCCTGAAGCAGCTCGCCGATGAGATCGCCGCTGCCGGGCATCCGCGCCCCGCGATCCTTGTCTGCGATCTCAGCGCGCCTGCCGCCTGCGATCAGATCGCGGCGTCGCTGAAGGCGATGGATGCCGAGGTGGATACTGTCGTCAACAATGCGGGCTACGGACTGTTCGGCGAGGCTGTCGATCTCGACCGCGCGCATCAGCTTGCGATGGTCGATCTGAATGTCCGCGTGCTGACCGACCTGACGCTGCGCTTCGCCGACAGCCTTGTTCGTCATCGCGGCGGCATTCTCAATGTGGCGTCGATCGCCTCGTTCCTGCCTGGCCCCCGGATGGCGGTCTATTACGCCACCAAGGCGTATGTGCTGTCGTTCACCGAGGCGATGCGGGGCGAACTGGGGCCGAAGGGTGTGCGGGTCACGGCATTGTGTCCGGGCACCGTCCCGACCGAATTTCAGGGTGTGGCCGGGTTCAAGCCGGGCCTTGATTCCGCGGTCCTCAACCTGTCGGCCGCTGCGGTCGCGCGAGCCGGCTATCGCGGGCTGATGTCCAACAAGCGGCTGGTTCTGCCGGGCGTCGGCGTGCGGATGATTCCGTTCATGCTGCGGTTCGCCCCGCGCAGCCTGGTGCTGGCGTCGGTCGCCCGGGTGCAGCAGAAACGTTAGCGGCATGGCCCCGACCCGAACGGCCGCGTAGCGCAAAGTGGGCACCGGCTTTCAGGCGAGGCCATGCCCTCAAATCAAATTTGCTTCTGCGCAGACCACGTGCGCAAAGTCCCGGCTCGACGCAGCCTCGGCAACACAATATTTTCGAATTCGGCGTTCAATGGGGACGCTTGTCCTCCGCCGGGGATGGAAGAAGACGGATCGATGCTACGGCCTGATGGTGATCAACCTATCGGTTTCGGCCCGACAACTTTTGGCCTGACGACGTGCGGCCGGTTCACGGCGCTTCCGGTGCTCATCATTCTGCATGGTCCGATGTCCACGCCCGGCCGGGTCGGCAACGCGCTGCGCGCCATGGGCCATCCCCTTGATGTCCGCCGCCCGGTGTTTGGCGATCCGCTGCCTGAAACGCTCGATCACTATGCCGGGGCGATCACTTTCGGCGGGCCGATGAGCGCCAACGACAACGAGGACTTCATCCGCCGCGAGATCGACTGGCTCGCAGTGCCGCTGAAGGAACAGCGGCCGTTTCTCGGAATCTGTCTTGGCGCGCAAATGCTCGCCAAGCACCTTGGCGCAAAGGTCGCACCGCATCCTGACGGCCGCGCCGAGGTCGGCTACTATCCGATCCGGCCGACCGAGCATGGCCGGAAGATTTGCTCGCACTGGCCTGACCATGTCTATCAATGGCACCGCGAGGGTTTCGAACTTCCCGCGCGCACCGAGCAACTGGCCGAGGGCGACGATTTCCCGGTACAGGCATTTCGTACCGGACGCAGCTTCGGAATCCAGTTTCATCCCGATGTAACCCACGCGATGCTGCACCGCTGGACCACGCGCGGAGACGAGCGCATGTCGCTTCCCGGTGCACGTTCACGCGCCGAGCATTTCACCGGGCGCATGGTTCACGATCTTGCGGAACGCGCGTGGCTGACAGCGTTCCTGGATGGCTGGCTGCATCGGCCGCCGCCTGCGCCGATTGCATCGCTCGCGGCGGAATAGCGTTTCTCAAGCATACTCGCCGGGACGATATGCTGAGACATCGTCATTGCGAGGAGCGAAGCGACGAAGCAATCCAGTTCTTTGCCGGATGCTTCTGGATTGCCTCGCTTGCGCTCGCAACGGCGAAGGTGGCTGTCCTACTCAACAGCCTGCGTCACGATGGCGATCTCCGACGTCAGCGTGCGGTGGACAGGGCATTTGTCGGCGATTTCCATCAGCTTCTTGCGCTGCTCGGCGTCGAGATCGCCCTCCATCGCAATGGTGCGTTCGATGCGGCTGATCATACCTTCCTTGGTTTCGCACTCCTCGCAATCCTTGGCGTGAACGCGGCTGTGTTTCAGGGTCACCGTGGTGCGCACCAGCGGAATGGATTTCCGCTCCGCATAGAGCCGCATCGTCATCGATGTGCAGGCGCCGAGGGCCCCGAGCAGGAAATCATAAGGTCCGGGACCGCTATCCATGCCGCCGACATCGAGCGGTTCGTCGGCAAGGATTCTGTGTTTGCCTGCGGCAATCACATTCTGGAGTTTGCTTGCGCCGGTCTCGCTGACCACGACGGCGCCAGCGGGAGGGCTTTCGGCAGCCGCCGTATCCGCTGCAGGCACGGCATCGAGAAAACGCATCGCCCATGCCGCGATCATATCGGCGACGTAGACTGCGTCGCGCCTCTGCGTCAGCAGATGGTCCGCGCCGGTCAGCGAAATGAAGCTCTTGGGATGCTTCGCCGCGACAAAAAGGCGCGTCGCGTTGTCGATGCCGACCGTGTCGTCGGTGGGTGAATGGAAGATCAGCAACGGCTTGTGAAGTTTCGCCACGCTTTCCATCAGCCTGTGTTCGGCGATGTCGTCGAGAAACGCGCGTTTGATGCGGAACGGCCGGCCCGCCAGCGATACTTCGAGTTCGCCTTTTTCGAGAATCTCCGGAATCTGATCCTTGAACCAGTGCGTAACATGCGAGGGGTCCGACGGGGCGGCGACGGTGGCGACGCATTTGGCTTCCGGGATCAGCGACGCAGCGGCGAGAATGGCCGCGCCGCCGAGGCTGTGCCCGATCAGGATGGATGGCGCGCGTTGTGTCTTGCGCAGATGGTCCGCCACCAGCACCAGATCGGCGATGTTCGATGAAAACGTCGTATTGGCGAATTCGCCTTCGCTGGCGCCGATTCCCGTGAAGTCGAACCGGAGTGTGGCGATGCCATGCTTTGCCAGCCCCTCCGCGATCCGCTTGGCGGCCAGCACATTCTGGCCGCAGGTGAAGCAATGCGCGAACAGGGCGTAGGCGACCGGTGCGCCGTCCGGCAGGTCCAGCGAGGCCGCCAGCATCTGTCCATCTGAACCGGGAAACTGAAATTTTTCGGTCGGCATGCTGAGCCCCATCGGTTGATGACGGCCCGCCACGTGGCGGACGCGCCTCTTCTGGGACGCAGTCTAAACCATCGGATGGCGGCCGTGGGATAACGGCTTGAGGCGTCGGTTCTGGAGTGTTGGTGGAGCCAGGCGGGATCGAACCGCCGACCTCGTCATTGCGAACGACGCGCTCTCCCAGCTGAGCTATGGCCCCTTGATCGGCCGGGCCGGATACGGCGGCGGCGGACAGGAGCGGCCATTTACAATCCCGATCATGGCCAAGTCAAGAACGCCAAAATCAATGTTTTCGGCGCGTATTCTGCAAAATTACGCACCGGTTTTTCGACCGAAAGACACGCAAAATACAAACGGATCGGGGGCGGTCTCGCCGGCGCCAGGCCAATTCAGCCTGGAACCTCTCTTGTTTGCGCCGCCGCGAACCGGTATTGAGGCGGCAGTCCACGGAAGCGAGCGAGTGATCCGGTTCTGACATTCGTATCATATCCTTCGCGAGCGCTTTTGCGAATGTCAGAACCAAAGGATCACTCGAATCAAAGATTTGCTAGTGTCCTTTCGTATCCGACGTTTGCTCGGAAGGCGCTGCAGAATGAAGCAAACGTCGGATACAGGACACTAGCACCCCTATGCGCGCCATTCTCGACATCATCAACATCATCTTGGATCTGTACGTCTGGCTGCTGATCGCCTCGGCGATCCTGTCCTGGCTGATCGCCTTCAACGTCGTGAACACCCGCAACGGGTTCGTCGCGTCGGTGGCCGAGTTCCTCTACAAGATCACCGAGCCGGTGCTGAGGCCGATCCGGAACATCATGCCGAATTTCGGCGGCCTCGATATCTCGCCGATCATCGTCATCCTCATCATCATGTTCATCCAGCGCGTGATTGCCTATTACATCTATCCGAACGTGATCTGACGCGAGGCGATCCCGTTCTCGACTCTCGCATGAGCCTTCCTTGAGTCTCCCCTGGCGTTTCTCCACTCAAGGCATCAGCATCGCATTGCGCGTCACCCCGCGCGGCGGACTTGACGCGATCGACGGGATCGAAACTCTGGCCAACGGCCGCAGCGTTGTGAAAGTCCGGGTGCGCGCCATCGCCGAGGGCGGCGAAGCCAATCGCGCGGTGACCGAACTGCTCGCCAAGGCGCTTCATGTGCCAAAAAGCCATGTGCGGGTTCTGTCCGGCGTCACCTCGCGGCTCAAGCAGGTGGCCGTGGACGGCGATCCGAAAAGACTGGGCGATGCCCTGCAAGTCCTGACCAAGACGAAAGATACCTGATGCCCGCCAAGATCATCGATGGAAAAGTCATTGCCGCCGATCTGCGCGCGCGTGTCGCGGACGAAGTGGCGCGCGTAAAGCGCGATCATGGACTGACGCCGGGTCTGGCGGTGGTTCTGGTGGGCAACGATCCCGCGTCCGAGGTCTATGTCCGCAACAAGGCCAAGCAGACCGAAGCCGCCGGCATGACCTCGTTCGAGCACAAGCTCGCTGCGGATACACCGCAGGCGGATCTGTTGGCGCTGATCGCAAAGCTCAATGCCGATGCCAGCGTGCACGGCATTCTGGTGCAGCTTCCGCTGCCGAAAGGGCTCGACACGCAGACGGTCATCAATGCGATCGATCCGGCGAAGGATGTCGACGGCTTGCATCCGATCAATGCCGGCCGGCTTGCCAACGGATTGCCGGCGCTGACGCCCTGCACGCCGCTCGGCTGCATCATTCTCGCCAAAACGGTTCACGCTTCGCTGGAAGGCATGAACGCGGTCATCATCGGCCGATCGAATCTGGTCGGCCGCCCGCTGGTGCAACTGCTGCTCAACGAGAATGCCACGGTGACCATCGCGCATTCGCGTACGCGCGATCTCGCTGACATCTGCAAGAATGCCGATCTGCTGCTCGCCGCTGTCGGCAAGCCGGAAATGGTGAAGGCCGGCTGGATCAAGCCCGGCGCGACCGTGATCGACGTCGGCATCAATCGCATTCCGGGCGCGGACGGCAAAAACAAGCTGGTCGGCGACGTCGCCTATCAGGAAGCGCTCGGCGTGGCCGGTGCGATCACGCCGGTGCCCGGCGGGGTCGGCCAGATGACGGTGGCGTGCCTGCTGGTGAATACGCTGCGCGCGGCTTGCGCCATTAAGGGGCTCAAGGCACCTGCGGTCTAGCGCGCGTCGTCATCTGAGGTGCGAGCCATCGTCGGCGAGCCTCAAAGGATGACAATCGTGATGACCGCCCATCATTCGAGACGCCGCGCGAGTGCGCGGCTCCTCAGGATAACGCCGAGGTATCCGGTCGCTTACTGCGCCGTGTTCTGCACCAGCCGCCGGTAGAACCGGATCATGTCCGCGTAGTTCTCGACGCTGAGGCGCTCGTTGGTGCCGTGAAAGCGTGTGAGGTCTTCGGCGGTGGCGCGCACCGGCGAGAAGCGAAAGATGTTGTCGGTAACGTCGAGGTAATTGCGCGAATCCGTCGCGGCGACCATCAGCCCGGGCACCACGATCGCATCCGGAAAAATCTCGCGGATCGTCCGGCTCAGCCGTTGTGCCGCCGCCTGTTTGTCGATGGTCACAGGCGCGACCGGAGAAACGGCGATCTGCTGCGAGGGTTTTCGCCATGCATTCGCAACCAGAACGGCCGCGAGAACGACGATGGCCGCGATCAGGAGCAGGACGAGATTGCGGAGGATTCTGATTGCGCTGCGCATCGTTTGAATCCTCCGGCCTGTTTGCCGTGATTATTTTTTCTTGGCGCGCTCGATGCCTTCGAGGATCAGCTTGCGCGCGTCCTCCGCATCGCCCCAGCGCAGCACCTTCACCCATTTGTTGGGTTCGAGATCCTTGTAGTGTTCGAAGAAGTGCTGGATCTGCTGCAGCGTGATCTCGGGCAGATCGCTGTAGTTGTTCACCTTGTCGTAGCGCTGCGTCAGCTTCGAGGTCGGCACCGCGATGATCTTTTCGTCGCCGCCGGCCTCATCCTCCATGAACAGCACGCCGACCGGACGCACGGCAATCACCGCACCCGGCACGATGGCGCGGGTGTTGGCGACCAGCACGTCGCACGGATCACCGTCATCAGAAAGCGTGTGCGGAATGAAGCCGTAATTCCCCGGATAGCGCATCGCCGTATAGAGGAAGCGGTCGACCACCAGCGTGCCGGCGTCCTTGTCCATCTCGTACTTGATCGGCTCACCGCCGACCGGCACTTCGATGATGACGTTCACTTCATGGGGTGGATTTTTTCCGAGGGAGATCGCGTCGATACGCATAACGGGCCTGTGTCTGTTCGAGCAAATGCGCGGACTGGTTAGCGAATCCGGACGGGCGCCGAAAGCCGAAAAAGCGGTCCAAAGGTATCAGGCGGGGTTCAGGAACTGGCTCTAAAGTCTCAGGCCGTCCAGGCGAAGGCGACCTTGTCGAGCGACTTGCCGCCGAATCGCTCCGAGGAACGCGCGACCATGCGGCCGCCAAGGGTGCGGTAGAATTCGACCGCCGGCTCGTTGTCGGAGAGCGCCCAGATCACCATGCTCTTCAGCCCGCTCTGGATCAGGTCGCGCTTGGCGGCGGTGAACAGGCGGCGGCCGAAACCGAGGCCCTGAAACTCCGGGCGCAGGTAAAGCTCGTAGATCTCGCCTTCGAAATGCAGGCTGCGGGCGCGGTTGCGGCCATAATTGGCATAGCCGGCGACCTTGTCGCCGAAGCACAACACGCTGACGCGGCTGCCCTTTCGGATCGCGGAATCCCACCACTGCGGGCCACGGCGGTTGATCAGCTTTTCGAGTTCGGCGCCGGGAATGATTCCCTGATAGGCGGCACGCCAAGCTTCGTCATGCGTTGCAGCAACCGCCGACGCATCGGAAGCCTTGGCTGGACGAACTTCGATAAGGATCGTGCTCATGGTGCAATCAAAGCAACTCGCAGCCCCGCCTTCAAGGTCCATCGTTAATTATCGGTTACTATGTGGGCTTTTTGCATCAGGTGAAGGGCGATCTGTGCCGAAAGAGGACAGGCGTGGCTTGGCTTGGGCGCGAGCGGCAGGCAATGATCGCCACAGATGACAAAAAACGTAGTGTTCAAGGTCGCCGCCCTGCTGCTTGCGGTTGGTCTTTCGTCGCAGGCACCCGCGTGGGGCGAGAATCGGCTCGGTCCGCAGGGCAATGAGGGGTCGCCGAATCGGCGGCAGGACTGGCTGGTGCCGACGCAGGACCAGATCACACCTTCGCGAGCTGTTCTGTTTCGCCCGCCGGGCAAGGGTCCGTTCCGTCTCGCCGTGATCGCCCACGCCTCGACCCAGAACCGGCTTGCGCGGGCGCAGATGCCGCAGCCGGAATACGCAGCGCTGGCCTCCGTACTGGTGTCGCGCGGTTTCGCGGTGCTGGTGCCGCAACGGCTCGGCCACGGCAAAACCGGCGGACCTTACCTCGAGGACCAGGAAGGCTGCGAGGCCGCTGAATATGCGATGTCGGCGCGAAGCACTGGTGAGGCGATCACCACGGCGCTGACGTTCATGCGTACGCAGTCCTTCGTGCGCAGGGATGCGTCGGTGATCGTCGGACACTCGGCAGGCGGCTGGGGCGCGCTGTCGCTGGCCGATCAGAGTCCGAAAGATATTTCCGCGATCGTTGTGTTTGCGCCGGGACGCGGCGGCCGCGCCAACGATCGCGCGGGCAACATCTGCGCGCCGGAAAGGCTCATCGCCGCGGCGACCGAATTCGGCGAAAACGCGAAGGTGCCGGTGACGTGGCTGGTGGCGGAAAACGATTCGTATTTCCCGCCGGAGTTCTCAAAGAAAATGGCGGATGCGTTCGTCGAGGCCGGCGATGACAAGGTGGATTTTCAGGTCCTGCCGCCGTTCGGCAACGAGGGCCACTGGCTGGCGGAGGTGGGGGATGCGGCGATGTTCGAATCGATTATCGCCAATGCGGCGGGATTGAATGTGCAGGCGCCAAGCGCGCCAAATGTCGCGGTGAAAGCAAAACGATAAGCGACCTGGATTGCTTCGTCGCTTTGCTCCTCGCAATGACGAGGAAAGATCATCAGCGTTCTGCCGTCATTGCGAGCGCAGCGAAGCAATCCAAGGGTGGCTTTAATTCAAATCGTGGCCCGCCGTCACCCTGAGGTGCCGAAGCGAAGCGGAGGCCTCGAAGGGCGGCGGCGGTTCATCATTCTTCGTCATCCTTCGAGGCTCGCAAGGGCTCGCACCTCAGGATGACGGTCGTTGTTGCATCGACCTCAAATCATCTCGCTCTAGACGTCTGATTGAGCAACGGACCCGACCTTGCCCATCACTTCCCCCGCCGCCCTTACACCCGTTTCCTGCGCGCCGTGTGCGGTGGAGAAGAAGTTCGGCGAAGTCGCCTCACCCGCAAAGAACAGCCGGTCATCGACGGGCATTGCGAGATCTGCGCGATCGTCGGCGTGGCCGGGCAGCGCGTGCGAATATGATCCCAGCGCGAACGGGTCGTGTGCCCAGCGCGATTCGCCGATGGGCTTGAGCTTCCTCCGGTAATCCGAGCCGAGCAGCGCCACCAGTTCGTCGATGCTCTGCGCCGCCAGCGCGCCTTCGCCGGCGTCCTCAAGTTCGCGCGCGAACGTGCCGCCGAAAAATCCTGAAATGCACGGCTGGCCCAGGGGGCGCAGGTGATAGCTGCCGGTGCCGATGCGCTCGGTCGTGCCGTAAAAGTGCCCGTCGCTCGGCAGCGATTCCGGCTCGTCCAGCGCCAGCATCACCTTGTCCGCGAGTCCGAGCGGCAACCCGGCTGCGGCGGCAACCTTGTCCGGAAGCGCCGGATGAAAACGGATCGACTGGTTGGCGATCAGGCTGGTCGGCACTGTGACGATCACCTTGCGGGCGGTGAGCGTGCCGCGTGAGGTCTCGATTTTGATGCGCGCGCCGGAATGATCGATCAGTGTAACTTTTGTATTGAGCGCCACCGGACACGGCGCGCCATACGCAGCTATCAGCGCGCCGTAACCGCGCTGCAGGCGCCAGTTCACACCGGTGTCTTCATAGGCGTCCATGTCCCAGGTCGAGACGCGGTCCAGTTCGACGCCGTTGATGTAGGTGCTGATGGTCTCGATCGCGGCATTCCAGCGGTTGCCGGGCTCGAGCCATCGCCGCGCCGGCGTATCGTCCGGCAGTTCGGCGGCCTCCGCGACCCGCGTGTCGAACGCATCCATCGCGGCCAGAAACGCGTCACGCTGCTCCGGCGGGAAACCGATGTTGAGGCTTTGCTCGCGCCAGCGCGGGCGGGTCTGGTTGATCTCCAATCCCAGATCGCGCGCGATCGGCACGAAAGAATTCCGGTCCGCCGAATGCAGCCATTCGCAGCCGACATCGAACACGACATCGTTGGGCAGGATCAGGGTCTGGCTGCGTCCGCCGATCCGGTCGCGTGCCTCAACGGTAAGAACGGAAAGCTTCGCGTTCTCAAGCGTGCGTGCCGCGGCGAGGCCGGCTGCGCCCGCGCCGATGATTGCAACGTCCACTTCGGAGGGGAGGGTCATCTCAGGCTCTGGTCTCGAATCGCGATGGCGGGTCAATCCCGCCCTACGTATCCTCTTTACCCGGCCTATAAGACGACAATGCCCGGCACAAGGCCGGGCATGTCAGTTTTTCCTCATTGCGAGGAGCTGTTGCGACGAAGCAATCGAGCTCCTCCGTTGCAGCTTGTCGGGATTGCTTCGCTGCGCTCGCTCTGACGAGAGGAGCAGCAATCCGGCTCAGCCGACCAGCGCGACCTTACTCTTCTCGGCGCGCTTGCGCTCGTTCGGATCGAGGTGACGCTTGCGCAGGCGGATCGACTTCGGCGTGATTTCAACCAGCTCGTCGTCCTCGATATAGGCCAGCGCCTTTTCGAGCGTCATGCGGATCGGCGGCGTCAGGCGCACCGCTTCGTCCTTCGAGGTGGTGCGGATGTTGGTGAGCTGCTTGCCCTTGAGGACGTTGATCTCGAGATCGTTCTCGCGGGTGTGCTCGCCGACGATCATGCCCTTGTAGACCTTCCAGCCTGGCTCGATCATCATCGGGCCGCGGTCTTCCAGCTTGAACATGGCGTAGGCAACCGCTTCACCCTGTTCGTTGGAAATCAGCACGCCGTTGCGGCGACCCTGAATTTCACCCTTGTACGGCAGGTAGTCGTGGAACAGGCGGTTCATGATCGCCGTGCCGCGGGTGTCGGTCATCAGTTCGCCCTGATAGCCGATCAGGCCGCGGGTCGGCGCGTAGAACACCAGACGCAGGCGGTTGCCGCCGGACGGGCGCATCTCGATCATCTCGGCCTTGCGCTCGCTCATCTTCTGCACGACCACGCCGGAGAACTCCTCGTCGACGTCGACCACGACTTCCTCGATCGGCTCCAGAATCTTGCCGTCGTCATCCTTGGTCAGAACGACGCGCGGACGCGACACGGACAGCTCGAAGCCTTCGCGGCGCATGTTCTCGATCAGGATCGCGAGCTGCAATTCGCCGCGGCCTGAGACTTCCATCGAGTCCTTGTCGGCGGCCTCGACCACGCGCAGTGCGACGTTGCCTTCGGCTTCGCGCAGCAGGCGGTCGCGGATCAGGCGGCTGGTGACCTTGTCGCCTTCGGTGCCGGCCAGCGGCGAGTTATTGACGATGAACGACATCGACACGGTCGGCGGATCGATCGGCTGCGCCTGGATTGGCGTCTCGACGGCCGGATCGCAGAAGGTGTCGGCGACGGTGCCTTTGGTCAGGCCCGCGATGGCGACGATGTCGCCGGCTTCGGCGAGTTCGACCGGCTGGCGCTCGAGGCCGCGGAACGCGAGAATTTTGGTGATGCGGCCGGTCTCGACCGTCTTGCCGTCGCGCGACAGCACCTTCACTGACTGGTTCGGCTTCACCGATCCGGAGGAGATACGGCCGGTGATGATGCGGCCGAGATAGGGGTTGGCTTCAAGAATGGTGCCGAGCAGACGGAACGGGCCTTCTTCCACCACCGGCGGCGCGACATGCTTGATGACAAGGTCGAACAGCGGCTTCATGCCGTTGCCGTTGTCCTCAGGCGACGTACCCATCCAGCCGTTTTTGCCGGAGCCGTAGAGAATCGGGAAGTCGAGCTGGTCGTCGGTGGCGTCGAGCGCTGCGAACAGGTCGAACACTTCGTTGACGACTTCGGTGACGCGCGCGTCGGGGCGGTCGACCTTGTTGATGGCGACGATCGGCTTGAGGCCGAGCTTGAGCGCCTTGCCGACCACGAACTTGGTCTGCGGCATCGGACCTTCCGCGGCGTCGACGAGAACGATCACACCATCGACCATCGACAGGATGCGCTCGACCTCACCGCCGAAATCGGCGTGGCCCGGCGTGTCGACGATGTTGATGCGGGTGTCGTCCCACTCGACCGAGGTGCACTTGGCGAGAATGGTGATGCCGCGCTCGCGCTCAATATCATTGGAGTCCATCGCGCGCTCGACCTGCCGCTGGTTGTCGCGGTAGGTGCCGGATTGCTGGAGCAGCTTGTCGACGAGCGTGGTCTTGCCATGGTCGACGTGGGCGATGATGGCGATGTTTCGCAAATTCATGTTCGTTTTCGTTCTGGCCGCTGTTAGCGCGGTCCGCAAAAGGGGGTCTGTCAGCGACCTGCCCAAAAAAAATCCGGCCCGGTCCGCAATGAACCGGGCACGCTTGACTTCTTGCGGCGCAATATAGTCAGGATTTCGCGAAAAACAATGCGATTTTGGGGGGTCCGAAGGGCCTATTTCGGCCCTCGGGAGGCCGATTTGGCCTCACTTTCGTCGCCCGGATAGACTCCTCGCAACACCTCGTCGAAATGGGCTTTGACGGCATCGTTGCAGAGGCACGACCGGGCCGCCAACGCGTCGTGGTTGCGGATCAGGATGGCCCCGCGGCGGGTTTCCAGAATGCCTTCCGCTTTGAAGGTCTGGATCACGCGGCTGGTGTAGCTTCGGCCGACGCCCAGCATGGTCGAAAGCTGCTCGTGGGTGAGGGGAACGAGGTCTTCGCCGGTCCGCTCCCGTGCCGACAGGATCCACTTCGCCGTGCGCTGCTCGATCGAATGGATCGCATTGCAGGCGGTGGACTGAAAGATCTGCGCCAGCATGCAATCGGCGTAGCGCGCGAAAAAATACCGCAGCGTCGGGGATTGGGCCTTGGCGGCATCGAGCTTTGCGACGCGCAGCCGCACAAAGGGGCCCGCAACCTTGACCGTGATGCGCGTGTAGGCTGGCAGATAGCCCAGGCTGACGATGCCGCCCACCGCGCCCTCGCGTCCGACGAGAATGGTCTCCACATCGCGGCCGTCTTCATTCGCCACCAGAAACGACACGAGGCTCGGCCCGCACGGAAAATGCACGATCTGGACGTCGTCGCCGGGATTGTAGAGCAGCTCGTCCGCCTTGGCGTCTGCGGCTTTCAGAAATGGTTCCAGCAAGGCAAAATCCGCAGCGCTCAACCGGCGGAGCAGATTGTTGAAAGGGCGGCCGTCGCTCGCCGCCGCTGGTTGTCGTGTCATAGGTCCCCCCGCCGCCGAAGCGTCAACGTAGCGCAGGTTCCGGGGTTCCTTTGTTCACAAGTGAACAGACGCGGCCGCCCGTTTTATGGTCGGTTCCAGCCGGGAACCGGTGCGGCGGCTTTTGAGCGTCGCGGCCGGGGTTCCACCGGGCTTCGCTCACTCAAGTCTTCGGGACGTAAAACATGAAACCCATCGACCCCACCGGGCCGGCGGCTCAAAGCCCTGCCGAGCTACCCACCGACGTACTCGTGGTCGAGGACGATACGCTGATCGCCATGGACGCCGCCGAGACCATCACCAGCTTTGGCGTGGCCTCCGTCCGAATTGCCCGCAATGTTGCCGATGCCCTGCAAATGATAGCCGCGCATGCGCCGGATTTTGCGCTGCTCGATGTTGGGCTGATCAGGGAAAAAAGCTTCGCAGTCGCCGAGCAACTTGAACGTCAGAAAATTCCGTTCGCGTTTGTCACGGGATATTCCGGACCTGCGGGCGTGCCCGCAACGTTTGCGCATCACCCGGTGCTGCGCAAACCGTATCTGCGCGACGCGTTGCTCGAGACGCTGCGCAGGTGGCGCGATCCGGTTTGATCTTACGCCACGTGGCTGCGCGCGGGACGCGGGTCCTTCGATGACATGTCGAGCAGGAAGGTCTTGCGATCGGCCACTGCGTTGTGGAATTGCTCGAGCGCGATGCTGAACGCCGTCAGCGATCCTTCCTCGATCGCTCCGTCTTCGAAACAATGCAGTGTCTCGCGCATGATCTCGTCGGCTTCCGCCTGCATGGCGTCGAGTTCGTCGATGGAGGTGGTCTTGCGCGCCGCCGTCAGCATTTCCAGCAGCCGCTCGCGCAAGTTGGAATTGGTGACGCGCTCGTCCTTGCGCCAATAGCTGGCGAACCAGGCGCCGGCCGAGCCGAGCGCGGACAGCGCCATCAGGCTGCCCCAGATGTAATCGCTGTATCTGTCGAGGAATGATTTCTCTTCGCCGTCGACATAGGCGGCGGCGCCGGGATGCGCTGGGATAGCGGCATCCTTGTCGGTATCCGGCGTTTCCAGTTTCGCCGTGAGCGGGAATTCGCTCTGGATGGTCTGGCGGATCGAGAACAACTGCCGGGTCAGCGCGCCCGCCGTGGCTTCCGACAGCGATTTCCGCGCCACGATATGGTGCGCGAATGTAATGGTGTCGATCTTGTCATCGGGCCGCGCCGGCTTCGCGCCGAACGATCCCGCGGGAATTTCGCCGGATTCATACGCGGGATATTTTTGCGCTATCGCGTCCGCCGTATCCAGCGAGAGGAACGTCGCTTCCTTGCCGCCGCGCGTGGTCGCCGTGATGGCGTCCGCCGTAATCTTGCTGTTGAGCGGGCCGACCGCGAGGAACGCATCGAGCTTTTCATTTTTGAGAGCTTCGGCAAAGCCCGTGGTGGTGAACTGAACCACCTGGACGCTTTCAGGCTTCACGCCGGACTGTGTGAGAATCACTTTCAACAGGTTGACGTTGGCCTGCGTGCGGCCAATCACCCCGATGCGCTTGCCCGCAAGTTGTTCGATCTTCTTGATGGCGCCCTTCTTGCTGCTTCCGTTCAGCGCCCACAGCACCGCGTAATTCTTGCGGATGCTGGCGATCGCCTGCGCGTCCTTCGGCAACTCGATATCGCCGCGGATGACAGCGAGATCGGTGGTGCCCGCATTGAGGCTCGCGGCGCTTGACGAGGTTCCGTCGGTAATGATCGGCCGCAGCCGGACATACTTCCGGTCGCGCGAGAAGATCTGTGCGATCGACTGAACGACCTTGACATCATCGCTGTAGGGAGGGCCGACCGCGATCCGCAGATGGACCGGACGATTCATCCAGTAGGCTGCACCGCCGACAGCGGCCACGGTCGCCAGCACGGCGGCGACCACGACGAGCATGGCCTTCATTCGGTGCGGCTTGGGTGTACCCGGTGGCCGGGGGGGAGCCTCCGTAGCCATCGATCGGGTGAACATGTCGCGAAAGCCCATGGGTTACCGCGCCTCCCGGCGTTCATCGGTATTATACCAGATCATCGGTGTATCTGCAGGTTCCATGTTCGGCATGGTTAGCGGCCCGAGAGCGGCTTTTCCGTGGCCGCCGGACCCATTGCGGTTGGTATCTGTTGGGAAGGCATGGGCTGGGTTGTAAAGTTCGGGTGATCGAGGAGGCTTGGATGGTGGAACGGCTATCGGCGGAGGCGCGGCGTACGGCGCTTTTGAGGCTCAAGGGCTGGTCGGAGGTGTCCGGCCGCGATGCCATCACGCGGACCTTCACATTTCGGGATTTCAACGAGGCGTTCGGCTTCATGACCCGCGCGGCGCTGGTCGCCGAAAAGAGCGATCATCATCCGGAATGGCGCAACGTCTACAAGACCGTTGAGGTGGTGCTTTCAACCCACGATGCGGACGGCGTGACTGCGCGCGACATCGCGCTGGCGGAAGCGATGGACAGGATCGCGGGGTGAGATCGCAGTCCTCGCCTCGTCATTGCGAGCGAAGCGAAGCAATCCAGAGCTATCGGCGAGAAACTGGATTGCTTCGTCGCTACGCTCCTCGCAATGACGTCTTGTGGCGGGTCGCGCGGTTCCTATGTGATGTGAGCGGATTGTAGCGAGCAACCGCTGAGGGAACTTGAACCATGGCCTCCGACAACACGGCGCATTTCGAGCGGGCTGAAAAGCTCGCGAAGGATCCCGAGCGTGTGCGCCGAAATTTCTGGCTGAAATTCAAACGCCTCGCGACCAGCTTGCCGTTCGCGGAAGAATTGCTCGCTGCCTACTATTGCGCATTCGACCGCGAGACGCCGCGCCATGTGCAGGCGGCGCTGCTCGGTGCGCTGGCGTATTTCGTGCTGCCGTTTGATTTTGTGCCGGACATGCTGCCCGTGCTTGGCTTCACCGACGACGCGGCAGTGCTGGCGACCGCGATCAGGATGGTGGCGAGCCACATCACGCCGGAGCACCGCGCGGCCGCGCATGCGGCGCTGACGCGCGGGCTGGACGAAGAGAACGTCTGAGACGATACGCCCGTCATCCAGAGGTGTGAGCCGTCTTCAGCGAACCTCGAAGGATGGCGGGTTTTTGTTGGTCATCCTTCGAGGCGCGCAAGCAAGAGCGCGCGCCTCAGGATGACGACAACATTCACGGATGCAGGATCACCTTGCCCATGGCCTTGCGCTCGGCAAGCACCTTGAGCGCCTCGGTGGTCTTTTCCAGCGGGAAGGTGCTGTCGACATGGGATGAAATCTTTCCCTCGGCCGCCCACTTCATCAGCTTCTCGAGGGCGGCGCGGCCCTGCTTCGGCTCGCGCTTCATGTGCGCGCCCCAGAATACGCCGCGAATGTCACAGCCCTTGAGCAGTGCGAGATTGAGCGGGATTTTCGGGATGTCACCGGCGGCGAAACCGATCACGAGGAAGCGTCCCTTCCAGCCGAGCGAGCGCACGCCGATCTCGGCGTAAGTGCCGCCGACCGGATCGAACACGATGTCGATGCCCTTCTCGCCGCCGACCCGCTTGAGCGCTTCCTTCAGATCTTCCTTGGCGTAGTTGATGGTCAGTTCTGCGCCGTGCTTCTTGGCGAACTCGAGTTTCTCGTCGCTTGAAGCGCAGGCGATCACCTTCAGTCCCAGCACCTTGCCGAGTTCGCAGGCCGCAAGGCCGACGCCGCCGGCCGCGCCGAACACTGCGAGGGTTTCGCCGGGCTTCGGATCGGCGCGATCTTCCAGAGCATGTAGGGCTGTGCCGTAGATCACGATAACGCCGGCGGCGCGGTCGAAATCGAGATTGTCCGGAATTTTCACAGCCTGCGATGCGGGGATCGCGATTTTCTGACGCGCACCGTTATAACCGCACGATGCCGCGACACGGTCGCCTGGCTTGAGATCGGTCACGCCCGCGCCGACGCTCTCGACCACGCCGGCGATTTCCGCGGCGGGAGAAAACGGAAACGGCGGCTTGATCTGGTACTTGCCCTGAATCATCAGCAGGTCGAAAAAGTTCAGCGCGGCGGCCTTGATCGCGATCACGGCTTCGCCGGGTCCCGCGACCGGATCGGGAATATCGCTCAGCACCAGATCGTCGGGGCCGCAATACTGCGAACAGAGAATGGCTTTCATCGAGACACCTGAAGAGTTCATGAGGAGCGGGACACTGGCGGACTTCTTGCCGGATTTGACGCGGCGCTACAATCTGAATCGCGGGCTGGCGCGATGATGCTTGCGGGATGTAACTATGTTTGAAACACTGCGCTTTCGGAAAGACACCTGCGCGGTCTGCCGCCGTCCCGATTGTGGCTCGGATACTCCCGGACGGATGTGGCAAAGCGCAGCGGTGGTGGGTTAACGTTCCAACAAGCGGTTTGGGGTCTATTGCACGTCCCCGCGGAAGTGCGAGCCATCTTGCAGTCACAATATTGAAGGAACCAGTTTTGGTGATGTCCTTGCAGCGAGCGATGGTAATTCTGGTGGCGGCGTTGCCGGTTTACGGCTTTGCAAATCCCGCGTTCGCCCAAACACCGCAACCCAAGTCTTCTCAGGCCACGCCTGCCGCCAAGCAAGCGCCGAAAGCTGCGGCGCCCGCCAAACCAGCACCGAAAAGCGCCGCGCCTGCGAAACCGGCGGCGCCTGCAGCCGCAGGCAACGCCGAGCCGTCGCTGGTCGGCCAGTTCGGCACCTGGGGCGCCTACACCGCGACGCCGAACGGCAAGAAGGTCTGCTTCGCGCTCGCCAAGCCCGCCTCGTCGAAAACCAATCCGCCCAACCGCCCGCGCGACCCGTCCTATGCATTCATTTCGACACGGCCCGCCGAGAAGGTCTCGAACGAAGTGTCGATCATGATCGGCTACACGCTGAAGCCAGGCTCCGAAGGCTCGCTCGAAGTCGGCGGCTCACGCTTTGCGATGTACTCGCAGGGCGACGGGCTCTGGATCAAGAATGCCGCCGAGGAAGACCGGCTGGTGGACGCGCTGCGCAAGGGCGCGGATGCAACCGTGAAGGGCGTTTCCGCCAAGGGCACCGAAACCACCGACACGTTCCCGCTCAAGGGGCTGGCCCAGGCACTGGACAAGCTGGCGCAGGAGTGCCGGCGCTAGGCCGAAAGACGGTCGCAATTGTCCGGTATTGGCTCTATATAGCGGGTGACGCGACTTAAGGGTTCCGTCACGCCCGGCCCTGTGCCGCCGCAATTTTCCCGAGACACATACCGATATGACTATGACCGAAGCGTCCGGCGTCCTCGAAAAGACCGCCCTTGAAACCTACGTGCCGCCGGCCAAGCCCTCGCTGGTCGGGCTGTCGCGGGCGGAATTGTCGGACAGGCTCGGCGAAATCGGCGTGCCGGAGAAGCAGCGCAAGATGCGCGCGCAGCAGCTCTGGCACTGGATGTATGTGCGCGGCGCGCAGACGTTCGCCGACATGACCAACGTGTCGAAAGACATGCGCGCGGAACTTGAGAAACATTTCACTGTCGATCGGCCCGAAGTCGTCGCCGAACAGATTTCCAACGACGGCACCCGCAAGTGGCTGCTGCGCCTGCCGGGCGATGTCGCCGGACGCGCCCATGAGGTCGAATGCGTCTACATTCCGGAAACCGATCGCGGCACGCTGTGCGTGTCGTCGCAGGTCGGCTGCACTTTGACCTGTTCGTTCTGCCACACCGGCACGCAGCGCCTCGTGCGCAATCTCACCGCGGGTGAAATCGCCGGACAGGTGATGGTGGCGCGCGATCGTCTGGGCGACTGGATCGACCGCGAAACGCCGAACGGCAACCGCCTTGTCACCAACGTGGTGATGATGGGCATGGGCGAGCCGCTCTACAATTTCGATGCGGTGCGCGATGCGCTGCTGATCGTGTCCGACAATGAAGGCATCGGCATTTCCCGCCGCCGCATCACGCTGTCGACGTCGGGTGTGGTGCCGAACATTGCGCGCACCGGCGACGAAATCGGCGTCATGCTGGCGATCTCGCTGCATGCCGTGCGCGATGAACTGCGCAACGAACTGGTGCCGCTCAACAAGAAATACCCGATCAAGGAATTGCTGGACGCCTGCCGCGCCTATCCCGGCTCGTCCAACTCGCGGCGCATCACCTTCGAATACGTGATGCTGAAGGGCGTCAACGATTCGCTTGATGACGCGAAGCTGCTGGTGAAATTGCTCAAGGGCATTCCGGCCAAGATCAATCTCATTCCGTTCAATCCGTGGCCCGGCACCAAGTACGAGTGCTCGGACTGGGACCAGATCGAGAAGTTTTCCGAGTATGTCTTCAACGCAGGCTATTCCTCGCCGGTGCGCACTCCGCGCGGCCGCGACATTCTCGCTGCCTGCGGACAGCTGAAATCGGAAACCGAGAAACTGTCCGCGCGCGAACGTCAGGCGCTGCGCGCCATGGCGATGACGGATTAAGGTATTCAGCCGTCGCCCTTCGAGGCCGCCGCTTTGTGGCGGCGCCTCAGGGTGACGCAACAGAGAGTGAAGCGTCATCCTGAGGTGCGAGCCGTCTGCGGCAAGCTTCGAAGGATGACAGACCAACGGAATAATCCCCCATGGCCGTGATCGGACGCCTGTTCGCGATTTTCTTCGGATTTGTCGCCGCGTGTCTCGTGGCGGGGGCGGTGGTGCTGTACGCGATCTTCTTTCCGGAAATGAATGATGTGTCGCTTGATGTCGATCAGGGCGCGATCAATCTCGTTCTCGGCTTCGGCTTCATCCTGATCAGCGGCTTTGCGCTGCTGCCGGCGCTGGTCATCGCGCTTGTCACCGAAGCCTTTTCGATCCGGCATATTCTTGCCTACGCCGTCGCGGGCGGTTTCGCGGGGCTGTGCTGCTATCTCGGCTTCATTCCGTTCGATACCGTGAACATGACCTTCAACGGCATCGTGCGGCGGCATCTCGAAGTGATGGTCGGCGCGGGGATTCTCGGCGGCGTGATCTACTGGATGATCGCGGGCCGCAATGCCGGTGCATGGCGTTCGCCGTCGCCGGAGCCGCCACCGTTACCGCCACTGCCGCGTTAATCCGGCTTTTGTCCGTCATTGCGAGCGAAGCGAAGCAATCCAGAATTGCAAGCAAGAACTGGATTGCTTCGTCGCTGCGCTCCTCGCAATGACGCAAGAGAACGGAACTACTTCTTCGCCCAGCGCAGCGCCTGTTCGAGGCGGTCGTTGCCCCAGAACAATTCGCGGTCCGCGGTGGTGAAAGTCGGTGCGCCGAAGAATCCGCGTTTGGCGGCGTCCGCGGTCAGGTCGCGCAGTTCCGTCTTGATATCGTCGGCCTGCGCGCTCGCGAAGGTCGCGTCCACCGGCACTTTCAGCTTGGTCAAAATGTCCGCGATCACGTGTGACTCCGAGATCACCCGGTTCTCGGCATATTCGGCATGGAATACGGCGCGGCTGAAATCCTCACCCCAGGTGTCCTTCAATCCCACCAGCGCGACGCGGCTTGCCAGCACGCTCGATTGAGGAAACGCATCCGGCCACCGGAAGCCGACGCCGATCTCGTCGGCGGTCCGCTGCACGTCGCGGATCATATGCTGGCCCTTCACCGGAAACAGGTTGAATGGCGAATCCTTCATGCCTTGCGACGCGAAAATCGGCCCGAGCAGAAATGGCTGCCACCGCACCGAGACACCGGCGGCATCGGCCAGCGGCGCGATGCGTGTCGCGGAGAGGAACGAATAGACAGAGGCAAAATCGAACCAGAAATCCAGAACGGGCTTGGGCATGATCCTGAGACGCTCCCGCCTTGAAGCTCTTTTTTCAAGTGTTGTGTTACAGCCTAGCACGGATCGGGCAGGCCTCCGGAATGCGGCGTGTGGCCACTTTAATTCCCTTGCCGCCTCGGCTACACACCCCCCATGAACCGGATCGGACTTTTCATTGCACTCGCGCTTTCGGTGATTTTCGGGTTGCTGTTCGGCCTCTATCCCGAACTCGATCTGAAAGTCGCAGCATTCTTCTATGACGCGACTACCAAAACCTTTCCGTTGAAGACGGTGACGTGGGCCATGATTGCGCGCGACGGCGCGATGTGGGTTGCGTGGGGTCTTGTCATGCCGGCGCTGGTGACGCTGATCGTCAAGCTGGTGCGGCCGGTGAAGCCGCTGATGATCTCCGGCCGCGCGATGGTGTTTCTGATCGTGACCATGCTGCTCTCGGCGATCATCATCTCCAATGTGGTCTTCAAGGGCCATTGGGGACGTCCGCGTCCCGTCAACGTGGCGGAGTTCAACGGAAAGCTGGACTTCAAGCCGTGGTGGGATCCGCGCGGCGCATGTCCTAAGAACTGCTCGTTCTTCTCCGGCGAAGGCGCCACGGCGTTCTGGACCTATGCACCCGCGGCACTGACGCCTCCGGCGTGGCGTCCTGTTGCATATGTTGCAGCCACCGCGTTCGGTCTTGCGACCGGCGGCTTGCGGATGGCGTTCGGCGGACACTTTTTCACCGACGTACTGTTTTCCGGAATCGCGTCGTTCCTGGTGATCTGGCTGGCCTACGCCTTCATCTACCGCTGGCCATCGACGCGGCTGACCGACTACGGCATCGACGTGGCGCTGACGCGTTTTGCGTGGCCGGGTTATCGCTGGATGCAGAAGCGGCTGGGGAGGGACGTAGGGGATACACCCCGTATCAGGTCGGGCGAGGAGCTCGGAAAGCAGCTTTCGTCATCCTGAACCCTCAGCGTCGTCCCGGCCTTCGCCGGACGATGCGAGTGAAGCCCGGCGGGCTTCCCATTGCCCGCCAATCTTTCTATAGAAAGCCGATCTGATCTCGGCCGGGAGGTCGGGCCGTTGCCCGGCGTGACCCAACACGTCAGCCGCCAATAAACGCGTTCCCGTCCGCGCGAGGTTTGTAGTCGCGCATCCAAGCCGCCAAACGAAATTGCCCGAATGGACGTTCTATGAGTACGATTCTGAAGAGCCTTCCCAAAGGAGAAAATGTCGGCATCGCTTTCTCGGGCGGGCTCGACACCAGCGCGGCGCTGCTTTGGATGAAGCAAAAAGGCGCCCGCGTTTTTGCCTACACCGCCAATCTGGGACAGCCTGATGAGGCCGACTACGACGAGATTCCGCGCAAGGCCATGGAGTTTGGCGCCGAGAAAGCTCGCCTGGTGGATTGCCGGACGCAACTGGTTCACGAAGGAATTGCCGCCATTCAATCGGGCGCCTTCCACGTTTCGACCGGCGGTATCGCTTACTTCAACACCACGCCGCTTGGCCGCGCCGTGACCGGCACGATGCTGGTCTCGGCCATGAAGGAAGACGGCGTCAACATCTGGGGCGACGGCTCGACCTACAAAGGCAACGATATCGAGCGGTTCTACCGCTACGGACTGCTGACCAATCCGGACCTGAAGATCTACAAGCCCTGGCTCGACCAGCAGTTCATCGACGAACTGGGCGGCCGCGCGGAAATGTCGGCGTTCATGACCGCCCACGGGTTCGCCTACAAGATGAGCGCCGAAAAGGCGTATTCGACCGACAGCAATATCCTCGGCGCCACGCATGAGGCGAAGGATCTCGAACACCTCGACAGCGGCATCAAGATCGTCAATCCGATCATGGGTGTTCCGTTCTGGCGTGACGACTGCATCGTCAAGGCGGAGAAGGTCTCAATACGATTTGTGGAAGGTCAACCCGTTGCGCTGAACGGTCAGACCTTCGCAGATCCTGTCGCGCTGTTCCTCGAGGCCAATGTCATTGGCGGCCGACATGGCCTTGGCATGAGCGACCAGATCGAGAACCGGATCATCGAGGCGAAGAGTCGCGGTATCTACGAGGCGCCAGGCATGGCGCTGCTCCACATCGCCTATGAACGCCTCGTCACCGGCATCCACAACGAGGACACCATCGAGCAATACCGGATCAGCGGCATGCGGCTTGGCCGATTGCTGTATCAGGGGCGGTGGTTCGATTCGCAGGCTTTGATGCTGCGCGAGACGGCGCAGCGCTGGGTGGCGCGCGCGATCACCGGCGAGGTGACGCTCGAACTGCGCCGCGGCAACGACTATTCGATTCTGAACACCGAGAGTCCGAACCTGACCTATGCGCCGGAGCGGTTGAGCATGGAGAAGGTCGAGGATGCTCCGTTCACCCCGGGCGACCGCATCGGTCAGTTGACCATGCGCAACCTCGACATTTCCGATACGCGCCGCAAACTGGATCTCTACACAAAGACGGGCTTGCTGTCGGCCGGGGAGGGCTCTCACATCCCCAAGCTCGACAGCGACAAAAGCTGAAGCGCACGAGTGGGACACTGGGGGCGCCCAACCCGGAAGCGGGATTGCACATAGGCTGGTAGAACATGGGCTGGGAGTACATCGCGCCGGATGGGGAGATATTCTCCCCTCATCGATATCCCAACGGGCTTTTCCGTGTGGCGGACCCTGCTTTGGGCGACGTGAAGCATCATGCCAAGAATCAGCTTTCGGTTCGCGAGGATCAGATCGAGAGCTATTTGCAGCAGGGTTTCTTGCTGCGCATGAAAGGCGATGTAGGGGGCAAGGTGAATCTGATTGCCCCCTCTGAGATCAGGCGAATTTGAATGACGTGAGCGATCGTCGCTCAAACAAGACGGCCGGGATTTCTCCCGGCCGTTTTTGCTTCTGCATTGCTTAACGATCGTAAACTTGAGATTGCGACGATCAGGAATGATGTGGGACTCTTGAGTGCGAATCGGGCAAATTCGAATGAATGGGGGCGATACAATAAGTACTTTCACTAGTGGAGGTTCATGTGCCCACTTTTGGTTTTTCGGCTTTCTTGAAGTTGATTTCGCTAAATTCACGGCCTCAATTCACGGCGATCCGAAATCGATCTACCCCGTCTCTATCTGATGGTGGTTATGACTTTCATCGAAGCCTCAAACGATTAGCGCACCGGCTTGTTGTCGGCGGTGAACCGCTCGCGGATCTTTTAAGAGAAGCCGAACGTATCGCGCGTGAACCAGAGCGCAACTCCGCTAAGGCAGGGCTTGAGCGACTAAGCCGTTGGCGTGCCGTAAATTCAGGAAGGGTTCTTAGCTTCGCTTCCGTTTTGTACGAAAGTCCAGCAAAGGAATTCAAAGTTCAATATCAACCGAATTTTGGCATTGAAGTAGATGGGCGGGGCGTTGCCATACATCTTTGGAATACGGCGAAGCCGGATTTAGACGATCGAATGACTTACGGCGCTCTTTCGTTATTTCCCTCGCTCTATGCCGCTCAAAGTGAGCGCCCTAACGATGTTGCGGTCCTGTCATTGCCAGAATCTCGATTGTACCGTCTTTCCGACGTCGGTGATTACACGGAGGTTGGCCTTCGATTAGTACGAAGGCTTGATGATCTATTCGCCCGAGCACGCAGCGAGCCAAGTCGTCCTTCCAGTCCCCCAAGGCATCGCCCGACCCCTCCTATTGATCCGAAGTAGAATGCTTAAACAAAAACGGCCGGGATTTCTCCCGGCCGTTTCCTTGTTTTGCGTCTTGCCTCAGCGCGTGCGCGGAGGTGCGGTGCCCGGAGGCGGCGGCGGCAGTGACGCCTGACCACCGTTCAGCAGCGGCGTGATGTTGCGGATGGTGACGCGGCGGTTGATCCGGCTCGGCCCATCCGTCTGGTCCTTCATGTACTGCTCGCCGTAGCCCTGCGACGTGAGATTTTCCGCAGGCACATTGAACTGCTGGGTCAGCAGCGTCGCCGCCGATTCAGCGCGGCGATCCGACAGCGACAGGTTGTCGACGTCGTTGCCGACCGCGTCGGTGTGGCCCTCGATGAGGAACACCGCGCTCGGGTTGCGCTGGATGGCGCGGTTGAGTCCGTCGGCGATGGCCTGCAGCTTCGCGGCCTGGTCCGGCGGGATCTCCCACGAACCGGTCTCGAAGTTGATGCTGTCGAGATCGATGCTCGGCATGCGCTGGCGCACTGACGGGCTGTAGCGGATTTCATCGAGCGAGTAACGCCGCTCGATGCGCTCCACCGGAGGCGCGATCAGCGTGTCGTAGATCAGTTCGGGCGGCGCATCTTCCGCCTCGACGATGTAGCGGTTCTGCGGAATGCGCAGCACCGGCGGCGGCAGCGCTACGAAGTAGCCACCGATGGCACCGGCGACCACACCGGCGGCCAAGCCGGCACCGAAGCCGGGTCCGCGAGGCCTGTTGTCGATGATGATCACCTCGCGGCCATGGGGGTCGCGCCGGACGCGCCGGAGCAGGCCACCATGGTCGTCGTTGATGGTGATGATCTGGGTGCCGTCCGGACGAACCACGACGGTGCGCGTGTCTCTGCCCTCGCGGGTCACGCGAACGTCGCGCGCGCCGTAGCGGAAACGATCGACATCGTTGTGACGGACGAAGGATTGCCCGTTCGGATCGCGAACGATCACGCGTCCCGGTTCGGTGATGACGGTACGTCCGCCTTCTGTCCGTTCCTGACGCTGGCCGCGGAAATCATCCATTCGTGCGGTGGGACGCGTACCGGGCTGCTGGACCGGGATCGGCGTCGCCTGAACCGCAGGTGCCGGCGGCAGCGGCGCGGCAACGGGAGCCGTCACGGGGGAGGAGGGCGTACCTGCGGGCATTCCCGGCGGTGGGCCCTGACGTTGACCGCGACGGTCGCCGAAGCCGGGTTGTCCCGGGGCAGGCGGCTGGCCCGGCGCAGGTGTTGCGCCAGGTGCTGCGGGTGGCGTCGTCGCGCCCGGTGCGGCAGGCGGTGTTGCGCCCGGTGCCGTGGGTGGTGTCGCACCCGGTGTCGCGCCCGGCGTAGCGGGTGGCGTTGCTCCCGGAGTCGCGGGAGGCGTCGCAGGCGTCGTTGTAGCCGCTGGCGGCACGGGTGTCGGCGTCGGCGCAGCGCCGCCGGGTGCTGGTGGACGCGCATCGTCACGTGGCGGCGTTACATCACGCACGCCGGGCGCAACCGGAGGCGCATTCGGCGGACGCTGCGGTGCAGGCGCGGTCGACGGCGCACCGGCTGGCGGTGTCGCAGTTGATGGTGCCGGTGCCGGTGCTGCGCCTGGCGCTGGCGGAGCCGGTGGTGCCGGGCGTGCGGCCGGAGGCGGCGGAGGTGCAGTCGTCGGCGCGGGCGCTGCTTTCGGAGCTGCCGCAGGCGGCGGAAGCGGAGGAGGAGGCGCAGCCGTTGGGTGCCGCGAGGAGGCGGTGGAGGTGCACGCCGTTGGGCGGAGGCGTGGGCGGAGGGTCGGC
>NZ_HG326653.1:625867-637630 GCF_000308295.2 Afipia birgiae 34632
CTTGGGTGCCGCAGGAGGCGGTGGAGGTGCAGCCTTGGGCGGAGCTGGCGGAGGTGGCGGTGGTGCAGCCTTCGGAGGTGCGGGCGGCGGAGGCGGAGCAGCCTTGGGCGGCGCAGGCGGTGGTGCGGGCGCAGCCTTCGGAGGCGCTGGAGGAGCGGCTTTCGGCGGTGCCTTCGGTTCTTCGGGCGCTGCGGCTTGCGCGATGACGATCGACGATGTTTCGGCGTGAGCCGGAAGCTGCGCGAGCTGAACCGCAGCGATCGCAGTCGTCGTCAGCAGAAGGAGTCGAATGTTCTTCATGAGGCCTCTGGGGTGAGAAGAAAGCAAAACAGCAGGAAAGCTGTCGCCCGTCGCAACGAAGTGAACTGCGATCAGTGGATAGTGATTAGGCGGTAATGTGGCGAAGACAAAACAGACGAAACTATTTCACGCCGCACGGCGAATCGGCGCGCCGAGAATGAATGGACGTTAAGATACGCTGCGAATGTGTAGGTGCAAACGCGTACGTGCCAACCGCAGGTGCGGTGGTGCACCACAGGAACGCCGCGGATCAGCGCCGCGGCGTTCGCACCGGCATCTCGTCCGGCGCGTTTGGCGGAAGCTCGCGCGGCGAGTCCGGCTCCACCGGATCGTGCATCGGTGGCGGCACTTCCGGGCGCGGATTTCCCGGCGGACTTTCCTGCGGGGGCTCGACGGGTATTCCCGGCGTTGCCGGTGGAATCTCTTCCGGCTCGCCGGGAATTTGCGCGAAGGTTTTCGTCACATCGCGGCCTTTCGGTTTTCGCCGAGATCAGGACGATACTCTGCTGCGGCAGCATCCCTCATCCTGATCTCCGTCAACCTGTGGAGCGGGAAGCAACGAACGGAGGAGAACTATGTTCCGTTATCGGGGGCGCGGACATGTCGGGTTCCCGCATATTGACAGCAGACCGTGAAGCCAAGGAGATAGCAGCGACAGAACATGAGGGGGAACGTCCGATGCCGCTCGCCTACTGGTGCGTCCTGATCGCCGCGCTGATGCCTTACGTGCTGAGCAAGTATTCCAAGCTCGGTGTCGCCAGCGATAACCGCTATCCGCGCGAGGACTACGACAACCTGCCGCCGAAGAACCGGCGGATCTATGCCGCGCACCAGAATGCGCTTGAAACGTTCCCGTTCTTCGCGGTCGCGGTGGTGATCGCGCTCACCCTGGGCGCGCCGGTCTATACGGTGAACGTGCTCGCGGTGCTCTACATCCTGCTGCGGATCGCCCACGCGCTGCTGTACATCTTCAACCAGTCCACCGCACGCTCGGTGGTGTTCGGCGCAGCCATGGCGGTCGGCGTCGCGATCTTCGTGCTGCCGGCATTCAAGTAAGACTTCGTCATTGCGAGCGAAGCGAAGCAATCCAGAGCCACAAGAAAGAGCTGGATTGCTTCGTCGCCGGCTCCTCACAATGAGGAAACCTGATTGATGCCGCTCTAGCCCGGCGCGTGACAGACGGCCTCGATGTTGTGGCCGTCGTGATCGAACACGAACGCACCGTAATAGTTGGCATGATAATGCGGGCGCAGGCCCGGCGCGCCATTGTCGCGTGCGCCTGCCGCCATCGCGGCTTTGTAAAACGCATCCACCGCTGCGCGCGTTTTTGCAACGACCGCAACATGCAGCGGATGCGCGAGCTTGCCTTCGCCGCCAATCCAGAAATCCGGCTTGCCATTCTCGCCGAAGCCCGCCGCGGGCGCCCCACTGGGATTGACGGCGGCCGGCACTTCCATGATCAGCTCATAACCGAGCGGCGCAAGCGCCTTGGCGTAGAAAGCCTTCGCGCGTTCGTAATCGGATACAGCGAAACCCATATGATCGATCATGCCTTGCTTCCTTTATGACCTCCGCACCAGCAGCGTGTTGCTGCGGGTCTTGCCCGCGATGCCGTAGCCGAGGCCGACCATGTCCTTGATGCAGTCGTGCAGCCAGTCTTTTCGTTCCAGATGCTCGATGGCGACGGCGCGCGGCCACAATGACTCCGGCGCTTCACGGAAAAACGGCGTCAGCACGCGGTCCTCATAACCCTCGACGTCGATCTTGAGCGCATCGATGCGCTCGATGCGGGCATCGCGCAGGATCGTCAGCAGCCGGTGCGCGGCCACCCTGGTGCCGCCGGTTTCGGAAATGTGGCTGGCTCCCAGATTGCCGCCGTCGGTTTCGATCATCAGTTCGCCTTCCGTATCGCCTGCGGCGGCCTTGATCAGCGTCAGGTTTACGAGACGGGAGGCGGCTGCATTGAAGGCGAGCCGCGCGCTCGACACCGGATGCGGCTCGATGGCGATCACGCGGCCGGTCGCGCCGACATGCTTTGCCAGCGCCACCGCATAGGTGCCGACATTGGCGCCGACATCGATGAAGGTGCCGCCGCGCGGCGCATACTCGCGCAGGAAATCCAGCTCGGGCAGATTGTAATCGGGATTGAACAGCGCGCCGCGCTCGGTCCCGCTGGCGAGGTGATGCAGCCGGAACGACGCCCCTTGATAGGTGGCGTCGATGGGGCCTGACCCCAGCAGATGGACGAGACGCGACAGCCATGGCCGGAATGCGCCGCGCTTGAGGCCGGAGCCGTGCGCGGCGGCGATCACCACGCGCTGCAAGGCGTTGGGGGCATAGCTGCCGAAAGGCTTTTGATCGTCGCTCATGTGCAAGTCATCGCGCAGCCCGCCCGCCGTTGCAAGATGCGCTCCGGCAAATTATCCGGTTGCGCTGCGTCCGATGCTGGCCGCCTCAACGGCGGCCTGCTGCATGCTCGCGGACATCTCACGGGTCACGGTGCTTTGTTCTGATGCGAAGGATTGCCGCCCGCAACGCCGTCCGCGACCAGCGCTACCGTGTGCCGCTGCGCCAGCAGCACATCGCGGACGCGGTCGGTCTGACGCCATGTCAGCCGGGTCCTCAGCCAGTTTCGCGATCGCGGCCTGATCGAATTTTCAGGCGGCATCGTGCACGTGCTTGACGTCTCCGAGCTCGAGCGCATCGGGGCGCTGAACTGACGGCGGCACGAAGACCTCATTGCTTGCGATCTTGCAGATACCGCTCGAAGCGGCTGGCGGCCTGTCCATCGGCCCTGATTTCAGGATCGAGTGTGTAGAGTTCCTCCGCCCTCCCGATTCCGCGCAGCGCATAACGCCCGGTCGAGACGAAGTGTACGCTTCCGGGTGCATTGATCCCGGCCAGAAACGCCGACGACACCAGAAGCTCGCGTTCGATGGAGCGGCACATCGAGGCGATGCGGCTGACCTCATTGACCGCCGGACCGACCACGGTGAAGTCGAGCCGCTCTTCGCTGCCGATATTGCCGTAGAACACCTCGCCGACATGCAGCCCCACATAGGCCGTGGTCGTCGGCCTGTTGCCGGAGGCGCGCCGTTCGTTGAGAGTCTGGATGTTTTTTCGGAACTGGTTTTCTGCGCGCAGCGCCGCGCGCCGCGCGGCGTCCATGTCGTCTTCATTGAAAATGGCCAGCACGCCGTCGCCCATCAGCTTGAGGACGTCGCCGCCCTCGTCATGGATCGCGCCGATGGCCGCGTCGGCATAGTCGTTGAGGAAGGGAATGATCTCGGCAGGGTCCATCGCCTCGCCGATCGCCGTCGAGCCGCGCAGGTCGGAAAACCACAGGACCGCGTTGATGCGGTCGGCGACGCCGCGGGAAATGCGCCCGCTCAGGACGCGTTCGGCGGCATCGCGGCCAAGGTACACATGCCCGAGCGTGCGGGCGATGCGGGCATGCGCGGCTGATTTCACTGCCAGTCCGAGCAGCGGCACGAGATCGCGCATCGCGCCCATGGCGGCTTCATCGAAGCCGTCCGGCCGCCGCATCGACCAGAACGAATAGCAGCAATCCATCTCGCCGATGATCCCGGCGTCACCAAACCGATGCAGGAGCACCGCGAAATCCTGGTGACCTTCGATCCCGAGGTCGGCGATCAACCGGGAATCGATCTCGTCGCGGCCGAATCTGCGCTCGCTCTGTCCGCTGACCAGCATGGCGTGGAATGGCGAGCGCTGCCAGCGTTCCGCGGCCTCGCCCTCGCTGGTGGGGCCATATTCGAACGTGTCGCTGCTGTTGGTTTCGACGTCGCTCCATCGAAAGCCGCGGCCTTCAAAAATCGGATGCAGCGTGTCCATGAAGACGACGCCGTGCGACAGTTCAAGTCCGGCGGCCCTGCTGCGTTCGCAGAACCCACGGACAAGGTCCGTTTCAGTAAGGCCGGACAGACCGGCGCCGGCCAGCCAGTTCATGATTTCAAGACGTGAGGTGAGGTCCATCCGGTTCCTTCGCGCGAGATTGGCGATGTTTCGAGGCAGTATCGGGGATAGTCTGGCTACGGGCCCTACTTTGCCGCGACCGGCCCCGGTGAGATTGATCAAAATCTTGCGCTCGTCCTTGGTATCGCGCTGCCTGCGGGCATGACCCATTGTCTATTCACCGGCGGCATCGGACACAATCCGCCGCAGAAAGCGCCGCATGCCTTCGCGCAGGCCGTGATCGACGTCGACGGATTTTGATCGGCGCTTGGCAGGGGCCGTGAAAAACATAATGGCCTGTCCGTGCGTTCGGACAGGCCATTATCAATTCGAAGGTATTGAATGCGACTCAGACCTGCCGTTCGACCATCTTCAGCTTGAGGTCGGCGATGGCTTCCGACGGGTTGAGACCCTTCGGGCAGGCCTTGGCGCAGTTCATGATGGTGTGGCAGCGATAGAGCCGGAACGGATCTTCCAGATTGTCGAGCCGTTCGCCGGTGGCCTCGTCGCGCGAGTCCTTCACCCAGCGGTCGGCAGCCAAGAGCGCGGCCGGGCCGAGGAAGCGATCGCTGTTCCACCAGTAGCTCGGGCACGAGGTCGAGCAACAGGCGCACAGGATGCACTCGTAAAGACCGTCGAGCTTGGCGCGGTCTTCCGGCGACTGCTTCCATTCCTTCTGCGGCGTGGGGCTGGTGGTGTGCAGCCACGGCTCGATCGAGGCGTACTGCGCGTAGAAGTTGGTCAGATCCGGCACGAGATCCTTGACCACCGGCTGGTGCGGCAGCGGATTGACCTTGATCGGGCCGGCCTCGACCTCGTCCATCGCGCGGGTGCAGGCCAGCGTGTTCGTGCCGTCGATGTTCATGGCGCAGGAGCCGCAGACGCCTTCGCGGCAGGAGCGGCGGAAGGTCAGCGTCGGATCGACGTTGTTCTTGATCCAGATCAGGGCGTCGAGAATCATCGGCCCGCAATCGTGGGTGTTCACGTAGTAGGTGTCGATGCCGGGGTTTTTGCCGTCGTCCGGATTCCAGCGATAGACCTTGAACTCGCGCAGTTCGGTCGCGCCGGCCGGCTTCGGCCATTCCTTGCCGCCGGTGATTTTCGAATTCTTCGGGAGGGCGAATTCAACCATGGGTCTCGAACCTTCGCTTGTTCGCGTAACTCTATGCGGCGATCAGTAAACGCGCGCTTTCGGCGGAATGTACTGAACGTCGTTGGTCATCGTGTAGTCGTGCACCGGGCGGTAATCGATGGTGGAGGTGCCCTTGCCGTCGATCCACGCCAGCGTGTGCTTCATCCAGTTCTTGTCGTCGCGCTCGGCGAAGTCCTCGCGCGCATGGGCGCCGCGGCTCTCGGTGCGGTTGGCGGCGGAGTCCATCGTCACCACGGCCTGGGAAATCAGGTTGTCGTATTCGAGGGTCTCGACGAGGTCCGAATTCCACACCAGCGAACGGTCGGACACGCCGATGTCGCCGATGCCGCCGTAAACCTTGTGGATCAGCACCTGGCCTTCCTTCAGAACGTCGCCGGTGCGGAACACCGCGCAGTTGTTCTGCATCACGTGCTGCATGTTCTCGCGCAGCTTCGCGGTCGGCGTGCCGCCCGCGGCATGACGGAAATGATCGAGGCGTCCGAGCGCGAGATCCGAGGAACTGGCGGGCAGGTCCGGCTGCGAGGCGTTGGGGATGAGCTTCTCGGCGCAGCGCAGCGCCGCGGCGCGGCCGAACACCACGAGATCGATCAGCGAGTTCGAACCGAGACGGTTGGCGCCATGCACCGATACGCAGGCGGCTTCGCCGACCGCCATCAGGCCCGGGACCACTGCGTTGTCGTCGCCGTTCTTCTTGGTGACGACTTCGCCGTGGAAGTTGGTTGGAATGCCGCCCATGTTGTAGTGCACGGTCGGGATCATCGGGATCGGCTCGCGTGTCACATCGACGCCGGCAAAGATTCGCGCCGACTCCGAGATGCCAGGCAGGCGTTCGTGCAGGATCTTCGGATCGAGGTGGTCGAGATGAAGATAGATGTGATCCTTCTTCTTGCCGACGCCGCGGCCCTCGCGGATTTCGATGGTCATCGCGCGCGAGACCACGTCGCGTGACGCGAGGTCCTTCGCCGACGGTGCATAGCGCTCCATGAAGCGCTCGCCTTCCGAATTGACCAGATAGCCGCCTTCGCCGCGCGCGCCTTCCGTGACAAGGCAGCCCGAGCCGTAAATGCCGGTCGGGTGGAACTGGACGAACTCCATGTCCTGCAACGGCAGACCTGCGCGCAGCGCCATCGCGCCGCCGTCGCCGGTGCAGGTGTGCGCCGAGGTGCATGACGCATAGGCGCGGCCATAGCCGCCGGTGGCGAGAATCGTGGTCTGGGCGCGGAAGCGATGGATCGTGCCGTCGTCGAGCTTGAGCGCGATGACGCCGCGGCAGACGCCCTGATCGTCCATGATCAGGTCGATGGCGAAGAATTCGATGAAGAACTCCGCCGAATGGCGCAGCGCCTGGCCGTACATGGTGTGCAGCATGGCGTGGCCGGTGCGGTCGGCGGCGGCGCACGTGCGCTGCGCCTGGCCCTTGCCATAGTCCATGGTCATGCCGCCGAACGGACGCTGATAAATCCTGCCGTCCTCGGTGCGCGAAAACGGCACGCCCCAGTGCTCGAGTTCGTAGACCGCCTCCGGCGCGTTGCGCACCATGTATTCGATCGAATCCTGATCACCCAGCCAGTCCGACCCCTTGACGGTGTCGTACATGTGCCAGCGCCAGTCGTCCTTGTGCATGTTGCCGAGCGAGGCGGAGATGCCGCCCTGCGCCGCGACGGTGTGCGAACGTGTCGGGAAAACCTTGGTGATGCAGGCCGTGCGCAGGCCCGCTTCCGAGCAGCCGACCACCGCGCGCAGACCCGCGCCGCCGGCGCCGACGACAATCACGTCATAGGTGTGATCTTCAACTGCGTAGGCTTGCCCGTTCGCGGCGGGCGCGCTCTGGCCATTCGATGCCATCAATTAAACTCCCGACGACAGTTTGATAATGGCGTAGATCGATGCGAGACCGACCGCCGCAGAAAAGAAGTTGTTCGCGATGATCGCGGCGAGCTTGGTTTTCTCGTCGGTGACGTAATCTTCCAGCACGACCTGCATGCCGATCTTCATGTGCCAGATGCTGGCGATGATGAAGAGGATCATGATGACGGCGACCAGCGGCGAGCCGAGGATCTGGGCGGCGCCGGCCTGGTTGCGGCCGAGCAGCGACATGATGATCACGATGACCGGCACGAACAGCAGCACCATCGCGATCGCAGTGACGCGCTGGCGGAAGAAGTCCGATGTGCCTGACTTTGCAGAACCAAGCCCGCGGACGCGGGACAGCGGGGTGCGGATCGAGGTCGATGGCTTGGCGTTGTTGGCGCTCATCGTCCGCCTCCCACAACGAAAGCGACGACCCACACAAGGATCGTCAGGGTGATGGAGCCGATCAGGGCGGCGCGGGTGAGCCATTCGCGCTCGGAGGGGCCGAAGCCGTAACCGAGATCCCAGATGAAATGCCGGATGCCGCTGAGCATGTGGTGCAGCAGCGCCCACGTGTAACCGAACACGACGATGCGGCCGATCCAGCTCGAGGTGAAGCCCTGGATATTGGCATAGGCGCCGGGCCCGGAGGCGGTGGCGATCAGCCACCACGCCATCAGCAGCGTGCCGACATAAAGGGCGATACCGGTGATCCGATGGACGATGGACATCGCCATCGTCAGCGTCCAGCGGTAGGTCATGAAAGGTGAAAGCGGACGGTCGATCCTGGGTGCCATGCGCGACTTTAATGGTTGGCGGCAGAACAAAGCTGCCGACTTTATTATGCGGGATCGGGCTATTAGAGGGCTTCTATTTACGGAGAAGGCGGAACGAGCGCAACGCAGAATTGACCTAGTATTGAATCTAAAATCAATACTTCGTCCATGCTTTAGTCCTTCTGGCATACCTGTTTTTCGTATACCACGAATAGCGCAAATCACATGTGAAGCGGGATTCATCTCGCGCTCTGGAAATGGATTGAAATGCTTGGGCATCTCGGCAACACCGCCGCATGATCGCCGGTCTGACCAGCCCCCAACTGCTTGAACTTGTTCTGCTGCTGCTGGTGACCGGCGCGCTGGCAGGGTTCCTGGCCGGGATTTTCGGCATCGGCGGCGGCGCCGTGCTGGTGCCGGTGCTGTACGAATGCTTCCGCATCGCCGGCGTGCCGCTGGACGCGCGCATGCCGCTCTGCATCGGCACGTCGCTGGCCATCATCATTCCAACCGCGATCCGCTCATGGCAGGCCTACCACAAGCGCGGCAGTGTCGACATGGACATCCTCAAGAGGTGGGCGCTGCCGGTGCTCGGCGGCGTCATCCTGGGCAGCGTGATCGCGCGCTACGCGCCGGAGAAACTGTTCAAATACGTGTTCGTCGGCGTGGCGTGGTCCGCCGCGGCGCGGCTGCTGCTCGGCAAGGAGAACTGGCGGCTCGGCGCGGAGATGCCGAAAGGCATTTTCATGAAGGTGTACGGCTTTTTCATCGGCCTGCTTTCGACGCTGATGGGGATCGGCGGCGGGCTGTTCTCGAATCTCCTGATGACTTTCTACGGCCGCCCGATCCATCAGGCGATCGGCACCTCGGCGGGTCTTGCGGTGCTGATCTCGATCCCCGGCGCGCTCGGCTACATCTATGCGGGCTGGCCCGCCGCGTCGCGCTTCCCCGAAGTGGCGGCGCTGCAGTTGCCGTTTGCGGTCGGCTACATTTCGATCATCGGCGCATTGCTGGTGATGCCGACAAGCTTGCTTGTCGCGCCGCTCGGCGTGCGCGTCGCGCATTTCCTCACCAAGCGGAAACTCGAAATCGCGTTCGGCTGTTATCTCCTGATCGTGTCGTCGCGGTTCGTCGTGAGTCTCGCGACAGGGTATTGAGGGCTCTCACCTCTCCCCGCAAGCGGGGAGAGGGAGAGATTACTTCTTGTAAATCCCCGCATAGGTGTCGCGCAGCACGTTCTTCTGCACCTTGCCCATGGTGTTGCGCGGCAGGTCGTCGACGAAGATCACGCGCTTGGGCATTTTGAATTTCGCCAGCCGCCCATCGAGCGCATGCAGCACCGCGGATTCATCGAGCGTTGTCGCCTTGTCGCCGACCACGACCGCGGTGACGCCTTCGCCAAAATCCGCATGCGGCACGCCGATCACCGCCGACTCAGTGACGCCGGGAATGGCGTCGATCTCGTTTTCCACTTCCTTCGGGTAGACGTTGAACCCTCCGGAGATCACCAGATCCTTGCCGCGGCCGATGATGTGGACGTAGCCGCGATCATCGATCTTGCCGAGATCGCCGGTGATGAAAAAGCCATCGGCGCGGAATTCCGCGGCGGTCTTCTCCGGCATCCGCCAGTAGCCCTTGAACACATTCGGGCCCTTGACCTCGATCATGCCGATCTCGTCACGCGCGAATTCTGTTCCGGTGTCCGGATCGGTGACGCGCACCGAGACGCCCGGCAGCGGAAAGCCCACCGCACCCGGCACGCGCTCGCCGTCGTAGGGGTTCGACGTGTTCATGTTGGTTTCGGTCATGCCGTAGCGCTCCAGCACCGCATGCCCCGTGCGTGCCGACCATTCGCGATGGGTCTCGGCCAGCAGCGGCGCGGAGCCCGAGATGAACAGCCGCATATGCGACGTGGAGTCTTTCGTCAGATTCGGCGACTGCAGCAGCCGCGTATAGAAGGTCGGTACGCCCATCAGCACGGTGGCGCGCGTCATCAGCCTGATGATCAGTTCGGGATCGAGCTTCGGCAGGAAGATCATCGACGCACGCGCGAACAGCGTGACGTTGCTCGCCACGAACAACCCGTGCGTATGATAGATCGGCAGTGCGTGGATCAGCACGTCGTCCTGCGTGAAGCGCCAGTACTCAACGAGGCTGTGCGAGTTCGACGCCAGATTGTCGTGGGTCAGCATCGCGCCCTTGGAGCGGCCGGTGGTGCCCGACGTGTAGAGAATGGCGGCGAGATCGTCGCCCGCGCGCGCGACGGTGGCGAAATCGGACGCGGCCCTGGCCGCGCCATCGCTCAGCGATCCCTTGCCATTGGCGTCGAGCGTCTCGACTGTTGCGCCGCTCTTCGCTGCGAGCGCCTTGATGCCGTCCGCCTTCGACGGGTCGCACACGATCAGCGACGGCTCGGCGTCGCCGATGAAGTATTCAAGCTCATTGAGCGTGTAGGCGGTGTTGAGCGGCAGATAGACCGCGCCGGCGCGGACCGTCGCCAGATACAGCACCAGCGCTTCGACCGATTTTTCGGTTTGCGCTGCAACACGGTCGCCCGGCTTGACGCCGCGCGAGGTGATGAAATTCGCAGCGCGTCCGGATTGCGCGATCAGATCGGCATAGCTGATGCGTGTTCCGTCCATGGTCTCGATCGCAAGCCTGCCGGTGTCGGCAAGCCCATCAAACAGGCGTGAAAACAGGTTGGCGTTCGCGGCGGCGTTCATGCAACATTCCAAAGTTGGGCGGGGTCGATAACGTCATGAATGCCGTCATTGCGAGCGAAGCGAAGCAATCCAGAGCTGCAAGAAAGGACTGGATTGCTTCGTCGCTTTGCTCCTCGCAATGACGAAAGGAACTCTCACGTTTGTTGCCGGCACTTTCGGCACGACTCTTAGCAAAACCATCCTTCACAAGGCAACGGAGACAACCGG
The DNA here is from genome assembly GCF_000308295.2 of Afipia birgiae 34632. Classification (GTDB taxonomy): domain Bacteria; phylum Pseudomonadota; class Alphaproteobacteria; order Rhizobiales; family Xanthobacteraceae; genus Afipia; species Afipia birgiae. The sequence goes on from NZ_HG326653.1 coordinate 636,853, forward strand.
CATGAGCAATAACAAGAAACGTGTGGCCTGGATCACAGGCGGGGGAAGCGGCATTGGCCTTGCGGGTGCGCAGGAACTGGCCAGGGAAGGATGGACCGTCGTGATCTCGGGTCGCCGCAAGGATGTGCTCGACGAGGCGGTTGCGAGCATCGCGAAGTCTGGCGGCAAGGTCGAGGCGATGGCGCTCGATGTCAGCAGCGCTGCGGATGCGGAGAAGGTGGCGAAGGAGATCGTCGCCAAACACGGCCGCATCGATCTTCTGGTCAACAGCGCCGGCGTTAACGTGCCGAAGCGGAGCTGGGACGACATCACCACCGAGAGCTGGGACAAGCTGGTCGATATCAATCTCTCTGGCGTGATGTACTGCATGCGCGCTGTGCTGCCGGCGATGCGCGCGCAGAAGGACGGCGTCATCATCAACGTCGCCTCATGGGCGGGACGTCACGTCTCGAAAATGACCGGGCCTGCCTACACCACCACCAAGCATGCGGTGCTGGCGCTGACCCATTCGTTCAACATGGATGAATTCAAGAACGGCCTGCGCGCCTGCTGTCTGTCTCCGGGCGAAGTCGCAACGCCGATCCTGAAACTGCGCCCGGTGCCGCCATCCGCCGAGGACATGGCGAAGATGCTGCAGCCGGAAGATCTCGGCCGCACCATCGCATTCGTCGCGAGCATGCCGCCGCATGCCTGCATCAATGAGATCTTGATCTCGCCGACGTACAACCGCGGCTTTGTGACGCCGACGCTGTTGTGAATTTTTTCTCCCTCCCCCGTA
>NZ_HG326653.1:637647-702352 GCF_000308295.2 Afipia birgiae 34632
TGGGTCCCCCTCCCGGCGCCATAGCGCGTCGAAGACGCGCGTAAACGCGCTTATGGCGCCGACCTCCCCCGCAAGCGGGAGAGGTGAAGAGCCCATCATCGCTCCTGCACGAATCCCATCTCCAAAAGTTTCAAACTCCCGAAAATTTATTTCCTGAAACGCACCGCGAGGGCTGCCGTAGTTCAGCCAACGACGGCGCAATGATCTGCAATCCCTGACGATCAGCTCTGTCGTTCGTTCCGCCGGATGACCGGCGAAACTTTCCAATTCATCGGGAGACGACACATGCTCAAGATCAACTCAACCCGCATCGCCCTGTTGTCCGCCGCCGCAATCGGCGCACTGGCCCTGACGGCCGTCGTGACTGCGCCAGTCCAGGCGCAGGACAAGATGATGAAAAGCGAAATGTCCGGCGAGAAGACCGTGATGGTCGGCGGCGCCGCGATGTTCCCCTCCAAGAACATCGTTCAGAACGCGGTCAACTCGAAGGATCACACCACGCTGGTCGCCGCAGTGAAGGCCGCGGGTCTGGTCGATACGCTGTCGAGCAAGGGCCCGTTCACCGTGTTCGCACCAACCAACGCCGCATTCGGCAAGCTGCCGGCGGGCACCGTCGATACGCTGGTGAAGCCTGAGAACAAGGCGACGCTGACCAAGATCCTCACCTACCACGTGGTGCCCGGCAAGCTGAACGCCGCCGACCTGACCGACGGCAAGAAGCTGACCACGGTGGAAGGCGAAACCCTCGCCGTGAAACTCGACGGCAAGAAGGTCTGGATCGTCGATGCCAAGGGCGGCACGTCTGCCGTCACCATCGCCGACGTCAATCAGTCGAACGGCGTGATCCATGTCGTCGATACGGTGCTGATGCCGAAGTCGTAAGTGCGGCGCGGCCTTCCTCTCCCCGCAAGCGGGGAGAGGGAGCGCATCGCAGCAAGCTCCGCGCTGCAGCGTAGTCCTTTCGAGCTATGGAACAGGCGCGATCGGCATCGCGTTGATTCCCTGGCCACATCCACCGGGCGCAGACGCTGGGCGCGACCGGTCTGACGGCAGTCAGGCGACGAACCAGAATCCTGCGCGGATTTCGGCGAGAACGAAGCCGCACATGAGCGAACAGCTGGAGGTTCTTGGAAAGATCCTCGCGCGATTGATCCGGGAGAAGGAACAATTCGAGAAGCTGCTTGAGAATCCGGTTGATGCTCACTCGGACGAGTGCGTCCGTCGGGCGATCGCCGGAACGGAGCTGTTGATCGCAGACGTGCATGTGAAAATTTATAAACTATCGGCAGATGACGCCGAAGCTGCGGCCGACAGCGGACAGGACAGCCGGCCACTGGCCAGTTGGTTCCGCATCATCGAATAGCACTGTCGGTGTTGTCGGGCCGTACGGGCTCCGCCTCGCGGTTTTGTGAACCTGTCCTGGTATTCACCACTGTTCTGAATAGGGAATTTTACGACGCGGGGCGTAACACGGACTAGAATGTCCCGTATGGTGTTTGTGACATCATGAAACCGGAAACGCTCATGTCCAGCATCGCAGCCGATCATTCGCAGGCAGCAGCACAGGCCGCCGGCGCGGCCAAGGTCATTCAGCCCGCCTGGGTCCGGATCGTGCACTGGATCAACGCGCTGGCGATGATCCTCATGATTATGTCCGGCTGGCAGATCTACAACGCCTCGCCGCTGTTCAATTTCACCTTCTCGCGTTCGATCACGCTGGGCGGCTGGCTCGGCGGTGCGCTGCAATGGCACTTCGCAGCGATGTGGCTGCTGATGGTCAACGGTCTTGTTTATCTGACGCTGGGTCTGATCACCGGACGCTTTCGCAGAAAGCTGCTGCCGATCACCGTCGATGGCGTGGTCGGCGACACCAGGGCCGCGCTGACCGGCAAGCTCTCGCATGCCGACCTCTCCACCTACAACTATGTGCAGAAGCTGCTGTATGCCGGCATCATCGCCGTCGGCATCGTCATCGTGCTGTCGGGTCTCGCGATCTGGAAGCCGGTGCAACTGCAATGGCTGACCGCGTTGTTCGGCGGCTATGACGTGGCGCGTTACGTGCATTTCTTCTGTATGGCCGCGATTGTCGGATTCCTGGTGATCCATGTCGCGCTGGCGCTCTTGGTGCCGAAAAGCCTGCGCGCCATGATTATCGGACGCTAGGAGCAAGTTATGGGACGCATGCGCAAACTTCTGATTCCCGGCGTCGACAAGCAGTTGCTGGTCAGGGACGCCTTGAAGGTGATGCCGGACCTGTCGCGCCGACGTTTCATCGCCGGCGGCGCAAGCCTCGGCGCCCTGACGCTGCTGACCGGCTGCGACGTCATCGACAGCTTCTCGGCCGAATCGATGCTGACGCAAATCTCCAAGTTCAACGACGCGGTGCAGGCCAAGCTGTTCAATCCGAACACACTGGCGCCGACGTTCCCGGAAAGCGCGATCACGCGGCCGTTTCCATTCAATGCCTACTACGCGCTCGACGATGCGCCTGATATCGACGGCAAGGCGTGGAAGCTCGAGGTGCGCGGTCTGGTCGAGAACAGGAAATCGTGGACGCTCGATGAGCTTTATAAATTGCCGCAGGAAAACCAGATCACGCGGCACATCTGCGTCGAGGGCTGGAGCGCGATCGGAAGCTGGACCGGCGTGCGGCTCAGTCACTTTCTGCAACTGATCGGCGCCGACACCAAGGCGAAATACGTCTGGTTCAACTGCGCCGACGTGGACGGCTACAACTCGCCGCTGGATATGCCGAGCGCGCTGCATCCGCAGACCCAGATGACGTTCAGGTTCGACAACGAAATCCTGCCGCGCGCCTACGGCTATCCGATGAAAATCCGGGTGCCGACCAAGCTCGGGTTCAAGAACCCGAAATATGTGGTCTCGATGGAAGTCACCAACGACTACAAGGGCGGCTACTGGGAAGACCAGGGCTACAACTCGTTCAGCGGCAGCTAGCGCGGGATGTTCCCTCACCTCTCCCCGTTCACGGGGAGAGGGAGCAAAACGCAGCCCCGCGCCCGGCAAAGGTGCCACTGCGCCGCTACAGCCTCCTATGCATGTTCGCCTTCCATCCCGACCCATGCGCAGAACGCGGGCGTGATTCGCCGCTGCCGTCAAAATAGGCAATTGCCATACCTGCATACTTTTGCCTCAAAAGCAGTCGGGGTCTCACAATTTGCTGACGCAATTGTGAGCAATCTTAATGTGCATTAACTTTAGTAAAAACAGTCACTTAGTGTTGGCGCGACATCCGGTCGCCCTGTGGTGTTGTTGCAATGCACACCGGCACGATTCATGCTGAGACCTATCAGCAAGGTCGTGAATTCAGGTCGCGCGAGGGGTTTTATCCCGATCGCTCTGGTTCCCGGCCATGCGAAAATAAGAAGGATACGAAATGCTAGCGCGTTCCCACGCGATTCCGTCACTGGCCCTGCTTTTTGGGGCTGCAGTCCTGCTTTCCGGCTGCAACGACCAGAGCGTCGCGTCGGCCCAGCCTCCTGAGCCGCCCGAAGTCAGCATCGTCACCGTCAAGGCCGCACCGCAGGCCATCTTCCGGGAGCTTCCCGGACGCATCGCGCCGCTGCGGGTCGCTGACGTTCGTCCGCGGGTGTCCGGTATCATCGTCGCGCGCCTGTTCGAGCAGGGCAAAGAGGTGAAGGCCGGCGATCCGCTGTACCAGATCGATCCGAAGCCGTTCGAAGTTGAATTGCAGGCGGCGGAAGCCGCGCTCGCCAAGGCAGAAGCTGCCATGCAGCAGGCGTCGCAGCATGCCGTGCGCATCGAGACGCTGACCAAGAGCCAGGCGGCCTCGCCGGCCTCCAACGAAGTCGCGATCGCGACCCTGGCGCAGGCCAAGGCGGAAGTCGCCGCGCGCACCGCCGACGTGTCGCGTGCGCGCCTCAACCTCGGCTACGCCACGATCCGCGCGCCGATCGACGGCATCATCGGTGCAGCGTTGCTGAGCGAAGGGGTGCTCGTCGTGCAGAACGAAGCTCATGCGCTGGCGACGATCCAGCAGCTGAATTCCGTCTATGCCGACTTCACCCAGTCGGTGAACGACCTCAACCGGCTGCGCCGCGATTTCGAGCGCGGCGATCTGGACCGCATCTCGGAAGACGCGGCCAAGGTTCGTCTCGTGCTCGACGACGGCGCATCCTATCCGCTGGCCGGCAAGCTGCTGTTCTCCGATGCCAAGGTCGATGCCGGCACGGGACAGGTCACGTTGCGCGGCGAGTTCAAGAATCCGAGCCGCGAATTGCTGCCCGGCATGTTTGTCCGTGTTCAGATCGAACAGGGCCGCGACCCCGACGCCATCGTGGTGCCGCCGCAGGCGATCCAGCGCAATTCGTCCGGCGCTAGCGAAGTCTTTCTGGTGAAGGACGACAACCGCATCGTGGCGCAGCCGGTTCGCACCGGCGGCCTCGTCGACGGCCAGTGGCTGATCACCGAAGGTCTCAAGCCCGGCCAACGCGTGGTGGTCGAGGGTTTCCAGAAGTTCGTCGCCGGCGATGCCGTCAAGACGAGCAACTGGCGGGTGTCCGGAGAGACAGGCCATCCGCTCGACAAGTCGGCGGCCGCAACTGGTCCTGCAAAATCGCAAGTGCAGTGAACGCGACCTGAGAAATACGCCCTCTCCTTGCCGGGAGAGGGTTGGGGTGAGGGGCGTGTGAAATGCCCGGATTGAAAGTCGGATCCCCCTCACCGCGAGCTGTGCTCGCTGCCTTCTCCCATTTGGAGAGGTGAAGACAACAAACACTGATGTGTCTGCGCCGGTCCGAAGCAGAATCTCAGAACCAGATTCGAGAAAGCGACGTCCATGCCCGCCTTTTTTATCGACCGCCCGATTTTCGCTTGGGTGGTTGCACTCTTCATTTGTCTGATCGGACTGATCTCGATTCCGTTCCTGGGGATTGCGCAGTATCCGATCATCGCGCCGCCCTCGATCTCGATCTCGACCAGCTATCCCGGCTCGTCGCCAGAAGAGCTGTACAACTCGACCACGCGGCTGATCGAGGAAGAACTGAACGGCGCGTCCGGCATTCTCAATTTCGAATCCACCAGCGACTCGCTCGGCCAGGTCGAAATCATCGCCAACTTCGTTCCGGGCACCGATTCCAATCTCGCCTCCGTCGAAGTGCAGAACCGCATCAAGCGCGTCGAGGCGCGCCTACCGCGCGCCGTGATCCAGCAGGGCATCCTGGTGGAAGAAGCCTCCAGCGCGGTGCTGCAGATCATCACGCTGCAATCGACCGACGGCAGCCTCGACGAGGTCGGCCTCGGCGACTTCATGATCCGCAACGTGCTCGGCGAAGTCCGCCGTATTCCCGGCGTCGGCCGCGCCACGCTGTATTCGACCGAGCGCTCGCTGCGCATCTGGGTCGATCCGGTCAAGCTGGTCGGCTACAACCTCACCGCCGACGACGTCACCAAGGCGATTCAGGCGCAGAACGCGCAGGTCGCCTCCGGCAGTGTCGGCTCGGAACCGAGCCGCAAGGACCAGTCGATTTCCGCGCTGATCCTGGTCAAGGGACAGCTCGGCTCGGCCGACGAGTTCGGCGCCATCGTGCTGCGCGCCAATCCCGACGGCTCGACGGTGCGCCTGCGCGACGTCGCGCGCATCGAGATCGGCGGCATGGGCTATCAGTTCACCACGCGCCTGAACGGCAAGCCGAGCGCCGGCCTGTCGGTTCTGCTGTCGCCGACCGGCAACGCGCTGGCGACCGCGAGCGCGGTCGAAGCCAAGATGAAGGAACTGTCGAAGTACTTCCCGGCCAATATCACCTACGACATTCCCTACAACATCACGCCGGTGGTCGAGGCGTCGATCTCCAAGGTGGTGACGACGCTGATCGAAGCGGTCGTCCTCGTCTTCATCGTGATGTTCCTGTTCCTGCAGAATTTCCGCTACACGCTGATCCCGACCATCGTGGTGCCGATCGCGCTGCTCGGCACCTGCGCGACGCTCTATCTGTTCGGCTACTCGATCAACATGCTGACCATGTTCGGCATGGTGCTGGCGATCGGCATTCTGGTCGACGACGCCATCGTCGTGGTCGAGAACGTCGAACGCATCATGTCGGAGGAGGGACTCTCTCCGAAGGAGGCCACCCGCAAGGCGATGACGCAGATCACCAGCGCCATCATCGGCATCACGCTGGTGCTGATCGCGGTGTTCGTGCCGATGGCGTTCTTCCCGGGTTCGGTCGGCATCATCTACCGCCAGTTCTCGGTGACCATCGTCGCCGCGATTTCCTTCTCGGCGCTGATGGCGCTGTCGCTGACGCCGGCGCTGTGCGCGACGCTGCTCAAGCCGGTGAAGGCGGGGCATGCCCATGCCAAGACCGGCGTGTTCGGCTGGTTCAACACACGGCTCGACCGGGCGAAGGACGGCTACGGCCGCGTCGTCGGCTGGTCGATCCAGCGCACCGGACGGCTGCTGATTCTGTACGCGGTGCTGCTGGGCGGCCTTGTGTTCGGCTTCTCGCGGCTGCCCGGCGGCTTCCTGCCGGTCGACGATCAGGGCTTCATCACGGTGGACGTGCAGACGCCCCCGGAATCGTCGTTCAATCGTACGCAGGCCGCAGTCGAGAAGGTCGAGCAGTTCCTGAAGAACCGCTCGGGCATCGATGAGGTGACCTTCCTCACCGGCTTCAGCTTCTTAGGGCAAGGCCAGAACACGGCGCAGGCCTTCGTGACGCTCAAGGACTGGTCCGAGCGCGGACCGAACGATTCTGCCGCAGCTATTGTCGCGGACATCAACAATTCGCTGAAGTCGATCAAGGATGCCAAGATTTCCGCGTTGCAGCCGCCGCCGATCGACAACCTCGGCAACTCGTCGGGCTTCTCGTTCCGTCTTCAGGATCGCGGCCAGAAGGGCTACGCCGCATTGATGAAGGCGAAGGACGACCTGCTCGCAGAGGCCAGGCAGAGCCGCGTGCTGCAGAATGTCTACGCCGAAGGCTTGCCCGAAGCGCCGCAGGTGCAGCTCATCATCGACCGCGAACAGGCGGCCGCGCAGGGCGTCACCTTCGCCGACATCAACAGCACGATCTCGACCAATCTCGGCTCGGCCTATGTCAACGACTTCCCGAACCGGGGCCGCATGCAGCGCGTGATCGTGCAGGCCGACAGCATCGGCCGCATGAACGCGCAGGACATCCTGTCGTACAACGTTAAGAACAGCCGCGGCAATCTGGTGCCGCTGTCGTCGTTCGCGGCGATCAAGTGGACCGTCGGCCCGACGCAGATCGTCGGCTTCAACTACTATCCGTCGGTGCGTATCTCGGGCGAGGCAAAGCCCGGCTTCACCTCCGGCGACGCGATTGCGGAGATGGAGCGTTTGACCGCGAAACTGCCGCGGGGCTTCGGCTTCGAGTGGACCGGACAATCGCTGCAGGAAAAGCTGTCGGGCTCGCAGGCGCCGTTCCTGCTCGCGCTCTCGGCCCTGATCGTGTTCCTGTGTCTGGCCGCGCTCTATGAAAGCTGGACGATTCCGATCGCCGTGCTGATGACGGTGCCGCTCGGCATTCTCGGCGCGGTCATTGCGGCGATGTCGCGCAGCCTGTCGAACGACGTCTATTTCACGGTGGCGCTGATCACGATCATCGGTCTGGCGGCGAAGGACGCCATTCTGATCATCGAGTTCGCCAAGGACCTGCGGGCCAAGGGCACGCCGCTGATGCAGGCGACGATGGAAGCGTGCCATCTGCGCTTCCGGCCGATCCTGATGACGGGTCTGGCATTCGTCTGCGGCGTGTTGCCGATGGTGATCGCCAGCGGTGCCGGCGCGAAGAGCCAGCACGCGCTCGGCACCACGGTGATGGGCGGCATGATCGCGGTCGTGGTTCTGGCGCTGCTGTTCGTACCGGTGTTCTTCGTCGCGGTGACGAAGTTCTTCTCGAGAAACCAGCGCGACGGCGAGATCACGCCGGCATCGGGATCGAAGTGGGAGCGGCTGACCGGCATGTTCCGGCGTCGACGTCCGGCGCAGACCCCGGCGTCGTAAAGTTTACGCATTTCTTCGTCATTGCGAGCGTAGCGAAGCAATCCAGAAAAAACTGGATTGCTTCGTCGCTTCGCTCCTCGCAATGACGGGCATTACGCCTTCAGCGGCCGCTGAAACGCGCACAGCACCGCGCCCAGCGCCAGCGCGGCGGTGGAAACCCGAAGCGCATACGACAGCCCCATCACGTCGGTGATCGCGCCGGTGACGAACGGGCCCAGCGTCTGGCCAAGACCGAAAGTGATGGTCATGACGCCGATCACTTTCGCCCATGCCTCCGGCGGATAGTTCAACCGCGTGAACACGGTGGTGGCAGCCACCACCGGAAAGAACGACAGGCCGAACACGAAGGCCGACGCCACCAGCAGCATCGGCGATGTGCCGAGCAGCGCGATGAATGTGCCAAGACAGGTGACCGCGATCATGATCGCGATGGTCGTGCCGCTGTTGCCGCGCGCCATCAGCCCGCGCCACAGCCACGAGCCTGCGAACGACATCAATCCGATCAGGCACCAGAACGCGCTCTGGGCTCCAGCGCCGCCGCCGCCGTCGCGGACATAGGCGATCATGAAGGTCATGTAGGCGATGTAGCCCGCGCCGAACAGAAAATAGCCGGCGAGATAGAACGCGATCGGGCGCAATGCGACCGGAGTTGTGCTGACCGACGTTTCGTTTGCGGCAACGTCGATTGGATTCAGCATCAGCGGAATCATCATCAGCGCCGAGATGATCGTCAGCGCCACCCACACGATCCACCACGAGCCGGGACCGAAATATTGCAGCAGAAACGGAGCGGCGAGGCCCGAGACGATCAGGCCGGTGCCGGGGCCGGTGTAGAACAGGTTGAGCAGCAGCGCGGATTTCATCGGCCGCGATTGTGCGATGGTCGCGGCCAGCGTCCCGCCGCCGACGAAGGTGGTCGCTGCGCCGAGGCCCGACAGCAGTCTTCCGAAACCGAAGATGATGGCGTTGCCTGACAGTGCGCAGATCGCCAGCGACACGACGCAGGCCAGCGCGCCGATCCAGACCGAGCGGAACACGCCGACGCGGCGGATGAAGGCGGCCGCGCCCAGCGCGCCAGCCAGATAGCCGATGGCGTTGACCGTGTTCATGAAGCCCGCGGTCGAATACGACCAGCCGAGCGAGTCGCGCATGTCCGGCAACACCAGCGTGTAGCCGAAGCGGCCGATGCCGAGCCCGATGGCAGGCGCGAGCGCGAGGATCAGGATCATGCGCATCGGGTGCGCGAACGGGGCGGCAGATTCGGGGGATGTCACGGGACGGCTCCGGCAGCTGCGGCACATTGGCAGTTTCGGTGAGGCTTGGCCAATCACGAGAGGGCAATGGTGTCTTGCCAATTCTGCAAGGGCGTTTTAGCAAGTCCGCGCGAATTGCAGACATTCTGCATACAATCAACAATTCAAGGCATTCGATCATGGCATCGCACAAGCTCCTCCTTCTCCCCGGCGACGGCATTGGCACCGAAGTGATGGCGGAGGTGAAGCGCGTCATCGATTGGCTCGGCAAGCGCGGCATCGCCAAGTTCGAGACTGAAACCGGTCTGGTTGGCGGTTCGAGCTACGATGCGGACAAGGTCGCGATCACCGACGCCACCATGGCGCTGGCGCAGGCCGCGGATGCCGTGATCTTCGGTGCGGTGGGCGGACCGAAGTGGGCGGATGTTCCATACGACGCGCGCCCCGAAGCGGGCCTGCTGCGTCTGCGCAAGGACATGGCGCTGTTCGCCAACCTGCGTCCGGCGATCTGCTATCCGGCGCTGGCAGACTCATCGAGCCTCAAGAAGGATGTCGTCGAGGGCCTCGACATCATGATCGTGCGAGAACTGACCGGCGGCGTGTACTTCGGCGAGCCGAAGACCATCACCGATCTCGGCAACGGTCAGAAGCGCGCGGTCGATACACAAGTCTATGACACCTACGAGATCGAGCGCATCACGCGCGTCGCCTTCGAGCTGGCGCGCAAGCGCCGCAACAAGATGACGTCGATGGAAAAGCACAACGTCATGAAGAGTGGCGTGCTCTGGAAGGAAGTCGTGACGCAGGTGCATGCGCGCGAATACAAGGATGTCGAGCTTGAGCACCAGCTCGCGGATTCCGGCGCGATGCAGCTCGTGCGCTGGCCGAAGCAGTTCGATGTGATCGTCACCGACAATCTGTTCGGTGACATTCTCTCCGACATCGCGGCGATGCTGACCGGTTCGCTCGGCATGCTGCCGTCGGCATCGTTGGGTGAAGTCGATCCGAAGACCAAGAAGCGCAAGGCGCTGTACGAGCCGGTGCACGGTTCGGCGCCGGACATCGCCGGCAAGGGCATGGCCAATCCGGTTGCGATGCTGACCTCATTCGGCATGGCGCTGCGTTATTCGTTCGACCTGCAGAAGGAAGCCGACCTGATCGATCAGGCCATCGCGGCAACCCTGGCGAAGGGCCTGCGCACCGGCGACATCAAGTCGGAAGGCTCGACAGTGGTCAGCACCTCGCAGATGGGCGAGGCGATTGTCGCGGAACTGGATGCTCTCAGCGCGTGACACGATTTCGCCCTTTCGGGCGAAGTTCGTCACCGGTTTGCCTTATGCAAATCCGCATAAAAATGCCCGGCTTCGGCCGGGCATTTTCAATTTCAGACGTTCGCTGAAAATCAGTAGAGCGGGAACGGGAACGGCATGCCGGTATCCCATTGATCGCCGAGCGGACGGCGGCTGGTGTACAGGCGGTCAATCTGCTGGCCGTAGGAATAGCCCGGCGGGAAGGCGTAGTCGGTGAACTTGCGCTCGCCGGGAACGACCTCGGTGCCAGCGTCGAGCCACGAGCGGCGCGTTACGTAAACGCGGGTCCGGCCGCGCTGGTAGGACGAGTTGACCGCCTTGCGCGGCGGACCATCATAGGTCGGATCGTCCTGAACGACGCGCTTCCGGGTCTGGGCATCGGCGGCGGTAACGCCGAATCCGGCGGTCACAATCGCGGCCGTCGCCAGCAAGATCGCCAGTGTTTTCGCGCCCGGGTACTTCAAAGCCATTGAATCCTCGTCACATTCCCAATTGCGTCGCACCATACCCGTTTCCGGCAGTCTCCCACAAGGACCAATGGGCCACACTTGTTCGGCATATTCGGCGGGGTTGTCCCAAGGGGGCGGGCGCGGCGGCCGGGTGTCGGTGATTTGCGACAGGCTCCGCACCTGCAACGCGCCGACCGCGTCATTCGTTCCTCGAAGAATGCCTGCGCGGCGGCCGTGGACAGTCCGCCCTTCACGCTGATGCGGACGATCATGCTGTCGGTGACAGTCGCGTGAGTTCAGAGGAGCGACCTGAAAAGACGCTTCGGTGCTCACGCTCGATCTCAATCTTGCGTGAATGCGCCGCGCAACTGCGGCGCCTCGTTCGATGCGATCCATGTGGTCGGCGCAATTGTTGCCGTGTTGCAGGTGTCGCGCTTGAGTTCGGCGCGCGCGAACAACTCGGCCATTTTCGGGTCATTGCCGGCCGACAGCAGGATCAGCCGGTTCAGGGTGCAGCCGACGAAGGCCCGCTGGCTGGCCATCGTATCGGCCTGGCAGGCCCATCCGCTGATCCGGACGCTGGGGACGGTGAAAGTCTTGGCAAAGCCCAGACAGGTTTCCTTGCCGGACTGAGCGGCTCCGCTGAAGCGGATCAGGGGGACGCGGCCGAATTTGGTGTCGATGAAGCCCGCCGGCTCGGTACCCTCCGTCACCCGCCCGGCCATCCGGGATGCAACGTCGGCGTCGATGGCGGTAAATGCATCCAGCTCGCCGCCCGGGCGGTAAATCTCGACTTCCGCGGTCGGGGCTTCATCCCTGGTCGCGGCCCAGCGCAAAATATCCTTGCGGCCCCCTTCGGGGTGCCGGAGGATCTCGTAAGCGTCTGTTCTGTCGGACAAATCTAGTTTGCTGATAGCAAAGGCCGGATGCGGGCGGCTGGCAGGCGTCCAGCCCGGAGCGGTTGGAAGCCCAGCGTTGGTGTTGGCAGCGACCGGCACGGCCGAGACCAGATCCACCGCAATAACGGCGAGCACCGCGAGGCCGCAGATATAAGCCAGAATCCGGACCGCGACGGCGCTGCATTCGTCAGCAAAGCTGCGCAACGCCGGGTGGATTCCGGAAGCATCCTGGAGGGGCTGATCGAGCAGGGTCGGGTTCATATATGACTCGTGGCGGACGTTCTGTTCCGGTCATAAAACGGGAACGACCTTCCGCCGTGGCCACGGCAATGAAGCCTCCTGCCACCTGACGTCCGACCCGCCCCGCAGTTGCTTCTGCGTTGTATTTGGGCGGTTTTTCGCATAGAAGCGCTCCCTCTTCCCTTCCGCAGGCGGCGGTGGCGAAGCATTTTTCTTCGGAGAGTCAACGATGGGTTACAAGGTTGCGCTAGTTGGAGCGACCGGCAACGTGGGCCGGGAAATGCTCAACATTCTGGACGAACGCAGTTTTCCGGCTGACGAGGTGGTCGCATTGGCCTCCCGCCGCAGCATGGGCGTCGAAGTGTCCTATGGCGACCGCACCCTGAAATGCAAAGCGCTCGAACATTACGATTTCAGCGACGTCGATATCTGCCTGATGTCGGCCGGCGGAGCCGTGTCCAAGGAATGGTCGCCGAAGATCGCGGCAGCCGGCGCGGTGGTGATCGACAATTCGTCGACGTGGCGGATGGATCCGGATGTGCCGCTGATCGTGCCTGAAGTGAACGCGGACGCTGTTGCCGGCTTCACCAAGAAGGGCATCATCGCCAATCCGAACTGCTCGACTGCGCAACTCGTGGTGGCGCTGAAGCCGCTGCACGACAAGGCAGTGATCAAGCGCGTCGTGGTCTCGACCTATCAGTCGGTGTCCGGCGCGGGCAAGGATGCGATGGACGAGCTGTTCTCGCAGACCAAGGCCGTCTACACCAACAGCGAACTGATCAATAACAAATTCCCGAAGCGTATCGCCTTCAACGTCATCCCGCAGATCGACGTCTTCATGGAGGATGGCTACACCAAGGAAGAGTGGAAGATGATGATGGAGACCAAGAAGATTCTTGATCCCAAAATCAAAATGTCCGCGACCTGCGTGCGCGTACCGGTGTTCGTCGGGCATTCCGAAGCCGTCAACATCGAGTTCGAAAATCCGATCTCGGAGGATGAAGCCCGCAACATCCTGCGCACCGCACCGGGCTGTCTGGTGATCGACAAGCGCGAGCCCGGCGGTTACGTCACGCCATACGAAGCCGCCGGCGAGGACGCCACCTACATCAGCCGCATCCGCGAGGACGCGACGGTGGAGAACGGCCTCGTGCTGTGGTGCGTGTCGGACAATCTGCGCAAGGGCGCCGCGCTGAACGCGATCCAGATCGCGGAATGCCTGGTCAACCGCAAATTGCTGCAGCCGAAAAAGAAGGCAGCCTGAGCGGGCCGGTGTGGTGGTTCGCAGGTCCGCAACATTTCTCGGCACGGACTGGCGAACCAAAACCACACCGGAGTTATAGATTTCTAGTGTCCTTTTGAATCTGAAGTTCGCTATAGGATGCGCTGCAAAATGATGCGAACTTCGGATTCAGGACACGAGCGCCGGGGACCAGGATGACAAGCGAGCCATCTGAGCACCGGCCTGCCACGGCAGCGTATCAGCCGAACCCCGCGCTGAAGCGCGGTGAGAAGGCGTTCGAAACGGTGCTGTTCAACAGCCGCTGGCTGATGGCGCCGTTCTATCTCGGGCTCGTCGTCAGCCTCGTCGTGCTGCTGTTCAAGTTCGTCCTGTTGTTGATCGAGTTTGTGCTGCACGCGCCGGGGGCGAAGGAATCCGACATCATTCTCGGCGTGCTGTCGCTGATCGACGTGTCGCTCACCGGCAATCTGATCCTGATCGTGGTGTTCTCGGGTTACGAGAATTTCGTCTCACGGATCGATCCGCGCGGCCATCCCGACTGGCCGGAGTGGATGACCAAGGTCGATTTCGCGGGACTGAAGCAGAAGCTGCTGGCGTCGATCGTGGCGATCTCGGCGATTCAGGTGCTGAAAGCCTTCATGAACATCGATGCGACGTTCGATGCGCAGAAGCTCGGCTGGCTTGCCGGCATCCATCTCGTGTTTGTCGTCTCGACGCTGCTGATCGTGTGGTCGGACCGGCTCGGCGGTCACGGCGCCGCGGACAAGGCCGTGCACTAGCGCGTACTCCGCCAGGCGGGCTCGGTCTTGCTGCCAGAATGCGCGCCAGTTCTAGGCCTGAGACGCCAATATACTTTGATAGACGCGGCTGAACTCGTTCGTGTTCTGGTCGACGATGGACAGCGACCCTTCGGCCACGCCGAAATAGGCGCCGTGGAGTTGCAGTTCGCCGCTTTCGACGCGCTTCTTCACGAACGGAAACGTCATCAGGTTCTCCAGGCTGCGCAGAACGGCCGCCTTTTCAATCCGCGTCACGAACTGCTGCATCGTTTCGTGATCGCGTTGCGCGACCGTCTCGCCCGGCTTGACGAACATCGACATCCATTTGCCGATGAAGTCGCCGGGAGACAGCGGCGCGCTGTCGTCGACGAAGGCGCGAATGCCGCCGCATTGCGCGTGCCCCAGCACGACGATGTGCTTCACCTTCAGGACCTGAATCGCATACTCGAGCGCGGCCGAGACACCGTGCGCGTTGCCGTCGGGCTGGAAGACGGGCACCAGATTGGCGACGTTGCGGACGACGAACAGTTCACCCGGTCCGGCGTCGAAAATCACTTCCGGCGACACGCGGGAATCGCAACATCCAATCACCATGACTTCCGGGGACTGGCCGATTTGCGACAGTTCGCGGTAGCGGGACTGCTCGGTGGGCAGGCGCTGGGTGACAAAGGTCTGGTAGCCGGCGAGCAGGTGTTCGGGAAAGGGTGACATGAGAGGCCTCGCAAATTTGTCCCGGTTGGCTAACCTAGGAGAGCAATCGGAACAAGCCTTTCGGCAGCGGTGGCGAAGTGCTACTCAAGCGCTTCCCCAATGGAAACCCGATCATGATCCGTCCGCGCCGCAGCGTCTTGTTCATGCCAGGCTCGAATGCACGAGCGCTCGACAAGGCGCGGAACCTTCCTTCCGACGGTGTCATTCTGGATCTTGAGGATTCCGTGGCGCCGGATGCCAAGCCGATGGCGCGCGACCAGATCGCGGAAGCCGTCGCAGCCAAGGGGTTCGGCAAGCGGGAAATCATCATCCGCATCAACAATCTGGATTCGCCGTGGTGGGAGCACGACCTGACGATGGCCGCCAGGGCGAAGCCCGACGGGATTCTGGTGCCGAAGATCTCACGCCCTGCCGACATCAAAACGCTCGAAGAGCGCCTTCGGGCGCTTAAGGCCGATCCCGGCATCGTGCTCTGGGCGATGATTGAATCGCCGCTCGGAGTGCTCTCGGCACAGGACATCGCTGCGACCGCGCGCGAAGGCGACAGGCGGCTGGCAGGTTTTGTCATGGGCCCCAACGATATTGCGCGCGAGACGCGAATGAGGATGCTGCCGGGACGCGCCGCGATGCTGCCGCTGTTCGCGCATTGCATCCTGGCCGCGCGGGCGGCCGGCATCGAGATTCTCGATGGCCCCTATAACGACATCAACGACGTTGCAGGCTTCGCGAAGGAGTGCGCACAGGGCCGCGACATGGGTTTCGACGGCAAGACGCTGATTCACCCGGGGCAGATCGATGCGGCCAACGCGGCCTATACACCGCCTGCCGAGGAGATCGCCCGCGCGCGCAAGATCATGGGCGTGTTCGATCTGCCGGAGAACGCGAACAAGGGCGTGGTCCAACTCGACGGCCAGATGGTCGAGCGGCTGCATGTCGAGATGGCGAAGCGGACCATCGGAATCGCCGATGCGATCGCAGCGTTGAAGGTGATGTAGCTGGGGATGAGTACGCAGCCGTGCTGACATCCTCGGTGTCATTGCCGGACTTGATCCGGCAATCCATCTTTTCGCAAAAAATGCATTTTGAAGACTGATGGATACGCGGGTCAAGCCCGCGTATGACGCGTCATTGGTCGGCTGGATCGCGGTCTAGTGTCGACCTACAGCCACGGACGCTCGGCTTTTTCCTTGGCCTCGAACACGTCGATCGACTTGCCCTTCTCCATGGTGAGGCCGATGTCGTCGAGACCATTCAGCATGCAGTGCTTGCGGAACGGATCGATCTCGAACTTGATCGAGCCGCCGTCGGGACCGCGGATTTCCTGTTTCTCAAGATCGATGGTCATGGTGGCGTTGGCGCCGCGATCCGCATCGTCGAACAGCTTGTCGAGTTCGTCCTGCGAGACGCGGATCGGCAGGATGCCGTTCTTGAAACAGTTGTTGTAGAAAATGTCGCCGAACGAGGTGGAGATGATGCAGCGGATGCCGAAGTCGCCGAGCGCCCATGGAGCATGCTCGCGGCTCGAGCCGCAGCCGAAATTGTCGCCGGCCACGAGAATCTTGGCCTTGCGATACGACGGCTTGTTGAGGACGAAGTCCGGGTTCTCGCTGCCGTCGTCCTTGTAGCGCTGCTCGGAAAACAGTCCCTTGCCGAGGCCGGTGCGCTTGATGGTCTTGAGATACTGCTTCGGGATGATCATGTCGGTATCGACATTGATAATCTTCAGCGGCGCGGCAACGCCTTCGAGGGTCGTAAACTTGTCCATCAGAGGTTCCGGATGAGAGTGGGCCGGTCACGGGTCTGAACCCGGATTAGAGAGGTTCTTATCGCGATTAGAGGGGGCCGCAAAGGGCCAAATTGGCGCAAAATCCGGCCCTGCTTTGCCTCAGGCGACGCTCGCCTCGATCGTTTCCATGTCGTCGTCCGACAATCCGAAATGGTGCCCGATCTCGTGCACCAGAACATGCGTGACGATGTGGCCCAGTGTCTCGTCGTTCTCGGCCCAGTAATCGAGGATCGGACGCCGGTAGAGCCAGACCATGTTCGGCATGGGGGCGACGTCGCCGCTCGAGCGGAACGGCAGGCCGACGCCCTGAAACAGCCCGAGCAGATCAAATTCGCTCTGGGCCTTCATTTCCTCGAGAACTTCCTCCGAGGGGAAATCGTCGATCTGGATGATGACGCCCTCGCACAGGGCGCGGAAGTGGTCCGGCAGCCGCGCGAACGCGTCATGCGCGATGACTTCCATTTCGGCAAGGGTGGGAGATTTCGCGGTCGGCCACATTGGCCCCTTTTAGAGGGCTTGGCTGCCAGCGCCAAGGGGCGATGAAGGCTGATCAGCGGCGAGGGAGACGCCGCCGGGCGGCCGAAGACACGCCTGTTGACGCGCGCGCCCTGATCGGAGACTTTGCCGCCCGTCGATTGGAAAGAATACGGGACGGCGCTTCATGACGCGGGCAGTCACTTCAGCCATTCTCATGGGCCTCTTCGCAGGTCTGGTCATTCTGGCTCTTCCAGAAAGTGCGCAGGCGCAATCGACGGATTCCCACATCAAGACAACTGGTCATGGGCTCGCCGCGGAGGAGTTTTCTGCGCAAAGCCGCGAGGTCGTTCGGCGCACACCGCGCCGCGTTCGGATTTATCGCGGTTCGAATTATCCTGGCCCGAACTCCAAGCGGGTCTGCAACGCCCACTACGAACAGGAATACCGTCCGAGCGGGACCGTGATCGTGCCGCGCGTGAACTGCTACTGGAGCGGCTGACGCGCCAATATTCTGCATCATTTCATTTGAGCACGCCGATCAGACCTGCGGCGATGATCGCTGCGGACGCGCCGTAGACAATGATTGCCATGGCCGTCTGCGTGAATGCGCCTGCGGTCCCGGGCGCTATTCCGGGGCCTTGTGACGCATCAGCGCTTTGGGCGAGAAGCAATCCTGCGGGGGCACCTGCGAGCAACAATCCCGCGCGAGATAGTCGAGACATCAGATCCTCCTAATTCTAGTGGAGCGCTCGAATTACGTTCTTGCTGGATTCCGGTTTCAACCGTTTTGGATGAGACGGATCGCGTTCATCATTGCGGCGGCAATATTCAGTTTGCGTTCACGTCATTCTCCCTAACATCCGACCATCGCCGCTCGAACCGATGCGCAAGCATATGGACGAGTCTGCGCGGGCATCATGGTTGGCGCCGTCACCATAGCTGGCATCATCGTCGCTACAGATAGATCGGTCACGATTCTGTGTTTATCAACATCGAGACAGACTTGCTCATACGGGAGTCATCGTTGATGGCGTCGCCGCGTCGCCTTGTCGCGGGAAATGGCGGGTGGGATATGCGTTATGATTGAGTATGTAAAACCATCAAAGGATCAATCATGAAGACTTGGATTGGCGCAGCTATGGTGGCTGCAACAGTTTCATTCGGCGGCGATGTTGCCATCGGCTCGGCCGTTGCCGCGCCGCAATCTTCGCAGAGGGTAACTCCGCAGAAGACGCCGGAGGCCACCGACATCAGCGCGCGCCGGCGCCACCATCATCATCATCACCGGCATCACATGCATCGGCGCTATGTCGCGCAGCCTTATTACCGGACCTACCGTGAGCCGTACTACTACGGCAGTTCCTTTGGTTATCTCCCCTACGGATTCGGGGGCGGCGGCCACCACGGTTTTGGACACCACGGTTTGGGGTACCATGGAGGGCATCACGGTTTTGGACACCATGGGGGACACCACGGCGGGGGTCATCATTGACCCGAAATCACGCCGGAATGAGACACAGACAGGCGCCTCGCGGCGCCTGTTTTCGTTTGTATGATACTCCGACATGCCGCCACCGCATTCATGTGACGTTCAGATCGGCGTCCCTAACTTTCAGTGAAGCGCGATAACGTTGACGCGACGCGATCTGCGCAGAGACATGATCGCGCCTGGTTCGCAGGGTCAACGGTTGCCGTCAGGCGATTTCAGCGAAACGGAAATCGATGATGTGCGTTATCTTCATCGTGCTGAGCAAGACCGAGGAGAACTGCTATGAGAAAATTTGTAGGAGCTGCGGTTGTCGCGGCTACCCTTTCGTTCACAGGCTGGATTTCACTTGCCCCGGCGAGCGCCGCGCCGGCTTCAACAGTACCATCGGGCCATGATGCGCGACTGGCGGACGAAGCCAGGCCGACGGATGTCAGCGCACACCGCCGCTACTACCGGCGTTACGGCTACTACGGTCCACGTTATTACCGGCCGTACTACCGCCCTTACTATCGTCCCTACTACAGGCCGTATTACGGCTACGGCTATGGTTACCGGCCATACTACCGTCCCTACTATCGACCGGCCTATTACCGGCCTTATGGCTACGGCTTCGGCTATCCGTATGGCGGCTATGGCTATCGCCCCTACGGCTTTGGTCCGCGGTTCGGTTTCGGATTTGGCTGGTAAGGGTTCAGCGAACCGAGAAAACAAAACAGGCGCTCTTGCGAGCGCCTGTTTCTTTTGATGTTGTCGATGCGAATGGCTCAGGTCGCGTGCCACTCGCGGATGTCGACGAAATGTCCGGCGATGGCTGCGGCTGCCGCCATTGCAGGCGACACCAGATGGGTGCGGCCCTTGAAGCCCTGACGGCCTTCGAAGTTGCGGTTCGATGTCGAAGCGCAGCGTTCTTCCGGCGCCAGCTTGTCGGGGTTCATCGCAAGGCACATCGAGCAACCCGGCTCGCGCCATTCGAATCCGGCCTTGATGAAAATCTTGTCGAGCCCTTCGGCTTCGGCCTGCTCCTTCACAAGGCCTGAGCCCGGCACGATCATCGCATTGAGGTTGCCGTTGACGGTGTGGCCGGCGACGACTTTGGCGGCCGCGCGCAAATCCTCGATGCGCCCGTTGGTGCAGGAGCCGATGAAGATGCGGTCGAGCTTGATGTCGGTGATCTTCGTGCCGGCCTTGAGCCCCATGTAGTCGAGCGCGCGCTGCTTCGACAACCGCTTGGCTTCGTCCTCGATCTTCGCAGGATCCGGCACGAAGCCCGAGATCGATACCACGTCCTCAGGCGAGGTGCCCCAGGTCACGATCGGCGGCAGCTTCGCGGCATCCAGACGGATCTCGTGATCGAAGTGAGCGCCTTCGTCGGTCCGCAACGTGTTCCAATAGCGCACGCCGGCATCCCAAGCGGCACCTGTCGGCGCCATCGGCCGGCCCTTCAGGAATTCGTAGGCCTTCTCGTCGGGCGCGATCAGTCCGGCGCGTGCGCCGCCTTCGATCGACATGTTGCAGACTGTCATGCGGCCTTCCATCGACAGCGCGCGGATCGCCTCGCCGGCGTATTCGAGCACATAGCCGGTGCCGCCGGCAGTGCCGATCTCGCCGATGATCGCGAGGATGATATCCTTCGCAGTGACGCCGTCGGGCAATGTGCCGTCGACGGTGGCGCGCATATTCTTGGCCTTCTTCTGAATCAGCGTCTGGGTGGCGAGCACATGTTCGACCTCCGACGTGCCGATGCCATGCGCCAGTGCGCCGAATGCGCCGTGCGTCGAGGTATGGCTGTCGCCGCAGACAATCGTGCTGCCGGGCAGCGTGAAGCCTTGCTCCGGACCGATGACGTGGACGATGCCCTGACGCTTGTCGTGCTCGTTGAAATACTCGACGCCGAATTCACGCGCGTTTTCGGCCAGCGTCGCGATCTGCTCGGCGCTTTCCGGATCGGGATTGGGCTTGGAGCGATCCGTGGTGGGAACGTTGTGGTCCACAACGGCGAGCGTCTTCTTCGGCGCGCGAACCTTGCGGCCGCTGGTTCGCAATCCTTCGAAGGCCTGCGGCGAGGTGACCTCATGGACAAGATGGCGGTCAATGTAGAGCAGGCAGGTGCCGTCGGGCTGCTCATCAACCAGATGGTCGTTCCAGATCTTGTCGTAGAGCGTGGTCGCTTTGGCCATTTTAGTCGTCCGGATTGGTGTTCGCGGCCCCTGAGGCCGCCGATAGCAGAGGCAGCCTTTTTACTCGCTTAACGCGGACGGGGAAAGTATCCTGACCACATAGTTGCTTACGCAGGATCGCACAATGTCCGCACGCCCGCCGGTTGCACCGTATCTCACCGTTTCGCCAGCCGCCGGCGCGATTGCCTTCTACACCGCCGCCTTCGATGCCAAACAGAAGGCGCTGATGCCGGCGATGGACGGCTTGCGCATCCTGCACTGCGAACTCGAGATCAATGGCGGCGCGCTGTTTCTGTCCGACGCGTTTCCCGAATTCGGCACCGCGCGCACGCCGTTGCCAGGGGAACCGGTAACCATGTCGATCAGCCTCGAATTTAGCGCCGGCGAAAAGGTCGATGAGGTGTTCGAGCGCGCCACAAAATTGGGCGCAAAAGGCGAAGTGACGCCGACCTATTCGTTCTGGGGCACGCGGACCGCGATCGTGCGCGATCCCTTCGGTCATCGCTGGATCATGAACGGGCCGCTCAAGCAGAAATAGGCGCTGCCGAAATCGATTTCGCAAAATAAAAAAGCGCGGCGATGCGCCGCGCTTTTTACGTAGATCATCAAGCGCTGCGCGATTACTCGCCCGAAGCGGCCTTGAGCGTTTCTTTTTCGCGGTTGTCCTGCTTCTCGACGATGCGCGCCGATTTGCCGCGCAGACCGCGCAGGTAATACAGCTTGGCGCGACGCACCTTGCCGCGGCGGACAAGCTTGATCGAGTCGATCATCGGCGAGTAGATCGGGAACACGCGCTCCACGCCTTCGCCGTAGGAAATCTTGCGGACGGTGAAGCTCTCGTGGATGCCGCCGCCGTTGCGGCCGATGCAAACGCCTTCATAGGCCTGCACGCGCGAACGCTCGCCTTCGACAACCTTGACGTTGACGATGACAGTGTCGCCCGGTCCGAAATCGGGAATCGTCTTTCCGGCGGAAAGCTTTTCCAGCTGCTCTTTGTCGAGCTCTTGAATGATGTTCATCACAAAACTCCATCGGCGGCGCGCCCGGAAGGGGCTGCGCGGAAATTCGTATCCAGCGTCTGCACGGATTGGCCGGTCGTATACGCCATAGCCGCCCCGTTGTCACCCTTTCGTCGTGTCTTTTCGTGACCTTGGAGCGACGTTCTGGGCGATTTTGGCCGCCCAGAGGTCAGGCCGCCGGGCCTTGGTCAGGGCTTCGGCCTCGGTCCGCCGCCAGGCGTCGATTCGGGCATGGTCGCCTGACACCAGAACATCCGGGATGGTCCGGCCCTCGAAATCCTGCGGGCGGGTATATTGGGGGTATTCAAGTAGTCCATCCGAAAAACTCTCGTCGGTTCCGGAGCTTAGCTTGCCCATGACGCCTGGCAGAAGCCGCACACAGGCGTCCAGAAGGGCCAGCGCCGCGATTTCTCCGCCTGAGAGCACGTAGTCCCCGAGGGAGATTTCCTCCAGCCCACGGGCCTCGATGACCCGCTGATCGATGCCCTCAAAGCGGCCGCAGACGATCAGCGGGCCGGGGCCGACCGCAAGTTCCATCACCCTTTTTTGGGTCAGGGGAGTACCCCGCGGGCTCATCAGCAGGCGCGGGCGGTCCGGAGCAATGTCGGCGGCATCGATGGCGGCTGCCAGCACGTCGGCACGCAGCACCATGCCGGGTCCGCCGCCGGCCGGGGTGTCATCGACGCTGCGGTGCTTGTCGGTGGCGGCGTCGCGGATGTCGCGCGTCTCAAGCGCCCACAGGTTCGATGCCAGAGCCTTGCCCGCGAGGCTGATGCCGAGCGGGCCTGGAAACATCTCCGGAAACAGCGTGAGCACGGTGGCGCGCCACATGATTCGGGTATCCCGGTTCAGATATCCGCGTCGTGCGGAGAATCGCCTTCGATCTCTTGCGGCATCACGATCACCACTTGGCCCTCGGCGAGATCGACCGTTGGCACCACAGCGTCGGTAAACGGCAGCAGCAAGGTCGGGCCCTGCGGCGGCGCGATTTCGATGATGTCGCCCGCGCCGAAATTATGGATCGCAAACACCCTGCCGATCGCGCCGCCAGCCGGATCAACGGCCCGCAGTCCGATCAGATCGGCGTGGTAATACTCGCCCTCTTCCGTCTCGGGAAGTTTGTCGCGATCAATGTAAAGCTCAAGGCCGTTGATGCGCTCGGCATCCTCGCGGGTCGTGATGCCCTTGAGCACCGCGACCAGATGATCCTTGGCGATGCGGGCGCGCACCACTTCAAACTGCCGCGCACCGTCCTTGGTCGAGAGCGTTCCGTAATCGATCACCGCCATCGGGTCTTCGGTGAACGGCCACAATCGCACCTCGCCGCGCACACCGTGCGCGGCGCCGATTCTTGCAACGCAGATGCCCGGATCGCGCGTCACCGCTGAATGCGATTACTTGGCGGCGGCTTCGGCGGCAGCCTTGCGCTCCTTGCGCGGCACGGCCTTCTCGGGATTCTTGCGCGGCTCACGCTTCTTGACGCCCGCGGCGTCGAGGAAGCGCATCACGCGGTCCGACGGCTGCGCACCCTTGGCGAGCCAGGCCTTGACCTTGTCCATGTCGAGCTTGAGACGCGTCTCGTTGTCCTTCGGCAGCAGCGGGTTGAAGTGACCGAGACGCTCGATGAAGCGGCCATCGCGCGGGAAGCGCGAGTCGGCGACGACGACGTGATAGACCGGACGCTTCTTGGTGCCTGCGCGGGCGAGGCGGATAACGACTGACATTCTATTCTCCGTTGGTGTGTTTGAATTTCGTGAAAACTGTTTCGGCTATTTCTTCTTGCCGATCCCCGGAAATCCGCCGAGGCCCGGCAGTGTTGGTTTTCCCAGCCCTGGAAGGCCCGGGAAATCTTTCGGCAGCGACGGCGCGCCTTGCGGAATTCCGCCGGGCATCTTCGCAGCCAGTTCTTTCATCGCGTCAGCCGACGGCATGCCGTTGCCGCCAAAGCCCATCGCTTGCGCCATGCCCGCAAGCGGGCCGCGTTTGCCCTGACCCATGGCCTTCATCATGTCGGCCATGTTCCGGTGCATCTTGAGCAGCTTGTTGACTTCCTCGACCTTCAGGCCCGCGCCGGCGGCAATGCGCTTTTTGCGGCTGGCCTTGAGGATGTCGGGATTCTTGCGCTCCTCGCGCGTCATGGAATCGATCACCGCCATCTGACGCTTCACGACCTTGTCGTCGAGGTTGGCGGCAGCGATCTGGTTTTTCATCTTGGCGACGCCGGGCATCATGCCCATCAGGCCGCCGAGACCGCCCATGGTCTGCATTTGCTGCAACTGATCGCGCAGGTCGGCAAGGTCGAACTTGCCCTTGCGCATCTTCTCGGCGACGCGCGCGGCTTTCTCGGCATCGATGTGCGCCGCGGCCTTTTCGACGAGGGAGACGACGTCGCCCATGCCGAGGATGCGGCCCGCAATACGCGAGGGATGGAAGTCTTCCAGCGCATCGGTCTTTTCGCCGGTGCCGATCAGCTTGATCGGCTTGCCGGTAACCGCCCGCATCGAGAGCGCAGCGCCGCCGCGTCCGTCGCCGTCGACTCGCGTCAGCACGATGCCGGTGAGGCCGACACGCTGGTCGAATGCGCGCGCGAGATTGACGGCATCCTGACCGGTCAGCGAATCGGCGACCAGCAGCACTTCATGCGGCTTCGCGGCGGTTTTCACCTCCGCGGCTTCCGTCATCATCTCTTCGTCGAGTGTCGTGCGGCCCGCGGTATCGAGCAGCACGATGTCGTAGCCGCCGAGCTTGCCGGCCTGCAGCGCGCGCTGCGCGATCTGTACCGGCTTCTGTCCCGCCACAATCGGCAGCGTCTCGATGGACAGATCGCGGCCGAGGACGGCGAGCTGTTCCTGCGCGGCCGGGCGATAGACGTCGAGCGACGCCATCAGAACCTTTTTCTTGTCGCGCTGGGTGAGGCGGCGCGCCAGCTTCGCGGTGGTGGTGGTTTTACCGGAACCCTGCAGACCCACCATCATGATCGCGACCGGGGCGGGCGCGTTGAGATCGATTTGCTGACCGTCGGAGCCAAGGGTTGCGACCAGTTCGTCGTGGACGATCTTGACGACCATCTGGCCCGGCGTCACCGACTTAACGACGGTGGCGCCGATCGCCTGTTCGCGGACCTTGTCGATGAACGAGCGCACCACGTCGAGGGCGACGTCGGCCTCGAGCAGCGCGCGGCGCACTTCGCGCATGGCGGCATCGACATCGGCTTCCGACAGCGCACCGCGCCGCGTCAGCCGATCGAGAATGCCTCCAAGCTTTTCCGACAGATTGTCGAACATGGCCGCGCTACATCCCGTTGCTCATGTCCCGGTTGGGACGTGAAATTCCAAACACTTTTACGCCCGAGGGCGCACAGCGCTGTCGGGCGTTGGCCTCCGGCATCCAGTGCCGGGCGGCGGGTCGAAAAGAACGTCTTTCCGAGAAGTGCGGGGGTTAAACCGCCCGTAGCCCGAAAAGTCAAGAAAAGACCGAAAAATGCTGATTCTGGGCCGGGTTGCGATGTACCATTGGGGAACCTAACTGTTGGCCCGGATGGGCCGTTTCGGCCCTTTTGGACCCATGCAAGTCAGCCGCCGCCGTGTTTTTGGTCTGCTCGCCGGCGCCGCGGTTACCGTGGGCGTGCCATCTGTCTGGATTTCCCGCATGAAAACCTATGCCGGCCCGCCCTCCGATCATTTCGACGGCACCTGTTTTTTTGACCCCGACGGTTCGCCGCCAAAGAAGCTCTGGGAAGTGCTGCGCTGGCAGCTCACCAAGCAGGCCGCCAAGTGGCCCGAGCGCGCGCCGAGCCCCTATGCCGA
Organism: Afipia birgiae 34632; assembly: GCF_000308295.2. Lineage (GTDB taxonomy): Bacteria > Pseudomonadota > Alphaproteobacteria > Rhizobiales > Xanthobacteraceae > Afipia > Afipia birgiae. The sequence goes on from NZ_HG326653.1 coordinate 663,294, forward strand.
TACGCCGCCGCCGCGGGTCACCGGCGGCAAGGTACGGTTTTCCTATGTCGGTCACGCAAGCTGGCTGATCCAGACCGCGGGCCTCAATATCCTGGTCGATCCGGTGTGGTCGGAACGGGCGTCGCCGATAAGCTTTGCCGGGCCGAAGCGCGTCAACGATCCCGGTATCGCTTTCGAGGCGTTGCCGCCGATCGACGTGGTGCTGGTGTCGCATGGACACTACGACCATCTCGACGCCAGGACTCTTTCAAGGCTCGCTGCGAAATTCTCGCCGCGCGTGATCACACCGCTCGGCAACGATGTGACGATGGCGTCAAACGACGCGGCGATCCGCGCCGAGGCGTTTGACTGGAACGAGCGGGTCGAGATCGGCAATGGCGTAGCCGTTACACTGGTGGCGACGCGCCACTGGACCGCGCGCGGGCTGTTCGATCGCAACAAGGCATTGTGGGCGAGCTTCGTGCTGGAGACCCCGGCTGGAAAACTCTACCTCGTCGCCGATTCCGGCTACGGCACCGGCGCGCATTTCCGGCGCGTCCGCGAAACGCACGGCCCGCTGCGCGCGGCGATCCTGCCCATCGGTGCCTATGAGCCCCGCTGGTTCATGCGCGAAATGCACATGAACCCCGAAGATGCCGTGAAGGCGCTGGCGGACTGCGGAGCCGAGATGGCACTGGCACATCATCACGGCACGTTTCAGCTGACCGACGAGGCCATTGATGCGCCGGTCAACGATCTGGCGACGGCGCTCGATGCCGCGGGCGTGGCGCACGAAAAATTCGTCGCGCTGAAGCCGGGTCAGGTGTTCGAGATTTGATGAAGGCCGGAGCGTGATGAGTTGTGCTTGGCTCGGCCCGGTTCGCCGTCATTCCGGACAACGCGCTTGGCGCGTTGATCCGGAATCTTGATGGGTTCTGCGAGATTCCGGGTTCGCGCTTCGCGCGCCCCGGAATGACCTTGGGAGCTGTCGCAAGTGCTCCTCGCAACGGCGGCTGCTACTGCGCCTTCGGCCTGATCTCGTAGGACACGCTAACCGAGACGCGCAGCGTTTCCTGACCCTGCGCCACCGGCGCGGATGCGGCCATGTCCGCCGCCATCTTGCGATAGGGCATCGGGCCCGGCGCCGTTTCTTCCGAGATGCTGATCGGCGCGCCGAGCGAGATGTTAGCGGCTTTCGCGTAGATTTCAGCCTTGCGCCGCGCATCCGCGATGGCTTCCGCGCGCGCGTCGTCCAGCAGCTTCGAGGCCTTCGACACCATGAAACTCATGCCGCTGATCTCGTTGGCGCCGGCGCCCACCAGCACGTCGATGGTGTCGGCGACCTTGGTGATGTCGCGAATGGTGACGGTGACGCGGTTGCTCGCGCGGTAGCCGACGATCAGGAACGGGGCGTTGGCGTTGCGGTTCGGTGCGCTCTGCGGCGACAGCGACAGGCGTGAGGTCTGGATATCCTTCTCGGCAAGGCCCGCGTTCTTGAGCGCCTGCAAGACACCGCCCATCGCCTTGTTGTTGGCCTCGGAGGCTTCGCGTGCGGTCTTTGCCTCGGTGGTGACGCCGCTGTCGATCTGCGCCAGGTCCGGCGGCACGGAGATCGAAGCTTCGCCGGTGACCGAAACCGTTGGTGGCAGTGTCTGTCCCCATGCAGACGTGGCCATGGCGGCAAGGGCTATCGCGGCGATGACAGTGCGGGCGCGCATTTTTAAACTCCAGATTCCATTTTGAGCGGCAGGTTTACTTGAGCGGCAATTCTACTTGAGCGGAACGAACACGTTGATGACGAGCTTGTCTTCTGTCGTCGTCAGCGGGTCGGTGACGTATTCCTCAATGAACGTATCCTTGGCTTCCTGTTTCTTGTCGTCGAGGTGGTTGGTGATCGCTTCATAGGTATTGTCCATGTTGTCGTACGAGCCACGATGGACGAATTTCAGCGTCGGGCCTTCGGGCGACGTGCCGACACTCATGCCTCTGGCGAGGTTCTTCGGCTCCTGATCGACCGGAATTTCGGCCTGATAGGTGAAGCCTGCATCGTCGGTCGAGGTGTAGACGATCAGGGGCGACCCCGCAGGCTTGATGCCCTGCTTGTCGAGAAACCCCGACAGCGTTTTCAGCGACCCTACCAGCGTCTCGAAAGCGTTATCCCAGTTCGCGCTGCCTTTCAGGATCACGACCTTCCTGGCGGTCAGGGTCTGCTGCTCGCCGAACGGGTCAGCGGTCTGCGCGTTCGGTGCGGACGATGGCGCCTCTGCCGCCGGGGCGGTCGGGTTAGCAGGTGTTTGCGCGGTTGCCGGCGGCGCAGGCGCCGGAGCTTCGGCTGCGGGCGCTGACGGAGCCGCCGGTGTTGCCGTTGAAGCTGACGGGGTAGGTGCGGCCGGAGCGGGTGTCTCAGGTGCTGCTGCCGGTGCAACCGAAGGCGCCGGTGGGACTGCCGTGGCTGTGGTGTTGGACGATGGCGACTGGACCGGCCCTGTAACCGATCCCATGGGCAGCTTGAACCAGACCGCTGCCGCAACGACCAGCGCCATGGCGACCAAAACGGCAACGCGGGTATTCGTCATTCATGGTCTCCGAAGCGTCTGCGGGGGTAAATCTTGTCCGGCGGCGAAGCGGACACAGATTACCACGAACCGCTCGGAACTGGCATGCGTTCCAAACTGGGCAATCGCGAGGCAGGCAACCACTCTGGCCAAGTCGCTCCGCATTCGCCATATAGCTGGGATCATGAGCACGCTCGCCAACCATAGCTTCGCCAAGATGAACGGGATCGGCAACGAGATCGTCGTTCTCGACTTGCGTGATTCGGCAGGGACCGTCACGCCTGGCGAGGCGCGCGCAATTGCCTCACCCGGAGGCGTACCTTATGACCAGCTGATGGTGCTGCATCCGCCGCGCGTTCAAGGCACCAGCGCCTTCATCCGCATTTACAACAATGACGGCTCGGAGGCCGCAGCCTGCGGCAATGGCATGCGCTGCGTCGCGCGGCAGGTGTTCGAGGAAACCGGCAAGACTGCGCTGACGTTCGAGACCCGTGCAGGTCTTCTTAATTGCTGGCAGGGACCGGCGCCCGATCTTTACACCGTCGACATGGGTATGCCGAAGTTCGGCTGGCAGGATATTCCGCTGGCGGAGGAATTCCGCGACACACGCTATATCGAATTGCAGATCGGGCCGATCGATGCGCCGATCCTGCATTCGCCGTCGGTCGTCAGCATGGGCAATCCGCACGCGATCTTCTGGGTCGATGACATCGAAGCCTACGATCTCGAACGCTTCGGGCCATTGCTTGAGAACCACCCGATTTTCCCGGAGCGCGCCAATATCACGCTCGCGCATGTCGTGGACCGCGAGCACATCGTCATGCGTACATGGGAACGCGGCGCGGGCCTGACCAAGGCCTGCGGTTCTGCGGCCTGCGCGACTGCGGTCGCCGCGGCCCGGCTGAAGCGGACCGAGCGCATCGTGCACATGACGCTGCCTGGCGGCGAACTCACCATCGAATGGCGTGCGCAGGACGATCACGTATTGATGACCGGGCCTGCGGCATTCGAGTTCGAAGGCCGTTTCGATCCGGCGCTGTTCGCCGACGTTGCCTGAGATGGGCGTTGACGTCGTCACCTTCGGCTGCCGGCTCAACGCATTCGAGTCGGATGTGATCCAGCGCGAAGCGGAAAGCGCGGGCCTTCAGGACACCATCGTCGTCAACACCTGCGCGGTGACCAACGAGGCCGTCGCCCAGGCCCGCCAGACCATCCGCAAGCTCCGGCGCGACAGACCGGATGCGCGCATCGTGGTGACGGGATGTGCGGCGCAGACCCAGACGCAGATGTTCGCGCAGATGAGCGAAGTCGATCGCGTCCTGGGCAACGACGACAAGATGCGCAGCGCCGCATGGCGCGACACCCGCGCCGCATTCGAGGTCTCGGGTGAAAAGATCGCGGTCTCCGACATCATGGCGGTCACCGAGATGGCGCCGCATCTCGCTGCCGGATTCCAGCGCGGCCTGCCGCGGGTCTTCGTGCAAGTGCAGAACGGCTGCGACCATCGCTGTACCTTCTGCATCATCCCCTATGGCCGCGGCAATTCGCGCTCGGTGGCCATGGGGGCGGTGGTTGATCAGGTGCGGGCGCTGACCGAGGCAGGCCATGCGGAGATCGTGCTGACCGGCGTCGATCTCACCAGTTACGGCGCGGATCTGCCGGGCGCGCCGAAACTCGGGATGCTGACGAAGCAGATCCTCAAACACGTTCCGGACCTTAAGCGGCTGCGGATCTCGTCGATCGATTCCATCGAGGCTGACGGTGACCTGCTCGACGTGATCGCAACGGAACAGCGGCTGATGCCGCATCTGCATCTGTCGTTGCAGGCCGGCGACGATCTGATCCTCAAGCGGATGAAGCGGCGGCATTCGCGTGCCGACGCCATTGATTTCTGCCGGCAGGTGCGCCGGCTGCGACCGGACATCGCGTTCGGTGCTGACATCATCGCGGGCTTTCCGACCGAAACCGAAGAGATGTTTGAACGTTCGCAAGCGCTGGTGGACGAATGCGATCTGACATTCCTCCATGTGTTTCCCTATTCACCCCGGCCCGGCACGCCGGCGGCGCGGATGCCTCAGGTCGATGGCCGCGTGATCAAGGATCGCGCGCGGCGGCTGCGCGCAAACGGCGAGGCCGCGCTGCGACGGCGACTTGCATCGGAAGTCGAAACCGTGCGCGACGTCCTGATCGAAAGCGCGACTCAGGGACGCACGGAGCATTTTATTCCGGTCGCGGTGACGGGTGGTGTGCAAGGCGCCGTGCATGCGCTCAGGATCGCGGGCCACGACGGCGCGCGTCTGATTGCGTAAGAATCAGGCGAGTTGCAGCCGCCTTGTTATCTTCAAATTGCGTTGCAATTGATGTATTGAGTTTACCATGCATCAAGGCTGCACCCGCAAAAGCGCGGGATAACTTTTCAGAGCAACGATCTTCATGGCCGTTGCAAAGTATCTGATGCTTGAGGAGAAAATCCATGTCGCTCGATTCCGATGTGATCGTTGATCGCCGCCGCATTCGCCGCAAGCTGACGTTCTGGCGCGTGGTGGCCGCGCTGGGCGTCATTGCCGCAGTGGTTGCGATCGCAGCATTCGCATCGCCGTCGGCGCGCACCGCAGTCACGGGATCGAACGCGATCGCGCGTGTGAAGATCGACGGCTTGATCCGAAGCGATCAAACACGTGTCGAAGCGCTGGAGCGGCTGGAGAATTCATCCGCGGCGGCGGTGATCGTCCATATCAACTCGCCGGGCGGCACGACGGCCGGTTCGGAGCAGCTCTTTGACGCACTGACCCGCCTCAAGGCGAAGAAGCCGATGGTCGTCGTGGTGGAAGGCCTCGCCGCGTCGGGCGGATACATCGCGGCGTTGGCATCGGACCAGATCATCGCTCAGCAAACCTCGCTGGTCGGTTCGATCGGTGTGCTGTTTCAGATTCCAAATGTGTCGGATCTGCTCAAGACCGTCGGCGTCAAGGTCGAGGAGGTGAAGTCGTCGCCTCTCAAGGCGGCGCCCAACGGTTATGAACCCACCAGCCCGGAAGCCCGCGCCGCGCTCGATGCGCTGGTGAAGGATTCCTATGCCTGGTTTCGCGGTCTTGTGAAGGATCGCCGCGGCATGGATGACGCAACATTGCAGACGGTGGCGGATGGCCGCGTGTTCACCGGCCGTCAGGCGGTGGGCCTCAAGCTGGTCGATCAGCTCGGAGACGAGAAAACCGCTGTTGCATGGCTGGTTGCGCAAAAGAAAGTCGGCGCAGGCGTCCCGGTGAGGGATTTCAAGCTCTCTCCGCGCTTCGGCGACATGACTTTTTTGCGGGCAACCGCGTCGGTTGCTCTCGATGCGATGGGGCTCGCGGCGCTTTCGCGCCAGTTTGAGCAGTCCGGCGTCAGTCAGGCGGTCGACCGGTTTGGCCTCGATGGCATGCTCGCGCTTTGGCATCCATCATCTGCAAACTGAGTGTGATGAATCCGGTTTCAGTCGTTCTTCACCGCATTGCGGTGACGGGACCAACAACGAATTCCGGCATTTGTCACGCGATTTAGCCTTGTCACACTTTGAATTAGCGACTTGACAGTTCAACGCTTTTTCAAGGAAATGTCTAACCGCACGTCACGGGCCCAACACTCAATGATCAAATCCGAACTCGTTCAGCGCATCGCCGAGCATAACCCGCACCTCTATCAGCGGGATGTCGAGAACATCGTGAACGCAATTCTCGACGAAATCGTTGCAGCGCTCGCACGTGGCGATCGCGTAGAACTGCGTGGTTTTGGGGCCTTTTCGGTGAAACACCGCCCCGCGCGCGCAGGCCGCAATCCGCGCACCGGCGCGCATGTTCCTGTCGAACAGAAGAGCGTGCCGTTCTTCAAGACCGGCAAGGAAATGCGCGAGCGGCTGAACCGCGACGAGGCGGCGGACCCGGCCGTAGCGACCTGATCCGACCGGCCGTATAATAATTCCAGAGCGCGGCCGCCCGAATTTTGCGAACCGCGCTTTCAGGCTTTGTCGCGAGGACGCACCATGCTCCGGAAAATTTTCAACGTCCTGGTGATCCTGCCGCTCGCGATCCTGTTCGTCGTTTTCGCGGTTGCGAACCGCCACGTCGTCACGCTGTCGTTCGATCCTTTCAACTCCAGCGACCCGGCCCTCGGCGTCTCGCTGCCGTTGTTTGTCGTTATCATCGTCGTCGCCGTGTTCGGGGTCATTGCGGGGGGCATCGCGACCTGGTTCGGCCAGCGCCATTGGCGCCGTGCCGCCCGGCTGCATGAGGCGGATGCGCGTCATGCCCGCGCCGAACTGGTGGCCCAGCGCGAGCGCGAGCGGGCGCTGGCGGCGGCGCCCGGAGGGCAGGTTCCGGCGCTGAGCCCCGGTCTGGCTCCGCAATATCTGGCCGTCGGGCGAGACAAGCACGGCGCGGCGTTGTAGAACCCGCCGATCACCCCAAAGCCTACGGCCTGACGCTCTGAACACCGGCCTATGGCGGAATGTGCCCTGAGACCATGTCACTTGCGGTAAAGATTTGCGGCCTGTCCACGCGCGAGACCCTCGAGGTCGCGCTGGATGCTGGTGCCGACATGGTGGGCTTCGTGTTCTTCGAGGCCTCGCCCCGCCATGTCACATTGGGCACCGCGCGCGAACTCGGCAGACTGGTCAAAAGCCGCGCCGTCAAGGCCGCGCTGACGGTCGATGCCGACGACGCCACGCTTGAAAACTGCATCGACGCCCTGCAGCCGGGATTGCTGCAGCTTCACGGGTCGGAGAGCGTCGCGCGGGTGCGCGACATCAAGCAGAAATTCGGACTGCCGGTGATGAAGGTGCTGTCGGTTGCGACGGCGGCTGATCTTGCAGGCCTTCCGGGCTATGCGGCGGTGTCCGACCGCATCCTGTTCGATGCGCGCGCGCCGAAGGATGCCACCCGTCCCGGCGGTCTCGGCGTGCCGTTCGACTGGCGCCTGCTTGAAAACATCACGCTGACGATCCCGTTCATGGTGGGCGGCGGGCTCAATGTCGGCAACGTTGCCGAGGCGATCCGCGTGACCCATGCCGGCGGTGTCGATGTGTCGTCAGGCGTGGAAAGCGCGCCCGGCGTGAAAGACCCCGATATGATCCGTGCCTTCATTCGCGCCGCGCGCGAAGCGGAGCGTGCGACGGCCCCTTCGAAGATTGCGAGCAGCGTATGAACTTGCCTCTCCCCAATTCCTTCCGCTCCGGTCCCGACGAGCGCGGGCACTTCGGCATTTTCGGCGGCCGCTATGTCGCCGAAACGCTGATGCCGCTGATCCTCGATCTGGAAAAGGCCTACGCGGACGCCAAGGCCGATCCGTCGTTTCAGAAGGAAATGAACGGCTACCTGAAGGATTACGTCGGCCGGCCGTCGCCGCTGTATTTTGCCGAGCGCCTGACCGAGCATCTCGGCGGCGCGAAGATCTATTTCAAACGCGAAGAGCTGAACCACACCGGTTCGCACAAGGTCAACAACGTGCTCGGCCAGATCATGGTCGCGCGGCGCATGGGCAAGAAGCGCATCATCGCGGAGACCGGCGCGGGCCAGCACGGCGTCGCCACCGCAACGCTGTGCGCGCGCTTCGGACTCGAATGCATCGTCTACATGGGTGCGGTCGACGTCGAGCGGCAGCAGCCGAACGTGATCCGCATGGAAATGCTGGGCGCGAAGGTCGTGCCGGTGCAGGTCGGCGCGCGCACGCTGAAGGATGCGATGAACGAAGCGATGCGCGACTGGGTGACCAATGTCGCCGACACGTTTTATTGCATCGGTACGGTAGCTGGTCCGCATCCGTATCCGATGATGGTGCGCGATTTTCAGTCGATCATCGGCACCGAGACCCGCACGCAGATGCAGGAGGCCGAAGGCCGCCTGCCGGATTCACTGGTCGCCTGCATCGGCGGCGGCTCTAATGCGATGGGATTGTTTCATCCGTTCCTCGACGACCCAGGTGTCGAGATTTTCGGCGTCGAGGCGGCGGGGCACGGCCTCACCAATCTGCACGCGGCGTCGATCGCGGGCGGGCGTCCCGGCGTGCTTCACGGCAACCGCACCTATCTTCTGATGGATGACGACGGCCAGATCCAGGAAGGTCACTCGATCTCCGCAGGCCTCGACTATCCGGGCATCGGCCCCGAGCATTCATGGCTGCACGAAACCGGCCGCGTCACCTATCTGTCGGCCACTGATGAGGAAGCGCTCGCTGCTTTCCAGTTGTTGTCGCGTCTCGAAGGCATCATTCCGGCGCTGGAGCCCGCGCATGCCATTGCGAAAGTAATGGACCTCGCGCCGAAGCGGCCGAAGGATCATCTGATGGTGGTCAATCTGTCGGGCCGCGGCGACAAAGACGTGCCGCAGGTCGGCGATATTCTCAAAGGTAAAAAGAAGTGACCACGCGTATGGTCACGGGTGGGTCGCCCTTTCTTCACCTCTCCCCGGCGGGGAGAGGTCGGCTGCGTGGCAGCCGGGTGAGGGGCGCTCAATCGTTGTTCAACGTAACTTCAATCATATCCAACACGCCAGTTATGTTGTCGTATATGTCCTGGTTCGATACGCGTACGACGTGGAAGCCGCAGGAATTCAGGACCTGTGTGCGCTCCTGGTCGGCCAGGACTTCCGACGGCTCGCTGTGGGTCACGCCGTCAACTTCGACGATGAGTTTTCCATCGAGCGTTACAAAATCCACAATGTATCGCTCGATAGGATGCTGGCGGCGAAATTTCCAGCGGGCCAGCCGTCGAGCTCGTAATGCCTGCCATAGCTTGCCTTCGGCGCTCGTTTGCGAAGCGCGTAGGCTTCGTGCTCTTACTTTAAACTTCTCCATCCCCCTCACCCGGCCACTTCGTGGCCGACCTCTCCCCGGCGGGGAGAGGTATAGCACGGCTCGTATCGTATCATGACCACGCGCATCGACACACGTTTCGCCGAACTGAAGAAAGAAGGCCGCGCTGCCTTCGTCACCTTCGTGATGTGCGGCGACCCGGATCTGGCGACTTCGCTCGAAATCATCAAGGCGCTGCCGAAGGCCGGCGCTGACATTATCGAACTCGGCATGCCGTTCACCGATCCGATGGCCGATGGCCCCGCGATCCAGGCCGCGGGCCTGCGCGCACTGAAGGCCGGCACCACGCTGAAGAAAACGCTCGGTGTGGTGCGCGACTTCCGCAAGGACGATGCAACGACGCCGATCGTGCTGATGGGCTACTACAACCCGATCTACATTTACGGCGTCGATAAATTTCTCTCTGACGCGAAATCCGCCGGCGTCGACGGCCTCATCATCGTCGATCTTCCGCCGGAGGAAGATACCGAGCTCTGCATCCCTGCGATGAAGGCCGGGCTGAACTTCATCCGCCTCGCGACGCCGACCACCGACGACAAACGGCTGCCTGCCGTGCTCGCGAACACGTCGGGTTTTGTCTATTACGTCTCGATTACGGGCATCACCGGCTCCGCCAGCGCGGATACGGCGCAGGTGTCGGCGGCGGTCGCACGCATCAAGCGCCACACCCAGTTGCCGGTGTGCGTCGGCTTCGGCATCCGGACACCGGAGGCGGCAGCCGGAATCGCGCAGGCGGCGAACGGCGCCGTGGTCGGCTCGGCGCTGATCGACGCCCTGCGCGCGACGCTGGATTCGGAGGGCCGCGCCACGGCGAAAACGGTTCCTGCGGTCGCCGATCTCGCGGCAGCGCTGGCACAGGGCGTGCGCGGCGCAAAACAGGCGGCGGAATAGCGCGCCTGCCAAGAGCTATATTTGGGCAAAGCCGGGTTGCCGGTCTTCGCCCAGACGTCCATATATCCACTTCACCGAGGCGGAGCCCGTCATGAACTGGTTGACCAATGTTGTCCGGCCGAAGATTCGCAGCATCCTCAAGCGCGAAACGCCGGAGAATCTCTGGATCAAGTGCCCGGATTCCGGGCAGCTCGTATTCTACAAGGATGTCGAACAGAACCAGTTCGTCATTCCCGGCTCGAATTACCACATGCGCATGGGCGCGGCTGCGCGGCTGAAGTCGATCTTCGACAACGAGACCTGGTACGACGTGGCGCTTCCCGAAGTCACGCCGGACCCGCTGAAGTTTCGCGACGAGCGCAAGTATGCCGACCGCATCAAGGATGCGCGCACCAAGACCGGCATGAACGACGCCGTGAAGGTCGGCTACGGCAAGCTTGAGGGCAACGCCGTGGTTGTCGCTGTGCAGGATTTCGATTTTATGGGCGGTTCGCTCGGCATGGCGGCGGGCGAAGCCGTCGTGAAAGGTCTTGAGCTTGCAGTGGAGAAGAAGTCGCCCTTCATCATCTTCGCGGCCTCGGGTGGCGCGCGGATGCAGGAAGGTATTCTCTCGCTGATGCAGATGCCGCGCACCACGGTCGCGATCCAGATGCTGCGTGAAATTGGTCAGCCCTACATCGTGGTGCTGACGAATCCGACCACGGGCGGCGTCACCGCTTCCTACGCGATGCTGGGCGATGTGCAGATCGCAGAGCCGGGCGCGCTGATCGGCTTTGCCGGTGCGCGCGTGATCGAACAGACCATCCGTGAAAAATTGCCCGAAGGTTTCCAGCGCGCCGAGTACCTGAAGGAGCACGGCATGGTGGACATGGTGGTCCATCGCCACGACCTGCGTGCGACATTGGGGCGTCTCTGCCGCCTGCTGACCAAGGCGCCGGCCGCCGAGGGCTTCACCGTCGCCGCGTTGCCGCCTGACGTGCCTGCGGTCGCGTCCCCGGCGTGACCTCGCCTGCGGCCAAAAATCCGTCGCCGTCCTACGACGACATTCTTGCGCGCCTCGCATCGCTGCATCCCAAGCGCATCGATCTCACGCTCGACCGGATGTGGCGGATTCTCGAGCGCCTCGATCATCCCGAGCGCCGCATTCCGCCTGTCATTCATGTGGCTGGGACCAACGGCAAGGGCTCGACGGTAGCGTTCCTGCGCGCCATTCTCGAGGCGGCCGGCCTGCGCGTGCATGTTTACACCTCGCCGCATCTGGTGCGTTTCAACGAACGCTTTCGTCTGGGCCAAGTGGGCGGCGGCGTCCTTGTCAGTGACGATCAGTTGCGCGGGGCGCTCGATCATTGTGAGCGCGTCAATGGCGGCGAGACGATCACGATTTTTGAGATCGAAACCGCCGCGGCGTTTCATCTGTTTGCCGAACATCCGGCGGATGTGGTGCTGCTGGAGGTCGGTCTCGGCGGCCGGCTGGATGCGACCAATGTCATCGACGCGCCGCTGGCCAGCGTCATCACGCCGATCGGCATGGATCACATCGAATTTCTCGGCGAGACGCTGACCAGGATTGCGACTGAAAAGGCCGGGATCATCAAAAAGGGCGTGCCGGTGGTCTATGCCGAACAGCAGCCGGAGGCGACTGCGGTGATCGAGCAGATCGCGAAGCGTGCCCGTGCGCCGCTGCATGCGGCGACGGAAGGCTGGCATGTCAATGTCGAGCGTGGACGGCTGGTCTATTCCGACGAGCGCGGCCTGCTGGATCTGTCCGCGCCGCGGCTGTTTGGGCGACATCAGTTCGACAATGCCGGGCTTGCGATCGCAACGTTGCGCGCCATCGATTCCTTGAAGATCGAGCCGTCCGCGTTCGAGCAAGGCATCGCGCGCGCCGAATGGCCGGCGCGGATGCAGCGGCTGACGTCGGGAACGCTGGTCGCCGCCGCTCCGCACGATTGCGAAATCTGGCTCGACGGCGGGCATAATCCTGACGGCGGCCGCGTGGTTGCGGCGGCGCTCGGCGATCTCGAGGAGCGGGTGTCGCGCCCGCTGGTCGTGATCGCGGGCATGATGGGGAACAAGGACGCCAGCGGCTTTCTTGCCAATTTTTCCGGACTGACCCGGCATATCATCGCGGTGAAAATCCCCGATCAGGACAATGCGATGGCGCCTGATGTGCTGGCCGATGCCGCGCGGCAGCTCGGCATGCGGGTCGAGACGGCTTCGAGCGTCGAAGCGGCGCTCAGATCGGTTGCAAAGCTTGCCTATGAGGTGCCGCCGCGCATTCTCATCACCGGCTCGCTGTACCTGGCGGGACATGTGCTGACCGAGAACGGCACGCTGCCGGCCTGACCTTCGGCGTTGCGCGGGGACGACGTGTTGAGATTTCCGATCTCTCCTTGACATTTCCCGATATTGTGATTATATTCCTATAGTCCCGTTCGTGAGGGGCGCTTCTCGAGGGCGCTTTTGAAGCGGAGCAGGATGTGGCGCCCGCGCGCGTGTCTCGCACACACGTCGTCCGGGAGGCTGGGGTCAGCGTCCGGGCCAACTACGTGGCTCTGCCTTCAGTGGCTGGACGCGGACAGGATGAAGGCCGGCGAAAGCCAGCCGGATCGAGGCGCGTGTCGCGCCTGTCCTGTCCCGGAAGCACGCTCCCCTCGCCCAAAATCGCCGCGAATGGAGCGCCGTAAGGCGACGCGCTTCCCTTCGCACGGGAAGCGAAACAACACATTTGCGCCTCGCGGCGCTCCATGCCCCTCACCTGTTGGGGGGCAAGACCAAAGCTCACCTCGCGCGATGCGCGAGAGCGAATGCGCGTGCGTGAATGAACGGGCTGTTTGAAAATCGAATCTGGAATGATGAGGTGATGCACACCAGCGCAACACCGCAGTCGTCGTCCCCGCGAAAGCGGGGACCCATAACCCCCGGGTCATGACACCGCGAAAGATCGCTCCAACATCAAGAATCGATAATGCGGGAGTATGGATCCCCGCTTTCGCGGGGATGACCGGGTGAGAAATCGGGCAAGACCTCAGCAAGACCGCCAACCAAACAAAAACGGCCAGCTTGCGCCGGCCGTTTTTTCTAAGACTCTTTCCGAAAGTGCGATCAGACTGCAGCGGTGATCCACTGCTGCAGCTTGGCCTTCGGAGCCGCGCCGACCTGGCGCGAGGCCATCTCGCCGCCCTTGAAAATCATCAGGGTGGGAATCGACATCACGCCATACTTCGAGGCCGTCTTCGGGCTCTCATCGACGTTGAGCTTCACGATCTTGACCTTGTCGCCCATGGCGCCGGCGATCTCGTCGAGCGCTGGCGCGATCATGCGGCACGGGCCGCACCATTCCGCCCAGAAATCGACCACGACCGGGCCGTTTGCGTTCAGCACTTCCTTGTCGAAATCGGCGTCCGAAACCTTACCCACACTCATGTTGTTTTGCCTCGTTGGATGAAGGCGCGGGGTCTTCCCGAGAGAATCGCGCGCCGGAAACGTGGAATGAACCTATGAATGCCCCCCGGCCCGGTCAAGGCTTGTCACCGGGACGTGTTCCATCACAGAGCCCCTTGCTCCCGCCAGGAATCGGCTCGGATTCAAAGGGTTAGCCGAGGCCGGTACTCGCTGTGGACGGCGGGCAGGTCTCAGGAAACCAGCGATTGCAGCTCTGCGTCCAGCGCGGAGGCGGGAATTTCCACCATGGCGGCGGTCTCTGTCCACAGCAATGCACAGCGTACCTGCCGGCCAGGGTAAAGCCGTTGCAGCACGTCGCGATAAAGCGCGAGCTGCCGCACATAGGCCTGCGGGGCCTCGGCCGCCGAGCGCGGCGGCGCGTGATTGGTCTTGTAGTCGACGATCAGGACATCGCTCGTTGTCACCACCAGCCGGTCGATCTGGCCGGACACCAACGCGGGCGGTCGTCCGCGACGCGCCACGCGCCCTGCGATCGAGACTTCGGCGCGGCTGCCTTCGGCAAACAGCGGCGCGAAGGCGGGCGTGTCGATCAGCGCGATCACTTGCTGCGCGAGTGCTGCGCGTTCGTCCTCGGTGAATAGCTGATGCGCATTGCGCTGCAGGAAGTCGAGCGCGGCTTTCTCGCGCCGCGCGACTGCAATGTCGGGGAGAGACTGCAGCAGACGATGGATCAGTGTCCCGCGCCTCAACGCGCGTTCGCGCGCGGCGCGGGATTCGTCGGTGATGGTCGCGCGGCCTTCTGCATCGTCTTGCGATGAATCCGAAGGGCGCAGCAGAATATCGGCGGGCACTTCTCTAGCTGCGGGCTCCTTCAGCCAGGCCGGGAACTGCTCCAGCGCGAGCATCTCCTGAACCGGTATAGCGGTCTCCGCCTGCGATTGGGTATCCTCAAGGCGCGCATAGCGTTTCACCGGGCCGAAGCCGGTCGCGATGGTCTCGCATTGCAGGCCAGAGTCAGGGTCTGCAAGTCCCTTCTGGATGAGATCGTACCAGGACAGCTGGCGCACGGATCTCATGTTGCCGGGGAGCACGCCGCCGACGATCAGGCGATCCGCGGCGCGTGTCATCGCGACGTACAGCAGCCGCCGGTACTCGTCTTCGGTGTCGTCCTTCATCGCACTGCGCGCAGCCGCGACTACCGGAAGGTCATACGCTTTCTTGCCGGCCCAGAGCACGACCGCCGGTGCGTTCGGCGCGGCATTGCCTTGCGGCATGCGAATGAGATTCATCCGCTGGGTATCCGCCGGCGAGGTGGTGGTATCGACAAGGAACACCACCGGCGCTTCAAGACCCTTCGCGCCGTGTACGGTCATGACGCGAACCTCATCGCGCGCGATTTCCATGTCGCGTTTGACTTCGGTGTCGGCGGCGCGCAGCCACGCCATGAAGCCCTGCAACGAGGCAGGCGCTTTCCGCTCATAGGTCAGCGCCAGTTCGAGAAACTCATCGATGGCGTCGTCGGCCTCGGGTCCCAGCCGCTTGAGCATGCGTGCGCGACCGCGGTCGCCGCCGAGCAGCCAGGCGTAGAACGAAAACGGAGTTTCCTGCGCAAACCGCTGTTCGTAACGCTCCAGCCGGTTCAGCGCCGCCGCGATCTTGCTGTTGCTTGCGGTGTGCTCAGTGAGCGCGTCGCGTAGCGTGCCCTTGCGATGCGGGGCAAGAATTTGAAGATCATCGTCGTCGAGACCGAGCAGCGGGCTTTTCAGCGCCACCGCCAGCGCCAGATCGTCACGCGGCAGCAACAGCGCGTCGGCGAGATTCATCAGGTCGATGACCGCGATGTGCTCGGTCAGCTTGAGCCGGTCGGCGCCGGCGACAGGAATGCCGGCGTGCTTGAGCGCCTGAATGATGGCGTCGAAGGCGCGGCCGCGCCGCCGCACCAGCACCAGCATGTCGCCGTAGCGCAGCGGGCGGCGCTTATCGCGCGGGCCGGTCATGGTGCGCGCGGCGACCAGCGATTTGATTTCGTTCTGGACCCGCCGCGCCAGCCGCACCTCTGGACTGGTCTCGGCGATGGCGTCGAACGCCGCGCGCCATCCTTCGATGTCGTCGCGCGCATCGGGAGCCTCGATCTCCCACAGATCGGCCAGTGCCGGGGCTGCGTCCTGCAGCGCCATGTGCGGCGGCATTCCGTCAAGGTCGGTGGTGATGCTCTTGTAGATCTCCGATGTCTTGAAGGTGCTCGCGACCGCCTGCAGCACGCCTTCGCCGGAGCGGAACGAATAGGTGAACGACACCGGATCGAAGCGAAGCCCGGCGGCTTCGAACCGCTCTTTCATCTCGCGGCGGCGATGATCGAATTCGCGCGGTGCGGCGCCCTGGAACGAAAAGATCGATTGTTTCTCGTCTCCGACCGCAAAAATCGTGCGCTTGACGCCGTCGCGCGCGCCTGCACCCGAGGTGAATTCTGAAGTGAGGCGCTCGATGATGTCCCACTGCCGCGGGCTGGTGTCCTGCGCCTCGTCGATCAGGACGTGATCGATGCCGCGGTCGAGCTTGAAATGCACCCAGCCGGACGACACGTTGGTCAGCATGTCGTAGGTCTTGTCGATCAGGTCGTCGTAATCGAGCAGGCCTCGCTCCTGCTTCTCGCGCCGATAGTTTACAGCCGCTGCAGTGGCGATGACAAAGAGAGCCAGGGCACGGTCTCGCTGCATGACCGCGCGCCGTTTCTCATCCAGTTGAAGGACCCGCGCCTGCTCTGCATCCATCCGCGCGGCCAGCGAGGAATGCACCTTCGCAAGCGCCTTGGTCATCAGGGTCTTGCGAGGCCCCGTGACGCCTTTCACTTCCGTCAGAAAGATATCGAGATAGGCTTCGACCTGAGTGCGGTTGGTGAGACCGTCAGCAATCCGAAAGCGCTCGGCCTGCGTGGCATCGGCGGCGCTGCCGCCATCGAGCGCCGCCGCTATTGCCTGCCACTCGCGCACAGGCAGGTTCGGTCCGTCGACAATCTCCCGCTCGACGTCCTCGATGCGTACATCAGCGCCGACTCCCAGCGCCTGCGTAACTTGCGCCAGCGCAGCCTCGAAGCTGCCAGCGCTGTCGGACCACTTGATGAAATGATCTCGGCTGAGGCAGGCCTCGCGCACCACGTCCTTGAAGGTCACGTCGGCGGCGGCGGACATCGCGATGTTGAGCGCCCGGCCTGCGGCACTATCGGGCGCGCGGGCGGCTTCCAGCAGCACCGCGAGATTGGCGCGCTCCATCATCTCGTTCTGGTCGCGGTCATCGAGCACCGCGAAGCGTGCGGGTACGTTGGCTTCGAACGGAAACTGCTGAAGCAGCCGGGTGCAGAGCGCGTGAATGGTCTGCACCTTCAAGCCACCGGGGGTTTCCAGCGCGCCGGCAAACAGCTTGCGCGCCCGCAGGCGGGCCTGAGGGGGGGCCGCAGGCGCGCCGATCGCGCGGATCGCCTCATCGAGTTCGCGGTCGGGCAGCGTGACCCAGCGCCCCAGCGTCTCGAACACGCGCTGCGCCATGTTTGCGGCCGCTGCCTTGGTAAAGGTGATGCAGAGAATTTTCTCCGGCGGCACGCCGGTGAGCAGCAACCGTATGACCCGGTTGACCAGCACATGGGTCTTGCCCGATCCGGCATTGGCCGCGACAAAGGCCGATGCATCGGGATTCGACGCGCGTGCCTGCGCATCGCGCACGGCATCGGGGATGTCTTTGCGGGGAGAACTCATTCCTCGTCCTCCCCCATGCCGCCGGCAGACCATTCCTTGATGCGCGCGAGGTTGTCGTAGTTGCCGTAACGGTTTTCCCACATCGGCAGGATCACGGAGCGATAGGGCGTGTCCTGATTCTCGAATTGGCGGATCAGGCCTTCGAGCTTTTGCAGGGCTTCGTCGGCCGCGTCATCGGGCGGCTGCGGCGGGTCGCTCTTGTTGACCTTCAGTTCCAGCACCGTCGCCTTGCCCGGCGGATTGTTGCCGCTGAGCCGAACGTAAACGAGTTCGCCGACCGACGCGCTCGCAGGGATGTTGTCGAATCCGCCGCGGCGCAGGATTGCCGCTTCCAGTGTGAGCTGGGGCGACAGGCCAAGACGCACCTGCTTCGCGCTCGGCGGCTGGCCGGTCTTATAGTCGAGAATCGCGTAGGTATTTCCGGTGCGATGCTCGATGCGGTCGACGCGCGCCGAGAGTTTGAACGTGCGGCCGTTGCCCAGACGAATTGGAATCTCGCCGCGGATTTCGGCATCGACGCGGATGACGTTCGTCCGCCGCCGGGCTTCCCAGCCGGCGAACCAGTCGGCAATGCGCAGGAAACGCGGCCACCACAATGCGCGCGCCTCGGGGCGCTCCATCAGTGGCGCAAAGTGCGCGCTGCCGATCTCGCGCAAGGCTCTGGCAATGTCATCCGGAAGCTCGGTCGCGAACCGGGCCGTAAATTCTCCCAGCGCCTCGTGGATGGCGGATCCGCGATCTGCCGCGGTTAGCGGCATGTCCACCGCATCGAGCGGAGTCAGTTTGAGAATGCGCTTGGCGTAGATCGTGTAGGGATCGCGCAGCCAGTCCTCGATTTCGGTGACCGACATGTTGAGCGGGCGGAGCGCGACATCCGGCCTCGGCTCCGGACGCAGCATTGGTGTCACACTATCCGGCCGGTCGAGTTCGTTGGCGTAGCGAACATAGGTGTCGCCCTTGTCCTTGACTCGTGCCCAACGATCTTTCCCCGCCACGGCTTCCATCCGGTGCAGGAAACGCGAGGCTACCGCAGGCGCGCCTCCGACTTTCGCCGCGCGCGACAGAACGATATCGCTCGTGCCGAGCAACTGTGCGAAGTCATGCGCTGACAAACCGATGCGCCGCTCGGGCAGATCGAGCCCGAGCTGATGCCGCATCGGGCGGCTCAGCCACGGATCGACACGCGGTGCCGGCGGCCACACGCCCTCGACAAGGCCGCCGAGAATCACACGGTCGCATTCGGTGAGGCGCGCTTCGAGCGGGCCATAGATGCGAAGCGACGCCACCGATTGTGGCCGGCGCACGATACGGTCGCCGAACGCAGTCTGAAACACATCCGGGTAGTCGCGGGGAGCAAGCGTCAGGCCGCTTGGCGCCGGCGTGTCGTCGGCGGATACGCCGCAGGCTTGAAACAGATCATCGAAAGCCTTCGACAGCGCGCTGCCATCGGAATCCTCGAAGGCAGCGATGCCTCTATCGTCCGCCGACAAGCGTTTGAGCACATCGTAGTGACGCGCCGCATAGTCGATGAGGTCGTGCGGCTTGCCCGGCCGCAGATCTTCAAGCGGCCTGAAGGCCGCGGCAAGATCGGCGATCAGCGCCTGCACGGCATCGAGCGATACCTCATCCAGTTGCGCGCGGGGCTCGGAGCGGTGAATAGCGGACGGCTCCTTGCGTCTGAGTTTTGCCAGTTCAGTGCGGAAGCGCGCGAAATCCCGCGCCAGTCCCTCGCTGCCGGCGGCCGGCCGCGTGCCGCGCAGCAGCGCCAGTTCGAGATCGCCGATGGCGTTCGCAAAAGTGCCTTGCGCCTGACCGAGCCGGAACAGCGGATGTTTTAGCAGCGCCAGCAAGAATGGCGGTGCGAGTTCCTCCGCAACGGTTTGCGCCGCGAGTCGCGCGAAGATTCCGGCCGAGGTATCCATCAGGGAATCGCCGCCGGAATCGTCGAAGGCGAGATTCCAGCGACCGAGCGAGGCCATCACGCGGCGCGCCAGCGCGCGGTCCGGTGTGACGAGCGCGGCAGTGAGATTCTGTTCGCGCGCCTCGCGCATTGCCACGGCGATGGCCAGCGCCTCCATCTCCGGATTGGCGGCTTCGATCAGAGCCAGGCCATCGGTGCCAGACGCGATACGCTGCGCGATCGCCTTGTCGGCCAGTTGCGTGTGCCATTTCTCGCTTGATGTCGCGGGACGCATCGCCTCGGACGCCAGTATTTCACGGCCATGGGCCATCGGCATCGCGAGCGGCTCGACGTCCCTGCGCTTGATGCCAAAGCGCGCGAGCAGTCCGTGCAATGCGAATTGCGGATGGCTCCATGCTGCCGGCGTTGCAATAATGCCCCCAGCGTTCACCACGCCGCCGATCGACTCCCACGCAGCGTCATCGAGGTCGGTGTCGAGTCCCGGCAGCACCACGGCGCCTTGCGGCAGTTGCGCGATGGCTTGCAGGAATTTCGCGGTGGCCGGCATCGATCCGGTGGAGCCTGCAGCAATCACAGGGCCCTTTTGGCTCGCCGCGAGCCGCTTTGCTTCTGCGGCGATCAGCATGTCGCGCCGCGCCGCAGGTTCGATACGTTCGATCTGCGCGAGATATGCGGGCCAGGCTTCCTTCGCAATTTTCAGGAACTTCAGCGTGTGCTGCCAGTAGATGTCGAGTTCGTCCGGCACGATGCCGTCCAGCGCGTCCCAGCCCACACCACGCGTCACCATGTCGTCCATCAGCCGCGCCAGATCGCTTGCCAGCGAGAGCGTCGATGCGGGGCTGCTGACGACAAGCGATGCCGGTTGCAGTTTGGCCCAAGCAGCGACAAGCCGCGCCAGAGTCAGCCTGCGCTCGAGGTCGTCCAGCTTCGGCGGCAGAACGGATACTTCAGGGCCGCCAAGTTGTCCGTCGTCGGAGAACTCCAGTTCATCCTCATCGACGCTACCGAGGGCGACGATGCGCGGCAGCACGACGGCGTCGGTTTGCAGCACATCGAGAAACACCTCGCGCGCCATGCGCCCGGCGCGCCGTGTCGGCAGGTAGAGCGTGGCGTCCGCCAGCCGTTCGGGATTCGCGCGCGCGTCAAATCCCGCGACGAGCCGGCCATCGACAAGGGCCGAGATCACCGTGTGAAGAAACGGCGCAGACGGGGGGACGTTGAAAACGCGCATGAAAATTCCGATTCGGGGATCGGCATCATGGCATGTGAGGGGTAGGCGAGGGGAGTCTCGCGCGGGGTCGATTTCGGGACCCGTTTAAGCCACGCTGGCGAGCAGGGCTTCTTCCGCAGCCTGGACGGCGTCTGGCGTGCCGACATGCATCCAGAGGCCATCGAGTCGCAATCCGAACAACCGTTCCTGTTCGTTGGCGGCGTCGAATATCTTTGTCAGGGAGAACTCCCCCGCGGGCGCATTCCTGAAAATCGCGGGCGACATAATGGCGGCGCCGGCGTAGACGAACGGCACCACCTGATGCTCCTTGCGCTTGCGCAGCGCGCCATCGGTCAGCATCGCGTAGTCGCCTGAACCGGCATAGCCGATGCTGTTCGCCGTTGGCGCCATCAGCAGCAGAATATCCATCCGCGCTGGATCGAACGCATCGGCAAGACGAAGCAGATTGGGGTGCACGCCGTCGATCCACATCGTATCCGCGTTCAGATGATAGAACGGAGCATCCCCGAGCAGCGGCAGCGCCTTCACCACGCCGCCCCCGGTGCCGAGCACCTCATCGCGTTCGTCGGAGATCACAACACGCGGCATTTGCCGTGTTTTGACATGCCGCACGATCTGATCGGGAAGGTAATGCACATTGACCACGGCAGTGGTCACGCTGGCTTCGGCGAGCCGGTCGAGCACATGATCGAGCAACGGCTTGCCGGCAACCGGCACCAGCGGTTTCGGCATCTTGTCCGTCAGCGGCTGCATCCGGGTGCCGAGACCGGCTGCGAGAACCATGGCTGAAACGGGTTTGGTGGGCATTTGATGCGTATCTCGATTGATCCGCGAGCCCCTTGGAGCTGCTCGCGGAAACTGACGAATGCCAAGCATAGCATCCGAATCGGCACCGCGCGCTGGCGCTTCAGGCTGTAATCGCACTTTGTGACAGCGGTGCGACCGAGGGGCCCGAGAGAATTTTCGCCAGCCTCAGCGTCAGACTTCCACAACCTGTGAGCCAGCGGGGCGGCGGGCAGGTTTCTTCTTGGTGTCAGGTTTCAGAAATCCAGCACCGATCTGCTCGCCATTGACCCAGGCCAGTTCGCAGCGGCGGTAGGCCAGACCCGTTGAGGACAGCAGCAGGAAAAATTCCTTGAGGTTCAGTCCTTCGACGGAGCCTTCGACGGTCAGCTTCGCGCCGGTCTCGGAAATATCCTCAACCAGACAATTGCGCCGCCAAGTACCATCAATGCCCATCAGGTGAGCTGCAAAACCGCGCTCGAAAACCACGCGGTCGCCCACACGTCGTTCCGCTGCCATGAAATGTCACTCCACTCGCTAATTATCGATCGTCCGAGTTGCATCGCCGGGGCTGCGCTGCACAGTCGTCGGAACCCAAATTACGGGTTGGCTGGCTAACAACCGGTAAAGGCAATGCCTTCAAAGTGGCGGCTTTCAGGCCATCGGCGGCGGGACGTGGGCCGCACACCATTCGCGGAATATCTCCAGCGACGGATGGGCGAGGGCGCGGTTGAGGTATGTCCACACCCGCGGCTGATGCCGCAGATACTGCGGCTTGCCGTCACGCCGGTTAAGGCGAGAAAAGGTGCCGAGCAGCCGCGTATTTCGCTGCGCGGACATGATCGCGTATTGCTGGACGAAGGTTGCGGGATCGAAAGCGGGATCTGCGGTTCGCCGTTCCTTGGCGTAGCGGGTTAGCATCGCGATCTCGATGCTTTCGGGCACATCGATCCGGGCATCCTGCAATAGCGAGACCAGATCGTAGGCAGGGGGACCCATCACCGCGTCCTGAAAATCGAGCAGGCCGACGCGCCCGATGTCCCTGCGATGCTCGAGCCAGATCAGATTGGGTGAATGAAAGTCGCGCAGCATCCAGGTCTTGGGCGTGTCTGCGAGCTTCGCAAACAGATCGTTCCAGATCAGCAGGAAATCCGCCTGCATGTTGCTGGTCAGAGTCACGCCCTTGTCGGGAAGATACCATTCCGGCATCAGCCCGACTTCGGTCATCATTGCGGAGTCGTCAAACGGCGGCACGGTATATTCGAGATGCGGCGCCAGCGGCAGCACGTCTGGCAGTTGTTCCTGATGGAAGGCCGCCAGCATATCCACTGCGGTCTGGTAGCGCTCGGCGATGGGCTTCGGTGGATCGCCCTCGATGAAGAGATCGCCGCCGAAATCCTCCGTGAGGAGAAAGCCTTCGTCCAGATCGGCATGATGAATCGCGGGCGCGGAATAGCCGCGCTCGCGCAGTCCGTTGGCGATCGCGACGAACGGTCTGACATCTTCGGCGAGATGGACGGCCTCGCTATAGGATTTTCCGTCGTACAGCGCCGGTCCGTCCGGGCGACGCGGAGAATTCATCAGGATGGCCGATTGATCGCCTTTGAAGAGCCGCGCGTAGGATCGCGTCGAGGCATCACCGGGCATGCGCTGGCGTTTGGCCTCCAGGCTGCCTGCAAGTTCGAGAAAGCGCCGCAGCGCTGCCAGCCGCTCGACCTTCGCGGCCAGCTTGCCGTATCCCGTGATCTCGGCAGCACGCGCGCCGGTGCCGAGTGACGGGCGGTGGCTGAACGCGATGTCGATCCGGTCCGGCGGCAGCATCTGAGGCGCGCGCTCGGGCCATTCGATCAGCGCCACAGTGCCGTCCGGCAGCGGCGATAATCCGATTTCTTCCAGTTCGTCCGGATCGTTGACGCGGTAGAGATCGGCATGCAGCAGCGGGAAGGACGGCAGATCGTAAGTTTGAGCCAGCGTGAAGGTGGGGCTCGGCACTTCCAGATCGTCGTCTTGCGCGAGATAGCGGATCAGCGCGCGGGCGGCGGCAGTTTTGCCGGCGCCGAGGTCGCCCGACAGGGTGATGACGTCGCCCGCGCTCAGCAGCAGCGCGAGATCGGCCATGAGCTGGCCGGTGGCGACTTCATTGGCCAGCGCAGCGTGAAATGTCGAGGAATCGCTCATTCAGCAGCATTGCGGAAGGT
The DNA here is from genome assembly GCF_000308295.2 of Afipia birgiae 34632. Classification (GTDB taxonomy): domain Bacteria; phylum Pseudomonadota; class Alphaproteobacteria; order Rhizobiales; family Xanthobacteraceae; genus Afipia; species Afipia birgiae. The sequence goes on from NZ_HG326653.1 coordinate 686,849, forward strand.
CTGGTCGACGGGAAATTCGCAGGTCACCGTCGTGCCCCTGCCGACCACTGAGTCGACATGGACCTTGCCGCCGTGCAGTTCGACAAAGGACCGCACCAGCGACAGGCCAAGGCCTGCGCCGCGATGGCGCGATCCGTTGGCATGGCTCTCGAACCAGTCGAACACCTTGTCCTTGACCTCTTCTGGAATGCCGGGTCCGGAATCGGACACGGAAAACACCACGCTCGAATGGCTGCGCCGTGCGCGCAAAGTCACTGCACTGTTCGGTGGCGAGAAGCCGACTGCGTTGGCCAGCAGGTTATAGAGCACCTGGACGATGCGGCGCTCATCAGCGACAAAATCGTCAATGGCAGGATCGATATGAACATCGAGCCGGATATTTTCGCGGGCGAGACGGTCCTGGATGCCAGCTGTCGCCTCGTCGACGGTCTTGCGCAAATCCACCGGCCCGAGATTGAGCTTCATCGCGCCGGCATCGATGGTGGCGAGATCGAGAATGTTGTTGCTGATGGCGAGCAGCGCATCGGTCGAGGTGGTGATGTAGCCCAGATATTCGCTCTGCTTCTGCGTCATCGGCCCGGTCGACGGATCGCCGAGGAAATGCGCGAAACCGATGATCGATGTCAACGGCGCGCGCAGCTCGTAGGACATGTGATGAACAAAGTCGATCTTCATCTGGTCGGCGGCTTCGAGCGCCTCGTTGCGCTCGCGCAATGCGCGCTCGACGTTCACGGTGTCGGTGACGTCCTGGAAGGTCAGCATGGTCGCGCCGTCGGGCAGCGGCATAGTGGTGCAGTCCAGGACACTGCCGTCCTTGCGCTCAAGCTTGAGCGGAACCGAAATGCGATCGTCGATGCCGGTGATAGCGGCGCGCAGGTTCTGCCAGGTTGCGTCGTCGTCGAACAGCGGCCGGCACCACTGCTCGACGGCTTCGATGTGCGGCTGCTGCGCCAGCGCTTCCGGGGACAGCTTCCACATCCGCGCGAAAGGCGGATTGAATAGTTGCGCGCGGCCGTTGCTGCCGAACACGGCGACGGCTTCCGCCAGATTGTCCAGCGTTTCGCGCTGGACGCGGATCAGGCCGTCGTTCTGTCGCGCCAGCTTCAGGCTTTCGGTGACGTCGTCGAACAGGTAGGTGACGCCGCCTTCGGGGTTGGGCGCGGTGACGACGCTGAGCGCGCGACCGTCGGGCAGATACCATGTGTCCTTGGCGGGTTCGATGGCGCGATAGGCTTCGAACAGCTTGTTCTTCCATGCACGGAAATCCGGTTGCTCCGGAATCTTCCGGGCGACACGGAGCTTGTCGAGCACGCTGGAATCGTCCGGGTTGTCATCGAGGAATGCGCGGTCGAAATCCCAGAGCCGGCGATAAGAATCGTTGTAGAACGTCAGCCGCCCCGACGCGTCGAATACCGCGACGCCAGACGATAGCTGATCGAGCATGCGGCGATGTGCTTCCGCCATTCGCTCCAGTGCTGCGCGCAGACTGGCGGCCTCGGTCGCATCGATGGCGATCCCGGCGCTGCCACCCGCCACGTTGAGTGCGTGAATGTCGAAGATCCGGCGCTGACCGCCGGTCACAATCGGAACCCGTGCTTCGAAGGCATTCTTGTCCGCAAGCGCCCGCGCCATGTTGGCACGATCCTCATGATCCAGCAGTTCGAGATTGCGTTCGATGGCGTCGGAGACCGATGCCGCATCGGTTGCCTGCGCGTAGGCGGCATTGGCGAAGCTGAGCGCGCCGTTGCTGCGCTTGGCCCAAACCGGAAGCGGAACGGCCTCCGCGAATGCGCGCAGTGCGCCGGTTTCTTCCAGCAAATGATTGTGCCGGATGTTCAGTTCGGCGAGTTCCATCCGCACCCCAGAGAGTTCGCGGATACGAACGATGGCTTGCCCGCCAATGGCGCGGCCCATCGCCTCGATGGTGCGCCCGGCAGCCGTCGACAGATTGAGCTGGAAGCCTTCGCCGGCCTCGCGCAGGTTGTCGATAGCATGATCCATCGCAAGCGCCGGTTCCGGAAGCAGCCAGCTTCCGAAGGCGAGGATGCGCTGCGGGCTGAACGGGTCAGCGCCTTGCGGCATCAGCATCGCCACGTCGCCGGTGATGTCGGGGCGGTTTTCGCCCGCCGCCCATGAGATCAGTACCTGCGGTTCGGCGAACAGCAGCGCGCGAAAACGATCCGCCTCGAGCTGCAGCGCCTGATTGTCCGAGAGGAGACGCGATTCGATGTGCGCGGCGCGCAGCCGTGTGCGCATCAGCAGAATGGCCGCGACCACTGAGAATCCGAGGACCGCAGCCGCGACGCTCAGCGCGGCAATTTCCTGCCGGTCGATGTTTGCAAGGAGCGACAGCGCGTTCTGGAAGACATCGTCGCGCGCGAAAGCGGGCGCGATGCCGAGCAGGGCCGCCGCACCAAGGCCAACCGCGCCTCCGCGCACAATCGAAGTGCACGACAGCAAGGTCCGCCGCATCCCCTCGATCACGCCTGACATGATCTATCCCAACTGCCGCACACGAATCGAACGACAATATCCTCAAGAGGAGTCGCCCGGTAAGAGTCCAGACCGTGAACGTGAATCGCACTGCAAAATAATGGCTGCGTGAGCGATTGTGCGGTGCGATTCGACCCTCCGCGAGGATCGATCTACCGCCCGGTGGAACCAAATCCGCCGCTGCCCCGATCGGTGGGCGACAGCGATGCAACTGCCACCAGATTTGCCTGCGACACTGCCGCGATGACAAGCTGGGCGATGCGCTCCCCGCGCCGGATCGTGAATGGCTCGTCGCCATGATTGATCAAAAGCACTGAAACTTCGCCGCGATAGTCGGCGTCGACGGTTCCCGGCGAATTGAGAACGGTCACGCCGTGCTTGAATGCGAGACCTGAGCGCGGCCGCACCTGCGCCTCTTGGCCTGGCGGCACCGCGATCATCAGCCCGGTTGGCACCAGCGCGCGTTGTCCCGGCTGCATCGTCAGCGGCCTGTCTTCGGGAACCGCCGCCAGGAGATCGAGGCCCGCGGCATGCGCGGTCTGATAGGCCGGCAGCGCCAGGCCTTCGGCGTGAGGCAGGCGCTGGATCTCGACGGTTTTGCTCGAAGTCATGTGGGTTATTCTTCCATAGTCTCGGCGATCTTCGCCACCAGCGCGCCGGCGACTTCCTCTTTCGTCATCACCGGCCAGGAATCAACCGCGATATCGGCTTTATCCCGTGTAAGAATGTGGACGGTGTTGCGGTCCCCGCCCATCACGCCAGATGCAGGCGACACATCATTGGCGACGATCCAGTCGCAGCCCTTGCGCTTCAGCTTCGATGTTGCGTTATCGATCAGATTCTGGGTTTCGGCGGCGAAGCCGATCACGAGTTGTGGCCGGTTTTGCTGGCGTTTCGACACCGTCGCCAGAATGTCAGGATTTTCGACCAGTTGCAGCGGCGGCATGCCGCTCGCGGTCTTCTTGATCTTCTGCTCGCCGGCGCTGGCGACGCGCCAGTCGGCCACGGCCGCGGCAAAGATCGCGATATCCACCGGCAATGCGGCTTCCACTTGCGCAAGCATGTCGCGGGCGGATTCCACGCGGATGACGCGGACGCCGGCAGGATCGTCGAGATCGACGGGGCCTGAAATCAGCGTGACATCCGCACCTGCGTCGGCGGCGGATGCCGCGATCGCGTAACCCTGCTTGCCGGAGGAGCGGTTGGCGATATAGCGCACCGGATCGATCGGCTCGTGGGTCGGGCCTGCGGTGATGAGAATCTTCTTTCCTGCAAGTGGACCCGTGTGCAGCGGGCGCAACATGGCCTCTGCCGCGATGGCAATTTCGGTCGGCTCCGACATGCGGCCGACGCCTGCCTCGTTGGCTTCGGCCATCTCACCGGAGTTCGGGCCGATGAAGCTGACGCCGTCGCGCGCGAGCTGCGCGACGTTGCGCTTGGTGGCGGCATTGGCCCACATCAGCGGGTTCATCGCGGGCGCAACCAGAACCGGGCGATTGGTCGCGAGCAGGATCGCGGTGGCGAGATCGTCGGCGTGGCCCTGCGCCATCTTGGCCATCAGATCGGCGGTGGCAGGGGCGACGATAATCAGGTCGGTATCGCGGGCGAGGCGGATATGTCCGGCGTCGAACTCGCTCTGTGCGTCGAACAGGTCCGTGTAGCAGCGTTCATCCGCTAGCGCCCCGGCGGTGAGCGGGGTCACGAATTGCTGCGCGGCGCGCGTCATCACGCTGCGGACATGGATGCCGCGCTCCTTCAGGCGGCGGATCAGGTCGAGCGCTTTGTAGGCGGCGATGCCGCCGCCGATGATCAGCGTCACCCGGGGAAGATCCGTGGCGGACGGCGTGCGGGGCCGGTGTGGCTGGGCCGGAGTGCTTCGCGCGGGGCTCGACTGGGTCTTGGCCGGTGCTTCCGCGGCCTCCCGCAGGATCATCCGCACCTCGTCCTCGACCGAGCGGCCGGCCTTGGCGGCGCGCAGCCGGAGACTTGCTTTGAGAGCTTCATCGAGTTTACGGACGGTCAGACTGGCCATGACATACTCCTAACGAGCGTCATTTATAGCGAATGATAGCATTGCAATCAAATCATGATTGCAATGCTATCGCATCAGCGAATGGACCAGAGAATCCCAATAAACGTCAATGCAATCATCCAGAGCGCGGCGGTCTGCCAGCGGGTGCGCTTCGCCTCGGCTTTGCCGATGGCGGCGACGGTTTCGGGCGAAAGCACCAAGCCGTCACGGGTCATCTGGTCGAATTGGTTCAGCACGGCGACCGAGCGTGCGGCGATCGCAGGCAGCCCGGACAATACCTTGCCGAGGTCGCCCGCGCCGTGCACCACGCCTTCGATCTGGCCGAGCGGGCCGAGATTGCGCGCGATCCATTCACGCACCACGGGATCGGCGGTGGTCCAGATATCGAGCTTGGGATCGAAGCCGCGTGCCACGCCCTCGACCACCACCATGGTCTTTTGCAGCATGATCAGTTCGGGCCGTGTGCGCATGTCGAACAGGCCGGTGACTTCGAGCAGCAGCGACAGCAATTTCGCCATCGAGATCTCATCGGCGGCGCGGTTGTGGATCGGTTCGCCGATGGCGCGGATGGCTTGCGCGAAATTCTCCACCGAGTGATGCGCTGGTACATAGCCCGCCTCGAAATGAACTTCGGCGACGCGGCGATAGTCGCGGGTGATAAAGCCCAGCAGAATCTCGGCAAGGAAGCGGCGCTCCTTCAGGCCGAGCCGTCCCATGATGCCGAAATCGACTGCGACCAGTCGTCCGGTGTCGTCGACGAACAGGTTGCCGGGATGCATGTCAGCGTGGAAAAAACCGTCGCGCAGCGCATGCCGCAGGAAGTTCTGGATCACCTTGCGGCCGAGATCCGGCAGGTCGATTTGCGCGGCCTCGAGCTTGGCGCGATCATTGAGCGCGATCCCGTCGATCCACTCCATCGTCAGCACATGATGGCTGGTGCGATCCCAATCCACCGATGGCACGCGGAAATCGTGATCGTCGCGGGTGTTCTCCGCCATCTCGGAGAGCGCGGCCGCCTCCAGCCGCAGATCCATTTCCATTGCGACCGACCGCGACAGGGTGTCGACGATTTCCACCGGCCGCAGACGTCGCGCCTCTGCGGAAATCGCTTCGATCTTGCGTGCGGCAAACATGAAAGAGCTCAGATCATGTCGGAAACGGCCGCCGACATTTGGCCGCAGCACCTTGACGGCAACCGTCTTGCGGACGCCGTCTTTTTCCACTTCGGCGCGATGGACCTGTGCGATGGAGGCGGCAGCCACCGACTCGCCGAAACTCGCAAACACCTCAGGCACAGGCCTGTCGAACGCAGTAACCACCACGGCTTCCGCCTGCGCCTGCGGAAACGGCGGCAGGCGATCCTGCAGATTCTCCAGGTCGCGGGCCATCGTGATGCCGACGACGTCAGGCCGGGTGGCGAGAAACTGGCCGAGCTTCACATATGTCGGACCAAGGCGCGTCAATGCGCGGGACAACCGTCCGCTGGTCGCCGCGCCGGGCCGTTCGATCAGCCGCGCCATGCGGACCGCGAACTGCGCCTGCGGCGGCATGGTGGATGGATCGGCGAAGCCGAACACGCCTTCGCGCGCGAACACGTAACCCGCGCGCGCCAGTCTCAGGGTATGAGTGATGGCAGAAATCACAAACGCCAGCCTGAATGGAGCGCGACGATGCCGCCGGACATGATGTCGTACTTGACGCGCGAAAAGCCTGCGGCGCCGATCATCTCGGCGAAGGCATTGGGTTTCGGAAACTGGCGGATCGATTCAACGAGATAGCGATAGGATTCGGCGTCGCCGGTGACCGCGCGGCCGAGCTGCGGGATCACATTGAACGAAAACAGATCGTAGATCCGATCGAGACCGGGCACATCAACCGATGAGAATTCCAGACAGAGAAACCGCGAGCCGGGTTTCAGCACGCGGTAGGCCTCGCTGAGCGCCAGCGGAATCCGCGGCACGTTGCGGATGCCGAAGGCGATGGTGTAGGCATCGAAGTTGTTGTCGGGAAAGGCGAGGGCTTCTGCATTGCCTTCGACAAACGACACCTGATGATCGAGGTGCTGCGCGACTGCGCGCTCGCGACCGACAGCGAGCATCTCGGTGTTGATGTCGCAGACAGTGGCCTGAAATCCGTGGCCTGCGGCCTTGGCTGCGCGGAAGGAGATATCTCCGGTGCCGCCGGCGACATCGAGGAGCGCAAACGGCGCGTCGGAGCGCGGCGGGTTGAGCGCGGTAATCATCGCCTCTTTCCAGAGCCGGTGCATGCCGCCGGACATCAGGTCGTTCATCAGGTCGTAGCGTTTGGCCACGCTGTGAAATACCTCGTTCACGAGCGTCTGCTTCTCGCCAAGCTCCACGTCCCGGAAGCCAAAATGCGTCGTTCCGTCAGGCCGTTCCATACTCTGTCTATCCAAGCGGCTTTTTGCGGCGGGACCATAGCGTGTCGCGCCGCAGCGCGCTACATACCGTGTCGGAAAGCGCGTCAAGGTTAATGCGCAAATCGCCTGCGGGGTCGCCCATGCCCATCGAGTTCAGCCGAGTTATTCCAATTCTGCGGATGTTCGATATTGCCAAGGCGCGCGAGTTTTATTTCGATTATCTCGGGTTCAAGGTCGATTTCGAGCATCGCTTTGAGCCGTCATTGCCCCTGTTCATGGGGATTTCGCGCGGCGGGATCCAGCTTTATCTCAGTGAACATCATGGGGACGGTTCGCCGGGCGTCCACATTACGGTCGATACCGTTGGCGTTGCCGAGTACCACGCCGAACTCACGGCGAAGGGTTATAACTACATGCGCCCGGGTCTCGAAAAGCAGCCGTGGGGCGCCACCACTTTGACCGTGTACGATCCATTCTCCAATCATATCACCTTCAGCGAAGCCGATAAGGCCTCGGCATGAGAGCAGCCGATGCCTGAATTACCCGAGGTCGAAACCGTTCGGCGCGGCTTGCAGCCGGTGATGGAGGGGCAGCGGATCGCGCGTGTCGAGACCCGCCGCGATGGCTTGCGATTTCCGTTTCAAAAGGATTTCGTCGCACGTCTTGAGGGCAAGGTGGTCAGTGGCCTCGGCCGGCGCGCGAAATACCTGATGGCCGATATGGAAAGCGGCGACGTGCTGCTGATGCATCTCGGCATGTCGGGATCGTTTCGCGTGACCCTTCCCGAAGGCGAGCGCACGCCGGGCGATTTCCACTATCCGCGCAGCGAAAACCGAACCCACGATCACGTGGTGTTCCACATGGCATCCGGCGTCATGATCTCGTTCAACGATCCGCGCCGCTTTGGTTACATGAAAATCGTGCCGCGTGCAGATATGGAAGGGGAGCCACTGCTGCGCGGTCTCGGGCCTGAACCGCTCGGCAACGAATTCGATGCAGCGATGTTGGCGCACTCCTGTGCAGGCAAGAAAACGTCGCTGAAGGCGGCGCTGCTCGATCAGCGCGTGGTGGCAGGGCTCGGCAACATCTATGTCTGCGAAGCACTGTTCCGTTCACACCTGTCGCCAAAGCGGCAGGCCTCGACGCTGGCGTCACGCAGCGGTGCGCCGACCGATCACGCCAAGCGTCTGGTCGGTTCAATTCACACTGTCCTGAATGCGGCAATCAGGGCTGGCGGATCGTCATTGCGCGATCATCGCCAAACCGACGGTGAGCTTGGCTATTTCCAGCATTCGTTCCTGGTCTATGATCGCGAAGGCGAGCCCTGCAAGACGCCAAAGTGCAAAAGCACAGTGAAGCGATTCACGCAGAACGGGCGGTCCACGTTCTGGTGCTCGACCTGCCAGAAATAACAATGTCCGGGGCGCATTTGCGAGCCCAGCGCTGGCTAAAATTCCCGCGCGAACGAAATGTCAAAAGGGTGACGGACTCCGGCGCATAAGGCGGCACGGTGACGAAACGGTGCATGCTACTTCTTCCCGCTGGGCGCGCGGTGATTGCAACGCAATCACACGCTCTCTGCCGCCGCGACGGATTACTTCCGTACGCACACCAGCCGCAGCACCGAGGCCTTTGCATCGGATGCGCCTGAGGCGGGCGTCACGCCCTTCGCCTTCAGGAACTCGCGGACGGAATCGGCGGGCACAAGCAACGCCTGTGACGGCAGCGGCGTGCCTGCCGGCCCCGCGACGACTGCGGGCTTCAGCCGCGCAACGCCTGCGAATTTGCCGTCAGTATCGAGCGCTGCTGCGCCGGAGAAACCAACGGCAGGTTCGGGCGACAGCGCCGTGTCGGTGCCCGCGGGTGTCGCGGTCGCTACGATAACTGTCACGGCGTTGCGGCCGCCCTGATTTTGCGGATCGGCAATGCCGGTCAGGTTGATATCCGGTTTGGCCGCACCGTTGCCGGACATTGCCAGCGGTTTTAGTCCGTTTGCACCGTAGATGCGCAGCAGCGCCAGTTCGCGCGCCTCATCGTCGGCCACGCGAGTCGCGTTGCCGTAACCGGGCACAGCGATGGTCATGCAGCCATCGGTGGCCTGGCGGTCTGCGACGATCGCACCGTCGGCGCTGGCGATGATGCCGGTGGAGTACTCGACCTTCTTGCGCGGCGGCGGGCTGATCTGCGCGACGCCGTTGCCGGGGAACGGGTTGTATGCGCTCGACATCGCCACCGTGACCGGGATCATGGTGCCTTCGGTGGCCTGATCGTAGAGAATGGTGAGAACGCGGACTTCGTCGTTGCGGGTCTGGCCGCGGATGTAGAATTTCTTCAGGCCCTGCGATCCGGACAACACAAAGAAATCAGGTTTCACCACGCTGTAGTCGGCCTTGCGCGCATTCAGTTTCTTCTCGCTGGCAGCGACTGTCGCCGTGGTCGCGCCGGCTTCCTTGCGGCGGGCGTATTCGATCTGGATGGTGCCGGTGGCGGAGGACCATTTGGTGCCGCTGACGTCGCTGACAATCAGCGGCACCAGTTTCGACGGCAGGCCAATGCGCGCGCCGCTGGTGGCGTCGCTGACGATTTTCCAGCCGACGTTGTCCTGGTGCTTTCTGGCATCCGCGCTCAGCACGCCGCGTTCCTGCGCGTTCAGTACACCGGTTTCCTTGGCGCCGTGGTCCTTCTGGAAAGCCTTGATGGCGGCCACCATCCGGTCGCTGGCTTCGCCATTGATAACGCCGTTGTACAGGCTGACCCATGCCAGATCCGACTGGATCGCAAGACGCTCAGCCTGCTCCATCGCCTTGGCGGTATCGACCGGGGTCTGCACCGCCGGGCGGATCGGCACCGTTGCGACCGGCTTGGGCTTAATCTGCGCCGGCGCCTGCTTGGGCTGCGGCGCTTGTTTGGCGGCCGGGGTCTGCGCCGAGGCGGGGCCGAGCGTGGCAGCCATCATCAGCGCGAGGGCGAACGGCAGTTTCATGAACGGTCTCATTGCTGGTAATAAGCGCACCTGAGCATAGAGCATGATCCCGAAAGACCGGTACCGGTTTTCGGGCATCAGGCTGGAGTAGCGATCGTTTGTCCACGACAGCGGCGCAGCGGTTCGACCGATGCGGAAAAATAGCTGACGCGAGAGTGATGAAACCGGAATGCTGACATCTGAAGAGCTGGAGCGCTATGCGCGTCATATCGTGTTGCGCGAGGTGGGAGGCCCCGGTCAGGCCGCACTGAAGGCGTCGCGCGTGCTGGTGATAGGGGCTGGCGGCCTCGGCGCGCCGGCCCTGATGTATCTGGCCGCAGCGGGCATCGGGACCCTTGGGGTAGTCGATGACGATACAGTGTCGCTGTCCAATCTGCAGCGGCAGATCATTCACGCCACGCCGGATATCGGCCGTCCGAAAGTGGACAGCGCAGGCGACAGAATTCTCGCGCTCAACCCGCACGTCACACTGCGCACCCATGCCGTGCGGCTGAATGCGGCGAACGCGCTGGATCTGATCGGCGCCTACGATGTGGTCGTCGATGGCTCCGATAATTTCGCTACGCGTTATCTGGTCTCCGACGCCTGCTATCTGGCGAAGAAAACACTGGTTGCCGGTGCGCTCGGCGTGTTCGACGCGTCGCTGACCACGATCCGTGCACACGGCACCGATACGAATGGCAACATGAACCCCACCTATCGCTGCCTGTTTCCGGAAGCGCCGCCGCCGGGCACCACGCCGACCTGCGAGGAAGCAGGCGTGCTCGGTGCGCTGGCCGGTGTGCTTGGTTCGATGATGGCGCTTGAGGCGATTCGCGAGATCGTCGGCTTCGGTGAAAGCCTTGTGGGGCGTCTGGTGATGATCGACGCCCGCGCCATGCGCTTCGAGACGCTGCGCTACGCGCGCGACCCGTCAAATCCGCTCAACGGTGACAAGCCGACGATCACGGACCTGTCGGCGCATAAATAGGCTGAGTTTGTGCTCGCCGTGCCGCGGCCTAAGCAATGCCAGGCAGCACGCGGTCGGGCGGCTTGTGGCCGTCGAGGAAGGTGCGGATGTTGATCATCACCTTCTCGCCCATTTCGACGCGGCCTTCGAGTGTCGCCGAGCCCATGTGCGGAAGCAGCACGACCTTGCCCGCTTTCGCGAGACGCACCAGTTTCGGATTGACCGCAGGCTCGTTCTCGAACACGTCGAGCGCGGCACCGGCGATCTCGCCGTCCTCGATCAGCTTGGTCAGCGTCGCTTCGTCGATCACTTCACCGCGCGCGGTGTTGATAACGTAGGCGTCCTTGCGGATCAGCTTCAGCCGCCGCGCTGACAGCAGGTGGAACGTCGCGGGTGTATGCGGGCAGTTCACCGAGATGAAGTCCATGCGCGCCAGCATCTGGTCGAGGCTGTCCCAATAGGTTGCGCCCAATTCTTCCTCGATCTGCGGCGCGACCGGGCGGCGGTTGTGATAGTGGATCTGCAGCCCGAAGGCATGGGCGCGGCGCGCCAGCGCCTGACCGATGCGGCCCATCCCGATGATGCCGAGGCGTTTGCCGCCGATGCGGTGGCCCAGCATCCAGGTCGGCGACCAGCCCGGCCAGTCCTTGCCTTCGGTGAGAATCGATGCGCCTTCGATCAGCCGGCGCGGCACGGCCAGGAGCAGCGCCATGGTCATGTCGGCGGTATCTTCGGTCAGAACCTTGGGCGTGTTGGTGACCATGATGCCGCGCGCAATCGCGGCCGCCACATCGATATTGTCGACGCCGTTGCCGAAATTCGCAATCAGCTTGAGGCGGATGTCTGGCTGGCTGAGAAGTTCGGCGGTGATCTCGTCGGACACGGTCGGCACCAGAATATCTGCGGTGCGAACAGCTTCGGCGAGCTGTGCCGGGGTCATCGGTGTGTCATCGAGATTGAGCCGGGTATCGAAAAGCTCGCGCATGCGCGTTTCGGTGCTGTCAGGCAGCTTGCGCGTGACCACCACCAGAGGCTTTTTCTTACCCGAAACCATTCTCCAGAGGCCCTTCGATGTTGAGCGGATACACTGTTTTCGGACGCATTGGCCCGGCCGTTCAGTTCACATTAACCGGCCTGTTCGAAGGTAGGAATTCGTTGCCGGTCCGGTGAGCTTTTCGCAGCTTTTTAGGCGCTTGACCCTCGGTCCCTCTCTAGCAGAAGACCGCGCCAAGACAAGAACCCCGGGGGCCCAAGGCCCTCTAAAGGTTCCTGAAAGTGCGGTCAGCGGTGGCCAGGATGCGAGAGGGCATCACGGATGGCAGGGAGCGGCATTGGGGACCGCACGAAGGAACGTTGTCATGGGATTTGCTCGAAATTTCGCGTCGCTTGCTGTGGGATGTGCGCTCTGGGTCGCATCATGCGCGACGGGTCTTGCCGCCAAGGACAAGGATGCGGTGGCGACGGCGAGCGGCCTGCCGGTGCCGCGGTACGTCAGCCTGAAGTCCGACCACGTCAACGTCCGCGCCGGTCCCACCAAGGATCAGGATGTCACCTGGATCTACACGCGCTCCGGCCTGCCAGTGGAAATCACCGCCGAGTTCGAGAACTGGCGGCGCGTGCGCGATTCAGAAGGGGCTGAAGGCTGGGTCTATCACTCGCTGCTGTCGGGCAGACGTACGGCGGTCGTCACGATGAAGAACAAGGACGATCTGGCGCCGATCTATGACAGTGCGGATGCAAACAGTGCCGTCGCGGCCAAGCTTCAGGCCGGTGTGGTCGTGACCGTCAAGCGTTGCAACAACGGCTGGTGCCGCGTCGCCGGCAACGGTTTCGATGGCTGGATCGAACAGCAGCGGCTCTGGGGCGTCTATGCGGACGAGAAGGTGAATTGAGAGATACGCCGCTCAAGCATGACCGGCCGCGCACTCAAAAATGACAATGGCCGGGACAAGCCCGGCGATTGCATTCTCAAGACAATGAAGATTGGGCTCAGCGCTTCTTGCGCAGGCGCACGACCATGTCGATACGGCTGATCTCGTAACCTTCCGGCACGTCCGGCATCTTCTGCAGCACGAGGTTGGGGTCGGGAATATCGACCAGCTCGTGGTTGCCTTCCATGTAGAAATGGTGATGCGCGCTGGTGTTGGTGTCGAAATAGGTCTTGGTGCCGTCGACGCTCACCTGACGCAGCAGGCCGGCTTCGGTGAGCTGGTTGAGCGTGTTGTAAACGGTGGCAAGCGAGACCGGCACCTTGGCGTGGGTCGCTTCCTCGTAGAGCATTTCGGCGGTCAGATGACGCCCGCCCTTGCCGAACAGCAGCCAGCCCAGCGCCATGCGCTGACGGGTCGGACGCAGGCCGACCGATTGCAACATTTCGTTGACGTCATGCCACGGACATCCGGTGAGCGCCGGGGTGTGACCATGGTGGCCATGCGGCTCGTCGTGCTTGCTCTCGGTGGTTACCACGTCATCCATCAGTTCACTCATACGCGTAGGGGCGGCACACATCCGCCCGCTGGAAGGGACTGTTGGCAGGAATATAGGAAAGGATGCAGTTACATGCAAGTTTTTCGCAACTGGCGAGCAGCTGTTTGAGGTGAAAATGGCCCTGAATCGGGCGGTTACGGCCACTTTGACCCTCGGTGTGCCTATGTTAGAGGTCCGGCAAGGTTGCCGCAGGACCGGCATGCCAAAATAAGGGATCCAGATGAAAGACCGCCAGAACAGCTATTCCTACGAAGATCTCTTGGCCTGTGGCCGGGGCGAGCTGTTCGGAGCGGGCAATGCCCAGTTGCCCCTGCCGCCGATGCTGATGTTCGACCGGATCACGGAGATCAACGATACCGGCGGCGAGTACGGCAAGGGCTTGATCCGGGCGGAGCTCGATGTGAAGCCCGATCTCTGGTTTTTCGGCTGCCATTTCAAGGGCGACCCTGTGATGCCGGGCTGTCTCGGATTGGATGCGCTGTGGCAGATGGTCGGTTTTTTTCTCGGCTGGTCCGGCGGGCCCGGCCGCGGTCGTGCATTGGGCTTGAGCGAGCTCAAGTTCGCAGGGCAGGTTCTGCCGAATGTCACCAAGGTCGTGTACACTATCGACGTCAAGCGCGTGATGCGCTCGAAGCTCTGGCTCGGCATTGCCGACGGTACGCTTTCGGCTGATGGCGAGCTTTTCTATCGCGCCAAGGATTTGAAAGTTGGCTTGCTCCCGCGAGATGCCGCATTGCAGCCGGGAACGTGATGCAGGATGTTGAGCCCGCAGAAATCGGGCTTCAGATGTGCCGGCACTCAAGACCGGCATTGGGGCAATCAAAGGCGCGGACATCAGAGCGCAGCAACTAAAGGCGAGGGATCATGAGGCGAGTTGTGGTCACGGGGATGGGCATTGTCTCTTCCATCGGAAACAACACTCAGGAAGTGCTTGCGAGTCTCTACGAGGCGAAGTCCGGCATCACGCGCGCTGAAGAGTATGCGAAACTTGGCTTCCGTTCGCAGGTTCAGGGCGCGCCGACGCTCAATCCTGTCGATGTGATCGACCGACGTGCCATGCGGTTTCTGGGTGAAGGCGCGGCGTGGAATCACATCGCGATGGAGCAGGCGATCCAGGATTCGGGCCTCGAGGCCTCGGACGTTTCGAATGAACGCACCGGTATCATCATGGGCTCCGGCGGTCCGTCCGCCCGCACGATCGTCGAAGCTGCCGATATCACCCGCAGCAAGGGGCCGAAGCGTGTCGGCCCGTTCGCCGTGCCCAAGGCGATGTCGTCGACCGCATCCGCGACGCTGGCGACCTGGTTCAAGATCAAGGGCGTGAACTATTCGATCTCGTCGGCCTGCGCCACGTCGAACCACTGCATCGGCAATGCCTACGAGACCATCCAGATCGGCAAGCAGGACGTCATCTTCGCCGGCGGCTGCGAGGAACTCGACTGGTCGCTCTCGGTGCTGTTCGACGCGATGGGCGCGATGTCGTCGAAGTACAACGACACGCCGGCCACGGCTTCGCGCGCCTATGACATCAGCCGCGACGGTTTCGTGATCGCTGGCGGCGCAGGTGTCGTCGTGCTCGAGGAACTCGAACACGCCAAGGCGCGCGGCGCGCGCATTTACGGCGAAATCGTCGGCTATGGCGCGACGTCCGATGGCTACGACATGGTTGCGCCGTCGGGTGAAGGTGCCGAACGCTGCATGAAGATGGCGATGTCGACCGTCAACACCAGGATCGATTACATCAATCCGCACGCGACCTCGACGCCGGCAGGCGATCCGCCGGAAATCAACGCGATTCGCAACGTGTTCGGTTCGGGCGATAAATGCCCGCCGATCTCGGCGACGAAGTCGCTGACCGGTCATTCGCTGGGCGCGACAGGTGTGCAGGAAGCGATCTATTCGCTGTTGATGATGAACAACGGTTTCATCTGCGAAAGCGCGAACATCACGGAGCTCGACCCGGTGTTTGCCGACATGCCGATCGTGCGCAAGCGCATCGACGGCGCCAAGATCGGGGCCGTGCTGTCGAACTCCTTCGGCTTCGGCGGCACCAACGCGACATTGGTGTTCAAGCGTCTCGAGGCATAGTTCTCTAGCCTCTCCCCGTTTACGGGGAGAGGTCGGCAAGCAGCGCCAGCTGCGAGCCGGGCGAGGGGCATTTTCAATCATGTTGCGCTTTG
>NZ_HG326653.1:703211-908754 GCF_000308295.2 Afipia birgiae 34632
AATCTGCACGCATAGGGCACGAACGGAGTAAGGGGCTGATGCAAGGACTCATGCAAGGCAAGCGCGGGCTCATCATGGGCGTCGCCAACGATCATTCGATCGCATGGGGTATCGCGAAAACGCTTCACGCCCAGGGCGCAGAACTTGCCTTCACCTATCAGGGCGATGCGCTGGGAAAACGCGTCAAGCCGCTGGCGGAATCGCTGAACGCCCCGCTGATTCTCCCGTGCGACGTCGAGGACATCGCCAGCGTCGATGCAACCTTCGCGGCGATGAAAGAGAAGTGGGGCTCGATCGATTTCCTGGTCCATGCCATCGGCTTCTCCGACAAGAACGAGCTCAAGGGCCGCTATGCCGACACCACCCGCGCGAATTTCTCGCGCACCATGGTGATCTCGTGTTTCTCGTTTACCGAAGTCGCCAGGCGCGCGTCGGAGATGATGCCGAACGGCGGATCGATTGTGACGCTCACCTTCGGCGGCTCGACCCGCGTCATGCCGAACTACAACGTGATGGGTGTGGCCAAGGCGGCGCTCGAGGCTTCGACGCGCTATCTCGCGGCGGATTTCGGCCGCGCCGGAATTCGTGTGAATGCCATCTCCGCAGGTCCGGTACGCACGCTCGCCGGATCGGGCATCGGCGATTCGCGCGCGATGTTTGCCTTCCAGCAGAAGCATTCGCCGCTGGGCCGGGGCGTCACGCTCGACGAGCTCGGCGGCACCGCTCTCTATCTGCTGTCGGACCTGTCCGGCGGTGTGACCGGCGAAATCCACTTCGTCGATTCCGGTTACAACATCATCTCGATGCCGCATCCGGATGCGCTGAAGGCCGAAGACAAGGCTGACTAGTCCGAGCCCGCCCGGTTCACGCGTCGGGTTCTTATCCCGCCGCGATCACCGTGGCGCGCTGAAACGCGGGCCGCGCCGAGCAGGCGTCGATGTAGCGGTCGAATGACGGCCGCGACGGCACCATCTTGAACAGCCTGATCGCGAAATTCAGTCCTGAACCGATCATGATGTCGGCGGCAGAGAACGTATCGCCCAGCAGGAACGGACCCTTTTCCAGTGCGGCGTCGAGAACATCGAACACCTGCGTCGCGCTGCCCCAGGCTGCGGTCGATGTCGGCACGTCGATCTTGGTGAAGATCTGGATGATCGCCGGCTCGATGCAGCCCGGCGAGAAAAACAGCCATTGCAGATATTTTCCGCGGCGCGGATCGCCGATGGGCGGCGCCAGCTTCGCTTCGGGGTATCGATCCGCAACATAGGCGCAGATCGCGGAGGCTTCCGCGATGGACACATCTCCGTCCTTCAGCGCGGGCACTTTGCCCATCGGGTTGACCGCCAGAAATTCCGGAGTCTTCTGCGCGCCGGTCGAGATGTCCGTCAGCACCCGCTCGTAGGGCTGGCCGGTTTCTTCCATCAGCCAGAGGCCGGAGAAGGAGCGTGAGCGCGGCGACCAGTAAAGCTTCATCATTCTCAGTCCTCCCTGATCTTTTGCTTATTCGTATCAAGATTGTCTCTCGGCGACGATTGAAATGAAAAGCCCCCGCGAGGCGATCGCGGGGGCTTTGGTCGTCTTGCCGTCAAGCGGGATGGATCATTCCGCGGCTTGCAGCGCCTTGGGCTGATCGGCGAGATCGAAGCGGTCGGCGTTCATGACCTTGACCCACGCCTTGACGAAGTCCTGCACGAACTTCTGCTTCGCGTCTGCGGATGCATAGACTTCCGCGAGAGCGCGGAGCTGCGAATGCGAGCCGAAGACGAGGTCGGCGCGGGTGCCGGTCCACTTCACCTCGTTCGTCTTCCGGTCGCGGCCTTCGTACACATCGCCGGCCAGCTGCCACTTCGTGCTCATGTCAAGCAGATTGACGAAGAAGTCGTTCGTCAGCGTCTCGGGCGTCTTGGTGAAAACGCCGTGCAGGGATTGCCCGGTATTTGCACCAAGAACGCGCAGGCCGCCGACAAGAACCGTCATTTCCGGAGCGGTCAGCGTCAGCAACTGTGCGCGGTCCACCAGAAACACTTCGGCCGGCGCGGCAGGTTTGCCCTTGAGGTAGTTACGGAAGCCATCCGCGATCGGCTCCATCACGTCAAAGGACTCCACATCGGTTTGCTTCTGCGAGGCGTCCGCACGTCCAGGAGAGAAGGGAACGGTCACATTGACGCCGGCATCCTTCGCGGCTTTTTCGACTGCCGCACCTCCGCCAAGAACAATCAGGTCGGCAAGCGATACTTCCTTGTCGCCCGACTGCGACGCGTTGAACTCCTTCCGGATTCGTTCGAGCGTCTGCAGCACCTTGGCAAGTTGAGCCGGCTGGTTGACCTCCCAATCCTTCTGTGGCGCGAGACGGATGCGCGCGCCGTTGGCGCCGCCGCGCTTGTCACCACCACGGAAGGTGGAGGCCGAAGCCCAGGCGGTGCTGACCAGTTCAGACACGGTGAGGCCCGAGGCCAGCAGCTTGGCCTTGAGCGCGGCAATGTCGGAGTCGTCGATCAACGTATGATCGACCTCGGGGATCGGGTCCTGCCAGATCAGTTCTTCCTTGGGCACTTCCGGGCCCAGGTAGCGCGCGCGGGGGCCCATGTCGCGATGGGTCAGCTTGAACCAGGCGCGGGCGAAGGCCTCGGCGAAGGCCTGCGGATTTTCCAGGAACCGGCGCGAGATTTTCTCGTAGACCGGGTCCAGACGCAGCGACAGATCGGTGGTCAGCATGGTCGGCTTGTGCTTCTTCGACGGATCGTGCGCGTCGGGAATCACGTCCTCGGCGTCCTTGGCCTCCCACTGGATGGCACCGCCGGGGCTGCGGGTCTGCACCCATTCGTACTTGAACAGGTTCTCGAAGAAGTGGTTGCTCCACTGCGCAGGTGTCTGCGTCCAGGTGACTTCAATGCCGCTGCCGACGGCGTCTGCACCGAACCCGCTGCCGTAGTTGCTTGTCCAGCCGAGGCCCTGCTCTTCCAGAGCGGCGCCTTCAGGGGCCGGTCCTTTGTGGGACTCGGGCGCGGCGCCGTGAGTCTTGCCGAAGGTGTGACCGCCGCCGATCAGCGCCACGGTTTCCTCGTCGTTCATCGCCATGCGCTTGAAGGTCTCGCGGATGAATCTGGCGGCGGACACCGGATCGCCGTTGGCGCCTGGACCTTCCGGATTGACGTAGATCAGGCCCATCTCGGTGGCGCCGAGTGGATTGTCGAATCCTTCAAGAGGCCGGTGGGTCAGCCACTCAGTCTCGGTACCCCAGTTCACGTCCTGATCCGGCTCCCAGACATCCTCACGGCCGGCAGCGAAACCGAACGTGCGGAAGCCCATGGTCTCGAGTGCCACGTTGCCGGCGAGAATCAACAAATCGGCCCAGGAGATTTTCTGGCCGTACTTCTGCTTGATCGGCCACAGCAGGCGGCGCGACTTGTCGATATTGACGTTGTCCGGCCAGGAGTTGAGCGGAGCGAAACGCTGCTGACCGCGACCGCCACCGCCGCGGCCGTCAGCGAGACGATAGGTACCGGAGGCGTGCCAGGACATGCGGACGAACTGCGGACCGTAGTTGCCGAAGTCGGCCGGCCACCAATCCTGCGAGTCGGTCATCAGCTTGCGCAGGTCATTCTTCAGCGCTTCGTAGTCGAGTTTCTTGAACTCTTCACTGTAGTTGAATGTCTGATCCAGCGGATCGGATTTGGCCGAATGCTGCTGCAGGATGTCGAGCCGCAGCTGGTCCGGCCACCAGTCACGATTGGTCCTGCTGCCGCCGTGCACGACGGGGCATTTGCCGGCGCTCTTGTCATCGGTTTTTGCGTCCATGTTTTTTCTCCGATCTTTCTGTGATTTGTGGTTCGCGGGTTGGTCCGATGCGTCGCCCACGCTGGAATGATTTCCGACCGAGACCCGTTTTACGTTCTGAAGTCTCGAATTGAGCGGTGAAATGCGCTCGCTGATACAAGCGCGTTTCGGCATCGGCGGCCGTACCTTGGGGAACCGTCCGACAGGACTTTGGAAGAATTCCAGCATCAGGTCCAGTCGGATTTTCTTTACGGCCAGATAAGTTATTCTGATCGTCCGGCTATTCGTCGGATGCGCTCTGGCACCTTCGCGGATGCTGGCGGAGTGTCGATCCGCGCCCTGACCGGCGCGTCAACGTGCGACTTCCAAATGATCGCTTCGGCATCGAAAAAAGGGCGGCTGAGAAGCCGCCCTTTTGGTTGAAATTGACTTGTTTCGAGATTTACACGCCGAGCGTGCCGGCCTTCGCAGCGGCATAACGCTCGCTGATTTTTGCCCAGTTCACCGTGTTCCACCACGCCTTGAGATAATCGGGCCGGCGGTTCTGATAGTTCAGGTAATAAGCGTGTTCCCAGACGTCGTTGCCCATCAGCACGCGCTTGCCGTCCATGATCGGTGAGTCCTGATTGGGACGGGTCTCGATCGAAAGCTTGCCGTCCTTCGAGACGATGACGAACACCCAGCCTGAACCGAACTGGCGCCCGCCGGCGGCGTTGAAGTCGGTCTGGAATTTTTCCAGGCCGCCAAGATCCTTGTCGATCGCAGCAAGCACGTCGCCTTCCGGCTTGCCGCCGTCCGGGCCCATGATGCTCCAGAACATGGTGTGGTTGGCGTGGCCGCCGAGATTGTTGCGCACCGTGAACTTGATGGAGTCATCGAGCGCGTTGATGTTGCCGAGGATGTTCTCGATCGGCATCGTGCCGAGTTGCGGATTGGTCTTGGCGACGGTGTTCATATTAGCGACATAAGCAGCGTGATGCCTGTCATGGTGGATTTCCATGGTCTTGGCATCGATATGCGGCTCAAGCGCGTTGGCAGCGTAAGTAAGGGGCGGCAGCGTGAACGGGCCAGTGGCAGGTGCGGCAGCCGGCGCTGCGGCGGGAGCCGGGGCAGCCTGCGCATACACGATGCGAGGCGCAGCCGCAGAGACGGCGACCCCGGCGGCTGCAGTCATGAGATGGCGTCGGGATATCGATGACATGGAATACTCCCTGGTGTGGCAGCGTGGTGCGATCCGGTGCAAATGCAGCCGAGCCATCACAAGGCTACGCTGCGGGCACAAATCGAGTTTCGCATGAGGCAAACAAAAGGGGGCGGCAAAATGCCGCCCCCTGGGGTCGTCACACGAGGTTGTGAAACAATTACTCGGCTGCGGAAACGCCCTCGGCCTTCTGCTTGGCCTCGAGGTCTTCGCCGGTTTCCTGATCGACTGCCTTCATCGACAGGCGAACCTTGCCGCGATCGTCCAGACCAAGCAGCTTGACCTTGACCTTGTCGCCTTCCTTGACGACGTCGGAGGTCTTCTGCACGCGGTTGGCCGCGAGCTGGCTGATGTGAACCAGACCG
Organism: Afipia birgiae 34632; assembly: GCF_000308295.2. Lineage (GTDB taxonomy): Bacteria > Pseudomonadota > Alphaproteobacteria > Rhizobiales > Xanthobacteraceae > Afipia > Afipia birgiae. The sequence goes on from NZ_HG326653.1 coordinate 708,555, forward strand.
TCCTTCGGTCCGAAGAAGTTCACGAACGCGCCGAACTCCATGACCTTGACGATGGTGCCGTCATAGATCTGGCCGACTTCCGGATCCGAGGTGATCGACTTGATCCACTTGATCGCCGCGCGGATCGATTCACCGTTGGCAGACGCCACCTTCACGGTGCCGTCGTCCTCGATGTTGATTTTGGCGCCGGTCTTTTCGACGATTTCGCGGATGATCTTGCCGCCGGTGCCGATCACGTCGCGGATCTTGTCCGTCGGGATCTGCAGGACTTCGATGCGCGGCGCATGTTCGCCGAGCTCGGCGCGGGCATTGGTCAATGCCTTCGCCATTTCGCCGAGGATATGAATGCGTCCGTCCTTCGCCTGGGCGAGCGCGATCTTCATGATCTCTTCGGTGATGCCGGCGATCTTGATGTCCATCTGCAGCGACGTGATACCGGTTTCGGTACCTGCCACCTTGAAGTCCATGTCGCCGAGATGATCCTCGTCACCGAGAATGTCGGAGAGAACCGCGAAACGCTTGCCCTCAAGAATGAGGCCCATCGCGATGCCTGCAGTCGGCCGCTTCAACGGCACGCCAGCGTCCATCAGTGCGAGCGATGCACCGCAGACCGAAGCCATCGACGACGAGCCGTTCGATTCGGTGATCTCGGAGACGACGCGCAGCGTGTACGGGAATTCGTGCGCAGCCGGGAGAACCGGATGCAGCGCGCGCCAGGCGAGCTTGCCGTGGCCGATTTCACGACGCTTGGTGCCGCCGAGACGGCCCGTTTCGCCAACCGAGTAGGGAGGGAAGTTGTAATGGAGCAGGAAGCGCTCCTTGTACGTTCCCGACAGCGAGTCGATGTACTGCTCGTCTTCGCCGGTGCCGAGGGTGGTGACCACCAGCGCCTGGGTTTCGCCGCGGGTGAACAGCGCCGAGCCGTGGGCGCGGGGCAGCACGCCAACTTCGGCGATGATCGGGCGAACTGTCTTCGAGTCGCGGCCGTCGATGCGCTTGCCGGTGTCGAGGATGTTGTTGCGAACGACGTTCGCTTCCAATTCCTTGAACACGCCTGCGACGCGCAGCTTGTCGTACTTCGGTTCCTGACCTTCCGGGAAGAAGTGGTCCATGACCTTCTTCTTCACCGCGCCGACCGCAGCGTAGCGATCCTGCTTGATCGGAATGGCGTAGGCCGTGCGCAGTTCGGCTTCGCCGACGCTGCGCATTTCGGTATCGATCGCGCTGTTGTCGTCGGTCTTGACCTCGCGCGGCTCCTTCGCCGCCTTTTCAGCCAGTTCGATGATCGCCTGGATCACCGGCTGGAAGTGGCGGTGACCGAACATGACGGCGCCGAGCATGATGTCTTCGTTCAGTTCCTTGGCTTCCGATTCGACCATCAGCACGGCGTCGGCGGTACCGGCAACCACGAGATCGAGATTGGTGTCGGCCATCTCGTCGAGCGTCGGGTTGAGAACGTATTCATCGTTGATGAAGCCGACGCGAGCGGCGCCAATTGGGCCTTGGAACGGTGCGCCGGAAATCGTCAGTGCGGCGGAGGATGCAACCAGCGCCAGGATGTCGGGATCGTTCTCCATGTCATGCGACAGCACCGTCACGATGACCTGGGTTTCGTTACGCCAGCCATCGACGAACAGCGGGCGGATCGGACGATCGATCAGGCGGGAAACCAGCGTTTCCTTTTCTGTCGGGCGGCCTTCGCGCTTGAAGTAGCCGCCGGGAATGCGGCCGGCTGCGTAGGTCTTTTCCTGATAGTCGACGGTGAGCGGCAGGAAGTCGATGCCGTCCTTGGCGGACTTGGCGGCGACGACGGTGGCGAGCACGATGGTCTCGCCGTAGGTCGCAATCACCGCGCCGTCGGCCTGGCGCGCGATCTTGCCGGTTTCGAGTTTGAGTGGACGTCCACCCCAGTCGATCTCGACCGAATGAGCTTTAAACATTGTCTTGGTCTTTCATGGGTTCACGAAAGAACGGACGCCTGAAACGCAAAAACCATGCGCAAGATTGCCGGACGCTGATCGTGCGCAAATGCGGCGTCAGCGTCCGGCGATCCTGCCATGGTTCTTGAATTTCGAATGGCGTCCATCCTTTCGATGGTACGGGCATGTTACCCGTTATCGCCCAGCTGCCGGATTGCTGCTGGACACGCCGCGCGGACATTTCATCAGGTCCGCGCGTTGGAAGCGTGACGCCTTGGGAAAACTCCCACGCCACGCAAAACGCGCGCAAGGATTGCGCGCGTGGATTTCTTAGCGGCGAATGTTGTGCTTCTCGAGAAGCGACTTGTAGCGCGCCTCGTCCTTCCGCTTCACGTAGTCGAGAAGCGAACGGCGCGTGGACACCAGCTTCAACAGGCCGCGGCGGGAATGGTTATCCTTGCCGTGGGTCTTGAAGTGCTCGGTGAGGTTGGCGATGCGTTCCGACAGGATCGCGACCTGAACCTCAGGCGAACCGGTGTCACCGGTCTTGGTTGCATTCTTCTTGATGACTTCCGCTTTGCGTTCTGCGGCAATCGACATCGTCAAACACTTTCATTGTTGCGAGCCGGGCTGGCAGTCAGTCCGGTCAGGTTGAACACGCGCTTGGGGATGAGTTCGCCATTGCCAAGTTCGGCGAGGGCCAGAAGGCGGCCTCCGACGGTGACATAGACTGTGCCGTTTGAAATTGGCGCATCCCGTCCGCGCAATAAAACCGCCTGGCCCCTGTGGAGCCTTGCGGCATCCGCCCGTGTGACGGCCAGTGCCGGGATGTCGTCCAGCGCGGTCTCAACGGGCAAAAGCGCGTCGGCGAGGCTGCCCTCGCCAGACGCGGCTCTATCGCACAAAGCCTCCAGATCTGCCAGCGGAATCATGTCCGCTTCAGTGAAAGGCCCGCAAATCGTGCGCCGAAGCGCGCAAATATGGCCATATGACCCCAGAATCCGGCCCATATCGCGCGCCAGAGCCCGGACATAGGTGCCCTTGCCGCATTCTGCCTCGAACACCGATTTGTCGTTATCTATTTGTTCGACAAGGGTTAATTCGTGAATTTCGACCGGGCGGGGGGCCAGCGGCACGACTTCCCCGTCGCGGGCGAGGTCATAGGCCCGCTCGCCCTGGATCTTGATTGCCGAGTACTGCGGCGGGGTCTGCTCGATGGTTCCGGTAAATTGCGGCAGCAGGGCCCGGATCGCCTCCACGGACGGCCGGTCGGGGCTGGTCTGGGTGACCTTGCCCTCGGTGTCGTCAGTATCGCGTTCCTCACCCCAAGCGACCGTGAAGCGGTAACGCTTGCGGCCGTCCATCACGAAGGGGACGGTCTTGGTGGCTTCGCCCAGTGCAATCGGCAATCCGCCGGAGGCCAGCGGATCGAGGGTACCGGCGTGGCCGGCGCGCTTGGCATTGAACAGGCGCTTGAGAACGGCGACGGCGTGAGTCGACGTCATGCCGATGGGCTTGTCGAGACAAACCCAGCCGTGGACGTCGCGGCGATCGCGCTTTTGCTGACCGCCCTGCTGACGCTGTTGCTTGCCGCCTTGCTGTTGGCGCGGATCATTATGCCGCGCGCCGCTCGCTGCGGTATCGGAAGATTTATTTTCAGCAGGCGCGTTCGAATCGGTTGTTTGCGGTTCGATCACGCGGTCTGGGCTAGTCACATTCATCAGTCTTGGTCCGAATCTGTCTTGAGGTCTCTTTGAACCGCAGGTGTTCTCAGTAATTTCTCGATCCGTTCTGCTTCATCGAATCGTTCGTCAACGCGGAAGCGAAGATCAGGCGCAAATTTTAAGTTAACGCGATGCGCAACTTCACCGCGCAGAAACTTCTTGTTGCGATCGAGCGCTGCAACGACCTCGGCGAGACCGCGTCCGCCGAGCGGCATCACGTAGATGGTGGCGAGCTTGAGGTCCGGCGACATCCGCACTTCGGGCACAGTGATGATGTGGCCTTCGAGCGCCGGATCGTGCACGCCGCCCTGAGCAAGAATGTCCGCAACGGCGTGGCGGATGATTTCGCCAACGCGCAACTGTCGCTGCGAGGCGCCGGTCGTACCGCCGCGAGGGTCGCTGTCCTTTTTGCGTGTGGCCATGATGATCCCTGCCGAAAATCAAACCGTCATGCCCGCGCGTATCGCGGGCATGCATGTCGTTCCTGATGTTGCTGGCAAGACGTGGATGGCCGGAGAAAATCCGGTCATGCCGCCTTAGCTTTCTTAAAAATCCAGTGCGCCTGTAAGATTTGGACTTACAAGGAGCGCTGGATGGTCTCTACGCGGTAACACTCGATAACGTCGCCGACGCGCATGTCCTGATAGCTTTCGAATGCCATGCCGCATTCCTGGCCGGACTGCACTTCCTTCACTTCGTCCTTGAAGCGCTTCAGTGTCGACAGCTTGCCTTCGTGGACGACGACGTTGTCGCGGATCAGGCGCACGTTCGCGCCGCGTTCCACAGTGCCGTCGGTCACGCGGCAGCCCGCGATCTTGCCGACCTTCGAGATGTTGAACACTTCGAGAATCTGGGCGTTGCCAAGCATGGTTTCGCGCAGCGTCGGCGCGAGCAGGCCGGACATCGCCTTTTTCACGTCATCCACGAGATCGTAGATGATGTTGTAGTAGCGGATTTCGATGCCGTTGCGCTTGGCGAGAGCGGCCGCTTCCTTGTTGGCGCGGACGCTGAAGCCGATGATCGCGGCGTTGAAGCCCTCCGCCAGCGTCACGTCGGATTCCGAGATGCCGCCGACGCCTGCATGAAGAATGCGGGCTGCGACTTCGTCGGTGCCGAGCTTTTCGAGCGAGCCGAGAATTGCTTCCAGCGAGCCCTGCACGTCGGCCTTGATGACCAGCGGGAAGTCCTTGCGGCCCGTGGTCTTGAGCTGCGACATCATCTGTTCAAGCGAACCGCGCATGCCGGCATTGCTGGCGGCGGATTTCTCGCGCTTCTGATGGGCGCGATAGCTCGTGACTTCGCGGGCGCGGGCTTCGTTCTCGACCACGGCGAGGCGATCACCGGCTTCCGGCGGGCCGTTGAATCCGAGCACCTCGACCGGAACCGACGGGCCTGCTTCCTGCACGGTCTCGCCCTGATCGTTGATCAGCGCGCGGACGCGGCCCATTTCAGCGCCGGCCACGATAATGTCGCCGACCTTGAGCGTGCCGCGCTGAACCAGCACGGTGGCCACGGGGCCGCGGCCGCGATCGAGCTTGGCTTCGATCACGGTGCCTTCGGCCGGCCGGTCCGGATTGGTCTTCAGGTCGAGCAGATCGGCCTGCAGCGCAATCATTTCCAGCAGCTTGTCGAGGTTGGTCTTGTTCTTTGCGGACACCTCGACGTCGACGACGTCGCCGCCGAAGGATTCGACCTGGACTTCGTACTGCAGCAGTTCGGTGCGCACGCGCTCGGCCTTGGCTTCCGGCTTGTCGATCTTGTTGATCGCCACGATCATCGGAACCTTCGCCGCCTTGGCGTGATTGATCGCCTCGATCGTCTGGGGCATGACGCCGTCGTCGGCAGCCACGACCAGGATGACGATGTCGGTGACCTTGGCGCCGCGGGCGCGCATCGCGGTAAACGCGGCGTGGCCCGGCGTGTCGATGAAGGTGATCTTCTTGCCGCTTTCCGGCGAGGTGACCTGATAGGCGCCGATATGCTGGGTAATGCCGCCGGCTTCGCCGCTGACGACATTGGCGTGACGCAGCGCGTCCAGCAACGAGGTCTTGCCGTGATCGACGTGACCCATAACGGTCACGACCGGCGGACGCGGCGTCGTATCGGACGCATGATCGTCGGCAACGTCGAACAGGCCTTCTTCCACGTCTGACGCGGCGACGCGCTTGACGGTATGGCCCATTTCCTCGGCGATGAGTTGCGCGGTATCGGCATCGATCACGTCGGTGATCTTGTGCATCGCGCCCTGCTTCATCAGCAGGCGGATGACGTCCACCGCGCGTTCGGTCATGCGGTTGGCGAGTTCCTGAATCGTGATCGCTTCAGGGATCGTCACTTCGCGGATCAGCTTTTCCTTCGGCTCGTTGGACGCATGGCCCTTGAGGCGCTGGGTGCGGCGGCGGAACGAGGCGATCGAACGCTCGCGCACGTCGTCGGCATTGAGCGCGGTGGAAAGGGTCAAGCGGCCGCGCTGCTTCGCGGGCGCGGGCTTTGCGGTTGGCTTCGGCGCGATGACCGGGCGAGCCGGGCCGCCGCCGGGGCGGCGCACCAAGCGCGGCGCTTCATCATCATCGGATCCGTCGGCAGCGACAGCAGCCGGGCGGGCCGGAGGCGTTGCAGCCGTACGTGCCGTGGTGGCAGGCGCAGCCGCCTTTGCCGCGGCCTCGGTGCTACGCTTGGTGGCTTCACGCTCGGCGCGTGCCTTGGCTTCTTCCTCGGCGCGGTGGCGTTCTTCCTCGGCCTTCTTGCGGGCTTCGGCGGCTTCACGCTCCTGCTGTTCCTTGAATTCCTTGGTGTTGCGGCGCGCGGCTTCGGCTTCCGCGGCGCGGCGCTCTTCCTCTTCGCGAACGCGCGCATCGGCGAGTGCGCTGGCACGGGCGCTCTGCTCGTCTTCGGTCAGGGTTTGCAGGACGACGCCCGACTTGCGGGCGGGCGGGCGTACAGGCTCCGGCGCGCGCGGCGCAACCTTCGCAGGTGCTGCGACAGGCGCGGGTGCTGCAGGCACCGCTTCGGGCGCAGGTGCGGGATCGCCGGCCAGACGGCGCTTGGTTTTCTTTTCGACCACCACCTGCTTGGTGCGGCCGTGACTGAAACTCTGGCGCACGACGCCGGTCTCTGTACGCGGCTTGAGCGACAGAGTTTTCGAACCGACGCTCAGCGTCTTATCGCCAGGATTTTTCGTATCAGCCATTCAACAGTCCCAATCTCGTTCGTTGCTCGCATGCCGCGTCTGACGGCAATGCCCTAATTGTTCTGGTCGATCCCGCCATCGTGACCGCCACCCGTCCCCCGAAATCGGGTGAGCGTCTGGCAACGTGCGAGGAAGGTCTTGCTTGCCGGGCCCGCGAGCAGGGCAGCATGTACCACATTTGCCCGTCCGAGTGCCAAATCCAATTCATCGGTGGTCAGGGCGCTGATAATGGGAAAATCACCCGATTCCGTGCCGTTTTCCCGCCTCACGGCCGCCAGTTTGGCGTTCAGCTTGCGGATTCCGTCCGGAGCGCCGTCCGTGGCGTGGATCAGGGCGACCGCCTGCCGCCCCCCGATCGCACCTTCGACCTTGGAAAATCCCGAAATGACCTGACCTGCCTTTGCGGTCATGGCGAGGGCTTCGGACACCCCCCGGACCATCATGCGCTCGACGTCGTCGGCCAGGGTTTTCGACACCTGGACGTCACGCTTGAAGCTGCGCGCAAACACGTTGCGCCGGGCGGCTTCCGCGACGGTGGCATGAGACAGTGACACCCATAGCCCGCGCCCCGGCAGCTTGCGCTTCAGGTCGGGAACGGTTTCGCCGGTGGGAGAGAGGACGAAGCGGATCAGGTCGTCGATCGGCGCCACTTGCCGCGTGACCGCGCACATCCGCTCGGTCCCGGATTTTGTCCGGGGTCCGTTGTCGAGATCTGCGTGATCAGCGATGGCAAGCATGCGCGGGTCATTTCCTTCAACTCTTGCGGAGCATGGTGTTGTCCGAAAGTCGCTTCATGGGTTTCGGCCTGCTTACGCCGGGTTTTCTTCGGAGGCCGCAGCCTCTTCCGACGGCTTGGCAAGATCGGCTTCGCTGATCCAGCCGGCGACGACACGGGCCTGCATGATCAGGGCTTCGGCGTCTTCGCGTGAAATTTCATTCGGGTCGAGGATGCCCGGGTGCTTGGTGGTTTCGCCGTCCTTACGCTCCACCCAGCCGACCAGATCGTCCGTGGCGCAGCCAGCCAGATCCTCAACGGTCTTGATGTCGTTCTCGCCGAACTTCACCAGCATCTTGGCGGTCACACCCGGTACGGTCGTCAAAGCGTCTTCCACGCCCAATTCCTTTCGCTTCGCTTCGAGTTCTGCCTCGAGCTGTTCAAGATATTCGCGGGCACGGCTCTGCAGCTCGTTGGCGGTTTCCTCGTCGAAACCTTCAATGCTGGTGAGTTCCCGTGGATCCACCAGCGCCAGATCTTCGACCGAACCGAAGCCTTCGGACGCCAGCAACTGGCCGACGACTTCGTCGACATTGAGGGCTTCCATGAAAACGCGGGTGGAATTCTCGAAGTCGGCCTGACGGCGCTCCGATTCTTCCTGTTCGGTGAGAATGTCGATGTCCCAGCCGGTCAGCTGCGAGGCAAGACGCACGTTCTGTCCGCGCCGTCCGATTGCAAGGGACAATTGGGTATCCGGGACGACAACTTCAATGCGCTCGCGGTCTTCATCTATGACGACTTTCGCGACTTCTGCGGGCGCCAGTGCGTTGACGACGAAGGTCGCGATATCCGGCGACCACGGAATGATGTCGATCTTTTCGCCCTGCAGTTCGTTCACCACGGCCTGCACGCGCGAGCCGCGCATACCGACGCAGGCGCCGACCGGATCAACCGAGGAATCGCGGGAAATCACGCCGATTTTCGCGCGCGAACCCGGATCGCGGGCCACGGCCTTGATCTCGACAATGCCGTCGTAGATTTCAGGAACTTCCTGCGCGAACAGCTTCGCCATGAACTGGGGATGGGTGCGCGACAGGAAAATCTGCGGTCCACGGGTTTCGCGGCGGACATCGAAGATGTAGGAGCGCACGCGGTCGCCGTTGCGGAACACTTCGCGCGGCAGCATTTCGTCGCGGCGCACGATGGCTTCGCCGCGGCCCAGATCGACGATGACGCTGCCGTATTCGACGCGCTTGACCACGCCGTTGACGATCTCGCCGATGCGATCCTTGAATTCCTGATACTGCCGGTCACGCTCGGCCTCGCGCACCTTCTGCACGATGACCTGCTTGGCCGACTGCGCGGCGATGCGGCCGTACTCCAGCGGCGGCAGCGTGTCGGCGATGGTGTCGCCGATCTGCGCGCCGGGGTTGGCGCGTTGCGCGTCCTTCAGCGAAATCTGGTTCGAGGAGTTTTCGACCTGATCGACCACCAGCATGTGGCGCGACAGCCGCAATTCGCCCTTCTTGGCATCGATTTCGGCGTGCACGTCGGTTTCGGAGCCGTAGCGGGCGCGGGCCGCCTTGGCGATGGCGTCCTCCATCGCTGCGATCACGATTGAGCGGTCGATCGACTTTTCTCGCGCGACGGCGTCGGCGATCTGCAGCAGTTCGAGTTTATTGGCGCTGACAGCGGCCATGGCTCAGTCTCCTTCGTGGGGATCGGATATGCCCGCGCGCTCTTTCTTTTCGGCGGCGAGGCGATGTTCTTTGGTGTTCTTGGGCGCGGGTTTTTTCGACTTTGGCTTGGGTTTGAAACTTTTCGAAATGGGCAGTTCGGCGCGGGCCTTTTTCGCGTGCTCGGGCGGAGGCGGCTCGATGCCAAGGTCTTCACGTATTTCGCGGGCGGCCGATTTTCCCCGGCGCATGGATTCCGCAATCAGTTCGTCGGTCAGAACAAGATTTGCACTGGCGATGTCTTCCATCGTCAGCAGCACGCTCGGCTCCTGATCGGCACGGATGTCGTCGCGAATAATTCTGATGCCGTCGCCTTCGACGCCGTCGAGCTTGCCGCGGAATCGCTTGCGGCCCTCATGCGCCACAGCCATCTCGATTTTCACCAGATGGCCGGCATAACGCTCGAAGTCGGTGCGTCGCACCAGCGGCCGGTCGATGCCGGGCGATGAAATTTCCAGCCGATAGGCGCGCTGGATCGGATCGGCGATGTCCATCACCGGCGACAGGGCCTTCGAGATCGCTTCGCAATCGTCAATCAACATGGTGCCGTCGGGCCGTTCCGCCATGATCTGCACCGTGCAGCCGGCGTCGCCCGACACCTTGATCCGCACCAGCCGATAGCCCATGCCTTGCAGGACCGGTGTGGCGACTGCGGAAACGCGCGCGGCCACGCCCGGCTCGACCACGAGGCGTGGTTCGGCAAGCAGTTCGGCGTCTACGGCAACGTCGGTTGGGTCGGTCATGTCGAGGATCAAGACTGCTCTTAATCGTTGTCGGCCCGCCGCAGCCTGCGGCACGGGTCATCAGGTAATAAAAAAGAGCGGGTCCCGGGGGGCCCACTCTCCTACGTGTGCGTATGAGAATTTATCAGTTGCCCGGGATATAGACGTTTTCGGCCTGTGCAGCAAGGGCTTCCCGCAAATTGCCGAGTGGGACGGAACCGGCTTTGAGACCGCTATCGTTCCAATTTGTTGAAAGGACACAGGCTCTTGCAGCCAAATTGCGGTATTTCGGACACCCCTGCGTAACCTTGTGCCTGCCCGGGACAAGACAGGCGTTCGCGGCTAACTGTTGATTCACCCGTCATACCTAAAATCCCGGGAGCTCCTGGGCGGAGCGTGCCGCCTGCCGGTGAACCGCCGCGCCAGCCGTGACAGAGATACGTATGGCCGCTGCTTTTTCGCTGATTCCGGAACTCGATGAGATCGTCAAGAACGGCACCGCTGAGAAGCGGGCGGAGGCGATTGAGCGGATTTCCGGGCTCTTTCTGCAAGGCGCCGCGCATTTCGAAACCAGGCATGTTGCGCTGTTCGACGATATTCTGGTCGGACTGGTGCCTGCCACGGAAATCGAGACGCGTGCGGAACTCGCTGAGCGGTTGTCCAAACTGGACAACGCGCCTCCGACGCTGGTGAAGCAACTGGCGCGCGAAACTGAGATCAGGGTCTCCGGCCCGATTCTGAGCCGCTCGCCGCTGCTGGACGATCCCACCCTGGTCGACATCGCGCGCGGAAAAGGTCAGGAGCATCTGGCGGCGATTTCCGGACGCCCGACGCTGTCACCGTCCGTGACCGATGTGATCGTTCGCCGCGGCGACCGCGAGGTGGTGCGCAGCGTCGCAGCCAACGCCGGCGCGCAATTTTCAGAATCCGGTTATTCCGGATTGATCAAGCGCGCCACCGACGATGGCATGCTGGCGTTGACCGTCGGACAACGCGAGGACCTTTCGGCCGCTTCGTTGAAGCAGTTGGTGGCGAAGTCCGTTGATGTCGTTCGCCGCCGCCTGTTCGACATGGCGAAGCCCCAACAGAAGGCTGCGATCAATCAGGCGATGATCGAGCTGTCCGGGGCGCCGAAATCACAACCGCAGGTGCGTGATTTCGAACCGGCCCAGCGCGCCATCCTTGTGCTGCATCAGGCTGGTGAACTTGATGAGGCCGCTCTGCTCGGTTTTGCAAAACAGCACAAGTACGAGGAATCGGTTGCCGCGCTCGCAGCGCTGACGGGTATGCGGATTTCAGTGGTCCACCAGCTGGTGCTGGGCGATCGCTACGATCCTGTCCTGCTCCTTGGAAAGTCGATCGGGTTGGAATGGGCCACTGTGCGCGCACTGGTGGTGCTGCGTCTCGGTCCGGGCCGGGTAGCGTCTGGTCCCGACATCGAGGAGGCGCGCATCAACTACGACCGGCTGTCGCCGGCGACCGCACAACGCGTTCTGACCTTCTGGCGGCTGCGCGACAAGGGCAAGCCGGCTTAGTGTCTTGATGCGAACTAGATACCTATTCGCTTGAAGATCAGATAGGCCGCCTTGCGTCCTTCGCGATCGGCCTTCCTGCCATAACGCGTCATCGTGTAGTGCTGCCACGGCATGCGCCAGTCGTCAGCTCGCTCCGCTGTCCATACGAAGTCTCTCGATCGCTGCATGTGCATTAAGGTCCATGAGCAGTAGTCATCGATGTCGCTGACAAAGCGAAATTCGCCGGTGGGATCGAGAACGCGCGACATCTGGCGGATCATTGCTTCCTGCACGAAGCGCCGTTTCCAGTGCCGCCGCTTCGGCCACGGATCGGGGTGAATAAGGTCGATGCGCTTGAAACTTGATGCCGCGGCCCATGCAAGCAGCTCGGCCGCATCGCCCGCGAACAGCCGGATGTTCGTGATGTTGTGAGCTTCGATCTGCGACAGGATCTTGGCCATGCCGTTGACGTAAGGCTCGCAGCCGATGAAGCCGGTCTGCGGAAACGCGAGCGCTTCCGCGATCAGATGTTCACCGCCGCCGAAACCGATTTCAAGCCGAAGCTCATTGACCGGCACGTCAAACAGCGAGGCTGGATCGGATGCGTCGGCGCTGTCGAGATCCAGCGTCAGTCGCGGCAACAGATGTTCGATCAGATCGGCCTGATGATTGCGAAGCTTGTGCCCCTTGCGCCGCCCGAAGAACGAGCCGTGGCCATGGTCGTTACCTTGCGGACCTGATGATGCAATGTCGTCCGCTGACTTGGTCATCTACAGGCCTTGACGATCCATCGGGTGTTGTCTGTACGAAGTCGATCTGGAATCGATCCAGTCGCGCGTCACCACAGCTTCGTTCGCCTGGCGATTATCTGTGCCTGCGAACTTACGTGGGGTCGGGTTGTTCGCGTGCCGCCATCTGTTCGACGAGTTCCACGATACTGCGGCGGAGCTTGGCGTCGGTGATCCGGGTGAAAGCCCGGGTGAGCGCCAACCCTTCGGAGGTGGCGAGGAAATCCGCAACGTAGGCAGGCGACTGCGCTTCGCTCAATCCCGCCAGTGCATTCGGACCTGCCGGCCCGCCTTCGAACAGAAACGAAACAGGCACCTGAAGAATATCGGAAATCTGTTGCAGGCGGCTTGCGCCGATGCGGTTGGTGCCCTTCTCGTATTTCTGGACCTGCTGAAATGTGAGGCCAAGCGCCTCGCCAAGTTTTTCCTGACTCATGCCAAGCATGATCCGGCGCATGCGCACGCGGCTGCCGACATACTTGTCAACGGGATTTGGGGCCTTGGTCGTCATCTCAAGCTCCACGCCACCGGCATACTGAATACAACGAACCGAACCGAAACGCAGCGTTCTAACCGGCATACGCTGCCAACCGCGGGAACGTCAAACGTTAGTCATGCACTTGCTGAAGAATTTAGGTTACGGCGGCGCTCTATCGCCCGGTTCCGTCATGCAGTTACGCGCTATCGCACGATGAAGGTACGCTCGCTTCAGGGCTTTTGTTTCACGCGCCGGCGAATAACGATGACAGTCGACAATGCTATCGCCAGTGCTGCGGGGATATCCCGGACCCGCGAGAAAAGCGTGGCCGGTGCAGGCTTTGGCAAGGCGGAATCGAGCACGCCTTCGTTGCCGAGTTCCAGATGTGCGATGATTCGGCCGAGCGGATCGATCACGGCAGAGATGCCGGTGTTCGCCGAGCGTACGAGGGGGAGTCCTTCCTCGACAGCTCGCAATCGCGCCTGCTGCAAGTGCTGGTAGGGACCGGTCGAGATTCCGAACCAGCCGTCATTGGTCAGATTAACGATCCAGCTGGGGCGATCGTCACCCGGCAGAATGTCACCCGGAAAGATCGCTTCGTAACAAACCAGCGGCAGCATGCGCGGGGCATTCGGCACCGTCATCGTACGCCGCCGGTCACCCGGAATGAATCCGCCGCGCACCTTGGTGAGCTGAACGAAGCCGAGTCTTTCCATCGCCGACTGGAACGGGAGATACTCGCCGAACGGCACGAGATGCAGCTTGTCGTACACCGACAGGATCGTACCGTCGTGATCGATGACATAGATTGAATTGTAGGCGCGAGTGACCTGTGTCCCGGCGGGCTGGTCGGGCGGGCGGATCGCGCCCGTGACCAGCACCGTTCCTTGCGGCAACAGGTTGGCGATCCGCGCCATGGCATCGGCTTCACGGGTCAGGAAAAACGGAAACGCGGACTCGGGCCATATCAGGATCGTCGCGTCGCGGACGCCGCTCGACTGTGGTCCGGTCGCGCGGTCCGACAGCGACAGGTATTTGTCCATCACCATCTGCCGGGCCGAGTAGTTGAACTTCACATCCTGCTGCAGGTTCGGCTGCATCAGGCGCAGCTTGACCTTATCGACAAACTGCGTCGGCTGGCTGGCAAGGCGTAGCGCGCCATAGATGCCCATCGCACAAAGAAGGAGGAGAGAAGCGGCGAGCGCGATCCAGGGGCGGCGCGTGGTGACACGATCATCAGCCAGCACGGCGGGACTTGCGAACACAGCCACCGCAATGAACGTCAATCCCCACAGCCCGATCAGCGAAGCGGTCTGCGCCAGCGCGAGCGGTTCGGTCAACGCGTAACCAAAAGCGTTCCACGGGAAGCCGGTGAGAATATGTCCGCGCAGCCATTCGCTGGCCGTGAGCGCGCTGGCGAGACTGAGGATGCGAAATGCATCCGCAGTCCAGATCAGGCGCGCCAGTGCAAAGCCGAAGGCCATGAACAGCGCGAGGCCTGCCGGCAGGCCCATCACGGCGAACGGAAGCAGCCATGCGAACGTTTCGGCATCGACGAGAAATGCGTAACCCACCCAGTAGAGTCCCGCGACGAAATAGCCGAAGCCGAACCACCATCCGCTGAGCGCTGCGGCCGGAAGGCCGCCGAGACGTCCGGCGCTCGCGCCATCGATCAGCCAGACCGCCACCGGCATGGTCAGAAACAGGATCGGCCATGCATTGAACGGCGCCATCGCCAGCGCCGACAGGGCCCCCGCGACCAACGCGATCATCGCGCGCTTCCATCCCCATGACAGGATAATGCCGGCGATCAGAGCGCGGAATGATGTCATCGGCTGCCGGCGCCGTCGCTGGGTGACGCCGGATTGGCCGGATTGTTGGCTTGCGCCTGGGCAGCATCATTCGCCGCTTCGCGGCGACGCAACTCGCGGTGGCGCAAATTAGAGCGATCCTTACGGGTCCCGATGCGCACGCGCTTGACGCGGCGCGGATCGGCGTCGAGCACTTCGATCTCGAAATCGCCCGGTCCGGCGATGACCTCGCCGCGCACTGGCAGACGGCCAACCTGCGTCACCAGATAGCCGCCGAGCGTATCGACCTCCTCGCCGGCTTCACCGGTGTCAAACTCCTCGCCGACCACGGACTGCACGTCTTCAAGACTGGCGCGCGCATCTGCGATGAACGATCCGTCGGATTGCCGGACGACGGACGCCGGCTCATCGCTATCGTGCTCGTCATCGATTTCGCCGACCACCAGTTCGACAATGTCTTCGATCGATACCAGGCCGTCGGTGCCGCCATATTCGTCGACCACCAGCGCGAGATGGATGCGCGTCGCCTGCATCTGCGCCAGCAGATCGATGGCGGGCATCGATGGCGGAACATAGATCAGCTTGCGCATGATGCTGGCGTCGGACAGCTGCATGCGCAGATCGACCGAACGCAGATCGAGGCCGGCGGGAAAAGGCTTCTTGCGCTTGGCGTTGACTTCGTCCGCCACCTTCGCCTTCGATGTCATGAAGGCGAGCAGGTCGCGGATGTGAACGAAGCCTTCTGGGTCGTCGAGGGTATCGTTGTAGACCACGAGGCGCGAATGGGCCGCGCTTTCGAACAGACTCATCAATTCGCCCAGCGAAATATCCCGTTTAACCGCGACGATGTCGCCGCGCGGCACCATGACGTCGGCAATGCGCCGCTCGTGCAGTCCCAGGATGTTGCGCAGCATGGTGCGCTCGACCGTGGTGAAACTGGTTTCGTCGGGCGCAGTGGCGTCGAGCACCACCTGAAGATCGGCACGGGCAGACCCTGCCTTCCATCCAAACAGCGCACGCAGCGCACGCATCAACCATAGTTCGGACGACGGGCGCAGTACCTCGCCATGTTGCACGGGGACCGGCAGATTGCCCGATCGTTGCGGATCGGGACTATCGTCGGATTTTTCGGCAAGAGAGTCGGGCACTTCAGTTCACCTGGTCGTCATGCGCGTAGGGATCGGGAATCCCGAGCTGCGCAAGAATATCCCGCTCGAGACCTTCCATGATCTCGGCATCGTCGTCGTTTTCGTGATCATAGCCTATCAGATGCAGGAAACCGTGCACCGCCAGATGGCTGAGATGGTGATCGAACGGCTTGTGCTCGGTGTCGGCCTCGCTGCGTGTGGTTTCATAGGCGATCGCGATGTCGCCAAGCATCCGCGGCGCATCGCCACTGGATGCGCGCTCCGGCTGCAGCGCAGGAAACGACAGGACATTGGTGGGCTTGTCGATGCCCCGCCAGTTCTTGTTGAGGGTGCGAATGCCGGCGTCGTCGGTCAGCATGACCGCGATCTCGGCGTCGCCGGTGTCGGCATCGACCATGGAAGCCGCTGTTTCGATGGCGCGGTGGATGGTGGTCTCGGCGCCGCTCTCACGGGCCCAGCAGTCAGCCGTCACAAGCACTTCGGTCGCGGGAATGTGGGCGGGCATCATATCACTAATCTTGTTTACCGTTATCGGTCAGCTCGGTTGCGATGAATGGATCAAGGCTTGCCGGTGTCGGAGGGCTTCGGCGCGCCTTCGTAAGCGGCGACGATCCGTGCCACCAGTTCATGACGGATCACGTCCTGAGCGGTGAATTTCACCTGTGTGATGCCTTCGACTCCGTCGAGCAGTTTGGCCGCTTCCGCGAGTCCCGACGGCTGGCCGTTGGGCAGGTCGACCTGGCTCGGGTCGCCGGTGATGATCATGCGGCTGTTCTCGCCAAGCCGCGTCAGGAACATTTTCATCTGCATCGACGTGGTGTTCTGCGCCTCGTCGAGAATGATCGCCGCGTTGGTGAGTGTGCGGCCGCGCATGAACGCCAGCGGCGCGATCTCGATTTCCCCGCTTTGCAGGCCGCGCTCGACAATGCGCGAATCCATCAGGTCGTAGAGCGCGTCGTAGATTGGCCGCAGATAAGGATCGACCTTCTCGCGCATGTCGCCGGGCAAAAAACCCAAACGTTCGCCGGCTTCCACGGCCGGACGTGACAGGATGATGCGATCGACTTCCTTGCGCTCGAACAGCTGGCAGGCCTGCGCCACGGCCAGCCATGTCTTGCCGGTGCCGGCGGGACCGATGCCGAATACCAGTTCGTGCCGCTTCAGCGCGCGGATATAGGCATCCTGCGCAGCTGTTCTGGCGCGCACGGGGCGCTTGCGCAGATTGATTTCCTCGAACTGCGATTTTGCCGTCTTCGGGTCGAACTCGAACAGAGAGCCCTGTGCAATCACGGCGCGGATCGCGCCTTCGACATCACCCTGCGCGATGTCCTGGCCGCGCACCGCCTGCTCGTAGAGCATTTCGAGCACCCGTCGCGCTGCGTCGCAGCCGTCGCGGGAACCTGCGATGGTGATGTGGTTGCCCCGCGAGTCGGCGACCACGCCGAGCCGGCGCTCGATCAAAGCGAGGTTTTGTCCGTAGGGACCGACCAGGGCGGAGGCGGCGCCGTTGTCGTCAAAGGCGACGACGATCTGGGCTTCGTGCGGGGTCTGAACGTCGTGCTTGCGGCCTGGGGCGAGTGTCGGCGAATCCGATGCGCTTTTTGGCAAGGGTTCAGGCTCCGGGGGTCATGGCGGGATGGGAAAGTGGCGCGACGGGCGACGGCGCGGAACCGGCGAGGGCGCCGATCAGGCTGTAGCGTTCGAGGCTGTCGATGGCGACGGGCAGCACCTGGCCGATAATGTCGGGCGACGCCATGACGTGAGCAGGTTGCAGATAAGCGGTGCGACCGACGATCTGACCGGGATTGCGCGCGGCACGCTCAAACAGCACATCGATCGTCTTGCCGATCACTGCCGCGTTGAAGGCAGCCTGCTGGCTGTCGATCAACTCCTGGAGCCGCGCCAATCGCTCGTCCATCACCGTGGTCGTGACCGTCTCCTGCATGTCCGCGGCCGGCGTTCCGGGGCGGGGGGAATACTTGAACGAATAGGCGCCAGCGTAACTGATTTGGCGGACCAGCGCGAGTGTGGCCGAAAAATCTTCCTCGGTTTCGCCGGGAAATCCGACGATAAAATCCGATGAAAATGCAATGTCTTCACGCACCTTGCGGAACCGTTCGACGGTCCGGGCGTAATCCGCGGCGGTATGCTTGCGGTTCATCGCCTCCAGAACGCGGTCGGAGCCGGACTGCACCGGCAGATGCACGAACGGCATCACGGCGGGAATGTCGCGGTGGGCTTCGATCAGCGCCTCATCAACGTCGCGGGGGTGGCTGGTCGAGTAACGCAGGCGGACGATGCCTGGAATCTCGGCGAGACGATACAGCAGCCGGCCGAGTGACCACGGCTGGCCGTCGCCGCCGTCGCCATGAAACGCGTTGACGTTCTGCCCGATCAGCGTGATCTCGCGCACACCATTGTCGGCGAGGCGCTGGACGTCGTCGATGATGCGCGCAACTGGACGCGATACTTCCATGCCGCGCGTGTAAGGCACCACGCAGAAGGTGCAGAACTTGTCGCATCCTTCCTGCACAGTAACGAAAGACGAGATGCCGCGTGCGCGGATTACGGCCGGCTTCGGATCGGGCAGCGACGCAAATTTGTCTTCGACGGGGAATTCGGTTTCGATGGCGCGGCCGTCGGTCTTTGCCTTCGCGAGCAGTTGCGGCAGATGATGATAGCTCTGTGGGCCGACCACGATATCGACGGCGCGTTCGCGGCGGATGATCTCGCTGCCCTCCGCCTGTGCGACGCAGCCTGCGACCGCGATCTGCATCTCGCGGCCGTTGCGTGCAGCCTCGTCCTTGGCGGTGCGCAGGCGGCCGAGTTCAGAATAGACCTTCTCGGATGCCTTCTCGCGAATGTGACAGGTATTGAGGATCACGAGGTCCGCGTCATCAACACTGGCCGTCTCCACGAATCCCTCAGGCGCCAGCGTGTCCACCATGCGTTGTGCATCGTAGACATTCATCTGACAGCCGTATGACTTGATGTGCAGCTTGCGCGGCGTGGTCATTAAGATCCTGACGGGCGGCGCTCCCGGCCGCTTTCTGGCGCTTCAGATATAGATAAAGGCTGGCGAAATCCAGCGACCGCACGGTGTCCGGATCACCGAAAAACAGGCTAAATGACTGTTATTTCATCGCGATTCAGGGTTTGCGCGGTCAGGGCCGGCAGATCGCGCATATCGTCGATGACGATTGTGGCGCCGGCCGCGCGCAACCGGTCGGCGTCCCCGGGGCGGCAGTGGCTGCCGCCGGTAAATCCGATCACGGCCATGCCGGCGGCACGCGCGCCGGTGACGCCCGGAACGCTGTCCTCGATGACGAGGCATCGCGCCGGTGGCGTGTTCATCTGCGCGGCGGCGAACAGAAACAGGTCAGGTGCGGGTTTGCCGCGCTCGACCTGCATCGCCGAAAACAGGTTGGGCGCGAAGTAGTCGATCAGTTCGGTGGTGCCGAGGCTGCTGCGAATGCGCGTCGGCGTACCTGACGACGCCACGCAGGTCCGCTGCGACAATCTGCCGAGCGTCTCGGCGATGTGCGGAACGGGTGTGAGTTTTTCGCCGAACACCCGATCGATGGTCGCCCGCAGTTGTACGGTATAGGTGTCGGGCAGAACGCGACCGAGTTCGCTTTCGACCTCAAGCCGTGCTTCGCGCGCCGAACGCCCGAGGAAACGCTCATGCACCTGCGCGGCGGTGATCGTGTAGCCGTACTCCGTCAACACTTCGGCATGAACGACGCATGCGAGCGCCTCGCTGTCGACAAGGACGCCATCGCAATCGAAGATGATGAGGTCGTAAGGGGACGAAGTGCTCAAGTCTTGTCGTCGTCCAGCGGCACGCAATAGAGCTCGAGCCGGTGATCGACCAGCTTGTAGCCGAGCTTGCGCGCGATTTCGGTCTGGAGCTTTTCGATTTCCTCGGAGGTGAATTCGATCACCTTGCCGTCGCGCAGATTGATGAGATGGTCGTGATGACTCTCGGGCACCTGCTCGTAGCGGGCGCGGCCCTCGCGGAAATCGTGACGCTCGATGATACCGGCGTCCTCGAACAGCTTCACTGTGCGGTAGACCGTCGAGATCGAGATTTTGTCATCGACCGCGACGCAGCGCCGGTACAGCTCCTCGACGTCGGGATGGTCCACGGCTTCTGCCAGCACGCGCGCGATGACGCGGCGCTGCTCGGTCATGCGCATGCCGGCTGCCGCGCAGCGTTTCTCGATATCCGTATGCTTGCCGGGAGGCATGGATTTGAGGGCCGTCATGGTGTTGGTTCCAGTGGGTACCTAGTGTCCTGAATCCGAAGTTCGCCTGCTTTTGCGGCGCGTTCCATAGCGAACTTCGGATTCAAAAGGACACTAGAAATTATTATTCTGGTGTGGTTTTGGTTCGCAAGTCCGCAAATGGACGTGCTGAGAAAAGGTTGCGGACTTGCGAACCACCACACCAGCGTGTTTTGCCACCGCAGGGAGCTTACGACAAGTCTCGTTGCATCACGACAGCGTTCAATTGTTCGCCGCTGGCGTCCTTGTAGTACCGTTCGCGGCGGCCAACGACGCGAAATCCGGCGCGTTCATAAAGAGCGCGGGCAGGACGGTTGTTTTCCTCGACTTCGAGAAATACGGTTTTCAGGCCGAGCCCCGCGAGATGTCCAAGATGCGTGCGCAGCAGATCGCGCGAGAAGCCCTGCCCGCGATGCTTCTGGGCAACGGCAACCGACAGGATCTCCGCTTCATCCGCTGCGGTGCGCGACACAATAAAGCCGATGGTGGATCCGCCGAGTCGCAGACGATGCGCGAGTGCGTTGCGCTCGATCAGAATCTGTTCGAATTCGTCCGTACCCCAGCCGCGATGAAACGAGGCACGGTGCAGTTGCGACAGCCGCGGCGCATCGCGCAGGTTCGCGGGTTCGACCGTGGCATCGGGCCGCTTGAAAAGTTGCGGAAACAAGCTGGCGAGAAATGCGGGGAGGCGTGACATGGCTATGAACGAGCGTCGGGCAGGGAGAAGCCGGCCTTCGGCTTGGCATCGGGCAGCCGTAAATAGAAGGGCTTGGCTGGAGCGGCATCCGGCTCGGTGGCGGCTCCGATCCGTGCGACCCATGCGATATCGGGACCAGGCCTGGGATCGACCAGGGATGGCGCCGGAACGTTGCGCGGCCATCGATCCGCAAGGATGCGCGCGGCATTGCCGACCATGCGCAGCGCGCCGAAACGCGAAGCCACGAAGGTGTCTTCGATCGGAACGACGGCTGGCCGCATCAGGGCGGCGCCGTTGCCGGCGACGACCTGAAAATAAACATGGTCGTGCCGGGCATCGATCGCAGCGACAATCGGCTGGTCTTGTTGCTCGGCGACCAGCGGCGCGACATAGGCCGACAGGGTGGTGAGGCCGATCACAGGCTTGTCGGCGGCGAGGCCGATGCCGCGTGCCGCGGAGATGCCGACGCGCAATCCCGTAAAGCTGCCGGGTCCCGTGGTGACGGCGACGCGGTCAAGGTCGAGATAACGCAGGCCAGAGGTTTTCATAACGCGCGCGATCAGCGGCATCAGCGCCTCGGCATGGCCGCGCTTCATCTCCAGCGTTTCATGCGCGATCATGGTCCGTGCGCCGGCATCCAGGACGGCGGCGGCGCAATAATCCAGCGCGGTATCAATGGCAAGAACGATCATGGACGTGATCTAGCACCGTTGGAGGTTTCCAAGAAATGCCCAAGAACGCCAACTGGATGCAAACACCCTGCCATCGCCAGGGTTGTCCCGGTGACCCGGTTGGGAGGATACCGTGTCCAAGAATCGTCATGGCCGGGACGAAGCCCGGCCATGACGTAACATGGAATAAATCTGAACTCAGCCGGTCACATCGGCCGGACTTCGACAACGTCCGGAATGAAGTGCTTCAGCAGGTTCTGAATGCCATGCTTCAGCGTCGCGGTCGATGACGGGCAGCCGGCGCAGGAGCCCTTCATATCGAGATAGACGATGCCGTCCTTGAAGCCCCGGAAGGTGATGTCGCCGCCGTCACCGGCGACTGCCGGGCGGATACGCGTCTCGAGCAGGTCCTTGATGATCGCGACCGTCTCGGTGTCGGCTTCGCTGAAGAATTCTTCAGCATGTGGTGCGTCGCCGTCTGCCACCTGGCCGTCGGCGAGCAGTGGCGCGCCGGACATGTAGTGCTCCATGATGACGCCAAGGATCGCCGGCTTGAGGTGCTGCCAGTCGCTGTCGTCCTTGGTGACGGTCACAAAATCGGAGCCGTAAAACACCCCGGTGACGCCTGGCACGGCGAACAGACGTTCGGCCAGCGGAGAGCGGGTGGCGGAATCACGGTCGGTAAATTCCATGGTGCCGGTGTCGAGCACGGCACGGCCGGGAATGAACTTCAGGGTGGCGGGGTTGGGGGTCGCTTCGGTCTGGATAAACATCGAAATCTCCGGCGCATCGCCGGTTCAAGGCCGGCGCGAACGGGTTAAGTGAGGGGTTCCCTATAGCACAGATGGCGGCTGAAAAAGCCCGATCAAGGGCGCATGGCGGGTGTCCGCCGCCTTTATGACAGCGCGTCGAGGTCGCTGTCGCTGAGATTGCCGGGCACCACGGTGATAGGGATTGGAAATGTCCCGGCGGTTTTCGCCAGAATGGTGATGATCGGGCCCGGCCCTTCGGCGCCGGCGCTCGCCGCCAGAACGAGCATCGCAATGTCGACGTCCCTGTCGATGACGTCGAGAATCTGCTCGCCGGGATCGCCCTCGCGGATCACCCGTTCCGGGGTGATGGCTGCGATACCGTTGGCGCGGCCCGAGGCGCGGTCGAGCGCCGCATTCGCGATCTCCTCGGCCTCCGCGCGCATGATGTCGGCCACGCCGAGCCATTGCTGGTTGCGGTCCCCGGTGTCGATAACACGCAGCATCACCACGCCACCGCCGACGCGGACCGCCCAGCGGCTTGCGTAATACACCGCGCGGTCGCCCTCTGCGGTGTCGTCAACGACGACAAGACATTTCGGCTTGTGGCCCTGCTCGTAACTTCGTCGTTGGCTGCTCATGCATGTCCCGGATGATGAACCGGCATCATGCTGCCATGCGCGAGGGCGCGCCGACAAGGTGAGAAGAGGCTTGACGGAACTTGATTCGCGAATTCGTGAAGCCAAAAAATGTGAGTTTGCCGGGACATAGGCAAGCGGAAGAGACACCGTCCTTCGAACGGGTATGTCCGGCCATAACGACAACATGGAGTTGAAACGGTATTACTTTTTGCGGATGAAACCGACGATGTCCTTCACCGCATTCATGGTTTCCGCTGCAGTGACGCGCGCACGATCGGCGCCGTCGGCCAGCACCGCGTCCACATAGGCGGCGTCCTGCGTCAGTTTCTTCATTTCCGCGCCGATCGGCCCGAGTTTGGAGACCGCAAGATCGACCAGTGTCGACTTGAAGCCGGAGAACTGTCCGCCGCCGAATTCCCGCAGCACGTCCGTTCGCGGCTGTCCTGACAATGCCGCATAGATGCCAACCAGATTGTCGGCTTCGGGACGGTTCTTCAGGCCTTCTTCCTCGCTCGGCAACGGTTCCGGATCGGTTTTCGCCTTGCGGACCTTCTGCGCAATGCTGTCGGCGTCGTCGGTGAGGTTGATGCGCGAGTAATCGGAGGGATCCGATTTCGACATCTTCTTGGTGCCGTCGCGCAGCGACATCACGCGGGTGGCGGGGCCGGTGATCAGCGGCTCCGGCATCGGGAAGAACTTCTCGCCGAAATTGTGCGCGCGGATCGAGTCGGAAAAGTCGTTGTTGAATTTCTGAGCGATGTCGCGCGCCAGTTCGAGATGCTGCTTCTGGTCTTCGCCGACCGGCACATGGGTGGCGCGATAGACGAGAATGTCTGCAGCCATCAGGTTCGGATAGGCGTAGAGACCGACCGATGCGTTCTCGCGGTCCTTGCCGGCCTTTTCCTTGAACTGGGTCATGCGGTTCAGCCATCCGAGCCGCGCCACGCAGTTGAACACCCATGCGAGTTCAGCGTGTTCGGAGACCTGGCTCTGGTTGAACACGATGTGCTTCTTCGGATCGATGCCGCTGGCGATGAAGGCTGCGGTGACCTCGCGGATCGTGCGCGTCAGTTCGGCGGGATCCTGCCAGACGGTGATGGCATGCAGGTCCACCACGCAGTAGATGCAGTTGTGGGTGTCCTGGAGTTTGACGAAGTTGACGATCGCGCCGAGATAGTTGCCGAGGTGCAGATTGCCCGTCGGCTGGACGCCTGAAAAAACCAGTTCTTTTGCAGCCATTTTACAATTCCCGTGCCGTCGTCCGGCAGCCGTTTTATCTGCGCGTCTTTAGCCGTGCCGGCGCTACTCGCGCAAGCCGCCATCGCGCAAATTGCTGATGGCTTCGCCCCAGCTCACCACGCCGAACAGGTCCAGCAGCAGGCCGTAGAACGACACGCCGGCCGCCACCAGCCCGCCGAGAATGGTGATCTGGGCCGGAAAGCCTGCCGTGGCCGTCACCGGGGACACGAAGGATTCTGCGACGAAAAGCATCGCGCCCATCGCCGCCGCGCACATCGCGATGCGCGGCAGCCGCCGCCGCGCGGTGGCGTCGATGGAAAAGCCGAAGGTCGCCGCGCCGCGCCAGGCCAGCACGGCGGCGCAGAACCATGCGCCGAGCGAGATGCTGGCGGCGACGCCGCTCGCGCCATAGGCGTGCCCGAAGAACAATCCGCAGACCACCGCCGTTGCGATGCCGAGCAGTGTTGCAGCCAGTGGCGTTTTGGTGTCCTCGCGCGCGAAAAACGCCGGCGCCAGCACCTTGACCAGAACGTGCGCGGGCAGGCCGAGCGCAAGAATCGACAGCGCCTGCGCGGTGGCAGCGGTATCCGCCGGCGTGAATGCGCCACGCTCGAACAGCACGCGGATGATCGGCTCGCTGAGCAGGATCAGGCCGAGCGTCGCCGGCAAGACCAGCGCAGTCGCGAGTTCAGCCCCGCGGGATTCTGCCTGCATCAGAGCCTGGCGGTCACCGTTGCGGATGGCGCGGGTGAGTTCCGGCACCAGCACCGTGCCCATCGCCACGCCGACCATGCCGAGCGGTAATTCGATCAGGCGATTGGCGAAATACAGCCACGACACTGCGGCGGGCGTGCTTGAGGCGATGATGGCGCCGCCGACGATCAGGAATTGCGGGCCGGCGTTGGCAACCATGCCGGGAATGCCCTTGCGCAGAAACCCGCGAATTTGCGGGTCGAATGAAATCCGGACCGGCGTGGCGATGCCGTCGCGCCACGGCCTGCGCTGAATCAGGATCAGCATTTGCAGGCAGCCGGCGACGCCGACCGCGCCGGCGATAACGGTCGCCGAGAACAAGGGCTCGTGCCGCCAGACCAGCAGCACGACCAGCACGACGATCATGGTGATGTTGAACAACACAGGCGAAAATGCGGTGAGCATGAAACGGTGTTCGGCGTTCAGGACGCCGATCATCACGATGGAGGGGCCGACGAATGCGAAATAGGGCATCATCAGCCGTGCGTCGTTGATAGCGAATTGTAAGGTCTCGCGGCCGACAAATCCCGGCGCCAGCACTGCGATGACGAGCGGCATCAGCAATGTCAGTACAAGCGCAATGCCGATCAGAATGAGACTGACGCTGCCGAGCACACGTCCGGCGAAGGCTGCGGCGGCGGCCGCGCCTTCGGATTCCCGCACGCGCAGATAATGCGGCACCAGCGCGGCGTTCAGTGCGCCCTCGGTGAAGGAGCGGCGCGTCACATTGATGAACTGGAAGGCGACCAGAAACGCGTCCGCGATCGGACCGGCTCCGAGCAGCGCCGCGATCAGGGCGTCGCGCAAGAACCCCAGCGTTCGCGACGCCAGCGTTCCGGTCGAGACTGTGAGGATGTGACGGATCATCGAACTATTCTGCGGATCACATGCTTGCTGGCGGGCTCATTGTCGTGATAGGTCGCCGGACCTTCATGGCCCCATGAACTACCAGCTTTTGCCGGTTCCGGCCCCCGCCCAGCAGGATTATCATTAATGACCGCAGCGACATACGACGTTCTCGGAATCGGCAATGCCATCTTCGATATTCTGGTGCAGACCGACGACGCCTTTCTCGGTCAGCACGGCATGGCCAAGGGCTCGATGGCTTTGATCGACGAGGCGCGCGCTGCCGCGATTTATGAGGCCATGGGCCCGGCCATCGAGATGTCCGGCGGCTCGGCGGCGAACACCATTTTCGGCGTGGCGGGTTTTGGCGCGAAGGCGGCGTATGTAGGCAAAATCAAGGACGACCAGATCGGCCGCATGTACAGTCACGACATCCGCGCGGCGAACGTTGCGTTCACGACGACGGCCGCGACCGATGGCCCTGCGACGGGATGCTCCTACATTCTGGTGACGCCGGACGGCGAGCGCACCATGAACACCTATCTGGGCGCGGCGCAGGATCTGTCGCCCGCCGATATCGATCCGGCGCAGATCGCGGCCTCCTCGATCGTCTATCTCGAAGGTTATCTGTGGGATCCGGCCAACGCGAAAGAGGCTTTTCTCAAAGCTTCCAAAATCGCTCACGACAACAATCGCAGCGTGGCGCTGACGCTGTCCGATGCATTTTGCGTCGGCCGTTACCGCGACGAATTCCTCGATCTGATCCGGACCAAGACGGTTGATCTGGTCTTCGCCAACGAGGCCGAACTGACCTCGCTCTATCAAACGGATGATTTCGACAAGGCGCTGGCGCAATTGCGCGGCGATGCTCAACTCGCTGTGGTCACCCGCAGCGAAAAAGGCTGCGTGGTCGCTGCGAAGGACAAGGTGACGCCGGTTCCGGCATTTCCGGTGAAGCAGGTGGTGGACACCACGGGCGCGGGCGATCTGTTCGCGGCCGGATTCCTGTTCGGCATCGTGCGCGGTTTGAGCCATGAGCAGTGCGGACGGCTTGGCGCGCTCGCCGCCGCGGAGGTGATCCAGCACATCGGCGCGCGGCCGCAGGCGTCCCTCAAGACTCTGGCACAGGCGGCGGGCCTGCCGGTCTAGAACGACGGCCAGGTCATATCCTCTGTGCTGATCAGCCGTCCTGGCCGGGGCTGCCACGATGCGCCAATCGTTCACGATCGGGTGACCTACCGTTAACCGCGATGGTTCTTGAAGCCGTCGTCCCCTGCATCCATATGGGGGATGGCGCTTTTTGGCTGGAACCATTTGCCAGCCGTGTTCGTTGGAGTTTTTCCCGCTGTGCGGGCAACGAGTGACCACGTGTAGGAGTACCGCGCACCGCGCGGCGGAAGGACACCATGATTACGACCTGGAGCGAGTGGAAACATTATCCGAAGGCCGTTCGGGGCGAGAGACTGGAAGCGCCGATCGGACCGGGAATCTTCGAGGTCAGGCACGCATCGTCCGGTGCGCTGTTCGCATTCGAGGCGACCGACAACATCGCTCATGCGCTGTCGTCCATTACCTCGGGACCCAAATCTTTCGCCTCGTGGTTCGGCAAGCGCGATCCGGTGACGTCGCTCGACCTTGAGTACCGCACCTTCGCAACGTCGACCCGTGAGGAGGCCAAGGTTGCCGCGGAGCGCATGCTCGGCCGCCGCGAAGCGTATTTGAGCCACGTGGCCTGATCTTGCGGCGGCTCGATTCAGAGCTGCTGCGTTAACGGCGTAGCGCGCCAATCATACGGCTCGCGAATGCAAGCCGTTCGGCCATCACTGACATGAAGTAAGTCAAAAGCTTTTGGCCCAATTGCGGATTGTCGGCCATAATCGCGTTGAAGGCGTCGGCGCGCAGCACGTAAAGAACGCTATCGATTTCGGCCTGGATCGTGGCGCTTCGGGGCTGACCGGCAACAAGACCCATTTCTCCGACTGTGGTTCGGCGCCCGAGACTTCGCACGCGCGTGATTCGGCCATCGCCAGCTTCAACGGTCACGCCAACCCGGCCGTTCAGAATAAACAGCATGGAGTCGGCCCGCTCGCCCGCTCGAGCGATGATCTCAAGTGCGCCGACCTCGACACGTTCGCAACGCTGCGCAAGTTCGGCGGCGTCGTGCTTATTGCCGAGGATAGCGACGAACCAGCTCTGCAGATCGCCATCGTCCTGTTCGTGTCCGCGATGCCGGACGATAATCTCGTTCTCACACCATTCCAGCGCGTGGTCGAGTTCCGGCATCACCAGGATGTCGCCGGATAGAAACTCTCCTGAGCGCAGCATTCGTTCGGTCGCCGACGGCAGATTGACAAGAACCAGTTTGACGCCGCTCTCGATTGCCGAGCGCCTGATCTGGGCGAAACTGTAGGCGGCCGAAGAGTCGATGCCGGTCACCAGCTTGAAATCGAACACCAGATACCGGCATTCGGGATGGTGCTGCAGCAGCGCCCGGACGTGCTGGTAGAGGCGATTGGCTGAACCGAAAAACAAATAGCTCTGCAGATTGAGTCCGTGAATTTCCCTGCCGTGGGCGGCCAGCAGCGCGAGGTCATGCCGCGAGCGGTCGAGCGAACTGCGATACTCCGCTCCATTGAAGCCGAACTTGATGGAGCTGATGCGCGATGCGCTCAGAGCGAATGTCGCGCAGCCGATCACGATTCCGATCAAGACGCCGGCGATGAAGCCCCATGTCATGATGATAAAAATGATCGCGAGTAGCGACAGGTATTCGGTGGTGGACAGCCTGCGTCGCGATTCGACAATCCAGCGATTGAGCTGATCGATCCCGAGATAGATCAGCAAGCCGCCGAGGATAAACTTGGGCATGTAGCCGAGCAGTGCGGGATCGGCCACCAGCATGAGGACCGCGACGGTAGCTACCACCAGCCCCGAGAGGCGGCTCGTTGCGCCGCCGTTGGTGTTGAGCAGCGACCGGCTGAGAGAGATGCATCCGGCATAGCCGCCGAAAAGTCCCGACAGGATATTGGCTGTTCCTGCGACAGTCAGTTCGCGCTCGAGATTTGCTTCGCGGCCTGTCGCAACCTCGAGGCCTGTGGTGTTGAACAGCGTGCTGATCGCTGTGACGAAAATCACGGCAATCAGGTTGCCAACCAGCCCGGGCAGCGCCTGCCACGGGTAGTTCTCGATATCGCTCAGGCGCCATGGCGCCGTCAGGCTGGCGCGCGGCGGGGACTGGAATGTCCAGCCGAGCATCTGCGCCTGTTCCAGCGAAACACCTGCGAAATGAAAGGCGATATGAGCCACCATAACGCCGCCGACCAGGATCGCTGGAAGCGCGAGCGGATTGCGGGAGCGATGCCACATCAGATAGATCGTGAATGCCAATGCAGCTCCTGCGAGGAGCTCGTACATCGTCATGGGATTCGCGAACGAGGCGAGGGTGTCGAACCGCAGGGGGCGGTCGGTAATGACCCGGACTCCGCCGAGCGTGATCAGGAGCGCCGTCGTGCCCAGAAATCCGCCGATCACCGGATAAGGCACGTATCGGATCGCACGGCCGATCCGGGTAAGGCCCATGCTGCACAGCACGAGTCCCGTGATGATTGTCGCGGCGGAGAGCGTCAGCAGCACCGGGCCGAGAAGCTGGGCCGTAGGATCGGTCGTTGTGATGTGCTCCACGAGCGATGCGGCCAGAATGCCGGTGACCGCCGCCGTGGACGTTTCAGGGGCGCCTACAGCGAACGGAAAGGTGCTGCCCAGCGCGATCACAACGGCGATCACCGCGGTCGCCGTGAAGGTCGCGGCGATTCCATAGGGCAGATACGAAACCAGAGGGCCGCTGAAGATCAGCACCGAATAGGAGAGCCCGAACGACACAGTCAGCACGGCGGGTGCCGCGCTGGCGAAGATATCGTTCAGCCACTGACGCAGCTTCACGCTCGGGCTGGAAACGGGGGTGACGGAGGGAAAAGCCACGCGGGACGTCCATCGATGGAGGCAGGTCTGTCCTAGACGACGGCAAAGCTGACGTAAAAGAGATTCTTGTGACAGCAGATCCATCTGCCCACGTTTTGCGCGGAATGAGAAGCGCGGTGCAAATGCCTGTTTCCCATCGCTTGCCGGGCAACAGCCGGAAGAGCAGAAGCCGCGCTGTTGCCGGCGCGGCTTCTGTCTTCGCGATCTGAATTTGCCGGTGGCCCTCAGCGTCCCTTGAACTTGGCCGGGCGCTTTTCGAGGAACGCGCCGACGCCTTCCTTGAAGTCTTCGCTGCGGCCGGCCACGCGCTGGGATCGCTGTTCGAGATCGAGTTGCTCCTCGAACGAATTGTTCTCGCTCTCCCAATAGAGCTGACGGATCAGCGACAGTGCGACTGTCGGTCCGTTGGCCAGATCATGGGCGAGTTTCCTGGTTTCCTCGGCCAGTGCTGCATCATCGACGACGCGATTGATCAGTCCCCATTCCAGCGCCTTCTCGGCGGGAAGCCGTTCGCCCAGCAGGGACAACTCGACGGCACGGGCCTTGCCGATCAGGCGCGGCAGGATCCAGGTCGATCCGCAATCCGGCACCAGGCCGATTCGCCGGAACGCCTGAAGGAAGTATGACGACCGCGCGCACAGGATGATGTCGCCCATCAGCGCGAAGCTCATGCCGGCGCCCGCGGCCGGTCCGTTGACCGAGGTGACGATCGGGCAGTGCAGGTTGCGCAGGCGGCGCAGGAACGGATGAAATCCGGTTTCCAGCGAGGTGCCGGCACTCTGTCGCTTGCCGCTCTGATCGTTGCGGCCCTGAAGATTGGCGCCGGTGCAGAACGCCTTGCCTGCGCCGGTAATCACGAGGCAACGCACGTCGTCGCGCTTCTCGTCGATCGCATCCATCGCCTCGGCCAGACCGGCGAGCATGTCCTGCGACACCGCGTTCATGACTTCCGGATGATCGAGCACAAGTGTCGCGACCGGTCCGTCGAATTCCAGTCGGCAATGTTTGAACTGCATGCGTTCCTCGCTTGATGGGTTTAATTGATCGCCACGTCCGGCAGGCGCTGCCGCGTGCGTTTCGCCGCGACTATTCCGGAAACCGGATGGGCTGTAAACGGCGCGCGTCCACACCGCCATGATGGCGGGTCTGCCATGTATTGCGGATTTCAATTTCGCATGGCGAAAGAGCCGCGCGCGCAGCTGGTTGTTTGATTTTACCCAGGCGATTGGTCAATGTGATCACCAAACAAGACACGATGGGAGATGAAGTGACATGGGCATTTTCGATCTAAGCGGCCGCGTGGCGGTGGTAACCGGCGGTAATGGCGGCATCGGTCTCGGCATCGCGCAGGCACTGGCGGCCGAAGGCTGTGCCGTTTCGATCTGGGGCCGCAATGCGGACAAGAACGCGCAGGCCGTCGCTTCGATCACCAGCAAGGGCGGAAAGGCCGAGGCGCGCGTCTGCGATGTCACCGATGCGGCATCGGTAAAAGCCGCGATGAAAGCCACGCTCGACGCCTTCGGCCGTGTTGATGGCTGTTTCGCCAATGCCGGCATCGGCGGCGGCGGACGGCATGCCTTCATCGATCGCACCGAGGAAGACTGGCGAAAGATGTTCGCCACCAATCTCGATGGCGTGTTTCATGTGTTTCAGGCTGCGGCCCGGCACATGACCGAGCGGGCAGCAAATGGCGATGCATTCGGGCGGCTGGTGGCGACATCAAGTATGGCGTCGCTGTTCGGCACGGCGCGTAATGAACACTACGCGGCGACGAAGGCTGCGATCAATGCGCTGATCCGCGCGCTCGCAGTCGAACAGGCGCGCTACGGCATTACTGCCAACGCGATCCTGCCGGGCTGGATCAAGAGCGAGATGACCGAAGGCCTGATGGCAAATGAGAAGTTCGTTGCCAACGTGATGCCGCGCATTCCGATGCGGCGGTTCGGGGAGCCGTCGGACTTCGGCGGCATCGCGGTTTACCTCATGAGCAAGGCGTCATCGTATCACACCGCGGATACGATCCTGATCGATGGCGGTTACACGGTGTTCTGAGCGTTACTCCGGCAGCGGAATGAACTCGTGCTCGTTCGGCACATGAGCGAAGCGGCCGGCTTTCCAGTCGGCCTTGGCCTCTTCGATGCGCTCCTTGCTCGACGAGACGAAATTCCACCAGATGTGGCGCGGTCCTTCCAGCGCAGCGCCGCCCAAAAACATCATCCGCGCGCGGCGCGTCGCCTTCACGGTGATGCGGTCGCCGGGACGGAAGATCAGCAGCCGCGGGCCTTCGAATTTTTCGCCGGCGATTTCGATCTCGCCATCGACGACATAGATGGCGCGCTCCTCGTGATCGGCATCAAGCGGCACGCGCATGCCCTCGTCGAGCGCGACTTCCGTGTAGAACCACTCCGACACCATATCGACTGGCGATTTCACGCCGAACGACGAACCCGCAATGATGCGGGCCTTGAAGCCGGTGTCGTGTACCTCGGGCAGCGTGGCGGCAGCGAAATGCTGGAATGAGGGGGCGATCTCCTCCTTGCCGACCGGCAACGCGATCCAGCTTTGCAGGCCGAGCATCTGCTGGCCGTTGGCGCGCTGTACATCCGGTGTGCGCTCGGAATGGGCAATGCCGCGTCCGGCGGTCATCAGGTTCATGGCGCCGGGTTGGATTTCCTGAATGTTGCCTTCGCTGTCACGGTGCATGATGCTGCCGTCGAACAGATACGTGACGGTGGCAAGTCCGATATGCGGATGCGGGCGCACATCCATGCCTTTGCCGGCGACGAACTGCACCGGCCCGAAGTGATCGAAGAAAATGAACGGGCCGACCATCTGCCGCTTGCCGTGCGGGAGCGCGCGGCGAACCGCAAAGCCGTCACCCAGATCGCGGGTGCGCGGCACGATGATGAGCTCAAGCGCGTCGCAGGTCTGCGGATCGCCGAGGATCGGATCATTTGATGGCATCCAGCTCATGGCGCGTCTCCCGGCGTTGATGGAAGGATGTTACGCGCTCGCCGATGTCTCCGCGAGCGCGCGGACAGGCAGCATCTTACGAACCGCGGACGAGGATGCAACCTGACCCTTTTCGGCAAAGGCTTCATGGTTTGTCTCGATCTTGTCGAGTGCGTAAAGATAGTTGACCATCAGCCCGTGCGACTGCTGCATGCCCTTCTCGGACCGGTCCCCGAGGAAATTCAGCCGCTCCAGCTGCGCGCCGTTGCCCAAGTGAAAGCGCGCAACAGGGTCTAGTGGATGCCCGCGCGAGCCCTTGGCTTCGATGAAGTAATACGCCGCCAGCGGCAGCAGTTCGGCCTTGACCTGTTCGGCGATGTCGGAATCGTCGGCCCAGTTCGGCGTATCCAGCGCCTCGAGCGTAGCGCGTGACGCTGCATCGAGCAGCGGCGAGATCTCGGAGGCGCGTTCGCGCTTCAGCCAGGTGGCGAATCCCGGTACAGGCGAGAGCGTTACGAAGGTTTGCACATTCGGCAGTTCGCGCTTGATCTCTTCGACCACCTGCTTGATCAGGAAGTTGCCGAAGGAAATGCCGCCGAGGCCCTTCTGCGTATTCGAGATCGAATAGAACACCGCCGTTGTGGCGTCGGTTGCGGCAATTGGTGCGCGCGTGAGATCGAGCAATGGCGCGATCGCCGCCGGACTCTCGCGCGTCAGCGCCACCTCGACAAAGATCAGCGGCTCATCCACGAGCTGCGGATGGAAGAAGCCGTAGCAGCGGCGGTCCGATGGCGCGAGGCGGCTGCGCAAGTCGTCCCAGTTGGTGATGGCGTGCACCTGCTCGTAGCGGATGATCTTTTCCAGAATGTTCGCGGGCGTGGTCCAGTCGATCCGTTGCAGCACAAGAAAACCCCTGTTGAACCACGACGCGAACAGATGCACGAAATCGCTGTCGACATACTTCAGCGCCGGATGATCCTTGATATGCGCCAGCAATGCCTCGCGCATCCGCACCAGCGATGCGGTGCCGCCTGGCGCGAGATTGAGCCGCCGGATCAGCTCCTGGCGGCGCGGCTCGGCCGCCTTTAAAAGCTTGCTGACGGCGTCGGGGGAAGTGCCCTTGTCGCGGACCATGGCCAGCGCCGCGTTCAGTTCGTCCATGTCCGGGCCGAACAGATCGGCAAGGGCATTGAGGAAGGCAAGCTGGTCGGCCTCGCTTGCAGCCGAGTAACCCGCGAGCAGTGTATTGGCGAGTGCGACACCGGTGGCTTCGCCGCGCCGCGACAGCAGGGTTTCACCAAGTCCGATCAGTTCGGCCTGCGACATTGCACGCGCACCGTTCGACAAGCCAAGCAGGCTGCGGCCTCGCTCGGTTAGCGTGGTGAGCAGATTACTTAGGGAGGCCCGATCTAGTCCCAGCGTCGCCATTCGTCAGCTTTGCTCCTGCTCAGTCAGGTTCTATTCGTGGATGATAGACAGCGAATGCGACCGATTCCAGACGGTCCGGCCCCGACTTTCGTTTGGGCAGACTTCCTGTTGAGAATACCTGATCCGCAGGCTGCCTGCAGCGTTGCGACTCAGAGCCGCGCGAGCGAGGTCACGCGGTCGATGTGGTCGAACTTGTCGAGCGACAGGATGGCGTCCGCAAAGCGGTCGGCGCGTTCCTTGAGCACCGGCCGGGCGAGTTGCAGGAATTTCTGCTGCATCGCCGTTGCGTCGGGAAACGACGACAGCTCGCCCGACGGGTCGGGGATCAGGCGTTCAAGTGTGCCTTCCCCGCTGACGATGGAGACGCGCGCGCCGAACGGATGGCTTTTTCCTTCGAGCCGGGCATCCTGCACAACCTCGATCCTGTCGGCGAGCGCTTCAATTGCCGGGTCGCCGAGCCGCTTGTAGTCGTCCCAGCCGAACGAGCCCTGGTCGAGCGCCAGTGCGCCGGTGAAGAACATCGAGAACTGTCCGCCGACGACGCTGCGAGCATGACGTTTGGTTGCGGCGTCGCCGGTCAGCGTGATGCCGTTGCGATGGAGGCCGATTTCGACGCTCTTGATGTTTTCCGGCGTGAGATTGTGCTCGCGGCGCATGGCGATCAGCGCATCGATGGCGGCGTGGGTATAGCGGCAGCTCGGATACGGCTTTACGCCGATCTTCATCGTTTCATAAACGTTGCCGAGACTGGCCACGGCCTTGTCCGGATGCGCGTCGTCGCTGTAACCGACCAGCAGGCCGTGCTTGCCTTCGACCGATTCCGTCGCGCCGATGAATCCCTCGCGCGCCAGTGAGGCGGCGACGACGCCGTTCATCGCGGCAGCGCCAACCTGATAACGCTTGTTCCAGGCTCCGTTGACCAGAAACTGCAGCGAGCCTGCGGCCTGGCTGCCGGAAACGCCGAATGCGGCGACGGTCTGATCTGCATTGAGTTTGTAAAGCTTTGCCGCTGCCGCCGCCGCGCCATAGGTGCCGGCGGTGGCAGTCGGGTGGAAGCCCTTTGCATAATGCGAGGTCGGATCGAGTGCGTTGCCGAGGCGGCAGCAGACTTCATAGCCCGCAACGATGGCGGTCAGCACATCGCGGCCGCTTGCCTTTACGATCTCGCCGACCGCAAAGGCGGCAGGCACCACAGGTGCGCTGGGATGCAGCGAGGAGTCCGCATGGGTATCATCGAAATCGAGCGAGTGGCCGAGCGCACCGTTGAGCAGGGCAGCGATGGCCGGCGTGTAGGTCCTGGCGTCGCCGCACACCGTCGCCTCGCCCTTGCCGTCGAGGCCGAGGGTGGCCAGCATCGCCAGCAGCGACGGCGTCGATTCCGCTTCGCTACGTGCGCGTACGGCGCTGCCGAGGAAATCCAGCGTCAGCGCCTTGGCGCGCTCCCGCACCTCAGCCGGGATGTCTTCGTATCTGAGGTTCGCGACGTAAGCGGCCAGCGTTGCGGTTTCATTCGCCATTGTTGTTCTTCCTGTTCGTTTGGCGGCACACTAGGCATCCTGCGGCTTATGTTCAACCCGCTGTGCGTCCTGCCTGCCTTGACATCCGGCGGCTTGCGGGACGACCTTTGAGGCTGGTTGTGTTTCCATCTTTCACAGTGATACGGCCATGTTTACCGGCATCGGTTTGATCGCTTTCATCTGCATTTTCGGCGCGGGGCTGCTCGGCTTTGCGATTCGTGGCTTTCTGCCTGAGCATCACCGGACAGACGAGACGGGCAAAACGGTGCACAATGTCATGGGCGTCGTCGCGCTGCTGGCAGCGCTTGTGCTCGGCCTTCTGGTTGCCAACACCAAATCGAGTTTTGATTTGCGAAGTCAGGAGGTTCAGCAGTTCAGCGCCAATCTGACGCTGCTCGACCGCGAGCTGATGCATTTTGGCCAGGACGCAGCAAGGGCACGCGAGATGCTGCGCACATTCACAGCACGCAAAATCGCGCAGCTATGGACCGACCGGGCCGCCGATTCCGCAAACGACGCCCTTGAATCGGTGCGGCTGCTCGATGAGATCGAAGGCGATCTCCGCCTGTTCGCGCCAAAAAGCGAAGTTCACATCGAAGGCCGCAAGAATGCGCTTGATATCATCAGGGAGTTGAAGCGCACCAGCCGTCTTTTGGCCGTCCAGCAGATCAATGCGACACCTCGTCCATTTCTGATCGTCGGGATTTTCTGGCTCAGCGTGCTGTTCCTGTGCCGCGCGATATTCGCTCCATTCAACGGGACCGTAATCGCCGCATTTTTTCTTGCCGCACTGTCGGTGTCAGTGGCGATCAATCTGATCTTCGATATGGATCAGCCATTCGCAGGTTTCATCAAGGTCTCGTCCGTGCCGATGCAGCAGGCGCTGGATTGGATGACGCCTTAAGCCGCGGCCGCTTGCATAACGGACGCGCGATGCAGTGAAACGCCGGCGGTCACCCCGTCCGCGACGGCCCAGGCAACGCTGTGCGGCACGCGCGCGGCGTCACCAGCCGCATACACGCCCGGAATTGTCGTCTGCTTGTCAGGTCCGGTGCGAATGACCGAGCCCATCGGCGTGTCGTCAAACGCACAGCCCAGCTGATGCGCCAGCGGACTTGCCATCCGGATCGGAGCGCCGACGAAGAGGGCCGCAACCGGGACAACGCGTCCGTTCTCAAGACGAACGCCCGTGAGATCAGGTGCCGCACCTTCGAGCCCAGCCACCTTCCCGGACTCGACTATGACGTGGCGTCTTGCGAGTTGCGCACGGGCAGTGTCGTCGAGATCGATGACCTCGTTGATGAAAAACGTCACCGGACCCCAATCGGGAACCAGCTCCGCTTGATGAAGTGACATCGGCGAGGTCGCGAGCACGCCGAGCGGCGCGCCATTGAACTCGAAGCCGTGACAGTAGGGGCAATGAATGACTGTCTTGCCCCAGCGCTCGCGCAATCCGGGAAAGTCGGGCAGTTCATCGACCACGCCGGTGGCGAGCACGATGCGCGTTGCATGTGCGGATTGGCCTGAGTCCAGTGAGATCTCGAATCCATCGGGATCGCGCGCAGCACCGACGGCCTCTCCCGCGACAAAGGTGACGTTGGGGTAGGACAGCAATTGAGCGCGTGCATTGGCGATCATCGCGGCGGGTGCATTCCCGTCATGGCCGAAGAAGCCGTGCGAGGCATCGGCAAAACGATTGCGGGGCTTGCCGGCATCGATCACCAGAACGTTCCGCCGCGCCCGGGCGATATAGGTCGCTGCTGAAATGCCAGCGAAACTTCCGCCGACAACGATTGCGTCATACTGCATGGCTGTGTCCTTGCTTGGCTTTGTAGTCCGCGAAGCGCTGGTGAAAATCCGCGGCGAGATCCGCGAGCGTGATGCGGCCGAGCCGATCCATCAGCAGCGCTTCGGCCTCGCGGAAGCCCTCGCTCATGGCGGCATTGACCGCCTGTTCGACAAGGCAGCCCGGACTTTCGGTCCGGTTGCCGATGGCGAACAGGGAGGGCGCGCCGAGCGTTTCATGGATGTCACGCATTGTGACCTTGGTGAGATCGCACGCAATCACCCAGCCGCCGCCATGGCCTTTCTCGGAGCGGACAAAACCGGCGTCGCGCAAGCTCGCCATGGTGCGGCGAATGACGACGGGATTGGTTGCGAGAAATGTCGCCAGGGTTTCCGAGGTCAGCGGCTCGGATTTTTCCGCCATGTGCAAAAGCACGTGGAGAATCGAGGATAAACGGCTGTCTCTTTTCATGTAACTTTGTATGTTACATGAAATAAGGAAAGTCAATCCCGCTTATTCGGGGACCTGCCGCAGCATGGCCGGAACGATAATCCGGTGAAACGGCATGATGGTCGCAAGATAGGCGCGGCCGAGCAGGTTGTGGGTCATCACCAGCGTCGTCGCGGTAACCTGACGGCTCGGAACGCTGCCGGTTACGTCAACGATCACGCGAAAGTCGAGATGCTTGTCGTCGAACCCCGCTACCAGCCGCTGCGGCGTCGCGCTGATCACGGGAAACGGTCCGATCGAATCCGCGACGATGGTTTTTGTATGCGTAGGGGTCTTGAGGCCAAGCGGCGCCACGACAAGATTTCGCAGCTTCATCAGACGGTCGATCCAGCGCGGCAAACGGAGAAACATCCGCTCCGCCGCCTGTCGCGCAGTGAGGCTGTCGTCATTCACGGCGACACCAAACGCATCGGCGAACTGCGCGCCGGGAAGCAGTCCTTTCATCCCGGCATCGGGCTCGCCTCGTACGCTAAAAGCCTGAACGGTCATGTTGCAACCTCAGCCGTTGCGTCAGGGTGCGGAAACGCAGCACGAGCAGGATGGCATAGATGCCGGTGCCGATCGACAGGCCAATCCAGACGCCGATCGCTCCCGAACCGGCCCAGAACGCGAGACCGTAGGCGGCGGTGAAACCGATCAGCCAATAGCTGATCGCCGCGAGCAGCAGCGGGATACGTGTGTCACTGAGGCCGCGAAGCGCACCGGCTGCCACGGTCTGGATGCCGTCGGCGATGAAGAAGGTAGCGCCGACCAGCATCAGCGTGGCGGCGAGTTCGACGGCGGCCAAGCCTTGCCGCGTATCGCCGAAGAAAAATCCCGCGAGGTCAAACCGCATCACGATTACGGCAAGCGTCATCGTCGTCATGAAGGCGATACCGAGCACGATCGCGGCCACGCCGGCGCGGCGAATCGCTGAGACATCACCGCGCCCCAGCGCGTGCCCGACGCGCACGGTGGCGGCCATGCCGATGCCGAACGGCACCATGAACAGGACGGCCGCGATCTGCAGCGCGATCTGATGTGCAGCTAGCGCTGTCGTGCTGATCAATCCCATCAGAAGACCGGCAGCGGAGAACAATCCGTATTCCAGCAGAAACGACACCGCGATCGGCGCGCCGATGATGACAAGCTGGCGCATCAACGGCCAGTCGATCCGCCAAAAGCGCCCGAGCACCTGGAATTTCTTGAACGGCCGCTGGCTCCAGGTAAACCACAGCGCCGCCGCGCACATGCCAAAGTTCACCGTTGTGGTGGCGACACCTGCGCCCAGCAATTCCAGCTTCGGCATACCCCAATGGCCATGGATCAGCGCGTAGCCGAGTACAGCATTCGCGGGAATCGCCGCCAGTGTGATCCACAGGCCCGGTTCGGGCCGGTTGACCGCACCCATGAAGTTGCGGATCGCCATGAAGCACAATGCGGGCGCCATGCCGGGCGCAAGGCCCAGCAGATAACGCTGCGCGAGGCGGGCGTTTTCCGGCGCCTGACCGAGCTGGAGCAGGATCTGTTCGCCGAACAGCGGCAGCATCATCATCGGTATGCACAGCATCAGCGCAGCCCACAGGCCGACGCGAAGCGCGCGGCGGACGATACGCGGCTGGCGCGCGCCCAATGCCTGCGCGGCAAGCGGGGCGACAGCGGACACCAGCCCCATGCCGATCACGAAGGCGACGAAGAACACCGTATGCGCCAGCGATGCGGCGGCGACCGCGGTGTCGCCGAGCCGTCCGATCAGCGCGAGATCGGTGGTCATCATGGCGATCTGCCCCAGTTGCGTCAGCGCAATAGGGAGTGCCAGCTTGATCGTCTCGATGAACTCGGTCGCGGTGGCGCTTCTGGCGAAGCTGGATTCACCGGTCGCAGAGACGGAATCGGCTTTGTCGAGGGATGTCATGACGCGGTTCTAGCACAGAGCCGCCGGCCAAATGATGACCGGCGCAGCGTCGCGCCTTGGTTTATGCGGAGAGGGCGGCGCGGCCGCGCCGCTTACACGTCGACGTTGGCGTCGAGGGAGTTGTCCTGGATGAACTCGCGGCGCGGTTCGACCACGTCGCCCATCAGCTTGGTAAAGATGTCGTCGGCGGCGTCGACTTCCTTGACCTTCACCTGCAGCAGTGAACGGGCGTTGACGTCGAGCGTCGTCTCCCACAATTGCTGCGGGTTCATTTCGCCGAGACCTTTGTAGCGCTGGTAGGTGACGCCCTTGCGGCCGGCATCGGTCACTGCCTCGAACAGGCTGATCGGGCCGTGGATCGGCGTCTCGGTGTCCTTGCGGCGGAGCACGCTGCTGCGCGGATAGGCCTCCTGCAGCGCTGCGGCATATTCATCGAGCTTGCGCGCCTCGGCTGAACCGAGCAGTGCGTCGTCGATCATGGCGGCATCCTTGACGCCGCGCACGGTGCGCTCGAAGAAATAGCCTTCGCCTTCCCTGAAGGTGCCGATCCAGCCTCGCTCGACCTCGTCGGCCAGCGCGTCGAGGCGCTTGGCGATGTAGTCGGCGGCGGCATTGGCGGTCTCGATGTTGCCGACGACATGAGGACTCAGCACGCCTGCGATGGCGGCCTGTTCGACAACAGTGCGGTTGTAGCGGCTGTGCAGGCTGTTGAGGATGCCGCGGATGACGCGCGCGTCCTCCAGCAGCGCCTGAAGGTCGCGGCCCTTGCGGTCCTCGCCCGACGACAGCTTCAGAACACAGTCATCAAGACCGGTCTCGATCAGGTAATCTTCCATCGCGCGCTCGTCCTTGAGGTATTGCTCGGACTTGCCGCGGGTCACCTTGAAGAGCGGTGGCTGCGCGATATAGAGGTAACCGCCTTCGATCAGTTGCGGCATCTGCCGGAAGAAGAACGTCAGCAGCAGCGTGCGGATATGCGCGCCGTCGACGTCGGCGTCGGTCATCACGATGATCTTGTGATAGCGCAGCTTGCCGATGTCGAAATCGTCGCGGCCGATGCCGGTGCCGAGCGCGGTGATCAGCGTGCCGATCTGCTCGCTCGACAACATTTTGTCGAAGCGGGCGCGTTCAACGTTCAGAATTTTACCGCGCAGCGGCAGCACAGCCTGGAATTCGCGGTTGCGGCCCTGCTTGGCCGAGCCGCCTGCGGAATCACCCTCGACGATGAAGAGTTCGGACTTCGCCGGATCGCGTTCCTGACAGTCGGCGAGCTTGCCGGGCAGCGAGGCGATGTCCAGCGCACCCTTGCGCCGGGTGAGATCGCGCGCCTTGCGCGCGGCTTCGCGCGCGGCTGCGGCTTCCATCACCTTGCCGACGATGGTCTTGGCCTCACCGGGATGTTCCTCGAACCACGCGGAGAGTGCTGCGTTCAGCACGTTCTCGACCACGGGCCGCACTTCCGAGGACACCAGCTTGTCCTTGGTCTGCGACGAGAATTTCGGATCGGGCACTTTGACCGACAGCACGGCCGTGAGGCCTTCGCGGCAATCGTCGCCGGTCAGCGCGATCTTTTCCTTCTTCGCCATGGCGTCGGCATAGCCGGTCACCTGACGCGTCAGCGCGCCTCGGAAGCCCGCCAGATGGGTGCCGCCGTCGCGCTGGGGAATGTTGTTGGTGAAGCAAAGCACGTTCTCGTGGTAGCTGTCGTTCCACCACATCGCGACTTCAACGCTGATGCCGTTCTGCTCCGACCGCATCACGATCGGAATCGGCACCACGGGCTTCTTGTTGCGGTCGAGATACTTGACGAATTCCTCGACACCGCCCTCGTAGAACAGCTCCTCGCGCTTCTCCACCGCGTGGCGCATATCGGAAAGCGTGATGTTGACGCCGGAATTCAGGAACGCGAGCTCGCGCAGGCGATGCTCCAGCGTTGCGAAATCGTATTCGACGTTGGTGAAGGTTTCGGTCGAGGCGAGGAACGTCACTTCGGTGCCGCGCTTGCCGTTGGCGTCGCCGACCACCTCGAGCGGAGCGACAGCGTCACCGTGCTTGAACTGGATGTAGTGTTCCTTGCCGTTGCGCCAGACCCGCAATTCCAGCTTGCTCGACAGTGCATTGACCACGGACACGCCGACGCCATGCAGCCCGCCGGACACCTTGTAGGAATTCTGGTCGAATTTTCCGCCGGCATGGAGCTGGGTCATGATGACTTCAGCGGCCGAAATGCCTTCGCCTTTGTGAATGTCGGTGGGAATGCCGCGGCCGTCGTCGCGCACGGTCACCGAGTTGTCGGGATTGAGCACGACCTCTACCCGGGTTGCGTGGCCTGCGAGCGCTTCGTCGATGGCGTTGTCGACGACCTCGTACACCATGTGATGGAGGCCGGAGCCGTCATCGGTGTCGCCGATATACATGCCCGGACGCTTGCGGACGGCGTCGAGACCTTTCAGCACGCGGATCGATTCAGCGCCGTATTCCGCCCCTGGATTGTCCATAGGTTCGGCGCTGGTTTGCCGGGCTGGTTCGGTCATGAGTTGCCTTCAAAGATGGTTCGGCAGAGAGATCGAATCGGGTCGCGAAAAACGCGCCTTCGATTGTCAATTTGTGCCATGAAAACAGTTAAGCTCCTAGGACAAAGTAGCGCCCTGCAAACTGTTGATAAAATGGGAATTTTTGGCTGTTTTTCAAGGCTCCGAAACGGCGTTTTCGGGGCTGTGGAAAAGCCTGATTCGGGCAGCTTGCGCGATGTCCTTTGGGGGCGATTCCGCCCCCTGATTTCCGCCTCACCCGCGCCGGGAAACATGACCGCCTTCGACATCGAAAACGTCCGCGCCCGCACCGACGTCGACGAATGCTGCGGGGTCCGCACCGGTCATCCAGACCTGCGCGCCGAGCCTCGCCAACTCGTCGAACAGCGCGGTGCGGCGGTTAGGATCAAGATGTGCGACGACTTCATCGAGCAACAGGAGCGGGGTGATGCCGGTCATCTCGGCGACAAGATTGGCGTGAGCCAGCACGAGGCCGATCAGCAGCGCCTTCTGTTCGCCCGTGGAGGCGTCGCGGGCCGGCATATTTTTCGGCGCGTAGATCACCATCAGATCGGTGAGATGCGGCCCGCTCAGCGTGCGCCCGGCAGCGGCGTCCTTCGCGCGGCTCTCGCGCAGCATCTCGCGGTAACGGTCTTCCACGGCAGTTGCCGTGTCGGTCAGCAGGGCATTCTCCATCCAGCCGTCGAGCGCAATCAGTGCGGAGGGAAATGCCGACGCGGATCCACGCGCGGCAAGCATTCCCGCGAGGCGCTGCAACGTCTGTCCGCGCTGGGCCGCAACCGCAACGGCGAGCTCCGCGGTTTCGCGCTCAATGGCGTCGCACCAGTGCGCATCGAAATTGCGGTCTTCCAGCAGGCGGTTTCTGGAACGAAGCGAACGGTCCAGCGCCGAGACACGGCTCGAATGCTCGCTGTCGATCGCCAGCACCAGACGGTCGAAGAAGCGCCGCCGCTCGGAGGCCGCACCCATGAACAGGCTGTCCATCGCCGGCGTCAGCCACACCATACGCAGATGATCGCCGAAGGCGGTTGCGGACGTCACCGGCTCGCGGTCGATGCGGACGCGGCGAGATGATGCTGTGCCGTCGGCGCGCGGTGCGTCGATGCCGGTTCCGAGGGTGGCGAGACCGAGTTCACCTTCAACTTCAGCGGACACTGCCCACGATCCATCGCCCTGGATGTCCGCGACATCGTCCAGCGTGGCGCGGCGCAGGCCACGGCCCGGTGACAGAAACGAGATCGCCTCAAGGCAATTGGTTTTCCCCGCGCCATTGGGGCCGACCAGCACCACAACATCGCCGCGCGTCTCGACGCTCGCCGCGCGGTAGTTGCGGAAATGCGTGAGGCTCAGGCGAAGGATGCGGGAGACGGTCATGGTCCGCCGTCTTACAGCAGAATACGGGCCCTTACACCCGCATCGGCATCAGGACGTAAAGTGCGCCTTTGGAATCCTTGTCCTGCACCAGCGTCGGCGAACCGGGATCGGCAAGACGCAGCACGGCGACTTCACCTTCGATCTGGGCTGCGATGTCGAGCAGGTAGCGCGAGTTGAAGCCGATATCGAGCGGGTCGGACGCATACTCGACTTCGAGTTCTTCCGTCGCACTTCCCGAGTCAGGATTGGTCACGGACAGGATCAGCTTGCCGGCAGACAGCGCGAGTTTCACGGCGCGGCCACGTTCGCTGGAAATCGTCGAGACGCGGTCAACCGCGGCCTCGAAATCCTTCTTGTCGACGATCAGTTCCTTGTCATTGTTCTGCGGAATGACACGGCCATAATCCGGGAAGGTGCCGTCGATCAGCTTTGAGGTCAGTACGACGTCGCCGATGGTGAAACGGATCTTGCCCTGTGACAGCTCGATCTTGAGTTCTGCTTCGTTGTCTTCAATCAGACGCTGCACTTCGCCCACGGTCTTGCGCGGCACGATGACACCCGGCATGCCCTCGGCGCTCTTCGGCAGCGGCAGATCGACCTGCGCCAGTCTGTGGCCGTCGGTCGCCACCGCGCGCAGCGTTGCTTGTTTGGCGCTGCCTGCTGCGTGGAGATAGATGCCGTTGAGATAGTAGCGCGTCTCCTCCGTCGAGATCGCGAACTGGGTGCGGTCGATCAGCCGCTTCATGTCAGCGGCGGCCAGCGTGAACGAATGGGTCATGTCGCCGGCGGCAAGATCCGGGAAGTCGCTTTCCGGCAGCGTCTGCAGCGTGAAGCGCGAACGCCCCGCGCGGATGGCGAGAACCGATCTGTCGCCGTCGCCTTCGAGAACGATCTGCGATCCGTCGGGCAGCTTGCGCACGATGTCGTAGAACATGTGCGCAGGGACGGTGATCGATCCGCCGGTGCCGGTCTCGGCCGCCAGCGTTTCGGTGACTTCGAGGTCGAGGTCGGTGGCCTTCAGGCTGAGGCGCGACTTGTCGGCGCGGATCAGCACGTTGCCGAGGATCGGAATGGTGTTGCGGCGTTCGACCACGCGATGAACGTGGCTCAGCGATTTCAGCAGTTGCGCGCGCTCGAC
This sequence comes from Afipia birgiae 34632, assembly GCF_000308295.2. GTDB lineage: Bacteria > Pseudomonadota > Alphaproteobacteria > Rhizobiales > Xanthobacteraceae > Afipia > Afipia birgiae. Next base: position 753,311 of record NZ_HG326653.1, read on the forward strand.
GGTAACCTTCATGACAATTCCGCCCGATCCCAAGTCTGGACTTTTAAGTCCCGGAGCACGTCCGGGATGGGCCGGACGAGTCCACATCGTTATTGGAGGTGCCGGGCGGCTGGTAAGCACGCGCCGGCGACTGAAACCCGCGGACCTGACGAAATGGAGGTTTCGCCGGGGCCTCGGGGGACCGTAAGGTGACGCGGTTGCGCGCGAAGCGCAAGGGTAGGGACCGCTTGGAAGCGGCTTTCCCCCTTTGTTATCTCAGGTCTTTCCAAACCATGCCGGCGGGATCACTCCTGAAGCTGGCGCTTCAGCAGTTCGACCTCGTCGGACAGCGTGAGGTCCTTGGAGACCAGCGCCTCGATCTTGCGGACGGCATGCAGAACCGTGGTGTGGTCGCGGCCGCCGAACCGGCGTCCGATTTCAGGCAGGGAGCGCAGCGTCAGCGTCTTGGCGAGGTACATCGCGACCTGACGCGGGCGAACCACATTGGCGGTCCGGCGCGACGACAGGAGGTCGGAGCGGCTGACATTGTATTGCCGGGCGACGACCCGCTGGATGTCCTCAATCTTGACCCGCTTCGGCTCCATCGGCCGGACCAGATCGCGCACTTCGCGCTCGGCCATTTCCAGCGTCACGGTGGTTGCGTTGAGCTTCGAGTGAGCGAGGAGGCGGTTGATCGCGCCTTCGAGGTCGCGGCCGTTGTGGGTGATGGTCTTGGCGAGATATTCCAGCACCGGCATCGGCACGTCGAAGGTGGCATGATGCGCCTTCGCCGCGGACACGCGCGACTTCAGGATTTCGAGCCGCAGTTCTTCGCCAAGTGAGCCCATTTCGACCACGAGGCCACCGGCCAGACGCGAGCGCACCCGATCGTCGAGGCTTTCGAGATCGGACGGCGGCCGGTCGGCGGCGATCACGACCTGACGGCCGGCGTCGATCAGCGCATTCAGAGTGTGGCAGAACTCCGACTGGGTCGATTTGCCTTGCAGGAACTGCAGGTCGTCGATCACCAGCACGTCGATGCCGCGCAGCGCTTCCTTGAAGGCCAGCGCGGTCTGCGATTTCAGCGCGGCGACAAAGCCGTACATGAATTTCTCGGCCGTGAGATACAGTACCTTGCGCTCGGGATTGGAATTTCCGGCCCAGGTCACCGCCTGCAGCAGATGGGTTTTGCCGAGGCCCACGCCCGCATGAATGTAAAGCGGATTGAACATCACGCTGTCGCCGCGGCGGCCTTCGGCCACCTGACGGGCGGCGGCATGCGCCAGCGTGTTAGAACGGCCCATCACGAAGGTTGCGAATGTCAGGCGAGGATCGAGCGGCGAGCCGCCGAGCGCATCGTGGCTGGCTGAAACCGGCGCGGTGGCGGTATTGCGCAACTCGGGCGCGGGCCGGCTTTGGTTATTGTCAGCCCGGCGTTCGTCCTGCGGCGCTTTCGTATCCTTGACAGGGGTGGCACAGCGCATGGCGGTTCGCACCGTGAGTTCAATGCGCTTGATGCTCGGCGCTTCCGACTGCCAGCAGGTCAGGACGCGGTCGGCATAGTGCGCCTGGATCCAGCTTTTGAGGAACTTGGTCGGCACCGTCATGTGGACGCAGTCGTCATGGATGCGCTCGAGGTCCATGCGCGCGAACCAGCTGGTGTAGAAATCCTCGCCGACGTTGGTCCGGAGCCGTCCCTTGAACCGGGCCCACTGATCGCGTTCGACGTCTGCCAGTCCGAGGTTCGTTGAGATTGTTTCTGCCGAGATTGTCATTTGCGTTCTGATCTTCTGGTTGATGTGTGATCCGGCGTGGTCGCCGTGAAATGAGTGGGGCCGCCCGCCGACATGCGCTCCTTCCTTCGTCCTCGGACGCTCCGCCGTTCGGCGTTGATCGCCGCGTGGCGCTGAATTGGGAGGGAAGGCGCGTGTGGCGTTAGCGCGTACTGTGCCGGATTGGCGGACCGCAGGGGGCAGCTGGCGCGTTCACGGAAACAACATCGCTGGAAATGAATGCTGCAAAGTCGTTCTGTCGGCTCTGGCTGCTGGACATAGATATTCCCCCTCCTGCCGCGGGAAATTCGCGGCAAGTTGTTGTCGCCTTGATGTGTTCAAATCTCATATCGTCCGATCCGCTGATCGATCAGACATCAACTCGCTTCGTTTTGCCCGTCCAACCCTGTCCCCTGTCTTTCGAAGCCGGTGGATGCTTTACTCTGTGCGGCTTCTCACTTTTGATCCGGGGGCCGGAGTGTCCCGGCCGCGGCGGAGAATTTTCACACAGGGTACCGGCCCCACAAATCATGTGAGTTCGGATCCGACCATCGCTTGGAAAGCGTCGCTAGCCTGCAGACTGTCCTGACTTGCATGCCCGCCCAAGGTTCTCAAACCGCGCTGATCAGAAGAGCCGTGGACGACGTGACGTACTAAGAAATACACGAGGCGCTACGGCTCGCAACGGAATTGATTTCGCATCGCGCGCTCAAAGTGCGACTTGCGGGCGATGTGAAACGGGCGCGTCTTCGTGACAAAACGGCAAGGTTTTGAATCTGTGCGAAGATTCGAGAAGTCGGACAGCTGTCACAAATCGGCCGATCGTCAAAACTTCCTTCATAAATAATTTAAGATTCATCAGGCGGCGCCTGCGTTTTCCAAGTGCTGCCGTGCGCTATGCCGATAAGGTCTTCGCCGCGCGTGCATTTTTGTGATCGACCGAACAGGGTAACCCTTGTCGGCATTCTGGAGTCGGTGCGCTCGCGCACTTGCTTTTTCAAAAGATCGGAAGCGCAGCGCGCGCTCTTCGCATGTGCACTCTCTGCGGTGCCTACGTGCCGCCGATCGAGTCGCGATGAAGAATGTTTGCGAACGATGAAGCGACGGCAAAAGAAAAAGCCCGGCGTCAGCCGGGCTCTTTTGTCAGTCTGCTTTTTCAGATTGCGCTGCGGAGCTTACTTCGCGAGCTTAGCGATCTGATGCGTCAGGCGCGACACCTTCCGGCTCGCATTGTTCTTGTGAATGATGTTGCGCTGCGCGGCCTGCATCAAATCCGGCTCGGCCTGCTTCATCGCTTCGAGTGCAGCGGCGCGGTCGCCCTTCTTGATGGCGTCCTCGACGTTGCGAACCGAGCCGCGCATCTGGGTGCGGCGCGACTTGTTGATCAGGGTACGGCGGGCAATCTTGCGCGTCGCTTTTTTGGCAGAGGTGGTGTTGGCCATGGTCTCTCGGTTTCTCTCGGTCGGTCAGTCTGCGGCTGTCATATCGAGCCAGCAGAGCGATCGATATCGACCGTTCGGCCGATGCTGGGTGAAAATCGGGTGTTCCTGAGAATGTTCTTTCCAAAGAGCTTGCTTAAAACGACACGCTCTTAAAGAACATCGGCGGCAGGATTGCGCCCGCCGCCAGTCGGGGTTCTTATAGGGATACTGGCCTGCACCGTCAACGATTTCCGGGCCTATTTTGGCCCAATCGGGACTGTTTAAGGTCCCTGCCGGGCTCGGCGAAGTGATTGAAATATAGGGGGTGAACGATGATCCGCGGGTTTTTTCGTCTGATCGGGCTGTTTCTGCTGGTCGTCGGCTTCCTGTCGCTGGTTTACGATGGGGCCCGGACCATTGCCGACCAGACGCTGCGGATCACGCGGCTTGGCGAGTTGTGGAACGACATCAATCAGGCCAGCCAGCTGTCGTTTCAGGCTATGGTTGAGGGCGTCTCGCCGCTGCTCTGGAACAGCGTCATGAAGCTGCTGCTCAACCAGCCCGCCTGGGCCGTGTTGGGCCTTCTGGGCATTCTGCTGATGCTGCTGTTCCGGCCCGCCAAGCCGCTGATCGGCTATTCGCGGAATTGACCGGCGACGGGTTCGTCCAGCGGTTGGAATCTGCGAACGCGGCCGCCGGAATTTCAAGAGGCGATGCCGGACATATGATGAGCCAGCTACGCGTAACGCCCTGACGGGCGGCGCGTAAAGGCACATATACTTATAGAGAGAAGCCAACCCACAAGGAGCAAGCCATGTTCTTCTCCCGCAAACCCCTTGAAGTGCCGAGTGCTGCCGATGCACTGCCTGGCCGACCGACAGCGCTTCCGACCGCGAAGACCCATTTCGTCAGCGGCCATGCGCTCAAGGGGCCGTATCCCGAAGGCCTCGAGACCGCGGTGTTCGGTCTCGGCTGCTTCTGGGGCGCCGAGCGCAAATTCTGGGAAATGGACGGCGTGTATGTCACTGCGGTCGGCTATGCCGGCGGATCGACGCCGAACCCCACCTATGAAGAGACCTGCTCGGGCCGCACCGGCCACACCGAGGCGGTGCTGGTGGTGTTCGATCCGAAGAAGGTGTCCTACGACGCGTTGCTGAAGACGTTCTGGGAAAGTCACGATCCGACCCAGGGGATGCGTCAGGGCAACGACATCGGCACGCAGTATCGCTCGGCGATCTACACCACCAGCGATGCACAGTTGAAGGCGGCGCTGGCCTCGAAGGACGCCTACAACAAGGCGCTCAACGCCAAGCGGTACGGTTCGATTACCACCGAGATCAAGCCGGCCGGCGAGTTCTACTTTGCCGAGGACTACCATCAGCAGTATCTGGCGAAGAATCCCGCCGGTTACTGCGGTCTTGGCGGAACCGGCGTGTCCTGCCCGATCGGAGTGGGCGTCAGCGCATGATCTGGAGACCCGTTTTCGATCGGATCATGTGCGGCCAAATGGACGCCTAACGCTTTGTTAACCATACGTGCCGCAAACCGGGCCTGTCTCTCAGATGAGGACGGGCCCGGAGTGTTTTATGCGTGCGTCGCGATGGTCGCTAATCGCTGTCGTTGTCACTGCGCTCGCGCTGACGGGCTGCATGCGGACGTCTGCGTCGGTATCGACCGGCTACGCTCCGGTCGATGAGCCGTATCGGCTTGATGCCGGTGACAGGCTGCGCATCGTCGTTTATGGCCAGGACGGTCTCACAAATACCTATGCGGTCGGCGCGAGCGGATCGATCATCATGCCGCTGATCGGGTCGGTGCCCGCGCGCGGTCTGACACCTGCTGAACTCGCCGCGGCCGTTACGGCGCGGCTGAAAAGAGGCTATCTGCGCGAGCCCTATGTGGCCGCGGAGGTCGAGAGCTATCGCCCGTTCTTCATCCTCGGCGAAGTCGCCGCTCCCGGACAATATCCCTACGTGCCCAATATGACTCTCGAGAGTGCGGTGGCCATTGCCGGCGGCTTCACGCCGCGCGCGCAACGCAATGCCATCCGGCTGACCCGCGTCGGCGAAGGTGGGACCGCGCAGGCGGTTGTGCCGCCCGGCACCTTCCTCAAGCCCGGCGATACTGTCGTCGTCGCCGAGCGGTGGTTTTAACGCGCCCCTCCGCGCGGCGTCCCGGCGAAGGCCGGGACCCATACTCCCCAGGCCATCGATTCTGCGCACGATGTTCGCGCCTCAGGACATCGCTGCGTTCCATCCGGCGACGGCTCGGTGTCAATTCGGGATCTCTGAGTGCCGCCCTATCGCCACATCCAGTTGCGGCTCCAGTCGGCCTTCCAGCCGGTCAGACGGCCGCCGCGGAATTGCAGATAAAGCGGATTGTCGCGGAACGACCAGCGGCTGCCGCCGACATTGCGGATCACCAGAAAGATTTCGTTGCCGGGCCGCCCGCTGACATAGCTCAGCGGTTGTCCGAGCGCCTCGGTCGCGTCCTCCACGCTCATACCGAACACCAGCGGCGTGTGGTTGGACAGCGTCGTGGTGAACGGGGAGGGCGGCAACTGCCTCGCGTGCACGGGGGTATGCGCAAGGATAAGGGCGACAAGCGCTGTGAAGACAACTAGTTTCATGCGCAAATACTTGTTGGATTTGCCGGTCAAGGCAAGCCGAAAGACCAACGAAAATTCCGGGGAAGGATCAACTTTTTGTCGCGTTTGCGGATAGGTGCGGGATCGGCGTGGTGGGGTGACCGCATCGAGCCGGCGAAACTCAACGCCGAGCGGGGCGACCTCGATTATCTCTGTTTCGAAACCATGGCGGAAGCGACCGTCTCCGCAGCGCAGGTGCGCAAGCGGCGTGATCCGTCATTTCCCGGATACGACACCTATCTCGACGACCGCATGAAGGCGGTGCTGCCGGGTTGCCTGAAGCGCGGCACGAAGATCATCAGCAACCAGGGCTGGATCAATCCGGACGGCGCGGCGCAGCGCATCGTCGAACTCCTGCGCGAACATGGAGCAAAACGAAAGAAGGTCGCCGCGGTCTCGGGCAGTCTGATCACCGACCGGATCGCGAAACTCGGCGGCACCATTCTCGAAAGCGGCGCGCAGGTCGCCTCCATCGCGCCGGAGATCATTTCAGCGGAAGCCTATCTCGGCGCGGAGCCGATTGTCGAAGCGCTGCGTCAGGGCGCGGACATCGTCATCACCGGCCGGGTCGCCGACCCGTCGCTGTTTCTCGCGCCGATGATGCACGAATTCGGCTGGCGGGCGGATGATTTCGATCGGCTTGGCGCGGGCAGCGGTCTCGGGCATTTGCTGGAATGCGGGGCGCAGGTCACCGGCGGTTATTTCGCCGACCCTGGTTTCAAGGATGTGCCGGACCCGTGGGATCTGGCCTTTCCGATTGCCGAGGTGGAAGCGGATGGCAGCGCGGTGATCGCGAAAGTCGCGGGCACCGGCGGCGCGATCAATGCCATGACGGTAAAGGAGCAGATGCTCTACGAGGTGCACGATCCGGCGAACTACATCACGCCGGACGTGGTGGTTGATTTCACCACTGCCGCGCTCGAGCAGGTTGGGCCGGACCGTATGCGCGTCAGCAATATCGGCGGCAAGCCGCGGACGCCGACGCTGAAAGTCTCGATGGGCTGTATGGAAGGCTTCATCGGCGAGGACATGTTCTTCTATGCAGGGCCGGGCGCGCTGCGCCGTGCGCAGTTAGCGAAGCGGATTCTGGAAGAGCGGTTTCGCATCGTGGACCTGAAGACCGACGACCTGCGGATCGATTTCCTCGGCCTCAATGCGATTCATGGCGAAGCCACACCAAAGGATGCGCCGGAGCCTTATGAAGTCGCGGTGCGCGTCGCGGCGCGCTGCAGGACGCGTGAGGAGGCCTTGAAGGTCGGCCGTGAGATCGACGGCATGGCCGTGTCAGGTGTGGGCATGACCGGCAAGCGGGTGCCGCATCAGGACCGTGCCCGCGAGATCATCGGCGTGTGGTCCACTTTGGTCCCGCGCGAAGCGGTGCCCCCCGCCATCACCAGGTATGAGAGCTGAAGCCATGCAAGGGACTTTGCAGGTCAAACTTGAACGCGTCGCGCATGTGCGCTCCGGCGACAAGGGCAACACCTCGAACATCGCCGTCATCGCCTATTGCGACGAATTCTATCCCTTGCTGAAAGAGCAACTGACCGCGGCGCGGTTCAAGGCGTTCTATCGCGGCGCAATCAAGGGCGATGTCACGCGCTATGAAGCCGACAATCTCGCCGCGCTGAACTTCGTGGCGGAGGGTGCGCTCGGCGGCGGTGTATCGCGCAGCCTCAGCCTCGACAATTACGGAAAGGCGCTCTCGGCGGCGATCCTCGGCTTCGACATCGAGGTGCCGGAGCAGTATTCGAATCTGCTGCGCGGCGGATAAGCTTCGACCCGTATCGAAACAATGAACTGCGCCGGCGTGGCAACGTCGCCGCGAACAGAAAGCTGACGGCGCGACATGACACTCGCAATCGAGACGCCACCCTCGCGCACCGCGATCAATCTTGCCTTGCTGGTGCTGCTGGCGACGCTGTGGGGTGCGGCCTACACGCTGGTCAAGATCGGCGTCGAGACCATTCCGCCGCTGACCCTGATCGCCGCGCGCACGCTGATCGCAGGCGGCATTCTGCTGGCGATCATGCGCCTGCGTGGCATCACCATGCCGCGCGATCCAGCGGTGTGGAAGCGGTTCATGATTCAGTCCTGTCTCAACAGCGTGATCCCTTTCACGCTGATCGCCTATGCGCAGCAGCACGTCGGCGCCGGTCTCGCGACCATCCTGGGTTCGAACGCACCGATCTTTGCCTTCCTGCTGGCGCTGCTGTTCGTGCGTCACGAGCGTCCGACCTTGCGCCAGTCGTTCGGTGTTGCGGCAGGTCTCGCCGGAATCTGTCTGGTCGTGGGCGTCGATGCACTGAACGGATTGGGACAGGATGTCATCGCGCAGCTTGCACTGGTGCTCTCCGCGGTCCTGTTCGGTGCGGCCGTGCTGTTCGGGCGCAATTTCAACGGGCTCGATCCGATGGTGCCGGCCGCCGGCTCGTTGATCTGCGGCGCGGTTATGCTGACGCCGCTCAGTTTGATCATCGACCGGCCATGGACGCTGACACCGTCGGCGGCGTCCATCACAGCCCTGATTGCGCTTGCGGTGTTCTCGACCGCGCTCGCCTTCGTGATCTATTTCCGCCTGATCCAGACGCTGGGACCGGTCGGCACCACCGCGCAGGCTTACCTGCGCGTGCCGCTCGGCGTCGGTCTTGGCGTGGTGGTTCTGGGCGAAACACTCTCGCCCACGATCTGGATCGGTCTGGTTTGCGTCGTTGCCGGGATTGCCGCAATGACGATTCCCAAGCGCGCAACTCCCCCTGTCAGCTAGCGGCCTGCGCCGCTTGCGGCGTTGCACAACGGCGCTGCCGCGCTCATACGCCATCATTTTGTTTTGATCGATTCTAATTTTGTTGCCAGCGGTTGTGAACGCGACCATTCTCCGGTGGCTTGCTACCGACCGGTGCGTGGTGGGCGGACGACCTTGATGTGAGTCATCGCCGTAAGCGATGTCGTGCACCGGCGGGGAAACGAAAAAATGCCCACGATAAGCATTAACGGGCGGAATGTGTCCGTCGAAGCGGCGAACGATACGCCGCTGCTCTGGGTTATTCGCGAACAGCTTCAAATGACAGGGACGAAATTTGGCTGCGGCGCGGGTCTTTGCGGCGCATGCACAGTACATGTCAACGGCGAGGCGGTGCGCTCGTGCCAGACTGCGCTGAGCGACGTGGCCGGCAAGAAGATCACCACCATCGAAGGCTTGAGCGCCAAGGGCGATCATCCGCTGCAGAAGGCGTGGATTCTCGAGCAGGTGCCGCAGTGCGGTTACTGCCAGTCCGGCCAGATCATGCAGGCGGCGTCGCTGCTCGCCAAGAACACCAATCCGACCAGGGATGAAGTCGTCGCGCACATGGACGGCAACCTTTGCCGCTGCATGACCTATTCGCGCATTCAGAAAGCGATCATGCGCGCAGCCAACGATATGCGCACCGCTTCGAACGCGCCGGCGGATCGGAGGGCAACATGAATAAGCACATCACTGTCGAAACATCGACAGATCTCAGCCGCCGCTCGTTTATCGTCGGCACCTCTGCTGCGGGCCTCGCGCTCGGCTTCGCGTCGGTTCCGGGATCATCCGCGCTTGCTGCACCTGCCACGCCCGCAACGTTTGATCCGAGTGTGTGGTACTCGATCGCGCCGGACGGGCTTGTTACCGTGACCTGCGGCAAGGCCGACATGGGGCAACACATTGCCTCCACCATGGCGCAGCTTGTGGCTGAAGAACTGGGCGCAAGCTGGAAGGATATGCGGGTTCAACTCGCCTCCAACGATCCGAAATACAATGATCCGGTTCTTGGCGTGCAGATCACGGGCGGCTCCTGGAGCACGATGATGAACTTCGACGCCATGAGCCGCGCGGGCGCCGCCGGCCGCATCGCGTTGACCGAAGCCGCAGCCGGCATGATGGGTGTCCCGGCCGGCGAACTTGTGGTGCGTGATTCCAGAATCTCGCATCCGAAATCGAAGAAGTCGCTGAGCTTCGCGGAGGTCGTGAAGAGCGGCAAGGCAACAAAGAAGTTTTCGGCCGATGAGCTGAAAGCGCTCAAGCTGAAGGCGCCGGATCAGTACACGCTGGTCGGCCAGTCGATCCCGCAAATCGACATTCCGGCGAAGACTAACGGCACGGCGAAGTACGGCATCGATACGTTCCTGCCCGGCATGGTCTACGGCAAAATCGTGATGCCGCCGGTGCGCTATGGCGCGACGGTGAAGTCGGTGGATGACTCGGCGGCCAAGAAAGTGCCGGGTTTTATCAAGGCGGTGACGCTGGAAGACAAGACCGGCACCACCACGGGCTGGGTGGTGGCGGTGGCCAACACCTTTGCCAACGCCAAGAAGGCGGCGGCCGCGCTCAAGGTCACCTACGACAACGGGCCGAACGCCAAGGTCTCGAGCGAATCCCTGCTGGCGGAAGCCAAGCGGCTGCAGGCCGACAACGCGTCGGGGCTGTTCTTTGTCAAGAATGGCGATACGGCGGAGGCGCTCGGCAAGGCATCGAAGGTGATGGAGGCGGAGTACACCACCAACATCAACATCCATGCGCCGATGGAGCCGATGAACGCCACGGCGCAGCAGCAGGGCGATATCTGGCACGTTTATACCGGCAACCAGTTCGCTACCCGTTCGGGCGGGATCGCCGCCGGTGCGCTCGGCATCGATCCGAAGTTCATCGTGATGCATCAGGCATGGCTGGGCGGCGGCTTCGGCCGGCGTCTCGACGGCGACATGCTGGTGCCGGCGGTGCTTGCGGCGAAAGCCGTCGGCAAGCCGGTGAAGGTCATCTACTCGCGCGAGGACGACACCACCATGGACTTCTCGCGTCCGTTGACCTTCCAGAAGATCAAGGCCGGTCTCGACGACAGCGGCAAGCTGATTGCGTTCAATCATGACGTGGTCAGCGCCTGGCCGACCAAGCGCTGGGGCATCCCGGCGTTCCTGTCGCCGGATGTCGAGAAGAAGGGCGCGCTCGATGCCTTTACGGTGAACGGCGCGGATTTCTTCTATACGGTGCCCAACCACAATGTCCGCGCCATCATCAACGAGCTGGCGCAGTCGGCCACCCCCTCGGGCCAGTTGCGCTCGGTGGCTCCCGGCTGGACCTTCTGGGCGGTGGAAAGCATGCTCGATGAACTGGCGGTGGCTTCGGGGAAGGACCCGGCGCAGTTCCGCATCGATCTGCTCGATGGCGCGGGCGCCAATGCCGGCGGCGCGCAACGGCTGCGCAACACGCTGCTCGCGGCGATGGGTCTTGCCGGTTACGGCACCAAGAAACTGCCCAAGGGTGAAGGCATGGGCGTCGCCTGCGTGTCGTCGCAGGAACGCGCCACCGCGAGCTGGACGGCGTGCGTCGCCCATGTCGCGGTGGACGACAGCGGCGAGGTCAAGGTGAAGAAGCTCACCGTGGCCACCGATGTTGGCACGCAGGTGAACCCCGACGGCATCCGCGCCCAGGTCGAGGGCGCGGCGCTGTGGGGCATGTCGCTGGCGCTGTTCGAGAAGGCCACCATGAAGGATGGCGCGATCGAGCAGACCAACTTCGACACCTACACCCCGATGCGGATGAGCCAGGTTCCGGAGGTGGCGATCGCCGTTATTGCCAATGGCGAACCCGCGACCGGCGTCGGCGAACCCGCGGTGACGGTGGTGGCTCCGGCGCTGGCCAACGCCATCTACAACGCGGTCGGCGCGCGCGTGCGCTCACTGCCGATCACGGCGGATGCGGTGAAGGCCGGTATGAAGAAGGCGTAAACTTCCCTCTCCCCTTGTGGGAGAGGGTGGTTTCGAACGCAGTGAGAAACCGGGTGAGGGGCTAGGTCTCATCGTGAAAGTGCAGACCCCTCACCCGCTTCGTGGCTTCGCCCCCTCTCCCACAAGGGGAGAGGGTGAATTCGTATCAAGTCCCGACTATTTCTTTTCGACCGGCACCTTCCGCCGCGTTATGAAGTCCACGACGCGGTCAGGCGTCAGGGCGCGGCCGATGGGGCCAAGATGCGCGACGAGGCCCACGTTGTAACGCGTTCCTGGCCGATTTGCTGTCGCGGCCTTGAAGACGGTGCGCGCCACGGTCTCCGCCGACATCACGCCGAATCGATGAGGATCGAGGAAGCTACGCATGCGCTGAGCAAGGCGCTGCTTGAAATAAGCGTAGGGACTTTGCTGCCCGGTGTCCGGAATGCTTTTCAGCAGCGTCGCCTCGAAGTGCGTGGCGATGGGACCCGGCAGCACGTTGACGACGTCAATGCCGAAAGGTTCGACCTCCGGACGCAGGGCGTCGGTCAGCGCTTCGATGGCAAACTTCGTGGCATGATACGCGCCGCCGCCGATCGAACTGACGCGTCCCGCCACCGAACTGACATTGACGATGCGTCCGTGTTTTGCTTGCCGCATGGCGGGCAGCACCAGCTGCGACAGTCTTAAGCCGCCGAAGACATTGGTTTCGAACTGCAGCCGCAGGGCGTCGAGCGAAATCTCTTCCAGCGGACCGTACTGGCCATAACCGGCATTGTTGACGAGAACTCCGACCGCGCCGAATTCACGCTCAATGGCATCCACGGCCGCGCGCCTTGCAGTCTCGTCGGTGACATCAAGCGCCAGCGTGCGGCAACCCAGTGCGCGCAGATCGTCGAGCGTCGATGGATCACGGGCGGTTGCGAAAGTCTCATAACCTGCTGCGCGGAAAATCGTCGCCGCGGCGCGGCCGACGCCGCTGGAGCATCCGGTGATCAGCACCGGGCCGGCAGGAGCAGCATGTCGGCCAGAGGCGAGCGTCATTTGCGGCGGGCGGTTTTCTTCTTGCGCTTCGCGACGGGCGCGGAGGCCTTGGCGCTTCGGCGCAGTGCCTCCCGCAGGTCTTTCGGCACGCCGTGTTTCTTCAGAAGATCGGCGAAGGATTCATCTGCAAGCTCCTGAAGCGTCGCCATCCGGTCCCGTCCGAGCTGCACCAGCGCCTGATAGGTGTTGTCGTCGAATTCGATCACCTTGCGCATGCCAACCTCTCGTATGACCGCTAGTCGCCAGTATACAAGGGTTCTGCCGCGCCCGGTCAACGCTTTCATCGCGCGGCAAGTGCGACCACGAACAATGCGCTGGCGGCGGCAGAGGCAATCGTCCGCAGATGATCCCAGAAGGTCCAGTCCTTCAGGTCGCGCATCCACACCGCTGCTGCCGCGGCGCCGTTTTTGCGGCCGCAGTCCGGCACGCCATTACGCTTGAGCCGAAAGAAGCAGAGCGCATAATCGCACTGTTCAAGCGGATGCTGCCGGACGACACCAGCCGCGCTGGGCTGACGACACTCTGCCGAAATCGGGTCACAGATTCGTTGCTTGACGGGCACCCGCACCGGAGGAACGGTTGGTCAGATATTGCCCTGACTGGAGATCGTACGCGATGGACAAGCGGAAAGTCATACTGACAGCGATCGGAATCGCAGCGTTCTCATTTCTCGGCACGGAGTTCTCGGCCGCGTACGACTATCCGTTCTGCAGGAAAGGCGACGCGGGGCCGGGCGACTGCCGATACGATACTTACGAGCAGTGTTTGGCCGCGATCTCCGGTACGGCTGCTTATTGCCAACCGAATTACTGGCTTTCTCAGGCTGACCGAAACGCTGTGCCCGTGCGTCCGCGCCGCGTTCCGCGTTACTGACACGCAGCGTCCAGTTCGCGGACGGAGCGGCAAATCGCGGATACGCGACGTAACTGCAGATCGCCGATGTCTGCCATGCACCACGCCGTGCGTTAAGCTGAATTTTCCCCTAACGCGGCAGGTATCGTCGCACAGATGTGATCGCGGATACTTGCGCGGCGCTCTGCGCGCCGAACCGCGAGCGGGCTCGGCCGCCAGGCGTGATCTTAACCGTGTCACTTTACTCAAATGAAAGTCCTGCATGTGCCTATGGCCGCGGACGCAGAAGCTCCAGTGTAAGGACCAGCAGAACGATGACCTCAAGGTCGGTCAGGAATCTCGGAGCATTTCTGCGACGGATCAAGATCCGGCTTTGGCACAGCATGCCGTGCGGCGACGATCACAGCCTGCGCCGCAAGTTGCTGATCGGTACCGGGATTGCGCTCGTTTGCACCGGAATTCTTGCCACCAGCGTGATCGGCCGGTCGCTCGATGACTATCGGCGCGCCCGCCAGAATCTGCGCGGACTTGAGGGCTACCGGCTGATCCTTGATACCGCAAATCTTCTTTCGGCTGAACGCGGGCCCTCGAACAGCGTGCTTGGCGATGCGGGCCTGACGGACGGGACGCTGCGCGAGCGGCTCGTTGTATTCCGCTCCCGGTCAGACGCCATCCTCGAACAGTTGTCAGCGAGTGGCGGCGTTCCGTCGCATCTGTTGACGCCGGTGAAGGCGCAGCTTCGGGCAGGCCGCCGGGAGGTCGACCGCGTCGCGGCCATGCCGCGAGCGAACCGTAGCATCGCCGATGTGCAGGCGGCGATCGAGAGCATGTTTCAGGTCGTCGATACATTTCAATCCGTCGTTGCCTGGAAGGTGGCGGCCCTCAGTCTATCGAGTCCGGGGTTGGCGGCACCGGTGATGACCGGGCGGATTCTCGGTGAGTTGCGTGAGCATGGCGGTCGGATCGCGTCGCAGATCATGGCCCCAATTGCCGTCAGCCAGCCGCTTCAGCTGAAACATCTGGTCGACAGCAACCGGACGCGCGGCCGCATTCTCGAACTGTGGCGACTGATAGGAGATCAGGACGTCATCAGCCGTGGCAATCCGCTTTTGTCTACGGGTTGGCGCGATGTCGAGCGGATGTTCTTCGGTCAAGGTTTGAGCATGGTTGACGGGCTTGTCGCGGAAGGCCGCATCTCGGGCAAGTACTCTATGACGGCTGACGAATTCACGGTCCACTTCGTTGAAACGCTGAAGCCGCTGGAACGCCTGCGCGGAGGTTTTCTCGATATTACACTCGAGCACTTCACCGTGCTTCGCAACGGAGCGCTGGTGACTCTTGTGGTGACGATCGCCATCACCACGATCATTCTCGGAATTCTGGCTGGTCTGTTGGTCGCAGCTCAGCGGTTTGTGTTCGGGCCGTTGATGCGGGCGCGGGAAGCCGTGATCGTTCTGGCGGAGGATCGTCCCACCGTACCATACCCTGAGCCGCGTCACGCCACCGAAATGCGCCGCCTGTTCGACGCCATCGACATTCTTCGCGACAGCCTGGCCGAGCGCGCGTCGCTGACAAAAAAGCTCAAACAGCAGGCGGAGACCGATGGACTGACCGGCCTTATGAACCGCCGTGCGCTCGATATGATCGGCGAAAGCCATACCAGCAGTCAGGTCATGGCGGATGGCGCGTGTCTGATTTTGATGGATCTCGATCACTTCAAGGCCATCAACGACCGTTACGGGCATCTCGAAGGCGATCATGTGCTGAGAGAGTGTGTGCGTGTGGTGCGTCCGATGCTGAAGCCCGGCGATATCTTTGCCCGCTTTGGCGGAGAAGAATTCGTGATTTTGATTCCGGGCGACGATCTCGCCGGAGCAAAAGCACTCGCGAAAAGAATCCGCAGCGTGCTGGAAACGAACGAATTTGTTCTGTCGGATGGCACGGCGCTGATCGTCACGGCGAGTTTCGGCCTCGCCAAAGGCAATCTCGGGCAACTGGCATGGCGGCGGCTCGTCGAGGCCGCCGACGCGGCGCTTTACCGCGCCAAATCCGACGGCCGCAATTGCGTGCGCGACTCGCAGCCGTTGCATCCGACGCTGGTGCCCGACCTCCCCGACGATCTGGACGCGAAGGCGCCCACCCGAAGAACCGCCGGCACGCGCTAGCTCAATCGAACGGCGGTATCACAGGATGGCAGCCGCCGCTTTGCAGTCGGTTGGGCATACGCGTCGGACTCGGATGAGTGCAGGCTTGTCCGTCAACCGATGTTTCTGGCTTTGCCGTGGACGAGCCGGTGGCCACGCTCGGTCAGGTAATCACTTCGGATCAGTCAGCCTAAATCAGGCTACCGACCCCCGCACCCGCTGGAAAATGCGAATATCTTCGCAAACGATTTGAAAATACCCGCCGGCCAACACGCTAATGTCGCGCAGCCTGACCAAAGGAGTTCCTACTCATGCCACGCTACAATATTCTCATCCTGGGTGCGTCTTATGGATCGTTGCTTGCGTCCAAGATGATGTTCGGCGGGCACAATGTGAAACTCGTGTGCCTGCCCGCGGAAGCCGATTTGATCAACGCCGAGGGCTTTCGCGTCAGAATGCCGATTCGTGGCCGCGCGGATCAGATCGAAATCGACTCACGCAGGCTGTCAGGTACGGTGTCTGCCGCAGGCCCCGCCGATGTGAACCCGGCCGATTACGATCTGATTGGGCTTGCGATGCAGGAGCCGCAATACGGCTCGCCCGGGGTGCGGGAGCTCCTCGATACGGTGGCGAAGTCGCGGGTGCCTTGCATGTCCATCATGAACATGCCGCCGCTGCCCTACATGAAGCGCATTCCAGGTCTGAACGCGGACAAGCTGAAGGCCGCTTATACCGCGCCAGCAGTCTGGGACAATTTCGATCCGCGCGCGCTGACACTATGCAGTCCCGATCCGCAGGCAGTGCGGCCTCCGGGCGAGAAGGTCAATGTACTGCAGGTGACGCTGCCGACCAACTTCAAAGTCGCGCGCTTTGACAATGACGCGAGCAACGAGATCCTGCACAACCTCGAGAAGGACATCAGCGCGATACGCTTTGACGCGCCGGAGGGCAAGATCGAATTACCAGTGAAGTTGCGCGTTCACGACTCGATCTTCGTCCCTCTTGCGAAATGGGCGATGCTAATGGCCGGCAACTACCGCTGCATCACGGAAGATGGCATGCGAACCGCACAGGAAGCGGTGCATTCCAATCTGCAGGAGTCGCGCGACATCTATGACTTCGTGATTGCTCTTTGTATCAAGCTCGGCGCCACGAACAGCGAACTGGTGCCCTTCGACAAATACGCCGCGGCGGCGGAAAGCCTGTCTCGCCCTGCGTCTGCAGCACGCGCAATCAACAGCGGTGCACTTAATATCGAACGCGCCGACAAGCTTGTGCAGCTCGTCGCCGAGCAACAGGGCATGAGTCATCCTGGTCTTGATGCTATCGTTGCGCTTGTCGATCGTCGGCTTGACGCCAATCGAAAGAAAGCGGCCGCATGATTGCGGTTCTGAACACTTGAACCCACGCCGCTATCTCCGATCAGTCCAGAACAGTTGCTGTCGCCGATCATTGCCTCGGTGGCCATGCGCTGTCGTCGGTGAGCGTGGTCGAAAACGCTGCGCTTGCAATGGCCAAGCTCTAACGGTTGCCTAAGTTCAGCTTGATGCCGAGCATTTGCCGCGGCCATGATGCGGTTTCGTATGCAAATGGCGCACCCGACACGGCGCTCAGGCGATGATCTCGTCGGCTTGAAAGCACCACCCCTGATCGCGAGCGCATTTGCCAAGACGCGGGTTACATCGGCGGCGCCTTCCCTGCGTGCCGTTGCCGTGTTTCAGAAACCACGATCTCAAATTGGCACAATTTGCACATTGCCCGAAATGGCCGCCAATCAGTTTAAGGTTGACCCGTCGATGGCCGCGGGAGAAGTTCTACGGATCAGTCAAAATAGGGAAGAGATGCTGCCGCGATAGTCGCCCGTGCAGGCTGGCCGATTCCGGCGGCGTCAGATTTCAAGCCCTGTGATCGTGGCGTAGTAGGGAGTAGAGCCATGAAGCAAATGACCCTTGCGGCTCTTGCGTTCACGTATGTGGTAGCAGCCGCCAACGCGCTGGCGCAGCCCCTCCGCATCTCCGACGGTGACGTCACCGACGCTTACATCTATCTGTTGGGTCGGGTGCTTGTGATTCGCCAGGAACATATGGATCGCGGCGCGCCGGGGTTCGCCTACAACACGATAAAATACAATCCAATCGGCTCAGCGGATTGGGTGAATCCGAACCTCGATACCGCCTATCTCGAAGCCTGGTTCGCGGTCGATAGCGACACGCCGATCATATTTGAAGTGCCGGAGATAAAGGGCCGCTACTACACGGCGCAGATTCTCGATGAATGGGGTGAAGTGATCGCCAACATCAATGATCGGATATTCCCCTCGAAGCCTTTCGGGAAATTCGCGCTGGTGTATCCCAATTCGACCGCGAAAATTCCCACGGACGCTGCGCGCATCGAACTGCACTCAAGCAAGGCCAAGTTGCTCGGCCGTGTGGAAATCAAGGATGATAAAGACGAGGCTTTGAAACTCCAGCAGGCGTTCAAGGCGAACGCCCTCGGCACACCAACGATCAAGGCGCCGCCCGCTATACCGATGTTTGACAATAGGAATCTAATGGGCGTCGAGATTTTTGATGATGTCGACGACAAGCTTACAAGTGCGCTGGACGTCGCTCCAAATGCCGCTCCGATGCAGCAGAAAGTTCGAGCCGTCGCAGCCTACGTTGCGTCAGGCCAACAGGCGCGGGCCGCTGTCGATGCGCAAATCCGCAAGATCGTCCCGGAATTCATCGAGTACACCTTTACCAAAAGCGCGCCCTATCGCAATCATTGGGTCGGTGGTAGCGCGGTCGGCAACTACGGCGCCGATTACCGGCTTCGCACGGTCGCCAACTATGCCGGCATCTGGGCCAACACGATCGACGAGGTGATCTATTTCGTCGCCACACGCGACACCAACGAGCAGACATTGAATGGCTCTAACAGCTATGTCATCCATTTTCCTGCCGACAGGCTGCCGGAAAGTGTCAGTGAAGCCTTCTGGTCTGTCATTCTCGTCGGCGTGCCGGACTACCGCGTCGTCCCTAATCCGCTCAACAGATTTCACCTCAACAATTTCTCGCCGCTTGCGAAGGGGGCAGACGGCTCGCTGAAAATCGCTGTTGGCCCGAAGCCGGTCGCGGGTGTGGCTGAATCGAATTGGCTGCCGTCGCCCGAAAGTAAGCCGTTCTCGCTGACGTTCCGAACCTACGTACCCAAAGACCTCGTCAAGCGAGGTGAGTGGACGCCTTCGCCAATGACAAAGGTGGACTAAGGAGGCATCCATGAAGAAGATTGCTCTCGCGGCATTTGCTTCGATTTGGCTGGCGACATCCGCGCAGGCGCAGTCGTCCGGCAACACAATGCCGGTCTCCGCCGATAACTTCACGCGCGCCGAGAGCGACACTTATTTTTCTAGTGTCGTCAAAAGCGCCGGAAGCATCGGCAGGTTCCTCCACCGCCGCGAACTTGAGCCGGTCGACAATCAAATCGTCATCCGCGCGAACCGCGACACGCTGTATTCGGCAGCGGTGTTTGACCTCGATGCGGGGCCTGTGACGATCACACTACCCGATGCTGGCAAACGCTTCATGTCCCTGATCGTGCTCGATGAGGACCAGTACACGCCTGCTGTATATTACGGCGCCGGCAGCCACACGTTCACGAGACAAAAGATCGGCACGCGCTACTTGATGCTGGCGCTGCGAACGCTGGTCGATCCTGCCGACCCGAAGGATGTCCAGCAGGCCAACGCTTTGCAGGACGCTGTCAAGATCAAGCAGAGAAATGCCGGGAAGCTCGAAATCCCGAACTGGGATCCCGTCAGCCATAAGAAAGTAAAGGACGCACTGCTGGTGCTGGCGTCGACCCTTCCCGATTCCAACAGAGGCTTTGGCACGAGGGAGCAGGTCGATCCGGTGCGCCGTCTCATTTTGAGTGCATCGGCATGGGGCGGAAATCCCGACAAGGAAGCCAAGTACCTCAACGTCTTTCCGGCGAAGAACGACGGCAATACCAAGTACCGTTTGAACGTAACGAACGTCCCGGTCGACGGCTTTTGGTCGATCACCGTTTACGACTCAGAGGGCCGATTTCAGAAAAACCCATACGACGCTTATTCGCTCAACAACATCACCGCGAAGAAGAGCGCTGATGGTTCGGTCTCCGTCCAGTTCGGCGGATGCGACGGAAAAATCCCTAACTGTCTGCCGATCGTGAAGGGTTGGAACTACATGGTGCGCCTCTATCGTCCGCGAGCCGAAATCTTGAGCGCCAAATGGAAGTTCCCGGAGGCGCAGGCAGTACAATGAACCGTGCCGGAGCTACCAATGCTTGCTCACTGGCCAAGCAAATGATTTCCCGTTAGCGAATTCGACAAATCTGAAACTGGGGAGGTTCAGATGGCGAAGATCAAACTGTTGTGCCGCAGCGAGTGCAAACGTGGGGAGCTCGCAATTGTCACAACTCTTTCGCACTTTAGGCCCTTCAGAGATATCCGATCACCGACCTTGCAAAAATTGCAGTTTTGCACCGCGTGAATGCGTTCAAGTGGTTGGCCATGGATCGATCTCGGTGGGGAAAAAGAGCATGGTGGAGCGGCGCTGCTGGCGCACCCGACACGATTCGAACGTGTGACCTTTGCCTTCGGAGTTTTTTAGGCTGCCCATCCTAAATGCACGATAGGGCACGCCATGCTACGCCAACCTTATGATCTATATGGACAATTCTGTTTTTTCCGCCGAAACCCATATCCGAACTTTCGCTCCGATTTCCGTCTTGCTGCTTCCGTGGTGCTTCCGCGGAAGCAGCCCTCTTCAGTGAAGGAGAGGCCATATGGCAAAGCTAACTAAGCGAGTCGTGGATGCCGTCGAGATTCGCGACAAGGACTATTTCATCTGGGACGACGAATTGCCCGGCTTCGGTCTCCGCGTCTTCGCGTCCGGCAAGCGGAGCTACCTTATCCAATATCGCTCGGCCGGTCGAACTCGACGCTACACCATCGGCCTACATGGCATCTGGACGCCGGAGACGGCCCGGCAGGAAGCGAAGGTTCAACTCGGTCGCGTCGCCGGTGGCGACAATCCGGCCGAGGAGCGTCAGCTCGACCACAAAGCCGTCACGGTTAAAGAGCTGTGCGCGCTCTACCTAAACGATCTGAAAGCCGGTCTCATCCTCGGCAAAGGCGGCCGCCCGAAGAAGACGACGACCATTGTCACCGATACCGGCCGCATCGAACGCCATATCATTCCGTTGATAGGCGCGCGCCGCGTGAAGGACCTGACCAAGGCCGACATCAACAAAGTGCTGAAGGATATCATGGCGGGCAAGACGCGAGTGTCCGTCAAAACGAAGAAGTTGCGCGGCAAGGCGATCGTGCGGGGAGGTGCCGGTACGGCGACGCGCACGGTTGGTCTATTAGGTGGCATCCTCACCTACGCCGTCGAGTCTGGGATCATCGAGCACAATCCGGCGCACGGCATCAAGAAGCCCAAGGACAATGTCCGGAACCGCCGGCTTACAGAGGCGGAATATCGCACGCTCGGCCAGATGATGCGCGAGGCGGCGGCGATCGAGAAGTACGCCATGACCGTCGACATCATCCGACAGATCGCGCTCACGGGCTGTCGCCGCAGCGAGATCATTGGCCTCATGTGGAGCGAGACAGATACGGACGGAAGCTGCCTGCGCCTGGAGAACAGTAAGGAAGGCGTGTCCGTCCGCCCGGTAGGCTTGCCGGTGGTCGAGTATCTAGAGGAACGCCGCAAGGGCGCGACGGGCACCTATGTCTTCCCCGGCCAGGATGAGGACAACGCCTTCGGCAGCTTCCCGAACCATTGGGAGCAGATCTTCAAGAAGTCGCCTCTGTCCGATGTCACGCCGCACGTCTTGCGGCACAGCTTCGCCAGCATCGGCAACGATCTCGGTTTTACCGAAGTGACGATCGCCGCGCTTGTCGGCCACTCGAAGGGCTCGGTGACGAGCAAATATATTCACACGCTCGATACCGCCCTCATCATGGCTGCCGATACCATGTCAGGCTATATTCAGGGGCTGCTCGACGGAATCGAGTTCAAACAAACTGCTTACGCCCTCGATCGGGGTTCGCGCAAAGCGGCGCTCGCACGCTTCCTGCAGAACGCCGTCGGAGACCAAGACACAACGGATCAGCCGGGAGAGAAACGTCTTGCCGCCTAGATTTTGTCTCCGAAGGCAGCAGGCGGCTAGAATCCCGATCCGATTCATAACGAGAAGAAGAAATATGAGCAAACAGAGTGACCCAGCGAGCTCTTTCGATGCCGCCGAGCGACTCTTTCGATTGTATCGCTCCCATTGTGTTGCCCCTGATCGCGACACGCTATTTTCGTTTCTTGAGGCGGCGCACAGCCTTAACGACCGGCTCAAAATCGGTCGCGGAGTCGATTTCTTCGATTTGCAGGAATTTTCGGCACTGAAATGCCTGAGGAATTTCTTTCATCATCATCAAGAGATGCGACATGTCGTCAGGATTATCCCCTTGGGGGATTATCCGATCATCACTGATTTGATGGTCCTATGCCTCGTTCCCGCCGATATCGTTGAGAGCGCGATCAACGAAACAAGGGGACGGCACAAGGAGGAAGCCCGGCAGGCATGCGGCGCCATGTTTCACTGGTACGGCTCAGTCGTGAACATCAACCCGGCGCTTTTCAACTTTGTGGTCTCTGCCTATGAGCGCATGATCGTGGCAGGCATTTCTCTAACCGGCGAGTCCTTTCAGGAATTTGAATCGAGCTATCGCTATGAAGAAGATCATGGGCACGCGCATCTTGTTGACGGAAGACTTGCCACGCGCGCCGGCGATATCGGCCAGATGCTCGCCGATATTATGAGCACGAGAGGACTTTAGCGGTTTCCCGCGAGCGCGAGTGGGCGAATTTCGCTGCCGGTAAGGTTGTCCCTCAATCGAACACATCAAAGCCCGTTTGAACGGTAAGACGTCCATGGATCGGCTGACTCTTAACTACGTGTGGAAGCAGAAGCAGATCCCCGTCGTACTGCGTCGTACGGGACGTGGTGAGAGGCTTCGGGTGCGACTGCCGTTTGTCGACGACAACCGGCAATGGCTTCAGAACAGCCGACGAGTGGCGCCTGAATGGATCGGGGGGACCGAGTCCTATTGGGAGCTTCCGAAATCCTGGTTCAACGACTTTGTCGATCGAGCGCTGCTCCGCTACGGCAAGGTCTACATTATCCAGCCCTATCGCGAGCAGGAAATCTGCGCGAGGGCATGCCAGGAGGCACGCGGCCACGAATGCGAGTGTTCCTGCATGGGCGCCAACCATGGCAGCGGCAATGACGGAAGTTGGTTTGAGGTCTCGGATACCTTCTCCACGCGATGGGGCGAGCGCCAGCTTGCCTGTCGGCTGTTGACTGCGCGGTAGAGGCCAGCATGGATATCGACGTCAATCAGATGCGCGACCATGAAATCAGGCTGCATGGTCTCAACCGAGCGGATGGAGCGTACACGCTCTACTATGACGAGACGAACAATTACCGTCTCGTACGCATCACCGAGGATGGACTTAACGCTCCCGAGGCGAAGTGTTTCGTTTTGGGCGGAATTGCCCATAGCGGGCCACCTCGCGAGCTACCCTTTCTAGCGCTGCGTGAGTCACTTCGGCTTCAACCCAGCGTGCGTGAACTCAAGCTCGTGCATTTGGGGAAAGGCGATATCCTGAAACTGCTCGATAGCGCGAAGGTTGGGGTCTTCCTGAAGTGGCTCGAACAGGAACGCTTGTTCCTGCATTATCAAGCTCTCGATCCGATCTACTGGTCGATCGTGGATATCGTGGATTCCATCGTTGCCGAAGCCGGTCAATTTCAACTCACGGCAATGGCCTGGGAGCTGAAGGACGCTCTGAACACGCTGACACGTGCGAACCTCTCCTCGGTCATCACCCTATTTAGGAGTTGCGACTATCCGAATGTCGGCGCCGCCAACCGGACTCGCTTTCTTGACGCCCTCATCGGGCTCTTCGAGCCCCGACAAAGGCTGCTGCCCGATTTTCACTTCCGGATGCTTATCGGCCTGCTCCACCTTGGCAAGAAGCTTGAAGCACTACCGTTCCTCAACGGAGAAGAGCCGCGGCTGCTCATCGCGCATTACAGGCATTTTTATGCGGCGCGGCTCTGCATACTGAAGCATGCCCATCATATTCTCGATGTTGAAGACGTCGTGAGCCGGGAGCTAGCGACATGGCGCTTTATGGATGGCGCGAGCCAGCTTCAACATTTTCGCTTCGTCGCGTCGCATGACGAGATCGGCATTCAAATCTCGGACCCGATCGTCGGACTGCTAGGCAAACTATGCGCGTTTGCAATTGAACAGGACAAGGAGCATCTCATTGATGCTCGACAAAGTCTCAACGGGCGGCAGCTTACGAATCTTGCGACAATGGCTCGTCTCATTAACCGTTCGATCGATGAGAACCGGGTCTTCGCCAACTATGTGATGGCTATTTCGGATCAGCGAAAATTATGGGCGTTTCTAGGTGAGGACACGGGCTGGGCGTGACATCAGACCAGTCCGCGGCGCGGTTAAAGTCCTATGCTGCCGGGCAACGGATGAATTTCTCGACAGCGCCGTCGAGGAACACTCGCTCGATGTGATGCCCGGCGCCTTCGACGAGGCTGCGCGCTACCATCGGCAGCTCGCGCATTGAGCGCTGCACGTCGTCCATCGCGATCGGAGTGTCGCTTTCCGGCACATCGATGCGTGTGACGTTGTTCTTGCCGACCAACAGATAGGCCTGACCGAGGGCATTGCGTGACTGCGCTCGCGAGGCCGCATTGAAGGTGCGCAAGAACGCCCAATCTTTAATGCCGCCGTTGCGCGCTCGCTCATCGATGGTGAAGGTGGCTTCGCCCATTCCCAGGCTGAGGATACGCACGTCCTCGCGCGCGATGTCGAAGCAGGCAAGCGCGTCGACGAGCGCGTTCATGACCGGATTGTTGGCCCAGATGCCGCCGTCGATCATGACGTAACCGTCGTCCTCAACGCCAGGATAGTAGGACGGCGCAGCGGTCGTGTGGAGCGCGACATGCACGAACTTCTTGTGGCGGTCCTTCTGATAGTCCGGGTGGTGCGGCGTCTTGTAGAGGAAGGGCTCGCCGTGGCGTCCCTCAAAGCTCGGGATCACCAGTCGGGTGACGGCATCGTCCAGCACCTTGTCGCCGAAGATCCGCAGCAACTCGTCCTTGAGAGCAGCCTGGTCGTGCTTCGGCTTGACCAGCCAGCGCAGCACCCTTGAGACCCTGCCGAGCCCAGCCGCGGGCGGAAAGATGCGCTCGCCGCGCTCAAGATAGATGTTCAGCGCTTGTCGGGCCGTCATGCCGTGAGCGAGAGCGAGAGCGATGATTCCGCCCGTTGACGTGCCTGCGATCATGTCGAAGTGATTGGCGATGGAGCCGCCGCCCAGGAAGCGGCTTTCGAGTTCGGCGAGGACGGCCGCAGGAAAGACGCCGCGAATGCCGCCGCCATCGATCGACAGGATGCGGAAAGGGCGGCCTTGCGCCCATGGCTGCTTCAGGCGCGTGTGCTGAATGGTGCCGTCCGACCGTCGCGGCGGAATGTAGTTCATTGCGTGGTCTCCGTTGCCTCGGCGGATTGCGATCCGGCGTGGCGTCCGCCGCCGGTCCAGCGCCCTGTCATCAGCCAAAGTTCGTAACAGGCGAGCCAGTCGAGCGCCCAAGGGACGGTCGTGCTGGCAATAGTCATTGCCGCTGTCCATTCATGGTCGCGAGGATCGAACAGACAGAGCGTGGGATCCTCGGCCGGCGGATAGACATGAGGGCCCCTGAACATTAAAGGGGCACAGATATACGGTAGAAAGTTCAGATCACGAACAGCGACGGGCTTCCGCGCCACAGTCGAAGGTCGTAGAAGGGTGGAACTTTGCCGTTCGTCTCGCCCATCGGAACGAGACGCCATTCACAACACAAGCACCTAGGTTTGAACGCGGAAATGAGACATTTGCGGATGTAACAACCTTGCCGCAATGCAGCATCGTCCGCCTTGCACGCGGCGAAGGGTCACTTCACTGACGGATAGAGTCACAAAACCTTCGCGACCTTGACATCGAAGTGTCATCCACGAGCCCTACTGTATTGCGAAACGCAATCTCTGCGTCATTCACATTACAGATGGTGATCCATGAAGCCCAGCGATGCCGAGACCGACCGCAAATACGTGTTGCGGCTCAGAAATGTCGGTGTGACCTATTCAGGCGGAGTGGTGGCGCTCAGATCGACCACCCTCGATTTCTTCCAGCGCGAGTTCTCCGTTTTACTCGGCCTGTCGGGTGCGGGGAAATCGACACTTTTGCGCTCCCTGAACCTCCTTGTTAAACCTACCTCCGGCGAGATTGTCTCATCGGATTTCGGTGTCCTTGGCCCGACCGGCGCACTCCGCCAGCACCGGCGCCGAACGGCACTCATTTTCCAGCACCATCAGCTGATCGAGCGACATACGGCCCTCGCCAACGTCCTCACCGGCCGACTCGGCTATCACAATACCTTGCGCAGTTTCTTCCCGCTGCCCCGCGCGGACCTGGAACTGGCTCTCCACTGCCTCGAGCGCGTCGGTCTGGCCGACAAATCCATGACGCGTGTCGATCAGCTCTCTGGCGGCCAGAAGCAGCGTGTCGGGATTGCCCGCGCGCTGGCGCAGCAGCCCAACATCATTCTGGCCGACGAGCCTGTCGCCAGCCTCGATCCCGCCACCTCGGAGAAGATCCTCGAACTGCTTCGCCAGGTGTGCAAAGAAGACGGCATCACCGCCATCGTGTCGCTGCACCAGCTGGAATACGCGCAGCGCTTTGCAGACCGGATCATTGGCCTTGCCGGTGCACATGTTGTGTTTGACGGCGCTCCTGATGAGCTCAATGACGACAATTTCGCCGCGATATACGCCGGGCACCGCCGTGAGCCAATCGCACCCAGCCGGACGAGTAACCCCGCCTACGCCCAGCCACCGTTTACGCCTGAGATGGAGATGTCCCTATGAACCGCCTGCTGAAATTTGCCATTGCTGCCGCCCTTGCCATGGGGCTGGCAGCGCCAGCCCACGCCGCCAATCCGAATCCAGAGACTTTAAAGGTCGCACTGTTACCGGATGAGAATGCGTCCGAGTTGATCAAGCGCAATCAACCGCTCAAGGACTACCTCGAGAAGGAACTGGGCAAGAAGGTCGATCTGGTTGTGACAACAGACTACTCGTCGATGATCGAGGCAATGCGTTTCGGCCGGATCGACATAGCCTATTTCGGTCCGCTCTCGTACGTGCTTGCCAAGGGCAAAGCCGATATCGAGCCGTTTGCGGCAATGGTCAGCGACGGCAAGCCGACTTACCGCTCTGTCGTCATTGCCAACGCGAATGCCAATGTGAATTCGCTCAGCGACATCAAGGGCAAGAAGGTCGCTTTCGGCGATCGCGCTTCCACCTCCAGCCATCTGATTCCGAAGACGTTGATGGCGGAAGCCGGTGTCGTGAATGATCGCGATTACCAGCAGCACTTCGTCGGCAGCCACGATGCGGTTGCGGTGAATGTCGCCAACGGCAATGCGGAAGTCGGGGGCCTTTCCGAGGTGATCTGGAAAACTCTTCTTGAGAGAAAGCTCGTCGACGCAGGCAAGGTCAAGGTCATCGCCTACAGCAAGGAATATCCCCAATACCCGTGGACGATGCGCTCCGACCTGAAGCCGGAGCTGAAGGACAAGATCCGCACCACTTTCGTGAACCTGAAGGACCCCGCAGTTCTGAAGAACTTCAAGGCGGACGGTTTCGCCCCGATCACGGACAATGATTACGACGTGATCCGCGATATGGGAAAGTTGCTTGGAATCGACTTCGGAGCGATGTGAGGACGTGATGACGACGCTCGGCGCAACCACAATCAACACAACAAACCATTATCTCGATCAGTACAGTCGGGCGTGGATCCGGCAGTCTGCCCAGGTTGCTGCGGTACTCGCTATTGTGCTGGTTGCATTCTGGTATGTTGGTCTTCTGGATTTCGGGACCCTGGCAAACGGGGTTCCGGCCATCTTAACGCTGGCCCGCGAGGCGATGCCGCCGGATTTCACCAATGCGCGCGCGTGGCTCAAGCCGCTGGTGGACACCTTGGCAATGAGTATTGCCGGAACGGCAATAGCGGTGCTTCTGTCATTTCCGCTGGCTTTTCTTGCTGCCCGGAACACGTCGCCGCACACGATCGTATTTCATGTCGCCCGTACCCTGCTAAACGCTCTTCGCTCGGTCCCGGAGCTGATTATGGGCATCATTTTCGTTGCTGCCGTAGGCTTTGGTGCTTTACCCGGCGTTCTGGCATTAGGCCTGCATTCGGTCGGTATGGTCGGCAAGTTTTTTGCGGAAGCAATTGAGCATGTCGATGAGGCCCCCATAGAGGCTGCGCGCGCCGCAGGTGCAACTCCGGTTCAAGTGTTGTTCCACGCCGTCCTGCCACAAGTGTCATCGCAGTTCGCAGACGTATCCGTCTATCGCTGGGAATATAACTTCCGCGCATCCACGATAATGGGAATGGTTGGCGCAGGCGGTATTGGGTTTGAGCTGATGGGATCGCTTCGAATCATGTTGTATCAAGAAGTCAGCGCCATTTTACTCGTCATCCTGATAATGGTGACAAT
This sequence comes from Afipia birgiae 34632, assembly GCF_000308295.2. Classification (GTDB taxonomy): domain Bacteria; phylum Pseudomonadota; class Alphaproteobacteria; order Rhizobiales; family Xanthobacteraceae; genus Afipia; species Afipia birgiae. The sequence goes on from NZ_HG326653.1 coordinate 781,554, forward strand.
CGTCGATGGCCTGAGCGGCTATTTGCGGAAGAAATTCAAGTAAGGACCGGCCATCGTGAAACCGCGCGTCGTCATCACCCACAAAGTGCATCAGGAAACCTTGGATCTCCTCTGTGACCATTGTGAAGTCACTCCCAATCAAACTATGGAAACCCTGCCCCGCGAAGAGATTCGCCGCCGTGTCGGCACGGCGGATGCAATGATGGCCTTCATGCCGGACTGGGTCGACGCCGATTTCCTGGCAGCTTGCCCGCAGATGAAGGTCATCGGCGCGGCCTTGAAGGGCTACGATAACTTCGATGTCGCGGCCTGTACGGCCCGGGGCATCTGGCTGAGCATCGTGCCTGACCTCCTGACCGTGCCGACGGCTGAGTTGGCCATCGGCCTTACCATCGGCCTCACCCGCAAGATGATCCAGGCCGATGCCAGGGTCCGCTGCGGCAAATTCGCCGGTTGGCGGCCGGAGTTTTTCGGCCTGGGCATCGCGGGGTCCGCCATTGGTATTCTCGGAATGGGGGCGATTGGGCAAGCCATCGCCGAACGGCTGAATGGCTGGGGCGCAACGCTGCTATACAACGACCGGGTGCCGATCCCAGCACCCGGCGGCGAAGCTCGACCTAGTGTTGCTCGGCGCAGCCTGGAGGAGGTATTATCCGAATCCGATATCGTCATCCTGGCCCTGGCGCTGGCCCCAGACACCATCCATCTGATCAACGACAGGACGCTCGCCCTGATGAAACCAGGCGCATACCTCGTGAATCCATGCCGCGGCTCTGTCGTGAGCGAAGCTGCTGTTCTAACTGCGCTCACCAGCGGTCAGCTCGGCGGGTATGCCGCCGACGTGTTCGAGCTGGAGGATTGGGCTCGCGAAGACAGACCGCGGGAGATCGCTCCGGGCTTGCTGGGTCACCCAAACACGATGTTCAGCCCGCATATTGGCTCTGCTGTTAAGAAAGTTCGCTTGGCAATCGAACTGCGCGCTGCAGAAAATATCCTGCAGGCCCTTTCGGGTAAGCCGCCAATGGATGCCGTCAACAATCCGAGACAAGTGGCTTAGATCGGCAATGCTGAATCTAGTATGGGTGCGGACATTTCTGGCCCTGGCGAAGCATAAGAGCTTTCAAGCGTCCGCAGAATATCTTCGGATCGCTCAGCCGACGGCCTCATCACATATCCAGAAGCTTGAGGAGCAGCTGGGTGTCCTGCTATTCCATCGCTCCCGAACGGGGTGCGAGCCGACGCGGGAAGCGATGAACTTTCTGCCTTATGCCCAGAGCATCCTTAGGGTTAACGAGCGTGCACTCGCCGCGGTCTCTGGGGAGCGCACGCGGATCGGTGCCAGTTCCAATATCGGAATCTATCTGCTGCAGCCCTATGTCCGGTCATATCTGGAAGGCCGCGATCCAGCGGCTTTTGATATGGTGATTGACCGCAATCCGTCCATCGTCGAGAAACTGGAGAATGTCGAAATAGATGTGGCCGTGTTGGAATGGTGGGACAACCGCGACGGCTGCCAAGTCGAGCGCTGGAGAAGCGAGCCCGTCGTCGTCATCGTTCCGCCCGATCATCCATTGGCGTCTCAAGACCACATTGATCCGGTTCAGTTATCCGCATTTGAGCTTCTCGGCGGCGAACCTGGCACCGGGACCGGGCGGATGCTTGCGAAATATTTCGGCGATCACGCTCAAATGCCGCGGGTTTCCCTACAGTTGGGTAGCACCGAGGCTGTCAAGCAGGCGGTAAAGGCTGGAGTTGGCATCTCTCTAGTTCTGGCGTCAGCCGTATCGGACGAGGTGCGGGCCGGAAGCCTGCGTGCCTTACCCTTCCCTGACCCGCCGCTACGAAAGGACCTGTTTGTCGCTTGGCGCACCGGCATTTCGGGCATGCCTATACCGGCCTTCGCCCAGCATCTATTGAACGCTCACTGCAATGAGACGGTATCCGCTCGCTGACGTCAGCGCCTCTCGAATCGGCTACATGCGCGTTTTGTTGGTCATGAACGCGTATTTCGCACGGTCTAAGCGGTCGCTCAACCGGTTCGATGATTGAGTGAGGAGCTTAAATGCGACGTCAAAGAGCGTGGGTACAGGCGATCTGTTTTCGCATGCGCTCTGCGGTCAGCTGAAGGCGGCCCAGCTCCATCAACCCATGTCATGGGTTCGTGTTTCTTAGTCGATCTGGCTAGCTTCTCCTGTGGCGAATGTCCGCAAAGTGGCAACCAAGCCGCCCTCGGCAACCAATCGAAAGCGCAGAATTCCACTCCACCGCGACGTTCCTGCCCTCTGCCGGAAAAGGCCGCAGTGGCTCATGGCTTGCCGTACAACTTTCTCGAACCAAGGTCCGAAAGGGGTCCGGGAGCGGCCGGAGAAGGCACGAAGCTGTCCCCCTCGCATACTTCAGGTTTCGCGCTTGCGACGACTGAGCAGCTTTTCACCATCGGCTCTCAACTCGCCTTCTGGCCCGACAAACCGGTAGAGCGTCTGCCGGGTAATTCCGAGTTCGGCACAGAGATCGCGCACCTTGGTTGCCGGTTGTCCCATGGATGCGGCGGCAAGCCGCAGCTTGGCTGGCGTCATCTTGAAGGGGCGGCCGCCGTTGCGCCCTCGGGCGCGGGCTGACGCCAGGCCTGCCTTAGTCCGTTCGACGATCAACTCACGTTCGAACTCAGCCAGCCCGGCGAAGATGGCGAATACCAGTCGGCCGTTGGTAGTGGTGGTGTCGATCGATGCGCCTTCGCCAGCCAATATCTTCAGACCAATGGCGCGTTTGGTTAGATCGCCGACCAGGTTGACCAGATGACGTAGATCACGGCCGAGCCGATCCAGTTTCCAAACCACGAGTGTGTCGCCAACACGCAGCGCCTTCAGGCATGCCTCAAGACCGGGTCGGTCGTCGCGGCGGCCCGAGGCTGCATCCTCATAGATATGGTCAGGCAGAACGCCGGCCCTGATCAGGGCGTCGCGCTGCAGGTCGTGGGCTTGACTGCCATCAGCTTTCGAGACCCGTGCGTATCCGATCAACAATGTCATTTATACGTCCGTTTGTGTGACATTCTTCATTTGGTCGCGCCAAAGTCTGTAGATTGTCACATAACCCGTCTTGCAATGTAAGCTCCATGAACGGTTATCTCCGATCTTTTTGTGACGAACGGAGTACCCATGCCCCGCCGGATGATTTTGACGGATGCCGAACGGCAGAATTTCCTTGCTCTTCCCATTGATGACGACACTCTGATCCGGCATTGGTGCCTCGATGACGATGATCGCCATCTTATCGAAACTCGACGCCATGATGACACTCGGTTGGGATTAGCGCTTCAGCTCTCTGCTCTTCGTTATCCCGGCCGCCTGATTCAGCGGGGGGAAGTCATCCCTTCTGTGGCGCTGTCGTTTCTGGCCGAACAACTCGGGATCGAGCCAGAGGCACTTTCCACTTTTGCACGGAGAGCACCAACCCGCTATGAGCAGCTCGCCATCCTGCGCCAGCACTATGGCTTCACTGAACTGTCACACCCGTTGCGCGCCGATCTGCTTGCATTTGCACGCGGCATTGCGATCGCTTCGACGAAAGACAAATTTGTCGTTGCAACACTGGCTGACGAGATGCGGCGGAGGCGCATCATTATTCCCGGCATTACCGTGCTCGAACGGTTGGCGGGGCAGGCTTGCACTGAAGCCGAGGAGGCGCTGTATACCGATGTCGCCGGAAGATTGACGCCGGACCTTGTTCTTCGGATGGAAACATTGCTCGGCGCGGGACGACGCGCAAAACAGAGCGGCATATCCTGGTTGCGAGAACCTCCCGGTAAAGCCGGGGCAACGGCCATGCGGGGATTGATAGATCGACTGGAGGCCGTGCGTCATGTCGGTGTCCCCAATGATGTGCTTCAAGCGATCCCGGCTCACCGTGTTCGTCGGATGGCACAGGAAGGTCGTCGTCTGACTGCCCAGAATTTTGAGCAGATGCGGCCAGGCCGCCGTCACGCGACATTGGCCGCGTTTTTTCTGGAAATGGAAATAGCACTCACCGACGCGGCGATCAGCATGTTCGAGACGTTGATTGGCAAGAGTTTTCGGCAGGCAGAGGCAGCCCGTGACAAGCAACTCCTCGAAACCGCATCGTCGGCGACATCCGCACTCGATTTCTTCGTCAATTTTGGCGAAGCCATAACCGCCCAACGCGAAGCTGGGCTTTCTCTTGATGAGGCGGTGACCACTGTCGCGAGCTGGGAAGAGCTCATTCAGGCAACAGCTTCGGCGAAGGCAGTGAGAAGGCCTCGCAGCGAGGATGATTTGATCACCTACCTGCCGGCTCAATATGCTCGCATCCGGCGGTTCGCGGCTGCATTTCTGGCCTCGTTCACCTTTGAAGGAAACCGCCGAAACGTACATATCATTGAAGCTATTGTGCAGATGGAAACTGCCTGGAGGAAAGGGGCCAGATCAAACGATCGGCCCTGGATCCGCAAGGCGTTGCTGCTGGCGAATGCGCGATGGCGCAAGGAAATCGTCGGCGCTGATGACGTGATCGACCGGAAGATGCTGGAACTCTTTCTCATCGTCGAGCTGAAAAACAGGATTGCCGCCGGCGACATATGGATCAGGGGTTCCCGCGCCTACCGCGCACTCGACGAGTACATGATCTCGCACCAGACGTTTGCCGTCATCAAAGCCGAGGCCCGCATTCCGGTCGCGATTCCGATCGATGTCGAGACCTATCTCGCCCAGAAGGCCGACGCTCTGGATCAAAAGCTGCGTGAGGCGACACGTCGCCTGGAAACTAGTCGAGGCGATACCCGCATCGGCGCAAAAGGATTGCGGGTCCCAGCGGTCAGAAGCACGGAAACCGAAGCCGCAATCGCGTTCGCAAGGCGGGTGGCGACAGCCATGCCGCCAATCCGGTTGACGGACCTTGTGGCCGATATCGACCGGATGACCGGCTTCAGTTCGTTATTCGAGCACCTCCAGACCGGTCGGTCACCTTCCGATCTGCGGGTGTTCTATGCGGCGCTGATCGCCGAAGCCACAAATCTCGGCTTCTCGAAGATGGCGCATGCCTGTCCCGGCATCACGCGCCGCCAGCTACAGCAGATGGCAATCTGGCATTTTCGCGAGGAGACATTCGCTCTGGCGCTCGCCAAACTGGTTGAGGCTCAACACTCTGCCCCGTTCTCAACAGTGTTCGGCTCGCACGCTGTTTCCTCGTCGGACGGACAACATATCCATCTTGGCGACGGCGGCGAAGTCGCAGGCGGCGTCAATGGCAGGTATGGAAACAACCCGATTATCAAGCTCTACACCGCAATCTCTGGTCGCTACGCGCCCTTTCATACCAAAATCATCGCCGCAACGGCAAGTGAAGCCGTTCACGTGCTTGACGCATTGCTGGAAACCGACGCTGGCCTTAATATTGTCCGACACCACGTCGATGGCGGCGGCGTCAGCGATCTTGTATTCGCCCTCTGTCATGCGCTCGGCTTCGCATTCGTGCCGCGCATCCCCGATCTCGACGGGCGATGCCTCTACGCCTTCGGACTGGCCAAACAATACGGAATTCTTCAGAATGTCATGGGTGACCGGATTGACGCCGATCTGATCCGGACGCATTGGGATGATATCTTGCGCCTGATGACCTCGCTACGCACGCGCACCGTCAGCGCCTCGCTCATGCTGAAGCGATTGTCGGCGACAACGAGGCAAAGCGGTCTTGCCCAGGCGTTGCGCCAGATGGGACGGATTGAACGAACCCTCTTCACCCTCGACTGGATCAACGACGAGCAATTGCGAAAGACAACTACCGCTGAATTGAACAAGGGCGAAAGCCGGAACAGCCTTGTTCGGGCAGTCAATCTTCATCGTCTCGGCCGTTTCCGCGATCGCAGTCAGGAAAACCTGTCGATCCGGGCATCCGCTCTCAATCTGGTTGTCACCGCCATCATTCACTGGAACACAATCTATATCGGCCGCGTCATCGATGCCCTGCGCAGTGCAGGACAGGCTATCCCGGATCATCTGCTGTCCAGCCTGTCGCCTCTCACATGGGAGCATGTGAACCTGACCGGCGATTACCTCTGGGAAGAAAAGCCGGCTCTCGACAAAAACGGGTTCCGAGCCATCCCGTTCAACCCATGATCCGCCTGCCGTATATCTGTGCCCCTTTAATGTTCAGGGGCCATGAGGTAGCTGCCCCTCCACGTTCCCGGGTAAACGGATCAGCACGGGCGAGAGCACCCGCACTTCGGGAAAGGATCCGAGCTCGTATCGTATCTCCAGAGAGTAACTCGCATATTGCGGCCTTACGCTTCCTACCCACCGGGCGGACTGGGCGCGACGGTCGACACCGCGCGCAGCGAACTGCGGCCAGGCCGCTTTCATGGAGGCGATCTGCTCGTCGATGGAGAGGATCGCCGCCATCGTCAGATCTTCTGCCCGAAGAAAGTGTGCGGCCGCGCTGTCGCGACTGCCGGATTGATCATCGGCGCAGCGACTGCGGCGGCGGAGGGCAACAGCACGCCGCCCCGCCGAGTGTAGAGCTGACGCGACTGCTGGATGCCGCCACCAACTTCGGTCGCGATCTGATCGGCGGCCCGGGTCACGACGCGGTCGCCGAAATTCCCGCGCAAGACGTCCATCATCGTGTTGGGGAACATCTCGCCCTTGCGCATCGCCTCCAGCGAACGCACGAGCTCACGCAGATACTCGGCGAATTCATTCTGCTGAGCAACGGATTCAGGCCAACGGTCGGTAAAGACATCGGCCTTGCAGACCGGATTGGCGACATGCAGGAGGCGCCCGTAGAGCGAGGCCTGCTCGATGTCGCGGACGATCCAGCTTGCGAGGCGAACGAGCATGGCGCTGAGCGACGTGTTCGGATGCGCGGCGAGCCCGGCATAGTAAGAGAGCATCACCGACGGCGGGATGCGTCCGCTGTAGCTGGCGTAGCGGATATTGCGGTAGCGCTTGAGGAGCTGGAGCGCGAGCGTCGCCGTATTCTTGACGATGAAGTCGCACTGATCGGGCACATCGTCGACGTCGGCGTCGGCGCGCGTCGCAAGGCCCGCATGGTCGAGCCACCGCCGGTGGAACTCCTTCGCCATGCGGACTTCCAGCGGCGTCCGGCTCGCATACCACTGTGCGAAGCCGTAGGCGTTCATGTCGACGAAGCGATCGTCTTCGGAGCGGCGCGGACCTTTGGCGTGGGTGATCAAGCCTTCGCGATCAAGCGTGCCGTAGGCGCGCAGCGATGGCGTGACATCGAGATGCATCTTGTCGGCGTAGAACAGGGTGACGCAGCGCGTCTGCCGCAATACCCGCTGCACGGGGTAGTCACTGAGCGCGGATTCGAGCTCGGTCAGGATTTCGAGGGGCGGCATGCCGCGAAAGCGGCCGCCGAGCTGTGAGACGATGTCGAGATCGTATTCGTCATCAGTGCCGCGCGTCGAAATCGTGGCGTCGATCGCCATGGAGCCCTGCGGATAGAAGTGCTCGATCTGGTCGAAGAAGGCGGCCGTGGCCTCGAGATGGCGTCGCACCGCCTCGTAGCGTGACTTCGCCTTGTCATGCAGCGAGGGCGGCAGCTGAACGCTGAGCGCGATTTCGGCGAGGATACGGTCGAGAGGGTCGTCGAAGGGATTGAGGCCGGTCGGCGCAAGCTGGATGTTCACATCGATCTCCGCGGCGGGCTGGGCTGCATCTGTGCATCTCGTCACCGCCCGCGCGATGTTCGGGATGATATGAATCGGAATATGTCTACTCCGAACAAGATGGGGAGCTTGAATGCGTCTGTCAAGGGACATAGGATATAGCTACTCCGAACAGGGCTTGGGCCGAACCGAGCGGAAGGACTGGTTATGAAATTTGGTGAGCGGATCAAGGACTTACGGACAAAGAAAGGTCTGACGCTCGATCAGCTTGCGCAGGATACCGGCTCGTCGAAGAGCTACATCTGGGAGCTGGAGAACAAGAATCCGCCCAGGCCCTCTGCCGAAAAGCTGTCCGCGATTGCGGGCGCCCTGGGGGTTACGGTCGACTATCTGATCGGAAGCGACAAGCAGACGCTCAGCCAGGCGGAGGATACCGCCTTCTTCCGGCAATATAGCGGTCTTCCGGAGGATACCCGCCGGCAGATTCGCGAGATGGCCCGCATCCTGGATACGAAAACACGCAAATGAGCGAACCCGGCCGCCTTCGCCCGCTGAAGGAGGCGGCGCGCATCACGCAGATGCTGGACATCGTGCTCGGAGCGGATCGATTTGATCGAGCGCCGGTCGACGTACTCCGACTCGCGTTGGAATACTCTCGCCAGATCGCGCCCGAAAGCCCCATCCACGAGGTCGTCGCGCGCAAGATGCCTGGCTGCGTCGGCGCATTGGTCTATGGCGAGGCGCGACCGCGTCAATGGGCGATCATGTACCATGTCGGCCAGTCGGACGGGCGTCGCTCGTTTACCGTCGGACACGAGTTCGCCCACTACGTCCTGCATCGCCAGCTGATCGAGCAGGATGGGGCTTTCGACGGCGGCATCTATTGCGATGAGAACGCGGTGGATCGTCGCGGTGGGTCCGGCATCGAGCAGGAAGCCGACGAGTTTGCCGCGGCTCTGCTGATGCCGCTTCACGATTTCCGCCGCCAGCTGCCGGCCAAGGCACGGGCTGATTTTGACACGCTCAGCCGCCTCGCGAAACGCTATGGCGTGTCGTTGACTGCGGCGATCCTGCGCTGGCTCGAATACACCGAAACACGGGCCATGATGGTGGTCTCGAACGAGGGTTTTGCGCATTGGGCGAAGCCGAGTGGTCCTGCGCTGAAGTCGGGGCGATTCATCAGGACGAAGAACACGGTGTACGAGCTGCCCTCGCAAGCCTTTGCTGCAAGGCGCGATTACTCTGACCGCGCGCTGAGCGGCATTTCGCAACAAGCTGGCATCTGGTTTCCGGAGCCGGTCCATGAGATGTGCTTTCGCTCTGACCGATATGACCAGGAAATCACCGTGCTGCAATTCGAAGCAGACGGTCCGCGGTTCCAAGCAGAAGAGGAAGAGACCGACGTTTTCGACCATTTCAAACGAAGCGGCCAAATGCCGGTTCGATAGAATAACAATCCTCTTCGCATCGGAACCGGCCTAGACGATCCATTGCGGTTGTTGAGATATGAATGCGAGTGAGCCCGTGCCGTTACAAAATCCGCCGCGGCAGCTGAAAGAGAATCTCGTAAAACAGGCATTGAAGACATTCGCCTGGGACCAGTTCAAACAGCATCTATCGATGTTGGATCTGGACGACGATGTCGTCTCGGAACTCCTCGGCCACATTCGTCGCAGCACCGATTTTCTCATCAAGCGACCTGACGCAGCTCGGGAAGCGGCGCGCTCCATCTTCATCGACGAGTTGGGCAATTTCCTCAGGGATCACCACGGCCAGGACGCAGCGGCGCCGCTCGGCAATGAGATCGCAATTATTCAACGAATCGAAGACGGCTATCGCGAAATCCTACGTACACAGGAGGGGACGGTCGCCGCCAAGCTGCTGCCTGACACCCAGGCTTCGGCAGCGCTTTCGCGATCGGCATACTCCTATCATGAGCTGATGGAAGCCTTCCGCACCGCGAGCAGCACACGGAAGGAATTGACGCTGCAGTCCTTCCGGATAAGGCAGCCCGACGGCTCTTCCTATTCGCCCGATGGCGTACTCGCGGGCATTGTCGATATCACCACGATGACTCTGATGCTCCTCGGTCATCGCTACCGTTGGTTCGATAGTCAGAAGTTCCTGGTGTTGCCGAAATTGTCGGACGTCACCGACGACGAGATCTATAAGGCCGGGTTGACGGAAGTGTTGGCCGCCTCCTGGCGTCACTGGGAACGGATGGAGCAGCGCTGCCGCTATTTCGGTGGCGAACTCAAGGTTTTCACGAAAGGCAATCTACCGACGTGGACACCCGAAGGTGCCGAAACGGCCATTGAATACGACCACATCAGTGACGGCGAATTCTTCGATTACCTCGCGAACGATCGCCTCAACGATCGCCTCATCCAAACGTTCCAGGAGATGGCGCTTCAGATCAACATGGATGCGACGGAGTCGGGCATCGCGAGACCGCTAAGCCTCCCCCCTGGCGTCTTCGTTTCAGCGCAGGAGGCGCATTCCGACGTCTCTCTCAGTGAGATCCTCGGCTATTCGATCGTCGATGATCAGGAGCGTCCCTGCGGGTTGAGGCTTATCGAATGGATTCGGGGTTACGCGACGCTGCGTTGCCTCTCCGACGAACGATACGTCCAGGCCGGGAGGAATGGCCTCTGCGCCACCGTGCCCCGCGAGACGCTTATTGCCGTCCTCGATCGTGTCGGCCTGAAGGACGGGACGGCCGAGATATTCATCGACCTCGTGTCGCTTCGGGCGTCCAGCCGCGATCTTTTCGACCATCCGCTAATTCGCATGGAGGACGGTTCACTCCTCGTCTTCGGCCCCGGCATTCTGACTTCTGATCCCGCGCGTTTGACCCTTTCCGCTATCGGAAATCAGGGCAAGCAGCTAGGTCGCAAAGGAAAGGCTTTCGAGCAGGAGACGCTAGCGTTCTTCGTGAAACAAGGCTTTGCAGCAAAGGCTTTCAAGTTCAAGCGGGACGGAGAGGAGTTCGAGTACGATGTAGTCGTTCCGTGGGACGATTACATCTTCATCCTCGAATGCAAGAACCGTACGCTATCGGGACACAACCCTGCGGCCGCATATCACTTCGCGCTGGAGATGCTGTCAGCGGTCAATCAAGTGAAGCGACTGGCCGATGCGCTTGTCGAGCATTCCGATATCGTTCTCGAGCGAGCCGGCATTGACGTGGCCAACAAGACCATCGTGCCGTGTGTCGTCAATTCCCTACCATATGCAAGAACGGGCGATCTTGACGGCGTCTACATCACCGACGCCTCGGGATTGAAGCGATTCTTTCAAGACCGCAACTTCCACATCGTTCGGCCACACAATCTCAAAGGCAAGGGCATCGTCCTGCACCGTACGGCGATGAAGTCGCTTTGGAAGGGAGACAAGCCAACGCCGGACGACTTGGTATCGTATCTCGCTGACCCCCTTCAGTTGCAGTTGATGATTGGCCATGCAAAGAAGAGCGGACATCGCTTTGGTCTGGGAGAGCGCACCGTTGCGGCAGTCGTTGATCTCGCGCACGATGAAATGACGACTGCTAGCATTGCGAAGCTATTTTCGGTTGATGGTGAGTGGGTCGAACGCGAAGCCAAGGCAGTTACGCACGCCATCAAAGATGCAATGCGAAGGCAAGAGCAGCGAGCGGTCCGTAAAGCTGATCGCGCTTGGCGAGCCCAGCAACGACGTCGTTGAGCCCGCGTCAGGTCGCCGATCTCACTGCGCGATGCTCGATGGCCGCCTCGGAAAGAAGATTCATCAAGATCAAGACGACGGAGGTTCATCGCAAGGCTGCCGCTACAGGCGCGTGGCCCTTCGACCTCTGGGTCGATCGCGGTGGAGTTCGACCCCCAGTCTACAGATGGTTGTTGAGAAGCCAAAGTCCGTCGGAGATTGGTGGATCGGCGAGCAACTTCATTGCCGGACGCGATGCAGTCGAAAGAGCTTTTCGAAGAAATCCGTAATCCTCGCCTCGGCGCCGTCACCGACCAGCTCATTCGCGCCGAACCGATAGACCTCGTATCCGGCAAGGCGCAGCTCGCGGTCGGCCGACACCATATCGGCGTAGACCTTCAATGAAGGAAGATCGTTTTCCGAGAAGTGATGCTTGCCGTCGACCTCGATCACGATGCGCTGGCGGCTGGGAAGCAGCATCAGGAAGTCCATGCGCTGACGCGGTAGGGGAAGCCGGTGGCGCAGGGTTTTCACGACGGCAGGATCATAGTGAAGGTAGACCTGCGGCAGGAGCGCCGGCAGCGCCTCGCCGAGGGCGGACCGATAGGCCTTGAAGTAGGTCGCGAAAAGCTTGCGTTCTGCGTCCGAGGCCAGGGATTCCTGGAGGCGCGCTCCGAGATTTGCAGCATCAGCCCCCGGCGTGACCTCGCCCCACCAGGAAACGAGTTCCGACCACAAAAGACCGGTCGCGCCAATCGGCCGGTCGTAGACCAGGCAGCTCTCTTCGCCAGACAGGATGATGATGTCGTTGTTGATCGCATCGACAAAGCCGATCTCCGGCTTTGGTCCTCGCGAGGCGAAGATCAGGTTTTTCGGCCGACCACTAACCCCGCGCACCAGGGAGCGGAAACTGAAGAGCGGGTGACCGGATATCTCGCCGTCCCGCGCAAGCTCATATCCATCCCGCGCGAGAACCCTGTTCAGCGCTGCGACCGTCTTCGCCTGCTCATCGCCCGATCGGCAAAGGGGATGAACAACTTGTTCGAGCAAGGCGCCGAACCTGGCCCTGGAACAATCGAAGGCCCCGATTTCTCCGAACAATTGTTCGACCGACCAATCGCCGGGATTGTGATCCATGTGCCGGGCGACCCGGTCGCGCAGGCTCTGGCCGCTGCTGCCGAAAAAGCCTTCGAATGGCGAGGAAAGCGGGAAGTAGCCCTCGACCACTTCCACGGTGCTGCGTTCACCGGCGAGATCGTCGCCGAGGATCCGCGCGACGTCTCGTCGTGTGATCTGCGTCAGCGGCGGATCATCAGCCTCGAGCACCTTGCGACCCGCTTCATCGAGCGGGATATCGCTGCGAGCAGCAGCGAATTTGAGCGCCAGTCGAGCCAGATCCTCCTGCGTGAGGTTCTCGAGCACCGCTTCGATACGCTGCCGTTTCGAGAAACCCTCCGGGGCAGGCACGACCAGCCCGGCGATCTGCTCTGGCTCCCGGCTCATTTGGGTGTGCGTCATCCCGTGCAGAATCCCGGAGATGAGCCCGTAAAGGTCATCCGCCACGCCCGGTCCCCTTCAGGATCACGCGTACCAATGCAAACATCCGCGTAAACAGATAATCGACCTGATCCAGAGAGGTCAGCGCTTCCTGCGTCGTCTCGGAATGACGAATGCGAAAGCTGTTCCCTATGGAGGTCAGCTCAGCGGCCTCCCGCCCAAACGCTTCCCGAAATCCAGAGCCTGGCGGGGCGACGCGGTCCAGCAGCGCATCAGCCTGCGCGCGCTTGTTGGCGCCGGGCTCCAGCGTCTTCAGCCGTTCGAAAGCGTCCCACAGCTTCTCCAGCGCGTCCTGCCGATCTTCGGGCTTTGGCGAGAGAAACCGTTGGCGCGCGGCTTCGAGCAGCCGGTCCGTCTCCGCATCGCCAGTCTGAAACAAGGCCCAGCCAATCGTGTTGGCGATCGCCTGCGGAAGAAGGCGGCGGGCCTGTCCGGTTGCCGTGAGCTCATAGGCGATAGCGTTCCGGCGAAACAGGAGGTTCACGTCCGCCACAAATCGTTCAAGGCCGGCGTCTCGGTCCCAACTCAGGTGATGGTGGCGGTAGTAGGAATGATAGGCGCCCTGAATAGGCTCACCCACGGCGCTGGCGCAGAACTCGAGCAGATCAAGGATCACCGGCGTGTCGGGCACTACGTTCGGAGAAAGCGGCCATTCGATCCACGGCACCTCGGCGCCTAGCACCTGGCGGAAGGCCTGCTCGTCACACCCGCACGGACCGTTTCCGTCCGGGCACTGTTCCGGAAAGCGCAGGCCAAATGAGCCGTTACCAATTCCGGTCTGGATCAAGCTGTAGAGGCCGGCCCACAAGCGCTCATCGATGACATCGATGGTTTGGGGCCGTGTTCCGTATTCACGATCCGTAAAATAGGTAGACACCCGTTTCCCCCAATATCATCCCTTTGCCGCGCGGTTTGCCCGCTCCGCTATGTCTGCGCATCGCTCGATCAGCGCCTCGAACGGCTCGGCATCTTCGAGCAGCAGCCCGTCTTCGACCATGCGCACATAGTCGGTAGCCAATGCCGTGCGCGCTTCACCAGCCGGCGCGAGCTGCAGTTTCCCGCCGACGGCGGCTTCGTAGTCGATGGCCTCGCCATCGGCAGCCTTCTCCGTGAAGAACATGCTCTTATGGCGGGCAACCGCGCCGGCGAGATCACGGTCGGACGTTGCGGCGGTGGCAATCCCGGCATCATCCAGTCGAACAACGTCGTGCCAGTGGCGGGCGAAGCGCTCGCCACGAAGCCGTTCCTGCAAGCAGAAAACGTGCATCGCCGTCGCCTTCTCCCAGAAGGTCCGCTCGGCATGCATCACGCGCGGCCGCGCCGTCGGAAATTCAACGCCTTCGATCAGTCCGGCCGCGTCGCACACGACATCGCGCGGGCTGGCTGGCTCGCCGGTCGAGCGGGCTCCGAACTCCAGCATCACGCTCGGAGCCACATAGCCAGATCCCGCAGCGGTCGCCTCATAGTCGACGAACAGCTTGTCGCCTTCGACCCTGAGCGTCGCGGGCAGCGATTGTACGTCGATCGCACCGGCAAGGAGAGGCCGGACCGTTCCATCGACCCATTCCGGCAGGCGGTGCCGAACGGCCTTCGACCACCGTTTCTCTTCGCTCCGGTTTTTCGGCAGAGCTTCACCATTCTCGCCCACCAGGTCAGGGGCGATGGCGCGGATGTCGTAGGTGAGATCCACGTCTTCGGAAAAGCGTCGGATGACATGGTACGCCTTCGACAGCGACGTGCCGCCCTTGAACACGAGATGCTCGCCGAGATCGGACCCGAACAGCGTCGCGAGAGTCCAGACAACCCACACGTCCTTTTCCAGCAGATGGAGCGGGCGGCCGGATCGATCGGCAGCGACGGCCAGGGCCTCGCGCCGATCGCCCGCCGACAATGTGAGGAAGGCTTCAGCCATGCGCGACCTTGCCCACCGTCCTGGCGAGCCAGCTCGGGAGCTGGGGCGCGGCCGCGACGAGTTCGCCGAACGTGGAAGACGGCAACTTGCGCTTCAATGTCTTCAAGGCGGCTTCTGCCTTCTCCGGCCCCAACCAGGCCAGCGCGCGCACAGCCTGTCCGGCGGGCCGATCGGCCAGCGCCAGTTGCCAGCGTGGCGCATGCCGCAACTCGACGATTTGCTGGCCCAGATTCATCGTCCGACTACGGCCCGATGTCAGATAGACCGACCGGACCGGCACCTGGGTCGTGAGGCCGAGC
Source organism: Afipia birgiae 34632 (assembly GCF_000308295.2). Classification (GTDB taxonomy): domain Bacteria; phylum Pseudomonadota; class Alphaproteobacteria; order Rhizobiales; family Xanthobacteraceae; genus Afipia; species Afipia birgiae. Next base: position 796,645 of record NZ_HG326653.1, read on the forward strand.
GCGTTGGCGGCGGCTGCGCCGTTCGACACGATGACCTCACCCCGCTGGAGCGCGAGGGCTTCGACGGCCTTCTCTAAGGATGGCGCCCGCACGCCGAACCGGCTCGAAACCGGGCGCAGGTAGACGCCGCGCCCGGCACGCATCAGCCGGCCACGTTCGGCCAGTCGCGACAATGCCTGATCCACCGCGGCGCGATTGCCGAGGTGGAGCAAGCTCTTAGCCGCGATCGGAGCGCCCTCGGGAAGGCCCTCGGTATGCGCCAGAATCTGTTCGGTCAGTCGTTGCACAGCAAATCTCCTGTCAGAAATATACGCAGTTTTCTGACAGTTTTCAATCTCCTCTGGAGGCCGGTCCAAATCGGGGCTCTTGCGGCGAAACATTCCTTCCGCGCCAGAACCCAAGGCAGGCCGGCAAGGGGGCGTTAGGTTCGGCTGATTGGAAATCAGTCACCCGCTGATTGGGAGCGTAGCGACTGCAATCTGGGAGGCCGGGAGGGGAAAGCCTTCCCCTGTGGCCGAGCCCAAGGTCTCGGCCGACCCCTTCTGCGGGGAGACCCCGCAACGCCCCCATTAGAGTGAGAGTGTGGACCGGGTTTCCGTGACGGGTTGAGGGTCGGGAGAGAGTCTTCCGACGCCCGTCATGGAGTTTGATCCCATGAACATGCAGATTCTCGATGCCCGGCGCGACGTGAGTGGCGGCTGGAAGGTGGACGTCAATCGCGGTGAACGCCTCGGCCGCGTTTCCTCTGAGTGGTTCTCGCGCCCCGATGACGAGCGCTACCTTTCCCTGTCGGAGCTGGCGGACTCGGTGCGCGGGCGATCCGAGCGTAGTCGGACCCGCGTGGTGGAGACCGCGCTGGTCCATGTCGAGGCGAGCCGCACCGATCCGGAACGCTTGTCGCTCATTCTGCCGGGCTCGGACACGCCCGCCGCGCCGACCCATTGGAGCTTCGGCCAGCTCGCCAGCCAGGTCGGCGCTCCCGCCGCCTATCTTCGTCAGCTCCCCGCCGCGCTGGCCGGCATCAACTTGCAATATGGCCTGACCTCGCACCGGGCCGAGCAGATCAAAACGCTCGAAACCGACAACGGCCGCATCGAGCTGCGCGCCGTCACCGGCCCGGACTACGGCCGGATCTACGATCACGAGCTGGTCGAGGCGGTGCAGCGGATCGCCGGCAACGGCACGGGTGACACGCGCTGGAAGGTGCCGGGCGTGCTCGACTGGTCGACGGGCGTCTACAATCCCCGCGTCGACATCACCAAGGACACGACGACACTCTATGCGTCCGATCGGGATGTATTCCTTTTCCTCGTGGACGATCTCAACCCCATCGAGGCCGGTCGGCTCCCCGATGGTTCACCGGACCTCTATTTCCGCGGCTTCTACTGCTGGAATTCCGAGGTGAGCGCGAAGACGCTTGGCATGGCGAGCTTCTACCTCCGCGCGGTCTGCCAGAATCGCAATTTGTGGGGCGTGGAAGATTTCGAGGAGATCACCATCCGCCATAGCAAGTACGCGGCGTCCCGCTTCGCGCACGAGGCCACGCCGGCGCTGCTGAACTTCGCGAACTCCTCGCCCATGCCCTTCATCAACGGCATCAAGGCGGCGCGCGAGCGGATCGTTGCGAAATCCGATGAAGACCGGACCGAATTCCTGCGCAAGCGCGGGTTCTCGAAGGCCGAGACCGGCAAGATCATCGAGACCGTCCTGGCCGAGGAAGGCCGCCCGCCCGAGTCCATCTTCGACTTTGTCGCAGGCATCACCGCCGTTGCCCGCGAAAAGACCAACCAGGATGCGCGGCTCGAACTGGAGGGCAAGGCCAAGAAGCTGCTCGATCGCGCCGCCTGATTGCAGTGAAGCCGGAAGCACGGATTTCCGTGTCTCCGGCTTTGCGCCTTCGTGCCTCTCCGTTCCTCCGTATCCGTGGCGCTGCCCTCCAAGAGTGAGAGGGCGGCGCTTCGCTTCGTGACGAGTTTGGGTTCGAGAGAGAGGCTCTCAGCGCTCGTCGCGGAGTAACCAACATGGCAACTGCCGTTCAGAAGATCACGCTGTCGTCCGCGCGCGACATTCCCTTCAATAAGCTGGTGCTGAGCCAGTCCAACGTTCGGCGCGTCAAGGCCGGCGTCTCGATCGAGGAACTGGCCGCGTCGATCGCGCGGCGCGGTCTTATCCAGTCGCTGCACGTTCGCCCCGTCGTCGATACCGAGGGCGTCGAGACCGGCCTGTTCGAGGTGCCCGCCGGTGGCCGCCGCTACCGGGCGCTTGAGATGCTGGTGAAGCAGAAGCGCTTCAACAAGTCCGCGTCCGTGCCCTGCGTCGTCAGCGCGATCGACAGCGGCATCCTGATGGAGGAAATCTCGCTGGCGGAAAATGACGAGCGCGTACCGAACCATCCGCTCGAACAGTTCCGCGCCTTCCAGTCCATGCGCGACAAGGGCATGACCGAGGAGGCCATCGCCGCGGCCTTCTTCGTCGGCGTCAACGTCGTGAAGCAGCGGTTACGCCTCGCGTCCGTCTCGCCGAATCTGCTCGACATCTATGCCGACGACGGCATGACGCTCGAACAGCTCATGGCGTTCACGGTCTCGCAGGATCACGCTCGCCAGGAGCAGGTCTGGGAGCAAATCCGCAATAGCTGGCAGAAGGAGCCGTTCCAGATCCGGCGCATGCTGACGGAAACCACGGTTCGCGCCTCGGACAAGCGCGCCGTGTTCGTCGGCGTCGATGCCTATGAGGCCGCGGGCGGCGTCGTGCTGCGCGACCTGTTCCAGTCCGACGATGGCGGCTGGCTTCAGGATGTGGCGCTGCTCGATCGTCTGGTCTCCGAGAAACTCGCCGTGATCGCCGACGAGATCGGCGCCGAAGGCTGGAAATGGGTCGAGGCCGCTGTCAGCATTCCCTACGGCGTCACGAACGGCCTGCGCGAGATCGCTGGCGAAACACTCGACCTGACCCCGGAAGAACAGGCGACCCGCGATGCGCTCGAGGCGGAACTCGATCGGCTGACCGAAGAGTATCAGGACGCCGATGAGCTTCCGGAGAAAGTCGATGAACGTCTCGGTGAGATCGAGACCGCCATGGACGCACTCGACAATCGGCCCGTCCGTTACGACTCGGCCGACATTGCCATTGCCGGCGTGTTCGTCAGCATCGGCTCTGACGGCTCGCTGTCGGTCGATCGCGGTTATGTCCGTCCCGAGGACGAACTGCCGATCGAGACCGGAGATGGCGATGCGCCGCACGACGAGGTCGATCCCGACACCGGCGAAATCCGCACGCCTGCTATCCAGCGCGCCGTCATCACCATCGGCGGCCAGCCTGTTCAGGCCGAGGACGAGGAGGACGACGGCATCAAGCCGCTACCCGACCGCCTTGTCTCCGAACTGACCGCGCATCGCACGCTCGCGCTACGTGACGCCGTGGCGACCAATCCGCATGTCGCGATAACGGCGCTGCTCCACAAGCTGGTGTCGGATACGTTCCAACATCGCGCGGGGACAGGGTGCCTGGAGGCCAATGTCCGGCATATCTTCTTCCCGGCGCAGGCGGACGAGCTGAAGGATAGTCCTTCCGCGAAATCCGTCGCCGAGCGGCATGAGGCATGGAAGGTCGATGTCCCCGCCGATGATGCCACGCTATGGAACTGGCTCGCCGGGCTCGACGACACCAGCCGCATGGCGTTACTCGCCCATTGCGTCAGCTATGGCGTCAACGCGCTCTACGAGAAGCCGAACCCGTACAGCGGCTCCGGCGTGAGCGAGCATGGCCTGAAGGTCCGCCTGTCGCAGGCTGATCGCCTCGCCCGCGCGACCGGCATGGACATGGTGGAAGCGGGCTGGCGTCCGACGGTCGGCAACTATCTCGGCCGCGTCACCAAGGCGCGCATTCTCGAAGCCGTTCGCGAAGGCGCCGGCGAGCGGGCCGCGCAGCTCATCGACCACATGAAGAAGGGCGACATGGCGAAGGAGGCCGAGCGTCTGCTGGCCGACACCGGCTGGTTGCCGGAGCCGCTGCGCGTCAGCGGCGGCGTCGACGAACCTAACGCCGAGGGCGCGGATCGGGGCGGCGGCGACGAGGCATTGCCGGCATTCCTCGCCGACGATGGCGAGGACGACGAGACCGTCGAGCCGGAAGACGACAAGCACGTCGCGATGATCGCGGCCGAATAGCGCGCCAATGCGGGACGGCTCCGGCCGTCCCGCACATTCCCTCAACTCATCCTTCGCCTGGCTGTCGCGCCGGGCATTTTCGTTTCAGGAGACCATGATGTCCGAGACATCCGATACCACCGCCGCGCCCACTCCATCGCTTTCGGAATGGGAAGCGTTGTCTGCCCTGCGGACCCGGCTTGAGAACGAGGTGTTCCAGACCAACAAGTCAGCGCTGTTCAACGCGCTGGAATCCACCAACGTCGCGAAAGTCGTTGTCACCTTCGATGGCTATGGCGACTCTGGGCAGATCGAAAACGTCGAGGCTCGCGCAGGCGATGACGATGTTGCCATGCCCAACGCCACGATCGAGTTCGAGGTGACGGTCTGGGGTCAACCCGAGCCCGAGCGCTCCACCGTCACCATCGCCACGGCAGCCGAAAACCTGGCCTATGACGTTCTCGAACGAACGCATTCCGGTTGGGAAAACAACGACGGCGCCTATGGTGACATCGTCTTCGACGTCGCGGAGCGGACGATAACGCTCGACTACAACGCGCGTTACACCGCGTCCGAAAACTACACTCATAGCTTTTGAGGAGGCCGCGATGGGACATTGCTATCACCACGCGCTGTCCTCCGCGCGCAAATGGGGCGGAACGGCGGAAGATTACCTCCCGCTCCATCAATGGTTCGATGAATCGAAGGAGATCACGGCAGACTTCCGTCATCGTGCGCTTCGCCATCATGCGCAGGGCATATTCGAGTTGGAGCGGACCTTCGGCGCCACCATCACCATCTCGTCCGGCCGCATCGTGCCGGTTCGGCTGATCGGCGAGCAGCATGTGCTGGAGGATCTCGGCTTCATCCCGAGTTTCGCCGACTGGGTGCGCTGCATCCGGCCGCAGCCGTGGATGGGACGCGCACAGCCGCTCCACAAGCTGGTCGATCCCTTCGCCGCGCGGCAGGAATCGGGACCGGACCCTGGAACCCCGCCGCACTCTGCCGCCGATCCAACAGCGGCCTGACCGCTTTGATCCGCTCACCTCAGCCCGGCCTCGCGCCGGGCATTTTCGTTTCAGGAGCCTGACATGGCCGACTATTTCACCCATTTCTCCTGCCTGCTCGATGTAGGCACACCCAAGAACGCCGCGCGCGCGCTCGATCTCTACAATGCGCTGTCCGAGGAGGGTGCATCCGAGGAACCACCTTCGGAAGGTTTCCTCCTCTCGATCCAGCCCGAGCATGGCGGCTCGAGGCTCTGGATGCGCGATGATGTCACCGGCGATCCCGAGCGGCTGATCCAGTTCGTGAAGCGCTGCGCCACCGAATTCGGTCTCGTCGGTCGCTGGGGCTTCCAATACGCCAACACTTGCTCGCGCCCGCGCCTCGACGGCTTCGGTGGCGGCGCGCATGTGCTCGATCTCGCGACTGGCGAGACGATCGGCTGGATCTACACCGATGGCTGGCTCGCCGAGTTGCTCGACGGCGGTACGCCCGGCGACTGAACGAAAAGCGCCCACCTCGCGGTCGGGCGCTTTTTTCATGTCAGGCCCCTGAGAGGGAGAGGCCGGCCGGGACGAGGCGAGTCCGGGTGGTTCGAGAGAGAGCGCCGCGCGGGCTTGCCCGTTTTCCGCTCTCCCGAGGTTTTCGACATGAACATCATGCTTTCCGTCGCCGGCGAGCCCGCGGCGACGTCTCCGCTTGCGTCCAACGCCAACTCTGCCACCGCGATCCTGGCGGCCGCCAATCTTCTCCTTCCTCATCTTGAACGCGGCGCGCGGATCGACGCTGCCATCTTGCGCACCGCGCTCGAGACAGCCTTCGCCGCATCGGACACGTCCGGCGCCTGGACGTGGAAAGCGGCTTATGAAGCCTGCGAGGTCGCAACTGTCCTCTTCTTGCACAAATACGGAAAGGCCCTGTTCCGCAAATCCGCATCGCCGGCAGCGCGGCTTTCCGTCTTGTCGAAAATCCTTGGCTTGCTGCCGACACATACCCGTCGCTCCGAGGAATCGCAGGCGCTTCAGCAATTCTCGACGCCGATCCCATTGGGTCTCGCCGCGCTCACGGCCGCGTCGGTTGCGCCGACCGACCGCGTGCTGGAACCTTCGGCCGGCACCGGCCTGCTCGCCATCCTGGCATCGACGGCCGGTGGTTCGCTGATCCTCAACGAACTGGCCGAGGTCCGCGCCGATCTTCTCTCATCCCTCTTTCCGGCCTTGCATATCACGCGCTTTGACGCCGCGCAGATCGACGATCACCTCGATCGCGCGGTCGTTCCGTCCGTTGTGCTGATGAACCCGCCGTTCTCAGCCATGGCCAACGTCGCCGGCCGTGTTGCCGAGGCCGGGTTTCGCCATATCGCATCGGCGCTGAACCGGCTCGCGCCCGGTGGCCGCCTGGTCGCGATCACCGGCGCCAACGTCGGACCAGACTTACCGGACTGGCGTGATGCCTTTGTGCGTTTGCAGGAGCGCGGCACCGTCGTCTTCTCTGCCGCCATCGCGGGCTCCGTCTATGCCAAGCACGGAACGACGTTTCCGACGCGGTTGACCGTCATCGACAAGGCTCCCGCTGCCGACCCGACCGTGCTGCCAGCATCGGCCGGCTCGGCTCCCGACGTCGCGACGCTGCTCGGTTGGATCGCGCGCGACATGCCGGCCCGTCCGCCCGTCGCCTTGCCGACGATCTCCGCGTCGGTCGCGGTCGCCCCGCCGAAATCCGTTCACGGCTATCTCGCCCGCGCGGCGGCCTCGCGTCCGTCCGCATCGGTCGCCGCTGATCCCGCAGGTGTCGCGCTCGCCTATGAGACCGTGGACTGGACGCCTGCCGAGGGCGCGCATCTGACCGATGCGATTTATGAAGAATACGGATTGCAGTCGATCCGTATCCCCGGTGCGCAGGCGCACCCGACCAAGCTCGTGCAATCCGCCGCGATGGCGAGCATCGCGCCGCCGAAGCCGAACTATCGGCCGACCCTGCCGGCGAACATCCTTGGCCTGCTATCCGATGCCCAGCTCGAAACGGTGATCTATGCCGGCGAGGCACATAGCGATTACCTCGCCGGATCGTGGACGGCCGACGAGACCTTCGACTTCGTGAAGGCCGCACCCGCCGACGCGCCCGACACCATTCGCTTCCGCCGCGGCTTCATGCTCGGCGACGGCACCGGCGCAGGGAAAGGTCGCCAGTCGGCCGGCATCATCCTCGACAACTGGCTCCAGGGCCGCCGCAAGGCCGTCTGGATCTCCAAGTCCGACAAGCTGATCGAGGACGCGCAGCGCGATTGGTCCGCGCTCGGCATGGAGCGCCTGCTGGTCACACCACTATCGCGCTTCCCGCAAGGCAAGCCCATCGCACTGTCGGAAGGCATCCTATTTGCAACCTACGCCACGCTGCGCTCCGACGACCGTGGCGAGAAGGTTTCGCGCGTCCGGCAGATCGTCGAATGGTTGGGCTCCGATTTCGACGGAGTGATCATTTTCGACGAGAGCCACGCGATGCAGAACGCCGGCGGCGGCAAGGGAGACCGGGGCGACGTCGCCCCCTCGCAGCAAGGGCGCGCCGGCCTGCGGCTTCAGCACGCCCTGCCGAATGCCCGTGTCGTCTATGTATCCGCCACCGGCGCAACCACCGTCCATAATCTCGCCTATGCTCAACGGCTCGGCCTCTGGGGCGGCGATGATTTCCCGTTCGCCACGCGCGCCGAATTCGTGGAGGCGATCGAAGACGGCGGCGTCGCGGCGATGGAGGTGCTGGCCCGCGACCTGCGCTCGCTCGGACTCTATACCGCCCGCTCGCTCTCCTACGACGGCGTGGAATACGAACTGGTCGAACACCAGCTCACCGACGAACAGCGCCGCATCTACGATGCCTATGCCGGCGCGTTCGCCATCATCCACAACCACCTCGACGCGGCGATGGAGGCCGCCAACATCACCGGCTCTACCGGGACGTTGAACCGGCAGGCGAAGTCCGCCGCCCGCTCGGCTTTCGAATCCGCGAAACAGCGCTTCTTCGGGCATCTGCTGACGTCGATGAAGACGCCGGCCCTGATCGGCTCCATCGAGCGCGACCTTGCGGCTGGCCATGCTGCTGTCGTGCAGATCGTGTCGACCGGCGAAGCCCTCATGGAACGCCGCCTGGCCGAAATCCCGACAGACGAGTGGAACGACGTGCGCGTCGACATCACGCCGCGCGAATACGTTCTCGACTATCTCGCCCACTCCTTCCCGGTGCAGCTCTACGAGCCGTTCACCGATGGCGAAGGCAATCTGTCATCCCGCCCGGTCTATCGCGACGGGCAGCCGGTCGAGAGCCGCGAAGCCGTCGCGCGCCGCGACGAGCTGATCGAACGCCTTGCTTCGCTTCCGCCTGTGCCGGGCGCGCTCGACCAGATCGTTCAACGCTTCGGCACCGACATGGTGTCCGAGGTGACGGGCCGCTCGCGGCGGATCGTCAAAAAGGGTGAGCGTCTGGCCGTGGAGAACCGCGCACCATCGGCGAACCTCGCCGAGACGGCCGCCTTCATGGACGATTTGAAGCGCATCCTCGTCTTCTCGGACGCGGGTGGCACCGGCCGCAGCTACCATGCGGAATTGTCGGCGAAGAACCAGCGGCTGCGCGTGCATTACCTGCTCGAACCGGGCTGGAAGGCCGACGCGGCGATCCAGGGGCTCGGCCGCACCAACCGGACGAACCAGGCGCAGCCGCCGCTCTTCCGTCCGATCGCGACCGACGTGAAAGCGGAAAAGCGCTTCCTCAGCACGATCGCGCGCCGGCTCGATACGCTCGGCGCGATCACGCGCGGACAGCGGCAGACCGGCGGCCAGGGCCTGTTCCGGCCCGAGGACAATCTGGAATCCTGCTACGCGCGCGACGCGCTGCGCCAGCTCTACCTCCTGATCGTGCGCGGCAAGATCGCGGGCTGCTCGCTGCACCGCTTCGAAACCGCCACCGGCCTCAAGCTGATGGATGATAACGGCATCAAGGACGAGCTGCCGCCGATCACCACGTTTCTCAATCGGCTGCTGGCCCTCACTATTGAATTGCAGGGTATCCTCTTCACCGCGTTCGAACAGCTTCTTGACGCGAAGGTGTCGGGCGCGATTGCCAGCGGCATCTATGACGTCGGCCTCGAAACGCTGACGGCGGAGAGCTTCGTCGTCACCGATCGCACGACGATCTACACCCACCCGGCATCGGGCGCGCAGACCCGGCTGCTGACCATCACCCAGCGCGAACGTAACCGTCCGCTGTCGCTCGACGACGCGCTCTGCTGGCTTGATGATCGTGGAGCGAAGCTGCTCGTCAACGAGCGGTCCGGGCGCGCCGCCGTGCAGATTCCTGCACCGTCGCTGATGCTCGACGATGGCGAGATCGAGCGCCGCGTTCGGCTGATCCGGCCGATGGAGCATCACCACGCTTCGTTGAAGTCGATGGCGGAAAGCCATTGGCAGGAGGCAGATCGCGACACCTTCGCCACGGCCTGGTCAAGTGAACTCGCCGATGTGCCCACCTTCACGGAAAGCGCGATCCACATCGTCGCTGGATTATTGTTGCCGGTGTGGAAGCGCCTGCCGAACGAGTCGACCCGCGTGTACCGGCTTCAGACCGACGATGGCGAGCGCATCATCGGCCGCCGCGTTTCTCCGGCCTGGGCCGCGAACGCCGCGTCGACCGGCACGACCAGCTTGTCGGCAGACGACGCCTATGCCGCGCTGATCGACGGGCGGACGATCCTCGACCTTGCCGAAGGTCTTCAGCTCCGCCGCGTGCGCGTCATGGGCGCGAGCCGTATCGAGCTGTCCGGCTTCACCGAGGCAATGCGCGACCGCCTTCGCGCGTATGGTCTCTTCACCGAGATCATCTCCTGGTCGCTTCGGTTCTTCGTGCCGATCGACAGCACGGGGCCGACGGTGCTCGGAAAGCTGCTCGACACCTATCCGGTGGCGCGCATCGGTGAGCGCGAGGCAGCCTGATGCCCCGTCACGATGCCGCAGAACTTGCACACCGCCTTGGCCGGCAGGCCGAGGCGGTGTGCCGTCACTATCTGTCCGCCGGACGCCGTCAGGGCAATTACTGGCAGGTCGGAGATGTGCGCAACACGCCGGGCCGCTCGATGTTCGTGCGGTTGAAGGATTCGCCGAAAGGTCCGGCCGGCAAATGGACCGATGCCGCGGCGCCGGGCGAGCATGGCGATCTGCTCGACGTGATCCGCGAAAGTTGCGGCCTTGTCGACTTCAAGGATGTGGCCGAGGAAGCGCGCCGATTCCTCGCGCTCCCGCATCCCGAACCGGAAAGGACCAGGACACCGACCGGCAGACGGTCCACCAGCGCCGGTTCGCCCGAAGCGGCGCGGCGGCTCTTTGCCATGTCGCAGCCGATCGGCGGAACCCTCGTCGAAGCGGTTTTGCGCAAACGCGGCATTACGGCTTTGCACGAAACCGGCGCGCTTCACTTCCATCCACGTTGCTACTACCGGCCGGACGAGCATAGCCCGACCGAAACCTGGCCCGCGATGATCGCTGCCGTCACCGACCTCTCGGGCAAGCTGACCGGCGCACACCGCACCTGGCTCGACCCCGGCGGCTTCAGCGAGGCCAATCTCGGCCGTGCCCCGATCGAGACGCCGCGGCGTGCGATGGGGGACCTCCTCGGCCATGCCGTGCGCTTCGGCGTGGGCGGCGAGGTGATGGCGGCCGGCGAAGGCATCGAGACGACATTGTCCGTCCGATCGGTCCTGACGCAGATGCCGTCGATGGCGGCGCTCTCGGCCGCGCACCTCTCGGCCATCCTGTTCCCGCGGATGCTGCGGCGACTCTACGTCGCGCGCGACAACGATCCGGCCGGCGACAGGGCGATGACCGTGCTGATCGAGCGCGCCAGCGCCGTCGGGATCGAGACGATCGTGCTCACGCCACGGCTCGGGGACTTCAACGAGGATCTCCGGCTGCTCGGCCTCGACGTCCTTGCGGCCCATCTGCGTCTTCAGGTCGGCTCGGAGGACGTCGCCCGCTTCATGTCCCTGGCGGCCTGATCGACTGGCAAGGGAAGGTGCGACAGCGGGGTGCGTGAGAGGCTGCGATCATGGCGCGAGACCTTCGGGGTCGAGAGGCCACACCCACGGCCTTCTGAGAGGGCGATCGGGCGTCAGCCGGGCCGGACAGGCAATGCCTGCGGCCGACGATTTTCCGCCGCGTCCTACGGACGCTTTGCATCGCGAGGCAAAATCGCCGGCCTCCAGCATCCTCCACGGCGTTCCGGCCCTTCGCTTCGCTGCGGGTGCAGGTCCGGCCCGCCCGCCGCCTTCGTCGCCATGAAGGCCGCGATGGGCGCGGCCACACCGCGAAGGAAAGTCGCCATGACCGACGAACACGACACCGCATACGAGCCACACCACGATTCCTCTCCGACCGATCACCTGCTTCAGGAACTCCAGCTCTACGGCTACCGTCCCTTCGAAGACGAACCCGATCCGCGACCGCTTCCGGAAGGCCGCGTCATCGCCGGCAGCATCGCCGACATCTTCGACGCCCTCGTGGTGGCGCTCGCTGACACCCGCCTCGAACCCGATCTGGAAGAATTGCTCTGGGGCACGGTCAACCTCTTCCATCGCGCCACCGACCGGATCGAACGCGAACTCGACGACAACGAAATCGCCCAGCGACGTCTCCAGCGCGAACAGGATGGCTCGGAGGTCAAGTCCGTCGAACTCGAACGCCTGACGGCACAGGGCCAGACCCTTCTCGAACGGCGCAACGCCTTCGAGCTGATGCGCGACCAGGCCGCCGAGCACTTCGAGCGCAACACCCACTCGATCTGGCGGCCGCGCACCGGCTCAATGGTCAATCATCGCAACCTCACCGCCGCTCTGATCGACAGCCGGGATTTCCTCGCCGCCAAGCGGCGCTCGGAAAACGAGGTGCTCCTGCCTCCCGGTCCGAAGGTTGCCTTCACCGGCGGTCTCGATTTCAACGATCACCGCCTGATCTGGGCCAGGCTCGATCAGGTTCACGTCAAGCATCCGGGCATGGTGCTGCTACACGGCGGAAGCCCGAAGGGCGCCGAACTCATTGCCGCCAAATGGGCCGACAACCGCAAGGTGCCGCAGATCGCCTTCAAGCCCGACTGGACCAAACACGGCAAGGCCGCCCCGTTCAAGCGCAACGACGCGATGCTCGATGTCCTGCCGGTCGGCGTCCTCGTCTTCCCCGGCAGCGGGATTCAAGAGAATCTCGGCGACAAGGCCCGGAAACTCGGCATCCCCGTCATGAAGTTCGACGGCGGCGCATAACGCGCCGCCGCCTCGCGGCGGCTATAATTGTCTTTACGAGAAAAACGCTCTCGTTCAGAATACATCAGCATTCTTGCAGTACCGGCGAAGCAGCATAGTCGCAGGCGGAGCGTATCTCCCGGCAGCCTGTCGTGATCCCCAACCGTTTGCACGGAGGTTTTCATGACGCTGATCCTGCTCGCCATCTCCCTGACGATCGCGTTTTGTGTGCTCGCCTACAATCTCGCGATCTACGCCTTGCCCTTCGCGGCCGGTTTGACCGCGTTTCAATATGCCTATGCGGCCGATGCAAGTTTTCTCATGTCGGGCCTTGCCGCTATCGGCGCGGCGCTCGGCTCGACCGCATTGGTCATCGCCGTCGTCGGTTTCGCGAAAAACCCGGCTCTGCGTCTTATCGCGCTGGCGATCTTCGCCATTCCCGCCGTGATCGCCGGCTATACGGTTGTCCACGGCATCGCCAAGCACATGATCGACGGAGGTCTCGTCCTCAATCTGCTGTGCGGCGCTGGCGGTCTATTCATCGGCATCGCGGCGATGCTCAACCTCTACGCGGTCGGAACAGCCGTCCTTTCGCGCTGAGGCAACGGCCGCGATCCTCCGCTCCCGCGAGACATCCCGTAGGCTTTCGCCGCCAGCTTCCGGTATCCCGATCAGAACGAGATCGACAGTATCAGGAACGCGCTCGCCGGCGCGTTCGATCCGCATCGCCCATTTCGAAAAACGCCGTCTGACAGCGAATCCCGCAGCCATGGCGATCACCGCGCACCGGGGCGGCCTGTCCCATATCGGCGTGGAAATAGCCGCGAACACCTTCATCATGCCTCATGCACATCCGCATGGATCTCCTCTTCGCGCTGATACGGTGGGGCAGCGCCACGCGCCTGAAACCCGATAGCTATACCGTCCTCGTTCCAGCCTGCCTTTTCCGCAAGGACGCATGAGGAGGCAAAGTGGGTTCTGAGTGCGTCCGCGTGGCGGATAGGCCTGATCGGGCGCTCTTGCCAGCAAGCACGATGGTTCGGCTGCGCGTCGTCTCCCGGCTTTCGAGAGGCGCCAATCCCTCCGACTGACTGATCCCCTAAGTCCGTTCTGTTTCCTCCGGCAACCCCCGCGGCTCCGGACCGTGTTGGCGCTGAAGCGCCTGCCCGCACCACTCCGGGCCTTGGGGGTCAAGCTGCCGCCGAAGGCGTCAGTGCAGGAGTCTCCCGACGGCCTTGGCCGGGTCTCGTCGGAGGGAATGGCCCCTCCGCGAAGCAACGGAGACTTTCCATGCAGAACATCGTCATTCTCGCCGGCAACATTGGTCAGGCCCCTGAAACCCGCACCACCAACGGCGGCGCCAGCATCACCCACTTCACGCTCGCCACCTCGCGTCCCCGCTACTCGGAAGGCAGGGTCATCCGGGACGAGAAGGGCTACCGGGTCCAAGATACCGAATGGCACCGCATCACCGCCTTCAACGGCCTCGGCAAGACGATCCAGCAGCATTGCGAGAAGGGGATGAAGGTTCTGGTTCGCGGCCGCATCCACTACACGAAATGGACTGACCAGCAGGGCGTCGATCGCTACGGCTGCGAGATCATCGCCGAGACGGTGGATTTCCTGAGCCGGGCGAAGCAGACCCTGAACGACGGCGATAACACCGTCGATGACGACGACATCCCGTTCTGATCGGGATACCGGAAGCTGGCGGCGAAAGCCGCCGGGATTTTACATGTTCGCGGGGAACTGGAAGCTCAGCCAATGCCGTGATCCCGATACAGCGATGGCGTCTCCTCTCCACAAGCCATCAGGATCGGCTCCATCGCCGTCACTGAAGTCTCGCTCACCGAATCGCCCGACGTTCCGCCAGCTTGGTTTCACGTCGACGGCGCTCGGCCAGAATCTGCCGACGCTTGTGGTCGGTGAGCTTGCGCCACTGGCGGATTTCTTCCGTCGTGCGCAAGCACCCAACGCACAGGTTCGCCTTCCGATCGGACTTGCAGATATCAAGACAAGGCGACGCGATTGCCACGGCTCACACCTTCGCGGGTTCGGGTTTCAGTTCAGGCGCCGCGGCGACCGTCTTTTCAGGCGTTGGCAGGAGGCGGGCCGAGTTCAGGATGAAGACCAGCTCCGACACGACATGGATGCCTGCCGCCAACAGCGGGTTCAAGAAGCCGAAGGCAGCCAGCGCGATGCCAAGCGTGTCGACACCGATCGTTCCGGCGAAATTCTGCCCAGATGATGCTGCGGGTGCGCCGAGCGACGGCGAGTGTCTCGACGAAGCGTTCAAGGTCATTGCCGAGGAGCACCACATCGGCGCTCTCCTGCGCCACATCCGTTCCCGAACCCATGGCGACGCCAACATTGGCTTCGGCGAGCGCAGGGGCGTCGTTGACGCCGTCGCCGACCATAGCGACCTTACGCTTGGCCGCGACGAGCGTCCCGATGCGCGCCAGCTTGTCTTCCGGCAACAGCTCCGCTTCGATTTCCTTGATGCCGAGCTCGACGCCGACAGCATCCGCCACACGCCGCGCATCGCCCGTGAGCAGCACCGTGCGAATGCCCATGCGCTGCAAGGCTGCGATCGCCAGCTTCGCCTCGGGCCGAACCGTGTCCGCTACCCCAATCGAGCCTAGCAGTCGCCCATCACGCGCGACATAGATCTCGGAGCCCGCCAGGCCTTTCTGGCCGGATACTTGCGACATGGCGATCCCGTTGTCGGTCATCCATACTTGGTTGCCGACCAAGATGGTGACCTCGGCCACCCTAGCCGTGATGCCGCGGCCCGGCGTATACGCGAAGCTCGACGGCTCGATCACACCACGCCCTTGCGTGCGGGCATGGGCGACGATCGCCTTGCCGAGTGGGTGTTCGGAGCGCAGTTCAGCCGTTACGGCGGCGTCGAGCAGATCATCAGCGCTGACGCCGGCCACGGGTGTGACTTCCTGCACCTCGGGGCGGCCGAAGGTGAGCGTACCGGTCTTGTCGAGCACCACGGTATCGACCTGGCCCAAGGTCTCAAGGTGAACGCCTCCCTTGACGATGGCGCCAAGGCGGGCGGAACGGCCGATGCCACCGAGAATAGCAAGTGGCGTGCCGGCGGCGACACCACAAGCGCCGGCGACGATGATCACCGAGATCGTGGAATAGATGTCGCGAGTGATCAGGAAGGTCAGGATGGCGGCGCCGAGCGCAAAGTAGACGAGATAGCCAGCCAGGCGGTCGGCAAGACGCTGGACCGGCGCGCGGGATTTTTCGGCTCGTTCGACAGCCTCGATGATCTTGCCGTAGCTCGTGTCGCGGCCGATCCGTTCAGCAGCCACCTCAAGCGCGCCAGACTGGTTGATGGAGCCGGCGAAGACGTGCGTGCCCGCAGTCTTCTCGACCGGCATGGACTCACCGGTGATGCGGGACTCGTCGACAAAGGAATGGCCGGACAGAACTGCCCCGTCGACAGGGATACGTCCACCGGGCGCCACCAGAATGGCGTCGCCGATCGACAGCTCCTCCGCCGAGACAGACCGGATCGAACCGGCGCGCCGCACCGAGACCTCGCGCGGCAGGAACTCAAGCAAGTCGCGGATCGCTTTGCGGCCACGACCGACGGTCAGGCCCTCAAGGACTTCGGCGACCAATACGAATAGGGTAATAACCAGCGCCGTAAAGAACTCGCCGATGGCGGCAGCCGCGCCGATGGCGATCGTCATCGACAGCTCCATGGTCATGCGCCGCTCGATGATGTTCTCGAAGGCTTCCTTGAGGATTGGCCAGCCGCCGATCAGGAGGCCGACGACGCCGATCACGCTGACCGCGGGGAACGGCTCCCAGACACGAAACCATACGGCTGCCGCCGCAACCGCGACGAGTGCGATGCGAACGGCCTCGGACCATTCGAAGGGATGATCGTGATCATGCCCGTGCTCGTGGTCATGATCGTCGTGGTCGTGATGATGATCATCGCGATGATGGAGATGCGTTTCGGCGGCCGGGGCGGCTATGGGGGATTCGGCGGCATCGACGCGCGCCCGGTCATAGACATTCTGGATGGTCATAGCGGCAGACTCCGGTGTTACTTGAGATAGGCGCGTACGACATCGATCAGTTCGGCCGCGCCTTCATTGCGTTCGTTTTGCGCGAGAGCGTGATCGGCCACGTGCAGCAGGATGTGGTCCTCGATCACTTCAGCCATCAGCCCGTTGATGGCGCCACGGACACCCGCGATCAGTTGGAGCACCTCGGCGCAGCCCTTTTCGTCCTCGAGCGAGCGCTCGACGGCCTCCATCTGGCCTCGAATGCGACGCACCCGATTCAGCAGCTTCGTTTTCTCGCGGGTCGTGTGCGACATGACGCCCTCCATCTGCCAATACAGATAGTATACCCCCCTATATTATTCAAACACAGGCCTGCATGGCAGCATCGTGCTGGTCCCCGGCAGATGACTGCTGTCACACGCCCCTGTTTCCACCCGTGAAGTCGAAGCCCCCATCCGGTTCAGGCAAAAAGCCCTTTCCGGCTTCATCCCCTCCGGCAGCGAGCATGCAGCGGCGCTCCCCGGCTCGACGACGCTGCAGCCGCCGGGCGGCGGCAGGACTGTCATAGCGCGCGATGTAGGGATTTCCGCTCCGGTCAGCGGGCACCACCCCGCTCTTTGAGGCTGACCCTGGTTTCAATCCCGACCTCATGCGGTCAACCCTCGAGGGGTCCGCTACGCGAAGCGTGCGGTCAGTTCGGCTTTGCCTCTCTGATGACCCCGGCCAGGACCGAAACACGTCGGGCGCCTGTCGAGCGGGGATGGTCCCCGCCTCCAGACAGGAGCCGGAAAATGTCCCTCGCAGATGCCCACGCCTTCGCCTTCAGCCTGGCCGCCACCCTGATGGTCACGATCATCATCTACCGCGCCGGCGACGGCACCATGAGCGTCATGCCCGCCGCCGAATATGATGGGGATGCCGACACCATCGTCGGCGAGATCGATCCGTTCGCCTGAACCGGATGGGGGCATCGGCCCCCGCCTTCGGCAAGGCGGGCGCGCCCGAACCGGTCGCTCTCCGATTACTCTCGCCACAGTCCGCAAAGCGACTTTCGGTTAGATCAACGCACCGAGAACGACTATTATAGATAAGGTATTCGGGTGCGGTTTCTTGGAATCGTTGCACTAAGTCTTAGCCAGTTTATTTGACCGAGTTAGTGCGATCCCTTAGCAGCAGGACACCTCCATCCCAATCCGCGCCTGCGTCGCTATCGGGGCGAGTCGCGACACGGCCCGATCGAAGCATCTGAGCCATAGTGTCACGCGGTGTGTTCGCATCCGCTTGGGCCCATGCAATGGTGAAAAGGGAAAGAGGCCGCGCGACACGCTCTTTCACGACAGAACCGATCCAAACGGGCGACGGGTTTCTGTCCACGAGCTCGACGTCAGCATCCCATAGTCGTAGCACAAACCGCGAATCATCCGGTGCGGCACTGTCTTGCAAGACAAGCGTGAGGCTCGGGAGCCTTCCGCTTGAGAGATGAGGTGTAACCGGCAATTCGACAGGACGTGTCGTCGCGATCAGCCACCCCAGTGCATTCGATGACGTCCATGTTGCAGGCAGACGCCATCCCTTGTCCTGCAAATCCTGGCGAATGGCAGGCAGGTCTCCTGCCCATTGGACTGTTAGCGGCTCCTCGATTTCGCCGGTCAGATCAATGCGCCGGGCGGGCAGCCGCTGCCATCCTGACGACCACCAGTCGCCGGCCATCATCGTGGGCATCACGCGGTTTACAGCATAGCGTTCGACGTCGAGAGAATGATGCCGATAGACATTCGCGCCGCCGACAAGCATGAGCGCCAGGCAGGAGACGACCATCAAGTACACCGCACCAACGGGTTGGGCCGGCTTTCGCACGTAGAAAAGCCCGAGCACCGCCACCCAGGCCGTGCCGAAGGCCAAGCCTCCGACCGCGTCCGAGAACCAATGCGCGCCCAGATAGACGCGCGAGAAAGCGATCAGTAGCGCGAAAGATAGAGCAGTGAAGGCGACAGGAAGACGCCAGGCCGGTCGAACCTCGCGACCGATCAGCAAGGCGAGGAAGCCATAGAGAACGAGATTGACCGTGCTGTGGCCGCTCGGAAAGGAAAATGCACTCCAGCCCGTGTAGAACAATTCGGTCGGACGTGCGCGGTGAAGCGTAACCTTGATGACGGTGTTGAGCGCCGACGCTCCGGCGACCGCCGCCAGCCAATAGGCCGCCGACCGCCACGCGCGTCTCCACACGAGCCATAGAAGCACGGCGATCGTTATCGCCATGACGACATAGGTGTCGCCAAGCTCGGTGATGGCGAGCATTACGGAATCGCCTGGTAGGGTGCGCAGGTCTTGAAGCGCTTGATAGATCGCGGTGTCCGCCCGGACCAGTGGGTCGCTACTGACGACGTCTTCGAGAATCCCCAAGAACAGCCATGCGGAGCCGATCAGCAGCAAGGCTAGCAGCGTGACGCCCCGCATATCGGGCCGCGCCGGATCGAGAAGGTCGAACGCAAAGCGGCTCCAGCGGGACGGGTTCGCCGCCGCGCGCCGGCGCAGCCAGTCCGACAGGCCCGACACGAATTCCGGGCCATGATGCAGTGCGAACCGGACGAGACGGATCATCGCCCAGATGACGAAGACTATTAGAACAAACAAAATGGCGAGCGGCTTGGCGGCTGCGCCGAACATGCCGAACGCCGCGCCAACGAACACGGCGGGCAGGACATGAGATGGTGCCCATACCAATGCGGACAGGATGTTGGCGACGTAGAAACGCATCACCGACATCCGCAACATGCCTGCAATCAGGGGAATGAAGGCCCGCACGCCGGGCGTGAAGCGCGCGATGAAGACGCTTTTGTCGCCGTGCCGTGCGAAGAAGGCCTCACTGCGGGTGATGAGGTCCGGGTGCCGGTTGAGCGGCCACCGTTCAAGGATTTCGCGGTGGTAGCGGTGGCCGATCCAGAACGAGAGGCCGTCGCCGATGATGGCACCGGCCGTCGCAGCGCCGAGCAACGGCAAGAGCTTTACGATTCCGGTTGGAACCAGCGCACTAACTGCCAGAATGGCGGCGGTGCCGGGGATGAAGACGCCAATGACCGGAATGGATTCCGACAGGGCGAGGAGGAGAACGACCGCATAGGCCAGATGCGGGTATGCCGCGATGAACGCTGTGACGGTCGAGAAGAAGGACACGACCATTCCGCGTTTCCTACAGGATTGAGGTGACGAGCCGATCTAGGCGCGTCCCTTCCCGATAGAGCCTGCGGATCAACGTGGCAGCAGCAATACCCGTAGCGGCTCCCCCGAGCACGTCGCTGACATAGTGAGTCCCGATATAGACACGGGACACCGCTACCAGAACCGCCGTCGCGAGAAACCACAATCCCATTCGCCGCATCCCGTGCAGCAGAAAGGCCGCGGCGACGGCGAAGGTCGCTGTGGCATGGTCGGAAGGGAACGACGGATCGGCGCTAGGGCTAATCAGCAAATGCGATATGCCGCCATCGTATGGCCGGACGCGATGGACGAACAGCAGGATGAGCTGATTGATCGCCAGGCCGAGCAAGAACGAGAGCCCCGTCGCAACGAGAACGTGTCTGTTGTGAGATCTGTCTGGTCCTCGCCACCATTGTGCGGCAACTGCCAGCACGAGCAGCGGCACGCCGATGGCCGATACCTGGATCATCAGGAAATCAACCGCAGCGCTCGCTCCGGCAAAGCTATTGATGGTGCGAGTCGCGGCGGCATCGAGATCATAAAGCTGCAATATCAAATCCTCTTCTTTTCTTGTCGGCCCCTTCGTGTTGGCGGCGCTTCATTGATCCTGTTTTGCTTGGGGCATGACAGGGCTTGCCAGCATGTGTCGCATACGAAGAAACGCCAGCACGGTCAGGGCGGCGAAAATAGCGCCCGCAAGGAACGCCCCCCGAGGTCCGACCGTGTCCCAAAGCGCGCCGGCGATAATGCTAGCGGCGAGCAGCGCCAGGCCGCAGATCAGATTGAATATGCCGAAGGCCGTGCCGCGCAATTCCGCCGGCGCGGTTTCTGCCACCAGCGTCGAGAGCAACCCTTGCGTGAAGCCCATGTGAAGGCCCCAGAGCACGACGCCGATACCCACAGCAAAAAGGCCGGTTGCGAAAGCCAGCACCACATCCGCGACGATCAGCAGCAGAAGCCCGACGATCAGAATCGCCATCTTGTCCATGCGGTCGGACAGGATGCCGACGGGATAGGCCGACAGTGAATAGGCGAGGCTCATGAGGACCAGCACCACCGGCACCAGCGCGAACGGCAGGCCGATCGACTGCGCGCGGAGGACGAGAAACGCCTCACTGAATCGAGCTAGCGTGAAGATTGCCGCGACGGCGACGACCCGCCAGTAAGCAGCGTCCAGGCGGCGCAGCTCTTCGCGGCGCAACGGCATCCGAACCTTGCGCAACTCCTTCGGACGTTCCGGCTCCTTGACTGCGACGAGAATGAGCGCGACGGACAGGAACGCTGGAATGACGGAGATCCAGAACACCGTCTGGAAATGGTTTGCCGTCAGCCACATCAGGCCGATAGCAAGGACCGGTCCGACAAAGGCGCCGATCGTATCGAGCGACTGGCGCAGGCCGAAGCTCGCGCCGCGAAGCTCAGGCGGCGCGATATCGGCGACAAGCGCGTCACGGGGGGCGCCGCGAATGCCCTTGCCCATACGATCGATGAAGCGGGCGGCGACGAGCCAATCGAGCGACGAAGCCAGCGGAAAGATCGGCTTGGTCAAGGCAGCAAGACCATAGCCGAGCGCCGCCAGGAATTTGCGCTTGCCGAGCCAATCGCTGAGTGCCCCGGAAAAGACCTTGGTGATCGATGCGGTCGCCTCGGCAATGCCCTCGATAGCGCCGACGGCCAGTATCGAGGTGCCGAGCACGGCCACCATATAGACCGGCAGAAGCGCGTGGATCATCTCCGAGGAGATATCCATCAGCATCGAGACGGAGCCGAGCGCCCATATGCCGGCGGGAATCCCGCGACGGGCTCCGGTTCGGGATGTCTTCTCGATGGCGGCGGCTCGCTCTCGAGCTTGGTCGCTCATCTCAGCGATTCTCGTCGTGAGCATCGAAGACACGCTGTGCGTAGCTGTCGAGCAGTTCCTCGCAGGCCCTTAGGCGTGTCGTGGCTTCCTCTGCGAGCGGCGCGCCATAGAAATCGAGTTTCTTAATCTTCTGCAGCCAGCCTTGCAGCTTCTTCAGGTCTGTATCTTCCTCCTCAAGCTCGGCGTAGGTGAATTTGTTGATCGCAATTTCTTTGGCGATCTCCTTCTCGAAATCCGCGCATCTCCCAAGGAACTCGCGATACTGATCGTCCCGGTCGGCCCGAAAACGGGTCACGACCTTCTCCTCCTGTGCACGATCGAGCGCGACGGTTTCCAAGATCACGGCTTCGCCGCCCATTTCCGAAACGTCGTTTTCGATCATCTTCAGCCGGCGGACGTGATCATCGGTCTTCGGCAGCAGACAGACACCGTTTTGCAAATACACAGCTCCTAGGCCCTTGAGCCGTCGCCAGAGCGCGACGCGCTTGGTGGCTGGGTCGGGCGGGACCTTATACGTGAGCAATAGCCATGAAAACGAAACCATAGCCGCCTGTATAATGAAACGGCCGTTACAAATCAATAAGAGCGCTCGCTACAGGCGATCGATAGCTGCTCCGGTTCATTCGCTACGGGCGGGCGACCGAACACGCCCGCAGAACTTTCAGAATTACGCGCGTAACGGACAGCTTCGCACGAGCCGAGATACGGCACCATGAGCGTCATGCCCGCCGCGGAATATGATGGAGAGGCCGACACCATCGTCGGCGAGATCGATCCGTTCGCCTGAGCCGGATGGGGCTTCGGCCCCGCCTTCGGCAAAAGGCACGACCGAACCAGTCGTCGGTCGATTGGGCCCACCGCAGCGCGGTGAAGCGACTTTCGGCTGGATCGAGGCGACAAGAACGACTATTATAGTCGTAGTTCTGGCAAGTGCGTTCGCGTCGGTGGGAGGTGATCATGCATGATCACTCCCCGACAATCGCGGGCCGCTCGCGCGTTGCTGGGTTGGACGCAGGAGACGCTCGCTGACAAGGCCCGCATATCGCTGACCGCGTTGAAACGCCTCGAATCCGAAAGCGGTCTCGAGGTCTACGAAACGACGCGCGATCAGGTGCGCAGGGCTTTTGAAGCGGCAGGGATCGTTCTGCTCTCCACCGACAAAGGGCAAGGGGTTCTGCTGCATCATGACACGCTCAACCGCCACGCTCGCCGATAGTCGTTCCGCGCCATCGAGCCATTCGCCAGCATCCCAAGATGCACGCACCGGGCGATGGTTAAAATATCCTAACCATGCGAATGTTCGGCAATGAGGGAACCATCGACATTTGCGTTCCTGGATGAGCCGCCGATAAGTCAGCGGCTCACCAACTATAATCGCACGCACATGGTTCTCTATTTACGGCTCCTCGACGCGGCGCGTGACGGCGCCGATTGGCAGGAAGCCGTTCAAATCCTGTTCGGCCTCGATCCACAAAGCAATCCGCAGCGCTGTCGTCGGATTCACGACACTCACCTTGCGCGTGCTCGTTGGATGACCGAGCACGGGTATCGCGAGCTGGTGCGCGAAAGTCAGCGTCATTGATCCATGCGATGCCGCTGCGGCATCGCCCCCGCCAAACTTCGCGGCTTCAGCGTCACAATCGTTCCGGGAATGCTGGCTCCCCCGCAATTTGACGGAGGGAGGACTGACGATGATACCCGACGCTTCAGGATGGCGCTCCTCGGCGCTCTACCTCCACGTTGACCGACTTGCTGCCTCTGACATCGCCTGGGAATGGCTCCGTCGCAATGAAGCGTATGATCATGATTTCGATGTGTACTCGCTCAAAAAGGAAGATCCCCAATTGCTGACCGACAGGATTCGGCAGCAGTGGGGGCTGCGATTTCCCGCTTGATCCACTGCAGGCCCCTCCCAAGGCGCAGGTGTTCTGGCTCCCACATGCCGACACCAGCACAATTGTGCTGGCAGCCGCTCCCCCGATCTTCTCTTTGGATCGCGATGCACGAGCCGCATTCGATATCGCTCGATCGGTCGAACAGGGTGGCGAAACGCTTCTCCTCTACGAACTGAGCAAGAACCAGCACCTCCAGCTCATCCTGCCCTCCGGCCATTCGCCTGCGGTTCCTTTGGTCGCCATGGTCCCGATCGGTCTGGAAGGATTTGATCGGGTAGAGTCCATTTACCGCCTTCTTGCGTCGCTCTACGGCCGCGCGGTGCCACAGGACACACGCCTCACGCCGCAGAAGCGCAGGCGGATGCGTCACATGTTGCAAGCGTTCGACGGCTTCCGGGATGGCGCAACTCAGCAGGAGATCGCCCGCATTATCTTCCGTCTTCCGCGGATGAAGCGGGACGACTGGCAGATATCCTCTGCCCGCCATACCGTCATGGCCTTGCTGCGCGATGCACATGCGATGGTCGCTGGAGGTTATCGAACGTTGCTGCGCCACCGGCGGTCCCAGGGTTCGCGAACCAGGCGAACCGAAAGCGACCAACGCTGAACGCAGAACATCGCCATTGCATGACCGCAGGACACCGGCGGATGCGTTGCCCGCCTCTCGCGAACCGCTGACGTACAACGCCAACAGCGCAACGCGTCTCACAAAATTCCTTTCATCCGCCGCGAACACGTCATTGCTGTCAGTCCACCCCAAGGGCTCGGCGGATGTGGTGTGGGATTTCAGGTCCCCCCAAAATCCCACTCCATCTCACCTGTTTCGCTTCGCCATCGTGGTCTTCGCCCGCCGCTGATTTCCAACGGCTCACGCAAACACCACGAAAGGCCGATCCATGCGACCTGAACTCGCCGTTCTCCCGCCGCGCTTTCTGCGCACCAAGGAAGCCGCCGAATTCCTCGGCCTCTCCGCCCGAACACTGGAAAAGCACCGGACCTACGGAACCGGCCCGGCTTATCGAAAGCTCGGCGGCCGCGTCGTCTACGCCATCGACGATCTCGAAGCCTGGGCCGATCGCGGCGCCGTCACCTCGACCTCCGATCCGCGCGGTTCGGTTCTTCCCGCCAAGCGCCAGTCGCCGACGCCGCCGGCGCGCGCAGGACGATACGCACGCTGACAGCGCACGATTTTCCGAATGGCGGCGCGGCACCAGTCCCCTTCGGAGCGCGGGCAGCTCGATCTGTTCCGGGCGCTCCCCGGCGACTTCGCGCCGCGAGACGCGCAGGATCTCATGGCTTATCCGTTCTTCTCCCTCGCCAAATCGAAACGCATCGCGCCCATCGATTTCAAAGCCGGCGATGTGACCATCCGTGTCGAGGCCGTGCCCGATCACGGCATGGCGACCATCTGGGATGCCGACATCCTGATCTGGGCCGCGAGCCAGATCGTCGAGGCGCGCGACGCAGGCCTGCGCACCTCCCGGCTCATGGCGACGACACCTTTGAGATTTTGACCTTCGTCGGCCGTGGCGTATCGCTGCGCGATTACCAGCGCCTGAAGGCCGCGCTCGACCGGCTCCAATCCACTACCGTCGCAACCTCGATCCGCCAACCGGCGGAAGGCCGTCGGCATCGCTTCTCGTGGATCAACGAATGGCAGGAGCGAACCGATCGCGACGGTCGCCCTGTCGGCGTCGAGCTGATCCTGCCGGACTGGTTCTATCGCGCCGTTCTCGATGACGCGCTCGTTCTGACCATCGACCGCGCCTATTTCGATCTGACCGGCGGGCTCGAACGCTGGCTCTACCGCGTCGTGCGCAAACATGGCGGCCGCCAGTCCTTCGGCTGGAGCTTCGACTTCGCTCACTTGCACCAGAAATCCGGCAGCCTCTCGCCGCTGAAGCATTTCGCCTACGACCTGCGCGACATCATCCGCCGCCAGCCCCTGCCTGGCTACCGGCTCGCCATCACGCAGCAGGTCGGCGGTCCCGAACTCCTCACCTTCGTCGCAACCGATCCGACTTTTTTCACCCCGCCGCGCCCGCGACGGAAACCGTCAACGCGCTTTGGGGACAAGCTGTGAATTCACTCGTGCTATCGGGGACCGCCCCTATCGTGCCATCGGGGACCCGATCCTCGTGCTATCGGGGACCGGAAACGACGATTCATCGCCGAGATTCAAAGGCTTGCGACGGCCGTAACTTCTCTAACCTAGATTCCTTCGGAATCTTTCTAACGCCCCCGCACTGTTGCACGCCTGCGGATAACCTCCGCAACGATGGCGCAAAGGCTGGAAACGGCTGGCAATCCGCCGTTGTTTTGCTCCTCAAATCGGAGACCGGGTTTCCTTTAATCGTGAACTGGCCTGGCAAGTTCACGAACGGAGGCGCGTCATGATCGTAGCGCTCCTCAATCAAAAGGGTGGTGTCGGCAAGACGACACTCGCGCTGCATCTCGCCGGCGAATGGGCCGGGAAGGGGAAGCGGGTCACGCTGATCGACGCGGACCCGCAGGGCTCGGCTCTCGACTGGTCGCAACAACGCGCCCGTGAACGCTCGCCGCGCCTGTTCGGTATTGTTGGCCTTGCGCGCGATACCCTGCATCGTGAGGCGCCCGAGTTGGCGCGCGACGTCGATCATGTCGTGATCGACGGTCCGCCGCGTGTCGCCGGCCTCATGCGCTCGGCGCTGCTCGCAGCCGACCTGGTGCTGATCCCGGTGCAGCCGTCTCCACTCGACGGTTGGGCCTCGGCGGAGATGCTCGCGCTTCTGAACGAAGCTCGCATCTATCGCCCCGGCCTTGCCGCGCGGTTTGTCCTCAACCGTTGCGGCGCGCGCACTGTCATCGCTCGCGAGACGGCCGAGACGCTGGCCGATCACGATCCGCCGGTACTGCGCACGGCGATCGGGCAGCGCGTCATCTACGCCGACGCCGCGCAGTCGGGCCGGCTCTCTTTCGAGATCGATGACGACGGTCCCGCCGCTCGCGAGATCGCTGCGCTCGCCAGCGAGATCGAGCAACTTCGCATCGGGAGGATCGCACCATGACGATCCTCACCGGCGATTGCCGCCACCTCATGCCGGCGCACGGCCCGTTCGATCTGATCCTCGCCGATCCCCCTTATGGCGACACGTCGCTCGCCTGGGACCGGCGGGTCGACGGCTGGATCACGCGCGCTCGCGATGCGCTGCGCCCGACCGGCTCGTTGTGGGTGTTCGGCTCGCTGCGATGCTTCATGGCGACCGCCGACCGCTTCGCCGACGCGAGGCTACGCGTCGCGCAGGAAATCGTCTGGGAGAAGCAGAACGGCTCCAGCTTTCACGCGGATCGCTTCAAGCGCGTGCATGAACTGGCCGTCCAGTTCTATCCAACCGAGACGCCGTGGCGCGACATCTACAATGATGTGCAGACGACGCCCGATGCGACGGCGCGCACCGCGCGACGGAAGCAACGTCCGCCGCATACCGGCCAGATCGATGCCGGCCACTATCTCAGCCATGACGGCGGCCCAAGGCTCATGCGCTCCGTCATCTACGTGCGCAATTGTCATGGTCGCGCGATCCATCCGACCGAGAAACCGTCAGCGCTTCTCGAAATTCTGATCCGCACGAGCTGCCCCGAAGGCGGCCTGGTCGGCGATTGGTTCGCCGGTTCCGGCGCGGCCGGTGAAGCCTGCCGGCTCAGCGGCCGTCGTTATCTCGGCTGCGAGATCGATGCCGTCATGGCTGAGCGCGCCCGCGCGCGCATCGCAGCCCTGCTGCCGTTCCATGGTGGAGGCGCGGCATGACGGAGCGCGCCGACAAACGCCGGTTTGTGTCCCGGCCGGGCAATCCCGAAAAATGGATCAGAGCGACTGAGCCGCAACCGCCCGGCATGGCTGCCGACAATGCGTTCACCGCCCGCTTGACCATCGACATCACGCCTGAACTGCGCGGTCGCATCAAGGTCGCGGCCTTTCGACGCGGGATCACCGTCGCCGAGGCGTTGCGCGAGCTGCTCGCGCGCGAATTTCCACCCATCGCGGGAGATCAGCCATGACGGGCAGAGCGGCCCATCGCGCGCGCAGCCGTCCGCGGCCGGACGGGCCTGCGCCGTTCACGACATTGGTCGAACTGACCTTCCAGAAACAGAAGGTCGAGCACTGGATCAGGTTCGGCCGCAAGAATTACGAACAGATCCTCGATCGCCGCCGCAGCATCGTCGGGTTCGCGCCGAACAGCATCTTCGCCTTCGTCCGCTGGGCGGCGGGCGAGTACGGCACGATCATCTCGCGCATCGACATCGTGCGCGCGGTGTGCCGCGGCGAGCCGTTCCAGACGCTGCCCTTCGTGCGTCCTGGCGGCGACATCCTGCTCAAGATCGAGAGCTGGCCGAAGGTCGAACGCGTGCTGCAGGCGATCGACGCGATCGAGCGTCTCGGCATCGATCCCGCAGCGGTCTCGCCCGACCACTGGCGGCATATTCACAACCGAATGACCGCCGGCCAGGAACCTCGCGCCTACACGTCAGACCAACATCACGTCTACCTGCTGCGCCGAAAGGTCGAGCCATGACGCGCTTTGGCTTGATATTCACGACGGCGCTCGCGGCCATGGGCGTCGGCTATCCCGGCCTCACGTCGATGCCGACCAAGCTGATCTGGAACGCCTCCGCCAGCGCGCCGATCGGCTTCTACTCGATCGACTTCGAGGGGCTGTTCGAAGTCACCGATCTGGTCGCCGTCGATGCACCGGAACCACTCGCTACCTTCCTCGCCGAGCGCGGCTACCTGCCGAAGGGCGTGCCGCTGCTGAAGCGTATCCTCGCCGTGTCCGGGCAGACGGTTTGCCGCTCGAACCTCGCCATCACCGTCGATGGCGTCAATGTCGGCGTGGCGCTCGATCGTGATCGCGCTGGCCGCGATCTTCCGGTCTGGCAGGGCTGCCGCCGCATCGCGACCGGCGAAGTCTTTCTCATGAACTGGCAGGTCAACGACAGTCTCGACGGCCGCTATTTCGGCCTGACCTCCACCGACCAGATCATCGGCCGCGCCATCCCGCTGTGGAGCGACGAGGGCGGCGACGGCCGTTTCGAATGGCGCGCACCGACGCGCTGACCGCCTTTCCTTCGGCGGGAGCGGTGCCCGTCGACGGATTTCCAACCTCACCGCCAAGGAGACCATCATGCCGCAAATCGGACAGTTCACGCGCGAGGAATCCCGTATCGTCGGGCGCATCGAAACATTCACGCTTTTCCACGACATCGTCATCGTTCCGGCCGATCCGTCGGATGCGGAGAATGCGCCGGACTACCGCGTCCATGACCACGATCCGGGCGTCCGAGACATCGGCCCGGAGATCGGCGCGGGCTGGAAACGCACCGGCGAGAAGGCCGGCGAATACATCGCGCTGGTGATCGACGATCCGGGTTTGGCGCAGCCGATCCGCGCCAACCTATTCCGTGACGACGATGCCGGCAGCACCTGGTCGCTGCACTGGTCGCGTCAACGCGATCGCGGCGAGAAGGAGTGAGTGATGCTTGGCTCTCGTTCGCCGACGAGCCATCTAAATGTGTCCGGGTTGCATCGCGCGGCCCGGCGCATGGCTCTTCTTCTCCTTTCCGGCCTTGCCGTCGTGTACGTCATGCCGGCGGTCACGATGGCGCAGAGCTTAGCCGTCGCATCGGCCTCGGCCGGCGATCCTTATGCCGCCCATATCACTGAGGCCGCGACGCGCTTCCGCTTGCCGGCCACTTGGATTCGCGCCGTCATGCGCACGGAAAGCGCTGGCGATCCGCGCGCCATTTCGCCGAAGGGCGCGATGGGTCTGATGCAGATCATGCCGGCGACATGGGCGGAGCTGCGCGCTCGCCATCGTCTCGGCGGCGATCCCTACAACGTGCGTGACAACATCATCGCGGGTAGCGGCTATATCCGCGAGCTGCTCGATCGCTATGGATCGCCGGGCTGGATCGCGGCCTATAACGCCGGTCCCGGCCGCTACGACGAAGCGTTGAACGGCCGCCCGCTACCGGCGGAAACCCGCGCCTATGTCGCCACTGTCGCGTCGGCCATCGGCTCCGGCGGGACAATGATGGCGGCTGCCGATCCGCTCGCCTGGATCCGCGCACCGCTGTTCATCGCGCAGCCGGATCGTAGATCAGCCGCCGATCCTGTGCCGCCCGGCCGTTCATCCGTCACCGCTCCGAATGCAGCCCCGGCGCGCGATCTCTCCGCCATCGTTCCACGATTGGGCGGCCTGTTCGTCGCGCGTTCGGGCGACAGGACCACGCCATGAGCCTGCTCGGCATCTGTCGCACGGTCTCGGGCTCCCGCGTGTCATGGCGTGCGAAGAGGGGGGAGACAGGGAACGACCGACTGAGAGGGCAAGGTAAAAGCCCATGCCTGGATCAACGCAAGCCATTGGTATGGCTTGCGTTTTCGCGGGCATGGCGGTCGGTCGCGGGCATGCTGCCCGGATTTCGCGAGCGTTTTCAACGCTTCGATATGCACGCCGCGATTTGCGCGCCGATCGGAGCGCCGGCATGAGCGAGCGCGACAGCGACTTCCGCATCAAGCCGGGCCGCGTCCGTTCGACGCGCGCGCCGAGGACAAAGAGCTTCGTCAATCAGGTGCTCGCCGCCGCACAGCGCGCTGGCCATACGTCTGGCGGAGCGCCGGCAGGCAAGGCTGGCCGGCGCCTTGGCCACTCGACCTTCGGACGCGGCCGCAACATCTTCGGCCGCTCGCGGATCTTCTCCCCGCAGCGCCGCGTCGTCATCAAGGCGCGGATCGCTCGCCATCGGGGCAAGGCGTATCGCTCGGCGCCGCTGACCAGCCATCTCAGTTATCTCAAGCGCGAGGGCGTGAGCCGCGACGGAGAGAAAGGCGTCATGTTCGACGCCGGAACCGATCGCGCCGATGACCTCGCCTTCGCCGAGAGGTGCAAGGACGACCGGCATCATTTCCGGTTCATCGTCTCGCCCGAGGACGCGGCCGAGATGATCGACCTCAAAGCGTTCACCCGCGACCTTGCCCGGCAGATGGAAGCCGATCTCGGCTCGCGCCTCGACTGGATCGCCGTCGATCACTGGAACACCGACAATCCCCATGTCCATCTTCTGGTGCGCGGCGTCGACGAGACCGGCGCCGATCTCGTCATCTCGCGCGACTATATCAGTCGGGGCCTGCGCTCCCGCGCTATGGACCTGGTCGACATCGAACTCGGCCCGAAGCCCGAGCATGAGATTCGCAACGCGCTGGAAAAGGAAATCACCGCCGAACGCTGGACCCGCATCGATGGCGAGATTCAACGCGTCGCCGACGAAACCGGCTTCATCGATCTGCGGCCCGACCAGAGCGGTCCCGCCGATCCTGAACTGCGCCGCCTCATGGTCGGCCGCCTCCAGCATCTTAAGAAGATGGACCTTGCGTTCGAGGGTGAGCCCGGCCAGTGGACGGTCGGACTCGGAGCCGAACGCACGTTACGCGAGCTCGGCATCCGCGGCGACATCATCAAGACCATGCACCGCGCCTTCGCCGGGCGCGATCAGGATCGCGGCTTTTCCGATTTCGTGATCGACGGCGGCGCAGCCGAAGCTCCGATCATTGGCCGTCTCGTCGATCGCGGCCTGCATGACGAGCTGAGCGGTGAGGCCTATGCCGTCATCGATGGCGTCGACGGGCGTGCGCATCATGTCCGCTTTCGTGACATCGACGCCTTCGAACGCGCTCCGGCCAATGGCGGCATCGTCGAGGTTCGCCGCTTCGGCGGCCCCGAGGACGAACGTCCGACGCTCGTGCTCGCGACGCGCTCCGATCTCGATCTTCAGGCGCAGGTCACGGCGCCCGGCGCCACCTGGCTCGACCATCGCCTTGTCGAGCGCGAGGCGATGCCGCTCGCTCAATCAGGCTTTGCGCAGGAGGTGCGCGACGCCATCCATGCGCGGGCCGATCATCTCGCCGATCAGGGACTGGCGCGCCGGGACGGCCAACGCATCGTGATGCAGCGCGATCTTCTTACGACGCTGCGTCGGCGTGAAGTCGATGCTGTCGGCGAGAAGCTTACGGCCGAGACCGGCCTGCCGCATGTGAAGGCACAGGCCGGCGAGTACGTCGCCGGCACCGTGCGCCAGCGCCTGACGCTGTCTTCCGGCCGCTTCGCGATGATCGACGACAGGCTCGGCTTCCAGCTCGTCCCCTGGTCCCGCGACCTCGAACGCAAACTCGGCCAGCACGTCGCCGGCGTCGCCAAGGATGGCGGCGGCATCGAGTGGGCGATCGGCCGCAAGCGCGATCTCGGCATCTGACAACCACGGAAAGGATCTCGCCATGTCCGCAACCAAAATCCTTTGGGGACAGATTCTCGTCGTCACCCTCATCGTGCTCGCCACCACCTGGGGCGCCACGCAATATGTCGCCTGGCAGCTCGGGTTTCAGGCGCAGCTCGGAACACCCTGGTTCAAGTTAGGCGGCGTATCCGTCTATTATCCGCCGGCCTTTTTCTGGTGGTGGTATTTCTACGACGCCTATGCGCCGGGCACCTTCACGGAAGGCGCCTTCATCGCGGCCTCCGGCGGCTTCATCGCGATCGCTGTCGCCATCGGCATGTCAGTCTGGCGGGCGCGCGAGGCCAAGAATGTCCAGACCTACGGCTCGGCGCGATGGGCCGAGAAGAAAGAGGTGGCGGCGGCGGGTCTGCTCGGCGCCGACGGCGTGGTGCTCGGGCGGCTCGAACAGGACTATCTGCGCCATGACGGGCCGGAGCATGTGCTCTGCTTTGCGCCGACGCGCTCAGGCAAGGGCGTCGGCCTGGTCGTACCCTCGCTCCTGACCTGGCCGGGCTCGGCCATCGTCCACGACATCAAGGGCGAGAACTGGCAGCTCACCGCCGGCTTCCGTTCCCGGCACGGCCGCGTGCTGCTGTTCGATCCGACCAATCCGAACTCAGCCGCCTACAATCCTTTGCTCGAGGTCAGGCGCGGCGAATGGGAAGTCCGCGACGTTCAGAACGTCGCCGATGTCCTGGTCGATCCCGAGGGTTCGCTCGACAAGCGCAACCATTGGGAAAAGACCAGCCACTCCCTTCTCGTCGGCGCGATCCTGCACGTCCTCTATGCCGAGGAGAACAAGACGCTCGCGGGCGTCGCAGCTTTTCTCTCCGATCCGAAACGGTCGATCGAGGCGACGCTCTCCGCGATGATGGCGACGAAGCATCTCGGTGAAGCCGGTCCGCATCCGGTCGTCGCCTCGACGGCGCGCGAACTCTTCAACAAATCCGACAACGAGCGCTCCGGCGTGCTCTCGACCGCCATGTCGTTCCTCGGCCTCTATCGCGATCCGGTCGTGGCGGAAGTCACCAGCCGGTGCGACTGGCGCATCGCCGATCTCACGACCGAGGAAAAGCCCGCCACGCTTTATATGGTCGTGCCGCCGTCCGACATCTCGCGCACCAAGCCGCTGATCCGCCTGGTCCTCAACCAGATCGGCCGCCGTCTCACCGAGGATCTGCACGCCAAGGAGCGCAAGCACCGCATCCTGATGATGCTCGACGAATTCCCGGCGCTCGGCCGCCTCGACTTCTTCGAGTCGGCACTCGCCTTCATGGCCGGCTACGGCATCAAGAGCTTCCTCATCGCCCAGTCGCTCAACCAGATCGAGAAAGCTTACGGGGCCAACAATTCGATCCTCGACAATTGCCATGTCCGCGTCAGCTTCGCGACCAATGACGAGCGGACCGCCAAGCGCGTCTCGGATGCGCTGGGGACCGCGACCGAGATGAAGGCGATGAAGAACTATGCCGGGCACAGGCTCTCGCCCTGGCTCGGCCATTTGATGGTGTCGCGTTCGGAAACCGCCCGGCCGCTGCTCACCCTAGGCGAGATCATGCAGCTCCCGCCGACCGACGAAATCGTCATGGTCGCCGGCACGCCGCCGGTGCGGGCGAAGAAGGCGCGCTATTACGAAGATGCACGGTTCCGCGAGCGCGTGCTGCCGCCGCCAGATTCGCAAAAATCGGGGCGCACCCGTCATAAGGATGGCTGGTCGACTCTCCAGCCGCAAAAGCCCGATCCCGCGCTGGTAGCCGCCCACAAGCCCGACAAGGCCAATGCGGGCCTGCGCCGCGAACCCGAGCTTCCCGACCATGTTGCGATCGTCAAGGAGACGACCGAGATGCGTCCCGCCGAGGAGTTCACGCGCATCCTCGACGACGAGCCGGAAGACGTCGCGCGCCAGCGCCAGGCGCTGCGTCGCCAAATGACCGGCATCGCCCGCCAGGTCGCACTCGATCCCGGCGACAACATGGAGCTGTGACACCATGCGCGACCGTCTCAATCTCACTTTGCCCGCCGAACTCATCGGTCGCATCAATGAGCTTGCCGATCGCAAGAAATTGCCTCGGTCCGCGATCGTCGAGGCGGCCGTCAGTTCGTTCCTGTCGCCCGACCACGCGGACGCGCGCGAAGCAGCCTTCGCCCGCAGGCTCGACCGGCTGTCCAGACAGGTCCAGCGGATGGAGCGCGATCTCGGCGTCACCGCCGAAACACTGGCGCTCTATGTGCGCTTCTGGCTGTCGATCACCCCGCCCGTGCCGCCGGACGCCCACGCTGCCGCGCAGGCCAAAGGCCGCGAGCGGTTTGACGGCTTCGTGGAGACGCTCGGCAAGCGATTGCAGAAGGGCCAGAGCTTCCTGCGCGAAATCCCGGACGATGTGCCGGGCGCCGCGCCGAGCGAAGTGTCGGAATAGCCTGCTGCCCTTGCGCCCGTCGACCATAGTGCCGCGTTGAAAATCTCGATCATTGCCCGACGAACGGACGCAGTCGGCAAAAACAAATGGCGCAGCACCAATGCCGAATCTGTCTATCGATCATCGAACCTTCCTTCCGACGACCTTCTTGTCGCTCACCTCGGATCTGTGATTCCGCCGATCTCCTGTATTTGCGCGCTACACTACTACGCCTCTGTTTTCTTGTTGAAGTGGCCTCAGATCTGGCTCTTTTAATCAGCCCCGCATGGGGGTGCGTCTGTCAGTCCCGGCTGGAAATCGGGGCGATATGGCGGCTATGCATCAATATTCGGAACGTCACGCGCGCGGCGCGCGCATGCTGCGCACGGCGCTCGGTCCAGCCATCGCGCGGTTTCTGGAAGATGCTGCCGTCGTCGAGGTAATGCTGAACCCGGACGGGCGCATCTGGATTGATCGTCTCTCGGAAGGGCTGGCTGATACGGGCGAGCGACTGTCGGCGACCGATGGCGAACGCATCGTGCGTCTGGTCGCGCATCACGTTGGCGCGGAGGTTCACGCGCGGAGCCCGCGTGTCTCCGCCGAGCTTCCCGAAACTGGTGAACGCTTCGAAGGGTTATTGCCTCCCGTTGTCGCGGCGCCTGCCTTCGCCATCCGCAAGCCCGCCGTCGCGGTGTTCACGCTCGACGACTATGTCGCCGCCGGCATCATGTCCGCCGATCAGGCCGCGTCGCTACGTATCGCAGTCGTCTCCCGCGCCAACATTCTTGTCGCAGGCGGCACCTCGACCGGCAAGACCACGCTGACCAACGCGCTGCTGGCCGAAGTCGCCAAGAGCGCCGATCGTGTCGTCATCATCGAGGACACGCGCGAGCTGCAATGCGCCGCGCCGAACCTCGTCGCCATGCGCACGAAAGACGGCGTGGCGACGCTCTCCGATCTCGTGCGGTCCAGCTTACGCCTGCGGCCCGATCGCATTCCCATCGGCGAGGTGCGCGGCGCCGAAGCGCTCGATCTCCTCAAAGCCTGGGGCACCGGCCATCCCGGCGGCATCGGCACGATCCATGCCGGAACCGGCATCGGTGCGCTGCGCCGGCTCGAACAGCTCATCCAGGAAGCCGTCGTCACGGTCCCCCGCGCGCTGATTGCCGAGACCATCGACCTCGTTGCCGTCCTCTCCGGCCGCGGGTCCGCGCGCCGGCTGGCCGAACTCGCCCGCGTCGAAGGGCTCGGTCCTGACGGCGACTACCACATCACCCCTGCCACTTCGAACTCCATGGAGCCCGCATGATCCGTACAGCAATCCGTATCCGCCGCACCTTCGCGACGGCGGTCGCCGTCGCCACCATCAATCTCATTCTGCTCCCGGCCGCCCATGCCTCCGGCTCTTCCATGCCGTGGGAGCAACCGCTTCAGAAAATCCTTCAGTCGATCGAAGGGCCGGTCGCCAAAATCGTCGCGGTGATCATCATCATCGCGACCGGCCTGGCGCTCGCTTTCGGCGACACCTCCGGCGGCTTTCGCCGTCTGATCCAGATCGTCTTCGGGCTTTCGATCGCCTTCGCCGCGTCGAGCTTTTTCCTGTCCTTCTTCTCCTTCGGCGGCGGGGCGCTGATCTGATGGCTGCCGCCTTCGAACAACTCGACGCCGTGCCGGGATATTCGGTCCCGGTCCACCGCGCACTGACCGAGCACATCCTGCTCGGCGGCGCGCCGCGGTCCATCGCAATTCTGAACGGGACGCTGGCCGGAGCCGTGGGCCTCGGCCTGCGCCTCTGGCTGGTCGGCTTGGCTATCTGGGCCGTCGGCCATTTCGCGGCGGTGTGGGCGGCGAAACGCGATCCGCTCTTCGTGGAAGTCGGCCGCCGCCATCTGCGTATCCCCGGTCATCTGTCGGTCTGAGGAGCGCGATCCATGATGAATCTCGCCGAATATCGCCGCTCGGCTTCGCGCCTTGCCGACTATCTGCCCTGGGTCGCGCTCGTCGGCCCCGGCGTCGTGCTCAATAAGGACGGCAGCTTTCAGCGCACGGCGAAGTTTCGTGGCCCCGATCTCGATAGTGCTGTTGCCGCCGAGCTGGTCGCCGTCGCCGGCCGCATCAACAACGCCTTCCGCCGTCTCGGATCGGGCTGGAGCATTTTTGTCGAAGCGCAGCGCCATGAGGCCGCAACCTATCCCAATAGCGTCTTTCCTGATCCGGCCTCTGGCCTCGTTGATGCCGAGCGCAAGGCCGACTTCGAGGAAGAAGGGATCCATTTCGTATCGGGCTATTTCCTGACCTTCCTCTATCTGCCGCCGGCCGAGGAAGCAGCACGCACCGAAGCCTGGCTCTATGAGGGCCGGGAAAAGTCAGGCGTCGATCCGCATGAGATTCTGCGCGCTTTCACCGATCGCACCGATCGCGTTATCGCGTTGCTCGATGGCTTCATGCCGGAATGCGCCTGGCTCGATGACAGCGAGACGCTGACTTACCTCCATTCCTGCGTTTCGACGAAACGTCATCGCGTCCGTGTTCCCGAGACCCCGATCTATCTCGATGCGCTGCTCGCCGATCAGCCGCTGACCGGCGGGCTGGAGCCACGCCTTGGCGATCAGCACGTTCGCATCCTCACCATCACTGGCTTTCCGACCGCGACCACGCCCGGCCTGCTCGACGATCTGAATCGGCTGGCGTTCCCGTATCGCTGGTCCACGCGGGCGATCCTGATCGACAAGACCGACGCCACGAAGTTGCTGACGAAGATCAGACGGCAGTGGTTCGCCAAGCGCAAGTCCATCGCCGCGATCCTCAAGGAGGTGATGACCAACGAGCAATCCGTGCTGGTCGATACCGATGCGTCGAACAAGGCGGCTGACGCCGATATGGCCTTGCAGGAACTCGGCGCGGACGTGGCGGGCATGGCTTATGTCACCGCGACCATCGCCGTCTGGGATGCCGATCCGCGTCTCGCCGATGAGAAACTGCGCCTCGTCGAGAAGGTCATTCAGAGCCGCGACTTCACGGCCATGATCGAAGGTGTGAACGCCGTCGATGCCTGGCTCGGCTCGCTCCCCGGACATGCCTACGCCAATGTCCGCCAGCCGCCGGTCTCGACGCTCAATCTCGCCCACATGATCCCCCTCTCTGCTGTGTGGGCGGGGCCGGAACGGGACGAGCATTTCGGTGCGCCCCCGCTGCTCTACGGCAGAACGGAAGGCTCGACCCCGTTCCGGTTATCGTTGCACGTCGGCGATGTCGGCCACACGCTGGTCGTCGGCCCGACCGGCGCGGGCAAATCGGTCCTGCTTGCCCTCATGGCTTTGCAGTTCCGCCGCTACGACAATTCGCAGGTCTTCGCCTTCGACTTCGGCGGCTCGATCCGCGCCGCCGCGCTCGCCATGGGCGGCGACTGGCACGATCTCGGCGGCGGGCTGACCGAAGGCTCCGACGCTTCCGTGTCGCTCCAGCCGCTCGCACGCATTCACGACACCTATGAGCGTGCCTGGGCCGCCGACTGGATCGTGGCGATCCTGATGCGCGAAGGCATCACCATCACGCCCGAAGCCAAGGAACATATCTGGACGGCGCTGACCTCGCTCGCCTCCGCGCCGGTCGAGGAGCGCACCATCACCGGCCTCTGCGTCCTGCTTCAGTCCAACGATCTGAAACAGGCGCTGCGTCCGTACTGCGTTGGCGGTCCCTATGGCCGACTGCTCGATGCCGAGGCCGAACAGCTCGGCCGCGCCGCCGTGCAAGCCTTCGAGATCGAGGGGCTTGTCGGAACCGGCTCGGCCCCGGCTGTGCTCGCGTATCTGTTTCACCGCATCGGCGACCGGCTCGACGGCCGCCCGACGCTGCTCATCATCGATGAAGGCTGGCTCGCGCTGGACGATGAAGGCTTCGCCGGCCAGTTGAGGGAGTGGTTGAAGACGCTGCGCAAGAAGAACGCCAGCGTCATCTTCGCCACGCAGTCGCTCAGCGACATTGACGGCAGCAATATCGCGCCCGCAATTATCGAGAGCTGCCCGACGCGGCTCCTGCTGCCGAACGAGCGCGCGATCGAGCCGCAGATCACGGCCATCTATCGCCGCTTCGGCTTGAATGACCGACAGATCGAAATTCTGGCGCGGGCGACACCCAAGCGCGACTATTACTGCCAGTCGCGGCGCGGCAATCGGCTGTTCGAACTGGGACTCAGCGAAGTAGCCCTCGCGCTTTGCGCCGCGTCCTCCAAATCCGCCCAGACCCTGATCGCCAATCTCGTCGCCGAGCATGGTCGCGAAGGATTCCTCGCGGCCTGGCTCCAGTCCCGCGACGTCGGTTGGGCCGCCGATCTCATCCCGACTTTCCCGGCGCTCATCCCCCAGGCCGAAAAGGAGTCTTGACCATGAATATCCGTCTTTTCCGTTCGCGCGCCATGATCCTGGCCGCGACCATGCTCGCGGCGCCCATCGCGCTCACGCCGATTCTCGCAACTCCTGCGCACGCGCTGATCGTGTTCGATCCGTCGAACTATGCGCAGAACGTGCTGACCGCCGCGCGCTCGCTGGAGCAGATCACCAATCAGATCACGTCGCTCCAGAACCAGGCGCAGATGCTCATCAACCAGGCGCGCAATCTGGCGAGCCTGCCGTATTCCGCGCTCCAGCAGCTTCAGCAGAACGTCCAGCGCACCCAGCAGCTTCTCAGCCAGGCGCAGAACATCGCCTTCAATGTCCAGCAGATCGACCAGATGTTTCAGCAGAAATACGGGAGCGTCTCGATATCGGCGACCGATCAGCAGCTCATCACCGACGCGCGCTCGCGCTGGCAGAACACGGTCGGCGGGTTGCAGGACGCGATGCGCGTGCAGGCCGGCGTCGTCAGCAATATCGACAGCAACCGCACGCAGATGTCGGCGCTGGTCAGCCAGAGCCAGTCGGCGACCGGCGCGTTGCAGGCGACGCAGGCCGGCAACCAGCTCCTCGCGCTTCTCGCCCAGCAGCTTGCCGATCTCACCGCCGTTGGCGCCGCCAATGGCCGCGCGCAGATGCTGACCGAAGCCGAGCGCACGGCAGCCGCCGAACAGGGCCGCGAGCAGCGTCGCCGCTTTCTAGCGCCGGGCAGCGGCTACCAGCCCGGCAACGCCCAGATGTTCAACAGCGGTAACTGAGGGCGAGAGCATGGACGGCAAGATGCTGGCGCGCATCGGCGCAATCATGTTCGTCGCGGTCGCTATCACGGCGACCGCGATCGAACTGACCCGCAAGGACGACGCGCCGGCATCTTCGCCGATGCCGCAGCTCCACCCCGCAACCGATCCGTTGCGCGCGAGCCAGCGCCGGTGTCAGCAGCTTGGGCAGGCGGCGGCGAACGACGCCGACTGCCTGCGCGTCTGGGCCGAGACCCGCGATCGTTTTCTCGGCAAGACGGCCGCGCCCGTTGCGCCGCTGCCCCCGGAAGGGCGGTGACGCATGGGTAGTGGCGTCATCGACAATTTCCTCGGGGTTTTTACCCGCTATATCGACTCCGGCTTCGGGCTGCTGTCCGGCGAGGTCGCATTCGTGGCGAGCACGCTGATCGTCATTGACGTGACGCTGGCGGCCCTG
Source organism: Afipia birgiae 34632 (assembly GCF_000308295.2). Classification (GTDB taxonomy): domain Bacteria; phylum Pseudomonadota; class Alphaproteobacteria; order Rhizobiales; family Xanthobacteraceae; genus Afipia; species Afipia birgiae. Next base: position 836,350 of record NZ_HG326653.1, read on the forward strand.
TTCTGGAGCTGGGGCGCCGATGACGACATCATCGCGCGCCTCGTCAAGAAGACGCTGTTCGTCGGTGTCTTCGCCTATCTGATTTCTAACTGGAACAATCTCGCCAAGATTGTCTTCGATAGCTTCGCCGGTCTCGGCCTGAAGGCGAGCGGGACGGGGTTTTCCGCGGCGGACCTGATGCGTCCCGGCAAGGTCGCGCAGACCGGCCTCGACGCCGCCCGGCCGTTGCTCGAAGCAATCTCGCCCCTGATGGGCTGGATCTCGGTATTCGAGAACCTGATTCAGATCGTCTGCCTGCTCTTCGCCTGGGCGCTGGTGATCCTCGCCTTCTTCATTCTGGCGATCCAGCTCTTTATCACCCTCATCGAGTTCAAGCTCTCGACGCTCGCCGGCTTCGTGCTGATCCCCTTCGGCCTGTTCGGCAAGACCGCCTTCATGGCCGAGCGCGTCCTCGGCAATGTCATCTCCTCCGGCATCAAGGTTCTCGTCCTTGCGGTCATCATCGGCATCGGTTCGACGCTGTTTTCGCAGTTCACGCAGAGCGCCAGCGCGCAGACGATGACTGTCGATCAGGCCATGGCCATCGTGCTGGCCGCGCTGTCGTTGCTCGGTCTCGGCATCTTCGGTCCCGGCATCGCCAATGGTCTCGTCTCCGGCGGTCCGCAGCTTGGCGCGGGCGCCGCCGTAGGAACCGGCCTTGCTGTCGGGGGCGCGGCAGTGGCTGCCGCCGGAGCGGCGGGCCTGGCCGCGAAGGGAGGAGCAGCCGCCATCTCGGGCGGGACGGCTGCCGTTCGTGGTGGCGCCACGGCTGCCGGCGCTGCTTCGTCAGCCTACACCCTTGGTTCTCTCGGGCAGTCTGGCGCATCCGGCGTGGCTTCCGGTCTGGGTGGCGTCGCGCGCGCCGCCGGCTCTGCCGTCGCATCACCGCTACGCCGCGCCGCCGCCCGTGCCGGCGAGAGCGTCAAATCAAGCAACGCTGATGGCGCGAAAGCCGGTTTCGCCATGACAGGCGGCGCCTCGACCATGGGAACGGTCGAGGGCGCCCCTGCAGCCGATGCCTCATCCGCCGAAAGCCAGGCAACGGTACGCGGCGGCGCGCCCGACTGGGCCAGGCGCATGAAGCGCCATCAGGCCGTGAGTCACGGCGTCAGCGCCGTCGCACATGCCGTCCGCTCCGGCGACAGTCACGGCTCCGGCTCCTCCGTCAACCTCTCCGAAAGCGATCGCTCATGAACCCCTTCAGACGCCCCGCCACGCATTACGGCAAAACACCGCAACCTGAGACGCCGTACCAGCGCGCTGCCCAAGTATGGGACGAACGCATCGGCTCGGCCCGCGTACAGGCGAAGAACTGGCGATACATGGCCTTTGGATCGCTGATCCTGTCGGCCGGCTTCGCCGCCGCGCTTGTCTGGCAATCCGCGCGGGGGACCGTCGTGCCGTGGGTGGTGCAGGTTGACAATCTCGGCCAAGCGCAAACCGTCGCCGCCGCTACGGCCGACTATCGCCCGACCGATCCGCAAGTGGCCTGGCATCTCGCCCGCTTCGTCGAACAGGTCAGGAGTATTCCAGCCGATCCGATCATCGTCCGGCAGAACTGGCTGCGCGCCTATGAATGGACAACCGATCGCGGCGCGGCCGCGCTCAACGATTATGCCCGCGCCAACGACCCGTTCGCCAAGGTCGGCAAGCAGCAGGTCGCGGTGGAAGTCTCCAGTGTCATCCGCGCTTCGGCGGATAGCTTCCGCGTCGCCTGGATTGAGCGTCGCTACGAGGACGGAAAACTCTCCGCGACCGAGCGCTGGACCGCGATCCTAACCATCGTGGTTCAACCGCCGCGCGACGCCGAACGGCTCAAGGCCAATCCGCTCGGCATCTACATCAACGCAATCTCATGGTCGCGGGAGATGAGCCAATGACCGGGCCGACGATCCGCAAAGGCGGGATGCCGTCTTTCCGTAAATCCACAATCGCGGCTTTGCTGCTTTCCGCAAGCGTGCTTGCGGGCTGCGCGAGCAAGCCGCCGGAGATTACTTACGATTCAAGCGTGCCGCCTTTGCCCTCTGTTCCGGCCGCCGTCACCAATGATCGGCCGAGGCCGCTGCATGTCCCACCGGCGTGGACGCCTGCACGCGGAGGGGTCGCCGCAGGCACGCCGACAGCCCGCGTCGAGAACGCCAACGCCGCCGCCCGCGTTCAGCCGCGCCGCGAAGGCTATTACAACGCCATCCAGATTTATCCGTGGTCGGATGGCGCGCTCTACCAGGTCTATGCGGCGCCGGGGCAGATCACCGACATCGCGCTCGAACCCGGCGAAAGCCTGACCGGCGCAGGCCCGATCGCAGCGGGCGACACCGCGCGCTGGATCATCGGCGACACCGAGAGCGGCAGCGGCGCCACGCGGCGCGTCCATGTGCTGGTGAAACCCTCGCGCGCCGACATCACCACCAATCTCGTCGTCACCACCGACCGGCGCACCTACATGCTCGAACTGCGCTCCGGCCAGAAGCCCTATATGCCCGCCGTCGCCTGGGCTTATCCGCAAGCTCCCGGCCAGCGGCAGGCCATGCCGGCGACGCCGGTCATCCCGGCCGCCGCTGCGCGCAACTATCGCTATGGCCTCACCGGCGACAATCCGCCGTGGCAGCCGGTCGCGGTCTATGACGACGGCCGCCGCGTCTATGTCGAGTTTCCGCGAGGGATCGTCCAGGGCGAGATGCCGCCGATCTTCGTGATCGGCTCGGAGGGCGAGGCGCAGATCGCCAATACGCGCATCTATCAACACATCCTGATCGTCGACCGCCTGTTCGGCGCGGCTGAGCTACGCCTCGGCAGCGGCGACCGCCAGCAGACCGTCCGCATCGTCCGGACCGACGGGAGGCCGTCATAATGAGCGACAACTCAACCAATACCGCTGCCCCGATGCGTCTTCGTGCCGAGCCGCCGCGCGTCACCCGCCTGTCGCGCAAAGTGCTCGCCAGCGTCGCAGCGGTCGCGCTGGTCGGCATCGGTGGATCGCTGATCTACGCCCTCCAGACCCGCAATGCCGGCAAGGAGGGCGAGGAGCTGTATTCGACCGGCAACCGGCAGCCCGCCGACGGTCTCGCTGGCCTGCCGCGCGACTATACCGGCCCCGTTCTCGGGCCGCCGCTGCCGGGCGATCTCGGACGGCCGATCCTCTCCGCACAGAATGCAGGCCAACCCGTCGTGCCGCCTGTCGTTCCGGCGCCCGGCGTCGACGAGGCCGAGCAACGCCGCCGCGCCGAGGAGGAAGCCGCCCGCACCAGCACCGTGTTTTTCCAGTCGCGGGCAGGTTCGCCGGCCGCAGCCGGAACACCGACGCCGGGCCTTGCCGGCTTCGACATGGCGAGCCTGTCAGGGCTGCCCGGTCAGCAGACGGCGCAGGACAAACAGCTCGCATTCCTGAACGCGCCCGTCGATCGCCGCACGACTTCGTCGGATCGCGTCATGGCGCCAGCCTCGCCCTTCGTACTCCAGGCCGGCGCCGTCATTCCGGCCGCGCTCATCACCGGCATCCGTTCCGATCTTCCCGGCCAGATCACCGCGCAGGTCACGGAGAACATCTACGACAGCCCCACGGGACGCATTCTGCTCGTGCCGCAGGGGACACGGATCATCGGCCAGTATGACAACAATGTGCAGTTCGGCCAGCGCCGGGTGTTGCTCGTCTGGAATCGCCTCATCATGCCGAACGGTCGCTCCATCGTGCTGGAACGCCAGCCCGGCGCCGACACGCAAGGCTATGCCGGGCTTGAAGACGGCGTCGATTACCACTGGTGGGACCTCGCCAAGGCCGCCGGCCTTTCCACCTTGCTCGCGGTCGGCTCCGAACTCGCCATCAGCGACGAGAACCGATTGCTGCGCGCCATTCGTAGCGGCGGGCAGGACACCATCAATGATGCTGGCCAGCAGATCGTCCGCCGTCAGCTCAATGTCGCGCCGACGCTGACCATCCGGCCGGGATTCCCGGTCAGGATTGTCGTCACGCGAGATCTGGTACTCGAAGCATACAGGGGGTAGTCATGACCAAGCTCAAACTCGGCCCCATCGCTGACGACAGGCCGGTGAAGATCGCGCTGGAGCTGCCGGCGACCTTGCATCGCGATCTCTTGGAATACGGCCGCCTCCTCGCCGATGGCGGCGCGCCAGTCGAGCCGGCCAAGCTCATCGTGCCGATGCTGGAGCGCTTCATCGCCACAGATCGCGGGTTCGCCAAGGGGAGGCGCGTCTCTCGTTCCGAAAAGGTTTGATCTGTATCGGGGGACGGAATTCTCGCCCTTGATCGTTCACGCGTATCGCCATTGGAACGGGCTTATGTCCGCATCTTTGAGGCCATCGAACGCGCGAGGTTCAAAAGTTTGTCGGCGGCGGGGTTGTTGTTCCTCGCCGACCACACAGCACTGAAGGGCAGGACTTCATTGCGGATCGGCCGATACCTGATCCCCGGCATCTGCATCGCGATCGTCGCCTCGCTGGTCAGCGTCAAGCCGCGCTCGAGCGAAACAAAAGCCAGTAGGCTGTCCCGACCGACGAATTGCGGATTGATCTCCGGATGCCGGCCGAGGTCCGCTAGATGCTGGACCAGATAGTCGCGGATCTCCTCGCCGGGCGCGGTGTCACTGACGATGAACTTTTCGCTAGTCAAGTTCTCCCATTCCAGCTCCTCGTGCCGACAGAGATGATGTCCATCAGGCAGCACGACAAACACGCGCTCGGTCCAGAGCTGTTCGGTCTCGCATTCCGGCCAATCGACGGTTCCGGTGATGAACGCCAAGTCGAGCCGAAGCTGTCGAATGGCCGCGATATGTTCGGAAGGATTGCCGTCGATCAGTTCGACATGGACCCCGGGATGTTCTTTCGCGAAAGCATCCAGAAGTTCACGCAGAAAGCCGGAGGCGATCGAGGAGAAAATGCCGGTCCTGATCCGTCCTTCTCGCCCGTACGCGACGACGGCGGCATCTCCAGCGCCCTCCTGAACGTGACGAAGCGCGCGTTTCGCCCGCGGCAAAAAACGCTCGCCGGCGTCGGTGAGCTGAACGCCCCAACTGCATCGCTTGAAAACGGCGACGCCGAGATGGCCCTCGAGATCGCGAATGCGGCGGCTGATCGCCGATTCCTGAATGCGAAGTGCAACGCTGGCCTTGCGGAAGCTGCCATGCTCGACCGCCGCCACGAAATAGCGCAGATGCCGTAGCTCGATCGCGGCGATCTGTTTGCAGTTAGCGCAGAACGGCTTGTTGGGTTTGTGCGTCAGCATGGGGCAGCCCCCCACGCTGTTTCGAGCGGGGTTTCCGGCCGGTGCCTTGCGGTCGCTCGCCGATACCGGGGCGAGACGTAACGTAACCGCGTTGAATGGTCCGCTCGGCTGGCCAACCTCAACACGACAGCCCCCCCGCGCCGTCAAGCGCAGTGGCGAAACCTTGCGGCGAGCTCGAGAACGGCGCAGCGGCCCTACCATCGGCGACAGCCTTTACCTTCAACGCTGTGCCGGAGCGGAGCACAACTGTCGTGGGCGCGTCGAAGGCGACGATGATGAGGCATCTATCCGGCACGCAGGTCCTGAAGCGCGGGGCCTGCATCGCGGGCTTGTCGTCAATCTGAAGGGACACGCCTGAATCAAGCGCGAGCCCGAATGGCATGATCAGCGTGCCTGAAACCGTATTGCCGTTCGGCGCGTTCAATTCGATCGCCAGCACACGCTGGCCTCCTGACGTGCCTGAACTTGCGATAGCGAGCAGCGCTTGGCCGTCCCATCCTGAACGCAGGCGACGCGCCAATCCCGGTAGGTCTCGCTGAGTGAGGATGCACCGCCGGGAAGGCCGGAGGCGGTCCTGCCAGCGTTTGCGCCGGCCGGTTGTGCCGACTGTGCGAGCTCGAAGCGCTGCGGCGCGGGACCGTCATAGCGCTCGATGATCGAAGCTGCCTGGCTCGGCGCAGAGATCGTAACGCCGGGCGTAATACAGATCGTTATGCCGGCTGCTATTGCGAGCATTGCGAATGAGACGCCTCCAAAGAACCGAAATTGCCCGCTCATCGTCCGAGTGTCTTTCGTTCATCGGTTGAAACAGTGGTGCCAATTGCCGGCCTAATTTGCGGCCCTCGGCCAGCGCGTTGCCATCTGTGGCGTGTCGCCGCGACGACAGGAACGCCCGAAGCCGGTCCCGGCAGCAGTCTCCAGGCCATGCATCGGTGTGGAACGCTCCTAGACAGAAAGCCGGTAACCATGCTCTCCGAAGTGTCTGATGCGGTCAGTCATGTAGAGCCAAACGTCGTAGCCGCTGCGACGCACCAGTTCGCAAAACACGTAGTCCCCTCCAACGGCCCCTTCCGTGTCATAATTGAAATGAAAGAAATTATAGGCCGCTCCCATGTTGTGGGCCTTGTAGCGATCATTCAGCGTTTCGATTGCAGTCGTTCGGCAACCCGGCGCGCGATCTCCGTCGGCGCCTCGTCGGGAATCGGAAACACCGAGCTGACATTGATTTCCCCCAGCACGTAGCTGTCGGTCCCGTCGGCGTTTGATGGACCCAGCATGAAGTCCGCATCCCATATTATTGGGAGGTCGCGTGGCGGGATGCCCAGCAAGGAGGTCAACTGCGGGGTCCACTCGTCTTCCATCAGCCGGCGCAGACGCTGGAAGCGCGGATCGGCATTGGAGGTGTAGAGTCGCGGTCCGGCCTCAGCGCGTGCCGCAGGCGCCTCGACCAGCGCCCTGACCTTCTGATGGCCAAAGCCGGCGCAGCGGTTGCCCGCCATATAGCAGCGCACCACACCTTCAGTCAGGCGCGGCTGGAACTGCTGATCGATCACGCAACCGTCTTCGAAATACGCGACGCAACGCTCTAGAAAGCGATCCAGCTCCAGCTCCTCCGCCGCATTCTTGGTGGCATCGAGCACACGTACCATCGGCTGGTTTCGTGAACTTGCCAGCGTCTCGACCTTCCAAACGCCCTGGCCGCCATTGCCGCGGTTGCGCTTAATCACACGCGGGCCGGCGGCAAGCCGCGCCGGCAATTCTGCGCGCATCTCCTCGGCCGTTCGATAGAGGGCCGTGTTGCAGCCCCAACTCATGGTGCGGGTGCGATAGAGCACGTCTTTTGTGCCCATCTTGAGAATTACATCGGGATGGGCGCTCACCCATACCCCGCTCGTCGCGATCTCGCGGAGCAGCGCGTCGAGTTTCGCGCGGTTGCGCCCCTCATGGATCGGGTTGACCCAGACCAACACACCATCAAACGCAGCAAGTTGTGCGCGCACGGCGTCCAGAACGTCATCTTCGTAGACCACCGGTTTCGCATCGATACCGACTTCGCCGAGCGCCGCGAAGACAGCCTTGAACCGGCTCGTCTCCGGCGTGGCAGTGCAGCGTGCCGCTTCATCGTCCCGCCATAGAATGGCGATGCGGCCAAGGCGAGCGGTGGACTGAGACATGGCAATCGGCCCTCGAAATACATGCAGCACCTCTCGGCGGAGAGGCCACGAAACGACACGTCGAGCGTATGGCCATGAACGCGAGGCCGCTGCTCAGCTCCCCGCTACGACCCCGATCCCGGCCGCTCCGATCAGACACCCCCAGCGAAAAGCCCATAAAGAATTCCGGCGACCGAGCAGCTACCCAACACCGTCAGCATGCCGATTTTGAAGCGGAACACCGCGATGATCGCGCCAGCCGTCAGGATAAGTGAGGGAATGTTCACCGAACTCAGGACGGGCAGATCGACCGTCGCGCCAAAGCCGCGAACCTCATGGACCTGCGAAAACAGCACATGCAACGCGAACCAGACCGAAAGATTGAGGATCACGCCGACGACGGCGGCGGTAATCGCCGAGAGTGCCGCCGACAGCGCCTTATTGTTGCGCATGTTCTCCATGAACGGCGCGCCGAGGAGAATCCACAAAAAGCAGGGAACGAAGGTCACCCAGGTTGTCAGCAACCCGCCCAGCGTGCCGGCGAGCAGAGGGTTCAACGCCCCCGGTGAGCGGTAGGCGCCCAGGAAGCCGACGAACTGCGTCACCATGATCAACGGGCCGGGAGTCGTTTCAGCGAGGCCGAGACCGTCCAGCATCTCGCCCGGCTTCAGCCAGCCATAGTGCTCGACCCCTTGTTGCGCGACATAGGACAGGACCGCATAGGCGCCGCCGAAGGTGACCATGGCCAGTTTGGAAAAGAAGATGGAAATGTCGGTGAAGACGTCTCCTGACCCGAGAAATACAAGTAGCGCAAGGACAGGCCCGCCCCAGACCAGCGCTCCGACCATCGCGACCTTGAGCGACCACGAAAGCGGAGGACGGGCATGTTCTGGAACCCCTTCGCCGAGCACGCTGTCGATGTCCGCGACCTCCTTGCCACTAAATTTGCCGTGGCTGCCGCCGGCAAGAAACGCCTTCCATCCAGCTCGCCCGCCGATATAGCCGATCAGGCCCGCCCCAAAGACCACGAGCGGGAACGGCGCCTGAAACACAGTCAGAGCAAGGAAGGCGACCGCCGCCATGCCGATCAGGACGTTGTTCTTGAGCGAGCGCCGGCCAATGCGAATAACGGCTTCGAGTACGATCGCCAGCACCGCGGCTTTCAGTCCGAAGAAGAGAGCCTGGACGGCGCCAACATTGCCGAAAATGACATAGATCCAGCTCAGCGCCATGATGGCCAGTGCGCCGGGAAGCACAAACAGGATTCCGGCGACGAGGCCCCCCTTGGTCTTATGCAGGAGCCAACCGATGTAGATCGCGAGCTGTTGCGCCTCCGGTCCCGGCAAAAGCGTGCAGTAGTTCAACGCATGCAGAAAGCGCGTATCGCCGATCCAGCGTTTCTCCTCGACGATGATCCGGTGCATCACGGCGATCTGCCCGGCAGGGCCACCGAAGCTGAGGGCAGCGACACGCGCCCAGACGCGCATGGCTTCACCAAACGAAATGCCATGAGCAGGCACATCGGAATTCTGGATTGTCGACTTATCGATCGCTTCTATTTGGCTCATGGTCACTTCCTGTCGGTCAACCGCGCTTGGAGCGGAAATACTGATAAAGATTGTCGAAGACGCTCGTGCCTTGAACGACGCGCTGCTCGTCCTGTGGATTTGCCGCACAGATGCCGGCGATCAGGCTGGCGATACCCGTCGTTTCCTCGCGGCTGAACTTGCTGTCCTTGAGATCGATGTCATGGACGATCTCGGAGATCGCCTGGAGTGCGGGGTCCGCAATGCCGGCCCGTGCCAGCAAGACCTCAAAGCTGCAACGGTCGCCCTCGTGAGTAATTTCGCCCTCGAACATGTCGAAGCGCAATTCTCCGACCTTGGGCTTGTATCCCTTGCCCGGCACGAAACGAATTACTGCCTCGGGATCGATAAAGCGGCGGATCAACCAGCTACAGGCGATGCGATCGACATGCACGCCCTTGCGCGTGACCCAGGTTCGCCCCTTGAAATCACCCAGCGTTTGCGCCGGGACCTCCACCAATTGCTTCGTCATATCCACATCCTCTGCGAGCCTGGATTCGATCTCCGCGATCAGGCTCTCGGCTGTCAGGCGGCCGGTCGCCCCGAAGAAATCAATCGCCGCGATGTCTGAGAGCCGTCTGCGCAGACGACTGGCTTGCGAGCGGGCTTCCGCCTTCTCCTCGGACGTCACACCGATATCGAGGCGTTCGATCAGCGTGCGCAATTCCTTGGCGACCGCCTCGTAGTCCTCGTCGCGGGCTGCGTCGAAGAGCCCGCGAACCTGGACATCGGAGAGACCGTCGATCAGGCGGGCCTCGCAAACCATCGCCTCGCCGCCGCCCTCAGCGATCTCCTTCAGGAGCCATTCGAAATCCTCCTGCGTCTCCGCATTCGCCGGCAGCGCGTAGACCGTGCTCTTGACCGCCACAGCCCCGATGCCTTGCAGCCGACGCCAGATTTTCACTCGAAAATAGGCCGGCTTGCTGGGCAACTGGTGGATCAGGAGCAGCCATCGCTGCTCGGCAGGCATTCCATCACAACTCATATCCATACTGTACCATCAAAATTCCCAAACGCAACACTTGTATCATTTCAGATTCGCGCGTAGCCTTCACCTCAATCGCGCATCCCGAGTGGAGGACCGTCATGCATCGGATCATGCCATTGCCATTCAAGCCGCCGCGCCTCGAGGGGCTCTCGGAGCGACTTTTGGCGAGCCACTATGAGAACAATTACGGAGGTGCCGTCCGGCGGTTGAACGCTATCGAGCGCCGGCTGGACGAAATAGATTGGGGAGCAGCCCCGGTCTTCGACATCAACGGCCTGAAGCGGGAGGAACTGATCGCGGCGAACTCAGCGATCCTGCACGAGATCTATTTCGACGGCCTCGGAGGAACGGGAGATGCGGCTGCCGATCTCGCAACGGCCCTCGAGCGCGATTTCGGCAGCGTCACCAAATGGCGATCCCGCTTTGCGGCCTGCGCCAAGGCGCAGGCCGGCGGATCGGGCTGGACCTTGCTGGTCTGGTCGGAGCGCCATCGGCGCCTGGTGATCCAATGGGGGCAGGATCACACGAACTGCCTTGCAGGCAGTATCCCGATCATGGCGCTCGATATGTACGAGCATGCCTACCACATCGATTTTGGGGCGAAGGCCGGCGCCTATGTCGATGCCTTCATGAAGAACATCCACTGGGAGCGTGTCGGCAAACGATTCCAGCGCATCGCTGACCGGCAACTGGATGCGCACGAGAATGATGAGCCCGACCTCGGAATTGCCCCTGAAGATCTGCTTGTCCGACTTCAGCGGCAAGAGGACGTTTTGCTCATCGACACCTGTCTGGTCGAAGATCTGCCGATGCGCAACGACATGCTTCCGGGTGCGACGTTCCGTGCTCCGGAAGCGGTCGCTGACTGGATCGATGAACTGACTGGCGGCAAACCCGTGATTGCCTACTGCACTTACGGTCTTCAGGCCAGCCGCAATGTGGTCGCCGAGCTTCACCGTCGCGGCTTCGATGCGCATTTTTTGTCCGGTGGCATCGCCGCCTGGCGCGCGATCGGAGGATCGACCGTTCCGTTCACTGCTTCCACCAGGAGGACCGCATCATGAAGTGGGTTACCCGTGAACGTCCGGTCATCGACCGGATCGCCTGTCCCTGGCTGATCGCAAGGTTCATCGACAAGGAGGCGGAATTCCTGTTCGTGCCGCCGGATCAGGTCAGAAAGGTTGCTGAAGAAGCCGGAGCCATCCCCTACGACGTGCCCGGCGTCGAATACACGCATTTCGGTGAGGGCTGCAGTTTCGACGCCTTCGTCGAGAAGCATGATCTCGCCAAGAATCCGGCCATCGTCACGATTGCGGCCATCGTCCGCGGCGCCGATACGGATAGGCACGATCTCACACCGCAGTCAGCCGGTCTGTTGGCGATCTCAATGGGACTGCGCGACCTGTCTCCGGATGACCACGAGGTCCTGAACCACGGCTTCGTCATCTACGACGCGCTCTATGCCTGGGCATCACGACGTAAAGCGGAAACGCATAACTGGCCGCCCGCGATGAAGGCGACATCCGGCTGACTGACATCGGAGGCGTTTCATGCATCAAGACTTAGCACGCTATCAGCTGGCACGGCGGATCATGCTCGGCGTCGCCGCACTCGCGATTGTCGCCGCAACCTTTCCGTGGAACGGCATTGCGCGCGCAGCGGGTACGTTTCGGATGCTCAAAGGCTCCGAGATTCGGGCGACGTTAGCGGGTATGGAACTCACCGACGAGGTTCATTGGGCGTATGTCTTTGCTCGTAGCGGCACTCTCACGATCTATTCGATGAGCCGAAAGATCGCGGGGCGTTGGAGCGTGCAACAAGATCAACTCTGCCTGGATCAGGCGGCAGATGATCAACGCTGCTATGAGGTTTGGCGCTCGGGAAAAACATTTCAACTTCGTCAACCCGGCTTGGACATCTACGACGAAGGTATCCTGCAGCGTCCACTGAGGCGAAATTGATGAGTGCTCTGTACCGCCATCCAACGGAAAATCGACGTTCGGGAATCCAGATGAGGCGGTTGCAGCTCTCAACCTTAGGTCAGCGAGCATGGCACACGGCCGTCTTTTCTACGAGAGAAGATGAAATACGAGTGTTTTGACGATGAAGCCCAATAAACTTATCCCGATCATCATCGCCTGTGCTGTTGGTTTGGCTGGACACGCCAACGCAGAGGAATTCCGAAAACTGTCGGGGGCGCAAATCCGGGCGAAGCTGACCGGCATGCAACTGACGGATGAATCCCATTGGGTGGAATCCTATTCGCCAAGCGGGAAGTTTACGAGTGACGAGATGGGCAATATTCGCACAGGTCTATGGCAAATCGTCAAAGATCAGTTTTGCAAGACCTACAACGACGAGAAAAAGACAATCTGCTACGAGGTCTGGATCTCTATGCGCACGCTTCAGATGAAAATTCCAGGCTCGTCCTATCCTCCCTTTGAAGGCGTTCTAGAAAGAATGAGTAACCGCCGATAGATCGCCAGGAGTTCCGTCGATGAGCCAGCCAGATCATCAAAATCGTTTTATCGCGTGGATCGACTATCGCTTACCGATCTTTTCCTTCTTGCGACGCGAGTTGCACGACTATCCCACGCCACGAAATCTGAACTACCTTTGGAATTTTGGTTCTCTGGCTGGTCTTACACTCGTGATCATGATCGCGACCGGCATCGTTCTGGCGATGCACTACACGCCAACCGCCGACGGCGCCTTCAATTCCGTCGAGCAGATCATGCGCGACGTGAACTACGGATGGCTCATCCGCTACCTCCACACCACCGGCGCATCGATGTTCTTTGCTGTTGTCTACATCCACATCTTCCGCGGAATGTACTACGGCTCCTACAAGTCGCCCCGCGAGCTTCTATGGGGAGTGGGTATCATTATTTTCTTGCTGATGATGGCCACGGCATTCTTCGGCTACACGCTGCCATGGGGCCAGATGAGCTTCTGGGGCGCGACGGTCATCACCAATTTGTTTTCTGCAATTCCGGGCATTGGCGACAGCATCGTCACGTGGTTGTGGGGCGGATACTCAGTGGGTAATCCCACGCTCAACCGCTTCTTTGCGCTGCACTATCTGTTGCCCTTCGTGATTGTCGCCGTTGTCGGATTGCATCTGATCGCCCTGCATCGTTTTGGCTCGAACAATCCGCTCGGCGTCGATAGTAAAGGCCCTGAAGACACAGTCCCGTTTCATCCCTATTATACAGCAAAGGATCTGTTTGGCGTGGCGATCTTCCTGATCGTCGTTTCGTGGTTCACCTTTTACGAGCCGAATGCGCTACTGAATCCGGACAACTCGATTCCGGCGAATCCAGCGGCGACGCCGCCCCACATCGTGCCTGAGTGGTACTTTCTGCCCTTCTACGCGATCCTTCGCGCCGTGCCGAACAAGCTCATTGGCGTGATCAGCATGTTCAGCGCCATCTTCGTGTTGTTCCTTCTACCGTGGCTGGATACGAGCCCCGTGCGCTCGGCCCGGTTTCGGCCGGTCTTCCGTTGGTTCTTCTGGATTTTTGTGAGCGACTGCGTGTTGCTCACATTTGCGGGCGGGCAACCGCCAGAAGGTGCGTGGCTCATTTTGAGTCGTATTGGCGCCACCTACTACTTCCTGCACTTCCTGATCGTTCTTCCTTTCGTTGGCTGGTTCGAGCATCCCCAGTCGCTCCCTGTCGCAACCCGTCAATCGGTATCTGTGCCTGCAAGATGAGGCTGTGACGACTGTCCAAAGGACGCCCGCATGACAGAGGCAGAAGCATCCGACCTCAAGCCGTTCGATCCGAACGACAAGGCGCGTTGACCGGAGAAACCGCCCATGACGGTTGCCGTTTTGCGAAGTGAACCGCTGATGGAAATCGTCTCGCTGACGAAGCGCTATGGCGAGCAGCTCGCGCTCAACGACGTTGGCTTCGCTGTTTGCGAGGGCGAAGTGCTGGGCCTGATCGGTCCAAATGGCGCCGGCAAGACTACCCTTCTTGAAGCCCTCGCCGGCCTTCTTCCGTCGGATAACGGTTTTGTATTGGTGAGGGGCGCTTCGATCGCGCCGGCTCGGCGCCGTGATTTCATGTTTTACGTCCCCGATGGCGTTCGGCCTTATGCCGATCAACCGGTCGCACGGGTGCTGTTCTTCGTCGCCGATGTCTATGGCAGATCGCGGGAGTTCGTAGCGGGTATCGTTATCAGGGTGGGTCTCGAAGGGTCGCTGGCGAAGCGCGTCGGGTCACTCTCAAAAGGCTTTAACCGCCGCCTGATGCTGGCGCTGGGTTTTCTGGCGCGGCAACCGCTTCTTTTGATGGATGAACCGTTCGACGGTTTCGATCTGAAGCAGACCCGGGAGATGATGAAGGTGCTGCGGCGGGAGGCTGCGCAGGGCCGCACGCTCCTTTTGTCCATTCACCAGCTATCTGACGCCGAGCGCATGTGCGACCGCTTCGTCCTGCTATCGGCAGGTGAGGTGCGCGGGGTGGGCACACTCGATGAGCTTCGCACGCGCATCAAGGCACCCAATGCCGGCCTTGAGGAGGTGTTTCTTGCGCTCGCTTAAGCCCCAAACGCGCGCGCCGCTCCTGCCGCTGCTCGTCAAAGAGCTTTGGGAGATCTTCGGCGGACGTGCGGCGTGGGCCATGTTGCTGCTGCTTTGTCCGCTGGTCGGCTTCAGTTTCATGGAAGCCTTGCGGATCTACAGCGAAGCCAGCTCGGTGGCGATCGGCTCACCCGTCATGGCCAACAGCCTTTCGCCTCTGGACGGCATCCTCGTGCCGACCTTCGGCGGCTTCTACGTTGCCGTGACCCTGCTATTTCCCTTTGTCGCGATCCGTGTCTTGGGCGGCGAAAAAGAATCCGGAGCGGTCCGGCTGTTGCTTCAGTTGCCTTATCGCGTCTCGACCGTGATCGGCATCAAGCTTGTCGCCGTCGGGTTGGCTTGGTTCGTGGCTGCGGGCGTGGCGTGCGGATCGGCCCTTCTGGCCTGGCTGTTCTTCGGCGGTCATTTGGCTGGTCCCGAGCTTCTGAACCTTCTACTCGGACATGGGCTATATGCTCTTCTGGTCGGCTCGATTGCGTTGTTTGCCGCATCTCTTTCTGATTCCTCGGCGACGGCGGCGATCATCACTTTGGCCTTTACGATCGGATCGTGGGTCCTCGATTTCACGACTGCCGGCAGCTCCGGTTTCATGGGCTTGGTCGCGCATCTCTCCTTGACGCCGACACTGCGCACGTTTGAAGGCGGGTTGTTGTCGTTTGGTCTCGTCGCCGGCATGATTGCGGCGATCACCGGCTTCTGCGGGTTGGCGGCTGTCTGGCTGCCGACGGGCGTCCCGGCACGCAAAAAAATGTGGCGTTCGGCGGTTTGCGTTGCCGCCCTCGGGCTTACCTTGGGTGCATCGGGCGCCCTGCGAACCACGTTCGATGTGACTGAAGATCAACGCAATTCTTTCGCCACGGCGGATCAGTGGGCGCTGGCCAAACTCACCGGGCCTTTATTGATCACCGTGCATCTCGCCATTGAGGACCCACGTTATGTCGACCTTCGGCGCAATGTGCTGGCAAAGCTTGAAAGAGCGGCACCAAATGTGACCGTTGAAATCGCGGATGGTCTATTCAGTCCTCGCACGGGTACGAGCGATGAACGCTATGGCGAGGTAACCTACGTCTACAATCGGCGAACGGATGCCAGTCGGTCGACCAGCCCTCGCGAGATCCTTCCTTTGATCTATTCGCTGGCCGGCCTTGCTCCGCCAACCCAGCTCTCGACACCCGACTATCCGGGTTATCCCCTCGTCGTCACCCAAACCGGCCCGGTCTGGGCCTGGTTCTTTGGTGGTTTGCCGCTGCTGATCGCTCTTTGTTGGAGGTGGAGCCGCCGCACCCTCGATGTCCGCAAAATGTTCAAGTTGGAGGACACCCATGCACACGCATAGTCATCTCACCATCGCAGCAACACTATCCGCTTGCTTGCTAACTCTGGCCGCCGTTCCGCTCGCCGCACAACAGGCAATAAAGGTTGACCTTGCGAAAGAGTCCGTCGGCACCGAGCCCAAGTCCTTTTTGAGCGTCGTCGGAATTTGGCGGATCGAGCAAGAAGGAGGGAAGAACGTCATCGTTGTCGATGGCCGTAAGTGGAAAGAAGGACAATCGTCTGCCGGTGTCGCTGACAAAGCGCGCGCGCTGTATGGCGAGCGCTACGCCGAGTTTCTGGACCGCGTGCAAGCCTATGCGTATTTTCCCTATGCCGTGGCTAAGGACATCCCGGATTTCAAAAGTGGCGAGATCACGGTCCAGTTCAAAGGAATTTCCGGTCGCATTGATCAAGGCGCTGGCATTCTGTTCAATCTCAAGCCGAACGGCGACTACCTGACCATTCGCGCCAATTGTCTCGAAAACAACCTCGTGCTGTGGAAGTTCGAGAAAGGCAAGCGCTCCTCGGTCAAGTGGGTGCGCAATACGCCGACTGCGGCCAATCAATGGCATGAATTGAAGGTTCGCATTAACGGCACCAAGGTCGAAGGTTATCTCGACGGCAAGCTTTACCTCGAAGACACCCTGGCGCAACCGGTGTCGGGACGCGTCGGCCTGTGGTCGAAGGCCGACAGCCATATGTACTTCAGCGACTACACCGTCACTGGGGCCGATTGAAACATGCAGACGCAAACGGGGGGCCGAGACGAGGAGAACCGCCATGGACAGGAAGTGGATATTTGCAGCTAGCGGCGTGTTGCTGTTGGCCATTACCGGAGCGGCCATGCTCACGGCCGAACCCCGCCGAGGCCCGGTTTTCATAGCAGGCGACCAGCCGGTCACCGAGGATCAAGTGCGACAGAAGTTGCAATCCGACGGTTGGTCAAACGTACAGATCGTTCGCGATGGACGGTATCTTGAAGCGATCGGTGCGAAGGCCGGCCAAACCACGAAGGTCGTCGTCGACGCGCGAACCGGCCGGTTGCGCGCGGCTGACGACGATGACGATGATTGAGGCCTGAGTCTGGCCTCTCATTGTTACAATTGATCTATTGACCACTATTGGTGCGGGCATCCCAGAGATGATCGCTGCCGACGATCTCGGCAACACGACGCGTTCCGGGGTGTTGCACGATTCCCTGGGGCGAGCCTTCCTGGATGATCGTTCCTGCGTCGATGATCAGGCAGCGAACGCAAAGGATGGAAGCCTCCGCCAGATCGTGGCTAACGAACACCGTCACCATTCGCCGCGCTCGCAGTACGACCGCCAATTCCTGAACCAGGCGACGACGGGTCGGCTGGTCGAGCGCGGCAAATGGCTCATCGAGGAACAGGACTTCCGGCTCGAGCACCAAAGCTCGCGCCAGGCTCGTTCTCTGCGCCTCTCCACCTGAGAGCGTGGCAATGTTGCGGTCGGCGAGATGGTCGATCTTCAATTGCTCGAGCACCGGCTTGACCCGTGCCTGGCGCTCGATGCGGCCGACGCCCCGCAAGGCCAGTCCAAGGCCGACATTGTGGCCGACTGTGCCACGGAGAAGCAGCGGTTGCTGAAATACGGCCGCGATGCGTCGGTGGTAGGCTAATGGTGGCAACTCCCGTCCCAGAATCTGCCCCTTCAAGGCGATCGAGCCCGAGGCAAGAGGGAGCAGGCCCGCGAGCGCCTGCAACAAGGTGCTCTTTCCGGCGCCGTTTGGACCATAGATGCCTATAGTTTCGCCGGCATGCGCGAGGAAATCGGTTGGCTGGAGCGTCAGGCGGCTGCCCCGGTGAACACTGATGCCCGTGGCCCGAAGGAGCGCGCCCGTCACCGGTGACCATCGCGTTGTTGCGCCCAGGTCAGCAGGCCGACGACCAGCGCCACCAGCAGGAGCAAGACGATGCCGTAGGCCATAGCCCGATCATAATGACCCATGCCGGTTTCCATGACGATCGCTGTGGTCAACACCCGCGTCGAGCCGGGCAGGTTTCCGCCGAGCATCTGACTTGCACCGACTTCGGACACGACCGCGCCGAAGCCGGCCATGTATGCAACCAACAAAGGCAGGCGTATTTCGCGACTCAAGAGCCAAAGCGTTTGCCAACGTGAGGCGCCAAGTGCCCAGATTTGAAGCCGAAGCTTTGGGTCGAGTTGCTGGAGCGCAACGACGGTCAGATTGACGATGATCGGCACGCTTAGGATGAACTGGCCGACCATCATCGCATAGGGTGTGAACCGCAGGTTCAGGTATCCCAGCGGCCCATGCCTCAGCAGCAGAATCGAAAGGACCAGGCCAACGACGACCGGCGGAAGCCCGAAGCCGGTGTTGCAAATGGCAAGCAAAACCACGCGGCCTGGAAACCTCGCATAGGTGATCCAGAGCCCGATTGGAACGCCGACCGCCATGCTGGCGAGGGTGGCCGAGACCGAGATAAGCAGCGACTGCCGAATGATGATCCACGTTTCGGGATCGCCCGTCACGAGCAGCAGAACCGCGTCGACAAGCCCCTGACCAATCTCGGCCCAGTAGTCCCAGGATCCGGTCCCCATCACGCAGCCTCGCCGATCCCGGTATCAGTTCTGCAGAAGCTGGGCCTCGTTCAGGTTTGCGGCCGGCACAAATAGCGACCGGCCATACTCTGCCTTTCCGACTTCGGCGATAACCGCCTGTCCCTCCGAAGAAACGATCCAGTCTGCGAACGCTTGCCCGGCTGGCGCGTTCACGCGGGGGAACTTGGTCGAGTTCACCGGCATGACGTGGTAAATATTGTAGAGGACAGGATCGTTCTCGACGAGAACGGGCAAGCCGAGGCGTTTGGCGTGGACAAGGTAGGTGCCCCGATCGGTGAAGGCATAGGCTTGGAACTGGGACGCGACATCCATCGTCAAGCCTTGGCCCTGACCCGTTTCACGATACCAGGACTGGCCTTTCGGATCGATCCCGGCTCGTTTCCATGTTGCCAATTCTCGAACATGCGTTCCGGATTGATCGCCACGGGACACAAACGGCGATTTGGTCTCAGCAATGCGCCGCAGTGCGTCGACCGCCTTCAGGCCCCGGATCTTCGCCGGGTCACTGTCCGGCCCGATAACGACAAAATCATTATACATCACGAGCCGCCGCGACGTGCCATTGCCATCGCTCATCCAGAGCTTCTCAGCCTCGGGCGAATGCGTCAGCAGGACGTCCCCCTCGCCACGGGCACCCTGTTTCAGGATGTCGCCACTGCCGGCGACAATCGCTTTTACGGTCAGGCCGGATTTTTTCGCAAATGCATCGGTCAGGACTCGTAGGATTCCGCTATCCTGCGTGGTCGTGGTCGTCAGGACAACGAGTTCATTGGAGTTGGCAGGTTGCGCGTTTGCCGGCGTAACCAGACCCGCTAGGCCGACGAAAAGAGTAGCCAGAAGTAAATGGCAACGGCGAATCATGCGTCAGTCTCCTGCGCGATCCATCACGGTGGATGAATGGATTTTGAAATCACCGGCATCGTCATGCCAGAATGCGCAGCGGCTCATCAGCTTGCTACGATGGAACCGACAGTAGCGGGAGAACCGTCGATGGAAAAGGTCCTACACGCGACTGATGAGAAATTTCCGCCTGCCAATGGGTGGCTTGGACCAGTACCCGGCTTCGACATTGACAAATTGGCTTCTCCGGCCTTACCTACCTTCATGGGGAAGCGATCTCCCCACGAGGCGACATGCCCAAGAATCGCGTCCGGTTTTCCACCAAGGGCGCATCATGTCTGCCGATATCCCAATCTCACCCGATAAAATCTCTGATGCTGGCGTGCTGCGGTCAGCCGACGGCTCAGGTGTCAGGTTGCCTTCCAGGCCATACGTCGGGAGGCTGTCATGAAACCCCTTTCATGCGATCCGAGCCGCATCCGTGGCATGTCCGAACGCATGATCGTCAGTCACTACGAGAATAACTACGGCGGCGCGGTGAAGCGGCTGAACCTCATCGAAGAGCAGCTTGCCGGCCTCGACTATGCAACGGCACCCAATTTCCTGATCAACGGGCTGAAGCGAGAACAGCTCATCGCGACCAATTCAATGATCCTGCACGAGGTGTTCTTCGATGGCCTTGGTGATGAAAGCGAGCCGGGAACCAGCCTGAAGGACGCGCTCGCACGTGATTTCGGTTCCTATGGGCGCTGGCAGACCGAATTCATCGCAATGGGCAAGGCGCTGGGTGGTGGTTCAGGCTGGGTACTGCTGACCTGGTCGCCGCGTGATCCGAAACTCGTCAATCAATGGGCGTCTGATCACTGCCATACCTTGGCCGGCGCAACGCCGATCCTGGCGCTCGATATGTACGAGCATTCCTATCACATCGATTACGGCGCGAAGGCTGGCGATTATGTCGGCGTCTTCATGTCAACCATCAATTGGCCGGCAGTGCAGCGCGTCTATGAGGGGCTCCTGAAATGACTTCGCATCGACGACTTGGGATCGTGCTAGTTGCAAGCACGCTCACGCTCGCCTCACAATCTTCCGCGCGCGCAGAAGACCAGTTTAAATTGCTCGATGCGAGCCAGATTCGTGCGCGGATCGTCGGCAACGACATCACCGACGGTCCGCACTGGTCGATGTATCTGCGGCCGGACGGCAAGCTGATTAGCGCCGAGTCCGGTAGTTCATGGACCGGCATCTGGAAGGTCCAGGGCAACAAGCTTTGTATATCGTTGCCGAGCAGTACGTCGGTCGAGTGCAGTGAGGTGTGGATGTCCGGAGCGAATGTCAGGATGCGCGCCAGCAAGGATCAGGAGACATTCGACGCCATTATTGCCAAGCATCGCGGCAAGTGACGATGAAATTAATGCGGGCTCGGAGGGGGGATCTGTTTTGATCCAACCATGGAGGTTCACAATGCGTCTGAGAAATTGTCTGGCTGCTTCAATCCTGGCGTCGTCGTCCGCATTGAGCGCGAATGCGCAATCCATCGACTGGAAGGTCTTTACCGAACCATTCATCTCCAGTGCCTACGCCCAGACCATCGAGTGGCAAAAGGTCGATGACATCTTTGGTCGGAAGCCGGCGATCTCCGGCGAGGTGCATCGTTATGGATTTCCACGCAGTGATCTGACCGTCACGCTGGATGGCGTGACCATCAAGCCGTCGTTGGCGCTCGGCGGCTGGATTGCGTTCATGCCGATGCACGGCGAAGCCATGGCAATGGGCGATCTCGTGCTGCTGGAAACCGAAGTCAACCCGGTCATGGCCAAGCTTATCGCGGGTGGGCTTGAGATCACCGCGATTCACAACCACCTGCTGCGGGCGAGTCCCGCGACCTTCTACATGCATGTCGGCGGTCGCGGCGATCCTGTGAAGATGGCTGCCGTCATCCGCGACGCGCTGGCAGCAAGCAAGACGCCGTTGACGCCGACCGCTGCATCTGCGCCGCCAGCGATCGATCTCGATACCGCCCAGCTCGATCAAATCATCGGCGCCAAGGGGCAGAACAATGGCGGCGTCTACGCTTTCGCCGTTCCGCGGCGCGATCCGATCAGCGAGGGCGGAATGCAGATCGCGCCGGTCGGCCCGATGGGCGTGGCGCAGGCGATCAACTTCCAGCCGACCGGCGGCGGCAAGGCCGCGATCACGGGTGATTTTGTTTTGACGGGCGACGAGGTCAATCCGGTCATCAAAGCCCTAAAATCGAATGGCATCGACGTGACGGCGATTCATAGCCACATGCTCAGCGAGCAGCCGCGACTGTTCTTCCTGCATTTCTGGGCCGTCGACGATGCGATCAAGCTGGCAAAGAGTCTGCGCGCGGCGCTCGACAAGACCACCAGCACAATGAGATAGAACAGGAGGAACGAATAATATGCCGAACTTGAGGAGAAACCGGTGGATGAGGCGCGCGGCCCTGGTGGCGCTCGCGGTGACTGTTCTCTTCGCCGCTGATCGGGCCGCCGAAGCCCAGACGTCCTGCAAGGTATGCGCCGAACAGCGTAAGGCGTGTATGAAGAATTACGCAGGTCTGGCCTGTAAGACCGAGTACCAGATATGTCTCAAGTCGTGCAAACCAAAACACTAAGTGCCGTTGTGCGTGGACGTGGTGCAAGACCGATCATCCAGTTTGTCGGCATCACCTTTCTGACCCTGCTGGTGTTCGAGAGCGGGAGCACATGGGCGGAAAATCTAAAGAGGCTATCGGGCGTACAGATACGCGCCAGATTTTCGAATATGCAGCTCACCGATGAAGTGCATTGGCGCGAAGTCTACCAACGGGACGGCTCGGTCCGCAGCTACTCGATGGGCAAGCTGCGAACGGGAAAATGGTTCGTTCGTGCGGATGATTTCTGCGTTGATCTCCCCGAACCCGATGGAGGCTGCTACGAAGTGAAGTCCTCGGGCTCGCGGATCGTAATGACGCCGAAGGGAACGGGTCTAACGATCGAGGGTGTTCTCCAGCCGATTTCAGATGCCAGCAATTCGGCGGCGTGGCCGAATTTGCCGACAAGAGGCAGATGACGCCGTTCGGCACCAGTTGCTACGGCCAAGCCTCGATAACTATTCTGAGTGTTCGCCGTGTCATTGAACCGCGCGGCACATTACGCGCCGGCAGCGAACCGGCGCGCACGAGCCTTCGCGATTACGTGCACCGTCCGAACCGAACGCTTTGCCAAAATCGGGCCAAGTGCAAGATATCAGGTATTTCTTGGGGCAAGCGCACTACGCAGTTTGTCTCTGCCGAGATGTCAGTATGGCTGAGAGAGCAGCAATCAGAAGCAGACCGGCGCGGGCTGCAAATGTTATGCGATAGCCGCTCATGTCATAGAGGACGCCTCCAATCACGGCACCGAACGTAATCGCATGCTGGATCACAGCGACCAGCAGATCGCCGCCGGTTTTCGCGTCATCCGGCAGCGATCGCGTCAGCCAGGTCCACCAGCCGACCGGCGTGACCGTGCCAATGAGGCCCCAGGCCGCAAGAACCGTCGCGGTGACGGCGAGGTGCCCGCCGAACAGGATCAGCGTAACCGCAATGCCTGCCATCGCGACCGGGATCACAATCAAGGTGCGATAGGGGCCATCCTTCCGGAAACGGCTGATGAAGCTGGTGCCGATGAAACCGGCAATGCCAATCCCGAGCAGCACCCGTGAAAGCGTTGAGCCATCGACCTGGGGCTGCGCGGGATAATAAACGCGATATCACCGTCAGCGATTCGAGCTTGTTCACCCCAAACACCGCAGTTTCTACGCTTTTTCGCGCACGGACCATCTTCCGCTCTTCGCGCATGCGTAGTTTCGGCGGGTTATCGGCGGCTTTAGAGGGCAATCGGCGGTATTTGGCGCACCCGACAGGATTCGAACCTGTGACCTTCGGCTTCGGAGGCCGACACTCTATCCAGCTGAGCTACGGGTGCATTGATCTTCAGATAGTGGCCGAGACCGAACAGGGTCAATCTCGAATCTGACATTCACATCAGCGCAACGACGCGGGCTCACGCCCCACCGATTGTCGCCGTTCGTACTCTACACACTCCCCACCGTTTGCTTCCGCGATGCTTCCGCGACCACGGAAGCGGTTTTCCTGCTTCCTTCGAGTTTTGCCAATCGCTTGGTTTACCTCGATTTTCTCGACTCGCACCTTCACCGCACTTGACTTAGCGTTGCCTTCGGAGGGCAACGCTCTATCCAGCTGAGCTACGGGTGCAATAGTGTCCATTTAGCCGATTGGCCCCGCGCGGGCAACGGGCGGAGTGGATTTTGAAGCCCGATTTCGGGCCCGTGTTGCCCTGTCTCAGATCACCGGTTCGGGCCGTGTCGGATGAGACGCGGCCTCTGTGGCGGGTTGTGGTGCGGTTGGCCCGTTGACGATCGGCCCGCTATCGGCTCGCCGGCAAGGCAGAATTGTCAGAAAGCATCTTTTCGGCTTTCCCGCTCCATATAGCTCTTTGACAGGTCGATCTTATTCCAATGAACTCTTTCGGAAATCAATCCAAAGATATCGCCCGACGTGAACTCGGCCTGTTGCTCCGGCTTCTCAAACAGGGACGGCCCGTATTTGGTTGCGATGTCTTGCGGTTTGAAACCGAACAGGTCGAGAAGTGTCGGCGCAACGGAAAAATGACTGGCATAGCCCCAGTTGGTCTTGGCGCCGGCCGAAAGTCTTTCGCGCAGTCGGGGCTCCTCAGTGATTGCAAAAAGCGGGACCAGAGCTTCGCGCGGGTCAGCGTTTTTAACGGAGCAGTGCGACAATGCCGTAGTCGACAGATTTTGCCCGTGGTCGGAAGTATAGATGATAAGCGTATCATCGAGTGGGACACTGTCGACGAGACGCTTTAGAACGCGGTCCACCGACCATCGTATGGCGTTCCGATACGAGTTGATCAAGGCCTGCCCATCGTCGCGGGCGCTCTCGCTCATCGTCGGCCGGAAAATTTGTTGCGTCGATGGATATCCACGGTCGTAAGGGAAATGCGCGCCGTTCTTGATGGCATAAACAAACGTCGGCTGATCGGATTTGAGCGTCTCGGCGAGGATGTCGACAAGCCTGTCATCAAGGTCGGGCGGGGCTACCGTCTCTTCGACAGCATTGAATGAGTCGATCTCCCTCTTTTCCTCGGGCGTCATGAAGTTCTGCAGCTTGGCCGGTCCCCGCAGGAAGGCTGCCTGAGCATCAATGAAGACGGTCCGGAAGCCAGCGGTCTTTGCATAATCCCAGATTGTCGCGTTGCTCGCGACAGAATGCATCAGATCGGGGCGTGTCGCACCAAATCGCAGCAGTGCATTGGAATAGGAACTGCAGTTGCCTCCAGAAGCCGCATGTCCAAAATTGATGATGCGATCTTTCAGGCTGGCGATGTCCGGGGTGTAAGGATTTCCGGGGCGCCAGTCGATGTAATCGCCGCGCACACTTTCATCAACCAGTAAAACCACGTGCCGGATTTTTCGACCGTCGGCGCGCCACGTCACCCGCTCACGGGTAGGCGTCGCTTTGGTTGCGAGCCTTGCACCAGACAAGGCTGCGACGGACAGCGGGGCGAATTGCATCGACATGCCATAGTGTCCGCCGCCGTCCTTTGCATAAATGACCGCGGCGAAAAGCATGATCGGAAACGCCGGTGCCCACGCAAGATATCGCAACAGTCGTCGCAATGGCGCGCCGGGCCTAACCGATGGCGCCGCAATGACGATAAATCCGAAGAGGAAAACCAGGGCGCTCCAGGCCATGGCCGAGCCGTAGAACTCGAGGGCACGGCCGAGTTCATGACGCGCAGCCCATAACGATGCGATATCGAACATCGATATTTCCACGCCGGAAACAAGATAGAAGGCAAAACCTGCGGCGCTCGAAAGTGCGATGATCGCCGCCCAAAACGATCTGACCCAGGGATTAACCTGGAAAGCAGCGATCAGGATGGCGGTGAGGGCGCAGGCCCAGAGCCCGAGATAGACGACAAGCGTGAGCCATCGCCCCTGTTCGATGTATTGGCTGGGCCACGTCAAGGCATTTGGATTGGTCACGGCGACAAACACGAAGATGCCGCAGAGTTTGAGCCCGACGATCGCTATTGCTCTCGCGATTCCCGACGTGTGGCTCGCATGATCCAAACGCATAGGCGCTGCTCTCTGTTCTTAGGTTCGGCAGAGCCCAAACAACTGATCTGCTCATGCGTCGCAGTTGTCTGGATCGTGAACTCGCACAGTTCAAGCAGGAGATATTTCTAGGGTTAAGGTTTTAAAAAATTGAATCGAGATCGACATTCTTCATTGCGATCGAAGGTAAAAAGATACCCTCGCCACTCGGCGATAGAGATAACTCGGACTAAATCGCGAGTCGTAGGTATTGAGGCACCTCGCGGTTGGCTGCGCGGGCGCGTTCGCCCTGCTGCCTTCTTGGCGGCAAGAGAAGGTTGCCGCCGCAAGGGTTCGTGAGGATCCGCATCTATACAGCTGAGCTACGGGTGCGTGGCCATCTATGACCCATGCGGGCAACCGCCCGCACGGGTTTAGGAAGATGCGAGCGGCGGCTCAGGCCGCGCGCACCTGATCGAGGAAGTGGTCGACCTGCTTCTTCAGCTCTTCGCCGCGCCGGCTGAGTTCGTCCGCCGACGCCAGCATCTGCGTCGAGGCCACACCGGTTTCCTGTGCGGCGGTGCTGACGCTTGCGATGTTGCTGGTGACCCGCGCCGTTCCCCGCGCAGCCTGCTGCACGTTGTTGGCGATCTCGTTGGTCGCGGCGCCCTGTTGCTCGACCGCGGCTGCGATGGCGGCCGCAATCGACGAGATGCGGTCGATGGTTTCGCTGATGCCTTTGACCGCGGTCACCGACTCCTGCGTCGCGGCCTGCATGCCGCTGATCTGCTCGCTGATATCGCCGGTCGCCTTCGCGGTCTGCGCAGCGAGCATCTTCACCTCCTGTGCAACGACCGCAAAGCCCTTGCCGGATTCTCCTGCGCGCGCGGCCTCGATCGTGGCGTTGAGCGCAAGGAGGTTGGTTTGCCCGGCGATCGTGTTGATAAGCTGGACCACATCGCCGATGCTGTCGGCGGCCTGGGACAGGGCCATGATCCTTGTGTTCGTCACTTCGGCTTGCCGGACCGCTTCCGCGGCAACCGTGCTCGACTCGTGCAATTGCCGGGCGATGTCGTTGACCGAAGCCGCCATTTCCTCGGTGGAAGCCGCCACGGACTGAACATTCGCCGTGGCCTGCTCCGATGCCGCGGCGACCGTGGTGGATTGCCGGGACGTTTCTTCGGAAATCGTCGACATCGACGCCGCCGTCGCCTGCAATTCGGCGGCCTGCGACGAAACCGAGCCAAGCATGCTGGAGACGTCCGCCTCGAATGTCGACACGAGCTCCTCGATCCGGTGCGTGCGGATCAGGCGGTTCTTTTCATCCTGCTTCTGCATCTCCCGGTCGAAACCGAGTTTGGCCTGCATCGCCTGAAGATTGCGCAGGGCGACACCGATCTCGTCGTCGCGTTCGATGAAGACCCGGTTGTTGAAATGCCCTTGGGCGATACGTGTCATCAGCTCGATGAGCCGGCCTGTCGGGCGGCTGATCGCGCGGATCGTCATCAGGCCGAGCAGGATGCCGAGAGCGAGCGCCGCGATCAAGGCGCCGGATGCGACCATGATCGAGGTCGTGAAGTTGCTCTGGGCGTTTTCGTATTCGTCCTTTGCGACATCGATCTGCAGCGCGACGAGCTTTTCCGCGTCCTGCTTGGCGGCTTCAAACAGCGGGTTCACTCTTTCGGTGAGATGCTGTGACAGGTCACCGAACTTGCCGGCCGAGAGCAAAGCGAGGCCGGGCTTCAGGCCGTCCTCGACATAGCTCCGCCGCTTCTGGCTGTAGCTGTTGGCAATGGCTTGCTCCGCCGCGGTGTGGGAGCTCGACATGAATTTCTCCCAGCTCTTGCCGATCTGGGCGATGTTGTTGCTGACGGTCGTCTCCACGCCTCCGACCGCCTTTTTGGCGAGCCCGTTGGTGGCCGCGCCGTACAGGGACAGAATATTGCTCTGCATCCGGTCATTGATCGCGAACAGGTGGGCGAGCGGCACGGTCCGGTCGTTGTAGACCTGCTTCAGGTGGGTATTGGCCTGTTGCGCGGTGACGAGGCCGACCAGGCCGATCGCCAGCATGAATATCGTCAGCGTCGCGACAAGGGTGATCAGCCGTGCGCGCAGCGAGCCGGTAAACAACGAGAAATGGTCGGCGAATGAACGCTTGCGCAGAATGCCCGCGTCCAGCCGGTAGTTGTCGGCCTTCTTTGCGCGGATCTGGGCGTAGACGGTTTCGGCTTCGCGCCGCTGGTCGGACTGCAGCTTGGTGCGCACCGACATGTAGCCGGTCACCGCGCCGTTCTCCCAGATCGGAGAAGCGCTCGCCAGCACCCAGTAATATTCGCCGTTCTTGCGCCGGTTCTTCACCGCGCCGGTCCATGGCTTGCCGCTCTTCAGCGTCGCCCACAGATCACCGAAGCCCTCGGCCGGCATGTCCGGATGGCGAACAATGTTGTGGGGCTGATTGAGCAATTCGGCTTCGCTAAAACCGCTGACTTCAATGAACTGGTCGTTGACGTACGTGATCTTTCCCTTGGTGTCGGTCTTGGAGACGATCATCGTCTCGTCGCCAAGCGGATATTCGACGTCAACGACAGGCAGATTCATTTTCAAGATCAGAAACTCCGGATCATGTAGGAGGGGAAAGCAAACCGCTCGTGCGCGACAAGCAATGCGCATGGCAAATGGCGGCGAGGCGGGGTGAAAGCTGGATGCGCCCCTGCGGCCGTTACAGGCTGTGCGGGAATCAGCGAGGGTCGCAAGATACGCTGCTGAAGGCTCAATTCCCGGCTTCTCTTCTCGTCTGCCCTGCTTCGACCGCAAGGCAAAGTTGCCTGCAGGATCTTGGCCACGTTCTTGATTCGATTTTTATGATCCAAGACCTAAGATTTGGTTGCGCTCCCGCGCGCCGAGAACGACGCGCGCGGCATTCCGCGAGCCCGTGGCGAGCAACGGCTGCGCGTGGCTGCAAGCTCACGCGCACCTCAGGGCTTCTACGGAGGCGTTTTGTTCGTCAGGCGGTCTCGACTGCGAATTGCAGACCGGCGTGATCGATGAGACGCTTGATCAGGCGGTCGCCCAATGCTGCGCCCGGAGTCCAGATGCCGCCGGCAACGTCCGCGGCGTCGCGCACGAGACAGACGGCGCATTCGGCTATCATCTTGGAGGTCGAGCCGTAGCCCGGATCGCGATCGCCTTTGACCGACGCGCGGATCTGCCGGCCGTCAAGCGACACGCCGACGAACAGGATGTCGTAGAGACCGGTCTCGCGCTCTTCCTTTGAGGGGCCTTCGCCGGGCTTCGGTCCGCCCGGCCCGCCCATTGCGGCATTGGCGGCGACGATGGCCTTGGCGGTGGCTTCGCCTTTTTCGCCGGGCCCGGCCAGCATCATCTCGTCGTAGACGAAGTCCTGGCCGTAGGGGAAATTCATCAGAAGATTCGAGCGGTGCACGTTTCGGGTGTTGATCGTCGCCATCACAAACGGCGCGACCCACATGCCGAGTTCGTCATCGTGGAGCGGTTTGTTGCCGGGCGGCTGCTTCGGGCCCTCGAAGCCCGGCGTCAGCGCGAACGGATTCTTGAGCAGCGGCACAATGCTGAGATCCTTCGCTGCGGCCGCGTAAGTGGCTTTCAGGCTTGCCGCCGTGCCGCCCGAGAACGTGCCCTTCATCTTGCGCACGCGGCCCTTCACGCGGTGCACAGTCGCGCCGAACTGCTTCTTCGCCGCGCCTTGCAGAAAGAATACGCCGAGCTCGAACGGAATCGAATCGAACCCGCATGAGAACAGAATGCGGGCGCCGGTGGATTGCGCCTTTGCGTGATGGGCATCGATCATCTGGCGCATCCATGCGGGTTCACCGCAGAGATCGAGATAGTCGGTGCCGGAGGCGGCGCAGGCCGCCACAAGCTCGGAGCCGTAAAGCTGATAGGGACCGACGGTGGTCAAAACCGCCTTGGTCTGGGCGACAAGCGCCTTCAGTGAGGCGGGGTCGCTGGCGTCGGCTTCGATCAGCGGTGTGTCTTTCGGCGCGCGGATCTCGTCGCGGACCGCCGCAAGCTTGTCGCGGCTGCGGCCTGCCATCGCCCATGTGAGATTGTTTCCGGGGCCGTAATGCGCGGCGAGATATTCGGCGACGAGTCTGCCGGTGAAGCCGCTCGCGCCATAAACAACGACATCGAATTTCGGTTGGGTCATCGCGATATCCTCTTTCCGTTCGTCGGGCGCCACCGGGTCATGCCAGCAATTTTCGCAATTCCGCCTTCGCCACCTTTTCAAGCGTCGAACGCGGCATGTCCTCGACCAGGTGCACTTCGCGCGGCACCTTGAAGTCGGCCAGCGCGTTCCTGCAGGCGCTCAGAATATCCTGCTGAAGCGTAAGCGGCGCACCGCCGAGCCCGCTCGTCGGAATGACGAACACCACGGGCACTTCGTCCAGCATCGGATGCTTCTTTGCAACCACCGCTGCTTCGCGCACGCCCGCCACGGTGATGACGACCTGTTCGATCTCGGAGGCCGCGACATTCTCGCCGCCGACCTTCAGCATGTCCTTGGCGCGATCGCCGAACCGCAGGAAGCCATTCTCCAGCAGCTTCACGCGGTCGCCGGTGATGAAATAGCCGTGTTCGTCGAAACTCTCGCGCGTCGCTTTCTCGTTGTGCAGATACTCCTTGAACAACGACAGG
The DNA here is from genome assembly GCF_000308295.2 of Afipia birgiae 34632. Classification (GTDB taxonomy): domain Bacteria; phylum Pseudomonadota; class Alphaproteobacteria; order Rhizobiales; family Xanthobacteraceae; genus Afipia; species Afipia birgiae. The sequence goes on from NZ_HG326653.1 coordinate 866,504, forward strand.
CCGGGAACGCCGCGGATCAGAAGATCGCCGGTGCCGCCGACCTGCGTCGGCGCTCCGTGCTCGTCGACAACGCGAATCTCGTATTCCGGCGCGGCGCGCCCGATGGCGAGCGGAACGTTGGGCTGATGGGGCTCGCCGACAATGCCGTGGGTGATGGTTTCCGTCATGCCCCACCAGCCGATGGTTTTCACGCCGAAGATGGCGTCGGTCGGCGGCTCGCAGATCGCGCTGCCCCACAGCCGGAAGTGATGCCTCTTCGGGATCTCGCGCTCCATCAGCGCCTTGACGCAAAACGGCACCAGCGATGTCCAGGTGCTGCGATGCTCCAGCGCTGTCGTCCAAAAGCGGCTTGCGGAAAAGCGCGGCTGGATCACGGCGGTGCCGCCGACCCACAACGTCGACAGCATCGAGTAGGCCAGCGCATTGGTATGAAACAGCGGCAGATAAATCTGGTGAATGTCCTCGGGCCGCAGGTCCTGATGCACGGCGTTGATCTTCGCACCCCACAGCGCGTTGGCGTGGGTCCACAACACCGCCTTCGGCCGCGACGTGGTGCCGGACGTGTATTGCACGCTGCACGATGCGTAAGGATCGGCGGGACGGCGCGGCCGGTCCGCGCTGTTGGCAAACAGCGTCTCGAACGCTTCGCTCTTCGGCGGCTTGTCTCCCTGCGCGGGTGCGGCGCCGGCGTCGTGGGAAATCACCGCGAGCCAGCGCAGGTTGCGGCAGTTCGCTGCAATCAACTCGGCATAGGCTGGTTGCGTGATCGCGGCCACTGCGCCGCAGTGACCGGCGAAGTACTCCATCTCGCCCGGCGCGGAACGGGTATTGGTCGTCACGGCGATGGCGCCGAGTTCGACACAGGCGAACCACGTGAGCAGCATCTCGATGCAGTTGTCGAGATGGATCAGCACGCAGTCGCCGGGCTTGACTCCGCGTTGCGCGAGGCCCGCGGCCAGCGCGCCGACGCGTTCGTGGAATTCGCCATAGGTCCATGGACGTGACGGCGCGTCGAACGGCGCCCAGATCGGGAATGGATGGTCGCGCCGTGTTTCGGCGCGCAGTCGCAGCAGCCACGGCACATCGAGTCCGGCGAAGGGGCCGATATGACCCGGTGCGATGTTGAAATTAGGCATGTTTTCTCCCGTCCCGCTTGTCCGCTGCGGGTTGCCAACTGCTTGTCTGACAGGGGGCGCGGAGTCAACGGTTTGGCGGCCCGCGCGGGGCTTCAGGTAGCAGTCAAAATTACGCGCAATCCGTCCCTGGGTTTCGGGATCGGCCACATCTGCCATGCGGGCACATAGCCCGGCTCTAGGGTGACATTGAGGTTCTGCAGGAAATGAAACGCGAAACATTTGGCCTGCATGTAGGCGAAGTGAACTCCGATGCACATATGCGCGCCGCCGCTGAACGGGATGAATGCGAAGCGATGGCGTGCGCGCTGCGCTTCGTCGGTGAAGCGCAGCGGATCGAACGTCTCGGGGTCAGGCCAGTGTTCGCTCATGTGATGGGTGAACAGCGGATTCATGCTGACCAGCGTCCCGGCCGGAATATCATAGCCTTTGAAGCTGAAGTCACGCGTCGCGCGGCGCGGGATCGACGGCACCGGCGGCTTCATCCGCATCGCTTCCTTGAACGCCATTTCGGTGAGCGGCATGGCGTCGAGCTTGTCGAACGGCAGCGGCGCGCCGGGCTCTATTCCGAGCGCGGCGACTTCGTCGCGCAATCGCGTCTGCCACCCAGGATGCGCCGCGAGCAGCGCCACGAATGACGTGAGTGACGATGTGAGTGTATCGTGCGCCGCCATGATCAGAAAACTCATGTGGTCGACGATATCCTGCGTCGAGAGCAGCGCGCCGTCCTCATGGGTCGCGTGGCAGAGCTGCGAGAACAAGTCGTCGCCGCCGTTCTCGCGCCGCAGGGGAATCTGCTGCGAGAAATAGGCCACGATGCGCTGACGTCCCCTGACGCCGCGCGCCATCTGCGTGCCCGGCCACGGCTGGCGAATCACCGCAACGGAGGCGGCGATCATGTCGACGAAGGCGCGTGTGACTTCATCGACTTCGGGGCCGATCCCGGTGCCGAGAAATGAGGTCGCAGCGAGGTCGAGCGTCAGTTGCTTCATCGCCGGATAGAACAGCATCGGGCCGGGCGCCTCGCGCCATTGATCCACGCGCGCCGCGATACCGGTATCGAGTTGCGCGAGATAATTCTTCATCGGTCCCGACTTGAAGGCGACCGACATGGCGCGGCGATGCAGGCGGTGTTCCTCGAAATCGAGCAGCATCAGCCCGCGCGGAAACAGCCGGCCGAGGATTGTTTCCCATCCATTGGTCGAGGAGAACAGCTTGGTCTGGTCGAGCAGCATGAATTCATTGGCTTCAGGCCCGAGCAGCGACACGCTTGTTTCGCCGAGAACCCGCGAGCGATAGATCAGGCCGTATTTCCGCGCCATCGCATCGGCTTCGCCTTTCGGATCGGCGAGAACATTGAGCGTTCGTCCGACAAACGGCCAGCCTTCGTCGCCGGGAATGTGGGCAAGTTTGCTGCGGTCCACCATGACAGGCGGCTTGACCGCGACCGGTGATGTCAGGCTTTGCATCGACATGAGCGTTCCCCGGAGTGGCTGCCGGAATTATCGCCGAGTTGGCGGATACCGACAACTCCGATCGCGGCTGGATCGGGGAGTTGTGATGGTGCGGTGCATTGAATCTTTGAGCCCGGAAAACGCCGGCAGATTAGGCGAAATCCGCTGCCGCTTTCGCCAGGGCCTCGATGCGTTTGCGGAATGATCGCGGCGATTCTGCAAACACCCGGCCGGCCAGCGACCGCGCGCGGTCGAGGTGAAATTGCCGCCGGCTTTCGATCGGCGGCGTCAGGCGCGAGCGCCAGTGAGCCAATGGTTGTCTCGGTTGCGTCAACAGGCCGAGAGCGACGAGATCGTTGCTCCTGCCGAGTTGCAGACGCACCTTTTGCACCTCGTCGATAAAGGCATGCCACACCTTCGGCCACAGCGGCGCTATGAGGTCCAGCTGGTAGCGGAATGTCACGACGGCCTTGCGAAAATCATGAATGTCCTCGGGATCGGCATCCTCCCATTTGCGCGGAAGACGGCGCCGGGCGCGGCGATAGGATTGTGCGAGCGCCGTAACGATGTCGTCAAAGGAGATGCTTTCAAGCGGCCAGTTTGTTACGCAGACCGATGCTCGCGCAAGGCCGTCGTGCAGGCGCTGAATGGCCTCCGCATGAAGCTGTGCGGCTTCGGATGCCGCTCGTGCCTCCTGCAGCCGCCGGGTGAGGGTTGTCTCGGTTCGCTTCGACAGCGGGGGTGTCTCGGCCTCCCTCGGCTTTGCAATGTCGGCCAGCGCATCGAGAGCGGTCTGTGCATCGCGGCTGCGGCCAAACTCGCGGGCGAGGAGCCGCACCTCGTGGCGCAAAGTCACGGACTCGTCACCGACCGGATCCTTCAGCAGCCGCAACAAGGCCTGCCAGCGTTTAAGCGCGACGCGAAGGTCATGAATGGCCGTGCTGGGATCACCGCCATTGAGCCGTTCCTGGATCTGGTCTTGCGCGGCCCGGGCCGTTGCCAGGATATCATCCGCGACCTGACGCAGCGAATGCGCAACCGGCGGAGCTTGTGGGCCGTGCATCATCGACGTCTGTCCAGAACCATTCGCGCAAGATTATGGGTTCTACGCGGCGGTGGAAAGTCTCCATCCAGTTATACCGCGAATGCGGGATGCTGCCCTTCGGCAAACGGACTAGGCCGGGATGATGGTCTTGCCGATCGGCCACAACGCGATGGCGCCAAGTTTCAAATGCGCCCAGGCGAACGGAATTCCGATAATCGTGATGGCGAGCAGGAGCGCCGTGAAGAGATGGCCGAGCGCCAGCCACCACCCGGCCAGGATCAGCCAGATCAGATTGCCGATGAACCCGAAAATCCCGGTGCCGAAGTCGCGCTCGCCGATATAGATCTCGCGCGATACGGCCTTCTGGCCAAACGGAAACAGCGTGTAGACGGCAATATTCCAGGCGCCGCGCGCCCACGGAAGACCGATGATGGTGATCGCCATGATGACCGCAGCGACCGCCCAGCCGAACGCCATCCAGAAGCCGCCAAGCACGACCCACAAAATGTTGAGCATCAGAGAGACGGGAGACATCGGAACTCATTTGCTGGAGAGCCGCTTGGTCCAGTGTAGCACCTTCCGGCGACGCCGTGATGAAAACCGGTAGCCAATCCGGAGGCGGTGCCCATATAGAGTAAGACATCAAGGAGGCACCCATGTCGAAACTCAATTTTGCGTCAGCCACTGCAAGTCTGGCAACGGTTGCCGTTGCGGCGCTTGCGATCACGCTTGGCTCCGCGCCGGCCAAGGCCGATGCGCCGTTCTGCTCGGAGAACTATAGCCGTGCCGGTCAGGGCCGGGTGTGCGCCTACTACACCTATGACCAGTGCCGGGCGGCTACCAGCGGCGTCGGCGGCTCATGCAGCGCCAATGCGTGGTACCAGCCGCGCGGATACTATGAGCCCGCTCCGCGCCGACATCGCCGGCACCGGCATCATAGCTGAGATCATTCCCGGTCCACGCAGTGCCGTCAGATATCCTCGGCGCGGAGCTTCCGCGCCGATATTTGTTTGCGGCGAATATTGAACCCGTATTGCTGCGCGCCCGTATTTTTGGAACGTTGTGCAGCACCCGCGCCTGAGAGAAATGGCAAGTGATGAACGTAGCGGACGGCCAGAATGCGGACAGCGGCGGTGGGGACGCCTTTTACAGCGCCATGCCGGTGTTTCGCGGCTTCGCCAATCTGATGGATCCGTCGCTGTACCAGCCGTTGCCTGGCGGATGGTTCATTGGCGTGGCCGACATCGTGCAGTCGACCAAGGCGATTGCGGACAATCGCTACAAGGCCGTGAACATGGCGGGCGCGTCGGTGATCGCGTCCGTGACAAATGCGCTGGAGAATCGCGATTTCCCGTTTGCCTTCGGAGGCGACGGCGCGAGCTTCGCGGTGTCGCCGCAGGATGCAGAATTGGCGCGCGAGGCGCTGGCGGCCACCGCAACGTGGGTGAAGGAGGATCTCGATCTGTCGCTGCGCGTCGCGCTGGTGCCGATCGAAGCCATTCGCGCGCAGGGTCTCGATGTGCGGGTTGCGCGCTATGCGGCCTCGCCGCATGTGTCCTACGCGATGTTCTCGGGCGGCGGACTGGCGTGGGCGGAAGCTGCCATGAAGCGCGGCGAGTTCGCGGTGCCGATGGCGCCGCCGGGCGCGCATCCCGATCTCACCGGACTGTCGTGCCGGTTTTCCGAGATGCCGGCGGAGCGCGGCCTCATCTTGTCGATGCTGATCGTGCCTGCATCCGCGGACAGCGCCGCATTCCGCCGCCTGATCGAGGATGTGGTGACGCTGGTCGAGCGAAGCCCGGGTTCGGGACGGCCGGTCCCGGCTGCCGGGCCGTCGCTGCGCTGGCCGGCGCCGGGCGCTCAGTATGAGGCGCTGGCGCAGCGCGGTGGGCCGCTGTTTGTCCGCCGTCTCAATGTTCATGCCATGACGCTGTTTGCCTATGTGCTGTTTCGTTTCGGCATTCCCGCCGGCGGCTTCGTGCCACAGGTTTACATGCAACAGGTGGTCGAGAATTCGGATTTCCGGAAATATGACGACGGCCTGCGCATGGTGCTTGACTGCAAGCCCGAACTGGCGGACGCGCTGGAAGGCCGCCTCGCGGCTGCGGCGGCCGCCGGGACGGCGCGTTACGGCCTGCACCGCCAGGATGCGGCGTTGATGACATGCTTTACCCTGGCGGCGTCGCGGCCCGATCATTTTCATTTCGTCGATGGCGCACGCGGTGGTTATGCGTCCGCCGCCACCGCGTTGAAGGCAACGTTGAACTAAGCCAGACGTTTTCCCGACGGTCATTGAAAAGGGACGTGGAAAGCGGCACCATCGCTGGACTTTCGCGGGCGCGTTCATGTTAGTGAGCCGTAATGGGCAGAATCGATTCCAGGAGTAAGCGCCAGCGTGGCCGGACACCGTTTTACGGTGCCGCGCTCGGGCTGCTTGCCGTCCTCGGCTGCTTCGATCCGGCGCGTGGCAGCGACGACGAAGACGACGAATCATCCAAGGCAGGCCCGAAGCAGCCGAACATTTACCTGGATTACAACACGGCCTATGCGATCGTGCCGCCCAATACGCTCGCCATCGGGCTCAGGAATTTCGTCTCGCCGATTCCGGTGGGATCGCAACTCGTGATGCTGAACGCGCCGCTGACGATTGATCTTACCGACCGGTTCTCGATCTATGGCGGCGTCAGCGCCATCACGTCGCGCTCTGATATCTCGCCGTGGTCGTCGATGATTCTCGATAGCTGGAATATCGGGTTCAATGCCGACGTCATCCGGCAGGACGGAGCCACCGTCACGGTGATCTCGACCGTGACGCGATCGATCAACAGCGTGCCGGGGCTGGGATCGACATCGAACCAGACGGTTGTCGAACTCGATCGCGCGCTCAACGAAGATGAAACGCAGGGTCTGCTCGCAGGCACACGCGTAACCGCCGTCTGGGTGGACTCGGCGCTTGCGAAAGTCGAGCCTGCGTATGTCGGGTATCTCGGCGGCTATTATCAGTGGCCGAACAACTGGAAGCTGTCCGGCCGCTTCGGCATTCAGACATTCGGCGGGGGCCAGATTTTCGGTGGTCTCATCAGGGCAAAGGCGTTTACCCAGCCGACCATGAGGATCGACCTCGAACGGATGGATGACAATGACAACCGGCTGTTCGGGGCGACGATCGAGGTGTCCTGGACGCCGGATCCGTTTGTTCAATTCACATTACGAACGCCGCTCTATGCGGTGAGAAACTGAGCTTCGCGAACAGCGGCAGCAGACGAGCCAGAACGTGTTCATCGAGAGGAACGGACATGGATATCCACGGAGGACAGAGGCAACGCCTGGATGTGAAGGGTTCGGACGTTTCGGGATCGTCATTTGACGATGTGAACATGTCGGGCTGCACGATGCACGACATCAATCTCAGCGGGCTACGGATCGATTACGCCAATCTTGCTGGCCTGCACGTTAATAACGCGAATATGGCCGGGGCCTGCCTCACGGATTGCCGGATCGAGGGCATGACCATCAACGGCGTCAAGGTCGAAGACATGCTGGCGGCGTACAACAAGCAAAAGCCGGTGTAATTCTGCGGAGCCGTCCTGTATTGGGCGCTGCCCTGCGGCGGTGACGGCCATGCTGCAGATGCACCAGCCGGCCCTGCGATCTTGACGCCCCTCGCGGTGCGCCTAAGCTGACTTTGCTCAAGTGCCAAGGATTTACGTCTTGATCCATGTCAGGAGAAAATCATGTCAGTTGCACGCGTCACCGAGCTCATTTCTGCATCCCCAAAAAGTTTTGAAGACGCCGTCCAGGTTGGCGTCAAGCGCGCCATCAAGACATTGAAGAATGTCGAAGGTGTCTGGGTCGCCAATCAGAAATGCGTCATCAAGAACGGCAAGATCGCGGAATACCGCGTCAATCTGAAGGTGACATTTATCCTCAAAGACTGAACGTCCCCGCATCACATCTCATTATGGTGTTGCGACCTGCCATTCGCGCTCTCGACACGCGAAGGCGGGTGGGATTATCCTTGCCTCATGAGTGGACACGATCACGATCATCACGACGATCATCACGACGATCATCACCATGGCCATCATCACCATCATGATGATCATTCCGAACTGTCGGAGACGGAATTGCGCGTCCGCGCGCTGGAATCCGTCCTGACCGAAAAAGGCTACGTCGACTCTGCGGCGCTCGATCTGCTGATCGAAACCTATGAGACCAAGGTCGGGCCGCGCAACGGTGCGCGCGTGATCGCAAAGGCCTGGGCTGATCCGGCCTATCGTGCGCGCCTGCTGGCCGATGCCACGCCCGCCATCGCCGAACTCGGTTACTCCGGGCGTCAGGGCGAGCACATCGTTGCGGTCGAGAACACCGAGCGGCAGCACAACATGGTCGTCTGCACGCTGTGCTCCTGTTATCCGTGGTCGGTGCTCGGCCTGCCGCCAGTCTGGTACAAGGCCGCGCCGTACCGGTCGCGCGCGGTGATCGATCCGCGCGGCGTGCTGCGCGATTTCGGCTTTGAGCTTCCGGCCGACACGGAGATTCGCGTGTGGGATTCCACCGCCGAGATCCGTTATCTGGTGGTGCCGCAGCGACCCGCCGGCACCGAGGGCTGGAGTGAGGAGCAACTTGCGGAACTGGTCACGCGCGACAGCATGATCGGGACCGGTTTCGCGAAATTACCAGGACAGGCCGCACCATGAACGGCGCGCATGACATGGGCGGCGTCGATGGCTTCGGTCCGGTGAGGCCTGAGCCGAACGAGCCGGTGTTTCATGGCGAGTGGGAGCGGCGGGTTCTGGCGATGACGCTGGCGATGGCACGGCCCGGCGGCTGGAACATCGACATGTCCCGTTTCGCCCGCGAGGACCGATCGCCCGCGGATTATCTCGGCAAGAGTTACTACCAGATCTGGCTCGTGGGTCTGGAGCGGCTGATGCAGGAGCGCGGTCTGGTGATGCCGGATGAGGTCGAGGCCGGCCGCATGTTGCATCCGCCGAAGGCTGACGTGGCTGTCCTGGCGCGCGACGACGTCGACGGCATGTTGCGCCGGGGCGCGCCGACGGCGCGCGACGCAACGTCGGCGCCGCTGTTCGCCGTCGGCGACCGCGTGCGTGCAAAGAACATTCATCCGGCAGGCCATGTCCGGCTGCCCCGCTATGTTCGGGGTCATACCGGTGTGGTGGAGTTGCTTCATGGTGCGCATGTCTTTGCGGACAGCAATGCGCGCGGCACAGGCGAAAATCCGCAGCAGCTTTACACCGTGCGCTTTACCGGCCCGGAGTTATGGGGCGAACGCGCCGATCCGCGCACTGCAGTTTCGGTGGACGCCTGGGAAACCTATCTGGAGCGCGCCGAATGACGATTGACCAACGCGCAGCGATGCAGGCCACGGCGAGCGTTCCAGGAATTCCGCGCGACGACGAGGGGCCGGTGTTTCGCGAGCCATGGGAGGCACGCGCCTTCGCCATGGCGCTGGCGCTGCATGCGCGCGGCCTGTTCACATGGACGGAATGGGCGGACGCACTGGCGCAGCAAATCAAGCTTGCGCAGGCCGACGGCGACGCCGACACCGGCGAGACCTATTACCGGCACTGGCTCGCGACGCTTGAGAAACTGGTGACGGCGAAGGATATCGCGGCGGCGAACGAGCTGCGTCGCTATCGTGATGCGTGGGATCACGCCGCCGACCGCACGCCGCACGGCCAGCCGATCGAGTTGGCGGCTGAAGATTTCTGATCGAGGGTTTGGAGCACGATCCGCTCGCGTTGAACGAATACTCTTTCCGTTCATTCCCGCGAAAGCGGGAATCCAGTTCTTTCAAAGAGTGGGTTCCCGCTTGTTGCGTTAGACGCGCTTCGCGCCTTTGCGCGGGGGCGACCGGGATGACATGCGCTGGACGCTAACCCGTTTCGTCGGTCAGGAACGGATTGGTCATGCGCTCGTGGCCGAAATTCGAGCCGAGGCCGTGGCTGCAGACGATATCGGCGTGGCGTGATCGCCGTTCTCGACGTTCAGCTTTTGCAGCACGCCGCACCTGCTTCTCCGTCCCGTTGTGCCTGGATGGGTGGGCAGGACAGGGAGCCGTAGGAACAAAATACACAGCAGTCTCCTGTCTTCGGCTTCAGCCGCGTGCCGCAACCCTTACAGTCGTAGAAAAACTGGCAGGCGTCGGTGGGCATTGTTTCCATCGCGCGATGGCCGCAATCCGGACAGATGATCGTTGATTCAAGCTGCATCGACTCACTTTACACGCGCCAATGGGTCTCCTTCGGAAAATGACACTCAAACAAATGTGAAGGAGGGGTGAGTACTCCCTCACGAGCGTCAATCGCCTCGCTAGCCCATCTCGCTGTGGTTCAGGAACGGATTGGTCATGCGCTCGTGGCCGAAATTCGAACCGGGACCATGGCCGCAGATGAAGCCGATATCGTCGCCGAGCGGCAACAGTTTGTCCTTGATGGAACTGATCAGCGTGGCGTGATCGCCGCCGGGCAGGTCGGTGCGCCCGACCGAGCCGTTGAACAGCACGTCACCCACGATCGCGAAACGCATGTCCTTGTTGAAGAACGCCACGCTGCCCGGCGAATGTCCGGGGCAATGATAGACGTCGAACGTGAGATCGCCGATCTTGACCTGATCGCCTTCATTCAGCCAGCGGTCCGGCGCGAAGTTGCGCACGCCGGTCATGCCGAAATTGGCGCCGCTCGCGACGACGTTGTCGAGCAGGTATTTGTCCGCGACATGCGGACCCACGATAGGCACTTTCAATTCGTCGCGAAGTTCCGCCGCGCCGCCGACGTGATCGATATGGCCATGGGTGATCCAGATCTCGTCGACCGTGATGCCAGCCTGCTTGATCGCGGCGAGGATGTCCGGAACGTCTCCGCCGGGATCGATCACGACCCCATGCATGGTCGCTGCGTTCCACAGCAGCGTGCAATTCTGCTGAAACGGCGAGACCGGTACGATCAGGGCACCGGCTTTGGCGGCAGTCTTCGATTCATCTGTCATGCGGGCCACAATGCTGATTTTTTGCGCCGCGCCAAGTGGATTCCGACGAATCTTGCCGATGAGAGGGTTACCCGCCGCCGGCGCGGTCAGGCCACGCGCAGATTTGGTGCGGCGGTGCTGACCATGTCGAACGGTTCCGGGCGGCCGACGCCGTAGCCTTGCGCGTAATCGACTCCGATTTCGCGAAGCGCCTGGAGAATGGCATCGTTTTCGACGAATTCGGCGATGGTCTGTTTGCCCATGACCTTGCCGATCCGGCAGATCATTTCGACCATGGCCCGGTCGATCGGATCGTCGAGCATGTCCTTGACGAACCCGCCGTCGATCTTGAGGTAGTTCACCGGAAGATGTTTCAGGTAACCGAACGACGACATGCCGCTGCCGAAGTCGTCGAGCGAGAACCGGCATCCGAGTTTCTGCAGCACGCCGATGAAGCGGTTGGCGTTGTCGATATTGGCGATCGCGCTGGTTTCGGTGATCTCGAAGCAGATCATCGCCGGCGGAATGCTGAAAAGCTCGAGCTGCTCGCGGACGTAGTCGATGAAACCTTCGTCGCTGAAAGTTGCGCCTGACAGGTTGATCGCGCAGGTGGCGATGTTCTCCGGTGCGATGCTGCCGATCCGCGCAGAGATAATATCGAAAGCGTGATGCACGACCCAGCGGTCGATCAGGGGCATCAGGCCGTAGCGTTCGGCAGCAGGAATGAAATCGCCTGGAGGCACCAGATTGCCGTCCCTGTCGCGCAGCCGCAACAGCAGCTCGATATGCGCGCCGGCTTGTCCGGTGTCGTGCAGGGCGGCGATGGTCTGTGCGTAGAGACAGAAGCGCTCTTCTTCCAGCGCGTCGTGAATGCGTTGCACCCACGCCATTTCACCAAAGCGATGCAGCAGTTCGGTGTCGCTCGGATTGTGGATCTGGATCCGGTTGCGGCCCTTCTCCTTGGCAAGGTAGCAGGCGAGGTCCGCCGTGCGCAGGGTTTCATTCTTCGTGGCGTTCTCGCGCATCTGAACGAGACCGATGCTCGCGGTGACCGTGAACGGACGCCCGTTCCAGACGAAGTTGAGATCCTGCACCGCCTGTCGCAGCCGCTCCGCGACAATCGCCGCGCGTTCGAGGTCGCCGTTCCCCAGCAGGATCGCGAACTCGTCGCCGCCAAGCCGCGCCAGCAGGTCTTCGACCCGCAGATGCAGTTGCAGCGCCACGGCGACTTCGCACAAGAGCTTGTCGCCGGCGGCGTGGCCGCAGGTATCGTTGATGATCTTGAACTGGTCGAGGTCGAGGAACATGAGCGCGTGCGGCCCGTCCCGGTGGTGGTCCTGATGCCGCAAGACCTTTTCCAGCCGGTGCTCGAACTCTCGGCGATTGGCCAGCTTGGTCAGGCTGTCGTGTGAGGCCTGCCATGACAGGCGGGCGATGTATTTCTTTTCGCTGGTCATGTCGTGCAGCACCAGCACGGCGCCCGCAACGGCGCCCTCCTTGTAGAGCGGCGTTCCGATCATCGAAATCGCGACGGACGTGGAATCCGGCCGTTGCAGCAATTGCGGACGCGTGGGGTGAGTGAGGTCGCCGCCTTCCAGAATCTGTTCGATCTGGCTTTCGCGCGGTTGTCCGGTCTCTTCGTCGAGAATGCGGAACAGCGAGGCGACCGGCAGTCCTCTGGCGGCCAGCGCGCGGCAGGCGACCAGTCGCTCGGCGGCCGGATTCATGTATTCGACGTTGCCCTTTGCATCGGTGCTGATGACGGCGTCGCCGATGGCCGCGAGGGTGATCTGCGCGCGTTCCTTCTCGGTGCGCAGCGCATGCACGAATCTGCGGCGCTGCGCCATGAAGTAACGCGTTAGCGTCAGCAGCAGACCCACCAGCAGCGCGGCGACGAGCAGATTGGCGATGGTCAGGACGAGCTTGACCTGCCGCGATCCGTTACCGAGGCTTTCGGCGAAACCTGTCGCCTCGGGCGCGATGCGGGCGTTGAACTGGTCGATCCGCTCGCGCAGCGAGCTGAGTTGCGAGGGCGAAACCAGCGTGCCGTTTTGTTCGATCTGGATTTGCTTCGCAAGGCCGGTGAGTTCATCGAGCATCGGGTCGCTGTTGACCCAGTGCGTGATCGCTTTCCTGAAAGGCGGCAACTCCCGGAAATAGCGATACAGCCAGATGACGCCGTCGATGTCGTCGGGGTGAATTCCGCCTAGCAGGAAACCGGCGCGGGCGGCTGCGAGGTCCGGAGGCTTCTGTTCCAGCGCGAGACGCGCGGTGCGGTCGCCCAGCGGTCCGGCGATGGCTTTCTCGTATTGTTCGAAGTGCTGATCGTTGCCGGTTTCGCCGTAGAGATAGAGATGGTGGACGGCGTTCTTCTGGCCTTTCGACCACAGGCTTTCGCCGCCGACATAGGCGCGGACGGACGACAGGATGCTCAGGCTCATGCCTGCAAGAAAGGCCTGCAACAGGATAATGGCGATGAAGGGCGAGACCAGCCGCAGCAGACGCATTTTCGCGGATACAAAATTGAACTTCATCGGACGCCGTACGCCCCCCGCCTGCTGTTTGACGTGAATTCCCTGTCTGCCATTCTCACTCCAGCGCAGGCGGCGTAGGTCTTGGCCTCGTCCGAATGCGCGAGTTCCAACACTGGCGGTAACCGATTAAGAACGCGCGAATGTTGCTCCTTCCGGTTGCGGAACCCGAAAGTTGCGTGAATCGCGCGTAAATTTTCCGGGATGTTTTGTAACTGTAAACCGGCCGCCGGGAGGGCGGCCGGTCGAATCGCCAGAAACAGGTCCCGGGCCAGCCGGAAACGCGAAATAAACCTTATCGCTTCGTCTGGGCTTTCAGCGTGTCCTCAACGACGCGGTCGAATGATGAGACCTTGGCGGGCGCGGCGCTGCGCTTCTTGTCGGTGACGTAAGCATCCCGCTTCTGCACCAGGATGGCGAGTTTCTCGTTCAGGGTCTTGCGGGCCAGCGTCCGCCGTTCGAGTTCGGCCTTGCGCTGATCGGGGGAGAGCTTGCGCAAATCGTCGGGAAGCTCGTCATCCCTGACGTTGCCGAGCGTCGCGCGGCCGGACGCAACAGCGCCGACAAGGTCGCCGTCGCCGGTAACCGCTTCAGAGGAGATCTTCGAACGCTTGTTGAGATAGCTCGCCATGTCGGATGCCTGCGCCGGCGCCGCCGCCGCGACCTGTGACAACTGCCGGGTTTTTTCCTCGACGCGTTTCTGCAGCTTCATCGGTCCATAGGGAATCACGGTGCCGTTGATTTCCTTCTGCAGGATGATGATGTCGTCGTCGTAAGGCGTCTCGATCACCACGACCTCGCCGCCGTCCTGCGGAATCGGAATGAAGCGGCCGTCGCCGAGTTGTGCGATGTCCTGCCAGACGCGCTCGGTGTCGCGCGCGCCGCCGGCGAGCACAGCGTTGACCACGATGTCGCGCTGTCTGGCCACCGCGAGCGTCTTCGGATATTTGGTGTCTTGCGCGTAGTCCATGTGCGGCGGTGCATCGCCAACCAGAAACACGATGCTTCGCATCGCTGCCCTTGCTCCATTGCAACGTGTTGACCGCCACATCGAGCGCTTCGTTGACGCTCTCTGGCCAGTCGCCGCCGCCCCGCGCTTTCAGTTCGACGAACGCGACTTCGACGGCCGGTTTCGCAACGGCTTGCGACAATGTCGCGGTGATCGGCAATGTGAGAACGGCAAGTGCGAGTCCATAGCCGCCGAATTTGAATTTGTCGGTGATGCGTGAGTCCATTTCCCCCTCCAAGGGCTGAAACCGGGTTCGCTCCCAGCGGAACCGATGGTTCCCATGCTTCGCGACGGCGCGGGGTCCGAATTGTGTCGCGCGGCGTACGCTTTTGGGGCTGAGGAGCTTTTGCTTTTCTGCTACCCTCCCCGGAATCATGCATTCACCGTTTCGCCATATCGAGCCGAGTTTGCCGCCGGATCGCCGCCAGTCCGACACCGCGCTGGCGATTGCGCGCGGCACTTCCAGGTTTTTGAGATCGTTGGGTTTTTCATGCATCAGCGAACTGACTTTGCCGTCAGGACGGCGCGCCGATCTGGTGGCGATGAACGCCCGGGGCGACATCTGGATCGTTGAAATCAAGTCGTCGGTCGAGGATCTGCGCGCCGATCAAAAATGGCAGGACTACCGGCTGCATTGCGACCGGCTGTTCTTCGCCTTCACGCAGGATTTGCCCTGCGAACTGTTTCCGCCCGATGCCGGATTGATCGTCGCCGACGCCTACGGCGCGCATCTGCATTGCGACGCGCCCGAGCATCGGCTGCCGGCCGCGACGCGCAAATCGATGCTGATCAGTTTTGGATTGCTGGCGGCGCAGCGCATGCACCGGCTGGCCGATCCGCAGGGTTATCCGGGTGTCGGCGAGTAGGCGCCGCTTTCGCCGCCGCGTGTAAAGTCCACGACGGCGTTTGCCATCGGCCTCAAGGCAGTCTCGAACATCGCGAATGCGATTTCCGCGCCACGGATCACGCCTGCCGTATCGCTTTGCGCGGCGGGATGAGTTTCCAGCAACGTGAGAAAACTTGGCCAGAATCGTTTGCCGAAGCCGTGACGAAGATAGGCCGTCGCGTTCATCGCATCCGAGTCGGGGTGCTCCGCAAGACGCGCGAGCATCACGCGTGATCCCATGCGCGAGGCTTCAAGCACGTAGACCGCGCCGAGCATTTCCGCCGCCGATCCGAAACCGGGCGCGGGTAGCGGATTGCAGGAGATGTTCAACGTCGCGAGGTCGCGTTCGAGCGCCGGGGTGCGGATACGTTGCGTCCAGTCCGGGATCAGACTTTCAATGCCACCGGCTTCCAGCGCGGCTTCGAGAGGAACCAACACTTCGGCCTGACTGCGCAGGAAGCCCTCGTGATAGAGGGGAATCGCCAAGTCGAGCTTTGCCAGCGCGACGTCAAGACGACTGTGCGACGTCTGTGTCGCTTCGCGGATCGTATCCCAGATTGCGGCGCCCATGATGGTTTCGCCTTTGATGCTGCGTGTGATCTCGCGCTTGAGATTACGTCACCACGATTTCGCGGGAGGGGACCAGCGGCTCAAGCAGCGTCGTCACATAATTGCGTGTGATCTGAGCCGGATAGGCTTCCCGCCTGCGGACGGTAATGCGCGGCGCACGCAGGCTCGATCCCGTCGGCCAGTCGATGCGATAATCTTCAACCAGGCCAAACTGTTTGGTGACTTCGAGCCGGGACGAGATTTCGATATGCCGCGCTTTTCGCATCTGCTCTCGGCGCCGCGGCCGCTCCCTTTCTGATGGTCCTGCGCGGATAACGCAGGGCCGATCACAAAAGTTCCGCGCCGTTGAGCCGCGCTTAGCGCGGTGCGCGCTTTGCCAGGATACGCTGCAAGGTCCGGCGGTGCATGTTCAGGCGGCGCGCCGTCTCGGACACGTTGCGATTGCACATTTCATAAATGCGCTGGATGTGTTCCCAGCGGACGCGATCGGCCGACATCGGGTTCTGCGGGAGCTGCGACTTGTCGGTGCCGCTCGCGAGCAGCGCCGCGACAACGTCGTCCGCGTCGGCGGGCTTCGAGAGATAATCGACCGCGCCCATCTTTACGGCGGTCACGGCGGTTGCGATGTTGCCATAGCCGGTCAGCACGATGGCGCGGGCATCCGGCCGCTGACGCTTCAGCGCCGAAACCACGTCGAGGCCGTTGCCGTCGCCGAGCCGCAGATCGACCACCGCGAAGGCTGGCGGGGTTTGATCGATATGATGGAGTCCGTCGGACACATTGTCGCAGGTGCTCACCGCAAAGCCGCGGGTTTCCATGGCGCGCGCCAGCCGGTCGAGAAATGCCTTGTCATCCTCGACAATCAGCAAGGAACGGTCGGCAATCTCGGTCAAATCGGCAGTTGCGGTCACGGTTTGCGCCTCCTGAGGTGTCCTACGATGTGTCTTATAGATATGGCGCGTCAATCGGGCGATGCCAAGGCCGGCGCGGCTTTTGCCGCCTAACCGCCGTGCGGCGCCTATTAAGTAAGGGTCTCTGACGGAACTTCCGAGGTCTCGAAGCTGCTGCGGGGCCAGACAATCGTGACGATCGCACCATGGTCGGGAAATGTGCGGTTGGTGAAAGACACCCGCGCGCCGGTTCGCTCCAGCAGGGTACGTGCGATGAAAACACCGAGGCCGAGGCCGCCACCGGTCGCGTCGCTGTTGCGCCGGCGTGTCAGATAGGGTTCGCCGATCCGCTTGAGAATGTCCGGCGCAATTCCCGGCCCGTCGTCGGACACGACGATCTCGACCGTGTTCGCATCCCACCACGCATTCACCTCGACGCGCTCGCGCGCGAAATCGACGGCGTTCTCCAGAATGTTGCCGACGCCGTAGAGGATCGCCGGATTACGCATGCCGGCCGGCTCGGCGTCCTGTGCCAGCGCGATGCGCACCTTGATGGCGATGCCGAAATCGCGATGCGGCGCGACCGTCTCTTCGATCAATGTGGAGAGCGGCATCCGGTCGAACGGCGCGCCCTGCGATGACAGTTGCGTGATCTTCGCGAGAATTTCGCGGCAGCGCTGCGCCTGCTCGCGCAGCGTCTTCAGGTCGTTGCGGGCGTGTTCGTCGAGGCCCTTGGCCTCGATCGCCTGCTCCAGTTCGCGCGAAATCAGGAAGATGGTGGACAGTGGTGTGCCCAGTTCATGCGCGGCGGCGGCCGCAAGGCCATCGATCTGGGTCAGGTGCTGTTCCCGCGTCAGCACAAGTTCGGTCGCGGCCAGCGCGTCGGACAGCTTGCGTGCTTCCTCGGTGACCTGAAACGCGTAGAGGCTGGTGACGCCGATCACTAGCACGATCGAAATCCAGACCGCGATCATGTAGGTGCGCGGCAGGACGAGAGGCTCCTCGCCGTTCCACGGCAACGGCAGATGGTAGAATCCGAGGGCCGTGGCGCAGGCCGCTGCAAAGATTCCGAGTCCGATCGTGATCCGCGTCGGCAGCGCGGTCGCGGAGATCAGGACCGGTGCAAGAAAGAGAAATGAAAATGGATTTTGCAGACCGCCCGTGAGGAAGAGCAGCGCGGCAAGCTCGGCGATGTTGAGGGTGAGAAGCGCCGCGGCATACCGGGGCGCCAGGCGGTGGACGGGGTTGAACCTGATCTGCAGAACCAGATTGAGAAGTGACGACAGCCCGATGATGACCACGCAGGGGATCACCGGGACCTCGAAATCGAGCCCTTCGGAGACGATGAAAATCGTCGCCAATTGCCCGAGCGCGGCAAGCCAGCGCAGCCTCAGAATGGTATCGAGGCGCACGTAGCGGTTCGGATGGCGGAAATCAGACGCAAGATCGCTCATCGGGTAGTCTTAGCGTCTGGCCACGCCGATCACAAACCGCGTCCACATCAGAGCATTGCATATCCGGCCCTTGCAGACACGGCGCGGTTGGCCCAATGAACGCCTTGTCATGAGTGCTCCGCTTCAAGCCCACGTCATGCCTCAGGCCGGTCCGGCAACGCCCGACGCCGCGATCCGGCTCGACCGGCTGGTGAAGGTCTACAAGACCACGCGCGCCGTGGACGATATCTCGTTTACGATTCCGCACGGCTCGGTGACGGGGCTGCTCGGCGGCAACGGCGCCGGCAAGACCACGACCATTTCCATGATTATGGGACTGGTGTCGCCGACCTCGGGCCGGGTCAGCGTGCTCGGATGCGCGATGCCCGAACAGAGCGCCGAGGTGCTCGGCCGGATGAATTTCGAAAGTCCCTACGTGGATATGCCCGGCCGTCTCACGGTGCGGCAGAATCTCACCGTGTTCGGCCGGCTCTACGGGGTGGAGCGCCTGAAGGACCGGATCGTTTCGCTTGCCGCCGATCTCGATCTCGGCGAATTCCTCGACCGCCCCAGCGGCAAGCTGTCGGCGGGCCAGAAGACCCGGGTCGCTCTGGCGAAAGCCCTGATCAACGAGCCGGAACTGCTGCTGCTGGACGAGCCGACCGCGTCGCTCGATCCGGACACCGCGGACTGGATCCGCAGTCATCTCGAAACCTACCGCAAGGAGCGCGGCGCCACGATCCTGCTGGCCTCGCACAACATGCTGGAAGTCGAACGGTTGTGCGACCGCGTCATCATCATGAAGCGCGGCCGCATCGAGGACGACGACAGTCCGGCGGCGATTCTTGCGCGCTATAACCGCGCCACGCTGGAAGAAGTGTTTCTCGATGTGGCGCGCGGCCGCGTGCAGCAGGCCGCATCATGAGCGGGGCCGGGCTTCGGCACACCAATCCACACGCCATTGCGCCGTATCGCATCGGCGCGATGATCCTGCGTCACTGGTATCTTCTCACGTCGTCATGGCCGCGGCTGCTTGAGCTGATCTACTGGCCGGTGCTGCAATTGATCACATGGGGCTTTTCGCAGGCCTACATCTCGCAGAACGCGGGATTCTTTGCCAAGGCCGGCGGCACCTTCATCGGCGCGGTGATCCTGTGGGACATCCTGTTCCGCGGTCAGCTCGGCTTCTCGATGTCGTTTCTCGAAGAGATGTGGTCGAAGAATCTCGGCAATCTCCTGATGAGTCCGCTCAAGGTCAGCGAATACCTGATCTCGTTGATGGTGATGAGCGTGGTGCGGCTGGCCGTTGGCGTCATTCCGATGACGATCCTCGCCATCGCTTTTTTCGGTTTCAACCTGTTCGGTTTCGGCCTCGCGCTGGTGGCGTTCTTTTGCAACCTGATCTTCACGAGCTGGTCGTTCGGGCTGATCTCGTCGGGGCTGGTGCTTCGCAACGGCATGGGTGCGGAGGGGCTGGCGTGGACGCTGATGTTCGCGCTGCTGCCGCTGACCTGCGTCTATTACCCGGTTTCGGTGTTGCCGGAATGGCTGCAGGTGGTGGCGTGGATGCTGCCGCCGACCTACGTCTTTGAGGGGATGCGGGCGCTGCTGATCGACCGCGTATTCCGCGCGGACCTGATGATCGAGGCACTGGCGATCAATGTGGTGTTGTTTGCCGCCTCGACTGTGGCCTTCCTGCTGCTGCTGAAGAGCGCCCGAAAGAATGGATCGCTGGTACAGAGCGGCGAATAGCCCTGTGGAAAGGGCGCTGTTCCGTTAATTAACCGCCTGTCCTGTAGATTCGTCGGATTGACGCTTTGCCGCAGTGCCGACAGTATGCTGCGTTGCGAAACTGGGATCGAGGACTAACCATGCCGATAGGCGAATTTGGCAGGCCGCCGAGCCTGCCGTCCGAAGTCAGCCCTGCGCTGACCACGCCCATGTACTGGGTGTACGAGATGGGCCAGGCTTCGCTCAATCCCGCGCGGGCCGTCGCCGACATGACGAAGCTGTGGTTCGAGAACCCGTTCAATCCGCTCGCGAGCACAGAGTTTGGAAAATCAGTGGCAGCCGGTTGCGAACTGTTCGAGCGCGCCACGCGTCGTTACGGCAAGCCGGAATGGGGGCTGCATGATACCGAAGTCAACGGCATGCGGGTTCCCGTCGAGATCAAGACGGTCTGGGAAAAGCCGTTCTGCCGCTTGCTGCATTTCGAGCGCAAGCTGACCCAGCCGCTGCGCGCGCCGCATCCGCGCGTGCTCATCGTCGCGCCGATGTCGGGGCACTACGCGACGCTGCTGCGCGGTACGGTCGAAGCCTTCATGCCGGCGCATGACGTCTACATCACCGATTGGGCCGATGCCCGCATGGTGCCGGTGGCGCAGGGCCGCTTCGATCTCGACGACTATGTCGATTACGTCATCGAGATGATCCACGCGCTCAAGGGCGACGTGCATGTCGTGGCAGTGTGCCAGCCGTCCGTGCCGGTGCTGGCTGCGGTGTCGATCATGGAAGCCGAGAAGGATCCTTACTTCCCGACCTCAATGACCCTGATGGGCGGCCCGATCGACACGCGGCGCAATCCGACCGGCGTGAACGATCTGGCTGAGCAAAAAGGGATCGAATGGTTCCGCAACAACGTCATCACCAAGGTGCCGTTCCCGCATCCGGGTTTCATGCGCGACGTCTATCCGGGATTTCTTCAGCTCACCGGCTTCATGAGCATGAACCTCGACCGCCATGTCGATGCGCACAAGAACCTGTTCAGCAATCTCGTCAAAGGCGATGGCGATCTCGTCGACAAGCATGTCGAGTTCTACGACGAATATCTGGCGGTGATGGATCTCACGGCCGAATTCTATCTGCAGACCGTCGATGTGGTGTTCGTGAAGCACGCTCTGCCGAAGGGCGAGATGAAGCATCGCGGCAAGCCGGTCGATCCATCGAAGATCGAGCGCGTAGCTCTCATGACGGTCGAAGGCGAGAACGACGATATCTCCGGTTTGGGGCAGACCGAAGCCACCCATGGCCTCTGCAGCTCGATTCCGGACACGCGGCGAGTGCATTATGTGCAGAAGGGCGTCGGCCACTACGGCGTGTTCAACGGCTCCCGCTTCAGGTCGGAAATCGTCCCGCGTATCTCCGATTTCATGCATTCGTCGGCCCATGCCAAGCGGGCTCTGGCGGCTGCGGAATAAGCTCTTTTTGGAGCTTTGGGGCGAAAAAGCCCCATTTTTGGGGGATTCTGGAGCTTTTCACTCTGGAGTCTCCCATCACTGCCATAAGCCTCTGAATCCACAATCGATTTTGCCGTCTGCAATTGCGGCGGAGGAGTGAATTCCCGCGGCACTTTCCGGCGCCGGTTCCGGCTTAGAAATGAATCGAAATTTCATGTTCCAGCCCCCCGGATGTAGGAGGCTAAGGCCTTAAAGCTACGATATATTGGGCAAATGATTTGTTTTTGCGCCGATGAATTTCACTGGCGGCGGATATGGCAGAATCCCGGCGAATTCCTGCTGTCCGGACCCGCTGACATGGCCTTTCGTGCTCTCCTTTATCGCCGCCCGACCGAACCGCGCACGCTTGCGGTGAAAATTGGCTCATCAATCTACACGATTCAGTTGCGGCGACATCGCCGCGCGCGTCGATACACCTTGCGTATTCATCCGAGCAGGCGCGAAGCCATCCTCACCATGCCTCCGCGTGGAAATCTGATTGAAGCCAAGGACTTCGCGCAGCGTCACGGCGCCTGGATCGCTGCGCGTCTCGGTGGTTTGCCCAAAGCCGCGCCGTTTTCACCTGGCACATCGGTGCCGTTGCGCGGGAATCTGCACCGGATCGTTCATCGTGCCGGTGTGCGTGGAACCGTGTGGCAGGAAATGCGCGACAGCGGCGACAAGATTCTGTGTGTCGCGGGTGATGTCGAGTTTATCGATCGCCGCATTCACGACTTCCTCAAGCGCGAAGCGCGCCGGGCGCTGACTGAAGCCTCGCATCGCTATGCTGACGTGCTTGGGGTCAAGGTCAAGCGGATCACCATCCGCGATCAGTCGAGCCGATGGGGGTCATGTACCTCCGCAGGCGCGCTGTCGTTCTCGTGGCGGCTTATTCTTGCGCCGCCTTATGTGCTGGATTACCTCGCGGCACATGAGGTTGCGCATCTGGTCGAGATGAACCACTCGCCGCGGTTCTGGAAAGTCGTGGCGAAAATTTGTCCGGCCACCGAACGCGCCAAGCGCTGGCTCGACACCCACGGCAACGATCTTCATCGCTATGGCATCGACGAATAACATCTGACCCGAGTGACATGCAGCGAGTCTGATTCAGTAAGGCTGAATCAGACTTCAGTTATGCGTACGATCAACGTCGTCCGCCGAATACCCGATCGATCAGCCAGCCATCGAGACCTGCTGCTGCTTCAGGCCGTGACGACGTCTGTGTAACGGGCGGCTGACTTTGTTGCGGAGTGCGCACCGGCGCATTCGGCGGCGGGAAATCCCGGTTGTTCGACTGTTGCGGATAAGCCTGCGCGGGGTAGGGCTGTTGCTGAGAAGGCGCGCGCGAAGTTCCCGGGAACAGGTTGGACAGGAAGCCGCCGGGCGACTGCATCGAGCCCGGCAGCGGCGATGCCGGCACGTTCTGGTGCGCGGCCTTCATGAAACGGGTCCATACCTCGACCGGCAGTCCGCCGCCGGTTGCCTTCTTCGTTGGAGAATTGTCGTCGTTACCCAGCCACACGCCGGTGACGAGGTTAGCGGTGTAACCGATGAACCAGGCATCACGGAAATCCTGGCTGGTGCCGGTCTTGCCGGCAGCCGACCAGCCCGGAATGTCCGCCTTCTTCGCGGTTCCCGTGACCAGCGTCTCGTGCATCATCACGTTCATCATGCCGACGGCGTTTGCGGCGATCACGCGCGTTGGCGGATCGTTGCGGCGCGCATACAGCACCTTGCCCTCGGGCGTGCGGATCCTGTTCACCACGTGAGGCGAAGCGGCGAGGCCGCCATTGGCGAAGGGCGCGTAAGCGCCCACCAGTTCATTGAGCGAAACTTCCGATGTGCCGAGCGAGAGTGTTGCGTTGGGCTCAAGCTTCGAGGCGATGCCGAGACGATGCGCGGTGCGCACCACATTGGCCGGGCCGACTTCGAGACCCAGACGCACAGCGACGGTGTTCAGCGACATCGACAGCGCCTGCGTCAGCGTCACCGGGCCGAAATATTCGCGGCTGTAGTTCTCGGGCCGCCAGCCCTTGACGTCGAGCGGCGCGTCCTGCCGCACGGTGTCAGGCGTCATCCCGGCCTCGACGGCGGTGAGATAGACGAACGGCTTGAACGCCGAGCCGGGCTGGCGTTTCGCCGTCACTGCGCGATTGAACTGGCTTTCCGCATAGTTGCGCCCGCCCACCATGGCGCGCACCGCGCCTTCTGGCGTCATGGCCACCAATGCGCCCTGCGTGACGTTGAACTTCACGCTCTTGGTGGCCAGTTCATCGATGATCGCAGCTTCGGCGACACTCTGGAGTTTGGGATCGATCGATGTTTCCACCACGATGTTCTGGTCGATCTGGCCGACGAGATCGTCAAGCACTTCGCCGATCCAGTCAGCGACATAGTTGATGGTGCCCGCGCCGACCGGCCGCACGGCATAGGACGGCTTTTCGATTGCGGCCTTGGCCTGCGCGTCGGTGATGAACTTCACGTCGGCCATCGCGCTCAGCACGATCTGTGCGCGTTTCTCCGCGCCTTCCGGATTGCGGTTGGGCGCGAGCCGTGACGGCGACTTGACGAGACCGGCGAGCATCGCGGCTTCGGACACCGAGACGTTCTTTGCCGACTTGCCGAAATACTTCTGCGCTGCCGCTTCGACGCCATACGCGCCGGAGCCGAAATAAACCCGGTTAAGGTAAAGCTCCAGAATCTCGTTCTTCGAGTATTTCCGTTCCAGCCAGAGCGCCAGTTCGACTTCCTGCAGCTTGCGCTGGAAGGTGCGTTCCTGCGTCAGGAACAGGTTTTTGGCGAGTTGCTGGCTCAGGGTCGAACCGCCCTGCGAGACGCCGCGATGCATGAGGTTGGCGACAGCGGCGCGCATGATGCCGGTGGGATCGACGCCGAAATGCGAATAGAAGCGGCGGTCTTCGATGGCGATAAACGCTTTCGGCAGATAGGGCGGCAGATCCTTCAGCGAGACATTGGCGCCCGGCATTTCGCCGCGCGTGGCGATGACGCTGCCGTCCATGCCGGTGATCTGAATGGTCGGCGGGCGCTTGGGAATTTCCAGCGACTGGATCGCGGGCAAATGCGCGCCGACCCAGATGACGACGCCAGCGCCGGCGATAATCGCCCACAGGCCGAGTACGGCGCCCCAATACACGAGGCGACCGAAACCGGACCGCGCGCGTCCCTTCGCCTTGGCCTTACTTTCCTTGCGGCCCGACGCGCGGGTCTTGCGCGGACGGGGTTCGCGCGGCGCGTCATCTTCGTCGTCATCGACCGGACGGCTTTTCGCACGCCGCTTCGGTCGGACGTCGTCGTCGTCCTCTGGCCCACCGACGCGGTCCCAAGGATTGAGGCGGACGTTATCGAGCGACGCGGCGCCGTCGAACTTCGGCTCCTTGCGGCCGCTCTTCTTTTTACGCCCCAACGCCATCCAAACCCGTGCCGGCAATGATGATTGTGCAAGGCGTGCAGGCTAGCGGCGGCGGTTTAAAGGCGCGTTACGCAAAGGTTAACGAGGGATTAGATGTTCCGTCGCGGCATGCCAGAAATGCCGGTCCAGAGCTGCCTTGACCTTGCCTTGCGGATCGAGCGAGGCTGCCGGCCAATTTCATGCACAAAGGTAAGATGATGACCGGCCATATCGACCCCACCAAGGACGTCTTCGCCGCATTCCGCGCCAACGATCGTCCCGGTCCGATCCACATGCTGAACCTGGTGCGGCTGCATGCGCAGGCGAAATACCCTGACGGCCGTGCAGCGACCGGCGCGGAAGCCTATGCCAGTTACGGGCGCGAAAGCGGGCCGGTGTTTACCCGGCTCGGCGGCCGGATCGTCTGGCAGGGCAAATTCGAACTGATGCTGATCGGCCCTTCAACCGAGCGATGGGATCACTGCTTCATCGCGGAATATCCGAGCGTGGCCGCGTTCGTTGAGATGATCCGCGATCCTGTCTACCGCGAAGCGGTCAAGCACCGTCAGGCAGCGGTCGAAGACTCGCGGCTGATCCGCACCGCGCCGATGCAGGTCGGCGCGACGTTCGGCGAAATTCCCGACTAGCGGGCCAGCCAGAGCAGGATGAGTGCGACCGCGGCGGGAAGCGCCTGCACGATGATAATCCGCTTGCTGACCGAGTAGCCGCCGTATAGTCCGGCGACGATCACGCATAGCAGGAAGAACACCTTGATCTGGAAGCCGAACGCCGGATTGGGGTGAAGCAGGCCCCAGATCAGTCCGGCGGCGAGGAAGCCGTTGTAAAGTCCCTGATTGGCAGCGAGCACCGCGGAGGCCTGCGCCTTCTCGATGGTGTTGCCGAACGTCGCCAGACCCTTCGGCTTGGTCCAGAGAAACATTTCCAGCACCAGGAAATAGATGTGCAGCGCTAGGGAAACCTAGCAGCAAGTATGATGAATGCCGAGGGCCCGATGTTGTCGGAAAACGGAAAGACTTCCCCGATCGCCGCGGCCATGATGGTTGAAATTCACGATCACGGAAGCCGAACATGACCGCAAAGCAACCGCACCGATTTCGTCTCGACCGGCTGGAAACTCCGATCGGCACCGCCCTGCTCGTCACCGACGATCGAGACTTCCTGCGCGCGCTCGACTGGAGCGACTATGAAACGCGGCTGCACCGTCTGCTGCGGCGGCACTACGGCGATTATGTTCTGGAGAAAGCAGCCGCTCCGAAGGACATCGTCGCGGCGCTGACGGGTTATTTCGCGGGCGATCTCGGCCAGTTGAAAAACATCAAATGGCGGACCAACGGCACGGACTTCCAGCGCAAGGTGTGGAGTGAGTTGCACAAGATCCGCGCCGGCAAGACGTCGAGTTACGGTGCGTTCGCATCGCGGCTGAGCGTGCCGAATGCGGCCCGCGCGGTCGGTCTCGCCAACGGCGCCAACCCGGTCAGCGTCGTGGTGCCGTGTCATCGCCTGATCGGCGCAGACGGTTCGCTCACAGGCTATGGCGGCGGTCTTGCGCGGAAAGAATGGCTGCTCGCGCATGAGGGCGCTGCATTCAAACGCCCCGAACAATGATCGGGCATGATCCTGCGAAACTCTCGGGGGAGTCTTCGGGAAGGCCGCCGGGATGTTACCGGCGCGCGGCGTCACGTGTTCGGGACACTGGCGTGAGAGGCGATCACGTGACGGATGCCGTTAGCGCATGAAAAAGCGCACCGGCACGGTAAAGCTCGCGGAGCTTTGCGTCATTTCCGGCGGGAACGATGGCAAC
Organism: Afipia birgiae 34632; assembly: GCF_000308295.2. Lineage (GTDB taxonomy): Bacteria > Pseudomonadota > Alphaproteobacteria > Rhizobiales > Xanthobacteraceae > Afipia > Afipia birgiae. The sequence continues at coordinate 892,891 of NZ_HG326653.1, forward strand.
GGCTGCGCGCGACGGATCATCGCCATGGCTTCGCCATCCAGTGCCGACGATCCGGACGATTTGGCAAGCTGCGCGCTCAGCACGCCGCCGGTGCGGCTGACGGTGAAGCTCAGCATCGCGACGCCCTGCTCGCCGGCGGCCTTCGCAGCTGATGGATATTGTTTGTAGCGCTGGAGATGTGCCGAAAGGATACCGTTATAGCTCGCGCGCGCGGCCTGTGCGGCCTGTGGCGTTGCCGTGGTCTGCGGCGCGGGATTGTCGGTCGGCTTCTTCGGCTTCTCGACGACGGGCTTCGGTTTTTTCTTGACCGGCTCCGGCTTGGGCTTCGGCTTCTCCGGCGGTGCAACGATTTCCGCCTTTTCCTGCAAAGGCGTCGGCGCGATTTGTTCCTCGACCACCTCCGGCTGCTTTTCAGGCTCGGGAGCGGGAGGTTCGGCTTCTTGCATCTGCGGGCCGGGTGCGATGTCCTGCTGCACCGGCTCCGGCGTTTGCGGTGCGGATTCCAGATCGAGCATGATCGGCTCGGACGCCGTGCCGATCGCGTTCGGGATGGACGGTGTGTACAGCACAAATCCTGCGACCAGCGCCACATGCGTCGCCACGACCAGCGCCGCCGCGAGACCCCAGCGGCGAACGTCTGAAATATCGGGCGGTCCGTGCAGGACGAGTGTGTTCATCGCGGCGAGGCTCTCTGTCGTCAGTTTCTTGCGTCGAGCCCGACGAGCGCCACCTTGAGGTAGCCCGCGTTGCGCAGCATGTTCATCACGTCCATCAGATCGCCGTAAGGGACGCTCTTGTCGGCGCGCAGATAAACCGGATCGGCCTTCTTGCCGCTGGTGGCGGTATCGAGCGCGCCGATCAGCGTGGTGCGCGGAACGATATCCTCGCCGACCGCAACCGAGAGATCGGGCTTCACGGTGATGAAGACCGGCTTGTCGGGCCGTGGCGGCGGCGTCGCCGTCGAGGCCGGAAGCTCGACGCCGAGGTCGACGGTTGCCAGCGGAGCGGCGACCATGAAGATGATGAGAAGGACCAGCATCACGTCGATGAACGGCGTAACGTTGATCTCGTGGGTCTCGGTCAGATCGTCATCCGAACCGCCGACTTTTCCACCCAGACGTGCGCCCATGACTTACTCCGCCGCGCGCGCGATGCGCAGTGAACGCCGGCCCTGGTCGCGGCTGATGAGCAGCATGACCTGCGCAGTCGCATCGCCGAGCAGCGCGCGGTAGGCCGTGATCATGCGGACGAGATGATTGTAGATCACGACCGCGGGGATAGCGGCGATCAGACCCATTGCGGTCGCGAGCAATGCTTCGGCAATGCCGGGCGCAACGACCGCGAGGTTGGTGGTGTGAGCTTCGGAAATGCCGATGAAGGAGTTCATAATGCCCCACACCGTGCCGAACAGGCCGACGAACGGTGCGGTCGCGCCGATGGTGGCGAGCATGCCGGTGCCGCGCGAAATCCGCCGCGACATCGCCGCTTCAACACGGCTGAGCCGCAGTTCGACGCGTTCCTTGAAGCCCTCGTCGTTGACAGTATCCGACAGCGCAGCTTCCGCGGCTGCGGATTGCACCAGCCGCGACACGGCATCCTTGCCGCTGCGGGCGTCACGCTCTGCTTCGGCGAGAGAGATGTCGTTGGCGAGGACCTTGATGCGCTTCTTCGCGCGTCTGGTCTCGTGGCGCAGTTCAAGAAGCTTCGCGACACAGATCGTCCAGGTGATGAGCGAGGCGAAAGCCAGTCCGATCATCACGGCTTTGACGACGATGTCCGCGCCCATGAACATCCCCCACGGGGACAGGTTGTGCGGAAGCGTCGGATTTTTTGCAGTCTGCCCAACGACGGGTGCTTGGGCCGCGGGAGCCTGCGCAGCGGGCGCCGTGATTGCCGGAGCGGCTGACGTCGGCGCAGACGTTTGTGCGACAGGCGCTTGCACAGCAGGTGTTTGTGCAGATGGCGTCGGTGATGCGGGAGTTTGCGCGAAAGCCTGCGTAATCATCAAAGACGTTGCCGCGGCAAGCAAGACCAGGGATCCGGCAGCCTTCTTGGGGTTGGTCATATGCTCTCCGCTTCTCAAATCGCGTTTGCAGCCGTCACCGGCCTAACGCTGAATGGCTCGTTATCTTGCAGTTTTGGTCCGAAGCTCTCGTCGATGAATCCGCAGCGAGGCACTGCGGCCATAGCCGTCCGCCGAGAGGCGAGGTTCATTTTCAGAATAGTGCACTGCGATGTCCTTGTCGCCACCGGGGGCCTAGATTTCGCCAAAACTGGAACGATTCCAGAGTTTGCGCCTCATCAGAACCTCACATTCGTGAACAGCCGCACGCCGAGGCCGGGCTGTAGAACCTCGGCTTTTTTGAAGGAAATATGATTGCGAATCCGCTCGTTGAGCAGGTTGTCGCCGGCAAGGCCGACGGTTATTTCGCGCGGTCCGCTGTCCGTTCTGCTGAACGTATGCGTGTAGCTCACCTCTGCCTTGAGCAAATTGTAGCCGTCGGTGGGCGTCTCGTTGAGCCCGACATCGTTCTGCGCGAACGCATGCAGCAGGCCGATCCGCGTGTACCATTCGGCGCTGCGCCACCACACGCCCCCGCCCGCGCGCATCGGCGCGATGCGTGGCACGTTGGTTCCATCGGTGAAGGTTGCGCGCACGATGTCATACTGTCCGTCGATGCCGAACATGCCGTCGCCAAGCGGTGTGACGTCGAGCTGGGCGGCGACTTCTGCGCCCCTGAAGATCGCATCGCGCTGGCCGTAAGCGACCTGTGTCAGCGGACCGGTGGCGCCGCAGGTTGCGAACGTGTCGGTGCAGAAATTGCCGGTGACCTGCTTGAAGATGAAATCCTGATAGCGCGTGTAATAGAGGCTGGTCTCGAACCGCAACTGTCCCTTGGCGCGCTTGAGGCCGATTTCCGCAGTCTGCGCGGTCTCGATCTTGAGATCCGGATTACCGATCACGAAAGTGCCCGACGCGCCATCGGAGCCGCGCGAGAAAAGTTCAGGCGCAGCGGGCGCCCGTTGCACATACTGGGCGTTGAGTGTCGCCACCATGTCCCAGGGCAGGTTCTTCAACACACCGAGGCTGGCGCTTTTCGGTGTGAAGGTTCGCCGCGCAGGTTCTTCGGTGAACGTGTTGGGCGGCGGCAGAAAGTCTGCCGGGAAAGTCGGCGCCAGTCCCTTGACGATATGGTTCTCGATGCGGGCCGCCGCCTGCATGCGCAGCGTATCGGTGAACTGAATTTGCTCGAACGCAAAGGCGGCAGCGGTGTTGGTTTTCGTCGGCGCCAGCAGGCCGCCGAGGCTGCCGTCGGTGCCGAGGTCGCGCTGGCCGAACTGCGCGCCCCATGTTCCGGTCAGCGCGCCCGCGGCGGTTGCAATCGCCGCGTGATCCAGTTCGAAACGGCCTTCGACTTCGCGGTTCTTGATGATGTTCTTCAGGGCGTCGACGCCGTTGGCGTCGAGGCCGAGTTCATTGTGCTTGTAGTTGCCGGCGCCGAAGGTGAAACGTACGGCATCAATGCCGTCGACCGGCGCGCGCAGCTCTCCCTTGCTGGTCCATTTCGTCTGTTCCATGTCGATGCGCGAATTCTGCTGCGCATCGGCCACGCCGGGGATGTGATAGAGACTGGTGATGTGCTGGATCGCGGTGCCGATAAAGCCGCCATCGAAAATGTAGGAGCCGCCGACGGACTGTCCTTCGGTTTGCAAGCGCGTGTTGGCCTGCACGCCGCCGGGAATCCGGTAATCGCCTGCGCGCCGGCCGTAGGCGTCGGCATGGATGGCGACATTGTTGCCGCTGGCGTCGAGGCTCACCGCGCCGTCGAGGCCGTTGTCCACGGACGATGCGCCGCCCTTGAACCGCGCGCTGAAACCATCCTGCACCAGTTGCTCGGGAATGCGATTGTTGGTGGCGTTCACCACGCCGCCGATCGCCTGTGATCCGTAGCGCAGCGTCGCCGGTCCGCGGATCACCTCGACCTTGTCGGCGGCGAGCGGATCGATCGGTACGACGTGATCCTGACTGAAGTCGGATGCGTCCTGGGTGCCGATGCCGTTTTCCTGCACGCGCACGCGATAGTCGTCGAGACCGCGAATGTTGGGACGACTCGCGCCAGGCGCGAAGGTCGATGACGAGACGCCGGGCAATCCGGACAGCAGATCGGCGAGAGACGCCGCGTTGCTGCGCTGGATTTCGCGGCCGGTGATCGCGGTGGCCGACTGATAGGTGTTGTCGATGACGTTGAGCGGTCCGCGCTGCAATCCGTCATCAGATGTGGTTCCCGTGGGGACCGGTGCCGACACTGCGATCTCGGGAAGGACGTCCTGGGCTTGACCATGCCCTACACCCGCCACGGTCACCGATACGCAGGCCATGCTCGCTGCGGAAACCCATGAGTTCAAACGCATTTCACCCCCACGCCGACGCAACTCGCCGGGAGTTGATAATGCAAGTGCGAACTATTCGCAATAGTTTTTGCGATTGATTCTCAAGAAGCAGGTGGCGCGGGATATTAGAGGCATGGGCAAGCGACGGCGAACCTCGCCGGCGGGGCGCGAGGCGCGCCGTTGCGGCGGCGGAGGTCGGACTTGTGAGGTTGCGATTATTCTGCGGGCGCGGCGTCGCCGACCGGGCGTGACGGCTTGTTCGACGCGGCGAGCGGTGCGTTCGTTTTCATCAGCGCGCGCTGACGACGCTGGCGCAGCCAGATCAGAATGCCTGTGACGCCGAGCACTGTCGGCATGATGCCGCTCAGGAATACGACGAAGCGCCAGACTTCACCGGAATGACTGCCTTCATGCAGCCAGCGAATCCAGGACGCGGTCCGATCACCCGACAACGGCTGAACGACGCTCACGTCGCCGCTGCGGTCGTTGATCATGATTGTCACCGGTTCGGTCTTGCCGTCTTCGCGTAGCCTGACGCGCCAGCTGCCGGTTTGCGGATTGGGAAAGAAGATCGCGTCAACGGCCGAATTCGGCTGCGCGGATGCGGTCGCGTAAATCTCGGACGGCGAATGCGTCGGCCTGGCCATCACCTGGCCGCCCGGACCACCGCCGCGCTGCTGCTGTGCTGTCATCGGCGCGATCGACGACAGCAGATCGCGGCCCTGTTGCGGCCAGGCGAGATAAATCCCGGTCAATGAGATCAGCGCCAGCGGAAAGCAGATCCAGAAGCCGGTCATGTAGTGCAGGTTCGATGACGTCGCCGGGCTGCGCCGCCACACGAAGGCGCGCGACCACTGGCCGTGCCGTGGCCACCACAGATACAGGCCGGTCAGCGAGAGCGTCAGCATCGCAACTCCGGTCCACCCGACCATGCTGCGTCCGTAGTCCGGAATGGTCAGATTTTCATGGAACACGTGCATGAAGCCGAAGAATGTCTGACGGAAATCGACGATGCTGAGAACGCGTGCATCATGGCGGTCGATGGTCGCGGTGAGGCGCACCGGCCGTTCGCCCTTCGCCGCGGGTCCGCGCAACGCGATCGTCAGCGGTGCGCGGTTGTCTTCCGGAAAGCTGATCGACATCGGTGTGAAGCCGTCGCCTGCAGCCTTGCGTGCATTCGCAATAGCGAGCGCGATGTCCGGTGGCTTCGACGGCGCGACTGCGCCGCTCGGCGTGCTCAGAAATTCGCCGATGTCGTCGTGATAGACGAGGATCGCGCCGGACAGCGCCACAGGCACGAGCAGAATGAACAGGCCGATGCCGAGCCACAGGTGAATGTTACGCCAGAGCCGCTTCAGAGCTCCGCGGCGGTAATCTGAAGTTGGGTCTGGCATTTAGATTGTTTCTAATTCAGTGACTTGGAGAGATTCTAAAACGGATCATCAGAAGCGCGTATTGCCTACTTCTTCTAGTCGCGCAGCGCTTATTGCCGCAATTCCTAATCTCCGCGACATGCCCGATTTGAAGACGTTCTAATCTCAAAGGCTTTCCTGTCTTCATTACATTTTCTAAAGGCGTGCCCTGAATTCGCCGTTCTCATGAACGCGCGGCAATTAAGTGGGGATGGATGTATGCGGGTTGTTGCAGGAATTGCCTTGAAGGGAGTCGCTTCACGCGAAGCCGGACTTTACTTCGGGCGCACGGCACGGTTTTCGGTGAGTTATGTTGCGTTGATGCTGGCTTCCGCGGCCATTGTGTCAGGCGCTGTTGCGCAGGAAGCATTGCCCACGATCGACATCGAAAGCGCGTCCGGCGACAAGAATGGCACCATCGGCTATCTCGCCACGCGGACGTCCAGCGCGACCAAGACCAACACGGCGCTAATCAACGTGCCTCAGTCCGTGACGGTGCTCACCAAGGATTTCCTCAAGGACACCGGCTCGCAGAGCATCAGTGAAGCAATACGTTATGTTCCCGGGCTGGTACCGGCACAGGGCGAAGGCAATCGCGACCAACTCGTGATTCGCGGCCAGAACACGTCAGCCGATTTCTTTGTTGATGGCGTGCGCGACGACGTCCAGTACTATCGTGACTTCTACAACATTCAGAGCATTGAAGTGCTCAAGGGCCCGAATGCACTGATCTTCGGCCGCGGCGGCGGCGGTGGCGTTATCAATCGCATCACCAAGGAAGCGGATGGCAGGACGATCCGCGAAGTGACTGTCCAGGGCGGATCGTACGACAACAAGCGGGTTTCGATCGATGCCGGCGGCGCGGTCGATTCCAATGTCGCAGGCCGTATCAACGCGATGTATGAGAAGTCCGGCAGCTTCCGGGATTACGTCGATCTCGAGCGCTACGGCATCAATCCGACCGTTACGATCCGGGGCGAGGATACCAAGGTCAAACTGAGCTACGAATACTTCCATGACGATCGCACCGCGGATCGCGGCATTCCGTCTTACGGGACGGGAACGCGCTTCAACCCCGCCAGTCCTTTCCAGACTTCCCGGTCGACATTCTTCGGCAATCCCGATCTGAGTGTTTCCCGCGCGGACGCTCACATCGCAAATGCAGTGATCGAGCACGATTTCAACAACGGGTTGACGGTCAGGAGCGCATCGCAATACTCGAATTTCGACAAGTTCTACCAGAACGTTTTCGCGGGCGGAGCCGTGAACCCCGCCACGCAGCGCGTGGCGCTGTCCGCATACAACAGTGCGATCAAGCGTGAGAACGCCTTCAACCAGACCGACTGGACGTACCGGACGAACACGGGGCCGGTGTTGCACACCATCGTCTTCGGAACGGAGGTCGGGCGGCAGACCACGGGCAGCCTGCGCAATAGCGGCGCGTTCGTCATCCCGGGCAGCAACTCCGTTCCCGCGTCGAACCCGACGTCATTCGCGCCGATCAATTTCTTTCATGCGGCAGATGACCCGAATTCCCTGGCGACGCTGAACTTGGCGTCCGCCTATGTTCAGGACCAGATGGAGATCACGCGATACTTCCAGGTGATCGCTGGGGCTCGCTTCGACCGTTTCGACCTCACCTCCACGAACCGCAACGTGGGCGGCACGACCTCGAACCGAGTGGACAATCTGGTCTCGCCGCGCGTCGGCCTCGTGTTCAAGCCGGTTGAAAACGTCTCGGTGTACGGCAGCTACAGCACCTCATATCTGCCAAGCTCAGGCGACCAGTTTAGTTCGCTGACGCCCCAACTCGCTGTTACCGAGCCGGAGAAGTTCATCAACACCGAAGTCGGCGTCAAATGGGACATCGCGCCCCGGACGCAATTCACCGCGGCGGTCTATGATCTCGATCGCGAGAACCAGAGATTTACCGATGTGTTGGGTAACATTCTGACCACAGGCAAAACCAAGACCCGTGGTGCGGAAGTCGCCTTGACCGGCTATGTGACCGATCAGTGGCAGATCACGGGGGGATATGCCTACACCGACTCGCGTATCACCAGCGATAACTCGACCACCATCGTGAAGGGCAATCGCGTCGGCCTCGTGCCGTACAACACGTTTACGATGTGGAACCGGTATAAGATCGACGAGATGTGGGGCGCGGGCGTCGGCGTGATCCACTACGGCAGTTCGTATGCCTCCTCGGATGATACCGTGAGGCTGCCTGCCTTCACCCGCGTCGACGCCGCGCTCTACTTCAGGCTAAACCAGAACTGGCGCGCGCAGCTCAATGTCGAGAACATCTTCGATGTTGGGTATTACGCGACAGCGCATAGCAACGTGAACATCACCCCGGGTGCGCCGCGCACGTTCCGCGTGTCGGCCACGGCGAACTTCTAAGGCGAGTCAGAACAGCCCCCACCGTCTCGCATGAAGGCGTCTGCCAATTTATTGGCAGGCGCCTTTTGCGTTTTGATCGCAATATTTCGAGGATGAGTCCTTACGCCGATTTCACCTGCGCCGCGATGAATCGCCAGCCGCCGAACGCCGTGATGTCGCGTGCGCCTTCGATCGCGGCGGCCTCGACCAGAAAGCCCTTTGCGGCGGAGCCGCCGGCGGCTCGGCCCCGAGCAAATTTTTGGTTGGCAGCATCGGCGACACCTCGTTCTCCGGTCTGAACGAGGCAAGCGTGCCATTGTGTGTACAAGGCGCGGAGCAGTCGCGGAGATGACTGATTGCCGATCTGAAACAACAGGTTGAGACGCGCCGACAGGATCCCTTAGGCGGCGAAAACAATGCGCGGCCTCCGGCGTCAGACTAAATTTTAGGCGGCATGCTGCCGCAGCCACAGAGCGTGGACGGCGATTGACACGTTCTAAACAATCTGCATTATATTGCATTAGTCGCCGAAGAGCGGCGGGAAGAACTGCATTATTATGCTAAAGTTGCAGTCGCCACGGGGAGGGAAACCGATGTCTGCGCGCGCAGAAGTTGCGGCGGAAACAATGCCGGCGCATGCACCGGGCGCGCGGCCATGACAGCGGCCACGGCTCATCGTCAGGCCAGCGCGCAGGCGCTGTTCGCCAGCCCGAATATCGTCGCAGAACGCAAAACCGATGGCAGCATCTGGTTGCGATCGGCGACACCGTTGCAGCCGTTCGCGCGTTGCGTCGGCGACTGGCTGGAGCAATGGGCGCGCGACACGCCCGATACCGTTTTCCTTGCCGAGCGCGGCAATGCCGATGCGCCATGGACCAAGCTGACCTATCGCGAAACGCTGCGGCGGGTGCGCGCTGCGGGTGCATGGATTCTCGCGCAGGGCATGAGCGCGGAGCGCCCGCTCGTTATTCTCTCCGACAATTCGATCGATCATGCTGTGTTCATGCTGGCGGCGATGCATGTAGGCGTACCGGCGGCGCCGGTGTCGCCGGCCTATTCGCTGGTCTCGAAGGATTTCGACAAGCTGAAAAGCATGATCGCGCTGCTCGACCCCGGCGCGATCTACGTCTCAAGCGCAAAGATGTTTGCGCCCGCGCTGAATGCCATTGCGCCGCTGCACACGGCGGTCGTTGTGGCCGGTGATCCGGATGGCTTCGACAGCGCGATTTCATTTTCGTCCCTGACGGCGGCGACAGAGACCCCTGAGGTCGCGCGTGCTTTCGCGGCCGTCGGTCATGACACCATCGCGAAGTTTCTGTTCACGTCCGGCTCGACCGGCACGCCAAAGGCCGTGATCAATACCCAGCGCATGCTGACCTCCAACCAGGCCGCGAAAATCCAGACCTGGCCGTTCCTCGGTGACCCCGATCTCACCACGCTTGACTGGCTGCCGTGGAGCCATACGTTCGGCGCCAATCACAATTTCAACTGCGTGCTGCGCAACGGTGGCACGCTTTACATCGACAGCGGCAAGCCCGCGCCTGGCCTGTTCGCGCTGTCGCTCGCCAATCTGCGTGACGTGATTCCGACAGTGTATTTCAATGTGCCGCGCGGCTACGACATGCTGATCGCGGCACTCCGCGAAGATGACGAACTGCGCCGGCGCTTCTTCTCCAATGTGAAGCTGCTGTTCTACGCAGGCGCCGCGCTGCCGCAGAATCTCTGGGAAGCGCTCGAATCCTTGTCGATCGCGACCGTCGGCCATGCGGTGCCGATGGTCTCGTCATGGGGCTCGACCGAAACCGCACCGCTGGCGACGGACTGCCATTTCCAGGCGCCGCGCTCGGGCAATATCGGCGTGCCGATCCCCGGCACCGAAATCAAGCTGGTGCCGACAGGCGACAAGCTGGAGGCGCGGGTGCGCGGCCCGAACGTAACGCCGGGATACTGGAAAGCGCCCGAGCAGACCGCGAAGGCATTCGATGCCGACGGCTTTTATCTGATGGGCGACGCGATGATATTCGCGGATGCCGCGCGCCCCGAACTCGGTCTGTTTTTCGACGGCCGCGTCGCCGAGGATTTCAAGCTGACATCGGGCACCTGGGTCAGCGTCGGCACGCTGCGCATCGCGGGCATCGCAGCCCTTGCGCCGCTGGCGCAGGACATCGTGGTCACAGGTCACGACAAGGATGACGTCCGCTTTCTGGTGTTTCCGAATATCCCGGCCTGCCGCGCGCTGGCGAAACTGCCCGACGCCGATCTCGCCGACGTGCTGCGCGCGCCAGTTGTGCGCGACACGATGGCGCAGGGGCTCGCGCGCCTGAAGGCACGGGGCGGCGGCTCCTCAAGCTTCGCCACCCGTGCCCTGCTGTTAGCGGATCTGCCGTCGGTGGACGGCGGCGAGATTACCGACAAGGGCTATATCAACCAGCGCGCGGTGTTGTCGCGGCGCGCTTCAGATCTCAAAAGGCTCGATGACGATGGGTGCGGCGACTGGATCGGATGTCCGGCCTGACCGGCCGCAAAACACTGCCATTGAAAACACCAGGCCATGCGTGCTGCAATCGGGTGCCTGTACCCAATGCGGCGGGTGTGGACTGCGGGAATCCATAAACCGGCGGAGCCTGAACGGGCCTGCAAAGGCATGATCCCGAAAAGCGGAAACAGGTTTTCGGAAGATCGTGCTGAAGAAGATTCAAACATAAGAAATGAGAGGGAGACGCCTATGTCCAAGACCATGAAGGTGAGCCGCAGAGCACTGCTGTCCGGCGCCGCGGGCGCCGCGACGCTTGCTGTAACGCCCCGCCTGTTCAGCCCGGCGATCGCGCAGAATGCGCCGCTGAAAGTCGGTCTGATGCTGCCCTATACCGGCACATTCGCGAAGCTCGGCCAGTTCATCGATAACGGCTTCGAGCTTTACTACCAGCAGAAGGGCCTCAAGCTCGGCGGACGCGAGGTCCAGTTCATCAAGGTGGACGATGAATCCAAGCCGGAAGCTGCCACCGACAACATGAACCGCCTGGTCGGACGCGAGAAGGTCGATGTCGTGGTCGGCACGGTGCATTCCGGCGTCGCCATGGCGATGGTCAAGGTCGCCCGCGACACCAAGACGATGCTTATCATTCCGAATGCGGGCGCCAATGACGCCACCGGCGCGCTGTGTTCGCCGAACGTGTTCCGCACCTCGTTCTCGAACTGGCAGTCGACCTATCCCGCCGGCAAGGTGATGTTCGACGCCGGCATCAAGAACGTCGTCACCATCACCTGGCGCTACACTGCCGGCGCGGAAATGATCAGCGCGTTCTCGGAGAATTTCACCAAGTCAGGCGGCAAGATCGTCGAGGATCTGACACTGCCGTTCCCCGAGGTCGAATTCCAGGCGCTGATCACCCGCATCGCCACTTTGAAGCCCGACGCAGTGTTCTCGTTCTTTGCCGGCGGCGGCGCTGTGAAATTCGTCAAGGACTATGCGGCGGCGGGCCTCAACAAGACCATTCCGCTCTACGGCGCGGGATTCCTTACCGACGGAACCATTGCGGCACAGGGTGAGGCGGCCAACGGCATCAAGACCACGCTGCATTACGCCGACAATCTCGACAACCCGGCCAACCTTGCGTTCCTGAAAGCGTTCAAGGCCAAGACCGGCCTCGACGGCGATATCTATGCCGTGCAAGGCTACGACGCGGCCACGCTGTTCGATATCGGTCTCACGGCGGTGGGCGGCGATGCCAAGGCGCAGGACAAGATGATCGCCGCGATGGGCGCGGCGAAGATCGACTCGCCGCGCGGGCCGTTGAGTTTCAACAAGGCACACAACCCGATCCAGAACATCTATCTGCGCGAAGTGCGCAACGGCCGCAATGAAATGGTGTCGATCGCGCAGGCCGCCGTCGACGATCCGGCGCGCGGCTGCAAGATGGCGTGAGGCGTCGCGCGTTTAGCCCGTCGCCCTTCGAGGCCTCCGCTTCGCTCCGGCACCTCAGGGTGACGGGTTAAGCATGCAGGGCGAAGGAAACAAGAGAGCGTCATCCTGAGGTGCGAGCCGTGCTTGCGGCGAGCCTCGAAGGATGACAGAGAAATCTGTCATTGCGAGCGAAACGAAGCAATCCAGTGATGTGCCCACAGACTGGATTGCTTTGTCGCTGTCGCTCCTCGCAATGACGAAGTCTGATCAATAGGATCGTTAGCTCAATGGACCTCGTGACTCTCGGCGTTCAGCTTCTGAATGCCATTCAGTATGGGATGGTCCTGTTTCTCGTCGCCAGCGGGCTGACGCTGGTGTTCGGCATTCTCGGCGTCATCAATCTCGCGCACGGCGCGTTTTATATGCTGGGCGCCTATCTCGCCTACTGGATCGCCGCCTATACCGGCAGCTTCTGGATCGCCGTGGTCGCGGGTGTGGCCATCGCCTTCGTCGTCGGGCTGCTGCTGGAAAACGTTTTCATCCGCAGGCTCTACGGCCGCGATCACCTCGCGCAGGTGTTGCTGTCGTTCGGTCTGATCCTCGTGATCGACGAGGTGCGGCAATTGCTGTTCGGCAAGGACGTGCATTCGGTGCTGCCGCCGGAAGGGCTGCGCGGCGCGATCCAGCTCACCGACAACCTGTCCTATCCGGTCTATCGCCTCGCGATCTGTGCGTTCTGTCTCGTTGCGGCCGCGATCATTTACGTTGTGATCACACGAACGAAAATCGGCATGATCGTACGCGCCGGCGCCGAGAACCGCGAAATGACGCGCACGCTCGGCATTAATTTCGACACCGTGAACCGCTACGTGTTCGCGGTCGGCATTGCGCTCGCAGCACTCGGCGGCATCATTGTCGCTCCGGTATCGACCGTCTATCCCGGCATGGGCGACAGCATGCTCATTCTCTCCTTTGTCGTTGTCGTGCTCGGCGGTATCGGTTCGATCGGTGGTGCGGCGATTGGCGCGCTGCTGATCGGCCTCACCGACACGTTCGGCAAGGTGTTCTTCCCGAGCGTATCGAGCGTTCTGATCTATGTGCTGATGGCGGCGGTGTTGTTGTGGCGTCCGAACGGCATTCTCGGCCGGCGGGAGGTCTGACCCGCATGCAAAACAATGAGCGACCTGATCCGCGCGTGTGGCTTGTGCCCGTTGCCCTGTTGGCGCTGGCGATCGCTTTGCCGTTCGTTGCACCCACATACTATGTGCAGTTCATCAGCAAGGCGCTGATCATGGGCATCCTGGCGATGTCGCTCAATCTCGTGGTCGGCTATGGCGGGCTGGTGAGCCTGTGCCATGCCGCGTTCTTCGGCATCGCGGGGTATGTGCTGGCGCTGGCGTCGCCGAAATACGATCCCGCTTCGCTGTGGTGGACGCTGCCGCTCGCGGTGGCCGCCTCCGCGGCGGCCGCCGCGGTGATCGGTTCGCTGGCGCTGCGCACCCGCGGCATCTACTTCATCATGGTGACGCTGGCGTTCGGCGAAATGCTGTTCTTCCTGTTTCACGACAGCAAGTTCGCCGGCGGTTCCGACGGCGCTTTCATCTACAACAAGCCGTCGATGATGCTCGGCAACATCACGCTGCTCGATCTCGAAAAACCCCTGGTCTATTACTTCGTGGTGCTGGCCGTGCTGGTCGCGGTGATTGCGCTTTTGACCATGATCGTGCGTTCGCCGTTCGGTCATGCGCTGGCGGCAGCCCGCGACAATGAACGCCGCGCCCGCGCGCTCGGCTTCCCGGTGTTCCGCGTGCGGCTGACGGCGTTCGTGATCTCGGGCGCGATTGCGGGCATCGCCGGATATTTCGCTGCCGCGCAGTTCGGCTTCGTCGCGCCGCAGATGCTGGGCTGGCATCTGTCGGCGACAGTATTGGTGATGGTGCTGATCGGCGGTCAGCGTTCGGTGGCCGGTCCGCTGGTCGGTGCGCTTGTGCTGATCGGGCTCGAGGAAGTGCTGAAGGCGACGACAGAGCACTGGAAACTCGCGGAAGGTCTGGCCGTGATCCTGATCGTGCTGGCGCTGCCGAACGGCGTGCGCGATCTGCTGAAGATGATCCTTCCCGCATCAGACCCGCAATCTGACGCAGATTCATCAACCGTCATTGCGAGGAGCGTAGCGACGAAGCAATCCAGTTCTTTGCCGAATGCTTCTGGATTGCTTCGCTCCGCTCGCAATGACGACGCGAAGGAGGCGGGTCATGGCTAACGCGGATATCGCGCTCCGGGCCGTTGGCCTGAAGAAACATTTCGGCGGCCTCACTGCCGTTTCCGATGTGTCGCTCGACGTTCACACTGGAGAAATCCACGCCGTGATCGGGCCGAACGGCGCGGGCAAATCGACGCTGATCAATCTGTTGTCCGGCGACCTCACGCCGAGCGCTGGCGAGATCATGCTGGGCGGCAACGATATTACGCGGCTGGCGCCGGATCGCCGTGCCCGCGCGGGTTTGGGTCGCTCATACCAGAAGACCACGATTTTCCCGCAGTTCACCGCGCAGGAAAACGTGCGGCTGGCGGCGCAGGCCCATGCCGCGTCGCCGCTGAAAATGTTCGGCAACGTCTATTCCGACGCCGACGTCAATCGCCGCACCCGCGAGGCGCTGGAGCAGGCGGGGCTTTCGGCGCGTGCACAGCTGACGGCGATGCACCTGTCTCATGGCGAGCAGCGCCAGCTTGAAATCGCGATGGTGCTGGCGACGCAGCCGCGCATCATCCTGCTCGACGAGCCGCTTGCGGGCATGGGCCAATCGGAGGCGCGCAAGGTGGTCGATCTGATTGCCTCACTGAAGAAGGGCCGCGCGGTGCTGGTGGTCGAGCACGACATGGATGCGGTGTTCGAACTGGCGGACCGGTTGACGGTGATGGCGGACGGTCACGTCATTGCCAGCGGCCTGCCGCAGGATGTCCGTGTCGATCCGGCGGTGCGGCTCGCCTATCTCGGCGTTGAGGAGGACGCGTGAGCACTTTACTTGAGGTGCAGAAGCTCGAAGCATTTTACGGCGCGGGCCAGGTGCTGCATGGCATCGGCTTTGGGATCGCGCGCGGCGAACAGGTGGCTCTGCTCGGCCGCAACGGCATGGGCAAAACCACGCTGTTGCGCTCGCTGATGGGCCTCGTCGCTGACCGCCGTGGACAGATCACTCTCAACGGCCGCGACATCATGCGCGCGGCCCCTGAAGCGATTGCGCGCGCGGGCGTGGCGCTGGTGCCGGAAGGCCGCGGCGTGTTTGGCTCATTGTCGGTGGTGGAAAATCTCGTCATGGCCGCGCGTCCCGGCATTGATGGACGCAAGGTGTGGACGCTGGAAAAAATCTACGAACTGTTTCCGCGTCTGCACGCCCGCCGCACCAATGGCGGACATCAGCTCTCCGGCGGCGAACAGCAGATGCTGACCATCGGCCGCGCGCTGATGACCAACCCCGATCTGATCTTGATTGACGAGGCGACCGAAGGGCTTGCGCCGCTGGTGGCCAAAGACATCTGGCGCACCCTCGGTATCATCCGCGGCGAAGGCGTTGCGACCATCGTCGTCGACAAGGACTTTCGCTCGCTGTCGCGGATTGCGGACCGCATGGTGATGCTGTCGAAGGGCGCGGTGGTGTTCGACGGGACGCCGGCTGAGCTGGCGCAGAAGCAGGATCTGCTGGAGCAGCATCTGGGGGTTGAGTCGGCGATTGCGTGACTGTCACCCCACGCGACCTCGCGTCCGCCACCCGT
>NZ_HG326653.1:908878-953420 GCF_000308295.2 Afipia birgiae 34632
GCGGACCTGCGGTCCGCCACCCTCCCCATCGAGGGGAGGGACGGGTGCCAACGGCGAACGCTGTCGCCTTCTTCTCCCTCCTCCTTGCGGGGAGGGTCGGCGCGTAGCGCCGGGGTGGGGGTTAGCCCACAATCAGCAGCCCCGGATCATCCGCCGCGATAATGTTCTGCTCCACCGGCTGCGGCCACTGCACCACAAGCTGCCCGATCAGATCGGAAAGACCGTCTTCATCGAAGGCATCGTAGAACACCGGCGCATGGGCGCGGGCGATGAAAGCGTGCAACAGATGCGCGGCATCATAATCATAAACAATGTCGGTCGGCACGATGCCTTCACGCCGCATCAGGAAGCGGCGGAAGCCCGTCAACCGCGCGTGTCCGTCGTCAAGCGCGGCGAACGACAGCACCAGCGCCTCGTGTGCGATGCGCGGCCCGTCCTGCATGCGGTCGAGCATGGGTAGCGCGTTGGCGTCGATAACATCGGCGAGGGTGCGGAAGTCGTTTGAGATATCGTCGGCGTGCAGCGTGTTGCGGATGGCAACGATGTTGGCCGCCTCAAGGCCGCGCGCCGCGAGCAGATCCGCAAGTGTGCGCTCAGGTCCAGCCGCAGTCTTCGATGGTGCAACGATGGTATCGAGAGCCGCGCTCATTGCGCGGCGACGGCGCGGGGCGCGAATGTCAGCGACTGCTTCGCCAGCACCGGGGCGACGGTATCGGCCAGCCGCCGCGCGGCTTCATCGATATCGAGTCCCGCGGTGTCGACTTGCGCGGCTGCGCGCGCGTAGAGCGGCTCGCGGCTAAGCAGAATGGTGCGCAGTTCCTGCATGGCCGAGCGGTCGTCGGCCATCGGCCGCAGGTCGCCCTGTCTGCGCACACGCCCCATGTGCTCTTCGGGCGTGGCCCTCAGCCAGATCGTGTAGAACGACGACAGCACCAGATCGAACGTCACCGGCTCGGACACGATGCCGCCGCCGGTCGCCAGCACGATCGGTTCCTTGCGCGCGAGCAATTGCGCCAGCGCCGCCTGCTCCATGCGGCGGAACCCTTCCTGGCCGTAGAGCGCGATGATCTCGGCGACCGACAGGCCGTTCTGTTGTTCGACCTCCTTGTTCAGCTCGACAAAAGTCCAGCCGATCTTTTTCGCCAGCATTTTGCCGAGCGTCGATTTGCCAGCGCCGCGCAATCCGATCAGCGCGATGCCCGCGAAGGTGTTGCTGTGGCGCGATGCGCCGTTGCCGGAAAGAATGTCCTTGGCTTGCGCGATTTGCGGCGGCGTCGCGTTGCGCATCAGGTCGCGGATCACCAGCCAGTCCGGCGACGTGTCCGTGGTCGGGATCAGGTCCTCGACATGGGCGCCCATCGCTGCCGACACCCGCCGCAGTAGCACGATGGAGACGTTGCCCTTGCCGCTTTCGAGCTGCGCGATGTAGCGCTCGGAAATCCCCGACACCTTGGCCAGCACTTTCCGTGACATGCCGCGCAGCGCCCGCATGGTGCGGACGCGCTGCCCAAGCTGCTCAAGGAATTGGGTTTCCGGTTCTGCCTGCGGGGTCATGCCGTTTCGACTCGTGAAGCCACCTGAAACATAGTGCCGGAAAAGGTTGACAGCAAGCTCAGGGGGTGACTTTATATGAATTATAATTCTAAGAAGCGGATCACCGGGAGAGTGTCGTGCGGGTAGAGGATGGACTGGGCGCCGGCCCAGAATCGAAGTCATGAGCGATTTATCCGGCGGATACAATGCCGTGACCTATCTGCTCGACCGCAATGTGGCGGCGGGGCGCGGCGCGAAGGTGGTGTTCAGGGATCCGGTTGCCGAGATCACCTACGGCGGCTTGCAAGCGCAGACGCGCCGGCTCGCCAACCTGCTGCGGCGTATCGGCGTGCGGCGGGAAGAGCGCGTCGCGATGATGATGCTCGACACCATCGATTTTCCGATTGTGTTTCTGGGCGCGATCCGCGCCGGCATCGTGCCGGTGCCGCTCAACACGCTGCTGACGTCTGAACAGTATGCCTATGTGCTGGCGGATTGCCGCGCGCGGGTTCTGTTCATTTCGGAAGCGTTGCTGCCGGTGGTGAAGGATGTGCTCGGCCGCATGCCGGACCTGCAGCACGTCGTGGTGTCCGGGGCCAATGCAAACGGGCACCTGTCGCTCAAGGACGAGCTCGCCAAAGAGAGTGACCAGTTCGAGACCGCCGCGACCCATCCGGACGAACCCGCGTTCTGGCTGTACTCCTCGGGCTCGACCGGCATGCCGAAGGGCGTCCGTCATCCGCATTCCAATCTCGAAGCCACGGCGGAGACCTATGCCAAGAAGGTTCTCGGCATTCGCGAGGATGATGTTGGTCTGTCGGCAGCGAAGCTGTTCTTTGCCTATGGTCTCGGCAACGCACTGACGTTCCCGATGTCGGTCGGCGCGACGACGATCCTCAATCCCGAGCGTCCAACGCCGCAGGTGATCTTCGAACTGATCCGCAAGCACGATCCCAGCATCTTCTTCGGCGTGCCGACGCTGTTTGCATCGATGCTGAACGACGAAGCTTTCAAGAGCGAGCCGCGTACGAAGCGTTTGAGGGTCTGCACCTCGGCGGGCGAAGCGCTGCCGGAACTCGTCGGCCAAAGCTGGCGGCAGCGTTTCGGCGTCGACATTCTCGACGGCGTCGGCTCGACCGAACTGCTGCACATCTTCCTGTCCAATGCGCCGGGCGACATCAAGTACGGCACCTCGGGCAAACCGGTGCCTGGCTATGCGGTGCGCCTTGTGAATGATGCAGGCGCGGACGTGGCGGACGGCGATGTCGGCGAGTTGCTGGTCAATGCGCCATCGGCCGGCGAAGGCTACTGGAATCAGCGCAGCAAAAGCCGGCAAACGTTTGAGGGCGGCTGGACCCGCACCGGTGACAAATACACCCGCGATGCCGAGGGCCGTTACACCTACTGCGGCCGTTCCGACGACATGTTCAAGGTGTCTGGCATCTGGGTCTCGCCCTTTGAAGTCGAGAGCGCGCTGATCACGCATCCGTCGGTGGCGGAAGCGGCCGTGGTGCCTGCCGAAGATGCCGAAGGGTTGCTGAAACCGAAGGCATTCGTCGTGCTGAAGCAGGGCGCGCCGGTGAACGATCTCAACGGCGCGCTGAAGGAACACGTCAAGCAGAAGATCGGCCCGTGGAAATATCCGCGCTGGATCGAGGTCGTGGAAAGTTTACCGAAAACCGCAACCGGAAAGATCCAGCGCTTCAAGCTGCGCGACAGCGCGAAGTGACAAGGCCGTCATTGCGAGCGAAGCGAAGCAATCCAGAAGCAACAAGCAAGACTGGATTGCTTCGTCGCAAGCGCTCCTCGCAATGACGAATGGAACGGAAAGCGAATGATGAGGAATCGACAATGACCCTGCAACCCTCCGGCACACTCGCGATCGGCGATGCGCAGCTCGAATACCGCATGATCGGGCCGACGCCCGACAAGGCGCCGACCATCGTGATGTTGCACGAAGGTCTCGGCTCGGTCGGGCTGTGGGGCGATTTTCCGGACAAGCTGCAGGCCGCGACCGGTGCGGGCGTGTTCGTCTATTCGCGCGCGGGCTATGGCAACTCGTCGCCGGCGCAACTGCCGCGCCGTCCCGATTACATGCATGTCGAGGCGCTTGATGTTCTGCCGAAGTTGCTCGGTGCCATCGGCTTCCGGCGCGGGCTGCTGCTCGGCCACTCCGACGGCGCGTCGATCGCGACGATCTATGCCGGAGGGATTCAGGATCATCGTGTGCGCGGTTTGATGCTGATCGCGCCGCACTTTGTGGTCGAGGACATTTCGATTCAGTCGATCGCGAAGATCAAGGACACCTATGCGACCACGGATCTGAAGACCAGGCTGGCGCGCTGGCACAAGGATGTCGACAACGCCTTCCTCGGCTGGAACGACGCCTGGCTCGATCCGCAGTTTCGCGACTGGGATATTTCTGAATCGCTCGCCTACGTCCGCGTACCGGTCGAGATCATTCAGGGTGCAGACGACCAGTACGGCACGCTGCGGCAGGTCGAGATCGCGCAGGCCGAATGCTACTGCCCGGTGGACACGACGATCATTCCCGGCGCGGGCCATTCTCCGCACCGCGAGGCACCTGAAGCCGCGCTGAAGGCGGTGGCAGATTTCGCCAATCGGCTGTTGTCCCTGCATGGTGAGGGTGCCCTGGAGCGGGCTGCCTGACATGCACAAAAATGCAGGATGACTGCATTATAGAGCTGGACAAGCTCAAAAAGCTGCATTATTGTGCATTATAATTCAGATTTCAGCCAAATCGAGGGTGGCCAATGGCACAAGCGGACAGAAAACTCGCCAATAGCGCGACCTTTATCGACTTCCAGACCGAGCCGTCGAAGTACCGGCACTGGAAGCTCGATGTGGCGGGCGATGTCGCCACCCTGACCATGGACGTCGATGAGAACGGCGGCCTGTTCGAGGGCTATCTGCTTAAGCTGAATTCCTACGACCTCGGCGTCGACATCGAACTGGCGGACGCTGTGCAGCGGCTGCGCTTCGAGCATCCGGAAGTGAAGGTGGTCCTGCTGCGCTCGGGCAAGAACCGCGTGTTCTGCGCCGGCGCCAACATCCGCATGCTCGCCGGCTCGACCCATGCGCATAAAGTGAACTTCTGCAAGTTCACCAACGAGACCCGCAACGGCCTTGAGGATTCGTCGGAGAATTCCGGCCAACGCTTCATCTGCGTCGTCAACGGCACCGCCGCCGGCGGCGGCTATGAACTCGCGCTCGCTGCCGATCACATCATCATGGCGGACGACGGTGCTGCAGCCGTCGCGCTTCCCGAAGTGCCGCTGCTGGCGGTGCTGCCGGGCACCGGTGGGCTCACGCGCGTGGTCGACAAGCGCAAGGTGCGCCGCGACCATGCGGATTTCTTCTGCACCATCGAGGAAGGCATCAAGGGCAAGCGCGCCGTGCAGTGGCGGCTGGTGGACGAGATCGTGTCCAACTCGAAGCTTGAAGCCAAGGTCGCGGACCGCGCGAAAGAGTTTGCCGGGCAGTCGAAGCGCGCAGGCGAAGGGCAGGGCGTTGTGCTCAAGCCGCTGAAGCGCAGCTTCACCGAGGACGGCATCCGCTATGGTTTTGTCAGCGTTGATCTCAATCGCGCCGGGCGCATCGCCACCATTTCGATCAAGGCGCCGGAGAACGATCCCCCGGCCGATGTCGCAGGTATGACCGCGCAGGGCGCGGATTTCTGGCCGCTTCAGGTGGCGCGCGAACTGGACGATGCCATTTTGCATCTGCGCATCAACGAGCTCGAAATCGCCATGCTGGTGTTCAAGTCCCACGGCGAACGCGCGCGGGTGCTGGCTTATGACGCGTTTCTGGAAGCCAACAAGACGAACTGGCTGGTCAACGAAATCCGTCATTACTGGAAGCGCGTGCTCAAGCGTATCGATGTGACCTCGCGCACGCTGGTGACACTGGTCGAGCCCGGCTCCTGCTTCGTCGGCACGCTGGCGGAACTCGTGTTCGCGGCTGACCGCTCCTACATGCTGATCGGCGAGAAGCAGGGCGACAACCGCGCGCCCGCCGAAATCGTCCTCAGCGCAGCAAACTTCGGCCCGTATCCGATGAGCCACGGCCTGACCCGGCTGGAATCGCGTTTCCAGGCCGATCCGTCCGACGTCGAGACGGCGAAGGCAAAAATTGGCGAGGCGCTCGACGCCGAGGCCGCCGAGGAACTGGGCCTCGTCACCTTTGCGCTCGACGACATCGACTGGGACGACGAGGTGCGCGTGTTTTTCGAGGAGCGGACCAGCTTCTCGCCCGACAGCCTCACCGGCATGGAAGCGAATCTCCGCTTCGTCGGCCCGGAGACCATGGAATCGAAAATCTTTTCGCGCCTCACCGCATGGCAGAACTGGATTTTCCAGCGCCCGAATGCGGTGGGCGAGAACGGCGCGCTGCAGCGTTACGGCACCGGCGAGCGCGCGCAGTACGACATGACGCGGGTTTGAAGAACGTGAATCGACGTCATTGCGAGCGAAGCGAAGCAATCCAGAGCGATAAAAGAAACTGGATTGTTTCGTCGCTTCGCTCCTCGCAATGACGAGCCAATCTGACGGAGACTGACCATGAACATCATGAACGTCGACTACACCACCAAGATCCCGAACAACGTCAACCTTGCGGAAGACCGTCAGGTTTTGAAGGCGCTGGAAGGCTGGCATCCTGGCTACCTCGACTGGTGGAACGACATGGGGCCGGAAGGCTTTCAGGAATCGCTGGTCTACCTGCGCACCGCGATCAGCGTCGACCCGAAGGGCTGGGCCAAGTTCGATTACGTCCGCATGCCGGAGTATCGCTGGGGTGTGTTGCTCGCGCCGCAGGACGAGCAGCGGCAGGTGAATTTCGGCCAGCACAAGGGCGAGAAGGCGTGGCAGGAGGTGCCGGGCGAGTATCGCGCGATGCTGCGCCGTCTGGTCGTCATTCAGGGCGACACCGAGCCGGCTTCGGTCGAACAGCAGCGCCATCTCGGCAAGACTGCGCCGTCGCTCTATGACATGCGCAACCTGTTTCAGGTCAACGTTGAGGAAGGCCGTCATCTCTGGGCGATGGTCTATCTCTTGCAGAAATATTTCGGCCGCGACGGCCGCGAGGAAGCCGACGATTTGCTTCGCCGCCGCTCCGGTGACGAGGATGCGCCGCGCATGCTCGGCGCCTTCAATGAAGCCACCCCCGACTGGCTGTCGTTCTTCATGTTCACGTTCTTCACCGATCGTGACGGCAAGATGCAGCTTGAGAGCCTCGCGCAGTCTGGCTTCGATCCGCTGTCGCGCACCTGCCGCTTCATGCTGACGGAAGAAGCCCATCACATGTTCGTCGGCGAAACCGGCGTCAGCCGCGTGCTTCAGCGCACCTGTGACGCGATGAAGGCCGCCGGCATCGAAGATCCCAACGAGATCGAGAAGGTCCGCGCGCTCGGCGTGATCGATCTGCCGACCATGCAGAAGAAGATGAACCTGCACTACTCACTGTCTCTCGATCTTTTTGGATCGGAAGTCTCGACCAACGCCGCGAATTTCTACAATTCAGGCCTCAAGGGCCGCTTCCAGGAAACCAAGATCGACGACGATCACCGCCTGACCAACGACATCTACAAGGTGCTCAAGCTGGTGGACGGCAAGATCACGCTGGTGGATGAACCCGCGCTCACCGCGCTCAACATGCGGCTGCGTGACGACTACACGCTGGATTGCGAGAAGGGCGTCGAGCGCTGGAACAAGGTGATCGAGAAGACCGGCGTCAACTTCCGGCTCGAACTGCCGCACACCGCGTTCCATCGCCAGATCGGCGAGTTCAGGGACGTCAACGCCACGCCGAAGGGCGTCATTGTCAGCGACGCGGAATGGGCCAAAATTCGCAACGATTACCTGCCCTCGACGGCGGACGGCGATTTCATCTCATCGTTGATGGAGCCGGTCTCCGAGCCCGGCAAATTCGCGAACTGGATCGCGCCGCCCAAGGTGGGCATCGACAACAAGCCCGGCGACTTCGAATACGTGAAGATCGCGGCGTGATTTTTCTTCACCTCTCCCCGTTTAGGGGAGAGGTCGGCGCACTTGCGCCGGGTGAGGGGCGTACGCATCCTTCATCGGATTGCTGCCCCACACCCTGACCCTCTTCCCGCAGGCGGGGAGAGGGAGGGAGGACAAGGACGATGAACGCACCGACAATCGAACTCCTCAAGCAGCATCTTATCGACCCGGAAATATGCATTCGCTGTAACACCTGCGAAGAGACATGTCCGGTCGATGCGGTGACGCATGACGGCAACAACTACGTCGTCGATGCGAGCATCTGCAATCACTGCATGGACTGCATTTCGCCATGTCCCACGGGTTCGATCGATAACTGGCGCGTGGTGACGAAAGCCTATTCGCTTGAAGAGCAGTATTCGTGGGACGAACTGCCGAAGCAGGAAGAGGTCGCGACGGCGGCGGCAGGCGAGGGCGCCGCGGTCGAGGCGCTGGAGGATGAAGTCTCGAAGCTGCTCGAAGAGGCCCGCAAGGGGCTCGGCGGCAAGCCGGTCGCGCCGCATTCCGCCAGCAAGCCGACGGTCAATCTCTACAATCGTTCGAAGCCTGCGACCGCGACCGTCACCGGAAATTTCCGCCTGACCGATGCCGCGTCCGACACCGACGTGCGTCATATTATTCTGGACTTCGGCGATCAGCCGTTTCCCGTGCTGGAAGGCCAGAGCATCGGCATCGTTACGCCCGGCGCCGACGCCAGCGGCAAGCCGCATGTCGCGCGGCTCTATTCAGTGGCATCGCCGCGCGGCGGCGAGAAGCCCAACACCAACAATCTTGCGCTGACCGTAAAGCGCGAAGACAAGGGCGTCTGCTCCAATTATCTCTGCGATCTGCCGCGCGGTGCGAAGCTTGAAATCACCGGTCCGTTCGGCGCGACCTTCCTAATGCCGGATGATCCCGCCGCAAACATCATCATGATCTGCACCGGCACGGGCTCGGCGCCGTTTCGCGGCTTCACCGAACGCCGCCGCCGCGCGATGCCCGATGCGGCGGGGCGGCTGCTGCTGTTCTTCGGCGCGCGGCGTCCGGAGGAACTGCCCTATTTCGGGCCGCTGCAGAAGGTGCCGGAAAAACTGCTCGGCAAGTACTTCTGCTACTCACGCGTGCCGGACCAGCCGCGCGTCTATGTGCAGGATCGCATCCGCAGCGAAATGGCGCAGATCGCCGCGCTGCTGCGCGACGACAAGACCCATGTCTATATCTGCGGGCTGAAGGGTATGGAGAGCGGCGTCGATGAAGCGTTCGCCGATGCTTGCCGCTCCGCCTCGATCGACTGGTCGGCGCTGAAGCCGAAGATGCGCGAGAGCGGCCGCTACCACGTCGAGACGTATTAGCCTTATGAAGTGCGCCGGATCTCCAGCGCACTCAATTTGTCATTGCCGGGCCTGACCCGGCAATCCATCTCGCTTCGCAAATAGCCTTTAAAAAACGGATGGCCGGGTCATAGGCAAGCGGAAGCGACGCCGTTCTTCAAACGGCTATGCCCGGCCATGACACTCAATATTGACCAGTCGGGGCTTCTATTACTCCCCCGCCACCGGCAGGCTGAGATTGGCGTAGACGATGCCGCCGTCGACCGCGATGGAGTTGCCGACGACATAGTCGCCCGCGCGCGATGCGAGGTAGATCGCGATGCCCGCCATGTCCTCCGGCGTGCCGATGCGCTTCGACGGAATAGCTTTTGCAACGCTGTCGCCATGGTCGCGCGCCGCGGTGTTCATGTCGGACTCGAACGCACCGGGGCAGATCGCGGTGACGTTGATATTGTCCTTGATCAGCTTCGCCGCCATGCGGCGTGTCAGGTGGATCACGGCCGCCTTGCTCGCCTGATAGGAATAGGTCTCGAGCGGATTGACGGACAGGCCGTCGATCGACGCGATGTTGATGACCTTGCCGGGCTTGTCCCTGGTTGCCGCGGCGCGCAGCGGCTTGGCCAGCGCCTTGGTCAGGAAGAACAGCGACTTCACGTTGAGGTTCATCACCTTGTCCCAGCCGGCTTCCGGGAATTCGTCGAAGGCCGCGCCCCAGGCTGCGCCCGCGTTGTTGACCAGAATGTCGATCTTCGGCTCGCGCTTGATCAGTTCTTCGGCCAGCTTCTCGCAGCCCGCGACGGTGGACATATCGATCGGCAGCGCGATGCACTCGCCGTCATAGGCGGCGGTCAGTTCCTTGGCGGTTTCCTCGCAGGGACCGGCCTTGCGCGCGGTGATGTAGACCTTCGCCGCGCCCTGCGCGAGAAAGCCCGAGGCGATCATCTTGCCGATGCCGCGCGAACCGCCGGTGACGACTGCGATGCGGCCTTTGAGTGAAAACAGATTCTTGAACATGATGCCTCCCGTTGCTTTGGCGGCGATATAGCGCCAGCAGCAAGAGCGGTGTCAAGGAATGGCCGGATGATGAAATCTGTTTGAAACGCGCTTCAGGCGGCGTTCACCCGGCGGAAACCGTTCCACATCGCGGTGGCCGCGCCGGACGTCAGCACCGACAGAAAGCGCGTGGTCTGGTAGTTGCCGTTCAGCGAAACGCGTGGCAGCGCGGTCAGATGTTCGGCGTTTTCGGGGAAGATCATGCCGGGGCGCGTCGTCACCGCGGTCGCGAATCCAAGCTCGCGCGCCATCGCGAATTCGCGCGCTGCGGCTGCTGTCCGGTAGCCGTAAGGATACGCGAAATGCAGCGCGGGTCTTTGCAGTTCGGCTTCGATCCGCTCGCGGCTGCCGCGCATCTGCCGCACCGCCTCGGCCTCGCTCTCCCGCGCCAGATTGCAGTGGCTGATGGTGTGCGCGCCGATGGTCACCAGTGGATCGGCGGCGAAGGACCGCAGTTCGGGCCATGACATGCACAGTTCGCGCGGGATGGCGGCATCGTCGACGCCGTGGCGCGCGCACAGTTTGCTGACCTCGCGCTGCACCTCGGCGTCGCTGGCGAGGGTTTGCAGCCAGTCGTGCGCCTGCTGGAACGCGGCCTGCTTGGCGTCGTCGTCATGTGCATCGAGCGACAGCGTCGCGCCGTCGCGCACGATGTCGATGGCCGAGGCCCGCGCGATGACGCGCTCCAGCGCCACCCACCACAGCCGTCCGCTGCCTTCGGCGAAATCGCTGGCGACGTAGACCGTGAACGGCGCGTTGTGATCGCGCATCACCGGCAGCGCATGGTCGCGGTTGTCGCGATAGCCGTCGTCGAACGTAAAACAGGCGAAGCGGCGGGCGAAGTCGCGCTCCCGCATCCGGCGGTGCGCTTCGTCCATGGAAACGATATCGACGCCGAGCGCGCGCACATGCGCCAGCACCTCGCGCAGGAAGTCCGGCGTGATTTCGAGATGCTGGTTGGGCTGGAACATATCGTCGCGGGCCGGGCGG
The DNA here is from genome assembly GCF_000308295.2 of Afipia birgiae 34632. Lineage (GTDB taxonomy): Bacteria > Pseudomonadota > Alphaproteobacteria > Rhizobiales > Xanthobacteraceae > Afipia > Afipia birgiae. The sequence goes on from NZ_HG326653.1 coordinate 919,809, forward strand.
ACGTGATGCAGCATGAAGATGGCGCCGACGCCCGCCAGGATCGGCCGCAGCAAATGATGGGCGCCGCTGAAGTACAGCGCGTCGAGGCCGGCGCGAATGACGTTATTGCGAAGCTGCTTCATGGCGATGGCCCGGAGCGATCCTGAAGGATCCAGCTCCGAGATGTGACAGAAACGGTTGAACAAACGGTTATCCGGATGGCTGAAACGGCTGTCATTGGCCGGATTCCGGGCCCTTGTCCGGGCCACGGCAGCTGCGTGCATTTCCAGTTTGACACCTCGGCAAGGGTTTGTTTTGTCTGCACTCTGTCAGGTAAAGGTCCGGGATGAACCGCTTCGCGAGTTGGGCACGTAAATGGTGGCCGGGGTTGATTCCCCTGGCGTTCCTCTGGATCGGCGCGATCTGGACCGGTACCGCTCCCCTTGAGACAGACCTTGCCGCCCGCGCAACCAGCGCGCTGAAGGACACGGTGCTGGACAAGACCCTGATCGCCGTCTCTGGCCGTGATGTCAAACTGTCGGCGGATGCGTTCTCGGAGGAGGGCCGGCGCAGCGCGACATCCCAGGTCGAGGCCGTCAATGGCGTACGGCTGGTCAATGACAACACCAGCCTGATCCCGGAAGCCAAACCCTTTGTATGGTCCATTGAGCGCGACGTGGTGCGCGTCACGCTTAGCGGCAATGCACCGCTGCCGGCGATCAAGGCCAGGCTGGCGGAGGCCGCGCGCGCCGCGCTCAAGGGCACGGAAATCTCCGACAGGATGACATTGGCGCGGGGCGCGTCGTCAAAATTCGATAATGCCGCGCTGCTGCTGATCGATCAGGTCGGCAAGCTCAAGGACGGCAAGATCACGCTCAGCGACAACAACGTCACTTTGACCGGAATGGCGCGGGAGATCGGCAATCGCGAGGCGATTCAGGCCGCATTGAAAAACCTGCCCGAGGGTTTTTCGGTGAAAGAAAATGCCATCAAGGCGCCGCCGTATGTCTTCCAGGCCACCAAGGACCCGGTGGCGAACACGGTTACGCTTGCCGGTTACGTGCCGGACAACAATGTGCACGCGGCCATCGTTGCGGCGGTCGGCCGCAAGTTCTTCTCCGAGAAGCTGGTGGACAATCTCAAGGCGAGCGTCGGCGCGCCGCAGGGATTCCAGAACGCGGTAGTGGCCGCGCTCGGCGCGCTGTCGCGGGTCTCGACCGGGTCGCTGGTGATCTCGGATCGCGAAGCGAAACTGTCGGGTGATGCGCTTTACGCGGTGGCGGCGGACCAGATCCGCGGCGGCATCGGCGGCGAGTTGCCGCAGGGCTGGACCGCGAAAGCGGAAGTGTCCGTCAAGCCGGTGGCCAGCGCGGTCGATCCCACGGTTTGCCAGCAGTTGTTCTTCGAACTGCTGGCCAAGGCGAAAATCAGGTTCGACTCGGGGCGCGCGACCATCGACAAGGATTCCATGGGGCTTCTCGACAAGCTCATCGAGACGGCGCTGCGTTGTCCCAACGCAAACATCGAAGTCGCCGGCCACACCGACACCGACGGCGACAACAACATCAATATAGCGCTGTCCGAGAAGCGCGCGCAGGCGGTCGCTGACTATCTGATCAAGGCCGGTCTGCCGCCGGACAGGTTGAAAGCCGTGGGCTACGGCAGTTCGCAGCCTGTCGCGGCCAACGATACCGACGAAGGCAAGGCCAAGAACCGGCGCATCGATTTTGTGGTGAAGTGAGCATGACCTATCTTGCGACATTCAACTGGGGCTGGTTGCTGGCGTCAGGCCTGCTCGGTCTCGCGATGGGATGGATCGCGGTCGTGCATCGCGGACGGGGCTGGGCGGTCGTCACGCTGCGCAAGGTCGCGGTGCTGATTGCGGGACTGGTGCTGGCTTCGGTATTTCACCTGGCCCCCGGCCGCTTCGGCTACTGGCTGGATCTCGGTCTGGTCATGCTGGCTGCCTACGTCGCAGGTTGCGCCGTTGGCTCGTGGTTGCGCAACCTCGTGGTCTCGCGACATGCGCCGGGAATTGAGGCGTGAATGATCTGACGTCGTATTTCCGGATGCTCGGTCACTACATGCGTGGGCGAATGTCCGGCTCTACGACGCCGCGGCCCGTCTCGATGAAACGCAGTACAAGGCCGACCGCGGCGCTTTCTTCAAGTCCGTCCACGGCACGCTGAACCATCTGCTGGTCACCGATCGCATATGGATGAAGCGATTTACCGGCGAAGGCGACGCGCCGGGCCGGCTCGATGCGATCCTGTTCGAGACATTCGATGCGCTCCGCGCCGCCCGCGTAGCAGAGGATGCCCGGATCGCAGCCTACGCCGACGGACTCAACGAAACGCGGATTGCGGGAACGATTTCCTACCGGCGCCTCTCCGGCCCCGAGCCGTTCGTGCAGCAACTTGCTCCCGCCCTGGCGCATTGGTTCAATCACCAGACCCATCATCGCGGTCAGACTCATGCGCTTTTGACAGGGCTCGGGCAGCCGTCCATCGAACTGGACCTGCTGTTTTTTCAGCGCGAGCAGGCCAAACCGGCGTCATCGCCATGACACGCTGGTGACACCGTTGCGGTGCAACGGGTGGCGGTAGCTTTGCGGTATTCTTAACGTGACTTCCGGCTGGCAAATGGGCTCAAATCGACAAGTCGGCCTCGCGGTCGCGTGGCCGGTCTGCTAGGACATCATCAGCCGGGAAGTGGTTGTTTGAATTTTGAGGTCTGGATGCTGGAGACACTGCGCGGGGCCATCGCGTACATGCGCGAGAAGCAAATCCTGCACAAGCTTGGTGTCGCGATCAGCATCGCGATCATCGCGACCGCTTGCTACATACTCTATCACATGCTTCAGGGGCTCGACGTCGATGACCTTTATGAAGCATTGCGCGGGACCGAGATCCGAACCATCGTGCTGGCCGGGCTTTGCGTCGCTGCCGGCTACTTCACGCTGACGTTCTATGACCTGTTTGCGCTGCGCGCGATCGGCCGCAACGACGTCCCCTATCGCGTGGCCGCATTTGCCGGCTTCACCAGTTATTCGATCGGTCACAATGTCGGCGCCAGTGTTTTCACCGGCGGCGTGGTGCGCTATCGCGTCTACTCCGCCTGGGGACTTTCGGCGGTGGATGTCGCCAAGGTCTGTTTCCTTGCCGGATTGACCTTCTGGCTCGGCAACGCTGCGGTGCTGGGTCTCGGCGTCGCCTATCATCCGGAGGCGGCGGCTTCCATCGACAAGCTGCCGGTCTGGCTCAATCGCACCGCGGCGATCGCCATTCTGATCGGCCTGACAGCCTATGTTGTGTGGGTCTGGACGAAGCCGCGCGAAGTCGGCCGCGGCAACTGGACCGTCACTCTTCCCGGCGGTCCGCTGACGCTGCTGCAGATCGTGATCGGCATCGTCGATCTCGGCTTCTGCGCGCTGGCGATGTACATCCTCGTTCCCGACGAGCCCCATGTCGGCTTCGTCGTCGTCGCGGTGATCTTCGTGTCGGCGACGCTGCTCGGCTTCGCCAGCCATTCCCCGGGCGGTCTCGGGGTGTTCGATGCGGCGATGCTGGTGGGGCTGTTTCAGTTCGACCGGGAAGAACTGCTGGCCGGCATGCTGCTGTTCCGGGTGCTCTATTATCTGATCCCGTTCATGCTTTCTGTCATCTTGCTCTCGCTTCGAGAGGTTATTGTGGGCCTCCGGGCGAAGCGGGTTGCGGCGGCCTTGCACAGGCTTGATGAAGCCGCGAAACCCTCGCCGCCCCGCGGATCGGGATCTCCGGTCTCGTAACACGCGCTCGCGAAACAGGTACGGCGCATGACGGTGACATCCCCCAATTCAGGTTTCGCGCCGTGGCCGGATCGGTTGCGGCGGGCGGCGATCATCCTGATCGCGACCGCACTTGGCCTCACTGCTGCGGTGGTGTTCGGCGGCCTGACTCTGCCGCAAGCCGGATTGATCTTTCTGGTGATCGCTGGCGCGGCGCTGGTGCCGTGGCATCTGCATCAATCCGTTCCCACCAGCGAGGACATGATCGGCGCGCGGCCCGCTGAAACACCGGTTGTGCAGGCACTGGTCGGCGGAATGCCGGACGCGGCGGTGCTGCTGGATCGCGCCGGACGCGTGCTGCATTTCAATACCGCGGCGGGTCAGCTGGCTCCGGCCTTGCGCAAGAACGAACTCGCGCTGTTCGCGCTGCGCTCACCCGAGATCATCGCAGCGCTTCGCGAAGCCATCGCCACCCGCCAGCAGCAACGCGCCAGCTATGTCGATCACGTTCCCATCGATCGCTGGATGGAGTTGATCGTGACGCCGGTGTCGCTGCCGACCGCGTTCGGCGGCAGCGAATATTGCATCCTGATGACGTTCCACGACCAGACCCCGCTGCGCCGGGTCGAGGAAATGCGCGCGGACTTCGTCGCCAATGCGAGTCATGAATTGCGCACCCCGCTGGCGGCGCTGTCGGGTTTCATCGACACCCTGCAAGGTCCGGCGCGCGAGGACCCGAAAGCGCGCGAGCGCTTTCTCGGCATCATGCATGCGCAGGCAACGCGCATGGCGCGGCTGATCGACGATCTGTTGTCGCTGTCGCGGGTCGAACTGAGCGCGCATGTGCGTCCCGAGAAGCTGGTCGACGTCGTGCCGCTGGTGCGTCAGGTGGTCGATGGCCTCGAGCCGCTGGCGAGCGAACGGCAGGTTGCGATCGAGATCGATCTGCCGGAGGCGCCTGTGCTGATCGCGGGCGATACCGAAGAATTGCTGCGGGTGTTCGAGAACCTGATCGAGAACGGCCTCAAATACGGTGCGTCCGGCCGGCGCGTGGTGGTGTCGCTGAGCGAGCCTGCGCCGGATGATGCGGCCGGTGAGGTTCGTCTCGCGGTGCGCGATTTCGGTCCCGGCATTCCACCCGAGCATCTGCCCCGGCTGACCGAGCGGTTCTATCGCGTCGATGCCGGTGACAGCCGCGCGCAAGGCGGTACGGGCCTCGGTCTGTCGCTGGTCAGGCACATCCTCATTCGCCATCGCGGACGGCTGCTGATCGAGAGCGTGTTCGGACACGGCGCGACCTTCACCGCATGCTTCCCGGCGACCAAGACCGCGGTCACCGACAAGGCTGCGGCGAAGGAATAGGACGAACAAGGCCGCGGCCGCAGTTTCGCCGCGCAATCATAAAGCCGCCATTTGCATCGAAGTTCGCCGCCACTTCGCAACAAAAAAGCCTCATCGGTTCGATGAGGCCTTTTCGCGTCTTATGTCGTTCGAAGCGTTGAGCTTTCGCCTACTTGGTCGGCCGCGAGGTGCGGCGCCGGTCGCTCGCCGGCTGATAGGCCACGCGCGAGTGATGCGCGCAGTAAGGCAGGCTGTTGAGCGCCTTGCCGCCGCAGAAAAAGAAATCCGCGCTGCCCGGATCGCCGACCGGCCAGTGGCAGGTGCTTTCATTCAGTTCCAGCAGGCTCAACCGCTGGCTCATTGGCACCACGTTGTCGTAGGCGATCGGATCGGGCTCGGCCTCGACTTCAAAGGCATGGGCGAGCGCAGTGTTGCCGCGCGACACCGGGCGACTGATCCGCATCATGTGCTGCGCGGGCCGTGCCGCCTTGCGCTGTCGCGGCGCCGCCGAGGAGGGGCTCTTGGCGCGGCCTGACAGGCCCAGCCGATGCACCTTGCCGATCACGGCGTTGCGGGTGATGTTTCCGAGTTCAGCGGCGATCTGGCTTGCCGAAAGTCCGGCTTCCCAAAGCTTCTTCAACTGCTCAACGCGATCGTCGGTCCAGCTCATTACCGTCATCGCACACTTCCTTTTGGTATCGCGCCGGCCATTTTTGACGCGGCGTCGCGATTGCAAATCGTCCAAAATCCCTGTCGGCAGAATCCCTTAGCCCTCGCCGGTTGCATGAAGAGCGACCGGGCGTTTACGCCTTACCGAAGACAAGCGAGGATCAGAACTGCCGCACGAGATGTCGTACCCAACATCAGGAATGCTACAATATGCCGTGACTCACGCGCAAGAGTCGGGCGTTGCGCGTCCACATGTTCCGGCTAAAAAGCAAATAAATTCGATCTTGGTGCGACGTCCACAAACCGTGATTTCCCGGTTCAGGGCGGGTGCCGAGGTGCTGGAACGGGCCTGAAACTGCCAAATTGTATGCTTGTGGCAGCGGCATGCGGGTCCTCGATGGATCCCGGGAGGGCGCGCGTGGATTGACACCACATCGTCCACCAATAGAATAACGGCTACGTGCCGCCTTTCGGGCGGCACGTTTCGTTTCCGGGGCAGGCAAGCGAGCGACAAACGCTGATGCGGCCGCAATGCTGTTGTCCCATACCATCGATCAGGTCACCATGAGCCACACTGCCAAACCGCATCTCGACTCTCACATGTTGCCGGTTTTTGCCCGCGCCGATGTCGCTTTCGAGCGCGGCGAGGGTCCGTGGCTGATCGCGACCAATGGTGACCGCTATCTCGATTTCACCAGCGGCGTGGCGGTGAATGCGCTTGGCCATGCCCATCCGCATCTGGTCGCTGCCGTACAGGAACAGGCCGCGAAGCTGTGGCATGTTTCGAACCTGTTCACGATTCCGGAAGGTGAGCGGCTGGCGACACGGCTGTGTGATGCAAGCTTCGCGGACGTGGCTTTCTTCTGCAACTCCGGCGCGGAAGCGATGGAGGCGTGCATCAAGATGGCGCGCAAGTTTCAGGCGGTGAACGGCAGGCCGGAACGCTACCGGCTCATTACGTTTGAGGGTGCATTCCACGGGCGCACGCTCGCCACGCTCGCCGCCGGCGGCCAGCAGAAGTATCTCGAAGGCTTCGGGCCACGGGTCGAGGGTTTTGATCAGGTTCCGCTCGGCGATCTTGAAGCGACCAAGAAGGCGATCGGTCCGCACACCGCCGGCATCCTGATCGAGCCTTGGCAGGGCGAAGGCGGTGTGCGCGCGGCTGATCCTGCGTTCTTCCGCGCGTTGCGGCAGCTCTGCGACGATAACAAGCTTGTTCTGGTGTTTGACGAAGTGCAGACCGGCATGGGCCGTACCGGGACACTGTTCGCCTATGAGAAGACCGGCGTCGAGCCGGACATCATGGCGCTGGCGAAGGCGCTCGGCGGCGGGTTTCCGATGGGCGCGTGCCTTGCCACGGCCGCTGCAGCAGCCGGCATGACGCCGGGTACGCATGGCTCGACCTTCGGCGGCAATCTGCTTGCTGTAGCAGCAGGTAACGCCGTGCTCGATGTGATGCTGGCGCCGAAATTCTTTGAGAGCGTTCAGCGCTCGTCTCTGGTGCTGAAACAGAAGCTGGCGTCGATCGTCGATCGCTATCCCGATGTGATCGATGAAGTCCGTGGCGATGGCCTGCTGATCGGCCTCAAGGCTGTGACCCCGGCGGGCGATCTCGTCGGCGCGTTGCGCGATGAGAAGCTGCTCACTGTTGGCGCCGGTGAAAACGTGGTGCGGCTACTGCCGCCGCTGATCGTCACTGAAACGGAAATCGACGACGCGGTGTCGCGTATCGAGCGCGTCTGCGCGAAGTTCACGCGGACGTCGGCGCGGCGTGAGGCGGTATAATGAGTAAGTCTCCGCGACATTTCCTCGATCTGTTTGACGTGCCCACCAGGGAGTTGCGTGCGATCCTCGACGCCAGCGTGGCGATGAAGAACAAGCGTAAGGCCGGTGATACATCCAGCAAGCCGCTCGATGGCAAGACGCTGGCCATGATCTTCGACAAGCCGTCGACGCGAACCCGCGTCTCGTTCGACGTTGGCATGCGCCAGCTCGGAGGCGAAGCCATCATGCTGACCGGTGCTGAAATGCAACTCGGGCGCGGCGAGACCATCGCCGATACTGCCCGGGTGCTATCGCGTTTCGTCGATGCCATCATGATCCGGATTCTCAACCACGAGGCGCTGACCGAGCTTGCGGCTCATGCGACCGTGCCTGTGATCAACGGACTGACCCGCCGCTCGCACCCCTGCCAGGTGATGGCGGACGTCATGACGTTCGAAGAACATCTCGGCCCGATCAAGGGTCGCACCGTGGCGTGGACCGGGGACGACAACAACGTGTTGGCGTCGTGGGCGCATGCCGCGGAGCGGTTCGGCTTCAATCTGCGCGTTGCGACGCCGCCGGAACTGGCGCCGAACAAGCTGCTGAAAGACTGGATCAAGACCACGGGCGCGCCGATCGTGCTCGGCACCAAGGCCGAAGAAATGGTGCGCGGCGCCGACTGCATTGTCACCGACACCTGGGTATCGATGGGCGACAAGGACGGCGAACATCGGCACAATCTGCTGAAGCCCTATCAGGTCAACGCCAAGCTGATGTCGCTGGCCAATCCCGGCGCTATCTTCATGCACTGTCTGCCGGCGCATCGTGGTGACGAAGTCACCGACGAGGTGATCGACGGTCCGCAGTCGGTGGTGTTCGACGAGGCGGAAAATCGCCTGCACGCGCAAAAGGGCATTCTGGCCTGGTGCCTGCACGCGATTGGCTAGGTGTTTCCGGAGCCCGTGAGCTGATCACATCCCGGCTCGCGCATTTTCGGATGGCCTTTGTTCCCGATCCGCTCCCTTTTTTGCGGATCGAGGCGTCCTATATTGTGCGGGCACCCTGCTTGACCCACCATTGCCCTGGAGCCGAAAATCAGACCGGACATGGTTTGAGCGTTCCACAGCGGCAATTCGTTTCCTCCTGACCAGAATGCGCATGACATGACTCTCGAAAGCCAAATTCGTGCCCCCTCCGCAACGCCGGTGGACGATGCGGTGCTGCCCTTCGATGTGAGTGCACTTGATGTGCGCGGCCGGCTTACGAAGATGGGACCGGCGCTCGACGACATTCTCACCAAACACGATTATCCCGCGCCCGTTGGCAAGCTGCTCGGCGAAGCCATCGTGCTGACGACACTTCTCGGCTCGACGCTCAAGTTCGAGGGGCGCTTTATCTTGCAAACCCAGACCGACGGTCCGGTGTCGCTGATCGTTGTCGATTTTCAGGCGCCTGACCGCCTGCGTGCCTATGCGCGGTTCGATGCCAGCAGACTCGAGGCGGGTCAGGACTCCGCGGCGCTGCTCGGCCACGGCCACCTTGCGATGACCATTGATCAGGGTGCTGACATGAGCCGCTATCAGGGTCTCGTGGCGCTGGAGGGCGGCAATCTGGAAGACGCCGCGCATGAATATTTCCTGCGCTCGGAGCAGATCCCGACACGGGTGCGGCTGGCGGTCGGCGAGGAGTTTCGTGGCGGCGATGGGCCGAAACATCGCTGGCGCGGCGGCGGCATGCTGATGCAGTTTTTACCGAAGGCGCCCGAACGTGCGCGGCAAGCAGATCTGCATCCCGGCGACGCTCCGGAAGGCGCGGTCACTCATGCTGTGCCGGAGGATGACGCCTGGGCCGAAAGCCGCGCGCTGTTCGGCACCATTGAGGACGTCGAACTGATCGATCCCGACCTGTCGGGAGAGCGGCTGTTGTTCCGGCTGTTTCACGAGCGCGGGGTGCGGGTGTTTCCGGTACAGGCGATCCACGCGCAGTGTTCCTGCTCGCGTGAGGCGGTGGCCGGAATGCTGGGCAGCTTCACGCCGCAGGACCGCGCCGACATGGTCGAGAACGGCAAGGTGGTTGTGACCTGTGAGTTCTGCAGTTCGGTTTACGAGTTCACGCCGGACGAGGCGGGGGTCGTTCCGGTGACTGAACAACGGGCGGCTGAAAGCTGAAGACTGACCCCGCGGAATCTTAGTTCAGCGTCCGCTTGGCGTTGGGACTGTCGAGCGAGAACGCGGGGATGTCGATTTCGAACGGCTCGCCGTCTTCCGTCACCATCTGATAGCTGCCGGTCATGAAGCCGGACGGCGTCTGAAGCGGCACCCCACTGGTGTATTCGAACCGCTCACCTGGTTCGAGTACCGGCTGCTCCCCGACCACGCCCTCGCCGCGAACTTCCTGACTGCGGCCAGCGCCATCGGTGATGATCCAGTGCCGCGTCTTGAGCTGGACGGTTTCGGTCCCGGAATTGACGATGGCAATCGTGTAGGCCCAAAAGAACCGGCTATCCTCCGCTGACGAGCGCTCGGGGAGGAAGTTCGGTTCGACGATGACTTCAATCTGGCGAGTCACGGCACGGTACATGGGATCCGTCCCTGTTCGGGGCATACGATAACAGACCTCGCGATCCTTGCGTAGGGACCGATCATCGCATTCTGCGGCAGCCTCACCAGAGGATACGAAGCGGGCCCGATCATTGTTTCAACATCGTTGTCATCCAGCATTCCCGGAGCGCACTGTCCAATGGAATCTCAGCAATTTGCGGGCCGCCTCGATCTTCCATAGGATTGTGACGCGCGTCTGCTACGCGACGGAACCCGACTGAACGGACTGTACTGGAATGACATTCGTGACGACCGATCAGGCTGTCGTGACAGCACCGGCCACAAAGGCCGCAGCGCTTCCGGTTGCAGCGGGTGAACGCGAATTGCGTCTCGATTTGTTTCGCGGCATGGCGCTGTGGCTGATCTTTATCGATCATCTTCCGCCGAATATCCTGACCTGGTTCACGATCCGCAACTACGGCTTCAGTGATGCCACCGAGATTTTCATTTTCATCTCGGGCTACACAGCGGCATTCGTATACAGCCGGGCAATGCTCGATCGCGGTTTTGTGGTCGCGAGCGCGCGCATTTTCAAGCGCGTGTGGCAGATCTATGTGGCGCACGTTTTTCTCTTCACCATCTATCTTGCCGAAATTTCATATATCGCGACAAAATTCGATAACCCCCTCTATGCGGAGGAAATGGGAATTCTGGATTTTCTCAAGCAGCCCGATGTGACGATCGTTCAGGCGCTGCTGTTGAAATTCCGGCCCGTCAACATGGACGTGCTGCCGCTCTACATCGTGCTCATGATATTCCTACCGCTGATCATCTGGCTGATGCAGCGAAAGGCTGATCTGGCGCTGGCGCTGTCGGTATTGCTTTACGCAATCACATGGGAATTCGATCTTGCGCTTCCGGCCTATCCGAACGGGACATGGTTCTTCAATCCGTTCGCCTGGCAGTTGCTGTTTGTGTTCGGCGCGTGGTGTGCGCTCGGCGGTGCAAAGCGGATGGACCGCATCCTGTCCTCTGACATCACGCTTTGGCTCTGCATCGCCTATCTCGTGTTCGCATTCTGTGTGACGTTGACCTGGCATGTGCCGCGGTTGAACATCTTCATGCCGCGCTGGCTGGAAAGCTGGATGTATCCGATCAACAAGACCGACCTCGACGTGCTGCGCTTCGTCCATTTTCTGGCATTGGCGGCGATTACTGTCCGTTTCATTCCCGCGAACTGGCCGGGCCTCAATTCGCTATGGCTCCGGCCGGTGATCCGGTGTGGCCAGCATTCACTGGAAATATTCTGCCTCGGCGTCTTTCTCGCATTTGCGGGACATTTTGTTCTCGCCGAAGTCTCCGGCGGAGCATGGATGCATTTCCTTGTCAGTGTCGCAGGGATTGTGATCATGTCTGCCGCGGCATCGTTGTTTTCGTGGTACAAGAGCGAGACGAGCAAAAACGACAAGCGTGCGAAAGCCGCGGAAAGCGATGCCGACCTTGCCGGAGGCGGGTCATGAAAGTGCTACGGATTGCAGGTCTGTTTGCGGTTCTCCTGGTGGCGGCTCCGTCGCGTGCCGAGGATGCCCACGGCTGCGCGGTGCCCGCCTATCTTCTGGCAACCGAGAGCACGCTTCCGAAAGTCGCCGACGCGATCAAGACAAGGAAGCGGTTGGACATCCTTGTCGCCGGCAGCGGCTCCTCGGCATTGCCTGGGTCTGACGGCGCGAGCATGTCGTATCCCTCCCGTCTGGAGGCGGCGCTGCGCGAGGCTCTTGCGGGCGTGACTGTCAATGTCAGGACCGAGTTGCGGCCCAAGAAGACCGCTGCGGAAGCTGCGGAGGGTTTCGGCCAGATGATGGATAAGCTGCCGCCGGATCAGAAGCCGGATCTGGTGATCTGGCAGACCGGCACCGTCGATGCCATACGCTCGGTTGATCCCGACGACTTCCGCGCCGCGCTCGACACGGGGGTTGAGGCATTGCAGAAAGCCGGCTCCGAAGTCCTCTTGATCAATCTCCAATATAACCCACGTATGGAAACGATGCTCTCGGTTGGGCCGTATAACGATACGATACGGGTCGTCGCGCAGCAGCACGAAGTGCCGATGTTCGACCGGTTTTCGATTATGCGGCACTGGAGTGATGCCGGTGATTTCGACTTGTTCGGTTCGGTTCACGGATACGGAATGGCGAAACGTGTACACGATTGTATTGGCCGTGCGTTGTCGGCAATGGTCGTGGAAGCGTCGCGCATCAATCCGGCGGAGCTCAGGATTCAACGTTGATGCATTTTAGTATGCGTTCTGCGGGCGTGGCGGCAATGCTGTTTGGCTCGCTTGCAGCATACCCCGCTTTGGCGCAGACTAGGCCGCCGGATGCGCCCGCGCAGAAGAAGGGTCTTGCCACCAAGGCCATCGAAGCGGCAAAGAGCGCGGCCAGTGCTGCAGGAGATATTCTCACCCGTGTGCCGTGCCTGCCTGCCAAGGGATTGAAGGAAATTCCGGGGTCTCTGCCCCGCGTCGCCCGGCGGATCGCTGCGGACGAGCCGGTCACCATCGTCGCGTTCGGTTCCTCGACCACCGTTGGGTTTGGCACGTCATCGCCGGCTTACACATACCCGAACCGGCTTGCCGATCAGTTACGCCGGAAGTTTCCGACGTCCGACATCACGATTATTAATCGCGGTATGGGCGGACAGGATGCGCCCGAAATGATGAAGCGGTTCGATGCTGCCGTTCTCGACACGGACCCCGATCTCGTGATCTGGCAATTCGGCACCAACACCGTCGTCAAGGGCAGCGCCAGCGACATTGCCGCCACCGCAGCGCTGGTGGAAGACGGCATCGCCCGTCTTCAGGCGCGCGGCATCGATGTCGTGCTGATCGATCCGCAATACGTGCCGGCGGTTGCCGCAAGAACCGAGAACGCCGGCCGGATGGTGAAGTTGATCGGCGACGTCGCGAGGCTCAAGAACGTATCCGTGTTTCCGCGTTTCGAAGTCATGCGGCAGTGGCACGAGGACGAGAAAATGCCGTTCGACAAGTTCGTGATTGGCGACGGTCTGCACATGAACGATTGGGGTTACGCCTGCTTCGCCCAATTGCTCGGCGACACCATCATCAAGTCGGTCGGGCAGGTAAAGGCCGGTGTCAACATTCCAGGCAATGTCATGACGTACCGGCCGATGTAGACGTTCAACTGGCTCTCATGCGTGGACTTATATCCACGCATGAGATGAAGCGCGTGTCACGCTTTCTCCAGCGCGGCCGTCAGATCCTCGATCAGGTCGTCCTGATGCTCCAGCCCCGCCGAGAAGCGGATGAAGCCTTCGCTGATGCCGAGTTCGGCGCGTGCTTCCGGTGTCAAACGCTGGTGCGTCGTGGTCGCCGGATGGGTCACGATGCTTTTCGAGTCGCCGAGATTGTTGGAAATCCGCGCCAGCTTCAGTGCGTTCAGCGTGCGGAACGCTGCCGCCTTGCCGCCCGTGACCTCGAAACCGATCAGCGTCGAGCCCGCGCGCATCTGCTTCTTGACGACGGCTGCCTGCGGATGATCGGCGCGGCCCGGATAGATCAGGCGCGAAACCTTGGGATGTTTTGCCAGCGCATCGGCGATCGCGCCTGCCGTCTCGGTCTGTGCCTTGACGCGAATGCTCAGTGTCTCGAGACCCTTCAGCAGCACCCACGCGTTGAACGGTGACATCGCGGGTCCCGTCTGGCGCAGGAACGTATGGATGTGCTCCTGAATGAAAGCGTCCGAAGACAGGATGACTCCGCCGAGGCAGCGGCCCTGACCGTCGATGTGCTTGGTCGCCGAATATACCACGACATCGGCGCCGAGTGCGAGCGGGCTCTGCCAGATCGGTGTCGCGAACACGTTGTCCACGATCAGCCGCGCGCCGCCGCGATGCGCGATCTCCGCGACAGCGCCGATGTCGACGACATCTAGGGTGGGGTTGGTCGGGCTTTCCAGAAAGCACGATTTTGTGTTTGGCCGCATCGCCTTGTGCCACTGGTCAAGATCGTGTCCATCCACCAGCGTAGATTCGATACCGTAGCGCGGCAGCAGGTCTTCCACGACGTAGCGGCACGAGCCGAACAGTGCCTTCGCTGCGACAACGTGATCGCCGGATTTCAGTGGGGCGAGGATCGCGGTGGTGACCGCAGCCATGCCGGTCGCAGTGGCGCGCGCGGCTTCGGCGCCTTCGAGTTCGACCATGCGCTGCTCAAACATCGACACCGTCGGATTCGAGAACCGCGAATACAGGAAACCGGGATCTGCGCCGGTGAACCGCGCTTCGCACTGCTCTGCGGTATCGTAGACAAAGCCCTGCGTCAGGAACAACGCTTCGGAGGTTTCGCCATACTGCGAGCGCAGCGTGCCGGAATGCACGAGGCGGGTTTCGGGACGATAGTTGCGGGTCGAGGATTGCGGCTTGGCCGCGGGTGTTTTGGTCTCGGACATGTGCACTCCATCGTGACCATCTCGCGATGGGCACAAAAAAACCGGCCTGGAAAATCTTTCCACAAGCCGGGATCACACTGTCCCCGGCCTGTTTAGCGAGTTATTTAACGTGGCTGCAAGCCGGCCGGCTCAAATGACCACGGGATAAGTCCTAGGCTTAATCCCGCATGGTCTTTCCGTCAAGCACCCCATCGGATAACCGATAAAATGCTTATTTTGCTGGATCACCCGGCAGCCGAGGACTAGCCCGTGGCCTTCACACTTGCCCCCGACGCAACAGGAATTCTGCCCGACCGCATGATTGCAGCGATGGCCGATGCCGGCCTGATCCTGCCCGAATATCCCTTCGTTGAAAGCCAGATCCAACCGGCCAGTCTCGATCTGCGCCTCGGTTCGATTGCCTATCGCGTCCGCGCCAGCTTCCTGCCGGGGCCGGACATGACTGTGGCGCAGCGCATCGATGAACTCAAACTGCATGAGATCGATCTGTCGGATGGAGCGGTGCTCGAAACCAACTGCGTCTATATTGTGCCGCTGCTGGAAAGCCTCGCGTTGCCGCCGACCATTCAAGCCGCTGCGAATCCGAAAAGCTCCACTGGCCGGCTCGACGTTTTCACCCGCGTGATCGCCGACGGCACCCGCCGCTTCGACATGATCGCGCCGGGCTATCACGGACCGCTCTATGCGGAGATCAGCCCCAAGACATTTCCGGTCTTGCTGCGTGAAGGATCACGGCTGTCGCAGATCCGTTTCCGCACCGGTCATCCGCTGCTCGATGCCGATGAGTTGCACGCGCTGCATGCAGCCGAGCGGCTGGTCGACAGCGACGAGGCAGATCTTGCTGGCGGCGTGGCGCTGAGCGTTGATCTCTCCGGCGAAGGCTCCGATGGCTTTGTGGGTTATCGCGCGAAGCGCCACACGGGTGTTGTCGACGTCGATCGGCGCGCCGGATACACGGTTGGTGAATTCTGGGAGCCGATCCGCGCGCGGCCGGATCGCAGCCTGATCCTCGATCCCGGCGAGTTCTATATTCTGGCCTCGAAGGAAGCGGTGCAAGTGCCGCCGGATTTCGCAGCGGAGATGGTGCCGTTCGATCCATTGGTCGGTGAATTCCGCGTGCATTATGCCGGCTTCTTCGATCCCGGCTTCGGCTATGCCGGGGCGGGCGGGCAGGGCTCTCGCGCGGTGCTGGAAGTGCGTTCGCGCGAAGTGCCGTTCATTCTCGAGCACGGCCAGATCGTCGGACGGCTGGTTTATGAGAAGATGCTGTCGCGTCCCGACGCGCTCTATGGCCAGCGCATCGCGTCCAACTATCAGGGGCAGGGACTGAAGCTCTCGAAGCATTTCCGGACGTAAGTTCCGCTCTGCGAATTCAGTCCTCTCGCCGCACATTTCTCCCATGTCGTCAGCGGCTCTCGGGCCTGCTTGCCGTTAGCATCCAAATACCGGATCATTCCTGAAACAACGGGAGTGATCCCGGCAGGGATGAGACGCCATGGTTGCCACTATAAAAACGCCGCCTGTAGAGACGGCGGTTTCGACGGCCGGATCGAAACCTACAGTCGGTTTGATCGCGCCTGACACAACAGGCATGAATTTTTATCGCGCCGATCCGATCCTCGCGGATTTGTTGCGTATCCATCTTCCTGCGGCGCTGTTTCAGCATATCGAACCGCACCTCGATCGCCTTGGCGCACTTGCGGGCGGCCATCTCGACGAGTGCGCGCGTCTCGCCGACAAGCATGGACCGGTGCTGCATCAGCGTGATCGTTTCGGCAATGACCGGCAATGGATTGAATATCATCCGGCCTATCGCGAGCTTGAACGCGCGGCCTATGGCGAATTCGGCATCCACGCGATGTCGCATCGCAAAGGCATTCTCGGCTGGTCCGACACTTATCCTGCCGTGGCCAAGCATGCCTTCACGTTCCTGTTCAATCAGGCCGAGTTCGGGCTCGGCTGCCCGATCAACGTCACCGACGGCGCGGCGCGTCTGCTGTCGCGGTTTGGCGACGATGCACTCAAGGCAAAATATCTCGACGGCCTCACCCAGACCGACATGGCGAAGCTGACGCAGGGCGGTCAGTTCATGACGGAAAAGGAAGGCGGCTCCGATGTCGGCAAGCTGGCCACCAGAGCGGTACAGGAAGGCGATCACTGGCGATTGCATGGCGAGAAATGGTTCTGTTCGAACGCCGACGCCGAAGTGGTGATGCTGCTGGCGCGGCCGGAAGGCGCGGTTGGCGGCACGCAGGGCGTTGGGCTTTTTCTGATGCCGCGGCGGCTCGACGACGGATCGCCGAACCACTACCGCATCGTGCGCCTCAAGGACAAACTCGGCACCCGCTCGATGGCGTCGGGCGAGATCAAGCTTGAGGGCGCAATCGCCTATGCGGTCGGGCGGCTCGATCGCGGCTTCGTGCAAATGGCCGAGATGGTCAATTGGTCGCGGCTGTCCAACGGCGTGAAGTCTGCGGCGCTGATGCGCCGGGCGCACCACGACGCGAACACCGTCGCGAACAACCGCGTGGTGTTCGGCCGGCGCATTGTCGATATGCCGCTGGCGCGGCGGCAGTTGATGAAAATCATGCTCGCGACCGAGCAGGCCGTGTCGATGAGTTTCGTCACCGCAGATGCGCTGGACCGGGCCGAAGCGGGTAGCCAGGATGCCGCGGCATTGCTGCGCGTGTTGACGCCGACGTTGAAGTATCGCGCGACGCGCGATGCCCGCAAGGTGTGCGGTGAAGCGCTCGAGATGCGCGGCGGCATCGGTTACATCGAAGAGTTCGCGACGCCGCGGTTGCTGCGCGATGCGCATCTTGGTTCGATCTGGGAGGGCACCGGCAATATCGTGGCCCTCGATACGCTCAAGCGGGCTGTCGGCCGCCATGGCGCTGAGGCCGCGCTCGGAGCCGATCTGCACGCGCGGATCGACGATGCCGCGAGCATTCCGCAGGGCTGGCGTGACCGTCTCCGCAACCTGACGGACAGGGCCATTGGCTTTGCGCGCGATGTGGCCGGCCGATCGGAGAACGAGGCCGAAGCGCGACGCGCCACCAGCACGCTCTATCACGTCGCCAGCGCGGTGACGTTTGCCTGGGAAGGTAGCCGGATTCACGCGATGCGCGGTGATGCGCGCCGGCTGCTGCTCTCGAAGCTTGTCGTCGATCACCGGCTGAGCGCGCAGGACCCGTTCACGGTCCTTCCGGGCGGAGGTGATGGCGTGGTCGCCGACCGGCTGCTTGGTGACCGGCCGCTGGCGATGGCTGATGCCGCCCCTCTGTTGAGAGCATAATCGCTGCGCCCGCAAGCTGTGGTATGCAATTTTGATTTTGTGAGCGGCAAGACGGCTGCTGAGATTTTAAAGGACCGTCGCACCGGGGAGTGCATGTCCGAACTTGGAGCCGCCGAAATTCCTGTGGTGCAGGCGGGAGAGAAGCCGCCGCTGCCGCCTGTCCGAGGTCCGCGAAAGAATCCGCTGCTCGACGGCCCGATCCTGCCGACGTTATTGAAGCTGGCGGCTCCCAATGTCGTCGCCCTCACGGCGGGTACGTGCGTGGCCATCGCGGAGACATCGTATATCGGCCGTCTCGGTGTCGAACCGCTGGCGGCGATGGCGCTGGTGTTTCCGTTCGTCATTCTGATGATGACCATGTCCGGCGGCGCAATGGGCGGTGGCGTCGCGTCCGCGATCGCCCGTGCGCTGGGCGCCGACGATGCCGAGCGCGCATCGGCGCTTGCGGTGCATGCGCTGATGATCGGCGTCTGTTTCGGCCTGACCTTCATGATCGGCATGCTGATCTTCGGGCCGTATCTGTTTGCTGCGCTCGGCGGCAGCGGACGTGTTCTGAGCGAGGCCATCGGCTACTCGCAGATCTTCTTTGGCGGCGCAGTGCTGCCGTGGATCATGAACACGCTGGCGGCGCTGCTGCGCGGGACGGGCAACATGAAGCTGCCCTCGGCGATCATTCTCAACTCAGCATTCTTTCAGATTCTGTTCGGCGGTGTGCTGGGTCTTGGTCTCGGGCCAGTGCCGCAATTCGGGATGCGCGGTGTTGCGGCCGGCACGCTGGTGGCGTTCTCGATCGGCGCAGCCATCATGGCATGGTATCTGCTGTCGGGGCGTAGCCGCGTGAAGCTGTCCTTCAAGGGCTTTCGTTTTCAGCGTGCCATGTTCTACGATATCCTGCAGGTAGGCGCGATCGCCTGTTTCTCGCCGCTGCAGATTGTGCTGACGGTGACGATCTTCACACATCTGCTGGCGAATTTCGGCACCGAGGTGCTGGCAGGTTACGGCATCGGCGCGCGTCTGGAATTCATGCTGACGTCGCTGGCGTTTGCTGTGGGCATCGCGTCGGTGCCGATGGTTGGCATGGCGATCGGGGCGGGCCGCATCGCGCGGGCCCGGCGGATCGCATGGACCGCAGGCGCCGTGTCGTTCGCGGCTGTCGGTTTCGTCGGCGGCTTCTTCGCTGTTTTTCCTGACGTGTGGGTGAATATCTTCACGGATAATGCCGCCGTGCGCGCCGCAAGCCGACAGTATCTTTCGATCGTCGCGCCGTTCCTCTCGTTCGTCGGCCTGGCGATCGCGCTTTATTTCTCGTCACAGGGCGCGGCGCGCGTCCTTGGGCCGGTGCTGGCGCAAACGGCGCGGCTGGCCTTCGTCATGGCCGGCGGCTGGTGGTTGATGTCGCAGGGCGCGACCAGCACGCAGTTCTTCTGGCTGGCGGCGGTGTCCATGATTCTGCTCGGTGTTCTTGCCGCTGCCGCCGTAAGGTTGACCAACTGGGGGCCGCGCGGCGTCGCTGACGCCGAATGAACATCCTCATTCGAGAACGGTGACCGGGCGCGACAATGCGGAGCGCGCGAACTTCTTGGCATTCGCGGGTTTTCCGAACAGATAGCCCTGCGCCTGATCGAATCCCATCTCATGGGCGGCGACCAGATCGGATCTGGTTTCAACGCCCTTGGCGACGGTGCGTGCACCGACCTTGTCCGCTAGTTCGAGGATGCTGCGGCACACGGTCTGCTTCAGGCGATTGTCGGCACAGTCGGTAACATACTCCCGATCGACCTTGATCTCGACGAACGGGAAACTCTTCAACTCCGAGAGAGATGGCCAGTCGACACCGAGATCATCGATCGAGATGGCGATGTTGTGAAATCGCATGCGCTTGGCTGCATCAATCGCGAGATCGAGATTCCGGATGATCTCGGCGCCCTTGATTTCGACGATCAATCCGCCGAATGCCGGATGATCGGGAATCTGGCGGCATAGCCGGCTGACCGATGCGGGATCCTCGAGAAAGCCGATCGGCAGATTGATCGAAATGTCGACCGGACCGTGCTGGCCGACAAAGTAATGCCAGTCCTCGAGTGCGCGGCTCACGACGAAGTCCGAAAGCCTCTTGAACTGCGGATCCTTCGAGTCGGGAACAAAGGACGCAGGAGGCACGACACCCCACGCCGGATGGCGCATCCGGATCAGGGCCTCGGCGCCGCGTGGCGCTAGCGTGTGGACGTCGATTTTCTGCTGATACCACAGTTCCAGCCAGCCGGCCTTGAGCGCCTCTGCGACATCGACAGGCGGGCTTGGAGGCGCTTTCTGCGGAAGCAGAGTGGCGACGCTTGCCCGCAGGCCATCCGCGCTGAACGGCGTGGTGAGCGGAGGCAGCATGGCGATGCCCGTTTCTTCTCCGAGCTGGCGAAGCGCATTTACAATGATGGAATCTCGCGGGCCGATCAGCAACACCTGGCCGTCGAACATTTTCGTAACGAGAATTTTCAGGATGTTTCCCGCCTCGACGCCATCGTTCGGCATGCCGAGAACGATAAGATCGGGCAATTGCCGCTCCAGCAATGCCGGAAGTTCGCTGGCTGCGGCGCATTCACTGGCGATGAATCCGAGTTCGTCGAGGGCTTCTGCCAGAAACGTGCGGATGTGCCGTTTTGGGTCGATGATGCACACGCGAGGTGCCATCTTGCGTTGCCCGAACGTCGCAACGGCCTCTATTTCTGCAGGCTTGAAAACCCTCATAAGAATCACCTCCGCTGTCCCCAGACGCGGAAGTGATAGCGTTACGGAGCGGTCACAAATGTGGAATTATTGAATCATCCCCTTGAGGTTTTGGGTAAGGTTAAAGGGAAGAGAGTGATTCAAATTTGCGCGGTATTTTCCGGTGTTTTGTTTGCAACAGGGTTTGATTGCCGCCCGCGTGACGAAGACGGTCAGTGTTCGAGGGTTGCCTTCATCGCGAGCATGCCGATGTCCATCTGAGCGCTGATATAAGGCGCGATTTCGTTCGGCAGCACATCGACAGTCCATATGAATCGGCTGCGTCCCGCGCCTTCATCGATGATCTGGAAGGATGCACTGTGCTGTTTGATGCGTTCGCCGACGATGGCATAGACGAGGCGGCGTCTTGCATCGTCACAATCGACAAGCAATTCCCGCGCGGTCGTGCCGTTTGCAAACGTCACGATCCGTGCGTCGTCATCTATCGTGCAATTGGTCACGAAACCGCGCGCGAGACGCGTATGAACCGCTCCGAAATCGCGAACGGCGTCCCATACGCTATCCGGCTGTGCATCGAGCAGAGCTTCCTTATGGATTGATGCCATAATGAGGTTCCTTTGATCTTACGTGCACACGGCTTCGACATTGTTGCCGTCCGGATCGATCAGGAAAGCCGCATAATATGTCGGGCTGTAATCCGCACGCGGACCTGCGCCGCCGTTGTCGCGTCCGCCGGCCTTGAGCCCTGCGGTGTGAAAGGCCTTGATGGCGTCGTGGTTAGCGGCGCGGAAAGCGACATGCGCCCCTGGTCCCTCAGACTCCTTCGACAAATGTAGCCACAGCGCGGGTGCATTCTTCGGCCCAAATCCCGCGCCGCTGTTGTCGCGCGAACAGAGCACATGACCGAGCGGTGCGAGTGCCGCTGTATAGAATTTGACGCTGGCGTCGAGGTTTCTGACTTTCAGTCCGATATGGTCGTACATGATGATCTCCCTTGCGATGGAGATCACCCTACGGCGACGGTCTTGAGCCGATCTTGGAAAATCTTGCGGTCGCCACGCGCTGCATCGCGGAACCGCCTGGGTGAGACGCCGGCGGCCCGATGGAAGGTTCGCACGAAGTTCGACAGGTCGCCGAACCCCACGTCGAATGCGATCGACGTAATCGACCGTGCGTCGTCGGCGAGAAACCTCGCGGCATGACGCAGCCGCGCGCGGACCAGATACTGGTGCGGCGTCACCCCAAGCACGTTCGAGAACAGCCGCAGGAAATGGAACGGGCTGACGCCGGCCGCTTTGGCGGTCGATTGCAGATCGACAGACCGGTCGGCATGGGCGTCGATCCATAATGCGCTTTCGACGGCGCGGCGGCGATCGCGCGCCGTCGTGGGCGTTGCCTTTTGTGCTTTTCCCGATGTTGCTTCGATGAACCGGTTCACGAACAGCATCGCGGCCTCGTCGATCCCGATGTCGCTGTCGCCGCGCCCAGCTGCTTGCGCCAGTTCGCCATAGACCATGAGTTCGGGCGTCGGCGGCACGCAAGCGATAAGCAAGGCGTCCTTGCGAAGGCCCATGTCGTCCGTGAGCGAAGGCGAGAGCTGAAATGAAAGGCATTCATCACCGCAGACATGATGATCGTGCGAGCACGAATACTCGTCGCCGGCATGGCCCACCATCACCGATCCGGCCACCAGTTCGTGGCTGCGGCCGCGGGTGTTGTAGCCGAAGCTGCCGCTGCGGACATAGGAAAGCGAGTGACGTGTGTGCTGTTCGATGAATGGCGTATCGCCCGGTCCCATGGTGCACCGGTAGTCGAACACGGACAGCGCCGCAGTCTCAAACAGGGCGGTCTTCATGTCGGGATTTTATCCCCGCCGCCGTCGCGGGGCAATCGACAGACCAGGGTCGAACAGCATCGGCTGATCGGCGGAAGCCTCGCCAGCGAGCCGCGCGCGCTCGATGGCAAGCATGCGGAACTTGGTCGTCACGCCGCCATTGGCGGAAAAGCCGCCGGTCTTGCCGTTGGCCGCCAGCACCCGGTGACAGGGGATGACGATGGGGAGAGGGTTTTCTCCCAGCGCTTTGCCGACAGCGCGCGACAGCAGCTTGTCGCCGAGGCGGGTGGCGATGTCGCCATAGGTCAGGGTTTCCCCGGGGGCGATGGTCCGGGCGATGTCATAGACGCTGCGGTTGAAGGCAGGCAGCCGTTCCGTATCGAGCGCGATGAACGACAGGTCGCGTGCTTCGCCGTCCAGCAGTTCCGCCATGGCGTCACAGGCTTTCTGCACCTCCGCCGGGGGTGTCATCTCGCGGGCGCCGGGGGCCTTCTGGAGGAGACGTGAACGGGTTCTCGCGTCGTCGGCTTCCGGCAGTTGGACGCCCAGAAGGCCGCGCTCGCCCCAGGCGACGCCGCAGCGTCCGATCGCCGTGTCGAACAATGCAAAACCCATCGTCATTCTGCGTTCCAGCCTGTCATGACCGCGATTCACGCGACTTGGAGAATCTTGCGCTCTTTCGTCTCGTTCGCCACCCGAATCCTGCGATGACAGCCATCTTGCGGCCCGGCGCAGGGTGTGGCTAAGGTCGGAACCGCGCGGGCGTAGTTCAATGGTAGAACGGCAGCTTCCCAAGCTGCATACGAGGGTTCGATTCCCTTCGCCCGCTCCAGCTGAATCTATGCCTGTAATATAGAGCGTATTGACACTTCCGGGTGGTAGTTTTTATCGCTCTCCTCAAGGTTCCGTACAACGCCCATACAAATCTTTCGATGTCGGTGCTGGCAGCGACGGAGATTCGGTGGCGAAGGTTATAATGGGTTGATTAGGTGGGCAGGGCCGGCCGCTTACCACATCGATCGAAGTTAGCGCTCCTGCTCGGCCTCGAATTCTAGAGCGGGACCTGGATCATCAGAAATCGAGATTGTACATCGGTATCTGCCCGGATTCCTGGCATTCACCGATTGTCCGGCCTCCGAGACGCCCTACATCAAAGAGCCCGCGCTGAGCAACTCGGAGAACCTCGTTGGCCCTTAAGATCAAGAAGCCGCCACTTCGGAAGGAAGCCAGTGAAGACTCACCGGCCGTCAAACCGATCCGCCGGATCGTGGCGGTGGTGGTGGCGTTGGAGCACTATCGCGGCGGCGACCTGCCTGAGGTTGAATTCGCCCACGCGGATGCCGATGCCTTCGCCGCGGTGCTGCGGTCGATGTTCGCCGATCTCCCGGCTGACGACGTCGAGATCAATGTGTTCAAAGATTCCGACGCAAGCCTGACGGGGCTCAAGAACGAGCTGGGCTACAGGCTGAGCGGCCTCGCCGAAGACGATCTCTTCGTCTTCTACTACGCGGGGCACGGCTTTCACGGAGCGGGCGGCAACCGTCTCAGCGCCTACGACACCAGCCGCACGAACGTCGCCGACACCTCGCTCAACTTGAGGGAAGTTTTGCTTGAACCGCTGTCGCAGAGCGAATGCCGGCGTTCGCTCCTATTTATCGATGCTTGCGCCGAGCAATTTCAGGACGTCGTGCCGTCGAGGGATGTCATATCGAACCTCGACGCGGAGGAGGTGGAGCGGTTTCTCGAAAGCGGCTGGTACTGCGGCGTGTTTTTGTCATGCTCTCCACGCGAGAAGTCGTATCCGTCGGCCGCCTTGCGGCACGGAATTTGGACGCATTTCCTGCTCGAGGCATTGTCGGGTCGCGCGGAGGAGGCGCTGACGGACGACCGCTGGCTTACTGACACCGGTTTGCGCGACTACCTGAAGCAGGAGGTGCGGCGCTACATCACTCGCGAAACCAGCCTACGCGGGCGCCAGACGCCGCAAGCCATCCTGAGCGCGTCGAACTCGTTCAGGATCCGGCACGTGCCGAGGCCACCTTCGGTGCCCGCCGATGCGGCATTGATCGGTATTAGGATGAAGAACAATAGCGAGTTTCTCGAGGGCGTGGAAACCGGCGCGATTAGTCGGCTCAATGGCTTTCGGAAGGGTCTCCACACAGTTCCGAAGGATATCAACGAGTCGGCCGAGAGCTGGTGCCATCGGTTGCTGACCGATCAGGTCGCGGAGGAATTGCAGGACTACTATGAACGTGCACGCGCGGCGCTGCAGCTTCGAAGACGGGACGTGCGCAAGGAAGACGACTCCGGCAGCGGGAATCTTGACACGCCGGCTTTTCGGTATTCGATCGAGACGGGACAGAATCCAGATGACCCGGCCGAATACATCCTTCGCCGCCGGCTCGAACTGCAGCAGGGATGGCCAACGCACAGGGCCGCGATCGACGAGATGTTTGGCAGTGAATTCGAGCTCTTGGTTGTCGAGTTCGAAAGCCTCGACGCAACCTTTGACGAGTTGGTGGACAAGCTCGAGGACATCGAGCAGGAGCAGGGCGGCTCGGTCCGTGACGACGATCGCGCGCGGCGAGTGACCTATGCCCGCGACGGCGTGAGCTTCACGTTCGATCTGCGTCGGAAGCGGTTGGAGATTTCATTCGGTCGGTCCGGAGCGCTCGAACTCGTCGACGCCGCGCAAGCGTTCCAGCTCGGTATCGATCGGGCAAGCCCGATGTTGCCGGCTCCGCAGGCGACGATGCCGAGAGCCGCTGTCGCACCCGGGAAGAGGAAGACAGGATCATAGGTTCGAGGACCGTAGCGCGAAATCGGATGACAACAAATTTTCATGCCGTCGATCCGACCGGCGATCTACTCCGCTTCGCTCATTCCATAGCGGGAGCCTACGGCAGGCCAAAGACGTATGACCGCGCAACAGTGTCCCTCAAATTGCTCGTTCCATACCTCAAAAAAACGTTCCGCTTCCTGATGCTTTGGGGGGCGGTGCTGTCGATACAAAAGACGAAAGCGGAAGACGGAGAGTGGGAGGCACTCTGGGATCCCGACGACTATCCTAAGATTGCCGAGACTACTTGGCAGTGGTGGCCAGCGCCGTGACTTCGGCAGGTCTATAAATGGGTCGAGCGCCGCCCGACTGACCTTGGAAGCGTGTGTTACATCATGCGTAAGGACGAGCCTCGACCGAGTTCCATGTAATCCTTCTGCATGCTTGATGGCGCGGTTGGAGCGCGCGAGATGCGCTCCAAAGAAATGGCCGAAGCGGCCCATTTTCCATAAGTCATTGTAGAAATTTAACTATTTTTAATCAATCCACCTCTTGCATGGTGTCAGAAGTTCTCCTATGTTTCTGACAGGAGAAAGACCATGACCCATCTCAGCACGCAGATCTTGGAAGAGACCAAAGGTTTTCCTGAAGGTGCGCCGATTGCCGCCAAGGCACTTCTGCATCTTGGAAAACGCGCGGCCGTCGATCAGGCTTTGTCGCGCCTTGTCGCGCGAGGAAAACTCCTGCGCGCCAGACGGGGGGTGTATCTGCGTCCGATCGAAAGTCGTTTCGGCGTCAGAGCGCCGACGGTCGAAAAGGTTGTTGAGGCAGCGAGAGCTCAGAGCAGCGAGACAATCGTGTCGAGCGGTGCTGCGGCTGCCAACCATCTCGGGTTGACCACGCAGGTGCCTGTCCGTCAGATTTATCTGACCTCTGGTCCGTCGCGCGAACTCCATCTCGGAAAGCAGGTCGTCGAGTTTAAGCATGTGCCGCGATGGCAGCTCGCATTAGCCGGTCGTCGGACAGGCGAGATAGTTCGTGCACTTGCTTGGTTCGGACCGAGAGCAGCGGAAGGTGCTTTGCTCACTCTGAAGCATAAGCTGACTTCCACTGAGGTTAGCGAACTTAAGACAGCGGCATCTTCACTACCGACTTGGCTTGCCAAGTCGGTAAGTGGACTATCGGTTCATGTCTGACAAGTTTTTGAACCTCCCAGACGCTGAGCGCCGAGAGGCGCTCGCCGTCGCCGCTTCTGAATCGGGGCGCCCGGCGCATCTCCTCGAAAAGGACATCTGGGTCGTTTGGTGCCTAGATGCCTTATTTAGCTCTCCATTAGGAGAGCATCTCGTTTTCAAAGGCGGAACGTCGTTGTCAAAGGTATACGGCGCAATCCGTCGTTTCTCCGAAGATGTCGACCTTACTTACGATATCCGAGCAATCGCTCCCGACCTCGTAAAATCATCGGACAATAATCCGGTCCCCGAAAGCCGCAGCCAAGGGAAGCGGTGGAGCGAGCAAGTACGCGCGCGGCTTCCGGCATGGGTAAAGGACAAGGCTCTTCCAACGATTGAAGCGCGTCTCGCGGCGGACAACCTGAGCGCCAAAGTAACCGTGGACGGCGAGAAACTTTACGTGACCTACGACGCCTTGGAAACTGGCAATGGCTACGTCAGCTCCTCCGTCATGCTTGAATTCGGCGCGAGATCAACCGGCGAGCCAAGCGAAGTCCACGATGTAATCTGTGATGCGGCCGAATACCTAGAAAGTCTCGAATTTCCGACCGCTCGACCGCGGACGATGAAAGCGGAGCGCACCTTTTGGGAAAAAGCTACCGCGATTCACGTCTTCTGCGTCCAAGGGAGACTGCGAGGCGAGCGCTTTGCACGTCACTGGTACGATCTTGTCAGGCTGGACGATGCGGGAATAGCGGATACCGCATTCGCAGATCGAAACCTTGCTGAAGCTGTGGCCGAACACAAAAGCTGGTTCTTCGCGGAAAAGGGTGCAGATGGCCAAGTCGTCGACTACCACAACGCGGTAAACGGCAATTTGAAACTCGTGCCGGAAGGTGCCGCCCGCGCGGCGCTTGAGGAAGACTATCTTCAAATGGTCAGGGATGGCCTTCTGATGGACACGCCGGAAACTTTCGACGCACTGATGGAGCGATGTGCCAACCTCGAGAAGCGCGCAAATAACAAAGACTCCTGACTACTCAAGGCAAGTGAAGAAGGATGAGTTGCAAAACCGTTCTATTTTGACGCCTGCCGTGGGATTAGCGTCCGCCAATTCGAAACTGAGTGGACTCAATTGATATCCCGCGCCCAGTTCGTCTAGGGCTGCTAGGACGGTTCGATGGGGCTCTGGGGTCGATTATTCGGGAAGCACAAGCAAACTTCTGTCGCGTCCGACATTGCGGACAACGATATCGGTTTCGGTGACGAGTTCATTCAGATTCCGTCTCGCGACTTTTTTGGAGAATCTAGCCGGTCTCCCAATGGAAGATTCACGATTGCGTGGACGGACGGTGGGCCGAACCAATCTCGCCGCGGCCGGTATATCTTTCTCGATAGGGGTAAAGTCGTTTTTGAAGGGAGCATGCCTCGCCCGAATGACGGGAAGGTGGCGGATAACGGTGTATTTATTCTCAACGATTGGGGCGCCGTCGAGGCGTTGAGCGGAACACTCGCGGCCTTTCGTCCCGATGGAAAGCCCATCATTGCGCGGAAACTGAAAGCCAATCTTTTCAATAATGGCCTTTCGGCCGATGGCCGCTGGGCCATTTGCCAAACGGCCAATGCGCCAAGCGAGGACGGCGGGCGGCTGTTCGTGTTCGATCTTGCCGCGGGCATTCAGATAAGCTCCTGGCAGGCCGCGTCGGGTTGGGCGGATCAGTACGTCTTTTCAGCTGATGGACAAATAATTTTTCTTGAATATCGCGATCGGGGTTCATTCGCATACGGCATCGACGGCACGTTTCTGGATCGAACAAAGTGGCTGGCTGCGGGATTGCAAAGAGGCGATCTAGCTATAATCGAAGAGCTTCTCTGCGAGACGAAGAACCTGCCTTCGCGAGAGTTAACCGACCTCCTTCTGCCTGCTATCAATCTGGCACTCGCTGCAAAGCAGAATGCCGACGCAAAATCGCAAGCGCGCGCCCATCGATTGAGCGGCACTTGTTTGGAGGCCATGGGCAACATCTCGAAAGCGCTCACGGCCTACGAGCGAGCACTATCACTTGATGAGAAGGTCGGCGTAAAACGTAAGGTGGATCAATTGAGGAAGTCTTTCCGGAAATAGATGTTCCTCTTCCTTGAGGTCTCCCAATCGCCGATACGTTTCGTATGTTTCCACGCAGTTGTTCTTGGTCAATCGGGGCCCGGATACGTCAACAACGGCATGTCCAGACTCGGGATTTCTGGCAACGCCTTCCCAGCAATGCCCTGTAGGTCACCGTACATACCAACCGTGTTCTTGATGACGCTCTGAATCTGACCCTCGCGCTTGGACCAGATCCGGTTCATGAACTTGCGTTCCTTGTCGAGATCCTCTTTCAGTTCGTCGAACTTCTCCACGATGCCCTCAAGGCGCAGGCGAAAGCGGGGGCCTGTCAGATACTGATAGACTAATTCCATCTTGGTCTGCTGACCTTGCTGAGCACCACGTACTCTAGCCAACTCTATAAGAGATTGGCGCAGAGCAACGGCGACGGGAACCGCGCAGCGAGGATGGGCCACCCAGACTCCGTCAATTAAAGCAAATGTCTCAACGTCCTTCGGCAATGTTTGAGAGATGATTAGGGCCACATCGGCCTTTGCGTTTCGCTGGTCTTCTCTGAGTTTAGCAAGCCAGCCATCGCTCCAGTTTTTAGTCCGTTTAAATTCCCAAAGGATCAAACCGGCCGCCTGGCCGAGCGAGCCGTTGACGCGTTGAACGATGTCACCACCAGATTCACCCTTGCCGACCGGCTCAATCAGGTCGAGCGGAAACTTGCCTTTCAACAACGCCTCGAGTTCCAGCTCGAGCGCTTCGCCCTGTATTTGCTGGGACCCCTGATCAGCCTTGCGCTTTAGTTCCTCGATCGTTCGATTCATCGCAGTAATCTGCAGATCCTTCTGTGATACCTGTGCTTTGAGCTGGGTATGATCGTCGTGTTTCCGGTGCTCGGTCATGGAAGCTGGCACGCCTATCGGACCATGCGACCGTGAAGCGCGAGGGCGCGTAGCGTCAGGAGTATTCGATGAGCTGTTGCGGATCCGGTGCAGGATACCAGCAGATCGCGCCGGACCCACTGGCGGCCGGTGAGGAAGTGCGGCTTGCGAGCCGTGTGGTGGCCGACGACGTTCGCCAGACCGACCTTTCGGTCCCGTCGGTTCATTGCGGCGGCTGTATTCGGACGATCGAAAAGGTGCTCGGCGAGCTTGATGGCGTCGAGCAGGCGCGCGTCAACCTCTCGACACGGCGGGTCACGATTCGATGGCGCGCGGACGGTGTGCCGCCGCCCTTCATCGAAGCGCTGAGGGGAGCGGGCTATGAAGCTCATCTCTTCGACATCGACGCGGACGAAAAAGACAGCACGCTGTCCGAGTTGGTGCGCGCGCTGGCGGTGTCCGGCTTTGCCGCCAGCAACATCATGCTGTTGTCGGTGTCGATCTGGTCGGGGGCGGAACCCGAGACGCGGGACCTGTTTCACTGGATTTCCGCATTGATCGCATTCCCGGCGCTCGCCTATTCCGGTCGAGTGTTCTTTCGTTCCGCGTGGCGCGCGCTCAAGCATGGCCGCACCGCCATGGATGTGCCGATTTCGCTGGGTGTTTTGCTGGCGTTCGGCATGAGTCTCTATGAAACGGTGCAACGCGGTTCGCATGCCTATTTCGACGCTTCGATCTCGTTGCTATTCTTTCTGCTGATCGGGCGGACTCTCGATCACATGATGCGCGACCGCGCCCGGCCCGCCGTCAAGGGGTTGGCGCGTCTGGCGGCGCGTGGTGCACTTGTTGTGCAGCCCGGCGGCACCCAGACCTATCTTTCTGTCAGCGAGATTCAACCTGGTATGACGATCATGCTCGCCGCGGGCGAGCGTGTTCCGGTGGATGCGCGGGTCACGAAGGGAATTTCCGATCTCGATGTGTCGCTTGTCTCCGGCGAGAGCGTGCCGCAACTGGCTTCACCCGGCTCAGTGTTGCGTGCCGGCACGCTGAATCTGACCGGGCCGCTCACCATTGTGGCCACCGCCGCAGCTGGGGATTCATTCCTGGCGGAAATGGTGCGGATGATGGAGGCGGACGAGCAGGGCCGTTCGACCTATCGGCGTATCGCCGACCGGGCAGCGGGACTGTATGCCCCGGTGGTTCATCTGACGGCGTTTGTCACCCTGATCGGGTGGCTGGTCGTGACGGGTGACATTCACCGCGCGGTCACATGCGCAATCGCTGTTCTCATCATTACTTGTCCCTGCGCGCTCGATCTTGCGGTACCGATGGTGCAGGTCGTTGCCGCAAGGCGGCTATTCGAGAACGGCATCATGCTGAGGGACGGCGGCGCGCTGGAGCGCCTCGCCGAGATCGACACGGTGGTGTTCGACAAGACCGGCACTCTGACCCTCGGCAACCCGCGATTGATCGATACCGGCGCCGTCACCCCGCAAACCCTGGCGATCGCAGCGGCCATCGCGTCGCATTCCCGCCATCCCTATTCGCGCGCGCTCGCCGCCGCCCAAACGCTAAATCCGCCGATGTCGTTCGAGGACATCTCCGAGCATCCGGGGTCGGGACTGGAAGCGCGGTCCGGTGCATCGGTCTATCGTCTGGGCCGCGCCGCGTGGGCGCTGTCATGCGCCAGCGAGCTGCCTCCGCCATCCGACGAGGCGTCCGTCGTCCTTGCAAAGGATGGCCGTCAGCTGGCCGAGTTTCATTTCAACGATCGCCTGCGCGCCGATGTCGGCGAGGCGATCACCCGACTGACGAGCGACGGATTTGCGATGGAGGTGGTGTCCGGTGACAGGGAGGAACCGGTCCGCGTGCTCGCTGCGGATCTGGGCGTTCCATATACCGCGCGCGTCCTGCCGGGCGGCAAGGCCGAACACGTGGCGTCGCTTGCGACTGCGGGCCGGAAGGTTCTGATGGTGGGGGACGGGCTGAACGATACCCCGGCGCTGGCAGCCGCGTATGCATCGATGGCCCCGGCCTCGGCGGCCGACATTGGCCGCAACGTCGCGGACCTTGTATTCCTGCATGAGAGTCTCTCGGCGGTGCCGCAGGCGATTGCGCTGGCCCGTGCGGCTGGCCGTCTGGTGCGGCAAAATCTGGCACTGGCGGTTGTTTACAATCTGGTGGCGGTGCCCATTGCTGTCCTTGGCAATGTGACGCCGCTGGCTGCCGCGGTGGCGATGTCGGGATCGTCCATCGTGGTCGTGGCGAACGCGCTGCGGCTGAAGGGAGAGCGGACCGCGCCTCGCACTCAGGCGGCCGAGGTTTCCGCCACCGGCGTTGCAGGTCCCACTGTGCTGGAGGCCGCGGAATGATGGATTATTTCTACCTGATCCCGATCGCCATCGGCATTGGTTTGACCGCGCTCGCCGCCTTCATGTGGTCGTTGAAAAGCGGTCAGTACGATGACCTTGACGGTGCCGCGGAGCGGGTTCTGTTCGAAGAGAGCGATGCTCCGATCCCGCCCACCGCCTGGCCGAAGCGTCAATAACCGCAAGCGTATCCGGTCGCCTAGCCTCCGGGCTTGCGCATCGGTGCTCGAATTGGCCGTAGGCCAAAGTCGACGGTGGAACGCCGCAGGATACGGCCCGAAACATCGACGCTTAGCCGCGCCCTGCGGTTTCCGTAGAAGAAGCTCAGGCGAAACCCGCCCTCATTCTCGTCTTCCCAGCGCCGCGCCTCGTTATTTTTTGTCACCCATGTGGTGAGGCACCTCCGTTTTGGGGCCGCCTTCATAGTGATGACCCCCAGTCCCAGTATTCGCACCGGTTCTTTTAGACGGGGACTTTGGATGCGTCGTTGAATGAGGCACTCCCGTTTTCACCCCTCCTTGATAATGATGCGCATTACCTTTGTCAGATGCGCTCTGCGCCATGGCGGGAACCGCCATGAACTGAACTGCAACTGCGATAGCAACCATCTTCCGCGTGATCA
The DNA here is from genome assembly GCF_000308295.2 of Afipia birgiae 34632. GTDB lineage: Bacteria > Pseudomonadota > Alphaproteobacteria > Rhizobiales > Xanthobacteraceae > Afipia > Afipia birgiae. The sequence continues at coordinate 952,102 of NZ_HG326653.1, forward strand.
TCGAACTTCTCCGTGCGTGCATCGAACGTCGATATGAAAGCCGAAAATCTCGAGCGATGTATTGATTAAAGTTAATGTTTGGTCGAACGTAAGCGCCCAAATTCGTGCCCAGAATTTAAGCAAACGATCCTGGCAACATAGAGTAGACGAACACTAGACGACATTCGTGGATATAGAAGTCAGTGAATCGCAGGTACGCTTGCTCGCAGGCCACGCCAAGCGCCGTGAATTTCCTCTCGACGTTGCGCCAAGACGTCGGGGATTATCTGGACCTCACGGCTGGGTCCGTCTCGCCTATAATGAAGCAGTTTGAAGCCGCCAGTTGAATCGCTTAGCCGTCGTTGAGACAGAAGCTGGATCGGGTCCCTGGAACACATCCGTCAGGGGATTTTGTCGATGTGGGTGATCATGACAGCACCACGGTGTCGACCCACGATGAAATGAATATGATCGCCAGGTTTTAATCCGTTGAGCATTTTGCGGGAGGTCACATGGAAGACCATATTCATGGCTGGCATCCATATGCTGCCATCGGGACTTCGCAGCTCGAGATGAAAGATGTTGACCGTACCCGGCCCTGCATCAAGCGCCTCCACCGTTCCCTGCGATCGAACGTGGCGCGACGGTGGAAGTCCCTTCGTTGCTTGCATCTGCTCCATGCGCGTAAGCCATTCAACGCCGGTCATCGATGCGGAAGCCGGAAGAGCAGCGGTCATAAACAAGCCTACCAATGAAGCGTAACCCAATACCTTAAACATCACATCTCCCCTCGGGCCTAGGGATGGAGTGTTCTACCCTAGGTCTCTTTTCGACATCAGCGTCCTCTTTAGCTTTTCGAAATTTGCACGGGATTGATTTGGATTAATAAATCGCCGATTAATATTGTGGCGTGCGCTATATCAGCAGGGAATAAGTCTAATCCTGATGATATCTGGCCTATACCTCGAGCGGTGAGCATTCTGCCACGACTCTTGAACATTGAACCGGCCGCCCCCTTGCGTTGCTTCATTGAGGCAATCGTTGATTCTCCATGGTTCAGGGATTCGACTACTCTCGTCCCCACTCGAACTGACAAATGTCACCCGCTCGTTCGTCCCCATATCGGGTGCCATAATGTCGGTGTGAGGTCCGACGAACGGAATCATCTCCAGCATATAGCGGCGCGACAGCGATTCTAGTTCATGCTAGTGCGCGCGCGATTTTCTCGACTAAGTGTACGGTTAGGCGATGATTCGCCAGTAACTATCCCGGACCAATAGATGCAAGTTGACGCCGTTTTCCCAACTACACAGCGCGATGTTCGCCTCGATTTGTTCCGG
>NZ_HG326653.1:954529-964812 GCF_000308295.2 Afipia birgiae 34632
GCCAATTGGGCGATCTTTTTGGGGCACATATCCGGCACGATTCTCTCATGGTTCACGACGCGGAATTATGGCTTCAGCGATGGAGCCGACCTGTTTGTGTTCATATCCGGTTACACAGCAACGTTGGTCTTCGGTCGAATGATGGTGACGCGTGGGTTCGTCATAGGCGCCACAAGATTGATGCGGCGCGTTTGGCAGATCTATGTCGCGCACATATTGCTCTTTGTCTTCTACGTGACGTCGATTCACTACGTGGCACATAACTTTGACGTTCCCCATCTGATGGACCAATTCAACGTTGCCCGTCTGATGGAGTATCCGGTTGAAACCCTTAGTCAGGGACTGATATTGAGGCTCAAACCACTTAATTTGGATGTGCTGCCTCTTTACATCGTATTGATGGGACTATTTCCACCAGTCCTCTGGCTCATGCTGCGATGGCGAAACCTGGTTATGATTGGCTCTGTACTGCTTTATATGGCTGCGCGATATTTTCAGTGGAATCTTCATGCCTATCCAGCCGGCGTTTGGTACTTCAATCCACTCACGTGGCAGTTGGCCTTTGTGCTGGGTGCCTGGCTTGTGTTGGGGGGCGCCCATACGCTTCGATTTGTGACCCAGTCTCGGTTGGCACTACTACTAAGCGTTGGATTTGTAGTCTTTGCCCTTCTGCTGACTTTGTCAGAGCGGATTCCAGAATTGCAGAAGGTGTTTCCTGCTGTGGTGATGGAGGCATTCGTCCCCAACGACAAGACCAACCTCGCGCCTTACAGAGTGCTGCACTTGGCCAGTTTAACCTTGCTGGTCGTCCGATTTATGCCCATTGACTGGTCCGGTCTCAACTGGCCGGTGTTTCGCCCATTGATCAAGTGCGGCCAACAATCTCTTGCGGTGTTTTGTCTGGGGGTTTTTCTTTCGTTCGCGGCCCACTTGGCGCTCGACACAATCTCGAATGGGATTCTAGCCCAACTATTTGTTGGGGTCGCCGGACTGTCGATCATGACAGGCGTCGCCTATTATCAGTCGTGGTCGAAACAGGTCGACAAGGCGTCATCGGTGCGTACCGGCGGGACTGCTCGCGAAGGGCGCTCTCCCGCGTTGAGGGGCGCTGATCAAACAGGCTAGAGCGAAGGTTGTTAGCGGCATGTCGGAAAGCCGCAGGTATAGGCGGAACAAGCCCGAGTCAGTGCCGAAGTTTGATTTTGGCTTACATAACGGCTTGCGTCTCATGTTGTATCGGTGTGGTCGCCCGAGAAACAGTGCGAGGGGAGAATGGAAGCATGATGACTTCCGAAATGGTTCTCAGCATTGAGACGCGAGCGGCGGTGCTTCATGTGCTCCACTGGATGGCGTTCGGCATCGAGATGCTCGGCGTGACGGTTATTGTTCTCGGCGTGATTGCTGCAAGCGCCTGGTCGGTTACCCAGACCTATCGAGGCGAATGGAATGGAGCGTTCCGCTCGTATCGCGCCAATCTTGGGCGCGGTATCCTGTTAGGTCTTGAGTTCCTCATCGCGGCTGACATCATAGGCATGGTGGCGATCGTGCCCACGTTCGAAAGATTGGGGATTCTTGGGTTGATCATCGTCATTCGCACGTTCTTGAGCTTTTCCTTGCAGATCGAGATCGAAGGCCAATGGCCTTGGCGCCGATATAGGGCGGACCCTCAGAATGGGGAAAAGGATGTTTTATGAATGCGAGGAGTTCAAACGAACTGAAAGCTAATTCCGCCTCTTCTTGGTCGCACTAACGGAAGACGTGGCGTGATCGAATCGTTCAGAGGGAAACTGATAGACCAGATCGAAATCCTTTCCAGCGCTGGTCATGCTGCTTCCGAAATCGCTCCAGTATCTCGGCCGTCCCGGTGATCAAATCGCACTCGTTTTTTATCATTGGACGATCCAAGGACGCGCTCGACGACTCTGCACAATGGCGGAGGCGTTTCCAAGCAGACCTTGAACGCTCGTCGTAAGTGCGGACGAAATCATGTGTCGGCCCATCCGCATCGGATGCAGTCACTTCGCCACATTGGCGGTCCACGGATTTGAAATCGCTTGGAGGCAAGGGTCGAGGAAGGTCCAGTAAATGGCTTCCGTAATCTCCGAAATCTGCTCTACGCGCTTCAGGGCATTCCGGATCGCTGGTCGGATTCTCGATTATCATTTCATACGGTCTCAATTTCTCGGACATGCGCCAAATCGCCTGATGCTGAGCTAGTGCCGTATTTACAAAACTTAACCTAGGTCAATTTACGAAGGACGTTTGAGGCTTACAAGGGCGTCTGAAGATTACGATGGCCAACTCGACATTTGTCGAACGCAGTGATCGAGGAGATTACGATGAATAATTCTGTCAAGCTGCTCGCTATCGCAACCGCAGGTGCAATCGTTGTCGCTTCCGGATATCCACAAAGCGTATCAGCTGCTGGGCAACAGTCATCCGGTGGCTTCATCGTTGCGATGGACGGTATGAAACCCATGCAGCCGGACTCTTCGAAAAAGTCCGACCCTAGTATGGGGCAGCCGGCCGGGCAGTCCCCGCAGATGGGGCGCATGATGGACGACGACAAAATGGGAATGCCACAAAAGGACCAGGACAAAATGGGTCCGGGCTCAATGAACCAGCCGGGCGGCATGATGATGGAACGGATGATGCGGGGACAGATGTGCGGCATGCCAGGCACTATGGGGACCTCAGCAGCATCAACCGACATTACCGATCGAACCGAAGGGCGGATCGCCTTTTTGAAAGCAGAACTGCAGATTTTGGACAAGCAGGTTGGTGACTGGAATGCGCTGGCGGATGCGCTGCGATCCGCGCGCTCGCACCTTGTCCAGGCGCAGCAACTTGTGGCTTCCGATAGGAAAATGACCTCGGCCGAGCGTCTCGAAGCCTACGAAAGACACTTGGCGGAACGGCTTGAGGCGGTCAAATCCTCGCGTGCAGCATACAACCGCCTGTACGCGGCGCTGAACGAGGAGCAGAAGCGTACTTCAGATACGATACTTTTGCCGCTGATCGGGGCATTCTGACTTCTCGGTGCTCACGACGCACATGAGATATGCGACGTTGGAAAATCCACTGCAACGAACAATCATAGGAATTGTTGCACTTGCTGCTTTCGGTCTTATCGAGGGCCGGGCGGCAAACGCTGATCGTTTGCAAGAAAGCCAGATATCAGTTGGAATCCGTCTGCTGCTCCCGTCTGAAACTTTCATCCCCGGAGTGCATGAGGTCGCTCAAAGCCGTCGGGTTATGGCTCAGGTGTCAGACGGTCACTCCGAGCATCATCCCAATGCCGCGGCGAGCCCGAGTTCCCCAAAGATAGAGCCGCCGTCAAATCAAACGGGCACACCCGCAAACACGCCGAGTGCGGCGCCGGCCGTAGGGGGAATGAGTTCGGGCGTGGTCGGCGCCACGGGCGGAATGATGGCGGGCGGCTGCATGGGCGGCGGCTGCATGGGCGGGGGGCGTAAGGAGTTTTACCCATCCCTGATGGCTCTCCCGTCGCTGACCCACGAGCAGCGTCAAAGCATCGAGGCGCAGGCACGTGGCTGGATCAGTTCAGGTACGGATGAGATAGCGCGTGCGCAGGATGAGCTGCGTCACGCTAATGCGGCGGGCGACACGGCCGGTGCCGAGCAAGCCGCATCACGTCTCCGGGACGCATTGAATCAGGTCAAGAGTGGAACGACGACGCTACGATCACTCGCTGAAGGGGCGCCGCCTCAGCAAATCGCATTGGACTGGTTCAAGAGTCAGATGAGCCTCGTATCTGATCAGCACGATCGAGACGTCGTCGGGCCGCTCGGTATCTCCTGGTTTCATTTGATCACAATGGCATTGGTGGCGGCCTTCGCGGTCGCCATGGTTGCTGTTTATCTGATGCGCATGCGCCGCGCGAATGCGCTCGTGGATCGTCTGGTCGGTGGCACGCCTGCCGCAGCGCCTGGCCCGGCGGCGGTCACCCCGTCGGCACGGTCATCCTCTGGCGGGACACTTGGTGCCGCAAATCCGATGGTCTCACCCGCGCCGGCGAGCGGGCCGCCACCCTCCGTCGCAGCGATTGCTCCGGCCAGTCAGCCGGCCCGTACGGGTCCGGGACTCTGGAAAGGGAAATTGCGTGTTGCCGCCATCTTCGACGAAACTCCCAACGTCAAGACGTTCAGGCTGAGGGATCCGGGCGGTGGGCCGATTCCCTTCAGTTTCGAGCCAGGTCAATTTCTCACCTACTCCGCCGAGATCGATGGCAAGCTGGTGAGACGGTCCTATACGATTGCATCATCGGCTGCCCAGACCGCTTATGTCGAGACCACCATCAAGCGTGAGGATAAAGGGATTTTCTCGGACTACATGCACCAGAAGGTCTCCGAGGGCGACTTGGTGGATGTAATGGGCCCCTCCGGCGCATTCACGTTTACAGGTAAAGAATCCGAGGGCGTGGTGCTGATCGGCGGGGGTGTCGGTATCACCCCCCTCATGGCCGCCATTCGCTATCTCGACGATACGGCGTGGCCGGGAGAGATCTTCCTTATCTACGGCGCTCAGACGACCGAGCACTTCATCTTCCGCAGCGAGCTGGAATTTCGACAGCGCCGCATGCGTCATCTGCATGTGGCGGCCACAATGGCGCGGGCCGCTGGTACGTCTTGGATGGGGGCCGAAGGACAGATTAGCCGGGAGTTTCTTACACAGTCCGTTCCCGACTTGGTGAAGCGTCGCATCCACCTCTGCGGTCCGCCGGGTATGATGCAGACGATGAAGAAGCTCCTTGCCGAGATTGGAGTGCCGGCAGAACAGATCAAGACAGAGGCCTTCGGACCGGCTCTCGGAGCGGTGCCACCGCCAGGTCTCACTGTGGTAAGCGAGGTCAGATCTTCTGGCGCTGCAAGCGCTTCATCCGAGGCGAATGTGCCTGCTATTGGTCCAGCGGCCGCCTCGATACGCTTCTCGAAATCGAACAAGGTGGCGCCGCTCCCACCGGACAAGAGCGTTCTCGAGGTCGCGGAATCCGTTGGTGTGCCGATCGACTATTCCTGCCGCGCCGGCACTTGTGGGGTATGCAAGACTCAACTCGTTGAAGGCAAGGTAACGATGGAGGTTGAAGAGGCCTTGACGACCGATGAAAAGGCCCGTGGCCTCATCCTGGCGTGCCAAGCGAAGTCGATCGATAACCTGGTCGTCGAGGCCTGACATGGGCGGGGCAGAGCGCGCTATCGTTGGGGCCGTGCTCACCATGTTGCTCTTTTTGGTTCCCGCGTTTGTCCTTCATACATCGCAACGATTTGCCGGTAGCCTAGCTGGATTTTCGCTTGGTACCATCGCCGCAATCTTAATGGTCTCTCTACTCATTTATCCGCTTGCCAAGCGCAGTCCTGGGCTTAGGTCACTGATCACCCGGCTGATATCGATGCGCGCTCTTCTCGCATTTCACGTCTACGCGGGCGTGTTTGGGGCTTTTCTTGCTATCCTACACACTGGCCACAAGTACCAGAGCGCGCTTGGCGTCGCACTGGTGATCAGTATGTTAGTAGTGGTGGTGACAGGGCTCGTGGGCAGGTATTACCTACCTGAGACCGCAGCAGAGTTGCGTGAAGAACAAACGCGACTGGCTACACTAAGGTCTGCATACGATCGCACGGCCGCCACCTTGGCGAACCGTAGCGCGCCAGGGAGCGGCGACCCGCTCCCTGGCGCATCGGCCTTGCTTGAAGTGCCAATCCTGCAACTCGTCGACGGCATTGCTGATCTCGAACACGCTATCGGATCACGCGAAGGAGTGAGGCGCATCTTTACGCCGTGGATCGTTGCGCATGTTGTGGCGGCGATCATGATGTACTTCTTATTGTCGCTTCACGTGGCGGGTGAGATCTACTATGGATTGCGGTGGCTATCGTGAAGAAGCTCGGCGCATTCTATACAGTGCTGATCACGCTGGCGCTGGTAGGTAGCTTAACGGCTATTGGGACTCTCTACAAAAAGGGATCGATATCGTTTCCAGGCTGGCAGGCCTCGTTCCAGCCTGGACCGCTTTCCGCCAAGCACTCGTTTCTAGCGGAGAAATGCGAATCCTGTCACACGCCGACCCGTGGTATCGAGGCAACTTCCTGTATCAACTGTCACATTACGGCCGCTGCCGACCTAGCCAAGCAGTCGACCGCATTTCACGCAAACGCCCAGAACTGCACTGGTTGCCATGTAGAGCACACCGGTGCAGCGCGGCCGATAAAGATGGCTCACACCTCTCTCGTTCGGATCGGCTCACATGCCGCCTATGGCGACGCGGGGCATCCAAGCGTTCCGCGCCAGATGGTGGATGATTTGAAAGAGCTCCTGGGGATACCAGCGTCGGAGCCGGTTGAGAAGTCGCAGCTCGACTGCGCAGGCTGCCACAGCAACCGTGATCCGCATCGCGAGCTGTTTGGACGGGACTGCGCAAACTGTCATGCGACTGCGACCTGGCGGATTTCTCCATTCTTGCACCCGTCGCCAACTTCGAAAGACTGTGCGCAGTGCCATCAGGCACCGCCGAGTCACTACATGATGCATTTCCAGATGATTGACCGGGGTATTACCGGCCGGGAACATGCTCAAGTGAACCAGTGTTTCGAGTGCCATCGCACAGACTCGTTCAATGATATCAAAGGAGTCGGCTGGTTTAAACACCACTGAGAAAACATGCCTTATGGCGAGCACGGTCAGATTAGGTCCGACACCATTTGATTTTGGCGTCGCCGATCTCGTCTAATAAACGAACGCCCTCCGATACGGAAGCGCGCCGAGCGATCATTAATGATCGCGCGACGTGGGGACTCATGCGGATGGACCCGACCGATATCGCAGATGTGTCGGGCTACACTTTCTTGGTGAATGGTCAATCGCCGGAGCGGAACTACACTGCCTTGGCCCGTCCGGGCGAGCGGGTACGTTTGCGTTTTATCAATGCGGCGACGTCGACGTACTTCGATGTTCGCATTCCAGGGCTCAAGATGACGGTCGTGCAGGCCGGCGGCAATAACGTGTCACCGGTGCAGATCGATGAATTCCGTATCGCAGTCGCAGAGACCTTCGATGTCATCGTGCAACCAAAGGAAGATCGTGCCTATACAATCGTAGCGGAATCCATGGACCGAACCGGCTTTGCCCGCGCAACCCTGGCGCCGCGACCGGGGATGATTGGACAATTACCGGCCCATCGCCCTCGACGGCTCGTGTCCATGTCTGAAATGGCGATGAATCCTGGGCCGACGGGAAATGATCGTGGCACCGTTCATCCGGAACAGGACATGCAAGGTCATGTGGCACCGCAACTTCCCATGGAAATGGGCAGCGGCACAGGCGGCATACCAAGGATGGGCGACGTGCCTATGAGGGGTAATAGCGCAATGCTTGGCATGAAGCAGCAGGAAAAACGAAAGACGAAAAAGCCTTCTTCTAATCCAGGCATGCCGGGAATGAAGCACGGCGGAATACCTGGGATGAGCGGGGTGCCGGTCGATGGAGGGGCGGCCTTTGCGCAGATGCAAAGCGCCGATCACAGAAGCACGCTAGGCATGGCCGATCAGGTCAAAGGGAATTCAGGCAACCTCGCTCCGTCTGCCGCTCCGACAACGCCAGTACCTGAGCAAGGGGGAGAGGATATGCCAAGCGTCGGCGATATGGGTCAGCTGGCGATGGCTGATCCGATTACTCACGACACCGGAGCGCCCCTTGGCACAAGAGTTCTTTCTTACCGCGACCTCAAGCCGCTCAAGCCCTATCCCTATAGGCGCTTTGACCGAATCGTCGAGATTCGGCTGACCGGGAACATGCAGCGATATTTCTGGTCGATCAACGGACGCAAATTCAGCGAAGCTGAACCTATTACCCTGCGTTTCGGCGAGCGCGCTCGATTCCGTTTCATCAATGAGACCATGATGAACCATCCAATGCATATCCATGGTACGTGGATGCTTCCGGAAGTTGGAAACGGGGCACGCAATCCCATGAAACATACGGTCAACATCAAGCCCGGTACCACGCTGGATGTCGACATACCGGCAGATGCGGAAGGACCGTGGGCCTTCCACTGCCATCTGCTCTACCACATGGAGACAGGCATGATGCGCCAGGTCAACGTGGTGCGCCGGACTGCGTCGATCCATTAGGAGGCGACCATGAATCGGGTCCTGCTGTTCAGCCTCTGTCTCGCCACCTCTTTCGCACCGGCGGGTCTCGCCACTGCTCAGACGGTTTCGAGCCCATCCCAGGACATTCCATATTCCGGGCTTCGCAGCTTGCCCGGGTCGAACTTTCCAGATCAGGCCCTGTTCAGCAGTGTCCGTTTCGACAAATTGGAATGGGCGGGTTTGGGCGCCGGTAACTCTGCCCGCTGGGATATGGAAGCCTTTGTCGGTAATGACTACGATAAGTTCTTCTTTAAATCAGAAGGTGCTTATGATGGCAGAAAGCAGAAGTTTGAGGAGGCTCGATTTCAGGCGCTCTACTCGCGCATGATCAGTTACTTCTTTGATCTACAGGTTGGCGTTCGTCATGATGTCTCGCCGAATCCGTCGCGTACTTATGCGGTAATTGGCATTGAGGGCTTGGCGCCCGGCATATTCGAAATCGATGCGGATGCTTATATCAGCCAAAAGGGCGAGTTATCTGCGACATTTACCGGCTTCTATGATTTGTTGGTAACAAACCGGCTTATCCTCCAGCCGCGTATCGACGTAAGATGGCAGCTGCAGTCGGTTCCAGATTTGAAGCTCGGTAACGGTATTACCGATTTCGAGCTCGGGGCTCGACTCCGATACGACATTACGCGCAATCTATCGCCGTATATTGGCGTGAGTTGGGATCGTAAGGTAGGTGAGACGGCTGCAATTGCGGAGCGCAACCTGAAGGCAGTCTCGAGCGTGAATTTCGTAGGTGGAGTACGCCTTCTTTGGTGAGAAATTCGACTTTGAGTTGAGCTTGAATCTCGGCCTAAAATTTCTGTTCGTTCGTGTGCGTTAGGCGATGCATGAGGTTTGGAAATTTGGTTGCCACGTAAGCCAAATATTTCAGCAGCTTTCCCGACCAAATGGTGATCATGACTTGGCGGATCGGCAAACGATAGATTCCAGCAATGGCAAGCATTGATAATTTGGGAATGGGCAGCAGCAGGCCATCGCTCCAAAAAGCGTGATTGCACGATTTGGATCAGCAGCCCCGTTCAAAGTTCGAGCATTAATTGTTGTTCTAGGACTTCTTAGTTTATTCGGTTCAAAGCCTAAGCGTCGTATGAAGCAATTCGAATGAAGGAAAATAACATGCTGGACCGTCGTCAGCTTCTCGGATCGTCTACAGTTCTTGCCGCAGTTACTATCGTCGCAGGGCCAGTTTCGGCCCAAGGTCCAGATCACTCTGCGATGCCCGGAATGATTCCATCTGCCATGACGCGGGAGAGCTGCATAGAAGTATGCCTCAAATCCCATCGTATGTGTCTCGAAACTGCAAGGTACTGTACCGAAAAGGGAGGGGGTCACGTAGCTGCTGTGCATATGGCCCTCCTGCTTGATTGCGCGGAGATGTGTCAAACCACAGCTAATTCCTTGCTCCGCTTTTCGCCGCAGCACGGTGTTTTATGTGGGGCATGTGCCCAACTATGTGAGGCTTGCGCGAAGGATTGCGAGTCGTTTGTTGCTGACGACCGGATGGCGCGCTGTGCCACGACGTGTCGCGAGTGCGCCCAGGATTGCCGTGGAATGGTCAACATGAAGCTGTGAGTGATAGTCGTTGCGAGAAGGCATCAGGTTGTGCGGCAGTAATCGACGTCTTAACTGCCTATTATTCACGGCGAGCGGGGTTGCGGCCTTCAAGTCAGCGCTTCCATGGTCCACGTTTGTACATTCCGGCGCCTGGAATTTTGGTGGATGACGAAACGGAAGCGATCGGTCTGCTGATAGCAAGCAAACCCTTTAGGCCCTCGCCGAAGCGGGCAATCGATTCCCGATGATTTCGAAGTTCGCTGTAAGGAAGATACCGTAAATTTAATTCAGACACGCGGGAGAACGCAGGTCGGCCAAATTGCGTCCGGACCTCGCCTTGCCGATTATCAGGGGCGACGAGAAAGAAGTGATGCGCGGCGGCGCCTTCTATGCCGAGCGCGAGGTCCAGCATCCTCAAAATGCCGGAGTAGATGCTGGTCGTATGCTCGACCTCAAAGGCCGCCGCGACATGTCCCTGGGCATCGATCCAAAGAACGTCGATCAGTTTGATGGTTTCTCCTAGCGTTGCATATGCAATCCCCGTGGGTC
>NZ_HG326654.1:0-66764 GCF_000308295.2 Afipia birgiae 34632
ACAGTATCTGTCGAATGGCCGACACAATAATCCACGCCTGCCACTCGCCAATTGGGGCGAAATCTATATCGCTTCAAAAGAAAGGGATGCTGAATCATACAAGCGGACGTTTGGGATGAACCGTCGTTGGTGTATGAATCTGCGGAAGCAGCAGTCTCGGTTCGTTGAACTATAGAGCTCGCTTCGAAAGTCGTTCCAACGGTCATTTCGGCTGCGCCAGCACTCATACGGCCAGTATTATCGGATTGAAAGCCGTTAGTGCGTCCCACATAGAGCCTGTCAACGCCGAGCACGTGACCAACAATTATCAATGAAACGAGTAGTGCCCCGAAAAATGAACTTACGCGGCGGAGCTTCACGGCGAGTACCTGTCAGAGCGCTGCACCTGGTGGCCCGCCGCTTGAGGTGAAACTCTCCGAGCTGCTTGTCCAAAACGGAGAGCGCGAGCTTTGCTTCGACGATCGGGAACCAGACTTCTTTGTGACCTAAAATACTCCTCTTGAAGCGAGGCGCGGATTCCTATGCATATTCCCCAGAATATCCAAACATTGTTCCAATAGTGAACCGTAATTCCGATGAACATGAACATGACAACCACCAATGTAAATCCCGTACGCATATTGTTCATGTAGGTGTCGTTACGTCGAACGCTTACGCCCCCTCCGGACCAGCAAAATGACGTGATACTCGCCAGAATTACAAAGATGACCAAGGGCACTCCGAAGCGGAGCGCCAACACTAGCCAGACGCTATCCACCGAGGCACGGCCAAAAAAGTCGTCTTCAGCCGCGTAGGCAGCGAAGCCGTAGCCAAAAAGAGGAGACAAGCCGATATATTGAAAGGCATTATCCCATGTCGCCACACGGAAATATCCCGTGGCAGGATCAAGCGTCAGATTTGCGATCATCCATGAGATCGGCTTGTTCGCTACGACAAAAACGGCAACGAGAAAGGCGGCTAAGCTCGCCATCAAGGCCTGCCACCTCCAAGGGTATCGTTGCATGGCACAATCATAACAATAGATCGCTATCACAATCATAAATGACATCAGCGGCCCGGACGACATCGCCATCAGACATCCCAAAAAACATAGTCCTCCATACAAAAAAGTGCGTTCGGAGTATAAGAAAATGGCGCCGGCAATGACGCAGAACGTCCCGTACAAGATGGGATGAGGAAATGTTGAGAATGCCCGTAGCATCCCATACCTATATTCGGGGTGCTCGTTCGGCAAACCCCAAAGCGCTCCGATAGTATTGATGGTAACAATCTGTTGAGTGAGGTGATCGATGGCGGCAAGAACAACGATTGCAACCACTATGACCTTAAACACCCGAACAAATGTCTGTAGCGCAGGGCGCCCGAAGAAATATGCGCGCGCGACTATGTAGCCACCACAAAATTCGAGCACCAAGGCGACCGTGGAAGACCAGGATTGATCCGCCGATTGGGATATCGCTGCAAGCATCCAAACCGATACAGCGCAAACAAAGAAATCAGTTGCGCCCAAACGGCGCCCTCTTCGAAATAACTCAAAGAAGGCAGGGATAAGAAGTAGACATATTACAATACGAGCCGGGATAAATTTTATCCCGGCCAGGAAAATAGTCATGGACGAAGGCATGGCGATCCCGATCAGTACCAGCCAGGCCACGAAACCGTTTGAAGGAGCTGCAGGACTTCCGCCGACAGGAATCACGCTGCCATCCGCTGCCTGGCGGCGCGCAGTCCCAACCCTGCCAAGGCTGTCTACTGACAATTCGTGCTCCCGGACAGACATACCAAATTCGAACGGGAAGAAAACGATAGTTATATTAAATGATTAATGTTGCCGCGCAATTTAATACTTGCGCGTGAGCGCATTATCGAGCAATCCTTAAAGTCTATTTTAATTAATGATCGTCGGCCAGTTAAATCAATTAAGGTGCGGGCGATGGCATGCTCGATACAGGTATACTGCGTCGCCAACCACCAACCGACGCTCACCCACAACCTACAACGATCCCCCGAGATTGCCGATGGCGACGTTCAGACTTCGATTATCTGGGGCGCATCGGCAGCATCGGCGGCCTACTGCAGCGCCACTAGCGGCGCTGATGCGGATATCCTCGTATTCGCTCACCAGGACGTCTATTTTCCCGACGGCTGGTTTGCGAGACTGCAGACCATCTGTCAGAAACTGAGTTCGATTGACCCGTCGTGGGCTGTTGCTGGCCTTTGCGGTAGAACGCGCGACGGGCAATTTGTTGGACATTTGTGGGATTCTGGAGTGGGCGCCGTATGCGGCGGACGATTTGACCCGCCTCGCGATGCAGCGACTCTTGACGAAGTTGTTTTGATCGTACGCCGAGCTTCAGGGATCAAATTTGATCCGGCTTTACCGTCGTTCCATTTATACGGAACAGACATTGTGCTTGAAGCACGAAAAGCGGGCATGAATTCTTATGTGATTGACTTGCCGATCATTCACAATAGCAAGGCGGATGTTCGCCTCGACCACACTTATCTTGCTGCTTACAGATATATGATTCGCAAATGGAAGGCTGTACTCCCGTGGCCGACAGTGATCGTTGAATTGACCAACAATCCTTTGCCGTTACTGCTGCGCCGCATGCGGATGAAATACAAATCCGTCTTGCGGCAGTCTACGTTACACCCCCCAGTCAAATGCCCTGAAATGAAGGCTAATGAACTCGGATTTTTGAAAGAGAGCGAAAACGCGCACGTGAGTGCAGGCGGCGCCTTTTGCGATGATAGCAGCAAAATTCCCGCTACACCGCCTTCGATGACAGTCGTCGTCTGTGTCGAATCTGGGCTTCTGGAGCCGCTCACCGTACGGATGGTTGATAGCCTTCGGCGCTTCGGTGGCCGCTTCGCAAATTTAGAAGTTGTTGCAGTGACACCGCGGATGACCCCCCCACTCGCGCGAGAAACGCGGCGCCGGATGGCGGAACTGGGGATCAAACATCTCCAAGTGTCCCCAAATAACCCCTATTCTTGGCACCATTATATGAACAAGGCGGAGGCGATAGCAGCCGTAGAAGACCGAGTCACCACGGAAGCAATCGCGTGGGTCGACAGCGACATTCTTTTCACGCGCGAGCCAAACGGTCTTGAACTATTGCCCGGAGTCGATTTCCTCGCGAGCGCACCCGACGCCGGCGTGATTGGCTCGAGGGGGGTCACCGACCCGAACGATCCGTTCTGGCAGCGATCTGCTGAGCTCATCGGGAAAGATGCTGACGATCTTCCATGGCTACAGACAGGTGACGGGCATCGGATACGATTCTACTGGAATGCCGGCCTCTATGTGTACCGGCGTAAAGCTCGGTTCGGTAGGGAGTTTCTCGCAGATTTCAAAACCTTTCTTGATCGGCGGGTGGCTAGAACACACTCCCAAGTGCATTTCATGGACCAAGTCGTATTGGGCCTGACTGTGGTCAGGCTCGGATTGGCCTGGAGAGCATTGCCGGATTCGAGTAATTTTCCCGTGTGTAGTTTTCTGCCTGAAAACTATGATGGCGCCAAAGTCGCAGATGTGAGTGTACTTCACTTTCATGACTCGATGAATCCGGAGCTTTGGGACAAACTTCTCAGCACCCTCGCTCCCGCACATCCGCTGGTCCATCAATGGCTCGCACCGCAAGGTCCTGTGGTCCCGCACCCGTCGGTTATATCGTCGCTCGCGCGTGAAAGTCTTCGAATAGCTCGTGGCTTAGAAAGGAGATTTTACTACGCACAATCCGGCTTCACCAAGACACGGAATCCACTTCCGCGATGATCCTTCTCCAACGGTAAGGCCAGTATGAACTGCTACTTTCACCACGAGCGTCGCGAAATACGGCCACTCTTGCCGAAGACCGCGACCAACATTCTCGAGATCGGCGCCGCATCTGGGCAAACACTGCGCTGGATGAAGACAATTTATCCGAATGCCGGCACGACCGGAGTGGAAATAAATGAAGCCATAGCTGCTGAGCTGGGCCGGAACGTCGATGTGGCAATCATTGGCAACATCAGCGAGTGCCTGCCTCGACTCAAAAAGTACGACCTCATACTGTTACTCGATGTCCTTGAACATCTCGTCGATTCGACGGATGTTCTTCGAAACGTCCGACAGCTCCTTGTGCCCGGCGGTCACGTCGTAGTCTCGCTACCGAACATTGCGCATCTTAGCGTTACAATCCCCCTCCTCCTCAAACGGCAGTTTCGATACCAAGACGCCGGCATTCTCGATCGCACACACGTGAGGTTTTTTGTCGAAGATACAGCTATCTCGCTTATGAACGACGCACATTTCAAAGTTTCAAAAGGGCTTATTTCCGGCATACAGGGCCCCAAAGCAAGAATGCTTGATCGTCTTTCATTGGGTCTGCTGCGGCATCATTTAACCAAGCAGTACATTATGCTCGGAGAGCCGGCTGACGAGGAAATTCGGCAACAGCCGGTCAAGTGGGCGATCGCTGAGTGAACTTAGTCGTTCGCAAAGAAAGGCTAAGCGCGCTCAATCAAGAGCCCATGGCGCTGCAGTAATTGCGCAGTCCTCCGGATCACGGCGAAGGGCAAGTCGGCGCGTTCGGCAATGTCGAGCAACGAGTGCGTTCCATCCGAAAGATTGAGTATCCAAAGCATGGCCATGTTAGACGCTGCGGTGTCCTTGTCTCCACCAACCATCCCATAAAGTCCGCGACGTCCTAACTGAGGTTCGCATTTCGGCATCGTGTTGCGATACACTGCGTCATTTTCCACCAGGTCCATCGTCTCGGCAATCAAACGATAAGAAGCGGTCAGATGCTTCGGATGGATGAAATCGAGATTATCGGCCGACGTATGATACTGGGGAATCTCGCCGAACTTGCTGCGCTGGAACAAGCCCACCGGCAGGTCAAAGCCCGGCGAGCAATACTGGCGCTCATCGTAACCGTATGGAGTAAAATCGAGGATCGATGGTGCTAACCCCGAATGGCGGAGGGTATGGACCATCGCCCGATCGACCTTGGTATCGCCGCGTCGGCTTTTCTTATAAGTCGGGCCGCCACAATCGCCAACCATGGAAACGACAAGTCCATACTTGATGCGCTGACTGCGATGCTCATTTTGGGCCAGCCATGTGATCGCGCCGATCGTGCCGGGTGCAAACAAAAAGCGATAGCTGTACCGCGTCTGCACGCCAGCCATTCGCTTCGCAAGGTGCGTCAGCAGCGCCACGCCCGAACAGTTATCGTTAGCAAGCGAGGGGTGGCAGACGTGAGCCGAGAGCAGAAACTCTTCCTCGGTTTCACCTTTGTGCAGATACTCGCCATACGTTAGGTACCCGTCCGCAAGGCTCGAGTCGATGACCACTTCATAGGTTTCGTCCCGGAGGCTTTCGAGCAGGCGATGAGGCAGGCAGAACGCCCAATTCTCAGCATAATAAGATGTTCGATACGGAATCAGATCGGGCTGGTCGGGCAGCGTGTAGACGTGCTTCTTGAGTTGGGCCAGCGACATATGCTGTCGCACCGGTACACTATAACTCATCACGTGCAGATTTGATTGAGCGAAGTCGACGATCTTCTCGCCACTTCTGTTCTTGATGTACGCTTCACGAATATTCCACTCTCGCGGGATGAACCAATCGAAGACGGCTGTCCCCGTCGGAACCTCGTGAATCTTTAGATCGATGTGCGCACCAATCGCATGCAACGTCTGCCGTACGCCCTGACCAGTGATGCTGCGGCAAATTGGATATATCTGGGAAGCAAAGGCAAATATCGCCTCGCCGATATCCTCCGTCACCACCCGATCGCGAAGATCCCATTTCACATTCATGACATCGCTTGGAGTTGGGGCTGGGAATGTCGCAATTCGGGGTCCAGAATTCCTTCCGCCAACAGCTTTTTTATATGGCCGATACGTTGATATCTCGGTCCCTCGAATTCTTCCAACGTGAGGCCCGACGAGCGATAGGCCAGATAAAGCTGTTCAGCGCCCTTACGAGCGTCCCACTGCGGCTTGAACTCAGGCAATTTGCGGCGGATTTTCTCGAAGCTCACGCGATACGATCGCTTGTCTGGGCCGGCGTCGTCTGCGAATTCGATGGTGCATTTTGGCACAACACCAGCGACGATTTCTGCCAAATCTCGAATGCGATAGTTGTGTGCCGTCTGACCGACGTTGAAGGCTTCATTGAATACTTGATCGGCAGGCGCCTCAAGCGCAGCAATGAACGCGCTGGAAATATCCTCGATATGCACGATCGGGCGCCATGGCGTGCCGTCTGACTTCAGATGGATCTTCCCTGTCGTGATGGCCCAGGCGACAAGATTGTTCAGAACAATGTCGAATCGCAATCGCGGCGACAATCCATAGGCTGTTGCCGGTCGCAAATAGACCGGACAAAAATTGTCGTCAGCCAGGCGCGCTATATCACGCTCGGACATCACCTTCGACTCGCCGTAGGCTGTTACGGGGTTAAGCGCACCGGTTTCATCAATCATGCCCTCGCCAGCCTGTCCGTAATTGCTGCAAGATGAGGCAAATACAAACCGACGGACACCCGCTAGCTTGGCCAGTTCGGCGATCCGCACGCTAGCTAGGTGATTGATCTCATCGGTGAGGCCCGGTTTAAGATCACCGAGCGGATCGTTCGATAGAGCCGCCAGATGCAGAACCGCATCGAATCCAGCAAAGTCACCTACCCTCACGTCGCGCACGTCCTTGCGGATTGCAGCAACCTCGCTGACTTTTCCACCAGCTGCATATGTGCAGCGGGAATACAAATCACTATCAAGCCCGGTCACCTTGTGACCTGCCCGAACCAGCATCGGCACAAGAACGGTGCCAATGTAACCGAGGTGCCCTGTCACAAGAACGCGCATGAATACTCTCCCGTTAGATGGTCACACGCGTGGGCCGCCTGGATCGGTGGTCTGCGGAGAATCTCCCCAAACGACATTGGCGAGTGTGACCTAAACATCAACGCAAAATCGGCCCGGTACATGGATTATATTATAGCTCACTATGTTGCCGGCAAAGCCGGAAAGCCGCCGCCGGAACCGGTAGATATAGTCCCGTCGAACCTCATGTTCGAACCGGCATGTCTTGCCAAATGCCGCGCGTATCTATCACATCGAGGTGACGGCGCTCCGCCAATGGCGTCATTTTGAATTCGTCGTGGTCGACAAGGAGAATCGCTATTTCGCAGGCATGAAGGGCCTGATCGATGCTCATCATCTCCGCGCCGTGTCTTTCCAGTTCAGACGGAAGTTGGCGTATATTCGGCTCAACAATCTTGATGCGCGATCCATATTTTTCCGCAAGGTGCAGCGCGATTTCCAGCGCAGGACTTTCTCGCAAGTCATCGACGTTCGCTTTAAACGCGAGACCGCAACAGGCAACATTTGCATAAGGATGATCATCGATCAGTGCGATAGCGCGCTCGACGATCAGCGCTGTCTTGCGATTGTTCACCTCGCGGCTGGTTTTCATGACTCTCGCGAGATCCGGCACAGCATCGATGATGAACCACGGGTCGACAGCGATGCAATGGCCTCCGACGCCGGGCCCTGGTCGTAACACGTTTACACGCGGATGGCGGTTGGCGAGATCGATGACCTCCCACACGTTGATTTCATAATGATCGCAGATGATGGAAAGCTCGTTTGCAAACGCGATGTTGGTGTCGCGATATGCGTTTTCGGTCAGCTTCACCAACTCGGCGGCTCGGGCTGTCGTCGCCACACATGCTCCGCGGACAAACATCTTGTAGAAGCGCTGGGCGCGCCTGGCGCACATCGTGGTGATGCCACCGATGCAGCGGTCGTTGTTGACCAATTCGGAGAGAATGCGCCCTGGCAGCACCCGCTCCGGACAATAGGTGACCGAGATCGACGCGCCGCCATTAGGTGGCCCAACGCTTAGATCCGGACGCCGCTCCATGATCTTCTTTGCTATTCTTTCCGTTGTACCAACCGGCGATGTCGACTCAAGAATGATCAGATTTCCGGGGGCAAGGAGATCGGCGATACGTTCGACCGCAGCCATCACGCAGCTCAAATCCGGCCGGTTCGCGGAATCGATCGGGGTCGGCACCGCGATCATAAACACGTCTGCCTTCTCAGGCTCCATCGTGACGATCAGCGAACCGTTGGATACAACTTTTTGCACCAGGCCATCGAGATCCGGTTCGGCAATGTGGATGGCACCGGACGCAACCGTCTTGACGATATCCGGGTTTGTATCGACGCCAACAACCTGCATGCCGCGGCTGGCAATAAGCGCCGCGGTAGGCAGGCCGATGTATCCCAAACCGATGACCACCACCTTCTGAAACTCAGGCATTGAGAACTGCCCTCACGATACGTTCGCTCGCGTGACCGTCTCCGAAAGGGTTGTGGGCATGGGACATCGCCAGATAGTGGTCGTCGTCGTCGAGCAATCGGGCTGTCTCATCAACGATTCTGCCGGTGTTTGCCCCGACAAGGCGGGCAGTGCCCGCTTCAACGCCTTCAGGCCTTTCCGTGGTATCGCGCATCACAAGAACGGGCTTGCCAAGCGTCGGCGCCTCCTCCTGAACACCGCCGGAGTCCGTCAGCACAAGATAGGAAAGCGACAGCAGGCTGACGAAATCCGTGTATTCCTGAGGGGATATCAGTTCAACGCGGGGGTGATCGGAAAGGCGAGCCGACAGCACATCATGGACGTTCGGATTGGGATGAACGGGAAGAACAACTGCGACGTCTTCCCGACGGAGAATTTCCAGTATCGCGTCAACAATGTTGAGTAACCCGGATCCGAAATTTTCGCGGCGATGGCATGTCACCAGAATGATGCGCCGATTTCCATGCTTTAACCTGATGCTGTTCCAGCGCGATGCCAGATGCGGGTCGGATTCGACAATGGATTTGGCGGCCAGCAACGCATCAACGACGGTGTTTCCGGTGACATGAATGCGCTCCTTCGGCACATTCTCACGCCGGAGCGCCTGTGCAGCTCGCTCAGTTGGCGCGAAGTGCTGATCGGCAATTGTTGCGACAATCTTGCGATTCACTTCCTCGGGCCAGGGCGCGTAGATATCGCCGCTCCTTAGCCCCGCTTCAACATGCGACACCGGAATCCGGCGATAGTAGCAGGCAAGAGCTCCCGCCATCGCGGTCGTCGTGTCGCCCTGAACAATGACCCGGCTCGGGCGCATCTTGTCGAGAACGTCACCAATTCCTTCCAGCAACCGTGCCGTAAGCCGATCCAGCGATTGATTGACCGTCATAACGTTGAGGTCAACGTCGGGCACAATGTGCGTTAACTTGAGAACCTGATCGAGCATATGGCGATGCTGCGCCGTCGCGCACACGGTTACGATCGCGCCCTCTTCGGCCTTCAGGCGGTTGATGACCGGGAAGAGCTTGATCGCTTCCGGGCGCGTCCCCAACACAACGAAGAAGTGTCTCATCCCTACCCCCGTAGTCGGGTAGAGTTCGAGTGCGCACTGCGCTGCCCGAGCATGACCTGAACCTGTTGCTGAACGAGCGCGCGCAACAATATCGCGGCGAACAGCGTGTTTGTTCGCGCATATCGCCACCACATCCGCCCTGGCTCCTGATAGACGCGATATAGCCATTCCAGCCCCAGCGCCTGCATGCGAACTGGCGCGCGCGCGATCTGGCCGGCGAGAACATCGAAGGAGCCACCTACTCCCATGATAAACGGAACTTTCAAATCGTCACGGTGTGCCGCAAGGAAGCGCTCCTTGCGAGGTGTAGGCATGCCGATAAACAGGCAATCCGCAGCGCTGTTCCGGATGTCGCTGACGACCTCAGCCTCCTGTTCCGGCGAAAAATAGCCGTCTCTTAGCCCGGCAAAACGGAGATCCGGATACTGCTGATGCAGCTGCGCTGCTGACCGCTGTAGCGTCTCACGTGTCGCACCAAGAAAGTACGGCTTGAAGCCCTCTTTGGCGCACACCGCAAGAAGCCCGATCAGCAGATCGATCCCGGCTACTCGTTCCTTCACAGGCAGGCCGACAAGTCGTGCAGCCCAGACAATCCCCATCCCGTCAATCCCCACCACATCGCTGCTGGCGACATCGCTTGACAGAACAGGATCCCGGCGCGTGTTGACGAGCTTGGCTACATTTAGCGCGACATGCTGCAACCTGCTGCGATTACGCATGGCCTCGCGTGCAAGGTCGACGGTCTCAGCCATCGTGAGAATATCAATGGGGCAACCTAGAAAACTCTCCCGCATTTTCTCGCCTCAAAAGCACGAGCAAATTAATAATTAATACAGACCACAAAAACCGCGCTACTCTGGACCTCGTCGTTATTAACTGACACAATATAACACGAAATATTTAATTACAAGAAATCTTGATTTAATTCTATTATTTAAAACGCTGCATCAAAATCACCTTTTGGTACAGGATTGGAAGGGAGCTCGGCACCACACCATTTCTGCCAGCTGTTTCAGTCTCTGGGCAATGTCGGGCGGCTCCGCGGCTTACCCAGCCAAATTCAGCGGCCTGGCATAGGAGGCCCGCCATGGATTTAAGTTAAATATGTCGCTCCTTTCCGTCATCATTCCTCACCTCAATCAAGCTGCAGAGCTTGAGGCCTGCCTTTCCAGCCTCGACGCACAGCATCTGGATCATGCGCTCTACGAAATCATTGTGATTGATAACGGCTCGACCGTTCCACCAAGTGCTATCGTTGCGCGTCACCCCGGCGCACGCTTGCTGTATGAATCGCGGCCCGGTCCTGGTCCGGCGCGCAATGCAGGAATTCAGGATGCCAAAGGCGAAGTTCTTGCGTTTATCGATGCCGACTGTCGCGCGCACGCCGACTGGCTCCGAAGTGCTTTGCAAGCTCTGCCATCACCGCCAAATGGAACTATTCTCGGGGGTGACGTTCGTATTTGGCACGACGACGGAAGCCGCGTAACGGCAATCGAAGCCTACGAAGTCGTCTTTGCATATCGTTTCAAGCTGTACATTGAACAGCACGGCTTTTCCGGCACAGGCAACCTTGTCGTGAGGCGCTCTGATTTTGCAAAGATTGGCCCGTTTGCCGATATCAACGTCGCGGAGGATGTCGATTGGGGGCAGCGCGCCTGTCGTGCGGGATTCAAGTTCCGATACGTCCCCGAGATGATCGTCTTTCATCCACCTCGCCGAACATTGCACGAGCTATGTGTGAAATGGGACCGTCAGATACAGCACGCCCTCAATAAAGCGCGAGAGAAACCTGGATGGCAGATTCGATGGATCGCTCGCGCCCTGGCGGTTCTGGCTTCGCCAACCCTCGATTTCATGAAGGTTTTTAGCAGCAATCGGATCCATGGCGCCACCGCCCGTATTAAGGCGATTTTGGTCCTCGTAGCGATCCGCACTCACCGCGCGCGAAAAATGCTCAGTCTAATGGGTGAAAGCCAAACGATTGTCTGGAATCGTGACACATCGGTCTAGCGCACGGCCGAACCAGCCTGACTGTCAGCCCTGGGATGCAGAGCCTACAAATATCTGATTGTGCGTCAATTCAGAAAGATCGGATCGGCAGCCAAAAGACCAAAGGATCCAACCAAGTTCGTAACTTCGGCATTCGAGACGAAGCCCTACATTGCCGGGATCGATCAAGCCCGCCACTCGCGGCAAACAGACGTTCTGAATGGCGCGCAACATGCGCCGTCTATTGGTGTGATGTTCGCCTTTCCGAATATGCGAGCGAATGGATAGTTGCAGCTCAGGCAACAACGTCGGCTTCCGCAACTGGTTGCGGCCGAGCACCCAGTTAAAACCCTTGATAAGGGCGTCGCGCGCCTCACG
Source organism: Afipia birgiae 34632 (assembly GCF_000308295.2). Taxonomy (GTDB): domain Bacteria; phylum Pseudomonadota; class Alphaproteobacteria; order Rhizobiales; family Xanthobacteraceae; genus Afipia; species Afipia birgiae. The sequence continues at coordinate 11,798 of NZ_HG326654.1, forward strand.
AACATCATGACGCTCCGCGCACTCGAGGAACGCGGGTGCCATACCATACTGGTGGACGGAGTAGACTTCATAAAAATCAAGCACCCGCCCCTGCTCCGCATCAAAGAACCAGGGCCACTCGCCTTGCGGCCCCTGCAATCTGATCAGCTTGCGTGTGCACTCCACAGCCATGCGGATTGCGCCGAGATCTCCATAAAACTCGCCATACTGATAACAGGCAAGCGTCAGATATGTTTGGCTCGCGAAGGATGCAAATCGCCGACGCAACCCCGACGGGGTATCAAAAAAAGTCCGGATTGACTGTGGAATTTTTCGGCGAGGAATTCAAAGAGCGCGTTCGCATGTCGAAGCCATCGCTCATGACCTGCCTTGGCCTGAGCGATGATTCCGGACAGAAGCATCCCGAGATCCTGCGCTCTAAAATTTTTCCAATTTCTCTTGTCCGAGAGCAATAACTCGATGTGCCGCGCAACGTCAGCGGGAATATCCAGTTTCAGTTCTGCTGCCGTCCATAGCGCCATCCCGTATGCGTATACGGGGACGGGCAATCCCGTTAGTTGAAGTACGTTCCGCTGGAAAATTGCCGGTGCATCGACAGTCTCGGGGATGCCCTTCAGTCGCGAGAGACCGAGCAGCACATTGAGGGTGTAGAATACATCACTGTGGGGGACGGACTCATTTGGTTGAGGGCGACCATCCAGATGATAGATGTGCGACCATCGGCCATGTTCTGGCATCCAGCATCTCTGAAGACCGCTCAGAGCAAAATCCACCAGTGGTGAATTGAGAGATGGCTGCTTGCTTGAGTGCATCACATTCGTCCGACTCTCGGTATCCGGCCGATGTTCGTCAAGGATGCACTTCATAGCAAGAAAAGCCAGTTGTAATGAAGGCCGCCGAATGCCGCACCAACAAGGTGATTACACCGGAGGCAGGAGAAAACGACGGCCGGTGCCGAATATTGAAATTTAGGCAGTTAAACCCTGCTTGCATTTCAAATAGACTCTGCAAGATCAATTAAATAGCGGCCATAGCCGCTTTTCTCCAATGGCTTTGCCAGATTCATCAGCTGGTCGCGATCGATGAACCCTTGCCGGAATGCGATCTCCTCAAGGCACGCGACCTTCATGCCTTGTCTGGTTTCAAGCGTTTGCACGAAGCTCGCCGCATCAATGAGGGATTCGAAAGTTCCGGTGTCGAGCCATGCGAACCCGCGCCCCATGCGTTCGACCTGCAGCGTCCCCGCCGCCAGATAGCGTGATTGCACATCCGTGATCTCCAGTTCGCCCCGCCCTGACGGTTTGACCTCGGACGCATAGCGCACGACGTCGTTGTCGAAAAAATAAAGGCCGGTCACGGCCCAGTTCGAACGGGGATTCGCAGGCTTCTCTTCAATGTCGACCGGGTTGCCATTTTCATCAAAGTTCACGACACCATACCGCGCGGGGTCGCGGACGTGATAAGCGAAGACCGTAGCGCCCGATTGCCGCTTGGCGGCTGTGGTCAACATCCGGGCCAGCCCGCTGCCGAAGAAAATGTTGTCCCCAAGCACCATCGCGACGCGATCACGTCCAATGAAGTCAGCTCCTATAATGAATGCCTCCGCCAGTCCGGCCGGCTTTGATTGCTCGGCATAACAAAGGCGAAGACCCCACTGACTTCCGTCGCCGAGCAACCGTTCGAACTGGTGGCGATCCTCCGGCGTGGTGATGATGAGAATCTTGCGAATGCCGGCAAGCATGAGGGTCGACAGCGGGTAGTAAATCATCGGCTTGTCGTAGACCGGCAGCAACTGCTTACTTACGCTACGCGTGATCGGATAAAGCCTCGTTCCACTGCCACCCGCTAGAACAATTCCCTTCAGCATGCGGGCGATTCCATTTGCATTGCGAGGTGATCAAGGCATCTTTCGAGCGAGGCCTGCCAGGGCGCAAGGCGAACACCAAAGACGCGTCCTGCGTTGCCGGAATCGAGGCAGGAATTTTGCGGGCGCCTGGCTGGGGTCGGATATTCGTCGGTTGTGATGTCCTGAAGCCTGGGCACAGGCTGACCGCGACGGGCAAGATTCGCGAAGATTGCCTCCGCAAAGCCATACCATGTGGTCTCGCCCTGACCGGCCAGGTGATAGATGCCGGCTGTATCGCCGCCACGATCCACATCGAGCTGCTGGACAATATCCAGCAGACCGTTCGCCAGATCCGACGCTGACGTCGGCGTGCCCCGCTGATCATTGACGACCCGAACACTCGTCCGCGTGGTGGACAATCGAAGCATGGTCCGCACGAAATTGTGTCCGTACGGGCTGTAAAGCCATGAAGTCCGTATCACCACCGCGCGCGGATATGCATCAAGCACCGCGATTTCACCTTCGCGCTTTGATCGGCCATAGGCATTCAGCGGCGCTGGGATATCTGCTTCTTGATAGGGCGATAGCTTGTCGCCACTGAAAACGTAGTCGGTCGAGATGTGAACGAACGGGATTGCTCGCCTTTTCGCAGCAGAAGCAAGGCGAGCTGCGCCGTCGCGATTGATCATGGACGCGGATTCCGGCTCTGCCTCAGCTCGGTCGACTGCCGTGTAAGCAGCGGCATTGATAATTGCCGTTGGTGCAATTGCGGCAACCAGGTCATCGATGCCTGCGCTGCTTTCCAGATCAAGATCGGGGCGGCCAACGGTCGCCAGCCAAACATTGCGTTGTGTGGCCGCATCTCTCAGGCAGCGAGCCAGTTGCCCACTCTTCCCGGCGACGAGAATGGACCTGTCGGCAACTGCTGCAGTACTAGGCTTCCGCGAGGCCAAGGCGCTCTCCCTTGTATACCTTCGCGCGCGAAGGTTCCCACCACGCACGGTTTTCGAGATACCAATCGATGGTTCGTTTGATGCCATCTTCGAAGGTTTTCTGCGGCGCCCATCCCAGCTCACGGTGCGCTTTGGATGCATCGATCGCATAGCGCTGATCGTGTCCCGGTCGGTCCGTCACAAACCGGATCAGTGATCGTCTCAAGTCCGGCCGGGGGACGATGCGGTCCAAAATATCGCAGATCAGTTCTACGACAGAGAGATTGGTTCGCTCGCAATCGCCGCCAAAATTATACTTCTCTCCGGGTCGCCCTCGCCGCAAAAGCGCGATGAGCCCTTCGGCATGATCGTCGACGTAGAGCCAGTCGCGAACATTTGACCCCTGCCCATAAACCGGCAGCGGCTTGCCCTCGATCGCATTGAGGATAACCAGCGGGATCAGCTTTTCCGGGAATTGATAAGGCCCGTAATTATTGGAGCAGTTCGAAACCATCACCGGAAGACCGTAGGTCCTGAACCATGCATGCGCGAGGTGATCGGAGGCGGCCTTGCTGGCCGAATACGGCGAACTCGGCTGGTAGGGCGTGTCTTCGAAAAATCGGCCCTCCCCTCCTAGCGAGCCATAAACTTCATCCGTGGAAACGTGCACAAATCGAAACTGGGTGCGGCGATCCGGCGCTAGCCGACCGTAGTAGTGGCGCGCGGCCTCGAGCAGTTGATATGTTCCAACGACGTTCGTGTTAATGAAAGCCGCCGCACCGGTGATCGAGCGATCGACGTGGCTTTCGGCTGCAAGATGCACCACCGCCATAGGACTATACTTGGAAAATATCGCATCGAGGACGGCACGGTCGCAAACGTCCGCCCGTTCGAACGCATAGTTCGGATCGCTGGAGACGGCATCGAGCGAACGCGGATTAGCCGCATATGTCAGCTTGTCGACATTGACAACGGCCATGCCATGGACACGGAGCAAGCGACGGCACACCGCCGACCCTATGAACCCTGATCCGCCGGTCACCATAACGCGCATTCGAAATGCTCCGTCGGGTTAGTCGAACACAGGAGAGAGATCGCGAAGCATGGGCAGTTTCCGATCCTTGTCCGAAAGGATCGCATCCTCGGGCGCAACCGGCCATTTGATCGCCAGCCCAGGATCAGCCCAATTTATTCCGTGGTCGTGCGTCGGCGAATAGGCCGCATCGACCTTGTAGAGGACGGCCGTATTCGGCTCCAAGGTGCAGAAGCCATGCGCGAAGCCGCGCGGCACGAAAAGCTGCTCGCCACCGGTTGCGCTCAGTTCAACCGACAGATGCTTTCCAAAGCTTGGCGATGAAGGCCGAATGTCGACCACGACATCAATGATCTTGCCGCGAAGCACGCGAACGAGCTTGGCTTGGGCAAAGGGCGGCTTTTGATAATGAAGACCGCGCACGGTTCCGACCCGATCGGAACTCGATTCGTTGTCCTGCATGAAGTCGTGATCGAGACCGTGAGCGGCAAAGTCCGATCGCACATAAGCCTCGCAGAAGTAGCCACGGGCATCTGCCATTCGCGAAGTCATTATCAGCTTCACGTCGGCGATCGGCAGCGGGCGAACATTTAATTGCATGTCAGGCCTCGCGCACGCACTCGAAAACACAGCCGAATCTTGCGATGGTTAATTTAAACAATATTAATTCCACTATCGCTTATTTATATTATTGGATATAATTCGATTAAATGCAATGATCGCTCTCGTGATAGTATTAAAATCGCTCCGCCAGCCGGAAGCTCAGCGGTAATGGACCATCCTAGATGCTTCAAATGCTTCAAAGCGAAAGATCGCGCGTCGCACTAGAGAATGAGCTGGCGGGCGACCGCGAGGGGCAAGGCGGCCCGGGCGATCTCATAAATTTCGCACAGGGTTTTTTACGCAGACAATATGTACTCATCCTGTTTGTCACCGCACTCGCGGTCGTCATCAGTCTGATTTATCTGCGTGTAACGCCGCCAACCTACACAGCGCAGGTCAAGGTTCTCTTTGGAGGTGCGAAGGCTCAGTTCGTTCAGCAACAGTCCATGCTGGCGGAATCCCCGCTCGACGTTGCTCAACTGGAAAGCCAGATCGAAATCATTAAGTCGAAGGCCATTGCGACCTCCGTGATCAATCAAATCAATCTTGCGGATGATCCCGACTTCAATGCATCGGTTCGACCACTGCAGAAGCTGCTCAGCATCTTCAGGGGCTCGTCCGGTGCTGAACCGGCTAAGCGCCACGACAAAACAAGCGCCGAAGCAAAGGACGGCCTCGTCGCTGCATTTCAGGGCAACCTGAAGGTCTTCCGGGTCGGCGTGAGCAATGTAATCGAGATCAGTTATAGTTCCAGAAATCCTCAGCACGCGGCCCAGGTCGCCAACGCAATCGCAAATACCTACATTGCCGATCAACTTAACGCCAAATTCGAGGCCAATCGCACCGCCACGTCCTGGCTCCAGGATAGACTACGCGAATTGGGACAACAGGCGCTGACGGCTGAACGCGCCGTCAATGCCTTCAAGGTCCAGAACAACATCGTAGCTGCTGGCGGACGGCTGATGGACGAACAGCAGGTGACTGATCTGAATGGCCGCTTGGTCGCCGCACGCGCACAGACATCTGACGCACTGGCACGTCTGGACAGATTTCAGATTATTCTTCGCCAGAACGAAGCAAATAACGCAAATGCCAGCCTTGATGCCTCAGTTTCGGATGCATTGAGCAGCCCCATCATCAACAATCTGCGACAACAATATCTGGAACTTTCAAGACGCGAGACAGACTGGTCTGCCCGCTTCGGCCACAATCACCTGGCGGTCGTGAACCTGCGTACCAGAATGCGGGATCTGCGTACGTCCATTCTGGATGAGGTGCGCCGGCTCTCCGAAACCGCCAGGAGCGACTACGAGGTGGCAAAGCAACGGCAGGAGGAAATTGAAAAGCAGCTTACGCAGGCAGTAACGCAATCCCGGACGACAAATTCAGCTGAAGCGACCATGCGAGAGCTCGAGACGAGCGCCAAAGGCTATCGTAGCCTCTATGAGAGCTTTCTGCAGCGTTACATGGGGGCGGTTCAGCAAGAGTCCTTCCCCATTACCGAAGCGCGAGTAATTTCACCCGCATCGCCACCAGAAATTAAAAGCAAACCCAAGACGACCCTCATTCTCGCATTTGGTTTCCTCGGCGGCCTGGCTCTGGGAACAGGGCTGGCGCTCCTTCGCGACATGCTGGATCGGGTTTTCCGCACCAGTGCACAAGTCGAGGCAACGTTGCATATGCCTTGCATTTCCCTGGTGCCGCTCTTGAAGGATGTCGAACCCAAGCAATTGCAGAGTCGACGTGAACCCGCTGACAGGGCATCTGACCAGGGAATGATCGTGCGCCATTCCGGGGTGTATTGGGCCGCGTCCGAAATGCCGTTATCCCGCTTTGCCGAGTCAATTCGCTCGATCAAGCTGGCAATCGATCTGAATGTGACAAATTCATCCAACAAGGTCGTTGGCATCACTTCCTCACTCCCGAATGAGGGCAAATCGACGATCGCTGCCGCTTTGGCCCAACTCATGGCCCATGCGGGCGCGCGCGTTATCGTCGTCGACTGCGATCTCAGAAACCCGTCGCTGTCCCGCAGCCTAGCCCCTCACGCAAGCGTCGGGCTCATTGAGGTGATTTCCGGCAAATGCCCGCTGGATCAAGCAATCTGCAAGGATCCCAAGACGAACCTCGCCTTCCTGCCGACGGTTAAAAAGCAGCCGCTATTCCACACCAGCGAGATGCTCTCGGCCGCAACCACCAAACAGTTGTTCGATCACCTGCGGGCGACCTACGATTATGTCGTGGTCGATCTTCCACCACTGGCTCCGATTATTGACGTGCGAGCGACAGCGCCGCTGATCGATTCCCTCGTTTTGGTAATTGAATGGGGACGCACGAAGACAGATGTCGTGCAGCACGCTCTCCATACCGCCCCAAGTCTGCATACCGCCCTCATCGGCGCCGTGCTCAACAAGACGGACATGCAGGCCATGAGGCGTTACGACAATTATCACAACGATTATTACAGCAATAAGCACTTTGCCCGGTACGGCTACACAGCGTAACCGGCGTTATTGTCCTCATTAAATCAGAGGCCGGCGCACCAATCTCCCGAATTAATTAGTAAATTCGGTCCAAGCTGGGTGTGGCAGACAGGCAACAAGGTTTGGTTTCTCGCTCCGCGATGGCCATGAAGCACTGGCCTGAATCGGTCTGGAATGCCAAGCTGTTGCTGGGTACCGCTAACGCAGGGGATTTGACTCTGTCCGGCACGAAGCCTCGGTGGGCTAGAATCAGAAAGATCAGCATGGTTGTCGCCGCGCTTTCTTGCGGCGGTTGCACAATTATGCCCACCAGCGGCCCGCAGAGCATGGACATCCGCATGTCCCAGGCGGGCGAGCCTGAAAGCCTTCCCTATGCGCTTGTGAAGCTGTCGCCGGAGGTTGTTCGGGTTCTGGGTCAATTTACGCCAAGGCTGTCCAGCGCATTCGCAAACCGAACTCCTCCCAAGGCATTTCGCTTCGGGATCGGCGATACGGTCAGCGTGACGATTTTTGAGGCTGCCGCGGGCGGCCTGTTCATTCCCGTCGAAGCCGGCGTTCGTCCGGGTAATTTTGTTACGATTCCTAACCAGGCGGTCGATAACAACGGCAATATCTCAGTGCCCTACGCGGGGGCCATTCGCGCAAAGGACAAGACACCCGTCGAGGTTCAGCAGGCGATCGTCGCAGCCCTTAGCAACCGCGCCATCGAGCCTCAGGCGGTGGTGTCGCTTGTCGATCAGCGGACGTCGCTGATCAGCGTGCTGGGCGATGTTCGTTCCGCCGGGCGTTTCCCTGCAAGCGCCTCAGGCGAACGCGTTCTGGATGTAATCACGCGAGCGGGCGGCCCCAGCACGCAAGGTTATGACACATGGGTAACACTTGAACGCGCGGGACACCGCGCAAGCGTCCCATTCGGCGCGCTGGTCTATGAGCCGTCGAACAATATCTTCGTTCTTCCCAACGATACGATCTATCTTTACAGTCAGCCGCAGACCTTCGTCGCGTTCGGCGCCGCCGGGACGCAGGGACAATACAAGTTCGATGCGTGGCGGATTTCATTCGCAGAAGCCGTCGGAAAACATGGCGGCCTCAGCGATTCGCTTGCCGATCCGGCCTCAGTATTTCTCTATCGCGGTGAAACGCGGGAGGTCGCCGAGCGACTTGGGGTTGATTGCTCGAAATTTCAGGGCCCGATTATTCCGATCATTTACAACGTGAACTTCCGGGATCCTTCTGGATACTTCCTGGCTCAGACATTCGACATTCGGAACAAGGACGTGATCTACACGTCGAATTCCGCTTCGGTGGAAACGACGAAGTTCCTGAATTTCCTGAGAACGATTATGGCCACCGCCAACGACCCGATCATCTACGCAACGAATGCCTATGCGTTGAAGGCGGCGATCAGGGGGGTTGCTCCAACAACGATCATCAATCCGCCGACACCCGTCAATCCTTGAGGGCTTCGGATGCGCCACCCCGCTGGGTGGCCATGAATCTCACGTCTGGCGACTTGATTTCCCAACAAGCTGACGACTTGCCCATTTCAAACGTCAAAAGTCGCCGCCGACTGTGACTTGTGGGAGTTCGATTTTTTCGGCATGCTGCTATTCCGCCAATGATAGCGGTGATGCCAGTGATAGCTGTCTTCACAATTCTGATCTCGCTGATCGTGATCACCCCAGTGCTCGCGATCGTTGGCAGCCTCTTCCTGGAGGGTTTTGTTCTGGCGATCGCCGCCACGGCAATCGCACTGGTCGCCCTTGCCTTACACAAGGGTGATGCCCACAGGCTCACGACGCTCTTGAAGCCGATAACCCCCTTCTTGTTGCTTCCCTGCGTTTGGATGTTGTTTCAAGTCGTTCCGGTTGCAAGCCAATGGCTAGCCCACCCTGCCTGGATGAGTGCATCGGCAGCTTTGGGAAAGCCGTTTCTCGGCACCGTCAGTCTGGACATCGGTGCCACCCTGCTTTGCATCGCACGGTACTCTCTGATGCTGGCCATTGCAGTCGTGACCACGGCAACGGCGCTCGATCGGCAACGCGCAGAAGTCATTCTTTTTTTGCTGACAACGGCCGCGGTCTTGATAGCCGCAGGTTTGATTGGCTTGAGCTACTTCCCCGCCAGCGGTTTCGACCTCATTGCCGAACGCGCGCAAATGGCGACCATCGCCGTAATCGGCGCAATCCTGTCGTGCGCGACGGCAATCCGGGCCTACGAGAGCAACGAAATGCAGCGTGTAAGGAGCCGGAAATCCAGCGGCCAACCGGCCTACGCAATTGCATTTTCGATAGCAAGCTTCGCGATCTGTCTGCTAGCGATCATGACCGCCCCGGACTCCGCGTTGCTTCTCGCCGCCGCTTGCGGCGGCGGCGTCTTGATAAGCGTGACTGCGATCCGCCGATTGCGGCTTGGACCGTGGGGACGATCGGGGATCGTCGCGGCCGCCATCGTTGGCCTGATCGGATTTTTTGCTGCTAACCCGATAGCCAGGGATGCCGATCTAACACTTGCGCTCGCAGGCCCATCCCAGACCCCGACCGCCGAACGGATTCTGGCTGATGCAAGATGGGCCGGAACCGGCGCTGGCACCTTTAGAGTCCTTTCCCCGATATATCGCGATGCCAAGGACGCAGATTCATATGCGGCGCCCACTGCCGCTGCTGCAATCGCGGTAGAGATGGGTCGACCATTTCTTTGGGCTCTCGTTATTCTGGCATTGATCAGCGCATGGATGCTCTTCAAACGCGCGCTGACGCGCGGGCGCGACTACTTCTATGCCGGCGCTGGCGCCGGCTGCATCGTTGCCATTCTTATCTCCTCGTTCGCAAGCGCAGGCGCGTTCGGCCTGGTCACACCTCTTTTCATCAGTGTAGTTTGCGGATTGGCCCTTGCGCAAAGCAAGAGCTGGAGCAACTCGGATCAAGCAACCTCGGGCGTGAAAATCCCTTCGGAGATGCGGGGAAGCCAAGCGGATAGAGGACTCCGCATTGGACTACTTGCGTTCGCCTCCATCTTGGCCGTGCAAGCAACCTGGATCATTCTGGCTGAATATTATCACCAGCACCGCATCCATCTCCCGGTCGATCCGCAGGCAAGCCGCATCGCCAATCACGAGCATGAAGGTGCACGACGAGCAGCAGCACTCGCAATGTTCCGGGGAGATTTGTGGGCTGAAACCGCATTTACCCATTCGGATCTGCTTTGGAAAGAGCCGACGACTGCATCAGAGGTCAACGAGAACGCCCGCAAAGAGTGCAAGATGGATATTGAGCGTGCGCTGAGGTATTCGCCGCATCGCGGAGACGTCTGGCTGATGCTCGCTGCGATGGCCGATCGGTACAACTGGCAGGAGTACCAACCGAACGCCTTGCTCAAAATGTCATACTTTACAGCGCCAAGTGAACTCTCGCTGTTTCCGCTCCGCATCAAGGCGTCGCTTCGCCCCCGTGCTATACAAGACCCCGAGATTCAAGACATGATCAGACGCGACATCCGCGTGATTGTCACCAAATCGCCTGCGCTCAAGCCAGCTCTTGCGACCGCCTATAGAGCGAGCTCCGTCGAAGGCAAGGCGTTCCTCGACCACACGATTTCGGAGATCGACCCAGTCTATCTCGCGGTCATACGCGCCGGCTTGCGATGACTCCCCTCAACGGGCGCTTGATGTTCCTTTAGCTGCCGGTATCAATCAGCAAGCGGCCGTCGTTGTGGCTACCGGGTGCGCCTGACCTGGGTCTCCGGTTCGCTGAGAAGGCCGACCTTCTCAAGAACGCTGCGAGCGTAGACCCCGCCAAGATATCCCATCTGGATAGCCACCAAACTCGTCAACGACCACAACCCGGCCTGAACGCCGGATATGGCCGCGGCGGCAACGCACTCGATCAGAACGATGATTACCAGGCCCAACAAGGCTCTGACGCGGAAGATGGACCCCGTCAAAAACCCGGCCAGAAGATGTATGGCGACAAGAAATGGCAAAGCGCCCAGCCAAAAATGGAACTGCGACAGGCGCAGCTTAGGCGGCCAAAGGTTAACGGGAATTTAATCCAGCGACATACCTCAAAATCATTAAATATTATTCTCTTGCTAAATTAAATGCCGCTGGCATATTTAATTTTATTAAATAAATCGGAGCCGGTCCCCTTCCCGAGGACCCACCAAATGAATTTTGTAAAGCGTGACATAAACGTAGTTGATAGTGCTGTTGTTAGCGAACTGACGGAGCAGTCGGTTTCGGCGCAAAAATGGCCCATCCGTTACGATTCTATCGAGTTCATTTCCATTGCGGCTGATGTTGCTGTCATTTTTTCGGCGAGCACGCTCGCTGGAGTGATCTATCATATTCAGGCTTACGGCACGCCGGGTGATATCGTCCAGTATTTCGGTTCGGCCGCGCTTGTCTCCGCCCTCTTCGTTTCGCTGATGATCAGCCGCGGAATGTACAAGCCAGCAGCCTTGCTGGCCCTCCGCAACCAGCTCCGCACCATTTTCCTGCTTTGGATAGCCGTGTTCTTTCTGCTCGCCGGAACGGTCTTTGCGCTGAAGGTTGGCACCGAGGTTTCGCGAGGCGCCAGCCTGCTCTTTGCGGCGTTCGGCCTGACCACGCTGACCGTCCTTCGCATTTTTTGGCGGAGCATCCTGACCAAAGGTATGACGAACAGGCGGCTTTCCGGCCGCAGGATCGTATTGATCACCGATTGCGGTCATCGCGCGGAAACGGACCTTGCGCAGACCCTGACGAGTCTCGGTTTCAGGTTGGAGCGGCATTTTACCCTGCCGCCTCCGGAACGAGGCGGTCGTCGTCGCGCGGACGTCATTTCAACTGCGATCGAGTGTGTCCGCGGGTCCGAAGTGGAAGAAATCATTGTGGGTGCCGACCTGAAGCACTGGACCGAATTGCGCCGCCTGATCGCGAAGCTTCGGATACTGCCGTTCCCGGTCAACGTGATCCCTGTCGGCACCGCCTCGGAGATATTCAACCACCCCTCTCACGGGCTTGGAAACTCCGTCTGTGTGGAGGTCCAGCGCGGGCCGCTGACGCCCATGGAGTATGCGGCGAAGCGATGCATTGACGTTGTAGCCGCCGGAGCAGGCCTGCTGGTACTGTTCCCCCTGCTTGCGGTCGTCGCGATCACAATCAAACTGGACTCACCAGGGCCCGTTCTTTTCCGGCAAAGACGGTGCGGGTTTAACGGGAGGTGCTTCCAGATCTACAAATTCCGGACAATGTCTGTGCTTGAAGACGGCCCGACGATCGCGCAGGCGCAATGCTCGGACAGCAGAGTTACACCCTTGGGAAAATGGCTGCGCCGCACCAGCATTGATGAACTACCACAACTGCTCAACGTGCTGGAGGGCAGCATGTCGCTTGTCGGCCCCCGTCCCCACGCATTGGCGCACGACACCCATTTTGACAAGGTTGTTCGAAATTATGCGTTTCGACATCGCGTCAAGCCGGGACTGACGGGCTGGGCTCAGGTGAACGGCTGTCGGGGGCCGACTCCGACGCCGGAAGATATCGAGCGGCGCGTCGAGCATGATCTCTGGTACATCGACAACTGGAGCTTCGGACTCGATCTCGCCATCCTGCTTCAAACTATCGTCGAAGTCATGCGCAGCCGCAACGCATACTAAGATAGCTGAGCGTACAGTCGCTTCGTCGTCGCAGCCTGCCCGCCGCGCTGGCGTTGCCCGAAGAGACTATCCCCGCCGGGTGCCGGCTTGATCGGGGGGCATTGCATCCATCCGCAGCGCATCTTCGATGTGCTTCAGCAAATCGATTTCGGACGGCTCGGACGCCTCGCGATCCTTCCTGGGCTTCGGAGCAGACGTGGCGTTCAACTCCGCCCCGACAAGATTCCAGTCAACTTTACTCATCACACTCTCCGCGCTGCGTCGCGACCTCCGATTAAATACAGCGACTTTCCCGCAGGCGATTGAAACGACGGCTTATGGTTAAAAACCTCCTGCCCAGTGATGACTCGGGTTAACCGGCGAGTGTCGAACGATCGACAAAACGGGCGCTCCGTTTGCCCACACGATCTTGGCTAACCTGGCTGAAGTTCGATGCGAGCGCAGCAGCCTCAGGTCGCCGGGGACCGGAGCAAGGGAACATCGCAAGAGATGAGCATTATCGCGCGCCCGTCAGCTTGAATCCTGTGATCAGACAAACACTCACTGGATTGGAAAATCCGCCCCATCCGGAACACCCCGGAAGCTTTCGGGCGCACTATCGATACAATTTATTGAAATGACCGCGCATTTGCGGGGCGGGTTCACGCCCTCTGGCGCGCCTTGGAGCTTCCGGTCGCCCCAATCTTGAAATCGTCAATCTTGCGACCGGACTTGATGGCCGCAACCAGCCATCGCGGCTGCTTTCCTCGTCCGGACCAGGTCTCCGACGGGCTCGACGGGTTGCGATACTTCGGCAGAACCCGTGGATATTTACGACGGGGTTTGCCCTCGACGACGCCGCGAGTTGTTAACTCAGCCTCGCGTGCAATCGCGGCCGAGCCGCTATTGAGGTAAGCCAGACGCCTTTCAAGCTCGCGCTTTTCCGACGCTATTCGTATCGACAGAACCTTGCTGACTCTTTCATGAAGCGTCCAGAGGTCGTCAATCGACATCGTTTCCAGATCGGTTTTCTTCATCACCGTGCGGCCCCGTATTACTGATTCCGCAATAAGATGTAGGCGACAAATAGGTTCCTTTCAATGCGCTGGTGGGTCGCATCAAAATCTGGATGCCCATGGTCTTCTATACCGGAGACGCGCCGAGAATTTCTATCAAGGCAGCTCGGTCGGATTAACTGACTGGAATCGCTGTGCGATTTTCACCTTTCGATCAGGGGACCTGGCCGAGGTCAATCTTGTTCTATGCAAAATCGAATGGCGCAAGCGGCGGCGATCTGAACACCGATCCGCGTGATACCCGCGTCCGCCGCCCCTGAAATCCTTAAGCCGCGAGCGGACGAGTTCAATGTCCTCCAATAATCGAGCACGCAACTCTATCTGAAATTCGAGCGCGCAACGTGAGAGGTCCACAGATGGAGCGACAAGCTGCTTACCACTCGCTCCTATGCGGGCGAGCGAAGGGGCGACAAAATTAAGCGCGCTATCGAAGGTTTTCATTTTAATCTCCGAACAATTAATCTCGAATGAATTAATCAGCGCCCCCGGTATGCTGGCTCAACAATCTCCATGACTAGCGACAGATATTACAGCCGGAATTTTTGTTTAATACTTCACGATCCAATTTAATATCTCATAAGAATCGCCACAACTACGTCGCCCCCCGGTCGATTTAGACATAATCATCATCATTATTATGGATGTTTTCGGTTTTGGCTTTTAAACTTGCCTTACTGCGTCATATCGTCCCTATTCTGGCACATTATCGACCAATTTCCAGCCACTATTTTGAGCAAATTAATTGAAAGACTGGTCACTTTCTGTGGACGGCCTCCTTTTGTCATAAATTAAATTCGTCACTTTAAATTGAATCGACGTATTATGTCGCTCGTTAAAGGCATCTCCGATGCCGATGACGAACTGGAAATGTATTTTGAAAACTGCATGTTGGAGAAATGACAAAGAGACAGCAACGAACGAGATAACCCTATGCGAAGAACAGATCTGGTTTCGATGCAGTTTAACGAGCTCTGGCGTCTCCACGAGGAAATCACGAAGGAATTGGCGGAAAGGATTGTCGCCGAAAAGCGTGAGCTTGAAAAACGTTTGGCTCAGCTCAATCGCAGCGATTTGGCGGGCAAAGTCGATGCTTCCGAGCTGTCGCCGGCCCTTGCAGGCAGCACTTCACGTCGGAAGTATCCGAGAGTACTGCCCAAGTACCGCAATCCTCTATCGCCTTCGGAGACGTGGTCAGGTCGTGGAAAAACGCCTCATTGGCTCGCTAACGCATTAAAAAAGGGCCGCAAGATAGACGATTTCAGAATCGTCCACGCCGACAAGAGCAGCGAGTAGCCGCTCGGCTATTGGCTATCTTGTTGAATAACTCGCGCTTCAAACGACGCTCCAGCCGTGCCCATTCCGTTTCGTTCCGGAACAGCGATGCTCAGTCGCATCCTCCGGAAACGATGTGTCGTGCCAAGGGATGCTGAAAGCCTGAACCGCGGCGGGACAAGTCTCTACTCCAATCGGCCGAGTGATTGGGCAAGTCCAAGATCGCCCGCCGGGGAAGTCACCAGTCGTTAGCGGCGTCATTTGTGTGGAGTACCGCCGATGGGCGAAGACAAACAACAACCGCGCGACATCTCCGGAAAGCTGAGCGAGTATCGGGAGCGGCACAACTTCGCTGGTCCTGGCCGGCTGAAACCGCGTGAACTATCCGCGCCGCCGCCTCCCCCTTCGGACGAACTGGCAACCTCAATCCAGGCCAGTGTCACTGAAGTCGCGGTCATGTGGATCCTGCACAACTGGTCACGCGCCAGAGAACATCGACTTGAACCTCTCGATCAGGAGATCAGACACTTCAGCACCACGGCTCTTGAGGCAATCGCCGCCCACGGCCCAATGCTCCGCAATGCAAAGCAGGAGCATCTATGGTTGATCTATCTTAAAGGCCTCCTGGCCGCAGACACTCATCCTCGCGAGCAGATGATAAAAGCCATCAAAGTCGTTGGTAAGCGAAGCTGGATTCATGCAGCGGAACAAGTGCCAGCTGACACGGCTGCGAAGCCGATGGATCACAATGTGAAGCCGGCGCGTGGCAATCTTTCAGATCTGGATGCTCTGGAGCACATCAGAGAAGCCTTGGCGGCAGATTAACCGCTGCGATGTCCAGACAAGGCGATCTTCAGCTTACTTCAAAAATTCGCCTATCCATTTTCAGTCGGGATCCATCGCCTTTTCCAAGGCGATGCACTCCGATGCGCGGGTGACACGCTTTGATCGATTTGGCGACTGGAGAGTCAACGACATCCCGCTGTTCCAGAATTTGAAATCCGTATGAGCACTGGCGACACGCAAAGCCTCATTCGCCGCCAGCCAGCGGTAGCTGGTTCCAGAATTAACTCGGTCCGGACACATTAAGCTTGATCCTTCAGCATAACAGCCGAGTTTCGTTGCGATGTGAAGGCAAGACAATAGCATTCCCTTACAGGAGCACCGTCTGCCGGACGGATCACATCGGCGTCGTCGGCATCAATGACCTGAAAACAGGGGTTCACGTCGAAATGACACAGAGCCGGGGAAATAAAAATAAGCGCAATGGCGGCAGCACGAGTGAGCCAGCCAGCGATCTCAATGCTAACATGGCAAAAATCAGAGCACGCCTGAAGCTGCTAGATTTTCGCCTTGAATCGCTCCAGAGGGACTTTGTCAGTCTGACTGTAAGCCGCCGGCACGTGGCGCTCGCTCGATCACAATATCGAACCCGATTGGACCTCAAGTCCGTGGATCGGAGATCCGGCAAAAAACGAGAGGCGGATTAATTCAAGATGGGATCACGGATGAAGGCGTAAACCCAAGCCAGCCGAAAACTCAGGCTCACCGTCAACGACCTCACCCGGGAATACCAGGCAATCACAGCAGCCCATCGCATGAATCAGACCGCGCCGGACATCGACCGATCAAACGTCTCCGCTTCCATTCAAACCGTTCAGGCAGCTGTCGCCATTGCACGCGCCGCGATCCGGTCATACGCAATTTGGATTGGATCCCGCACGTCGACGAAGCGAGAGGCTGCCAGCCGGAGCAAGCCACGCACCTCTGCGCGGCCCCCGGTGTAGCGGCAAACCGGCGCAAACGCCGGCATCACCCCAGGCTCGGTGCCGTAAAGGTCTTGGTAGTCGCCGAGATTATCCCAGGCGATCTGGCCACCCCAGCGTCGAAATGTTTCGACGGCCAGGCCTTCTGCGAAAATCACTTCATGCGTATCGAGCTCGACGCCAAAATACTCAATGGTTTCGGACATCTCTGCATCGTCGTCGAAGGCGATCGAGTGTCCATTAACAAGGTATTTGACCGGGATAAGAACCCCGTCGACAAAGAGACAGTGTTCCTGCGACAGATACAAATCCCGGTGCGGTGTTTGATCGTCAATCGCGAAGCGCGAAACGCGAACCGGCACAACGCTCGGATGCCAGGAAGCCGACGCATTTTTTCTCATGGCTTGTCGGCCTACCCATTTGACCGGCAATGCACCGTTGGTCGTCATGACCAAAGCACCAATCGCCAGGTTTTCTACAGGCACTTCGCCGTCCGCCGTCAGGATAAGCGTTCCGCGCGCAAAGCATTGGGGATTGGGACCATTGTGATCGTCGTGGGGAAATAAGCCCATTGCGTTGGCATCTTTGGTTTTGGTGATTGAAACCAAAGACGATGCAATTGCGATCGTCGACAGTCGACCCGCGCCGGCGGCAACGATACTCATAAAATGACGACGCGCAGGACTTGTGGGAGGAAGGCGATTCATGAGTATCACTCCGCAATATCTGACCTGAAAGGGCGCTCAACGAACCAGCTTTATTAAATGAAATTAAATACCTCATTTAATCGATATTCAACCGAAATTATATGGGCCTGTCGCAACGGTTGCGGCTCGCCACTCGTCCGGGATCGGATCGCCAGGCCGCGCGGGTTTCGCCCATCGCCATTCCACCCGTGAATACCGTCGTGATCACGCTCATGATGATGGACCGTTCGCCGCGCCCTGCATCTGTCGCGCGTCCCGTCCTACATCTTTCAGCACAGCGACTTGGCAACGACTGGCGCGGTAACAAACACCCCGACCGGCACCCGGCTGCGGATATATCGGGGCAAATGGTCGCGCGAACCTTGCGGAAGATACAACCCGTAATTTAGAATGGCTAAAAATTGGGCAGGCCATGACGCGCATAGCAAAAATATTGATCTCGCTTGTTCTCTTGGGTTCCGCAGCATGGTTTAGCCTCCGCGAGATCGACTATGCGTCGCTCGGCACGTCTGTTGCCAGCTTCAGCATCGAAACGCTGGCCTGGATTTGTGTAGCAATCGTCCTCAGTTCGCTGATCGCGGCCCAGCGGCTGCGCACCATCGCAGCCGACTACGGCTATCCGTTGGGGATGCGAGATGCGGTCGCAGCGCTGTCCCTCGGGCAGGTCGGTGGCGCGCTGTTGTTTCAACTCGTCGGTCAATTGATGGCGCGAGGGTCGTACCTCAAGCAGCACAATATTCCCGTCGCCGGCACAGTGCTGATTACCGTGCAGGAGCGCGCCGCAGCCGCAATCGTTTCGCTCGCGCTGGCCGCGGCCGGCGCGCTGTATCTGTTCAATCGCATCACGTTCGATGTTGTCGGCGGCGGGCGCGACCTGATGGTCCTGCTGCTGGGAATTAGCGTTGCCACGGGCGCGGGTGCGGTCGTGTGGCGAGACAAGCTGCAGGCCGTCATGGCTCATGTCACGCCCAGCGCTGTTCTAAGATTTCTGCGCGCCGTTTTTTTTTCGCTCGGCGTGCAGCTGGCGATGATGGCTGCTTACGTCTACGCCGGCTCGATCATCGAGCCCGGCATCAGACTGCCGCAACTGGCCGGTGCCGCCGCGCTGGTGATGTTCGCGGCCAGCATACCGATCAGCTTCGCAGGCTGGGGCATGCGCGAAATGAGCGCCGTTGCGGCCATGAGCACGATAGGCATGCCGGCGGATCGTGCGTTGACGATTGCCTTATTGATCGGCCTGCTGTCGCTTGCCATAGCCGCCGTGCTCGCGCTCCTGTCTGCAAGGCGAACGGTAACAGCGCCGAAGGAAGAACCCGCTGCGCAGCTTTCGCGGCGCGATCTCGACAGCAGTTTGATGGCAGTGCTGCCCGTGCTTGTTGCGATGCTGGTTTTCTTTCAGGTGCATCTGCCGACAAAGGCGGGCGGGCTGAGCGTCAATCTTGCGGATCCGCTGGCGCTGCTCGCCGGCGCTATGTTTGTCCTGCACTTGCTTCGTCGGGGCCGGCCCGTGTGGAGAGTGCACAATCTCGGCTGGATGATCGCGGGCTGCACTGGAGCAATGACTATCGCTCTCCTGATCGGCGCGACGTCGTTTGGCTGGACCCAATGGGCCCTTACAAACAAATATCTCGGCTGGTTTGTACTGCTGGCATACGGCGCGACCGGCGCGCTCGCAACGCGCGCCGGGATCGAGCGGGTGCTGCAGACATTCGTTGCCGCAGGCTGCGCCATCATTGTGCTATGCGCCGTTCTCAATCTTGTCGGCTACGTCTGGCCCCTGGAGGACGGCAAATATCCGGGCTTTGCTCAAAACTCGAATGCGTTCGCTTTTCAGTGCCTGATGGTGCTGGCGGCCGCGCTCGCCCTGCCCTCACGGCAGGTGATCTCCATTCTGATCGCGCTGATTGGTGTATGGCTGACTGGATCCCGCGCGGGCCTGGGGGCCGCGCTGGTTGTACTCGTGGTCGCCGTCATTTTTGCAGGCCGCGGAACCGCGATCTATCGTTCCGCAACTCGTCTTGTCGTCGCGGCTCAACTGATCGTCGCCGCGGCGTTGACCATCTTCGCGGCATGCAGACTTGGAGACGCAACGACAAGTCCGTGGTGCGGCTATCTCGGCTACGCAAAATTAGCGATGTTGTCCTCCAATTCCGAGCATCTGCTGTCGTCGATCGCCGGCCTGCGGATGTTTTGGCAAGACCCGCTCTTTGGCGCAGGCCTCGGCGCGTTCATTCACGACAGCGCCGCAACCGGGCCGCGGCCGTTGGCGCTTCATTCAACCCTGATCTGGCTATTCGCCGAGTTCGGCGCGATCGGCGCAGCCTTCTTTGTGTGGCCCATTGCCGCTATCGGTATCAGTGAAATCCGCCGGTTTCGGGATAACGACACCGCCGGCCGCCTGCTGCTATTGGCGATCGCCGCGTTCGCGACAATGTCGCTGGTGCATGAACTGATGTATCAGCGCACGTTCTGGATTTTGCTCGGCGCGGGTGTGGCGACGGTCGCCACAGTGGAGAGATCAAATTCGCAACAGGCGCGCGGCCACATCACCGCGTGATCGTTGCCCGCTCGAGGCGGCCCTCAATCCGCTGTACGCTTTCCTTGACTGCGGCCCCCTCCCGCGCCGCGATCGAACGAATTGTCCTGCCGCGCCGGGTAGTTGCGATAAACGTGGCTCATGTGGCGCATCACCACGCGCATCAGCGGGCGATCCGCGACAAGGTCATCATACATCTGCGCTGCATGTCGCCAGCGATCGAACCGGCCGACAATAATGCCGTGATTCCGATCATCACTCAGGATCTCGACGAAGTAGTTTTTCGGACCCGGAATGTGCAGTTCATCGCTCATTCCTCCATGAGAACAGACGTGGAACAAACGTCAAGCCGTCGCACGCATGCGACGGTTCAGGGCCGCCAAACCGTCGCACGGAGCCCAATAAAAAACGCCCGCAGAAGATCATTTCTGCGAGCGTTTTCAATATGGTGGGGGAAGAAGGACTCGAACCTTCGAAGCCATACGGCGGCTGATTTACAGTCAGCAAGAATGGTATAACCGTCCGTCACGATCCGTCGCCCCTCGACGGAGGGCGACGGATTAAATTCCAATAATTTCAATTTCTTATAGATGGTTGCTATGATCTGCTACGTATCAGATCGTAGCAGTACCTAACAGCCATTTACCCGTCCCCCAGCCCGTCCCCCAGAGAAATGCCGGAGACAATCAGGTGCCCGAAAAATTGACGGCCATCACCGTGACTAACGCTCAGAGGAAGTCGGGGCGTTACGAGATCGCGGACAGCGAGCAGCCGGGGTTGCGCCTGATAATCCAGCCATCCGGCGTGAAAAGCTGGGCCTTCCGGTATGAACGATCTGACGGTACGACCAAGCGCGTGAGTCTTGGGCGCGCAGCCGGTCCCGGTGCCCTCACCTTGGTACAGGCGCGTAATGCGGCGAATGATGCCAACCGCCAGCGCACCACGGGTGGGGACCCTGCGGATGCCAAGCGGGCAGAGCGCGCCGCACAGGCCGCGCGGATCAAAACCGCCGAACTGGAAGCGCGCCGAAAGGATGACACTGTCGAAAAGGTGTTGGCCCGCTACTACACTGACCACGTGGACGGCCTGAAATCTGGCGATGAGGTCAAGCGCGTCCTCAACCGAGAAATGAAGAGCTGGGCGAAGCGCCGAGTCGATGACATTCAGCGCCGGGACGCAATTAAGCTGCTCGACACTCTGAAGGCACGCGCGCCGGTCCAGTCGAATAGGCTTCGCGCATATGGCAGGCACTTCTTTGGTTGGTGCATCTCCAAGGAACTGGCCTCGATCAATCCGTTTGACGGCACCAAAGCCGCAAAAGAGATATCCCGAGATCGCGTCCTTACCGATGACGAATTGCGCCTTCTGCTTCGGGCAATCGACCGGCTGGACTGGCCGCGCAAACATTTTGTCCACATGCTCCTGCTTTCGGCTCAAAGGCTGACAGAAGTTAAGGAAATGGATTGGCGTGAACTTGATCTTACCAGCGCCACCCCCATGTGGACGCTGCCCCGGTCTCGCTCAAAAAACGGACGGGCGCACACAGTCCCGCTTGCACCGGTGGCTGTCAGCCTACTGGCGGGGATGGACCGCCTTACAGATTCGACGCGCGTGTTTGCGCCGTTTTCGGAATCCCATGCGAAGCTGGGTGTCGATGCTGCGATGCTCGATATCGCACGCGAGGACGCCGCCGCGCGGAGCGCGTACGACCCGGACTCCGTGATGCTCGTGCCATGGGGTTTCCATGATCTGCGCCGGACTGCCGCGACGACGATGGCCCGTCTTGGCGTCGATGTGGTGATCGTTGAGCGCATCCTCGGGCACACCATGCGCGGCGTAATGGCCGTTTATCAGCGCCACACCTTCGATGAGGAAAAAAGGCGCGGCCTGACGGTATGGGCGGGATTTCTTGACGGTCTGACTTCTGAGCGTGAGTCGAATGTCGTTTCGATCAATGCGGGGACAGCATGATGATGTGGGCCGAGCGGGCAGACCAGAAACCGGAAGGCAATATTCGGCGCTCGGTGATGCGCGGCGACTTGAACGCGCTCTCTTCGTTCTTCGAGGAGACCGGAAACAGCGCGGCGGCTTGGTTATGCTGGCACCTCGCCCAGAAATGGCAGATGCCCGCCCCTGCGGCGGTCGCTGATGAGATTAATCGGTTCGCGGGGCAGATCGCCGCTTTGGCAATCGAGGCATTGGACGGCAACGCTCGCACGGTGATTGATGGCGATGCCGTCGCCGCCCTTTGGGCTGTATCTCCGGGGCGAGCAAAGGACGGAACGCGGCGCGGCTCTACCGGACTCGCGGAGCAACTGCGAATCTGGGACCGGGACATCGCAGTCGCGATCCGCGTTCACGAATTACGGAGCGCTGGCGCGACCAAGGAAGCGGCCCTCGAAACCGTAAATGAAGAAATGGGCGTCGGCGTTCACAACGCCGACCGCATAGCAAAAAAGTATCGGAACGAATTTCTCGCGGCGGAAGCGGAGGCGAAGGAAGAGGACAGGTAGCGAGAACGTCGATTCAATGACCGCGACAACAATAATCACCTTCGATAACTTTGAGCATCACTTCAAAGCACAAGAGATAGCTTGATATGTCCAAACGCCTCATGAACTCAAAAAACGTCCGCGAGCGCCTCGGTGGTTTGTCTCCCATGACGATCTGGCGCTATCAGAATGACGAAAAGCTGGGCTTTCCCAAACCGATTACGATTCGGAATCGTAACTTCTGGGACGCCGACGAAATCGAAGCGTTCATTTCACGGCGCGCGCCTGCGAACGACAATCAGGCAGTGTGACGCGGCCTGACTAACCCGGCCCCGCCCCGGCGCGGCCAACACCCAACAATAGAATCCATCACCAACGCGCCGAACGGTTCGGCACGAACAATGGCCTGCGGCCAAAAGGACTGACAATGGACATCAAGAAAATCCAGCGCGATATCTTCTCCAACACCGCCAAGCAAGCGCGCAACCTCGCCGCTGCAATCGCCGACAATGATGAAAATACCCTTGGCCCCACCGACACCGGTTTGTGTGTAGACGCCCTGAACGCATACGCGGCTCAAGTCGAAGCCGGTTTTGCCTTGGTGGCACCGCCTGTCGCAGATCAGATCGACGCCGGACAGGCCTGACTCTTCCGGCTCGCCTTCGGGCGGGCCACCCTACCCCGTCGCCTAGCGCCACATTCCTCACAAAAACCTAAACGGAAGACGTGCGGCAACGCGCGAACGGCGAGTTGTGCCCGTTTTATAAGGGGTTCTTGAGGGCTACCGGAACGACCCCACCCCAAGTGATAAAATCTGCTCAAATTCTGACACCCGAAGCAAACGAGGCAATCTAATGGGCAATGATGATTTTATGTTTTCCGAATCCGAGTTCGCCGCGTTCGTCGGCAAGTCCCATGCATGGGCTCGCCGTGAACGGCGGTTTGGTCGTTCACCGGCATTCGTCCTTATTGGACGCACGCCGAAATATAGTCGTGAAGATGTATTTGCCTGGATGCAGGCCAATCGTGTCACGCCCGGCGGCAAATGAGTCGCATAACGACAAAGCCGTCACATTACGAGCGTGACGGCTTTGGAAGCACAGGAAGGAGCATCAGGCGATGCAAAACAAATCTAACGCTAGGTCTACGCGCGCGCAAGGCAGTCGCATCACCCACATCGATCGCGGATCACCGTTTGAAAGCCGAGTCCGATTTTACCATGGCGACTGCGGCGGCTTCTACGAATTGAGCGTGCGCGACGTAAATTTTTATCTCGACCTCATGTTTCGCGGAGGCAGGCCGCGTAGTCGCCTGATGCGACTCTACAGACACGCGCGTCGCGCGGATTGCTTGGTCACGCGATATGCGTGAGCGTTCTCCCTTCGCTCGGGGCGCTTCGCGGTTGATCGAGCAGGGTTACAGCCCGATCCCGATCATGCCGGGTAAGAAAATCCCCGGTGCGTCCACTTTTTTGAAAGGCTGGAATGACTTCTGCAATGTAGTCGCACCACCGGATAAGATCGCTGAGTGGTCCCAGCATCACAGCGCAGGCATCGGTGTCGCCTGCGGCTACAATAACCTGATCGGGGTCGATATTGACGACGACGACCTGATCGGGCCGGTTCGTGCTGTGTTGCCGCCTGTCATCGTCGCCAAGCGAGGAAAGCGCGGCGAGACTCTTTTCTTTCGTGGTTCGGAGAGATTCAAAAAGAAGAACTATAAGACCACCGCGAAGGAAGGGCTGATCGACTTTCTTGGGCACGGATCGCAGACGTTGATTCCGGGGACGATTCACCCTGACATCGCACGGCCCTATATCTGGCTAACCGAAAAGACGTTGCTCGACACGCCGCTCGCCGAGCTTCCGGTTTTCACGGGCGAGCATCTGGAGGCGCTGGAGAACGTCCTGCGTGATTATGGCTGGGATGACCCTTCCAAACGCGACCGCGCACCACGGGCATCCGCAGAGCCGGTGGTGCGGGGTGTGGCGACACGGCGCGACGGTGACCTTAACACTGCCGCGCTGTCGAACATTCACGCATGGGCACCGAGGCTTGGCCTGTCGAAGGGCCAATGGTTCGGAGACTCCTATCGGGGCATTGCAACGTGGCGCACGTCCGGTCGTAAACGCGGCACCGCGCAACGGTCAACTAATCTGTCGATCCATCCGGCTGGTATCGTCGATTTTGGCGGTGATGAGAAATTCACTCCGATCATGCTCGTGGCGCGCGTGCGCGAGATCGATGCCGACAGGGCTGCCGCATGGTTGCGCGAGTGCATCGGCCTACCCGAGACGCCAGAGCCACTTATTGTGCTTCGCGGCCCGCAGAGCAAACCTGATGTCGATGAGGCGGCTGCTGTTATCAACGATGTGCTGGATCGTTTCTTCTCTGAAGTGGTGCCGCAAGCCCGCGCGGATCGTATCCATTTCGATCTGGCGCGCGACCGATGGCTCGACGGCGCAGGCAAGCATCCGCTTTGGGTGCCATCAATACCGGCACAGCTTATCGCATGCGAAACCTCTCTCGGGAAATCCTACCTGAGTCGCATCAAAATCGCGGAGCAAGTACGCAGGCATCGGCAGATTGTGATGGCCGTACCGAACCATAGACTTGCTAAAGAAGCGGCCGGTGATCTTCGCGAGATGGGAATCGACGCTCGGATTTATCTCGGATACGACCAACCCGACCCGGGCGATCCGGAGCAGTATATGTGCCGGAACCGGGCTGCGCTGGCGGCAGCGCAAACCTTAGAATTGCCGGTCCAGTCGTCCGTCTGCGAGCGTCACGAGAACGGCGTACCGAAACGCTGTCCGCTGTTCGAAGCCTGCGGCACGCAGAAGCAGCGCAAGGCCACGCCGGATATGTGGATCGTGACCTCACCGTTGCTCGCGACCAAACGTCCGGACTTCATTGCGCCGCCCGATGCCATCGTGATCGATGAGAATTTTCACAACATCAGCGTCGGCAAAGCGCGCGCGATGACGATTGCGGACATTCCGAAACTCCAAATCGAAAGTTGCACGGCTGATGAGCGCGCGGAACTCGACGCTGCCCGCCATCGTCTTTTTTGGGCGTTAAGCGAAAATGGCCCCGGTGCCTTATCACGCGCCGTGCTTATCGAGAGCCGGATCGATGCCGATCACGCGACCTGGATGGCCTCGCTAGAACGGCGTCGGCTTTCCAAGACGATGCTAACCCCCGGCATGTCCCCGCACGCCCTCCGGGCCAACGTACTTCAGTATTCAGCAGGGAACGCCGCTGCCCGCACGATGAGCGCGCTCTGGTCTGAGATCGCAACACTACTGCTTGCCGAACACGACCGCTCGGGTCGGATCAAGGTCACGCAGAGCAGCGCGGACACCGCTGATCGGAAGGCAACCCATACCGTCGAGGTCACACCCTTCAGCCCCGTTCACGATTCATGGAGCGCGCCTGCGCTTCTTTTGGACGCGACACCGCCCTCAACCGATATTCTCGGTGCGGCGCTAGACGGATGGAACGTCGCGACGGCTGCGGAGGTCTCGGCCCGGTGGTCGGCCCACGTCCATGTTCGGCAGACTATCAATGCACCTGTCTCACGGGGCGCGCTCGGCCTTGCCGAGAAGTCATCGGCGGTAGGTTCGGTGGGTCGCGATAATCGCAGATACATTCTCCGTCTAATCCGACGCCGCGCCGCTTCCTGCCTGCCTGATAAAATGGGGTTGGTTGCCTATAAGAGCCTTCTGGAAGCGCTCGCAGGCGAACTGCCGGATAACGTGATCCCGATGGTTCACGGCGCTGTGGCGGGACTGAATGTGGCGAAAGATGTGGCTGGCCTCCTCGTGATCGGTCGCCAATGGATTCCGGTCGCTGCCGTCGAGCATCAGGCGTCGATCTTCTCGGGCCGGTGGGTTGCGCCAATCGGCCATTTTTACAAGAGCGAGAAAGCCATCATCCGGCTGGTCGCAGGAACGCCGGTGGAGACACTCGCCTCTCGGCACCCCGACCCTATCGCAGATAGCCTGCGGTGGCTTGGTTGCGAAGGCGGCTTGCTTCAGGCGGTTGGCCGGTTGCGGCCTCATCGTCGGACCAAGCCTTGCTGGTTGGAAATTGTTTCGGATGTCGCCATTCCCGGTGTCGCGGTTCACGAGGTTGCCGAGTGGGAGAAACCGACCGCCTCGGATGACATGCTGGCGGAGGGCGTAGTTCTGTTCAACCGGCGCGATGCATCGCTGGCCTTCGATATTAGCGAGCGGGCCGGTAATGAGGTCTCGGAGGGAAGGTTGGTATCAAATCCCTTTATATTATATTCTTTAAAGGGATTTGATACCAACCTCCCGGTCCGGACGTTCACCTACAAAAAGGCAGGCCCGGGCCAGAAGCAAAATTCCGGTCGCTATCTTCCCACCGTCCTAGCCGGTGGCGAGGCAACCCTGCGATCATGGATTGAGGAGAGACTCGGCACGCAGGCAGCCCTTGAGATCGACCGCGTAAAATCGAAGGATAGCGAGGCCGCGAGAGCCATGTTCGCCAAGATCGGGCGGGACGCGGAAGATCGTTTGAAGTTTGAAAACGAATTTGCATCGGTGCTGCGCTCGATCACGGCGTTCTTCGACGAACTTGAAAAGCAGAACGAGCGGAGATCGGGATGGACTTGAAAAAAAGAAATCGTGCGGATCGAGCAAAGGCAGGAAGAAGTTCGCAAGTTCGTCGCCGAGCAGCACAAGCTCATGCGTGAACACATTCGCGTATTCTTTCGTACAATTTAATGCTCGTCTCGAAGACGAGAAGCTCATTTTGTTTTTAGAGATTGTGGTAACGAAATGGAACTGATGCTACATCGACCGGACGGGCATTCGCAGCTGCCGATAAACTACAGAAAAGCGTTCAGAGACGCAGTCGAACTGTACATCGTTAGCGCGTACCTCACTGACTGGGATGAGGGCTTAAAGCTAAACTCGAAGTGCCGGCGGCTCAGAATCATCATTGGTAAGGACTTCGGCATCACGCGCAAGGATGCTTGTCGTAAAGTGTTGGCTTGGCTCCCGAAGGGGAAGAGAACGAATTGGTTCAAGGTGGCCGAGCAAATCGAAGGATTTCACCCCAAAGCGGTTTTCTGGATGAACGCAGATGGCAAACACTACGCAATTGTTGGCTCATCGAATCTCACGAAGGCAGCATTCGATAGCAATTACGAGGCGAATATCTTCTGCAAGATATCCCAAAAAGACTACATCGCCGCAAAGCGTTGGGTCAGGGATATCGAAAAGGCCTGCGTGCCTGTTTCCGAGGATTGGATCGAGACGTACAAGGAGGCAGCAAGGAAGCCAGACGGAAAAGCGGGAAGCACGACGACTAGCGTCATACCGCTGCGGCTTCCACGGCCGAATGGAGTGGGAAAGCTGCTTGATATACGGAGACAGCAACTCTCGCGTTACGAAAAGCATAAGGCTAATCTGATGAATCTTTTTCGGGATTGTGCTGCCGAACGAGTTACCAACAGCGGCTTTTATGAGCGATTGTCGGAATACTGGAGCGCTGACGCTGGTGACCGCCTACAAGGAAGCGGTTGGGAACGGACAGGCAAGGGTAGTAACTTCCAGCAACTTGCTCGAAGTTTCGTTGTCGTTGAAAGTTGCGATCCAGATGAGCGTGACGACGTGTTGGCCACAGAGATCGATCGTCTTAGCGTGTTGGGAGTTCATTCCAGAGGCGCATTCTTCTCAGAGATGTTATGCCTCAGATTTCCCAATCTCTATCCGGTTTTGAACAATCCCGTTTGGAAGTATCTGAGCGAGACCGGATTCAGGGCTCCTCGTGGAGCGACCGAGGGGGAGCGATACATCGATTTAGCACTAAAACTACGAGCCTCCTTACGCGGCAATCCTGGATATCCAGCCAAGAACATCGCAGAGCTCGACGCTATAATCTGGGCGACGTACAGCAACGCGTGATGGATGGCGGCCGCTGTGACCCCTTGACCCTTCCCGACGGCAACTCTTGGCGCATCTGCGACATCGCGCAACGCCCGCCATGGTGCCGCAGCGTAAGTCCCTGCTCACCTAACGCAAATTCCACTTGCAAATTTGCAACACTTGGGGTCCTCCCAAGGCCGCCCCCACTGCGGTAAACGCGCGACCGCGACACATCCGCAGATATGGGAAAAAATACCCAGGTTGTTGTTCTCGGATCGCCTTGTGGCCGTGATGTGAGGCTACGCGCAAGGGCTACTCGACCCGACTTACGTTTTGCACCCCCCGCGTGAATCCTCGGTCATCTCCATCGCCATACCGAGGTTTCACAAATGGCCGCAACTCCGCTTTATCCCGAGGGTTTTTCAACGCGCCGCCCCCGGCGCGATCTCCCGCCGCGTCGGAACGCGCGCGGAGTCACGATGCCAAAAACCCGCGTCGGCCCCTTCGCGCGGCTTGTGTTTGCAGAGCTTGGTCGGCAGCGCATGCGGTATCTCGACGCCTCCGAACTTTCTGGCGTGCAAATCCCGACGATCAAAGGGTGGAGAAAGAAAAATAACCCCGGTCTGGAATCCCTGTCCGCAATGCTGGCGACTCTTGGATATCAGCTTTGTCCGGTGCCTGAACTTGAAACCCTGCCACCCAAGATCGCGGGCGAACTCACTACCCTCGCCCTTAAGCTGCGCATGAACATCCCGCAAACGTGGACCGCACTGCTCGACATCGGTGTCGAGCAGGAGCTTCTCCGACTCCGCGCCGAGGAACGGGCCGCTATTCTCGCAGATCACGACGCGCGAATGGCGCGCGGCGCGAACGACAACACCCAGCGCCATGCGCCCGCGACTTAACGGTGACCGAAACGGTCTCTCCCATGGTCTCGATTTTCCCTAGGGTTGAACCGTCACTTGCTGCCTTCCATCAGCAAGTTTGACGGGTTGAATCTAAACTAGCTGGCGTGACGTTCGCTCTTCCGTCACGCCAGCGCTTTCCTCACGAGATACAAATGTCCCGAACTTTTCTCAGTCGAACGCAGGCCGCAACGCGCGTTGGCCGCTGCGCGAAGACCATGCGCAACCTTGCAGCCCGCGACATGGGTCCGCCCTTCCTCATGATCGGGGATCGCCCCGCGTACCCTGCTGACGAACTCGCAGTGTGGCTCGCGGCGAACACCTTTGGGGGTGCCCAATGAGCCGCGCCCGCTTTCTGGAAGACTTGAAATCAGCAACCACCGACCTTACCGCCGCGCGGCAATCGCTTGAAGATGCGAGATTCCTGGCTCGCAACGGCATGGCGAACAATCTCACGTTCGCGACGACTGTCGAACACACCACCTATCACCGATGGCTGCGCGCAAGCGCCGCACTTGTTGGCGCACGCTGAAGGACACCCCCATGAGCTTGATCGAACGATTTTTCCCGGCAAAAGCTGCCATCACCTCCGCAATGATCCGCGATGAAATCGCGCGCTCCGAAAGGGAGATCAATGCACTCCGAACCAAGCTCGGCAGCGCACTTGGTGGCGTGGCTGCAATGTCGGACTCCGAGCACGTCAAGATTCAGAGCGAGATCGCCGTGATCGAACGCGCTATCACTCGCCTTGAAGCGCGTGTCGCGTATTTGAACACGGAACTCCCCGCCGTGATCGCAGCGGAAGATGCCGCAGCCAAGACCGCCACCGACGACGTATTGCGCAAGCGTGCCGCTGCGGCCACGAAATCGACTGCGGACGAGTCGAAGAAGCTGTTGGAGCGGTACGGCTCTCTCGCCAAACAGATGGCAGAGATTTTCACCAGACTGGCCGAGATCGACGTTGAGACGAGCGAAGTCAACGAGCTTTTGCGCTACAATCCGGTTGCGCCGACTGTCTCCAACTATGCTCAGCTTCACCGCAAGGCACCTGACCGCGAGGCAAGCGCGACGAAAGAGTCACGGCCTGTTTGGACCTTCAGCGATGGTCAATCAGAACGCGCGCTCATCAGCGCTGATGGGAGTGTCCGCCAGCACGATCCGCATTGGGGATTCCAAGAGCAAAAATTTCTCGTTGGCACCCTTGTGCGCCAGGACACTGTTGTCAGCGAAACGCACTTCCGGCGCGGCGCGTATCTCGAAGGCTTCTCGGCCATCCAGTTGCCACCTGCTTTTTGGGGCGATGATGATTATTATTGGCCGCGCAAGTCATGAGCGCGTCTATGGAGGTTTGTCAGCAAGATTGTCACGCAATTCAACTTCGGCATGTCTTCCGTCGAGGAAGCCACGGCGAGCAGCCGTCGCGTGACCGATAATCTAGATTACGGCGCGGTGAAGACCGTCGCCGCAGCTTTGTTCTTCACAACTGCTTCAACAATTGCCGGACGTACATATGGCCCGCTGAGAACTTCAACTTCATCGCCTTCATTCGCTCCAAGCAAGGCTTTTGCAACGGGAGCTTCTTGATGGATGATGCCTTGGTTTGGATCGCTTCTTACCGCGCTAATCGTGATCAGAATCACATTGCAGTCGCCAGTTAGATATCGAACGCGCACAGTATCCCCGACAGCAACACTGTTGTCGCTTGCAATCAGCCGAACAGGCGCAGCTCGCTCAGACCGCGAGAAAAGCGTCGGCTCCTCCTCCAACATCGACTCCGGCAATCGAATTTCTTTCGAACTTTCTTCAGGCATAGGTCGCACTGAAAATTCCGCTTCTCGCACTCGGAGCGCGACCATGCGCTTAGCAATCACCTCGCGCAGACGCTCCGCTTCTTGACGCGGATTGTTGAACCAATCCGTCGACCAAATGCGGTGGAAGTTCCACCCCAATCGCTCCAAAACTTCTTGTCGCAGACGATCTCTGTCACGAGCCGATTTGGCAGAGTGGTAACTCGCACCGTCACATTCCACGCCAAGTATGAATCCATACGGCCATTCCGGATGTCGTATTCCGATATCGATAAAATAGCCTGCTACACCCACCTGCGGAATTGGCTCGCAGCCCATAGCTCGAATCTGATCCATGACGAATACTTCAAAATCCGAATCGGGCTCCTTGGGCGTGATCCTCCCACCATCAAGTACACCAACCGCAGCATACTCCAGCCAACGTTTAAGCATATATGCTCCGGCATTACCGTCAGCCTCAGCCACAATATCTGCGGCGGTCATAGAGGAGAAGGTTACAATTTTTTCCTTGGCCCGGGAAAACAACACATTGAGACGCCGCTTGCCTGCCAAGCCGTTGATCGGGCCAAACCGCTGCGCAACTTTAGCTCCGTTGCCTTCAGGACCATAAACGGTTCCAATAAAGATCACATCGCGTTCATCGCCCTGAACATTCTCAAGGTTCTTTATAAAAAACTCCTCCAACCCGTCGTTCTTTTCCTTCCAAGCTTCAATGTAGGCTTGCGCTTGGCGATCTTGTCCTAACGCATACTCAAATTCTTCTGTAATGAGATCGCGCTGTTTTTGGTTTAAAGTGACGATTCCGAGAGAACGATTTTGATCTGTGCGCATAAATTCCAACGCGGCGCTCACCATCTCTTGCGCTTCAACGGCATTGGCGCCCGATTTATAAAGACCTTCTACTTTACGAAACTCGACGCCCATCCGCGCCATGGATTCGTTTGCGGAAGGAAAAACTATCAAGTCATCGTTATAGACAAGACTGTTAGAAAATCTGATCAACGCTGAATGTCGTGAGCGATAGTGCCATCGAAGACGACGTGCTGGGCGAAATGTCGCGTTCGCCATTTCAAGAATAGACTCGTTCAACACAGCATCGTCTTCATCCGCCTCCTCATCGTCGATCATTTTTCGGAAGAAGCTAGAAGGCGGAAGCTGATTGGTGTCTCCAACCACCACTACTTGCTTACAACGGAGGAGAGCACCTATCGCAGCCTCGGGCGGCATCTGCGATGCTTCGTCAACAATGCAGAGATCAAATTCGAATGCATTCTTAGGGACATATTGCGCGACTGCGAGCGGCGACATCATCCAACATGGCTTCAACTCCAAAAGGGCCTGCCCTGCGCGTTGCGTGAGATCGCGCACCGAAATAAATCGCTGCTGTTTGCTAATCTCGTTCTCGATCAAAGCCATCTGTGTCCAAGTAGACTTTTTGCCCACCCCATTACCGCGTGGAGGTTTGGCGTCCGCGTGCAACTTCCAACGAATCTCCTTCTGCATCAGCCTAATTATTTCTTTGTCCTGACGTGCAAGAGTAGCGCGCAACTCATCAAGTCGAGTTCCAGGGTAACGCGAAAGTTTTTTGCCGTGCGCAGCAAATACAGCTCGCGCAAGCTTCCGAATGGCCAGAGCCTCGACTTGTCCGGCCAGTCCAGTCGGAACGCCCGATTCCAGACGATGAGCAACCAAACGACCAGTGCCAGTTTCTTTGAGCTCATCCACCGCCGTCGCCAACGCGGCGTGCGCAAAAAGGCCTTCAGAATCTTGAGAGGTTGCTTCTAAAGCATCTGCAATGGCCAACTCCTCACGACCTTCTGTGAAGGTAGATGATGCAATACGAGCCACCGCGCTGACATCAGAAAGCAGCGTTTCCGTCCGAGCTTGCAACTCGCCTACTCGCTCTATTTGAATGGCAGCCTCTTTAGAAAGACCACCTCGAATGATGGCCGCAACCGCCTCTGCTACTGGGGCCGCTCCCAACGCCCATTCACATGCAGCCCTTAGGGAGATGACTTCTGTGCGGTGGCCCAAAAAGCGATTTCTCAAAACCACTGCCGCTTTTGTATCGTCATCCAGAGCAGCGCGCTGAGAGAGCAAGGCACTGAGCTTACCCATCAGATTAGCTAATTCTTGCGGCTTGATGGACGCAGGTTCTCGAAACAATCCAAGGTATGGCCGCAATTCGGCCAGAGCCGATATCCTCGTCTCGATTTCGCATTCTGCTACGGATAGGTCTTTTTGCAATGTTGCCAGCGTATCAACGGGGGCGCCTAACGGAATCGCGGGCACAGCTTCCAACTCGTCCCACTCCGCATCGCGCAAAAAGTTACGCAGCCCCTTCATTGCGGGACCCGACAGAGATTGAACGCACTCAAGGTATGCGGCGAGGGCTTCAAACGGCACAAAGTCTGTGTCAACACCTCTAAAATGCAAGCCAAATATTGAAACGGCTTGGGCATTTTGCTGAAACGCTCGCTCTCTAATGCGATACGCAGCCAAAGCTTCAAGGCGCGCGAGCGCGCCGGGTTTTTCAAAACGGTCTGTCAGCAACAGAGAGAGCGCTACTCTCTTTGCATTCCTAAATTCGCTCGAAAAGATCGCGAAAAATCCGCCCGTGCGCAGGTTCGAAATCGTCTGACTAAGCGTTTCTACGGAAGCATCTACACTGAGTGAAACCAGCTTCGCGAGCTGGTCTCTCACCCCCTGCAAGACACGCCCTTCCGCGATCAATCTCTTTAAAACTGGTAGCGCAGCAGGGTCATTCGTGGCTGTATTTCGGCAAAGCAGGGCTTCCCGTCCTGCCTTCACTATTGCTTCTTGAGCCCCCCTTATAGCACTGAGATTCCACTGAGCGGCATCAGGCTCAATCGCGACCAAGGGAGCCATAGCGGATGCAAGCTCTCGTGATTGGGCAAATATCTCGCGTCTCGCGGCGAGATCATCTTGCAACTTCCGCCAATCCAGTGTTTCGGGATACAGGTTTTGGCAAATCGCATTACAATGCCGCAAGTCACTCAGCGTTTTGTCGTCTAGTGCAGTTGCAAAGAGAGTTTCAAGCTCTGCTTCGGCACTCTTATAGGACCCGCTTGCCGCTATGAACGACATGAGAGCGTTAGCTGCACCTCCGTAAGGAGATCAAAATGAAGTTGCGGATCATTTTCCGACAGAGTCTCGAGTCCGCGAAGAGCTGCAAGAAGAGCGGATAGAATTTGCTCGGATGCATCTCGAGTGATTTGGTATTGGGGAAGTTCACCCCTGGCCTCCGCGAGGCCACGAAAAGCGCGTGCAGTTTGTGCCGCTAGATTGCAAGCTTCTTCTACCGTGAACCGATCCGCGTGAATCAGGCGACTTGCGCTCCAATTCGGCTTAGCTTCGACGGCGACTTGCGCGGCTTTCTCGACGCCTTCACCCAAAGCCTTCAGCCGACCAATTCCCGGCTTGTGAAGTAGGGTTTCAGGGACATCCGATTGCGCGATAATTTCGGCTGGAATCATTTCCAAGCGAGAAGCAGTAGCGATGCTACTGCTCATGATATCGTGGATGGTCAGACCGCTGGTTCCAAAGGGCAGCGTCACAAGATCAATATAGTCGGCTAACTGTTTCCGGGTGCGGCGATATTGGGCCAGTTGCTCCTCATAGTCCTTAGCTGACCGAGGTTTACGCATCTCGACGCGATTGCGCACCGATTCGATGACCTGCTCCCGCGTCGAGCGCTCTGCCTGCAAGGGCAGAAGAAACTCTCCAAGACCAACCGCCTCTAAACGTGAGCGCACGACGTTTAGTGCAGCAAGCTTTTCGGCAACGAAAAGGACTTTTTTACCACCAGCTAACGCGGCTGCAATTGCGTTTACAATGGTCTGAGACTTTCCTGTACCTGGCGGACCTTCGACCGCAAGGTTTTTCCCGTTAGCTATATCGACAAGGGTGCTAAACTGAGAAGAATCGGCATCCATCACAACGTACGGAACGGCACTTTCAATCGCCGGTTCATCGACGTTATATTCCTCCGCAAACGGCGACGCGGCGTCCGTATTTGTGCCCCCAAGAAGGGAGCGAACGATTTCGCTGTTTGGGAACGCCGGATGGTCTGGGTCGATGTCATGATACATCGCCATGCGCGCTGACGGGAACACTCCGATAGCGACTTGCCGCCGAACCTTCCAAACAATTTGCCTTGGCGCAACTTCGGCGATCGCAGCCATATAGTCTTCAACCGACGCCCCGCTGAACGGAGGCAATTCAATGCCAAAATCAAGGCGCATTTTTTCAGCCAAAACGGCATTTATCTCGGCTTCGTCCCCTGTCCCTTTTAAATGAAACTCTACCCCTTCGCGCGTTCGCTTTTTGTCGATCTGAGCGCTACATAGAATTAACGGCGCATAAGACGTTTCTGTCTGGTTTGGCTCGGACCATTCCAAAAATCCATACGCAACGTGCAGGACGTTGATTCCGGTTTCCTGTATCCAAGTTCTACATTTCGAAGTGACGTTGTTAAGTTTGCGCTCCAGGTCCTTTGGCAGCAGTAAAGTCTGAATGTCGTCGTCGGCATGGTGCTCCTTTACATCATCGCCGTCCGGCGACGGAAGTTCGTAGGACGGAGTCACGCCGTTGTTTCGCGCATGCTGCATCAAATTGATATCGGCACGCTGAGGGCGTGGCGGCATGCCCAATTCCGCCCGAAGGTGATCCTTTAAGCTGCGCTCTATCGCACGTGTTCGATCTAGATAGTCGTCCGCATCCCGCTCAACGGCTTCTAACTCGCGTAGAAAGTTATCATCCGTCAGCCGCGCAGCAGATAGCGCATCTCGAAACTTTTTAGCCTCTTCGTCCTTGGGATCATCATCAATGTCAGGCAGCGGCACTAACCGCATGTCCTGCCCATTGTTCAATTTATAGAAGAGGATGTCCGGCAATTCATCGACGACACGGACGTGTGCGTTTGACCGGGGCGAAAGTTTGGTCGCTAGAAGCGGATTGCGACGACTCAAATCGAGGAGCTTTGGGCGAAGATTCTCGATCTTGTGTTTTACAAGCTCTTGCAGTTCCGTGTTTTTCATACCAGTCCCAGCCCCGGGAGTACTCATTCCGCCACCTCAACGCCACGAACCAGCATCAGAAGCCTTTGAAACTCGGCGTTATCGCTGTCGGCCTTCCAGAAATTGATGAACTGGCAGACGACTTGCAAATTGCCCTCTTCGTAGTGCCCTGCACTGTCGATGCGGTCGAGCGAGGGCAAGAGCTTCTTATCGACCTCCAAGCTGAGAAACTGAAACGGGATACCCGTCAAGGCGCAGCGGTTGTCCTGAAGATCGAGCAAGGAAGCGATGAGCTTCTCCAGATCGGCCGAGCTCATCCGTAGTTCCTTGTTCTTTAGGATGCGCTGAACGATTTGCCCGTTCGCATTCTTGACGGTGTTCTCGACCGAAAGGCGCATCGCGATGATGGACTTCTCGCGTCCGCCAAGGATACGTCCCTCATCCTTGCCGCCTGCCGCCTTCGCGATCGAGCCTTCCGCTTCCAGTTTCAGAAGCGTCGAGAAAATCCAACAGAAGGAATGCGCGTCGACAAGGCGGACATTTTTCAGGCCGGTAGACGCCTCGATGAACGGCTGCAACGCAGCAAGCGTCTGGTTGTAGGTTGAATAATTCTCCCAACTGCATTGGCGAAGGGTCGAAAAGTCGATGCCGAGGGTGCGGAAGGCGCGGTCGAACCCAGTTGGCTGGATCGGCATGAACCGATCCATATCCTTAAGGAAAAAGATGTATGCGAGGAGCGGATACTTGCCGCCTGTCAATTCGCTGAGCCGGTCGAACGTCCCGCCCTCATCGGCGTCGCCGCGAAAGAGGCCGAACAGCAGCCCCTCGACATCGCGACGCAGCTTCGGATTGGAAGCAGCCTCCAGCAAGGCACGATGATCGCGGTTGGCATGGCCATAGCGGTTCTGCCAGAAGACGAGATTGTTGGTGAGGTTGCTCCGGCTGTCTTGAATTTCGATCGCTTCGATCATGCGATTCAGGATCGCACCCGAACCGATATCGGCTTCCGACCACTCTCCGGCGCGTAGCAAGCCGAGCGCGTGGTCGCGCAAGCGCGGCTTGTAGCTCTCCCATACGGCCGCAAGCCCTTCCTGGAAGTCCGTGAAGGCATGGCCGGACCTCGCCGTGATGAGCGCCTGGAAGCGCGCGAACGCTTCGCGGAAAGCGCGCGGATCAATGGCGGCGGCGGAGAAGAACGTGCTGGCGACTTTTGCAGGACCGGCATACCAGTCGAGAAACCTGTTCAGAGCGTCGCCACTTTCCACCTC
This sequence comes from Afipia birgiae 34632, assembly GCF_000308295.2. Lineage (GTDB taxonomy): Bacteria > Pseudomonadota > Alphaproteobacteria > Rhizobiales > Xanthobacteraceae > Afipia > Afipia birgiae. Next base: position 49,076 of record NZ_HG326654.1, read on the forward strand.
GACACGGAGCGTCGTCGGCGCACGGAGCGGCAATAGCGGCCCGTTAATATTGGAGTTCCCGTTTGACGGGCCCGCCATCGGGCGCACGCCGTCGAGGTTTGGCGGCGCGGGCGGCTGGAACCAGAGACGTGTCTCGTTGGCTTCACGATGGATGGCAAGCACCTTGTCCGATAACGTCTTGAAGCCGACCACATAGTCCGTGGGCGGCTTGGCCGGTTCGCCAAGTCGAGACCGGAGGATGGCTTCGGCCTCAGCGATTGCGAGAGTCATTCTGCCGCCTCCATTCCGCGATTCTCGATCGGCACTAGCGCCTCGGCCAGCAATGCGTCGAGCAGGCGGCGGCGGGTAGCAGCGGCGGCGGTGAGGCTCGCCTCCAGCCGGTCGCACAGGCCCATCAACTCATCGACCTTGGCAACGATACGATGCTGCTCGGCGAGCGGTGGGAGCGGAAACCGAACATCCTTGAGGTTTGAAGCGCTAATACCCCAGTTGCCGACCGTGGTTGCGCACGCAGCCTCCACCTCGGTTCGAACTAAGTCCGTGTCGCTCGCAAGCCTCAAAAACTCGGGCGTAGCAAGTTTTGGCGAAATACGAACGCGAATAAGTTTGTCGGGATATATTGGTTGGAGGCCGAGATAATCCTTGAAGATCGTAAATCTTCCGACAAACGCCTTGTTGCCATTAAATCTGCAAGCGAGAAGATCGCCGGACTTCAATCCATATTGAAGGCGTGCTCTGTGGTCGATCCCGCTAATTAATTTGTGCTCCTCCTCGGCAACAACGCCATCACGTCGCACAGTGCCCGCACTGATCCTTAGGATCGGGATTCCATTGTGTGCTTCATCCGGTTTGCGCGAATAACCGTTTTGGGTGTTTTCCGCCAACAGATTGACCAAGCGTGTGTAAAGCCACGTTGAAGGAATAGCCTCAGGCCCGTCGTCACAGTTTACTGGACTCAAATCTGCCGGTTCATCGTTTGGGTCTTGAGGCACGATCCTGCCGCGCACGGCTAGATTGACGACGGTCTGGCGCAGTTGCTTGATCTGGTCGGGTCGTGTGGTAAGCGACGGCAGCGCGTCGAGCGCGAAGCGGGCGTCCTCTCGAAAAATTTCGGGATCGGGCGCGTTGAGGCGGGCGAGGCTCGCCGCCGTCAGTCGGTCGCGCACCGCCTCGCGGCTTAACCGCGTCGCCTCCAATCGGTCGCACAAGCCCATCAACTCGTGGACCTTGGCGACGATGCGGTGTTGTTCGGCGAGCGGTGGGAGGGGAAAGGGCGAATACGCGAAATAATCGGTCGGAACGCGCTTTTGGCCAGCGGTTCCGGTCATCTTCGGAATCCCGGTTTCGATGAAGTGCGGGCTCTTGAGAAACAGCAGGATGTAATCTTGATTGACGAACAGCGGGCGGACGATGTGCAACTCGGTCGTGCCGCTGCCGATCCCGCCCATCAGATTTCGGAACACGGCCGATTTGCCATTCTCGAAGCACGGCGTGATCTTGGCGAGGCCAACATCGCCCTCGGCAAAGTGCGTATAGCCCTTCTTGATCTCGCCCCAAGGTCTGACTTCGTGCTGGTTTGCGACGCCATACTCGGCGGCAATCAACGGCATCGGAACGAATGAAGCTTCATAGGCATCGGGCGCTTCGTTGCGCGGGCTCAAAACACCGATTTCGGCAAGCTGCGACCAATGCCAATTCGACGGGATCGCAAACGGTGTTTCAGAAAGCGCAGGAATCGCTTTCGGCGTTCGGATCTCGCCCGCCTTCACCAGCCGCGCCTTCTCTTTTGCTATGCGCTTCAACAGCTCCGACGCCGGTTCGTCGTTCGGAGCCTGCGGCACCAGTTTGCCGCGCACAGCCAGATCGAGAATGAAGCGGCGCAGTCGCGCAATCGCGTCGGGCGCGTCGGCGATTTTCTCGTAGTGCGCTAGCAGGCGTTCGGCGTTCATCGGGCCAGCGCCTCGGCGAGGATCGCCTTCAACTGATCGCGATAACCCACCGCTTCGGCTTCGGCGCGGGTGAGATCAGCAAGCAGGGTTTTCGGGTCGCCGTGGTCGTCGGCCACGGCATGCGGGTTCTTGATGTCGAGATTGTAGCCGCGCGCCTTTACTTCTTCGGCGGTCACGCGCCATGCCTGCGGCGTCTCCTCGCGGCCCTTGCGATCCTTGCCGCCCCACCAGTCGATGCAATCCTGGAAATATTCCAGCCGGATCGGCTTGGTCATCGAGTAGGCCTTCTGGCCTTTGGGCACGCGGTGCTCGTAGAACCAAATTTCTTTCGTCGGCTCGCCTTTCTCGAAGAACAGGAGGTTGGTGCCAATCGAGGCATAGGGCTTGAACACGGAATTGGGCAGGCGAACGATGGTGTGGAGGTTGCACTCCTCCATCAAATGTTCTTTGAGCCGCGTCTTGACGCCTTCGCCGAACAGCGTGCCATCGGGCAGCACCACGGCAGCGCGGCCGTCTTTCTTGAGCAGCCGCACGATCAGCGCGAGGAACAGGTCGGCCGTTTCCTTGGTGCGAAAGGTCGGGAAATTGTTCTCGATGCCGTCTTCCTCGCGCCCACCGAAGGGCGGATTGGTGACGACTATATCGACGCGCTCGTCCTTGCTCCACGAAATCAGCGGCCGGGCGAGCGTGTTGTCGTGGCGCACGAAGCTCGGGTCCTCGATGCTATGCAGCAGCATGTTGGTGACGCAGAGCATGTGCGGAAGCTGCTTCTTTTCCACCGCGCGCAGGCTGCCCTCCATTTTCTCGCGCTGCTTCGGTGTGCGGACATAGCCCTCGTTCTCCATGTGGCGAATGGCGCAGGTGAGAAACCCGCCGGTGCCGCAGGCAGGATCGAACAGGATTTCGCCCGGATGCGGGTCGATGCGATCGACCATGAAAGCGGTGACGGCGCGGGGCGTGTAGTACTCACCCGCATTGCCGGCCGATTGCAGGTCGTTGAGCAATTGTTCGTAGAACTCTCCGAAGTGCCGCCGCTCGTCGAGGTTGTTGAAATCAACCTGATTGATCTTGTTGACCACCTGCCGGATAAGGTGGCCGGACTTCATGTAGTTGTAGGCGTCCTCGAACACGTCGCGCACGACGCGGCGGCGATCGCCGGGCTTGCCGGTGAGCTTCAAATCCTTCAGCGCCGGGAACAGCTCGTCGTTAACAAAATCAAGCAACCCCTGCCCGGTCATGCCCTCGGGGTCTCCCGCCCAAGCGCGCCATTGGAATTTCTTCGGGATCGGTGAGCGATAATTATCCTTGGTCAGTTCGAGTTCCTGATCCTGATCGTCGATGATCTTGAGAAAGAATAGCCAGGTGAGCTGGCTGATGCGCTGCGCATCGCCATCAACGCCGACGTCCTGACGCATGATGTCCTGAATGGATTTGACGGTGGTGCGAACGATCATGCGTTGCTGCCGCTCCTCGGGCTTTGCTGAATTGTCATTTTGGCCATGAAGTCGTCCCAAAGGCTCTTGGCGATTTCCAGTTCTTGCTTCTCCAGCGCCTTGTTCCGCAGAATGTCCAGCGGATACCAAGTGCCGTTGCGTTCCTGATAAAGGACGCGGGCGTAAATGTTTCCCGTGTGGGAAATCCGCCAGGTCTCAAAAATTTCGGACAGCTTCGTGTAGGCGTGGTTGAGGCTGGCAACCGGCTTGTCAGAAATATCGGGCGGCAACGCAACTGTCGTAGAGGCTAGACCAACGGCCTCGACTCCTTCTGTCATGAGCCAAAGGCCGCCCCGATCCGTGCCGAAAAGCCGAGCCTGCTTGGTGTCTGGGCCGGCGAGCTTCACTTCGACGAAGGCAATCGTTCCGGGATTCCAATAATCGAGGAATGTGGTCGCGATCGTACCCCGAAAGCTGGTGTACGATTTCAGAAGCGGCCTAAGCGTGTCTGAAGGCGGGCTTTCCGGCTTTATCGTCAAACACACCAGTAGGGGTGTCTCCTCATCAAGGACCTTGTGCCTTCCCTTGTGTTCCATCGTTTCAAGGAAGGTCTTGTCCGAAATCGAAGTGCGTTGAATTACAAGTTCGGCTTCAGCGCCATTCTTGACCGGGACCGCGCCACCCAAGGCACATTCCCAAATGCCGTCGAGGAAACGCACCGGTATGCGAAGGCGACGCGATGAAGCGGCTTTGGTCATGCGGTCTCCTGATAGAGGGCGTCCTGCATCTCGTGGACGGCCTTCTCGAAGCCCTCCTTTCCGCCGAACGCGTTGATGAGTTGCACGACGCTGCCCATAGCGGTGAAAGGCGTCACCTTCAGCACGTTGGCGTCGTCGAGATTGAGCACGCCCTCGTCGCGGTATTTCTCCAGCAGCCCATCTAGCACAGCGCGGGCCTGTGGCCCGTATTTGGTGAACACGTCGCGCTTCCTCGCGTTGTCAGCGCGCTCACGGCGCGTCAGCGGCTTCTTGTCAAAGGCGACGTGGCAGATCAGATCGAAAGGATCAAGGTTCTTGCCGAGTTCGTCGGCAACAGCATCGAGCGCCAGACCCTCAGCTTCCAGCTACTCAATGATCGCCTGCTTGCGTTCCGCAGATTTCCAGCGCTTGAGGAAGTCGTCGAGGCTGGCAAAGCGCTTCTTCAGCGCCGTCTTGGTGAAATCACGCAGCGATTCGGTGACAAGCTTTCCGTTTTCGTCCAGATATTCGACGCGCTCGGCAAGGATGCGCGCGCCGACGCCATCGACGTAGACCTTGCGTGGACCACCACCACCGCTGGACGGCAGCAGCACGCCCGGTTGATCGACCACGATTTCGTCCTCGCTCGGGGTTGGTGGGATCGCATCGTCGTCGCCCTGCGGCGTTTCGTCGGGCGGGGCGATCGGATCATCATCGCCCGGCTCGTAAATCTGCACCGGATCGCCATCGAACTCCGGGTCGGCGAAATGGCTAGTCGCGCCGCGAAAGTCGATCAGCGTGAAATAGAACTTCTTGGTGTCCTCGTGGACACGGGTGCCGCGCCCGACGATCTGCTTGAACTCCGTCATCGAGCCCACCGCGCGGTCGAGCACGATCAAGCGACAGGTCTGTGCATCGACGCCGGTTGATAACAGCCGCGAGGTCGTGACCAGCACCGGATACTTCGATTCTGGGTCGATGAAATTGCCAAGCTGATCCTGGCCTTCCTTGTCGCTGCCGGTGATGCGCATGACATAGCGCTGGCTTTCCGCGACCAGATCGGCGTTCTCGTTGATGAGTGCTTGCCGCATCCGCGCGGCGTGCTCCTCGTCGACGCAGAACACGATGGTTTTCTGGAAACGGTCGCCGCTTTCCTTGAGGAACTCGGTGATCTTCTTCGCGGTCAGCACCGTGCGGTCGTCGAGCACGATGTGCCGGTCGAAATCCTTGGCGTTGTAGATGCGGTCCTCGACCTCGTTGCCGTCACGGTCGAGCTGCCCGAGCTCGGGGCGATAGCCTTCCACGTCGCGGTCAATGTGAACCTTGATGACCTTGTAGGGCGCGAGGAAGCCGTCGCTGATCCCCTGCTTCAGCGAATAGGTAAAAACCGGCTCGCCGAAATAGTCGGTGTTGGAGACGTATTCGGTTTCCTTCGGCGTGGCGGTGAGGCCGATCTGCGTCGCGCCGGAGAAATGGTCAAGGATTTCCCGCCAGGCCGAATCCGCCGCCGCGCTGCCCCGATGGCATTCGTCGATTACGATCAGGTCGAAGAAGCCGGGCGAGAACTCGCGATATAGCTTCTGGCGATCTTCCGGGCCGGTGATCGCCTGATAGAGCCCAAGATAGATTTCAAAGGCGGTGTCGATGCGCCGCTTCTTGTCGAGTGCCAACGCCAGATCGACGGTGGTGCCGTCCTGCCGTTCGATGGTCTTGGCATTGGTCGAGAGTTTTGCCATCGCGGCACCGAACGGGCGAAAGTCATTCACCATCGTCTGGTCGATCAGCACGTTGCGGTCGGCGAGGAAGAGGATGCGCTTCTTGCGGCCGGCCTTCCACAGACGCCAGATGATCTGAAACGCGGTGTAGGTCTTGCCGGTGCCGGTGGCCATGACGAGCAGGACGCGGTCGCGGCCCTTGGCGATGGCCTCAATCGCGGCGTTGACGGCGTTCACCTGGTAATAGCGAGGAGCCTTGCCGCTGCCGTCGTCGAAATAATCCTGAAGCACGATCTGCTCGGATTCGGTGTCGAGGCCCCTCCAGGCACGATAGCGCGCCCACAGATCGGCGGGCGACGGGAAGGCGTCGAGGTCAAGGTTCGCCTCGCGCGGCGTGCTTGCGCCGGTGCGGTCATGGAACACAAATCCGTCGCCGTTCGAGGTGAACACGTAGGGGATATCTAGCGTGGCGGCGTAGTCGAGTGCCTGCTGCATGCCGTCGCCAACGCTGTGGGAATTATCCTTGGCCTCGATCAGCGCCAGCGGGATGTTTGGCTTGTAGTAGAGGACATAGTCGGCGCGCTTGGCCCGCCCACGCGTGACCAGCTTGCCGCGCACGATGATGCGGCCCTTGGTAAAGCCGACCTCCTCGCGGATTTGCACCATTTCGTCCCACCCAGCTTTGCGCAGCGCAGGCGTGATGAACTTCGTGCAAATATCCCGTTCGCTTAATAAGCGTTTGTGCATTGAATTGATGGCTCGTCACAAAATGGGAAAGACGCCAGGCTTCGTTCCGGCGTGAATCGCGACAAGCAAACGCAATTTCAGATGAATGCAGCTTACCCCGGACCCATCACGCCCCAACGCGCGAGAGTTGAGCATGAAACAACCAGATACTGAAGTCCCCGCCCTTCTCCAACAACCAGACAGCATTGACAGTGAAGCGACTCGCCTTGCCAGAGAGACGGTGCCGCTTAGAGAGATCGACTTTGAAGCAGACCGAAGACGCACCCCCGGCCGTACCCCACGCGCCCAAATCGCGCGCACCCAGAGCGGCGGGTTCCGCTTCGGATGAAGAATCACCTCCTCACCCCGACCCAGCGGCACATTTACCCGTCCCCCAGCCCGTCCCCTGAACGGTATCGTGTAATATTTGACTAAAAGAAAAACGCTCGCGAAAATCTAATTTCGCGAGCGTTTTCAATATGGTGGGGGAAGAAGGACTCGAACCTTCGAAGCCATACGGCGGCTGATTTACAGTCAGCTCCCTTTGCCACTCGGGACACTCCCCCGCTCGACGTCACCCGACACCCTCGCCCACCCGAACGGGGGTGGCTGAACGGCCATGGATGACGGTAAAAAGCGTGCCCGCTAACGGGCGCCCGGTCGGCGCGTTTATGGGCGAAGCGCCGGGGTAAAGTCAACCAAGGCGAGGACGAATATGACAGGTCGTTGCGATCCTGCCCAAAGCCGAAAATTGCCATTATTCCAGCCCCGTGGGACAAGGCCGCATGAGCGATCGAGACCGGACATCACGTTTCAAGGGGCCGAAAACAGGCGGACGCGGCAGCGACCGTCACCGGGAGCGTCCGGAACGGCATCAGGGGAAACCTCCGGGCGGACGCCCTCACTGGCGCGACCGCGACGCCAAGGGTGGCAAGGGACACGTCAAGGGCGAAGGCCCGGTCATCCTCTATGGCTGGCACCCGGTCACCATGGCGCTGGCCAATCCCGACCGGCGCATCCGCAAGCTGTTCGTGACCGAAAACGTGGCCAAGCGGCTTGCCGATGAGAAAATCGACACCCGCGTCCCGGCGGAACTGGTGCACCCTGGCGACATCGACCGCCGGCTCGGGCCGGATGCCGTACATCAGGGCCTGCTCGCGGAAGCCGATCCCCTGCCCGGCCTGCATCTCGACGAACTGCCGCAGGATGGCATCGTGCTGGTGCTCGACCAGATCACCGACCCGCACAATGTCGGCGCGATCCTGCGCTCGGCGGCAGCGTTCGGCGTCAAGGCGATCGTCACCACCGGACGGCACAGCCCGGAAGCGACCGGCGTGCTGGCCAAATCCGCGTCCGGTGCGCTCGAGCTTGTGCCGATGGTCGAAGTTCCCAACCTGCATCGCGCGCTCGGCGAAATGAACGAAGCAGGTTTCCTGACGGTCGGCCTTGACAGCGAAGGCCAGGGCGATCTCAGCGTTGTGCCGTTGCACGCGCCGCTGGCCCTGGTGTTGGGTGCGGAAGGCAAGGGGCTGCGTCAGCTCACGCGCGAAACCTGCAGCGTCGTCGCGCGCATGGACATGCCCGGCGCGATCAAGAGCCTCAACGTATCGAACGCCGCGGCGCTCGCGCTCTACATTGGATCGACCCGCCTCGGCCTGATGGGCTGAATCAAAACGCCCGCCTGCATGAAGCAAGCGGGCGTCCGGATCTCAGGTTGTCCTGAAATCAATACTTGTAGCGAAGCACGCGATGGCCGTGGTGATGATGGTGCGCGTGCCCACGACGGTAATACGCATGGCGATAGCCATGGCGATAGGGCCGACCATAGTAGCGCGAACCGATGACGGCGCGTTCCTGATAGGTCGGTACCGGAGCGAAGTTGCCCGGACCGGTATAGGTCGGGCCCTGGTTGACCCAGTAATACTGCGGGCCAGCTGGATCCGGCAGGCGCTCGCGCACACCGCAACCATATCCGCATCCGTAGTTGTAGCCGTAATTGTAGCCGTAATAGCCGTAGTTGCCGCACGGGTCGGTCAACGCACACGCCTGCGCGGGCGCCGCCGTTGCCATCGTCGCGGCAAACGCCACGCCCGCAATCAATCCTGCAATGATCCGACGCATAACTTTCTCCTGTTTGAACGCCTTTTGTTTTGGTTGTGGCCTACTTTTTCAGATCTGGTCGAAAGCCGTTCGGCCGATAACTGTGTTGGTCCCGCGGCGCTTCGATAATCGTAGGATATTCGGGCACGTCGTATTGCTGCTGCGGCGCAGGCGGCGCGGATTGCGCGGACCACGAGCGGTGATAGCTCTCGGCCGGCTGCGGTAACGCGCGATTGGCAGCGGGCTGAATCTCGAGACGGCCGTAACCCGGCGTGCGTCCGGCGCTTGGATAATAGTGGCCGACCTCCGGGCCGATGTAGCGGTCCCAGCCGCCATAGACCCGGGCTGCATTCCTGAAATGTTTTGCGAGGCCCCACTCGCCCTCGACAATGGCGTAGGATGCGTCGCGGCCGTTGATGATGACGGGTACACCCGCCCGGCCGGGAATCACAATCAGCGGACCGGTATCGGCGAGAGCCGTTGCCGCCGTTCCGATCAGTAACGCCAAAGCCAGTATCGCGCGCATGGAGTGATGCCCTCGTTGAAGCTGCACCCTAAGCCAGCGAGCCGCACCAGGAGTTAAGGGGCCCGCCCAATCGTCAGGTAAGCCTAACGCGTAAGCATTCACGCCCATTCAATTGCGAGCGATTTCAATAAGATTCTGGAAAGTGGAAGGTTAACGGCCGGCTGCGGAATGGATCTGCGGGCATGGTGCCGGTTGAGAGGATTGAACTCCCGACCTTCGGTTTACAAAACCTATGGTTTGCATCTCGCGGGCGCACCGTTGAAAATTCAAGCCCGCTAATTTGTTGACAAACAAGAAGTTTTTGTGGGGCTACAGCGTTTTGGCTCTTGCGAGCGATGGTCTGCCGACTGCATGTTGTAGCCCCATGTAGCCCGGACCCCCTCACGATGGCCAAACGATACGCGCTTGCGAAGGAATTGCTGATCGAGGTCCGCCAGAAGCGGGACGCCGGCATCGACTGCCAGTTCGCTATCGACAACCCGAGAGGCCTTAGCGTCCGCGTCCGCAACGGGGAGACGGCCTACTACATTCAAGCGCGGACCAAAGTCAGAGGCAGCGCATCAACTATTGTGAAACGGCGGCTTGCCAACGTAGGCGACCTTTCCTTTTCGGAGGTAAAAAGCGTCAGCGCGGAGGCCATCGTCGCGATCAAGAGGGGACGTAACGTCGATGCTGTGCTGGGTGCGAGACTGACCGGTAAGAACGGTAAAGCAGTGGCCGTCGCCGTCGATCAGGCCGACGCCGCTGACAGGCAACTTTGGACGTTCGCAGAATTGATTACCGCTTATACTCAGCGAACGAAAAAGAAGGCTAAGAATTCAGATCAATCCGACGACGAGCGCGTGCTGCGGCAAAGCTCGATCACCGAAATCGAAGGCCGGTTACGCGATCGTCCAGAAAACGCAACGCTCAACCGGCGTTTTGTTAAGGAACTTCGCCTTGAAGACCTCGAAGAGGTCCGGGACCGCATCGACGAAAGCGGCGCTGGTCCGTCGTCCGGAGCAAAATACGCTGATCTCGCCAAGCGCGTGCTGCGCTGGGGGCTCAATCATCGACGACGCTTCACGGGTCTGGAGCCGGGCAATCCGTGGTGGGAAGCCCTTTCGCACGAATACGAAATGGGCGACCGCAGCAACCGGTATCTGACGCCGCCGCAGATCGGAATGCTCATCGCGTTGCTGGAAGCCGTCCGGGGGTTAGGCGGCAATACCAACCTTGCCGTCCTGGGCGCGCTGCAGGCGGCTTGGATGATCCCGCAACGCTCGGCGGCACTCGTCAACATGCGCTCGCTGGCGTCGGCTCGTTGGGTGAACGATCCCGCTCCGGAGCGCGCCGGCTGGCGCGTCTACACATGGCTCGCGCGGGACGTGAAAAACAAGCGGGACATCAAGCTCAGCGTCCCTCCGATCGGGATTGAAATCCTTGAGCGCGTCGCCCGTTATTCGGCGGAGACGCTGGAATCCGTTTCCGAGTGGGCGTTTCCACAGGATCGCAACAAGTACCACATCCGAGCGCATGCGGACGGCACCGGGGCCGGCGCTGTTCCCCCACATTTGGACAAGCCTATCACTCCGTCCGCGCTGAATCAGGCGCTCAATGCCTTGGCCGGACGCAAGCCGGGCTGGCCGGACCTGCTATCAATTGTGGGACTTCCGAACCGAATTGGGCCGCACGATCTCCGACGGGCGCTGACAACATTTTTTGAGAACTTTGGCGAAGGTGCCTACGCATCAGCACTGCTGGACCACCGAGTCAGTGGCGTCGATAAAATGTCGCGCGAAGTTGCCGCTGTTACTCAAGGGGTTTACAGCGGCGCCGACAGGGTTGCTTTCAAGGCCGAGGGATTGTTGACGTGGTTGGCAGCCGTCCTTCCCGCTTATGAAGCTGCGAAAAGCGATCCTCGCCTAGCCGACGCCGTCGAAGCAAGGAAGCGGTCATTGGCGGATGCTGCGGCAGCACGGGCGAGTGGAAAGCGATCCTTCGACAACACCCGCGACATTCCAGACGCTCGCTGCAAAGTAGATGGGCTCGCTTCCTAACTCTCCAGGTTAGCGGTTAGGCACTCCAGTTCGATGATGCCCTATCCGGAGAGGTGCAACACCCGCTGGTCGAAAAGCCGTACGGCCGTGGGCATTTGCTTTCGGACATACGTCGTGTTTAATTCCACCAACTCTATAGTGTGAATCCAATGAAAATGTTTTTTCGGGTCTTCATCATCCTAATGCTAACGGGTGTTTGCCCTGCTACGGCTTCCGCTGCATCTGTCGAAGAAGCGAAGGCAGCAATCAGTCGCAAGGACTACCCGCTTGCGATGCGGTTGTGGCGAGAACTTGCGGATCAGGGGGACCCGCTCGCGCTATTTGCAGTTGGTATGCTTTATCAAGACGGTCAGGGCGTTGCGAAGGATGAGGCGGAAGCTGTTAGGTGGTTCTTGCGTGCCGCGCAAAAGGGAAACGAAGGCGCACAGGAAGTGCTCTACGAAGCTTACATGCAAGGAAGGGGTGTTCCGGTAGACTATGCAGAGGCGGAAAAATGGATGAGACCGCTTGCGGAAAAGGGATACGGCATGCCGCAATTCTTTTTGGCCGGATTATATTTGAGGAAACAAAACCTGATCGAAAGCTACAAGTGGCTCACGTTGGCAAAACGACAAACCTTGACGTCCGACTTGGCATCTAAGGGGCTGGAAAATCTTCGAGCGAAAATGAGCAGGTCCGACGTGGCTGAAGCCGAGCGGTTGGCGAGCGAATGGCGGCCACAGCCGAAACAGCGTTAGGATGGCTTCAAGGAGCTTATGAATGACGGACATCGGCAACGAGCGACAAGCAGCTATCGCGACGATGGTTGCTTTGCGGGAGGCCCGTGATGCGACGAAGGCCGGATCAAAGGAGTATCGCTCGTTGGACGAGGAATACAGGAAAGCCGAGGTAGCATTCAACAATCTCGGCAAGTCGTCGGTCGGGTAGCCGGCTTCCGCCGCAGCGAGGCCCGGACGCCGCTGTGGCAACTCGATGGCCGGTGAGCTCCCTCCGCAGGGCGGCGGGTTCTCCTATTCGCCGCCGGTCTTCGGAAGCGGACCTGGATCCGGACGCGCCCGTTCGGTGCCAACAGCGGCTCCCCGGATTCGACGAATTCTGCGCCGCCTCCAGCGCCGGCCGCCTCCTAGCGAAAGTGACTTTTGGTCAGGTCAAACCATTCAGCCGCCGCTCTCGGCCGTCCAGCCAGCGAGGCTCCGATACTGCCACAGGGGCACGTCGCGACGCCGAACCTTCGCACAGCTATTGGCGAACTGGACTTGGGTGCGGAGATTATGGAAGCTATTCACAAGTTTAGCGACAAGCGATGCGCCGATCATCTGTCGGTCACGGGCAAGAATAGATAGATCAAGTGCGAAGGCAGAAATGAAGATGGTTGAACAAAATGGGCCAGAACAGATTCAAGCCATTATCAACTACAACCGAGGCTTTCAAGAGGGCCTGAAATGGCAGGTGGCAGAAGCCATTTCGGAGGATGACGAACTGTTCGCCGCCACGGTGATGAATTCACTCTATTCGCCTAGCGAGATTATTGCCGGTGCTGAGGCGGGTCAGTCTTTAGACATGGACCTTGATGAAGCTATAGCTTGCTTCGTGTTTGCGAGCGCCTCCGCTGCCGCTTACGCTAAACGCAAATCTTTCTGGGGCAAAATGATGTCAAAGAGAGAGCCCAAGCCGGGCACAACTGAACACTACCATCTTCTCGTGGTGAACAGCGTTTTTGCATTAATTGAACAGATGGGGCCTGAGCGGACTAGGCATTTTGGAAATAAATACGCCGAGTCACTCGCTGCCATGAGTTAGTTGTCGGCAGTCAGTCCGACATTATCATCGCGTGGTTACCGGCATTTGTACCGAAACGCAGTTCAAATTCGTCGCACTTGGGACAGCGATAGTGACCGTTGGTCAGCGTCAGGGCATTCCGACCCATACCCCAATTCTCATTCACATCGCCGTCGCCTTTCCACCACTGAGGGTCGATGGGTGGAATAACGTCACCGCTGTCGCATTCTTGGCAGGTTAGCGGCGACTGCTTGAAGTTGGCGGTCGTGACTGCCGCGCACATTTTGCAGGTCACTGGCCAAGCTGCGTATGTGGTGTGGTTCGCCCTGTTCCCTCCGAGCATCAGGAATATGTCGTACCCGCAGGCAAAGCAGTGTGCATCGGTCGAAAATCCCACCGTGTTCTCTCCTTTGAATTGCATCGTGCTATCATGGGCGCCTACCGGGGCCAAGCTTCGGCCGTGCCGCGGCTCCCAGTTGCGATGAATTCTGCCGCTGACGCCCCGTGGTGCGAAGTCTGCCTGTGGTCAGGTCAAGACTGTCAGTTGCCGTCCGCGGCCGTCCAGCGAGGCTCCGGCGCCGCCACAGGCCATGTCCAACCCGATGCGGCGCTCCACCGGCAGGCGGTTCACCCATTGGCCGCCGCTCACCGTCGAGGTCCTGAACCGGACGGGGGACCCTCGGCGCGCAGCGGTTGCGCGGCCTCGACCGACTCTTCGCTTGTCGGCGCAGAGCCTCGCCAGTGAGCCAAGCGGGCCTAAGGCGGTGGATCGGCCATCTGCTGCCTTGCCGGCGTCCTCCGGCCGCCTCTGCCGACGTCAGGCATCGACATTGCCGGTCCCGGCGGAGCGACCGTTCATGGAGCCTTCGGCCGGGGCAGGAGCGGGATCCCCCACAGATCGAACGTCGGGACCAAATCCCAATCGTCGGGTGCGTCCCGAAGGTCCGACTCGCTGCGGCCATTCTGGACACTTGCGGCGAGCCGCAGAAGGGCGGCCATGCCCCACCGCGCCAGCAGGGGATTTTTTTCGATCAGCGACCGCGCAGCGCGCGCGGTGGTGACCCGGTGTCCGCGCTGGTCGCGGCGCGTGCTCAGGTCGGACTCATGGCGGGCGTTGGCCACCTGAAATTTTTTCTCCTCGATCTTGAGGGCGTATCCGGACGCGGCCCGGTCGCCACGCGCCTTCTGGACCCGCCCCTGCAACACCCCCAACCGTCCCTCCAGCGCCTGTCTCTCCGGATCATGAGACGGCCTGAAGAACCAGCGCCAACCTGATCGCGGCTCGCCGTCCGTGAACTTCCGAAGCACTTCGTCGGCCTGTGCCTCTAGCGCGCGCAGCACCGCAGCGTCTTCCTCGACCTTTCGCCGGGCGGCATGCAACGATGCCGGCTCCGGAAGCGACGCCGTGCGGCTTGCGGCCGACGTCTCGGTTTCAATCACGTCGTTGAGGTCGGACAGCGTTCGCTCCAGCGGCGGCAAGGCCGCTCGCCGAGCCACCGCCAAGAGATCAAGCAGGGCACCGTGATGCCGGACGCAACCCGATGCGAGGGTCAACCATTCTTGGGAGCCGTGGTCGCCGCCGGCTCGTCCAGGCGCGATTCCAGATTCTCCAGCCGGGTACGAATCTGTTCGATTCCGCCGACCGTCTGGCGCAGCAGTTCGATGACCGTATCCATCGGGTGCGGCTGGTCCGGACCGTCGCTGTTCGCCGCCAGCTTGGACACCGGCTCCATCTGCTCCGACAGTCGCTTGAGGAGAGAGTATGTGGCTTGGTGGATCGTTCGTTTGGTCTGTTGATTGGCCTGCTGCATTGAATGCCATCCTCTCCGCTAGTGCGCTCTTCCGAAGCCGCGTCAATCGTGCGAGTGAGCCGACGAAGGTGCCGTTCCCGACCGTCTCAACGATCGGGGCGTCGGTTGTGTCCCCGGTCCGTAGACGGAGACCCATCATCGACAGCCTCGCGTCGAAATCGCTTCGATCCCTCGCTGCCGACAGCGCGTCCGAAATCATCTCTCTCAGACGCGGCAGGTCGAAGCCCTCCCGCTTGAGGCGTTGCTGCGCCCTCTCGTCGAAGCTCTGCGGGTGAGCGGCGGGAGCAACATCGCGTAGCGCATTCGCCGTATCGGTGAGCCCCTCCCGGTCAAGCGCTGCAACCACAGCACCCGCGTGAGCACCGGCAACTACGCCGTGGCCCCACAGGACCTCGACCGTCCGCGCAAGCTTTTCGTGTCGCCTCCAGTCATGGCTTGACGACATGACCCCGCCCGTAAGCGGATCAATTTCAGGCGCGCACAGGTGGTAATGTTCTCGGCATCCATCCGAGGTTGCGCGGTCCTTCGTGTGCTTCCAGAGAGCGATGCGCTGCTTCGGATCAAAGCAAAATTCGGCCGCTAGGCGGTGCACAAGTTCCGCAAGCTGCTCGTTCGAAATCGGTTCGGCCGGCGAGATTATCCAGTGGCGAACAGCATATTCCCGACCGAACCGTAGAGCGTCATTCCTTGCGTCTTCAAGATCGGCGACGTTACCGCAGACCAGTTCAACGGCGTCGTTGTCGTCGCCATTGGTAAGATGCTGCAGCGACCGCTTCAGCCCCTGGCCTCTCGCCTTGACGCGTTTTGATTTGATAATCATCTGATGTTCGCGAGATGTCGCGCGGCGATCGCGCGCAGGTCCTCGACCGTCTCCTTCACGCGCGCAGCGATCACCGCCGGGTCCGCGTCCGGAGCATCCATCAACGTCGCCAGCCTATTGGCCGCCGTCCGGACAAGCACCAAATCCGACAGCATTGGGCGCGAGGTGATCCGTCCTGAAGCTGCGGCGCGGCCTGCGCGTCGCAACAATTCTGAGACCGTCGTTCCGGCCCTCGCAGCGGCATCGGCGATCAACCTCTTGTCCGCAGCGGCAACTCGAAATTTGATCAATCCGCCTTGCATGCTCGCCGTACTTCCTTCGGGGTCCACGGGGCGGAGCCCCTGAAGCTGCTGCGGGGCCACGTCCCGCATGGCTTGCTGTTCGTTTCTCTTTCTCGAAGTCGTTGCCACGAAGCCGGAATCAAAATGAATCCGAAACTGACAACTAGCAAGGGCCTGTGGCCACGAAAATGCAGTGGCACATATTGTGATCGAAGCGCGAGAGGTCGCGGTTGCGGTGACTGACTACGATCTAGCGGGCCGTCGCCGGTTGATCGCTCCAACTGATCAGCACAGCTTCCGCCCCCGCCGGATCGTCCTTGATCCGATAGATCGCCTGCCGGCTAAGGCCCGTCACCTTCGCAATCGAGCCGATCCCGGCCGACTGACTGAGCATGTCGCACACAGTGGCGAACTCGCCCCGCGTGTAGCTGGGCTTCCGCCCCCGATACTTCGTCTCGCCTTGCTTGGCCTTCGCCAGTGCGATGCCGCCCCGCTGCGCTTCCTTGATGGCTTCGGCGTTGGCCTGGGCCGCTGCGGCCAAAAATCCGATCAGAGCGTCACGGACGGCCTGTTGCATTGGGTCTTTGGTCGCACCGTCGAAGGTGAGGCCATTAATGACTGTCCGGATCAGGACGCCCCGCCGCATGAATTCCTGGATCGTGTCCCTCACGTCGCTGTAGTTGCGGCCCAGCCGATCTACCCACCGCACTAAGAGCGTGTCGCCCGCGCGCAGCATGTCGAACAGTCGCCGACCGTTCGGCCGGTCTGCGAAAAGCGTGCTGACCCCAGACACGCCGTGGTCGGCGACTACCCGATCGATCTTGAAGCCCGCCGCTGCGGCCTGCATCTGCTGGTGTTCAATATTCTGATCTACCGTCGAAACCCGCGCGTAGAAAATGGTAGCCATTGCCGCTCCTGTATCCGTTAGGATCGTGACCGAACGAAACGCTGTCCGTTGATGAAAGTGAATCCTAACGGATGCACTTCTGAACCTTCCCAAGCTGTCCGCTGGCCTATACTCCAGCGGACAGCTGTATCGCGGTGCGCAGTCAACCGAAGTATCGTCATGACCTCGCTCCGCTCGCGAAGTGTCCCGCGCAACTCGGCAAGTTCAAAACAATTTCAACGATGCATCGGCCGCCTGTGCCGGAGGGCGGCGGCCTATCGGGCTGAGCCGCCGGCGCTGTGCCCGTCACCGTTGATCCCGACGGCCCGCCGATCCGACCACGCAGCGGGCCCATGGCGCCGGCATCGTCGTCTCCCCGGTCGTGCTGTAGCTCGGTAGAGCAAAGCCGCTCGGACGCGCGCCCCAAATAGCGCCGTAGCGGGCGGGCGGCTTTGCGGTGGTCACCGGCAGTTCTCCGGTAGGATCGGGTTGCGGCCGGCCGACCCGATCGCGCAGCGGGCCGCCGGTACGGGCGTCCGGAGGCGGCGGGACCGACCGCCGGCCGGCGCCGCGTCGTCGAACTTGATCCGGCCGCGCCGGACCTGCATCGCTTCAAGACTCGAAACGTCATGCTTCGAGTCTCGAAACATCACGATTCGATTCTCGAATTGTCATTCTTCGAGGTTCGGAGCATCACGATTCGACTCTCGAAACGTCATCCTTCGAGTCTCGAAGCATCGTTCGACCGCGATCCGACCTGACCGCGCAGCGCGCCCCGCGCCGGCGTCCGGAGGCGGCGGTTCTCATCGCGGGCCGGAGCCGTCGGCGCGCCGTGCCGCCGATCTTGATCCGGACCGCCGCCGACCTGGCCCCGCAGCGGGCCGCCG
>NZ_HG326654.1:66781-116598 GCF_000308295.2 Afipia birgiae 34632
GCCGTGCCGCCGACCTTGATCCGGATGGCGCTCCAATCTGGACGGCGATGCCAGCGTCCGGAGGCCGCGCGCCGATTGCGGGCCGGGCTATTCGTTCTTGCGAAAGATGCGAACGAGCGGGGAGAGAATGCGCTTCAAACCGCCGAACGCGAGCCGGCCCAATTTTTTGAGCGCAGCGAGTGTGGTGGAGACGACTCCGCGTCCCGTTGTAGCCGTTGGCACCGCGGTCCGCTGCGGCGTGATCGGGGGCGCCGTCGGGGTCGCCTGAGTTGTGGCCATATCCGTAGAAGGGTAGGTAGGGGCGGCAGGGCCTCCCGCTTCCGGGTGCTCCGAATGCATGGTGGCCGGCCGCTGCGGGGAACAAGCCGGCGCCCGCCGGTAGAGAGTGCCGCTGATCTCCTGATCGCCGAAACGCCAAGTCCGTCGAACAAGCCTTCGGTCCTGAAACTCCCAATCCGGATGTCGCGTCTCTGCCCGGTTGCTGCGCTTCTCTTGGATGGTCTTCTGCTGGTGAGGATCGACCGGCCGCCGGTTGTCCCGTCGATACGCGGCGAAACGTCCCGCCGTTCGGCAGTAATGAAAGCGATTTCCGCCAAGGTTCCACGCAGCGAGCATCGCCTTCTTCGGCCACTTAACGACCTCCTCCAGCTTGAAGGTTTTGCTGATGTAGCGAGCGACACCTTGCGGGGACCGGATCGCGTTGTCCGGAAGATGGCAGCGCGAAAACGCGGTCATGAGCCGGCGGCGGGCTTCCTCTCGCCGATCGATGGGAATCCGACAGACGAAGTGGGCATGTATATCGAACAGACCAACGTTTCGATCGAAGCGGATGTGAATGCCGATCAGCAAGAGTTCGAATTCGCAGCGCTTCCGAAGCTCCGTCAACACACGGTTGATGTCGTCATTGAACTGTCGATAGTCTTCCTCAAGCTCGTTGATCTGCGTCTTGCGCGACGGGCGGCAGACGGTCCAGAGACACCAAGCCGACCTGTCCTCGACGGCAGCGAAAGCGGCGAACTGCTCAGCAAGCCGGTTATTCTTCGATCGGGACTTTACGGGAAACATCCTGTGGTCGCGCAGCGGTCGTCCGAATTCGATGACCTCTCCTCCGCGCTCACCTTCCAAAACTACGTATTGTTCACAGTCGTCCGCATAGGGCTGCGCTCCGGCGCGCGCCAGCCGCTGCGCGATTTGCCGCGCGAGGATGTATTGATTTTTTCGTGGCGATGACTTGGCCATGACGGTAGAGTCGTGGCCACATCAGCAAGTGTCGAATCCGGCCGTGAAGCTGCGCGATACATGCCGGGGCTACATTCGAGTTCGCTAGAACTCGATCGCTTGGCGTGATGATTGAGAGGTTGTAGCCCCCTGTAGCCCCAGAGGCTCTTTTTACCTGAATACGCTCAAAAGCCGGGCTACAAAAATGCGAGAAGTGCCTGATTTTGCTGGTGCCGGTTGAGAGGATTGAACTCCCGACCTTCGGTTTACAAAACCGCTGCTCTACCGCTGAGCTAAACCGGCAACGGGGGAACAGTTATCAGCGCCGCCTCCCAAGGACAAGACCGCCAAGAGGGCTGCCGGGTCATCAGGCCAACGAAAAGCCGCCACCCGATGTGACGGCCCCTCCGAGCTCGGACGATCGGTCCGCAGCTACTTTCCGCTGCCGCCTTCGCCGCCGCCCTGACCACCACTCGAGGTGCCCATGCCGGTGCCCTTCTTCATGGCACTTCCGCCCATGCCCGTGGTGGTGCCGCTTTTCTTCTTCGCGCTCTTTTTCACACTCTTCGGATCGGACGGGTTGGTCCCACTGCTCCCGGCTTGGGGCGAGTTGGTCATTCCGGGATCCGACGGTTTCTGCTGCGCGGTCTGAGCCGACGCAAAGCTCGTGGCCATGACCAGAGCCGCCGCAGCCAGACTTGCCGTAAGTTTTTGCATGTTAATTTCTCCACTTGTTTCAGACGACTTCTTCAACGAAGCGCCCTGCAGGATGTTCCGGGAACTCTCCGCACCTCGCCTAACGGGCGGCGCCGATCCCGCCGGTTTGCGCTGCCTTGCGGTTTGCGTCACCAATAGTGAAACCGGGAGACGTTTTATGGCCGGCACTGGCGGGTTTCGCGCACACCACAAATACTTGCTTGCGGCTATCGGCGTGATCGCCGTCCTCGCCTTCCTCTACAACCTAGGGGTTTTAGATATCTGGGCCGTGTACCAGACCGCGAAATAGCACCCCACACCTCCCCGAATACTCCCGCTTGGTGCTCTGAAAGGCACGAAAGTACCTGTGAATGCTGCCAATCCCCTGTGTGCCTTGGAACGGTCACCATCCGGTCACCGTTAACCACACAGGTAGACGGCGAGTCAGGCAAACACGGAACGAGGACGATCATGCCTTTTGCGAAACCGCAGGACGACCGTTATGAAAATGCCCTTGATGATGTCATCGCACAGTGCGGCGGTGACACGCGCGGCGCCTTGATGGCGCTCTTGGCCGCGAACGAATATCTCGAGGCACAACTGAACACGCTTCACGCCGCGATCGAAAACGGCGAAGTTCCTTTGCGCTCCGAAAAAGTGCCGCGCAACCTGCTAAATTGACGCGGACGAACGGCGACAGTTCCCGGAACATTGGCTAGCGATTTGGGTTCTCCCGGTTCAATCGATTTATTGAAAGGAGAATCCGATGATTAAGAAATATGTGGCGGCAGCTCTGCTTGGAACCGCGTTGGCTGGCGGAGCAGCGTTCGCGCAGACCACAACTCCGGCATCACCTTCTTCGACTGCGCCGGCCGTGTCGGCATCAAGCGAGCAGATGAACCTGAAGGGCAACTGGCGGGCTTCCAAACTTGTCGGCCTCGCGGTCTATAACGACGCCAACGAGAAGCTCGGCGACATCAGCGAGATTCTGCTCGACAACACCGGCAAGATCAACGCCGTGATTATCGGCGTCGGCGGCTTCCTCGGCGTCGGTCAGCATGACATCGCGGTGACGTTCGACAAGCTGAAATGGGTCGATGAGCCGATCCGCTCGGCATCAGCCGACAAGATGCCGGGCTCGCCAGGGACTTCGACAACAACGACAAGGCCGTCAACAACGACCGGCGCTGCGGGCGGCGGCATGGCTGCGACAACAACCAAAAATGAATGGTACCCGGATCATGCGGTCATGAACGGGACCAAGGACCAGCTGAAGGCCATGCCTGCCTTCAAGTATTCGGAAAGCGCCAAGTAATCCGGCTTGAATAGTCTCTAACTCAATATTGGCCGAATCGGTTTTCCGATTCGGCCGCTTTTGCATCGGCCTGTGCAGCTCAGAGATAGGCGCTGAGGCACCATGCGTTGAGCGAAGCAGCAACGGCCAGCGTGAGGACCAATATCGTATTCACGGCTAAGGGCTCCTCAAAAGGCTATCTGAGAATCATCCGCATCATGTCCGGATTTGAACGCGGGACCCGCGAAGAGTCTCGCGCATTGTTTTGCGCTGAGCCTCTTGCCAGAACGGCCTTTCCGAGTCCGATTCTCTCCCGCCCGCCCACGCGGTTGTGCGGCGCAGTGTTGTCACGCGCCAATTAACGCGCACAATGTGCGTGCGCGGTCTCTCGCCAAGGCGATCATCCACGCCCGGCCGCGCTAAAAAATAACAACGAAACGATTCAGTCCCGCTGGATCGGACTCCGGAGAAACGAATGTTAGCCAAATCGACAGCGAAGAATCCTGCAAAGAATCTCATGACCGAATTCCCGCCGGCGCGGGACAATCTGGTGACGCTGGCGAACTGGCGCACCCAGCCCTACAGCGAGTGGAGCTTTCACAACGTCCGGCGCGTGTTGCCGACGGCGAACATCGCTGCATCGAAACATCCCGTTCCTCTCGAAAGTTCGCTGGCCGAAATCGGCAACGTCGCCTTCGAGGGCAACAAAGGCCCGACCACGCTGCGCGAGGCACTGCGCACAACGAACACCAAGGGATTTGTCGTGCTCCGCCACGGGCGGATTGCCGCCGAATGGTACGCGAGCGGCATGGATGCCACGACGCCGCACATCGTGTTTTCGGTGAGCAAATCGATCTGCGGCGCGCTCGGCGGAGTTCTCGCGGACAAGGGATTTCTCAATCCCAACCGTCCGGTCACCGATTACGTTCCCGAGGTCTCGTCGTCGGTGTACGGCGGCTGCTCGGTGCGCCACTTGCTCGACATGTCGGTCGGCATCGCGTTCACCGAAGACTATGTCGATCCGGACGGCGATGTCGCACGCTACCGGCGCGCGGTGGGATGGGATGTCATCAAGCCCGGCCAAAGCACAATGCAGTTGCGCGAATACCTCGCGACCCAAAAGCCCGACGGCAAGGCCCACGGCCATGCGTTCCACTATGTCTCGACCAACACCGACCTGCTCGGCTGGGTCTATGAGCGCGCCGCGGACCGTGCCCTCTCCGACCTGCTCGGCGAATATCTCTGGACGCCGCTCGGCGCGGAAAGCGACGCTTACATCACGCTCGACTCCGAAGGCGCCATGCGCGCCGCCGGCGGCATCTGCGCCGCGCCGCGCGACCTCGCCCGCTTCGGCGAAATGATCCGGCAGCGCGGCGTCGCAAACGGCAAGCAGGTCATACCGGGCTGGTGGATCGACGACATCAATGACAACGGCGATCCGGAGGCATGGGCGCGTGGCGAGTTCGCCGCGATGTTTCCGGGTGCGGCCTACCGCAGCAAATTTTACCAGATCGACCGCAAGCGGCGGACGCTGTGCTGCATCGGCATCCACGGCCAATGGATCTACATCGATCCCGTCAGCGAACTGGTGATCGTTCGCGTCGCGGCCGAACCGATCCCGCTCGACGTCGAGAACTACCGCGCCTGGCGGCGAGGCTTCGAATCGATCGTCCAGCATTTTTCGTCTGGAGCGTGATCCAGCTGAATTGGAAACAGGTTCTCTCCGCTCATTCCCGCGCAAGCGGGAATCCAGAACTTCAAAAGCCGGGTCCCCGCTGTCGCGGGGACGCACGGAGAGTGAAGCCTAATTAAAATGTACCTCTCTCGGCTTTGTCGTCAGCGCGTCAGCTTTTCCATCTCGGGAAACGCAGCGTAGGTCACGCCCTTACAAAGATCCTCGGTCTTTTCGATAATGCGGTCGAGCCGTCCGTCGATATACATCCCGGCGCGTTCCTTGACGCCCGCATAGCCGCCGGCAGCATCGCGTGCATTGAAGCGCACACAGACCACATAGCGGCGCCGGCCTCCGACTTCGCGTTGCGCGGGCTGGGCAATCGCAGCCTCGCGGACGCCGCGTGGATCGTTGAGGTAGGTGCGCAGCAGCGCCAGCAATTCCGGCCTGTAGTTGGCGGGAAACTTCTGGTCATCGACACCGCGATCGGCGGTGTAGGACAGGCTGTCATTGCCGCCGGTCCATGCACAACCCGCCACGCCCAGCGCAAGCAGCATCGCCGCCACGCGCGGCCCATATGTCACCAATTTGCAACGCATCCCAATGAAGTCCGCAACCTGAGCCATGGCATTGGGTTTCTTGCACATTGTGTCATTGACAAGGCAACCCCTCGTCGGTTGATTGCAACCACGGCACAGGTGCCAGCGCAAGCTGGCGAATAGGGAATTCGGTGTCGCCGCGCAGCTTCCTCAAAGAAGCTTGCACGGCCAGTCCGAAGCTGCCCCCGCAACTGTCAGCGGTGAGCCGTTGTCCATTACGCCACTGAGCAAGGCTTGTAAGCCTGGCTTGGGAAGGCGGGCAACGGCGACGATCCGCGAGCCAGGAGACCTGCCTGTACCGGTCATCCTTCCGTCGCACGGGGCGTGCGAAGGGGCGGCATTTCCGCAGCGGTGACGTGACGTAACAGTTGCGGAGGTTCGGCCGATGGCCTGTTTCCTCAGTCACGACGTAAAGTCCGGCAGCGTTCGCTTGCCGCGCATCGTCATGCCTGCGCGCGTTTTCACCGCGCCTCCGCGATCACATGCATCGGCGGGGCTTCAACGTGACTCTTTTTTCTAAATCTCTCTTTCCAACAACGGCGTTCGCAGCGGCATGCCTCGCGGGCACGGCACTTGTGAGCCCTGCCCTCGCGCAGGGTACCGGCGGCCAGCTGCCGCCGATCAACGTCGATGCCAGCCGCCTCTATGGCGGCATCGTCGGCGCATCCACAGCAGTCATTACGGCAGAAGACATCGCGCGCTCACCAGGCCAGACAGTGCAGGATGTGCTGGCAACCGTTCCCGGTGTGCAGATCAAGAACCTCTTTGGCGGGGTAAATGGCGCTGGCAGCGTGGTCGATCTGCGAGGCTTCGGCGCGTTCGCTTCAGCCAACACGCTCATCCTTATCAACGGACGGCGCGTCAACGACGTCGATCTTGCGGGCGTCGACCTGTCCACGATTCCGCTCCAATCCATCGAGCGAATCGAAGTTACCAAGGGTAACAGCGGCGCGGTGCTGTACGGCGATAACGCCATAGGTGGCGTTGTCAACATCATCACGAAAACCGGAGCCAGCAGCGGCAAGCCAATTGCAATGCGCGCCGAGGCCGGTGTCGGATCGTTCAACCAGCGTCTGGGGAATGTGTCCGCCAGCGTCAACGCGGGCCCGTGGTCTTCTGCCGTTTTTGGCAACGCCATTTCGTCCGATGGATACCGCGTGAACAATGCCTTGCGGCAGTCCAACGGCGTTGGCGAGGTTCGCTACTCAACGTCTGACTTCAGCGCCTTCCTGAACCTGTCAGGCGACAATCAAAGCCTTGGCCTTCCAGGAGGCAGAGCAACGAGCGAATTCGGCACCGGCATCAATCGCCTTGCAACCGATCCGCGCGGGGCAGCAACACCCTTCGATCGCGGCGAAAAGCAGGGAAAAAATGCTACCGCCGGCTTCACCAAGTCTTTGTGGGACGGCGCGGAATTGATCGTCGATGGCGGTGTGCGCGACAAGCAGCAGCAAGGTTCGTTCCCCGGAGACCTTCCCCTCAGTCCGTTCAATGCGCGTTTTGTCGATTCCTCCCTCCAGACGTGGTCGGTTACGCCGCGCGTCAGCATCAAGAACTCATTGTTCGGACTGCGCTCGAACATCCTGACCGGCGTCGATTATTACGATGCGGCCTACGGTTCGAACCGGAGCCGCTATGCTGGCGACGCGCCGATACACGTCTACAACCTGAAGCAGCAAACCCTCGCCGGTTACTGGCAGCAGACCATCGGTCTCCTGCCGAGCACTGACTTCTCGTACGGCGGCAGACTCCAGAACACGAAGCTGCAGGCAAGAGACAAGCTCGACATGTCGGCGCCAAACTGGTTCGGCGACCCCCAGGCATCGCCGCTCAACACCGACGAAACCAATCACGCTCTTCATGTTGGCATCGAGCATCGCATCAACGACAATTTCGCCGTGTTTGCGCGTGCTGCACAAGCATTCCGTACGCCGAACGTCGATGAGCGGATTGGATCCGGCCCGTTCTTTGCGCCCGGCACGTTCAACCTAAAGACCCAGACGTCTCACGATGTGGAAGGCGGCATCCGCATCCATAGCGGGCCGCTCGATATTCAGTCGAGCTATTACGACATGCGGCTGAAGAACGAAATTCAGTTCAACCCGGCGTTGTTCTACAACATCAACCTTGATCCAACTCATCGGTACGGCAGCGAAACCAGTGCAACCCTGCGCGCCAGCGATACCGTCCGGCTCAGGGGCGGCTTCGCCTATACGCGCGCTGTATTCTCCGAAGGGCAATTTGCCGGCAACGACGTTCCGTTGGTCTCGCGCGTCACCGCCTATGGCGGCGTGTCGTGGGATGTGTGGCAGCGCTATCTCGTGTTCGATGCGACCGTGCGATATTGGGGCGCGCGGCGTATGGACAACGACCAGCGCAACTTCCAGCCGCTCATTCCCGCCAATGCGACCATCGACCTCAAGCTCAGCGGCGAGATCGATCGCTTCTTCTGGTCCTTCAGCGTCAACAATCTTCTCGACGTTCTGACCTACGATTACGCCATCGCGAGCGCATCGACGTACGGCTCGTTCAATGCCTATCCCCTGCCCGGCCGTAGCTACATGCTCAAGGCCGGCGTGACTTTCTAATTCGGGAACGTCTTTTACAAACAGCCCGGCCCGCGCTCATCTCACGATGACCGCGGGCCGTTCTTCTTTCCATGAGCCGCTTCGATGCGGGGGCTACGCAATAGCAACCCAAGGAAATATCGAAACGTCAGAAGGGATCAGCCCTTCTTCTGCACGGCGATGTGCTTCGCAGGCGCCGTGGACGAAATGTGCTTCTTGCTCACGACAGCACCACTCTTCTTGTGCGCCTTGTGATGCTTGACCTTTTTCGTCGTCACTTTCGCATTCGCCTTCGCAACCGACGGCTTCATGGTTTGAGACTTTGTGGCAGGCGCCGTTTCGGTCTTCATGACGGTGGCAGCCATGGCAGGCGCGACAATCATCGAACCCGCCACAAGGACGGCAGAAATGATCTTCAGCATGGGTCTCTCCTGTCGTTATGCGATCGGGAGGGCCGGTCGGATAAGCCGGGTGCCGATCGTCGCAACAACGCTAGGCCCGGCGCGCTGAACTCAATCTGAAGCGCCCTGATAGCTTTCGTTCATCTGGATGACAGCTTCACCATGTGCCGCCGGCCCGGCCTGCGGTGGCGAAAAGCCGCCGGAATTATGACCCGCAATCGCAGGAATGTTTGAACCCGGCGGGTGTTTAGACATACAGAAAAAGATAGGATCGTTTTGCAGATCAACGGAGGCTTGGCATGAGTAACTTGACCATCAGGCAGATATCTCTGGCGCTAATTCTTTCGGCGTTCGTCGCGGCGCCCACAATCAATCTGGCGCAAGCCGCCGGGTCAGATACGCCCTCGCCCCCTCCCGCCTCCGACACTAAATCGCAGCCCAAGGACAAGAAGAAGGGCGAGAGGAAGTCATCGATCGAGGATCCCGCCTTCCTCCAGGGCTACCGCACCGCCTATGCAACGATTTACGAGCAGAACGATTACGCAGCCGCGATTCCGCAGCTCAAGGCGCTAGGTCAGGACGATCGCGCCGATGTCGCCAATCTGATCGGCTATTCGTATCGCAAGCTCGGCAACTACGAATTGGCCAGCGTCTGGTATGAGCGCGCGCTGAAGGCCGATCCGGATCACGTCCGCACCTGGCAGTATTACGGCCTCTGGCAGGTCGAACAGGGCAATCGCGAACAGGCGAAGCATCATCTTGCCAAGATCGAAGCCCTGACAGGCCGCGACAGCGCCGAATATCAATCGCTGGCCTCGGCGCTGACCAACGGCCGGACATCGTACTGACGGCAGATGTCCCGGTTAGCCGCCTGGTTAACCGGCAGATCAGTCCCAGTGTGGTGGTCCGCCAATCCGCGTCATTTCTGCCTCACGTTCGGCTTGCGGATTGGCGAACCAAAACCACGCTGGAATCATAGTTTTCCAGTGTCCTTTTGAATCCGAAGTTCGCTACGCAGGTGCTGCGGAGTGCAGCGAACTTCGGATTCAGGACACTAAGGGCCGGCTTCCGGCCGCGCGGGGCAGTTTTGCGCGGCCTGATCGCGCCTCGACAACCCCCCAAAACCTCGTATAGACGAACCCGCGCGTTCACGACCATGTGCCCGCGCCTCGGGGGCTGACATGACGACGGCGAAGAAATACGAGCGGATTGCCTTCGTGGCAGGCCCGAGCGATGAGGCCCAGCAGGCTCTCGCCCAGCTGGTCGCGGCCTATGGCAACCAGCCGTCCGACAAGGCCGACGTGGTGGTGGCGCTCGGCGGCGACGGCCTGATGCTGCAGACGCTGCACCGGCACATGCGCTCCGGCATCCCGATCTACGGGATGCATCGCGGCACCGTCGGCTTTCTGATGAACGAGTTCAGCCCGCATTCGCTGATCGACCGGCTGGAAGCCGCGAAGCTCACCGTCATCAACCCGCTGCTGATGCGCGCCACCGACATCCACGGCAAGGTGCATATCCATCACGCTATCAACGAAGTCTCGCTGTTCCGGCAGACCCATCAGGCTGCGCGGTTGCGGATTCTGGTCGACGAACACGAACGGATGGCCGAACTGATCGCCGATGGGATCATGGTGGCGACGCCAGCCGGTTCGACCGCCTACAATCTGTCAGCGCAGGGCCCGATCCTGCCGATCAACGCCGCGCTGCTTGCGCTGACACCGATCAGTCCGTTCCGCCCTCGCCGCTGGCGCGGAGCGCTGCTGCCCAACACCGCCTTTGTCGTGTTCGAGGTTCTCGAAAGCGACAAGCGCCCCGTCGCCGCCGTCGCCGATCACGACGAGGCGCGCGATGTGAAGCGGGTCGAAATCATTGCGGACAAGACCATTTCGATCCGCATGCTGTTCGACCCCGGCCACAGCCTCGAAGAGCGCATTCTCAGCGAGCAGTTCGGGGTCTGACCTTCTTCGGATACCTGCGCGTCCGGTTCCCCCTGCCCGGCTTAGATAACCATTCGTTAACGGCAGCCGCATATAGTTAATGCGAGGTGTACCCTGTTTTCCGGGTGCGCCACCTCGGGCTGCGCATGTTTATTATCGACTTCAACAAGCTGCGGTTTCTCGTGTGCGACGACAACGCGCATATGCGGCGCATTCTGCGCACGCTGCTGCACTCGTTCGGCGCGCGCGAAGTCTATGAAGCGGAAGACGGCGCAACCGCGCTTGAAATGTATTCCCACTACGTCCCCGACATCGTCATCACCGACTGGTCGATGCCGATTTTCGACGGGCTCGAACTCGCGCAGATGATCCGCCAGCCGGAAGGCGCGGGAAATCCCTACGCACCGATCATCATGCTGACCGGCCATTCGGAAAAGCGCCGCGTCATGGTGGCGCGCGATGCCGGGGTCACGGAATTCCTGGCGAAGCCGATCTCCGCCAAGGGGCTCTATCAGCGCATCCTCAATGTCGTGGCCAATCCCCGGCCCTTCATCAAGACGAAAAACTATTTCGGACCGGACCGGCGCCGCAACACCAACGCCGCCTACATCGGCCTCGAGCGCCGCAGCGGCGGCAACGCCGAAATCATGCAGCAGCCCTCGCTGCTCGAAAAAGCCCGTTCCGGAAACTAGGAAAACCCATGGCCCGCAAGCCCCCAATAGAGATCAAGGTCGATACCTTCGCGGACCATCAGGTCATCTCGCAGCCCAATCCGCTGCGCAAGATGGTGCGGTATTCCGAGGAGAAGGACATCGAAGATCCTGTCGCGCGCGCCGAAAAGGCGCTCGCCTCCCTGTCCGGCGAGTTCACCGACTGGATGCAGGTGGAATGCGACCGGCTGAGCGCGGCCTATGCCGCTATCGCGCGCGACGGACTGAACGGCGAGAATCGCGAAGAGCTTTTCCGCGCCGCCCACGACATCAAGGGTGGCGCCGCGACGTTCGGCTTTCCCACCGCTGCCGCAGCCGCGGAAAGCCTCTGCCGGATCATCGAACACGCGCCGGATCTCGCGCAAGTGCCGGGCGAGCTGATCAAGCATCACGTCAACGCGATCCAGGCCATCTACCGCGAACAGGCGCGGATCGACGCCGTCGGCATGGCCGATGAGCTGAGCAGGAAGCTGCGCGGCGTCGCGGACGAATATCTGATCCACGTCAATCGCGACCGCCCCGAGCACCTCGAAGCAGTGCTTGCGCCGAGCATCGTGCCGGAAGGCTGACAACTCCCACCGAGGTGCAGCAGTTCGCCGTCATCCTGAGGTGCCGTAGCGAAGCGAAGGCCTCGAAGGGCGACGGCCCGTGACGGCGCTCCAGCCATTCATCCTTCGAAGCTCGCCGCAACAGCGGCGCGCACCTCAGGATGACGGCTCAAATTGTTGGATTACGTCGATCGCTGACGACGCTACGCCGCGATCCGCCGGTCGTCGTACCGGTAATCGTCATAGCTGTAATGGCCACGGACTTCTTTGTACTCTTGAGCCGCGCACCGTTCAGCTGCCGCGTACTCTTTGGCTTCTGCGTCGTCTTCAGCGGGAGCGTATTCATCGATGCAGACATAGTCTTCGACCGGGACATATTCCTCAGCCGATGCGTAGTCTTCGGCCTCATCGTACTCTTCAACCAACGCGTACGCCGCGTCCACAGTATGTTCCTGCTGCTCCGGATAGATCGCGTCCGGCTCATACGTATAATCGCGGATCTGTTCGGCCTCGGCATGCGCGCTCAACGTCCCGACAAAGTCCTCGGCCGCGAGATCGTCGCAGAACAGGCGCGCTTCCTCCCGCGCCGATTCAGTCGCAAAGCGGCGCAACAGGATCAGCAGCGGCTCCGACACCGTTTCCGATGTTTCGCATTGGGTGAGCACACGCTCGACCATGCGGCGGCGAAGCCGCGTCGCGCCGGCGACCGTGCCGATGAAACCGATTTCGTTGGATGCTTCGAGCGCGGCGCGGAAAGCGCGATAAGTCGATTCCGGCAAGCCGGCTTTCGCGAGCAGCGCGTTCAGGCTGGCGCCGCCGCGATCGTGAACGATCGCAGCCACGCGGCTGGCAGGCAAACCGGACAGCTCGACCAGCGATCCCTCAAACAGTTCGATATTGCCCGACAACAGTGCGCGCAGGATCAGCCCGGTATTGAGTTGACCGATCGAGCGCAGATGACCGACGAGCGCGGTCATATCCGCGCCGCGCGTCTGGGCGGCGATGTTGACCGTGGAGCGTTCCATCGCCTCGCCCGCGATCCGCCGGGCGCGATCTGGGTGAAGCCAGTCGCGTGCGGTCACCAGTTGCGTCAGCGTGTCGGACAGCTTCTGCGCCAGTTCAAGCCGCACGGCAGCGGGCAAGTCGTCCAGCGTCAGCAGCGACTCGCGGATCGCGGCGAGATGTCCGTGACGATCTGCGATGCGCGCGAGCGAGAACGGGGCCAACTGGGCTGCGCGATTTTCGATCAGCTCCAGCGCCGATGACGCACAGCCGACTTCTGCAATCGCCGCGCAAACCGATGGCGGCAGATCGAAACGGCGCGCGATGGCGCATTGCGTCTCGGGATTTCCGGTCGCAACGATATCCACGAGATCGGAGTCGAGCAGCAGCGGTGAGTGTTCGAGGATCGGAACCGCGACCGAGGCCTGATCGACGGCAAGTGCCGCAATGATGGCCGGCGGCGCATCCATCGAATGAGCGAAGATTTCCGCCATCGCCTGCCGGACCAGCGGCGACGCATCGTCGAGAAGCATCAGCAACGCGCCTTCGGCGGCGGCGCGATCATCTTCCGACAAATCGGAAACGAGCCAGGCGCGGGCCAGACACCGCGTCGCCTCTGCGCGCTCCCCTGCGGGAGCAGTGCGAACCCAACTAATAAACTGCCGAACGATCATGGGTGTTCCGGCTTACGCAACATGCCAAGGCACCGCGACGCGACGCCACTGTTACGAACCGTAAACCATGACACTTAAGAAAACGTTCACCATAAACGGCTGTGTTTGTTGAGGTTTTGTTAACCCCGCGAAGACCGCTCGGGCAGCGCGCCCGCGACGCGCCGGATCAATGTGACGATCGCGGCTTTGTAATCGTCGGCATCTTCACCGGCATCGATGGCGAGCGCTGCGCGATCGAAGGCCGCCGACAACAAATCGGCGAGCGCCGCGAGCGGCAGGCCTCGCGCATCGATGGCCGCTTCGAGACCGCTGCGCAGCGTGCGCGCCGCGTTGTCCTCGTCGAGTTTTTTTATCTCCGCCGGCCCGAGAACCGACGGCCCTTCGATCAGCAGCAATCGCGTTCGTCCCGGAACGCGCATGGCATCGAGATAAGCTGTACTTCCCTTCAGCAATGCATCGATGGGCTTCAATCCCGCAGGCGTTTCGCGCTCGATGGCGCTCGCCACCGCAAGCGCCTCGTCCATGACGATGGCCCTGAACAACGCGCGCTTGTCCTCGAAGTGATGGTAGAGCGCACCGCGCGTAATACCCGCCGCCGCGACGATTTCCGGCGTCGAGGTGTCTCCATATCCCTTGTCGACAAACAAAGACCGGGCTGCCTGCATCAGCGCCGTCCGGGTCTTTTCCGTCCGATCCCGGTTCGTGCGCGGCAGATCTTTTGATTGAGGATCTTGCATACATGCAGCCTGTATGTTATTTGCGATTTAACATACAGACTGTATGTTAATTGGCAAGGGATGACCACCATGAAAATCACCAGCTACTACCCCGTCATCATGACCCACGATGTCTATGCCACCGCCGATTTCTACACGGCGCATTTCGGTTTCGAGGAAAAGTTCCGAAGCGACTGGTACATCCATCTGCGGTCGACCGCCGACGCCTCGGTCCATCTCGCCGTGCTGAACGGCAGCCACGAAACAATCCCGGAATCTGGCCGTGGCCGGGTGTCGGGATTGCTTCTGAACTTTGAAGTCGAAGATCCCGATGAGATGTACGCCAAGGCAAAGGCCGCGGGTCTTCCGATCCTGATCCCGCTGCGCGACGAAGCCTTTGGACAGCGTCACTTCATCACGTCGGACCCCAACGGCGTCCTGATCGACGTCATCAAGCCGATCCCGCCAAGTGCGGAATTCGCGGAACTTTATGCAGAGGATTCATTGCCAAGGTGAGTCGTATCAAGGAGCTGCGATTCAAACTAGTGGAGTGGATTTGACATTCGCGACCCGTTTGCGGTGGGTTCGCACGCGAATGTCAAATCCAAAACTCCACTAGCAACTCATATTTGCTAGCGGTCCTTTGATTCTAACATTCGCAAAAGATTGCTGCTGAAAGGGGGGATGCGAATGTTAGAATCGGACCACTAGATCAAAGTCTCAGCTTTGAATTGCACTCCAGAACATCGACAGGCCTGCGACCAACATCAAGCCATCCATCAGCAGACGGAACGCGTCGGGGTCGAGCTTCACCACGAAACGCTTGGCAATGAAGGCGCCGACGAACAGCGACGACCCAGCGATCAATCCCTTCAGGATGACGTCCAGCGGCAGCGCGTCGAAGCGGCGGAAGGTCAATGCCTTGGTGATGTAGATCGCCAGCGAACCGGCGGCTTCGGTTCCGAGCAGCGCGCCCTTGACGAGGCCGTACGACATGAAAATCGGAACCGTCATCGGCCCGGTCGATGCGACGATGCCGGTGAGATAGCCCATCGCTGCGCCGATGATCGCGAGCGACCACAGCGGCAGCGTGAAATTTCGCGCCGCCATCCAGCGCCGCAGCGGGATCATCGCAATCAGAAACACACCGATAGTGATGTCCACCACGCCCGATGGCAGCGCGAGTAGCGTACGCGCGCCGAGCACAGCAGCCGGCACGGCGGGAATTGAATAGGCTGCGACCGACCGCCAGTCGACTTCCCGCCACCACGCAATGATGCGCGAGAGGTTCGCCATGATCGCCGCGATCGCCATGATCGGCACCGCCTGTTTCGGCCCGAAGGCGTAGGCAAGCACCGGTAGCAGCATGATCGAGGAGCCGGTGCCCACGATGCCGCTGATAATGCCGGCGGCGAGGCCGACGATGAGGATGAAGGCATAGATCAAGGATGCGGACCCGCGATGAGGTCGCTGACGTTATTGCAGCCGGTCGCGAGTCGCCTACCGCGATTTTATCCCTGCCCTTGCGTGAAGAATGTCCCGCAGCGCGAAAGTTACCCGCTGAACACACCGGTCGAATCGCTGAACAGTCCGAGGCCCTGCGGGGCCTCCGTCCGGGTCGCGCCGCCCGCCGGCATCGGATTCGTCAGCGAGGTGTTGTTGCCCCACAGTTCGCGCACGGCGTTCGACACCGGCTCGGGGCGATCGCCGGTCTGATACAGCGACCGGAAGACTGGCTGTGCGGGGGTCTGCAGCGACGCAACCTGAGTGGGTGCATCGGCCGGCGTTCGGGCCTGCGGGAAGCTCGAGAGGTACGCCGCGTTGTCGACCGGCGCGGCTGCCATGCGCGAGCCGGGGGTGACTCCGGCAGCCGCAATCGCGGTGCGGGCGGTCTGGGAATTCGCCGCAGCGTCATAGCGCGACGTCAGCACCGAATAAACCTGCGACACGCTGCGCGCGCTGCCGTCGCGATTGTAGAAGATCGAGCGGTTGGCGGCGGCGGCACTCGGAAACATTGCGGGGCCTGATACGCCCGGGCTGTCCTCGGCCTTGGAGATCAGCTTGGACGCGCCGCTCACGCCCATGAAATGCGCCATGTAAAGTTCACTGTCGGTCGGGCGGCGGCCGATCATGCCGGTCAGCTTGAAACTGTTGGATTGCGTCAGCACACCCGCCATGGCCGCGTTGGCTGCAGGGTCATCGCGCAATTTCAGAATTTCGTCCCGCGTCGCTGAGTCGCTGACCGAATAACGGCCCGACTCGGATTTGGAAATCGCATCGGCGTATTTGCCGAAACCGAATGCCGCCCCCGCCTCCTTCACCGTGCCGAGCCAGGTCTGCTCGATAAACTGGTAAAGCCCGCGCGCCGAGGAGGTCGAGGCCTGAGCCTTGGGATTGAGGTTGGATTCGATCTTCGCGGCCGAGATCAGATATTCGAAGCTGGCGCCGGTCGCGCTGGCGGCACTCTTGATCGTGCCCGCGATTTTCGCGCGCGCAGAATCCAGCCCAGCACTGATGGTTGTTGAATCGACCGCCATGTTTGGTGCCCGCTCCCCAGGAACCTTATCCAGCGTGCCGCATTTATAGTTAACAGGGGGTTAACGCCCCAAGTGTGCGCCGGCTAACGTCTGGCATGTAGCAGCCATGCGGCCCTGACATGCCCGAAGGTCTACGCTTTGCATTGTCCTGAGCATGATCAACGCACTCAGCATACCCGACGCGACATGGGCCTTCCTGGGGCTGATCGCTTGTCTGCTGGCTACATCGACCGCTCTGTTCTGGAGCATCGAGGATCAGCGGGCCAAGCGCAGGCTCCCGAAGGAGTGACCCGCGAAGGCTGTCCCTCCAGCGAGCGTCTAGCGATAGACCTTGGCGGGATCGAACAGCTTGTCGGCGTCGACGAATGTCAGCTTCGCCTCGCCACCCTCGCCGGTGACGGCGCGGTAGAAGCATGAGCGCCGGCCGGTGTGGCAGGCAGCACCCGTCTGCTCGACGCGGATCCACACCGCGTCCTGATCGCAATCCATCCGCATCTCCAGGACGCGCTGAACGTGACCGGAGCTTTCGCCCTTCTTCCAGAGCTTCTTGCGCGAGCGGCTGTAGTACCACGCCTCGCCGGTTGCGATGGTCTTGCGCAGCGCCTCGTCGTTCATGTGCGCGACCATCAGCACGTCGCCTGACGCGGCATCGGTGGCAACACAGGTCACGAGACCGGACGCGTCGAATTTGGGCTGAAAGACCAGCCCTTCTTCGGCGTCATGCGAGTGGGCGTGTGATGAAGTCACGGCGTCACCTTGTCAGAGAAGGCGCGGACGCCTTCGTTCAAAGGCTTATACGCCACGCACCATGTTGAGAAAACGGGCCTGTTCGTCGGGATTGTCCTGAAACACGCCGGTGAAGCGGGTCGTCAGGGTCTTCGCGCCTTCCTTGGCGATGCCGCGCACCGACATGCAGGTATGCTCTGCTTCCATCACCACCGCGACACCGCGCGGCTTGAGGATGGCATTGATCGCACCGGCAACCTGCGCGGTGAGATGCTCCTGGGTCTGCAGGCGATGGGCGAAAGCATCGACCAGCCGCGCCAGCTTCGACAGGCCGACCACCCGGTCCACCGGAGCGTAGGCGATGTGCGCCTTGCCGTAGAACGGCATCACGTGATGCTCACAATGCGAATGGAAGTTGATGTCGCGGATCAGCACGAAATCATCATAGCCCGCCGTCTCGCCGAACGTCCGATCGAGGATTTCAGCGGGGCACTGGGCATAGCCCTGAAACAGTTCGTCGTAGGCTTCGACCATGCGGCGCGGGGTATCGAGCAGGCCCTCGCGGCTGGTGTTCTCGCCGATATAGGCCAGCAGCGTCTTGACCGCCGCCTCGGCCTCACTGCGGGATGGCCGCACCAGGTCGGTGTCGATGGCCGAGGCCATGTAATCGGAAGCAGGGATTTCAGATTTTTCCGCCGGCTTGCCACTGCGGATCGGCTTGATGATAGCGTCCATTTCGTCTCCGTTCGACCGGCCCTGGTCCATGACAACCTCGATGGAGGGCCGGAGTGTCACCGGTTAGCCGCAGCAGCCAATCGGTTCGATTGAGCCGCCGGACGCCTATCCCGCATGTTCGCAGCAAATTTCAAGGAAATCCGTCTATATTTCCCTGCATCGCTGGAATGCAGACAGTTTATTCCTGCATCCAGGTCATTATATAGGCTCTGAGCCGCGACCGCCAAGGGCGGTAGACGGAAGGGGTCTCATGCAACAGCGAATTCGACCGCCATGCTGAACGACATCTACAACAAGAAAATCATCGAATTGGCGGGCAATATCCCACGTCTGGGGCGGCTTGCTGATCCGGATGCCTCCGCGACCGCCCACTCCAAGCTGTGCGGCTCGACCGTCAAGATCGATCTCAAGATGCAGGACGGCGTGGTCAGCGACTTTGCCCACGACGTCAAAGCCTGCGCGCTTGGGCAGGCCTCCTCCTCGATCATGGCCCGCCATGTCATCGGCTCGAACGCCACGGAGTTGCGCGAGCTGCGCGAGACCGTTCGCAAAATGCTCAAGGAAAACGGCGCGCCACCTGACGGCAAGTGGGCGGACGTTGCGGTGCTGGAGCCGGTACGCGAGTACAAGGCGCGCCACGCCTCGACGATGCTGACATTCGATGCAGTGGTGGATGCCGTCGGGCAGATCGAGGCAAAAGCCGCAGGCACCCTCACTCCGGCGCAAGCCTGACGGATTACTTCCGCTCAGCCGCAGCAGGTGCCGCACCGCCGGTCGGCGCGTGAGCCTCGGCGGTCCGCGTCCCGGGAACAAGCCCCGCGCCCTTCTCGGAAACATCGGAGATCACCGAAACCACCGGCGCATTCACCAAAGGTGGGCGCACCACGCGCTCCTGCGACTTCGATGTCGCGCTTCCCACGACATCGTCGGACATCCGCTTCGCGTCAGCCACCGCATCCATGGTGACCAGGTTGGTGAGGCGCAGTTCGTCAACGGATAATTGATGCAGCGGCTCCCACGGCGGGATGCTGAGCGCGAGCGACAACAGATCGCCGGTGCCACCCATGTCGAAGGTGTACTTCGCAAGGCGGCCGATATCGCGTTCGACGATCATCAGATCGTCGGCAGAATAACTGGCAGCCCTCGCATCGTCGGCGCGGTCGCCCATCCAGATCTGGTGCACGCGCACGCGCGCGCCTTCCGGCACAGTGCGCGTATTGCCCGACAGCAGCAGGAACACGCACATCGATTCACAATATGCATCGGGAAGGATGTCGCGCCCGGCGCGGCCCGCATTCTCCCGTTCGATCACGATGCCGACAGTGGTGCGCAGCCCAAGATTGCGCCAGCGCCGCCCGAGCGAAATGGCGTCCAGAACCGAACCGCCGCTGGAATCCAGCACCACCGTGCTGCCCTTGAGATTCCGGCCGCTGGAGAATTCCTCGAACTTCGCAGGCGTGTCGGAGGTGATGACGCCGACAGCGCCGATCCAACCGGCGCAATCGCGCTCGCACGCAGGCTGCGCCTCGTGCCATTTAAAGTTCATCGGAAGCTTGCGTTCCTCGAGAGTCGGAGACGCGCCGACCGTGCCGCCGAGCATGGCCGAGCCAGGCAGCGTGAGACAAATGGCGGCGGCGCAAATTCGCACCCAGCCGCTCCAGTTCAGCGACCCCACGACAAACAACTCGGTTCCTTCCCCGCCCTACTCGACAACGGCATCGGCCCCAACCCGCAACGACGATTCTGTCATACGGGTGTTATGGAAAGCGTAATGGTCTGCGGGATTCGCGTCCATTCGACTTTTGCTGCGGCGCAGTCAAAATCGTGCGATAATCCGTGTGGTGTGGCGCGAAAGACAACATGTTGCAGTTCCCTGCGCGGGAACTCATCATCCGGACGCCAGTAACTCCGGCAAGCGCCAAGGAACTGGACAGAACATTCACCAAGGCAATGAAATGAAACTTTCGGCCCGATGTCCCGAATGCGCCGGCGGGGTTCAGAATCTGCCGCGCAATGCCGGCCGTGGGATGATCTGGATCTATCGCCACACGCTTTCACCGCTGGTCGGCTTCAACTGCCGTCATCTGCCGACCTGCTCGGTCTACGGCGACGAAGCCATCGCACGCTTCGGCTTGTGGGCTGGCGGCTGGATGACGCTGGCGCGGCTGCTGCGCTGCCAGCCATGGGGTACGTCCGGCATCGACAACGTTCCTGCTGCAATCTCCGCCGACGCACGCTGGTATCTGCCGTGGCGTTACGCGCGCTGGCGCGGCGTCAACGACGACGGCTAGAACGTCGTGCAGCTCGCGCGAACCGCCGTCATCGCCGCGAGAGAAACACCGAGATCAGCGCCAGCACGAGGAAGCCGACGCCGACATAGCCAACCGCGTAATACATCTCGTGCGAGAAAAGAAAGCCGCCGATACCCGACCCGATGGCCTGGCCGATATATAGCCCCGACGTGTTCAGCGAGACCGTCGCGCTTGCGAACAGCGGCGCCGCACCGGCAAGCCGGACCTGTTGCATCGAGTTGGCCGATGAGAACGCCATGCCCCAGGGGACCATCGACGCCAGCATCACCGGCACGACGCCCGCGCCCAGCGCCCACATCGCAATTCCAACCAGCAGCATCGCAATCGCCGTCAGCGACGTCCGATAGGCGCCCCACGTATCGACGACGCGGCTCGCGATCACGTTTCCGATGAAACCCATCACGCCGTAAATGCCGAACGCGATGATCGCCAGCTCAGAGCTGCCGCCGAGTTTCGCGAACAATGGCCCGAGATACGTGAACACCACGAACTGCCCCGAGGTCTGCATCACGGTGATCACGAGCAGCAGCACGATGAGCGGATTGCGTACGAGATCGCCCCACGTCTTGAGATCGACCGGCGTACCGACAAGGCCAGCCGGAATCCGCCAGACAAGAAGCGCCAGGTTCAACAGCGCGATGACGCCGATGCCACTATAGGCAACACGCCACCCGATATGGCTCGCAACATAGGCCACCAGCGGCAGACCGATCGCCAGCGCCAGCGACCAGCCGAGAAATACGTACGACATCGTGCTGCCGCGCCGCTCCGGCGGCACCATCATCGCGGCCGTACCTGCAGCCTGCGGCGTAAACAACGCTGCAACCGCTAGCATCACCAGCCGGATCGCCATCAGGGTCGCGTAGTTCGGCGCGACCATGGATGCGAACTGCGCCGCAGCCATGATTGCCACGGTCACCGAAAGCAAAATCCGGCGGTCGAAGCGGCTGGTCAGCCATGCCGACACCGGCGAGCAGATGCACAGCACCACCGCGCCGAAAGTAATGAGCAGCCCCGCTTCGTGAATCGAGACGCCGAACTCATGTGACAATTCCGGCAGCATACCCGCAGGCGCGAGAATGCTCACGCCGGTGATAAAATTGCCGAGCATCAAGGCTGTGGGAGCAAAGCGTTTCACGCGGCGTTGTTAGCACACGAACGGTTAAATGCAATTGCATGAAAGCCATGCGTGGCGCAATCAGGGGCCGTGATGCCGCTCGCGATAGGTCCGGGTCTTCGCGCGGTTTCCGCACAGTGCCGAAACACACCAGCGCCGCGTCCCAGGCTTCGACCGATCGTAGAATACCCGATGACACTCATCCGAGGCGCACATCTTCAAGCGGTCCAGCGTCCCGTTCGCGGCGGCGTTGTACAACTCCGCAACGACCACTGATAAGCCGGCCAGTGCATCGTCCCGCGCAGGGCGCAGCGTCATTCCGGCGTCGTGCACCTCGACGGCGAGCGGAAAATGTTGCGTCATCCGGTTAAGTGCGCGACCGACGGTCTTGTTTCTTCTTCGGTCGTCCGGGTTGCATTGCAGATAGTCGCGCACGCTGGATCGAAGCTGAAGGGCCGTCTCGAACATCGCAGGCGTCATCTTTCCGCCGGAGCCGAGCTTCCGTTCCGACATCCATGCCGCGAGCCCTGCCGTATTGCCTAGCTGATCGCTTTGTGGATGCTGTACGCCATGATGTACGAACCGGCGCAGGTCGAGCGTGTTGGCAAAATCGTAGAGATTGGCCAACTCGTCCGGAACCTCGAACTTTCGCGACTCCTTCGACACGGCAACTCCTTGAAACACCAATAAATCAGTTTTAACGGTTGACATCAATCGACACCAGTTAGATGTTTATACTGGTGTGAATAAAAAGAGCCGCCCCGGCGGCCATCAGGGGAGGAACCATGACCACCGATCGAACGATCCCCAATCCCGGCCTGTTCTACGGCTGGTTCGTGGTCGCGGCCGCCTTCGCCGTGATGATGCTGGGCTTCGGCAGCGCCTACACCTTCAGCGCATTCGTCGAATCCCTGCAGCGCGACTTCGGCGCGTCGCGCGGCTCGGTGTCGCTGGTGTTCTCGCTCGCCGGGTTTCTCTATTTCGGACTTGGGATTGTCAGCGGTCCCCTTGCCGACCGCTGGGGCTCCCGCCGCCTCGCCATCGCAGGCATGATCCTCATCGGGCTCGGCCTTGCCGCTGCAAGCTTCGCGCGCAATCTCACGGAAGTTTATGTCGCTTACGGACTTGGCGTCGGCCTCGGCGTCGGCGCGTCCTACGTTCCGGCCATCGGCGCGGTGCAGCGCTGGTTCGTCAGACGCCGCGGCTTCGCATCGGGACTGGCCGTCAGCGGCATCGGTGTCGGCACACTCATCATGCCGCCGCTCGCCGCCTTCTTCATCGACACGCTGGGATGGCGGACCGCCTATCTCGTTCTCGGCGGCCTCACCGCCGTCGTCGGCGCCGGCATGGCGCTCCTGATCGAAAACGATCCGCGCGACCGCGGCCTCGGCCCCGATGGCGACGCCATGCAACCCGGCATTCAGTCGATGACGCCGACGGGAGCATCGGTTGGCGAAGCTGTCCGGTCGCGGCAGTTCATCAGCCTTTATATCGCGTGCTTGATCTGCTCGTTCGGCGTGTTCGTGCCGTTCGTGCATCTCGTGCCCTACGCGATCGACCATGGCGTGACGAAAGCGTCCGCCGTGCTGCTGCTCGGCGTGATCGGCGTCGGGAGCACTGTGGGGCGTTTCTTTCTCGGCGACCTCGCCGACCGGATGGGACGGCACACATCGCTGCTGGTGATGTTCATCGGCATGGGACTGGCGCTGGCGATCTGGGCCGTAGCAGCCAGCGTCTGGTCGCTCGCTGTCTTCGCATTCGTCTACGGTGTGTTCTACGGCGGATGGGTTGCGGTTCTGCCGGCCGTCGTGATGGATTACTTCGGCGGCCGCAACGTCAGCG
Organism: Afipia birgiae 34632; assembly: GCF_000308295.2. Classification (GTDB taxonomy): domain Bacteria; phylum Pseudomonadota; class Alphaproteobacteria; order Rhizobiales; family Xanthobacteraceae; genus Afipia; species Afipia birgiae. The sequence goes on from NZ_HG326654.1 coordinate 90,088, forward strand.
GCATCATCGGCATTCTCTATACGAGCGTGGCATTCGGCACCCTGATCGGTCCCAGCGCCGCCGGTTTCGCATTCGACGCCAGCGGCAGCTACCTGGTGCCAATTCTCGCCAGCGTTGCCGCGAACATTGTCGCGGCGGGGATCATGATGGTGATGTCAAAGGCCGCCGCACCGGCCTAATCGCGATGGTCTAAAATCGCCGGGTTCACCGGAAACTGAACATTGCACCGCCCGAATCCGCTGCTATACAGCGGGTCCACCGCTTACCTGCGCCCGTTCGCAGGAGTGAGCCACAGGAGAACAGAATGACCGATAAAGACCCCTCCGCGCCCGGATTGAAGTACAGCCTCGCCAATCTCAAGCCCGTCGAGACCAACAAAGTGAAGGTCACCTTCCCCGACGGCGCGCAGCGCGAATTTCCCAAAGGCACCACCGGCCTCGACATTGCCAAGGGCATTTCGCCCTCGCTCGCCAAGCGCACCGTCGCCATGGCGCTGGACGGCGTGGTGTCCGACCTTGCCGATCCGATCGCGCAAGACGCGAAAATCGAATTCATCAACCGGGATGATCCCCGCGCGCTGGAGTTGATCCGGCACGATGCCGCGCATGTGCTGGCCGAGGCCGTGCAGACGCTGTGGCCCGGCACGCAGGTCACCATCGGCCCGGTGATCGACAACGGTTTCTATTACGATTTCTTCCGCAACGAGCCATTCACCCCGGAAGACTTCGCCGCCATCGAAAAGAAGATGCGCGAGATCATCGCGAAGGACACGCCTTTCACCAAGGAGGAGTGGTCCCGCGACCGCACCAAGAAGGTGTTCGCCGACAAGGGCGAGAACTTCAAGGTCGAGTTGCTCGACGCTATTCCCGACGACCAGTCGATCAAGATCTACAAGCAGGGCGACTGGTTCGACCTCTGCCGCGGCCCGCACATGACGTCCACCGGCAAGGTCGGCAACGCCTTCAAGCTGATGAAGGTGGCCGGCGCCTACTGGCGCGGCGACAGCAACAACCCGATGCTGACCCGCATCTACGGTACCGCATTCGCCAAGCAGGAAGAGCTCGACGCTTACCTCAAGCAGCTTGAGGAAGCCGAGAAGCGCGACCATCGCCGCCTCGGCCGCGAGATGGACCTGTTCCATTTCCAGGAAGAAGGTCCGGGCGTCGTGTTCTGGCACGCCAAGGGCTGGACCGTGTTCCAGGCGATCATCGCCTATATGCGCCGCCGCCTCGCCGGTGACTACGACGAGGTCAACGCGCCGCAGATGCTCGACAAGTCGCTGTGGGAGACCTCGGGCCACTGGGAGTGGTATCGCGAGAACATGTTCGCGGCGCAGTCGGCCGGCGACGAGGCGGAAGACAAGCGCTGGTTCGCGATCAAGCCGATGAATTGCCCCGGCCACGTGATGATCTTCAAGCACGGCCTGAAGAGCTATCGCGAGCTGCCAATCCGCATCGCCGAGTTCGGCGTCGTGCATCGCTACGAGCCATCGGGCGCGATGCACGGGCTGATGCGCGTACGCGGCTTCACGCAGGACGACGCGCATGTGTTCTGCACCGAGGACCAGCTTGCGGACGAGTGCCTCAAGATCAACGAGCTGATCCTGTCGACCTATGCCGACTTCGGCTTCGACGGCGAACTGACGGTCAAGCTCTCAACCCGTCCGGAAAAGCGCGTCGGCTCCGATGAAGCGTGGGATCACGCCGAAACCGTGATGGCGAAGGTGCTCGAGCAGATCGCGGCGCAAGGCCACAACCGGATCAAGACCTCGATCAATCCGGGTGAAGGCGCGTTCTACGGGCCGAAGTTCGAATACGTGCTGCGCGATGCCATCGGCCGCGAATGGCAGTGCGGCACCACGCAGGTGGACTTCAACCTGCCGGGCCGCTTCGGCGCGTTCTATATCGACGATCACTCCAACAAGGTGACGCCGGTGATGGTCCATCGCGCGATCTGCGGATCGCTGGAGCGCTTCACCGGCATCCTGATCGAGCATTTTGCGGGCCACTTCCCGCTCTGGCTCGCGCCGGTGCAGGCCGTGGTCACCACCATCACCTCCGATGGCGACGACTATGCACGCGAGGTTCTCGCCGCATGCCGCAAAGCCGGACTGCGCACCGAGATCGATCTCCGCAACGAGAAGATCAACTACAAGGTGCGCGAGCATTCGCTGGCGAAGGTGCCGGCCCTGCTCGTGGTCGGCAAGAAAGAAGCCGAAGGCCGCATGGTCTCGATCCGCCGTCTCGGCAGCGACGGCCAGACCGTGCTGCCGCTCGACGAGGCGCTCAAGTCGCTCGCCTATGAAGCGTTGCCGCCGGACCTGAAGCGGGCAAACGCCTAACAACGTTATGAGGCCTCTTCGGCATAATCCCGAAAAGTGGAAACCGGTTTTCGGATAAGATTATGCCTCTAAGTAAGTTTAGAGGCCTCATAAACTTCAAGCCTTGTTATCGCGGTCTGGATTGCCGATATCAGCGTCGCGCACCCCGATGGTGCGCCAACAGCCCGGATACAACATGCTCTATGCCATCGACCTCCTGACTACGCGCCGGTCCATCAAGCCGATCGAGATGAGCGGCCCCGGCCCTTCGGCTGCGGAGTTAGAGAAAATCCTGACCGTCGGCGCGCGCGTGCCCGATCACGGCAAGATCGTGCCGTGGCGTTTCATCGTATTTGAAGGCGATGCAAGAACCCGCGCCGGCGAGATTTTCGCGAAGGTATTTCGCGCCAAGAACGTCACCGCGACGCCCGATCAGGTCGAGACCGAGAAGAAGCGTTTCACCCACGCGCCGCTCGTCATCGCTGTTGTGAGCAGGACGTCGAAGCATCCCAAGGTGCCAATGTGGGAGCAGGAACTGTCGGCCGGCGCCAGCGCCATGAACATCGTTCACGCCGCGCACGCGCTCGGCTATGTGGCGAACTGGCTGACAGGCTGGATGGCGTTCGACCGTGATGTGCTCACTGCACTGGGGCTGTCACCGGATGAAAAGCTCGCGGGCTTCATCCATATCGGCAGGGCCGAGCGGCCCACCGACGACCGGCCACGCCCCGCGCTCAGCGAGATCGTGACGCGGTTTTAGAATCCGCACAGCGCGCCGATGGAACCAATGTGCGCTTTGCGAAAATTCCAAGTCGTTTGATGGTTAGTGCGTCACAGAAACTATGACGGATTTATGCACGCCTATCGCGCGATGACTTCGACTTCGCCATCGACACCGTTGCTGACGTTGAACGGGCGCTCGAACACCTTGCCTTCGTTCTTTGCGATCACGCGATATTCGCCTTCCGAGAGGATAACCTTCGGAAACGCGCCGTTGTATTCCTTGATGACGTCGCCGGCGGGCGTGATGACCGACCATGCGGTGTTGGCGAGCGCTTCGCCGCCCTTGTCGCTCACGAGCTTGAGCGTGATGACGGCCGCGCGATGGGTCACGGTGACGTCGGTCAGCTTGCCTGCCTGCACGCGAATGTCCGAGCGCACCACCGAGTTCGCGTCGCCGTAGTTCGAGATGATGTAGTAGGTGCCGTCCGGCACCAGCATCACATCGCCCGCGGCGACGTTCTGCGCCAGCGGCGCGCGCTCGCCCACTTCGAACTGGCTGCCCTTGTAGATCGAGAACGTGATCTGTCCCTGCGGGATCTTGGTGGTGCCGACGCGGCCCTCGATGCGCAGGCCGCCTGCAGGAAGATCGAACTGCTCTCGCACCGTCTCGTTGCGCAGCGTCACCGGGCGAACCGCGCTCACCAGACCGAGCGAGGCGTGAACGACATAGCCGCCGGGAGCCAGAACGATGTTCGGGGTTGGGTTGCGGTCTTCTCGCACGAGCTGGAAAGCGCCGCTCGCATCGGGCTTGTCGGAGTAGACGCGCCACACCACACCGCTGCTGACGGGCGGCAGATCCTTTCCGAATCGTGCGGTCAGCGCGAGGACACCTTGCGCCGGCGTCGGCGCAGGCTGCGGCGGCAGCGCAGTGGTAACCGGCGGCTGCGTCAGGGTTGCGGGAAATCCCGGTGCTGCGGCAGGCCCGGACGGCGGCGCGAGGCTGATCGCGGGGCCCGATGGCGTCGGCGTTTCGGGAACATTGGCCGGAGGAATTGGCGGCGGCGCGTCGCCGACGAACTGGGCGGCCGCAGGCTGCGAGACCACAATCGCAAGCAGACACGCCAGCACGCGCATCCATGCCAGTGCGCGACGACGCAAAGGATCCATGGAGCCTGTCCGCGCACCGCGGACGGTTGTCCTGCGGCTGTGTCCGGGGGCTGTCATGGCGGTGGTTTTTCACCGAAAACGAGGCAAATTCAAGCCTGACGACAGCCTTCTGGAGTTTTCCAGAGCCGCTATCCAGGGAATAGCGCCTTCTGCCCCGGCAGAAGCCGCGCTACAGTCACATTTCCTGATTACGCGAGACGCGTGCCGACAACACAATCACACCCAATTCGCGTTCTCATGACCAAATCCGGTCCAAGGCGACCGATTCGCTGTCATGGGGCTTCAGGAGACCGACGTTGCTCGAGAGTCTGATTGGATTTCGCCACAACGGTGCAAGGAACAAGATGAAGCTGGGGGCGGCAGTTGCGAAGAAGCCGACGATCGGGCTGGCGCTCGGAGGCGGCGCGGCGCGTGGGTTTGCCCATATCGGCATCCTGCGCACGCTTCTCGCCAACGGCATCGTCCCGGACATCGTGGTCGGCACCTCCATCGGGGCGGTTGTCGGCGGTTCCTATGCCGCAGGACATCTCGACACGCTGGAAGCGTGGGCCAAGGGTCTGCTGCCGCGGAACATCTTCAGTTACCTCGACATCCGCCTCAACGGCTCGGGCCTCATCGGCGGCAGCAAGCTCGCGGCCCAGCTCGAAGCGTCGTTCGGCGGCACCTACATCGACGAACTTCCGCTGAAGTTCGCCGCGGTCTCCACCGAGGTCAACACCGGGCACGAAATCTGGATCACCAACGGAAAGCTGGTCGATGCGGTGCGCGCATCCTACGCCCTGCCCGGGATCTTCGAGCCGGTGCTGATCGGCGAGCGATGGCTGGTGGACGGCGCGCTGGTCAATCCAGTGCCGGTATCGGCAGCGCGCGCGCTCGGCGCGGAAATCGTGATCGCCTGCAACGTGTCCACCGACGTCTTCGGCCACGGCACCATTATCTCTGCGCACGGAAGGGTCGCGGAAGAACCCGCACCGCCGGCCGAACCGGCCGTGCCGGAAAAGCGCGGCTTCGGAAAATTCTTCTCGGCCGAAAAAACCGTGAAGCGGGAATTCTTCGGCAGCGCCGGGCGTCCGGGAATTTCCACGGTGATGGTCGAGGCCTTCAACATCATGCAGGACCGCATCACGCGCTCGCGCCTCGCGGGCGACCCCCCGGACGTGCTGATCTCGCCCCGCGTCGGCAAAGTCGGATGGTTCGACTTCCATCGCGCCGAGGAAATCATCAACCACGGCACGCGCGCAGCCGAACGCAACATTGAATCGATTCAGGAAGCGATCAAGCTGCTGACCCCGACGTCGAACCAGACGCCGGGCACGGCACAGCCGACGCAGCCTTGACGGCTGCGTCTCGCAAGGAAGCTGTCAGGCCGTCTTGATATAGTCCTGCAGCGCTTCCTGCTCGCGCTCGTATTCTGCGACGCGCCACTTCACCACGTCGCCGATTGAAATCAGACCGACAATCCTGTCGTTCTCGACAACGGGCAGATGCCTGAACTTTCCGGACGTCATGATTTCCATGATGGCGCCGACAGTGTCCGATTCATGACAGGTGATGACCTTCGACGTCATGACACTACGGACAGGTTCTTCGAGCACGGCCGCACCACGCTCGCCCAGCACGCGCACGACATCGCGCTCTGAAAGGATGCCTTCGATTTTCTGACCGCTCATCACCATGACGGCGCCGATGCGGCGCTCGGCGAGAATCTTGACTGCGGCCGAAAGCTTGGCGTCGGGCGATACGCTGATTACCTGGTGGCCCTTGCTACCCAGAACTGCTCGAACTGTCATTGTAGCCTCCCGAAAATTCGACCACGCGATCATGCAGGCGCAGTTGTCAATTTTGCCGTCGAGTCAAACAACGTACCGTCTGATTGGTTTCGCGCGCGTCTCCCAAAATACCAGACCGGATGATGGAGCAAATACCACCGGCTCGCAAGGCGGCGCATGAGGCCGCATGGCTGCCCGCACTGCAGAAGATTAGACGCAGGTCAGTCTGCCGCAGGCGGCGAAACGCCAGCCTTGTTGTCCTGCACGATGGCGCGCGGCACCGGATCGAACAATGAAAACAACAACAGGCCTGCGACAAAACCGCCGATATGCGCCTGCCACGCGATACTCTGCGCGGACGCGCCGATGGCAATCGCACCGAGTCCCGTGATGATGTTGAGGCCGAACCAGACTGCAAGAAAGCCGAGCACGCTTGAGTTCTGCAACGACTTTATCAGCGAAAGCGCCGGCACCCGCGCCGCGGCCGCAGCATCGCCGCGCCGGAAAGACAGGAAACTTCCGTACTGGAAAGCAAAGCGGATCGCCGCCGCCATCATGCCCGACACCGCTGCGGACGCACCTATCATCGGCGCGACCTCGTGCTGATGCGTCACCAGATGCGCGAACGCGCCCGCAATCGCGGTGACGGCGAAGAACGCGAAGAACCGCATCGTCCCGAACCGGCGCGCGACGGCGCTGCCGAACGGCAGCATCCACAGCATGTTGAAGGCAATGTGGGTGATATCCGCATGCAGGAAGGCATAGGTCAGGAACGTCCAGATCTCCGCGCCGACACCGCCGGGAAACTGTCCGGCCAGCACCGATGCGTCGTAACGCGCGGGCACAAAGCCGAAGGTCCAGATCACTTCCTGATCGGTCGCAAGCGGCAACAGAGCGCGCAGGCCGTGGATGCCGGCCATAATGACGAGAACCGCCGTCATTCCGAACGGGATGGTGAGGATAGGTTCGCGGGGGGATTGAGGAGAGTCCAAGGCGCACAATGTCCGAAGCGTGGGATACCTTCTGAGATAGGCGGCTTTGGCGGTGCGGTGCAAGCGGAAGGGCCAGCGCGGCACAAAAGAAAAAGGGAGGGCTGAAGGCCCTCCCTTGGTCGCGCCGGTCTTTTGTACGGTCTTTCGAGTGAGAGCGCTGCTTCACGCTCCGGGCATCCCCACCCCTCCCCGTACAATGACCAGATCGTTTTCCGCCGCCTGTCGTTCAACCTGAGTTCGTCGTGCCACTCGCCGATCCCTGGAGAAGACCGGCGACATAGCGCGTTTTCAAGCGAAGTGGGCACCGGTTCGCGTGAAGAAAACGCGCTAACGCATAAATCAGAGCGAATTCGAACGGAAAACCGGTTCCCACTTTTCCTGAATTCGCTCGAGTGGCTGGATACTAGCCGCCATACGCATATCCACGAAGCTCGTAGTTAATTTAACGTTAATTTAGCAAACCAGCCCCGCTGGGCGCAGAATCCCGGTTCCGGCATAGACGCTGCACCTCAAGTCCCGCACAACAGAAAGGGGCCTCGCGGTGCCTGAAATCGGGACAAATCTGTCCCGCTTCGTCCGCGGGATAGAGCGATGAAGCATCCAGCAAGCCGGGAATTCTACGCCTATTGGGACGAAAAACGCGCCGGCGCTGCCGCGCCCGAACGGAGCGATCTGGCGCCCGATCAGGTCCGGCACCTGCTCGGCGACATCTTCGTCCTGTCCTGCGATGCCCTCGCCGAGTACCCGTTCCGGGTGGCCGGAACCCGGATGTGCGCTCTGCTGGGCCGCGACCTGAAAGGGCAGAGTTTCACCGACCTGTTCCGCGACGCCGATCGCGAAGAGATCAAGGACATCCTCGGGATCGTCGCGGAGGAAACCCAGGCCACCGTCGTCGGCGTGACTGCGCTGTCTCCGGATGCCGCCCGAATTCATCTCGAACTGCTGCTTTTGCCGTTCAGCGCCCGCTCCCACAGCCCCGTCAGCCTGACCGGATTGCTCGCTCCCCTCAGTCCCATCGAGGGATCGCAGATCTATGGCACCCTGAAAGAGTTCAGCGTGACGTCCTGGCGTCATCTGCAGCAGGACCGCAACCGCCCGCGCGCGCTCCGGAGGTGGTCGCTGATCCGCGGCCTCACCGTTTACGAAGGCCTGCGCTAGTGTCCCGTATCCGACGGTTCTGACATTCGTAAAAGTGCCTGCGAAAGTTCTGATACGAATGTCAGAACCAGATCACTGGGGCGTCGCACTTCGTTAGGGCTAACGCATCGTTAACCCAGACAGCCGTAAGGTCGATCATACCGAAAAACCGGTCGACCGGTGTTGATGATGGCGTTGGTGCAAAGACAATCGATTCGTCCGTCCGCTCAGGAGCGGCGACGCTTTCAGCGCGTGAAGGTGCATTTGCTCGGCCGCTACATGCTGGCGGACCGGCGTGAGTTTCCGTGCCAGGTCATCAATATGTCTCCCGGCGGCCTCGCCATGCTGGCGCCCGGCATCGGCAATGTCGGCGAACGTGTCGTTGCCTATCTCGATCATATCGGCCGTGTCGAAGGCAAGATCACCCGCCTGCTCGACAACGGCTTCGCAATGACGGTCGGCGCGACACCCCGCAAGCGTGACAAACTCGCCGCCCAGCTCACCTGGCTTGCCAACCGCCAGATCCTCAATCTGCCGGAAGACCGCCGCCACGACCGTATCGTGCCGCGCAACCCGATGTCGGTTCTCAAGTTCGACGATGGCCGGGCCATGGCCTGCCGGATCATGGACCTATCGCTGTCCGGCGCGGCCCTCGCCGCCGAAATCAAGCCGCTGGTCGGCGAACCGGTCACCCTCGGCCGCGTGCAGGCCCGGGTCGTCCGCCACCTCGAAGAAGGCTTCGCGATCGAGTTCGTTCACGCGCAGCTTCCCGAGACTGTCGAAGACAACGTAAGCGCGCAGTAAAGAGCCGCGGTTACCAGTTTCTGAGTTTTGAGGCCAATCAGGGCGATACCCATATCCGGGTGTCGCCCTGACGCTGTTTGCGCGCCCGGTTTGACCGATCAGCCCTGGCCATTATATCGGAGAAATACCAGTCTTATCAGTATCTTATACTATAATAGATAAAATTTGAATCAATTGTCGATATTTCAAATTTTATGCTCATTTTACTCAAGTATATATCGAATTAGCCCCAGCTTTTACTTGTATTCGTTTTAATTGTACTTCGTCGACTTAGCCGCCGCGAAAATCCTTTGTGTGAAAAGTGGTCCCAACAAGAAACGGGGGCCACAATGTTTTCAATTCGTGGACGGGGAGTCGGTCTGGCGGTTGCTGCCGGCCTGTTGGGAATGACGGTTGCGGCGCATGCCGCAGGCGAACGAGCGCTTTATGCCAGCCTGGGCGACACGACGCGTGCGCCGATCGGCTGGGTTGAATTCTGCAACGACAATCCACGCGATTGCCGGGGCGGCGCGACGCAGGCCCGCGACATCGTGATGACGCAGGCGGCGTGGAAAGATCTGCTGCGGGTCAATCGCTGGGTCAACGAGACCGTCAAGCCGATGACCGACATCGATCATTGGGGCGTCATCGAGAAGTGGTCGCTTCCGTCCGACGGATATGGCGACTGCGAGGACTATGTCCTGCTCAAGCGCAAGATGCTGATCGACGCCGGCTGGCCGCGCGAAGCGCTGCTGATCACGGTGGTGCGCGACAAGAAGGGCGAAGGCCACGCGGTGCTGACGGTGAAGTCCGACAAGGGCGAGTTCATCCTCGACAACCAGAACGAAGACGTCGTCGCCTGGACCGACACCGGCTATCGCTTCGTGAAGCGGCAGTCGCAGACCGACGCCAACACCTGGGTTTCGCTTGGAGACTCGCGTCCAGCCGTTGCCACCGCAAGTTCACGCTGAGAGTTGGAGCATGATCGAAACGTCATGCTCAAAATTGAATACTTGAAGAGATAGGAACCCACGACCCGGTCGTATCCCCACCCCTCCCCGTCCCAGACCGGTTCGTGCGCGGCCAGCTCTCCCCCAGGGCTGGCCGCAACTTTTTGACGCGTCACAACGAACGAGACCATCTCGTCGGAACCAAGTCGCGTGCCCGGCTTTGACATAACGGTGCGACCTCGGAGGCGAGGATGCTGACCATTCTGTTGGGCGCGATTTTGATATTCGGCGGCGTGATATTCCTGGCGGCTCAACCAATGTTTCGCGCGCGGCTCAGTTCTGTCAGGCGAACGTCGGCAGCTTCGCCGGACCCCACGCTGGAGCCATCCAAGCCCGCCGCCGGATTTAGCCTGAAGGAGAACTGGCCCGGTCTCGCACTGATCGTTGTCGGCGGCATTCTGCTGCTTCTGGTCTGACTAACAGGTGCCGTGCACTGTCCTCACCCGATCTTCTTCAGCCCCTTCTTGAAGCGCTTGCCGTTGTGAACGTAGTGCGGCGCGCCGTAGGTCATGGCGGTCACCTGTTCGGGCGTCAGCGTGCGAATGACGCGCGCCGGCGCGCCGATGACCAGCGTGCGGCCCTCGAACTGCTTGCCCTCGGTGATGATAGCGCCCGCACCGACGATACAGCCCTTGCCGATCCTTGCGCCGTTCATGATGATCGCGCCCATGCCGATCAGCGCGCCGTCCTCGATGGTGCAGCCGTGCAGAATGACGTTATGACCGATGGTGCAGTTCGTGCCGATGGTCAGCGGAAATCCCGGATCGGTGTGGAAGGTGCAGTTATCCTGCACGTTGGAGCCCTCGCCGATCTCGATCAGTTCATTGTCGCCGCGCAGCACCGAGCCGAACCAGACGCTGGCGTTGGTCTTCAGGCGCACGTTGCCGATCACCGTCGCGGTGTCCGCGATGAAATATTGTCCGTCGGCAGGAAGTTCGGGCGCGCGCCCGTCGAGTTCGTAGATCGCCATTCCGGTCTCCAGCTAAATCGGGCGCGACAATGCCACGAACGAACGGGGTCTGGCGAGACTGCCTCAGCCGATCGATGGAGATCAGGCAATCGCGCCGAGCAGCATCAGCACGAATGTTCCGGACATCATGCTCCAGAAACCGGCGATGACGGTGGCCATCGCCACGAACTGAACCCGGCGTCCTTCGAGGGTGCGGCCGCGCACGGTGTTGCGCATGATGATGAAGGGCGCGGCGAAGACCAGAAACGGCACGGCGGCGAAAGCCTTGGCGCCCGCCTCCTGCATCAGCAGTCCGAAACCGGGGGGCTTTTCCATCAGGGCCTGGAAGCCGCTGGTCAGCGCGCCCGCGATGGCGAATCCGATGAAAATGGCAAAGAAGGAATTCAACGCTTCGGGCGACATCTGAAACTTCCAACGCACGAGAACACTCGAGGCCCAACCGCACGTCATGCGCGACCCGCATGCGGCCAATTGGCTCGCCCACAGGCTTCGCAAAATGCTGCCCCGCCCGCCACTTTATCCTTAAAGAAAGGTTAACACCGAGCCGCCGCCCGGCCTTGGCCGCATGGCTCCAGCAGCGGCCCAGTCGTGCGGAACCCGGGGGAAATCAGCCCGCGCATGGCATAATCGCAGCGATTCGGCCCGCGATGGCGGGCGACCTTCACGGAATGTCTGTTTCCCGATCATGGCCCTGTCTTCGTCAACGTCGTCCCGCCCCGCGCGGCGCGCCCCGCGCAGCCACCTTGTGCCGCTGCTGACCATGGGAGCGATTGGCGCGTGCGCCATCGCTGTCGTGGCCTATCTGCTGTGGCCGACCTGGGGCGTTGAAAAGGCCGGTGATCCTGCGCGCCTGCCGATCAGCATCGGCAACACGCTGTTCAATGTGCCGACCCAGGCAATCCGGGTGAAACTGCAAAAGCGCACCGGTCCTCAGGAGCGCGTCGATCTCAACTTTGCCTATCCGTCGCTTGAGGCGCCCGAGGCGCGGCGTCCGGTCAGCGCGGAAACGGTGGAGGAAAATCTCCCGGAGATCGACCGGATTTTCCTGTCGATCGCGGCGCATCACGACGCGCTGTCCCCGGATGAGCGGACGCGGACGATCTATCCGCGCTACCTCGATCAGCATGCCGGCAGCCTGCAAGACGGATTGAGCATCCGCCCGTTCCGCGACAACACGCCCTACGCGAACGAGGATCTGGTTTATGCCTCGTCGCCGCAGATTATCGCGCGCTGCACGCGCGATGCAAAAACGCCCGGCATGTGTCTTGCCGAGCGTCGTATCGAAGGTGCGGATGTGACGTTCAGATTTCCGCGCGAGTGGCTGTCAAAGTGGCGCGACGTTGCGGTTGCGATGGACCAGCTGATCGGCCGGATGCGCAGGCCGCACGGCTAGGTTTGTCATTGCGAGGAGCGAGGCGACGAAGCAATCCAGTTCTCGGTTCCTTGACTCTGGATTGCTTCACTACGCTCGCAATGACGCAAAACCTCAGACCTCTTCCTCGATGTCGGTTTCGAGGATCGCCATCTGGAACTGGAACGACCGATCATCGTCCTCGTCATCGACGAACAGCACGCCGATGAACTCCTCGCCGATATAGACTTCCGCCGAGTCGTCTTTCTTCGGGCGCGGCACAACGCGAATTTTTGGATTGCCGAACAGCCGCTTGAGATAAGCGTCGAGTTTTCTGACTTCCGTAACGTCCACGGGCGTTTCTCCAACTGGAAATGATGTTGGCGACAGCTTTAATGCGATATGGCTCAGACTGCTAGGGCCTGCGACGCGATAAATCGCACGCAGCTTGAATCAATTGCCGTTGCCGTTGAGCATCTGGTTCATGGTGCGCGACGGCTCGGAACAGCCGGCTTCGCCGACGATCTTCGCCGGCACACCCGCCACCGTTACGTTGTTCGGCACATCCTTCAGAACCACCGAACCCGACGCCACGCGCGCGCAGTGGCCGACTTCGATATTGCCGAGGATCTTCGCGCCAGCGCCGAGCATGACGCCGTGACGAATCTTCGGATGCCGGTCCTCGTTTTCCTTGCCGGTGCCGCCAAGCGTGACGCCGTGCAAAATCGAGACATCATCCTCGATCACCGCGGTCTCGCCGACAACGAAGCCGGTGGCGTGGTCGAGGAAAATACCGCGGCCGATTTTCGCGGCGGGATTGATGTCGGTCTGGAATTCAGCCGATGAACGGCTCTGGATGTAGTAGGCAAAATCCCTGCGGCCGTTGTGATACAGCCAGTGCGCGAGGCGGTGCGCCTGAATGGCATGGAAGCCCTTGAAGTAAAGCAGCGCGTCGATGAAACGCGACACCGCCGGATCGCGATCGTATACGGCCACCAGATCGGCGCGGAACGCATTGCCCAGATCAGGCTCGGCTTCGATGGCATCGTTATAGGCCTGGCGGATCAGATCGCCGGACAGCGCAGAGTGATCGAGACGCTCGGCGATGCGGTGCACCACCGCATCCTCGAGCCGGTCGTGATGCAGCACGCTGGAATAGATGAAAGTCGCAAGCTCGGGCTCGCGCTGCACGATCTCTTCGGCCTCGTCCCGGATACGGGTCCAGACGGGATCGACGGTCGAGAGGGCCGTCTTCGTATCGAGATGATGCTTGGCCATGTCAGGAGTCCGGCTGATGAGCGTGGAGGATATCTTACCACATAATGGACTGTTGGAAGGCCGCAACATCCGGCAAGGTTGACGCCAGAATAATTACCTCCCCCTCGGTGTAGAATAATTATCTACGCGCTTCCCCTCATGCGTGCTTGGCAAGGAACTCCAGCACGCCGTCCTTATAAACGCGGTCGCCGACCGCGCGCATATGATCGCGGTTTGGAATATCAAGCACTTGCGACCCTGGAATAACCTCCGCAAGCCGTTGCGCGGACCCCGCGATGTCATCCGTCGTGCCGACTGCAATCAGGGTGGGAACGGCAATCGCAGCCGCTTCCTCGCGGGTCATCAGCCGCCGCGAGCCGCGCAGGCATGCAGCAAGCGCTCTGCGATCCGAGCGGGTCTGATCTGCAAACGCCCGAAACGTCCGGCCGACGGGATCGGTGACATCATCAAGCGACGCGGCTTCCAGCGCCGAGGCAACATTCTCGCCCGGACCGCCGCCCTCGATCAAACCCATGCCGATACCGCCGAGGATAGCGCTACGCAGACGCTCCGGATTGCGCTGGCCAAGATATGCGGTAATGCGTCCGCCCATCGAGTATCCCATCATGTCGGCGCGTTCGATGTTCAGATGATCCATCAGCGCGCGCACATCCCCGGCCATGATGCCGACGTGATATTCCTCGGAATCGTACAGCTTCGCGGACTCGCCGTGGCCACGATTATCGAGCGCGATCACGCGCCGTCCCGCCTTCGCCAGAGTCGATGTCCAGGTCGGATAAACCCAGTTCACATTCTTGGTGGATGCAAAGCCGTGCACGAGGACGATCGGATCGCCCTCGCCTTCGTCAAGATACGCAATTTCAACGGAGCCGTTGTGAAAGCTCGGCATCGGATGGTCCAGTGTTGGGGAAAGATGATGTGACCGGAGCGGTCGTGATGTGCGGGGTACAGTTTATCCGGATGCAGCGCGTCTGACCAGATGTGTCAGATCGCGTGCGCCGGCGGTTGAGCTTGCGCGGCGAGTTCTCGCCGCGCGCGGTTGAGTTTGGAGCGTTGAATCCATAACAGCGTCAACCGCTCGGTCGTTGCCTTGATCGAGGTGATAAACCCGAACAGTGCCAGCAATGCGGCGAACACCCACCACGCCAGATTGAATGCACCTGCAGTCAGCAGCAGCGCGCCGCGTCCGAGAATTTTCACGATGGCGCGGGTCTGACTGCCTTTGGATTCCGCAAGCCGCGCGGCCCGTGCGACATCCTTCGGCCCGTCGGCGATGCGCAGCACATCGAGCGCGCCCCTGGTGCCGGCCTTCTCGCTGACACGCCCCACATCCTTGGCGAGACGAACCAGCGCGCCCGCCTTCTCCGCCTTGAATGCAGCTTTCACCGCGCTGATGGTCTGCCCCGGACGCGCGATCGATGCGGTGGCGACCGCTTGCTGCAGCATCGGCGCATCGACCACACCGCGCGCGGACCGGCCTGCCCACTCGGTCAGGCCCGCGCCGAGGCGGCCGACCTTGCGGGCGTCCTTCACCATCGACAGGCCGGCGCGCACCGGCGTCGCGCCGCCGACCGACACATAGGTCGCCGCCGTCACCACGAGGCCGACGCTCGCCAGCCCGAGCACCAGCTGATCGGCGTTCTCGCCCATGGCCAGACGCGTGCCCTCGCGCACCACATCGCGGATGTCGCCGAAAACGAACAGATCGCCCGCGACGGTGCCCGAGAGACTGGCGACATCATCCGCCTCGCCAGTCACGAAGCCGGCGGCAAAGCGCCGCGCCGTACTGACCGTGGAATTTTCATCGGCAATAGCGGCATCGACGCGCTCGGTCACGCCGGGCGGCAGCTTGATACCCTTGTCCTGCGCCAGATCCGCGAAGCTTTTTGCCAGATCCGCATCGTTGGCTTCGAGCGCCTGCGCGATGCCCCGCCCGATGACGGTATCGTTGTTTCGCAGGGCAGAATCGACCCGAATATCCGACAACTGTGCCGGATCGTCCTGCGCCCGCAGCAGCGCTGCTGCATCACGCGCGTGCGGCCACACCACGGCGAATACCGCCACTGATGCGACTGCACCCGCAAGTGTCAAACCAATGCGCCGGGCTGGTTTCATTGCAAAGGACAACCTTACAGCAGGCCCGGGTTCAGAACCCATGACCTGGCTAGCCTGTGACTTGCCGATGACATGGTGTGCCGTTTTTCGGACACAACCTCCCCAACGAAAGAAGGGCTTTCCCAAGACGGCAGGATTGTGTCGAATTCACATGCTGACTTCCTGGCGAATTGGACGAATCCAGCGCCGCGATCTAGGAACTAGGAATAAGTCGTATCGCTCGGTATGATGCGAAGCAGCGGCTGCGTCGTCGCTGTATGCCGGGCTATGGGCAAAGACGCGCAAGATCAGGATTGGGGTAGGATTGCTATGGCGGATCACGTCGTCCCTCACTTTCATAACGATGCGGGCGTGGCCATCATCGAAATTGGCTCTCGGGAGTTCATGTGCGTGGGCGCGAATCCGCCTTTCGATCATCCGCACGTGTTCCTCGACCTCGGCGACGACAACGAGATCATCTGCCCCTATTGCTCGACGCTGTATCGCTATGCCGCCGATCTGAAGGCAGGCGAAGCGCGCCCTCCCGAATGCGTCCTGAAAGACAAAGTCGCCTAAAAACCCGTGGCCGATTCACGCACCATCGTTGTCGCTGGTGCGGGTATCGGGGGGCTGACGGCCGCGCTGACGCTCGCCGCGCGCGGCTTTCGCGTGGTTGTGCTTGAACGCACCGAGAAGCTCGAAGAGGCCGGCGCCGGGCTGCAACTGTCGCCCAATGCCAGCCGCATCCTGATCGATCTCGGTATCGAGCCGCTTCTCGCGCCCCGCGTGATCGCGCCCGAATCGATCAGCATCATGACCGCCCGCACCGGCAAGGAAATCGGGCGAATTCCGCTCGGCGAAGCCGCCACCCTTCGTTATGGCGCGCCGTACTGGATCGTTCGCCGTGCGGACCTGCAATCCGCGCTGCTTGCACGCGTGGCGAAGCAGCCCGACATCGACCTGCGGCTCGGCGCGCAGTTCGAAGACGTCGCCGTCTATCCCAAAGGCGTCACGGTGGTTCAGCGCCGCGCCACGGCACGGCAGCAGGAGCAGGCTCTGGCGCTGATCGGTGCTGACGGCGTCTGGTCAAGCGTCCGCCACCAGATTTTTCCGGAGGCGCAGCCGCAATTCACCGGCAGCATCGCATGGCGCGGCACCGTCGACGCATCACAACTGCCGCGCGGCTTCATGACGCAGCGCGTGCAGCTCTGGATGGGGGCGAACGCGCATCTGGTCGCCTATCCGATGTCGGGCGGACAGCGCATCAACATGGTTGCGATCGTCTCCGGCAAATGGAACAGGCCGGGCTGGAGCGAGCCGGGCGATGTCGTCGAGATCGCCAATCATTTCGCGGATCCGCACTGGCCAATCGCCGCACGCATGATGATCGGCGCAGTCGACAGCTGGCGGAAGTGGGCGCTGTTCGCGATGCGCGACGGCGGCGTGTGGAGCAAGGGACCGATCGCGCTTCTGGGCGATGCATCGCACGCCATGTTGCCGTTCGCCGCGCAGGGCGCGGGCATGGCGATCGAGGACGCCGCCGTGATCGCAAAATGCCTGGAAGCCTCGCCAACGAATCCATCGGCGGCATTCGTCCAATACGCCCGCCAGCGCGCGCCGCGTGTGGCGCGCGTCCAGCGAACAGCCCGCAAGAACGGGCGGACTTATCATCTGCGCGGGCCGGTCGGCTTCGCGCGCGATCAGGTCATCAAGGTGCTGGGTGGATCACGGCTGCTGTCGAAACAGGACTGGATCTACGACTGGCGGCTGCCCTGACACGCCGCAGCGTTCCACGATATCAGCGGCGGCGCTTGCCGGTCGGCGCGGCGGCGGCCGCCGGCGGCGGCGCGAGTTCGGCGCTGCAATTGTTGCGGACGAGCTTTTCATCGATGGCGTCGCGCTGCGCGCGCTGCGCGCGGTAATCGGTCTGATAGGCCAGACCCGAGACCAGCGTCCCGCCCGCTCCGGTTTCAGCCTTGGCCATCAACCCTTCAAGTTCGACCACGCGGTCGTTGGCAGCCTTGCGCGCGGTCGCGAGCTGCTGACAGCTGTAGAGATCATACTTGGAAGGATCGACAAACACGCTCGATCCGAAGGGCGACGATCCGCCGCCGCTTGCGCAAGCGCCGAGGCCGATCGCCAGCGCGCCCACCATGGCGAGCCGCAGCGAGGCGACCCGCCGCCGCGCATGATCGCAATTTTCGCTTTCAACTGTCCGCTCGTGTGTCATGCGCGTCGTGTTGCCGGTCTTCGTGTTGAATTTGTGGTGATGAGGAAAGCAGCGTAAGGCGGTCAAAGCGTTTCCTGCTTCTGGCCGCATTCCTTGCAGACGAACTTCACGCGGGTCGCGCCCTTCTCCGCCAAGACGCGATTGGCCTTGCCGCACTTCCCGCACGTCGCCTCGATGCGGGTGTTGCCCTGCTTGACCACAAGGGCCTTGCGCTCCATCGCCTCGCGAATGAGGCGCTCGGTCTCTTCGCGCAGGGCTTTCTTGTCCATTGTCAGTCCTTTGATCGGCAGGTCAGGAGATTGGCGGCGGTCCAAGATTTTCAGTATCCATGACCCTGCTCGCAAATTTGTATACATGTATATCACGCGCCGGGGGGCCGAAACGTGAAACCGTGCCCTGACCTTCTCCCGAAAGCGGAAGTCCCCTCTCGGCATATCCTTTGCACCACACAAGCAGCCACTCCCGCGGGCGTTTTGAGCTGGCGCGCCATGAGAGAATTCGAGCCGTTCGGAATACCTGACCGGCGGCAGCATCCTTGACAGCCATCACAGCGTCCCGTCAGCTACAGCCAACGCCGACGCACCGGCATCGGCCTCCGCTAGAATGTCTCCGCGACTAGTTTCAATTCTGAAGTTCAAGAGCAAAGGGAGATTGCCCAATGAACTCAAAGGAAGAGTTGAGCACGTTGTGTGGCCTGACGAAGGCCCGGAAGTTGAAACGGATTCCAGGCCCAGCGCTGGTGTCCACGGCGATCCTCATCGGACTTTGCCAGGTGGGTCTGGCGCAAGCGCCCGGTTCGGCACCTCCCTCCGCCTCGGCCAGCGACGGCGTCACACTTTTTCAGAACGTCCGCATCTTCGACGGCAAGAGCGCGCCGTTGTCCGAACCGGCGAATGTGCTGATCCGCGGCAACCAGATCGAACAAATTTCCCGCGCGCCCATTCCGGTGGATCGCAGCGCGACCACCAGGATCATCGACGGCGGCGGCCGGACGCTGATGCCGGGCCTGATCGACGCGCATTGGCACGCGATGCTGATACGGGCGACTCCGGCGCAAGCATTCGGTGACGTCGGCTACAACAACCTCACGGCTGGCGACGAGGCGACCGACACCCTTATGCGCGGCTTCACCACCGTTCGCGACGTTGGCGGGCCGGTATTTGGTCTCAAGCAAGCTATCGATGAGGGCATCGTCAAAGGCCCGCGTATCTATCCGTCCGGCGCCGTTATCACTGTCACAAGCGGGCATGGGGATTTCCGCGAGCTGACCGACCTGCCGCGCACGATCGGCGGCATGCTCACCCGCATGGAGAAGCTTGGCGGGAGCATGGTCGCGGACAGTCCCGACGAGGTTCGCCTGCGCACCCGCGAACAGCTTATGCAGGGGGCCTCCCAGGTCAAATTGACCGCGGGCGGCGGCGTGTCCTCACCCTTCAGTCCGATCGACGTCACCACCTTCACCGAACCCGAACTGCGCGCCGCGGTCGAGGCGGCCGAGAACTGGGGCACGTACGTCGCCGCACATGCCTTTACGCCGGCTGCGATCCGGGGGGCTATTGCGGCCGGTGTGAAGTGTATCGAGCACGGCATGCTGATGGACGAAGCAACCGCCAGACTGATCGCGGAGAAAGGCATTTGGCTGAGCATGCAGCCGCTCCCCGAGGCCTTGAGGCTGGGCTTTCCGGTGGGGTCAGTCCAGCGCGCCAAGGCGGATGAGGTCTTTCCAGGCATAGGCAGGACCTACGAGTTGGCGAAGAAGTACAAGATCAAGACGGCGTGGGGCACCGACGTCCTGTTCTCCCGCGCGCTGGCGCAGCAACAGGGCGCCATTCTGGCTTCGCTTGTCCGCTGGTACACCCCTGCCGAGGCGCTGATCATGGCGACATCGACCAACGCCGAATTGCTGGCGCTGTCCGGAAAGCGCAATCCCTATCCGGGCAAGCTCGGCGTGGTGGAGCAAGGCGCGCTCGCCGATCTGTTGCTGGTCGACGGCAATCCGCTGGAAAATATCAATCTCATCGCTGACCCCGGCAAGAATTTTCTGGTCATCATGAAGGACGGCACCGTCTACAAGAATGCTTTGGCCAAGTGAGGACTGATTGAGCTCGCATCGCGGATTGTTGTCCCGGATTCTCGGCCGGTTGATCGCGGGAATCTGGTTTCTTTGTCAGGTCTTGCTTATCGCGTGGGCCACCCTGGCCATCTATTATTCCAACCTGCCATGGACAGCGCTGCGCCTTTCACTGGCGATAGCCTTTGCAGCTTTTGCGATCTGGGCGCTCTGGTTTTCGCGTCAGCGGCGGATGCCCGGGGTCGTCGGCGCGCTGTTTCTCGGTGTGGTCGCCTGGTGGATATCGATTCCTCCCTCGCACGATCGCGAGTGGCGGCCGGAAGTCGCGGTGATGCCCCGGGCAGTCATCGACGGAGACCGCGTGCGCATCACCGGAGTGCGCAACTTCGACTACCGCAACCGCAATGATTTTACGGTGCGCTGGGAGGAGCGCGAGGTGTCGCTGTCGCACCTGACTGCGCTCGATTTCTATGTGTCCTACTTTACCGAAGGGCCGGTCGGGCACACCTTCGTAAGTTTTATCTTCGACAACGCGCCCCCGCTGAGTATTTCCATCGAAACGCGGCCCGAGGTCGGTGAAGGCTTTGCGCCCGTCGCATCGCTGTTCAAGCAGTTCGAACTGATCTACCTGGTCGGCGACGAGCGCGATCTCGTCGGCGTGCGCACCAATCATCGGCGGGAGCCGGTCTATCTCTATCGCCTCAACACCTCGGCCGACGACGCGCGCCGGCTGCTGCTGGTTTACCTGAAGCGGATCAATGAACTCGCCGACCGGCCGGAGTTCTATCACCTGCTGACCAACAGTTGCACGATCAACATCGTGCGTTATGCGAATGCCGCCGGACGCGCTGGCCGGTTCGACATTCGCCATCTCTTGAATGGTCTGATCGACAGCTACCTCTATCACTCAGGCCGGGTGGACACGACGCTGCCGTTTGACGAACTGCGGCGGCGCTCCCTGATCAATGAGGCTGCGCGGGCCGCCGACGGCGCATCCGATTTCCCTGAGCGCATTCGCGCGTCGCTGCCGACGGTGTCTCACTGACACGTCAACACCATCACCGTAGAAGCGCGGAAGGCCGTGCAACCGCACTGCTCTCCCGTGTGCGCGCGCCTAATTGTCGAAACCGACGAACACCGTAGCTTCATCGACAGACTTTCGTTCGGACACAACCGTATTTGCCGGGAAGCTTTCATCCGGCCAGCCCAGCGCGATACTTTTCATGATGACCTGATCGTCGGCTATTCCGGCGTGCTCACGCACCACCGGTGACTGCATGATGCCCTGACTGTTAATCACCGCGCCCAGTCCTCGAGACCAGGCGGCATTGACCAGGGCGGTCGCCACAGCGCCGCAATCGAACGGCGTATCGTCACTGCCGTCCAGCACGCGGTCATAGGTTACAATCACGCATACAGGCGCGTCGAACTGACGGAATCCGCGCAGGACCCAGTCCTGCCGCTTATCCTTGTCATTGCGCTCGATCCCCATTGCGGAGAACAGTTGCTTGGCGACGCCAACCTGCCTGTCGCGGTGCTGACCCACAAAGGCCTGACCCGTACGGAACTCGCGCGACTGCGGTACGCCTGCCACCATCCGCTCAGTGTTGCCGGCGCGAATCCGATCCAGCGGTTCGCCCGTGACAATGTAGAAATTCCAGGGCTGGGTGTTCATCGACGACGGAGCGCGCATTGCCAAACCGATTATTTCCTCAATCAGCGCTTTGGGGACTGGATCGGGTTTGTAACCGCGGATGCTCCGCCGACCGAGGATAACGTCATCAAATCGCATTTGTATGGATTCCCACCGCATGACTCTGAACTGGCTTGGATATTCGCGGCTTCTCGGCTTTCGCGCAAGATAGGCGCGGGGTTCGGACAGCTGCTGTCGCCTCAGAGCAGCCCAGACTTTGGTGCGGACGGCGGGAATCGAACCCGCACGACGTTGCCATCGAGGGATTTTAAGTCCCTTGCGTCTACCAATTCCGCCACGTCCGCGCGCGCGGGTTGTAACATCGCGCGGGGTGCGGCTGAAAGCCCGGTTTGCGGCGGAAATGGTCGGCCTTCGGGTTAAATCTGACATCGCAATTCCGCCGTCTGGCGGACGACAGCTCTCGCCGCGGCAATGTCCCGGTGCATCGGAATGCAAAAAACATAGGCATAGCAGGCATATTTTACACATGCTGCGGCGAAAAGTCCGGCTGGATGTCACGCGCCGGATTTGCAGGTCCCGCGTTTGTCGCTACAACTGCCTTGCCGGACGGATCGTCGCGAACACTCCTTTCAGGAGCTTTCGCGAATTGAGATCGGGTGTGATTCGTCATGCGCTGCCTCGTGGTCGCCGACCTGCATTACTCCCTGCCGCAGTTCGACTGGGTGCTCAATGCAGCGCCGGAGTTCGATGTGGTGATCATCGCAGGCGACGCGCTCGACATTGGATCGGCTGTCGATTTCCGCGCCCAGATCGTCGTCGTGCGGAAATATCTCCGGATGCTTGCTGCCAGGACGCGGGTCATCCTGTGCTCGGGCAATCACGATCTCGACGAACGCGACGAAAGCGGCGAGAAGATTTCGCGCTGGATCGGCGAAGCCGGCAATCTCGGCATCGCCCATGACGGCGACAGCCTGACCATCGGCGATACATTCTTCACCGTCTGCCCGTGGTGGGACGGCCCCCGCGTGAAAGCGCAGATCGGCGTGCAGCTTGAAGACGCCGCCGCCGCGCATCGCGGCCGCTGGATCTGGATCCATCACGCGCCGCCCGCCAACTCACCGACGAGTTGGGCGGGCGCGCGCTTTCAGGGCGATATCGAACTGGTGCAATGGATCGAGAGATATCGCCCCGACATCGTGCTGTCGGGTCACGTGCATCAGTCGCCATTCACGAAGGATGGCTCGTGGTTCGACGAGGTCGGCAACACATGGGTGTTCAATGCCGGTCATCAGTTCGGAAGCCCGCCGACGTTCATCGCGCTGGACCTCGATGCGGGCACGGCGTTCTGGCTGTCAGCAGCCGGCGAGCAATGCATCGATCTCGGCGCGCCGCTGGAGCGGCCAGCCAAAAACATCGCAGAATTTCCCGGCTGGCTTATAGCCGCGGGTCAGGCTCGCGGTCCGATCCCGGCGACGGCTTCGACGCCGGCAGGTTGACGAGACTCTCGAGCACCTCGCCCACCATCGCAAGATGGGTGCCGTGCCCGGCATACTGCCGCTTGATGTCTGCGACATACGTCGTCGCCGCATTCAGGCGCTGGGCAAGCACCTTGGCGACGAGCAGCGCGACCTCAGGCTTTTCGCGCAGAAAGCCGTTGCCATCATCGATCTGATAGACCGTCGAGCCCGTCGAGACTCGCACCGTCGCGGTGTGAGGCAGACCGAGAAGAACCGACATCTCGCCCAGAACAGCGCCGGGTTCGGTGACCACGGCGACCACGGTCTCTCCCTTGCGAACCTCAAGCTCGCCCTCCAGCAAGATAAACAGATCGCCGGTGGTCTCGCCTTCCCGGATCAACAGCGTATCCGCCGGAAAATACGTTTCCTGCCGCCCGACGCAATGTTCGAGAACTGCACGCATGCCGGTCTCCGTTCTGGCAGGAGCAAAGGCTAGGCCCGGCCACGGAAAACGTCCATCGCATAGTTGTGTCCCGCTTGCGCAAATTGCCAGCACTTCCGTCACTGCGCTAGGGTGCGGAACCGTTCACGTCTGGCGCGTGAACACAATCAAGACAAGCTGGAGGATACGCGGCGATGGCCTACGAACAGATCAAATACGAAGTTCAGGACAATATCCTGACCATCACGCTCAATCGCCCCGATAAGATGAACGCGTTCACCCATGTCATGATGAACGAGCTGATCGACGCATTCGACGCAGCGGACGCCGACGATAATGTCCGCGCCATCATCGTGACCGGCGCGGGACGCGCGTTCTGCGCGGGCGCAGACCTCTCCGAAGGTGGCGCGACCTTCGATCGCGCCGCACGGCCTGACCGCAAGAGCGCACCGCTGCGCCCGAACGGCGAGGTTGAGTGGAGCGATGACGCGGTGCGCGACGGCGGCGGCCGTGTGACACTCCGCATCTTCAAATCATTGAAGCCGGTGATCGGCGCGATCAACGGCGCGGCCGTCGGCATCGGCGTCACCATGCAACTTCCCATGGACATCAGAATCGCTTCGGTTGATGCGCGGTTCGGCTTCGTGTTCGCGCGGCGCGGCATCGTGCCGGAAGCCGCATCGAGCTGGTTCCTGCCGCGCCTCGTCGGCATCTCGCAGGCGCTGGAATGGTGTTACTCGGGCCGCGTGTTTCCGGCACAGGAAGCCCTCGCCGGACGTCTCGTCAGCAAGGTGGTGCCCGCCGATGAATTGATCACCACCGCCCGCGCCATCGCGCGCGAGATCGTGGAGAATACCGCTCCGGTCTCGATTGCGCTGATCCGCCAGCAGATGTGGCGCATGCTCGGTGCCGACGATCCGATGGAAGCCCACAAGGTCGACAGCCGCGGCATCTATTCGCGCGGCCAGTCCGCCGACGTGCGCGAAGGCGTGATGTCGTTCCTCGAAAAGCGTCCCGCGAAGTTCGCGCAGACGGTGTCGAAGGATATGCCGTCCTATTTCCCGTGGTGGACCGAGCGGGAATACAAGTAAGCATCCGCGATCTCTCACCCGTCATTGCGAGCGAAGCGAAGCAATCCAGAAGGCCAAAGACTGGATTGCTTCGTCGCAAGCGCTCCTCGCAATGACGAAAGTAGATCCCAAAATTCCCCCAAAATAAATTCGGACCAGCCACCCTTTCCACAAGGAGAGGGATAAGATAGTCACCGCATCGTCAGCACCACGCGCCCGATGGCGCGGCGGTCCATCAATAGCCGCATCGCCGCCGCATAATCCTGAAGCGGCAGGCGATGCGAGATGTTGGGGCTGATGCGGCGTTCCTCGGCGAGCCGTGTCAGTTCCGCAAGACGCGCAACGCCGAGCGCAGGATTTTTGCGGACCGCCTGCCCCGCGCGCACGCCGAGCACGCTCGCGCCCTTGATCAGCACCAGATTTGTTTTCGCCACACCGACGCCGCCGGTGAAGCCGATCACCAACAGCCGCGCACCCCACGCGATGCAGCGCAGGCTGTCCTCGAAAATCTCGCCGCCTACCGGATCGAACACCACGTCGACGCCGCGTCCCTCGGTGATGCGCTTGACCGCGTCCTTGAACGGCTCGCGCCCATAGAGAACGGCATGATCCGCGCCGCGCTGTTGCGCCACGGCGAGCTTCTCTTCGCTCGACGCGCACGCGATGACAGTCGCGCCGAACACCTTGCCGAGTTCGACCGCAGCCAGACCCACACCGCCACCCGCGCCATGCACAAGCAGCACCTCGCCCGGCTTGATCTGCGCGCGATCCTTCAGCGCGTGATACGCGGTGCCGTGCGCCGCGAGGAACGTCGCGCCCTGCGCATAGTCGAACGTTGACGGCAGCGGCGTGAGCTGGTCGGACGTCACGACGATCTCGTCGGCATAGCAGCCGAACCGCGCCTTCACGATCACCCTGTCGCCGACACGGACGTCATCGGCGTCCGCCACCTCGATCACCTCTCCTGCCGCTTCCATGCCCGGCGTGAACGGCAGCGGCGGCTTGAGCTGATACTCTCCCGCCGCCATCAGGATGTCGGGAAAATTCAGCCCCGCCGCATGGATTGCGACGCGCACCTGCCCCGATGTGAGAGCAGCACGCGGCATATCTTCCAGCTTCAGGGATTCAGGCGGGCCAAGCTCGCGACAGACGACGGCGCGCACCATTAATCTCTCCGCCCATTCCCGCGCACGCGGGAATCCAGTTCTTTGTCCTGGGTCCCCGCTTTCGCGGGGACGACCGGAAACAACACAACCGTTCGCACGGCGGCCATTGTCACGCCGCTGTCTTCTTCCGCATCAGCGCGGCGCGGATCAGCGGCAGCCGGTCGTTGCCGAAATACATATCGGTCTTGTCGAGATAGATGGTCGGCGAGCCGAACGCGCCGCGCGCAATCGCTTCATCGGTGTTGGCCTTGAGTTGATCCTTGACGGACTGCTCGGCGATACCTGCGAAAAATTTCGCCGGATTGAGGCCGACGCGCTCGCAGATCTTCGTCAACACCTCGTCCTTGAACACGTCCTGATCGTCGCCCCAATAGGCCTCGAACACCGCCGTTGCGAACGGCAGCAGCTTGCCATGGGTATCCGCCCAGATGCAGCCGCGCATCGACTTCACAGCGTTCACCGGAAACACCGTCGGCGGCATCTTGATCTTGATGTTCGCCAGCCGCGCCCAGTCGGCCATGTCCTTCGCAGTATAGGCCTGTTTCGCCGGCACCGGATTGGCGCGCGTCTCATACATCGTCTTGTTGACGGTGTTGAAAATACCGCCGACCAGAATCGGCCGCCACGCGATCTCCGCGCCAAGCTCCTTCGCAAGCGGCTGGATGTTGGTGAACGCGAGATAGGTCCACGGGCTGGAGCAGTCGAAGAAGAATTCGATCATGATGGCGTTTCCTTGTGGTTGCGCGCTCGTCGCACGCTTCTCGTTGTCGCTCCCTCTCCCCGCTTGCGGGGAGAGGGTTGGGCTGAGGGGCAACTTTCGCAACATG
>NZ_HG326654.1:116615-116778 GCF_000308295.2 Afipia birgiae 34632
ACGGTCGGTACGTACGGACGTACGGTACGGTACGGTACGTACGGACGTACGACGTACGTACGTACGTACGTACGTCGTACGTCGTACGTCGTACGTACGTCGTCGTCGTCGTCGTCGTCGTCGTCGTCGTCGTCGTCGTCGTCGTCGTCGTCGTCGCGTCGCG
>NZ_HG326654.1:118597-139365 GCF_000308295.2 Afipia birgiae 34632
TTTCGCAACATGATGCCCGCCCCTCACCCGCTCGCGTGCTCGCGACCTCTCCCCGTAAACGGGGAGAGGTGAACGTCTATTGCGCCTGCTGCGCGGTCTTGCCGAACATGTTCTTGCGCTGCTCTTCGGTGAACGGCGTCTTGTCGAATTTTCCGACAGCAAGACCCTTCTGCACCTCCGGCCGCGCACGCACGTCCGCGTACCAGCGCTTGACGTTCGGAAAGTCGTCGAGGGTGAAACCCTGCGCCTTGTGGGTCATGGTCCATGGAAAGCTGGCAATGTCGGCGATGGAATATTCGTCGCCCGCGATGTAGGCGCCGGTCTTGCCGAGTTGCCGGTCGAGCACGGCATACAGCCGCTCGGCCTCGTCGCGGTAGCGCTGGATCGCGTAGGGAATCTTGTCGGTCGCATAGAGTGCAAAGTGTCCGTGCTGGCCGAGCATCGGGCCGAGCCCGCCCACCTGCCACATCACCCACTGGATCACCTTGAAGCGTCCGCGCACGTCCCTCGGCAGAAAACGCCCGGTCTTCTCAGCGAGATAGATCAGGATCGCGCCGGTCTCAAACATCGCGATCGGCTCGCCGCCGTCCGCGGGGGCGCGGTCGATGATCGCCGGGATGCGGTTGTTCGGGCTGAT
The DNA here is from genome assembly GCF_000308295.2 of Afipia birgiae 34632. Taxonomy (GTDB): domain Bacteria; phylum Pseudomonadota; class Alphaproteobacteria; order Rhizobiales; family Xanthobacteraceae; genus Afipia; species Afipia birgiae. The sequence continues at coordinate 119,235 of NZ_HG326654.1, forward strand.
CTTGAGGAACTCGGGCGCGAACTGTTCACCGGTCCGGATGTTCACCGGAAACACCGTGTAAGGCAGCCCCAGCTCTTCCAGCATGATCGAGATTTTCCACCCGTTGGGTGTCGGCGCGTAATAGAGTTCAATCATGAGGTATCCGCGAACAAGGAACAGCCGGAGTGGCGAGGCGCGATCCTAACCCTCGCTTGTCACACATTCCACCCCAAGAACGCCCACGCATAATCGCGATGCGCTCCCTCTCCCCGCTTGCGGGGAGAGGGATGGGGTGAGGGGCAAATCTCTCGAGCTGCACTCTCGCCCCTCACCCGGATCGTTTCACGATCCGACCTCTCCCCGTAAACGGGGAGAGGTGAAGTCAGCGAACAGCTTGTATGCGATGGCCCGGACATGGCAGATAAGCGTTCGAGCAAGCAGCCAATAACAACGGAAGCGCGCCATGCTGTTTCAAACGACCATCGCCGGCTCACTGCCGAAACCCGAATGGCTGGCCGAGCCCAATACGCTGTGGGCGCCCTGGAAGCTGAAGGGCGCGGAACTGGCCAACGCCAAGCGCGACGCGACGCTGCTCTGGGTGAAAATCCAGGAAGACGCCGGCATCGATATCGTCACCGAGGGCGAACAGGCGCGGCAGCATTTCGTGCACGGCTTTCTCGAGCGCGTCGAGGGGATCGATTTCGCTCACAAGGTCGAAATGGGCATCCGTAAGGACCGCTACAAGGCGATGGTGCCGCAGGTGGTCGCGCCCTTGCAGCTCAAGGGCCGCGTGCACGCCGATGAAGCGCGCGCCGCGCGGGCGCATACCACGCGCAAACTGAAATTCACCCTGCCCGGCCCGATGACCATCATCGACACCCTCTCCGACAGTTATTACGGCGACCGCGTCAAGATGGCGTTCGCCTTTGCCGAACTGCTCAACGCGGAAGCCAAGGCGTTGCAGGCCGACGGTGTCGACATGATCCAGTTCGACGAACCCGCCTTCAACGTGTTCATGGATGAAGTGAACGACTGGGGCATCAAGGCGCTGACCCGCGCCGCGCAGGGCCTCACCTGCCAGACCGCCGTTCACATCTGCTACGGCTACGGCATCAAGGCCAACACCGACTGGAAGGAATCCCTCGGCGCCGAATGGCGGCAGTACGAGCAGATCTTCCCGGCCATCGACAACAGCCCGATCCAGCAGGTCGCCATCGAGTGCCGCAACTCGCATGTGCCGCTGGAGCTTCTCGCCCTGCTCAAGGGCAAGATCGTGCAGGCCGGCGTGATCGACGTCGCCAGCGACACCGTCGAGACGCCGGACGATGTGGTGAAGACCATCGAATCCGTGATGAAGTTCGTGCCGAAGGAAAACATCGTCGCGACCACAAACTGCGGCATGGCGCCGATGCGCCGCGACATCGCGGAAGCCAAGCTGCGCGCGCTCGGCGCCGGCGCGAAGCTGGCGCGGCAGAAGCTGGGTTGAGCGGGTCGTCCCGGCCTTCGCCGGGACGACCATCAGTTATCTGCCAGTTCTCTCTCTCTCGCCTCTCACCCGGATCGTTTCACGATCCGACCTCTCCCCGTAAACGGGGAGAGGTAAGAAAACCGATTCCAGTCTCTCCTCTACCCGCGCGCCAGATCCAGCAGCCGGTCCCTTGCCGGAGTTGGCGGCCGCGAGCGGCCCGCGCCTCTTCGGCTGCGATATGTGACCATCGCGATGGTGATCCATGTCGCATGGAAAATGAGTCCGGCGAGCAGGACGATCTGGCCGGGGATCGGACCGATCGCGGCCCGCGCAAACAGTTCGTGCAGCGAGACGACGGGCTCCGGATGAATCAGAAGCTTCCCGAGATAGGCGGTGACCTGGATCGCGAAAATCCAGCAGTAGTTGTTGCGAAGCCGCCGGCCGACCGCTTCGAGGTAGCTGATGTGGAGGTTGGGCGCCTTGTAATCCTGATAGAGGATTTCGTTCCAGCCATTCGCGGTCTGAACGCCCTCGCCCCTGAGGATCGGTCCGAAAAACTGGACTTCAAGCACGTGCGCCCGCATGCGCCAGAAATCGAAGAAGCGGTAACGCCGCGCTTCGATAAACAGGAACGTGGCGACCAGCAGCCCGACCAGCACCAGCGGCAGAGGTGAAGCGTGCTCGCTGCTGAACGTCAGGGACAGCGCGATTCCGGTGGTCAGGACCGCCCAGTTGGTCGTGGCATCGAGCCGGGTGCGCCAGACTGTGCTGCGGTAAAGCTCGCCACGATAAAGATGTGACAGCGCGGTGATATCGGAGGAGTCGAACGGCGATCTCTTGTTCTCAACCATGCTCTCGGTCATTGTCCTGATCCTTCGCGTCCAGATCATCAACAACCTCACGATACGAGGTCGACCGGCAGGGTTCTAGCGCGTTCGGCTGTTGCGGCGCACTACGCTGCTCCGTCCTGCCCCCTCTCCCTCTCCCCCACTTGCGGAGAGAGGGTTGAGGTGAGGGGCAAACGTCATCGCCTGTGCTCGCCCCTCACCCGGCTCGCTTCGCTTGCCGACCTCGTCCCGTAAACGGGGAGAGGTGAAGAACGCTAGGCCGCCCCATCTCTAATTGGCGGCAGGTAGGATAGTCCCGTATCCCACGGAAAGAAGATCCAGGTGTCCTGCGACACTTCCGTAATGAACGTATCCACCAGCGGCTTGCCCATCGGCTTGGCGTAGACCGCCGCGATATGCGCCTGCGGCACCAGATCGCGCACGATGCGCGCGGTCTTGCCGGTGTCGACAAGATCCTCGACCACGAGCAAACCGTTGCCGTTGCCGCCGCCGAGCCGCGCCACCGCGTCGGAGATTCCCTTCAGCACGGTCGGTTCACTCACCTGCGAGGTGTGGCTGTAGCTCGACACGCACAGCGTATCGATGACGCGGATGCCGAGTTCGCGCGCGATGACCGCCGCAGGCACAAGTCCGCCGCGCGTTACCGCGATCATCGCTTCAAACGGCCCCGCTCCGCTCAGCCGCCACGCCAGCGCCCGCGCGTCGCGATGAAACTGATCCCACGACACCGGAAACGGTTTATGTGCGCCTTCGTCACTCATCGCGCGCGCTCCCGCTCATGACCGTATCTTCCGGAACATCGCCGTTGCCGTGGCGGTCGCAACCAGCCTGCGCGGCGAGATCATAACCGATGATTTCCACCCCGAGCGTCTTGGCGCATTCCGGCGGCGGAAGCCGTCCGGCGGCGATGGCTTCAAAAAATCGTTCGCTCATGGCATTCCTTCAAGAATAACTTGGCCTTCAAGACTATTTGGCCTTCGGGAGCCTGGTTGCATTACTTCGCGACCTTGAGGTTCGCCAGCATGGCCTCGACCTCCACCATTGCCGCCTTGAGCTTGTCGGCGTCGCGCGAGCGCACCACGACATTGGTGTTCGGCTTGCCGTTCTCGTCCATGAAGGGGTAGCTGCCGATGCTGGTGTCGGGATGTGCTTCCTGAATGGCGCGCAGCGGCGTGCCGATGTCGCCTTCGCGCGCATTGGCGCGCACCGAGTCCGACAGCATCCGCACGCCGGACTTCAGCTTGGGCGAAACGATGTCCATCATCGCCTGCATGATCGACGGCACGCCGGCCATCACGATGACATTGCCGAGTTTGAAGCCGGGCGCGAGGATGGTCGCGCTCGAGATCAGCTCCGCCCCGTCCGGAATACGCGCCATCCGCAGGCGTGCCTCGTTCAGGTCCGCGCCGAAGCGCTCCTCGAAGCGGGCCACCACCTCGGGATGGAGATCGATCTTGACCCCGAACGCCTTGGCCACGCTGTCCGCGGTGATGTCGTCGTGGGTCGGCCCGATGCCGCCGGTGGTAAAGACGTAGGTATAGCGTTCACGCAGCGCGTCGAGCGCCTCGATGATCGCGTCTTCCTCGTCGGCCACGACCCGCACTTCCTTCAGGTCGATGCCGATGTTGGTCAGGTATTCGGCGATGAAGCCGATGTTCTTGTCCTTGGTGCGCCCGGACAGGATTTCATCGCCGATCACGAGAATGCCGGCGGTGACGATATCACTCATCTTGTCTCTCCTACCTGTCCCGGAGCGGACGTCCGGGGCCACCACAGGTACGCCAGGAACTTTGGCGCACACAACGCATTGAAGTCACGAGCTTTTGCCGCATCCCAGGGCAACCGCCCGCCCGTTTTTCAGGCAGATTGACGCAAGGTCCCGCCAATTGCCCGCAGGCAATGCATATCGCGCTGGCCCAACCCTTGCTACCATCAGTTTGTGCAGCGGATCGATGTCCCGCCCTGAAGGAAGCGTACTGGTTTATGGCAGTTGCCTTCGACGAAATGAACGGCCCGGGCGGTGCCCTTCGCTCCGCCTATCACGAACTGTCCCTCTGGCTGAAGGAGACCCCTCCCGACGCGCTGGAATACCGGCGTCAGGAAGCCGAGTTGCTGTTCCGCCGGATCGGCATCACCTTCGCGGTCTACGGCGAGGCCGAGTCTACCGAGCGGCTGATCCCCTTCGATGTGATCCCCCGCATCCTGTCGGGCAAGGAATGGACGACGCTGGAAAAGGGACTGAAGCAGCGCGTCAAGGCGCTCAACATGTTCCTGAGCGACATCTATCACAGCCGCGACATCCTCCGCGCCAGGATCATTCCCGACGATCTGATTTTCCAGAACCCGGTGTTTCGGCCGGAGATGAACGGACAGGACGTCCCGCACGACGTCTATGTCCACATCGCCGGCATCGACATCGTGCGCGTCGATTCCGATAACTTCTATGTGCTGGAAGACAACGCCCGCACCCCGTCCGGCGTGTCCTACATGCTGGAAAACCGCGAAATCATGATGCGGCTGTTTCCGGACCTGTTCGCGCGGCACCGCGTGGCGCCGGTCGAGAACTATCCCGACGAACTGCTGGCGGCGCTGCGCTCGGTCGCGCCCCTGACCTCGAAGGCCGAACCGACCGTCGCGCTGCTGACGCCCGGCATCTACAACTCGGCCTATTACGAACATTCGTTTCTGGCCGACAAGCTCGGCGTCGAACTGGTCGAGGGCCGCGACCTCATCGTCAAGAACGACGAAGTGTTCATGCGCACGACCGAGGGGCTCAAACGCGTCGATGTGATCTACCGCCGCGTCGACGATGACTTTCTCGACCCCCTGACCTTCCGCCCCGATTCCGTGCTCGGCGTCCCGGGCCTGATGTCGGCCTACATGGCCGGCAACATCACGCTGGCCAACGCTGTCGGCACCGGGATCGCCGACGACAAGGCCGTCTACAGCTACATGCCGGACATCGTGAAGTTCTATCTCGGCGAAGAGCCGGTCCTGAAGAACGTCCCGACCTACCGCTGCCGCGAGGCGGATGATCTGAAATACGTGCTCGACAACCTGAAGGACCTCGTCGTCAAGGAAGTGCACGGCTCGGGCGGCTACGGGATGCTGATCGGTCCCGCCTCGACCACGGAGGCAATCGAAGCCTTCCGCGCCAAGCTGCTGAAGGAGCCGGAAGGCTTCATCGCCCAGCCGACGCTGGCGCTGTCCACCTGTCCGACCTGCACCGCATCGGGACTCGCACCGCGTCACGTCGATCTGCGGCCGTTCGTGCTGACCGGCAAGGATCACGTCACCGTGGTGCCCGGCGGGTTGACGCGCGTGGCGCTGAAGGAAGGTTCGCTCGTGGTCAATTCAAGCCAGGGCGGCGGCACCAAAGACACCTGGATACTCGAATGAGCGACGCTTTCACTTTTCACGTGCGCGAGTTCGCATGCTGCGCATTCCGCCCTCTGCTCCCCTCCCCCTTGTGGGGAGGGGTCGGGGGTGGGGGTACGATGCGAACAGAACTCTCGCTTTATCCCCCTCCCCAACCCTCCCCCGCAAGGGGGAGGGAGAGAAAACTGACGCATGCTGTCGCGCACCGCAGAAAGTCTCTACTGGCTGGCCCGCTACGTCGAACGCGCGGAATATCTCGCGCGCACCATCGAGGCGACCTTGCGCGCCACCGCGCTGCCCGATGCCTATGTCGGCAAGAGCAACGAATGGGAATCCGCCCTGCTCACCGCCGGCATCGACGACATCTTCTACAAGTTTCACGACGAAGCCAACGAACGCACCGTGGTCGACTTCCTGTCGTTCTCGCTCGACAATCCCTCCTCGATCCGCAACTGCATCGAGAACGCGCGGCTGAATTCACGCTCGGTCCGCACCGCGCTGACCTCTGAGATGTGGGACACCATCAACGGCGCATGGATCGAATTGCACGCGGCATGGCCCAAGGGCGCGAAGACCCGCGAGGAGCTGACGAAATTTCTCCGCTTCGTGCAGGAAACATCGCTGCGGTTCGACGGCTCGGCCTACCGGACCATGCTGCGCAACGACGCCTACTGGTTCTCGCGGCTCGGCCTGCATCTGGAACGCGCCGACAACACCGCGCGCATCCTCGACGTGAAGTATCACGTACTGCTGCCCGAGGAAGAGCATGTCGGCGGCCCGCTCGATTACTATCAGTGGACCTCCATCCTGCGTTCGGTGTCGGCGCTCACCGCCTACCACTGGGTCTATCGCGAAACGCTGAAGCCGTGGCTGATCGCCGATCTTCTGATCCTGAATGAATCGCTGCCGCGCTCGCTGGCGAGCTGCTACGGCAATCTGGTGCGCAATCTCGACCAGATCGGCGTCGCCTATGGCCGGCAAGGCGCGGCGCAGCGCCATGCGCGCGGTGTCCGCAACCGGCTGGAACATGCGCACATGGATGACCTGTTCCAGCGCGGCCTGCACGAATTCATTCAGGAATTCATTGCGGACAACGCCCGTCTGGGCGATACCATCTCAAGACAATATCTGATCTAAATGCGCCCAATCCAGCGCTTCACTCCGTCATTGCGAGGAGCACTTGCGACGAAGCAATCCAGTCTCTAACTGGTCCGAAACTGGATTGCTTCGCTTCGCTCGCAATGACGGCAAAAAATCAACGACATAGCAATGCGCCTGAAGATTTCCCACTCCACGACATATCGCTATGAGCCGCCCGCCACCGGCGTGATCCAGATTTTGCGTATGACGCCTGGCAGCCATGACGGACAATACGTCGCCGACTGGCAGATCGACGTCTCCACCGATTCACGCCTCGACGTGCATCAGGATGCATTCGGCAACGTCACCCACGTGCTGACCCACGGCGCGCTGTCGGACCTGACCATCCATGTCGAAGGCCTGATCGAGACTCATGATACCGGCGGCGTGCTGCGCGGCACCGACGAGCGGTTTCCGCCGAGCCTGTTCCTGCGCGCCACCCCGCTGACCGAGGTCAACGCCGCGATGGCGAAGTTCGCCAGCGATCTTTACACCGAAGCGGCCGGCGACACGCTGGGCTTTCTTCATGCGCTGATGCTTCAGATCAACGATCACATGACGTTCGATACCGATCCGACCCACGCCGGAACATCCGCGACGGAAGCCTTTGCGCTCAAGCGCGGCGTTTGTCAGGACTATGCGCACATCTTTATCGCCTGTGCGCGCAGCGCCGGCGTGCCTGCCCGTTACGTTTCGGGGCATCTGCTGCGCTCCGACGGCATGGTCGCGCAGGAGGCGGGACACGCATGGGCGGAAGCTTACGTCGAACGGCTCGGCTGGGTCGGGTTCGACGCCGCCAACGCCATCTGCACCACCGAAGGTCACGTCCGGGTCGCGGTCGGTCTCGATTACCTGAGCGCCGCTCCGGCGCGCGGCACCCGCTACGGCGGCGGCACCGAGACGCTGGAAGTCGCGGTCAGGGTCGATCAGGCCGGACGACAGAGCCAGAGCTGATTTTTACAGTTTTATTGCGAGTTGCCCCGCATCCCTCCCCCGCGTAGAAATGCGCGGTCGGGAGAGTGGAATGACTTATTGCTGCGGAATCCTCGTTCGTGACGGTCTTGTGATGATGGCCGATACCCGCACCAATGCGGGGCTCGACAACATCTCCACCTTCCGCAAGCTGCATATCTTCAAGGATCCCGGCGAACGCATCATGGCGATTGCGACCGCGGGCAACCTCGCCATCACACAGTCGGTGATCTCGACCCTGAATGAAGGGTTGGAAAATCCGGAGACCGGCGAGCGCGAAACGCTGATGAACGCGCCGACGATGTTTCAGGCGGCGCAGCGCATCGGCCGCGCCATCCGGAGCGTTCATGCGCTCGAAGGCAGCGCGCTGCGCGCCGAGGACATTTCCTTCGACGTGTCGTTCCTGTTCGGCGGCCAGATCAAGGGCGCGCGGATGCGGCTGTTCATGATCTACACCGCCGGCAACTTCATCGAATGCACCACCGACACGCCCTACCTGCAGATCGGCGAGCACAAATACGGCAAGCCGGTGCTCGACCGCGCGATCTCGTATGACGTCGATCTGTACGACGCGCTCAAGGTCGGGCTGGTGTCGATGGATTCGACCATGCGTTCCAATCTCGGCGTCGGCATGCCGATCGACATTCTGCTGGTGCGTCCCGATGCTCTCGACGCCGAACTGAATTACCGCATCGAGGCCGGCGAACCGTATTTCCACGATCTGCGCTCGCGCTGGTCCGCCGCCTTGCGCGCCGCGCACCAGAGCATCCCGCGCCCACCCTACGGAAATGTGAAATAGAGAAATCACAGATGGGTTGTTGCCAAAAAATGATGTCGTCCCCGCCTTCGCGGGGACGACACCGCAATGATTCAAGAAGAACTACGAAAACAAAAAAGGGAGAGAACAGATGAAAGTCGCGATCGTCACCGGTGCCGGTTCTGGAATTGGACGCGCCTCCTCGCTAGCGCTGATGAAGGCCGGCTTCGCGGTGGTGCTGGCCGGGCGCCGCAAGGACGCGCTGGAAGAAACCGCAAAGGCCGGCAAGGATCTCGGCAAAAGCCTCGTGGTGCCGAGCGACATGACCGATCCCGCGTCGATCGCCGCGCTGTTCGCCAAAACGATGGAAGTGTTCGGCCGTCTCGATGTGCTGTTCAACAATGCCGGCGTCGGCACGCCGCCGGTGCCGCTGGAGGACATCAGCCTGCAGCAGTGGCAGACCACGGTGGCCACAAACCTCACCGCGCCGTTCCTTTGCACGCAGCATGCATTCCGCATCATGAAGGACCAGACGCCGCGCGGCGGCCGCATTATCAATAACGGCTCGATCTCGGCTTACGCGCCACGCCCGTTCTCATCGCCCTACACCTCGACCAAGCACGCGATCTCAGGCCTCACCCGCGCCACCGCGCTTGACGGCCGCGCCTATGACATCGCCTGCGGCCAGATCGATATCGGCAATGCCGCGACCGAGATGACCGAGCGCATGACCGGCGGCGTGCTGCAGCCGCGCGGCGATACCATGGTCGAGCCGCGCATGGATGTGCAGAACGTCGCCGACGCCATCGTGTTCATGGCGACGCGCTCGCTCGACGCCAACGCGCTGTTCCTCAACATCATGGCGACCAAGATGCCGTTCGTCGGACGGGGGTAAGATGAAAACGCGTCAGCGGTTCAATTCCGCTGACGCAAATTCCGCGACACGCAGGTCGACGTCAGCGGGATCACCATCGTCCAGGTACCAGGCCGCAGACAGTCCCGTCCACGCGAGAATCCAGCGCAGCATCCGCGTCCGCTCGATGTTCGCGGCATCCGTCACAATCTCCAGCCGCCGCGCAAACCGCTCCGGGATTGTCGCGACAGGCCACTGCGGATGATCGAGGTCCGGATTGGTGAAGATGTTCGCGTAGTCGAACGCGCGTTCTCCGATGATGTGCTTGGGATCGATAGCAAGCCACCCGCGCTGACCGAAATCCAGCACATTATTATGGTGCAGGTCGCCATGCAGAACGCAGACATCGCGCGGTTCGGCCAGCAGCATTCGCGCGGCTTCCGCGGATTTCGTAAGAATGCCGCCGTGCTTTGCCACAGCGGGTTCGAGATCGCGAAACCATTGTACCAGCGGCAAGAGATCTGGCGGCGGATTTGACCGATGCCCATGCAGTCGCGCGGCGACGGTGCAGAGAATCGCGCAGGCCTCGTCGTCGCGTCCCGTGCGGGACATCACGGCGAGCGACGCCGGGCCTTCCGCGCGTTCGAGCAGAACGGCAACGCCGTCGCGGGCCAGCACCCGCGCCGCCCCCTCGCCGTTCCACCACTGCATCACCGAACCGCCGATCCGCTCGTCGTCGTGATCGGCAATTTTCAGCATCGCTGCCGCGCCGTTTTGCCGGACCGGCAACAGGACGCGCGCGTTATGAGGGGAGCACCGTCGGGAATCAGATTCCAGGCGCGAAGGTATTGATCGAACATCGCCGATACTTACGACATGGGATGCGGGTTCGCACGTCCCTGCGGCAATCGGACGTATCGCGTTCTACGCGGTCAATTCGACCGTTTCGAAATCCGCCGGCAAGATCACTTCCAGCAATTCGCAATCGTCCGAGTAGTCGCGGATCAGATGTTTGATACGCGGCGGCTGCGTCCAGCAACTGCCTTCGCGCATCAAGATCTCGCCCTGACCTTCGAGATAGGTCTTCACCCAGCCTTTAAGCACATAGACCATCTGAAACTCGACGCCGTGGAAATGCAGCTTCGAGACTTCCTTCGGATCGCACGGTCCGATCAGGCGGATCACATGCGCCCGCGCCAGACCGTGGGTGCCCTTCGCGATCCCAAGATCACGATATTCGGCATAGGCCCTCAGGCCGTCGGCCTTGAAATCGTCTTCGCGATGATGACTGACCACGAAGCGCTGCTTCGGGCGCGCTGGTTTTGGCGCTGCGCGTCGCGCGGCCGATGCACGCGGCTTGCCCGGCTTGGCCTTGGTGCGGGATGTGGATACGGCGGCCTTCTTGCGCTGCGTGGACTTTTTCAGCGCAACGGATCGCGCCGCTGATTTCGCCTTTGCAGACTTCGCTTTCGCCGATTTTGTTTTAGCCGATTTTGTTTTAGCCGATTTTGTTGTGGCCGATCTTGTTGTGGCCATGCGCGGCCTCCCTGTCTTGACCCGCCGCATGTGTCGCAGCGTGGCCCGGGAAGACTAGCCATTGCCCGCCGCGCGGACAATGCGCACCGGCAAGCCCTTCGAAAAATCCAGCGCGTCTAGTGCAGCCGGAACATGCCGTCGATCGCCTTGATCTCCGCCGGCTTGATCAGCTTGGAATGCGCGACGGTCACCGAGACCAGCGGCCCTTCCAGCTTGTTCTGCCAGAACGTCAGGAAATCCTGCAGCGCCGGAAATTTCGGGAACAGGTCGTAGTTCTGCCAGACGTAGGATTGCAGCAGCCAGCGGTGATCGGGGCGCCGGTAGAGAATTTCGGCCGTCGTCAGGCCGTATCCGGCGAGTTGCCGCTTGAAGTCCTCAGAGACAGCGCCTTGAGGAACGGTAGCATTCGGGACCATCAGAACCTCCTTAGAGCGTTTTCCGACGAGGTGGCCTTCCGGCTCGTCGTAGAAAACGCGACCAACAAAGATGTTCGGAGGCGATCGGCAAATATCGTGGCAACCGGTTTTGTCGAACGCGCTCGCACCCACTTTCGGGAGCATTTTCTGGCGGCGAACCGGACGTCCACTTCGCCGGAAAAGGCTCTGTTGAGCGCGAAAGTCGCGAACCGGATTCCACGTCGCGAACAAACGCGCTGTCTGAGAATCTGACGCAATACGAAGCTTCATCACAAGCTTAAATGTTAAATAAAGTGTTGCCTTTCAAGGCACTAGCAGCATGACACCGCGACTGCTGACAAAGGCGCTGCTGACAGCGCGCCGCGCCCGTGCGAGTCTCGCTTCTCGTTAATACGGAGCGGGGTCATGAGCCGTTTCACCGGCGAACTCACCATCACGCAGCTTGATGTCGATTACCGGACGTGGCGACTTGAACAGCCGCTGGTCTACGAGGTCGGCGAGGAAAACTCCGGCCACGTCATCGAGGTGCACAAGCTGTTCGAGACCGACGGCGCATCGATCCCGCGTCTCTTCCAGTCGTTCCTGCCGACGTGGGGCCGCTACAGCCGCGCCGCCGTGGTCCACGACTACCTCTATAACGAGCTGCGACCCGGCACGCAGCCGCACCCGGAGGCGCCGACGAGACAACGCGCCGATGCGATCTTTTACGAAGCGATGGAAGTGTCCGGCGTCGGCTTTTTCACCCGATGGATCATGTGGGCGGCGGTGCGCACCTTTGGATTCCTGGCGTTGCAGGCGGCCCGCGCCATGGCCTGGAAAAACGACAAGCCGATGCCGGCCGAGGTCGCGCCCCGGGCGGAGCTGGACATTGTCAGCAAGCGCAGGCGAGAGGCCGGGAAGCTCCCACCTCAGCCTCCGTCGCCACCGCCCGGAAACGGGCCGCCCCCGCATTAACGATCCCGCAAAAATTGGCAGCCGCCCCGTCAGACTGCCAATTTTTCTGCTACAGACCCTTGCCCGGCGTCCGCCATGGGCCTATGTCCGATACAGTCCTTGGTAGCACTCGCTCACCAAGACTGCTAATTCGCAAAACCAAGCATTATCAATACATTAGGAGGACTGCATGAAATTCCGTCCGCTTCACGACCGCGTCGTGGTCAAGCGTATCGACGCCGAAGAGAAGACTGCTGGCGGCATCATCATTCCGGACAGCGCCAAAGAGAAGCCCTCGCAGGGCGAGATTCTCTCGGTTGGACCGGGCGGCCGCGACGAGGCCGGCAAGCTGATCCCGATCGACCTGAAGGTCGGCGACATCGTCCTGTTCGGCAAGTGGTCCGGCACCGAGGTCAAGATCGACGGCCAGGAAGTCCTGATCATGAAGGAAAGCGACATCATGGGCGTCATCACCGACACCTCGTCGTCGAAGAAGAAGGCCGCTTAAGAGCGCCCTCTCTGATCTGAAATTCCAAATCTTCCTGAAATCTCGAGGAAATCCAATATGTCAGCCAAAGAAGTCAAATTCGGCGTTGAAGCCCGCGACAAGATGTTGCGCGGCGTCGACATCCTCGCCAACGCCGTCAAGGTGACGCTCGGTCCGAAGGGCCGCAACGTCGTCCTCGACAAGTCGTTCGGCGCTCCGCGCATCACCAAGGACGGCGTCACCGTCGCCAAGGACATCGAACTTGAAGACAAGTTCGAGAACATGGGCGCGCAGATGGTCCGTGAAGTGGCCTCGAAGTCGGCGGACGCTGCCGGCGACGGCACCACCACCGCGACCGTTCTGGCCGCAGCCATTGTCAAGGAAGGCGCCAAGGCAGTTGCCGCCGGCATGAACCCGATGGATCTGAAGCGCGGTATCGACCTCGCGGTCGAAGCGGTCGTTGCAGACCTCGTGAAGAACTCCAAGAAGGTCACCTCGAACGAGGAAATCGCCCAGGTCGGCACCATCTCGGCCAACGGCGACGCCGAAATCGGCAAGTTCCTCGCCGACGCGATGAAGAAGGTCGGCAACGAGGGCGTCATCACGGTTGAAGAAGCCAAGTCGCTCGAGACCGAACTGGACGTCGTCGAAGGCATGCAGTTCGACCGCGGCTACATCTCCCCCTACTTCGTCACCAACGCCGACAAGATGCGCGTTGAATTCGACGACGCCTACATCCTCATCAACGAGAAGAAGCTCTCCTCGCTGAACGAACTGCTTCCGCTGCTGGAAGCCGTCGTGCAGACCGGCAAGCCGCTCGTCATCGTTGCTGAAGACGTCGAAGGCGAAGCTCTCGCCACCCTCGTCGTCAACCGTCTCCGCGGCGGCCTCAAGGTTGCCGCTGTGAAGGCTCCGGGCTTCGGCGACCGCCGCAAGGCCATGCTGCAGGACATCGCGATCCTGACCGGCGGCCAGGCGATCTCGGAAGACCTCGGCATCAAGCTTGAAAACGTGACCCTGCAGATGCTGGGCCGCGCCAAGAAGGTGATGATCGACAAGGAAAACACCACCATCGTCAACGGCGCCGGCAAGAAGGCCGACATCGAGGCGCGCGTGAACCAGATCAAGGCGCAGATCGAAGAGACCACTTCGGACTACGACCGCGAGAAGCTCCAGGAACGTCTGGCCAAGCTCGCAGGCGGCGTCGCGGTGATCCGCGTCGGCGGCGCGACCGAGGTTGAGGTGAAGGAGCGCAAGGACCGCGTTGATGACGCGATGCATGCGACCCGTGCGGCGGTTGAAGAAGGCATCGTGCCGGGCGGCGGCGTCGCCCTGCTGCGCGCTTCCGAGCAGCTCAAGCGCATCAAGACCGCGAACGACGACCAGAAGACCGGCGTCGAGATCGTCCGCAAGGCGCTCTCCGCTCCGGCCCGCCAGATCGCCATCAACGCAGGCGAAGACGGCTCGGTCATCGTCGGCAAGGTGCTCGAGAAGGAGCAGTATTCCTACGGCTTCGACTCGCAGAACGGCGAATACGGCAACCTCGTCTCCAAGGGCATCATCGACCCGACCAAGGTCGTTCGTGCGGCGATCCAGAACGCAGCTTCGGTTGCGGCTCTCCTGATCACCACCGAAGCCATGATCGCCGAAGTCCCCAAGAAGGGCGGCGCAGGCGGCGGCGGCATGCCTCCGGGCGGCGGCATGGGCGGCATGGACTTCTGATCCAGCCACTCAGGCAGTTACGAATACCAAGGGCGCGGTGCAAACCGCGCCCTTTTTGTTTGCCCGGCTTCGTCATTCCGGGCGCGTTGCAGCGCCATCAGCGCGTTTACGCGCGTCTTCGACGCGCTATGACGGTGGGAATCTCGCTCGCAACACGATGCAAAACCCCGGCACCAGGGTCGGGCTTGTTGTCCGACCGCAATTACCTGAGTGCGATCACCGGCTCCTGCAACGAACTTATCGGAATGTTGACGTGGCAAATGAGACCGGCCGGATCGAAGATCAGCCGCGCCTCGCCGTGAAGCTGGCCGGGCAGCGCCTGCTCGATGAACCGGCTGCCGAAACTCTTCTGCTTCGGCTCGACAACAGCCGGACCGCCGCTTTCCTTCCACTCGAGATTGAAGCGCTCCGCCCCGTCATCAACCGACCACGTGATCGAGACGCGGCCGCCGGGCACCGACAGCGCGCCGTATTTCAGCGCGTTGGTGCTGAGTTCGTGGATCACCATCGACAGCCCGACGGCGGGTCCCGACGACACGGCGATGTTCTCGCCGGTGATCGTGAACTGCGCCAGCCCTTCGGTCTGGAACGCGAGGATCGCGTTTTCGATCAGCGTCCGGCAGCCCGCCCCGGTCCAGCTCTCGCGAATGAGAAGATCGTGGGAAATCCCGAGTGCGGCCAGGCGGCTGGCGATGGTTTTCTCCGCCGCCTCGATGCTGGTCGCGCCGCGCAGGCTTTGCGAGGCGATCGCGGAGGCAATCGCCAGCATATTCTTCACCCGGTGATGAAGTTCGCCGATCAGCACGGTCTGAAGTTTTGCGGCGACAACATGGGCGTGGGCTTCGACACCTGCCTGAATGAGCAGTTGCCGAAGCTGGTCGTTTTCGTTCTCGACGTCACGCAGCGGCGCGAGATATCTCACAGGACTCATGGATCATCCCTATGTTGCAGCTGCGCCTCACAATTTGCGCTTTGGAGCGGGCGGAACTGGCGGCCTCAATTCGGCGATCTTGAGCAGAGCCTCGGCGTGGGTGGCATGCGGACCGGTGACGAAAGCGCCGCTCATCTTGGTGGTGTACCATCCCGAAACGACGCCAAGCCGAAGCGCCTCTTCTGCCTTGACGTGCCGCGACGACAGCTCTTTCGTTGTCATATCAAGCATGCATAGTCCTCCCGTTCCCGCCGAACGTCTCAATGAAGCTTCAGGATCAATCGTTCGCGGAAAACAATCGAACAGCAAAACGGTGTCAGCTTTCGCTGTCGAGCCTCGCGAAGTCCTTGAGGACCGAGGCGACGAGATCACGGTGGTGCGAGTCCTGCGCACCCAGCGTCGCGTAATAGAGATTCAGAACATAACGTGCCTTCGCCGCCGCTTCGGGCCAGGACGTCACCGGCGTGTCGAGCAGCTCTCTCTCAATCTGAAGCTGCCGCTCGCGCAAGATAGCCGCGTGGGCCTCGGCCTCAGCAAGAATCCGCCGCAGCCCTGTCGCCTTTTGCGCGGCCATGCCGCGACGGGAATCGAGTTCGACGGGATCGTCAGACATTTGGCGCCACCGCGTCGCGATGCTGCGCGTCGGCCAGATCGATCGAGCTGATCGCGAGCATTTCCATCGAGTGACGGTGCGGCGGCGCGCCGGGCACCATGATCATGGTGGCGACACGCCGGAAGCTCGGAAAGGAAAGACCTTCGATCATTTCCTCGTCGGTCACCACTTCGTAGGCACCAGCCGGAAGCAGGCGTTCAATACCGTTGATACGCACCGGATGTTTGAAGGTGACCGTCTCCCGCCGCGTTCTCATGGTCATGAGAGGCGCTCCGCGACAACGCGATAGTTTAGCATGAGTTGACTGTGCGCCTTTCCGGCGCGGATAGCCATCGGTTTATTATCGGTAGATCGCAGTAATTCGCGCGAATAAGGCAGCGGTGACGTTGTAACTGGCGGATTGGTGGCCACCTTGAGTCAACGCCTGAGGACTTCTTCAGGTGTGTCTTAAAGGATAATTCAATGTCGAATTCACCAGCCGTCGCTGCCGATACTCCGAAGCCTGCTGTCGCACCGGCCCAGGCCACACCTGCGACGCCTCAGCAGAATCAGGACAACAAGGGCGACGCCAAGCCCGAGCAGCAGAAGTAACTTCTGTCGAAGTCGATTGATGGCGAAGGCTCGGCTGATTGCCGAGCCTTTTTCATGATGCAGCTTCGGTTGCAGCACTCCTGATCATCACCCAAGCCATGATCGCCGAAGCCCCCAAGAAGGGCGAAGCAGGTGGCGGCGGGCGGCATGGATTTCTAAGTCCACTCTGCTTCAAGCAGGTATCAGAATACAAAACCCCCGGCAGCGATGCCGGGGGTTTTGTTGGGATCGAGCTGCGCTCATTACAACGTTAGCGGAATCGTTTAATGCGTCGCGGGTTCCAGCTTTCTCTTAAAGCGTTAGTTGCAGTTCGTTGGGCGATATCCTTTGGCGCAGAGGCGCCAAGATCGAGCCAATGAATTACATTGTAGTATCGAAGTTCATTACCCGATAGATAGCCATTCAATAGGCTGCAAACTCGACGCTTTGGAAGCGTTTTAACAGAGCGCAGTGCGCAGGCTTTACGAACACTATCATCTTCAAAATGAAGAAATTTCTGCAACTGAGAATCGCTCAGAGCCCGGAAAGTGCTATCTGAAGCCTCCAAGATTAGCCTCACCAACAAGAGATTTGGCATTGGCAAGTCTAGTAGTTCAGACAGGCGATCTTTAGCCATTGCGTAGATTGCACGCGCAGCATTCTCATATTTAACATGGCTATTAGCCGATATGGAAACGCCATATTCACCGCGTCCCACGGCGGCTATAATGAGCGGGATATCCTGCCATTCGCCATGTCTTCGCAGATAATCAACGTCGAGGTTTGAGTATCCCACAAAATCGCCGTTAAGAGCATCGCGAACCAGCGCCAAATCTTTTGGGCTTCCCTCTTGGCAAAAGATATCTAGTGCTCTGCGAGTAAATCCCCTTGTTAAATGATCCTTCAATCCCTTGGTATCTTTGACTAATTGATGGTCGCTTCCGTAACGACCCGCCATAGTGTTAAACTTCTCTTCAAAATCCGCACTGAAACGATCACGAATAAGCTTCTCAAGCGCGCCTTTTCGACTAACAAAATGCCGCTCAAATAAAGCAAGCCTCGCGTCTTGATCAAAAATTGAAGCGGCAACAGCTAAGCCCTCCAGTTCCGAATCCGACTTCGAGGATAGTTGCTTGACGAAACTTCGTCCATACAGCCTCACCTGTATTAATGCCTGAAAAGCCCAACAGACTCGCAGAAGCCGACGTAGGCCTGACTAGCAAACTCTTCACCTGCTCGTTTGTGAAAACGCGCCCCAAAGCGGTAAGTGCCGAGATAGCTTCATAACGAACGTCCGCGTCCGAATCCCCCAGCAACTGCTCTGCTTGTTGGGGGTCAATCTTTCCGCGCTCTTTCAAAAGACGGAGAGTAGTTTGGCGAACAGATTTACTTCGATGCGAAAGCCCCCCGACCAAAACACTCTCTGCAAGTTGGTCGGCATTACTAAACAACTCTTCAACTAATTCATCCCCAATAGAATCCAGTTGCAGATCATAGAGAGCAGCTATTGCTTGTGTTTTGCCTTGGCGCAAATTGATACGGACAATTGCGTTACCAGACGCGCTTCGCGTCTGGTAATTTCCTAGATCAAACTCCTTTTTTAGGTATGGCAAGTCTTCAATGACGCCGCAATCGGCTAGATAGCTTAGAGCCGCTACTTTAAGAGTCTCGTCTGCCCCCTCAGCGAACCAGTCATCAAGAAAAACGTTGCGTTCAAAATCCTTTGATACAGGCAAGGACTCGTGAGTAAGGCGCATCGCCTCCAACGCTTCTGCCTGCCGTCGCGGTTGTCCGAAAACAGAATAAAATCCGAGTAGCTTTCTCCGGAATCCCTCGACCGCTGCATACCAAAACCACAAAGGAATATTCTCGGAAGAATAATGGCTTATTCCGGCTGCTAGAAGAGATCTCTTTTCACTATCCCCGAGATCTAGGCTCAACCGGCTCCCATAGAGAAGGTTCGCATCATGCGCTCCGATGGTATTGTCATCGTTACCTTGTTTGCTCAGTGCGCTAGCCAACAATCTGAATCTTGCGACTTCTACAGGGCCGTAGGCATCACTAGAGTCTTCTTCTGTAGAGATGATAAATTCTCTCAGAAAAGCTGTTCCTTGCGGTGAAAGGGGCGTTGTCTTTTTTGATTTTGAATCGGCTTCAACTGCGGGCTTTGCTTCCGTTGGCGTTGCCTGCGTTTCGCTAGCAATCTTTTCCGTTTCCGCGGCCCGAAGCTTTTGAATATATGCCGTGATGCAGCTACGGATTTTGCCTTCAAAATCACCCACACCACCAAATGGTTCGAAGAATATCTCTTTCTCAGCGATAATTCTTTCTTTGAAGGCGACGACCTTTTTCAGTTCTTCCCCCGGATCGCGCAAAAGCTCCTTGTCGATATCCTTAAAGAACAACGCCATTTCCGGCCGCCCCTTGGTTCGGCGACTTGCAATTGAGGTTTCAAATTCCTCCTCAAAGCCTGATGTAAATGTATTGGTCTTGCCGGGCGGAGTACCCCAGCGTTTCCACATCATGCCGATTACAAGTTCACACCTTTCAAGGTCTTGGTTGATAATGCCCTGAGGCCGTCCATATTGAGAGATCGTATCCTCCCAACCAATGAGCTCGACATGATAACCCATCGCGTCGGCCCAAAGTTTGTTGAATTCCTCCACGACTGCTTTTGCAGTTCTTCGCTCATCCTGAAGGTCACCGGGTGACGCGAGAAATACCCTTATTATTTTGCGAGTATCAGTCATTGCTAACTTCTCAAATAGACAGGGACCTACTTACACAGGGCCTTGACGATTCCCGCAATAGGACTATATTCCTTCTCGTCCCGCCTCACCATTGAGGGGCGGCTCGCGATCGTCACGATACGCGGGGCGGGATGCGGTGGCGCGGCAGCGTCAGGCGCGAACGGCGGTAGCAGGGTGCGTTCCTCGTACAGAGGGCGTGTGAGCCATCGTCGCGAGCGCAAGACGGACCACGCTGTGCGTTGGCTTGCGGGGTGGCAACACATCGCATGACAATGTATTCCGCGCCGGCCCAAGTCGTGTGGTCCTGCGAAATCCGGCCTGCTCTTTTCACCTCCGACCGGAGGCGAAAAGTACCGCGGAGACGACGGTGACAGCCCACGGGCGTTCACCGGGGAGAGCACGAAGCAAGCCGGAGCACCACCGCGTGCGGGACGCCGGATGCCTCCGGCGCAACCGTGGTGACTACACTCGTGTGCTTTCCACCTTTGCACACGAGGCTGCGGATGCGCTTGCGCATCCGGCGTTCCGCGCGCCCTCATTTGAGGGCGGAGGAAACGAGGAATTCGGGCGCCCCCGCGCCGTCATAACAACAGGGGCGATGGCGCGCGACCATCGGCGCGGTTTTTCAGGCGCGAACGGGGCAAGCCCCAGGCGCGCGGGCTGTTTGAACCGGTGGATCTGGAATGCGAGGGATCTTCACCTCGCCCCGCTCGCGGGGAGAGGTCGAAAACTGAGCACAGCGAAGTTTTCGGGGAGGGGCTGGCACGCGAGAGACTGG
>NZ_HG326654.1:139528-225996 GCF_000308295.2 Afipia birgiae 34632
AGCATTGCGTTGAGAAAGATCCGTAATAACTTCGTATAGTCATACATTATACGAAGTTATACGAGAGCACAGCGAAGTTTTCGGGTGAGGGGCTGGCACGCGAGAGACTGGATGCCCCTCACCCGCTCGCTCCGCTCGCGACCTCTCCCCGTAAGAACGGGGCGAGGTGAACTGCTCGAGTGAATCGATAACTTACATGCTGGCGACGACGACCAGGCGCTTCACTTCGCCGTTATGATACGCCTTCAGGAATGCGTTGTAGTCCTTGAACGACACGCAGCCGTTGGAATCGCCGTTCGGTCCCAGCATATAAGTATGAGCAAGCAGTCCGGTGCGGCCGTGGATTGCGCCCTCGCCGCCCACCGGCGTCAGCCGCAGCGCCGCCACGCCGTGAAACAGCGCCTCGCGCGGCTTGATCGTGTAGATGTGCGGCGGTGTCGCGCCGTGCATGCGGACATGGACGTAACGCGGATCGTCCATCTTGGCGCCGAGACCGGAATGCGCTTCCAGCTTGGTGCCGTTCGGCATGTAGACCGTGCGCGCGGTGATATCGTAGATCGCGGTCAGCTTGTCGTCCTCGCTCGATCCGCCGGGCGTGACCGAGGTGCCGTCGTTCATCACGCCGCCGTCGGAGCCGGCATAGGCGAGAACGGGACCGGGCGTCGTGCGGCCGAACAGCTTGTCGAACAGGCTCGGTGTCTTGCTGGCCATCGCCGCGAGCGCGGCGTTCTTGGCCCGCTCCACCATTTCGGAGTGGCCGGGCTTGACGCGGCTTTGCGCGAACTTGAAATCGGCCGGACGCGATGCGGGAAGCGGCACGCTGGCGACGCGCGGAGGCGGCGTCGGCGGAAGCGCAACATCGGGCGCGCTGGCGATTTCGGCCCGCGACGGCGCGGGCTTCGGAGTATCAGGGGCAGCGACAACCGTCGGCTTGAACATCACCGGCGGGGCGCCGAGCGAATGGGTCACGTCCATCAGCGCGGCGTAGTTCTTCTGCTCAACAGTGAGCGCCGGCGGTTCATCGGCGGCAGCAGTCACTGTCAGCGCGGTGAAGCGATCGGCGAACGCCTGCTGGTCGAGACCGGGACGCGCGGCAACGAAGACCACACGCCGCTCGGTGACCGGCGCATCGATACCCGTTCCGAACGGATTGCTGCCGAACACGTTGCTGTAGAGCGTCCAGCCGCATGCCAGGGTCACGAACGCAATCGCTGCGCCGCCGGCGATATTCAGAGGGCTGGAAGTCCGCGAGGAACGTCCGTGGTGGGCCGTGTAGCCGGTACGCGCAACAGAACTGGTACTCATACGCCTTGCATCCAGAACAATCCCACCTTGTCCTACCGGCTGCATTCGGCG
Organism: Afipia birgiae 34632; assembly: GCF_000308295.2. Taxonomy (GTDB): domain Bacteria; phylum Pseudomonadota; class Alphaproteobacteria; order Rhizobiales; family Xanthobacteraceae; genus Afipia; species Afipia birgiae. Next base: position 140,885 of record NZ_HG326654.1, read on the forward strand.
GTTCATGCGCGAACGGCGCATGCGAAAGCGGGCCAGCGTCAGTTGCCGTGCGGAGCTTGGAGTTCCCCACGCGACATCTCGCAAAGGTGCAGAGCGGCATTAAGGCGGCATTTAGTTAAATGCGGATTAAGTCCCGGCAGATGTAAGGCAGACCAACGGGTTCCATCCGGCCGGTTATCGCGGCTCGCTGAACCCCGGCGGCGGGGAGCGGATGAGGACGTCGCCCTTTGCGCCGTCGAGCAAGTCCACCGCGTAAGTCTCGATCGCGACACCGCTGCGTTTGCGAGTCAGTACGGCGAGGTTTTCGACGCGCGCATACCCGGCAAGATACGCAGGACTTGCGCCCGCCGGGCCGATCAGGAGCGCTTTGCCCTTGAGCAGACCCGCGTCCGGTTCATTCATGAAGGTCCAGCGATAACGCTGCTGGAACTGGGCGACGCAAGTGCCCTTCGGCAGATAGAACATCAGGAACGACGTGGTGCCGTAGTCCGCCGTCAGCACGCAGTTCGCGCCGTGCGCGACACGGATCGCCTCGATCTCCCCGGCGAGCACCGGCCAGCCGACGCCCACGCTGCGCACCGTTGCGTCGCGGCGAAATCCCGTGAACACGCCCGTGTTGGCCTGGACGATCAGCACAACGAACAGCGCGACACCGATTGGCAGCGCCAGGCGGCGCGACCAGTTCATCGTGCGCTGCTCACGCGGATTCCATGTCGTGCCCCAAGCGGCATATGCGGCGGCGATGGCGAACGCCGGATAGACCGGTCCGAGCCAGTTGGCCTCGACGCGGCTGTGCAGCGAATGCCAGGCGAAATAGAGAAAGATCACCCAGACGCTGACGTTGATGAGCGTAGCGCCTGCGGCATGGGCCGCCCTCGCCCGCGCCAGCGCATAAAGGCCAAAGACGCCGAGAATGAAGACCGACGGGGTCGCGAAAGCGAACTGCGTCGGGATCATCTCGCCGAGATATTTGAGCGTCAGGCCCTCGACGCGCGCACGGCCGAGTTGCTTGATGAACGACACCCATTGGTGATCGGCATTCCAGAGGATCACCGGCGAGAAGATCGCGAATGCGACGATGCCGCCAAGATAAGGCCATGGCGACGCCAGCCAGCGGCGCTGATCCTTGACCAGTAAAAGCCAGAGCAATATTTGCGCGCCGAAAAACAGCGCGGTGTACTTCGACAGCAGCGCGGCTCCCACCGCTGTACCAACCGCAAGCCACCACGCGCCGCGCCCGGTCTGCCAGACCTTGGCGAGAAAATAGAGAACGAAACTTGAGGCCACCATCAGTGGCGCGTCCGGCGTCACAACGGTGGTGCCGACCGAGGCCATCAGCATTGCGTTGAGAAAGATCGTCGCCGCCGCCGCGATCCGGGCGTCATCAAACACTATCCTGGCGGCACGATAGACCGCCCAGCTCATCGGCAGCCCGAGCAGGATCGAGACCACCCGCACACCGAACACGGTATCACCCGCAATCATCGTGCCGAGACGGATCACCACGGCGACCATCGGCGGATGATCGTAATATCCGCCCGCCAGATGCTTGGCCCACGTCCAGTAATAGGCTTCGTCGAACGTCAGCTGCGTAAACGCTGCCGCGATCAGACGAAGCACCACCAGCGCGGCTACGGTGACAACGGTCCCGCGTATGAGCCTCGTCTCGGAGGAAATCATTTTGCGCGCCAAACGAAGAGACTGGAGACGCCGTAATTCCAGACCACGCCCATCAGCGCGCCAGCTGCGCCCGCGAGCCACCAGATCGGCTTCTGATCGAAGACGGTCGCGGCGACGCCGACATTGGCGAGCAGACCGACGCTGCAGACCAGATAGAACAGCATCAGGCCGCGAATGAGAGCGAAGCCCTTCAAACGCTGATCCCGGTAGGTCAGCCGGTTATTCAGAAGAAAGTTTCCGGTCATCGCGACGAAAGCAGCGAGGCCCTGCGCCTCGGCGAAGGGAACACTGAGTCCGATCGCGGTATAAAGCGTGACAAGATGCACGCCGAGGCCGATCCCACCGACCAGCGCGAACAGCAGGAACCGAAGCGACACCAGATCGCCGGTCAGCTTGGCAAGGACAAGGCCAAGGAAATCCAGCACGACCATCGAATCCAGTTTGCTCTCGCCGTGGAGCCGCGCCCCGAAGGAATACGGCACCTCGACGGCACGGAGTTTTCCGCCCGCAGTCGCCACGATGTCCAGCAGGATCTTGAAGCCCTGCACCGACAGAGCTGGTGCGAGTTGCTCGAAGCGATCGCGGCGAAGCATGAAAAAGCCGCTCATCGGATCGGCGATCTCGATATGCAGCAGCTTCTTCGCAATATTGGTCGCAAACACGCTGCCGCCGAGGCGCGTGCTGCCGAAGCTTCCGGTGTCGCCGCCGCTGACGTAGCGGCTGCCGACAGCGAGTTCAGCCTCGCCCGATTGCAGCAGCGCGAGCATTTTCGGCAACTGGGTTTCGTCGTGCTGAAGGTCGGCGTCCATGACGGCGACATACGGCGCGCTGGAAGCCAGAATTCCCTCGATGCAGGCGCCGGACAGCCCGCGCCGGCCGATGCGGCGAATGCACCGAACCCGCGGATCGGTCTGGGCCAGTTGTCGCGCGACCTCCCACGTCCCGTCCGGCGAATTGTCATCAACGAAGATGACTTCCCATGAAATGCCGGACAGCGCGGCGTCCAGCTTTGAGAAAAGCTTGGGAACGTTATCGCGCTCTTTGAAAGTTGGCACCACGACGCATAGTTGACGCGCAGGTGCCGCCCCGGGTGAGATGGCCTCAGTCATGGGGCATGCGTATATCCGGGGTGCCGGACGATGCCAAGACGCCTGCCGGGACGCGATTTCGATGCGATAATATCGGGAAACCGGGTGGCGGCAGGTGTTGATGGGGCCAGAAATGCCAACGACCACGGAGGGAAACCGGCGAGAGAATCAAGGCCGCGCGTACATCCGGCGCGCTCAACCTCTCACGGTATCTTCTCGTGGTCGTCCCGGCGACGGAGCGTAGCTGCAACATCGCCGGTAGAAACTAGATAGGTACGGGACCAGCGTTCCGCAAGGGGCCTCAAGGGAAGCAAGAAATGGCGAAAAAATCAGGTCAAATCCACATCGGGATCGGCGGCTGGACATTCGCGCCGTGGCGGGGGGTATTCTATCCCGAAAAGCTGACCCAGGCGAAAGAGCTCCCCTACGCCGCTTCCAAGCTGACCTCGATCGAGATCAACGGCACCTATTACGGGTCGCAGAAGCCTGAAAGCTTCCGCAAGTGGGCCAGCGAGGTGCCGGACGGTTTCGTGTTTTCCGTCAAGGGACCACGCTTCGCGACCAACCGCCGCATGCTGGCGGAAGCAGGCGATTCCATCAAACGCTTCTATGATTCCGGCGTCACGGAAATGGGCGACCGGCTCGGGCCGGTGCTGTGGCAGTTCGCGCCGACCAAGAAATTCGACGAAACCGACTTCGGCGCCTTTCTCGAACTACTGCCACGCAAGTTCGACGGACTCGCCCTGCGCCATGTGGTCGAAGTGCGAAACGACAGTTTCTGCACGCCATCATTCATCGCGCTGCTGCGCAAGCATAACGTCGCGGTGGTATACGCCGATCATGCGAAATATCCAGCAATCTCCGACATAACCTCCGATTTCGTTTATGTCCGGCTTCAAACCGGCAAGGATACGGTCAAGACCGCCTACCCTCCCAAGGAGTTGGATGAATGGGCAAAGCGGCTGACACTGTGGGCGCAAGGCGGCGAACCCACCGACCTCGCCCGCGCCGACAAGACGCCTGCGAAGAAAGAACCCCGCGATGTGTTCGCCTATGTGATCCACGAAGGAAAGATCCGGGCACCCGCCGGGGCGATGGAATTGATCGAACGGGTGAAATGAACTCACAGCCGCGTTAGTCAGCAAGCGCCGGAGACAGAATGGCCAGGGCCAAGAAGCTTTTCACCATCGGCTACGAACAAACGCCAGCGAAGGCCGTGCTCGACGAACTGCAGCGTGCCGGTGTGAAACTGCTGGTCGATGTGCGCGCAATCGCATCGTCGCGGCGGCCGGGCTTTTCCAAATCCCAGCTCGCCGCAGGCCTCGACGAACGCGGCATCTCGTACATCCATCTTCGGGGCCTCGGCACGCCGAAGGATGGCCGCCTGGCTGCGCGCAGCGGCGACATGAAGGCATTATCGAAGATCTATCATGCTCACCTGAAAACGCCGCAGGCGCGGGGGGAAATGGACGAACTGGCGGCGCTGGTGATGAAGGCCGGGCCGGTCTGCATCCTGTGCTATGAGCGCGATCACAACGTCTGCCACCGCAAGTTCATCGCCGAGATCATCAAGGATCGTGAAGACGTGAAGATCGAAGATCTGGTCGCGCCGCAGGTCTGAGTTATCCACAGGGCCCCCAAATCTTCCGCACCTGTTCGCCTCGCGTTCCCGGCTCGTTCGCTAGACGAACGCCAGGTTCAAGGCTCTAATTCCTGAGTATTTTTACGTAGGAATGTCCGGGGCTCGGGGGCTCCATGCGTTGCGTAGGATGGGTGTACGCGTTTTGCGTCGCCGCCGCGCTGTTTAGCGGAGGCTCTCCAACTGTTGCCAGTCACCAGACCGATCCCCTGCCTTCCTCGAGCCAACTCAGCGGCGGCGCATATCCCGAGAAGTTTCTCTATTTCAGCGGCTTCGATCTCTGGCGCAGCGGCGGCTCGTTCTATGGCGGCGTTCAATGGGCGCCGCGGGGCCTGAACGAGGACGGTTTCACTCTCAAGCTGTTGCTGGCCGAAGGCAGCTATCGTTATCTTGCAGGCAGCACCAGTATCCGCGGCACCAGCCTCCTCGCATCGGCTCTCCCCGGCTGGCGGATCAAGCGGAGCGACTTCGAAATCAAGCTTTTCGCCGGTCTCGATCTTCAGAACCACCGCCTGTCGCCGGACGATCCGGGCAACAGCCTGCGTGGCAATCATGCGGGCGTCCGCGTCGCCGCCGATCTGTGGTGGGAACCGACGACATCGCTCATGCTGGCGTCATCGATCTCGGGTTCAACCATCGGCAGCAGCTTCGGCGTCCGTGGAGCCGCTGGCTGGCGTGTCATGGATCGCTTCTGGACCGGTCCGGAGGCGGAAACATCAGGTGACGAAGTCTACCGACAATACCGGATCGGCGCTCATCTGACGTCACTGAAGTTTGCAGCGTTTGAGTGGTCGCTCGGCGCGGGCTATGTTGATGACAATAGCCATCGCTCTGGTCTCTATGGGCGCGTCGGTCTGCTCACGCGCCGATAGCAGACCCGTCCCGGGCGATATCGAAAGTATAAAACACGAAATATTGAATAGTATGATTTTCATCATACTATAAAGTCTGTTTCCGATTTTCACCAGGATACGCGATGATTTCCGCATGGGTTTCCGCTCGCCTCGCCGCTCGAGGCATTCACTACGGCTGGGTCATGGTCGCAGTGACGTTCTTCACCGCTCTTGTCAGTTCGGCTTCCGTCGGCGCCCCTGGCGTCTTCATCCTGCCGCTGGAGAAAGAATTCGGCTGGAGCACCACGCAGATTTCGTCGGCATTGTCGATTCGCTTGCTGCTGTTCGGGCTGATGGCTCCCTTTGCCGCGGCGCTGATGGTGCGCTTTGGACTGCGCAACGTGGTGATGTCGGCGCTGACGATCATCACGATCGGCCTGCTCGCATCTCTCGCCATGACCCAGGCCTGGCACCTGATCGCGCTGTGGGGCTTCGTCGTCGGATTCGGGACCGGCATGACGGCGATGGTTCTCGGCGCAACAGTCGCGACGCGCTGGTTCGTCGCGCACCGGGGGCTGGTCGTCGGAATTCTGGCCGCCAGCGTCGCCACGGGACAGCTGATCTTCCTTCCCGTCATGGCCTACCTGACCGAAGCATTCGGCTGGCGCATCGCTCTCGGCACGATGTGCGTGATGCTCGCTGTCGCCGCCGCAATGGTGTTGCTGTTCCTGAGTGACCGGCCATCGGACCTCGGACTGCGGCCTGTTGGCGATGACGGCACCGCGCCCGTTCCCGTAACCCCACCCGCGACCTCAATCATCTCGGCGGCTTTCACGGCACTACGCGATGCGTCGAAGACCCGTGTGTTCTGGATTCTGTTCGGGACGTTCTTCGTCTGCGGCGCGAGCACCAATGGGCTGGTCCAGACCCATCTCATACCGATGTGCGCCGATTTTGGAATCCCCGCGACAACATCCGCAAGCCTGCTCGCCGCCATGGGCATTTTCGATTTCGTCGGCACCATTGCGTCCGGCTGGCTTTCCGACCGGTACAGCAATCGCTGGCTGCTGTTCTGGTACTATGGTCTGCGCGGCCTTTCGCTGGTGTTCCTGCCGTTCACGGACTTCTCGTTTTACGGACTGTCGCTGTTCGCGGTGTTTTACGGACTCGACTGGATCGCCACGGTGCCGCCCACCGTCAAGCTGACCGCCAAGCACTTCGGACCGGAGCGCGCTGCGATGGTGTTCGGCTGGGTTTTCGTCGGCCATCAGCTTGGGTCGGCAACCGCCGCGTTTGGTGCCGGACTGACGCGAACCCTGTATGAAAGCTATCTGCCGGCGTTCTTTGCGGCAGGCATCCTCTGCCTGATCGCGGCGGCGGTGATGATGCTTCGGAGCGAGCCGAAAGCAGCGACCGCATAAGACGATCAGCCTATAACCCGTCCCGCAGCATCTGCATTCCATGATCCGGGATACGGGACAGCGGGTCACGCTCAATCCAGCGTCCGCCTGAATCGGCTTACCGCGATGGTCATCGCAACCAGCACCAGCACGAACAGCGCGATAGCGTCGTACTGCAGGTTTTGCAGCGATGCGCCCTTGAGCATGATCGCGCGGACGATGCGGATGTAATGAGTGAGCGGGAGCGCCTCGCCGATCCACTGCGCCCACACCGGCATCCCCGCGAACGGAAACATGAAGCCGGACAGAAGGATGTTCGGCAGAAAGAACATCATCGACATCTGCATGGCCTGAAGCTGGTTCTGCGCGATGGTCGAGAACGTGTAACCAATCGACAGATTGGCTGCGATAAATAGCGTCGAGAGCGCAGCCAGCATAGTCAGGCTGCCCAGGATCGGGACCCGGAACAGGAAGAAGCCGATGCCGATGATGATCGTCGCCTGCAGAAATCCGACCAGCACGTAGGGAATGATTTTTCCAAGCATCACCTCCACCGGAGTGATCGGCATCGCCAGCAGATTTTCCATGGTGCCGCGTTCGATTTCGCGGGTGACGGACAGCGCGGTGAAGATCAGCATGGTCATGGTCAGGATTGTTCCGACCAGCCCCGGCACAATGTTCAGCCGCGACTCCGCTGCCGGATTGTAGCGCGCATGGGCGCGGATCTCGAACGGCATCTCGGGCGGATCACCCACCTGCAGATCGTGCTTGAGCGCCGATTGCACGACCTGCCCCAGCGCACCAAGCGCCGATCCTGAAGCCACCGGGTCGGTCGCATCCGCCGCGACAAGCAGTGCCGGCTTGTCGCCACGGCGAACCCCGCGCTCGAAACCACGCGGGACTTCGACGCCGAACAACACCTTGCCGGATTCCAGCAAGCTGTCGAACTCGGCAACGGTGTGAACCTCGCGGGTAAAGCGGAAGTAAGCCGTATTCTGAAGCGCCTTGAGGATCGAGCGGCCGAGATCGCTGTCCTCCTGCAACAGAACCGCCGTGGGCAAATTGCGCGGTGTGGTGTTGATGGCATAGCCGAAAAGCAGGAGCTGCATGATCGGCAACATCACGATCATTGCGAACGAAACACGATCGCGGCGCAGCTGAAGGAACTCCTTCACCAGCATAGCGTAGGTGCGCTGCCCGAAGCCCCGTGCGCCGCCATTGTTCGTGTCGGCTGCGCTCATTGGAAGTTATCCTTCGCGCGTCCCATCAGTTCGATGAAAACATCTTCGAGCGACGGTTCGGATTTATGCCATGCGGTATCGCCACGGGATTTGTACGGCGCGATTGTGTTTTCAAGGGCCGCAACATCACGCCCTGAAACATGAAGGCTGGTGCCGAACGGCGCAACCATATCGATGCCGGGCTTGCCGGTCAGGTCGGCCGTAAGCTTGTTCAGCCCCTCGCCTGTCACGGTATAGGTCGTCAACGCCGAATTCGCGATGACCTCCTCGACAGAGCCGTGCACCAGAAGATTTCCGTAGGCAATGTATGCGATCTCGTGGCAGCGCTCCGCTTCATCCATGTAATGGGTCGAAACGAGCACAGTCAGCCCTTCGGCCGCAAGCGCATGAATTTCGTTCCAGAATTCGCGCCGCGCCTTGGGATCGACACCGGCAGTCGGCTCATCCAGCAGCAGCAACTGTGGACTCGGCAATGTGCAAGCCCCCAGCGCGAGCCGCTGTTTCCAGCCGCCGGAGAGTTCACCGGCGAGCTGTTCCTCACGTCCCGTCAGCCCGATGCGCCCGATCATCTCGCGTGCGGCCCCGCGCGGATCGGGCACGCCGTAAAGCCGCGCGACGAATTCGAGATTCTCGCGAACCGACAAGTCCTGGTAGAGACTGAAGCGCTGCGTCATATAGCCAACGCGCCGCTTGATCTTGTCGGCATCGCGCCGGATGTCGTAGCCGAGGCAGGTTCCCTCGCCGCTGTCCGGCGTCAGCAGGCCGCAGAGCATCCGGATCGTCGTGGTCTTTCCCGAGCCGTTGGGACCGAGAAACCCGTAGATCGATCCGCGCTTAACCTGCATCGACAGGTCATGCACCACCTCGCGGCCGTTGAACGACTTCGACAGGCCATGGACCTCAATCGCGATATCGGATTGTGCGGTGGCGATGCTCACGGTGTCGTGCCATTGGTAAAGATGCTGACCGGCTGTCCAACGCGCAGACTGTCCGGTTTGTTCGGCCGCGCCTGGATCAGATAGACCAGCTTCGATCGTTCATCGAGGCTGTAGATCACCGGCGGCGTATACTCCGCCGTGGTGGCGATGAAGTAGATCTTCGCCGTGATGTCGCTGGGGCAGCCATCGCACGTCACCCGCACCTCGTCACCGACCTTTAGCTTCGGCAGTTCGGGCTCCGGCACAAAGAAGCGTGCCTTCATGTTACCGGGCGGCAGGATCGAGATCACCGGGCGTTGCGCCGCAACGGTTTCGCCCTCGCGGAAGTAAATCTGCTGAATGGTGCCGGCAATAGGTGCCTTCATGCGCCGACGTTCCAGCTTGGTCTGCGATGTGTTCACCCGCGCTTCAGCAACACGAAGGTTCGCCAGCGCCGCATCGTAATTCGCCTGCGTCCCGGAGCCGGTCTTGCTCAGGGTTGCCGCGCGGTCATAAGCTTGTTTAGCGTTGGCGAGCGTCGCGTTGCTCTGGTTCAAATCGGCCTGCTGAAGATCGTCATCGACCGCATAGAGCGGCGCACCCACCTCGACATGATCACCCTCACGGACGTTGAGCTTGACGACGCGTCCCTGCTCATCCGGGCTGACGAAGATCAAGTCGGCTTCGACCCATCCCTGATAACCGCGACTTTTGGAATCCCAGCATCCGGACAGGGAAGCCGTGGCGAGCAACAGCACGAGAGTCCGCGCGACGTTTCGCGACGCAATCATGTCGCTCTCCCCTCGTCAAAAATCAAATCGAGATGAACACGCAGCATCGCGGCAACGTCGAGCGGCGCGTGCTTGCCGAAAAGGCCTTGCCAGATCACGGTCACAATCATCGGTCCGACCAGAAGCTGCGGAAAATCCGCCAGCCCCGGATTGCGAATTTCGCCGCGCGCGATTCCATACTGGATCAGCTTGCGCATCCCGGCGATGCCGTGCGCGATCACCTCGCGGTAATAGAAGTCAGCGAGTTGCGGAAAGCGTGTCCCTTCGGAAATTATCATCCTGACAATGTCTGCGCGGCGCGTGCCGATCACTTCGCGGGCGAACGTCTCGGCCAAAGCCTCCATCGCCGCGCGTGCCGATCCTCCGCCCACGCCAATCGGCGGATTCGAAATCCGCACGATCAACGGACCGAGCGCCGTGCGCACCAGTTCCTGAAACAACGCTTCCTTGTCCTTGAAGTGCAGATAGATCGTGCCCTTGGCCACTCCGGCGCGTTTGGCCACGTCATCGAGGCGGGTCGCCGCAAAGCCTTTCGCCGTGAACTCATCAAGACCCGCCGCAACGATGGCGGCGCGCCGCTCCGTCGCGCCGACAGCACGCTTCGATGGACGCGGCGGAGCAGGACGATCAGCAGGCGCGCGCGCCTTAGTACGCGCGGGCTTGCCTTTGACAGGACGGGTGTCGATCAGCGGGAATTTTGCCATGTCAGAATATGACTGACTAGTCAGTCATATTCAATGGTGAAATTGAAAGCAGTTTAATATATTGATTTATTTGTATTATTTTGCGACAGCGTTGCTGTGGCGCGGCCGGAAGCTCAACCCTTGGCGTCGCAAGCCCAGGCGCGGATGACGCATTCCTTGCCGCCGAAGGCGTAGCACTTCTTCATCGCCTCATTGAGCGCGCTCGAAATGCGCGGTGAAACGGCATAGCCGTGCGGGCCGCAGGGCTTGGTCATGTCGAGGGACAGCGCGGCGCATGCACGCTTCATGGTCACGGCGGTGCAATCACCCTTGCATTGCTTGAGAGCAGCCGCTCGCGCGGCCTGCTCGGCCGGATAGTCGAATGCCTGGCCATAAGCACCACACTTGCCGATCGCCAGTGCGCCGGCTGCGGAAGCCGGTATTGAGACGAACGGAGCGGCAAAGGCTGAAACAAAAACGACAATAAAAAACGCGCGAACCTGCGCGGCAGTGCGGTCGAACAAAATCCCCTCCCCCGAGGTCATTCCGGAATCACATTAGGCGGGAGGGCGTTTCAACTTGGTGAACAAGGTGGAAAGGAAGGCGGTAAACGCTAGCCGCGCCGTACGTCGGCGAGCATTTCGGGTGTGTCGATATCGAGGAACGCGCTTTTACCGTCGACCTCAACTTCCGCGACCGCTTCCGCGTGCTGCGCGATCAGATGGCGCGCGCCGATGTCGCCATCGAGCGTCATCAATTCCGGGAAGAATCTCCGCGACCACAACACCGGGTTACCTCGCCGCCCGCCGGCTACCGGCACCACGATCAGCGAACCGCGATCCGGTGCGAAGGCATTCACCAGCCGGTCGATCAGTTTCGCGTCGATCAGCGGCATATCGCCAAGGCATATCACCGCACCGTCGGCTGTTTCAGGGACCGCACCGATGCCGGCTTTGACCGACGTCGCGAGGCCTTCCGCGAAATCCGGATTGCGGGCGAATTCGACTTTAAGTCCCTTTAGCGCCGCCTCGACCTCAAGACTTTGATGACCGGTCACGACGATCACGGACGATGCCTTCGAAGCAAGCGCCTGCTCGGCGACGATCCGCACCAGCTTCTTGCCGTTCAGTTCGGCCAGGAGCTTGTTCGGTCCGCCCATGCGGGTGGAGCGTCCCGCGGCAAGAACAACTGCCGCGACCTTGTGGTTACCATCTGCCTCGATTGGTACGCGTGGTTGCGGCCGCGTCACGATTTCCATCAGGAGCCCGCCGACACCCATGCCGGTGACATCCGCGCGGGTGACCGGAAGCCCGGCCAGCAGGCGCATCAGGATCCAGTCGAAACCGTTTTCCTTCGGCGAACGCGCACAGCCCGGCGCGCCAAGCACCGGCGAATTCCCGACCTTCCCGATCAGCATGAGATTGCCGGGATCGACCGGCATGCCGAAATGCTCGACCGCACCGCCAATCCGTTCGATCGCCGCCGGAATTACGTCGCGCCGGTCGGCAATAGCGGATGCGCCGAACACCAGCACCAGCTCGGCGCCAAGTCCAAGCAGTTCATTGATGGCGGGCGCGAGCGCGCTCTCGTCGTGCGGAACGCGGCGCTCGCTGATAATGCGGGCGCCGGTCGGTGCGAGACGCTCCTCGGTCACGCGCAACGTCTTTTCGATCACTTTCGGGGCCAACCCCGGCAGCATGGTCGAGACGATGCCGACACGCTTGATGGTGAACGGCGCGACCCGCATCCGCCCTGCGCTTGCTGCGACGACGGCAGCGTCGCGCAGCTTCGCCTCGACGCCAAACGGAATGATCTTGACGGTGGCGATCATTTCACCGGCGACCACCGGCTTGAATGCCGAAAGTGTGGCGAAGGTGATGGCCTCGTCCACGCGGTTGATGCGATCGACAGCGTCGCGGTCCACCACCAGCACGCCGGCCTCCGCCGCGAACAGGTTGGCGCGGCCGGTAAAGGCCCGCTCGACATTGACCCCCTCGCCCGCGACCGCCGCGGCGATGCTTGCGGCTGCTTCGTCCTCGGACACATCGTCCTTGTCGAGGCGCGCGACGACGATTTCCATCACACCCGCCTGCTTCAGCGCGGCGATTTCAGCCGCGCCGATGACGGTGCCTTTCTTGAGAACGAGCGGTCCCTGACGGATCGCGTGAACAGTGACGCCGCCAAGGCCGTCTTCAGGCTTAACAGGACCGAACTTCATGCCGCTGACTTCGTCTTGAGTGGCGCATCGGCGGGAAGCCGCAGCCGCGCGGTAATCTCTGCCATGATGGCCACCGCGATCTCCGACGGCGACACCGCGCCGATATTGAGGCCGATGGGTGCGTGAATTCGCGCCAGCGCGGCATCGCTCGCACCTTGCGCCTTCAGCCGGTCCACGCGCTTGGCATGGGTCTTCCGCGAGCCGAGCGCGCCGATGTAGAAGCAATCGCGATCGAGCGCATGCAGCAGCGCCGGATCGTCGATCTTGGGATCGTGCGTCAGTGCGACGAAGGCCGTGTAACGGTCGATGTTGAGTGGCGGCAATGCGACATCGGGCCAGTCCGCGAACAGGGGTACATCCGGAAAACGTTCCGGCGACGCGAAGGCCGTGCGCGGATCGACCACGTAGACATCGTAGTCCAGCGATTGCGCCAGCGGCGCCAACGCCTGGCTGATATGAACCGCGCCGACGATGACGAGGCGCGCGGTCGGGGCATAGACATTCAGAAACAGCTTGTTGCCGTCGCTCTCGATCATCCCGCTCTTGCCCATGCGCAAGTGCTTGTCGAGGTCTTCATGGAGCGGATCGCTGGCGATGTTCGCAGCCTTGATCAAACGCTGGTCGCCAGTCACGACGTCGGTCACAACGATCACGGCCCGGCGCGCCGCGCGCTCGGCGTTCAGTTCTGCCAGTGTATCCTGTTTCAAGAGTTGCCCACTTTCTCGACAAACACGCGGATATTGCCGCCGCATGACAGCCCGACATTCCAGGCGGTTTCATCGGCGACACCAAACTCCAGCATCTTCGGCTTGCCGCTGGCAATGACGTCGAGCGCCTCGGTGACCACCGCACCTTCGACACACCCGCCCGATACCGAGCCAAGGAATGTCCCATCATCGTTGATGACGAGGCTCGATCCCGCCGGGCGTGGCGCGGAGCCCCAGGTCTCGACCACGGTCGCCAGCGCGACACCGTGACCGGATTTCATCCAGGTCTCGGCGGCTTTCAAAATATCTTCGTCGCGGTTGAGCATGGTTTGATCCTCACGCTGCGGAGCGGGTTTCGATGCGCCGGGGCGGCTGGCTGGACGACAGCGCAGCGATCAGCCCTCCCATGGACTTCAAGTTATGCACGGGACGGAATTCATCAACATGCGGCAGCATCATTTTGATGCCCTGCGCCTTGGCCTCGAAGCCTTCGAAGCGCAGCAGCGGGTTGAGCCAGATCAGGCGACGGCACGACCGGTGCAGCCGGTCCATCTCGAATTCCAGCCGGGAATCGGCTTCGCGCTCCAGCCCGTCCGAGATCAGAAGAACAGTGGCACCCTGCCCGAGCACCCGGCGGCCCCAGAGGTTGTTGAAATTATGTAGCGAGATCGCGATCCGCGTCCCCCCCGCCCAATCCTCGACGCTAGACGAACAGGCTGCCAGCGCCTCGTCGGGATCGCGCGCCCGCAACGCGCGCGTCACGTTGGTGAGCCGCGTGCCGAACAGGAACACCGAAACGCGTTTGCGCGCGTCGGTAATCGCGTGGAGGAACTGCAGGAACAGCCGGGTGTAATCTGTCATCGAGCCGGAAATATCGAGCAGCGCTACGATCGGCGCGGGCTTGTCGATACGGCCGAGCCGCTGGAATTTCACGATCTCGCCGCCGGTACGAAGGCTTCCACGTAGCGTGCGCCGCAGATCGAGCCGCTGGCCGCGCGCGTCCGGCTTGAAGCGTCGCGTGCGCAACTCCGCTTGCGGCAATTTCATCTGTGCAATCGCGCGGGTGACCTCGGCGATCTCGGCCGCGCTCATCTGCGCAAAGTCCTTGCGCTGAAGCACCTCGCGATCGGAAACCGAGAGCTGGACGTCCTTCTCCTCGATCTCAGGCCCCTCAATATTGCGACTCTGGGCGAATGCTTCCTGAACCCGCCGCGAGGCCGGCGGCGGAGGTTTCTTCGCTTCGGGTGGCAACGGGACCGAGTCGAGCATGCTTTCCGTGCCCTCGGCACGGCGGAAGAACAGGTCAAACGCCTGCGCGAACACCAATGCGTGCTCGCGGCGCTTGACGAAGATTGACTCTAGCGTGGTAAACAAATCGGCGCGGTTGCCGATATCGATCAGCTGCATTGCCTTTAACGCATCGATAACAGCGCCCGGCCCGATCGGCAGGCCGGCCACCCGCAAGGCTCGCGCAAATCCGATAACATTGTCCGCGATCAATCCGGCCGCTGGGGTCTCGATGTCATTCGACATGACGTTTTCCGGATTGCGTTCAGGCCGCCGGATCGTTGACGGCTTCCTTGATGACCTTGTCGAGCGCCGGACCCTGCATGCGTCCGATGTCGTCCTGATATTTCAGCAGCGCGCCGAGCGTATCGCCAACCACCTGCGGCGTCAGCGAGCGTGCATCGAGTTCGGTCAACGCGGTCGCCCAGTCGATGGTCTCGGCGACGCCGGGCACCTTAAACAGATCCTGCTCGCGCAGCGCCTGCACGAAACCGACCACCTGCTCCGACAGCTTCGCGCCGATGTTCGGCACGCGCGACTTGACGATGGCCAGTTCGCGCTCGGCGGAAGGATAATCGACCCAGTGATAGAGGCAGCGGCGCTTGAGGGCGTCGTGGATTTCACGAGTGCGGTTTGATGTGACGATAACGATCGGCGGCTGCGGCGCTTTCACCGTGCCGTATTCCGGAATCGTGACCTGGAAGTCGCTGAGGATTTCCAGCAGGTAGGCCTCGAAGGCTTCGTCTGCGCGGTCGAGTTCGTCGATCAGCAGCACCGGCGGCCCAGCGACATCCGGCTCCAAGGCCTGAAGCAGCGGCCGCTTGATCAGGTACTTTTCCGCGAACACGTCCGCGGACAACTGCTCGCGGTCGGTTTCGCCGCTGGCTTCCGCCAGACGAATGGCGATCATCTGCGCGGCGCTGTTCCACTCGTAGACTGCGGACGCAACGTCGAGACCTTCATAACACTGCAAGCGGATCAGTTTGCGCCCGAGAGCAGCACTGAGAACCTTTGCGATCTCGGTTTTGCCGACGCCGGCCTCGCCTTCAAGAAAAAGCGGACGACCCATCTTGAGGGACAGATAGACCACCGTCGCGAGCGAACGCTCCGCGAGATAACCACGGCTGGTGAGCAGATCAAGCGTTGCATCGACGGACGCCGGGATCTTACTCATGCTGGGATGGACTCCAAATTCAGCTCTTCGCGGTCGCGGCTTCCACAGCGCGGCGCGCAAGCACGCCGATCAGATGCGCACGATACTCGGCACTGCCGTGAATGTCGCTGTTGAGGCCGTCGGCAGACACCGTCAACCCGTCAAGTGACTTCGGTGAGAACCGCTTCTTCAGCGCTTCTTCGAACTCGGTGACGCGAAACACACCATCACCGCCCGCGCCTGTCACTGCAACGCGCACATCCGACGGACGCCGCGCGACGAACACGCCGACCAGCGCGTAACGCGAAGCCTGATTACGGAATTTCTGATACGCGGCCTTCTTCGGTAGCGGAAACATCACGCGGGTGATGATCTCGTCGGGCTCAAGCGCGGTGGTGAACAGGCCCTGGAAAAATTCCTCCGGCTTCAGCCGGCGCTTGTTGGTGACAACGGTTGCACCCAGCGCCGTGACCGCTGCCGGATAATCCGCCGTCGGGTCATTGTTGGCGAGCGAGCCGCCGATGGTGCCCTTGTGGCGAACGGCTGGATCGCCGATCAGGCCTGCAAGCTCCGCAAGCGCGGGGATTGCTTCACCGACGACGGCCGAATTGGCGACTTCGGCGTGGGTCGCGGTCGCGCCGATCACCAGATTGCGGCCCTTCATCTCGATGCCGTTGAGGCCTTGGATATGGCTGAGATCGACCAGATGCGGCGGGCTGGCAAGCCGCTGCTTCATCACCGGCACCAGCGTATGGCCGCCGGCGATCAGTTTTGCGTCTTCATTCTTGACGAGAAGATTGGCGGCCTGCCGCACAGTCCCCGGACGATGATACTTGAAGTCGTACATGAGCTGTCCTTCGGGAAAGTCGTCAATTACGCAAGATCGGATTTGGCCATCGCCTTGGCGCCGGCCGCAATCGACAGCACGATGTTCTGATAACCCGTGCAGCGGCACAGATTGCCTTCAAGCTCCTCGCGGATGACATGATCACTGAGGTCATGGCCCTTGCGATGGACGAGATCGACCGCGGTCATGATCATGCCGGGGGTACAGAAGCCGCACTGCAGACCATGATGTTCGCGGAAGGCCTCCTGCATCGGATGCAGCGGTGCCCCATCGGCAGCAAGGCCCTCAATGGTTGTCACACTATGACCATCCGCCATCACTGCCAGAGTGGTACAGGACTTCACAGCCTTGCCGTCGAGATGGACCACACAGGCCCCACACTGCGATGTGTCGCAGCCGACATGGGTCCCGGTCAGACGAAGATGCTCGCGCAAGAACTGGACGAGCAGCGTGCGCGAATCGACCTTGCCCATCACAGGATTGCCGTTCACGATCAGTGAAATCTTGGCCATCAACACTCTCTTGTTTTCGGCTTGGCGCCCAGATTCGTGGACATAACCTCTGGGACTCAAGTTCCGCACGCACCGTGCGTGGCGCGGTGCAAAACGCGTTTAAAATGGTTCCAAATTCATAATATGGGCCATTGCGGCAATGAGCAACCTCACCGCGCACCGCTCCCGGACGAGAAGGCTTGATTTATGCGGGGAGCTGATATGCCCAAACGGCCTCAGGCCGCCTTCACCGCGTCTGCGAATTTCGCGAAGAATTCATCGGCCAGCTTCTTGGCCGCGCCGTTGATCAGCCGCTGACCAAGCTGCGCCAGCTTTCCACCGATCTGGGCCTCGACATTATAGCTCAGCAGTGTGCCGCCATCCTTTTCGGCGAGCGCCACCGTCGCCCCGCCCTTGGCGAATCCGGCGACGCCGCCTTCGCCTTCGCCGGAGATCTTGTAGCTGTTCGGCGGATCGAAATCGCTCAGGGTGACCTTGCCCTTGAACCGAGCGGACACCGGTCCAACCTTCATCTTGGCGACGGCCTGAAACTGGTTGTCTCCGACCCGCTCCAATTCCTCGCAACCCGGAATGCAGGCCTTCAGAACAGCCGGATCGTTGAGTTTTTCCCATACCACTTCACGAGAAGCAGGAAGCTGCACCTCACCCGTCATCGTCATTGCCATGTGCAAGCTCCTTCATTCGATAGCCGCATCCCGCGGCCCTGCCGATCTCAGTTAGGATACAGCGCTCACAAAAGAAAGGGGAACGTTCGGGAACGAGCGATGCAAAAACATCAAACAGCAAGCCCCGCGCCGTGTTGCAGTGCTTTCACTGAAGGGTATCGCGCTATTGGCATGCGTCGGAGCCTTGGATAGGGTCCGCGCATCATGAGTTCATCCCTGCCTCCCTTGCTCGCGCCTTTGCTGTCGAGCGCCGCCATGCGCACTGTGTGCGACGATGAAGTATATCTCCAGCATATGCTGGACTTTGAGCATGCCCTTGCGCGCGCTGAAGCGGCGGTCGGCATCATTCCAGCCAGCGCCGTCGTCAGCATCGCGAAAGCCTGCCATGCCGAATCGTTCGACCGCGCGGCGCTTGCCGAGGCGGCGGTACACGCCGGAAATCTCGCAATTCCGCTGGTAAAAATGCTGACCGTGAAGGTCGCCAGTGCCGATCCTTCCGCCGCGCGCTATGTGCACTGGGGCGCGACCAGCCAGGACGTGATCGACACCGCCACAATGCTGGGCCTGCGCGCCGCCATCAACGCGCTGATCACGGACCTCGACCGCGCCATCACAGGTTTTGCCCGGATGGCTATCCAGTACCGCGAGACAGCGGTGGTCGCGCGGACATGGTTGCAACACGCCCTTCCGATGCCATTCGGATTGAAACTGGCTGAGTACGCAGCTGCGCTGCATCGTTCACGGGGACGGCTGAAGCGGATGCGCCGCGACACCCTCGCCCTGCAGTTTGGCGGTGCGGCCGGAACGCTCGCGGCCTTGGGCGGCAACGGCCTCAAGGTCGCTGAACAACTTGCAAACGAATTGTCGCTGCCGCTGCCGGATGCGCCGTGGCACACGCATCGCGACCGAATCGCGGATGTGGCGACAGCCCTGGCCATTCTTACAGGCACCTGCGGCAAAATCGCCCGCGACGTGTCGCTGATGATGCAGACCGACGTCGCGGAAGCCTTCGAACCTGCGGGCGAAGGCCGCGGCGGCTCTTCGACGATGCCGCACAAGCGCAATCCTGTGGCGGCGGCAAGAGCGCTGGCGGCGGCGACAATGGCGCCGAATCTTGCGGCGACGATTCTCGCTGCTCAGGTTCAGGATCATGAACGCAGCGCCGGCCCCTGGCATGCCGAATGGCCGACATTGCCGACGCTGCAACTGGTGACGTCGGGGGCGCTCTCCGCCATCGCCGAGATCGCTGAAGGACTCGAAGTCGATGCCGCACGCATGCGCGCCAATCTCGACATGACCCAGGGCCTCGTCATGGCCGAGGCCGTGTCGATGGCGCTGGCGGAGAAGGTCGGCAAAGGCGAAGCCCATCACATCGTCGAGGCCGCGAGCCGCAGAGCTATCGAAACCCGTCAGCATCTGCGCAGCGTTCTCGCGGACGACACGCGCGTCACCACCCACATCGATACCGGCACTCTCGAAAGCCTGTTCGACCCGATGGCCTATCAGGGCGTCGCGCAAACGCTGATCGACCGGCTGCTCGCTTCGCTGGACAGCGAATAAACAACAAGAAGTCACGGAGAATTTAACATGCCTATGATCGACGCCGACGGATGCCTGCTCAATGTCTCGGTGGAAGGGCGCGACGGCGGACCGACGATCATGCTGTCGAATTCGCTCGGCGCGACCATGCAGATGTGGGAGCCGCAAATGGCGGCGCTGACGAAGCTCTATCGTGTCGTCCGTTATGACCGCCGCGGCCACGGCAAATCCGGTGTTCCGGCCGGTCCTTACTCGATGGAGCGTTTCGGCAAGGACGTGCTGGCGATCCTCGACGACCTCAACATTGAGAGAGTGCACTGGTGCGGGTTATCGATGGGCGGCATGGTCGGCCAGTGGCTGGGAGCGAACGCGCCGGAGCGCATCGACAGGATGATCCTCGCCAATACGTCCTGCTATTATCCCGATCCCACCAACTGGCTGAACCGCATCAAGGCTGTCAGCGATGGCGGCATCGCGGCAATCGCCGACGCCGTGATCGCAGCTTGGCTGACCGAGGATTACCGTGAACGCGAGCCGGAGATTACCGCGCGCATGAAGGCGATGCTGATGGCCACGCCCGTGCAGGGCTATGCCGCCTGCTGCGAGGCCCTGAGCCGGCTCGATCAACGCGACTTGCTTCCGCGTATCAATGCGCCGACGCTGGTGATCGCGGGCCGCCACGATATGGCGACGCCGGTTGAAGCCAGCGTCTTTATCCGCAGCCACATCCCGAATGCGAGCATGACCCTGCTCGATGCGGCTCATATCTCCAACATCGAGCAATCGCACAACTTCACCGAAGCCGTGGTGGGCTTCCTGACACAGCGGTGAGAGCATCTCATGGACGACGATCAACGCCGCGATCAGGGAACAGCCCAACGCCGCAAGGTGCTCGGCAACGCATGGGTCGACAAGTCTGCGGCGGGAAAGAATTCATTCAACGCAGACTTTCTCGACCTCATCACGCGCTATGCATGGGGCGAGATCTGGACACGACCGCATTTCGACGAGCGCACACGCCGCGTCCTTGTGATCGGCACCATGGTGGCGCTCGGGCAATGGGATGAATTTCGCCTGCATGTCCGCGCGGCCTTGAGCGAAGGCGGCTTCACGCCGGACGACATCAAGGAAATCCTGCTGCAGCAGGCAATCTATTGCGGCGTCCCCGCAGCCAATCATGCGGTCAAGGAAGCCGCCGGCGTGGTTCAGGAATTGGGGCTGCTCGACAAGCCGTGATGCGGCGCGACCGACTCTACCGCTTCCGCTTCGGTTTTGTGCTCCACAGCAGGGTCAGTGTCGATGATCAGCAGGATCGCGGCGCCGATCAGCAGCAACGCTTCGCTGGCATGAAGGCGCAGCGCTGCCAGTTCGCCGACCTTTGAGGCGGCGATCAGGCACGCCATGCTGATGAACGCGCCAACTCCCAACGCGAAGGCCAGCGCCTCATCGGCACCGCCCTTGTTGCGGATCGCCGCGCGGATCACCAGCAGCAGAAACACGAAGAAGAACGCGGCGACTATCACTTTGGAAAGCGCGAGCAGCCATGCGACGCGGATGGTTCCCATTGCCGGGAGAGTCATAAAATCGCTGACATACATCGCAGCGGCGATATTGGAGCGGTCGTAGAATCCGCGGATCGGCGAGACCCAGATCTTCATCGCCGAAATGGTCCATGACGGGATGAAGTAACACGCCAGAAGCACGCCGTTGAACGTGCTGATCCGCCAATCCTTCGCCATGCCGCCTGCCCCTGACTTGAGGAACATGGCGTCCGAAACCAAGGCTTCGATGTCATGCTCCGGCCAAAGCCGCGCCGTCGGGCGCCGCATCGGCGGAGCTAACTCCGCTCAAACGCGAGCGGCAATTTAAACCCTTTTTTAACCTTAACGGCGCGGCGGGACCTGTGGACAACGGATAGGAACAATGGGCCCAAGAAAACACCCAAGAAAGCACCCGAGAAAAATACCAAGAAAAATCCCGCCTTTCGGCGGGACTTTCCTTCATCTGTAGACCCGAGGCTCCCGAAACGGGAACCGGGATCAATAAGCTAGTGTCCGCCCTTTTGGCTCTGCTGACCCTGCTGGCCGGGCTTGTGGCTGGGATCCTGCTGCTGCTGGCCAGGCTTCTGGCCGCCACCTTGCTGCTGACCTGGCTTCTGGCTCGGGTTCTGGCTCTGCTGGCCCGGGTTCTGGTTCGGATTGTTCTGGTTGCCCATGTTGGCATCTCCATTGTTGAGAACACGTAGCCAACCGCCCGCATCGCCATCGGTTGCAAAGGAACTCCAGTTCCGGCGTGATCCTTTCGCGGCAGCGAAATGTTGGGTGGATGACGACGGAAGCTGCACCCGGTACGGTTGCCGCCCCCTGTTCCCGCTGTTAGAAAATGGGACGACGCGACGATCCGGCTGCCGGAGCCTTCGACGTGTCGATCGCTTTGCTCGAACACGGCAGCCCATGGATTACTTCGCCCAGCAGCTCATCAACGGATTGGTGCTCGGCTCGATCTATGGCCTGATCGCGATCGGTTACACGATGGTGTACGGCATCGTGGGCATGATCAATTTCGCCCACGGCGATATCTTCATGATCGGCGGCTTTATTGCCCTCATCACCTTCCTCATCCTTGTTTCGATCGGCCTCACCACCGTTCCCGTCATCCTGCTTCTCGTGCTGCTGGTCGCAATGGCGATCACCGCGCTCTACGGCTGGACTGTCGAACGGATCGCCTATCGTCCGCTGCGGCAATCGTTCCGCCTGGCGCCCATGCTGTCCGCCATCGGCATGTCGTTTGTCCTGACCAACTACGCGCAGGTGTCGCAGGGCGCGCGCGTCAAGCCGGTGCCCCCTGTCATCACCGGTGGTTACACGCTGTTCGAAAACGACGGCTTCGTGGTGCGGCTGTCAAACATCCAGATCATCGTCGTCATCACCACGATTATCCTTCTTGCGGTCTTCTCATGGCTGGTAGCGCGTACGCGGCTCGGCCGCGACATGCGCGCCTGCGAGCAGGACCAGACCATGGCCGCGCTGCTCGGCGTCGACGTCGACCGCACGATCTCCATGACATTCGTGATCGGCGCTGCGCTCGCGGCCGTCGCCGGCATGATGTACCTGCTCTACTACGGCGTGGTCGACTTCTTCATGGGCTTCGTCGCAGGCATCAAGGCGTTCACCGCCGCCGTACTGGGCGGCATCGGTTCCCTCCCGGGCGCGATGCTGGGCGGACTTCTGATCGGCCTGATCGAAACCTTCTGGTCCGCGTACTTCACATCCGAATACAAGGACGTGGCGGCGTTCTCGATTCTCATTGTCGTTCTTATCTTTCTTCCGACCGGCCTGCTCGGCCGTCCGGAAGTCGAAAAAGTCTGAGAGGCAGCGTGGCGCGCTCCACCGATCCCGCCATTCGTGCGCCAAAAGCCGCCGCAGCCGGGCACGGCATCGCCTTCATTCTCAAAAAATCATTCATCAGCGCCCTTGTGGCGCTGGTTCTGTTTTCACTGATGATTGGCATCCGGACTGAAGCCGGACCGGAGGGCCAACTGGTCTACTGGACGCGGTTCGGCGATCTCGCCGCACTCGTGGCGGCGGTGTTTTTCGGAAGCATCATTGTTGAACTACTGCGGCAATGGATCGGACCGTCGAAGGGCGTCTCGCTGCTTCCGGAATCCGCCAGCAGCACGATCGCCACCCTGCGGCGCTTTCTCGCCCCGGCGCTTCTCGTGTTTGCCGTGCTGGTCCCGGTGATCTTCTACGACCAGCGTTACATCCTCGATCTTGGCATCCTCGTTCTGACCTACGTCATGCTGGGATGGGGACTGAACATCGTCGTCGGTCTCGCCGGTCTGCTCGATCTCGGCTACGTCGCATTCTATGCAGTCGGCGCCTATTCCTACGCGCTGCTGGCGACGACCTTCGATCTCTCCTTCTGGGTCTGCCTTCCGCTGGCCGGAATCCTCGCAGCTTTCTGGGGCGTGTTGCTCGGCTTTCCCGTGCTGCGATTGCGTGGCGATTATCTTGCCATCGTGACCCTCGCCTTCGGCGAAATCATCCGGCTCATCCTGCTGAACTGGCAGCATGTCACGGGAGGCCCGAACGGCATCACCGGGATTCCACGGCCGTCGTTCTTCGGCATCCCGCTCACCAACACCGATGACGGACTCGCCGCCCTGCTCGGCATCGAGTTCTCCACCACGCATCGCGTGGTCTTCCTGTTCTATCTGATCCTCGCGCTCGCGCTGCTGACGAACTGGGTCACCATCCGCCTGCGACGTTTGCCGATCGGCCGCGCATGGGAAGCGCTGCGCGAGGATGAAGTCGCGTGCCGCTCGCTTGGCATCAACACCACCACGACGAAGCTGACGGCGTTTGCGACCGGCGCGATGTTCGGCGGCTTTGCCGGTGCGTTCTTCGCCACCCGTCAGGGCTTCATCAGCCCCGAGTCCTTCACGTTCCATGAATCCGCGCTTGTGCTCGCGATCGTCGTGCTCGGCGGCATGGGCTCACAGCTCGGCGTTGCGCTCGCAGCCCTCGCAATGATCGGCGGGTTCGAACTGTTCAGAGGACTTGAACAGTTCCGCATGCTGGTGTTCGGCTCGGCAATGGTGCTCCTGATGATCTGGCGGCCGCGCGGCCTGATCGGTCACCGCGCGCCATCGGTGTTTCTGGAGAAGCCCTCGGAAATTTCATCCGCGATGGTCAAGGAAGGCCACGGATGACCACGAACAATACCAGCAACGACATTCTCGACGTCGATCACCTGTCGATGCGCTTCGGCGGCATCGTCGCCGTCAACGATCTGTCGTTTACGGCGAAGCGCGGCGACATTACCGCGCTGATCGGCCCCAATGGCGCGGGCAAGACAACCGTCTTCAATTGCATCACGGGTTTTTACAAGCCGACCACCGGCATGATGCGTCTCATTCATGACGACGGCCGCGAGTTTCTTCTGGAACGGCTGTTCGACTACCGCATCTCCAAGGTGGCGAAGGTCGCCCGCACATTCCAGAACATCAGGCTGTTCGCGGGCATGACCGCGCTGGAAAACCTGATGGTGGCGCAACATAACGCGTTGATGCATGCATCGGGCTATACGTTTCTCGGTCTGATTGGCGCACCCGGCTTCCGCCGCGCTGAGAAAAGCGCCATCGAACTCTCGCGCTACTGGCTCGATCGCATCGGCCTCACATCGAGGGCCGACGACGCGGCAGGCAACCTGCCCTACGGCGATCAGCGTCGGCTCGAAATCGCGCGTGCGATGTGCTCGGAGCCGGTGCTGCTGTGTCTCGATGAACCGGCCGCAGGATTGAACGCGCGGGAGAGCGATGAACTGAGCCAGTTACTGCTGGCGATCCGCAAGGATCATGGCACGTCGGTGCTGCTGATCGAACACGACATGTCGGTGGTGATGGAAATCTCCGACTGCATCTTTGTGCTCGACCACGGCGTCAAGATTGCAGCAGGTACGCCGCAGGAAATCCGCAACGATCCGAAAGTCATCGCCGCCTATCTCGGCGCGGACGAACAAACCGCCATCGAAGTCATGGAGGGCGGAACGTGAGCGCTCCCCTCCTTTCCATTCGCGGCCTCGTCGCAGCCTACGGCAATATCGAGGCGCTGAAAGGCGTCGATCTCGATATTCACCCGGGCGAGATCGTTGCGCTGATCGGCTCCAACGGCGCGGGTAAATCCACGCTGATGATGTCCGTGTTCGGGCGGCCGCGTGCCCGCGCCGGACTTATCGCATTCGATGGCCGGGACATCACGCATGAGCCCACTCATCACGTCGCGCGGCTGCGTATCGCGCAGTCGCCCGAGGGACGGCGCATTTTCCCGCGCATGACGGTCGCCGAAAACCTGCGCATGGGCGCGGACGCTGCCATGGAAAGCACCGAAGCCGAGCGCAGCGAAAATCTTGAACGCGTTTTCACGCTGTTTCCTCGCCTCAAGGAGCGTATCGCGCAGCGCGGCGGTACGTTGTCGGGCGGCGAACAGCAGATGCTGGCGATCGGGCGCGCACTGATGAGCCGCCCGCGCCTGCTGATGCTGGACGAGCCGTCGCTCGGCCTCGCACCGCTGATCGCGCGGCAAATCTTCGATGCGGTCCGCACGCTCAACCGGCAGGATGGCCTGACCGTCCTGATCGTCGAGCAGAACGCCAACCACGCATTGAAGCTGGCGCACCGCGGCTACGTGATGGTCAATGGCCTGATCACCCTTAGCGGAACCGGCGCGGAACTGCTGGCGCGGCCGGAAATCCGCGCAGCCTATCTTGAGGGAGGGCGCCACTGATGTCCTTCTATTCAAATGAGTCCATTTTTCAGGTTCTGTTTGTCACCCTGGTGCTCGGCGGCGGCTGTGCGGTGCTGGCCGGCCGCGCCATCGCGCTGACCTGGCGAAGCATCGGGATTGCGGTGATTGCAATGATACCGCTGGGGATGGCCGTGCGGTTCGTGCACTTCGCGCTGTTCAATGAGACCCTGTTGCAGCCGCAAGCCTATGTGGTCGAGACCGTCATCCTGATCGCCGCATCCTGCCTGTCTTTTCAGCGTACCCGGGCGCAGCAGATGGTCCGTCAGTACTACTGGCTGTACGAACGGCGCGGTCCCCTCGGCTGGCGGCTGCGGCAAGATGCGCCAGCCAAGGCATGAGCGCGGCCTAAAATTGCCGATGACTTGGCGGTAAAATCAGCGGACAATATCCGGGATGTGTTTGCCCGGCGGGCCGCTTGGCTGCGCCCTTCGAGACCTGCATGAGGATTGCCCTATGAAACCAACCCGTATCCTTGGCCTCGCACTCGGCGCGTCGATTGCCATGTCGACTGCTGCGTTTGCGCAAGACATTTCCGTCGCTGTCGCGGGCCCGATGACTGGCGGCGAATCGGCATTCGGCCGCCAGATGAAGAACGGCGCAGACTTGGCTGTCGCCGACCTCAACGCCGCGGGCGGCGTCAACGGCAAGAAGCTCGCGCTTCAGGTCGGAGACGATGCCTGCGATCCGAAGCAGGCCCGCTCGGTCGCCGAAAAATTCGCAAGCTCCAAGGTCCCGTTCGTAGCAGGCCATTTCTGCTCGTCGTCGTCGATTCCGGCCTCTGAAGCTTATGCCGAGGGCAACGTGCTGCAGATTACACCGGCCTCGACCAATCCGGTCTTCACCGAGCGCAAGCTGTGGAACGTGCTGCGCGTCTGCGGCCGCGATGACCAGCAGGGCCTTGTCGCCGCGCAGTACATTCTGAAAGCTTTCGCGGGCAAGAACATCGCCATCCTCAACGACAAGACGACCTATGGCAAAGGCCTCGCGGACGAAACCAAAAAGGCGTTGAACGCCGGCGGCATGAAGGAAAAACTGTTCGAGTCCTACAACAAGGGCGACAAAGACTTTAATTCCATCGTCTCGCGGCTGAAGCGCGAGAACATCGATCTGGTTTATGTCGGCGGCTATCATCAGGAAGCCGGCCTGATCCTGCGCCAGATGCGCGATCAGGGCATGAAAACGCTTCTTATGGCCGGCGATGCCATGAACGACAAGGAGTTCGCCTCGATCACCGGTGCGGCTGCCGAAGGCACGCTGTTCACTTTCGGTCCTGATCCGCGCAACAAGCCGACCGCGAAGGCCATCGTCGAGAAGTTCAAGGCGAAGGGTATCGATCCTGAAGGCTACACGCTTTACACCTACGCCGCCTTCCAGATCTGGTCGCAGGCCGCCACGAAGGTGAAGAGCACCGACCCCAAGAAGGTCATGGAAGCCATCAAGGGCGGCGAATGGGACACCGTGCTTGGCAAGCTTTCGTTCGACGCAAAGGGCGATATCAAGGTGATCGACTACGTCGTCTACAAGTGGGACGCCAAGGGCAACTACGCCGAGATCAACAAGGGATCGTAAGATCTCGTCAGCCGAAAGTCACATTCAATTGTCATCACCGGGCTTGTCCCGGTGATTTCGATGAGTGGACCACTGTGCTGAATTTATCAGGATGCCCGGGACAAGCCCGGGCATGGCAAACTTTAGATTTGCAGCTACCCAAAATTCTGAAGCTCCGGGAACGTCTCCAGCAGCCAGATGCTGACGTCCGTGACCGCGCCGGTGAGAAATCCGATCCCCACGAGAATCATCAGAACGCCCATCGCGCGCTCCACGGTGGCGAGATGCTTCTTCATGCGCGCGAGCACCGCGGAAAACCGCTCGACCATGAAGGCCGCGATCAGGAACGGGATGCCGAGACCGGCGGAATAGACTGCGAGCAACCCTGCGCCCTTCGTTACGGTGGCTTCCGATGCGGCGACCGACAGAATGGCGGCCAGGATCGGCCCGATGCACGGCGTCCAGCCGAATGCGAAGGCCAGCCCCATCACATAGGCGCCCCACAGACCGACGGGCTTGGGAATTGGCAGGCGTCCTTCGCGCATCAAAAAGCCGATACGTGTGAGACCGAGGAAATGCAGGCCCATCAGGATGATTGCGATGCCCGCAACAATCGATAACTGCGCCGACCATGCGCGGATCAGGCCGCCGATCAGACTGGCGCTGGCGCCGAGCGCCACGAATACGGTCGAAAAACCCAGCACGAAAACCAGCGCCGACAGCATCACAGCGCGTTTCGAGGCTCTCCGCTCTTCTTCATTGGCCACATGCTCGATGGTCGCGCCGGTGAGATAGATCAGATACGGCGGCACGAGCGGCAGCACGCACGGCGAGAGAAAGCTGATGATGCCGGCGGCGAGCGCGGCGGGGATGGAAACGTCCTGAATCATGCCGCTTATTGCACTGTCGCCCATATGCTATGCAAGCTCCGCCGCGCTCCTTCCGCTTGTTGTGATCGGATCGTGATGGACATGATTCCGGACAGTGGAGACCAGTTTTCGGACGAGATCATGCCGAAGATGCCAAGGTGAAGTGATGAAGAACCTGCTGACCGACATTCCCGGCGTCCGCGTCGGCCACGCCCATGACACAACGGTCGCATCCGGCGTGACCGCCGTGATCTTCGACAAGGCCGTTGTCGCCTCCGCCGATGTGCGCGGCGGGGGACCCGGAATCCGGGACGGCGCATTGCTCGAACCGGTCAACACAGTCGAAAGCATCGATGCGATCGCGCTCTCCGGGGGCTCGGCGTTCGGGCTGGAGGCCGGCGGCGGTGTGCAGGCATGGCTCGCTGAACAAGGGCGCGGCTTTGCCGTGGGCGACGCCCTGATCCCGATTGTTCCGGGTGCCGTCATGTTCGACATGCTGAATGGCGGTGACAAGGCATGGGGCCGCTTCCCGCCCTATCGCGATCTCGGCTACGCGGCGGCCGCAGCAGCGACCGATGGCCCGTTCACGCTCGGCAGCGTCGGCGCAGGCTTCGGCGCGACCACCGCCAACTTCAAGGGCGGGCTTGGCTCGGCCTCCGCCGTGATGACAAACGGCGTGCGTGTTGCAGCCATCGCATCCGTCAACGCGGTCGGCAGCGTGAATGTCGGCGACGGACCATGGTTCTGGGCAGCGCCGTTTGAGCAAAATAATGAGTTCGGCGGACGCGGCCTGCCACCATCTTTTACGCCGGACATGCTCGCGATGCGGCTCAAGGGCGGCGCCGCCGCGACGTCGATCGAGAACACCACACTGGCCTTGGTCGTCACCGACGCCATCCTCACCAAGCCGCAGGTCAATAGGCTTGCGATGATCGCGCAAACCGGATTTGCCCGCGCGATCTATCCGGTCCACGCGCCGCTCGACGGCGACATCGTGTTCGCCGCAGCGACCGGAGAAAGAGCCATCGATCCGCTCTATGGGCTCACCGAACTTGGCGCGGTGGCTGCAAACGTTATCGCACGCGCGATCGCGCGCGGCGTTTACGAAGCGAAGGCGCTTCCTTTCGCCGGCGCGCTGCCGTCGTGGAAAGAACGGTTTGGGACATAGCGGTCAGCGCGCGGGATACCGACCCGATTCAGCCTGCAGGCGAATCCCGATTACATCAGATGTTGATGGAGACCGACTGTTTCGCGGACGCGGCGAGCGCATCCGTCTGACGCTGCATCATTTTCTCGAGGAGATTGTATTGTGTCGAGGCGGCGGTCGATGTCGCCGACGATGCGGGCTGGCTCAGCGTGATCTTCGATCCGTCGGCATATGTCAGCGTGGTCGTGATCGAGCCGTCGCTGTTTGTTGTCGTCGTGCTCGACGCGCCTCCCAGAGCCTGCTTCAGCGCGTCGGCGCCGCCACCGGCCTGATGCGCATGACCGCCGCCCTTGCCCTTGAGCGCAGTCGCCATTTCATCGAGACTGACAGAACCATCTTCGTTGGCATCCATCTTGTTGAAGACGTTGTCGGCGGCGGCGATATTGGTGCCGCCCGCGCCGAGCTTGTCCTGGAATTCGGCCTTGGTGATCTTGCCGTCGCCGTTGCCGTCGATCTGCGCGAACAGACTCTTCAATGCATCTGATGGACTGGCTTTGCCGTTGGAATCTTGCGCCGACAGCAGCGCATTGAATGTCGATGGCGACAGGGCTCCGGCCGGAGTGGAACTTGTCGAGGATACGGACGTCGTGCTCGGCGTGCTGCTGTTCGAACCGATCACATCGAACAGGGAATTCGTCTGTTTGACGCCGGTCTTGGCCGCTGCCGACTTGTCCGGTGTCAGCGAGGACAGCAAATCGAGCGCGCCAATAGCGGCAGCTCCAACAGCACCTGCTGCAAAGAACATCGCGATACTCCCCAAAGCCGATGAAACACGGCTGAGATCAACCCGAGAAGTATCCAGCAATTGCCGTGCCGCTCCAGTAACCCAATAAATTCGGGCATTTTCGCCGCCAGGTGGCGCTTCCGGCGCGGCAATTTCTGCCGCCACGGCAGGATTTGCCGCTAAATCCGCGCTGTTCCTGTGTACGCCGCCTGCCTCACATTGCCCGCGTGCAGGCGGCATGTTAGGCGAAACCTATCCGTCACTGCTGGCACGTCAGCTCCAGAATACGCCAAGGGAAGCACCGGAAACCGCCATGTCCCAACCCCTTGCACCCCGCCCGCTGATTATCGCGCCGTCGATCCTGGCGTCGGATTTCTCGAAGCTCGGCGAGGAAGTCCGCGACGTCGATCAGGCCGGCGCCGACTGGATGCATCTCGACGTGATGGACGGCCATTTCGTGCCGAACATTTCCTACGGGCCGGACGTCATCAAGGCGATGCGCCCGCACTCGAAGAAGATCTTCGACGCACATCTGATGATCGCGCCGTGCGACCCGTATCTCGAGGCCTTCGCCAAGGCCGGTTGCGACATCATCACCGTGCACGTCGAAGCGGGACCGCATCTGCATCGCTCATTGCAAGCGATCCGTGCACTCGGCAAGAAGGCTGGCGTCTCGCTCAATCCCGCGACGCCGGCGAGCGCCATCGAATACGTGATCGATATAGTCGATCTCGTACTGGTGATGTCGGTCAACCCCGGCTTCGGCGGCCAGTCGTTCATTCCTTCCGTGCTGGAAAAGATTTCGCAAGTCCGCGCGATGTGCGCCGGACGGCCGATCGACATCGAAGTCGATGGCGGAGTCACAGCCGACAACGCCGCCAAGGTCGCCGCCGCCGGCGCGAACGCGCTGGTCGCCGGCTCCGCCGTTTTCAAGGGCAGCACGATGGACAGCTACAAGGCGAACATCGCTGCAATCCGCAACGCAGCCGCTCACGCCCGCAGCGAAGCGATTTAGGCCAAGAAGGCCCGATTTTCCGGGCATAATCGCGTCTCAAGGGTGGCCTCGCCGGAAGCGATCTGCTAAAGCGCGGCGTAATCCCCAACCCTACGAGTTCGCGATGATTCCCCGTTATTCCCGCCCCGAAATGGTCTCCATTTGGGAGCCGCAGACGCGTTTCAATATCTGGTTCGAGATCGAGGCGCATGCTGCTGATGCACTGGCCGAACTGGGCACGATCCCGAAGGACGCCGCCAAAACCATCTGGGCCAAGGCCAAGGACGCGACCTTCAACGTCGAACGAATTGACGAGATCGAGCGCGAGACCAAGCACGACGTCATCGCCTTCCTGACGCATCTGGCCGAGATCGTCGGCCCGGAAGCGCGCTTCGTGCATCAGGGCATGACCTCGTCGGACGTGCTCGACACCTGCCTCAATGTGCAGCTTTCGCGGGCCGCCGACATCCTGATCGCCGACATCGACAAGGTGCTCGCCGCGCTCAAGACCCGCGCTTTCGAGCACAAGATGACGCCGACCATCGGCCGCTCCCACGGCATCCATGCCGAGCCGGTCACGTTCGGCCTCAAGCTCGCCTATGCCTATGCCGAGTTCACCCGCGCTCGCGAGCGTGTTGTGGCGGCGCGCAAGGAAATCGCGACCTGTGCGATTTCCGGCGCGGTCGGCACCTTCGCGCAGATCGATCCACGCGTCGAAGAGCATGTCGCGAAGGCCATGGGCCTCGCCGTCGAGCCGATTTCGACACAGGTCATCCCGCGTGATCGCCACGCGATGTTCTTCGCGACGCTGGGTGTCGTCGCCTCGTCGGTCGAGCGCCTCGCCACTGAAATCCGCCACATGCAACGCACCGAAGTGCTGGAAGCCGAAGAGTTCTTCTCCGAAGGCCAGAAGGGTTCGTCGGCGATGCCCCACAAGCGCAATCCGGTGCTGACCGAAAATCTCACCGGCCTCGCCCGCATTGTCCGTTCCGCCGTGACGCCCGCGCTGGAGAATGTCGTGCTCTGGCACGAGCGCGACATCTCGCATTCCTCCGTCGAGCGCATGATCGGCCCCGATGCGACGGTGACGCTGGATTTCGCGCTCAACCGTCTCGCGGGTGTCGTCGAGAAGCTGCTGGTCTATCCGGCCAACATGCAGAAGAACCTCGACCGCCTCGGCGGTCTGGTTCATTCGCAGCGACTGCTGATTGCGCTGACCCAGAAGGGGGCCTCGCGCGAGGACTCCTACAAGCTGGTCCAGCGCAACGCGATGCCGGTCTGGCGCGGCGAAGGTGACTTCCAGTCACTTCTGAAGAAGGACGCCGACGTGAAGAAATATCTGTCGGACAAGGAGATCGAGGAACAATTTGATCTCGCGTATCACTTCAAGCACGTCGATACGATCTTCAAGCGGGTGTTCGGAGCATCCTGAACCTATGGGCATCGTCACCGCGGTGAGCCTGCGCAAGGGTCACCACTTCAGCAAGACGAACTCCTTGAGCATCCGCCTGCTCAAAGGGCTCGGCGTCGACGGTGACGCGCATATGGGCGATACGGTGAAGCACCGCTCCCGTGTCGCGAGAGATCCGACCCAGCCAAACCTGCGTCAGGTGCATCTGATCCACGAAGAGCTGTTCGACGAGCTGGCCCCGAAAAACTTCATCGTCCGGCCCGGCGAGATGGGCGAGAACGTCACCACCCGCGGCATTGACCTGCTGGCGCTGCCAACCGGCACGCGGCTGCACCTCGGCGAGACGGCCCTGATCGAAGTTACCGGCCTCCGTAATCCGTGCATCCAGATCGACCGCTTCCAGCAAGGCCTGATGGCCGCAACGCTGGACAAGGATGCCGACGGCAACCTGATCCGCAAGGCCGGGGTCATGAGCGTGGTTTTGGCGAACGGCGACGTCCGCCCCGGCGACGTTGTCCGGGTTGTGCTGCCGGAGGGGCCGCACCGCCCGCTTCAGCCGGTCTAGCCGCCCTGATTACAACAAAGTGGTAACCGCAGATCGGCTATCATGTCCTTTGTGTCCCAGGCGCCCACGATACTCGTGTTCGATTCCGGCCTTGGCGGTCTCACCGTGTTCCGCGAGATCGTCAAGCTGCGGCCGGGCGCGCGCTACGTCTATGTCGCGGACGACGCCTATTTTCCTTACGGACAGCACACCGAGGATGAGATCGTTGCCCGCGTCGTGCCGCTGGTTGGCGACCTGATCGCCGAACATCGGCCGGAGCTTGTGGTCATTGCCTGCAACACGGCCTCAACCCTGGTCATGACGCATCTGCGCGAGGCTTACAGCGTGCCATTCGTCGGCACGGTACCCGCCATCAAGCCCGCCTGCGCATCCTCGAAGACGAAACGCGTGTCGGTGCTTGGCACCAAGGGCACCGTGAAGCGCGAATACACCAAAAAATTGATCGCCGATTTCGCGCAGGGCTGCGACGTGACGCTGGTGGGCGCGGAAAATCTCGCAAGCCTCGCCGAAGCGGCGCTGCGCGGCGAACGCGTCAGCGACGACGCCATCGCCGCCGAGATCGCGCCGTGCTTCCTCAATGGCGATGCACGAACCGATACCGTTGTGCTGGCCTGCACGCACTATCCCCTGCTGATCAATCAGATGCTTGCGCTGGCACCATGGAGCGTGGACTGGATCGACCCCGCGCCCGCCATCGCGCGGCGGGTCAGCGACCTGCTGGGCCCCACCAATGGCACCAACGAAGCACTCGGTGCGCGCATCCTCTTCACCTCAGAACAAGCGCCCTCGCCGGTACTGGCCAAGGCACTCATCCCGTTCTTCGGCGCCAGCCTCGTGAACTGAGAACCGTCCTTCCGCAGATACCATTCGGCTGTTAGCCTCCCGCCCGGTCTGTTCCGAAAGAGAACAGCGAAAGGGAGATACACATGCTCAAGAAGACAGTGCTTTGCGTTTCTGTTCTCGCGCTCGCCGGCATTGGCGCGGCCCTCGCCCAGCAGCCGCCCGCGGGCATCAAGCGGACACCGCTCCAGACCGTCGCCTTCCCAGAGGGCTACAATACGGTCACCGGCCTTGCCGAACTGGCTCCGGGGACAAAGGCCGGCCGCCACACTCATCCGGGGGTCGAAACGGGCTATGTCCTGGAAGGGGAACTGGTGTTGTCCATCGACGGGCAGCCCGACAAGATGCTGAAAGCCGGGGAATCTTACCAGATCCCCGCCGGCGCCGTTCACGATGCTGCCGTTCATGGCGATAAGCCTATGAAAGTGCTGGGGGTTTACGTGGTGGACAAGACCAGGCCGCTGGCCTCCCCGGCTCCGGCGAAATAGCCGAACTGTTTGACATTACGGGGGGTTTTTCATAGAACCCCGTTGCTCGCGGGCCGGTTTCGGCCCGCGTTGCGTTTCGCGACCCGTGGTCTTTCTCATCAAGCTTATGAGGCGGACCTGTCAGCACCGGGATCATATCCCGCTGCACAGGAGGGCGCGTTTCCTCAAAACTCAAACTTTTAGAAAGAGGACGCGATGACTAAGCGTAGTGAGGCGAAGTATAAAATCGATCGCCGTATGGGCCAGAACATCTGGGGCCGCCCGAAGAGCCCCGTCAACAAGCGCGAATACGGCCCCGGCCAGCACGGCCAGCGCCGCAAGGGCAAGCTCTCCGACTTCGGCACGCAGCTGCGCGCCAAGCAGAAGCTCAAGGGCTATTACGCCAACATTTCCGAGCGTCAGTTTCACGCGATCTACGTCGAAGCCAGCCGCCTGAAGGGCGATTCGGGCGAGAACCTGATCGGTCTGCTCGAGCGCCGCCTCGACACCGTGGTGTATCGCGCGAAGTTCGTCGCCACCATGTTCGCGGCCCGTCAGTTCATCAACCACGGCCACATCAAGGTGAACGGCAAGCGCGTCAACATCGCCAGCTACAAGGTCAAGGTCGGCGACGTCATCGAGATCAAGGAATCGTCCAAGCAGCTCACCTTCGTGCTGGAAGCCAACCAGCTCGGCGAGCGCGACACCCCCGACTATCTCGAAGTCGATCACGGCAAGCAGACTGCCAAGGTCACGCGCGTTCCGGGTCTTTCGGAAGTGCCGTTCCCGGTTCAGATGGAACCGCACCTCATCATCGAATTCTATTCGCGCTGATCTCTTCAGCCGGATAACAGAAATACGAAAGGCCGCCCCATCGGGCGGCCTTTTTGTTGGCGTGAATTCGATCCGCTATTTCAGCGCGCCGTAAATCAGGCTTTTGATTGCGGACTGAATCCGGCCGCGCTGAGAGGGAGACTGGATCATCAGGATCGCGAACATGTCTTCCTTCGGATCGACAAGGAAGTATGTCCCGCTTCCCCCGCTCCACTCGTACTCGCCGACCGAACCAGCCCAGTGGCTGACGCCCGCTTCCGTCCGCACAGCAACGCCAAGGCCGAAGCCATAGCCCGCACCGGGAAAATAATAGACCCATGGCTTGATGCCCGCAGCCTCGCCGATATGGTTCGACGTCATCAGGTCGACGGTCTTGCGCGCCAGAATGCGCTTGCCGTTCAATTCGCCGCGATTGACCAGCATCTGCACGAAGCGTGCATAGTCCGCGATCGACGACACCATGCCGCCGCCGCCGGATTCCCACTTGGTGACGACACGGGGATCGCGATCCAGCTTGTCATGTTTGTTGGGCAGTGGCTCGGCGAGCAGCGCCTGCCTCAAAGGATCGGCGACAAAGAAACTCGTGTTCGTCATGCCGAGCGGACCGAGCAGGTTTTCCTTTTCGAACTGATAGAGCGACTTTCCCGACACCACCTCGATCACCCGCCCAAGAACATCGGTGGCATGGCCATAGGTCCAGTAATCGCCGGGGTGACTGATCAAAGGCAGTGCCGCGATGCGGTTCGCGACCTCCTCATTGGTGAACTTGCCTGACATGAGGTCGGCGTCTTCATAAGGCTTCTTCACCACGCCATAGGCCAGGGAGGCGTAGGGTATGCCTGCTGACTGCCGCAACAGATCGTGGATCAGGATAGGACGGCGCGGCGCCACCAGGTCGAGCACGGGCTTGCCGTCCGGACCAGGCTTTTCCTCGCCGACCTTGATATCGTAAAACCCGTGAACGTATTTTCCGACCTCGTCGTCGAGCGCGAGCTTGCCTTGTTCCACCAGCATTAGCGCCGCAACCGACGTGATCGGCTTTGTCATCGAAAACAGCGTGAAGATCGTGTCTGGCGTCATCGGCGCCTTGGTTGCCACATTGCGCGCGCCGAAGGCTTCGTAATACGCGGGCTGGCCGCGGCGCTGGACCAGCACGATGGCGCCGGGAATGTTGCCGGTTGTCACCTCGTTGTTGAGGTACGCGCTGATGCGCGCCAGCCGTTCGATCGAGAAACCGGCCGCCTCCGGCGCGGTTTTTCCGATGCTGCCTGCTGAAGCCTGTACGATGAAAAAGCAGATCGCCGCTGTCTGAAACAAGCACAACGCCAAGGCACGGACGGCCACGCGACAATGAGCTGTTAAATGCAAATCAGCCTCATCCGGAAACTGAAAATATCAAGCGGCAAGCCTAGCGATTGACAGCCTCAATGCAAGCAATGCTCCTAGGTCAGCACACCTAAAATCCCGTGACTTCCATTGGCCCCCCCAGCATTCTATTGAATACATCAACACGACGACGCACAGGACGCCCAATGAGAATGACCCCTGCCTCGCCCGATCCGACGTTACCGCCTGTTCGCATCAATCTGATGTCAGACACCCAGACGCGGCCGACACCGGCCATGCGCGAGGCGATGGCGCGCGCGGAGGTGGGCGACGAGCAGATCGGTGACGACCCCACAACGATTGCGTTATGCGAGCGAGTGGCCCACCTGCTCGGCAAGCAAGCCGCGGTCTTCCTGCCTTCGGGGACGATGTGCAATGTGGCGGCCACGCTGGTACATTGCCGTCCCGGTGACGAAATCCTGGCACATCCCTCCGCGCATGTGCTGACCCGCGAAGGCGGTGCGCATGCAGCACTCGGCGGATTTCAGATCACGCCGCTGCCCGGCGAGAACGGGATTTTCACACCAGAGACGTTCCGCGCGGCGATCCAGCCGGTCTCGCGCTACTCTGCGCCACAGCGCGTCGTGACCGTCGAGCAGACCGCGAATATCGGCGGTGGCACCATCTGGAAAAAATCCGTTCTTGACGAGATCACGGCTATCGCGCGCGAGCATGGCCTCATCACCCACATGGATGGCGCACGATTGATGAACGCCTGCGTGGCCACCGGCGTGTCCGCACGGGACATGGCTGAGGGCTGGGACTCGATCTGGATCGACTTCAGCAAGGGACTTGGTGCGCCCATCGGCGCGGTGATCGCGGGGACCGATGACTTCATCGACGAGGTCTGGCGCTGGAAACAGCGCCTCGGCGGCGCGATGCGCCAGAGCGGCATTTGCGCCGCCGCCTGCCTCTACGCGCTCGATCATCACGTCGATCGCCTCGCGGACGACCATGCCAATGCCCGCACGCTGGCACGCGGTCTCGCGCAAATTCCGGGCATCACGGTCAATCAACCCGAGACCAACCTGATCTTCTTCGATCCCACCGGAACCGGCATCACCACGCCGCAGATGATTACGGAACTGCGCGGACGCGGCATCCTGACCGGCGCTCTCGATCACCGCATCCGCGCCTGCACCCATCTCGATGTGACGGCGGCGATGATCGACGAAACGGTTTCATTGATCCGCGCCATCGCATCCAGGGCGTGATCTACCGCTCGAACGCGTCGTAGACCATCGCCTTCAGCGCGGGTTGAATCCGGCCGCGCTCCGACGGCGACTGGATCATCAGGATAACAAACATGTCCTGCGCGCGATCGATCCAGAAGTAAGTCCCACCCGCGCCGTCCCACTTGATTTCGCCGAGCGAACCCGGAGGCGGCGGCGTGGCGTTGCCGGCTTCGGTGCGGACACCGAAGCCGAGGCCATAGCCGAAACCGTCGCCGGGAAAATAAAACGACCCGCGTTTCACTCCAGTTGCTGGCGCGATGTGGTTCGTGGTCATCGTCGCGAAGGTCTCAGGCTTCAGATAACGCCTGCCGTCGAGTTCCCCGCCGTTGAGCAGCATCTGCGCGAACCGGCTGAAATCGCCGATAGTCATCAAGAGCCCGCTGGTCCCCGGCTCCCACTTCGAGAATACGCGCGGATTCCGGGAATTTCCGGTTCTGAAATTGTTATCGCTCGGCAGCGGCTCTGCAATGCGGTGGTGCTGCGACGGATCTGCAATGGAATACGACGTATCCTTCATACCGAGCGGCCCGAACAGCCGCTCTTTCTCGAACGCATAAAGCGATTTCCCGGACACCACTTCGATCACGCGGGCGAGCACATCCATCGAGTGGCCGTAGTCCCACAAAGTGCCTGGCTGCTCGGCCAACGGCAACCGCGCAATCTTTTCGGCCACAGCGGCGTTGTCGGTCCCTTCGGCATACAGGTTAGCGTTGGTGTAGGCAGAACGGACAAGGCTCTTGCCATAGAAGCCATAGGGAATGCCGGCTGACTGCCGTAGCAGATCCTCGATGGTGACCGGACGATCCAACGGAACAAGCTTGAGGACGGGATCACCGTTCTCGGCCTTGGTCTCCACGCCTACTTTCGTATCCGCGAACGACGGAATGTATTTGGACACCGGATCGTCGAGCTTCAGCTTGCCGTCGTCCACCAGCATCATCGCTGCAACGCTCGTAACCGGCTTGGTCATCGAGAATATCCGGAAGATAGCCTCCGGTGTCATCGGTTCGCCCGTCGTCACATCGATCTTGCCGAAGGACTTGAAATAGACCGGCTTGCCGTGGCGCTGAACCAGGACGATCGCACCAGAAATCTTGCCGTTCGCAACGTCGGCGTTGAAATAGTCGGTGATGCGCTCAAGCCGCTGTGGAGAGAGAACGGCATCCGGGGGATAGACCCGCATCGCACCGTCGGCCCCGGCGGCACTCGCCGTCAGCGCAATCATCCCTGCGGGAAGCAGGCTCCAGATACGCCGCGATCTCATTGGGTCCTGCTTTCAGTCTGCAGTCGGTCCATCAGATACGCATGCCGCCCGGCGCGGTTGCACCGGGCAGCCATATGTCAGGCTTTTACTTCTCGAACGCACCGTAGACGAGATTCTTCAGCGCGATGCGGTGGCGGCCGCGATGCTGCACAGTCTGGGACATGAACACCACGAACATGTCCTCCTTCGGATCGACCCAGAAGGTGGTGCCACCGGCGCCAGACCAGTTCATCTCCCCGACGCTGCCCTCCATGATGCTGACCCCGGGCTCGGTCCGTACCGCAAATCCGAGACCGAAACCGAACCCCGGGCCTGGCAGATAGTACGGGCCATTCGCCACCCCTGACGCGGGACCTATATGGTTCGACCCCATATAGGCGATGGTCTTCGGGCTCAGGTAACGCTTGCCGTTGAGCGTCCCGCCGTTCGCGATCATCTGCGCGAACCGGGCGTAATCGCCGATGGTCGACATCATGCCGCCGCCGCCGGACTCCCACTTGCGCACGACGCGCGGGTCATTCATGTCGGCGTCATTGCCGATCTTGCGGTCGTTCGGGAACGGCTCGGCAATCAGCGGCTGCTTGGCCTTGTCGGTGACGTAGAATGCGGTGTCCTTCATGCCGAGCGGATCGAGAATGCGCTCCTTCTCGAATTGATAGAGCGATTTGCCCGACACGACTTCGACCACGCGCCCCAGAATGTCGGTCGAGTGGCTGTAGTCCCAGGTCGATCCCGGCTGATAGGCCAGCGGCAATTTGGCGATGCGATCCGCAAAGCCGGCATTATCGACATCTTCCGAGGAGATTTTCGCATCGACATAGGCCTTCTTCACAAGCCCTTCTCCGAAGAATCCATAAGTGATGCCCGACGTATGACGCATCAGATCCTGAACCGTCATGGGACGGCGTGACGGCACGAGGTCGAGCGTCATATTTCCATCGTCGCCCTTCTTCTCGACGCCGACCTTCACGTCCTTGAACGCGGGAATGTAATTCGCAACGGGATCGCCAAGCTGGAGCTTGCCTTCTTCCACGAGCATCATCGCTGCGACCGTCGTGATCGGCTTGGACATCGAGTAGATGCGGAAGATCGTGTTCGCCGTCATCGGCGCCTTGGTGGCGGGATCGCGGACGCCGAAGGTCTCGTAATAGGCGACCTTGCCGCGGCGCTGGATCATCATCACGGCGCCGGGAATCTTGTTGGCTGCGATTTCGTTCTTGAGATAGTCGCCGATCCGCGCGAGCCCTTTGGGCGACAGTCCGGCTTCAGCGGGCTGGGTGCGGACAACGCTGTCGGCAAAAGCGCCTGTTGCAGCGAACAGTACGGTGGCAATGACGAGCGACGCCTTGATGTGGCGGGACACGAGCATAGAAAAACCTCCCAAGTCTTTTCAGACGAACGCCCGGATCGTTGGTGTCCGGGCTTGGGAGGACTGTATCGGCCCTAAAGGCAGCTGCACAAGCGAGACGGCGACTTGCACCGCCTCGCCTTGGAAAGATCAGCCGGCAGGCTGCTGAACCACGACGCCCTTGTCGGCGAGCAGCTGCTGCAATTCGCCAGCCTGGAACATCTCGCGGATGATGTCGCAACCACCAACGAACTCACCCTTGACGTAGAGCTGCGGGATGGTCGGCCAGTTCGAATAGATCTTGATGCCATCGCGCAGTTCGGATGATTCGAGCACGTTCAAGCCTTTGTAGGCGATGCCGACGTGGTCGAGAATCTGGACCACCTGGCCCGAAAATCCACACTGCGGAAACTGCGGCGTGCCCTTCATAAACAGCACGACGTCGTTGGACTTCACTTCGTTGTCGATGAATTGGTCGATGCTCATATTCGCGTCCCTAACTGCCTCGGTCCCGCGGCAAGGCCGGGAATCCTCAACGGCCTGTCGCTCTGCCCATATATGTAGCGTGAAACGGTTCCGCAGCCCAATCAAATCGCTGAAAGGGTGCCATGCCATCCCCGAAAAAAGAGGCCAAAGCGGGCCCCTCACGCCCGACCGCACATCAGCATCATAGCTGACGCGCATCATTCATGGCCGACGGTGCCTTTTATCTCCGGTGGGGCGCCCTATCTAGAGCATCCGTTCTGCGGAACCGATCCGGAGAAGCATCGTTCTCTCCTCAACCGGAGATTCTCGTGACGAAACCAGCATCCCAGCCAGACGCCCGTGTCGCCACTTCCTCCGCATTTACGGCCGAATTCCGCCAAGAAATCCGCGATGAGCTGGCCACCAGGCTACTGACGGCCTATCGCACCGTCCGAGACGAAACCGAGCGACGGGCAGCCCCGTTATCGCCCGAGGACCAACTGGTCCAGTCGATGCCGGACGCCAGCCCCACGAAATGGCACCGCGCCCACGTCACCTGGTTCTGGGAGCAATTCCTGCTGGGCGAACATTCTCCCGGCTACAAGCCCTATCACCCGGACTACGCCTACCTGTTCAATTCCTATTACGTCAGCGCCGGGCCCCGTCACGCGCGCGCCCAGCGTGGCCACCTCACCCGTCCGGGCGCGGACGAGGTGACGGCCTATCGCAAGCACGTTGATGCCGCAGTGGCGGCATTTTTCAGTTCGGCGGACGCGGCCACGCTGACGAAGCTGGAGCCGCTGATCGAGGTCGGGCTTAACCACGAGCAGCAGCATCAGGAATTGCTGCTCACCGACATCTTGCATGCCTTCGCGCAGAACCCGATCCCGCCTGCCTATGAACCCGGCTGGACGTTTCCGGCGGCGCACCGTGATGGCGATACGTGGGTTACGCTGATGGAAGGCATCCACACCATCGGTCACACCGACAATTCATTTCACTTCGACAACGAGAAGCCCGCGCATCGCGCGCTGGTCGGCCCCGTCAAGCTCGCGCGCAATCTCGTCACTAACGCCGAGTGGCTCGCGTTCATGAACGACGGTGGCTACACGACGCCGACGCTGTGGCTGATGGACGGCGTCGCCGCAGCCGAACGTGAGGAATGGCAGGCCCCCGGCCACTGGCGGAAGATCGACGGTGAATGGATAATCATGACGCTCGGCGGTTTGCAGCCGGTCGATCCATCAGCTCCCGTCTCGCACGTCAGCTACTACGAAGCCGATGCCTTCGCGCGCTGGAGCGGAAAACATCTGCCCACCGAAATGGAATGGGAAGTCACCGCCCGCGCGGGTCATCTCAACGACGCATTCGGCATCGTCTGGCAATGGACCCGCAGTTCGTACTCGCCCTACCCCGGCTACCGCGCCATTGACGGCGCGCTTGGGGAATACAACGGAAAATTCATGGTCAATCAACTGGTGCTGCGCGGCTCATCGCTGGCAACGCCGGACAATCATAGCCGCATCACCTATCGCAATTTCTTCTATCCGCATCATCGCTGGCAGTTCACGGGACTGCGGCTCGCCGATTACGCCATCTGAACCCTCAACCCATGAGTTCGTCATGAATGTGCATGTCAACACGCGGGCCGATGCTCCGCTTCACGATCAAATTGACCGCTCTTTTGCCCGGGACGTGATCGCGGGATTGTCGCAGCAGCCGAAGAAACTGTCGCCGAAATATTTTTACGACGAAGCAGGCTCCAAACTGTTCGAGCAGATCACGCTGCTGCCGGAATACTACCCGACCCGCACCGAGCTGCGCATTCTGCGCGACCGCGGCGCGGAGATCGCCCAGACGATTCCTGCGAATGCGGCGCTGGTCGAATTCGGCGCCGGCACCACGACCAAGGTGCGCCTGCTGCTCAAGCAATGCGCGTTCAAGGCCTACGTTCCGGTGGACATCTCCGGTGACTTCCTCAACGGCCAGGCCAGCGCCTTGCGTAGCGATTTTCCCGATCTCGCGGTTTATCCGGTGACGGCTGATTTCACCGAGCCGTTCGACTTGCCGCCGGAAGTCAAGAACATGCCCAAGGTCGGCTTCTTTCCTGGCTCGACCATCGGCAATTTCGACCCGCATGAAGCCTGCGCCTTCCTGCGCGGCGCGCGGGCCATTCTCGGCGAAGGCGCAACGCTGATCGTCGGCGTTGATCTCGAGAAGGACGAGCGTGTGCTTCACGATGCCTACAACGACGCGGCGGGTGTGACCGGCCAGTTCAATCTCAACGTACTGGCGCGGATCAACCGCGAACTCGGCGGCAATCTGGATCTCGACGGGTTCAAGCACCGCGCGATCTACAACCGTGAGCGCCATCGCATCGAGATGCATCTGATCAGCAGCAAACCGCAGACTGTGCGGGTGCTGGATCACACCGCGACGTTCCGGACTGGCGAAACGATCCACACCGAGAGCAGTTACAAATACAGCATCGAGCGCTTCACCACGCTGGCGCGCGGCTCGGGATGGACTCCCTGCGCATCATGGACCGACCCCGACGGAATGTTCTCGGTTCACGCGCTGGTCGCGGAAGACGGGGCCTGATTTCAGACTTCGTCGGATATCGCCCGCGAGCGAAGCGAAATCGCTTCCCAAGCTGCGACGATCAGCATGATTGCGGTTGTCGCAGATGACAGCAGCAGCGGCGACAAATGATGCGCGAACGGGATCAGCATGACCAGCAGACCGATGCCGACAAGGTGCGAGAGCTGAAAGATGCCACGGATGCTGCGTTTGAACAGGATGGTGCCGATCAGGAAGAGTAGCGGCCCGCCGATCATGCTGAGAATGGTTTTGGCATCCGCATGGCCCTCGGGATGCGCCAGCAGCAGTTCGTCGC
Organism: Afipia birgiae 34632; assembly: GCF_000308295.2. GTDB lineage: Bacteria > Pseudomonadota > Alphaproteobacteria > Rhizobiales > Xanthobacteraceae > Afipia > Afipia birgiae. The sequence goes on from NZ_HG326654.1 coordinate 184,446, forward strand.
CCACCGCCGAGACGACAATGCCAGCGACAATCGGCAGGTGCAGATAGGTGTAGGCGAGCCGCGCCAACTTTCCGGTCTCGTCGGAATGCGAGATGTGTTCCGCCCCCGCCTCTGCACCGATATGGAAATACACCCACCACATGGCGATGCTGCCGATCAGCGCCACAACGAAGCCCATGATCACCGGCGCGGTCCATGCGGCTGACGCGAAGGTCGCGCCGGTGACCACGATGGATTCGCCAAGCGCGATGATGATGAATAGCGCGCAGCGCTCGGCCATATGGCCGCCTTCGACCTCCCAGTCCGCAAGAGGGGTCGCACCTAAACCGGGAAGCCGGAACCGCATCGCCGGTCCGCAATACTCGATCGCCACCGCAACGATCCACAGAAGTAGCCGCGCCTGCCCCTCGGCGAAGCCGCCTGCGATCCAGAACACGCCGCTGCACGCGAGCCACAGGGTGATGCGCAACAGATTCATGCGCAAACCGGGCTCGGACTTCGGGATCGACCAGTACGTGAAGGCCGATCGTCCGACCTGCATGACGACATAGGCCAGCGCGAACGCCAGCCCCCGGCTTTCAAACGCCTTGGGAATGGAGGTGGACAGCAACAGGCCGGCGATCATCAGCCCGAACAGCATCACGCGGACCGGCGTGCGCTCCGGGTCGAGCCAGTTGGTGATCCAGGATGTGAAGATCCAGACCCACCACACAGCCAGAAACAGGATGGTGGTCTGCAACACGCCCAGCGGCGTAAAATGCGCCAGCAGCGTGTGGGAGATCTGCGTGATGGCGAAAACGAAGACGAGATCGAAAAACAGTTCAACGTAGGTAACACGGTGATGCTGGTGCGGCGCACGGGCTCGCAACAGGGTTCCGTTTGCTGACACCATTGCCCCCGGTCCCGACGGTCAGGCGTCAGGCACGCCCGTTTGCAGCGCCAGCGCGTGCAGCACGCCGCCCATCTGCCCCTTCAGCGACTGATAGACGATTTGGTGCTGCTGCACCCGCGACTTGCCGCGAAATGCTTCGGAGATGACGGTGGCGGCGTAGTGGTCGCCGTCGCCCGCGAGATCGCGGATTTCCACCTTCGCGTCGGGCAACGCAGCCTTGATCATCGTTTCGATGTCCCGCGCGTCCATTGGCATGTCGTTGAATCTCCTCATGTTGAGCCATTCCCGGCTCACGCAATACACCGAAATATGACTGATTCTAGCCCGTGCAGCCTGCCTCGTCACGCGAGCATTGCGCAGGATCGCTCCTATATTGTGGCCTCAACAGGGAGCCCGCCATGAACGTCCGTATGAGAATTCCAGGCCCGGACCACCCGATTACAATCGCGGCGAACCCGAAACGGGTCCGGATCAGCGTCGGCGGCGAGGTTATCGCCGAAACCATCCACGCCCTGACCCTGAAAGAGGCGAGCTACGCACCTGTCCAGTACATTCCCCGTGCTGATGCCAATGCTGCGAAGCTGAAGCGGACGGACCACAGCACCTATTGTCCCTACAAGGGCGACGCGAACTATTTCAGCATCCTCTCCGGCGGCAAGACGCTGGAGAACGCTATATGGACCTATGAGACGCCCTACGAGTCGGTGAAAGAGATTGAAGGGCATTTGGCGTTCTATCCGGACAAGGTCACGATCGAGGAACTGTAACTCATTCCTGCTAGCCGCTATGCGTGCGCCTCTATGACCGGCCCTGCCGCGCGCAGAATGACATGGAACAACCCCCTGTCCCTTGTGTTGCCTCCCAACGGTACCTTTGCCGCACAGGAGGCTTATGATGAGACATTTCACGATAGCGCTTTTAGCAGGTGCAGGCGCTCTTTTGGCCGGTGGAGCGATCGCAGCACCGATGACGAATGGCATTTCGAGTGTGAAAACCGGATCGAACGTCGAGCACGTTCGCATGGTGTGCGATGAACACGGCCGATGCTATCGGACCCGTGGCGCACGCCGCGTCGTTGTTCAGGACGACTCGTACGCTTACGCTCCGCGACGCCAATACAGGGAGCGTGGTTACTACAATGGAGGTCCGAGCGTCGGCGTATACGGTGCCCCCGGGGTCGGCGTCAGCATAGGCGTCGGACACGGCCGCTGGTAATCCGTCAAACTGCAGTCAGAGAAAAACCGCAGGTTTCGCCTGCGGTTTTTCCGGGTTGCTGCTTCTACTTTTTAACCAGCGGACATTCGCTTTCCGCCAGCGGCTTGAACGACTCGTCGCCGGACATTTCAGCGAGCTGCTGATAGAAGTCACCGCGATATTTGGAATCCGCCGGCGACTTCACCTTCATCAGGAAGGTCTTGTGCATCACCCGGCCGTCCGCACGGATCTGCACGTTCTTGTTGTAGAAGTCGTTGACCGGCAGCTCTTTCATCTTCGCGGCCACCGCCTTGCCCTCGTCCGTTCCGGCAGCCTCGACCGCCTTCAGGTAGTGAAGCACCGATGCGTAGGTTCCCGCGGTGATGAGGTTTGGAATGAAGCCGCCGGAGCGCTCCATAAACCGCTTCGCCCAGGCGCGCGTTTCATCGTTGGCGTCCCAGTAGAACGAGGTCGTGAGCGTCAGCCCCTGCGCGACGTTCAGCCCGACGCCTTCGATATCGTTGATGTAGATTACGAGGCTGGCGAGATTCTGCCCGGACTGCGCGATGCCAAACTCACGCGCCTGCTTGATCGCGCTTAGGAGATCAGCGCCCGACATGGCGAGCCCGATCACTTTGGCCTTGGAGGCCTGCGCCTGAAGCAGGAATGACGAGAAGTCCGGCGAGCCGAAAGGGAAACGCACACTGCCAAGCACCTTGCCGCCGCTGGCCTCGACGAAGCGGCTCGCGTCCCGCTGGAGCGAATGACCGAAGGCATAGTCGCTGGTCAGGAAATACCAACTGTCACCACCCTGCTTGGTGACCTGGCTCGCCGTGCCCTTGGCGAAGGCGTAGGTGTCGTAGCTCCACTGCGATGTCGTCGCCGAACAGGCCTTGCCCGTCAGTTCGGTGGTCGCGGCGCCCGAGATCAGCAACACCTTGCCGCGCGACCGCGCGATTTCCTGAGTGGCAAGGGCAACGGCGGAGCCCGCGACGTCGGTAATGGTATCAACGCCCTCGGTCTCGAACCATCTGCGGCTGATCGCGGAGGCAATGTCCGCCTTGTTCTGATGATCCGCCGTAATGACGCTGATCGGCTTACCCAGCACCTTGCCGCCGAAATCGTCGACCGCCATCTGGGTCGCTTCGACAGAGTACTTGCCGACGAGATAGGCGAAGCCGCCCGAGTGGTCGGTCAGCACGCCGATCTTGACGGCGTCGTCAGACACCTGCGCCTGCGCCGCACTGCAAGCCATCAGCATGGCCGCGACCGTCAGTCCGATCCTGGTTGTTCTCACGATATCTCTTCCTCCTTCTGAATTCTGTTTGTTCGGTGTCAGACCGGCAGCGCGATGCCGTCATGGCCGGGGTCGGCGCCGCCATCGAGCCTGTCGCCGCCGATCCGGATGCCATGCACGGCTGCGAAACCGAACGTGTAGGGGCTGCGGATCACCTGGTAGCCGTCGGCTTCGAGTTGGTTGGTGACGCCGTGGATGATGCGGTTCGACACATCGATGGCGTTGCTCGTGGCCGAGAAACGCGGCGCGCTGACCGCCTCGGTCATGGTCATGTTGAAATCGAGCACGTTGAGAATGGCCTGCAGCACACCCATGGCGATCTGCGTCGCGCCGGGCGCACCGATCACCAGATAAGGTTTTCCGGCGTGGAAGACGATCGACGGCACGACCGACGTGAAGCGCGCCTTGCCCGGCGCGATTGAGCCGGCGCGGCCCGGACGCGGATCGAATACGCCCATGCAGCCATTGTAGAAGAAACCCATGCCGTCGGTGATGACGCCGGACGGCATGCCGAGCGAGTGCGTCATGGTCACGCAATTGCCGTCGCGATCGACCACCGACACATGCGTGGTGTCCTTCGATGGCATGCCGGAATTGAAACGCGGCACGTTGCCTTTGACGTGCGCCTTGATTTCGCCTGCCATTCCCGCGGCGTACTCCTTCGACGTCAGTTTCTCGACTGGAATATCGAGAAAATCGGGATCGCCCAGGAAACGATCCTTGTCGGCGGTCGCGCGCTTCATCGCCTCGCAGACCACACGCAGATATTCGGCGCTGTTGTGCCCGAGCGCCGAGAGGTCAAAATGCTCAAGCACGTTGAGCATCTCGAGCAGCATGACGCCGCCGCCGGGAGGATTGTTGGTCGTCACTTCATAGCCGCGATACTGCCCGCGCAGCGGCTCGCACCATCGCGGCTGATAATTTGCAAGATCATCCGCGGTGATGAGACCGCCATTGGCCTTCATATCGGCGGCGATGCGCTGCGCCAGTTCGCCGCGATAGAAGACGTCGGAGCCGCCCTCGGCGATCATGTGCAGCGTCTGCGCGTAATCCGGATTGTGGACGACATCGCCGACGCGCTTGTAGGTTCCGTCCTCGCGGCAATAGAGCTTGCGGCCGGAAGCCGTAAACGAGAGCCGATCGATTCCCGAGGCGCGATCCATGATGCCGGGATCGGACCAGAAAAATTCAACGTGGGGGCGCACCATCCAGCCGCGCTCAGCCCATGCAATCGCCGGCGCGACGATGTCCCGCCACGGCAACACGCCGAATCTGGAATGCGCCTCGTAATACGCCTTCAGCGCTGCAGGCACGCAGATCGACTGATAGCCGAGATCGTTGACCTTGCCGCGCAGGATGAAGCCATAGCCGTCGCGCGCTTCACCCTCGATCAGATCGGCCCACATGTCGGGGCGCGCAGCGGCCGGCGCCGGTGCGTGGAAATCGAGATACTGGTGGAAGCCCTGTCCGGGGAAATAGATGCCGGCGCTGCCGAAACCGGCGATGCCGGTCATCAACGGATCGACCACGCCCTGAACCAGCGCGCAGGCAATCGCAGCGTCGATGGCGTTTCCGCCCGCCTGCAGGATGTCCGCACCGGCCTCCGCCGCTTCGGCCTGCGCCGCGACGATCATCGCCTTCCCTTTCGGCATGCTTTCTCCCATGAGATGTCTTGTGGTTACGCCGCTGCAAAGGCGGACCGGGCCGCCGCACTGCGCAGGCTGATAGGCCTGATTTGACAGATCGCATTCATGCCTGTCCAATACCAATCAAGCTGCTATTGATGCTTTTTATGGTAACAAAGGAAGGCCGCCGTCGCGGCCGTTGCGCGATGGTCCGTCCCCTGCTTCCAGCCAAAATCCCTTACTTTCTTGCGGTCGGTGAAACGCTGAACTTCCGCAAGGCCGCCGAGAAGCTCGGGATCGCCCAGCCGGCGCTCAGCCGCAGCATTCGGGATTTTGAGCACCAGTTAGGCTTTACGCTCTTCGAGCGATCGACCCGACGCGTCGTGCTGACGCCTGCCGGAGAGGTGCTCTATCGCGAAAGCGCTGACGCGATGCAGCGCCTGGCCCGCGCCACAGTGCATGCGGAACGCGTTGCCCAGGGCCTGAGCGGCACGGTCAGCGTCGGTTACTCGACCTTTGCCGCGACCGGCCCGATGTCCGATATCATCATCGAATTCCGCAAACGCCACCCACAGGCACAGGTCGGCCTGCGCCTGCTCGCGTCATCTGAACAGGCTGCGGCATTCGACGAGGGAGCGCTCGATCTCGGGTTCATGATGTCGAATGTCGTCGTGCCGCCACAGCAGACAATTCCGATCTCGCGCGAACGGCTGGTCGCGCTGGTCCCGACAAGCCATGCCTGGGCGGCAAACCGCGCGATCTCGCTGCGAGCCCTGTCCACCGCTCCGCTGGTGATCGGCAGCGTCCGGCGGTGGCGCGGTTTCCGTGCGCTCATCAACGGGCTGATGGCGGACCGCGGGCTCTCCCTGACAATTGCAGAGGAAGCCGACGACGTGCCCGTGCTGCTGCAACTGGTGCGATCGGGATTCGGCTGCACGATTCTCGATGCATCTTTTATCCCGACCCTGCCTCCGGGGATCGCGGCGCTGGAGATCGAAGACGCGACCGCGACCCTCGATATCTCGCTGGTGTGGCGCGAGGATCATCTGTCGCCGCTGGCGGCACGTTTCATCGATGTCGCGAAAGCATCCATGGCGTCGCGGCAGGAGGCGCCGCGACGGCGCACGCGCCAGAGCAGAAAATAATCGCAGCGCGCGATCAGCCCTTGCCGGCCATGTAAGCCGGCAGCCAGTTCTCAAAGCCCGCCTTGAGCGACACCACCGAAACCGGTGCCTCGCCTTCGACGGCGATGTCATGGCCGCCGGTCTTGCCGATCACATGGCACGGCACGCCGACCGCCTTCAGCTTGCTCAGCACCGTCAGCAACTGCTCTTCCTGTACGGTGATGACGTAGCGCGCCTGATCTTCGCCGAACCACCACGCATGCGGCACGGTCTCTTCCGGCGGCGCATCGAGGATGGCGCCGATGCCGCTGGCCATCGCCATTTCGGTCAACGCCACCAGCAAGCCGCCATCCGCAACATCGTGAACAGCGGTTGCGGTGCCGCCCCTGATCATGCCGCGCACCACGTCGCCGTTGCGCTTCTCGATATTGAGATCGACCGGCGGCGGTGCACCCTCTTCCTTGCCGCAGATGTCGCGCAGATAGACCGACTGGCCGAGCCAGCCCTGCGTATCGCCGATCAGCAGGATGGCCTCATTCTCGGCCTTGAACGCCAGCGTCGCCGACTTGGTGAAGTCATCCAGCAACCCGACGCCGCCGATCGACGGCGTCGGCAGGATGCCGCGGCCGTTGGTTTCGTTGTAGAGCGAGACGTTGCCGGACACGACCGGGAAATCCAGCGTGCGGCAGGCTTCCGCGATGCCCTTCAGGCAACCAACGAACTGGCCCATGATCTCGGGCCGCTCAGGATTGCCGAAATTGAGATTGTCGGTGATCGCGAGCGGACGCCCGCCCACCGCTGTGATGTTGCGCCAGGCTTCCGCCACCGCCTGCTTGCCGCCCTCGAACGGATCGGCCTCGCAATAGCGCGGCGTCACATCGCAGGTCAGCGCAAGCCCCTTCGGTCCGTCCTGCACGCGCACCACCGCGGCATCGCCGCCGGGGCGCTGCATCGTGTTTCCGCCGATCACGTGATCGTACTGCTCCCACACCCAGCGCTTCGAGCACAGTTCGGGGGTCGCAATCAGCTTGGACAGCGCGTCTGAAATCGAAACCGGCGGCTTGACGTCGCGCGCGTGAATGACGGGCAATTGCGGCGACGGCACATGCGGACGATCGTAGAGCGGCGCTTCCGATTCCAGTTCCTTGATCGGCAGATCGGCCATCACGTCGCCGCCATGCTTGACGACGAAACGCTGGGTCGGCGTGGTGTAGCCGACGATGGCGAAGTCCAGTCCCCACTTCTTGAAGATCGCTTCGGCCTGCTTTTCCTTTTCGGGCTTCAGCACCATGAGCATGCGCTCTTGCGACTCCGAAAGCATCATCTCATAGGCGCTCATGCCGGTTTCACGCGTCGGCACCGCGTTGAGATCAAGTTCGACACCGAGGTCGCCCTTCGCGCCCATCTCGACCGCGGAGCAGGTGAGACCCGCCGCGCCCATGTCCTGAATCGCGATGACGCAATCCGCTTCCATGATCTCGAGGCACGCCTCGAGCAGCAGCTTTTCGGCGAACGGATCGCCGACCTGCACGGTCGGGCGCTTCTCCGCGCTATCGTCGTCGAACTCGGCGGACGCCATGGTGGCACCATGAATGCCGTCGCGGCCGGTCTTGGAGCCGAGATAGACGATCGGCATGTTCACGCCGGACGCCGCCGCGTAGAAAATCTTGTCGGCCTCCGCGAGGCCCACCGCCATCGCGTTGACGAGAATGTTGCCGTCATAGCGGGTGTGGAAACGCGTCTGCCCGCCGACCGTCGGCACGCCGAACGAGTTGCCGTAACCGCCGACGCCCGCGACGACGCCCGATACGAGATGGCGTGTCTTCGGATGGCTCGGGTCGCCGAAGCTCAGTGCATTGAGGCACGCGATCGGCCGCGCACCCATGGTGAACACGTCGCGCAGGATGCCGCCGACGCCGGTGGTCGCGCCCTGATACGGCTCGATGTAGCTGGGGTGGTTGTGGCTCTCCATCTTGAAGACAACCGCGAGGCCATCGCCGATGTCGATGACGCCCGCGTTCTCGCCCGGGCCCTGAATGACCCACGGCGCCTTGGTCGGCAGGCCGCGCAGATGGATGCGCGAGGACTTGTAGGAACAGTGCTCGTTCCACATCGCCGAGAAGATGCCGAGTTCCGTGAACGTCGGCACCCGGCCGATCAGCTTCAGGATGCGCTCGTATTCGTCCGGCTTGAGACCGTGGCTGGCGACGAGATCGGGGGTGATCTGGGGTTCGTTCCTGATCGTCAAGGTGACGTCGCTCCGGGTCAAATGCTTCGGCGTCCCTCCGGGTAACCAGAGGGGTCGGATAAGGCGGAATAGGCGTGATTCCGGGCCTCTTTGTGCACGGCAGCCCGGCCTGCGGCAAGCATCAGATAGGGAGAAATCCCGGCTAAAAAACCCCCGGTTGCGGGCCTGCCCCATGAGGTTCTAAGAGAGGCTCCACAGGGCCTGGTGGCCGCTTCTGAAGGATCCCGCGGCATCTTGGACGACATTGTGCAGAAAACCCCACGCCCCCGTCCCGACCTCCTGATCGCCACTGAGGGCGAGTTCGCCGGATGGCGGACCTGGAGCCGCGACAGCTTCGAGTCCAACAACGGGCCGTTCTGGCACCGCTTCGAGGACGACGGGACCGTCCGCTGCGCGTTTCGCGTCGAGAAGAAACACCTCAACGGCATGCGCAATGTCCATGGCGGCTGCTACATGACGTTCGCCGACTATTGCCTGTTTGCCTTCGCTGCCCGCGAGCTTGAAGCTCCGGCGGTGACGGTGGCGTTCGCGTGTGAGTTTCTGGACGCCGCCAAGGAAGGCGACCTGATCGAAGCCGTCGGCGGCATCACCCGCGCGGGCGGCTCGCTGATCTTCCTGCGCGGCACACTCGTCACCGGCGACCGGCCGCTGTTCACGTTCTCCGGCACAATCAAACGGATGAAGAAGAAGGCGTAAGGCGATAAGAGCGCGGAATTAAGCCGCGCTCTTCAGATGCGCCACCAGGCCAGCGAACAGACCGCGGCCGTCGGTGTTGCCCATGATGTCTTCGACGTGGTTTTCCGGATGCGGCATCATGCCGAGCACGTTGCCCTTGTCGCTGACAATGCCGGCGATAGACGCCGCAGCGCCGTTGATGTTGTGGGTGTCGCCGACTTCGCCTGAAGCGCTGCAATAGCGGTAGAGCACCCGGCCCTCGCCTTCGAGACGACGGATGGTATCTTCATCGGCGGCGTAGTTGCCTTCGCCATGCGCCACCGGCACGCGGATCACCTGCCCGGCATTGTAACCGCGTGTAAACGGCGTATCGGAACGTTCGACGCGCAGATGCACGTCGCGGCAGATGAACTTGAGCTGCGCGTTGCGCATCAGGACGCCCGGCAGCAGGCCCGACTCGCAGAGAATCTGGAAACCGTTGCAAACGCCGAGCACGAGGCCGCCATTGGCCGCATAGGCGCGGACGGCGTCCATGATCGGCGCACGCGCCGCGATAGCTCCGCAGCGCAGGTAATCGCCGTAGGAGAATCCGCCGGGGACCACCACCAGATCGGTGCCCTTCGGCAAAGCGGTGTCGGCATGCCAGACCATCGCGGAGTCGTTGCCGGACGCGAGCTTGAGCGCGCGCGCCATGTCGCGTTCGCGATTGATGCCGGGAAAGACGAGAACGGCTGATTTCATCGGTCGCCTAGCCCGAGATCTCGACGCGATAATTCTCGATCACCGTATTCGCGAGCAGCTTGTCAGCCGCTTCCCTGAGCGCGGCTTCGGCCTTCGCCTTGTCCGCGCCGGCGACTTCGATGTCGAACACCTTGCCCTGCCGCACGCTGGCGATGCCATCGACGCCGAGCGATTTCAGCGCCCCTTCGATGGCCTTGCCCTGCGGATCGAGAATGCCGTTCTTCAATGTGACGGTAACGCGCGCCTTCATATCGCTTCCAGTTTTCTGAAACGTCACCCTGAGGCGCGAGGGCAAAGCCCGAGCCTCGAAGGGCGACGTTTTTTAGAGGCCATCCTTCGAGGCTCGCCGCAAAAGCGGCTCGCACCTCAGGATGACGGAATCAGCTCTTCACAAGCACCGGGCCGGAGCCCGCGGGACGATCATTCTCGATCAGGATGCCGAGACGCTTGGCGACTTCGGTGTAGGCCTCAAGCAGCCCACCGAGATCGCGGCGGAAACGGTCCTTGTCCATCTTCTCGTTCGACTTGATGTCCCACAGCCGGCACGAGTCCGGGGAGATTTCGTCGGCGACGATGATGCGCATCATGTCGTTCTCGAACAGCCGTCCGCATTCCATCTTGAAATCCACAAGACGGATGCCGACGCCGAGGAAAAGCCCGGTCAGGAAGTCGTTGACGCGGATGGCGAGCGCCATCATGTCGTCGATTTCCTGCGGCGTGGCCCAACCGAACGCGGTGATGTGCTCTTCGGACACCATCGGATCGCCGAGTTGATCGTTCTTGTAATAGAACTCGATGATCGAGCGCGGCAGCTGCGTGCCTTCCTCGATGCCGAGGCGCTGCGACAATGAACCAGCTGCGACGTTGCGCACCACAACCTCGAGCGGCACGATCTCGACCTCACGGATCAACTGCTCGCGCATGTTGAGCCGCTTGATAAAATGGGTCGGCACGCCGATGTCGTTCAGATGCTGGAAGACGTACTCCGAGATCCGGTTGTTGAGGACACCCTTGCCCTCAATGATCTGGTGTTTCTTGGCATTGAACGCAGTGGCGTCGTCCTTGAAATGCTGAATCAGGGTTCCAGGCTCAGGCCCTTCGTAAAGGGTCTTGCCTTTGCCTTCGTAAATGCGACGCCGACGGCTCATAGGGATGTACCGTGTTCTGTTGAAGTCCATGAATGGAGTGCTCCGGGTGATTTACGCGACCCACGGCGGAGCTGCCGTGAAGTCCGGAATCGTGAAACAAACCGCGAACCGGACTCATCGGCAACCTAACCGATTGATGTGACGGATACAACGCAACGAAAGGCGTTTTACCCGCTTCCTGCGACTTCTCGGACGTTGCTTTGAGGGGGGCCGAACCCATATATGCTGGGTCCCGCCGCCAATCTCCTCGCGGCATCAAATTCAGCTTACGGAACAGATATATGTCCACTTTCGACAAGCGCCAGGAAGGCTTCGAGAAGAAGTTCGCCCTCGACGAGGAACAAAAGTTCAAGGCGGAAGCCCGCCGGAACAAGTTGCTGGGCCTGTGGGCCGCCGAAAAGCTGGGCAAGACCGGTGACGACGCCGCAGCCTACTCCAAGGAGGTCGTGGCGGCCGATTTCGAGGAGGCCGGCGATACCGACGTGCTTCGCAAGGTCGCAGCCGACCTCGCCAGCAAGGGCGTGTCGGAGGCCGACGTCCGCAAGAAGATGGACGAACTGGTGGCGGTCGCCGTCGCCCAGATCAAGGCCGGTCAGTAATTCTAGCGAGTTGAAACGAAAACGCCGCGCGATCCGATCGCGCGGCGTTTTGTTTTGCAGAGCTGATTACTTCAGCGCGTCCTGAACCTTCGCAATGCCTGCGAGGACACAGACTTCGTCCTTGTCGCCGCCGGGCGCGCCGGACGCGCCCACCGCTCCGATCGTTTCATTGCCCACCTTGATTGGCGCAGCGCCGCCGGCCCCAACAACGCCGGGAATTTGAAGCAGGTACGCAGTTTCCGGTTTCGCCGTCAGTTTCTGGAATTCCAGCGAAGTCTGGCCGCGCGTGCGTGAAGTGTAGGCCTTCAGGCGGCTGAATTCCATGGTGTGAGGATTGGTGCCGTCCCCTCGTACTTGTGCAGCCACATTGCCGGCCTTGTCCACCACCGTGACGGACACCTTGTAGCCGTCCTTGGTGCACTGCTCCATCGTGCCCTGGATGATGGCCATGGCCATCGCCATCGAGACATTCTTCTCAACCTGCGGCGCCTGCGCGTGTGCCGGACCGGCAAGAATGATCGCAGCCGTCGTCAGTGCTGCGAGACCGAGTGAACGCATATTGAATCCTCCCTGATTTTATTGGTTCGTGACAATCATCGTGAGCAACAACATTGTCTAGCGCGCTTTAATCCCGCGGCAGAACAAGAATCGATGTTGCGGAAGCGAAGAGCGCTAGGCGCCCGCAAGCCGGTCAAGTTGCGCGGCAAGGTCGGTATCCACGTCCTCTGCATTGATCAGGCAAACGCGATATCCCCGCGCCGCGAGCCATTCGCTCCGTGCCGCGCGGTCCCGCGCAATCACGTCGGTCTCGTTGGCGTTGACGAGCTCAACGGCGATCCGTTTCGTGAATGAGACGAAATCCGGGATGTGCCGCCCCACCGGCGTCTGCCGCTTGAAGTGGGATGCGAAGCGGCGGTCCGTGGTCAGGGCCTGCCACAGGATGCGCTCGGCATCGGTCGGATTCCGCCGCAGCAGGCGCGCAAGTCCCCGCACCGTGCCGCTATCGGACGATGCGCGTCCGTCGGAGTGCTCGGCCAGCAGCGCGCGCAGCCGCGTCGCTTCATTGCCGTCGAGAACCCCGCCCTTTGCGGGGCCTTTGCGGCCTTCCGCGATGGCCATCACCACGCCGTGCAAGGTGTGCATGTCCTGCTTGGTCGGCTCCATCCGCGTGAAGATGTTACGCATGTTGACCAGCATGGTGTCGCGCTTTTCTGGCGGGCGCAGGAATTCGACCTTGTCGAGTTCGTTCACGAGGTTGTCGAAGAACGCCTGAATCTGATGGTTCGAGGCTCGCTCTGAACGCTCCGGCATATCGAACGGTAGCGTGTTGGCCGTGGCGAGCTTGAACCATTCGTAGCCCATCAGCAGAACGGCCTGAGCGAGGTTCAGCGAGGCAAAACCCGGATTGACCGGAAACGTGACAATGCGGTTGGCGAGCGCGACCTCGTCGTTCTGTAAGCCGTAACGCTCGCGCCCGAACATGATGGCCGCCGTGCCGCTCGCCATGGTTTCCCCGACGATCTGGCGGGCGGCCTCCTCCGGACCGACCACCGGCTTGGCCTGATCATGCGCCCGCGCCGTGGTCGCAAACAGCAGCGAGCAGTCGGCCACCGCCGCCTCGACGGTGTCGAACAGTTCGACTTTATCGAGAATGTGATCGGCGCCCGCGGCCGCGCGCTGGGCGGCCATGTTCGGCCAGCCGTCGCGCGGATTGACAATGCGCAGCCGCGTCAGCCCGAAATTGCCCATGGCGCGCGCGCACATGCCGATGTTTTCGCCAAGCTGCGGCTCGACCAGAACCACCACGGGTCCGGCCAATTCCTTTCGCGTCTTGGTTTTGTCGGTGCCTGAACCGGTCATGACCTCTGCTTTTGATATTTTCGCTGCGCCCTGCCGTAACGCAGTTGAGGCTGAACAGGTCAAGACATTTTTCAGAATGGTGAAAATTCCGGCAGAGTTCACCGCAATGCGGCCATGCTGAAAATTGCGGGCTCGGCTTTGAATTTTCACCGCCGATTGGGGTAGCGTGCTGTCAGGGGTGACCCATGGCTCAGACGGATAACGACGCCGCCGCCGGCGGCCCTACCCCACAGCGGGCGGCTCCCCTGACATCTGGCCCGCCTCCGGAGCGCTCACCTGTGAGTGCCATGCTGCGCCGGCTGGCGATCCCAATCGCGTGCCTGATTGCCGCGGCGATCTTTGTGACACTGGCGACGCTGCGCTGGGACGCCTGGGTCGGCAACGCCGTGACCCAGACCACGAACGACGCTTACGTTCGCGCCCAGACGACGCAGCTCAGCAGCCGCGTCGCCGGCGAGGTGATCAAGGTCGCCGCGAGCGACTATCAGCGTGTCAAGGCCGGTGATCTGCTCGTCGAGATCGATCCGGCGGACTATGAAGCGCAGGTCGCGCAGGCCGAAGCCGCCGTGACAGGCGCACAGGCTGCCCTCGACAATCTCGCCAATCAGGTCGAGCTCCAATACGCCACCATCGCGCAATCCGAAGCCCAGCGCGCCTCAGCGGAAGCTTTCCAGGTCGAGGCACAACAGGAGCTGGATCGCCAGCAGTCGCTGATCCAGAGTTCGTCAGGCACTCGCCAGAGGCTGGAACAGGCGACCGCGGCGCTTGCCAAGGCGGAGGCGGATGTCCGCGCCAGCCGGGCGGCGATCGCCGCCCAGCGGCATCAGCTCGACGTTCTCGCCGGAACGAAAAAGCAGCGCGCCGCCGACGTTCTCGCCGCTCAGGCGGCGCTGAAGGCCGCGCGCCTGAAGCTCGGCTACACCCGGATCGTGGCGCCGTTCGACGGCGTGGTGGGGGCACGGCAGGTTCAGCCGGGAGACTACGTCAACATCGGCAGCAACCTGTTCAACATTGTTCCGCTCCCGAACGTCTACGTCATCGCGAACTACAAGGAGACGCAACTCACCCGCGTGAAGGCCGGCCAACCGGTCGAGATCACCATCGATACCTTCCCCGACGAGAAGCTGCGCGGCCACGTCGCGCGCATCTCCCCGGCGAGCGGATCGCAGTTCGCGTTGCTGCCACCCGACAACGCCACCGGCAATTTCACCAAGGTCGCGCAACGAATTCCGCTGCGGATCGAATTCGACAAGGGCCAGCCGCTGCTCGAACGTCTGTTGCCGGGCATGTCGGCGGTCACGCGGATCAATACCGAGGGCACGGTTGCCCCCTCGAATGCCGGAGCCAAAGCCGGTGACGGAAGCTAAAATCATCGCCAGCGGGCCGGTCTCGGTCGGCCAGGCCGTTCACTATCCGCTGCTCGCCGTGATCGCCGTGCTGCTCGGCTCGTCGATGGCGAATATCGACAGCCGGATGTTCTCGATCGGGCTGCCCGATCTCAAGGGAGCCTTTTCGCTCAGTTACGATGAAGGGGCGTGGCTGAGCACGGCGTCAACCGCGTCGCAGATTTTCATCGCGCCCGCGGTGGCGTGGCTGGCCACGGTGTTTGGCCTGCGCCGTATCCTCGGCATCCCGAGTCTCGTGTTCGCTCTGATCTCGCTGATTCTGCCATTTGTCCGCGATTACCAGACACTTCTTGCACTCACCATCCTCCACGGCCTGCTGCTCGGCACCTTCGTGCCGGCCACGCTATTGATCATTTTCCGCAACCTGCCGATGCAATGGTGGCTGGTGGCGATCGGGATCTACGCTCTGCGCGTCGGCTTTTCGCTCAACTTCGGTCCCGCGCTGGTGGGCTTCTATGTTGATCACCTCGGCTGGCAGTGGCTGTACTGGCAGGACGCGATCATTGCAGTGCTGATGGCGTTACTGGTTTACTTCGGTGCCCCGCGCGACCCGATCAACCGGAAGCTGCTCGAAACCGCGGACTGGGGCGGCATGCTGCTGCTCGGAACCGGCATTGCCATGGTCTATGCCGGCCTCGATCAGGGCAACCGGCTGGACTGGCTCAATTCCGGAACCGTTGTGGCGCTGCTCGGCTGCGGCGTTTTTTTGGTGGTGGCGTTTTTCATCAACGAAGCGCTGGTTCAGGATCCGTGGGCCCACGCGAACGTGCTGCTGTCGCGCAATATCGGCTTCGCTCTGGTCGTGATCCTGCTCTACACCCTGACCAGTCTTTCGAATTCGTCGCTGGTGCCGAATTTCCTCTCCACCGTGGCGCAGCTTCGGCCCGAGCAGACCGGCCGCCTGCTTCTGATCTACGGCGTTTTGCCCATGGCGGTGCTGTTCCCCCTCTCGATCTGGCTGCTGCGGCGATTCGACGTGAGGATCGTGCTGGTGATCGGTCTGATCACCTTCGCCGCTGCCGCCCTGCTCGGGATTCAGGTCACGCACGCCTGGCGATTAGCCGACTTCGTTCCCATCGTACTGCTGCAATCAGTCGGCCAGACATTCACGCTTTTCCCGATCATCATCATCGCGCTCTCCAATTCCGATCCGACCCGGGCGACGGCATTCGCCGCCTACATCCAGATCATGCGGCTGGGCGGCGCGGAGTTCGGTATCGCGCTGATGGGCACGTGGCTGCGGGTGCGCGAACAGATCCACTCCAACCTCCTCGGGCAGCACGTCACCCACGCCACGGATCAAGTGCAGCGCTTTCTCGCTCACCTGTCGGGCTATTTCGCCGGCCATGGCGCCGCAACGGCCCCCGCGCGCAGCGTCGGAACGCTGGCCGGCGTTGTTCAACGTGAGGCAAACGTACTCGCCTATATCGACGCCTTCTGGCTGACCTTCGGATTCGCGATCGCTGGGCTGCTTGTCACCGCACTGATCACCAAGTCTCCGCCGGGACCCTTCACGCCGGGCGCAAGAGCCCAATAGCGTGCTCCGCTCCGCGACATCGGCCCGCCTTTCAAGCCAAAGTCCCAGGACTCGGATTCGGGCGATGAAGATAATTGAATCAAGCTATCACCATGCGGATTCAGGCTGCGAAGGCTTTGAATCACCTTCTGAAGGCTTTGATTCAACCCGTGAAGGAATTGATTCAAGAACCGAAGAGACTGATTCAAGTTCCAGCGCACCGCCCTGAAATTACCCTTATAAATCAATGCGGTTAGCGAATCGTTTGAATCTCATGCGACACGCGAGACAGTACTGCGGGAGAGTCGCCGTCCCCCGAATCGGGCAGCCCGGAAGTGCCGGGCACTTTCGCCTCTGAGCGGTTTCCGGCGAGCGGGCAGATGCCCAAGTATTTGTCGTGAAACGGCTCCAGATTTGTTCGTCAGAGCAAATCCAGGCGGGCATGCCAGAAAGTCTCAGGTGCGTTGCCTTCCAGCCCGCGAAGGCGGGTGCTATAGCCTCGCTACGGAACCGGTTGCGGTTTCTCTCGCCCTCTCCGCCCCCAATGTTAAGGCCCGATCCCCCATGGCAAAAATCAAGGTGACCAACCCCGTCGTCGAACTCGATGGCGACGAGATGACCCGGATCATCTGGCAGTACATCAAGGACAAGCTGATCAACCCGTTCCTTGATGTGAATCTCGAATACTACGACCTTGGGATGGAGTACCGCGACAAGACCAACGATCAGGTCACGATCGACGCGGCCAACGCGATCAAGAAGCACGGCGTCGGCGTCAAGTGCGCCACCATCACGCCGGACGAAGCGCGCGTGAAGGAATTCGGCCTCAAGGAAATGTGGAAATCGCCGAACGGCACCATCCGCAACATCCTCGGCGGCGTGATTTTCCGCGAACCGATCATCTGCAAGAACGTGCCGCGTCTGGTTCCCGGCTGGACCAAGCCGATCATCATTGGCCGCCACGCTTTCGGCGACCAGTATCGCGCAACCGACTTCAAGTTTCCCGGCAAGGGCACGCTGACGATGAAATTCGTCGGCGAAGACGGCACGGTCATCGAGAAGGAAGTGTTCAAGTCGCCAGACTCCGGCGTCGCCATGGGTATGTACAACCTCGACGATTCCATTCGCGATTTTGCACGCGCCTCGATGAACTACGGTCTGTCGCGCGGCTATCCGGTGTACCTGTCGACCAAGAACACCATCCTCAAGGTCTACGACGGACGCTTCAAGGATATCTTCCAGGAGATCTACGACACCGAGTTCAAGAAGGACTTCGAAGCCAAGGGCCTCACCTACGAACATCGTCTGATCGACGACATGGTCGCTTCGGCGCTGAAGTGGTCCGGTGGCTACGTCTGGGCCTGCAAGAACTACGACGGCGACGTGCAGTCCGACACCGTCGCGCAGGGCTACGGCTCGCTGGGCCTCATGACCTCTGTGCTGCTGACGCCGGACGGTAAGGTCGTCGAAGCCGAAGCCGCCCACGGTACCGTGACCCGCCACTACCGCGAGCACCAGAAGGGCAAGGAAACCTCGACCAACTCGATCGCGTCGATCTTCGCCTGGACGCAAGGCCTCGCCCACCGCGCCAAGCTCGACAATAACGCGGAACTGGCGAAATTCGCCAAGACGCTGGAGAAGGTCTGCGTCGATACCGTCGAAAGCGGTTTCATGACCAAGGATCTGGCGCTGCTGGTCGGCGCGGATCAGCGCTGGCTGTCCACCACCGGCTTCCTCGACAAGGTGGCGGAAAACCTCACCAAGGCGATGGCCGCCTGAGGCGCAGCAAGCTAAAATTCATACGTTCAACGGCGCAGACGATGTCTGCGCCGTTTGCTTGTGAACTTCAAAAAGAAACGGAACGCCGGGCATGACGCGAGACCAATTCAGCTTCTTCCATCCCTTCCGGATCCGCTATTCGGAGATCGACGGCCAGGGCGTGGTGTTCAACGCCCACTATCTGACCTTCTACGACACTACGATCACCGAATATTTCCGCGCGCTCGGCTACGACCAGTATGCGGATGCCAAGAAGACCGGCATGGACTTCCACGTCGTCAAGTCTGTCGTGGAATACAAGGCGCCGATCCGTTTCGATGCGGAGATCGAGGTCGGCGCCCGTGTCGCGCGGATCGGCAGTTCGAGCATGACCTTTGAGACGGCAATCTTCCTCAAGGACAGCACGCAGCTGATGGCGATAGGCGAAGTGGTCTGGGTCAACACCGATCAATCCACGCACCGGCCAGCGCCGATCACGGCTGAGATTCGCAACCTTATTGCGTCATGCGAAAAGCATCTCGCAGCGTGATTGCGGACCGCACCTCGCAAACATCAAAGGCGCGGATTTCTCCGCGCCTTTCTCATTTTGAGCTTGGGTCAACCGCCAATTTTTTGAGACCGGACAATCTACCGGCTGGCAACCGCGCCTAACGAATCGAACTTGTAGCTCAAGCGGCCGACAACGGTATCCAGCTTGGTCTTGTCGTCGACCGATGTGAGAGTTGTGTCCGCGCCGGTATTGTAGGCGGTGTAATTAGCTCGTCCGAGGTCGATGTGATTGTACTCGATGCCAAGGATGAGATTCTGCGTCAGCATGTATTCGAAGCCCGCGCCGACGATCACGCCGCTCCTGAACTTGCTGCCGGGATTCCATGCGGAAGGACCACCGGACGTTGACGCCGCAGACAATCCAACCTCGCCACCTGCCCAGCCCCCCTTGGCGTAGAACAAGACACGGTCCCAGGTGACGCCAAGGCGACCCGCGATCGTGAAGATATTGCTGATCTTTGCCGTCTCTGTATCGGTGTCAGGATAATAAGGACTGGCAATCGTCGTCTTGTGATTCAGCCCTGACCACGTGCCTTCGATGCCGGTCACGATCGATCCAAGCTGAAAATTGTATCCTGCCTGCACGCCCCCCAGCACGGACGTCTGTCTGGCGAAGGGGATGCCTCCCGTTCCACGGCGGATTATCCACCAGTCATCTCGCTGAAAAGCCCAGTTGGAGCCTGCCGAACTGCCCCCGACGTGACCGCCGATGTAAAGTCCGCTCCAGTTACGAGCAGGTTCAGGGGAGAAGCTGCCCGTGGGTATCTTGCCCACAGGTAGCTTGTAGTTGATGCCCGCCCTGACGATGTTCGCGTTGAAGCTGACGGTTTCCGGCGTCGACGGCAAAATGTCGAACAACGCCGACTTACCGAGATCGACGTACAGATACTCGACCTTCGCGGACCAGTTCGGCGCGAACTTCGTTTCCACGCCGGCTCCCACCGTCCATCCCGGTCGAAGTTCGCTGCCGGATGCCGGCGTCAGAACATCCCAGCCACGCACCTCGCCAACCGCAAGACCGCCGGTCGCAAAGAGCAGCCAATTGCCCGCCGCTCCGACGGCGTAACCGACTCGCCCGCGCAAGGTGCCGAGCGAACTCAGCTTGGTGCCGCAAGCATGAGCATTGTTTGCCGATAATCCGCACTGATCGGAACGGCCGCTGATGTCAGCCCAGGAATAATCGCCCTCAAAGCCGTAAACCCAGCGCGCGATCTGCCAGTTGTAACCGATTGTGCCGCCAATCAGACCGCCATTGACCGCGTAGCTGCCGTCGCCAGGTGGAGGACCTCCTCCTCCTCCGCCGGGCACGAGCGGGCCACGACCGGGATCGGTCTGCTTGGAATTGCCCGTTCCGAAGCCGCCGCTCAGTCCGACGTAGCCGCCCGACCAATTGTCAGGCGCTGGAGGTGCTTTGGTAAAAATGCGCGGAGCAAGATCTGCGGCGACGATGGGGGAAAAAGGAGCGACGGACATCAGACCCGCCACCAAAAACATTCGCTTCAAAACAACCCCCAAGGCATGCTTGCCGAACTGCTCGACAATCCGGTTCCTTATACGGGGATTCCCCGCCAAGGCCGTTACATTCCCGCCACAGTTGAATGGAACTCAACATTTCCGCCTATGGTAGACCCGCACCACCGATCTGCGCGATCATGGCCTTGGCGATTTCCTGTTCTCCCATGATCACGGAGTTCGCGCCGTGATGCTTGAGATGCGCGATTTCCTCTTCCGAGTGTGCGCGCGCGATAATCGGCAGCGTTAAGCTGATTGCCCGAGCCTTGGCGACGATCTGCCCGCCTTCGAACGCATCGGGAATCGCGACGATAAGCCCGCGTGCCGCTTCCAGATTTGCCGCGACCAGCATTCCCGGCGCAGCCGCATTGCCCGTGATCTTCTCGATCCCGGCCTCAGTGAGCCTTTCGAGGCAGCCCGGATCATCCTCGATGACGAGAAATGGCACGCCTCCTTGCTGCAAGGACTTGCCGACGACACTTCCCACGCGCCCGTACCCGACCAGCACGACATGACCGGTGAGCGCCGACACCGGCAACTCTATGCGGGACGGCTTCTTCTTTGCCGCTTCCGCGACGGCCGCCGCAGCGGTATCCTGCGCGGACTGTGCTGCCGCCGCCGCATCTTCGGCTTCTTTCTTCTTCGCCTCATAGCGATCGAGCAGCGCGAAGAACAGCGGGTTCAGCATGATCGAAATGATCGCGCCGGCCAGAACCAGATCGCGGCCGCGATCCGGCAGCAGCGCAAGGCTGACGCCAAGACTGACGAGAATGAAAGAGAATTCGCCGATCTGGGCGAGACTCGCCGAAATCGTCAGCGCCGTCGATGTGGGATGTCCGAACATGCGCACGATGCCGAACGCCGCAACGGACTTTCCGAAGATAATAATGAAAACGGTCGCGAGCAGCGGCAGCGGTTCGCGCGTGATGATGGCCGGATCGACCAGCATGCCCACCGACACGAAGAACAGCACGGCAAACGCATCGCGCAGCGGCAGGGTTTCGTTCGCCGCGCGCTGGCTGAGTTCGGATTCGCTCAGGATCATGCCAGCGAAGAATGCGCCGAGCGCGAACGAGACATCGAACAGGATCGCCGCGCCAAAGGCGACGCCGAGCGAAATCGCAAACACCGCGAGCCGGAACAGTTCGCGCGAGCCGGTATGCGCAACGTAATGCAGGATCCACGGAATCACGCGGCGGCCGACCACCAGCATGAAGATGACGAATGCCGCGACCTTGCCGAGCGTAATGAGGACCGGCTGCGCCATTGCATAGGCGCTGAGACCGTTGGCGCCCTCGCCTTTCAGTATTCCCGCGAGCGCCGGCAGCAATACCAGCGTCAGCACCATGGCGAGGTCTTCGACGATCAGCCAGCCGACCGCGATCCGGCCGCGTTCGGTATCGACCAGCCGTCGCTCCTGCAATGCGCGCAGCAGCACGACCGTACTGGCAACCGACAGCGCGAGCCCGAATACCAGCCCGCCGCCCACCGGCCAGCCGAGCGTCCAGCCAAGGCCCATGCCGAGCAGCGTTGCCACGGCGATCTGCACCACCGCGCCGGGTACCGCGATGGCGCGCACCGACAGCAGGTCCTTCAGCGAGAAATGCAGGCCGACGCCGAACATCAGAAGGATGATGCCGATCTCGGCGAGTTCGTGGGCGATTTTCTGATCCGCCACATAACCGGGCGTGAACGGGCCCATGACGACGCCCGCGAGAAGATAGCCGACAAGGGGTGAGATACGGACCCGCTGGGCCAGCGCGCCGAGTATGAAAGCCAATACGAGGCCGACGACAACCGTTGAAATCAAAGGAGTATTGTGATGCATGCCGCATCTTGCTGCATGAAATAGATTGATGCAAGTGCATCCTTCGCTACTCATCGCCGCAGCAACCAAGCGATGTGAGGCCATTGAAAAACGAGGTGCGAGAGAAGATATCATGAACTGAGCGGACTTCGATTTGTCTCCCGTTTGATCCGTGTCAATTCCGGCATTCCGTCCGCGCTGTTGCGAGGGACTCGCCATGATCAGGGACATTCTTCTCAAGGTCGAGAGCGACAAGCCGCATGATCCCGCTCTTGATTATGCCGTCACAGTCGCCGAGGCATTCGACGCGCACCTTGCTTGCATTGCTTTCGGCGACCTGGTGAACATGCCGGGCTTCATGATGCCGGGCTTGCCCTCTGAAGCGCTCGCAGAAATATTGGCCGCCAGTGAAAAGTCTGCCCGCGCGGCGGTCGAACGATTTGAGATGGCGGCACAACGACGTCATATCTCGACCGAGCACCATCTTGTAACCCAAGGCGGTCTCAGTCCGGGCGAAGCCTTTGCGACGATGGCGCGGCGTTTCGATCTCAGCGTTCTTCAGCAGTCCGGGGCGAATGGCGCAAACAACGATCTTCTGATCGAAGCCGCCCTGTTCAGCTCCGGACGGCCTGTGATGATCGTGCCCTACATCCAGAAAGCCGGGCTGAAGCTCGGTCACGTGCTGTGCTGCTGGGATGGAGGCGCCGCAGCCGCCCGCGCCATCAACGATGCGCTACCGTTCCTGAGAAAGGCGGAAACCGTTGAAATTGTGGTCGTCGTCAACGAGAGAGCCAGATATCCGAAGCGCGCAATTCACGGCGCCGAGATCGCAGGACATCTTGAGCATCACGGCATCAAGGCCGAGGTCAAAACCATCTCGGAGTCCCAAATCGATGTCACCGATTCAATCCTGTCGTACGCAGCGGATTGCTCGGCAGACATGATCGTGATGGGCGGCTATGGGCATTCGCGTCTGCGCGAATTCGTGCTCGGCGGCGCGACGCGGGGCATCCTGTCCACGATGACCGTTCCGGTCTTCATGTCGCACTGAATTCCCGGGGATGCACGCGCACGACCGTGCAGAGAATCAACACCCTTGGCGGCTAGCCGCAAGGCACTTGCGACAAGCAGGCGCGTATCAGAGCGTGTCCTGTTCAGCGGACTACGTGTTTCTGCGCTAGGACCGACTTCCGGTGCGGCGCGAAGGCGCAGCAAACACCGCGCCTTCGTTTTGTCGTGTTTGGCAGCAGAGTGAGTCCTTCCTCAGGAATGCCTCATGCGCCGCCGCATCATTCTCGCCGTTCTTCTTCTCCTCGCCGCCATCTATCTCTTCAACGCAAGCTGGCTCACATTCACGCCGACGGGTAGGCCGTTCCTGCTCGCGCATCGCGGCGTCCACCAGACCTATCCCGCCTACACGCAAACCGCCGATGACTGCACGGCGACCATGATCCGGCCGCCCACGCACGATTTCATCGAAAACACCCTGCCCTCGATGAAGGCCGCCTTCGAGGCCGGAGCGGACATCGTCGAGTTCGATATTCATCCCACCACCGACGGCCACTTCGCCGTCTTTCACGACTGGACTCTCGATTGCCGCACCGACGGCAAGGGCGTCACCCGCGAACACAAGCTCGCGGATTTAAAGCGCCTCGATATCGGCTATGGTTACACCGCAGACGGCGGCAAGACCTTTCCCCTGCGCGGCAAAGGCGTAGGGCTGATGCCAACCCTCGACGAGGTGCTGACCGCGTTTCCTGACCGTCGCTTTCTGATCCACATCAAGAGCAACGATCCCGCTGAAGGCGACAAGCTCGCTGCGCGCCTGAAACAATTGCCGCCCGATCGCCTGAAGCTCCTCATGGTATATGGCGGCGATCATCCGATCACGGCGATGCGCCAGCAGCTGCCGCAGATTCCGACGATGTCGAACCAGCAGGAAATCCGGTGTCTCAAGCACTATCTCGCCATCGGCTGGGCGGGCTATGTCCCGTCATCCTGCGCGGGCACTCTCCTGCTGATACCGCAGAACTACGCGTGGCTGCTGTGGGGATGGCCGGACCGTTTCCTGGTACGGATGCGTGGCGCTTCCGCCGTCGTGATCCTCGCCGGCCCTTATCAGAAAGGTGACTCCTCCACCGGCATCGATACGCCGGAGGAGTTCAAGGCCACACCGCAGCGATCCGGTCTCGGTATCTGGACCAACCGCATCGAGAGCATCGCTGCGTCGCGCTAGGCGCCCATCGCGGCTTCGATGGCCTTCAAGGCTGCATCGGCCTTCGCGCCGTCGGGACCGCCGGCCTGCGCCATGTCGGGACGGCCGCCGCCGCCCTTGCCGCCCAAGGCTTCCGACGCGATCTTCACCAGATCAACCGCGCTGAAGCGCGAGGTCAGGTCAGCCGTGACCCCGACCACCGCGCCCGCCTTGCCGTCTTCGCCGACATTGATGATCGCGACAACGCCGGAGCCGATCTGCTTCTTGCCGTCGTCGGCAAGGCTCTTGAGATCTTTCATCTCGATACCGGAAACGCGCTTCGCCATCAGCTTGACGCCGCTAACTTCGATGAACGCATCCTCACCGCGATGAGAGCCGGATACGCTCGTGCCACCCATGGCGAGCTTCTTGCGTGCATCCGACAGCGCGTTTTCCAGCTTCTTGCGTTCTTCGACGAGTGCGGCGATACGCGCCGGCAAATCGTCCAGCGTGGTTTTCAGTTCCGCCGCTGCCGCCTTCGCGGTGTGAATGGTCGCGTTCACCGCGTGACGCGCATTGTTTCCGGTCAGCGCCTCGATGCGCCGGACGCCGGAGGCCACCGCGCTTTCGCCACTGATGGAGATCAAACCAATGTCGCCGGTACGACGCACATGGGTGCCGCCGCACAGTTCGACCGACCAGCCGAGCGCATTGCCCTGCCCCGCGCCCATCGACACCACGCGGACCTCGTCGCCGTATTTTTCACCGAACAGCGCCCGTGCGCCGGAATCCCGCGCATCGTCCACCGCCATCGAGCGGGTGAGGACTTCGCCGTTCTCCAGCACGACATCGTTGGCGATGTCTTCGATGCGGCGCAGTTCGTCCGCCGTGATCGGCTTGTTGTGGGCGAAGTCGAAGCGCAGCCGCTCAGGAGCAACTAGGGAGCCGCGTTGCGCGATGTGATCGCCCAGCACCTGCCGCAGCGCCTCATGCAGAAGGTGCGTCGCGGAGTGATTGGCGCGGATCGACGTGCGCCGCGCGTGATCGACTTCGAGCTGCAGCGGCACGCCGAGCTTCACCGTGCCCTGCTCGACGGCGCCGAGATGCACGTAAAGATCGCCCGCCTTCTTCTGCGTGTCGGTGACGCGCACACGCACGCCATCGCCGCTAAGGATGCCGGTGTCGCCGACCTGACCGCCGGATTCGGCGTAGAACGGCGTCTGGTTCATCACGATCGCAACGCTGTCGCCAGTCTTGGCGCTGTCGATTTCCTTGCCGTCCTTCACCAGCGCGGTGACGACGCCTTCGGCGATTTCGGTGTCGTAGCCCAGGAACTCAGTCGCGCCGAGTTTCTCGCGCAGCGGAAACCAGACGTTTTCGGTTGCGGTGTCGCCCGACCCGGCCCAGGCCGCGCGCGCCTTCTTGCGCTGCTGCTCCATCGCGTCGGTGAACGAAGCGATATCGACGCCGATGCCGCGGTTGCGCAGCGCGTCCTGCGTGAGATCGAGCGGAAAGCCGTAGGTGTCGTACAGCGTGAACGCGGTCTCGCCGTCGAACATGTCGCCCTTCTTCAGCGACGCGCTTTTCTCGTCCAGAATCGTGAGGCCGCGATCCAGCGTCTTGCGGAAACGGGTTTCCTCGAGCTTCAGCGTTTCCTCGATCAGGTTCTCGGCCCGAACCAGTTCGGGATAGGCCTGACCCATCTCGCGCACCAGCGCCCAGACGAGGCGATACATCAGCGGCTCTTTGGCTCCGAGCAACTGCCCGTGGCGCATCGCGCGGCGCATGATCCGGCGCAGCACATAGCCGCGGCCTTCGTTCGACGGCAGCACGCCGTCGGAAATCAGGAACGACGACGCGCGCAGATGGTCCGCGATCACGCGCAGCGACGCCTTTTGTTCGCCCTGCGGATCAGCCCCGGTCAACTCGGCGATGGCGCGGATCAGCGCAACGAACAGATCGATGTCGTAGTTGTCATGCTTGCCCTGAAGCACGGCGGCGATGCGCTCCAGACCCATGCCGGTATCGATCGACGGCTTCGGCAGCGCGACGCGGTTGCCGGGCGCGATCTGGTCGAACTGCATGAACACGAGATTCCAGATCTCGATGAAGCGGTCGCCGTCTTCCTCGGGCGAACCGGGAGGGCCGCCCCAGATCTTGTCGCCGTGGTCGAAGAAGATTTCGGAGCACGGGCCGCAGGGGCCGGTGTCGCCCATCTGCCAGAAATTGTCCGACGTCGCGATCCGGATGATTTTCGATTCAGGCAGACCTGCGATCTTTTTCCAGAGTTTCGCAGCGTCCTCGTCCTCGGAATAGACCGTGACCAGCAGCTTGTCCTTGGGGAGCCCGTACTCCTTGGTGATTAAATTCCAGGCAAGCTCGATGGCGCGCTCCTTGAAATAGTCGCCGAACGAGAAGTTCCCGAGCATCTCGAAAAAGGTGTGATGCCGCGCGGTGTAGCCGACATTATCGAGGTCATTGTGCTTGCCGCCGGCGCGAACGCACTTCTGCGATGAGGTCGCGCGCTGATAGGGCCGCTTCTCAAGACCCGTGAACACGTTCTTGAATTGCACCATGCCCGCATTGGTGAACATCAATGTCGGGTCGTTGCGCGGAACCAGCGGCGAAGACGGCACGATATCGTGGCCGTTTTTCGCGAAATAATTCAGATACGCCGACCTGATCTCGTTAACGCCGCTCATAATCGTCCAATCGCGCCCAAAAGCTCTATGTTTGACGCGTTCTCTTCACGCGAACCGGTACCCACTTCGCTCGAAAACGCTCTCGATGTTCTGACGCATTCTCATGGCGCGAAACGCTCGCCGTTCCGCCCGAAAACGCCTTGGTGCGCCGCCCGCCTTCAATGACGCGTGCAGCGCAGTTTGTCCCGCCCCGTTTCTAGACGGAACGGGCCTGCAATGTCCAGAAAGTGTGCACCAGATCAGCGGCTTGCAAGCAGTCCCAAGCGCGCCGCGAAGCCCGTTGATAATCTCGCAGTTGCGTTGACAGGGCCTCGAAAGGCGTGTTTTCCTGCCTTAAGTGAGCTATATGTTAAGCTGATAAGTCACGTCGGGAGAGACCGGTTTTATGCCGGCGCCGAAGGAGCAACCGCCCCGGAAACTCTCAGGCAAACGGACCGTGTGACTGACTGAAATCTGGAAAGAGGTGCGGCCGGAGCTTCCGGCGCGGCATCCGCCGACGGGATAATACTCTCAGGCGCAGCGACAGATGGGGCTTCGACATGATTTCGGGAACTGGTCCCGAATCTGTCAGGAGCCCGACCATGCAAGCCGCCGAACGACATCCATCCTCCGCTGCTGACAATGCGCTGAAGCGCGTTCCGCTGCATGACCTGCATGTGGCGCGCGGCGGCAAGATCGTGCCGTTCGCCGGCTATGAGATGCCGGTGCAATACGCCGCCGGCGTGCTGAAGGAACATCTCCACACCCGCGCCTCCGCCGGCCTGTTCGATGTCTCCCACATGGGCCAGATCGCTCTCACGGCAAAGTCCGGCAAGGTCGAGGACGCCGTCCGCGCGCTGGAACGTCTGGTGCCACAGGATATCCTCGCCGTTGCGCCCGGCCGCCAGCGCTATGCGCAGTTCACCAATGACGCCGGCGGCATTCTCGACGATCTGATGGTTGCGAACTTCGGCGATCACCTGTTCCTGGTGGTCAACGCCGCCTGCAAGACTGAGGATGAAACGCATCTTCGTCAGCATCTCTCCGACGTCTGCATCATCGAGCCGCTGCCGGATCGCGCGCTGATCGCGCTGCAGGGACCGAAGGCTGTCGAGGTGCTGGCGAAGCATGCGCCGACAGTCGCCGCGATGAAGTTCATGGATGCCGGACCGCACACGGTGCAAATCTCTGGTCAAGCCATCGACTGCTTCGTCTCGCGCTCCGGTTACACCGGCGAGGACGGGTTCGAGATTTCAGTTCCTGCAAAAGACATCAAGCGTTTCGCAACCGCGCTGCTCGCCGATCCCGCCGTGCTTCCGATCGGCCTTGGAGCGCGCGACAGCCTGCGGTTAGAGGCTGGCCTCTGTCTGTACGGTCACGACATCGACACCACGACCACGCCCGTCGAGGGTGCGCTGGAATGGTCGGTGCAAAAGAGCCGCCGCATTGGCGGCGCACGCGCGGGAGGCTTTCCCGGCGCCGACATCATCCTGAAACAGTTCGAAACCGGCGCATCGCGCCGCCGTGTCGGTTTGCGTGCAGAAGGCCGTGCGCCGGTGCGTGAACATGCGGCCCTCTACGCCAGCGAAACCTCATCCGAAAAAATCGGCACCGTTACCTCCGGCGGCTTCGGACCGACGCTGAATGCACCCGTCGCCATGGGTTATCTGCCGACATCCCTTTCCACCGAAGGCACCCTCGTCTTCGCCGACG
Organism: Afipia birgiae 34632; assembly: GCF_000308295.2. Classification (GTDB taxonomy): domain Bacteria; phylum Pseudomonadota; class Alphaproteobacteria; order Rhizobiales; family Xanthobacteraceae; genus Afipia; species Afipia birgiae. The sequence continues at coordinate 213,006 of NZ_HG326654.1, forward strand.
TGCGTGGGCAACGCCTGCCGCTGCGCGTTTCTACGATGCCGTTCGTGCCCAATGGTTACAAACGATAACACCATCAACACCGCAAATGCTGAGGACATCATGACCACGCTGTTTACCTCCGATCACGAATGGCTCCAGATCGACGGCGACGTCGCCACCATCGGCATCACCGACTACGCGCAGACCCAGCTCGGCGACGTGGTGTTCGTCGAGCTGCCGAAGGTCGGCCGCACGCTGAAGAAGGCGGAGGCCGCCGCCGTGGTCGAAAGCGTCAAGGCTGCATCGGATGTCTACGCGCCGATCGCGGGGGAAGTGCTGGAGGTCAACGACGCCGTCGCCGCCGATCCAGCGCTGGTGAACTCCGATCCCGGCAAGGCCGCATGGTTTTTCAAGCTACGCATCGCCAACAAGAGCGACCTCGACGGACTGATGGATGAAGCTGCCTACAAGGCCCACACTGCTTAAGGCTGCAGGACAAACGTTCGATGAAAGACACATCGTCATTGCGAGCGAAGCGAAGCAATCCAGTCTTCGGTTGCCAAGGGGTGGATTGCTTCGTCGCTGGCGCTTCTCGCAATGACGAACTCAAATCTCTGTTCCTGAGGAGTTTCACATGACCGCGCATCGCAAACCTGCCGAACCCGCTGTCGATTTCGTGCGCCGGCATATCGGCCCCTCGCCGCGCGACATCGAGAGCATGCTCTCGACCGTCGGTGCATCGAGCCTTCAGGTTCTGATGAGCGAGACGCTGCCGGCTTCGATCCGGCTGAAGGCGCCGCTGGATCTCGGCAAGGCGCTTAGCGAAACTGACGCGATCGCGCATATGCGCAGCATTGCCGGTCGCAATCAGGTGTTCACCTCACTGATCGGCCAAGGCTACTCGGGCACGATCCTGCCCGCGGTGATCCAGCGCAACATCCTCGAGAATCCGGCCTGGTACACCGCCTACACGCCGTATCAGCCCGAGATCAGCCAGGGGCGGCTCGAGGCGCTATTCAATTTCCAGACCATGATCTGCGATCTCACCGGACTCGACATCGCCAACGCGTCGCTGCTCGATGAAGGCACCGCGGCGGCGGAAGCCATGGCGCTCGCCGAGCGCTCGTCCTCGGTGAAGACTAAGGCGTTCTTCGTCGATCATGAAGTGCATCCGCAAACGCTGGCGGTGCTGCGCACCCGCGCCGAGCCGCTCGGCTGGTCATTGATTGTCGGCGATCCGGCGCGCGACCTCGACAAGGCCGACGTGTTCGGCGCGCTGTTCCAGTATCCCGGCACGCATGGCGGACTGTTCGATCCGCGCGCGGCCATCACGGCATTGAAGGCGAAAGGCGCCATCGCCGCCGTCGCCGCCGATCCGCTGGCGCTGACGCTTGTGGCCTCGCCCGGCGATCTCGGCGCGGACATCGCCATTGGCTCGACCCAGCGCTTCGGCGTGCCGATGGGCTACGGCGGACCGCACGCGGCCTATATGGCGGTGAGGGATGCGCTGAAGCGCTCCCTGCCCGGCCGCATCGTCGGCCTCTCGGTGGATTCACGCGGGGCGCCCGCCTATCGCCTTGCGCTGCAGACGCGCGAGCAGCACATCCGCCGCGAAAAGGCGACCTCGAACATCTGCACCGCGCAGGTGCTGCTCGCGGTGATCGCCTCGATGTATGCGGTCTATCACGGCCCTGAGGGGCTGACGCACATCGCTCGCACCGTGCACCGGCGCGCAACGGTTCTGACGGCAGGCCTACGCAAGCTCGGCTTTGCGCCGTTGAATGACGCCTATTTCGATACGGTCACAGTGGCGATCAATGGTCAGCGGCAGGCCATCATCTCGCATTCTGCTCATGAGAACATCAATCTGCGGCTCAACGAGACCACCGTCAGCATCGCGCTGGACGAGACCACGACGCCTGCGGTGGTCGAGAGTGTGTGGCGGACCTTCGGCGGCAACCTTGTCTATGCGGACATCGAGAAGGAGGCGCGCGACGCGCTGCCGCCTGCTCTTGTGCGCACCAGCAAGTTTCTGACCCATCCGGTGTTCCACGAGCACCGCTCGGAAACAGAACTGCTGCGCTACATGCGCAAGCTGTCCGACCGCGATCTCGCGCTCGACCGCGCCATGATCCCGCTCGGCTCCTGCACCATGAAGCTCAACGCCACCACCGAAATGATCCCGGTGACCTGGCCGGAGTTCGGCGCTCTGCATCCGTTCGCGCCATCGGCGCAGGCGGCGGGCTATCACGCCATGTTCGCCACGCTCGAGAAATGGCTCGCCGATATCACCGGTTACGACGCGGTGTCCCTGCAGCCGAATTCCGGCGCGCAGGGCGAGTATGCCGGACTGCTGGCGATCCGCGCCTATCATGCCTCGCGCCGCGAGCCGCACCGCAAGGTGTGCCTGATCCCCTCTTCCGCTCACGGCACCAATCCGGCCTCCGCCAGCATGGTCGGTATGGATGTCGTTGTTGTCGCCTGCGATGCGCGCGGCGATGTCGATGTGGAAGACCTGCGCAAGAAAGCTGCGCAGCACGCGAACGATCTCGCTGCGGTGATGATCACCTATCCCTCGACCCACGGCGTGTTCGAGGAGCACATCCGCGAGATCTGCGACATCGTCCACAGCCACGGCGGACAGGTCTATCTCGATGGCGCCAATCTCAACGCGCAGGTCGGGCTCGCGCGGCCCGGCGACTACGGCGCGGATGTCAGCCATCTCAACCTGCACAAGACCTTCTGCATTCCACACGGCGGCGGCGGTCCCGGCATGGGCCCGATCGGCGTGAAGAAACACCTCGCGCCGTTTCTTCCCGCCAATATCACAAGCGACAGGGAAACTGCGGTCGGTCCCGTGTCGGCGGCTCCTTACGGCTCGGCGTCGATCCTCGTCATTTCCTACATCTACATCCTGATGATGGGCGGCGAAGGCCTGACCCGCGCCACGGAAGTCGCGATCCTGAATGCGAACTACATCGCCAAACGGCTCGATCCTCATTTCCCGGTGCTGTACCGGAACGCCAAGGGACGCGTCGCGCATGAGTGCATCGTCGATCCGCGCGGCCTGAAGACCGGCTCCGGCGTCACCGTGGATGACATCGCCAAACGCCTGATCGACTACGGCTTCCACGCGCCAACCATGAGCTTCCCGGTGCCCGGCACGCTGATGATCGAACCGACCGAATCCGAATCGAAGGCGGAACTGGATCGTTTCTGTGATGCCATGATCGCGATCCGCCGCGAGATCGCCGAGGTCGAGGCCGGACGATGGCCGATCGAAGCGTCGCCGCTGCGGCATGCGCCGCACACGGTGCACGACATCGCCGAGGATCACTGGCAGCGGCCCTATTCCCGCGCGGAAGGCTGCTTTCCAGCTGGCACCTCGCGCAGTGACAAGTACTGGTCACCGGTGGGACGCGTCGACAACGTCCATGGCGACCGCAATCTGGTCTGCTCCTGCCCGCCGGTGGCGGATTACGCACAGGCGGCGGAGTAACGCGCTCGGAGCTTCCAAGTCATCGTCCCCGCGAAAGCGGGGACCCATAATCCCTAGACTGTGGTTCATGTGTCGAGCGCGCAACGCGCCAAACGAGTGCAGGGGTTATGGGTCCCGGCTCGCGCTACGCCTGGCCGGGACGACGCGGAAAGAAACGCTGCCGCCCCGCTCTTCAAAAACAAATCGGGCGCTGGGGATGTCGGCAACTCAACATCCACAACGCCCGTTTGCTTTCCGAAGGTACGATGGATGCCCGAAAAGGATTCCCGTCTTCTCGGATCGCACCTGAACCCGGGCGATTAAGCCCGAGCCAGAAAATGATTAGTCGTCCGCCGGCTCCTCGCCGTCGGCATCGCGCTCCGGCGAGCCTGCGAGGATCTGCTCGGCGATCAGGCCGGAATTCTGGCGGATCAAGGCTTCAATCTTCGCCGTCACCTCAGGATTGGCCTTCAGGAAGGTCTTGGAATTCTCGCGGCCTTGACCGAGGCGTACGCTGTCATAGGAAAACCATGCGCCGGACTTCTCGACGATTCCTGCTTTCACGCCGAGATCGAGAATTTCGCCCAGCTTCGAGACGCCCTCGCCGTACATGATGTCGAACTCGACCTGCTTGAACGGAGGCGCCAGCTTGTTCTTCACCACCTTGACGCGGGTCGAGTTGCCGATCACTTCGTCGCGTTCCTTGATCTGGCCGATGCGGCGAATGTCGAGGCGCACGGACGCGTAGAACTTCAAAGCGTTACCGCCAGTGGTGGTTTCCGGCGAGCCGTACATCACACCGATCTTCATGCGGATCTGGTTGATGAAGATCACCATGGTGTGGGACTTGTTGATCGAGGCGGTGAGCTTGCGCAGCGCCTGGCTCATCAGCCGTGCCTGCAGGCCGGGAAGGCTGTCGCCCATCTCGCCTTCGAGTTCGGCGCGCGGCACCAGCGCCGCCACCGAGTCCACAACCAGCACATCGACCGCGCCGGAGCGCACCAGCGTGTCGGCGATTTCCAGCGCCTGTTCGCCATGATCCGGCTGCGAGATCAGAAGTTCATCGACATTGACGCCGAGCTTGCGGGCATAGACGGGATCGAGCGCGTGTTCAGCGTCGATGAAGGCGCAAATGCCGCCTTTCTTCTGGGCCTCGGCCACCGTGTGCAGCGCCAGCGTGGTCTTGCCGGAGGATTCCGGACCGTAAATCTCGACCACCCGCCCCTTCGGCAGGCCGCCGACACCCAGCGCGATATCCAGCCCGAGCGAGCCCGAGGAAATCGTCTCGATATCCATCGACCGGTCGTTCTTGCCGAGCTTCATGACGGAGCCCTTGCCGAACTGGCGCTCGATCTGGGAGAGCGCGGCCGACAGGGCCTTGGTCTTGTCCATGGATGATCCTTCAACGATACGCAGGGCGGCGGGGGCCATAGTGGTGCTCCTTATGAACGGGATTCGCCAGCCGGACAAACAAGCTGGCTGGCCTGCTGCCCCTGCGGCGGACCGGAATCAGGATCGATCCGATGGAACTGAACGTACCCTATTTGTTCTAGGTTCGCAATATGTTCTTTTGCGGGGGGCGGGCAGATATATCCCCTTGGGACATGTACCCGGAATCGGCTAGATTTAGGGGGATGCGAACGAGGACGAAACTCTACCTATTGGCCCTTCCTGCGTTGCCATACCTTTTCGGCGTGGCGCTTCAGGTTAGTGGCGTGACAAACATAGTCCTATCGGTAGCGATTTTCGAAATCGCCGCGCTTCTCGGTGCTGGAGTTGTCTGGGCGCTATGGTCAGATTGGCGCACGGCGGCGGTTTTCGTTCCAAACGACGGTAAGGCACTTACGAGAGTTCGTCGCTGGGAGGGCGTCAAGCTCAGTCGGTTGGGCTGCATAAGAACCGAGTTCCTAGCGGCTATGACGGTATTTCTCGCCTGCAACGCGGTTATTTATGGGTTTGTAAGTCTTGCAGCGCAATCGCAACCCGTCGCAGTCAAAACCGGCGCTCGGCTGACGATGACAACTGAGGCGCTCACCAAGGGCGCTACTGCATTGAAGATCATAGTAACAAATCGCGGCGATTTGCCAGCGAGAGCGACAAGCGAAGGTGGCGGCTCATTTGTTATTTCGGATCGGATTCTAACGATAGCCGAGGAGGACTTGCTCTATCAGGGCGCTTTAAAAGCAATTTTGGGGACCAGTGGAAGTGGCATAGAGATTTATCCGAATGATGTTCGTTCCTTCTGGGTCCCCGTCCAAATTCCCGATGTAATTTTTGATGCCATCGTCGCAGGCCAAAAGTATCTATACTTTGCTGCAATTGTTGGCTTCGCAGATGATCTGGTGCCACATGGAAAGAAGGCGTTCTCCACGATCTGCGGTCGCTTTAATAAGCGAACAGAAGAACCGCTAGTTTGCCTAACTCATAATAACGTGCGTGTTCTGAACTAACACTTGGGGGTAAAACTAGATGCCGAAGCCAAAGCAACACGACGCCGACAAGCGTTTCGACAGGCTATTGCAGATGATGGCTACTCAACCCGAACCTTCGGGAAAGCCTGCAAAAGAAGCTCAAACATCAAAGCAGGCTGTTGGCGCAGGTTATGGCGATACTCGAACTCGCGCAGGTAAGTCTGCAAGTGCTTCTTCGAAACCCAAACATAAGTCCCGTTGATCCCGCGCTTGACGCTGGACCAGAACGACTCAATGCCATTCGTGTGAACGTCGCCGCGAACGTATTCCTTGGCTGAGTGATCGACCGTTTCGTGATCGTAGCCATGACGCTCAGTCAGCGAACGATAGCTAGACAATTCGTCCGTGTGGACGCGCGATCCCTTCTTCACGAAGCTCACGACATGCGGAACGAGCGTCTTGGCGGTGCGGTCGATAACGTGGCGTGTCACCACGTCGCCGCCGCGCTCTAGGACGCCGAACACCACGGACTTGTCGTCCGGTTTGCCGTTGAGGTCTTTGCCGCCAACGAACGTCTCGTCCACTTCCACGGTCTTGCCGGGGCCACCCACAGGGTTGTCGCCGTCAACGTAGCCCATGTAGAGGCGGATCAGGCGGCACATACGCCACGCCGTTTTATAGGTCACGCCAAGCTGGCGCTGCACTTCCTTTGCGGCCACGCCGTTCCGCGTCGTGCAGAACAGGAACATGACATAGAACCAGTCGCGCAGGCTGGTGCGGGTCTTCTCAAACGGGGTGCCAGCGGTCGGGTAGACCTGATAGCCGCAATGCTCGCACTCGAACGAGCGACGGGCTTTGACCCGGTAATAGGTCGCCTGCTTCTGGCACTTAAAGCAGGTGAACCGCTCGCCAAACCGGGTGCGCATCAAGTGGGCAAGGCAAGCATCCTCGTCGGGGAACCGCTTCTGGAACTGCCGGATATTCGACAACTTCTGAGCCATGCGAGCCTCCCCGTAGAATATAGGTACTCTAACCGGGTTTGTTCTACATGTCCAGAGGGGATATATGCGCGGGGTGGTACTGGCCTGTTTTAACCCCTAGTGGCCTGTTTTGATTTTCGCCGTGGCCTAATTTGCATCTCGTGTGCGGAACTGGACAGACGAGTTCTGAATTAAGGCGTTAACTTTTGCTGCCAGCCAAGAGCCATGGAGCCGCTCTAGCGAACACAGGAGAAGCGCATGCCCCGCCAACCAGAGAAGCCCCCGTTCGAACAAAAATGGAAGGAACTCGCGGACAAGACTCGTGAAGAGGCAATGGATTTGCCCCCGGGCCGTGCGCGTGATGCGATGCTTAAGAAGGCACGTCAGCTCGAAACGGCCTGCCAGATGAGCGAGTGGGTATCGTCGCCGGGACTGCGACCACCTATCGGAAAGTAAGGCCGCCTCGTGCGGCCAGATCAGCCCGAGGGAAACAAGCCGGCCGATGGCATGAAGAAGGAAATCTGCGCAACACAGCGCTAACCGGATGAGGCCGCCGCGATCGCGGCCTCATTTCGTGACGGGACTGCGTAACGGAATTACGCTCTCACGCTTGTCGGGCGTCAGGAATGATCGGCTTCGCTCGCCCGCCCTTCGCCCTGCCCGTCTGCTCCGCCGGGCGGCTCGCGTTCCGTTCCGAGCAGCCGCACAAGATCGGCCATGCTGGACGTATCCTGCGCTTCTGTCTGGGTTTCAGTAGCTGCCGGCCACAGCCAGCGTTGCATCAATCGGATCAGATCAACCATCGTCCCGCCAGGCATCGTCCAAATGAACAGACGAACACGGGATGGCATTCGTTCCATTGCGGGACAAAGATATTTGGCGTGTGGGAGTTACCCTCCGGTGGATCATTTTCCACCGGCCGAGGGTTGAGACAGTCGATACACCGGCCGATCACAAACCGGTGTGCTCACACCTGACATGCAGGAGAGCCTCATTCATGACTCGGACGAACGAGATTTCCATTGGAGAAAAGTGGCAAAGGATCGCGGATGAAACCCGGAACAAGGCCCGCGCGATGCCGCCGTGCGAGAAGCGCGACGATCTTCTGAAGAAGGCCCGTCAGCTCGACGTCGCCGTCAATCTGAATAACCTGCTTTCGTCAGAGCCGAAAATCTCGAAGTAACAGCCGCGCGCCGAGACAATTACTTTGCTGTCGATTTCGCTTTTGCGGTTTTCGGAGCAGGCTCCGTTCGCACCGTGGCCCACGGGTCGCTGCTGGCCTTGGCATCGGGGATCTTCGACCGCGCGGCCTTCGCTGCGTCCTCGTTGGCCTTGGCGCGGGCCTTGTCCTCTTCAGAGAGTTCCTTGCCTTCGCCCAGCTTGAACCCCGGCATCATCTGGGCGAACGCCGGTACGGAGACGGGAACCATCGTCAAGCCGATCAGCATCGCTACCCGAAACACCCGCATCGAAACTCTCCCCGGATCAGTCATCTTCTGTTGGTCATTTGTAAGATTGGACATCGTCGTCCGGACGCGCGTGACGCCGACAATGACAGTGTACCCCACCGCAAAACGATGGCCAAGGCGGGGTCAAGACGGGACCAAGGCGGGGCAAAATCCTGCAAAAAGACCCGAAACAGCCGCCCCGCAGCGATTCCAGCCAGCCGAGCACCGACCCGGGTCAATGTCGTAAATCAATCCTGAACATGAACGCGGCCAGCACCAGGTATCGTTTTATGGACTGGCAACCCGCCGCCGCCATATTTCCGGCCATGACTCACAAGGTCGCGGCCATGACAGACACACCATTGGTGGAGAGGCGGTCGGAAACGCGCCGCCGCGTTTTCAAGGGCGGCGTCATTACGTTCAATGGCGCAGGCATCGACTGCACCGTGCGCAACATGTCGAAGCGCGGCGCGGCGCTGGATGTCGCCAATGCCGCGATGATCCCGCCGCGATTCAGCCTTGCCATCAAGGCGGATGATTTTATCGCCCGCTGCCGCATGGTCTGGAACAACGGCCAACGCGTGGGCATCACGTTCGACTGAACGGCGCCCCTGCACTCATCGTCACAATGCCCTAGAACGAAACTCCGAGGCGTGGGCCCTTCACCCACACCACGCGGCATTTCTTTTTCGATCCGGCGTAGAGCAGTTCGAACCTGTCGGGCAGCGGCATGCGCGGAACAACCTCGAGACACGCCCCGCCCGCGGAATAATCCACGACGTTGCAGCCGATCACCGGGGATTTCGGATCGACGATGATCTTGGCCGTTCGGGAGAGATTTCCTGAAGGCCGGACGCGACTAAAGCGGCGATCTTGATGCATGAGGCACACACTTCGGACTCTAGCAAGGCACTCAAGGTTCGACGTCAGGCTACCACCGGCATCTTTCTCGCAGACGGGTATGCCGACTTCTTCTTGACGTCGGGCTTGAGAAAAATCACGCCGACCTGATCGCCGTTCACCCGCACCATCTTGCATCGCCGGTAAGCGAGACCGGTCGAGGACAGCAACAGGAAAAATTCCTTCAGATCGAGATCGCCGACAGAGCCTTCAACTTTCAGCAAGGCGCCGCCTTCGGACACATCCAGCATCCGGCACGACCGGCGCCAGGTGCCGTCGATCCCCATGATCTGCACATCAATGCCGCGTTCGAAATCGACCCGCTGGCTCTTACGAAGTTCCTTGCCCATTGCGACCTCCTGGGGAGATTGCTGCCTGGTAAAATCGTCTTCCGAAAAACTCGGTTTACAAAAAACTGACTTGTTAAATTTGCCCCGCCGCTCGAAATCTCACGCAGGCGGTGTCATGGTAATTATACGTTGCGCGCAATTGCTTAAATCTTTCTGCACGCCGCGATTTCCAACCGGATAATACCGGCAACCGCCGCTCAAGCCTTCGTCAGCGCGATGGCTTCGTTAACAAGCGATGAAAAAAGCCCGCTGCATTTAACCCTAATCCCACATCCGATTTTGATGTTTGGTCCGTAGCTTCCACAGAGGGACGCACAACAACAACCGCGCGAAGCTGTCGAGCCTCGCGCCGAAAAAATTGCGTGGAATGGGGACTGGTCCGTGGTCGAGATTGCCAATGCAGCACAAGCCGCCGCGCGCCGCGAGGTGAGTTTTGCCCGCGAGCGAGCCAGTGGCCATTCCTTGGTCGAAACGTCCGGTCCGCTCGTACCGCTCGAGGCCGTTGCCGCTGAACGCTGGCGGCGTCTGAGCGACAACACCGTTGAACCCAACGGCTATTTCCTGCCCGAATGGGAGTTGGCCGTGAATGCGTCCGCGCAGGGGCGCACCAATGTCAGCGCCCTCGCAGCCACAACAGTGAACAATGACAGTCCGCGCCTGATCGGCCTGCTGCCGGTGATTTCCGCCTGGCGCGCATATGGCCTTCCCCTGCCCGCGCTGGTCAGCGCCGATCCGTACGGCACTCTCGCCACGCCGTTGCTTGATCGCGAACGGGCCGACGAGGCCGCCGCCGAACTGATGCAACAGGCGCGCAATGCCGGCGCGCGTGCGCTGATCCTGCGCGATATTCCGCTGGAAGGCGCGGCGATGACGGCATTGACCCGCGCACTGGCATGCCGCGGATTGCAGCCGCGCATCCTGCAAAGCCATGCGCGCGCCAGCCTCGACGCAACACGCAGCGCAGACGAGCTACTCCGTGACGCCCTCGGCCCGAAGAAGCTGAAAGAGCTTCGCCGCCAGCGCAACCGGCTCGCCGAGCATGGCGAAGTGATCTTCACGATCGCAACCGCGCCCAGCGAAATCAAACGCGACCTCGGAATTTTCCTCACCCTCGAAGCCAGCGGCTGGAAAGCCCGGCGCGGCACCGCACTGGCTCAGCACGACGGCGACGCGGCCTTCATCCGCCGCGCGGTGTTTGACGCCGCGGCGCGCGGCAACTGCGAGATCGTCACGCTGCATGCGGGAGAAACGCCGGTGGCCTCCGGCATCGTGCTCCGGCATCTCGACCGCGCCTTCTATTTCAAGCTCGGCGTCGACGAAAACTTCGCCAAATGCTCACCCGGGGTGCAGCTGACGCTGGAACTCACGCGCCACATGTGCGCCGACCCGGCCATCACGATGGTCGATTCCACCGCGATCCCCGGCCATCCCATGATCGATCCGATCTGGCGCGGACGCCTTGTCATCGGCGACGTGCTGATTCCGCTCAATCGCCGCGACCCCTTCGTGCCGGCCATCCGGCTCGGCCTCGCCTTGCGCAAGCTCGCCCGCGAGCCGGCGCGCCGTCTTGTTCACACCATCAGGAAAATCCGGGAGACACGCTCATGAACGTTGCCTCAAGCATTTCGCCGGTCATCACCGCTGACAATGAATCGCTGAAGCGCGATTTTCCGCTGAAGCCGTTCGCGATCCGCCACAAGCTTTCGGGTCATCCGCTGCTGACGCTGTCGCGCATCGCGCAGCTTGCTGCGGACATGCCACGCGACCTGATCGAATACAATTCCGGCGACGCCTCCGTCAGCCAGGACCCGGACAAGGTGAAGAGCGTCGATCTCGATCCGGTCGAGGTCGTCAACCGCATTCAGACCGCGGGCGCATGGATGGTGCTCAAGCGCGTGGAGAAAACGCCGGAGTATCGCCAGTTGCTCGAAGACGCGTTGACGTCGGTTGCCCGCGCGCGAGGCTTCAAGAGCATCGAGGATGCCGGTTTCTCGCAAATCGAGGGTTTCCTGTTCGTGTCGTCGCCGAATTCGACGACGCCGTTCCACATGGACGCCGAAGACAATTTCTTCGTGCAGATCTACGGCGAGAAGATTTTCGCGGTCTATGACAACCGCGACGGCGAGATCGCAGACGACGCGCAGGTCGAGCATTCCACCGTCAAGCACCGCAACGTGCCTTTCGACGAAAGCTTCCGGCCGCGCGGCATCGAGTTCGAACTCGATGCCGGCGACGGCTGCTACATTCCCTATCAGTGGCCGCACTGGGTGAAGACCGCGGGATCGCACTCGATCTCGATGGCGATCACCTGGAAGACTGAAGAAGTCCGCCGACTGAACGACCTGCATCGCTTCAACTCGATGCTGCGCGGCCTCGGCCTGCCGCAGGCCGCCCCCGGCAAGAAGCCGTCCCTCGATGCTGCGAAACTCGCGGTCTATCGCACCGCCGCTGCAATCGTCGAACCGCTGCGCGGCTCGGAAACCATGCGCCGGGTCATCCGCCGCATCGCGCTCGGCAAGAACGCGAACTACTACTTGAAGAAGGCGTGAGCTAATCGCTCACGCCCCTCCCTCACCCCTTAGCGAACTCGGCGGCTGGCCCATCGCCTTGCGGAACGCCGCCGAGAACGCGCTCGCGCTGCGATAGCCGCTGCGCTCCGCCACCCGCGAAATCGGCTCGCCCGCGACAATGGCTTCCAGCGCGTTGTGGAAGCGCACGCGTTGCCGCCACGCCGCGAAGCTCAAGCCCAGCTCGGCCTCGAACAGCCGCGCCAGCGTCCGCGACGATGCACCCGCCATACCGACCCAGCTATCCAGCGTCAGGCGGCTTGCCGGATCGGCCAGCAGCGCGTTGCAAACGCGCAGCAGGCGCGGATCACGCGGCATCGGGATCACCAGCGACAAGCGCCGCGCCCTCGCGATCTCGCTCAGGATCAGCAGCGCCACTGCGCCGCCGCGGCCCTGCTCATCGTAGATCACCGGCTCCTCGATCAGCGCCAGCACCAGTTCGCGCAACAAGCCTGAGACCTCCAGCACGGTCGGCGCGACCGGCAGGTCGTCGCTCGCGCGGCGCGCAATATAAAGCGTGCGCATTTCCACCTGACCGCGAATGCCGATCGAATGTTCCGTCAGCGCGGGCAGATACACCGCGCGATCCGGCGGCACGATCCAGGCTTCGGTCGCAGTGCGGATGCGCATGATGCCGCTCACCGCGTAGACAAGCTGGTCGCGGGCGTGATGGTGAGGTGCGATCTCAAACCCGTCGACAAAGCTTTTCGACATCGCTGCGAGCGGCCGCGGCACGGACTGATAGTCGTTGGCGTCGGTGCTGCGGGTATGACGCATTGATCTGGACATCTGCGTCTTTCACCTCTCCCCGTTCACGGGGAGAGGTCGCGAGCGACAGCGAGCGGGTGAGAGGCATTTTGCCGGTTCACGTGATTGCC
>NZ_HG326654.1:227516-229066 GCF_000308295.2 Afipia birgiae 34632
TGCCGGTTCACGTGATTGCCCCTCACCCCAACCCTCTCCCCGCAGGCGGGGAGAGGGAGCAGTGCTTCTCGCTTGCAGCAACATCGTGCCCCTCCGATCGACCCGTGGCAGATTTTCGACGATTTTTGGCATGACAGCGCCATCGTGCCAAGGGTACTTTTCAGGCGAGATTCCATCCCGAGGCCTCCCATGACGCGCGACCGCATCCATTTCCTGTTCCTGAATGTCGGCCACTATCTGGACCACCTGTTCACGCTGATTTTCGCGACGGTGGCGGCGCTCGCGCTCTCGCGCGAATGGGGCCTGAGCTACAGCGAACTCCTGAAATACGCGACGCCGGGCTTCTTCGCATTCGGTCTGTTCTCGCTCCCCGCCGGCTGGCTGGCCGACAAATGGAGCCGCGAAGGCATGATCGCAGTGTTCTTCATCGGCATCGGCGCGTCGTCGATCGCAACCGCCTTCGCGCAGACGCCGCTTCAGGTCGGCGTCGGCCTGTTCGTGGTGGGCGTGTTCGCCGCGATCTATCATCCGGTCGGCCTCGCCATCGTCACGCAGAAATGGAAGAACACCGGGATGCGCCTCGCCGTGAACGGCGTCTGGGGCAATCTTGGCGTCGCCAGCGCGGCGCTGATCACCGGTTACTTCATCGACCACGGCGGCTGGCGCATGGCGTTCGTGGTGCCGGGCATCTTCTCCATTATTATCGGCGTGCTTTACGCGGCGCATCAATGGAACGAGGTGTCCACCGCGCATCAGAAGATTCCGGCGCCCGCTGCCGCCGCCCCGGCGCAATCCGCCGACATGAAGGCGCTGATCCTGCGCATTTCCGCGATCGTGTTTCTCACCACGGCGGTCTCCAGCCTCGTGTTCCAGTCCACAACCTTCGCCCTGCCGAAGATCTTCGACGAACGGCTGCAGGGAATCGCGACCGACCTGACGCAATGGTTGTCGGCGAGCGGTCTCACGGCCGCCAAAGGCGATATCGCCACCATGGTCGGCGCGTTTACCTTCATCGTGTTCGCGGTCGCCTCACTGGCGCAGCTTGTCGTCGGCAGCCTGCTCGACAAGTTCGGACCGCGCACGGTTTTCATGATCGTCGCCGCGATCCAGATCATTTTCTTCGCGGTGATGCCGGGTCTGCGCGATGCCTGGGCGCTGGCTGCGGCGTTCGGCTTCATGCTCGGCGCATTCGGGCAAATTCCGATCAACGATTTCATGATCGGCAAGATGGCGAGCGGCGAAGCCCGCGCACGCATCTATGGCGTGCGCTATGTCGTCAGCTTCACGGTGCTCGCGCTCGCGCTGCCAATGATTTCGTTTGTCTATGGAAACTACGGCTTCGACACACTGTTCCGCCTGATGGCAAGCGCGGCGGCCGTTATCTTCGTCGCGGTGGCGTGCCTTCCGGCGCGGTTGCCCACGCCGGCGGCTGCGACTGCGTAAATAAAGCTGACAGTTCTGACGGAATGCCCGTGGCATCCCTCCCCCTTGTGGGGAGGGTCGGCCGAGCGAAGCGGAGGCCGGGGTGGGGGCCAACGAACATCGCGGCA
>NZ_HG326654.1:229083-429413 GCF_000308295.2 Afipia birgiae 34632
GGCCAACAACATCGCGGCATTCCCCCACCCGGCGCATTGTTCGCTGCGCTCTCAATGCGCCACCCTCCCCACAAGGGGGAGGGATAAGAAAACAATCACGCCGCCTGATTGATTTCCGCTGACACCTGCCGGATTGCGCGGGCGAGCTGGTCCGCCGGCTGCGCGCCGGAGACGGCGTACTTGCCGGCAAAGACGAATGTCGGGACGCCGGAGATTCCCTTCTCGGACGCCTCCTGGGCATGACCTGAAATCAGCTCCACGTCCTCGTCGGTCGCAAGGCGCTTGCGCACGCTGTCCGCATCCATGCCGATGTCGGCTGCGGCCTGCACCAGAACGTCCGTGCTGGTGAGATCGCCGCCGTCGCGGAAATACAATTCCATCAGCCGCTGCTTCATCTGCGCGGCCTTACCGTCAGCCTCGGCCCAATGGATCAGGCGATGGCAGTCGATGGTGTTGGGCTGACGCTTCACGCGATCGGAATTGTACTCGAGCCCCTCTTCCGCCGCCGCCTGCACGACACGACCCGCGATGCCCTTGTAGGCTTCGGGCGAGCCGAACTTCGCTGTCAGATACTCGTCGCGCGAAATGCCCTCGCGCGGCACCCACGGATTGAGGAAGAACGGCCGCCAGTTCACATGCACAGGCACATCGCTTGCCAGCGCCAGCGCATCCTCGATGCGTTTCTTGCCGATGTAGCACCACGGGCACACAACGTCGGAGACGATATCGATCTGCAGCGGCTTCAGGGTGCCCATGGTGGGATGTCCTCGCGAGAATGAACCCGAAAGATAAGCCCACGGAGGCACAAGGCAAGCCGCTCAGCCGAGCGATTTCGCCATCCCGTGCAGGAACGCAGTGGTCTTGTCGTCCGCCGGAAAGAACGTCTCCAGCGCCAGTTCCGACAGCGTGACATCGAGCGGCGTGCCGAACACCATGGTGGTCGAAATGAAGCTCAGCACATCGTCGCCCATCCGCATCTGGAACGGGACCGCAAGGCTGCTCTCCGTACTGACGGGATGCGGCGTCTTCCGTGCCGGGATCGGATAGGTTTTCAGTTCCTCGTACAGCGCAATCAGAACAGGATCGGCGGTCGCTTCACACTGGCGATGCAGGCGCTCCAGCAGATGCCCGCACCATTCGGCAAGATTGACGGTGAGCGGCGCGATCCCCTGCGGGTGAAAACTCAGGCGCATCACGTTGAGCGGCGGCGCCAGCAGTGACGGCGCAACGCCCGCGAGGAACGGCGCGATCATCGCGTTGGCCGAGACCAGATTCCAGTGCCGGTCCACGGCCAGCGCCGGATAGGGCTCGTGTGCCTTCAACACGGTCTCAACCGCCTGACGCGCCGCCGCCAGCGCGGGATCGTCGAGCGAGCGATTGGGGAAAGCAGGGGCAAACCCTGCCGCCACCAGCAATACGTTGCGCTCGCGGAGCGGCACGTCGAGCCGCTCCGCAAGGCGCAGCACCATGTCGCGCGACGGCGCGGCCCGGCCGGTTTCAACGAAGCTCAGATGCCGCGCGGAAATCTCGGCGTCGCCCGCAAGATCGAGCTGGCTGAGATGGCGGCGCTGCCGCCATTCGCGCAGGTGTTCGCCGAAGGCATTGGGTCTCGATTTGGCGGCGGATTTCACGGCGCGGCGCGCCGAAGACTGTGCGTTCATCATGGCTCAAAACCTACCACGCGAAAAACACGCGTTCCATTACCTGCCAGGTAATCGATTTGGTTCGCACGACTTAAAATTACTGTTGATTGCGATCTACGTACCAAACGCCATTCGCCCAGCGCAGCGAAGGCTTTGTCGCACGTCGCCCATTCCAGCCCTTTGACATGCAGTTATTCGGACCGGCATCCGTCGTTCCCTTGCCCGCCAGAACAGCATCAAGCCAGCTTTCAAAATCCGCCTCAGCATTGGTCGTAAGGCGCAATTTATTGTCGCGGACAAATGCACCCTCGCCCAGCTTTATGAGCGTAACAACAAGCGCTGTCTTGTTATCATCGTTAAATGAGGAGTTCTCACTTTCACGCAGCATTCGCCCTTTCATCTCGGTCATCACGGCGGGGCTTGCGCTTCCAATTCTGCAAATCGCGAGTGTGGGAAATACCTGCCTGTAGCCACGGGCGGCAAAAAAATCCGCCTCATAAAAGTCAGGCGTCTGCGGACCGGATGCACTCCGTATGCGGGAAGTAAGATCAGAGAATTGCTGATTGGACACCCCATCGACAAAGTAGGCAAACAGCGGCGGCGCAGCCTTCTTAAAGGCATCATCGGGTAGCGCCATGAGCGCCCTCGCAAGCCCCTCATAGCGATAGCTGTATTCCTGCCCGTCATCTCGCCTTGGCAGGATGTTGCTCAACTCGATGAAGCGGCTGGCCATTGCCTCGGCGAGCGGCGCCAATCGCGCGGGATATTTCGCGACAGCGAACCCGATCTGCATCGGTACTTTCGGATAACCGCCCTGAACAAGCTCTTCCAGCAAGGCAAACATCCGATCGTCAACCCGTCTGGGTTCATCCGCAAGCCAGTCAAGAAACCTTTCGTTTTCGGGATAACCGCGAAAATTTTTGAAGTCGTTGACGGTATACTTTGGAAGCCCCAGCATGACGCTCTCGGGGCCATCGAAGCGGTCGCGGTCTATATCGCTGGGTACTGTATCGAGGACCTCATGTGACCGACCAAATCCAGCACCGCATTTCCACGCTGCTGGACTACTTATCAAACCGCATCCTGCAGAAAGAAGAGGGATCGGCCACAGTCGCCAAACGGATGCGGTCTTGAAAGTGCCAACGATTTTTCCGTCAACCATCAAGTGGCTGGTCTGCAAACCAATTCCCAGCTTGCGATTCCAGACTTCCTCGTCACCGATTTTCTCCACAGAGACCACTTTACTTCGTGGCACCTCCGGAACACTCAACACACACGCCTGATCGTGCGAGTGAGATCCGAAATCTACACCCGACAATTGAATTCTATGAAGACTGTCTTTGGCAATATTGCATTGATCACGACGGATTAGCCGGAAGGAGAGATATTGTTCTGGCTGGAAATTTTGATTTTCCTCATAGGCCACTGAAATTTTGTGGGTGCGCACAAGGGCATTCGCTGACGGCGATACAAGCGAGTATTTATCTCCATCGAAATCGATAACTTTGCCGGAATTGGAGCTGCGCAGGGCAGCGGCTACTCTTGCAATATCAATCGCCTGATAAATATAGAGACCGTAGTAAGCACCGCATGCGATCAGCGGGATTGCTAAAAATCCCCGCGGAATGCGCTTCGTAAGAGCCTCGATGGCAACTGCCACCAAAAAGATGTTCAGCAGCAATCCGGTCAGGAACGGAGCGCCGAGCATCATGAAGAAGATGCCCGGATACGGGAAAGCCTGCAGCAGCAACAGGCCGGAAATGATGATGAATAAAATTCCGGAAACAGATTTTACCATCGGCGACTTCGCTGAGAAAATTCTCAGAGTCGTTTAGAAGTCTTGGATTAAATAGCGGCTAACAGCCGACACCGTATTTCCAACAAGCAATCTTGGTACCGTTAACCATCCGCGCCGCCGCATATGGGCTGCACACAGGAGACCGTGCATTCGTCATGCGGGAACTCACTACGCGCGCGGCGTCTCATTACCTGCCAGGTAATCGATTTGGTCCCTGCGCTGGATCATCTTCCCCATCACAGGAGATGACCGATGACCCCGCATGACCGATCTGCTCGCCGCACGGCCGCCGCCCGCCGACGCCTTCAACTGGGCGCTCCGGCTCGCAACACGGATGACGGCGCGCTCACTCAACATGCCCGAGCCGGTGCTGAACGACACCGGCGTGTTCGTGTTCGCGCATGTCGCTGCCGCCGAGCGGCGCGCGGTGAAAACCCTTTGCCCGCACCCTGCTGCGTCAGGCCCTCGCCCGCCGCCGCCAATCCTGACCGTCCAACCGCTCACCAACCAAAGGAGAACCATCATGATCGATCCGTCCCTCTTCCTTCGCCGCGCTCTTCAGATCGACGCCGTCTTCAGCGGGGCTGCCGCGCTGATGCTGGTGTTCGGCGCCGGTTTCTTTGCGTCGCTGCTGAACCTGCCCGAAACCTTCCTGCGCAACGCCGGCCTTGTCCTCGTGGCATTCACGCTGGGTGTCGGTTACCTCGCCTCGCGTGACATGATGTCAAAGGCGGCCGTGTGGGCCGTGATCGTCATCAATGCGATCTGGACCATCGACAGCATCGTGCTGCTCGCCAGCGGCTGGGTCTCGCCCAATCTGCTCGGACAGGCTTTCATCGTGATGCAGGCGATCGCCGTCGGCGTGTTCGCTGAGCTGGAGTTCATCGGGCTGCGCAAGAGCGCGAGCACCGTTACGGCCGGCTAACAGTTAAAATCCCTGAACAAATGCCGGGCTGGAGGTCATCCGCCCGGCATTTTCCAATTCGATAAAGTTTTATCGATCTCCGTTCCGGCCATTTAATTCAAATCGGCTAGCTTCCTGGTGTCGCCATGGGAGCCGAACATGTCGGTAATTGAAGCGGAATTTGGAATGACCAGCGAAGACACGTTCACCGATCATCGTTTGCCGCTTGTTCTGCTGCGTGAGCGGCGACGCGAACTGGTGATGCAGATGGGCCGGGGGGCGCCTTCGATTTCCAAGGCCCTGATTCAGGAAATCGCGGCCGTTCAGCAGACCATCAAGGCTGTCGAAGCCGTTATCGCTGAATAACCACCGATCCGGCGCCGCCTTCATCCACAGCCTCGAGCTGCCCCGCCCTTGCCGGGAGCGCTGCGGGCAGGCTTCAGTCCCCTCACCGCAATCGTGCGGTGCAATCAGTCCGGGGACTTGTCATGAATCTCAGCGCGCCATCCTTTCCGATTTTCCTTGTCTCAATCATCCTCGCGATCCTGGCGGCGCTGACCGTTTACGCGCGCGTCAAAATCCCGTTCATCAGCGGTCACGGATTCGCCACGCTGGGGATCAGCTATCTGCTGCTGCTGGCCGGAAACATGTTCAAGCGTCTCTGAGCGCGGCCAACAGAATACCGAGGCAAAAAATGCTCAACGTCGCCTTGCCCATCGCCCTCGCCTTCGCGGCGGGCATCAGCATCGTCATCCAGCAGGCCCTCAATGCCAACCTGCGGACTGCGCTCGACTCGGCCGCATGGTCCGGTTTCGTGAGCTACGTCGTCGGCGTGCTCTGCATGGCATTGCTGGCAATTGCGTTGCGCGACCCGGCTCCCTCGGCCGCCGTCGCCGGACGCATTCCATGGTGGGCATGGAGCGGCGGCCTGTTCGGCGCGATCTTCATCGGCCTCGCGATCTATCTGGTCCCGCTCCTTGGTGCAGCCACATTCATTTCAGTTCTGATCGCGGGTCAGATGATCACATCGATCACCTTCGACCACTTCGGCTGGCTTGGCCTTGCGCAGCGCTCAATAGACTTGCCGCGCCTTCTCGGCGCCGCGCTGCTGATTGCGGGCGTGGTTCTTATCCGGCGCTGACCGAAAGGCCTGCCGCTATAAACCGGGATGTGGAGTTTATGACGCGCGTTTCGCGCGAGACGCGCCCTTCGGCTGCACGCGCCCGAGCGGCTTGGTCCGTGCCGCCTTGGTCTTGGTCGGCTTGCCCGTACCGCGCGCATGGGCGTTGGCCTTGACGCCGCTGAGCGTGTTCCGCTTTGCGGCCTTCGATGCCGCAACCTTGGAAACCGGCTTCTTTGTTTTGCGAGCGTCCTTGGCCGCCTGCTTCTCCGCCTTCTTGGCGGCCTTCTTCTCGGCCTTCAGCTTCAGCCGCAACTTTTCGGCTCTAGCCTCGGCGCGCTTCTTCGCCCGCTTCTTCTCGCAGTGATCGCACTTGCAGCCGATCGGCTTCAGGAAAATCTTGAAGTAGTCGGTGCCGTAGTCGTAATTGATTTCCTCGCCGGGCTCGATGGTCTTGATGGCGCGGATCACGACCTTGCGCTTGCGCGAACTGACGTCGGACTCGGCGTTCGGGCGGCAAGCATGGTTGATGTAGCGGGCGATATTCTTGCGCACCGAGCCGTCGATGGTCCAGCGATTGTTGATTTCGAACAGGTACTTGTTGTCGATGTCGTCGTGCTTCTTGTTCTTCGAATCAAGCATCGGCCCGAAATAGCGGATGATCTTGTCGCCCTTCTTGATCTTCTTGGTGGCGAAGAGACCGAGCCCGGTCTTGGACCGGCCGATGCGATAGGGCTTGCTGGACGAGATTTCGGGCATGGCTCACTGCAAAACTGACGAGGAACGACTGAACGAGGACACGTAAAGCGCGCTGACAGTGCTTCTAATGCGATTCCGCGCATGATGACATGTTTTTTGTACGCACGGCATGAACGATCCACACGCCTGATGCGACGAAGTAGACCATCCGTGTGACAACAACAGCTAGCAAAACGGGTTCCAGATCATGCCGGGCAGATACCGAAGCATTGCGATCACATCTCTTCTGCTGGCCGGCCTGCACGCAGGCCTCACAGGCACTGTGTCCGGGCAGATCGCTCAAAATATCAGCAGCTACAGCTCAACCGCCGACAAGGATTGCCGGAAACTCAGCGGCGGCAGCGCCGACGACGACGGCGGAACGCGGGTCTGTCCCGGCCCTGCGGGGCTCGTCGTACTGGTGAGCGAAGGCGATCTGCGTGAAACGGTCTCTGCCGGGCGGAACGCGAAGGAAGCTTCCAGCGAGCCGGCAGCAAAGGCCTGGTTCGGGCCGTTCAGTTCAACAACGCCGACCATCGAATGGCGCCGGGTGGCCAGGGACAAGCCGCCCTTCGCGATGATCCAGCGCTGGCACATCGCCGACATCGACGACGAGGGCAAGGACAGCCGCCCGATCGCGAAGCAGTTGCTCGTGGTGACGCGGCTGCAGCCTGGCAGCGCGTGTCACGTCGCGTACATCGACGTGAAGGCCAATGCCAATCCGAACGATCTCGCCCGCGAAGCCGCGGATACCATCGCCCGTGACTTCAAATGCGGAATCGACAAGGTGAAGGTGGTCGGGACCAGCGGACGGGCGGTGGAACTGGCGCTGCCGCGTTAGAACTCGCCTACGTCGGCCGATGGTCAGGCATCAGCATCGCAGCAAGCAACGCTTCCACGCTCGTGCCCGGCGGCAGACCTTCCATGATCGGCGACAGCCGGCCGTCCAGATAGAGCATGGCGAAGCCGTGCACCATCGACCAGATCCGGGCGATATCGGCTGCCTGGCCCAACGTCAGGTGATCGGGTGCGACGTCTTCGTGACGGCGGGCAGCAACGATGCTGGCGAGCTTGTGGAAAGCGGTTTCCGACGCCTCGCGCAGCGCGGGCCGTTCATGATCGAGGCGCTCGCCGCGGAACATCAACTGGAACATGCAGGGATTATCGCGCGCGAACGCGACGTAGGCGCTGGCCTTGCGGGCCGCCACTGCTTCGGGCGCGGTTTCGCTGCACGTCGCCGCGCCAAGCTGCTCGGAGAATTTCTTGAAACCGATCGCCGCCAGTTCGCTGAGCAGGCCGGTGACATCGCCGAAATGATGGGACGGCGCGGCATGGGAGACGCCCGCCTCGCGCGCCACCGCGCGCAGCGTCAGCCCGTTGATTCCCTCACGTTCTGCGACCCGCTTGGCCGCCTTGAGCAGGGCCTCATGCAAATCGCCGTGATGATAGGGCTGGTCGCGTTCAGCCTTGTGTGCGGACTTGGCCGCCGATGGAGAGATTTTTTTCACGGGCACGGGTTTGGACAGCGGCTTTTTGCCAACTGCTGCGGCCTTGGGGGATTTCTCCCGCTTCGCTGCGTTCTGAACACCCATGACCGCAATTTAGGTATGCATTTTGACGCTGTCAAGATTTTCCTTGACGGCACCCCGGCGGGGGCCTAAATGCATCTTTACAACGTCAAGATATTTCCAGGCAGGCAGCCATGGCGCTCTTTTTGATCCTTGCCCCGTTCGCGACCTTCGCCACCCTGATGATGTTGACCACGGTCAAGATCAGCCTCGCGGCCAGCGCGGTTGTCGCCTTCGGCCTGGTTGCCCGAGATATGGTCGCCGGCCGTTCGATCAAGATGCTGACCACCGGCGCTCTCGTTCTTTTCGCATCTCTGGCCGGATACCACCTGATGGCGGCAACCGAGATGAGCCCAACCTCGGTCCGCCTCGCCGTCGATGGCAGCGTGCTGGCCATCGCACTCGGTTCGATCGCGATCCGCCTGCCCTTTACGCTCCAGCATGCGCGCGAAATGGTCGATGCCGAAACCGCCAGGCTGCCGCACTTTCTGCGGACCAACTACATCCTCACCTGGGTCTGGAGCGCAGCCTTCGTTCTGATGCTCCTCGCCGACATGGTGGCGATCTATCTGCCCAGCACGCCGCTGTGGGTTTGCGCCGCCATCGCGTTCGCCGCCCGCAACGTCGCCACCTACTTCACGCAATGGTACCCGAAGCACGTTCGCGCCGGGATCGCGGCCAGCGCCAATACGGCTGCTGCCTGATCCCGACCACAGCGCAACAAGTTACAAACCCAAGGAGCCTTCAATGGCCCGCACTGCTCTCAGGATTCTTCTCGGCTTTCTTTCGACCGCTGTCTTCCTTGCGGCTTTTATCCTCGTCGGTGACGTTCTGCTGGCGGCGATCGCCGCCACCGCCGTCGTCGTCGTGCAATTCGTGTTCGGACGAACCACCAGCGCAAAGCCAAGCGTCGCGATATGGGCGAGCCTCGCGATTGTCCTCACCCTCACCGGTGTTTCGCTGATGGGCGACGATGCAAACGCTTCGCTGATGTCACGGACGGACATCACCGGCTCGGTGTCCAACTGCGCCTGCAAGCCCGCGACCAAGGTGCACGGCCTGCCGGTCCCGTTCCTTTCCACGCCAAAGACTATTGCTCCCGCGCCCGGACCCGTGTGACATTTGCGGCATGGCCGCAGTCTTTCGTCAGCTCTTCGTCGATTTCTTTTCCACGATCGTCTTCCTTGCGGTCTATGCCGCGACGGGAAACATTTTGATCGCGACCGGCGTCGCCATCATAGGCGCGATTGCACAGTTCATCCGCGCTCGGGTCAAGCGCGAAAAGCTCGACATTATGACGTGGGCGAGCCTCGGGCTTGTCATCATTCTGGGCGGTGCGACGCTGCTCACAAAGGACCCGCGTTTCGTCCTGATCAAACCCAGCATCGCGCATTTCGCCATCGGCGCGATCATGCTGCGCAAGGACTGGATGCTGCGCTATTCCCCGCCAATTGTTCGCGACAACATCCCTCACCTTGCCACCCTGGCGGGTTACGCCTGGGCCGTCCTGATGTTCGCGCTTGGAGCGGGCGTCATCGCCGTTGCCATGACGGGCGATATCAAGCTGTGGGCGTTCTACGTCGCGGTGATCGCCGTCGGCGCCAAGGTGCTGGCCTTCGCAGTCCAGTATGTGATCTTCCGCATCGCCATCACGCGAAAGCTGCGCGCTGCAGCCGCGACGACCCAACCAGCAAGCTGAACGTCCACGGAGCGTATGACGAGATCATGACGCGCCGCGCCGTTATCTTTACCGACCCTACCGATACCAAGGTGTCCACCGGCGACATCCCGCGGACTGCCCGCCCCTGCTCTGCCCTCCAACCAGGTGACAAATTGCAGCTGATAAAATTCGCGTCGCCGCGGGGAAATGCGCTATATCGGCCAGCGCGGACCGCTCCAGAACCATTCTGGCTGCGCGGCACGCGGAGAGAGGGAAACACATGGCAGTCGACGGAAACTGGAATATCACCCTGAGCACGCCGCTGGGCGATCGCGATGCGACGTTGACGCTGGCGAGCGCGGGCAACACACTCACCGGCAAGCAGGCGGCGGACGGCAACGAAGCCGACATCGTTGACGGCACCGTCAACGGCAATGACGTTGCCTGGAAGGCCTCGATCACCAATCCGATGCCGCTGACGCTGGCCTTCAGCGGCAAGGTCGACGGCGATGCCATTTCCGGCGATGTCAGCATCGGCCCGATGGGCAGCTTCCCGTTCAAGGGAACGCGGGCGTAAAGGTCTGCGGGTAGCGCACGATCGCGCAACATTCTCGATTGTCATACGCGGGCTTGACCCGCGTATCCATCCTGCTTCGAGAAGATGCATCTTTCAAAAAAGGATGGATGGCCGGGTCAAGCCCGGCCATGACGACTGAGGATGTTGAAGCGCCTCACCTCACTTCCGCAGTGAGGCGCGGAGCAAACTAGACCCCCGGCATCCAGTTGCCGTGAAAGCCTTGCGGCACCCGGGCTGGAAGGCCGATCCGTGCGATGGGCTTGGACTCGATCCGCTGCGCATCAAGGATGACAAGGTCGCTGGCGTTGCGGGTGCGGTCGTAGACAAACCCCATCAGCCAGCCGTCGTCCTCGCCGCTGCTGCCTTCGGGCGTGATGTGCACAAACTCGCTCGGCAGGCCGGTGTTGAAGTCATGCACCGTGCTGTTGCCCGACTTCAGATCGTATTTGCGCAGGCTGGTGTATCGCTGGGACGCCAGATCCGTTCCGGTATCGACCGAATAGACGATGCTGTGATGCGAACCAGCCATGTTCTCATTGACGCGCGGGAATTCAATCGCCCGATCGTCGAGCTGCTGCTCCTGCGCCTTGGTCGCACCGGGTGGAATCCGCCAGCGTTTCAGGACTGCCTTGTCGAAAGTCGTCGCCGACGGCCCGCCGCGCCACAGTTCGTTGTACCAGGCCACATCGATCACGATGGTGCCGTCCGCTTCCTCGAACGCGTTGGCGACGTGGAAGACATAACACGGCTCGACCTCCACCCAGCGCAACGACTCGATGCCCGCGCCGCGCTTGAGAATTCCAAGCCGCGCGCCGTAGCTGTCGTTCCACGCAAACGGCATGGTGCCGCGCTGGGCGGCCGGCATGTCGAACACCACCGGCAGGTCCATGAAGATGACGTGCTCCGACGTCATTGCGAAATCGTGCATCATGGTCGGCGCTTTGGTCGGGATCGGAATGCTGCGCATCAACGTACCGCTCGCATCCACCGCATGATAGGTCTGGAACGGCGGCGCGAAACCATACCCGAAGAAGTGCATCTCTCCGGTGACCGGGCAGATCTTCGGATGTGCCGTGAACGACGTGTCGAGCTTGCCGCCGTAATCATTGAGACCGACCGTATCGAGTTCACGGTTCATCATCACGGGTAGCGCGTTCTCGACCAGCGCCATGATTTTTCCGGCGTGCGCGATAACATTGGTGTTGGCGGTGCCGGAGCGGATGTCGGACATACCGGGTTTCCGTGGCTCGCCGTTGAAGCGCCCCGTACGAACCCAGCGATTGCGATACCATTCCGCGCGGCCGTCCTTCAGCGAGACGCCGTGCAGCATGCCGTCGCCCATGAACCAGTGGCCCGAATGGCCTTCGCGCGGATTGGCGCCGTTGCGCGCATAGAGCCCGTTCAGTTCGGGCGGAATTGCGCCCTCCACCGGCAGATCGAACGCGGTCACTTCTTCATGGACCGGCGCGAGATTGCCCCGCTCCCAGAACGGCGTGTCGGCCTTTGCCGCGACCTGGCTCATTGCTTGTCCTCCCTTGATGCTTCCGTTTCTAAGTAAACAGTGCATACTTTACGGCGCGTCCACCGCAATGTAAACACCGGTTACATGAAGCCCACGAAAAAAGATGCCTATCACCACGGCGACCTGCGCAGCGCGCTGGTGGCCCTCGCCATGGATCATGTCAGGCGGGACGGCGCGGAGAGCTTCAGCCTGCGCGAAGCCGCACGCGATGCCGGCGTCACGTCGGGCGCGGCCTATAAGCACTTCGCCGACAAGGATCAGTTGCTGGCGGCTGTGGCAGCAGAAGCGTTGAAGCTGCTCGCCCATCGCACACAGAAGGCGACAGAGGGACTGAAGGGCAAGGAGCGGCTGCGCGCGGCGGCGATGGCCTATATCGATTTTGCCTCCGCCGAGCCGCGGCTGTTTCGCTTGGCGTTCAGCCGTTTCGGCTCGGACAGCCGCGCCGAACTCGATGGAATTCCCGATACATTCGAGCAACTGCGTATCGCGGTGGCCGGCGTTCAGGCCGATCCCGGCAAGCCCGTCGATACCGACACGCTGTCGCTGGCGTGGTGCGTCGCGCACGGCGCTGCGTCGCTGATCAGCGACGGCATGTGGAAGAAGAACGACCCTCGCGTCGAGGCGGCGCTGCGGCTGTCGTTCAAGGGGATTGCGCCGCAGAAGTAGCGCGCATCACTTCTTGCAAATCGCATCAACCCGCTTGTTGTATTCCGCGATGCCGGTATCGATCGCGCTGACATTCTGCGCGCGGTTGGAGCCGGTGTCGCAGCGTTCGATCACGCCGCGCTGCGCGGTCAGTGCCGCGATGTGACGGCGATAGGCTGCGCACTTTGCCGCATCGGTGCCGTCCGCCAGTTTCTCGATGCCCGCCCGCGTCCGGCGTATGTTCTGGTCCGCCGCATCGTGATCCTCGCGGCAATCCGCCATGGCGGCGCTGACGCCGCCACACACCTGCATCACAAAGATTCCCGCAAACAGGATCGAGCGCTGCATGCTGCCCCCTTCGGAAGCTACCCCAGATTCAACTCCTTGAAGAAGTCGTTGCCCTTGTCATCCATGATGATGAAGGCCGGGAAGTTCTCGACCTCGATGCGCCAGATCGCTTCCATGCCGAGTTCGGGATACTCGATCACCTCGACCTTCTTGATGCAATGCTCGGCGAGGTTCGCCGCCGAGCCACCGATCGAGCCGAGATAGAACCCGCCGTACTTCTTGCACGCATCGCGCACCTGCGCCGAGCGGTTGCCCTTCGCCAGCATCACCATCGAGCCGCCCGCCGCCTGGAACTGATCGACGAACGAATCCATGCGCCCTGCCGTGGTCGGGCCGAACGAACCCGACGCGTAGCCTTCCGGCGTCTTGGCGGGACCGGCGTAGTAGACCGGATGGTTCTTGAAATAATCCGGCAGCGGCTCGCCCTTCTCAAGACGCTCGCGCAATTTCGCATGCGCGGAGTCGCGCGCCACGATCATGGTGCCGGTGAGCGACAGCCGCGTCTTGGTCGGATACTGCGACAGCGTCGCGAGGATGTCCTTCATCGGCTTGTTGAGATCGATCTGCACCACCTCGCCGCCGAGCGTCGCTTCCACCGCAGGCAGATACTGCGCGGGGTTATGCTCCAGCTCTTCCAGATACACGCCGTCCCTGGTGATCTTGCCCAGCACCTGACGGTCCGCGGAACACGACACGCCGAGACCGATGGGAAGAGACGCGCCGTGACGCGGCAGGCGGATCACGCGGACGTCATGGCAGAAATACTTTCCACCGAACTGCGCGCCGACACCGAGCGACTGCGTCATCTTCAGGATTTCCTGCTCCATCTCCAGATCGCGGAATGCGTTGCCGTCTGCCGAGCCCTGCGTCGGCAACTCATCGAGATAGCGCGCGGAGGCGAGCTTCACCGTCTTCATGCACAGTTCAGCGGAGGTGCCGCCGATGACGATGGCGAGGTGATACGGCGGGCATGCAGCGGTGCCGAGCGTCAGCACCTTCTCTTTCAGGAAGGCATGAAGCCTGTCCTTGGTCAGCAGCGACGGCGTGCCCTGAAACAGAAAACTCTTGTTGGCGGAGCCGCCGCCCTTGGCCATGAACATGAACTTGTAGGCATCATCGCCCTCGGCATAGATCTCGCACTGCGCCGGCATGTTGTTGGCGGTGTTCTTCTCCTCGAACATCGAGAGCGGCGCGACCTGCGAATAACGAAGGTTGCGCCGCAGATACGCGTCGCGCGCGCCTTCGCTCAAAGCGGCCTCGTCGTCACCCTCGGTGATAACGCGCGCGCCCTTCTTGCCCATGATGATCGCGGTGCCGGTGTCCTGGCACATCGGCAGAATGCCGCCGGCGGCGATGTTGGCGTTCTTGAGAAAATCGAACGCGACGAACTTGTCGTTGTCGCTGGCCTCGGGATCGTCGAGGATCTTGCGGAGCTGCGCCAGATGCCCCGGCCGCAGGTAGTGGTTGATGTCGCCGAAGGCCGCTTCGGAGAGCGCGCGCAGCGCCTCGCGGGTCACCACCAGCATCTCCTTGCCCATAACGCTCTCGACGCGGACGCCATCGCTGGTAATCTTGCGATACGGCGTCTTGTCCGCCCCCAGCGGAAACAGCGGGGTGTGCTTGTAGGGCGGGACGGCTTTGGGCGTTGGCACAGGGATCGGGGCGTTCATTTAGTCATCTCGCGGGTTGAGGAGCGAAAAACGCCGGAATTTCAATGGTCCGGCCGTCGCATAGTGTCTGGCATAGCGTCTGGTTTGAACCGTTCTAATCGCTTTTCCGACAAAGGGAAGATGGCCAAAAGCCTCGCAGAGCCGCTGTGCGCCAGCGAAGGACAGGCCGAGGATGGAGACCATGAATTCCGTCACGCCGATTGATGAAGGGGCCGCCGCTCCTGCGCCTGCCGCGCGCATGCTCGGCCTGCGCGCCGTTCTCATCGCTCTCGCCCTCATCGAGGCCTGGTTCGGCTTTTCCGACGCCCCGACCCTGTTCGGCGACATGTCGCATATCGGGTCCGGTATCGGCGGCGGCCTGATCAAGGCCCACCTCGCCGCTCATCCGGTGCTGGCCGTCGCAGCGCTGCTGCTCGCCGCGTTCGGTTACGTGCGCCATGCCATTATCGCGCTCGGCACGATCATCATCATGACGTGGCTCAACGACATGCCATCAGTGGTGGCGCAGGGCTTTGAGCTCAAAAGCGTTTTCAGCGCCGTGGAAACCGTCGCCAGAATCATCGCCTTTCCGCTGATCGCCGCCTGCGCCATCGCCTATGCCGCGCACAACGAGCACCTCGGCCGCGCGACGCTTCTCGTCGCCATCCCAACGCTGTTCAGCGTGGTCTTGCTCGTCGGATTTGCGATCAGCGTGATCCGGCACGGGTTTTGATACTTTCGCTGCTTCCGGTGACAGCAGGGGGAAGATGAACGCGCGCCATTCTCTGTGTCGTCCCCGCGAAGGCGGGGACCCATAACCACCGGCGGGTCTGTTCAGGGCGATGTCAAAGTCCGCGTCGCAAAAGGCGGGTTCAGGGAGTATGGATCCCCGCATTCGCGGGGACGACGCGTGGGGATATTTGCGCCCCTTGCGCCGATCCCGCCAGCACGCTTCAATGTCCTTGGGGGAAAACCATGACAAAACGACTCTCATTTTTCGGATGTACGGCCGCGGCGCTGGTTCTGGCGGCCACCATGCTCGGCAGCACCCCTGCCCGCGCCGACCGCTGCGACGATCTTGCCAAGGATCTCGTCAAGCAGATCCCGGATCTCAAGATCGGCAAGACGGTGGCCGGCGTGATCTATCTCGAACACCCCACCGTGACGCAGGCCTCGCTCGGGTGCTCGAGCCGCAACCGCACCAACGAGGTGTTCGCCGCCACCGACAAGAAGAAGCCTGCAGAGGCCTATTACGATTTCCTCGGCACGGCGTCGGCGCTGGTGTTTACGATCCCGAAGCCCGACGCGGTCAAGGGCACCAAGCGCTGCGTCAGCCGCACCAACATCGTGCGCGGCTACAACATCGAGTCACGCTACCGCAAGCTCGATATCCACTGCACCGTCGCCAAGACCGGCGTGCGGATCACGGTGTCGCGCGAAAAGGGTGTGTGAGAATTTATCATGGAAATTAACCCTCGCGTTGGGCCGAGGCGCGAACACTGTTCGCGAAACGTGTAGCCCGGATGGAGCGAAGCGCAATCCGGGACCGCTAGACCGGCTCGCCGAAATCTCCCTCAATCGCAGCGCCGTTGCCTCCCCAATCCGGCGGCAACGTGCCCTCCCGGATGTAGCGGTGAAGAGACGATAGCTTCCAATTCGCGGGAGATGTCGCCCATCCATGCTTGACCGGATTGTAGTGGATGTAATCCATACACCTTCGAAGATCGTCAATGTCTCGAACGGTGTGTTCCCAGAACCGGCGCTGCCATAGGTCGTATTCGCCGCGAGGATCGCGCTCGAGCGTCAACCCCGCTTCACCGACGCTTCGCGTAAATGCGCCTTTGATCTTCCGCCAGCGAGCGGAAAAATCGGCATCCGAGGGCGGCAACGTCCAGATCGTGTGCAGGTGTTCCGGAAGAACGACGATTGCATGAACGTCGAATGGCAGCGCCCCTCTTGTTCTTCGAAAGGCATTGCGCAGCAAATCGACATGGTCCACGAGGACGGACGATCGCCGGTCCCGTAGTGTCACGGTGAAGAAAAATGTCCCGCCCGGGACAAAGTTGCGTCGATACCGAACCATGGCGAAACCTAACCCGGATTTCGCTGCGCTTCATCCGGGCTACGGCTACTAAGACTGAAGCGGAGTCGTACCCGCATGCTTTCATCCAATTCAAAAACGATGTTGCTATCTCGGATGATCCATATTTTGGGATAGTTTGAAAGCATCGGTTCCCAGTTATGCTTGACAATCCTCGCTATGTGACTATATTCCTATTTATCCCGCCCCGTCATGAGGGGCGTTTCGCGATCGTCACGATACGCGGGGCGGGATGCGGTGGCCGCTTGCGGCGCTCGGTTCGTGGCTGTGAAAAGCACCGCGAACGACGACGGCGCAGCAGCGGACGGCTGAAGTCGCGTGGTCCCGGCGTCGCGGTGCTGACGTCGAAAGGAGCGGGAGGGTCCGTCGCCCCTGTGGCGGTGGAAGTCACTCACGATCCAGAACGGTGGCGAAAGAGCCGTCCACCGGGGAGAGCGCGGAATAAGCCGTTCCAACCATTGCGTGCGGAACGCCGGATGTTTCGGCGCAACCGTGGTGACGACACTCGTGTGCTTTCCACCTTTGCACACGGGGCTGCGGATGCGCTCGCGCATCCGGCGTTCCGCGCGCCCTCATTTCGAGGGCGGAGGAAACGAGGACTTCGGGCGCCCCCGCGCCGTCATAACAACAGGGGCGATGGCGCTTGCTTGTCCCTGAGATGTGGCTGTTTGAAATTTGAATCCGGATCGCGCACCGCCCGCGATGTCGTCCCCGCGCAGGCGGGGACCCATACTCCCATGGCACGCGAGAAATGCGCCGCGCGGATGAGCGACCGGACGCCGGCGCGTCTATCCCGCTAATCCTGGCCTCGCCGCCAGGCTGTTTTGAATTTTCCGCAAGACGCGCCCTGACCCACGTCATCTGAAAACTGAATCGAAAGTTGTGCCGGGATCGGCCTGCGCGCGAACGGCGGCACGGTCTCCTTCGCGTTTCACGAAAAGGTGACGGCGCTTCAACATAACAACGCCACTGCGACAGCATTACATTTTCATCACCGCGCATCACCCGGTTGATCGATCAACAACAGGAGTGGCCGCAATGTGTGACTACAGTCTGCACGCCGTCGCAAGCCGCCCGGCCAAGATCGGCGAGACGCTGGTCTCCACGAAATTCCCCATGACCGTAACCCGCGGCTTTACCGGCGAAGGTGAGCCGAATGTTGCCGTCTGCGTTCTTCCGGGCACCGAACTCGCGTTCGAGCGCGCGGTGGAATTCGAGGGGACGTTTTTCAGGAAGAAGGTTCATCACACCGTGGCACGGTTCCGGACCGTCGATCTCGACAATCCGAACCGGCACCATGATGCGCTGGAATTTCCTGACGGACAGCTCGTGCTGCTGACCCAGCTCGATCCCGGTCAGCGGGCCATGGTTCTGCAATTGCCTGTGGTGCCGGCGCGCGAGGCACGACCGGGAACAGAGGAAATCACGGCTACACGCGTTGAAAGTCCGCTGGTCCGCCAGATCTGACGGCCACGGGGCTCAGGCCGCGACGCAGCTCTTGACGTAAACACGGCGGGCCGGGCCGCGCAGCTTCTGGTCGATTGCCTGCTTGAGACATTCGACGCGCGCCTGCGCCACGCAGAGCTGCATGTGGTCGCGGGCCTGATGTCGGCTGAGGTGCTTCGCCGTCACCGCTTGGCGGCAGACTTCGCGTCGGCCGACACGCATCACCGGTGGCGACTTGCTGTCCGTCGGCACGGCATAGGCGAGCTTGGTGCCTTCAGGCGAAGCGGACGCCACTGCATTCGGCAGCGGATTCTGGGAAACGGCGATGTAGATCGCGCCTCCGAGCAGGGCAGCATAAATCGCGGGGGTGATGATGCGCATCGATCCTCCTGCTTCGCGTGTGAATGAAGCCGGAACAGACAGGGCGAATGCGACAGCATTGCGGCGGTGCGCGTGATTCGGGAACCCTCGTCGGTCTGCGCCGCTGGCGTGCGGCCAACACGGAACCCCGCGATGCCATCCAAACTGCTGCATACTTCGACTGGGAGAACAGCGAGCAGGTCGAAGTCGCCTCCCTGCTCGGCGATGTCGCGGAGGCGGACGGCAAACCGGCGATTCATCTCCACATCGTGGTCGGCTGGCGCGGAGGCAGCGTGCTGGCGGGCCACCTCGGCGAGGCGCATGTGCGCCCCACCCTCGAGGTCATTCTCACCGAAAATCCCGCGCACCTGCGCAAGCGGCACGATCCCGAATCCGGGCTGGCGCTGATCCGTATTGACGGTTGAAGGGAGTCAGGCGGCGATCACGGTTTTACCGTGTATTGCGACCTCAACCGCTGGCGGTTGCTGCGGAGCGGGAACGTCAATCATCTCGGCCTTGAGGACTGCAACGGTGACGAACTGATAGTTACACGCCCGGCACGACCATAAAAACGAAACCCGGTTGCGTTCGTGCTCGGACCAGAGCGGCGCCGCAATCGGCTTGCCGCATTGAGCGCAGGGATGTTTGTTGAGAAGAAACCCAGACTGATAAGGCATGATACGCACCTCCGGTCCGCGCAAACTAAAGTCGTATGCATACCGGTCGTCAAGCGCATTCGTCGCCGCATCGCGCAAGGCAATGCGTCAGCGATTCAGACATGTTTCGCGATGAAACTATTCACGCGCAATCACGCATGATCGCATCACGCTACGGTCATTTTCACCGGCTGCTCGGCGTACTGCGCGTCGGTCACATGCTCGAGCCAGGTCGCGAAGCTGCCGTTTTCGGATTCCTGCATCGCGAGGTGAGTCATCAAGCTTGTCGGCGCGGCGCCATGCCAGTGCTTCTCGCCCGGCGGTATCCAGACCACGTCGCCGGGACGAATCTCGCGCACCGGCTCGCCTTCGGTCTGCACGCGGCCGCAGCCCGCCAGCACATAGAGCGTCTGGCCGACCGGATGGGTGTGCCAGGCGGTGCGCGCACCGGGCTCGAAGGTCACGCGTGTCGCGTTGAGCCGCGCCGGCGCGGGCGTTTCGATCACAGGATCCTGCCACACGGTGCCGGTGAAATAGGACGCGGGCGCGCGCTTGGTCGGCACCGAGCCGGATGGCGTGATCTTCATGGAAAACTCCGCAGTGGTGGATTGCCGGTACCGGCGTCGCAACAGACGCTCAGTTTACGTTGCAACCCGGCACGCGGGGAGTTTTATTTCAGCGATGCGATGACGGATCGTCATCCGTCCGTTGCGGGTAGCGTATACCCCGCAGTTGCAGCTCGCGCCGGATGCGGCGCGTCTTGGAAGCGGCCAGCGCCTCGACCATGCGATGCAGGACAAAATCGACGAGATTCACCGCGCGCCGCGTATGGACGCGCAGCCGCTTCCAGTGGATCGTGGCGGAGTGGTGAACGATCGGCGGCGGATTACGGCTGATCAGATACGCGCGGTAATCGTCCTCGGCGTGGAAGTTGCGATTGTCGTCGCCGGAAAACAAGGCGGCCATAGCCATCTCCTGAACGGAGTCGCGCAGCAAGCAGCCGCGTGACAACCGGAAGATGATCGCAAGCCCATAGGAATTCGAGACGGGAGGGCCAGACGAGATATAAAGACGATATAAGCGCGACGGTACGGGCTAACCGTCTAACGCCGGATAGCGGCGGAAGATGCCGTCCTCATTGAACGGAATGCGCCGGTCGCTTGCAAGATAAGCCTTGATATTTGGCCGCGTCGCAACCCGGTTACGCAGATCGGTCAGGCGGGGCACCCTGCGCTCAAAGCGCTTCATGTTGTTCGGAAACGCATAGCGCAAGCCTTCGACAATCTGGAACAGCGAGAGATCCGCGTAGCAAAGCCGCCTGCCGTTGAGGTATGGCCCGCCGCTCTCATCGATCAGCTGTTCGAAATAGCCGAGAAACTTCGGCACCCGCTCGCTCCAGAACTCGCTTGAACGCCGCTTTGCGGCTGGGCGCTGATCTTCGTAATAGAGCGACGTTCCGAGCGGATGATGGGTGTCGTGAACTTCGGCCACAAAATCCGCGATGGTCAGTTGCAATTGATGCACCCACAGGCGCTGCGCTTCAGCCTTCGGTGCGAGGCCGTGACGCGATCCGAGATAAAGCAGGATGTTCGCGGTCTGCCCGATCACGAGCTTGCCGGCTTTCAGAAACGGCGGCGCGAATGGCGGCGTTGCTCCGCGCGCCTTCATCATCGTTATCATTCTGCTTTCGCCGCGTCCGCGCCGCGCAGCATCGACATAATCCGCGCCGGCATCTTCCAGCGCGAGCCGGACATACTCGCCGCGTCCCTGGATCGTCGGCCAGTAGTAGAGTTCATACCGCATGGAGACCTCACAAACAGCTTCGGCGCGGAAATGCTCTGCGCCGAATGGTCAATGTTCTCTAGGCATGATCCCGAAAAGTGGAAACCGGTTTTCGGATAAGATCATGCCAAAATAAGTGCTCAGTTCGACGCGAAGCAGTACAGAAGGCCGTCGCCGCCGGTGCTTTTGAGATCGTTCTGCGAGCAACCACCGTCCGGCCCGCGCGAGCCGTGCGACGAGTTCCAGGATTTCGATGCGTCGTCGTCGCGCAACCCGATGCGGTCGGAGTGACCGACCACGGCCGAGCCCTGCGTGCTGCTCGTCCAGTTCTTGCAGGTCTTGTCGTCACCAGCCGCAAAGGCCGTTCCGTCGGGCTGCGAACCGGTGAGAACGTCATGGCGGTTCGGCGTGTCGCCGCGGCCATTGGTAACTTCAGCCTTCTCGTTCAGGGCGGACTGCTTGGTCAGCGCGTTGGGGCCGTGAAGATCGGCGACATCCTTGGCGACTACCCCGCCCTTGGCGTTGGTCCATGGACCCTTGCCGATCCGGTCGCGTGCGTTGATCGCGGGATTGCCGCCGTCCGCCTGCGTCGAAAGATAAGCGCGCCAGGTCTTCGCACCGGCGCCTGCGGCCTGTGCCAGCGTCTGGCACTGGTTATCTGCGCCGGCGAGACCGCCGAGGTTTCCACCATTGCCGATCGGTGTGCTTGTGATGAAAAAAGTCATGTTCGCCTGCTGCGCCTGCACAGGAGCGGCAGCGAGCAGAAAAAGCGGAGCCGCGATCATGTAAAATTTGACCATTCGTCTCTCTCCCTGAAAGTCCTTTTGAACTATCGCGCGGTGATGCACCCGGTGCGCAAGTTCAACACAAAAGGGGGCGATTTATTCCGAAGCGGAACAACAGCCGACAAACGAAAAGGCGCCGCGCAAGCGCGACGCCTTTCCTGTTCTGTGATCCCAACGGACGGGATCAGGTCATCTGAATGGCCGACAGTTCCCACTGGCTGCCGGGACGACGTACGAACGTCCAGACGTCGGTGACCTCCTGCGGGGCATCGCTGCCTTCGACGATCTTGCCGCTGGCGCGTTCGATGGTCTTGTCGATCAGGCCGTAGCGCAGCGCCACGGTTGCGTAATCGGTGGTGCCTTCACGCCAGGATTCCGCAAGGTCACCCTGCAGCAGCTTGACGTCGGACACCTTGTTGATCACGCCGCGTTCCTTGTTCGCGTTGAGATCCTCGGTGAAGTACGACACCATTTCCGGCGTCGCCAGCGTGTGGAGCTTGCCGATGTCCTCGTTCGACCATGCGGTCTGGACTTCGCCGAGCAGCCGCTCGAACGCATCGTAGTCGTCCGGCTTGATCTCAAGCGGGGCGTCGTTCGAACCGCCGCCCAGACCGAAGCCGAAGCCCGATCGTGCGTTGGCCATCGGTCCCTGATCCTGCGCTGGCGCGGGGCCGGGCGCCGCCGATGCATGGGCGTAGGCCGGCGCGTTGCGGCGCTTCCACCACGACATCGCGAGACGGACCACGAGGTAGATCAGGCCGATCTGAAGTACCAGACCGATGATCGACGACAGGCCGCCGAGACCGCTGAAGAGGCCACCGCCGAACAGCATGCCGAGCAGGCCTGCGCCGAGGAAGCCCGCAGCGAGACCGCCGAGCATGCCCATGCCGGGACGGTTGGCCGCCGGAGCGGCCGCTGGCGCCTTGGCGCCGGGCTGGGTCATCGTGCGGTTAAGCGGCTGCGCCGCATTGGGCGCTGTCGGCGTGGCGGCCGGCGCGTTAAATGTGCGCGAGCCGCGGCTGCCGCCGCTGCTGGGGCGGGCGTCGACCGCCGATGAAATGGCAAGTGCCAGCGGCATGGCGATGGCCATGGCGATAGCGAGCGTTTTGATGACTGAGCGCAAGCGCTGCGACGAAATCATGTCTGTTCCCTCTCGGCCCTCAAGGGGCATTGATCCCCGGCTTAGGGGACAGCCCATACATGGGCAGCAGCGAGAGAAAGGGAAGCGGATAGGTACGATGGGGCCTGCGGCCCTCAGTCGCGGGGAAGCTTAATCCGGTTAAACCCGCCGGGATCAACCCTTTGTTTTGGCGTGATCTATTCCGAAAACCGGTAACCACTTTTCGGGATTACGCCGAATTATGACGGAGCCGTCATGGTTTCCTTCACCGACGCCACAAGCTGGCTCAGCGTGAAGGGCTTCGGCAGGAAGTTGAATTGCTGGCCTTCCGGCAGGCTCTTTTCGAAGGCGTCCTCTGCGTAGCCCGATACGAAAATGATTCGCAGTTCGGGGTTCCGCTTGCGCATCTCGGTCAACATGGTCGGGCCGTCCATTTCCGGCATCACCACGTCGGACACGACGAGATCGACCGCGCCTTCCTCGCGCTCCAGTGCTTCCAGCGCATCCAGGCCGTTCTCCGCCTCGATGACGGTGTAACCGCGCGAGCGCAGACCCCGCGCATTGAGCGAGCGCAGTCCATCCTCGTCCTCGACCAGCAGGATGGTGCCCTGCCCGGTCAGGTCCGGAGCACGCGGCTTGACCGTCGTGTCGGCGGCCACTTCGCTGACAGCAGCGGCGACCTCCTGAACCTTTTCCACTTCCGGGAAATGCCGCGGCAGGAAAATCCTGAACACCGTGCCGCGTCCCTGAACCGAGTCGACGTAGATGAAGCCGCCGGTCTGCTTAACAATGCCATAAACCGTGGAGAGACCGAGGCCGGTTCCCTTGCCGACTTCCTTGGTCGAGAAGAACGGCTCGAAAATCTTGTCGACGATATCGGCAGGGATTCCACTGCCGGTGTCCGTCACCTCGATCAGGACATAGTCCGCCGCCGGCATGCCCTTGAACTCACCGCGCTCGGCGTCCTTCGCGGACATGTTGGCGGTGCGGATCGTCAGCTTGCCACCATCGGGCATCGCGTCGCGCGCATTCACCGCAAGATTGACAATCACCTGCTCGAATTGCGACAGGTCGGCTTTCACCGGCCACAGGTCACGACCGTAGACGAATTCGGGCTTCACCTTCTCGCCCAGCAGGCGCTTGAGCAGGACGTTGATGTCCGACAGCACGTCGCCGATGTCGAGCACCTGTGGACGCAGCGTCTGCTTGCGCGAGAACGCCAGCAGCTGCCGCACCAGCGCCGCGGCGCGGTTGGCATTCTGCTTGATCTGCATGATGTCCTGGAACGACGGATCGGTCGGCTTGTGCGCGTTCAGCAGGAAGTCGTTCGCCATCATGATGGCGGACAGCACGTTGTTGAAATCGTGGGCGATGCCGCCGGCAAGCTGGCCCACCGCCTGCATCTTCTGCGATTGCGCGAAGCTGTTCTCGAGCGTGCGCTTTTCGGTGGTGTCGAGCAGGTAGACGATCGCCGCTTCGGCATCGCGCGCGTCGTGTTCGACGGAGGTGACGAAGAACTGGCCCCAGCGCTCCTTGGTGCTGTCCAGCGTCGCCTCGACCGGCGCAATATCGCCCTGCCCGTCAGCGGCCTTGTTGATCGCCGCGACAAGTTCGCCGCGATCACGCTCGTGAACCACCGCAAAGATCGATTTGCTCGACGTCCCGGCCGGCGAAAGGCTCTGGGTGAGTTTCGCGAAGCGCGCATTGGCGCGCACGATGTTGCCCGCCTTGTCGACGGTCGCAATCGCCATCGGCGTGTGATCGAAGAAGCGCATGAAACGCACTTCCGCAGCACGCTGCGGATCGGAATGATCGTCGCGCGCGCGGTTGATCACGAGTGTCCGCGATGCGCCCGGTGCACCGTTCGCGCCGAACGCCAGCTTGTGATAGAGCCGCACCGGCATGGTCTTGCCGTTGCGCATCCGCAAATCGAGGTCGAATACCTCGGTCTTCACCTCACCAGGCTCCGGCACGATCGAGGTCAGGAGTGACGCGCCATCGCCGGACATGATGTCGGCGACCTTCAGGCCGCCGGAACCGATCTCCGCGAGGTCGTAGTCCAGCCAGTTGGCGAGCGTCGCGTTGACGTAGACGAGTTCGCCGCCTGCATTGACCGAAAAGAAGCCGCACGGCGCATGGTCGAGATACTCGATGGCGTGCTGCAGTTCCTGGAAGACGTCTTCCTGCCGCTCGCGGTCGCGGGTGATGTCGGCAACCGACCAGACCGCGAACTTCGCCTGCCGCTTGTCGGCGCCAAGCGGCCGCACGCGCATGCGCAGCCATCGGCCATGCCCGGCATCGGCACCAGCGACGCGGACCTCTTCCTGCTGGCGCTTGCCTTCGCGGGCCGCCTTGAGCAGGCGGAACACCGCCTCCGAGACATCGGGGTTGCCGATGAAAACCCGTTCGACCGGCCTCACATCGTTGGGACCGGTCGCGCCGGTGAGCGCCAGATAGGCCGTGTTGGCGTAGACGATGTGGCCGCGCGGATCGGTCACCGCCAGCCCGTCCACTGCATGATCGGCGATCGGCCGCGCGATCGGGTCTTCCGCAAGACGGTCGGCGAAACGGACGATACCCGCAGCGAAGGCGAACAGCGTAAACAGCCCGACCATGGCGAGCAGGGCCAGCAACGCCAGAATATAAGGCTGCGCCTGGCTGCGCCCGAGGGTCATGAAGGCGACTGCCGCGGCGATGATCGCGCCCGCCACCAGCAGCACAAGCAGGATACTGCCGCTGCGCCGCGCCGGTTCATGGACGGCGGCGAAGGATGAACGCAGTTCGTTGTCCGTGTCGGTTGTCATCGCACCCTGTTCGCGCATGTTCCACAAGGGATGCGCAGGTCATTTTTGCAATCTACCGGCCCCTGAGTGCCTGAATCGGGCCTCCCCGCGCAAGGCACATTACGACCGTGCCCATGCCCGCGCCAGACCTTGTCAACCGGAGATCACGCCTCAGCCGACGCCCGTGATGCCGCGCCGGAGGCGCATCACGTAACCGATCACCTCGGCGACGGCATGATAGTGCTCGACCGGAATCTCGTCGTCGATCTCGACGCTCGCATGCAGCGCGCGGGCCAGCGGCACGTTTTCAACAATCGGAATGTTGTTGGCCGTCGCGATTTCCCTGATCTTGAGGGCGAGCACGTCGATACCCTTGGCGACGCAGACCGGCGCGGGCATGCCGCGATCGTATTTCAGCGCCACCGCGTAGTGCGTCGGGTTGGTGATGATCACCGAAGCGGTCGGAACCGCAGCCATCATGCGCTTCTTCATGCGCGCATGGCGAATCTGCCGGATGCGCCCCTTGATGTGCGGATCGCCTTCGGACTGCTTGTATTCTTCCTTGATCTCTTCCAGCGACATCTTCTGCCGCTCGAACCACT
Organism: Afipia birgiae 34632; assembly: GCF_000308295.2. Classification (GTDB taxonomy): domain Bacteria; phylum Pseudomonadota; class Alphaproteobacteria; order Rhizobiales; family Xanthobacteraceae; genus Afipia; species Afipia birgiae. The sequence continues at coordinate 254,891 of NZ_HG326654.1, forward strand.
GCCGGTACTGGAAGAAATAATCGAGCGCGGCCACCACCGCGAGCATCGCCACCACCGTTCCCATCAGTTGAACGGAGATGGTTTTGGTAACTGTCAGGATCGCCATCGGATCGAACCGGACCATGGCGTCGAGGCGGTGCCGCTCCGGCCACAAAATCAGAACCATCACCACGCTGAGCGCAACAACCTTGAACACACCCTTGAGGAAGTTCGCGCCCGCCTGCTTGCCGAACAGGCGTGCGAAGCCGGCCGCCGGCGAAATCTTGCTGAATTTCGGGCTCAACGGCTCCGTCGAGAACACCAGCCGATGCTGGATCAGATTGCTGCCGATGCCCGCTATCAGCAACAGCAGGAACGGGACGCCGAGAACGCCGATCAGCATCAGCTCGATCTGGCTGAGCAGCGACAGCAGGCCCGGACCGTCGACGCGAATCTGATGCATGTTCATCAACAGGTTGCGCATCGGCACCTCGATGCCCTTGCTGATCGATCCCGAGAACGACGTCAGCAGCAGCGTCGACGCCGCGATCACGAACCAGGTGTTGACCTCCTGGCTCTTGGCGACGTCGCCCTTCTCCAACGCATCATCGAGACGTTTTTGCGTCGGGTCCTGTGTCTTGGATTCCTTGTCATCGTCGGCCATGCCCTGCCCTCAGTCAGCGTGGAGCAAGTTCGTGGAGGACGCCGCCGAAGTACTCGAGGTAGGTGCCCATCATGGTGCCGAGGATCGCCGCCAGGATCAGGAAACCCGCCAGAATCGAAAGCGGCACGCCGACGAAATAGACCTGCATCTGCGGCATCAGCCGGGCCAGCACGCCGAGGCCGAGGTTGAACACCAAGCCAAACACAATGAACGGTGCGGACAACTGGATACCGATCTTGAATGCCGTCGCAAAAGCGCGGGTGGCCAGCGCCGCCACGTCGCCGCTCGACATCAGTTCGCCCGGTGCGAACACCTTGTAGCTCTCGCTCAATGCCGCGATCATGAGATGATGCATATCGGTGGCGAACAGCAGCGTCAGTCCGAGCAGGGTCAGGAAATTGGACAGCAGCGCGCCCTGCTGGCCCTGCGTCGGATCGACAGTGGTCACGAAACCGAGGCCGAGTTGCTGGGCGATGACCGAGCCCGCGACCGACAGCGCCGACAGTGTCACGCGCGCGGTGGCGCCGAGCACCACGCCGATGATGATTTCATGGACCATCAGCACCAACAGCGGCGCCATCGACGTCATGCTGACATTATAAGCGTTGCGATGCATCGGCAGGATGATGAGCGTCAGCGCCAGCGCGATCGCAAGGCGGACCCGGACCGGGATGTTGGCTTCGCCGAATCCGGGCAGCAGCATCACCATGGCGCCGATGCGGGCGAACACCAGCATGAAGGCCGCGGCGAGCGCCGGAAGCAGCGAGATATCGATACGCATGGAAGACTTGCCCCGCGAAGACCTGCCCCGCCCCTGAACGCCGTGTCCCTGAACAAGTCCTGAACCATGCGCTACCCGCCGATGATTCGCGACGATATCCGCAGCATCTGGCTGTGCATCGCGTCGGCCATGAATGGCAGCGCCAGTATCAATGTAACGAATATCGCCAGAATCTTGGGCACGAACACCAGCGACTGTTCCTGAATTTGCGTCAGGGCCTGCACCAGCGAAATCACGACGCCGACCACGAGGCCGACGACCAAGAGCGGTGACGACACCTTCACGATGGTCCAGATCGCATCGCGCGAGACGTCGAGAACTTCAGCACCTGTCATTTCAATCCCCTGCCCGCGGGCGTGTCACGTTGCAAACTTCTCATCCTTCGAGGCTCGCGCTGCTCGCACCTCAGGATGACGCTCTTTCTGTTTCCGTCGCCCTGAGGTGTCGTAGCGAAGCGAAGGCCTCGAAGGGCGACGGAAAATCAGATCGGCATCCGCATGATGTCTTCGTAGGACTGGATCACGCGATCGCGCACCGATACTAGCGTCGAGACCGCGACGTCAGTTTCGGCCACCGCCGTCACCACATCCATGACGTTGGCCTTGCCCTGCGCCATCGAGATGGTCTGCGCATCGGACTTGCGGCCGGCGTCCATGACGTTGCCGAGCGTTTCCTTGAGCAGCGCGCCGAACGACACGCCGCCGGCATCCCCGGCCTTGGCGCCGCCCGCGGCTCCGCCTGCAGAATCCATGATTTTGGCAAGGCTTGCATAGGCATTGGCGGCGACTGATGGCGAAGCCATGAGTTAGTTCTCCTTGTCAGGCCTTGAGAATGTCGAGGGTGCGCTGGATCATGCGGCGCGTGGCGGAGATGACGTTGAGGTTGGCTTCGTAGGACCGCTGTGCCTCGCGCATGTCGGTCATTTCGACCAGCGAGTTCACGTTGGGATATTTGACGTTGCCGTTGGCATCGGCCACCGGATTGCCCGGCTCGTGCTTGATGCGGAAGTCGGAAGTGTCGGGCTTGACCTTGCCGAGGGTCACCACCCGCGAATCGAGCGTGCGGTCCAGTTCCGACGAGAACGTCGGCACCTTGCGGCGATACGGATCGCCGCCCGCGGTCTTGGCCGTAGAATCCGCATTGGCGATGTTTTCCGAAATCACCCGCATCCGTCCGGCCTGTGCGCGCAGGCCCGACGTCGCGATGCCCATCGACCGTGAAAAATCGTTGCCTTCGCTCATGCAGTTGCTCCCTTAAGCGCAGTCATGTGTCAGCGCTTCCCGATCGCGGTCTTCAGCAACCCGAGGCTGCGGGAGTAGAGCGCGGTCACCGCCGCGTAGTCTCCCTGGTTGGCAGACACCTTCAGCATCTCGTCCTCGAGATTGACGGCGTTGCCCGCCGGCCGGGTCGCGTAGCCACCGCGGTTGTGCGAGTTGAAACTGTCGCCGGTCCCCGCCCCCTGGATGTGGCCGGCACTCGTGCGCACCATGGAGAGCGAGGGCATATTGCCGGTCACGGGCCCGGTTCCGCTCGCATCGAACTTCGGCTCCACCAGATCGCGCGGCTTGAAGTTCGGCGTGTCGGAGTTCGAGACGTTTTCGGCAAGCACGCGCTGGCGCTCCTGATGCCACTGCATCTTGGTGCGAAGCACGGACAACATAGGAAGATCGGTGATTGCCATCGGCCTGCTCCGCCCTGAGACCCGAAGCGGCGCTTCAGGTAGGCAGAATTTGCCGTGTGTATGGTTAATAAGGGGTTAAGAGCGCCCCTGACCCACTTTCGCCATGAATTGCCTTCAACCGGACAAGTCATTGAAGTTCCGGCACAACGCGTCTTTAAGGCCGGTGAACTTTTTCGGACAACAGGGTCGCGGACGGCAGCATTTGCCTTCGCGTATTAACGGATCAGTCAAACTTCGCGTCCAATTCGTCGCAAGCCGCTTGTTTCGCGGCCAGTGACCTGCGAATCTGGCATAGATGCGAGTAATGTTTGACGGGGACAGGACATGTCGCAAACGCTTTGGTTCTTCATCGCCTTCGTCATCGTACTAGCGCTGATCGGAGTTGCAGCCTGGTTGGTGCGCCGGTTCGGCGGAAGCAGCCTCGGCGGCTCCGGCGCCAGCCGGGGGCGCATGCCGCGGCTTGCCGTCATCGACGCCGCAGCGGTCGATGGCCGCCGCAGGCTGGTGCTGGTCCGGCGCGATAACGTCGAGCACCTTCTGATGATTGGCGGCCCGGCCGATCTTGTGGTCGAACCCAACATCGTCCGCGGCATGCCACAGCAGGCTCCCCAACGGGCGCCGGCCGGAACCGAACTTCCGCCGCGTCTGGCGCCTGACACTGGATGGTCCGACAGCGAAGTCCCTCACGCCGATCCCTTTGAGCATCGCGAGCCGCCGATGCCCGAATTGCCGCCGCGCACCGCCCGTGCTCCTTATTCCGACGATGCCCGCCGCTCCACGCTGCCGGATCGCCACAGCCCCGATACGATTCCAGGCTTCACGCCGGAGCCGATGATCCGGCCGGAGCCGTCGCTGCGCCCCGAGCCTGCCCTGCGCTCCGAACCGCGCGCGATCCCCCGTAGCGAACGCGCCGAGCCGCTGCCGCCCCGGATGCCGCGGTCGAGCGATGCGGGCCCGAAAGCCCCTCCGCCGCCGCCGCGCCCACCGGCGCGTCCAGCCGATTCGCTTTCGTCAGCGGATCAGAATCTTGCGGATATGGCGCAGCGGCTTGAAGCCGCCTTGCGTCGCCCTGGAGGCGAGATGCGTCTCGACGCGCCGATCGGCCCCGTTGAACGACCCGGCGCACCGCCGGTTGCACCCGAGTCGATGGGGAATCGGCCAGTCCCGCGTTCCGAAGGCACTCCGCGTCCGGCAGCGCCGCCACCGCCTCCGCCCCCACCACCGCCGCCCGCTCCAAAGGCCGCGTTCGAGAATCTCGAAGACGAGATGGCCAACCTGCTCGGCCGTCCGAAGCCTCCCGCGTGAGATCGTCGAAACCACCGCGTAGAGTTCTATTTTTTGTCAGTCTCCTCGTCGCCGCCGGATCTCTTATCGATCCGGCGAGCGCGCAGGATATCAGCATCAATCTGGGCCAGGGCAACGGCGGGGTCACCGAGCGCGCGATCCAGCTGATTGCGCTGCTGACGGTGCTGTCGATCGCACCGTCGATCCTGATCATGATGACATCCTTCACGCGGATCGTGGTGGTGCTGTCGCTGCTGCGCACCGCACTCGGCACTGCAACCGCGCCACCGAACTCAGTCATTATCGCACTGGCGCTGTTCCTCACCGGCTTCGTGATGGGTCCGGTGCTGCAGAAGTCCTACGATGACGGCATCAAGCCGCTGGTCGCGAACCAGATCACCGTGGAGCAGGCATTCGAGCGCGGAACTGGCCCGCTGCGCGGGTTCATGCAGAAGAACGTCCGCGAGAAGGACCTCAAGCTGTTCATGGATCTGTCCGGCGAGCCGCCTGCCGCGTCGCCCGAACAGATGTCGCTTCGCATCCTCATTCCCGCCTTCATGATTTCCGAATTGAAGCGGGCGTTCGAGATCGGCTTCCTGCTGTTCCTGCCGTTTCTCGTCATCGACCTCGTTGTGGCGTCGGTCCTGATGTCGATGGGCATGATGATGCTGCCACCGGTTGTGGTGTCGCTGCCGTTCAAACTGATCTTCTTCGTGCTGGTGGACGGCTGGTCGCTGGTGGCAGGCAGCCTCGTGCAAAGCTACGGCGGCGGATGACCGCGCGTATCAGCGCGCGGCTTTGACCTTCTTCACTCCGATGATCTCCGGCAACGAGCCGGTCGGGTTCGGATCGGTCTTGATTTCCGGCGGAAGCTTCGCGCGCGCCATCGCATCGGGAAAACGGATGCGCATCTCACGCAGGAAACCGTCGAGCGTGTCGATAGTCGCCGCCATTTTCGCGATCCGGGCAAAATCGGCGCTGTTTGCCCTCGCCGGCTTGGCGGCGAGATCGAAGGCTGCGCGGTCGTTGCCGCCGTCCATCTTCGGATTGTACTTCTCGCGGAAACGCGCAAGGCCGATGGCGTCTTCCGCCAGCGCGTAACCGATGGCCGCGCGGATGACGTCGCTCTTCTCCGTTGCGCTCAGCGGCTGGAAATCGCGCCAGCGATCGCCGTAAAGCAATTCGATCTGCTCGGCTGACTCGCGCCAGCGCCGCGATGCCCAGTAAATGTCGGAACGCAGCCGGATCGCCTCGCGGCCGCTGACATTCGAGATGATGTCGAGCGCCAGATCATGACGGCCGATATCGGTCTGCGCGCGGGCTTCCAGCAAAAGACGCTGCTGGCGGATTTCGCCGGCCAGATCCGCGATCCGCGTGGTGCGTAGCGCCGCGATAGCGCGCTCCGGCTTGCGGTTCATCAGGTAGACCATTGCCAGTCTTGATGCGACCTGCGCCCGGGCGGAGCCCTCCAGCCGGTGATCGATCTGGTATTGCAGCAGTTGGCTGGCCTGATCGAGCAGATCGACCCCGACGAGACGATCAGCCAGACGCCGGATCATTTCGTCGCCGCGGCGGCCAATCGGCGTCAGATCGCGGAACTCGTAAAACATCGCCAGCGCTTCGACCGGCTGAAGGTCGTCGCCCTTGGTGCCGTTGTAGATCTGTTCAAACAGCACCGACGCCTCGTCCTGCAACTTGCGCGATGCTTCGGAGTTCGGCTCCAGCTGGATCGCACGGAACGCCGCCGCGAAGGTTTCCGGATAACGCGCTTTCGCGGCATAGAGCCGGGTCAACATGCTGAGCGTCTTGACCTCGGTGGAATCGCCGCGCCATGTCGCCGCAAGAACTTCGAGATCACGCTGCGCGTCGTCGTCGGTGATCTCCTCGCGCTTCTGGCGCAGGGCAATCTCGCGAACCTTGGCTTCGGAGGCGGCCGGGCGATCTTCCGATCCGGCGGCGGCCGCGAACGCGGCCAGTGCGTCCTGATCGCGGCCCAGCGCTTCGGCCAGGCGTCCGCGCAGAACAGCTATCGACGCGGCCTGATTGGGACCGGCGCCAAGAACTTCGAGATCGTCGCTGCGCACCGTCGCGCCCGGATAATCCCTCACCTCCAGCGATGCCCGAAATGCCTCAGCGACAACAATGCGCTGCAGATCGACCGGCAGGGCCGTAATCGCGAATTCGACGTTCTTGAATTTCTCGCGCGCGTCCGCCCACTTCTGCAGCCGTGCCAATGCGAGCGCTTTCCAAAGCTGGGAATCGATATTGACGGCAACGGCGGGATTGGCGAGATCGGCGAGCGCAAGCTCGGAGCGGCCAGCCAGGGTGCTGGCGACCGCATGAACCGTCAATGCCGCAGCGTCCTCCTCGCCGGGTTTGACCTCGGCAAGGGCCAGATCGAGAATCCCCTTCGCCTCGACGTTCATGCCGCGCGCCAGATAAAATCGCGCAAGATCGACATGCGCAGGCATGCGCGCAGACCCCGTCGCCATCGAAGCGGCGGTCAGCAGCTTGTTGCGGGTGGGAATGAACTCCGCATTCTGAAAGGTGCGCCATTCGGTGACATCGAACACCGGACGAACGACCGACGTCGCGCGATCCGGCGCAGTCATTGCCGTCGACAGCGTCAGGCCGCCGGGCCGGGATAGGATCAGCGTGTCGGACGAAATGCCCGCGGTCAGATCGTCCGACTTTTGCTGGACGACGACGCCGTGAATGGATTCGAGCAGCGCGAATTCTACAAAATCCTGGCGCTTCATGAAACCGCGCGCCGGTCCACCGGCCGTCATTACCAGCAGAACATCGCCGGCATCGGGATCGCTGAAGCGGTGAACCTGTCCAGGCTTCGCGAGGCTGACGCCGACACTCGCGCGACTGGGATCGGCCATGTTGCGCGTGGCGCTCAACGGTTGCGGCGGCGATTGCGCCTTGTCGGCAAGGATAAGGGTCCAGGCCCGCTCGTCACCGACCACGGTGGCAAGCTGCGGACGGTTCAGCCGGATCTGAAGGGCACGGCCTTTCGGCAGATCGACCGGGATCGCGTCGGCGACGATCCATGAGCCTTCACGCTTGATCGCGCGGGCGTCGATCGGCTGATCGGTGTCGAACACCAGCCAGATCGAATCGGAGCGGCGAAACACTGCCGCGGGCGTCGGGCTGGTGAACGGAAATGTCAGGCGGAAGTCGTCGCTGGTGAGCCGTGCGTCCACGGTCACGCCTGCTGCGGGCGTCATCGCAGGACGATCCGGCTGAGGTGCCTTGGCTGGTACCGACGGCGGCGATGCCGCAGGCATTTTCGCTGGCGCATCCACAGCGGCGGCCACGACCGGCGCGGTCGCGGAAGGCGCGGTGATCTCAGGCTTGGGGGGAGTCGCTTCCGCCTTCACGTCAGCAACAGGCGGCTTGTTATCGGAAGGCTTGTTGTCCGAGAGCTTGGCGTCTGATGTTTTGGCCTCAGGCGGAGCAATCTCGGAAGATTTGGCGTCAGGAGATTTGGCCTCTGGAGATTTCACCTCGGATTGCACCGTGTCGGCCGGCTTCGCCATCTGCTGCGCGATCTGCTGGGACGTCGGCGGTACGATTTCGACGGCCTTGTCGGCAGGCGTCGACAGAGCCTTCGGAAGCGACCTGGCCGCTTTCGATTTCTGCCCCTGCTCGAACGCAACGTCGACGACGTAATTCTTCTCCTCGCGGAACGCGTGGACATCGGCCTCGCCGATCAGCGCAATGTCGACCCGCGATGTCTCGCCGTCGATCTTCTGAGTGATCGACTGGATGTTCGCAGGCATCGCGATCTTGGCATCCGCAAGATCGAACGTTAGTTGCGAGGTGAACGCCAGCGAAAACTTGTCTGCCCCCAGTGACGATGACACGCTGACGCCGTCCGGGATTTCAAAAACGAACCGGACGAAAGTCGGCTGCACGGAGGCCCGCACCCGGACCGGCGGCCGCTTCTTGGCTTCATCCGCCATCTTCTGAATGCGCAGTGCCCGCTCGGCGGCAATCGCGCGATCCGACAATTCCTTGACGACCTCGGCCGGCAGCGCTGGCGGAAGCCCCGTCCACTTCTCCGGCAGCAAATCGATGAACACGCGCTCGCCCGCCGTCATCACATTGACGCGGACCTTCTGCGTCAGGGCCATGCGGATCGCGGTGCCATCGGGATCGCGGCGAACCGATCCGACATAGGCCGGGACCGAATCGGCGAGCAGATCAATCGGAACAGCGACCGGCTTCCTGAACTGGATTACCAGGATGGCTCCGGCGACGGTGACCTCGGTCGGGATATCTTCCTGAAACTGCAGGACCATCCGCGCATATCCGGACTGCGCCGTCAGCGTGGCTTCGCCCCTGACCGGTTCAGCGCGCGCAAATTGAGTCCCGATAAAAAGACAGGATAACGCGACAGCCAGCGCAAGCGCCGGCGGCTGCAGGCCGTGGCAGAGCCTGTCCGCAAAAGACCGGGCCGTCGCCCCGGACTTCCGGGCGGCCTTGAACGTGCGGGCGGCCTTGCAGGACATTCCCAAATCTTTCTCGTCAGAGTCTTTTCTCGCCGGCTCTCTGTTGTTCCGGACCTGTGGTTCAGACGCGCAATTTGAATCTAGAATTCGCCTGTTAAGGAGTTGTTAATCACCCGCCTCAATTGCGGACCTGCACCTGCGGCCTGCCCTCGATCTTCGGCAGATCGCTGGCAGACGATGATCTGTCTCCGGTGGAGCGGCGCGCCATCTCGACCGTCAATCGCTCGGCTGCTTCCGGCTGCATCTGTCCCATGATGTCCGACATCTTGCGGGGCGCGATCTGCGAAGCGATTTCGAACAGCACCGACAATTCAAGCCGATCGAAGACTTTCGCGGCGTCCTTCGGCTTCATGGATTCGTACATCGTCACGAGTCCCTTGAAGCGCGCGGCCTCCTGTTCCTGCTTCTGCTGCCCGGCGACGGACACCCGCGCTTCGGTCGCCTTCATTTCCTCGATCTTGCCCTCGATCCGCTTTTCAGCCGACTTCATCAGGCTTTCACGGATGTCGATTTCGCGCGCGCGGGTTTCGATCTCCTGACGCCGCGCCTGGAGACTTTCGAGCACCGCGCGTTCCGACGCCGTGATCGGACGGTTGGGATCGGGATAAACCACGTTCTCGGGCGGCGGCGGCAAAACTTCTGGAGCCGCCACAACCGGCTTCTCCTCTTTCTTGGCTGCGACCGAGCCGGTGATATCCGCTGGATCGACCTTCTTGCCCGACGGAAAGTTGAACGTCTCCTGCGCCCAGGACTTGGATTTCGGCGCATCGTCGTTGAGAATATATCCGCCTTCGAGAAGAAGGCCCGACACCTTGAGCACGACCAGACAGCAGGTCGCGATCAGGAGTATCGGGATGAGCCGGATATCGCGAAGAATGGCTTTCATGCGGCGAGACCGGTCGCCCTTCGCCGCTCGGAGAAGGCCTGCGCGGCGGCAAGCAGCGCCTTGGCGTTCGACAAGTTCTGCGCCGATATGTTCTGCGCGGGAGCTACCGGCTCCGCTACATCGGCAGTGGCTTGCGCTTCGGCGCCGGCAGGCCGGGCTGCGAGCGCGATCTGGGTCAGGCGATTGAGGATCGCATCACCAGCTGTCACCTGCTTTGCGAGTTTCGCAGACAATGCCGCGCCGGCCGTAAGCTGCGCGCCGAGATTCTCGTCGCATTCCCGCACGGTCACCTTCAGGCCTCCGATAGCGCGTTCGGCGATTTCCGTCGCCGTGATCAATTCGGCGATCATGGCGCGCATCGAATGCTCGTCGGCCTTGAGCCGCTTGAGACGGCGATTCAGCAGCATGCAGTAACCGATCGTGAGCAGAAGCAGAACTGCAACCAGGCTCTCGATCACAAGTCCGAATGAATGACTCATTGTGCCTCCATCAGTTTGGTTTGCTCGTCTTGCTTCTCGAACATCGCGTAAGACGTGTGAGGTTTACGCAGCGGCCGGGTGACGCGAATGGCGACCCGGTCGCCGACCCTCCCCATCCGCCCCTCGCTGAGCGCCACGTCGCCGCATCGCACGGTGACCAGCGCATCGGGCCGCACATTGAGCGGCAAGGTGTCGCCGACCTTCAACGTCATCAATTGCTTGAGCGGAATGTGGGCTTCGTAGAGCACCGCATCGACCGCGATTTCGGCCTGCGCGATCTCGGTCGCGAGATGACCTTCCCAGATCGGATCGCGGCCGAACTTTTCACCCATGAACATCTGCAACAGCACGTCGCGGATCGGCTCGATGGTGGCGTAAGGCAGCAGAAGTTCGATGTTGCCGCCGCGATCTTCCATGTCTATCCGCAGGCGGACGAGAATGGCGGCGTTTGCGGGACGGCTGATAGCAGCAAAGCGCGGATTGGTTTCAAGCCGGTCGATGGTGAAGGTCACCGGCGACAGCGGCCGGAAGGCCTGCTCCGCATCGGCGAGCACAACCTCAACGAGGCGCTTGACGAGATTGGTTTCAATCGTGGTGTAGGGCCGGCCTTCGATACGCAGCGATGGCTGCCCGCGGCGGCCGCCGAGCAGAACGTCGATGATCGAATAGATCAGGCTCGAATCGACGGTAAACAGGCCGAAGTTTTCCCACTCCTCGGCCTTGAACACCGACAGCACGCAGGGCAGCGGAATCGAATTGAGATAGTCGCCGAAGCGCACCGAGGTGATGCGATCCAGCGAGACTTCGACGTTGTCGGAGGTGAAATTGCGCAGGCTCGTCGTCATCAGCCGCACCAGGCGGTCGAAGACGATTTCGAGCATCGGAAGGCGCTCATACGACACCATCGCCGAGTCGATGATGGCGCGGATGCCGGAGTTCTCGTCGATATTGAGCTCGCCGTCGCTGAAGCCGAGCAGATTATCAATTTCTTCCTGCGACAGGACGCGCTCGCCGCCGGCCTTGCCGATTTCGAGACTGCGGCTGCCGTCATCGACCATCGCGGCCCACTGCTCGGCCATGGTCTCGGTCAGCGTATTGGCTTCCGCCTCAGCCGCAGCGGCGGCCGGATCTTCTGAATCGAGCGCGCCTTCCCATTCGGCGGCTAGCGCATCCTGATCGACGTCATTATCACCCGGAGACATTGCTTCAATTTCCGTCTGTCACTGAATGATGATTTCCTTGAACAGCACAGCGTTCACCTGACTGGGTGAAATCGCGGCGTTGACACGGCGCGTCAGCTCTTCCTTCAGACGGAATAGCCCGACCGAGCCGTTGAGATCGGCCGGACGCAGCTCGCGCAGGTAGGTCTGAAACAGATCGGTCACCCGCGGCATCGTCGGCGCGATCTGTGCCATCAGCGGCTGATCCTTGACCTCGAGCACGACCTTGACTTTGAGGTATTGGACCCGCTCGCCCGGCATATTCACAAGGTTGACCAGCACCTCGGGCACATCGAGGAACACCGGCGGCTTCGGCGGCGGCGCGGCGACCTGCACTTCCTTCGCGGGCCCGCGCATGAAGAAGAACCAGCCGCCCCCGGCCAGCAGCAGCACGAGTACTGCGGCGCCACCCATTATAATGAGTTTGCGTTTACCCTTCGGAGCAGCGGCTTCCGCGCCCTCCTCGACCTGATCGTCGTCTGCCATTGCCCCCGCCCGCAATCCTGGGATGGGCTCGATGCTGCCGAACTGGCTTTAACTGACGCGATACAAAGGCCGCCGGCGCGCGAGCGCCCTCTCCGTCCACCGTAAGGACGCAATGGTTAACGAAATCTTTCTTTTGTCCTTCAACTGGGAAATTTTTGCCGGGGCAACATGGTCAACAAGAGGTTATTGCCGACGCCGGGCGCCCCCAGAAAATCAATAAATAATTGAAATTTCTAATTTTTTCAAGTTGGCACGGCTCTCGCATTGTAGATGGCGGACCGCAGCTTGGGAGAGCTTCAACGGTTCGCACGATCCGCGTCAGGCCTTGGGAGAGGCAGGCCGCGGTTCAACAAGGGGAGATTGGCCGATGGAGAATACGCTTCTCGTCGCATTATCGCGGCAGATGTCGCTTGAGCGGCAGATCGACGTCATCGCCAACAACGTGGCGAACGTTAACACCAATGGTTTCAAGGCCAACAAGTCGCTGTTCGAGGAATACCTGAACACCGGCGCCCACGAAGACAATTTCTCGGTTAGCGATCGCCGCGTCAGCTTCGTCCAGGACCGCGCCGCCTATCACGACTTCACGCAGGGTCCAGCGGCGAAGACCGGCAGCCCGCTCGACGTCTCCATCGACGGCAAGGGCTTCATCGCGGTCCAGACTCCGGCCGGCGAACGCTATACCCGCGACGGCTCGTTCCAGATCAACGCCCAGGGCCAGCTCGTGACCACCGGCGGCAATCTCGTGCTCGGCACCAATGGCCCGATCGTGTTTCAGCCGACCGACAAGGAGATTGTGATTTCGAGCGAAGGCACGATCACGGTGCGAGAAGGCATCGTGACCCAGTTCGACTCCATCCGCGGCAAGCTGAAGCTCGTGAAGTTCGACAATCCGCAACAGCTGGTGAAGGAAGGCTCGAATCTCTACTCCGCGCCCGCCGGCAACACCGCCCAGCCTGACCTCGCCTCGCGCTTCAATCAGGGCTTCGTTGAAAAGTCCAACGTCAACGCGATCACCGAGATGACCCGCATGATGGAAGTCATGCGTACCTACCAGTCGGTCGCCTCGCTGATGCAGCAGCAGAACGACCTTCGCAAAAACGCAATCCAGACGCTCGCCGAAGTTCCGGCATAAGGAAACAGTTCCATGCGCGCACTCTACACAGCAGCGACCGGGATGGCGGCCCAGGAACTCAACGTTCAGGTCATCTCGAACAACATCGCGAACCTGCGCACCACCGGCTACAAGAAGCAGCGGGCGCAGTTTCAGGATCTTATTTACGAACACGTCAAGCGCGTCGGCGCGCAGGCGTCCGATCAGGGCACCGTCCTTCCGGTCGGCATCGATATCGGTGGCGGTGTCAAAACCGTCGGCACGCCGCGCCTGATGACGCAGGGCACGCTGCTGCCCACCGGCGGCGACCTCGATATCGCTATCCGCGGCGAAGGTTATTTCAAGATCCAGATGACCGACGGCACTTACACCTACACGCGCGACGGCTCCTTCACGACCGACGGTCAGGGCCGCGTGGTGACGGCGCAGGGCAATCCCGTGCAGCCGACGATCACCATCCCGCAGAACTCATCCGGCCTCACCGTCAACCAGCAGGGCCAGGTCTCGGTCACCACGCCAGGGACAACTACGCCAACCGTCGTCGGGCAGATCAGCCTGACGCGGTTCATCAACAAGGCGGGCCTGCAGTCGATCGGCGACAACCTGTTCACCGATACGCCCGCTTCCGGCCCGCCGCAGGATGGCCTCGCCAATGCGGACGGCTTCGGCGACATGCAGCAGCGCAATCTTGAACAGGCCAACGTCGAGGTCGTTTCCGAAATCTCGGACCTGATCGCCGCGCAGCGCGCCTATGAAATGAATGCCAAGGTTGTCAGCGCTGCCGATCAGATGATGCAGGCCACCACCGGCATGTTCCGCTGAGGGAGAGAATGATGTTGCGCTCTACACTGATCGCCGCCGCCCTGCTCGCCCTGACGTCCGACGTGTCATTGGCACAATCGGAACGGGACTCGCTCGCCGCTCCAGTCTTGCGCGCGAACGTCACCGTCAGCAGCGACGTAGTCCGGATCGGCGACGTGGTGGAAAATGCCGGGACTGCCGCACAGATCGCCATCTTCCGTGCACCCGATCTCGGCTCCACCGGATCGCTGCCAACGCAGCAACTGCTTTCGGTGCTGCGCACCCATGAGGTGATTGGCGTCCAGACCCATGATATCCGCGAAGTCATGGTGACACGGTCCTCACGCACCCTGGTTTCGAAAGAGATCGAGCTTCAGATCGCGCGCGTGCTTGAGCGCCGCAATGGCCTCGGCGACGCCGCCAATATCTCGGTCACCTTTGAGCGCGATCTGCGCGAACTTCAGCTCGATGCCGCGCATACCGGCGACATGCGCGCCACGACCGTGCGGTTCGACCCGCGCAATGGCCGCTTCGACATCACTTTTGAAATTCCCAACGACGTCACCTACACGCCGACCAAACTACGCTTCATCGGCACCGCGGTGGAAACCGTCGAAGCGGCTGTGCTGACCCGCTCCGTCGAACGCAACGACATTATCAAGTCATCCGATGTCGTGATCGAGCGGCGGCCGAAGACAGAAGTCGGAAATGACGTCGCCAGCCGCGACCGTTCGCTCGGCATGCAGGCCCGCAAGCAGATGCGCGCCGGACAGGCGCTGAAAATGACCGACCTTGCAAAGCCTGACATGGTCGCACGCGACCAGGGCGTGACGCTGATCTACGAAACGCCGGGCCTTTATCTCACCGGCCGCGGCAAGGCGCTCGACAGTGGCACCGAGGGTGACGTCGTCAACGTCGTCAACCTGCAGTCGAAACGCACCGTCCAGGGCGTCGTGACCGGCCCCGGGCAAGTCTCGATCATGGTCCCAACGGCCCGTCTCACGACCGCCGCCCTCTCGACCAGCCCATCGCCAGCCGCGTCCGCCCCTGAATCCAGAAAAGCCGAGTAACAGTCATGTCAAAGTCCAATGCGTTCAATCGCCTCATAGTCGCCAGCAGCCTGCTGGCACTCGGTACCCTGGCTAGCGGCTGTTCGTCCCTCGATCGTCTCGCGGCGATCGGTGAAAAGCCAAAACTCTCGGCGATCGACAATCCGACGACGCAGGCGGGCTACAAGCCGGTGTCGATGCCGATGCCCGCGCCGCAACCGGCGTCGTTCAATCCGAACTCGCTGTGGCGAAACGGTTCGCGCGCCTTCTTCAAGGATCAGCGCGCGCATCAGATCGGCGACATCCTCACGGTGCAGGTCAACATCACCGACAAGGCCAACATCGCCAACGAAACCCAGCGCAGCCGCACCAACAGCGAGAACTCCGGCGTCACCAGCTTCTTCGGCATCAACAAGATCCCCGGCACCAACGCTGCGATCCCTCCCGGCCGCATGCTCACGGCGGACTCCACCTCGTCCAGCGACGGCAAGGGATCGGTCAACCGGCAGGAAGCGTTGCAGACCAACGTCGCCGCCGTGGTCACGCAATTGCTGCCGAACGGCAACCTCGTCGTCGAAGGCAAGCAGGAAATTCGCGTCAACTTCGAAGTCCGCGAGCTTGTCGTCGCGGGTATCGTCCGGCCGGAAGACATCCAGAGCGACAACACCATCGACTCCAGCAAGATCGCGCAGGCCCGCATCGCCTACGGCGGCCGCGGCCAGATCACCGACGTGCAGCAGGCCCGCTACGGCCAGCAGGCATTCGATATCCTGCTGCCGTTCTAAACACGACGCTGATGCGTGATCTTGAATCGTTTTCGGAAGGAGATCACGCCCCCGAGTAAACGAGACGGCTCCCACCGTCTTTCTCCCAGCTCCCACACCAGGCGGCGAACCTAGGCGCAGCATGGTGTTCACGACACGGCCTCTGTCAGCTCCCCTGACAGAGGCCGTGATCGTTTGGGCCGTGATCGTTTGAGGTTACGACGGCGTCATTCGCCGTGTTCAGCCACCCGCGGAAGTGATAATTTTCCCCGATGCGCAACTGCGAAGCGTTCAGCGCGCGGACAATCCCGCTGCCCGGCCGCCCCTGAATAGCGTGATGCCACATTGCAGCAATCGCAGCCTCGGGCGGCCGGCCAGTGAAGGAGGATGCTATGTACGCAGCCATTCGTCAGGGAAAGGCAAAAGCCGGCATGGCCGAGGAACTGACGCGCAGGATCAAGGAAGGCGCGATCCCGATCATCAGCGATGTCGAAGGTTTCATAGCCTATTATGTGATCTATGCGCCGGACGACACTGTGACCGCGATCAGCATCTTCAACAATTTCGCGGGCGCGGAAGAGTCGAACAAACGCGGGCTTGCGTGGATCGAGCGGGATCTCGCGCCGCTGCTCACCGGACCGGCCACTGCGGTCGCCGGGCCGGTTATTGTTCATACCCTCGCATAGCGCGAAAGTTCATCGTGCGTTCGTTCCAGCGCGTAAGCAGTTTTCTGCGCCGGGATTCGCTGCTCGTACTCGGTGAACGGCGGTTCATAAAAATGTCTGTGCTGCGCGTGGAACGTTTGGTTGCCCCTCCTGTTCTACTATCGCTTTATCAAAGGAGAGACAGAAATGAAGAAGTTTGGTTTTGTTATTGCGGCTGTTACTGCACTTACCATTGCGGTGCCTTCGATGGCCAGCGCGCAGACCGTCGTCATCAAGTCCGGTGAACGCGGAATGCATCGTGGCAATCATCACAGCGAATATCGCGGCGCTCGCGCCTATATGCCACGCCATCACGGCTGGCAGCGGGGCCACGGCCACAACAAGAAGGCGATCGTCATCAAGCGCGGCCACCATCATCACTGACCGATCGGCATGGAATGGCCCCTGAAGGGGTCATTTCTCCGACCGCGGAATTTGACGGGAGTTACCTCAGGAGGCGGGAATGACAGATCGTCTTGCGGTAAAGGGCCAACAGGATCGCTGTCATATCGCGATGAACGCAGACGATGAGGTCCGCTACTGGACCAAGCACCTCGGTGTCACCAGGGAAGAATTGGAGAAGGCCATCGACAAGGTCGGAAACTCCGCCGCCGCTGTTCGCAAAGAACTCGGCGCATCGAACTCCGGGAAGCCGGGCAATGACAGGACGGGCGCAGTCAAGGCAGGGCCAGACGGGCCGAGCACTCACAAGCCGGCCGACTAAACCGCGCTGCGTGCGCAGATAAGCGCCCTCGGATCACTCAATAACAACGTATAGTCGGCGTCGCGGTCCGTTACACGGACACGGGGCGCGTCAAGCCTTCACGTCGGACGACGCGCGAACCGCATATCGTCGCACGCGATGAGACGCCGGCCCGGATTCCGTAAACGAGCCCAATGAGACACCGTCACAAGGCCAAATCCTGGCCTTGCGATCGCCCACGCGAGAGTTCGGCGACCGCTATCCTTTGACTGAACCGGGTAACCATTTGATCACCCTGAGAAGCGAACGAGACCCGCCATCGTTGGTTAGGTAACAATCATTGACCTATCTAAAGAGATACAGAATTTAGCCCGGGGCCTCGTCCCATGTTCCTTGATCAGCTATCCGTCCTCGTAGCCATCGGCTTTTCGGGGGCATCGCTCGGCATTACGTTCCTCATGATGTGGGCGATCGGACGATCCGAGATCCATCTGTTGATCTGGTCGATCGGGCTTGCACTCATCGTCGCAGGTGTCGTCGTCTTTGGCGCCGTCATTGAGAGATACAATTCAGGACTGCTGCTGACATCCTTCTTGCTCCTGATCGCGGGATTTGGATTGCTTCACGCGGGCTGCGCCAGGTTTTGCACGGGCCGGACCAACTGGACTTCAACAACTGTATCTGTCGCTCTTGCTTCCATCCCGACATCGATAGCCTTTGCGCTGGGTTACTCCGGGATCGGAACGATGATCGGCAATGTCGCGATTGGGGCACTTCTTATACTGATTGCGCGTCACTATTGGCTGGCGCGCACTGAATCCCGGCTTCTGATGACGGCGAACACCATATGCTGTGTCGCCACAGCGGCATCCTTCATCGCATGCGGTTACGCACTCGCCGAGCAGGGCCAGATCGTCCTGACGGCCCGGCCAGCCAACTGGGCGGAGGAGATCAACTCCATCATGGCAATCGCCGGATTGACCGGTATCGGGGGGCTCTCCCTCACCCTCAACCAGATGCGCATCGCCAACAGGCACAAATCGGATGCCATGAGAGACGCCCTGACCGGTCTTCTCAACCGGCGCGCATTGTTCGACACCCGGATGGGGATCGCGTCAGCCGGGACGGCGGTCGTGATGATGGATCTGGATTACTTCAAGACGATCAATGACCGCTTCGGACACGATTCCGGCGACCGGATGCTGATGGCCTTTGCTGACGTTATACACTCCAACATTCGCTCGAATGATCTGGCTGCGCGCATGGGGGGCGAAGAGTTTTGCATCATCATGCCGGACTCCAGTCCGAAAACTTCGGCCGCTGTTGCAGACCGCATCAGGCGGCAAATTGAAGCAACGATCGTTCAAACGGAGAATGGACCCGTTCAGGCAACGGTCAGTGCAGGAATCGCCATCCGTTCGGCGGAGCCGGAGACGCTCCAGTCGCTGCTGAGCAGGGCAGATACCGCACTTTATGAAGCCAAAGCTTCCGGCCGCAACCGCGTCCAAATCTCCGATTTCAGCCTTGCTGCATAATCGGGTGAACTCCGTGGGCTGAACCGCGAAAATTCCGGCTCAGCGACGCGGCCCATAGTTTCGCACACAGGTTGCATTCAAACCCGACGCCGAGGCCATGCACTGCCGGTAGCCGCTATATTTGCAATCGCCGGGACCTGGCGAACTCTTCAGACAATACTTGTAACCTCTTGCATCGGCCTGACCGGCGAATGCGAACGAGGTTGTCGCGAGCACCATAACGATCAAAATTATCTTCACGATGATCCTCCCTTGTGCTTGCGCTAATTCGCGAAGGCCCCTCCTGTTCCGAAACGGAACGAAAAAGCCCGATGGTCTTTCAACCACCGGGCTGGAATCGATGAAGCAGTTGCGACGCAAATTGCTTTATTCGTCGCGGTAAACCTTCTCGCGCTTCTCGTGGCGTTCCTGCGCCTCGACCGACAGCGTCGCGATCGGGCGCGCTTCCAGCCGCTTCAGCGAGATCGGCTCGCCGGTTTCTTCGCAATACCCGTAGGTATTGTCCTCGATCCGCTGCAGGGCGGCATCGATCTTGGAAATGAGCTTGCGTTGACGGTCGCGCGCGCGAAGTTCGATGGCGCGATCGGTCTCTGATGAAGCGCGGTCGGCAAGATCAGGATGATTGACGTTTTCTTCCTGAAGCTGCTGAAGCGTGGTCTTCGATTCCCGGAGGATCTCTTCCTTCCAGTCGAGCAGTTTCCGGCGGAAATACTCCCGCTGACGCTCGTTCATGAAAGGCTCTTTTTCAGAGGGCCTGTAGTTCTTCAACTTTTCCAAGTGCGGTCCATGTCGGCGTACAAGGCGGACGGAATATGCCCGTTCGCGCCGCAGCTTATATAGCGGCGGCCTATGACAGACAATATCGCCGGTGGGCCGGAACCCCCGGGAATCCCCGGTAATAAGCCTTCCACAGGGAACCCAGCCCGATCTGGCCGGGCGCGGCAGCGCGATTACCCGCCGGCGGACTGACCAGCCTTGGCGAGTTCGACTTCCACCCGCAGCTCGATTTCGGACAGGACCTGGTCGAGCCCGGGGTCGCCGGAGGTGACCTTCAGGTCCGCCGCTGCGGTGCGCAGGCGGGCGACGGTGGTTGAATCGAACGCCCCCGCCAGCAGCCCGATCTTGAGGTCGTCGAGCACATCGAGCGCGGTCCGGCCGCGGGCGACCGAGCGGCGGCGGCGTTCCGTAGAGTCTTCGACACCCTGCATCGCCAGCAGCGCATCGATTCCGCTGGTGGCGCGCGGCGCTGCAGCAGACCGGGTCTCCGCTGGCGTGCCGATGTCGCCAAGGGAAAAGGCCGTCGAGCTCGAGCGCCGCGCGCTTGCCGCCGGCGACGCCAGATTGGCTCCATTCGGTCCGTAAATTCGCATCGTGCTATCTCGCAACGGGTTGGGACCGCTGGCGTGACGCCCTGACTGGTCCACGCCTCAAAGTGGCTGTTTATGGTTAATGAGAGGTAAACAACCCGGCAATTTGTGCCGGATACGGCAAGTTCGGCGCTCCGGCGGAACCGCCCCGACGCCAGAACTAAGAAAATATCATAATATATACAGACGCTTATCTGATTTTCCCCCTTGGCACGGCCCTCGCATAGTTAATGGCGGACCAGTCCCGTGGGGAGCACGGAGCAGTCCGCAAAGACCTCAGCGGGGAGCAGAGGATGTTTCGGACTTTTCAGGCAGCCTGCATGGCCATCGCCCTGCTGACCGCCTCTATCAGCGCCTCGGGCGCGCCAGCCCATGCGACGTCGCGGATCAAGGATCTCGCGAACATCGAAGGCGTGCGCCAGAACCAGTTGATCGGGTACGGCCTCGTGGTCGGCCTCAACGGCACCGGCGACACCCTCAACAACATCCCCTTCACCAAGCAATCGTTGCAGGCGATGCTCGAGCGCATGGGCGTCAACATCCGCGGCTCCACCATCCGCACCGGCAACGTCGCCGCCGTCATGGTCACCGGCAACCTTCCCGCTTTCGGCACCCAGGGCACCCGCATGGACGTCACCGTGTCGGCGCTCGGTGACTCCAAGAGCCTCCAGGGCGGCACCCTTCTCGTCACCCCCCTGCTCGGCGCCGACGGCAACGTCTACGCTGTCGCGCAGGGCTCGCTCGCGATCGGCGGCTTCTCAGCCGAGGGCGCGGCCGCCAGCGTCACCAAGGGCGTCCCGACAGTCGGCCGGATCGCCAACGGCGCGATCATCGAGCGCGAAATCGAGTTCGCGCTGAACCGCCTGCCCAACGTCCGCCTTGCCCTGCGCAACGGCGACTTCACCACCGCCAAGCGCATTGCCGCCGCGGTCAACGACTACCTCGGCACCAAGACCGCCGAGCCGGTTGATCCCTCCACCGTGCAGCTCAGCATTCCGGCCGAGTTCAAGGGCAACGTGGTCGCGCTGCTGACCGAGATCGAACAGTTGCAGGTCGAGCCGGATCTCGGCGCCAAAATCATTATCGACGAACGCTCCGGCATCATCGTGATGGGCCGCGACGTGCGGGTCGCGACTGTCGCGGTCGCACAGGGCAATCTCACCGTCTCGATTTCGGAAAGCCCGCAGGTCAGCCAGCCCGCGCCGTTCTCACGCGGACGCACCGTGGTCACACCGAACACCCGCGTCGGCGTTCAGGAGGACGGCAAGAAACTCGCAGTCGTCAAGGACGGCGTCTCGCTGCAACAACTGGTCGATGGCCTCAACGGGCTCGGCATCGGCCCGCGCGACCTGATAGGTATCCTGCAAGCCATCAAGGCCTCGGGCGCGATCCAGGCCGACATCGAGGTGATGTGATGAGCATCACCCCGACCACCACGCGGGCTCCGACGACCTTCACCGGTGGACGCCCCGATCTACTGCTGCAAGACGCGCTGACGAAAGTCTCGCCGCAGGCGCAGGCGAAAGCCATGGGCCAGGCGCAGGATTTCGAGGCGGTGTTTCTCAATTCGATGTTCACGCAGATGATGAGCGGCATCAAGGGCGATGGCCCCTACGGCAACACGCCGGGTACTGGCATCTGGCGCTCGATGATGACCGAGCAGTATTCGAAATCGTTCGCGCAGTCCGGCGGCGTCGGAATCTCCAGCGACGTTTATCGCACTCTCATTCTTCAACAGGCCAATCGCGCAAGCTAAGCGCATCGGAAGAGACACCTCATGAGCCCTCAACAGCAAAGCTCCAGCGCGCCCGCATCTCCAGCCCAGGCATCGACGCCGGTCGAGGCCCGCAAGCTAGCCGAGGGATTGATGCAGATCATGAGTTCGCTGCTTGGGATCGTGGAGCGCGAGACCGAACTTGTCCGCGCCGGCAATGTCCGCGAAGCGATGGCGCTCGAAACCGAAAAGGGCGAGATGTCGCGCCAGTATGTCGACGCAATTTCAAAACTGACGCACAGCCGCGACTACCTCAAGCAATCCACTCCTGAATTGCTCACTGCGCTGCATCGTCATCACGACACGTTCCGTGCGATGTTGCAGGTCAATCTCACAGTGCTTGCGACGGCCCACGCGATCTCCGAGGGGATCGTCCGCGGCGTCAACGGCGAAATGCAGCGGAAAAATCTTCCGAACGGTTATACTGCGGGCGGACAACGCGCGATGCCGGGTCCGCGTCACGTCACACCACTGTCCGTCAGCCGCTCTCTCTGACTTCCTCTCGCGATCGATCCCCGCGCGGCTGATGGCACGACCATGGGCCGCGCCGATCTCGCGTTGCGTATGTGGCAGCGCGAAATGCAGACGTTTTGAATAAAATCACCGCAGAAACATAAGGATCGACTTTAGAGAGTTCCTCCATATTTGGAGCCGGAGGGTTGGGTTTGACTCAAGGGGAAGCCAGAGGCTGCCATGAGTACGGATTTCAACATCAAGCCGGTGGGGGCATCGGTTGTCGCGACATATGCCGAACCTGCGTCTGGCGCAGCGCGGACGGCTGTCCCGACGCAGCTTCCTCCTGACAAGACCGTCACAGCGCCTGACGCTTCCGTTCAGGCGCGCATCAATCCCCAGGCGGAAACCGATCGGCTCTCAAAGCAGGTGATTATCGATCGCGCCGCGGCTGAAATCGTCTATCGAACCGTCGACAGCGCGACCAGCCTGGTGATCCGCCAGTATCCGGACGAAGCGAGGCTGCGCGCACGCGCCTATCTGCGGGCGATGGATATCGCCCGGGAAGACAACATGCGCCGGAATACCGATCTCAGAATCTGAGATTTGGCCGGGGCTCGCGCCACAGCGAACAGCTAAAATCAGTTCTGCTTGGCGTAAGCCGTCTCGAGGGACTGAGTGCCGTTGGTGGTCATGACCGTCTTGATCTGCGCCGTACCTTGCTTCGTCAGCGTGAACTTCGAATCGCCGATCTTGAACGAGTTGTCCCTGATCAGCACGTCCTGATACTTCACCGTCGCGCCACTCTGATACCGCGCCTTGGCGCGGAAGCCGACGACGTTGGAAACCTGGATGCTGAACGAGTCGTTGTTGGCGTATTTGCCGGTCCAGTTACCCTCGTAACTGGCGGCATCAACGGGCACGTAAGGCCCCTTGGAATAGTTGACGTTCGAGCCAACCGCCACGTAGTTCGCCGATATGATACCGAGGAGATCTGCCACGAGGGTGTCCGTGTCGTTATGCCCGGCCCGACAATCCGGCCGCCAGATTGCAGTTGATGTCGATCAGCGACTTCAGCTTTTCGGGCTGCGGATTGAGCTGCAATTCTGCGGTCTGTGTCAGGACGAAGGTACCGATATTGGCAACGCTCTGACGCACCTCGAGGGTCTGCGGGTTGTCGTCGCTGGTTACCGCGCTCAGAAGAATCGACCAGAGCTTGCGGTTGAAGAGCAGCGCCTCAGCGAAGTCCGTGTCGGGATGATCCCAATTCAACATCACATGTTGAAGCTTGTTCGCAGCCTTGAGAAGAGCTTGGGCCTCGATTTCGCGAGGGGACGCTGTCGTACGAGCAGTCTTAGCGTAAGCCTGAGCGGCTGTAGACATTCATCACCTCGATAGCAGATCGTCTTCGCGACTTATTAGTTTCCTGATTTCTCTTAGAGCTTTGTAAAGATAACCGCTTAAAATAAGATTACTTGCGGCTTCTATGTGGCTGCGAAAGCTCGGCACGGCCTCCAGCAGTTCTTTCACGAAGCCGAGATAGAGCTCCTGATACTTCGGAATGTCATCTTCAAGATACATCTGCTGAACACAGAGATAGATTCGCTTGACCGGCGTGTTCGCGGTCTCCGCAGTCAGAATGTCTTTTTCGCGCAAGATCGGCACCTCACCGTCGATCAGAAACGTCGCGCGCGTTTCCGAATTGGTGATGACGCTCTGGCCAATAACGATGCGCTCAAACGGCTTGAGCTCGACTCTGAGGGGCACGTTCTGTCTCCCTTATGCTGCGTAGCTCCTGTCAGACCGCTGCCTGTCAATCCTTGAGAAATAGCGGTAATTTGCGGCACAAAAAAGCGGCGAGGATGCCCCCTCGCCGTCTTCCTGTTCTAAGCCTTAGCCTTCTCTTAAGTCCGGAGAAGCTGAAGCACGCTCTGCTGCGACTGGTTGGCCAGCGCGAGTGCGGACACCGCGATCGACTGGCGGGTCGACAGCGCCTGGCTGTTGGCCGCTTCCTCGTTGGTGTCGGCGATCGTCAGGTTCGTCGAACCTGTCTGCAGCACGTTGATCAAATTCTTCGAGAAGTCCTGGCGGATCTGCACGATCGACAGGTTCGAACCGAGTGTCGATGCCTGCGAGCGCAGGAAGCTGCTCGCATAGTTGAGCGCGTCGAGCACCTTGTTGGTCGCGACGTTGTCGATGAAGTCGCTGCCGGCGGACAGCGCGCCAAGACCCAGGCCGGCCGGATCGAGATTGACGCCGGTGATGTTCAGCGTCGACTTGCCGGTTTCGTTGAACACCAGCTTGAGCTGGTCGCCGTTGAGCAGATTGACGCCGTTGAACGACGCATCCTGCGAGGTCGTTTTAATCTGGTTGATGATGTTGTTGTACTGCGACACCAGGTTCGCGCGGGTCGCCTGCGAATTGGCTTCCGCCACCGGAGCGGAAACGATCACGCCGGCGAACATCTCTCCCGCGGCTGTCGCCGTGCCGCCGATCGTGCCGATCGTCGAGGATGCGGCATCGTTCGATGTGGTCAGGGTGATCGCGCCGGTCGAACTGACACTGGCCTGAAGATTGTTCGGCAGCAGTGCGGCGTTGAGCTGGTTGATGGTCGAGATTTGGCCTACGTCGGGACCGAAGACGATGTTGGTCGTCGGGCCGCCGGTGGTCGAGGTGATGGTCAGCGTCTTGCCCGCGAACGTGGACGTCGGCGGCGTGGTGCCGGTGGCGAGGCCGAGCTTGTTGAGAACGCCGCTGGTGCCGCCGAAGGTAATGCTGTTCGCGAAGTCAGCCGCGGCATTACTGACCGTCAGCCTGCTGGTGGCGCCGCCGCTGAGGCTCGATGTGCCACCGGTGATGCCGTTGATGGCACTAAGGACAGAGGCCACGGTGCCGCCGGTGGCGCTGGACAGACTGACCGAAACATTGCCCGTGACCGGATCGGCTGTGAATGGGGGATCGCCGGCGATACCGGTGGTGAACGAAATCGTCTTGCCGTTGACCGTGAATGAGTCGCCGTTGGCGAAGCCGGCGGCGGCCAGCGTGGTGGCCCCCGTCAGGCCGGCGACGATGCCGCCGGTCACGGTGGCGGCGGTATCGGGCGATCCGAGCAGGTTGGCGCCCGACCCGCCCGCAATCGGGCCGGTCGTTGTGCTCGACTTGGTGTAGCCGACGTTGGTCTGGAGCGCCTGGTTGGCGATCGACTTGGCGCTGTCGATCAGCTTCTGCAGCGAGGTGATGCCGGTATTGGCCGCCTGGAGGACCTGCACACCGTTGCCGATGCCGTCGAGAAGGTTGTTGATGTCGCTGGCGCGGGCGTCGAGCCCGGCGGCCGTGAAGAAATTGGTCGGGTTATCGAGAGCCGAGTTGACCTTCTTGCCGGTAGCAAGGCGGTTCTGCGTGGTGGCCAGCAGGTCCGCCGTCGATTGCAGCGACAGCAGGTTCTGGCGAACTGACGCCGTGAGAACGATGTCGGACATGATGGGTACCTTCCTTAAGTATGCGAAATACCGACCCGAATCGGCAGGTGCAGCATGGAGAACGGCGTCTTTCCCCAATTCTTAAGAGGCACGGTTTAAATTATAGTTAACAGCGGCTTAAATATCGTCCTTTACAAAGCCTTAACGACGTAACCGCCTGCCCTGCCGGCGCCACAACGGGCAACAAAAACGGCGGGGTTTCCCCCGCCGTTCTGTTGGTTTGCAGTGCTTCCGGTATTAGCGGAGCAGCTGGAGAACGCTCTGCTGCGACTGGTTGGCCAGCGACAGCGCGGACACCGCGATCGACTGGCGGGTCGACAGCGCCTGGCTGTTCGCCGCTTCCTCGTTGGTGTCGGCCAGCGTCAGGTTGGACGAGCCGGTCTGCAGCACGTTGATCAGGCTCTTCGAGAAGTCCTGACGGGTCTGCACGATCGACAGGTTCGAACCCAGAGCCGAAGCCTGCGAACGCAGCGTGGTGCTGGCAGTGTTCAGAGATGCCAGAACCTTATTGGTCGCCGCGTTGTCGACGAGGTCCGTGCCAACGGTCAGCGAACCAAGACCGAGGCCAGCCGGGTTGAAGTTGACGCCGGTGATGTTCAGCGTCGACTTGCCGGTTTCGTTGAACACCAGCTTGAGCTGGTCGCCGTTCAGCAGGTTGACGCCGTTGAAGGACGCATCCTGAGCCGTCGTGCGGATCTGGTCGATGACGTTGTTGTACTGGTTCACCAGGCTGGCGCGGGTTGCCTGCGAGTTCGGATCAGCAACCGCCGCAGCGGCTGTCGCACCGGCAAACGCCGCCGCCGTTCCGCCGATGATTCCGATGTTCGCTGACGCGGCATCGTTGGAGGTGGTGATGGAGATCTTGCCAGTTGTATCAATCGATGCCTGCAGGTTGTTCGCCGACAGAGCCGCATTGAGTTCGTTCAGGGTCGAAACCTGACCAGCACCCGTACCGAAGGTGATGTTGGTTGCAGTGCCGCCGCCGGTTGCGCCGATGGTCAGCGTCTTGCCCGTCACCGTTGAGGTCGGTGCCGTGGTGCCAGCGGTGAGGCCGAGCTTGCTCAGCGCGCTGCCGCCAAGGACGATGCTGTCGGTCGTGTTACCGGCAGTGATCGTAGCAACGTTCGCAGCGATGGTGAACGTGCTGCCGGCGCCGACGATGCCTTCGATAGCGGACTTCAGCGTCGCCGTCGTTGTATTGGTCGGACCGGCACCATTGGCCAGGTTGATGGTGACGTTTCCACTTGCATCGGCCGTCGATGCGGCTGCACCAACGCCACCCGTGGCGAACGTAATCGTCTTTCCGTTGACGATAAGCGTATCACCGTTGGCAAAGCCGCCGCCAGCCGCAGCGCTCAAGTCCGAACCGGTCGCGAGGGTCGCAACTACGGTGCCAGACCTTGTCGCAGCCGTGTCGGGGTTGCCGAGCAGGTTGGACGCGGTCGCGCCGGTGGTCGCAAGCGAGGTCACGGACGACTTGGTGTAACCGGTGGGGGTCTGCAGCGCCTGGTTGGCGATCGACTTCGCGGTATCGACCAGTTTCTGCAGCGAGGTGATGCCGGTGTTGGCGGCCTGAATGACCTGCACGCCGTTGCCGATGCCGTCGAGGAGGTTGTTGATGTCGCTGGCGCGGGCATCGAGGCCAGCGGCAGTGAAGAAGTTGGTCGGATTGTCGAGAGCGGTGTTGACCTTCTTGCCGGTGGCAAGGCGGGTCTGGGTGGTCGAAAGCAGATCAGCGGTCGACTGGAGCGAGAGCAGGTTCTGGCGAACCGAAGAGGAGAGAACGATACCGGACATGGAAACAACCTTTCTGGTGTGACGCAAAACGCAACGTGTACAAGCGTGCCGCTGATAGCTTCGATCAGCGAGCCGTCGGACATTGAGACCAACAGTCTAAAAAGATGTGAACCGGATTTGTTCAACTCTCCGCATAAGGCGGCTGCGAGTGCAGCGCCGCAAAATGGCAAATGCGTTGATTTGACAAGGCAATTTCCTCAACGCCATCGCCGCTGACTGCGGCGGCGTTTACCTCGCGTTAACTATAACGCGAAAGGATCGCGCCATCTGCCGGATCACTCGAAGCCGGCTCGCACGGAGAACCGCCACATGGCTTTGAAGGTCGAACTCAAGCCGCACGAGAAGATCATTGTCGGCTCATGCGTCATCACAAATACCGATCAGCGCGCAAAATTCCTGATCGAAGGAGAGAGGCTGCCAGTGTTGCGAGAGAAAGATATTCTGACACCGGACACCGCCGACACGCCGGCCAAGCTGATCTATCTGGCGGTCCAGCTGATGTACATCTCGCACGACCCGCAGGAACACCACGCGGTATATTTCGACGTGATGCGCGATTTCCTGAGCGCTGTGCCGAGCGCTGCTGGGATGATTGAGGAAATCAATAACCACATCTTAAGCGGCGACTACTATAGAGCCTTGAAGGAATCCAAGAAGCTGATCGCTTACGAGAAGCGCCTGATCGATCAGGCCCGCGGCCTGAACGCGGAAATGGCCCAAGCCGGCTTCAGCAGCGCCGCTTAGCACCACACGCAAACCAACATGCGAACAGGCCTCCAGAAGGAGGCCTTTTTCGTTTCAGGGTTTCGGTGTCATGGATCAAGTGCGTGACGATCGCCCGGCGGCGTGACGATGCACGCCGGCCTTACAGGAACTTCACCAGGCTCATCTGGTAAAGCGACGCGGTGGTTTGATACGACGCCTGCAAGGCGGTCTGCAAAGCAAGGATCTTGGTTGCGACCTCGTTGTCGTTGATGCCCTGGATCGAATCCAGCATCGACTGGGCGACCGCTCCGGTCTGTGTCTGCCGGTCTTTGGCGATGGAGATCGCACTTTGCGCTCCGGCAAAATCGGCCTGGATGTCCTGGATCGATTGCGTGCCCGGATGCACGGCAAGATTGTCGACAATCCGCGAGTTCAGCGCGGTGAGTTGTCCGTTCGCGTTCGGATTGCTCGCATTGGTCGACACGGCGGCATAGACCGCGATGTTCTTCAACTGTGCAACGAACGCATCTTCGTTGGCACGTGCCCCGTACTGCACCGAGATCGATTGATCGATGCCGGCGACAGCCGTTCCGCGCGCCGGGTCAGGACCGTCCTCGCCAGTGTACCAGGAGACAGTGTTGGTTGCCGTGCCGGGTACGAGCAGCGTCGCGGTGTTGAATGGAGGCCCATTGACGCGCAACGGCGGCGACGAACTGAAGAAATTATCGGATGCAGCCATGGCAGAGGCCGCCACCAGCGCCGTGTTCGACAGGGTGCCGACCGCGGTATTGAGCGCGGCCTTGAGGTTGGCGGCCGTTGCCGTTGAGTCAGCGCCGATGGCGAAGCTGCCGGCGGGCACCGGCGTTGTTGTCGTCGCCGTGAGCTCGATGGTTTCAGAGGTGCCGTCCGGCAGGCTGAATGTGAACCGGACCTTGTCGCCATCGGCCGGATTGGTCGCGCCGAGATCGACCGACATTTCCGAAGGTGCGCCGGGAGGCGCTGCCGGAGGCGCGGGGCCGGTGACGGTCGCAGTCGCCGACGTTGTTGTAATCGCGCTCAGCTTGAGGCCAAACGGAGATCCCGCGACGTCTTCGCCGATCGTCACCGATGTCGGCGTCGGCGACGTGATGACCGTCCGGCCAAGGCCTGTGGTGCCGTCAGCCTGGCCGCGCTCGTCGATGATCTGGTTCAGCCCGGCGCGGGTGCCGCTGCCGTTGAGAATCACATCGGCCGATTCCGTCGCGGGCGTATCGGTGGCGCGGCCGGAAAACATGTAACGTCCGCCGACTTCGGTGTTGAGAAGCGCGATGACCTGCGTGAATGACGCCATCGCGGTTTTTTGCCCGGCTGTTTTGCCGCTGCTGTCGAGATTAAGCGTTGCACCTGCGGCCGCAGCCTTGACCTGACTGCCCGCGCTGCTGATGCCCTGCAAGGACAGGTTCGCGACATTGATGCGCGTATTCAGCACGGAGCCGGTGTTGGCGTAACCGGCAATCGACGAAATCTGCGCGCGCAGGCCCGTTGCCGTGCCCGAATCAACGCCGAGGCCGGCATAGGTTGTCGACTTCTTTCCCGACGCAAGTTGCTGCGTCAGCGTATCGAGCTGACTCTTAAGGTTGAGAATCGACGAGCCGAGATACGAAGTCCGGCCGCTAACGCCCTCGATAGCCATGAGACCCTCACAATACCTGCATCAATGACTGGAACATCGAATTGACCGTGGACATCACGCGGGCGTTCGCCGAGTAAGCGTTTTGCAGCGCCAGCAGGTTGGCCATTTCCGTGTCGATATCCACGCCGGAGGTCGCATCCATCTTTTTCTGCAACGTATTGAGCACAACATCCTGACCGTCAGAGAGCTGCTGCGCCGAACTCGCGGCATTGGCCTGCAGGTTCGTGAACTGCTGGGTGAAGCTGAGCAGCGTCCCTTTATAGGGTGTAGCGATCGAGCCGACGCCTGTCGTTCCCGAATAGCTGTAGGTGGCCGACGTCAGTTGCGACAGGATGAAATCAGAGCGCGTGGTGTCGCCGGCCGGCGTCGCAGGGCTCGTGCTGTAAACGATCAGCCGTGACGAGTCCGCCAGCAATCCGGCATTGACAGTGATGCGTCCCGCCAGTCCGGTTTGCTGAGAACCGGACGCCGTGATCGCTCCCGTGTAAGGTCTTCCGCCGTCAGTGAACAAGGCGATCTGCGGGCCACCGCCGGTCAGCGATGTCGCCGTCGTCGTCACTGATGCGGCGTTGACGTCAGACAGGCCGCCCGCGCCGTCGTCAACCACACGCAGCGTCGAGCCCGCCGGATTCGAGAACTGGATGTTGGCTCCGCCAAGTGCGGCATTGAGCTGCGAGACCACCGACGACATGCCGCCGGAGAAATCGACACCGATCACCTTGTCATTCGGATCGATCGTCGCCGTGTCCTTCAGCGGCAATGCGTTCGGATCATCCACGCGAATGATCGAAACATTACGCTGAGTGCCGGTGCTGTCGGTGTAGGTCAGACGAACAACGTTGCCAGCCTGGAGACCGGAAAGATCGAGATCGAAGCCCGCTGGTGTTCCGGGCGGCGGAACGGGCGTAGCGGGCGGGTATGGCGTGCCGCCTGTCGTCTTGTCGGACAGCGCACTTGCCATCGCTGCCGCGAGCTGGTCGACCTGTTCCTGTGCCTGCACCAGCGTTTTGTCGCGCAATTCGAGATAGGCCGCGATTGATCCGGATCGGATCGCTCCACTTGAAACCAGATCTATGCTTCCGCCGTTCGCATAGGAAATGGAAATCGTTCCGAGCGCGCTCTTTGATGGATCGGCATTCCACTGCGCATCCGGCGTGACCGTGCCTTGGGTGTTGAACGACAGTTGCGCCGCATCGGAGCCGCCGACGAGCTGCGTGCCCGAGGTCGTGTAAACGGAAACCTGATTGCCATCTCCTTTGACGACGCGCACGTCCATCAATTGCGACACCTGCGTGATGAATTGATCACGCTGGTCCAGCAGCGCTGCCGTCGCAGCATCCTGGTTGGCATAACCCTGCAATTGCCGGTTGATCTTGGCAATCTGAATCAACGCGTTGTTGGCCGTCGACACCGCGTTGGTTATTCCCGTCTCAGCGCTGTTGCGCAGAGCCTGGATACCCTGGGAAGTGGAATTCAACTGCTGCGCCAGCGCCTGCGCCGCATTGATGACGCCGGTGCGCGCCGATTGCGAATCCGGGCTTGTCGAGAGCGACTGAAGCGCGGTCGTGAGCGAATTGAATGCCGCTTCGATCGTCGCAGACGAATCCGGATCGCCGTATACGCTCTGCAGATTGCTCAGGAAATTCGCGCGGGTGCGGGTATAGGCCGCACCTGAAGTTTCCGTCCGCAACTGGCTCTGGATATAGTCGTCGAGCACACGATTGACGCCGATGGTTTCGACGCCCGCGCCGTTGCCGACCGCGGTCTGGACCTGATTGGACGTCTTGCGGACGTAGCCCGGCGTCTCCGCGTTCGCCACGTTCGACGAGACCAGCGCGAGCGCCGCCTGATTTGCCCGCAAGCCGGACATCGCGGTTGAAAGAGCTTGGCTCAGACCCATAACATACTGCCCATCTCAGGTCGCATCATGCGACGCCACACTCGCGATTATCGCAGCACGTTCAGCAGATCCTGCGCCATCTGGTTCGCAGTGGTGATGACCTTGGTGTTTGCCGAATAGGCCTGCTGCGTAACGATCAGCTTGGTGAATTCGTCCGCAATATCGCTGTTGGATCCTTCGAGCGCCGAGCCGGTGATGCTACCGGCTTTTCCAAAAATCGGATTACCGGACTGGTCGGTTTCCTCGAACGCACCGCCATCGAGTCGTTTCAGGAAGTTCGCGCCGTTGAATGTGGCCAGCGTGATCTGCGCGAGATCGATGTTGCGGCCGTTCGAATAGTTGCCGACCACGCGGCCATTGTCGCCGATCGACACCGTCTGCAACGAGCCCGCCGGGAATCCATCCTGGCGGATTTCGTTGACCTGCGCGTTGCCGTTGGCATCGGCAAACGAGGTCAAGCCGCTGACGCCGAAGTTGACGGTGACATTGCCGAGCGTGATGCCGCTGATGGTCGGGGTCGTAAGGGTGACCGAAGCGACCGCCGGCGTGAGCTGGCCGTTTGCGCTGAAGGTGAAGTCGGTGCCGATATTCTGCCAGGCCGTCGCGGTGCCGGTCGCATTCGGGTCGACCTGATAGAACATGTTCCATCTATCGGTACGGCCCGGTCCGAGCGTCGAACTGTCCATCTTGGCCCAGCGGAACTGGATGCTCACCGGCGAACCGGAGATGTCGTAGCCGGTGGTGGCGCCACCCGCGATCGATTGTGAAATGAACGTTGCAGAATCGGAACCGATGACCGTTCCGGCGCCCGGCGAGCCGCCACCCAGACGGTTCACCGCCACGGGACCGGAGAAGCCGAGAGCGGCAAAGGCCGTCCCGTTGCTCGAACTGACTGTGAGATTGTTCGCCAGACCTGTATGCAACTGAACAGAGCCATTGTTGACGGTCGACGACAACGACGAGTTGCCGCTCAGCCCGTCAATCTTGTTGAGCAATTGATCGATTGTGCTGTCGATCGGAATGTTGTTTGCGTCGTCGAGACCGGGCGTCGGCGACGTCGATGCGGCCGTGAAGGTGATGGTGTTGCCGTTGACGGTGATGGTGTCTCCGATTGCGAAGCCCGCCGACAGCGAGTTGGTGTTCGCTGCGCCCGACAGTGCGGTCGAGCCGTTGATCTTGGTTGCCGTGGTCAGCGCGCTGTTGACGGAGGCACCGCTCCTGACGTTGTCGAGGTAAGGCAGCGGCGGGGTGCCGACCGTGCTCGGATTGACGGTGAAGTCGCCGACGTTGATCAGTTCGGAACCGGGAACAGACTTGTCGCTCTTCGTGGTCAGCGGATACGAGGCCAGGTTGGCGCGATAGGTGACGGTGCTGGTGGGCTGCGCCGGAAGGAAGTCGCTGCCGAATTTCAGAACCTGCGGGTTGCTGCCGGTGACGTTGCCCGTCGTCGGATCGATCGGAATGCCTTCGAGATAGTAGCCGGCGCCGTTTACGAGATAGCCGTTCTTGTCGAGTGTGAAGTCGCCACGGCGCGTGTAGTTGTTGACGCCGTTGAAGACCGGGTTGTTGTCGGTGAAGCTACCGGGCTTCTGAACCACAAAGAAGCCGTCACCGCTGATCGCCATGTAGGTGGCAACGGCCGCCTTCTGAACGTCGCCCTGCACCGTATTGGTTGAGCGCGATTCGGTCGCAACGCTACCCGCAAGCTGGTTGTTGTTGCCGGTCTCGGGAATAAGGTCGAGAAAACTCGTATCGATGCGCTTGAAAGCCGTCGTCTGCGAGTTCGCGATGTTGCCGGAGATATTTTCCAGCGCATAGGACTGAGCACGAAGACCCGCGACGGATGTGGTGAGAGCGCCAAAGAGACCCATTACATTATCTCCAACTTCGACCCGGGCGGCCTACCGGTGCCCAACGTTCACGGCCGCATTCGAAGAAGAGATCGCAAGCGCTGTGCCAACAGCAATAATTACGAAAAATCAGTCACTTAAAAGAAACGCCCCGGCCAAATGACCGGGGCACAATTGCCTAGCGGGCAAGAATTGCCGCGCGTATCAGGTCGTCGAGCCGGCCGCGGGCTTGAAGGTCAGCGCCAGTCCGTTCATGCAATAACGCAGCCCGGTCGGCTTCGGACCGTCGTCGAACACATGACCGAGGTGGCCGCCGCATCGCCGGCAAAGGGTTTCGGTCCTCACCATCATGAAGGTGCGATCGGACTTCTCGACAATGGCGTTGGGCAGCGCCTGATAGAAGCTCGGCCAGCCGGTGCCGCTTTCAAACTTCGTCTCCGAGGCGAACAGCGGCAGGTCGCACCCGGCGCAGGTGAAGGTTCCCTTGCGCTTCTCCTTGTTCAGCGGACTGGTGAACGGGCGCTCGGTGCCGGCTTCGCGCAGCACATGATACTGGGCGGCACTCAACTGCTTGCGCCACTCTTCTGGCGTTTTCTCGATCTCGAATTTTTCGGCGGATTTTTCGCCCGCGATGGCGCTGCCGCCAAAACCGAGCCAGCGGAATGCCGAGAATGCAGCGAGACTCATCGCGGATGCGAGCAGGATACGGCGGTCGATCATCGTCAAAGCTCCGTGCAGGTCGGGAAACAGGCTGTCCATCACGATCTACGGTCCCCGTCGCGAAAAGTTACAGCATCGCACTGGCGAGAGGCTCACTTTCGCGCGAGGTGGGAACGTCCCGCTAGGCCCGCCTGTTCCTTGAACCCCGATGCCGGCAGGTTATTCACCCGCCTCGCCCGTCACGCGCCGCCCTGACCGCGGCGATCTTCATGCATCGCCGCCGACGCCTGCTGCCTTGCAAAGGAGGCCTGCGCCCTTGCGGATGCGATCCTCGCCTCTCGCGCATACTCCCGCGCCTGTTCCCGGCCGCGGGCGCGTTCGCGAAATCGCGACAATGCGCCGGCCGCGGCAGATTGGCCGCGCGACCATAGATCGATCGCCTGCCCCGCGATGCGTCCGGCCGATCCGCCGGCCCACACCAGTTCGAACGGCGAAAACAGCCGCCAGCGGTCGTCACCCGACAGAATGCTGCGCGCCAAAAGCTGACCGCCCATCGCCGTCGTGTTCAGTCCCTGACGGCCGAAGCCGCTGAGAATCCAGAGACCCGGCTGAACTTCGCCGATCTGCGGCATGCCGTGCACCGTCTGGCCGAACATCCCGCCCCAGGTGTCTGCGGTCTTGACCGGACCCAGCTTCGGGAAAATCGCGGCGATGCGGCCCTGGATGCGCCTGGCATAGCGTCGCGGATCGCCCTGCCAGGTCGTCTCGGGACTCGACCACAGCAACCGATCGCCATCGACGACGCGAAAATGATCGATGCCGTGAGTATCCGTCACCGATCCCTGAAAGGCCACCGCGCCGGCGAGCCGCTCGCCAAGCGGCTCCGTCAACGCAACGTAGCGCCATGTCGGCAACAGCGTCGCGGCGAGACGGCGGCTGGGCGCGCCGATATGCGCATTGCCCGCAAGCACGACATGAGAGCAGCGCAGCTTTGCCGACGGCGTAAAGACGCGCTTGCGGATACCGGCGGGATCGATGCTGACCACCGGCGTGTCCTCGAAGATCCGCACGCCTTCGCTTTCCGCGAGCGCCGCCAGGCCGTGCACATATGCCCGCGCGTCGATCTGAAACGCCTTCGGAAAATGAATCGCATGAAAGTAGCGATCGGTCTTCAGCGCCTCGCGCACGCGGTCGGTCTGCCAGCCTTCGAGCTCTGTGCCGAAATCCTCACCGAGCGTCTGCAACCGGCTGATGAGCTCGTCACCGGCATCGACCCTTGAAACTTCAAGCGCGCCTTCCGTCAGCGCGATATCCGGCATGCCGGACGCTGTGGCGCGGACGTAATCGGCGCCCCCCTGCGCAAGTTTCCACAAATCGCGGGCATCTTCGAAACCAACGCGTTCGATCAGGTCGGACGCCGCGATGCCATATCCGGGCATCACCGTACCGAGATTGTGGCCAGAGGCATTCCAGCCGATGCTTCGGCCTTCGAGCAACGCCACGCTCGCGCCCCTTCGGACCGATTCAAGCGCCATGGTCAGGCCGGCCAGCCCTCCTCCAATGACGCAGATATCGACATCGAGATCGAACGTCAGCCCCGGACGGTTAGACACATTCGCCGGAGGATTTGCAGAAGGTTCTTCCATGCCCTTATTCCGGAAATCGCAGGCCGTGAGGCATCTGTTTTCTGGGTGTAACGGCACTCGCATCCGTCACATTGTTCTGCGTAAGCTTGTACACTATTCCGCGCCGTGCCCTAGTGTCCTGAATCCCAAGTTCGCTTCATTTTTCAGAAGCTTCTGTGCGAACTTGGAATTCAGGACACTAGCAATAGTAAATTCTAGTGTGGCTTTGGTTCGCAAGTCCGCAAAAACGCGCTGCAAATTTGATGCGGACTTACGAACCGCTACACTGGCGCCCGAAATCCTAAGCTGGCAACGTTTTCGACGCTTGCCGCGCAGACCGAAAACGAGATCGCGACATGCGCCGCCTGATCCTGCTCCGCCACGCTAAAACCGAGCGGGACGCCCCCTCGGGCAAGGACCGGGATCGCCGCCTTGACGAACGCGGCCGGCACGACGGCGCAGAGATCGGCCGCTGGCTCGCGCTTCAGGATTATCGCCCCGACCTTGTGCTGGTCTCGACCGCAACACGCACCCAGGAAACCTGGGACCTGCTGCGCACGACAATGCCGTCCGCACGCGTCAAGCATTTACCGGAACTGTACGGAGCCGATCCGTCTGAACTGTTGAGAGCTGTTCACGGCGCGGCGAAAGCAGACCCGCAATGCCTGATGATTCTCGCGCACAATCCCGGTCTGCATGAACTGGCGCTTGCGCTGGTTGCCAGCGGCGACACGGCCGGGCGGCACGGGTTGGCCGGCAATCTGCCAACCGCGGGGGTCGTCGTGATCGATTTCAAAATCGACCACTGGGACGGTGTCAGATTTCGCGGCGGGCGCCTCGAACGCTTCGCCAGCCCCAAGCTCCTGAGAGAATGGTCGGACGACGCTTAAGACCAACACAACTGGACGACCTTGCATCTTGCCGCCAACGACTTCATCGTAAGCGATCCATCGAGCGGAGAGACCGATGTTCCAGTCCATTCTCGTCCCCATCGACCTTGCCGATACCGATCTCGCAAAGCCGGCCATCGAGACCGCGGCTTCATTATCGAAATCGTCCGGCGGCACCGTGCGGCTGGTCAATGTGATGCCGATGACGCCCGTGATGCTGGCTGAGTATGTCCCGCCCGATTTCGACATTCAGCAGCGCCAGTCGTCAGAAGAAGCGCTGGCAATTGTTGCGCGCGAATCCGGAATTGAAAGCCGGCGCATTTCGGTCGTCGTCCGTCAGGGCGGCATCTATCACGAAGTGCTCGAAGAAGCCGCCGACATCGGCGCCGACCTGATCGTGATGACGTCGCACCGGCCGTCGATGCAGAGTTACTTTCTCGGTTCGAATGCCGGTCATGTCGTCCGCTATGCAAAATGCTCAGTGCTTGTGGTGCGGCACTAACGCGCAATTTTCGTGGCCCGGACTGGCTTCTCTCCGACATCATCGTCCGCTATGGTCGGGCGCCGTCGGAGGGTGATCCCCATCATCGGGCGGTAAGGTTTGGCCGGGCCGGCCAACGATGCCCGGCCGAGCTGACCGCCTGTTTTCTTACGGCAAGACGTCCTTTGGCAACGCGTCGAACGTGTAACCGCGCGGCCGGTTGCGCCGCATGAAGCCCCCGATCTGCCAGACAAACCAGCCGCCGAAGCCCGCCAGAAACAGGGCGCCAGCGAATTCGGCTGTGACCAGCGCACGAACGAACAGACCCAAAATCGAGATGCCGATTAGCGCCATCACAACAAGCCCCGCCATGTACAGCACCGGATTGATTCCAGCCGTCAGGCGGGCGCTGCTGTGCACGCTTGCCAAGCGGCGATGCAATTCCGTGATGAAAGCGCGGTAGTCATCATCCTGACGCGCCATCTGCGAGATCGAGTGCCACGTGGTCGAGAAGATCTTGATGCTTTGGCCGCTCAGCGTCTCGATATCCGCGCGAAACCGCCACGCCTGCATCGATGCCGGACGGTATGAAAGCCGGATGGCGGCAATGCTCTCCAGCGGCCACAACTCCGTCCTGGTCGCCTGCACGGTCAAGCCTGCATCAGAGAGCGTGAGCTGTTTCGCCCCGCCCGCAAGCGAGGACTTGAACAGATAGTGCGTCCCGTCGCCGGTTGCCGATCCCGCGGCTGGCGATTGACGAAGAGATGTAAGCAGTCCCGACAGCATCGAATGTCCTCAGTCCGGCCGTGCGCGCCCTGCTTGCACCCTGCCCGGACTTTACCTTACAAGATGAAGGACACGATCAGAAACGAATGCGCGCAACCGCAGCCCCGGCGAACATCTCGCACCATGGCAAAACCGGCCTATTTCTCACGCCACATCGTTCTCGCCGGGTCGATCCTGTTCGGCGTGCTGCTTGCGCTCGGCATCCACATCATCATCCAGCGCTTCAATCTTAATCTCGGCGACCTGTGGCGGACGGACGTTCCGGAATTGATCCCCGCGCGTGCGGCACTGGCATGGTGGCTGATCGGAGGGGTGGCGTTTCTCGCCGGCTTCATCTCGGCCTCGCTGATGAGCAGCGCGGTCTCGGGGCGGATCTCGCTGCGCCTGCGTCAATTCCTGATCGCCGTCGGCGTTATCATGCTGGCGGCCGCCGGTCAGGCCGCGTCCGCGCCGAGCCCGATTCCCACCCTGTCCGGCGCGCTGGCTGGTCTCGCGGCGCTCGGACTTGGCGCCGTGATGTCGCTATGCGGCGCGCAGTTCGCATTGCGCCGAAGCTGATCCTGAAGTTGCGCGAATGCCGCGCGGTTTGCGCCAACGCGGCGATTTACCTCACGGCTTCTCAATCCAGAGCAGGACGCAATCGGCCTGGTTGGCGGCCTTCAGGTTGATGCCACCAGCGGGCCGTAACGCGTGATCTCATAATGCTCGGCTGCCTGCGCCGCATTGATCAACGCCGCGTCGAGCACTTCCTCGTCCTTGAGCTAATTGCCATTGGCTTTTTCGGCGAGTTTTTGAATCGCCTTCACAAGTTGCTTCTAGGCGCAATAGACGTCCTGAAGCTGATGCACGAACAGATCGTCCAGCGTCTTGATGTCCCTTGTAAACAGTCCCATCGCCGTATCCTCAGCTTGTGAGAATCTCAGGGGACGCGATAACGCTGCCGTCCATTGCGACGGCCCGTCAATGCGCTCGGGCGTGATGGCTGTCTAACGGCGCGCATTGACTGATGTTCCGAAAATCCGATGCGAAGAATCGGCAATAATCGATGGAACAGAACGACCGGATCGGCCTTTCAAACAGCATGTTCATTCCCCACATGGGACAGACCGGATCAACGCAGGGCCGGTCCCTAATATGAAGCGCAGATGACGGTCCTTAGACCCCGTTTATCAGCCAAAACCGTTATTCGCGCTGCACAACCGCCCTATTTTCCAAGCGCGGGATTTCGCGTATGAGTACCGCCGCAGCCGCTTGCTCACTGTCGCCTCAATCGGCTTTTATAAGTTTCGCGCCCTGCCGGGAGGACGAATGCAACAATTGTTGAGCACGCTTGGGCGTGTCTTCAGGGAACGAATTGGCTGGAAACGGGTCGGGATCGTCGCCAGTATTGTCATCGTTTCCATTGCGATCATGCATTTGTTCCGCACCCTCAAGGGCGTGGACACCGCGATCGTTCTGACAGCGCTCGCCGAAAAGTCGCAGGGCCAGATCGCGCTGGCCGCATTGTGCGTGCTGGGTGCGTTCTTTACCCTGACGTTCTACGACCTGTTCGCGCTGCGTACGATCGGCAAGACGCATGTGCCTTACCGTATCGCCGCGCTGTCGAGCTTCACCAGCTACACCATCGGCCATAACCTCGGCGCCACCGTTTTCACCGGCGGCGCAATCCGCTTTCGCATCTATTCCGACTGGGGACTGAGCGCGATCGATGTCGCGAAAATCTGTTTCATTTCCGGCCTGACATTCTGGCTCGGCAACACCTTCGTGCTCGGCATCGGAATGATCTGGCATCCGGCCGCAGCCTCCTCGATCGATCTGCTGCCTGAGAGCGTCAACCGGTTGATCGGCATCGGGTTGCTTGCCGGCATTGCCGTGTATCTCGCATGGATCGCGACAGGACATGGCCGCCGCAAACTCGGCAAGGACGGCTGGAAGGTCCATCTGCCGTCCGCGCCGCTGACCGCGCTGCAAATCCTGATCGGCGTTGTCGATCTCGGCTTCTGCGCGCTTGCGATGTATCTTCTCGCACCATCGAGTCCTGACCTCGATTTCGTAACACTCTCGGTCGTGTTCATTCTCGCCACGCTGCTCGGCTTCGCCAGTCACGCACCGGGAAGTCTTGGCGTGTTCGACGCGGCGATGCTGGTCGGCCTGCCGATGCTCGGCAAGGAAGAGTTGCTCGCATCGCTGCTGGTGTTCCGCATTCTGTACTTCCTGATCCCGTTCGCCACCTCGATCACGATCATGGGCATCCGGGAGCTCTGGCTGAGCGTCATCCTGCCGTGGCAACAGAGCCGCAAACTCCGGCCCGCACCCGCTGTCGCACAATCGTCACCGCCGCAATCGAAGCCCAAGCAGGCGGCGGAGTAATCCGCGCACAAAGATGTGGCTTGTGGGGTCCCAGGGCGTATTCTACGTTTTGGGTTCGCCCCACATTTTGGCCTTATCCATCGGCTTCAAACCAGCATGATCCAGTCGCGCGTCATCCGCTTATCGCTCAAGGTTAGGCTCCTGATTGGAGCGTTCTTGATCGCCGCGCTCGGCAGCGCAATGGCGGGCCTTGCAGGCGCGCAGACGCCTCCCGCTGCGGACCCATCCGTCGCCCAGCCGCCGCTCGCGCAGCAGCCCGCCGTGCAACTCAGCACGACGATGCAGATTTCGTGGGAAGTCCGTAATCGCTTTCGGCTGTTTCGCGAAGAGCGCGACTTCAAGCTCCAGGTGGATTCGCTCAGCGGCCGCAGCATTCTTGCCGCCGAGCAGACTTTGGCGGCGCAGAGCGACGGTCGCGGCTGGGCACGCAACACGCTCGGCCGGCTTTGCATCGACCCGGCGGGACGCGTCAGCGAACCCTGCACCCGCGACGGCGTGAAGGAAAGCTATCTCACGCCGGTCGATCATCCGGTCACGGTTCGCCTCACCGGCACCGTGCCGGTCGGCGCGATCTGCGCATGGACCTTCGAGGACGGGGATCCGCCGCGGCAGTCGACGCTCGACTGCGCCGAGCCGATCAACCTGCGCATCCGCTACGGCCGCCCCACCCCTGTCACCGTCGATATCTCGAGCGGGTCGGAAGCGCCGCAGCGAGCCACAACACAGATCGCAGTGCGCGACATCTTCATCGCGGGTCTCGGCGATTCCATCGCGTCAGGCGAAGGCAATCCCGATCGGCCGGTGGCGCTCTCCGACGAAGGCTTCTGCTTCCGCTCTTATCTCGGTGGCCCCGCCGGAATGTATTTCCGCCCCGGTCGCGCCGGCTTCAAGGGCGCGCGCGCCTGCGATACGTCTGACGGCGCCAGCCTGCAGAACTGGCAGCGCGCCGGTGCGCAATGGTTCAACCCGGCGTGTCACCGCTCGCTCTATAGCTACCAGACCCGCATGGCGATCGCGCTGGCGGCGCAGAACCCGCAGATCGCGGTGACCTATCTGCCGCTGGCCTGCACCGGCGCAACCATCGCCGAAGGCATGTTCGGATCACAGCGCGCTCGTGAATGTATCGTCGGAAAGAACGGTTTGACCTGTCAGGGTACGGTGAACGCGCAGGTTGCCGAGTTGCGCGAAGCGCTGACCGCCGCCACGCGGCGGCAACCGGACCGGCAGCTCGATCTCATCCTGCTGTCCATCGGCGCCAACGACATCGACTTTTCGGGGCTGGTCGCCGACGTTATCGTAGAGCGTCAAACCGAGCGCGCACTGTCGCGGCGAACCGGCGTTCTCAGTTCGGTCGATGAAGCGCGGGGCGTCCTGCAAAGAGATCTTCCGCGGGATTTCAGCAAACTGCGTCAGGCATTGAAACCGCTCGTCGGCGGCGACCTGTCACGCGTCGTCTACACCTCTTACGCAAATCCGTCGCTGGCGAACGGCGCACCTTGCCCCGGCGGCCGTGGCGGCTTCGACATTCATCCATCGTTCAACGCCGATCCGCAGCGTCTCGCCGATGTGACGAATTTCGTCCAGAGCGAATTCCTGCCGCAGATCAAGCGGCTCGCGCTGTGCAGCGGCGGCGTGCTGTGCGGCGACAGCACCCGCGACCGCATGACCTTCGTCGACCAGCATCAGGAGGCCTTCGCCCAACACGGCTTCTGTGCGCGCGCGGAAACCGATCCGCCGTTCGACCGTGAATGCTTTTCGGCAAAAGGCGACAGTTTCGTCGCGGACATCGTCGATGGCGCGAACAATCCTCTGGTCTGCGGCGCGGCCGCCAGCGACTTCCGCGCCTACGCGCCGCGCGCGCGCTGGGTCCGCGACGCCAACGACAGCTACTTCACGGCGATGACCTATCCGCAGGCCGCGAAGGCGCCGAACCAGCCGGGCGACATTCATGATGCGACGTGGGGCGTGCTGTCGGCAGTATACGGCGGCGCAATCCATCCAACCGCAGAAGGCCACGCCGCCATGGCGGATGCGGCACTCCCCGCCGCAAAGGCGGTGCTCGGGCTTGGCCTCTCCGAAAATCCGGTGACCAGCGAACCGATCTCACCGATGCCGCAGCAGCAGACCCGTTAAACCGCTCTACTGACAGCTTGGAAATTCGAACGTCCAGTTAACACCGGCGGGAGAGAAATCGAGCGTGCCGACGCCATTCAGCGCACGCGGCACGATCTGCTCGATCACCACGTGGCCAAAGCCCCGGCGTTGCGGCGGCGCGACGACGGGCCCTCCGCTCTCGCACCATCGCACGTGAACCTTATCGCCCGCATCATTGAACAGCCATTGGATCGAAACCTTTCCGTCCGGAGCCGACAGCGCGCCGTGTTTCGATGCATTGGTGGCCAGTTCATGAAAGGCCAGACCAAGAT
Source organism: Afipia birgiae 34632 (assembly GCF_000308295.2). Classification (GTDB taxonomy): domain Bacteria; phylum Pseudomonadota; class Alphaproteobacteria; order Rhizobiales; family Xanthobacteraceae; genus Afipia; species Afipia birgiae. The sequence goes on from NZ_HG326654.1 coordinate 297,776, forward strand.
TCTGCACCGCATCGGGTTTGAGAATAATCGGCGGTCCCACGACCTCGATGCGTCCCTCGACGGTTTCGTGAAACGGTTTCAGCTGCGCCGAGACCAGATCGCGGAACGACGCACCATGCCAGCTGTCCCTCACCAGCAGATCGTGACAGTGCGCAAGCGCCGTCAGGCGTTCCGAGAAACGCGCCTGATACTGCGCTACGTCACCAACTTGCCGGGCGGTCTGATTGGCAACGGCCATGACAACGGCCAGCAGGTTCTTCGTCCGATGCGACAGTTCGTCGATGATGAAGCGGATATGCTCCTCGCGTCGTATCTGCTCGCTGATGTCGATATGGGTGCCGATCCAGCGGTAGATGATGTCATTGGTGTCGCGAAGCGGAATGACGCGGGTCAGAAACGGACGGTACTCACCGTCCTTGCCGCAGAGCGACAATTCCATCTCGAATGCCGTACCGGTCGCGAGCGATCGCGCCCAATGTTCGCTTGCCTTGCGAGCGACAGCGGGATCGAGGAGCTTGTTCCAGTCGCGGCCGAGAATTTCCCCCGCCGGGATGCCCGTGTAGCCGTACCAGTGATTGTTGAACCAGAATATCTTGCCGTCGGCTTCGGCCATCCAGACGAGTTGGGGAATGGAATCCGCCAGCGTGTGAAATTGCTGTTCACTCGCCTTGAGCGCCGCCTCTGCGCGCTTGCGCTCGGTGATCTCCTCAGCCGCGACATTGATCCCTACGATCTCGCCATTTCGACCGTGCAGCGGATGCCAGTAGGTGACCCACGAGCGCTCATCGACCTGATCGGCCCGCTGCCCCGCGACCTCGATTCCCGTGACCGGTTCTCCGCTTTCGACAATCGACCGGACGATGGCTTCGACCGAGTCGGCCAGGGCCGGAACGCACTCGCGAACAGTGCGGCCCAGATGACCTTCAACAGAGATGCCGCAAATTTCCGTCAGGCGCTGGTTGATCTGGAGATAGCGGCAGTCGGTTGAGAGAAATGCCAGACCGATCGGGGCGCTGTCATAAATCAGCTGCAAGGCGGGCTGCTGCGAAAACGGCAGACCGAAAAAGGGCGACGACTGCCTCCCGGCGAACGCATCGTGATGCGAATTCTTCGACAACGATCCCTCCTGCCAAGGGTGTACGGTTCGTCGAACGTCGGCAAATTTTACAAAGCGTGTTGGGCGAGTTTCCCGCTCTAGTTCATCGCAGCATGAGCGCTCATGCGCGATTGATCAATCGCAACTTGTATCAAAATCGACCCGAAATCCGGCGAATTGGCGACGCCGCCTCGCCGGAGGGATACCCCAATTGGGTCAATTTACCCCGAGCTTCTTCTGCAGGCTCGACGATGAGGTCGTGTACTGGAACACGACGCGCTTGTCCGGGAAGACATAGCGGCTCGCCTTCTGCGCCATCAGCGCACCTTCATGGAAGCCCGAGAGAATGAGCTTCAGCTTGCCGGGATAGGTGTTGATGTCACCGATGGCGAAGATGCCGGGCACGTTGGTCTCGAACGCCTCGGTATCGACCGGCACGAGATTATTCTCGAGCTTGATGCCCCAGTTCGCGACCGGGCCAAGCTTCATGGTCAGTCCGAAGAACGGCAGCATGGTGTTGCACTCGACCTTGAAGATCTCGTTGTCGTTGCCCTTCACCGTGGCGCCCGACAACACGCCGTTCTCGCCTTCGAGGCCGGTCACCTGCCCGAGTTTCATATCCATTTTGCCCGCCGCAACCAGTGCGCGCATCTGATCGACGCTATGCGGCGCTGCGCGGAAGTCGTCACGGCGATGCAGCAGGGTGACGCGCTTCGCGATCGGCTGAAGATTGAGCACCCAGTCGAGCGCGCTGTCGCCACCGCCGACGATCAGCAGATCCTTGCCGCGGAACTGCTCCATCTTGCGCACAGCATAGAACACCGAGGTGCCTTCATAGGCCTCGATGCCCGGCACCGGCGGGCGCTTCGGCTGGAACGAGCCGCCGCCTGCCGAGATCACCACGACCTTGGTTTCGAACACCTGCCCGGCATCCGTGGTGACGCGAAACAGCGGATCGCCGATCTTCTCGATGGTCTCGACCATTTCATTGAGATGGAAGGTCGGATTGAACGGCTTGATCTGCTCCATCAGTGCATCGGTGAGGCCCTGCCCCGTCACCATCGGAATCGCCGGAATGTCGTAGATCGGCTTCTCCGGATAAAGCTCCGCGCACTGACCGCCCAGCTTGTCGAGAATATCGACCAGATGCACTTTCATATCGAGCAGGCCCAGTTCGAACACTGCGAACAGGCCGCAAGGGCCGGCGCCGATAATCAGGACATCAGTTTTGATCGTGACGGTCATGCTCGTTCCGGTCTTTGATGGAAAGAAATGGAGGTGCGGGAGCGGAAGGTGCCGCTTTTAGGGGCATTGTCTAGCCAAGACGGCCCCTCGGGGGAAGGGATTTTCGGCTGGCGGCCCTGCGCCATCGGCTTGTGACGCCCGGCTTTTTTCAGGTAAGGGTGCATAAATCCGGAGACTTATTCCTTGAACGCGCCGACCCGCCCACAGTCCAGCTTCAAGCTGGAAGATTACCCGTTCCGCCTGGCCGACAACGTCCGCTATGGCGACCTCGATCCCAACAAGCACGTCAACAACGGGGTGTATTCGACCTACTTCGAGACGGCACGCGTCACCCTCCTGCGCAGCGGCGACCGCGGCCTGATGCCGAAGGGCCTGAGCTGGATGCTGGTGCATCTGGCGATCGACTTCCGTGCCGAAATGCACTGGCCCGGAAGCTTCGAACTCGGCATCGGCGTCTCGAAGCTCGGCCGCACCTCGGCGCGATTCCAGCAGGTGGTGTTTGCCGGCGATGTCTGCACCGCCTCCGCCGAAGCTGTCACCGTCCTGGTCGACGCCCAAACGCGCAAGCCGACGCCACTGACCCCCGCCATCATCGAACGGTTTCAGCCATGGCTCTTGCGGGCATAAAGCAGCACGCCCACAGCGATTGATGTTGCCGTGGCCATCGTCTGCCTCTAAAGCTCCTGTCGAAATTCAGAGGCAAACGGACAGTTTCCGTCATGCTCATCTTCTCGACCGACGACCTGCGCCCACATGAGCGGTTCGATTACTGGTGCGAAGTGCGCGCCCGTAACCTGTTTGGCGTGACGATCTCGCTGAAGCAGGAAGAACGGCAGAACTTTCGCGGGCAGTTCTCGGCCAAACCCGTCGGCGGTGCGGTCCTGAGCCAGATGCAGGCGTCGCCCTACAGCGTGTCGCGCACGGCCGCCGATATTTCCCGCGCGTCGAACGACAGCCTTTGCATCTATCAACAGACCGGCGGCGCAAGCTGGTTCAACAGCCAGGCCGGCGGCGAGTTCGTGGTGCGGGCCGGTGAGTTCGCCATCAGTCATGCGGATCTGCCTTACCTGACCCGGCCCACCATGTCCCACGGCTTTGATCTGCGCGTCCTGAAGATCCCGATGGCCGGGCGCACGGCGCTCACTCCTGGCGCGCTTCGTCTCGCGCCCGCACCACTGCACAACGATCCGCGTCTGACGGCGCTGATATCCGCCTCGTTCGCCGCGCTCGTCGCGGACTCCACGAGAAGTCCTGGCTCCGATTTCGATCTGGCCGTCGCTCATCTGGCACAGCTGGCGCTGCTGGCCCGAAGCTCTGTTGCGACCGGCTCGCCGGACAGCCGCGCCGCACTGCGCTTCGGGTATCTGCAGGCAGCCCGCAATATCCTCGCGCGCGACCTGCATCGGCCGGACCTGTCACCGGCATTCGTGGCCGGTACGCTCGGTATTTCGTTGCGGCAGCTGCACCTTCTGTTCGAGCCGACCGGCTTCTCGTTTGCGCGCACGCTGACGGCAATGCGGCTGAAAGAAGCGCGGCGGCGGCTCGAGACCATGCCGGCGCGCTCGGTCGCGGACATCGCCTACGCCTGCGGCTTCGACAGCATCGCGACATTCTATCGCGTGTTTCGTTCGACCTTCGGCATGACGCCTGGCGATGTCCGGATGGCTTCTCGCAACGCGTGAATCCTTGCGGCCGCTGTCCGCCACGGCCTGAAAAGGATTAACCTTTCTGCATCCGGGTTGTGAATCTGCGCGGAATGAGAAGACGGGCACGCACCGATCTGCCACATGGAGCCGACACATCAAAGCCCCGCACACAGGCGGGGCTTCGCGTCGGATTTCATGACGTAAGTACTTACTGCCTACGTATTTTCAGCGCTTCTTTTCATGACCTAAAAATTTCCCGCTGCCCGCTGCCCGCAGCCGGTATTACGCCTGACGCTCCGGTGTCGTCAGCGTGAGACCTTCGAGGTCGTCGGTGACCTTGATCTGGCACGACAGGCGCGAATTCGGCCGCACGTCGTAACCGAAGTCGAGCATGTCCTCTTCCATCGGCGTCGGCGAGCCGACCTTCTCGCGCCAGGCTTCATCGACATACACATGGCAGGTCGCGCAGGCGCACGCGCCGCCGCACTCAGCCTCGATTCCGGGAATGGCGTTGCGGATCGCCGCTTCCATAACGGTTGCGCCGGCGTCCACGTCCACGGAACGGGTGGTACCTGTGTGATCGGTGAAGTTGATTTTGACCATGATTGTCGTGCTGCCCGGATAATTCAGATTGAGCAGTCGTATAACGGGTCAATCCACGGGATGCTAGTGATCCGGTTCTGGCATTCGTATCATAGCCTTAGCGGGCACGTTTACGAGTGCCAGAACCAAAGGATGACTAGAATCTAGTTTGCCAGTGTCCTTTCGTATCCGACGTTCGCTCGGGAGCTGCTGCAAAGTGAAGCGAACGTCGGATACGGGACCCTGACACTGGCGGGATAAAAGCGGTGCGGGAAAAGACCCGATCAGGACCGGTTCAACATCCGCCCGATCGTGGCCTGGGCTTCCTCGACGGTCTGCTGCAGAAGGGTGATCGCGGCTGCAATGTCGCCATTGTTCTTCATGGCTGCTTCAACATCAAGAGCAGCTTCGGCGACCCGGAAAGCGCCGATGGCCCGCGCAGACCCCTTCAGCGTGTGCGCCAGTGCGGCGGCGTCGGGCGGGATGGCTTTGAGGCGGGTGACGAGCTCCCCGCTCTGGGCCGAGAAAAGCGCGAGAACTTCGGCTTCGAGCGCGGCCTCGCCGAGCGTCATGCGCCCGAGATGCTGGACGTCGATGGCGGAGTCTTCCGGAACGAGCGGTGGCGACGGCATCCAGTTCAACCGCTCCAAATTGAGTGACATTGTCCATCCGAGATTGCTGACGGCGCCGGATCAACCGGCCGAAAACAGCCTCAAGCAATCACACCAATGGTTAATGAAACGTATCAGCTATTCGCCACCATTTAGCCATGCTTTCGCCGTGCCGCCGCCTAGAAATACCAATGTGCTTTTGAAAACTGTTGATTTCTTAAAGTGTTAACCCTTGCGCCGTTAACGATGATTAAAAATCTATTAACTCCTGCCATTTCATTCGACCGACCGAGCCAATAGGATGTTTGCGGAAGTGCGGGACAACCGGCGGGACAAATCGGCGACGTAACTTTCGTTTCGGCCGACGGTATCGGGGAACATTCGAAGGCGCGCGGCTTCTGCTGCGTAGCCACTTGCGGATGACGTAAAAATAAAGGCGTGCGGGACACATGGACAAAAATCCGAAGGTCAAGGATCCAACCGAAGTTGCTCTTTCGGCAATCCAGGAAGCTCTGAACATCGGCGACCTGCCTGAGACGGACCACAGCCGGGACAACCACTTGCGCAACGAACCGACGCTCGGCGCCGCCACCCGCGGTCCTGACAACCGTGGTTCTGATCTGCGCCAGCCGGCCGACGATCTTGGCGCTCCCGTCTTCGACCGCCTTCCCGCGAACGACGACCGCGAGACCATCGGCAACATTCTCCAGGCGATCCAGAAGGGCCGTCCGCGCCGCAACGCCTATACCGTCGCCACGCTGTTCTCGGGCCTGTGGATTGCAGGCGTCGGATTCCTCGCTTTCGCCTTCCTGCCCGCGCTTGAATCGATTGCCGGCCTGGGCAGCGCCGGCGCGCTGGCCATGATCGGTCTGATCGCCGTTCTCGTCGCCCCCCTGCTGCTGTTCTACTTCCTCGCCAGCATGGCGTGGCGCAGCCAGGAAATGAGCATGATCGCCCAGTCCATGGCGCAGATGGCCGTGCGGTTCTCCGAACCCGAACATATTGCCAATGGCTCTATCGTGACGGTGGGTCAGGCGATCCGCCGCGAAGTCGCGGCGATGGGCGACGGCGTCGAACGCGCGATCGCACGTGCCGGCGAACTCGAAGCCCTCGTTGCCAATGAAGTCTCGTCGCTTGAGCGCGCCTACAGCGACAATGAAGTGCGCATCCGCGCCCTGCTCCAGGACATCGCGGTTCAGCGCGACAACCTCGTCGGCCAGGCCGAGCAGGTCCGCAATGCCATTTCCGGCGTGCAGATCGACCTGCGTCAGGATATCGCCCTGATCAGCGACGCCATCGCATCGCGCGTCGATGAAGTGGCGAGCAGCATCACCGGCGCACTCGAGGAGCGCAGCGAACACATCACCCGCGCGCTCTCCAGCGCCGGCGACAACATGATCATCGCGCTCGGCGAGCGCGGCGGCGACCTGCTCGATCGCCTTGAGGAAGCCTCAACCCAGACCGCCGCCAGCGTGCTCGACGCCAGCGAGAAGCTGACCGCCAGCCTCAATTTCAAGACCGGCCACGTCCACGAGGAATTCGCGGACCTCGCCGACCGCGTTCACGACGCGCTGAACGAGCGCCTTGACAAGATGACCGGTGATTTCGAGCAGCGCTCGACCACCATCGTCGACGGCATCTCGGCGCGCTCCGAAGAGATCGTGCGAAGCGTCGCGGACCGTACCGAACGCATCTTCGACTCGATGAAGAATTCGAGCGAATCCCTGCTGTCGGAACTCGACGTGCGCGGCGCCACCCTTTCCGAGCAGATCGACGAAGCCGGCAACCGGCTGGCCGATCGCGTGCTGACCAGCGGCGACAAGGCCAGCGAAGCGCTCGACGTTACCATCAGCACGCTGGTGGCGAAGGTCATGACCCAGACCGAAAGCGCCCACGAGACGCTAAGCAACCAGATCGGCCTGTTCGACGGCCTGGTCAAGGAACAGGGCAACGAACTGGCGGAACGGTTCGCGCGCGACAGCGGCACGCTGGGCGCTCTCATCACCCGCCACATCGCCGAGTTCGACCGCACCGTGAAGACCTATGGCGGCGAGATCGTCGAGCGCATGGGCGAACACACCCAGGGCCTGGCCGACAGTCTCAAGACCTATGTCGACACCTTCGACGGCCGCGTCACCTCGCATGGCGACCAGTTGCACGCCAAGCTCGACCAGAGCCTCGACGGCTTCAAGTCTGCCGTTGAAACACGCATCGACAATCTCGACAACTCGCTGCTCGGCAAGGTCAGTGCGCTCGACGAGACCGTCACGAACCGCACCAGGGCGCTCGAAGAATCGTTCGATGCACGCGCCGCCGCCTTCGGCGAGACGGTCAGCGGCCGTGCCGCGTCCTTCACCTCGGTGATGGATTCGCGCACCAGCGCCTTCACCGATGCGATCGACAGCCGCGCGGTTGCATTCACCCAGAAACTCGACACCCACACCGACGCACTCGCCAGGACGTTCGACACGCGTGCCGCCGAGTTCACCGAGAAACTGGAGAACCACACCGCGGAGATCGCCAAGACGTTCGACACCCGCGCTGCCGAATTCACCGAAACGGTCGGCAATCACACCGCGGCGTTCAAGGAAACGATCGACTACCGCACCACCGCCTTCACCGACACCATCGACGGCCGCACCACCGCGTTCGCCGATCTCATTGATGCGCGCACCGCCGCCATCAGCTCGCGGATCAACAATGGAGCGGAAGCCTTCACCACCGTGGTCGATGCCCGCACCGCCGCGATCACCGAGGCGTTCGATACCCGCACGGCGGCCTTTGCAGACATCGTCGATGCGCGGACCAACGCGGTCTCCGACGCCTTCGATACCCGCACCGCGGCCTTCGCAGACATCGTCGATACCCGCACCTCATCCGTGGTGCAGACGTTCGACAGCCGCGCCGCGGCCTTCGTGGCGGTTGTCGAAAACCGCTCCGCGACCATCGCGGACGCGATGGAGAGCCGTGGCGCGCAGGTCATGAGCCTGATGACCAGCGGCGTCGACGACATGGCCGGCGCCATGTCGGCCCGCGTCAAGGACATCCAGAACAACCTGGAGTTCAACGTCTCCGCCCTCGCCTCGGATATCAGCGCACGCGTCGCGCAGTTCGAGAATCTGCTCGATACCCGCGTCGAGGCTGCCGCCAACCGCGTCACCACCAGCGGCCAGCATGCCGCCGAGGCGATCGGCTCCCGCTCCGACGAACTGTCGCTGACGATCAAGTCGCGTGTCGAGGAAGCCGAACGCATGCTGACCGGCCTGATGGCCGATACCACCGCGACGGTTCAGGGAGGCGCGCGCGCCGCCCAGCAGTCGCTGCTGTCGCTGTCCAGCGACGTCGGCAACCAGCTCAAGACCGTCTCAAGCGAAGTCAGCACCGAGCTGAAGACCGTCTCCAACGAAGTCGGCTCGCAGCTTCGCGGCATCACGGGCGATGTCGGCACCCATCTCCGGGATATTTCCGGCGAGGTGGGCTCGCATCTGCGCGGCGTCTCCAGCGACGTCAGCACCAGCCTCAAGGCTGTCTCCACCGACATCGAGCGCAGCATCCAGATGGCTGCGCGCGAAGCCGAGAACACCCTTACCGTCGCGTCGACCGGCGCGACCTCGCAGATCAAGTCGGCCTCGGCGGAGATCGAACGCACCATCGCGGTCTCCACCGACCGCTTCGGCTCGACCCTCAACGGCAAGGTCGAGGCGATCACCGACGGCGTTCGCGAACATACCGAGCAGCTCGCCCAGCTGGTCGACAGCAAGCGCAGCGCACTGGTCGATGCCATCGGCAGCAAGGCCGCCGAGATTTCGACCACCATCGGCAGCGCTGCGGATTCCGCGCTCAAGTCGATCGAGAACCATGGCGGCGCGTTCACCGTTGCGATGATGAACAACAGCTCCGATCTGGCGCGCCAGATCAATACCGCCAGCGAAATCGCGATCGGCGCCGTCAGCAAGTCGCTGAAGGACATCGACCAGACCTCGCGCGCGGCGATCGACCAGTCCCGTCAGGTCGCGACCTCGACCATCAACGAGCTGCAGGAAACCAGCAAGATCCTGCGCACGGACACGCTCGCCCTGTTCGAGCGGCTGCGCGAAGGCAATATCCTGCTGCAGGAAGTGCTCACCGGCGCACACGAGAACCTCAACTCGCTGGAGCGCACGCTTGTGACGCGGGTGGCGGAGTTCGTCTCGACGATGAACGACGTGACCAGCCGCAACGGCGAATCCACCGCTACGCTGGAGCAGCAGCTCGGAACCTTCACCGCCAAGACGTCGGGCGCGCTGGAGAATCTCAACGCCCTCTCTGCGCAGTTCGAACATCACGGCCGCGCGCTGGCCGAAGCCGCGACCCTGGTCGAGAAGAGCAACGAACGCGCCGGCGACTCCGTCGCCGATCGTAACGCGATCCTGGAATCGCTGGTCTCGAACATCGACCTGCGGACCCACGATCTCGACGATCGCCTCTCCCGCTTCACGAACCTGCTCGACGACTCGCTCGCCGCTGCGGAGACGCGGGCACGCGACATCGCGCAGATCGTGGCGCAGACCGCAGGCTCCAGCTCGGCCGAAGTCAGCCGCCAGTTCGAAGCGGTCCGCATGGCCGTCGAGGACGAACGCCGCCAGACCTCCGAGGCCATGGCAGAACTGTACGAACAGGGCACCCGCGAGGCGGACAACATGTTCCGTCAGGCTGCCGACAAGTTCGCGACCATTGTGCACGGCATGAAGCAGATGGCATCGGAACTGCACAGCGAGCTCGACGCCACCCGCGCCGAACTGCGCCGCGGCGTTCTCGAAGTGCCGCAGGAAGCCGCCGAGAGCACGGCGCATATGCGCAAGGTCATCGTCGACCAGATCGAGGCGCTCGCCGAACTGAACCGGATTGTCGCCCGCCACGGCAAGGGCCTCGACGTCGTGACGGCCGGCAGCCGCGCCGCTCAGCGCGAGGACGAGCTTGCGATGGTGAATGCAGGCGGACGTCAGGACGCCGTGTCCCGGCCCGCACCGCGCCCGCGTGACATCACCAGCGCATCGAGCCTGCCGCCGCCGGAATTCGGCCCGGCCAACCCCGCTCCGCGCCGCACCGAAGCGCCTCCGGTCAGCCCTGCTGGCAACGACCGCAACAACGACGGTTGGCTTTCGGACCTCTTGAGCCGATCCGACACCGACGAAGGCCCGCGTGGCCGCGGCGCTGCCGCTCCGCGCCAGTCCGGAAATCCGCTTGAGGCGCTGTCGCTCGACATCGCCCGGCTGGTGGAGCGCGAACTCGCAGCGGAAATGTGGGATCGCTATCAGCGCGGCGAACGCAAGGCGTTCTCCAAGCGGCTCTACACGCCGGCCGGCCAGAAGGCGTTCGACGAGGTCGCCCGCAAATATCGCTCCGACCGCAACTTCAAGCAGACGGTGGATCGTTACATCAACGAGTTCGAGCGGCTGCTCGACGAAGTCTCGCGCGACGAGCGCGGACCAGCGGCGCTGCGCAGCCACCTCGTGTCGGAAACCGGGCTGGTCTACACCCTGCTCGCCCACGCCGCGGGACGGCTGGGGTAAGACACACACCATTCGGCAACCATAAGAAAAGCGGAGGCGCGAGCCTCCGCTTTTTTCGTTTCACGAAATGGATTTCCTTCGTGACACTTGGCTATGGTCGCTTGCTGGCCAGCTACAAGATCAAGCAACCAGTTCGGATGGGCTCCATGAGATTGCTCCGCGTTGCTGCCGTTGCAGCCTTTCTGCTCTTTATCGCCTGGGCCACCATCGCGCGGCCAGATCACAAGTATCGGCTGACGTTCAATGTCGCCACACCGCACGGCATGGTGTCGGCGTCGAATGTCATGGCCGTCTATCTCGACGATTTTTCCATCGGTCCAATCGGTGGCGGCATCGGCATGAAAGGCGATGCCGTCTTTCTCGATCTGGGCGAAGGCAAGAACATCATTGCAATTCTGGCGCATGGGAAGGATGGCTCAGAGGATCGGATAGGTACTCTCGCAAGGGAGGCCTTTGCTACCGCAGGCCGAAAGGTGCAGTTCAAGGATGTGAAGCAGCTCACTGGAAAAGTTCCGGTGCAAGGTAATCTCATCCCTACCCTTGTGACCTTTACTGACTTGAACGAGCCCACCACGGCGAAAGTGCTCGATATCGGTGACATTGATACAAGTTTCGGTAAAGGCTATCGCCTGCAGAGTGTGTCGCTGGAAATGTTACCGGTGGGCCTGTGGCCATTCGATTTCGGCGGACCGCTTGGCGAGCCGGTAACGCGAGGGATCGAGGGGAAATTACCTTGGTGGAACAAGCCAGGTCGCCCGAACGCCGTTGCCCTAAGAGCTGCCGGATTGAGAACAGGGTCAACAATCGGTCCAGAATTGGCTTTCAGCAGAAACTAATTGGCCCATAGCAAGCGTAGCCCGGCCCGGATAGAGCGCAGCACAATCCGGGCATGCGCTCACCGTTCGTGCGAGATTTCGCTTCCTCCGGGCTACAACGATCGAACAAGCAAGAATGGATTGCTTCGTCGGCTTCGCCTCCTCGCGATGACGCTCTGTCTTGACATTTTCCGATTTAGGAATATATTCTCCATCACCTTGTTCGTGAGGGGCGCTTTCTAGAGGCGTCTTGAGAGCGGAGCAGGATGCGGCGCCCGCGCGCGTGTCTCGCACACACGTCGTCCGGGAGGCTGGGGTCAGCGTCCGGGCCAACTACGTGGCTCTGCCGTTCGCGGCTGCACGGGATGCGGATGAAGGCAGCGAAAGCTGACCGGATCAGGGTTCGCCCGTCCCATCCGGAAGCACGCTCCCCTCGCCCAAAATCGCCGCAATGGAGCGCCGTGAGGCGATGCGCTTCCGGAGTTCATCGCCTCGCAAGCGGTGCCGGGAGCGAAACGAGACAAGGTGCGCCTCGCGGCGCTCCATGCCCCTCATTGTTGCGAGGGGCAGAACCAAAAGCTCACCTCGCGCATCGATGCGCGAGAGCACTGTCGCGTGGCTGTATGGAAGTGGCTGTTTGAAAATTGAATCTGAATGGAGTGCACGATGCCTGACATCTCCCTTGTGGGGAGGCATAGGCGGCCTCCGGCCGCGGTCGCTAAAGAATGCCGATGCCTTGCATCGGCTATGGCGAAGCGGAGGCAGGGTGGGGGCTAAACGCAGCGTGTCGCCCCCCAACCGGCCCGTTGTTCGCTGCGCTCACAACGCGCCACCCTCCCCACAAGGGGGAGGGATAGAAAGATCACGCCTGTAGAAAGATTAAGCCTGCCGCTTGAGCCACTCCGGGAACGGCGACGACTCGTAACCCTTCTCGCGCACGTAACGGAACATGGCGAGGAATTCGTTCGGCTCCAGCAGTCCCGGCATCCGGGCGACTTCCCGCGCCTGCCCGCTTAACGCAGCCAGTCCATCGGCCTTCTCGGGAAAAAACTGGATCGTCGGCGTGAAGCGGATGCCGTAGGTCTCACCGAATGCTTTCTCGCTGCGCTTGCGTCCGTCGAAGTCGGTCACCTCGCGCGCACCGATATGATTGAGATGAAGGATCTCGAAATTGTCGCGGATATATCCCTCGATCTTCGGGTCCTGCATGTGCACCTCGTGCATCCGCTTGCAGGCGGAGCAACCCTTCAGGCCCCACATGATCGCGAAGCGTTTGCCTTTCGCAGTCGCGCCGGCAAGATCCTCGGATACATCAAGGAAACTCTCGAGATACCAGTCCATATGGTAGATCCCGTCGTCGCCAAGCGTCGTCTTCGCGGAGGCCGGCGCAGCACGCAGGCTCAGGGCGCCGATGCCGAGCGCGGCAATGGCATGCCGGCGGGTCAGAAGTTTTTTGTTGTTGGGCAAGAGAGCCTCCCTCTGTCGCGTCAACCGATCGTTCCAAACACCGGAAATGTTTCCAAAAGCCAACCGGCGATGCGCGGCATGCCGCCAGTCAAAAACAGCACACCGGTCAGCACAAGAGCGCCGCCGATCACCTTTTCGATAGTGCCCATGTGGCCGCGCAGCCGCGCCATCAGCCGCATGAACGGCGCGGAAAACAGCGACGCCAGCATGAAAGGAATGCCGATCCCGATCGCATAGGCCCCAAGCAACAGCGCGCCGCGCCCCGCCGATCCCTCGACGCCGGCAACCATGAGGATCGCGGCCAGCACCGGCCCGACGCAAGGCGTCCAGCCGAACGCGAATGCGAGGCCGACGACATAGGCCCCGAGAAATCCGGCAGGCTTCGACACGGTTTGAAACCGCGCTTCGCGAAACAGCAGACCAATCCGGAACACACCGAGGAAATGCAGACCGAGGATGATGATAATCACGCCGGCGATGATGCCCAGCGTTTCGAAATGGGCGGTGATGGTCTTGCCAAGCGCCGAGGCCGAAGCGCCGAGCGCGATAAACACGGTGGCAAAGCCGAGCACGAAGGCGAAGGACAGCGCCACCACGCGCCAGTCCGGCCGCCAGCCGCGTGCTTTATCGTCCTTCGTCAGTTCATCAAGGCTGATGCCCGCCAGAAAACAGAGATACGGCGGCACCAGCGGCAAAACGCAGGGTGAGAGGAACGACAGCAGCCCCGCCCCCAGCGCCCCGATCAAGGAAATGGAAGAAACCACGGATTTTCCGGCTCTGGTAGATACATGCGAATTCGTGTATATGTATCACATGTCTGGACAAATGCTCGCAAAAACCGTCGCCGCAGCCGCACTTTCAACAAGTGTGCTGTGGCCGGGGATGGCGCAGGCGGCCGAACTCGTCATGTTCGAGCAGGCCGGCTGCATCTACTGCCAGCGGTGGGACCGCGAAGTCGGCGCGCTCTATGAGCGGACCGATGAAGCCAAGGCGATGCCGCTGCGGCGCGTCGATATCCAGAACCAGAAAGCCAGCGGCATCGTTCTCGCGTCGCCGGTCCGCTACACGCCGACCTTTGTGGTCGTCGACAACGGCCGCGAAATCGGGCGCATTACCGGTTACAGCAATGACAATGCATTCTGGGGATTGCTCGACGCGCTGGCCGCGAAGCTGCGGCCCTCATCGCGCGAACCCAACCGAATCTGACGACATCTCAGTCCACGTTTGAAAAGATGAGCTCATGACATCGATCCTTTCATCCGAACTGGAAACCGAGCTTCGCGACGGCGCTGAGTATTCGCCCGAACTCGACCAGCTGATGCGCAAGGCGCGCAAGGCCAGCAACTTTCTCAAGGCGTTGTCGCACGAGAACCGGCTGCTGCTGCTGTGCCTGCTGGCCGAGCGCGAACGGTCCGTCACGGAGCTTGAGAACATTCTCTCGCTGCGCCAGTCCGCCGTGTCGCAACAGCTCGCGCGGCTGCGTTACGACGGCATGGTCGATACGCGCCGCGACGGCAAGACGATCTACTACAGCCTCGCCAACGACGACGTGCGCCGGGTGATTTCGGTGGTCTACGATATTTTCTGCGCGCCGGTGGAGGCTGCGGACAAGAAATAATCCTGCCGCAACGGCAGGCGGACGCGACACGGCCCGCAAGGCCAGAGGTCACGCCGGTTTGGGAGAAACGCCATGCAGAATATGTCTGCCTGGATGCAAGCACTCGGCGGCCTCGCCATCGGCGCGACAGCAGGCTTTGCCGTGCGTCATGCGCGGCTGTGCACGTTCGGCGCCATCGAGGATGCGCTGATGGGCGGCGACAGCCGGCGGCTGCGCGTGTTCGGGCTGGCGCTCGGCATCGCCATTATCGGAACACAGGCCCTGATCCTCGGCGAGGTTCTCGATCCGGCTCTCGTGACCTACACGCCGGCTGCGTTGCCGCTGGTTGCGATCATGATCGGCAGTGTGATGTTTGGCATCGGCATGGCGATGGTCGGCACCTGCGGCTTCGGTTCGCTGGTGCGGCTCGGCACCGGCGATCTGCGCAGCCTTGTCGTTGTCCTGGTTCTGGGCGGCGCAGCCTATGCGACGCTGCGCGGAATCTTTTCCGGATTCCGGATCAATTTTCTGGAATCCCTGTCGCTGGCCATGCCTGACGGCACGCGCGCCGATATCGCGTCACTCTCGTCGCAATTTCTCGGCTTTGACACGCGCGCCGTCCTTGCCGTGGTCCTCGGTGCCGGACTGTGCTGGCTTGCTCTCCGCGATCCACGGCTGCGGCGCGCACCGCGGCTTCTATCTGCGGGAATCGTTCTTGGCGTTCTGATCGTCGCCGGATGGACCATCACGGTGTCCGTCGTGGACGAGTTCGCAGGCCCGGCGCGTCCGCAAAGCCTGACCTTCGTCTCCACCGTCGGCAAGGCATTATATGCGGGTTTGCTGAATGTAATGAACTTCGCGGACTTCGGCGTCGCCAGCGTGTTCGGTGTCATCGCCGGATCGTGGCTTGCCGCGTGGCGCGCAGCGGAATTGCGCTGGGAAGCGTTTGACGACGATCATGAGATGCGGCGGCATCTGTCCGGCGCCGTGCTGATGGGCGTCGGCGGCATCCTTGCCGGCGGCTGCACCATCGGTCAGGGGCTGACGG
Source organism: Afipia birgiae 34632 (assembly GCF_000308295.2). GTDB lineage: Bacteria > Pseudomonadota > Alphaproteobacteria > Rhizobiales > Xanthobacteraceae > Afipia > Afipia birgiae. Next base: position 313,435 of record NZ_HG326654.1, read on the forward strand.
CGGGATCGGTGCTGGCGTTGTCCGCGCCGCTCGCCATCGGCGGCATGGTCGTCGGGGCGCGGCTGGGGATCGCCATTCTGGTCGACGGTTCGCCGCGCGACATTATTCAGCGCCGCTGGGCCAGCCTGCTCGGCAAAGGCGATCCCGCGGAATAGCGACGTTCAGGGACGAACGATGGTATAGCCGCCCTCGCTCAGGGTCAGCAGGTGCCCGACGCCGACCTGCACCTCAATGGCGTGCGGATTGATCTTCGGCCGTTGCCCGGTCTCGTGTTCGATGGTGTCGAGCGTGTTCCCGCAAACATCGAAGCGAACACCCTGCGTGATGAGACTGTCGACCAGTTGCCGATTCTCACTCGTGTCGCGCAAGAGATCGATGCCGGGTCCGAAGGCCACCACTTCAATGGCGATCTTGTCCTGTCCGTAGGCCTTCTGAAGATTGCTCGCAACGCTCAGGACCAGCCGCTGCTTTTTCGGATCGGAGTCGGACAGTTGCAGCGCAATGAAATGCTCCGCGAACGGCTTGTCCTCGGGAGGCTTGCGTCCCGCCTTTGGCTGTGCGGCAGCCGGACGCGAAACGGCCGAGGCCAGCGCAGCAAGGGCGGCTGAGTAAAACAATTCACGGCGATTCATAATGGCTTGCCTCTTCCGGCCGACAACGCGGTCGGAGAATGCAGGAGCGCCTTCGGAACGACAAGTGTTGGCGGCAAACGTTCTGGTGAACGCCGGTTGGATTAACGCGTTGCGAGTGCCGGGATCACAACTGGTCCGCGAATGCCGAGCGCCGCGCCCGAAATGATCCCGGCGACCGCGATGAACGACGGCATACCCAGTGTGGACAGGCCGGTCAGTCCCTGCCCGATCGAGCAGCCGTAAGCCATCGCACCGCCGATGCCCATCAATGCTGCGCCGGAGATCGAGCGCACCATATGGTTCGGTGAGGTATAGCCCTCAAGCTTGAAGCGCCCGGTTACAATCGCCGTCACAAGGCTGCCGCTAAGCACGCCCGCAACAAGCGCGATGCCGAAGCTCAGCGTCAGGCCGGTAGAGAGCATCGTATACTGTAGCGAATCGGCAATCGGTGAGACGAAGCTGAGCGATGTCACCGGGATCGGGTTGAACTCATCGGCGCCGAGCCAGCCGGTGGTGAGCCAACCGGCAGTGACCAGGAGGCCAACGGCGAGGCCGGCCGCGATCTGGCCGTAAGCGCGGCGGAACTGGCCGTCGGAGAATGCGAAGAACAGCAGCGCGCCGCTCGCGATCAGCGTCACGGCGATGCGGGCCACGAACTCGTCAATGCCCATGGTGGCAAGCAGCGCCGGCGCGGACACGGCGGCCGACGTGGTCTGCGTGGCTTGAAGGACCGCGAGACGCGCCGGCGCGACCAACCCCTTCAGCGTCATCTGCGCGGCGATGCCGATGATGGCGATCACGACCAGCGAACGGAGGTTGCCCTTGCCCAGCAGGACCAGCGCGCGCGAGGCGCAGCCATTGGAAAGAACCATGCCGAAGCCGAACAGCAAACCGCCTGCGAAAATCAGCGGCGCGGAGAATGACGGCTGCAGATAAATCGACTTGGCGATATCGACGAAGCCCACGCCCGCGATAAACTGCGTTCCGAGGATTGCAACGGCCAGCGCGACTGCGTAGCTGCGAACCTTGCGGCCGTCATTGGCGGTCCACCAGTCCCGCAGGCTGCTCATCAGGCAGAAGCCGCTGAGCAGGCCGACAACGCCGAAGGCGAGACCAATCGCGAAACCAGCGGAGACCGGGATACCGGGCATGACGGAGTTTTCCTTGCCTACAATCGATGACGTCTGGAGAACAAATATCTATTCGCCCGCCTGCTGGGGGTCCATATCGTTGAAAAACTAAGGATATTCTTGCCCGCGCGGCGAAAAATGGAGAGAGTCCTGCTACTATGAGAGGCGCCAGGCGGAAATCCTTCTCCCATGCTTCAGCAAAAAACCGCGCTTCCGGCAGCACTCTCTATAATCCTGCCCCATAGGCGGTCTATTCTGGCCGCATGAAATCAAACGCCCCCCTTTCCGCCCCCGCTAAATCCCCCAGAGACGGTATGAACCCAGTTAAAGCTCTTACGACCCACGGCCAGGCCATCTGGCTCGATTTCCTCGCACGCGGTTTCATCGCGAATGGCGAACTCAAGGCGCTGGTCGACAGCGACGGGGTACGCGGCGTGACGTCCAATCCTTCGATTTTCGAGAAGGCGATCGGCGGAAGTGACGAGTACGACGGAGCTGTCTCTGCGCTCCTGAAGGAGCGCGACCGGCCGGTGGCCGATCTCTATGAAGCCCTCGCCGTGGAAGACATTCAACGCGCGGCCGATGCGCTGCACTCCGTCTATGACGACCTTCAAGGCGCGGACGGCTATGTCAGCCTCGAAGTCTCACCATATCTTGCACGCGACACCGAAGGCACGATCGCCGAAGCACGGCGGCTCTGGACAAGCGTCGCCCGCGACAACCTGATGGTGAAGGTGCCCGGGACGCGCGAGGGCGTACCGGCGATCCGGGCTCTGATCTCGCAGGGCATCAGCATCAACGTCACGCTGCTGTTCTCGCAAAAGATGTATGCCGAAGTCCTCGAAGCCTACATCTCCGGCCTCGAAGCATTCGTCGCGGCCGGAGGCGATCCTAAGCGCATCGCCAGCGTCGCCAGTTTCTTCGTCAGCCGCATCGATACGTCGGTCGATAGTCAGCTCGACGGCAAGATCGCCGCAGCCAGCGGCGATGAAAACGCGCGGCTTGGAGCGCTCAAGGGCAAAGTCGCCATCGCCAATGCCAAGCTTGCCTATCAGCATTACAAGAAAATCATTACCAGCGACCGCTGGAAGAAGCTCGCGGCAAAGGGCGCGCAGGTCCAGCGACTGCTGTGGGCTTCGACCGGCACCAAGAACAAGGCCTACAGCGACGTATTATATGTCGAAGAACTGATCGGCCAGGACACGGTGAACACCGTCCCCCCAGCGACGCTTGATGCCTTCCGCGACCACGGCAAGCCGCGCGACAGCCTCGAAGAAAATATTGCGGACGCCGAGAATGTGCTCTCCGGCCTCGCGAAAAGCGGCATCTCGCTCGACGCAATCACCGAAGCGCTGGTCGACGACGGCGTAAAGCTATTTGCAGAAGCCTTTGACAAGCTGCTTGGCGCTGTCGCGCAGAAGCGCGCCGCTATTCTCGGTTCGAGCATCGACGCGCAGACCATCAAACTGCCGGCGGAGATCGAGAAGGATGCCAGGGCCCTCTCGGAACAGTGGCGCGCCAACGGCACCATCCGCGCGCTATGGGCACGGGATGCATCGGTCTGGACCGGCACCGATGAAAGCAAATGGCTGGGCTGGCTCGATGTCGTGGCGCGCGGGCAAGGCGAAATCGAGCGCTATGTTGCGTTCTCAGGTTGGGTAAAGAGCAAGAACTTCACCGATGTCGTCGTGCTCGGCATGGGCGGTTCGAGTCTCGGACCGGAAGTCCTTGCTGAAACCTATGGCCAAATCGACGGCTTTCCGAAGCTGCGCATTCTGGACTCGACCGATCCCGCACAAATCCGGCGGACCGAAGCCGCAATCAATCTCGACAGAACGCTGTTCATTGTGTCGAGCAAATCGGGCGGCACCACCGAGCCCAACGCGCTGATGGAATATTTCTTCGTTCGCGCCGGCGCAAAGGCCGCCGAACGCTTCGTCGCGGTGACCGATCCCGGTTCGTCGCTTGAGAAGACCGCGTCCGCGCGCGGCTTCGCGCAGATTTTTCACGGCGAGCCGACCATCGGGGGCCGCTACTCGGTGCTGTCGCCGTTCGGCCTTGTGCCGGCTGCGGCGGCCGGAATCGATGTGGCAGAATTCCTAGGTCTTGCCGCTGCGATGGTACGCTCCTGCGGTCCCGATGTGCCGCCTGCGGAAAATCCGGGCGTTCAGCTCGGGCTCGCACTCGCCGCTGCCGCCAGGCATGGCCGCGACAAGCTCACCCTGACCGGGTCGAAGCGCATCGCCGATTTCGGCGCCTGGGCCGAGCAACTGATCGCCGAGTCCACTGGCAAGAACGGCAAGGCGCTGATCCCGCTCGAAGGCGAACCTCTCGGCAAGCCAGAGATCTACGGCAAGGACCGCGTATTTATCGATCTGCGATTGAAAGACGACAGCGACAACGTGCGTGAGATCGCGCTGGCTGTGCTGGAAGCCGCGGGACATCCTGTCATTCGCATTGTCGTGGCCAGCCCCCCACACATCGGACAGGAATTCTTCCGGTTCGAGATCGCGACCGCCGTTGCAGGCGCGGTGATGGGTGTCAATCCGTTCGATCAGCCGGATGTCGAAGCCGCGAAGGTCAAGACGCGGGAGCTGACGTCCGCGTTCGAGATATCAGGGAAATTGCCTGCCGAGACTGCTGTCGCAACCGACGGCACGATTGCGGTTTACACCAATGCGGCGAACGCCGACGCACTGCGCAAAGCAGGTGCTGGTAGCGATCTGGCTTCATGGCTCAAGGCGCATCTCGCCCGCATCAAGACGGGCGACTACGTTGCAGCCCTCGCCTATCTCGACCGCAGCGACGCCAACATCGCCGCGATACACGCCATTCGCATAACGATCCGCGATAGCAGGCACGTTGCTACCTGCGTCGGATTCGGCCCGCGCTTCCTCCATTCCACCGGACAGGCCTATAAAGGCGGGCCGAACAACGGTGTGTTTCTGCAAATCACGGCGGACAACGCCGCCGATCTGGACGTCCCCGGCCAGAAGACCAGCTTCGGCGTCATCGAAGCGGCACAGGCGCGTGGCGACTTCGATGTGCTGGCGGAACGCGGCCGCCGCGCGCTGCGGCTTCACATCACCGGCGACGTGGCGAAGGGCCTCGCGGCCATTGATGCGGCCGTTCGAAGCGCCTTGAAATAGGCATTGGGCTGCGCGTCAGCGATCCTGAACCGCAGACGCGATGAACCGATAGATGTCGGTGTGATCGGCGCTCGTTTCGAGCGCAGCCCTGGCGTTCTCCCAAAGCGTTGCAATGGTCTCCGCGTTCGACGGATCGAGTCCGACGAGTTTCGACAGGTCGGCGGCGATGCGCAGATCCTTGGCCATCAGGGCCAGGGAGAATCCTGACGCGAACGTCTCCGAGATCACGAACTGCTTCATCTTGACGTCGGTCGAGTTGTTCTTGCCAGTCGACGCGTTAAGTACTTCGATGACGGTGTCCGGTTGCAGACCGAAGCGGCGGCCAACCAGCAACGCCTCGCAGGCCGCGACAAGTCCGGCCGCAGAGACATAATTGTTCAGCGCCTTCATCGCATGACCGGAGCCAAGCGGTCCTGTGGCAAATACCGATTTGGCCATGGCCTGCAGCACCGGCTTCGCACGCTCCACCAGCGCGGCGTCGCCTCCGGCCATGATCGATAGCGTGCCGTCGATGGCGCGCTTGACGCCGCCGGATACCGGCGCATCGATCACCGCGATCCCCCGCGCCGCGAGATCGTTGCCGAGCGACTGCGTATCGACCGGCACCGATGAACTCATGTCGATGATCAGCGCGTCCTTCGCAAGAACATCGGCGACGCCCTGACCGCCGAGCACAACTTCGCGCACGATCCGGCTGTCCGGCAGCATGGTGATCAGGATCGATGCATCTTTTGCGGCTTCGCGTGCGCTCGCGAAAACCTCACCGCCCGCTGCCGCAAGCGCGTCGCGCGCGGGAGCCGATGGATCCGCACCGCGAACCTTGAAACCGGCGGCGATGCAACGCTTCGCCATGGGCAGTCCCATTTGACCGAGGCCCACGAAGACAACAGTGTCGGATGTGGTCATGGTGCTTACCGATCCATACTGGCCTTAGAATAAAAAATATGCCGGCGCGAGCAACCCCGCGCCGGCATAATCATAGCGAACGATCTCAGGCTGCGTTGAAGCCTGCAATCGCCTTGGCTTCGAGATACTCCTCGAGGCCGAACTTGCCCCACTCGCGGCCGTTGCCCGACTGCTTGTAGCCACCGAACGGCGCGGTGCGCTCGTTCGGCACACCATTCAGGTTGATGTTGCCGGCACGAAGCTGACGGCCGACCTTGCGCGCGCGCTCGACGGTACCCGCCGAAACATAGCCCGCAAGCCCGTATGGCGTGTCGTTGCCGATCTTCACGGCCTCTGCCTCGTCCTTGGCGCCCATGATGACCAGAACTGGTCCGAAGATTTCCTCGTTGGCAATCGTCATGTTGCTGGTGACATCCGAGAATATGGTCGGACGGACGTAGAAGCCCTTGTTAACTCCTTCCGGAAGACCGACGCCGCCGGCGACCAAGGTCGCGCCTTCGTCGATGCCCTTCTGGATCAGGCTCTGGATCTTGTCCCACTGCGTGCGGTTGACGACGGGACCGATCGTGGTGCCCTCGGCGCGCGGATCACCCGCCTTGGTCTTGTCGGCAACGGCCTTGGCGATCGCCGCGATCTCCTTGATCTTCGCCTGCGGCACGATCATGCGCGAGGGCGCGTTGCAGGACTGGCCGGAGTTGTTGAACATGTGCGCAACGCCACCGGTCACAGCCTTCGTGAAGTCAGCATCATCGAGAATGATGTTCGGCGACTTGCCGCCCAGTTCCTGGCTGACGCGCTTCACGGTATTGGCGGCGCGCTTCGCAACGTCGATGCCCGCGCGGGTCGAACCGGTGAACGAGATCATGTCGATCCCGGGATGTTCGCTCATGGCGACGCCGACATCCGGGCCGAGGCCGTTGATCAGGTTGAAGACACCCTTCGGCACGCCCGCTTCATGCAGGATTTCCGCAAAAATCAACGCCGACGACGGCGTATATTCCGACGGCTTCAGGACCATGGTGCAGCCGGCGGCGATCGCTGGAGCGACCTTGCAGGCGATCTGGTTGAGCGGCCAGTTCCATGGCGTGATCATGCCGATGACGCCGACCGGCTCGCGGACGACGACCGCCGAACCGATAGTTTCTTCGAACTCGTACTTCTTGAGAACGTCCAGCGTCGACATCAGATGACCGAGGCCGGCACCTGCCTGCATCTTTTCCGCCATCGGCAGCGGCGCGCCCATTTCATCGGACACCGCAGCACCGATATCCTTCATCCGGGTCTTGTAGACGGCGATGATCTTTTCAAGCAGCGCAACGCGCTCTTCGCGGGTGGTCTGCGAGAAAGTCTCAAACGCGCGGCGCGCAGCAGCGACCGCCTTGTCGACGTCGGCTTTCGATCCAACGGCAATTTCATAGATCGCTTCTTCCGTCGCCGGATTGACCACCGGAATGGACTTTTTGACGGCGGGATCCACCCAGCTGCCGTCGATATAGAATTGCATACGATTGGTCATGACGTTTCCCTTACTGGCCGCGCTCGTGCGTAGATATTGATGGAATCGATCGTGCGATCGGTGAATTAGCAGACCGGCCCTCGCCGGCATATCGGGATCGTACCGCTCTTGCCGAGGAAGCGAAAGGCCATCCCCGCCGTTTCTCCTAACGTGCTGTTGCAGTGCATGCGAGGCATGCGTTCTCCTTTGAGCTTTCAGGGTTTCATGCGGCGTGGATGCGACAATATCGCCGCTCATGAGCAGGTTTTGAACGGGAAAGATCATTTTGACAATAGCATAGTATATGGCCTTAATATCGACTTTCCAGATATGAGAGACACGCGATGGACACCGAACTGGCCAGGACTTTTCTGACAGTCGTTGAGGCGGGCAATTTCATCAGCGCCGCTGAACGGCTCCATGTAAGTCAGTCGACCGTCAGCACGCGAATTCACACGCTGGAGAATCTGCTTGGCTGCGTTCTGTTCGTGCGCAACAAGGCCGGGACCACGCTGACGCCCGCCGGCCGTCAGTTTCAAAGGCACGCGACCGCACTGGTCAGGACCGTAGCCCAGGCGCGCCACGATGTCGGCCTTCCCGAAGGTTTCAGCGGCACATTGGTGATCGGCGGCCGCATTGGGCTGTGGGAAGAATTCCTGCTGCAATGGCTACCGCTCATGCAAAAGGCGACACCCGCAATCTCCTTTCGTGCCGAAAGCAGCCTCGAACCCGAAATCATGCAGGGACTGATCGAGGGCCGGATCGATATCGGCGTGATGTACACGCCGCAAAGCCGTCCCGGCCTGAAGGTTGAACAGTTGTTCGACGAACGCCTTGTGATGGTCTCGACCAGCGCCAGGAACGCGCCTGAACCGCAGGCCGGGTATGTTTACGTGGATTGGGGTCCGGAATTTTACGCGCGACACAGCGCCAGCTTTCCGAATTTCGGAGGGCCTTCGCTGACAGCGAATATCGGCTGGCTGGGACTGCAACATGTCATGAAGAGCGGAGGATCCGGCTATTTTCCGATGCGGATTGTCCTTCCCCACATCGCCGCAAAGCGGTTGCATCTTGTCGCAGGTGCACCTGAATTTTCGGTGCCCGCCTATGTCGTCTATCCCGTCGATAGCGAACGCGAGGTGATCGCAAGCGCAATCGACATCATGCACCGGCTGGCCAGTTCAGCGACGAAAAGCAAGACTGCGGCAAAACCGGTCAAGCGCACGAAACGGTAAGCATTCTCGACGCAGGGATGATGTATCCGGTTCCTCGATACATGCGGCCACCATTTATCGCTTGCCAAGCACGTCCTCGGGGCGAGGATACCGAATGTTCGCAAGCGCAACGGACCCACGATGTATCGAACGCCATCCGGACAGGAATCTGATCTCGCCATCATGATCCGGAAAAACACTGCCTCTCCTTGCTGGCCTCGTGAAACCGGCACCGAGCAGCCATTGTCCAGCGAAACAACGGACTCTTCGCCGCCTGCTCCTCCGGATACTCAGCGGAACAAAAAAGTATGACTGCAACACCTGCTGGACTTACGGATGCCCTGCTGGCATCGGCGTCGGATGCCATTATCGCGACCGACCGTGACGGTGTCGTCACTTTCTGGAATCCCGGCGCCGAGCGAATCTTCGGCTTCTCGTCTGATGACGCGATGGGACAGCCGCTCGATTTCATCATTCCCGAGAATCTCAGGGCGCGGCATTGGGCTGGATATCGCCATACAATGACGACCGGCGAGAGCCGCTATGGCGCGGGAGATCTGCTGTCTGTTCCGGCCTTGACCAAGAGCGGTCAGCGCATCTCCGTCGAATTCACGATTGCAATATTGCGCGACGGATGCGGACAACCTGATGGAACGGTCGCCATTCTCCGCGATGTGACCAGGAGCTTCGCAGAAAAGCTCGCATTGAGACGAGAGGTTGCTGAGCTTCGGCGACCGGGGCCGAGCACATGAACGGTCTTTGCTGCCCTGTTTCTGAAAATCAGGTCTGATTTGACACCGTTCGGAACGAAGGGATAGCGTTCCGGCGACGTCATTCCCACGACCTCCAGTCGCGCGCTGGACATCCGAAATCGACGCACGCTGCGTTGCAAAAACCGCATCCCTGCTGGACGGCCGGGCAAAAGAATGTGCAGGACCATGATGATCGATCATCACCCCCTCCCGACAGTTGGAAAAGGTCATTTGGCGTGAGCGAAAACATTGTTGCGGAGACGGCGGATCGGATTTTTGCGGACCTTGCGGATGCGCAGAGCATCAACAGCGCTGCAAATGACGGATGGAAAACGCCGCTGTGGGCCGCGCTGAGCGATGCAGGCCTGCCGCTCTCGTGGGTGCCGGAGGACTGCGACGGCTCCGGCGCAAGCCTTGCGGATGGTTTTGCAGTTACGGCGTCTAGCGGAAAGTTTGCGATAGCTATTCCGCTGGTCGAAACCATGCTCGCCGGCTGGCTGCTGGCGCAGGCTGGACTTCCCTCGCCTGCTGGCAAAATGACCGTTGCTCCTGCGCGCCCGCAGGATCGCATCACGCTCAATGCGGACGGTACGCTCAGCGGACGGGTTCGCGGGGTACCGTTCGCATCCGAGGCCGCGCATATCGCGGTGATTGCGCAGGACGCGAAGGGTTATTCGATTGCGCTGGTGGAAACCTCAGCCTGCCGGATCGAGGCCGGCGAGAGTCTCGGCAGCGACGCGTCGAACACCGTGACGTTCGACAATGTCAGGCCGCTCGCGAGAAAGCCCGCGCCTGCGGGAATGACGCAAACCTCGCTGATGCAAATGGGCGCGACCGTCCGCAGCCTGCAGATCGCAGGCGCGCTGGAAACAATGCTCGAGATCACGGTGCGCTATTCGAACGAGCGTGTGGCGTTCGAGAAGCAGATCTCGAAATTCCAGGCGGTGCAGCATAACCTCGCGCGACTCGCGGGCGAAGTCGCTGCCGCCGTCGCCGCGGCAGGATCGGCCGCCGACGCCATCGCGAACAGCACGTCATTCGACGATGCCGTGTTCCTTGAGGTCGCGTCCGCCAAGGTTCGCTGCGCGGAAGCAGCCGAAAAAGGCACTGCGATCGCGCATCAGGTGCACGGCGCCATCGGCTTCTCGATGGAGCACGTCCTGCATCGCTACACCCTGCGCGCATTGGGCTGGCGCGACGATTTCGGACACGAAAGCCACTGGGCTGCCGAACTTGGCAAGTTCGTCGCGGCCCGGGGCGCAGATGAACTGTGGCCGCTGGTCGCGTCGCGGTAATCAAACCACAACTGCATTTTCAGGAACTGTCAGATGACCGCAGCGCTTCGTTTCGACCAGATCCGTTTGCCGGAGGAATGCGAGACGCTGCGTCGCGAAGTGCGCGCGTTCCTCGCCGAGGAAATCGCAGCCGGCACCTTCAACCCGCATGAGCCGCAGCGCGAGGACACCGATATCCCCGAGTTCAGCCGCCGGGTCGGCGAACGCGGCTGGATCGGCATGACTTGGCCGAAACAATATGGCGGCCACGAGCGCACCTTCCTGGAGCGCTACGTCGTCACCGAGGAGATGCGCGTCGCCAATGCGCCGACCCGTCGCTTCTTCGTCGCAGACCGCCAGAGCGGCCCGGTGCTGCTCAAATACGCCAACGAGCGGATCAAGATGGACATCGTACCGCGGATCTGCCGCGGCGAAGTCTGCTTTGCGATCGGCATGAGCGAACCGAACTCCGGCTCCGATCTGTTCGCCGCAAAGACCAAGGCTACAAAGACTGACGGCGGCTGGCTGATCAACGGCACCAAGATCTGGACCACCTCGGCACACATGGCCGACTACATGCTGGCGATCTTTCGCACCTCGCCGCCGACCAAGGAAAACCGCCGCCACGGCCTGACGCAATTCCTGGTCGACATGAAGACGCCGGGCATCACCGTCAATCCGATTGCGCAGATCAGCGGGCTGAAGGAATTCAACGAAGTGGTTTTTCAGGACGCCTTCATGCCTGATGAAAATGTATTGGGCGAGATCGACGGCGCGTGGAAGCAGGCGACCAGCGAGCTGGCCTATGAACGCAGCGGGCCCGAGCGCTTCCTCGAGACCTACTACGTGCTGACCGAGCTTGTTCGCGCGCTGGGAACGAATCCCGACACGCGGGGCGCGGAAGGCATCGGTCGGCTCGTCGCCCAGTTGCACACCATGCGCCGCATGTCGGTGTCGGTGGCAGGCATGCTGCAGGCCGGCAAGGAGCCCGTGGTCGAGGCCTCCATCGTCAAGGACATCGGCACCATCTGGGAGCAGCAGCTGCCGCACCGGGTGCGCGACCTTGCCGCCTTCATCGATGCCGATGCCTCCAATCATCACACGCTGGGAGACCAGCTGGCCTTCGCCATCAAGATCGCGCCCAAGCTCACCATCCAGGGCGGCACCACCGAAGTCCTCCGCGGCATCATCGCGCGCGGACTTGGGCTGCGTTGAAACAAGCAACAAGCATCGAAAGAGGAAGACTCATGAGCGGCTTCACCGATATCGGCGTCGAGAAACATAGTCACGTCACGCTGATCGAAATTCGCCGGCCGCCGCTGAATTTTTTCGATCTCTCCCTGATCCGTCAGATCGCCGACGCGCTCGGGCAGATCGACAATGATATGGATAGTCGCGCCGTGGTGTTAGCCTCACAGGGCAAGGCATTTTGCGCGGGCGCAAACTTCAACCGGCCTGCGGGCTTCGATGGCGACGCCGCGTCCGGCGACGGCACCACCGGTGACCTCTATCTTGAAGCCGTTCGCATCTTCAGTAACAAGAAGCCGATCGTTGCCGCAGTCCAGGGCGCCGCCATCGGTGGCGGATTGGGTCTTGCGGTCTCGGCGGATTTCCGTGTCACCTGCCCCGAGGCGCGGTTCGCCGCAAACTTTACCAAGCTTGGATTTCATCCCGGCTTCGGGCTGACCGTGACACTTCCCGAAGTGATCGGAAAGAACAACGCCGCGCTGATGTTCTATACCAGCCGCCGCGTCACCGGCGAGGAAGCCTTCAACATGGGGCTGGCGAACGTACTGGTGCCGCAGGATCAGGTGCGCGCCGAAGCATTCAAGCTCGCGCACGAGATCGCCGAGAATTCGCCGCTTGGTTTGATGTCAACGCGCGCGACGATGCGCGCAGGGCTAGCACAGCGGGTGAAGGCGCAAACCGATCATGAACTCGCTGAGCAAACGTGGCTGCGCGAAACCGAGGACTTCCAGGAAGGCATCAAGGCGACGACAGAGCGCCGTGCCGGCAACTTCAAGGGGCGGTGACGGCTCTTTCTTCCTCGTCCATCAACTCCAGCAGCCACGCTAGACTGACGCCAAGGCCCAGCCCCAGCAGCAAACTGGTGAACAGCGCGCCAAAGGGAAACGCTCCGCTGGGCTCAAGCGGTGCTGTCGCACGACTGAGTATCCGGGCATTCGAACTGTCAGTTCGCTGCTGGCCGCCGAGCTCACGGGACCGGGCCAGAACAGCCTGGTAGGCAACGCGGCTTGCCTCCATGTCCCGTTCCAGCTCCTTGAGACGAGCGATGATTTCGGTGGATTTTGTCTGATCCTGTTTCGATGCATCAAGGCGGCTCTTCAGTTGGCTCACAGCGGAGCGTGCCTGTTCCAATTCTGCTGAAGTTGACTGAACCGTGTCCCGGATTGCCTGCTCCAGCAGTCGTTTTGCTTCGGTCGCCCGCATCCGCGCAATGATGAGATCTGGATGGCGGGGACCAAGTGTTTCGGACAGATCGAGTTCAAGTTGCTTGGCTGCCGCATAGCGGTTTCCGAGCGCGCCGATTTCGCCTCCGCGAACCACATTAGGAATTCCGCCAGCATCCAGGGTCTTCCTGGCGCGCTGAAGCTGCCCAAGTGTCGAACGCAGACCGTTGAGCTTGGCTTCGGCAGTGCTCGCCTGAGCGGAAAGTTCAATTATCTGCTTTTCAGCATTGGCTGAACCGTTAGCAACAACGGTGCGGTTCTCGCCGCGAAACACCTCATAGCGCTGTTCGGCATCGCGCAACCGGGCCTGAAGCGTTTCCAGCCGTACGCCAAGAGGTGCCGCTGCGTCGGGTGATGTTTTCCTGCCCGCAGACGCTTGTTCGTCGACATAGCTATCCATCACCGCGTTAGCGATCCTTGCAGACATATCGCGATCCGACGTGACAACATTGACATCCACGGTGTGAGAACCAGGATTGCGCACGATGCTGACGGCGCGATCGAGCTGGCGCAACGCTATCGCGTGCGGATCGACAGCACGGGCGAGTCCGACACTCGCTAAAAGCGCGGAGAGGATTCCTTTCGACTTGCCACCAAAGAGCGGGTCGGTTTCGAGTTTTTCCTGCCTAATGACCCGGTCGTAGACACTGCGCGACGTCAGAGTATAGATCTGGTTTTCAACGTCTATCGTGCCGGCTTCTCCGGGTCCTGCCGGAGCGCCACTCCCGGCGATCCGGGCACCCGGCACGTCGAGCAAAATCCGGCCAGATGCGATATATCTGGGAGCCGACAGCAATATCCAGGCAAGACAAATACCGACGCATGCAAGGGTCACCGCCGCTATGAATGCGGCCCGGCGGCGCAACATCGACGCGATGCCGTCCACATCCAGAGCGGGTGCTTGAATGCGCGGCAGGTACGCGTCGCGTCTGTCGCCCTCGGATATCGCCATGCCAACGACCCTACGCGGTACAAATCCAGACGCCAGTTTAGCCCCTCTCCCCACTCCCTGGGGAGACATCTTTGCTCAATGATTGAACAAAATCCGCCCTCAGGCCGGACTTTCGGTTGGCGCCAGCGCCATGAACTGGAGTTGCAAAGGTCGCGATCCGGATATGCGTATCAGTCTGCAAATTCGATAAAGACCGGCTGATGGTCCGATGCTGCAGTTTTGGCGTCCACCTCAACGCGACGAATCCGGCCGCTCAAATCTTCCGTCGCGAAGATAAAATCCCGGCAGTCCGGACCGTCCGACCACTGCCGGCGATCGTATAGGCCGCATGTCAGCGCGTGAGGCTTGCCGGGATGACGGATCGACCACGCATCGCGATAATTCAATCCCGGACGGACCGACTCATGAATGAGCGCATGCTGAGGATCCGAGATATCGAAATTGAAATCACCGCAAAGCAGGCTCGATGCGGCCAGCGTCTGGGCCGCGTAGGGCTCGTTGTGGGATCCACCAGCCTTGGCGCTGGTCGACGCCTCCTCCTGAAGATCGAGCAATCGCCTGATCTGCGCTTCGCGCTGAGTAGCTGAATGATACTCGAGGTGCGTGTTGACGACGCGCAGCGCACCAAACGCAGTTTGAACCGTCACATCGAGTGCATGACGTCGCATGCTGCGGACAGCACCGGCTTCCGGCCACGGCAGCAAGTGATTGGAGATTTGCATCACCGGCAGACGCGACAGCGTCATGTTTCCGAACCGGTGCGTTCGTCTATCGCCATCGATGGTTTCAATTGCCGGACGAAATACCGGAACATATCCGGGGAGCAGAGAAGCCAGTCGCGCACTTTGATCCGTGCCGCCGTCGAGATTGACAAAATTGTCTGACACTTCCTGAAAACAGTAGACATCAGCGTCCGCCAACTCCGTTGCGACGGACACAATCCGCGCGAGGTCGGTCACGCCGTCGCAGCCCCTGCCGCACTGAATATTCCAGGTCAGCAGCCGCATCAGCGAATGCCTGCGCGCATGAAGGATTGCACGAACTGCCGCTGAAACAGCAGGAACGCGATCAGCAACGGCGCCATGGTCATCACCGTCGCGGCCGTAATGATCGACCAATCCACGCCGGTCTCAGGTGCACCAAACACTGCGAGGCCTACTGTGAGCGGCCGGCTTTCGACGGAATTCGTCACGATTAAAGGCCACAGGAAATTGTTCCAGTGATAACTGACCGAGACGAGGCCGAAGGCGACGTAAGTCGGCCGCGCCAGCGGCACATAAACCTTCCAGAGGATTTGCAGCGGCCCCGCACCCTCGACACGGGCAGCTTCGACCAGTTCCTGCGGCACGCTCTTGAATGTCTGCCGTAACAAGAAGATGCCGAAGGCGCTGGCCAGGTATGGCAATGCAATTGCCGGGATCGTATCGAGCAACCCGAGCTTTCCGATCATGCGGTAGTTCTCGACGATCAGAACGTCGGGCATGATCATCAACTGCAAAAGCACCAGTGCGAATGCGATCCCGCTTCCCCGGAACGTAAACCGCGCAAAGGCATAGGCCGCCAGCGTCGAGAGTATGAGCTGGCCGATCAGGATGATCACGACCAGCACGACGGTGTTGATGTAGTACCTTCCGAACGGCGCCTGATGCCACGCGCGCGCGAAATTCTCCAGTGTCCACGGCGCGGACAGGCTGAACGATGTCGCATAAGCTGCCGGATGCAGCGCGCTCCAGAAAGCATAAACCAGCGGCGCGAGCCACAGCAACGCCAGCAACCACGCTGCAACCGCCTCAAGAGGATGCGTGCGGCTGTTCATTGATAGTGAATCCTGCGATCGAGATAGCCGAATTTGATCAACGCCACTGTGCTGAGCAGGACCAGAAGCACCACCGTGAGGGTCGCGGCGTAGGCCGAATCCTGGAAAGTGAATGCGACTTCATAGATATAGTAGAGCAGCAACGTGCTGGCGTTGTTGGGGCCGCCCTTGGTCATGATCACCAGATGATCGACCAGCTTGAACGAATTGATCACGGCGTTGATCGCGACGAACAGCGTGGTCGGCATCAGCAAGGGAAAGGTGATCCGCCGGAACGTGTACCAGCGGCTGGCGCCCTCAACTGACGCCGCCTCCTCAAGATCCGGCGACAATTGCTGGAGCGCGGCCAAATAGAAGATCATGAAGAATCCGGCTTCCTTCCAGATCACCATGACAATCAGGCAGCTCATCACTGTGCTGGGATCTCCGAGCCAATTCCAGCCCGCAAGCCCAAAAACTCCGCGCAATTGATCCAGCAATCCGTAATCCGGTGTGTAGAAAAACAGCCAGATATTCGCGACCGCGATCATCGGGAGCACGGTCGGCGTGAAAAAGGCAAGGCGCAGAAAGCCGCGGCCGCGCATGTTGCGATTAACCCAGATCGCCATCAGCAGCGCCAGAGCGATCGACGTCGGAATGGTGCCCAGCGCAAACCAGAAATTGTTGACGAGCGCCTTCCAGAAAATCGGATCGGCGGCCATCGACTGATAGCTTTCAAGACCAATGAAGACTTCCGTGCCGTTCCGGCGCGTAATGAAAAACGAATGCCGGATGGTCGCCAGGATCGGGTAATGCGTGAATGCGATCAACAGCACCGCCGCCGGCAACAGCAGCAGCCACGCGTTCACAGCATTCCACCACGCGTGCGACTTCGGCCTGCGTGCGGCAACTGACATGGTGGCGGCCTGATCTGTCATCGGACAAATGGCCGGAATGGCGACGAACCGCCACCCGGCCCTTTCTTCGGTTATTTGTACGCGCGTAGCACGCGGTCGGCCTGCTGCTGCGCAGCCGCCAGCGCTTCGGATGGCTTTTGCGAACCGGTCACCGCCGCCTGCACCGCGTCGTTGACGAACTTGTAGATGCGGCCGTTCTCGTGAACCGACAGTTCCGGCACCGCATGTTCAAGCTGATCACGCGCCACGGTCGCGGCCGGGAAGCCCTTCGCATAGGCCTCCATCGCCGGCGTCTTGTAAGCCGCGGGCGAAACAGCGGCATATCCGGTCTTGATGCTCCATTCGGCCGCGCGCTCAGGCGTCGTCATCCACTGGATGAACTTCACCGCAGCCTTCTGTTGCTCAGGCGAGGCGCCCTTGAAGATGTAGAAGCTACCGCCGCCGGTCGGCGAGCCGCGGCGTTCCTTGGCCGGCAGCATCGCAACACCGAAGTTGAACTTGGCGCCATCCTTCACTGCGGTCAGATTGCCCGTGGTGTGCCACATCATCGCGGTCTTGCCCTCAAGGAAATCGGTGCGCAGCGTCGCCCAGTCGATGCTGCCCGGGGGCATCACCGCATGCTTGCGCGACAGATCGACCCAATAATCCAGCGCTCCAACAGTCTTCGGTGCAGTGAGATAGACCTCATTACCCGCTTCGTTCATCAGCCTCTGGCCGTTCTCGATCGCTAGCGCCTGCAGCATCCAGTAGCCGTAGCCCGTGGTCGGAATTTCGACACCCCAGCGGGTCGTGTTGCCGGAAGCGTCCTTCTTGACGAGCTTCTTGCCCATCTCGGTCATTTCGTCCCAGCTCGCAGGCGCCTTCTCCGGATCGAGGCCCGCTTCCTTGAACGCGTCCTTGTTCCAGTACAGCACGATGGTCGAACGCTGGAACGGAATGCTCCAGGTCTTTCCGTCGATCTGACCGTTGGCCATGAACGCAGGATAGAACTCCTTGAACCACGACTTGTCGGCAACAAGACCGTCCATCGGCACGATGGCGTTCTCATCCATCAACGTGAAGACGTCGGTCGAGAGCAGCACCGACAGTTGCGGCGGCTGGCCGCCCTTCATCGCGGTCATCGCCTTGGTCATGGTGTCGGTGTAGTTGCCGGCATATACCGCGGTCACCTTGATGTCCGCGTTCTCCTTCTCGAACCGCGCCACCATATCGTCGATGATCTTGGTCACCGGACCGCCGACCGCGACCGGATAATACATGGTAAGATCAACGGCGGCCGCGGGCCGTGACGTGAGAGACAGAGCGGCGAGCGCGGCCGCCGCAACCATCGTTCGTCCAAAGAATTTCATATTAACCTCCCCTGTTATCGTTTTGCGTGATCCTGCCATCAGGACCTCAGGCGACCGTTACTCGCTTAGTGTCACAGGCCGCGGACTCCATCCGCCGCTCTGATGTTTTGTCGAACTGGTGTTCGGAACCTGCATCCCATGCGAGCCGGATGTCGTCGCCCGGCAGTGACTTGCTGAAGCCGTCCTGCCGCACCGAGACTGGCTGCCCGTCGATTTCACAAAGAATGATGCTGTCGGCTCCGAGATGCTCGACCGCCTTTACGCGCGCCGGATGACCGTCATGCGACACGACGCGAATATGTTCCGGACGAATGCCAAGCAACCGGTCACCTCGCGCAATGAGATTCATTGGCGGCGTCCCGATGAACCGCGCGGTGAAAGCGGTTGCAGGCCGATTGTAAAGCTCTTCCGGTGTGCCGTTCTGCTCGATACGGCCGTCACGCATCAGCACAACACGATCCGCCATGGTCATGGCTTCGGTCTGATCGTGGGTCACATAAACCATTGTCATACCAAGACGCTGCTGAAGCGAACGAATTTCAGTGCGCATTTCATGACGGAGCTTGGCGTCGAGGTTGGAAAGCGGCTCGTCCATCAGACAGACTTTCGCCTCAGCAATGATGGCGCGTCCGAGCGCGACGCGCTGACGCTGGCCGCCGGAAAGCTGCGAAGGTTTGCGCTCCAGAAGATGGCTGAGACCGACGATGTCCGCGACGCGCTTGAGCCGCGCATCACGCTCGGCGCGGGACACGCGGCGAACGCGCAGCCCAAAAACGATGTTTTCCCCGACGCTCAGGTGCGGAAACAGCGCGTAGGATTGAAAGACCATCGAAATCTTGCGCTGAGCCGGCGTCAGAGCCGTTACATCCGCGCCGCCGATTGTAATGGTGCCGCCGTCCGGCTGCTCGAGGCCGGCGATCAATCGCAGCGTGGTGGATTTGCCGCACCCCGAGGGTCCCAGAAGAACCAAGAGCGAACCCTGATCCGCCGTGAGACTGACGTCGTCAACGGCGCGCATCGGACCCCAGTTCTTGGAGATATGATCTAGAGTGATCGCCGACATGCACCTACCTGATCCGAATGAATTGCGAGATGCGAGAGCCGCTCCTTACGCTTGGGCAAACTGGCCGGTCCGTCTCCTCGACCTGAGACTCCTGAAACCCGCTCACGACAAAAAGAACTCTTCGTCCGGTCCAAGGCAACATCCTGCTCTCCATATGTTCATTCGAACATAATTTTTGATCAAACGAAATAAGAAATTGCACATTTCGTGTTCGGATGATAATATTTCAATCAGATACATGCTCAAGATGACAAACAAGCGACAGACGCTGATCCTCGAAATCGTGCGCGAAAAGGGTTTCGCCTCGATCGAGCATCTTGCTGCGCACTTCAACGTGACGCAGCAGACTGCACGCCGCATTGTGAACCAGCTCTGCGATCAGGGTTTGTTGCGTCGCATCCATGGCGGTGTTGGCCTGCCGGTCTCGAACCAAAATCTCGCCTATGAAAGCCGGCAGGGCCTGAACTTCGAGGCCAAGCGGCAGATCGCGCAGGCGGTCTTAAATTTCATCCCCGACGGCGCATCGATCATGATCGGTCTCGGGACGACGCCCGAATATGTCGCGCGAGCGCTCGCGGATCGCAAGAATCTGCGGGTCATCACCAACAATCTCAACGTGGCGTCAGCGTTCGCACGCAACCCCGATGTGGAGATCACAATCGCGGGCGGAACTCTACGTCCGCTCGACCGCGATATCATCGGTGACGCTGCGGTGCGCTTCTTCTCGCGGTTCAAGGTGGACGTCGGGATCTTCGGCGTGGGCGGCATCGACGAAGAAGGCACGTTGCTCGATTTCTATTCGGGCGAGGTTCAGGCGCGTCAGGCCATCGTCGCAAATTGCCGGACCGCCCTGCTCGTCGCCGACGCCAGCAAGTTCGGCCGCAGCGCCACGGTACGTGGCGGGCATATCAGCGATTGCCATCATCTTTTTACAGACAAGCCGCTTCCGGCTGATTTTCAGCGGATCGCCGAACAATATGGCGACAAGATCCGCATCGTGGGCGATGGCCGCGTGCAGGCCGCCTAGACTCGTTTCGTCGCACAAAGGGACTCGATCATGACCCTGGCCATCAACCTGATCGATCTTGCCGGATTCATCGCGTTGCTGCTGTGGGGCACCCATATGGTGCAAACCGGCATCCAGCGTGCCTTCGGTTCGAAACTGCGCACAATTCTCGGCAGCGCTTTGCGCAATCGCTTTCGTGCGTTCCTGGCAGGCATGGGCGTTACCGCTGTCCTTCAGAGCAGCACTGCAACCGGACTAATGACCGCCGGTTTCGCTGCAGGCGGCTTCATGGGGCTGGTGCCTGCCCTCGCCGTCATGCTCGGCGCCAATGTCGGGACGACGCTGATTGTGCAAATTCTGTCATTCGATGTCACGCTGGTTGCGCCTGCCCTCGTGCTGATCGGCATGCTGATGTTCCGAAGAGATTCGCGGACGCAGGTCCACGACCTTGGCCGCGTGTTCATTGGTCTTGGATTGATGCTTCTCGCGTTGCGCCATCTCCTCGATCTCATGACGGGTTACGAGAGTTCTCCGACCTTGGCCGCACTGCTTGGCCTTGTCTCGTCATCATGGCTGCTGGATGTATGCCTCGCGGCCGCATTGACATGGGCTGCTCATTCGAGCGTCGCCATCGTTCTGCTCATCATGTCGCTGGCGACAAAAGGAATCGTGCCCCCGGATGCCGCATTCGCGCTGGTACTCGGCGCGAACATCGGCACGGCCATCAACCCTCTTATTGAGGGACCGGCAGGCGATGACCCGGCCGCCAAACGTCCCGCACTGGGAAACCTGATCGGCCGCCTTGTCGGCGTTGCTGTCGCAATCGGTCTTCTCGGGCCGATCAGCCAGTTCATCATGGCGATAGAGCCGAACAAAGCGCGCGCCGTTGCCGACTTTCACACGCTTTTCAACCTCGCCGTCGCAGTCGTGTCGCTGCCGCTGCTGACACCCTACGCATCGCTGCTGCGACGCTTGCTGCCCGACCGAATCGATCCAGCCGACCCCGCCCGGCCGCTCTACCTCGATCCCGCGGCGAAAGAGACGCCCATCGTCGCTCTCGGCGCAGCTTCACGTGAAGCACTGCGTCTGGCGGACGTACTGGAAGAAATGCTGCTGGGAGTGAATGCCGGGCTCGCAAAGGGAGACCGCCGCTTGCTCGTGGAAACCCGCCGGCGCGAGGATGTCCTCGATAAGCTCAATATCGCGATCAAGTCGTATCTGACATCGCTGGATCCCGACGAACTGAATGAGACAGATCAGCGCCGCCTGAATGAAATTCTCACCTTCACGATGAACATCGAACAGGCTGGCGACGTCGTCGACCGGAATTTTCTGCCTCACGCTTCCAAGCGACTTAAGCGCGGTCTTGTTTTCTCCAACGAAGAGCAAAACGACCTGAGTGCGATGATTGGACGTCTTGCGGGTAATCTCAAGACGGCGGCATCGCTCTTCGTTACCGAAGATCCGCGAACCGCGCGACTTCTGGTCGATGAGAAAGCCGTATTCAGGGATGCGGAATCAAAGGCGACAGCCTCACATTTCGACAGACTCAGGGATAGCGACCTTCAGACCGCCCAGGCCAGCTCGATCCATCTCGATCTGTTGCGCGACATGAAGCTGATTAATTCGCACATCGTCGCCGCAGCCGCATATCCGGTTCTGGAACGAACAGGGGCATTGTTGCCAAGCCGCGTGACATAGCCAGCGTTAGCCTGAGGCAGCAGACGCGACGCGGTCGGACTAGCGTTCGACGAACGCTTTCTCGATCACGAACTCGCCAGGTTCGCCATGATTGCCCTCGGTAAAGCCTTTGTCGAGCAGCAGCGTACGGGTGTCCTGCAATAACGCGGGACTTCCGCAGATCATGACGCGATCATGAGTGGCCTCAAGCGGCGCGAGGCCCGCATCGCTGAACAATTTTCCTGACGTTATCAGATCGGTGATCCGGCCGCGATTGCGGAACGGATCGCGGGTAACCGTCGGATAGTAGATCAACTGGTTGCGCACCAGTTCGCCAATCAGATCATCCTTCGGCAAATGCTCGTTGATCATCTCGCCATAGGCAAGCTCGGCGACGTGGCGACAGCCATGCAGCAACACAACCCTTTCGAAGCGATCGTAGGTTTCCGGATCCTTGATGACGCTCAGGAACGGCGCGAGCCCGGTACCGGTGCCGACCAGATAGAGATTCCGGCCATTCCTCAGATTGTCGATGACAAGCGTACCGGTCGCCTTGCGGCCGACAACGAGCTCGTCCCCCTCCTTCAAGTGCTGAAGGCGCGAGGTCAACGGGCCGTCGGGCACCTTGATCGAAAAGAATTCGAGATGGTTTTCGTAGTTCGCGCTCGCCACACTGTAAGCGCGCAGCAGCGGCTTTTCGCCGACCTTCAGGCCGATCATGGTGAATTCGCCATTTCGAAACCGGAACGACGGATCGCGTGTGGTGGTGAAACTGAACAGCGTGTCGGTCCAATGATGGACACTGAGGACGCTTTCCTGATTGAAGTTGCTCATGTCGCTCGATCCGATGTGCAGGTCCGATCGCGGGGCAAAATCAAAAACGCGGAGACAGATTGCCTCGCCAAATTTCATTTGTATACTAATGAATAATCCAACTTGATCCCACCGTCAAGCCGCGCTCAAGTTGGCGCCGCCCCGCAGAGAAGACCTTGATCAAAAGGAACAATCCATGTCCCACGACGCGCCCCAAGGCACACCGGACCAACCAAGCTGGTGATCCGCAACATCGGTCTGATCCTGAGCGGGGCGATGGAAAAGCCGATCCTGGACGCCGACACCATCGTCGCGGAGAACGGCAAGATCACCGCAATCGGGCGGGCCAAGGACATCGACGCAAAAGGCGCGACCACCACCATCGATGCCAACGGCACGACGGTGACCCCCGGCCTGATCGACAGTCATGTTCATCCCGTGGCAGGCGACTGGACGCCGCGGCAGAACCAGATCGGCTGGATCGACAGCTTTCTGAATGGCGGCGTGACCACCATGATCTCGGCCGGCGAGGTCCATATGCCGGGCCGCCCCCGCGACATCGTCGGCGTCAAGGCCATGGCGATTTTCGCCCAGCGTGCGTTCGACAATCTGCGCCCCGGCGGCGTTAAAGTTCATGCCGGAGCGCCGGTGATCGAACCGGGCATGACAGAGGAGGATTTCAAGGAGTTGGCAGCAGCCGGGGTCAGGCTACTCGGCGAAGTCGGGCTCGGCGGCGTCAAGGACGGCCCGACCGCGCGCAAGATGGTGGCTTGGGCACGCAAGTACGGCATCCAAAGCACAATCCACACCGGCGGCCCGTCAATTCCGGGATCTGGGTTGATCGATGCCGACGTCGTACTGGAGGCCGATACCGATGTCGTCGGGCACATCAACGGTGGCCACACCGCGCTGCCCGATGGGCAAATCCGCTGCATCTGCGAGGGCTGTAAACGCGGCCTCGAACTGGTTCACAACGGCAACGAGCGCGCCGCGCTCTACACGCTGCGGATTGCCCGCGAGATGAAGGAACTGAACCGCGTCATTCTTGGCACGGATGCTCCCGCCGGTTCAGGCGTGCAGCCGCTCGGCATCTTGCGCATGGTGTCGCTACTGTCGTCGCTTGGCGACGTCCCCGCTGAAATCGCATTCTGCTTTGCCACCGGCAACACCGCGCGGATGCGCGCGCTGGATTGCGGCATTATCGAAGTCGGCCGCGCGGCCGACTTCGTCATCATGGACAAGGCACAGCACTCGGCCGGGAAGAACATTCTGGACAGCGTTCAGCTCGGCGACCTGCCCGGCATCGGCATGACCATCATCGACGGCATCGTCCGCACCCAGCGCAGCCGCAACACCCCACCAGCGACCAAGGTGCCGGAGATTGTCGCTCACTAGTCAGCGATCGATAGATCACCTCAGCTTACTCAGCAGCGCGACAAAGGTTTCGCGCTCCTTTGCATCGAGCGGAGCGAGCGTTTCCTTGGTGATGGCCAATGCGTTGGGCGCGGCCTTCTCGGCCATCGCCTGCCCGGCGCGGGTCAAGCTGACCAGAAGGCGGCGGCCGTCCTTCGGATCGGAACTGGTTTCGGTCAGGCCGCGCGCGGTCAACCGGTCGATCACGCCCTTGATGGTGGCGACATCCATCGCCGTCAACCGACCGAGCTGGTTCTGGGAGCACGGCCCTGTCTCAGTGAGCTTTGCCAGCGCAGCCCATTGCGTCGGTGTCAAATTGATCCCAATTTCTTTCGCGAAGATAGTAGCGTGACGCTGCCAGACCTGACGCAGGATAAATCCGATCTGGTCATCGAGCACGTAAGATGGCTTCGAGGTCTTCGGATTGCGCTTGGGAACAGCTCCCTTGGCGGCAGCCGCTATCTTGTTTTGAACAGAAACCTTGTTCTGAGCAGCTTTGGCCATTCCTATACCCCCGGACTTACTTTTGTTCGGCGGAAATCCGCCGCCAGTTAGACAGCCAGATGCGCGTCGCGAATATCCGGGCGAGCCTTAAGCTCGCTCATGGTGCCGCTGAAGCAGATGCGGCCGCGTTCGATGATGTAGGCCCGGTCTGATATCAGATTCGCAAAGTGGAGATTCTGCTCGGAGACGACGATGCTGACGCCCTCCTTCTTCATCGCCAGAATCGCGCCCACCATTTGTTCGACAATCTTGGGCGACAGTCCTTCAGAGGGCTCATCCAGCAACACCAGCGACGGATTTCCCATTAAAGTCCTAGCGATGGTCAGCATCTGTTGCTCGCCGCCGCTCATGCGGCCGCCCATACGGCCACGCATCTCACCAAGGTTTGGAAACAATGCGAACAGTTTATCACGGGTCCATTGCGGCGCATTCGATCGCGGCGGCTGACGCCCGACTTCAAGATTTTCGTCGACGGTGAGGTCCGTGAAAATACGACGCTCTTCCGGGACATAGCCGAGCCCGTTACGGACGATGGCGTGGGTGGGCTGGTTAGACATATCCCGCCCCTCGAAGATAATCTGGCCCTCGCGCTGTTCGACCAGCCCGACGATCGAACGGAATGTCGTCGACTTGCCAGCGCCATTGCGGCCGAGAAGCGCAACGACTTCACCCTCACCGACCTCAAGCGCCACATCGAACAGGATATGCGCCGGCCCGTAGTAGCTGTTGAGGCCCTGAACCGAGAGCTTCATGCCGTTGCTCCCTCGCGATGGCGTGCATCATAAACGAGACCTTCGCCAAGGTAGATTGCGCGGACCTGCGGATTGCGGCGAACTTCTTCCGGCGAGCCCTCCGCGATCAACGTGCCACGGTTAAGCACTAGAATGCGATCGGCGTGTTCGAATACCACATCCATATCGTGCTCCGTGAACAGAACTCCGATCGACTTCTCGCGTGCGATCCGTGCTGTGAGGCGCATCAGCTCGACGCGTTCGCGCGGCGCCATACCTGCGGTCGGCTCATCCATCAAAAGAAGCTTTGGCTGATTGGCGAGCGCGATCGCAAGCTCCAGCCGCTTGAGATCGCCATAGGCAAGTTCTCCGCAGGGCCGGTCCGCATAGCCGCTCATTCCGACGAGATCGAGCAAGCGGTCCGCCTCAACGCGCTCAAATCCGGCTGTAGAACGCCACATGTTGAAAAGCTGGGCGTTGTACGACACCAGGGGAACCTGCACGTTCTCACGCACAGTCATGGTTGGGAACGTCGCCGTAATCTGGAAGGTACGGCCAACGCCGAGCCGCCAGATTATGCGCGGCTTTTTTCCTATGGTATCCTGGCCGAGCAGATTGATACGGCCGCTATCGGGCACGTTCTGGCCGTTCAGCATATCAAAACAGGTGCTCTTGCCTGCGCCGTTGGGACCTATCAGCGCAAGGATTTCACCTGCAGCCAGAGAGAACGACACGTTGCGCACGGCGTGCACGCCACCATAGGACTTGGTCAGGCCTTCGACTGCAAGCAGTGTGGGTGCGACACTCATTCTGCCGTCTCGATCCGTGATGCCAGAATGGCAGATTTCGACGATTGCGACTGACGCCGCGCGCGAATTGTTTCGATCATGCCGACGATGCCCTTCGGGAACGCAACCACAATCAGCACGATAATCGCGCCAAGCACCAGTTTGGAAAGATCGGTCTGGCTCACCAGCCAGATGTTGAGCGCCTTGAAGACGATGGCACCGACCACCGCGCCCGATACCGTCTCGACACCGCCGAGCAGCACCATCACCAGCGCATCGACCGAAAGCGAGATGCCGAGGCTGTCGGGAAACACGCTTCCTTTGAGATATGCGAACAACGCACCGGCAACACCCGCAACGGTGCCCGCGATCACGAACGCGGTCCATTGAATGCGTTTGCCGTCAATACCGATCGCTTCGCTCCGCAGGATGGAATCACGTGTCGCACGTAGCGCGTAGCCGAACGGCGAAAACACGATAATGCGAAGCACCGCCACAGCCAGCGTCGCGATGCCCAGCGACAGCCAATAGAAACTGGCAGGCCCTGCTGCCCAGGTATCAGGCCATACTCCGAGTATCCCGTTGTCGCCACCGGTCACGCTCACCCACTGGAACGCAATCGACCAGACGATCTGCGCAAAGGCCAGCGTCAGCATCGCGAAATAGACGCCTGACAGTTGAACCGCGAAAAATCCGAAGATTGCCGCGCCGAACAGTCCCAGCAGCGGGCCCAGCAACAGACATGCAATCATCGGCAGGCCGGCAGCTTTGGCGAAGAATGCCACACCGTAGGCCCCGAGGCCAAAATAAGCTGCATGGCCAAAGGACGCGAGTCCGCCGACCGACATCAGGAAATGCAGACTGACGGCGAAAATCACGAAGATCGCAATTTCCGCGCCGACGGTGAGCGCATAGTTGCCGCCAAACAGCGGCAATGCCGCCGCCACGATCAGTACCGCCAGCATTGCAAACCGCTCGTTCGTGGTCAGTGGACGCCACGGACGAACCGTCAGACCGGGCGTCTTGCGCGCCGGCGCTTCCGGTTTTCCGAACAGGCCCCATGGCCGAACGATCAGGACCGCGGCCATCACAAGGAACACGAGAATGATCGAAATTTTCGGAAATATCAGAATGCCGAACGCGTTGAGTTCGGAGACCAGCACCGCAGCGACGAACGCACCGGTGATGCTGCCGAGACCACCGATCACGACCACGACGAAAACGTCGACAATAATGCGCAGATCCATCGCGTGATGAACGGCATCGCGCGGAATTTGCAGCGCGCCGCCGAGCGCGGCCAGAAACACACCGACTGCGAATACACTGGTGAACAACCACTTCTGATTGACGCCGAGCGCCGCCACCATGTCTCGGTCCTGCGTCGCCGCGCGGACCAGAATCCCCCAGCGCGTACGGCGGAACAGCAACCACAACGCACCCAGCACCACAGGGCTAAGCACAATCAGAAAGAGATCATAGGTGGGAATGTTCTGGCCGAAGAAATCGACCGCGCCGCGAAAACCGGGTGCACGACGGCCCACCAGATCATCCGGCCCCCAAATCAGAACCACGATATCCTCGACCATCAAGGTCAAGCCGAAGGTGGCGAGCAGCTGAAACAGTTCCGGCGACTTATAAATCCGCCGCAGCAGCACCATTTCGACCAGCACGCCCAGAACCGCAACAACGAGCGCCGCAACAACAATACCGCCCCAGAAACCCAGCGTACCGGACAGCCGCTCGGTCAGGGTGAACGCAACATAGGCGCCCAGCATGTAGAACGCGCCATGCGCGAAATTCACAATCCGTGTCACGCCGAAAATAATCGACAGTCCCGACGCCACGAGAAACAGCGACGCCGCGCTCGCAAGACCCGTCAGGAACTGAACAAAGTAGAAGCTCATATGCGATCCATGGCTGGAAAATGCCGCGGGCGCGCATTACGCGCCCGCGGTCGTCAACCTCAGTCTTTCGGACGCAGTTTTTCGACTTCCGCATCGCTTGGCAGGAAGTCCTCGCCCTTGCGATAAACGGAATCGACCATCACGCCCTTGCCGTCCTTGAGCGCTGTCTTGCCGACATAGGCGCCGAGCGTCGATTGATGATCGTTCTTGCGGAAAGTGATCTGACCGAACGGTGACGACATCGACAACCCTTCAGCCGCAACGATCATCCTTTCAGGATCGGTCGAATTAGCTTTGGCAAGAATTGCCGCCGCCGCCTTGATCGTCTGATATCCGACGATGGAGCCGAGCCGCGGATAGTCGTTGAACTTGCCCTGATAGGCCTTCAGAAACGCGTCATGTTCCGGCGTCTTGATGCTGTACCAGGGATAACCGGTGACGATCCAACCCGACGGCGTTTCTTCCTTCAGCGGATCGAGATATTCCGGCTCACCGGTGAGAAAGCTCACCACTGAACGATCCTTGAACAGGCCGCGAGTGTTACCCTCGCGGACAAACTTCACGAGATCCGCCCCGAAGGTTACGTTGAGAATGGCTTCCGGATTGGAATTCGCAAGCGCCTGAACGATCGGGCCTGCATCGATCTTGCCCTGCGGCGGCCATTGCTCGTCGACCCACTGAATGTCGGGCCGCTTCTCCGACAGCAGCTTCTTGAAGATGCCGACTGCGGATTGGCCATACTCGTAGTTCGGCGCGATGGTTGCCCAGCGCTTCGCAGGCAGCTTGGCGGCCTCATCGACCAGCATCGCCGCCTGCATGTAGTTCGATGGACGCAGGCGGAATGTATAGCGATTGCCCTTCGCCCATGTGATCGCGTCAGTCAAAGGCTCGGCGGCAAGAAAGAATACCTTCTTCTGCTTGGCAAAGTCGCTGACCGCCAGTCCAATGTTGGACAGGAACGTGCCGGTTAGCATCACGACGTTCTCGTTCGACACCAGCTCGTTCGCGGCAGTTTGGGCATCGGCCGGTTTGCCGTTATCATCCTTGGATACGACAACCAGCTTTTTGCCGTTGATGCCGCCCGCTGCGTTGACCTCCTCAACCGCGAGCTGCCAGCCCTTGCGATACGGCTCGGTGAACGCTGGCAGCAGCGAATAGCTGTTGATCTCGCCAATCTTGATTTCACCGCTCTGCGCCAGGGCGGATGTCGCCATGCTGCTGAGCATCATGCCAAGGCTTGCTCCCAAAAAACCTTTCAGAATAAATTTGCTTCGTACCATCCCAGACCTCCAATGTTGACGAAGCGTCCGCTCCGCCGTGACATCCGTCCATCCCTTCCCTCATTCAGGGACGGTCCGGCAATTTCTCTCGCACGTTACCTCGGGAGCAAACAGCTAGCGAAGGCCGTCCTCCCCCTTGATTTCTCCAATCGTCAGACCGCCGACACGCGGGAGCGGACGCCCGCTATCGGTCACAGCAACCGCGACCATGATTTCATTCGCGCGTGGCGCGTCATTGATTTGCACTTCCATTCCGTCGAAATGACTTCGCACGAATGCAGCGTCCTTGTGACCGAGCGGAATGTCGAGCACCGCGCCCAAGCCTCCGCGCTTCTTGGAAGACGGGATCAGCGCAGCACCCTTGCCCAGCACCTTGCGTACGGGCGCCCCCATTTTGGGATGCAAAATTGCTGCCGCGTGCTCCAACTCGCCGTTCTCGCCAACTGCAGCCGCCTTGCCATAGCTTTGCGCCTTGCTGCCCTCGATCCCCAACGCGGCGACCGCCCTCGTCGCAAGTAGCTCGCCCAATTCCTCGCCAATGGCGATGAGCGGCCCAAGATCATCGACGAATTTTCCCGCAAACGGATTATCGATCACAGCGATCGCCGCCGCGCGGCGGGTCGGCGGTGAGACATTTCGCCCACCCTCCATCGTCGTTTCCTCGACAACGGTCACGATCTTGCGAATGACGGCACTCATCGCAGTCCATCCTCTCCCTTGATTTCGCTGGCCTTGAGGCCACCCACCCGGGCGTGAATCCGCGAACCCGTGGTCATCACCAGCGCGAGGAGCAATTCGTCAGCACGCGGTGCGTCGGAAATACCCACTTCCATGGCATCGAAATGCGACCGCACATAAGACGCGTTGATATGGGTTACCGGCACATCGAGCCTGGTGCCTGGACCGCCAACTTTTTTGGCGGACGGTACAATGGCTTTTGCTTCGCCGAGAATCTCGCGCATCGCGTAGCCACCGGGTACATGCCATAACGCGCCGTGCTCCAGTTCACCCGCCGAACCGATAATCGCTCCCTTGCCATACCCCTGAACAGCGGCAGGATCGCCGCCAAGCGCTTTCAGTAGGGAGCCCGCCATCGACACACCAAGCGGTGTCAGGTCGTCCATAAACCCGGCAATGTCTTCCACATAACGCCCCGCAAACGGATTGCGGATCACACACAGGACCGCGCCCCGGCGGAGCGGCAGCGCCGCCGGTTTTCCACCTTCGTGGAAGACCTCTTCGATCACGGTGGCACGCTTACGGATCACAATCTCAGGCATGCATCAGGCTTTCAATTTTCACTCGGACTGAGCCCCTTGAAGATAACGGAGGCGACTTACCATCAATGTTCTTGAGCACGACAACGCGCGTTTCGCCCTGCAAGTGAAGCGCCGCTCCATTCATCAAACCCGCCACGACCAGCCGCCGCGCACAACTTGCGCCAGCTTCAAGAGCGATCTCGATATCAGCTAACGGTAATCGGCCGACCTCGCGGGTGACAAGGCGCACACCGAGATCGCTGTCAGGCTGAATGTCGCTTGCCGGGCGACGGACGATGGCCTGATGTCCTGGCAGATCAACGGCGTTAGCGATGATTGTTGCCGCGGCATCCGCCTTTGCTGCTGTTCGCGCCAAAACCGTGACGGCATCGGCAATGCCGAGCGAAAAGCTGCGGCCGCGCCAGCCGCTGGTCGCGATGCCGCGTGTGGTATCGCTCGCCGCAATCACCGTTTTCCCAATGAGGCCCGGCGTGTCGGGCCGATCCACAAGCCCGACAGTGAAGAATTGACCATCGCCAAGATGCAGCGCGATATCGCCGCCATTGTTGACATATGCGCGATCAAGATCGGCCACTCGTATCATTGCGCCGAGAATTTCCTCGGCGACGGAGCCAGCGACTGCCGCCATTGGCGTGATGAAGTGATGCGCGGCGAACGGCACGACCGCATAATGCATGCGGCGCGCGATATCACCGTTTAGATAACAAGCGTCGGGCTGCGCTGCCTTGCGAAGTTCCGGCAATTCATCGCAAAGTTCGTCGAGAAGTCCGGTAAATCGCTGGATGGCGGCTTCATACGCGGCACGAATGTTGGGCATCGTGCCATGCGCCTCAATAATCAGATCAATTGGACCATCCAGCAGATGAAGCCGTCTGCCGTTTGCCAGCCATCCGATCTGCGGGAGCCGCGTCATGGGCGTGGTCTCGGCTCAGAGGATTGTCGAGGGAGTTGACGGATTTCCGTGCTGTCCTTCAATGACGCCAATGGCCGCACATGATCCATGTGACCGCCAAGCGCGGCATAATCCGACAGCCGCAAGGTGAACTCGATCGGTGCGACCAGCGCCGGGGTCGGCACATAGCCAAATGCTCCTTCCGGAACCTGCGTCACATCGACCATGAAGGTGATGCCACCACCCGGCCACACATAGACCGGTGCCCCGCCACAGGTCACTGAGGTCAACGCATCCTTCACTGACCGCGTGAGCCGCACAGGGTTGTCGGTGACGCCTGCCCTGAGCGATCCGCCCGCGCCGCCCATGAACAGCACTGTACATAGAGCCGGTTCGCAGTTTTCCTGAATCCGCTCAACCGACAGCTTGAGGTCCGTGGGCATCTCCTTCTCGATGGGTTTGAGCGCGTCGTCGAGTTCGAAGTAAGCGGCGTGTTCGCCGGTGGTGCTGACCATCATGATCCGCATACCGGGGCGTGCAGCCTTGGGATCGAACGGTCCGAGCACGGAAAGTGGATCGGAGATATTGGTCCCACCCCATCCGGTGCCGGGCTCTGCGACCTGGAAATAGCGCCCAGGGGTCGAGCGTCGTCCCTTCATCTTGATACCGGTGTCGGGAATATCCAGCAGCTTGCCCGCCTGGTGCTCGGACAGAACACCGGTGATGTGATCGTCCACCACAACAACCTCGTCGACCTTGCCGTGCCACTGCTTGGCGAACATGCCGATGGTCGCCGAGCCACAACCGACACGCATCCGTTCCTCAGTTACGCCGTTCACGATAGGCGGATAGCCCGCCTGCACCACGACCGTCGCACCGCCGTCGATCACAAGTTCAACAGGCTTGCCGTTGGACAGATCCATCAACACGTCGCAGGTGACGCGCCCCTCCTTCTTCGATCCACCTGTGAGATGATGTACCCCGCCAAGGGACAGCATCTGTGAGCCATATTCGCCAGTCGTGACGTGCCCGACCGCCTCGCCCTGCGCGCGCACGGTCGCGGTTTCAGGGCCGAGATAACGATCAGTGTCGATCTTCACCTTGACGCCGCAATAGCTGAAGATGCCTTCAGTCACCACAGTGACCATATCGACGCCATCGACCTCCGATGACACGATGAACGGCGCTGGCTTGTAATCGGGATATGTCGTGCCGGCGCCAATGGCCGTGACGAAAACGCCGGACTCGTGAACAATCTTTCCGTCCCAGTCGCCACCGGCCTGAAACGGAACCAGTCGGCCGCCATGCGAGACGGTGCGTTCGAGCACGACATGCGGATCGACACGCACCAGTTCGCCATTGTTGTTGGCATAGCGATCGCACGCACCCGCCGCACCGGGCTTAATGTAACACATCACCGGGCACGCATCGCATCGGATCTTGTCTGCGCTGCCGGCCGCTGTAACGGAGGTCATTTCAGTCGACATGACCAAACTCGCGTGCGAGCCAAGCTGAACTGATGCGCGGCCTCTGCGCCGCAAGAAAAAACTTAACCAGTCAGCATCGGCATTTTGTTCGTATACGAACGATGTTGCGCGCAGACCCGAAAGCTGTCAAGCGCCGCCGCGCGCAAAAACCGGGACTGCCGAATAAAAACTCAATTGCCTTCTGCCCGTGTTCAGAAATCGTGCAATGCATCATCGCACGGAACACACTCGGCCATGAACGCATCATGCGCTTGCACGTTTGTACACAAACGTTATCGTCGCACATAGACATTGCCGACCTTTTGCAACGCAGCAGATCGGACATTGACGATGAGTTTGACGCAGCAAGCGATTCGCCTGACGGTCAACGGCAGGATCCATGATGTCGGCGCCGCGCCCGACACCCCGCTGCTTTACGTATTGCGCAACGATCTTGAGTTGAACGGCCCAAAGTTCGGCTGCGGACTCGGCGAATGCGGCGCATGCACCGTGATCATCGACGGTGTAGCTGCCCGCTCCTGCGTGATCCCGGTAAGCGGATGCGTGCACCGAAGCATTCTGACGCTCGAAGGCCTCGGATCGCGCGATCATCCCGACCCGGTGCAGGACGCCTTCATCCAAGAGCAGGCCGCGCAATGCGGCTATTGCCTTAACGGCATGATCATGACGACGAAGGCTCTGCTGATGCACAATCCGCGCCCTTCGGAGGCGGAGGTGCTGCAGGCTTTGCGGTACAACCTGTGCCGGTGTGGCGCACATGTCGAAATCCTGCGTGCGGTGATGCGGGCGGCTGGTCATCCCGTCGAGGAACGAGAGTAATGACAGCGGATTCCGAGCCGGGTCGAGAGCGGGTTCCTACCGGATCGCTGTCCGTCGTTCGTCCGATATCTTCCAGCGGCACTGAATCCTCTTTCGAGACCTTTATCAGAATCACCGCGAACGGAACTATCACGGCATTCAACGGTCATGTCGATCTCGGGACCGGCATCCGCACAGCACTTGGACAAATCGTCGCCGAAGAACTTGATGTATTTTTCGCGCGAGTGGTCGTTGTGCTGAGCGACACCTCACGCGTGCCCAATCAGGGCGCGACGATCGCCAGCGAGACTATCCAGATCACTGCCGTGCCGCTGCGGAAAGCCGCGGCGCAGGCGCGCCACTTTTTGATCGCGCGTGCCGCACAGCGGCTTGACCTGCCTGAGGCCGATCTCTCGGTGGAGGACGGCCTGATCCGAGGCCGCGACAATCGCAGTATCAGCTACGGCGAACTGATCGGAGATGACACCATCCGGCTGGATCTCGCTGAAGATGTGCCGGTCAAAGCTGTCGATGCCTACCGGATTGTCGGGCAATCCGTTCCACGTGTCGATCTTCCGGCCAAAGCAACCGGTGAATTGGTCTATGTGCATGATGTGCGCGTGCCGGGCATGCTGCATGGACGCGTGGTGCGGCCGCCTTACGCGGGTGTGGATGCGGGAAGTTTTGTCGGAACGAGCCTGATTGCCATAGATGAATCGTCGGTTCACGATATTCCGGGCTTGGTATCGATTGTGCAGATCGGCGACTTTGTTGGCGTCGTGGCCGATCGCGAGGAAAACGCGATCAAAGCTGCCACCCAACTCAAAGTGACGTGGAAGCCGACGCCGACGTTGCCGAACCTGAAGGACGTTGAAACCGCGCTCCGCGCCAATCCCAGCACGCCGCGCACCCTGCTCGACAAGGGCGGCGTGGATAACGCCATTGCAGATGCCGACAAGAAACTAAAGCGGACCTACATCTGGCCCTACCAGATGCACGGATCGATCGGGCCGTCTTGCTCCGTTGCGGATGTTCGGGTTGATGGCGTGCGGGTATGGTCCGGCACGCAGAATCCTCACATCCTTCGCACTGACCTCTCGCTTCTTCTTGCGCTGCCAGAATCACAGATCGACATAGTGCGGATGGAAGCGGCCGGTTGCTATGGCCGCAACTGCGCCGACGACGTATCTGCCGATGCCGTCCTGCTGTCGCGCGCCGTGGGCCGTCCCGTTCGCGTGCAATTGACGCGCGAACAAGAGCATGCCTGGGAGCCCAAAGGCACCGCGCAGCTGATGGACGTCAACGGCGGCCTGCGGGCTGATGGCAACGTCGCGGCCTATGATTTCGCCACTCGCTATCCGTCGAACGGTGCGCCCACGCTCGCGCTGTTGCTGACCGGCGCCGTTTCGCCCGTGCCGGCGGTCTTTGAGATGGGCGACCGCACAGCGATACCGCCTTATGATTACGATACGATGCGGGTGACCGCCCACGACATGCCGCCGATCGTGCGCGCATCGTGGTTTCGGGGCGTCTCGGCATTGCCCAACACCTTTGCGCACGAATCCTATATTGACGAACTTGCAACTGAAGCCGGTGTCGATCCCATCGAATATCGTCTGCGCTATCTGAAAGATCCGCGCGCCATTGATCTCGTCAATGCCGTCGCTGAACGCGCCGACTGGACTCCGCGCCCGCTCTGGAAGGAGCAAGAGGCTGAGGGCGATGTCGTGCGTGGACGCGGTTTTGCTTACGCGCTCTATGTCCACAGCAAATTCCCCGGCTACGGCGCAGCATGGTCGGCCTGGATCGCGGACGTCGCGGTCAACAAATCAACCGGCGATGTGAGCGTGACACGCGTCGTTGCCGGGCAGGATTCCGGGCTGATGATCAATCCGGACGGAGTACGTCACCAGATCCATGGCAACGTCATCCAGTCCACCAGCCGCGCCTTGATGGAAGAGGTCTCGTTCGATCGTGCAGCCGTGGCCAGCCGGGAATGGGGCGCCTACCCGATCATCACATTCCCGGACATTCCCAAGATCGATGTGTTGATGCTGCCACGGCAAGATCAACCACCGCTCGGCGTCGGCGAATCCGCGTCGGTCCCGAGCGCGGCGGCTATCGCGAACGCAATTTTCGATGCAACCGGTGTGCGCTTCCGTGAACCGCCATTCACGCCCGAGCGCATTCTTGCGGGGCTGCGCGGTGATGCTCCCACACCGCAAGCATTGTTGCCGGAGACGAGTTTCAAGCCGCAGGAACGAATTCCGGACACGCCAAGTCCATTCTTCAAGCGCCGCAGTGCGCTCGCAGGCATCGCCGCAGTCTGCACTGCGGCTGTCGGCATCGCCGCAGCGGTGTTGCCGTGGCGATCAATTGCACCCATCGCACGACCAAATGTATCGACGTATTCAGCGGCGACCATCGCCCGCGGCCAACAACTCGCCGCACTCGGCAATTGCGCAGGCTGCCATACCAATACGGACGGGGTCATCAATGCGGGCGGACGGGCGCTCGAAACACCCTTTGGCGTCGTCTACAGCACCAACATCACCCCCGATGTTGAGACGGGCATCGGCGCGTGGTCGTATCCGGCGTTCGAGCGATCGATGCGCGAGGGTATCCACCGCGACGGCCGGCATCTCTACCCGGCATTCCCCTATAATCATTTCGCCAAAACAACGGATACGGACCTTCAGGCGCTCTATGCTTACCTGATGGCGCAAAGCCCGGTACGCGCGACGAACCGCGAGACAGCGTTGGCATTTCCATTCAACCTTCGACCGCTGATGGCGGGATGGAATGCGTTGTTTCACAAACCGGCAACATTCGAGGCCGACCCGGCGCAGTCGGCCATGTGGAATCGCGGAGCCTATCTGGTCGAGAGTCTCGGCCATTGCGGCGCCTGCCACACGCCGCGGAATGCACTGGGCGCGGAGAGAACCTCCAAGGCCTATTTGGCCGGCGGCGTTGCGGAAGGCTGGGAAGCGCCCCCACTGACCTCCCTATCTCTGGCCCCCATCCCGTGGAGCGAAGACGAACTCTTCACCTATCTGCGAACGGGCGCCTCCCGCTTCCACGGCGTGGCCGCCGGGCCGATGGCACCAATCGTAAAGGAACTCGCCGTCGTGCCTGACAGCGACATTCGCGCCATGGCGGTTTATCTCGCGTCCTTCAACGAAACCCCGATTGGCCCCGCGGCTCAGGAAGCGCTGGCTGCGCGGTTGGAAACGCTGACGAGTGTGAAAGCAGCTTCCGCCACACCCGCCGGCGCACGTATCTATGACGGCGCATGCGCGGTCTGCCATCAGGTCGGCGGCCCCGTGTTGTTTGGCAGCAGGCCATCGTTGGCGCTCAACAGCAATCTGCACAGTACCCTGCCCGACAACCTGATTCAGGTGATCCTGCACGGGATCGAAATGCCGGTTTCGAGCGATCTCGGCTATATGCCGGCTTTCAAGAACAGCCTGAACGACGCGCAGATCGTAGATCTGGTCTCTTACCTCAGGCAGCAATTCGCTCCGGACAAGGCGCCCTGGACCGATATCTCGGCCGCGATCGGCCGGATTCGGCGCGCGGCAGGACCATGAAATCGCGCCGGGAATGGCTGGCTGGCCAAGCCCGAGCCGGATATGATCTGGCATGGCTATTACAGACATTGCTTCACGGACCTACAATCACGGCTGGCGGCTCGATCCGATCGTGCGCAGCCTTCTCGACACCGACTTCTACAAGCTCCTGATGCTTCAGATGATCCGGCGGTTCTATCCGGATGAGCATGTGACGTTCTCGGTGATCAACCGCACGCATCATGTCCGCCTTGGCGAGATCATCGACGAGGGGGAGCTTCGTGCCCAGCTCGATCATGCCCGCACGGTTCGCTTCACCAAGAAGGAATTGATCTGGCTCGCCGGCAACACATTCTACGGCAAGACCCAGATGTTCTCGCCGGACTTCATAAGCTGGCTTGCAACGTTCCAGCTTCCGGAATACGAGTTGCGCACCGTCGATGGGCAGTATGAGCTGCATTTCCACGGACCGTGGACCCATACGACCATGTGGGAAATCCCGGCGCTCGCCATCATCAATGAATTGCGTTCGCGGCAGGCCATGAAGGGACAAGGCCGGTTCGTTCTCGACGTCCTCTACGCACGCGCCAAGGCCAAACTCTGGACCAAGGTCGAACGGCTGCGCAAACTTGAAGGCCTGCGGCTGTCGGATTTCGGGAC
The DNA here is from genome assembly GCF_000308295.2 of Afipia birgiae 34632. GTDB lineage: Bacteria > Pseudomonadota > Alphaproteobacteria > Rhizobiales > Xanthobacteraceae > Afipia > Afipia birgiae. The sequence continues at coordinate 351,339 of NZ_HG326654.1, forward strand.
ACGCCGGCGGCACGGCTTTCTCTGGCAGCGCTGGTGCGTCGAGGCCGTCAAGGAAGGGCTTGGCCCGGCATTCACCGGTACCTCCAACGTCCTGCTGGCGATGGACAATGATCTGGAAGCCATCGGCACCAACGCACATGAATTGCCGATGGTGGCGGCAGCTTTGGCGAAGGACGACACCCAACTGCGGTGGGCGCCCTACCTTATCCTCGACCAGTGGCGACAGACCTATGACGGAAATCTTCTGATCGCCCTGCCCGATGCGTTCGGCACCAAAGCGTTTCTGCGGGATGCGCCCGAATGGGTGGCCGACTGGACCGGCTTCCGCCCGGACAGCGCGCCGCCGATAGCTGCGGGCGAAGAGATCATCAAGTGGTGGAAAGAAAAGGGGCGCGATCCGAGGGAGAAGCTTCTGGTTTTCTCCGACGGTATGGATGTCGGGTCGATTGAGGAGACGCATCGTTATTTTTCTGGGCGCGTCAGAACCAGCTTCGGCTGGGGCACCAACCTCACAAACGACTTTGTCGGATGCGCCCCGGACGGCACCGCCGATCTCGATCCAATCTCGCTGGTGTGCAAGGTGACTGCCGTCAACGGTCAGCCGGCGGTAAAGCTCTCCGACAATCCGGAAAAAGCGACCGGCAGTCCAACCGAGATTGCGCGTTATCTGCGCGTGTTCGGCAATGCTGGCCGCGTGCGCAGTGCGGTCCATGTATAGACGCGGGCGAGGTCCCGAGCGACTTCCATTTGGGATCGCCATGTGTAGATTGGCCTCGTCAGGATCGTGATCCTGAATGGATGGGACGCCAGTACAGGAACAATTTGATGAAGGTCACGATCAACATTGATTGCACGCCGCTGGAAGCACGTGAGTTTCTGGGGCTTCCGAACATCCAGCCCATGCAGGAAAAAGCCATGAAGCAGCTTGAGGAAAAGCTGCTTTCTGGCGTTGCAGGCATGTCACCCGACGCAATCCTGCGAAACTGGATGTCGTTCAATCCTGAGCAATTCGGGGACATGTTCAAGATGTTCGGCGGTCTCGGCGGCGCCAAGAAGTAAGGCGCGATAAGCGGCAGGACTATCTATAGAGACACCGCATAGACCTCGTATTCCTCACGAACAGTCTCGATATGGTCACGCATCGCGTTAGGCCGCGCGACGACGGCGCTGCGGTGCGCCCGCGAATTGACAAGACCGCTGGCCACCAGCTGGCGAAGCGCCTCGCGTACCGGCGTACGTGAGACATTGAACCGCCGCGCAATGTCGGACTCATCCAGCGACGATCCGGGTTCAACGCTCCCCGAACGATGTCATCGGCCAGTTGCAGCCGCAGTTCTTCCGCGAGCGTGCGCTTCGCACGCTGGACACCCCCCGTGCGAGGGACGAGCCTGGTCATTGACGCCAGACATCTCGCCAGTCGAAGTACGCGACATGTCGGACCCAAAGGTCATGGCTTTTCAACCGGCGCATCGATCAAACTGACATGTGCCGCAACGATCCGCCAGCCTTCCGCGAAACGGACCCACGTCTGCATCTGCCGCCCGACCCTCCCAGGAGCAGATGAACGATGAAACAGCGTGGAGGCGACAGCGGTGTCGCGCCCGTAGGCCGTAATGACGGTTTTCGACAGATCCCGCATCAAGCCCGCGGGATTTCTTCCCGCGCGGAAAGCGGCTATCGCGTCGTAGCCATAGAGATTTTCAGCGATCCCGTAGCGGAGCGTCCTGGAATCTTTGCGAAACAGCAAATCCAGAGTCGTTACGTCATTGGACGTCAGCGCCTTTTCGTAAGCCGCGAAGGCCTTGCTGACTTCCGCAACGACATCCGGCAAATCGACTTCTAGCGTCATTTTCAGAAACCTTTGGGACGCGGTGCGCTCACGATGCCGGCTTGTTCCAGAGTGTGAGCAACGCGCAACGCAATATCCTCGCGCCAGGGCGCTGCAATCACCTGTATACCTATCGGCATTGGATCAAGCGGCACCGGCACCGCTACGACGGGAAGCCCGATGAATGAAATCGGCTGGGTGTGTATTCCGATGTTGGGCCGGACCGGCATTTCTACTCCATCCAAAACGAAGGCCGCCTGACCTATTTTTGGCGCCATGCAAGACGTCGATGGGCCAGAATCACATCAACGGTCTTGAATAATTCCATGACACGCGCCTTGTACCAACGGCGAAATTTCTGTGCACGATCAACGAATGCCGAGGGAATCATCGCTCCCGCAAGAAGGCGGTCACGCACCGCCGGATCGAAATCATTTCGGCCTGGTCCGCAACCGGCGCGTATCGCATGCGTCACCAGCGCCGCCGCGTTCGCAGCGACTGGATGACCAACACTATCCAATCGTCCTGAGCCAATTTCCGATTTCGCGCATTGCGTCATTCGCTTTCGGGAGCAGCTTACCCATGGTGATGAATCCATGGAATTGACCGGGATATGTCCGGTGCATCACCGGCACACCTGCATCCTTAAGGCGCTTTCCAAACTCATCGCCTTCGTCCCTCAGAGGATCGGCGCCTGCCGTCAACACAAACGCAGGTGGCAATCCTACGAGATTTTCCGCTCGCGCTGGAGATGCCCGCCAGTCGTCGATTCCGGTGGCGCCGTTGAGATAGTGATCGCGAAACCACCGGATCGCTGAATGCGTCAGCAATGCGCTGGTCTCGGGCTCGCTATGCGAAGGGTGCGTCATCGCAAAATCGGTCGCCGGATAGATCAGGACCTGACCTGCAATTTTCGGCCCCGCAGCCCGTGCATTGATTGATACAACGGCCGCAAGGTTGCCGCCTGCGCTATCGCCGCCCACGAGCAACCGCGCGGCATCGATCCCCAGTGAGAGAGCATTGTTCGAAATCCATTCCGTCGCGGCAATCGCGTCATCGACCGCCGCCGGAAACCGATGCTCAGGCGCCAGTCGATAGTCTACCGAGACCACAATGAGTTGACCTTCATGGGCCAACGTTCGGCAAACCACGTCATGCGAGTCGAGATCGCCGATCACCCAGCCGCCGCCATGGAAGAAGACCAGACACGGCGCGAGGCCGTCGGTCTGTCGCAGCTTCAATGGTTTGTAGAGCCGTGCGGGAATTGGTCCGGCCGGCCCCGGTATCGTCAAGGATTCCGTTGAAGCAATTTGAGGCGGCTCAGGATTGGAGACGACACGACCTGCCAAATACATCTGGCGGGCCTCCACCGGTGACAGCGTTTCATACGGCGGACGTCCAGCCTCACGAAAGGCATGGAGAACGGCGGCGGCATCGGGATCGAGTGTAACTGGCATGATCCTCCCCAAGATTCCTGCGGGCGTTGTGACCGTCTTTCCGGGAATTGTTAACCCGCGATTTGGCTGCTGTCGACGCTGCCGGGCAGAATACCCAATCAGCCGATACCGCAAAAAGAAGACGGCGCTGCACGCGAGGTGCAGCGCCGTCGGTAATTCGTGAACTGGTTTGATATCTGCTCTTTTGGCGACCGACTAGGCCGACCCTGTTCAAGGGTGACGCCGTAAGAACGTAGACCCAGGTTCAAACCTCGATCACACGCTCCGTATGAATGCGGCGGCAATCCATTTCATACTCAAGATCCTGTACCGGAGGCCGGTTCAAGTGCCATGTCAGGCCCTGCCGGAAAATGCCCCGCTTGCCGAGTTCGCTTTCGATAAACGGGAAGATATCGTGGACGGTGTAAAGCTGCGTCGCCGTGAGCTGGCTCCAGTCACCACCGAACGCACCCATGCGCCGTTCCATCTCGCCCAGAACCCATTTCGCCTTCTCCAACATTGCTTCGGGCGAGATATCCCCGAGACGTACGGCATGATCGCGATAATTTCCCTTGCCTTCAGGCGCCTCTCCGCTTCCGGCTACAACGAAGGACGTCGGCGCATTTGCCGCGACAACAGTGTAGGAAAAGGCGTAAAAACTGGGCGTCGATGGCGGATTGATTTTCGGACAGACGTTGCTGCGCGCCACCGGGTTGTCGGCACCATCCCGCATCACCCTCCAATCCTTCAGAAAGCCGGTGTACTCCGCGTTGAAGCTAACGAATCCGCTTTCAGTAAAAGGCGCTGGTGAACGCAATTCGCAGGCAGCGAACGCCGACAACGGGCGGCCCGCTGCTTTCAGAACCTGTGCGATCTTTTCGAATCCCTGGCGCAACGGCACCGGATTCGCGAACCGCACACGCTCGAGCGCAAATCCCGGAAGCGCTCCAACGCCTGCCGAATACTGACTGACACCCGGTATGAAACGATAGCCACTGTCGGGCGCTTCAACGGTCTTGATCATGATACCTCTTCTTGCTTCTGAGAATTGAATCGTGGTCTTGGTCTGGGATTATTCTTCCAGAACGCCGAGATAGGCGTCGCGGATGATCGGATCCGCCAACAGCTCGGTGCCCGAGCCCGATCTGACGATCCGGCCCATATCCATGACGAAGGCCGCATGGCACAAATCCAGCGCCGTCGTGACATCCTGCTCGACCAGCAGGATCGACATGCCTTCGGCATTGAGCGTACGCAGTGCGGCGACGAGCTGCTCCACCAGTAGCGGCGAGAGACCAAGTGACAGTTCGTCAATCATCAGCAGCTTCGGCGCGCTCATCAGACCGCGTCCAATGGCGCACATCTGCTGCTCACCGCCGGAGAGCGTTGCGGCGGCCTGATTGCGCCGTTCGGACAGTTTTGGAAACGTCGTGTAGACCCTATCCATATCGCGGCTGATCTCGGCGCGCGAAGCTGTGCGCGAATAGGCGCCCATCAGAAGATTGTCTTCGATGCTCATTGCGCCGAACAGACGCCGGCCTTCCGGTACGTGGACAATACCGCGCGAAAGAATCCGGGCGGCGCTCGCGCCAGCAAGATCCTCGCCATCGGATCGATAGGAGCCCGACTGAACCGGAATCAAGCCTGACAACGCGCGCATCAGCGTGGTCTTGCCCGCGCCGTTGGAACCGATCAGCGCGGTGATTTCACCCCTACGCACGGAAAGATCGATGCCCCACAACACCTGCACCTCGCCATAGCCGGCGCGCAGACCTTGCAATTCGAGAATGGGAACAGCATCAACCATGGGCGGCAGCCCTCTGGGCGTACTGCTGACCGAGATAGGCTTCCACGACGGACGGATTCTTGATCACATCGCGCGGCAAACCATCTGCGATCAGCCGCCCGTTGTGCAAGACAACGATCCGCGTACAGACATTCAAGACCACCTTCATAAGATGCTCGATCATCACGATCGTGATGCCGCTGGCTGCCAATTCATGAATGAGCCTTGTCGCACGCTCTACCTCTGCGCTGTTCAATCCAGCGTTGACCTCGTCCAGGAACAGGAGCTTCGGCTTCATCGCCAGCGCCTTTGCGAGCTCAAGCCGCTTGCGCATCGCCAGCGTCAGCGTCGCCGCCGGCTGGTCGGACTGCGCTTCGAGACCAACGAACGCCAGACGTTCACGGGCGGACTCGCGGGCCGACTTCAGGCTTTCATTGGGCTGCGAGAACAGCGCGGCGGCGGCGACGTTGTCGAGAGCAGAAAGCTCCGCGAAGGGCTGCACGATCTGAAAGGTACGGGACAGCCCGAGGCGCGCAGACTGATAAGTCTTCACCCGCGTGATGTCCTGCCCCGCGAATGTCACCGTTCCCGAGCTTGCCGGGGTGACACCGGTGACGACATTGACCAGCGTGGTCTTGCCGGCGCCATTCGGACCGATCAGGCCGAGCACCTCGCCCTTGTTGATGCCGAGCGACACGTCGCTGAGCGCCTTGAGGCCGCTGAAATGGCGGGAGACGGATTGAAGCCGGAGAATCTCAGACACGCTTCGGCCTCCATGAAAGAAGTCGATCACGCAGCGACATCAACCCGTGCGGAAGGAACAGCAACAGCGCGACGATAAGAACGCCGAGGACGCCGCTGTGGATCTGGATGTAGTTGCGCCAGACCACCTCCTCCAAGCCGAGATAGACGAGCGCGCCGATGACAACGCCGAGCGGCGAACCGAGCCCACCGATCAGCGCCATCACGATCGGCTTGACCGAGTAGAGAATGTCGAACACGTCGGACGGGTCAATGTAATGAACCCATGCGGCATAGATGCCACCCGCCGCACTGACGAAGCATGCCGACAGGCCAAACGCGACACTCTTGTAGAGCGTGGCATTGAGGCCGATCATGTTGGCGGCAGTCTCATTCTGCCGGATACAGGCAAGCCCAAAGCCGAGTTTTGACCCCGAGACGACGAGCACCATCAAGGCGGTCCCGAGCAGCAACGCCCACATCGCATAGAAGAAGAAGGTTGCGTCCGACATCACGCCAGCAGCGGACGTCAGCGGGATGTTCAGACCCATGCCACCCCCGGTGAGATCGGTGGCATTGTTGACGAGTTCGCGAAACACCTCGATCAGCGAAAGGCTGGCGATCGCAAAGTAATGCCCTCGCAGGCGCAGCAGTGCGGCGCCCAGAAGCGCTGCCACCACGAACGACGCCAGCCATGCGGCGGCAACCGCAACACCAATGGGGACTCCCCGCGACATCAAAACGCCGGTTGTGTACGCCCCCAAGCCGAAGAAGGCCGCTGTCGCGAACGATGGATAGCCGGCGAAACCACCGACGATATTCCATGACAAAGCGAGGATCGCGTACATGCAAGCGATTGTGCCAAGCCTTAGCGCGTAGGCACCGCCAAACATCGGCAATGCGGCGATACAAGCGATCACCACCAGCAGGATCAGATTCGACCGGGTCATTCGAAGCCCTTTCGGCCAAGCAGGCCCTGAGGGCGGACGATCAGGAAGATGATCAGCAAGACGAATGACAACGTCGTCGCATGCGCCGGACCGATCAGCGTCGAGCCGATGCCTTCGATCAGCGCCAGCAAGATGCCCCCGGCCAGCGCACCGGACACACTGCCAAGGCCGCCGAGCACGCAGACAACGAAGGCCTTTCCGAGATAGGCCGTGGAGGTTAGCGGCGAGATCGGAAAGATCAGCGCCATCAGCACGCCGGCGCAGCCGGCCAGTGCTGCACCCAGACCGAAGGCAATCGCGTAGATCGATTTAACATCGACACCCATCAGCGTGGCGGCGTCACGATCAAGTCTCACCGCAACGATGGCCCGCCCGACACGCAACCGGCGCAGGATCAGGTAGAGTACCCCGGTCAACGCCAGCGCAGATGCGGTTGCAATCAGCCGATCGACGGGTACGACGACATCGAACAGCGAGATCGATCCCATCGGCGGTGTCAGTGTCAACTTCCGGTAATCCGCCTTGAAATAGTAGATCATCGCGTTGTTGAGGATCAGATCGAGGCCGAACGTCAGGGTCAACGTCACCAGCACTGGCGCTGTGATCACGCGATTAAGAATGATGCGTTGAATGAGGTAACCGAACGCAAAGAACAACGGTGCCGCGACAAGAAGCGCGTACCACGGCGAGATATGAAGTGACTGGTAAAGTCCCCAGGCCAGATATGCGCCGAGAACAATGAACGAGCCATGGATCAGGTTGATGACGTTCAGAACGCCCCAAACCAGTGAGAAGCCGATCGCAATACATGCGTAAAGGCAGCCCAGTACTAAAGCATTAATCAGAACCTGGGCCGCCAGCATGTGGTGTCCTCGCCTCCGCGCCTTGAATCAGCCTTGGATCAGTTCACGCCGAGCTTGAATTCGCCCTGCTTGATCAGCGCAGGCGAAAGCACGACGGGCTTACCACCCTGAAGCTGGAATACAGGCGGCTCCAGCGAGTTGATCTGCCCCGTCGGTCCGAACTTCACGGGTCCGAAGAACGTCATCACATCCAGCTTCGCGAGTTCGTCACGCACCTTGTCCTTGTCAAGCGATCCCGCCTTCTCGATCGCCTGTCCGTCGTCAGATAATTTGAGACAGATGGCGGGCTGATCTAGCGGAGGCTCTGGCCCATCTCGGTTGACATTTTAAGCGGCGGCTTTGCGATGTAGCAAGCGCCGCTGTTCGATGGTCTTTCGCTTGATCCTTTCTCTCTGCAACAGGACAGTTTGGCCGCGCCCGAAGTAAACGTCGGCGGGGGTGAGATTGTCCAGGCTCTCGTGGTAGCGGCGATGGTTGTAGCGCTCGACGAAAGCCGCGATCTGGGCTTCGAGATCACCCGGCAGGAAGTAGTTCTCCAGCAGGATACGGTTCTTGAGCGTCTGGTGCCAGCGCTCGATCTTGCCCTGGGTCTGAGGATGGTTCGGTGCACCGCGGGTGTGATCCATGTCGCGCTCCTGAAGCCATTGCGCCAGCTCGCCGGCGACGTAGCACGGCCCGTAGCACCTACGGAAGGAATGAGGAGAGGTCACTGAGCAGCGGTGCGCGCAGCCTTTCGCTGCAAGCGCGCACCGGCTGAGGTGGCCATGGCCGATCAAGGTTTCTCTAGAATGCGAATGTTCACAACCCATTCGGGAGAGACCGACCATGACCAGCCCAAATGTTATACTCGCCGATGCCGTGTTGGTAGCCATCGATATTGCCAAGGTTTGCAATGAAGTTCTGATCGAGGCTCCGAGCCATAAACGCCGGCGCCGGCTGCCGGTCCTCAACACCCGTGCGGAGCATGATCGGCTGATTGAGATTCTGCAGACGTATGGCCGACCGGTGGTCTGCGGCTTTGAAGCCACCGGGAACTATCATCGTCCCATTGCATGGCGCCTGGCTGAAGCCGGCTTCGAGGTGCGGCTGGTGTCGTCGCTGGCGCTCGCTCGAACTCGGGAGGCCCTGCACAACAGTTGGGACAAGAATGACCCCAAGGATGCGCAGGTGATCCTTCACATGCTCAGGATCCAAGCGACGCAGGCCTACCATGATCCGCTGCGCGCTGGCATCAACGATGTGCAGGAACTGTCGAAGACGCATGAAGCAGTCGCCAGGGCCAAGACCGAGATCCAGCATCGTATCCTGACGCACTACCTGCCGCTGTATTTTCCAGAGATCGATCGCTTCCGGGGCAACAGCCGCAGCGATTGGTTCTTCGCTTTCCTCGATGCGTTTCCAACGCCGGCAAGTATCACGACGCTAACGAAGGAGGCGTTTGTGGCCGGAGCCTGGGACGTCGTCGGCCGCAAAGTCAGCAAGACGCAGATTCTAATGGATATTTACGAGACGGCGCGCACATCAATCGGATTGCCGTTGCCGCTGGATGCCCCTGCTATTCGCATGTTCCGGATGGTCGTCGCCGAAGCACGCAGCCTGATCCGACAACGCAATGAGATCGAGACGCAGGCTGACGAACTGCTGCGATATAGCCAAGATTATCATCTCCTGCGGCAGATCCCGGGTATCGGGCCGATCAATGCGCTGACGATCATTGCCGAGGCTGGAGATCTTCGCCGCTTCCATCATCATCGCCAGTTTCTTAAATTCTGCGGACTGGATCTTTCGACACAGCAGTCAGGCCAGTATCGAGGCCAGACCCGCCTTTCCAAGTTCGGCAATGCGCGACTGCGCCGCACCCTGTGGATCGCCGGACAGGTCGCCATCCGCCAGCGCGAGAACGGATTCCGGCACAAGTTCGAACGCTACATCGCGAGAGATCGCGACAATCCCGATCTGCGCCGCAAGGCGATGACCGCTATTACCGCCAAGATGGCGCGTGTCGTCCACGCCGTCGTCAAAGGCGGTTCCGACTACCGGCCCTTCGTTGAGGGGCGGGTGCCAGGTGGAAGAACCTCTGTCAGTTAGGGCCGTGAGGGCATCGCTTCGATGACCCTGTAGATAATGTTCGGGTCTTCCACCTGGATCAGAAGCTCGTGTTGAGGACGGTGAGGGCCGCAATCGGCGTACCCTGGTTTGCTATGGACGAGATCTTTTCCTTTACTCGTGGAAGCCGCCTGGTTCGACCATGCAACTTGACGAGCGTCATGCTGCGAGAGCATGCTGGCGTACAGAGAGACTTTTGACTGTCCTCTCTATTTCCTTCCGCTCTTAGGACGTTGTCGGACAGCAGGCGCGGCCGCGGACGCACGGTCGCCCGATCGCAGCCTGATGAGGTGAGCGCCAGGTTCAGCGTGTCGGTGACGTCCTCGGCCTTCATGGTGGTGCACAGCTTCCAGGCGATGATGTAGCGGGAGAAGTCGTCGAGGATAGTGGAGAGGTAAAACCAGCCCCAGCCGATCACCTTCCAAATAGGTGAAGTCGGTCTGCCACAGTTGGTTGGGCGCCGTCGTTTTGTCCCTGAACTCGTCGGCGGCCTTGATCACGATGAAGGCGGGACTGGTGATCAGGTCGTTCGCCTTGAGCAGCCGATAGACCGAAGCCTCCGAGACAAAATAATTTTCCGTGTCGGTGAAGGTCACAGCCAGTTCGCGCGGCGACAGCTCAGGCTTGTCCAGGGCAAGGTCGACGATCCGATCCCGCACGCCCTCGGGAATGCGGTTCCAGACCCGTCCCGGCCTTGGGCTGCGATCCTCAAGCGCTTCGACGCCGCCGCTCAGGAACCGGTCATACCATCGGTGGAAGGTGACGCGGGGAATGCCGAGCTGTTCCAGCGTCCGACGCGCCGGCAGGTGGGATTGCTCGACGATCCGGATGATCTCGAGCTTCTCGGATGCGGGGTATCTCATTCGTCGTCGCCCCCATCCGCGATCATGCTTTTTTTAAGCAGCCGCAGTTCCAGCGCCTGTTCGGCGACGACCTCCTTCAGATCGCGCGTCTCGCGGCGGAGTACCTTGACCTCATCGGCGGTGGCGGCTCGCGCGGTATCCCCGGCCAGCCTCCGCTTGCCGGCTTCGAGGAACTCCTTCGACCAGTTATAATACAGGCTCTCCGCGATCCCCTCGCGCCGGCACAGGGCCGCGATCGACTCCTCGCCGCGCAATCCGTCCAGCACGATGCGGATCTTCTCTTCAGAGCCATACTGCTTGCGGGTGACCCGGCGAATGTCCCTGATGACCTTCTCCGCCGACGGCTTCGTCGCTTCCATTTTCTGTCTCATCGTCGTTCCTTTGAAAGGCTACGATGAACCAGAAATCCTCCTCTCTCAATTAGCCCAATTCTGTCTCATTGGTGCTGACGCCGAACAGTCACAAGATGTCGGCTGACACGCCCGTCGATCGGCGCCATCACTCTGGTAAATTCGACATCGAGAAGCGCGCGCTTCAGAGCTCCGTCCGCCTGCATGGTGGCGGCCTGCGCTGCAGACAGAGTCTGGCGACGCTGATCGACAACGCTTTCGGAAACGGCTGAGGTCTTCACCAATGTTTCGGCACGCGTCAACTCGCGCTCGGCCAGGTCCACCTTGGCCTTTGCGTCCGCAAGCTGACCACGGGCCTGCTCCGCAGCGGCCTCATATTGCCGCGGATCGATGACATAAAGGAGATCTCCGGCCTTGACGATGGCGCCATCCTTGAAATCGACGCTCATAACAAAGCCGGTCACGCGGGCGCGGACTTGAACCTGCTCGATCGCATCAAAGCGCCCGGTAAACTCGTCCCAGTCCGTTACCGTTCTTTTGGTTGGGTTGGCGACCGTGACAGGGGGCGCACTGGCAGCGGGCGGTTGAGCGGGCTTCTCGCAGCCGGACAGACCCACCCCGGTTGCAATTAGGACAAACACCAGGAGCGATTTGCCTCGTTCGAAGAGCCGGAAACCATCAGAAATCACTTGTGATCTCATAACAGAGCTCTCCACATCGCGACTGCCGCAGCTCGAACGGTGTTCCTGCCGGGCGAACACACGTTATCGCGCATTGATAAACACCGCCAGTATCAGAATCCTCCGGGTTTACAGCGAGCTCAAATCAGTTGGCGGCCTCATATTTGACCAAGACCATCGTGGCGCTGACACTATCCTCCGCACTCGCAGAGTGCCGCCCCGAACACAGGTTCTTGTCATTGATATACTACGAATATATGCTTGGGTTGATCGAGTGAGTTCTTGTGAAATGGTGATGGATTGAAATCCAAGAAAGCTTCCAAGCGCGGCGTCCAGAACTCAGAGATCGATGACGGCACGCTGACCGATCGTGCCTATCGCGAACTCGAAGAAATGATCGTCACCTTGCAGTTGCCACCAGCAACTGTGCTGTCAGAACATACGCTGGCAACGAAACTGAAAATCGGACGCACCCCTATTCGGGAGGCCCTGCAGCGTCTCGCAAGGGACGGCCTTGTGGTCATTATGCCAAGACGCGGCATTATGGTGTCTGAGATCAACCTCCGGCTGCAACTGCGGCTGCTGGAAGTCCGCCGCGAACTCGAGCGGCTAATGGCGAGGCTGGCAGCCGAGCGCGCCACGCCGGAAGAACGTCAAGAGTTTGCAGAAGTCGCAAAGGGAATGCTCGCAGCTGCGGCTCAGGCAGACGACATCGAGTTCATGCGCCTTGACCAGCGATTCAACCTGCTGATCGCGACGACAGCCCGCAACGAGTTCGCCCGGCGCTCGATGGGACTGATGAATGCTCTGTCCCGCCGCTTCTGGTATCAGCACTATCAGGAAGTTGCGGATTTGCCCCTAGCTGCCAAGTTGCATGCTGCCGTCGCCGAGGCTGTCGCGGGAAAGAAGCCCAAGATGGCTGCCTCCGCCTCAGACAAGCTGATCGACTATATCGAGGATTTCGCACGCAAGACGCTCGACACTTAAACGGTGATTTGCTCGCTACGGCGGATCCCGATGGTGTTTGCGGCCACCGGCTACCCTTAGCCAAACATCACGACGCTCCGGATGGTTTCGCCGCGCTTCAGCGCGTCAAAGCCCCCATTTATCTCATCAAGAGAAATGCGCCGTGAGATCAGATCGTCCAGCATGAGGGACCCATCAAGATAAGCTTGCGCCAGCATCGGAAAATCACGGCGTGGCCGGGCGTTCCCGTAACTGACGCGTCGAATACGCTTTTCCTGCATCAGCGATCCCCAGCGGAACGAAATGTCCTGCTGCACATCGACCTTACCCAGCCAGATCACATGACCACCAGGCCGAACGGCCTCGGTTGTAACGCGAAACGCTGCCGGGCTGCCTGCCGATTCAATCACAACATCCACGCCGCGCCCGCCGGTTTCGTTCTTTGCTGCTGCGACGGTATCTTCGTTCGACGCATTGACCGTGCAGGTTGCTCCCATGGTGGCAGCAAGCGCAAGCTTTGCGGGATCGAGATCCACCGCGATCACTGCTCCTGCCCCTGCCAGACGCGCACCTTGGACCGCAGCCAGTCCGACAGCGCCGCAGCCGATCACCATCACCGTATCGCCATGAGCGACTGCGCCAAGATTGAGAGCGGCGCCTACGCCGGTCATTACACCGCAGCCGATCAGGCAAGCGCGATCGAAAGGAATGTCCTTCGGCACCGGAATGGCCTGTTGATCGGGCACGATGCAGTATTCTCCGAACGATCCGAGAAACATCAGCTGCTGAAGCTCGCGCCCATCCGTCAGCGTGGCCCTGCTCTCTCCGTCGAAGGAGCGCGCCTTGGAGCCTTCGCCAAGATACTCTTCGCACAGTATCGGCAGATCCCGGTCGCAGTAAAAGCAATGTCCGCAATGCGGATTCCACGACAGGATGACGTGGTCTCCCTTCTTGACCCCCCGCGCAGCAGCACCAACCTCTTCGACAATGCCGGCCGCTTCATGACCGAGCACGATAGGCAACGGGAAGCGCAACGATCCTTCGATCACCTCGAGGTCCGTGTGGCACAGCCCGGCCGCGCGGATACGCACAAGAACATCTGTGGGCTTCAACGCGAATGCAGTAACCGTCTCAATTGCTAGCGGCGTTTTCGCAGCATGAAGAACAGCCGCACGGTACTGAAGCGGCATCTATGCGACCGCCTTGCCGGGATTTCCGTTGCCAAGTGCGGTCAGCGCGACATCGATATCGGACGACGTCATCTCCCATTCGTTGCCGAAATTCGCCACCACGGCCCGCATGAACGTATCGGTCATGGCCTTGGCAGCGCCTGCATCACCAAGATGCTCGACGAGCATGGCGAGCGCAAGCTGTCGCGGCTCCGGACCCTCGTAACTCCATTCGAAGCCGTTTTTGGTAAATTCCGCAACGTCTGTGCGAGGATTCAGCGGCGCGCCATCGACAGTCACCTTCACGCCGTCGATTGTCCTGTCACCCACATAGCGCTTCATCTCATTCCCTCCTCATTCATATCTCGGACTGGCATTCGGCTAGTGCGCCGCTTCTATCTCGCCAGCGATCACACGCATCACATCGCGATCACGATGCGCCTCGGCCAGGGTTCCGGAAAACATCAGTTCGCCACGCTCCAGCACGTAAATGCGGTCGACATATTCGGGAATGTGATGAACATTCGATTCTGCCATCAACACGCCCTTGCCCATGGCACGGATCGAGGCCACGCCTTCGGCAATCAGCGGGATAATGGCCGGCGACAATCCTTCGAACGGCTCATCCAGCAGCAGCAGTTTGGGATCGAGTGTTAGCGCACGGGCGATCGACACCATCTTGCGTTCGCCGCCGGACAATTGCGCCCCGCCTCGCGCAAGATACTGCCGTAACTTCGGGAACACCGCATAGGCTTCTTCAATGCGCTCATGCGCGGGGCGGCCCGTCGGCCGCGTCCAGGTCGAGAGTTCGATGTTCTCTGCGACCGTCAGATCGGCATAGACTTCGGATTCCTCCGGCGAAAAGCCGATGCCACTCTGCGCAATCTTCCACGTCGGCAGCTTTGTCAGGTCAGAGCCGTCAAAACTGATTTCGCCGGACAACGGGCGGCGATAGCCCATGATGCTGCGAAACGTCGTGGTTTTACCGGCTCCATTGCGACCGACAAGGCACACAAGGTTCCCCTGCTGCGACCGACAGGCTGATGCCGTTCAGAATGCGGCTGCCCTGAATATCCACTTTCACGTTGGAGAGCTTGAGCATCAGGACGCCCTCTTTAAAGTCGGCGGACGCGTTCCCACAACCGCTGAGATCATTGCTGGATCGGCAAAGAACTGATCGGGTGGCATATCGGCCAGAACCCTGCCCTCCTGCAGCGCGACAATCCGGTGCGAATAACGCGCAACGAGATCCATATCGTGCTCGACCTGAACGATGGCTCGCACACCTGCCGCCTTAGCCGCGGTCACGAGAACTTCCATGATTGAATGCTTGTCCCCGGTAGAAACGCCGCTGGTTGGTTCGTCGAGCAGAATGACCTTAGGATTGAGTGCAAAAGCGCTGGCAATATCCAGCAGCTTCTTTTCGCCCTGCGACAGCGTCGATGCCACGGTGTCCAGCTTGCCACGGAGACCAAGAACATCCGCCACACGCGCCACATCCGCTTGGAGCTCGCGATCTTTCGACAGCGAACGAAACGGATTGGAGATCCGCTGCAATCGCGAAGCGACAGCAACCGCCAGGGTTTCTCTCACCGTCAACGCCGGAAATATGTTCACAAGCTGGAATGCACGGGACATACCACGCCGGGCCAGTTCGACAGGACCGACACCTGCAATGTCCTGGCCGAGAAAACGGACCTCGCCTATAGTCGGTCGCAAAAGACCTGTGACGACATTCACGAGCGTTGTTTTTCCGGCACCATTAGGTCCGACGATCGAGACGAATTCACCATCGTCGACGTGAAATGACACGTCCTGCAGCGCTCTATATGCCCCGTAGTGTTTGGAGACGCCGATCGTTTCGAATAACCGTTCACTGACGGTCGGATTTTCGCCACCTTGGAGCATCACCTGTCTCCTGCCTTGCGGGAGGCGAGCATCTCGATGGCACCCGCCAGACCTTGCGGCAGGAAGATTACGAGCAGCACCAGCACACCGCCCATCACAAAGCGCCAGTATTGGGTGATGGCCATCACAAAGTCCTGTAGCAGCACAAATGCCAGTGCCCCGACGGCCGGACCGACAAAGGTCCCGCTTCCACCAAGAACAGCCATGAACACCAGGTTGCCCGAATGGGTCCAGTAAGCGAGTTCGGGATCGGCGAGGCCCGTTGTAATCGCAAGGATGGTCCCGCCAATACCGCCATAAATTGCAGAGATCACGAATGCCGCCAGGCGCATGCGAAAGATCTGCACTCCAACGTAAGCGGCTTTGCCGGCGTTTTCGCGGATCGCCTTCAGATGCAGCCCGAATGGCGATTGGGTAATGCGCCACATGATCATTCCCAAGACGGCTAGCAGCCCGAGCACGTAGTAGTAAAAAGGCCCCGTCAGAAATGCCGTCTTTCCGCCGCTCCATTCCATGCCGAACAGCAGCGGGCGCAGCACGCGCATGCCCTGATCGCCGCCGGTGATGCTGTAGAATTTGAACAGAAAGGAATGGAACAGCATGCCGAATGCAAGCGTCAGCATGCCGAAGAAAATTCGGGTGTAACGCACGCAGAGCATGCCGATGACAAGCGCAACCAGCGCTGAAACAACCGCACTGGTGAGAACAATCAACTCGAAACTCAGCACTCCGAATTTGGATGTCAGCGTCGAAGCGGTATAGGCCCCCACACCAAGAAAGAGGGCGTGCCCGAACGATAGCAGTCCGGTCGTCCCAAACAGCAGGTTGAAACCGAACAGCGCAATGGCATAGGCAAAGAACGGCACCAGTAGCAGAAGTGCATATGGTGATGCCACCAGTGGCATCAGACCCATCAGCGCAGTCAAGCCGAGAAAGATCCAGAGTCCCTTGATGTGCGGCAATGAGCGCCGTCTCGGCGCGGTCAGCGATATGTCGAGAGATTGTTCACTCATGCCGTCACCTTGCCGAACAGCCCTGCGGGCCTGAGAATGAGCGCCGCGACGACGACCAGATAAACCGACAGCAATTCCATTTCCGGCATGATCGAAATCGATGCAGCCCGCATCAAACCGACAATCAGCGCACCGACAAGCGCGCCGCGCATGCTGCCTAGGCCACCGATAACGACGACGGCGAAGGCTTCCACCACCAGTTCAACCGCCATATCGAGCGAGGCCGCACTCGACGGCACTACCAATGCGCCGCCAACCGTGCCCAGCATGCAGCCCACTGTGAAGACAAGCGCAAAAATCTTCGACGCATTGACGCCAAGGCCTTCCGCCATGTCGCGATTCTCAGCCGTCGCCCGCACGATACGGCCGGTCTTCGTGCGCTGGAGGAACAAGCCGAGCGCGACCGCAATGCCGATGCTCGCCGCGATCACCAGCAGATTGTAGGTTGGCACCTGCACGCCCATCACATGCGCCGTACCATAGGCCATATAGGCATTGTCCATGGTCCGCGGTGTCGCGCCCCAGGTGAAGCGGAAGACGTCCTGGAACATCAGCAGCAGGCCGAATGTGAGCAGCAGCTGGTAGCTCTCATCCCGGCGATACACCGTACGCAGGACGCGTTCGATCGGAAGGCCGACAAGGCCAATAGCGAGCCCTGCCAGAATCAGGACCGGAAAAAACATCATCGGCGGGAGCCCGAATTTCATGGCGACAGCAACCGCTGTGATCCCGAAATAGGCTCCCAATGCATAGAAGGAACCGCACGCGAGATTGACGATCTGCTGCACGCCGAACACGAGCTGAAGCCCAGCCGCCACCAGGAACAAGATGGCGGCATGGAATGTCCCGCCGAGGACGATATCGACGAGTGATGTCATCGCTTAGACCGGCAGTTTTGCGGTCTTGATCCATTCCCAGAAGTCCGCCCCGGGCGGCTTCTGCAACTGATCTGCCTGGAACGTATCGATCGACGCCAGCGTCGGGAAGTCATACTTGTTCTTATTGGTCGATGGCCCCTGATAGAATACCTGCTCCGCGATCTTGTCCTTGCGGAACCGGCCCTTGCCGCCGAGGCTTTCGACTTCGATGCCAAGCATCGCTTCAGCGACCATATCCGGTGTCGGCCATTTTTTGGCGGCCTTCTGCGCCGCTTCAACGCCGGCCTTGTAACTTGCAAGCGCGAAATAGGCGCGATCCGCTTCCCAATGCGGAGCCTCCTTGTACTTGTCCATATAGTCCTGAACGAACGCCTTCTGCAGCGGCGATGCTTGCGGATGATCGAAGTAGAGCGTGTTGTGTCCGAAGATCACGCCTTCCGGCATGAATTCCTTCTTGAGCTGATTGAGCTGCCAACCTGCCGCAGGCAGCACGACCTTCACGCCTTCAAACAGACCAGCAGCTGCGCCCTGCTTCATGAACACCGGCAGATCGGCGAACAGCATTGACGAGAAAATCAAATCGGGCTTGGCCGCCTTAAGGGCAGCGATATGCGACGTCAGATCGAGTGTGCCGACCTTCGGCCATTGCTCGGCAACGAACTCGGCCTCGACACCGTAACGCGCAAGGATTTGGCGGAAGGCTTCCCAGTTGTTTCGACCGTAGGAATAGTCCGGGTTGATACCGGCAACACGCTTGAACTTGCCCTTGAAATGCTTCACCGCCAGCAACGACGCCATGACAGCCTCACACTCGTTGTCGGTCGAGCGGAAGACGTAACGGGATTTTGGCATCACCTCCTTGACGCCGTCCTGCGTGGTGCCGTCCCACATAACGAGGAGCGACTGCTCTTCCTCAGCAACGGGAGCGACTCCCAGACTGACGCCGGTCGATATCAGACCATGAACGCTCTCAACCTTCTCCTGCAGCACCAGGCGCCGGAACCGCTCGATGGTGTCCTTGGGGTTCGTTTCCTCTTCAATGACCAGTTCGAACTTTCGTCCGGCGATGCCACCTTCCTTGTTCATGCGCTCCGCTGCCCATTGCACGGCGCGGATGCCACATTCACCGGCGGTTCCGGCGACGCCGGAGCGCGGGGCAATGATGCCGATTTTGAGGGGCTTGTCTTGAGCAATGGCTGGGGCAAACAGTTGCGGCGCAGCAACAACGGCAGCGCCTGTACCGGCTAACTTGGAAAACGCGCGGCGGGTGAGCTTCATCTGATGTCCTCCCATGATCTACCAGCGCATCTGCCGTGCGCTCTTGCCATACCATAAATATATCAGAAACATTTCAGCAAGCGATTTTTGCAGGCAGCGTCATCTTGCAGCAGATGATTGCGCAACTAATAGATTGGTGATATGTCAGATGACAAATGGCCGAATTTGGCTTCGACCGCCCCGGAAACAAGGAGAAGGCGCCATGGAATTGACCTCCAGCCCAATGACGGACCGGCAGCGAAAATACCGGGCGACCTACAGAGACCGTATTGCGGGCTGGTATAACGGGTGGCTGCACGCCTTCGTCATTTACGTGATCGGGTTCACCGCCCTCTCGGTCTATGTTGCCAACATCAGCCACGCCCGCTGGTGGGAATTCCTGATCGTTCCCGTGACATTCCTGGCGGCGAACTTCTTCGAGTGGTGGATTCACCGCTTCGTCATGCATCGTCCGTCGCAGATCAAGGCATTTCGCGCGATCTACAACCGGCACACGCTGATGCATCACCAGTTCTTCACCGAGGAAGAGATGCGCTTCGCCGATCACAATGACTGGCGCGTCACGTTTTTCCCCCCTTACGCTCTTGTTACATTTACATTGATGTCGATCCCGCCCGCACTGGTGCTGGGCTGGCTCATATCGCCGAATGTCGGCTGGCTGCTGATCTGCACCACGACATCAATGTACCTCATCTACGAGTTCATGCACTTCTGCTGTCACGTCGATGAGAACTGGTTTGTGCGCAACATGCCCTTCGTCAATACCATCCGGCGTCATCATACGGCCCATCACAACCAGTCGATCATGATGGAGCGAAACATGAATCTGACCTTCCCCGTCATGGACTGGCTGTTCGGCACCTCAGATCTCGACCGCGGGCTGATCGGCCACCTCTTCAATGGCTACGACACCCGTTACATCCGCAAAAATATGCGCAAGACTTCGCGGACGCCAAAGCCGGAAGTAGCAGCTCAAGGCACGGGGTTCGCAACGCCTGCCGAATAGCTGCAGCCGAAACTGAACGGAGATGGGTATGAGCGCGATTGAACCGAACTGGCTAGCGCTGATCTGGTTTGCGGGGTTTGCGACCGTCTGCGGAATCGCATTCCTCATTATAGCTGGCCTGTTCCCTCTCCATGCCCGGCCCGATACGGCAAAGTCTCCGTTCGTTACGCTCCTTGTCATCGGCAACGCGGCGCTGCTGATTATTCTGCTCGGCGGGACCGGGCTCTATGGATATCTTGAACTGCGATGGACCACGCTAATCGTCGTTAGCGGCCTCATCTTCCTGTTTGCGCCGGCGCTGTTCGAGGAATGGCGGTGGCCGCTACGCAGTACAACGGTCGAGTTATCCTTATTGATCAGCGTGCAGGTGCTGGCGCTCGCCGCCCTGACCAAGATCGCCGGTTCAGCGCTGGCGATCCTGTCGTGACATCCCGTCGATAACGCCAATGGAGTAATCAATGCCCGTGAAGATAAAACTAGTTCTGTCTTTTGTGGTCGCTCTCGTTGCGGCCATAACGTTCTACATGCAGCACGCGCTCGGTCACGATCGCATCCAGTATCTCGTCGCATTTCTCGGGTTTGTGATGGTGTTCGCCATGTGGCTGTTCCCGGAGGTGAAACGCGAAGAAACAGCGGGCGGTGTTCGCCGGGAACAACAGCACAACCGCTGAGTCCTGCGACTGTGTGCCCTGTCAGGGAAACAGTCCCCGAGTCATTTTCCCGGCGCGCACGCGCTCGACACCAATCGCCATGGCAGCGGTTCGGTTGAAAATCTTGTCGCGCTTTGCCCGCGCCGCCATTTGATCGAACGCGCGATTGAGTATCTGGTACTCGCGTCGCGTCACCTCCTCCTCTTCCCAGAACAGCTGCTGCAGATCCTGCACCCATTCGAAGTAGCTGACCACAACGCCGCCGGCGTTGCATAAAATGTCGGGAATCAGGAAGATCTCATCCTGGCGCTTCTCCAGAACAAGGTCTGCATCCGGCGTTGTGGGGCCATTCGCGCCCTCGGCGAGGATTCTGCATTGCAGTTTTCCGGCAATGCTCGCGTCGATGACACGTTCGGTGGCGGCCGGCACCAGAACATCGCAAGGTAGCGTCAGCATGGCGACCGGATCGCATTTCAGTTCTTGTGAATAGCCAAGAAGACTGCCGTGCTTTGCGACGTGGCTCATCAGGTCGGCTACATTCAGGCCCGCCGGGCGATGCAGCGCACAGGTGTGATCGCTGACTGCAACAATGGTCACGCCCATTGCCTGCAGTTCCGCCGCGGCGATCGACCCGACGTTGCCGAAGCCCTGAATCACGGCTGTTGCAGTGTTCAGACCGATTGAGCGCTCGGTCATCACGCGTTTGGCAAGGTGAGCGACGCCGCGCCCTGTCGCCTCCCGTCGCCCCAGTGTTCCGCCGGCGCTGACTGGTTTCCCCGTCACAATTTCCGTGACGGTACGGCCCTGATACATCGAATACGTATCCATGAACCAAGCCATCACCTGCTCGTTGGTCCCCATGTCCGGCGCCATCACATCGATATGAGGCCCGACAAATGGAATCATCTCCTGCATGTAGCGGCGAGACAGCGATTCCAGTTCGTGTGCGGACAGGCTTGAAGGATCGACGCCGATGCCACCCTTGGCGCCCCCGTAAGGCAACCCTACGAGCGCGCACTTCCAGCTCATCCAGATTGCCAGGGCAGCGATCTCGCCGAGATCGACACTCGCAGCGAAGCGCGTTCCGCCCTTGGTGGGGCCGAGCGTCAGATGATGCTGGACGCGGTAACCTTCGAAGACCGCTGTCGATCCGTCATCACGATGAATGGGACAGGAAACGACCACCGCACGCTTCGGCAACAGCAGTCTGTCACGCTCATCCGCAGGAATCGCGAGATAGTCCGCAATGACGCCGAACTGGTTCGCCGCCATATCGAAAACCGGACCGCTGTAAACTGTCATTGACTTCTCATCGGCTTGGTCACTGCGGAGGGCTTCTCCGCAATGACAAATCTGCTGATGTGGTCGACGGGACAAGAATCAACGCATCGAAACAGCCTTATCGCACGAAAAGAATCTTGGCGCTCCTCTTGCAAAACGCCGACTCGCCTAGATCCCGCCCATGCAGAGGTACTTGATCTCGAGATAGTCCTCGATGCCGTACTTGGAGCCCTCGCGGCCGTTGCCGCTTTCCTTGACGCCGCCGAACGGCGCAACCTCGGTCGAGATGATGCCTTCGTTGATTCCGACCATGCCGTATTCAAGCGCCTCGGCGACGCGCCACACCCGGCCGATGTCGCGACCATAGAAATAGGCCGCCAGCCCGAATTCGGTGTCGTTGGCCAAACGTATGGCTTCATCCTCTGTCTTGAACCGGAAGACCGGCGCAACCGGACCAAACGTCTCTTCGCGAAAAATCAGCATGTCCGGCGTCGTGCCGGTCAGCACTGTCGGCTCATAGAATGTGCGGCCGAGCGCGTGTCGCTTGCCACCCACCGCGACCTTGGCGCCCTTGGCGGTGGCATCGGAGACGTGCTCCTCGACTTTCTCCACTGCGGCCATGTTGATCAACGGGCCGATGGTAACGCCCTCGCCAAAGCCGTCGCCAACCTTCAGCCCGCGGACCGCCTGCAACAACTTCTCGACGAACGCGTCGTAAATCTTGTCCTGCGCGAGAATACGATTGACGCAGACGCAGGTTTGGCCCGCGTTGCGGTACTTCGACGCCATCGCACCCTTCACCGCAGCATCGATGTCGGCGTCGTCGAACACGATAAACGGCGCATTGCCGCCCAGCTCCATCGATGTCCGCTTCACGGTCGAAGCGCTCTGCTCCATCAACTTCTTGCCGATCTCGGTTGAGCCGGTGAAAGTCACCTTGCGCACGATCGGATTCGACGTCATCTCACCGCCGATCGCCGAGGCCGATCCGGCCACCACCGAAAACACGCCTTTCGGCACACCTGCACGTTCCGCCAGCACCGCCAGTGCCAATGCCGACAACGGCGTCTGGCTGGCCGGTTTCACCACCATCGTGCAGCCTGCGGCGAGTGCCGGTCCCACCTTGCGCGTGATCATTGCAGCAGGGAAATTCCACGGCGTGATTGCAGCGCAAACCCCGATCGGCTGCTTCAGCACCACGATACGGCGGTCTGCGGAAAATGGGGGAATGGTGTCGCCATAGATGCGCTTGCCTTCCTCGGCGAACCATTCAAGGAAACTTCCCGCGTAGGCGATCTCGCCCTTGCTTTCCGCCAAGGGCTTGCCCTGCTCGGCAGTCATGATCGCCGCAAGGTCATCCTGGTTGGCCATCATCAGGTCGAACCACTTGCGCAGGATCGCCGAGCGTTCCTTCGCCGTCTTCGCTCGCCAGGCCGGCAGCGCGGCATTGGCGAACTCGATGGCACGCTTCGTCTCGGCAGCCCCCATGTTCGGCACGCTGCCGACGATCTCGCCGGTCGCCGGATTGTCGACCTTGATCGTCCCGCCGTTATCGGATGCTACCCATTCGCCGCCGATGAAGCAGGCATCGCGCAACAGTTTGGAATCTTTCAGCGTCAGTTTTGAAGCCATGCTCAGAATGCCCTGTTAATCGGCGCGACCAGCGGTTCGCGCGTTTGAAGCGGATGATGTTACCCGATCCGGTACGCAGCAAGATAGCAACAGTCGCGTCAAGAACAAACACACGGATTCGCGTGCCTGCACTCCAGGAAATGCTGGCCGCACCTCATGTCCGCAATGTACGAAGAAGCCTAAATATCACAGTCCGATTATGTGCAACGGCGGACACGCGCGCCGTTAACCCACACGGTGCGGCAAACCACCGCTGGACGGCGGACGACGGCCGCTCCGCGAGTCCCGGCGCAGCCGGCACGATAGACACCGCGAGCACACACGACCGCGTTGGCATCGGTGGTTTCGATAGTCATCGTTCCGCCGAAAGCTAAAACAGCGACGATTATGAGAAAGAATGAGCGCATGATTCACTCCCAAAAATGTTCTGGTTGATCTTGGCGCATCTCTCGGACAGATCCGAAAGCATCGTCGGTTACTTCTTCTCCGCAGCAGTCAACACCTTCTTGCATTCAGCGGTCAGTTTGTCGCTGGACTTGGACAGGCAGGCTATGACCCGCCCGCCTCCTGGCGCAACGCCTTTGCAGAATTTCTCATAGTCCCCCATGCATGCGCTGCGCTGCTCGGCCGTCAGGTCCTGTGCATATGCAGAACCCGACAAGCCGAGAAGAGCAACAATCAAGACGGTGCGCGTCATGTATGCCTCCTTTCCGGTTGTTAGCAGATCACTTCGGTTTAGCGAGGTTCTTGCTTCTTTGTTGCGCAGCCGTTGTACTCAAGCTCCGTAAGGTGCCGAGCATTACGCTCACGATACCGGCCTTTCGTGGAGAGAGACCATGCAGGATATCCGAAACAAATGGCTCACGTTCTACGCTGAGCATGTCGAACAACTCTCAAAGGAGATGTTTGGTCATGTCGAAAAGATGATCGTCGCGACATTGATCATATCAGCAGGCGCACATGTCTCCAGTACCGACCCGGCAATACTTCTGTTCGGCTATTTGCGTCACAGCCTGGTTGGGCGCGGGGTCGAGCTTTTTGGCGTGATCCTTCTCTTTCTCAATTTCCTGGACGGATTCTACAAGCTTACAAAGCTGAGTTGGCATTTCGCGTATCAGATTGTTATGTCCGTTTGTTACTTTGCCTTAAGCGTCCGACTGGTCCAGCTGATTCTGGCTTTTCGCGGTGAATAGCAGCCTGCACTTCAAGCGTAGCGGAACCTCCAAGGAAGCAATTACTGCGCAGCGAACTGAGCGAGAACGTCCTTGCAGGCAGGCGAAAGGTCAGCCGCTCGCACGGCCAGGCATTGCACGATACGGCCGCCGCCAGGCGCAACACCGCCACAAAGCGTGCGGACATCCCCGCCGCATGCCGATCTCAAAACGAAAAGCTCTTCACGAGGACGCATGGGCCGTAACATCAGCGCCGGCGCCGGTGCGGTGGCTGCTGCGCCCGCGGGAGCAGCCGTCGCAGCCGGAGTGCTTCCAGCAGCTGGCGCTGCTCCGCCGCCGCCAGCCGCAGTGACCGCCTTCTGGCAACTCGGCGAGAGCTTCGACATGCTCTTCTGCAGACACTGCAACGACGCCGCGCCGCCCGGCGGCACGCTCGCGCAATTCTTCTGGTAGTCGGAACGGCAGGCACTGCGTATTGCAGCGGTCTGCGCATCTGTTGGCTTTGCCGGCGTGGCGGCGGCCGCTTTGGGAGCCGCGGCCGGTGCGGCGGCTTTCGCTGGTGCGGAAGCCGCAGGCGTTGGTGCAGACTCCGCCTTGGGCGCGGCGGCGGGCGACTCGATGGCATTCACGGCCTGCTTGCAGGCCCCGGAAAGCTTCGACGTGTTTTTCTGCAAGCACTGCAGTGAAGCCGCGCCGCCCGGTGGGACACTGGCGCAATTCGCCTCATAATCCGCCCGGCACGCAGAGCGGATGGCATTACGCTGTTCATCGGTGGGCTGTTGGGAGGCGGCCGGCATTGCGATCGTGAGAAGGACCGCCGCCGCCAGCGCCCACAACGCCACAACACGTTTCACCGTGTTGATCATCTGAAAAATTCCCTATTGTTGTTGCCGAATTCGTCGCGCCAACTAAAATAAAACTGAAAAAATTGATCTAGTAATCTTCGTTACCCGTATCATTTTCGCTTTTAAGTTCCACCGCAAGCGGATTGTTGTTATTTTCAGATGGCGGACGCTTTTTTGACCCGCGCAAGATTCCGCTAAAACATCACGAGACGAGGCATCTGAATGAAGCCTACGTGTCCAACATTACGCACCGCACGCGCCGCCATTGTTGGGTGCACAGCACGCACAGTTCCCCGTGCCCTTCTAGCCATATTCGCGCTCTTCGCGCTAACTGCCTGCGAACAAAATAGTTTCGTCCCTCCCCCACCGGCCAAGGTCGATGTCGGGCAGCCGGTGCAACGGACCATAACGCGGTATTTGATCGCCACCGGAAACACCGCCCCGGTCAACACCGTCGATCTTGTGGCCCGTGTGCAGGGTTTTCTCCAGGCGATCTCTTACACAGACGGCGCCTTCGTAAAGCAGGGCACGACGCTGTTCACGATCGAGCCCGACACTTACAAACTGAAACTTGAACAAGCACAGGCAGCCGAGGCTGGTGCGCAGGCCTCGTTGAGACAGGCTGAGTCCGACTTCAAGCGCCAATCGGATCTGGTCACGCGGCAGGTCGTGTCGCAGGCAACCCTCGAACAGTCCACGTCCGCACGGGACAATGCGCAAGCCAATCTGCAGCAGGCTCAGGTCAATACCAGGATCGCAGCGGTCAACTATAGCTACACCAACGTTATCGCGCCGTTCGACGGGGTCGTCAGTGCACGCCTCGTCTCAATCGGCGAACTCGTCGGGGCGTCATCGCCAACCCAGCTTGCGACCATCGTCCAGCTCGATCCGATCTATGTAAATTTCAACGTCAATGAACAGGATGTTTTGCGGATACGCGCGGCGGCGGCTGAGAAAGGCCTCACTTCGAAAGACCTCAAGGAAACGCCGATCGAGGTCGGGCTTCAGACCGAAAGCGACTATCCGCATCAGGGAAAGCTCGACTACGCAGCACCGACGATCAATCAATCCACTGGCACGCTTGCGGTACGCGGGATCCTGTTAAATGCCGACCGCATCCTGTTGCCCGGATACTTCGTACGTGTTCGTGTTCCTCTCGATCAGCAGAAAGACGCTTTGCTCATTCCCGATGTCGCACTGGGCAGCGATCAGACTGGCCGATATGTCCTCGTGGTCAATAACGAAAATATCGTCGAACAACGCAAAGTGCAGACCGGACCTCTCGAAGGCGAACTCCGCGTGATCGAGAGCGGGCTAAAGCCTGATGACCGTGTTGTGATCGCCGGCCTGCTGCGTGCGATCCCCGGCCAAAAGGTCGATCCGCAGCTTCAGAAAATCGGGCAACCTCGCGCAGCTGAGAAATAGGACAAGGCCATGATCTCGAAATTCTTCATCGAGCGGCCAGTTCTTTCGAACGTCATCGCGATCTTGATGGTCCTGATCGGCGGCGTGGCGTTGCTTGGCCTTGCCGTTGCGCAGTACCCCGATGTGGTCCCTCCGACCGTACAGGTCACGACCCGCTATCCCGGCGCCAGTGCAAAGACTGTCATTGATACCGTCGCCCTGCCGATCGAGCAGCAGGTGAACGGCGTCGAAGGCATGCTCTACATGCAGTCCTACAGTGCCGCCGACGGAACCTACTCGCTCACGGTGACCTTCACGATCGGAACCGACCTGAATTTCGCGCAGGTGCTGGTTCAGAACCGGGTCTCCAGCGCCCTGTCGTCCCTGCCCCAATCGGTGCAGACACAAGGTGTCACGGTCCAGAAGAGGTCCACGGCAATCCTGTCGTTTGTGACACTGACCTCTCCAAACGCGACACACGACAGCCTTTTTCTGAGCAACTACGCCACTATCAACATTCGGGACGAGTTGTCGCGCCTTCCGGGGGTCGGCAACGTGACCGTGTTCGGAGCCGGTCAGTACTCGATGCGAGTCTGGCTTGATCCAAACAGGCTGCAGGCGCTGGCACTCATGCCTCAGGATGTCATTCAGGCGATCCAGCAGCAGAGCCAGCAAGTCACCGCCGGCCAGATCGGGATGCCGCCAACGCCGCCCGAACAGGCATTCCAGTACACTCTCAACATCAACGGTCGGCTCGAAGACGTCAGCGAGTTTGAGAATGTGATCGTCAAAACCGGTAACACCGGCGACGTCGTCCGCGTTCGCGACGTCGGGCGCGTTGAACTCGGCGCCCAGACCTATAGCCAGATGTTTTCGCTCGAC
Source organism: Afipia birgiae 34632 (assembly GCF_000308295.2). GTDB lineage: Bacteria > Pseudomonadota > Alphaproteobacteria > Rhizobiales > Xanthobacteraceae > Afipia > Afipia birgiae. Next base: position 379,026 of record NZ_HG326654.1, read on the forward strand.
GGGAAGCCGGCCATCGGCATCGGTGTCTTCCAGTCGCCCGGCGCGAACGCACTGCAAGTCCAGCAGGCCGTCAAGAAGAAGATGGATGATCTGGCACGCGGGTTTCCGCAAGACATGAAATTCGACGTTCCGTTCGACACCACCAAGTTCGTGTCGGCCTCGATCCATGAGGTGTACAAAACGCTGATCGAGGCGGGGTTTCTGGTTCTGATCGTAATTCTTGTGTTTCTGCAGGACTGGCGCGCCATGCTGGTTCCCGCAACCACCGTACCTGTCACAATTATTGGCGCATTCGCCGCAATGGCCGCGCTCGGTTTCACCATCAATCTGTCGACGCTGTTTGCGATCGTTCTCGCCATCGGAATCGTGGTCGATGACGCGATTGTCGTCGTCGAGGGCGCCGCCCACAACATCGAGCAGGGCATGTCCGGCCATGACGCGGCAATCAAGGCGATGGACCAGTTGTTCGCTCCGATCATAGGAATCACGCTGGTTCTGGTATCGGTATTCCTGCCCGCCGCATTTCTGCCCGGACTGACCGGACGCATCTATGCGCAGTTCGCCCTTGTGATCGCCGCAACTGCTCTTATCAGCGCGATCAACGCCGCGACCTTGAAGCCAACGCAGTGTGCGCTGTGGCTCCGGCGTCCTGTTCCGCCGGAGCAACGCAACTGGTTTTACCGCGGCTTCAATGCGATCTACGATCGGGTCGAGAGGTGGTACGCTGCCCTGATCGAACGTATGGTGGCGCACAGCAATCTGTCTGTCATTCTTGCGCTAGTCCTGATCGGCATCGGCGGCTACGGCCTGTCTCGGGTGCCGACAGGCTTCATTCCCATTGAGGATCAGGGCTATCTGTTGGCCGCGGTTCAACTGCCGGATGGCGCATCACTCGATCGCACACAGCGCGTTCTGGATCGGGTCACCGAGATATCAAGCAACACGCCCGGTGTTTCCCAGGTGATCAGCATCGCCGGGATATCAGCACTTGATAACAGTTCAAGTCTCGCCAATGCGGGCGTCTCCTATCTCATGTTGAAGGACTGGGATGAACGAGGCGCCGGGGAAGATCTGCGTTCGCTCGTGGTTGGGCTGAACAAGAAACTCGAAGCCATTCCGGAAGCACAGATTTTCGTGCTTCCACCGCCGCCGATCCAGGGCATTGGCAATGCCGCCGGCTTCGCCATGCAGGTCGAACTGCGTGATGGAAACTCCGATTTCGGAAAGTTACAGGCCATAACTCAGGCAGTCGTGGCCAATGCCGAAACGCAGAGCGCCTTGCAGCGCGTCAGTTCCCCGTTCCGTGCCATGGTGCCGCAGTTCGACATCGAAATCGACCGGATCAAGACCCAGACGCTGCATGTCACAACAGATCAGGTGTTCTCAACACTGGCATCCTACCTTGGTTCGTCCTACGTCAACCAGTTCAACAAGTTCGGCCGCACCTTTCAGGTCTATGCTCAGGCGGATTCGCAATTTCGCCTGACGACGAAGGACATCGCAAACCTGACCGTGCGAAACCAGCAAGGCGCCATGATCCCGCTTGGCACAATTGCGACCATTACGCCGGCGGTCGGCCCTTCGCTCATCAGCCTGTATAATCTCTACCCATCAGCGACCGTCATCGGATTGCCCGCTCAGGGTTACAGCTCCGGCCAATCCATGGCGCTGATGGAAAAAGTCGCCGAGAAAACCTTGCCGCCGGGCACGGGTTACGAATGGACGGCGATGTCGTATCAGGAGAAGGCCGTCGGCGGCCAGATCTACTACGTCTTCGGCCTCGCGTTGCTGCTCGTCTATCTGGTGTTGGCCGGGCAATATGAAAGCTGGTATGCGCCGATCGCAGTCATTCTGGCTGTACCACTGTCCTTGCTCGGCCCGATGGCTGTCCTGACAGGGCTGAGAATCGAGAACAATCTCTATACGCAGATCGGATTGATCCTGCTGGTCGCCCTGTCAGCCAAGAACGCTATCCTCATCGTCGAAGTGGCACTTGAACTCCACGTCCGCGACAGGAAACCGTTGCTGGAATCCGCCGTGGAGGCTGCGAGAGCCCGATTCCGGCCGATCCTGATGACATCGTTCGCCTTCATTCTTGGCGTAGCGCCTCTCGTCTTTGCCAGCGGCGCTGGCGCCAGCGCACGCAAGTCAATCGGCATTACCGTGTTCAGTGGAATGATCGCCTCGACCTGCCTGGCGGTGCTTTTCGTTCCGACGTTCTTCGTCATCGTTCAGCGATTTGAGAACTGGCGCCAGGAACGCAAGGAAAAGAAAGCGGGCTCACAGGCCGCTGTGCAGAGAGGCTCCTGAGGAGCCCGCTATCACTGAAATAATTGGAAACGTTTTAAGAGCTGCACGTTGGCGCGGCTCTCACCTTGCCTTTGCAAGATTATCCGCCTGCGTAAGCGCGGCTACGAGAGTGTCCTCGGTCACAGTCCCGACAAACTGCTTGAGATATGGCGCTTCGGCGACAGAACGCTGGGCAATGGTTCGAATGCCTTGCTGGATATCGCCGGAGAACCCGAGGTCGTTCAAGCTCGTCGGCAAACCGACCGCGCGGTAGAACGCAACCATATCCGTCAGAAAGGCAGCGGACCTCTGCTCAAGACAGAGTTGCGTGAGCAGGCCGAATGCCACCTGCTCTCCGTGAAGCGATCCATTGAGCGAAGGAAGAGCGGAAAAGCCACGTGTAAGCGAGTGCGCGATCGACAAGCCGCCGCTTTCGAAGCCGAGGCCACTGAGCAGGATCGTCGCCTCGACAATGTTCTCGAACGCAGCATCGGGCTCCCTGCGGTCGACTGCCGCGAGGGACGATATCGCGTCCCGCCGGATCACCTGATAGCATTGATCGGCAATCGAAACCGCAAGTCCGGCCGGGCGCGCCTTGTAGAAATTCATGCCACCGGAATTGAAGCATTGTTCCGCCTCGAATTTCTTCGAAAGCGCGTCGCCGATCCCGGCAACGAAGAACCGGCGCGGCGCACGCGCGATAATCGACGTATCCACGACGACAGCATCCGGATTCGTCGGCATCAGCCGGACTTCTTTCAGGACATGATCGTCGGTATACACAATCACTAGCCGACTGGTGGGTGCGTCGTTCGAGGCCACTGTCGGCACCACGATGATTGCTCCGCCACGCAGAATGCGAACGCCCTTCGCGGTATCGATGGCCTTGCCGCCGCCAATCGCAATGACGACGTCGCTGTTTGCAGCCCGGGCCTTGGCGGTCATCGTATCGATCTGGTTCACGGAACATTCGCCCGAGAACTCTGCGAACTCCAGACCATCGACGTGTGGCTGGAGCAATGCGGTGAGCTGGTCCCGTAGCCCGGCAACAGCCACGTCGGCCACGACAAACGGACGCCGGCCGTAAAGCGGAACCAGCGCCGCAAGTTCGCTCAGCGCGCCCGGACCCTGAACGTAGCGATGCGGGCCGCCGAAAGCTCGAATGGTCATTGATCACCCCAGAAGAAGTCGCGCTTGCCTCCATCCATGCAGATCAGCGCACCGTTGATGAACGCGGCCTGAGTGGAGCACAGAAATGCGATCAGCGAACCCACCTCTTCAGGCTGGCAAAACCGGCCGAGCGGATTTTGTCCGGCGATAACCGCGCGCTTCTCGGCGGAGAAGCCGGCGATCAGCGCGGTCTCGACATAGCCCGGTGCAATGGCATTCACAGTAATCCCGGCGCTGCCAACTTCCTTGGCCAGGGTTCGCGTAAAACCGATAACGCCCGCCTTCGCGGCGGAATAGTTGGTGACGCCGGGCCTTCCGCCGCCTGTGACGTTCATCGACGAGGTATTCACGATCCGTCCGAAGCCGCGTTCGCGCATCAACGGGACGGCATACTTGCTGCAAAGGAATGTGCTGCGCAGATGTGTCCGGACGATGATGTCCCAATCGTCGAGCGACATGTTCTCGGCAAGACTGCCGAGGTGCCGACCGCCCGCGCCGGCGTTGTTCACCAGAATATCGAGATGCCCAAGCCCGCGATGTGCTTCACGGACAACGGCTTCCGCACCCGCTTCTTCCGAGACGTCACCAATAGCAACGACTGCCTTCGTGCCCGCAGCGATCAATTCGGCCACTGTGGCTTCCGCCGCCTCGCGATCAATGTCGTTGATGGCAATGGAACATCCCTCGGCCGCCAGAGCCAACGCCTCAGCCTTGCCGATGCCCCTCGCTGCGCCGGTCACCAACGCAGCCTTGCCCTTCAACCCGAGATCCATGATTAACCCTTTACAGCGCCAGCACCGAGGCCTTGGATAAAATATTGCGTCAGCAGCGCAAACGCAGCGAACAGGGGCAGCGCGATCAGCGTCGATCCTGCCATGATCTCACCCCAGCGCAGATCGAACGACCCGACCATCGACGCAAGTCCCACCGGCAACGTCTTGTTGGCATCACTGCCGATCATGATCAGTGCGAATGTGTAGTCGGTCCACGACAGCAGGAACGAGAAGATCGCCACCGTGATCAACCCCGGCAATGACAACGGCAGCACGACGCGCAGGAACGCGCCAAGCCGCGTGCAGCCATCGACCATCGCAGCTTCTTCCAGCTCGAACGGCATACCCTTGAAGAAGCCCCACAGGAACCAGACGCCAAGCGGCAGCGTCAGCGTCAAATGCGACGCGATCAGGCCAACCAACGTGTCGCTGAGGCCGAGGCGCGCAAAGATCGTGAACATCGGGATCGCGATCAGCAACGGCGGGAACATGTAGGCGTACAGCATCGCGCCGACGATCAGCTTCTTGCCGCGGATGCGCTGGCGCGTCACGGCGTAGGCGATCATGATCGAAAAAATCATGGTCACAACGACCGTGACCACAGCGACAATGACGCTGTTCATGAAATGCGTCGGGTAGTCGGTCAGTTCGAGCAGGTTGCGATAGTATTCCAGCGTGAACGGACCCGGCATCAGCGAGACGGTGCTGAGCAGGCTCGTCGGCTCACGCAGACTGGAAATGAACATCCAGTAGATCGGGAACGCCGAATAGATCGCGATGACGATCGCGGCGCCGTAGAGGCTCAGCCGGGCGGGCAGCGATTTGACAGCGGCCATTAATCGTCCTCCAGCGGGAAGATGCGGAAGTAGAAGAACACGGCCACCGACAGGATCGCGAAGGAAATCGTCGCAATCGCCGCGCCCCCACCGATGTCGAACAGGCTGAATGCGTGACGATAGGACAGGATGGCCAGGTGCTCGGTTGATCCGACCGGGCCGCCACGAGTCAGAAGCCAAATCACGTCGAACTTGTTGAACATCCAGATCGCGCGAAGCAGAACGACCACGGTCAGGATCGGCTTCAACATCGGCAGCGTGATGTGGAAGAACCGCTGAACAGCCGTGGTGCCGTCCACCCGCGCGGCCTCGTAAAGCGACGTGGGAACAGTCTGCAATGCTGCGAGGAAACAGGTCGTGACAAACGGCGTCCACATCCAGACGCTGACAAGGATGACCGACGTCATCGCCGCACCGGAACTCTCGAACCAGTTCACCGGCGGCAGTCCCATGGCTGCGATGGCTTTGGTGATGATGCCGATGCTGCCGTCCACCATCCACTTGAACGTCAGAATGACGACGACTGTCGGCAGCAGATACGGCAGGATGGACAGTCCGCGCACGAAATTACGGCCCGGGAATGTCTCGTTCAGGATCAGCGCGAAGCCGATGCCGAGCACCACCTGAAGCACGATCGACCCGGCTGAATAAACAACGCCATTCCAGAGCGCGCTCCAGAATTCCGGCAACTGCATAATCGCGATGTAGTTGTCGAAGCCGACCCACTTGGCTTCACCGACAAACGAGTCAAGCTTGTAGAAACTCAGACTGATGGCATAGGCCACCGGCGCGACGATCAGGACGAGCGTCACGAGAAGTCCGATCACCAGAAAGGTGTATATCGTCGATTTCGAACTCAAGTTCGTCTTTCCGGGAAAAGCCCGGCCGGGAGCATCCGGCCGGGCAGTTGGCACACGCGTTTCTTATGCCGTGAGCTTGCGCATCTTGTCGCCTGCCGCCTTGACGCAATCAGCCGCCGGCATGTTCTTCAGAATGCGGTTCTGCAGCATCTCGGGGATGACAAAGCCCTCGAAGACCTTGCCAGGACGCAGATCGGGCGCCGGTCCCTCGGTATCGACCGAGGTAAGGGTCATCGACTTGTCGACGATGAAGCCCTTCATGGTCTCCACCGCGTCCTTGTGCTTCTCGATCAGCGGGTGAGCGCGCCAGCGCGCGTCCTCGTAGACGTCGAGGCGCGGCGGCTGGAAGTGCAACGGCGCCGTGTGCAGGAAGTTGATGTACTGGTTCTCGGTGAACCACTTCATGAACTTCATCGACTCGCTGGAGTTCGGTGTCTTCAACACCACCCAGCCGTCATAGCCGTGGTTGACCGCCTTCGCCTTACCCTGGCTGTCCATGTACGGCATGATTCCGTACTTGGTCGCGAGCGCCGGTGAGGTGCGCTCAAGCGCCTCGATGATGCGCCCGGCATAAGCGGTGTGCCCGACCTTGTCGGAGGAGAAGTTCGACAGAACTTCGCCGAAGCTGGCCTGGCTGGTGCCTGACGGCATCGTCTTGTAGAGATCCGCGAAGAAATCGAGATAGGCCGCGACCTTCGGAGCGTTCGCCGCGTTGTCGATGGCGACATTCCATTTGTCGTCGAACAGCTTGACCCCCTCGGCCCACATGAAGCCCGGCGAGAGCCAGTTGGTCGCGCCGTTGCTGCCGATCGGGAACAGCGCGCCGGAGCGGCCATCCTCGTTGAGCGCCTGCGAGTTCTTGAGCATGTCGGCCCAGGTCTTGGGAACGCTCAGGCCCTTCTTTTCGTAGAGATCCTTGCGGTAGTAGATCCACGCCAGGTTGTAGTCGTAGGGATACCAGTAGGTTTCGCCCTTGATGGGGAAGAGAATCTTCGGTCCCCATTTATGCTTGCTGGTCAGTTCGGTCAGCGGCATCAAATGCCCTTCTGCCTGAAGCAGCAGAACGTGACCCACGAAGGCAAATGTCGCGATGTCGTAAGGCTGACCGCCGCGCAGTGAGGTGGTCACCTTTGTAAAAGCATCGTCGAGCGGCACGGAGTCGACGATGACCTGGGTGCCCGTCATCCGCTCATACTCGGCACACGCGACCTTCAGCGCGCGGATGCTGTCGATGGACGTTTCAGTGTTGAGGAAACGGATGGTCTTCTTGCCCTGCCCCCACACAGCAGGCGCGCCAAGCGTACCCGCCGCAATCCCTGCGCCAACCGCTCCGGCGCCCTTGATGAGCGTGCGGCGGTCGATATTCGATTTCCCGTTCTTAGACATTACGTTGTCTCCCATGGCAAATTCACTGGTGTGAATGTTCGTTCTGGTTTCTTGGTAACTTAGAGTCGCTGTCCCGTTGCTTTCGAGAACAGATGGAGCCGCCCGGCCTGAAGCCGGACGGGAATTCGCTGGCCGAACTTCCAGTTATCGACGCGGTCGGTGAGAATACGCAGACGCACACCGCTCACCTCACCGATGCTAAGGGTCTGCGCGCCGAGTTGCTCGATGACGCCGACCTCAAAGGTCAGAGAATCCGGCCCTTCGCCGAGGCCGATATGCTCCGGCCGGATTCCTAGAACGATGTCTTCATTGACGGCCTGATACTCCGCGGGGAGTGCGACCCGCATTGCACCGCTTTCAAATGTGCCATTCGAGGCGCGCCCCTCGACCAGATTCATTTCAGGCGATCCGATGAACCCGGCCACGAACAGATTGACCGGACGGTCGTAGACTTCGAGCGGCGCACCCACTTGCTGCACATGCCCGTCGCGCATGATCACGATGCGATTGGCGAGCGTCATCGCCTCGACCTGATCATGGGTCACGTACACCATGCTGGTGCCGACTTCCTGATGCAGGCGGGCGATTTCCTCGCGCATGCGCACGCGCAGCTTGGCGTCCAGGTTGGAGAGCGGCTCATCGAGCAGGAACACTTCCGGTTCGCGCACGAGAGCACGGCCGAGTGCGACGCGCTGCATCTGGCCACCTGAAAGCTGCTTCGGCTTGCGCTTCAGATATTCATCGAGGCCGAGCATCTTTGCGGCGCGCTGGACGCGCATGTCAATTTGCGCCGGGTCCATCTTCCGCATCCGCAAACCGAACGCGAGATTTTCGTAAATCGTCTTGTGCGGATAGAGCGCGTAATTCTGGAACACCATCGCGATGTTGCGATCCTTCGGCTCCAGCGCGGTAACATCGCGGTCGCCGATGAAGATCTTGCCGGAGGTAATTTCCTCAAGACCCGCCAGCATCCGCAGCGTCGTGGACTTTCCGCAACCCGAAGGGCCCAGGAACACTACAAATTCGCCGTCACGAATCGTCAGATCGACGCCATGAACGGCGACCACCGGACCATACGCCTTGCGAACTTTTTCGAGTCTAATCTCTGACATAGATCACTTATTCTGGCCGGCCACGAAATCGTGGATGCGATGATTGATCGGCGCGAGCGCCTTCTGAATATCGCGGTAAATCGGGAAACCCTGATCGTAGACAGCAGCGCGCACCGGATCCGGCGTCGCCCGCGACACGATCTGGACCACTTCCGCTGCCGCACGTTCGTCCTTGAAGACGCCAATGCCGACGCCCGCGAGCAATGCGGCTCCGTATGATGCGTCCGCGACGGCAGGAAGTTCGACGGTGATGTTCAGCACGTCAGCAACGATCTGACGCCAAAGCGCGCTGCGCGCGCCTCCACCTGTCAGGCGCGCGGTCGCGAAGCCAAGTTCCTTGGACTTCATAACCTCAAGACAATCCCGCAGCGAGTAAGCGACGCCCTCATAGAGCGCACGGACGAAGTGACCGCCGCCGTGATTGAAGCCCGCTCCAACAAAATCCGCGCGCAGCAGCGGGTCCCAATAGGGGCTTCGTTCGCCGTTGAGATAGGGATGGAAGAACAATCCTTCCGAACCGGGACGCACCATTGCAGCACGCGCATCCATGGCGTCGAAGACCGCGCTGCCGTCTTCACCTTCGCGGCGGAAGAACGTATCGCGCAGCCATTTGTGCGCCGATGCGCAGGAATTGGTGGCAGCGATAACGTACCAGTGATCCGGCACGACATGGTAATAGTTGATCAGCGAAAAGTCGGGCCTCGCCCTGGGCGACAGCACATTCACTGTTGCCGCTGTCGCGAGTTTCACAACGCCGATGCCTTCACGTACCATGCCGGCACCGAAGGTCTCGGCGGCGGTGTCCGACGTGCCGCAAACCACCGGAGTGCCTTCCGCCAGACCCGTGGCTTGCGCGGCTCGCGCAGTCACCTTGCCGACGACGGTGCTCGGCTTCACGATCGGCGGTAGCGTGGCCATCGGCCAGCCGATCATGTCGCATAGTTCCTTGGACCACTCGCCGGTCTGCGCATCCAGCATCAGGGTGCCGAGCGCATCGATGGTGTCGATTTCCCAGGTGCCGGTGAATTGCGCGCGCAGCCAGTCCTTGGCGACGTAAAGCCGCTTCACGCGTGCAAACGCTTCCGGTTCTTGGTTACGCAGCCACAGCATCTGCGGCAGCGTCCAGGTCGGATTGGCGCGGTTCGCCCCGATTTCGAGAATGCGCGCGTCAGCCCTGTCGCGAAGTTGCTGTGTCTCCTCCCGGCTGCGCTGATCGTTCCAGAGAATGGCCGGACGTATCACATGGCCGTCGGCATCCTCCAGCACCTGCGTGTGGGCGCCGGCGGAAAACGAAATCGCTGCGATATCTGAAGCTGGCCGGCCGGATGCCTTGAGGCCGCGGCGCAATGCATCGCAGGCTGCAAGCCACCAATCGTCCGGGTTTTGCTCGCTCCAGCCGGGATGCGGCGATGATGTCGCAACAGATGCCGACGCCTCGCTGACCAGCGAGCCATCGGCCTTGATAATGCTGATCTTGAGCGAACCCGCGCCAAGATCAATTCCCACCAGAAGAGGATCAGACGCTGCCATAGTGGGCGTCCTCCCCTGCAGCAGCACGGATGTACGCCATGTCAATCACGACGAATGTCTTTCGCATTCGCACCGGCGCGCAGCCCGATCTTGCCGGGATTGAACAGATTGCCCGGATCGAGCGCATCTTTGATCGATTGCAGGACCACGAGGCCAGCGCCAAGTTCGCGCTTCATCCACGGATTGCGGAACAGGCCGGCGCCGTGGTGATGCGCAATCGAACCGCCATGATCGAGTGTTAGCTGCTGCACGGCATCCCAAAGCTTCTGGTGAATAGGCAGCGCCTGATCATCCGGCATCGGAGGCAACCGCACCGTCATGTACTGGCAGGCGCCTTCGGGATAAACATGCGACCAGTGCGCGCCGAAATGTATCCCCGGATAAATCGCGCGCACGGCGTTGCCGATGGCGTCATACATCGCAGGAATCGCCGACCAGTTACCGGTCACCTCAATGGTGTCGTTGAAGTAGCCCGCGTCATGCCATTTCTGCGAATAGGCTACGTAGCGGTTCTGCTTCCAGTGCTCATAAGGACCGTCAGGGCCGACCTCACCGCCCTGAGCGGCGGCGATTTCAAGCGCCATGCCCTGCTCGGCCGTGACCATGGGCTCGCTGCCGCAAAACTGGAGCACCGCAAGAAACGGCTTGGTCTTGAACAGTGCGATATCCTTAGTGCGCTCGTCGCTCTCCACGCGATCATAGAGCCGCACGATCGTCGGGCGCAGTTCGGCCTGCATGATCAGACGCGCGCTATCCAGAGCTGCCTGCAATGACGGGAATGCAAGCACGACACCGCGCTCCACGGCGGGTTTCTTGAAGATACGCAGCGTCGCTTCAGTGATGATTCCGAGAGTGCCTTCACTCCCGATCATCAGGTCACGGATGGACGGACCGACCGAGCGTCGCGCAACAGGCCGCACGTCGAGGGGCGTGCCGTCCGGCAGCACGGCCTTGAGGCCGACGACGATGTCCTCGATCTTTCCATAACGGCTGCTCAACTGTCCGCCGCCACGGCAGGCAAGCCAACCGCCGACGGTCGATATTTCGATGGACTGCGGCAGATGTCCGCTGGTGTATCCGGCTTCGTTAAGCTGCTGCTCGAAATCAGCGCCATTCATGCCGGCCTGCACCGTGACAACCGCGTCGGTCGGATTGATGGAGACAATCTTGTCGAGCCGGCGCGTGTCCACCATGATCTCGCCGCCGAGCGGAATCGCTCCGCCGAGCACACCGGAACCGTTCCCGTATGGAATAACCGGAACGTTGCGCGCCTTTGCAAGCTGAACGATGCGAACGATCTCATCCTGGTTCGCTGGACGCACGACCAGGCGAGGAACGGTGCCTGCAATTTCTCCTGCCCGCTCGCGGAAAACGGCAAACGGCAGACGATCCCTCGAATAGCCGAGTCTCTGATCGAAGGACGTCAGAACATTGGCTTGACCAACGATGGCGCCAAAAGCAGACGCAAGATCCGCATCGACGCGATCGTTATCGCGAATTGCAGCGATGGTGGTTGCGGTCATGACAGCCCCTGCCCAGAGGCCAAATTCGCCACGCTCACTCAACGTCCTCCCTGATCGCGTCAATTTCCGTGATTGAACAAATGGTTTGCGCAATCGTTTGTTCAAACGTCGTACAAACTTCCGCGTGGGTCAAGTTAAAATTTATCGCGGAGCTGGGCCTGTGGAGGCGCGAACGACAAGACCGTCTGGCGCCAATGGCGCGACAGGTTGCGGCGCACCGCCGTTCAGGAGATCGATCAGGAGATCAGAAGCAATTTCGCCCATGAGTTCGGTCGGCATCTTCACCGACGTCAGCTGGGGATAGAGCATTGTCGCGACCGGCGCGTCATGCAGTCCCACCACCGAAACGTCGCGCGGAATTTGCAAACCGGCCTCATGCAAGACGGCCATTGCACCCGCCGCCGTCACCAGCGTCGCGCCCAGAACTGCTGTCGGCTTCTGAGCGAGCAGACTACGCATCGCGTCCGCACCACCCTCCGCAGTGTACCCTGCGACGGCGACCAGCTTGGGATCAAAGGGAATGCGGTGACGCTTGAGGCCGTCGCGATATCCCGCCAGACGCTCGCCGGCATTGAACCCACCGGGCCGGCCTGCCAGATGCGCAATTCGCCTGTGTCCCAGCTGCGCCAGATGATCGACGGCAATCGCCGCAGCGGCGCGGCTGTCCAGCACGACACAATAGGGAGTGCCTGGCAGCTGCCGGTTAAGCAACACGAATGGAGCGTGAGTGGATTCCAGTTCTTCACGCAGCAGTCGATCGTCGTCGAGGCTGGCAACCAGCAATCCATCGGCGCGGTTGCCGTGTGACAACCGATGATAGACCGCATCGGTCGCTCCCGACTCGCGATGCGCAATCAGCAGCGAATAACCGTGTCGGGCAGATGATTTCTCTGCGCCGCGAATAGCAGACGCAAATACCGGGTTGTCGAGCTGCGGAACGATCAGGCCGAGGGTCTGGCTGCGCGACGTTCGCAATCCCTGCGCGAGCGTATTCGGCGAATAGTCCAGAGTGCGCGCGCTCTTTAGAATGCGCTCGCGGGTTTCATCGCGAATACGCTGATTTGTCTCGCCACGAAGCACGCGGGACGCCGTGGAGATATCCACGCCTGCCATGCGGGCCACATCAGCCAATCGCGGTCTCATGGATGCACCGACGGTTGCAATGAGGCCACAACCTAGAAAACAGACCGCCATGACGCAAGCGGTCAGTGCAAACCGCCCGTCACGCCGAGACGATAGCCCGCCTAGCGACAAGAGAGCGTGCGCTGATCGATGAAACAACGGAGGGGTTACGCTCCTCCCGACGCGATCCTTCAGACGCGCTCTCGATGAAGCGATCGGTGGTGGCGGCTGAGATCCGCCGCGTCGTCGCGTGCGGATCCCGTCATCTCGTGCTGCAAACAAAGAAGCCCCCGAAGGGGCTTTGTAAGGTTACACTGCGTCCTTGGCAGCTTTGACCGGGCGAGCCCTGACGATCTTTCGTGCAGGCTTTGCCTTGAAGGTCATGGCCTCGCCGGTGAAGGGATTGGTTCCCTTGCGGGCCTTGGTTGCAGGCTTCTTGATAACAACGAACTTCGCAAAACCGGGAACCAGGAAGACGCCAGACTTCTTGAGCTCTTTGTATCCGACCGTCGCAAGCGTCTCGAGAACGCCCTTAACTTCCTTCTTGGAAATTTCGGTCTCTGCAGCGATCTTCTCAATCAGCTGCGATTTCGTCATTTGGACTGCCATAACTACTCCCTTTGATTCGAGTCAGAACACACTATTGATAATTCCACCAAAAAGGGCTTTCGGTCAGCCGTTTGCACAGCTTTGTGGGCTTTTTGCCGGGGATTTCCATAGAAATCGTGTGCCGCCGAGCGTTCTGAGGGCGGTTTTTGGCTTGTACTGCAGCCTTTGGGCCCGGCCGCCGGGGGCAATGGAATCAAGCCCACGCTCCCGGCGGAGTGGCCCCCTGCTGTCCGGACCCGTCGCGAGCGCGGGCGGCACCCGCCAGAATTCAGGGATTTTGTCAGGCGCAACCGACAGCGAGGCCGCATTTGATGCCGCCCCACCTGATCCGCGGAATCGTTGACTACTGAAAAAGCTTTATCGCGTTGGCGAAGGTTTGATCGCCGCTGTCGGATCACGAGAGCATGTCGCGGCCGTCAGACAGCGGCGCCCCGCTCCATTGCGAGTTCCGCTTGCAGGTTTGCAACGTCGCGATAGATGGATGCGACGGCCAGCACCCTGCCCTTGTGCTTGTATCGAAGCAGAGAATCCCTGGCGTTGATGTCTCCATCGACGACGATCTCGTCCCATTGCTCCGCATGGCCGACATAGTTGATCGGCACATCATAATGCTGGCTCCAGAAGAACGGCACCGCGTCGAACGCCTCGCGTTGTCCAAGGATATTGCGCGCCGCGGTTTGTCCCTGGCGCTGGGCGACCACCCAGTGTTCAACACGGATGTTCTCGCCGGAATACGGATCAGGCCAGCGCGCGATATCACCTGCGGCATAAATCCCCGAAGCGCTGGTCTCGAGGTGCGCATTCACCATCACGCCGCGATCCAGCGCCAAACCAGCGCCTTCGGCCAATGCGAGCCGCGGACGAACGCCGATGCCGACGACAACAACGTCGGCCTCCAGAACACCTCCGCTTTTGAGGGTCGCGTTCCGGTCATCAATGCTGACCACCGTGTCCTCGAGATGGAAGATCACGCCGTGCTCCTCATGCAGCGCACGCACGAAATCACCCATCTGCGGACCAAGCACGCGCTCCATGGGCCGCTTTTCCGGCGCCACCACATCAACCTCGATATCGCGCGCGCGCAGCGCCGCTGCCACTTCAAGCCCGATGAAACTCGCGCCAATCACGAGCGCGCGCCGCGCACTCTGCGCTGCATTGATAATGGCGCGGCTGTCGGCCAGCGAGCGAAGCGTGTGGACATGCGGCAGCCCGGCACCGGGAACCGGCAAGCGCAGCGGCTCCGCGCCGGTGGCCAGCAGCAGACGATCATAGGCGACAGTCTCTCCGCTGGCCGTCACAACGCGACGCGCATCAGGATCAATTTTGGCTACGCCGGTATTGAGCCGCAAATCGATGTCAGCCTCCGCATAGAAATTGTCCGGCTTCAGCGGAATCCAGTCCTCCGGCGCGCTGCCCGCGAGATAATCCTTCGACAGATTGGGCCGATCCACCGGCCCATCTGTTTCCTCGCCAAACATGACGATCTGTCCGCCGAAATCCTGCCGCCGCAGCATTTCGGCAGCAGCAAAGCCCGCTGCGCCGCTGCCAACGATGACAATCCTTTTGGGAGTGTCGGCTGGCGGTTTCGCCGACGGCTTTGATTGAGTTTTCGGCTCCAGCTTTTCCTGTACGAAAATCTTGCCGTCGCGCTGCTCGACGCGCCAGCACGACAGCGGACTGAACGCGGGCGCGCGCGTGGCTTCTCCCGTTCGAAGATCGAAGCAGGCATGATGCCATGGGCAACGGATGCTGCCGTCAACCACAAGCCCATCGGCGAGCGGACCATGATAATGGGTGCAATGTGCATCGACGGCAAAGATTTCGGCCCCGGCGCGCACCAGCAGGATTTCCTGATCGCCGACATGGCCGAGCAGCTTGTCCTCGATCAATGCTGCGGGTGAGACGCCTCGCGTCAGATCAGGACCGGCGGGTGAGGTTGGCTCCTGCGTCATGATCTCTCCCTTTCATTTCCCTTGAGTATATGTGGCCCGTGGGGAGCGGCGGCGAAGCGGATACCAGTCTCGTTACACCGCCACGCCGAGGAATTCCTGTCGTGTCAGTGCATTGTCGCGGAAGCAGCCCAGCATACGGCTGGTGACCAGATCGGTGTCTGCTTTGTGGACACCGCGGGTCGCCATGCAGTGATGCGTTGCCTTGATGATCACGCCGACGCCCTGCGGCTTCAGCACCTCGTCGATGGTGTTGGCGATCTGCGCCGTCATCTTTTCCTGGATCTGCAGGCGCTTCGCGAACACGTCAACCACCCGGGCAAGCTTGCTTATGCCGACGACGCGGCCGTTGGGAATGTACGCTACCCATGCCCGTCCGATGATCGGCGCCATATGATGCTCGCAGTGGCTCTCAAACGGGATGCCACGCAGCACAATCATCTCGTCATAGCCCTCGGTCTCGTCGAACGTTTTCTGAAGAATCCCGACGGGGTCCTGCGCATAGCCGGAGAAGAATTCTTCAAACGCGCGGGTTACCCGGCTCGGGGTCTCGATCAATCCATCGCGCTGCGGATTGTCGCCGGCCCAGCGGATGATCGTACGAACCGCCGCTTCGACTTCGGCCCGGTCCGGGCGGTCCGCGTCGTCCTGCGAAACCTTGACTCGCTCCAGCGCATGCACATTCTGACCCTTCAACATACTTCCTCCCTTGCCGGAGCCCACGCGCCGCGCATTGAATTAATGACAATCATTGGATGGCCCGAAGACCAAAGGCTCCCGAGTTCAGCCAGGAAGCCCGAGCCGCTTCATCACGCCCGCGGTCATTCGCTCGCAGCGCCGACCGGCGAACGGGAATGCATCCATCAGGACAGGGCCGATCTGCTTGTCCAGTTGCTCCCGCACCAGCTTCCGCGCACGGTGCAGCCGCGTCTTGACCGTTTCCGGCCGCAATCCAAGAATTTCCGCAGTGTCTTCGACGCTCAAGCCTTCGATCACCCGGGTGATGAAAACGACCCGATAGACTTCGGGAAGATTGTCGGTTGTCTGCTCGACGAGTTGCAAAAGCTGGCGCTGCGCCATGGTTCGTTCCGGGTCGTCGGACTTCGACGTGAGGGGAAATTGAATGATCTCAGCGGGAGTGCGCTGCGCTTCGAATGTTACAAAGTCCACGGTCGGACGCTGCGTTCGTAGCCGCCCAAGGGCTTCATTGATGGTGATGCGCGAGAGCCATGTCGCAAGGCTGGAGTCGCCGCGGAAACTATCCAGATGCGTGAAGGCGCGAACATAGGCCTCCTGCACCGCGTCCTCCGCCTCGGCATCGTTCCGAAGAATGCTGCGTGCGAGACGGTAAAGACGCTGATTGTAGCGCTGCATGATCGAGCGAAAGGCATCGCCATCACGCGCAATGGCGCGTTGCACCAGATCGAAATCGTCTGGTGACGCAATGGGATGGGGCTGGTGTTGTCCCTGGGCTGGTGTCATGACCTGTCTCCTGTTGCCCTTTGGATGGGCGGGCGAGGAAAAGGTTCCAGAGATTTATCGAGTCAATCGGCCTGCCGCGCATAAGGTGAGACTGGCCAGCGGCCTCGCCGTCCGGTTGACGATAGATCAGAAGGCGGTCGACCTCCAGCGCTGTGAATACCGGCATATGCCTGCCGTATTCGACGTTGCCAAAATCAGGTCTGCAAAACTGGCGCTCCAGCGAGACCATCCGCCGGGACTGCATGGTGCAAAATCCCAATACACTTGACTTCTTGATGAATATGATTATATTCCTATATACCTGCTTTGCCCTGACGCGTCATGACCGCCACGGCGCAGAGCAGAAAACCTGAGTACGACGGTGGAGCGCCGGGAGGCGCAGCGCCTGTCGCATCAGGCGCGCATAGCCCTCGCAAGGCTATGCGGCGGACTCGATCGCAAGAGTTCGCCAAAGGTGCCTCGCAAGCACCTTGGCGCCTCCCGCCGCTCCATCGCCCCGCTGACGCGGGAAGTGGAGTTTGCAAAGCTCGGATGCATTGATTGCACCGCGAGGCCAATGGCGGCTGAGCATGCGGAAAGAAAGTTTACTCCGGTCATCCCCGCGGACCGGAAACCACCACGATCTTGTGATTTTTTGCAAGCCTTCAAACCGTCAGAATTCGTCGCTTCAGAAATCGACCACAGTTCATCCACAGATCGATTTTCCCCACGACGGGATTGATGAATCATCGGTCTGTAGTCCATAAGCCGTCTCCCTGCGGTCGCGATTCAGGATCGCGATCTTCTTGCCAAGAAAGATACTGCGTGGCCAAAACAGTCTCTCAACAGATCGCCGACGAACTTGGTGTCCGTGAACAACAGGTCGAGGCCGCAGTCACCCTGCTTGATGGCGGCGCCACCGTTCCGTTTATCGCGCGATACCGCAAGGAAGCCACTGGCGCACTCGACGACGCGCAGCTCCGCACGCTGGAAGAACGCTTGAATTACCTGCGCGAGCTCGAAGAGCGCCGGGTCACCGTCCTCAATTCGATTCGCGAGCAGGGCAAACTCGACGCTGCGCTGGAAGCAGCCATTCTCGCAGCGGACAGCAAGGGACGCCTCGAAGACATTTACCTGCCATTCAAGCCCAAGCGTCGCACCAAAGCGGAAATCGCCAAGGAAGCCGGACTGGAGCCACTGGCAGAATTGCTGCTCACGCAACCCGAGAACGATCCGCAAGCCACCGCGTTGCCTTTCGTCAACGCAGACAAACAGGTCGCAGACGCGGCAGCAGCGCTCGACGGCGCGCGTTCGATTTTGGTTGAGCGCTTTGCTGAAGATGCCGATCTGATCGGCGGACTGCGTGAACAAATGTGGTCGAATGGACTTCTGGCATCCAAACTGCGGGACGGCAAAAAGGAAGCCGGCGCCAAATTCAGCGACTATTTCGACTTTAGCGAGCCTTTGAACAAGCTCCCGTCGCACCGAATCCTCGCGATGTTTCGCGGCGAGAAGGAAGAAATCCTCGATCTTCAGATGCTCCCCGAGGCGGCTCCTGCAACGCCAACTGCGGTCAGTTCCTACGAATTGCGTATCAAGCAGCGCTTCGCCATTGCGGATCAGGGCCGTCCTGGAGACCGATGGCTGGCTGAGACGGTACGTTGGGCCTGGCGCACCAAAATTCAGGTTCATCTCAATATCGATCTGCGGCTACGGCTGTGGACAGCGGCGGAGGAAGAAGCGGTGCGTGTGTTCGCTTCGAACTTGCGTGATTTGCTGCTGGCCGCGCCTGCCGGTGCGCGCGCCACCATGGGTCTCGATCCGGGATATCGAACCGGTGTCAAGGTTGCGGTGGTTGACGCCACCGGCAAGGTCGTCGCGACGACCGCGATTTTTCCCCACGAACCGCAGCGCCGCTGGGATGAAGCGCTTGCGATTCTCGGCAAGCTCGCACGCGAGCATCGCGTCGAACTGATCGCTATCGGCAACGGCACGGCTTCCCGAGAGACCGATAAACTGGCAACCGAGCTGGTAAAGCTTCTTCCCGAGCTGAAAATGTCGAAGATCGTGGTGTCCGAAGCCGGCGCCTCGGTTTACTCGGCATCCGCTTTCGCGTCCGAGGAACTCCCGGGACTCGATGTCACGCTGCGCGGCGCAGTTTCGATCGCGCGGCGGCTGCAGGATCCGCTGGCCGAACTGGTCAAGATCGATCCAAAGTCGATTGGTGTCGGCCAGTATCAGCACGATCTCGGCGAAACCAAACTGTCCCGTTCGCTTGATGCAGTAGTCGAGGATTGCGTGAACGCTGTCGGCGTCGATGCCAACACGGCTTCAGCCCCCCTGCTGGCGCGGGTGTCGGGTATCGGTGCTGGACTCGCCCAAAGCATCGTGCAGCATCGCGATGCAAACGGCCCGTTCACATCACGCAAGGCGCTCAAGGACGTGCCGCGGCTCGGCCCAAAAGCATTCGAACAATGTGCGGGCTTTCTGCGCATCAATGCTGGCGAGGATCCCCTCGACGCATCCGGCGTTCATCCGGAATCATATCCGGTGGTGCGGCGAATTCTTGCCGCGACCAAAAGCGACATCAAGGCACTGATCGGAAATGCCGAGATTCTGCGGCAGATCAAGCCACAGACCTTTGTCGATGACACGTTTGGTCTGCCGACAGTAACCGACATTCTGCGCGAGTTGGAAAAGCCCGGCCGCGATCCCCGTCCGGCCTTCAAGGCCGCGGTGTTCAAGGATGGCGTCGAGAAAGTCAGCGATCTGAAACCAGGCATGGTCCTGGAAGGCGCAGTGACCAACGTCGCGGCATTCGGCGCCTTTGTCGATATCGGCGTGCATCAGGACGGCCTGGTCCACATTTCGGCGATGTCCAGAACCTTCATCAAGGACCCACGCGAGGTGGTGAAATCCGGCGATATCGTTCGCGTCAAGGTCCTTGAAGTTGACGTGCCGCGCAAACGTATCGCGCTGACGTTGCGGCTCGACGACGAACTCGGCGCAAAGCCAGATCGCGCCATCAAGAGCGAACCGCGCGGCAATGTCCGCCCGACTTCCAGCTCGCCACCGCCACGCAGAACGTCGCAACCCAGCACGTCAGGCGGCGGTGCGCTGGCCGACGCGCTTCGTCGGGCAGCCGAGAGCAAAAACGGCAAACCGAAGTCCGGCTAGGACGAATTGCAGCAGCATTCTTGGCTGCGCGTGGGGGGGGCATGCCCGCGCGAGCCAAACGCTCTATTGCCAGTTGATTGACGATCTGAATGATCCGGCAGGCTGACGCCCGTCGGGGATCGACTGTCGTCCCGATATTGCGCATCGCACGAGATGCTGACGCACGTATCCCCATAGACTGCACTCACTCCTCCTACCGACATACCGGGCGCTCCCTGATCGCTGCGCAGCATCACGGATTTCGCACCGCGGCATGACGCAAATCATCCGATGTTAAACATCGCGACGTGCCTGAGGCGGTGTTCCTCGCCAACCGCGTCGTCGTTCTCAAAAAGCTGTCCGCACAGGTGTTGCACATGGTGCGCTCCGCATGAGCCTCGCATCCGAAGCCCTGCACTCCACAAAAGGCCGCGTTGTCGCTGGCAAGGATGTTCCCGGCTCCGTCGAGGTGATCCGCGGCGGTGATGTGATCTCCTATCTCGGCTTTAATGTCGCTTTGCGTCCATGGGTCGAGAAGAATGGCGAGACCATCGAGAAATTCCTCGCCGCCGTCTCGGAAGCCGACCAGTGGATGCGCAAAAATCCGAAGCAGGCCGCGGGAATCGCAACCCGCTGGATTCCCGGTCTGAAGCCGGAAATCGCCGAAGCTGCGATGCAGTTCAATATCCAGCAGGCCGACCGGCGGCTGTCTGCGAACAATTTTCGCGCATTGTGGAGCGCGGAGGATCGTCTTGCACGGCTTGGCATCCTGAAGTCGACGTTTGACGTCAACAAGCACATCGAACCGAAGCACATCCTGAAAGTGATGAAGGACAAACCTGAACTGTTCGCCGACCTGCCGCCAATTCCGGCGGACGTCGCGATCGGTCCGGGCTTCGTCTTTAAACCCTGAAAACGAATTCACGTGACGGGCGGGTATCTCACCAGCCTGTCACGTGGACTTCCACATCTATGCCGCACCACTTAGGATTGCTTCGATCCGGGACGCGATTTCCAGAAGACGCCGGTCCGAATTCCTGCGGCCGATGAGCATGAGACCGATGGGAAGCCCGTCAACTGGCAGCGGCAGCGAGACGGATGGACAATCAAGCATGTTAGCAACGCGCGGATTTCGAAGCACGAGCCCGTTGGCTTCATGAAACCCCGCATCGTCTTCAATTGATGTCAGAAGCGGTGCGCGGATCGGCGTGGTTGGAACAACGAAAACATCGTTGTCCGAGAACGAATTTTCAAACGCCTCGATTGCGCGCTTTCTAAGCCTCGTCATGCGGACGTAGTCGGTTGCGGCCACGCCAGCCCCTGCCTCGATACGAACACGCGTTTTTGGGTCGATTCCATCCAGACTGGAGATTCCAAGCCCTCGTAACGTCGCGCCGACTTCGATTGACGGAAACGTTCCGATCTTGTCGATCTTCGCGATATCGTCGAGAGCCGGATCTATCGATCCATCTTCGATCTGCACACCGGATGCTCGAATCCGTTGCACTGCATCCTCAAACGCCTCGAGCACTTCCGCTTCGCATCGGTCAAAGAGCCGGCCGCGGGCGACGATTAGGCGGAAGCTGTCGGAGGAAGCCTCCAGCAGAGGCGCCGGTGATGCCTGTCCCGCCAGAACCTGCTCGGCGGCGGCACAATCCGCCACACTCAAAGCTATCGGCCCAATCGTATCGAGGCTCGAAGACAGCGAGAACGCGCCCTCCGTCGATATGCGTCCACCCGTCGGCTTGAATCCGACCGCGCCCGAAAGCGCTGCCGGAATCCGGATCGAGCCACCGGTATCGCTACCGATTGCGATTTCTGCCATGCCATCAATAACCGATACAACGGCTCCGGAAGACGAACCGCCCGGAGCACGTTTGCGATCCCGGGGATTTCCTGGCACGCCGTCATGCGGATTGGTGCCGAGCGCTGAAAACGCAAACTCGGTCATTTGAGTCTTGCCAATGATGACAGCGCCTGCCGCACGCAAATGTTTCAGAACAACGGCGTCGCTGGTGGCCGCTGGCAATCCGCGCAACACAGCAGACCCTGCGCTCGTCACCGTGCCGGAAACATCGAACAACGCTTTCACCGAGACAATACGGCCATCCAGCGGTCCGCGTGTTAGCCCGGCCGCAGTACGCTGGTCAAAAGCCTCGGCTTCGCGCCGGGCGCCATCGGCGAACACCGCGGTGAAAGCCCTGCTGCCCTCTCCATCCGTGGACTGGATGCGGCCCAGCGCCGCCTCCAGCCGTTCCACAGCAGAGAGTTGTCGCGCGTCAGGCCTGGCTGTCATTGCTACCGTCCTGCATCAGATGTGACGATCAGGACACGACCGGCAGAACCGGGATATCGTAACTATGCGTCAGCGAGCGATTGAGAACCGGATCCCTCAACTCCATCTCGAAGCGCGTCGCCGGCCGGATGCCGCCGATGGCCCCTGGGGTACCGCAAAACATCAACGTGCCGGCTGGAAGCGTGTCCGTGCCAGTGTATTTGCGGATAAGATCGCGTGGTGTCCTCAGTGTTGAAACCGGACTCTCCTGATAGAGCACCCGTTCACCATCGATGATCGCCCACGAGCGAAGGATCAATTGATCCCAGTGCCCTTCGACATCGGCATAGGACCAGAGTTGCGTTCCGACAGGCTTGCCGCAAAGCTGCTTCGACAGGGCAATGCCTGACGCTTCCGCCTTGCGGTCGGTATGATCAGAGCCGATGCCAATCCAAAGGCCGTCGGCGAGAGCCACAACCACCGGCTCCACCTCGCCCGAGCTGTCCGGACCGAGGACAACCAGTTCGTTCGATTGCGAGAGCGTCTGAGCGGCTACGCGGTAATAGAGCGGCGTCGTCGAGGGACGCGGAACGCCAATTGCAGCGAGTTCTTCAATGTGATGCTCGATCGCGGCGGCGTCTCGGCCAGCCCATCCGGCTATGATCAGGGAGTTAATCTCTACTCCGATGCGATCGCTTCTGTCGTCCGCTATGCGATTGAATTCCAGGAACATCTGTCTTCCTCAGGCTTGTGCCGATTTTGTAACTATCTCGCCGCGCTCAATCTGCAGCGTTCGGTCGGCGATCTTGTCGAGCAGCGCGGGACTGGATTCGGTGATGAGCAGCGCAAGTTCAGGCCGATGCTTGCGCAATTCGCCGAGGGTGCGCGCGTAATCCAGCGCCAGCGCCGGCGCCAGTCCCTGAAACGGTTCGTCGAGGAGCAACAGCTTGCGCGCGACCAGGAGTGCGCGGCCCAGCGCAACCATCTTGCCTTGACCGCCGGAAACACCACCGCCCGGCCTTTCACGCATCACATGCAACTGAGGCAGCAGCGTGTAGACTTCGTCTAACCGGCGCTTGATCTCGCTCTTGCTCAGCTTCAATGCCAGCCCGGGGAGAGTGATGTTGTCCTCGACGCTCAATTCGGCGACCAGTCGCCGGTCTTCCGGCGCATAGCCAATCCCGGCTCGTGCACGATAATGGGCCGGAAACTGGCCAAGATCATCGACATCCAGCTTGATGGCGCCGCTATCGAGGTCGAGAAGCCCCATGATGGCGCGCAGAGTGGTCGTCTTCCCGGCGCCGTTGCGGCCGATCAGCACCGTTGTCTTCCGCTCCACGATATCGCAGCTGACGTTACGCAGCACGCGAATACCCTCGATTGAAACCTGAACTCTATCGAGGCTCAGCATTACGCCACTCCCACGACACTTTGCAGAACTCTTTCGTCCTTGAAGACAACATCAGGATGACCTTCGGCCATGATCTTTCCGGCGTTCCAGACAAGAACACGGTTGGCATAGCGGGCGACCACATCCATGTCGTGCTCGACGAAAAGAGCCGTCATCTGCCGCTGACGAAGCGCCCCCATAAGAGCCTCCATGAGCGGAAATCGCTCCAACGAGCTCACACCGCTGGTCGGCTCATCAAGCAGCACAAGGCGTGGTTTCAGCGCTAGCGCGATCGCGATGTCGAGCAGTTTTCGATGGCCTTCAGGCAACGTGCTGCTGATACGGCTTTTGTCATCGGCCAGTCCGACCAGGTCCAGGAGCGCTCTTGCCTCCTCGCGCCGGGCCGCGGTCTCGAGCGGACGAACCATCGTCCACAGACCGTCCTTCGCAGCAAGCGCCAACATCATGTTGTCGATAACGCGCTGATCGGAAAACAGCTGTGGAATCTGGAAGGCCCGCGCGACACCCAGGCGCGCAATCGCACGCGGGGTGAGACGCGTGATGTCCCGACCCTCGAGATGAACGCTGCCAGATTTTGGTCTGACATACCCCGTGCAGAGATTGAGAAGCGTGGTCTTGCCGGAGCCATTCGGGCCAATTACCGCGAGAAACTCGCCCTGATGGATATCGAGACTTACACCATCGGCGGCCTTCACACCGGCGAAACTGACATGGAGGTCCCTTGCCCTGCAGAATGGTTTGCTTCATTTCGCCACCGCCGCGCGGCATGCGAGAAGACCGTAGAGTCCTTTCGGCAGGAACATAATCACGATGATGAGTGCTGCACCGACGATCAGATTCCACGCATCCGTCACGGTGACGGCCGCGCTGTGAAGAAGCTCCAAAAACAACGCGCCGATAAATGCGCCGGGTACGCCGCCGATCCCGCCGAGAACAGCAACCAGCACGAGTTGCCCGGACGCTGTCCAGAACGCAAAATCAGGAACAACGCGCCCAATGGCAAAGCCGGTGATCGCGCCGCCGAGGCCCGCCAGGGCGGCTGAAACAACATAGGCGATCAGGAGGACTGCCCATACTGGAATCCCGAGATATTCAAGCCGCACTTCGTTGGTGTGGACAGCCGACAAAGCGTGACCGAGCGGGCTATCAAGATAGCGATGAACGCCAAGACCGACCAGAACCATCAGCGTCAGGCTGCCGTAGAACAGCGTATTCTTGAAAGCCGGTTCGCTGAGCACAATCCCGAAAACACTTGGAACGGGGACTGCCATTCCGTCGGTCCCGCCGGTGACTCCATAGAGTTTGGCGAACAGGGCATAGAAGACCATCGAAACGGCAAGATTCAGCATCGCGAAGAAAATCGCGCGATAGCGAACGAGAAATGCGCCGACCACGGCACCGGCCAGCCCGGCTGCCAACACCGACAGCGCGACAAGAGCAGCAAAGTCATTGATGCCAGCGCGCGCCAGGAAGGCGACGCCATAGGCGCTTGCGGCAAAGAACATGGCGTGACCGATCGAGATCAATCCGGCGCGAAGCAGGATCGCCACACCAAGCGCCGCAAATCCCTTCGCAATCGCCAGGGTCAAGACGAACTCAAGCCACGGAGCGAGTATCGGCGCGACAGCCAGGGCAAGAACCGCCGCGACAGCAAGACTTATTCGCATCATATCCTCCGGGCCGTGACCGAGCCGAACAGTCCGTAAGGACGTATCAACAGAACGATCAGCATCGCCGCATAGGGAGCCACAGCATCCAGCGCCGGGACGTAATAGATCGCCAGCACGCGAACGAATCCCACGATCAGCGATGCGATTGCAGCCCCTTCGATCTGACCGAGGCCACCGATGGCGGCAACGGCAAATGCAAGAACCATCGTGTCGGCACCCAATCCCGGAGCGACGCCGGATGTCGGCACCGCCAGCGCTCCTCCGAGCGCCGCCAGGAACACTCCGAGCGAAAACGCAAGAATGAATATCCGGTTGGTATCGATGCCGATCGACTGCGCCATTTCGCGATCAGCCACCACCGCCGTGATCAACCGCCCGAGCCGGGTGTGCCTGATCAACAACCGCAAACCGATGATGACGAGGATCGCCATTCCGATCAGAACAATCTGGTAGTTCAGATAGACGACGCCGCCGATTAGCGACGTGCCGAGAAGGCGCATGGGAGCATCCTCGTACAAGGACTGCACTCCAAAAACCATGCGCTGCACATCCTCGAGGATCAGGAAGAGTCCGAAGGTGATCAGGATTTGAACAGCCTCGGACTTTCCATATGTCCATCGGATCAAGGTGCGTTCGATAAGCGGCCCAAACAGTGCCGCAACGAAAACCGCGCTAAACAGCAACGCCACGAATGACAGATACGGACTGAGCTGCCTGCTCACGATGAACAGGCAGATCGAGGCCGCTACATAGGCGCCAATCGAGTAGAGGCTCCCATGCGCCACATTCAGGACGCGCAACACGCTGAACACCAGCGTCAGGCCAACTGCCGCGAAGAAGATCAACGCGGCGCTGGCAAGACTGTCCAGTAACAACGGGATGACGGTATTCGACATTAGCACACCTGCTTAGACTGGCCTTGGCGAAGGAGCGGCCGGCCTATTTGTAGCTTCCGGGCTTGGGTAAGGATTTCGCGAACTCCGGCGTCAGAGTCGAGATCCAGGCGATGGGGTCCTGTCCTTCCTTCGGCATCAAGGCGTCACCCTTGTAGCGAACCATGCCGCCGATCACAGGGAACGGATAGTCCGGCGACTTCGCTGTAACGCCGACGATCTGATCGACGACACCATCATTGTCGGAGCGTGTTTTCATCGTTCCGGTGAGCGTCGCAACAGAGCTTCCCTTCATCGCTTCCGCGATTTCCGGGCGGGTCGGCCACTTGCCGCCATTCTTCTGCATGGCTGTCTTATAGGCAGCCTGCACATAGAGCAGCGTATTGGCCATCTTGATCGACGGAAAAACCGGATACTCGCCGAAACGCGCCTTGTAAGCCTCGGCAAACTTCTTCGTTTCAGCATTCGCCTTGGCATCCGGCGACATCCACCAGCCGTCGCCCAGAACGCCAACAATGACGCCGTCCGGCAACGCAACGCGCTGAAGAACCGTTTCGCCAAGAGCCAGAACCACCTGGCTCGATGTGAACAGACCGCGCGGCGAGGCCTGTCGCACGAAGTTCTCCAGATCTGCTCCCCAGAGGTTGGAGAAGATCACATCCGGGCGGGCCGTAGCGAGGCGCGAAATCTCGGTTTGATAGTTCGGCGAACCAAGCTTCGGGAAAAGCTCAGCCACGATCTGAATGTCCGGCTTCAGCGCCTGAAGCGCAGCCTTGAAGATTTTCGCGGCGTCGTGGCCGAAAGCATAGTCGGGATTGATGATCGCGACGGTCTTCACATCCGGCTTCTGCGCAAGAAGGTAGATCGCATAGGCGATGAATTCCGGAACGGTGTTGCCGTTGGGGCGGAACACGTACTTGCTCTTGCCATCCATCAGCAGCTGATGCGTATCGCAATTCCAGCCGACAGTCGGAACCTCAAGCTGCTCCGCGAGCGGTGCCAGTGCCAGGCAGTTTGCGCTGGACAGGGCTGCCATCATCACCTGGTTCTTTGGATCGCCGGCCAGACGCCGATACTCCGCGATGATGCCCTGAGTTCCCTGCGCCTCGTCAACATAGATCGGATTCACTTGAACACCACCGATGCCACCCTTGGCATTGATCTGCTCGATCATCAGGTCAGCGGCGTTCTTGCCCGGCATGCCATACGCTGCGGCTGGTCCGGACGTGAATGTGAAAATGCCAACTCCGAGAGAGCTTGGCTTTTCCTGCGCGGCGACAGGACCGGCGGATGCGAGTCCAACGGCGAGCGCGATCACAGACATACTGGTTTTAAACTTCATGACGTTCCTCTCTTATGCAAGTTTGTTTGCTATCCAATGCGACAATGATGCGCAGGCATCACACGGGATCGAAGTAGTGGATCTCCATAAGCAGGCAGCCGTTGACTGACTTGAACGGTCCATGCAGTGCATGCGGCGGGCGGCATGCATAAGTATTAGGCGGGAAGCTCTTGCCGCCCTCGCCCTTTTCATCGTTGCCGACGATCAAGTCGCCGGAGACGAGATAAACTTCTTCCCAGTACTCGTGGGAGAACGGCGCCGTTGTGTATACGCCAGGCTCAAAGCGCAGTAGCCGTGTGCGCGTCCCTCGCCTGTTCTCCTCATCCAGCCCGCCGGAGAGGATTTTCTGCTGGATGCCTGCCGGATAACCCGTCGGAACTTCCCAGCCGCTGTTCATATCGAGCGTGTAGAATTCATCGTGCTTCTTGTTGACCGGCATGTCTCTATCTCCTCGTTCAATAATCAGGCAGCCTTGCTGGGGGAAACTGAACCGCCAGCCAGATCATAAGAATCGAGCATGCGCTGAACGAGTGCGTCCGATCCCGCCCAGTCATAGGTGCGATACGAGTGACCCTTGGTGACGAAGGTCGCGCCCGCGTAAAACATCTCGTACTGCTGATGGCGCGAACCGAATTCGGATCCGACTGCATCCCAGGCAAGCTTGTAGAATTTCACCCTGTCGTGAGAGTTCGCCTTCGGAGACTGCTGCGTCTTCTCGATGAGGCCTGCAATTTCCGGATTTGCAAAATCAGCGACCGATGACGGCAGCATGATCATTCCGCCACCGGCCAGCTCGCGCAGCGTATTGAGCATGTGGGAGTAGAGCTGTTGCGTCAGGACTTGAGCCGTATAGAGCGTATGGCGATGCGGAATGAAATAGGGACCGATGTGGGACCCCTTGGCTTCCATCGCAGCAACGAGCGCATCGACCATTCCGGTTTCGGCAGCGAGCTGCCCCAACATCTCGCGGACCTGCGGGAATTGCGTGACGCCGTTCATCTCGGCAGTGCGATGGGCCAGACCAGCCAGGAACTTGAGCTTGACGCTCAATCGAACCATCGCCTGATAATTCTGATAGACGTGGCAAGGCGTCGCGTGGAACTGCTTCTGGCACATTTCGACGTTGCCTTCGATGAAGACACGATCCCAAGGCACCTTCACGTCGTCGAAATAGAGAACTGAATCGTTTTCGTCGAACCGGCTTGACAGCGGATTGTCGAAGATAGCGCCGGCGGCGTCCTCATAGGACTTGCGCGAAAGCATCTTGAGGCCCTTCGTATTCATCGGGATGGCGAAGGACATCGCATATCTCTCCTCACCCGGGCGCATCGGCTGGATCGTCGTGACGAAGACCTCATCAGCGATGACGCCGCCCGTGGCGAGCATCTTGGCTCCGCGGATCGTAATTCCCTCCGCGTCGCGATCGACAACACCTGCCGTCAGGAAGGGATCGGCCTGCTCAGCGGCACCCTTCGAGCGGTCCGCCTGCGGATTGATAATGACGTAGGTGAGATAGAGATCCCTATCGCGCGCATAGCGATAGTAGGAATCAAGAGCCCCCGCGCGGGCAGGATCATACGCCTTGAAGACGTCGATCCCCATATAGAGACCGGAAATACAGGATGCGACGTGATCAGGCGCGCGGCCCATGAAGCCGGCATGCAGCGACGCCCAAGCCTCGAGCGCCTTGCGCCGCTCCACCAGCTCCGCGTAGGACGTTGGCAGCTGCCAAATGCGATTGGCACGCTCACCATTATTGTCGAACGTCATCAACTCCTGATTGACAGGCGCACTGGCAAAATCGAACAGACCCGCCATCGACGTTGCGACATTGCGGAAGGCATGATGAGCCGTCACATCACTTACCGACTCGCCATTGATGTATATGGCGCGGCCGTCTTTCAGGCTCGACAGATAGTCCTTTGCTGAGCGCATCATGAATCCTCCGGTTAGACTTAGTAGTGGATGGGCAGCGGCCAGGTCGGCTCGCGCTCGGTTTCGTCGATGAGATCGCGGTAACGGCCGCGAAAGAAGATCAGCGGCGCAGGCGCCTCAGAGTGGACCGCATGGCGAATAACGCGCACGACGAAAATGACATGATCGCCGCCGTCGTAGTTTGCGTAGGGCTCACATTCGAAGTGAGCGAGTGCACCAGAGATCAAAGGCGCTTCGGCATGACCGACACTGGTCTTTACCTGGTCCCACTTGTTGGCCAGGGCGCGCGCGAACTTGTTTGAGATATTC
Source organism: Afipia birgiae 34632 (assembly GCF_000308295.2). Lineage (GTDB taxonomy): Bacteria > Pseudomonadota > Alphaproteobacteria > Rhizobiales > Xanthobacteraceae > Afipia > Afipia birgiae. Next base: position 408,637 of record NZ_HG326654.1, read on the forward strand.
TCCTGCTCGCGAGCCAATACGTTGACGGCAAAACCCTTGGCCTCCTGCATTGCAGGCAGACTCAGAGCTTTGCGATCGACGCTGAAAAGAACGAGCGGAGGATCGACAGAAACCGAATTGAACGAGCTCATGGTCATGCCGACGAGCTCGTCGCCCTTCCCGCGCGCGGTCACAACCGCCACACCGGTTGCGAACTCCCCCAGAGTTCGCCTGAAAGCACGATCTTCCATGAAGCACTCACCCCGATAGCAATCTCAACCCTTTTTATCTTTGTTATTTAGCTTTATGACAAAGCTATTATTCTCTGTCAATTGGTCCGGGACAGCCGACATGTGGCTTGTTTCCCCTGCTGTGGTAAGCTCATGGAAATCAAAGAGAATGAGAGGCTTGCAGTGCTTGACGTGCTGTTGACGGCGTCGAAACCTGAACTCCTCGAAGGGGATGGCGACCAGACATTCCGAGGTCTTCTGTATGACTACTTCGCGTTCGGCCGCAGCCTGGAGGCTGCTCGGGCAAAATTCGCGAGCTACGCCGACCTGTCACCGACGCAGTATTTGATCCTGATCGCGATTGCGCACTCGACGCTGGATGAGCCCATGGGGATCAACCAGATTGCCACTCGCCTGTATCTGAGCGGTGCTTTTGTCACCATCGAGGTGAACAAACTCGTGTCCAGCGGACTGATCGAGAAGAGTACCCATCCAAGTGACGGCCGCCGTGTACAACTGACCGTCACGCGCGAAGGCGTGAGCCGATTGACACGACTCGCCGCCTTTCAGCGTCCAATCAACGACGCACTTTTTGGGACACTGACACGTGACGAGTTCAGAGTGCTATCGCAACTTCTTTCCCGCCTCGCGGCCGGCGGCGATCACGCAGTCAAGCTGGCGGAGCATATCGCAGCAACAATCCATCCTGATGCGCCGCGAGAATCCGCACCTGCCGCCAAAGCCCTGCCGCGAAGAAGGAAGGGTGCAGGACGCTAGATCCGCGACCATCGAAAAATCCTGAGCGCGTGTTCTATTTAGGAAGAGATCCGAATATCAATCAACGCGTGGGTCCGTTCGCGGTTGATGTGCTCAATCGCGGCATTCAACGCGGCCGGCAACTCGCTACCCTTTTCAACGCGGATTGCAAATGCGCGACTGGCCTGCGCGACTTTCGTAAAGTCCGGCGTTGGCCGAAGCGACACGAGAGGCATATCGTTAGAGCGGGACGCGTAACCCTGCGGATACACGTCGAGCACTGAACGGCGAACCGCGCCCCACTCAGAGTTGTTCAGCACAAGAAGCAGGAGAGGCAATTCCAGCGCTTCCGCAATCTGATGACACGCCACCGGATTGCTAAACATGTAAGAGCCGTCACCCATCGTCGCGACGATAAGCCGGTCAGGCTCTGCAAGCTGCATTCCCAGTCCGCACGGAAACGACCATCCAAGACCGCCCGAATGTGGCTCCTGATACCAGGTACCATGATCTTGCAACGACAATGGATCAAGGGGACAGCCAAGTTCGGATAGAACGGTGGCACGCTTGCCTTTAATGGCTTTCGAAAGACAGTGGCTGACCCATTCCTTTGTCATCGAGTCACCACCGCCGCCAGCCGCACGCTTGTCGATTTCTGCGCGGTTCGCTTCCGTAATTGTGGTCACACGCGCTCGTCGCGCATCTCGCTTCTGTTGTGTCTCAGCTAGTTTCGCTTTCATCGATGCTGCGAGATTGATAATGCAATTATCGGTTTCACCGACGAGCGAGACATCCGCATAAAAATTGCGAACGGGGAACCGGGCGTAAAGTGGATCTTGGCCGATCTGGATCACCCTGCAATTCTCGGGAATTCCGTGAAGCGCGGGCGACCACGGTGCCAATGAATCGATGATCACTACAGCATCCGCATTCTTCAGCCAGCGGGATGGATCGCTGCCCGCCGCCATCGGATGATTTGACGCCATCGCAAGCTGGATTGCCCAATACTGAACGACCGGGATACCCCAGGCGAGCGTCAGTTCGGCAAGCGCCGCAAAGCCTTCCGGCGAACCTGCCCCCCTTTGCGCAATAATGACCGGACGCTCCGCCGCGGCCAGTATCCGCGCGGCCTCCGTCAGCGCTTCCGCGGCAGGCGCGGCTATTGCCGGACGAATCCGGCTTGGCGCTTCGATATTTTCTGCGGGGCAAAATTCACACAGTACCTCTCGCGGCAAACTGAGATAAACTGGGCCCTTGGGTGTCGAGCATGCGATCGCGTAGGCCCGATCGACGACATCAAGAGCTTGCTCCGGAAACCTCAGTTCGTAATCCCATTTGGTAGCCTCGCGCACCAATGCCGTCTGGTCGCGCATTTCCTGGCCCCATCCAATCGGAACCGTTCGTGAACCCAACCGTCCCTGCTCGGTCACCGGTGTGCGCCCGGAAAACAGGATGACCGGAACGCGCTCGGTCGCGGCGTTGATTGCACCCATCGCGCAATTGGCGAGTCCGACATTTGTATGCGCCATGACGGCTTGGGCGCGCCCCGTCGCGAGAAAGTAACCATGTGCCATTCCCATGGCGGCGCTCTCATGGGGAATCACGATTGCCTTCGGCAGGGGAATGTCTTTCGCCGCTGCCTCCGCAAGCCCTTCGATGATCGGCGGAAAGTCGGTTCCGGAATTCGCGAAAATATAGTCGACACCGACAGCCTTGAGACGCGCAAGAATCGCGCCGCCGGCCGTTATCTTGTTGCGATCATCGTTCATGCCAAAATCTCAAGGTTCTTGAATGAGAGCCGTTGCAGTCTTCATTGCGCAAGTTCCTTACAATACCTGATGCATATCGATCTGAGCCCGATCCAAATACCGCTCGCCAACACCAACGAAAACCAAGTCCATCACCCACGCTGCCTGTTCAAATCACAGCACCGTACGAAAGCGGATCAATTTCGAATACATCGCTTTTGTGCAACGCAAGAACGGAAGGGACGGAGCCCGCGCTACCGCCTATCGGCGCTCTCACCGGCCGGCGGTAATGCCACCGTCAACGGACAAGGTCTGGCCAGTCACGAATCCTGATGCCGGTGCGGCGAAGAATAACGCGGGACCGACAATGTCCTGCCTGAGCTCCCGCCATGCCATCGAGGACCGAGCTTAACGACTTCCTCGAACGTGCCACCGAGATGGAAGGTTCACAAGGACACTCGCCTCGCCCATCTGCATCGCGTTACTACCGGTCGGCATCCCAACCGCCCGGTGTTTGCGCTCGCGTTTGATCATCGACATCAGTTCGAAGAGCTTGCCGCGCGGACCGGAACCAGTCTGATCGCGGCATTCAAAGTCTTGATCGCTGACGCGGCCGTTACGCTCAGCAGGGAATTTGAAATTTTGGCATCATTGTCGACGAGAAGTTCGGACGCGACACTCTGGACCAACTGACGGGAAGCAACATCTGGATCGGCCGGCCAGAGGAAGAGCCAGGAAGCCGCCCGCTTTCGTTTGAGAGCGACCGCAACCGCATTGGCTCTTCGGTGGCCCGCCGAACTACCGAAGCAACTTCGATGATCGCCGAGAGTTTCCGACGCATCCGGCAGTTATGGCCAGATACGACGTTGGTACGGCAACCAACTACACACCGAGCGCTCGCCCGTCACTCCGCGGATCGTGCGCACCGGTAATGCTTCCATCGGCGTTGATTCGGATCGCGCCCGGATGCCCGGCAAGGGGGCTTTGAGCTGGAATCGGACTCATTTCGTGGCCACGTTCCGCGAGTTGCTTGAACACCTCTTCACCGGCGTCTTTCTCAAGCTTCAGGCTGTCGCGTGAATCGGAGAACGTCTTCCCGAGCAGAAAGCGCGGCCGTGAAAGCGCCGTGAGCGGATCCATGTCGTAGTCGATAAGTCTTGTGAGTACCGCCGCAAGCGTCTGCGGCTGCCCGTCCGCACCCTGCGTTCCATAAAGAAGGTGGGGTCGTCCCTGCTTGAGATACATTCCCGGATTAAGCGTATGGAACGGACGCTTGCCCGGCTTGAGACAGTTGGGACTCGCAGGATCGAGATTGAACGAGGCCCCGCGGTTGTGCCACAGAATCCCAGTGTCGCCCGCGATCATCCCGCTACCCCAGTCGAAATAGACAGTCTGAAGCATGCTGACGCAATTGCCGTTCTGATCGGTCGCGGCGATGTAAACCGTGTCGCCCTTCTTGAAGACGTGCGGCCAAGGCAACGCCTTCTCCATCCTGATGGCCTTGGCGTGCGCGTCAAGACCAGCGTTTGAGAGCAGCTGATTGACCGGAACGTCGGTGAACTCGGGATCGGCGATATAACGATTGCGGTCAATGAACGCATATTTCACGGCTTCGACCAGCAAGTGATAATAGTCCGCGCTCCCCTCCGGATACTTTGCAAGTTCGAAGCGATCGAGGATACCCATGATCTCAAGGGTGGTAATGCCCTGCGTGGGCGGCCGCAGGCCAATAAGCTCCCCGCCGCGATAGCCGACACGCAGCGGCGCTTCGTCACGGGCGCGACAACGCGCCAGATCATCCGCTGTGAGCGGCGAACCAATTTTCTTCAGCCCCGTAGCAATGCGTTCGGCAAGTTTTCCTTCGTAGAAATCACGCCCACCGTTCGCCGCCAGCATTTCCAGCGACCTGGCAAGTTCGGGCTGCACAAGCGTTTCGCCAGTTTCCGGCATCCGTCCTGCAGGCATGAAGATGCGTTGAACATCTGGCCAATCCTTCAGATCCTTTGCTCGAAAGTCCTGCCAGAACCGCTGCGAAGGCGTGACGGGAAATCCCTTACTCGCGTATTCGATCGGGCGCTCGAACAGCGAAGCCCAACTCAGCTTCCCGCCCCAGGACTTGCGGCTGAAATCGAAAGCTTGATCCCAGGTATCGACTGTGGCGGCAGCGGTCAGCGTAGACCCGGGACCTCGTACGGGGACGCTGCCGCTATAGTTCGGAGGATTTGCAGCGGCTTGCCCGATTCCGGACAAGGTCCGAATGTTGCCCTTGCGATCACTCATGATCATGAAGGCGTCGCCGCCAAGACCAGTAAAATGCGGATAGGTCACACACAGTGTGGCGCCGATAGCGATGGCCGCCTCAATGGCGTTCCCACCTTTGCGCAACACCTCCAGGCCAGCCTGGGTCGCGAGATCGTGGGGACTCGTGACCATGCCTTTTGTGGATTGTGCGAGAGCACCGGTGTTGGATAGCGCCCGAACCGGACCTGGTATCGCAGCCGCCACGGCAGCAAAGGCTGATGTCACAAGCAGTTCTCTGCGCGAGAAACCGCTCCTGCCCGTTTCCACAAACCTGCTGGTCATTGGTGTTCCGCTCCCTCTATTGTCGACATGGCGAGATCGTCAGCGCGATCATTGATATCCAAATGCGGTTGAACTGCTTTTCTCGCTCCCGAGGTTGACCACATGCACGACTTACGACATGAATCTGGTCATGCGCTCTGTACGATATGCGTTCCAGTTTCGCCGCGAAGCGCCGGCATGGCATGATCGAGATGACTGATGATCGCGCGCTTGCCGCCCCCCTCTAGGAAGCGAATCGCCGCATCGACCTTCGGCCCCATGCTTCCTGGGGGAAAATGTCCCTCTCGGTGATAGGCCTTTATTTCGTCGAGCGTCACCTCTGTAAGTTCCTTCTGGTCTGGTTTGCCGAAGTTGACGGCAACACGCGGCACTGCCGTGAGTATCAGCAACTCATCGATATCAAGTACGTTGGCGATATGTGCTGACGTCAAATCCTTGTCGATGACAGCAGGCACGCCCGTACGCACGCCCTTCGCATCACGGATTACCGGCATCCCGCCACCGCCGCCGGCAATCACGATCGTGCCGCGCTTGACCAGTGCATCGACCAGCGAGATATCACAGACGTGCTTTGGCTTCGGCGACGGAACAACATGACGCCAACCGCGCCCCGAATCCTCTCGCATCGCCCAGTTGAGCTCTTTGCTGATATTCTTGGCCTCCTCTTCCGAAAAGAACGGTCCGACAAATTTAGTCGGATTGCGAAAGGCAGGATCATCGGCATCAACTTCAACCTGAGTCAGAAGACTCGCAACGTGGCGCTGATTGCCAATTTCCCTTAGTGCATTCTCGATTGCCTGCATCAGGAGATAACCGATGCCGCCCTGACTGTGCGCCACGCAGATGTCCATCGACATCGGCGGGATGCGACTCATGGTCAGCATCTGACGCATCATGATCTTACCGACCACGGGTCCATTGCCGTGGGTGATCACCAGTTCGTTATCAATCTGGGCAAGCGGCAGCAGCGCCTCCGCGGTCTGCCGCGCGACGGATTTTTGTTCGTCGGATGTACCACTGATGTCTTCCGGGTGAACCGCGTTGCCGCCGATAGCGATCACGAGACGGCGCGGAACCTCATTAAGTGTTCGCATAACGATTCACCTTGATGTCGCTGGTGGCAATGGCGAGGACGAGTTCGCAAGCCTGTGCGTTCGACGGCGCAACCATCACGCCTGCTTCTTCCAGACGCCGAACCTGCGCAGACCGTACCTGCCGGTCGAGTTCGGTGCCGGTCACCGAGGCGACAATAATGGGCGCATTGTCAGCGCGATCCGCCACGATCTCCGCCACATGCCCGGCTGGGTCGGCGTGCGCACCGTAGCCAATCACGAGATCAACAAGAATGACCCCAACCTCGGGATCGATCAACGCTGCCCGCAAGGCATCGTCGCGTACCGACGGATCGATCATGGGATGCGGTCGGCCTTGGGTATATTCGTCGGCACCAAGATCGATGATCCGATCTCGGCCCGCGCTTTCCGGCGCATCGAGATAAGGAACATTGGGGATCGCCGCGTTCGACGACACCTTGCGGCCACCAGCCCCAAGGATCACCTGCGCTTCGGCGCAGAGTGTTCCACCGGCAAACAACCCCTCGATCCGGCGCTCACCTCTACGTCTAGGCAAGCGCGTGGCCAGTTTCATGACGTTGAAATTTCCACCGATGGCCCGTCCTCCGAGCGCGAGTTCTGCCGCATCCTTGAGCGTGCGGGCGAACCGCGCATTCGGCGGCAAATCAGCCGAAGCTGCGCCGATGAAACATACCGTGTAGGACTTCGGACTCTTAGCGATGCGCGCGATTACAACCTTCGCGACATCTGGATGCGGCGGCTTGGAGATTAGCACGACGCGATCCGTCTCAGGATCGGCATCCAGCGCGTCCATGGCCATCAACGTGGTAATCCCGCCGATTTCCTTTTTCAGGTCGCGGCCGCCAACGCCAATCGCATGCGAGATGCCCTCGCCCGCTTCGGAGATGAGACACGATACTTCCTGCGTCCCGGTCCCGGATGCGCCGATGATTCCGATCTTGCCGCGCTTCAGCTTGTTGGCGAATGCCAAGGGCGCGCCGCCGATGACGGCGGTCCCGCAGTCCGGCCCCATCATCAGCAGACCCAACTCACGCGCATGCTGCTTGAGCGACAGTTCGTCTGCGATCGAGACGTTATCACTGAACATCAGCACGTGAAGTCCGCGGTTGAGCGCCTTGCGTGCTTCCGCCGCGGCGAATTCGCCAGGGACGGATATCAACGCCAGATTAGCGTCAGGCGCGGCCTTGACCGCCGCACCGATACTGCGCGGACGCCAAGCAGCCTCTCCCGAACTCTGAGTCTTCGGCTTGTCGAGCGCCTTGAGCGCGTCGCCAAGCGCGGCCCGCGCGGCCTGCTCGCTCTCGGCCCTGACCGCGAGGATAAGATCGTTGCCTTGCGCAGCGACATCGCCGTCAAGAAGTCCAGCGTTGCGCATGATGGCCACATTGGACGGCGTTCCCATCATCAGCGCGGCTTCGAGAATGCCGGGTGCCGCCGCGATCTCACGCGACAGACGCATCAGCGCGACGGAATCCAGATAGAAACCCTTTCGAATCTCATTCAAAACGAACGCGTTCATGATACCCCCAGATCTTTCGCAATGGCTCGGACAGCTTGCTGGAAGCAGGCCATGGGAGCCTTCACCACGCCGGCACCCACCTGCCCGATTCCAGGTTCGCGATGCGCGATACCTGTGTTGATGATCGGCGCCAGCCCGGTTTCGACCACGAGCCGCACGTCGATGCCGGTGGGAACACCGGCGAAATCAAGCGCAGCGATCGTCCATTCCGGATTTTGTCCGACGGTGATTTCGCCCATGGCCCGGGTGAAGTTTCCCGCTGAAGACGGCGCGCCGGCGCCGATGAATCCTGCAACTGCAGGCGACGCCGCCATGGCGAACCCACCGAGGCCGATGGTCTCGACAATGGCGGAGTCGCCCATGTCTGGATTGGCGTCCTTCTCGGAGTAGCCTGCGAAATAGAGCCCCTCGGGCATTTCGACCGGCGCGGTGAACCACTGATCGCCGAGACCGCTAACTCGCACGCCGAAGTCGGTGCCGTTGCGACACATGGCAGTGACGACCGTCGAACCGCGAATGCCTTTCGCCGGATCGGTCATCGCCTTGCCCATCGCCATCGCGATGTTGAGGAAGAACTGATCGTTCTGTGCAATGAAGGCGATGCAATCGGCGAGCACCGCGTTATCGGTCGATGTGCGCGCCATCGATGGCCCGACTTCTCTGAGAAACACGCTTGAACAGGCGAGATTGCGCTGATGCATTTCGTCGCCCATCGAGAGGCCGCGTGCGATGATCGACTTCAACTCGATGCCGCCGCGTGCCCGGATGGCCTTGGCGAGCACCGGACCAAACACGTCACGCAGCCAGGCAAGACGGGCGAGTACACTGGCGTCATTTCCGCCGAACCTCATCACCTTCCCGAGCCCTTCGTTGATCGCGCAATAGGCGCGATTGGAGAACCGGGTGTTCTCGACGACGAAAAGAGGCATCGACACCGTGGTCATGCCGGTCATTGGACCGACCGCGCCAAAATGATGATTGGGATGGAATTCAATGCCGCCGCTGGCCGCCAGTTCAGTGGCAGCATCGAGATCGGACGCCCACCCTTCGAAAACGATCGCGCCGGCGACCGCGCCACGCATCGGACCGCACATCTTGTCCCACGTGATCGGCGGCCCGGCATGAAGGACCATCCTCTCCTTCAAACCCTTGAGGACGTCCCGCGCCGGGACGATGTCGATCAGCTTGGGCTCGCCTTCCAGAATGCGTGCCACGGCCTGCTTGTTTGCTTCCTCGATCAATTTCATGGATGCCTCCTCATACGCCGAGTTTGGCAAGCAGAGATGCCATCTCAGGATCACCGCCAGCCGGTGGCGACCAATCGACATGAACGACCTCGATATCGCAGTCGCGCAGATCCTTCACGAAGCCCTCAAGTCCGACGTTCACGACCTTCACGTCGCTCGTCAGGAGGGCCTGGTACGGCGTATTTTTTTCGAGTGCCACCAACGTCATCCTTTACTCTCTTTCGATAGGTCGAGATTAGTAAGAAAGTTTTTACTTTGTCAATTGCGGATGCTGATCCATTGGGCACCACCCGAAAAAATCACGCGCAAAATGAAGCAGCGGAAAAAGAAGAAGAAGAAGCAAACACCGCACGGCGCTTATCGACGGACTCCCTCCGCAGAGGCAAGGTCGCGGGCCTCGCGCGGTCAGAATCACCGACTGAGATTCCCCGAGGACCCCTCGCTGCGAATCGCAACTTACCTTGCAGCCACCACACCATCGCTGCGGGGGTCGCTTGCACCCTCCATCAGGCCATCCGGGTGCCACACGATTGCACCCGCGTGCCCCATGAACTCCTCGAACGCTCCCACCACCTGAATGTCGTGTCCGAGGCTGCGCATCGCGTCGATCGTTCCTGAATCGAAACGAGATTCGATCTTCAGATTGTTGTTTTCCTCGCCCCATGTTCGACCGAGCAGCCAGCGCGGAGCCGTGACTGTCGACTGCAGGTCCTGACCGTGCAGCGCGTAACGCGAGAAGATCGCGGCCTGCGTTTGCGGCTGCCCCTCTCCGCCCATCGTGCCATAGGACATCAGGCGACCATCGCTCAGCTCCGCCATCGCCGGCTGGATCGTGTGGAACGGGAACCGCGACGGCTCGAGCCGGTTCTGTTCGTTCTCGGCGAGGCTGAAACTTGTTCCGCGATTTTGCCAGGTGACACCGGTTTGCGGAAGAATGACACCTGAACCGAACTCCCAATAAATACTTTGAATGAAGCTGACGCTCAGGCCACTACGGTCGGTTGCGGCAAGCCATACCGTGTCGCCGTGCTTGGAAGGATCAGGCCACGGAGCAGCACGTTCGGTGGCGACGGTTTTATCGAGAGCGGCGAGCGATTCTTCCGTCAGGAAATCAGCCGCGGCGCGCTCCATATATTGAGGATCCGTCACATGCCGGTTGCGGACACGGAACGCGGCCTTCGTGCATTCGACCAGCCGGTGCAGATGGTCGATGCCGTCGGCCTCATTAGCGATACTTCGCGCGTAGAGTCCGAGGATCAGCAGCGATGCCAGACCCTGTGTCGGCGGCGGCATGTTGAAGACCTTGTGACCCGCCACATTAAGCGACAATGGAGTCACCAGGGTTGCCTGATGACGTTCGAGATCGGCCAGACGAAGCGGGCTACCGGCCTTCTCCAAATCCGCGGCCATCGATCGCGCAAGGTCGCCGCGATAGAAATCGGACAATCCCGCTTGCGAGAGGCGCGCAAGCGTATCCGCTACGCGTGGTTGCCGGAGCTTTGAACCGACAGCCAGCGGAGCGCCGTTCGGCAAATAGACATCAGCAAAGCCCGGCACGTCTTGCAACTCGGGGCGCTTCTTCCTTGTGTTTTCGTGAAGGGTTTGCGGAACAGGCACCCCTTCCCACGCGTAACGAATTGCGTCCTGCAGAAGCCTTGACATCGGCAATCGGCCGCCGTGTTGCCGGCGGCTGAGATTTTGCGCCTTCTCCCAACCGTCAATGGTGCCTGCAACCGTCAGCGCCGACAACGGACCGCGGCCGGGAATGGCGGCGCACCCGCGCTCGCGGTACCAGTTGCGGTCGGCAGCCATCGCGGAGCGTCCGCACGCCTGAATTCCGATTGGCGCCGATCCCGGCTTGCCGATCAGCCAAAAGCTGTCTCCGCCAAGGCCGTTCATGTGCGGATATACGACAGCGATTGCCGCGGCAGAGGCAATCATCGCTTCAATCGCATTGCCGCCGTCGGACAGAACCGAAAGACCAGCCTGCGCCGCAAGATGATGCGGCGCGGTGACCATGCCTCGATAGCTTCTTTTCGTCTGCAGCATCGGAACGCTCCGGGTAAAAACAAGTAATAATGTTTTTACTTATGTAGCGTCAAGGGCGTTTGATGCTCGAACCCCGTCCAAACCAACGGAGGCATTTCTGCGACGTTGAAGACATTTCGCCGCCGAAATATCAAAGCCGCCCTACAAAGAAGAACTGCTCCGAGCACGAGGCCCGGAGCAGTCAAGTTCGGAGAAAACCGCAGCAGATCGCTTGCGTTAGCTCCGGGTGGAAATTGAAGTTCGCACTTTCTTGCTAGTAAGGTTCCGCTCGACCGCTCGCAGCACAATCAAGACACCTGCAAAGCCATCCCGGCCAGAGCTGTGACCGATCGCCGATACATCAATCAGCGCCTGTTCAACGCGACCAACCTCACCTGCAATAGTCGCGTGGACTGCAGCATGCATTGCGGCGGCTCCATAGCCCAGCGCCGCCGTTCGCAAATGTATCTGGCTAATGCTGTTGGTGCGATCAAGATGCTCGTGACAGACGTGCCAGATGAGATCCCGTACATCCAATCGATCGAGCATCGCCAGCGCGATAAGCGCGCCTCCAATCAGATCATCGCCGGACGGTGTGAGACCGGGACCAAGGCCGATCAGTTTTACAAGCTCCGCGCGGTCCGCAGGCGACGGGCTACGTTCATCGAGCGCATTTGTGATGATACGATCGAGGGCGGCAATTCCCGCCGCCGCGGCAGCGAGAAGTGGCGTAAGTTTCGTGGGAGGTCGTTCGCAACCCGCTGCCGACAACCCCTCCCCGTCGATATCCGCGCGCCAGAATTGGTCAACGGCGCCGAGCCCGCGCCGCAAACCGGCATACGTCCAATCCCGCGCCAATTCCGGCTTCCAGATGGAGGCGTCATCGAATGTGGCGAACGGCTTGTTGTCGATAACGAGGATCGAGTCAGTCACTGCAGCAGAAGCACCGACAGCTGGCCAACAAAGTGGCCGGCGCTCGCATAAAGCGTGCAGCGGACCAGAGCCAAGATGTGAAAGGCCAACACAAATCCACTGGCTGCCGAGCGCCACATAAAAGGAGCGATCGAAAACAGCGGCGACCTGGCCGATGCTCTCAACCCGAAGAGCTTTCTCCGCAAGCAAGCCTAGCTCACTGATGGCCGGCACTCGGCGAACTCCGGCCCGCCCGGGTGTTAGGGCGCGCTCCGACGTCCGCATTCGATCCGTATTCATCATACCGAGATTCCGCGCCGCAAGCCGGCAAGGAGACATCGCATTCGATGAAGTAATAATTCTCTTACTTATCGTTGTCAAATGACAAATCTGTGGCGAAAACTGCCGCCATGTCATGGAGAAGCTATGTTTGGGATCGCTATGCGCGTAAAGTGAATGATTAAACGAGGTCGGACGCCTTGCCCCGCACAGGCGAGAGCTTCGGTGAAGCCACCTTTCTGCCGTCCCTGTGCAACGCACCGGGGACCGTCACCCATGTCGCGATGACGTCATGAGTGTGCATGCGGCGATCAGCGAGCCATTGCTGATCACTCAGATCCTTGTCGAACATCAGCGACAGCGTGTGCCGGTTCGACACATGGAAATAGCTGAATGCGGTAATCGTCACATAGAGCTGGATCGGGTCGATTCCACTGCGGAAAATACCGGCCGCCGCCCCGCGACGCAGAATGTTCTCGATGTTGGAGACAAGTGGCATGGTGAGCGCTGCGATTTTGCGGGATTTACGGAGATACTTCCCGCGCTGCAGATTCTCCGTGTTTATCATGGCGATGTAGTCTTGGTGATTCTGAAAAAACGTGAACGTAAAGTCGATGAGCTCTTGCAGAGCTGTCGCAGGATCAAGGCTGTCAAGATTAAGCTGCTGTTCAGCGGCCCGGATCTCCGTGTAGACGTGCTCCAGAGCAGCCAAGTAAAGTCCGTTCTTGTCTCCGAAGTAATGATACAGCAAACGCATATTCGCCTTCGCGCGCGCGGCAATCGCATCGACGCGCGCGCCCCCAAGACCATTCCGGCAAAACTCAAAGGTGGCCGCCTGCAGGATCGATTCCTTGGTGAGGGCAGAATCCCGCTTGCGCTTACCCTCTGCCTTCTTTCGTACCGAACGTTTCTTTGCTGACGTCTCGTTCATCCGTGCACCTGGTCAACGCCTTTGAGAGCATCTGGCGACTTTAGCATGAGCTGCCGTTCCCGGGGGGCATTCGACCTCTAAAGCCTCGTTTTACGGGCGGCGTTGACAGCTAGCTACCACACCGGCCCGATCGCAATCAAATGGCGGTACGCAACCTCCACACCACACCGTCGGCTATGCTGCATTAGCCCCTGTGTTTTGGGCAATCATCGCTCCGTTGCTGGCAATCAGACGGCCCGCCTTGTAGACGTCGCGCGGTTTCGGCCGGGCAATGACCGCTTCCTGGATGTGCTGCGCATCGAGCACAAGGAAATCGGCCGCCCCGCCTTCAACAAGGCCATAATTCTCGATATTGAGCGCCTTCGCCGCGCTCGACGTCACCATATCGAAGGTAAGCGCGAGTTCCGCATCCGTATTGAAGCCAGAGCGATACCCCACGATCATTGCCCGTTCCAGCAGATCGCCATCGCCGTAAGGCCACCAGGAATCCCGAATATTGTCGTTGCCTGCGAACACATTGACGCCCGCGTCATGGAGCAGCAGCACCGGCGGAAAGGCGTGGGCTCCGGGCGCGTTCGTCAGAATAGACACCCCCGCCTCTGCCAGCTGATTTGCTGCCCGCTGCGCAGTATCACGCGAGACCTGACCGAGCGCGTAGGCATGGCTGATCGTCACCTTGCCACCAAGTCCAAGCGCTTTCGTGCGCCGCGCGATCTCCTCGATTTCGAAGACACCGAGCAGATCGCCGTCATGCAGGTGTATGTCGATCCCGACATCATGACGTCCTGCGATATCGAAAATCGCATTGAGATGTCCTGCGATGTCGCCATCATAGCCTGCTGGATCAAGGCCTCCGACAAGGTCTGCACCATTGCGAATGGCCTCTTCGAGCAACTCGCGCGTACCGGGCGCAGTCACGATCCCGCTCTGAGGAAAAGCAACGATCTGGATCGACACCCTGTCGCGATGCGCATCGCGAACCGCCACTACCTGCTCGAGATTCCGTAACCCGATCCCAGGATCGATATCGACGTGGCTGCGCATGTGGGTCGTTCCCTGCGTGACGCAAAGCTCGATCAGACCAGCGGCTCGCACGGGAATCGGCTTCGCCTTGGCAAGCGCCTGCTTTTCGAATTCAACCCTTTCGCGGACGTTGAAGCCCGCAGTGCAAGGTCGATGGGGCTTCCACTCGTCGCCGATGAAGCCTTTGTCGAGGTGAACGTGCCCATCGACCAGTCCCGGCAGAACAAGGCGACGGTTGAGATCAAATGTTTCTCGCGCCGGCAACGAACCGGGAGAATCGGCAGAGATCGTAGCGATGCGGCCATTCTTGACGGCAATATCTACGACGCGTCCATCGGACAGTCGTGCATTTCGAAACAGGGTGTCGATTTTAGTCAATTGAAGTCCCCATAATGTGACTAGGCGCATGCATCTTCAGCTTAGCGCTGCTTCAAGACGGAATGATCCCTTCCGGCAACGCGCGGCAATAGTCCGCGACGCCTCCAGCCGTAGTGATCCAGATGTCGCTGCGCTTCGCAACGATGGTCTGCAGCGCGCGCCGCAGCGGCCGCAGACGGTGAGGCTGTCCCACGAGGTACGGATGCAGTGCAATGCCCATAACAAGGGATTGCTTCGCCGACTGCATCAGCATTTCCTCGAAGGTATCGACGATCATCGTCGCGAACTGCTCGCCGGAATCTTTTCGTCCGACAATAGAGGGAATATCGTTCAGTTCCTGCGGATACGGCACTGAAAGAATGCGCCCGCCATTTCGGGTCGAAAACCAGACCGGCTGATCGTCCATACACCAGTCGAGCAGGTAGCTGTAGCCAGCCTCGGCCAACAGATCCGGGGTCATCGCGGACTGCGAAATCCAGGGTCCGAGCCACCCGGACGGAGGACGCCCTTCGGCACGCGCAATGACCTCGGTGCACTCCTCGATCAGCCGCTGCTCCTGTGCTTGCGGCAATATGCCCTGCCGTTCTGAATTCGTCCGTCCATGACCGACCACTTCAGCTCCCCGCGCCCGAAAGGCATCCATCACTTCCGGACAATAGGTATAAATGCTGCTGTTCGCGAGCACTGACACGGGAAGCGACAGTTCATCGAACAGGTCGATCAATCGCCAGACACCGACCCGGTTACCGTAGTCGCGCCATGCATAGTTCAGGACATCCGGCTGCGGTCCGCCGGGGCAAAGTTCCGCGCCCAAGCCATTCCCGAAGGCGAAATGCTCAAGATTCAGGCCGACATAAACCGCGAGGCGCTTGCCTTCGGGCCAACTGAAATCGGGGCGGCTGACGATGGCGCTATAACCATAACGCCCGTGAGAAGGAACTTCGAGAGTTTGCCCGGACGCCCTCGATACGTCACCGACATCCTGCCGGAAGCCTTCAGCGACGGGCGCGGACCTTACGATGCCGCCCAGTGTATTCGACGCGTTTATCTGCGTGGCGGGTTTCTCGCCCATCCAAAAACTCCTTCAACCAGATGATGTGCGCTTGACATTCCAACTATAGTTGAAGAAAGTTTTTACTTCCGTCAAGCTCGCAGCAGATGAGCCGACGGAAAAGCTGGCGAGATTGTTCTCGATGCCGAGAGCGTCGCCCTTAGCGGGAGGCTACCAGAATGAAGCACGTTTTAAAGTTGTCGAGTCGTTTTCTTTGCCGCACGTCCATGTTCAGAAACATGGCCGGTGCAGCTTTCTCCACAGCGTTGCTGTTTTCATCCGCCGCGTCTGCCGCGGACCCGATCAAGATCGGGCTTGTCACTGCCCTCTCGGGGCAATCGGCCCGAGCTGGCGAGGCGTTGACCCGCGGGGCCACCATTGCCATCGAAGAGATCAATGCCAAGGGCGGCGTCCTTGGCCGGCCACTCGAACTGGTCCGCCGCGACGACGAAAGCAATCCGGCCAAAGGCCTGATAGCCGCGCGCGAACTGATCCAGCGCGAGAAGGTTGCCGCGCTAATTGGCGGTCTCGACACTCCGGTCGCCCTCGCGATTGTACCGTTCGTCAATAACGCCAAGATGCCTTTCGTAGTGCCGTGGGCTGCGGGCACTGCCATCACCCAGAATGGCGCCAGCTCGAACTATGTGTTTCGCGTCTCGGCCATGGACGATGAAGTCGACAAGGCTATCGTTCAATTCGCGCGAAAGACCTACGACACCAAAAAACCCGGTCTGATTCTCGTCAACAATCCATGGGGCGAGTCGAACGAACATGGCCTCAAGGCGGCGATGAAGGCGGCCGGTACCGAACCCGCCGGGATCGAAAAGTTCGAAGGCAACGACGTCGATGTCGTGCCGCAGCTGTCACGACTGAAGCAGGCCGGAGCTGACACGCTCTTCCTGGTTGGCAACGTCGGTCCGGCTTCACAGGTGGTGAAGTCACTTGACCGTATGGGCTGGGCACCGCCGATCGTCTCCCACTGGGGTCCCGCCGGCGGCCGTTTCACCGAGCTTGCAGGTCCTAACGCCAAGAACGTGATCTTCGTGCAGACCTACAGCTTCTTCGGCGACCTCTCGCCGGCGGGCAAAAAGGTCATGGCCGCATTGCAGGCGAAGTATCCCGACATCAAGGGACCGGCCGATGTCACTCCGGCTGTCGGCGTTGCGAATGCCTATGACACCGTCCTGATGATCGCGAGCGCAATTCAGAAAGCCGGCAAGACCGATCCGACGGCGATCCGTGATGGCTTCTATGCCATCGACCGCGTCGATGGCCTGATCAAGACCTACGAGAAGCCCTTCACGCAGGCAAAGCACGATGCCCTCACGGAGAATGACTACATCTGGACCCGGTTCGAGGACAACCGCATCCTGCCGTTCGTGAAAAAGTAAACCGGCTCGTTAGCTGATAACCAACACAGGCTCGCACATGTCAATTCTTCCTGCGATCATCACAGGACTAGCACTCGGCAGCATGTACGGGCTGCTCGCGCTTGGCTTTCACGTTACTTACGCAGTATCCGGCACGGTAAATTTCTCCCAGGGAAGCTCCATGACCCTGGGAGCCGTGGCCGGATACTTCTTTCTTGTTCTGTGGGGGTGGCCTGGCGCTCTTGGCATTCCGGCTGTCCTTGCGATCTGCGCCCTGTATGGCCTCATCATCGAGCGCTATGCCGTACGTCCCTTCGTGCAACGTGGATCGGATAACTGGCTGATGGCCACCGTTGCCGTCGGCATCATCGTCGATAACCTGATGCTGTTTGTGTTCGGCAAGGAACCTCGCGGCTTTCCTTCGATCCTCGCGGTGAACCCGATCCAGATCGTCGACGGGGCCGGCGTCTACCCGCTTCAGCTGCTGATACCTGTGGTCGGTCTCCTTCTGGCGACGGGTCTTCACCTTTTCACCCGCCGTACGCGACACGGCGTCGCCATGCTGGCCGTTGTGCAAAATCCAAATGCAGCACGCCTGATGGGCATTGATGTCAGCCGTGCCATCGCTGGGAGCTACGCGGTGTCAGCAGTTCTCGCCGGGGTCGCAGCGCTCCTGATCGCACCGTTGTTCAACGTCTCCTCGGACATGGGGACGCTGTTCGGCATCAAGGCATTCGCCGCCGCTATCATTGGAGGCCTTGGCAGCGCATGGGGCGTGATGCTCGCCGGGCTTTGCCTCGGTCTCATTGAGGTGTTCGCCACCAGCTATCTCGGCTCGGTCTACACCCAGATCATCACTTTTGCTTCCGTCATCGTCATTCTTGTCGTTCTGCCCCACGGGCTGCTCGGCCGCGCTGGAGTTAAAAAGGTATGACTTCCCGCACAACCCTTCTCGCTGCCGGTGCTGTGCTGGCGATCGCCGTTGGCTATACCGCGATCGCTGATAGCTACGCTGTATTTCTTATCGCCACCATTTCGCTGACGGCGATTGCCTGCATCGGCCTGAATGTTCTGCTCGGACTGGCAGGGCAAATCTCGCTGGGTCATATCGGCTTCATGGCGATCGGCGCCTATACGACGGTGCTTCTGATGGAAAGGGCCGGCTGGCCCTATCTGGCGGCCACCGGTGCAGGGATCGTTCTTGTCAGCATCATTGGCGGCCTTCTCGCGATGCCCGCGCTTCGCGTCAGGGGACCGTATCTCGCCATGGTCACCATTGCGTTCGGCTTCATCGTCGAGCATGGTACCGTCGAATGGCGCGATCTCACCGGCGGTGGCAACGGTCTCGTCCTGACCGCTCCGCCGACTGTTTTTGGTGTGCCGTTATCGGAGCGCGGTCTCGCGATCACCAGCGTCATCCTGGTTTTCGCCGGCATTATCCTGTTTGATCGGCTGAAGCGCAGCGGTTGGGGTTACGCGATGCGCGCCGCACGCGACTCCGAGGTTGCGACACGCTCAATCGGCATCGATCTCGTTCGCGTGCGGACCATGGCTTTTGTCATTTCCGCCGCGGCCATGGCGCTGGCGGGAGCTTTGTTCGCTCCGCTTCAGGGGTATATCAGCCCGAGTTCGTTTCCCTTCCTGCAATCGATCCTGTTACTTTTCGGCGTCATGATCGGTGGGGCCGGATCGGCCCTCGGCCCGGTGATCGGTGCACTCCTCATCGTGCTGCTGCCAGAACTTTTGTCTGATCTGGCGGAGTATCGTTTGCTCGCCTTCGGGCTTCTGCTGTTCGCCGTGCTGCGCGTGGCCCCGAACGGGGTTGCGGGCTTGATCGCACAGCTCACAGCACAACTCATCCCCGCATCAAAGCCGCAAACCGCGACTGAGGGCATAGGCGCAATCGATGAAGCGGACGCCGGGCTCCGTGTCAAAGGCAACAACGTTCCTCCGCTCGACGTGACCGATCTGTCGATCTCGTTCGGTGGCGTCCGCGCGGTGCAGAACGTTTCGTTCACCGCGAAACCCGGTCATGTGACGAGCGTCATCGGCCCCAACGGCGCAGGCAAGACAAGCGCTCTCAATCTGCTCTGCGGGTTCTATCGTCCCAGTTCAGGCACCGTGAAGCTCGGGGATCGCGACCTGACCGGCCTGCCGTCGCACGCTCTCGCCCGCGTCGGCGTGGCCCGGACATTCCAGACCACGCAACTGTTCGGCTCTCTCACCATTATCGAAAACACGCTTTTGGCAGAAACGGCAGGCAAGCTAGGCGGCATCGTCTCGCCCCTGCGTAACCCTGATACGGAGCGTTTCGCGCGATCGCTGCTGCGGTTCGCAGGCGTCGATGGCGATCTTGATCGACCGGCCGAGTCCTTGCCGCATGGCGAGAAGCGTCTGGTCGAGATCGCGCGCGCATTGGCTTTGCGACCGAAGGTTTTGCTTCTGGACGAGCCCGCTGCTGGCTTGTCGAAAGGTGACAAGCAACGCCTGGCGACACTATTGCGCCGCATCGCAGACCTCGGCGTCGCCGTCATCATTGTCGAACACGACATGCCGATGATTATGTCACTCAGCGACCATATCGTTGTGCTCGACGGCGGCAAGCGCATCGCCATCGGTGAACCAGCCGCGATCCGGAACGATCCTTTGGTTCGGAAGGCTTATCTTGGCGACGCCGCGGCGAGCGAACAACGCCACCGCCCCGCCCGCCAGACCAGGCAAGAGACGATGCTCGAGATCAAGAAGCTGGATGCTTTCTACGGTCTTTCGCAAGCGCTCGAAGGCATTGACGTCGTTGTCGCGAACGGCGAGGCCATAGCCGTTCTCGGTGCGAACGGCGCAGGTAAAACGACGCTGATGCGTTCGATCGCCGGCCTTGAGCCGCCGCGTGCGATGGGTGAGATCCAGCTTTCCGGCAAACGGATCGATAGTTTGCCCGCACATGCACGGGCTCGTATCGGTGTCGTGCTGGTGCCGGAGGGTCGGCAGGTATTTCCCGAACTTACCGTTCGGCAAAACCTGCAGCTCGGGGCCTATGCTCGCGCCGGCATCGATCTGGACGCCGAGGTCGAAGCCATGCTGACGCGCTTTCCACGCCTCAACCAGCGCATCGATCATCGGGCTGGTCTTCTCTCCGGCGGCGAGCAGCAAATGCTTGCAGTTGCGCGCGGCCTGCTGACTTCACCAAAAGTGCTGATGCTGGACGAACCTTCGCTCGGGCTGGCGCCTCTCGTTGTCGATGAACTCTTTGCATCGTTCGAAAGACTTCGCGTCGAAGGCATGACGCTCATTGTCGTCGATCAAATGGCCGGGCACGCTCTCGCAGTGGCCGACAGAGCCTATCTCCTTGAGACAGGCGCCATTGTAAAGAGTGGATCCGCCGGAATTATCGCAGAGGATCCATCTCTCGAAGCCAGCTATCTGGGAGGAGAGGTCCAGTCAAAGGCCGAACCCCAAACCACTATGGCGGCATCGTAGCACACACCGGCGTCGGCTGACATCCAGCCGACGCCGCACTCTCGCAGAGTTTCAAAGGCGGCGTTTGCCTACATCGCCTTGACGATGTTTTCGGTCATTTTCTTGGCGTCGCCGAGCAGCATCATGGTGTTGTCGCGATAGAACAGCGGGTTGTCGACGCCGGCATAGCCCG
>NZ_HG326654.1:429693-679008 GCF_000308295.2 Afipia birgiae 34632
GCCGCCGCGCTCGACCGCCAGATCGACCAGCACCGAGCCGGGCTTCATCGACTTCACCATCTCGGCGCTGACCAGCTTCGGCGCCGGACGGCCCGGGATCAGCGCCGTGGTGATGACGATGTCCTGCTTCTTGATGTGCTCGGCGGTGAGCGCGGCCTGCTTGGCCTGATACTCTTTCGACATTTCCTTGGCGTAGCCGCCGGCGGTCTGCGCGTTCTTGAACTCTTCGTCCTCGACCGCGAGGAACTTGGCGCCGAGGCTTTCGACCTGCTCCTTGGTGGCCGGACGCACGTCGGTGGCGGTGACCACCGCACCCAGACGGCGCGCAGTCGCAATGGCCTGCAGGCCGGCAACGCCGACGCCCATCACGAACACCTTTGCCGCCGGTACGGTGCCGGCCGCGGTCATCATCATCGGGAAGGCGCGGCCGAAGGCTTCGGCGGCTTCGATCACCGCGCGGTAACCCGCGAGGTTGGCCTGCGACGACAGCACGTCCATCACCTGCGCGCGGGTGATGCGCGGCATCAGCTCCATCGCGAACGCGGCAACACCGGCATCGGCCAGCGCCTTCAGCGCCGCCTCGTTGCCGTAAGGGTCCATGATCGCGATGACCAGTGCGCCCTTCTTGTATTTGGTAACTTCAGAGGCTTCCGGGCGCTTCACCTTGATGACGATATCGGCATCCTTCACCGCCTCAGTGCTGACCACAGCACCCGCGGCGTTATAGTCCGCATCCAAAAGACCGGACTTGATGCCCGCACCCGGCTCGATCGCGACATCGATCCCCAGCGCCTTGAACTTCTTCACCGTGTCGGGCGTCGCCGCAACCCGCGGCTCCGCCGCATCCACTTCCCTGGCTATCGCAATTTTCATGACGCCTCCCGCAGCCGTATCATTCCCGTATCCATTTGCCGATTGATGCTCCTGCCGCGAATCTTGAATTGTTCACTGCGGTCTCGACATCGACTCTTGATAGCGCCGGATCGAGAGTTCATCCGCCACCACCTCCGGCCTCAATCCCGCGATCTGATCCGACACCACCCGCGCAGCGCCACAGGCCATCGTCCAGCCAAGAGTGCCGTGGCCCGTGTTCAGATAGAGGTTATCGAAACGTGCCGGCCCTATAATCGGCGGACCGTCCGGCGTCATCGGCCTCAAGCCGCTCCAGAATGTCGAGAGCGACATGTCTCCGCCTTTCGGAAACAGATCAGTCAGGGAACGATCAAGCGGCGCGCGCCGATCCGGCACAAGCTTCACTTTATAACTCCCCACTTCGGCTGTGCCGCCGACACGAATGCGGTCCCCGAGTCGTGTGATCGCAACCTTGTAGGTTTCATCCATGACCGTCGATTGCGGCGCCGACGCCTCATCCACAATCGGCACAGTGATCGAATAACCCTTGACCGGATAGACGGGAATATCGATGCCCAGCGGCCGCAGCAGCAACGGCGAGAAACTACCGAGCGCCATCACGTATTTGTCGGCTGAAAACACGCCCTTGTCCGTCGTGATCTGGGCAACGCCCCCACCGGCAACATCGATCGCCTTGATTGTCGTGTCATAAACGAAGCGCACGCCAAGACCCGCTGCAACCTTTTCGAGACGTTCCGTAAACATCTGGCAATCGCCGGTCTCATCGTCAGGAAGACGTAGTCCACCAACGAAAGAGCCTCGTACCGCGGCCAGTCCAGGTTCGGCGCGCACGCATCCGTCCCGATCCAGCACTTCGAAGGGTACATTATACTGACGTAATACCTCCACATCGCCGCCGATGCCGTCGAGCTGCGACTGCTTGCGAAATAGCTGTAATGTACCCTGGCTGCGTTCGTCATAACTAATGCCGATATCGGCGCGCAGCGCACGCAAACAGTCGCGGCTGTATTCAGCGATACCGACCATTCGCGCCTTGTTGACGGCATACCGCGCGGCCGTGCAGTTGCGCAGCATCTGGACGAGCCAGCGCCACATCGCAGGATCAGCCTGCGGCCGCACCACGAGCGGGCCATATTGATCGAGCATCCAGCGCACCGCCTTGGCCGGAACACCGGGACCAGCCCATGGAGACGCATATCCGGGCGACACTTCACCGGCATTGGCAAAACTGGTTTCGCGGCCGGGACCGGGCTGACGGTCGATCACCGTCACCTCTAAGCCTGCCTTGGCAAGATAATAGGACGTCGTCACACCGATGACGCCGGCCCCCATAACCAGAACTTTCATGACTGCAACTCTCCGACGAGTTCGGCCCGCGACAAGTCGGCAGCGCCTAGATAATTCCGTTCATAGCGATGGCCCAGCCCGGTCAGGACTTCGTAGCCGATGGTACCCATCGCTCCGGCCAGGTCGTCGACCGACTGATGATCGCCGATTACCTCTATGTGCGAGCCGACGCCGAGGCGATCAGGCGGGAGTTCGCTGACATCGACCGTGATGCTGTCCATTGACACGCGCCCTGCTATCGGCAGCGAGCAGCCTTCGAAATAGACCGCACCCCCTTTGCCGAGCGCGCGATGCAGACCATCCCCATAACCGATGGAGAGGGTAGCCAGCCGCGACGGCCCACTCGGGCGAAAATCCCAGCCATAGCCGACGTGATCACCTTTGTCGGCTTCCCGGACCTGAATGACTCCCGCCGAAAGCCGAACCGCCGCGCGCATTGGATTCGCCCGCGCGGGAATCGGGTTGATGCCGTAAAGCGCCGCCCCCGGCCGCACGATGTCATGGTGGAAATCCTTGCCGAGGAAGATTCCCGACGAGTTCGCGAGCGATCGCGGCAAGCCCGGGAAATGCTCGGCGAGTCGCCGGAATTTCGCGAGTTGCATCGCATTGGCCGTGTGAGACGGAACGTCCGCGCAAGCGAGATGACTCATGACGAATCGAACATCGACACCGGCAAGCTGCGAGCCGCCCTTAACCCAGGCCGCGATTTCCCGCTGTGACATGCCAAGCCGATTCATCCCGCCGTCGACCTGAACAACGGCGGGGAGTCTCTTGCCAAGAATAGCGGCGTGCATCGACCACGCGTGGCACTGGTCAAGAGAGTTGAGAACCGGGACCAGTCCCGCGTCAGCACAGTCGGCTTCGCCGCCGTTCGGCAGACCGTTCAGAATGTAGATCGAGGATGCAGACAACTGCGGCTGCAGGAGGAGCCCTTCATCAAGGTGCGCGACGAAGAAGTCTCGGCAACCCTCGGCGTGTAGCGCCGGAGCGACGTATTGCGCGCCGAGTCCGTAGGCATCGGCCTTTACCACCGCCCCACACCGGACACGGGCACCGAGCTTGCCCCGGAGAAAGCGGTAGTTCCAGCGCACCGCTTCGAGATCAATTGTCAGCAGTGCGCCAGCATGCAGACCGCCGCTCTTTATCACCGACCTAGCCACACCCGAATCCAACCCCGCTTAAGGCACCCTTAACGGCAGGATGCCAGCAAACCGGAAGAGATTTTCGGCGAATTACCACTGAGAACGACGGTGCAACGCCACAAAGCAGCAGACTCTTGTGATTTTTTGACGTATTTCTGCGCCAAAAGCTGGAGCACGCCTAATGACGACAGAAATCGATGCTATCGACCGAAAGATCATGCGCGAACTCGTGCAGGATGCCCGGATCAGCCAGGTGATCCTTTCCGAGCGTGTCGGACTGTCACCGACGGCCTGCGCGAGGCGGCTTCAACTGCTGGAAAAAGCCGGCGTCATTCGCGGCTACTCAGCAGACATCGATGCGACAGGGCTCGGCTTCCTGATGACCGTGCTCGTACATATCACTCTTGATCGCCAGAACGAGGACGCGCTCGCCGCGTTCGAAAAGGAAATCAAAAAATGCCCCGACGTGGTGTCTTGTTATCTGATGTCTGGAAACGATGACTACCTCGTGCAAGTGCAGGCGCGCGACATGGAAGACTACGAACGCATCCACAAGCAGCACCTGTCGCGGATGCCAGGCGTCGCGCGGTTGCATTCCAGTTTCGCCATGCGCAGCGTAGTCAAGCGCAGTATCTCTCCCGCGGCGCTTAGCGGCTGATAAAGCCCCTCCTTTCGGGCCGGGCTCGTCGGCAATGCATCAAGGTGTGGCAGCGTCGAACTCCGTAAAGCCGCCTCCCGGCTGGTTGCTGCAGACGATGAAGCGTCCAAAGGACAAGCCCGAACCAGTCCGGGACACGATCGGCCGCACGGGAAAATGGGCCAGCCGCTACGATACTATTTGGCTATGAGACCGAGGATAAGCGGTTCGTCATTTAGGAATCCGAGGACTTCGATATGCCGGGCGTGGCCGCAATCCTCAGCCTCGCCGCATCGATTTCTCTGGCAATCTCAATTTTCAGGTGATCTCCCGCGGCTAATGCGCAAGGTGCCCGGGATCATCTATCTGGAAGATAGCTTCCACTTCAACGGCTGCGTTTAACGGCAGGGAACTGCATCCGACGGCGGCGCGGACGTGCTTGCCACGATCGCCCAAAGCAAAAATCAGAAGGTCGCTTGCTCCATTCAAAACGCTTGCGTGCTCCCTGAAGCTGCTTCTGCTTTGTACGAAGCCACCAAGTCTTACGCACCGTAAACCTTCCAGCGATCCCAAGTACGCCTTTAGCTGCCCAAAAATATTCAGCAAACACAACTCGGCAGCCTTCCTCGCGTCTTCAGTCCCGAGATTCCATTCCACAACCCCTTGGAAGGCCAACTTCCCATCCCTCATCGGAAGCTGACCGGAGACATAAATCAGATTTCCAACCTGAAGCACTGGAACGTAGCTGGCCGAACTCGGCGCCGGCGCCGGAATTTCAAGGCCGCGATCGCACAATCTTGCTTCCACTGTATTCATAGAAAGTCTTCCTCGTTCTTCAATCGTATCTCGCAGTGCCTTCGCCGGATGCCAACGCACACCTTCCGTGCAGATATCAAACTAGTTCAAGATCATGTGTCCGCTTCGGTAGAGGACATAAGCCGCCACCGCAAAGATCACGCAGGCGAAGATGCGCTTGAGAGCGTCCTTGCCGCGCGACAAACGATTCGCCAGCGCCACGCCGAAAAATCCCCCCACGATTCCACCGGCGACAAACTGGGCGGCAACGAGCCAATCGACCAGACCGGAGAGCGCATAGTTGATCGCGGTCGCAAGGCCGAAGCATCCGACCGCGAGAAGCGAAGAGCCCACCGCGTTGATCATCGGCATGCGGGTCGCGAGCAACAGGCCAGGCACGATCAGGAAACCACCGCCGATTCCAAAGAAGCCGGAAGCCACACCGGTGAGAAATGCAATACCGGCGGTCAGCAGACAGGTCTTGAGATCGGCATCCCGCTCCGGAGCCGCAGTCTCGCTGCGCGGCCTCAGCATCATGGCCCCGACAGCGAGCATCACCAGTCCGAACAGGAACAGAAGTCTGTTGCCGTCGATCAGCTTGCCCGCGCTCGACCCAACGAATGCACCGAGAGTACCAATCACTGCGAAGACGGCGGCACAGCGCCAGCGTACAACACCTGTCCGCGCATAACTCGCCAGATTGATGAAAGCCGTCACTGAGACCGCCAACGCCCCGGTACCGATTGCGATATGTGGCTGTGCTACGCCGACGACATAGAGTAAAAGCGGGGTCGCCAGGATGGAGCCGCCACCGCCGATCAAGCCAAGCGAGAAGCCCACCAAGGCTCCCGCGCCAATCGCTGCGCTCAGAATCGCACTCACGATCGTGCCGCCTTGGCGTCACCGCATCGAATACTTGCTATTACAGTCAGGCGATTCTTGGCCGAGCTGCCTGCCATACAAGCGGTCTTCATTTGCCCGCCACGCATAGCTTATTGGATTCGTCGCCTCGCCCGACAGCTACAATCAGCCCCATACCGCACCCGGAAATGCGTCGAGCGGAAACTTGAGATAACGTCGGCCATTCTCTTCAGGCGGAGGCAGTCGGCCGCCGTTCACGTTTACCTGCAGTGCATGCAGGATCAGCTTCGGCATCGGCAACGTCTTGTCGCGCGCTTCGCGCAGGGTCACGAAGTCAGCTTCGCTCTTTCCGGCCACATGCGGATTCATCAATCTCTGCTCGTTGACGGTACTTTCCCAGAGTGGCTCGCGTCCACCCGGCTGATAGTCGTGCCCGGTGAAGACGCGTGTCTCATTCGGCAGGGCAAGGATGCCCTGGATCGAAGCCCACAGCATCTTTGCGCTGCCGCCCGGAAAGTCTGCGCGCGCAGTGCCGCTGTCTGGCATGAACAGTGTGTCGTGGACGAATGCCGCATCACCGATCACATAGGTCACGGAGGCGAGCGTGTGTCCGGGCGAAAAGAGCACGTGCGCATCTATCGTCCCGACCTTGAAGCGGTCGTTGTGAGCGAACAAACGGTCCCATTGCGACCCATCGGTCGCCTGCGTGGGTGAATTGTAGATATCCTTCCAGAGCTGCTGCACATCGACGACATGCTCACCAATCGCGGTGGGGGCTCCAGTCTTGTTCTTCAGATAGTGGGCCGCGGAAAAATGATCGGCATGCGGATGCGTGTCGAGGATGTATGCAATCTTCAGGTTGTTCTCAGCCACATAGGACAAGATCGCATCGGCGTTACCCGTACGGGTTGAGCCGGATTTCTCGTCGAAGTCGAGCACGGGATCAATGATCACACAGTCCCGCGTTTCGGGATCGAAGGCGACATACTGGATGCTCCACGTGCGCGGATCGAAGAACCCCTTGACCTCGGGCCTCTTGGAACTGGAGACGATCATGGTGACTCCTTGAATTTCTCTAAATGGCGACGGCCATTACGCAGCAGTGTCGGAATATGCGAGTGGCGGCGGCGCATCGCTAAACCGCTTTCGACATCAACTGACCCTGAGAATTTCGCGGGTAAAAAATCGCCCGACTCGGATCGACCATGTATTGATCCGAGTAAGTGGCAGCGTCCTGCGCAAGTTGTGCAACAGAGTCTAGGATGTACTGCACCTTGTCATCAGAGAGCAGGACACTGAAGTTCAGGCGAGTAAATCCCGGCTTTCGAATTTCATCCCCTTCGGCAATCGCAAGCCGCAACGCACTCGACTGCGCATCGTCAATCTTCAGCAGGCGGTGAACGTATGGACCTGCACACGCGCATCCGCCGCGAGCCTGGATGCCGAACCGGTCGCTGAGCATGCGGGTAACGAGCTGCTGATGAATGTAGCCGCCCTTCCCGTCCCTGATCCGGAACGAGAAGATTGGCAGGCTCTGCGCCTGCAAATTTCCGAGAAGCTCAATACGCTCGATTTTACTCCATGCAGACAGTGCCCGGGCACGCAGCGCGGCATTGCGCAGGGACATCGTTTCCTGACCAATCGCTTCCTTCACAAGGAAGGCTAGAGCCGCGCGAATGTCTCCGACAACATTTGGCGTACCGCTCTCCTCTCGGACCTCAAGGCTTTCGCTATAGTCGTGCTCCGTCGGCGTCACGAATTTCACCGTACCGCCTCCTGGCCACGTGGGAATCGTCGTGACAACGGCATCTCGACGAACAATTAGGATGCCTGACGCGGCAGGACCGCCGATGAACTTATGCGGCGAGACGACCACTGCATCGATCTGAACACCCCTGGCCGGCTCCATGGCAATCGGCAGATAGGGTCCTGCACCGGCGTAATCCCAGATGATTTTCGCCCCCGCAGCCTTCGCCCTTTCGGTGATCTCGGCCACATTCGAAACAATTCCGGTAACGTTGGAAGCTGCAGAAAACGCACATATCATCGGCCGCCCGCCCGCGCCGGCCAAGGCTGCATCGAGTTGCAAAAGATCAGGGCCGCCAGTTGCGATTTCTTCGATCTCAACGATCTCGGCGCCGCTTTCCCGCCAAGGCAAGATGTTTGAATGGTGCTCGTAGGGGCCGATGATCACCCGTGGAACGATACCGTCGCGCAAACTCGCGTTCACGCCAAACAGGTTCACGAGGCGATTCAAACCTGCAGTTGCACCCGAGCCCGTAAAAATGACATCATAGCGTTCGTCCGCTCCACAGCACTGAGCGATCACATCGCGCGCTGCGCGCCGGAATCCTGTCATCGTCCCACCGCAGTACGAGGCCTCGGTATGACTGTTGGCGTAGTACGGCAGTATGTTCTCGAGGATGAAGCGCTCAACCACCGATAACGCCCGGCCAGATGCAACATAGTCCGCGTAGATCAGCGCCTTGGCTCCGAACGGTCCAACGACCTCGGCATCGTTGCCGATCAAATCCGCGCCGAGACGCTCGAGGCGGTCATCGCGCACGAGGTCATTCTTGAATTTAGCTAACAAATCGGCTGCTCGCAGAGAATGCTGGCTTACGATGTTCATAACAAGTTATCTCCGCAGTATTTCGCGTGTTGTAGGTAGAGAGGCAGGAAATCGGATTTCCTGTCGGGTAAGTGAGGGGGGGCGCCGCAAGCTGGCGCCAGCCTTCACTGCTTTTCGGTTGATGGCGCTCCCGGCATCTCCGGCTTTTGCGAGTCGCGAGATTCAGATGAGGAACATCAGCGGAACGGCGACGCCCTTCAGGCACCATCGCGGCGATTGCTTCGAGTCGCCGCATCGGAAACGAGAGGCCCGAACTCCACCAGCCCAGCGAGCGACACTTCGCAGTTTCGAGCTAACGAACCGGTCAACAGCCCCCAGCCGGTCGGCGAGGCACCGGATCGAACAGCCCGACGCCTCGCCCATCATCTATGTCTTCACAGTAATCATTGACTGCTCCATGTCGGCCACCGGCCACCATTTGTCTGCATCGATATTCTCCGCATTGCTTTGCATGATTGCCTAGTCCAGCGTCCGCGAAGATGCCGCAGGCACGACGGCCACATCGTCATTGCGGATACGCTTCACGATCTCGCTGACACCCATGACGACCAGCGGGACGAGCAGCGCGATGTAAGCGTTATCGATGCCGTATGGATTGCCCATCATGAACCAAACGATCGTGGCGACGAGGGACGCCAGAATGCTTAGGAACGCTCCGCGCTTGGTGCCAAACCAGGGCGCGAAGAAAACAAACAGAACCAGGACCGACAGCGATGCTCGGAGCGCCTTGCCCAGAAAGGTCATCGACAGGATGTTCGGAGTGTAGATCGCGAGAACAATCGGAAGCAGACCCATTACGACTGTCGCGACGCGAATGAACATCAAGGAGCCCTTTTCAGTGCGGGCCTTGCCGCCAAAGCCGACATAGAAATCTTTGTAGAGCAACGTCGCGGTCGCAACCGCGAATGCGGCGATCGAACCAAAGAGTGACGCTGCAAGGCCGGCGCAGACGATACCCGCCATCACTCCATCCATCTGCCCGATCAGCGCAGCAAATGCATTGATCGATTTGATATTGGGGAACAACGCAAGCGAGCACATACCAACGAGGGCTGTGATAATGCCGAACGGGACCAGAAAGAGCGCCGTGGAGAAGCTTGCGATCTTTGCGCTCTTCGCATCATCCACCGTGTTGATGGCCTGAATCACATACTGCGTGGAGAACGTCGCACCCATGCCGGCGATGAACCAGGCGAAGATCTGCCCCCAGCCCACGTGGGTCCACGAGAACATTTCCGCAGGAATCCGCGCCTGCAACTCATGGAATCCACCGAGCTTGGTGATGCCGAAGTACAGAGCGGTCAGGATGCCTAGGTATTTGATGACCGAGTGAACGACGTTGGTGTAAACTACCGACTTCATGCCACCCATGAACACATAGAGCACGGACACCACACCGCAGACGACAATCGCGGATGTGCGATCAACACCAAGCAGAATGCTCAGGATCGTGCCGCCGCCGGCATAGATCGCGACAGCGACGATCTCCAGCGCGAAGATCATCACCAGCGATGTGGCAAGTCTCGTTTTGCGGCCATAAACATCGTTGAGAATCGCCGAGATCGTGTTGTGGCCGGACTCCTTGTACTTCCCGGCGAGAAAGAGGCCGTAGAAGATAAAGCCCGCCGCCAGCGCCAGAATATTCCAGGAAGCGGAAATGCCGACCTTGTATGCCTCCTGCGCGGTGCCCACGCTCGCAGACGTCCCGATGAATTCGGACATCAGCATCATGCCGACCAGAATCGCCGGCACACCGGTGCGACCGGTCGTTCCCGACGTGAAGGTGTTTGCCGACTTGACCGACCGTTGAAGGACGCCTGTGACGAGCGCCAAACCGACGATGTAGACCGCAACAATTGCTATTGCGACGTAGTTTGCGTGCATTTCTTGTACCCCTCCCAAAAGTGGCTTTGCATCCCCGTACATTGCAGAGACATCATAGACATGTTCATAATCGCAATTTTGACTCAATAAACTATCGAGTCAACATGTTTTAACTTATTACGAGGGATTATTTGGCGACCACGCCTATGGGTGGTTTTCTGCAAGATTGCAGCGAAGTCCGAAGCATCACTGCAGCGATACGAAAAACATAAATTAAAACAATTACTTCCTATCACGCTTGTCTATTCGTAAGACGATCAGAAGGAGCACATTTGTGCTTGGTTCGTCGCCTTTCCCGCAGGTCTGATAGCCCGCTAGAACATATCACGAGAGCCAACGGTCTTTCGCTGGCCCGCCCTCAAGACTTCGGTCGTTACGCATCGAGCGTGAGGCGCCCTAGCGCCCTGCCGCGTAGGCTTGCATTCCTCTCGGGTTTGCTGCGGCTCGGAGCCAGCCGTTCGAACGAGAGGCCGCGGTCAAACGGCCTTCCGACCAGTCCTCGCCAACCTCGACGATGTGACCCCGCGCGCGCAGGTCCTTGATCGCGGCGTCGGAAACACGCCCTTCAAGCACGAGCACTCCGGGGCGCGCGAGGCGCGGCCAGAACGAGGCCGGGAAATGCTCGGTGTGCCAGGCGGGAGCGTCGATCGCCTGCTGCAGATTGTGCCCTGCATGAATATGGCGAAGCAAGAATTGCGTCGCCCACTGATCCTGCTGATCGCCACCCGGCGTTCCCCAAGCGAGGTAGGGTTCGCCGCCGCGCAGAGCAAGCGTCGGCGACAATGTCGAGCGCGGCCGCTTGCCGGGTTGCAGCGAAGCTGGATGCTCTTCATCCAGCCAGAACATCTGTGCACGCGTTCCAAGGCAGAAGCCGAGGCTTGGAATAATCGGCGACGAT
Source organism: Afipia birgiae 34632 (assembly GCF_000308295.2). Lineage (GTDB taxonomy): Bacteria > Pseudomonadota > Alphaproteobacteria > Rhizobiales > Xanthobacteraceae > Afipia > Afipia birgiae. The sequence goes on from NZ_HG326654.1 coordinate 440,763, forward strand.
TGCAGCCATCCACCCGATGGCGTCATCGAAATCATGTTGCCATGCTTGTCGATGATGTCGAGATGCACAGTGTCGCCGCGCTCGGCGCGAAGCCGGCCGACCGTAGGCTCGCCCGTCCCGATGGCAGATACCGACTCACGCAAACCACCCTCGCGCATCCCCACTGCCTTGCCGTATCCGGGAATCGTGCCGGGCAGCAACTCCATCGATGCCCGCTCGGTGATGAGCTTTCGGCGCTCTGCGTTGTAAGCCTCGGACAGCAATTTCTCGACTGGCACGTCGCTGAAGTTAGGATCGCCGTAAAAAACGTCCCGATCTGCGAAGGCAAGCTTGGTGCATTCCACCTGCAGATGGATAAATTCGGGGCCGCACGGATCTAGCTTATCGAGATCGAAACCCTTCAGCAGCGCTAATTGCTGGAGCAGGACCAATCCCTGCGTCCAGGGGCCTGGCTTGCAGACAGTATAGTCGCCATAGTTGTAGCTGATGGGCGCTTCGATCGTCGCGCGCCAGTTCGCCATGTCGCTGCCGGTGAGCAGGCCGTGGCGTGCAACGCCGGTCGCATCCATGACAGCGTTGTTCTTGCAAAAGTCATCGATCGCTTCGGCGATGAAACCTTGCGACCACACCTGGCGGGCACGTTCAATCTGGGCTTCCCGGTCGCCGCCGACAGCCTTCGCTTCAGCAAGGATGCGTGAATAAGTATCCGCCAGCTTTTCATTGCGGAAAATCGTTCCCGTCTTGGGAACAGCGCCATGCGGCAGATAGATCGCGGCGGACGAGCGCCAGTGTTCGCGAAACAGCTTTTCGACGGTCGAAATCGTATCGCAGATTCGCTGGACCAGAGGGTAACCGTTGCGGGCATATCCAATCCCCGGTGCGAGCACATCTTCAACCGACATCGTGCCGTAGTCTCTGAGCAGCAGCATGTAAGCGTCAAAGGCGCCGGGCACACAGGCTGCAAGCAACCCGGAACCCGGCACAAGGTCGAGTCCCATGTCACGAAAACGCGCGATGGTCGCTGCACCGGGAGCCGGCCCCTGCCCGCAGATCACCTCCGGCTTTCCGCGCCGTACGTCGTAGACCATGATCGGGACGTCACCGCCCGGGCCGTTGAGATGCGGCTCAACGACCTGAAGAGCAAAAGCCGTTGCCACGCCTGCGTCGAAGGCATTGCCTCCGCGTTCAAGGATGCCCATGCCGACAGCTGTCGCGATCCAGTGTGTCGATGCCACGACGCCAAACGAGCCGGTGATTTCCGGCCGCGTCGTGAAGATCTCGTCCTGGTCGTTCGCCATGATACTGGTATCCCTTACCTTGCTATTTCAGCCGCAAGTCCTGCAAACGGCGGTGACCGCCGTATGCACCGAAAGTCACTTTGCATCGGCTGGCGGCGCTTGCGACAAATCGCGGGCGCGCTGCGCAAGTGCGGCGCGATCGACCTTGTTGGTCGATGCAAGTGGAAATTCGTCCAGAAACCAGATCGAACGCGGGTGCTGATAGGCTGCCCCGCGCTCCAGTGCGAACGCTTTCAATCCGCTCGCATCGATGGTCGCGCTGGGAGCGAGCCGAACAAAAGCAACCGGCTTTTGGCCCTTGATCGGATCGTCGATCGGAACAACGCAAGTCTGGATAACGTCCGGATGGGTCTCCAGCATGCGTTCGACTTCACCTGGAAAGATGTTTTCGCCGCCGCTCACGAACATGTCGTCGGCTCGGCCAACGAAGTAATAGAAGCCGTCGGCGTCGCGGCTGAAAACATCTCCCGTGACGTAGTAGCCATCGGCTGTGAACGGGCGCGGAAGATCGGCACGATTATGATATCCGCTCATCATCGCAGGCGATCGGAGTTGCAGCACACCTTCGCTTGTCTCGGCACCGGTATCATCAACAAGCCGTAAGTCGACCTGGGGGTGCTTGTAACCGAGAGACAGGTTTGGCGTCGGCTTGCCTTCGGGATGTGGCGCGAAGACAATCGGGCTCCCCTCTGTCGTTCCGTACGCATTCAGGATTTTGGCTTTCGGGAAAGTCCGTTTAATCTCGTCAAGCAGGGTGGCACTCGCCGGCGCAGAGCCCATCCTCAGGTTCTGCACGGACGAAAGGTCGGCGCTTGCCATTGCCTCCTTGTCGTCGAGCATCATGGCAATCATCGGCGGCACCGAGGTCAGCCATGTGCAGCGGAAACGACCAATTGCTTCGATGTACGGCTTCACCTTGAACTGCGGCATGAGGACCATGCTGGCATGCCCAGCGAGCACCAGATGCGACAGCGCAAGCGCGTTCATGTGGTAAAGCGGCGCGGCGATCAGCATGTGCTGGTTTTCGATGCCTTGCGGGCCAAGCCGCATCTCAACCACCCAGCGCTGGGCGGCATGCGAGAGCACCACGCCTTTCGGCCTTCCGGTCGATCCAGACGTATAGAGAAACGTCGCAGCTTCGCCATCTTGCGGCTCAACCGCTTCAAAGGCTCCGGGCTCAACAAAAGAGCCGAACTCCTTCGCATCATCGAGCCTGATCGCGTCCACATCATCAGAAACGACAGAGCGGCGCTCCGCATCGCAGAACACCAGACGCGTCCCGCAATCCTTGATGATGTATTCGACGAGATGGCGCGGCAGCCGGAAATTGATCGGGACGGACACCAGGCCGGCGCGCATGATGCCAAGATGAACCGCCAGATAGTCAGAGTTATTCGCAGAAAGAATGGCAACGCGATCGCCTCGTACGAAGCCGCGATTGACCAGCGCTCGCGCTACTCCATTGGCGAGCGCATCGAGTGCGCCATACGTCACTTCCCGGCTGCGCTCACCGTCGAAATCTATGACTGCGATCTTATCCTGCGGACGCGCGGGATCGATCAAGGTTCCCAGGTTACGTGATGAGATCATGCCAGGCTCACATTAGGTTCGAGAAACTCAAGCATCACACCGAAGCATTCAGCGGCTGGGACGATCAGGCGATGATGGTCCGGTTCGATCAGCTTTCCAGTCCACCGCAAATCAAGACTCGCCTTGAGCGAATCCAGCGAGCGGACACTGATGCTCATTCCAACAACACGTGGGAACGCTCCTTCCAGGCGAAGGCTATCACCATAGAGAGCCGTGAGTTGCTGCTTTGAGCTGAAATCAATTCGGGTTCCGCCAACGTCGACGCGGTTGCCCGCGCCGGGCCTTGCTCCGACGGCCCGAGCGAGACGGTCAGACTGCACATCCGGATCGTCTGCAGCGACCATCAACCGCTTCAGGGAAATCGCGGTGTTCGGGTGCTGCATGAATGCATCATGCCAGACCAGGTCCGGTGTCAGATGTTCGCAGAAATAGAGACGGGACGCCGGAAAAAATCCGGGATCCATGTGAACTGTGCGGAATCGCGCCTCGGTCTCAACGCCGTCAACCGTGACGGGTCGGCTGAAAGTTTTCGGCTCCAGCACAGGCAATTGCTGCGATCGCAGCCGAGCCTGCGTGACGTCGACGTCGTCGCTGCCGTACACCAGGCCATTCAGGCCGACAGGCCAGTCGAGAAGTTCTTTGCGAGGATTCGGGTTCGACGGATCCAGCCCGATTAGTTCGAGATAATTCGTATCAAACATGATCAAGTGGTTCATCGAACCAAGACTGTGATAACCGCGCGGCGCGATCTGGAAGCCAAGCGAGTTGAACAACTCTTCGCCGGCATCGAGATCGTAGTGAAGATTAAGAACCGCGTGATCGAACATTCCCTCGCGTTTCAGGACGGCGGAATCCGCCGTCCTGAAACCATTGGCGCCTTCGGGGGCCACCGGGGTTACCCCGCTCAGGCCTTGGGGGGAGCGGTGAGATAAACTCCCCGACCGCTGGCGAGAAGGGCACCGTCCTTGTCGTAAACGCTGGCTTCCGCGACCGAAAACTGGCCGCCCCGCTTCACGATGCGGCCCTTTGCAGTCAGGTCGCCGGGCATTGCCGCCCGGTGATAGTCGACACGCATGTCGATGGTCGGGACACCGCGACCGGTGTGGGCAACCAAAGCCCAATCGGCCGTGAGATCGACCAAGGCCGCAAGGATGCCGCCATGGGTATAGCGGCGATCCGGGTTAACCACCCACTCTTCGCGCCAGGTGGCGGTCAACTCGATGCCCTCTTCGTCCACCTTCTGGACGCGCAGGCCAAGCCATTGATGGAAAGGTCCGCGCGTCAACATGGCCTCGACGGCCGCAGGAGTAAGCTTCTCGGTCATTATCGATCCCTCGCTATGGTTGTTTGACGGAATGCCAAGCTCAAGGCGTAATCACGACCTTGCCCAGGACCTCCCGGTTCTCAATCAGCCGCAGGCCATCAACGGCCTGATCAAGCGGGAGAACCTTGTCGACAACCGGCTTGAGCTTCTTTTCCGCAATCAACCGCATCAGATCCGCAAGATTGTCGTCGTAGAAGCTGTTCGAACCGATGACCTGCAATTCGAAGCTCCAGATGTAACGCAGATCTTCCTTGGGATCGTGACCGGCGGTCGCACCGCAAACGAGCAGCTTGCCGCCGCGCTTCAGACAACGCAACGAAGGCACCCAGGTGTCGCCACCGGTGAAGTTAATCACCACATCGACGCCACCTTCATATGTACGGCGCTGCGGCTTGCCGTACTTTTCAATCGCCCACTTCGAAAAGTCGACGTCCTTGTAGTTGATGACATGGTCAGCCCCGAGATCGCGCAGGCGCTGCATCTTGTCTTCGCCACCGGCGCACGCGATGACCTCAGCTCCAGCGAGCTTGGCCAGCAGCACGCAACCCGTGCCGACGCCGCCCGATGCACCCAGCACCAGAACGCGGTCGCCCTTCTTGATCGTGTTGTGAGTCACCAGCATGCGATGCGCAGTTCCGTAAGCCACCGGCAGCGAGGCCGCGTCCTCATAGGAAACATCGTCCGGCATCCGGATCAGCTGCTCGGCGTCGACAAGGCAGTACTGCGCCATGCCGCCGTCCATCATCTCGCCCAACAATCCCTTTTTCTTGTTCAACGGATTGACCAGAACGCGGTCGCCCTTGCTCCAACCCTTGACGCCGGGACCGACCTCGGAAATCTCGCCGGCCATATCGAGACCGATCACCACCGGAAGAGGCACCTTGATGCCGGGCATGCCGCGCACCGTGAACACGTCATGATAATTGAAAGAAGAAGCGCCGACGCGGATAACCACATGGCCTTCGACGGCAGCCGGAATTGGCCGATCGTTCACGACTTTCAGATTTTCCAGCCCGCCGTGGCTTTCCAAAACCAGAGCGCGCATTGTTCCCTTCGACATCTTAGTATCTCCCAGTGATATGTTCTAACATCAGTCTATAGATGTCCTAAAGTGTCCTGTCCAGTATATCTGATCACCCTTGTGCATAGAGCAACTGCGCCACAGCGGCGAAATACCGAGGGAACTGGCGCCGTAAAGCCCTCCTGCCGGAGCCAGATCAAACTCCTACCCCCTAGGAAGCTTGCAAATAGAGCCTTGATATGTTCAGGTGCGGATATGGGACATGTCGTATCAATGGGAAAACCGCCTAAGGAAACGAAGGGCGGCTTGCGGCAAAGTGACATAGCTTTTGACGCCATTCACAAGGCCATCGTGCGCTGTGAAATAATGCCCGGCTCAATCGTGACCGAGGTCGATCTCGCCGGCCAGTTTGGCGTGGGCCGCGCGGCAGCACGCGCTGCCGTTGATCGTCTGTCGCTCATCGGCCTGCTCCAACCCGTTCGCCGCCAAGGCTACAGGGTCAAGCCCATTACGCTGCGAGACCTGAACGATCTTTTCCAGCTCCGCGAGATTGTCGAAGTGGCCTGCGTGAGGCTAGCGGCGGGAAGGGTGGATTCCGCAGACCTCCATCGACTGGACCGGCTGTGCCGAACCGACTATCAGCCGGGCGACAAGGAGAGCGAAGCTGTCTTCCTTCAGCGCAACAGTGACTTCCATCTTTCAATCGCAGCAGCGAGCGGCAATGATCGATTGATCGCGGTGCTCAACCAGACGCTTGTCGAATTGGAGCGGATGTTTCACTTCGGTCTTTCGCTCCGGGATCGAGGCAGCGAAATGCATTCCGAGCACCAATCGCTTATCGACGCCCTCGCCGAAGGCGATGCCGCTACCGCGGAACGCGTCACCATCGACCAGGTACGCTCCTCACGCGCGATGGTTCTGGACGCCTTGCTTTCAAGCGCGTCGCTTCTCGATGTAAAGATCGGCGTAGCTGAAAAGGAACGGTTTTTGTAGGCCGAGCAAACCAGCCATGCGCTAAACGTCAAACTCCGTATCGACTTAGGAAATCCGCAATTTGATCGACACTGTTGGATTTTCAGTACGCACACTCAGACTGACGTCTTGAAAAGCCGATAGCAGACGTTTAATATCAGCGTTGCTTACGGGACGACCCGTATTGCTTAAGCTTCGTCGGGGACGACCCCACATCTCTTGGAGAGATGTTGGGATAGTCGCTCCGGGTCGGACGCCTCCTCCTCATCATGCTCCGCTCAGAACCGCGCCGGCTCACCGGACGCGATTCTTTTGCATGCGACAGGACATCATGGCCGGACCGATCGAACAGTTTGAAATCAAGCCGATTCTGCAACTCGGCGAGATCGCCGGGCAGCAAATAAGTATCACGAACTCGACGGTATACATGTTCGTGACGGTCGGCATGATCGGCCTCTTCATGCTTGTTTCAACGCAACGACGCGCCTTGGTGCCAGGACGATGGCAGGCCGCTTCGGAGCTTCTGTTCGAGTTCGTCGCGAAAACCGTGCGCGAAAACGCGGGCGAAGAGGGAATGCGGTTTTTCCCGCTGGTTTTTTCCTTGTTCACCTTCATTCTGGTGGCGAACCTGCTCGGAATGCTCCCCTACGCTTTCACCGTCACGAGCCATCTCAGTGTGACCTTGGCGTTGGCAATGATGGTGTTTCTAACGGTCACCATCTACGGCGTGATGCGCAACGGTTTTGGCTTCCTTCGGCTCTTTCTGCCATCGGGCATTCCGCCATATATCGCGGTGTTCATTGTCCCTATTGAAGTGATTTCCTATCTGTCGCGACCCGTAAGCCATTCGGTACGCTTGTTCGCGGTGATGCTCGCGGGACATATCACGTTGAAGGTATTCGCGAGTTTCGTCGTCGGTCTCGGCGGTCTCGGAACACTGGGCATTCTCGGAGCGACGATGCCGTTTCTAATGGTGTTGGCTCTTACCGCGCTGGAACTGCTGATGTCCGTCATCCAGGCCTACGTCTTTACTATGCTGACCTGCATGTACCTCAACGACGCCCTGCACCCGGGACACTAGCTTGGCTCCAAGGAGCCGCACGGTATTCAAATTCAGAGGAACGACCTCCCCATTTTGGGCGCAATGACCGGGACGGCCCGGCCCAATGGAGAGTTGAAAATGGCATGGATCTATCTGGTAGCGGCCGGCATTCTTGAAATCGTCTGGGCCTATTCGATGAAGCAATCGGAGGGCTTTACGAAGCTCGTTCCGAGCACAATCACCATCGTCATGATGATTGGCAGCTTTGCGCTGCTGTCCATCGCCATGAGAACACTTCCCCTCGGGACCGCCTATACGATCTGGACAGGCATCGGGGCCATAGGCGCGTTCCTTGTCGGGATCATCGTCCTCGGAGAGGCGATGACAATGATGCGTATCGGCGCCGCGATCCTGATTGTTTCCGGTCTCGTTATGATGAAGCTCTCAACGTCGGCCTAATCTGGTGCTCGTGCGATGCACAAGCATCATGCCGTGAGGCGCGATCAAAATTTGCGGTCATTCCCATGCGAATGGTGCGCCCGGCGCACGCGACATCGTGCGCGTAGACCAATGGCGCACCTACATTGCCTGCACGGCATTTGCGCACCGTATAATCGGCATGAGAGTGGGGCAACATCGTCAACATAGCATCGGTAGCCGGCATGCGCGCCGGCGGACACTTTTCAAGCGCGACCATCGCGATCTTCGCGGCAGACACCATGACGCGGCCGATTGTATGGACGAAACAACGTACTCATGTAGCCAGAGACCGGCGCTCCGATTCCCGGCCTTGCAAAGCAGCAGCGGGAATGTCAATTGCCGACGACCTCGTGTTCCCATATCAGCAGCAGCAATGCATTCAGGCCTCACCGATCTCACGACTCGGATCGATCCCTACTCCGTAGTAATCGGCTTGGCCCGCCGATCTGAATTTCTGAGTGAGCTCGCCTGCCCGCTGGAAGGCTTTCTTCGTATCACTCGCCGTGAGCGCCACGGTTGTGGTTATGTCCGAAAGGCTTCCGCCAGCCGCGGCGGCAAGCACCGCTGAAATCATCGTTGGCTCATCCGGCGCTTCCGCTATGATCAGCCAATCATAGGGACCCAAAGTCAGATACCAACTAATCAATCGAGCACCGGCGGCAGCGAACAACTCCGCAACCGCCTCGGAACGATCCTCCGGCTTCGCAGACATCCCCTTGATAGCAGCGGCGGTGTAACGACCTTGAGAAATGTAGATCGTCATGCTGGTCTCCTTTGCATTCGCCAGTTCTATCCAACTCAGGGCGCATTCTTACTACTCCCAACCGACATTCATTGGATGTTGTCCGATCCCAAGTTCGAGGCGAAACGGACGTTCGTACCGATGCGCAAATTGAACCGAAGAGAAACCACTCGTTGCACAAGCGCTCTGAGGCGGGCTGTCCAGCTCGGCACATCATCAAGGCTTGACATATGCCCATCCCTGCTCCTGCAACTCCATGACGCGCACAACGCCGGATTTCACAACTTTCGCCTCTGAAACGAGCGGAATTTCCTTGTTCTCGGCCTTGCTCATATTTTCTTGGGTATTGCCGCAGGCCTTGAAGGAGATTGCTGGATTGTCCACCGCGATCGCCGTGATCCGCGCCTTAACCGGCGAAGTGTCGTCGCGCAGCATATGCAGGCCGGGACCGAAAGTGACGATCTCGATCGTCACTTTCTCGCCGATGTCCTTATAATACTGCGCGACGTTCGTTGCATTGTTGAGCGCGAGATTCATCATCGCGGGCTCGTTTGTATTTACCTGCAAGACAAGCTGGTGCTGCTTCTTTTCAGCAGCAGGCCGCTTCGACGTCTGCGGTGTCGCCTGCTTCCTTTCCTGCGCCGCCCAGGATGGCGCAACGATGAGCAGGGCTATGAGGCTTGCTGCTACTGCACTGACAAATCGTCCAAATTCCATCATCACCATCTCCCGCGCTAGTTCGAGGACCGATCAATTGCGTGGCTTGGCAACCGCGCGAGGCCACTTGCACGCTGCGGCTATCTTGTCTCGGACTATCTTCAATCCGTCGAGGGAAAAATACCCGTCATGGGCGGCACCACCCCGGGTGGAGAGACGAACGGCAATGCCGCCCTTTTCGGGGAGCGACAGCAGAAAGTGCACAACATCACCGCGGAATGCTGCGCCTGCTCCAAACGTTGGCGAGCCCGCTAGAAACTGCACCGGTCGATCCTCATTGATACGATAGGATATGGTGTACTCCTCGCCAACGCGTGAGGTCGCTGGTCCTGTAACCACCAATTCAGTGCGACCAGCGCGGCAGTGAATGGAGAGCTCCATGGATGAACTGTTCGGGCCACCACGAGAAGCACTCCTGGCAGCGACGATCGGCGTATAGTCAACAGGTGAAGTGGTCTCGCTGATAATCCAGTTGCGGCCATCCAGTGCCGTGCCAGTCGCCGGCGCAATATCGCGCGATAGCCTATCCAGGCACGCTAGCCGCTCCACGCGCTCCATCAGGGAGCAGGCGCGAAGATTTACCATTGGGTCGCTAGCGCTTTGTGCAAAAGCGATTCCGGTTGCAACCTCAAATGCAACAGATAGGGGAATCCCAGCGGCTTTCATCGGGATGCCTGCCCTCCGCGTGCTTGACGATCCAGCCATCCCTGCGCTGCGGAGAAACGTGCGAGGCCGGGGACCGACGCTGCGAGATTGATCGACTTCCATTTCGCATCGAAACCAGGCGCTTGCAGCCGGTCAATCCGGGAAAACAGGTAATCGACGAAACGGGCAACGCGCAGATAACGGTTCGACTGTGCAGGCCAATTGAAGGCGACGAGAACCGTCGGCACCGCGATCGTCGGCACGCGGTCGCCTTGCTTGATCAAATTGGGATACTCGCTCGCCTCCAATCCCGCGGGAAGATAGTAATCCTCGAACTTGCTTTCGTAGTTCACCGGCAGGAACTTGAAACCAGTACCCCATCCTCCGCGCAGGAAGGCATCAACCGGCTTCGACGTGATAAAAACGACAGCCGCCATTTCGCCTTTGCGCATCTGCTCCAGCGCGATCTGATGGGGAATGAAGGTCTTTTCGACGTTAATACCGAGGCGGCTGAAAATCAGCGGACCTGAATAGGCTGCTGCCGTGCCTTGGGTGTTGAAATTCACCTTCTTGCCAACAAGATCCTGCAGGCTTTCTATCTCCGGCCTCACGAAGATATGCAGTTCCGACGGGAAGAGGTTGAGAAGATAGGCGATCCGTCGCCGGATTTCGGGTACCTGAATCTTGTACTCTTCGAGTGCGTCGGAATTGATAATCGCCATATCGACGCCACGCAGATAAAGGAGCGAGTTCAGATTTTCCGTAGCCCCCCGGGTGACAATGGGGAGGACATGCATATTTGGTCCGTCATCGACGACGCGGGCAATCTCTGCAGCAAGACGGATTGGTGCACCCTCGAGCAAGCCACCGGCCAGGCCGACCGTCCAGGCATTCATCTTCTCTTTTTCCGACTCATGCGCCGGGACACGTCGTGGCGAACGGTCGCTTTGCGTCTGTGCATCGGCATTGACTGACTGAAGCGCCAGCATGGCCGGAACCAACGCGGCAAGGAAAAGCAATAGGCGTGGTCTAAGAAATTTTCTCACCAATGAGCCCTCATGAGCGTCAAATTCAGCTTTCCGACTACCCGCCATCACCGCCGGCCCTACTGCCGCAACGCGTTGATTCGATCCTTCGCTTCCTGAATGCCACCGGCATAAGCATTTGCGTAGAATTCGCGCGCCTTCGTCGTATCGCCGCGCGTCCCATATGTCCCCCAAGCGGAGAGAATGACGGGATCATATGTCTCTGCGAGAGTGAAGCTTGCTTGCGCACTTCCCGTCTGGGCAGCACGCTCAAGCACTACCCGCGCGGCGCCGATATCACCCTGACGGAGCAGCGCGCTGGCGCGCGATATCAACCGCGCGGCTTCCGGACTACCTTGCGATTCTGCGGCAGGATGCTGCTCCGCCGCGACCACTATCGGACTGTTCGCCGCAGGCTGAAACGCAATGCGCGGATCAGCCCTGCCGCGAGCGAGTTCAAGTTCGCGCTCAAGCGCTTCCGCCCTGTTGCGCTCCTGTTGCAAAGACTGTCGCAATCCTTCCGTAGCGCTCTCCGCCGCCAACTTGAGCTTCGTCGCTTCGTCCCTTCCCTTGTTTGATAGTGCCGCGTACGTGTCGATCTCGCGGCGCGCTGTCGCGAGCTCCTGTGCCAGTGCTTCGGCCCTGTGGTGCTCCTGTTGCAAAGATCGGCGCAATCCTTCCATAGCGCTCGCCGCCGCCTGCTTGAGCTGTGCCGCTTCGTCCTTCTCCTTGTCTAACAACGCTGTGTGGGTGTCGATCTCGCGGCGCGCCGTCGCGAGCTCCTGTGCCAGTGCTTCGGCCCTGTCGCGCTCGCGTTGCAAGGATTTCCGCATCTCCGCCGCGGTGCTTTCCGCTACCTGCTTGAGCGGTCCCGCCTCGTCCTTCTCCTTGTCTGACAACGCTGCGTGCGCGTCGATCTCGAGGCGCGCTGCTGCAAGTTCCCGCGCGAGGGCTTCGGCCCTGTCGTGCTCGCGCTGCAAGGCTTGCCGTATCTCCGCAGCGCTTTCTGCCACCTGCTTGAACTGCGCCAGTTCCTCCCCCGCCGGCATCTGAGTGTTTGCCCGATCGGCTTCGGCCTGCCGCTGAAGTGGCGCAAGATCCCACGTTACCGGGTCGACGTTCCGCGAGTCCTGTGGACGGCGGATTTCTTGATCGACGGCCTTTGCGCCGGCCGTGCCGCTTCGAGCGATATCCAAATGACCGGCGTATCGGGTCTCGGGCTCGGCGCGCAAAAGATACATACCGACGAGTGCCGCTACGATAATGATTACGGTGATCGAAGAAGCAGCGAATCGCCCGCGTGTGTGCGGCGTGTGCATCGCTATGACCGGTGACGTCTGTGCTTCGACTACCGCATTCATGGATACCGCGTTCGCAACCGGTCGATGTTCAATCGCGTCACTGGCTGCCGCTGACTGTCGTGGCGCAGACCTGTCAGAGGAGAAGAAGTTGAAGGGATGGAAGAAGTTGTAGCCGCGCCTCCGCGACGCCAACGGCCCGACCTGAGAATCCTCTGGCAGGGCATATTTGTCGCCGGGCATCGCATACCAATGTGTCGGCGTTATTTTGCTTGGCTCTCCGTTCTCTCCGATCCAGTTTCCAGCCTCAATTGACCACTGAGCAACGTCATAGGTTCCGCTCGCGTCATCTTCAAGAATGACGACTTTCCCGTCCCTCGGGGCCGTGTCGATCACTTGGCGCATGCGAGACGCCTGTTCTGACAGTGTTATCCGACCGTTTACAGACTTTATTCCACTTGTAGCCGACCCAAGATAATCCTTTTGGCTATGGGTCAGAGCGCCAAATGCCCCGAGTTCCCGCAATCGGTTTTCAGTTCATTTTGGATTTCTGCTCCATGTCGCGTGAAAATTCAGAGACCATCAAGACCTTGGAAAATGAGCGCCGCTCAGCACGTCGCTGGTATGATCGGGGCAAGGATCTAAAAGCCGCACAGTCCTTACGGAGGTCAGCGTGCGAACACTACTTGCAGGAGCGATGGCGTTCGCATTGTCCAACACGCCTCTCTGTGCCCTGCCTCCCGACAACGCCGACCCGGCATTGGTCCCTTGGTTCAAGAGTTTGAGGCAGCCGGGAACGGGTGCGGAATGTTGCTCAATCGCGGATTGCCGCACCGCTGAAGTGCGCCGGGATAGCCAAGGTTATGAGGTCAAGATTGACCACAAGTGGCATGTCTCAGCGATTTTTTGGCTCCGGGTCCCGGCAGAGAGGATACTCGATGAGCACAGCAACCCAACCGGGGGCGCAGTGTTGTGCTACACGCCGGAGGCAGGCATCCTCTGCTTCATCCCGCCACCCGAAAGCTAAGATTCGGACCATCGGTGGGTGCAGCCCGCAAACTTGACTAAGCCAACTCCGCTACAAGCGAACCACCCGCACCCGCTCGGCGATAAACTACGGTCGTTCGCCGATGACAGTTTCTGGACGACCTTTCGCGCTCGCCGGGTCGCAGGGATGCTTACGTCAGAGCCATGCGGAACACAGGGTGCTCGGACATGGGGTGCTCGACGGGCTGCGATCAGGTTGATAAGCCCTCTTCGCAGGGAGACTTTGAGTCGAGACATGACCGTTGCAATCGAGATGGGACACACGACGGCAGGCGCGTCGGCGGCTCTGGACCTGGAAGAACTTCTGGCAACCCGCCTGCTCGTGCAGGGCAATTCGGGTTCCGGCAAATCTCATCTGCTGCGCCGGCTGCTGGAACAGAGTGCCCCCTGGGTGCAGCAAACCATTATCGACCCCGAAGGCGACTTCGTTTCGCTGGCCGACCGTTTCGGTCACCTCGTGATTGATGCCGATGACCATACCGAGCGGGGCCTGCAGGTCGCCGGCGAGCGTGCGCGCATCCATCGCATTTCCACAGTGCTCAATCTCGAAGGCCTCGATGCCGAGAATCAGATGCGGCGCGCCGCCGCCTTCCTCGGCGGACTTTTCGAAGTCGTCCGCGACCACTGGTACCCCATGCTGGTGGTGGTGGATGAGGCACAGCTCTTCGCGCCCGCAGTCGCAGGGGAGGTTTCGGACGAGGCGCGCAAACTTTCTCTCGGCGCCATGACTAACCTGATGTGCCGTGGCCGCAAACGCGGGCTGGCGGGCATCATCGCAACCCAGCGACTGGCAAAGCTCGCCAAGAACGTCGCTGCCGAGGCTTCCAATTTCCTCATGGGCCGAACCTTTCTGGATATCGACATGGCGCGCGCCGCCGACCTTCTGGGCATGGAACGGCGACAAGCAGACGCCTTCCGGGATCTTGAACGCGGGCAATTCATGGCGCTGGGCCCGGCCCTCTCCCGCCGTCCCCTGGGGCTCCGCATCGGTCCAACGGATACCCAGCCACGCAATGCGACTCCGCGACTTTTGCCGCTGCCGGAAGCGACGCTGGAGGACGCGCGCGCCGTTATCCTGGCAGCCCCTCCACCCGAGAATACCCGGCCCCAACGCCGGTCGTCGCCAGACCTCCTCGGTCAGCTCATGGCGGCGAAGTCCGCGGCGCTGGAGATCCGTCCCGAAGCGGCGGAGCAGTCACTCAGCGCGGAAGAACTGGCGGAGCGGCGCGAGCGGGTGGACCAGATTCTATGCGCCGTTATGGCTGAACCGGACGCAGGATTTCGTGCAATCGGCGTCCTCTATCAGGAATTCGTGGTCCGCTGCCGAATAGCGGGCCTTGGTTCGGCCGTACCGGACTTGACTGAATTCCGTCGCATGCTGACGCGCGCTCGCGCTGGGCTCGGCTCCGATGTGGCAGAAGATGACGCGTGGCAGGATGTCTCCATCCGCGCCTCCATTCTGCCCGAGGATATGCAGGGGGTCTTCATGATGATCGCCCGTGCCGCGAAGGAAGGTTGGCCCTGCCCGAACGATGCCGCAATTGCCCGCGCCTATGGCTCACACTCGTTGCGCCGTGCACGGCGTCTGCTGACCTACATCGAGGAACAGGGCCTCATCGTTTGCCAGCTTGACGGTGCTGGTCGGCGGATCGTGACGCTTGTCGAACTCGCCTGGGCGACGGCACCAGGTGACCCCAATGCGGAAGAACTACCTGTGGACTAAGGCCGCAGCGGTCTCGCCCAGGGGCGCCATCAATAGCTGATTTTATCATAGCCTTCGGCAAAACCCGAAAGCACAAAGGCAAGATTCACATTCTCTTTGCTCAAGTTTTGAAAAATAACAGAGAGACGTTTTCCGGACTTCATCGATCCCAGCAGTCCGGGCGAAACAGGCGTCGCAGCGTAACATCCCTTCAGATCGCAGGTTTGAATTACGAGTGCCTGGGGCTTTCCTTCATCGATCTGGAAATTGACTCCCCTGGAAGAAACAATCCGACCGGAAGCTGAATCATCATCACGGGCTGGCGTGTGTCGAGAGGCAGCTTCACATTGACAGAAGCGACCAGCTGTCCCGTTTTGGTGATATAGAGACTTTGTTCGATTTCACAGAGAAGCGCCGCTTTCCTGCCGTCACTGGAGCAGCGCGATGTCCATACCGGCTGAGGGGGTACGCTGCTATCGGCCGGCGCTGAACTGCCCGCTGCCGTCGGGGCTCCCGATGATTTCGGCGCAGCGGGCATCGACTTCGTCGCCTTTTGCTGCAGCGGCTGCTGCGCGACGGCACAATCGGCTGGAGAAACGCAAACGGCCCCCGCAACAAGAACCGGTATCCATCTTATCTTTCTCATCGTGCCATCCATCACACCGTTCACGCATAGCCAAATCGCGCCCTGCGACATCGTTCCGGCATTCGTGAGGAAATTTCCCATACCCAGCATGACGCTCGCACCCGGATCGAACAAGGCCGCGGCCTCTTCGTTGAAGACGTTGACGCCCGTTCCACGATTGACCGAACCGATCATGGCGCCGTAGTTGTCGACCGTGTCGTCGTCGCCCGTGGCTGTCATCGCATAGCCGGAGATCTGGTTGATCAATGTAATCCTGTCGTTGTGTGGCGGCAGATTTGTCGTGCCGTCGAGGAAGCCAACGCCCGCGCCGCAATCGACAAAATACATCTTCGGCACCGACGCTCTCGCTGAGAGGAAGACTGAGATGCAGAGCAATCAAATCCGGAAATCAAGTTCCAGACTAAAATTCCAAACGGACCACTCGACTGAGAGAGGCGGTCACAGCGCTGTTGCTAATGTCGGGCGCCTTGCTAGTCTTGGACGCTGAAGTGCTTACAGCTCGCTGCTAGCGTTCGGCCTAGTGACCGGTGCCGTGTTCCTTGCGGAACTGACGCCGCGTGTGGCTTCGAGCGCAACCGCGCAAAGCCTCACCATCGATCGCGATGGCGTTCGCATCGATCGACGATCGCATCGCGTAGGTCGTTCGGAGGCAATTAGAATAGCCCAGCGAAACGGACTTAGCCGCGTTAGACACGCCGATTTGCGAGGACGGCACTGGGTCGTCACCGGCGAAAGTCGCCGTCGGCGCGACTTTCTGCGACTGACGATCGATGCTCGAACCGGACGTGTAATTGGGCGCCGTTATATCCATCGATGATGGATAACGGCTGCTCTTCTCGAACAGGAGATGAGAATGCGGAGAGGGATACCGATTCTGTTTTGTCTTTCGCTGGTCATGAGCGCGTCACATGCCAATGCGCAAGAATCCCGTACCCAGCCGGTGAACATGTAGCGGTGGACCAAGCGTTGGATTGATCGTCGGCTCAAACCAAAGGCTTAGCTGCACGTTTCGTTCTTTTCAGAGTGGTCGGCGATACACTTATTCTGGCACGATGAAGCGCGTTGGTCTCGACATTGGTGTAACAGGCGGATCCAGATTGCTATGGGTAGTTTTCTCTGCACGATCATCACGCGTTAAGCGCAGTACTCTCGCCGGAAACTACGTTGGGGCAGGTGGGGATGCTTCCTTTGGCTTCGGCGCAGGTGCGAATGTTCTTGTAGGCGGATTTAACCGCTCGATTTCGCTGCAGCCGCTCTCTATCAGGGTCAGACTGGCGTGAACCTTGCGGTCAGAGTGTCGCGACTGACCTTGCGTTAGCGCGCCTGCGAATTCTTGTCTGAAAATGGCGCCGCGGTAGTGCGCGCCGCGCTCTATTCGGCAGGTGTGACCTTCACTCCAGATATATGTCTGACGGTTGCATGTACCATCGGATGTATTTCGTCGATCTCAAACAAAGAGAAAACGGCCGCCAAGACCGATATCCCGCTGATTGTCTCGCGCGCGATCCAAGGGTGTCGAGACCTTCGACTTCATTGATAATGTCTGGGTGGCTGAGCCGCTTTTTGCGATTCCGCCAGTGATCGCGCTGCATGAGTCCCTGACGAACCTGGCCGGATTGCCGGTCAAGAGCAGCTAGTTCACGCATAACGCATCCGTAACCGGCAGAAGCAATGGAGCACCAAGCCACGACAGTGCATGCTCGTCAAAGCCACAACGGAAATATTATGCTGCGCATTCTTGAAATCCCAATAGAACAGGTTGCTTTTCACGTTGAGCCTGTCGTTGCGAAAGATTGAGCGTGTGAACAACTCGCGGCTCCAGAGCGACTCTTCCTTGAACTGTTCGTCGTCAGATAATTTGAGACTGATCAGGCATTTCGAGAAGGGAGGCTCTGGCTCATCAGGGTTAGAGTTTAAGCGGCCTGCAGTCGGTGCTGCAAGCGGCGGTTTGCGATGGTGGCCCGCTTGATGCGGTGTCGTTCGGCGAGGATCGTCTCGGCTCTTCCAAAATAGACGTCAGCGGGCGTGAGGTTGTCGATGCTCTCGTGATAGCGGACGTGGTTATAGTGCACGACGAAGGCCTCGATCTGCCGTTCGAGATCTCCAGGCAGATAGTAATTGTCGAGCAGAATGCGGTTCTTCAGGGTCTGGTGCCAGCGCTCGATCTTTCCCTGGGTTTGGGGATGATAGGGGGCGCCGCGTACATGCTCCATGCCCTTGTCTTCGAGCCACGTGGCTAGATCGCCTGCCACGTATGACGCTCCGTTATCCGAGAGGAGTCGCGGCCGGTGCATGACGGTGGCGCGATCGAGACCCGATGCCGCGAGCGCCTGGTCGAGCGTGGCCGTGACGTCGGAGGCGCACATCGTGGGACCAAGCCTCCAGGTCACGATGTAGCGCGAGAAGTCGTCGAGCACGGTCGAGAGGTAGTACCAGCCCCAGCCGGTGATCTTGAGGTAGGTGAAGTCGGTCTGCCAGAGTTGGTTGATGGCGGTGGTCTTGTCCTTGAACTCGTTCGCCGCCTTGATCACCACATAGGCCGGGCTGGTGATGAGATCGTGTGCCTTCAGCAGCCGATAGACCGAAGCCTCCGAGACAAAGTACTTTTGCTCGTCGGTGAAGCGAACCGCCAACTCCCGCGGCGACAGCTCGGGAATCTCCAGCGCCAGGTCGATGATCTGGCGGCGGACATCGTCGGGAATCCGATTCCAGACGCGGTCGGGTCGTGAACGATGATCAGCCAGCGCCTCAGGCCCGCCGTCACGATAGCGATCATACCATCGGTAAAAGGTGGCGCGGGGAATACCGAGTTTGTCCAGGGTGCGCTTGGCCGGCAGATGCGATTGCTCGACCAACTGGATGATCTCGGCCTTCTCGGATGCAGGATATCTCATGCCTCGTCCTCCCCATCCCCGTTCAGACTTTTTTTGAGCAGGCGGTTCTCCAGGGTGAGGTCGGCGACCGCCTCCTTCAGAGCCGAGGCTTCACGACGAAGGTCCTTTACTTCGCCGGAGGTCGCTGCGCGCGCCGTGTCGCCCGCCAGCCGGCGCTTGCCGGCCTCGAGGAACTCTTTGGACCAGCCGTAATACATCGAGGCAGCGATGCCCTCCCGGCGGCAAAGCTCGGAGATATTCTCCTCGCCGCGCAATCCCTCCAGCACGATGCGGATTTTCTCTTCCGCCGAATACTGCCGGCGGGTCTGACGCCGAATGTCCTTCAGCACTTGGTCTGCCGGCGCTTTGTCCGGCCCGGATTTCTGTTTCATCTGCGCTCCTTGCGGCTACGATGAACCAGAAATCCTCCCTTCGTGAAGACCCTCAATTTGTCTCAGGGGTGCCGACGGCGAACATTGATCGGGATCGAACAGCTCGATGCGCTTAGCGATACTTCCGGTCCGTCGTCCGAGATCCTTCTGGTAGACGGTACCGCTATGGTCGACCAAGAAGGTCATGACGCCGGAATTTCCATACTCGGCGGGATAAGCGATGAGCGCGAAGCCACCCATCATTTTTCCCTTAACGACGTAACTCAGAGCTCCGCCCGGCGCATCGGATCCCTGCCCTTTCAGGATCCGGAAGTAGTATCCATGATAAGGCGCGGCTTGTTCGCCAGCCTTGTATCCTTCGGCTGAAGCCTGCGCCGCAAATTCACCAAGCGGGCTTGGATCCTTGTCGTCGCGCCAGAACAGCCCATCTTTCTTGCCCGGATTACTGACGATGCGCTGTGCGTAGATTCCCGCCCCCGCACCGGTGCGATCTTTCTCGGCATACTCGTTCTGGGCATCTACGAAGGCCAGAGAGGCTTGAATCGCACTCAGCTCGTTGCGTCCGATGCGGCGATACAGAATCTCCGTACGCCCTGCAGCCGGGTCGAACTCCCAGCCAGTGTTGTTGTTCACCAAAGGGATCGGAAACGGGAAATCGTCCGTGCCCAGGATGAGCGTAGCCCTTTTGTTTCCTTCGGCCTTGACGGAATGTTTGGCGTCATAAGCCGAGAGGAAGCGCTGGCGCATGTCTGCATCGGCAACGTCATCGCCGGATTCGATAATGTCCTCCGCGTCCTTGCCGAGAACCTTCAGAATGGTGCGCCTCGTGCCGGTCTTGACCGCAGCAACCAGCGCCGCTGCAGCTTCCTCCGGCGAAGAAAAGGACTGCTGCGCCTGAGAAACACCGGTCAACAGCGCCATTGCCACTATTGCACCGAGGCCCACTGAAACCGTGCGACGGAGAGAATTGAGCATGATCATGGCAAGACCTCCGCTGGCATGGGTATCCTTGCACCGCTGACAAGCCAGTCGGTGTAGGTGCGGAGCGTCAGTCCCAGTTGTTCGTAATAAACCCGGAGATACCCGTCCCGGCCGCGAGTCACGGCTTCCGGCGCCAAGGTTTGCACCTCCTGCGCAATCACGCCAACATAGGACTTGCTGCTGCCAAGATAGCTGAAGCGGTAGTAACCAAGTCCATTGGCGAGATGACCGAGTAGTACTACGTCCTGCTTCAGTGCGATGTCGGAGCGCCGTCCACCGCCGCCGCCGCGGAAGCCTCCACCTCCGCCACCTCGGAAGCCGCCACCACCTCCGCCGCGGAAA
The DNA here is from genome assembly GCF_000308295.2 of Afipia birgiae 34632. GTDB lineage: Bacteria > Pseudomonadota > Alphaproteobacteria > Rhizobiales > Xanthobacteraceae > Afipia > Afipia birgiae. The sequence continues at coordinate 460,900 of NZ_HG326654.1, forward strand.
CCACCGCCTCCGCCGGCAAATGCCGCCCCACCGCCGCCGCCACGTCCGGCGAAACTGGCACCCCGCGCGCCCAAGCTCGCCTGACCGCGGGCTGATTGCGCAGCAGCGATCCTGCCCGACGACACGTTCAAGGCGGAGCCGCGATTGCCGCCGCGCGCGGCGTTGCCGGCGCGGTTGGCGGCCTTCGCGCGGTCACCGCCACCCTTGGCGCTCCCCTTGGCACTCCCCTTGGCACTCCCCTTGGCGCGATCCGCTGTGCTCGGGCGATTGCCACGATCGGCACCCGGCCGATCACGCGAGGCCGCACGATCGCCAGCACGGTCACCGGCGCGATCTCCAACGCGGTCACCGCCCCGATCTCCAGCGCGATCTCCGCCGCCCGGCCGATCCTGTCCCGGACGAAGCACCTGCTGGCCATCGCGGCCACGAAAATCCATCCGGTTAGACGCGCCGGCCTTCAGATTGCTATTGCCGAAGCGCTGCTGAACATTCGCGTTGTTATATCGCACGCCCTGGCGATGTGCCGGGTTGTGCTGCCAGTTGTTTCCGATGTTGTTTATTCTGTTGTGCTGGTTGACGTAGAGGTTGCGGTTGCCCCAGTTGCATCCGCCGCCCCAGTAATTGCCCCAGCGTCCGATCGCCCAGCCAGCGCCGAAGGCGAGACCCGCGGCGATCACGCCGGCGCCGATATAAGACGGGTACCCAAAGTAATAGGGTGGATATTCCGTGTAAGGCCAAGCTCCATAGACGGCCGCCGGATCGTAGTACGGCACGTAGATCGTACTGGGATCCGCTGACTCAATAACGATCGCCTGCTTGCTTTCTTGCGTCTGAACGCTGACTTTCTGCTGCTTGGTGGTGACCAGCTTCTTGTTATCATAGGCCTTCGAACGCAGGCGCTGGATCGCATCCATCACATCCGCCTGCTGCGCCAAAACGGCATCGCCCAGATTCTTGGTCCAGTCGACCTTGTCGCTCATCATCGAAATGACGTCTGAGGTGCTCGTGAGCGCCTTGACGCTGCTGTCCCACGACTGCTTCTCGACCTCCGTCTTCAACGCATCGCCTTTCAAGCTCTTACGCGCTTTCAGCCAACGATCAGCCTGCACGACTTCCAGCGGATAGGTCGATGCCGCCAGTACATTTGCCAGCAATTCGTCGGGATAGAGCGCAATCGGTGCAACCAGCGCCTCGAGTTGCTGGGGCTTCAGCAGCTCTGCACTCGGCGGTGATTGGGTCGCCGGTTGCGGCGTGCTGCTAGGAGCAGGCGGATTGTCGGTCGTTTGGGCCGAGACGGCTACAGGAGTCGCCATCAGCAACGCGAGCGCGATCAGGGTCTTGCCGCAGCGGAACATCACACCCTCCTTGAGCTCATCGCAGCAAGCATCGGTCCGGGGAGACGACGTTCTTTGATAGAGATCAAAGAAACCGGTTGGACCGCCTTGCTGCAGCGCAAGGCTGGTTTGTATCAGGCCGAAGTTGATCGACCGCGGGCGACCGGAAGCCGGATCGTGAAAAGCGCGCCGCCGGACGCATGATTTGCCGCGGAAATCTGGCCGTGGTGCGCCTCGACGATGGTGCGTACAATCGCAAGCCCCATGCCCATGCCCTGCGGTTTCGTGGTGAAAAACGGATCGAAGACGTTCTTGAGATTATCCGCCGAAATACCGGGACCGGTGTCGCTAACCCTGATTTCCGCGAAGGCACCGGAAAGGTTCGTGAGTACACTGACTTCGCGCTTCTTTGCCTGAGTGTCAGATATCGCGTCCATCGCGTTAATAATCAGATTCAGAATGACTTGCTGTAGCTTGTTCGCCGTCGGCACCCCTGAGACAAATTGAGGGTCTTCACGAAGGGAGGATTTCTGGTTCATCGTAGCCGCAAGGAGCGCAGATGAAACAGAAATCCGGGCCGGACAAAGCGCCGGCAGACCAAGTGCTGAAGGACATTCGGCGTCAGACCCGCCGGCAGTATTCGGCGGAAGAGAAAATCCGCATCGTGCTGGAGGGATTGCGCGGCGAGGAGAATATCTCCGAGCTTTGCCGCCGGGAGGGCATCGCTGCCTCGATGTATTACGGCTGGTCCAAAGAGTTCCTCGAGGCCGGCAAGCGCCGGCTGGCGGGCGACACGGCGCGCGCAGCGACCTCCGGCGAAGTAAAGGACCTTCGTCGTGAAGCCTCGGCTCTGAAGGAGGCGGTCGCCGACCTCACCCTGGAGAACCGCCTGCTCAAAAAAAGTCTGAACGGGGATGGGGAGGACGAGGCATGAGATATCCTGCATCCGAGAAGGCCGAGATCATCCAGTTGGTCGAGCAATCGCATCTGCCGGCCAAGCGCACCCTGGACAAACTCGGTATTCCCCGCGCCACCTTTTACCGATGGTATGATCGCTATCGTGACGGCGGGCCTGAGGCGCTGGCTGATCATCGTTCACGACCCGACCGCGTCTGGAATCGGATTCCCGACGATGTCCGCCGCCAGATCATCGACCTGGCGCTGGAGATTCCCGAGCTGTCGCCGCGGGAGTTGGCGGTTCGCTTCACCGACGAGCAAAAGTACTTTGTCTCGGAGGCTTCGGTCTATCGGCTGCTGAAGGCACACGATCTCATCACCAGCCCGGCCTATGTGGTGATCAAGGCGGCGAACGAGTTCAAGGACAAGACCACCGCCATCAACCAACTCTGGCAGACCGACTTCACCTACCTCAAGATCACCGGCTGGGGCTGGTACTACCTCTCGACCGTGCTCGACGACTTCTCGCGCTACATCGTGACCTGGAGGCTTGGTCCCACGATGTGCGCCTCCGACGTCACGGCCACGCTCGACCAGGCGCTCGCGGCATCGGGTCTCGATCGCGCCACCGTCATGCACCGGCCGCGACTCCTCTCGGATAACGGAGCGTCATACGTGGCAGGCGATCTAGCCACGTGGCTCGAAGACAAGGGCATGGAGCATGTACGCGGCGCCCCCTATCATCCCCAAACCCAGGGAAAGATCGAGCGCTGGCACCAGACCCTGAAGAACCGCATTCTGCTCGACAATTACTATCTGCCTGGAGATCTCGAACGGCAGATCGAGGCCTTCGTCGTGCACTATAACCACGTCCGCTATCACGAGAGCATCGACAACCTCACGCCCGCTGACGTCTATTTTGGAAGAGCCGAGACGATCCTCGCCGAACGACACCGCATCAAGCGGGCCACCATCGCAAACCGCCGCTTGCAGCACCGACTGCAGGCCGCTTAAACTCTAACCCCTGATGAGCCAGAGCCTCCCTTCTCGAAATGCCTGATCAGTCTCAAATTATCTGACGACGAACAGGCTTCGGTAGCATGACTAAGAAGAGCGGCGAGCGGAACGATTGCGAGGACGGCGAGCACGAACAGGAGCGTATGGGCGGTAGGCACGATCCTGGCTGCGATCAGCACGGCTGGCACAAATATCAGCATCCACAGCAACGGAGTCTCTCGGATCTCCCGTAGCAATGGTTTCATGGTATTTGCCGCTCCTTGCTCGATTCTCGTCAAAGCGTTTGCCTGGCATCGCAACTTGAGTTGGAGCTACCTGAAGCGGCAACTGCGATTTCGTAGCGTCGGGCGCTGATCGGCTAGAGGGGAGCAAAGCGTGAGACAAGATGCATGTCTGCCTTCCGTCTCCTCTTTGAGGAGACAGTCGCCCACATGAACATCTCAGCGGACATTGGTGTATACAATTCTCCGCTACACAACTCATGTTGATCTAGATCAACAAACGAATGCAGGTGATCTGCAGCACTAGCTTTGAAGCAATAGCCTTGCACCCAGCAAGGGGACCTCGCGGCCCCAGGTCAATCTTGCAGGCAGGTGGCAGTGCCGTTTCGGCTGGCAGGCCTCTGTTGTGTAGACGCCGGTCGATTGGACAAGAGGTATATCATGGCCGAAACACCGAAACTCTCTGTCGAGAAAGCACTCGAAAAACTGCGAACCGACAAGCCGAAATCGAGAAACGAGCGACGCACCGAGGAAATGGAAGCACTCGATGACGAGATAAAACGTTTGAGAGCGCAAAGACTTCGCCTCGACCGGCAACAGCGACGCTCGACTGATTGAGATTACCATTGATTGCAATGACGGCTGTCCGCAACTTCCCGATTCGCCGTTACTTTTGGCACTACCACCGATCAAATAGTGTCAGCGCAGGCGCGCCATTCCATAACCACTCGTTGCGCGAACCATTCAGCGTTTCGAGGCCTTTCCGCGTGCTGAAATTTTCGTCTTCGGCTGGCGATCGTCTGGCTCTCCTGGCGCAAGTGACAGCACCTCGTGCCGGCGGCCGCTAGATCTGGCACAAACTGCACTTATTTTGCGGTTTCGCGGGTATTAAGCTGGCCAAATGACCAACGAGTTCCTGTACCGCGTTGCCGTGATCGGGTTCGGTTCACTACCAGTGGCGCTGGTAGCCCTGATCCTGCTTTTGTGAATCCTTTCGGGGCTTCACTACGGCCTTGGGTCAGTCGCTTGCCGAGGAACCGCAAGATGTCGTCAGCGAGAGCGTGCGAGCCGGGAGCCTTTTCCTTCACGATGTCACGAGCGGCTCGGAGATCACGACGCCGTCGAGCGCTCCGGTGATCGCCGTCTCATCGTCTGCGCGGCTATTATCTGGCGATGGCTGCCCTTGGCTTTCCCATCATGTTCGATGCAGCGATCCGGGTCTCCTTGTCGGAGGGGTTGCAGGTGACGGCGTCCAATCTTCTCGGACGATTGGCACAATAATGTTACCTCGCAGAGCAGCGCGTCCGACCCAGGAACCCGCAATAGCGGCGTTGCATTGCAAAAATCTCGCACAGAACTCCTGGCCTGACTCTATCAAAGATAAGTCGTATCGCGGTCTGGTTATCTGGGCCTCGGACCAGCCTCGCCGGCCCGAACTTGGAAAGTTGCCTTCAGTCCTGCATAGAAGGCCCGCGGTCGCGCCAATAACAACTCGAAGCAGCCTGCCATTTCAACGGGTGCTGGGAGCGCGTATGGTGCTCCGATGAACAGTGGTCGCCGCAATCCGGCGAGATTGAGTCATGGTGGCAACGAACGCTCGCAGCGTGACCGTGTTTGGCGGAACCGGATTTCTCGGCCAGCGCATCGTTCGGCGGCTGCGCTATCGCGGATTTCCCATTCGGGTCGCGTCAAGGCATCCGGATCGGGGGCGCAGACTTTTTGGTTCTGATGGTCCGCAACTACAATCCGTTCAGACCAACATCCACGACGAGCAGTCAGTCGCTGATGCGACTGCCGGCGTTTACGGTGTTGTAAATGCAGTCAGTCTTTACGTCGAGAACGGACGAGAGACTTTTCACTCCGTTCACGTCAAGTCGGCCCAACGGGTAGCAGTGCAAGCGCACCGGGCCGGAGTCGAACGGTTCGTTCACGTTTCAGGAATCGGCGCCGATCCCGCCTCACAGTCACAATACATCCGAAAGCGCGGCGAAGGCGAATTGGCGGTCCGGGCCGCGTTCGCCGACGCACTTCTAATCCGCCCGGCGGTGATGTTCGGACCAGACGACGCGTTTCTCACCACCATCCTCAAGCTCCTCCGCCAGTTTCCAATCTATCCGATATTCGGCCGCGGCCTGACCAAGCTGCAGCCGGCCTATGTAGAGGATGTTGCGGAGGCGATTGGCCAGGTCATGCAGAACGCCGAAACGCCTTCGATGATCTTCGAATTCGGCGGCCCTCGTGTCTACTCCTACGAAGAACTTCTCAGAGCTATCGCGCGCCAAGCCGGCCTTGCGCCTCTATTGATTCCGATCCCGTTTGCCGTTTGGCACGCACTCGCATGGACCTCCGAAATGTTTCCAAGTCCACTCCTCACTCGTAATCAAGTGGACCTGATGCAGATCGATACCGTGTCATCACCGGAGATGCCTGGATTTACTGAACTTGGGATTTCGCCGCACTCGGTCGAAGCAATTCTCCAGAGGATGTTATCGAACTGCGGGTGAAAGAGGTTTCTCGGTCAATCCGCTTCAACGGCTGACGGGTTCGCGTGCACGCGCGATATTTTCGCTCGAGGCATCGAATGTATCGTTCTTGTGTAAGCTGGCCTGCAAAAATGCAAGGCAACCGATAGAAAACGCCTCAATGTGTCACGGACCTTTCCCGCGACGATCCGCGCCTGTCCGGAGGCATCGTCAGCGCTATACCATCATCTCGAGAGAAGGGAGGTGAGCATCATGCGCATTCAACATTGGCAAGACGTTGCCAGCCTGTTGCTGGGCGTGTGGCTGATCTTATCACCATTCGCCCTCGGCTTCGCCGGGGCGGCTACTTGGATAACCATCGTGCTTGGGTTGTGCGTCATTCTGTTTGCCGTAGAGGGATTTGTCATTCCGTCCTATCTGGAGGAATGGGGAGAGGTTCTCCTCGGTCTGGCTCTGCTGGTTGCACCTTGGGCGATCGGCTATGAGTCGGCATCGGCCACGATAAGCAGTATGGCGTCGGGCACATTAGTGATCTTGTTTGGAGCCTGGGAGCTGATGACCGATCGCGATTTCATCACTTGGTGGCGCGATCGTTGGCATCACCCGGCCAACTGAGAAGTGTGATTGCCTGAACCATAACCACTATCTGCTCGCGGTCGGAGGAGAGAGATGGCCTCGTCCGCGTGGGCGAATTCGCCCTCTGAGCCGTGAAAGAATGTGCAGGGCCTGGCGGCCCCGCACATGGGCACCTGGTTACGATGCAGTTCGAGGCTCTATCGGCTCCCAGATACTTATCTTGCGGGTCTCAGGCATCAGGAAGAGCGCGAGCACGAAGCATACCGCAGGAACGGCGATCGGATAGATCAGTGCGTAACCGATGCTGCCGGTGGCCGCGAAAGCCGCCGAGGTGATGAACGGCACCAATCCGCCACCCCAGCCATTCCCGATGTGATACGGCACCGATACCGACGTGTACCGAATCCTGCCAGGGAAGTATTCCGCCAGGAACGCCCCAACCGGCCCATACACCATCCCGACGTAGCAAACGAGAATGAAGATGATGAAGATCGCTATCGGATAGTTGATGTTGCCAGGCTTCGTCACGGTCCCCAGCCACAAATACAGCGGATAGTACGTGATCGCGGCAAGCAACATGCCTCCCAGGATCACCGGCTTGCGGCCAATCTGGTCTGACAGCCAGCCAAAAAAGATCAAGCTCGGCGTTGCAATGAGCAGCGCGGCTCCCACGATGTAGGCCGAGGTCAGCGCGTCCACCTTGGAAACCTGCTGCAGGAAGTACAGCGCCCAGAACTGGCCACTGTACCAGACCACGCCTTGCCCGATCAGCACGATGGTGGCGATCCCGACGTATTTGATGTTGGAGCTGAGGAAGGCTTCCTTCCAGGGGTTTCTGGTCATCTGCCCCTTGGCCTTGATCTCCGCGAAGATCGGCGTCTCCTGGAGCTGGAGCCGAATGTAAATTGCGATGGCGACCAGCAGGAAGGACACCAGGAACGGAATGCGCCACGCCCACTCGTCGAACGCCTTGTTGCCAAAGTACGTGCGCGTGGCGATGATGACGGCCAGCGACACCACAATCCCGAGCGTCGGAGAGGTTTGCAGCCAGCCGGTAGTAGCCGCGGCTTTCGTCCGGCACATGCTCCGCGACGTAGGTGATGGCGCCGCCATACTCGCCGCCCAGGCACAGGCCCTGGATCATCCGTAAGCCGAAGAGAAGGAACGCCGCGGTCAGACCGATCGACTCGTAGGTCGGGATCAACCCGATCGCGCCCGTGCCGAGTCCCATTCCGCTGAGGGTAACAAGGAATGTGTACTTGCGGCCGACCCGGTCGCCCATCCATCCGAAGAGAAACGCTCCCAGTGGACGGATCAGAAATCCGGCGGTGAACAGCGCAATCGTACTCAGCAAAGCCGCGACCGGGTGGGATTGTTCAAAGAACTTGACAGACAGAACCGCAGCCAAGCTCCCGAAGATGTAGAAGTCATACCACTCGATCACGTTTCCCACCGACGCGGCAACGATCACGCGGCGGAAATCCCTTGGAATTTGAAGTGCCATGTGTGCCTCCTACTATTTCAAGACATGCCTCCCGTTCTCTCTGTGCTCGATTTTCTCACGCCCGAGGTCTATGCGCGACGTGTTACACGCGCGACATCGGGCATCGGCAAATGCGTCAGCAACGCCTGAACCTCAGGTGAGCTTTGAATCACCCGAGGAAAACTCCAACGGCGTTCAGCGCCGCGAGCCACCGCTGCCTCCTTCCCATCCGTCCGGGAGCGAAGGCGCGGAAGACAGTTTAATCCCTAACGGGACACCACCGCATAAGACTTTTGGCTCAATCGAACGGGGCCAGGCGCGATGATGGGCATCCGAAAGCCTGAGCCGCTTCGGGTGGTGGTTGGATCGCATCATCATAGGCGCGCCACCAGTGCGTCATGCGGCCTCCCCTATGGCTTCTGAATTCGTGCTACTGTCCATCCCGGGCAGGCAGGAACTCACGACATGAAAAGGCCCAGCAAAACTGCCGGAGAGCTAGAAGCATCGATCAAGATCCAGATGGAAGATATCTGCGATCTTCCAACCGACATTACGATCTCTGTTCAGCCCGACGGCGATACGTGGAAAGTCGTCATCTCGGAAGACGCCACGGCTCTCGATCCGAGCCGACGCGATATGATCTTTCTGATCGCTGAAGAACTTCGATGCGAGTTTGATTTGAAGGGGTGACTTCATCACGCCCCCGCCCCCTATGAAGCGCCGCCGTCGCCGCGAAACGGCTCCGCAACCGGTCGATCCAATTCCCATTTGATGATCACGAAGCCGGCACTTCGGCTGCTTCAACGTATGACCGCCGAATTCGTACCAAGCCGACAGTTCATCGACCGGCACTTGAAGGACCGGGTATCGGGTTTGCTCGGTCATGACGCCTCCGGTTGCAAACGTGAGGCGGCCTCGCAGGCGATAGCCGCCAAATTTTCTTCGGGGACTGGAGACGGATCTTGCGATGGCTTTCCCAAATTTGTTGTGCCACAGCTACTCGTGCCGCACCTGCGGAACTTAAAGAGCGGACGCGAGTTCCGATTGAATGGAACGGAGGGTCACCCTCATGGCCGTTTCGAATGACGACTACGTCGATTTCATTGTGCAGTACGGTGGGAATACCGAACGCTGCCGAGTAACCGGCACCGCCCTCTTGAATAGGGAGCGCGCGAGCAGAACCAACACCAACCACGGGATGCTGATCGCCATATACGTCAAGCATCTGGCCGAGATCGAATGTCTCGCACTTGCGAAGCTGCAGCGTTTTGGTCACACGGACCGCGGCATATTGATCACGACTGAGGATCTGAACCCCTGAAGTTGACGCCTCTGCAAATCGCCGAGACGCGATAGCTCTCCTGCAAGAGGTACAAAGTCATGGCCGTGGTCCGCGGCGACTTCGTCCACTTTCATATCCGCCACGCTGGTGGCCTCCAAAAGTGCCACATATCGCAAGCAGCCCTTCTGGTCCGGGAGCGGTTGGAGCGGCAGGACAGCAGCCCCGAAATACTGCTTGAGATTTTTGAACGGCACCGACCCGAAATTGAGCGCCTTGCTCACGAGATGGCAAGCCGGGGCATGGGCATCCGACGAGGCATCATTATCACCACGGTTCAATTTAACTCCTGAGGCGATAATGCCGCTTATGCCGGCTTCCTCGCGTGGAACATACCGGACTCGCAGACCGGATAATTGTGCTTGTGCGGGTACTATAGATGAGAGGAATTCTGGCCTGTGAGGAAGACCAGTATCCGATGGCATGAGTCCATTCCCCAAATCCTCGCGAGCGGAAGATTGCGCCGGTTGAGAATGGTGGAATATCCCGTGCCTGGTGACGGCGCAGTTGACGCGTGGGCATCAGCACGGCCATCACTTGGATGCGGCGCTTGCATGAAGTGGTTAGCCTTGGGCCGGCAAGACTTTCAACTTGGCCTAACCGGCTGGTCCGCTACGAGAATAAACGAGCGACGCCGAGGCTAATCAGCAATAGCAAAAGAAGCGAGAGCGTTACGGCGGCAGTTACCCTGCCTCCCACGCGCCCAATCACGCGGACATCAACGCCCAACCCGAGTGCCGCCATCGAAACGACGGTTAGGAGAGAGGCCACCTTCAGCAGCGGCACAACCACATCGTCGGACAACATTTCGAACGAGCGAAAGCCTGCAAGGACAAGGAAGCCGATAATGAACCACGGAACCACTTGAATTGGACCGAAGCGATCGGATGCGACAGGGCTCACAGCGCTCTTCCGAAGCGTCCGCCCAAACAAGGAAAATCCGATCAAGATAGGCCCGAGAGTCAGAACTCGCACCAGCTTGACCAAGGTCCCCATCTGGGTACTGAGGAGACCAGCAGGAACAGTCGCTGCGAGGACCTGCGGTACCGCATACACCGTGAGACCAGCGAGAATACCGTACTGGGTCGGAGACAGCGCCAGCAGGGGGATCAGTAGCGGCAGGCCCAGGACCAGCATCACTCCGAGGATCGCTGTAAACGATATCGCGGACGCAATATCATCTCCGTTGGCCCCGATGACCGGCGCAATCGCCGCGATCGCGGAATTGCCGCAGATCGAGTTTCCGCAGGCAACGAGGATCGAAAGCCGGACCGACAATCCGAGTAACCTGCTGATGCCGTAGGTCGCTCCGAGAATGATCGCAACGGTCGCAACGATTGCGACGAGCAAGGAGAACCCTGAGGCAACGATCGTAGAAAAGCTGATCGAAGCGCCCAGCAATGTCACCGCGATTTCGAGGAGCTGCTTAGCGCTGAAGGCGATTCCGGCGCGCCAGCGCGCACTCGGCTCCCATGCGGTCCGGATCACCATCCCCAGCAAGATCGCGATGACTAAGGCTTCGATATAGGGATGGCCAAAAATGCTCTCTTCGAGGTGCTGAACGCCAAGCGCTACCAGCGTAACGGCGACGCTCAGACCAACACCAGGCAACAAAGCCGCAGCGTACGGGACGATGGCCCCCCTGCCCGTGGCCTTCACGGCAGACTTCTCAACAACAGGCATAATCCCCCCTACGCGAGAAGAGATTATGCGCTAAAAGGCGAAATCGAAGGAAATACCGTTTACCTTTAGGCCTATAGGGGAAAGTTATGCCATTGAACCTCCATCTGCTCCGCATGTTCGCGACGGTGGTGCGAACGGGTAGTTTTTCCCGGGCGGCGGAGGCGCTCCACGTCAGCCAGCCAGCTATCTCAAAGGGCGTGGCGGATTTCGAGCTTCAGATCGGCAGTCGCTTGTTGGACCGCGTCCCGAAAGGCGTCCGCCCGACGCGTGAAGGCCAGGCCCTGATGCGCCATGCGGAAGCGCTCTTTGCGGCGGAGCGCGCGGCAGAGGAGGAAATGCGCTCTTTTCGCAATCTCGGAGAGGGCTCGCTTCGCATCGGGGCGAGCACGACCATCGCCTCCTATATGATTGCGGAGTACCTCGGTATTTTCCACAATGCCTATCCGAGTATCGATCTTCATATCATTAGCGCCAACACGCGCGAGATCGCCGACCTGACGATTGGCCATGAGGTCGATATCGCGCTGGTCGAAGGACCGATTAAGGACGAAAATCTAACTGTAAAACCATGGCAAACAGACGCCATGGAGTTGATCGTTGGCCCGCATCATCCGTTCGCGACTGCGATGATGCCGATCGACCCGCATGCCATTGCGGCGGAAACACTGATTGTGCGCGAGCCGGGATCGGGCTCGCGGGAGGTCGTGACGAAAGCATTGGCCAATCATGGCATAGAGCCTCGCCGCACACTGGAGATTGGAAGCACCGAGGCGATCAAGCAGGCTGTCGCTCGGGGGCTCGGCATCTCGATCGTCTCAACGGCCGCTGTCACCGATCAGACGGCGCAAGGCCGATTGAAGATCATTCCCATGGGCGATCTGAAAATACAGCGGCGACTATGGCAGTTGAAAATACCCGGTCGGCTCGACGCGCCGGCCGCCGTCGTTTTCGAGCAGCTCCTGAACGGAAAGTCCGCGAATTTGGCTATCGCCAACAGTCCATCCTAGGCGCCGCGCATCGTTCGCAAGCGTCTTCGAACTAGTGAAACTTGCTGGCAAAATCCGGGTCAAAGTAGAAGACCCGTGCAACTATGGTTACGAGCACAAGGAGCCAGAAAAGACCGACACCGGCAATCAACGCCCAGCTTGAGGCGGATCTACTTGTTATCGACGCGCGGTTCTCATCATACTTCACCGGCTCGCCGAAAGCATCAAATTGCACCTCTTGCACTGCCGCCTCCGGACCTGTCGAAAGGTTCAACATCGTCCATAGATATGCGGCCGGTCGAAGGCGGAAAGCAAACGAACCGCCGTGCAAATATTCCCTCAGCGGCAGGCCATTATTCTTCGTGGCCCTCGCAACGGAGAACTTCCTTCCTTGTCGGGGCTGGCGCCATTAAAGCAGCCCAATTCCGGCCGAGTTCGTCAGAAGACAGTGGACCGCATGACGCTTCAATGCGATCAGGCGACGGGCGCTTGCGCAAGAAACGCCGCCACCTCGGACGGTGTATCCGCAACTCGGACGCCAGCGTTTTCGAGCGCCTTCCGCTTTGAAGCATATCCGCCACGACCGCCGGTGACGATCGCTCCCGCGTGCCCCATTTTTTTATCCGGAGGAGAAGAGTGTCCCGCGATAAACGAAACGACAGGCTTCTTCATCTTACTGGCATACCCCGCGGCTTCTTCCTCCATCGCGCCGCCGATTTCACCAACGAGAACAACGGCGCTCGTCCGCGCATCTCGATCGAGGGCCCGAAGCGCATCGAATGTCGTCGTCCCGATGATCGGATCGCCGCCTATGCCGATGAAGGCAGATTGCCCAAGGCCGGATCGCGTCAGATTGAGGCACATCAGCGTGCCGAGACTGCCGCTCCGTGAAATCACGCAATACTGCCGGGCATGAAGATATTTGAATTGTGACCAGGCATGATCCCGACGAATCCCTCGCCGGGCGTCACAATGCCGGCAGTGTTGGGGCCGATAATTCTGCTGTTCGAGCCACGGATGCGCGCAAATATTTCCAATACGTCGTGGCTCGGAATGTGCTCCGTCAGCACAACAATCGTACCGACGCCCGCATCGATTGCGTCGATGATCGTATCCTTTGCCATTGTCGGCGGAATAAAAATGACCGAAATATCGCAAGGCGCGTGTTTCGTGGCCTCCGCCGCAGAGCTGAAAAGCCGCACGCCAAGATACCGGACACGCTGTAGCCAAAAAACAAACCGGACGCATGAGGAAAGGTCTGAGTGAGGAGACGTTGTTGAAGCTTCTAGTGACCTCCTACGGAAACGGCCAGTACGCTACCATGCTCCCCGATCTTCTCCGACTTGCGCTGCTTACGGGAGCAAGACTGAGCGACCTATGCGACCTCAAGCTTGCAGACGTCCCTTTTTTTCAACTAACAGAGAAATTCTCTAATCACACACTGGCTGGCTGGCGACGCAGTGCGGATCGCGCCGGTCTCCAACGAAATTCGCTGCTATCAGGGAATTTTACCGGGAATTTCACGCTTTCTGGACTTCAAGAACGCTCTATTGAAACCAGAAGCCGCTGAGCTGCAACGGATTCTGCGCAATTCCCTACTCGAATTAACAGGGAAAATATTTCAAAGAACAGGGAATTTTCTGGTGAAAACAAGCAATTTTTACCCCCTGCACGCAAGCCTACTCGAGGGGAGCCGACCGGCCTGAAAAGATGCCCATGCAGACGATCATGGCAATGAACCGATTCAGTGCATCATTTTTCAAGAACGCAGCAAACCTCCGATCTACCGGAGGCTCTCCGATGTCCTCTGGTGTGCGGTGGGGCGATGGGGCGGCCGATGCTCGTCAGACTTTCTCTGCTCTATCATCGCCATAACCGCAGTTATGTCGTCAAAGGCCCGGCTGTGCGCGTCGCCACCCGCGACCTTGAGCTTTGTCAGATCAAACACCTCTATCTTCCCGCGCTCGAATTCAGTCCGATACGGTTCGTCATTAGGGTCGACCTCGCCCAATCGCGATACCCCTCCCCAGATCAATTTTGACAGGTCAAGCGCCTTGTCATCGCGCGAGACAAACAGAGCAATGTGCGGCCTGTAGGTACCCATTCTCGCGATCTGGCTGCGAAATACATCAACATCGACGTCGGGAGCGACCAGGAGGACATTTTTCATCTTGGCAAAGTCGCCACGATCCGGCGAGCCAGCTTCCCGAATGGACATGCCCCTCATCGCTTCCAGAGTGATCCAGTTCCCCATGGAATGGGCGACAATGTTTATCTCTGAAATGCTTGGCTCTCGCGTCAATGACGTCAGTAATTGTTCAAGAGCATCTCGCGAATAGTTCGCGCTTTCGCGATCATACATATAGGCGCGTAGCGCTATCTCGCCGCGGGATGGCCACGTGAAGAGCACCGGGATAGCCTGGGACTTTGAGTCATGGACAATCTGCGCAAACCGGAAAACCGATTCGTCGAATCGATTGTTGAATCCATGAACAAAGACCATCACTTTCCTCCGGCCGCCTTTCGTCGCGCTGGCGATCTCGGATGTGAACTCATTCTTATCAATGTATTTTGCTGCCGACGTAACAAATTCGCGTCTGGGATCGCCCGGCACAGATCTCGGCCACTGCACGTGCCCAATCGTCCGTACGTCATCAGGCGGAACGGAAACCGCAACGGACGCATAGGAGATGGCGGTTGCGCGCTCGCCACTGAACATCTCCCCCGGATCTTCCAGCGACGGCTGCCTCGTTGTCGCAATAAGGATCGGGACCCTTGTCGCTCCCGCCGCAACAGCATTGACAGGAATCATTGCCTTGTGAGGCATGCTGGCGCACGCTCCACATACAAGACCTGCAGCTGCTACGATCAGAATACGCAGCATAAACTTGCCCCCATCTGGCAGACCCTAAGTGCGTCGACACACCGCGCAGCACCAGTAACCTGGACTGGAATCGCATCGGGAAAACGACAGCCCTCTATAGACGCGCCTAAGGCTTCATCTTGATACCAAGCGTCGCGCGCATGTCCTTAAACACGACAGCAATGGCTTCGATGATCAGCTTGTCTGGATTTGCCTTGCAGTACTGAATCAGCTCATGCTCCGCTACCTTTCCCTTCCTGAGATCCATGTAGTGCTTCTTGGCCAAGCCGTTGTACCAACCGCTGTACCAGGCTGTCAGGGCGTCCGCGTCTTCCTGGTAGGTACCCGCGAGTTGGGCGCATGTCAGCTTTTGAACATCAATGAAGCCGTTGCTGTCGACATAGGCCGAAAGCGGCGTCTGGGCGAGAGCGCTGGAGCACGCAATTGTCGTAGCAACCGCAAGAAGATAGCAATACTTCATTCTAAATCCTCTATCTCGCGTCTCTTGTTCGACTTCCGCGACAGACGCGCTAGGCGATAAGACCGTGCCGATTGCCGGCGACGCGCCAATCCCAAAACCTTACAGGTAGGCCGTGTAGGAGTGGATCCAGAGCACGATGCGGGCAATCAGTCCGATGGGCCCCGCGTTCTCCGCGAACACCGTCGCCGTGCCCGATGTACCAAGGCGCAAAGTTGAGCGGTCCGCATTCGCTGGAATCGAAATCGCCGCAGGATACGCGCTCGTACCGCCGATTGATCCGACACGAGCAAGCGTGCCTGATACCGCAATCTGACCCTGCCCTACGCCCTCCGGAATCTCCGTGATCCTGGCCTCATAGACGCGTCCCGGGTCGCTGTCTAAAACAAGCTCCACCCGCGCGCCGGGCTTGATCGTGCGAAAGCCATTTTGGGCAAACACACCGATAACGGAAGTGTCAGACTCGACGATAAAGGACATCGCCGCACGCGCCTGCAGCGCGCGGGCGCCGACCGCGAGCGCCACGACACTTGCGTAGCCGTCCGACGGCGCCCTGACAGTCGTCTGCTCAAGCTCCCATTTCGCATCATCGAGCTGCGCGCGAGTCTGCAGCACGGTCGTGTTGACACCGCCGATGGAAGAGTCGAACGAGACCTTCGCACTCTGCTGTTGCGCTTTTGCGGACTGTAACTGGGCCATCGCAACATCAAGCTGCTCGCGCGTATCCTGTTCACGAAAGGACGTGGTAGCTCCGGTATTCGCCAGAGCGGCGATATCATTCAACCTCTTTTCATGAAACGCAGTCTGCTTTTCGAGACCCGCTACATTCGCACTCGCCTGATCATAATTCGCCTTCAGCACCTCGGCCTGATGCTGAGCGGCCACCAATGCGGCTTCAAGTTGACGAACCTTGTATCGAAATGGCGTCGGGTCAATTTCGAACAAAACCGCGCCCGCCTTGACTGGCATGTTCGGTCTAACAGGGATCGCAATCACCTCGCCGCTGACGTTCGGCGTCACTTCCACCACGCGGGATACGATTACAACGCGCCCGGTGGGGGTGAGATAATTCAGCATCGCCACGAAAGCTGCGAGAATGAGAACGCCTGCGAGGCCCGCGACGATCCCGGACGGCCAGGTCAGACGTATCAGCTTGAACTTTGAAAATACCAGCCAGACGAGGACAAGGTAGCTGACGAGAATGATGAACATCGTTTGTCCTGTCGCAGTCAGTGCCGTTATAGCGTTACTTTTTCCCTTGCCGGGGGATTGCAACGGTATTCCCGCTTGGCAAGGAAGACGTCTTGCCATTTCGCGCCAACAGTAACGGCTTGCGCTGATTTCCTGCATCCGGCTCTTTCCTGAGCCTGGACCTGTCATTTCCTTGAACGGTTCGCTTCCGCCGATAGATCACGGGCGGCATTTTGGTCAAACGCATGAAAGCACGGCTGAAGCTGCTCGTTCCGGCATAGCCGAGACGCAGCGCGATCTCCGATATGCGCTTGTTGGATTCAAGCAGCAGGTGGCAGGCTGTATCGAGGCGCACCTCCGCAACCATGTCGCTGTAGCTGGCGCCCATCCAGGCGAGATGGCGCTGTAACGAGCGCGGGCTCATCCCGAGCTGGAGCGCTGCACGTTGAAGGGCTGCGTCACCATAGTGCAGTGAAGCAGCAATCGCCGCACGCACTGAGTACAGGGAAGGTGCTTGAACAGGCTTCATGGGACCGAAGATATGTGATGTGTTTGCCACCCTCGTGCACCGCCAGCTTTGCCTTGAGCCGATGCAGCCGGATTGATCCGTTCCGCGATGAACGCCGGATGCGGGATCGAGACGACGTCACTCGAACTCATAGAATATCGATTTACGAGACCCCGCTATCATCCAATCCGGACCTGCCAGAATGCAGCAAATCCTCGTCCAAGATTGGTTGCGCTTGACCGAAGGCTGCCGATGTCAAGCACCGGCAGCCCCTCTATTTGCGCTTACGGACACCGAAGATAGATACGTCCGTAAACATCCACGGCCTGTACGCAAGTCGGGACCGGAGCGACGACCACAGGAGCAACCGCGGCCGCCCCAACCGCAGCGCCAGCCACCACGGCCCGACGCGTCGTGCGCCGAGCCACGCCAGCATAGCTCACCGGCGTAAGCGGGCGGCCGATGATGGCGTTCGCGCTGCTGACGAGCGATGCGGAACTCCTGTCAGGAGCGACATCACGAATTAGCAGGCAGGTGACGAAAACAATACCAGCAGCACCGAACTGGAAAATCCGATACATCGCGCGGTTCATTTTTTTCCTCCTGGGATGATGCCGTGCGGCACTTCATCAATGGCCGACAGGTCCGTGATCGCAACTTTCTTGGTCGATGCAGGCGCCTTGATTGCGAACACATCGGCCGCCAGATCAACATCCGTGCGAAATTCTTTTATCCGCAAAGTGTACTGAGGAGCTGCCGCGACAGCTTTGCTGGTAATGACATATTTCCGAGGGATGGGTTTGCTGCCGACCTCTACCCAAAGCTGCCAATCCGTATCCTGATTACGGAAGGCAAGGTGCTCGCATTCGACGCCATCGACCACACCGCGCCCGATGTATTTAACATCAAGCACATCCATCATCAGCTCATCATAAGAACGGGACAACAGGAAAGTAGCCCCCGGAACAGCGATCGAGAGTTCGTCGCGCAATCGGTGGACAAGCTGGTCAATCGAACCAGGTGCATCGACCTGAGCAAGCGCGTCGATATTTTTGCCAAACACCGTAAGCTTGCTGCCGTCAAACGTCAGTTCAACATCGGCATAGCCGCCAACACGGGTCGCACGCAATTTGTTGGGACGACTTAGGATTATCTGACCGGAACTTGCAAACTGAATCTTCTGAAGCTCGGGAGTGATCACCTCTATGTCAGAATCGTATGTCAGCGTGACCGCTTTCGCACTCGCGAGATAGTCGGACATCGCCTTAACGATTCTTTCGGGCTCCTGCGCGTGCGCTTGCACTGAAAGAAACGCAATCGCGAGTGACCTGACGGATATTTTGGACCAGCTGGATAGAGACTACTGCATCGCTGCGCTCCGATCCAGATGCTGCAGTGTCGGCGCCGATGTTTGCGGTGCCGGCGGCCGGTAGCTCAGAGATGAGTGCGGTCGGATCGTGTTGAAGTGCTTGCGCCATTGCTCGATGACGACGGTAGCCTCCTTTAGGCTGTAAAAGATTTCACCGTTCAGGCATTCGTCGCGCAGTTTGCCGTTGAAGGACTCGCAGTAGCCGTTTTCCCATGGGCTGCCGGGCGCAATGTAGAGCGTCTTTGCTCCGAGCTTTCCGAACCAGCTGCGCACGATCTTGGCCGTCATCTCCGCGCCGTTGTCCGACCGGATGTGCTCAGGGACGCCTTTAGCAAGCATCACATCGGCCATGGTGTCGATGACGCCGAAGCTGTTGATGCGACGTGCAACCCTGATCGCCAGGCATTCCCTGGTAAACTCGTCGATCAGCGTCATGAGCCGGAGCTTACGGCCATCATGGGTCTGCGCCTCGACGAAGTCGTAGCTCCAGACATGGTTACGATGCTGCGGCCGCAAACGGATGCAGGATCCGTCGTTGAGCCACAGCCGGCCGCGCGGTCGCTGTTTGCTGGGTACTTTTAGCCCCTCACGGCGCCAGATCCGCTGGACCCGATCACACCCGACCTGCCAGCCGGCATCGACCAGCAGCGACGTGATCCGACGATAGCCATATCGCCCATATTGGGACGCAAGAGAGATAATCGCTCTCGTCAACGCATCCTCATCAGATCGAACGATGGTGGTGTATCGCTGTGTTCCGCGGTGCTGGCCGACGATCCGGCAGGCTTGGCGTTCCGAGAGACCATACTTCCCTCGAATGCCCTCCACCGCCTGCCGTCGCCGCTCAGGGCTTATAAGTTTCCCGAGGCAACGTCCTTGAGCACCTGCTTCTCAAGCGACAGATCGGCGACGAGACGCTTGAGGCGGACATTCTCCCGCTCCAGATCCTTCATCCGCTTCGCCTGATCGAGCTCAAGGCCACCGTATTCCTTCCGCCAGCGATAATAACTCTGCTGCGAAATTCCGGCTTCCCGACAGGCCACCGGCGCTGCCTTGCCCTGCGACATCAATACTTCAATCTGGCGCAGCAGCACCACGATCTGCTCCGCATTAAACCTCTTCTTCGGCATGACCAAAGCTCCTTTCCAAGCTCAGTTTCTCACAAAGCTTGGTCCAAAAAAGCCCGGTCAGGTCAGGCGGTTGAGACGGAAATTTGTCGCCATTCTGGCCAGCATTCAATGCGATCGAACCCGTCTCTGGTTTAGGTTCTCTAAAAACGGGAATATTTTGTGAGAGGGTCGGAGAATACTGGCCAATTTCAGTCAGGTTGGCGGAAAAACGGTCTCTGCAGAGAATGCTCTCGCATGAAAAGCCCGCCATTGGCGGCCCTTTTTCGCAACTAACAGCGAAATTCTCCGAAACACGCACTGGCTGGCTGGCGAGACAGTGCTGATCGCACCCGTCTCCATGCAAATTCCCAGCTAACAGGGAATTTTACAGGGATTTTTGCGATTTCGAGGTTGTAAGGGGTGGTTTCTTAGCGAGAACCCTCTGCGCTGCAACGACTTCTCCCGCAATTCCCTACGCAATTTATCAGGCAAGATTTTTCAGAGAACCGGGAATTTTCGAGCCGAAACAGGGAATTTTACCTGCAAATAATCGCGCATGTTCGGTACACACAGGGCTTTCTGCCTCTCCCGTAAATCACTCCACCATGCTATATTAGATGACATGAATAGCCTTGAAGCCCTTGAAACCTTACGACGTTCCGAGAAAGCCCTGCGCACGCGTGGCGTGCGGCATGCTGCCTTGTTTGGCTCGGTGGCGCGAGGCGAGGACACGCCTGATAGCGATATTGATATCATGGTCGAGATTGATCCCGAGGCTCATATCACTGTGTTCGATTACGTAGACCTTAAGGAATATATTGCTGGTCTGTTCGACGGTCCCGTGGACGTCGTGAGCCGCGAAAACCTAAAACCCTATGTCCGTCCCGCCGCGACGGCCGACGCCATCTATGCCTTCTAAATCTGCAGACACGGCACTCCGAGATATTCTGCACCACATAGACCTCGCGACGGGATTCGTTGCTGGCTTTGACCGCGATGCCTTCAAGGAAGATATATGCACGGTCTATGCCGTCACGCGCTGCCTGGAAATTATCTCTGAAGCATCGCGGCGCTTGCCGGAAGATTTAAAGGAGCGACATCCCGCCATCGCATGGAAACAGATGGCTGGCGCAGGGAATGTCTATCGCCACGACTATGAAGATGTCGCAGCCCAATTCGTGTGGGACACCGTGCAGCGCGCACTACCGCCCTTGAGGATCGTAGTCGAGCAGGAAATCTCGCGTCAGGCCTAAGCGCTCACCCTGGAGCTGTCGGAACCTTTTCAGCAAGGGACAACTGGCTGTTCAAAAATTCATCTGACTGATGAATTTTGTATTGAGAAAGCCCTCCAGGGCCTCCGTGCCGCCTTCGGATCCGTGGCCGGATTCCTTGGTGCCACCAAACGGCGTTTCCGGAAATCCCAGCCCGAAATTATTGATCGAGATCATGCCTGTGTGTACCGAAAACTTAAGCTCGGACGTAGTGGTGGTGAAGTCCGCCAAGGATAGGATGCGATTTAATGCTTCCGGTCGGCTGAACTGGGCGAGAGACCGGCGCGTCTTTATCCAGTGACCGGATGCGTTCTGATGTCGTTGTAATAGCATGCGTACGATCGCAGTATCTGGCGCAGATGCGCCTCACCCAAGACAATGACGTGGTCCACACACTCGCGCCGGATCGATCCGATCATCCGTTCAGCGAAGCCATTTTGCCAAGGTGAAGCTGGTGCAGCGGGCTTGTCCCGGATGCCCATGGCGCGCAATCGGCGTCTTACGATGGTGCCAAAGATGCGATCCCGATCTCGGATCATGTAGCGCGGAGCCTCATTCCAGGGAAATGCCTCGGTTAGTTGACGTGCAACCCATTCTGCCGTCGGATTTGCTGTGACGTTGATCCAGACGAGGTCTCTGCGGTCGAGCCGAACGATGACGAAGGCATAAAGCAGGCCGAAACCGATAGTCGGGACAACGAACAAATCCATGGCGGCAATGTCCGGCGCGTGGTTACGCAAGAAGGTGCGCCATCCCTGGCTGGGCGGTCCCCGTCGTTTGACGATGTACTTGGCGACGCTCGACTGCGCGACCTCAAATCCGAGCTTGAGCAGTTCGCCCTGGATGCGTGGTGCACCCCCAAAGCGGATTTTCGACGCTCATCCGCCGGATCAACACGCGCAGCTGCGTCTCGATCTGCGGTCGCCCTCCCAGTGGGCGCGACTTCCACCGCCAATAGCGACGAAAGCCGGCCCTGTGCCAACGCACCAGCGTCTCGGGCTGGATGATTGTGAGAACCTTCAGGATCGACGGATACCACCGATACAGCTGGATAAAAAGCCAACGATCGTTGTTCGTCAGCCGTGGCCGACCGCGCATCTTGCGCCGCAAAACGATCAACTGATGTCGAAGCATCGCGTTCTCTGCTTCAAGCCGCAACTTCGACTTGAATGGCGAGGCCAGGACGGCCAGAACGAAACAGAGCAGCTCGATCATTCCGCCAGCTTAGGCGATTCCATCATGTCATCAACTCGGATAAGGTTTTCGGTACACACACCGAGAAGGAAGATAAGACCTTCCTGCATCGCGGCATCTCGACGCGTTCGTTCAAGCGCCAGTTCACCCTTGCGGACCACGTCGAGGTCAAGGGTGCTCGCTTCGAGAACGGGCTGTTGATCATCGAGCTACAGCGTGAGGTGCCGGAGGCTATGAAGCCGCGCCGCATCGCCATAGCCGGTGCCAGCCAAGGCGAAAGATCCAGAGTGCCAACCGGCACGCTTCACCGGCATTGCCAGCCGTGAGGCCGACGCGAGGTGGGACTTCATCGGCTTCAACAGTGACGTCGCTCACTACTTCCTCGAAGTTGTCGACATTGGACCCGAGCTCACCGACGGCCACCGTCGCCGGCTCACTGCCCGGCGTCCTCCCAACGGTAGCGACTAGGTCGGCGCTCCACTTTTCGACCACTGGTACCGGCCCTCTTCACTGCTTTCTTCACGGCACCCGAGTGCTCTAGTGCGATTTCGAATGCGAACCGAACGTTCATCACGGGGCCGGCATCGTCGCGCACTTCGATTACCAGTGGATGACTATCAGTGCCTGCAGAGCACCGTGCCGCATCCCAAGCGAAGCCCGCCAGAGCGCGTGCAGCTTCTTCCTGCACGGCCCGAACATCCAAGAGCTCCAAACCTTCCTCATCGACGACTAGAACGTCGCCGCATTCGCGCCGCTCGCTAGACCCTGCCCGACTGAACACAAACGATAGGCCTTTGTTCCTATCGGTCGCCCACCTCCGCAGCGCCTCGCGCTCTCCCTGTCACCTGGCGTCGCGGTTCAATCGTTACAATTCTCGCCGGATAGACGTAACTTACTATGGTCCATCGACCGCCAGCATCTTTCCCGGCACCGTCAGCGCGGACTCACTGGATAAGTGACGTCGACGCATTATTCGACTTCGGTTGCGGGGCGACTCTAACCATCACATTCGACAGCGAGCCATTGCGTTGTACAGTCAGTTTGAGCTCTTGGCCGATCCGGGCGAGGCCGACAGTGTTGCGCAACTGCGCCGCCGAACGCACTGGATGATCATCGACCATGGTGACTACGTCCCCCTTGCGGAGGCCAGCTTTTTCAGCAGGAGAATCCGGCGAGATGTCAGCGACAACAGCGCCGCCGTTGCGTCCCTTCTGAACATCTTGCAACGATATGCCGATGCGGCCGCGCTCGACGCGCCCTGTCGCGATGATTTGTTCCATCACCCGCCGCGCCATATTAACCGGGATCGCAAAGCCGATCCCGACATTGCCGCCAGCCGGCGAGATAATGGCTGAGTTGATACCGACCAGTTCGCCACGCAGGCTCACCAAGGCCCCCCCAGAATTGCCCGGGTTGATAGCGGCATCGGTCTGGATGAAGTCCTCATAACCTTGCTTGCTGAGGCCGGTGCGCCCTAGCGCGCTGACGAGTCCGGAGGTAACTGTCTGGCCGAGGCCAAAGGGATTGCCGATCGCAAGCACAAAGTCACCGACTTCGAGCGTGTCGCTGTCTCCAAAAGAAATCGCCTGCAGTCCAACGGGGTTCTGGATCTGAAGCACCGCGACATCCGTTGGCGAATCCCGCCCGACGACCTTTGCGGAAAATTTTTGGTTATCCTTCGTCGTCACCTGCACAGTTGAAGCGCCCTGGACGACGTGTGCGTTCGTGAGTACGTAGCCGCGCTGCGCATCCACAATGACACCTGAGCCGGTGGCGTTGATCTCTTTCTCGAGCTGCTTCGGGACGTCAAAGAACTCGCGAAAGATTGGATCACGGTAGAGCGGATTATCCTCACGCACTCGGCCATGCACGGAAATATTCACAACCGCTGGAGTCACCTGGCGAACCAACGGCGCGAGGGTGGGGACCGGGCTGCCCCTCTTCAGATCAGGCACTTGCGCGGTCGCAAGATGACTTCCCGTCAGGGTCAGTACGAGAAATCCCAACAATAGAATGCGGCTCGTTTTCACGACGTGGACTCCGGCTGCACTTGCAGGGCGATGATCGGGATGGCCCACGCAGCAACCGCGTGGCTGAGCAACACGAGCGCAAGCACCGTCTGCGTGAACATTAGAAGGACCTCCGCAGCGCGGCGGCCCAAGGCCGCCGCAGCCGCATCGGAACGCCGCCACCGGGTGGCAGGTCATCTTCATCGCCGTCGAGTTGGCGTAACGCGGCCAATATGTCGGCGAGCCGAATGGTATGACCCATACCCGGTATTTCTCGCAAGGCGGGACAGGATTCCACCGCATACATATCGGAGGCCCACGACGACAGGATAATTCGTTTCTCTGGAGCGGAAAGCGTGTCGTCGTTCAAGACCTCGCTCGGAGAATCGTAATGGGCTGCTGGGTGGAAAAGGGGATGAATGCCATTGTCGGTATTGATGTTGGTCATGCTCGTTTCCCTCCTTACACTCCTTTCCAGGGGACGGGTTTTGACGAGGGGCGGCGCGGTTAGTCGCCGCCCCATGTTGCTTCACTGGGTGTGGATCGCGATACGCTTGACGCCTTCTCGCGGCTTGTCAGACTTCGGCAGGGACACCGTCAGAACGCCGTTCTTGAACGACGCCTCAGCCTTGTCCTCCTGCACGTTGTCCAGCGGTATCTGGCGCTCGAAGGCTCCATAATAGCGCTCGGTAAAATACTTGCCTTCGCCGTTGCGCTCAGCCTTCTTCTCGCCGCGGATCGTCAGGACGCCATTGGCGATTTCAATCTGGACGTCCTTCTCCGTCATGCCGGGCAGTTCAGCCGAGATGGTCAGCGTCTTTTCATCGTCGCTGAGCTCCACCTTCGGCCAACTGAATCGCCCCTCCATCAGCGGCGACAGACTCGTGCTGCCGAAGCCGCGAAACACGTCGTCGAACAGACGATTCATCTCGCGATGCAACGTGAAGAAGGGATCCAAGTTGTCGCGCGCAGGCGCAAGCTCCTGGTTCTTTGTCCAGGGAATAAGATCACGAATAGCCATGGTTTCTTCTCCTTCGTTCATGAGGTTGGAGTGCGGGCGTGCAGTTGCGCGCCCACGCTCTAATCCTTGCTGCGTCGACCGAGCATCTAGGCCGCCCTCTTCTGGTCGATCTGCGGCGAAGAAGAAGCGCCCGCGCCGATCTCGATACGACGCGGCTTCATGGCCTCCGGGACCTCGCGAACGAGGTCGATCACCAATAGTCCGTCCCGGAAGGACGCCTGCTTCACCTGCACGTAGTCGGCGAGATTGAACACCCGCCGGAACGGCCTGGCTGCAATGCCCTGATAAAGGTACTCGTGCGCATTGCCGTCAGGCTTCCTGCCTTCGATGGTGAGCGCGTTCTGCTCGGCCGTCACGGCGATATCGTTGACGCCGAATCCGGCCACCGCCAACGAGATCCGGTAATGATCCTCGCCGAACCGTTCGATGTTGTAGGGAGGATAATTGTCCTCGTTGGTGTGGCCCAGCGAGCTGTCAACGAGATCGGCCAGGTGGTCAAAGCCGATCGTTGAGCGCCACAAGGGCGCGAAGTCAAAGTTAGTCCTCATAACCAAGTCCTCCAAAGAGCAAGATGGATACGAAGGAGCGCAGGACACCGGTCCGGCGCCCAGTTCAGCCAGCCGGACCCGATCTGGCGTCCGGCACCGCGGCTAGCGGCAAAAAAAGAACTAGAAAAATCAACTTGGGTTTCAAGGGGGCCTCGGAAATTTTTTTGGTAACGCCCGAGCCCGCATCGCTCTCTTCCTGTTCGGGGGCGAGACGACCGGCGCACGGCATCTCCTGCTGCAGTAATTTTCCGCAGTGCAAAATGGAAGGCCCCGTCGCTTTCGATCAGAAGGCGCGGCGTCAGGGGTCCACGTCCGCGTAGAGGCGGTTTCAATACTCCATGGACGTGTCCTAGTACTGGCCTGTGTCCAATATTGAACTCACAACTGGGCATCGCCATAGTTAAAATCAATACGTTCGAGTGCTGAACCCTACGGTTAGGACCCGTAAGCACGGAGGTTGCGCCATGGAGCGTCGCCGTTTCAAACAGACCGTATCCCTTGAACTCCGTCTAGCCGAAGAAGCGAAGCGCCTACGTGCAGAAGCTAAATTGCTTCCCCCCGGCGCCGCACGAGAAGCGCTTTTGCGCCGAGCCCGCCAAGCCGAAACCGGCGCGCATTTGAGCGAGTGGCTGCGATCTCCCGGGCTACAACCGCCGAAATAGTGGGCTTGAAGCAGCCGGTAGTTTGCCGGCCGAAAAAACTTGAACTGCGAGGTCGCGCCAAACCTCTTGGTCGCGGACCGTCGACCTGCTGAGCCGGCCCCTCCGACCTGCTCTGGTGACAGCGCCATGAGCCGATTTCGCTTTCGCGACGGAATTGGGTGAGCCCTACGGCAAGAAAGCACCGCCGGAGGTGGTGGCTGGAGTGCCGATTCGCATATCCTTGCGCTTACTTCGACAGGCGCGACCCGCCACGTCGGGTCGCGCCATATTGCGGGCTCAGCTCACTCTCGGCTGGCCGCGCTCATAGCCGGATGGAATTTGAAAAAGGCCGGGCTGGGGACCGTCTGGGAATAGCAGGGTATCGGTTTTGAATACCGGACCGCTAGGTTTCATCCAGCGCATCGATTCCAGATAAGGAATGGGCGGAAGCGGCAGCAGGTTGCCAGATCTGTCGAGCGCCGGCTTGGGCGTGCTATCCATGCCCCAGGCACCCAGCGGCATAAGCATGGTCGCCATTGCGACGGCGCATGCGACAATTCTGCGGATACGGCTTTGCGACTTCTCGGCACGAACGGAGCCGAGTGAGGGATTGCTGATCATCTCATCCTCCTATCGTTGAAAAACTGATCCATGCGATCGTCAGAAGGCTGAGGGCGAACATGAGCCAATGCAGTACAGCCGCCCCGCTCTTGCGCGATCGTGATTGCATGCGTGTGCTCATCTGAGGGCTCCCTGGTGTTTGTGCGTCCTTTCTCCTGGTTGTGGGTAGGAAAGCCCGGCCGTTCACGGCCGGGCTCGGTGTCGATCAGAAGTCCATCGGAGGCGCTGCGGCAACCGGTTCGGACTTCTTTGGTTTTTCGGCGACCAGCGCCTCGGTGGTGATCAGCAGAGCCGCGACGGACGCCGCATCCTGCAGCGCGGTGCGGACGACCTTGGCGGGATCGATCACGCCGGCCTTGACAAGATCCTGGTATTCGCCAGTTGCGGCATTGAAGCCCCAATTATAGCTGGAGTTCTCAAGCAGCTTGCCGACAACCAGCGAGCCGTCCTCGCCGGCATTCTGCACGATCTGCCGGGCTGGCACCTGGATGGCGCGACGTACGATGTCTATACCAGCCTTCTGGTCGGCATTCGACGTTTTGATGCCGTCGAGCGCCTTCAACGCGCGCAGCAGCGCGACACCACCGCCGGGCAGAATGCCTTCTTCGACCGCCGCCCGAGTCGCATGCATCGCATCATCGACACGATCCTTGCGCTCCTTGACCTCAACCTCGGTCGCGCCGCCGACGCGGATCACCGCAACGCCGCCGGCGAGCTTGGCTAGCCGCTCTTGCAGCTTCTCGCGATCGTAGTCGGAAGTGGTCTCCTCGATCTGCGCCTTGATCTGAGTGACGCGCGCCTCGATGTCCTTCTTGGCGCCGGCGCCATTGACGACGGTCGTGTTTTCCTTGTCGATCACGACCTTCTTGGCGCGGCCAAGCATCTTCAGCGTGACGTTCTCGAGCTTGATGCCGAGATCCTCCGAGATCGCCGTGCCGCCGGTGAGGATCGCGATGTCCTCAAGCACGGCCTTGCGGCGATCACCGAAGCCCGGTGCCTTCACGGCCGCGACTTTCAGGCCGCCGCGCAGCCGGTTGACAACCAAGGTTGCCAGCGCTTCGCCTTCAATATCCTCGGCCACGACCAGCAGCGGTTTGCCGGACTGCACGACGGCTTCGAGCAACGGCAGCATTGGCTGCAGGCTGGACAGCTTTTTCTCGTGGATAAGGATATAGGGATCTTCGAGCTCGGCCCGCATCTTTTCGGCATTGGTCACGAAATAGGGCGATACATAGCCGCGGTCGAATTGCATACCTTCGACCACCTCGAGTTCCGTATCGAGGCTCTTGGCTTCCTCCACGGTGATAACGCCCTCGTTGCCGACCTTTTTCATGGCATCGGCAAGGAAGCGGCCGATCTCGGTATCACCGTTGGCGGAGACGGTGCCGATCTGCGCGATCTCCTCATTGGAGGTGATCTTCTTGGCATGCGCCTTCAGGTCCTTGACAATCGCCTCGACCGCAAGATCGATGCCGCGCTTCAGATCCATCGGATTCATGCCGGCGGCGACTGATTTCGTGCCTTCCTTGACGATGGCCTGTGCGAGCACGGTGGCGGTAGTGGTACCATCGCCCGCAAGGTCATTGGTCTTTGAAGCGACCTCGCGCACCATTTGCGCGCCCATGTTTTCGAACTTGTCCTCCAGCTCGATTTCCTTGGCGACGGTGACACCATCCTTGGTAATGCGCGGTGCGCCAAAGGATTTTTCGATCACAACGTTGCGACCCTTGGGACCGAGCGTGACCTTCACCGCATTCGCCAGCGTATCTATTCCCCGCAGCATTCGCTCGCGGGCTTCCGTAGAAAATTTCACGTCCTTGGCAGCCATTTTCCTGCTCCTTTCTCTTAATGACTGTCATCTTGCATTGTGATCAGGCGGCCTTCTTGACCGAACCGGTCTTGTCGATAACGCCGAGAAGATCGCTCTCTTTCATGATCAGATAATCCTGACCGTCGATCTTCACCTCGGTGCCGGACCATTTTCCGAACAGGACCCGGTCCCCGGGCTTGACGTCGATCGGGAAAAATTGGCCCTGCTCATTCCTGGCGCCCGGGCCAGAAGCGACGATCTCACCCTCCTGCGACTTCTCCTTCGCGGTATCGGGAATGATGATGCCGCCGGCGGTCTTCTCCTCGGCATCGATGCGACGCACGAGCACGCGGTCGTGCAGTGGACGGAAATGCATGCACATCCTCCTTGTCAGTTCAGCGATGTCCAAAACCGGGTCCGGGAACCGGCCCCGGGGCGGAAAACCACCTAGGAAGCAGGAAAAGGCCCTTCAAGAGGCGGACGAAAAATTTTTGTCACTCGCGGCGCCGGAGTGCCAAGGCGTTACCCCGCGGTCAGGCGCCGGCTTTCACCATTCGTCGTCAGCCAGGCCAAGCACCCTGCCCGTTTCAACGTGGACCGCATGAAACCACCCACAGGCCGGGCATTGCACGGAACGGTAGCGGTCGCCGTGTTGTTCATCGTCGGAAGGACCCGGCATTAGCGTATCGGCCTTTTCTCCCGTCTGAGGGCAGGTAAGAGTGATTCGCCTGATCATCTGCGCGAACTTGAAAACCTGAGTAAGGTTTCAAAGATGGTGCTCTGATGTCTGTCGCTGAATTTGCACTCACGACCTTTGCCACCCTGTTTGTGGCGATCGGGCCCGTCGACACGGCGATCGTGTTCGGAGGTTTGACGGGTGGTGTACACCGTCCCGAGCGGTTTCGCTTGGCGGCGCGCGCAACGCTGATTGCTGGCGGGGTTCTATTTGGATTTGCCCTCTTCGGGACAGGGTTGCTTCGCGCTCTCCACGTCTCACTCGAGGCCTTTCGTTTTGCGGGAGGGGTCCTCCTGCTATTGCAGGCGGTTCAACTGATCTTCGGCCATTCGGCCGGCCTTTCGACCCTGACAGCCGGAGAACGGCGGGAAGCCCTTGAGCCCGGCGATATTGCGATCTTTCCTTTGGCATTTCCGGTGATAGCCGGTCCAGCGGGGCTGACAGCCGTAGTCCTGCTTATGGGACAGGCAACCGGCGACCTTACCAAGTCTGTTGTCGTTCTCGTATCCATGCTTCTGTGTCTATTGCTGACTTATCTCGGAATGATCTTCACTGATCTCCTGCATCGTATCCTCAAGACGACCGGCTCGAATGTCATCGCCCGGCTTGCCGGCGTGATCCTGGCGGCCTTGGCGTCACAGTTCATCTTCGACGGGATCAGGGACGCACGCCTGTTCTGCGGCTAGTTAAAAGGTACATCCTCGATTCGTAGAGATGCCCGATCTTCATCTCGCTGGTTCAAGGCGATTGAAATTAAGCGGCATCGCTCCAGGTTTATTCGCGAGGCCCCTGGCGTCACGCCCGGGAGATCGTGAACGAGAATGAGCTATGAGAAGATTCTTGGTAACCGCCATTGCGCTTTGGATGGCCTCTGAATTGAACGCTAAAGAATTTGATTCTCTGCGCAACGCGCGCGGGTCGGCGGGGACGACGCAGCAGGTCGTTGTCGATTCCGGCGAGCCGCAGCGAGTGGTCGCAGGACGAACCAGGAGAACCGCAAGGGTCGTGACTTCTCAGCTGAGCGGATGGTACCCGACATCTGCACCGGCTGCTGACCTGCGTTACAGCCAATCAGCAGCCGGCGAGCGTCACCTACAACGATGCAGGCCGAACTGCATCTGATGCCTTAAGCGAGCGCCGATCTTCGCCCTGAGGCGCTGGAGCGCACGCTGTTCGATTTGCCGGATTCTTTCGCGCGAAACATGGAAAACCGCTGCCAACTCATCGAGCGTTTTTGGCTCTTCGGTGAGAAAGCGCGCTTCGAGAATGGAACGCTCGCGCGCTGACAATTCAGCAAGCGCCTGATCGAGGGCCGTCTTTTTCTGCTCACGATCGCTCCCCTCCAGAAGCAGGCTTTCAGGGTCTGGACAGGGATCGGCCAGCCAATCTTCCCATTCATCGCCTTCGCCGGCAACGCTGAGCGGGGCGTTTAGTGAGATGTCGCCACGCATCCGGCCGTTCATCTCCCTGACCTCAGTTTCTCCCACCTGAAGATGTTCAGAGATGTACTTGACGTGTTCCGGCGACAGATCTCTTTCTTCCGGCGCACCGATGCGACTCTTCAGCTTGCGGAGGTTGAAGAACAGTTTCTTCTGCGCCGGGGTGGTTCCGAGCTTGACGAGCGACCAGGATCTCAAAATATACTCCTGCACCGACGCCTTGATCCACCACGCGGCATAAGTCGCCAGCCGACACCCTCTTTCCGGATCGAATCGCTTGATAGCCAGCATCAGTCCGACGTTGGCCTCCGAGATCAGGTCCGCGATTGGCAGGCCGTAACGCTTGTACTGCAATGCGATCTTTGCGGCGAGCCGCAAATGACTTGTCACTAGTTGGTAGGCGGCATCGCGGTCGCCGTCATCTCGCCAGCGCTGGGCGTACGTGGCTTCTTCCGATGCTGAAAGAAGCGGAAACTTATGAATCTCCGTCAGATAACGAGAAAGACCACCCTCCGATCGGATGGCGGGAAGCGCTGCGGCAAATGACATGGTTAGCCCTCCTCAAGCGTGCACGCTCCTGACGCGGGCTTGATCGAAGCACGATCAGGCTTGGGGCGTGGTGGGCAGCAGTCAGTGCTTGAGATGAGCCGAGCGAGTCGCCAGGCGCTAAAGCGGTCGTGTTCCATATCCAATTCCTCCTCTGAGCAAAATGGGCAGAAACCGCCGGCAACCCTACTCGACTGGCCCCAGAAATCGGCGACCAGTCGGTCGAAGGTTGGCAACGCCTTAGGAATGAGAAACCCGCGAAAATGTTCCAAGCTGAACGTGCGCCGCCGGGCCAGAAACCGATGGCTCCTTACGGGCCCCATGAGCGGGCGGACAGCGACATCCCCTCTTCAGGAGGGCTTGTGCGGGGCCGTAGCCGCCGCTTCAGCTTTGCGGCCATGGACGTGCGCATTGAGTGCATGCGCCGCAACGACCGGCGCACGTTTTTGCGCCTCCGGCCCGATCAGCAACTTCTGGTACAGTTTGACGTACTGCGTCGCCATTTGCGCCGACGAAAAGCGCTCCTCAAAGCGCCTGCGGATGCCCCTTCGATCAAGGGCTAGAACGGTGGGAAGGGCGGCAACCGCCTCCTCGACACTTGATACGATGTGGCCGGTTACTTCCTTATCAATGATTTCAGGGACTGATCCGCCGCGGAAGGCGAGGACAGGCGTACCGCAGGCCATCGCCTCAATCATCACCAAACCGAAAGGCTCAGGCCAATCGATCGGGAACAGCAAGGCGGCGGCTTGGCCCAAAAATTCGCTCTTGGCGCTCTCGTTGATCTCTCCGATATATTCGATCTGCCTTCCGTCGATCATAGGCTCGATGGTCTCACGGAAATATGCCTCGTCCACCTTATCCACCTTGGCTGCAATTTTCAGTGGAAGACCGGCCTTCCGCGCGATCTCGATGGCGCGGTCAGGCCGCTTCTCCGGCGAGATGCGGCCCAGGAAGGCCAGATAGCCCCCCTTGGAATCGAATGTTGGTTTGTACAGATCGAGCGGCAGGCCGTGATAAACCGTGCCAACGAAGTTTCCCTTCGGCAGTGGAATCCGTTGCGAATCCGAGATCGAGACCAACGGCATCTCCGAGAACCGGACATAGAAGGGCAGGTGGTCGGCCAGATCCTGCCTGCCGTGCAGCGTGGTCAGGCTGCGGCCAGCATCCGCCCGGAACAGGGGGAAATGCAGATAGTCGATATGGAAGTGCAAGATGTCGAATTCGTCAGCGCGCTCTCGAATCTTGTCGAGCATGACCATCATATGGGGGATCGTATCGCGGGCATCCGGATCGAGGCGTAGCGCCTGCGGCGTACAGGCGACGAGTTCCGCGGACGTCATGGAGTCCCCGCTCGCAAACAGCGTTACCTGATGTCCCTGCCTGACCAGCTCTTCGGTCAAGTACGAAACAACCCGCTCCGTTCCGCCGTAGAGCCTCGGCGGCACGCTTTCGAAAAGCGGAGCAACTTGCGCGATCTTCATCCTCCTGCTCCTTTTTCAGTGAGTTGCTCTGAAGTCGGCCGGCTCGGCACTTTCCTTGCGCGCTTTGGACGCGACCTCTGCATTCGAATGCCGACTCCGCTACCGCTTCGAGCGTCGGCGGACCCAAAGCCATAGAAAGTTTCCCTTCGAAACGGCCGTCCGATCACGACGCCGCCAGCGACGAATGCCGGCGGATCGCTCGCGGGAAATGAGTCCTGCAGGGCCACATCGACGAGACCATCCCTCACCTGTAATCCTGGCATGGTCGAGCCTCCGATATTCCTGAATTCGTCATGGTCCGAGGAGCGCGGCCTTTCGGGTCGCGAGAAGTAAATTGGTTTGCTTCACATCCGGCGCAAGAGCTTGAACACGCCTCTTGAAACGGCTGAAGCCGCTTCTAATTTCATTGGCGCACGCGCGGAACTGCGCTGCACCGGGCGCCTTCTATAGGGTCCGGTGATCGGGCGCCGGGCACAGTGTCCGGCGTCGTAACCATGTTGCTCAAGAGGAGGATGTGGCTATGACCACCTTTGATCTTGCCCCCTTATGGCGTTCGACTGTTGGTTTCGATCGCCTGTTCGATCTGCTGGAGGATTCCGCCGAGTGGGCGGGCGGTAACTACCCGCCCTACAACATTGAACGAGCCGGTGACGATAGCTACCGGATCTCGCTCGCCCTGGCCGGATTCTCGCCAGACGAAGTATCCGTTGTGGCGGAGCAGAACGTGCTTACCGTGGAAGGTCGCAAGACCGAGAGGGCATGCACCAGTACCTCTACCAGGGTATCTCTGCGCGTCCGTTCCGGCGGCAGTTCAATCTGGCCGAATACGTCCAGGTAAAGGGCGCCTCGTTCGAAGACGGCGTGCTAAAGATCGATCTCGTGCGTGAGGTCCCCGAAACAATGAGGCCTCGCCAGATCCCGATCAACGCCGTCAACGACAACAAAAGACTCGAGCACACGCAGACGGCCTGATCATCTGGCCACCCGCTGACTCGGCCCGCGGCGCGGTGCCGCCGCGGGCAGGTTGCTCGTCCACGAGGACATCGCGGAAGCCAATTATCAGCCCCAACGCTCATAGGCACGGAGGTCTCGATGAACAATGTCCATGAAACCTGTTTCGAGGCGCCCGCGACGCCAGTCACCCGGTCGGTCTTTCCGGCCGATGCCCATGCGCTGATCTTCAGGCCTGCTCATTCGGTAACGATGTCGGCGCCTAGGCGAAAAAATCAATGGAAGCTGCAATTCGAGCGCCGCTCGTGACCGGCCCCCACGGAGTGGTCCGATTGGAATGTTAGTTTAGAAATTGCTTGGAGCTGCCCCGTTTTGTGGTCCAGGTCCTAGGCAATTTCTCGGGCTATTTGAGTTTGTCGTGCGAACTCGTTCGGGGTCAAGTTGCAGAGCGAGGTATGGGGTCTGTCGTTGTTGTAGTGGCGCCTCCATTCGTCGAGTCGATCGATGGCGTCAGCCATCGACAGGAACCATGATGCGTTGAGACATTCTGCGCGCAGACGACCGTTGAAGGCTTCACAAAATGCGTTGTCCGTTGGCTTTCCGGGTCTGGAGAAGTCGATCTCCACGCCGCTAAGGTGTGCCCATTGATCCAGCATTCTACCGGCAAACTCCGGGCCATTGTCGCAACGAACAGTCTGGGGTTTGCCGCGTTCCGTTACCAGCCGCTCAAGAACATCGACGACCTGGAAGGCTCTAAAATTCGTTCTCGGAACGATCGCAAGCGATTCTCGTGTGTGGCAATCGACAATGGTCAAAAGCCGGAACGGGCGGCCGTCAAACAGTGCATCCGACATAAAGCCCATCGCCCAGTATTGGTTCACGCCGGCGATCTCTGGCCGACCCGAGCGATAGCGCCAGGCTCGCTTGCGCTTCGGTATTTTCGACCTGATGGAGAGCCCTTCTTCGCGATACAGCCGGTAGGTTCGCTTGTGGTTTAAACGATAGCCCTCCCGCAGCAGCAGCACATGGAGACGCCGATAGCCATAGCGGACCCGACTGGCCGCCAGATCCTTCAACCGCATGCGCAGTTCAGTTTGCGGATCACCGCGCGACTTGTAGCGCTGCGAGGATCGATGAAAGCCGGTTGCCTTGCAGGCCCGTCGCTCGCCGATATCGTAGACCTGCTGCAGATGGTGCACGATCTCGCGCCGGACGGCGGGCCTTACCATTTTTTTCGCAGGACATCCTGCAACATCGCTTTGTCCAACGTGAGATCCGCCACCACCCGCTTCAGCTTCGCGTTCTCGTCTTCAAGCTGTTTCAACCGACGGATCTCGGCGACGCCCATGCCGGCGTAAACTTTCTTCCACCGGTAGAACGTCGGCTCTGAGACCCCCATCTTGCGGCAGATCTCCTCGATCGGCGTGCCGCTGTCAGCCTGCCTCAGCGCAAAGGCAATCTGCTCCTCCGAAAACCGCTTCCGCTTCATGGCATCCTCCCTTCGTGGGGTTCAGAATGCCCGAAAAAATTGCCCTCAGCATGGACCAGTTTGGTGGGGCAGGATCAGGTCAGGATCAGGGCGTCGGCGCGATCACAGCTCTATCGGTTGCGTCGGTCTTCGATGATCCCGAGCGCTTCAAGCGATCGTCGAGCGCAGGCGCTTATCTCGGATTGACGCCGCGCCGCTACGAGTCAGGCGAAGTCAGCCGGAATGGGCGGATCTCCAAACACGGAAACCAGATGACGCGTAAGCATCTCTATGAGGCCGCCACGACGTTACTCACCAGAACCAAGGCCTTCTCGACCCTCAAGGCCTGGGGCCTCAAGCTCGCCAAGGTTGCCGGCTTCAAGAAAGCGCGTGTCGCTGTGGCACGGAAGCTCGCCGTCATTCTCCACGCAATGTGGAAGACAAACACCCCGTTCCGTTGGAGCGCTGTGGCCGCATGACCATATCCATGCTGCGCTGACAACGTTTCCAACAGCGCGTCCCGCCGGGACGCATGGCGCGGATCAGGCCGTCCCTTTGAATGTGGCATCACCGAACTTTCCATGATGACCACGTGGACCACTTCGGCCGATCCACCATCCGACGCCAACATGCGGCGATGCAGACCATCGACCGCGGAGAGAACTCTGAGCCCGGCGAGAACGCCCAGTCGTGGAAGAAAAGCTATTGACGAGCGCGATTAGAGAACTTCAAAGGGGGCAGATCAATATGATCGAACCGTCATGGTCACGCTTTGAAATTAACAACCTTTCCTCCGTCCATCGGGCCTTCGAGGTCTCTACTTGGTGCGAGGGACACCGCTATCTCAAGTAATCAAGGCGAACTTGGCGATCGGCGATGGCTTATAAACACTTCGATTCCGTCCGGATTACGCAAAATCTGAAGCGAAACATTATCCTCATGTCGGTATAGAGCGAAATCGATCCTAGCACCGCCAAGTTCGAGGTTGCGCAATACAAGCATATTCAGAAATCGCGGCAAAATAGGGTCGATGAGGCGAATACAATTACATTCAGGTTGAAACTCCAGCCCAAGACAAGCTTGCAACATGGCGAACGGCGCGCCGCAGGCCCATGCCTGGGGCGAGCAGGCCACGGGATATAACGTGGGTGCCTGACCTCTTCGCCGCCGAAAGCCACAAAATAATTCCGGCAATCTGCGCAAGTCCATATAGGATGCTGTACTACTAATGGCTTCAAACACTCTGCACGCGGCTATCTTATACCCGTACCGTGCCATTCCGACAGCAATGAGCGCATTGTCGTGCGGCCAAATGGACCCATTGTGATAGGACATCGGATTATAGCGATTCTCACCAGCGGCGACGGTGCGAATTCCCCATCCTGAGAAGAATTGAGGTGTCATCAGGCCTTGGATGATCCGCTTCGCTCGCTCCGGCGATGCCATTCCACCGAACAGCACATGACCAGCATTCGATGTCCGCACCCGACATGGATTTCCTTCGCCGTCGAGCGCAATCGCGTACGTATCTATCTCGTCGCACCAGAAAGCCTTTTCGAAATGCGACGCCAACGTCTCCGCTTCTCCTTCGAGCCGATCGGCATGATCTGCAGAACCGAGCTTTCGTACCGCCTTCGCAATCGACCGTTTGGCGGCATAGACGTATGCCTGAACTTCCGCAAGAGCGATCGATCCCTCTGCGAGGCGCCCATCGGCATGAAATACAGAATCGAAAGAATCCTTCCATCCCTGATTGACAAGGCCTTCGGTATTGTTGCGGGAGTAACGGAGAAAACCGTGATCGTCCAACGCAGAGTGTTCGTCGATCCACATAAGCGCCGCTTGAATATTGGGCCACAATGATCGAATCGTTTCCATGTCTCCGGTGCGCTCGGCATATTCGCCCGCAAGCAGAACGAACAACGGTGTGGCGTCAACACTTCCGTAGTAAAGTCCGAACGGGATTTCGCGCAGGCGCGCCATCTCGCCGGCCCGCATCTCGTGAAGAATTTTTCCAGGCTCAGCGTCATTGAGTTGATCGGTCGATTTGGCCTGAAACGCGGCCAGTCGCGTTAATACGCCCTGCGCCAGCCGTGGTTTGCACCACAACATCTGCAACGCAGTGAGGATGCCGTCGCGACCGAACGTCGTCGAATACCATGGGATGCCCGCATAGGGATAATCTCCTTCTGGGGTCTCGGTTGTCAGCATCCGAAGATCCCAAAGCGATCGCGCCAGAATTTGATTGATGACATCGCTCGACGTACCGATTCCCACGTGGTCCAATTTTTCCCTTCGCTGTGAACGTGAGGCCTGTGCCATTCCCTTAAGAAATGGCACAGGCGGATCGTCTGGTTTGCCGTTGCATTTTACTGTGAGAAAGATTGATTTACGCTGCCTCGGATCCAGCGTCATATCGTATGCGGCATAGCCATCGTCCATTTGGTCCGGCACAGGATCAAAAGACAGCGATGTACTTCGCTCCTCAGCGTCAAGGCCTTCATAGAAGAGATAGACGCTGTTCTCCCGGATGACCGATGGGCGGCGAGTCCCGCGCCGCACTCTTCGCATCCCGCGCACTTCGAAAATGTCGGCAAAGTCATTTGCGAACGCGAGTGAAACAGTGATCGACACGCGCTCGCTGCCGTGATTGCAAATTCTAAAACGAGTGTAAAAGTGGCCCTGCCAGATAAAGCTCGTTCGGATGATGTGGACGGTATCCTTCGGAAGAACAAGCTGGTCTCTGACGTAGATATCCGAATTTGTGAGATCTGCCATAAGAGCCGTGTTATCATCCCGCACAGTCGAACCTAGCAAAAGCGGCTCCAGTCCATTCACCGTCAGCTTCAGACGGGACAAGTATCGAGTGTCGCAGTTGAAAATTCCATCCGGATCTGACGAGGTGCCGATATCGCCGTAATTGTCTACCACAGCAAAGGTGTCATTCGCTTTGAGTATTCGGCGCGGACGCGCGATCGAGCCCATTGCAGGGATATAAAACGGCGTTTCTTGAGGCGAAATGGCGCCACGTGCTGCATGAGATAGAACGACCACAGGACACCTCCGACGAACGCGACATTGGTCATGATTGGAACGTGTGCATCAATTGCAGAGGCGTAGCATCAAGTTTCCTCTAATTTTGCGCAATCAGATTCATATCCGATCGGCTTACACTCAGTTCGTTACCAGCCGCGGCGGAGCGCCCTTTTCTGGACGCCTTGACTGGCAAACGTTCTGGTAGGCTCTCAGATAGTCCAGCGTCATACGGTTCGAAGCGTTGCTCAAACGTTGAACGCACTTTGCCACGCGAGATCGAGGAAATGTTGTGATGGCACCTACCGCGCTAATTTCGTCCTCGACCACAAATCCCGTTACTCCATTCTCGATGAGCTCTGGGATCGCCCCTATATTGTAGGCAACCACGGGCGTACCGCATGCCATAGCTTCGATAATCACGAGGCCGAAGGGTTCTGGCCAATCAAAGCGATCGCGCCGCTCAGAAAATCCGATTTTTCCGCGTCCGAAATTTCGCCGATGAATTCGACATGCTTCTTTTCCAGCAGCGGGCGGATGCCATTCCTAAAATAGCCGAGATCGGCCACATCGACTTTTGCCGCTATCTTGATGGGAAGGCCGCATCGCTCTGCGATGTGAATGGCGCGGTCGAGACGTTTTTCCGGAGAAATGCGGCCGAGAAATGCAAGGTAAGATGGGGTCTTCAGCTTCGGCGTCAAAAGGTTTTCTGGAAGGCCATGATAAATTGTGTCAATCCAACGCGCCTTCTGAACAGGTCGCCTCTGCGCATTCGAGATTGAAACTAGCGGGATGGATAAAAATGTATCAAATATCGGCTGATGCTCTGGCAGATCCAAGCGCCCATGCAGTGTTGTAATGAAAGGCACTGGCTGGCGTGACATTACCGAGAATGGATAATAATCGAGGTGAAAATGAAGAACGAAGACGCGGTCCAAGACCGTTACCTTCGTCCGCCAAAATCTCCGGAAGCAGCCGTTCGACCTTGCGTCGCCCTTGAGGCGCAGTGATGCCACGCTCCAGCAAGAGCGCACGCAACTGGTTGATCAATGCTGTCCGCTCCGCAACCAATCGCCCGCGGACACGATGCAATGACTGCACTTCGAGCTGCGCCTCGCTCTTGATCTCTACAAAGCGCATTGTCGGCCGGGTGGCTGCTTCTGCGATCGCTTCCGCGTCTCGCTCGTCATTCTTTTGCGCCTTGACATAGGGGCGGACATATTCCGCTGACATCAGTCGTACAGCGTGGCCTTGTGTAGCGATCTGCCGGCCAAGATGATGGGCCCCACAGCACGCCTCCATCGCCACCATGCATTGCTGCAGCTGTGCCGTAAACGGCAACACAGACTCTCGTTTCATCCGCCGCCGAAGGACAATTGCTCCGCTCTCATCCAGCCCCGCCATACTGCAAAGATTCTTGCCGAGGTCGATGCCAACCATCACGATCTTCATGACTCCGCTCCTTCTCACTGGGGACTCAGAACCGGCATTCTACCTGCCGGTCCCGCTGGGAGGGGGCGGGCCATCCCATAAACCTAAACACGAACATATTGGTGATGCAGTCCGCCCAGAA
The DNA here is from genome assembly GCF_000308295.2 of Afipia birgiae 34632. Lineage (GTDB taxonomy): Bacteria > Pseudomonadota > Alphaproteobacteria > Rhizobiales > Xanthobacteraceae > Afipia > Afipia birgiae. The sequence continues at coordinate 500,782 of NZ_HG326654.1, forward strand.
TGGCGCGTGAACAAATGACACCGGTTCGCTGAACCGGCCTAGAGACCGGCGCATCCTTGTTCACAAATCGATGGGTCCTGACACGGTTGTAATACTCGGCATAGGATTTGAGTGTCCGGCGCAGATGCGCCTCGCCCAAGACAATGACGCGGTCCACACATTCTCGCCGGATCGATCCAATCAGCTGTTCGGCATAGCCGTTCTGCCAGGGCGAGGCTGGTGCAGTCGGCTTGTCTCGGATGCCCATGGCGCGCAGTCAACGTTTGACGACGGCGCCATAGATCCGATCCCGATCGCGGATGAGGTAGCGCGGGGCTTCGTCCCAAGGAAGGCCTCTGTTAACTGGCGTACAATCCATTCAGCTGTCGAGTTTGTTGTGTACGTTGATCCAGACGAGGTCTCTGCGGTCTAGCCGAACGATGACGAAGGCATAGAGCAGGTCGAAGCCAATGGTCGGAGCAACGAACAAATCCATGGCCGCGATATCTGGGGCATGATTGCGCAGAAAGGTACGCCCTCCCTGACTGGGCGGCCCCGCCGCGTGATCATGTACTTGGCGACGCTCGACTGCGCGAGCTCAAACCCGAGCTTGAGAAGTTCGCCATGGATACGCGGCGCTCCCGAAAGCGGGTTCTCGACGCTGATCCGCCGGATCAGCGCGCGCAGGTCCGTCTCGATCTGCGGCCGTCCTCCCAGCGATCGTGACTTCCACCCCCAATAGCAGCAAAAGCCCGCCCGATGCCAACGCACGAGCGTCTCGGGACGGATAATCATGAGGGCCCGCAGGATCGACGGACACCACCGATACAGCTGGATAAAGAACCAGCGGTCGTTGTACGTGAGCCGGACGCGACCATGCAGCCTACGCTTCAAGACAATCAAATGATGTCGAAGCACCGCGTTCTCAGCTTCAAGCCGCAACTTCGACTTGAATGGCGAGGCCAGGACGGCCAGAACGAAACAAAGCAACCCGATCATTCCGCCAGCTTAGGCGATTCCATCACGTCATCAACTCGGATAAGGTTTCGGTACACACAGGAGCACAGGCGCGCCTGATCGACACCTTCCATTCCGACCGGACCTTGTCGACAAGTTCGCGCTTGCGGCCAGGCCTCAAAGCTTTTTGAAAGCACGTCCTGCAGCATTGCCTTGTCGAGGGACAGGTCCGCGACAATCCGTTTCAGCTTGACATTCTCGTCTTCGAGCTGACGTAAGCGCTTCATCTCCGATGGCATAAGCCGGCGTATTTCTTCCGCCAGTTGCAAAACGTCGCGTCACTGATGCCAGCCTTCCGGCAAACCTCCGCAATCGGCGTGCCGCCCTCCGCCTGCTGCAAAACGAAGGCGATCTGCGCCTCCGTGAACTTCGATGCCTTCATGGAATGCTCCTCGCCCCAACAGGGGACCATAAGTGGAAATTCCAGTTCAGATTGGCCTAATTTGCAGGGAGCACGTCAGATCTTATCGCGTTTGCGGCGCGTTGACCGGAGACCGGACGATCAAAGTCTATCGATATAAAGCCAATACGCGCAGCTCATCTCATGGGCAGGATAATGCATCCTCGCGCCCGTTTACGCCGCAGTCCAACCTCCGTCGTGCGCTATCAATTGGCCGGTGATGAATAGGGACGCATCGCTAGACAAGTAATGAACTAACCCGGCTAGTTCGTTGGGGCTTCCAAGCCGCCGGAAAGGTGTACGACGCAAGATGGCATCATTTAGCAATTGAGTCTCGGAAATCGACGCAAAGGCACGCCGCTCCTCGCCGAGTTCAGTTCCGCTATGAAAACCCGGCGCTACAGCGTTACAACGAATATTGTCTGCGGCATACTCTGCGGCCAGTTGTCGGGTGAAACTCGCCATGCCTCCCTTCGAAGCGGAATATGCTGCGCTTATGGCTGACGCTCCGGGATAAAATCCGACTATTCCCGTTATGGAAGCAATATTAATGATGGATCCGCCTCCCTTCTCCATCATGTAGGGTAGCACCGCCTTGGCGCAAAGATATGTTCCTCGCAAATTGATGCTCATCACTCTATCCCAGTCCGTGGTAGGCAACTCGTGGATGCGTACCGGACGCGTGCTAATGCCCGCATTGTTGACGAGAACATCGATCCGACCAAATGTTTTGATTATGCTTTGAACCGCATCATTCAAGATATTCTCTTCGGAGACATCGGCAATGTAGACGTCTGCGACTCCACTGGATCGCTGGATCGCAGAGACGGTTTCACTGGCACCACGCACATCACGATCAAGGCAAGCAATCGACGCTCCGGCGCTCGCAAGCGTCATGGCAAACTGGCGGCCCAACCCACCACCTGCGCCCGTCACCAAGATAACCTTTTCATGAAGACTAAAGGGTGAGCTGGTCGACATATGCTAAATCTCCCGGATATTACCGACCCAGAAATTTGAGCACGGCCTGAGAGAATGCCGTGCTTTGCTCCACATTAGAGATGTGGGCTGCATCTAACACCGCGAGTTTCGCACTCGGAATTTGACTTGCGATGAACTCAGCGTCTTTTAGCGGAGTCGATAGATCCCGTTCGCCTGCGATCACCAAAGTTGGGTTCTTGATATCTGCAAGCAAATAGCGCTGGTCGAGGCTACTCAAGGCTTCACAAGTTTGGATATAACCATCTTGGGAAGTAGCCAGCAGCATGGCCTTCATTCGCTCAGCAATAACCGGCTCTCTCTGGCGAAAATCTGCCGTAAGCCATCCTGATACGACACGCTCTGCAATCGATTCCATACCCCCGTCTTTAACCGCCTGAATCCTATCAAGCCAGAACGCCGGGCTGCAGTAGTAACAAGTTGTGTTTGCAAGAATGACTTTGTCGAACCGGGAAGGAACATTGGCCGCGAGCCATTGTCCAATCATTCCACCAAGCGAAAGTCCGCACCAGTGCGCTTTGCCGATGTCCAGAGCGTCCATTATGGCCAGAATATCACCCGCAAACTGCGCCACTGAATACGAACCTTCTGGAACAGCCGAGTTGCCTTGGCCGCGACAATCGTACCGAACGATCCGATAATCCCGCGTCAAAGCAGCGACCTGCGAGTCCCACATTTCCAACGAGGTCCCAAGCGAATTCGACAATACGATTGTCGGCGCAGTCGCAGATCCTTGAACTTTGACGCGGAAGGAGAGGCCATTTGCATCCACTTGCATCGCAGTACACCCCCAAGCGTAGATCTCAGTTTATCACTCCTGCGCGGCCAGAAATAACCGTTAAACGGAGCGCATCGCGGCCGTCTGTTTCACCTGCATCAGTGCACGACGGACATACACGCGGCAGAGCTCTTGCTTGTCTTGCGCAGAAAAATGCATGTCGCCTTCGATATTGAGACTTTCGCAAGCTAGATTGCTCGCATCTGCAATCCGCCGCTCCTCGAATGGATGACCAACAAGAAATTTTTCAACCTGCAAACCACGAATCGCATTCGCCCCTACCCCCGTGATTCCGATCCGCGCATCCACGCATTGGCCACTGGGCGTAACTTGAGCAATCGCAGCCACTCCGACGACGGCAAAGCGCGATGCTGGGTGCGGCAGCTTCAAGTAGGTCGCAGCTACATTGCTGGCCAGCAAGGGAATCCTGATCTGGGTGAGGATTTCACCGTCTTCGATGGCGGTCGTCATCAGGCCCTGAAACCAGTCCGCCGCCGCAACCACGCGCGTTCCACTCGAGCTCACGCAAACCATTTCGGCATTGAGCGCGACGATGCTCGCCGGATAGTCAGCCGCAGGATCGGAGTTAACAACGGAGCCGCCGATTGTTCCTCTGTTCCTGACCTGAGGATCGGCAATAAGCGCAGCGACCTTCGACAGATAAGGAAGTGCGTTTCGGACCACCGGAGACGATTCGACCTGCCAGTGCGTAACCATGGCGCCGACAATGAGTGTGTTATCTTCAACGCCAATTTGGCTTAACTCGGCGATGCCAGATAAATCGATCAAATGTTGCGGGCTCGTCAAACGGAGCTTCAGCGCGGGAATCAGACTTTGGCCACCCGCCAGAAGTTTAGCATCATCGCCCAGAGCGGTGAGCATCTCGACGGCTTCCGATAGAGCGGCTGGCTTGTGATAATCAAACGGTGCGGGAAACATCAGGATGCCGCTGTTCCGGCGTGGCGAGAAATCGGCTTACCCGCCATTGAATCGGCAGCCGCTTCGATCGCTTTGATGATTCCGTGATAGCCGGTACAGCGGCAGATGTTGCCATCCAGTTGATGCCGAATTTCCTCAGGCGTCGGGTCCGGATATCGCTCGAGAAGCTGTTTCGCAGCCATGATCATACCCGGCGTGCAGAAGCCACATTGCAAACCGTGATGGGCACGAAAGGCTTCTTGAATTGGATGTAGCTTCTCGTTGGCGGCCAACCCTTCAATAGTGACGATATCGGCATTATTGGCTTGCACGGTAAAAATCGTGCACGATTTCACAGCTTGGCCATCAAGGCTAATCGTACAAGCTCCGCACTGTGTCGTGTCGCAACCGACATGTGTCCCGGTCAGCGCCAGAACGTCACGAAGAAAATGAACAAGCAAGAGGCGCGACTCGACCTCCGCACTCCGGTCCTGACCGTTCACCCTGATTTTAATCGCGTGCTTCATTGAGACCGGATCGCCTCCAGAACGGAACTCATGGTCACTGGCAGCCTGGTGATCTGTACATCCCCATCTAACGCATCTTCAATCGCCGCGGCAATGGCCGCCGGAGGAGAGTTGGGGCCACTCTCGCCAACAGACTTGATACCGAGAGGATTGTCAGGTGTCGGGAATCTGAGATGCTCAACATCCAGATCCGGGATATCCGATGCACGTGGAACAAAATAATCCATCAGCGTACCGCTGCGAACCTGACCTTCCTGGTCGTAGGCATTGCACTCGCCGAGTGCGATGCCAAGCCCTTGCGCGAAGCCACCTGATATCTGCCCATCAACGACCAATGGATTGAGCGGCAATCCGCAGTCGTGAACGAAAACGTACTTCAAGATATCGACTTTACCAGTCTCACGATCAACTTCCACTACGACGATGTTGACGCCGCTGGCCCAGGTGACCGTCTTCGGATAGAAGAACTCCGTTGCAACAAGCCCTGGACCACCGAGCTCGGCCATGCCCCGATCTCGAATGGACCGACCGGCGAGTTCTGCGATTCCTATCTGATTTTGACGCGCACCGATAACGGACAGCACTCCGTCGTTGATCTCAATCTCGCTTTCTGCGCAGCCCAGAATTCTCGCGGCGAGCGCAACCGCTTTCCTGCGAACCTCGATCGCCGCTTTATGCACCGCATTTCCGGAGTTTACTGCCACGCGGCTGGCACCGGTTCCAAAGCCCACGTTCATCAGACTGGTGTCACCGCCCAGCACCCGAACGTCATCGATCTTGACGCCCAATGCCGCGGAACAGACTTGCGCAAGCGTCGTCTCGTGACTCTGTCCCTGCGAATTCACGCCGATCTTCACGGTTACCCGGCCGGCTTCGTCGATCTTGATCGACGCTCCTTCGCATGGTCCAAGTCCCCCGCCCTCCACGTAACTTGAAATTCCGATGCCTATCGACCGGCCGGCACCCCGAAGCTCTTTCTGCCGTTCGCGCCATCCATCATAGTCGGCGCGCTTGCGCGCGGTATCAAGCAACAGAGGGAAGTCGATATTTTCGTACGTCACGGGCACGCCGTCGCGGTACACCATGCCATTCCGGTAAGGCATATCCTCCGGCATGACGATATTCTTGAGACGGACCTCGATCGGATCGAGGCCCGTCGCACCAGCGACAGCGTCGAGCATACGATCCATTGTGAAAACCGCTTCGACACGACCCGCCCCGCGATACGGGCTTCCGGGTGAGGTGTTGGTGCTCACCGCCCATCCCTCGATCCGCATGTTCGGGATCTTGTAATGGGTGGTGAGATGATTGATCGTGTTGATCTGCAGCATCATGTCAAAGTGATCGTACGCACCGATCTCTTTGTGCATTTCCAGGTCCATTCCCAGAATGGTCCCATCCCGTTTCGCAGCCACACGAACCTTGTTCGCCTGGTTGCCGGAATGATTGGACGCGGTCATATGCTCCATGCGCGTCTCGGCCCAGCGCAACGGGCGTCCAAGACGCCGGGCTATCAGCGGAACGATAACGTCTTCGGCGTGGAGAACGCCTTTCAGACCAAACCCGCCGCCGATATCGCGGGCGATGACGCGAACGCTCTCCGCCGGCATACCCAGGATTCCGGCCAACGTGTTCCGCAGCATATAATGAAACTGGCAGGTCGACCATACATTGAGTGTTCCAGTCGCCCGCTCCCATTGAGCTGCGACGGCACGGCACTCGATCGCCATCGACTTCAAGCTTTGCGTTTCGAGTGTTCGCTCCACGACAACATCCGCCTCGCGGAACGCTGCGTCAATGTCACCGAAACCATGCTTGAGGTGCGCAACGATATTGTCGAATCCGGTGTGCACGCGCGGCGCGTCCGGCTTGACGGCGTCCCTCCACGAAGCAACTACGGGCAGCGCCTCATACTCGACTTCCACTGCATCGACACCATCAACCGCGGCATAAGGCGATTCTGCAATAACGGCGGCGATTTGCTCGCCAACGTAACAAACCTTCTTCGGAAACAAATGGTGTGGAGCGACCTTGAGCGAGTCGATATAGGGGCTGACGAGCGTGACAGACCCATTCAGCTCAGGCAGGCGAGAGCTTAGCTCGGGCCACTCGTCGCCCGTGATGACGGTGACAACCCCCGGCACTTGCCGCGCGCGACCTGCATCCACACGACGAACAATTGCGTGAGCGTGAACGCTCCGCACAAAGGACACATAAAGCATTCCCGGAAGCTGTACATCCTCTACATAGAGTCCAGCTCCGGTAATGAAGCGCTCATCTTCCTTGCGGCGGACCGATCGTCCCAGCATGCTATCGACCTGTGCGAGGAATGCTTTTTTATGCTCTCAGAGATGCCTCAACATGAAATCAGCCAGTGCCGGGCGGACAATATGTGCACGATCGTGGCAACAATGCACGCTATCATCCCAGATGATGGTTTCGACGTGACATTTCAGATCCCTGATAAGGCTTGTCGCGTTATCGATCGGGGTGATCACATCGAGTCCTCCATGAACCACCAACGTCGGGCATGTGATGCTCGGAGCATATTTTGACAAGTCGATAGTATCGTAGAATGCCTTTGCCTCTTCAAGAGTTTTGCTTCCGCTCACGAACATGAAGCCTTCAAGCGTGTGCTTTGGCACTTCCGCAAGGTTCTGGAGGTGATACATCACACCCCACGCGACAAGAGCCTTGATACGCTTATCGATGGCAGCCGTCTTCGGCGCGTAGCAACCGCCCATGCTGCGACCAATGATGCCTATGCGATTACTGTCGATCTCCGGCCGCGTTTCGACGTAATCGATGGCCGCAACGACGGCCTTTTCGAAATCAGTTCGCCAGCGCATTTCAAACAATGTTTCGCCCTGACCGGGGCCGTCAAACGCGAGAATCGCAAGTCCGCGACGCAAGCAATGATCCGCCACTGTCAGATAGTCTTCCTTGGTGGTATCGAGACCGCCCAGAAGGATGACGCAAGGCGGCTTCCTGACGCCAACCGGCGCACGGAGATAGCCGGCCATCTTGATGTTTTCGAACGGGATTTCAACCCGCTCCATCGGCACCTCCAGCAGCGGCGCAGCGCGCTTGAATGCATCACGCTTCTTATCGTGCACTTGCTTCTTGAGATGCAGATCGTCAAATAGAAGATACTGCCCGTAATGGTAATAGAGTGAAGCGCGCGCGAACTCGGTGGCCGCCGTTAGCAACGTTTTAGCGGCGAGCGCCTCTTCACCGCGCTTCTCGGCCTGGGCAGCCCACTTCGACCAAGTTTCCGGCCAGGCACTCCAATCAGGAGCAGCAGCGCGGATATCCATCAGGTCCCTGTAATGAACGCCGTCAGCTAGGAATCTATGAATGCCTTGATCGATCGCAGTTTCAACAGCAGCTTTGGTCACTTTAGTTCCTCACCTCTCGGCTCCCTGCTATAGGTTGCCGGCAGTAGTTATTGCGGGCCGCACGATGGATCTTTTGATCCACTTCAATCGCTCGATGCGGGCAGATCAAGTAACGCGAACGGACAACCAAAGCTCGCCGTTACGCAAAAGTTTGTATACAAAGTTGTCTGAGATGTCAACGCACCGCTGGAATGTTCAAATGGCAAAGCTGCAACGCCCTCTTCTTCCGAAAGGTTCTGGAAGACATTCGCTTCTGTATCGAGATGTTGCGGAGAAACTGCGCTTGCGTATTGCGAGCGGGAAATATCTTCCCAACTCGAAGCTCCCGCCGCTCTCCGATCTTGTGGAGGAATTCAAGGTCAGTGAAATCTCCGTGCGACGCGCATTGCGGGAGCTGAGCTATGAAGGTCTGGTTTACGGTGAACAGGGTCGCGGAATCTTCATCAAGCCTAAGAGCGTTATTCATCGCGTTTTCGCTGCCGATGCGGAGCATACTATCGGCGATGAGATCGAACGCGCCGGCTTCAAACCGACGGTGAAGGAACTTAAACGCGACCAGATAGCCGCTGATGGAGAGATTGCTTCAAGACTTCGTATCGTTCAGGGCACCAAGATCTACCGCCATCAAAAGCTTGTTTATGCCAATGAGGAGCCGGTCAGCCTGCATTTTTTGTATCTGACAGATGAAATGTTCGAGCGTCTGAAGGATCAACTGAATCACGGATTCGCCTTCGCCATGCTGAAGCGAGCTCGATTAAATGTGGCCAAATCCCGATTTGGTTTCGCCTCAACCGCCCTGAGCGCGGAGTATTCCGCCTTGTTCGAAATGCCGGCGGGTTTTCCAATGGGTGTCGTTTACTTCACACCTCTTTCAAAGAGCGAAAAGCCCTTTTTGACTGGAACTACAATCTATCGCTCCGACCGCTTCGTATTTGACGTTGACGTCCATGCCTAACTAAATGCTCGTGCCGCGTTCGATCGAGTAACTTCTATCAAGCATCTTTGCCGCGTGGTTGACCTCGGATTGCGCGATCAGAACCGCGAGTTTTTCACCGCGCAATGCACCAATCACTTCAGACACGCGCTGGGACAACGCAGGCGCGACACCTTCAAACGGTTCGTCAAGAAGAAGAACCTTGGTTCCAGCCATGATCGCCCGCGCAAGGGCAACCAGTTTTTGCTGTCCACCGCTGAGTTGAAGAGCCTTGCGATCGCGCATTGTGGCGATTTCCGGCAAAAGATCGTAAGCGAAGGCCAGCCGTTTTTTGTGATCGATCTGGGGCATTGCCCAAGACGGCACTAGGATGTTTTCCTCCACCGTAAGCAGGGGCACGAGGCGCCGGTCTTCAGGCAGATAGCCAATTCCCAGCGCCGCGCGCTGATGCGGCTTTAGGTGATCGATACTGCGGCCATCGACGAGAATTTCGCCGTCTTTTAGAGGAGCTAGTCCCATAAGCGCGCGGATCGTCGTGGTCTTACCGGCACCGTTGCGGCCCACGAGTCCGATCATCTCACCCGGCGCGAGTGTCAGGCTCACGCCGCGCAGAATCTCGATCGACTTGATGAGCACTTCGATATTCTTTACCTCGATCATATCTTTCTCAGTTCGGCGCGCCGGTAATGAAGCTTTTCACGCGTGAATCCTGTAGTACGACATCGGAAGGACCATCGGAAATAATCCGCCCATCGTAGAACGCAAGAACGCGCGTCGAATAGCGGCTAACGATATCCATGTCGTGCTCGACAAAAAGGACGGTTACGTCCTTCGGCAGTGCATTCACAACAATGTCCATCAGATCGAATTTTTGTTCTGCGGCGACGCCGCTGGTCGGCTCGTCCAGCAGCAGCAGAGAAGGCCCACGCGTCACGCTCACCGCAATGTCGAGCAATTTACGAACGCCGCCGGGCAGTTCCGATACCACGCGATGACGAAATTCCTGGAGACGATATCGGGTGAGCAGGTCGTCAAGCGACGCAACAAGGACTGGCGATCCAGTGCCAGCAAACGGCCGTAACGCCTCCCCCGACGAAATGCCCAGCGCGATGATGAGATTCTCTTCAGTCGTCAGACTCAGGAATAATTGAGGGATCTGGAATGAACGGCAAACGCCCGCGCGCGCAATCTCCCTCGGAGACTTGCCAGAAATATCGGCTCCCCGGAGCACGATACTTCCGCCGTCAGCCCGCAGATAACCCGTGACCATGTTGACGAAGGTGGTTTTCCCCGCTCCGTTTGTTCCGATGAGACCAACGCGTTCGCCCGCATTGATCGTGACGGAAATATCATCCGCGGCTGTGATCGCTCCAAACGACTTTCTTAAATTTCGTACATCCAGAATTGCACTCACGGAGCTTCCCCTTGCGCAATTTTGCTTCCGCGCCGGCGCTGCAACAGCGCACCAATGCCGTTCGGCATGAACAGGATGACCGTCAGCATGAAGATGCCAAGCGTCATCTGCCAGGCATTTGGGAAGTGTTGGCTGGAAAATGACCGGACGAGTTCGAGCAGGATCGATGCCACAAAAATGGCGACAACGCTGACCTGACCCGCGAGAATAGCGACAAACACAAACTCGCCCGATGTTGTCCAGAACGCGAGCTCAGGGTCGATGTGTCCGAGCACGAGCGCATTCAACGCTCCACCCATCCCTGCGAGAAATGCAGCAACGACATAGTTCTCGAAAATCGCGCGGCGAACCGAGGTCCCAAGGTATTCCACGCGAATTTCATTGTCCTTTACCCCCAGCGACAGCAGGCCACGAACAGACCTGAAATGAATCCGAAGCAGACAGGCGCTTGCTACTGCGATGACGCAGGCAAGCGCATAGATCGCAAATACGGGCGAAAGACCGGTCGTCTGCTCCAGTCCGAAAAACGTTGGCGGCCGGAGATTCAAACCATCCGAGCCGCCCAGGATATCGGCCTTTGTCAAGGCGCCATGCACCAGCATCGACAATGCGAGCGTGAGCGTTGCGAAAAATATCTTCCTATATCCGGCGAGCAATGGGCCGATCAACAGCCCCGCCACCAGTCCGGATAGCCCGCCGGCAATCACCAGAACGACGGCGTTGGTGACGTCGCCCCACAACATGAGCAGACCGGCACCGTAGCCGCCTACGCAATAAAACAGCCCCTGTCCGAACGATAACAAGCCGCTTCGCAACATCACCACCAGGCCGAGCGCTGTAATCCCCTTGGCCAGAGCCACTGCGCCCAGGAAGGTCGCCCAACCCGGCAGAAACGGGCCTAGCGCCAGCAATGCTGCAAGCGTCGCCGTGGCAGCCAGAATGATCTTTGTATTAGTCATCATATTTTCCGCAGTTGCACCGCACCGAACATGCCTTGCGGCTTGATCGCGAGCATCAGCGCCATAACCAGATAAACGATGAAAAGCTCGGCCGATGGCCAGAGATGAATGGCAAGGGACCGCGACAGGCCGACAACAAGCGCTGCTATTGCGGCCCCTTCGATGCTGCCCAACCCGCCGATCACCACCACGGCAAAACTGAGAAGCACCACAGTCACCGCCAGACCCGGCTGCACCGAAATTTTCGGCGCCGTAATCGCCCCGCCTATAGCAGCCAGGAACACACCAATCGTGAAGGCAATCACGAAGATACGGGTGACATTGATTCCCAGCGCGCTGCTCATGTCACGATCATGAATCACAGCCAGCACGAGCTTTCCGCTCTTGGTGCGATTCAGCCCAAGCCACAAGATGATCCCGGCAAAAATGGCGAACACGATCAGCATAAGATCGTAGCCGACGTAAGTCAGTCCGTAGACCTTCAAATCTCCGAAGAGCGAGTAGGGATCGTACGCGTAGTATGGATTAACACCCCAAATCAGCTTGGTCGCATCTTCAAGAATGAGGAAAAGCGCGTAGGTGACAAGCACCAGGATGACTTCATCGCGCTCATACAGAAAGCGGAGCAGCCCACGTTCGAGAAGCGGACCGAGGATTCCTGCCACCAGCATCGATGAGCCGAGCATCAAGACCAGACCGAACGCCGGAGGATTGTCGCCGCTGGCATAGTACCAGCCCGCAACTGTCGCGGCTACGTAGGCTCCTATTGCGTAGAAATTGCCATGCGCAAGATTTAGGACGTTCAAGACACCGAAGATTAATGTGAGTCCGACCGCAACGATGAAAATCCACGATGCATCGATCAAACCGTCAAGAAGTATCGTCGTCACGAGTTGCACGAATAGTTCCCCCGAAGTGCCGCACCCCTGGCGCACGAATGCGCCGGGGTGCGCAATGCCTAGTTACACTTTGCTTCGGGAAAACCCTGGGCGATCCATTCTTCCGATTTCACATTCACCGGCGGATTCACACATTCCGCGGCAAAACGCTCGACTTCGACAACTTCCACGCGCTTCGTAGCAGGATTCCACTTTGTCAGGCCGATCGCATTGGCTTGGATAGCCTGATGGCCATCTCCCAGTGCCATCTTGATGCGGCCCGATGGTGCCTCCCATTCAAGTCCTGTCAGGGCATCGGCTATCTGATCGGCTGTCGGTTTCTTGCCGCCGTTCGCCGCCGCCGCCTTGTCCACGGCAAGTTTGAGAGCAAGAACGGACTGTGCCATGCGGTAGGGCGCCTGGGATGGCACCTGACCCGCGAACTGTTTCTCATAGGCAGCCACAAACCAGTCATTCAGAGCGCTCTTGGCGGCAAACGGCCCGTTCTCACCGCGCGCGCCGACAAGCACGTCGTTCGGCATACGGCTTCCGAGCGGTTGAAAGACATGATCTGCGGCAATAATGGCAACGTGGCGGTCTTTGAAAAGATTGCGCGGAGCGCCCTGCAGGATGAACGCCTGAAGGTCACCTCCCCAAAGACTGGTGTGCACGATTTGGGGGTTCGCTTGCAGCAGCGCGGAGATTTCAGTGCCGTATTGTCCTGCACCGAATTTCGGCCAAAGCTCCGACTTGATCTTAGCCTTGTCATTCAGCTTGACCATGCTCTGCTGGAAATCTTTCCAGTTATCGCGGCCATAGGCATAATCAGGATTAATGCCCCCAACGTCATCCGACTTAAGCTTGCGCTTGGCGATATACCGAGCCATGGCGACGTTATCCATCGTCGCGTGCGCGGTTGCGCGAAAAACATAGCGATACTTGTTATCCTCGAATATTCGGGGCGTGCCGCAATCGAAAAGTATAAGAATTTTTTTCAGCTCCTCGGCAACGGGTGCGCCCGCGAGGCAATTGCTTGAGCTGATGTAACCGATCACCGCATCGTACCCATCGCGGTCATAGGCGTTTCGCAGTTCCTGAACCTGCTTGGTCGTGCCGCCGTTCTCGTCGATAACGGAAGCTTCCACTTTAAGACCGCCCAAACCGATCTTGTCATATGGCGGCGGCAACTGACCTCCCTGATTGAATGCATCAGCGAGCATCTTTGCTGAATTCCAGGCAGGCACACCGAACGACTCTGCACCAGGCCCGGAAGTGAACGTCACGATTCCGAGCTTAAACGTTTGTCCTTGAGCGCACGCCGTTTGCGCCAATCCCAACAGCGAAAGCGTACTAATAGCCGCGGATAAAAGACGCTTGGTGCGAGTGATAGGCATCGTGCCCCCCTGATTGGTTTGCTCTTTGTTGGAAAACTATGTATACAAAGTTGGCCGAGCGGTCAATATGGCGAATACTACGGAGGCTGCGATGATTGTCGAAATGCGGACCTATTCACTCACGCCCGGAAGCGTGAGCAAATGGCTTCGTCTGTACGAAGAAAAGGGATTCCCTGTTCACAAGGAAATTCTGGGCAATCTGATCGGCTACTTCCACACCGAGATCGGCGATGTGAACGAAGTGATTCATATGTGGGGTTACGAGAGCTTTGAAGATCGACAGCAAAGGCGCGCTCAACTGGCCAAGCATGCCGACTGGCAGGCGTTCCTCGCCGACGCATTGCCTATCTTACAAACGCAGCAGATCAAGATTCTGAGTTGCGCCACCTTCTCGCCGATACGCTGATCTTTGATTGCGCACCAAGAGTGCCGCCTGTTTCAGCATTTTTTAAGTTTCAAAGGCGGAATTGGCGGCGCTGAGTCTTGGCTGATCGAGCACCGTGTCTACGGTCCCATTATTCCGTAAGGGCGCCGAAAAAGCGACGCTTGGCTCTTTTCGTTGCTTCGAGACATAGTCGATCCCGCGAGCTTAAGTTACTGAATACCGTCACGGCAGTTGAATTCCATAATCGCTCATTACGCGAAAAGGCGGCGATAAAGTTCATGTTGAATGACCGTTTAGCGTGAGCATTTCTCGTAGCTTGAACCGAAGTATTTTCCCGGATCCTGTCCTAGGTATTTCTGATATGAAATGTACCGAGTACGGGACCTTATAAGACGACAGCCGTTCACGGCAATACAAGATGACCGCGTCCGGCGTAACGGGTGAGCCCTCCCGCGGTACGACAAAGATTGCGGGCACCTCGCCGAGATGCTCGTGCCGGATCCCGACGACGGCACTATCGACCACCTGCTCCATCGAATTCACGACTTCCTCGATCTCGCCGGGCGCTATATTCTGTCCGCCACGGATGATCAACTCCTTGAGACGACCCGTAATGGTCAGAAAACCATTCTTGTCACTCCGCGCCAAATCGCCGGTGTAATACCAGCCCTTTCGCAAAGCAGATGCCGTCTCTTCGGGCTTGTTGTGGTAACCGCTCATCAGATTTGGACCGCGGACGATTAACTCGCCTTCCTGGCCAAGATCGACGTCTTCTCCCGTGGCCGGCGATAAAATGCGAACTGCGAGTCCGGGAATTGGCAGACCGCATGATCCCATGACGCGACTGCCTGTCATCCAATTCAATGTGACGAAGGTGGAGGTCTCTGTAATACCGTATCCGTCGAGGAGCTTTAGCTTAAAACGCGATTCAAACTCTCGATTCAGAGTTGCCGGCATGATCGCACCGGCGCTGATGCAGACGCGCAAGCCCGGAAACTTATCGAGTGGCTCATCCTTCGTCGCCTCTAACAGAAAATGAAACATAGTCGGCACGCCGGGAAATACAGAGAACTCGCCCGTTTTAAGCAAACGAACGGCTTCGGACGTGGAGTATTTCTCCATGATGTACTCGGTGGCACCTGTGGCCAGAATACCCAGCACTGAGAGCGCGAGTGCATAAGAGTGGAACAGCGGGAGCGGTGAAAGCACAACGTCTCGCTCGCTTAACCCGCCGATGGGCGCAAGGCACGCGGCAGTAATCCAGAGCATGCCATGGACGGTAAGCAATACGCCCTTCGCACGTCCCGTTGTTCCGGACGTGTAGATGATGAACGCGGGAAGAAACATGTCGAGCGAATCGCGCGGAGTTGAATTCGGCGCCGTCGCGACCAGTTGCGAATAACGCACCCCTTCGCCCCTGACGGCATCCCGGCCGACGAGAATAACGAGGCGTAATCCGGGAGCAGACTTCATAAGCTTGGCCACCAACTCAGAGCGCTCGTCCGTGGTGACAATGGCCGCGCAATCGGCATCCAGCAAGCGATAGAGTATCTCGGATTCCGTCGAGTCATAACTGATCGGAACGGAGATACAGTCGGCACGATTGATCGCAAAGCAGGTTTCAACCCAGGCAACTGAGTTGGGAAGAAAAATGGCGACCTTCATCCCCGCTTCCATTCCACGGTCGGCGAGGTGTCCGGCCAAATGACCCGTCCGCGTCGCCAGCTCGGCATATGTTACCGAACCGGCGACATCGCGAAATGCCTGCTTCGATCCAAGCTGCTCCGCTTGACGGCGGAGCAGTTCGGGTATCGGCGAGATCAATTCTGTCTGGATCATATTTCGTTTCCTCGAGGTCGGCGGTTACACCATGCTGAAGCCGCCGTTGATGCTGATCGTCTGGCCTGTAATCCAGCTGCCATGCTTGGACGCAAGGAGCGTCACCATCGGGGCTATATCCGACGAAAAACCAAGACGGCGCAGCGGATACAGCTTTGTAAGTTTCTCACGATTTGCGTTAACCCACGCAATGTCATGAGGTGTCTCGACCAAGCCCAGCGAAATGGTATTCGCCGTTGTCCCGACGCGGCCGAGTTCTCTTGCGAGAGACTTCATCAGTGCGATAACGCCGCCACGCGCCGCCGCAACGATGCTGAGCCCGGATTCTCCGACGCGGGACGAATCGCCCACAAGCGCGATAATCCGGCCGTCGCCGGATTTCTCCAAATGCGGCGCGGTCGCTCTGCAAACGTGAAGCGCGCCGTACAGACATACGTCGATCTGCTTCTTCCATTCATCCTGCGTCGTGTCGCTGAAGCGATTTCGCAGCGCTACGCCCGCATTGTTGACGACAATATTGAGACCGCCGAAATCCGCGACGATCTTCGAAACCATGTCGTTGACTTCCGCGAAATTGGCGACATCGGCCTTATAGGCGATGGCTTTTCCGCCGGCCTTCTCGATGTCCGCAACAACAGCCGCGGCCTTCTCTCGGGAGCCGTTGTAGTTGACGGCGACTGCCGCACCTTCAGCGGCAAGACTTAGAGCAATGTCGCGCCCCACATCTCGTCCAGCGCCCGTGACCAGTGCCACCTTGCCCTTCAGAACCATATCCATGTTTTCGTCCTCTTCGCTTTATGTTTGTTAGATGCCCTTGGGAATGTCTAGTGGCCGATCTAGTCGTACGCATCCATGCCTTTTCGGAGAGCGCTCCATTGCGCGGCGTCATGACCGCAGATAACAGACGCGCCCGCCTTCTCAAGCTTTCGCACCTCGGCAAAAGATTTCAAAAACTGATCGACGTTCCATGTGTTTCGCGGGGCATGGTCCGTATCCAGGTTGGCACGAATGCTTACTGCATCCGACGTGAGCAGGAATTCACCGGATCGATCCAGCTTCACGAGCGCACCAACGGTTCCTGGCGTGTGACCCGGCAACTCGATAACCGTCAGCCGTCCGTCGCCGAAGACATCTTCCGCGCTCTCAATGATTTTCAGCGGATTTTCCGTTTTCCAGTCAGCGGCAAAGTATCCGCTGTTGGACGAATCAGATGCCTGCGCGGCGCTGAGTTCGCGCGCGTGCACGATCATCGTTGCCTTCTTGAAAAACTCATTGCATCCGCAGTGGTCCGTATGGAAGTGCGAACAAATGACCACATCAATGTCGTCCGGTCCCAGCCCAACAGCCCGGAGACCGCTCAGAACATTATCGTCCGGCGACATAACCGGTGTCATGAACTTGGCGAGATTCCCCCAACGAGCCTCGGCGTTCTCAGCTATCGTTGGATGACAGCCCGTGTCGAACAACACATTCCCTTGCGCATGCCGCATCAAAATGCAGGAAACGGGAAGATCGACCGTCTCTTCCCGGCCGGCATCCGGATAATAAATCGCCTTCTTCATCCTCAGACGACCGCCCGATAACACATGCATTTTCATAGCCGCTACCTCCCGCGAAATTCAGCAGACCGTTTTTCAACGAAGGCAGCCCGGCCTTCCCGATAGTCGTCGCTGTCGGATACCCGATCGATAAACGCATTGGCGGCGTCCTCATCGAGACATCCAGGACCCATCGAAAGGCCGGTCAGGATCTGCTTTGCGCCCTGAACCGAGAGCGGCGCGACGGCCGCAAGACGTTGCGAGAATGCAGCGGCTTCGGTCATCGGATCGGGCGAAACGTGATCGATCAAGCCAATCTGGTGTGCATGCTCTGCAGAAAGCCGTTCAGCCGAGTAAAGAATGCGCTTCGTATTTGACAGACCAACCAGCGACAAAAGCCGCTGTGTGCTTCGAACGCCGTAGACGATAGATAGCTTCGCGGCAGGAATTCCGATGGAGGAATCCCGATGAGCGTAACGGAAATCGCACGCCATCGATAAATGACAACCTCCTCCGAGGCAGTATCCTTCCAGCACGGCGATCACTGGCTGTGGCACGCTCGAGATTGCGTCGGAGGCGGCGTCCACCGCGACCTCATACGCTTTGCTTTCCGCAAGATTAGACCTCACCTTGCCGAATTCCGATACGTCCGCACCGACGCTGAAATTGCCTCCGGCTCCTGTCAGAATTATCGTGCGTACGTCACGCTGCCTGCCCAGTTCCTCGAAGATCGCGGCGATCTCTCGCCACATCGACAGCGTCATGGAATTTCGCTGCGATGGACGATTGATCGTTACGGTTACGGTGGAGCCAGAACTCCTGGTCTCGATATCCGCCATATCAACCTCCCTTCGCATCGAGCCGCTGCGCGCGGAAAGCGGCGACGGCAGCGGCGATCTCCCCCACTATTCCGCGTCGGAACAGCAGGACACACATCATGAATATGAGGCCGATGATGGTTGGCACCTTGCTCGACAAATCGATTGCGAGAGGACCGAGCTGAACCACACCAAGACTGGCCAGCCGGCTTTCCAGCGTCACGATCAGGACGGCGCCGACAATCGGACCCAACGCCGTTCCGAGCCCGCCCAACAAACACATGAGAATCACATTTCCGGATTGCGTCCAGTGCGCATCAGGCAATCCAGCAAACCCAAGAGTGAGAGCCTTGATGCCGCCAGCAAGACCGGCAACGGCCGCCGAGATTGCGAATGCGCTCAGTTTGTAGCTTTGAACATCGTAGCCAAGTGAAATTGCACGCGGCTCGTTGTCACGAATGGCGAGCAGAACCTGTCCAAAAGGCGCTTCCATCAACCGCTGAAGCCCCCAGACGACGCCAACAAGCAGAACAAGGACAAAAGCGTACATCACATAGTCGTTGGACAGATCGAGCATCCCAAAGACAGCACGACGCGGAATGCGCTGCAGTCCGTCTTCGGCGCCGGTAAACGGGGCTTGAACGAAGAAGAAGTAGACCATCTGCGCCAATGCCAGCGTAATCATCGCGAAGTAAATTCCCTGACGGCGAATGGCCATGCCGCCCATCAACAGTCCCAGCACCGCGCCTGCAAGAGCGCTTCCCCCGAGCGCCAGCTCCGGCGTGAAATTCCATTCCTTGACGGCATATCCAGCCAGATACGCGCCTATGCCGAAAAACGCGGCGTGGCCAATCGAGAGCAGGCCGACGTTGCCGGTGAAAAAATTAAACGCCACCGCGAAAAGTGCGAGGGAGACGCACTTCATGAGAAACTGCACGTAAAGGCCAGTGAACGGAAGGACGATACCAACGATCGCAAGTCCGAGCAGAATCGCCGTAGATGCCCGCATTGTCGTCATCATGCTTCCCGTCCAAACAAACCGGCAGGCCGCAGCAAAAGCACCAGCATCATGACGATGAAAACGATCGTCGAGGAAACTTCAGGGTAAACCACTTTCGCAAGCCCCTCTATCAAGCCCAGACCCAGACCGGTGATGATGGCACCTGCTGTGGACCCCAGACCTCCGATCACGACGACTGCGAACGTCACGATCAGAATGTTCGACCCCATCAACGGTTGCACCTGATAGATCGGCGCCGCCAGAACGCCGGCGAACGCCGCCAATCCCGCTCCGAGCGCATAGACAAACGTGACCATCAGCGGAATATTTATTCCAAGCGCCTGGACGATGCGCGCGTTTTCCGTTCCGGCGCGCAAATAGGATCCAAGGCGGGTGCGCTCGATCAGAAGCCAGATCGCCAAACACACCACGAGCGAGATCCCGACGATCCAAATGCGATAGAGCGGCAATCTCATGAAGCCGAGATCGATCAGTCCGCGCAGCTCGGACGGCGTCGGATACGGCAAGCCGCCGGAGCCATAGATATCGCGGAAGATACTTTCGATGACGAGCGCGAGGCCAAACGTCAGCAGCAAGCTATAAAGATGATCCAGGCCCGCCAGCCTGCGGAGCAAGTATCGTTCAACCAGCGCGCCGAATACTCCGACCACGATTGGAACCGCGACCAACGACCACCAATAGTTCACGCCGAGCTTATGCATCGCAAGATAGACGCCGAACGCCCCGAGCATATAAAGCGCCCCGTGCGCAAAATTGATGATGTTCAGCAGTCCGAAGATTAGCGCCAAGCCAAGACTCAGAATGGCGTAAAAGCAGCCGTTTACGAGACCGATGGTGACCTGTCCGAGCAAGACCTGGATGGGGAAATCGAACATCGTTTCTCAAACCCCAAGGCGTCGGTCGACCAGATCGCTCTGGGATTCAAGTTCGTCGGCCGTCAAATGCATGACGATCTGGCCGTGCTCGACGACAAGAAAGCGATCCGCGAGCAGCTCCGCGAAATGCTTGTTCTGCTCGACCAGCAAAATCGTGTAACCACGGCTGCGCAAAGTGACGACAAGATCAAATAACCTGTCCACCACAACCGGTGCCAGGCCTTCGGAGATTTCATCGAGCAGAAGCAAATGAGCACCTGTTCGAAGAATTCGCGCAATCGCGAGCATTTGCTGCTCACCTCCGGAAAGGCGCGTTCCCGGCGTACTGCGCCGCTCGGCGAGATTCGGGAGAAGCTGATAGATTTCTTCCACCGACATCCCGCCCTCCGATTGCTTTGGAGGGAGCAATAGATTTTCTTCGCACGACAATGACGCGAAAATGCCTCGCTCTTCCGGGCAATAGCCGACGCCGAGACGCGCGATCTGATGTGGAGGAAGGTTACTTGCTTCTTTGCCGTCTATCTGGATGGCGCCCGTGCAGCGATCCATGAGACCCATGATTGCGCGCAGCGTGGTCGTGCGGCCGCTTCCGTTGCGGCCGAGCAAGGCGACAACCTCCCCTCGCTGCAAGGCGAATGTCATACCGTGAAGAACGTGGGACTCGCCGTACCAAGCCTCGAGATGCTCCACTGCAAGGACCGCGTCCGCATTCCCAAGCGCAGCGGCTGTCATTGTGCACGCTTTCGGCGAGAGCCGAGATAGGACTCTATGACCTGCGGATCGCAAGATACCTCGTCATACGTCCCCTCCGCGATAATCTGCCCCCGGCGTAAAACACTAATGCGGTCCGCGATGCGAGCTACTATCTTCATGTTGTGCTCGACCATCACAACCGTACGGCCGACCGCCGCTCGCTTGATGAGGCCGGTGACGCGGTCGACGTCCTCCTGGCCAAGCCCTTGTGTCGGCTCGTCCAAAAGCATGACTTTTGGCTCAGCGGCAAGCGTCGTCGCAAGCTCGAGTGCGCGCTTTCGTCCGTATGGCAGATCGCCAGCGCGCGTATTCGCAAAACTCAACAGATCAACCTGTGTCAGAAGATTTGCGATGCGATCGGAAACATCGCCCAGTTTTCCACGCCCGCGCCAAAATGCCACGGGTGACACATAACTCCGCTGCAGCGCAGTCATCAGATTCTCGGCGACAGTCAGGCTTGGAAATACTGCGGATATCTGGAAGGACCGCACCAGACCGCGGCGGGCTACTTCTGCAGCTTTTTGATTTGATATATCAACGCCATCAAGAAATATCTGGCCTGACGTCGGCCGCATAAATCGTGTCAGTAAGTTGAACACGGTGGTCTTGCCCGCGCCGTTGGGACCGATCAACGCATGAATTTCGCCCCGGCGAACGTCGAAATCGACGCCTGATACAGCGACATAGCCACGAAAATCTTTTCGCAGGCCCCGCGCCTGCAATACCGCGTCGGTTGCAATGCGAGGCGTGACCGCGTGCATCCAGACCCCCATTTGGCTTTTTTGCTCCGCGCGAGAAGCACGGCATTATTGACATCGTCATAGCAAAGATAGTCTAGTTACGCAAGCTTGCGGAATAGTTTCGTCGCGGGCCAATCAAACAAGAGAAGGGGAGGAATTCATGAGAACTGCAATTCTAGCTCTGGCTGCGTTGGCAACTTTTACCGGCTACACGCACGCTCAGACGACGATTTCAGATGATGTGGTCCGCATCGGCGTGCTGACGGATTTATCGGGACAGTTTTCTCACGAATCCGGAGAAGGCGCTGTCACCGCCGTTAAAATGGCTGTCGAGGATTTTGGCGGAAAAGTTTTAGGCAAGCCTGTTGAAGTCATCGCAGCCGATCATCAGAACCGGAATGAAGTCGCGATTGCCAAAGCGCGCGAATGGTACGATGTCGGAAAGGTTGACCTCATCGCCAACCTCGTCAATTCATCGATTGCGCTTGCAGTCACGAATATCGCGCAGGAAAAGAACCGGATCGCGGTCGTCACGACCTCCGGATCTTCAAGGCTGACAAACGATTCCTGCACCACGAACAGCATTCACTACGTTTATGACACGTACGCCTTGGCTCAGGGTACGGCCAAGGCTCTCATGAAAGAGAAGCTGGACAGCTGGTATTTCCTGACGGCCGATTACGCGTTTGGGCACGCGCTCGAAATCGACACGTCGGCGATCGTGAAAGCGAACGGAGGAACGGTTTCGGGTGCATTGCGGTATCCGATGGATACCTCAGACCACTCCTCTTTTCTGCTTCAGGCACAGGCTTCAAAAGCAAAGGTCGTCGCAATTGCGGGATCAGGCACCGTATTCATCAATGCGGTGAAATCCGCCAAGGAATTCGGGTTGACGGATGGCGGCAAGCAAACCATCGCAGGGCTTCTTGTCTGGATCAACGACGTCCATGCGATGGGCCTGCCGCTTGCGCAAGGACTCGTTCTCACCAACGGATTCTATTGGGACCGCGACGATGATACACGCGCGTTCGCAAAGCGTTTCTATGAGCGGCTGAAGCGTATGCCCAACATGGGCGACGCAGGCGATTACTCTTCAACCATGCACTACCTGAACGCCATCAAAGCTGCCGGAACCGATGAAGCAAAGTCCGTCATGGCAAAGATGCGCGAACTGCCTGTGAACGACTTTTTTGCCAAGAACGGCCGCCTCCGCGAAGATGGGCGATTCGTTCACGACATGTATCTCTATGAGGTGAAGAAGCCGTCAGAGTCGAAGTACGCGTGGGACTACTACAAGCTTCGCGCGGTCATTCCCGAGAATGAAGCTTTCCGCCCGCTTTCGGAAAGCAAGTGCGCATTGGTCAAGAAGTGATCGAACATTGAGACGTCAGATGCGGCCGGGCACTGCCCGGCTGCTCTTGCGCCCTCCGAATTTCTCCGGGTTGTAGCGCATCCGGTACTTCATCGAGAACGCACTGATCGCCTCGCCGCAGCGGTTGCAGACGACGACCGGCGTAAAAATCTTTTCGCAAGCGTCGTGACGAAGCAGCATCGGCGGCCTGCCCTGTGACCGCCAGCGGTCGCCCCACGCCATGATCATCAAGAGAGGCCCGTGCAGGTCGGCTCCCATCGGCGTGAGAAGATACTCATAGCGTTCCGGAGCATCCTGATACATTTCCTTCCGGAACACTCCGTGATCAACAAGACGCGCTAACCGATCGGTCAGAATATTGGTGGCGATACCAAGTTCCGAATGGACCTGATCGAATCGCGTGTGACCGTAAAACGCCTCGCGAAGAATAAGGAAGCTCCAGCGGTCTCCAATAACTTCGAGTGTGCGTGAAACCGAACTTGGGCGGCCGCGCATGAAATCGTCGGCCGTGCGGCGCGATCGTCGCGGCGCCTCCGCCGGTATTCGCCCGGCACCAGGTCCGTCCACGTAACTCACATCTCGCGCCGAGAAACGCTGCTCACAGCAGGAACATGTGACGATTGGCTTGCTCACGCAATTGCAACTCTCATGAATGAGCTGAAGCGGGCCGCTTTTGGATGTCTCGAGCCAGCGATCACCGAACTGCATCATCGACATGAACATCGGATAAAGTTCGATCCCGGCCTTTGTCAGCTTGTACTCGACGCGGCTCAACGTACTGGAATATGGGAACTCCCTCATAATTCCTTCGTGTACCAGACGCCTCAGCCTGTCAGTCAGCGTCGCCCGCGTAATCTCCAGACCTGAGCGGAATTCCTCAAAACGCTTGGCACCGAAGAACGCTTCCCGAATGACCAGAAATGCCCACGCGTCCGATAAAATGCCGACCGTGCTTGCAATCGAACAGCGCCTCTCGGTCGCGATGGCTTGCTTCTGTCCTTTGCGAACCGGAGATTTTTTCTTCGATGATTTGACGGGCTTTTCTTTAGCTGCTGCTGATAGCCCCATTATATAGCTCAGGTTCGTCGATCTATGACATCAGGAAAGATCGAACGATGAATTTGTAAGCTGATGCTCGATTATACCAATACCGATCTCAGAACAAGCGACAGGTGACGGTCGACACATGGTGTCATACACCCTCTGCGTTTCGCGTCGCGGATCGAACCAACTGAAAGATACGTTCGGGCGTCGCCGGCAACGTGTGGATTTCAACCCCCAAGGGGGATAGCGCGTCCGAGATGGCATTCGCTATCGCGGCGGGCGCTCCGATAGTCCCCCCCTCGCCCATCCCCCGGAAACCTCCGATATTGTTCGGAAGGTCTGCCTCGATATGAAGAATTCCGATGTCTGGAACGTTCGTTGCAAGCGGCAGGAGATAATCGGCAAGGCTTGCCGTTACGACCTGGCCAGATTCATCATGCACGATCTCTTCCAGCAAGGCAGCGCCAATGCCCTGTGCCACGGCGCCCTGAATCTGGCCGTCGACAATCATTGGATTAATAATGCGGCCGCAGTCTTCAGCCACGACATACTTGCGGATTGTCACCCCATAGGTCTGCGGATCAATTTCAACCATGACCAGATGCGTGGACGAACAGGCCGTTCCGAAATAGGGATCGTAGGTTTCCGATGCGATGAGGTCTTCGCGCTGCTCTCGGGGAATTCTTCCCATCTGTGAATATACCGCATGCGCGACCTCCTTGAATGTCATCGAGACATTCGAATTACGCGCATAGATAAGGCCTTCCGAAGCATCGAGATCGTCGACTGGCACATTCATAAGATGAGCCGCGGCTTTCAGGACTTTTGCTTTCACCACCCTGGAAGACATCGTCGCGGCCCCGCCGGCAAGCACGGCTGACCTGCTTGCGAAGGTGCCGCTGCTCACCGGCGTCAACGCGCTGTCGCCATGCTGAATTTCCACATCTTCCAGCCTGCAACCCAATTCATCTGCTATGACCTGCGCAAGCGTGGTTTCCAGGCCCTGACCATGCGATGCAATGCCGAACGCAGCGGTAATTGCGCCGGTTGCGTCGATGCGGATTGAAGATGTCTCCGTGCCGGTATTAATCGGCATGCCGGGCGCAACCGAAATGCGCGAGCCTATGCCAGTCAGTTCTGCGTAGCTCGACAGACCGATGCCGACCCAGCGTCCCTCAGCCCGTGCGTCGTCGCGCTCGCGCAAAAGTGTGGGATAATCTGCGAGGTCGCATGCTCCGCTCAGGCATTCCTGGAACGCGGATTTATCCCAGATGAGTCCCGATGCAGTCCGATACGGAAACTCCTCCGCGCGCACGAGATTGCGCCGCCGCATTTCAACGGGATCCATTCCGATCTTGCGAGCGGCCATATCGATGAGCCGCTCCATCGCAAAGGTCGAAGCGGGACGGCCCACGCCGCGATAAGGCCCCGTCGGCGGCTTCGGCGTCAGGACGCCCCGCACGCGGCCTCGGTAATGCTGAAGACGATACGGGCCAGGCAGGAAACTTACGACCTGCACAGGTTCAAGCGCCCCCGTCCAGGGATAAATCGAATAGGCACCGATGTCCCCGATCACGTCAGCACGCAGACCAAGAAGCGTGCCGTCCTCATCCACGGCAAGCTCTGCATCGATTAGCTGATCGAAGGCCTGACTCGTCGCCGATAAATCCTCAAGCCTGTCGCATACATACTTCACCGGGCGCCCAAGTTTTCGAGCGAGAGCACAGACTAGAATTTCCTCGTGATAGAGCGACCCCTTTCCGCCAAAGCTGCCACCGACATCCGGAGCGACGACGCGGATTCTGTTTCCGGGCAGGTCGAGGCAGTTCGACAATGCGTCGCGTACAATACCCGGGATATTGGTCGAGGAGTGAAGCGTCAGCGCGAGGCGGCGGCGATCCCATTCTGCGAGATACGACCTATTTTCAATCGAGACGGCCGTCTTTCGCGTCATCCGGAATGTCGCTCTGACCGTCACCGGAGCCTGCGCGATCACGTTATCGACTTCGCCGCGCGCGAACTCGCGGGAAATAATGACATTCGTTCCCGCTTCCTCGTGCAGGAGCGGAGCGTCATCCGCAACCGCGTCGACCTGCCGAATTGCAAACGGGAGCGCTTCGTATTCAATATGAATATGTTCGAGCGCATCTTCGGCTGCATAACGGCTGTCGGCGAGCACGGCGACGACCGGTTCGCCCACATACCGAACCTTGCCACGGGCGAGCGGCCAGATCGGCGTCGCGTAATAGTTCTTCATGGTCGATATCGGAACTGCCGGCTTCACCTCATCCTCGAGATCGGCGGCGCTAAAGACGGCAAAGACACCCGGCACCGAAATCGCCTCGCCCGCATCGATCTTCACGATCCGCGCATGCGGCTGATCGCTACGGCGAATTGCCATGTGAAGAGTTTTGCTCGGGGTCATATCGTCGACGTAGCGTCCAACGCCCGCGAGCAGGCGCGGATCTTCCGTGCGCTTGATCCTCTGTCCGACCATCTTGGGTCGCATCTCGACTGACGATGAGTCGAAACGTTTCATGTCCGAACCCTCGCGTGACTGGAAGGAAGTCTCACTTGAACGAGGCCCTTTCCCTGGCCAGTTCGCGCACCGCGTTGACGATATGCTCGTAACCGGTACACCGGCATATATTGCCCGAGAGAGCTTCACGAATTTCGTCATCGGTGTCGAGGCTGTGATGCAGGAGCATGTCCGTGATGGTCATCACGAAACCAGGCGTACAAAAACCGCACTGTAGTCCATGATGATCGCGGAAAGCCTGCTGGACACGGCCGAGATGCTCAATCGTTCCTAGCCCCTCGACGGTCTGAATGTCGGCACCGTCCGTCTGCACCGCAAGCGTTAGGCAGGAACGCGCGCTACGCCCGTCGAGCAAAATCGTGCAGGCCCCACAAACACCATGCTCACATCCGACATGCGTGCCAGTGAGCCCGAGTTCATGACGCAGGAAATCCGACAGCAGCATGCGGGGCTCGACAAGCTGCGTGTAGGATTGCCCATTCACGGACACCGTGATTGACACCCGCTTGCTCACTTTGTCCCCTTTTCCGATCGGGACCACGCATCGATTATAGCGCGACCAGCAAGGGCTCCGGCTAAGTGTCGGCGGTAATCTGCAGATGCATGTAGATCGGAATTAGGTTCAAGCTCCGCTTGAAGAGCCTCAACGGCTTTTTTCAAAAGATCGGAATTGATCTCACGACCCTCGAGCATCTCCTCCACCTGCGGCATCCGCATTGATATTTCCCCAACACCCATCACTCCGATGCGGACACCCGATGCGGCGCAGTCATGCCGTTGCATTGTGACCGCGACCGCGGCAAGGGCGTAATCACCATGACGCCGCGCGAATTCGTGAAATCCCCAGCCCGTTCCACCGGGCAATACATCGACCTCGACCTCTGTGACGAACTCATCTGGCTCCAGCACAGTGGCCATGGCGCCGATAAAGAAATCTTGCGCGGGAACTTCGCGGCGTCCTCGGGGCGATGCAATGTGCATTATTCCATTGAGCAGGAGTGACATCATCGGCATCTCAGCTGCTGAATCAGCGTGACAAATGCTGCCACAAAACGTGCCACGATTTCGGACTGTTAGATGAGCCACATGCTTCATTGTGTGATGAAGGACAGGAATGTGCTGCTGAACAAGCTCACTTGCACCCGTCATACGATGACGGACTAGCGCACCAATAGAAAGCCTCGCGCCTCGAATCTGTATAATATCGAGATCAACAATTCGATTAATATCCACTAAGATAGATGGTTGGACCAAGCGAAAGTTCATCATCGGCATTAAGCTCTGTCCGCCCGCAATCAGCTTGCCATCTCCGCCTGCGGCAGCAAGCGTTTGCACGGCATGCTCCACACTTTCAGCGCGGACATAATCAAAAACCGCTGGCTTCATTACGCGGCCCCCTCAACCGACCCAGGATATTATTCAAATGAAAATGAGATCGACGGTGACTTGCATTATTAGACTAATATGGCATATGTCAACATTGCCGAAGTTCGCTCAGCGCAGATAGCTTCGGTGTGAATCATTGGACTTTGGATCAGACCTTATCGGCGATAGTCCACAAATGCCTTGCCCAACCAGAAGGACGGTGAAGCCGCCTGTTTAGCAATCAGCGCGCTAGGAGCAGCCGCGGTAATATCGACCGCAAGCATTCGGTATCAAGATACTTTTAATTCCTCACGAGAAAACAAGCGTGTTTGCTCGAAGACGTGAATGTTTTTTCGGCAAGCACTGTCTCTGAATTTACGATCATTTGACGCCGGACACGTCCGGCAAATCATTGAGCTTCTTGAACACGAGAACTGCTCCAAGTTTCGATCTCGTACCCGCAATTACAGTTATAATTGCCCTTATCTAGAAAAGGCACCTCGATTAGCGTGCGCTCATAAAGAGCGTGGCATTGTTCACATTTTACAATTGAGCTCATAGTCATAATCTACGCTATGGAAATCGATTTTTCCACATCGTTCGCTGGCCATTCCATAACGCGTCATTATGCGAACTTTTGTTGTAGACGCCAGATAGAGAAGTTGACGGGTTGGCCGGCGTCAGGTGTTTCGGCTGGCTGCCAAGTACGAGCGCTGCCGCTTATCGATATCGCGATGGTTCTTTTCATACCATTGGATTGAGGCCTCAGCGCGCTCCCGCATCCGAGACGTCCAAAGCAGCGCGTTCCTCTTTGCCCACTTCCAGGCAGCTCTCTCGCGGACTAATACCCTGGGACTGCTTTGATTTGGTCCTAACACATGGCCTAGTTCATGTAGCGCGACCGCATAACTCAACACCGATCTGATAGGTGTGATATAAATTTCTTCGCTTACTCGCATCGAGTACGAGCGGGTCAGCCTATTCAAACTACGATGAATAACGATCTGATTTTCATCGGCAATCAATTGGACGTGTTTATCCATTTCACCTGCAGTTAAAGACATATGAAGCGACCTCTTTATGTGCTGATCGCCTCGCCGACAAGTTTTACCGCGGCTGGCGAAGCAAAGGCTGGGCTACCGCTTTTTCCTCCCTTTTCGAAGCGTGGCTGGCGGCTTCTCGTTTGCTTTTGGGACGGCCAGAAGATCAGCGACGGGCACATCCAAGGCAGCCGCTAATCTCTCCAAGGTCTCGGCGGTCGGATTTTCGACCCCACGCTCGATTCGTCCGACGTAGGACCTGTCCACGCCGGCATCGACAGCCAGCGCTTCCTGCGACAGGCCGCGCTTAACCCGCAGTTTTCGAACATTCCAGGCCACGAGCGCTGTCGCTTTCATAAGCGAAACAAACGACTTGGCGGCCCATTAAAACACGCACTATAATGTCCCTATTAGAGATTTGGGGCTGTTGTGCGCATTCGCATTCATCGTGGGACGAAAGAGATCGGCGGGACCTGTGTCGAGCTAGCGGCCGACGGTGGCCGAATTCTACTGGACCTGGGATTGCCGCTGGACGGCGATGCGGACGAGGTCAGCGTCCATCCGACAGTAGACGGACTCGCAGGCGGCGGGGATTTGCTGGCTCTGGTTCTGTCCCATGGTCACGTCGACCACTGGGGGCTGGCCCATCTCGCCGGACCTGATCTCCCCGTTGCGCTAGGCGCTGCAACTCACCGCATTCTGAAGGCCGCAGCCCCGTTTGTGCCCAGACCCTATGTGCCGGCGAGACCGCTCGAGTTCACAAGTGGTACGTCGCTGGAGTTTGGTCCGTTTCGGGTAACGCCGCATCTGGTCGATCATTCCGCGTATGATGCTTATGCCCTTGAGGTGGAAGCTGACGGCAAGCGCCTGTTCTATTCCGGCGATATCCGGGCACATGGCCGCAAGGCTGCTCTATTTGAGCGACTCATCGCCCATCCTCCTCGTCCAATCGACGTGATGCTGATGGAAGGGTCGAGCTTCGGTCGCCTGAGCCCCGATCACGTCTTCCCAACCGAGGCCGAAGTCGAGCAGCGCCTGGTCGATGTGTTTCTGGCAACGGACGGTCTGGCGCTAGTCGCAGCCTCGGCGCAAAATATCGATCGCATGGTCAGCCTCTATCGGGCCTGCAAGCGTACCGGCAGAACGCTGATCATCGATCTCTATGCCGCCGAGATTCTTCGCGCCACAGAGAACGCCAATATCCCTCAGTCAGACTGGCCGCATGTTGCGGTGTACGTGCCGCAGTATCAGCGCATCCAGATCAAGCGCAGCGGCCGCTTCGACCTTCTAGATCCTCACAAGACCAACCGTGTTTTCGTGGAGCGGCTTGAGGACCTGGCGCCTCGGGCGGCGATGCTCTTCCGACCAGCAATGCTGCGCGATCTCGATCATGCCGGCTGCCTGTCCGGCGCACGCGCCATCTGGTCGCAATGGGACGGCTATCTCAAACAGGAGCGCGGCCTCGCCCTCCTCGCCGAGCTCGAAGCACGGGGCATCCCGCTCGATCACGCCCATACCTCCGGCCACGCCAGCATCCCCGATCTGAAGCGCCTCGCTGAAGCGATTCGGCCGAAGATGCTGGTGCCGATCCATACCTATGAGCCGGAGCAGTTTCCAGCGCATTTCCAGGCCGTCAGTCTCAAGAATGATGGCGAATGGTGGGACGTTGCAACATGACCATCCAGCAGACGCCCTCAAGCCACGGCGTGAGTGGCGCTTTCCTCGATGCGCTCGACAATCTCGCTCAGAAGCCATCGTGGTGGCACAACGTCCTATTGCGGGACGATGTGTTCATCGCAGTGCGAGCAAACTCACTCAATGTCTACCACCGGGGTGCCTCGATCTTCCGGATCGACGATGGCGGAGGCGGTCGGATAATTCCGTGGACACACACCAAGTACCTGATCCGTCAGCAGCAGGTATTGGCACAACTTCACGATGACGGGCATTTTGAACCTTCCGATATCGGTTGGTCACAATACGCTGGCCCATCGACACTCTCCGACATGATCCGCTCAGCCACCGATCTCGCTGGAGCTGAAAAGAGCGGATTGCATCCGCTGATAGTCGGCAGCTCAAAGGTCATCGACGTCGAGCTGTCACTGCTTCGGGCAAGCTCGACCCTCGACGAGAGTCTGCCTGACGCAGACGTGCAATCATCCGACACCACGTCCATCGATCGGGCCCAGGATCGATTGGATGTCGTCACGGTCGAGAACCGTGGCGGCAAGCCATTCATCGTTTTCCATGAAGCAAAGCATTTCAGCAATCCTGCCTTGAGGGCCAAAGGTGAGCCTGCCGTTCTGGCTCAGATCGTGCGTTACCAGGCAACGCTCAGGCAGCATGATGCAACACTGCGACAGCGCTACGTCGCTGTCTGTCAGGCGCTGGTCCGTCTCCGCACCATGCGAACTGCGGCCCGCACTGCCCTCCCCGCAAACAGACCGCTACTCGAACCTGATCCCCTGATCGCCGCCATCGCCTCAGGTCAGGCCCAGGCCGAGATTGACCCTGATCCGCGGCTGATTGTGTTCGGTTTCGACGGCGATCAACGCGACGGGCGGTGGGAACGGGACGCCAAGCGTCTGCGGGATCATCAGCCATCCCTCAAGATCCGGGCGATCGGAAACACCCGATCGGCGCGTGAATTTTTCTGATGTCGCGGTACTCGTGCCCTGAAATGCGGCTTTCGGGAGACACTCGACCTTTCTTTGCAAAACCCCGCAATTCCTCGGGGCCTCATTTGAATCTAGGGGGCACGGGCTGTCCGTGCCTTTAATCTGGGATTCTGCATGAAGGTTATTGCCTATTACCGCGTCCGACCGAACGAGCCCGTGCACTCTGATATTGCATTGCAAGAACAACGTGAAGCCGTCAAAACTTGGATCGAGGGCCATCAGGCGGCTGTCCAGGCCGAATACGTCGAGCCCGAGACTGACGGCTTCGCGCGCCCGCAATTGCGACAAGCCATGGAGGACTGCAAACAGTCCGGCGCCACCCTGCTGATCGCCCGTACTGAGGCCATCGGCAGCGGCGCAGAATTCTCTCCGCGAATTTGGAGTATTTCGGTTGCGTTCGCGCCGGAGTCATCGCGCGAGCGCGGCTACATCGCTCTTGCTCCGGAGAAAGCTCCACCCGACCTCACCTTGTATTTTCCGGACTTCCGCAGCCTGAAGACCATGCCGGTGTATCTGTGCAATGGGACAGACGAGCCCATTCACAATATCGCTGTCAGGACGATCGGCCTGACCTCGAAATTCACAACGCCAAATCCGACCACCCCTGACGGGAGTGGCTCCGCGTCTGAGCAGCCCCTATCGACGACACCGACCGCATTTTCGATTGACCGGCTGGATGCGCGACGTGCCGCTGTGATCGATCGTTACGATCCGATGTTTGACAGCGATTTCATCACTGCTTTCGAGATCACGTTCCTCGATAAGCAGGAACAGACGCAACGGCTAACAGCATTCCTCAATGCCGCGCCTCTATCGTCGGCTTACATCGCCCTGAAGAAATAACCGCTAGCCCGACAAAGCCTCGACGCGCGCCTTTCAACGGCGGCGGCGAACGATGCCCCATGCCCCCTGATCGTTTCGAAACTCCCGCAGAGAAAGAGCTACCCATGACAATGTCGTTTTCAAAATCGAACCTTATGACCGGTATTGCTTTCGCGGCCCTGTTCGGAGGCGTCATCATTATCCTGCGCCTTGCAACAGGCGGATATGGTGGCCCCACCAGCATTCCCGAATGCAACAGCAACACCACCCGCGACATGCTGCAGGATGCCTTCAAGAATTCGCCTCAAGCCGCGCTCGGCCTGAAGCTGCTCAAGATCGGCGAAATGTCCGTTGTTGGGAAGGACCTGCTCGACGAGAACAACGAGGTCCGCCACCGCGTTTGCGTCGCCGACATCTTTACGAACCTTGGGCGGAAGCCGGTGTACTTCAACATGTCCTGGGCCGACGCCAAAAAGACGCAGGTCTATCTCGAAGCACCCATGCTGCCGTTCTGACGGCAATCAGGAGGCTTTCAACGCCCGTATGGAGACCGCTCCGGTCGCATCCCCCTGATCGCCACTACCGCCGGCGCAGGGGTTTGCCGCGTGGACGGAGCGGATTGTCGCCCTTTGCCACGGGCCAAGGTCGCCGAGAAAGCGCGCGCTCGATACGAGCATCCATCCCGCCGGTGCCCATCACCACAGGGTTGGCCATGGGACTTTCAGCGACCCAGGCGAGATACTGCGTCAGCGCGTCCACCTGATCGTTGTGCTTTCCGAATGGGAAACGCATCAGCTCACTTTCGAGTTCAACCGTCCAGGGTTGATTCTTTTTGATCAGAACCCGGTGTTGCGCGAAAACGTGGAGTTGGCTTTCAAGCCGCTCTTCCTTGCCGCGTCCACCGGTCGGGCGAAGTTCGGCATGATGACCACGCTCGAACAGCATGCTGTAAAGGCCGCTTCCTGAGCTGGCATCCTCAATCAGGATTTTTGCCGGTTTGTAGGCCGTAATCAGTTCGAGAGCGGCATCGCGCATCTGAACGGGGTCGAGACGCGAGCGCAGCACGTCGATGACATAGTGACGCCGGATATCGCGGGCGATCACGAGACACACCGTGTAGCTATTGTCCGATCCGGTTTTGACGGCCGTGTCCCAGCTCAGCGTAATCCGCCGCGCGTCCGGCGGCAGGTCATCAAAATGCTTGATCTGGCCCGGCCGGATCAGCTCACCTAGTGCCGCTGACGGGTTCTGCTGATACTGGGCAGCAAAGATCGACTCGCCAACCTCTTCCCGCTTCCGCTTGACGACCTCGGCAGGCCACTGATTTGTCAGCAGCGGCTCGCCGGTCTTTCGATCCCAGGTCGAGTTGCCGAAGGAATAAACCGCGTCTTCCTCGGCCACCAGAGCCAGGCAGACGTGCTTCCAGCCGCCCTTCTGAAGCAGACTGCCGGACAGATCGTCCTCATGCATGCGCTGGCCGACCACGATCATGGCGCCTCTGATTTGGTCGTCGAGGCGCGACGCGATCATCGTGTCAAAGTTTTCGTTGACGTTCTGACGTTCCTTTTCCGACTTGACGTGATGGGCCGAGATCGGGTCATCGATAATGATGATGTCGAAACCACGGCCCGTGATGCCGGTCTCGAACGATGCCGCATAGCGGCCACCGCCCTCGACGGTGACAAAGTCCATGGCCTTGCGGCCGTTGTCACGGAGTTGAAAGCTCGGAAAAACCCGCTGGTAGAAATCCGAGTTGATCAGCTGCAGCGTTTTGGATGCCAGATCTGAGGCCAAGGCCTGGCTATGAGAAATCACCGCAATGCGCAGCTTCGGATTGCGACCGAGAAGCCAAGCAACGAACACGATGGACGTCAGCACGGACTTCAGGTGACGTGGCGGCAGATTGATAATGAGCCGGGTGTCACGGCCTTCAGCAACCCCCGTAAGCTCGCTGACCAAATATTCCAGATAGGGCGCGACCTCGAGCGCCCAGCGGTTATCAACGATCGGAAAGGCGCCCTCCAGAAACGCCTGAAGGTCGTTCTTCATGACCGCACGAAAGATTTGAAGATCAGAACGCATAGGTCCTACTTTCAGAAACGAGCGGCCGGCGCCGATCGGCGCCGGCCGAAATGATCCGCATTTCCTATTCGGCCAGACGCCGCGCGAGAAAGCGCTCGAGGATCGCTTGGTCGTCGGATGTCAGCGCCGGCACCTGCTCTGCCACAGCTTCAGCCTCGAACAACCGACCGACCAGCGTCAAGACAACGTTGGCCGCGCGAGCGTCGCCCTTCAGTGCTTTGGCGACAAGCGCCTTCAGCATGGCGCGCTGCTTGGAGACCTTGAGGCTGCGCTCGCCCTCCCGAATCCGGATCTTTTCCGAAAGCTCACTGCGCAGATCCGTCTTCAGATTGACGCTGCCCCTCGGACGCCCGTTCGGATTGCCGGACTGCCCTGGCTTGAAGCGAGTTTTTGTGGGCGGCTTACGATATCCGATCTTTTCTTCTTCTGACTCAGACATCGTCCGCCTCCGTCGTGGTGGCAGCGATGCCAAACGAGTTCATACTGGCCACGCCGCCGTCGGCGGCGTTGTCAGTCGATGATTCCGAAGCGGCGACATCTGTCGATGCGGCGTCGCTAGCGGCCACCGAGACAGCGCGCTGATAGATCTCGTCGAAGGTCTCACCGGTGACGGCATGGACGGCGTCTTTGCCGGTGCGCTTCTGCCAACGGCGGATCGCGGCATCGACATAGATCGGATCAAGCTCAACGCCGATGCAGACGCGACCGGTTTCTTCCGCCGCGATCAGCGTCGATCCCGACCCCAAAAAGGAGTCGAAAACAATTTCGCCGCGGCGCGTCACGTCACGCAGGGCGTCAGCGATCATCGCAACCGGCTTCACCGTGGGGTGAGTACGCAGGAGGCTCATCCGATCCTTGCCAAAGACGTTGACGCTACGATATTGCCAGACATTCGAGCGGTTGCGGCCATGTGCCCCAAGGCCGAAATGATTCTGATGCGGGCCTTCACCGTGCTTGAACACGTAAACCAGTTCATGTTGAGAACGGTAGAACGAGCCCATACCTGGGCTCGATTTCACGAATATACAAAGGTTTTTCTGCTGAAGGCCGTTCTGCGCGGCAGCCTCGCACAGCTCGCCGCCGTGTCGCCAATCCATGCAGAGATAAAGAATAGCGCCGTCAACAAGGAACGGCTTGATCGCCGCGACCGCCGCGCTCAGGAAGGCGACAAACTCTTCGCGAGTCATCTCTCCCGCGGCCATCGCGAAGTCTCGGTGTCGCGTCTTGCCGAGGCCCGACACAAAGCCGTCGATCGGGACGTTGTAGGGCGGATCGCTGAACACGCACGCGACCGTCTTGCTGGCCACGAGGCTGCGGATGAAAGTTGCATCGCGCGCGTCCCCGCAACCGACCTTATGGTCGCCAAGACAGAAAACGTCGCCGAGCTTTGCAGCCGACGGTCCAGCCGCCGGCACGAGGTCATCAAGCGCTTCTTCCTCAACGGTATTGGCCGTCGGTGCATCGATCGACAGCGCCATGTCGATCTCCACCGTCTCAAAGCCGCTCAGATCGAGATCGAAGCCGACGTTGATCAAGTATGCGAATTCATCGCGCAACTTTGCATCGTCCCAGACTGTATCCTGAGCAACCCGGTTCAACGCCAGACGGAGGGCACGGATCTCGGCTTCCGTGCGGTTTTCAACGGTCACAACAGCGATCTCATCATGACCGAGGTCACGAAGCGTCTCATAGACCGCGTGACCGTCCACGATCTCGTTGTTAACGTCGATGATGATCGGCGCGACCTGGCCGAATTTTTGAAGGAGGTTTTTGAGTTTACGGCGCTGACTGGCGCTGTGTTGGCGGGCAGAATGGGCCGAAGGCATCACCGCCGCCATTGAGAGATATTGAATTTGCAGAGAATTTTTCATGTTGAGGTCCATTATTCGACCTCAATCGCGGCACATCCGACGAGCAATTTACGGGAACGGGACCGGTCAGCACCCAGCGATCCACGCCCATCTGCCCGCCAAGCTTGATCCCCGCGATCGAGGTCATGCTGACCTCAATGAATCCGTATTAGGTGATTATCACTTCGGGCCCGGGTCCGGAGCGTTTGGAGGTGAGCCGAACGATCTGCATACACCCCAGAACGCAAGTTGACGCATATAGGTCTCGGATTGGTTCAACGCAAATAGTCACAACAGCAAGACCAAAGCACGCCTGAAGGTGCTGAAGGTGCAGTTCTTGATTTTGCTCTGCAGGAAACTACATACCCGTTTCTGCAGCAACATCTGCAGTTCGGTTTGTCGTACGCCTGCCAGCACCTGTGGCTTTGGTCGTGCGCCGGCCGCTCGCCTCGTGGAGTCACGACCTATGAGCCGATGCCGACGCACAGAGACCCCGCCTAGCTGAACAGCTGAACGTCCAAATTGGTCGTGATCTCCCCCAACGCCTGGCAACGGGCGAACGATCAATTATGGCCAAAACAGGAGGTTCAGCCATGCCATCTAACGTCCACAAACCATCATTGCCAGCTCTTACGACAAAGCTCGTCTGCTTCAACAGCACACTTAAATTCCCCAAGGCTGCGCAGCGTTACACGCACGTCCAACGGCAGCAGCTTCAGACTCCTGGCTATTGGATGCCGACCGTTCTGATTGACGAGCGCAGTCTCGTGCTCGCAAATTTTGCAGGCGTGCTTAAGGCCAACCGTTCCGTGTTTGGCAAGGAGATGATCCTTATCCGCGAAAGCGACCTCAGCCAAACCGAAGCGCGCAAGTTCGTGCGGGCCCTTACGACGCTCGCACGGAAGAACAAGTGGGGGCAGGATGTCCTCGACATCGAACTTCAGTATCTGCGCAAGCTGATCTGATTTCATTTCCTTACACCGAACAAAACGGCGGCCTATCGGCCGCCGTTTTCGTTTATCAGCATGCGATAGCGGCGATCACGGATCGGGACGACACCGTTGGCCCAAAGGCGGGAAAGACAAAGCGGCCGGTTGAATATCCGATACTGGTAACGATCCAAAGATGATCAGACGAGCTCGAAAAGAGCCATAAGATTGCTCGCAATTCCGCTCGACTTCGGCGGAAAACGGAGCATGTGTGGTGGTCTAAAAGGAACCTCCCATGACCGAAATCCCAGAAAAGCACGTCGTCGCAGCGCTCATATCGGAAGTCCGGGCCAAGCTGGAAGAAGCCCATAGCATCGCGCAAGCTGCCGAAATCTGCGCCCGCGCTGGCAATGTAAGCCGCGCGGTGCAGATTCTAGCGGATTTTGAGGGACTCGGGCACGAGGCACAGGACCTGTTCAGGGCGGCTCTTGCGATCAAGCGCAGCCTGCTTGCCGAGACCATCTAGTTCTGGCCGGGCCGGCGTCGGCTCCTCCCCGCCCCGCATTGCGGTCGGCGGGTTGGGTCAGTGCAACGCTGATGTTGCACTCGTCCCGAAGGAGCCCCCATGAACATCCAGAAACTCAAGAAGACCAAAGCCGGTGCAAAAAGAAAACCGATCGTAGCGGCACGTCGTCCATCGAGGGTTGTAAAAGAAGCTCGTTCGCCGAAGGCAAAGCGCCCACGAGCGCAAAATGCCGTTAAGCCATTAACAACGCGCACCCGCGAAACTATTGCCCAGTCGCCGCCCCCAGCGAAAGGGCCCTCCTCCCAAACCTCGGTCCCGCAACCCGTCCGAGAGTCTTCCAAGCTGACTACGGTGCTCGCGATGCTTCGTGCGCCGGGCGGCACGACCATTGCCGACATTATGAAGGCGACCGGCTGGCAGCAGCATTCGGTTCGGGGTTTCTTTGCCGGAGTCGTCCGCAAGAAGCTGAAGCTCGACCTGACCTCCGACAAGGCTGATGGTGAGCGTCGTTACCGGATCGGTGAGCCTTCGGGGTCCAAGTGATGGACGCCCGCCCGACAGTGAACGGGCGGTCGGTTGATCCGGACGTAGAGACCAAGCTTGATAAGCTCGGCTCACTGCCGATCGCCGCCTTGCGGGTCTGGTACCGCGAATTGTTTCGGTCCGAACCGCCTTCGGCGTTCGGGCCGGACCTGCTGCGGCGGAGTATTGCCCAGCAGATTCAGGAGAAAGCCTATGGCGGTCTTTCCCGAGAGGCAAAGAAGCTACTCGGACACCTAGTCCGATCGATGGCTTCCGGAAAGACGGGGCGTCTTGAAGTACCACAGCGGATCAAAGCCGGCTCCGAGCTGGTGCGGGTTTGGAACGACCAGACTCACAAGGTCACGGTGTTAGCCAAGGGCTTCGGCTACCAAGGCGAGGTCTTCACCAGCCTCTCGGAGATCGCCAACAGGATTACCGGTACGCGATGGAACGGTCCGAAGTTCTTTGGGCTGCGGACGACGAAGAATGAGATCGGCAAGACGGCCCCGGTATCCGTCTCGAAGCGAGGGCAACATGGCCGCAAATAATATCAAACCGGTTCGCTGTGCTATCTACACGCGTAAATCCACCGAGCATGGACTTGAGCTGGAGTTCAATTCTCTCGATGCCCAGCGTGAGGCCTGTGAGGCTTATATCAAGAGTCAGGCTTCGCAAGGCTGGCGCGTGCTGCCCCAGCAATATGATGATCCTGCGTATTCAGGCGGCAACCTCGACCGCCCTGCTCTGAAGCAGCTTCTGGCCGATATCGAGTTCGGCCTGATCGATGTGATCGTGGTCTACAAGATCGATCGCCTGACCCGATCACTCGCCGACTTCGCCAAGCTGGTCGAGACCTTCGACCGGAAATCCATTTCTTTCGTGGCTGTAACCCAGCAGTTCAACACCACGTCGTCCATGGGGCGATTGACCCTGAACGTGCTGCTGTCATTCGCCCAGTTCGAGCGGGAGCTGGCGTCGGAACGCGTTCGGGACAAGGTCGCCGCCTCCCGCCGCAAAGGCAAATGGACCGGCGGCACCGTTCCACTCGGCTATGAGGCTAAGAACAAGAAACTCATCATCAACCCGAAAGAAGCCGACACTGTCCGCACCATCTTCAAGCAGTATCTGGAGCTGAAATCCTTCAGTTCACTGGTCCAAGATCTCGATCGGCGCGGGATCGTTACTAAACGGCGTGACACCAAAGTGCCGAAGTATCGGGGCGGCATCCCTTTCACCTATGGCCCCCTCGCCCACGTCCTGAAAAACCGCACCTACCTTGGCGAGGTACATCATGGCGGCAAATGGTATCCCGCCGAACACAAGCCAATCCTGGATGGCAAGATCTTCGACCAGGTACAGGCACTTCTCGCCGAGAACCGCGTGACCACCCAAACCCGTCAATCAACCAGCGGAGCCCTTCTCGCCGGCAAACTCCGTGATGATCGCGGCAACCGCATGAGCCCAAGTTTTACGGTCAAGAACGGCATTCGATACCGGTTTTATGTCTCACGCGCTATTCAGCGTGGAAGGAAAAAGCAGGCCGGTTCGGTCGCTCGTCTTCCGGCGCAGTTGATCGAAGACATTCTCACCAACGCCATGCGCGAGCGCCTCGCGCTCGACGTGCACACGCCTGATGATCAGCTCAAAAGCCAGGTCATCGATTCAGTCACAGAGGTCGTCGTTTACCCTAAGAAGATCACGATCAGCCTGCAGCAGGATAATTCGGAAGTCATCGATATCCCATGGCAAGCACCGATCAAGAATGCTCCCGCTCCGGCACCGCCATCAGCTAATACCGATCGGCCAGATCCAAAACTTCTGCAGGCGATCGTCCGGGCTCATGCCTGGCTGCGGGATCTGCAGTCGGGGAAGTTTGACAGCGTCGAAGCGCTGGCCGCTTCAGTGAAGCTACATCCGAAAGTGGTTCGGCAGGAGCTGCGCTATGCGTTTCTGGCGCCGTCTATTACGGAGGCGATTTTGACGGGCGACCAACCGCCGACACTTTCACTCGCCCGAATCCCAAAGACCCTTCCCCTGACCTGGTCCGGACAACGCGCGCTGGGGTTCTGATCGGATACGCACATCCGATGCTATGGAATATTCCCTCGGCCGTGCTCACTTTGTGCCTCGTTGTGCGCCATGAAAGACAGCGGAAAGAAGCGCATATGCATTCGGGTGACTACGGCTTACGACGTTGCGGTGCTTGCCTGGAGGACAAACCGGCGGTGAATCATCTGACCAAAAACATGGATACACTTGAAGCCGCTCGTGGAGAACGACTCAAAAGTCCTACGCTGCGGCCGGACGAAACAAGGCACCTCATCGTCGCTCCCCTCATTGAAGATGGCATAGCGTTGGAGGTGAGAAAGCCCAGACGCATCGACTTCAAGATGATATGGCGGAACGGTAGGTTTGGCGTCGGGCGATTCTGTCTACTTGCATACAGAAACGGTG
Source organism: Afipia birgiae 34632 (assembly GCF_000308295.2). Lineage (GTDB taxonomy): Bacteria > Pseudomonadota > Alphaproteobacteria > Rhizobiales > Xanthobacteraceae > Afipia > Afipia birgiae. The sequence goes on from NZ_HG326654.1 coordinate 541,569, forward strand.
CGGCTGTTTTAGCCCTACGACCAGAATAACTTTTAATTTTGTCTGCAACGCAGATAACCCACGGCATGTCAAATAAGCTGATCCAATGAACTTGCGGCAAGATATTCGAGAATACGTGCTGGCAAATTTGCCGCACGACCCGGCGCATACCGCCGAACTTGAGAAAGAAACGGCCGAGTCCCTTCTTATCATCTACAGCAACTGGCGGGCACGCCTCGTCCCGGCGGTGCCGCGTCGTGTGCATCGTTCGAAGGCGTTGAGCGCGAGCCCGCTTTCATCGGATCAGCGATACAGAGCCGGCCTGGCCGAAATCGCGGCGAAGCTGGAGAACGGGCAGGATTTGACACCGTATCTGAGCCGCGGCATTCGCCATGGATACGTCCCTCACCGGCCTGGCGGCAGACGGGAGGATCTCGATCTGCTGCTGAACGACTGGGGCGTGCATCACCTTCACCTGTCGACGGCGACCCGGACGAATGGCTTTGTCGCGCGTACGAAACATCTGCTCTTTGCGGTTATTCGCCCGCAGGACGCTTACCTCATCGACATCATCGGACACGGTGGGTGGACGCGCGAGTCGGTGGTCGAGATCATGGTGCGGGAATGGCCGCACGCCAACTTGGCCTTGGAAATGAAGGGCATCATCTCGCCCGAAGAGCGCTTGTCGGAGACCCAGCGCAAAAGTCTGCGTGACAAGCACGTCAACGCTTCTTTTGAGATCGATGGCAAAACCTACATGGCCGCAGGTGGCCTCACCTCCGCAGGCACATCCTTTTTGAGCACGATAGGGGTACAGCGCCTCTTACGCACCCTGGACGCGTTCGAGCAGATGCTGAAGGACAATCCGGACTGCTTACGGGAAGCGGCAACAAAACAGGACCTGATACTGTCTAGCCAGCGGGACCTCCACTTCGCATTTTTCCCGGAAGGTGGTTATGGCGTTGTGGACGCGAAAACCGGCATACATTTCCAGATCGGCTATTAAGCGCATCTGTTGCGTTATCTGAAAAACCACCGACATGCCCATATGACCGGCGGCGCCATCAGAACAGCAATTGCGGCAAAAACGAATCCGGCCGCGACATTGAAGAGGCCGAATTTCCTGGCTGCGATGCGCGCGTTGACCGATATCTGGACGCAGAGGTCATCAAGGTAGCGCTCGGTCACGCTATGCCCGTCTCCCGGCTTGTAGCGCTCGATGACTCGGTCATGAAATTGGCTAACGGGAATGGCGGCGATATGGCCCCAATAGAGCAGGCTTTTAGCATCGCCTTCCGGCTCATAGAACCGGGCGAGAACCTGCGGCACAAATGACAATATGCAGACTAGGCCTCCGACGCCGAAAAGCGGCAGCGAGAGACTGAAGGCCACGTTGTACCCAAGGGGTAACGTGGCCTGACCGGTGAGCAGGTTGATGGCGCCTATGATCCAAGCCGATGAGAAGGTGAGCAGAGCAGCATTTTTGGTTTCCGCGAATTTGACGAAATCGATCGTACGGGTGAGCTGGCTGGAAAGTATTTTTTCAAAGGCCTCTTCCTGGTCGTCACGCATCTCTATTCCTGTTGGTCCGTGAGAGAATAACTGGTGCTCCTGCCGCCAGCGGAGTCCTTTCTGAGGACTTGAAGGTCAATCAGCTCTTCAATATCGCGCGAGGCGGTGGCTTGCGAAACCTTGGCGATCTTGGCCCACTTCGATGATGTCAGCTTGCCTTCCAAGCCATCGAGCAGGCGGTTGAGAACCTTGCGCTGGCGTTCGTTGAGCGCAAGATCCGCGCACTTTTCCCAGAAATCGGCTTTGCGCAGCACGCTGCTGAGGATGTGATTTGCACCGTCAAACGCGCTGTCAAGGCAATCCAGAAACCACTCCAGCCAGTTCGTTATATCGAGCGAGCCTTTCTGGGTACGCTCGAGAACGGCGTAGTACTCGTTTCGCTCGCGTCGAATCTGAGCCGACATGCTGTAAAATCGCTGCGGGCTGTTTTCCGAGCGCGCGAGCGCCATGTCTGCGATTGCGCGCGCGATGCGCCCGTTGCCGTCTTCAAACGGGTGGATGGTGACAAACCAGAGATGTGCTATCGCGGCCCGCAGCACCGGATCGGTTTTGTCGGTGATGCCGTTAAACCAGATGAGGAAACGCTGCATTTCAATTTTCAGACGGTCTGCGGACGGAGCTTCGAAGTGCACGACTTCGCGGCCGGCCGCACCCGAGACAACCTGCATGGGTCCGACCTCCGAGCGTCGCCATCCGCCAACCTTGATCTTTAGCATTCCGCTGCGGCCCGTCGGAAAGAGCGCCGCGTGCCAATCGAACAGGCGGTCTGCGGTCAGTGGATCGGTGAACTTCTCCGTCGCATCGAGCATGATCTCAACAATGCCCTCGACGCTCCGGTCGTGGCTGATCAGACCTGCGGTTTCAAGGCCGAGACGCTGGGCGATCGACGATCGGACCTGCTCCCGGCTCAGGATTTCTCCTTCGATCTCGCTGGACTTGACGACTTCTTCCGTGAGCGATTCAAGCGAGGCTTCTGCGCGAAGGGTGAAGCCGAGCCGGTCCATTTGCCCAAGCAGGCGTCCCTGCTTGTGCCTGACGGCCGCCAACTGGTCACTGATCCGCTGAACGTTCCAGTTGAATCTGGGCCAGTCGGCAAGGGTGTGAATATAAGCCATAATCTCTGCGTCGTTTGATGAGATTATGGGTCCTAATCTCGTCAATCGCAAGCCTATCTCATCAAGGAATGACGAGATCAGCCCGAATATTCTTGTCACGCTCAGAAAAATAGGGGATATCGCGGAAAAGTTCGCTTGGCGGCTGTTGATTCAGTTCCCGATATGTTCTACCATCCCGCCCGACCAAAAACCGGGTTCCCGAAGCGGAACCTCAATATTACTATCGCCGGTTGAGCGGCTACGGCCCCTTCCGGTGCATGGCGCCATCATTTCGAAGGAGACCCCATGGCGGGCCGGAATTGGAATAAGGATCGGGCGACCAAGCGGATCGACGGCAAGATCGACGGGCTTCCGTTGAAGGACATCGAAATCAAGGACTACGTCCGCGATACCGACCTCACCAACCTGTCTGGGACGGTCGCCTATCGTGTGGATGGCGCGCATCTCTACGCGGACATCCTGAACCTGGCGGATATGCTCGCCGTCACCGACACCGAGGGCGAGACCTGCCACAAGCGCACGCTTCGCTTCCTCAATCTTCATTATCGTGCTGTCCACCGCATCATTTCGCGCGTGGACGCCCTCCTCGTCGACTTTCATAATCAGCGCCTGCATTCGGTCGTTGCGAAGCCTTACGACAATGAGGCGAAGCGCGTGCACCGTGCGGTGGCAATCGGCCAGCTGATTATCGATGTGCTCGCGCAGACCGGCGAAGACGCGGACCACCCCGCAGCAAAGATGCGGGTCGGTATCGACACGGGGAAAGCGCTGGCGGTCAACAACGGGCGTCGCGGTCACCGTGAACCGCTTTTCCTCGGCGAGCCCGCAAACTATGCCGCCAAACGTTCCGGCGGCGGCAAATCGACCGGCATCTACCTCACCAACACCGCGCGCAAGGCCATCGGCCTTGCTGACGCGAGAAATGTCGACACGACAGCCCTGACGACGTCAGAAATCGAAACGAGCCAGAAAGAAGCCAAGCTCGACGTGACTGCTGACGAAATCGTAAAGGAGTGGAAAGAGGACCTGAAGAATAACCCGATCGCGGCATTCGAGTTCTCGGGTCACACCCCGCCGTATGCGTCGCTGGATATCGAAGCCTTGTCGGCGAAGAATTCACGCCGCCAGGATGCCTGCACCGTTTACGGCGACATCGACGGCTTCACCAAATACGTCGGCTCGAACATCGGCACGGATACCGGCGCCAAGAATGTCTTCCGCGCGCTGCATGTCCTCAGGTCGGAACTGGATGCGGTCCTGCATGAAGACTTCAAGGGCCGCAAGGTACGCTTCATCGGGGACTGCATTCACGGATTGCTTGTCGAGGGAACAGCGCAGACCACGGACATCGAGGAAACCATCAGCAACATGACGCTCTGCGCGGCGGGCATGCGCAGCAGCTTTGATCTAGCGATCAGCCGCCTCAAGGCCAAGGGAACGGACGCAACGAGCCTTGGCCTCGCAATCGGTTTCGAGTTCGGCCCGATGAACGTCACGCGTCTCGGCATGAAGGGCGACCTGATCCGGTGCTCCGTGAGCCGCGGCGTGGTGGCAGCGGAAAAAGAACAGGCAGGCTGTAAGGGCACGGAAACGGCGATTGGCGAAGTCGCCTATTCCAAGGCGTCCAAACCGGTGCAGGATATCTTCGGCTCCGGACGTAAGCGTTCGGGATTGGATTACGACACGGCCGTCGATGAGATGTCGTCAAAGGGCGACAACGCCGCGCGCGCCGCTAAGGCGATGTCTGCCGGTTCGTTGCTGCAGCCGGCCTCGGCGGCAGCCCAGTCCTTGAACTTCCCGGACCGCAAGACAGGCCCTGCAGGCCCCGGCGGGTTCGCATAGTGATGTGGTGGTACCTTTCCGATCTCTCCCGCTTCAAGCAGGAGCGATTGGCGGTGGAGGCTCTGGCCGCCAACAGTGCATGGATGACGCCGCTTGAAACGCGGCTGGACGATGAAAAACGGCTGATCCTTGACGTGGATATCAAGGTCGGAACGCGTACCTTCCCGGTTTTTCTGCGTTACCCTGCAAACTTTCCGCACACGCCGCCCTCGGTGTATCCGCGCGGCGATGAATCGCTGTGGTCCAATCATCAGTTTGGTCCGGGCGGTGAACTCTGTCTCGAACACGGACCGGACACGTGGACGAGCGATACGGCCGGCGCGCGGGTTCTGGAGAGCGCGCACCGGTTGCTATCCAAGGAAAATCCGCCAAGCGGAAAGCCGCAGGCGGTACCCTCGCGGCACGAAGTGTCGGTGGGACAGCGATTCCGGACCACACATTCACGTCTTTTTCTAACCCGCGATCAGAGCGGCTTCCTTGCGGGGGTGCCTGTCCGCACCAAACTGAGCGCAAAAGTGTTGTTAGAATTTCGATCAGAATGCACCGTCTATTTCATCGATAAGGTGGATATGCCGGACGGCGAGCCTTGGCACAGCGCCGAAATACCGCGAACGCTTTCGGGGGAAAGCTTCGATAGATCGGCGAGTATTCTGAGAATTCACGAGCAATCCGCCCTGCCGCCATCTGCCGATATTACGGAATTCAAAGCCGCCGCGATAGCGCTTGGTTTCGAGGGGACCGAACCGACGGTCATCATCCTGAAAGGCACCAGCGTCCACACGTACGTTGTTCTTGATACCGCGGTGCTGGCGGTAACGACAATGCCGCTCGAACCGGAGGCACAGCGCCTAGACGAGGCACATGCGGCGCTGAAATCGAAGAGCGTCGCCATCGTCGGCTGCGGATCGGTCGGGAGTAAAATCGCGACGATGCTCGCGAGATCTGGCGTGTCTGATTTTTATCTGATCGATGACGATCTGCTTTTGCCAGGCAATCTTGTGCGCCATGACCTCGACTGGCGTGACATCGGAATGCACAAGGCCGACGCAGTCGCGCAGAAAATAAAGAACGTCAATCCGGCTGCACAGGTTCTCGTGCGCAGGATCCGCATGGCGGGCCAGGAATCGAGCGGCAGTGCGGATGCTGCCATGTCATCCCTTACAATCCGCGATCTGATCGTCGATGCAACTGCGAACGCCAACGTTTTCAATCTGGCCTCGGCTCTGGCGGTTTCTGCGCGCAAACCGATGGTGTGGGCCTTGGTATATGGCGGCGGGTTCGGCGGACTGGTCGCCCGGTATCGGCCGGAGATCGAGCCGCCACCTCCCATAATGCGGCGGGCGATCGAAAATTGGTTCGCGGAAAAAAACTACAAACCGAAGGTGGTCACGCGTGACTACGCCACCGGCGGCGACGGTCCTCCGCTTATCGCGGACGATGCCGATGTTACGAGTATCGCCGCGCCAGCGGCGCGAATGGTTATCGATACGCTGATCGGCCGCGATCCAAGTCATTTTCCCTTTTCGGCCTATGTTGTCGGATTGGCACAAGAGGCTGGCTTGTTCACGCAGTGACCTGACCGGGCTTTTTTGGACCAAGCTTTGTGAGAAACTGAGCTTGGAAAGGAGCTTTGGTCATGCCGAAGAAGAGGTTTAATGCGGAGCAGATCGTGGTGCTGCTGCGCCAGATTGAAGTATTGATGTCGCAGGGCAAGGCAGCGCCGGTGGCCTGTCGGGAAGCCGGAATTTCGCAGCAGAGTTATTATCGCTGGCGGAAGGAATACGGTGGCCTTGAGCTCGATCAGGCGAAGCGGATGAAGGATCTGGAGCGGGAGAATGTCCGCCTCAAGCGTCTCGTCGCCGATGTGTCGCTTGAGAAGCAGGTGCTCAAGGACGTTGCCTCGGGAAACTTATAAGCCCTGAGCGGCGACGGCAGGCGGTGGAGGGCATTCGAGGGAAGTATGGTCTCTCGGAACGCCAAGCCTGCCGGATCGTCGGCCAGCACCGCGGAACACAGCGATACACCACCATCGTTCGATCTGATGAGGATGCGTTGACGAGAGCGATTATCTCTCTTGCGTCCCAATATGGGCGATATGGCTATCGTCGGATCACGTCGCTGCTGGTCGATGCCGGCTGGCAGGTCGGGTGTGATCGGGTCCAGCGGATCTGGCGCCGTGAGGGGCTAAAAGTACCCAGCAAACAGCGACCGCGCGGCCGGCTGTGGCTCAACGACGGATCCTGCATCCGTTTGCGGCCGCAGCATCGTAACCATGTCTGGAGCTACGACTTCGTCGAGGCGCAGACCCATGATGGCCGTAAGCTCCGGCTCATGACGCTGATCGACGAGTTTACCAGGGAATGCCTGGCGATCAGGGTTGCACGTCGCATCAACAGCTTCGGCGTCATCGACACCATGGCCGATGTGATGCTTGCTAAAGGCGTCCCTGAGCACATCCGGTCGGACAACGGCGCGGAGATGACGGCCAAGATCGTGCGCAGCTGGTTCGGAAAGCTCGGAGCAAAGACGCTCTACATTGCGCCCGGCAGCCCATGGGAAAACGGCTACTGCGAGTCCTTCAACGGCAAACTGCGCGACGAATGCCTGAACGGTGAAATCTTTTACAGCCTAAAGGAGGCTACCGTCGTCATCGAGCAATGGCGCAAGCACTTCAACACGATCCGACCGCACTCATCTCTGAGCTACCGGCCGCCGGCACCGCAAACATCGGCGCCGACACTGCAGCATCTGGATCGGAGCGCAGCGATGCAGTAGTCTCTATCCAGCTGGTCCAAAATATCCGTCAGGTCATTGTGTCGCACGCAGGCGCGATCCGTGCGGGAATCGACGCTTCATCACCGTCGTCATACGGCACGAGGGTCAGACCCTGAAGATCGGAAGGGAGCTTGAGGCCCGCGACGCGCGGATGGACAAGAATGGTGCGGTAGCGCGACAGTTTTCCCATGAAGAGCCCGAGCTCGAACAGCACGTTGTCCCGCAATGTGGGCGCGCGCTGGCCACGGGATTCCGAAATATCGTCCGGCTCGGCGATAGCGACGGCAAAATCCGACTCGCTCACCTGCTTTTCCAGGGCTTCCAGCGGATAGCCACCGGCAAAGAACACGCCGTCATCCCAGACCGTACTGAACACATCCTTTTCAAGTCCGGCACGCAGGCTATGCGCCACCAGCCTCGCCTCGGATGACGAGATGATAAAGAGCTTCGGCGCTTCGTTGGGCGGGTAGATGGTCTTGTTGCGTTGATGGAGCCTGCGGGAAAGTTCTTGCGTAATGGGTAGCCATAGATCGGGAAATGCAGCGCCAATTTTCAGGAACGCCGCGCTCGACAGCTTGAGAACGACCATTTTTTCAAGCGCGGTCACTGTCGCAGAGCGCGGCAGCGAAGGCTCGATTGCTGCCATCTCGCCGACGTGCTCGCCAGCCGTGCGCGTGGCGATCTGGGCGCCATTGATGACAATGGCCACGGCGCCTGACAGCAAAAAGTAGATATCGGTGTCGGAGGCATGCTGGATGATGAGATTCATGCCCGAGTCGAATTCGAGAAGTTCACCGCCGTCTGCAATGGCCTCTGCGAGCTCGGAATCATTTCCCACCAGGGTCTGACGCCGCAGGACCGTGACAAGTCGCTGCCGATTCTCGGGTCCTTCGAACCTCTGCTTCACCGTAATTCCCAAGTTTAATTTTGAAATAGTTCGAACTGATAATGAAAGCAGATTTTCTTTATCGGCCATTCACTTCAATTTGCAAACTTTCAATATTAGTCGTCGACTCGATAATTCAGCCACCGAAGCGCAGTTGAGACGGAAATTTGTCGCCCTTCTGGCCAGCACTCAGTGCGATCGAACCGGTCTCTGGCCCAACTCCTCTGAAAACGGGAATATTTTGTGAGAGGCTCGGAGAATACCGGCCGATTTCAGTCGGGTTGGCAGAAAATCGGTCCCTGCAGAGAATGCCCTAGCGCGAAAAGCCCGCCATTGGCGGCCCTTTCTCTTAACTAACAGAGAAATTCTCTCAATCGCGCACTGGATGGCTGGGGCGGGAGGATTCGAACCTCCGCATGGGGGAATCAAAATCCCCTGCCTTACCACTTGGCGACGCCCCAATAGCGCCGAACGGACTGCGGCAGGATCGGACCTGAGCCGCTTCGCGCCGTTCATTGTCGGAAGGTGGCGGGCGGATTTCCTTTGCGGAAGTCATGAGCCGCACCGATTCACCGTGGCAGCGCAGGTCTTAGAGCATTTTCCGGCAAAGTGGAAACCCCGGTTTTAGGTTACAAAATGCGGCCAAACGCAGCCATTTTCCACCAAATCCCACCGTAGCACCGCTGGTAGCCGCACTCCGGGAGCTCAAGCAGCAAGCCGCCGGGCGCACCCCGGCAGAAACGACATTTCCTTAAAGGGAAGAGCCGCCATGCGCCTGCGAAAATCGGCCTGTGCCGCAGTTGAGAGCCGGCCGTTTTCATGGGAAGACAAGGGGTGTCAGGCGGACCGCACAAGACCTGCCGACGCGAGGAAAACAGACCACCGAACAATGAGTTGCGCGCGCTCCTCCCGCTCCCGGCCAATGGCCATACTGCGGAACGAGCGCCGCCCGAAGGCCCTGCCCGAACAGCGAGATCATGCCATGACCTACCGCGCGCCGATCAACGACATGCTCCTCTCCCTCAATCACGGCGCCGGCCTTTTGGCAGCCGTCGAGGCAGGACATTATAATGGCTACGATCCGGAGTTCTCCGCCGCGGTGATCGAGGAAGCCGGCAAGTTCGCGACCGACGTGCTTGAGCCGCTGAATCAGACCGGCGATCGCGAAGGCATCAAGCTCACCGACAAGGGCGTCGTCACCGCCACCGGCTGGCCCGATGCCTACAAGCGCTGGTGCGACGGCGGCTGGAATGCGGTGTCCGGCTCCGAGGAATTCGGCGGACAGGGTCTTCCACTCGCCGTGCATTCCGCCGTCAACGAAATCTGGAGCGCGTCGAACCTCGCGTTCGGCCTCTGCCCGCTGCTGACCTTGAGCGCGATCGACGCGCTCGATGCCCACGGCAGCGAGGAACTGAAAAAGATCTATCTCGAAAAACTTATCTCAGGCGAATGGCCCGGCACCATGCAGCTCACCGAGCCGCAGGCCGGCACCGACGTCGGCGCGCTGCGCACGCGGGCAGAAAAGCATGCCGACGGCAGCTATCGCCTGTTCGGCACCAAGATCTTCATCACCTACGGCGACCACGACATGAGCGATAACATCGTTCATTTCATTCTGGCGCGCCTGCCCGGCTCGCCTCCCGGCAGCAAGGGCATCACGCTGTTCCTGGCGCCGAAATATCTGGTCAATGCCGACGGCTCGCTCGGAGCGCGCAACGACATCTACGCCAGTGGCATCGAGCACAAGCTCGGCATCCATGCTTCGCCGACCTGCACCATGACCATGGGCGACAAGGGCGGCACCATCGCCTGGCTCGTCGGCAAGGAAAACGGCGGCATGGCCGCAATGTTCACCATGATGAATCAGGCCCGCCTCGGCGTCGGCCTGCAGGGCGTCGGTCTCGCCGACCGCGCCTATCAGCGCGCGCTGGCATATGCGCAGGAACGCAAGCAGGGCAAGGCGCTGGGCAGCAAGGGCGACGGCTCCGATCCGATCATCATGTATCCGGACGTGAAGCGTAACCTGATGCTGATGCGCGGCATGACGGCGGCTGCACGCACCATCTGCTACGCGACGGCCGTGGCTATCGACGTGTCGCATCGCGCCGCCGATCCAAAGGTGAAGGCGAAGGCGGCCGCGCGCGGCGCACTGCTGACGCCGATGGCGAAGGCCTTTTCCACCGACATCGGCAACGAGGTTGCGGCCATCGGCGTGCAGGTGCACGGCGGCATGGGCTTCATGGAAGAAACCGGCGCCGCGCAATACGTGCGCGACGCGCGCATTCTCACCATTTATGAAGGCACCAACGGCGTTCAGGCCAACGACCTCCTGATGCGCAAGCTCGGCATGGCCGGCGGCGAAGCGGTGTGGGATCTGCTCGGAGAATTGTCAGCGATCGTCAAGAAGGTCGAAGCATCCAACGATCCCGCCTTCGGCACCACCGGCGAAAAGTTGCGTGATGCGATTGCGTCGGTGGAGCGCACCAGCAAGTGGCTGCTGGAAAAGATCGCAAGCTCGCCGGCAGAAGCGCTGGCGGGCGCGACTCCTTATCTGCGGATGTTCTCGACCACGCTCGGCGGCTGCATGCTGGCGAACGAAGCGCTGGCGGCTCGCACCGACGAGGCGCTGCAGAACGATGCACAGCGTTACGTCACGCTGGCGCGGTTTTTCGCGGAGAACGTCACCGTGCAGTCCGGCGCGCTGGAACGCACAGTCATGGACAGCGCCAGTGCGGTCACCGGCGCGGACGCTGTTCTGGTAGCGTAGCCGAAGCTACCTGCCTGACGTCAACAACGCTGGTCCGCGCAGCAGCGGGTCTTCTGCCTGCGCGACCATCGCGTTGAGGATATCCGCGGCCGGTTGCTGCGCATGAACGAGATCGACAGCTTCCCCGGCGATGACGGCCGCCACGCGCACATCGCCTGCGTCACGTGCGGCGGCGTAGCTTGCTTTCTGCTGTTCGGCCACGGCGGCGGCGAGTTTACCGCCGCTCACCATACCCATCGGGGCCAGCAGGACGGGCGCGGAAATTCCGAGCTTTTCGGTTAGAACTGTCTGAATAGCCATGTCTCGCCCCCTCGCGCACGGTCTTGATACGACCAGATCGCTTTGCCCCTCATCACTTTCGAAGATCGAAGTGAAACACCTTCGAGATAATCTGCCAGCGCCCGTCGAGATGGACGAAGGTCAGAAAATCCGTGAAGTGCTTCGGCCCGATGGCGCATTCGGCGTGAACGAACGCCGTGACCGGTCCTGCAAATTCGATCGACACAATCCTGTCCGCGCGCGGCGCGTTGCTGCTCGCAGGCGCCGGCCGTTTGTCCACAATCGGGAAATACTGCGCCATGTTCAGGTAGGTCAGCGTGCCTTCCGTCGCACAGGCATAGAGCGCGTCAGGATGAAACACTTGTCCCAGCAGGGACGTATCGCTTCGATAAAGTCCGTCGAAATAATTCGACATCGCGGCCGTCACTTCGGCAAAACGCTGGTCCATCGATCCCCCTGAATTCGACACATCGCTCCAAACCGCACGCGTCACGCCAGCGGCTTCAACCCCGCCTCGATTTCCTTGCGGCGATGTTCGAGGAACGGCGGCAGCGCCAGCTTCTCGCCGAGCATCTCCATCGCCTCGTCGGTGGAGAAACCCGGCCCGTCAGTCGCGATTTCGAACAGGATCCCGTTGGGCTCGCGGAAATACAGACTGCGGAAATAAAAGCGGTCGATCTCGCCGCTGGAATGAACGCCGAACTCGGACAGCCGCGCCGTCCAGGCGTGATACTGCTCTTCATTGGGCGTGCGGAAAGCGACGTGATGCACGCCGCCCGCGCCCTGACGCGACGCCGGCAGATCCCTTTGTTCAAGCACGTGCAATTCTGCCGCAGGCCCGCCCTCGCCCATCGAAAACACCTCGATGCGATGCTCGCCGTCGGGTGAGGCGTAATCGCGTACGCGCTTCATGTTCATGACATCGGTCAGCACGCGCGCGGTGCGCGCGAGATCCGGCACATTCAGCACGATCGGCCCGAGCCCGCGGATCTGGTGCTCCGCCGGGACCGGACTTTTCTCCCAGGGATGCGCCTCGCCGTGACCGCCGTCATCGACCAGCACCAGCCGCTGGCCCTCCGGGTCCTCGAACGGCAGCGTGAGGCGGCCATCGACCTCGGTCACCTTGCCGACATGGGCGCCGAGCTTGATGAGGCGGTCCTGCCAGAATCCCAGCGTCTTTTCGCCGTTGACCCGCAAACCGGTGCGCGACACGCTGCGGGTGCCCCGATGTTCCCGCGCCGCAGGCCAGTCGAAGAAGGTCAGATCCGTGCCCGGGTTGGCTTTGCCGTCCGCATAAAACAGGTGGTAGGCGCTGACATCGTCCTGATTGACGGTCTTTTTGACCAGCCGCATGCCCAGCACGCCGGTATAAAATGCCAGATTGCCCTTGGCATGCGCCGAAATCGCCGTCAGATGATGGATGCCGGTCAGTTGCATGGCTGTGTCCCTTCACGACGTTGGGGCGGAAATCGATTGGCCATTATTCCTGTTCTGGCCAATGATGTAGGATGAACAAACAGGCGGCGCCAGCCATGCTGCAGCGCATTGCCCATTCAGGGAACGACCATGACCGACCACGTAATTGTCACCGACGAGGACAGCGCGCGCATCATCACCATGCGGCGGCCGGACAAAAAGAACGCGCTGACGCAGGGCATGTACACGACGATGGCCGACGCGATCAAATCCGCGCAATCCGATCCGGACATCCGCAGCATCGTGATCTCCGGCGGCTCCGGCGTATTCACCGCTGGCAACGACCTTGAAGATTTCGCCAGGGCCAACACGTCGAACAGTGACGCCGACCGCCCGATGGCGGCGACGCAGTTTCTCAAGGCGCTCGCCTACAACGAGAAGCCGCTGATCGGCGCGGTCGACGGCATCGCCGTCGGCGTCGGCACCACGATGCTGTTTCACTGCGACTACGTTCTCGCCAGCACCACCGCGACATTCTCGACGCCGTTCATTCATCTCGGTCTGGTGCCGGAGGCTGCTTCCAGCCTGCTGGCGCCGCACGTGATGGGACATCAGCGCGCCTTCTCGATGCTGGTGATGGGCCGGACCGTCACGGCGGACGAAGCCCGCGAGGCCGGTTTCGTCAATGTCATTGTCGCGCCCGGACATACCGAAGTCGAGGCGCGCAAGATCGCGCGCGAAATCGGCTCACTGCCGAAGGATGCGGTGGCGCTGACCCGCAAGCTGCTCAAGCCCGCACGGGAAGACGTGCTGCGCAGGATGGACGAGGAATCGCATCATTTCGGCGAACGGCTGAAATCGGATGAGGCGCGCAACGCATTCAGCGCGTTTTTCGCCCGGAAGAAGAAGGCCTGAGCGCTCATTATCGCGTATAATCGACGCTCGAAATCCGGATGGAACGTCATGCCCGGCACCCGGGTCTGGCCTACGGCCAGCCCTGGGTACAGGCCTTGTGCCGGGCATCCACGTCTTTTATCCATGGATGTCCGATGGCTAACCGGGAGCGGAACTGCTTCGATCGAAGCCGCCAGACGCTTTCACAGCGAAAGAACAGCGTTCCATGCCAACACTCTATTATCACACCTCCACTGGCCTGAACCATGTGACCGCCCCCGGCCATCCCGAACGGCCGGATCGCCTGCGCGCCATCGAGGAAGGATTGTCAGCCGAACCCTTCAAGACGCTGGTGCGGGTTGACGCGCCGGTGGCCGATCTCGACGTGGTCGCGCTGTGCCACAGCAACGAATACATCGACGAGTTGCGGCACATTTCCCCGAAAGAAGGAATGATCTATCTCGACGGCGACACCTCAATGTCGCCGGGCACGCTGGAAGCGGCATTGCGCGCCACCGGCGGCGCCGTCGCGGCTGTCGATGCGGTGATGAAGAACAAGCGGACCAATGCTTTTGTCGGGACTCGCCCGCCGGGGCATCACGCCGAAACCTCGCGGCCGATGGGCTTCTGCTTCTTCGACAGCGCCGCGATCGCCGCGCGTTACGCGCAACGCAAGTACGGCATCACGCGCGCATGCGTGGTCGATTTCGATGTTCATCACGGCAACGGCAGCCAGGAAATCTTCTGGTCCGATCCGAGCGTGATGTATGCCTCCACCCATCAGATGCCGCTATTTCCCGGCACCGGCAGCATGCAGGAGCGCGGCGATCAGGACACCGTTGTCAACGCGCCGCTCCGCGCCGGCAACGGCAGCCGCGAATTCCGCGAAGCCTTCGACCTTGCTATTCTCCCACGGCTGGAAGCCTTCGAGCCCGAACTGATCGTGATTTCGGCGGGCTTCGATGCGCACTGGCGCGATCCGCTCGGCAGCCTCGAACTGCGCGAAGAAGACTTCGCATGGGTTACGCGCAAGCTGATGGAGATCGCCGACAGGTCCGCCGAGGGGCGGATCGTCTCCGTGCTGGAAGGCGGTTACGATCTGCAGGGTCTGCGGGATTCGGTCGCCGTTCACGTCGCCGCGCTGATGAACAACTAGCATTGATTTCGTCATTGCGAGGAGCACTTGCGACGAAGCAATCCGGTCTTGCTGTTGCTCTGGATTGCTTCGCTTCGCTCGCAATGACGAGGCGGCCCTCTTCCCCCACCGCCGCAAATCGCGCTAGATTACCGCCACATTGCGCCCGCAAATCCTTTCTAGATTCCGCAGCGCTATCACCGATTCAGGAATCGCAACTCGGAAAACGACCATGGCCGACACTCCCCATGCGGACGTCAAGAAACTCAGCTTCGAGCGCGCAATCGAGGAGTTGGAGACGATCGTGAAGCGCCTCGAGGACGGCAAGGTGCCGCTCGAGGAATCGGTTGCGATCTACGAGCGCGGCGAAAGCCTCAAGCGCCGTTGCGAAGAACTGCTGCGCCAAGCCGAGGCGCGCGTCGACAAGATCACCACCGACGCGTCAGGTCAGGCCGCCGGCACCGAGCCGCTCGACGTTCAGTAAGCTCGCATAGCAACGAGCTGTCGCTCGTTCGCACAATCTCGCTCCGGTCGTCCCCGCCAACGGGTCCGGCGGGGACCCACACTTCCTGTAGTTGGTTTTTATCGACCATATAGAGCATCTGTTTTTGACAGGTGGCACGGCGGTTAAGGGTCCCCGCCTTCGCAGGGACGACATCGCGGATATGGGGAACCATCGGCGGCACAATTTCGAGCCTTAACGGCTATTTGCCGCCCCCCAATGCCCAAAAAGTGAGACTTTTCGCGTCCGCCTAACGGATTGGCATTGTTTTGGAATTGGTATAAGTCACGGGTCCGTTTCGGACCTTTCTGGGCTTTTTGCATGCCAGGCCGGGCGCCCCAAAATCATTGCGGATAAATTGAAGTGTCAAATTCGAGCAAGACTCCTCTCCTCGACGCTGCGCCGACGCCCGACCTGCTGCGCAAGCTCAAGCCCGAGCAACTGCGCCAGTTCGCCGACGAATTGCGAACCGAGACCATCGACGCGGTCTCGGTGACCGGCGGACATTTCGGCGCAGGCCTCGGTGTCGTCGAACTGACCACCGCGCTTCACTACGTCTTCAACACGCCGGCCGACCGCATCATCTGGGACGTCGGCCATCAGGCCTATCCGCACAAGATTCTCACCGGCCGCCGCGATCGCATCCGCACGCTGCGCACCGGCGGCGGCCTCTCCGGCTTCACCAAGCGCGCCGAGAGCGAATACGATCCGTTCGGCGCTGCCCACTCCTCGACGTCCATTTCCGCCGGCCTCGGCATGGCGGTGGCGCGCGATCTCACCGGCGGCAAGAACAACGTGATTGCCGTGATCGGCGACGGATCGATGTCCGCCGGCATGGCCTATGAAGCGATGAACAATGCCGGCGCGATGCATTCGCGCCTGATCGTCATCCTCAACGACAACGACATGTCGATCGCGCCGCCGGTCGGCGCGATGTCGGCTTATCTGGCGCGGCTGCTGTCGAGCCAGACCTATGCGTCGGCGCGTGAGGTGCTGAAGAATCTTGCGCACAAATTGCCGAAGTTCTTCGAAGACCGTGCATTGCGCGCCGAAGAATACGCGCGCGGCATGGTGACCGGCGGCACGCTGTTCGAAGAACTCGGTTTCTTCTATGTCGGCCCGATCGACGGCCACAACCTCGATCATCTTCTTCCGGTGCTACAGAATGTGCGCGATGCCGAAACGGGGCCGATCCTCGTTCACGTCGTGACCCAGAAGGGCAAGGGCTACGGTCCGGCCGAGGCCGCCGCCGACAAGTATCATGCCGTTGCGAAGTTCGATGTCGCCACCGGCACGCAGGCCAAGGCGAAATCCAACGCACCAGCCTACACCAACGTGTTCGGGCAGAGCCTGATCAAGGAAGCGCAGAAAGACGACAAAATCGTCGCCATCACCGCGGCGATGCCGGGCGGCACCGGCGTCGACATGTTCGCCAAGGTTTTCCCCGAGCGCACTTTCGATGTCGGCATCGCCGAGCAGCATGCGGTGACGTTCGCGGCAGGCCTTGCCACCGAGGGCTTCAAGCCGTTCTGCGCGATTTATTCGACATTCCTGCAGCGTGGTTACGATCAGGTCGTGCATGACGTGGCGATCCAGCACCTCCCGGTGCGTTTCGCCATCGACCGCGCCGGCCTCGTCGGTGCCGACGGCCCGACCCATGCCGGTTCGTTCGACAATGCCTATCTCGGCTGCCTCCCCGGCTTTGTCATCATGGCGGCAGCGGACGAAGCCGATCTCGTTCACATGGTCGCAACGCAAGTTGCGATCGATGACGCGCCGAGCGCCCTGCGTTATCCGCGCGGCGAAGGCCGCGGCGTCGATATGCCGGAAGTTGGCGTGCCGCTGCCGATCGGCAAGGGCCGCATCATGCGTCAGGGCTCCAAGGTCGCGCTGCTGTCCTTCGGTGCGCGGCTCGGCGAATGTCTCAAGGCCGCCGATGAACTCGACACGCATGGCCTTTCGACCACCGTCGCCGATGCGCGTTTCATGAAGCCGCTCGATCTCGACATGATCCTCAAGCTGGCGCGCGAGCACGACGTGCTGATTACGATCGAAGAAGGCTCGATCGGTGGCTTCGGCACCCATGTGCTGCAGGCGCTGGCCGATCATGGCGCGCTCGATGGCCGCGTGCGCGTGCGCAATCTCGTGCTGCCGGATACCTACATCGATCACGACTCGCCGGCGGCGATGTATGCGCAGGCGGGGCTTGATGCCAAGGGCATCGTCGCCAAGGTGTTCGAGGCGCTTGGCAAGGACAAGGCATCCGAGACGGTGAAGCTGGCCTGATCTCAAGTAAGCCGTCATCCTGAGGCGCCGCAGCGAAGCGGGGGCTTCGAAGGGCGACGGCGAATCCAGAGTAAATCCATCATCCCTCGCGGCTCGCAAGAGCTCGCACCTCAGGATGACGGCACAAAGGCGGTTGGGATATGACCTCACGCAAGCGCGCGGACCTTCTGCTGGTTGAGCGCGGCTTGTTTGAAAGCCGCGCCCGCGCGCAGGCGGCCATCGAGGCGGGTCTTGTCATCGCCAATGGCAAGCCGGTTCTGAAACCGTCGGAAACCATCGCGACGGACGCCGAGATTGTTGCCGAGCCCGCCCATCCATGGGTGTCGCGCGGCGGCGTCAAGCTTAGCGGCGCGCTGGAGCAATACCCGATCGACCTTGAGGATCACGTCTGCGTCGATGTCGGCGCATCGACCGGCGGCTTCACGGAGGTGCTGCTCGCCAATGGCGCCAGCCTCGTCTACGCCATCGATGTCGGGCGCGGGCAACTGCATCCGAGCCTGCAGGGGAATCCAAAAATTGTTTCAATGGAAGAAACCGATATCCGATCACTTGCCGGCAGACGCCTCGAGATCCGGCCCGATGTCTTGGTGATCGATGTCAGCTTCATTTCGCTGAAGCTTGTCCTGCCTGCGGTATTGCCGATCGCGGCCGCGCCGACGCATCTTCTGGCGCTGATCAAGCCGCAGTTCGAGGCCGAGCGAAAGCACTCCAAGAAGGGCATCATTCGCGACGAAGCGGTGCATCGCGCGGTGTGCGACGATATCGCAACTTTTGCGGAATCGCTGGGCTGCACCGACATCAAGATCTTTCCGTCCTCGATTACGGGCGGCGACGGCAACGCCGAGTTCTTCCTCGGCGCGCGGCGCGGCTAGACATCATGACTGAACGCTTCACCATCGATCATGTCGGTCACTTCGGCGACGGCGTTGCGCTTGCTGACGGCGCAAGCATCTACGTGCCCTATGCGCTCGGCGGCGAAACCGTCGATGTGCTGCCCTCCCCCGGACATCCGGACCGCCGTGCGCTCGCGCATGTCGTTACGCCAAGCCCCCAGCGCATCGATCCGTTCTGCCCGCATTTCGGCACCTGCGGCGGCTGCGCGATCCAGCACTGGCGGCCCGAAGCCTACCGGACATGGAAGCGGCAGCTTGTGATCGACACGCTGCAGCACGCCGGAATCGACTGCGAGGTCGGCGAACTGATCGACGCGCACGGCACCGGACGCCGCCGCATGACGCTGCATGCACGGCAAAGCCAGCAGGGCATCCTGCGCGTCGGATTCGCAGCCGCAGGACGCCACGAGATCATCGCCATCGATCATTGCCCGATCCTCGATCCGGCGATGCACGGTGCAATCGAAGCCGCGAACGAGATCGCGGAACTGCTGAGACCGGTGAGCAAGCCGCTGGATATCCAGGTCACCGCAGCCGATAACGGCCTCGATGTCGATGTGCGCGGGTCCGGTCCGCTCGGCACGGCGCTGCTGACGTCCCTGTCGAAGCTCGCCGAGAAACATAATCTCGCGCGGCTGACACGTCACGGCGAGCTGGTCATCATGCGCAAGCCCCCGGTGGTGCGCGTCGGCAAGGCGCAGGTCACGCTGCCGCCGGGCTCGTTCATGCAGCCGACGGCTTTGGGTGAAACAACGTTGGCCGAACTCGCTTTCGCGCGGGCCAAGGGCGCAAAACATATCGCCGACCTGTTTTGTGGGTTCGGTCCGTTCGCATTTCGCCTCGCGGAAAAATTCAAGGTGTCGGCGTTCGACAGCGATGCGGTCGCGGTGACTGCGTTGCAGAACGCTGTCAAGCTGACGCAGGGCCTCAAGCCGATCAAGGCGGAGGCGCGCGACCTGTTTCGCCGCCCGCTGATGCCGCAGGAATTGCGCGATTATGATGGCGTGGTGTTCGATCCGCCGCGTCAGGGCGCACAGGCGCAGTCGCAGCAATTGGCCGCCAGCAGGATTGCGCTGGTGGTTGCAGTGTCCTGCAATCCGGCGACCTTCGCGCGCGACGCCCGCATTCTGATCGACGGCGGGTTCAAGATCGACAGCATCACGCCGGTCGATCAGTTCCGCCACACGCCGCATGTGGAACTGGTGGCGCGGTTCAGAAGGTGACTTGACGCCGGATATCTCCATAGGTCGTCCCGGCGAAGGCCGGGACCTATCATCCCTGTCAGTGCATTTTGAAAAAAGACCCGCAGCGACATCGCCTCAACGGGAGATTTGTGGTTATGGGTCCCGGCCTTCGCCGGGACGACGCGGTGTCTTTCACTCACTCTCTGCTTTGATCAAGGCGTCTATCTTCCCCAGCGCTCCTGCCAGATCTTCTCGCCGATCAGGCATGAGACGCGCGGCTCGCGGGTCGCGGCCGGCACGACGCGCGGCTCGGGCACCCGATGCGCGACTTCGAGCACCAGTTTGGTCCGGATCGCTTCCTTGAACTTCTCCCTGGTCTTGATCGGCACCACGAACGAACCCGCACCGCCGATCACACAGTCCTCGTAATAGATGTCGAGATTCTCGATATCCATCGTCGCGTAGTTGGTTTCCTTGGACATGATCGGCAGGCCGTTGATGGTGATGCCCTTGGCCAGCGCGGCATCACGCGCCACCGTCACCGGCTCGCCGTTGTTGTTCGGTCCGTCGCCCGAAATGTCGATCACCCGGCGCAGCCCCTGATATTCGTTGGCTTCGAACAGCGGCATGGCGAAATTGATCGCGCCCGAGATCGAGGTGCGCGAGGCGCGGCGTAGCGGCGCTTTGAGGATTTCCTCGGCCAGCGCGCCGGCCGATTCCGGGCCGTCGATCACGCGCCATGGCACGACGATCTTCTGGTCGTTCGCCGCCGCCCATTCGAAATACGTCACCGCGACCTTGCCGGTCGGTCCGGTCTTCAGCGCCTGCAAAAATTCCTTGGAGGTGACCGCAAGCGCATAGCCTTCGCGTTGAAGCGCCAGTTCGTCCATGTCCATGGAATAGGAGACGTCGACCGCGAGGATCAGTTCGACATCGACCTTGGCCTCAGTTGCGGCCGGCACGGGCGAAGGCGTTGTGGCCGGTGCCGCCACGCCGGGGACATCCCCGCCGGCGATCACCCCCGCCACAAGCACTGCTCCGATCGAGACACACCAGCGCATGGCGGACCTCCCGTCGTTCAGGTCGTCATGGTGGCACGGCCGACCCGAACCGGAAAGCTGGAACCCGGAACCGCGCCCTGCTGTACACAGCAACCCCATTCACGGCCTTTTTCGGGGCCGGCTGCCTGATCCGGAGGCATTTACCAACATTTCACGGAATTTATTTACGTTTGCCGAGCGGACGGCCCGTCTGGAAGACAGGCCGCCGACTGGAAATTGCCAACACCGCCACGCCTTCTCAGGCGTCGAAATCATTTCGACGGCCAAGCGCCAGCGTTTGGATTTGTCCCGAGTTTTCTTGAACGGGTCAGAAGGACCTTAAAAGGACCGTTTCATGCTTTCCCGGCTCTCCATTAGAACCAAGCTTATCGCCCTCGTCTCCATCCTGCTCGTTGCTCTCACCGCCATGGGCCTTTTCGCCATCGTGGAAATGCGGTCCATCAATGCTTCCGCGCAGGTCATCAAAAATAGCTGGCTGCCGAGCGTTCGCCTGGTCGGCGAATTGCGCACCCAGTCGGCGCGCTACCGGGCGGTGCTGCGGGACTACCTGACCGAGCCGGACGAGAAATTCATGGCCGACATCCAGCGCAATCTCGATGCCCGCGCCAAGGATTACGACACCGCGAACAAGGCCTATGAGCCGCTGATTTCCTCGCCGCAGGAAGCCGCCCTTTACAAGGAATTGTCGGCGACCTGGAAGACCTTCCGCGAAGCCGCCGACGAAGTCATCGCCCATGCCCGCAAGCGCGAAACCGCGCAGGCCCGGGCCGTCAATGCCCAGCGCGCGACCATCGCCGGCCGCAGCATGGATGCCGTGCTGACCAAGCTCGTCGAGCTGAACGACAACGGCGCCGCGGCTTCCGGTCAGAAGGCCGAGAACGCCTATGACGCGGCGTTCCGCATCGTCCTCGTGGCTCTGGTCGCAATGGTGCTGGCCGGGCTTTGCGCCGCCGTGCTGATCGTGCGCGATGTCGCCCGCGGGATCGGCTCGGTCCTGACCCCGATGCGCGCCCTGGCCACCGGCGATCTCACCACAGAGGTTCCCCATCAGGGCGAGAGCACCGAGATCGGCCAGATCGCCGATACCGTGCAGGTGTTCAAGGACGCCATGATCGCCAAGAAGGCTGCCGACGAAGCCGCCGCCGCCGAAGCCGGCGTCAAGATGCGCCGCGCCGAAATGCTGGACAAGGCCACCGGCAACTTCGAAGGCATGATCGGCGAACTGATCAGTTCGCTCTCGTCGGCCTCCACCGAAATGGAAGCCACCGCCAGCACCCTGACCAACGCCGCCGATAATACCCGACAGCTCTCCAGCGCCGCGGCCGACGCCTCGCATGATGTATCGGAAAGCATCCAGTCCACCGCCACCGCTACCGAGGAAATCACCTCCTCGGTCAAGGAAATCGGCCGCCAGGTGCTCGAATCCAGCCGCGTCGCCCAGGTCGCCGTCCAGCAGGCCGAGAAGACCGACTCCAGCATCGCCGAGCTGTCGCAGGCCGCCAACCGCATCGGCGACGTTGTGAAACTCATCACCGCCATCGCCGATCAGACCAACCTGCTTGCGCTCAACGCCACCATCGAGGCCGCACGCGCAGGCGAAGCTGGCCGCGGCTTCGCGGTGGTCGCCTCCGAGGTCAAGGCGCTGGCGGCCCAGACCGCCAAGGCTACCGACGAGATCACCGCGCAGATTTCCGACATGCAGATCGCCACCGGCGATTCCGTGGTCACGATCAAGGAGATCAGCGCCACCATCAACCTGATGTCGGAAATCTCATCGACGATCGCGGCGGCAGTGGAAGAACAGGGCGCCGCGACGCAGGAAATCGCACGCAACGTGCAACAGGCCGCCGAGCTCAGCATGCGCGTCGCGACCAACATCACCGACGTGGATCGCAGCAACGGCGAGACCGGTGCGGCTTCGGCGCAGGTGCTCTCCGCAGCACAGTCGCTGTCGAAGGAAAGCAATCACCTGCAGATGGAAGTGCGCAACTTCCTCACGACGATCCGCGCCGCCTGACGCGATTCGCCTAGCGAACATTTTCGAAGCCGGCGGCGCGAAAGCATCGCCGGCTTTTTGCTGCTTCAGGAAGACTCATGCGCATTCCGCAGAGTGGATCGGCAAAAACATAACGAACAAACGCAGCTTCTGCGCATCGACGCCGGTAAAATTTTACGAACATTTCACTCAAAATGTCGAAAGTGCGGCCGTTATGTCGTTGCGAAAATGCTTCGGCGTTTGATCGTTACCACTGACTCGCATCGTCAAGTCCTGCCGCCTTCGCAACGGGTTAGAAGAACCCAAAGGATAACCAGCCAATGCTCTCGAAGCTTTCGATCCGTAACAAAATCATCATCGTACTCGCGGTTCTGCTCGTCGCGATGTCCGGCATGGGCCTCTTCGCCATCCGCCAGATGCAGGCCATTAACGCCAACGCCGTCGACATTCAGACCAACTGGATGCCCAGCGTTCGCGTCCTTGGCGAACTGCGCGCCGGCGTCATCACCTACCGCAACGTGATCCGCGAGCACATGCTGTCGGAACTGATTGAAGAGAAGCTGGCGCAGGAAAAGACCCTGGAAACTGTGGTCGAGAACAACCAGAAGGTCCGGCTGGCCTATGAGAAAATGATCACGTCGCCGGAAGAGCGCGCGCTGTATGCCGAGTGGACGCAGGTATGGGATGAATACAGGAAGGGCACGCTGGAAGTCATGGCCCTGTCGCGCAAGGCGGCCGGCAAAATGCCAACCGAGGCGCATGACCTGAACACGATCACGGTCAACCTGATCGGCATCAAGGCCGACAACATTCTGAAGAAGGACATCGACCTCAACAACAAGGGCGCCGACACCGCCGGTCTGGAAGCGACAAACAACTACAACACAGCGTTTATGACGGTGGCGATCATGCTCGGCGCCGCTATCCTGATCGGTGTTCTTGTCGGCTTCTACCTCGTGCGCGACGTGTCGCGCGGCATCGCCTCGATCGTGACGCCGATGAAGGCGCTCGGCGAAGGCGACCTCTCCGCCAACGTGCCGCATCAGGGCGAGAAGACCGAAATCGGGACCATGGCCGACACGTTGCAGGTCTTCAAGGAAGCCCTGATCGCCAAGAAGGCTGCCGACGAGGCAGCCGCAGCCGATGCCGACGCCAAGATCGCGCGCGGCCAGCGGGTCGACAGCATCACCCGCGACTTCGAAAAGCTGATCGGCGAACTGGTTGGTTCGCTGTCCTCGTCCTCGACCGAACTCGAAGCTGCCGCGAACACGCTGACTTCCACCGCCGAAATCACCGGCAAGACCTCCGGTGAAGCCGCTGCCGCATCGCAGGAAGTCTCCAGCAACGTCCAGTCGGTCGCCGTCGCCACCGAGGAAATCACCTCCTCCGTTGGCGAGATCGGCCGTCAGGTCCAGGAATCCAGCCGCATCGCCTCTGAGGCCGTGCGTCAGGCCCAGAAGACCGACACCAGCATCACCGAACTGTCGCAGGCTGCCGCCCGCATCGGCGACGTGGTCAAGCTGATCACAGCAGTGGCCGAGCAGACCAACCTGCTCGCGCTCAACGCCACCATCGAGGCGGCGCGCGCCGGCGAGGCCGGCCGTGGCTTCGCGGTGGTTGCTTCTGAGGTCAAGGCTCTCGCCGCCCAGACCGCCAAGGCCACCGACGAAATCAGCGCCCAGGTCGCAGGCATGCAGACCGCAACGCAGGAATCGGTTTCGACCATCAAGGAGATCGGCAAGACCATCACCCTGATTTCCGAAATCTCGTCGACCATCGCGGCGGCGGTAGAGGAACAGGGCGCGGCGACGCAGGAAATCGCGCGCAACGTCCAGCAGGCCGCGTCGCTGAGCGGCGAGGTCGCCACCAGCATCACCGACGTCAGCCGGGGTGCGGGCGAAACCGGGGCCGCCTCCGGTCAGGTTCTCTCCGCAGCGCAGATGCTGTCCACCGACAGCAACCGCCTCAAGATCGAGGTCGAGAAATTCCTCACCAACGTGCGCGCTGCCTAAGCGCTCACAAAACGAGCACTCGAAATCGGCGGCCATCACGGCCGCCGATTTTTTTTGGGGGACGATGGCTTGCCGAACCGTCGGCGCTAGTTTGGGCTGGACTCTGGCTGCTGCGATCCGCTCAAAGCAGGCATCTCGTCCGCCAGACCGTACACACGCTCGGCGGCAGAAAATCCTGCCACCGAGAACAGGCCGAGGTCGGTCCATCCCGCATCGACATGGCTGGCGAATTCGGTGGATGCCAGCACGGTGCGGTTGAGGCGTCCGGCGATCTTCTCGATGCGGGCGGCCAGATTCACCGCCGGCCCGATGCAGGTGAAATCGAGACGGTCGCCGCCGCCGATATTGCCGTACAGCACCTTGCCGACATGCAGCGCCAGCCCGAAGCGGAAGTCATTGAGGGTTTCGCGTTCATAGGCGTAGGACATCGCCGCCACACTGGCGCGGCATGCGCGGGCAGCTTCCAGCGCACGCCGGCAAACCGTTTCCGTATCGCCTTCCTTGTCGTTGATCGGAAACACCGCAAGCAGGCCGTCGCCCATGAACTTCAGGACTTCCCCGCCATGGTCCAGGATCGCCGGCACCTGACAGTCGAAGTAGGTGTTGAGCACATCGACCACGGCTTCGGACGACAGCCGGTCCGACAGCGGCGTGAAGCCGCGCAAATCCGAAAGCCAGATCGCGGCCTGCATGGACTCGGTATGGCCGCGGCGGATCTGTCCGGCGAGAATGCGTGCTCCCGCCCGCGCCCCGACATAATTGTCGAGCAGGCCGGCCGCCGTCCGGCGCAGCAGCCAGATCTCGATCATGCGCGTCAGGACCGGCATCAGCGAGCGCATGCCGTCGATCTGGGCATCGCTGAAGCCCTCGGCGTGCTTCGTCATCCAGCTCGACGCATGAGTTTCGCCGTCGGACATGTGAAGCGGGAGCGCGATGTAATCAGTCGCGCCGCCGGCGCGCATCTCTGCGAAAAACGGCGAGTTGCCGACCTTCTCGTCGAGCAACCGGCGCCGCACTTCCAGTCCCTGCTCGAACACTGTGGCAAGCGGACTAGAGAGGTAGTCGTCGGACTCCTCGGATCCGTAGGCCATACTGCCCATGGTCACGCCGGAGCCGCGACGCCAGATGAAATTGCGGCCGACCATGTTGGGATGGAGCGTGGTGACGAACACGCCGACGCGTGACAAGGGTATTCCGCAATCGACCATGCGTTCGCATGTCTCGATCATGAATTCATCGACGCGCCTTGCCGACTGCGCTCCGTTGATCAGCCAGTCCGCGACGCTCTGAAGGTTTACAGCCTGCATAGGGCCCGTTTTGCGACGACAGGCGGTGTCCGGTCAAGATCAGTGAGTCCGCGTTCACCACAGATCGCGATAATTCCGGAACTTCTTCAGTGTTGCGTCATAACGGACCGGCTGTAGCCACCGCAGGGCCACCTTCATGACCGGATTCACCATCGGCGAGACATGACGCACATAGAGATCGATCGGGTCAAGCTGATGTCCGAAGTGGAGCTTCGGATCGTAATTGAGGCTGCTGCTGCGGATCCA
Organism: Afipia birgiae 34632; assembly: GCF_000308295.2. Classification (GTDB taxonomy): domain Bacteria; phylum Pseudomonadota; class Alphaproteobacteria; order Rhizobiales; family Xanthobacteraceae; genus Afipia; species Afipia birgiae. The sequence goes on from NZ_HG326654.1 coordinate 567,716, forward strand.
TTTGAATCGGCGCTCGATTGCCCATGTCGTCACGTCCCGGACCATGTAGTGATAGAGGTGCAGATCGAGCGCGACGGCATAATCGAAGCCCAGATATTCGGAGAACAACTGGTCCCCCTGAATCATGTACATGCCAAAGGCGGCCAGCCTGTTGCCCCTGTGCCAGAGCAGAAAGCGGACCTTGTCCTTCATTCGCACGCTTAACTGGCGGAAGTAGTCCTTGGTGAGCTTTTCGAAGTGGAGCTTCGAGCGTTCGTACACTTGCAGATAGAGCGGGTAAATTTCATCGATCAGACCGGTGACGTCATCCGTGACGCTCATACGAATGCGCTCGCCCGCCGTTGCCCTGAGATTCTTGCGGAGGTGCCGGCGTGCGTTGCCGCTCAAGGCCGTCGAGATGTAGGCATCGAAGCTGTCATAGTCGATGTTGAGCTTCGTCATCGGCATGAACGGGGCGCGGGCAAATCCGGCCCTCACAAAGCATTCGAGGGCTTCACGGTAACAGGCCGGAAACTCTTTCAGAACGATGAGATCCGCGCCGAGCGCCCGCGCATGTTTGACGATATCGCGCGACAGCAATTCCGCAGTGGCTGTGGCTGGCAGGTCGTCGGCACAGGCAAGATGTCCTTCACCTGCGGAACACCCCACCATCAAGGTTCGCAGCTTGAGAAAGCGCGGATACACGCGGCGGACGAGCGACACCCAGCGCACATAGACAGGTGTGACGCCTTCGACGATATCCTGATCGATCAGGAAGAACGGCTGGACCGCCCGGATCCGGCCGCCGCCGTCGCGGATCGCAAAGTAGCGGTACTCGAAATTGTCAGGTAGCGCATCCTCGACGATCTCGTAATAGCGATGATCCTTTCGCTCGCCCGCGAACATGGATCGCCACACCGCGCAGGACTCCAGTCCGGCGCGGGTCACGACCTCGACCGAGAACGAAACTTGCGACGAGCCGATCCTGCTCGCAGTAATGGTGTCGCGTCCGGATTCAGACCCGGCCACTGTCAGCGTCAGCTGCAGACATACACTTGTCGCCAGCGCCATCCATAGCGGGTGGGAACCCGCATGGTCTGGTAGCAATCGTCATACGGATAACCGGCGTAGTAATAGTTGTCGTAATAGTACGGCGCGCCGAAGCCGACCGCGAAGAAATTCCGGAAATGGCGGTGATGGTGGAAATGCCCGCCGTGGAATCTCCCGCCGTGCCATCCACCGTGCCAACCGCCAGCGCCGGACATGGCCGCAACCCGGGCGCCGCTAAATCCGCCGCCCATGCGCATTCCACCGCCCTGCACAGCCGCGAAGCTGCCTCCACGGAAACCCCCGCCGGATATCGCCCCGCCTCGGAATCCGCCGCCACCGCCGTGGAAACCGCCGCCGTGGAATCCCCCGCCGCCACCGCCATGGAACCCGCCGCCGCCGTGACCACCTCCGCCGCCGCCGTGACCACCTCCGCCGCCACGCGCGAACGCATCAACAGGAGACAACGCAGCAAGCGCCGCGAGCGTCGCAACACCGATCATGAATTTTCTGAACATGGCTCACTCCTCCCGGATGAGCCCCCGCATTGTCATAACGCCGCTCACCCGGGTTTATTTCCCCGGAGCTTGGCCCGCACGAAGTTGTGTTCGGAAAGAGCCGGACTACGCACCAACCTGCCCGCGGCGGTCACCTGACGCCAGCCGCATACCACGATGGCAGCTCGACCTGAACGGCACTTTCTCCTCAATTTTAGTCTTCGTCCCTACCGGCTGTTCATCAGCGTCTGGCTTAGCTGGCCGGATGACCATTGCCCTTCGCCGCGAGCATCTGATGCTTAGCTGGCCGGATGACCATTGCCCTTCGCCGCGAGCATCTGACCCGCCCGAACACCTCGTTCGGACCGTTTCGCTTTCTCGAAGCCCTGCCGTGGCTGGTGCTCGCCGCCGCCATGCGTGTCCTCGCCTATGGCGGGGGCCCGGTCGCATTGCCCGCGATCATCGTGGCGAACATCTCCGTTTTGCTCGCATTCGTGCTGGTGGCACAGCGGTCGATTGAGCTCGCAGACGGTCAAACCGGCCTCGGCGCGCTGACCTTCCTTGAACAGTTCAAGTTGTCGCGCGGCGTCCTCGGCCGGATCATTTTGCTGATGCTGGCTGCAGCGACCGCCGTTCTCTTCGCCGGATACAAAACATTCGCACCGAACATGATGCTCGGCGTCGACGGCATGGCATTCGACCAGTTCACGGTGATCGGTAAATTTTGGAGCGCCACGGTAGCCGCCCTGGTGCTGCTGATGATCGTCGGCGCGGACGCGAACAACGGCGCCGTCAGCTTCTTCTCCGCGGTGAAAGAACTGGGACGACGTTTTGTCTGGATCGGCGCCACTATTGTTATACTTGGCGCAATCTATATCGGACTAGGCTTCGTCCAGGGACTGGTGCGCCATGCGATCTGGATTTACGGGCAATCGGCGCCGCACGGCCACTTCGTCAAAAACCTTATCTTCTTCGTGTTTATCTTCAGCTTCGCGATGTTGCGGCTGTGGATTACCCTGCTCGTCCTGACGTACGGACTGAAGCAATCCTATCGAGACAATTAGCTGCCGACCTGTCCGCGATGACGCAGCAGGTGATCGGCGATCACGCAGGCCATCATCGCCTCGCCCACCGGCACCGCGCGGATGCCGACACAGGGATCGTGGCGGCCCTTGGTCATGATGTCGGTGTCCGCACCGGACTTGTCGATGGTGCGGCGAGGCGTCAGGATCGACGATGTCGGCTTCACGGCAAAGCGCGCCACCACCGGCTGCCCGGTCGAGATGCCGCCGAGAATGCCGCCGGCATGGTTGGACAGAAACACCGGACCGTTATTGCCCATGCGCATCTCGTCGGCGTTGTCCTCGCCGTGCAGTTCGGCCGCGCCAAAGCCGGCGCCGATCTCGACGCCCTTCACCGCGTTGATGCTCATCAGCGCCAGCGCGAGATCGCTGTCGAGCTTGCCATAGATTGGAGCGCCCAGTCCGGCCGGCACGCCCTCGGCAACAACCTCGATCACCGCGCCGATGGATGAACCACGCTTGCGGATGTCGTCGAGATACTCAGCGAAGAATTCGGCCTTGGCCTTGTCGGGACAGAAAAATGGATTGCGGCCGACCTCATCCCAATCCCATGCCGCGCGATCGACCTTGTGCGGACCCATCTGCACCAGCGCACCGCGCACCTTCACGTCGGGCATGATCTTGCGCGCAACGGCACCAGCCGCGACACGCGCCGCGGTCTCGCGCGCTGATGAGCGCCCTCCGCCGCGATAGTCGCGCAGGCCGTACTTCGCCTCATAGGTGAAGTCGGCGTGCCCCGGACGAAACTTGTCCTTGATCTCGGAATAGTCCTTCGAGCGCTGGTCGGTGTTCTCGATCATCAGCGCGATCGGCGTGCCGGTGGTGACCTGGCCCTTGTCGGTGTCCATCACGCCGGACAGGATTTTGACCTGATCGGCTTCCTGCCGCTGGGTCGTGAACCGCGACTGGCCGGGCCGGCGGCGATCAAGATCCAGTTGAATCTCTTCAACCGTCAGCGGGATCTGCGGCGGGCAGCCGTCGACCACGCAGCCCAGCGCAGGCCCATGGCTTTCGCCGAAGGTCGTGACGCGAAACATGTGGCCGAAGGTGTTGAAGGACATAGGAAAATACCCGATGGGCCGCTGGGGCCCTATTCGCGACAATTGACGTAAAGTCGTAACGCGCGGCCCCGTTAGGGTCAAATGCGAGGCGCTTAAAGTGTCACGTTAAGGAAGCATTAACTATGTTTCGTGACCTGCCCGCCCGCAAAAACATAGACCACGCCCTGCTCGACGGTCAGCTCCGCCGCGCCGACCGGCGTCTCGACATCGAGCGCCACCAGCAGCGCCCGCATCGAGCCGCCATGGGACACCGCCACCGTGTCCTGAATCAGCGAGTCGTACCAGTCACGCATGCGGATGGTGACCGAGGCATAGCTCTCGCCGCCCGGCGGCGGCACGCCCCACTTGTCGATCTGGCGCTCCGCGAAGACCTCGGGATGCGACAACTCCATCTGCGGCAAGGTCGAGCCTTCCCAGTGGCCGTAGCCGATCTCGCGCAGCCGATCGTCGAGTTCATAGTCATGCGGCGGCACGCCGAGCGCGGCGCGCAGCAACTCCATCGTGTTGCGCGCGCGGCCGAGCGGTGACGACACGAACGGCATCTTCGCCGGGATATGGGAGTCGCGCGCGAGGATATCGACCAGCAGCTCGCCGGAGCGGATCGCCTGCTCCTTGCCCAGATCGTTCAGCGGAATGTCCTGCGTGCCCTGAAAGCGGCCCGCGGCATTCCATTCGGTCTGGCCGTGACGGACGAAGTAAACGGTGGGAGATGGCATGGAATGAAAGCCCTGAATTCAAGCCGTCATTGCGAGGAGCGTCAGCGACGAAGCAATCCAGTTTTTTGCAGTCTGGGTTGCTTCGCTTCGCTCGCAATGACGACGGTCTTTTAGTCCTTGCCGCCCAGCGAGATGTCCGGCGCCTCGGGGCGCTTCATGCCGGTGACGTGATAGCCGGAATCGACGTGATGCACCTCGCCGGTGACGCCGCGCGACAGGTCGGACAGCAGATACATCGCGCTGTCGCCAACCTCTTCCTGCGTCACGTTGCGGCGCAGCGGCGCGTTGGCCTCGTTCCACTTCAGGATGTAACGAAAATCGCCGATGCCCGATGCCGCGAGCGTTTTGATCGGTCCCGCCGAGATGGCGTTGACGCGGATGTTCTTCTCGCCGAGGTCGGCTGCGAGATAGCGCACGCTGGCTTCCAGCGCGGCCTTGGCGACGCCCATCACGTTGTAATGCGGCATCCACTTTTCCGCGCCGTAATAGGACAGCGTCAGGATCGAGCCGCCGTCGGTCATCAGGTGTTCGGCGCGCTGGGTGATCGCGGTCAGCGAGTAGCACGAGATCAGCATGGAGTTGGTGAAGTTCTCCTGCGTGGTCTCGAGATAGCGGCCGTCGAGCTGATCCTTGTCCGCGAACGCAATGGCGTGGACGACGAAATCGATCTTGCCCCACTGCTTCTTCACTTCCGCGAACACCGCGTCGATGGTCGCCGGATCGGTGACGTCGCAATGGCCGAGCGTGATCGCGCCGAGTTCCTTCGCCAGCGGCTCAACGCGCTTTTTCAGCGCATCGCCCTGCCAGGTGAACGCGAGTTCCGCGCCCTGATCGCGGCACGATTTCGCGATCCCGTAGGCAATCGAGCGGTTGTTCGCCACACCGAGGATAACGCCGCGCTTGCCGCGCATCAGGCCCATATTTTCAGCCATCAAACCAAGTCCAGATTGTCGCGTGAAGGGACGCCCCTCATGACATAGGCTCCAAGGCCGTTCAAGCCGGACAAGCGGCCCAGCCCTAACCATAACGGGCAAAACCGCCGGAATACTCCCCTGTTTGCGGTGTTTTTCAGAGTAGAACGGCAAATGCGCCGCCGCACCGCACGGGCCCTGGATGAGCAACGATTTCCGCCATAGCGTCGAGACCATGATCCCGGCCCTGCGGCGCTACGCTCGCGCGCTGGCGCGGGATTCGGACATTGCCGATGATCTGGTGCAGGACACGCTGGTGCGGGCGCTGCGCTCGGAGAAGCTGTTCCTGGGCGGTGATCTGCGCGCCTGGCTTTACACGATCCTGACCAACCTGAACCGCAACCGCCGCCGCTCGCTGGCGCGGCAGCCGGCGATGATGGAATTGCACGACACCACCGCCGACGCCTCCGGCACCGAGGCCGAAGGCCGCGACATTTCCCGCGCGCTCGCCACGCTGGCAGAAGACCAGCGCGCGGTTCTGCTGCTGGTGGTGCTGGAAGGTCTGAGTTACCGCGACGTTGCCGACATTCAGGGTGTGCCGATCGGCACGGTGATGTCGCGGCTCGCCCGTGCGCGGGCACACGTAAGGGCCGTCATCGAGGGCGAACGCCCGGCGCTACGGCGAGTGAAGTGAGACACGACAGGGGACGAGCGAAATGGACTTGATGCGCGATGAATGGGGAGACCCGCTTTCTTCTCCCTCTCCCGTCTGGAGAGGGTGGCGCGCTGAACGCCATGCGATCGGCGCGCGGGGTGGAGGTAAACTCTGTACCTTGCGTAACCTCCACCCCACTTATGCGCGAACATGATGCCAGTGCTGCCGCAAGATACTGAAGACGAGAGACACCGCCAATGACCGACGACCACAACATTCCCGTCACCGAGGACGAGCTTCACGCCTACGTGGACAACGAACTCCCCGCGGAGCGGCGCGTGGCGGTCGAGGCGTGGCTCGCGGCTCATCCCGACGACGCGGCGCGGGTGACATCATGGCGCACGATGAGCGACGCGCTGCATGCGAAATACGCTGCGGTTGCGGACGAGCCGGTGCCGCCTCGCCTCTCGGTCGATCAGTTGTCGCGGCCGCCGCGCCGCTGGATGATGGGCGCCATCGCCGCGTTCCTGCTGGCGTTCGCCGTTGGCGGCGGCGTCGGCTGGGTTGCCCGCGGCACGAACACAACGACATCGACATTCGCGCACTTCACCGGCGACGCGCTCGATGCGCACAAGCTTTATGTGGTCGAGGTGCGCCATCCGGTGGAAGTGGCGGGCAGCGAGCGTGCGCATCTTCAGCAGTGGCTGTCGAAGCGCTGCGGTTACGAGGTTCGTGCGCCCGAACTCGATGCGACCGGACTGAAGCTGGTCGGCGGGCGGCTGCTGCCCGGCCCGACCGGTCCTGCCGCGTTCCTGATGTATGAGACCGCGTCAGGCGAACGGTTTACGATCTATGCATCGCGCGCCAAGACCGAAACGACGCAGATGCGCTACGCCAGCAACGGCGGCAACGGCGCGTTGTTCTGGGCCGATCGCGGCGTCGGTTATGTGGTGAGCGGAAGCGCCGACCGCGACCGCCTCACGCAGGTCGCGCAGATGGTCTACGACCAGAACGAGAAGGCCGGACTGTAACCAGCAAGCGACTGTCATAGAAAGCCGTCATTGCGAGGAGCACTTGCGACGAAGCAATCCAGTCTAGCGTATTACTTCTGGATTGCTTCGCGTAGCCTGTCATCGGGCGGCGCTCTGCGCCGACCCGGTGGCTCGCAATGACGCGCTTCTCCTTATTCCTTGCTGGCCAGCACCTTGTCGATGCGGCGAGCGTCGAGATCGACCACCTCGAACCGCCAGCCATCCGCGCTGATGCCCTGGCCCACCGACGGAATCGCGCCGAATTTTTCGAGCAGGTAACCGGCGCATGTCTGGTAGGGGCGCGATGCGGGCAACGCAATGTCGAGCAGGCGCGCGAACTCCAGCGCCGGCATCCATCCCGAGACGAGATACGAGCCGTCGTCGCGCTTGACGAAAGCCGGTTCGGCCGGTCCCTCCTCGGTGTGAAAGCTGCCGACGATGGATTCGAGAATGTCGGCGCTGGTGACGACGCCCTGAAACGTGCCGTACTCGTCGTGCACCAGTCCCATGTGAACCGGAGAGTCGCGAAGAATCGCGACCACGTCGCGCGCGTCGACGGTTTCCGGAATCACCGGCGCTTCCCGGATCAGGTCGCGAATGTCGGGCTCCTTGCCCGAAAGATACGCATCCAGCATATCCTTGGCCTGTACGATGCCGAGCGTTTCCTCGCCGTCGAACACCGGCAGGCGGGAGTGCGAACTTTGCTTGAACGCGAAGCGGATCGCTTCGGGCGGCTCCGACAGGTTGATCATGGCGACCTCATGGCGCGGCGTCATCACCGCACCGACCGGAAGATCGCCGAGCCGCATCACGCCTGCGATCATTTCCTTCTCGCCGGGTTCGAGCACCCCGGCATTCTCCGCTTCCACCACGAGCGTATGAATTTCCTCTTCGCTCACTTTCTCCTCGGCGTCGCCGCGATGGCCGAGCATCCAGAGCAGGGCCTTGCCCGAGCGATCGAGAACCCACACCAGCGGCAGCGACACCTTCGCAAGCACGACCATGGCCGGCGCGACCTTCACGGCCACCGCTTCCGGATCGCGCAGCGCGATCTGCTTCGGCACGAGTTCACCGACGATGAGTGAGGCATATGTGATCAGCGTGACGACGACGCCGACACCAACTGCATCGGCGACGCCTTGCGACCATCCGGCACTCATCAGCCACGCGGACAGGCGCGCGCCGAGCGTCGCACCGGAGAACGCACCCGAGAGCACGCCAACGAGCGTGATGCCGATCTGGACGGTGGAGAGAAATTTTCCGGGATCGGATGCCAAAGCGAGCGCACGCCGCGATCCGCTCACACCCTTTTCAACCAGGCCGGTTAACCGCGCCGGGCGGGAAGACACAATGGCAAGCTCCGACATCGCGAGCAGGCCGTTGATGACAATGAGAACGGCGACAATTCCAAGTTCAAGTAACAAGTTGTTCCTTTGCGGTAAAATACTCTAACCACTGGCGCCGAGTGATAGCATGCCGATAGCTCACATGCAGCATCGCCATCGCCGCAGGCCGTGTGACACGGGGAAATATCCGCATATCAGCGATCAAGCCCGCTGCAGCGCCAGTGTGACACCGCCCAGCGTGAACGCCATCGCCAGCACTTCCTTGATCCCGAGTGGTTCGCCCACCATCACAGCGGCGGACACCACGCCGATGACGGGAACCAGCAACATGCCGGTGGATGCGGTCGCAGGAGGCAGGCGGCGCAAGGTTTCGAACCAGGTGAGGTAACACACACCCATCGGAATGATCGTCATGTAGACGATCAGCGCCCAGCCTGTGAACGACACCGTCTGAAAATCCGGTATCTCGAACAACAGGCCGAAGATGAGCATCGCAAGGCAACCGAGCCCGACCTGCCATGCCACAAGCGCAACCGGCGGCACCGGTATCGGCGCGCGATTGATGACATTGCCGAGTGCAAAAAGGATTGCAGCCGAGAGCGCCAGCGAGGCGCCGGCCAGCTTCTCATAAGTGAAAGTGAATCCTTCCCCGCCGAACAGGATCACGATCCCGATGATTCCGAGACACAGGGAGACAACATTGCGAAGCGTCGGCCGCATTCCCAGCAGCGGCCATGCAAACAGCGTCGCCCAGATCGGCATCGTGTAAGCCAGCAGCGCGCCTTCGCTCACGCTGACCCATTTCATGGCGACGGTGCCAAAGCCCATCCAGGCAATGACATTGGTGAATGTCGCGAACAGCAGACACGGGATGGCTTCGCGCGGCACGCTCAATCGCTCATGACGGCCCAGCGCGACAATTGCCAGAATGAGAGATGCAGTGACGCCCGCCAGTCCGCGCGCGGACAACGGCGGCAATTCGCGCAGCAACAGCTTCATGAAAGGCCAGTTCAGGCCCCACCCTAACGCTGTGATCCCAAGACAAGCGACACCGATCCATCGCGAGTGGCCATGTGAGTTACCCATGGATGCGATGTTACGACCGGTCGACGTGATTCGGCTTTATTCGCCGGTGACGGCTTCCGGCTCGGTTGCCTTGACGATGGCCAGCTTCTTCGGAGCGGCCTTTTTCTTTTTCGGCTCCACCGGTGGCGGATTGGCGGCGTCGTGCGCCTCCTTCGCCAGCCGCAGCGCCTTCAGGCGCTCCATGTTCCTGCGGACGTCGACATATTCCTTGTCGACCTGGGCGAGAGCCTGTGCGCCCTCGATCTTGGCCAGACGCTGCTTTTCGAGGCGGGCCAGTTGTTCGGGAGTTTGCGGCTTGGTCTGCGATTTGCTGGTCATGATCAACATATGGGTATTCCGCCCCCCGATTGCCACCACTTGTAAATATCATTCCACAACGGAACTTTCCCGCAGCCAGCCGGCAGATTTGACAAAGCAACAGTATATGATTATATTCCTATTGTCCTGTTCGTGAGGGGCGCTTCTCGAGGGCGCTTTTGAAGCGGAGCAGGATGCGGCGCCCGCGCGCGTGTCTCGCACACACGCCGTCCGGGAGGCTGGGGTCAGCGTCCGGGCCAACTATGTGGCTCTGCTCATCGAGAGCTGGACGCGGACAGGATGAAGGCCGGCGAAAGCCAGCCGGATCGGGGCGCGTGTCGCGCTTGTCCTGTCCCGGAAGCACGCTCCCCTCGCCCAAAATCGCCGCTGATGGAGCGCCGTGAGGCGACGCGCTTCCCTTCGCACGGGAAGCGAAACAACACATTTGCGCCGCGCGGCGCTCCATGCCCCTCGTTGTTGCGAGGGGGCGCGATTGAAAGCCCACCTCGCGCGTTCATGCGCGGGAGCGATGACGCGCGTCTTTCGCTGGCGCGAATGGGGCAAATCCCACGCGCGCACGCTGTTTGAAAATTGAATTCGGAAGTCGAAGTGACGCACGCTATCGCATCGCACTCAATCGTCGTCCCCGCGCAAGCGGGGACCCATAACCACCGAGTATCGTGATAGCAGCAAGAAGATCGCTCCAGCATCCCCTCAAATCGAGAGCTTAGGAAGTATGGGTCCCCGCTTGCGCGGAGACGACCGGAGAGAGATCACGCGAGCAGCATGTCGAGTGCGAGCAACTGTAGGGAGTGAAGCGACACCCTCACTCGAAATCGCTGCGCGGATTCGCCGGATGCTCGGCGCGCCATTTTTCCATCAGCGCTTCAAGCTCCGCGTCGTTGGCGTCCGGCAGGACGATGCGCGTGGTCGCGAATAGATCGCCCGCACCGTCCGCTCCCGAAACGCCCTTGATCGGCATGCCCTTGCCCTTGAGGCGGAACGTGCGGCCCGATGACGTGTTCTTCGGAATCGACAGCTGCACTGCGCCGTCGAGCGTCGGCACCCGCACCTTGGCGCCGAGCACGGCTTCATACAGCGTGATCGGCAGTTCGAGCCGCAGATCGTTGCCATCAACCTTGAAGTACGGATGCGGCGCGATGTTCACGGTGATCAGCACGTCGCCAGGGCGATGACCGGGCGCGGTTTCGCCCTGTCCCTTGAGACGGATCTGCTGGCCGGCCGTGACGCCCGCCGGAATCTTGACGTTCAGTTCCTTGCCGGTCGGCAGCCGCACACGCCGCGTCGCGCCCTGCACCGCCTCCTCGAGCGCAACGCTCATGGTGACGTTGAGATCGAGATCGGCCGCAAACGGGGCGTCGTACTCGAACGTGCCCGCGCCACCGCGCGGACCGCCGGAACCGCCTCCCATTCCTGCGCCGGCCTGACCGCCGAACATGCTCTTGAGAATGTCTTCAAACGCACCGCCGCTGGCATAACCGCCCGCGCCCGGCCCGCCGGGATTTCCGCCGGTGCGGAACGAGTATTCGAAGCCACCCGCACCCGCGCGGCGTCCGCCGCCGCCTCCGGGGAAGCCGCTTTCAAAACTCTGAAACTTCGGTTTGCCCTCGGCGTCGATCTCGCCGCGATCGAACTGCTTGCGCTTGTCCTCGTCGCCAAGGATTTCATTCGCAGTGTTCAATTCGGCAAAGCGGTCGGCCGCTTTCGGGTCGCCCTTGTTGGCATCGGGATGGTGCTTCTTGGCGAGCTTGCGGAACGCGCTCTTGATCGCCGCAGAACTGGCACCCCGCTGCACCCCCAGGACCTCATAGGGGTCGCGCATTCGTCAGGTCTCCTTGGAATTCAGGTGAGGACCGAGCGGCCCTTTGCCCTGATGTGGGGTTTTCGTGACAATCCTGCAACGGGTTTCACCACTAGCAAGTATAAGTTTCCAGTGGAGTTTTGGATTTGACATTCGCTTCGCAGCGCTCGGCGTCGGCAGTTAGCGAATGTCAAATCCACTCCACTGGCGGTGTCAAAACTGCGATAGCGCGGCGATTCTGGCCGTGCGTTCAATCTACTGGCTGCGCCTTTAGCTTCGCTTCCAGGGCTTCATATGGCGGATTTCCCAGGCGCCCTTGTTCTGCTGACAGGCTTCGCCCTGCAGCCAGCCTTCATTGGTGCCGCGTACATAGCTCGCCAGGAAATCCCGGCAGGTCCGGCCCTCGGAGGTAAAGGTCGAGGCCAGCGGCGTGACCGAGCCGCGCGCGCCGGTCTCGGGGTTTTCCCAGGGCTGGCTGACGTCCTTCTGCCCCCGGGTCAGCACGTCGGAGGCGGCGTTCCGGGCCAGAGCCAGGTCGGTGTCGGTAAGATTGGTGTCATCGTGAGACCGCAGGATCGGGCCGATGGAGCCGGTGACGTCCAAGGCATCATCCTTCTTGGGCTCCTTGCTGAACATCGTGCCCATACTGCAACCGCCAGCGGAGCATCCCACAGCCACCAGCGATGCGGCCGCGATCAGCCGCCCGATCGGCGATAGGCCGCGGCCCTCGCGTACCCTATATAGGGAACGCTCGAGAACAGGCTTGGCACGAAGGGGCGCCAGGATACGCAACCGGATACTCCAGACATGAACAGTCCACACTCCATCAAAACCCCAGCCGAGTTAATTTCCGGTGATTTCACTGCCGCCGACGAGCCCTTTGGGCTTTTTGCGGTGTGGTTTGCCGAGGCGGTGAAGTCCGAGCCGAACGATCCCAACGCCATGGCGCTGGCGACCGTGGACCCGGACGGGCTCCCCGATGTGCGCATGGTGCTGCTGAAGGGTTTCGATACCGCCGGGTTCGTGTTCTACAGCCATACCGACAGCGCCAAGGGCCGCGAGCTCGCCGCCACCCCCAAGGCCGGACTGCTGTTCCATTGGAAATCGTTGCGCAGGCAGGTCCGCATCCGCGGCACCGTGAGCCGGGTCACCGACGCCGAGGCCGATGCCTATTTCGCCACCCGGCCGAAGCAGGCGCAGATCGGCGCCTGGGCCAGCAAGCAGTCGCAGCCGCTGGAAAGCCGGATGGCGTTCGAAAAGGCCATCGCGCTCAACACCGCGAAGTATGCCATCGGTGAGGTCCCCCGCCCCCCCGGCCTGGAGCGGCTGGCGCATCGCGCCGCAGGCGTTCGAGTTCTGGCACGACCGCCCGTTCCGCCTGCACGACCGCATCACATTCACGCGCGCCGCTCCCGATGCCGAATGGAGCAAGACACGGCTCTATCCCTGACCGATATTTTGTAAACGCGAACGCCGAAGGCGAGACCCTTATCCATGCCGACTTCAACACCTACCGATTCCAACGCGCCCAAGCGCACCTTGCTGCTGACCGGTGCCAGCCGCGGCATCGGCCACGCCACCGTGATCCGGTTTTCCAGCGCTGGTTGGCGCGTCATCACCTGCTCGCGACATCCATTTCCCGAACAATGCCCGTGGGGCGCCGGACCGGAAGACCATATCCAGGTCGATCTCGCCGATCACAACGACACCGCACGCGCCATCGATGAAATTCGCGAGCGGCTCGACGGTGGCGCACTGCACGCGCTGGTCAACAACGCCGCGATTTCGCCGAAGGGCAAGAACGGCGCGCGCATGGGCTCCATCGACACCGACGTCGATGCCTGGAGCCATGTGTTTCGCGTGAATTTCTTCGCGCCGATCATGATGGCGCGCGGACTGATCGAGGAATTGAAGGCGGCCAAGGGATCGGTGGTGAACGTCACGTCAATCGCCGGCTCGCGCGTGCATCCATTTGCAGGTGCGGCGTATGCGACTTCGAAAGCAGCGCTCGCATCACTGACGCGCGAGATGGCCGCCGACTTCGGCCGCGTCGGCGTCCGCGTCAATGCGATTGCGCCGGGCGAAATCGATACATCGATCCTGTCGCCGGGGACGGACAAGATCGTGCACGAGCAGATTCCGATGAATCGTCTCGGAACACCGGATGAAGTCGCGAAGATCATCTACGTGTTGTGCACGGAGACAAGCTCCTACGTGAACGGCGCGGAGATCCACATCAACGGCGGCCAGCACGTGTAAGAACACGCAAACGAAAAGAGCGGAGCCAAGGCCCCGCTCTCTCGTTCGATTGACGCAGCAAATCAGACGACAGTGATCTTGACGTCGAGGTTGTTACGCGTCGCGTTGGAATACGGGCAAACCTGATGTGCGGCGGCAACCAGCTTTTCCGCGTCGGCACGGGCAACGCCCGGCAGCGCCACGGCCAGCGCGACGTCGAGGCCGAAGCCGCCTTCCGAGCGCGGGCCGATGCCGACGTCAGCCGTCACCGTCGCATCCGCCGGTACCTTGACGCCGACTGTACCCGAGACTGCCTTCATCGCGCCGATGAAGCAAGCCGAATAGCCGGCCGCGAAAAGCTGTTCGGGATTGTTGCCAGCCCCGCCGCCACCGCCGAGTTCCTTCGGGGTCGAAAGGCTGACCTGAAACGTGCCGTCCGTGGTGGAGGCTTTGCCATCGCGGCCTCCGGTTGCGGTGGCCTGGGTGCGGTAGAGAACTTTCGTGGGCATGGACTTCTCCTTGGGTTTCACTCGAGAGGCGGACCAGCAACCTTACGCTGCCTCCCGCCCGGGAACTGAACAGGACAATTTATATCGTGCGCGATATAGTCGCGCAATATATATTTCACATAATAGCCCTGTAAATGCGTTGCGCGATTCAATCGCGCGCGCCTTAAATAGGAATAGCGGTCCGCTCGCCGGACCAACTTGAGGAGTAGCCATGGCCGCCCGCCTCACGGTGGACGATCTGTTGAAGATCGACAATTTCGTCTGCTTCGCCCTGTACTCGGCGGGGCACGCCTTCACGCGGCTGTACAAGCCCCTGCTCGACCCGCTGGGGCTCACCTATCCGCAGTATCTGGTGATGGCCGTGCTGTGGGAGAAGGACGGCAGAACGGTCGGCGAGATCGGTGAGAAGTTGTTGCTGGAATCGAGCACACTTACACCGATGCTCAAGCGACTGGAGACGGCGGGCATGGTTCGCCGGACAAGGGATCAAGACGACGAACGGGTAGTGCGAATTCAATTGACGCCAAAAGGCGCTGAATTGAAACAGAAGGCGGTCGAGATTCCGCAAGCGATCGGCTGCGCGACCAACATCACGGTCCCCGAAGTGATGAAGCTGACCGCCGATATCAAGGCGCTGCGTGAAAAGCTGCTCGCCGCGCAGGCGGCGTAAGCTTAACCCGCCTTGCGTTGACGCGCTGTCGAGCGGCCAGCTTTTTTTGCAGCACGCGGCGCCGGACGAGACGCGCGCGCCGGTCGCTGAGCAGGCGCCTTGCCCTTCAGGCTCTGCTTCAAAGCATCCATCAAACTAATGACGTTGTCAGCCTTCGCAGGCTTCTCGGCAGACTTGATGGTCTTGCCGGATGCCTTTTGTTTAACCATTGCCTTCAGCGCATTTTCGTATTCGTCCTCGAATTTGGAGGCGTCGAAGTTCGCCGCCTTGCTATCGAGAATATGCGCCGCGAGTTCGACCATGTCCTTCGAGATTTTCGGTGTCTTGATGTCGGCGAAGAAATCTTCCTCGTTACGCACCTCATAGGCATATCGCAGCGTGGTTGCGATCAGGCCCTTGCCGAGCGGCTCGATCGCCACGATGCGTTCGCGATTTGACAACACGACGCGAGCAAGCGCCACGCGATCCTGATCCTTCATCGCATCGCGGATCACCGCAAAGGCATCGATGCCGGCATTACCGTCCGGAACCATGTAATAGGGACTGTCCAGATATCTGCGGTCGATCTCGTCACGCGGGACGAAGTTGTCGATGTCGATGGTGTGGTTGCTCTCGAGCTGAACCGCTTCCAGTTCCTCTTTCTCGATCTGGACGTATTCGCCCTTGCTGACTTCGTAGCCGCGGCCCTTCTGTTCCTTCTCGACCACTTCGCCGGTTTCAGAATCGACCATCTGCTGCTTCAGCCGGTTTCCGGTTTCGGTATTGATCATGTGAAAGCGGGTTCGTTCAACCGTGGTCGAGGCGGGATAGAGCGCCACCGGGCAAGTGACCAGCGACAGCTTCAGCGAACCCTTCCAGTACGCACGCGGCAACATCGGCAACCTCCAACTCAAACGCATACCTGTGACGGAACCTCAACAGAAACCGCAGGTTTTGGTTCCTGAACGACCGCCTGATGGCGCATGATACATCGTTCCGGGTTTATTGCACCGTTGGGAATGCCTCGCCGTGACCCAAAAGAAGCTTAAGGTTTACCGAACAAAACGTGATTTCACCAAGACGGCCGAGCCAAGCGGTCGCACACCCATCGCAACGGCCAAGGCACGCCGGTTTGTGATTCAGAAGCATGATGCGACACGACTGCATTATGACCTGCGGCTGGAGTTCGGCGGCGTGTTCAAGTCCTGGGCCGTGACGCGCGGCCCTTCGCTCGACCCGAAAGACAAACGTCTCGCCGTCGAGGTGGAAGATCATCCGCTCGACTACGGCGATTTCGAAGGCACCATTCCCAAAGGCCAGTATGGTGGCGGCACCGTGCAGCTATGGGACCGCGGCTATTGGCTATCGGACGATCCTGAACGCGGTTTCAAAAAAGGAGACCTCAAATTCGCGCTGGAAGGCGGCAAGCTCCATGGCGAGTGGGTATTGGTGCGAATGAAGCATGACCGCAACGGCGGCAAGCGCACCAACTGGCTGCTGATCAAGCACCGCGACGAATATGCCCGCGAAGGCAAGGCGAACGATATTCTCGACCACGACACGTCTGTCGCTTCCGGCCGTACGATGGCCGAGATCGCTGCCGGCAAGGGCCGGACCCCGACGCCGTTCATGACGGGCAAATCCAAACGCGCGGCTGCAGATGCCGTATGGGATTCGAACAAAGGCCTTGCGGCTGACGAGCGCGGCAAAAAAGGAAACGCCAGAACTTCAGCCACAAGAGAAAAGCCTGCCGCCAGAAACGCAAAACCCAAAGCGCGCGCTGAGAAACTTCCCGATTTCGTCGAGCCGCAGTTGTGCGCATCGGTCGAAAATCCGCCCTCCAGCAGCAACTGGGTGCACGAGATCAAGTTCGACGGCTATCGGGTCCAGATGCGGATCGAAAACGGCGACGTCTCTTTGCGAACCCGCAAGGGTCTCGACTGGACCGAGAAATTTTCCACGATTGCCCAGCAGGCTGCGAAACTTCCTGATGCCATCATCGACGGCGAGGTTGTTGCGCTCGATCACGAAGGCCGCCCGAGTT
Source organism: Afipia birgiae 34632 (assembly GCF_000308295.2). Taxonomy (GTDB): domain Bacteria; phylum Pseudomonadota; class Alphaproteobacteria; order Rhizobiales; family Xanthobacteraceae; genus Afipia; species Afipia birgiae. The sequence goes on from NZ_HG326654.1 coordinate 584,686, forward strand.
TCGCCTCGTTGCAGGCGGCGCTGTCTGATGAGAGGACGGACAATCTGATCTTCTTCGCGTTCGACCTCCTCTTTGCGGGCGATGAAGACTTGCGCCGGCTTCCGCTATCCGACCGGAAGAAACGGCTCCAGCTTCTGCTCGACGGCAAGCGAAAGCGCAATGAGGGAACCATCCGCTACGTCGAGCATTTCGAGTCCAACGGCAACGCCATCATGGAATCCGCCCGCGCGCTGTCGCTCGAGGGCATCGTGTCAAAGAAAGTCACCGCACCCTATCGTTCAGGACGCTCGGAGAGCTGGACCAAGGCGAAGGTCCGCGCCGGACATGAGGTCGTGATCGGCGGATGGAAAAGCAACGGCGGCAAATTCCGCTCGCTGATGGTCGGCGTGCCGCGAAGCGGCCACCTCGCCTATGTCGGCGTCGTCGGCACAGGCTACGGACAGGCGACGGTCAAGCGGATCATGCCTGAGCTGAAGGCCCACGCCGCCGCCAGAAACCCGTTCGGAGGCGAGAACGCACCGAAAAAAGACACTGATGTGCACTGGCTGAAACCTGAACTCGTGGCCGAGATCGAGTTCGCCGGCTGGACCGGAGACAACATGGTCCGTCAGGCTGCGTTCAAGGGGTTGCGCAAGGACAAGTCGGCCAGCGAGGTAACCGCAGACAAGCCAGCCAACACTCATGTCGCAACGCTGTCGGCAAAGACGAACGGCAAGACTCCGGCGGCACCCGGCGCAGCTTCGCGTGGCGGCAACACCGTCATGGGCGTCACGATCTCCAATCCGGACAAGGCGATGTGGCCCGACGGCGGCGATGGCGCCCCCGTCACCAAGCTCGACCTCGCCCATTACATGGAGCAAGTCGGCGACTGGCTGATCGCGCATATCAATGGCCGGCCCTGTTCGATCATTCGTGCGCCGGACGGCATCGGCGGCGAAACATTCTTTCAGCGTCACGCCATGGCCGGCATGTCGAAGTTGCTCGATCTCGTGAAGGTCTCCGGTGATAAGAAGCCATATGTGCAGATCGATCGCGTGGAAGGCCTTGTCGCGGTGGCACAGATCGGGGGGCTCGAGCTGCATCCCTGGAACTGCGCGCCGGACGAGCCCGATGTACCTGGGCGGCTGGTGTTCGATCTCGATCCTTCGCCCAACGTCGCGTTTTCTGCAGTCGTCGACGCGGCACGCGAGATGCGTGAGCGACTAACGGATCTCGGGCTGGAAAGTTTTTGCAAGACCACAGGCGGCAAGGGCCTGCATGTCGTCACGCCGCTGAAGGACGCCAAGAAGGACAAGATCGACTGGAAGACAGCGAAGGCATTTGCGCAGGCCGTGTGCCAGCAGATGGCAGCGGACAGTCCCGAACATTACCTGCTCAACATGTCGAAGAAGCAGCGCGAGGGCAAAATCTTCCTCGACTATCTGCGCAACGACCGGACATCGACGGCGGTTGCGCCATTGTCGCCCCGCGCACGCGACGGTGCGCCGGTGTCGATGCCGACGACATGGGCGCAGGTGCGCAGCGACCTCGATCCGATGAAGTATACGTTGCGCACCGTGCCGACGCTGCTCGCGAAGACGAAGGCATGGGCCAATTACGACAGTGCTGCGCGATCAATCAAGGCCGCAATTGCGAAACTTGCGAAGTAGCTGGATGCTGGGTAGTGGGATGAGTCTTAAAGCCACCGCTTCCATTTGAAGAACAGATACGGCCCTATCGCTGCGATAAGCATTGCGGTCAGCGCTAGCGGATAACCCCAGGGATGCTCCAGCTCCGGCATCATCTTGAAGTTCATGCCGTAGATCGATGCGATCAGCGTCGGCGGCATCAGCACCACCGCCATCACCGAGAACAGCTTGATAATGTTGTTCTGCTCAAGATTGACGACGCCGAGCATGGCGTCGAGCACGAAGGTGATCTTGTTCGACAGATACGAGGCGTGATCGGTCAGTGATGACACGTCGCGCTGCAGGGTCTTGAACTGAGCCTTTTGCTCCTTGCTCCACCGCCCGGCGTCGGTCTCAACAGTCACGAAGGAAATCAGCCGGCCGATCGAGACGAGACTCTCACGGACCTTCGAGGTGAGGTCACCCTTCTTCCCGATAGTGAGCAGTATCTGCGAATAGGTGCGCGCGTGCCCGCGGTCAGCCGAAGGTTCGAAAATCTGCGAAGAAACCGCGTCCACATCCGCGCCGGCGCGTTCCAGGATATCTGCGCAGCGATCGATGACACCATCGAGTAATTCCAGAAGAACGCCGTCTCCCGTAATGCTAGGCGAACAGGTCCGCGCAAGTTTCGCCGCGATCAGCGCGAATGGTTTTGGCTCATCGTAACGCACGGTCACGAGACGATGATCGGTCAGGATAAACGTCACCGGCGTGGTGCGCGGATTGCCCGAGTCAGTCGCGCACATAAGGGTCGCGGTCATGTATCGCGCATTGTTTTCGATATAGAGGCGGCTGGAAATCTCGATTTCCTGCATGTCTTCGCGGGTCGGGATTTCGATGCCGACCAGCTTTTCGACCGCCTTGTCTTCGCCGGGCGAAGGCGTCTTGAGGTCAATCCAGATCGCATCGGGCGGGAGCGCGTCAGCCTCGACCTTGTCGAACTTCTTCAGGGAAGATGCAGTGGGGACGAAGACCGACAACATAGACGACTCCCGGAATCTTTTGGCGACTAACGTGTCGTCGATCTTCCCTCAAAGCGCAATCGTTCCGTTTCAGCGGCAAGACATACAACCGTCATGAAGGAAGACGCTGGGTCAAATCGACAGACGGCTTGAGCGATGTAGGGAATGACGAACCGGGTGCGGGTCGACGGGGGACAGCATCAGGAATAAAATCCAGATGCCCCGGCTAATCCAGACGAGGGCGGCGGCGATCCGCTGCATCGACGGCAGGGCAGACTTTTCCGCCGACGGACCGAAAGAGTTTGGCGGATAGATCAAAATGGCAGTGCACGATCCGTGCCTGGTGCGATTCGCCATACGATTTCGGACGCGCTCGGGGTGCGGCGGCTCACGGCCTCTGAAGGGCCAAATCCACAGGCCTGCCACGGTTTTGGGCACGCTCTGGTTTTTCCGCCCCCGCCCTGAGGCTCAAATGCCACAGGTGACGTGCTGCATAGCAAAATTGCTCCCGAAGCGCTGGAAAAACGGCCCGTTTCGGCGCAAATAAGGGGTAACGAAATCGGAAGCATCTTCCGACTAGATTCGGTGTGAAGACACGCCCAGCGCCCATTGGAACTTCGGAATGTCCTCGTTCGGCTCAAAAATTATCGTTCTCCTCGCAGGTCTTTCGCTTGCCGGCTGCATGCAGGCGACCTCGACCACTTACGAGAAGTCTCCGGAAGCCAGCCTGAAGCCTCGGGACAAGGAGCTTCTGGCCAAGGCGAAGTATGAAAAGGTCCCGGTCGCCGAGCCGTTCCGGCGCGCGATCGTGAACTATCATCGCAAGGAAACGCCGGGGTCCATCGTCGTGGATTCCGACAATCACTACCTGTACTACGTCCTAGATGGCGGCAAGGCGATCCGCTACGGCATTACCGTTGGCGAAGAAGCGCTTGCGTTCTCCGGTATTGCCCGCGTCGGCAACATGCAGGAATGGCCGAAGTGGACCCCGACTGCAGACATCCATAAGCGCATCGAAGGCCTGCCGCAGTCAGTGCCCGGCGGTCCTGACAATCCGCTCGGCGCCCGCGCGCTCTATCTCTATCAAGGCAACCGCGACACCCTGTTCCGCATTCACGGCACCAACCAGCCGGAATATATCGGCGCATCGATCTCGTCGGGCTGCATCCGCCTGACCAACGAGGATATTATCGATCTCTACAGCCGCGCCAAGCAGGGCTCGGTCGTGGTGGTGCTTGATCCGAAGCAGGGTGACTCGCCCTACAACTCCAAGATGGCCCAGCAGGGTGCGGGCGACGGATCGCGACCGTTCTGATCGCTTAGCATTTGTCTGAAAAGCGCCGGCTGGTCCGGCGCTTTTTTATTGCCGACTGGACTGGCGAGACAGCTTGCGGCGCGGCTTGGCGGGCGCCGCAGGCTTGTCGCCCTCGCCGCTTGAAGCCGCCGGAGATACATACTCTGAAGACTCGTCGGACTTGGCTTTCTCCTCGGCGGCGAGGCGCGGAGGAGCCTCCTCTGGCCGCACAGCCGGCATCAATGGCGCAACCGCCGGCAGCGGATCGTACACACCCCACTGGCAGAGCTTGTAGTTGTTGCGCCGCTGGGCGAGATCGAGATGGATGTGATCTTCGTGATACCAGTCCGAGCCTGGCCCAAGGACGGTGGTAAATCGCGCGCAGACCGAGGCCAGCACCTTTTCACGGATGTCGCGTGACGCGGTGCGATCGGTCAATGACAGCGTATTGCCATTGGCGAATTTCATGCCGCGCAAGTCCAGCGCATTGGCGAGCCCGTGTTCGGAAAGCTTCGCATTTTTGACCCGATTGCGGCCACGGCATTCGAATGAATCGAAGTTATCCAGTTCGCTGATCGTGGTGCCCAGCGCAGACGCCAGTGGCACCATATCGGCCCGGACCCAGTCTGCGACCGCGGCAGCCATCGTACAGCGCATGATCGCGGCAGGCTTCAGCGTCACCCGCTGGGTCGGTGAGAGCACGATCGCCTCCAGCCGGACGAGATCCTCGCCACCGCATCCTCCGGGACCCTTGATGGACGGGATCGAGGGGGCAATGGCGATGCTCTCAGTCAGCGCCTGCCTGCAGGCCGAAAGTTCGGGCGGTTTGGCCTCTCCGGGCTGCGGCAAGCGTGCTGGCTGATCGGCTGTACCGCCCTCGTCCTGCTGCGCCTTGTCATTTGCCGGGGCTTCAGCCGGGCGTGGTCGCGGCAGCGGCACATTTGCTTCCACCGAAGCGGCGCAGGTAAGGATCCCCGCAAACGCCAAGATAGCGAGCACCGGCAGCCAGCCGTTGGCATACCAGTCAGAAGGCCATTTGCGGGCCGCGTGGTCCGCGCTAAAGTTCATTCCAATCCCTTCGGGGAGCCGATCACACCAACAAAAAGACCGTCTTCAGGAGGAAATACCGAATGCTTGGATTGATGCAAAATTGGCCCTTGTTGTGTCATCGGATTATCGATCACGCAGCGGCAATTCACGGCAAGCAGGAAGTCGTGACGCGATCGGTCGAAGGGCCTATTCATCGCACCAATTACGCCGAAATTCGTGCCCGCGCGCTGAAAGTCGGCCAGCAGCTCGACAAGCATGGCATCAAGATCGGCGATCGCGTCGCTACCATCGCATGGAACACCTGGCGTCATCTCGAAGCATGGTACGGCATCATGGGCATCGGCGCCATTTGCCATACCGTCAATCCGCGGCTGTTCCCGGACCAGATCGTCTGGATCGTCAATCATGCGCAAGACCGCATCATGATGACCGACCTCACGTTTGTTCCGCTGCTGGAAAAGATCGCGGACAAAATGCCGTCTGTCGAACGCTTCATCGTGTTCACCGACAAGGCTCACATGCCGCAGACCACGCTGAAGAACGCGATCTCCTATGAAGAGTGGATCGCCGAGGTCGATGGCAACTTCCAGTGGAAGGAATTCGACGAGAATACCGCGGCCGCAATGTGCTACACTTCGGGCACTACCGGCGATCCGAAGGGCGTGCTCTATTCGCACCGATCGAACGTTCTCCATGCGCTGATGGCCAACAACACCGACGCGCTCGGCACCCGCGCCAGCGACACCATGTTGCCGGTGGTGCCGCTGTTCCACGCCAACAGCTGGGGCATCGCATTCTCGGCACCGACGATGGGTACCAAACTGGTGATGCCCGGCGCGAAGCTCGACGGCGCGTCGGTCTATGAACTGCTTTCCACCGAAAAGGTGACCTACACCGCCGGCGTGCCGACGGTGTGGCTGATGCTCCTGCAATACATGGCTGCCGAGAAGAAGACACTGCCCGATCTGAAAGTCCTGATCTGCGGCGGCTCGGCAATGCCGCGCTCCATGATCAAGGCCTTCGTCGATCAGGGCGTCGAGGTTCGCCACGCATGGGGCATGACGGAGATGAGCCCGATCGGCACCGTGGGCGCGCTCAAGCCGCCGTTCGCGACGCTGACCGGCGACCCCCGGCTCGATATCCTGCAAACGCAGGGTTATCCGCCGTTCGGCGTGCAGATGAAGATCACCGACGACAACGGCAAGGAACTGCCGTGGGACGGCAAGACCTTCGGGCGCCTCAAGGTGAGCGGACCGTCGATCTCGAAAGCCTACTATCGTGTCGAGACCAACATCCTCGACGACAAGGGCTTCTTCGACACCGGCGACGTCGCCACCATCGACGCCGATGCCTACATGCGGATCACAGACCGCTCCAAGGACGTAATCAAGTCGGGCGGAGAATGGATATCGTCGATCGATCTCGAAAACCTTGCGGTCGGCCATCCGAAGGTGCTGGAAGCCGCAGTCATCGGCGTCCACCATCCGAAATGGGACGAACGGCCGCTGCTGATCGTGCAGCTGAAACCTGAGCAGAAGGCAAGCCGTGACGAGATCCTGCAGTACATGGACGGGAAGATCGCAAAGTGGTGGATGCCGGACGATGTCCAGTTCGTGGACGCCATTCCGCACACCGCGACCGGGAAGATCTTGAAGACGGCACTCCGGGATCAGTTCAAGAACTACCAGTTCCCAACCGCAGCGGCCTGAGGTTGCTGGTCCGATTAGACATTATGCCCGGCCTCGCGCCGGGCATTTTCGTGCCTGGTTTCCAAACCAGCTTCCCTCCGGCCCTGAAAATGCGCTAGGTCACCGGCGCGCCCCTTTCAGCACCGGCGCAGGGAATGGATTCGAGGCATGGCCCGCCGGATTGCCGCCGCTTACCAGATGGAGCCGATCTCCGCTCTCGCCTCGTGGTCGCGGCGCCTTGCGGTGTTTTCGCTGCTCGCATCAATTGTTGCGGTCGTCATCGTCCGGTTCGGATTTCTCGACTTCAAGCCGGCGCTGACGACGTTCTTCGGCGCGCTCGCCTGTGCTGGCCTCTCAATCCTGGTTGGCCTCGCGGCCTTTGCGGCCATCTGGCAAAATGGCTCGCGCGGCATGAGTCGCATCCTGCTGGCCTTCCTGATCGACGCCACTATCCTTGCTTACCCGGCTTACCTCGCCTTCCAGTTCCGCACACTGCCGGCCATTCACGACATCACCACCGATCCGATCAACCCGCCGCGATTTGAGGCGCTGGCGCGGCTACGCGCGGGCGATGGCGCGAATCCTGCCGTCTATGCGGGTCTGTATTCCGCCGAACAGCAGCGCATCGCCTATCCCGATGTCGAGCCGATCAACATCGACGTGCCCGTTCTGAAAGCTTACGAGATGGCGCTGCGTCTGGTGAACCGGCACAAGTGGCTGGTGATCGACGAACGCCCGCCGCAGCCTCCACAGCGTATCGGCCGTATCGAGGCCGTGGCACGAACACCGATTATGGGCTTCCGCGAGGACGTCGCGATCCGCATCATGCCGGACGGCGACGGAGCGCGTGTCGACCTCCGCTCATCGTCCCGCTATTTCGAACATGACCTCGGCACCAACGCGGCGCGCATCATCAAGTTCGCGGAAGAGTTGAATGACGCAGTGGATACCGCGCAGCCGGTGAAAATGCTGATTACGCCGGCCAAGCCTCAGGCCAAGGGCGCAACCAAGCGATAACTGCCGTCGATGGTCGGATCGCCATCGGTCGCGACCACGTCGCGCGCAACCAGATCTTCAAGATGCGCCAATACCGAATAGCCGGCAGCGCCGACCAGTCGCGGATCGATGCCGATGTAGCTCGCGCGCACGATGGTCGGAATGTCGGCCTCACCCTTCGCCAGCCGGTGCAAAATCGACGCTTCGCGCGCCTGGCGGTGACGAATGAGAAACTTCACGAACCGCACGGCATCCGGAATTTCCGGGCCGTGACCGGAGAAATAGAGTTGCTCGTCGCGAAGCGCCAGCCTCTCGAGCGAGGCCATGTAGTCGACCATCGATCCGTCCGGTGGCGCCACGATCGAGGTCGACCAGCCCATCACGTGATCGCCGACGAACGTCAGCTTCCGTTCAGGCCAAGCGAAGGCGATGTGATTGGCGGTGTGTCCCGGGGTCGCGACAACTTCCAGCCGCCAGCCATCCCCCTCTACGACATCGCCATCCTTGAGGATGCGATCCGGACGGAAGTTCCAGTCGCCGCCGGACTCGGTGGCGCGGGTTTCAGTCGCATAGGCCGGTCGGGACGCGCGGTGCTGGCCTTCGGCGTAAACTGTCGCGCCAGTCGCGGCCTTGAGGCGGGCAACGCCGGGGGAATGATCGTTGTGGGTGTGAGTCACGAGGATATGCGTGACGGTCTCGCCACGCACCGCATCGAGCAGCGCCTGCGTATGAGCCTCATCGACCGGACCAGGATCAATGATCGCGACGTTACCCTTTCCGACGATGTAGCTTACCGTTCCGGTAAACGTGAACGGGCTGGGATTGTCGCACAACACCCGCCGGACGCCGGCGACCACTTCGTCCACGATACCGGGCGCGAGCTGAAAATCCCGGTTGAACGGAATATCGTCATTGACGCTCAAAGCTGAAACCTCACCTGATCGGGCGCGCTTACGAAAACGCCTGGATGCCGGTGATGGCGCGGCCGAGGATGAGGGCGTGCACGTCGTGGGTGCCCTCATAGGTGTTCACGGTCTCGAGATTCTGCGCGTGACGCATCACGTGATACTCGCTGGAGATGCCGTTGCCGCCGTGCATGTCGCGGGCGAGACGCGCGATGTCGAGCGCTTTGCCGCAGTTGTTGCGCTTCATGATCGAGATCATCTCCGGCGCCATCTTGCCTTCATCCATCAGGCGGCCGACGCGCAGCGAGCCCTGCAGACCCAGCGCGATCTCGGTCTCCATGTCAGCCAGCTTCTTCTGCACAAGCTGCGTCGCGGCCAATGGACGGCCAAACTGCTTGCGCTCGAGCGTGTACTGCCGCGCGCGGGCGAAGCAGTCTTCCGCCGCACCCATGGCCCCCCACGAAATGCCGTAGCGGGCGCGGTTGAGGCAACCGAAAGGTCCGGCAAGACCCGACACGTTCGGGAGCAGTGCGCTTTCCGGAACCACGACGCCGTCCATCACGACTTCGCCGGTGATCGAGGCGCGCAAACTTAGCTTGCCGCCGATCTTCGGCGCGGAGAGGCCCTTCATACCCTTCTCGAGGATGAAGCCGCGGACCTTGTTGTCATGCGCGGCGGATTTCGCCCACACCACGAACACGTCGGCGATCGGCGCGTTGGAAATCCACATCTTTGAGCCGGTCAGACGATAGCCGTCGGCGACCTTCTCGGCGCGCGTCTTCATGCCGTCCGGATCCGAACCGGCATCGGGCTCGGTGAGGCCGAAGCAGCCGACCCACTCGCCGGTAGCCAGCTTTGGCAGGTACTTCTTGCGCTGGGTCTCGTCGCCATAGGCGTAAATCGGATACATCACCAGCGACGACTGCACGCTGTTCATCGAGCGGTAGCCGGAATCGATCCGCTCGATCTCGCGCGCCACAAGGCCATAGGCAACGTAGCTCGCGTTGGCGCAGCCATACTCTTCCGGAAGCGTGACGCCGATCAGGCCGAGTTCGCCCATCTCGTTGAAGATTTCGCGATCCGTCTTTTCTTCGAGATAGGCCTGCGTCACCCGCGGCAGCAGCTTGTCCTGAGCATAGGCCCGCGCCGTGTCGCGGATCATCCGCTCGTCCTCGGTCAACTGATCGTCAAGCAGGAACGGATCGTCCCAATGGAATGTCGCCTTGGCGGGCTTGTCCTTGGTCTGCGGACGGGCACTCATGACAGTATCCTTTCAGCTACATCATCTGCTGCTCTGAAATCACGATAAATCGTCGGCGTCAGGTTGCAAGCGCAAAACCAGTTCCCGAATTCGCCAGACCGACGCGACGACTAACCTTCAAACGGTTCATTGGCGACGATTTCGATTCCAAATCCCGAGAGGCCTTTGTAATCGTGCGCGGACGATGTGAGGTGACGGATCGACGTCACGCCGAGATCACGCAGAATTTGCGCGCCGACGCCGACTTCACGCCATTGCCGGTGGCGATCCGCTTCCGCCGAATGATCGTCAGCGATCGGGGCCACAGGCACGCCCGCTGCGCCGTCGCGCAGATACACCAGCACACCGCTGCCGTTCGTCTTAAAGTGCTCCAGCGCAGCAAGGATCCGGCCCGACCCGAAGAAGATGTCCTTGATGATATTCGGCTTGTGAAAACGCGCCAGCACGTTCTGGCCGTTACCGACCCCCTTGTAGACGAACGCGACGTGATAGACTGGATCGAACGGCGAGCGATAGGCATAGCCGTCCAGTTGCCCGATCGGGCTATCGACCGTGAAGGTCGATACCCGCTCGATCAGTTTCTCGCGCGCCTGCCGGTACGAAATCATGTCAGCGATGGTGACATGCTTGAGGTTGTGCTGTGCCGCGAACTTCACGACCTGTTCGCCCTTCATCACCGTGCCGTCGTCGTTCATGAGTTCGCTGATGACGCCGACCGGCGGCAGATCGCACAGCTTGCAGAGATCGACCGCGGCCTCGGTATGACCCGAACGCAGAAGAACACCACCATCTCGTGCGATCAGCGGAAAGATGTGACCGGGGCGCGCAAAATCGCTGGCGCCGGCGTTGGGATTGGCCAGCGCGCGGCAACAGACAGTGCGCTCCTCAGCCGAAATGCCGGTGGTCATTCCGGGCTTGTAGTCGATCGACACCGTGAAGGCGGTGGTGTGATTGGAGTCGTTATGGGCGACCATCGGGTCGAGCCGCAGACGCCGCGCGTTGTCCGCTGTGATCGGGGCGCAAACGATGCCTGAGGTGTGGCGGATGATGAACGCCATCTTCTCCGCTGTACACAAGGTCGCGGCGACGATCAGATCGCCCTCGCCTTCGCGGTCATCGTCGTCGGTGACCACGACGATTTCACCCGCTGCAAACGCCTTCAGAACTTCGGGGATAGGATGGGCCATAACGTGCTCGTGCTCTCAAAAAGGGTGCAGATCGTATGGCGCAGGGCGCGGGCGCGCGCAACTGTCCCGTCCACATGGCCGTCATCCGCGGACGTTTAACGCTGAGAATTGAAAGATATGCTCTTCCCAAATCGGAGCAAGGGTCCGGATTTGTACGCGAGACGCCGGATTTCGCAGTTTTAAACGACACAGCTTCCGCGTGGCGAAACGTGCCCCCCGGCCCGGATCATTGACGTCAAGGCAGGACTTCCCTGCGCTCGGCCAAAAGGCCGTCCATCTCGGCGCGCTTCTCCTCCAGCAGACCCTGGTCCGCAGCATCGATCACCTTGTAAAGTTCCTCGGCGTCCGTGATGCGGGTCACCGTCACATAATCCGCGCCGGCAGCGTAAATATCCCTCACATCGGCCAGCAGGTCTGCCGTCGAAATAATCTTCGCATCCGGGTTCATCGAACGGACGTGGCGGACCAATTTTTCGTTGTTGGCGCCTTTCAGCAGCGAATCCGGCACGCTGAGAATGATGATCTCCGCGTTGCCGACGCCGGCATGCAGCAGAGTGTCTATATTGCTGATGTCACCATAGATGACGTGAATACCACGCGCGGTCAGCGTGCGGAATACGTTCGGATTGAAGTCGACCACGCTGATCTGATCGAGCAGAGACTTGTTCTGCCGTTCTATCTCGCTCACCAGCGCGCTCGCTGCGCGGAAGAAACCAAGAATGACGATCCTCCGGGCGGCGCCATGCCCCCCCTCATGGTCATCGGCAGTTTGCGTCTGGTCAAGATCGCGAAACCCAGTCCGCTTCATCGCACCGATGGCCCACCGGGTAATCGGGTCGCTGCGCATGATCACAAAGGTCGACAGAACCGCGAGGATCACGAAAGCAAATGACGCCGCGTTGGATGTCTCCTGCGTGATGTGCCCAGCGACGATGCCGGTCTGAATCACGACCAGCGAGAATTCGCTGATCTGCGAAAGGTTGAGCGCGGGCAACAGGCTGGCGCGAAGCCCCTGCTTCATAAGGTAGAGCGGCAGGAACGTCGTGACCATCCGGCTGACCACCGTAAATGCCGCGATCACGAGCGCCAGTCCGATCGTCGACGAATTCGGTATCGGGATCGTCATGCCGAGCGCCACGAAAAACAGCGTGATGAAAAAATCTCGCAGCGTGGTGACCTTCGCCGTTACGTCCAGCGCGTAAGGGAATGTCGAGAGCGATACACCGGCCACCAGCGATCCCATCTCCCGCGACAGATGAAGACGTTCGGCGATTTCGCCGATCAGGAAGCACCATGCCAGCGCCCCGAGCATGACGAGTTCAGGACTGCGTGCGATCTGGTGAAATATCCTAGGCAATACAAAGCGGCTGAGAATCATCGCCGTCGCAACCAGCGCGGCGACCCGGCCGATCGACATCAGGACGATACTGATCTGCAGATTGCCGAGACTCGGCTGGACCGCAAGAAACAGGATCGCGAAGATGTCCTGAAGCACCAATACGCCCAGCGTGATGCGCCCCGGCAGCGTGTCGAGTTCACGCTTTTCGTAGAGAACCTTGACGATGATAACCGTGCTTGAGAGAGCACAGGCAACCGTCAGATAAAGTGCGTCGAACTTGCCGGCCCCCAGCGACAGGCCGATGGCAATAAAGAATGCGAGACCAAGCAGGCAGGCGCCAATCAATTGCCCGCCGGCGGCAAACAGGATCACACGGCCGGCCCTGATGATCTTTTTCAGGTCGATTTCCAGCCCGATCATGAACAGCATGAAAATCAGGCCAAGCTCGGAAATCGTGCTGATCGATTCCTGCGACTTGACCCATCCCATGCCGAACGGGCCGATGACGAAGCCACCGACCAGATAGGCGAGGATCAGAGGTTGCCGGAAAAAATGCGCGGCCAGGCCAAGCACCCAGGCAAACAGGATCGAAAAGGTAATATCGCGAATAAGTTCGTGCATGCCCTCGGCCGGCCCGGCAACGTCAAAAATGCCTGAATCAAGTCCTTATATAAGGACCAAAGACCGCCGCGAAAGCAATATCTATGGCGCAATTTGCGCCGCCGGATGACGGCGGTTTGCGGCGGCTTTCGCCTCAAGCCCTGAATTTGAACATGGATGACGGCTGAGAGTGCAGAGGTGCCGCATCATTGTGCGACAAGTCAGCGCGGAATGCTACCCGATGGTGACCATGAAGTGACAATCGCTAAAAACACGCCGACCCGTATCGCTCCTTGGCTTGAATAACGAGTCCTCCTGTATACGTTCCCGCCGGGGACTTCGAGCATCAGGTTGGTCATGAATTCGAAATTGAATCTCTTTTTCGCGCTGTTTCTTTTGGTCGGCGGCTGGAGCAGCGCTGCAGCGGCAGACGAAGGGTCCCCTCTTGGCCTTTGGGCTACGGAGAAAGGCGACGCCCGAATTCAGGTTACCCAATGCGGACGAGCGCTCTGCGGCAAGGTTGCCTGGCTACGCGAAGCGATCGACCCCGCAACCGGCAAGCCGCAGACCGATGACAAGAACCCGGATCCTGCACTGGCGTCACGCCCCATGATTGGTGTTCAGCTTTTCCTTGGCATAGTTCCAAGCGGCCCCGGCACCTGGACCGGCCACATCTATAATGGCGATGACGGCAAGGTTTATGATGGCAAGGTTTTGCTGACAGGACCAAGGACACTGCGCGTCGAAGGATGCGTCGGCGCGATTTGCGGCGGTGAAAACTGGACCCGGCTTGGCGGCCGCTGAGGCCATCGTCGCTTACACGAACGGCTGTGGTCGAGGCGCAGTAAAACGGCTAAATATCTATATTGCATGGAAATATGGTCGGATTTGCGGCCTTCGATTCTCCGCTATGGCGTCAATCGCTGTTCAGCGCAGCCGAGTTCGTTGAAGCGAGAAAACGCTGCAACGATTGCCGCTGCTGTTCCAGGGAGCTCTGCCTGTCCCTTAGTTCTGCAGGTGCGGTCCAGCCCGGCTCGATCCCGGTCATGTCCGGCAATTCATGTGCAATGCCCTTGTGGCAATCAATGCAGGTTCGCTCTCCCGAGACCAAAAAACGGGTATGGATCTCCGCTGCCCGTCGCGTCTGCTTGGTGAAATCCATGGCGATCGCCGAATGGCAATTCCGGCATTCAAGCGAATCGTTGGCCTTAAGCCGCGCCCATTCGTGCTTTGCGAGCTCGAGGCGCATGTCGAGAAACTTCTGCCGGGTCGAGATCGTGCCGAAAATTTTGCCCCAGACCTCCTTTGAAGCCTGCATCTTGCGTGCGATTTTATCGGTCCAATCGTGGGGCACGTGACAATCGGGGCATGTCGCGCGCACTCCGGATCTGTTCGCGAAATGGATGGTCCGCTGAAGTTCCTGATACACGTTGTCGTGCATTTCGTGACAGGACGTGCAGAACTTTTCCGTATTGGTGATTTCAAGCGCCGTGTTGAACGCGCCCCAGAACATCACCCCGCACAGGAAGCCGCCAAGCGTCAGGAAGCCCAGGCTGAAATAGGTGCTCGGCCGGCTCGCGATCCCCCAGAACCACCGCAGCAGAGCTTTCAATCTCGCCATCTCGCTCTCACTGCTTTGGTTCGTGGACCAGAAGCATGTCCTGGAACGTATTCGGCACCAGCGGGGCGGCATCGGTTTGCTGGACGTGGCAGGCGGTGCAGAAATATCGCCGCGGGGTCACATCGGCGAGGACCTGACCATCGCGATCCATGAAATGGGTCACGCTGATCATCGGCGCACCGGATCCTTCGGTGTACTGGCGCCGATGGCAATCGAGGCAACGGTTGGTCCTCAGCGTGAGCTGATAGTTGTCAATCGAGTGCGGGATCACCGGCGGTTGCTCGGGATAATTGCGCATCACACGCCTGTCGTCGGTGATCGGACGCGCAAACGGCGGGATCGGAGACTCACTCATCGGAGCCCCGTTACCGGTGACCCGCGGGACGACCTTCGGCGCGGTCTGCGCGTAGATTGCGCCCGTCAGCAAAACGATGGACGCGCTCAGGACTGCCCCCAACAGGGAACGAACCATCACGCCTAGACCGGGGTAATCTTGACCGCGCATTTCTTGAAATCCGTCTGTTTTGAAATCGGATCCGTCGCGTCGAGTGTGGACTTGTTGATGAGCTGGCTTGCATCGAACCAGGGCACAAAAACAACGCCGCGCGGCATGCGATTGCGCCCGCGCGTATCGACGCGCGTTCTGATTTCGCCGCGACGGGATGCCAGCTTGACCTCAGCCCCCTGATTGATGCCGCGTTCCCGCGCATCCTCGGCATGCATAAAGCAGAGTGCGCCCGGAAACGCCTTGTACAATTCCGGCACGCGCATGGTCATAGAGCCTGAGTGCCAGTGCTCCAGTACGCGGCCAGTCACCAGCCAGATATCGAACTCCTTGTCCGGAGACTCTGCCGGCGGCTCGTAAGGCACCGCGATAATTTTCGCCCGGCCGTCAGGCTGCCCATAGAACTCGATGCCCTTTCCGGGCTTTACATAAGGATCGAGGCCTTCGCGGTAGCGCCAGCGAGTTTCCTTGCCGTCGACCACAGGCCACCGCAAACCACGCACCTCGTGATACGTGTCAAACGGCGCGAGGTCATGGCCGTGCCCCCGCCCGAATGATGCATATTCCTCGAACATGCCCTTCTGGACGTAGAATCCGAATGCCTTCGACTCATGGTTCTCATACTCGGCCGGAATTTCAGTCACGGCAAAACGATCGACATTGCCGTTGCGGAACAGCACCTCGAACAGCGTCTTGCCTCGATAGTTCGGATTAGCCTGCAGGATATCCTGCGGCCAAACTTCGTCGGTCACAAACCGCTTAGAGAACTCCATCATTTGCCAAAGGTCCGAGCGCGCTTCACCGGGAGCCTTCACCAACTGGCGCCAGAAATGCGTTCGGCGCTCGGCATTGCCGTAGGCGCCTTCCTTCTCCACCCACATCGCAGCCGGCAAAATGAGGTCAGCCGCCATTGCGGTGACGGTAGGATAGGCATCAGACACCACGATGAAGTTATCGGGATTGCGATAGCCGGGATAAGTCTCCTGCGAGCTGTTCGGCGCAGCCTGCAGGTTGTTGTTGACCTGGATCCAGTAGAAATTGAGTTTGCCGTCGCGCAACATCCGATCCTGCTCGACCGCATGATACCCCGGCTTTTCGGGGACCAGACCATGCGGCACGCGCCATAGTTCCTCGGCGCGCTTGCGGTGTTCGGGGTTGGTCACCGTCATGTCCGCCGGCAGACGGTGCGCGAAGGTACCGACCTCCCGCGCGGTGCCACACGCTGACGGCTGCCCGGTCAGCGAGAACGGCGAATTGCCGGGCTCGGAGATTTTTCCAGTCAGCAGATGGATGTTGTAGACGAGTTGGTTGGCCCATACGCCGCGCACATGCTGGTTGAAGCCCATCGTCCACAGCGACATGACCTTGCGCGATGGGTCGGCATACAACTCGGCCAGTTCCTGAAGGAAGCCACGCTCCACGCCGGTGAGCGCCGAAACTCTCTCCAGCGTGTAGTCTTTCACGAATTTCGCATAGGCGTCGAAATCGATCGGCTCTGTCGCGCCGGGATTAGCCGCCCCCTTGGCTTTTTGCTCGGCCGGATTGTCCGGCCGTAGCCCGTAGCCGATATCGGTCGCGCCCTTCACGAATGACGTGTGATTGTTCACGAAATCCTTGTTGACCCGGCCGGTGGTGATGATGTGGTTGGCGATGTAGTTGAGGATGGCCAGATCGGTGCCCGGCTTGAAGACGATCGGAATGTCGGCGAGGTCGGAACTGCGATGGGTGAAGGTGGAGAGCACCGCGACCTTGACGTGTGGGTGGCTCAGGCGGCGATCAGTCAGGCGTGTCCAGAGGATCGGATGCATCTCGGCCATGTTCGATCCCCACAGCACGAACGCATCTGCGGCCTCGAAATCGTCGTAGCATCCCATCGGCTCGTCCGCTCCGAACGTGCGCATAAACGCATAAGCCGCCGAAGCCATGCAGTGGCGCGCGTTGGGATCGAGATTGTTGGAGCGGAAGCCCGCGCGCATCAGCTTGGTTGCCGCATACCCTTCCCAAACAGTCCACTGACCTGAACCGAACATACCAACCGCGGTCGGACCTTTCGCCTTGAGGACAGCCTTCATGCGGCTTGCCATCACATCGAAGGCCTCATCCCAGCCCACTGGCTCAAACTCACCATTCTTGTCGTAGATGCCGTTCTTCTTGCGCATCAGCGGCGTCGTCAGACGGTCGCCGCCATACATGATCTTCGACAGAAAATAGCCTTTAATACAATTCAGGCCGCGGTTTACTTCCGCCAGGGTATCGCCATGTGTCGCAACAACCTTGCCGCCTTTCACCCCGACCATGACACCGCATCCGGTGCCACAAAAACGGCACGGCGCCTTGGACCATTTGATCTCAAGCGATCCGATACCTTGCGCGATCGGTTGCGCTGCGGCGGGGACGGTGATGTTGGCCGCAGCGGCGGCAATCGCAGCGGCTTGGGCCTTGAGCATCTCGCGTCGAGAGAGAGTCATCGTTCCTCACCATGCCCGGCAGAATCCTCGATCTGCTCGAAAACCATGTTGGCGGACAGCACGCCTTCCCATCCTGATATCTCGGCGAGCCGCGCGCCAAGCGCACCACTATCCGGCCCCTCAAGGACGATGACGATCTTCGACGCATTGCGGTGATGGACTTCGACTTCGGGCAACTCCGATAACAGCTGCACGACATTTTCAAGATGCTTCGGCAGGACGGAAACCACTGCGCTCGAGATGTGAATGACGGGAGCCTGAAGATGCCCTGACAGAAGCGTTCGTCGCGAAAGCCTAGGCTCTTTCATGGCTGCTCCTCAGTTTGGCGGACCCGGTGGTCCCAATACCAACTGTAACATCCAGACCAGGAAGCCATAGCCGCCGACCACGCCGACGGCGACAACGGGCCATATCAAGGCTGCGATGATGAAGAACACGATGAATTCGTCGCGCCGGGTGCGCGGGAGCGCGGAATGATCTCTGACCTCAGTTTCGCTCGAAACCCTGTCCATCATCGCGCCTTTGGCATATCCAAAGTTAGTCGAAGACTATCCGAGGCATATGAAGCCAGCAAGACCAAAGGTCAGCTTTAAAGGTCACGGATTTTGACCAACTGACGTCAGGTAAAAGTTGAACCAATAATTCCAGCTCGGCGCATTGCAGCAGAGCTTCAAGGCCATACGGCGAAAGATCGAGCCTGTCCGTCCGATCGTGCGGTGGCATCGAGACGTTGTTTGTTTGGCGACCGACCTGTCTCCCGCTTGTAGAAGCGGCTGAAGTAAGCCGGATCGTGGAAACCGAGCGTCTCCGCGACCTCGGCGATCTTCAAACCGGAATCGTCGAGCAGCGTGTCGGCTTCCGCGATGAGGCGCTCGTGGATGATAGATAGCGGCGACCGCCCCGTCGCCCTGCGGACGGTGGCGTTCAATCGGTCTGCCGTGACGCCAGCCTCTGCGGCATATCGCGCGATGGTCCAGTGATCGCGCAGGTGCACTTCGACCGCATGCAGAAATTTGTGCACGAAGGTGCGGGAAGCGGCTGCGTTTCGCGAACCAGAGCCAAACTCAAGCCGAAGTTCGCGATGGTCACGGGGACCGCAAATACGAGGGCACCGCAAATACGATGGAGGGGTTCGGAATCGTCATCCGCGCCACACCGATAACCCCTTGGCTAGAACGATAGTTCAAATTCCTTCTTCAAAACGACTTTGCCATCGCGCTCAACAACATATGTCGCTTTGTAGACACCCTGATCCCAACCACCCACAGGACGCTTTCTGCCGGCAAACAGCATGACTTGCGCCTTGTTCTTATCGAGGGGAACAGCGCGGTTTTCCGCTAAGACGTTCCCGACGGGATTTGTCACCGCGAGCCGTTGTGTATCGCCTGCCTTAAGACCTATCGCCCGAATGAAGGCAACGATAGCCGGCGAGTCGATCGCAGGTAGCTTTTTCTCCGCGTTGCCGTCTTCGATAATATCCATCGTGACGGGACTGCTTGTGAAGCCAGCATTCAGGACCGCTCGCTCTTGATACGCCAATTGCTCGCGAAGCGAAGGGTCCCAGAGAGACTCGCCGCCATCACAAGTGCCCGATGGCCTGCCGTATGCGAAGGGATCGGCAATTCTGCCCTGATGCCTGACGGTGAAATGGAGATGGGGATACTCGGTGAGTCCCGAAAGGCCGACCTGCCCGAGAGGCTGCCCGGCTTTCACCAGATCGCCGGGCTTGACCTGCAGGCTGCCTTTGGCCATGTGGCAATATTGCGTTTCCCAATGGTCAGGATGCTCTATGATGACGCCATTGCCGCATTCAATGTCGCGGACCGCTTCAGGCGCCGATTTGAGAAAAGAGCCATCCGGGACACCGTCGCGGGTACGAACCACACGACCGCTCGCAGAAGCCAGGACATTGACACCAGCCCGCTGCGCGTCCAGCGAGCGCAAGCGAAAATCGGTGCCGTTGTGGCCGTCATAGGTCAGCGTTCCGCATTTGTAATCCTTTTCAGCCGACGAGGAATCGATATCGACGTAGTTCTGGATATTGCAGGTACGGCCCGGATCGCAGGCCAGGGGCATCTTCAATCGGACGTTCTCGGCAACAACGCTGGGGATAAGCGCAAGCATCGAGCCGGTAATGACGCAGACTTCGCGGAAGATCGACCATGTTGTACTCCTCTGCATGTAGGAACCGCCTGCCCATCAGTTTGATCACGTGCCTGCTATCGCTCCACAGCCGGCATCCCATATCTTCGATGCCAGTATGCTCTAATGAGTCCTCTCGCCCAGTCGGGGGGCCGATATGCCTCGACCCACGGCCTTTTCGCGCCTGCCCGCACCAAATGGCGACAATGTGAGATGATAGAGCAAGAAAAATTCGGACTGCCGGTTGATTCCCAACTTGAGCATAATCCGCTTGGTATAGGTTCTAACCGTTGCTTCGGTCAGTCCGAGGTCTGCACCGATGTGGCGCGGGCACTGCCCCTGCAGTATGCGGGCGATAATCCTCTCCTCGGCCCAGTTCAAGCTAAATGCCGACGCTATCCGTTTAGCACCCGACACTTCATCGAATTGCGGCACGATCACCAGAACTTTCCCCGCATCGTAGTGCGCGGGCACCGCGCCCATTCTGGCAAAGGCAAACTGCTGACGATCGGTGGAGAGTGGCACTGTCGTGTTCAGCCATCCTTGGCCCCCGTGAGACGCTAGCATCTCGCGCAACGCCTCCTTCAAGTCTTCCGTTACCGAAGTGCTCAACCCCGCAAGCATGCCGCGCTCCACTGTCAGGAGCTTGCGCTGAGCAAGGAGATTCCGTCCGCTACTGTTGACTTCGTGAACGCGTAAATCCTCGTCCACAACGATGGCAGGATAAATAAGCTCTTCCAACCATGTTTGGAGGTCGGAATGCCAGCGCGGCGGCTGCGCAAGGGCATTGGCGGTCTCCCACATCGTGCGCACGGCGCGTGCAAGGCAAGGAATCTCCGCTGGAAGAAGCGGTGCCCGCCGCCATCCAGCAACAAACACCACCGTTACCCCGTCCCCGGCAGCAAACCGTCCTATGACGGAGTGACTTCTCGCCCCTGGTTCCGATCCAATCAACTTCCGCACGAAAGCGGTGCGTGCACTGACAGGATCGAGAAAGGTATTATCGATATCGGATGCGTTGCGCGCAATTCGAGCAACCGTCGTTGCGCAGGACGGATCGATTGTCACGCGCCCAACTCTCGCCTCTTCTATCGTCGCGCCCGCACGCGACATGGTGGCCACATAACAACTTGGGCAATCCAACAATTCCGTGACAGCGCGCCCAAATTGCTCCATCACAACACGCCGCGCCGCTTTCTCCCGGCTGGGCCACGGCGGCAACTGTATCGAGAGATGTTCCACATTGTGGAGAGATTGCGCGCGTTCGACGCGGGCAAAACGGCTCCCTCGGGAGGGCAGTGCTTTGCTGTTCTCGTACACCTGCGTCTCCCTCGGCACTGATCGCGGCCAGCTTCATGCTGGCCGTTAACTCTCCCTGAACGCGCGATGTATCCGCAGTTTCATCGGCTGCAGCAAATACTCCGCAAAGGTTCTTTCTCCCGTCTCGACGAATACCTCGACGGGCATACCCGGCAACAACGATGACAGATAGGGAGCACTCTCTGTTTTGTGGTCCAGTTCAACTTCCGTCATGTAGGACGCGACGCCGCTCTTTGCATCGACCAAAGCATCGGCCGCAACTGCCACGACTTTTCCATCGAGTAATGGTCTGCGACGGGTATTGAGCGCGTGAACGCGCACTCGCGCGGATTGTCCCGGATAGACCTCTTCTCGGTCTGTCGGCTTCACTGTCGCTTCTATGACAAGCCGGTCTTCCATGGGAACGATTTCCAGAAGAGTTTCCCGGGGCGCAAGCACTGCACTCAGATCCCTGCTATTAAGGCCGACGATCTTTCCGCTCTCGGGCGCGCGCAGTTCAGACCGCGCAAGCTGGCTCCGCAACGCGGCAATTCGATGTCTGAGGTCGCCGATTTCCTCGCTCAGAGCATGCCGCTGTTTGGCGATGTCTTGGTTTTGATTGAAATTCAACTGAAGTCGCCGATCTTCAAGCTCTGCGATCTTTCCCCGGCTTTCAGCGATGGTAGCCGCGTTGCGCGTAATTTGCGCGCTGGCCTCCGCCTCTGCCCGTTTAAGCGCCAGCACACGGGGTTTGCGCGCAAGGCCCTTCTCCAGCAGGAAACTCGTATCCGCAATCTCCTCATTCAGGTATGCAAGTTGTTGTTCAACACCCTTGGTGTTGCCCTCCAGACCTCTGATGGTGTCTGTCAATTGTAGCATCTGCTGATCTATCAGTTTCCGCTCACCATCGAGAGCCGTTTGCCGGGCAAGGAATTCCGCTTCCTGACTCTCGATGGCTATGCGTGCTGCCGGACGTGTCGCATTCGTTTGAAGTTCGTCGGGGAAAGAAATTGACTTGGCTCGGATTTGTTCCGCAGCAAGACGCGCTTCCACTGCAAGATCAGAAAAAAGCTTCGTCTCAAGCGAGCCGAGGCTTGCCTCAATCTGTGCTGTATCGAGCCGCGCGATGAGTTGGCCCGTTTTGACGTGATCGTTCTCCCTGACGAGAATCGACTTGATGATTCCACCTTCAAGATGTTGCACGGCCTTGCGCTTCGAATGTACCTTTATGACACCGGGCGCAATAACAGCGCTGCGAAGCGGAACTGTGGTCGCCCATACACCGAAGCCGCAGAACTGCACGACGAGCAGCACACACCCCCAGGCGATGATTCGTCTCATATCGGATCGCGGTCGCTCTCCACCTACCAGCGATTGATGCGCCTCCGCACCAGGCGGCAATAATGCGACGGCCCGACTGTGATGAGCTTGCGTCATCGAATCGCCTCCCTCGTCGGCAGCTTTTGAAGTTCCATTTCGCGCGGGAGTGTACGCGGGGGCTGCATTGGCGTAGATCCGGGGACACTGATCGGCAGCACGCCGGACGGCGGACCGAACGCCAGTTGAATTCCATCCCTCAAAAGGAGTACTGCATCAGCAATAGTCAGGAGGCGGGGTCGATGTGTCACAATTACAAGTGTGGCGCCGCGCGCCTTGGCTTGCTGGACAGCGTAACACAGCGCCTCTTCCCCGTCGGGATCGAGATTGGCATTAGGCTCATCCAGCAAGATCAACCTGCGGTCGCCGAAGAACGCACGCGCCAGACCGATACGCTGGCGCTGTCCGCCGGAAAGCTTGTTGCCGTCGCGGCCTATTTCGGTCTGATAACCGTGCGGCAGTGACAAAATCATATCGTGCGCCTGCGCGAGCGTGGCAGCGGCAATGATATCCTCGTCGCGGGCGGCGTCATCAAAACCAGCGATCGCCTCTGCGACCGTTCCGCCGAGAAGCTGAACGTCTTGCGGAAGATAGCCGACGAACTGTCCAAGCTGGTCTGGATCCCAATTATCGAGAGTCGAACGGTCCAGTCGAATTGTGCCGCTGCTCGGCGACTCAAGCGCCGCGAGCATGCGTAGCAGGGTCGACTTCCCTGCTCCTGTCGGGCCTATCACAACAACGATCTCCGAGCGCCGACACCGAAACGTTATACCCGCGAGGATCGGGCGCTTCACCGTGGGTACCCGGTACGTCACTTGATGAATGTCGATTTCTCCCGAGGGTCGCGGAAGCAACGTCCTTCTCTTTCGTTCAAGAACCGGCGCTACCGTCGCGCGCACTTGCGCCCAGGCCTCGTGCGCGGATGTGAGTGCACGCCACGCCGAAATCAAGCTCTCCATGGGTTGCAGCGTGCGAGCAATGAGGATCGAACTCGCGATCAGGCTACCCGCCAACACTTCATTTTGAAGCACGAGCCATGCACCGACCCCAATGGCTCCGATCTGCAAAATTGTTCTTATCATGCGCGCCGCGGACGCGATTGCGGCGACGCGCTCGCTCGCCCGAACAACCGGCGAGAGAGCTTCGTCATTCAGACGCATGAACTCCCGGACCGCCCCTCGGGTCCAACCCATCGCCCGCACGAGGCTGGCATGCCGGACGATGCCATCCAGCACGGCCTGTGTTCGCAACGCAGACTGCGACGCTTGCGCAAGTTCCGTACGTGCGACCCAGCGGCCGACGATGCCCATGACCAGCAGAATTCCAGTTCCGATCAGGGCGATGACGCCGTACCAAAGGTGGAGAAAAAAGAGAATTAGAATGAACAGCGGGAGGAATGGGGCATCGATCAGCGTCGCAACCGTTCCACTCGACAGAAAAGTTCTTAACTCGCGGACCCTGACGAGATCGTGCGTCCTACCGTCGCCGCGTCTGGCAGGGTCCACAATCGTGCTTTCGAGCACGATGGGTGCGATGCTGCGCTCAAATCCGACTGCGAAGCGGCTTAGAAGCCTGCCTCGGAGCGTATCGAACATCGCGCTGAAAACGAGAGCACATACGGCAATAACCGTAAGGCCAACCAGAGTTTCAATGCTGCCGCTACCAATGACCCGATCGAATACCTCGATGGAGTAGAACGGGATAACGAGCAGCAGCAAATTGATCGACACACTGAAGGTTACGATCCACACAAATGCAAACCGTCCCGGAATCAATCCAAGCAGCGATCTCTTACTGGACGCTGGGATACTCGAATACATGACTGGTCGATACGATCACTGACAGAGTAGTGCGAAAAACCAATGGAGCGACCTGACGGCCGCCCCATTGAACAATAGTTATTATGTAATCACGACTGCATCGTATCCAGCTGCATCGTTGATGTCCTGTATCGAGGCGAATGGCGTTCCGCCACCCGTCACACCGTCGAGCTGGATGGTACCGAATCCGAAATCGAGCACTGTGTTGGTACCGTCGTCATCGACTACGATAGTGGTCGGATCAAATGCCGGATCTGCATCGACGTTCACCACATCGCCGTCAGCAAAGCTCAGATCAGTGACTTCGTCGTCACCGAAGTTCGTGGTAGTACCGTCACCGAAATTGTGGGTATCGGTTCCGGCCCCGCCAGTTTGCACGTCGCTACCAACGCCGCCGTTGAGAGTGTCGCTGCCGTTGCCGCCGTTCAGTTCGTCATCACCGGCTTCGCCATTCAAGGTATCGTTGCCGGCACCTCCAGCGAGCGAATCGGCGCCGTCACCACCGTTCAGCGTATCTACGCCGTTGCCACCAGCGAGGGTGTCGTCTCCAGCATCGCCGTTTACGGTGTCATTGCCGTCGCCGCCACTGAGGTCGTCGTCACCGTCGCCACCGGACATCGTGTCTGCGCCGGCTCCGCCGGTCAGGGTATCGTCGCCGCCGTCGCCGAACATGACGTCGTCACCCGCGCCGCCATCCATGACGTCAGCTCCGGCATCGCCGTGCATCGTATCTACACCGTCGCCACCACTCATCGTATCGTTGGCGGCGCCGCCATTCATGATGTCGTCGCCAGCACCACCATCGAGCGTGTCGTTGCCCTGACCGCCGTTCAAGGTGTCATTGCCTGCATCACCGTTCAGCGTATCCTCGCCGAGGCCGCCGCTCAGCGTATCGTCGCCATCGCCACCATTCAGGATGTCGTTTCCAGCGTCGCCGCTCAGAGTGTCGTTTCCGGCGTCGCCCCAGAGAGTATCGTTTCCGGCGCCGCCGTGGATCGCATCAACACCGTCGCCGCCATGAATGCTGT
Source organism: Afipia birgiae 34632 (assembly GCF_000308295.2). Classification (GTDB taxonomy): domain Bacteria; phylum Pseudomonadota; class Alphaproteobacteria; order Rhizobiales; family Xanthobacteraceae; genus Afipia; species Afipia birgiae. The sequence goes on from NZ_HG326654.1 coordinate 609,895, forward strand.
CATCGCCGGCGTCACCAAATAACTGGTCGTCACCAGTACCGCCATCGATCGTGTCATTACCGGCGTTGCCATGCACCGTGTCATTTCCCGCATCGCCGGACAGGTTATCATTGCCCGCGCCGCCGTTGACGATATCGTCTCCGTCTCCGCCCAGAATCGAGTCGATGCCGGCATTTCCGTTCAATGTATCGTTGCCGGTGCCGCCGTCGATATTATCGTCGCCCGCACCGCCGTTGACGAGATCGTTGCCTGCCAAGCCAGTTATCGTGTCATTTCCCGCCAGACCGTTGATCTCATCGTCCAATGCTGTGCCAGGTAACACGTCGTCGCCCGGCGTTCCGTTGATAAGTGCCATGATATCCGCTCCCTGTGCATGGACGTTCACAAAGCGGGGCCGCTCCCGGCCCGTTATGGACGCCGTGGATTTGGCTCGACTCCATCACCACTGATAGAGTTCGATGGAGCAAACGTGGATTAGTGGGGGGCGGTGCGGCAATCCCCATTTGGTGACAAAAATGCAGTAGCGTTCCGTACGCTCGCACCCCTCGAACCACCGGCCCTGACAACAGCTTTGGGCCGGTGCTTAGCTAATTCCAATCCATCCACAGGAACGAACATTCACAGTGCGTCGTTACGCGAAGTCTGTGCACGTCTAAATCCGGGAATTTCTCTTGTCCAAACCTGGCGAACAAGATGGCGCTGGGCAGAAAGAAGCTGCCCATGATGTCCCGACATCTTCATCGGTCATCACCCTTCCACACTTCCCAATGACACGGGACATCCAGGCAGCTGTCCACAATTAGACTTGAAGCGTATCGCCACCCTTGAGATGAAGGATTTCGCGGGCTTCGTCAGGCGATGCGATATCAAGCCCGAGACCCTCGATAATCTTGCGCGCGAGGCGAACCTGCTCAGCATTGGACTCCGCCATACGGCCCGGCGCAGCCCACAGTGAATCCTCCAGCCCAACCCGAATATTTCCACCCATCGCTGCCGCCATCGCCGCGATCGGCAACTGATTTCGACCGGCACCCAGTACCGACCAAACGTACTGATCACCGAACAGCCGGTCGGCAGTGCGCTTCATGTGCAGCACGTCCTCCGGGTGCGCGCCTGTCCCGCCCTGCAATCCGAACACCGTCTGCACAAACAGCGGAGCTTTCACCAATCCCTGATCCAGGAAGTACTTCAGGTTATAGAGATGCGCAGTGTCGTAGCACTCGAACTCGAATCGCGTGCCGCTTCCCGAAAGCTTGCTCAGCACATACTCGATATCCTGGAACGTGTTGCGGAACACGATGTCCTTGTTCTCAACATGCTTGCGCTCCCACTCGTGCTCGAAGTTCTTGAAGCGGTTGAGCATGCCAAAGAATGCGAAGTTCATCGACCCCATGTTCAGCGATGCGACCTCCGGCTTGTAGAATTCCGCCGGGCGAACCCGCTCATCGACTGTCATGGTTGGCGATCCGCCGGTCGTGAGATTGACCACGGCATTGGAGCGCTGCTTGATGACCTTGAGGAATGGCGCAAACGCTTCGGGGCTCTGGTCGGGCTGGCCGGTTTTCGGATTGCGCGCATGAAGATGGACGATGGCAGCGCCTGCCTCCGCGGCGCCGATGGCCGCATCGGCGATTTCCTGCGGAGTCACCGGCAGCGCCTTGGACATCGACGGCGTATGGATCGCGCCGGTCACGGCGCAGGTGATGATGACTTTACGGCTCATCGTCTGGTCTCTTTCTCTTGAGTGAATATCAGTTGATTTGTTTCGTCTTGTGCGCGACCAGCGCCGCCAAACGTTCGTTCCGCTGGCTTGTCAACCCCCCGATCCGCTTTGGCGTTGGCTGATGCGGCCACGCGGCAATAACGCGGTCGACGTTCGGGCTGTTGTAAACCTCCGGCCCGGCTGACTCGGCTGCCAGTTCCTTGTAGAATCCGGTGTAACGCGCGCAGTAATCCGGAATGCCGCCGGGCGCGTTCAATTCGATGGTTTCGAACGGCCCAAGAAACGACCATCGCAATCCAAGGCCGTCCTTGACGGTGTGGTCGAGATCTTCGGCCGACATATAGCCCTCCCCCACTAACCGGAAGGCTTCCGCGAGAAGCGCGCCTTGCAAGCGGTTTAGAACGAAGCCGTTGATCTCCTTGTTGACGGTGACCGGCACTTGTCCAATGGCGTGATAAATCCTCCGAGCACGCGATATCGCTTCTTGGGATGTCCAAGGCGCACCGCAAAGTTCAACCAGCGGCACCAGGTGCGGTGGATTGACCGGATGGCCGACAAGGCATCGCGCACGGCCCGTGAGACTTTCCGTGAAACGCGAAGCCACGATGGCCGATGTCGACGATACCAACAGAGTGTCCGGTGCGGCTAGGCGATCAAGCTCGGCGAACAGTGCGATCTTGTCCTCGACCTTTTCGGGACCATTCTCCTGGACGAACTCCGCGTCCTTCAGCGCGTCCGCAAGACCCGATGCCACCGAAATGCGCGACATCGCACCTTCAGGATCATCGGCTAGGCCGTGACGGTTAAGCGCGCGCAGTTCGTCGTAGATCAGCCCGGGCGCCGCGCCTAATGTGGGCGCGTGTGAATCAGTCAGCCGCACGCTCCAGCCGGCGCGGGCAAATATTGCCGCCCATGCTCGTCCGATCAGGCCAACACCTACGATGGCAACGTTTCTCTTATTGGACATGTTTCTTGTCTTTCGCCCTCATAGCCAGAGCACCTTACGTCGCAGATCGAGATCGTCGCGCAACGCTTTCGACGGTCCCTCATGAATGATGCGTCCACGCTCCAGCGCTACCGTCGTATCCGACAAGGCCAGTGCGAGATCAAGATGATGGTCGACGATGATGATCGCCACCTCCTTGCGCAGCCGGTCGAACGCTTCGAACAGCTGCTCGACGATGGCGGGAGCAAGTCCCTCGAACGGTTCGTCGAGCAGCAGCACTCGCACATCACCGGACAACGCGCGCGCCACCGCTACCATCTGCTGTTCGCCGCCAGAAAGATAATCCGCTGGACTGTCGAGCCGCTCGCGGATGCGCGGGAAATATTCGTAAACGCGTTCTCGGGTCCAATGCACGCCGTTGCCGGTCTGCCGCTTCAATCCACCTAGTTCGAGATTGTGTTCGACGCTCATGCCGGCGAACAGACCGCGGCCCTGAGGCACATAACCGACGCCGAGACGTGCGCACTCAGCGGACGCGCGCCCGACCAACTCAGCGTCGGCCAGACGGATTGATCCACCCGCAGCAGGCGCGATGCCAACCAACGTTTTCAGTAACGTCGATTTGCCAGCGCCATTGCGGCCCAATAGCGCGATGATCTCGTTGTTGTGCAGCGTGAAGTTGACGCCGTTAAGAATGTGACTCTTTCCGTAAAACGTATCGACCCCGTCCACGGTAAGCAGAGCGCTCGTCTTGGCTGAGGTCTCGCGCGGTTTCGCAGCCACGGCGGCGGCGCCCGAGCCGATGTAGATTTCCTGAACCTTCCTGCTGCTGCGCGCATCCGCGACGGTGCCGTCGAGCAGCACACGCCCCTCGTTCATCACAGTGACGTGGTCGGCGAGCGCAAACACCCGGTCGATATCATGCTCCACCAGCAGGACCGGCAGATCCGACGAGATGCGCTTGATGATAGCACCGATCCGCTCGCGCTCGGCGGCGGCAAGTCCGGCAAGCGGTTCATCGAGCAGCAACACGCGCGGCGCGGTGGCAAGCGCAACACCCATGTCCAGCAACCGCTGGCCGCCGTAGGATAGCGCGCCCGCTTCAGCCTTCTCGATGCCCGCAAGACCGAGATAGCGGATGACCTCACCGGTCTCGCGATTGATCGCGTCGATCGACAGCGCATTGGTGAATGGATCAAACCGGCGCGGATGCCGGGCCTGCACCGCGAGACGAATGTTTTCGCCGACGCTCAGCTCCGGAAATAGATTGGTAATCTGGAATGAGCGGCCAATGCCTGCTTCTGCGATCTCTTCCGGAGAATGACCCGCGATGGGCTTACCCATCAACGCCGCTTCACCCTCATCCGGCGGAAACATCCCTGACAGAAGGTTGAATGCCGTTGTCTTGCCCGCGCCGTTGGGACCGATAAGCGCGTGCAGCGTCTTGTCTGCGATGGAGATATCGACGCCCTGCACCGCCTTGATGCCACCGAAACTCTTGACCATGTCGCGGGCAGCGAGCACCGGACCTTCGATGGCGGTCTTTGGCCGCAAGAATTCCGGGAGTGGCAACGCCTCGATCCTGCGAGCCGACATCGCGGCATCCTCAGTCACCTTCTTGCGGAACGGCGCGAGTAGACGTTCCCCAACACCGACCAGGCCAGTCGGCGAGAACACGATGAAGCCGACGAAGACAAGGCCAAACCAGAGTAGCCAGTTCTCGGTATAAATGCCGAAGAACTCGCGAAAGAGAATGAAGAACAGCGCGCCAAGTGCAGGGCCGAGGAAACTGCGCATACCTCCGATCACGACCATTGCGAGCAGTTCGCCCGAGAACGCCACGGAGATTGGATCGGCCGATGTCATGCGGTTCTTGTACAGCAGCAAGATGCCGGCAAGTCCGGTCAGTGCGGCCGAGAGCGTGAAGGCTGCGAGCTTGTAGCGGTTGGTCGGATAGCCGAGGAACCTCGCGCGTTGCTCGTTTTCGCGAATCGCCACCAGCACCGTACCGACGGTCGAGTTATGGAAGCGCCACAACAGCACAAGCACCGCGAAGGCGATCGCCGCGACAAACCAGTAATACGTGACCGACGAATCCAGATTGAGGCCTAGAGTCCTTGGGCGGACGATGCCTCCGAGGCCGTTCTCCCCGCCGGTTACGTCCGTCCAGCGAAACGACACCGAATAGAGCATCGCTGCAAGCGCAAGCGTCAACAGCGAAAAGTACACACCGCGCCGCCGCAGGATAAGGAAGCCAAACGGAATGGCGACCACCACAATGATAATGATCGCTCCGATCGCGGGGCCAAAGAATGAGTCCGGCATCAGGTTACGCTGAAGCAGGCCTGCGGCGTAGGCCGCAAGTCCGAACCAGGCGCCGTGACCGAAGGATACCAATCCGGTGTGGCCAACGAGAATATTGAGCGCCATACAGGCGATGCCGAATACGACGACTTCTGTCGCTGATGTCATGGTCAGGCCGGACGCAATCAACGCCCATGGCAAAACAATTAGGCCGATGGCGGCAACGATCAACTGAACGGGGATGCGCTTGAGCATGGCGAACGACCTCACTCGAAGCGGGTGATGCGCTCACCGAACAGCCCGCGCGGTCTGAACACAAGCACCAGAAGCATGAGAAGGTAGATCGCGGCGGTGGATGCAGCGGAATAGCCGATGCCGACCATCACACCTTTCACCAAGCCGACCAATAGTGCAGCGACAACGACGCCCCAGAACGATCCGAGTCCACCGATCACCACCACGACGAAGGCCGGCGTGATGATCTCATTGCCCATCGCCGGATGAACCGCATAGATCGGCGCGAGCAGCACCCCCGCCAGCCCGGCAAGGCCAATACCCAGCGCTGCGACGGCGGACATATAGGGCTGCAGGGAGATCCCAAGCGCGCCCACCATGTCCGGGTTCTGCACCCCAGCACGCACCACACGGCCGAACGCTGTCATTCGCAGCAGGAACCACAGCCCGGCAACGCAGGCTGTGGCTATGCCGAGCAGCACGACGCGATAGAAGGAGTAGATAAAGGAGCCGATGGCAACCTGTCCGCGCAGATCCTGCGGAATCGAATAGGATAACGGCGGCGCACCGAATATCATCCGCAGCGCTTGCTCTGCCACCATCGCGAGCCCGAATGTCAGAAGCAGCGAGAGAATGGGGTCGGAGCGGTAGAAGCGCGTGAAAAGCAGCCGCTCGATCACCACGCCAAGCAGCGCGACTGCGACCGGCGACAGAACCAGTGCGCCGCTGAACCCGAGATAGGGCGAGATCACCAGCGTAAGATAGGCACCGATCGCAAAGAAGGCTCCGTGCGCGAGATTGACGATGCCGCCAAGCGAAAAGATGAGCGAGAGACCAAGTGCGATTAGCAGATAGTAGACGCCGTCGAGCAATCCGTTGAGAATTTGCTGCGCAAGCAGTATTCCGGACATTGTCGTCGCCCCGCGATCTATGGGCCACGCGCCACACGTGTGCCGATGAACAAAAGGAAATGTGCGACCCTCCGAATGCCATGGAGGATCGCATCAAGTCGGCCTTATGAGGGGAACGTACAACTGTTCTCTTCTTTAGTAGCCGCGATGACTTCGAGGTCTTCGTTCGGACCGGGTACGGGACCGCTCGACGAGAAGATGTCCCACTGGTTCTTGATTTGAGCCGCAGGCAGCGCTTTCACTGCATACATCTCATGCATGAGTTGATGATCCGAGGCACGGAAATAACCCGGCCGTGTCTTTAGCAGGTCGAACTTCGCGCCCTTCTCGAAGTGCTCGATGATCTTCGGCGACTCCGCTGACTTCAGGTCGTTGACAGCCTGTGCAACGATCTTGGTGGCGATGTAGTCGCCCCAGGCCTGATTCTCCGGCGGCTTGTTGTACTTCTTGGTGAAGGCGCCGACGAACGCCTTGGTGCCGGGCGTGTCGATGAGGTGATGCCACACCACCGGCCATGTGCCGACAAAATTTCCCTTGCCTGCCGCCCATGCTAGCGCGGTGTCGAAACCAAAGCCGCCGACCGGATAGGTCAGGCCGAACTCGGCATACTGCTTGAGGAAGTTGGTGATCTGGTTGCCAGCGAGATTGATGACCACGAGGTCCGGCTTGGAATCGCGGATCTTGAGCAGATACGCCGAGAAATCCGTGGCATCGGTCGGCACCAGATCGTCACCGGCGAACTGACCGCCATTGCCTTCCATGAATCGCTTGGCGACCCGCAGCAGGTCGTGACCGAAGGCATAGTCCGCCGTCAGCGAATACCACTTCTTGCCCTTGACCAGCCCTTCCTGAAGGAACGAGCGACCGACCGTCTTCACATACATCGAGTTCTGCGACTCGACGTGGAACATGTAGCGCTGGCAGTCCTTGCCACGCAGAGCATCGGAGTTGCCGCCGGTGTTGATGAACAGTGTCTTGTTGCGCGACGCCACCTGCGCGATGGTGAGGCACGAGGCTGACGAAATCTCGCCGATGATGCAGGCGACCTTGTCGCGCTCGATCATCCGCTCGGCCTTGGTGGAGGCGGTCTGCGGATTGACGGAATCTTCCTTCAGCACCTCGACCTTGCGGCCCATCATGCCGCCCGCCGCGTTGATTTCCTCGACTGCGAGATCGACCGCCATCACGGCGTACTCTCCGAGTGGACCGAGAAAGCCGGTGCGCGGCGTCAGGTGACCGATGCGAATGACGTCGGCCGATTGCGCCCGCAAAATCGACGGCGCGGAAATTCCAGACACCAGCGCCAGACCGCCTGCGGTCTTCAGCAAACTACGTCGCGTGAATTTATCCTTGGTCGACATAAGCCATCCTCCCTGTGACGACCGCATTTCGCGGCATTTATTTCCGGCCAGGCGCTGCGCGTTTGCTGGGGGCGCTTATATCGCTTGCCGTGATCTGTGATCACACTTAGACTGGCAAAGGAAAACAACGTTGTCGAGTCCCTTGTTTCGCTTTTTATGCATCCCGCAGGATCAACGGCCATGAACCGCCCCGCCGCGCTTGACCTGGTTGAGCCGCTCGACCGGCAGACACTGGGCGGGCGTGCTTACGCGCAACTTTCAGATTTGCTGATCTCCGGCCGGATGGCGCCTGGCGAGAAGATCTCGCTCCGTCAGGCAGCCGAGGTGCTTGGGGTCTCAATTATGCCGGTGCGCGAGGCCGTCTCCCGGCTGGTCGCCGACGGTGCGCTCGAAGTCACGCCGAACCGAGCCGTTCGCGTGCGATTGATGACCGCGGCACAATTTCGCGATCTGACACAAGCACGTATCGCGATCGAAGGTCACGTCGCCGCGACAGCCGCCAAAAATCGCAGCGATGGCGATCTCAAAACGATCGCACGCGCGGAAGCCGCGATGCGCTCTGAGAGCCGCGCCACCAAGCCCGACTTGCCCCGCGCGGTCGAACTCAACAAAGCGTTCCACTTCGCGGTGTATGAGGCCGCTCACTCAGCCACGCTGGTGGAAATTATTCGCGCGCTTTGGCTCAAAGCGGGCCCGGTGATCAATCTCGATTTGCGCGCCAACCCCGAGCGGCTGGCGAAGGGCGATGCCGTGCGCTTCCACGCCAGGGTGCTCGCTGCCATCAGGGCTGGCGACGAAGCCGGCGCTCGGGAGGGAATTGCTGCGGACATTGCCAACGCGGCGGAGGTCATTCTTTCCCGCGGCGGCCTCGCTGAACAATAATTATCATCGTCTGAGGATGGCATGAATCTCGACATCAAAGGGTTGCGCGTGCTGGTAACGGCTGGCGCCAACGGAATTGGGCTCGCCATTGCGCGGGCTTTCGCCGGCGAAGGCGCCAAGGTTCACATCTGCGATGTGGACATAGAGGCACTCAAAGCACTGAAAACGAGCGATCCGGCATTGACGCAAACGATCTGCGACGTTTCCGATCGCACTGCCGTGAAAGCGCTGTTCGCCGAAGCGACCATGACTCTCGCCGGGCTCGATGTGCTGGTCAACAATGCAGGTATCGCCGGGCCGACCGCGAAGGTCGAGGACATGAATCCCGAGGACTGGGACCGCTGCCTGGAAATTTGTCTCACCGGGCAATTCAACTGCGCGCGGCTGGCGGTGCCGCTGCTGCGTGAGAGCAAGAACGCTTCGATCGTTAACATTTCATCTGCGGCCGGCCGTCTCGGCTTTGCCATGCGCACGCCTTACGCCGCCGCCAAATGGGGCGTGATCGGATTCACGAAATCGCTATCCATTGAACTCGGGCCGGACAACATCCGCGTCAACGCAATCCTGCCCGGCCTTGTCGCAGGTGACAGGCAGCGGCGCGTGCTTGAATCTAAAGCACAGCAACGCGGCATCTCGTTCGCAGAGATGGAGAAAACCGCGTTCTCCTACACATCGATCAAGGACTATGTCACGCCGGAGCAGATCGCCGACCAGATCGTCTTCATGTGCAGTCCAAAAGGGCGGACCATTTCAGGTCAGGCGATCTCGATCTGCGGCGATACACAAATGCTCGGCTGAGGCGACAGCTCACACTTGAGCGGCAGACGGAGGGTTTCGCCATGCGCCGTTAAAGGAGCTTCGAAGGCAGCACTGTACGGCTGCCCGATCTATGCTCTCTTTGACGGACAACAAGCGCCGCCCCGGAGGACGGCGCTTCGTCACATCATCGTTGAGCAATGAGCGGACACCCACCCTCACTTAGCGGGCGAAAGGCTTCCTCGGCCGGTATCGTCGAAACGATATCGTAGTAATCCCACCGCTGCTTGGACTCGGCGGGCTTCTTCACCCGTGCGATATACATGTCGTGAAGAAACTGACCATCAGCCCTAACCTTTCCGTTTGGCGCGAATGCATCCGAAACGGGAAGCTCACGCATCTTGTCGGCTACTACGAACGTCATAGCCTATTCCGCCCATTCACAGGCATCACGACCAACATTAGGGACGCCGCTATCGGCTCCATCAACTCAAAAGGGATTGACGTAGTTCAGGATTGCAATCTGTCTCAACAGCACCTTGCGGATGACATGCGTCGCCTTGACATGGTCGGTGAAGATGGCGGCTTCGCCGACACTTCCGGCAGGTAACTGCGCCGCAATCCCGGCATCATCGAGTTTCACGCGGGCGACGAACGGCGCGGACTGCACCGCTTTTGGCATCACGGCCACGCCGGATGTCTGGGTCTGCCCCGTGGCGACAGCCTGCAGAATGCTTTCCACTCGCCCGGCATAGACCTTGCCCGGGAAAAACTTGAACGTCACCTCGACGGTCTGCCCGGTTCGCAGATATCGCGCATCGTTCTGCGCGATTTCGACGCCGACAATCGTGTCCGACGTATCGATGAACGCCATCACCGGCGACAACGGCAGGTTTGCCACTCGCGCGCCCTTACGCAGCGCGACGTTGGTCACATAGCCATCGGCCGGCGCGCGCACGATAGTCTTTTCCAGATTCCATCGCGCGCTGTCGCGCTGCGCATTCAGTTGATCGACTTCCGATTGCCGCTGCTGAACATCGAAGCCGCGCCCGGCATCGCGCTCAAGCAGTTGGGTCATCTGTGCAAGACGCATGTCCGATAGTTTCAGTTGCGCTTCGATCCCTTTCACCTGCGCGTCGTAGGGCACCGGATCGATCCTGAACAGCACGTCGCCGGCCTTAAGCGGAGTATTGGCTGCGACCGGCACATCGATCACCTCGCCGGCAACGTCCGGGACAATGGAGACCGCGTGGCGGACCACCAGCGCAGGCCCCTGCGGCGCGCCCCATCCCATCGGGATGAACAGCAACAGGTTCAAGAGCAGGAGGACAATAAAAGGAGAGCATTTCCAGAAGAGGTTGAAACGAACGATGCCCGTTCGCACAAGAACGAACAGCAGAACCAGATAAACCGCCATGATCGCGATCATCATGACTACTGCTCCTTCTTGCTGGAGGCAGGCACATCGACGTAAGCCCAGATCAATGCGACCGGCCAGAGCGCGAAGCCGCAGATCAGGGTGACCCAGCCCGCCACGGTCACGGCCTCCGCCTGCGGATGGCCGCGGGTTTTCGCGATATGCCCCGGCAGCCAGCCGGCGATACAGAACAGGCCGACAATGCAGGCGGCCAAGATGATCAAAACAATCCAGGCGAAAATGTCGAATCCGCTCATGTGACCTCTTCTCTAGTTCACCGCCTGCGCCTCCGGGAATTTCCACTTGCCGCTCAGGATTTCGGCGCGCGGGCGATAGAGCCGCACCGTGTAGTTCCAGCCCTTCATGGTCGGAAGGCAGTTGGGAATCTTGCCATCGCATCCGCCGAACTGGATGGTCACCGATCCATCGGCATTCCGTTTCGAGGTGAGGTTGTTGAGCGAATAGGCGTTGTACGGGTTCTTCTCGTAGTAGCCGGCGGCATTGTAGAGACTGACCGACCAGAACGCATCGACCGGCACATCCTTGACGTTGAGCTTGTAGATCGTTGTGCCGTCATTCTTCGATGGCGAGAAGTTTAGATAGGTCGCGTCCTTATCCGGATTGCCACCCCAGCCCGCCGACGTACCGATCAAATGCCTGATGGGGTCGACCTGACCTTTGGTGCCGAAGGCATGCGAGAAGCCGCCTGAATATTTCGCCAGCACCAGAAGCGCGTCGTGGATATCTTTCCGGGCGGCCTGATCCCAATTCGGCAGATCTAGTTTCCCCTCGCTCTTCTGACTTGCCTTGATCGCGTCTTGCAGATCGTGAACCTGCTTGAGGTCTTCTGGGCTGTTTGGGTCAACCAGCGTACGGACACCAGCGACGACATACCGTGTGCCCACATTTTCCTTTGTCAATTTGTGCGACCCGGCGCCGTAATAAACAGCCGGAACGTAATGATCCTCGTTAATGATTTGCAGCGACATAAAGCGCTTGCCCGCGTTCGGCATCGTGACGGTCACAGGCCCCGCCTCGAGGTCGAACACGGCGAAAGAATAGAGCGTGTCGCGATTCAGGCGAATGACCGTCTGACTATCGATGTTTGCCGGCTCGCGGTTATGCTTGAATTTCCCCAAATTGCCTTCTTTGAGAAGATTACCGATATATGCGTCGGACTCGGCACGAGCGAAATTGTCCAATGTAACAGGCACGGAACCACCCGCTGGCGACTGGGCCTGCGCCGCGCTGACTACAGCGGACACCAATCCCGAAACAAAGAGAGTGATGAGTATCTTCATGACATCAATTCCTTTCATGCTCAGTTCACTGCAATAGTGAAGTCGCCTGTAATTACCGCCTTCTCTCGCGTCATCGCTTGATCAGCGGCGGCGGGTAGTAAGTCCCGTTCGCCACGCCTTCTGTCGGGCGATAGAACCGGAACGTGAGGCGGTACTTCTGCCCTTTTGGCGTCGGCAGCCAGTTGCCGTCGGGCGCGTCGGCAGGCTTCTGATCGGCAAAATATAGCGTCAGCGAGCCGTCCGCGCCGTATTGCAGCTTCGACTGGTTATTGATCAGAAACCGGTTGATTGAATTGGGCAGGACGCGGAAACGGTGACCGTCCACGGCGATCACCGACCAGAAGAACGTCGCATACTGAGCTGGCAGCCCATCCTTCGGAAAGGTCAGCGTATAGACATTGTCACCGCTGATCTCGGCTCCGGCCTGATCGAGGCCTCCTCGATAGTAAAGAACTTCCGGTTTGATGGCCCAGATTCCGCCGTTGTTGACCAGCGTCCGCGCCAGATAGTCGAGGCCATATTCGCCGACGACGCCGGGACGCGCCCAGCCGTTCTGCACCGTGCCGTGGCCAATGATGACCGCGGCCTTACCCAAATCGGCGAAGGCGCGGGTGCGGATCACCTGATCGACGCGTACGCGCTCGGCAGCGTCCTTGACACCTTTGGCGATGGCACGGGCCTTCTGGCCCAACGCTTCCAGCCCGACGCTGAGATCCGGTTCGCTGTCGAGTGCGATATCGGCGGCTTCGAAGGCTTCGACGCCCGGCAACGCCTCCAGCTCGAATAGCGGCGTCTTGGGAATGTCCGGAAGCTTCGGCGTGCCTGTCGCCCCGAACTTGAACTGGTGTTGCAAGGCGATTGCCGCATCCGGATCGGAGCCAAGCTCGACCCGGGCAAGCACGCGAGAATATTTCACCGGCAGATCGATGCGCGTCGCTCCCACAGGGATCGCGACGTTGGCGCCCCTGAGGCACATGGCGAACTCCCCAAACGGCCGCTTGGGAAAGAGGCGCTCGTTAATGTTGGCAATTGTCTCGCCCCAGCCATTGAGAAAGTGGACCGTGTAGTAGCGGCCCTCGACCTTCGGCACGCTGACGATGGTGCAACTGCTCTCATCGACTGCGACCCACGCTTCGGAGTAGGCCACGTCGAGGTTGGGATTCGGCCAATCCACGGCGCCAGGCTTGCGATGTAAGAGCTCGTTCCATTTGAATCCTTCCTGGAAATCGATCTGCTGTTGACGCGTTACCAGCAGGCGGCCCAGCAGGTAGATATACGCGTCGCTGATGTCCTGATCCGCGATGCGGGCGGGCTGCGGCTGCGCGTGTACTGTCGCTGTCGTCGCGAAAAACAGAGCGAATACCGCGCAAACAAGTTTGTTCATGGCGTACTCCTATCCGCATCTCTGAATACTGTTCACGGCTCGAACCCGAAAACCCTCTTCCAGTCCCGCTTCATGTCGACGACGGTCCAGCCTCTTGTCTTCGCCTCCTCCCATGCCTTGTCGAGCTGTCCGATCTTCGACGGGCGGTCATAGGCATATTCGCGCGCGGCATCGGTGTGGTGGACGATGCCAGCAAACCGCGCGCCGCTTCCCGCCACCGTCCATTGCAGCATCTGATGGTCACCGTCTGAATTGCCGAAGGCGAATATCGGACGACGGCCGATCATCATATTGATGCCGGCAGGTTTACCCGGCCCGTCGTCGATAAACTGCACCTTGGCCGTCTTCAGCAAAGACGCCCTGCCCGTCGCGTCGAGCTGATATTTCGTGACGCCGGTTGAGCCGACCACCTGCTCGGGCGGAATGCCGTAGGCCCTTTCGGCCCACACCCGCATGAACTCGACGCCGCCGCCGGACACGATGAACGTCTTGAAACCGTTGGTGCGAAGGTAAGCCAGCAGTTCGACCATCGGCTGATAGATCAGCTCGTTATACGGCCGGTTGAAGCGTGGATGTTTTGCGATCGCGAGCCAATCAGCGACGGACTTCGCGAATTCATCCGTGGACATGCCGCTATGCGCCGCAGCCACCAGCGTCAGCAGGGCCTTCTCGCCCTGCTCCGCCAACGCCTTCTTATCGCCGGAGAGAAACGCCTTGAACGGCTGCTGCTGCTTCCATTCAGGATGCTGCGCCGCCATCGCCTTGACCCGGTCGAGCGCAAAGGCAGCCTGAAAATAGATCGGCTGCTCGCACCACAGTGTGCCGTCATTGTCGAACACGGCGATGCGCTCGGCGGGCGGCACAAAATCGGGCCCGCCCTGCGTGGTTACGCGCTGAACGAAGTCTGTGATGGATTTTTTGACCGAGCCGTCATTCCATGAAGGCAATGGATGAGACTGGGCAAGGGCGGCCGGCGCTGGCAGAAACATGACCGACAGCACAGCGAACACGAAGCGTCGGGTGAACTCCCTCGACAACCTCATTGATGCCGAGGTGCATCTTCGCACTAGGCACCGGCCGGCATTTCTGCCGGCCAGCATGGCGTAATGTTAGTGCGGCGGCTCGAGGTTCTTTTGCATCTTCTCGACCAGTTGATCGATGCTGAAGCTCGACGGCCGCTGGCTTGGCGGAAACTCCTTGAACGTCGCCAAAAACGGAGCCACGACAGATTGAGACGCGATGAATGGGCCTGCTCCGTCCGACATGAAAAAGTCGTAGAACGTGTTCGACGTGATGTCCGCGCGCTCATAGGGGTCCGACCGCAGATCGAAAATTTTCGGGACGCGCAGCTTGGTAAAAGGTTCGGCCCAAATTCGCATCGTGCCCGTCGCACGCTGCTCCTCGAACACGATCTTCCAGTTTTCGTAACGCATGGCGACGAGATCGCCGTCGTCGTTGAGGTAGAAGAACTCCTTGCGCGCGCTGCGTGGCTGTTGACCGGTGAGATAGGGCAACTGGTTGTAGCCATCGAGATGGACTTTCCAGGTCTTGCTGCCGGCCTGGTAACCTTTGAGCAGTTTGTCTTTGATGTCAGGATCGCCGACTGCCGCCATCAGGGTCGGCAGCCAGTCGAGGCCACTGACTGTGTCGTTCGAGACCGAGCCGGGTTGAACTTTGCCCGGCCAGCGGATCATGCAGGGGACGCGGAAGGCGCCTTCCCAGTTGGTATTCTTTTCGCTACGGAACGGCGTCGTACCGGCATCCGGCCAGGAATTCTGATGCGGACCATTGTCGGTTGTGTAGATCACGATGGTGTCGTTACCGATGCCGAGATCGTCCACTGCTTTGAGAATCGTTCCGATCACCGCATCGTGCTCGATCATCCCGTCGGCATATTCGGTCCGTGCGGTCAGTCCCGGCTTGTCGCGATGGGATTCCCGCACATGTGTGCGGAAGTGCATGCGCGTCGAGTTGAACCAGCAGAAAAACGGCGTGTTCGCCTTGGTTTGACGCTGGATGAAGTCGATGGCGGCCGCCGAGGTCTCGTCGTCGACTGTCTCCATGCGCTTCTTGGTAAGCGGGCCTGTATCCTCGATGGTCTGCTTGCCGACCTTGCCCCAGCGCGGCTGCTCGGTCGGATCGTCGCGGTCCGATGCCTTAGAGCGCAGGACGCCACGGGGACCGAGGGCTTCACGGAATCGGGGGTCGCGCGGATACGTCCGCGATTCCGGATCTTCCTCCGCGTTGAGATGATAGAGATTGCCATAGAACTCATCGAAGCCGTGCACTGTCGGCAGATATTCGTTGCGGTCGCCGAGGTGGTTCTTTCCGAATTGGCCGGTGGCGTAGCCGAGCGGCTTGAGTAACTCGGCAAGCGTCACGTCCCTGGCCTGCAAGCCCACCGTCGCGCCGGGAATGCCCACCTTGGAAAGGCCAGTGCGCAGGGTGCATTGACCGGTAATGAACGACGAGCGGCCAGCAGTGCAACTCTGCTCGGCGTAGTAGTCGGTGAACATCATGCCTTCTTTGGCGATCCGATCGATGTTCGGGGTCTTGTAACCCATCAGGCCGAACGAATAGGCGCTGATGTTGGTCTGGCCGACGTCGTCACCGAAGATAACGAGGATGTTCGGCTTGCGTCCGGATGGAGCAACCGTTGTCGTCGTGGCCGGTGCAGTCGCTGGTGCAGCCTTCTGCGTCTGCGCCGTCGCAGTTGCTGTCATCGTCGCCATTGCGACCAGAGCCGAGGTGCCGAGCAGAATGTTGCGGCGGCTGAGAGCGCTATCTTCGCTGGATGAAGCTTCGAGTTGGTCCGGGTCTTTCGCTTTGCTTGTCATGCTACTCTCCACAAGAAAGTTGAAGCTTACGGCGTGGCGAGATTCCTTCTGACGCATCGAAATCCGACGTGACTGGTGGACGTGTCGATCGGCTCGGCGTGGCGAGCGGCCGGCCGATAGCGGCGACAATAATTTGGTGCGCAGAGGTGCGAGCCGCCTTTGAGCACCTTGCGCGGAATTCTGATGTTGGGCTGGCAGGCGTCGTAACTTTGGTCTTCGCGGCCGCCGCGCGGGTTTGCCGGAATGCAGCATGCCTTCGGCGCATCTGCTTCATGCTTCGGTGAGTACCAGTCGCTGGTCCATTCCCAGACATTGCCGATCATGTCGTGAACGCCGTAACCGTTCGGCGGAGAAGCCATCACCGGCGAGGTGCGCTCAAAGCCATCCTGACTGAGGTTTTGCCGCGGGAACTCGCCCTGCCAGGTATTGGCCATATGCGCGCCGCCCGGCGTGAACTCGTCGCCCCAAGCGAACTCGGCGCCATCGAGACCGCCGCGTGCCGCGAACTCCCATTCGGCTTCGGTCGGCAAATCCTTACCGGCCCACTTTGCGTAAGCGAGCGCGTCCGAATACGAAACGTGCACGACAGGATGATTGTCGTGCACGTTGATGTTAGATTTGGGCCCATAGGGATGACGCCAGTCGGCGTTCTTCATGAAGGACCACCACTCGGCCCAGTTGCGCAGATCGACTGGCTGACGCGGCGGCGTGAACACCAGCGAACCGGCATAAAGCATGTGAGGCAGCGCGCCGGGGTAGTCTTTCGGATCGGGCGGAATTTCGGCGAAGGTCACATGCCCTGTTGCCTTGACGAACGCCTTGAACTGCCTGTTCGTGACCGGGGTCCGGTCGATCCAGAAGCCATCGACTATGACGCGATGGACCGGCGCCTCTTCGGGGTAATGGTTGTCTGATCCCATGCGGAATGTGCCGCCGGGAATCCAGGCCATGTCGCGGGTTCGATCATCGTCCGAGGATTGATCTCCCCACTCCGTATCGGGCCGCAACATTGTTATCATGGCATTCCCACTAACGCTGCATTCCAGAACAGTAGCCTATTGCGGGCAGAAGTCCCAGCAACCCTGGGTCCGGCCCGAATCGGTATAGTACCAGCAGTAACCGGGCGCCGGCGGCGATCCCGCCCACGGTCGCTTGACTTATTGATCTATTGATCAGCCTCTCAAAGTCGTGGCTACAAGTTTGTGCGATGCGGATCGACGGGCTTGAACTGGACCGCGGAACTTAGCGCGCTGGATGGCTAGTCACGAGCAGACTAAGCGCGTGTTTCGAGGTTTGGATGTGCAGTTTGTGCCAATTTTGCTCTGTCACAAAAATAGGATTAAAAGAACATTCGTAACGGCTCACAATTGTTCTAAAAATAGCACGTGTTTTATGCGTTGCTTATTTGAGGTTGTTGTCGCTCAAGAATTTCGCCTAGACTGAGCGTGACCATACTCGCGGTCGCACGTCAATTCCTTGGGCGGAGGTAACGATGCGATACGGTTTTCGTTTGTTCGGCGTGGCGGCCACTCTGTTCCTCGGTGTTGCAGGTGAGTCAGCAGATGCAGCGGAAGGCGGCTTCGGTGTTTATCTGCTTGGTGCGCGCGGTCCGATGGCCGGCTTTACTCCACCACCCGGGGTCTATTTCCAGGACGACACCTATTTTTATTCGGGAAAGATCGGTGGCGGCCGCGCGCTTCCAACCGGCGGTTTGCTCGTTGCAAATGTGAGTGCCCAAAGCTGGTTCAATCTTCCGACAACATTGTGGGTAACGCCCGCAAAAATTCTGGGTGGCGATCTCGCGTTCTCGGCGACCATTCCGACTTTTGGCGCGCCGCGCGTTAATGCCAATTTGCTGGTAAATTCTCCCCGATTCGGGCCTATTGGCCTCAACGTAACCGACGACAAGACCAACCTGAGCGACTTCCAGGTCGGCTCATTCCTCGGATGGCATTCGGGAAATTTTCACTGGCAACTCGGTGTCAGCGGCATCATTCCATCCGGCAGCTATGTCTTGGGGCAGTTGTCAAATGCGTCGTTGAACCGGCCAGCGGTGGATGTTTCCGGCACGCTGACATGGCTCGACCCCGCGATCGGTGTTGATCTATCCATGGCCATGGGCGTCACCTTCAATCAGGTCAACCGAGCGACGGACTACAAGACCGGTGACGAATTCCATCTCGAATGGGCTACCTCGAAGTACATCACCAAGGAATTCACCATCGGTCTCGTCGGCTATTACTATCAGCAGTTCACCGGCGACAGCGGCAGCGGCGCGAGACTTGGAGCCTTCGAAGGGCGCGTCATCGCGCTCGGCGGAACGGTCGGCTACACTTTTGAAGTCGGAAAGCTGCCGATTTCGACACGCATCAAAGTCTATCGTGAGTTCGATGTGCAGAATCGCATGGAGGGCACAGCGGGCTTCTTCACGGTCTCGCTTCCCCTTGGCGTCGATTCATCGGTGAAGCCGATGGCGTCAGCGATCAAGGCTAAGTTCTAGGCGGTCTTAGGCACTTCACCCTGTCGCTGTCCTATTGAAAGGGACGACATGATGAGTGAACTTTCGGTAACCACCGCCCGCGTGAATGACTTCGAGGATTTCCGCGAAGCGGTTCACGGCTCCCACGTTGATGTGATGCAGCTTGAGCGTGGCAGGCTGCGTGGCTCTCTGACCCATGTTGGGATTGGAGATTTCTCCCTCAGCGTTGGATCGTTCTCGGCGGGAATTCGAACGCAGCGGACGTCCAAGGAGCAAAAGCTCATTGTCGGGATGCTCCTGGAATCCAGGAAGCGAGTCACGCACTGGTCGTACGACATGCAGCCAGGTGACGTTCTGGTTATTCCTCCGGCTATCGACCATGATGGCAGGTTCTTTGGTGCAGCATCCTACGCTGCCATTCGTCTGGATCTGACGGATGTCGCCAGCACCTTCGGTGGCGAAACGGATTTGGCCGATCCTGCAACCTGGAGCGCGAAGAATCGTTACAGGGCAGATCCTTACATAGGCGCAGTTGCGATTCAGGGGGTGCGCAAGATCGTCTCACGTCTCACGGACCCACACATCAAGTTGCCTGAGCAGTCGGCTGATTTCTGGAGACGCTCAATCACCGATGCCATGATGGCAACAGTCATGCATTCCTTGCCATCGAACAATGCCGGACCGTTGCTGTCTGCCGTTCGGCTGACCCGCAACGTCGAGCACTACATCGAGGCTGCAGGTGTCAGGCCTGTTCATATTTCTGAGATCTGTGCCAATTTTGGCGTATCTCGTCGAAGCCTCCACCGCGCATTTGACGAGGTGCTCGGCATCGGACCGGTAACGTTCCTGCGCTACAAGCGCCTGTGCGGCATTCATTCCGTACTGCGAGAAAGCGATCCTGCTCAAACCACGGTGGCCGAGATCGCAATCCAACATGGATTTATTGAGTTGGGGCGTTTCGCCCACTATTACTACACGCTATTCGGCGAGTATCCCTCCAAGACGCTGAGAGCACGTTCGGGCAGGTTTGCAACACCCCGCGCGGTAATGCTCCGTAACCGCTTCGCAGCGTAAAGCGCTGAAGCGCTGGGCCGTGCGCCAAACGCGCTGCTTGACGGCACTTTCGCGCACACGGCTGCTGCACGCACACGTCAAGGCACACTATCGCAACGCGGCTAATGCAGGCCGGCGTAAACAAGTGGGAAGCGGCGGGCATTCTCGGCCGTCGAGCTGCTTGACCGTCTACGCCAATCACCACCCGCAACACTTCCAACGAGCGGCAAAAGCCATCGGCTATCGGCTCCGAACGAAAAATTGGCCGAAACGCCGGTCAGTGACCGGAAGCGTCGTGCACCACCGAGTCAAAACCAGTGAAATTGTTGGTGGGCCCGGCAGGACTCGAACCTGCAACCAGACCGTTATGAGCGGTCGGCTCTAACCATTGAGCTACAGGCCCCGCCGGTCCCCGCGACGCAGCGGGCAACGGTGCAAGCACCCCATACAATGACCGCCGCCGCCGGGCAATCCAAGGCGCGCGCCTTCCGGAAAATATCCCGGCCTAGTTGGAGCAAAATGGCCGCCTTTGGAAGGTATTCTATCAAGAAGGCATACTCTGTGACGCTCAGGCGACTTCACCCGCCAGTTCATCAATTGCGTCATAGACAAGATCGAGGTCGCTCGCCGTACTGCAATAGGGCGGCATGATGTAGATCGTGTTGCCAAGCGGCCGGACCAGCAACCCGCGCGCGAGAAACCCGCGGTAGAGCCGGGGGCCGATATCCGCCAGGTAGCCCGCGTCCTTCGCCACGATATCGAGCGCCGCGATGGTCCCAATCTGACGCACATTGGCAAAACGCCGATCGTCATAAAATCTAGCGAGCCTGTCTTTATGCAACGCCGCGAGTGAACCAATCCGCTGCATCACCGGTTCGCGTTGCCAGATTTCCAGATTGGCCAATGCAGCCGCGCACGCGACTGGATTCGCGGTGTACGAGCTGGAATGAAAGAACGTCTTGCTGCGGTCGGGCGAATAGTGCGCGTCGAAAATGTCGGCACGGCACAGCGTCACCGCCAGTGGTACAGAGCCACCCGTCAGCCCTTTCGAATAGCACGCGATATCAGGCGCGATCCCGGCCTGCTCGCAGGCGAACAAGGTGCCGGTCCGCCCCCACCCCGTCATCACCTCATCGGCGATGAACAAAACGTCGTGCGTCTCGCAGACGCGTTTCATCTCCGCCAGAACATTTGGCGGATAGATCAACATGCCGCCCGCACCGAGAATAAGCGGCTCCACAATCAACGCGGCAACATCGCCGCGCTTGCACGCCGCTGTCAGCGCATCGAGCGTTGCCTGCTCGCGCCCGGATGCGGGGAACGGAATTCGCTCGACATCGAACAGCAGCGGGTCATACGGCGCGTTAAACACGCCGCGCTCGCCGACCGACATGCCGCCGATGGTGTCGCCGTGATAGGCCCCTTCAAGCGCGAGAATTCGGGTCCGTTTGGCGCCGCGATGCTGCCAGAATCCCAGCGCCATTTTCAGCGCGACTTCGACCGAGGTCGATCCGCTGTCGGAGAAGAAGACATACTCAAGCTCAGGCGGCGTAATCTCAACCAGATGCCGCGCCAGCTTTTCCGCCGGCTCATGCGTGAAGCCCGCGAAAATCACCTGATCCAGCCGGTCGATCTGATCCTTGATCGCCTGCACGATGTGCGGGTGGCGATGACCATGGGTCACCACCCACCACGATGAGATCGCATCGAAAATCCGGCGGCCATCGGCAGCTTCCAGCCACGCGCCCTCGCCTTTGGAAATCAGCGTTGGTTCGGGTTGCACCGCATGTTGCGTGAACGGATGCCAGACCGGAGATTTCGTCATCGGCCTGCCTCCTTCAGAAAATCATCGACATTGAAATGCTGCGCGAGCGCTGCGCGCAGAGTTTCAAGCGTAAGCGAAGCGAGAAGCGGCAGCCTGCCCAGATGCCGGGTCTGACCCATCTTGCAGATAATCCGCTCGGACTCGGCATTTTCGTCGCCGATAAACGCTACACCCAACAACGGAACATCGCGCGAGCGCAAAGCCTCGATCGACAGCAAACTATGATTGATGGTGCCCAGCGTGGTGCGTGCGCACAGCACGACCGGCGCACCCCATTTGCCCATGACGTCTATATAGGTCAGATTCTCCGCCAGCGGGACCATCAAGCCACCAGCGCCTTCAATCACCAGAGGCCGATCGACATCCGGCAATGCGAGCATCTGCGGGTCGATCGCAATGCCGTCGATTTTCGCCGCAAGATGCGGCGAGGCCGGCGTCTTCAGCCGGTACGCCTCACGCAGCATGCGCTGTTCGGAGAGACCGGACAGCCGCATCACCGTTTCGCGGTCGGTCTCCTCGTCGAGACCGGCCTGCACCGGTTTCCAGTAAAATGCGTCGAGCGCGCCTGCGAGTGCCGCGGCAAAGACCGTCTTGCCGATCCCGGTATCCGTTCCCGTGACGACGACTCGCGCGCTCATGCCGCTTTCCGCATGTCTTCGGCAAGCGCCTCGAACAACTCCGCGACCACCGCCTCATCGACATTCAGCGTCAGCGCGATGCGCAGGCGCGCAGTTCCTTCGGGGACAGTTGGCGGACGTATCGCGCGAATGTCGAAGCCACGCTGCTGAAGTAATGCAGCGACAGCGACTGCCGCACGGTCGGCGCCAATAACGACAGGAATAATCTGCGAGCCGGATGGCGTTATACCGCAGCGGCGGCGAAGCTCGCCACCAGCGAACTGCACTAAACCCGCCAGTCGCTCGCGACGCTCCGGATTTGTTCTGGAAATTTCTATCGCTGAACGCGTGATCGCCGCTGTCAGCGGTGACGGCGCCGTTGCGAAGATAAAGGGCCGTGCGCGATTAACGAGAAAATCGCGGATCGTGCGCGGCGCCAGGATAAACCCGCCAACAGTCCCCAATGCTTTGCCGCACGTATGCAGTGTGATGACGTTGTCGCGTCCTTCGAAGGGAGCAGCCAGTCCCCGCCCCTGCGGGCCGAGCACGCCGGTCGCATGCGCTTCGTCGATCACAACCATCGCCTCATGACGATCGGCGACCGCAAACAATCCCGCGATGTCCGGGCTGTCGCCATCCATACTGTAAAGGCTCTCGACTGAAATCCATGGGCGCCCCTTGCCGCCGGCTGCGCGCCAGCGGGCAATCGCAGCATCGAACGCATCAATGCTGTTATGCGCAACGGCGACGTGATCGGCACGGCCGCTGCGCAAGCCTTCATGCACGCTGGCGTGGACCAGTTCATCATGGACCACCAGGTCTCCGCGTTGCGGCAGGGTGGAGAAGATTGCAAAATTCGCGACATAACCGCCGCCGAAGTAAAGCGCCGTCTCCGCGCCGAAGTAAGCCGCAGCCTCGCTTTCGAGTGCCTCATGCTCTTCGTGATTTCCACGCAGCAGACGCGATCCGCCAGCTCCAACCGGAACGCCCCGCGCGACAGCTTCGGATGCCGCGCGCCTCAATTCACCGGATTCGGCAAGGCCCAGATAGTCGTTCGATGTGAAATCGATTCCGGAGCGACCGCGAAGTGATCGCAACCGGCCGCGGCCTGCGAGATCGTTCAAATCGGCTTCGAACCTCTCATGCATGCTGCAATTCCATCGAGTGAAGAAAAACTGGCACCGTTAGTTACAGCAAGTACGAATCAGCAGCTTGCGTGCATTGTCCAATTTCGCGGATAAGCGCTAGAGTTTCTGGTTTCTTTCATTGACGAGAACAACCCGCGGCTGAAATTGCTGCGCCTCGGCCTCATCAAAATTCGCATAGGCAACGATGATGACCTTGTCGCCCATCATCGCGAGCCGCGCCGCCGCTCCGTTCAGGCCAATAATGCCCGAGCCCGCAGGCGCCTCGATCACATAGGTCGAGAACCGCGCGCCGGTATCGATGTTGTAGATATCGACCCGTTCGTTGATGAGAAAACCCGCGGCATCAATGAGCGTACGATCGATCGAGATCGACCCTTCATAATGCAGATCCGCCTCCGTCACGCGTGCGCGGTGGATCTTGCCCTTCATCAGCGTAACGTGCATCGACCTGCCCTGGTTCCGGCGCGGACCTTTCGCGCGGGAGTCCGTTAGGACGACCGTCTGCCGAGGTCAAGACTCTAGGGGAATTGGCTGTCAGGCGAAAGCCATGCGCCGCCGCCGTGCGCGCATCAGCAGCGCCACGACGATTGCGATATTCAAGGCATTCCAGCCGACACCGTTCAGGAAGGCTGCTGCATAGGAGCCAGTCGCATCGAAGATGACGCCGGAAATCCACCCCCCGAACGACATGCCAAGCACGGACGCGAAGATGACAATGCCGACGCGGGTCGCGGCTACGTTTGACGGCATCGATTCCCGCACAATGATGGCGTAGCTCGGGACAATGCCGCCCTGAAACAGGCCGAACATCGCAGAGATAATATACAGCGACGTCAAGCCATCGAAGAACAGATAGAACATCAATGCGACGCCCTGCGCGATCGAGCCAACCAGCAGTGTGCGCAACCCGCCAATGCGGTCGGCGAGAAAGCCGGACGCGATCCGGCTGACAATCCCGAAAGCCAGCATCAGCGACAGCATTTCGGCGCCACGCGCCACGCCGTAACCAAGATCGCCGCAATAGGCGACGATATGAACTTGTGGCATCGACATCGCCACGCAGCAAGCAATAGCCGCGATGCCCAGCACCGTGGTCAGGGCGTTGGTGCTGATCTGCAGATCGACGCGCGGCGGCGGTGCATCTTCATGCGAACGCACCGATTCACTGCCGATCTGCCAGCGCAGAATCGCGACGACGACCGCCATGACGATGGTGCAGCCGATACCGATCGCGATGTGCGTGGCGCGCCATCCGGCATAGGCGGTGCCACGCTCGACGATCGTCGGCCAGAACGTGCCCGCGATGTAGTTTCCGCTGGCGGCAATGGTAACCGCAAGTCCGCGATGGCGATCAAACCAGTGCGACGCCTCGGTCATCAGCGGCCCGAAGGTTGCGGCAGCACCGAGACCAATCAGAAAGTGCATGAGATTGAATTGCCAGAGCGCCGCGGCATAGCCTGCGCCGAGGTAGCCGAACAGCATGGCCACAATACCGATCGTGATCGCCGGCACGATGCCGAAGCGATCCGACAGTTTGCCCATGACGACCCCGCCCAAGCCGAAGCCGAGCATGGTGCAGGTGAAGGCCAGGGACGCAGCGCCCCGCGTCGCGCCGAAATCGGCCTGCACCACAGGCATGACCACCACAACGGACCACATCCCGACGCTGCCGATCGATCCAACGATCAGGGCAATACCCAGCCGTACCCACGCTGCGCGCGAGTCGGGGGTGAAAGTCGTGGAATGAGACTGTGAATCAATAGAGCCCGGCACGGAGGCAACTTCGTCGGCCTTGCCCCACGGGTCAAGTCATTCTCCGAAGGGCGGTTATGCGAGAATATCATCCTCCAGGAAGCCCGCATTTCGGCCACCGGGTTTCCCGTTAACTCTTTCCTAACCATAAACTGGGCAAATTTTGCCGAGTGAAGTCGAGTGTCGTCGGTCGCTGAACGGGGAATGCCCGTGGATGCCAGTGCGGTGCCTCACTTTAGGAACGGTGGCCCTTCGGCCGCCGCTCAAACCTTTGGGGCTCGCGAGCGACATTCGCGGGGGGAAGCGGCAACGATGGTTGATGTGACGGCGGGTCAAGGCAGCGCGGCGGTCAGCTCCGGATTTCCCAGCTTCAGCGACATCGGCACCATGCTCAGGCGAGGCGATCTCGCGCTCGCCTTCGGCGTCCTCACCATTCTGGTGGTGCTGATCCTGCCGCTGCCGGCGGTGGTGCTCGATCTGTTTCTGGCGATCTCGATCACGCTCTCAATCCTGATCCTGATGACGGCGCTGTTCATTCAGACTCCGCTCGAATTCTCGGCGTTTCCGACGATCCTGCTGATTTCGACCATGCTGCGGCTGTCGCTCAACCTCGCCTCGACCCGCCTGATCCTGTCGCATGGCCATGAAGGCACCGCCGCCGCGGGCCACGTCATCGAAGCGTTCGGCAACTTCGTGATGGGCGGTAATTTCGTCATCGGCATCATCGTCTTCACCATCCTCGTGATCGTGAACTTCGTCGTCATCACCAAGGGTTCAGGCCGCATCGCCGAAGTCGCGGCCCGCTTCCACCTCGACTCGATGCCCGGCAAGCAGATGGCCATCGATGCCGATCTCTCGGCCGGTCTGATCGATGAGAAGGTCGCCAAGCAGCGCCGCAAGGAGTTGGAAGACGAAAGCGGTTTCTTCGGCGCCATGGACGGCGCCTCCAAGTTCGTGCGCGGCGACGCCATCGCCGGATTGCTGGTGGTGTTCATCAACGTAATCGGCGGCATTATCATCGGCGTTGCCCAGCAAGGAATGAGCTTCGGTGACGCGGCCAAGGTTTATACGCTGCTGACGGTCGGTGACGGCCTCGTTACGCAGGTGCCTGCCCTTATTGTTTCGACGGCCGCCGGCCTGCTGGTGTCGAAGGCAGGCGTCACAGGCGCCGCCGACAAGGCCATGATGAAGCAGTTGTCCGGCTACCCGCAGGCACTTGGCATGTCGTCCGGTGTGATGCTGGTGCTGGGGCTGTTGCCGGGCATTCCCATGCTGCCGTTCCTGCTGCTCGGCGGCGGTGCAGGCTGGCTGGCCTGGAATGCACGCACCCGTAATCACACCGCCAAGGCCGAGGAAGCGCGTGAGGCTGCCGCACCAGCTGCGGCCGCAGCCGCAGCAGCCGCAGCCGATGAGCCGATTTCGAGCGCACTCAAGATTGACGATCTCAAGATCGAGCTGGGTTACGCGCTGCTGCCGCTGGTTAACGGACCGGACGGCACCGATCGCCTGACCGACCAGATCAAGGCTTTACGCCGCTCGCTAGCCACCGAGATGGGCTTTGTAATGCCGGCCGTGCGCATTCTCGACAACGTGCAGCTCGAAGCGAACACCTACGTCATCAAGATCAAGGAGGTCGATGCCGGGACCGGGCGCATCTGGGCAAACCAGTTCATGGTGATGGATCCGGCGGGCAATCAGGTTAACATTCCGGGCACCCACACCACCGAGCCCACATTCGGATTGCCGGCGACCTGGGTCGATGCGTCGCTCAAGGAAGAAGCCTCACTCAAGGGCTACACGGTGGTGGATTCGGCGACTGTCCTCTCCACGCACCTCACCGAACTGCTCAAGGGCAACATGTCGGACCTGCTGTCCTACGGCGAGGTCCAGAAACTGCTCAGGGATCTGCCAAAGGAACAGGGCGAACTGGTCAAGGACATTGTGCCGAACCAGATCACGGGATCCGGTATCCAGCGCGTCCTGCAACTGTTGCTGGCCGAGCGCATCTCGATCCGCGATCTGTCTACCATCCTCGAAGGTATCGCCGACGGACTTGCCTTCTCCCGCAATCCATCGACGCTGGCGGAACATGTACGTGCCAGGCTCGCGCGGCAGATTTGCGCGCAGAACACGTCGATGAACGGTTACCTCCCGCTAATCGCGCTCAGTGCAAAATGGGAGCAGGCTTTCGCGGAGTCGCTGATCGGGACCGGTGAAGAACGCAGTCTCGCGATGCAGCCGTCGAAACTTTCGGAATTTATGACCATCGTGCGCGACCGTTTCGAGCAGGCCGCACGCGAAGGCGAGGCGCCGGTGCTGGTGACATCGGCCGCCATCCGGCCATTCGTACGCTCGCTGGTGGAACGTTTCCGCGCCCAGACGACTGTCTTGTCACAGGCGGAAATCCATCCCCGGGCGCGTCTGAAAACGGTCGGGAGCATCTGATCCGGTATAGGATTTCGGTAAAAACGCCTGCGACTTTCTGGTCACAGACAAGCTTTTCGTGCCGAATCCAACTTTCTCACCCCGCAACGCAGCAAAAAAATTTCTTCTAATTAATTGATTCTACTTGGTAATTTCTGATTGGTTTATCGACCTCTCGGGAGTTCAAGACATTTCACTCGTTTGTGAAGGGTGCTTGGAAACGAATCCCTGCCAATTACGTTCTTAACACGTGAGGTTTTGAACTCGCGGGCAGGCGGATGACACAAATGTCCGACTGCATCAAAAAGGCGGCGGGAGGTTTGTATGAACCATTCGTTTTACAGTGCGGACCGAATGACACATTTGAAAATCGTCATCGTGGCGCTTGTTGCTGCTATCGCCGTCGCCGGCTTCAGCATTTCTGCGCGGCTTTCGGACAATGGCCTCACCCAGACCGCTCGCGCCACCGGTCCGGCAGTTAAGGCGAACAAGGCTGTGGTGCTGACCAGTTCGGATCAATCAGCGATCCGCTAACAAGGATTTACGAATTCACAAGGCTCTCTTCCCCGCCCCCCGAAGTCGCCTTGTGATTGCTCAGAAGACCCCAAGTCTGAGACCAGAAAACGCCCGCTCCCCACGGGCGTTTTTTGTTGCGCCGATTCTTGGATGTCAGCGAGGCAGTGCGGACGCCGGAAGCGCGGGTACGCTCTCAACCAGTTTGCCGGTATAGACGATCGGCCCTGTGGCCACACCGGTCGGCGAGCCACCTTCGGGCTCGAGGGTTACGGCATAGGTTGCCTTGTTGATCGTATCGGTATCGTACGCCGATAACGCAGGTCGGATCGTAAAATCGCTGCCGCCGATAACGCCGAGCGAGCGCGGTCGCGGCAATTTGTCAGACACCAGCCAAAGCTCATAGCTTTTGCCGGGTTCGGGCGCCGCGCCAACCTTGCGGACGGTGAAATTCTTCGTCGCGGTATCCACGGTGAGAATGAAGGCAGGTGCTGCGGCGTTCTGCTGGAGCACCGCAACGAACTGCGCAGCGGGTGCTGGAGCAGGCGCCGCTACTTCGACAATCTGGATCTGCGGCTTGATCCGTAGTTTCTCTGGCAGCAATTCCGGGCGATACGCCTGAAGCGCAATCACGCCGGCAAGCGATGCGGCGACCGCCGTCATCACCCATCCAAACGCCTGCCCGCCTCTCTTGCGGCCCTCCAACGGAACAACGTTCGACGGCTGAACGACAACCGGCTCGGGGACGATCTCCGGCATCTCGGCCGCGACAGGCGCTTCTGCCTGTGCATCGGCCGATGCTAGAGTAACAGCGGACTCGGGCATAACGGGTACAGGCACAACACCGGATTCAGGAATAACGACGGATTGCTCCGGCTGCTCGGGTGGCTGTGTTTGCTCGACAATCGTGATTGCCTGCTCCGGCTGCTCTGCGACGGGCTCCGGCTTGGGCTCCTCAACAACGACAGGTTGCGGTCCGACCAGACCGAGCGCCGCGCTGATATTGTCCCACAGGTGCGGCGGCGGCTCGATCGGAGCAACCATCTGGTGCAGCGGGCTCAGCTTGCGATCCCATGCATCAACCACTTCCATGAAGCCGTGATCGACGATCATCATGGTTTCGACAAGCGCGCGCTCATCAGCACTGAGAGTACCGAGCGCGTATTCCGCGGCGAGCGCGATATGGTCTTCGCTGTAGTTCATCTCATACCAATCGCAATCATCCCAAACCCAGGCATCCGCGAATTTCAATCATACTGCGCCGCAGCCACGTCTTGACCGTATTCAGCGGCGTGTTGAACTTCTCCGAAAGCTGTTCGCGGCTCCATCCGTTGTAGTAAGCCAGCAGCACCAGCTTTTGCCGCTCGGGATCAAGCTGCCCGATGCACTCCAGTATCCGCTTCAATTCTTCCGTCATTTCCCGGCGCGCGAGCGGGTCAGGGATATCGGACGCCACTTCCATGGCAACCGGCTCGTCTTCAATCGACGCCTCACTGCGCTTGCGCACCACATCAATGGCCCGGTTTCGGGCAATCGAAACCATCCACGTGATTGGAGAGGCCAGAGAGGGGTTGAACTGGCCAGCGCTATTCCAGATCTTCACGTAGGCTTCCTGGACAACCTCCTCCGCGAGGTCCTGACGCCTCAATATACGGAGGACCACACCGAAGAGTTTCGCTCGTGTGGCAGCATAGAGGCGCTCGAATGCAGCCTCATCCCCCTTCGCAACCGATGCGAGCAGCCAGATCAACTCAGCCGGCGTCAGCATTAATTTCCCTCAAAATACGTCGCTCCGGCGTATCCGGCAGGGTCGAAAATAAGACCCGCGATTTCGCCATCTCGTATCACATCTTGCCTGCGTGCGGTCCCGCCTTAATCAACTCCGGCCGCCGAAAGGCACGAAAAAGCAAACCCGGGCATTGCGGCCCGGGTTTCATATCACCGAAACATATCGCGAAAACCAGTACCTTTTGCGGTCACACTGGCGATCTGCGGCAATGAGGTCCCAAAAATTTCATCGGCCGCGCGGTCCGGCTCACCAAGCGCCGGCCCTGCCCCCTCAGGCCATCGCTCCGATTCGCGAACGCATCAAGCCGATACTGTCGAGATCGGCTTGTTCACGGGCGCTTTCCTCGGCGCGTTCACGCGCCTGATCGCGCTCGTCAAGAAGTTCAACCTTCTTGAGTTCCTCAAACGCCTCACCCAACACCGCCTTGGCATCCTCGAGCTGAACGCGCAGTTCGTCCGCCGAGCGGGTCAGGTTTTCGCGGCGCTGAATGGCTGCCTTGGCATAGGTAGGATAGGCGAAGTGCGTAGGATCGTTAATGCCGGCGCGCTCCTGCTCATGCTGGATTTCGCGCTCCAGATCGACCGACATGCGCTGGAAGTCAGCGATCATACCCTCGATCTGCGCAACCCTTCGGCGCTTCTCGTCGACCTGAAATTTTTTCAGGCGGATCAGCGTTTCACGTGACTTCATCGACTCGTACTCCCCAGAAGTCCCAATCAGAAACCGGGACGGAACCGGCACCCCCCCAAGGGCCCCTCCGGTCAAACACAGATGGCGGGATCATGGCGCGACAAAGTTAGCGTTCCGTTTCCAAGGTTTGCAGGATTTGCTCCAACTGCCGGTATCCCTCCCCGATTCCCGTGGATTCGTCCTTGGCCTGTCGCAGGAACGTCTCCAGCGGTTCGTGCAACCGGATGGCCTCATCGACCTCGGGGCTCGACCCGGCCCGATATGCGCCGAGCCTGATCAGTTCCTCCATGTCGGCGTAGGTCGCCATGACCTGGCGGGCCCGGGTCACACTCGGAAGAAAGGCTGGATCAGCGGACCGCGGCATGGTCCGGGACACGGACTTCAGAATATTGATGGCCGGATAGCGTCCGCGCTCGGCAATGGAGCGCTGCATGACAATGTGGCCGTCGAGGATGCCTCTGACGGCGTCAGCCACCGGCTCGTTATGATCGTCGCCATCCACCAGCACCGTGAAAATGCCAGTGATTGTCCCCTCGCCCATCCCGGGTCCCGCACGCTCCAGGAGTTTGGGCAGTTCGGTGAACACGGTCGGTGTGTAACCCTTGGCTGTCGGCGGCTCGCCGGCAGAAAGACCGATTTCACGCTGCGCCATCGCAAAGCGCGTGACCGAATCCATCATGCACATGACGTCCTTGTCTTCGTCGCGGAAATATTCCGCGATCGCCAAGGTCAGGTAAGCAGCCTGCCGTCGCATCAAGGCGGGTTCGTCGGACGTCGCCACCACCACCACCGAACGGGCCAACCCCTCCTCGCCGAGATCGTCCTGCAGAAATTCCTGCACCTCACGGCCACGTTCGCCGATCAGGCCGATCACCGAGACGTCCGCATCCACGTTGCGCGCCAGCATCGACAGCAGCACGGATTTGCCGACGCCCGAGCCGGCAAAGATGCCCATGCGCTGGCCGCGGCAGCAGGTCAGGAAGGTGTTGAGCGACCGCACGCCCAGATCAAGCGGCGCCCCGACGCGCTTGCGGGAATGCGCCGGCGGCGGAGCATTCCGGTAAGTCATCGGTGACGGGCCCTGGACCAAAGGCCCCTTGCCGTCGATCGGCTCGCCCATCGCATTGATGACGCGCCCGAGCCACGAGGCCGACGGGCGGACCTGACTGGCGGCATTGGCGATCACGGCACGGCAACCGCGCCTGACGCCCTCGAGTCCGGCGAACGGCATGACCACCGCATTGTTGCCGGTGAAGCCGATCACCTCACATGGGATGAAACGGTTGGTGCCGGTCTCGACTACGATGCGCGCGCCGACCGACATCGCATGGATCGGCCCGGCGATCTCGACCATGAGACCGCGCACGCCGACGACACGGCCATAAATATTGACGCCGTCGATGTCGGATATCTGTTCGGCGAGTGCCTTCATTGCGAAAACCTTAAGTTTCCGCGATTTCGCGGCGTCCCCTTAACCCTGTGTTTACCCGCATCGTTAATCATTGCGTCACTGTCTTTGATGACTGAGAGCGCTTGACCTTCAGAACGAAGGTGCGAGTCGCAGGAGTCGGTTAGGCCCGGCTCTTAATGTGGAACTTGAACGACAAGGCTACGAAAAGCTGCTTACCCGCAATATCTTAGTGCGATTCGACAAAAATTGCACGATAGAGCTTGCAGACACGAATCAGCATTTGTTAACCATATGTCGTCAGGATCCGAATCAGTTGTTCAAAGGCGTTTTTCCAGTGCCGCGAGTTGCGGCCGGCCTGACGCCCGGAGCGGCGACTATAGGGGACTGGCATGCGCGTATTGCTGATAGAAGATGACAGTGCAACAGCGCAGTCGATCGAGCTGATGCTCAAATCCGAGAGCTTTAACGTCTATACGACGGATCTCGGAGAAGAGGGCATCGATCTCGGAAAGCTTTATGATTACGACATCATTCTGCTCGACCTGAACCTCCCGGACATGTCCGGTTATGATGTTCTCAAGCAGTTGCGCGTGTCGAAGATCAAGACACCGATTCTGATCCTCTCCGGCCTCGCCGGCATCGAGGACAAGGTCAAGGGTCTCGGCGTCGGCGCCGACGACTACATGACCAAGCCTTTCCATAAGGACGAACTGGTCGCTCGCATCCACGCGATCGTCCGCCGTTCCAAGGGTCACGCCCAGTCGGTCATCCAGACCGGCGATCTGGTGGTCAATCTCGACACCAAGACCGTCGAAGTCGGTGGCCAGCGTGTCCACCTGACGGGCAAGGAATATCAGATGCTGGAGCTGCTCTCGCTCCGCAAGGGCACCACCCTCACCAAGGAGATGTTCCTCAATCATCTCTACGGCGGCATGGACGAGCCCGAACTGAAGATCATCGACGTGTTCATCTGCAAGCTGCGCAAGAAGCTTGCGAATGCATCGGAAGGCCGCAACTTCATCGAAACCGTCTGGGGCCGCGGCTACGTGCTGCGCGAACCGCACGAGGACGAAGTTCGCATTCCAGCCTGATACGGGTTGTACCGGAGCCTGTACGGCTCCACCTCCCAGACTGAACCCCCGCCGCAAATGGCGGGGTTTTTGTTTGGGAAAAAGGCGCAGTCCCGACAAGTTGCAGCCGGCTTTCGGCCATTTGCACGATAAGGCAAACCTGCGGCGAACTCCGGCCGATAAGGTGAAGCCAGGGCGGATAAGGCAGCCTCAAACCGCGAACTTCAGGACCACCCCCGCAGCCACGCACATCGCGCTGCGCGCCTCATTTGGCCTTCGGTGGCACGTTGGTCTTTTCGAGTGCCGCTCTCAGGCCGCTTGCCAGTTGCACCGCATTGTCGTTTGCCCAGAAGTGGATGAAGAACGTGCGGGGTTCGTCCATCAGCATATGATTGTGGATCGCGGTAACCTCGATGCCGTTCGACCGCAACGTGCCGATCAAAGGGTTCACCTCCTTGGCCAGTGCAATGAAGTCGCCCGTGATGGCGGCCTTGCCGTTTCCAGTTGGCTGGAAATTGATGGCATGCGCCGAACCCAGAGCGGCTGGCACAGCCATGCCACTGTCGCTGATGACGTCGGCGCGCGGCACGCCAAATTGATAGACGCCGCCCGTGGCACGGCCTTTGACCCCGATGGCCTCGTCAAGCTTTGCGGTATCGAGATCGAGCGCTGCAGGCGCACCCGTCGTCGCAGGAATGACCACGCCGGGAGTTTTGCTGAGCACCAGCGCATCGCGAATTGTCAGCGCCATCTTGACGGGATCGCCATGCCCGCCGATGTGCATGTAGAAGGTGGCGGGTGACGCGCGCAAAAGATGATTGTGAACTGCAGTCACTTCCATTCCGTCGGCGAGCACCCTGGCCATCACCGGGTTCACTTCGTTCTCGGTCAAAACGAGATCGCCCATCACCATGGCCTGATTTCCCATGGGCTTGAACGCGACCCAGCCGCCGAGCGCGAAAGCCGGCTTGATGGTGACGCCGTCGAGCGTCACATTGAGGTCCGTTCTGGGAAATCCGTAGCGATGGACATCTTGGATAACGGTTGCCGTACGTCCCAACACGTCATCGACTTGCTTCCAATCTAGTTCCTGGCCGTGCGCAGCAGTAACGAGCGTTGCACCCAACAGCACTAATCCGAGGGTCCGCATTGGTTTTCTCCGTCCGGTTTCATGTCCCAGCCCCGAACTTCTCGATACGAATGCGTAGCGTTACCCTTTCATCACGGCGATTGTGCCCGATCCGACGTCCATCAGATCATTCCAGCCACGTAAAGCAGCACTCCCGCCGACGCGCAGGCGGCCAGTGTCTGCAACATCCCCGCGTTGAAGCGAAAGATCGCAGTTGCCGCCGCGATCGAAAGAACGAGGGCCCACGGATCGACGCTCCTGAGTAGCGGAGCATCGAACGACAGCCCGAAACCATGCACCGGAAATGTTTCGCGAAAGACGGTGTGGACTGCAAACCAGATCGCAAGGTTGAGGATCACGCCGACCACTGCTGCGGTGATCGCAGACAGCGCGCCGGCGAGAGCCTTGTTCCCGCGCATGACCTCGATGAAGGGCGCTCCGAGAAAAATCCACAGGAAGCACGGTGTGAACGTCACCCACGTCGCCAGCAGCCCGCCGAGCGTTCCTGCGACCATGGGCGACAGCGTTCCGGGATCGCGAAAGGCCGCCATGAAGCCCACGAATTGAAGCACCATGATCAACGGACCAGGCGTGGTTTCCGCCATTCCGAGTCCATCGAGCATCTCGTGGGGCCGCAGCCAGTGATAATTTTCGACGGCCTGTTGAGCGACGTAAGCCAGCACCGCGTAAGCGCCCCCGAAGGTGACCATGGCCATCTTGCTGAAGAACACCGCGATCTGCGTAAATACGTTGTCCCCTCCAAGCAGCAGAAAGAGCAAGACCACGGGGATCAGCCACAGGAGCACCCAGACCGTCGCAACCCGCAACGAGCGGGCCACGGTGGGACGCGCATGATCGGGCATTTCATCGCCAAGCAATGCGTCGATCAGAGCCGTGGATTTCTTGCCGTCGTGTCCACCTCCTGCAGCAAATGCAGCAAGGCCGGCGCGACCACTGAAGAAACCGATCAGCCCGGCGGCGAGGATGATGACGGGGAACGGCACATTGAAGAAGAAAATTGCGATGAACGCCGCGGCCGCAAGCGCCTGCATGACCCTGTTCTTCAGTGCCCGTTTGCCAACCCGGAAAACGGCCTGGATCACAATCGCAAGCACCGCTGCCTTGAGGCCGAAGAACAACGCGGCGACAAATCCGACATTGCCGAAGGCGGCGTAGATATAGCTCAGCGCCATGATGGCGATGACGCCGGGAAGGATGAATAACCCGCCAGCGATAATGCCGCCGCGTGTGCGATGCATCAGCCAGCCGATGTAGGTGGCCAACTGTTGCGCCTCGGGACCGGGCAACAGCATGCAATAGTTGAGCGCGTGTAGGAATCGGTTCTCGGAAACCCAATGCTTCTCCTCGACCAGAATGCGGTGCATCACGGCGATCTGTCCGGCGGGACCGCCGAAGCTGAGCATGGCTATCCGGAGCCAGACCCAGAACGCTTCCGTCATCGTCGGAAAGCTCGGAGTATCCCGCCCGGCAGAAAGCGTGGACGTTGCCATCACCTCGGTCATGCCTTGATCTTCACCTTTGCCTTGTGAGACGGCCAATTGTGGGTCTCATCGGTTGCGTCCCGGCACCAACGATAAAAAGCGTCGTAGAGCGCCAAACCTGCCTCGAGCTGTTCGAGATCATCCGAGTACATCCGCGACAGGCCGAGCGACGCCGCGAGCAGACCTGCGGATTCCGGCGAGATGTCCAGACGCGCCGTATCCGCCGCTCGCACGATCGTAGCCAGACGTTTGAGAGGATCAGTATCGAGATTGAATTCCTCGATCATGACATCGAAGGTGCAGAGCTCTCCGCGATGACTCCAGAAAACATTCTCGATATCGAACGGCACTGCGGCGAAATTTTCCGCAACCGCTTCGACTTCCGGGGCAGCAACAAACAGGAAGATCGCGGAAGGATCAACAAAGCGCCGGATCAGCCATGGACACGCGATGCGGTCAATTTTCGGCCGCGCGCGGGTCACCCAAACAGTGCGCCCCTGCGGATCACGCGAAGGGATTTTCGAAACCGGGATCAAGGGAAGCTTCGCCTCCGCCCAAGCTTCATGACCGCCCTCGAGCACGTCGGCTGAAGCTCCGGCGTGGCGAAGCCATGCGGCCACGCCCTCGCTGAGCTTCCCGCCTCTCTTGCAGATGACAACGGTTGCGCTGCCGGAAAACTCAGCCGCCCAATCGGCGACTGATGCATGATCCCGGCGACGTGCGCCCGGAACGAATTGCGACTCGGCGGCAAAGTCCTCAGCGAGACGAACGTCGATGAGAATCGGGCACTTGGGCGTGCCGATCAGCCGGGCGAGTTTGTCGGGTGAGATCGAGTTGATGGAAGACATGGCGCGTCCCTCTTAAAAATGGACGCGATTCTTGGGCATGTCGCCTCGTGGGGAGATCGCTTCTTCATGGCCAATTTAGACCTCAGGGCCGATTGCTTGTCAACGGCAACACCGCCCGGTTGGGCGGCGCGGTCGCAGCCGGGAACAGCTCTGTTCCGGCTTAACGAACCTGCGGAGCAAAAGCTTTCATTCCGCCCGCCCCCATCGCAGGGGCCAGCGACGGCGACGATGTCCGCGCAGGATTCGGGGCATACACGCCGCGAAGGTCGGGACATGCCCGATACGCATCGGTCAGCCCGATGACAGTCTCTGCCGCGCCCAGGAAAAGGAAGCCGTCCGGCTCATTCACCCTTTGCATGCGGCCGAACACGTCGATCTTGGTCGGCTGATCGAAATAGATCAGCACGTTGCGGCAGAAAATGATGTCGAACACGCCGAAATGAGAAAAGTCCTGCAGCAGGTTGGCTTGCTGATAACGGACCATGGCGCGAATGTCGGGGTTGAGTTGCCAGACGTCGCCGACCTGCTTGAAATGTTTCACCAGCAGTTGAATCGGAAGTCCGCGCTGAACCTCGAACTGGCTGTAAATTCCGGCTTTCGCCTTTTCGAGAACTTCCAGCGACAAATCGGTCGCCACGATTTCCGCGCGCCAGCCGGCCGGCAGTGCATCTTTCAAAAGCATCGCGAGCGAATAAGGCTCCTGGCCCGTGGACGCCGCCGCGCACCAGATGCGGAGGCTGCGCCGGTTGGCGCGCACCTTCAGCAATTGGGGAAGAACCGTATCCCGCACATGATCGAACGGCACCTTGTCGCGAAAGAAAAACGTCTCGTTGGTGGTCATCGCCTCGACCACATCAACGATCAATGGCTCCACGCCGGTCTTGATCTTCTGAACCAGTTCACCGATGCCCGACAGGCCAGCCTTGCGGGCAAGTGGAAGCAACCGGCTTTCGATCAGATACTGCTTGTCGGACGACAGCAGCAATCCGGATCGATCCTTCAGAAGTTTGCGCAGAAACTCGTAATCCAGTGGCGTCACCCGCGAACTCCTGAAAACACTCGAACAACCTTGGGAGCGATCTGGTCGAGCGGCAGAACCGCTGCGCAGACCCCGGCATTGGCAACAGCACCCGGCATGCCCCACACGACACTGGTCGCCTCGTCCTGCGCAATCACATTGCCGCCGGCGGCCACGATGGCCTTGCCGCCCTGCGCGCCATCCGAGCCCATGCCGGTCAGCACCACAGCGAGGATCCCGGCCTGCCAGACCTCGGCGGCCGACGCGAACAACGGATCGACGGCCGGCTTGCAGAAATTGATCTGCGGCCCGTCATCGAGCGCGATCACCGGACCGGCGCCGGAACGCGCCACACGCATGTGGCGGCCACCCGGAGCGAGATAGATTGTCCCGGCCTTGACCGGCTCGCCGTCAATCGCCTCATGCGCCGGACGTCCGCTCGCACGCGTCAGATGCTCCGCGAGAATAGTCGTAAAGGTCGGCGGCATGTGTTGGGTGATGAGGACGGGATACTGGTCGATCACGGGTCCGATACCCGCTACCAGATTCATCAGCGCCTGCGGACCACCGGTGGACGAGCCGATCAGAAGCACGCGCGGAGCGACCGCGCTGAACGGCCGCATCATCAGCTTGGGCTGGACAACCGGCGGCATCGTGCCGGCCGACGTCCGCGGCAATGGCGCGCGCACCGGCTGTGCGGCCGGAGACAATGACGGACTAGCAACCACGACCGGACGGCGCAGCCGCGCGCCGAGATGGCGGATCTTCTCGATCAGGTCCCGCTTGAAGATGTCCGCGGCGGACATCTCGCGCGTACTCTCAGGCTTGGGAATGTAATCGGACGCACCCAGCGACAGCGCCCTGAAACTGATCTCCGCGTTTCTGCGGGTCAGCGTCGACGCCATGATGATGATGAGATTCCGCTTTTTCTCGAGCAGCAGCGGCAGCGCGGAAATGCCATCCATGTCCGGCATTTCAATATCCAGCACGACGACATCGGGATCGACACGCACAAGCTGGTTGACCGCATCCAGCCCTGTCCGGATCGAGGCTGCGACCGTCAGATCGGGCTCAGCCTCGATCCATCGGGAGATCAGCCCGCGGATGACGGCGGAATCATCCACCACCATGACGCGCAGTGGCTCGTGCCGCTGTGCGGACGAGCCGGGAGGAGTCAAGACTGCAACGCTCATGAGAAAACCAACTCTACGCAACCGAACGGCAACAACTTACGCAACTCAATCCGGATGCAGCGCCCGCAGGCGGCCGTTCCAGCGCAGAGCTTCAGATCAGACCGACCTCATGAAACTTCGCTGTCACGATTTCCTTGTCGAACGGCTTCATGATGTACTCATTGGCACCTGCATGGAGCGCACGGGCAATGTGAGCGACGTCGTTCTCGGTGGTGCAGAACACTACCTTCGGCTTGTCGCCACCCGGCATCATGCGCAGGTTGCGCAGGAACTCATAGCCATCCATGACCGGCATATTCCAGTCGAGCAGGACAGCATCCGGCATTCCGCGCTTGCAGACTTCCATGGCTTTCTCGCCGTCCTCGGCTTCGACGATCTGGAAATCCAGTCCCTCCAGGATACGCCGCGCGACCTTCCGGATGACGCTCGAATCGTCAACGATCAGACATGTTTTCATCTTAGCCTCTTTTCCCTCGGTGTCCGTGCGGGCCGACGATCACGGAACCTTACGCGTTACTTCCCGAATAATCTGTTAGGCCGCCATCATGTCCGGATTGATTTCCAGAACGCGGTCGACATCGAGAACCACCATCAATTGTCCGTCGAGCCGATGGACACCGCCTGCCATCTTCGCCATGCGCGGATCGAGATTGACCGGATTCACCTCGCGGCTGTCATCGGCGAGCTTGAGAACCTCGCCGATGCTGTCGATCAGCAGGCCATAGGATTCGCCGCGCAGATCCACGCCCACCGCCATTGGCGGCCGGCCGTCCTCGATCTTCGCCAGACCAAGGCGCGCGCGCATGTCGATCGCCGTGACGATCCTGCCGCGAAGATTGAGAACACCAGCGACATCTGCGGACGCCAGCGGCACCCGGGTCAGCCGCTCGGGCATGAAGACGTCCTGAACGCGCGAAATCGGCAGCCCGAACAATTGTCCGCCGATCATCGCCGTGACGTATTCGGTGATCCCGCGATCAGCGCCTTCAACATTTGCATCCATTGTCATGTTCCTTACGCCGCCTGCTTGACGTCAGCGGTCTGTTCTTTCAGGGCGGCGATCAATCCCGGCCGGTCGAATTTGGCGACGTAGTCATGGAATCCCGCCTGACGGCCACGCTCGATCGCCGCCGGAGAGACGACCGACGACAGCGCGATGATCGGCATCGATTCCATTCGCCGATCCGCACGGATCGCTTCGGCGAACTCGAAACCGTTCATCTCCGGCATCTCGATGTCGGTCAGCACGACGTCGAACGAATTGCCCGAACGCAGGGCCGCGAGCCCTTCCTGTCCGTTCTGCGCCACGGTCACGCGATAACCGGCGGCCTTCAGTACAGGCGCAAGCATGTTGCGGAAGAAAGCGGAGTCGTCGACCAGCAGAACGGTCTGAGCGGTCGCGGACAGACGCATTTCCTTGCGGCTGAACCAGTCGGCGAACGCCATCGGCAGGAAGTGTCCGACGTCGATCACCTCGGTCGCCTGCCCCTTCACCACGGCAGAACCGAGCACACCTTCCCGCGTGCTGGCCACTTCGATGCTCAACTGCTCCTCGACGATGTCGATGATCTCGTCGACCACGAGACCCATCGAGCGGCCGTCGTCGGCGAACACCAGGATCGGCTGAACGCCGCTCTCGCGAATCGTGACGCCTTCCATTTCGACCAGCGGCATCAACTGCTCGCGGTACTGAACCATGTGGCGGCCGTTCGAGAGCTCGATCTTGTCGACGGCGATCTCTTCAAGTCGTGTGACCAGCGCCAGCGGCACAGCCTTGGGCTGTGACGAGCCGGACCGGAACACCAGAAGCGACGTGAGCTGGACATCCGAATTCGCGCGCGCGGCGGCATTCTCGTCCGCGATTTCGCTGTGCGAAGCCGCCGCTGTGCCAAGCGACTGGGCAATGCCGTTCGGATCGATGATCATGATGACGGCGCCGTCACCGAGAATCGTGTTGCCCGAGAACATGCCGATATGGCGGAGCTTGGTGGACATCGGCTTGACGACGATTTCCTCGGTATGGAAAACGCCATCGACCACGATGCCGAACGTCTGGCTGCCGACCTGCGTCACCACGATGAAGCCGTTCTCCGGATCGATCGACGCACCGTCGTCGATCTTGAGCAGCTTCTTCAGATGCATCAGCGGCAGCAGCTTGTTACGCAGCCGCAGCACCGGCGTGTCCTTGATCCGCTCGATGCGATGATCGGAATTGGAGCGCGCGCGAACCAGCTCGACCACCGACAATTGCGGAATCGCGAAGCGGTCGCCGGCGGCTTCCACGATCAGCGCGGAGACGATCGCCAGCGTCAGCGGAATCTTGATGGTGAAGCTCGAGCCCTCGCCCGGCACCGACTTCACGTCGATGGTGCCGCCGATCTGGTCGATGTTGGTGCGCACGACGTCCATGCCGACGCCGCGGCCCGACACGCTCGTCACCGCCGCAGCCGTGAAGAAGCCCGGCGCGAAGATGAACTTGTGAACCTGCGCCTCGGTCATCTTTTCGACGTCGGCTTCGGTCACCAGACCGTTCTGCACGGCCTTTTGCTTGATGCGATCCGTGTTCAGGCCGCGTCCGTTGTCGGCGATGCAGATGATGATGTGACCGCCCTCATGATAGGCGGAAACGCGGATGGTGCCTTGCTCCGGCTTGCCGGCGGCGACGCGATCGGCGGTCGACTCAAGGCCGTGATCAGCCGAGTTGCGGACCATATGCGTCAGCGGGTCCTTGATCAGGTCGAGCACCTGGCGATCAAGCTCGGTATCCGCACCATGCATTTCGAGTTCGATCTGCTTGCCGAGTTCGCTCGACAGGTCGCGTACGATGCGCGGAAGCTTTTGCCAGGCGTTGCCGATCGGCTGCATCCGCGTCTTCATGACGCCTTCCTGCAACTCGGCGGTGACGTTGGAGAGCCGCTGCAGCGGCACCTTGAATTCAGAGTCCTCGTTGCGACGGCTGATCTCGAGCAACTGATTGCGGGTCAGCACCAGCTCGGATACCATAGTCATCAGGTGTTCAAGCGTATCGACGTTGACGCGAATGGACTGGTTGGCGATCTTGTCGCCCTCCGACGTCTCGTTCTCGATGACGGGCTTCCTCGGCTTCGCCGCAGCAGGCTTGGCAGCGGCAGGCTTGGGAGCCTCGGCTTTCGGAGCAGCCTGCTCAATGGGAGCGAGCGGCGGCGCCGGAATTTCCATCTCCGTTTCGCGGAACGCACGCTCGAGCTCATCCAGCGAGACCTCGCCGGGCCGCAATTCACGCTCAAGCGTCTGCGCGACAGCAGCACCCGCCGTCACTGGCTTCGCAGCGGCGGCTTCAGGTGCAGGTGCAGTCATAGCGGCCATGCCCTGCTCGACCATGTGGTGAAGCGCGTCGATCAGATCGACGTCGGCGCCTTCGGGCTCGGCTTCGGTTGCTTCAAGCTGGCCGAGAATTTCCTTGATGCGGTCGATCGTGCTCAGGATCAGCGTGACGGCCTCGCCGGTCACCGGCATTCCGTCACGGAATTTCCCCATCAGCGTCTCGGCTGCATGAGCCAGCGCTTCCAGGCGCGGCAATCCGAGAAAGCCGCAGGTCCCCTTGATGGTATGAACAAGCCGGAAAATATTATCGAGAATCTTCGCGTTGTTCGGATCCTGTTCGAAGCGAACCAACTGATTGTCGACGGTATCGAGACTCTCATTAGTTTCAGTCAGAAACTCACGCAGCAGATCGTCCATAAAATCAAGCCTCGCGCAAACGGGCACGCAACACACGCCTCCCGGAATGCACACAGTCTCGACGCAAAGCGTTTAATATTGGTTGAGCATTTGGAAAAGAACGCGCTGAATAAGACGCTAAGGCGTTCCCCCGGAGGATGGCGCCCCCGGGGATCGGTTCATTAAGAGTTTATGAAGATGCAGTTAGGAGGACGCGGTGAGGACGACAGCGTCCGTTTCAGCCGCGAGCGATACCTTTAGCCCGCATGCCTGCGCCAGCAGCGCCGTGTAATAGGGCTGGACGGCATGCGCCGAGACCGAGCCCGCATTGTCGAGATTCAATTGCGCTGCGACATTCTGCGGCTCACGTGCGTTGGCGCCGGCGGCACGAAGGAGAAATCCCATCGTATCCCCCTCGCCGATCGGATCGACGGTGAGTTCACCGCCGCGGGGAATGGCCTGCTGCGCGATGACGAACATGTTCAGCAGCAACTTGACGCGGTTCTTCGCCATCAGGACATGCGGCAAATTCCAAGTGATCTTGGTCTTTCCATCCTCAAGGTGATTGCGCGTCATCTTCTGGGCCTCGCCGAGATCAATCTGCGATCCGGCCGATCCTGCGGCTCCGTAAGCGATGCGGCAGAACTGCAGA
This sequence comes from Afipia birgiae 34632, assembly GCF_000308295.2. Taxonomy (GTDB): domain Bacteria; phylum Pseudomonadota; class Alphaproteobacteria; order Rhizobiales; family Xanthobacteraceae; genus Afipia; species Afipia birgiae. The sequence goes on from NZ_HG326654.1 coordinate 652,763, forward strand.
CGCGCCGAGGTCGATTTCGCGCTCTTGCGGATCAGATCGAGCGCGAACTCCTTGTCATCTTCCTTGTTGCTGCTGTCGAACACTTCGAGACCATTGACGATCGCGCCCACCGGGTTGATGAGATCGTGGCAGACACGCGAACACATCAATGCCGCGAGTTCGAGAGCATCGGGTGTAGGACCGGGAGTTGACGTGCCAGACATAGACTTCCTCGGATTTTTCAGGGATTTTTCGGCAGTTCCTGCGACCACGCACAAACGATGAGCCGCACCGTGCTGACGCGGCGAATCATACATGCTTTATGGTTTGATACACTGCGGTTGGCCCTGCGGCCACCAAGGCGCGACACGAACCACAGCGGATTGAAGGCCGATCTATGACCGAAATCTCCAGTCCCGCAATCGATCGTGACGCCGCGGCCCTCTTGATGGAGCCGTTGACGGATATCGTCGTGCAGGCCGGGGCTGCGATTCTCGCGGTCAGCCGCTCCACCATGCAGGTCACGGACAAATCCGACGGCTCTCCCGTTACCGAAGCGGATATGGCCGCCCACAGCATCATCTCGGAAGGCCTGAGCAAACTCGTGCCGAATGTTCCGACGTTGTCAGAGGAACGCACGGACTTGGCCGCACATCCTTACAGGAACAGCTTTTTCCTGGTTGACCCGCTGGACGGCACCAAGGAGTTTGTCGCCGGCCGCGACGAGTACACCGTCAATGTCGCGCTCATCACCCACGGCCAGCCACTGCTTGGAATTATCGCAGCGCCTGCCCTGGGGCTGATCTGGCGAGGGCTTGTGGGCCGGGGAGCAGAACGGCTGCTCGTAACCAAGGATGGCAAAGCCCGTGCTGGCCAGCCGATCCACACCCGTCGTCATCCCGGCCCCGGCGGGGCTTGGATCGTGGCCGTGAGCCGGTCTCACGGTGACAAGCGGACCGAAGCCTTTATCGCGGATCGGCCCGGAGCGATCCGGCAGGCTTTGGGTTCGGCGGTCAAGTTTGGTCGCATTGCCGAGGGGGGCGCTGATATCTACCCGCGACTGTCTCCGACGTCCGAATGGGACGTCGCCGCAGGCCATGCGATTGTGACGGCGGCCGGGGGCAAAATTACCGACAGCCGGGGCGCCGCCCTTTGCTTCGGGGAAGCCCGTGAGGACTTTCTGGTCCCCGAATTCATCGCCTGGGGCGACCCGAACGTGGCGGGCTAGTAGTCCGAGAGGGTCTCGAGCAGCGCCGGCCATCTGCCGCTGGCGTGTTTGAGGACGCCGTCCGGATCGGCCGCAAAGGCCGTCCGGTTGTCTTCACGGCTGAAGAGATACAGCCGTTCGCCCGAAATCAGCCAGAGCTGCGCCCGTCCCGCGACGGCCTTGCCCTGCGCCACATCGACGGGATCATAGCCGCCGAACCGGGGTCCGTAGATCTCCGGATGGGCGAGGAAAACCGCACGATTGGCATCGTTTCGAAAGCGCCAGACCGCACCGGCCTTGGACGCTTCGATCTCCGGCTCACCCTTCGTCGCCTCGGCGTCGGTGAAATAGGCCACGGGATCGAAACCATCGATGGCAAGACCGCTATGGCGGTTCATAACCACCCGTTCGGTGAGCCCTGCCCACGCCCCGGCGAACGGTCCGGCGGCGCTCACAGCCCCCGCCAATACCGCAACACAGGCAATTCTAAGGTGCCGCCCTTTATTTTCCTGCCGCCGTGCCGTCATAGTTGATGCTGATAAACAATCGAGTCGGGGACGTGGGACCGGAGCTTAAGCCGTTGCTTCTCAGCAAGGCGTTAAGCGATGGCTATGAAACTCGGCCATCTGGTGGTCCAAGGGGTTCTTTCATGACTTTCGCTTCGCGCATTGCGGCGCTGGTGTTTGCAGCGACGATTTCCCTGGCAATGCCGGCCTCTGCCCAGCAGCGAGCTGCGCCCAATAGCTATGGCCCCGACGAACTGGTCGGCGCGGGTCACCGGTTCTTCGGGAGCGTGTCCCGCGGGCTGGCATCGGTCATCGAGCGTGCGGTCAGCCAGTGGGGCCTGCCCAACGGCTACGTGCTCGGCGAGGAAGGCAGCGGCGCTTTCGTGGCCGGCCTGCGCTACGGCGAAGGTACACTCTATACCAAGAATGCCGGCGACCTGCGGGTCTACTGGCAGGGCCCGTCGGTCGGCTTCGACTGGGGCGGCGACGGCGCACGCACCATGGTGCTGGTCTACAAACTGCCCGCGACCGACGCGATCTACCAGCGCTTCGCCGGCATCGACGGTTCGGCCTACATCATCGGCGGCTTCGGCATGACGGCGCTGACGGCGAACGGCATCGTGCTGGTCCCGATCCGGTCGGGAGTGGGTCTGCGCCTCGGCGCCAATATCGGCTATCTGAAGTTCACCCCCCGCGCGACCTGGAATCCCTTCTGATCCCCGGGCCGGACCGTCACTGACGGCCATCGGATTCACGTTAACGCGCTGTCCCGCTAGCTTTTTCCCCGCTCGCCGTGGCATGGTGAATTGGGCAATTTTGACGCAGGGGTCACGCATATGGTCGAACCGATCATGTATTTGGCGATCGGTTTTCTGGTCTCGATGTTGTTCGGTCTGATGATCGTGCCGCTGGTGCATAACCGTGCGGTGCGGCTGACGACAAAACGTCTTGAGGCGGCAACGCCGCTGTCGATGGCCGAGATTCAGGCCGACAAGGACCAGCTGCGCGCCGAATTCGCGATGTCCGCGCGCCGGCTCGAAATGAGCGTCGAGCAGCTCAAGAACAAGACCTCAAGCCAGCTCGCCGAACTCGGCAAGAAATCGGACGCGATCAACCGGCTGAAAATCGAACTCGGCGAAAAAAATGCCGCGATTTTCGCGCTGGAAGCGCGCGAGAAAGGGCTGAAGGATCAGCTGCGCGCGACGGAAGAAGAATTCAACGTCAAGACGCAATCCTTGCGCACGGCCGAGCAACAACTGGCCGGCAAGCAGGCCGACCTTGGCAAGCTCAACAGCGAACTGTCCCAGAGCTCGATGACGGCGGAAAGCCGCCAGATCGAACTGCTCGCGGTTCGCAGCCAGATCGAAGCCCTGCAAACCCGGGTCAACGACGCCGAGAAGGAAGTCACCAGCAGCCAGCAGCGCCTGACAGATCACCGTAACGAAGCGGAGATCGCGACACGCGAACTGAGCGACGCGCGCGGCAAGGTCGAGAATCTGAGCGGACGGGTCGGTGACCTCGATCGGCAACTGGTCGTACAGACCAAGGAAACCGAAATGCTCTCCACCCGCGTCACCGATCTTGAAAACCGGTTGGCGCTGCAGGGCAAGATCCTCGCCGAGCGCGAATACGAGAACAATCTGCTTCGCCAGCAGGCCGAAGCCGCAAAACAGACCGAGCAGAAACTGCGCGAGGATATGGCAGGCGGCCCGGGCAACTCGAGCGCGATGGACAAGCTTCGCGCGGAGAAGACGGCGCTGGAAGAACAGCTCACCGTCGCCCGCGACGAACGCGCCAAGCTTCAGCGCGATATCAACCTCATTCAGCAGCAGGCCGAAAGCTCATGGTCCACCGAGCGCATGGAAAATGCGCTGCTGCGGGAGCGCATCAACGACATCGCCGCCGAGGTCGCAAAGCTCGCGGTGACGCTGGAAGGTCCAGACTCGCCGATCGAGGCCATCCTGGCATCGGAAGAGCAGAAGCCGGCCATCAGCGCCATCGTCAAAGCGACGACCGCGAACGGCACGGCCCCCAACGGCACGGCGCCGAACGGGGCCACCACAGAGGCACGCGGAACGCTGGCCGAGCGGATCCGGGCGCTGCAGGCACATGCCTCACGGGCCCGCCAGCCGGGTTAGCGCGTGATCCGCCGAAGTGTGAGCGGTTCGGCGACAAGATCGCGCCTCAATTCATGATTTGAGCCGAATTCTTGCACGTACGGGCTGCCTGCGCTTGACACCCCTACCCCTGCTTCCGTAAATCCCGGGCTTGCACGATCATTATCGGTCGTTCCCGGGCGCATAGCTCAGCGGGAGAGCGTTCCCTTCACACGGGAGAGGTCCAAGGTTCGATCCCTTGTGCGCCCACCATTGATCGTCCAAACACCAAGCGACATCAGCATCTGCGTAGTGCGAAGGTCAGTCGAAGGCGGCCTTGACGGTGTCGTACTTGACCCCAAGCGTCGTGCCGAGACCATTCACTGCCGCAACAATTGCAACAGCGATACCCGTCGCGATCAAGGCGTACTCGATCGACGTCGCAGCCGTTTCATCTCGAATAAAATCAACCACCATCTTCATGGGCTCAACCTCGTTGCAATTCTTGCACATGATCGCCGCGCCGGGCGACCGTCTTGACAGGCCACGGCTAACCTAGCGGCAAGAAGCTGCTGAAGACTTAACTAAACCTTTCCATGATACCGACGCGCCTCGCCGCACGGGATGCCCGCATCCGCAGATATCTCCGTCAATACCGTCATCGCGTAGGGTTAGACATCAAATCTCGGCTGACTTCAGAGCGAGCAGCGCCAGCAGCTTCATACGCTCCGGATCGCGCTCGCCTTGCGACGCAAGCTCGATGATATTCTTCGCCAGCGCCTGGACCCGTGACGATCCCACCGGAAACGGCAAAGTTTCGACGGCCTCTTCAAAGGCCTGCGTCATCGTCGCGATAATGTCCGGACTGAAAGACGAGCCCTGAAAAACATGCATATCGGGAAACCTGGCAAGACTTCATGTCCGTCTTCAACGCTGAAGACTTGCGCAGGGTTCCAGTCGTCGTCGTTACATTACGACTTCGATCAGCCGCGGCCCCTTCTCACGCACCGAATTGGTCAGCACGTTCGAAAAATCCTCGGCGGTCGTAACCGATTGGGCCGGCACGCCCATGCCCTTCGCCAGCGACACCCAGTCGAGCGCAGGATTGTCGAGGTTGAGCATGTCGAGCGCCTTGCGTCCCGGCTCGCCCGCATCGACGCCTGCGAACTCACCCTTCAGGATCTGATAGGTGCGATTGGCGAAAACGATCGTGGTGACATCGAGCTTTTCGCGCGCCTGCGTCCACAGCGACTGCAGCGTGTACATCGCACTGCCATCGCCGACCATGCAGATGACCTTGCGATCGGGACACGCGACCGCCGCACCGGTTGCGACCGGTGTCGAGAAGCCGATCGAGCCGCCCATGTTCTGCAGCCAGTCGTGCGGAGCCGCTGCCGCCGTCGGCGGAAAGAATCCGCGCCCTGTGGTGATCGATTCATCGACCACGATGGCGTTCTCCGGAATCGCCATGGCAATCGCCTGCGCGATGGATGCATACGTCAGCGCGCCGGTGGGTTTGGCCAGTTCGACAAGCTGCTGCGGTTTCGCGTCGCCTGCCTTGGCGCCGAGCGCATCGGCCAGCGCATGCAGTGCGGCGACCGAATTCTCGCCGGCTTCGCACATGCGATGAACCTCGCAGCCTTCCGGCTTGAGCAGGCTCGGCTTGTTCGGATAGGCAAAGAACGCCACCGGATCGTTGGTTTCGACCAGAACGATGTGCCGGAAATTCTTCAGGATCGGCAGCGCCTGCTCGATCACATAGGGAATACGGTCGATGGAAAAACGCCCGCGTCCCCGCGCCATGCGCGGATTGTAGGTCTGGCCCATCACCTTGCATCCGGTCTTGCCGGCAATGCGCGCGGCCAGCGCGAGTCCCTCTTCGGTCAACGCCCTGCCTGTCAGCAACAGCAACGTCTGCTCGCCGCTGCGCAGAACGCGCGCGGCTTCGTCGACTGCCTTTGGCGAATAGCTGGCGCGCTGCGAGTCCGCGGGCACCTGCGCGATGCCGTCGGCTTCGTTCCAGGCCGTATCGGCCGGCAGAATGAGCGTCGCGATCTGTCCGGGATGGCTCCTCGCCGCCGCGATCGCGGCGGCGCCATCGCGTGCAATGGATTTCGAATCCGGCGAGGTGCGAACCCAGGCCGACATCGGCCGGGCGAGACCTTCGATATCCGACGTCAGCGGCGCGTTATACTCGATGTGATAGGTCGCATGCTGTCCGACGATGTTGACGATGCCGGAATGTGCCTTCTTGGCATTGTGCAAATTGGCGAGACCGTTGGCGAGGCCGGGTCCCAGATGCAGCAGTGTCGATGCCGGCTTTCCAGCCATCCGGTAATACCCGTCGGCTGCGCCGGTCACGACGCCTTCGAACAGCCCGAGCACGCATCGCATACCGTCGACCCGGTCCAGCGCGGCGACAAAGTGCATCTCCGATGTGCCCGGGTTGGTGAAGCAGACATTCACATCGCCCGCGACCAATGTTCGCACCAGGCTTTCCGCACCATTCATCATTTCACTCCCGTTCGAGATTTTTTGTTGTATCGCCGTTAGATCAACCATCCTTATGACAGTTCTTCAAAGCCTGCGGTAGTTTGGATCGGCGGCGCGACCGTGCACGCAAGGCATGTCTCGCGGAAGTCACGCCTCAGGCAGATAATGAACTGTAGCGAAGCCATTCACGCGTCCGTGGGTTGCGAAAGCAGGCAAATTGTGGCCTTTCTCGCGGGTTCGTGGCACCTGTAATCCGGATGCGTCCCCCGGTTCGCCAATATTTCCCGCCCCTGTCTGACGATCTCCTGCGAGGATTCTAATGACGCGACTTTTGACCGTAATTTTTACCGCAGCGACTTTGCTCGGCGGCACCAGCTTTGCGATGGCCGACGTGGAGTTCAACCCGTTACTTCAGCTTTTTGGCGGTGGTGGAATGAGCGGCGGGTCTGGCCCGATTCCGCGCACCACGGTCGGCTTCCAGGGCAATTACGCGCCGGGCACGATCATTATCGATACCAAGGAGCGCCGCCTGTATCTGGTTCAGGAGGGCGGCCGGGCCTTGCGTTACGGCATCGGTGTCGGCCGCGACGGCTTCCGCTGGGGTGGAGTTCATCGCGTCACCGCGAAGAAGGAATGGCCGAGCTGGACGCCGCCGGCGCAGATGTTGCGCCGCCGTCCGGACCTGCCGCGGCACATGGTCGGCGGGCCGGACAATCCACTCGGCGCGCGCGCCCTGTATCTGGGATCGACCCTCTACCGCATTCACGGCTCCAACGAGCCTGAGACGATTGGTCAGGCCGTCTCGTCGGGCTGTTTCCGCATGGTCAATGACGACGTCATCGACCTGTACAACCGGGTACGGGTGGGCGCGACGGTCATCGTCAGGAACTAGAGCCGAGCCGAGCGGTACCATCCGCCCGCAACACCCACCAGTTCAAAGGCCGGCCCCTCGTGGCCGGCCTTGTCGTTTTATCGCCAGCCTGCGACCGATTCCCTTGCACGACGCCACTGTGACGGCTAGCTCAATTGCAATGGACACATCCTCGACAATGCGGTGGCTGACATCTGGCATCGCCGCCACAGCGGGTTGCCTCGCGCTCAGCACCGCGCTGTTGCCGCCGGCCTTTGCGGAAACATCCAGCATCAGCGCCCGCCAGCGCAGCGAAAAGAAGGTCTTCACCGACAGTCAGATCATCGACGGCTTCATGAAAACGGCATTCGGCGCAGAGTATCATCTCGCCGGCCGCGTCGACCGTATCCGCAAATACCAGGTGCCGGTACGCATCTTTATCGATGGCTCAACCCGCGCCGACCGGAAAACGCAGATCGGCAAGGTTGTCGGCGACATCGCCATGCGGGTGCAGCACCTCGACATCGCGATGGCCGAGAACCGCGACGACGCCAATACCATCATCACGCTGGTCCGCGATCGCGATCTGCAGAAAACGATCACGTCGTTCTACGGCGCGGAGAAAGCCAAGGAAATCCATGACTCGCTGGACCCGCAATGCCTGTCCGGATTTCGCAAGAATGAAGATTACGAGATCCAGCGCTCGGATGTGATCCTCACCGTGGATAACGGCGACTTCGTGTTTCTCGATTGCGCCTATGAGGAATTGCTGCAGTCACTTGGGCCGATCAACGACACGGACACCGTGCCGTGGACGATGTTCAACGATCAGGTCTCGATGGGATTCTTCGACATCTACGACCAGTACATCCTGAACATTCTCTACGACCCGCGCATCAAGGCCGGCATGACCGTCGAGGAAGTTCGCGCCCTGCTGCCCGCGATCCTGCCTGATGTACGGAAGTGGGTCGCCAAGGTGAACCACCTGCCGTCGCGATAGGCTTGCTTGGGCGCTTCTGCTGTCCGGCAGATACTGCCGTCCAATCTGTCATTGCGAGGAGCACTTGCGACGAAGCAATCCAGTCTTGCTTGTTGCTTCTGGATTGCTTCGCTTCGCTCGCAACGACGCCGACGGACGGTCGACGCCCTCACGCCGTCTTTTCAAACAGCTCACGTCCGATCAGCATGCGGCGGATTTCGCTGGTGCCGGCGCCGATCTCGTAGAGCTTCGCGTCGCGCAGCAGCCGCCCGGTCGGGTAATCGTTGATGTATCCGTTGCCGCCAAGCAACTGGATCGCATCCAGCGCACACTGCGTCGCGCGTTCCGCCGCATAGAGGATCGCGCCTGCGGCATCCTCGCGGGTGGTCTCACCGCGATCGCAAGCCTTCGCGACCGCATAGACATAGGCGCGCGAAGCATTCATCGCCACATACATGTCGGCGACTTTTCCCTGCACGAGCTGGAAGCTGCCGATCGGCTCGCCGAACTGCTTGCGCTCGTGAACATAGGGCATCACCACATCGAGACACGCTTGCATGATGCCGAGCGGCCCGGCCGCCAGCACGGCGCGCTCGTAGTCGAGGCCGGACATCAGCACGTTGACGCCACGGCCGACGTGACCCAGCACATTCTCTTCCGGGACTTCGCAATCCTCAAACACCAGTTCGGCGGTGTCCGACCCGCGCATACCGAGCTTGTCCAGCTTTTGAGCTGTCGAGAATCCCTTCATGCCCTTTTCGATCAGAAACGCGGTCATGCCGCGTGGCCCGGCAGCCGGATCGGTCTTGGCATAAACCACCAGCGTCTCGGCAATCGGCCCGTTGGTGATCCACATCTTGTTGCCGTTGATGACGTACCGGTCACCCTTCTTCTCGGCACGAGTCTTCATCGACACCACGTCCGATCCGGCGCCTGGCTCCGACATCGCCAGCGCGCCGACGTGCTCGCCGGAAATCAGCTTCGGGAGATACTTTCGCTTTTGAGCTTCGTTGCCGTTGCGCCGGATCTGGTTGACGCACAGATTCGAATGCGCGCCGTAGGACAAGCCCACCGACGCCGAGCCGCGTGAGATTTCCTCCAACGCGATGCAATGCTCCAGATAGCCGAGCCCAGAGCCGCCGTACTCTTCCTCAACGGTGATCCCGTGCAAACCGAGTGCACCGAGCTTGGGCCAGAGGTCGCGCGGGAACTGATTGCTCTTGTCGATCTCGTCGGCGCGCGGCGCGATTTCGTTCGCGGAGAAATCACGAACGGTTTCGCGGATCGCATCCGCCGTCTCGCCGAGATCGAAATTGAACATACTATGCGCGTTCGGAATCATCAGAGTCTCTCCCAGGATCTAGTGGTCCGATTCTAACATCCGCATCCTGTTTCAGCAGGCATTCTTGCGAAGGTTAGAATCGACGGACCACCAGTAAATACAAGTTTCTAGTGGAGTTTGGATTTGACATTCGCTTTACGAGTTTGCCGCCCGTCGGGTAGCGAATGCCAATCCAAACTCCACTGGCTCGCGACGAGCCAACCGTTATTGGGCCAGACAATGCCACGGGCAGGTTGCGGGGAGAAGAGAAAGAAGCACCGGAACATCCCGGCGTTCAGTCTCATTCAGACGCCGGACACGCCATGCATCCAGCCTTCGCCCTGTTGCGCGCCATCGGTCCATGCCGCCCCGCGATTACGCCGCGAGACGGCCTTTCCTACTGCAACGCCGCACTCTGAAATGTCTTTTGCCTGACATTTCGCAGCGGAACGATGCGCGCTGTCAGGCCAGCGCGCGTGAGGCTTCCCGCACCTTGCGGGTCGACTCATCGACAGACCGCGTCGCTTCCGCGATGTCGTTCATGTTGGAGTTGATGTCGGTGACGCCTTTCGCAGCAACCTGCATGTTGGCCGAAATGCTCTGCGTCACGGACGCCTGTTCCTCCACCGATGCCGCGATCGCCGCCGAAATTTCGTTGATGCGGGAGATTGTCTGCGTGATCGCCTCAATGACATTCACGGCGCTGGTTGTGGTGCCCTGAACCTCGGCGATTTGTGCGCTGATTTCGTCGGTTGCCTTAGCGGTCTGGGTCGCGAGACTTTTGACTTCCGATGCCACCACCGCGAATCCCCTGCCCGCATCGCCGGCTCGCGCCGCCTCGATGGTGGCATTGAGCGCAAGCAGGTTGGTCTGCTCGGCGATGTTGTTGATGAGCTTGACCACATCGCCGATCTTCTGTGCAGCTATCGCAAGACCCGACACGATGGCGCTTGTCTCGTTGGCCTGCTGGACCGCCTGCAGCGAGATGCTGAGTGCGTCCGCAGCCTGACGGCTGATTTCACCGACAGAGGCCGCAAGCTCCTCCGCGCCGGACGCGACGGCCTGCATGTTGGACGATGTCTGCGTCGATGCGCTCGCTGCCGATGTCACCCGCTGTGACGTTGAAGTGACGGCTTCCGTAATCTGCCCCAGATCGATATCGATGGATTTCTGCACCTCGCCGCGGCGCAGACGGTCTTCAACCTGCGCCGTGGTGTCGGTGGCAAACTTGACCACCTTCGCGAGTTTGCCGTCAGCGCCCCGGATCGGATTGTAGGACGCCTGAATCCAGATCACCTTGCCGCCCTTGCCGACGCGTTTGTATTCGGCCGCCTGATAGTCGCCGCGGCGCAGCGACTCCCAGAATTCGCGATAGGCGGAGCTGTCCCGGTACCGGGATTCCACGAACATGCCGTGGTGTTTGCCCTGGATCTCCTCCAGCCGATAGCCGAGGGTCTTGAGGAAGTTCTCGTTCGCAGTGATCACGGTGCCGTCGAGGTTGAATTCGATCACCGCCTGCGACTTCTGAATGGCCGCGATCTGGCCTTCGTAATCGGCGCTCCTCAGCTTCTGCTCGGTAATGTCGGAGGCGAACTTGACCACCTTGTACGGTTTGCCGCCGCGATCCAGCAGCGGGTTGTACGAGGCCTGGATCCAGACCGGCCGGCCGCCCTTGGCGACGCGCGCAAACTCGCGGGCCTGGTATTCTCCCCTGCGCAGGGCATCCCAGAATTCGCGGTATTCCGCCCTCTCGCGAACTTCGGGGTCGACGAAAATGCTGTGATGCTTCCCCTGAATTTCGTCCAGCCGGTACCCCATGGCATTCAGGAAATTCGGATTGGCCGTCACGATTGTGCCATCGAGGTTAAATTCGATGACCGCCTGAGATTTACCGAGTGCGTTAAGCTTCGACTTAAGCTCTTGAGAAGACTTGAACAATTGCATTGTCTGAGCCCTTTCTAGGTGGTATCCAGAAACCTTAGGGCGAACTTATTAACCAAGCTCTAGCGGCTTGCAGATGCATCTCGCCTGTGAATTGTATTTTTGTGCTCCTTCTAAGGATACGGGTACAAGCAGCAGCTCCATCCCCCGGGACGTCCCTCGCCCGCACCGTTGATGCGACAAACCACCGTCACCCTTGCCTCGTCGCACTCCAGGGGATGTAATTCGCGACAAGCTTCCGGGATCAACCACGGAAGCGGCTAAGGGGAGACGCGCGATGCACGGCACGCTGGATCTTGCGCAAAGCTCCGAGCAGACGGCAGCGCGCGACAAGGCCTATTCGACCCCCCTCGCGGATTTCAATCCCGGCGACCCCGATCTTTTCCGCAACGATACGTTCTGGCCCTACTTCGAACGGCTGCGGAAAGAAGACCCGGTCCATTACTGCAAGGACAGCCAGTTCGGCGCGTACTGGTCCGTCATGAAGTACAACGACATCATGCATGTCGAGACCAATCATCAAATCTATTCGTCGGAATCGAGCCTCGGCGGAATCACCATTCGCGATGCGCCGCCTGAATTTCGCCGTCCGATGTTCATCGCCATGGATCAGCCAAAGCACAGCGCGCAACGCAAAACCGTCGCACCGATGTTCACGCCCACCCATCTCGACCAGCTCGCCGGCACCATCCGCCAGCGCGCCGCGCAGTGCCTGGATGCGCTGCCGCGCAACGCCACCTTCGACTGGGTCGACCGGGTTTCCATCGAACTGACGACCCAGATGCTTGCAACCTTGTTCGATTTTCCGTGGGAGGATCGCCGCAAGCTGACACGCTGGTCCGATGTCGCCACCGCCCTGCCCGGCAATACCGAGATCATCGCATCCGAGGATGCCCGGCAGGCCGAATTGCAGGAATGCGCCGCCTATTTCTCCAGGCTGTGGAACGAGCGGATCAACGCCGCGCCGAAAAGCGACCTCATCTCGATGATGGCGCATGCAGAAGCGACCCGCGACATGGACCCCAAGACGTTTTTGGGAAATCTGATCCTGCTGATCGTCGGCGGCAACGACACCACCCGTAACTCGCTCTCCGGCGGCCTATACGCGCTGAACCAGAATCCGGATGAGTATCAAAAGCTGCGCGACAACCACGCCCTGGTCGACAGCATGGTGCCGGAAGTCATCCGCTGGCAGACGCCGCTGGCGCATATGCGCCGCACCGCGCTGCAGGATACCGAGTTGCGCGGCAAGACGATCCGAAAGGGCGACAAGGTCGTGATGTGGTACGTCTCGGGCAATCGTGACGACGAGGTGATCGAGAATCCCGATAGCTTCATCATCGATCGCGCCCGGCCCCGTCAGCATCTGTCGTTCGGGTTCGGCATCCATCGCTGTGTTGGAATTCGCCTAGCGGAATTACAATTGAAAATCGTTTGGGAGGAAATTCTCAAGCGCTACGACAACATCGAAGTGGTGGAGCCGCCGCATCGGGTGTATTCCAGTTTCGTCAAGGGCTACGAGACCCTTCCGGTGCGGCTGGCGTCATAGCAAAGCCGCATCCGGCAATAAGAATTCGAGCGTCAGACACGCCGTGAAAATTGGTCCTGGGGATAAGGAAGCGAACGATGCACGGAACGATCAGCATGGCCCGCGACGAGCGCCAGAAGGCCGCACGCGAGAAGGCCTATTCGATGCCGCTCTCGGAATTCCACCCGGGCGCTCCTGAGCTGTTCCGGAGCGATACGCTGTGGCCCTATTTCGAGCGGCTGCGCAAGGAAGAGCCGGTGCATTACTGCACGACCTGCCCGGTGGGCGATTACTGGTCGGTGACCAAATACAACGACATCATGCATGTCGACACCAACGCCGCGATCTTTTCGTCGGACATCAAATATGGCGGTATCAACCTCCGCGACATGGGCGAGGACTATCAGTGGCCCAGCTTCATCGCGATGGACGAGCCGAAGCACGGCCCGCAGCGCAAGACCGTGCAGCCAATGTTCACGCCGGTGCACCTCGACCGGCTCTCCCTTCTCATTCGCGAGCGTTCGGCGGAGATTCTCGACAACCTCCCCCGCAACGAAACCTTCAACTGGGTCGATCGCGTCTCCATCGAACTCACCACCCAGATGCTGGCGACGCTGTTCGATTTTCCGTGGGAAGATCGCCGCATGCTGACGCGCTGGTCTGATCTTTCGACCGCGTTGCCGAAAAGCGGCATCTACGAGAGCGAGGAACAGCGGCTGCGGGAGCTCGGCGAGTGCGCCGACTATTTCATCCGGTTGTGGAACGAGCGCGTCAAGAACCCCGGCAACGACCTCATTTCAATGATGGCGCATAGCGACGCGACACGTCACATGAACCGCGACGAACTGCTCGGCAACCTCATCCTGCTGATCGTCGGCGGCAACGACACCACCCGCAACTCGATGAGCGGCTCGGTGCTGGCGCTGAACGAAAATCCTGACCAGTACGACAAGCTGCGCGACAACCATGCGCTGATCGACAGCTTCGTGCCTGAGGTGATCCGCTGGCAGACGCCACTGGCGCACATGCGCCGCACGGCGCTGCAGGACACCGAACTCGGCGGCAAGCTGATCAAGAAGGGCGACCGCGTCGTGATGTGGTACGTCTCCGGCAACCGCGATAGCGACGCAATCGAAAACCCGGACAGCTTCATCATCGACCGCGCGCGGCCACGCACGCATATGTCGTTCGGATTCGGCATCCATCGCTGCGTCGGCATGCGGCTGGCTGATTTGCAACTCAAGATCATCTGGGAAGAGATTCTCAAGCGGTTCGACAACATTGAAGTCGTCGGTGAACCCAAGCGGATCTACTCGAGCTTCGTGAAGGGCTACGAGGAACTTCCGGTTCGCATCAACGCCTGACCCTCGCTTTGCTGACCCGTTGCCAGCAGGGCAGCGAATGTCAAATCCACTCCACTAGCTGCGCCACGGATGCAAATTCGGAATATGGCTGCGCGTCCCAAACCGCTGGAACACAGGCTGGCGATCTGCCAAACACATTCCCATGACACATCAAGAGCAAGATTTTTCCGACATCCGCGAATCCGTTGCAAAGCTTTGCGCGCAATTCCCCGGCGAGTACTGGCGCAAGCTGGACCGCGAGATGGCATATCCGAAGGAATTCGTTCAGGCGCTGATCGACGCCGGTTACCTCTCGGTGCTGATCCCGGAAGAGTACGGCGGCTCTGGCTTGAAGCTTTCGGCGGCCGCCGCGATCCTTGAGGAAATCCAGCGCGCCGGCTGCAACGGCGGCGCCACCCACGCCCAGATGTACACCATGGGCACGCTGCTGCGGCACGGCAGCGAAGCACAGAAGTCCAAGTGGCTGCCGCGGATTGCCAGCGGCGAATTGCGGTTGCAGGCTTTCGGCGTCACGGAACCGACCAGCGGCACCGACACATCGTCGCTCAAGACTTTTGCAAAGCGTGAAGGCGACCGCTACGTGGTCAACGGCCAGAAGATCTGGACCAGCCGCGCCGAATATTCCGACCTGATGATTTTGCTGGCGCGCACCACGCCGAAGGAACAGACCGCCAAGCGCACCGATGGCCTGTCCGTTTTCATTGTGGACATGCAGGAAGCGAAGAAGGCCGGCGGACTGACCATCCGGCCGATCCGCACCATGATGAACCACGCCACCACGGAAGTGTTCTTCGACAACATGAAAGTGCCCGCCGAAAACCTGATCGGCGAGGAAGGCAAGGGCTTCCGCTATATCCTGTCCGGCATGAATGCGGAGCGCATTCTGATCGCGTCGGAATGTGTCGGCGACGCCAAGTGGTTCATCAAGAAGGCCAGCGACTACGCCAAGGAGCGTACCGTCTTCGGCCGACCGATCGGCCAGAACCAGGGTATCCAGTTTCCGATCGCCAAGTCCTACGCCAACATGCGCGCTGCCGAACTGATGGTGAGGGAAGCCACCCGGCTCTATGAGGCAGGCAAGGACTGCGGCGCGGAGGCCAACATGGCCAAGATGCTCGCCGCCGATGCGTCGTTCGAGGCCGCCAACGCCTGCATTCAGACCCATGGCGGTTTCGGCTTCGCCGAAGAGTACGACGTCGAGCGGAAATTCCGCGAGACGAGGCTTTATTCGGTCGCGCCTATATCGACCAACCTGATCCTGTCGCATCTTTCCGAGCACGTGCTCGGCATGCCGCGTTCGTATTGAGAGACGCCGATGCTGCCGCTTGAAGGACTAACCGTCGTTGCCGTCGAGCAGGCGGTTGCCGCCCCGTTCTGTACGTCGCGTCTGGCAGATGCGGGAGCGAACGTCATCAAGATCGAGCGGCCGGAAGGCGACTTCGCTCGTGATTATGATGCCGCTGCGAAAGGCCAGAGCAGCTATTTCGTCTGGCTCAATCGCGGCAAGAAATCCGTCGTGATCGATCTGGCAACCGACGACGGGCGCCAATCTCTCGAGAAGCTGATCGCCAGCGCCGACGTGCTTGTGCAGAATCTCAAACCCGGCTCGATGGACAAGCTCGGATTTTCCCGCGAGCGGTTGCTGAAGGACTATCCCGCGCTGGTCTCCTGCACCATCAGCGGTTACGGCGACGACGGCCCCTATGCCCGCCGCAAGGCGTACGATCTTCTGATCCAGGCGGAGTCGGGATTGTGCTCCGTGACCGGCGGGCCCGAAGCGCCTTCGCGTGTCGGCGTGTCGATTGTCGACGTCGCAACGGGCGCCGCCGCCCATGCCGCCATTCTCGAAGCGCTGATCGCGCGCGGGCGAACCGGCAAGGGCCGGGACATCCGCATCTCGATGTTCGACGTGATGGCCGACTGGCTCACCGTGCCGCTGCTGAATGCCGAGAACGGCAACCCGCCGAAGCGCATGGGTTTGGCGCACCCGTCGGTCGCGCCCTACGGCGTATTTCACTCCAAGGACAACAACGAAATCCTCATCTCGATCCAGAGCGAGCGTGAATGGAAGGTTTTCTGCGCCAAGGTGATCGGCATGCCGGATCTTCCGAACGATCCGCGCTTCGGCAGCATGGTGGAGCGGGTCAGAAACCGCAAACTGACCGACGACACGGTTGCCGCTGCCTTCGCTGAACTGACGCGCGATGAACTCATGAAACGCCTCGCCGAGGCCGACATTGCCTTCGCCGAAGTCAACACGATGGAAAGTCTTTCATCGCATCCCCATCTGCGCCGCATCGATGTCGATTCACCGAACGGGGTGGTGAGTTATCCCGCGCCGGCAGCGATCATCGTTGGCGAGACACGGACTTACGGGGCGATCCCGTCGATCGGCACGCATAGTGTCGAAGCTGCATTGAAGGCGAGCAAGACATCATGACCGCAAAACCCGACATCGATCATTTGCGCCAGTGGATCGGCCGCACCCAGGAAGCGTCCGACGTCATCACCGTTCAACTGGTGAAGGGCCTGCGCGCGACGCTGTTTCTCGACATCGGCAATCCGGTTGAAGGCGACGCGGCGCCACTCACAACGCACTGGTGCCTTGCGCAGCCGGTCGTGCCGATGAGCGAAATCGGGACGGACGGCCATCCCGCCCGCGGCGGATTTCTGCCGCCAGTGCCGCTGCCGCGCCGGATGTGGGCCGGCGGCCAGATCGAATTCATCGATCCGCTGCGGGTCGGCGATACGGTCACGCGCGCGTCGCGCATTTCCGACGTGACGATGAAGACCGGCAGCACCGGCGCGCTGTGTTTCGTGTCTGTGGACCACACGATCACGACGCCGCGCGGCATCGCCATCCGCGAGCGGCACGATATCGTCTATCGCGATATGCCCGCGGCAGGCGAAAAGCCCGCCGCATCACCCGCACCTGCCCCGGCGGGAAAGATACGCGAAACTCACATGGCCGATCCGGTTTTGCTGTTTCGTTATTCGGCACTGACCTTCAATGGCCATCGCATTCACTACGACCGCGATTACGTCACCAGGGTCGAGTTCTACCCCGGCCTGATCGTGCACGGGCCGTTGCAGGCGTCGCTGCTGATCGAATTCGCCGCACGCCAGCGCGGCGGCAAGGCGCCCGCGAAGTTTGTCTATCGCGGCGTCAATCCGCTGTTCGACGGCGCGGAATTCAGCGTCAACGGCAACGAGATGGACGGCGGGCTGGAGGTCTGGACCGCGAACGCTGCCGGCGCTCCGACCATGAAGGGTACAGCGAACTGGTAGCGCATGTTCGTCATTGCGAGCGAAGCGAAGCAATCCACTCTTGAGGCCTAAGCTGGATTGCTTCGTCGCTCCGCTCCTCGCAATGACGGTGGAGAGAGCGCGATAGCCCTACTTCTTGAACGCCTCGCGCAGACCGGCCTGAATCTTGGCCATGCCGCCGATCCAGCGATCGTAATTGTCGGTCTTCTTGCGCATGTAATCGATCACCTGCGGATGCGGCAGGATCAGGAAGGTTTCGCGGTCGATGCCCTCCAGCGCGGACTTTGCCACATCCTCGGGCATCAGGTTGCCATCGCTGGATTGCGGACCCTTCGGCAGCCCCTTCAGCATGTTGGTTTCAACCCCCTGCGGGCAGAGGATCGAGACCCGGATGTTGTGCGCCTTGTGTGAAATCGCGAGGTTTTCCGCAAAGCCCACGGCGGCATGCTTGGTGGTCGAGTAGGCGGCGCTGCCGACCTGCGACAACAGTCCGGCGGCTGAAATCGTGTTGAGGAAGTATCCGCCGCCCCGCGTCTTCATACGCGGGATCAGATGGCGCGCCGCATAGACATGCGCCATGACGTGGATGGCCCAGCTTCTGGCCCACGGTTCGTCCGAGGTGCCGCCAGCGTTTTCCGACAGCGGGTCGAACCCGCCGCCGATGCCCGCGTTCGAGCAAAACAGATCGATGGGACCGAACTGCCTTTCTGTTTCCTCGATAACACGGAGAATGTCGCTCTCCTTGCCGACGTCGCAGGCGAACGATGCGCCGCCGATTGAGTCGGCGACTGTCTTGGCCCGCGCGCCCTCCAGATCGGCGACCACGACCTTGGCCGCGCCCTCGCGATGAAAGATTTCACACAGCGCCTGGCCGATGCCATTCGCACCGCCAGTGACGACAACGACTTTTCCAGCAACTTTCATGTGAAGATTTTAGGCGGGAAACGGCGCCGGATCAATCGACTCAGCCGTCATTGCGAGCGGAGCGAAGCAATCCAGTGCAACAAAAGGAGAGCTGGATTGCTTCGTCGCAAGCGCTCCTCGCAATGACGAAGTAAACCCTCAGGCCGCGACCAGAACCATGTCGAGTACCGCCGTATAGTGCAATGCGGCGGCGAGCAGCACGAAGGAATGCCAGATCGCATTCTGAAACCGCAGCCGCTCCCAGGCATGGAAGATCACGCCGAGCGAATAGATCAGCCCGCCCGCCGCGATGAACCAGAGTGTCGAGGTCGGCAGCGAGGCCACAAGGCTGTCATAGGCGATGACGCCACTCCATCCCATGGCAAGGTAGAGCCCGACCGAGAGACGATCGAACCGCCCGGGAAGGAAAATCTTGAGCGCGATGCCCGCTGCCGCGACCGACCAGACGCCGATCAGCAGCACGGTCGACATGAAACGGTCGTGCATCTGCGCCAGGAACGGCGTGTAGGTGGCCGCGATCAGAATATAGATCGCAGAGTGATCGAACCGGCGCAGCAGCCATTTGGCGGGTGAAACCGGCCACAGATTATAGGTTGCGGACAGGCCAAGCATCGCAAGCAGCCCGGCGACGTAGACCGATACCGATATGATTTCCTTGGTCGAGGCGTAAAGAGCGGCGGTGACCACGAGGGCCGTTGCAGCGATCAATCCGAAGGCGATGCCGAGCACATGGACCACACCGTCCGCGATCAGCTCGGCGCGGTCGTAGTCCCAGCGGACCACGCCGCCGTCCGCGACACGATCATAAGAGCTGAGCTGCTTCAACCGGAAGATCGTCATGCGGCGCTGTCCGACAGGCGTGTGGCGAATTCGGCGACAGGAGGTAGAATAGCAGCCGTCAACGCGCCCTGAAAGATCGTGGGATCACGATTCATGTCGGGGCTGAAACTTGAATTTCGTCTGGTAATCTCCAGCTTCATAACACTGTCGTATGGCACTTTATTTTGCGTCATTGCCCCCTCAGTCCGATAAAGTCTTGATGGAATTATGGCACCCAGCTTTTCGGACATCGTCGAAGACACCCGCCTCTCCATTCGCTCCCTGATCGAGTATGGCGAAAGCCTGTTCAACCCCACCGTGCGGCTTGGGGTCACAGGCCTGTCACGCGCGGGCAAGACCGTCTTCATCACCGCCCTGGTTCATGGCCTGTTGCGGGGCGGCCGCTTTCCGGTGTTCGAGTCTCTGGCGACGGGGCGCATCGCCCGCGCCCGGCTCGAACCGCAACCCGACGATGCCGTCCCGCGCTTTGCCTATGAAGGCCACGTCCGCACCTTGATCGGGGACCGGCGCTGGCCTCACTCGACCGTGGATATCAGCGAGCTGCGCCTCGTGATCGAATATCAACGCCAGAACGCTGCGACGCGCACATTGACGCTCGATCTGGTGGACTATCCGGGCGAATGGCTGCTCGACCTGCCTCTGCTGAACAAGAGCTATGAGCAGTGGTCGGCGGAAAGCCTCGCGCTGTCCCGCCGCGAACCGCGCGCAAAACTGGCGGCGCAGTGGCACACCCATCTGGCAACTCTCGATGCGAACGGGCGCGAAGACGAGCAGGCGACGCTGACGGCTGCCAAGCTGTTCACCGACTATCTGCGCGCCTGCCGCGACGAGCGCTTCGCCATGAGCCTGCTGCCGCCCGGCCGTTTCCTGATGCCGGGCAATCTCGCGGGATCGCCCGCGCTCACCTTCGCACCGCTCGACGTCCGGCAGGATGGCACTGCGCCGGACGGCTCGCTGTGGGCGATGATGCGGCGACGTTATGAAGCCTACAAGGACGTGGTGGTGCGGCCGTTCTTCCGCGATCACTTCACGCGGCTCGATCGGCAGATCGTGCTGGTCGATGCACTGGCCGCGTTCAACGCGGGGCCCGAGGCGCTGAAGGATCTCGAAGGCGCGCTGTCCGGCATTCTCGATTGCTTCAACATCGGCCGCAGCACGTTCCTCAACACGCTTTTCCGTCCGCGCATCGACAAGATCCTGTTCGCCGCCACCAAGGCCGATCATCTGCATCATTCCAGTCACGACCGGCTGGAAGCGATCCTCAAACGCATGGTCGAGCGCGCCGCCTCGCGGGCGGAATATGCTGGCGCGGGCGTGGATGTGGTCGCGCTCGCCGCCGTGCGCGCCACAAGAGAGGCACTGGTGCAGCAGGGCCGCGAGAAACTGCCCTCGATCCTCGGCACGCCCGAGGAAGGCGAGATGTCCGGCGACGAAGTCTTCGACGGCGAGACGGAGGTGGCGACTTTCCCCGGCGACCTTCCAGCCAAGCTCGATGACCTGTTCAGCGGCGATGGTACGTTCCGCGGCCTGTCCAACACCGCATCCGACCAGACGGACTTCCGGTTTCTGCGATTTCGTCCACCCTTGCTCGCCCGCGAGGGTGGCGAAGAGCCCGCCCTGCCCCATATCCGCCTCGACCGTGCGCTTCAGTTCCTGATCGGAGACAAGCTGCAATGAGCGACAAGCCGCATCACCGCAAGCCGGCGGCGTTCAAGCTCGACGATCCCCGCGTTATCCTGATGGATGCCGAGGATGATCCCTCACGCCCGGCGCGCGGCAAGGTCCACATCACACCGGAAGCCGACCCCGCGCAGCTTCCCGTTGTCATCGACGAGCCTGCCGTACCAGCCCGCAAGGGCTTCGGCTGGGGAGGCGTGTTCTGGACGGCGCTCGGCGGACTGGTGGTGCTCGGCCTTGGCCTCGGCATCTCCAACCTGGTCGAGGACCTGTTCAACCGCAGCGCCAGCTTGGGCTATATCGGGCTTGTGTTTGCCATCCTCGCCGTGGTGGCGCTGGTGGTTATCATCGCGCGCGAAGTGCTGAGCCTTGCGCGGCTGGAAACCATCGAGAAGCTGCATGCGCGGGCGAATGCCGTGCTTCTGAACGACGACCGCAAGGAAAGCGACGCCATCGTCCGCGACCTGCTCAAGGTTGCGCACGACAATCCGAAGCTCGCTCGCGCCCGCGCCGCGCTTGAAGAACATGGCCGCGACATCATCGACGGCGCAGACATGGTGCGGCTTGCGGAACGCGAGTTGATGACGCCGCTCGATCAGGAAGCGCGGCGGCTGGTGTCCAGCGCTGCGCAGCGCGTGTCCCTCGTCACTGCGGTCAGTCCGGGCGCGGTGATCGACATGCTGTTCGTGTTCGCAGCGGCGCTGCGGCTCGTGCGGCAACTGGCGCGGCTCTATGGCGGGCGGCCCGGCATGCTCGGCATGATCCGGCTGATGCGCCACGTGATTGCGCATCTGGCGCTGACCGGCGGCATGGCCGCCAGCGACAGCCTGATCCAGCAGATGCTCGGGCATGGCATCACCGCGAAGCTGTCGGCGAAACTCGGCGAAGGCTTGCTCAACGGGCTGCTCACCGCGCGGCTCGGCCTTGCGGCCATCGACGTGACGCGGCCGCTGCCGTTTGAAGCGCTGCCGCGCCCGGTGCTGTCCGACCTCGCCAAGGACCTGCTCCGCCGCGCCGGAGGCGACGATCAGAAATCCTGAGCGCAGTTATCAGTTCAAGAGCCGCCATTTATAGAACGGCGAGTCCGCAGGCGGTGACAGGTCGGGCGTCCATCCCGTGATGGTCTTGAACGCGAAGGGCTCAATCACCACGCCACGCCATGTCCGATCCGCCTGTCCAACAAGCCGTAACACCGCCGGCGTTTTTGTCTCGATCACATTGCCATGGTTCGGCGCGCTGTCGACGTAGAGTCCGATACCGGATTTCATCGCCGCGCTTGATGAATCCCGAAAGCCGATGAAACGGCTTCTCTCGTTGACCTGCACAACGGGGATGCTGTCCTTGAGATGCCAGCGCAGCTCCGCGTAGATCCGGTAATCGAGCGTCGCGATCCACGTTGCGCCCACCTGATCCGCCGTCGCCTTCGCCCGTCTGGCGATCTCGCCGTAACCGGCTTCCTTCGCTATCGGGTCCTTGGTCGCGGCGAACGCGAAACTGCTGACCGCGTAATAATAGAAAATCGCGACGTTCAGCACGATACCCAGTGCAATCGCGGCCTTCGCCCATGGCTCAGCGGTGCGATAGATCCAGCTTGAGCGCCTTTCTTTTTCGATCTCGGCAAGGTTGATCGCCGCAGCGGCAAAGGCGAACGGCCAGATCAGCATCGGCCAGGTGTCGCCGATCCGCAGCGACAGCGACTTCCATAGAAAATAGGAAAACGGCACCAAAGCACAGGTCGAGATCAGAATGAATGCCGGATCTCGCCGCCGATAGCCCCGCCATGCCAGTATCATTGTTCCTGCCAGCGCCACCGGAAACAGGATCGGGCCGACCAGCGCAAACTGAAGCCCGAGGAAATCGCCGACGGTTCGCGCCGAGATGCCATGGTCCGCCCCGGCGCGGATGAACTGGAATTTGAACGATGCCCAGTCGTGCTGCCAGTTCCAGATCAACACCGGCGAAAACACCGCCAGTGCGATAACGACCGCCGTCCATGGATAAGGACTTCGTAGCCAGCGCCAACGCCACGTCGGCACCAGCATGAACGCCAGGATGGCCGGCGCGAAGAATATGGCCGTGTACTTCGACAGCAACGCCAGCCCGCCAAACAACCCGGCAGCCAGCCACCAGCGGCCATCGTTGCTTTGCGTCAGCCGTACCAGCGACCAGACCATGGCCAGCGAAAACGGGATCAACGCGACGTCGGGCAAAATGCGCGACGCGAACAAGCCGTATTCGGGAGCCGCGAGCGGCATCAGCACCGCGAGAACGACCGCGCGGCGGTCGCGCGTCAGCCGCCAGACGATGTCCGCCAGAAGCGCCAGCGCGATCCACATCGCAGCCAATCCGCCGAACCGCGCGCCGAAATTGGTATCCCCGAAGATCGCGGTGCCGATGCGTACGACCCACGCGATCATCGGCGGATGATCAAGGTAGGACAGCACGTTTTCCTTCGAGAGCGTCCAGTAATAGGCCTCGTCCGTGCGCAGGTCGGCTGTCGCGGCATAGACCACCTGCAATGTCACAAGAACGGCAATCGCGATGACTGCGGCAAGCATGGCGCGCGAGGTCAGACGGTGCTCTCCTGCGATGCCGGTAATGACGGACTTCTCCATGCGGGTAGCTTTTCTGCGACTGCACCGATGAAGTCAAACCGGCCCTCCGGCGATTACTGCCTAAAAGGCGGAAGCGCGATCGCCCGCCCATGGCGCCGCGACGATAACTTCGTTAGAATTTCAGGGCCTCCGGGCGATCCGGGTGCATCGTGCATCATTGTTTTCAGTCGAGCCTTTACTGCATGGCCGAAACTGCCGCTTCGCCTCTTTCCCGATTCCTGCGCGGGATCGGAATTCGTCAGGTGCGGCTCGTCACCGGCCTTATCCTGTTTGCCTATCTCATCAGCCATTTCGCCAATCATGCGCTTGGCAACGTCTCGCTCGGCACAATGGATGCGGCCCTCCACTATCATGCGATATTCTGGCAGAACTGGCCCGTGCTCATCGTGTTTTATGGCGCGGTGCTGACACATCTGGGTCTCGGAATCTGGGCGCTCTACGCGCGCCGGCAATTTCGCTGGACCGCCATCGAACTGACGCAGCTTGTTTTCGGCCTCAGCATTCCGGTCTTTATCATCAGCCATGTGGTCGGGGTACGCATCGCAGCCCCCCTGTTCGGCCACGAGAAGCACTATCCGCAGGCCGTCTTCGCCTATTGGGTGTTCCGTCCGTACATGCAGTGGACGATGTACGCCGTGCTGCTGGTGTCATGGGTGCACGGCTGCATCGGCATCTATTTCTGGGTCAGGGGAAAGCCGTACTTCCGAAAAATATCGTCGCTCCTGCTGGCTCTCGCCGTGATCCTGCCGACGCTGTCCCTGCTCGGCCTCTATCAGGCCGGCCGCGCGGTCGAACGCGCGAGCGCCGCACCGGAATGGCGGGCGGACAATCTTTCGCGGGACAAGGTCGGGACCTCCGCCGAACAGGCCGTGCTCGAACGGATCAGTTCCACCATGCTTTATGGATATTTCGGGCTGATCGGGCTCACCCTTGCCGCACGCGGCGTCCGCGCGCTGCTGGAACGACGCCGCGGCCTCGTCCGGCTGTCTTACGGCAGCGGCAAAACGGTGCGCGTCCCGATCGGCCTGAGCGTGCTGGAAGCGAGTACCCGCTTCAACATTCCCCATTCCAGCGTCTGCGGCGGCCGGGCGCGTTGCTCCACCTGCCGTATCCGCATTATCGGCGATTGCAGTGCCTTGCCCGAGCCGTCGAACCGCGAAATCTTCGTGCTGGACCGCGTCGGCGCGGGCGGCGATCCCGCCATCCGTCTCGCCTGCCAGTTACGTCCACGCACAGACGTGTCCTTCTTCCAGATCTTTCCTGCGCATACGGCAACGTCATCGGCCGCAACCATCAAGCCTGCACTGCCGGGACGAGAGCGTTACGTCGTCAGCATGTTCGTGGACATGCGGGGCTCGACCAAGCTCGCAGAGCAGTTGCTGCCGTTCGATACCGTCTTCATCATCAACCGCTTCCTGACGGCGGTTTCTCAGGCCGTGGTCGAATGCGGCGGACAGCCGAACCAGTTTGTCGGCGACGGACAACTGGCGCTGTTCGGACTTTCGACCAATCCGCAAACCGCCTGCCGGCAGGCCATCGAAGCCGCTTCACGGATCGCGATCCATGTCGATGCACTGAATGAATTTCTCGGCGACGACGTGCCGGAGCCGCTGCGCTTCGGGATCGGCATTCATGGCGGCGAGGTCATCATCGGCGACATTGGTTCCGAGGAGCACACGGTGTTCACCGCGCTCGGCGATTCCGTAAACGTCGCCGCGCGGCTGCAGGACATGACCAAGGCCCTGTCCTGCGAGGTCGTGGTGTCCGAGGACGTCCTGAAAACCGCCCGCCTTGCCGCCGGCGACCTGCCGCAAATCGAGGTCCCGATCCGCGGCCGGGTCGAACCGCTGGTGGTCTACACGGTCGAAAAAGCCGGAATGCTGTCGGATTTGGCCGCCGATTTCGCAGTTGCAGCAGCGTAAATCCGTCAGATTCGCGCAAAGTTTGAGCGAAAGCGGCTGCCGCAAATGCCATTTTCGCTATCAAGGCTCAAACTTACCGCGTATCGTGCGCGCCGTTGGACACGCCCATCCGCGGGGTTCGACGTTATGTTATCGGTCTTACCCTCTGGAGACTACGGAATGGCTAAAGGTACTGTGAAGTGGTTCAACCCGACCAAGGGCTACGGATTCATTCAGCCCAGCAATGGCGGCAAGGACGTGTTCGTTCATATCTCGGCAGTTGAGAAGGCAGGTCTTTCGACCCTCAACGAGGGACAATCGGTCGAGTACGAAGAAGTCGCCAACCGCGGCAAGACGTCGGCGGAAAATCTCAAGGTTTGATAGGAAGGTCCGATTCAGCAGAACTGGATCGGACCTTTGCTAACTCTGCGACGCGTGACCGGTCCCTTCTGAGATCAACCCCAAGGGCCACGTTGTCTGCCCCAGGGCTCACCCGAGCTGCTGGACGAAGCTGTCGGCGCGGTTGCGAAGCCCCCGCGCGGCCCGAGTTCGCCAGCAAGGCGCTGCAACTCACGGACACGGTTCTCGGTCGACGGATGGGTCGAGAACAGATTGTCCATGCCCTGACCCGACAACGGATTGATGATGAACATGTGCGCGGTCGCAGGACTGCGCTCCGCATCCATGTTCGGAATCTGGTGCGCGGCGTTGTCGATCTTGACCAGCGCCGACGCCAGCCACATCGGCTGACCGCAGAT
>NZ_HG326654.1:679015-687745 GCF_000308295.2 Afipia birgiae 34632
CCCATCTCATCCGCTGAATATTCGCGCGTGCGGCTGATCGCCATCTGCACGATGGTCGCCGACAGCGGCGCCAGGATCATCATTGCCAGCGAGCCGATGATGCCCGGACCATTTTCACGATTGCCGCCGAAGAACATCCCGAACTGCGCAATCATCGAGATCGCGCCCGCGATGGTCGCGGTGATCGTCATGATCAGCGTGTCATGGTTTTTGACGTGCGCCAGCTCATGCGCAATCACACCGGCCAGTTCTTCACGGCTCAACGACTGCAGCAGGCCGGTGGTCACAGCCACCGCGGCATGTTGAGGATCGCGGCCGGTCGCAAACGCGTTCGGCTGCGGATTGTCCATCAGATAGACCTTCGGCATCGGCAACTGCGCGCGGCCAGCAAGTTCCGCCACCAGCCGCACGAGGTCCGGCGCACTGCGCTCGTCGACCTCATGGGCGCCGTGCATCGACAGCACCATGCGGTCCGAGTTCCAGTAGGCAAACATGTTGGTGGCTGCGGCGATCACCAGCGCAATCATGGCGCCGCCCGCTCCGCCAATCAGATAGCCGACCCCCATGAACAGGGCGGTCAACCCGGCAAGCAGAACCGCCGTTTTGAAGTAACTCATCTCCTCCTCCTGACCGGCGCTTCGCCGGGGATATCACCCTCCATAGATGGTGGGGACCACGGCCCTCATTCAAGATGCGGGTTCCTGCGGCGGCGCGTCGCGTCCGCACCGCGAAACCTGCAGCCCGCCATGTTCCAGCCGCAACCGTCACCCGGCGAAAAGCTGGGAGCTCAGCCCGACATTCCCTTTTGATATATGATAATCATCATATAAAAAGCCGGAAAGGGGATTTCCGGATGACCATCGAGAACATCGACAGCGACAAGCTGATCCTGGCGCGCAAGCCGTTTTCCATATTCGCGCGCATCAGTGTTCTCGCCGCGCTGGCCGCGGTCGGATCCTTTGCGACGAATATCCTGCTGCCGTCCCTGCCCTCGATGGCAAGAGACCTCAATGTCTCGACTGCCGCCGTTTCATCCACCATCAGCGTCTATCTTGCGGTTTTTGCCGTCGGTCAGTTGATCGTCGGCCCGCTGTCCGATCGTTACGGCCGGTGGAAACCGGTCATGTTCGGACTTGGCATTTTCGTGCTGGGTAGCCTCTGGTGCGAGTTCTCCACGACCCTGCCAATGATGCTGGTCGGCCGCACCATTCAGGCGCTGGGCGCATGCGCCGCTTCGGTGCTGTCGCGCGCCATCGCCCGCGATCTGTTGAGCGGTGAAGAACTGACAAGGGCGCTGGCCTTCATCATGGTCGCGATGGCCGCCGCTCCCGGCTTTTCACCGCTGATCGGCGGACTGCTCGATACCACCACCGGATGGCGCTCGGAATTTCTTGTGGTCGGCTTGTTCGGGGCAACCGTCGCATTCGCCTATTTCAGATGCGTGGGTGAAACCCATCGGCCTGACGGCAACGTCTCGATTCAGTTGACGGCGATCCTGCGCGGATATTGGGGCCTGCTGACCGATCGGCGTTTCATCGCGCCCGCCGGAACGCTCGGGCTGTTCATGGGCGCGCTGTTCGCCATGTTTTCAGTATCGCCGCGGGTTCTGATCGACGGACTTGGCTTCTCCCCGATCCAGCTCGGTCTGTTTTTCGCGACCACGGTCCTTGCGGTTTTCGCATCCGGAATGGCGGGACCGCGGCTGGCGATCAGGTTCGGGCAAGCCCGCGCGACGATCATGGGCCTCGTCATCGCCGTTATCGGCGGCGTGCTGCTGTTCAGCGCGCACTGGGCTCAGCACTCACTCTGGACCTATCTCGGACCCATCATGGTGTTTCTGACTGGCTTCGGAATGGTGAATCCGCTGGCAACGGCGACAGCCCTGCAACCATTCGGCGACAGGGCTGGCCTTGCATCAGCACTGCTTGGGTTCCTGCAGATGGCAGGCGCGGCGGTTGGCGTCGTCCTGACCGCATCGATTACAAGCGCGACGCTTGCCATCGGCATCGTACAGGTGGCGCTAACCATGCTTGGGTTGATTTTGTATCTTACAGGCCAGCGCGCGGTTCCCGCACGCTAGTTCTTCAGCAGGACGCGCCCCATCCCTTGGGGAACGGGATCATCGGCCAGGCGCCGGAATCGGCACCAGATCCGGAACAATCGGACGCCTTATCGCCCGGCTCGAGCACGCCGCCACAATATGGGCAATTGTTGTCGTTTGCTGCCGGCGGCACACCGCCAGATGCATCGATCACCTCATGGGCGAAAAAATTAACCACACGAAGGCGCGGAATCACTCGAAATGCAGGCATGCTCATTCCTCTTCATCAGAGGCTGCATCATGCCAGCGAGATCATGCCGGTCCGTTCAGGCGAACACTCAAATTTTAGCGGTCCGGCGTATTAATTCCGAGGATGCAGACGCCAGCCGTGACGGTCAGCGCGCGACGATCAGGCCGCGGCTGGTCACCACAACCCAGCGCCCATCCTGGCGGCGGATCGCATCGACCCGTCCGATGCCGGGCAGCGGATCGCCGGGGATGACGTCGAAAACTCCCTGCCGGCCGATCACGGTTGCGATGCCATCGGACACTTCGCGCAGCGTCCAGCCGGAAACAACCGGAAGCCGGTTCGGCTGTGCCGTCTGATTGTTGGCGGCGATCGAGCCGGTGGTTTCAGGCGCCGGCGCGGAGGTGCGCAGCTTGTCAACGGCCTCGCTCAGCTTCGCCAGTTTCGCGGCCGGTTCAGCCTGCGCCTTCTCGACGCGATCGATCCGTTCGACAATCTTCGCGGATTGCGCTGTGCTGCTGCTCTTGAGGGCTGCGATGTCGGCATTGATCTTGCCGATCGCGCTTTCCATCGCACGCGCCTGCTCGGCGGCGGCAACAGCCGCAACGTCGGCGGTCTGGTCACTCTTCACGTAGTGTCCAACACCCGCAGTCGCGAGCGCGCCTCCAATAGCGCCGACCGCAGCGGCAATGGCGACGATGGCAGCCATCGAAAGGCGACGGCCGCCAGCTTTCGGAGCGGCGGCGGCATTGAACTGCTGCTCGCGCGCGGCGCTTTCATTGGAAACGATATCTTCCCAGGAGCTGTGCGCCGTCAGGCGCTGCAGCGTGATTTCCTTGGATGGCTGCCTTGCGACATGCGTGGAAGCGCCCTCTTTCGCCGCATCTGCAGCCTTCGCTTCATGCTGGACCATGCCGGCGGTTTCCGGCACCAGCGATGCTTCGCCGTGATGGCTCGTATCCTTGATCTCGCCGTCGGCAGTGTGGTCGGTCATGAGCGCTGACTCCGAAATGGTTTACTATTTGGTAACCACGAATTGGTTGAGAATTCGTTACCCGGAGAGCGCCGCATGAAGCGAGATCGATAACTCGCGGCAGGTGCGCGCACCGTCCGCGAGTTGTGTATCAATTACAAAATGAACCCAGTATTTATGAAGTTCGACTTGTGATCGCGGACGATGTCGTCGAGCAGCCGCTTTGAATCCTCGGTCTGCTTCGCCGCGATCATCGAGCGGATCGAGAACGAACGCAGCGCGTCGGTGACCGACAGCGTGCCTTCCGCCGAATCCTTTCGCCCGGTGAATGGAAAAACATCCGGCCCACGCTGGCACTGGCAATTGATGTTCACCCGGCAGACCTGATTGACCAGCGGATCGACCAGCCGACCGATCGTTTCCGGATCTTCGCTGAAGATCGAAACCTGCTGGCCGTGCTCGGAGGTAATGACGTAGTCCAGCGCCGTGTCGATGTCGTCGAACGCCATCACCGGAACGATCGGACCGAACTGTTCTTCGCGATACAGCAGCATGCCTTCTTTCACCGGATAGACCACGGCGGGATAGAACAGCGTGCCAGCGCTCGTGCCGCCGCCTTCATTGACGACCTTGGCGCCCTTCTCCTTCGCGTCCGCGACCAGCCGCGTCATGTGCTCGACCTTGCCCAACTCCGGCAACGGCGTCAGCGTGACGCCCTTGTCCCAAGGCATGCCTGTCTTCAGCTTGGTCAGCTCCTCGGTGTATCGCGCGAGAAACTTGTCCACGATGGAGCGATGGACGATCAGCATTTTCAGCGCGGTGCAGCGCTGGCCGTTGAAGGACAGCGATCCGAGCAGGCATTCCTTCACAGCCAGTTCGACATTCGCATCCGGCAGCACAATGGCCGCGTTCTTGGCATCCAGCCCGAGGATGGCGCGCAGCCGGTTGACCTTCGGATGCATCTTCTTGAGATGGTCGGCGACGCGGCTTGAGCCGATCAGGGTCAGCACGTTGACCTTGCCGGATTCGAGCAGCATCGGCACCACCTCCGAGCCTTTGCCATAAACGGTATTGATGACGCCCTTGGGGAACGCGCTGCGAAATGCTTCGAGCAGCGGCTGGAACAGCAGCACGCCGAACTTCGGCGACTTGAACACCATGGTGTTGCCCATGATCAGCGCGGGAATCAGCGTCGCGAAAGTCTCGTTGAGCGGATAATTGTACGGCCCCATGCAGAGCACAACGCCGAGCGGCGTGCGGCGGATCTGGCCTATGGTGCCGTCAACGATCGTGAAACGCGAATTGTCGTTGTCGAGATGCTTCAGCGCATCGATGGTCGCCTTCATGTATTCGACAGTGCGGTCGAATTCCTTCTGCGAGTCCGGCAGCGTCTTGCCGATTTCCCACATGATGAGTTGAACGATCTGCTCACGGCGGGCCACCATCTGCCTGGTGAAGTCCTGCATGCAGGCGATGCGCTGCGCCACCGTCATGGTCGGCCATTCGCCGCGCCCGTTGTCATAGGCCGCGACAGCCGCATCGAGCGCGACCTTCGCCTCGGGAATGCCGCCGACGGGATAACTGCCAAGCTCAACCTGTTCGAGCGAGCCGTCGGCCTTGCGCACGCAGATCGCCGAACGCACGGTCTCCACAGGCCCGGTCCATGGCCTCAGGTCTCCGTTCACCAGCGTCTCGCGCTGATGAACTGGAGGCGGAACATCACAATCCTTCAACCGTTTTTCTTCGGGGAACAATTCCTTCAACTGCTGCGACGTGAGCATCATGACCTCATCAATTGCGAGTGTTCCGCGAACCGCACCCGGCGGAAACTGCGGGCACGGGCGGGGCGGAGGGACCGGGCGCCAACTGACCGGTCTTTGGGGTGACCAGCCCAATCTGCCAGATGAATGAGTCGAAATGATTATGTGGCTGGCTTTTTTATCAGCATCCGCCAAGGCGGCGGTCATTGCGAGCGAAGCGAAGCAATCCAGACTCCAACAGCAAGGTGAAGAACTGGATTTCTTCGTCGCAAGCGCTCCTCGCAATGACGTTCCTGGAAATTCATCCGCGCGGAGAAAATTGATCGCCGCGCGAGGAAACTGTCAATCTCACGTCAGGTACGATAGATCCGCTTGAACTGCCGCTCCGCCGATGCCATCGCTCCCTTGAGGTCCTCGCGGCCGGTGCAGTAGTTCGCGAACATATCGACCACGACGAAATCGGCGATCGCGGCTGCGGCACTTTCGTTCAGCGTGCCACGGCCGGCCGGGGTCGACGCCAGCTTGGCGACATCGCGATACGGCGTGTTCTTGGGATCGACAGTCCAGATCGGATTCGCGTCGTAAGCGAGCAGGAAGTGCGACAGATACCCCTGCGCCGCCTCGATCCAGGGATTGAACTGGGGTCCTTCCATCAGGAACGCAGTGAATGCCTTGCAGGCCTGCGGATACTTGCTGAAGTTGAAGATCAGGATCGGGAAGCCGAGATGCTGCTCCCGCACCTGGCCGCTGATCCCGACTGGCAGATGCGCGTGATCCATGTCCTGCGCGATCGCAGGGTTTTCCTTCTTCGCCGCAACATAGATCGAAATGCCGTTGGTGGTGAGGTGAAGCTGGCCGGCCAGAAACGCCTTGTTGTTGGAGCTGTCGTTCCAGGAGACCGTGCCGGGAATGAAATTCTCATAGAGCGACTTGACGTATTCCAGCGCCTTGGCCGTCTCCGGCGAGTTGATGGTTACCTTGTTGTCCTTGTCGACCGTGTAGGCATTGTGCGCCCACATCGCCCACGCGAGCCATCCGTTGGCGTCACCCGTCGCATGGCCGAGCGCCATGCCGGCAGGCGTCCCGTTCTGCTTGAGGCCCTTGATCAATTCCCGGAATCCGGCGAGGTCCTTCGGAAATTCCTTGAAGCCGGCTTTCTGCATGGCGCCGATGCGGTAATTCACCAGGCCGCCGCTCGCCGCGACCGGAATGCCGAGCCACTTGTTGCCCCGCTTGCCGTAGGCGACGCCGGACGGCGCCCAGCCGCCGTACTTCTTGCCGAGATAGTCGGCAACATCGGTGACGTCGACACACTTTTCGGGAAACAGATGCGGCAACGAATAGAGGCCCCACACCATGTCGAGGCCCTGCCCCGTATTGGCCGCAACCGAGGCCTTGGGCTGAATATCGTCGAAGGATTCATTGGAGATATTGATCTTCACGCCGGTCGCCTTCTGAAAGGCGTCCACGATCTTCATGAAGGCGACGTCTTCCGCCTCCACAAATCGTTTCCATCGCAGCATATTGATGTTGGCGCCGGCTTCCGGCTTCCAGGGCGCGGTCTGCGCCCAGGCCTTCGCGTAGCCGAGCATCTGGTCGGCTGACATGGTCGCCGCCGCGGCCAGCGTGGCGGCACTTCCTTTGAGCAGAGATCGTCGATCCGGCGTAAACTCGGTCATAGTCGTCTCCTCCCTGATGTATTGGCCGTTGATCGGCCAATATTTTTCAAATCAATGCCTGCGTGTGCGAAATCCTTCTTGAATGGGCCAGAGCAAGCCCCGCCCCGGCGACGCCGATGTAATCATCAGCCCGCGGCGCGATCAATGCGCGGTGCGTAAGAGTGCAGAGCAACAATTGGACTGATATTTTGCGGGATACTTTTTTGAGACGGGAAATGTTCAGTCGCGCGGCTCGCGCCATCGCCACAGACAATCGAAGCGATTGAGCAATCCGCAAGCCATCCCCAGCCGGTGATCTGAGGTATTGAAATCGGTCTGCCAGAGCTAATTGATGGCTGTTGTCTTGCCCTTGAACGCGTTCGCTGCCTCGATCACCACATAAGCCGGGCTGATGAGATCGTACGCCTTCAGCAGCCGTAGCTTGTCGAGCAGCAGCGTAGGCTCCATGCACAAAGCGCGCGCAGTGCCGACTCAGAACCGCAACTTCATTCCCCCGGCGGCGAGGAAGCGGGCTGAGCCGGTATCTTCCAGCAGGCCCTCGGTCTCGGCGAACAGCGCCAGCCGCGCGTTCATGTCGTGCTCGATGCGCAGCGCGGCGAAGCCCCCGAGAATGTCGCGGTTGCCGGCATCGAAGACGATGCCGGTGCCGACCAGCGTGCCGTTCACCAGATTGTCGCCGGTCTGCACCCGTCCCTCGATGCCGATGGTGGGGATGACGCGCGTCACCCCGTTGGCATAGGCCTGCTCCAGCGGCATCGACAGGCCGGCACGGCCGACGAACAGATGCAGGTCGCGCTTGTCTACCGATAGCGGCGCGATGCTGCCGGTCTCGGTGAAGCCGTTCAGGAACAGCCCGGCATAATACCCCGACAGCTTCGCCTCGAAGACTTGCGGCCCGATCAGGAAGGGCTGGGTAAGAGCGATGCGCGGCGCGACGAAGACGCCGTCATAGTCGGCGGTGGCGAAGGCGATGCCGCCGGCCGCGGTGTTGTCGGCGACACGGCGCGAGCTGTCATAGCGGGTCCAGCCGAGCGTCAGCGCCAGATCGAGCGTGGCGCTGCCGAACCAGAACGTGCCATAGGCGCCGCCGAAGGCACTGGTCGCGGCGATCTGCTGGCTCTGCGGCACATCGGTGCGGCCGAAGGCGCCGCCGGCGAACAGGCCGGCCTTGCCGCTGGCGGAGGCGAACAGATCGACGCCGGAGACGGCGCCGGCCAGCGCCTGGTCCTGCTCGAGCGTGACACCGGAGCCGTTCTCGGTGCGGCTGCCGCCAAACCCCTTCAGCCAGGTGGTGCGCTCGTAGCGCGCCTCGTCCTTGCGGAAGTCGGCGGCGAAGGCCGCGCGCACGGCCGTTGTCTCGGCCGCATAGGCGATCGGCGCCACCGCCGCGCCGGTGCCGCGGCGGCCATCCACCGCGGCGAAGATGCCGCCGGTGAGATCGCCGAGCATCTGGCCCTGGCCGCGCAGGGCGCTGACATCGGCGGTGGCGACCAGGCCGCTCGCCGCATTGACCGCCAGCGGCATACCGTTCGCAGTGATGGTGGCGGGCAGGCCGCCGGGAAATCCGGGCCGGTCGACCATGTCGAAGCGCAGCGCGGTGCTCCATCCGGGCGCGAGGATCAGGCGGGTGGTGGCCGCATATGCGGCGGCAAACCACAGGTCGCCCTGCAGCAGCGAGCCGCGCTGGAGGGTCAGCGAGGAGTTCGCACCGCCGACAGCGATAGCATAGCTGCCGGGGCCGGTCGCGAACACCGCGCCGGCATTGGTGATCGCGGCATTGGCGCCCCGGGACCTGATGCCAGAGGCGTTGGTCCCCGAGGTCGTGATCGTCCCGCTGTTGATGATCGTGACATTGGCGCCGAAGGAGAAGATGCCCACGGCGCCGCTCCCCGCCGTCGAGATCGTCCCGCTGTTGCTGATCGCCGCATTGGCGCCGGCGGACCAGATGCCATCGGCGTCGGTCCCCGCCGTCGTGATCGTCCCGCTATTGGTGATCGCGACATTGGCGTCCTGGGAACCGATGCTCACGG
>NZ_HG326654.1:687762-712930 GCF_000308295.2 Afipia birgiae 34632
GGACATGGTGGTTATGCCTCCTATGGAGGTGGCGACTGTTTGTCATCTCGTGTGGCGGCGCGTTATGGGACCACATGGACGGGTCTATTTCCGGCGCGTAGAGGTGTGCCGTTGAGATCAGGCGTTGCGCAGTTGGCCAAAACTCGTTCTTCACCGACGGGATCCAAGTCGACGGGATCCGTCAGCCCAAACCGCCGCCGCCTGACCAGCCCCCCGACCGTCACCAAAATTTGGGGCTAACTTTGGCGATAACCCGGAGAAAAGAAGTTAGCTCGGAAAAGGCGATCACCAGCCCCGATAGAGCATAACCAAGCCACGCTTCGCGGCCCCATCGGCATCGCTTCGTTACGCATGATAGCGATGCCGATGGCACAACTGCCAACTGGCGGACGAGGCCACTCCTTACATCTTGTGGCCGGGCGGCATGCCTTTCATATCACTCCCGGACGATGGCTTACTTTTTTTAGCTTTCTTGGCTTTCTTTTGCGCGACTGAGATTACCAAGGGTTCCCCTCGGCTGAGCCATTGGTCGGCTGAAGCGGGGGCGGCCGGTGCGGCGGAAGCAAAGTTGCCACCCGCAAGCATCAGCCCGGTCGCAACAAGAAGAGTTAATTTGCGCATGAGATCCTCTCGACGTTATTGCAGGGTCGTCTAACTAATAAGTCGCGGCACTTAAGCGAGTTCCCGCGCCGGTAATCCGAACTCCCGAAGCGCGGGTCAGGGATCGGAGCCTCGCTCCCGAGATCCTTTGTTAATCGAACGTATGAACGATGCGTCGGTTGGATGGATCGACGATGACATATCGGTCATTCACAACTGAATAATGATGGCTTCCCGCAGACGGCACCTGGGTTACCAAGCCGTGAGGCAAAGGATGATGCGGAGCGGAAGGAGGCAATGTTGCTCCGACTTGCGCGTGAAAGCCCGGCTCTTGGTACGACTGATGGTGCTGACCGGTCGCATGTTGGCGGATCACCGCGCCGTGCTCAGCCGAGAAAGCAACTCCTCCATGAACGCCGACCGTACCGTGAGGACGCGTCGATTCATGGGTTGGCGATTGGGCGAACGCAACGGTCATGCCGGCCAGCAGCGCAATCGCAGCCGAGGTTAGGGTCTTCATGCTGGATTCCTTCTGTTCACATATACCACTCTAACCAATCCCTTCGACTGCGCTTTGTTCCCAAGTTTGCGTGCCAGGTCCCAATCAAAACTCTCGGCGGAGCAGCAGGCCGACCGGCCAAGCTGGTGAGGATGGCCCGGATCTGCCTTTGCCAGGGCGGAAACGAACCGAGCTGGATTCGGCGATGTCGTTCTGAGACGGACTCTGTCCTGTCAGCCTGGTCCTCACGTAGGCGAAAGCATAGGTGACGATGGAAGCCAGGTCTCCCAATAGTCCGCCTTTAATTCTAATGCATTCAAGAAGCTGAGGTCTGTGCTAAATCCTGTGTGCTCCAGCTCGCATTCAGACGACGGTACCTGCTGTAGGCTTCGGATAGTCAGAGCAGCTCCCTGCTACCGGAACTTAAATGGAGTCATTCCGCATAACAATGCTTTCCACGCCGCGGCCGCCGGCCTCCCCGAGTATCGCAGCGCCGTTAGCGCCCACTTCGATCTCCCCGGAGAACGAGATAATCCAGATGCAGCATCCTCACGGCCATGGCCATGGCTTCGGTCATATCTTCATTGGCACGGTGGCCACCATGGCGGCCATCACGGCGACTGGCATAGCCATCACGGTGGTCATCACGACGGCGGGCATGGCGGCGGTCACCACTGATGACCAAGAGCCGGCCGAGAAGTCTCGGCCGGCTTTGTCTCCGCTATTGATCGGCAGCGGCAAACAATCGTAGCGATGTTGCGCTGACGTTCGACCGGGTGCGTCGCGGCCTTGCCAAAGAGTGGCCTTGCACCTAGTTTCCGCCCCCATTCAACCCGCTCATTTCTGGGGCACAACAGAAAATGCAGTTGTAGCTCAGCTGGTTAGAGCGCGTGTCTGTGGAACAGGAGGTCGGTGGTTCGAGCCCACCCAACTGTACCATCCAGCAAGCAGGTGAAATCTACTGCCTACGCCGCTCATTTGCGCTGTACGTGTTGTCGAAGGGCCGCCATTGGACTGAACCTGAGCGAGTTCCTCCACATGGCTCGGCACATAGACCGTTGCGCGCGCTTCAAATTGCGGGCGACAAATGCAATCACAGCACGGCCATCCACTTCAAAGGCAAATCTGGTCTCGTTTAGCTCCGCATGGGGTACCCGCCGAAAGGTGGCGCACTGGAAATCCGTGCGTGGACGGCAGCAGCGTTCACTCGAGGTACTCGAGGAAGCTTGCGCTCGACCATCCTTGCACAGTTTCCACACGCCATTCCCGCACCAGCGGTGCCGTAGGTTTAATGTTGGGTTTTCGGCATTGAAACCGCATCTCGGAACCACCGTGCGTTCCGCATGTTTTCCTCAAAGGTATGAAGGGCCCAAAAAAGCGCTCGCAGGAGGCTCAATGGCTGAACGTGACGTCGTGGTTATCACCGGTAGTAGCGGCTTTATTGGGTCCGCCTTGATAAACAAGTTCGCGGGCAAATTTTCGTTGATCGGCTTCGACCGCATGGCGTCGCATGCGCCGCCTCCTGCTGCGGAATGCGTGTGCATTGATCTGACGTCCGAACAGGGAGTGAAGGGAGCATTCGAGCGCATCAGAATCGCATACGGCTATCGCATTGCCTCCGTGATCCATCTCGCCGCCTACTACGATCTCTCAGGCGAGCCTAGCCCGCTTTATGAACAGATCACGGTGCGCGGCACCGAGCGACTGCTGCAACATCTCCAGGAATTCACGGTTGAGCAGTTCATTTTCACAAGCACGATGCTGGTTCACGCGCCCGTCGAGCCAGGACAGCGCATCAGTGAGGATTCGCCGATTGAGCCGGGATGGCCTTATCCATTGTCGAAGGTCGAGACGGAGGCACTAATCCGAAAGCAGCACGGCGACATGCCGGTTGTCCTGCTCCGATTAGCCGGCGTCTACGATGACAAATGTCGTAATGCGTTTCTATCGCAGCAGATCGCACGAATCCATGAACGGCAAATCCTCACCGGTGGCCGCAACGGAACCGAGACGATCATCACCTCGGCCGTATCGAAAGCGTGGCCGATACCCGATGGCGGCCTTGGTGCCGTCGCTTACGTGCTGGAAATCCTCATGGGCGCGATGGGTGACAAACGCCGCTGGCGGACCATGCCATGGATGGTGACTTTCTTCGGCATCTTGGTCGTGCCATTGGGGGTCGTCAGCATCTACTTTATCATCATCCAACCGATCGTCATCGGAACTTGGTGCACGCTGTGTCTCCTGGCCGCGCTCGCAATGCTGATCATGATCCCGTTTGCACTCGACGAACTCGTGGCCATGGGCCAATTCCTGGTCTGGAGCCGGCGCGCCGGCAAGTCTCTATTGCGTATTTTCTTCATGGGTGGATCTCTCCCAGGAGGAAAAGAAGACAAAGATGCCGATCTCGGTTCGGTCCGCTCAACGATGACCGCGATGTTGCCAGGGGTGACGCTGCCGTGGACGCTCGTCGCCAGCGTTATCCTGGGTATTTGGCTCATGTTCACGCGGCTGGCCTTCGGAACAACCCGGCCCATGGCGGACAGCGATCACCTTGTCGGTGCGTTGGTGGTCACGACGGCGATTATCGCGATGGCTGAGGTTGCCCGGCCACTGCGTTTCATCAACATGCTGTTCGGCGCCTGGCTCGTGCTCGCGCCATGGCTCCTCGATGGTGCGCCGCCGATGGCACACTGGTCGGATGCCGTGAGCGGGATTGCCTTGATCGGCCTGACTCTGCCTCGCGGCGTCCGCAGCCGACATCACTATGCAAGCTGGGATCGGTTCGTGGTGTGATCATGGAAAACACGATCGCCTTTGACGCCCGCATTCCTCTGCAAGGCCAAAAAGCTCTGATCACCGGCGCCAGTTCGGGCATCGGTGAAGCCATTGCCCGGCGTTTCGCGTCCGCCGGCGCGGCCGTCGGAGTGAATTATCTCTCCGGCGCCGACGCAGCACGAAATGTCATTGAGGAGATCCGGGCGGCCGGAGCCGAAGCCATACCACTGCAGGCAGACGTGGCGAGCGAGCAGGACGTAGCGGCGATGTTCCGCACCTTCCGTGACGCTTTCGGCCGCATCGACATTTTGGTTGCGAATTCGGGAATCCAGATGGATGCGGCAGTGGGCGAGATGACCCTCGAACAGTGGCGGCGCGTGATCGACGTGAATCTGACAGGGCAGTTTCTCTGTGCGCGGGAGGCGATCCGCTGCTTTTCGGAGCAGAATGTCATCCCCTATTCGAAGGCGGCCGGTAAGATCGTTTGCATCAGCTCGGTGCATCAGATCATTCCGTGGAAGGGCCACGTCAACTACGCGGCTTCGAAAGGTGGAGTCATGTTGATGATGAAGAGCTTGGCGCAGGAGGTTGCGGAGAAGCGCATTCGGGTCAATGCCATCGCGCCCGGAGCGATCAGGACATCCATCAACCGTGCCGCGTGGCAGACTCCGGAGGCGGAGCAAAGGCTTTTGCGGCTCATTCCCTATGGACGCATTGGAGAGGCCGCGGACGTCGCCGAAGCGGCCGTTTGGCTGGCATCCGATCAATCCGACTATGTGACCGGGACGACGCTCGTGGTTGACGGTGGCATGACACTTTATCCAGCCTTCCGAGAAGGCGGCTAGTTCCGAATCTCGCCAGGAGCATGCATGGCCGGACGAATCGAAGATTATGCGCTAATCGGTGATTGCAAAAGCGCAGCGCTCGTCGGGCGCGACGGCTCGATCGATTGGCTCTGCTGGCCGCGATTCGATTCCGGCGCTTGCTTTGCAGCGCTGCTCG
This sequence comes from Afipia birgiae 34632, assembly GCF_000308295.2. Classification (GTDB taxonomy): domain Bacteria; phylum Pseudomonadota; class Alphaproteobacteria; order Rhizobiales; family Xanthobacteraceae; genus Afipia; species Afipia birgiae. The sequence goes on from NZ_HG326654.1 coordinate 692,642, forward strand.
GTGGGCCAGAACACGGGCGCTGGCTTATCGGGCCCGCGAGCGGGGGAAAGGCGACGCGGCGTCGCTATCGCGGCAAAACGTTCGTGCTTGAGACTGATTTCGAAACTGGCGACGGCACGGTGACGGTGATTGATTTCATGTCCATCCGCGGGGAACGCCAGGATCTGATCCGCTTGGTCGTCGGGAGGAGCGGCCGGGTCGCGATGCGATCGGAGCTGGTCATCCGGTTTGGCTACGGCGACGTGGTGCCGTGGGTGAATCGCCTAGAAGACGGGACCCTGCGGGCCATCGCGGGACCAGACCAGCTTGCGCTGCGCACACCCGCCGCTCTTCGCGGAGAGGATCTCAAAACGATCTCCGAATTCACGGTCGCCGCGGGCGAGACGGTCCCATTTACGTTGAGCTACGTGCCGTCACACGTTCCATTGCCGTTGCCAGTTGATCCCGGCGTCGCGCTTGGCGAAGCGGAGGTGTTCTGGACCAGGTGGGCGGAACGCTGTCGTTATGAAGGCCCCTGGGCCGACGCCGTCGTTCGCTCGCATCTTGTCCTCAAGGCGCTGACTTACGCGCCGACCGGGGGTATTGTCGCGGCGCCCACCACCTCATTGCCGGAGCTGCTGGGCGGCCCGCGGAACTGGGATTACCGCCATTGCTGGTTGCGCGACTCCACGTTTTCCCTCCTCTCACTGATGAACGCCGGCTACTTCGATGAGGCGCAGGCCTGGCGCGATTGGCTGCTGCGCACGGTGGCCGGCAGCCCGGACCGGATTCAGATCATGTACGGGCTCGCGGGGGAGCGTGACCTGGCCGAACGGGAGCTCGGGTGGCTCCCGGGCTATGAATGCTCGCAGCCGGTGCGCATCGGCAATGCGGCGCATCGCCAGCTTCAGCTGGACGTGTACGGCGAGGTCATGGACACCCTCTATCATGCCCCGCGAGGCGGATTGGGAGACAGCAAAGCGAGCTGGGGACTGCAACGCGCGCTCGTTTCGCATCTGGAGACGATTTGGCAGAAGCCCGACGAGGGCATCTGGGAGGTGCGCAGCGGCCGCCACCAATTCACCCACTCGAAGGTGATGGCCTGGGTGGCGCTCGACCGCGCCATCCGCAGCGCCGAGGAGTTTCGTCTCGAAGCTCCACTGGAGCGTTGGCGCGCGACACGTAACCAGATTCACGAGGAGACTTGTCGCAGAGGATACAATGTCGACCTTGGCTCTTTCGTCCAGTGCTACGATGGAAAAACCCTGGACGCCAGTCTGCTCCTGATTCCGCTCGTCGGATTTCTTCCCGTCGATGACCCCCGGGTCCGCGGCACCGTAAAAGCCATCGAGCAGCGGCTCCTGGTGGAGGGGTTCGTTCTTCGTTATAACTCGGAAGTTACTGAGGACGGATTGCCGGCCGGCGAAGGGGCGTTTCTCGCCTGCAGTTTTTGGCTTGCTGACAATTTCGTTCTGCTTGGACGCGACGACGATGCCCGAAAGCTGTTCGAACGCTTGCTCGCCGTGCGCAACGACGTGGGTCTCCTGGCGGAAGAATACAATCCGCGCAGCCGGCGCCAGTTGGGCAACTTTCCGCAGGCGTTCAGTCACGTGGCGCTCGCCGACACTGCTCGGAACCTGACAGAAGCAGCGAAGCCGGCGCGGCAACGCTCCGCACCATGACGCGAAGCGGACGTCTGATCGTAGCTGCCGATGGCGCGAAAGCCGTTTTCAGCCGATGGCGGCGAGCTACGGGAGCTGAATTTCTTATCGCGATCGAAAGAAGGCACGATGAAGCCGGATGTGCCGTAATCATCCGATCCGGATTTTGTTGTCAGAGAGGAAACTGTAGGCCGGCAGATCGAGATTCGTAGGTGCCGGACCGCGACGCGCGCGACCCGCGGTATCGTATTGCGAGCCATGGCGCGGGCAGAACCAGGCGCCATAGTCGCGTTGATGGGCAAGCGGGATGCAACCAAGATGGGGGCAGATGCCGATGACCACGAGCCACTCGTCATACCCCCTCCTTGACCCGCGCCTGGTCGGGCTACGGGTCGATGAGATTGCGCCAGTCGATGGAGCGTGCATCGCCGATTTCCTTCTTGGTGCGGTGGCTGATGAAGATGGGCTTGCTGCGCCAGAACACCTTGATCACCTGACCTTCAGCGATCGGGGCGAGATCGACCTCGATAGGGGCCGCAGCGGCGATAGTGGAAGCGTTGGGATTCATCTGAGATATAAACGGTACCATCGTCGCTACAGCGCCCGCAGCGCCGACGGCACCAGTGGCAACATAGATAAAGTCCCGTCGAGTCGGCTGAAGAAATGGCGGTCGTGTTCATCGATCCTCTCCCTTCTTCCTGGATGTCAAGCGACGCGAGCGTCTGAGAATTGTAGAGTCCGTTTCGTGCCGAGCCACACCAGGAAGATCGTCCTGTCGGAACCACCTCTATAGAGCGACCCGCACGTGGAGGCGTCGCTGCCCTTACCGGACCGGCGCGATGGGGCGCGCCAGTCCCCGATTTGCAAGAGCGATCATATCTCGGCTTCAGCCTCTACGTTGACCAGCGATTTCGCGAGAGCCGTTAAAGCCTTGTCGGTGGCAGATTCCTCTTTCAACGTTGCATCAAGCAACGACGCTGCATCCGGCATGCCCAACTCTTCCGCCCATGTTCGCAAGGTCCCATATCGCGATATCTCATAATGCTCGACTGCCTGGGCAGCCGCAAGGAGGCCTGCGTCAAGCGCCGGCATTCCCTTAAAGTCCTTCATGATCTCGGCACCCTCTTCCGTTATCCCGTTGATGGCTGCGCAGGTCTTTCCGCGCGGGGGTTTGCCTAAGATTTTGAACACACTCTGCAGCCGCTTAACTTGCCCCTTTGTTTCCCTTTCGTGCTTGACGAAGGCGGCCTTCAGCTCCTTCGACTGAGCTGCTTTAGCCATCTTCGGCAAGGTTTTCAGAATCTTATTCTCGGCGAAATAGATGTCCTTGAGTGTTTCATGGAACAGATCGGCAAGCATTTTGGGTTTCTTGGCCACGGGCTCCTCCTTGGTTACCCGCGACAAGAAACAGTGATCTGATTTGTTCCAATCCATGGTGGTGTTCGCTGAAGCGGTCGGACTGGAGCTGAGCGCGGATCGCGCATAAGAACGCCGCGCCCCGGTTAAGGAGGGCAAGGATATCAGTTGGCCGGAATGGTGTTGCCTCAAGACTTTGGTAACGAGTGGATCCTTCTAACCGTGTAGTCGCCGCTGGGCACCGCAGTTCTTGGACTGCGCGCAGGCGATCAGCTTCAGTTTCTCGATTTTAAGGGTGGCCCCACCCTCGTCGCCATTGAAAGCATCGGGGTGCAGCCCGATGCCATATTATCGACGCGCCAAAGGTAGGTACCGATGTTCGAATAGTTCGTAGGCCCCGACGATGGGCCGACAGTCGCTTGAACGCCGCGGCGCGCGCACTGTCAGTTCCGTTTTTCGGAGCCTCAAAAAAACGCAGCGCGTCGGCCGTTTTCTCTTCGCAGAGTCGGGTCCATACAGCGTGGACGCAAGTCGCGGTTACCTGGCTATAACCGATGCGATCCTCACGTTTGGAATGCGTAATTCGGTGAAGATCCATGCAGCCAGAATTGAAGCCAGTCCCTTCACAGCAATAACCTGATCATCTTTGGGGCTGCCCACTTCCAAAATGGATGCACTGATGGCCATGGCGCATCGGGCGTATCGATCACCCCGCTCGCACGTAGCGTGCTACCGCCCCGCCTCGCCCCGCATTCGCGAGCTTCTTCTATTCGAGGGATCTACCTGTCTCCTGAATCTACGCTCAACGTACGCGCTACTCTGCGCTGCTGACCAAACGCATGCGGGGCGCTGCCGCACCAGTCAATTCATGATAAGTTGCCAGATAGTCCAACGCCATGCGACGCGCTGTGAACCGTTCATCGAATCGCTTGCGAACAGCGCCCCGGTCTATCTGTGGCAGCAGGCCGACAGCCGCAACCGCACTGATTTCATCCTCCACGACAAATCCCGTGACGCGCTCGTCGATGATCTCTGGAACCGAACCGCGATTGTAGGCGATTACGGGAGTTCCGCAGGCCATTGCTTCAATCATGACAAGTCCGAACGGTTCGGGCCAGTTGATAGGCAACAGCAGCCCGAGCGCACCGCCTAGAAAAGCGGACTTCTCATGGTCAGCTATCTCGCCGATGTACTCGACAAGCGGATGGTCGATCATTGGACCGATGATTTCATCATAATAATCTTGATCAGCACGATCGACCTTCGCCGCGATTTTCAGCGGAATGCCGCATCGAATGGCGATCCTGATCGCAGTATCCACGCCCTTCTCCGGCGCGATGCGGCCGAGCACAGCGAGATAGCTCGGCGTCACCGGCTGGGGCGTCAAAAGCTGTTCTGGAATGCCGTGATGAATGGTGCGAATCCATTTGGCCTGGGGCACCGGCCGCCGCTGCGCGTTCGATATTGAAATTACAGGGATCGACGAAAACGTGTTGAACACCGGCTGATGCTCCGGCAGGTCGAGCCGGCCGTGCAATGTCGTGAGAAACGGTGTTGGCTGACGAGAGAACAGCGAGAAGGGATAGTAATCGAGATGAAAATGCAGGAAGTCAAATTCCTCGTCGTCGCATTTCCTTCGGACCCGTTCGAGCATCACCATGTGCAGCGCATTGGCGTCGCGGACCGACCCATCAAGGCGGAGGGCTTTCGGCCATGTTGCGTCAAGCTTCGCGGAGGTCTGAGAGTCTCCGCTGGCGAACAACGTTACGTCGTGACCCAGTGAGACCAGTTCTTCCGTAAGCCAGTGCACGACGCGCTCCGTTCCCCCATAGAGCTTAGGTGGAACAGCCTCGGTCAGCGGCGCAACCTGCGCAATCCGCATGCATGATCTCCTGTCATCAATGGTGAACAATCTGGAATGGTGACAATCTCGCAGCCTGAAGGAGGAACGTTCTCGCATATGCGAAGTTCCAATGAGGATGCGCGTTACTTTCCGCAGTCTTGTCTTGTTAGCGCCATCTCGATCCATCACGGTTTTCGAAAAGTCGTATCCGCGAGGTTTTTGCAGAACGATGGCAAAACAATGGGCGCTTCATCGAGGCGCTTTGGTGGAACCGAACAGCATTTCCTCTCTCGCAGAGAGATGTTCTTCAATGCTTCGCAGGGGTTATATGGACACTCTCTCCGGATACACTCAACGTCCCATCGCTTTCGTGCTGCGCTATCTCCAGCAGAGAATGACGTCGCACATCGTGATCGTGACTACAGTTGGAGCAGCGGTTGCTTGCTCGGTAGGCACACAATACGGCGTAAAATTTCTGGTTGATGCTCTCGCTGCCGGACCGGCCCACAACGGCGTATGGCTGGCATTCGGATTTCTTGTAGCTCTCATTGCCGCTGATAATTTTCTGTGGCGGATCGCAAGCTGGATCGCGAGTTTCACCTTCGTGGGTGTGACGGGGGATTTGCGCAGGGACATTTTCCGCCATTTGACCGGACACGCGCCGGGCTACTTCTCCGACCGGTTGCCGGGAATGCTCACGAGCCGCATCACCGCAACGTCCAATGCTGTGTTCACCCTGGAAAACATGTTCGTCTGGAATGTGATGCCGCCTTGCATCGCGACCGTTGCGGCGATCGCATTGATCGGAACCGTCAGTCCGGCGATGGCGGCGGGATTGACCCTTATCGCGGGTGCAGTCGTGATCGCGATGTTTCGCATCGCGGCAGCGGGCAAACCCCTCCACGACGAGTTCGCGGACAAGGCCGCTGCGGTCGACGGCGAGATGGTGGATGTCATCGACAATATGTCCCTGGTTCGGGCGTTCGGTGGTTTGGATTACGAACACGAACGTTTCGACGCCACGGTCAATCGGGAATTGACCGCAAGGGGCCGCAGCCTGCGCTATCTCGAGCGACTGCGGCTCACGCATGCCGCCATCACCGTTGTTCTCACGATCGGACTGCTGGCCTGGGCGATAAAGCTTTGGCAACAAGGCGGTGCGACTACCGGCGATGTCGTCCTGGTCTGCACACTCGGGCTCTCCATTCTGCATGCCACACGCGACCTGGCTGTAGCGCTGGTCGATGTCACCCAGCACATGGCAAGGATGTCGGAAGCGATCGCGACGCTTCTTGTGCCGCACGAATTGCGCGACCATCCGGAGGCCGAACCTCTGGTGAAATCTGGCGCCGTTATCGCATTCAACAACATCTCCTTCGGCTATCCCGGCGGCACGCAGCTGTTCGAGAAGTTCAACCTTCGGCTTCATTCGGGCCAACGGGTCGGTCTTGTCGGCCAGTCCGGTGGAGGGAAGTCGAGTTTGTTCACTCTGCTGCAGAGATTTTATGATGTGCAGCAAGGTAGCATCACGATCGACGGCCAAGATGTTTCAAAAATCACGCAGCAGAGTCTGCGCGATGCGATCTCGGTGGTTCCACAGGACATCTCGCTGTTTCAGCGTTCAATCATGGAAAATATCCGTTACGGCCGTCCGACCGCTACTGACGACGAGGTGTTGCGTGCTGCGATCGCAGCGCGCTGCGATTTCGTCGAGGACCTGCCGGACGGACTTGAAACCATGGTTGGAGATCGTGGCCTCAAGCTGTCGGGCGGGCAACGCCAGCGCATTGCGATCGCACGTGCGTTCCTGAAAGACGCACCGATTCTTCTGCTGGACGAGGCAACCGCGGCTCTGGACAGCGAATCCGAGGAAGCGATCCGTGAGGCCCTGGCGCGACTTATGCGCGGGAGAACCGTGATTGCGATCGCGCACCGCCTCACAACGCTGCGCAATTTCGACCGTGTTATCATGCTTCAGTCGGGACGTATCATCGAAGACGGTTCACCGGACCGGCTGATGCAGGGGCAAGGACCATACCGCGAATTGGTGACGCGGGAAATGAACCGGCTGGCGAAGCACGCCGCTGCCTGAGTCTGATCGCGCTTATCTGGCCCCTGCCTGGCCTGCCGACCACTGGCCAATCTGTCATCATCTTAGGGTCAACAAATGGCAATGGAATATTTGACGGAAATAGTGACAGTCCGCAAAACGGAAGTGTATACGGAATCGCCCTTCTACATTCCGATGACCGGCCCCGCAGCGCGCCCGCGCCGGGCGCTGAAGCACGACGATACCTTCATCGTGCTCGACAGTCATGGCGACATCGGTGCATCTGCCGGCGGACCTGATGGTCTCTTCAACGCGGATACACGTTATCTTGCGCGACTGGAATTGCTGCTAAACGACATGCAGCCGTTGCTGCTCAGCTCGAATCTGAGCGACGACAATTCATCGCTGACGGTCGATCTCACCAATGCCGATGTCTTCCGTGATGGAAAAATCGTCCTGCGAAAGGACATGCTGCACATTGTGCGCACGATTTTCCTGTGGCGCGGCACGGCATATCAACGGATCGGCCTTCAGAACCATGGAGAGTCCACCGCCAGCTTCAGCCTGAGTTTGCTGTTCGACAACGATTTTGCGGATTTGTTTGAAGTTCGCGGCGAACAGCGCCCTCGCCGCGGGATCTCCACCAGCCGCCTTCCCAGTTCGGGCGACGTTTTGTTCGAATATGTAGGACTCGACGAAACGCTCCGGCACACCACTTTGCATCTCGATCCGCTTCCGTCACATCTCGCGGTGAATCGCGCCATCTATCATCTGGACCTCGCGCCACACCAGAAAACCTCGCTGTTCGTAGCCGTTTCCTGCAACAGGTCTCCCACTCACAAGCCGATTCCGTTCTTTCGCGGCCTGCTGGCGCACCGCCGCGAGATGCGACAGTCGGCTGCGGGCGCAACGACGGTTGAGACGTCCAACAACATCTTCAACGAGGTGCTGTGCCAGGCGTCCGCCGACCTCAACATGCTGATGACCGAAACGCCGCAGGGCCGTTATCCTTACGCGGGAATTCCCTGGTATTCGACGACATTCGGTCGCGACGCCCTGATTACGGCGATGCAGATGCTGTGGATTGATCCTCGGATTGCGCGCGGTGTCCTAAAGCGGCTCGCGGCGTTTCAGGCGACCGCAGTCGACCCACTTGCCGACGCCGAGCCGGGGAAAATTCTGCACGAGATGCGCGGCGGAGAGATGGCTGCGCTGCGTGAAGTACCCTTTGAGAAATACTACGGCAGCGTCGATTCCACACCGTTGTTCGTGCTTCTGGCCGGCCTGTATGTCGAACGTACCGGCGACGAGGAAACGCTGCGCGAGCTCTGGCCGGCACTTGAAGCCGCACTGCACTGGATCGATGGCGCTGGCGATCCCGATCGGGATGGCTTCGTCGAGTATCAGCGTGCTTCCGAACAAGGGCTTGCCAATCAAGGCTGGAAGGATTCGTTCGATGCGATTTTCCACGCAAGCGGCCAGCTAGCAGAAGGATACATCGCGCTCGCCGAGGTCCAGGGCTATATTTATGCCGGCAAGCAGATGGCCGCTCGCGCCGCGCGCCGCATAGGCCTGGTCGACCGTGCGCAGAAGCTCGAGTCCGAAGCCCGCCTTCTCGCCGAGCGCTTTGAGAAAGCATTCTGGTGCGAGGAACTTGGCACCTATGCGTTAGCGCTCGATGGCGCCAAGACACCCTGCAAGGTGAGAACGTCGAATGCCGGGCAGGTTCTCTTCACCGGCATTGCCAGCGAAGAGCGCGCGCGCATAGTCGCCGCGGACCTGTTGCGGCCTCACTTCTTCACCGGCTGGGGCATCCGCACCGTTGCACGCGGCGAGGCCCGCTATAATCCGATGTCCTATCACGACGGCTCGATCTGGCCGCATGACAACGCCCTGATCGCCCTTGGATTGGCGCGTTACGGACTGAAGCATTCGGTCGAGCATGTCTTCAAGGGCTTGTTCGAGGCAGCGACTTACATGGATCTGCGGCGGCTGCCGGAACTGTTTTGCGGCTTCCAGCGCGAACGCCGGCGAGGACCGACCCTGTATCCCGTTGCCTGCGCGCCTCAAGCCTGGGCCAGCGCGACGCCGTTTACGCTGCTCGAAGCAGCGCTCGGCCTCGAATTTGATCATCAACTCGGCGAGATCCGCCTGCGCAATCCGCGACTGCCGGCATTCCTCAACGAAGTCGTGCTGTGGGATCTCCAACTCGGAAACTCCAGCGTGGATCTGCGCGTCCGGCGTCAAGGTGAAGGTGTGTCGCTGGAGGTGTTGCGCACCCGCGGCAAAATTCAGGTCTCGATCGTTCTGGCTCGCTGATCGGATCGCGATTTCGGCGACGCCGAATCCCGCAAGGAGTGTTTGAATGGGTATCACCCGTCATGCTGAGGCCATCGCGATGATAGTGGCTGCGACAGTTTTTTTCAGCGGTCCCTCCCAAGGTGATGATGCCGCATCGCCACCTACACCCTGGGACTTGCCCGCGAAAGGCGATGCTGTACCACCGGAAGTCCTACCCAAGCTTCCTGCCGTCCCTGCGCCCGGAGAGGCACCACCCTCGGTCTCGGTGATCGACGCCGTAGAGGCGCGCGGAATTCTTGGCCGCGACGTTCGCAGTCCGGCTGAGGAGAACATGGGCCGGATCGTCGACGTCATCGTCGACCGTCGTGGCAGCACACGCGCCGCTGTGATCGATTTCGGCGGATTTCTTGGCGTCGGCAGCCGCAAGATCGTGGTCGACTGGAGCGCATTGCACTTCTGGAATGTCGCAAACAAGGGCAAGAGCATCACCCTCGAGTTGACACGTGATCAGGTTAAGGCTGCGCCCGAATACAAGGAAGACAAGCCGATGATCGTGCTCGGCGCATCGGGCAGCTTGGCGCCGCTACGCTTCGTCCCCTAGCCGTGGAGTAATGAGCTGTCCAACCAGGCGACCATACACACAGCCGAACGGGATGGCGGCGACCGGAGCGACATTCCGTATGCTGGAAAGGGTGTGCCCGGAATAGCACCCGATTCCGGTGAACCTCATGTTCACTCCCCTTCGCGCCAAAGCCTGCGCGGCCTCGACTGGTTCATCTTCTTTCTCGCTGACGTACAAACTGGGTTCGGCCCCTTCGTCGGTACGCATACGACGAGGACCGCCTGATTGACGCATGCGCGCGGGCACGGCGGACTGTATGATAGCGTTGCGTGAAGGTCAGGCGGCCTGCTGATCGGCGGGCTTGTCGGCTTGGCGCAGGAGCTTCCACTCCCAGGGCAGCAGTTCGTGCAGACGCGATGCGGGAAGATCGGCGATACGGGCGAGGACGTCGGCGAACCAGGCCTTGGGATCGACGTCGTTGAGGCGACAGGTCGTGATCATCGTCAGCATGATGGCGGCACGGTCGGCGCCACGCTGGCTGCCGGCGAAGGTCCAGTTGCGCCTTCCCAAGGCGATGCCTCTCAATGCGCGCTCAGCACAATTGTTGGTCAAGCAGATCCTGCCATTGTCGAGGAAGCGGGCGAAGTCGTCCCAGCGCCTGAGCATGTAATTCATAGGCTTCAGGACCTCGGAGGAGCGCGAGAGGGTTTCGCGCTCACGCAGCAACCAGGCGTGCATGTCCTCGAGAAGCGGCTTGCTCCTTTCCTGGCGCGCGGCGCGCCGCTCGTCGGCGCCGCAGCCGTTGATGGCGCGCTCGATCTCGAACAATGCATCCAGGCGCCTGACCGCCTCCAGCGCGATCGGGGAGATGGGTTTGCCCCTCATGCCTTCCCGGGCATTTTTCTCGATGTCGGCCAGCTCGAAGAAGCCCCGCCGCGCATGGGCGAAGCAAAACGCCGGCGTGATTGGCAGCTCCTTCATCCGCGGGTCGAACAGCGGCTCGAAGCCGTTGTAGCAGTCGGCTTGCAGGATGCCGGCGAAGGAGGCCAGATGCTTCTGCGGGTGCTCACCCCGCCGATCGCTCGAGGCGTAATAGACCGCCGCCGGCGGCGCAGGCCCGGCGAAGGGCCGGTCATCCCGCACATAAGTCCAGATCCGCCCGGTCGTGCACTTGCCCTTCGCCAGGATACGGATGGTGGTGTCGTCGCCATGAAGGCGCTCGGCGGCGAGCACATGGCGCTCGATCAGGTGGAAGAGCGGCATGACGGCGAAGGTCCCGTGGCCGACCTGGTCGGCCAGCGTCGACAACGGCAAGTCGATCCCCTCGCACTTGAAGCGCGCACTCTGGCGGTTAAGCGGGATATGCATGCCGAACTTGTCGAACAGGATCGTCGCCAGCAATTGCGGGCCGATGAAGCCGCGCGGCGTGGCATGGAACGGCGCGGGCGGCTGGCTGATCTTCTCGCAATCGCGGCAGGTGAACTTCTCGCGTACCGTCTCGATCAACTTGAAGCGGCGCGGAATCTCCTCCAGCGTCCTCCGTCACATCCTCGCCGATCTTCGCCAGCCGCGATCCGCCGCAGCAGGCGCAAGTCGTTGGAGCCTCAATGACGACGCGATCGCGTTCGATGTCATCCGGCCCATGGCTTGCGCACCGGCCGCTTGCGCATGAAGGGGCGGACCTTCTGCGTCTTCGCCGCTGCGGCCTGCGCGGCAAGCTCATCCTCGCTCGCCGTGGTGACGAGTTCTTCGAGCTCCAACTCCAACTGCTCGATCAGCCGTGCCGTGCGCTCGGAGCGCTGCCCATACAGTTCGCGTTTGAGCTTCTCGATCCGCAGCTCAAGATGCGCGATCAACGCCTCGTTGTCCGACAACTGCGCCTGCACGCTGGCAGCTACCGCCTCGGCTTGCAGCCGCGCCTCACGCTCGGTCCGCAGCGCCGCCAGGGCACTCACAAGGTCCGAAGGAAGATCGTCCGGTTTCAACGTCACGAAGCCAGTGAATCAGATTTTCCGGCAGCTTCAATCGCAAAATGCTATCCCACTCGCGTTGGACGCCACGTTTCTTGAGGATTGCGCCAGTCGATGCCGGACAACAGGTAGGAAAGCTGCGCCGGAGAGATCGTCACTGCTTCACCAGCAACCGAAGGCCAGATAAATCTTCCTCTCTCGAGTCTTTTTGTGAACAGGCATGCTCCCTGGCCATCATGCCAAATCGCCTTCAAAAGATCGCCTCTGCGCCCGCGAAAGCAGAACAAATGACCGCCGAGAGGATCCCGCTTCAGGATCTCCTGCACCTGCAAAGCCAGCGACGGGAAGCCGCGACGCATGTCCGTGTAGCCCGTCGCAAGCCAAACCCGGGCACCAGTCGGGATTGGAATCATCGCAGAGTCTCCAGCCCTCGCACGATCCGCAGCAGCGCCGCCACGTCAACACCGCGATCAACGATGATCCGCCGTCCGTTCCCACTCACGATCTCAATCCGTCCAGAATTTCGTGCAGCACACTCACCAGGAGATGTCGTCTCCCGCTCCACAAGCACGGGCACAAACCCGACGGCGTCGGACGCTCCAAGCCGCCCCTCGCGAAACGCCTTGCGCCAGGAAAACAACAGTTGGTTGGAAATCCCGTGTCGTCGCGCCGTCGCCGAGGCCTGCCGTGGGCAGGAATGGCTCTCCTCCACAATCCGGAGCTTCGCTTCGTTCGTCCACCGACGTCGCCGGCCGGTGTTGACTACTTCCAGGCCGATGACCTGATGATTGTCCTTATGCATGTCCATAAGGTCAATCAGCTACACCCAAGGCCTGCTTCGCAAGGCGGCCTTCCTCGTAGGCGTACCTTCGTCGCTGTGTATCTGACAACTCAGAAATGGACCCAGGTCGAAATTGGCCTCGTGCTCTCGGTGGGCGGCATCGTGGCGCTGATTGGACAGATGCCCGGCGGAGCCATCGTCGATGCTGTGCATTCGGCACGCAAGGCGGCCGGTCTCGCACTCGTCGCAATCGCAATCAGCGCACTCGCATATGCGGCTTGGCCGATCTTTCCTGTGGTGATGAGCGCCGCCATGCTCCATGCCGCCGCGAGTTGCATACTTGGTCCTGCGATTGCCGCGATCAGCCTCGGGCTGGTCGGTCCCCTTGCGGTCGGAGAGCGGCTGGGACGCAACGCTCGCTATGCATCGCTCGGCAATGGAGTTGCTGCAGCCGTGATGGGTGCATGCGGCTACTTTTTATCGAGCCGATCTGTGTTTCTTGTGACTTTCATTATGGCGATTCCCACGCTTATCGCCCTGTCACGCATCCGCGAGCACGACATCATCTCTGAACACGCATTGAAAGCCAAATTCAATAAAGTGCCGACCAGCAGATCGCTGAGCCTCCGCGATCTTATCCGGCAGCGGCCGCTGCTGATCTTTGCGAGCAGCGTGCTGCTGCTTCAATTGGCAAATGCCGCCATGCTACCGCTAATGGCTGGGGTGGTGACGACCCGGTCCGCCCAGTGGGCGCCGGTGCTAATTGCTGCGTGCATCATCGTACCGCAGGCCATCGTCGCGCTCACTTCGCCTTCGGTGGGACGTTTTGCGCAGCAATGGGGGCGCCGACCTTTGCTGCTGCTCGGTTTCGCCGCGTTGGCCGCTCGCGGCGTTCTGTTCGCATCCATCAGCGATCCCTATTTTCTCGTCGCCGTTCAGATATTCGATGGCATCACGGCCGCGGTCTTCGCCGTCATGATTCCGCTGATCGTCGTTGACATCGCGTTCGGCAGCGGTCATTTCAACTTTGCCCAAGGCATCGTCGGCACCGCAACCGGGGTCGGTGCCTCTCTCAGCACCGTACTGGCCGGCTACGCAGCCGATCGTTTCGGCAGCAGCATCGCTTTTCTTGGGCTTGCCGCGGTCGCAGCTATGGGTCTGATAATGATCTGGACTATCATGCCGGAAACGCGGCGGCACGTCCTCGCGGCGCCAAAGGATGATGTCCGCTCTGCGCCATAGGTGGACACTGCGCTGTTGGGATCAAAGACGAGGTGTCGCATCAGGCTCGCGAATTGCTGCTGGCTAACGAGGACTTGCGCGTCCCGATCGTCGGCGTTGCCGCTCGCCTCGAGTTTCACGAAATGGTCGACCTTATCCAGCAGCGACCGGCAACACCGAATGCGCTGAACGCAGCGAGACTTGTTATCACCGATCCGGCCATTGCCGAACTGGTAGATAGGGCGACTACCACTAACCGTATGCGAGAGGCCTTAGAGTTGGCAGCCGCCAATCCGGAATTTGTGTTTTTCGGTCGCAACGCCGCCACTCAGCGCAGCCTCTGCGGACGGCTGGCCCGGCTCCTGCTCAGGATTCGCACCTATGCGTGAAACCCGGTTCCTGGTGGGACTGAGCGCTGACTCGTCGCGTGCTGTCGGGTCATCGAGCCGTGCTCGGACGAGAATGCACCCGCATGAGCCCCAACGGTTCCATGAGGACCCGCAGGCTCATGGGCATAGCGATATTCCTTCTGATTTGCGAAAGTGGGAACACGCCGACCCTGATGCGGAGTGGCATTCGCAGCCTGGTGCGTTGCTCCGCAAAGCGCGCTGCAGCGGTTGCGGGGCGATATACGCCAAATTGAAAAGGAGACCGTCGCGTGACCAAAAAGTTGGGAATTGTGATCTTCGCAGCCTTGGCCCTTCTGGGCGGTATCGTTTTTTATGTGGGCTCTGGCGCCTACGATGTCGGTGCGGATACGCCGCATTGGGAAATCACCCGAAGGGCCATAGAGGTTGTTCGCGACCGCTCGATCGAAGTACGCGCGAAACAAATCGAGCTACCCGACCTCCAGGACGAACAGATGGTTCTGAAGGGAGCAGGACAATATGCGGAAATGTGCGCGAATTGCCACCTCGCCCCCGAACAGACCGATTCGAAGATTCGACCTGGACTCTATCCGAGGCCGCCCAACCTGTCCGAGCACCGCGTCGAACCCAAGAGGGCTTTCTGGGTGGTGAAGCACGGACTGAAAATGAGCGGCATGCCGGCTTGGGGCCTCGGACACGACGACGCGACACTCTGGAGCATCATCGCGTTTGTCACCAAGCTGCCTGGCTTGTCTGCGGAGCGTTACAAGGACATGGTGGCGAAGGCGCCTCCCGACGAAGAAATGGAATCCATGAACAAGGGTGACGATCAGAAGCCGGGAAAGGACAAAAAGTCCGGCTCCGGAATGCAGACCGAGCCAAAAGATGATCACAAGCACTGATCGGTGAGCGCCGGATTGCTGGTCGGACGTTTGCGGGGACTCTCGGATGGAAGCTAAAGGTCGACGCCGCGTCCTCAATCCGCGCAGAAATATTATATCGTATATCGGCGCGCCGCAGGAGAGGCCCGGACTCGAACACGATGTCGAACGAGGCCTGGTAGGGGATGCTGCTGTCGACCTCCAAGCGCGCGATCGTTTCCTCTCGAGTCGCGATGCCGTGGCGATCCAGGCGCTGGCGGTAGTCGGTGCTCAGGACCGAGGGGCCGCCGCTGCAAAGGACGATGTCGCGGCTCACAGCGTTCCCGAAAGCCCGGTTGGTCCGGTCGCGCGTCGGCCACGCCCGCCGCGAGCAGCAGTTTGCGGGCGCGAAATCTGCGGCCATCGCGCGTGCGCACCGAAAAGCCGGTGTCGGTGCGCGCACCGACACCGACACGCGCTTCGTCGACAACGACCGATGCGTTCGACGCGAGCTGCTCTCTCGCAATGGCACGGCAATTGCGCCGGCCTTGGCCGCAAACGTCCGGTGCTATGAACGATACAACCACGCGCGCAAAAACATTGTAGCTCTGCAGGCTAGGCGACTCCACCAACTAGCGGCCATATCACTCGCCGGAACCTGCCGCACTTTGTTAGCCCACGAACCCGATGGGCAGGCGCACGATGGCGGCGTGAATGGGCGGGAGAGACCGCATGATGGCGGCCTTATACCATAGATCTGGCAGCTGCCTTTTTCATCAGCCTGACGGCGGTTTGTCGGACAGACGTCTCAGTACCTCAGCGCTGCGATGTCAGCTGAACGCTGTGTGAAATGCGCAACAGGCCGCGAGAATCGAGCTTTTCTCGAACATCCCCGTTTTCGTCCTCATGAGCTTAAAGTATGCTCCAGCAGTTTTTGCAAGCTTAGAGGAACAGGCTGATGCTCAATCGTCGAGCCCTCCTTGCGCAGAGCGCCGGTTTAGGAGGCCTAGCTGCGCTAAGTCACGTGCTTCCTGCTTGGGCGCGCACCGGAACGCGAGGCATTGCCCCGACCTTGCCGACGCTCTCGGGGCGGGACATCGCGCTGACGATCGGGCACATTCCGTTTACCGTGGGCGGGCGAACCGGCCGGGCGATCGCCATCAACGGAACTATTCCCGCGCCGCTCCTGCGGCTGCGTGAGGGCGAAACCCACCGCATCGCGGTCACCAACACCCTTGAGGAGACCACGTCCATCCATTGGCACGGTTTCCTTATTCCATTCCACATGGACGGCGTTCCGGGCGTGAGCTTTCCGGGCATCCGCCCGCGCGAGACCTTCGTCTACGAACTCCCCATCAGACAGTCAGGGACCTTCTGGTACCATAGCCATTCGGGGCTGCAGGAGCAGCTCGGTCACTACGGCCCGGTCATCATCGATCCCGCCGCCCCCGATCCGGTCACCTATGACCGCGAGCATGTAATAGTGCTGTCCGACTGGAGCTTCATGGATCCCGAAAGGATCATGGTCCAGCTGAAACAGGAGGGAGGTCATTTCAACCGAAATAGGCTGACCGTCGCTGGTCTTTCCAGCGACGATCCCGCGCAGCGCATGTCGCTCGAGGAGCGGCTGCAGTGGCAAAAGATGAGGATGGATCCGACCGACATCTCGGACGTGACCGGCGCGATCTATACGTATCTGATTAACGGTCACGGACCTGAGGAAAACTGGACCGGGCTGTTCCGTCCCGGCGAGCGGGTGCGGCTGCGCTTCATCAACGCAGCGGCCATGACGGTCTTCCAGGTCCGTATCCCGGGGTTACGCATGACCGTGGTCAGCGCCGATGGCGAAAATGTGCGCCCTGTCAGCGTCGACGAGTTCCAGATCTCGGTCGCGGAAACGTACGACGTGATCGTCCAGCCGAAGGAGGATCGCGCCTTCACCATCGTGTCGGAGGCCGCCGACCGGTCCGGCATGGCGCGGGGGACGCTGGCTCCGCGCATGGGCATGTCGACGTCCGTGCCTCCGCTTCGCCCTCGTCCGCTGCTGGGCATGGAGGATATGGGCATGCCCGGAATGGGCGGCGGCGGGTCGATGGGCGGCATGAACCAGGGCAGCATGGCGGGCGGCGGCTCAATGCCAGGCATGAACCACGGCGGCATGGCGGGCGGCGGCTCGATGAGCGGCATGGGTCACGGCGGCATGGATATGAACATGCGCGATCCGGCCAACGTGCCGCCAGACGTCGACATCAACCCCGGCGTGGACATGATCGCGCCGGACCCACAGGACCGCACCAGTCATCCAGGGCTGGGCTTGAAGGATGTCGGCCACAAGGTCCTCACCTATCGCGATCTTGTCGCCCTCAAGCCGAATCGTGACAGGCGCCGTCCGACGCGCACCCTGGAAATCAATCTGACCGGCAACATGAACCGCTTCATATGGTCGATTGACGGCCGGAAGTTCAGCGACGGTGTAGAGCCCATCCGCCTCGCCCGCAACGAGCGCGTACGCGTGACCATGGTCAACAACAGCATGATGCAGCACCCCATGCACATTCACGGCCACTTTATGGAGCTGGTGAACGGGCATCCGGGACGTCATCCACTGAAACACACCATCAATGTGCTGCCCGGAAGCAAGGTGAGTTTCGACATCACCGCCGACAACCCGGGGGACTGGGCTTTTCATTGCCACCTGCTGTTCCACATGCACGCCGGCATGTTCAACGTGGTGACCGTCCGCCCGCTGGATCGGCGGCCCGCATGACCGCGCTCCGAGTCGCATTGCTGGCAGTGGCCACGGCGCTGCCCGTCTGCGCAGCGGCCCAGCAGATGGATCACTCCATGCCGATGCCCGGGATGGAGGCTGCGCCAAAAAAGGAAGTGGCACCGCGCACACCCGCGGCTCCGAGCGGGCAATCAGGCGCACACTCGGGACACGGCCGGCAGGCAACCGGCGGCGCTCCCGCGGCTTCTACGCCGCCACGACCGGCCGGAGCTAAGCGCAAGCAAACGTCCTCCGCGGCCTCCCCCGCTGGGCACAACATGGGGGCGATGGGCGGAATGGGTGGCGCGAAGCCCGAACCGCCGAATCCGCCCCCACCCGCTGCGGCTCTTTCGGGGCCGTCGCATGCGGCAGACCTGGTCTACGCCCCGTCCGACATGGCGCGGGCGCGCGAGGAGCTCCGAATCGAGGCTGGCGATGTAAAAGCATATCGGGTCCTGCTCGACCGTTTCGAAACGCAATTTCAGAAGGGCGGCAATGGCTATCTTTGGGACGCGCAGGCTTGGTACGGCGGCGACTTCGACAAGCTCTGGATCAAGACAGAAGGCAGTGGCGCTTACCGCGGTAAGCTCGAAAGAGCGGAATTACAGGCGCTCTGGAGCCGTGCCATCACGCCTTGGCTCGATCTCCAAATGGGTGTGCGGCAGGACTTCGCAGTAAGCCCCCGCCGCACGCATGCGGTTATTGGGCTGCAAGGGCTCATGCCTTTCATGTACGACCTGGAGGCAGCCCTCTTTATCTCGAACCGAGGCGAGGTCACCGCTCGGTTCAATGCGCAATACGATCTGTTCGTGACTCAGCAACTGATCCTTCAGCCCCGCGTGGAAGCGAATCTTTCCGCACAAAACATCCCAGAACTCGGCATCGGTGACGGTTTGTCCACAATCGAGGCTGGGCTTCGCTTGCGGTATCAGTTCATCCCCGAATTCGCGCCCTACATCGGAATCGAGTACGAGCGAAAACTCGGTAATACCGCTGGCTATGCCCGTGACAATGGAAAGGATGTTGGCAGCTTTCGCTACCTCGTCGGTCTGCGGTCCTGGTTCTAGCAGAGGACGGGCAGCGCCTGCTCGACACGGCCCGGCTGAAAACCGACGAGGACTTCCGGTCAAATCGACGTCCGATTGAACTCACGGCTCGCCAGCCTGCCAGCGATCCCAGATTTCAGACAGCTGAGCCGCCGAGTAATAAATGCGACGTCGCTGCTTCATGCCCACACTCCTCTTTGTTAAAAGATTAGTGTGTTGCGCCGATCAGTTAAGCTCACCGCCAGGCTCTGCGAGCTATTCCCTGGCGCTCACCTTGAGACACTGACTACCGCGATGCTGCGCCAATGGATCGCGCGTAGGTGCTGGAGGTGCCCCGACCGATCATCTGTTTGACGTGCCTTACATCAACCTTCAACGTGATTGGCAAGCATGCCGCCGCGCCATCGGACTTGGTGATGTGCCTGGAGCAACCCTCAAAGCTTTCCGCCGTTCGTTCGCTCGGCACGCAACTGAGCGCGGGCTGCCACCCGACATGCTGAGGCAATACCTGAGGCATGAGCATCTGGCGACCACTGCGGGATACCTGAAGCTAGTTGGCGGCTACACCACCGAGCATCTCAGGCGGTGGTTTACATAGATGCGCGGGAGGCAGCTATGCAGAAAAGGAGCGGTCGCACCCATAGTGCGCAAGCCTCACCTAGCGGTGGTCGATGATGGGTCCCTTGAAGCATCCCGCAAAGATCAGCAGCGTCAACGTCGGGACGTGCTTCCATCATCACTGCCTCCGCGCGGTCTCTCACGACTTCAAGCCGCAGCATATCTAGGCGTCTCACCATCACACTTCGACAAACTCATACGGGACCGCACGATGCCACCCCGAAGCGCCTAGGCGGCCGTGTGGTCTGGGATAGGAAACAGCTTGATGGAGCCTTCGATGCACTTGACGCCGAGTCCGCATGGTCCGACGATGATGCCGGTGACGCCAATAGCTGGGATCAATCGCTGCAACGTGCGCGTAAACCTGAAATTCATAAGTGAAGATACGGACCGGCATGGAAATGTGCGGCGCTATCTCCGCTGTCCTGGTCATCCGAAAATTCGCCTACGCTCTGTGCCCGGCACCCCGCAGTTCTTGGCTGAGTATCAAGAGGCCGTCGCTCAAACGAATGGTGCGAGCAAGACCGCGTCCCGTTCCCGCGAGATCAAGCGCGGCACCTTCCGCCATCTTTGCGTCCAATACTTCGCGAATGGCGAGTACAGCGCCCTTGATGTCAGCACACGGAACTGGCAGCGCCGTGCTTTGGAGGAGATTTGCGAGTCTCATGGGGACAGCACCGTATCCCACATGCAGCCGCGCCACGTCCGCAAGTTGCGCGATGAATTGCTAGTTACACCCGCCGCCGCGAACCAGCGCCTCAAAGCCCTCCGCGCGTTATTCAACTGGGCGAACGAGGCGGAGGAAACGACGGTCAATCCAACCCTCGGAGTGAAGCGCATTAAATACGCCAGCGCGGGTCATCACACATGGACCCATGATGAGATGGCGCAGTACCGGAAGTGTCC
>NZ_HG326654.1:713789-764634 GCF_000308295.2 Afipia birgiae 34632
GCGGCGGCCAATGCGACGCCGGATGCGATGGTGAGCATGCCTTTGCGCGTGCTCCACCAGGCCTGATCCGACGGAGCATGGTCGTGAATGTGCGAATGACCTTCTTCGTGCTCCGCCGATGCTCCTTTGCCGTTTCCGTGCGAATGGTTTTGCGCCGGTTCGGAACGAATAACGCGGTAGCCGAGGTTCGAGATCTGATTGCGGATGGTTTCCTCCCCAACACCACTGGAATCGCGGGTTACCGTCACGCTACTGCCGGTCACGGACACCGCAACGCCGGTGACGCCTGGCAAACGTTGCACCGCATTTTCGATCTTCGTGGCGCAGGAGGCGCAATCCATTCCCTCAACCCGCAATCGCTCGGTAATCAAAGCCGTTGGCGCCATCGGTTTCGCTCCATGAATTTCTGACATCATACGGCCCTCAATCTGTCGGGCGTCGATGCCGGCCGGAGGTTCTTGATCCACGTGCGGTAATAGGCGGCGGCTGTCATCAAGGCGATGCCAGATAGGCTAACGAGCAACTGAAAGGCAATCGTGTCCGAAACCAATTCGATGAGGAAGCACCCAACGAACGACAGGAATATTCCGACGCAAAATACTTCGAGCGAGCGCTCGCCGCAGATGATCGCCGGACGCACGATGGAAAGCTTCAACGCCGGCGCGCTGCGCGGTACCAATCTCGCGACGACCAGCGCAAGCGCAAGAAAATGCAGGATTCGGTACGGCGCCAGGTTCGTCTTATCGTTCGGAAGAAATAGATCGGCGATGGGGGCCGGCATCGCCGACGCGAAGCCGAAACGCGCAGCAAGTGTGACGGCGAAACTGAGCAACAGGAAAAGCAATGCCGACCACACGGCCAGGCGGGACGCGGTCAACCGCCTCACCAGGCCGGTTCTATCGAGCGAGATCCAGGCGCCGATCACGAATAGAAACTGCCAGGCAAAGGGATTAAAATACCACACGCCATCGGGATAGCTCGCGAGGTTCCAGTTCAAGGTCCGGGCCGCAGCATAGATTACGAAAGAAGCCGCGAGCGCCAGGCTGGGCGCCCGCATCAATAGCCAGAGGAACGGCGGGAACGTGGCCATCAGCGCGGTGTAGAGAGGCAGGACGTCAAGATTGAGCGGCTTGAACTCGAGCAGCAGCCCGTGCTTGAGGAGTTCGATCGGATCGGCGATCAAACGCCGGATGTTAAATTCGTCGAGCAGATAGGCGTGACCGTAATTTTGGGCCACGTAACCGATCGCGGCGACGTATACCACGAACAGCAGGATATGCGCGACGTATAGCTTCCAAGCCCGAGCCAGAATGCCGACCGCGGCCACGACAAAGCCACCGGCGGCGATGGTCCGCGAATAGACGAGCGCGACTGTGTAGCCGGAGATGAAGACGAACAAGTCGGCTGCGTCGCTGAACCCGTAGTTCTTCATCGTGATCCAGGCGACCACGTTATTGGGAATGTGATCGAGAAAGATCGCCCAATTCGCCAACCCGCGGAAAAGGTCCAACCTTAAGTCTCGACTTAAGCCGCTGTTGGCAATCGCTGTGTTCATGTTATCCATACCGAAGCGTTGCGACAGCCCCCATCCGAAGATCCGATGCGAAAGCCCGTCTCCACTGCTTGTGAGTTGTCGCTCATGATCGATTCCTTATCCGCAGCCGGCTAAGCTTGACGCAGTGTTTCAATTTCACGTCTTGCCCTCCTGACGGAGCCGCTTGTAAAGCGCTGCCACGGCATCCGAAAAATCCAACGAGCTATTGCGGACACAGTGATCTTCCAGGAAGTGGAGTTGCCTGATGAGGTCGAACGTCACCGGAGCGAGATCCAGGCCCTCATCGACGCCCGGAGGCCTGCTCGATATGATTCCGCTCATGAACCCCTGCGCCCACGCCAGATAGTCCCGTCGAACCGCAGGATTGGCTTTGACGTCATCGGTGAACCGCTGGCACGTCGCGGCGCCCAGACCGACGATTTTGGCCGTCTGTGTTTGCGCCCGAAGCGGGTAAGTTGCGCCAGCCGCGAAAACGGCAGCCAAAAACATCGGCTCGATCAAGAGCACGCGCGTGGCGATGCTAACGGAGGCCAGCGTTGCGATCACACCGCGGCCGCCCTCCATCCGACGTTCGTTCAAGCTCCGCTCTTGTTGCTCCAATCTCTGTCCTATTTTTTGAACTTGGCCTGACCGGATTGTCCTTCTGCCGTTTTGATGGTGAGGGTGATCGTTGCGCCTGCCGTCACGGGGCTCTTGGCGTCGCCTTGGAGGGAGTTTTCGCCTTGGGGTGCCAGAGTTACGGTTTCGCGCGTACTGCCGCTCGCAATCAACACGGCAGCCGTGAAGTTCTTCGTCGCGACCGGCTTCGCGCTCTTAGGATCGAAGACGTTGATGGTGATTTTGTTGCCTGACGTGATGAGTTCGGCATCGATGCCGGCAACATCTTCCATCGGACCGCCGTTGGGGCCTTTCTCGCCGCCATGTGCATGCTGAGCATATGAAGGCCCGGACCACATGAGGACGAGACAAACAAAAGCGAAGAGGTGTTTCATGATGCTGCTCCTTTTGTAGCGGGTGATTCTGTAACCGTTGAAATGGTTTCGCTATTTTCCAGATCCTCGCGCCTGAACAGAACGTAGAGGGCTGGCAGTACCAACAAGGTGAGGATGGTCGACGAAATGATTCCGCCAATCACGACGGTCGCCAACGGCCGCTGCACTTCCGCGCCGGCGCCGGTTGCGATCGCCATCGGAACGAAACCAAGCGACGCGACGAGCGCGGTCATCAGCACGGGACGCAGACGGGTCAGTGCGCCTTTGCTGACGGCCTCAAGGATCGTATGCCCCTCGTTGCGCAGTTTTTCTATGAAGGTAATGATGACGAGGCCATTGAGCACCGCCACGCCCGACAGCGCGATAAAGCCGATGCCCGCACTGATCGAAAGTGGAATCCCTCGCAGCAGCAGAGCTATGATTCCGCCGGTCAGTGCAAGCGGAACACCGCTGAACACCAGCAGTGCATCCGGCATCGATCCAAGGCTCATGAACAGCAGCAGGAAGATCAGCAGCAAGGCGATCGGCACGACGATCGTCAGCCTCTGCGTGGCGGACACCAGCTGCTCGAACTGACCGCCCCAGCCAATCCAGTAGCCCGCCGGAAGTTTGACCTTGGCTTCGACCTGCTCCTGAGCGTCCGCGACGAACGACCCCAGGTCGCGTCCGCGGACGTTCGCGGTGACGACAATACGACGTTTGCCATTTTCGCGGCTGATCTGATTGGGTCCGGGTGCGACGTCGAATTTGGGCCAGTTCCGATAGCGGCACATAGCGGATTTGAGACAGCGGCGAGTTGTTCCATACCGCAGTTACTGGCTTTGCCTGGGTCTCCAGCGGGGGAAGCGGTACCGGAAGCGCCTTGAGCGCCGAGATATCGGAGCGCAAATGTTCCGGGAGGCGAACGACGATGTTGAAACGACGATCGCCTTCGAACACCATTCCGGAGTTTTTGCCGCCGACCGCGATCTCGACGAGGTTTTGCACGTCGCCGACGCTGATGCCGTAGCGGGACAGCGCCTGACGGTTGAGCTTGACGGTCAGCACCGGCAATCCCGACGCCTGCTCGGTCTTGACGTCGGCGGCGCCCTGTACGTCCTGCAAGACGGCCTGCACTTTGGCCGCGGACTGGACGAGAACGTCGAGGTCGTCGCCAAAAATCTTGACGCCGACGTCGCTGCGGACTCCCGATATCAGTTCGTTAAAACGTTGCTGGATCGGCTGGGAGATCTCATAGACGTTGCCGGGGATCTCTTCCGCCGCCTCCTGAATCTCGGAAACAACGGTAGCCTTCGGTTTCTCCGGATCGGGCCATTCCTTCCGCGGTTTCAGCATGACGTAGCCGTCGGATGTCGAGGGCGGCATCAGGTCGGTGGCGACCTCCGCTGTGCCGGTGCGGGCGAACACTTCCCTTACCTCTGGGATCTTCAACAACCGCTTTTCCAACATGGCCTGCATCTCCAGAGACTGCGTCAGACTGGTGCCGGGAATCCGGATCGCCTGCAGGGCAACGTCCCCTTCGTCGAGGCTGGGGATAAACTCCCCGCCCATGCGGGAGGCTGCGATACCGCACACGACCATCAGCAGGACCGCAATTACGGCGACGCCCCACCTGTTGCGGATCGAAGCGGCGAGCAGCGGCGTGTAAACATAGCGCGCACCGCGCATGAACCAGTTCTCATGCTCGGAGACCTTGCCGGTCACCAGCAAGGCCACGGCAGCAGGAACGAACGTCAGCGACAGGATGCTGGCGCCCGTGAGCGCCATCAGCACTGTTAATGCCATCGGCGTGAACATCTTTCCTTCAACGCCGGTGAGCGTCAGGATCGGAAGATACACGACGCCGATGATCAGCGTCCCGAACAGACTCGGACCGATCACCTCCTTGGACGCAGTCAGAATGGTTTCAAACCGTTCCTGCCGATTGAGGACACGGCCCCGTCTGGTTTGCTCTTCGGCCAGCAAGCGTAGACAATTCTCAACGATGATGACCGCGCCGTCGATGATGATGCCAAAGTCGATGGCACCAAGGCTCATCAGGTTGGCGCTGACCTTGTTTTCGACCATGCCGGTGATGGTAAACAGCATAGCCAGCGGGATGACGAATGCGGTCGCGATGGCCGCCTTGAAGTTCCCGAGGATCAGAAACAGAATCACGATCACCAGCAGAGCGCCTTCGACGAGGTTCTTCTCCACCGTCGCGACCGTGGCCTCGACCAGCTTAGTCCGGTCGTAGACCGCGCGCGCGATCACGCCGTCCGGCAGGGAGCGCCCGATCTCCTTCAGCTTTGCCGCCACGCGCTGAGCTACTGTCCGGCTATTGTCGCCAATCAGCAGCATGGCAGTGCCCAACACCACCTCCTTGCCATCGACTGTTGCCGCACCGGTGCGCAGGTCTTTGCCTTCCTTGACGTCGGCCACGTCCCCAACCCGCACCGGTACGCCGTTACGGGAGCCGATCACGATCTGTTTTATTTCTTCGACATTCGCGACCTGGCCGGGCGTGCGAACGAGGTATTGCTCGCCGTTGCGCTCGATGTAGCCGGCGCCGACGTTGGCATTGTTCGCCGCCAGCGCCGTCATCACCTCGCGAAAACTGAGCTTGTAGGCCATCAATTGCGCGGGGTCCGGCAGCACATGAAATTGCCGTTCGAAGCCACCGATGGTATTGACTTCGATGACGCCGGGCACGTTCCGCAGCTGCGGCTTTATGATCCAGTCCTGTATCGTGCGCAGATCGCTCGGCGTGTATTCGCCGCCGCCGGCCTTGCGCGCTTCCGGTTTCGCCTCGACGGTGAAGAGATAGATTTCGCCGAGACCCGTGGAGATCGGTCCCATCGCGGTTTCGATGCTGGGCGGAAGCTGGTCTTTGACCTGTTGAATCCGCTCGTTGACCAGTTGCCGGGCAAAATAGATGTCGGTACCGTCCTTGAAAATGATCGTGACCTGGCTCAGGCCGTAGCGCGACTGGGAGCGGGTGCTATCCAGATGAGGCAATCCTCCCATCGCGGTCTCGATCGGAAATGTGATCCGCTGCTCGACTTCCAGCGGCGAATAGCCGGGCGCGCGGCTGTTGATCTGGATCTGGACGTTGGTGATGTCAGGCACCGCGTCGATCGGCAGGCGCGTGAAATTCCACGCACCGAAGGCGACCATGACCAAAATGCCGATCATCACCAGCCAACGCTGTCGGATGGCGAACGAAAGAATCCAGTCAATCATGACGTTGCTCCGTGCGCTTGCCAATTTCCCGGACGCGCGAGAACGAATGGACGGGGGTCGTGTAGACGACCCCATCACCTTTCCTACCAGTCCATGCGGCCGAGGCGATCCGCGCGCAAATGTCCTCAGCGCAGTCGGACCGGCAGACCAATCTCAGCTCCAGATACTGATGGTAGGTGAGATTTGTGTCAGTTGAGACGTAACCGCCGCCCTGTCCGCGCCCTCTTCCCTGTCCCCTCACTTCATCGAAGGTGAAGCCGGGGAAATCCGGAAGTTCGTGCAGCGCACGGACGACATGGCCTTCCATATGCGGCCGGATCAGCGCGGTGATCAAAGTGTTGCTGTCGTCAATGCTCATCGCCGCCCGCTCCCTTTGTCATTTCAGCCTTCACAATGAAACTGTTCTGCGCCGCGTAGAGATCGCCGTCGAGGACGCCGAAGAGAATTTCGATGAGGTGCGGATCGCGATCGCCCACCTCGACATCGCGAGCCTCGAACTTCTCGCCGTTGCGCACGAAGACGACGGTCCGGTTTTCCACGGTCTGAAGCGCAGATGACTTGACCGCGACGGGAACCTTCTTGGCCGACAACGTGAGGCGCCCCGTGATGAACAGTCCCGGCCGCAGCCGCTGGTCGGAATTCGTCACGATCGCCCTCGCAATGGCGCTTTGGGTGTCGCTGCTGCCGACCGGCGATAAATAAGACACCTTGGCTTCGATTGCCGGCCCGCCGTCGGCCGGATCGATGAGCACCTGATCCCCCATGCTGACCCGTTTCAGATCACGGCGGTAGACAGAGAAATCCACCCAAACGTTCGACAAATCCGCTACCACGAATGCCGATTTCTGTTCGGAGACGAATTCCCCCAGCGAGATCTGACGATCGATGACCGTGCCCGCAAGCGATGCCTTCAATTCGTATTGCGTCAAGCTTTGGTTGCTTTCGATGACTGCCAGCACATCGCCCTTTTGCACGACGTCGCCGATCCGCTTGCGGACGTCGCGGACGATACCGGGAAAGCGCGGTGTGATCTGGACCAGTGACTCTTGATTGGGCTGCACGATACCGTTCAGCAACAGGCTGTCCCGCAAGACACCGGTTGAGGCCTTAACAAGCTCAATTCCAGCCGCTTCAATCTTGGCGTCGCTCAGAGCGACGCTATCTGCATGCTCTTCCTTCTCAGCTTTTTCCGTAGGAGCCGTCTTTGGTGTAGCCGGTTTCAGCATCCGGTAGCCGCCATAGACCAGCACCGCTGCGACCAGCACAAAAAACAAGTATCTCAGAAGTCGTTTCATCTTGAGGTCTCGCGAGTGAGGGTAAACGGGTTGCCGACAAGACCTTCGATCGTCGCGATGGCAATGTGGAAGTTCTGCAAAGCCTCCTGCTCCCGAAGCAGCGCCTGCAAGACCGAGCCTTTGACATCGAGCAACTCAAGTAGCGTAAACCGTCCTTGCAGATAGCCGCTCTGGATGGTCTCGGAAGCGCTGCGCGCATTCGGGATGATCGACGTCCGCAGCAGCTTGAGCTCGGCCAACGCGCCCGTGAGGGTGTCATAAGCACGACCGACGATACTGGTCAGGACGAGCTTGTTGATGGCACGCTCGGCATCGGTCTTGGCGAGCGTTTCCTGCGCGGCGATAATGTTGCCGGTGTTCTGATCGAAGATTGGTATCGGGATGGAAACGCCTAACCGCACGGCGTTGTCATTAGTGTCCTGATAATGGCGCCAGCCGGCTGAAATGCGCGGGTCGGGAATTGCTTTCAGACGCGCGATCAAAAGTTCGGCGTTGCGTTGGGCCGCAACCGCCGTCCACCGCAACAGTTGGGGGTTGGCTTCAATCGCCCGCAACACGTCCCGGAATGGCGGCGGTTGCCCTATGTTGGTCAGGCGTCCCAATGCTTTGCCGAAATGAGGACTGCTGTCCCCCATCAGAATTGCAAGGTCGCGGCGCGCGAGAGCCAATTGGGTCTTGGCGCGTTCCCGTTCGACCCGAAATAGATCGGCCGCGACCTGCGCACGCAGCGTCTCAGCCGGCGAGGATGCGCCCTCCTGCACGCGCTTCTGCAACAGTGGGATAAGTGTGCCAAAACCCTCGATCTGCTCGTCGAAGATTTCGATCCGCCGCTGCGCACTGATGATCGTGATAAACGCGATCGCGGCTTCCGACAGGACCTCCAGGCGCGTCGCCCGTCGCTGCCACACTGCCGAGCCGATGCCGGCCTCGCCGGCGGCAATGCGCGCTTCCCGCTTTCCACCGAGTTCGACCAACTGGCTGAGTTGCAGATTGGTCTCGGCCGATCGTAAGCCTTTGTAAGGCCCTGATCCCAGCGCGTTGTCGAGCTCGAACGAAACGTCCGGATTCGGCAGTACCCCGGCCTGGATACGCAGCCCGCCGGCGATGCCGATATCACGCTCAGCCGCCGTCAACCGCGGGTTTGCCGCCAAGGCACGTTGTAGTGCTTGCGGCAGCGAAATGGCTGGCGCCGCTCGTTCGGCGGCCTTGACGGGAATTGTGAATAAAAGCACTGCACCCGCCAGGCGCAGAACCACTTGAACCAACCACATAAGATCAACCTGAATAGCGTACGGATGACGACGCAACTTACGTCGCGCGTTCGGCTAATTGCTCAGGTGAGATGCTTGGGTGGCGGCGTATCGAGCCAGAGAGGATTTGCGTCGAGACGGTGTTGAGCCACAAAGGATAGTCTGACTGGCTTGGCAGACGGACCGCTTACCGCGGCCATCACTGGCGTCAGGATCGGTGCGCAGACGTAGCAATGGCTGGCGACCGCCGGCAGCTTTTTGGTTGCATCGTCGCCTTGACCACCATCATCTGAAGGGGTGCTGAAATCGGAGGCGAGCGAGATCCCCACGACCTCGTCGGCGCAGGACACGGCATGGGACATGCCGACGAAAAGATACGCAAAGGCAAGCAACGCCAGCAGCGCACGGCGAACGCCCGACGCTTGCGATCTCGGCAACCTTTTGCTCAGCCGATGGTTCATATGTTCCGATTAGCAAGTCTTGCCAAGTAATACTATTACATTGTCCCGCGCCCGTCCGGAACCCCCAATGTTATCTGATAACCGTTGGAAAATGTTCACTTAGCCGTCACAACCGTTGGGAAATGCGCTTGAGGCCGTTCGTCAAAGAGAGAGGTTTTGTTTATGGGTAAAGGTCATTCGCACGGGGGTGCAATCCCATCGGCGGCCGGGCGGCACCGCAAGCCTCTTTACGCGGCGCTGGCCCTGACGTTAACGTATATGACCGCCGAAATCGTTGGCGGAATCTGGACCGGCAGCCTCGCCTTGATCGCGGACGCCGCGCATATGGCGACCGATGCCGGCGGGTTGGGCCTGGCGTTATTTGCAATTCATTTCGCGCAAAAAGCTGCAACGCCCCAAAAGACCTACGGCTATTTGCGGACTGAAATCCTCGCCGCACTCATCAATGCGGTCGTGCTCCTGCTGTTGACAATTTATATTCTTTACGAGGCATACAAGCGGTTCCTGTCGCCGCCCGAAATCCTGGGCACACCGATGCTGGCGGTCGCCGCCGTCGGGCTGATCGTCAATCTCGTCAGCATGAAGTTATTGTCGGCCGGCTCCTCTGAGAGCCTCAACGTTCAGGGGGCGTATTTCGAGGTTCTCAGCGACATGCTGGGTTCGCTCGGCGTGATCGCCGCAGCCCTGATCATCATGTTTACCGGCTGGACCCTTGCCGATCCGATCATCGGCGCGGGAATCGGCCTCTTCATCGTACCGCGCACGTGGAAGCTGTTGAACCAGGCCGTCCATATCCTGATGGAGGGGGTGCCGGCCGAGATCGATCTTCCACTCCTCGAAAAGGCGCTGCGGGAAATTCCGGGCGTTACCGCGGTTCACGATCTGCATGTCTGGACCATCACGTCAGGGACGGACTCCCTGACCGGCCATCTCGTCGTGTCAGACATGAAAGACGCAGCCGCGGTGCTGAAACGCGCGAAAGCCGTTCTGGAGGATAAGTTCAAGATTGATCACGTGACTTTGCAAGTTGAAGACGAGGAAATTCGCGCGGCTGAGCCAGTTCTGCGGGTCTAGATCCCGAGCTCTTGGCGCAAGCTTCGTATCCCACCGGCGTTTTCTTTCTATTCCTTTTCTCTGTTCATAAAACTGGATCGCGCTAATGTGGCGGGATCGGCTGCGTCGTATAGAGCCAACTTGTCTGCGAACTCGCGGAGCAGAAAAAGGCTGACGTCGTCGAGCGAGTCGTGACCCTTGCGGAAAGGCTGCTCGAGCGTCTCGATGAGGTAGAGCGCATAGATGAACATATAGGAGATGAATCCGAAAATCAGGGCGGTGCCGGGCGAGCCTTCCGTTTCCAAAAACAGCAAGAGCAAGACGATCGCTGCAACAAGCGTTTTTACCAGGATGTAAACCGACGGCACGAACTGCATGCTTTGGATGTGATAGATGCGGAATACGCATCTGCGAAGCTGATCTTGCTGGCCGCGCAGCCGAACGATAAAATTGGCGGGCATCCCAAGCCGGTCCATCTGTGCGATAACCGGCGTGAGCTTGTCGACCTCGGCGATGACTGGCTGCAGTCTGCTGTGGGCGCCTGCGTGCCCCAGGCCCTTCTGCAAAGTCACTAGAATGCCAGATAGGATAGCCCGCAAGGGCCTGATTTGAAACTCCGTGCATTTCTCGACAAAGCACGTGGCGTCGTCGTGAATCGCCTCCAGAGCCACGCGAATGTCGGCTGGCAAGCGTTCGGATTCCTTGTAATCGGACAGCACGCCGGACAGCAGAAAACCGATGATGAAGATCGCGCCGCCGATGGCGCTGGTCAACAGGGTGCTCAGCGTCACGAATTCGAATTGCATCCAATGAACGAATACCTTGAGCAGGCTGATCGCGATGACCAACCCCGCCACCACAAAAAACAGCTTGAGTTTCTTCAGGTGGTGACGCTTGTTGAGCCAATCCATAGCCGGGACTTTCATCAAATACGGTGGTAAGCTGGAAGAAATGCGGTCTTTGACGCGGCAGGGACAGCGGAGCCAGGCGCATGCTTATCGAACAAGTTTGTGTCTGACTCCAACCTCCTACTTCGGACGTTGTGAAAGGACTGCAGCGCAGCATTCATTTTGCTGGGGAAACGTCTCTTTCATGACCGCAGAGGCGGACATGACGTCGCAACCCTTTGAAAGGGGGTATGGAGGGCTTTTGGGATCTGGAAAGCGTGTTCCCTAGCCGAGACAAACTTGCGAGAAAAAAGGCTCGGCGCCAACAAACTAAATCATGCCACGATTGTGGATGACGCTGATCCGTCTCGGATCAAGGTAGAGGAATATGATCAAGCATTTGGCGGCCGCGACCGTTCTTACGGGGCTTCTCTTTGTGGCACAACCGGCATTGGCGCAGCATCATGGCGGAGAACATCACGGAGGTGGTCATTTTGGAGGTGGTCATTTCGGAGGAGGCCACCATTTCGGAGGTCACTTCGACGGAGGTCACCACGGCGGGTTTGGCGGGCACCATGGTGGGCATTACGGCCTTTATGGAGGATTTTATCCGGCTCCCTATTACGGCAGCTATTATCCCTACGCGTATGGCGCGGATTGTTTCATTCGGCGACGCACCGTTTGGACGCCTTACGGTTACAGAATTCGCCGCGTCCGCGTCTGCATGTAACCGTGTGCTCCAGTTTTAACGGCGTGGATAAGTTCCTCGCGCGGACCGCAGGTGCGCGGTGTATTGTTTGGAACGGGAAGTGGATGGCAAGGGAAAGTGGATCGCAAGTTCAATGAACTTTGATCGAGTACTAAACGCACACCAGCTGGATTAGATTTTATTCATCGCTAAAATTGCGCGCGAAGACGCGTGCCGAACACTGAAACCGGGCCTCGGTCACGGTTATAGGCGGGGTTCGCAATGAGCTGGTGATCGAATGTCAGGCGCGACGCCGGTGTAACGGCCAGGCTGTAGTAGGCTTCGATGATCTTTTCTAAACCTGGATTGGGGAGTTGACCGTCCCCAATGAGAATGCCAAGCCCTCCGGCATTGAAATAGCCTTGATGCGATCTTGAAATACTATTCAAGACACCGGCAATTCCGATCGCGTCGCCCGCCCGGCCCCAAGAATTGCCGGAAAGGGAAAATCCCGCCGCAACCGTTCTGTCGATATCAGCGAACTCATATGGTTCCACCTTGCCGTCGGCAATGCCGGCACGTGCGAATAGACCAACGTCTGGCATGAGTTGCTGTTCAAGGTTCATGCTGATGCCGCTTCGGCTCCTGTAACGTCGCACAGCCGCAACATCGGCGGGCTGACTCGTGACTTGAGCCAGCCGCACTGCATCATCGAAGCTTCCCATTCGCCCCCGGCTGAGGAAGCCAGTGACGGCGATCTTGCCAGGCTGTCCCCAGAGCTCGTGCCGATGTTCGATTTCGGCAATCGCCTGAAACTGCGAAAATCGCGGATCCAACTCGGTGCTGTTAGGCACTTTCGAGAGATCGAACAATCCCGCACGCAGCGTCCAGGCTCCGCGATACCATTCGGCAGCGGCACCGTAAGTGTAGCCCCACGCATCCGCCGCATAATCGAAGGCGCCACTGTCGATGAGCGACCAATTCAGGAAGTCGGTTCGGGGATCGTGCGCGTATTTGTTGGTATCGAATACGTCGCCGACGCCAAATTTCCCGATCGTGATGACCAAACGGTCGGCGGTCTGGGATCCGTTGAACTGACTGATGTTGGAATCGACTTTTTGCTTTTCGCCGCCGAGGTCGATCGTTTGCCTGATAAACATCCGGTGAAGACGCGTGTAGGGGTATTCCGCCCCGACTTTGTAGGCTTCGCCACTGGGAAAACCTGCAACGCCCAGCGTGTTGCTTAAGCCAAACCCTTGATCGATTTCCGGATTGATCCAAAATTCCGCTCCTTCCCACAGCCGCATGCCCGCGTAAAATGTAATGTCTAAGGTCTCGCGTGCTGAATTCGGAGCGAGGCTGTTCGCTCCGCGATACGGCGCCCGAAAGGGAGCGGCGTATTGACCGACAAAAGTCGCCTGGCCGTGGAAGCTGAAATTCTCCGTCTCAAGTGCGGAAATTCCATTTACCGAAGCAACGTCTTTTTTGCCCGGGTCGCCAAGTTTATAATTCAGACCGAAACGTATGCTGTGAGAAGCATAATCACCTTCGAATTTTTGGGCTCCCGCGGGAAATGATATCGATCGGCCGCCAAATTCGGACAGCAAATATTCCAATTTCGCCGTCCAGCTTGGCGCGACCGGAAGCTCGACACCGGCGCCTGCCACCCAGCCTAGCCGCCAAAGCGAGTGTTTTTCGACAGTTCCGGGCACCGCGCTGCCACCCATTGGCGTGCCGGCCACCTGAGTGCGCGTGAACTGATCGTAGCTCCAGGCCAAACCGCCGGTACCGTAAACCAACCAGTTGTCAAATGCGTAGCCGACGCGACCACGGACGCTGCCGGCGTGAAGCACCATTTCTCCGTAGCTCGCTTGACCCCCAGCCGCAGTTGAAAATGTCTGGGTGGCTGAAACGCTGTTTGGGAACGAGATATCGGCTTCGAAGCCAAGCAACAATCGTGACGCGGCCTGGTAATTATAGCCAGCTTGCAGGCCGGTCGAGTAGCTGCCTGTCCCCTTGAACGCGTCGAACGGACGATAAAAATCAAGTGTTCCCATCAGGCTCGGCGCCGAAGCGCCGGCTTGCGTCGCCGACCAATTGGAGGATCCCGCACCATAACCGAAATGAGCGCCAACATAAAACCCGGTCCAATCGTAAATACTGGATACGACGGCTTTCACGGAAAGCGGGACCGGCCCATTTTCGGCCGATGCCAAGGGAATGCAGGTCAAAAGGCCGCATATCGCGCCGGCACAAGTCGAGATTCTTTTCACGCGACAATCCATCTCGCACAGATTTAATGGCTGTTTGTAACAGTTTTTAATGCCCAACTTCGGACGCCCCGCGATCACCGGCAGACCCTTCGGTTGGTGCAATGCAAGGTAATGGACGCCACGGACGCAGAGGTCCAGCAATCCGCGACAACACTTTAGTTGCAACTCAGTCGCAATTGCAAGAAGATATTTCGGCTCTATTTTGAAATTTTAGTCTGTCCCAGTTTTGAGAAAGACGAGGAGTGATTTCTTGAGCCTGAGTTGCGCGGGAACACCGGATAGCGGTGTTAAAAGTCGAGCCTTGACAGTAGGCGCGTGCGGAGCCGGCGAAGGCGAAAAGGCAACGCTCTTGACGTAGGCGTACGGTAGCCACACGTCGTCAAATGCCAAATCCATTGGAAGTCACGCCCAAGAGCAAATCGTAGTCAAGATTTCCCATGTTCATCGGCTGGCGCGCTAACTTGCCTAGCGCGGGCCAAACGCCCCATTTCCCGGATTGACACCTTCGATATGATGCCAGCAACTTCTCGCGTGCTTTTAAAGGATGTAATTTCGGCAAGCGTGCGAAAGAAGCGATCGATGAAGAGTTCATTCAAACAACTCCGGTACTTGCTGCTTGTCGCCGTGTCGGTGATGGCGGCCTGTTTTGCGTCACCAAGCTTTGCGCAGCGCAACGCTCTTGATCTCGCACAAGCAGGATTTTTAGCAAAGGACCGCGGTGAATTCGAGCTTGCAATCCGGCTATTCGACAATGCTCTGAAGCAAGGAATTTTTGAAGACAAGCAACGCGGGTTCCTCTTATACAGCCGCGGTGCTTCGTACGATTCGCTGGGGCTGCGCGATCAAGCTCTCGCCGACTTCGACGCCGCCATCGTTCTTATCCCGGAATTCCCCAACCTGTACCTCTATCGCGGGGTCATCTGGGGGGACAAAGGTCAATATCAGAGAGCTTTGCAAGACTTCCTGACTGTGTCCAGGTTAACTCCGACAGACCCGCTCGCTTTTAACAATCTCGGGAACGTTTATGATCGTTTGGGCGACTTCGATCAGGCGATCGTCAATTTCGATCGCGCGATCAGCCTCCGAGCGGATTATGCTCAGGCTTATTACAACCGAGCCCACACTTACGCACTGAAACAAGAAAAAAAACGCGCAATTGCGGACTATGACAAGGCGATATCGTTACAACCGCTGTTCTCGGACGCATACGTCAACCGGGCTGTTTTACATCTCATGCTTCGAAACTTCAAAGCTGCGTTGTCGGATCTCGACACTGCGATTAGAATCAATCCGAAAGACGTGACTGCGCTGACTAACCGCGCCACGATCAACCTGACAATGGAAAAATACGAAGACGCGCTCACCGACTACAATTTGGCTTTGCAGCTCCATCCGGGAAATGCAGCTATCTTCCTCGGTAGAGGCCGTGTGCATTTGTTCGCGGGCTCATTGAATAGCGCTATTGCCGACTTCAAGACCGCGGTGCGACTTCGCCCGAACAATCCGTATCCGATCATTTGGGCACATATCGCTCGGGTGCATAAGGGTGAAGACGATCGAGAGGAGTTTGCAGAGGCCGCCAAAAATGTACCGCGCAATGAGTGGCCCTTCGTGGTGCTCGGGCTTTACCTCGGCACCGATAAAACGGAATCTGTAAACGCGGCGGCTCTTCAGGGCGCCCCCGGTGAGAAGATAAAACGGGACTGCGAAGCCAGGTTTTTCGTTGGGGAATTCGCGCTTCACAACGGTGAGCGAGATCAAGCCCGTAAAATCTTGCAGCAACTGATCTCTACGTGTGGGCCGGAGGAAGTCGTGTACGCCGCAGCAATCGCCGAATTGAAACTGTTGCCTCCAAAGTGAGTTCGACGTCTGTGACGAGCGGTCTATTAAGCAACAGATAAAACATAAGCCTTTTAGTCAGGTTGCGCACCTTCGAAGGGCCTATCTGCCTGAGTGAGATTCAGTCTTTAGCGGTCTTGATCATAAGTTCTGATGCCGGGCAATTCACTCCTAGAGAAGAAGCCAAGCCTAGAGTCTTGCGTAGATGGACAAGAGAGGCCTTTCCGAAATGCGGTAATCGTAACAAATCGTCATCTGACGCCTCGCGTACTTGGCCGACTGTGCTTAGTCCGCCGGCGACCAGAGCGGTTCGAATCCTTTCAGGGAAACGCACCCTTTCGATTCGCGTCTCGTCAGGCAGCTCAGGAATCGGGTCCATCATATGCAATTCGTCTTCTTCGTCACTAAATACTGGGAGCCGGCGGCGTCTCAGGATACGCGTTCAGATCGATCAGCAAGGCGTCTCCGCTACGTCGAAAACGATAGAACCTATATTCCTGTTCCCTCAACGGCGAATGAAAAGTAATAGGCGTGTCATCGCGCCATCGGGCCAGTTCTGCTTTCAAATCGCCAACAGTCAAAATTGGAATAGGCTCGCTCATGCTCTTGCCTCTTTTGCCAACTGCCCCATCGACAAGTACTCCCCGCGCGAAGCCTGAGCTAACACACAGAGGAGGACGAGTGCCGCACTGCGCAATCGTCGACGGCTGTTGAGTGGGGACGCCCATACTCCCAGACCTTGTTCGCCGGCCGCCGCCCCGTTCGTAGAGCATGCAAAAGCTTTATACTATCTGGTTGTGTTGGCGCAATAATGCAGCTCCCACGCACCGGGCGTATTCACTTACGCTGAAAAAATGCCAACAGCGCGATCATCATCCCCGCCGCGCCCAAAGGACCGATTATGGTTACCCATGGATGCTCCGGAAAAGCGCGCTGAAGAAACATGCTGGCGAGCGTCGCAGCCAAGGAGACCGCCACCAAAAGTCCCGTAAGAAAGACGATTTTTTGACCCGAGGACACGACATGACTCTTGAAAGCCGCGAAATTGCGGAAATCTGACAATTTGCGCGCCAGGCAATCCTGGCGCGCCCGGGCACCACTGTACGAGCCTGTCTTCAAGGAACTCAAGTGTTGCCCGCGCGTATGTTCCGGACAAGCACGTTAGATGACAATTTTCAGAGGCTTAGAGCATTGCATGAGCTCATCCGAAAAAGCAGCGCCGGTTGTACCTAGTCCGGTTGTCGGGAAAAGCAAGCCGCGCCTTAAGGCCCGCGGCTCATATGATCCGCACGATGAGGCCGGACAGATGACCGCAACGACCAACTGCTGTAACGTCAAAATAGTTCTTGCCATGTGAGTGTCATCCACAGTGATGGTGTGGATGACGCCCACTCCCGGCACCGGTTGTGCCAAAGTGTGATCGTTGTCAGATCCACTGAGGGGAGCCATCCACAATGCATCCTACCATCATCGGTCTTGATCTCGCCAAGCATGTTTTTCAGATTCACGGCGTCGATGCCACAGGCCAGGTTGTCATCCGCAAGAAGCTTCGGCGATCGGAGCTGATCGATTTTTTCAAGAGGCTTTCTCCCTGCCTGATCGGCATGGAAGCCTGCGGGACCGCTCACTAT
The DNA here is from genome assembly GCF_000308295.2 of Afipia birgiae 34632. Taxonomy (GTDB): domain Bacteria; phylum Pseudomonadota; class Alphaproteobacteria; order Rhizobiales; family Xanthobacteraceae; genus Afipia; species Afipia birgiae. The sequence goes on from NZ_HG326654.1 coordinate 730,936, forward strand.
TGGGGACGCGAATTGTCTTCACTCGCGCACGACGTACGCCTGATGCCGGCGGCTTACGTCAAACCTTATGTCAAGCGCGGTAAGAACGATGAAGTCGACGCCGAGGCGATCTGCGAAGCGGTCACGCGGCCGACGATGCGTTTCGTTTCAATCAAAAGCGCCGAACAGCAATCAATCCTGATGCTACATCGGACACGCGATCTGTTCGTGCGCCAGCGCACTATGCTGGTCAATTCGTTGCGGAGCCAGCTTTCCGAATTCGGCCTGATTGTGCCTCAGGGCATATGGCGCCTCAACGAATTGCACGAGCTCGCACAGCGCGCATCTCGCTCCGTACTGCCGGAAGCTGCCTGGGAGTGTTCGGAGTTGATTGTGGCTCAGATCGAAGATTTGCAGATGCGCATCAAGGCGATCGAAAAATCCATCCTCGCGTGTCACCGTGCCAGCGAAATCAGTCTCAGGCTTCAAACCATCCCCGGCATCGGCGTCATCACGGCAACCGCCATTGCCGCCACCATTGCGGATCCCGGTGTATTCAAGTCCGGACGTCACTTCGCGGCCTGGATCGGTCTGGTGCCGCGACAGTTCGGATCCGGCGGCAAGGTGCATCTTGGCCGAATATCCAAGAAGGGCGAACCATACTTGCGCAAGCTGCTCGTTCTCGGCGCCACGGCTGTGATTCGCTACGCACGCAACAAGCCTGAGCTGGCGGCGTGGATCAATGCGCTGCTGGCGCGGCGACCGGCGCGGGTCGTAACCGTCGCGGTCGCCAACAAGCTCGCGCGCATTGCCTGGGCCGTCATGAGTCGCGGAGAAAAATTTCGGCAAGTGTCCTCGGCAATCGCATGAGCTGATTGAGCAAAGGCATCCGGGATAGCAGCCGCAAACGAATTGGTAGGAGCGATGACGACGTAATGGTAAGGGGTCGAGCCCAAAGATCAGGAAAACCCGAACCTGTGCTTGCGCACTACAAGCGCGTCACTGTTATTGGGACTTGGTCAGCGGACTGCCATTAGGGCCATGCGGTCGAACGTGCCGCAATCAAAGGCCGGAGAGATGACCGCAACCGACCAACATGCCGAAACGTCGAAAAAAGTTCTTGCCATGTGGGCGTCATCCAGAGTGATGGTGTGGATGGCGTCCGCTACCGGCATCTGATGTGCCAAAGTGAGTCGTTGTCAGATTCACTCAAAGGGAGCCATCCACGATGCCCACTATGATTGTCGGTCTCGATCTTGCAAAGCACGTTTTTCAAGTCCATGCGGTCGATCCGGCTGGCAAGGTCACGATCCGCAAGAAGCTCCGTCGCTCGGAAGTGCTTGAATTCTTCAAAGGGCTGCCGCCCAGCCTGGTCGGTATGGAGGCCTGTGGTACCGCGCATTATTGGGGTCGCGAGCTGACGGCACTCGGGCACGACGTGCGGCTGATGCCGGCGGGGTACGTCAAACCCTACGTTAAACGCGGCAAGAACGATGCCGTCGATGCGGAGGCAATCTGCGAGGCCGTGACCAGGCCAACGATGCGATTTGTCGAGATCAAGAGCGCGGAGCAACAATCGGGTCTGATGCTGCACCGGACACGCGAGCTGCTGGTCCGACAGCGTACTGCGCTGATCAACTCGTTGCGTGGCCAGCTCGCCGAGTTCGGGCTGATCGCGCCCAAGGGAGTTTGGAGCATTCCAGACCTGCATGCGCTTGCCCAAGGCGCAACTCCCGCCGTCCTACCCGATGCGGTCCGCAGCTGCGTCGAGCTGATCATGGGTCAGATCGACGATCTGCAGTCACGCGTACAGACGATAGAGAAGGCTATTCGAGTAGCGCACCGGGCCAGCGAGGTCAGCCTCCGGCTGCAAACAATCCCCGGAATCGGCGTGATCACGGCTTCCGCCATCACTGCTACCATCGGCGACATCAAGGCCTTCAAATCCGGGCGACATCTGGCAGCTTGGATCGGCCTTGTCCCACGGCAGTCCGGATCCGGCGGCAAGGTTTATATGGGGAAGATATCGAAGAAAGGCGACGCGTATTTGCGCAAGCTTCTCGTGCTCGGCGCCACTGCGGTGATCCGCTATTGCCGCAACAAGCCCGAGCTTGCCGGCTGGATCAACGCGCTCCTCCAAAGGCGTCCACCGCGCGTGGTCACGATCGCGGTGGCCAACAAGATGGCAAGGATCGCGTGGGCGGTGATGAGCCGCGGCGAGACGTTCCGCCAGGAAGCCTCCGCCATCGCATAAGCGGAAGCAGCCGGAAAGGGGAGGAAAGTTAGCTGCCGAGTGGGATGATCGAATTGGTGAGAGCGACGACGACGTAATGGCAACCGGTCGAGACCGAGGATTGGGATAACCCGTACCTGTGCTTGCGCAGCAAGCGCGCCACAGTGGCTGGGACCCGATCCGCGGACTACCATTAGGGCCCGCGGACATGGAATCCGCTTTAGTCGAGGCCGGAGCGATGACCGCACCCCGACCACCAAGTTGTCAAAGCGTCGAAAAAGCTCTTGCCATGCGGACGCCATCCAGCGATGCACAGGTGTGCCAAAATTTCTGATGGTCTTTTATGTGGTCCTTGAGTGGAGCTTACTGGCCTTCGACTGGCCTAGCATAGTTGTTGAGCGGACCTTGAGTGGTCTCGGATAGTCAAAACTCCCGAGTTGAACTTTGAGTTAGGGTCGCCTGGTTCTGGCAAGCACTTACCGTCCAGTGGATATTCGTAAAATTGGCTCGATTCACGTAATGCTTCGTTAGGCGCTGCTTCACCTCGCGTGTGGCCCCGTGTGTTCCTTCAATGGCTCGTTAACACGCCTTGGGTAGGCGTGGGGCCATGAAGATCGATCTAAAACGTCTGCGATCCGAAGTGAATCGGCTTAAGGCCAACCGCATCGATTCCCCAATCGGAAAGATTAAGACGGGAGCCACTGAGATCATCCGCAGACATTTCGACGAATTGGAGCGCATGCATCACGAAGACGGTGCGTCTTGGACCGAAATAGCAGCAGGCCTTGCAGCGCAGGGCGTCACGCAAGGAGACGGTCGACCTCTGACGGGCCGGCGTCTGACGGCGTTAATGCATAACATCAGGGTTCGCGCGGGAAAGCTTAGAAGCAAGGGACCCGTGCGCACCCCCGGCGAGCATCTCCCCACTCCGATCCAAAAGCTGGCCGGACGGTCGAGAAAAGCAGTTTCACTCGCCCCCGAAATGACCCGTCCTCGCGGTGAGACGCCGCCTGATCAAGCTATAAGTGAAGAAGAAATCCGGCGTGCTGAGCTTTCAAAGCACGCTCATCTCCTCCGAAAACGCTGATGCAAAGGTGGTGCAGATATTTGCGCTACACTATTTGAGGTTCGTTTTCCCCTAAGCACTCGATCCACTCGCTGCAGCATGTGCGGCATCGAAAGATTTCGCCGGCTTGCAGTACGTCGTGGGTAGTCCAGTTTAGGAGAAATAATGTGACGCGTATCTTGCTTGTTGCCCAGGAGACCGGTGGCGTCGGTAAATCGATGCTCGCCCGAGGCGTAGCCGAAGCGATCCCCGACGCCCCGATACTTGAAATCGAGTCGACGCAGCGAATTCTCGAATACGACCACGGGAACACCAAGGGGAGCAAGCGTGTTGCTCACTTTCAGGTGCGCGCGGATCGGGCTTCGATCGACCGGACCGGCGGCCAGGCCGCACGCGCCGAGTTCGATGCTGTTATCAATGCGATGGTCGCCGTTACCGTGCCCTCGATCGTCGACATCGGCGCTAATACTGCGGGCTCGTTGCTGGCTTCTTTCGACGACGAATTTGTCGGCGGTCTCGCCGAAATGGGCATCGAAATCGGCGTATTGGTGGTGGTCACGTCGGATGCCAGCGCGCTGACCGAAGGTGCAAAGCTGCTGGCGCAGTCGAGACGCTGGACAACCGCTCGCTTCGCGGTTGAGAATAGGTTGCGCGGTAATGTCGATCCCGCAATGCTGAAAAAGGTCGCGGGCGATGCTGAGATCACCACGCTGGCGAAGTGGGAATTTGAGCCGCGGACCGTCGGCTTCCTCCAGGCAACGGGTCTCTACGCCATTCCCGGACTCAAGACCTCCGATTTCCAGAAGGAATACGGATTCAGCGAAGCGCGGCGGATGGTCAGTGACCTCAAGGGCTTCCGCCTCGCGGTCATGGAAGCGGTCCACCCGGCGGCCGTGTGGCTCGTGTCATGAGCAAGCGCCTCGCAACCTTGACCAAGCGGTTCGTCGACGCGAGGGCTGACGTTGACGCGTCGAAGCGCGAGCTCCGCGAGGCCAGCGCGCGGAAACTCGCCAAGCTTCAAGCCCTGCCGGACCCGGCAGCGCGACTGGCGGGATTGAAGGATCCCGCCTTGACTCCCTACGATCGCGACCGCCTGGAGCAAACGGTCGCAAACCTCCTGCCACGTCGCCGGGTTAGGGTCCCGCGCTCGCTCGCCGACACGATGCATGCCGGCCTTCGTCACGCTCGCTACCGTTGGCGGGGCTTGGTGTTGCTCGGCTTGATCTCGATTCCCGTCATGGTGATCGCAGCGGTCGCGGCGTCCCGTACCGGCCAGTCCATGGGCATATTCAATAATAACTACAACATCTCCTGGACATTTGCTGATGGCCACACCGAGTCCATTCCCGTTCCTGCCGGCGCTGCGGTGGTCGTCGCGGGTCGCATGCCGAACGGTGATTTCCGGTTGCGGTACTGGAAGGCAAGCGATGGTTATGGCGTAGCGATCATCTCCCCGGAGACGCTCGCCCGCATCACAAAATTCTAAGTTCGGAGTAACAACATGTTCTGGAAAGTCTTCCTCCCCATCACCCTGGTGGCCTTCGCGTTCGGTTTTCCGGCAGCGGAGTTTGCCGTCCATGGCCTCGATATGTCGCTCTGGCCTGACGTCGCTCAGCGCCCCTCGGCATGGTTCTCCGTGATGGTCAAAACCTACGGCCTCGGATCGCTCTCGATCTATCGCGATATGGCGGTCGGCCATACCAACTCGCTTGGGCCGACAGGCCCGCTTGCCGCCGCATGGATACTCGCGGGACCGCTGCTCGCTTTGATCGCGTGCTTCGTACCCAATTACGGGCCTCGACGCGACCCGAAGGGCACGCATGGAAACGCGCGATGGGCAACGCGTGGCGAGCGTGCAAGCATGCGGGTCGGCCTCGAGCTGGGGGTTGATCCGGACACTAGCCGCCCGATCCGGGTCTCGACGGAGAGTCATCTTATTACTGTTGCGCCACCGCGCACCGGTAAGACGAGCGGTCTTGTCATCCCGAATCTCGCCGCGCCGGAAAAGACGGCTTGGTTCGGACCGGCCGTGGTCATGGATCCCAAAGGGGAGATCTTTCGCGCGGTCGCTGCGCGCCGCCGGCAACTTGGCCGGACCGTGCGCTGCCTCGATCCGATCGGAATCGTCGGTGGCACGGACACGTGGAATCCGCTCGCGACGCTCAATCCCAACAACGTCTTGCATCTCCAGCGCATTGCCCGCGCACTCCTCCCGGACCATGTGAGCGGCGAAGCGGTGTACTTTCAGAACAGGGCCGTCGACGTCATCGTCGGCGCCTTTCTTGTCGCATATTCCGTCAGGCAGGCGACGCCCGCGTACGTCTCATGGCTTCTCTCAGACGTCACCGAGTTCGAACGGCTTCTTAGTCCACTGGAGGGCGCCGCCGCCGCCACAGCAATGGCCGTCCTCAAGATGGATGCCAAAGGCCGCGATTCCATTTTGTCCACTGCTGCCCAAGCGTTCGGTTGGTGCGCCGACCCCAGATTGCAACACCTAACCGGCAAGAGCAGCTTTCGTCTATCCGATTTGGCCGTTGGGAACACTGATTTGTTCATCACGTTGCCGGTCGAAGATATGACCACTCTCACCCCGCTGATGCGCTGGCTGCTTTGCGAATTATTCGCTGTTGTTCGGCGGCAGCGACCGCGCGAACCGGTCGTTTGTTTTATCGATGAAGCGGCAGCGCTCGGCAGGTTCGATGAACTCGTGGCCGTCGCTGGCGAGCTTCCCGGCCACAATCTGCGGCTTTGGACATTCTGGCAGGACCGAAGTCAGATAATCCGAATTTATGGCGAAGACGGCGCAAGAACGCTTATGAACACTGCGGAGATCGCCACCTATTCCGATCTTCCCCAAATTGATCCCGACGAACGGGAGTTCATCTCGCGCGCGATCGGCGATTACACCACGATCGAATTCGTGGAAACTCGAGACGAACAGACCGGCAAGAAGTCCACGTCGTTTCAGCCGAAGGGCGTCCGCCTCTTGACCGGCGATGCCGTTGGCCAAATTCCGAGTTCTGACCACATCGTCTTCCCCAACAGCAAACGCTATCCCAAGCGACCGATGATCTTGCGCAAGACGATGCATAACGATTCCAGGTTCGCCAAATATGTGGTGTTAAGGCGCGAGTGAATGAGAGGATTCAATCGCAATGACGCAGAAGTCCGGCCAACTGCCGCGACAAATCCAGCCTCATTTACAATTTCGGCTCGAGCGATATGGTTACCCTATCCGAACTCATCCAACCAGCTACCCACAGCAACCGTTACAAATGGCCTATCTGCCGTGTAACGCCGCGCCTCATCCAGGCGCGGCTCCCTGTAGACCGTGCAGGTAGTCCGCAGCACGCTGCGCAAGCGCGGCGGCGTTGAATATGGCACGCTTGTCGGATTTCAGAACGGTCAACCATGTGGCAAGGTAGGCTGCGTGATCGGGGCGAGGTTCGAGGGCGATCTTGAGATCGGCGCACAGGAACGCTGCACCAATCTCGGCGACGAGTTCTTCGCGGGCATAGGCATGATCGGCGAAGCGCTTACCGAGATCGCGATCGCAACGGTGTGCCGGCGATGTCCAGTGGATCAGTTCGTGCAATAAGGTTGCATAATATCCCTCTGCGGCCGTTGACGTCGGCGTATCCTGAAATTGCCGATAAGCTGGCATTTCGATGCGATCCAGCGAGGGAACGTAACATGCTCGGTTGCCCCTGTGCTGGATGTGCGCGCTTGTCGCGGTTACGAAGGCGTCGGCACGGTCAACGCGCCCTGAGACATCGATCGCAGCGACCTCTGGAACGGTATTAGGCATGTACTGGAGGGGCAATCCATCGATCTGGTCGACGTTAAAGACCGTGTAGGCCCTGAGAAGCGGTACGGTCCGCATATTGTCTTCATCAGTCGAGGCGTCCTCGTTGGGAAGCTGGATTGGCTTGGCATAGACGATGGTGGTGCCGCGTTCGCCCTTTCGGATCTGTGCGCCGAGCGACTGTGCCTGGCGATAGGTCATCCAGGTGGAAGATGTGTAGCCGTGATCGGACGCTTCTGACCACAGAATGAGAATATTGATCCCGCGATAGGGAGTGCCGTCGTGACGCAACGGCCGGATAACACTGGATGCCGATGATGTAGTGGTCCAGGGTTTGGTCCACGGACGTGCCCCCTGTTCGAGGTCGCGGATGATGGTGTCGGTGATGCGTTGATAAAAATCGGCGCGCGGGTTCGTGCTGATGCTCTGGGTCATCGGCGTGGCTTTCAATGATGGGTTGAAGAGACCGGCGCGGCCGTCGGGCGACCGCGCCGTGCTGCGGTCAGTCGGCGCTGCGGCGCGACCAGATCAAGGAGTGGTTCTTGTCTTCGCCTTCGATCATGTTGGCGAAGATCGGCGCGGCAAATGAAGGATCGTCGAGTCGAACCGAGAGATATTCGCGGCCGTTCTGCGCGGTCTTCTTCCAGGCAGCCCCAAACTCGACGGCACCGGCGAGGATTCGATAGTCGGGAGCCTTGTCGCTCTCTTTCTCGGCCGGGACGAACTTGGCTTTGACGTTGAGGCTCAGCGTTTTCACCGCACCTGCAAATCCGTCGTCGCTCTTGGTGAAGGTTCCGATGGTCGCCATGATCCATTCTCCTGTTTGCTGTCGGGCTCGCGTGATTGCAGCCTCGATGACGGTCCTTGCGCCGGGAGGCGATCGACCTGCACCGGGACGGCCGAAGCAAAGCGGAGGACGGCGGAGGGCTGGCTTTTTTGACTTGCGCGAGGAGCCAAGCGCAGCGCGGCGGGGAAAAAAGCCAGACGCCGCCGTTGCAGGGAAACGATCGGGGCCTTCGGCCCTTTACGTCTCGGCGATACCGTCCATCGTCAGAGGCTGCACACCTGCGTGACCGATCCGGGCAAACGGACGAATGATGGCGATCTGTATACCTTCATGATCGCGACAGGATGCTGGTGAGACGGGAGCGCGAGCACCGTCAAAGATCGGACCTGCCGACACTCAGACAAGGCACCGCGACTGAGACTGAGGGGTGACGGCGATCAGGCCAGCCTGACCGGAGCTGCACATCGGCTGCGGATTCGTGGACCAACTCGTCGGCTTATGATCACTGTCTGATGACACGATCGGGGGGCAACGAGAACGACTCGCACCCTTGGTCGGCAGTTTCAGCAACACCGGCATGCCGGCATCGCGGTCGTCCGACAGGCAGCCGGACACCCAAAATTGTGATGAGCCGATGCATCACATCAGCTTGCAAAAACCGCCGACTCAGCCGTAGATTTTGCAAAGGCTTCAGACACCTTCGACCTGTCGCCGGGTCAAACGTCCTTAAGACATTCCCTCACACCCCTGCATCTCATCCTGCGGGCTGCTGCGTAATCGGCGAACGGCAATGCCCCATTCAGGAGGATGCACATGTTTGTGCTTCGGATACCCGTCACACGATCTCACCTTGACGCCCTCAAGGGCGGTCTCACCAAGGTTTTGCCGGACGTAAAATCCTCGCACCGTGTCGAAGCCTTGGGACGCGGGCTTGGGTTTAGGACCTATGCGGCCTTGCGCGCGGCGGCTATCTCGCCGAACATGGCTTCGAGGTCGATCCCGCCCATCTCTATCGCGCAGCCGCCCAAGTCGCGATCAATGGCGTCCTCGACAAAATGCCGCGACTTTCGATCCACGGTATCGGTTTGGGGCGACCTCAACGCAATCAAGACAAGACCTGGGAGACCCCTCAGCAAAGTTACGCGAAATTCGTTGAACGGCGGCAGGAATGTCAGGGATTGCATGCGGCCGAAGAATTTCTGTTGGCTCTGGCACTGCTATCTCGCGTCCAACCGACCAAGACCGTCACGTCAGGCAGCGGAAGCTATCGGCTGAAACACATCGCGGAGAATTATGCCTGCACCTACCCCGAGGGCGGCAAACTCGGACCGCGATCTGTGGCAAATGGCATGCTGATCGCCGCCGCCGTTCATATGGGCTTTAGGTACAAGACGCATGTCGACGACCTCGGCTACGACACGCTGAATGCAACGTTCAATATGTCGAAGCGATCGATCGACGATCTTGATTTTGAAATCCGACCCAATACCGGGTTCGCGCATGATCGAATTCGACGACAACAATTGAAGCGGGCAAGAGAGGTCTTTGCGTCTATGCGGCAATGACGCAAAGCGGCGTCGAAAGCCGGAGAATGGGCTGCTACCATAACCACTGTTCTTCACAGGGCAAACGCGTCGACCGCGCGCGACAAGCGCGCGGTCGATTTTTTGCGATTTCCAGCTATTCGGCTGCGAGGTTGTAAGCGCCTTCGTCGGCCAACGACTCACCATTTTGGCTGATTTCAATGTCCAGCATGCTCCCGGCTATCGACGTGCGCATCACTGTCGGAAGCCAACCCGTCCCGGCAAGAAGGTGCTCGGCGGCTTCCGCCATCGCATCCTTCTTCATGCTGGCGATACGCTCGGCGGCCTCGACGCCAGCCGCCTCGCGAACGGCTGATATGATGCCGTCCTTGGTCACCCGCGCAAAGTAGCTCCGAGCGGCTGGTGACCAATGCTTGGTCATGTCGAGACCGACTGCGGTTGCAATGATGTCCGCCGTCGCCCACGCGCGGGGCTTCTTTTCCCAAGGCACTTTCACCGCGAATACCGTGAGCGCAGCACAGTGTGCAAACAGCGCCATCCGGCTGTCGTGGTCGAGCGCCACGACGAAATCCCAGAGATCGGATGGGAACTTCGGCAATTGCGCCGCCAATCGGTGATGACGATCCGCCAGCGCCTTGGCCGCTTCCGTGTCCTCGATTCCCTCTGCATGCGCCGCGAGCCCGGCACTGTTGGGACGGATATCGAGGCATGACACGTCTTGCCGGAAGAACGTCTGAGCTACCATCGCATGGATGACAGCGATAAGGGCTATGTCCGGCTGCTCGCCAAGGGCGAGCCGCAGACCGAGCGTCCGATGCGCCGTCAGGTCGCGGATGAGAGTATCGGACAACAGCTTGCCTGTCGTCGCCTCGTCCTCCTTGTCGGCGGAATGAGGACAACCGTCCTCGCTGCCATGGATGGTGTCACCCTCCCCGGCCATGCCGTCATCCTCATCGGTGCCATTATCATTCAGCAATTCGTCCTCGCGACGAATAAATCCTCGCTCGATCCTGAGCGATCCGTCATGGTTCAAGATCACGAACACGCCGGATCGAGCGATCACTTCCGGCGTGTAGACCAAGCGTTGGGCCTCTAGCCGCTCTATCTCGGCTTCGAGTTCACCAAACCGCTCATCCACGTCGTCAGAGAGTTCTTCCGCGCTCTCATGTTGTTCCGAAAGCGTAGCGAATTCCGCCTGCGCCACTTCATATGCCGCCGTATCTTCCGGCGATAGTTCGACCGTGTCCGGATAGGCCCGCCGCAGCCCGTGCGAATGAGGATAGTCAAGAAAGGCTTCCGCCCATTTCCAGCCCTCCGTCTCCGCGACAGCAACGGCGATGCCCTCCAGCTTTTCTTTTCCTTGGTGAGCCGGTCCAGAAGGACGACATCCTCCAGATATCCGTCCTGATCTTCGGAGAATAAATCTCGCAAGATCGTGCCGCCTGCCGCTTCATAGGCCTCCAACCCGACAAAGCGCGCTCGGCGATCCCGCGCCGAAATGTTGGCCTCCGTCAGCAACCGACGGATCGCGTACGGCTCGCGGTTGTGGCTGAGGCGTTCGAAGGCAGCCTCCTGCCGCTCACGATCTTCGGTGATCGCAAACGCCATCAATTGCTCCAACGTCAGACCGCCATCGCGATAGATTTGCATCAGGTTTGGCGAGACCGAACCAAGCCGCAATCGCTGGCGCACGACATGGGCGGTCACACCGAAGCGCGCCGCGATTTCTTCCGCACCATATCCCTTTTCTTCGGCGAGATATGTGAACACCTCGAACTGGTCTGCCGGATGCATGTCGGTGCGAGTGACATTTTCGTCGAGGCTGATTTCTCGCGGGTCGTTCGCGGTGTCGAGAACGCAGCGGATCGGCTCCGATTTCTTGATCTGCTTGCGTTTGGCGCGCAACAACTGCGCCAGACGCCGCCCCTCGCCGACGGTGACGAGATAACAGCCGGTTTCGACGCCTTCGGCATCGACCTCGGGTTCGACCACAAGATTTTGCAGCATTCCCTTCGCCGCGATGCTCCCCGCCAACGCCTCGATGGCGGCTTCGCCATGCGGCATCTTGCGGGCGTTCTTCGGCGACTTTTTGAGCTTGCTGAGCGGGACGAAGATTTCCATCCCGTTCTTAGCAACGGTTTCTGCTTGCTTGGCCGACATATTGATCTCCTTTCAGCTTCATGGGCGCAGAGCGCACCTCGCGCCTGCGCCCCTGCCCGTCGGCGAGACCGGGGTAGCAAGGGCAAGGGCGGCCGGGGCGGAGGGGGATCGCCCGGCCTGCACAAGCTTGTTCGGTTGTGAGCTTTCCGATCTTGTGGTCCGCGCGGAAGGTCGGGGAGACCGCCCCGGCCGGTCCCGGCTCTGCCGGGACTTCACCCTTGCCGGCGCGAGGGCGGAGCCCTTCCATGTCCTTTTGCAAGTAAAAAGATGTGCAAGGACTCTCGCCGTGCCGAAGGCACGGCGGCAGAGAACTCTTCTTTCCTGTTGGGTCGGGGGCGAAGCGCCGATGGCGACGGTCGATCAATCTTCCATTCGCGGGTTGGATACCGCATGAACGCTTTTCGTCGCGGCCTACCTCTGACTTAGCACGGGCATCGGATTGAACCGGCCCACTGGGCTCTCGAGGATTGCCTGACCTTGCGCTCCGCCCCCGGCCGAACAGGTCGGCGGATTTACACCATAGGCATCGGCGGCCTCACAGTCTGACCGATGGCCCAGACGAAGCCACTGAGTTCGCGGGCGATCGCGGTGACGACCACGGTGGGCTTCTTGCCGGCGGCTGCGAGCTTGCGATAGCGGCCGCAGAGACGAACCTGCGCCTTCCATGCAATGTCCCTTACCGGCTTCGGCTGGCGCTCCACAACGTCGGTCTTGCCCGACGAGACGCGCGGCTGATAGCGATAGCTCCAGGCGGCTTCTACCAGCATGCGGCGAGCCTCGCCGTTGCCAGCTCGGGTGATTCCGCCACGCCGGATGCGGCTGCCGCTCGATTGCTCAGACGGTACCAGGCCGAGATAGGCCATGAGTTGGCGAGGAGACTCGAAGCGGCCGAGATCGCCCACGGCCGCCACGAAAATTACCGATGAGATCAAGTCAATACCGCGGACGGTTCGCAGTGCCTCAACCAACTGCGCCATCGACCAGTCCTACAACATCGACGATATCCGCGCCTCGAGCTGATCGCGCCGACCCTAGTCGGACCATACCGCTTCAACATAATCCTGGAATACAATCTGGTGGGTGGTTTGCTCGAATGCTTGGGTCGCAAGCCAGCGCCGGTGACGCAGAGTCCAGTTCTTCTTACCTGGGCCGTAGCTCCGGCCACGACGGAGCAAGAAGGCGAGACACTGCTGACGAGCCCGCATCAGCTGCATGACGGCATCCATACGGGCGCGGACGAGATCGCGGATCGCCTCATGCACCGGATCAGGAACCCAGACCGCCGTCAGGTCGCCGAAGCGATGCTGCAGGGCCAGCTTCTGGGAATCCATCCGACACGGTACGGTGCTAACAGTTGGAGAACCGATACACCGAATTGCGATCCTTGCAACATCACGCCGGAACGACAATGACACGATTGGTGCCCAATGTTGGATCTGGTTCGCTGAATTTGATGCGCCGAATGACGTCCTCGACACAGCAATTTACGGCCGCTACATCGTATTCAACTCCCTGTGAGCCGACGATCAATCCACGGCCCGGAAAGCGCTGGCCGTCGATCTCAAAGGAGAGCCGGTGTTTGAACAAGCCTTCTTCGTCTACGTACAGGATATCTCCATGCGCAAATTCGGCAGCTATTTGAATGCAACCGCCAATCACGTTCTGCAGCGATTCCAGTGCGTCCGTCACTCCGACCAATTTGACGATACGGTGATATGGGTCGATCAGAATTGCAGGATAGCTCCGCACCGTGTGGGCGTCGTCGGGCTTGGCCGTGGCGGTCGGTCCGGAAACAGGAGGCAGTCGCGCCACGTTGAAGAACGTCGATCCCGAAGGAAGGAACGTCTCAGCGCCTTCGAGCCCTTCAGCTTCCCTGATATCGAGTTTTCGAAGATGATTAGTAAAGCCGCGGTCATGTTCGCAGGCCGCATGCCAGCAGGTCACGCATGCAACTCGCTGAAGTTCTTGCGCGAGTTTTGAGGCTGTCATGCCGGCTGCTTGCAATAGATCCGCGCTTACTGGTTCCTGATTCGGCGGACCTCCTAATGGCGGCAGAGCATCGGTGGCGATGACCTCATTGGGAGAACCCCACATCCATGTCAGAATTCGGCGGCTAAATTCACCAGGCGGCGACACCACGGCGAATGCGCGCGGTGCCGCAAGGTACTGTCCATCGGGACTCCTTTGGGTCAAAAGCGCGATGGCAGACACTTCGAATTTGCCGGCGGCCATCAACGCTTGGTCAGCAAAGTCTAAATAGACGGCAAGGTACTGAGCATTGAACATCTCTGCCTTCTCGGCCATTTCTCTCGTGACCTGCAGCTTAACAAGACCCTCTATGGTCTCTCGGTCGAATTGGAATGCCGCGACGTGGCGATCGCAATGCCCACTTTGATCAAGGAACCAGCGCGCAATCGTTGCATCGAACTCTGTATTGATATCGACGCCGCTACGAGACTGTGCGCGGATAACAGCCGCTCGATTTGCCGTCGCCATCATGGCAAGCAGTGGATTCTTCGCATGCGGTAAGTGACCCTGACCTTTGGCCACGAGATCGACTGCCACCTCGTGACCAGCATCCAACGCGAAACGATCCAACCAAGTTGCCATTTTGATGCTTTCCTCAAATTAATTGAGGCCTATGTACACGGCGCTGCTTCTTGTTGAATGAATCCAACCGATCAAATTCGACCGATCGATGCCGAACTTCGCCGAAGCCAGAATGTGCATACGAATACGTGCTGTAAGCAGCAACGACCGTTCCTGGACATGAGCGTTAGATTTTGCAAAGAACGCGAGCATCTCCGGTCCGGGTTGCGCGGCATTGGGATAGATCGAAAACACGGTGATGCGACTTCTGTTACGCGAGCCTGCGCAACGTGCAGCGCTGCTCGCGCAGATCAAGCGCTCGCGGGAGGGAGGCGCGGCAGGTCCTCCCTCCGTGCAATACGCTCACGCGATTCAGTCGATTCTTAAAATCTGATCTAACTCGCAAGTCGCCCATTTACACCTGAATGTTACGTGTGGCTCGACGTTACCCGCCCGATTGGTCGCAGTCGCGGCTTCCCCTCAATTCTCAAATCCGTTCTTTATAAAGAGAGCATCATGCAGTGCTATGACGAAGCCGGCGAACTGGTCGAGGACTTTCGGGTTTGTTTCTTTTTCGACGAAACCGATCCCCAAATTGTTCGACGAGTCGCTCTGATCCAGGGAAGGATGCTTGATCTCGGACGGACCCCGGTCGATGCCTACATTGAAGAGATCGACGATCCCTTCTGGATCAACGACAGCGATCACCTCTACATCAACTCCGGATTCGAATACGCAAGCAATTTACACGAATGGATAGCAGCACAGATCGCCGATCGCGGGCAAGCCCAGCTGAAGGTCATTGAGATCGACCCGCGGGATCTTTCCGCCTCAGGACTCCAAATTCCAGCGCGGCAAATGAGGGCATTTCAGGATGGCCAGCCGATATGGAGGCGCTCGGCTTTCTCATGCAATCCGGGTCCAGGAACAGACGGCCAATCTTCGATCTCTAGAAAGTTGCGGGACGCCTTGTACTCGTGGGTCGTGTTCTGCGATCTGTTCGCACGGCATGCGATGCGAGTCGAAAAAGACAACAAAAACTCCAAATTTTTCGGTAAGAAGGGATCGGCTATAACGAACTTCACGCGTGTGGTTTTGGGTCGGGCGTTCGAATGTGTCAGTGACATTAAGGCTTCAGAAATCGGAATATCGAAATTGCTTCTGGGCTCGTCAGCTTTTCAATTTGACAGCGCACGTAGCGAGGGACGTTCGCAATACTTCAACGATCTCTTCGCCGTTCCACCACAGAAATTGCTGACGCTCATCGGGCTGGAGATGTCTGATTTTAAGAAACACAATCGGCTTTTCGACGCGCAATTTGACTCTGACGCGTTGGTCGAATGGTCCGCCAGCATTCTTGTAGTTCTACGAATTGCGTTAGCCGCATCATCAGATTTAGATGGCAAGCGCTCGACCGTTCGCGACAAATTGATGAATGAAAAGCGGCAGGATGAGCGCGAACGACTAGCGCGTCAGTTTACGCTCGAATGGCTCAAGGGAGTCCGGGGTGTAAAATCTGATGGAAGAGAACAACGAGATATCGATCTGGAAGAACTGTTTGACCTTCAGCGGGCTGCACTCATCGCATTCGCGGCTGGCGTGGATCCGCGGGTTTTGTTTCCCTACATTTACGACGGGATCTATGATGGTGACAGACGACTTCTGAGTTCTCCGCTCTTCGCTGGTGCAGTATGGTTGGGAGAATTATTCCGCAAGCGCTATTTGCAAATGGAATACGCTCACGCCAGTCATATAGCGGCCTTTTGCAACCCTCATAGCCTCCCCCGCGAACTTCCGCTTGATCGACGAGAGGAATGGATTGCGGCTACGCGTATGATCACGTCCTTCATGACGGAGAAGGGGCTTGGCCAACTGATGGATGGCGCAAATGCCGTGCTGAACGACGGCAAGACCAGATCGGTGTTCGCAAGCGTACCAAGGCAATTGCGGGCGCCGAAGAAACCCGCCTCGATCGTCACGGTGCAAACGTCACCCTCGATCCATATTCAAATCGGCGACACGCCGCTGCCTCCACCGCCGATTATCGTAGAAGCCGGATGGTTAATTCTGCCCGGGGACTATCAAGAGGCTTGGGCCGGCAAATGCAACCCGTTCGAGCCCGATGATTTCTCCGAGCGATATCGGGGCCACTGACCGATATTTACGCTACACTATTTCAGAGTTCACTTGTGCTCCTTGGTTGCAGCGTCAACTAAGGAGCAGATCATGCCACTATCACTTCGAATCCATGCGCTGTTCGCCATGGAGATCATCAGGGAGTTCCAGGGCTACGGCCTGAGCGTCGTCGCTCAAGAGCATCGAACAGGCAGGTACATCGCAGCGGCTGCCGACGAATTCCACGGGCTCCTCGATCTGGATAGCGCTGCTGCGTTCGTCTGGGTGTCGGAACCTCTATTTGCGAATATTGTAAACGCAGAACGACTGGCTGGCAGGGACATGGATCTGTGCCCTCTTACCGGCTGGGTCTATTTTCCGGCCTCTTCAAACGTGCAGCGCACGATGGCTATTGGCCCAAGGATGGCAGCGCGGTTGAAGGCAGGACAGGCAGTGACGTTGACCGACCTGACCGCTCCCCATCTGAATGCCGCCTTCAAGGCGATGCCGCCCGTCTATTGTACGTGGCCGCTTCGGACGGCGCTCTGGGTAGGGATCCATTACGTGCTGTGGACAAAGCGTCCGTTGATGATCGAATTGCATCATCGTAACCGGGCGCTACTTTGGCACCTGCGAGGTAAATCGGTCATGGCCTATTTTGGGCGCAGGCCGCGCATGAAGATCTGATCCAATCGACCTCGGTCAAGAATGAATTAGGGCTCCTCGCGGAGCCCTTTTTATGTGCCCGGATCACGAGGCCGTCACCACCGTCCCAAGCTGCAGTTCGTATTTGCGCTACACTATTTGCAGGCTGACTTGTGACAAATGAGAGCCTCCTTCGATGGAGGCGGTCATGGTTGCGACAATCGCAGCTGGCACAACAGCGCAGTATTATTCAAAGCAGTCGGAATATTATCTCGGCGGGCACGAGCCTGCGGGCCGTTGGATCTCGGCAACCAACGATCTCGGTGTCACTCACGGCGCCGAGATCGAAAATGCCGTGTTCGAGCGCCTCCACGCTGGCGTTGACGAAGATGGTCAGCTGCTGCTGACGAATGCTGGTGACGTCGCCAAGCGCGTTGCTGGTATCGACCTGACGCTGTCCGCTCCGAAATCCGTGTCGGCTATCTTCGCCCTCGCTGACGATGAGACTCGTCGAGCGATCGAGGTTGCACAGCAGCGGGCTTGCGAAGCAACGATCGCCTTTCTCGATCGTCATGCGGCGTTTTGCAGACGCGGGAAAAATGGCCTGCATTTGGAACGCGCTTCGCTCACGGTGGCGTCGTTCCAGCATGGTGAAGCCAGGCCTGTTGCCCACGACAGCGGCAAAATCTTCGCCGATCCGAATCTGCATACACATAATGTAATTTTGAACTGCGCCGTTCGCGCCGACGGCACGATCGGCGCGTTGGACGCCAGGCATCTGTTCGCCCACAAGATGGCGGCCGGCGCTACCTACCATCTCGCACTCGCTACCGAATTGCAGAAGCTCGGTTTTGCCGTCGCTGACGTCGGCAAAAACGGCATCTTCGAAATCGCCGGCGTTCCTCGGGACCTGCGGGAGTACTTCTCGGCACGGCGGCACGAGGTCGAATCGGCCATCGCTGCGGAAGGCCTGACCACGTCAGAGGCGCCAGTGCTCGCCGCGGCGATCGCGAAGGGTACGCGCACCTCGAAACAAGAGCAGGGACCGAACGACCGGTTCGCGGTCTGGGCGAACGAGGCGTCGCGGTTCGTAGACGTAGAGCGCTTCGTCGCTGACCTGCAAACCTATCGCGATCACGACCCGGCAGAACACGACAAAATCATCGCCGAGCGCATGGCGGCGTTGCCTGACCAGCTGACCGCACACGAAAGTGTCTTTGAGGCGCGACAGCTTTATGCGGCCGTGGCAACGGCGCTCGTCGGCACCGGCGCCAACGCCAAGCGTGTCGATTTCGAGGCGGAACGCCTCGTCGAGATGGGCGTACTGGTTGAGCTCGGTCGAGATAAGCTTTCGCAGCCGATCTATTCGACGGCGACACAAATCGCAATCGAGCGGAATCTCCTCGCGCTCACCGTGCGTCTGCTTAATCAACGGCGTTCCGCGCCCGACGAGGAGCGCGTGGCCGAATTGTGCCGCGCCCACGGCCTTAACGAGGGGCAAGCGCGGGCCGCACGTTCTGCGACAACCACTGCAGCAGTTGCGATCGTCGAAGGCGCCGCCGGCTCCGGCAAGACCACGATGCTGGCACCCGTGGTTGCCGCCTATCGCGCCGCCGGCATGCGGGTCATCGGCACCGCGACGGCTTGGAAAATCGCGAACCAGCTCAAGGACGACCTCGGTATCCAAGCAAAGGCAACCGACGCATGGATTGCGTCCGCGCGTGCGGGTGGCCAGTTCCTGGACCGCAACACCGTTCTGGTCGTCGATGAAGCCGGGCTTCTCTCCTCGCGACAGATGTATGACTCGCTCGCGGAAGTCGAGCGAGCCGGCGCGAAGGTGGTCCTCGTCGGCGATCGACAGCAGCTGCAGGCGGTCGGCGCCGGGCCGGGGCTGGCCATCGTCGCCAGCGTTACGGATCAGGCCCGGGTCGACAACATCGTGCGCCAGCATGAAGCATGGGCGCGCCGGGCGGTTACGGATTTCGCCCGGGGCAATGCGACAGAGGGCCTGCAGGCCTATAGCGAACGCGGATTACTGACCATCGCAGCGAGCGAGAAGCTGGCGATCCGGCAACTGGTCGACGCCTGGGCAGCCACGCAGCAGGTCGTCTCAAACCCGTCCACCCTCCTGATCGCCAAGACCAATGCCCAGGTTCGTGCTCTCAACGAGGAAGTGCGAGCCCAGCTCAAGGCGCC
Organism: Afipia birgiae 34632; assembly: GCF_000308295.2. GTDB lineage: Bacteria > Pseudomonadota > Alphaproteobacteria > Rhizobiales > Xanthobacteraceae > Afipia > Afipia birgiae. Next base: position 750,055 of record NZ_HG326654.1, read on the forward strand.
TCACCAGATCCTGGGCGATGAGATCGCCATCTCCGCGGTGACGCCATCCGGGCACGGCCAGACCCTGAATTTGGCCATGGGGGACCGCATCAGGTTCCTGATGCGTCAGGATGCGCTCGGCGTCGTCAACGGCACGACAGCAACCATCACCCATATCGATGGCGCAGACGGTGAAGACCCGACTATCAGCGTCGTCATCGGAGATCGGCTCACGAACTTCAGGCCGTCCGATCTTGCCGATGAGCATGGCCGCGCTCAGCTCGGCCATGCCTACGCTACCACGATCTACGGCTGCCAGGGCCTGACCACGGACCACGCGTTCGTCCTGCTCGATCCTTCAATGAACCGGCACGACATCTACGTCGCCGCCAGCCGTGCGCGAATCCAGACGCAGCATTTCCTGAGCACCCAGGGATGTGACGCCCACATCAAACTGGAGCTGCCGTTGTCGGAACGGCGCGGGGCGGTCATCGATCAGGAAACGCGCATGGCGTGGCTCGCGGCCCGGCTGTCCCGCGTCCAGGTCAAGAGTTGCACGCTCGACCCCACGCTGGAATTCGCCGCGCGATCGCGCGCGCCGGAACGCGAGCAGTCACGGAGCTATGACCGTGGCTAGGGCAAGAAACACCGCGCGCCCGCGGCGGTTGCGGGACAAGCCTCAAGCACCCGACCTATCTCAGCCCGAGTGCGGCCAGACGGTGGCCGTCACGACCGATGAACCGATCCTGGTCGACGATCTGCCCGAGATGATTCCCGTCACTGGCCCGGAGCTGGATGTCATCGAAACTTACCTCGGCAACCTGATCGACCGGCTGCTTATGGACGTCGCCTCCGACAGGGCCGTGACGCCCACTCTCGCCTCGAATCCAGGGATGTCCATCCGGGCCTCCCGCCCTAGACCGTGACTAGTCACGCCATGTGCCCTCCTGACCCGACCAGCGACAAACCTGACAACAACGCCTCCACCGGCACGGCTGATGGCAATGCCGACGCTGCCCAGGAGCAGAATTACGTCGTTGGCCCGCTGACGGACGATGAACTGCTGGCCGGCGGCATGGATCGCGTTGTGGCCTTCGTCCGAACGAAACGGTCAAAAGAAGCACTGCGGAAGGAAAAACAGCGAAAAAAGCAGCACGACAACGGCACACGTCAAATCAACCTCGACGTTCCCAATAACGACCGTTCGCGTGCGACTATGCGGGGCGCTGCAATCGCGATCAAAGACGAGGTGTCGCACCAGGCTATCGAATTGCTGCTGGCTAACGAGGACTTGCGCCCCCTGATCGTCGGCGCCGCCGCGCGACCCGAGATTCGCGAAATAGTCGGCCTTATCCGGCAGCGACAGGCAACGACAAACTCGTTGAACGCTGCAAAGCTTATCATCAACGATCCGGATCTGGCCACGCTGGTCGAGAGGGCGATCGCGACCGGCCGCGTGCGAGAGGCCATGGAGGTGGCAGCCGCCAATCCGGAGTTTGTATTTTTCGGGCGCAACGCCGCCACTGAGCGCAGCCCCTGCGCCTGGCTGGCGCGGCTCCTGCTTCGTGTTCGCAGAACTCGTCGCGCAGGACCATAGCGCCTACTCCAACCAGGAAGTTCATGCGCCGCAAATCCTGAAAGCAGTGCTTGAACCAATCCTCGAACCGACAAGAATCGGCCAGTTATGCCCGGAAAATAGGACTTTGCGGCGGCCTATAGAGCTGCGAAACTCCGCCGAACACCGTGAAAGTGACAGAATTCATGAGCAATCGTAAACGTAACGCAACAGCCTCCGTTGGGACCAATAGAACTCGCGTTGCGCTTTATTTGCGCGTCTCAACGGATCGACAGCGGCAGCACGACCTGTCGATTCCGGACCAACGGGCGCAAATTTTGGCGTGGTGCGACACCAACGGCCATCAGACCGTGGCGGAGTTTGTCGAAGGAGGAGCGACAGGGACTGACGACAAACGGCCGGTTTTCCAACAAATGATCGAACGCGCCTGCGACGGTGACAACGCGTTCGATGTTATCGCCGTGCATAGCTATAGCCGGTTCTTTCGCGACGCGTTCGGCCAGGAATTTTATCTGCGCAAACTGGCCAAACAGGGCGTCAAGCTGGTTTCGATTACCCAGCCACTCGGCGACGATGATGATCCGGCGCAAGCGATGATGCGCAAGGTCATTGCGCTATTCGATGAATATCAGTCCAAAGAGAACGCAAAACACGTTTTGCGCAACATGAAGCTTAACGCCCAGCAGGGCTTCTGGAACGGTTCGCCCGTCCCTCTTGGCTATGTCCTCGTCGAGGTCGAAAAACGCGGCACCAAGATCAAGAAGACATTAGCCATCGACCCCGTCGATGCCGAAACCGTCCAGCTCATTTTCAAGCTGTATATTTATGGCGACGGCACGTCCGGGGCGCTCGGCGTCAAAGAGGTCGTGAAATGGCTCAACAGCCGCGGCCATCGCACGCGCAAGGGCAAAACCTTTGGCGTCGGCACCATCTACAAGATTCTTACCAACACGACCTACAAAGGTGAGTGGAAATTCAACCGGATGTCATCCCGCACCGGAAAATGGAAGCCTGAGGAAGAGGTCGTCACGTCAGCGGTCCCCGCGATCATCGAGCCTCACCTGTTTGAGCAGGTCCAGCGCCAGCTTCATGCCCGCAGTCCGAAGGTCGCCGCGCCACGCGTGACGACGGGACCGATCCTGCTCACCGGACTCGCCAGATGCGGAACCTGCAATGGCGGAATGACCCTGCGGACTGGCACCTCGAAGACCGGTGCCATGCATCGATATTATACGTGCTCCACCTGCGCCCGAAAGGGCAAGACGGTCTGCAAAGGCCGGTCGATACCGATGGATAAGCTCGACAATCTCGTCACCACCCACATGACCGAACGGCTGTTTCAGCCGGAGCGTCTGGCCATGATCTTGTCCTCGCTGGCATCGCGGCGTTCGGAAAAGGCCGACGCCGTCAATGCTCGCGTAACCGCTTTGCACCGGGAAGTCACCGACGCCGACGACAAGCTCAAGCGGCTCTATCGACTGGTCGAGGACGGCATGACCGAAATGGACGACGTCCTGAAGGATCGTCTCAACACCTTGAAGGCCGATCGGGATCGCGCCAAGGCCGCGCTTGAACGTGCCAAATCGCATTCAGCACAAGCCATCCAGATCGACCCCGCGCTGCTGGAACAGTTCGGTCGCAGCATGCGTGAGAACATCACCTCCGGATCGATTCCATTCCGCAAGGCCTATCTGCAGTCCCTCATCGACGTGGTCGAGGTCGACGATGCCCAAATCCGGATCAAAGGCAGCAAAGACGTGCTCGAAAGGGCGGTCTTGGCCAGCCGGAACGGGGCCGTTCCGGGTTCGCAGATGAGTACTGAGTGGCGCTCCCTAGGGGAATCGAACCCCTGTTTCAGCCTTGAGAGGGCCGCGTCCTAACCGCTAGACGAAGGGAGCAAGCGCAGCGAAGGGATAACCTCGAAAGGCCGCACCTGCAAGGCTTGAGAGCCGGCGAAACTGATATATGCGCCCGCTCCATGCTCATCGTTGTGCCGGCATGCCAGCGAATGGAACGACGGTTAACGCCCGGTGCGTATAACGCTTACGGCTCGAGAGCGAATTTCAGCCGCCCCACGGGCTTCAACGTCTTCGCGTCATAGGTGCGGATTTCAGTCACGCCGCCGATATCGACGGTCACCGCCAGCCGGTCGCCAGCGGTGGCGGTCGAGACAATCCGCGCGCCCTTCGGCAAGGTCGCGGTCACATCCGTCACCTGAACGCTTCCATCGGTGCGGAAAAGGCGGTAGCCGATGACAACCAGCAGGACCCCCACCCCGACCGCCGTGGTCAGGCCGGCGATCACCATCATCCGGCGCACCCGCGCAATCAGCGCGGCTTGCTCGGGGGTCGGTTCGGGCGCAACAGTTTCAGACATGCAAAACTCTTCCAGTTCTTCCGAAAACGAAAACAGCCGTCACGAGGTCACGGTCGAAGGCGACGAAGGATCGCGACGGCTGGACCGCGTGCTCGCCGTGCGCAGTCCCGACCTGTCGCGCTCGCGCCTCAAGGCGCTGATCCTCGCAGGCCAGGTGACTATCGGCGGCTCCCCGGTTCGCGACCCCGCTTATCATGTCAATGCGGGGGATACGATCACAATCGACGTACCGCCCGCCGCCCCCGCCGATCCCGAAGGCGAGAATATCCCACTCGATATCGTGTTCGAGGACGACGACATCATCGTCATCAACAAGCCGAAGAACCTCGTGGTGCATCCTGCCGCAGGGCACGAGACCGGAACGCTGGTCAATGCTCTCATTGCCCATTGCGGCGCAAGCCTTTCCGGCATTGGCGGTGTGAAACGGCCGGGCATCGTCCACCGCCTCGACAAGGATACCACCGGCCTGATGGTGGTGGCCAAGAACGACCGCGCCCACCAGTCGCTGTCGGCGCAGTTCGCCGACCATGGCCGCACCGGCGAGATGCGGCGCGGCTATATGGCGTTCGCCTGGGGATCGCCCGGCCGGCAACGCGGCACCATCGACCAGCCGATCGACCGCCACCCCTATTCGCGGGACAAGATGGCGGTGCGCCAGGGGGGCCGCGACGCGGTCACCCACTGGGAGATGATCGAGGCCTTCAACGGCCGCGATAGCAAGCCGGTTGCTTCCCTGCTTGCCTGCCAGCTCGAGACCGGCCGCACCCACCAGATCCGCGTCCACCTCGCCCATTTCGGCCACCCCCTGCTCGGCGACGAGGTCTACGGCTCCGGCTTCAAGACCAAGGCCCGCCAGCTCGGGCCGCAAAGCCAGGCGGCTTTGACCGCCCTTGGCAGACAGGCCCTCCATGCATATTTGCTGGTAATCGAACACCCGGTGTCCGGAGAGATTTTGCACTGGGAATCGCCGCTGCCGGAGGATTTGGTTCTGCTTGAGGCAGCCCTTCGTAGAATAGACTAAAAGGGATGCGCTAAAAAGCCGCATGGTTACAGACATTTAACCCGTGTCACGGGTTCGTGACCCCGTTTTGTTCTTCCCTCCCCCTCGGGTTTTGGAGTATGTTGCACCTGCGCTGGGATCGTCCCGGCGCGGAACATTGCAGAGCTTCCGGCTTTGACACAGCGGATGGCCTGCCTCGCCCGCCGCTATCGGGGGCGTGAACTTGGAGGGCGCGACATGGCCCGTGCAGCTACTCTTCCGGTTCTCAACGGAGAATCCGGTCTTGCTCACTACCTGACTGAAATCCGCAAGTTCCCGATGCTTGAGCCGCAGCAGGAATACATGCTGGCCAAGCGTTGGCGGGAACATGACGACCGCGATGCGGCGCATCAGCTCGTCACCAGCCATCTGCGGCTCGTGGCCAAGATTGCCATGGGCTATCGCGGCTACGGCCTGCCGATTTCCGAGGTCGTCTCGGAAGGCAACGTCGGCCTGATGCAGGCGGTGAAACGTTTCGAGCCCGAAAAGGGCTTCCGTCTGGCCACCTATGCGATGTGGTGGATCAAGGCGTCGATCCAGGAATACATCCTGCGTTCGTGGTCGCTCGTGAAAATGGGCACCACCGCGAACCAGAAGAAGCTGTTCTTCAACCTGCGCAAGGCGAAGAGCAAGATCTCCGCGCTTGAAGAGGGCGATCTTCGTCCCGAACAGGTGAAGCAGATCGCAACCTCTCTCGGCGTCACCGAGCAGGACGTGATCGACATGAACCGCCGCCTCGGCGGCGACGCGTCGCTCAACGCACCGATCCGTGACGACGGCGAACCCGGCGAATGGCAGGACTGGCTGGTCGATACCTCGCCCAACCAGGAAGCCATCATGGCGGAGAGCGAGGAGTTCGATCATCGCCGCAGCGCCCTGACCGGCGCGATGGGCGTGCTCAACGACCGCGAACGCCGGATCTTCGAGGCGCGGCGTCTGGCTGAAGAGCCGATGACGCTGGAAGACCTTGCCGCCGAATTCGGCGTGTCGCGCGAGCGCGTGCGGCAGATCGAGGTCCGCGCGTTCGAGAAGGTGCAGGCGGCGGTGAAAACCACCGTCGCGCGCCAGGAACAGGCGGCGCTGGAAGCGGCTTACTAAGCCTGCGCTTCGAACTGGATACGAAAGCCGGCCTTCGGGCCGGCTTTTTTGTTGCTTTTTCCCCTCTCCCCTTGTGGGAGAGGGTGCTGAGCGGCAAAGCCGCGAAGTGGGGTGAGGGGGTATGTTGCCACGACTGCGAAGAGACCCCTCACCCGGTTTCTCGCTGAGCTCGAAACCACCCTCTCCCACAAGGGGAGAGGGAAAGAAAAGGCGCCGCCACTCCCCGCCCGTCTCACGTCCGCCAAACACTCCATCCCCGGAATAGTTCTTGCAAAGCAGGTGCTGTCAGCAAGATGCTGCAGGAACCAGGACAAGGAGCGATCATGAAACCGAGACGGCTGATGCAGGCGCACCTTCGGCGGCTGACGATTTTCACGTGCCTGCTCGTCTCCGTATCCGCCAGCGCACAGACATGGCCATCGAAGCTGATCAAGGCCACCATTCCGTTCGGCGCCGGCAGCGCCACGGACGTCGTCCCGCGCATGTTCCTGGAGCGGCTGTCGGCGGAACTGGGGCAGCCGATCGTGGTCGAGAACCGCGCCGGAGCCGGAGGCACCATCGGCACAGCCACCGTGGCCCGCGCCGAACCGGATGGCTACACCATCCTCGCCCACTCCTCGGCGATCACCATCGCGCCGGCAATCTTCACCGAACTCACCTACGACGCGACCAAAGACCTGTCGTCGGCATTGATGATCGGCTCCAGCGCGAACGTCATGATCACATCGCCATCGAAGCCATGGAAAACCGTGCAGGAATTCCAGACAGCCGCTAAAGCGAAGGACGCGTCCATTACATTCGGCTCGGTCGGAATCGGCAGCGCAACCCACATCAGCGCCGAGAAATTCCGTCTTGCCGCCGGAATCGAAGCGACTCACATTCCGTATCGCGGCGGCGCGGAAGTCATCACCGACATCATCGGCGGCCGCATCGATTTCTATTTCTGCCCGCTCGCCACCGCGCTGCCGCTGATCAACAGCGGCCAGGTCTGGGCGCTGGTGGTGTCGACGCCGCAGCGTGTCGCGGACCTGCCCGACGTTCCGTCCCCGACCGATGTTGGCCTTAAGGGCGCGGACACCGCGATCTGGTTCGGCGTGTTCGTGCCGTCGAAAACGCCGAAGGACATCGTCGACAAGCTTTACGCCACCGGCACGAAAGTGCTGGCGACGCCCGACATGCAGCGCGACCTGAAAAAACTCGGTGTCGAGCCGTGGCCGATGAAACCCGCCGAAATGGACGCAATGGTCGCGCGCGAAACCATCGCGAGCGCCGAGCTCATCAAGGCCGCCGGGATCAAGTGACCCGGCGAAGGACGTGCGGGCGTTTCGCACGCGCTCACGACGAGGTGGTGCGGCGCTCGCGCCGCCGCCGCAGGATTTCCTGATGCACCTCCTCGATCGCGCAGGACTGTTCGAATGAGGATAATGGAATTCGCGGCATGGTTGCGATGCAAGCGCGCGACAGGCTTGCGCAGCGCCGCGCACGACGGCAGGCACTGATCCGGCAGGTGCGATAGCCGCGCACATAATCCGACATCTCGCGCTGCATGATGTTGACACAGAAGTCGTAGTCGCGCTGGGCCTGTTCGGCTTTGATCTCGGCCATCGGGCGCGCGCGGCGCGGGTCATCGGGATCGAACATCGTGATCATGCAAACATCTCCGCCAAAAATCTGGGTGAAGGATTTGGGCATGCGGCTGCGGTCCCCGCGCGAACGCGTGGGCGGCCTCACCGAAACTGGCCCCCACTGAGGGGGCGGAACGCCGAAAGGCGCACGGGTGGAGTGGCGCGCAGCGGATGATCCGCGACGCGCATCGCCTTTCGGCGCTCCGCCGCGGCGATTTGTGTCCCCGGGATCGTGCTTCCGGGACAGGACGAGCGCGACACGCGCCCCGATCCGGCAGGCTTTCGCCCGCCTTCATCCTGTCCTCGTCCAGCTCATTGCGAGCAGAGCCACGTAGTTGGCCCGGACGATGACCCGAGGCCTCCCGGACGCGAGGGAGAACGTCTCTCCCGCGCGCGCAGGCGCCGCATCCCGCCCCGCGCATCGAAGCGTCCTAGGACACGCCCCTCAAGTGAGGCGGGATGGGGAGAGGATGCGTTAGTGTGGGGAGAATGTCAAGGAATATTTTCCTAAAAAAACTCAAGTCAATCAGGCAACGATATGCGAGCAAGTTTTCCACTTTCGACTTCGTTTCGCAGAGCGACCAGAGTTTCCTCATCGATAATTAATCGACGCACCGGCACCTTCGAGACAACATACGGAGGAATTGAAAGACCGGTTGAAGCAACATCTGGATTGGAGTGGGTCGAGAAGCCCGCTTCCTTTCTGAAAATTGCGTACGATAACGAGTCCGCCATTGCCAAAGGCAGGCAGGCATCCTTCGATTCAAATGAGATCGCACCGAGCATCGGCCTGTACCGGGCAATTAAGCTATCGACAATATCAGCATAAATTCTAATAGCGTCACCGGCGTTCCGATGTCCCGTTTCTAAAACAACATTCAACGGCCAGTCATCTTCTCTTTCCTTCATGAATATCATTGCCCGCCACATACTCACGCGGAAGCAAAGACCATATTGACTGTCAAGAACACGGCGCGGTCGTCCGCTTCCGCCGCGATAAATTGATTTGTATGTATTGGATGCGAGAATACTACCTAGTCCAAAAGACATGTGGTCATCAGCAAGCTTCAAGAACTTGGAATTAAACTGACCACTCTGCGCCCGTGTCCAGTTCTTAAAATCATTCTTCCGCCTGCGAAAATCTACAGCATGAAAGACTTTAACACCGCTCGCTTGCAGCAGAGTAGAAATCTCGACTTGGTATGTCTCCCATTGAGCGATTGTTGCGATGAAGCCGCCCATAATCACTGCTGGTGACGCTTCTCCGTGCGTGCCACTCTCATCAAAATAGGCAGTCATAGCCATGCAATGCACTTCCAGTTTCTTCTGACAGTTGGAACCTCTGTTATAGATTCTGAACTCACGCCGCCTTCGTCTTTTTCTTCTGCGGCTTCGCCACCAGATTCAATCCGAGCGCATGAAGCACCTTCATGACCGTGCCGAACTCGGGCTTCGCATCGCCGCCAAGCGCGCGATAGAGATTCTCGCGAGAGAGACCCGTCTTCTCCGCGACTGCCGTCATCCCCTGCGACCGCGCGACCGCACCAATCGCCTTTGAGATATAGGCGACATCTTCCGTCTCGAATGCTTCAGTGAGATATGCCGCGATCACCTCGGGACTGTCGAGATACTCGGCGGGATCGAATGGTTTGGCTTTCTTCATGCTGTAGCTTACACGCTACAGGCGGTGGATTTCAAGGATCACCCCACCCGACTGGCCTGCGGCCAGCCACCCTCCCCATCGAGGGGAGGGATAGGAGATGCGGCGCCACGCGCGACTCGCGTTTCTTCTCGCCCCTTGTGGGGAGGGTCGGCGCAAAGCGCCGGGGTGGGGGTCGGTCATTGCGAGGAGCGCTTGCGACGAAGCAATCCAGTTCTTGCTCGTTGCAAGATGGATTGCTTCGCTACGCTCGCAATGACGACGAGGTCTTCACCTCGCCCCGTTCTTACGGGGAGAGGTCGGATTGCCATAAGCGCGTTTACGCGCGTCTGCGACGCGCTATGGCAATCCGGGCGAGGGGCTGCTTCATCGTGCATATTGCGAACGCGCCCCTCACCCCGACCCTCTCCCCGCGAGCGGGGAGAGGGAGCAGACTCGCTCAACCCGCCCCTACTCCACCCTTGCGCCCGCGAACTTGACCACCTTCTCCCACTTGTCGGTTTCGGACACGATGATCTTGCCGAAATCCTCCGGTGGACCGGTGAGCGTCACGCCGCCCATGTCCGCGATCTTCTTTTTCATCTCGGGCTCGGCCAGGATCGCGTTGATCTCCTTGTTGAGCTTGGCGATGATCTCCTTCGGCGTTTTCGCGGGCGCGCCCATGCCGAACCACGCGCTGGCTTCATAACCCTTCACGGTATCGCCGACGGTGGGAATGTTCGGCAGTTCGGGCGAACGGGACTCCGTCGTCACCGCCAGCGCCCGCAGCGTTCCCGCCCGGATGTGCGAAATCGCCGAGGGCATGTTGTCGAACATCACCTGCACGCGTCCTGACAGCAGATCGGTGATAGCGGGCGCGGAGCCGCGATACGGAACGTGCTGCATCTCGACGCCGGTCATCGCCTTGAACAATTCACCCGAGAGATGAATCGAGGTGCCGTTGCCGCTTGAGGCCATGTTGACCTTGCCGGGATTGGCCTTCGCATAGGCGACGAATTCCGCCACCGTCTTCGCCGGAAAATCATTCGGCACAATCATTACGTTCGGCACCCGCGCGAGACCCGCCACCGGCGCGATGTCGCGGATGAAGTTGAAGCTCAACTTCGCATAGAGCGAGGCGTTGATGCCGTTGGCGGGATTGACCAGCAGCACCGTGTAGCCATCGGGATCGGCATTCACCACAGCTTCAGTGCCGACGTTGTTGCCCGCGCCCGGCTTGTTCTCGATGATGAACTGCTGACCCAGCCGTTCCGACAGCCGCTGACCGACCAGGCGCGCGAGAATGTCGGTCGCGCCGCCCGGCGGATAGCCGACCACCCAGCGCACCGGACGCGTCGGATAATCCTGCGCTAAAGCGCTACCTGTTGAGAGGAATGCAGCAAAGCCCATCGCGATCAGACCGATCGCGGCGCGTCGTGAAGCCATTTCCTGTTACCTCTTGTTTTTCCCCGGCTGCCGCGACTTGGCGCGCGGTCAGCATGTGTTGATGAACAACACACAAGCGTAACAAACAAAAACGGCAACGAACAAGGTGCGCCAGGCGCGCGGCGCGCTTATGGCAGCGCACAAGAGGTGTACCAGTGGAGTGGATTTGACATTCGCGACCCGTTTGCAGCGGGTTCACAACGCGAACCTCAAATCCAGAACTCCACCAGAAACATATATTTGCTAGTGGTCCTGCCATTCCAACATTCGCAAGAATGCCCGGTGAAACGGTATGCGAATGCTGGAATGGGACCACCAGATTACAGATAGTCCCGGAAATAATCCGACATGCTGTCGTCGTTGTTGGTCATGCCGAAGTCGATCGGCTAATCCAGCAGCAGCGCGCGCGCCTGCGTCTTGTAATCCGGCGACACGTCGTCGACGCCCGGAAGCGGCTGGCGCAGGATGTCCAGATAGGATTTGTAGTTGTCGAGCGTGCCGCTGAAAATGCAGTTGCACACGCCGGGATCGGCATAGACATACCGCGGCGTGCCGCCGGCCTTGTGAACCACGAAGCGGTGCGGCGGCAGTGCTTTCAGCGCGCGCTGATCCGCGGCGTCATTGGCGAACTGAATGCGGAACCCGGCCGAGCGCAGATAGAACGCGTTCTTCTCCAGGAACGGCTTGCTCGGCGTCACATGCTGCGCCGCCAGCGGCCACGCCAGCAAGGCAACAGCAAGAGCCGCCAGCAACGTGAGCCCGCGCCGTGCGGTCCGGGACGCCAGTGGTTGAAGGTTCATTTTCTGCAAGATCATCGTCTGGCTCATTGTCCGGAGCATCGTTGTGCGGAACATCATGGATCACCTTTGCAAGTCGCTTTCGCAAAACACCAGCAGGCGCATGCGCGATCGCTGCGTGGATTCAGTTGGCCCGGCCCTCCGGCTTCTGAACCGGAATGCCCATCGCAAGCGCGCTGTTGAGCGTGTCGCGCAGATTGATCGCGGCCGCGGTTGTCATGCGCAGATGGGCCACCGCCTTCACCCGGCTTGCGACCTTGCCATGCGGCGCGGAGTCGATCAGGCCGGTCGCCAGCATCAGGTTGAGCAGGCCGCCATTGTTGCCGAACGTCGGGCACACCTCGAAGAAAACAATCGGCGCGTCCATGACGCCTTCGATCGGCACGAAGTTCGGATCGGAAAGTACTGCGGGAGTGTCGGCCATCATGTTTCCTTGAATTGTGTCCGGTCGAATTGTGTCTGCGGTCCGGCTGCATCACGTCCGCGTTTACGATTTTGACGTTCGTGTGAAGCATGCATCGCCGCGCGCGGATTGTCTATTCAGCGGCACAAGATGTGGTGCGATTCCCGCTTCGAATCGTCAAAGTGCGCTGCGGTATCGTTACATGTTTGAAGAAAATGTGACTGGAGCTTTTCCAAATTCACATCACTGTATGCGCATTGCAATTCGCGATGCTGACTCACATCTGCCCCATTGCAGCAGCATGGTCCGCTCGCTCGCCGCAGGTGCAATCGCAGCTTCAAAACCAGTCTACAATTACACCTTGAAATACCCGAAGAGGAGAAGCGCATGGTCAATCGCCCACCGGAAACATTCGATCCGGATTATGTCGCTACGCTGAGAAAAATTCTCGACATCGCCGTCGAACAGATCGCGCAGGAGAACCGCACACCCGCGACCAAAGCGAAGATGGCGCAAACGATCGTACGCCGCGCCGCCGACGGCGTCACCGACGCAAACGATCTTGTCTTGAGCGCCGTGCGCGTCGGCGAGACCCGCGCGGCGTGATGATTGGTATGACCACGGTTCTTGCAACACATGCCGTTGTCATCACCCGGCCTGCCCCGGTGATCCATCACTCCAGCCCTAGAGAAAAATTTTGCGAAGAAAATGGATTGCCGGGTCAAGCCCGGCAATGACGGCAGGACAAGCTGACGGCTTAGCAGCCGATAAACGCAGACTCGCCGGACAAACCTACGACCCCGACGCCGCGCTTTTCCGCGCGGCGTGCGGCGTTTCCTTGTCGAGCCGCGGCGCATTGGTCGCGAACTGCTCGTCCTGCGGCATCGACGGCAGATTGCCGCTGGTCTTGGCCTGATCGATCACCTGCGCCAGCAGCCTGAGCCCGAGCGGCGCCAGCGCCCGCTCCCACAGTTCGCGCGCGGTCTCGTTCTTCTTCACAAACACCCAGTCCTGCGCGGCGATCGCACCGGCATCAAGCCGCTCCGACAGATGATAGATCGTGCCGCCGGCGATCGCGTCGCCTTCCTTGATGGTCCACTCCACCGCGGCGATGCCGCGATGGCGCGGCAGCAACGAGGGGTGATAGCCGATGCCGCCATGCCTGGATGCTTTCAGCGCGCCTTCGCTGACCAGCGCATGGCTGTGCGCTGTGACGATGAGATCGGTGCCGGGCGCGATTTCCGAGGCCACGATCAGCTTCGGCTTCGCTTGCACCACGACCTCGATGCCGGCGGCGCGCCCCGCCGCGGCAAGGCGGTCCTCACCGTCGGCGACCACAACGCGGATCACCTCGATGCCATGACCGCGCATCATGTTCAGCGTCTCCACGCCAAAGTGGCGCGAGCCGGCAAGAGTTATTTTCATAGGATCACTGCCCCCAGGCCGTGAATGCTTCGTTGAACGCGCGCTCGCCCGGCGCGCCCTTCTCGATGGCGATGATCGAACGGCGCTGGTTGGCGTAGACCAGCGGAATATCGAACCACGACCGCTCCTTCAGAAGCTGCAGGTTGCGCGCCTTGTCGGCTTCGACATTCGACAGCCCCACCAGGAAGAAGCCGTCGGTCACCTTCACCGCGAGCCCGGCCAGCGGAGTACCGCGCGCCTGCTCGTTGGACTTCATCAACACGCCCGGCACGTTGGCGATGGTGGTACCGAAGTCCGGCGGCAGCACGAAGGTCAGCTCGGCGGTATGGCTCGCCGGCAGCGACGCGTCGGTGTTGCGGCGGATCGAGAGCGACATCTTGATCTTGCGTTCCGGAATATCGATGTCGGCACGCACGCCGATATCCGGCGGCTGGCCGGCGGGCACCTTGACGGATTCCGTGCGCCAGATCACCGAGCCGACATACTGCTTGCCCTGCGGCGCCGAGGGGTCCTCATCGTAGAGCACCACGCGCTGCGCCACCGGCGCAATCTGTTGCGAGCCGGGCTGGCCGACCCGATCGGTGATCTTCGGCCGCGTTCCCGACGCATCCTTCGGCGCGGTGTCGGTCTGTTGCTGTGCAGGCTTTGTGGTCAGCGACTTGATCAGCGAATAGGCTTTCGGCCCGCCCCAGATCGCGCCGCCGATGGCGATGATGCCAACACAGACCGCGATGGCTGTCTTTAGCGGAAATCCGCGCTTGGCCGTCTCGGGCTCGTCACGCGATTGAATGCGCGCGCGCGGCCGGTCATTCGGCTGATAGCGTCCGGCCTCTTCGGCGGATTCATCGTAGCTGTAGGGCGCCGGGCCGCGCTGATCGGGGAAATCCTGCGCCTGGCTGCGGCGCGCCGAACGGGTGGCGCTGCCGAGGTCGTTGGCATCCGCGACGACATCGCGCATGCCGGAGCCCTGCGGACCGCGGCGTGGCGCGCGTGCACCTTCCGTGAATTCGTCGAGCATGCGGGTGTCGTCGCTGCGCTGATCGCGCGCGCGGACGTCACGCATCGACGACGGCAGGCCCTGCTGGACCGGCGGCTGACCGCGGGTCAGCGGCGGCGGCTCATCACCGCGCAGGTTGCGGGGCGAACGCTGCTCAGGCGTTCCATTCGTCTCGGGCCG
>NZ_HG326654.1:764758-898238 GCF_000308295.2 Afipia birgiae 34632
GATCGCGCGGCGGTCCATTGGACTGAAGCGCGGCGGCACGACGGGCGGCATCGGCTTCGACCCGGCGCACCGCATCTTCGAGCGCCAGCCGCTCACGGGTGATTTCGGCTTCACTCAATGCGGGCTGCACGCCGCGCAGCTGGGAAATCAGGGCCGTCCGTGCGCGCTCATAGAGCGCACGACGTTGTTCGCCGGGAGCACTGGGGTCCAGTCCGGCGATGGCACGGGCTATGAGCGGATAGTAATCAGCCATTCTGGTCCAGTTTGCAGGATTCTCCCCGAACCCTGTACTTAAAAAACGTCAATCAACAGAACACAGTCAACACGCTACAGGCGATCTTTTGCGCAAGCACGGCCCGATCCGAAAACCGGGTCCCACTTTTCGGGGCCACGCTTATGCCTCAAACGGGTTTTGCACGAGGATAGTATCCTCGCGTTCCGGGCTGGTGGAAAGCAGCGCAATCGGGCAGCCGACCAATTCCTCGACCCGGCGAACATACTTGATGGCTTGCGCCGGCAGATCCGCCCACGACCGGGCGTTGGCCGTCGGCTCTTTCCAGCCTTCGATGGTTTCATAGATCGGCACGACGCGCGCCTGGGCGCCCTCACCGGCCGGCAGATGATCGATCTCCTTGCCGTCGAGCGTATAGCCGACACAGACCTGGATCTCATCGAAGCCGTCGAGGATGTCGAGCTTGGTCAGCGCGAGACCATGAATGCCGCAGGTCCGGGCCGTCTGCCGCACCAGCACGGCATCGAACCAGCCGCAGCGGCGCTTGCGTCCCGTGTTGACGCCGAATTCCTTGCCGCGCTGGCCGATCAGTTCGCCGATCTCGTTGGTCAGTTCGGTCGGGAACGGGCCTTGCCCGACGCGAGTCGTATAGGCCTTGCAGATGCCGAGCACATAACCGACCGAACTCGGGCCCATGCCGGTGCCGGTCGCGGCCTGCGCCGCCACGGTGTTGGACGAGGTGACGTAGGGATAGGTGCCGTGATCGACATCGAGCAGCGCGCCCTGCGCGCCCTCGAACAGGATGCGCTTGCCTTCGCGGCGCTTGTGGTCGAGCAGGTTCCACACCGAATCCGCGAACGGCAGCACCTGCGGCGCAACCGCCATCAACTCGGACAGGACGTCTTTGCCATCGATCTCGGGCAGGTTCAGGCCGCGACGCAGCGCGTTGTGATGTGTCAGCAGGCGGTCGATCTTGTGCGGCAACGTATCGGGGTCGGCGAGATCCATCAGCCGGATCGCCCGGCGGCCGACCTTGTCTTCATAGGCCGGGCCGATGCCGCGCTGGGTGGTGCCGATGGCGTTAGCCTTGCTGGCGTTCTCCCGCACCGAATCCAGTTCGCGATGCAGCGGCAGGATCAGCGTGACGTTCTCGGCGATGCGCAGATTGTCGCGCGTGATGGACACGTCCTGGCTGCGGAGCTTGTCGAGTTCGGCGAGAAAGGCTTGCGGGTCGAACACCACGCCGTTGCCGATGACCGACAGCTTCGACGGCCGCAGCACGCCCGAGGGGAGCAGCGCGAGCTTGTAGGTCTTGCCGTTGATGACGAGCGTATGGCCGGCATTGTGGCCGCCCTGAAAGCGAACGACGATGTCGGCTTGCTCCGACAACCAGTCGACGATCTTGCCTTTCCCTTCGTCGCCCCACTGGGCGCCGACGACAACAACGTTAGCCATTTCCAGACATTCTCCCGCAACCCGCAAATCCGCTCGAATTCCAGCCGGCAGAATTCCAGCGCCTTGCAGCTTGGGTGGCGCGCTAGCGAGGCATGTCACCGGATAACGGATGCGCGCAGGGGACGCAAGCGCCAACGGGTATCGATGCTCGCGCCGAATGGGGTGCAAACCATTGATATCCCCAAATAATTCTGGATAGCCCCAGCCATCCTTGCAAAGTCTCCAATTCGCCACCGACATAAACAGCCTCGCACGGCGTTCTCCCGTCAAACTGCGGAGTTTTCACTCCTGGTTGAGGGGGGAGCGAGGAAGGCCCACCTGGCCTTCGCTTGACGGCGCCTGTCGGGATTGCTGCTTCGCTCGCAATGGCAAGGCGATGCAGGCAAGCGCCAATTCGCGCGTTGCCCGCATGGTGCAATGGAGCAATCCGGGATTGGCGGTTGTGACGGTGCGAAATATCGGCACAACTTGACGCACCCTCTTTCCCAAAGCCCCATGACCGTCGCCGATCCGCCCTTGCGCAAGCCCTCGCCGGCCAGTTGGCTTTTCAATCAGCCCTATTTGATGCTCAGCCTGATGTCGCTGTTCTGGGCGATGAACATCGTGCTCGGCCGTTTCGTCGCGGGTCATGTGCCGCCATTCGCCCTCACATTCAGCCGCTGGGCCGGGACATTTCTTGTACTCGTTCCTTTCGCCTGGCCCTACCTCGTGCGCGACTGGCCGGTGATCCGAAAGAACCTGCCGCTGTTGCTGCTGCTCGCGTTTACCGGCTTCGCGTTCAACAACGCGCTGTCGTACTGGGGCCTGCAACACACCCAGGCCCTGAACGCGCTGCTGATCCAGTCGTCGGGGCCGCTGTTCGTCGCGCTGTGGTCGCTGATGCTGTTCGGCGTGAGGCTGTCATGGATGCAGGCGGCCGGCATCCTCGTCTCGCTGCTCGGTGTGCTTGTCATCGTCCTGCGCGGAGATCTCGCCGCGCTGGCAGCGATCCAGGTCAACGCCGGCGACATCAGTTTCGCCGCCGCGCTGTTCGTGTTCGGGCTGTACTCCGCCCTGATGCCGAAACGTCCGAGGATCAATCCGCTGTCGCTGATCGCCTTCACCACCGGCATGGGCGCGGTGATGCTGGTGCCGCTGGTGGGATGGGAAATCTCCACCGGCGATCATTTGAAATTTGATACGCTCACAATATCGACGGTCGTGTTCGTCGTGCTGTTTCCCTCGACGCTGGCCTACATCTTCTTCAACCGCGGCATCGAACTGATCGGACCTAACCGCGCCGCGCCGTTCTTCCATCTGGTGCCGGTGTTCGGCTCGGTGATGGCGATCGTGCTGCTCGGCGAAAAGCCGGAGCTGTTTCATCTGGTGGGCTACGTGCTGGTGCTGGCGGGTATTTTCACCGCATCGCGGCGCGGATCGGCCGGGAAACGTCCCGCTTCCTAGTGGAGTGGATTTGACATTCACGCCCCCCCCCGGCAGCGAGTCCTCAAGCGAATGTCAAATCCAAAACTCCACTAGAAACTTATATTTGCCAGTGGTCCTTTGATTCTAACATTTGCAGGAATGCCTGCTGAAACGGGGTGCGAATGTTAGAATCGGACCACTGACTGGCAATTCGCCAGGACTTCGCGCAATCTCTGCCCCAAGCGAACGGCGCAGGTCACCGATGACCTGACGATCGGCGCATAAAGAATCGACAGGGCGGAGACACCATCAATGAACTTTCTGAAATCAACGATTTCGCCAATGGCCGCGGCGCTCGCGGTTGCCGCAGGCGCTCTGGCTGCCGGACCGTCGTCCGCGCAGACGGCCTGGCCCGCGCCGGGCAAGAACATCACGCTGGTGCTGCCGTTCGCGGCGGGAAGCGGCACCGACAGCACCACGCGCCTGATCTCGAAGGAACTCGCCACCGGGCTCGGCGCCAACATCGTGATCGATAACAAACCCGGCGCCAACGGTTCGATCGCGGCGAGTTATGTCGCGCGTTCGGAGCCGGACGGCTACACGATTTTCGTCACGACCAATACGTCGCACTCGGCCAATCCGTATCTCCTGAAGAACATGACGTACGATCCGATCAAGGATTTCACGCCGATCGCGCGCACCGGCGACCTGCCGTTCATGCTGGTGATCAATCCCGAAATCCCGGCCAAGTCGGTCGCCGAACTGGTCGCGCTCGCCAAGGCGAATCCCGGCAAGTACTCCTACGCCAGCGGCAGCTCGTCGGCGATTGTCTCCGGCGCGACCTTCGCGACGCTGGCCGGCATCGATCTGCTTCACGTGCCCTACAAGAGTTCGCCGCCGGCGCTGACCGACGTGATCGCCGGCCGGGTCTCCATGATGTTCGTGGACGTGCCGACCGGCCTGCCGCACGTCAACGCCAATGCACTGAAGGCGCTGGCGGTGACCACGATGAAGCGTTCCGCGCTGTTGCCCAATCTTCCCACGATGGACGAAGCCGGCGTGAAGGGCTTCGACATCACGTCATGGCAGGGCTATCTCGGCCCCGCCAACATGCCGAAGGATATCGTGACGAAGCTGAATGCGGAGATCCGCAAGGTGATCGAGCGGCCCGACATGCAGAAGGAACTGGCCGGCCGCGGCATGGAGGCATTTTCCGGCACGCCCGAGAGCTTCGACAAGTTCCTGAAGGAGCAGCTCGTGGTGTGGGAAAAGCTGATCCGCGAAGCCAAGATCGAGAAGCAGTAGTTTTATCCCTCCCCCTTGTGGGGAGGGTGGCTGGCCCAAATCCTTTTATTTGGGCCAGTCGGGTGGGGGATTTTTTAGAAGCACTGGCGGCGCTGGCCCCCCACCCTGACCGGCTATGCCGGTCTTCCCTCCCCACAAGGGGGAGGGAGAAGACGAACGCGGCCGTTAAGCCGCCCGCACCTTGCCGAGGAATTCGTCCACCGCCGAGCGCAGCATGCCCGATTGCTGGTCGAGATCGCGGGCGCTGGTAAGAACGACCGACGCCGCATTGCCGGTGGCCGAAGCCGCCGCGCTGACGCCGCCGATGTGATCGCTGATCTCGGCGGAGCCCGCCGCCACCGACTGAATGTTGCGCGCGATCTCCCGGGTAGCGGCGCCCTGTTCTTCAACGGCGCTGGAGATATTCAGCGTGATCTCGCTCATGCGCGCGATCGTCGCGGTGATGCCGCCGATCGACGTCACCGCATCGTTGGTCGTCGCCTGCATCGCTGCGACCTGAGCCGAAATCTCTTCGGTTGCCTTGGCGGTCTGGGTGGCCAGCGCCTTCACTTCCGATGCGACGACGGCGAAACCGCGCCCCGCCTCACCCGCGCGCGCCGCCTCGATGGTGGCGTTGAGCGCAAGCAGATTGGTCTGCGCTGCGATACTGTGAATGAGCTGCACCACCTCGCCGATCTTTTCGGCGCCGCTGGAAAGAACCTGCACCGTCGCGTTGGTGCGCTCGGCATCGGCCACGGCCTTGCTCGCGATCTCATTCGACTGATTGACCTGGCGGGAGATTTCCGCGACCGAACTGGACAGTTCCTCGGCGGCGGCCGCCACCGTACCGACGTCGTTCGATGCCTTCTCCGAAGCCGATCCCACGGTCGCCGCGCGGGCGCTCGCGTCCGTCGCCGAATGGGTCATCGATTGCGCTGTGGTCTGCATGCCGGCCGCAGACGATGCCACCGAACGCACGATACCGTTCACGCTGCTCTCGAATTCCAGGGCGATCGCATGCATTGCGTTCGTGCGTTCCTCCGCCGCCCGCTTCCGCGTCTCGGCGTCGGTGCTTTCAAGGTCACGCATGCGCAGCGCGT
Organism: Afipia birgiae 34632; assembly: GCF_000308295.2. Taxonomy (GTDB): domain Bacteria; phylum Pseudomonadota; class Alphaproteobacteria; order Rhizobiales; family Xanthobacteraceae; genus Afipia; species Afipia birgiae. The sequence goes on from NZ_HG326654.1 coordinate 770,234, forward strand.
TGTCCTTGAACACCTGCACCGTCTCCGCCATGGCGCCGATCTCGTCGCGCCGGCCGATGCCCGGTATCTCCTCCTCAAGCCGGCCATCAGCCAGCGTCTTCATGCGCGCGCCGAGCTGGCCGAGCGGACGGGTAATGCTGCGGCCGATGAACCAGGCCACCGCGCCGGAAATCACGCCGATACCAAGGATCGCGGCGCCCAGCGCCATTGCGATCTGCATCAGCTTGGCGTCGAGGTCGTCGACATATGCGCCGGTGCCGACGAACATATTCCAGCCGGGAATTCCGGCGGCATAGGAGACTTTCGGGGCCAGTTCGGGCTGGCCCGGCTTCTGCCAAAAGTAATGGATCGTGACGTCGCCCTTGGCGGCAACACCGTCGCGCATTTCACGGGTGGACTTGCGCCCGTTCACCTCATTGTCGAGATGGCTGGTGCCGATCTGCTTCGGATTGAGCACCGCAACCGCAATGCCCTCCATTGTGTAGACGAACATGTAGCCCGCGCCGTTGTCGTAAGTCATGTTCTGGACCCGCTGGACCCACTGCTCGATCGCAGCGTCCTTGGTCAGCTTCCCGGCATCCACCTGCTTCTGGTATCCGATGGCCATGTTCTTGGCAGTATCGACGATCGCACGGAGCTGCTCCTTCCGCGCGCTGAACATTTCGTTCTGCATCATGCGGGCGGCAAAAAAGCCTGCGGCACACAGACCAATCAGAGTGACGCACACCAGAACGCCCAGCTTCAGGGCAACGGGCCAGTTATTCAAAAATTTCACGCGGCTTCTCCGGGAAAATTGGCGCGGACGCGCCACAAGCAAGAAGTAAGAATTCACTTCCTTTATAGGAAGATTGTTGAATCTTTCTTACCCGTCGTCCGCCTGGCGCCCACGGCTGGCATTCGAGACACTGAGACAAAAAGGCGCGGCTGCCTTCCAGCAGCCGCGCCTGTTGTGTGTTCGATGGTATTCGATGCTTCCGGATCAGCACCGGAGGATCGCTCTCCTCAGCGGAGAGATTACGCCGCCCGCACCGCCGTGCCGGTCGCGGCGGCCGCCGCGCTGACGCCGCCGATGTGATCGCTGATCTCGGTCGATCCCGCCGCCACCGACTGGATGTTGCGCGCGATCTCCCGCGTAGCGGGCGCCCTGCTTTTCGACGGCGCTGGAGATATTCGGCCCTAAAAGGTCAGCACCTTGGCCTGCTTGACCTGCGGCAACGCCGCCACCTTGGCGAGAACATCGGCCGGCACCGCGCCGTCGACTTCGACCAGCGCGATGGCGTCGCCGCCCTGCTCGTTACGGCCGAGATGGAAGGTCGCGATGTTGATCTTGGCGTCGCCGAGCAGCGAGGCGAACTTGCCGATGAAACCCGGCTTGTCCTCGTTGGTGATGTAGATCATCGACTTGCCGAACTCCGCATCGACGCGGATGCCCTTGATGTCCACGAGGCGCGGCTTTCCGTCGTGATAGACCGTGCCGGACACCGACCGCTCCTGCCGTTCGGTCGTAACGGTGACCGTGATCAGGCTTTCATAGTCGCTCCGTGCGGCACGAGTCACCTCATCCACCACCATGCCGCGCTCCTTCGCCACCACCGGCGCGGAAACGACGTTGACGTCGCCCAGCATCGGCCGCAGCAGCCCGGTCAGCGCCGCCGAGGTCAGCGCCTTGATCTTCATGTCCGCGACCACGCCTTCATAGGTGATCGTGACCTTGGCGATGCCGGTCTCGGTCAGCTGGCCCGCGAATGAGCCGAGCTTTTCGGCCAGTTCAATAAAGGGCTTCAGCTTCGGCGCTTCCTCCGCCGTGATCGAGGGGAAGTTGACGGCGTTGGAGATCGCGCCAGTCAAAAGGTAATCCGACATCTGTTCGGCGACCTGCAACGCGACGTTTTCCTGCGCTTCCGTAGTGGATGCGCCCAGATGCGGCGTGCAGATGACGTTGGGATGACCGAACAGCACGTTGGTCTTGGCCGGCTCCTCCACGAACACGTCGAAGGCGGCGCCCGCGACCTGCTTGGAATTCAGCGCATCGACCAGCGCCTGCTCATCGACCAGACCGCCGCGCGCGCAATTGATGATGCGCACGCCCTTCTTCATCTTGGCGAGCGAGGCCGCATCGATGATGTTCTTGGTCTTGTCGGTCAGCGGGGTGTGCAGCGTGATGAAGTCGGCGCGCTTGAACAGATCCTCAAGCTCGACCTTCTCGACGCCGATGTCCTTGGCGCGCTCCGGCGACAGGAACGGATCGAACGCGATGACCTTCATGCGCAGCCCAAGCGCGCGGTCGGCGACGATCGAGCCGATGTTGCCGGCGCCGATCACGCCGAGGGTCTTGGCGGTGATCTCGACGCCCATAAAGCGGTTCTTTTCCCACTTGCCGGCCTGGGTCGAGGCATCGGCGGCGGGAATTTCGCGGGCCAGCGCCAGCATCAGCGTGATGGCATGTTCAGCGGTGGTGATCGAATTTCCGAACGGCGTGTTCATCACGATGATGCCCTTGGCCGTGGCGGCCGGGATCTCGACGTTGTCGACGCCGATGCCGGCGCGGCCGATCACCTTCAACCTTGTCGCCTTCTCGAGGATCTTCGCCGTCGCCTTGGTGGCGGAGCGGATCGCGAGGCCGTCATAGTTGCCGATAATCCCGGCGAGCTTGTCCTTGTCCTTGCCGAGATCCGGCTGGAAATCGACCTCGACGCCGCGATCCTTGAAGATCTGCACCGCGGCAGGAGACAACGCATCGGAAATGAGTACTTTGGGTTTGGACATGGAAGCTCCAATCAGAAATTTGGGGGGCGCGGCCGGTTCTGCCGCGTCTCGATGATTTCGTAGTGTTGGGATGTCGCGTCGAAGCGCGACAGCACGGCACGCGCCTTGTCAGGCACGACGCCTTCTTCGTAGTTCGGCCCGGCGAAGGCGATCACCGCGTCGAGCGTCTCGAACGTCATGATGGTGACGAACTCGACCTCCACGCCGGCATCACGCCGCAGAAGCTGAATGTCGTGGAAGCCCGCGACCTTGCGCGCGAGAATCCCGGGGAAGATTTCCGTCCGCAGCAGACGTTCGTAAACGTCTGCGTTCGCGGGCGTGGTCCAACCATGCCAGATGCGCGAGATCATGAGGGCCTCCGAAGCGGAGAACCCCTCCCCCATTATGGGAGAGGGAGACGTCATCTTTGGAAAATCACGCCGCCTTGGCGAGCGAAGCCTTGGTCTCGGCGAACGCCCAGTCGATCCACTGCGTCAGGACCTCGACGTCCCTGGCCTCAACCGTCGCGCCGCACCAGATGCGAAGACCCGCAGGCGCATCGCGATAATGCGCGAAGTCGTAACCGGCGCCTTCTTTCTCGACCGCAGCGACGAGCTTCTTGGCGAAATCCGCCTGCGCATCGGCGGACAGCGCCGTGATCGCCGGATCGACGACCTTCATGCACACCGAGGTGTTGGAGCGGATTGCCGGATCGGCCGCGAGGAAATCCACCCACGGCGTCCTGGCCTTCCAGTCCGCCAGCACCTTGGTGCTGGCATCGGCGCGCGCGATCAGCGCCTTGAGACCGCCAACAGACTTGGCCCAGTTCAACGCATCGAGATAGTCCTCGACGCAGAGCATCGACGGCGTGTTGATGGTTTCGCCCTCGAAGATGCCGGCATTGAGCTTGCCGCCCTTGGTCATGCGGAAGATCTTCGGCAGCGGCCACGGCGGCGTATAGCTCTCGAGCCGGGCGACAGCGCGCGGCGACAGGATCAACATGCCGTGCGCAGCCTCGCCGCCCAGCGCCTTCTGCCAGGAGAAGGTCACGACATCGAGCTTCGGCCAGTCGAGCGGCTGCGCGAACGCGGCGGAGGTAGCGTCGCAGATCGTCAGACCTTCGCGGTCGTCGCGGATCCAGTCGGCGTTCGGAACCCGCACGCCGGAGGTGGTGCCGTTCCAGGTGAACACGATGTCCGAGTTCTTGTCGGCTTTCGACAGATCCGGAATCTCGCCGTAGCCCGCGTGGAGCTTGACGACGTCCTTGAGCTTCAATTCCTTGACGATGTCGCTGACCCAGCCTTCGCCGAAGGATTCCCATGCAATGGTGGTGACGGGGCGCGGCCCGAGCAGCGACCACAGCGCCATCTCGACGGCGCCGGTGTCGGACGCCGGCACGATGCCGATCTTGTAGTCGGCGGGAACTTCAAGCACTTCGCGCGTCAGTTCGATCGCGAGCTTGAGCTTGGCCTTGCCGACCTTCGCGCGATGCGAACGGCCGAGCGCTGCGTCCTTGAGATTTTGGGGGTTCCAGCCGGGGCGCTTGGCGCAGGGGCCGGACGAAAAATGCGGCACGTTAGGCCGCGAAGCGGGCTTCGCTACAGTCATCGTCTATCCTTCCAGATAGTGAGCCTCCCGTTGGGGGGAGGTGTCCCGCCGCCGTCAATATGGGAGCTTCCTGTTTTCGTCAAGAAACTTCGCCCTTCCCCGTTCACAAGGCTGGGATGCAACGGGACAAGCAGCAGTGACGAAGCGGCTCCCTCTCCCCGTAAACGGGCGAGGTAATAAAGGATCAAAGCCCCAGCACCTTCTCGGAATCCGCAACCCAGCGCCGCACCGAGGCATAGCCGTCGAGGTGAAAGCCGCCTTCATGGGCGACGCGGGTATAGGCCAGCAGCGCCACGTCCGCGAGCGACAGCGCGTCGCCGACCAGAAACCGTGTGTCGTGAAGCTGATGCTCCATTCGCGCCAGCGCGAAGTAACCGCGTTTGACCTTCTCGGGATCAAGGTCGCCCTGCGACTGGCCGAGGTAGAACATCTGGAAGCGGCAAACCGCGAGGTAAGGCTCATGGCTGTACTGTTCCCAGAACAGCCACTCGTCCATTTTCGCCGCGAGAAAGGCCTCTGCGGGGATCAGATCGGTGCCGCGCGCCAGATAACGGATGATGGCGTTGGATTGCGCCAGCGTGCGCCCGTCGTCGAGCTCGAGCACAGGCACCTGCCCCGCCCCGTTGAGCTTGAGAAACTCCGGCGTGCGGCTTTCATTCTTCAGGGTATCGATCTCGACCCAGGTGTAGCGGCGCGAAAGCCTGTCACACACCCATTTCACCTTCAGGCAATTACCGGATTTCAGGTCACCATAGATTTTCATGACCGCACCTTCCCGATGGCCGCCGCCTTGAGACGAACGACAGCACAACAGGCGATACGGCCCCTGTCAACGACAGGAACCGCAGGAATTGCGCAAGAAAAAATTGCAGACGACGGATCAATCAGAACCGGTAGCCGAGACCGCCGCGCACGGTATTGATGCTGGTATCGATGGGGCCGACGAACTTGAGATACTCCCACTCGCCGCGCATGAACAGGCCGCCGGCGAGCATCACATCGACACCGAGACCCGCTGCATAACCGTAGATGAAGCGATTGCTCTGGCCTTCGGTCTGACTGACCGAGAAAGGAACAACAGTGTTTGGAGGAGCAATTTGCACTTGCGTGCCCGAAACGGTCGCACTCTTAAAGACGTCGGCCCGGCCGAGCGAAACACCGCCGAACGCATAGGGCAGGAAACTGCCCCAGGCGTATCCGGCGCGCGCGCGGATCGATCCCATGTCCTTGATCGTGAAACTCGACTTGGCGGAATAGTCCACGAAGTTGGTAGAACCTCCCGCAACGAAGAACCGCGACATCGTGCCTGAATCGCTACCGCCGAAATTGCCATGCATGTAATTGGCTTCAATGCCAAGCACGACGTCATCCCACTGCGAGTTGTAGCCGACGAAACCGCCGACGCCATCGCCCCGCTGCGATTTCCTGCCCATGACCGGCCACTCGGAAACCCGGCCAACGTTTTCGATCGCGGTATTCACCAGAAGTTTGGCTACGATATCCTGCGTCGTGCCGGCGAAATTCATATCCGACGAACCGGTCCCCGCCTGTCCGCCGACGTAGAAGCCCTGCCATCGCGGGATCACTCCGTCGCGAAAGCCTCCGCGCAGGACCGGGAGATCGGTCAGGTCGGGCAAGTCCGCGGCATGCGCGCCGTGCGCCGCCGTAACCAGAGCCATCGCCAAAACAATTCGACGCATCACGAACTCCGTCATAAACGCTTAACTACGTTCGATGATGCCGCGTTAACCTTAATCAATCGTTCCCGCCGCACGCTTCGCACAAAAGAAACGGCGCGCCGCGCCAAAAAGAAAACGGCGCGGAAAGATCCGCGCCGTTGAAGTTGTTCCGGAGGGAAGAAGAAAAATTCCGATCAGCCCTTGCGCATGAGCGGAGGCATCGGCGGCGCGTAAACCGGAGCCGGATCGAGCGCCCAGCGCACGCCGAACTTCAGATCGTGCGAGGTGATTTCCTTGAACTGCATGGGAACGCCTCGGGTGAAACCATCATAGGTCGAGACCGCTCCGGTGGTGCCGTCGCCGAGATTCATGTAGCTGTAACCGAGTTCGATGGTCATCGCCGGATTGACCTTGTAGGCCAGACCAGCGTGAGCGGCCCATGCGAAGTTCCACTTGGATGCAGCAGGCGCGCTGGCATAACTCGCAAACGGGCCGCCGAAGAAGGGCACACCGCCGGCATAGCCAATATTGATCGCACCGTTATCCGTGTAGTCCGCGATACTGACGCGGGCCATGCCGACGCCGGCGCCGATGAACGGCGTCACGCTCCACCAAGTGCCAAGATCGACATAGCCATTGGCCATCACCACCCACTCGGACTTGGTGCCGGTGTAGTTGTTCACGCCGTCGCCAATGAGACCGCCGCCCGCAGGGAAGGTTATGAGATCGGTGCCCTTGAAGTTCGAATTGCCACGGTATTGACCGGTGATGTCACCGCGCAGCCAGTTATTGAACTGGTAGCCGATGCCGATCTGGTAGATACCCGCGGTATCGAACGAGCCCGTCTGATTGAGTGAGAGAAGGTCCCGCGCGTTGCGGTTGTCGCCCATCTCGAAGCGCTTCACCTTCTGATTGCTGAATCCGATATCGCCGCGCAGATACCATCCGCCGAAATCTTCGACCGGAGGCGGAATGTAGGGCGGCGGCATCGGGAGATCGGCAGCGAAGGCCGCCGAGGAAAGCAATGACGCCGCTCCTGCGGCAAGCAAATTCTTCAGAGTACGCATTGGGTCCGGTCCTTTCGTCCGGTGAGGCAAACGCAAGTCCTCACTCACAAAACTCATGGCCGGACGATGCCATCAAATGCTTAAGCGGCACTTAACCCTAATTCTTAACCGCGATTTTTAATCTGGCTTAAGCAAGACGGTAAACGTTTACACAACGCGCGCGGCGGCGCGCGCCACAAATCCTAATGATGTGTTGATGGGTGAGTCAGAGATGCTGACGAAGTGACGGCCATGGCCACATGGTCACGACTTGCATTCGTCATTGCGAGGAGCACTTGCGACGAAGCAATCCAGAATCTGTGACAAAGACTGGATTGCTTCGCTTCGCTCGCAATGACGAAGCGAGCGTCAGAGCTTGCGGCGTTTCATCTGCGGCAGGAAGATTGCGAGCAAACCGATCGCCGGCAGGAATGCGCAGACCTGATAGACGAAGTTGATGTCCTTCCAGTCCGCGACCTGACCGAGCACCGCGGCGCCGATGCCGCCGAAACCGAACGCCATGCCGTAGAACAGTCCGGAGATCATGCCGAGGCGGTGCGGCATCAGCTCCTGCGCATAGACGATGATCGCGGGCGTCGCCGACGAGATGATGAAGCCGATCACGATGCTCAGCACCGCATTCCAGTAGAGATCGACGTAGGGCAGCGCCAGCGTGAACGGCAGCGCACCGATGATCGAAAACCAGATCACGTACTTGCGGCCGAAGCGATCACCGAGCGGACCGCCGAAGAATACGCCGACCGCGCTCGCGCCCAGAAACAGGAACAGATAAATCTGAGACGCCTGGGTGCTGACACCAAATTTTTGCATCAGAAAGAAGGTGTAATAGCTGCCGATGCTCGCGGTGTAGAACGTCTTCGAAAACAGCAGCACCATCAGCACGGTGAGCGCGACCATGGTGCGCGCCGAAGACGGCCCGTCTTCCGGCAGGGACGTATGAGCGCCCTTGCGCTGCGCGATGCGCGGCTCGTACCAGCGCCCGATCTGCCACAGCACAACGATCGCGAGCGCCGCGACCAGCGAGAACCACGCGATGCTGCCCTGCCCGAACGGCACGATGATCAGCGCCGCGAGCACAGGGCCGATCGCCGTGCCCAGATTGCCGCCGACCTGAAACACCGATTGCGCCATGCCGACGCGGCCGCCAGACGCCATGCGCGCGATGCGTGAGGATTCCGGATGGAAGACGGCGGAGCCGGTGCCGACAAGGCCGGCGGCCAGCAGGATCACCCAGTAATGATGCGCGACGCTGAGCAGGATCAATCCCGCAAAGGTGAAGCCCATGCCGAGCGCGAGCGAGAACGGCTTCGGATACTTGTCGGTGTAGGCGCCGATCACCGGCTGCAACAGCGACGACGTGAACATGAAGGCCAGCGTGATCATGCCGATCTGGCCGAAGTCGAGCGCGTAGTTGTCCTTCAGGATCGGATAGACCGACGGGATCAGCGACTGCATCAGGTCGTTGAGGAGATGCGAGAAGCTGATGGCGCCGATGACGGCGAAAGCAGGCGCGGCCGGCGCCGGCGCCGCCGGTGCATCCACGACGATAGGTGCAACAAGGGTGTCTTCAGACAAAATAACGGGCTTGTTCACGGCAGCTTCCCGGCAAATTCAAAATCGAATGCACCACGAAATACAAATCCAGCGGCAATCCCACCAGTCGCGATTGACCATGGCTGATGTGCCGGATTGGCGAGACTGCGGCGGGAAAAGGCCTGCGTCGTCCCGGCGAATGCCGGGACCCATAACCACGAAGCCCTCAATTGGGCCACGTGATTTGGACATCCTTTCGCAACACAACACCGACAGGGAGTGTGGGTCCCGGCATTCGCCGGGACGACATCGGGTTTTACGCCGCCGCCGATGCCGTTCCCAGGGCCGAGACGATCATGTCGACGGCTTCCTCGACGAGGTCGCGGTTGTCGCCCTCGCCCATCACGCGGATGACCGGCTCGGTCCCGCTTGGGCGGATCAGCAGACGGCCGCAGCCGTTCAGGCGTTTCTCGGCATCGACGATCGCGGACTTGACCGTCGGATTGTCGAGCGGCTTGCCGTTGCGGTAGCGCACGTTTTTGAGGATCTGCGGCATCGGCTCGAAGCGGTGGCAGACTTCCGAGACCGGACGGCCCAGGCGCTGGACCACGGCCAGAACCTGAAGCGCTGCAACGAAGCCGTCGCCCGTGGTCGCGAAGTCGGACATAATGATGTGACCCGACGGTTCGCCGCCGAGGTTGTAGCCACCCTTCAGCATCTGCTCGAGCACGTAACGGTCGCCGACCGGCGTGCGCAGCAGTTCGATGCCCTGCTCCTTCAGATAGCGTTCCAGACCGAGATTGGACATCACGGTGGCGACGATGCCGGGCTTGGCCAGCCGTCCATCGTCCTTCCAGCTCTGCGCGATCACCGCGAGAAGCTGGTCGCCATCGACCACATGGCCGCGCTCGTCGACGATGATGACGCGATCGGCGTCGCCATCGAGCGCGATGCCGATGTCGGCACGCATCTCGCGCACCTTGCGCGACAGCGCTTCCGGCGAGGTCGAACCGCAATCCTTGTTGATGTTGAAACCATCCGGCTCGACGCCGATGGAGATAACATCAGCTCCCAATTCCCACAGCGCTTCCGGCACCACCTTGTAGGCTGCACCGTTGGCGCAATCGACCACGACGCGAAGGCCGTCGAGGCTGAGATCGCGCGGCAGGGTGCGCTTGGCAAATTCGATGTAGCGGTCATGGACGCCGTCGATGCGGCGGGCGCGGCCGAGACTGGCGCTCTGGGCGAGCCGCTTGTCGAGGTTCTCGTCCATCAACTGTTCGATCTGCGTTTCGACATCGTCGGACAGCTTGAAACCGGCAGGGCCGAACAGCTTGATGCCGTTGTCGTCGAACAGATTGTGCGACGCTGAAATCATCACGCCGAGATCGGCGCGCATCGACTTGGTCAGCATAGCGACGGCCGGCGTCGGCATCGGGCCGAGCAGCAGCACGTCCATGCCCACCGAGGTGAAGCCCGCCACCATGGCGTTCTCGATCATGTAACCCGACAGGCGGGTGTCCTTGCCGATCACCACGCGATGACGATGGTCGCCGCGCTGAAACACCAGCCCGGCCGCCTGCCCGACCTTGAGAGCCAGCTCAGGCGTGATCAGACCATTGGCGCGGCCACGAATGCCGTCGGTCCCGAAATATTTGCGCACCATGAATTCCCCCGCTCCGCCGCGTCTCCGGCCAGGTCCCCGTAAAGCACCTGTTTGGCTCTGGCGAACGCCCCATTATAGCGGAGAGCAGATTATAAAGCCTCTGCGGGCGGGAATCCTTCAAATAATATGATGAATCATTACCGCCGGGCCAGATACGGAATTCGACGTATCTAATTGATAAGAATAGAGTTTTATATTTCCATTCCTTCATGAGAGACAGATGCTCCCCGGAAAGCGGTGGGCGACATGCCAAAGCGCATACGAAAGCGGCGGGTGAAATAAGCCGCGTCAGTAAACCCGCAGGCACCGGCGATATCCCCAATCCCCATCTGCTCGTGCCGGATGTCGGTCAGCATGCGCCGCGCCTTCTGCAACCGCAATTCAGCGACACGCTCGGTGAAACCGCATCCGCTGTCCTGCAGGAGAGTCTGCACGTAACGGGCTGAAAGCCGCTGCTGTCTCACGATCGAATCCAGCGAAAATTCCGGATCGTCGAAATGGGCCTCGATCTGCGCGAGGATCGTCCGCAGGCGGGCCGCGCGCAAGCCGCGCATCCGCGCCAATTCGATTCCGTCGCGATTCGGGCCGATCGCCAGAGCGATCAGATCGAGAAGGGAATTGCCGATGTGTTCGGCCAGAGCCGGATCATCACCAGCAGTCCCCTCTTCGGAAAGAAAACGCGCATAGCGCTGCAAATGCTTCATGGCTTCGCTTTGCGAATCCAGAGGCATGGCGACCAGATCCTCGACATTGCGCACGAGGGATCGCAGACGATGGCGCTCCACCGTGAACGCCGTCCAGAGATGGTCTTTCCCGTGCCGGCAATCGCCTGGCTCATAGTAATTCAGGAGAGCCGACGTGCCCGGCTGCACCACAAGCTCGCGGCCGCACTGATGGACTTCAATCGGCGAATGTCCGCAGTTGAAGAACAGAAACAACTCGTCGCGCGCATCCCGCCGCAGCTCATGCCGCGTCCGGCGCGCGCGTATCAGGGCTCCTTCGAACCATCCGGTCGCCACCGGGCCGAACTGGGCAAACTCAAGACGTGCGGTGAAAGGCCGGTCTTCCGCGCGGGTGAAGTCAAGCAAGCCGTATTGCGCCGAGTACAGATCGCGCCACAAACCAAAGCGCTGGCGGTCATCAAAAGCGGCTGGCAGTTGATCCGACGAAAAAAGCATCTTTCCCGTCATGTCGCTCGTTCCTTTTTCGTGACGGGCCCAGAATTGCCAGACGTTCGCGGAGTTGAAAGCGCAATCTGAAGCAAGCCGCTGTGGCAATTTATCACTGCCGTCCGCCGCTGTTTCGCATGACGCAAGAATCCAACTCGATTGCGCAATCGTCCGCATGTACGTGGCGCGGAGGTCACACATACGGGAAACGCGCCGCGTGTGCGCAGCAGTCCGTATCTGTTGCGGCGATGTGCAAGTGTCCCGGCAATATCCGCCTTAGGGTGCTTCCGACTGCTCCCGTCCGGAGCTCTTCTCAGGAACCGCAAATGATTCCACGCACACCACACCCGACGGCGATCGCGCTGCTGCTGTCCCTTTCCGGAACGACGCTCGCCAGCGCAGCCGACCTCGCGCCGGTTTACAAGGCTCCGCCGTCTGTACCCTCATGGTCCGGCTTCTATGCGGGCCTCAATGCAGGTTATGCATTCGGCGATGCCCACACCGCGCTGCCGTTCAACGGTCCCGCAGTGACATCCACCTATGACGGCTTCATCGGCGGCGGGCAGATCGGATTCAACTGGCAGACAGGCGCGGCAGTTTTCGGACTGGAAGCAGACATCCAATATGCCGACGTCAAGGGAAGCGAAATCCTTCCGGGCACAACGGTCACCGCTTCGAATACATTGGACTGGTTCGGGACAGCGCGGGCACGCGCCGGTTTCGCATTCAACAGCGTACTGCCTTATGTCACTGGCGGCTTTGCCTTCGGACGAAACGCCTATCAGTTTACGGATATCACAACAGGGAACGGGGCCGGAGGCACGGCAACACATACCGGATGGGCGATCGGCGGCGGGATCGAATTTGCCGTGCGCGAAGCATGGAGCCTAAAGCTCGAATATCTGCACGTCGATCTTGGAAGTCAGAATACCGTTAGAGGCATTCCCTTCGCCAATGAGGTCACTCCCATCGACCTCAAGTTTGACCTTGTGCGCATGGGCGCGAATTATCGCTTCTGATGCGACGCATCACACGAAAAAGGGCGCTCCGTTCCGCGGAGCGCCCTTTTCTGATTCCGATGTCGGACCAGTGACTGCAGCCGATCGGCCATTGCTGGTAATATAATACAGATCAACTCTTCCGCTTGATGTCCTGATCGTGCCTGGACGGCGGCGGCTGGGTGACATTCACCGGATCGGAGCCCGGAAATGATTCCTCCAGCCCCTTCTCAAGGGCATCGTCGAGCTTCTTTTTCTCCGGGTCTTTCGGCTTGTTGTCGTTTTTCGGCTTGGTGTCGGCGCCGGCCATGATCTGCTCCTGCGTGGGTTCGCGGGGTCAAACGTCCGGCGACGACCCATGTTCCGGCACAGATCAGCGCGGCTGGCCGCTCACTTTTCGGCGTCGGGCTCGACGTGCTGGTCCGGCTGGGTCAGCTTGACCGGGTCGGAGGCGGGGAAGGTGTCCCTCAAGGCTTCATCCAGCTCTTCGTCCAGCTTGCGCTTTTCGGCTTCAGCCTTTTTGACGGCTTCCGGATCAGCCTTTTTCGTGGTCATGACGATCTCCCGGGCGGGCGGCTGTTTGCGCGCGCCTCAACCATGATAGATGATCGTCTCAATAATAAATTCAATGACGTGAGGATGCGTCCATGAAGAACATTACCTGCATCGAGGACCTGCGGCAGATTCACAAGCGCCGCGTGCCGAAGCCCTTCTTCGACTACGTGGACGGCGGCTCCTATGCGGAAGAAACCCTGCGCGCCAATATCAGCGACATGCAGAAGTACAAGTTTCGCCAGCGCATCCTTGTGGACGTCTCCAAACGCGAACTGAACACCACTATCCTCGGCGAGCCCGCCGCGATGCCGCTGATCCTCGCGCCGGTCGGCTCGACCGGAATGCAGTATGGCGACGGCGAGATCTACGCCTGCCGCGCAGCGCAGGCGCTCGGCATTCCCTACACGCTCTCGACCATGTCGATCTGCTCGATCGAGGACGTCGCGGCGAATGTCGACAAGCCGTTCTGGTTTCAGCTTTACGTCATGAAGGATCGCGGCTTCGCGAAATCACTCATTGAACGCGCCATCGCCGCGAAATGCAGCGCCCTGGTGCTGACCGTCGATCTGCAGGTGCTCGGGCAGCGCCACGCCGACGTCAAGAACGGCCTGTCGGTGCCGCCGAAACTGCTGACGCTGAAGAACATCATCGATTTCGCCACCAAACCTGCATGGGTCTCGGGCATCCTCAAAGGCAAGAGCCGGAATTTCGGCAACATCGCCGGTCATGTCGCAGGATCGCAGGATCTCGGCTCGGTTTCCGAATGGGTCGCCTCGCAGTTCGACACCACGCTGAACTGGAAGGATGTCGAATGGATCCGCAGCATCTGGCCGGGCAAGCTCATCATCAAGGGCATCCTCGACGTCGCGGATGCGCGCGAGGCGGTGAAGACCGGCGCGGAAGCGATCGTGGTCTCGAACCACGGCGGCCGCCAGCTCGACGGCGCGCCATCATCGATCTCGGTGCTGCCGGAGATCGTGCAGGACGTCGGCTCGCAAACTGAAATCATGTTCGACGGCGGCATCCGGTCCGGTCAGGACGTGATGCGCGCGCTGGCGCTCGGCGCGAAGTCCTGCATGATCGGCCGCGCTTACATCTACGGTCTCGGAGCCGGCGGACAGGCCGGCGTGACCATGGCGCTCGATCTGATCGGCAAGGAGCTCAACACCACGATGGGCCTGTGCGGCATCAACCGCGTCGACGAAATCGATCGCCGCGTGCTGACCGATTACCTGCAGACCAATGCGGTGAGCAGCCCGCGGAATTGACGTCATTGCGAGCGAAGCGAAGCAATCCAGAGCAGCACATAATAAGACTGGATTGCTTCGTCGCTACGCTCCTCGCAATGACGACTCGCAACGAAGCTTGCACGTCTTACTGACAGCTCCAGGACGTGGTCACCTTGTCCTCGGCCATCGTCGCCGTGCAGGCCTTCTGCTGAATCTCGTCAGAGCCTTGCGCCTTCAGCTTCACCGAACCGACCAGTTCGCGCGGGCCGCGACGAAGCATCGTGATTTCGGTCGCCGTGATGTTTTTCGCGGCGTAGTCCGCGCGCATCCGCTCCTTCAGATTATCGATCGACGCCGGATTGAAACCCTGCGTACCCTGATAGACGGTCCAGGCGCTGTAGAGCACAAGCGCGAGCGCCGCGAGGACAATGAATTTTCCGGTTCTGTTCACATCAATTCCCGTATTGAGGATGCCGCTTTAACTTCGCGCCCGGCGAAGCTGAAGGGCGCGTTTCGACGCAGCCAATCAGCTTTTGGCGACCAGATCCGCCTCGACCAGCGCCCGCAGTTCCGCCGTCACTGCGGGGCGCCTGCCGAACCACAACTCGAACCCGCGTACCGCCTGATGCAGCAGCATGCCGAGGCCGTCGGCGGTTTTCAGGCCACGCGCCCTGGCCGTCTTCAGCAGATCGGTTTCCAATGGCACATACACCAGATCGGCGACGGTCGCACCTGACGGAAGCGCACCGACATCGATATCGAGCGGCGGCTGTCCCTTCATGCCGAGCGACGTGGTGTTCACCAGCAGTTTCGCGCGCGGCAGCACATTGTTGACGGCGTCCCATGCCAGCGGCTGCACCTGCGCGCCGAACTGGTCCGCCAGCAATTGCGTCCGCGACGCGGTGCGGTTCGCAAGATGCACGCGCTTGATGCCGCGTTCGATCAATCCGAAGATCACTGCGCGCGACGATCCGCCCGCACCCAGCACCAGCACCTCGTCCGCGCTGTCCCATCCCGGTGCGCTGGCGTCGAGATTGCCGATGAAGCCTTCGACATCAGTGTTGGTCGATTGCAATGCGCCGTTGTTGAAATAGAGCGTGTTGGCAGCGCCCACCGCCTTCGCCCGCGCATCGGGGGACGACAGAGCAAGCGCCTGCTCCTTGTGCGGGATGGTGACGTTCGCGCCCTTGTAACCGCGCGCCGCAAGATTTCCGATGAAATCCGCGAATGCAGCCGGCTCCACCGCTTCGATACGATAATCGCCGTCGATGCCGAAGGACGTCAGCCAGTATTTGTGGATCAGCGGCGAGCGCGAATGCGCCGCGGGCCAGCCGATCAGACATGCCGCTGGGATGACGCTCATAGGAGACTCCGGTTCGACCTGATCGGCAATATGCCAGAATGGCATATTGCCGGGTCAAATCACGCGCCCCCCGGCGCTGTCAATCGCTTGATCTCGGAGACGGCGCTCGCGATGTCGGAGCGGTATTTCGCCTGCGGCGGCCGCGCGCCATAGGACAGCAGCGTTCGCCGTACACCTGGCGATGCGCCAGTGATGAACACCCGCACGCCCTGACGCCGCGCCTTGGCCGCGATCTGCGCGATGGCATTCGCCGCGGTGGAATCCAGGAGCGGTACCGCCTTGAAGTCAATCACCAGCGCCTTGTAGCCGGACAGGCGATCGAGCACCGATGCGACGGCAGCCACCGCGCCGAAGAAGAATGCGCCGCTGATGCGATAGACCATGATGTCGCGGTCCGCAGCGAGGGCGGGATCGTAGCGTTCGCGGTCGCCGTTTGACCTGTCGGCCTTGTCGTCGACGGTGAGCGGCGCATAAGTGTCGATGCCGGTGATCTGCGACATGCGATGGATGAACAGCAACGCGCCAAGCGCGAAACCGACCACGATGCCTTCGGTGAGATCGCGGAACACCGTGAGCAGGAATGTCGCGAGCAACACGACGGCATCGCCCCATGACGAGCGAATGAGTGTCGCGAACTCGTGTTTCTCCGCCATGTTCCACGCCACCACGGCGAGCACCCCCGCTAGCGTCGCCAGCGGAATGTAGCTCGCCAAAGGCGCAGCCAGCAGCATGAACGCCAGCAGGAACACCGAATGCAGCATGCCCGCCACCGGCCCGCGTGCGCCGGCGCGAACATTGGTGGCGGTGCGCGCGATGGTGCCTGTGACGCAGATACCGCCGAAGACAGCCGAGCCGATATTGGCGAAGCCCTGCGCCACCAGTTCAGAGTTGGAGCGATGGCGGCGGCCGGTCATGCCGTCGGCGACTACAGCGGACAACAGCGACTCGATGGCGCCGAGCAGCGCGAAAGCCATCGCGTCGGGCAGGACAGCCTGAATCTTCGCCAGCGTGATAACGGGAAGCGACGGAGCCGGAAACGATTGCGGAATGCCGCCAAAGCGCGTGCCGATGGTTTCCACCGGCAGTGCCAGCAGCGCCGCCGCTACACCGGTAACGACGACCGCGATCAGCATGCCGGGCCAGGTCGGACGCAGTTTCCGCAAACCGGAGATGATCGCGATGGTCGCGACCGAGATCGCCACCGCCGCAACATTCGTGGTGCCGATGGCGCGTCCCAGTGTTTCAAGCTTCGGAATCAGTTCGCCGGGTTCCTGGCCCGCAAGCGTGAGGCCGAGCAGATCGCGAATCTGGCTGGCAAAGATGATGACGGCAATCCCTGCGGTGAAGCCCACCGTCACCGGATAGGGAATGAACTTGATGTAGGTGCCGAGCCGCAGGAATCCGGCAGCGACCAGAATCAGTCCGGCGATCATCGTCGCCAGCAGCACGCCGTCGATTCCGTGACGCGCCATCGATGCCGCAACCAGCACGATAAACGCGCCGGCGGGGCCGCCGATCTGAAACCGGCTTCCGCCGAGCAACGAGACAAGGAAGCCGCCGAAGATTGCTGCGTAAAGTCCGCGGTCAGGCGTAGTGCCGGAGGCGATCGCAATGGCCATCGACAACGGCAGCGCGACGATGGCGACGGTCAGACCCGCGGCCACGTCGGCGCGAAGTACATCAAGGCTGTAGCCTTCCCGCAGGACCGTGACGAATTTCGGCGTGTAAAGTTCGGCGAATGTCGGCTGCGGCTGGCTCGACTGTGAACTCGATGCGTCCATGTGTCCTGCGCCTCACACGGCGTTGCCGCGCTTTATCGCCGGCGCATGGCCGGCCCTAACTTTGTTCGATCCGCACCGGCGCGGGTTCCTTCAACCGCACGCCGCGTCCACCGCTTTCGCTGCGCGCGTTGTCGCCGATCAGGTCGATGCCCGCGCGGTTCAGCGCATCGACGACCTTGGTCAGCGAATCCACAATGCCCCGCACATTGCCGCCGCTGGCTTCCATCCGCTGGATGGTCGGAAGCGACACGCCGGACAATGCCGCGAGAGTCTTTTGGTCGATGCCCAGAAGTGCCCGCGCAGCCCGCATTTGCGATGACGTGATCAATGCCAGAATTCCATGTTGGGAGACCAGAATGCAAGTATAAAGCGGCTTAAGTGATGTATTATACATCACTTAAGCCGCTTGTATCCTTCAACTTTGCGCGATCTGACCACCACCACCACCGGCAACCCCTCACCTCTCCACGCGCGGGGAGAGGTGAAGACTGCGGGCTTTCTCGTCCGGCCTACGCAGCCGCGCGATGCGCGGCGATGATCTGATCCGCCGCGCGGCCGGTTACTTCCGACATGTGGTCGAACTGCCGGGTGAAGCCGCCCGCGCCGGCCGTGGCGGATCGCACCTCCACGATCAGATCGCCGATCTCCGCTTCAGGCATCATCGCCCGCACCAGATCCCAGCCGGTCCAGCCTTCGCGGGTATCGAAGCCGAGAATTTGGCCGCGCCGCCCGGACAGGATGGAGTTGATCTTCGCAGTCGCGTCGGTCGGGCAAACGATCTCGACCACATGGATCGGCTCGAGCAGCACCGGCGCGCATTGCGGCAGGGCTTCGGTAACGCCGATCCTCGCCGCAGTCCGGAACGCCTGATCGGACGAGTCGACGCTGTGATAGGAGCCGTCCGTCAACGTCACCTCGATGTCGATCACCGGGAAGCCGAGCGGCCCGCGCGCAAGACCATCGCCTGCGCCCTCCTCGACCGCGCCGATATAGTTCTTCGGCACCGCGCCCCCGACGATCTTCTCGATGAACACGAAGCCGCTGCCGCGTGGCAGCGGCTTGATGGCCAGCACCACATCGCCGAACTGGCCGTGGCCGCCGGATTGCTTCTTGTGGCGTCCGCGCTGGGTGATCGTCTTGCGGATGGTCTCCTGATAGCCTACCGGCGGTGCGTGTTGCTTCACGCTGACGCCAAAGCGGTCTTGCAGGCGCTCGACCGCGACGCGCAGATGCATTTCGCCCTGCCCCCACAGCACCATCTGGTGGGTGAGCGGATTGTGGACGACGCTCAGCGACGGATCTTCCTCGACAAGGCGCGTCAGGGCTTGGCCGAGTTTGACGTCGTCCTTGCGATCCGTTGCTGCGAGCGCCGTTGCCAGCACGGGCGCGGTCGGCACGACGTCCACCAGCGTTTCAGGCGCGGTCTTGCCCGTCGTCAGCGTATCGCCGGTCTTCACCGCATCCAGCTTGCCGAGCGAAACGGTGTCACCCGCAACGGCTGATACACGCTTGGTGTCACTGCCGACATTCGGCGCAACAATTCCCGAGATGCGGCCAGCGCTGCCGCCTGAGGACTGCACGGTGTCGCCGTCGGCGACGTGGCCGCGCAGAATCCGCGTCAGCGACAGCTTGCCGCCATGCTGGAGGTGCGTGGTCTTCATGACGTAAGCGAGCGCCGTCTTCTCGTCGGAAGCGCCGAGCCGTTCGGCGGTTACCGTGACACCGGGCGCTTCGTGCCGCAGCGCCTTCATCAAACGCAGCACGCCGTTCTCGCGCGTCGCGCAGCCGAGCAGCACCGGGCATATCTGCCCTTCGCGCAGTTCGCTGGCGAGATCGTCGAACACCGCGTCGCGCGGCGGCGGAATGTCTTCCAGCAACTGTTCGAGCAGCCGGTCGTCATGATCGGCGAGCTTCTCCAGCATCGTAAGCCGGGCTTCCTTTTCGCGATCGAGATCGCCGGGTTCGAGATCGATCACCTCGGAGGGCATGTGCTCGCGATAGACGAAGGCGCGCTCCAGCGCGAGATCGACAAAACCGGCGATCAGATCGCCCTTCCAGATCGGAATCTGCCGCAACACCAGCGGCGTGCGCGACGCCGGCTGCAAGGTTGCCAGCGTTTCGCGGATGCGCTTGTTCGCCTTGTCGATCTTGTTCAGAAACAGGAAGCGCGGAATGCCGAGATCTTCCAGCTCGCGCATGATGAGTTGCAACTGCGGCAGCTTGCGCTCGTCGGCTTCGCACACAATCACTGCGGCATCGACCGCCGGCAGCGCCGCACGCATGTCATGGGCGAATTCGACCGAACCCGGACAATCGATAAAGGTGTAGCTGTCGCCCATGAACGTCGTGGTCGCAGCAGTCAGGCCAACGCTCATGCGATGGTGCCGCGCCTGCGGAGATGAATCCCCGATAGTGTTACACGCCTCGATGGTGCCTGCTTTGGGAATGGCCCCGGTCCGGGCCAGGATCGCTTCAAGTAACGTGGTCTTGCCACTCTGAAATGGGCCCACCAGCGCAATGCACCGGGGACCACGGGGACTTCTCAGGTTGTCTTGTCCCATCTGCCGTCTCCTGTCTGGAGCACGGCCCGCATCGAGCGAGTTCCGGCGAAGCATGTCCCTGGGCAAGCGCTATGGGCCTGACCCGAGGATGGAATCCGGTCGCCGCCGGAACACTCTTACTTCAATGTTGCGCGCATTCCGCTCGCGCCAATCCCACTTCTGCTGAATGCGCTCACGCGGGTCGGCAACAGGATCGTCTCAAGGCGCGGCGGGGTTGGCAAGCGGGAAACATACCGCTGCGCACCATCGACCGATCACCTAAAGTTGCTGTCCTGTTGCAGACATTATCGAAAACAAAAGGCCCGCCGTCGCGGCGGGCCTTCGCAAAAAAATAAATGTGGAGCTTAGAAGCGGCCGGGACGCAGTTCCAGGCTCTGCACGCCGCCAGCCACGCTCAATCCGGTCTGGCCCTGCACGCTGAGCGGCTGCAAGGCGAACGAGTTCTGCGAGCCGCCGATCAGCGCGTTGGCGCCGAGGCCGACACCAACCGCGGCGCTGGCGGTGACGCCGGCATAGTTGCCGGACAGATCGCCGGGGCCGACCTGAACGGTCGGCGCGAACACGGCCCATGACAGCGCTGTCTCGGTGGTGATGCCGATATCGACGCCGAGCTTGGTGATGCGCGCGGTATAGAGATCGTCCGGACGGCCCTGCGAACGCAGGACGCAGCCGAGATTGGAGACCGAGCCGACGATCATGCCGACATTCGGACCGCCGCGGCATTCAAGCACGCCGACCTGGGTGCGCCCCGACTGCGCATGAACAAGAACAGCCGACGCAACGAGGGCGGCCGAGGCAACGGACAGGAAGGTCGAAAGACGGCGCATGGGATATCTCCGGCTGAATGGCGCGAACAGAACTGACGATTTGAAAAGAATACAGGGAGTTCGCGCATCTAGTCATAGCAATGTGGTGGTTCGCAAGTCCGCATCATTCTGGGGCAGTAAATTCCTTTTCGGACTTGTGAACCAAAACCACACGGGCCGCAAAACGAGGCGAACTCCGGATTTAGGACACTGGCGCAGCAATGTTCAATTGCCTTCTGACAACAACACTTAAAGAGTAACAAAAAAGGCCCGCATCAGCGGGCCTTTCTCATTCCGTTTTGTTAACTCAAACGCCTGAAGCGTTTTCCGGCGAAGTGGACACCGGTTCGCCGCAGAAAACGCAACCAACAGGACTTTTAGTGATGGTGGCGATGCTGACGCTTCTTCTTGTAGGCGCGCTTGAAGGTGACGGGTTCAAGCTGGAGGCCGACGATGCCGCCGGTTACGTTCATGCCGGTCTGGCCCTGCAGGCTGAGCGGCTGAAGCGCGAAGGAATTCTGCGAACCGCCCCACAGCAGGTTGCCGCCGCCGCCGAGGAAGAACGAGGCGTTGCCGCCCACACCGCCGTAGCTGCCGGCGAGATCGCCAGGGCCAACGCGCCGGGTTGGCGCATGCACGGCCCACGCAAGGCCGGTGTTCTCGGTGATGCCCAGATCGACGCCGAAGCGGCTGACATGCGCCAGGTAAGGCTCGGGACGGCGGCCTTCGCTGCGGAAGGCGCATTCGAGCGTGGTCGCGGATGTGATCACCATGCCGACGTTCTGGCCGCCGCGGCATTCAAGCACGCCGACGCGCACGCCCTGCTGCTGTGCGTTCGCCGTGGCGACCGAGGCGACGAGTGCCGCGAACGCGACACCGAGGAGGGATGAAAGACGCATGAATTAGAACTCCAGATTGCATGTTTTGGTTAGCGGCCGGACAAAAGGGAAGCGCCGTGTCAAAAACATGGCGCTTCGCCCATTTGCTATCAAAATGTCGGCATAATTCGCAAAATGCCAGCATAATTCACAAGTGTTGCCTTATCGCAAATTACCGCAGAGCACCGGGTGCGTTTGCAGGCCGGACGATCATGTCGTCGCGGCGGCGGCTTCCTCAATAAGCGCCGCAACCTCGCGCGGCATTGATGCGAGGGAGGCGTGGCTTGCCTTCAGGGTAATTATCTTCTTGGCTCCAAGCCGCGCGGACATCCATTCCTGATTTGCCGGGGCGATCATCCGGTCCTCACTGGATATCTGATACCAGGAAGGCTTCTTCTTCCATGCCGGCGCGGAGATTTCGTCCGCAAACGTACTGGCGAGGGGCGCCTTCTGGGTCACGCCCATGACCAGCCCTTCCTCCGGGGCCAGATCCTGACAAAAGCTTTCGTGATATTTGTCCGGCTTGACCCAGAGATAGCCATCACTGTCAGGCGCAAGATTGGCGGCGCCAGCCGGCGGATGCTTTGCGGTAATGCCACCCGGGCTTTCGCCGGCATCGGGAGCAAATGCCGCGATGTACACCAGACCAACCACATTCGGCTGGTTGCCTGCCTGCGTGATAACGGCGCCGCCATACGAGTGACCGACCAGCAGGACCGGCCCAGCCTGCTGCGCAATCATCTTTCGGGTCCGCTCGGCATCATCGGCCAGCGAGGTCAAAGGCATTTCAACGGCATGGAGAGACGTGTGACCGCGTCGCGCAAGTTCGACGATAACCTTGCTCCAGTGCGCGGCACCGCCCCAGAATCCATGCACCAGAATGATCGAAGGCTTGTCAGTCATGACTGTCCTCCCGAGGTTTGGTCCTGGCCCCTTACCTCACGGTACATCGAAAGGCCCACCCTGTCGAAACAAGGTGGGCCGGAAGACACCGCCGCAAAGACTTGGCAGTTACCTATTATCGCAGGTTGCCGCAGAAGCGCTGAATGCGCCTGCAGGCTTCCTCAAGGTCCGAAGTTTTCGTCGCGTAGGAGATGCGAAACGCCGGACCGAGGCCGAATGCGGACCCCTGCACCACCGCAACGCCCTCGGTCTCCAGAAGCTCGGTCACGAAATCTTCATCGGTCGCGAGCTTTTTGCCCGACGGCGCTGTCTTGCCCATGGTGCCCGCGCAGGACGGATAGACATAGAACGCGCCTTCCGGACGCGGGCAATCGATGCCGCTCGCCTGATTGAGCATGGCGACCACGAGATCGCGGCGCTCCTTGAACACGGCGTTGTTGGCGGGGATAAAATCCTGCGGACCGTTGAGCGCTTCAACCGCAGCCCACTGCGCGATCGACGACGGGTTCGAGGTCGATTGCGACTGGATGGTCGCCATCGCCGAAATGAGCTGCTGCGGGCCGCCTGCATAGCCGATGCGCCAGCCGGTCATGCAATAGGCTTTCGACACACCGTTCACCGTCAGCGTGCGGTCGAACAGTTTCGGCTCGACCTGCGCCGGCGTGGTGAATTCGAAGTCGTCGTAGACGAGGTGTTCGTACATGTCGTCGGTCATCACCCAGACATGCGGATGCTTCATCAGCACGTCGGTGAGCACCTTCAACTCCGCGCGCGTATAGGCGGAGCCGGTCGGGTTCGACGGCGAGCACAGGATGATCCACTTGGTCTTCGGCGTGATCGCGGCTTCCAGCGCGGCAGGCTGCAGCTTGAAACCGAACTCCGCGGTACAGACCACAGGCACAGGCGTGCCGCCGGCCAGCGCCACCATTTCCGGATAGCTCACCCAGTACGGCGCCGGGATGATGACCTCGTCGCCCGGGTTCAGCGTCGCCATCAGCGCATTGTACAGCACCTGCTTGCCGCCGGTGCCGACCGTGATCTGGTTCGGCTTGTAGGTCAGGCCGTTCTCGCGCTGAAACTTGGCGATGATCGCCTCTTTCAGTTCGGGAATACCGTCCACCGCGGTGTACTTGGTCTTGCCGGCCTCGATGGCGTGGATCGCCGCCAGCTTGATATTGGCGGGCGTGTCGAAATCCGGCTCGCCGGCGCCAAGGCCGATGACGTTGCGGCCCGCGGCTTTGAGCTGACGTGCTTTATCCGTGACCGCGATGGTCGCGGACGGCTTCACACGGTCAAGCGCAGCGGACAGAAACGACATCATATTCTCCTAAGGATGCTGATGGTCGCGAAGGCCCGGATTCGCGGATTTTTGCGGGCGGGGCACCCTAAAACGGGCGACGCTGCATCGCAAGAAACTTTGCCGGAAACACACGAAATTGGTTGAGGGACTAAGGAAACCTTAAAGCGCCCCGCCTAGGGTCGGTGCGCTCAAAGCGAACCCTGCAACATTCGTAAATTCTGGCGAGAAAATGAGCCATATCTGGCAAGATCTACGGACCGGAAGCTGGCTCACGCCAGGCCGTATCCGCGGCTATGCCCTGCTGGTGCTCGCCATCTCGCTGGCCGGCCTGATCGGCCTGCTTGCGACCTCAAGCCACTTGATCGACCGCAACGGCAAACCGATCGGGACAGACTTCTCGAACGTCTACGCTGCCGGTGCCCTGACGCTGTCTGGCAAAGCGCCCGACGCCTACGATCCGGAACTTCAGCATGCCGCCGAGATCGCGGTGTTCGAAGGCCGCGACGTACCATTCTTCGGCTGGCACTATCCGCCGTTCTTTCTGATGGTCGCCGCACTGCTCGCGCTGATGCCCTACGCGCTCGCGCTCGCATGCTGGCTCGCGGTCTCGCTCCCCGCTTTCATGGCGGCGGTCTATGCCATTGTGCCACGGCGCGAGACGCTGTTGGCGACGGCGGCGTTTCCCGCCGTATTCGTCAATGCCGGTCACGGCCAGAATGCGTTTTTCACCGCGGCCCTGCTCGGCGGATTCCTCACTCTGCTTGATCGTCGGCCTGTGCTGGCCGGGATATTGCTCGGCCTGCTGTCGTACAAGCCGCAATTCGGAATCCTGATTCCGCTCGTGCTGCTCGTGACCGGACGCTGGACCACGATCCTGAGCGCCACCGCCACCGTGGCGGCGCTGATCGTCGCATCGACACTGCTGTTCGGCATGAGCGTCTGGCACGCCTTCGCCGAGTCCGCGACTTTCACGCGGACGGTGGTGCTGGAAGCCGGCGGCACCGGCTGGGAGAAAATCCAGTCGCTGTTCTCGGCGGTGCGGATGTGGGGTGGGAGCATCGATGTAGCCTATGCCGCGCAGGGCGCGCTGGCGCTGGCGCTCGCCGCCTCCATCGTCTGGCTATGGCGCTCGCAGGCCGCGTTCGAACTCAAGGCCGCGGCGCTCGCGGTCGCCAGTCTCCTCGTGACACCCTATGTGCTGGACTACGACATGGTGGTGCTGGGCATTGCCATCGCATTCCTCGTCCGTCACGGATTCGCACGCGGCTTTCATTCTTACGAAGTGTCGCTGCTGGCGCTGGCCTGGGCCGCGCCGTTCCTCACCCGCAGCATCGCGGGACTGAGCGGCATTCCGCTCGGCCTCATCGTCATGCTCGCGCTTTACGCCATGACGCTGCGGCGCGCGGCGAGCGACCTCGGCATTCATGCAATCGGGAGCAGCCGCCTTGTCAAAGCTTGACCGCGTCCGCGACGAAATCGATGACCTGTTTCCGCACAGTGCGATGGTGCGCAATCGTTCCATCGCGGTGCTGCTGCCGTGTTACAACGAGGAAGCCGCGATCGGCACCGTGATCGACGGCTTCAAGCGCGCGCTGCCCGGCGCGCGGATCTACGTCTACGACAACAATTCCACCGACGGCACCTATGAGGCCGCCGTCGCAGCCGGCGCCATCGTCCGGCGTGAAATGCTTCAGGGCAAAGGCAACGTGGTCCGCCGCATGCTGGCCGACATCGATGCCGACATCTACATCCTCGCCGACGGCGATGCGACCTACGATCCGAGCGCCGCAGGCGCGCTGATCGAGGCGCTGGTGACGCGCAATCTCGACATGATGGTCGGCACCCGCAACGGCGGCGACGGCGCATTTCCGCGCGGACACCGTTTCGGCAACCACCTCTTCAACCGCATCCTCGCGCACATGTTCGGCGACGGATTCACCGATATTCTCTCGGGCTACCGCGTGCTGTCGCGGCGCTTCGCGAAATCGTTTCCGGTCACGTCGAGCGGTTTCGAAATCGAGGCGGAGCTTTCGGTGCACGCGCTCGATCTCAAGATCGCCACCGGCGAGATGCCGCTGCCTTATGCGACACGGCCTGAAGGATCGCAAAGCAAATTGCGGACGTATCGCGACGGCACCCGCATCCTGCTGACGCTGATCAAGCTCTACAAGGAGACGCGGCCGCTGCGCTTCTTCAGCGCGATCGGCGCGATGCTGCTGCTGATCTGTCTTGGTCTCGGTGCGCCGCTGATCGTCACCTATCTGGAGACTGGCCTCGTACCGCGTTTTCCGACCGCGATTCTCGCCGCCGCCATCGCGCAACTCGGCTTCCTCAGTTTCGCCATCGGCTTGGTGCTGGAAGCCATCGCGCAGGGCCGCCGCGAAGCGAAGCGCATGCGCTATCTCGATCTTGACGCAGTTGCGAACAAATCCTGACGATCACGGATTGCAGATCATTCCTTCACGCCGATTTGCGTGAAATTGACGCGCGAGACCCCGTTCCGCAGCATAAAATCGTGGTCACGCGCATGGCTGTGAGCGATTTGACTTTTTCTAACGTGAAGGCCTTGCGGCACGCGGCCCGGAACCTCATTGTACATCGGCCGAGGGTCGGGCCGGACAGCACTCCGCTCGCGCCGCTGGTCACAGACGGTATTTTTCGAAGGCCCGCATGTATAAACTTTACTCGATGCAACGTTCCGGCAACAGCTACAAGGTCCGCCTTGCGCTGTCGCTGTTGAACGCGCCCTACAAGGCGATCGAGGTCGACATTCTGCGCGGCGAAAGCCGCACACCGGAATTTCTTGCGCGCAATCCCTCAGGACAGGTGCCGCTGCTCGAAGTCGCCGACGGCCGTTACCTTGCGGAGTCCAACGCGATCCTCTGGTACGTCGCCATCGGCACGTCGCTCGCGCCGGAAGATCGCATCGATCGCGCGCAGGCGCTGCAATGGATGTTCTTCGAACAGCATGCGCTGGAGCCGAGCGTCGGCGCCGCGTATTTCTGGCTGGTGCTGGTGCGCGGCGGCCGCGACCTGCAGACCCATTCGCTGGAAGACTGGATGGAGCGGGGCTACGCCGCGCTGCGGGTGATGGAAAATCACCTCAAGACCCACGACTATTTCGCGGCGGGTCATCTCACCGTCGCGGACATCGCGATGTACGGTTACACCCACGTCGCCAACCAGTGCGACTTCGACCTCTCCGGCTATCCGTCGGTGCGCGCCTGGCTGAAGCGGATTGAACAAGAGCCGCGCTTCGTCTCGATGGCGTGGAAACCCGCCGAGGTGGCGGCCCCCGAAACCGCTCCGGGGACCGAGACCGGCCTGAGGGCCGAGGCCTGAAGCGCGCCGGTTCCAGCCGGGATATCGGGCATAACCCGCTGATTTTGCTCACGTCGCCTCGCTTCCGCCACGTTTAGCGCCCCCGCGCCGCAATATTGACAGCGATTCCTGAGAAATTCCGGTCAGCGGTGATTCGCCGCCCGATTTGAGGATTCACGACCATGATCCGGTCGCCGGTTTCAGGAATTGGTTTCGGACTGCGATCCGCGCGTATTGCATCGGCCCGATTGTCGAACGCCCTCGCCGCGTCGCTCGCGGTGGCGTCGCTGTCGGTATGCCTGCTCGTCACTGTCACGGCGCTGTCGATCAAGGTCGTGGCCGCCATGCCGATTGCCGGCTGAGGCCACTTACTCCCTGCGCACCAAAATGACCCCGCGGCCTCGCTTTGACGTGCGCGGTGGAGAGACACGGATGAAAACACCGCTTGTCGTGGTTTCAGCGACTCTGACGCTGGCGATCGTCCTCCTTGCAGGATTTCTGATCGCGACGCAGGCGCTTGGCCAAAGCCCGGCGCAGCCGCTGGACTGCGTCGCGACGCGACTCACGACCATTTGTGGAAAATGAAAAACGCGCCGGCGGCGATGAACGCGAAGCCGAGGGCGTGATTCCAGCCCAGCGGCTCCTTCAGGTACAGCACCGAGAAACCAGCGAACACCACCAGCGTGATGACTTCCTGCATGGTCTTGAGCTGCGCCGCCGAATAGACCGCGCTGCCCCAGCGGTTGGCCGGCACGGCGATGCAGTATTCGAAGAAGGCGATGCCCCAGCTCACCATGATGACCAGCGGCAGCGAGTGTTCCTTGTATTTCAGATGCCCGTACCAGGCGAAGGTCATGAAGACATTGGACACGAGGAGCAGCAGGAACGGCTGAAGCCCGGGAGAGATGGCAATGGGCATGGAGATCCTTTCGAGAGGGAAGGCAATTTGGCGGATTCTGGATCGGGACTTTGAGGGCAACAGGAGACGGCTGAAGTTTGCGATGAATCCCAGCGGCGCAACCAATCCGATGTCATCCCGGCGAAAGCGGGACGGCGCAAGAATTCTCATTCGGCATATCATCGCAGATTGAGGCGCCCTGTGGACAATTTGCCCTGTCATGGCCCTGTAATACTCAACCTCTAGCCTGACGACGGCGCGCGATCCCGCCCCCGTCATCGATCGCGCGTTTCGGCGGCCCCCGGCCGCGTAAATCCCCTCTGCGCTGCATCCGGCCGGGGCCGCATTTTTTCGGGAGAGTCAGCGGGAGATTCATGCCGCGACGTGACGGTAAACAAGCCAGCCCGCAAGCACAGCAGACGCAATCCAGACACAAACGATTGCAAATGCAGCGATGCGGCTCACTGGGCGATCCTGCTGCGCCAGCGCCAACGCGCGATGTTCGGCCATGATCGATGGCGGGATCAGCTTCAGAACCAGCACGATTCCCAGCGGCACAAGAATGATGTCGTCCAGATAACCGAGGATCGGAATGAAATCGGGAATGAGATCAATCGGAGAAAGAGCATATCCCGCCACCGCCACGGCCAATGCTTTCGCGTACCACGGCACGCGCGGATCGCGGCTGGCGAGGTAGACCGCATGAACATCGCGCTTGAGAGCACGCGCCCAATCTCTCAGCTTTCCACTCATGCCTCGACCTTACCCGCTTTTGCCAGCCGCGCACGACCCGCTATAATCGGTCTGCAGGTTCCCCGCAGCCGCGCGCTTTTTCACTCTCACGACACGTCATCATGATCCGCTGTATCTACGTGACCATCGTCATGGTCTTTATCGCCCTGCTGCTGTTGCCGTTTCAAGCCGCTGGCATTCTGTTCAATTCCCGACTCCAGCGTATCGTGCCGAACCTGTTTCATCGCGCCGCCTGCGCCGTGATCGGCATCCGGATTACGCAAATCGGCGAACGCACCCGCGAAAGTCCGGCGCTGATCCTGTCCAACCATGCATCCTGGCTCGACATCATCGTGCTTGGCGCGATCGCGCCGGTGGTGTTTGTCGCCAAGTCCGAGGTCGCGGACTGGCCGCTGTTCGGCCAATTGGCGAAACTGCAGCGCACGGTGTTCGTCGAGCGCGAGCGCCGCCACAAGACCGGCGACGCGGCCCGCGCGATGGGCGACCGCTTGCTCGGCGGCGACGCCGTCGTGCTGTTTCCCGAAGGCACCTCGAGCGACGGCATCCGCATCCTGCCGTTTCGCTCCGCGCTGATCGGTTCGGTGCATCACGCCATCGGCGATTCCACCCATCATGAACGCGTCACCGTGCAGCCGGTGTCGCTGGCCTATGTGCGTTATGGCGGCGTTCCGGTCGGCCGCGCGCTCCGCGACAAGGTGGCGTGGTACGGCGACGTCGATCTGATCCCGCACCTGCTCGGCGTGTTCTCGTCGGGCGCCGTCGACGTCACGGTGAGTTGGGGCGAGCCCATCGGCTACGGCATGACCGCGAACCGCAAGGAGATCGCGCGGGACGCCGAAAACGCCGTGCGGCGCATGACGGCGCGCGCTTTGCGCTCGCCTGCGGCGCGGCCGTCAGGTACGCATGAGGCGGCGGCATCGGCCGTTCCCGCATTCGACCAAACCTGACAGGAAAGATCATGGAAATCAGAAATCTGGGGAGCTCCGGCCTTCGTGTGTCCGCCGTCGGCATCGGCTGCAACAACTTCGGCCAGCGCAGCGATCTCGAAACCTCGCGCAAGATCATTCACAAGGCCATCGATCTCGGTATCACACTGTTCGACACCGCCGACATCTATGCCGGGCGCGGCGGCTCGGAAACCGTTCTCGGGCAGGTGCTCGGCGACCGCCGCAAGGACATCGTGCTCGCGACGAAATATTCCAAGGCGATGAGCGATGACGGCACCAAGCAGGGTGCATCGCGCCGCTACATCATGAATGCGGTGGAAGACAGCCTGCGCCGGCTGAAGACCGACTACATCGATCTCTACCAGCAGCACGATTTCGATCCGCTGACGCCGATCGAGGAAACGCTGCGTGCGCTGGAAGACCTCATCACCCAGGGCAAGGTGCGCTACATCGGCTGCTCGAATTTTCCGGCATGGCGCATCGCCGAAGCGCAATTCACCGCGCGCGGCATCAACACCCATGCCTTCGTGTCGTGCCAGGACGAATACAGCCTGATCGTGCGCGGTATCGAAACGGATCTGCTGCCGGCCGCGCAGGCCTACAATCTCGGACTGTTGCCGTTCTTTCCGCTGGCCAGCAGCCTGCTGACCGGAAAATACAGGCGCGGCGAGAAACCATCCGCCGACTCACGCTTCGGCAAGGTAGCGTCTCTCGGCGAGCGCTACATGACGGACAAAAACTTCGACATCGTGGCGAAGCTTCAGGACTTTGCCAACGCGCATGGCAAGACGATGATCGAACTGGCGTTCTCATGGCTGGCTGCGCGGCCGCAGGTCTCAAGCGTGATCGCCGGCGCATCCAGCGCCGAACAGATCGAGCAGAACGCCAAGGCCATCAACTGGAAGCTGACGGCGGACGAGATGGCGCAGATCGACGCCATCACCAAGGGCTGACGTCATCGTCGTCCGCCGCAAGCGGGGCAACCCGGCAATGAAATCATAGGGTTGCGATGCCAGAACGGACCATTGTCCGGGATCGCATCAGCCCCGCGGCTCATCGCCAGCACTGGCCCACCTTTCCGAAATTCACTTGGTGCAAGGGAGCAGGTAACTCTAGACTATCCAGGTTAGCTCGCTTCATCTCCGGGAGTTCGCAAAATGAGGTTATGGATTGGCGTGACAGCTCTGGCGGCAGCTTTCCTTGGCGCTCCTTTTCTCGTGGAACGTGCCTCTGCAACACCGGTGGAAGCATCACATCGTTACGATGCGCATTTGGGTGCGGACCGGGTAACCGATATCAGCGCGCGTCATCGCTATCGCCACCATTCATATTATCATCGTCACGGCTATGCGCGGCGTTATCGCGCTGCACTTCCGTATGACGGCTATCGTCCCTATTACCCTCAACCATATTGCGACCGGACCTATTCGCTGCCGTTCTTCGGCCGAGGTTGGTAGTTTCGAAGCGTATCTGGCGGCGATCGGCGCCTTGATCAGACGACCAATCCCTGAATCGCCTTCACAGCACCGCTGTCGGGAAACACGGTTTCGGCGAGCACGCGGTCGCGCGTATCGAACGTAATTGCCGGCGCATCCAGCACCGAACAGATCGAGCAGAACGCCAAGGCCATCAACTGGAAGCTGACGGCGGACGAGATGACGCAGATCGACGGAATTACGAAGAGTTTGAGTTAAGTTATGATTGAACCGCAGTGCATCCCTCCCCTGAATGGGGAGGGTGGCTGACCGTAGGTCAGCCGGGTGGGGTGATCGAGATCGATGCAGAATGCGCGAGCCAGAGAACTCCGAAAGCGGTTGACGCCGCAAGAAGTGAAACTTTGGGTCAAGCTCCGCGATTTAAGGACGTTGGGTTATCACTTCCGCAGACAAGCACCAATTGGTCCCTTCATCGCCGACTTCGTTTGCTTCAAACACCATTTGATCATTGAAGCAGACGGCGGACAGCACGGTATGAATCCGCATATTTTAAGAGACATGCGCCGCAATGATTTTTTGAGATCGCAAGGCTTTCGCGTTCTCAGATTCTGGAATTCTGACATCGATCATTATCTTGATGGAGTTGTCGAGACGATTGTTGCTGAGCTAAAGCCCCCACCCCGACCGGCTGACGCCGGTCGACCCTCCCCACAAGGGGGAGGGATAAGAAAGCCAACCGTGTGACTACACAACCAGCCCCTGCACCCCTCTAACAGCACCGCTGTCGGGAAACACCGCATCCGCCAGCACGCGGTCGCCGAGCCCGAGGTGATCGCGCAGCACGCCCTTGATGACGCCGCGCAGATCGGTGGTCGGCTTGAGATCGCGGCCTTCATAAAGACTGGCGGCTTTCAATCCCGGCCAATCCGAGATCACGCGTCCGCCGTTGACCGCACCACCCGCAAGCAACGCGACCGTGCCGGTGCCGTGGTCGGTGCCCTCGGTGCCGTTGATCCGCGCGGTGCGGCCGAACTCGGTGGCGACCACGATCACGGTATCGCGCCAGCGCTCGCCGAGGCCGCTCTCGAATTCCCCCAGCGCGCCGTCGAGGCCAGACAGCAATTGTGCCAGGCGGCCGACAGGCCCGCCTTCATTGGCGTGGGTGTCCCAGCCGTCGAATGCCAAGGCCGCGATGCGCGGCCCGTCATCGGCCGCCATCAACCGCGCTGCACCCTTGGCCGCAAGCCGCATCCCGGCCGCGCCGTTCATGCCGGACTTCGGCTTCATGCTATCGTCGCGCGCCGCGATCTTGTCGATCTGCAAGCCCTGCGACAACGCCGCTGCCAGTGCGGGATCACGATGGTTGTAGAGATTAACCAGCCGCATCGCGGTGTCGTCGGCAGCTTGCGGAATATAGGGCGGTGCCCAGCCGACCGTCGGAGCGGCGCCGCGCAGCACCAGCGGTGTGGTGGGCCCGACGGCGAGGCCGCTCATCACGCGCTCGCCGCGCGGCAGCGCTTCCAGGGCGCGGTTGAGCCAGCCGCTTTGCACGCGGCCCGGCCCGCCAAAGCCGCTTTCCAGCACATCCTGCCCGTCGAAATGCGAGCGCTCGCGATATGGCGTCGCCACGGCATGGACGACGGCGGCCTTCTTGTCCTTATACATGCGCGAAAATTCCGGCATCGACGGATGCAGCGCGAAAAATGAATCGAGCGCGGTCGCCGCGTGCGCGCCGTCGAGCGACAGCGCGATCGATCCATGCAGCCCGGCGTAATCGGGATCGCCGACCGGTGCGACGGTGGCAAGACCGTCCAGCGCGCCGCGCAGGATAATGGTGACAAAGCGCGGATCGCGGCCATCTTTCGCGCGCACGAATTTCGGCAGGTAGGCCCAGGCCGCAAAGGTCGCCGATCCGAGCAGCAATGCGCGCCGCGTCAACCCGCGCGCGGTATGGCTTTCGCAGCAATCGGCCGAAATGCTGGACATGCTCATCTCCTCTGGAATTCCGGCGACATCAGCAGCAGCGCGAAGGCCTGCTGCCGCGACTCCGCGCGTTCAACAGTTTGCCGCGTCTCCACCGAGGCGGCCTCCCCCGCCACCACGTCAAGCAGCGCGCGCGGATCGATGCTGTCGGCAATGCGCGACGAAATCTGCGACGCGATATCGAGGCGAAGCTTCAAGCCTTCCGGCGCGGCCCAGGCCGCGTTCGTATCGGCAAATCCATTCGGGCCTGCGGGCGCCCACAACGGCTGGCCAAGCACATTGAGCCCGCCGAGATAGCGCTGCGGATCTTCGGGAATGCGGCCCATCATCCGCCCCGCAGCCACCAGATATTCATACGGCATCCGGATTTTGGTCATCGGCGCGCGCCATGCCTCGTCCGCATCGGCCAGCGCCAGCGTCATCGCGCGCAGATCGCCACCGGTCTTCTTGAACGTGCTTTCGAGCTTCGCCACCAGCGCGGGCGGCGGATCGTCAGCCACGAAGTGACGCACGAATTTCGTGGCGATGAACTTTGCCGTCGCCGGATGCCGCGCGATATCGGCCAGCGCCGCCTCGCCCTGCGCGAGGCCGGTGTCTTCATAGACCTTGCCGAGCAGCTTTTGCGGCCCCGGCTCATGCGCATTGGCGAAGAAGGCGAAGGTGCCGGGTGGCGCGATCTTCCCGTCGCGCCCGGCGAAGGTCCAGCCGGTGATAATGCGCGCCAGCGAGGTCACGTCGTCCTGGGTGTAGCCGCCGTTCACGCCGAGCGTATGCAACTCCATGATCTCGCGCGCGAGGTTCTCGTTGAGACCTCGCTTGCGGTTCTGCCCGGCGCGTGACAGCGGACCGAACGAGCGCTGGTTGTCGAGGAAGAACAGCATTGCCGGATGCTGCTCGACCGCGCGCAACATGTCGCTGAAATTGCCCAGCACATGCGGCCGGATCGCTTCGCGCTCGAACGCGCCGGACCACATCCGCGCCAGTTCGCCCTTGCTGGCGGAGGTGCAGAAATGATTCGACCAGAACGTCACCAGCCGTTCGACGAAGCCACTCTCTGCCATGGTGGCACGTTGCAGCCGCGCCAGCGCCTCGGCGCGGAATGTCTTCTGGATGATGTTGAGCGGCTTCGGCGGCTCCTTGCGCGGCGGCGTATTCGGCTGCATCGCATCGGGCGACGTCATCGACGTTGCAGCGTCGGGCTTCATCTCGAGCCCGGGCTCTGGCGCCAGTTCCTTCGGCAAGTCCTTCCGCATGCCCTTGGTTAGGTCGTCAGCAACAGCTGCCATCGCCTGCGCAGTTTTCGCGGCGGCTTCGCGCTGCTGCTTGATGTCGTGCTGATAGTCGAACACGGCCTGCGCCAGCGCGGGGGATGGCTGCAAACCCGGCGCATCGAGCAGCGCGGCATTGGGCCGGCCCAGTTCCGCCTTGACGAATCCGCGCGGATCGGAGGCCGCACTGGAAAAATCGCTGGCTGCGCCGCCGCGCGCGCCAAACCCGAACCGGTTGAGTGCGATGTGAGCGCCCTGCGGGTCACGCGCCATAGCTGGAACTCACGATTGATCTCGCCGACGGAGTAGCCGAATATGAATCGGGTGCGTAAATTATGCGCTTCCGGCGCATGAACGTCACATGAAGGATTCGACAAAATCGTGAACGGCATTGTGACAAGGCCTCCAACAAATCCCGCAATGCAGCGCGCCCTGAGCTGCTCGCGTTGCGGAACGGCCTTCACTTGCGACCTGTCCGGGCATTGCTGGTGCATGAATGAGCCCGCCAAGCTGCCGATGCCTGCTGAGGGTGAGGATTGCCTGTGTCCGGCGTGCCTCCGGGCGGCGGCCGAGAAAATCACAGCCGGCGAAACAAAGTAGTCCGTCATCCTGAGGTGCGAGCCCGCTTGGGCGAGCCTCGAAGGATGACAGGACAGCACCGGCGGCCATCCTTCGAGGCGCGCAAGAAAAAGCGCGCACCTCAGGATGACGACATTTCGCGCAGCAGACCTTCCCTACACCGCGTAGCCCGGCGAATTCCGCGCCATCCCGCCGAACGCATCGAGCAACTTCTCGCGCCAGGCGTAGATCGGATCGTCTTCTTTCAGCAACTTGAACGGGCTGATCGCACGCGCCCACTGGAACGGGCCGAACGCAATATAGTCGGCGTAGTTTGGCGACGCGCCGCCGAGCCAGGGCTGTGTCTTCAGCGTCAGCCGCATCGGGGTGAGGCTTTGGCGAAACACTTCGACGGCCTCGTCGCGATTGGCAGCCGCCTGCTCCAGCGTCTTGCCGAGACGCGCCTCACGGGTCTTGCGGAAATACGCCTGATCGGCCGGCCGCAAATGGCCGTGAATATCGGCAGCGATCATCGGAAAGATGCCGCCAAGCACGACCGTATCGCCCCACCAGTTCAGCATCCGGCCCATGGCGCGTCCGCCCTCGCCGCCGAACAGCGAGGGACGATCGGGATAGGTGTCTTCCAGATAGTTCGCGATGGCCCACGAGTCGGCGACCGATGTCTCGCCATCAATGAACACCGGCACCTTGTTCGACTGATGCGGCGCGATGGCGTCTCTTTCACTGAAGCGCCAGGGGATCGTTTCGGCCTTGATATCCTTGTGCGCCAGCGCCATGCGCGTGCGCCAGCAAAACGGGCTGAACACACGCTCGGTCTCAATCCCGCAGAGTTCGAAGAGTTTTCGTGTCATCGCTCACCTTGCATCTTGCCTGCTTAGCTCCCTCTCCCCATAAACGGGGAGAGGTGAACGCCGTCTCAGCCCTTCACGACGGCGGCGGTCTGCCCGAACAGCACCTTCTTCTGCTCGCCGGTGAATGTCTTGCCCACATTCGAATTGACCCTGGGTCCGAGTTCGTAGGCGCGCACCGTCGCGGGCTTTGCCCTGATGGTCTCGAACCAGCGCTTGAGATGCGGGAAGTCCTCAAGCTTCTGGCCCTGCCGCTCATACGGCACGATCCACGGATAGGCCGCCATGTCGGCGATGGAATAGTCGCCGGCGACGTACTCGCGATCCGCGAGACGCTTGTTCAGCACGCCATAAAGCCGGTTGGTCTCGTTGATGTAGCGGTCGATCGCGTAAGGGAGTTTTTCCGGCGCGTAGACATTGAAGTGATGGTTCTGTCCGGCCATCGGGCCAAGGCCGCCCATCTGCCACATCAGCCACTGGATCACATCGAAGCGCTTGCGCAGATCGGACGGCATGAACTTGCCGGTCTTCTCCGCGAGATAGATCAGGATCGCACCGGATTCGAAGATCTTCACCGGCGCGCCGCCGTCGGCCGGCGCCCGATCGATCATTGCGGGCATGCGGTTGTTCGGCGAGAACGCCAGAAATTCGGGTTTGAACTGGTCGCCGGCGCCGATGTTAACCGGATGAATCTTGTACGCGAGGCCGGTTTCTTCGAGGAACATCGTGATCTTGTGACCGTTCGGCGTCGGCCAGTAATAGAGATCGATCATCTTGCTATCCTTGGAATGAGGAGCGTCAAGCAGGCAGCGCAAAGTCAATGCGATTGCATGAAATTTGCGCTTCGCGCCTGCGAAGTCAATGCCGCGCTGCGCATATCAAGTATATCTCATTGCTCCCAGCCCGTGCGCGTGAAACATTTTCGTCGCTTCACTCCAACCAAGAAACAGTCCCTCTCGCGTCCTGACGATAGAGTTCCGCCAAATCCAGACTCGGGGTCAAGAAAGGCCGACAATGACAAAGGAATTCGCACGGCGTGATTTTCTGAAACTCTCCACCGCAATGGGGCTGGCCGCGACCGGCGGCTTTTCCTGCGTCAGCATCGCCAGCGCGGCGCCGATCCAGGTGCCGACCATCGACAAGCTGTCGATCCGGGTGCTGGTAGAGGCAGCACCGTGAATGGCGTCGTTCGCGAAGGCCCGGCCTTCATCTATCTCGTCGACCGCGACGGAAAGTATCTCGGCTTCTTCCCACCGGGAACTGACGCGCCAAGACTTGTCGAGATGATCAGGCCGCATTTGAAGGGCGGCGCGGAGCGGTAATCGCGCCGTGTCTTGCCACTACACTATCCACTCGCTCAAAGATCACCCCACCCGACCGGCCCAAGCTTGGGCCGGTCACCCTCCCCCATTCAGGGGAGGGACAAAAATGCGGCGTTCACAGAAGACCTGTCTTCTCCCTCCCCCTTGTGGGGAGGGTGGCGCGAAGCGCCGGGTGGGGGTGATCCGCCTGCGTCTTACTCCACCGCCACCTTCCTCGGCTCCACGATCTCGAAACCGGTGGAGAATTCATCGAACATCCCGAACAGTTCACGCAGCTTGAGCGGATTGCCGCCGATCGAGACGTCACCGGTCAGCACGCTGCCAAGGAATGTCCGCTGCTTCAGCGTAATCGCATCAAGCGCCGCGCGGGTCAGCGTGACGCTGGCGTCGGCCTTGTCGGAAAGCTTGCCCGATGTGTGCGTCAGCGCGGAATTCTCCAGATTCATCACGTAGGTCTCATTGAGATCGGTGAAGGTCCAGTTGATCACGATAGTCTTGCCCTCCGCCTTGGCCGCATTAAGCCGCACGCCGAGGAAATCGAACGCAAGATCAATCGAGATGCCTTTCAGCAGTTCCGCATTCACCAGCGCCGGCGGCTGCGGGCCGACGCCGCCACGCAATTCCAGCGCGCCGAGCAGGTAGGCGTTGCGCCAGGTCGCTGCCTCGCTCTGGTAGCCGAGCTGTTCGAGCGCGTCAGCGCCAAGTTCTCGCGCCGCCTTGTTGGCGGGATCGGCGAACACCACCTTGCTCATCACGCTGGCGACCCACCGATACTGCCCGGCCTTGTAGTCCTCGCGCGCGCGTTTGATCGTCGCTTCTGCCCCGCCCATGTATTCGACCTGCTTCTTCGCCTCCTCCGCGCGCGGCAGCGGATTGAGATCGGCGGGATTGGCGTCATACCAGCCAAGATAGAATTGATAGACCGCCTTGGCGTTGTGACTGAGCGTGCCGTAATAGCCGCGCGCAGCCCAGTCGCTGGCCAGCGATGGCGGCAGCTTGAGCTGCTCGGCGATCTCCGTCGATGTCAGGCCGTGATTGAGCAGCCGCACGCTTTGGTCGTGGATGAACTTGTAGAGGTCGCGCTGCTTCTTCAGAAAAGCGACGACGCGCGCATTGTCCCAGATCGGCCAGTGATGCTGCGCGATCACGATGTCGGTCCTGTCGCCGTAGCGCGCGATCGCGTCATTGATGTAGCGCGACCACAACCGGCCGTCGCGGATTTCCGCGCCGCGAATGGTGTAGAGATTGTGCATGTTGTGGGTGGCGTCTTCCGCCATGTTCAGCAATTTGAACTGGGGGAAGTACATGATCATCTCGGAAGGCGCTTCCGAGCCCGGCACCAGATGAAACTCGATGTCGACGCCATCGACGGTGCGCTTTTCGGAAGGTTGCTTGATCACATCGTTGGGCGGGATCAGCGAGATCGAGCCGCGCGCGAGCGCTTTGCCCAATCCCGTGTCGATCTGCGCCCGGTCTCCGACCGGCAACGCGCTGCCGAACTGATACTGCGCGCGGCGTGACATCGCGTTGCCGGCGATGACGTTCTCGGCCACCGCATGCTCCATGAAGCCATCCGGCGCGATCACCTTGACCTTGCCCTGCCTGGCGTCGTCCTCGCTGATCACGCCTTTGGCGCCGCCGAAATGATCGGCATGGCTGTGGGTGTAGATCACAGCAGCGACGGGCCTCAAAGGCCGGTTCTTGAGATAAAGGTCGAGTGCGGCCTTCGCGGTCTCGTTGGACAGCAGCGGATCGATCAGGATCAGGCCGCTGTCCCCCTCAATGATAGTGAGATTGGCGATGTCGAGCCCGCGGACCTGATAGACGCGCTCGGTGACCTTGAAGAGACCATTGATGGCGTTGAGCTGCGCCTGCCGCCACAGGCTGGGATTCACCGTCGGCGGCACCTGCTCGCTGTTCAGAAAATCGTATTGCTTGGTATCAAACGCCGGTTTGCCCGCAGGACCGGGAATGATGCCGTCGGGCAGCGTGGCGATGAAGCCGCGCCGGGCGTCCTCGAAATCCGCGCGGTCACCGAACGGCAGCGTCTTGAGGAAAGCGTCGTTGACTGCGCGGCTGGCAGGTTCTGCGTCCTTCGATTGAGCGTGCGACGGCGATGGATGAAGGTTGAGGCCAAACAGGACGGCGGCCAGCAGGCTGGCGAGGCGCAATAACGACATGGGACACTCCCGGACTGTGGCGTGGTCCTCGGCATGGACCACGCGTTGGTTCCAGCCTATCAGGGGAAATGCGTAAGTTTCATCGCAAAGTTCGTTGCAGGCAGCGAAGAAAATGCCCTTTTCTCTCCGCGCTTCGCATCCCATATTCCGCCCATGGCGAAGAACCCCGATTCCTCGAAGAAGTCCCCCAAAACCCCGAAGTCGAAAGCACATCGTCCCGATGTGCAGCCGATCGGGCCCGCGCTGGCGGAGCTTTTGAACCCGGCGATCAACCGCGGCGATGCGGGCATGGGGTCGGGCACCGGCTTGCAGCCGCCGCCGGACAATTCAAGGGACCGGCGCTCTGGCGGCGAGGCCGCGATCCATCGTGCACGGAAATCGACGCCGAAGGATTTTAACGAAGGCAAGACGCACACTTCGACGAAACCTTCTGCAAGTTTTCCCCCCACCCCCGACTCCTCCCCACCACTCGCTTCGCTCGCGGAGGGAGGGGAGGAAAATGCGTCTAACTCCCCTCCCCCCTTTGGCGGGGAGGGGGCGGGGTGGGGGCGGTTCGCAAGGAGGTTTCGACGAAGCCCCGCAAGCCAACTACGGCACCAGCGCGCCGATCCCGACTCTCGATCC
Organism: Afipia birgiae 34632; assembly: GCF_000308295.2. GTDB lineage: Bacteria > Pseudomonadota > Alphaproteobacteria > Rhizobiales > Xanthobacteraceae > Afipia > Afipia birgiae. The sequence goes on from NZ_HG326654.1 coordinate 810,234, forward strand.
CGAACTGGCGAAGCAACTCGGCTACACCACCGAGGAAGAAGACGAAGCCGCGATGGCCCGGCCGCCGCGCAACAAGATGGAAGCGCTGGGCGTGCAGGCCACCGCCGACGCGCTGGAAGCTCTGGTGCGCGACGGCCGTCCGGAATTTCGCGGCGAAGACGGTCAGGTCAAGATCTGGGCGCCGCATCGCCCGCCCCGCCCGGAGAAATCCGAAGGCGGCGTACGCTTCGAACTGAAATCCGAATACGAGCCGAAGGGCGACCAGCCCGCCGCGATCAAGGAACTGGTCGAAGGAATCAAGCGCAACGACCGCACCCAGGTACTGCTCGGCGTCACCGGCTCCGGCAAGACCTACACCATGGCGCAGGTGATCCAGGCCACGCAAAGGCCGGCGATCATTCTTGCGCCGAACAAGACGCTGGCGGCGCAGCTGTACGGCGAGTTCAAGCATTTCTTCCCCGACAACGCCGTGGAGTATTTCGTCTCGTATTACGATTACTACCAGCCCGAAGCCTACGTGCCGCGCACCGACACCTATATCGAGAAGGATTCCTCGATCAACGAGCAGATCGACCGGATGCGCCACTCGGCAACGCGCGCGCTGCTCGAGCGCGACGACGTCATCATCGTGGCCTCGGTGTCGTGCATCTACGGTATCGGTTCGGTGGAAACCTACACCGCGATGACGTTCGCGATGAAGCGCGGCGAGCGCATCGACCAGCGCCAGCTGATCGCCGACCTCGTCGCACTTCAATACAAGCGCACCTCGGCGGATTTCACCCGCGGCACCTTCCGCGTGCGCGGCGACACCATCGATATCTTTCCGGCGCACTATGAGGACCGCTCGTGGCGCGTGAACATGTTCGGCGACACCATCGAAAGCATCGAGGAGTTCGATCCGCTCACCGGCCACAAGCAGGACGAACTCGAGTTCATCAAGATCTACGCCAACTCGCACTATGTGACGCCGCGCCCGACGTTGATCCAGGCCATCAAAGGCATCAAGAGCGAGTTGAAGTGGCGGCTCGACGAACTGAACGCGCAGGGCCGCCTGCTCGAAGCGCAGCGCCTCGAACAGCGCACCACCTTCGATCTCGAAATGATGGAAGCGACCGGCAGCTGCGCCGGCATCGAGAACTATTCGCGCTATCTCACCGGCCGCAAGCCGGGCGAGCCGCCGCCGACACTGTTCGAATATGTGCCCGACAATGCGCTGGTGTTCGCGGATGAAAGCCACGTGAGCGTGCCGCAGATCGGGGCGATGTTCAAAGGCGACTTCCGCCGCAAGGCGACGCTGGCGGAATACGGCTTCCGCCTGCCGTCCTGCATGGACAACCGGCCGCTGCGCTTTGAAGAGTGGGACATGATGCGCCCGCAATCGGTCGCGGTGTCGGCGACGCCGGGCGGCTGGGAATTGAACGAGAGCGGCGGCGTGTTTGTCGAGCAGGTCATCCGCCCGACCGGACTGATCGATCCGCCGGTCAACATTCGCCCGGCCCGCACCCAGGTCGACGATCTCGTCGGCGAGGTTCGCGGCACCGCGCAGGCGGGCTATCGTTCGCTGATTACCGTTCTGACCAAGCGCATGGCGGAAGACCTCACCGAATACCTGCATGAGCAGGGCATCCGCGTGCGCTACATGCACTCCGACATCGACACCATCGAGCGCATCGAGATCATCCGCGATCTTCGCTTGGGCGCGTTCGATGCGCTGGTTGGCATCAACCTTTTGCGTGAAGGTCTCGACATTCCGGAATGCGCGCTGGTCGCGATTCTCGATGCCGACAAGGAAGGTTTTCTGCGCAGCGAAACCTCGCTCATTCAAACGATCGGACGCGCCGCGCGTAACGTCGACGGCAAGGTCATTCTCTATGCGGACCAGATCACCGGCTCGATGGAACGCGCCATCGCCGAGACCGACCGCCGCCGCGAGAAGCAGGTCGAATACAACACCGCCAACGGCATCACACCGGAAAGCATCAAGCGCGATATCGGCGATATTCTCGGCAGCGTCTATGAGCGCGACCATGTGCTGGTGGAAATCGGCGACGGCGGCATGGCTGACGACGCGGTGGCCATCGGGCATAACTTCGAGGCGGTGCTGAGCGATCTTGAAACCCGGATGCGCGAAGCCGCCGCCGACCTCAATTTCGAGGAAGCCGCCCGGCTGCGCGACGAAGTGAAGCGCCTGCGCGCCACAGAACTCGCCGTGGTGGACGATCCCACCATCAAGCAGCGCAGCGTGGCGGCAAAGGCCGGTGCCTATGCCGGCAAGAAAAAATATGGCGACGCCGCGAATCTGCCCGCGCAACTGGACAAGGCCGCAGCACGCAACAAGTCCCGCGCGCGCAAGCCGACGCTCGACGAAATGGGACCGGGGATGGAAAGCAAGATCTTCCAGCCGACCAACTCGCGCCAGTCCGGCCCGGAGTTCTCAGGCCGCTCCACCGGCGGCGCGCCGGGCAAGCGCGGCGGATGGAAGAAGCGGTGAGGGATAAGCTTCCTACAGAGGGCGGTTCATTGAGCCGTTTAATCATTGAAGTTACCCACTGAGTTCACAAGAACCAGCGCAGAGAATTCTTGGAAAGAATTTATCGAATGGATTGGCTTTTCGACGCTTCGTGAGTCGCTGAATAGAAAGCATAAATCTCTAGAAGATTGGGCTGCATTTAAAGACATGGCTCCCCGACTCTTCTCTATCGAATACGGCTTACAGTCGGTTTTGAGAAAATGGAGGTCGACCCGAAAACTTTGGTACCCCAAAGAAAAGCCGGTATATGACGCCTACGCATTTGTCAGTTCGTGCATAGAGATAAAAAAGCACCTCACTCACGAACAAGCACGGGTATTTCGCCGCAGGATCATCTCGGAGATCCTCCCCAATGGTCGACTGTGCCATCTAGATCACGAATTTCGAACAGCTCAGAGTTTGACCGAGTTTGGATGGAACATCACACACTTCGGCTTCTGTGGTGATCCCGGTCCAGACTTCGTTGCTAAACGCGGAGAGATTGAGGTGGAGATCGAAAGCAAATGCCTCTCACCGGAGATCGGGCTAGGTGTATCTTACGACTTCGCGGCCCGCTTAATGGCACGTTTAAATCGAGAATTGCAGTCTCGTCACACTAACAGTTTTACTACGATCCGGATAAAAATTAATGGATCGTCACAGCCAGGTGGAGGAATTGACGGAGTCAAAAGCCAAATATTGGAAACCTATAAAGCCGGTCATCATTTCTCTTCAGAGACACTCTCAATTGAGATCGAAACGACCCCACTCGAAGAGTTTTTTGCTCGTTTTCCGAATTTTCAAAGCGAGGATTGGTTGCAGCGCACCTTTAGCGAAATTCGCACTCAGAAAGGCGATTTTGGATACTTTATCCGACGAAGCGAAGAGTTGATATTCTGCAATCTCGTGTCCATGAGAACTAACCAGCAAGCGAAAAAGATTATGAAGCTCGTTAGCACCACGTGCGAGCGCCAATTCAGCAAGCGGCGCCCCGCTTTACTTTGGCTTCACTTACAGGGCTTGGCCCCCGGCCAAATCGACAGCAACCCCGAATGGGCGTCAGCGTTCTTTCAAATGCTTGCGCGTCACGCTTTCACGAACAACCGTCGAGATCATCTTGCTTCGCTTGTATTTACAAGCGATGCTGACCTAGACCATCAATCTGTATTGTATCGCGGAAGGGATCGAAGACGCGCGAGTGCTGCTGGCCACCTTAAGGGCTACGACAATAAACGCTGCCGCTTCGGGACAGTCCAGGTTTTGTCGCCAACGCTTTCATGAAACGATACAAGCTCCTAAGAAGCCTCGCTAGTGCGACAATTTCTGGTACTTCGTCATCCCGCCTATTTGCAATCCCCCCTCAGCCCCTGCTAGGTCATCATCCAGGTTTTCTGCATGTGACTTGGGGGACTAAATGGCCGACGCCGATCTCGATGCGCTCATCCGGCAGCTTGCAAAGCAACAGAACAAGGCCCTGACGGCTGCCGTGAAGAAACGGCGGGACCGCGCCATAGCGCTCGCCGCCAAGGCGAAGGATGCCGGGAGCAAGCAGCGCCAGCGGCAGCTCGCGAAAGACATTCTTGAGATCGGCACGGCGACCGTGAAGCGGCTGCAGATGTCCGCCGACAACGCCGCCTACAGCTACGCCCGGTCGGTTCGGCAGGCAACTGACGCCGCTGCCGCCCAGAAGACGGTCGCATCCGCCAAGCCGGAGAAAAAGTCTGCGAAGAAATCCACCAAGAAGGCGACTAAGGTGGCTAAAAAAGCCAAGGGCTAGTCGCTGATGGAGCCCGGGCGGACATCACAAATTACGCCGCCGACGTTCCGTCGCCACGTTAGTAATCTGCGTCTTCCGTTCGCGCCGCGTCATCGCGGGCTCTCCGAGAAACCTCGGTGCGCCGGACTGGACGTATTGAAGTGATCATGCTGTCGCTGCGTAAGGACAGCAGTCCTTCGTCCCGTCGGGAGCGAAAATATACTAGCACCGGAAGCAATTCTGTCTATCCCCGAACATCGATGTCGTCCCGAATAGGCCGGACGACCTTGCTCCTGTGAACTCGCTCATCTAGACAACAAGATGTTGTAGCGAGGCAGGAATGTTTCTTCTGCCGCGTTGAAGATATAGATGCACCACGTCCGGCAGTGCACGAACGCGATCGATGAATGTGACCTCCGCCCCCATCACCTATGACGACTTCGCCAAGGTTGACCTTCGCGTCGGACGCGTTCTCGAGGTGCAGCCGTTTCCGAAGGCCCGCAACCCGTCGTGGAAAGTGCGCGTCGATCTCGGCGGCCTCGGCGAGAAATGGTCGAGCGCACAGATCACCAACTACACGGCAGAACAGCTCGTCGGCTCGGTGGTGGTCTGCGTCTGCAATTTTCCGCCGCGCAACATCGCAGGCTTCATGTCCGAGGTGCTGATTCTTGGCGCGCCGGACGCCGATGGAAAAGTCATCCTGCTGTCGCCGCGCAAGGATGACGCCGACCGCGATATCGTCGCGCCCGGCGCGAAAGTCTACTGACGCGCCGGCTCTCTCCGCAACGCCACTGATTTGAAATCGGCCTACTGCGCCAGAACGCGCGCGAGTTCGATCAGATTGGTCGAGATCGGCTTGGTGCGTCCCGCGATCTCGGCCAGCGGCGTGCGGGTAATCTCCCCGCGCTGCTCGCCGACCAGAACTCCCGAGACACCCTCCGCCAGTGAGGTGAGCGCGGCGACGCCCAGCCGTGTCGCAAGCAACCGGTCGAACGCCGTCGGCGGCGCGCCGCGCACCACGTGGCCCAGCACTGTGGCGCGCAGTTCGAACCCGACCATGTCCCGGTCCTTCTCGAAGTGAGCCAGAATACGCGCGGCGTTCTCCGTGACGCCCTCGGCGATCACCACGATCGCATGGGTCTTGCCGCGGTCGTAGGCCGCGCGCAGCCGCTCGGCAATTTCAAAGGCCGACACTTCAAACTCAGGCGTTGAAATGACCTCGGCGCCTCCGGCAAGACCGGCCATCATGGCGAGATAGCCGCAATTGCGTCCCATGGTCTCGACCAGAAACGCCCGCGTGTGCGACGAGCCGGTGGTGCGCAGGTTGTCGATGGCCTCCAGCGTCACGTTGATGGCGGTATCGCAGCCGATGGTGACGTCGGTGCCGTAAAGATCGTTGTCGATGGTCGAGGCGATTCCAACGACGGGAAAGCCGAGGCTATGCAGCGCGGCGGAGCCGGTCTGCGAGCCGTTGCCGCCGATCACCACCAGAGCGTCGATGCCGCGCGTCGCCAGATTGCGCAGCGCCTTCGAGCGCCCGCTTTCCTCGCGGAATTCCTGCGAGCGCGCACTGCCGAGAAACGTCCCGCCGATCTGGATAATGCCGCCGACGTCACGCGCATTGAGCCTCGTCATGCGATCGTCGATCAGGCCCTGCCAGCCTTCGCGCACGCCAAATACCGCGATATCGCGGTTGAGTGCGCTGCGCGTGACCGCACGGATGGCGGCGTTCATTCCGGGGGCATCGCCGCCGCTGGTCAGGATCGCAATGGCTTTCATGCTGGTGTCCCGTATCCGACGTTCGCTTCACTCTGCGGCGTCTCCCGGGCGAACGTCGGATACGAAAGGACACTCGCCAATTATGACTCTGGTGATCCTTTGGTTCTGACATTCGTAAAAGTGCCTGCGAAGAGGATGATACGAATGTCAGAACCGGATCACCAGAACTTTATGACGCCATCGGCGGGACGTCCATCCATGGGGCAATGGACGTGTAATCACGCGCCGCATTTCTTGCCCTCATCCGGACCTGCGGTTGCTGGTGTTCTGCTTCATGTTTGCGTGGTCGCCCTGCTCGTCGATGTTCTGTTTTTCATCGTCACGGTGGCCCTTGGTGTTGTCGGTTGTCACCTTCGGCGTGCCGCCGGGGCCCTTGGCGCTGCGGTTGTCTTCCGGGACAGGCGGGATGGTCCTGGTCATGCAGTCCTCCTGTATACGAGGAGACAATGCGCATAATGGACAGCCGTTCCTCGCGACCTTGCAACAAAATGTAGTAGGATGGCGTCACAAATTCAGGCGACACATCGCGGACCGAGCTATGACATACATAAAGGCCTTGTCCGGCGCCCTGCTGATCTCCGCTTTCGCACTGAGCGGCGCCGATGCAGCGAAGAAGGCCGCCAAACCGGCCGAGCCGATGGCGCAGGATACCTCGCTCAACAATCTCAAGGACGCGCCGAAGGCTCCGCCTCTCACCTGCGAAGGGCCGTTTGCGAAAGACACCACGCACGAGAGACTGGCCGCTGAATTCGGCGCGAAGAACGTGGTGTTCAAGGACGTCGATGTCTCAAGCAACGTGCTGACCAAGGCCACCGTGGTTTTCGACACCGATCCGACCCGGCGTCTGGTGGTCTTCTGGAAAGACGAGAAGACCCGAACCAAACCCTTGTCCATCGCTATCGACACACCTTCGACCTGGACCGGCCCCGGCGGCGTGCGCAACGGCCTGACGCTGAAGGATCTCGAGAAGCTCAACGGCGGAGGCTTCAGCATCACCGGTTTCGGCGGCATTGGTGGTGGCGAGGCCTCGAAGCTCGGCGGTCCGTTTGTCGATCTGCCCGGTGACTGCACTTTAAAAATCCGATTCGACCCCGGCATCGCTAATCCGTTACCGCCGCGCTTCGCATCGGTGACGGGCGACGTGCTGATCGCATCGACGAATCTTGTGTTACGCCGCGTGCGTCCACAAATCGTGCAATGGAGCATTAACTACCGTTGAAATTTGCATCCGAAATGGCGTGCGCCCACCGAGAACCGGCGCGGACAATCATCAACAAATTGGAGAGACTTCGTTAAACCTCGCATTGCATGCGGCTTGATCCTCAATCGGTTCCCAACTACGGAACCGGCCAGGCGGGGGAGACGACGCAATGAACAATCCACAGTCCGAAAAGTGTGTGCGGACGTTTATCGAATCCTATTATTCCGGTGACATCGCGCGCATGGAGCAGTGCTGCGACGACGCATTTTTTTCAATCACCTATGCCCCCGTTGAAATCTTTCCGCATCTCGGCATCCAGCAGAGCAAGGCGTGGATCGCGCAGGCAATCCAGATCCAGCAGGAGCGCTATTCCGACCGGCGCGTTACGATCGATTTTGTGATCGCGGATGACACCCAAGCCGCGACATTGGTGCAGGCGACCCTGACCAAGCGCAGTGACCAGCGCGTCATCACACTCAGTGTCGGAGAATTCTTCACCCTGCGTAACGGCCGCATCGTGGAGCACCGCTCGCTGTTCGATACCTTCGATCTGCTGCAGCAATTGCTCGGGAGCGATCTGACCGACGAATTCGCCGCCCGCCTGAAGAACGCGATGCGGCGATAGCCGCCGAACCTAACGCGCGGCCGATACGCCAAGCTCCCGCACCAGCCCGAACCACAGCGCGGTCAGTTCGCGCGCAGCGGGGTCCTTGCTCGGCTTCAGCCGGACCGCGGTGTGCACCAGCACGAGCTTCGAGACCGGATCGACGAAGATCGCCTGCCCGTTGGTGCCAAGCATCGCGAACATGCGGCGCTTCGCCGGCATGATCCAGGTCTGGTAGCCGTATCCATAGAACGGCGTCGCCACGCGCGGCGAACGGAATGATCCCTCGGGAGCGGTGGTCGCCTCGATCACCCATGATTCCGGAATGATTCCGCCGCCGTCCCGGGCGAGCAGAAGGCCAAAACGCGCATAGTCCCGCAGCCGCGCAGCGAGACAGCAATAGGCCTGCTCCTGATTGTGGCCATCGACAGTCCAGCTTGCTTCATCCTCCGCGCCCATCGGCTTCCAGATCTTCTCGGACAGATAGTCCGACAGGCGCTTGCCGGTCGCGGCCATCAGCACAAGCCCGAGGGTTTCGGTCTGCGATCCGGCATAGGCGAATTTCGTTTCCGCCGGCGCAAACCGGGTGCTGTAGCGGCGAAGCAGATTGGCGGCGCTCGGCAAATCTGAGCGGCGCAGATCGCGGCTGAAGGCAAAAGCATCGTCCTTGCCATCATAGACTTCGGAAAACTCAATGCCTGCGCTCATGGTCAGCAGCGCGCAGCGATGTCTGGCCGTAGGCGCTGCCCTTCATCTCCGGCACATAATCCTGCGCCAGATCTCCGATCGAGCGGATCTTGCCCTCCTTGATGGCGATGCCGACCAGCATCGCAACCATGGTTTTCACCATCGAGTTGGAGAGCAGACGGTCGGTGTCGCGGCGTCCGTACTGATAACGCTCGAACAGAATGGTCGAATCCCTCGCGATCAGCAGTCCCGTCGCGGGATGCCGCGCCAGATACTGGTCGATGGTGCGGCGCGCGCCATCGAAATCATAGTGCCAGCCGGCGCGGCCGCAATCGCGCGCCAGCGGGGATGGCTCAGCGGGAGGAAGCACCGCATGTGCGGGCAGCAGCCTGTCGAAATTGCTGAACGTCGCGACCATGTAATCCTGACGCGTCCGGTCGGCGATGGTGCCGAGCGGGTAATTCCGGCCGGCGCCGTAAGCCTCGGCATCCGGTCCCGAATTGGAAAACGACGGCGCGCATGTCGGCATCGCAGGCGCCTCCTCCGCCCTCGCCGTGCCGCCGCCAAACAGCAGGGCGCAAAGACATGCTGCCGCGCGCAACCGGTTCAGGGCGGACAAAAATGTCATCGGAGATTCCCGGTGTCCTCAATCCGAAGTTCGTTTCATTCAATTCCCCCCGAGGATGGCGCGGGACAGTATCGCGTTCAAGCCAGGCCGGGCGATGAACCAGCCTGCGCTGCCGCCCGACAAACCTGTGTCCGGGAACATAACCCCGGATCACGGGGGATAGAATGAAAGCAGTCGTTCTCGCGGCTCTTGGGACCGTCGTCGGTCTCATTCTTGGAGTGGCGCTGGGCATCCTGGCGGGAATCGCCTGGGTCAGCATTTTCAACACCACTGATTTCGAAGGTTACAGCGCGATGCTGGTGTTCTTCACCTTCGCGCCCGCCGGCGCCGTTCTCGGCGGGCTCATCGGCGCGATATGGGCCGCTTACGCCGCCTCACGCGCGCGCATCCGCGTGGAAAGCGACGCCTGACGCCCATTCAGCGCCGCCGGGCTGCCGCCGTTTGCGCCACCACACGTTCTGATTGAATGTTGAGCGCCAAACCCGCGTTTCGCACAATTGTGCATTGCAATATCGTGCATTGCCATCCGGGTTAAATTTGATACTTCCACTGTCATCAATTTGGAATTCCAGCATCCAGGCCCGGCGTCATCGGCGACGCCACATGGGCAGTTTGCTGCGTGGCTAAGTGACATTTCAGGACCTCAAAATGACAGAGCAGAGCCTCTGGCGTTTCTCGCGCGCGTTTCATCGTGCACTGAACGAGCGCCAGACCGATCACCTTGAATCGATCCTCGACGATAACGTCGACTGGGCGATTTACGGTCCGATCGACATGTTCGCCTTTCTGGGCCCCCGCCACGGCAAGCGCGCCGTGATCGACGTCGTTCGCGAAATCTCCGGGATCGTCAGTCTCCACCGTTTCGACCGGGAATCGATCATGATCGGCGAGGATTCCACGGCGTCGCTGATGCGGTACTCGCTGACGTCGACAACCTCGGGCACGCCGATCAGTGTCCGGATCGCGATCTTCGCGAAGTTCAAGGCCGGCCGCCTGATCAGCCTTCGCGCTATCATCGACACGTTCGATCTGGTCGAGCAGGCGCTGGGCCGTCAGATTCACCTCCCCAAGATCGCGTAAGGCAAGCCCCGGATTCCTTCGGCAACACGAGCGGCCCCGATGCGGGGCCGCTTGTGTATGCAGCGTCTCACAAGGTTCATGCGCCTGAACCCGCCGAGACACAATTGCGACAAACACAATTGAGACAACATCGCTGCGACCAGCGACGATGGCGTCGAAAGACGATATTAACCTGCTTGATAACTTGATGGCTCCTGATCAGCCATAACGACCCGCGAATGCCGGACGCAATGCAATGACGCCGCGAATGCCGCACCTCACGCCATCACGAAGCTGGATCACAATCGCGCTGGCCGCGGCGTGCAGCTTGTCTGTCGCCACCGCCGATGTCGCGCTGGCAGAGGATGGCGCGGGACCGGAAGCGGTTGAAGTCACCGAAACCGCAACGCCGGAATTCATCGAGCCTGCGGACATCGACTGGAGCATCCTCAACACCGATCCCTCATCGGTTTATGAATCGCCCTCCGCGATCGACCGCAAGGTCCGCGCCGCAATCGATGACCCGTGGTCATGGAGCCGCAACGACAGGCCGGACGGATCGTCCGCCGTCACCATCAAGCAGCCCATCACGCCGTTCTGGGATACCCGCGTCGGCGCCGACCTGAACGTCGCAACGCAGACGCCGACGACCTCGTCGGAGGTTCTGGCGCAGAAGATCGCTCACGACAATCAGCTCACGCAATCGTCGGGCAGCGCATGGGCGGCGATGACCGCGCCCGGCCTCGGCTCGATCTGGGACAAGACCGCCATCGAGGCGCGTACCGATCCCGCGCAGGACCAGAGCAAGCTCGCAACCTCGCTGACCAAATCCTTGCCGTTCGGCGGCGATCAATACTCGCTCACGCTTCAGAACGGTTACAACGTCACGCAGCAAACGCTGGTGCCGGTGTTCGGCCTCGGCGCGTCGTCGCGGATTTACGAAGTCGATCAGTCGGCCAGACTGGGTATCGTTGAAACCGGCACCAGTTTCATCGCGGGCCAGACCCATTCGACCGCCGACGATAAATGGCTGCGCCGAATCGGCGCGGAACAGAAACTGTTCGGCGGCGTCACCGTCACTGGATCGATCAGCGAGACGCCGGACGGAAGCGCCAACCGCAGCCTGACCGCGGGCTTCAAGACCCGCTGGTAAGTTCCGCTTAACCGAATGGCTACCATCCCGCAGTTTCTCGTTTTGTCCACGGTATGAATAGGCCTTCGCCGCATCCCCGCCGCGTTTCGGTCACGATCGGCTGGACTGATGTACCTCTATTCGTCGTGCGGGGGACATCCGCGCTCGCTCAACTCGCGAAACAAGGAACAGCCGATGAACGCTCTTCAGGCAGAAAAGTCCGAAATCACTGATGAGGACAAGAACCTCGCCGCCGTCACCGAAGTCGAAGCCGGGATTCGAGATTTCGTCCGCAAGGACGTCGCCTATCTCCGCCGCAACCCGGCATCACCGGCCACCGACGCACCGGCAGATACATCCGCCGAAGCGGCGGTCTCAAGCGTCAACACGCTGATCCACCGCGTCGCGGGCGCATCGCTCGGCGAAATCGAAAATCTGATCGCGGAGCTCGAAGGACTGCGCACGCTGATGCACAACGAAGGCCAGCGCATCCAGCGCGAACTCGCCGGCTACGCCCAGCTCGGCCAGACCGCGATGAAATCGACACGCATGATCGCCGACAATCTGGCGCAGTGGAAGCGAACCGCTCCCGAACCGCGCCAGGACTAACCAAGGACTGAACTCTATTTGTCGGGCATGATCTTTCAGGATGACGCCTAGGCAAATTCTCCCTGAGACTTGTCGCCGCCCCTCCATGACACGAGCGGGCGGCGCTTTTTCCTTGTCGCATGCCTGAGACGTCTAGGCGGCGGGCCGCCTCGGCGCGAACACCGAGCCCATGAACGAGAACGCCAGTTCGCCGCGCTGGTTGACGCCGGTGTTGTAGAAGCCGACGAAACCAAATTGCGGACGCGACTCCAGCGGACGCATCGAGGTGACCTCCGACGCATAGGTCAGCGTATCGCCGGCCAGCACCGGCTTAATCCATTTCAGTTCGCGAAAGCCCGGCGAGGGACCTGTCGCGACCGGCTTTTCGCCGCGCGCGATCAACTCCGCCGCCTCGCGCTGGAAGCTCGCGACCGTCAGCTTCATATAGACCGCGGCGACGTGCCATCCCGATGCGGCGAGACCGCCGAACACAGACTTGCGGCCCGCCTCCTCGTCGAGATGAAAGGGCTGCGGATCGAACTTCGTGGCGAAGGCCTTGATGTTCTCCGGCGTAAACGTGAACGATCCCAGTTCGCGGCGATCGCCGATCTTGATGTCGTCGAAATACGGCATTGCGGAACCTTACGTCGCTTCCACGGCATGTCGCCGCAGGACCATAATCTTAATCGTACTGAACATGAGAACCTGCCCGGATGCGTTTCGCATCTCCTGCTTGAGATGGACAAATCCGATGTCCGGCATGCTCTTCGATTCACGCGTGTCGAGGACCTCGACATCAAGCATGAGATCGTCTCCCGGCCGCAGCGGCGAGACCCACTTGACCTCCTCGACCCCCGGAGCGCCCATTGAAGCGATGCCGCTGATGAAACCGTCCCATGCCATGCGCATCCAGAGTGCGCACATATGCCAGCCGGAGCCCGACAGGCCTTTCAGAATCGTGCGGCTGGCGGCTTCCTCATCGAGATGCATGGGCTGTGGATCGAACTCGGTGGCAAATTCAATAATGTCCTCGCGGGAAACATGATGCGGGCCGAATGTACCAAGATGACCGGGCTTAAAGTCTTCGAATGTGAGTTTCATCATTTCAATCGCGTTGTGGATAGGCGCAGTTTGGCCGTTATTTGGAGACACCTCAAGTGAGGCGTTTCGCCGTCGCCTTCCGTCCTTTTCGGCGATATGCGACAACCCTCAGCATCCGGAGCGAGTCAGTCGGCCGCTGATTCGCTCAATCGCCTGACGGCTCCGGGCGCCCGTTCGCCTGCCGTCGCTCATCTCTGCGGTTTATCTGGAGACAAACCCATGTTTCAGTTTCAGGATCTTTTCCAGTGGGACAGGTTCATCACGCCCACCATCATCAAGGTATTCTACTGGCTGGTGATCGCGCTGATCATCCTGTTCGGCATCGCGGGTATATTCTCAGCGCTGACCCTGATGGCGATCAGCCCGTTCGGCGGGTTCATCCAGTTGCTGTCGGCACTGGCGGGCATCGTCGTCGGAATCATTTTCTCGCGCATCAGCGCCGAACTGATTCTGATCGTATTCCGGATCAACGAACATCTCGGCGCGATCCGCGATCAGGGCCGCGACCACGAGCGGCAGGTTTAGATCTCTTTCTGGTCATCCCGGCGAAAGCCGGGATCCATACTCCCTGAGAGACGATTGGGTTCGTGGAAGTTGATCCCTTCACAATCGCGGGACAGTGGTTATGGGTCCCGGCCTTCGCCGGGACGACTCGGAGAGTGTGTCCCGGTCGACTACGTATTAAACCGGAAATGCATCACGTCGCCGTCGGCGACAACGTATTCCTTGCCTTCCAGCCGCAGCTTGCCGGTGTCGCGCGCACCGGCCTCGCCGCCATTCGCGATGTAGTCGTCATAGGCGATGGTTTCGGCGCGGATGAAGCCCTTTTCGAAATCGGTATGGATCACGCCGGCCGCCGCGGGCGCCTTGGTGCCCTTGGTGATGGTCCAGGCGCGGGCTTCCTTGGGGCCGACCGTGAAGTAGGTGATGAGATGAAGCAGCTCATAACCGGCACGGATCAGGCGATCGAGGCCGGCTTCTTCCAGCCCGAGCGTATCGAGGAAATCGGCGCGCTCCTCGCGCGACAGCGTCGCGATCTCGGATTCGATCTTGGCTGAAATCGCCACCGCAACCGCGCCTTCTTTCTTGGCGTGTTCGAACACGGCTTGCGAGAATGCGTTGCCGGTGGCGGCAGCGCCTTCCTCGACGTTGCAGACGTACAGCACGGGCTTCGACGTCAACAGACCAAGCATGCGGAATGCACGCTCCTCCTCTGCCTTGCGTTCAAGAAAACGCGCCGGCTTGCCGTCGCGCAGCAGCTTCAGCGCGCGCTCGACCAGTTCGAGCTGCTCCTTGGCGTCCTTGTCGTTGCCCTTGGCCTTCTTGGAGAGATTGTCGACGCGCTTCTCGAGGCTGTCGAGGTCGGCCAGCATCAGTTCGGTTTCAATGGTTTCGATATCGGCCAGCGGCGCGATCTTGCCTTCGACATGGGTGATGTCGGAATCCTCAAAGCAGCGCACCACATGCGCCACCGCATCGACTTCGCGGATGGTGGCGAGAAACTGGTTGCCGAGGCCCTCGCCCTTGGACGCACCGCGCACGAGGCCTGCGATGTCCACGAACGTCAGTTGCGTCGGGATGATCTGCTGCGACTTCGCAATCTCCGACAACTTGTCGAGCCGCGGGTCCGGCACAGCAACCGCGCCGACATTCGGCTCGATGGTGCAGAACGGATAATTCGCTGCCTGCGCCGCCGCCGTTTCCGTCAGCGCGTTGAACAGAGTGGACTTGCCGACGTTGGGCAGTCCGACGATGCCGCATTTGAAACCCATGATTTTCTTTCGACTATGTCACGTCTGATCGATTGAATTCTGTCCGTCATACGCGGGCCCGACCCGCGTATCCATCTTCTTTGAAAAGATGGATGGCCGGGTCAAGGCCGGCCATGACAGCATTGTTGTTCGTCAAGCATCGGCGAGAAACCCAGTGCTACTTGCCGCCGCCGTTGTCTTCGTTGGAGCCAAAGCCCTTGGCCTGCATTGCCAAGTGCACCTTGTTCTGAAACGTCGAGTCCTTGCCGGCCGCGAGCAATTCCGCGTTCTCGGCGATGATGTCGCACAACGCCTCGACCCACGGCCGCTCGGCCTTGGCGAAATCGTTGAGCACGTGGGCATGCACCAGTTCCTTGACGCCGGGATGGCCGACGCCGAGACGAACGCGGCGATAATCGTTGCCGACATGCGCGGAGATCGAGCGCAGTCCGTTGTGTCCGGCGATGCCGCCGCCGGTCTTCACGCGCACCTTCGCAGGCGGCAGTTCGATTTCGTCGT
Source organism: Afipia birgiae 34632 (assembly GCF_000308295.2). Lineage (GTDB taxonomy): Bacteria > Pseudomonadota > Alphaproteobacteria > Rhizobiales > Xanthobacteraceae > Afipia > Afipia birgiae. Next base: position 825,548 of record NZ_HG326654.1, read on the forward strand.
GCAGCACCACGATGTCCGGCAGATCGATCTTGAAGAACTGCGCGGCTTCTCCGACGGAGCGGCCCGACTCGTTCATGAACGTCGCAGGCTTCAGAAGAACGACGCGCTCGCGCTCCAGCGTGCCTTCGGAGGTTTCGCCCTGAAAGCGACGGCGCCATGGTGCGAAACCATGACGCCGCGCGATCTCGTCGACAGCCATGAACCCGATATTGTGCCGGTTGCCCTGATACTTCGTGCCGGGGTTGCCCAGTCCGACGAACAGGCGCATGGCGCGGGTTCTCTTGCTTTACGTCCTGGCCGCTATTTCTTCTTGTCGGCAGGTGCCTTGGCAGCCGCAGCCGCAGCCGCAGGCGCCTTGGCAGCACCGGCCGCAGGAGCCGCAGCACCGGCCGCAGGAGCAGCACCGGCCGCGGGAGCTGCGCCACCGGCAGCAGCCGCAGCAGCAGCCTTCAGTTCTTCGTTGTAGCCCGATGGCGGAACGATGGTGACCAGCGTTGCGTCGTCACGCGTCAGGAGCTTGACGTTCGCAGGCAGCTTGATGTCGGTGATGTGCAGCGAGTTCGAAATGTCGAGCTTGCCGACGTCGGCTTCGAGGTACTGCGGAATGTTGTCCGCCGGCACTTCGAGTTCGATGGTGTGGGTCACGATGTTGACCGTGCCGCCGCGCTTCACGCCCGGCGCGGTTTCGGCGTTCAGAACGTGCAGCGGAACGCTGACGCGGATCTTGGCGCCTTCGCCGAGGCGGAGGAAATCCACATGCAGCGGGAAGTCGCGCACCGGATCGAGGCTGAAGTCGCGCGGAATCACGCGGTGCTTCTTGCCGTCGAGTTCGATGTCGTGGACCGTGGTGAGAAAACGTCCCGCATTGATGCGCAGACGCAGTTCCGCGTCGTCGAGCGAGATGGTGAGCGGGGGCTGGTTGTTGCCATAGATCACTGCCGGGATACGGCCAGCGCGACGTTCAGCCCGAGCGGCCCCCTTGCCGGCCTTCGGACGAGCGGTCGCCTTCAATTCCTTGACGGTCGCCATTGTTCAGTTCCTTGAGTCTTGAAAAGTGAAGGGCCGCTAAGCGGCCCGGTTTCACGCCGCGACAAGCCTCCAGGGGTGCGGGGGCCGCGAACGTGGCGGGTTCTTAGCCCCAAACCGCCAGAAAGACAAGGAAATCAGGGGATTTTATCGGTAATTTCGGCGGCAAAAGTGCACGCCGAAGGGGCAACTGGGGACCAGATAGCGCCTATTCAGCGGCCTGGGCGGGCTTAACGGCCAATCGATCGGGTTTGTTTGCCGGGTTGGAACCCGATACCGACGGCAATCCCGCCAGCCAGTCTTCCGAGTCTGCCAAGGCGCGAAGCGCCTCGCATTTCCGCAACAGGCTCGCCCGCTCCTTCGCGTCGGTTGTCGAGGCGGCCATCTCTTCGCAACGGGCGGCCCATTCGCGAAGCTCGACGGAATTGGTGTTGATCATCGGAACATCCTTACGGGAAAGGTGAGTTGCTCCCCCCTAGCCCAAAGATACCTATCCGCGCCCCAATACAAGTCATAACTATTTGATATTAAAGAGTTTTATACTCAATCGGCGACTCATCATAGAAATTGGGAACTTCCTCAGAATGAGTGAGTTGAGTAATTTACTCACGCTGCAACATGACGTCCGGTTGCGCTCCGGACGATCACACAGGAGGGAAAAATGAACGATTTGCGCGGGGAGCGCCTGCAGATCATGCTTTCACCCGAGGAACTGTCGGCGATCGACGATTTCCGCTTCAAGCACCGGATGCCGACGCGCGCTGCGGCTGTGCGGGAACTCCTCAAGTTCGGTCTTGCGTCTGCCAGCATCGAGACGGGCGACGGTACCAAATCCAGCGACTACGGCGTTCTGCGCCGCGGGCCAACAACTGGCCGCGAAGGCGACAGCAGCGAGGGCGCGGAATAGCTTTCAGATGGTTCGGTGCGCGGCAATTGGCGGCGCTCGCCGAACCATAGTCGCCAGCGTCCTGCAAGCCGCGAGAAGCGGCTTCTCGATCAGATAATACGCACCCACCCCGGCCGCGATGCTCGCGGCGCATCCGGCAAAAATGAAAATGACGGACATCAAAGGCTGCGTCCCCAACAACATGACCGCGCTCTTCACCGCAGAGAGCACGATACCATGGGTGAGATAGATCGAATACGACGCATCGCCGAGCAGCATCGGCAACCGCCATTCCTTCAGCTTCGATTCAAGAGCAAGCGCGGCGGTCACAATCAGGAACGACGGCAGTCCCCAATGGAAGAAGCGCGCGGCCGTGATGTTCGCCGCTGACAACCCGCTGGATGTCAGCAACAGACCGCATCCGATGACAAGCAGGAACACCGCGACACCCGGACGGGGCAGCGCCCTGCGCTCATACATAACCCCGAGCAGACACCCGGCCATGAATTCGATCAGCAGCGGACTGGTATAGGTCAGCGCCACCGGCCCAGAAGGTGAGACAAACAGCGGCGATGCCACCAGCGCTGCAAGGATCGTGCAGACGAACAATGCGCGATGACGCCGCGCAATCAGCAGCCCGCAGGCGAACACGGCGTAAAAGAACATCTCGAAATTCAGCGTCCATCCGGCAATCAGCAGCGGCTGGATCTCTCCGGTGCGCGGCGAGACAAACGGGATGAACAGCAGCGACCGCACCAGATTCCACAGCGACGGCAGCGTCGCCGGGTCGCGGAAAATCAGCCAGCCGCCATAGAGCAGCAGCGTCATCGCCCAATACAGCGGAACGATGCGGATGATCCGGTTCACGGCGAACGATGCCGGCGTGATCCGCTCCGACGCGGTCGTGATCCACATGATGAAACCGCTGATCACGAAGAAGATATCGACGCCGGCCGCGCCGAACGACAATCCGGTAAAATTGAAATATTCCTGCGCCATGCCGTCGGCATGGAAAAACACCACCATCAGGGCAGCGGCGGCGCGCAGGTATTGAATCGACAGGATCTTCGGCATGCCTTTGTGCACTTTACTCTATCGTTACCATCGCGACGGGACGCCGGATTTGATCCAACTTTCATAAAGGTAAGACGAGCGAAAGCCACGGTGATCGGCATAGCCATTTACTGTTAAGGATAACTGTTAAGGGTCGAGAACCGGTTTTTCGCTACACCTGTGGAGTACATAACCACCGAACGCCCCGCAGAGGACGGACATGGCAGCTTTGGCAAAACTTCCGGCTTTGGTAGACGTGCCGCAATCCACCCGGCGCCTGCTGCTCGCATCGGATTGCGAAGACCAGAGCGAAGAGCTTGCGCGCATTTTGAGAAATGCGGGCAGCGTGGAGTCGATTTCGATTTTCGATCTGCCCGACCGACCGGCGAGCGATTTCGCCGGCGTCGTCATCGACATTGATCTCACCTCGGCCACAGCGGTGCAGCGTGTCCGCAGCAAGCTGACCGGCAACGCCTATCTGCCGCTGCCCCGGCTGTTCGTACTGGCCGACGCTCTCCATCACGGATCAGCGCAGGCCTGGGCGCTCGGCGCGACCGACACGATCCAGCGGCCGTTCCATCCGGAGAGCATCCTGCACCGGATCCGCCAGGTGTTTCCGGAAACACCTGAAGACGAAGACGCCATCGATGCACGAATCCTGAGCAACGGCGTCACCGCCGCGCTTGTCGTGATGTCGAAGATTTTCCGCCGGCTCCCTGCCGGAATTCCGATCTCGCTCGACGACGTGATGCAGGCGGAGACGCAGATCCTGCGCGCGCTGAAGCGCTGCTCGCTACGGCAATGGCTGATCGCCGTCAACAAGCATCACAACAGGAGCTATCGCCACACCCTCCACGTCACCGGCTACGCCGTCGCCTTCGCGCACCATCTCGGCATGCGCGAAGACGACCAGCGCCGCCTGACACGCGCCGCCTTGCTTCACGATGTCGGCAAGGCGTTTGTGCCACTGCCGATCCTCGACAAGCGCGGCGAACTGACCGACGACGAAAGCGCCATCCTCGCCCAGCACACCCGGCTCGGATACAATGCGCTGAAAGAGCAGCGCGGATTTCCAGGCGAGGTCCTCGACGTCGTGCTGCATCATCACGAGATGCTCGACGGCACCGGCTATCCCGACGGTCTTCAGGGACAGCAGGTCAGCGACATCGTCCGCATCATGACGCTGGTGGACACCTACGCCAGCCTGCTCGAACCCGACGCCACCACATCGGCGATGACGCCGGAACAGGCCTTCGGCATCATGGAATTGATGGGCGACAAGCTCGACGGCGCGCTGCGTCAGGCGTTTCGCCCGGTCGCGCTCGGGACGTGAGCAACAGCGAATAGCCCTTCAGGCCGTCCCGGCGAAGGCCCGGCCCCATAACCACCGGTCCCATCTGCTGAAAGGCAGCTGGTAGACTTTTAACTGCACCAGCAGGGCGTATGGGTCCCGGCCGTCGCCGGGACGACGCAGAGTCCGGTTCTTCCTGAAGATGTTGATTTCGCCCGCGGGACGCGATTGGATGCATGTGCAACCAATTCAAGGCGCGCCGGCACGCATCGGCTGCGCAGGGAGAACGTCCATGCCGATCGATACGCTGCTGACCCGCCGTTCGTTCATCACGACCACCGCTGCGCTCGGCGCGGGTTTGACGGCACCCGGCCTGGCCGCGACCGCCTGGGCGCAGGCGGCCTATCCGGCGCGACCGGTTCATCTCATCGTCCCCTACGCCGCCGGCGGCGGCACGGATTTCTTCGCGCGGCTGGTGGCGACCTCGATGAGCGCAACGCTCGGACAGCAGATCGTGGTGGAGAACCGCCCCGGCGCCGGAACGCAGATCGGCGCTGAAGCCGCCGCCAAGGCCGAGCCTGACGGCTATACTTTCCTGCTCGGCGACACCTCGACCTATGCCTCCAACAGAAGCCTCTATCAAAAGCTGGCTTACGATCCGCAGAAGGACTTCGCGCCGATCTCGCTGACCGGCCGCTTCGCCATCGTGCTGCTGGTGAACACCGACAAGCTCAATGTCAGCTCAGTGCAGGCGCTGATCGACGCGGCGAAGAAAGCGCCCGGCTCCATCGACTATGCGAGCGCCGGCGTCGGTTCGCCGTTTCATCTGGCGGCGGAACTGTTCGCACAATCGGCGGGCATCAAGCTCAACCACGTCCCCTACAAGGGCGCAGGACCGGCGCTGCAGGACCTCGCCGGCGGGCAGATCGGAATGATGTTCGTCGATTTCGCCACCGCGCGGTCGCAACTCAGCCTGAAATCGATCAAGGCCATTGGCGTGTGCTCGCCCGGTGAATTCTACGGCCTGCCCGGCGTGCCGGCTGTCGCCGCCACAGTGCCGGGTTTCGAGGCATGGGCCTGGCAGGGATTTTCCGCGCCGGTAAAAGTCTCGCCCGACATCATCGCGAAGCTGCGCGAGGCGTATCTCAAGGCCGTCAACGATCCTGCGAACAAGCAGAAGCTGATCGACGCCGGCATCGATCCGCTACAAAGCACGCCGCAGGAGATGGCTGCCTATGTCGCGTCGGAAACAGCGAAATGGGAGAAGGTCATCAAGACCGCGGGCATCAAGCTGGACTGATCCGTCAGCGGCAAATCCGCAATCGCGATGCGTCATCCGATACACGCGAGTTCAAGTCTCTTTTGTGATTGAAACATCCCGAAGCTCAGCCAACCCGCGAACAAACATCTCGACAGCGAAGACATAGCTCTTTTGATATTCCATGGGTCGGGCCACCGGGGCCGACATTTCGTTGAGCACAAATCCGCGGACAAGGCTCCTCAGGATTCGGATCGCATGCCTGGCCGCTTCGTTACTGATGCCGGCCTCGGAAAAAATACGAAGGACGGTCTGAGCCAATTGGCCCGCAGCTTTCTGGTACTCGGGGTTGTCGACATCCGGATCGCGAAATGAAGCGATTGCCAATCCGGGACTGCCGAGTGCAAAGCTGCGCATCGCATGGGCCATCCCCCGGACCGCATCCAGATGCGTCTTGCCTTCAACAGCCTTTTCAATCTGCCGCTGAAGTCCCTGATAGCCTGCGATGGCCAGGGCCTGCTTCATCTGTGGAATCGTATCCACTTTTCCGAAGAACGCTTCCATTTCGGAAATCAGATCGGCGGCAATCTTCTTGTCCCACCGCGATGCAGGAGCCTTTATAACATGCTCAACTTCGGAGATGTTTGTGCGGTTAAACGGAGCCATGGCTCACCTCGCAACGTCAGCTCGCAGTACGCTACTCCAAAGCGACCGAAATAGTTCCGAAAACACATTGGTCAGCGTCTTTGACGCAAACGGAAAACCGATCTTTCGATTCAAATGATCGGCTTCACGCGGAAGCAGACTGTGTGCATCTGCAACTGCGCCGGCGGAAACCTGGTCATTCGGCAGCGGCATCACGCAATATGCGTAAACGTACTTACTGACGCGCCGCCCATTTCGAGACGGCATTGAGATGCCAGATCTGAGTTATCGCCGCCGTCACCGACAGAAAAATGAGAGAGTATGAAAGGCCGGCGACTTTTTCGCTTTCAACGAAACGCATCATTGCAAGCAGGCCGCCGCCGATAATCAGCGTAAACGGATGACGCCGCAATAACGAGAAGCGCCAGAATAAAAAGGATTAGCGCGAGCGTTTGCAACTCAGGCATTCGGCCGTCACGTCTCTGCGACAGGTCCGAGTTTCTTCTCGAGCGCGGCGATGCGCGTTTTCAGCGCCTCGTTCTCCTCGCGCGCCAGACGCGCCATATCCTTCACCGCCTCGAATTCCTCGCGCTTGACGAGGTCGAGGTCGCGCAGGATGCGCTCGGCCTGGCTGCGCACGACGGTTTCCACCTCGCGCTTCACGCCCGAGGCGGCGCCCGCGGCGTCATTCATCAGGCGCGCGATCTCGTCAAAAAAACGGCTGCTGGTCTGGGTCATCATCAAACTCCGAAGGGCCGATTACCGCGTCTGGTGGAGCGGATTTGACATTCGCTATCCAACTAACCACACGCCGGCGAAGCGAATGTCAAATCCAAAGCTCCACCAGAGACGTATATTTCCCAGTGGTCCTCCGTTTCCAACATTCGCAAAAGTGTCTGCTGAAACAGGGTGCGAATGTTGGAAACGGACCACTAGCGTGTCCAGACAATGGTGATGGCCTTGCCGGGGCGCAAGATGTAAGAAACACGTGAATTGTTAAACGCGCGTTCTTGTCGCAAACCGGGGCTAATTTTTGCGAACCCCACCGGACATCGGCTGCTCATGTTTCTGACCATCGCGTTCCCCGTTTTCGATCCCATTGCCATCGCTATCGGGCCAATCGCAATCCGCTGGTACGCGCTGGCCTATATCGGCGGCATCGTGCTGGGCTGGCTCTATGCGCGCAAGATTATCCGCAGCGAGAGGCTGTGGGGCGGCAAGGCGCCGTTCACGGTGCTGGATTTCGACGACTTCATCCTGTGGGTGACGCTCGGCATCATCCTCGGCGGCCGCACCGGCTACGTGCTGTTCTACAATTTCGGTTTCTTCGCACAGCACCCCGCGGAAATCTTCAAGCTGTGGACCGGCGGTATGTCGTTCCACGGCGGGTTCTTGGGCTGCGTGATCGCGGTGCTGCTGTTCGGCTGGAAGCGCAAGATCTCCGTGCTGTCGCTCGGCGACGTCACCTGCGCGGTCGGCCCGATCGGCCTCTTGCTTGGGCGTATGGCGAATTTCATCAACAGCGAGTTGTGGGGCCGCACAGCGGACGCGAGCGTTCCCTGGCGAATGGTATTCCCGAACGGCGGGCCGCTGCCGCGTCACCCAAGCCAGCTTTATGAAGCGGGGCTTGAGGGCGTGGCGCTCTTTATTGTGCTGGCGCTGCTGATCCGCGGCGGTGCGTTGAAACGTCCAGGCCTGATCATCGGCGCGTTTGCCGCGCTCTACGGCGTGGCGCGCATCATCAGCGAATTGTTCCGCGAGCCCGACCCGCAACTGGGATTTCTCTGGGGCGGTTTGACGATGGGGATGATCCTGTCGGTCCCGATGATCATTGCCGGCCTTGCCTTCATCACGGCCGCATGGCGGCGGGGACCGCGAACGGCGGATGCAAACCCGGCCAAGGCGTAATAACGTAGGTCATACTGTAAGATGATATTGAATTGACGATTCCCATTGCCGTGAAAGATCGCCGTGTCCGACTACTCCCCGCTTGAAACCCTGATCCGGAAGCAGATCGCCGCCAGCGGCCCGATGCCGGTGTGGCGGTACATGCAGATCTGCCTGACGCATCCCGAATACGGCTACTATCTCAAGCGCGATCCGCTCGGCCGCGACGGCGATTTCATCACGGCCCCGGAAGTCAGCCAGATGTTCGGCGAACTGATCGGCCTGTGGGCGGCATCGGTCTGGAACGCGATGGGCATGCCGCAGGAAGTCATGTTCATCGAGCTCGGACCGGGCCGCGGCACCATGATGGCCGATGCGCTGCGCGCAGTGCGGATTTTGCCGGCCTTCCATGACGCCATCAGCGTGCATCTGGTCGAGGCGAGCCCGACGCTGCGCGACAAGCAGCGGGACAAGCTCGCCGACGCAGCCTATGTGGAATGGTACGACAAAATCGAAGACATTCCCGAAGGCCCTGCGATTATTCTCGCCAACGAGTTCTTCGATGCGCTGCCGATCCATCAGGCGGTGAGGAAAGAAACCGGGTGGCATGAACGCACCATCGAAATCGACGACGACATTCTCGCCTTCGGCACCGCCCCGAATCCGATGCCTCGCTTCGAGGTGCTGCTGCCTCCGCTGGCACGCGCTGCGCCTGTCGGCGCGATCTTTGAGTGGCGTCCGGACAACGAGGTCATCACCCTCGCACGCCGCGTCCGCGATCAGGGCGGCGCTGCGCTGATTGTCGACTATGGCCATCTGCGCAGCGATGCAGGCGACACCTTTCAGGCCGTGGCGCGGCACAACTACACCAACCCGCTACGCAATGCGGGGCTCGCCGATCTCACCGCGCATGTGGATTTTCAGGCGCTTGCCCGCGCGGCCGAGGATGTCGGCGCCCGCGCGCATGGTCCGGTGGAGCAAGGCGCATTTCTCAAAAACCTCGGCATCGAGACCCGCGCGCAGGCGCTGATGAAAAACGCGACGGAAGATGGCCAGAAGCTGATTACCGCTGGCCTCGCCCGTCTCACTGGCCCGAGCCCCGAAGGCATGGGCTCGCTGTTCAAGGTGCTCGGCATCTCGCATCCCGCGATCAGGACGCTGGCGGCGCTGTCCGATCAGGACGCCAAATCATGACGTTCTCGTCGTCGCTTCTTTCGGCTGTGCCGGGCCTGCACCACGCCTTCTTTTCGCGCGAGGGCGGCGTCTCAAGCGGCATCTATGAAAGCCTCAACGGCGGCATCGGTTCGAATGACGATCCGGCGCATGTCACCGAAAATCGCCGGCGCATGGCCGAGCATCTCGGCGTCGCGCCCGCGCAATTTCTCACCGTGTTCCAGATTCACTCGCCCGATGTCGCGGTCGCCACTGCGCCGTGGAATACCGAGACGCGCCCGCGCGCCGATGCCCTCGTCACCAACGTGCCGGGACTCGCACTCGGCGTCACCGCGGCGGATTGCGGACCTATCCTGTTTGTCGACCCGCAAGCGCGCGTGATCGGTGCAGCGCATTCCGGCTGGAAGGGCGCGATCGGCGGCGTGATCGAGAATACGATTGCGGCAATGGAAAGCCTCGGCGCAGCGCGCGGGTCCATCATCGCCGCGATCGGCCCGCTGATCCGCCAGCAAAGCTATGAGGTCGGCGCGGAATTCGTCGCGCGGTTTTCGGAAGGCGATGCTGGCAATGCGCGCTTCTTCGTGCCGTCAACGCGCGCGGATCATTCCATGTTCGACCTTGCCGGATACATCCGGTTTCGGCTGGAGCGTGCGGGAATTTTGATGATCGACGATGTCGGCGTCGACACCTATGCGGACGAGCGGTTTTTCAGCTACCGCCGCACGACCCACCGCAAGGAACCGGATTACGGCCGCAACATCCACGCCATCGTGCTGGACGGCTAGCGCACGCCCCCCGCGACGTTATCGAACGTCGTGACCGGAATTTGCGGCGGCAAGCGGCCTTGACTCTCCACCCGGTGGAAGCCTCACAACGCTTCCATGACACATCGGACCTACACCATTGGAGAGGCCGCGCGCCTGAGCGGCGTTTCGGTCCGGCGGCTGCGGTTTTATTCCGACAAGGGATTGCTGCCGCCCGCGGGACGGACCGAAAGCGGCTATCGCGTGTTCACTGACGAAGAACTCGTTCGTCTCGACCTCATTCGTTGCCTGCGCGACGCGGGCGTCGGTCTCGACGCCATCCGCGAAGTGCTGTCGCACGAACTGTCGCTGACCGATGCGCTGAAGCTGCGACTCCGCGCACTCGAGGCGGAGATCGCCTCGCAACGCCGCGTGGCCTCCGCGCTGCGCGCCGCGCTCCGTTCCCCGGAGCTCACTGAAGCAGACCTGAGGAGATTCTGGACCATGACCAATCTGTCCCGCACCGAACGCCGCAACGTCATCGAACGCTTCTACCGCCAGGTGTCCCAGGACGTCCGCATCGATCCCGAATGGATGCGCCAGATGATCGAGGCCAGCACGCCGGAACTGCCGGACGATCCGACACCCGAGCAATGCGACGCATGGATCGAGTTGTCCGCGATCCTCGATGATCCGGAATTCGTCGCCACCACGCGCGCCAACGCGAAGGAAGTCTGGAACCGTGCCGACTTCGATCTCAATGCCTGGCAGGCAGCGGCCGAACCATTCCTGGCAAAAGCCAGGGACGCCTTCGAGCGGGGATTTGGACCGGAATCAGAAGAAGCTCGCGCGCTTGCTCAAGAGTGGCTGGAAACCTCCGCGCGGGTGATGGGCCGCGCACCGGATGACGATTACAAAGTCTGGCTGCGGAACCGATACGCTGCGCATGATGCCCGCGCGGTGCGTTACTGGGAGCTTGTTGCGATCATGAAGGGCCAGTCGCCGCAGACCAGTCCCAACCGGGAGTGGACGTGGGTCGTCGGCGCCATGAAGCATCATCTGGCCGGATAGCCCGCTCCTGGTTTGGATTTGGCTCAAATCCTCGTGGCCGTGGTCGCGGATTACAAACCCTGCCCACGGCCTGCCCTAGACGTTAACGCTCATTAACGATATCGCTGGACCGAACCCCGCCGCGCAGGGCAAAACCCCGCCGGCGACGAAATCGGGGCTGGCATGGATTTCAAAGGGCAAACAATCACTTCGGCGGCGCGGCGGATTGCGCGGGTCCCCCTGTTGCTTGTCCTGCTGAGCCTGACGGCGGCCTGCACCACCAACGGCTCCGGCCCGGTTGCGACCACCGCCAGCTTTGGCCCCACCGTCGCCTTCGAATCCGTGGACGGGCCGCCGCCGCAGGTGTTCGACCGGCTGGTGCGCGCGCTGGAGACGGAATCCGCCGCCCGCAGCTTCACCATTGTTTCCCGCGAGGCGCAGGCCTCCTACCGGGTCCGCAGCTACCTGTCGGCACAGGTCCGGCGTGGAAAGACCAGCATCGCCTGGGTCTGGGACGTCTATGACCGGGATCAGGAACGCGCCATCCGCCTGAGCGGCGAGGAACCCGGCGGCAAGGGCGGCCGCGACGCCTGGGCCATGGCGGACGATCAGTTGATGCGCCGGATCGCGCTGGCGGGACTGAACGGCCTGAATGGTTTGATCAGCGGAGCCGGCGCTCCCTCGGAATCCCCCGCCCCGGCGGCGCCGCGGTCCGGCCCCGCCATCGCGCAAACGGACGAGAATCGGCCTGAATCGGCCTCCGAACAAATGCAGACACTGGCCTTCAGCGCCCATTAGGGATGCACGTGCCACGAGGCGCCGGTTTTTGCAGGAAAACGTACCCGAACCCTTGGCTTTGTATTGCCAGCCTTGTTCGGTCCTTGTTATCACGCGCCTGCAAAAAAGCTGGATCACCCGGTTCCCAGTGTGGTAGTTCGCACGCCCGCATCTGCCCTTGAAGCGCGCTCTATTGCGGGCGTGCGAACCAAAACCACACTGGCGTTATGATTTTCTAGTGTCCTTTCGAATCCGAAGTTCGCTAAGGAGGACACTGCAGAGTTCGAGCGAACTTCGGATTCGGGACACTAGGCTGCTGATATGTTGAAGAGCGTTTCCCCCACGTCAAAAGGAGAAGCTGCAATTTCAGCGAAGAATGGCTCCATCAAGCTGGTGGCCGGCAATTCAAACCCTGAATTGGCCGCTGAGATTTCCTCTGTCCTCGGCGTGCCGCTGACCAAGGCGAGCGTGCGCCGCTTCGCCGACATGGAAATCTTCGTCGAGATTCAGGAAAACGTCCGCGGCTCCGACGTCTTCATTATCCAGTCGACGTCGTTTCCGACCAACGACCATCTGATGGAATTGCTGATCATCACCGATGCGCTGCGCCGCGCCTCCGCGCGCCGCATCACCGCCGTGATCCCCTATTTCGGCTACGCGCGGCAGGACCGCAAGGCCGGCGGCCGCACCCCGATTTCGGCCAAGCTGGTAGCTAACATGATCACCCATGCAGGTGCGGACCGCGTCATGACGCTCGACCTGCATGCCGGCCAGATCCAGGGCTTCTTCGATATCCCGACCGACAACCTTTATGCCTCGCCGCTGATGGTGCGCGACATCAAGGACAAGTTCGACCTTGCCAAGGTGATGGTGGTGTCGCCGGACGTCGGCGGCGTGGCCCGCGCACGCGGTCTCGCCAAGCGGATCAACGCGCCACTGGCAATCGTCGACAAGCGCCGCGAACGCGCCGGCGAATCCGAAGTCATGAACGTGATCGGCGATGTCGCCGGCTACGACTGCATCCTGATCGACGATATCGTCGATTCCGGCGGCACGCTGGTGAATGCCGCCGACGCGCTGCTCAAATACGGCGCCAAGGAAGTCTCGGCCTATCTCACCCATGGCGTTCTGTCGGGCGGCGCGGTGGCGCGCATCACCTCATCGCGGCTCAAGGAACTGGTCATCACCGACTCGATCCAGCCGACTGACGCGATGCGCAAGGCTCCGAACATCCGCGTGCTATCGGTCGCCTCCCTGATTGCCGAAGCGATCGGCCGCACCGCGTCCGAAGAGTCGGTGTCGAGCCTGTTCGACTGAACGGCTCAATTTCAAAAATATTTTTTCTTCGACCTGCGCGCGCAATCAGTTCGCGCGACTCGCCTGCCGCGAATCCGATTCCGTTTTGTTCTCGTGCACGAGAGCGTCAGAACACGAAACAATCCGGCATAAGCTCATGCGCGGACTCACGAATTGACGCGTGAGCTGGCACAAACCTGGATTTGTCCTCGCTCTCGCCGCTTCCTGTTGAAGACTGACGAAATTAACCGTTTGCCTGTGGACGGGATTCGGTGCGGCGTTGCGCAGATTCCGCAAATCACCGATCAATCTTGTCACAAGGTTGCCGTTGCGGCGCACGACTCAAAAGCCGGGTCATGATCGTAAACGGAGAACTTGCAGCGACAGTCATCGCTCGTTCTTTGCGTTTCGTTCAGCGTTTCACATCCCACGCCAACTTAGGGTGAAGGCAGCATGTCCCATCTGGACATCATCACGGATTCGCGGAACAGCCCGCTGTCGGTGGTCGAAGAGATCGCGTCGACGAACGACTGGTCATTCGAACGATCGGGCCAGGACGAGATCACGATCCTGACGCAGGGTCAGTGGACCGACTATCAACTGTCCTTCACCTGGATGGGTGACATCGACGCGCTGCATCTGGCTTGCGCCTTCGACATAAAAATTCCCGAGGCACGGCGCAGCGAAGTGCAGCGCCTGATCGCCGCGATCAACGAGCAATTGTGGATCGGCCATTTCGACGTCTGGCTCACGACCGGATCGATCATGTACCGGCAGGCGCTGATCCTGCCCGGCGGCATGACCGCATCGCCCGCGCAATGCGAGCTGATGCTGGAAGGCGCGCTGCATGCCTGCGAGCGCTATTATCCGGCGCTGCAATTCGTGGTCTGGGCCGGCAAGACCGCCGCGGAGGCCATGACCGCCGCGATGTTCGATACCGCGGGTGAAGCGTAAGGCCTCTTTCATACCGAATACTCACGACTTGTAGGATGTTGTCCCGGCGAAGGCCGGGACCCATGCTCCCTGTCGTGCCAGTTGAACACGGCGTGTTGCAAATTCCCCGATTCAATGGAAAGTCGGTGGTTATGGGTCCCGGCCTTCGCCGGGACGACGCGAGTGTTATGTCGATGACCACATCTTCCGACGCGCTGAAGAATTTCACAGGCTCCCTCGTGCTCGCGGGTGCGGGCAAGATGGGCGGCGCAATGCTGTCAGGCTGGCTCGACGGGGGACTCGATGCCAAACGCGTGACGATCATCGAACCGCATCCCTCCGATGACACGCGCGGCTTCTTGGCGCGCGGTGTGCATCTCAATCCGGATATGAAAAGCATCGGCGCAGCCCATGTGCTGGTGCTGGCGGTGAAGCCGCAGATGTTTCGCGATGCCGGGCCGCAGCTGCGATCGCTGGCCGGCCCGTCCACCCTCGTGGTCTCGATCATGGCCGGGACCACCATCGCCGCCCTCACTGAGGTGTGCGGCGGCAGGGTGATCCGCGCCATGCCCAACACACCGGCCGCCATCGGACGCGGCATCACCGTTGCTGTGCCGGCCAGCGATGTAACGCCGGATCAGCGTGCGGTTGCTGACGCGCTGCTGCGCGCCACCGGCAGCGTCGAGTGGGTCGAGGATGAAGCGCTGATGGATGCGGTCACAGCCGTCTCAGGCTCAGGCCCGGCCTATGTGTTCCTGCTCGCAGAAGAACTGGCGCGCGCCGGCGTCGCGGCAGGATTGCCGGAAGCACTGGCGACCAAACTCGCGCGCGAAACTGTCGCGGGGTCAGGCGAGCTGCTGCATCGGTCCGATCTCGACAGCGCGACCTTGCGCCAGAACGTCACTTCGCCCGGCGGCACCACGGCGGCGGCGCTCGAAGTGCTGATGGGCTCCGACGGTTTCCAGCCGCTGCTGACCCGCGCAATCGCAGCGGCGACGAAACGGTCGAAGGAACTGGCGAAGTAGAGCAAGTTCGTTCAACACATGATGCTTGTCATTGCCGGGCTTGCCCGGCAATCCATCCCTTCAAAATAGCTTCTGGAAATTCGATGGACCACCGGGTCAAGCCCGGTGATGACGATGGAGTGCGCTGAAACGCTTGGCGCTACGTTGAGCCCTACGAGGCTACACCGGCACGCGCACGCGCGCCCGCAGTCCGCCAAGCGGGCTGTCGCCAAGCGTGATATCGCCGCCATGGGAGCGTGCGATGTCGCGGGCAATCGCAAGACCGAGACCTGTGCCGCCCTCGTCCTGATTGCGCGCATCGTCGAGCCGAAGGAACGGCTTGAACACCTCCTCGCGCATCTCAAGCGGAATACCCGGGCCGTCGTCGTCCACCGTTACCGTCAGATAGCGATGATCGCGATGGCCGGTGATCGAGATCGCATCACCGTGACGCGCGGCATTGGAGACGAGATTGGCAAGGCAGCGCTTGAACGCCGCAGGCTTCACGATCACCACCGGCAAGCCATGAAAGACCACCGTTGCCGCATGACCATGACGCTCCGCGTCGCTGCGCAATTCCTCCAGCGCCTGCTCCATGTCGGTCGGCTGCGCCTGCTCGCCGCTGTCGCCGCGCGCGAAGGCCAGATACGCCTCCAGCATGCCGCTCATCTCGTCGACGTCCTTGCGCATGCCCTCAACTTCCGGGCTGTCGCCGATCAGCGCCATTTCAAGCTTGAAGCGGGTCAGGATGGTGCGCAGGTCGTGACTGACGCCGGCCAGCATCGCGGTGCGCTGCTCGATGCTGCGCTCGACACGCGATTTCATTTCCATGAAGGCGAGCGCCGCGCGGCGAACCTCGCGCGCGCCGCGCGGACGGAAATCCGGCACCTCGCGGCCCTTGCCGAAACTCTCCGCGGCATCCGCCAGCCGCAGGATCGGCTTGATCTGATTGCGCAGGAACAGCACGGCGACGATCAGCAGGATCGACGACGTCCCCAGCATCCAGAAGATGAAGATTTCCGAATTCGACGCATAGGCCGCGCTGCGCTGCGCGAAAATGCGCATCACGGTATCGTCGAGCTTGATGCGGATTTCAACCAGCGATGACCGGCCGACGGTGTCGATCCAGAACGGGCGCGCGATCTGGCGGCTGAGCTGCACCGACAAAGTTTGATCCAAGAGCGAGAAAAACGGCTTCGGCCCCGGCGCCGGCATGTCGCTGACCGGGAGGAAGTCCACCACCAGCCCGAGGCGCTGCTGCGCGATCCGCTTGATCTGCGTGCGGTCCTTGTCCTGCGGGAAAGATCGATAGACGTCGATCAGCGCGGAAATGTCCTGCACCACGGCGGCGGACAGGCGCCGCGTCACCGTGTTCCAGTGCCGCTCCATGAACACGAAGGCGACCACCGACTGCAGGATGACCATCGGCACGATGATGATCAGCAGCGCGCGGGCATAGAGCCCCTTCGGCATCAGCTCCTTGAACCAGCGCCCCAGCCATTCGCTGGCGCTGGAGACACGCCGCGACGCGGTGCGGATGAAGGTGAGGCCGGTGTCGAGAGTGCTCATAGCGGCGCGTCCGGCCCGGTCACGGCGACGCCACGAGGCGATAGCCGATGCCGCGCACCGCCTGCAGGAACAGCGGATTGGCGGGATCGCGCTCGATCTTGCGCCGCAGCCGGTTGATCTGCACGTCGACCGCGCGCTCGTTGGCGCTGCCGTCACCACCGGTCAGCGCGCCGCGCGGCACCGTCTCGCCGGGCGTCGCCGCGAGAATGCGCAGCATGTCGCGCTCGCGGTCAGTGAGATGGACGATTTTCTCGCCGTCGCGCAGTTCGCCGCGCTCCAGGTGATAGACGTACGGCCCGAACGCGACCGACTCCACCGGCGGCGCGACGACCGGCGCGGCGCGCTTGAGGATATTCGCGATGCGCAGCACCAGCTCACGCGGCTCGAACGGCTTGGCCACGTAATCGTCGGCGCCGATCTGCAGCCCCTCGATCCGGCTTTCGGCTTCGTGCCGCGCGGTCAGCATGAGGATTGGCACCGCGGAAGTTACGCGGATCGAGCGTGCGAGATCGAAGCCGGTTTCTCCGGGCATCATCACGTCGAGAATCAAAAGGTCGAAATGCAGGCCGGTCAGCTTGGCGCGTGCATCCGCCGCGCTCTTGGCGGTGGTGACGCGATAGCCCTCGTTGCCGAGGAAGCGCGACAGCAGATCGCGGATCCGGCGGTCGTCATCGACCAGCAACAGATGCGGCGCGTCGTCGGCCAGCTGCTGGCGGGTTCGCTCCGGGGTTGCGATGTCGATCACCTTGCATCCTTCGCCGTCGTGCGGCCGCTTCGGAGGATTTCCTCCAGCACCTTGTCGGGATCGGTGTAGTCGATCATCCCGAGCAGAAACTGGCGCGCAGCAACGGCCCCTTCCGGGCTGATCGTCTCGAGTGCGCGGTTGATGCGCGCGGTCTGCAGTCCGGCCAGTTTCACCACAAGGGCCTCGCCCTTGGGGGTGGCAAAAAGAAGACGCTGACGCCGGTCATGGTCGCCGGCCTTCTGAACGATATAGCCCTCATCGAGCAGCTGTTTCAGGACACGCCCCAGCGACTGCTTGGTGATCCGCAGCACGTCCAGCAGGTCCGCGACCTTCAGCCCGGGGTAGCGGGTCACGAAATGCACCACGCGATGATGGGCCCGGCCGAAACCGAACTCCTCCAGCACGTGATCGGCGTCGCCGACGAAGTCCCGATAGGCGAAAAACAGCAGCTCGATGATGTCCCAGCGCTGGTCGCCGCGCGGCAAGGAACCGGCAGCCCCTTCCTTGGCGGGAGGCTGCCCTGCACCCTGCGCTTTGAAATTTACGTCAGGCATATTGACATATCTTGGGTTCAATATTACAAAAAGACCAAGCTTCACGAAATATTCGGATATTTCGCCGTCGCCGGGCCCTCGGAGTACCTGATAACTTCGGCCGGAAAAGAAGCGAATTTTTCGCCGTGCGATTGTCGGTCGACATTCCACGAAACATACTGGACTTAACCGCTCTCGACAAACGAACGAGCGCCTGCCGGCTCCTGAAAATGGGCTGGCCGATCTGGAGAAAAGCGATGGGAGTTTCGTTCGATAAAATCGATGGCGCGATGGTGCTGGAATTCGAAACGCAGCCTGCGGCCAATCCGACGTCCGAGAAGGAGCGCACGGCGAAGCTGGTTGATCCCGGCTTCGGCCGGATTTTCACCGATCACATGGCTGTGGTCCGCTACAGCCATGCGAAGGGCTGGCATGGCGCGCGCGTCGAATCCCGCGCGAATTTCGCGCTCGATCCGGCGACGGCCGTCCTTCATTACGCTCAGGAAATTTTCGAAGGCCTCAAGGCCTACAAGCGCGACGACGGCGGCGTGAACCTGTTCCGTCCCGATACCAATGCCCGGCGCTTCCGGAATTCGGCCGAACGGATGGCCATGGCGCCACTGCCCGAGCCTGTATTCATCGAAGCGGTCGAGCAGCTCGTGCGCATCGACCGCGACTGGATCCCCGGCGGCGAAGGCAGTCTCTATCTGCGGCCGTTCATGATCGCGAACGAGGTCTTCCTCGGCGTGAAGCCATCCGCGGAATACATCTTCGCCGTCATCGCATCGCCGGTCGGATCCTATTTCAAGGGCGGACCTGCACCGGTGTCGATCTGGGTGTCGGAGAACTACACGCGCGCCGCGATCGGCGGCACCGGCGCCGTCAAATGCGGCGGCAACTACGCCGCAAGCCTGCGCGCGCAGGCCGAGGCCATCGATCACGGCTGCGATCAGGTTGTTTTCCTTGATGCGGTCGAGCGCCGCTACATCGAGGAACTTGGCGGCATGAACGTCTTCTTCGTGTTCGACGACGGTTCGCTGCTGACGCCGCCGCTCGGCACGATCCTGCCGGGCATCACCCGGGATTCGATCATCGCGCTCGCGAAGGAATCCGGCACGCGCGTGCGCGAGGAGACCTACACGATCGACCAGTGGCGCGCCGACGCAGCCAGTGGAAAGCTGAAAGAGGCCTTCGCCTGCGGCACGGCGGCCGTCATCTCGCCGATCGGCAAGGTGTGTTCCGCGAGCGGCGATTTCACCATCAACGGCGGCGCTGCCGGCCCCGTCGCGATGGGACTGCGCAAGAAGCTGGTTGACATCCAGTACGGACGCGCAGCCGACCCGCACAACTGGATCAGAAAGGTCCTGTAACCGGCGGCGGAATTATTCCGCCGCTTCCTTTCACTCACTGATCGCGCGGCGTCGCGCGCCACATTCGCTCACCATGAAGTCCACCAGCGCGCGCACGGACGGAAGCAGTCCGCGGCGTGACGGGAAGACGGCGTGAATGATGCCGCTCTTGGGAGTCCATTGCGGCAGGACGTGAGTGAGCCGTCCCGCCTGGACATCCTGCCAGACCATCATTGTCGGCAGTTGCACAATGCCGACGCCCTTGATCGCGGCCTCGCGCAGCGCGGCCATATCATCCGTCACAAGCCGCGGCACATACGGGACGATGGCCGTCCTGCCGTCGGACTGTTCGAGCGACCAGCTATGTTCGCGATGCGGCGGACCCAGATCGAGACTCGGCCAGCCATGAAGATCAGCCGGGCCCTCGGGATGCTTTCGTCCCTCAAGCAATGAAGGACTGGCGACGAGACATTGCGTGCTTTCGTCGAGCCGCCGCATCACCAGTTCGGAATGTTCGAGCGGTGGAAAGCGGACCCGGATCACCACATCGAATCCTTCGCCGATCACATCCACCCGCCGGTTGGTGCTCTCAAGATGGATTTCGACGCGCGGATTCTCAATCATGAAACGCGCAATCAGTTCGCCGAACTGAAAGTTGAGCAGCGCGGTCGGGCACGCCATGCGGATCACGCCCTGCGGCTCCGAGCGGACCCGCTCGATCACCGACTGCGCGGCTTCCGCCTCGACCAGCACGGCGACGCAGCGCTCGTAATATTCCTGTCCGATCTCGGTGACCGAGAAGCGCCGCGTGGAGCGCTGGATCAGCCGAACCCCGAGCCGCTCTTCAAGCAGCGCAACCCGGCGGCTCAGTTTGGATTTCTGCATTCCCAAGGCACGGCCGGCGGCGGCGAAGCCGCCGCGGTCCACCACCTGGACGAAATAGTAGAGATCGTTGAGGTCCTGCATTGTCCTATTTATGGGACGCAGTGTGCCCATTTACAATCTTTCTGCAATATCGTCCGAAGAATACAACCTTCCCGTCAGCAATCGGGGATCGCCCCGCTGCTTCAAGGAGATCTGAGATGAAGAAGGTTCTCGGCGTTTACAGCAATCCCAACATGCACTGGGTCGGCGACGGCTTTCCGGTCCGCTCGCTGTTTTCCTATGACACGCTCGGCCGGCATGCGAGCCCGTTCCTGCTGCTCGATCAGGCTGGGCCGCACTACTTCGATCCCGCAATCAGTCCGCGTGGCGTCGGGCAGCATCCTCATCGCGGCTTTGAGACCGTGACGATCGTCTACGACGGCGAGGTCGAGCATCGCGACTCCACCGGCAACGGCGGCGTGATCGGTCCCGGCGATGTCCAGTGGATGACGGCGGCCGGAGGAATCCTGCACGAGGAGTTTCATTCGAAAGGCTTCACGCGCAGCGGCGGGCCGTTTCGCATGATGCAGCTCTGGGTGAATCTCCCCGCGAAGGACAAGATGAGCAAGCCCGGCTATCAGACCATCACCGACGGCGACATTCCTGTGGTCGATCTGCCGGGCGACGCCGGGCGGGTTCGCGTGATTGCGGGCGCCTTCGACGGCCGTAAGGGACCGGCGCGGACGTTCACGCCGATTAATCTCTGGGACGTGAGAGTGAACCGCGACGCGGCCGTCACCCTCGATCTTCCCGAGGGTCACACAACCATGCTCGTCGTTGTCTCCGGCCGGATTACCGTCAACGGTACGCAGGACGCGGGCGAAGCGGAAATGGTGCTGCTTGATCGCAACGGCAGCAGCGCGACCATTGATGCAAGCAGCGATGCCATCGTGCTGGTGCTCACAGGCGAGCCGATCAATGAACCGATCGTCGGCCACGGTCCGTTCGTCATGAACAGCGAGGCGGAAATCCGTCAGGCGATCGACGACTTCAACGCAGGTCGTTTCGGCGCGATAGCCCAAGCATAAGCCAAGCCAACATCGACTCCGGCCTGACTGACCAGGCCGGAGTCTTTTCTCAAAACATCACATCGGGGCAGAGCGCTCGCCTGCCCGACCGGCGGAGGCGTGGCCTGCGCACGGAACCCTTGCGAGCATTTGAAGAAGGAAAAACCATCATGACCAGCGAAGCCATCCGCGATCCGGTGAAGGATCATCTGCTCACGCCCCAGAACGCAGCATTCATTGTCATCGACTACCAGCCGGTTCAGGTGAACTCGATCGCCTCGATGGACAGACCACTGCTCGTGAAGAACATCGTCGGTACCGCGAAGACCGCCGTCGCCTATGGCCTTCCTATCGTCCACTCCACGGTCAACGTGAAGACCGGCCTCAACAAGCCACCGATCTCGCAGCTCCAGAAGGTGCTGGCGGACTATCCAACCTATGACCGCACCACCATCAATTCCTGGGAAGACGTCGAATTTCTCAAGGCCGTGAAGGCCACCGGCCGCAAGAAACTGATCATGACGGCGCTGTGGACCGAGGCATGCCTGACCTTCCCCGCGCTCGACGCGCTCAAGGACGGATATGAAGTCTACGTCGTGGTCGATGCCGTGGGCGGCACGTCGGTCGTCTCGCACGACATGGCGCTGCGCCGGATCGAGCAGGCCGGCGGCAAGATGATCACGCTCGTACAACTGCTCTGCGAACTTCAGCGCGACTGGAAGCGCACCGACACCGTACCGGCATTCCTCGACATCAACATCGAACTCGGCGGCACCGCCGGTTTGCAGTTCGCCTGGGACCGGGCCGAGCACACAAAGAAATAAATATGACGGGCGAGGCCGCGCAGGCCTCGCTCGCCCTGCCGTCAAACGCGCCCGAGTCTATCGGACGGCAGACGCCCACATCCTGTAGAGATCTTCCCGTCCGGACGAACGGGGAGATAGGCAACCTTCAGGGACTGCTCGGGCAGCGGCCGCGCCAATTGCGCGTAGATCGCCGCCGTCGACAGGCCGTAAGGTTCGCCGTCTTCGTTGGAATAGGCGTAGGTCACTTCGGTGACACCGGTGAGATGCATCGCTGCAAGGCACATCGGACACGGATGACCGCTGGCATAGATCGCGCAACCATCAAGCCGGGGCGAGCCGAGCGCACGACTCGCGACGCGGATGGCCTGCAGTTCGGCATGTGTGGTCGGATCGCCGGTCGCCGCGATCTCGTTGACGCCGGTCGCGATCGTCTTGCCGTCCTTCACCAGCACGGCTCCGAACGGACGGCCGCCGCGACGGACATTGTCACGCGCCAGCCCGATCGCTTCACACAAAAAGCGTTCAGCGGACATGCAGTCTCTCCCCCGTCTGTTCGGATCAGAGCGCCTCGGCCGGAAGCCAGAACACCTCGCCGTCGGACTCCTCGGTGTCGAGCCACAGCAGCGGCAGATTCGGATAGGCATCCCCCAGCACATCGCGGCCGCGGCCGATCTCGCACAGCAAGCCGCCGTCAGGCGTCAGATGATCCTTCGCCGCGTCGAGAATCCGGCGCACGATGTCGAGTCCGTCATCGCCGCCATCGAACGCAATCAGCGGCTCATGCCGGCATTCGCGCGGCAGACCCGCCATGCCTTCAGCGTCAACATAAGGCGGATTGGTGATGATGAGATCGTAGCGCGAATCGCTCACCGCATCGAACAGGTCGCCCTGATACAGTGACACGCGATCCTCAAGACCGTAATCGGCGACATTGCGCGCGGCCACCGCCAGCGCGTCCGGCGAAATATCCACCGCATCGACAGTCGCATTCGGGAAACTCTGGCACGCGAGAATCGCCAGGCACCCCGAGCCGGTGCAAAGGTCGAGCACGCGGGTGATATTGATCGGATCGTCGATCAGCGAACCGCCTTCCTCCTCGACCTCACCGCTGAAATGCGAATCCAGCAGTTCGCCGATGAAGGAGCGCGGCACGATCACCCGTTCGTCGACATAGAACGGCAGCCCGCGCATGTAGATCTTGTTGACCAGATAGGCGGCAGGTTTGCGGGTGGCGATGCGCTTGTCGATGAGCGCGAGAATTCTTGCCGCTTCATGCGAGGTGACGCGCGCATTCGCAAACATCTCGAACTGGTCCGGATGCAGATGCAGGGCCTCGCACACAAGAAAGGCTGCCTCCGCCACGGGATCGGTGGTGCCGTGGGCGAACACCACTTCGGCTTCGACGAAACGGCTGACGCCGTAGCGCATCAGGTCGAGCAGCGTTACGAGTTCGCCCGGCGCAATCTTGGGCGGTGCCGCACTCTTCAGCACCTTCTTCGCCTTTGCACGCGCAGCGCCGCGCTTTGCGGACGCCTTCACGGCCGCGGACTTTGTTTTCTTTGCCATTATTTTTTCCACCGCGCGGCTGCATTGTCGTCATGGGCCTGCGCATCGACCCAGCTTGTTGAAGAAGAATCACCACCCGCGCGTTCCTCGGATTTCCAGAACGGCGCGCTGGTCTTGAGAAAGTCCATCAGAAACTCCGCCGCCTGAAACGCCGCCTCGCGGTGAACCGAAGCCGTCAGCACCAGCACGATGTTATCGCCCGGCACCACGCGGCCATAGCGATGGATCACCGTGACGCCAGTCAGCGGCCAGCGCGTGATTGCCTCGGACACATGCCGCCCGATCTCGGCCTCGGCCATGCCGGGGTAATGTTCGAGCGTCATTGCGGCGATGGCGTCCTTGCCCTCGCCGCCCCGGCAGATTCCTGAGAAGCTCACCACCGCGCCGACGTCGTGCCGCGCCTTGGTCAGCGCCGCGATTTCCGCCGCGATGTCGAAGTCCGCGGACTGAATTCGGATTGTGACGGGCGTCGTCATAAAGCTTTTTCAGTTTTGCGCATGATCTGATCGGAAAACCGGTGCGCACTTTTCGCTAACGCGGCCGTTCCGGTCCGGATCATGCGCGTTAGCCGCCGGTCATCGGCGGAAAGAACGCGATCTCGCGGGCGCCCGCGATCACGGTATCGGGTTTGACGTGGGTATGGTCGATCGCGGCGCGGATGGTTTTCGGCGACGCGAATGCGTTGGCGTATTCCTCGCCCCGCGCCACCAGCCACTGCATCAGGTCCGCGACCGTGCGCACATCAGCCGGCGGATCGAGCGTTTCCTCGGTCTTGCCAATACGTTCGCGCACCCAAGCGAAATAGAGCACCTTCACCGGTCTTCCTCGGTCAGATGATGGATTCCCGCGCGGAGGTAATCCCATCCGGTGTAGATGGTGAGAATCGCCGAAATCCACAACAGCGTGATGCCGATCACGACGGTCGGCGGCAGGATCATTTCACCGGCTTCGCCCGCGATGAGGAAGCCGATGGCGACGAGCTGCACCGTGGTCTTCCACTTTGCCAGTTGCGACACGGGGACGCTGATGCGGATGACGGCGAGGTATTCCCGCAGGCCCGACACCAGAATCTCGCGGCACAGGATCACGATGGCCGCCCACAGCGACCAGCCGCGAATGGTTTCGTCCGCAGCCAGCATCAGCAGGCACGACGCCACCAGAAGCTTGTCTGCGATCGGGTCCAGCATCTTGCCGAGTGAGGACTGCTGGTCCCAGATCCGCGCGTAATAGCCGTCGAGAAAATCAGTGACACCGGCGGCGATGAACACGAACAGGGCCACCCAGCGCAGCCACAGCGGCGCGCCCATGATGGACTGCGCATACATGCAGCCGATCACCACCGGGATCGCGGCAATCCGGGAGTAAGTCAGGATATTGGGCAAAGACAGCGAGCGTTTTGCTGGCTTCGGGGCGGCGACACTGGTCATGGCTTTACCAATACTGCGAAAGTGCCCGCGTCAACAGCCCAGCGGGCGCATTTCGGCCAAGTGCTAGATGCGGGCAGCGGCAAGACGTTCACCCACTGCCGGGATGGAAGAAATCGAAGATTTTACGAGCACTTTCAGCGCTGACGCCCGGAACCTTACCAAGATCGGCGACCGAGGCCCGCTCGATCTCCTTCAGGGTCCCGAAATGATGCAGCAGCGCACGCTTGCGTGATGGACCGATGCCGGGGATTTCCTGCAACCCCGCCTCGCGGATGTCCTTCTTGCGCAGCTTGCGGTGCGACCCGATCACGAACCGGTGTGCCTCGTCGCGCAGCCGCTGGATGAAATACAGCACCGGATCGCGTGGCTCGAGCTTGATCGACGGCCGATCCGGCATGAACAGGGTTTCGCGTCCGGCGTCGCGGTCCGGTCCCTTGGCCACCGCAATCAGCGACACATCGGTCAGGTTCAGGCCGGTGAAAATCTCCCGCGCCGCGTTGAGCTGGCCCTGACCGCCATCGATGATGACAAGATCGGGCCATTGCGGCACGGCGTCGTCGCTCTCCTTGTCCGGCTTCTTGCCATCGGCTGCGTTGCCGATCAGCCGCTTGAAGCGGCGCTCCAGCACTTCGCGCATCATGCCGTAGTCGTCGCCCGGCGTCAGGCCTTCCGACTTGATGTTGAACTTGCGGTATTGATTCTTGAGGAAGCCTTCCGGTCCCGCGACGATCATCGCACCGACCGCGTTGGTACCCTGAATGTGACTGTTGTCGTAGACCTCGATCCGCTTCGGCACGCGCGGCAGACCAAGCGCAGTCGACAGCCCCTGCAGAAGACGGGTCTGTGTCGCGGTGTCGGCGAGCTTGCGGCCCAGCGCCTCGCGCGCATTGGTCAATGCATGCGCGACCAGCTCCTTCTTCTCGCCGCGCTGGGGCGTCGAGACCTCGACCTTGTATCCCGCCTTCACGCACAGCGCGTCCGAGAGCAGGGCCTGATCCTCGACCCGGTGGGAGAGCAGAATGAGTTTCGGCGGTGGCTTGTCGTCGTAGAATTGCGCGAGGAACGAGCCCAGCACTTCCTCCGGCGGCATCGCCTTGTCGGCGCGCGGGAAGTAGGCGCGATTGCCCCAGTTCTGTCCGGTGCGAAAGAAGAACACCTCGACGCAGGAATAGCCGCCTTCCTGATGGATCGCGAACACGTCCGCTTCCTCGACGGTGCGCGGATTGATGCCCTGCTGCGACTGGATCGCGGAGAGCGCAGCGAGACGGTCGCGATACAGCGCTGCGCGCTCGAACTCGAGTTCGTGCGACGCCTTCTCCATTTCGCCCGCGAGTTCCTGCTTCACCAGCCGCGAGCGGCCGGAAAGAAATTCATTCGCCTCGCGCACCAGTTCGGTATAGCCGGGAAAGTCGATCTCGCCGGTACAAGGACCGGAGCAACGCTTGATCTGGTACAGCAGACACGGCCGCGTCCGGCTCTCAAAGAACGAGTCGGTGCACGAACGCACCAGGAACGCGCGCTGAAGTGCGGTGATGGTGCGGTTGACCGCGCCGACCGACGCGAATGGCCCGAAGTAACGGCCGGGCCGGGTCTGCGCACCGCGATGCTTGACGATCTGCGGCGCCCAGTGATCGCCGGTGATCAGAATATAGGGAAACGACTTGTCGTCGCGCAGCTGCACGTTGAAGCGCGGACGAAGCTGCTTGATGAGGTTGGCTTCCAGCAGCAGCGCTTCGGTCTCGGTCGCCGTGGAGACCATCTCCACATTGACCGTCGCCGCGATCATGCGCGCGATGCGCGCCACCTGGCCGGTCGGGCGCGCGTAGGACGCCAGCCGTTTCTTCACGCTCTTGGCCTTGCCGACATAGAGCACGTCGTTCGCCGCATTGAGCATGCGATAGACGCCCGGTGATGTCGGCGCGAGTTTCACCGCGCGCTCGATCGCGGCGCGGCCGACCGCGAGCGTGGCTTCGCCGGCAAACTCGGCGGACTCGTCATCCTGCTCCGGAAGCCGGGCTTCGTCATCGTCCTCGGCAACGGCGATTGATGCCGGGTCGACGTCCTGTCCGCGCAGGTTCCGCGGCGACGGTTCCTGCGGAAGCGCCGTTGGCGCCGGCTGATCGGGCGGCTGTGCGGGATCGGAGGTGTCGTGATTCATGACCAGAACTTAAGAGCTAGTACCCACCTTTCGAAAGGCGGCACCAGGAGCGAATTTATCCAGCGACGCGGACGCATGACGGAACCTGAAGAGATTTGAGCCCGGCAGCACCGCACCCCGATTTGTAACACTTTCTTAAGGATGTGAATGGGGCCGCAGGCCGCCTTAACGAGTGTTTAACGTAAAACTCTCGATAAATTTTATGAAGAAAAGGTTGGCTTTCGTAACCATGCGGGGGCCGCCGCGCCATTTGGTCAAACAACGGCCACGCCGGCGCGTGCGTGAGGAGAATACGATGAAGAAGACGACTTTCGCCGCGATTGTCGCCGCGACATGCATGACCGCGTCGGCGCACGCCGCCGACATCTACGGCCGCCGCCCCTATGCGCAGCCCTACACGGTCAATCAGCCACTCGCCAATAGCTGGATCGGCCCCTACATCGGCGGCAATCTCGGCTATGGCTGGGGTGACGTTTCCAACAGCGGAGCAAAGCCGTCCGGCGTGCTCGGCGGTCTTCAGGTCGGCTACAACTGGCAGAACGGCGCATGGGTCGCCGGTATCGAGGGCGATCTCCAGCTCAATTCCTCGGACGATACGTTCGCAGCGTGGAAATTCTCCAACCCCTGGTTCGGCACCGTGCGCGGCCGCGTCGGTTATGCTTTCAACAACGTACTGCTCTACGGCACCGGCGGTCTCGCGTTCGGCGCGCTGAAAGTCGAGCGGCCCGGCGGCTTCTCCGAAAGCAACACCTCGGCTGGCTGGACGATCGGCGCAGGCGCGGAATTCGCCATCAACCAGAACTGGTCGGCCAAGATCGAGTATCTCTACGTCGATCTCAGCGAGAGGAACTTCATGATGACCGGTCTGTCGAACGGCTATCACTTCAGCACGGTCCGCCTCGGCGTCAACTACCGCTTCTGATCGGCGACGCGCAGCAACGTTCGATCAATCCCGGGCCTCGCGCCCGGGATTTTCATTTGCGGGGTTTGATCCCGGGAAATGCGTCAGGGCGAAACGACGAGATCGACCGCCTTCGGTCCCTTGCCCTTCTTGTCGGGCTCGACTTCGAAAGTGATACGCTGTCCTTCGATCAGATCCTTCAATCCCGCACGCTCGACTGCGGTGATGTGCACAAACACATCGCGTCCGCCGTCGTCAGGCTTGATGAATCCGTAACCGCGTTCGGCATTGAAGAACTTGACTATACCCGTCATGGCCATCGGGAACCCCTCCCCGCATTGCACCGCCGGCGCGCAACGCGCGTCGGCTAGGCCCGACATTCACTGCCGGAAAGCGGCGGCCTGGGAGAGCGGTCCCGCAATATGGGATGACGCTCGGGGCCTCTCGTCATTCCGCCGCGGCCATTCGCGGGCGCGGGACGTAAAAGCCGACCTTCACGACTGTAGCATAATACGGTTCCCGGCGAATTGGCCATGCCGCATTTGGGGTATTCGTGCGCACAGAATTCAGGCACATGACAACCGCCGCGCGTGCAGTGCGTCAGACCTTGACGGCTTCCACCCGGTAGCGCCCGGCGCCGCCCTGACCGAGCGGCTTCTCAAGCTCGTGCAGGATCGCCTTCAACTCCGCAGCGAGAGTCCAGGGCGGATTGACGATCAACAGACCGGCGGACACCAGTCCTGAGTCCTGCGTCTGCGGTGCGACGCTGAATTCGACGCGCAAGCATTTGGCATCACCGCTGCCGGCGTTCGCCACGCGCGCCACATGTTCCGCCAGTGAGTCGGTGGCACGGCGTTCTTTCACCGGATACCAAAGCATGTAGATGCCGGTCGGCCATTTGGCGTGAGCCGCGCTGAAGCCGTCGGCCAGCCGCTTGAATTCGTCGCGGCTTTCGAACGGCGGATCGATCAGCACCAGCCCGCGCCGCTCATTCGGCGGCACGAATGCCGGCAGTCCGGTCCAGCCGTCGAGATCGACCACACGCGCCTGCTCGTCACGGCGCAATGCGGAGATCAGTTGCTTGCGTGCGTTCGGCTCCAGTTCGCAGGCGACCAGACTGTCCTGCGGCCGCAGCAGCGCGCGTGCAATCAGCGGCGATCCGGGATAGGCGGTGAGATCGCGTTGCGGATTGAACGCGCGCACGATGTCGAGATAGGGCGCGACCAGCGCCATGACCTGCTCGGACAACCGCGCCTGCATCAGCCGCGCGATGCCGGTGCGCCATTCGCCGCCGCGTTCGGCCTCGCTGCTGGTCAGATCGTACAGCCCGGCACCGGCATGGGTATCGATCACGCGGAACGCGGCCGGCTTCTCGTGCAGATAAGTGAGGATGCGCGCCAGCACGATGTGCTTGATGACATCGGCGAAATTTCCGGCGTGGAATGCGTGACGGTAGTTCATGGCGCGACAGTTACGACATCGCGCGGCGAAAGTAACCTGCGCTTATCCCCCGCGCACCGGCGGCATCACCACCTTGTCGCGGCGGCAGGCGCGGCGATCGATCTCCTCGCAGGCGCGGAACTGCAGATCCTTGCTCATGCAGATGCGCACCTCGCTGAGACGCTTGCTGTCGCAGGTCACCGCAATGGCCGAACTGGAGAGGCCGGGATTGGCCTTGATGAAGGCCTCCTCGATGTCGGCCGGCGCAACGAGTTTTGTGTCTGTCAGTTCGAGATATTCGGCCGGAATCTTCACCGCCGCGCGCGCCTTGCGGGTGGTTTCGAAATAGGCGCGGGCGCCCAGTCCCGAACAGGTGCCGTGCTTGTCCCATTCGCTGTAGATCAGGCCCGGCGCCGGCATCAGATCGAGCATCGAGGTCATGACGTTGCGCTCGAGCCGCGGCGACGGCCGCTGGCAATAGTTCGGAAAGCCGCGGTCGTATTGCGGCCACAGGCCGTGCACGACGAAGGAAAACGGACGGCCGGCGCACTGGGTCTGGATGCCGCGGCTGGAATTGCCGCGTTCGTGCGCGGCCTGACAGAACGACGGCGACCACGACAGCGCCAGCACATAGAAGTCAAACTCGCCGGGGGCGTTCTGGCGATGATCCTGCGCCGACGCGGAGCCCGCGACGACGCCCGCCGTCACGAGGCCGAGCAGCAGGACGGCGAACCGGCGGAGCAAAAAGTCAGCGCTCAAAAATCGACATGCAAAGACAGCGGCCGACGAACCGGACCTGAAACCGAACATGGCGACGCCCCCTACCCATTCTCCGCATCCTCCGGCCAGTCACCGGGTCGCTTTCATGCGGATACATGCTGTTCAAAGCCTAGTCAGGCAAAAAGAACATTTCAAGAACAAAATCGCCGCATCCATGGCGGACGGGCGATTCGGTCACCAATCGATTTGTGAAGCTCAGGGCCGCGCGGCCTTGCAGGATGGATTGTAGGCCCAGTTACGGTCGAGGCCGACCACGCACCATTCGACACCCGAGTTGTACCCGGCGAAACCGCCATCCTCGATGATCGAATAATGCACCTGCCGCGCGCGGCCATCGTTCAGCATGGCGCTGGCAGTGCAGAAACGGCGCGGAATGCTGTCATTTGCCCAGGCCCGGAATGCGACCTCGTGGACGTTGGCGTAGCCGGTGATCACCAGGGCGGAATTCCAGAACTTGCTCTCTTTTTCAGCGAACTGATAGGAAATCGCGGCGAGCGCGTCGGCGCATTGCCCCATCTCGCCGTCGTAGCGCGGGCCGGACAGCCAGAAATTCCGCTCCAGCACGTTGGCGGCTTCGGCCGCAGGGCTCAGCGTCATCAGGCCGGCCACGGCGCCCAGCGCCACAGCCAGAGTTAGCTTTCGCAATGTCGAGAAAAGGTCGCGCATGAAGGCGGTCCGCCGAATGTTCGTTGTGCCGGAAGGTGCCGCGAAGCTGCCAGCCGGTCAAGTGCAGCGCGGCAACACTCGGCAGCCAACCCCCATCAAAACGCACGGCATTCTTTCCATGACAGCCCGGCCGCCGTATGGTGAGGGCGGATTCGAACGGAGGGCATGATGCGAGCGACTGGAACAGCGATCCTGACAGCAGTCTTGGGGACCCTTGCGCTGACGCCAGCAAGCGCGTTTTTCGACACGGTGCCGCCTTTCAAGGGCAACGACACCGGCGGCATCATTGCCTATTCGCTCTACAAGGAAGGCGTGGACATCAAGGCGCTCGCGGTCAACCACTGCGCCAGCTACGGCAAGTCGGTGAAGCTGACCGGCACCGATGCGCAGTACGGCGGCTACATTTCCTTCGCCTGTGTCTGGGTCCATCCGGGTCACCTCGACCGGCCGCTGCGCGTCGGCTACTGACGACATCCACACATCAAGGGGGCAGCCCATGCGAACGCCTTCATGTCATGTGACGGCGCTGACGCTCTGCGCCGGCATGTTCGCCCTTCCCGCGCTGGCGGGGCCGGTCGAAATGCCGAACCGCAAACCCGGCCTGTGGGAAATCAAGGTCAGCCCCGGCGCCCTGATGCCTGCAATGACCATGCAGCAATGCACCGACGCCACCACCGACAAGGACATGGCCGCCTCGTTCAGTCCGATGGCGAAGGAGATGTGCGCCAGGCAGGACATGCAGAAGACGGCGACCGGTCTCGTCATTGATTCGACCTGCACGGTCGGCGGCGTAACCTCGGTCTCGCGCACCGAAATCAATGGCGACTTCAATTCGGCCTATACGGTGAAGGTGTCCACCAAGGGTGACGGCAACCTTCCGGAATCTGTCACGATGATGGATGCGACATGGCTTGGCGCCTGCAAGGCGGACCAGAAGGCCGGTGACATTGTCATGCCCGGCGGCATGAAGATGAACATCAAGGACTTGCAGGCCATAAAGGGCATGCTGCCGAAGCAGTAAGGCCGATCTCACCTCTCCCCGTAGGAACAGGGCGAGGGAGAGCTACTTCCCGATCTTCCAGGGATCGTACTTTTCTTTCGAATCCGGGACGTTCTTCATCGCGGCCTTGGCGGCGGCTTCTTCCCGGGCCATGCGCTTTTGCGGATCCTCGCCCTTGGCCTGCTGGGAGCCTCCGCTCGTGTCGGGACGTCCCCTGCCCTGCGCATGAGCCTGCCCCGCAAACAACACAGCAGCCGCTACAGCAATCAGGACGAAACGCATTGGATATCTCCGCCGGAGGCTAACGGCCGGAAACCTAGCCTCGTTCGACGTTTCAGAACAATCAGAAATGCTCGAGATCGGGGACCGGCGCAGCCCGTCTCAGCTGACGCCGAACCGCTTTTCGAACGCCGCGATGTTGATCACCCCGCGCCGGTGGGTGCCGTCACCGATCTTGCGGGAACCGTCCCAGGCTTCGACATCGAACAACACGCTCTTGGCATCGATCTGGCGCACCCGCGACGTCACCCGCACCGTGCGTCCGACCGGCGTCGCCGCCAGATGCCGGACATTCACCTCCATGCCGACGCTGACATAGCCATCCGGCAACAGGTCGGCGATGGAGGCGGTGCTGGCCTTTTCCATGTGCAGGATCATGACCGGGGTCGCATAGACCGCCGGCATGCTCGACAGGAAGTGCTGCACCGTCATGTCATGCGCAACGGTGACGACCGTTTCGCCGGGAATGCCGACGGTGACTTTCTCAAGCACGTTCATGCCAGTGTCCTGAATCCGAAGTTCGCTTCACTTTGCAGCACCTTCCATAGCGAACTCCGGATTCAAAAGGACACTAGAAGGTATCATTCTCGTGTGGTTTTGGTTCGCAAGTCCGCGAATGAAAGTGCCGTGAACATGATGCGGACTTGCGAACCACCACACGAGGCTTACTTCGCTGCGGCCTTGCGCTCGAGGAAGGTCTTGCCGCCCTTCATCTTGTGGGTCAGCGGCGCTTCATTGATCTGCACCGTCACGACCTCTGCATCGACGCCGAGGTTCTTCACCAGCGCCTGGGTGATGTCGAGCATCACGCCCTTCTTCTGATCGTCGGTGCGTCCGGCGGCCATGTTCACGATTACCTCAGGCATGTTCGTTTCCTTTTTCTTTGCGACGCGCCGAAGTGGCGTTCATCTGCTTTCTCTTCCCCTCTCCCCTTGTGGGAGAGGGTGCCCGAGCGAAGCGAGGGCGGGTGAGGGGGGATGAACTCCGTATGTTCATACCCCTCACCCGCCTCGATCTCGTTTCACTCGATCTCGCCACCCTCTCCCACAAGGGGAGAGGGCGAAATTCACTTCCAGTTCACATTATGCCGCGTAAGCACCTTGCGCACGGCTTCGACCAGATCGCTTTCCTTCGCAGCGAACTGCGCCTCGGCCTGCTTCTGCAGATAGTCGTCGCGATTGCCGGTGTCTCCGGCAATTTCCGCGCCGATGATCAGATCCTTGATCTGCACTTCGCCCTTGGCCTTTTCGTCGCCGCCCTGAATGACGACGCACGGCGAATTGCGCCGGTCGGCATACTTGAACTGCACGCCGAGATTGTTCTTCGGATTGCCGAGATAGAGTTCGGCGCGGATGCGAGGCCCATCCGGCCTTGAAGGATCAACAAGAGAGTTGCGCAGCGTGGCAACGAATGTCTGATATTGCGCGATCTCGTTGCGATCCATCACCACGACAACCACCGGACCGAACTCC
Source organism: Afipia birgiae 34632 (assembly GCF_000308295.2). GTDB lineage: Bacteria > Pseudomonadota > Alphaproteobacteria > Rhizobiales > Xanthobacteraceae > Afipia > Afipia birgiae. Next base: position 859,192 of record NZ_HG326654.1, read on the forward strand.
GGCGCGGTGTCGATCTTGCCGAGCAACGTCAGCGCAGCCTGCAGGCGCGAGACGCCGATGGAGAAACCGGTTGCCGGAACCGGTTCGCCGCGAAAGCGTGAGACGAGTCCGTCATAGCGACCGCCGCCGCCGACAGAGCCGAAACGGACGGGGCGGCCCTTCTCGTCCTTGGTGTCGAGCAGCAGTTCAACCTCATAGACCGGGCCGGTGTAATATTCGAGACCGCGCACGACGGAGGGATCGATGCGGATGCGCAGGCTGCCGTAGCCTGCAGCATCTACAAACTCAACGATCTGCCGCAGTTCATCCAAGCCCGCACGACCTATTGCACTGTCACCAACAAGTTCTTCAAACGATTCTATCAGCGCGGCATTGGATAGATAACGTCCGGGCAATTCGCTATTTTTCAACTCGTCTTCAAAACGAGGTAGCTTCAGAGCTTCATTAGAGCGAGATAGTAAATCTGATGGGCCATTTTTCGAGTCGGATGCGTCCGCTAGAGACCAAATTTGATCGAGAGAAAAGAAACGCAGAACGCGATCAATTTCGACTTCGTTTAAATGCGCGCCCGCCGTGAAATCCCCGGACTCATCTAGCCGTCCCTCGCCCAGCAGTTGAGTCACGCCGTTTGTTCCAAGTCGATCCAATTTATCGATCGCCCTAAGTACTAGGAGACGTCGAGCCGAGTTGTTTTCATCCGCGAGACCAATGGATTCAAGAATTCCATCGAGCACCTTGCGGTTGTTGACCTTCACCACATAGGAGCCGCGCGGAATGCCCAGCGCTTCCATCGTGTCCGCCGCCATCATGCACATCTCGGCGTCGGCGGCAGGCGATGCGCTGCCAACCGTATCTGCGTCGAACTGCATGAACTGGCGGAAGCGGCCGGGGCCGGGCTTCTCGTTGCGATAAACGTAGCCGCTGCGATAGGAGCGATACGGTTTCGGCAGCGTGTCGAAGTTTTCCGCGACATAGCGCGCCAGCGGCGCGGTCAGGTCGTAGCGCAGCGAGATCCACTGCTCGTCGTCGTCCTGAAACGAGAACACGCCTTCGTTGGGCCGGTCCTGATCGGGGAGAAACTTTCCGAGCGCGTCGGTGTATTCCATCGCCGGGGTTTCCACCGGCTCGAACCCGTAGCGCTCATAGACCTCGCGGATGGTCTCGACCATTTGACGCGTGGCGGCGATCTCGGCGGGCGTGCGGTCCACCAGCCCGCGCGGCAGGCGCGCGCGCAGTTTCTGCGGTTTTTTGGGTTTCTTGTCGGACATCTGAATCTGCATTGGCTACGTTTACTGTCTGCATATATGCAGACAGTCTCCATAGCCAGCCGCGAGTTTCGGTGAAGCGCAAGCCGCGCAGCGGAATGCCCTTTTCTCCCTCCCCCTTGTGGGGAGGGTGGCGCGTGTGAGCGAAGCGAAATACGCGCCGGGTGGGGGAACGTTCGGACAAGCTGCCCCCACCCCGGCCTCCGCTTCGCTCGGCCGACCCTCCCCACAAGGGGGAGGGATTTTACTCAACGTCCGAATGTACTCAATTCACCAGCACCGCACCGTCGCAGCGGATGCCGTTGACCCAGACATCCGCCTGACCGAGGCCGATGCCGAGGGTCTGCAACACCGAGTTCAGCAGCGTGTCGATCGAGCCGGTTGCACCGCCGATGATGCTGGCGACCAGCGCGCCGATGCCGGGGATCGGCAGGCCGAGCGGCCCGAGTTGCACGCCAAGTTGCAGATCGCCCAGCAGGCTCGACGTCAGCGACGCGGTGAACGATGTGGTGTTCACGGTCTTCCTGGTCCGCGCCTGAATGTCGGCGTAGCTGAAGCTCACGCTGGTCGGTGAGGTGTTGGCCATGGTGGCATGCGCCCGGCCCGACACCTGGATGCCCCCAAGATTGACGATGTTAGCCGCCGGCGGATTCGGCTTGGTGGAAAAATTCGTCATCATGGCCGGCGTCACGTCAGCGATCCACGCGTCCACAATGCCGGGCGAAACGCCGAGCGTCACCGACGAGGTGTTGACGTTGGGATAGCCGCACGACACCGCGTTGAGCGTCGCCGTGCCCGCCGCGACTTCGACATAGACCGGAAGATTGACCACCGATACCGCGCCCGAACCGACCAGCTGGATCTTGAGCAGGATGCGCGTCTGCGCGGTATGGACGCTCGCACCCGTGGAGCCGACGGTGATCCAGCTCGTGCCCACCGGGCGCTCGCCGACCGTCGCCTGCAGGGTGACGCCCGCGATGCCCGGCAGCGACAGGTTCACATTCGCCGCGATCTGGTTGGTGCCGTTGGCCAGCGCCGCCATGGCCGAGAGCAGATCGAGCGCCGACACGCTCGCGCCGACCTTCGGCTTCTGCCCGACGGTGAGACTGGAATAGGGCCCGACGTTGATCAGCGACGTCGGCGTGATCCGCGTGGTCAGCCCCGAAATCGACGATGACAGGCTGGAGAGCCCCGCAATCGCGCCGCTGTTGCCGGCTACGGCGCTCTGCAGCGCTGCCACAATGTCTGTCACCTTCAGGTTGCTGCTCAGCAGCGCATCGTAGGTGACGCCCGTCAGGCTCACGCGCGTCGCCAGCGCCGAGAGGAAATCGAATGCATCGACTTGCGCGCCAAGCAGCGCGTTGTAGTCCATCGCCGACAGCGACAACGTGGTGCCGAGCATCCCGCCGAGCAGCGAATTCAGCAGCCCGCCGTTGAGCGACGCCAGCCGCGAGCCGATGGCGAAGGTCGCAAGCTGCGTGGTGCTGGCGATGGCAGTTGCCTTAACGTCCCACTGGCTGTCGCCGGTCAGCACCTTGCCGAAATACAGCGGCGTCTTTGTTTTCAGGGACACACGAACCGCATTGGCAGGTGCCGCGCCCGCCACGAAGCGCTGCTGCGGCGCGAGAGACGCCTTCGCCGTGTAAACACCGGGTTCGACAGCCACGAGCGACTCCGGGGGATAGTTGTTTTTGGCGACGGTCGCCGCAGCAGCGCGGGACGCATTGGTCAGGTCGCTCGCGGCGACAATCGCCGCGAGATCGGCAGCGCTCTGGGTCCGCCGCTTGTCGGCGAAGATGGAGCCGACATCGACGCCAAGCGCCGTGCAGGCGATGACAAGCAGCAGGAAGCCCGCACCCATGATCGCGATGTTGCCACGGTCATCGGCTGCGAAGCGGCGCGTGGTTTGCCTGAGGTTTTTTGCCGTCACCCTGAGGCGGCTGCGCAGCAGCCCTCGAAGGGCGATGGCGCCTGCCGCGTATCCTTCGAGGCTCGGCGGACATGCGCCTCGCACCTCAGGATGACGAGAGACCGCGGGGCGCGCCTTCATCTTCAGTATCCTCCGCGCGGAATCGCGGCCGAGCGCACGATGGCCGGGGACGGCGCCGGAACGAAAGTCGGCAGCGAATAGATGAACATGCCGGAGGCGTCGTAATTGACGGTGACGACGAACACGTTGGCGTCGGCACCGGATGTCGCCGCGTTGACGGTCAGATGCACGGGATTGATCAGCGGATACGATTTGGCGTTGCCGGTGATGTAGCTGTTGGCGAGCGTGCTGCGTTCGCTTTCATTCAGCCCGGCGACGGAAGACCGCGCGGCTTCGGCGGCCAGTTGCTGCACGCCGTGAATGACCGCGAGATACGAGCCGTACATGAGGATGCCGAACACCATCATCAGAAACACCGGCGCGATGATCGCGAACTCGACCGCGATCGCGCCGTCGCGCGCGGCGAGAAATTTTCCGGCAGTGGTTCTGTTGAGCATGGCGCGGGCCCGTTTCATGACGGGCATTTGCGCACACAACTTTTAAGGGCACACTAATTCATAAAACAACTATAAGGTGTATTATCCTGCGATGGCGCTACGTGAAATCACCTATGGGCGACCATGCGTCACGATGCGTTCCGGACAACGCCGGAAACTGATAGGCTCTTCTTCCAAGAAAGAAACTTGCTCCTTGCCGGAAGGAAAGTCCCTTGAATATTCAACACCCTCGCCCGACCGTTGCGACGCCGAACGATCTCGATGCTTTCTGGATGCCGTTTACGGCTAACCGGGCGTTCAAGGCCCGCCCGCGCATGCTCGCCGGCGCCAAGGACATGCATTACTTCACCACCGACGGCCGCAACATTCTCGACGGCGCCGCAGGCATGTGGTGCAGCAACGCCGGCCACAGCCGCGATCCGATCGTGAGCGCGATCCAGAAGCAGGCCGCGACCCTCGACTACGCGCCGCCGTTCCAGTTCGGCCATCCGCAGGCCTTCGAGCTCGCCAGCCGCATCGCCGCGCTGGCGCCGAAGGGCCTCGAGCATGTGTTCTTCTGCAACTCCGGTTCGGAAGCGGTCGATACCGCGCTGAAGGTGGCGCTTGCCTATCACAACGGCCGCGGTGAAGCGGGACGCACCCGGCTGATCGGCCGTGAGCGCGGCTATCACGGCGTCGGCTTCGGCGGTATTTCCGTCGGCGGCATGGTCAACAACCGCAAGATGTTCGGCACGCTGCTGACCGGCGTCGACCATCTGCCGACCACCTATGACCGCGAGAAGATGGCCTTCTCCAAGGGCGAGCCGGAATGGGGCGCGCACCTTGCCGACGAACTGGAACGCATTGTCGGAATTCATGGCCCCGGCACCGTCGCCGCCGTCATCGTCGAACCGATGGCCGGCTCCACCGGCGTGGTGGTGACGCCGAAGGGCTATCTCGAACGGCTGCGGGCGATCTGCGACAAGCACGGTATCCTGCTGATCTTCGACGAGGTCATCACCGGCTACGGCCGCCTCGGCTACGCCTTCGCAGCGGAGCGTTACGGCGTGCTGCCCGACATGATCACCTTTGCCAAGGGCATTACCAACGGCGCCGTGCCGATGGGCGGCGTCCTGATCCGCGACGAGATCTACGATTCCTTCATGAAGGGACCGGATCACGTCATCGAGCTGTTCCACGGATATACCTACTCGGCGCATCCGCTGGCCTGTGCGGCCGGTCTCGCCACCCTCGACGTTTACCGTGACGAAGGCCTGTTCGAACGGGCCAAGACGATGGAGCCGAAATGGGCCGACGCCGTGATGGGCCTGCGCAAGGAGCCGAACGTGGTGGACATCCGCACCGTCGGCATCACCGCGGGGATCGACCTTGCGCCCAACAAGGACGGCCCCGGCAAGCGCGGCTTCGAAGCGCTCGACTCAGCGTTCCACGACCATGACCTGATGATCCGGGTGGCGGGCGATACCCTCTGTCTGACCCCGCCGCTGATCGTCTCGGAAAGCCAGGTCGGCGAGATCATGGACAAGGTCGCCAAGGTGATCCGCGCGGTGGCGTGATTTTCACTTCACCTCTTCCCGTTTAGGGGAGAGGCTGGCGCGTAGCGCCGGGTGAGGGGCGACTTCTTTGGTCCCACAGCCCCTCACCCCACCCCTCTCCCCGCAAGCGGGGAGAGAGAGCGATGAGCAACAACTTCGCGCCGAATCAAACTTGATGCTAAGCTCAGCCCCGTTCGGGGTTGGGCAGGCTTTATGATCCGCATTTCGACGATTTTCATCGCCATCTGCATGGTGCTGATCGCAGCGTCGCTCGGCCTGATGCTGTATTCGCTGGCGGGACTCACCGTTTCCGAATCCGCGATCGTTGCGCTGACGGCGCTGACCTTCCTGATCCTCTACAATGCGGTGTCGATGCGGCTGCGCGACCGCACCGATGTCGGCAGCCAGATCGCCGATCTCTCGCGCGGCACCGCAGACCTCGCGCGGCAAGTCGCCGAATTCGGACGCCGCATGAGCGCGATCGAGGCTCGCCTCTCGGCGACGGATGCCAACGGACAGGAACGCATTCAGACGGTGGCCAGCGAAATCAGCGAGCTCGGATCGCTGGTCAAGCAGCTGGCCTCGTCCGTCGCAGCCCATGACGATGTTCTCGCCAGCGCAGCGACCACCGTCCGGCAGGCCGCCGAACCGGCGGCCGCTCAGGTGGCGAATGAAACAACACCAGCGCCATTGCCTGCGCAGACGACAAGCACAAGTGTACCTGCGGCCGAAGCACCGCCGCCGCCTGCCAATCCGACCAACGCGCAGCTTCTCGTCGCGGTGAGAAACGCCATCGAAGCCAACCGCATCGATCTGTTCCTGCAGCCGATGGTGACGCTGCCCCAGCGCAAGGTACGGTTCTATGAGGCGGTGGCGCGGCTGCGCGACGACAAGGAACAGTTGCTGACCGCGAACGATTTCGTCGGCACGGCTGAAGCCGCCGGCCTGATGGGCCAGGTCGATCACACCGTCATGCTCCGCTGCGTGCAGGTGCTGCGGCGGCTGATGGTGCGCTCGAAGGACGTCGGCGTCTTCTGCAACGTCTCGGGCGTGACGCTGAGCAATCCGTCAGTGTTCGGCCAGTGTCGCGATTTTCTCGAAGCGAACAGAATCCTGGCGCCATCGCTGGTTCTCGAATTCAAGCAGAGCACGTTCCGCCATCTCGGCCCGGTGGAGAGCGAGCATCTCGCCTCGCTGCAGAGGCTCGGCTACGGCTTCTCGATCGACAACGTTACTGACTTGCGGCTCGATCCGCGCGAACTCGCCGACCGCGGCGTCAAGTTCATCAAGGTCCCGGCGACGATGTTGCTCGACCAGAAGCAGCTCTCGACTGCCGACATTCATGCCGCCGACCTGTCCGACCTGCTGGGGCGCTTCGGCATCGATCTGGTCGCCGAGCGGATCGAGGGCGAGCGCGCCGTTGTCGATCTGCTGGATTACGATGTCCGCTTCGGCCAGGGCTTCCTGTTCGCTCCGCCCCGCCCGCTGCGCCCGGAAGGCGCAGCCTCCCCGGCGGAACCCGCCCCTTCGGCGGCTTCAACGGTTGACGCACCGGCCCGGAAAGAAGAAAAAGCCGACGCCAAATTCGACGCGAGAGCCGAGGCTCCCCGCGTGACCGGCAATGCCGCGCTGGCGCGCCGAGCGTCCGCGCAGAATTAGCCAAAGCCTCCACACAGAAGTGATCCGTTCCCATGACTCTGCCTGACGTTACTGCCTTGCGTTTCGCCGACCGTTTGCACGATCTCACGAAAGACGTGGACGTCATCCTCAGCGACGTCTGGGGCGTGATCCACGACGGCGTTCATGGATTTCCCGAGGCCTGCAAGGCGCTGCAAACGTTCCGCGCGCAGGGCGGCACGGTGATCATGATCACCAACGCACCGCGCCCGGCCGACTCCGTACAGCGCCAGCTACGCAAGATGGACATTTCCGACGAGACCTACGACGCCATTGTGTCGTCCGGCGACCTGACGCGCAGCTTCGTTGCCTCGCGCCTCGAACAGCCGCTGCTGCAAATCGGACCGGAGCGCGACAACCCGATGTTCCGCGGCCTCGACGTCAAGTTCACGACGCTCGAGAACGCCGAATACATTGTCTGCACCGGTCCTTACGACGACGAGGTCGAGACCGAGGAAAACTATCGCGGCATGATGGAAGAGGCGCTCAAGCGCAATCTCACCCTCGTCTGCGCCAACCCGGACATGGTGGTCGAACGCGGTCATCGCCTGATCACCTGCGCGGGCGCCATCGCCGAACTCTATCGCAGCCTCGGCGGCGAGGTGATCTTCTACGGCAAGCCGCACCGGCCGATCTACGACCGCGCGCTTGAACTCGCGGCGGAAAAGCGCGGCGGCGCGACGCCCTCCAGCCGCATCCTTGCGATCGGGGATTCCGTGCGCACCGATCTCACCGGCGCAAACCTGATGGGGCTGGATTGCCTGTTCCTGACCCGCGGCATCCATTCGGCGGATTTCGAAGGCCTCGATATTGCGGACGAATTCGCGGTCCGGCGGCCGTTCGGCGAGAACAAGCCGCCCCGCGTGCTGATGCGCGATCTAAAGTGAGCGCGACAGATTCTCTCGGCCAGCTTCCGGACTGATCTGCTTCAGCGTCGATGAAACCCAATCAGCCCTCAAAGCGGGACGCTACCTTCCGAGAGCCCTGATTCGTCCGATCACCATCGCATGCAGGTTCGGCAGGTCATCGACGTCCGAATGGCTGATATTCGGATCGGAGATGTAGAAATTCGTGAGCTGGCCGCGAAATCCGGGACCGCGTGTAATCTGGACGCCAGCGCTCTTGTACAGGTTCAGGACGCGCCCGACGTTGGCGCTTGCCGCATGAGATGACGTGCCGTCAAAAGGAACAATCAACGCAACGGGCACGCCCTGACGGCCGAGATAGTCGCCCATTTCCATGATGGCATCCGCGCCAAAGGAGTGACCGATCAGCACGATGGGTCCGCGGCGTCCGGCTTTGTATCCCGCGGCAATCTGATCCGCCAGCGACCGCCATTCCGTGTGGTTGATCACCGTCACGGAAATGCCGCGGCTATTGAGCTTGGTGGCCAGGGTGTCCATTCCCAACGAGAAAACGTTCAGGAACCCGCGCACCAAATACACCTGCGGGCCAGAGCGTGTTTGCACATGAGACTGCGGCGATACGTTTGTGCGGGCGGCGACCTGCTGGCTGACCGCGTACTGGCTGCCGCTAAAATAAAATATCGCAGCAACCGCCGTGGCTGCCGCAGAAATCCAAGGTCTTTTCATGATCAAATCGATGCCCCCCGTTATCAATCTCAAGGCGCAATGCCCACGTTGAGGCATCAGGCCGAACCTGGGCCGCAAGAGCAACACCGATCATGGTCAAAATGTCGGGAAGCTGTGCACTACCCCGGATGCGTGGCAGATTTGCTGCATTCCTGCGCAATGAGCGATCCGGGCGATCCGTCTTGATACTGCAAAAACGTCATCGCCCGCGACAGGCGCGGGCGATGTGAAATCTAAGAACAGTGGCGCGGGCTTACGCCGGCACGTTGTCCGGGAATACCGCTTCGATCTTGGTCTTCAGCGTCGCGGCATTGAACGGCTTGACGATGTAGTTGTTCACGCCGGCCTTCTTGGCGGCGATCACGTTCTCCGTCTTCGATTCAGCCGTGATCATGATGAAAGGCGTGGTGGCGAGATTCGGATCGCTGCGCACTTCCTTGAGCAGGTCGTATCCGGTCATCGGCTCCATGTTCCAGTCGGAGATCACGAGGCCGTACTTCTTGCCGCGCATCTTGTTCAGGGCTGCGGAGCCGTCGCTGGCGTCATCGATGTTCTCGAAACCAAGTTGCTTGAGCAGATTGCGGATAATTCGGATCATCGTGTTGTAGTCATCCACAACCAGAACCGGCATCGACAAATCCATGGCCATCGCTGATTTTCTCCCTCGAACGCAGCAACCGGCGTGCGTTATCAACCACTTTGCGAGTGTCTTCTGACATCGCAGTCGGGGCGAACCTAGCATCGGCTGCTTAAACAGCCCGTTAATCCGACCGCTTCGGGATTATCTTAAGTTGCGCCGTTAAGGTCCGATTCAGCAGCTTGACTCCGTTGGCGGACCGGGGTCAGGTCCGGGCCGATTTCTCCAATGTCTTCCTCCCGGACCTCATGACGACACGTTTTTCCGTCATTCGTGACACCACGCCCGCCAGCGCAATCACCAAGGGCGCAGTGGTGGCGATGGGCAACTTTGATGGCGTTCATCTCGGCCATCGGGTGGTGATTTCCGCAGCCATCGACATGGCGCGCAAGCACGGCAAGCCGGCCTACGCCGTGACCTTCGAGCCGCATCCGCGCAGTTTTTTCAGCCCCAACACGCCGCAATTCAGGCTGAGCGACGAAGCCGCGAAACTGCGCCTGCTCGCCGGGACCGGCCTCGACGGCGCCGTTGTGATGACGTTCGACGGCACACGCGCCGGCACCAGCGCTCAGGATTTCATTAACCACGATCTCATCGGCCGGCTCGGAATCAGCGGGATCGCCGTCGGTTACGACTTCCACTTCGGCAAGGGCCGCGCCGGATCGCCGTCGCTGCTCGCCTCCGAAGCGCCGCGGCTCGGCATCGAGGTCCACATCCAGTCCCACGTCGATATCCTGGATCGTCCGGTGTCATCGAGCGCCATCCGCATGGCGCTGGCCGAGGGCCAGGTGACCGAGGCGACCGCCATGCTGGGCGAGCCGTGGTTCGTTTCCGGCCAAGTGATCCACGGCGAGAAACGCGGCCGCGACCTCGGCTATCCCACCGCCAACATCCGCCTCGACAAGCATTGCGGCCTCAAGCACGGCATCTATGCGGTGCGGGCCGGCATCGGCGACAAGCGGATCGACGGCGTCGCCTCGTTCGGCCGCCGCCCGACCTTCGACAACGGCGCGCCGCTGCTGGAAGTGTTCCTGTTCGATTTCAAGGGCGACCTTTACGGCCAGCGGCTGGATGTCGCATTCATCGGCTTCATCCGCGACGAACTGAAGTTCGACGGCATCGACGCGCTGGTGCGCCAGATGGACAACGATTCGGCCCGTGCCCGCGCGGCCCTCGCCGCGGCGCCGGCCGCGTTTCCGAAACTCGGAATTGTCGCGGATTGAGCGGCTTGCGGGCCTTTCCGATGCCACCCATGCCTGCTATCTAGGCCCCATGTTGGCGCAGCGCACCAGAATAGGCATTAGCGGCCCGGCTTCCGTCTGAGCATCACGCTCGGCGCAAGACCGGGATCGATTTCATCGCTGCGAAGCGAATGTCAAATCCACCACACCAGCGCCATTCGAGCCAAGCCAGAGCATTCATGTCCGACAAGCCCCAAAAGCCCGTTGCCTCCAAAGCCGACGGCAACGATTACTCCAGCACTCTTTATCTGCCGCAGACAGATTTCCCGATGCGCGCGGGCCTGCCCCAGCGCGAACCGGAAATTCTGGCGCGATGGAACGCCATCGACCTGTACGGCAAGCTGCGCGAGACCGCCAAGGACCGCGCGAAATTCGTGCTGCACGACGGCCCGCCCTACGCCAACGGCAACATCCATATCGGCCACGCGCTCAACAAGATCCTCAAGGACGTGGTGACGCGCAGCCAGCAGATGCTGGGCTTCGATTCCAACTACGTGCCGGGCTGGGACTGCCACGGCCTGCCGATCGAATGGAAGATCGAGGAGCAGTACCGCGCCAAGGGCAAGAACAAGGACGCGGTGCCGATCGTCGAATTCCGCCAAGAGTGCCGGGCGTTCGCGCAGAAGTGGGTCGACATCCAGCGCGAGGAATTCAAACGCCTCGGCGTGGTCGGCGACTGGTCGCATCCCTACACGACGATGAGCTTCCCGGCGGAAGCGCAGATCGCGCGCGAGCTGATGAAGTTCGCCGCCAACGGCACGCTCTATCGCGGCTCCAAGCCGGTGATGTGGTCGGTCGTGGAAAAGACCGCGCTCGCCGAAGCCGAGATCGAGTACGAGGACTACACCTCGGACACGGTCTGGGTGAAGTTTCCGGTCAATGCCGCCCATGGCCGTCTCGCCAAGGCGTCGGTTGTGATCTGGACCACCACGCCATGGACGCTGCCCGGCAACCGCGCCATCAGTTTCTCGCCGAAGATTTCCTATGGCCTCTACAAGATCACCGACGCGCCCGCCGACAACTGGGCCAAGACCGGCGATCTCCTGATCCTTGCCGACAAGCTGGCTGAGGATGTGTTCAAGCAGGCGCGCGTCACGTCGTATGAGAAAGCCGGCGAGGTTTCGGCCGACATTCTCGATGCGATCGAGTGCAGTCATCCGTTGAAAGGCCTTGCAGGCGGTTATGAGTTTACCGTGCCCCTGCTCGCCGGCGATCACGTCACCGACGACACCGGCACCGGCTTCGTGCACACCGCGCCCGGTCACGGCCGCGAGGACTTCGATATCTGGACCGCGAATGCGCGCGAGCTGGAAGCGCGCGGCATCAGCTCGGTAATCCCCTATACCGTCGATGCCGACGGAGCGTTCACCGAGCAGGCGCCGGGCCTCACCGGCAAGCGCGTGCTCAACGACAAGGGCGAAAAGGGCGACGCCAACGAGACCGTCATCAAGGCGCTGGTCGAGCGCGGCATGCTGCTCGCGCGCGGCCGCCTCAAGCACCAGTATCCGCATTCGTGGCGTTCAAAGAAGCCGGTGATCTATCGCAACACCCCGCAATGGTTCATCGCGATGGACAAGGATATCTCGGACAACGGCAAGGCCAAGTCCGGCGACACCCTGCGCGCCCGCGCGTTGCAGGCCATCAGTGTCACCCGCTGGGTGCCCGAGCAGGGCCAGAACCGCATCACCGGCATGATCGCAGGCCGCCCGGACTGGGTGATCTCGCGTCAGCGCGCGTGGGGCGTGCCCATCACGGTCTTTGTGCGCGAAAAGGGCGACGGCTCGGCCGAAATCCTTCAGGACGAGGCCGTCAACAAACGCATCGCCGACGCCTTCGAGACCGAAGGCGCGGATGCGTGGTATGTCGAAGGTGCGCGCGAGCGTTTCCTCGGATCGCACGCGAATGAAGAGTGGAAGAAGGTCGACGACATCTGCGACGTCTGGTTCGACTCTGGCTCGACCCATGCCTTCGTGCTGGAAGACCCGGTGCATTTCCCCGGCCTCGCCGGCATCAAGCGCAAGGTCGACGGCGGCAACGACACCGTCATGTATCTCGAAGGAAGTGACCAGCATCGCGGCTGGTTTCATTCGTCGCTGCTGGAAAGCTGCGGCACCCGCGGCCGTGCGCCCTATGACGTGGTGCTGACCCACGGCTTCACGCTCGACGAGAACGGCCGCAAGATGTCGAAGTCGCTCGGCAACACCACCGAGCCGCAAAAGGTCATCAAGGATTCCGGGGCGGATATCCTGCGGCTGTGGGTCTGCGCCACCGATTACGCCGACGACCAGCGCATCGGCCCGGAGATCCTCAAGAACACCATCGAAACGTATCGCAAACTGCGCAACACGCTGCGCTGGATGCTGGGCACGCTGCATCACTTCAAGCGCAGCGACGCCGTCTCCTTCAGCGAGATGCCGGAACTCGAGCAGCTGATGCTGCATCGGCTGTCCGAGGTCGATGCGATCGTTCGTCCCGCCTATGCGAACTTCGACTACAAAACGGTGATCGCGACGCTGGCGAATTTCATGAACACCGAACTGTCGGCGTTCTATTTCGACATCCGCAAGGACACGCTGTATTGTGATCCGCCGTCGTCGCTCGCCCGCAAGGCCGCGCTGACCACCGTGGACATTCTCTGTGACGCGATCCTGAAATGGCTCGCGCCCGCCATCAGCTTCACCGCCGACGAGGCATGGCAGATGTATCGCCCCGACGCCGAGCCGTCGGTGCATCTGACCACGTTCCGCGACGACCTCGATCGTTTCGGCAACGAGGCCTTAGCGAAGAAGTGGGAGACCATCCGGGATGTCCGCCGTGTCGTCACCGGCGCGCTGGAAGTCGAGCGCGCGGCCAAGCGCATCGGCTCCTCGCTGGAAGCCTCGCCGCTGGTTTACGTCTCCGACAAGGCGGTGTTCGCGACCCTGTTCGATATTGATCTCGCTGAAGTCTGCATTACCTCGAACGCCATGGTCACCAACGAGGACCCGCCTGCGGGTGCGTTCACGCTGAACGATGTGCCGGGCGTCGCGGTCGTCGTGGAGAAGGCCGCCGGCACCAAATGCGCGCGGTCGTGGAAGATCCTGCCGACGGTTGGCGACGATCCCGAATATCCCGATGTGTCGCCCCGCGATGCCGAAGCGCTGCGGGAATGGAAGGCGCTCAGCGCGTGAGTCCCCTCCTCCGCTCCGGATTGATCGCCGCCGTCGCAGCCCTCGTGCTCGATCAGGCTTCGAAACTCTGGCTGCTGCGCGTGTACGAACTCGGCCCGCGCGGCACGGTGCAGGTGACGCCATTCTTCGATCTGGTGCTCGCCTGGAATACCGGCATCAGCTACGGCTGGTTCCAGGATGCCGGTCCAGTCGGCCAGGCCGCCCTGCTGGCGTTCAAGGCCGCCGCGATCCTTATGCTGGGCATCTGGATGGCGAAATCCGGCACCCGGCTTGCGACCATCGGTCTCGGGCTCATCATCGGCGGCGCCATCGGCAATGCCATCGACAGGCTGGCCTACGGCGCTGTGGTCGATTTCGCCCTGTTTCACATCCAGATCGGCGAGAAAACCTACAACTGGTACGTGTTTAACCTTGCCGACGTGGCCATCGTTGCCGGGGTTGCCGCCCTCCTGTATGACTCGTTTGTAACCCCGGATGCCGCAAAAAGGCCCCGATAACCGGGGATACGCTTTGCAGGTTTTTGGCCATTTGCCTTCCGGCAATCTGGCTTGCAGCGCAACGGTTTGCGGCGATATGGCCGCGCCCGTGGACAACGGATCAGGATGAACGCAAATGACGGGCGGCATCGGTTCAGGTTTGCATCTCTCATCACGCCTCTCGACGCGCGCCTTTCGGGTTGCCGCCGTCCTGCTGGGCGTCGGCCTGTTGCTGGCGACCGGCCCCGTTCGCGCCCAGGATGCGGACGAAGATGACGGCAAGACCTTCGAAGAAAGGCTGATGGACAACCTGATGAGCGGCCTCGGCGGCAAGAAGCTCGAAGACGGCTCCATCGAGTACCGCGAGCGCTCGCCGCTGGTGGTTCCTTCCAAGATCGATCTTCCTCCGCCCCAGACCGGCAAGGCGAAACTGGCGCCGAACTGGCCGAAGGATCCGGACGTGGCCGAGCGCGCGGCCGCGCGCGAACGGGCCAAGCAGAAAGCGATGAGCCCGGAAGAAGCGCGCATGCCGCTGATGCCGAGCGAACTCAACAAACGCGTTCCGCGCAGCAAGACCGCGGAAAGCAATGCGCCTGGCGGCAACAATTCGAATTCCCCGCTGATGATGCTGCCTTCTGAACTCGGATATAACGGCGGGCTTTTCTCGAACCCGTTCGGCGGCAGCACGAAGACCGAAACCGAGAAATTCACCTCCGAACCCGAACGTACCGAACTCACGCAGCCTCCGAGCGGTTACCAGACTCCGTCGTCCAACTACGCCTATGGCGTCGGCCAATTGAAGCCGCCGAAGGAAAAGTGCGACGCCGCCAGCGGCCGGTGCGAAAAGACCTGGGACTGACGACCTTGGGATTGAAGACCTTGGGATTAAGGTCTGGATTGAACTTGGGCTGAACTTCCTTGGGCTGAACTTCCTGGCCGCGCCGTCAATGGTCGCGGCCCCATGATCGCGGTCCGCCACGGGTGTTTTCGAGGTACGATCGTTTCAGGTCCCGCAGTGTCGCCTCTCGCGGATTTGAATGTTTCCCGGGCGATAAATCTGCGATCCGGTAAAACACCATGACAGCTTTCCGCCTCTCCATGACCCGGGCCTTCGCTGCGCTCGGCATTCTGTTCGCGCCGGCAGCGATCAACACCGCAACGGCGCAGACCGCAACCGCGCCGGCGACCTTCACGCTCAGCAACGGCCTTCACGTCGTGGTCATTCCCGACCGCCGCACGCCGGTGGTCACCCAGATGATCTGGTACAAGGTCGGCTCCGCCGACGAGACGCCGGGCAAGTCAGGCTTGGCGCATTTTCTCGAACACCTGATGTTCAAGGGCACCGCCGCGCATCCGGCCGGCGAATTCTCTCAACTCATCTCGCGCATCGGCGGCAACGAGAACGCCTTTACCTCCTACGACTACACCGCCTATTACCAGCGCGTGTCGCGCGACCAGCTCGCGACCATGATGGCGTTCGAGGCCGACCGCATGACCGGCCTCATTCTCAAGGACGAAAATGTGCTGCCGGAGCGCGACGTGGTGCTCGAAGAGTACAACATGCGCGTCGGCAACAGCCCCGATGCGCGGCTGACCGAGCAGATCATGGCGGCGCTGTATCTCAACCATCCCTATGGCCGCCCGGTGATCGGCTGGCATCAGGAGATCGAGAAGCTCAACCGCGAGGATGCGCTCGCCTTCTACAAGCGCTTTTACGCGCCGAACAACGCGACCCTTGTGCTCGCCGGCGATGTCAGCGTGGACGAGGTTCGCCCGATGGTCGAGGCCGCCTACGGCAAGATTCCGCCGCAGCCCGCGATTCCGCCGCAGCGGATCAGGCCGCAGGAGCCTACCCCTGCCGGGCCGCGCACTGTCACGCTGGCCGATCCGCGCGTCGAGCAGCCGAGCGTGCGCCGCTACTATCTCGTGCCGTCGTCGGTGACCGCGGCCCCGGCGCAAGGCGCCGCGCTCGAAGTGCTGGCGCAACTGATGGGCACCGGCAGCAACTCGCTGCTGTATCGCGCGCTGGTGGTGGACAAGCCGCTCGCGGTCAGCGCCGGTGCCTGGTACCAGGGCACGGGCGTCGATCCGACCCAGTTCGGGATTTCCGCCTCGCCTAAACCCGGCGTTGAATTTCCGCAGGTCGAGCAGGCGATCGACGAGGTGATCGCCAAGCTGGCGCAGACTCCTGTGCCCGCCGAAGAGCTCGAGCGCATCAAGACCCAGATGATCGCTCAGGCCGTTTATGCGCAGGACAGCCAGACCACGCTGGCGCGCTGGTACGGCGCCGCCATTACCGTCGGCCTCAGCGTCGATGACGTCCGGGCGTGGCCCGACCGTATCCGCGCGGTCACCGCCGAGCAGGTGCGCGAGGCCGCGCAGACATGGCTCGACAAGAAACGATCCGCCACCGGCTACCTGATCAAGGAACCGGGCGCGACAACCGCAAAGCGCGAGGAGAAACGTTCGTGATCGTCACTCGCCGCCAACTGCCATCGCTCGCCGCCGCCGTTCTTGCTGCCGCCGCTTCACTCGCGGCATCCGTGACGCCGGTTTCCGCCGCCGCAAAAGTTCAGCGCGTGATGTCGCCCGGCGGCATCGAAGCCTGGTTCGTGCAGGACGCGACCGTGCCGCTGGTGGCGATGGAATATGCCTTCGCCGGCGGCTCGTCGCAGGACCCTGCCGACAAGCCCGGCACCGGATCGTTCACCGCCAACATGCTCGACGAAGGCGCCGCCGATCTGGATTCGAAAACTTTCCACGAACGCCTCGAACGGCGCGCCATCGAAATGAGCTTTTCAGTGACCCGCGATCATCTGCGCGGTTCGATGCGGATGCTGAAGGAAAACAGCGACGAGGCGTTCGGTCTGCTGAAGCTGGCCCTGACCGCCGCACGGTTCGACAACGAACCGCTGGAGCGCGTCCGCGCCCAGATGCTGTCGACCGCACGCCGCGAGACCACCAATCCGGTATCGATCGCCGGCCGCAAGTTCTGGGAGCAGGCCTACGGCACGCATCCCTATGCGCGCCCGCCGAACGGCACACTCGAAAGTCTCCCCGTTATCCAGTCCGCCGACCTGAAGGATTACGCGCGGCGCATTATCGCCAGGGACGCGCTGAAGATCGCGGTCGTCGGCGACATCACGCCCGAAGCGCTCGGCAAACTGCTCGACGACACGTTCGGTACGCTGCCCGCAAAGGGCGACCTGACGCCGGTCCCTGCGGTGGAAGCCGCCAGGCCGCCGCTGCAAACGTCGGCCATCGTGGACGTACCGCAGACGTCGGTGAATTTCGGCGGGCCGGGCGTCGCGCGCAACGACCCCGACTTCATGGCCGCCTACATCGTCAACCACATTCTCGGCGGCGGCACGCTGTCAACGCGGCTCTACAAGGAAGTCCGCGAAAAGCGCGGACTGGTCTATTCGGTGTCGCAATCGCTGATCTGGATGAAGAAGTCATCGCTGTTCGCGGGCTCTACCGCGACCCGCGCCGACAAGGCGAAGGAGACGCTGGACACCATCACCAGCGAAATCGCGCGCATGGGCAATGAAGGCCCGACGCAGAAGGAACTCGACGAAGCCAAGTCCTATCTCAAAGGCTCGCAGATGCTGGCGCTCGACACCTCATCGAAATTCGCCACCGCGCTGCTTCAATACCAGCTCGACGAGCTCGGCATCGATTACATCGAGAAGCGCAATGCCATCGTTGATGCGGTCACGCTGGAAGATACCAAGAGGGTCGCGAAACGCATCTGGGGTCAGGGGCTGCTGAGCGTCAACGTCGGCCGCGCGGCACAGGCGGCGGCGCAACCGGCGACAGGCGTCGGGCCGAAGGCGAACTAGGCCGTCGGCAACCTAATGGTGCTCCGCGAGATTGATCGCGAGCGCCAGCACCCCCACCAGAATGAGACTGGCGGCCCATACCGCATCAAGATTGAACCAGCTTCGCGACACGAATCTGAGTCCGAGATAGCGATAGACGAGCCATGCCGACAATCCGCCGGCGGCAATCATCGCAGCCGAGTGGACAAAGGCGACCAGCACTGCCGTGCCGAGATTTGCGCCAATAAGAACGCTTGTCGCAGCGTGTCCATTGTCCAACTCGGCGGCACGGCAGAGTCCGAGATAGATCGGAACCAGCATCAGCCCGGCGCCGTGAGCTATCGCGACGACAAAAGACCAGAGCCCGAGTTGCGTCGGCCGTATCCGGGCCAGCGCCCGCGGGTGTCGCCGGTAGATGAGCCGGAAAATCCCGAACCCGATCACCAGAAGACTTGCGCCGATCTGAATCTGCCGTTGCCATTCGACCAGCGCCGCGAGCACGGCGAAAGGAAGAACGATCAGCAGCACGGCCAGCAGATGGCCGATCGTGAGCGGCCACAGCGCCGCGATCAGGGCGCGCGTGCTTTTGTCCATGAGCCCGGCTGAAACCGCCAGCGGCCAGCCCATGCCCGGATTCACTCCGTGATAGATGCCGCTCACGACAACAGCGAGCCAAAGTCCCGCCGGTGTCCAGTCCGCAGCACTCAAAGCTAGTGTCCTGAATCCGAAGTTCGCATCATTTCACAGCACCTCCCATAGCGAACTTCGGATTCAAAAGGACACTAGCAACCTATAATTCTAGTGTGGCTTTGGTTCGCAAGTCCGCAAATGGACGTGCCGAGAAAATGTTGCGGACTTGCGAACCGCCACACTAAACCGACGGATAGCAGAACGAATCCGTCGAGCAGTCGCCGCCATCGAGCCGGATTTGATGCGCGCGGTAGCCGTCGGGGAAGTTCAGCCAGTAGTCTTTTGCGAGTTCGAGACCGCCGCCCGGTTTCACATTGGCCATGACCTCGGCGCCCGGGATGCCGTCGGGATAGAATTGATCATCCCATGTCGAATAGAGCGAGTTGGTCCAGTACACGCGCTTGCCGTCCCGGCTGATCTCAACCATCTGCGGTCCGCCGGCATACGCCTTGCCGTTGGGATGAGGCGTGCGTCGCGCGATGCCGCCGATGTGCACGGAGCCCACGAGCTTCGGCTTTCTCGGATCGCTGACATCGTACTGACGCATCTCGCCCGTTCCCCAGCACGACACATAGAGAAACCTGTCATCCATGGAGAGATCGATATCGCTCACCAGCGGCGGCACTGCGCCAAAGCCCTGCAGAGGCGGCGGAAGCTTTTCCTTCGGCGCCGGTTCAGCCGGAATCGTCGCCGTCTTTTCGATGTGAAACTTTCCGCCCTCGCGCCACCAGGTCCAGATCGAGCCTTCGAGGTTGGTGGTATCGACCACGACGCCAAGGAAGCCATATTCGCGAACCGGGTCGTGGGCGGGACGCACCTCAAGTGCCATTTGATGGTTGGCGCCGAGATCGATCGTCTGGACATTGCGCCGGGCCCGCAGATCCCAGAAGTGGATTCGGTGGCCATACTTGTTGGACAGCAGGTCCTCGGCCACGAGCCCGTTCTCGAACTGCGGCGGCAGTGCCCATTCGCTGGTGACCATGTAGTCGCGCGGCAGGTTCCACCAGAAATCATAGTGCAGCGTCTGCGGTCCCCGATCGATCTCCCAGCGCCCGAGAACGTCAAAGGTCTCGCAGTCCATGATGAAAACGCCGGGCGGCCCGTCGGTGCCGTCCTTGCCGCCACCGCCAAGCGTGCTGACGTAAATGCCTTCCGGCCCGCAATGAACCGTGTGAGGCCGCGAGTAGCCGGTCTTTTTGAAAATCTCTTCGGGCTCGATGATCTTGTGAATCTTAGCCTTGGTCGGATCGGGTTTGGTGTCCACGATGTAAATGCGTGAGGACCGGATTCCGGGAATGATCAGAAAGCGCCGTTCGACGAATGCATGACCCGTGAGAGGCGACAAGGCCGACGAGCAGGCGTTCCAGCCGAAATGATGAAACTCGTCGCCCTTGTTCGGCATCGTCACCATGTGAACGACCTGACTGTAGCTGGGCGAGCCCGGCTTGACGTCGATCACTGCCAGCGCATCGGGCTTCGAGAAATCAGGGCTGAGCAGCAAGGTGTAAGCGAAGTTCTCGGGGGGCGCTTCCATCGCAAGCTTCGGTGATGCATGGAAGGTCGGATCGGGCCTCATCGTCATCGCACTACCTCCTGTGTCGACCCGCAGCGCGAAGCATACGGAAACGAGTTTGCAGAAAGAGAATGACCTGTTGAGCGCTTAGCGAGCAGCGGCTGGTCCGCTGCCAAGCAGCATAGCATCGCACGAACACGGCCCCGAAAAAATCCCCGCAATGAGGGTTCCATCCGGCCGCGACCGTTTGTCCCAAGTAGCTCCCCCAGGAAATTCCCGAGAAATTCCCAAGCTTGATCGGCGCGATAACGGCTTCCGGCTTCTGGCCGAAATGGCGCCGGCCTAACCGAACAGCGGTGTGCCAGGCACGAAGGCGTCGAACGCCGCCCAGAACTGCTGCCGGTAACGATCCTGCTCCTGCAGGATTTCGTGCCTCGAGCCCGCGATCACCAGATGCGATCCGGCGCGCAGGTGATAGGCGAATTCCTCGATGGCGGCGGTCGAGACGACGGTGTCGCTGCTCGCGGCCATCATCAGGATCGGCAGCCTGATCTGCGACGGATAACGCGCCTCGCGGAATTCAACGATTGCCCGGAACGCACTGTCGGCCCACGCCACCGTCGGCGACGCGATGCCGAGCGTCGGATCTTCCTCGATGATCGCGGCATTGCGCGCATAGCGCACCGGGTCCGACGTCACCGGATTGTTGACGAAACTATTTGTCCCGGTGAGTTCGCCGTTGCCGCCGGGAACGTAGTTGCCGCCCATGCCGAGCCAGCGCAGCGTGCGCACGAAAATCCGCGTCGGCAATTTGGTGGCGTAGCCGGGCAGATCGATCATCGGCGCGGACAGCACGATGCGGTCGAACCAGCGCTTGCCGGCATGCGCCACCCGCAGCAGCACAGCGCCGCCCATCGAATGCGCCAGCGCATAATACGGCGGCGGACAGTCCGGCAGCATCACCTGCTGCACGAAGGTTTCGACATCGACTTCGAAGTCGGAAAACCTGTGAACGTATCCCTTGCGGGGGTCGCGCAGTTGCCGCGACGAATGCCCCTGCCCGCGCCAGTCGATCATCGCCACCGCAAAGCCGCGCTCCCGCAATTCGCGCACGGTCTCGAAATATTTCTCGATGCTTTCGCCGCGACCGGTGAAGACACAGACCGTGCCCTTGCGGTTGGCGGGCGGCTGCCACCGCGCAAAGCGCAACTCGGCGCCATCAGGCGTCTTGATGGTGCCTGAGACGACGTTGTCGGGAACGGGATTGGCGGGAATGGAGACGAGCGTCATGGGGGGCCGATCAGCCAAAAGGAATCATCAAATTCGGAAAGGATATTGCTGACAAAAAGAGGGGCCGGGAACCCTCTTGAACGTCACGAGGGCCCTCCCATATCAGTTTCGTGCAGGCCAGTTAAGGCTGCACGCAGAACGAAAACCCGGCCCGATGGCGGGTTGTCTGCTCTTTTCAAAAGAGTGGCGCGTTGTGCATGCGAGACGGTCTTCAGGGCGTTGCTCACGCGAGCGCTGCCAAAGATGTTGTCTGTCCCGCCTGGAAACGCGCTGGTCGCTCACTTTGGAGGACTACCATGCGTACGTTTGACCTGACCCCCTTCTATCGTTCCACCGTCGGTTTTGACCGCCTGTTTTCGCTGCTCGATCAGGCGAACGGCGACGGCTCGGGCTATCCGCCCTACAACATCGAGCGCACCGGCGAGAACAATTTCCGTATTTCGGTCGCTGTCTCCGGCTTTTCGCAGAATGAAATCTCGATCGTCGCCAAGGAAAACACCCTGACGATCAAGGGCGAGAAAGCCGCCAACGAAAACGGCCAGTCCGGCGAAGTGCTTTATCGCGGCATCGCGTCGCGCGCCTTCGAGCGCCAGTTCCAGCTTGCCGACTTCGTGCAGGTGAAGAACGCCTCGCTCGAGAACGGCCTGCTCCACGTCGATCTCGTCCGCGAGATTCCTGAAGCGAAAAAGCCGCGCCAGATTCCGATCACCACCCCGGCGCCGCAGGTGACCGAGCAGGTCGCGGCCTAAGCCACCGGCTTATCGAACCTCCTGAAACTACCAGCGCCCCGGTGCCCCCGGGGCGTTTTTTTGTCTGCGAATAGCGCCCTCACTCCAGCGGCTGAACGTCGGGCATCGCCTGCGTCGGCCACAATTTCAGCGTGGCCGGCGAAGCTGCGGGTGGCGAAGCCGCGCCAACTGTCGTCACCGCCGGCGTGGCTTCCGCCGCAACCGGCTTCGCCGCCGCCGCGGGCTCAGCGACGGGCGCGGCCGCCTGCTGCGCGGGAGCCGCAGTCTGCGGCGTGGTCGCGGTGCCAGCCGGCGATGGTTGTGCGGTTTGGGTTGCGGCCTTTGGCGCAGGACGCCGCGCCGTCTTCGGCACCGGGTTCGGCGGGCGCGGCACGTGACGCAGATCGAGCAGCGATCCGCGCCGGTTTTCATAACCCGCATAGGTTGCAGGCGGCGGTCCGGGCGGGCCGTAGGTCTCCATCATGCGCTCGTCGACGGCCTGAGCCGGAATGAAGCGCATGATCTGCCCGGTGCGGGCGTCGATGATCAGGCGGCCGTCTTCACCGTGCCGGTCGAGCGCCGCAATGGTGTAGATCCAGCCGCGCTGGGTGACTCGGCCGAGCGGCGAGTAGCCACTCGCGCGCAAAACCGTCACGACCTGTTCAGGCGGCAGCATCGGCCGCGGCGCGCGCTCATGGCGCGCCGAGGGGATCGCCGCGTGAGCCCCCGAGCCATAACGCCCGGGACGATAGGAATCAGCATAGGGCCGTTGTGGATAAGACCGTTCCTCATAGCGCTCGATGTAACGTCCCTCGGGCGGCGGCAGCCGGCCATCGTCCTCCAGGATCCGCGGCATCGGGATCCGGATGTCGCCCACCACCGGAAAATCATCGCCGGCGCGCGCCGGAGGCCCCAGAAGTGTAACCGCGGCGAGTATTGCGCCTGCGGCGACGGCCCGCCCGGCCAATGGTCCCCTCGAAAACAATGTCATCGCGCGTGGCCTCCCATCCCGTGTCCCAAAACCGTCTTCCGGCTCCCCGAAATCAGGGGTTAACAGTCGTTTCCGAATTCGGCGGAGCTTGGACCGGACGGCGGCGGGATTGCCTCAATCCTGGGGCGTTGCATGGCGGCGCTGACCCATCGGGACAGGGACTCTCACGCGCTTGTGTGATAGGAAAAAGTTTGGCAATCTCGGCGGTAGGACAGGACTGCTGTCCCAATTTCCGGGTATTCTCGGCATGGCGTTTGCAGCGCCCGGAAGGCAGGCAGGCCGCACGGCAGCCGGAAACGGCGCGCGCGAGCTGCAATTTCTATAGCGAGGCTCGTGACAGCGCGAGCGGTGGCCCCAGGGATTCCCCAAGGGTACCGCGAACGCCGAAGCTGCGGCCAAAATGGGTTAAAATAGACTGCCTCTAAAGAGGCGTGAGGATGAGAATGAGCGGTTCAGACTTCGAGCGTGACGCAATCAAAGATGATTTCCCGGCAGCTGATCCGGGCTCGAACTACCGTGAGCATAACTGGCGTCCAGCTGCTGAAGGTCTATACGACCCCACCCTTGAAAAAGACTCGTGCGGCGTCGGCTTCATCGCCAACATCAAGGGCAAGAAATCGCACCAGATCGTGTCCGACGCGATCAACATTCTTTGCAATCTGGAACATCGCGGCGCTGTAGGCGCCGATCCGCGCGCCGGTGACGGCGCAGGAATCCTCGTGCAGATTCCGCACGCATTCTTTTCGCGCAAGGCGAAGGAAGCCGGCTTCACGCTCCCTGCCCCCGGCCAGTACGCCGTCGGCGCGCTGTTCATGCCGCGCGAGAAGCCCTGGCGCGAAGTCATCAAGAGCATCATCGCCGACAAGATCAAGTCCGAAGGCCTGCTGCTGCTGGGCTGGCGCGACGTTCCGACCGACAACGCCTCGCTCGGCGAGACCGTGAAGCCGACCGAACCGAACTGCATGCAGGTGTTCATCGGCTGCGGCGACTGCGCTGACGAGGAAGATTTCGAACGCCGGCTCTATATCCTGCGCAAGGCGATCTCGAACGCGATCTATCAGCGCCGCGAACGCGCGCTCGCCGGTTACTATCCGGTGTCGATGTCCTGCCGCACCGTGGTCTACAAGGGCATGTTCCTCGCCGACCAGCTCGGCAAGTACTATCCCGACCTGCACGAGCCGGATTTCGAATCCGCTTTGGCGCTGGTGCATCAGCGCTTCTCAACCAACACCTTCCCGGCGTGGTCGCTGGCGCATCCCTACCGCATGGTCGCGCACAACGGCGAGATCAACACGCTGCGTGGCAACGTAAACTGGATGGCGGCGCGTCAGGCGTCGGTGTCGTCCGAGAAATTCGGTGACGACATCGAGAAGCTGTGGCCGATTTCCTATGAGGGCCAGTCCGACACCGCCTGCTTCGATAACGCGCTCGAATTCCTTGTGCAGGGCGGCTACTCGCTGTCGCATGCAATGATGATGCTCGTTCCCGAGGCGTGGTCCGGCAATCCGCTGATGAGCGAAGAGCGCCGTTCCTTCTACGAGTATCACGCAGCACTGATGGAGCCGTGGGACGGCCCCGCTGCGATTGCTTTCACCGACGGCCGCCAGATCGGCGCGACGCTCGACCGCAACGGCCTGCGCCCGGCGCGCTATCTCGTCACCAAGGATGACCGCATCCTGATGGCGTCGGAAATGGGCGTGCTGCCTATTCCGGAAGACCAGATCATCACCAAGTGGCGTCTGCAGCCCGGCAAGATGCTGCTGGTCGATCTCGAGGAAGGCCGGCTCATTCCCGACGACGAGATCAAGGCGGAACTGGCCAAGAGCCATCCTTATCGCGAGTGGCTTGACCGCACCCAGATCGTGCTCGAGGAAATGAAGGACGCGCCCGCCAAGGCGATGCGCTCGAACCTGTCGCTGCTCGATCGCCAGCAGGCGTTCGGCTATTCGCAGGAAGACCTCGCCGTCCTGATGACGCCGATGGCCTCCACCGGCGAGGAAGCCGCGGGCTCGATGGGCACCGACACGCCGTTGTCGGCGCTGTCGAGCAAGCCGAAGTCGCTGTTCACCTACTTCAAGCAGAACTTCGCACAGGTCACCAACCCGCCGATCGATCCGATCCGCGAAGAACTGGTGATGAGCCTCGTCTCGATCATCGGCCCGCGCCCGAACCTGTTCGACATCGAAGGCCTGTCCAAGACCAAGCGCCTTGAAGTGCGTCAGCCGATCCTGACCGACGCGGATCTGGAAAAGATCCGCTCGATCTCGGACGTCGCGGACAATCACTTCAAGTCACGCGCGCTCGACACCACGTTCCACGCCGGCCTCGGCGCTTCGGGCATGGAGCAGGTACTGGAAGAGTTGTGCGGCCGCGCCGAAGCTGCGGTGCGCGAAGGCGTCAACATCATCATTCTGTCGGACCGCGCCGCGGGCTCCGACCGGATTCCGATTCCGTCACTACTGGCCTGCGCCGCCGTACATCATCATCTGATCCGCGTCGGCCTGCGCACGTCGGTCGGCCTCGTGGTCGAATCCGGCGAACCGCGCGAAGTGCATCACTTCGCCTGCCTTGCCGGCTACGGCGCCGAAGCGATCAATCCCTATCTGGCGTTCGAGTCCATCATCGCGATGAAGGAGCAACTGCCGGTCAAGCTCGACGACAAGGAAATCGTCAAGCGCTACATCAAGTCGATCGGCAAGGGCCTGCTCAAGGTCATGTCGAAGATGGGCATCTCGACCTATCAATCCTATTGCGGCGCGCAGATTTTCGACGCCGTCGGCCTGAAGGCGGAGTTCGTCGCGAAGTACTTCGCCGGCACCCATACCCGCATCGAGGGCGTCGGCCTGGCCGAAATCGCCGAGGAAACCGCGCGCCGTCACACCGACGCGTTCGGCGACGCGCAGGTCTACAAGACCGCGCTCGATGTCGGCGGCGAATATGCCTTCCGCTCGCGCGGTGAGGACCATGCCTGGAACGCCGAAACCGTATCTCTGCTCCAGCATGCGGTACGCGGCAATTCGCAGGACCGCTATCGTGCGTTCGCGAAGGTGCTGAACGAGCAGGCCGAAAAGCTGCTGACGCTGCGCGGCCTGTTCAAACTCAAGACTGCCGAGGACGACAAGCGCAAGCCGGTGCCGCTCGATGAAGTCGAGCCCGCCAAGGAGATCGTCAAGCGCTTTGCCACCGGCGCGATGTCGTTCGGCTCGATTTCGCGCGAGGCCCACACCACGCTTGCGATCGCGATGAACCGCATCGGCGGCAAGTCCAACACCGGCGAAGGCGGCGAGGAAGCGGATCGCTTCAAGCCGATGGCGAACGGCGATTCGATGCGCTCGGCCATCAAGCAGGTGGCGTCGGGGCGTTTCGGCGTGACGACGGAATACCTCGTCAACTCCGACATGATGCAGATCAAGATGGCGCAGGGCGCAAAGCCCGGCGAAGGCGGCCAGTTGCCCGGCCACAAGGTCGACGCGACCATCGCCAAGGTGCGTCACTCGACCCCGGGCGTCGGCCTGATCTCGCCGCCGCCGCATCACGACATCTACTCGATCGAAGATCTCGCGCAGCTGATTTACGACCTGAAGAACGTCAATCCGGACGGCGCGGTGTCGGTCAAGCTCGTCTCCGAAATCGGAGTCGGCACGGTTGCCGCCGGCGTCGCCAAGGCGCGCGCGGATCACGTCACCATCGCGGGCTTCGAAGGCGGCACGGGTGCATCGCCGCTCACCTCGATCAAGCACGCCGGTTCGCCATGGGAAATCGGCCTCGCCGAAACCCACCAGACCCTGGTGCGCGAGCGGCTGCGCAGCCGCATCGTCGTTCAGGTCGACGGCGGTTTCCGCACCGGACGCGACGTCGTGATCGGCGCGCTGCTCGGCGCGGACGAAATGGGCTTCGCCACCGCGCCGCTGATCGCGGCGGGCTGCATCATGATGCGCAAGTGCCATCTCAACACCTGCCCGGTCGGCGTCGCCACGCAGGACCCGGTGCTGCGCAAGCGCTTCACCGGCCAGCCCGAGCACGTCATCAACTACTTCTTCTTCGTCGCCGAGGAAGTCCGCGAGATCATGGCCTCGCTCGGCTACCGCACCTTCCAGGAGATGGTCGGCCAGAGCCAGATGCTCGACCAGTCGACACTGGTGGCGCACTGGAAGGCCAAGGGCCTCGACTTCTCGAAGCTGTTCTTCAAGCAGAAGGCCCTGCCCGGCCAGAAAATCTATCACGCCGAGGCGCAGAACCATCATCTGGACAGCGTGCTCGACCGCACCCTGATCAAGGAAGCGCAGGCGGCGATCGACCGCGGCGCGCCGGTGAAGATCGAGGCGGAAATCCACAACACCGACCGCAGCGCAGGCGCGATGCTGTCCGGCCTAGTGGCCAAGACCTATGGCCACACCGGCCTGCCGCTCGACACCATCCATGTCAGCCTCAAGGGCACGGCAGGTCAGGCGTTCGGCGCGTGGCTGGCGCGTGGCGTCACTCTCGATCTCGAGGGCGAAGGCAACGACTACGTCGGCAAGGGTCTGTCGGGCGGACGCATCATCGTCCGGCCGCCGAAGATTTCGGGCATCGTGCCGGAAGAGTCGATCATCGTCGGCAACACCGTGATGTACGGCGCCATCGAAGGCGAATGCTACTTCCAGGGCGTCGCCGGCGAGCGCTTCGCGGTCCGCAACTCCGGCGCGATCGCCGTGGTCGAGGGCGCGGGCGATCATTGCTGCGAATACATGACCGGCGGCATCGTCGTCGTGCTCGGCAAGACGGGACGCAACTTCGCGGCGGGCATGTCCGGCGGCGTGGCTTACGTCATCGACGAGGACAACACGTTCGAGAAACGCTGCAACATGGCGATGGTCGAGCTGGAGCCGGTCCTGTCCGAGGAAATGGTCAACGCGAACGCGTTCCATTCGTCGGGCGATCTTGAGGCGCATGGCCGGGTCGACGTGTTCTCGAACCTGCTCGGCGAGGATGTCGAACGGCTGCACATCCTGATCACCCGGCACGCCAAGCTCACCGGCTCGGCGCGGGCGCAGCACATCCTTGCGAACTGGAAGACGTATCTGCCGATGTTCCGCAAGGTGATGCCGGTCGAATACCGCCGCGCGCTGAAAGAAATGAAATCGCGCGAGCCGGACGAGCCGCTGATTGCGATCGGCGCGTAATCTGGCCGCCCGTCACCCTGAGGTGCGAGCCGCATTGCGGCGAGCCTCGAAGGGCGATGGGGATGAAAACTGGTCATCCTTCGAGGCGCACAAGAGCGCGCACCTCAGGATGACGAACAGAAACTGATAGACGAGCATTCAGAGGCGTCGGGGTATATGGGTAAGCCTACAGGTTTTCTTGAGATCGAGCGTCACGACCGCAAGTACGCACCGGTCATCGAACGGGTGAAGGATTTCAAAGAATTCGTCATTCCACTGAGCGAGAAAGACACGCGCGATCAGGCCGCGCGCTGCATGAGTTGCGGCATTCCCTATTGCCACGGCACCGGCTCGGTTCAGCCCGGCACGCCCGGCTGCCCGGTCAACAACCAGATCCCGGACTTCAACGATCTCGTCTACAACGGCAACTGGGAAGAAGCGTCGCGCAACCTGCACTCGACCAACAACTTCCCGGAGTTCACCGGCCGCATCTGCCCGGCGCCGTGCGAAGCCTCGTGCACGCTGAACATCGACGACAACCCGGTGACCATCAAGACCATCGAATGCGCCATCGTCGACCGCGCATGGGACAGCGGCTGGCTCAAGCCTGAAGTCGCAGCAACGAAGACCGGCAAGAAGGTCGCCGTGGTCGGCTCCGGCCCCGCAGGCCTCGCCGCCGCGCAGCAGCTTGCGCGCGTTGGTCACGAGGTCCACGTGTTCGAGAAGTTCGCCAAGGCCGGCGGCCTTCTGCGCTACGGCATTCCCGACTTCAAAATGGAAAAGGGCATCATCGACCGCCGCGTGGCGCAGATGGAAGCCGAAGGCGTGATCTTCCATTACAACACGCCGGTCGGCGGCTCCTATGCCGGCGCGGTCGAGCCGCAGGATCTGCTCAAGGTTTACGATGCCGTCGCACTGACCGGCGGCGCGGAAGCGTCGCGCGATCTGCCGATCCCCGGCCGCGAGCTCGACGGCATTCATTTCGCGATGGATTTCCTGCCGCAGCAGAACCGCCGCATCGGCAACGAGCCGCTCGGCGACGTCCGCGAAATTCTCGCCACCGGCAAGGACGTGGTGGTGATCGGCGGCGGCGACACCGGCTCCGACTGCATCGGCACGTCGATCCGCCAGGGCGCGAAATCGGTAACGCAGCTTGAAATCATGCCGGCACCGCCCGAGCGCGAGAACAAGGCGCTGAGCTGGCCGAACTGGCCGCTGAAGATGCGCACCTCGTCGAGCCAGGCCGAAGGCGCGGTCCGCGAATACGCCGTGCTGACGCAGAAGTTCTCCGGCGGCGACGGCAAGGTTGCGAAGCTGCACTGCGTTCACGTCGACGACAAATTCCAGCCGGTGCCCGGCAGCGAATTCGAGCTCAAGGCCGAACTGGTGCTGCTGGCGATGGGCTTCGTCCATCCGGTGCATGAAGGTTTGCTGAAGAAGCTCGGCGTCGAGCTCGATCCGCGCGGCAATGTGCGCGCCTCGACCAACAACTACCAGACCTCGGTGCCGAAGGTGTTCTCGTCCGGCGACATGCGCCGCGGACAGTCTCTCGTGGTCTGGGCGATCCGCGAAGGCCGCCAGTGCGCCGCCGCGATCGATCAGCATCTGATGGGCGCGACCACGCTGCCTCGGTAGTTTTCTGTTTGGGCAGATCTGGTCCGAAAACCGCTTTTCACTTTTCGGGTTCATGCCCTCATGACCGCACTCATCTATATCGCAGCAGCCCTCGCCGAAATCGGGGGCTGTTTTGCATTCTGGGCCTGGCTGCGGCTGGACAAATCCATCTGGTGGGTTGTTCCGGGGACCGCATCGCTGCTGCTCTTCGCGTATCTGCTCACGCTTGTGCCGACCGACGCCGCCGGGCGTGCGTTCGCCGCCTATGGCGGGGTTTACATTGTCGCTTCGCTGGCGTGGATGTGGGCGGTGGAAAGCGTGCGTCCCGACCGGTGGGACGTTTCAGGTGCAGCGCTTTGCCTGATCGGCGCTACCGTCATCCTGTTCGGGCCGCGCTCGGTCTAGCCATCGGATCGCAAAGAAAAAGCCCCGTCTGTGACGGGGCCTTTTCCTCGCATCATCCGGTGCTGCTGCTCAGCGCACCGTTACTCGATGACGCGAATGACGCGGCGCGTGCGCGGTTCGACAATCACACGACGGTCGTTCACGACCGCATAGTGATACTCGGCATGGCGCGGCACCGGACGCAACTCGACATAGTCCGGCAGCGGCTCACCGACCACCACGCGTTCCTTCACGACGACCGATGGTCCCGGCAAGCCGGTGACCGACGAAATCACAGCCGCCGGAATATCGATCGCGGTGCCGACCGCGGCGCCAACCGTGCCGCCGACAGCGCCGCCAACCGGACCGCCGATGGCATGACCAGCGGCTGCGCCGTCGCGTGCGCCTTCAACCGTGGCGCTCTGCGCAAACGCGATGCCTGGCGTCAGCGCAATCACCGCAACTGCCATTGCCTTGCGAATCTTCATGTCATCCTCCATCCGTTAAGAGGGTGACCAACGGTTCAGGGCCGGGAGCGTTCCGGGATTCATCTGCAGGAACCCGTGAAATTTGTACCGGAACCAGCATTGCAATAAGTTTCCTCGCGCTGGCGCGGGAACTGCGGCGAAACCTTGACACCTGCGCAAAGGGCTCTCCGGCGGAAGACTTGCCACCATGAACCAACACACGCTCGACCGTCATGGACTCCGGATTCTTGTGTGCGCCAGTACGGGCTCAGCACTGTCCAGCATGAGCGCTGCGTGGGAGCACAATGCGACATGGGTCGCGTTTCCTGTCTCGCGGCTCGCTGACGGTTTCTTCCAGCTCAGCACCCGGATTGCCGGGGACGTGATTCAGAAATTCGTCAATCACAGTCTGGGGATCGCAATCGTCGGCGATATTTCAGCGTGGCTCGCCGGCAGCAAGCCGCTGCAGGATTTCGTCTATGAGGCAAACCGCGGAAACACGGTTCTGTTCGTCGGCGACCTGGACGAGCTGGATCGCCGGCTTGGTGCGCTGGCCAGATAACCTGCGCTGCTCAGTTCTTCTGAAGCCAGAACTGGTACATCTGCGCGAAGGTCGAGGGATTCTCGGCCTCAAACGCCGTCCAGTTCACAAGATCGGTCGCCGCCCTGTCGCCGGGAAACCGCCGCAGGTAGCCCGTCCGCGCCGGGGTCTCGAATCCGAGGAACGTAAAGCCGTTCTCCCGAAGAAAATCCGAGATCTGCGGAATCGAGAATTGATGCTCCTGCACATGGAACAGCAGATCGCGGCACTCGCTCATGCTGAAAAAGTCGCTGAACTGCGTGACGTTGTGCAGTTCATCGCCCGGTGCGCGGCCGGCGAATTCGGCCCGCAGCCGCCGCACCTCCGGAACCGAAAAACCGCGCCCCTGCTCCGCGAGATAGGCACGCGCGGCGTTGATGTCGCGGCGCGCCGTCGAACTGTAGAGCCCGATATGCATCAGCCCGCCGGGACGCAACAGACCGGCGAGCCTGCGCCATCCCGTCAGTGGATCCTTCAGGTGATGCAGCACACCGCTTGAGTCGATGACATCGAACGTGTTGCCGCTTTCGAGCGCCAGTATGTCCCCTTGCGCGTAGCGCAGGTTGGTCAGCCCCAGTTCCCTGGTCTTCCTGATCGCGTAGCTGAGACTGCTGAGACTGAGATCGATCGCCAGCACGTTGGCTGATTTCAGTTGCTGCGCACGCTGGATCGCATGCTGTCCGGTGCCGCATCCCGCGACCAAAACATCGAGTCCACGGTTGCCGAGCGGCTTGTACGGCGCGCCGGGAAACCGCATCCCGATATAAGCATCCACCGGCAGCGCCTGCGTCTCGGCGAGAACCCTGCTCCATCGCGGATAGGGGTTTTCCTCGTACTGCGCACGCACCTTTTCCGAAACGCCGTCCTCGATCGCGGTCAAGCGTTCAATGGTGGAGCGAATCGTCAGTTCGTCCCGGTGATCTACCACCTGCTGCGCGACCAGCGCGGCCATCGCGCCGGACCAGGGCTGCGCCGCGAGCTGTTCGGCTCCGGGAATCGAATGCAGCGGCAGGTAACCTGCAAGGATCGCGAGCCTGATCGGCGCGACTGCCTCGTTCCGCGCGATCGTCCCGGCGACGTCGTCACGAAGCCGGTCAAGCTGAGTGCTTTCCTCTTCGGTGACATCGAAGACGTATTCGTTGATGAAGCCCTGTTGTCCGAGCGCGGCCACCAGCGGCAACCATCGGTCGTCGCCCTCAAGCGTTCCGGTCGCGATGTCGTGCAGCGCGGCGCGGCGCACCGCCGTCAAAATCCGTTCGACCGCAACTGTCGTCACCGGCGACGTGCTCAGCAAAGCCTCAAACAGACCTTCGGCGCCGAGCGTCGCCAGATCGGCAGCACTGAACATCTCATTCAGCCGGGCCGGGCCTGCGTGCGACACCAGCTCCACACAGCGTGCCATCGCCGGCGTACGAAGCAGGATCGCGCCTGCGGCCGCCGACAGGTCGCGCGGGCGGCACCACGGTTCGCGCAAGGCGCGCACCAGAAGCTGGATGACATCCGGATCCAGCTTGATGGCCGCGGGATCGAGCGAGCGCAGCGCCATCACGAATGTCGACTTGAGACCGGCCGCCTCGTCCGTCCGCAGCCCATGAACTGCAGTGGCGAGGGCTTCGGCGAGTCGGCCGTGAAGCAGCAGCAGCGCGCCGAGATTGTTGTGTGCGCCCGGATAGTCCGGATCGATCTCCAGCGCCTTGCGGTTGTGCACGATGGCGTCGTCGTCGCGTCCGCAGTCGGACAGGATACGCGCCAGATTGTAATGCGGTTCGGGATTGCGCTTGTCCGATGCAATCGCCTTGCGCAGAAGATCGATCGCCGCGTCGCTGTGACCCGCCTGATGTGCGAGCAGCCCGAGACAACCCAAGGCGCCGGTGTGGCGCGGATTGGCGGCCAGCACATCGCGATAGTTAGCCTCGGCATCGCGCAGCCGTCCCGCCTGATGATGGGCCATGGCCTGCCGGAACAAGGTTTCTTCGAGAAGGCCTGAAGACCGGGCGGCGACCTTGCCGGTTTTTTCTTCAGCCCGGCGTTGTTTTCTGTTCACGATCTCGACCTGACGAAAATTTCTGGAGCAGCCGCGCGGACCCTACTGCATCGAATTGATGCGATCCAGACGCGGGGATGGTGCTGATTACCAGCGCGAGAAAAAGCCCGAGAACGGCGACGAGCCGAAAAGGCCCGGCGGCCGCTGGTATGCGTCACGCGGGCCGGGGCCTGCGCGCGGACGCTGGTGTTGCGGCGGCGCGGAGGGGTTGAACAGTCCCTGGACCACGACCTGCTTCTTCGGCTTCGGCTTCGGCGGCGCAGCGGTCCCATCAGACGACGCGGCGGCGACGACCGGATCGCTGGGCGGAGCGCTCAGCGCGCCGACTTCGCGGCGCGGCCATGCGAAATCATCGGCGCGCCCGGCAGGCGCTGCGAGCGGCTCACCCTTCACCAGCGTCCGCGCTGCAAGCGCATCGACCGAGGCAGGCCGCGTACCGACGCCGCCGAGCAGGTCATCGGTACCGACTTGCGACGCCACCAGCGGCATCACCGGTCCCATCAGCGGACGCGGACCGGCTTCTCCCGGGCGGATATTGGCATCCGGCGCAAAGGTCTCGCTCGGAACAGCCAGCGGGCCATCGGTGTGGGCCGCCAGCACCCGCCGGATTTCACGCTCGGTGTAATGCGCGAGCTTGCGCGCACCGGCTTTGGTGAAGAACACGCCATCGTTCGAGCGCAGGCGGCGGATCTGGCCTTCGAAGTCCGGGCCCTGCTGCGCAAAACGCCCGGCGTCATCGACGAAGCCGTCCCAGACATCGACATAGGTGATGCCGGCCTTGCCGGCGCCGTCGCGATACAACGCATCGAGGAACAGCATGTCCGACGTCGCCTTGGCGCCGCGCACCGCGGGCAGCCCGACCCAGAGCACCGGCACGCCCCTGGATTTCAGGACCGCGATCATCTCCTCGATTTTCTTCGCGTACAGTTCGACCCAGCGTTCTTCGCGGAAATCGTGCATGCCGCCGCCGGCCGAACGCTGTGCCTTATCCGGCGCCAGGATCTGGGACTGATCGTCGTCGTCCGGCGCGGCTTCCGCGTCCGACGGCTTGTTGTCCGCAGCCTTGTTCTCGGCGCCGCCGGCCGCGGGCTTGTCGCCCGGCTTCGCCGCGGCATCCGGCTCGTTCGGCTTGGTGCGGGAATCCTTCTTGGCGCCTTTCGCCTTATCGCCGGGCTTCTCACCCGGCTTGGCGTCGGTCTTCTTTTCGGCGACCGGTTCGCGGATCGGAACGCGATCGTGCAGGCCGAGCATCACCACGATAACGTCGGGCTTCTCGGTGGCCAGAATGCCCTTCGCGGCGGCGGCCCAGTCCGCCGGATCGCCCTTGGGCTGATACTTCAAAAGACCCGACACGGTCTTGTGCTTGCGGATCACGCCGAGGTCGGGCGTTTCCGACAACGCATCTTCAAGGCCATAGGCGAGCCAGTCCGCCATCGCGTCGCCGAGCACCAGCACGTTACGGTCGGCGGGGGCCTCGCGCTTGGCAGCCGCCGGTGCACGCGAGAAATCCGCCGGACGCGGCGCCTGCTGCTGTTCCTGAAAAAATCCGCCACCACCGAACGGCGCGAAGAAACCGCCGCCGCGCGGCTGCGGAGGCGGTGCCGGCCGCTGCGGGCGGCCGAAGCCGAAATCGAAGAACTGCGCCGACGCCGGAGCGACGATCCCGAACAGCATCGCGCCCGCAACCGCGAGGACCGTCAAAGGACCGCGGTCGGCAAACAGGCGCAGGAACGATGGCCGTTTTGACATGCGTCTCACAGAGTGAAAAAGCGTAACGTCAAAAAATAATAGCAGATTCAGGCCCTAAATGGGCAAAGTCGGCAGTCTGTTTATCGATTGGGCGCCTGGCGACAACACCGCTTCGCAGGTCCGGCGCCATAAACAGGCCGCCCCCGGCCCGCGTCAAGGGTTGGGCTCCCGCCAAACTGTTGATTTCAACATTGCGCATGGTGCGGTCTCCGCCCCCACCGGCCACAGGAGCTTGACGGCGGCTTTTAAATCGATATATCTGGATATATGGAATCAGAGTCAGCAATTCTCGCCCTTGCGGCCCTCGCCCAATCCACGCGCCTCGACGCGTTCCGGCTACTGGTCAAATCTGAACCGAAAGGCCTCGCAGCCGGTGATATCGCGAATTCACTCGCGGTGCCGCAGAACACCATGTCCTCTCATTTGTCCATCCTCACACGGGCCGGCTTGGTGACAGCCAGGCGCTCTGGCAGATCGATCGTCTATCGCGTCGACCTGACGCATTTCCAAAACGTCCTGCTTTACCTGCTGAAGGATTGCTGCGGCGGAAACCCGGACCTCTGCGCGCCACTGATCGAAAGCCTGATGCCCTGCTGTCCGCCGGCGAAGAAAGGAAGAGCAAATGTCTGACCGCATTTATAATGTTCTGTTTCTTTGTACCGGCAACAGCGCGCGTTCGATTCTCGCAGAGTCGGTCTTGCGCAAAGACGGCCGCGGACGGTTTCGGGCGTTCTCGGCCGGCAGCCTGCCGAAAGGCCGCGTGAACCCCTTCGCGATCAAGGTTCTCAAGAGCGCCGATTTTCCAGTGGATGACCTGCGTTCAAAGAGCTGGGAAGAGTTCGCGGCCCCCGATGCGCCGGTGATGGATTTCGTCTTTACGGTTTGTGACAATACCGCGGGTGAATCCTGTCCAATCTGGCCCGGCCAGCCGATGACGGCGCATTGGGGAATTGAAGATCCGGCAGAGGTGGAAGGCACGGATATTGAAAAGGAAGCGGCGTTCGTTGCGGCGCTCCGCTATATGAAAAACCGTATCGCGATCTTCACGAGCCTGCCGCTGAACAGCATCGACAAACTGTCTCTCGGCACGAAATTGCGCGACATCGGCCGCACCGAAGGATCGACATCGAACCCGCCTCGGGTGGCGTGAGGCATGAGCATTTTCGAACGCTATCTCACCCTTTGGGTCGTGATCTGCATCGCGGTCGGCGTCGCACTGGGTCATCTCATGCCGGGCGTATTTTCCATCATCGCAGGAGCGGAAGTCGCAAAAGTCAATTTGCCCATCGCGGTGCTTGTCTGGCTGATGATCATTCCGATGCTGCTGAAGATCGACTTCGGTGCGCTCGGCAAGGTCGCCGCGCACGCGCGCGGCGTCGGCGTGACGCTGTTCATCAACTGGGCCGTCAAACCGTTTTCGATGGCACTGCTGGCGACATTTTTCATCGGCCATGTTTTTGCGCCGATGCTGCCCGGCGACCAGATATCCTCGTATGTCGCGGGTCTCATCCTGCTAGCGGCAGCACCCTGCACCGCCATGGTCTTCGTCTGGTCCAACCTCGTCGGCGGCGAACCGCACTACACGCTCGGCCAGGTCGCGCTCAACGACGTCCTGATGATCGTCCTGTTCGCCCCACTGGTCGGCCTCCTGCTTGGTGTCGCTTCGATCTCGGTGCCATGGGCCACGTTGTTGCTGTCCGTCGCGCTCTACATCGTGGTGCCGGTGATTGTCGCGCAGGTCTGGCGGCGCGCTTTGCTCAACGATGGTCCCCGGATGCTCGAACGGACGCTGGCGCGCCTGCAGCCCGTGTCGCTGATCGCCTTGCTCGCGACGCTGGTGCTGTTGTTCGCCTTTCAGGGCGAGCAAATTCTCGCGCAGCCGGTGGTGATCGCGATCCTGGCGGTCCCGATCCTGATACAGGTCTACTTCAATGCGGGCCTCGCCTACTGGCTAAGCCGGCGCTTCGGCGTCGCGTGGTGCGTCGCTGCTCCGGCGGCGTTGATCGGCGCCAGCAACTTCTTCGAACTGGCCGTGGCGGCAGCCATCAGCCTGTTCGGCCTCAATTCGGGAGCAGCCCTCGCGACCGTCGTCGGCGTGCTGGTCGAAGTGCCGGTGATGCTGTCGGTGGTCAAGATCGTGCAGGCCACGCGCGGATGGTATGAGGCCGGCCCTCACCAACCCAGGACAGAACGCGCAGAGGTTCACCCATGACCGTCACCATCTTTCACAATCCAGCCTGCGGCACCTCGCGCAACACGCTGGCAATGATCCGCCAGAGCGGCGAAGAGCCCGCCGTGATCGAGTATTTGAAAACTCCGCCAAGCCGCGAGCGGCTGGTTCAGCTGACGACAAGGATCGCGCGGTAGTCTTCGGCTTACCGCCTGCGCAACCGGTCCAGCACGCCGGACGAGGCGAACCCGTCGGCGGGGGCCCCGATCGAGGCCTGGAAGCTGCGGAGCGCCTTCTTGGTCTCGCCGCCGAGATTGCCGTCCGGCTCGCCGCGATAGAACCCGCGCTGCGCCAGGAGCTGCTGCAGTTCGAGCCGCTCGTCGCGCGACAGCACCCGCTCCTGCCGCGGCCATGCCTGCACGAACGGCATACCGCCGCGCAGCCGGTCGGCGAAATGCCCGATGGCCAGCGCGTAAGCCTCCGACGGATTGTAGCGCATGATCGAGCGGAAGTTTCCGAGCATCAGGAATCCCGGCCCGTCCGCGCCGGCGGGCGCCAGCAAAAACGCCTTGTCGGTGTTGCGCGGAAACGGCTTGCCGCCGGCGCGCCGGACGCCGAGATGCTCCCACTGCGCGATGGTGTAGCTCTTGGCGCGGTCGGCATGCAGATAGTTGAAGCCCTGCGGCACCTCGACCTCGTAGCCCCAGGTCTGTCCCGGCTGCCAGTTGTCCTTTTTGAACTTCGCCGCCGTGGAAGCGATGATGTCCGGAATGTCGTCAACGGCGTTGCGCTTGCCGTCGCGGTCGAAATCCACCGCGAACTTCTTGAACGCGGTGGGCATGAACTGCGTCGCACCGAACGCCCCGGCCCATGAGCCGCGCATCTGCTGCGGCGTCAGGTCGCCGTGATGCAAGATCTCCAGCGCGGCGAGAAACTCGTCCTTGAAGTAACCCTGACGCCGCCCGATGCAGGCCAGCGTCGCGGTGGAATTCAGCACGCTGCGGTCGCCGCCCTGCGTGCCGTAGTTCGATTCGATGCCCCAGATCGCGGCGATGATATAGCGATCGACGCCATAGGCCTTTTCGACCGCGGCGAAGGTCGCCGCGTTTTTCGCCAGCACCTCGCGGCCGCGCGCGATCCGCGCATCGGTGACCAGAATGTCGAGATAGTCCCATACCGCCTTGGTGAACTCGGGCTGCGAGTCCATCAGGTCCATGATGCGCAGGTCGGGCGACAGATCGGCGGTGAAGCGCTCGAAGCTCGCCTGCGAGACGCCACGCCGCGCGGCCTCCGGCCAGAAACCGGCGACGCAGCGGTCGAAGTTCGCAGCCGAGCGGCGGATCGCGTCGGCCGTCATCAGCGGGTGACCGGACGCGCCGTCCTCGCCGCTCCATTCCTTCGGCGGCGACGCCTGCGCCATGCGGCGCGGCGCTGGCTGCATCTGGCGCGGGGCCGGTGACGGCTGCTGCTGGATCGAGCCGGTGATGTCGCCGCGCTGGCCGAGGCTCCCGCGCCCCGACGCGGTCTGCCCGTAAGCCGGACCGGCCATCATCGAGACCGCCGCGACCACCGACACGGTCAGCGCCGCACCCGCGACCATCAGCCACGCGCTTTCTTCACGTTCGATCCGTGCCATTGTACTCCACACCCGCTCAAGACTATCCCGGATACAGGAGGCCCGGACAGGGTTTCCACCCGATTAACAACGCAGCATTTTTCGGCGGCGAGATGACGCGGCGCGGGTTCTTTCCTTAGAAATTTGCCCCTCACCCGCTCGCTACCGCT
>NZ_HG326654.1:899347-902856 GCF_000308295.2 Afipia birgiae 34632
ATCTCGCGTTAAGAGCAAGGCCCCGCACCCGCTTCGCGGCTTCGCCGCTCAGCACCCTCCCCACAAGGGGGAGGGATGAAGCAAAACGCCCCGCCTCAAAAAATCCGCAAGCCGCTCATGTACCGTTCATCCGCACACCTTTACGGAACCTGTTGCCCGCCCCGCCGTTTTTCAGCCCGATAAAACCTGCTAACACCCCTCAACGTCTCCCTCAGCCTGCAAAGAGCCTCATGAAAATCCGTAAAGCCGTGTTTCCCGTCGCCGGTCTTGGCACCCGCTTTCTCCCGGCCACCAAGGCCATGCCGAAGGAAATGCTCACCGTGGTCGACCGCCCGCTGATCCAGCATGTGGTGGACGAAGCGCTGGAAGCCGGCATCGAGCACCTCGTGTTCGTCACCGGCCGCAACAAGGGCGTGATCGAAGACCACTTCGACCGGCCCTACGAGCTTGAGGACACGCTCAAGGAAAGAAACAAGCTGAAGGAAATGGACATCCTCGAGCGCGACCAGCCGGCGGCGGGCGCGACCTCGTTCACGCGCCAGCAGGCGCCGCTCGGCCTCGGCCATGCGGTGTGGTGCGCGCGCGACATCATCGGCAACGAGCCGTTCGCGGTGCTGCTGCCGGACGTGCTGGTGAAAAACAAACCCTCTGGCCTGAAGCAGATGATCGACGCCGCCAACGCGGCGGGCGCGGACAAGGCCAACATCATCGCGGTGGAAGAAGTGCCGATGGATCAGGTCCACATGTATGGCGTGGTCGGCGTCGGCAAGGCGAAGGGCGACATGTTCGAACTCAACGGCATGGTCGAGAAGCCGAAGAAGGAAGTCGCCCCATCGAACCTCTCGATCACAGGGCGCTACATCCTGCAGCCGGAAATCTTCAACGTGCTGGAGACCCAGGCCAAGGGTGCGGGCGGCGAAATCCAGCTCACCGACGCGATGCTCGGCCTTGCGAAATCACAGCCGTTCTACGGCTTCAAGTTCAAGGGCAAGAGCTATGACTGCGGCTCGAAGTCGGGCTTTCTCGCCGCGAATATCGCTTACGCGATGGACCGCGAAGACCTTCGCAGCGATCTGCTCGCGGAAATGAAGAAGTATATTTGAGGGCAATGCAGATTTTTGGAATCTTAAATTAACCGCCATTTGTCAGCATACTTGCTGATGGAGGCACCATGGGCGACACGTCAATCGAGTGGACCGACGCTACGTGGAATCCGGTAGCGGGTTGCACAATTCTCACTGCTGG
This sequence comes from Afipia birgiae 34632, assembly GCF_000308295.2. GTDB lineage: Bacteria > Pseudomonadota > Alphaproteobacteria > Rhizobiales > Xanthobacteraceae > Afipia > Afipia birgiae. The sequence goes on from NZ_HG326654.1 coordinate 900,593, forward strand.
CTGCACAAATTGCTACGCAATGCGAATGGCTGCGCGTCTCGATGCTATGGGGCTAGAAAAGTATAAAGGCCTTACCCGACGCAGCGGCGGCCGCGCCGTATGGACCGGGAAAATTCGTCTGGACGCAAAGTCGCTGGATGCTCCGAGGACATGGTCGAAGCCACGAAAAGTGTTCGTGAACTCCATGTCAGACCTGTTCCATCCAGACGTACAAACTGACTACATTTATCGTGTTTGGCAGGTGATGAAAGAAACACCGCGACACACTTATCAAATTCTCACCAAGCGACCAGACCGAATGGCCGACGTGCTTTTGGAGCGACGTTTCGAAACTCTATCAAACGTATGGCTCGGCACGAGTGTCGAGGATGACCGCGTATTGGGACGTCTTGATGACATCCGTCGTGTCCCCGCCATTATTCGATTTGTATCGCTTGAACCACTTATCGGGTCAGTTGCCGCTGGGGACCTTACGGGAATTCATTGGGCAATCGTCGGCGGAGAGAGTGGGCCTCGCGCTCGCCCAATGAAGCCCGAGTGGGTCGATGAAATTGAAAAAATGTGCCGAAAATCTGGGACAGCCTTTTTCTTTAAGCAATGGGGTGGGAAGAACAAGAAAGCGACTGGGCGCTTGCTGCACGATCGCACTTACGATGAAATGCCTGCACCAACTTTGAGTATGTGATTTCCGATCCTTGTCGCGAGACCTATGGCTTTTGTCTCGTCGTTAGATATGCACAGGAAGAGTGAGAACAACTGAGGCTTCCGATGCAATGGAAGTGGCAACGGCTTGAGGACTGCTGGAAAAATCGTTCGAAGACGACGACGAACGTAATCTTCAAGCGACCTCACATCGCGAGTTCTTACTCTAGGATCATTCCCGAACATCTCCGATTGACCACTATCCTCATATAGCTCTTCTTTCCACTCCTCCGACCCGAGAATTCGCGTCAGAGCAGATGCTTTGTGCTCATCGACTGCTTCAATATTTTTTGTTGCTTGTCGGTATAATCCTGACATCGGAAACAAAAACCAAATATCGATTGCTTTTGTTGCCGCGATAGCCTCAAGCGTTTCCCAGTTCACCTCCATTCCGTAAGGATCCAGAAACAACACAGCGCGCGTTGATTGCCACGAGTTAGCTGCAAGCAACGACAAAATGGCTTCGTTGGCGTCGTTTCTAACGACAGCAATTCTCCGGCGTGGATATCTCGCAGCAAGATCATTCAACGCAGCAACGTGCGACGGCTTAGCATCGATAAATACCGTGAAATCGAAGCTTGGTTGAATGTCCAATGCGATCTGGGCTGACCCACGACGTTGCTCAATGCGCTGCGGCTCACCTGCGCTTAGGAAACTTTCCGGCTTCTCCTCATGCCTGACCGTTCTAAATCCCGTTCCCGCAAAAGCATCAATGTACCAAAGCTCTTGGAAGTGGGGCTTTAGCGCCGTCGTGAAGGCTTTTAGATAGTTTTCGATGATGGATAATTTCAAATCAGTGTGCTGTGCGCCAAACTCATGATCGATTGGCATTAAAAGCTCCTAAGAAACTAATTTCCGAAAATTGAAAACTGACATTTCGGCGGGAAACGAAAAATGGAACATCCCGCCCGGGTTGACAAATCCTACTTAATAGGCTTATATTCCTATTGCTTCATTCGTGAGGGGCGCTTCTAGAGGCGTTCCTGAAGTGGAATGAAGCGCGGCGCCCGCGCGCGTGGTTCGCAGCCACGCTCCCGGAGGCTGAGGGTCATCGTCCGGGCTCACTACGAAGCTCTGCCGTTCGCGGCTGGACGGTGGTGGGAATGAAGGCGGCGAAAGCCGTCCGGATCAGGGGACGCTCCCCTTCCCACCCGGAAGTACGATCCCGACGCCACAAGACGCCGCAGCGGATGTTTGCCGCAGCCTTTGCTGTGGCAAGGATTCGCGCGCTGCGGTTCGCGGCCTCCTCGGAGCGTCCGCACGCAGCGTCGATGGAGCGCCGCAAGGCGATGCGCTCTTTTGTTTGCCGCCTTCGCAAGCGGCGGACGATGGAGCGACGACAACCATGTTGCGCCTGGCGGCGCTCCATCTCCCCTCGAAATTTTCGAGGGTGAGCCAAAGCCCAACCCGCGCCATCGGCGCGCGGGGCCGCATTTCTATGCGCGCTGTTTGAAATTTGAATCGGAAAGTCGTGCGCGATGCCGACATCTCCCTCCCCTTTGCGGGGAGGTCGGCCGAGCGAAGCGGAGGCCGGGGTGGGGGCGCAACGCGACGCGCTATCA
>NZ_HG326654.1:903495-909749 GCF_000308295.2 Afipia birgiae 34632
ACGCGACGCGCTATCAATCCCCCACCCGGCCGTTGTTCGCTGCGCTCACAACGCGCCACCCTCCCCACAAGGGGGAGGGAAAAGGAAAGTGGCTGTTTGAAAACCGAATCGGATGAGAAGCGCACACGCCGGGAACGGGTTAGACAAAACGCGTACCGATGCGTTGGTGCCGCAGCCAGAAACCGGCAAAGGAAGCTGCGTCCATCATCCCCGTTGCGGCCGGTTGTCACCCGGCGCATGCGAAAGGGTAACACGCAGCGGCTCTGACGGTTCATGCTCACGTTTTTGTGTGGAATTTTGCCGTAACGGCGGGGTCTTATCCGCGTATCTACGGCACAGGCGCGAAACGCCCGACAGCTATCGAAGAGGATCACATGGATCGCACCCGGTTCCGCCGCACCGCTCTCGCCCTCTCCGCCGCCAGCGTGCTGGCGCTTGGCTGGTTCGCTTCGCCGTCGCGCGCCGCCGAGGAAGCCTTCATCATTCCGCCGCCGGTCGCGGACATCGCCCCGGCCGAGGGTCTGAAGACATTCGTGCTCGCGGGCGGCTGCTTCTGGGGCGTGCAAGGCGTCTACCAGCACACCAGGGGCGTCACCAACGCCGTGTCGGGCTATGCGGGCGGCAAAGCCTCGACCGCGAATTACGAGGCGATCGGGCGCGGCACCACCGGCCACGCCGAAGCGGTGCAGATCACCTACGATCCGAAGCAGGTGACACTGGGCAAGCTGCTGCAGATTTATTTTTCGGTGGTGCACGATCCGACCCAGCTCAACCGCCAGGGCCCGGACACCGGTACGCAGTATCGCTCCACGATATTCACCTCCGACCCGGCCGAGCGCAAACTGGTGCAGGACTACATCGCGCAGCTGAACGGCGCGAAGGCCTACAAGAAGGCGATCGCGACCACGCTCGAACCGTTGCAGGGCTTCTATGCGGCGGAAGATTATCATCAGGACTACCTGACGCTGCACCCCAACCAGCCCTATATTGTGTTCAACGATTTGCCGAAGATCGAGAACCTGAAGAAGATCTTCGCCGAGAGCTATCGCGAGAAGCCCGCGCTGGTGCGCGAGGCCAAGGCGAACAACTGAAACACGCGGCGTTGACGAATTGCACCCAAGCGGCGGACCCGGCGGTTCGCCGCTTTGACGTGAAACACACGAACAAGAATAACGAAAGGAGCTAGCGAGTGACGGACATCAAGACCAAGACCGGCTCCGGCACTGTCCAGAAGTCCGACAGCGAGTGGCGCAAGGAACTGACGCCGATGCAGTACGCCGTGCTGCGCGAGAAGGCGACGGAGCGGCCGTTCACCGGCGAGTATGACCACTCGTTCGATCCGGGCACCTATGTCTGCGCCGGATGCGGACAGTCGCTGTTCACATCGGACGACAAGTTCGATTCCGGATGCGGCTGGCCGGCGTTCTCCGCCCCCGCCGCCGAGGGCAGCGTCACCGAAGAGCGCGACGTGTCCCACGGCATGGTCCGCACCGAAGTGCTGTGCGCGAAGTGCCAGGGCCACCTCGGCCACGTCTTCCCCGACGGGCCAGGGCCGACAGGATTGCGTTACTGCATCAATTCCGCAGCATTGAAACATTTGCCCGAATAAACCCGGCTTTGTTCCAGAAAAATTTGAATCCGCGCGGCTTGCCAAAGGCCGCGCGGCCCCTATCTGTCGCTTCTCGTTCGCATACGAACGACAACAAACGTCCGGCAAGAACGCTTCCAGACAACTTTCCCGCCAAGGAATTCGTGATGTCCACCAGATCGCGCCAGACCGTGCTGGCTCTCGGCCTTGCAGGCCTTCTCGTCGACGCCGTGGTGTCCCACCCCGCCTTCGCCGTCGGCAGAGTGACCCTGTTCAAGGTCGTCTCGCCGCAACATGAAATCGTGATCGGCCTCACCAAGGCTGAACTCACGCAAATGCGGGGCCAGACTCCCGATGCGGTGGAAAAGGCGCTGCGCAGCGCCGGCGTGCTTCAGGTCTGGCAGTACGGCATCCGCCGCGGCATCAGCGGCGTGCCGGAGCAGGCGCCGGTGCGCAAGATCGAACTCGCCGCCGACCCCGCCACCCACATCAAGCCGTACATCACGCCGCTCAAGGTGGTGTCGATTACGGACGAAATCTTGACGGAAGCCATCCAGTAACGCCTCCGCCGCACCGTTCTGACGGCGGTCGTGATCATGCGTTCGCCGGCTAAAATCCGGCAAAATCCGCCCCCGCAAAACCGAGCAGTCGCCATGCGAACCGGCGGGTTTTGTCGCACGGCTTCGCATGCCTGCTAGAGCATTGAAATACAAGCGGTTATTCGGCCCGCATGCGATTGCGTCATGCCATTCATCATAGGGCGTATGACAGGTCGCAATTGGCGAAAAAAGGCCTATATTAGAGTCTGTTCTGGAATGAATAACGCGTGTCGAGCGGTCTCCCCGGGAGACCGTACTCTGGACGTCGTTTCCACCGAATCCCAAATCGAGAAGGCCGAGATCATGGCTGCGTTCAATTACAACACCGAAGCCGAACTCTTTCCTGCGGCGATCCGCAAGAAAAAGCGCGCCGGCTTTGCGTACCGCCGGTTCCCGACCGCAGCCGAGGCCGTGCAGTTCGCGATCGAACAGCTTCCCGCCGACAGCCTGAACGGCGCCTACCTCCAGGTGGACGAGGCCCGCTTCGACCAGAGCGGCATCCGCACGCTGTATGAAAGCGAAGCGTTTCCGCTCGAGCGCAACCGGCCGGAGCCGGTGGCAGCACCCGAGGAAGAGAAGCAGACCGCGACGGGCTGATCGCGCAGCGCGCTCTTAACGCCCAATCGCACCAACGCGACGACATCAGCGCACCGAGGCTTACTTTTACGCGCATGATCTGATCCGAAAACCGGTTCCCACTTTTCGGGATCATGCGCCTCGTGGCTGCTTGTCCATCCAGCGCTTGAGGATACGCATGTTGCGCATGTTGGCGCGGAACATGACGTCGAAGGCGTCGCCGGCGAACGGCACCAGGCCCACCACGCCGTCCAGCGCGACATTGCCCAGCATCCGCGCCACCAGATACTTCGGCGCGCCGAGCGCGCGGGCCTCGCGCACGATCCACAGCGAGATCGCCGTGGTGAGAATATCGCCGACGATCGGCACGAGGCCGATCAGGCCGTCGATGCCGTAGCGGATCTTGGTGCCCGGCACCACGAAGGCAACGTCCAGCAGTTTCGACAGCGCATCGATGCGCGCGAAGCGCTGCTCGCGCGTGAGCGGGCCGAACGAAATCCCGCCGAGCGCGCCGGAGATATTCTGGAAATCCGCGCCCTGAAACTCGAAACCCGACGCGCCGAAGCGGCCGCCGCCGAACCCGCCGGGATGCACTTCGTTGCCGTCCTGATCGATGATCGGCGGCCGCTTGCCGCCGCCGGTGCGGGGCTTCGCGGTACGGTCGATAAAGATATCGTCGGTCATCCTGGCGCTCGTCATGGTGGCAAAAGCCTTACCCGTTTGGTTGGTTTGGGCATGATCTTGTCCGAAAACCGGTTCCCACTTTTCGGGATCATGCCCACTGCAAGCTCCCCTACATAGGAGCGCAGGATTGCGGCGCAAGTTGCGTCAAGATGGCGCGGACCGCAATTGGCAGCGGCCTCAAAAGCGACGCACGCGCTCACCAGATGCCCCATTGCTCCAGCCGCCGCAGCACGATCTGCCGCATGCGCGCGTTGACGGCCGCGACATCGCCGCGCGGCGCGGTGCGGCTCGGCTCCTTGAGTTGACAGATCATGTCCGGACCCTGACAGCGCCGCGCGCGGCGGCATCGCTTCACCGGACAGCGGCGAAAGTTGCCGCACTCGTCCGAAAGCGCGCGCATCACATCGATGATGCCTTCTTCCGACAGAAAATAGTCGCGGTCCTCGTCGGTGAGTTGCGGCCACGCGCCGCTGTCCTCATCGTTTCCCTTCGCCGTTTCGATCATGCCTCTCTCCTTCATGCTGCAAACGCGCGACGCTCTTTTGTGCGTGGTCTGATCGCAAAACCGCTGTCCGCTTTTGCGGACCATGCGCGCATGGGAGGGCGCTTCCCCGCGTAAAAAACGCGGATGTCCGTCCAGCGATGTCGTCAACCCGTGGGCCGCCTCTCAACAAGAGAGGGATGGAGGAGCGCCGAAAGACGCGCCTTGGTAGTTGAGTGCGCGGCCGGCGTCGTGTCGCCACGAGAGGCCGGTCCGCGAAACGCCTTTCGACGCTCCGCCGCGGCGATTTCTGTCCTCGGGATCGTACTTCCGGGACAGGACGGACGAATCCTGATCCGGCGGGCTTTCGCCTGCCTTCATCCTGTCCACCGTCCAGCCGCGAACGGCAGAGCTCCGTAGTGAGCCCGGACGATGACCCGAGGCCTCCCGGGAGCGGAGAAGGACGTCCCTTCTCGCGCGCGCAGGCGCCGCATCCCGCCCCGCGCATCGAAGCGTCCTAGGACACGCCCCTCAAGTGAGGCGGGATGAATAGGAATATAAGCCTAAATATCGACTTTGTCAACAGGCAATGTGTGCGGAGCCGCGGCGACAGAAGCATCGCATCCCATGCACGACTTAGGCTGTGGGCTGCCTTATAGTTATGCTGCGCAAGTTTTAGTCGGGAATGAAAATGACTTTTAAACCGTTTGATCCTCTGGAATTCAAAAGCACCAAAGTTACGGACGCCGCCCTCGCGGCCATAAAGCGAGAAATTGAGAATATCCTTAGCTCATATGTTGGGTGGTACGATCCGTTTTGCGAACTCATACAAAACGCCTTGGACGCCGTTGAAGCCAGAGTTGAACACGAGAAGGCGGCCGGGACAGAGAAAAAATACAAGCCTAGCATCGTCGTACGCATCGACCTCGATGACAACACGTTGACCGTAACAGACAACGGCATTGGCTTAGATGAAGAAAAATTTGAACAGTTTCTTGCTCCAAATTTCTCATTCAAATCAGGAAACACCAGAGGCCACAAAGGCGTAGGTGCAACCTACGTGGCATACGGCTTCAACTACATGAGGATATCAACCAAAGCTCCAGGCTTTGAAGCATCTGGCCGCATCTCAAATGCACGAGATTGGCTAAAGGGGCATGCCGCCGGCAGCAACCCGAAAATAGAACCGGACCCTTCGCCCTTAGTGGACACCACTTTTGATAGCAATGATCGAGGTGTCTCGATCACAGTAAGGTTCGATGATCGAACGCATCCAAAGAAGCTCAACTGGATCCAAGCGGAGAATGCACAAGTCTGGCTTAAAATCTTATCGATCAAGACTGGCATCGGATCCATAGTTCCGAATGACGCCGTTGAGATAACGATAAAAGTTCATCACAATGGTGTTGAGACCGCTACTTCAGCCCAAGGAACCAAATACTTCTGGTTGCACGATAGCGCCGGAAAAAAAGCTACATTCAGAGAACTCGCGAAGGCAGCCGAAGCAGCATTCAATAAATTCGGCACGGGCGGTAAACTTCCCGACAGATATAGCAGCCTGGATTTCATCTACGAAACCTGGACAGCGGCCGAACTTAAAAATCTACTCGCAGCCTCTCTTGATGCAGAAGAGATAGAAATATTGGATCGCCACACTCCAACCGTAAGTGTCGAATTCGGATATACCGCTCGACTCTGGCAACAATTTAACGAGTCGTTGAAGTTGCGACCAAGTTACCGCGTTTTAACGAGCGGAATCCAGTTGGCGGCAAATAATATGCCTCAAGGCGAAACCATTCAGGTCCCACTCAACCGCAATATCGGCCGGCAAAATCAAGTGCATTTCTTGATGCATTTTGAGGATTACACACCCGACTTAGGCCGCAAGGGTTTTCATCGTGAGCTAACCGATTTTGCCAAGAGCATTTCTCGTTCGATCACTGAAATACATCTCTCAAAGTTCAAACCACAACTGAAAGCCAATACTGGTGTTGCACCGGACCTTGTTCGAGAAATGCAAATTAGCGACTGGAAAAAGGACATGCTCAATCATGAGGCGGAAAAACCCCTTGTGCTTACGAACCCTCACTTCTTTGCTCCCACCGAACGAGTGTCAATCACCTCAACGCCCACGCGAGAGCAAGATGTAATCGCTTTGTTTCATCAATTGATCGCTGGCGGCGTAATTCGTGGATTGAATGTCATGTCCACGAATGAACGTTTTACTTATGATGGACTTTTCAAAATTGCATTCGATCTGGTGGAAGAAATATACTCGTACGATCAAGTAAAGAACCCTCTGGGTGTGTCCCCTGAAGTAGTCGCT
>NZ_HG326655.1:0-5680 GCF_000308295.2 Afipia birgiae 34632
TCCCCGGAACAAATCGAGGCGAACATCGCGCTGTGTAGTTGGGAAAAGGACGTCAACTTGCATCTATCGGTCCGGGATAGTTACTGGCGAATCATCGCCTAACCGTACACTTCGAGGAAATAGCGCGCACCCTATAGCGACTGCAATGGTTGTGCCATCGTTGTTGCGGGCACCTTCATCCGTTCGCCATTCCGCAGCCTGGATCTGTCTTGTCCCTCAATAAAACGGAAGCAGCCAAACGTGCTCGAAATAGCGGTCTTTGCCTACCGGAACGGAGCCAATCGGAGTTCGCAGATGGGTACTGAGTGGCGCGCTTCGAAGGGGAAATTTCGAGCCAATTATTCCGGATCCTAACTAGATGTTGGAATCATCAGCTTAGGTATTCGGGCATCGATTTAGAGCGTTTGAACTCCAAGCATGGAGAACGCGAACCAGACGGCGACCTTGCCGAACTGTCCGTTGCTGCACAGAATGCGGTGCGAAAATCCAACTTGGCTGGAGGCCGATCCCGGCAGGTCGCGACGAGATCGGTATGGCCGGCTTCGTCGATACGCGCCCAGCACGGCTCGAGGTCAGCGCCATCGAACTGAAGCTGATACTGAATCGGGACCTACCTCGCCGACGTTACGCTGTTTTCAACGGCCCTCGAGGACGCATCCGCCCGGGAAACGTCAACGATAATCACGTTGGGTGCCAAGGCCATCCGTTCACGGTAGATAACCGCCTCGCTGAAGCTCTCGATGAAGGCGTTATCGGTGGGTTTACCTGGACGGCTAAAATCCAGAATGACGCCATTTGCATACGCCCATAGGTCGAACTATCTCGACGTAAATTGACTGCCATTGTCGACCCTGAGGCTTCGTGGTTTGCCAAACATGGCGATGGCTCGGTTGAGCGTCGACGATCTCAAGGGGTTTCTCAAACGCCTGGAGGGCGGGGAGTACCGCGAGTTTGCCCAGCAATTGCGCCGATCGGTGGATCTTTTCCTGCGGATCGAACGCATGCCGAAGCCCGTCATTGCCGCGGTGAATGGCGTTGCCATCGCGGGCGGCTTGGAGTTTATGCTGCGACATGGTGATCGCAGCGGACACAGCCCTCATCGGCGATGGGCATCTTAAATATGGTGTCCTGCCGGGCTCGGGCAGTTCAGTGCGGCTTCCGCGCAAGCTACCCGTCAACATCGCCAAGCACCTTCTCTTGACCGGCGAACTCGCGCCTGCGGATCAGTTAATGCGGTGGGGGCTGGTCAATGAAGTGGTGCCTGCCTCTGGATTTGCAGGCCACGGTCTCCGCACTGGCGCAGCAAATGGCGGGACTTAGTCCGCCTGGGTTAGCTTGGGTCAAGGAGCTTGTTGCCGACGGTCTCGAGCAGCCATTGGACGCCGCGCTGCGCAGCGAGATCACCACCTTTGAAGCGTATATCCGTAGTTCGGATTTTCTGGAAGGCATGAAAGCATTTTCGGAAAAGCGCAAGCCGCGATTTACCGGCAGGTGAAGCCATCAGCCGAAATTGCCATTCTCTTATGAAACATCGCACGCCAGCGAGCAGAATCGGCCGGACGTGGCCGCTGAACGCGCGGCGTGGAAGGCATGTCAGCCTGAGATCGACATCCACCGGCTGGTGTTCATCGACCAGACGGGAGAGATAGCGCGGCTTTATCGCCGTTCGCCTTACGGCCCGCGCTGTGTCGCAGCGCTCCCGCATGGCCATGAAAGACGACGACCTTCGTCGGCGCGCTCAGGTCGATGCGCAGCCTGTCAGTCGCGTGTGTGAAAAATGTCTCGTGCCGCATGCGGCTCGCATATGCGCCGTCGCTCATTTTCGCACCGTCTTCCATCGCCAACGAAGAGATGCGACAGCATCTGCATTATTCGTACATGCTGTCAAAAGTATATGCGGCACTTTCTCGTGTTCGGCGTTTCAACTACGAAATATGCGTTTCGTTTGAAACGCACCATGCCTTGCGGAAAGCGGCGGCGCGAGCGGTCCGATCACTCGCGCCGTAGCGGAATCTAGAATCGTCCCACGAGCGAAAGACGGATCGTCAGCGGTTCGACCGGATGCAGCACGCGGTCCATCACGCCATTGCCGCACACAGCCGCAGGCGGCGGCGCGCCCGAGCCGCACGTCTGTTCCGGCCGGGACAAATCGGCTTGAATCGTATGAATTTCTTTCCCACCGGCTTTCATGTCCGCAGACAATTTCGCCAGCCCATCGGCACGGGCGATGACGTTAGCGCCTTCCCGCAGGATCCGTTGGAAATGAGCGACGAAGCGTTCGAGCAACTACCGTGAGAACGTTTTCAAGCTTGCGCAGATGCGTCCGGATGCCTCGCCTTCAGCAGGATAGTTTGTCAAACAGCTGCCGCCTCGCGGGCAGGTTTTCGGTCTTATCCGCGTGAAAAACCGAATCGCGTGGCGTGTCAGAGGCGTAAGCCGAAATAGATGCTACGGGTGCTTTTTCCTCGTTGGCGGCTAGAGATCTGGCTCGAGCCTAGTTCTCCATCTTACCTAGACCCCGTCGGTCCACAGAGTGGAAGAAACTTGACGGCGGATCGAACAAGCTGGCCCGTCAGACTTCCTCAAGCTCTTTGACGAGTTCGGGGTGGCGATCGAGAATCGTGATCAACTGAACAGTCGGACCGCTCGGTTCGATCAAGCCTCGCTCATACTTGTCGAACGCACTCGGCCCGACCCGGAACACAGCACCAGCTCGCCGTTGGGACAGACGTAGCTTGGTCCGGACCTTGCGTATCGTCTCCGGCGCTGGAATGCCATCCACCTTTTCCTTCAGCATGCGCAGCGCGCGGTCAACGACGCTCATGTCGTTTCCAACATGCACACCGTCGCCACGGCCTCTCGGGTAATATCCCGGCAGATCCACGGTGATACTTCGTCCCTTATATGTGACCTTGAACGGTCGCACGCCAAGGGTCAGGGTCTCGCCCGTCTCGGGCGATGGCATCGTCTTCGGAAGAATTCCCACCTTCGTTGCCATGGCTATTTCTCCTTGAACGACATGACTGTGAACTCGGTCACGACGTTCGCTTGAAACTTCACATACACTGTCTGTCCATTCTCGACGGGCACATGGTACACGTCTTGCCAAACTCGGTGGTCGGCGTGCGTCGTCATCGACTTGTAAAACATTTGCCGCTCGATGGTCTGGATGACATTGGCGATGCCGCTACGGTCAAATCCGAGGCCCACCGCGTCGCGCAGAGCCGACGAGGTGATGGACAGCGTTTTCACCGACCCGATCGCAGCCTTGATTGCGGCGAGATCGTACGTCGGCTTCCGCTTTTCCATACCCAAACATATGCCACCATAATGGTGGCACGTCAAGAGAAGGGCAAGTTCATTTCGCCGCAACGCATTGGACGGCAAAGGGCAGCAAGACTGGGGCCGAATCCGCGAAGAAAACGACGCGGTCCCATCCACAACCAGCCTGGCAGCACTTCCGGGCGGCTCGCGCAGGCGAACAGATTCTGACGCGAAACCACGCCTCCGAGAATTTATTCATACTTTGCGATGGCTGGCTTTCCGGTTTTTCCAAGTGCCCAACGGCCGCCGGCAAATACTAAATTTCCTGCTGCCCGGTGATCTTTTTTCTACTGTCGCGGTATTCGAGGAGCGGCTCCATTTCTCCGCCCAGACATTGACTGAAGCTCGACTAAGCGGGTTTGGACGCGCTGAAATTAAGGCAAGGTGGGCCGACAATCCTCGCATGACGGCAGCGCTCGCGAAATCCTCTGCCGCCGAAGCGTATAACGCGGACGGGTTGATGATTGCCCTAGGCCAGCGATCTGCCGAAGAGCGCATTGCCTACTTATTTTTGCATCTGATACAACGAATTTCTACACGTAGCGTAATCCGCGATCAGCGGTATCGTTTGCCGCTACGCCAGCAACACATCGCAGATGCCGTCGGTCTCACGCCAGTTCACGTCAGCCGGGTTATCAGCCTTTTCCGCGATCGCGGCCTCATCGAATTTTCCGGAGGTGTTTTGCAGGTACTCAATCTTCCGGAATTGAGCCGTATTGGCTCACTGGATTATTAATGAGCGACCGGCGCGCTCTGCGGCTGGGAGCCGTGGCGTCTTCGCCCGCTCTCGCAAACGGTAAAATCCGACCGCCTTCTTAGCAGTGTCCACCTTCAACCGCATGAAGGTCTCAAAGGATCGCTCAGATTGCTGTTTCGAGTCACGCGTCCTGGCCTGTAGTTTCAGGATCGCCTTTGTCGTGTCCCACGACATCTCGTTAGCCCTGGCGAGCACGATGATCTGCTCGGACCGCTCGTGAACGAACGCATGTTCGACCAAACTGACCGGGAAGTCGCAAACAAGTGACAGCGCAACGACTGTCTCGTCAAACATTTCACCATGCGCGAATTCAGTCAGTCTCGCTTCGCTGAGTTCACCTGCGTCATATAACGACAGGACGCGGGCGTGCGCCAGGGCGTATTGCGTGGACGTCTCTCGCGCCTGCGTCTGAACCCGACCGGAAGCCAGAGCAACGGTTTCCGCGATGAGCGCAGCCTTGCGAGGGTCTTTCTTGGTGAGCTCGAGTTTCACTGTCTCCGAAGCTTCGGCGAACAATTGCAGCAAATGCTGCCTTGGAATATCCGGGCGCGACCAGGTACACGCCGCCAGTTCGTCATCGGTTGCCGACCGCTGAACCAGAGTGGAATAGCCGTACTGAGAGAACGCAGCGCCGGAATTTTTCGCGGTGCTCAATACCACATCCTTGTTTCCTCGTGCCAGGAGGATATCGGTAACGGGTTCTGCGAGCACCTTGCGCCGCGAAATGGCGAGGAGATGCGCCTGGCTCTTGGTTCTAGCTCCGTCAAGAAGAGTCATATCGCCGACACGTTCGGACCGTGAAAGAATGGGGCCGGCCACGCTGATCGCGTCGTCCAGCGCCAGCCGCTGGACGACCCCATGCGGGGCCTCGGAAATCGCCGCCAGAACTCCTCCGAAGGTCGCTCGCGCGGCGATATCGATTTCATCGACGAGCCGGCTCATGACATCGTCAAACAGGGCCATTTGTGCGCTGGACAATCGGCCAGACGACAACACGAACAGATCGGTCACACGCCGCAGAATCCTGGCGCGCTGACCTATATCATTCCCGGCGATCACCTCCTCCAGTTCACCGATAAGATTGTGGTGCGCGTTCACGACGACGCGCTCGCTGATTGGGAGGTCGATGCCTTTGAAGAATCTAAGAGATGACGAATCATGCGGCCTCGTCTGCTTGTGCGATCCGTTCCAGCGAAGGAAAATCGAGGTCCGCAATGGGGCTCGGTCGGCCGAACAGATAGCCCTGAACCTGATTGACACCAGCTGCGCGCAACAACTCGAACTGCTGCTTCGTCTCGACGCCCTCAGCTGTCACCGCTATATCGAGGTCGCGTGCGAGCGACAGCACCGATGCCACTACGGCGGCGCAATCGACGCGGCTTGACAGTCCTTGCGTGAATGACTTGTCAATCTTGATCTTGTCGAACGGAAACATCGTCAGGTAGCTGAGCGACGCATAGCCTGTTCCAAAATCGTCGAGGACGATCGTGACGCCGATATTCTTTAGCTGCTGAATGACGATGCCGTGACTCTCCTTGTTTTGCAGGAATAGCGATTCCGTGATCTCCAGTTCGAGCCGTTCGGGGGGCAGCCCGGATT
>NZ_HG326655.1:5697-107245 GCF_000308295.2 Afipia birgiae 34632
CGCTCCTGAATTGCGCGGCCGACAGATTGACCGCTACTTTAATATTCTGCGGCCATGACGCAGCGTCCTGGCACGCCCTTTCCAGAATCCATTGTCCAAGCGGCTCCATGAAGCCAGTTTCCTCGGCAAGCCAGATAAATCGATCCGGCGCCATGAGGCCCGCAACCGGATGGCGCCATCGAACCAGAGCTTCCGCACCGCAGGGCCGCGATGTCTTGGCATCGAACACCGGCTGATAGTGGAGTTCGAATTCATTTCTGGACAGTGCAGCTCGCATGTCGTTGGCAAGCTGGAGACGCGAGGTAGCGTCCTTGCTCAACTCCTTGTCGAAGAAGCTGAAACTGTTGCGGCCTTCGGATTTCACCCGGTACAGCGCGAGATCGGCCTTCTTCAACAATTCTCCTGTATCGGCCCCATTCTCCGGAGCGAGCGCGATACCGATACTTGTTCCTATCGCCGTATTGTGACCGTCCAGATCGAAGGGTCTGGAAATGACTTCAAGCAACCTGATCGCCAGAGCGATCGCTGCCTCGCGCTGATTCGTCTCGGCACACTGGACAATCGCAAACTCGTCGCCGCCGAGCCGCGCCAGGATTTCGTTTCCACGCAACGAGTTCTTCAGGCGAAGCGCCAACTCGACGAGCAGCCGGTCTCCCGCGGCATGCCCAAGCGTATCGTTGATATACTTGAAGCCGTCGAGATCCAGCATGAAAACCGTGAAGGCCTCGCCTTTCTGGCGCAGCCGCCCCGCGGCTTCATCCATCTTCTCCTTCAACACCGCGCGATTGGCGATCCCGGTCAAAGAGTCGTGGCGAGCCGCGTAAGAAATCCGAGCCTCTGCCAGCTTTCGCGCCGTGATATCGACGCGGATCGCGATATAGGCGATCGGTTTGCCATTCGGCCCGAGTTGCGCGGTGATGACTGTATCGACCCAGTAAAGCGAGCCATCCTTTGCCTTATTGCACAGCTCGGCGCGCCAAACCTCGCCTTTTCCGATCCGGCGGTACATCTCACGAAAGACGGCCGCGGAATGATAGCCTGAGTTCAGGATACGATGGTTCTGTCCCAGCAGTTCTTCGCGGCCGTATCCGCTGATCTGACAGAAATTGTCGTTCGCATAGGTGATGCGCCCCTTCAGATCGACAACCGCGACAATGACCGCCTGATCCATGGCGAACTGCATCTCGAGCAGTTCCTGCCGCGCCGCATCGGCCCACGCTTCCGTCAGGTGGATGTTGGTGATGTCTTGGTGTATCTCGATCAATCCGCCGTCTGGCAAGGGCTGCCTGTTGATCGCAAATACGCTGCCGTTACTCAGTTCATTGACGACATAGCTTGGCTCCGGCAAGCCCGCCCCAGCGAGGTGATCCGCCACGTATGCCTTGACATCATACGCACAATGATGCGCCGCAACATGCGCATCCAGAATATCAGACAGCTTCGCTCCCGATTTCGTCCGTTCAGGAGCGAGGCCATACATCTCGCCATAGTGCTTGTTGCTGACGATCACGTTTCTGTTCGAGTCGAACATGCACACCCCATGCGGCATGTTTTCGAGAACAGTCTCGAGCAGCTTCTTCGATCGCGCGAGCGACGATGCGCTCAATGCAAGCTTCCGGGTTTCAACAATACGAATGGCGATAGCGGCCAGCGACAGAATCGCCAGCGGGATACCGATCCAGGTCAGAGCGAATGCCGCTGCGTTGAGAAATGTACTGAATGGAGACAAATCTTTCGACCTCGCGTTTGCAGAGGAAGGCGCCCACTTGATCTTGCGTTGTTTCGGACGGTTTGGAAAATTCGATTACAATTCGGAGAAACTGACGATTTAACGATACCGAAAACCTGAAATCTGCCTGCACAGATCCGGGGGCATAGCATTGCTGCCGCGAACTGATATTGATTTTGATTTAAGGTTCCGTACTGACGAACTGATGTAGATTGTTAATCTAGATCAATCTTTCGGCCTTGATGAGGAGCGCACCGGTTCGTGGCGGCTGCGCCTCCAGAGTACCACCCGCGGGGGCCTGTCATCAGCCTGTTGCTGGTAGAGCCAATCGTGGTGGCGTTACCGAGCGGGCATATCCTGGCTCGGAGCAATGGCAACCTTGGTTCGACGGACAGTCCTCTATCGACATCAAGGCGCAACAGCAATATTGGCTGCTCCCCAAAAAAGGGGCTTCAAACCTTCGCAATCAATGTTGCGATCGTCAGGCCGCGCGAACCGCACCTACGAACTTGGCGACCTCTTGCTTGAGGCGATTGTGATCTGCGACAGTAACTGCGCCAATGCCAGCACCTGTGATGATATCCGCAGGACAACATCACCTTCGAGGACGCTCGCCCGAGCGGTCGTTGGGTCCGCAGTTTTGTTCTGAATGGTGGCAATTTGGCGCGCCATTCAGAATAAAACTGCGAACTCATACATGATTCAAATTGTCCTGGTCACCCCCGACGCGGGCTTGAATCGCAAACTGACCGCCGTTGCTATCACTCCCCGAAACACCTGAGCATCAGAACGAGGCCTGCTGGCCGACGGTAACCATGTCGCGGCCTCCCCGCAACAATTCAAACGCCGCCCGGTGCGTCCCCGGCTCATAATACCTGGTCGTGATTGCCTGCTTTTCGACACGCGCACGGATCGTCTCAATACATGGCGATAGCGAATCACCTGCCAGCGACGCGCCCCTGAGGGCAATCATCCCCATCGGATAGCTGGGCACCGGAGCAATGTAATCCTGCAACTGCCTGAACACTGACATGAACGGCCGTGCGTCAGCCTCCGTCGATTCAGTCCGAAACGGAGGTGAACCGCTCTGGATCACGATCATTCCCGAGCTGCGAAGCCGTAGGAAACACCTCTGATAGAATTCTTGGGTAAACAGTTTCGCTGCGGCCCCAATGGGATCGGTCGAGTCAATCAGGATGAGATCGAAGCGCCGCTTTTCCTCGGCCAAATATCTGTAGGCATCATCAATCAGAATATCCGCGCGATCGTCCAGGAATGCACCGCCGGATACCTCGGGGAAGAAACGCCGCGACAGTTCGACGACCTCGCTATCGATCTCAACCATTGTGACTGAATCAACCGGATGCTTGAGCGCTTCTCGCAGGCAGCCGCCATCCCCGCCTCCCACGATGAGAACGTCTTTGACGTCGCCGTGAGCGAACATCGGAACATGCACAAGCATCTCATGATAAATGTGATTGTCCCGCTCGGTGACCTGGATTGCGTTGTCGAGCGCCAGCACCTTTCCGAACACGGGTGTTTCGAAAATCTGGATCTTCTGAAATTGCGTCTGCCTTTCAAGCAGGCAATCCGTGACGGCGATACACTGGGAGAATCCTGGATAGAGCTGTTCCTGAAACCACTTCATTGCTGAATCCCCCGCCGGTGCTCACTGATCGAAATGAACTCGGGCCGCAGCGCGTCCCTCAACACTTGAGCCGCCTGATAGGGATGGGCGCCACCACACATGAATATGTCGGCGGCCGCGAATGAATGCTCGGGCCAGGTATGAATCGAGATATGGCTCTCCGCCAGCAAGGCCAGACCGGACAGCCCTCCGCCACACGTGAAACGATGGAAATGAAGATTGAGAAGGGTGGCGCCGGCGGCATCCACCGCCGAGCGGAATGCCTGCTCCATGGCCTCAACATCATCCAGCGACCGGGCGTTCCACAGATCGAGCAAAAGATGCGTGCCCGCAAAACGGAAACCGTCGCGCACAACCGGCGCGCCCGCATCGAACGGAGGTATTGCACCTTTTGCCCGTAGGGTCTCCCGGTCATCAAACCCAATGCGTTCGGTAAAGTTCAACGTATCCTGCACATTTCTCTCCTGTGATAATCCCGGATTTTGTTGCGACCTGCGCTGCAGGCGGGTCAGGGAAGCCCGCTTCATCCAGCATTCGCGCAAGCTGCTTGCTCACGTCTTTGCTTTTTGTGATTTGCGTCGCATGGCGAGCGAGCGACGGATCGAAGCGCGGCGAGGCTTCCGCATCTGCATCTTTGTGGGCGGTGCGCCCGAAATCGCAGCCCCTGCCATGTATGATGGAGGATCGCTGGCTGGGAATGACGACATCGCACCCTCTATGAAAGAATCCTCGGTGGTGACAATCAGATCATTCTTCATAGACGAACCTCCACGATTGATGACGTTGGAACGCACGCGCGCCTCTACTCGTTGACGGGCACAATCCTGAACTCCAGGATTTCCCTCACCCCTCTCAAATGCCGCGACAGCTTCTCGGTATTGCGAAGATTCTTGCCCTTGATGATCATGCGGTACTCGAACGTCTGACCATCGTTCATGAGATGCTGCGAAAGATTCGCGATCTTGAAGCCGTGGGCTCCAATCAACTCATGCACCGAGGCTTCCGTGATCACATTTTCACGTTTGAACTTGATCTTGTGATCGACATAGAATTCGCGCGGCAGATATTTTTCGAGCGCACGGAATCCAGAGAGTACGATCAGCGTGACAACGGCTCCAGCAATTGCTGGAACGTAGAATCCGATTCCTACAAGAATGCCGATCGCTGCGGTGACCCAGATCGATGCCGCCGTCGTCAGGCCACGCACCGTGGGGCTTTCCTTGAAAATGACGCCCGCGCCGAGGAATCCGATCCCGGTCATGATGCCCTGCGCCATGCGCGTCGGGTCCGTGCGAATTGCACCGGCGGGGACATTCGTAACCCACCCGGTCTGGAATACGGTAACAAGCATCAGAAGCGCGGACGCGACGCAGACGAGCGTGTGGGTCCGGAAGCCGGCAGGGCGACCGTGAAAACTCCGCTCGAAGCCAATTGCCGCGCCGATCGCAGACGCGACCAGAATCCTCGTCAAAATGATCACCGTTTCGTCGAACATCATGCCTCATGTCTTACCGCAACAGCGCCGCTCAACGGCACAAGCGCCGTCAACTGGAATGCAGATGCGATGCCAGTTGTCGGCGTCTTGATGTCATCAACGATTGCAAACAACGGCGGCAGTGCGGCTGTCAGTCCAGAAGTCGCGGCGTTGCCGGATCGGCAACTTGGCTTCCGACCCGAAGGCGGACCGCGATCAGTTGAAGGCTCCCGACGCCGCCAGATACAGAAGCGTGACGCCACAGATGGCGAGCGCCGACAGAACCATTAACAGGGTGTCGAAATTCTTCCGACGCGGAGTCGCTACATGCGCCGACGTGTGCGTGCTACGCATAGTCGTGATCCTTTGCATGAAATAGCGATGCCAAACGCTCTGGAATTCCAGAGGTTCGGTTGTCATGGATGCGGATGCAGAAGCACTGACGTGCCGATCCGCTCAACGAACGCTGTATTGGGAATGGAACTCTCGACCCCGGGCGGCTTAAAGCCTGCCCGGGTCACCTGCCAATTTGCAGGCAGCCCGCGCGATAAATACGCTTTTGATGATGGGCCAGAATGCTCATAGCGTTAAGGTGGTGGGATTCAGAATTAAATCAAGTCAGCCGGCGAGCACCGCGCCGTTTTGCCGCTGCACGTTGCTTCAGGCCTGGTCCCAACGACCGCCATTCGCAAATTCATCCCAGCCAGAAACGCAGCATCGAGATTTTCCGTTCGCGGCAGGTATCTAGGTGGCAGCATCGGCGATCAAGATCGCGATGATTGAAAACCTGCTGTCAGAACATGACATCGCGCTAAACGTCATTGCCAAAGGCAAGCAACTGGCCCTGACGAAAATTTCAGTTGTTTGGCGCAACGTGCCGGCATCACCGAAAGGACAATTCTTTCCTCGCGAGAAAATGGGATCAATACATCTCGTCTGATCGACGCACGCAGCGGACACCCGCCCCGTTTCGATCATGCGATCGAGTAACGGTATTGGTCACGTCATCCGACTAAACTGTTTCGTTAGTCGCCGCTGCGGCCGAATGGCACAAAGTGCATGGGAACAAATAGAGATGGAACGAAGCGGAAACGGTGCTATGAACAAACGTTTTTGCTCGACCGACGCAGTAAGGCCGTCTCAGTTGGCCGGCCACCGCCGGGTACGGTCCTCATGCCAGAAACTACTTTCCCACGGCCAAGGCTCGCCATCGGCTTAAACACGAAACCAGGACGACCAGAACGAAACGAAGTGCCCAGTCATTTCGCCAGCCCACGTTTCCTGCACGTCAACGCGAACGCCATTTTAGGTTCTCACAGGTTTGACGTTGCGTTCCATGACCTGAAGAATAAGCTTAATCCTTCCACGCTGTAGTCCATTCACAATTGGAATTCGCTCAGATTTTTGTCGGAGGAGAAAATGACCCGAATTTGTAGCCTGCCGTTTAACGAAGAACCGCGTGAACCTGCCACAGCAGAAGAGGGTCTTCGCATGATTAAAACCTTTGAAAGCATCCCTCGCAAAAGTGATCGTGATGCTGTCCTTTCCTTCGCTGAAAGATTGGCGCAGTTTAGTTTCAAACTCGATCATATCCATTGATCGGCCGGCGTAACTTATTTGCGGTTCCCAATGGAGGGCTGTGTCTAACGAAACCCTGGCGGCCTCAAACCTTCTGCGCGTTATGGGCCGGCGCATTCGAAGAAGGCCAAGCCGCCCCGTGCCGCATTGTGACCGGCTCCGAAACCAAGACCTTAGGACCACGACAGGTTGAAATCTGCAACTAGGTCTCATCCGACGACCTAGTCTTTTGACAAAATTCTTCAGGTATCAAGGTGCTTCGTAATCGCCTCGCGATCTCCACACGCGGCAGGTATCTAGGTGGCGATTTCCAATAGTTGCATCGACGGTCAAGATTGACTTTTCTTCATCAGACCATAGGTTTTGCGAATGGTCCGCGATTCACATTGTTGGCAATCACATTTGCGCGCTGGTCAGTTCCTGTCAGGACGCTGACCCGGCAGCGCGCACGTTCGCGCTGTCCGGGATAGACTAAGAACCCAACTCCAAACTCTTGATCCAATCACGCATGTGGCTTCAGCCACAAGGCATTGGCGTGCGAGAATCCGGCGGCATCGTCATTCAATCGATGTTGACGCCTCAAGCATTCTCGCCTGCTGGAGCCAGCAACCGGCGAAGGGAGGAAAACACCATGAGCGTCATGATCTGCGCGGCACTGCTGCTCACAGCCTGGGTCGCATTTGTTTTCAGCAGGTACAACCTGGACCGAAGAATCCCGTCAGGCAGCGCACGTCCCCCCCGCCCGAAGCGAGCGCCGCATCGCTGGTACCGATAGCTATGTCGAGAGTTTCAAAGATCGCACCGACGCGAGGAGAGTAAGATGAACGTCGTCCACTGGGCCCCGCCTCCCCTGCATATCTGGGTACCCGACTTGCAGCGTCTTCAGCGGCTTGCCGATTCAGCAGAAAGCGCCGGTCATCCCGCCGCATATTTCCTGCTTTCGGAGCTGAACCGCGCCAATCCCTATGATGACAGTGAGCCGCCTGCATTCGCAGTCTCCGTCAACAGCTGGGTGACATTCTACGTCGACGATTCGAACACCGTCCAGCGGCGGCTTCTGGTTCTGCCGGAAGATTGCGTCGATGCCGGCACCCAATTGTCTGTGTTGTCGCCAATCGGAGCGGCCCTCGTCGGACTGCCTGAGGGTTCGCGCATGCCGTATGTCGATTTTGACGGTGAAATAAAAGTTGTGACCGTCAAAACTGTTCGTGCCAATAGAAAATCAAGACAACGAGAAATCACGGCCGCAATATGCACCGCGCTTCTCTTGATTGTTTGGATCGCGCTGGCAAGCATTTACAAATGACCTGCGAACTTGATTCTCGTGTGGGTGGCATTTGTGTTTCGCAAGTGCATCCAGATCGGAAGATTGCACGTGCAAAGCGCGTGCACCGTCCAAAAATGGGGCATGTCACCCCAGCCTCTGACGAGCGCTGGGGACGTCCGCATGGAGACCGCTATGATTGAAAACCTGCTGTCGGAACATGATATCGCGCTGAACATTATTGCCAAAGGCAAGCGACCGGCCCTGACGAAAATTTCAGTTGGTTTGGCGCAACGTGCCGGCATCACGGAAAAGACAATTCTTTCCGGCCTTCTCGCTCGCGAAAAAGTGGGATCAACCGCCTTGGGTAAGGGTATCGCCGTCCCTCACGTCCTGCTCAATAATCTCTCACATCCGGTCGCTTCATTGACGCGGTTGTCCGCGCCGATTGACTTTGACGCGCCGGACGACAGTCAGGTCGATCTGCTTTTCGCGCTGCTCTGGCCTCGGCGCGACACCCAGCAGTTCCTGCCAACCCTGGCCAGCGTCTCCAGAATGTTTCGCAGCAAGTTCTTGCGCGAGGCGCTGCGTGAGGCGCGCTCACCTGCGGAAGCCTATGCAATCATGTGTCTTGAGCCGATGCGTTTCACGATGGCCGCTCACTCCAAAATACCGCGCAATACTCGCGCCGCTATTCCGACGCAATAGACCACATCCAACGCAGCCACGGCGATGCTCACAAGACGTCTTGTCTTGATCGACGCGCGCAGCAGACATCCGACCCATTTCGATCATGCGATCGAGAAACGGTCGGCAACGTCATCCGGCTCAATTCATCCGATCTCAGAAAGGCATCGCCTCCAAGTACAAATCTGTCTCATTTGCAGAGACTAAAGCGAGAGCGACAAATTGGACGCTTGTCGCACTGTTTCTCTACTGCGTGCTACTTAGTGCATTCGCTGCTGTGTTCGCAGCTACTGTTGCAATGACACCATACTGGCTCTGACCTGAATGGTGAAATCGTTCGTTTTCTGACGCCAACCTCGCAGGCCCAATGACACTGGCGCACGCTATCTGACTCCGTCCGCAAGCTTTCGCGAGAATTGATGTAGGCTCTAGTTGCAGTGGGCTGATGAATCACCAAACCAGCAAAACAATCACGACATCTCCAACATCGATAACGTCATCACAGCTACAGTGACAAAAGGGTGCGCTTTCCAGCGCAAGGCTTGATTATTCACGCGGCTTCGCCAAATGTTGCTCATGGTCACCTTTCTGCTTCACCGAATAATTTGTTGTCGAGCGGACCAACTGCAAACGGTCCCCACGCCCCGGCCGGCCTGAGGTCATCCGGGGCGAGACTACCTATCTACTACATACGAAACCGCATCATCCGCCCGCTCTGCGTGCCGGAGAGCAGCTCGTTGCTTCAGAATCAGTAATCGGTCCGACGCCGCTTCTGCGGATGCCGAACTTTCTTCTATCTGGGTAGCGAGGAGACAAACAGTGATCGAACCCATACTCCTCACGCCGGACATGTCGTCAAAATCTGACGCCTTCGCGCGTGATTTCTCCGGTCTATTTCTTGCTTACGGCCTTCGTCATATGAACTTGGCGACCAGTAACACGTTGCAGTCTTTTGAACATGTAACTCGTCTCCTGCATGCGAACACACATTCCGAAGTCATAGAACTATCCCATGACTACTGTCAGACGCAGATGGACATCCTGAATCGCCATGCGAGCTGCACCACCGACTTTATCTGCGAGATCACCCTTCAGACTGCGGAGCCATTCAGATTAAAGGCGATTCTCCCGTGTAGCGTCGTTCTTTGACATACCTCACAAGACAGATGCAGGAGCCACTCATGCGCGAAATCCTCCCTCCGATCATCCTGCCGTTACAGGATCACCTGTGTCTTGAAGCACTCGTCGCCGACGCTTTGAGAGATCGGCATCCTGTGAGTTCGTTCTTGATGTCTGAGGTCGATCGCGCCCACGTGTGCGATGACAGGGACGTGCCGTCTGATGTTGTCCGACTCAACAACTGGGTGACATATCGCCCAAGCAACCATCCGAGGAGCGAAAGCAAGGTACTGGTGTTGCCGCAAGACTTTAGCAACGAGCGGATTCATCTATCAGTGTTGTCGCTGCTGGGCGCCGCCGTTCTTGGGCTGCGCACAGGCGATCGGCTTCAGTTTCTCGACTTCAAGGGTGACTCCACCCTTGTCGCCATTGAAAGCATAGGGGTGCAGCCTGATGCGTCCGCAATATTGTCGATGCGCCAGGGGTAGGTACCGATATTCGGGGGCGTTTCAGGGAGCGCGTCACGGGCCAGTTTGGTGGCTCAGGATCATGTTTACCCAGCTCTTTAGAAAGAACCCGGAATCGATCCCGGCCTCGATCAGCCGTTCAGGCAAGCCTTCCGATTTAAGACTTTCAGTTAGGTTTTCCTGCATCAAACCTCCCTTTGAGCCGACCGGTTGTACCTAAACTCACACTTGCTGGCTGGGTGACGTTGTATGGACTAAGCTAAACCAACAAAAATCTAGGCGCGCTTGAGCAGCCATTTGGCGGTGTAGAGTTTTTGTCATGCCGCAGCCAATCGACTGCGAATCCTTGATCCTGAATGAACATGCTGTAGTCGGAGGATCTGAAACGTAGCAGGTTAGCTGTGGTGTCGATCCCATCACACCATCTTTCGAGAAGACGGTTCAAGGATTCCGGAGGAGCCGCTATAGAATCTGAGTCCTTCAATCCGAAAAGCGCTCGCAATACTATCAAGATAATCTGGGCCGGAAGGTCGAGGAATTGAGGCTTTCCTCGAAATTGTCCCAGACGGATTTAGCGGACGAAGCCGAAACCCGTCGGGCCCTGATCAGCGAGATCGAGCGAGGAGAAGCGAACCCGACGCGCGACACGATCGTAAGCATCGCAATGGCGTTGGGCGTCAACCCAGCCGAACTCTTTGACCAACCGCGATGAGAAATTCGCCTGACTAAGCGAGGCAATCCGTCTCCACGTTCCGGTGGAGACGCCGCAAGCTTTCCATGCATGCCGCCATAGCTTTGACGCACTTTTGTGTACATTAAAAACCTACATTCGTATTTCTATTGGTCACAGCAATCGTGAGCGTGAGCGATGCGGCTTTCCCGCTAAAATATCCAAACATCATCGTTATCGCATTGCCGAGCAGCGCACAGCGTGAATGGCTGCTCAATCGGGCCCGTCATCATTGCGACGGACCGTAGCCGAATCTTGCTTACGAGCGAAGTTGGCTCATGAGCTTTCGATCCTGGGAGGATTACGCCAATCCTGCTCGTCGCAGGCAACTGTAGGAGCAGGCGCTGGGGGCATAGCGATTTTTCGCGAGCTACCACTGCGGCGATCGACCTAGAGCTATGTTTTGGCTTCGGAGCGATTGGCGTGGCACGGTTTTCAGATCGTGCCACAGAGATATTATTGCAGAGCCCCTCTATCGTTGGCCTGATCACGAAACGCATAGCTCGTTGCCATACGCAGGCACGCGAACTCATCGCTGCGAACCAACAGACAGTCGAAGCTGTGACACTTCGATTGGAACAGACAGGGTATCTGGATCGTGCTGCGATCGACGAGCTTCCGAAAACGTATCCCGTGCGCAGCTCGAAAGCTGATCCGTCCGATAAGAGCGATGGAGGCTGCCGATGATAAGTATAACTGTGGCGATTCTTCCGGGAGGATATGCCGAGATTCGGCGCACCATCGGCCTCGTGCATCTTGCCAATCTGTCCGATCTGGCCCGCCGAAACGACCGCTGGATGAGATCGTCGATCAGCAAGTCCGCTTGCCGGAAGGGAGGCGTCGGCTCGCACCGTTTACCTGCGCGGCCATGACCGCTCTACTAGGCGACGTCCTTTGCGGCGGGTGGTCAGTTTCTGTTCCGCTTTCCAAGCCCGAACCATAGGGGCCAAGTCCCAGTTCACTAGATTCGTCGCGACGCAGCGCGCTTCCAAGGGCCTCGACACGCGACGTACACCCTCTCTTACCAGGCGGCACTGGTCGCGGTGCGGACCGACGGAGAACGTGGCGCTCGCGCTGCGCAACAAGAGCCCTCTCTCCGGAGACGCCGTACGCGCAATGTTCGAAGCCACCTCGTCAGGAAAGTGCGGTCCGAAACATGAGGAGAAGGTTACATGCTGAAGGTGACGATCGATTTGATACCAGGAGGATGCTCTGCGCCACGCCGGACGATCGCCACAATGTGTATCGCGAACGAAAGCGACTTGGCGGATCTTTCGGACTATAGCGTCGAGGCGATGGAGGGGCCCAACCATCTCACCGGCGATCCCGCGCGCAACAGAGCATGCATGGTGCTTGCGCACGATCGTCGGCAGAGCGTCTGGATCCTGCTGGAGAAGGCCTGCGCAGAAATCGCAGAAGCGGATTTCGTTGAACTCTCGTAGAAATCGGCCAGCCATCCGATCGAGCGCCCCAAGTGGCTTCCAGCTTCGCCACTTAGTTAGACCCGTCCGCGACCGAAAGGACTGGGACGGGAGTGATCCACGGCGGCCTCCCAAACTCCCGGAGACTGAGCACCGATGTCCATCGCAACCAATGCCAACGCTTCCGACACTCCCTCGACGAGCATCCTGCATCGTCCCTTCGGAGGCATCACCGGGTATCGTAAGATTTCCGATCGCGCCAGCCGCGTGGGCGTCCAAGCGTTCCCCATCTCGATGGTCCAGCAGTTATCCGCGGCAGGGCTGCTCGCCACGCCCGGTGCTTATGTGCTCACGGACAATCGCACCGCTTATGTCGGCGAGAGCATTCGGCCTGCCCGTCGCCTCGCCGACCATGCCGCGGACCCGCAGAAGCGGGCATTCGCGCGCGACGTCTTCGTCATCGCGGGCTGCGACGGATGTGCATTCGACAAGGCGATCGTGATGGATCTTCAGTTTCGTCTCACCAATCTTGCCGTCGATGCCGGGATTGTCACGGTAATGAAGGGGACGAACCCGACGGACTTGGATCTTCCGGACGCCGATCGCTCGACGCACGACCGCATCTTCGGGGACGCTCTCCGCCTACTCTACGACGCAGGTTGCCGTTTCTTCCACCCCACAGAGGATACCGTTGTCGGGCTCAAGGCGGAATCGTTCTCTGCAGACGACATGACGGATATCGCCGATGCCGGCCCGATGGAGATCGGCGTGACGACAACGCCCCTCGGCGCCGAGGAGTTTGAGTTGAACTATGACGATGTCTGGGCTCGAGGCTACTGGTCGGCTGGCCACTTCATCGTAGCGGCGGGCTCCGAGGTTCGCACCCAAACGAACGGCTCCGTCAACGGCGTCACTAGGGCTCGCAGGGACGAACTATTCCGAGCCGGCGTTCTGTCCAGTATTCCAGGTGTCGCTGATCGACGCCGCCTGATCGCGGCTCTTGCATTCCCGTCGATCTCGATCGCGGCGAAAGTCATCTGCGGCGCGCACACGGCGGGTCGCTGGACGCCGCTGACCCGTTCGCGCGCTGCGATCCTGGCGGCGTGAGGGAGGGCATCATGGTTCACATCGGCAGCATATCATCACCGTGCCTGCGCTTGCGGGACAGCATGCTTGAACCGCCGGACATCGTCGAGTTTTATGTCGCTGCTAAGTTAATAGGTGTTTTGGCGACTGGCGGGACCTACCTAGTGGAGGTGATCAAATATCGGTTCGGCAGGGCGTGGCCCCGGCGAGGCTTGGCACCATCAGGCGTGGCAAAGGCGGGAGAGCCCGTAACAGGGGCTGCTCCATTTGAAATCAACCGACTGAACAGCTCCGGAAGGACCAATGCTGAGACGATCAACAGTGACGTCCGGGCGACGACGGAAAGATTGTGTCGCCCTACTTGCATGAGGAGGGCTTGCGAAATGACCGACAAGCGGCGCGACCGCGTCGCCCAGCGGCCGGACCCTGCCGCTTGGGGTGAAGACGAACTCATGAGTCTTGGCGAAGCTGCCCGTCTGCATTGGCCGGACGGGCCGATAAGGGAACGCACACTTCGCACCGCCGTCCGCGACGGACGGCTTCCGATTTCCATACTGGCCGGCAAATTTTTCGTTACTAGGCGGGCATTGGCGGCATTGTCGAATTGCGAGCCGGCGCCGACGTCGCGCCCTGCGCGGGATGCCGAAGCCACGACGGGCCGCTTCGCGGACGACCTCGCAGCGGTCCGAAGCATGCGCGGCCGCTAGGCGACACCGCTACGGGTTGCGGGCGACGGCATCGAAGGTATCGATCGTGACGATCCTGATCCGGACCAGACCCGAAGCAGAACCGCGCGGTTGCATGGCGAAGCCCGCTTTCCCAATGGGCTTCCGCCAGTCCGGCGGATCGAAGCTGATGGCTGCCTTCATTTCGCGGCCCGCCTCCGGGATCGCGAAGCGCGGATGCCGCTCCTTATCGTTGCACGCGGCCGAAATGAGCATGAAGCGATGTTTGTCACCTCCAGCAGCTCGCGTTCTCCGCCGCCATGGGATGCGGCGACGATTCCCGGGAGCCCGGTCAGTGATCGAGAAGAATCACCTGCGGAGGCGGACGATCGAAGGCGCGTAGCGAAGATCACGGACGAGAGGCTCGCCGACAAGAACCCTACTGACGATCGAAACGGGGCACCTCGCTCGGGCACGGTTTCAATCCGGACTAATGATAACGTTCCAATTTCTGATCCCTTGCCGTTCGCGAGCTATCGAATCGACCACCGTCGGAAGAGGACCTCTGGCGTTTACCGCGCCGAGGTCGGCAGCACCCGGCACACCGTCGGTTATCGGCGATGTCGCAAGGCCGCCGTCGCCTCGGAAAGATATATGGGTGGTCCTGCGATGAAGGATTCGCCGCTGCCGGGATCGCCTTCAAACGGAGCCTGCCTCGAAGGCATGATCCGGTGTCGGTTCCGAGGATCACAACGATGCGGCGACCTGCTCGAGCGCGCGCAAGGAGATCGCGCGCGTCGTGGTCATTCGCACACCCCGATATTCCTGCATGAGACGGGCCTCGTCGTAATAGCCCTTGGCCAAGGATTCGGAGGCGAAGGTCCGTTGCGTGTGTCCGCCGCCCGGGAGGAAATGACGCACCGTGGCGATCCGCGGGCGTTCCTCCCCGGTCGCCCCGTCCACCCAAGTAAGTTTGAGGCAGGCTTCCGCCAGCACGTTCCGGTGGCCGGGGAACTCCGGTGCGCCGGAAGGGGGCCGGAAGCTGTCGCCGACACGCAAACGCTCGATCAGCCACTCGAGGTGCCGGTCGAGGGTAACCGCCGCTCCGGAAAGCATCTTCAACCCGGCGAAGTCCCGGTAGGTCGTGGCCGCGTTCGCGGCGTAGGCGCTCCCGGCGACAGCGATCACCAGACCGGCGGCGTCCCGCGCAGTCATGGCCGCGGCCCCCTTGCCATGGCCCTTGAAGGTGATCGCGCCAGCCGGCCTCACGTGCTTCAGATGCAGAAGGACCGTCTTCTCCGCCAGTCCGAACGCCGCGGCGACCGCGCGCGCCAATTCGACCGATGTCGCCATGCTCGCCCCAGGTTCGCGACTCCGCCTCTAGCATTAACCACTTTCCCGGGACGGTTCAACGGACAAATTGCGCTTTTAACGGGTGGACGCCATATAGCGCCTACAAAGGCAGATTTTATCCGTTGATGGAAAGCGCGAGGAACCGTGAGCAAGGGACCGTACAAGAGAGAAAAGGATACGCATCTTCCGTGGCCCCAGGACGCCTGGGGTTCGAGAAAGCTCGACAGGCTGTTCCTTAACGAGACCGGCCTCGATCCGATCAGCCTCCTGCAGAAGCTCGACAAGGAATTCGATATCGGAGGGGCCGTCCCCTACCTGACAATCCGCGGTGTCGAACCCGGAAGGTCGGCGATGATCGTTGTCCGGAATACGTGGGACGGGAGCGAGAAGTCGACCGGCGTTGCGGCCGACGGCATGACGGAAGCGCAGGCCAGATTGCATCCCACCGCGCGAGCCGAACTCGTCAAGCATGCGGCAGAAAAAGTGCTTCGTCTGCAGGCCCGTCACGCGCCCACCACGATCCGGTACTCGCGCATCTTACGCTGGTGGCTCGATAAACGACTAAAGCGTCGTGGCGCCGCAAGGGACAAGCCCGAAGCGATCCTCGATCGAAAGCGCGGAAACTTCGCCACCCAGGATACGGACAACCGGGACGGCCATCGGGTCGAGACCTGGATGGAATTCCTCGAGGAGCGGACCCTCGCTTCGCACACCGCCAACGTCGGCGACAATTTCAACGATTGGTTCCGCAAACACCTGGTGGAGGCCGGAGCACCGATCGTCGGCGATCAAGTCAAGGGAGGGCAGGACGGCACGGTCGCGAACTATCACTCCTGCCTGTCTCAGGCACTCGGCGAGTTCGCCGAGGAGTACCGGCTGGCGGTCCGGCTCAGCTTCAATAAGACGCGTGGCGAACAGGACTACCAGCAGAAGCTCGCGGCCGGCATCACTTGGACTGACATCGTCAAGGTGGTCTTCTTCTGCCTTGGCTACCATTGGAACGGCGATGGATTCGCCTGGGAATGGGTGGAACGCAACGGAAAGATGCGTCAATGGCCATTGCGGCTGTCGGGCAAGCAACTGGCCGAACACCTCGCGTTCTACATGCCGGTGATCCGTCTCGTGATGGTCTACGTCATCACTGGGACGCGATTGCAGCGCATCGCGCTGCTCGGCTGGGAGAAGCACGATACCCGAGGGTGGATCGATCTCGCCCGACGGATGATCATCCGCAACGGCCGCCTCGGGCCCGACTACGAGCACAAGCCGCGTCGCCCATCGCGGCTGCTGCGGCCGGCGGTGCGCCTGTTCGCCCGCTGGTTCAGAGACGACCAGGCGCGGCAGCGCGCCGAAGCGTGGGACGACGTGGAGGACGGCGGTTTCTATGTCGTCCACGACGGCTGCGGCAGCCGGGTCGACAACATCGCATATCGCGCCAAGAAGGCGTTCGTCGCGGTGGGTATCCCGAATCGACGACACGACCTCAAGGCCTCCGCCGTCGGCATCTTCTGGGAGGCGGGTTTCGGCCTCAGCCGCATCGGACACCTGACCGGCAACGACCCGGTGGTGATTAAGCAGCATTATCTGTTCCTCGAAGCGGATAGCGAAGGCATGACCCGGCCTAAACCCGACGAGAGCAAGCTGACGTTCCTTGGCTTCATGGATCCGAAAAAGCTCTGCCGGCGGCTTCCGCGCGCCTCGCGGCCCGGACCACCCCCGCCGAACCCTCGCCGCCAAAAAAGCGTTTGGAAATGAGTAGCGGACGGCCAAGGATGACGATGCCCCGCCTGGCGCCGTCGGTGCATACGCCGCGCTTCACGCGCGGCGACGTGCTCGCGACGATCGATCCCGACACCTGGATCAATTCAGGATACCGGACGCTCTTCTATCGACGGATGTGGGCGGCGTTCGCGGCCTTGGCGGCCTGCGCACGGATCACGCCGAGCCGGGCCACAACCTTCACGCTCGCCCAATACGACACGGACCAATTGAGGGCGGCCACGACGTGCGGACATTCCTATCCGGTCTTGCTCCTCCCCGTCGTCGTGGCTGCGATCGAGCGCTACCTGAA
Organism: Afipia birgiae 34632; assembly: GCF_000308295.2. GTDB lineage: Bacteria > Pseudomonadota > Alphaproteobacteria > Rhizobiales > Xanthobacteraceae > Afipia > Afipia birgiae. The sequence continues at coordinate 22,990 of NZ_HG326655.1, forward strand.
GCTGCGCCGCAAGCTCGGCGGCACGGCGCTGTTCGTTTCGGAGGACGGGTCGCCGCTCGACAATTCGACCGGCAGGTACGCATTCCAGCATCTCGCCGCCCAGTACGGTCTGCACGGCGGCCAAATCCTCGCACGACTGTACGGGTTCTTCGACCGCTGCTTCGTCGAGGAAACCGATCGGGCCGCCATCATGGCGCTGCGCCACCGCCGCACCGCGAACGACCTGGACGTGCCGATGTCCGAAATCGTCGCCGCGAGGGACGACCACGAGCGCCTTTGGAAGGTGCTGAATCGCCGCCACAAGCTCGCGGGCGAGGCCGGAAGATGGATCGGTGGCCACGGCAAGGCCAAGATCGCGCGCGAGATGCGCCTCTTTAAACCCGTGCGCTCGAAGACGCCGATCACGAACTTCATGCGCACCGATCCGGTGTGCGCCTCGCTTCTGCGCCAGGCCTGGACCGGACGAAAACTGAACGCACAGCGCGCCATGCTGATCGAGAAACACCTCCCGTACCTGTCGTTGCTGCGGGACCGCGGGCTCCTGACGACCCGGCAGATCGCCTATCTGCTGAACTGCACAGCCGACAGCATCCGCCTCCGCCTGTTCGCACGCCGGCGCGCCGCCGAAACGCCCGCGGAGCGGGAAGAGCGCGAACGGCTCGAGCGGTTCTGGGACGTGCGGATCCTGGAGCTTTACCGGGAGCGAACCGACGGCGAGACGCCCGGCGCCTTCTTCGAACGGGTGAGGAAGCCCGACCCCAGCTACCCGTTCGACCGGCTCCGGCTGCTCCGAACCCTGCAGAAGGGCGGTGTTGCGCCGGCGCAGCTCGCCGCCAAGTCCGGGAAGAGGCCGCGAGCAAAGACTGCGAAAAGTCGAAAAAACGAGTCCGATGGTGGAGGAAAGCGAACGGTATCGGCCGCCACGTGATCGCTCAGGAGGGCAAAAAGTGGCGCAAAACGGTATCGGAATGCATCAAAGCGTGCCGAAGAACGGCTTTCGACGATCCCTTGGTGCCCGGAAAGAGACGTGGATTCCACTTTGTTCTCAACTGCTTGACAACAATGGGCTGCGCTACGGTGGAGGGGAAACCTCGAAATCCGCCGGCAAGCAGATGCATGAGAACACATGGGACCGAGCGTAACGCGCTTGATCGAAAAGCACGTGCGTTCAATCTCGAAGAGCAGATGCGTTGGCGTAAACAAAAGGCCGTCGCGGAATTGGAAGCCCTCGCAGGGACCAGGTACTACGATCCCGAACTAGCAAGCTTGTGGATGAGAAGTTCGAGGCGTGAACTTGGGGGAATGTCGCCGGCGGAGTTCACCCACGACGACGCGACGCGCGACAAATGCGCCAGTTATCTGCCAGTAAAACGATCGCGCCGATGAACATGCCCGGCCCGATCAAAATCCGCGGGCTTTGGTCCCGTCCCAAACCGATAGACCCGGCTTAAGAAAGAGCTTGAGCTGCCGTCGCTGGCATTGACGCTATCAAGGAAGCATTCTGGACTGCCCATTGGATTCGAGCGAGCCCGTCAGGAACATAATCGCGGAATTTTCCTCCGCTGATATTCTCGACAAATGCGGCGACGTCTGCCGGGTCTATCGCCGGCATGTTAGCGAGCTTCTGCAAAATCGGCATTGCTTCGTCAGCGGTCGTCTTATCAAGCGTCACTCCGAAATCATGAACCTCGGCGGCTAAGCCAGCCATGGCGAGCGCCGCGCTGAAGACCGCCGTTGCCTGCGACCCCCGCCACAGAAAAACATGAAGATCTCGGTCCTCACTGACGAGCGACCTCCGATCAAGCTCAAGAGCCCGGAAGGTTTCCCTGCCCTCGGCCAGCAACTCCCTGGCTTTCTGATCCAGATATGGTGGCACGTCGGACGAAAGGTAAACTTCTCGCATCTCGGCACCCAAGCGATCAGCAGCCGGTTCGATATTGACTCGTTCGAACCGCGGGACAACCCCGCCCGGATGTGGCGAAACGACTAACGTCTTCGTCGGTTCATCGAGATCTTTGACGATCCATCGTTGACCGGCAAAAACAACCAAGCTGTCCTTGTGAACCGGAAATGAGATCGGCAAGGTTCCCAACGTGCGTCCGCCAACAGTCAGTCTCCACTCATCGGCCGCCTCGAAAACCGCGAAGAAGCTCCTCGACTGAACAATCTTTTCGCCCTCTTGAGCAAGCATCAGGATGCCATCCGGCGCTTGCTCTATGAGTTTGACGGTTGGACTACCGATGTGACGGAGCAGATCCGAGAAATCCGTTGCTGTGATCGACAAAAACGGCCCGGGTCCGCAAAGTAAGTCGAACAATGGTTTTGGACGAATCCCGCCCCGTTCCGTGATCACGGAAAGTATCTGATGAATGAGAGTGGAGGCGACCTCCGGTATCGGACCCGACGACTCGACAAATGCCGCAAGCAACAGCCTAACAACGGCAACCGCTCTGATCGTACCTGGATGAAGCCGATCGAGCATTCCTGACTTGATCCCGATGTAGGGCTCACGCACGTAAATTCGCAACACTGATGGTGTTCCTCTACGCCTGCCCGTCCTTCCTAGACGCTGACGAAGAGAAGAAAGCGAGCGAGGTGCACCAATCTGCGCGACAGATTTTACCGACCCGATATCCACACCCAACTCCAAGGTCGATGTGCAGATCGCCGTCGTCGGCAACTTCCCATCTTTCAGGCGATCCTCGAGCTCTTCGCGAAGCACTTTCGACAGACTGCCATGATGCGGGTAAAACTCATTAGGGACGCTCGCCTTTTCGGAGCGTCTGCGCAGACGGTCTGCCGCCGATTCAACCGTCCGGCGTGATCCGCCGAATACGAGATTATTTGAGCCTCTTAAATTTTGAAACAGGTGGTCCGCTATGACATCCAATGCGATGCGTTGCGCGGTCTCACCGTCCTCACCGGCTCCTTCGGCGTGGTCCGGATCGTCGAGGTCGGGAGGCTCCACATAACCGCGCACTTGGAGCCGCAATTCCGGCGCATCGGATTTTGCCTCAAGAATTTCAACGGTGGATGGACTAGCGGGCCGCAGCCACGCCGCCGCCTGCCCAAGATCACCAATCGTCGCTGAGAGCCCAATACGTCGGGCCGGCACTTCCGCCATCGCATCGATACGCCGCAAAAGACTGGCAACGTGGAGGCCCCTCGGCCCCTGCAGAAAAGCATGTAGTTCGTCGATGACAATAAAATCAGCTGACGAAAGAAGTCGGCGGGCGTCGGCGGGCCGTCTCGTGAACATTGCCTCGATCGACTCAGGCGTAATCAACGCAACGCCGTCGGGCTTCGCCAGTGCTTTCTTCTTTCCCGCCTGTGAGGCGTCCCCGTGCCACTTAACGACGGGAATCTCCATGCTTTCGCAGAGCTCGTCCAGGCGTCTGAACTGATCATTGATCAGCGCTTTCAACGGACTGACGTAGAGGACCGAAAATCCAGGTTTGATCCGCGCAGCTATCGAGGTGAGCACAGGTAGAAATGCTGCCTCAGTTTTTCCCGCGGCAGTGGTCGCCGCAATAATGATGTCCTGTTTGCGGTCCAGAACAGAAATAATAGTACGGGCCTGGATCTCACGCAGTTCCTCCCAACCCTGGTCGCGAATCCAGCGCCGGATCTTGGGATCAAGGCGATCATAAACGCCTTCAAGATCCGATGCGGAGATTGCTGAGCTCATCACCACTGCCGTTCTGCCCGCTGCTTGGTTCGTCTTCTGTGGCGAGATCTGGAGCGTCTTCGGCAATCTGAACTGCGCCGAGCAACTCCCGCCAACTCGAGCCCGGGTTCTGCTCCAAAACCGAAAGCAGTTGCACAAAGGCTTTGACCGTCGTGCGCGGTGTTCGAAAGTAGGCTTCGCCGATCCGTTTGTTGCAATGATCCATGAACGCCGTCAGAGCTTCGTCAGGAACTAGATTCTTGGACGGATCGCCGGACGCGAAGACCGACCGGATATTTGACAGTAGAACAATGAGATCCTCCGGCGTAAGGCTCTTCAGCTTCATGACCGGGCCGGAAAGATCGACAAGGCCTGCGGTCGCAAACTGGTTCTCCGCTAATCGCGACTGGAGCGCTTCGTAGCTATACAAACCACGCCTGGTATCCAATAGAAATTCCGGCGTACCGCACATCACGAAGCCGATACCGACGGTGTTGCCCTGAAGCCCATCGTTCACGATTCGGAGAAGCTGTTCATAGTTCTGATTTCTGGCCTGAGAATTCTGCAGCTTGTAGATGTTGACCATCTCGTCGAACATTACCAACATCCCCGCATATCCGGCGACACGAACCAAGCAAGCCATCGATTTCAGGGAATCGTACACGCTGTCGTCGTCAATGATGGTTCGGACTCCGAGTTCTTTTCGGGCTTCGGTTTTGGTAGAGAACTCACCACGAAGCCACCGTAGTGCGGAAGTCTTCAGCACCTCATTCGAGGTCTCACTGCCCCGCCAATACGCTTTTAGCACAGTGGCAAAATCGTATCCTCCCACGAAATCCTGAATTGGCGCGAGCTTTTCGTCGATCACAGTCTCCACGCCAATTTTGCGATCAGAGCCTTCTTTTACCGCATCCGTCACGAGTCGCTCAACGATACTTGCAAGGGCGTTGCCTTCGGGCTTATTTCTCGTCGCCATGTTTCGGATGGCCTCGGAATAGAGCCCCCGGGCCTGCCCTCCACTTGCGTGTACACGCCGATCCGGAGCTAAATCCGCGTGAACCGTGACGCACTTTCTTTCCAAAGCAATCAACCGAACGAGGTTCGCGAAGAAAGTCTTTCCAGCGCCGTACTCGCCGATAACAAACCGAATGGCAGAACCTGCATCCGCGATCCTATCAATGTCGCGCAGTAGCGCCGATATCTCAGCCGCGCGTCCAACTTGAATATGCGGCAGTCCTATACGCGGCACGACACCCGCGGAAAGCGCCTGAATGATGGTATCGCGATCACGCGCTTTGATCGTCTTGGCAGGTTTACTCATGTCGCTGCTTCTCTCAATTCCGCGAGCCGACTACGCAGTCGTGCATCCATTATAACTTGTTCACCATCCTCGAGGAGTGGCTCATCAAACCTGTCGAACGCCCAATCGTTGATCTTTTCAATGGCTCCATCCGGCAGAAGTTTTAGATATCGCGCGCGCTCTTCAAACTCCTGTCGGGTAATTTGAACTTTTATTTCCAAATACTCCACTAGTTCTGCATGCGCTTCGTCCAACCCCCAGAACGCCGATGCACTATCTACAGCGAGGTCTGCTGGGCTGGAATTGGTCGCCGTTTCAGCATCCTCGACAAAGATCTGGGTAAGCAGATCGGAAACAGCTTGTGTCTCCTTCTGAACTTGGGCCAAACGGCCAGCGTCTATACGGACACTAGCGGCGGCAATTGCCGCAGTTTCCGTTTGTTTGGGAATCGGGATTCCGCTAACCCGCTTTTCTACCGTAATTGGCACCGGCTCGTCGGGCGCCTTTGTCGTGCGATGCAGCCCCGAATACACACCATCGGATGGCAAGCCCAAAGATTTATGCAGCCGCTCGAGAAACCGGACTTCATCCTGTTTGACATTCTCGCCCGCGCCGACCGCGGCAATCGCGGCATTTGCAATCGCTTGCTTCTCCTCGACCGTTCGGTCGGTCAAACGGCGCAGTACGCGAGCCTGTTTCGGCGGGCTTTCAAAAATCGTAACCGCGAAAGCAATAAGCCGTGCCTGCTCAACGCCGGTGAGGGCGACACCGGCTCGGATCACGGCGATTACTTCTCTAAGCTCGTCACTCGAAGCTTCTCCATCCGCGGCGGCAGCCAAAACCGAGACTTCCACTTGAGCTTTCATCGATCTGTACGGCGGACGATCCTGGTCAACAGGCCCCCCACCAGCAGCTTTGAAAAGAAAAACCTTGTCGTCTAATTGCGGAGTGCCGCTGCCGTACCGTCGGTCGGGCTCGATCGCAACATCGATCCGATCAAGTATATTTCCCAACTGGTCGCCAAGTGCTGACGTCACCTTTCCGTCTGCGGGAACGTCAAAGCCGACCATTTTAATGACTTCGCGCATTGTTGTACTGGCGCGACCATGAGTACCAATGACGGCATCTATGCGCTCGCCGAAGCTGCGAAACGCTCCCACTGATTTGTCCTGCAGAAGATCGTTGGGCAACAGAATAGCAGCCTGCATCGTTGCGCGAGCCTCCGGCTTTCGCCCGACGAACCGACTGAAGGGTTCGAGTTCCTCTGTGCATGATTGGACAAGTGTCACCAAAACATTCGTCGAGGTTTTGACTGCCGCTATATCCGGGTATTGCTCATGCTCTCCGGGCACCTCAACTTCAAATGCGCCGCTTGCAGCCCGATACCGAAAGTCGATCGTCTTCGTCGGCACCTTGACCGCGAAGCCCTTTGGATATTTCTGATTAAACCGCAACGCCCACAGAAGGGCGAACTCATCGAAACATCTAACCGCCGGAGTGCGGAGATAGACGTCTGGCAGCGCGAGAACCCAGAGGAGGGCATCTTCTGCGGCGAATGTGTTCGTTATCGCGAGACGCCGTCCGAGATAGATGCGGGTCTCCGCGTCAATTCCGTTTGAACCTGATCCCTCAACAGCGAACCGTGGCGGCCCCAGTGATACGCCGGCGGCCAGTTTTGCGAAGGTCAGGAATGAATTCGCATATCCATTAAAGGAATTGTTGCTTCCATAGATCAAAAGAAGCCGCTCGACTTCAGCCACCAACGGCTCCACGCCTTGGAAATCCCGATCGATGAATAGTCGATGCTCGATTCCATAGAAAAACAGGAAAACGTATCCAATTCCATATGATGGATTGGAACGCCCACCCGCCATCCATTCAAGAAATGCGCGCCGCGCTTGCGGGGTGATGCTGGCATATGATGGCCAATAGGACATCGAGGCCCCAGCGGTGTCCGATTGTCCCCGTGCAACGGGCAGTTTGCCATTTATCGCGTATTGGCCGGACGCATTAGACCGATCCAAAGCAACGGACTCGCCAAAATAGAAAAGACCGTCAGAAATCTGAAAGTTCTGGATCGAGATTTGCTGCCCTGGAAGGATCCAAGTTGCCTTTGCTTTTCGAGTTGTCGAAGAGAAACTTGCGAACCGCTCAATTGATATTGGCGTCGCACTGGGTTCAGACGTGAATTGAGATTGGAGTTGTTGCCCTTTTGACTTTCTGCTGAAAATTAGAAAGCCCAAAAGAGCGACGATGCTCCCAACAGCGAGAAATGCGATGATCGCAGCGGAGTTCTCGACAGCGAAGCGGTATGCCGCACCGAACAGAGCGAGAATTCCGCCCAGCAGTATCAGAACTCCAAATCCTGCCGACGACCCGCCAGACTTTCGTCGCCCCATCAATATACCCCGGACCCACTCCGATCATTCAAACATTGAACATCTGAGCCTGCCTGCGCCTGCTACTCATATTTAGCATTATCGTCCGTTCCGAGTCGATACGACGCGGCGGGCTTCCTTGAGAGGTCAGCGAGACGATCCCTTCGGGCCAATACTACCTCGCCGACTGCGCGTCTGGTGTTGTGGGGAAGCGATCGCTATCGTGCAAAGCGATTGCCTTCCATAGCGTTCGCGGGGGTGCTCCGCGGACCGAATTCAATTCATCGAGAAGCATATCGGCGACTAGCGCCGAATACAGCCTTTAGGGAGGCCGATCATGGAGCTCTTCTTCGGGATCGCAGCGGACGGACGAACCTACCCCGATGCACCTGCACCGGGCGGTGCCGTGGACATCGCGATCGTCGGTCCTGCGGGACTGACGGAGGCGTTAGAGGTGCAACTCGGGCTTGCCGGCCCAGCCGCATCACCCGCGGTTCGGATAGCGGCCTATGTCGCAAAGATCCGGGCCGCCGGTGCCGCACCGCGCTTCTGGTCGGATTCCTTTTCTAAGGATCCCTGGTCGACTGCGATCGAAGTTCTCTCTCTGCGCGACGTCCTCGTCGCCGGCGGCTGGGCGCGCGTTCCCGTGGGTGTCCAACGGATCGACGATCTCGTCGAGGTCGAGAACAATGGAGCTACGCTACCTTGGGGACTCGCCGATCGTGCGGCGGCCCTGCTACCTGCATTGTCGTCACGGCCGGGGCTGCGGCTCGTCAAACTCTCTCTTCTCGAGTCCAGAGCCGCACTCCCACCGTTATGGCATCGAGTGATGGACGCTCTCGAAGCTGCAGGCGTAACGATCGTCGAGCACGCTGGCCGTATGCCCGCCATAGACGGCACGGATCTTCGGCGGCTGCAGACGGCTTTGGACGGCAATATGCCCGAGCCCCTCGTCGGCGATGGTACCGTGGTGCTCGTAGAAGCCGACACCGCACTAATGGCGGCCGAAGCTGTGGCAGATTGGCTGGCCGCCGGGCCGACAGCATCGTTGGAGGGAACGGTCGTGTTGGCCCCTGATGGTGACACCGCTCTTCTGGATGGAGTGCTGCACTCAAGGGCGCTACCCGCCCTCGGCCTTTCCAGTCGTTCTCCTTGGCGTGGAGCACTGCAGGTCCTGCCGCTGGCGTTTGCCGTGGCTTGGCGACCGTTCGATCCCAAAGCCCTCCTAAACCTGCTGATGCTGCCACGGCCTCCCATGCCTCGTTTTGCGTCCGGACGCCTCGCGCGTGCACTTACCACCGAGCCGGGCCTCGACGGCCGCGCCTGGACTTCAGCTTGGGAGGATATTCGGGCGCGGGCGCTGGAGATGAACATCGATGCTGGCGACAAGGCTGCGGCAAAAGCCGATGCTCAAGTGGCCAGATGGCGCAGCTGGACGGCTGGCGCACAATTCGATCGTAAGACCGGCATGCCGGTGACGGAAGCACGCCAGATCGCGGGACGCGTGGCGGCCTGGGCCATGGAGGCCGACGCCGGCACCGGAGATCCGCTGTTGCTGGCAGTGGCCGGCGCGGCTCGCGCCCTTTCAGAAGCGCTTGACCACCTTGAACAGGAGACGCTGCCCGCTTTGCTGTTAGAGCGAATTCTCGGACAAGTTCTCGCCGACGGGGTCCAAAATCCCTCGCACTGGCCGGAAGAAGGCGGGTTGAGGGCGATTCGCGCTCCCGGTGCATTGTGGAATGGAGCTCCAAGGGTCATCTGGTGGAGCTTCGTGGGCCCTGGCGAGAGGGTATCGCACCATCCTTGGAGCGCTGCGGAGCTGGCGGCTTTGGAAGTCGCGGGCGTTCGATTGGAAACCTCAGCCGCCGCTTCCAGTCGCATCGCGACGAGTTACGCAGAAGTTCTACAGCGAACATCGGAGCAAGTGCTGCTCGTGCGTCCAGCGCTTTCCCGGACAGATCGAACGGTGGCTCATCCACTGGCCCACCAGCTTCGCCCGATACTCAAGGATGCTGCCCAGGGTGTGTTCTTCCGCGCGGAGCGATTGCTGCACGAAGGTGACGTGAAGCTTGCGAACCGCATCTTGGTCCGTCAGCCTCAGGAGACGCTATATCCTCCAATCGGGCGCGCAGCGTGGAACGTGCCGGCGTCGGCCGTGACCCGCCTCAAGGGTCGCCGCGAAAGCGCCACCTCCTTGGGGCGATTGGTCAAGTGCCAGCTTGCTTGGTTGGTCCAGGACGTTCTCTCACTCCGATCAGGCGCCTTCGCCGAGATACCCGGGCCGGACCAACTCTTCGGCAATCTGGCGCATGAGATCGCCCGAAGGCTCCTACTGCCCGGCGCCCCGCCGCCCCTCGACGGACTGCGCGGCGCTGCTGCCGAATTGTTCGAAAGGTTATTGCCGCAGATGGCTGCGCTCCTGCAGCAGCCAGAGTATGCAGGCGAACTGGCAGCCGCGCGCGTGCTCGTGCCCTCTGCCTTGGAATCACTTGTCGGGCTACTTCACGATCGTGGGCTAGAAGTGGTCGGTACCGAGGTCGATCGCGAAGCGGACGTTGGCGACCTCGCATTGCGTGGACGTCTCGACATTCTAGTGCGTCGGGAAACCCTGTCCGCTGTCCTCGATCTCAAATGGACGCGCTCTGAACGTCGATACCGCGAGGAGATCGTCGAGGGGAGAGCGTTACAGCTCGCTGTCTACCGCGGCATCGCGGGCACCGAGGGCAAGGTAAGCGATGGCGGCTATTTCCTGCTCCGCCAGCGGCGCATTCTCGCTCCTGTCGGCTCGATACTGGCAGACGACGCGTTGGAAGCCAGCAGAACCGAGACCGAAACGTTGCATCTGCTAGGCTCCGACTGGGCGATATGGCGCGATCTCGCGAGTAAAGGAATTGTTCTGGCGGCTGGCGTGGAGGGTGCCGCCGATCGCCGGCCCGTTGAACTCGGGTTCGAGCCCGCTACCGAACCCTGTCGCTTTTGCGACCTGACCAACCTTTGCCGCGTAAACGTGGAGACGCTCTGATGCCCATCAAGCTCCAGGCCATCACAGCCTCTGCGGGTGCTGGCAAGACTACGCGGATCGTGCGCGATATCGCCGAGGAGGTGGCTTCCCGTCCCCCCGAGGAGGTCCTCGCGACCACGTTTACGATCAAAGCAGCCGACGAACTGGTAGAGCGCGCCCGCGCTGAACTCTTTCTTCGTGGGCAGGCATCATCCGCCGCCCGCTTGCTCGGCGCGCGTTTCGGAACAGTCAATGCTGTATGCGGTCAGATCGTGGCTGAGTTCGCACTCGACCTCGGCCGCTCCCCATCCACCGCGGTAATCGGACAGGCCAACGAATCCCTTACATTCTCGATATCGGCCGATGCAGCGATCGCTGAACACGCACCTACGCTCAATCGGCTCGCGGATCTCTTCGGACACAACGATCCTCAGCCTCCAGGCACCGAAGGGCCCGATTGGCGGCGCACGGTGCGCACGATCCTTACCTTGGCTCGAGCGAATGGCATCGCCGCAAGCGATCTAGCCGACTCCGCGGAGCGATCCGCAACGACTTTTCTCGAGCTTATGCCGCCTTCTTCGGGTGCTGCAGACAAGCTCGACAATGAACTGCTTACGGCTCTTGCAGACGCAGTGGCCGCCCGTCCCGCGATTGCGAGCGCCACCGCAGCCAAGGATTTACAGACGATCCGATCTGCCCACCAACGCGCGAGCAGAGGTGAGCAGCTTCCGTGGTCGCTTTGGGCCAGGCTGACGAAAGTGTCGTGTGCGCCAACGAAGGATGGCCGCGCCTACCGCGATGCATTGGCTGCTCTCGTGGCGGCCGCAGGGCGGCATGCAGGTCACCCCACGCTACGCGACGACGCGGAGAAATTCATCCGTACCATCTTCGCGTGCGCCGCCGATGCTTTGGAGGCTTACCAAAGCTGGAAGGCTGAGCGCGGCCTCGTCGATTTCACTGACCAAGAAGCCCTTGCCTTGCAAGTCCTGAAGAATCCCTCTTTGGCGGGTCGTCTGCGCGAACGTGTGGGACGGGTATTCGTCGACGAATTCCAGGACTCCAGTCCCCTTCAGGTGGCTGTTTTCAAGGCTTTGAGCGACATAGTCGAGGCAAGCACGTGGGTCGGCGATCCAAAGCAGGCGATCTACGGCTTCCGCGGTTCGGATACTAATCTCACCCAAGCTGCCTTCGTGGGCGCAGGTGACGATGCCGATAACGTCCTTTCCATATCGTGGCGCAGTCGGCCGGGAATCGTCGATTTCGCAAACGCAATGTTCGGCCCAGCTTTCGAACGAATGGGGTTGCCGGCAGCGCAGCACGCGTTCTCAGGTGCCGCCCGCTCGGACGTTGGCTTCGACCGCCACCCGCTGGCTTGGTGGCCTCTGGCGGGCAAGGCATCGGAACAGGCCGATGCATTGACGGTCGGACTGCGATCGGCGCTCGAGGCCGGCGGTGATTGGCTCGTGGGGGAGAATGGCGGGGACCACCGGCCACTGCTGGCGGGCGATATCGCCGTCCTCTGCCGAAGCAACCCCGACGTGACGCGCTTCGCCGCAGCTCTCGGTCGAGCAGGTTTGCCGGTCGCAGTGGAGCGCTCCGGACTGGCGCGAACACCGCACATCGAATTGGTGTTGGCAGCTTGTCGTTGGATCGCGGACACAAGCGACCGGCTTGCACTCGCCGAGATGGCTCGCTTCTTTTCGAATGATCCGGAATCAGAGGCTTGGCTTATGGCCGCGGCAGATGACGAGCCCGACGCAGCGTTGCGTACCCACGTCCCCGTTGCGGATTCACTGGTGCAACTCAGAGCGCAGCTTCTGAATCTCACGCCCGCCGAAGTGGTAGACGCAGTGCTGGCATTACCTCCTGTAATTAGTCGTATCGAGGCTTGGGGCGACCACCCGATTCGCCTGGACGATCTTGAGGCACTGCGAGGCTTCGCGGGCGCTTACGAGGAGGAGTGTGCAGCTTCGGGCATGCCGGCCACGCTTCAAGGTCTGCTCACGGCCATTTCGGATGCCGATCCGAAGCGACCGCCAAGCCTCGCGGCAAACGCTATCCAAGTGATGACCTATCATGGCGCCAAGGGACTAGAATGGCCGATGACGGTCATGACGGGTCTGACCTGGGAGCCGCGGGCGCGTCTGTACGAGCCGGTTGCCGAGACCGAAGCTGCTCTGGATTGGACCAATCCGCTCAAGGGACGCTGGATACGCTATTGGCCGTGGCCGTATGGCTTGTCCGGTAAGGACGGCGCTCTCGGCGCCGCGGCTGCCGCCTCACCGTTGGGCCAGGCTGCATGGGAGAAGGCGGTACATGAAGACACCCGACTTCTCTACGTTGGCGTGACCCGCGCTCGCGACTACCTGGTTTTCGCTCCGCCGGCGAAAGGATCGCTGAACTGGCTCAAGGTGCTCGACGCTCCCGATGCGGACGCTCACGTGCTTCCTCCCGCCGAGGACGAAAACTTGATTGGCGTCGGGAGCGAAACATTCCTTGCGGATGTTCGCCTTCTCGCTGCGGATGCCTCGCCTGAGGAGCGATATCCAGATCCGACCTTCGTCCGGTCAAAAGTCGGGGACACGCCGCTGCCGCGCAAACCGCTATTCATCCGCCCTTCCGCCGCCGAAGGTAGCGATTGGTTTGTGTCCGAAAGGACAACACTCGGAGACCGACTCCCCATCGACGGCATTGCCGACTTCGCAACGCTCGGCGAAGCCCTGCATGCCATTCTAGCCTACGATGATCCGGCACGTCCGACCGAAACGCGGATTACGGATGCAAAGGCCACCCTTGATCGCTGGCGAGTGACGGGCTTCAGCGCTAAGGATGCGCTGACAGCTTCAGATCGCCTTCACACCAAACTTGCTGTTCTTTGGCCCGGTGCAAAGTTACGGCGGGAGGCCCCCGTCACTGCGCGGATAGGTCGGCAACTAATTCAGGGTCGGATAGATCTCCTAGTGGAAACGAACGAGACAACGGCAATCATCGATCACAAGAGTTTCCCGGGACGATTCGAGCAATGGGAGGCTAAGGCGCTTCAATATGCGCCACAAGTCGCGCTCTACGGAGAGGCAGTGAAAGCCGCCTCAGGGCGCTCCTGCGACCACCTCTTCGTCCATATGCCCGTTGTCGGAGCCTTGCTCCGGCTTGCCCGATCCATGTGAAGAGTTGCGAAGGAAGGCGATGGTTCGGGCAACGCCCTGCTCAGATGAACTTGGACCGGCGCAACTAAGCCGACGACATTCGCACAAAATTTCCGTGCAATGTGCTCAGTCGTGATCATCGTTCTCATCTCTCAGCGATACGGCCAAGCGCCGGTATGTTTTGCCGAGGGCTTCAGGCTACGCTGAGCAGCAAGCCGCTTTCGCAGCCCTAAGAAATTTGCAGGATTTCTCGAAGACCGAAATGCTCGGCGAAGAGGCAGCATTTGGAGCCGCATTGGCTTCTCTCGCGCGGGCTCGCCGAAGCTCGCGATGTCCGTCTACCGTCGTATAAATCTACGGTTCGAACTTCCGGTCGAATTTTTGCTTCGGAAGCGTCCTCAATAAGTAAGCTGCTTTGAAGTCTCAGGCTCCTCTTGAGCCTCACTGGCCACTTCGGGCGATCGTGCGATAACCCTAAGATAAGCCTGAACGGCACTATCAGGCTTACGCCGCTTTCGCTCCCAATTCTGCAACGTGTCCAAGTCAATCGCGAACCGGAGCGCGAATTGCTCCTGAGTCAACTTAAGCCTGTCGCGAAGAGCACGGATATCGATTTCATAGCTCGCAACAGCTCTCGCTTCGATGCCGAACTCGGCAAGTTCAGCCAATAACTGATTCCGACTCTCCACCTTCGGAAGTTCAAGGACGGTCCGACCGGTAGCAATCATTTCTTCAACCGTCCTCTTGGCGCGGAGCATCGGTACGCCCCGGCGAGCCAGAGACACGGTTGCCGATATCGCGTTAATCCTACGGCCGGTGGTCGGACGCAGGGATATGACTGCGGGAGAACCTGAGCTTACCGGGGACACGACCCGGACCGGCCCCAGACGTTCGAGACGTTCCTTGAACGACGAGTTCATCGTAATCCATCCTTTCCATCACGAACTGGGCCAACATCTTTAGATTGGCACGACCGATTACTCCCGCACCGGCATCAGAATGAATGTTGAAGCCATCGAGAATTAGCGTTCGTCCTTCTTCTCTGGGCTCCGCCATAACGAAAATTCGACCCTGCGGAGTTCCTATGACGACCGTGATAACCTGTTCGAAGGTGGCGTCGGCGTCGATTTCAAACGTAACGTCGACAGCATTCCAAGTCATTTATATACGCCATTGACCGGGTGATTTCAATGATCCGTACAGGCAAATTGCGCAAGTTCGAAGCACTAGGTGCCCACGTATCTTTGCCGACACCGGAATCGCCAAGAGCCCGCGCCCAACTGCTAAGACAGCACGACCAGTACATTGAACAATCCGAACTCCAGAGCGAGGTAAAGAGAACAAAGGAGCAGGCTGGCGTATCAGGCCCCACTCTTTCTCCCGCTCCCCTTGCGCAAGCGAATCCTTCAATCCGCGCTCTCAAGCAAGTCGGCTTCTTGGCCTCAGCGTCCTCGCACCCGCGACCCTCACGTCCTCATTCGCCCAAGTATCCGCTACTCAGCCGAAGCTAGGAAAACGGCACCTCGTGTAAGGCCTTGGAATATCTAAGGATCGTATTGGAATCCTTCGGCGCAGACGGCCAGCAACGTGGTACGAAGCGTGGTACGGAAGGAAAGAAAAAAGCGGAAGGCGCAAAAACACGCTATTTTATTGGTAGCGAGAGAGGGACTCGAACCCCCGACCCCAGGATTATGATTCCCGTGCTCTAACCAGCTGAGCTACCTCGCCGCACGCTCGAACCGCCTTCGCGGTCGCGAACGGCGGCATATAAGAAGTCACCCAAATGCCTGTCAAGCAATGACGGCACCTGGCCCGATCTGATTGGTTTTTCAGGCGCAATAGCCCGCAAAGAACCGCCCCGGGGCGGGGAAAACCTTATTTTGGCCGCACCGAGGGATCGCCGCCGGGGCTGCCGGGGGGCGGAATCACCTTCATCGCGCCACCTTGCGGGGTCGGCGCATGCATTTCGGGATCGACACCGGGCGGCGGACACAGCACGCCATCGGATTTCGCCAACCGGTCGCCCAGCGATTCCGGCGCGCGGCCGGTGGTGGTGCCGCGCGGAGCGACCGTCCCTTCATGCGGAACCGCCTCGGTCGGCACACAGTTTGTTGTCGCACGATCCGGACTCGGCGGAGCGGTTTGGGCTTGCGGTGTCGAAGGCGCAGGCGGCGCCTGCGCAAAACTCACCGCAGGCAACAGCACCAACGCGGCACTCATCGCTATCGGGATTTTCTTTGTCATGCTGGGAAAACGGCGCAGCAGCGCGGATGTTCCCTGCGGCATGATCCCTAGAGGGGAACCGGTTTCGGATCAGATCACGCCGGGCAAAACAACCGGCAACGCACCTGATGAAGCCAGCCTGGCTTTCAGCTTTTCCGGTATCGGATCAGCGAGAAATGTCCCATCGGCGCCATCGGGCGGCGCTCCACCAGTGTCACGCCGCCATGTTTGGCCGCCCAGTTCACCAGCCGCGCCCATGGAAATTCCGGCCGCCAGCCGAGCCTGCGCGCCAGTGGCGCAAAGCACATCTCGAAGACTTTGCGTGGACCGCTTTCCGCGCCGATGTGGTTGACCAGAATGAGTTCACCGCCCGGCTTCAGCACACGCATGAAATCATCGAGCGTCGCTTCGGGATCGGGCACCGCGGTAATGACGTACTGCGCCACCACCGCATCGAACGCACCGTCCGGAAACGCGAGATTCTTCGCATCCATCACCGACAGCGTTTCGACATTGGTGAGGTTCTGCGCACGCACCCGCTCCTGCGCCTTGCGCAGCATCGGCTCGGAAATGTCGACGCCATGCAGCTTCGTGCTGCGCGAATAATCCGACAGCGACAGTCCGGTGCCGACGCCGACATCGAGCACACGCCCGCCGATTGCGTCGGCAACCGCGATGGTGGATTTGCGGCCTTCGTCAAAAACCTTGCCGAACACCATGTCGTAGACCGGCGCCCACGCGGCATAGGCTTTCGCCACTCCGGCCCGATCGATGTCGTTGGTCATGTCCCGCCCTGTTACGCAATACTTGTTATTGTTCCGGCACGATCCGCGCCGGAAGTCTTTCCATTCTTGGAGGATTAGGAGTTATCCGGCAAGGGCTTCGCGCAAACCAGGCGTGGGGCGCGTCGTCATGCGCGGTGCAGCACTGATAAAGCCGCCGCCGAGAACGCGGGCCTGTCCCGCAGGCGCATCGTAGAACACGCAGGCCTGTCCCGGCGAGACACCTTCCTCGCCGTCGACGAGTTCGACCTCGTAAGTCCCGCCAATGCGGCGCAGCCAGGCCGGCTGCGGCGGACGGGTGGAGCGCACCTTGACGAACAGTTCAAGACCGTCGCCGATCGCGCGGTCGAGTTCGCCATCGCCGATCCAGTTGACGTCGCGCAGCATGATCTTGCGCACGTTCAGCGCCTCGCGCGGTCCAACCACCACGCGGCGAGTCTCCGCATCGAGATGCAACACATACAGCGGCGCGCTTGCAGCGATGCCGAGACCGCGGCGCTGGCCGATGGTGAAACCGACAATGCCCTGATGGCGGCCGAGCACACGGCCGTTGAGATCGACAATGTCGCCGGGCTCCATCGCCTTCGGCTTCAGCCGCTCGATCACATCGGTGTAGCGGCCGGTCGGCACGAAACAGATGTCCTGGCTGTCGTGCTTGTCCGCAACCGACAGTCCGAACCGGCGCGCCAGTTCGCGGGTCTGCGCCTTGGTCATGTCGCCGAGCGGGAAGCGGACATCGGCCAATTGATCCTGCGTGGTCGCGAACAGGAAGTAGCTCTGGTCGCGGTCGGCGTCCGCGGCGCAAACCAGCGCGCGCGATCCGTCTGCCAGCCGCCGTGACGCGACGTAGTGCCCGGTGGCGAGCGCCTTCGCGCCGAGGTCGCGCGCGGTCGCCAGCAGATCGCGAAACTTGATCGAGCGGTTGCACTCGATGCACGGCACCGGCGTCTCGCCGTGCACGTAGCTCTCGGCGAAACTCTCGATCACCGACTCGCGAAAGCGGCTTTCGTAATCGAGCACGTAATGCGGGATGCCGAGACGCGCCGCGACATCGCGCGCGTCGTGAATGTCCTGACCGGCGCAACAGGCGCCCTTGCGATGGGTCGCGGCGCCATGGTCGTAAAGCTGCAGCGTGATGCCGACGACGTCATAGCCTTCGGCCTTCAGCAGCGCAGCCGTCGCCGAGGAATCGACGCCGCCGGACATGGCGACGACGACCCGGGTGTCTTCCGGGCGACCTTCGAGGTCGAGGCTGTTGAGCATGAGTGAGGCCGATCTTGCTGTTGCCGGGGCGGGCTTGGGCCGTCGGCAACCATCGTTTCAGGGAGCTCTTTATCTATAGTCCGACCGTAGCTGAGGCAATCGCGGCCCGCGTTGATCTATTCCAATGAAACCCGCCCCTCTTTCAGGGGGAAATTCTTGCCGCCGGGCAGAAAAACCCCGGCGACGCAACCCGCGCGGGCTGCTGTCGCCTTCTGTAAGACATTGAAATAATTAGATTTTACAATTTTTTCGCGATGGCCCGGTCCTTGCTGAACAGAAGAAGCAATCACTGTGAGGCCGCCCGTGTTCAGCGTTACCCCGGAACCAGCCGTATCCAAGCCCGCCTATGATCCGCCGGCCAGACAGGCGCGTGCAGATCAGCCGCCATCGGACGGCTTCGCCGCTCTGGTGGACAGCAATGCCGCGGCGGCCTCCGACACGGACCGCCCGGCTCGTCCGGCCCCCGATGCGCCGCGCCGCGACGCCCGCGGGACCGACACACCCGCGCCGAACAACGACCGGCAGGCCGATGCCTCCGCCGCGTCCTCGAAAAATGAGTCCGGCGCCACCAGGCAGGACGCCGATCAGTCCACGCCAACTGACGCGACCGCCACCGGCAACAAGCCCGGCAAGACCAAGTCCGCGTCCGGCGATACCAAGACCGAAGACAAGCCGCAGGACGGCGATGCAACCGCGGCAGCCGCGGCTGTGACGCTGGTGATTCCAGCAATCGTGACCGATCCCGTCGCGGTCGTGATCGCTGCGGCAACAGGTCCGGCCGCACCAACCGGTGACGATACGGCGTCCGCAACACCTGTTGCGGCAACAGCCGCCATCGCGAGCGCCGCCGCCGTCACCGCTCCCGCCAATACATCGGCCGTACAGGCAGCCGGCGCTGCAGAAACCGCAACCACCGGAACGGCCGTCAACGCCGGGGCAACGTCTCCAACGGTTGAGACCGCCGCGCCGGAAACCTCCGCCGCGACGATCACCGCTGCTGCGGCCGTCATCAAGTCGGACAGCGGCAAGACCGAAATTCTCACGAAGGATGGCGAGGCCGCGCCCGCCAAGGACGTCAAGGACAGCAAGCAGGCCACCGATCCATCGGCGAAGCCTGTGTCAGATCAGGCCATCACGCCGGAAACCGGCACGGCGAACACGGACGACAAGCCGGCGCAGTATGACAAGGCGGCTGCGGAAGCCGGCACGGCCGATACCGAGTCGTCGAAGAATGCCGGCAAGGCAACGCCGCAAGCCGAACCCCGCGCCACCGCTCCCGCGCCGCAAGTGTTGACCGATCCGGGATTACAGCCTCCCGCCGGAATCCAGCCGCAACCGATCCAGACTCTTGCCGCCAATCTGACCGCAGTCCCGGTGCCGACCGCGAATTCAGCGTTTGCGGACAGCGCGCCGGTGCCGCTCAACGGCCTTGCGGCGGACATCGCGCTGCGCGCGGCGGGCGGCAACAGCCGCTTCGAGATCCGCCTCGATCCGGCCGAGCTTGGCCGCATTGATGTGCGCCTCGACGTCGACAAGCACGGCAACGTCACCTCACATCTGACGGTGGAACGGCCGGCGACGCTCGACATGCTGCGTAACGATGCGCCAAAACTTCAGCAGGCGCTGGAAGACGCCGGCCTGAAGACCGGGGACTCCGGATTGCAGTTCAGCCTGCGCGATCAGTCATCATCCGGCCGCGACAGCGACAACGGCTCCGGCCGCAATTCGCAGCGCGTCGTCATTACCGAAGAAGACACCGTTCCCGCGCAGGTCGCGGGACGAACCTACGGCCGCATGCTCGGGGCGAGCAGCGGCGTCGATATCAGGATCTGAGGAGAGATCATCATGGCGGTTGATGCTGCAGCGATGCCGACGGTGCCGACGTCGGCGCCAGCGACGAACTCTTCCGGCAGCTCGAATTCGAGCACCTCCGGCAGCAGCAACACCGGCATTGCGGATAACTTTCAGTCCTTTCTGATGCTGCTGACCACGCAGTTGCAGAACCAGAATCCGCTCTCTCCGCTGGATACCAACCAGTTCACCCAGCAGCTCGTGCAGTTCGCGCAGGTCGAACAACAGCTCAAATCCAACGATCAACTGGCATCGCTGGTGAAAATCGAAAAAAGTTCGCAGTCGACGCAGGCGCTCGTGTTCGTCGGCCAGACCGTGGCCGTCGACGGCAGCACAGCACGTTTCGACGGCAACGCGACCTGGAATTTCAGCGCGCCGCAGGACTCGAGCGCGACCATCACCATCACCAATTCGGCGGGCCAGACCGCTTACACGGGCGGCTTCGCCATCGGCTCCGGAAATTCCAGCTTCGTCTGGGACGGCAAGGGCAAGGACGGCACCAAGTGGCCGGTCGGAGACTACAAAATGACAGTCACCGCGAAGGACACCAACGGCAAGGACGTCGCGATCTCCACTGAAGTCCAGGGCATGGTCGACTCCGTCGATCTCACCGCAAGCCCGGCGCTGCTGTCGATCGGCGGCAAGAACTATACGGTCGATCAGATCAAGCGCGTCGTGCGGCCTTCCGCATCGAGCTGACGCGAAATCAGTCGAGCATAATTCGCTCCTACGTCATTGCGAGCGAAGCGAAGCAATCCAGCCTTGAAGAACTGGATTGCTTCGTCGCAAGCGCGCAGCCATCCGCAGGACAGAATTCACACATCCCTCAGGCCGGTTCTCTTGGAACCGGCCTGTCCGTTTTGGGCATATCCAAGGAGATTCGTATTGGAGGCTTGGGTTTAGGTAAATTTTAAGCCGCCGGGGGTAGGTTGTTCCCACGAGTTCAGTTGTTTCGAGTTTGTGAGTACACCATGACAGAACCCCACCGCCCGAGGGTGAAGTACGTCATCGGGCCAGATGGCAGTCCGCTGACGATCGCGGATCTACCTGCGCCCGGTACCAAACGGTGGGTGATCCGCCGTAAGGCCGAGGTTGTGGCCGCCGTCCGCGGTGGTCTCCTCTCCCTTGAGGAAGCCTGCAGCCGTTACACCCTGACAGTGGACGAGTTCCTGTCCTGGCAGTTCTCCATCGACCAGCACGGTCTGGCCGGATTGCGCACCACCCGCATCCAGCAATACCGCCAGTAAGCGTTTCCGGCGCGAATAAGCGTCAGCCACTCCATTTCATTGCAATTTTCCGAAAACCAGCTCCGTCGCGGGAAGCTGGTTTTCGGCATTTCCTCTTTTTCTCCCCAGCCGTTAACCCGCGTTAACCATATGGAAACCATAGATAGGCAAATTCTGCCCAGTCGGTGCGTGGCACCGAATCTGTGGGGCTGGTTCGTTGCAGGGTCTGGTTTCCTTCCTGAAAGGTCTGGGCGCGGCGCGGATGGCGGCTATGGCCGCCGTAACGCTGGCGCTGGTCGGTTTCTTCGGCTTCGTCATCATGCGCGTCACCACGCCGCCGATGGCCACCCTCTTCACCGACCTCAGCTATGAAGACTCCTCGGCGATCATCAAGGATCTGGAACGCCAAGGCATTCCCTACGAGATGAAGAATGACGGCGCCGTGATCCAGGTGCCGAAGGACAAGATCACCCGGCTGCGCATGAAACTCGCCGAAGGCGGCCTGCCCAAGGGCGGCGGCATCGGTTACGAGATTTTCGACAAGTCCGACGCCCTTGGCTCCACCAGCTTCGTCCAGAACATCAATCATCTGCGCGCCCTCGAAGGCGAACTGGCCCGCACCATCAAGGCCATCGATCGCATCCAGGCGGCCCGGGTGCATCTGGTATTGCCGGAACGGCCGCTGTTCTCCCGGGAAACCCCGGAGCCTTCAGCCTCCATCGTGCTGCGCGTGCGCGGCGCGCTCGAACCCCAGCAGGTCCGCGCCATCCGCCATATCGTTGCCTCCGCCGTCAACGGCATGAAGGCGCAGCGGGTTTCGATCGTCGACGAAACCGGCCAATTGCTGGCCAACGGCGCGGCCGGAGACGGCGCGGCCGACGGCGGCAGCGGCGACGAGCGCCGCGCCTCGTTCGAAAAGCGCATGCGCGATCAGGTCGAGACCATCGTGTCCTCGGTGGTCGGCTCGGGCCGGGCCCGCGTCCAGCTCTCGGCGGACTTCGACTACAACAAGATCACCCAGACCTCGGACAAGTTCGACCCCGAGGGCCGCGTGCTGCGCTCCAGCCAGTCCCGTGAAGAATCCGCGGCAACCGCCAATGCCAATGACGGTCAGGTCACCGTCAACAACGAGTTGCCCGGCGCGCAGGGACAGGGCGGCGGCGCCACCGCCAAGGACCAGAGCAAGAAAAGCGAGGAAATCAACAATTACGAGATTTCCCGCGTCACCAAGACCGAAGTGACCGAAGCCGGCCGCGTCAACCGCATCTCGGTCGCCGTGCTGGTGGACGGCAGCTACAGCAAGAACGACAAGGGCGAGGTCGTCTACGCAGCGCGCTCGAAGGAAGAGCTCGACCGCATCGCCACGCTGGTGCGTTCCGCCATCGGCTTCGACCAGAAGCGCGGCGATCAGGTCGAGATCGTGAATCTGCGCTTCGCGGATGTGCCGTCGGTGATCCCAACCGACACTCCGAAGGGCTTCCTCGGCATGTTCCAGTTCACCAAGGACGACATCATGTACTTCGTCGAGCTCGGCGTGATGCTGATCCTCGGCATTATCGTGGTGTTCATGGTGGTCCGCCCGCTGCTCAAGCGCGTGCTGGCGGCCGATCCGGCCGCCGCCGCCCGCGCGCCGCTCCCGGCGCCGCTTGAAGCTCCGCCGGCGCCGGTCCAGCCGCAGATCGCCGCAACCTCGATGATCGACGTCGCGCAGGTGCAGGGCCAGGTCCACGCCCAGTCCGTGCATCGCGTCGGCGAGCTCGCCGACCGCAATCCGAACGAGACTGCATCCATCATTCGTCAGTGGCTTTCAGAACCGGCTTGATCCGACATGGCAAACGCACCCGCGCTCACGAACAACAATAACAACCAGAACACCAACGACATCGCGGGTGTCGTCGCGACGCTGGCCAGCCGCCAGAGCGGCCGCGCCAGGACCAAGCCGATGTCAGGCCCCAAGCGCGCCGCCATCATGATGCTGGCGCTGGGCGAACAGTATGGCGGCAAGGTCTGGTCCATGCTGGACGATGACGAGGTGCGCGAACTGTCGGTGGTGATGTCATCGCTCGGCACCGTCGAGGCCGACGTTGTCGAAGACCTGATGCTCGAATTCGTGTCGCGGATGTCGGCGTCCGGCGCGCTGATGGGCACGTTCGACGCCACCGAACGGTTGCTGCAGCAGTATCTGCCCTCCGATCGCGTCAACGGGATCATGGACGAAATCCGCGGCCCTGCCGGCCGCAACATGTGGGAAAAGCTCTCCAACGTGCAGGAAGAGGTTCTCGCCAACTATCTCAAGAACGAATATCCGCAGACCATCGCGGTGGTGCTGTCGAAGCTGAAACCTGAACATGCCGCGCGCGTGCTGGCGATCCTGCCCGAGGACATGGCGCTCGACGTCGTCAACCGCATGCTGAAGATGGAAGCGGTGCAGAAGGAAGTCATCGAACGCGTCGAGCAGACCCTGCGCGTCGAATTCATGTCGAACCTGTCGCAGACCCGCCGCCGCGACGCCCATGAGGTGATGGCTGAAATCTTCAACAATTTCGACCGCCAGACCGAAACCCGCTTCATCACCTCGCTCGAAGAGGACAACCGCGAGGCGGCCGAGCGCATCAAGGCGCTGATGTTCACCTTCGACGATCTGGTCAAGCTCGATGCCGGTTCGGCGCAGACGCTGATGCGTCATGTCGACAAGGACAAGCTGGGCATCGCGCTGAAGGGCGCCAACGAGACCGTGCGCGACTTCTTCATGGGCAACATGTCGAGCCGCGCGGCCAAGATGCTGCTGGACGACATGGCCGCGGCTGGTCCGGTGCGGCTGCGCGACGTCGACGAGGCGCAGGCACTGCTGGTCAATCTCGCCAAGGATCTCGCGGCCAAGGGCGAAATCATGCTGCAGAAAAACCGCGCTGACGACGAACTGGTGTACTGATGGGCGCACCCGCAAAATTCCTGTTCGATCACGACTTCGCGGCGCCGGACGTCGCCAAGGAGCGCGCCGCATCCGCCATCGAAGTCGCGCAGCAGATCGCGGAAGCCGAAGCACGTGCCTATCGCGCCGGCTTCGATGCCGCGCGGAATGAAGCCAAGGCCGAGAGCGACCGGCGCGCCGCGCTGGCGCTGGAGGAAATCGGAATTTCGATCAGGGCCATCGCCGGCCGCTTCTCGACCGTCGAGGAACGGATGGAGACGGAGGCGGTGGACGTGGCGCTTGCGGTCGCCCGCAAGCTCTGCACAGAACTGGTCGCCGCCGAGCCGCTCACCGAGATGATGGCGCTGGTCAGCGATTGCTTCCGGCACCTGACCTCGACCCCGCACATCGTGGTGCGCATTAACGACGCCCTGTACGACGCCGCGCGCGAACAGATCGAGCAACTCGCCAAACGCAGCGGCTTCGAGGGCAAACTCGTGATCCTGGCCGAGCCGGAGATCCCTAGCGGCGACTGCAAGATCGAATGGGCCGACGGCGGCGTCACGCTCGACCGCGGCACCATCGAAGCGAAGATCAACGAACTCGTGGGGCGCTATCTGGCGTCCCGCAATCAGGCCGGGATTCCCGGCCATGAGGACCGACCATGAGCGACACAGACACCAACGTCCCGCTTCCCGATCTCAACGCCGCCGACGCGCCGATGCCGGACGATCCGTCCCTGTTCGACGACAACGACTACGTCGGACGTATCGCGTCGGACCTCGAGGCCGTCTTCGACGTTCCGGTTCAGGTCTCGGCCGTGCTCGGCCGCTCCAAGATGGACGTCTCCGAACTGCTGAAGCTCGGACCCGGCACCGTGCTCGAACTGGACCGCCGCGTCGGCGAGGCGATCGACATCTACGTCAACAACCGGCTGGTCGCACGCGGCGAAGTCGTCCTCGTCGAGGACAAGCTCGGCGTCACCATGACGGAAATCATCAAGGCGGAACGTTCTTAACCCAACGCGACAACCCGGGGCCGGAAATGGCCCGGGCATCTAACAAGACAGAATAACAGGAGACCACCATGCGGCTTCTCATCGTTGGCACCCTCAAGGGCCAGCTCACCACGGCCACCAAGATCGCCATGGACAATGGCGCGACGGTGACCCACGCCGAGGACTCAGAACAGGCGATGCGCGTGGTGCGCGGCGGCAAGGGCGCCGACCTGCTGCTGGTCGATGTCGCTCTCGACATCCGCGATCTGGTGATCCGGCTGGAAGCCGAACACATCCACGTTCCCATCGTCGCCTGCGGCATCACCACCGATGCGCGCGCCGCGGTCGCCGCCATTCATGCCGGCGCGAAGGAATACATCCCGCTGCCGCCCGATCCGGAACTGATCGCCGCGGTGCTCGCCGCCGTCGCCAACGACTCGCGCGACCTGATCTACCGCGACGACGCCATGGCCAAGGTTGTGAAGCTGGCCCAGCAGATCGCGGGCTCCGACGCCTCGGTGATGATCACCGGCGAATCCGGCACCGGCAAGGAAGTGCTGGCGCGCTATGTCCATACCCGTTCAAACCGCGCGCGGAAGCCGTTCATCTCGATCAACTGCGCCGCGATCCCGGAACATCTTTTGGAGTCCGAACTGTTCGGCCACGAGAAGGGCTCGTTCACCGGCGCCATCGCGCGCCGCATCGGCAAGTTCGAGGAAGCCACCGGCGGCACGCTGCTGCTGGACGAAGTTTCCGAAATGGACGTGCGCCTGCAATCGAAGCTGTTGCGCGCGATTCAGGAGCGCGTGATCGACCGCGTCGGCGGCACCCGTCCGGTGCCGGTAGACATCCGCATCATCGCGACCTCGAACCGCAACCTCGCCGACGCCGTCAAGGAAGGAAAATTCCGCGAAGACCTGCTGTTCCGCCTGAACGTCGTGAACCTGAAGATCCCCGCGCTACGCGACCGCCCCGCCGACATTCTCGAACTGGCACAGCATTTCGCCAAGAAGTATGCCGACGCCAACGGCGTGCCGCTGCGGCCGATTTCCGCGGACGCACGGCGCGTGCTCACCACCAACCGCTGGCAGGGCAACGTCCGCGAGCTTGAAAACACCATGCACCGTGCGGTGCTGATGGCGAGCGGCGATGAAATCGGCGCCGATGCCATTCTCTCGCCCGACGGCGACCGGCTCGATCTGACCAAGACGCCGCCCGCGGTGGCGCATGCGACCTTCGCCGCCGAGCAGGTGACGCGTGCACTGGTCGGCCGCACCGTGGCCGACGTCGAACGCGATCTGATCCTCGAGACGCTGAAGCATTGCCTCGGCAACCGCACCCATGCCGCCAACATTCTCGGCATCTCGATCCGCACGCTGCGCAATAAGCTCAACGAATATGCTGACGACGGCCAGCCGATCCCACCGCCGGGTTCAGGCGAACTGCGCGGCGTTGCGGCGGCCTGATACAAACCACTGACGACAACGAGCCGGCGCAAAATTTAGTTTTTCGCCGGCTTTTTTGTGTCCGCTTCCACCAGCTGCTTGATGCCGGCGAGACCCTTTTCCATCTCGCCGCCCAGAACCTTGTCCATGCTGACGAAAAGGCAAATCGCCTTGGCGATGAAATCGTTCTGGCCGGAAATCGTCCAGGACACGGAGGTGCCGCTGCCGTCGGGCTTCAATGAAAAATCCGAATAGCTGGTGCCGACGAACGGCTTCACGAAATCGGTCTTGATTGTCACGCTCTCGCCGGGACGGCTTTCCGTCAGCGTCATGCGCCCCTCGCCCACCTCGTTATTGCCCGACCACGCGAACACCGCGCCCTTGCCGCTTGCGGGTCCATCGAACGAGGCCTTCGCCGCCGGATCGCGCTTCGCCCACGGCGACCATGCCTGCCAACGATGGAAATTATCGATCTGCGCGAAAATATCCGGCGCAGGCGCGGACATAACCATGGTTCGCGAGACGCGATAGTCGGACGGCTGCAGCAGGATCAACGCGACGAACGAACCAATCGTGGCGATCAAGCCAACCAGAATCTTCTGCATCATGACACTAGTGCCCCGTATCCGACGTTCGCTTCACTCGCAGCGCCTTCCCGAGCGAACGTCGGATACGAAAGGACACTGGTAAATTATAATTTCTGGTGATCCTTCGGTTCTGACATTCGTAAAAGTGCCCGCGAAAAGCGTGGTACGAATGTCAGAACCGGATCACCAGCTCTTGCTCCGTTCCACATTCGCGCTGCGGCTGGGCACGCCGAATTCCTTGCGGCAGACCTCGGCCAGCGCGGCAACGCCGTCGCGGATTTCCTGCACCGACGGACTGGCGAAACACAGCCGCAAGCGGCTCTTGCTGTGCACGGCGTTGACCGACCATTCGGTGCCCGGATTGATCGCAATGCCGGACGCCAGCGCCGCCTGATAGAGCTTCAGCGTATCGACATTGTCCGGCAGTTTGACCCAGAGAAAAATGCCGCCCGGCGGATCGTCGAATTCCGCCGCCGTGCCGAACTGTTCGGCCAACGCCTCCATCATCGCCTCCAGCTTCAGGCGGAGACCGCGCGCCAGCTTGGGCACATGATCGCTGAAATGCGCGGCGCAGAACTCCGCCAGCACCATCTGCTCCAGCGCGCCAGAGCCGGCATCGGTCTTGATCGGCAGGATGCGCGACAGCACCTCCCACGGCGCGACGATGTAACCGACGCGCAACGCCGGCGCGACCGACTTGGAGAACGAACCGATATGGATCACGCCGCCCGCCTTGTTCATCGCATAGAGCGCGGGCGGGCGCTGTCCGTTCCAGATCAGGTCCGCGTAGCAATCGTCCTCGAAAATTGGCACGCCATACGCTTCCGACAGCTTCAGCAGTTCGGCGCGGCGCTGTTCGCTCATAATGGTGCCGGTGGGATTCTGCACCGTCGGGATGGTGTAGATGTATTTCGGCCGGATACCTTTGCTCTTGAGGTCTGCGAGCGCGGACGCCACCGCATCGACGCGCATCCCGTCGCCATCGAGCGGAATGCCGACGATATTGACGCCACGCCGCACCAGCCGCGTGATCGATCCCTGATAGCACTCCTGCTCGATCAGCACGGTGTCGCCCGGCGACGTGAGGAGACCGTTGACCAGATCGAGGCCCTGCAGCGAACCCGACGTAATCAGGATTTCATCCGCGGTGCAGGTGATGCCGGCATCGCGCTTCAGCTTGCCGACCAGAAATTCGCGCAGCGGGCGATAGCCGAGCGGCCCGCTGTTCAGGCCATAGGTCGCAAGCGTCGCGCCTTCCCGCGTCAGCACCGCCGTCGACGCCGCCAGCAGCCGATCCACCGGAACCTGATCGGCGTCGTTGTTGCCGCCGACGAAATTGTACTTGGGAAAGCCGTTCCATCTCGCGGCCGCAGGCGGCAGGCCCGTGGCCAGCAGCGGCGTGAAATCGAACGTACCTGAAGCAGAAGTCATGACGGCGTCTCCCCGTTTATTGTTGTTTTGCATGAGGGACACCCTCATCGCCGGCATTGCGCAGGCTGTCGCGGCGTCAACTTACAGAAACGGACTGCCGTGACGCAACCCGCGTCGCGCCGCACGCTCAGGCGCGGGATGGCCGGTCGGAGCGTTCATAGATCACCGGCGGCGCGGGATCGTCACCCGCGGTGAAACGCAGATAGAAATTGTAGGCGAACAGACCGAACACCACCGCAATGAAGGCGATGACGAGAGTGATGACAATGCGTTTGAGGACAATCATCGTGCATCAATGCGGATGCAGTGCCGCGCGTCTGGCGACATGACGTTGCAGCAGCCAGAGCAGCGGCGCGTAGATCAATGTCATGAACATGCCGAACATGCTCCCGACGCTCGGAATGCCATGCAGCGTCACCGAATAGAGTTCCGCCAGACCGCCCAGAACGATCATGAACGTCAAAATCCCGAACCGCTCGCGGTAACGTTCGACGTGGAGGATCGAGAGCAGAAGAACGACGCCCATTCCCGCCATCATGCCCGACAGAAGCCGGAAGTAGTTGTCGACCGTGATCGTGCCGACACCGTGCATGAACTGCACGCCGAGGACCACACCGGACAGGCCCAGCCCAAGCAGCACCAGCGCGCTGAACGCCGTGGCGATCTGCAGAAAAAAACGTTCCATGAGCCCACCGGTTGATTTGGACCTTGCAGGCCGAACCATATATGAGAAGCGGCGGCGATTGCGACGGATGTTTCACCGTGAATCGCCGCATTATTTGCCATCGCACCAGCTGCGAGTCAGCTATGCACATGTGCCCGCGCTTGCGGCTCACTTCATATAAAGTATTCACCACATCACGATGACCACCTTTACGCCGCATCAGGATCAGGCGCTCCGCGCCGTCGCCGACTGGCTCAAGGCCAAGCCAGGCAGGAATGGCACGCCGCCGGTATTCCGGCTGTTCGGCTATGCCGGAACCGGCAAGACCACGCTGGCGCGGCATATCGCGGACGGCGTCAACGGCAACGTGAAGTTCGCCGCTTTCACGGGCAAGGCGGCGCTGGTCATGCGCAACAAGGGCTGCGACAACGCTTCCACGATTCATTCGCTGATCTACCGCACCCGCGAATCCGGCGAAGAGCAGCCGAGCTTTGAGCTGTGGGACGACGCGCCCGCCTCCAAGGCCAAGCTGATCGTCATCGACGAATGTTCGATGGTGGACGCGGAATTGGGCCGTGACCTGATGTCGTTCGATTGCCCGCTGCTGGTGCTGGGCGATCCGGCGCAGTTGCCGCCGATCCAGGGCGGCGGCTTTTTCACCGATGCCGAACCGGACGCGATGCTCACCGAGGTTCACCGTCAGGCGCAGGACGATCCGATCGTGCGAATGTCGATGGCGGTGCGCGAAGGCCGGTCGCTCGATCTCGGCACCTTCGGTGAGTCTGAAGTGGTGCGGCGTGATGCGCTCGATCCGGATCGGGTGATGGCGGCGGATCAGGTTCTGGTCGGCCGGAACAACACCCGCCGCGCCTACAACATGCGGGTGCGGCAGAAACAGAACATCGAGGATCCGTTGCCGGTGGCGGGCGACAAGCTGGTCTGCCTGCGCAACAACCGCAAGAAGGCGCTGTTCAACGGCGGCCTGTGGCGCGTGAAATCGCGCACGCCGTCGAAATCGAAAATTCTCACCATGCGGCTTTCGCCTGACGAGGAATTCGGCGCGAAGGTCACCAAGGTTTCGGTGCGGCAGGATTGCTTCAGCGGCGGCATCGAGGACATTCCGTGGGAGCAGCGCCGCCCCTACGACGAGTTCGATTACGGCTACGTGCTGACGGTGCACAAGTCACAAGGCTCGCAGTGGAACGACGTCGTGCTGTTCGACGAGAGCTTCGCCTTTCAGGACAGCCGCGCCCGCTGGCTCTACACCGGCATTACCCGCGCGGCGAAACGGTTAACGGTGGTGGTCTAATACTTTTTGCTGGTGCCCTCTTTCGCATCGCAAAATGCAATTTCCTTGAGCAGGTGCCTTTTCAACACCTATGGTCGTTCCCAAGCAGGCCGAAAGGGCTGGCTTCGCCGTGGGGGCATGGCGAGCGGAGAGCTGCAACAGCGGACGCGCGCCAGATAGGTGGGCTGAGGAACGCCGGGGGATGACCGATTCCACAAGTGGCGGGCTGGATCTTTCCGGCCGCGATCTCGCTGGCGCCGGTCTCGGCGAGCGGCTGAAGCGCTATGCGCAGTGGCTCAGCCGGCGCAACGCATTTGACCTGGCTTCCTGCGCCGCGCTGGCCGCGCTTGTCGTTGTCGCGCTGTGGACCTTCCAGAACTACGCGATCTCCAACGACGAGGGCGTGCAGCATCGCTACGGCGAGCTGATCATCGCCTACTACAAGAGCGGCTTCACCGACCAGTCGCTGTTCAAGCTCGACAACCTCTATCTCTACGGCGGACTGTTCGACATCGCCGCGCTCGGTCTGGCGCAGATCCTGCCCGTCGATCAGTACGAACTGCGCCATCTGCTGTGCGCACTGATCGGCATCGGCGGCATCGGCGCTGCGGCCGCCACGGCGCGGCTGATCGCAAACCCGCGCGCCGCCTTCTTCACCATCGTGGCGCTGGTGCTGTGTGGCTCGTGGTACGGCGGCATGTTCAACCACACCAAGGGCATTCCGCTGGCCGCCTTCATGGCCGGCGCGATGTATTTCCTGATCCGCGCCACCCGCGATCTGCCGGTGCCGCGGATGCGCGACGTGATCGGATTCGGCGTCATGACCGGCGCCGCGCTCGGCATCAGGTCGCTCAGCCTGCTGCTGATCGGATATGCCGGTCTCGCCATTCTGCTGAGTGTGCCCCGCCCGGTGATCGGCCACTGGCAGGAGCGCACGCGGTTCGTGATGCGATCGGCCCTGTGGTTCCTGCCCGCGCTGCTGATCGCCTATGTCATCATGATCGCGGCGTGGCCATGGGCGGCGCTGTCGCCGCTCAATCCGATCCGCGGTCTGCTGTCGTTCAACGACTTCCACTATCACATCCGCACGATCCTGTTCGGCAAGGTCTACGAGATGGCCGACGTGCCGCGTTACTACGTGCCCACCTACATCGCGATCCGGCTGCCGCTGCTGACGCTCGGCGGAACGCTGCTTGCGCTCGCACTGCTCCTGCTGCCGGAACGCATCGGCGGCATCAGCGGTGCGCGCCGCCGCGAACTCGGGCTGATTGCGTTCGCCGCGATTTTCCCGGTGGCGTGTCAGGTCATCACCGAGGGACCGGCGCTCGACGGCTGGCGCCATTTCCTGTTCGTGTTTCCGCCGATTGCAATTCTCGCCGGCGTCGGCCTCAGCGCCTCGATCAGCGCGCTGGCGCGGCTGCATCGCGGCACCATGATCGTCTGGCTCGCCATCGTCTCCACGGGATACACCTGGACGGCTGGCAAACTGTATCACCTGCATCCCTATGAGTATCTCTACTACAATCAGCTCGTCGGCGGACTGGAAGGCGCGTCGCGGCGCTTCGTCACCGATTACTGGGTCAACATCATGCCCGAGGCGGTGGAGGAGCTGCACGATTTCCTCGACCGCACCGAGCCCGCCACAGCGAAGACCAACACCTATCGTGTCGCCGTTTGCGGCGAGCGCGTCTCTTATGAAGAGTATGCACGTCCGAACCTGCAATGGCTCAGGATGCATGACTGGCGTCTCGCCGATTTCTACATCGCGCCGACACACATGAACTGCGACCGTATCCTTGCCGGAAAGGTCATCGGCAAAATCGAGCGCCTGGGCGTGACGATCGGCGTGATCAAGGATCGCCGCGCCGTGCGGGAGCGTGAAGAATGACTCGCAGCACGAACGGCTGCAACAATTCCCCACCAAGATACCGGCGCTCGCCAAGATACCGACATTAATACTTCGGAAAGTGTAAGCGATCGTGGGAAACTTTCCGCACCGCGATGAGTTATGATCAATCCACCCGAAATTCTCGATCCAAACTAAAGGAATAGATATGCGAACTGGAAAACTTCTCGCAGCCGCGCTGCTTGCCGGCTCGACAGCCCTTGCCGTCTCGCAGCCCGCAGCCGCGGCGCCGCTGATGAGCAACACGCTGCTGTCTGGCGTGGCTTCAACCTCAAGCAACGTCGAGAGCGTGCAGTATTATCCCGTTCGCCGCCATGGTCATGGCCATGGTCACCATGGATACGGCCACCATCATCGCCACGGATACGGCTATGGCGGCACTGCTGCGGGCGTCGGCCTCGGTCTCGCCGCGGGTGCAGTGATCGGCGGCGCGATTGCCGCTTCGCAGGCACAGGCGCAACAGAACCACGCTTACTGTTCGCAGCGCTATCGCTCCTACGATCCGGCGTCGGGCACCTACCTGAACAACAACGGCAACCGCTATCCTTGCCCGTAAGTTGGCCCGCAAGTCCTGAACGATCACCAAAACCGCGAGACGAATGTCTCGCGGTTTTTTGTTGATGCAATACTGCAATACCTATGGTTTGCGATGGGGCGCTCGGCTAGGCTCCGCGCATCGCCGCAAGGCGAAACAAAAAACGACCACCGGGGAAATGCCATGATGAGTGCCACCATCCGCACGCATGCCGCACGATATGCTGTCGCCCTGCTCACGCTCACGGGGGTGAACATGATTCCTTCCACCGGAGTGGATGCGCAAACCGCCCAGCCGCTTCCGACAGCAGCGCAGACCGATCCGAAGACGCTCGGCATGATGCAGGGCTTTCCGCCGCCCCCGGACAAGACCATCCGCTTTATCGACGGCTCGTCGTCACGTTTTCCGAACACCCGCTGGTCGTTCAGCCACTTCCGCGAACTGGTGCCGACCGCGGCGGTGTCGCGCGGCGAAGCACCGGTGGTGCCGCTGCCGCGCGCCGAACGCGATCTCGGCGGCGTCGCCATCACCACCATGGACGGCAAGCCGATCACCTTCAACGACGCGATGCAGCTGACCTATACCGACGGCATCGTCGTGCTGCACAAGGGCAAGATCGTCTTCGAAAAGTATTTCGGCGAAGGCAGCCCGCAGCTGCCGCACATCGCATTCTCGGTGACGAAGTCCTTCGTCGGCACGCTGGCGGCGGTGCTCGCGGCCAACGGCAAACTCGATCCCGCAGCGCCCGTCACCAAGTACGTGCCCGAACTGAAAGACACGGCCTATGGCGACGCCACCGTGCGCCAGGTGATGGATATGACCATCGGCGTGAAGTTCTCGGAAAACTATTCCGATCCGAATGCCGAAGTGTTCGACTACGCCCGCGCCGGCGGCATGATGCCGATCGCCCCCGGCTATCAGGGGCCGCGCAGCTTTTACGACTTCCTCGTCAAGCTGAACAAGGAAGGCGAGCACGGCCAGGCCTTTGCCTACAAGACGGCGAACGCCGAAGTGCTGGCCTGGATCGTCAAGCGCGCCTCAGGCCAGTCGCTGGCGGACCTGCTGTCGTCGGAAATCTGGTCGAAGCTCGGCGCGGAGCATGACGGTTACTTCATGGTCGACAGCGTCGGAACGGAATCCGGCGGCGGCGGCCTCAACACCGGGCTGCGCGATCTCGCACGCTTCGGCGAAATGATGCGCAACAAGGGCAAGTTCAACGGCCAGCAGGTGATTCCTGAAGCCGCCGTCGCCGACGTGGCGCAAGGCGGCAAGAAGGAGGACTTCGCCAAGGCCGGTTACGCACTGCTGAAGGGCTGGTCCTATCGCGACATGTGGTGGATCACCCACAACGAGCATAACGCCTACATGGCGCGCGGCATCTACGGCCAGAGCGTGTATGTCGATCCGACCGCAGAGATGGTGATCGCCCGCTACGCCTCGCATCCGATGGCGGCCAACGCCGCCAACGATCCGGTCTCGCTGCCGATGTACATGGCGCTGGCGAAGGAACTGATGAAGTAGGCGCGCTTTCGCGCATGCTGCACGAGCCTTGATGTGACAACAGCGTCGTCCCCGCTTTCGCGGGGACGACGTGCGGTGAAATCGCCCCCGATCGCTTCTTGCCGATGCTAGGCCACATCCCGCCGCGGCATCGCGATCACAGCATGCGCGGACACATCGTCCAGCACCTGCCGCAATTCCTCCTCCAGATATTCGTTGGCGATGATCAGCGCCTTGAGCGCGCCGCGAAGATCGCCGCCACAGGTGGCGATCGCGCTGTCGACAGCGCGGTCGTAACGGTCGATGTCTTTCTGCGTGGCCGGTGTAAACATGATGGCATCCCCGATGCTGGCAGAGAACCCGCCCGGCCGGGACATATGGTCCGGCAGTCGCGGCGTGATTTTCATGTTCTTTATTTGTTCTTTGCGGGATCGCGCTGTCAAGAGGCCCACCCGGTTTACCCACATTCAGCACCGGCGCGAAAACGCCGGCGGCAACGCACCTCCGGACGCCTTCGGCCGAAGCTAACGCTCAAAGCGTTTGCAGATGAGCGGCGAGACGATCGGTGCTGACGCTGATCATGTCGCTGAAGCCCATCTGGGCGGCGAAATCGCGCTCGGCGATCGAATTGAACCGCGCCACCAGTTTCCACTTGGTCTGCTGGCCGTGATCCTCGAACGTCACGATGTTGACGCAGGTCGGCGGGCCGCCTTGTGCCTTGCCGTGATTGACGTCCTGCCAGACCAGCCGCTCCGGCCGGACCACTTCCACAAAGATGAAGTTGAAGGTGAACTGCTGACCGTCCGGGGTACGCATGACGTGATGCCATTTGCCGCCGGGGCGAACGTCCATCTCGCAGACCGGATTGGTGAAGCCCGGCCCACCCCACCATTGCGACACGTGTTTCGGATCGGTCATGGTCTCCCAGACAAGATCCCGTGGCGCATCGAACATGCGGCTCATCAGGATCACCGCTTCCGTAACGGAGTTAGCTTCTACGCTTGCACTCATGGGGTTTCCTTTCATGACCTTCGTGACGATTTGAGGCGGGTTCGCAAACACTCAGACGCCGGAGGAATCGGAGCCGGGCTTCTTCATGGTCTTCAGGTAGTCGGCGAGGTGATCGAGGCTGCGGTCCCAGAACCGCCGATAGCCTTCCACCCACTCGGAAATGTCCGCGAGCGGCGCCGCCTCGAGATGGCAGGGCCGCCATTGGGCCTCGCGCCCGCGCGAGATCAGCCCGGCCGTTTCCAGCACCTTCAGATGCTTGGACACCGCCGCCAGACTCATGTCGTAAGGCTCGGCCAGTTCAGTCACCGTGGCATCGCCGGTCGCCAGCCGCGCCAGGATGCCCCGCCGGGTTGGGTCCGCGAGGGCAAAGAGTGTCGAGGAAAGCCGGTCTTGAGCCATCGGAGGCCTATATTCAACCTATCAGTTAACAACCTTTTGGTTGAATACAGGCGAACCAGCCAGGCGTCAAGCATGTTGGTGCCCAGCGGTCTTGACATTTCCCGATATTGTGATTATATTCCTACAGTCCCGTTCGTGAGGGGCGCTTCTCGAGGGCGCTTTTGAAGCGGAGCAGGATGCGGCGCCCGCGCGCATGGTTCGCAGCCATGTCGTCCGGGAGGCTGGGGTCAGCGTCCGGGCCAACTATGTGGCTCTGCTCATCGAGAGCTGGACGCGGACAGGATGAAGGCCGGCGAAAGCCAGCCGGATCGAGGCGCGTGTCGCGCCTGTCCTGTCCCGGAAGCACGCTCCCCTCGCCCAAAATCGCCGCGAATGGAGCGCCGTGAGGCGACGCGCTTCCCTTCGCACGGGAAGCGAAACAACACATTTGCGCCTCGCGGCGCTCCATGCCCCTCATGCTTTAGGGGCAGAACCAAAAGCTCACCTCGCGCGATGCGCGAGAACGAGCGCGCGTGGCTTTCGTTCGCGCGAACGGGGCAAGCCCCACACGCGCATGCTGTTTGAAAATTGAATCCGTTACGCGACGCGCGACAGATTCTCTCTCTGCGTTGCCACCGATTGATTGCGCCCGCGCGATTTGGCCTCATACAGCGCCTTGTCGGCCGCTTCGACCAGGTCTGTCGGCTGCAGCGATGCATTCGGCACGATGCTCGCCACACCGATGCTGACGGTGGTGGCCCATTTGTCCGCGGACAGCATTTCCACGTTTGTTCGGATGTTTTCCCCGACAGCCAATGCCGCATCCACCGAAAGACCGGACAGCAGCACGGCGAATTCCTCGCCGCCGTATCGCGCGGCGCAATCGCCCGAGCGCTGCGCTGCTCCCGCAATGCTGCCTGCGATCCGCACCAGCAACTGATCGCCGGCCTGATGCCCGAACATATCGTTGTAGGTCTTGAAGTGGTCGGCATCGATCATCAACAGCGCAAGCGGCTCCTGACAGCGGTGCGCACGCAGCCATTCCTGCACAATGACCTGATCGAACTTGCGGCGGTTCCTGAGACCGGTCAGGGCATCTGTCGTCGCAAGCCCCTCGAGCTTGTCTTCGGCGCGTTCGCGCCGCTTGATTTCCCGCACAATGATCATTGTCGCGCCGGTGACAAACGCGATCAGCGCCAGCATGATCCCGCCGACCCGAAACGCCTGCCTGCGCCAGATCGCGAAAATATCGGTCCAGGACTTCCCCACGACCACAACGAGCGGGCGGCTGCTGTCGCGCCACGTGTAAAGCCGATCGATCGGATCCACCGCGCCAGATCCGGAAAACGATCCGCTCTGCTCAACGAACAGGCGCTGCACACCGTGGCCTTGACCCAGGTCCTTGCCGATCACGTCGAGATCGAAGGGCGTGCGCATGATGACCACGCCGTCGTGACGCAGCACGGCGATGACGTCCTGCGGTGCAAGAGTGAGGCGCCCGAACAGATCGTGGAAATAGCTGAACCGCAAGGAACCGACGACCGCCCCGAGAAATGCCCCGTCCTTGCCCGTAATCCGGCGGCTCAGCACCACCGAATAGGCTCCGCGATACTGGCCCGGACGATCGATGAACAGGCCGGCATCAGAATTGTCACGATGGACGCGGAAGTAATCCTCGTCGGCGCGGTTCTCCGGCGTCGCATCGAACGTCCCGGAATCGTGAAGGAGATTGCCCGCGGCGTCGAACACCTGGATCGTCCCGAAGTGCTTCGCGGTGGCCGCATGATCAAACAGGATGAGATGGAGCAGCCGCTTGCTGATGCCAGCCAGTTCGGGTTCGACCATGTTGCTTGCGACATTGCGCAGCGACAGATCGTAAAGCTCGACGTTGCGGCTGATGTCGGAATCGATGGTGGTGGCGAGGTTCTCCATGGTCTGAAGCGCCAGTGCCTGTTCGCCGCGGCGCATGTCGAACATCACGCTGCCGCAGACGGCTGAAAAGCCGACAATCGTCGCGATCGAACACCATATCAGCAGCTTTGCCGATATCCGCCCCGGTCGGGCTGCCTGATCCTTTGGCCGTCGAAACCACATCGCACACTGTTCCCCAAGTGTGCCTAGATGCGCCGTAATTCGTTGCGGTGGTCTTTAGATGATCCGCTTCATATGGTTCGGAGTTAAAGAAATATTTCCGGATTAAATACGATTGGACCAAGCCTGCAATCCGACGGCATGCTGCTACCGCTGTACGCGAATGCCGAGCATCACCACCGTGGCGGCGGAGTTGGCGCCGACCGAACTGTCCAGCCAGTCGTGGCGCACCTGCGCCTTGATCTGGAACGTGCGCGACAGCTTGTAGACCAGATCGCCTTCCACGAAGTAGCGCCTGTCGAACCGCGTGCCGTCGTAGTCCGATGTGCCGGTGCCGACCTTCGCGGTGCCGATCAGCCAGCGGCGAAATGCATGATCAACCTGCAACGCGTAATCGCGGGAAATCACGCCGGAGACGCCGGGCAGCGTGGTCTCACCGATGGATGAGGTTGCGTCGAACCGCACCGTGGTCAGCCCGGATGCGGTCCAGATCAGCGATGCGCTGGTCAAGAGGCCCTTCATGTCGGAGAGACGCGGGTCCTGATAGGTGCGCAGCGAATAGCCGACCGCCGCCTCGCCGGTCAGCAGCCGCGAGAATTCGAACGAGGAGCCGGCCTTCACATAGCCACCGTTGGAATCGCGCTGATAGCCGGCCCGGTCAAACTTCACATCGTGAAGGCGGGTGTCGGCCCCCACCTCGCCGAACGGCTTGAGGCCGGGCATCAGGTCGTAGCTGACGCGCGTGAGCCCACCGAACTGGTTGTAGTTGCGGTCGTCGTTGGTTGTGCTCGAACCGTCGGTGAGCATCGACTGCTGATACGTCGTGCGATCGGCGAGGCCCGCGACCGAAACCTGCAGGCGGTTGAAATCGTGCTCGATGCCCGCGGTGCCGCCAATCGCTGTCGCCAGCGGGTATTTCGCGAGGCCCATCTGGATGTTCGGCGAACCCGGATTGTCGGTAAAGACCCGCATGCGCAGTTCGGTGTTGATGCGGGTGTCGCGCGTGACGTCGATACGGCCGTTGATCCTGCCGTTGAAGGCCGGCGCGTTGATGTTGGTCGGCACCGGCGAAGGCCCGACGATGCCAGGCGGAAAGGTCGTGGCGTAGCCGGTGAAGGAGCCGCGCAGATCGGCGATCAGCGAATGGCGCTCCCAGTCCGACGCGATCAGCAACTCCGGCGCGATCGTGTAGAACCCCGAGCCTTTCGGCTGGCTGATACGGCCGGGATTGGTGCTGTAGCCACCCCAGAGTTCGACCGCAGCCTTGGTGAGAAATACGCCGGTGTGGAAGCCGACATTGGCGAACGGATCGTCGTCGGGCCTCAGGCGGCGGCGCGGCGGCTGGCCGGGAAACGTCCCGGCCACTGACGGCGACACCTGCGCGGCGACTCGTGCGCGTGGTGTGGACGGCGACGGGTTGCCTGGACCGACGAACTTCGGCTTCGGTGCGCCGGGATAAAGCTTCGGCTTCTTCCGCACGCGATTGAGCGAATCGAAGCCGCTGTCCGATGCGCCGGACGCAGGCGGAATGCCATAGGTCGGGATCGCGCCGATCCGCGACGGCGCCCGCGCATCGCGCCGGAGCGAGTCATCGTCCGCCTGCGCAGTCCGGCGCAGCAGCGACTGGTCACGCGGAGCGAACCCGCCCTGCGTGGGGCTCAGCATGTCAGGAGTCAGCGTCTGTGCGACCGCCGCTGCCGGGTGCCACACGGCCAGCAGAACGCACACCGGCAGCGCACGCCATTGGGGCGCACGCCAGCGATGGTTCCACAACCGGACAGGTTGCTGCGAGCCTTGCACTTCCACTCATCTCCCGGCCCCAGAAAGCCACTCGGGGCCGCGCCGAAAAACCAACAACTTCAGTTAATTGCGGACGAAACGCCGCCGGCGGCGCTGGAAAAACGCCGTTAACAGAGTTAAAACAATTATGGTTAACGGGCCGTTGCGAGGGCCGGACCGCGTCGCATCATCGGCTTCGATGTGCTAGGTAAACTCCCCGGATCGAAGCGCGCACGGCGCTCCCTCCCCGCTCAATTGGAACCTGTGATGGCCAGCTCAAAATCGCGGACAGCGACCCCTTCCGCG
This sequence comes from Afipia birgiae 34632, assembly GCF_000308295.2. Taxonomy (GTDB): domain Bacteria; phylum Pseudomonadota; class Alphaproteobacteria; order Rhizobiales; family Xanthobacteraceae; genus Afipia; species Afipia birgiae. The sequence goes on from NZ_HG326655.1 coordinate 62,656, forward strand.
ACTCGCGCCGTTTCGGCTGCGATCGAATCCGCGTTGCGCACGCTCGACGCCGAGGCAAGCGGCGTCACCGCGCTGGCGACCGCCCTGCAATCCGATCTCGGACCCGCATTCGATGCCGCCGTCGCGCGGGTTCGCGAGGCCAAGGGCCGCCTGATCGTGACGGGGCTCGGCAAGTCCGGCCACATCGGCAAGAAAATGGCGGCGACCTTCGCCTCCACCGGCACCCCCGCCTTCTTCGTTCACGCAGCCGAAGCCAGCCACGGCGACCTCGGCATGATCACCGCCGACGACGTTATCCTCGCGCTGTCGTGGTCCGGCGAGACCGCCGAACTGAAGAACCTCATCAATTACTCGCGCCGCTTCCGCATCGGGCTGATCGCGGTGACGTCCGAGGCGGACTCAACGCTGGGCGCTGCCGCCGACATCGTGCTGACGCTGCCGAAGGCCCGCGAGGCCTGCCCGCACAATCTCGCGCCGACGACGTCGTCGCTGATGCAGCTCGCGCTCGGCGACGCACTCGCCGTCGCGCTGCTGGAGAGCCGCGGGTTCACCGCGCTCGATTTCAGCGCGCTGCATCCTTCGGGCAAACTGGGCGCGATGCTGAAATTCGTGCGCGACCTGATGCACAAGGACAGCGCGGTCCCGGTGAAGCCGCTCGGCACCAAGATGTCCGACGCGCTGGTTGAGATGACGTCGAAGGGCTTCGGCTGTGTGGGCATCATCGATGCGCGCGGCGAGATCGCCGGCATCGTCACCGACGGTGATTTGCGCCGTCACATGCGGCCCGACCTGATGACTGCCATTGTCGACGACGTCATGACAAAAAATCCGAAGACCATCAGCCCCGACCTGCTCGCCAGCGAGGCGCTGGAGATCCTCAACGCGTCGAAAATCACCGCGCTGATCGTCACTGACGGAAAGAAGCCGGTCGGCATCGTGCACCTGCACGATATTCTGCGTGCAGGTGTCGCGTAACGCCGCAGTCTATTTCTGCGGGAATCGCGCCACGCTGGGCTCGAGGGGCAGATCCAGCGCGTTGGCAAAATACGAAACCGTCCGATAGAAACCGCAGAGCTGGATGATCTCCAGGATCTGAACTTCGCTGTAGTGTGCCTTGAGCCCCTCGAACTCGTTGCCGCTCCACGTTGCGTTGGAGTGCAGGGCATCGACGGCTGCGATCAGTGCCTGTTCGGCCTCCGTCCAGCATGCGGCATCGGCGGGTTCGAGCACCGTAGCGCGGACCTGCTCATCGGTCAGATGCGCCGGGCCTGCAAAAATCGTGACATGAACACCCCATTCGTATTCGCAGCGTGTCAGCGCGCAGGTGCGATCAATGACGATCTCCCGCTCCCGGAGCGTCAGTGGGCCTCGATCCAGCAGGCTGCCATTGCGAAACTTCTTGTAGGCGCGCTCGCTGGTCGCGACGGTGCGAAACAGCACCAACGGCGGGATACCCGGCGGCATGATCGCGTCGAACTGGCTCTGAATCTCCGGTGCGTAAGGCGGCTCCAGCGGCGCGATCCGTGACATCTCCAACTCCTATGCTACAATAATGATAGCGATATGCTACATTTTTAATAGCGCGAGGCAAGAGGCCATTCGTGACCCGAAAACCGATTCCAGCGGACCGAATCAAGCCAGCGCGCGGCTCCAAATCAGGCCGCCCGATCATGGTATTGCTCGATCTTCTGGGCCGGCGCTGGACACTGAGAATTGTCTGGGAGATGCGCGATCAGGCGCTGACCTCGCGCGAGTTGCGCGCAGCGTGTGACGACGCGTCACCCACAGTGATTCAGGCCCGGCTGGCCGAACTGCGCGAAGCCGGTTTCGTCGAGAAGCTCGACGCCGGCGGCTATCGCCTGACAACGCTGGGCAAAGAACTGCTGGGCACGTTCATGCCGCTGCACCATTTCGCGGACAAATGGAGCAAAGCCGGAAAGCCGAAATGACGCGTCTAGGCCGGCTCCACACGCAGGCTCGCCCCATCGGCTTGCACGATCCTGACGCGGCTGCCGGACGCGGCGTCCGGCCCCGAGACACGCCAGACCGTATCGTCGATCCGCACCGTGCCGATGCCATCGACAATCGGCTTCTCGAGCGTGAAGACGCGTCCGATCAGGCCTTCTGCGCGCTTGTTGAGGAACGGTTTGTCAGTCGTACCTGCATTCCGCCCGGAGTAATATCGCCATAACGGCACCATCGCGATCGACAATGCCGCGAAAATGATGATTTGCGCCTGCCACGACCATGCGACGCCGAACGACAGCAGCCCGACGATCAACGCGGCGAGCCCAAGCCACAGCATGAACACACCGGGCGCGAACGTCTCGATCGCCATCAGCACGACGCTGAGGATCAGCCAGTTCCAAATCCCGAGTTTCGACAGAAGGTCTACCATCCGATGCAACCCTTCACGTTGTAGACTTCGGTGAATTGGTGTTCGGCACGGTCGGCGGTCGGCGCGGTGCGGAAGCCGATCCGCCATCGCCGAAGGTCGCCTTGGCGATCTCGCCAATTCCCGCGAGAGAACTCAGCATCCCGGTCGCTTCCATCGGCAGCATGATGATCTTCTGGTTTGGAGATTCGGCGAGTTGGCCGAACGCCTTGATATATTTGTCGGCGATGAAGTAGTTCAGCGCGGCCACGTCGCCGCTGGCAATGGCATTGCTGACCATTTGCGTGGCTTTCGCCTCGGCTTCAGCCGCACGCTCACGCGCCTCGGCGTCGCGGAAAGCCGCTTCGCGGCGTCCTTCAGCCTGAAGGATTTGCGACTGCTTGGCGCCCTCGGCGCGCAGGATTTCGGATTGGCGCTGGCCTTCCGCCTGAAGGATGTCCGCGCGCTTGACACGTTCCGCTTTCATCTGACGGCCCATCGCTTCGACGAGATCGTGCGGAGGCACGATGTCCTTGATCTCAATACGGTTGACCTTGACGCCCCAGGGCGAGACCGCAGCGTCGACCACGCGCAGCAGCCGCTCGTTGATCTCATCGCGATGCGAGAGCACCTGATCAAGATCCATCGAGCCCATCACCGAGCGGATGTTGGTCATGGTTAGCGTCACGATGGCCTGATTGAGATTGGAGACCTCGTAACTTGCCTTGGCCGCATCAAACACCTGGTAGAAGGTGACGCCGTCCACGGTGACGGTGGCGTTGTCCTTGGTGATGACCTCCTGCTGCGGAATTTCAATCACCTGCTCCATCATGTTCACCTTGCGGCCGACGCGATCGAAATAGGGAATGATGATATTGAGGCCCGGTCCCAGCGTGCGGGTATATTTGCCGAACCGCTCGATCGTCCAGTCGTAGCCTTGCGACACCGTTTTGACACCGGCAAAGAGCGTAAGAACGACAAGCAGAACAAACGCAATCGCGAAAATATCGAAACCGGACATTGAAAACTCCCTGCGGATGAATCGGAACGCGAGCCTCGGCGTAAGACTAGCACGACTGCACCACAGCCGCTCTGCCCCGGGTCGATTCTTGGTCGATCAAACGGAGAATACGGTTCGAACAAACCGCTCGCCGGCCTGTCAGATCCAGCCTTGCAGTTCGCGCAGGACGATCTGGCGGATCACATCCATGCCCTCGTCGCTGTCGTTGAGACACGGGATGGCCGAGAATTCCTGACCGCCCGCCTTGTGGAATATCTCGGCATTTTCGAGCGCAATCTCTTCAAGCGTTTCAATGCAGTCGGCCGAGAAGCCCGGCGTCACAACGGCAATTCGCCGCACACCGTCCTTCGCGAGCTGCTCGACGGTTTGGGCGGTGTAGGGCTGAAGCCATTCCTGATAACCGAAGCGCGACTGGAACGTCAGCATCAGGCCCTTTTCGTCCAGCCCCATGCGCGCACGCAGCGCTTCGATCGTGGCCACACACTGCGCCTGATAGGGATCGCCCTTGTCGATGTAGGATTGCGGCATGCCGTGGAACGACGCGATGATGCGCTCGGGCTTGAACGACAGCGTTGCAAGATGCCGCTCGATCGAGACCGCGAGGGCGTCGATGTACCCCGGATCGTCATAGTACGGCGGCGTGAAGCGAACCGTCGGCTGCGCACGCATGTCCTTCAGGGCGGCAGCGACCTTGTCGACCACCGTGGCCGAGGTCGAGGCCGAATATTGCGGGTAGAGCGGCATCACCAGAATTCGGTCGCAACCTTGGGCTGTCAGCGCGTCGATCCGCGATTTGAGCGACGGGTTGCCGTAGCGCATGCCCCAATCGACGATGACGTGTTTCTGATCGGCAATCGACGCTGCCAGCTTCTCAGCCTGCGCGCGCGTAATCGTTTTCAGCGGCGACTCGTTCCGCTCGGTATTCCATATCTTGACATAATCCTTCGCCTTGCGGCTTGGGCGGATCACAAGGACGATCCCGTTGAGGATCAGTTGCCAGATCAGCCCCTGATTTTCGATCACCCGCGGATCGGACAGGAACTCCCGAAGGTAAATCCGGACACCGCGCGCGTCGGCGGTATCGGGCGTGCCGAGATTAACCAGCACCACACCGACGCGTGAAGGCGCCGCCTGTGCGGCCGGCCGATGTGCATCGAGGGGAGTAACTGCCATCATGATGCATCTGGCATCGCGCGTTGCCCAAATGTTGTCAAGGCAACGGCGATCAGAAGCAGGTGACGCGTTCCGCCGCAATGTATCCCAGCAGCAGACCGATGCCGAACAGCATCACCAGAGCGGCCGCGCCGAACTCGATGCCGCGCAGCAGGACCGCGCCACCGCCGTCGCGGCCGGCGGCCATGCGGCTCGCAAGCCCCTTTGCCGATACCGCGACGATCGCAATAGCTGAAACAGTGATCGCAGTGCCAAGCCCCATCAACAGTGTCGCGGCAACACCGGCCCAGAACAGACCTTGCGCCAATGCGAACACCAGCACCAGAATGGCCCCGGAGCACGGCCGGATACCGACCGTCAGGATGGCGCTCAAGCCGCGCGACCAGCCCCCGGGACCGGCAAGCTGGCTGGGTTCTGGACCATGTGAATGGCGGCAATGTTCGTCGTGAACATGGCCGGTGTGATCGTGCGCATGATGATCATGTCCGTGATGGTCATGAACGTTACGTGCATGAGCCGCACCATGCGAATGATCGTGCGTGTGATCATGGTGGTTGTGATCATGAGTGTGCGCATGCGCCACGGCCGGAGCCAATTGCGCCGTCGGCACGGCGCGCAGCGTGCGCAAAGCGCGGACAAACCCGCCGCCTTTGCTCCAGACCAGCCGCGCGCCGAGCGCCGCGATCAGGCCGTAGCTCGCAATTTCGATGACACGCTCCGCGCTGCACATGGTCTTCGCGGTGGCATTCAGCAGCAGCGCTCCGACGCCCACGATTGCAATCGCGACCAATGCCTGCATCAGGGCCGATGCGAACGACAGCACGATGCCACGCTTTGCCGTTTCCTCGTTGGCGACGAGATAGGACGAGATCACCGCCTTGCCGTGACCGGGACCCGCTGCGTGAAATACGCCGTAAGCAAACGAAATACCGAGCAGCGCCCACACCGCACTGCCGTCAGTCCTGGCCGCACGGATCGTCGCCGACATCTGGCGGTAGAACTCGGACTGTTTGGCAAGCAGCCAGCCGATGATGCCACCAACCTGCGGGTCCGGCACAGCCCCCTTGGGCGCGCCGAACGGATTCTGCGCCCAGGCACCATGGAGCAGGCTATCGGCGAGGCCGGCAGCAGCGAGCACAACAAAAACGGAAATCGCAATCCGCGTATGCACCGGACGGGATGTGTACATCAAGGACAATCCACCGTGATCTTGTTCGCAAACATCGCGCCGTAATTCGAATTGTCGCCGTTCAGGAAGGACTGCTCGTTCATGGTCTGCGCCTGCGCGCTGCCGTCGCTCGGGCGCTGGAACGCCAGTTTGCAGTTCGCGGGCGCCCCGACCAGCGCAACCGGGTCTTTCTCATCCAGCTTGAAGTCGATGAAGTAGGACGGATCGAACACCTCCAGCGCCAGCGCCTGTGTCTTGACTGGCGTTTTGAACGGCAGCGTGAAGTGCAGCGTCAGCGCCGCATCCTTGTACTCGAGGTAGTAGTCGATCGGATCGTTGAACTTTTCCTTCTTTTGGCTGCCCGCAGCGCCCGCCTTGGCGAAGGTGAAGAAGGCGTAATCCTTGAGAGACTCAACGTTGGTCTGCGCGAGCGGCTTCAGTTCATCGCGGGTGTAGACGCCTTTCGTCTTGGTCTCGATGCCTTGCAGGGCATAGGTCGAGAACATGTCATCGAAGGTCCAGGCGTGACGCACACCGGTGATCGCCCCGTCGGGCGCATAGACCAATTGGCTCTTGGCCACGATCCAGACATGTGGATGCGCCTGCGCGCTGCTCGCCGCCAATGCAAACGTAATCGCGACGCACAGATATTGAATGAAACGATACAGCTTCATGTGAAAGACTCGCCCTATGCCGCTTCGGGTTCATTCAACAATCCGCGCCGGCGCAACAGCGCGTCAGGCTCGGGCTTGCGGCCCCGGAACGCAATGTAGGCATCTTCAGGATCGCGTGATCCGCCGGATGAGTAGATATCATCGTGCAGACGCTTCGCCACCGCCGGATCGAAAATGTCATGCGCTTCCTCGAACGCGCCAAACGCATCCGCATCCATCACCTCGGACCACATGTAGCTGTAATAGCCCGACGCATAGTGATCGCCGGAGAAGATATGGCCGAATTGCTGCGGCCGGTGGCGCAGCGCGATTTCTGCAGGCATGCCGATTTTGTCCAATTCCTGCTTCTCGAAGGCGCGGACGTCGGTGATCGAGGCCGCCGGCTGGGTATGGAATTCAAGGTCCATCAACGCGGAGGAGACGAATTCCACCGTGGCGAAGCCCTGATTGAACTTGCGCGCGGCGATGAAGCGCTTGAGCAGATCCGCCGGCAGCGGTTCGCCGGTCTGGTAGTGCCGCGCGAACTTCTGCAGCACTTCCGGCCGCTCCTGCCAGTGCTCGTAAAGCTGCGACGGCAGCTCGACGAAATCCGTGAACACGCTGGTCCCGGACAGCGACGGGTACATCACGTTCGATAACATGCCGTGCAGCCCGTGGCCGAATTCGTGAAACAGGGTGCGGGCATCGTCCGGCGACAACAGCGACGGCTGGCCGTCCGTTCCCTTGGAGAAATTGCAGACATTGATGATCAGCGGCGCAACATCGCCGTCAAGCTTCTGCTGATCGCGCAGCGACGTCATCCACGCGCCCGAGCGCTTGGAGGGACGCGCGAAGTAATCGCCATAGAACAGCGCCTTGTGGTTACCCTTGGCATCCTTGACCTCCCAGACCCGTACGTCCGGATGCCAGACAGGGACGTCCTTGCGCTCGTTGAAGGTGAGGCCGAACAGCCGATGCGCCACGTCGAAGGCGGCGTCGATCATGTTGTCGAGCGCCAGATAGGGCTTGATGGCGGCATCGTCGAAGTTGGCGCGGCGCTGGCGCAATTTCTCGGCGTAATGGCGCCAGTCCCAGGCGGCGAGCTTGAAGTTGCCACCCTCCTCGGCGATCAGTGCCTGCAACGCGTCACGATCGGCCATGGCGCGCGTGCGGGCCGGTTTCCAGACCCGCTCCAGTAGGCCGCGCACAGCCTGCGGCGTCTTGGCCATGGAGTCTTCAAGACGGTAGGCGGCGAAACTCGGATAGCCGAGCAGCTTCGCCCGTTCCTCGCGCAGCCTCAAAACCTCGAGAATGATGGCGCTGTTGTCGTTGTCGTTCTGGTTGTCGCCGCGGGCGGTGAAGGCCTTGAATACCTTCTCGCGCAGGTCTCGGCGGCTTGAGTCCTTCAGGAAGGGCTCGACGAAGGAGCGCGACAGCGTCACCACCATCTTGCCCGGCACCCCGCGCTCCTCGGCTGCGGCCTTGGCGGCGGCGACGAAGCTGTCGGGCAGCCCCGCAAGATCGCCTTCGCCAAGCTCCATGGTCCAGTCCTGCTCATCACCCAGCAGGTGGTGGCTGAACGAGGTGGCAAGATAGGCCAGCCGCTCGTTGATCTCGGCGGTGCGCGCCTTGGCGGCCTCGCTGAGGCCGGCGCCTGAGCGGTGGAAGCTGGTCCAGGTCCGCTCCAGCAGCCGCGCCTGCTCCGGCGTCAGCTTGAGCGAAGCGGCATTGTCGCGCAGCGTGGCGACCCGGGCAAACAGCGCGGCGTCCATGGAGATCGGATTCCAGTGCCGCGCCTGCTTCAACGCGACCTCGGATTCGATCTTGAGCAAATCGGGGTTCGAATGCGCGCCGACGAGGTCATAGAACACCGCCGACACCTTGGAGAGCAGCTTGCCCGCCCGCTCCAGCGCTGTGACGGTATTCTCGAACGTCGGCTCGGCCGGGTTGGCCTTGATCGCCTCGATCTCCGCAGTGTGGTCCGCAAAGGCCTTGTCGAAGGCCGGCAGGAAGTGCTCCGGGCGAATCTCGGCGAAAGGCGGCGTCTCGAAGGGCGTCTGCCAGGCCTGCAAGAGCGGATTGGCTCCCGGCACTTGGGAAGAGGAGGCGACGGCAGCCGTTGAGGACGCTTCTGACATGGTGAGGCCTTATTTCCAGCGATTTCCAGAGCCTCTCTATATCATCCGGTGGGGCTTTTTTGCGCCCTTAACGCTTGATTGGAGCCGCGATTTCGCAGAGATTGCGGCCCGAAACAGGATCAGAAGCCATGAACGCCAAGAAGCTTGAAGCCAACGCCCGCGAAATCGCGTGGCCCAGCGTCATCACCGTCGTCAGCGCCGCCATCCTGATCGGCGCCGAGGTGTTCGGCGCGGCTTTCGCCGGCGGCTGGGCGCTAGCGATCCTGTTCGGTCTCAGCGACACCAGCGCTCACATCGTCCAGATCGTGCTCTTCCTGATCGGCGTCGCCATCATGATCGCCTTCTTACGCGGCGCGCAGCGCGTCGAGCCGTTCACCCGCAAGGTTTGAGGCTTCGCCTCGGCGCTCCGCGCGCTCAAAACTTAACGCGCGTTCATCTTTCTCAACGCCTGTTCACAGCAAGCGCGACATTTCGATCACGCCATGGGGAAACTTGCCCCGTGGTGTAAAAAATACTTGCGAAGCCGAGTCAAAACTCATATTTCCAGCCTTGCCCAATTTCGCACGTGCCTGTGGTCGTGTGTCAGTCGGTAGGTATCCGGACAAGAGGCCGGACAGCCGCCAAGGGGATGAAGAACCGAGGGTCGCTCAAGTCGCAAGACTTTAGAGGCCAGCATCTCTCTCAAGGGATGCCGTTGAAGGTGACTTCTCTCCTTGCAACCGTGACTGGCAGCCGGAGGCGAACCGGCGCACCCCGCTCTCAACGGGGGACGCGACTTAAAGCAACGACGGATCGGGCTTTTTTGGTCTCTGTTGGCTTTCCACCAGCCAGCGCGAATACCGAAGAGGCTTGTCCTTCATTGCCAGGTGTGCGGGCGGGAGCTTTCCCAACCAATCCACGGCAGCACAGTCTGGTCTGAGTGTCGGCTATTGTCGCGTCTCCATCGTGCGACATGGCCTGAGCGCTCATACCCGGCATCATTTTTTGGACGGTCCGTCGCAGGGCCGTTTGGGAGAGTGCTATGACCGAACGCATCCAGGAATTCCTGCGCAACCGCCGCAGCGAGGGCCTCGACACCGAGCCGTGCCTCGTCGTCGACCTCGAAGTCGTGCGCGACAACTACCAGACTTTTGCGAAGGCGCTCCCTGACTCGCGCGTATTCTATGCGGTCAAGGCAAACCCGTCGCCTGAGGTGCTGTCGCTGCTGGCCTCGATGGGCTCGTGCTTCGACACCGCGACCGTCGCCGAGATCGAAATGGCGCTGGCTGCCGGTGCGACGCCGGACCGTGTCTCTTTCGGCAACACGATCAAGAAGGAGCGTGATATCGCGCGCGCCTACGCGCTCGGCATCCGCATGTTCGCGGTCGATTGCTCCGCCGAAGTCGAGAAGATCGCCCGTGCCGCTCCCGGCGCGAAGGTGTTCTGCCGCATTCTTTACGATTGCGCAGGCGCCGAGTGGCCGCTGTCGCGCAAGTTCGGTTGTGATCCGGAGATGGCTGTCGACGTGCTCGATCTCGCCAAGCGTCTGGGCCTGGAGCCTTATGGAATCTCGTTCCATGTCGGTTCGCAGCAGCGCAAGGTGAAGGCGTGGGACCGTGCGCTGGCGATGGCCTCGACGGTGTTCCGTGACTGTGCCGAGCGTGGGATCAACCTGTCCATGGTCAACATGGGCGGCGGATTCCCGACGAAGTACCTCAAGGACGTTCCTCCGGTCGTGCAGTACGGCCGGTCGATCTTCCGTGCGCTTCGCAAGCACTTCGGCAACCAGATCCCGGAGACCATCATCGAGCCGGGCCGCGGCATGGTCGGCAACGCGGGCATCATCGAGACGGAAGTCGTTCTGATCTCGAAGAAGAGCGACGACGATGAGAACCGTTGGGTCTACCTCGACATCGGCAAGTTCGGCGGTCTCGCCGAGACGATGGACGAGTCGATCCGTTACGCGATCCGCACGCCACACGACGGCGCGGATATGGCTCCGTGCATTCTCGCCGGCCCGACCTGCGACTCCGCAGACGTGCTGTACGAGAAGGTGCCGTACCCCCTGCCCGTCACGCTCGAGATCGGCGACAAGCTGCTGATCGAAGGCACGGGTGCGTATACGTCGACGTACTCGTCGGTGGCCTTCAACGGCATCCCGCCGCTGAAGACCTACCACATCTGAGCTTCGCTCAGACCTGAATAACCGGGAGCCGGTCCGCCGGCTCCCATCCCGTCACATCGCTATTTTGCTGACAACGCTCCGCGGCTGCTTGCCGTTTGGAGTGGGGACTGACGTGCCATGACTGCTGTTTGGAAAGAGACTGCTACCCTCACCCTTGAGGCCGCTCCGTTCGCGATCCGCGCGGAGCGAGCTTCGGACATCGCCGCGCGTGAAGCGCTGCTGGACGCGAGCTTCGGCGAAGGCCGTCACGCGCGCACCTGTCAGCGTCTGCGCGACGGACGTGCGCCCGCCGAAGGCCTCGCCTTCTCCGCGGTGCATGAAGGGCGCGTGGTCGGCACCGTACGGTTGTGGCACGTCAGCGCCGGCGGCATCCCGGCACTGGTGCTCGGCCCGCTCGCGGTCGACGCCTCCTGCCGCAAGCTCGGCGTCGGCGCGGCGCTGATGAATCACGCGCTGGCGGCGGCGAAAGCACGCGGCCATGGCGCAGTCATTCTGCGCGGTGACGCGGCCTATTACAGCCGCTTCGGCTTCTCTCCCGAGAAGACCGGCGAGCTGGCGCTGCCCGGTCCGTTCGAACGCGATCGGCTGCTGGCAGTCGAACTGCGCGACGGCGCGCTGAATGAGGCCTGGGGCATGATTGTCGCGACCGGCATGAAGGCCCGGCGTGCGCGCGTGGCAGGAAAAGCCCGGAAATTGGTCGTCCAGGCCGCTTGATTTGAGCGCAAAGACCCGGCATTGCGGGGCCTGAAATGAGCCCCGTAATTCTGCTGTCACAAGGAAAAGACCGATGTCCCGCCGCCTGATTTCATCCGGATCGCCGTTCGAGAAGATCGCCGGCTACAGCCGCGCCGTTGTCGATGGTGACTTCTGTTTCGTCGCCGGCACCACGGGCTATGATCCCGTTACCAAGGTCCTGCCCGAAGACGTCGCCGAACAGACGCGCAACTGCTTCAAGACCATCGGCATCGCGCTGAAGGAAGGCGGCTTCGAGATGGCCGACCTCGTGCGCGCGACCTATTACGTCACCGACGCCAAGGACTTCGATGCAGTGTTTGCCGTGTGCGGAGAAACACTCGGCGACATCCGGCCAGCGGCGACGATTCTTGCGGTCTCCGGCCTCTACAAGCCCGAGATGAAAGTCGAGATCGAAGTCACCGCCAAGCGTCGCGGCGCCTGATCCTCTTTTGCGCACCTTCTCTTCAAGATGGCCCGGAACAGCCGGGCCATCTTGTCGCAGCCTATCCGTTGACTTTCTGGCCGCCGACCCTACCTTAAGCTGATCATGTCGAACGTCTGCACCAACCACTCGCTGTTTCGCGCAGGTCGCCTCCAAACTGGACGGTGACCCGGGCGGACGCGCGTTTGCGCCGTTCCGGGTAATTTGCAGTTCGTTTTATCCCCGCAAAAATTGAATCACGAAAGTCGCGCGGCACGGTTTGTGCCGATGCGTTCCGTTGTGAGGCACGTCATGATGTCAGAGCCCATTCCACCGGTCAGCATCGCATCCGGCGATCTCAACCGCCTGAAAAGATTGGCGGTAGAAGCCGTCAGCAAGCGCCATCCGATCGGCCGCTTCCTGCTCACCGAAATCGAGCGGGCGACAGTGTATGAACCAGCCTTCGCGCCGGAACGCTGCGTCCGGCTCGATGACTGGGTGACATTTCGCGCGGACGAAAATGAGCCGCTGGAGAGCCGCATCCTGGTTCTTCCGGACAATTTCCGCAACAGCACGCTTCATCTGTCCGTACTCTCGCCGTTGGGGGCGGCGCTGATCGGCCTGCATGCCGGTTCGCGCATCCGTTACGTCGGCTTTGATGGCGTTCCGCATATCGCCATGGTGGAGAATCTCGATCCGCCAGCCGGCGTGATTTCTCTTTTGCAGCGGCGGTCCATGAGGTCCTCGCAACGAGCCGACAACAACAACCCCGACCGTCCAGGTCCCACAGCTGCTTGATGGTGATGAACATGATCAACTACCTGCACCCGGAACTGCCTCCGATCTCCCTGCGCATGTGCGATGTCGATCGGCTGCGCAACATCGCTGAAGCCGCATCCGAAAAATATCCGCAGACGTGCGATTTTCTCGCGCGCGAAATCGAGCGTGCAGAGATTTTGCCGGATGCACGATTGCTGCCGGGCCTCGTCGCAATGGAATCCGAGGTCACCTTCCGCGACGACATCAGCGGCCAGGAACGGACGGTGACGCTGGTTTATCCGGAAGCTGCGAACGTCGATGCCGGAAAGATTTCCATTCTGACGCCGATCGGTGCGGCGCTGATCGGCCTGTCGGTCGGACAGACCATCGAGTTCCAGACCCCGGCTGGGGGCTGGCGGGCCCTGACTGTGCTGCAAGTCAAATAATCGCGGTCGCGACGCGATCCCCTCCGGATCGCGTCCGCACGACGATTGTATGAAAACCCTTTGTGAAAGTCTCGGCGGCAAGCCACCGTTGCCGTCATCCCCCAGTTGCCGTAAGTCCTGCGCGGCAGCCCTTCCCCGCTATCCGGAGTTTCAGTGATGACATCCCCCATTCACGCACGCATCAGCGGCCCGATCGTCATGGTCGGCTTCGGCTCCATTGGCAAAGGCACGCTGCCGATGATCGAGCGGCATCTCGATTACGACAAGTCGCGCATCACGGTGATCGATCCCAAGGACGAAGGCCGCAAGGCACATTGCGAGAAGCACAACGTGCGCTTCATCCAGCAGGGCCTGACCAAGGACAATTACCGCGAACTGCTGACACCGCTGCTCACCGAAGGCGGCGGCCAGGGTTTCTGCGTCAACCTTTCAGTCGACACCGGCTCAACCGACATCATGGAGCTCTGCAACGAACTCGGCGCGCTCTATATCGACACGGTCAATGAGCCTTGGCTCGGCTTCTATTTCGATGCGTCGAAGGGCCCGGAAGCGCGTTCCAACTACGCCCTGCGCGAGAACACGCTGGCCGCCAAGAGAGCTCGTCCCGCAGGCTCGACGACGGCCGTCTCCTGCTGTGGCGCCAATCCCGGCATGGTCTCGTTCTTCGTCAAGCAGGCCTTGCTGAATGTGGCCACTGACCTCAAGCTCAATGCCCCGAAGCCGAAGACCAAGGGCGAATGGGCGGACCTGATGCGCCAGGCCGGCATCAAAGGCATCCACATCGCCGAACGCGACACCCAGCGCTCGAAGAAGCCGAAAGAGCCGGACGTATTCGTCAACACGTGGTCGGTGGAAGGCTTCCTGTCGGAAGGCGTGCAGCCGTCCGAACTCGGCTGGGGCACCCATGAAAAATGGATGCCCGAGAATGCACACACCCACGAAGCCGGCTGCGGCGCGGCGATCTATCTGATGCAGCCCGGCGCCGACACGCGTGTGCGCACCTGGTGTCCGACCCGCGGGGCGCAATACGGGTTCCTTGTCACCCACAACGAGTCGATCTCGATCTCCGACTATTTCACGGTGCGCGACGCATCCGGCGCGGTCGTCTACCGGCCGACTTGCCATTATGCCTATCACCCTGCGGATGATGCAGTGCTCTCGCTGCACGAAATGTTCGGCCGCGCAGCCAAGGCGCAGGAGAAGCATCACATTCTCGACGAGACCGAGATTGTCGACGGCATCGACGAGCTCGGCGTGCTGCTGTTCGGCCACGACAACAACGCCTATTGGTACGGCTCGCAGCTCTCCATTGAGGAAACGCGGAAACTCGCGCCCTATCAGAACGCCACTGGCCTGCAGGTGACCTCCGCCGTACTCGGCGGCATGGTGTGGGCATTGGAAAACCCGAACGAAGGCATCGTCGAAACCGACGAGATGGATTTCGATCGCCTGCTGGAAATCCAGAAGCCATATCTCGGGCCGGTGAAGGGCTACTACACCGACTGGACACCGCTGACCGATCGTCCCGGGCTGTTCCCGGAAGACATCGACACCAGCGATCCATGGCAGTTCCGGAATATTCTGGTGCGCTGATTGGATCGATAGATGATGTAGGGCCAGACCGGCGTCTGGCCTTTATCTTTTTAGTTCCTGATCGGCTCGCCCGTTTTTTCAGCCGGTGCGGGCGGCAACGCAGGCTTCGCACCGGCCTTCTGTGCGCCAGCGTCAGGCCGCGCCGGTTCGGGCGCAGGAGTAGTCGGCCTCGTGCCGCCCGGCGTGGATTCCGCCGGCCCATCACTCTTGCCGGCCGGAACAGACGGCTGCGACTCCGGTGGTTGCGTCGTTTGCGCCAAATGAATCTGGCCGCGTGACGCGAGTTGCATCAGCGAAATCCCGGACAGCGTCAGACCGCCCGCGATCAGGATCGCGGACAGCATGAGATCGGTTCGATTCGTTCGCTTTTCATTCGGAGTCATCTCGGCACCCGTCGATCGCCCATTGGAGAAAGACAACGGATGGTCACATCAATGGTTCCGGGAGTAACCCGCGCGTGCGATGTCGCACTCAATGAATTGTGAATGAAAACACGGAACCCGACTGCGCACTACGCTCGCTGGATCAGTCCTTGGTGCTGACGTCCCATGTCGCGTGACGAACACCCGGCCGCCGTGCAAGATCGGCAGTGACTGCATCGAGTTCTTTCGCGTCCACAGCGGTGCTGACCAGCGTGGCCACGATCTCCACGACATCTTCCGCGCGTTCGATCACATTGACGTCGCTGACCGGGTATTTCGCCACTTCCAGTTTCTCGACCAGAAGATCGCGCACGGCATCGATCGAGGCCGCATCCACCGTGAGTCTGATTTCGTAAGTCGCTTCTGAGGCACGCTCATCCAGCGGGCTGCGGTTGATGGCGTTGACCAGTGGCCGGAGCAGCGTATTCCCAGCCAGCACGAATGCTGTGAGCGTAACAGCCTGCGCCAGCATATCGGCTCCCGCGCAGCACCCGACCGCCGCAGAGCCCCACAATGTCGCGGCCGTATTCAGGCCACGGACATTCATGCCTTCCTTCATGATCACGCCGGCGCCGAGAAACCCGATTCCCGACACCACATACGCGATCACCCGCACCGCCCCGTCGGCACCGGCAAGCTGCATCGCAAGGTCGACGAAGGCGGCCGCGCTCACCGCGACCAGCACGTTGGTCCGCAGTCCCGCCGTACGCAGGCGGTACTGGCGCTCGGCGCCGATCAGGGTGCCGAGCACAAACGCCGCCGTCAGGCTCACGAGGGTGTCGAGGAAATCATAAAACTGAAAGGTCGTCAGGAAGCGCATGCCACCTGATTACTCACTACAGAGTAAGCAGTCCAGCATCGCCGTCCTCTGCTGCGAAAGCGAGCAGCGAACCTCTGGCATTCCACGCAAGCGCGGCCACCGGCTCGCCTGCATTCCTGCGCACAAGGATTTCCGCGCCATCCTCGATGCGTACCATCAGGATGGTACCGTCGCTGTAACCCACCGCGAAGACCTCTTCCCTGGGATTGCACGCCACCACTGTCGCCTTCGCCTGAAGCGGCGCCAGCATCAGCGGCTCTTTGCCCATGGGGCCATCCTTGCTCGCAAACGGCCAGAGGATGACGCTATCCGACCCCGAGGTCGCGAGGAATTTTCCGCCCGCGCTCCAGGACATCGAACGCACCCGCGCCGGATATCCAGTCATCCGCATGTGACGTGAATCGGCGAGCCGCCAGCCGTGCAGCGCCGATTCATGCATCGTCGTGACAAGGAAGCGGTTGTCGGCGCTAAAGGTGACGCCGAGATGCGAGCCCTTCCATTCCAGAAACTCGGGCTTCGCACCCATGTTCGGAAACCACAGCGTCACGCCATTGTAGTGGGCGACCGCAAGTCGCACGCCCTTCGGCGCGAACGCCAAACCGCCCACAGTCGACGGGACGTCGAGCGATTTTTCCTCGCCCTTCGGCGCGCGGACAAAGGCCGTCTTTCCGGCAGACCACGCGACCGCACCATCCGCATGCAACGCGACGTTATCGATCCAGCGGCGCTTGGCGTCGGTGGCGAGCGTCTCGACGGAGGCCCTGGCATCGATCGACGTCAGCTTGCCGTCATCGCCACCCACAACAACGCGTTTGCCGTCTGACGCCGAACACAGGATTCCGCCGGCATGCACGGCGGCGACATTCGTTTCGCCGCCGGTCGCAAGCGTCACGCTTTCTTCCGCGCCGATGAATGCCGCAACGTCGCCGAGAAAGTGCACGGCGGTTGCAGGCGCACCCAGCGCGACCTTCGTGACGCGATCAGTAACGGAAACGATGGAGGCTGTTTCCGGGGCCGGATTGAAGTCTTTCATCACGCAATGGTTTTCGCGAAGCCGTCGCGGATCGCCTGCTCGGGCAATTCGCGGCCGATGAACACCAGACGGCTCTCTCGCGCCTCGTCCTTCTTCCATTTCCGCTGGTGGTCGCCCTCCAGCATCATGTGGACGCCCTGAAAGACATAGCGGTCGTCGTCGCCTTTGAACGACAGAATGCCCTTGGAGCGCAGAATCTTCTCGCCGTCCTTGGCGACTAGTTCCTGCAGCCACGGCATGAACTTGGTCGGATCGATCGGCTTATCGGTGCGCAGCGACAGCGACTGCATGTCCTCGTCGTGATAGTGCTTCATGCCGCCGTGAGAATGACCGTGATCGTGATGGTGGTCATGGCCATGGTGATCATGATCATCATCATGATCGTGGTCATGGCCACCATCTTCCAGAAACTCAGGTTCGATTTCGAGAATCCGATCGAGATCGAACGCGCCGCGCTCCAGCACATCTGACAGTTTCACCTGCGCGCGTTCGGTCCGATGCAGCGTCGCGTAGGGATTGATCGCACGGATGCGGGCCTCGACCTCGGCCAGTTCTGGCTTGGTCACAAGATCGGTCTTGTTCAGCACGATGACATCGGCGAAGGCGATCTGGTTCTTGGCTTCTGGCGCATCCTTGAGGCGGTCGCTCAGCCATTTGGCATCGGCCACTGTCACCACCGCATCGAGCGCGGTCTTCTCGCGCACGTCCTCGTCAACGAAGAAGGTCTGCGCTACGGGGGCTGGGTCCGCGAGACCTGTCGTTTCCAGAATGATCGCGTCGAACTTGCCCTTGCGCTTCATCAGGCCATCGATGATGCGCACGAGGTCGCCGCGCACCGTGCAGCAGACGCAGCCATTGTTCATTTCGAACACTTCCTCGTCCGCGCCGACGATCAGATCGTTGTCGATCCCGATCTCGCCGAATTCATTGACGATCACGGCGTATTTCTTGCCGTGGTTCTCGGACAGGATGCGGTTCAGCAGCGTGGTTTTTCCGGCACCGAGGTAGCCGGTCAGAACGGTCACGGGGATCTTGTTGGCAGCGGCTTCAGACATGGAATCTCCAGACGGATCAGGAACGCGCCCGGCGGCGGGGTGGCCCCTGCCCTAGCTCGAAAGCGCGCTCGTCAGGGCCTTTATATTGTGCCGGACCATATCAATGTAAGTGGGGGCAGGCCCCTTTTCGTCGGTCAGGCTGTCCGAATAGAGCGTTCCGCCGATATTCGCCCCGGTCTCGGCGGCGATCCGCCGCATCAGCCGTGGATCGCTGACATTTTCGAGAAAAACCGCCGGAATTTTCTGCCTTTTGATCTGGGTGATAATGGCAGCAATGTCCCGCGCGCTGGGCTCGGACTCCGTCGAGACGCCTTGCGGTGCGATGAATTTGATCCCGTAGGCGGCTGCGAAATAGCCGAAGGCATCGTGGGTGGAGATCACGCTGCGGCGCTCGGGCGGAATTTTCGCTAGGGCTTCGCGAATCTCCCGATCCAACGCATCGAGCCTTGCGAGGTAAGCGGCAGCATTGGCTCTGTACGCGTCCGCGCCGGCCGGATCGACCGCGGTTAGGGCATCGCGGATGTTGGCGACGTAAGTCTTCGCATTGAGCACCGACTGCCAGGCATGCGGGTCGGCGTCACCCGGACCGTGGTCGTGGCCGTTCTCAATCTTGCGCGTGGCAATGCCCCTCGTGGCGACAACCGTCGCCGCCTTGCTGCCCGACGATTTGATCAGACGCGGCAGCCAGCCCTCAAGGCCGAGGCCGTTGACGATGACCAATTTGGCGTCCGTGATCTCTTTCGCGTCGGAGGGCGTCGGCGTGTAGACGTGGGTGTCGCTGTTGGGTCCGACCAGCATCGTCACGCTGACGCGATCGCCGCCGACGTTCCTGGCAAAGTCACCGAGAATCGAGAACGTAGCGACGACGCTGAGGGGGCCGCCGTTCGCTTGTTGTGCGGAGACGGGAGCGACGGACAGGGCCAGCGCTGCAATGATCATACTTGCAAATCGAAGCACAGCCTCTCCTCACGCTTCGAGATGACGGCCCGGAAAGAGCTGACGGACCAGACCGCTGACGCTTCCGAACAGGACCGACACGACATACAGCGTCGCGCAGACCAGGATGATCGCAGGCCCCGAGGGGATCTTGGTGTGGAACGACAGCAGCAAGCCGGCAAAACCCGACAGCGCCGCGCTTGCGACCGCAATCCCGATCATGCCGGTGATGTCGCGCGACCAGAACCGCGCGATGCCTGCGGGCAGGATCATCAACCCCACCGCAAGCAGCGTGCCGAGGGCGTGAAAACCGTTGACCAGATTGATGACCACCAGCGCCAGAAACGCCAGATGCGCGGGCGCGCCTGCGCGGCTTACGGTGCGCAGGAACACCGGATCGACGCACTCGATCACCAGCGGGCGATAGATCACCGCCAGCACCAGCAGCGTGATGGTGGCGTTGAACGCGATCACCAGCAGCGTCTGGTCATCCATCGCCAGAATATTGCCGAACAGCACATGCAGCAGGTCGATATTGGTGCCCTTGATAGACACGATGGCGACGCCGAGCGCGAGCGACACCAGATAGAACGCCGCCAATGAAGCGTCTTCCTTGAGCTCCGTGGCGCGGGCCACCAGACCCGACAGAATCGCAACCGTGAAACCCGCGACCAGTCCACCGAACGTCATCGCAAACAGGTTGAGGCCAGACAGCAGAAAGCCGATCGCCGCGCCCGGCAGGATGGCATGCGCCATGGCGTCGCCGACGAGGCTCATCCGCCGCAGCATCAGGAACACACCGATCGGCGCGCCGCCCAATGCCAGCGCGATGACGCCGGCCAACGCGCGCCGCATGAATTCGAATTCGGTGAAAGGCGCAATCACTGCGTCGTAGATCATGAGATCATGCCGCCCGTGACGGCGCGTGCTCGACACACGGCGCAGCCGCATCGTCGAACGCCTCGCACATATGACGCGCGGCAAGCAGATTTTCCGCCGTCAGCACTTCCGAGGTCGCGCCCCATGCGACCGGCGAGCGCGCCAGCAATAGTGTCTCCGGGAAGTTCGCGCGAACCAATTCCATGTCGTGCAGCGCCGCCAGTACCGTGCGCTTCTCCGCGTGCCAGCGCCGCACCAGCGCGACGAGATCAGCGGACGTTTTCGCATCGATGGCGTTGAAAGGCTCATCCAGCACGATGACGCGCGCATCCTGCAGCAGCACGCGGGTGAACAGCATGCGCTGCATCTGGCCGCCGGACAGCGTCCCGATCGGGCGGTTCTCAAACCCGCTCAGCCCAACAGCGCCTAGTGCTTCAGTGATCCGCACCTGTTCATTCTTGCCGAGTCCGCCGAAAATGCCCCTGCGACGCCACAGGCCCGTGCCGACAAAATCGTAAACCGAGATCGGAAAGCTGCGATCGATGTCGGCGGTCTGCGGCAGATAGGCGATGTCGCGCGGATTGAGATCACCAAGTCCGATCACACCCGCCAACGGCTTGAGGATGCCGACGATACCGCGAAACAACGTGGACTTGCCGGCACCATTGGGCCCGACCACCGCAACCAGCGCACCGGCAGCGACCTCGCCGCTCAGGTGATGCACGGCAGGATGGCGATCGTAGCCCAGCGTCACATCGCGGAATTTCAGTTGCGCCGACATGCTCACCTCATGGCCGTCAGCACGACGACCCATAACGCCGCGCTGATCGCCGCAGCAGCCGCCAGCCGCGCTGCCAGCGTCATCCGCAGGATCGACCAGTGGACCGGTTGCGCCGGATGCGGCGATGCTGGACCATGGCTGTGCGAATGAGGGCCGTGAGAATGATGGTCGTGAGCGTGGGTATGCCCGTGAGCGTGGGCCATGATCAGCTTTCCAAAACCGGAGACGTCGAGCGGTCGGGAAACCCCTCAATCCACTCCATATGTTATATTATAACATAACGCGCGTCCATGGTTCCGCAAGTCCTCTGGAACCTATGGTTTCCCGATGACCATCACGATGGCGGCTGCCAGAAATGGGAATGGGAGGGAGACCATGGCCCGGAACCAGACGAACCGGGCCGGCATGAAGGGAATTTCCCAAAGAATCAGCCGCTGGAACGCGAACAGCGCCCAAGCGACGACGTAGGCGACCACCTGGGGCATTCCGCCGCCGCTTTTGAGCGCAACCGCCCCGATGGAAAAGCCGATCACCGGCCCGCCCGGCGTTGCCGCGCCGGCAACCACCGCCGTCGCGACCCCGAGCCATCCGGTATCCGGCCCCAGCCCGCCGACGATCATCTCTGAGGGAATAATCGCGGCAATGAAGCCCGACCCGATCACGCCGAGCGCGATACGTGGCACGATGTTGATGAAATCCATCCCACCTTTGCGCAGTGCCACGGTAAGCACAGCCTTGTCCTGCCGCCAGGCGATGATGCTCACGCCGATCAGCGAGCCCCACAGCAATACGTCGATGATGAGCGCGGTCACAGCTTGAACCTGTGCCGGACGCGGACATAGACGAAGCGCCCGAGCGCGCCGGCGAGGATCGGCATCGGCAGCGAAATCACGATGCGCCAGAGTGTGAAGTCCGCGCCCATGATCGGCATTTCCCATGCTACTGCGCGGCCGTAGCCGATCAGCGTCCAGCTCACTACCATGGCGATGGTAGCGCCGAAGTCCGCGCCGACCGCGAGCAAAGCGCTGGCGACCGGATAAGCGGTGAACGGGCCGCCCGGCAGGATCGCGCCGAACGCCGTGCCGATGAGCAAGCCCTTGAGGCCCGATTCCGGACCGAGCGATTTCGATACCTTGTCGTGCGGCAGCACCGCGGCGATCAAGCCGCCAAGCAGACAGCCCGCGAGAACACGCGGCATGATTTCGCCGAACAGCGAGATGTCATGAAACAGGATGGTCCAGACGCCATCAATGCCGTCGCGCCGCCACACGAGAGCGGCGCTGACCACAACAAGCACGGCGATCACGAATGTCGACCAGCCGAAAGGCTTGCCCTTGCGGGCCGGGCTCGTCTCGGCGCCCTCGCCGTTATCAGCGGGTTCGGTTTTCAACGGGGATTCGGACAAAACCGCGCTCTTGCTCTCACGCGAAATACCGGACCAGCGCGAGACCCGCTAGCAACCCCGCGATCGACAGCACCACAGATCCCACGACGTAAAATGCGGCAACGCCTAGCTCGCCGCGCTCATAGAGCAGCACTGCATCGAGCGAGAATGCCGAAAACGTGGTGTAGCCGCCGAGGATGCCGGTCATGACGAACAACCGCCACGGCTGCGACGCTTCGCCCTTGAAAGCGAGGTAGCCGGCAATGAGGCCCATCACCAGCGACCCTGTGATGTTGATCACGAACGTCCCGTAGGGAAAATTGAGACCGCATGCACGGGCGCAGCCGACATTGACCGCGTGGCGAAGCGACGCGCCCAGACCACCACCGATAAAGACAAGAAGATAGCTCATGAAAATTCAGGTTGGTTGGGACATCGTCTCAAAAAAAGGGGCCGCAAAATGCGGCCCCTCGATTTGCGTGCAGTTATCAGACTGCCTTCGTGAACAGGGACTCGACGTATTCCCAGTTCACCAGATGATCGACGAACGCCTTCAAATAGTCAGGGCGGCGATTGCGGTAATCGATGTAGTAGGAGTGCTCCCACACGTCGACGCCAAGAATCGGTGTTGCGCCATGGACCAGCGGGCTTTCGCCGTTCGGGGTCTTGGAGATCTCGAGCTTGCCGTTCTTGACGGAGAGCCAGGCCCAGCCGGAGCCGAATTGACCGACACCGGCCGCGGCGAAATCGGTCTTGAATTTTTCGAGACCGCCGAGATCCTCATCGATCTTCTTGGCGAGCTTGCCGGGGAGCTTGTCGCCGCCGCCGTTAGGCTTCATCCAGTTCCAGAAATGCAGGTGGTTGTAATGCTGACCGGCATTGTTGAAGAGCGGAGCGTTCTTGCCGAACGAGCCCTTCACGATGTCTTCAAGGGACTTGCCCTCGAACTCGGTGCCTTTCAGCAGGTTGTTGCCGTTGGTCACGTAAGCTTGGTGATGCTTGTCGTGATGATACTCGAGCGTCTCCTTCGACATGTAAGGCTGGAGCGCATCGTGGGCATAAGGCAGATTCGGGAGCGTGAAGGTCATGGGTCTACTTCCGGAAATTGTGGGTGACGAGGTGTCAACGCGGCGCACTATAGAAGGTTTCCCGGGGAGGGAAACAGATATGCCGCGCGGAATGTATAGCCCAACACCGCCTCTCGCGGGGCAACATTTTTGGCTGGCGGACCTCTAAGCCGCTTTGGGAAGCGCGCCGACCATGTCGTCCTTGGCTTTCGGCGGACGCACATTCATCAGCATCTGGAATGACCCAGCGACCAATCCGATAATGACCGCGCCCTTCCAGGCCATGTCATAGCTGCCGAGGTGATCGAAAATCAATCCGCTGCCCCATGCGCCGATGAAGGATCCCACCTGGTGGCTAAAGAACGCGATGCCGGTCAAGGTCGCCATGTAGCGAAGCCCGAACAACTGCGCGACAAGGCCATTCACCAGCGGAATGACCCCGAGCCAGAGCGATCCCATGACCGCGGCGAATATCAGCGTTGAAGCAGGTGTGGCGGGCAGGATGAAATACACCGCAATCGCCAGCGACCGCGCGATGTAAATGCCGCCCAGCAGCAACTGCTTGGGATAACGTCCTCCGAGCCAGCCGAAAACATACGACCCGAACACGTTGAAGAGTCCGATCAGCGCCAGCGCCGATGCGCCGAGCGAAGGATCGAGACCGCAAATGGCAAGATAATTCGGCAGGTGTGTCGTGATAAAGACAAGCTGAAGTCCGCACACAAAGAAGGCCAGAGCCATAATCACGTAGCCGGAATGTCCAAGGGCAGACTGGACCACCGCGCCGAGCGACTGATTTAGTTCGTCTGCCTTGTCCAACTCGATCTTGTCGGCGCCGCCCGCGCCGAACGCCGAGGGCAGCATCACGCAAGCGAGACCAACGAAACCGACCAGCGCGATCTGCCAGCCTGCGGTCGAAATCAGGGCTTGCGCCAACGGCGAAGCGATCACGAGGCCGATGGAGCCAGCGGCGGAGATCGCGCCCATGGTGACGCTGCGCTTGGCGGCGGAGACTGCCCGCGCCGCGACCGTCATGCTCATGCTCGCGGCGGTGCAGGACAGCGCGATGCCCACGCAAATTCCGGCGCCGAAAGTAAACGCCAGCGCCGTGGTCGAGAAAATCATGGTGACGAGGCCGAGTACATACACCAACACACCCGCGAGCATCACATAACGTGATCCATATCTGTCGGCGAGGATGCCGACGAAGGGCTGCGTCACGCCCCAAACGATATTCTGGATCGCGGTGGCCAAGGAGAAATCGGCACTGGTAATCTGGGTATCATGCAGGATCGAGGGCTGGAAAAGCCCGAAGCTCTGCCGCATACCCATCGACAGGCTCAACATGACGGACGCGCCGATCAAAATCGACCACTTCTGATAAGAACTGAGCTGAGCGGCCTGCATTGCAGAAAATTCTCCCGATATGACGTTTATCATCGCATCGGAATCGGCGTTTTACCATCTGCGCAGAGAACAATGCTGATGTGCACGGCGGAAAGACAGGCGATCGAATGAGCATCGAAATCGATATCACGACCGGTGACGCGGCTTGGCCGGCAGTTAAGCCACTATTGTCGGCCGTTTGGCCGCCGGAGGTCGTGAAAGCAGCGCCATGGGGCCATATCGTCTTCGCCCACGCCGACCTCCGGGTCATGATCGAGGCGGACGGTGAAATCGTCTGCCATGTCGGGATTTACCGCCGCACTGGCACCTGGAACGGCCGCAAGGTGGTGATCGGAGGGATCGGCGGCGTGGCAACGCGTGAGGATTGCCGCGGCCGTGGCTATGCGACATTGGCGATCAACGCAGCAATCCATACCCTGACCGAGGAACGCGCCACCGATTTCGGAATGCTGTTCTGCGAACCGCACAACAATGCTTTTTATGAAAAACTTGGCTGGCAGACATTCAACGGCCCCGTCTACGCCGAACAACCCAGCGGACGCGCACAGTTCACGGCGATGGCGCCCTATGTTTTCAAGATCAAGCGCCTACTGCGCGAAGGCACCATCGATCTCTGCGGCCTGCCATGGTGACGGCAGGCATTGAATAGCCTGACACCTTGAGGGACGCGCCATGAACGATCCCAAACCGATCCGCGAAAGCAGCCAAGGGACGCACATCCTGCGGTCGTTTTGGAAGGTCGCGCTAGCCCGAACGGCAAGGTCCATTGGGACGGCACGCGCGAGGAAGGCGCGGTCATCCAGATCACGGGATATGGACCGAGCGGAAATACATTCAGCAAACCGGACGAGCCGCAGTTCGGCAAGACCAACTGAGGCCCGACGCAAGCCCCAACGGAAGGCCGCCCCTAAGGGCGCCCTTCTAATTATGCAAATAAATCAAGATCTTGGATAGGACGACATGCCCGGCCGCCAACAGCCATGTCGGTCTGTGACTTGGTTCACATACGCCTGTCGCAATCTGGGATATGGAAGCGCCTTCCTTCGAAGGAGGCTCTCATGCAGGCCCCAGAAGAATTTGCCCATCCAGACATAGGCAGTCGACGAAACTGGACGGTGTGTTGGAGATGGTCGGTGTCGGTACTGGCTGTGGAATTTGCTCTTGTCATGGTCTTGATCGGATTCGCGGTAAGCTCCCGGTCAGACTCACGCGTGAAGCCGCCCTCGCAGTTCGAACAGGCGCAGCAGCAAGGCCCAGGTCACAGCCGCAAAGCGTGTCCGCTGGTTAGCCTCCGCAAAACACAAGAGCTCTGATGGCCGACCGGCCATGCGATCAATCCTGCGAACGCTCCGCCAGAGCCTTCAACGAATCCACATCGATGATAGTAATCGATCCACGTTGAAGACGGACCAGCTTCCGGGCAGCCCACTCATGCAGTTGCTTGTTGACGCTTTCTCTCGACATCCCGAGCATCTCGCCAATTTCCTGCTGCGTGATGGTGATTTTCCTATCGGAGGATGCACCCGGTCTGTCAATCAGACGGATGAGTACCTTGGCCAGCTTGCCCGACAATTCGGGAAATATGACCTGCTCCACATGATCGCTGATCCAGCGCAACCGGACGCAAAGCAGCTCTATCAGCTTTGTTGCCAGTACCGGTTGGCCGGCCAACAAGGATAGAAAATCTCTCCGATCAACGACAAACAACTCGCAGTTCGAATTTGCAATAGCGTCAGCAGTTCTGGCGAGACCATCGAGAACTGCGATCTCGCCAAACATCTCTCCGGCATCAACCATGTTGAAGATGGCGCCTCGACCATCCGCGGATGAGACACCAATTTTGACCGTACCGGAAATGATGAAGAAGAGGCTTTGGCCAGGGTCTCCTTTCGCGAAAATCGTTGCCCCGCGTTTAAAAGTTCTCTTTTTGGCGTAACGGCACAATTGATCCAACGCATCAGCACCAAGGTCGCGAAACAGAGGATGGCTGCGCAAGACGCTCGTCTTGTCGCTAATGGCGCGGGCAGCACTTGGTCTGTCGTCCTGAAGCATCAGCTTATGATCCAGTAGCAAGACAACTAAACTTCTTCCTGTTCGGCGGACTCGTCACCGGGGGAACGGGGTCATATAAATCGGTTGAATTTCAATCGATTGCAGCTGCCGGGCGGCAATGCCTAATACATTTGAGCTATCCCCTCGGCCCGCGTCTATTTTTTAAGCTTCCGACCTCCGCCCTAGCGGGTAGTCCGTCTTGCTATTGCCAAAGGAACCCTTAAACCTAGCTTGGGCCCAAAATTGCGGGGCTGCCATGAGCATAGGGCAGCGTAGCTTGGTTGGCAGCACAAATCATCGCTGTAACTACTGCGGTTTCCTTATGGAACCGACAGCCCGATTTTGCGGTGGCTGTGGACGTCCAAGGCCCCCCTCCAACGACATGGGTCCGCACGAGCTCTCCTTTCTGCAATCAAATATCCCCGCTGACCTCGCCGACCGCATCTTGCGCTCGGGCGGAGCGATGCTCGGCGAACGCAAACACGTCACGATTGTCTTTGCCGATGTCCGCGATTCGACAGCACTAATCGATCAACTCGATCCGGAGGAAGTGCTTCAGGTTCTCGGTCCCGTTCTCAAGAGTTTGATGGATGCGGTCCATCACCACGAAGGCTTCGTGAACCAGACACTTGGCGACGGGATCATGGCGCTGTTCGGGGCTCCTATCGCGAGGGAAGATCATGCTGTTCAAGCGTGCAGCGCGGCACTTGCGATGCGGACCGCCGTGGGAGAGCTCAATCAAAGGACCGGCAGGGACATCGCTATCCGCATCGGCATAAATTCCGGTGAGGTCGTCATCCATTCGATCGGCAACAACCTCGCGATGAACTACGACGCGGTTGGGAAGAGCGTCCATTTGGCCGCGCGAATGGAAGAACTCGCCGCACCAGGCAAGATTTTGCTGACCGCGGCAACGCATGATCTTGCGAAAGGTTTTGTGACGGTCAAGCCGCAGGGATTTGTAAATGTAAAAGGCGTCTCGGAAGCGGTAGAAGCTTTCGAGCTAACAGCAATACGGATCAGAACGCGATGGCAGGTTCGGTCCGCGCGCGGCCTCAGCGTCCTCGTTGGCCGCCAGAACGAATTGCGCAGCCTGAGAAGCGCGCTTGAGGATGCCGCTGCAGGACATGGACAATCGCTGTGTATCGTCGGTGAGGCAGGATTGGGAAAATCCCGGCTGATACACGATTTCATCCGGAACCTGTCTGACGAGTGGACCGTGCTCGAAACCGCCTGTCCTTCGCAACGCACGAGTTCGAGTTACTATCCCATCAGCATTCTGATCAGGGCCATGTTTGGGATTGGCATTGATGACAACCCCGAAGCTGTCATTGGTCGCGTCAAGGAAGGGATCGATCGGCTGGACAGCAGTCTGTCGGCTTTCCTGCCGCCAATTCTTTCGCTGCTGGATCTCAACGCGGACGATCAAGAGTGGAGAAAACTGGAGCCGTCGGAGCGGCGGCTTAAAACCTTAGAAGCCGTAAAGTCGCTGGCCTTTCATTACACGCGGTCGAACCCGTCGGTGATCCTGGTCGAGGACCTTCACTGGGCCGACGCAGAGACGAAGCTCATTCTGCAAAATCTGGTTGGCGCTCTGGAAGGGACGCGGACCGTTCTTATCGGAACGCAACGCCCTGAGGGTGGGCCGCCGGATTGGGGCACAACCTGTCTCGATCTGTCACCTCTTGACGATACGACGTCTCACCAATTGATGAACTGGCTGATGGGAGATGACAACAGCCTCGCCCCGTTAAAACGGCGAATATTGGCTCAGTCTCAAGGCAACCCCTTGTTTATGGAAGAATTGGTCCAGGCCCTCAAGGAAACCGGATTTCTTGAGGGACAACCTGGCGGCTATCGGGTCGTCAAGCGAACCGGACGGGTTGAAATTCCGCAGACCATTCATTCGGTGCTCGCCGCTCGCATCGATCTGTTAGACGGATTTCCAAAATCCCTGCTGCAGACGTCGGCCGTCATCGGTATGGAAATTTCCGTCGCACTGCTCTCGGAAATGCTGGATGTAACTCCGGCAGAAATTTCGGGCGAACTTCGAACGCTCGAGGCCGCTGATTTTCTTCGGAAGATCAGAAGCGCCACGTCGGCCGATTATTCCTTCAAGCATGAGCTCACGCGTGAAGTTGTCTACGGCACGATGCTGCTGGGACTTCGGCGCTCTCTTCATGCCAAAGCTGTCGAAATCATCGAATCGCGTTTTCCCGATCGCCTTGACGAGTACATTGACCGGCTCGCCGACCACGCGTTCAAAGCCGAGCTATGGGAAAAAGCCGTCCCCTACCAGTTGCGCAGCTGCCGGCGCGCCGTGAAACGCGGAGCCAATCAGGACGCAATCAGCATCTTCGAGCGCGGCCTGGAGACCCTGTCACACTTGCCCCCCTCTCCTGCCAAGATCAAGGCCGAGATAGATTTCCGCCTGACGCTGGTCATTGCACTGGAGCCGCTCGGCAAACATCGTCGAATAGCGGACGTCTTGCGCGAGGCAAGCCGTCTGGCCGACGCCTCCGGAGATCCCGTGCGCACAGCTGCTGTCAATTGTCAGCTCGCAGTGGCCCTTTGGAGACTTGGAGAACATCAGGCCGCGATGGCAGCTGCCGAAACCGCAAGCGGCATCGCAAATCAAATCGGCGATTCATCGCTTCAGTTCGCTTCGCTTCTCATCGTCGGCATTGTTCACCACGAGCTTGGCAATTTCGCAACCTCGATCGATATGCACGAAAAGTGCATTTCGCTCGAAACACCGGAGCTTGATCAAAGGCGTGCTGGCTGGGCCGCCTATCCCAGCGTTCTTTTGCGAACCTTCATGGCTGATTCACTGATTGAACTCGGTGAGCTTGATCGAGCGGAAACTGTCGCCGAGGACGCCAGCAGACGCGCCGAAATCCTGGATCACGCTTACTCGCGCGCAAATATCAATCATGTGCTCGGGCGCCTGCGGACGGCCCAGGCGCGGCATGCCGAGGCGATTCCCCTTCTGCGCGAAAGTTGGCAGACCTGCCTGGATCTCGAAATGGTCCAGATGTATCCCGTCTTCGCGGCCCGCATGGGTGAAGCATATCTCGCAACGGGCGACATCGAGACTGCCCTCGATATCCTGTCAGTGCCTGAGCGGCTCGACGTGCCGCTGGCGGAGCATGCGTTCGGCTGGCGCTATCTTTTCGTTGCCCAGGGCCGGGCATTGCTCGCTGCCGGCCGTCTCGCGGAAGCGCAAGCCGCGGGTGAACGCGCCTTGGCGCTTGCTGAACAGCGAGGGGAACCGCCGCAGCAAGCATATGCAACGCATCTGCTTGGTGAGATCGCGCGCGCCGGAAATTCGCAAGACACCACCATAACAGAAGCACATTTCAAGCGTGCGCTTGGGCTTGCGGAAAAATGCGGCATGCAAGCTTTGATGGCGAGCTGTCGTCTCGCGTCGAACAATGCCGCAAATCGAAACAAAGAGCCTAGTACCGCCGACAAATAAGCTGCTCCAGCCCCTCGACTATCCAGTCAGCAGCCATCGCGCCTCACGTCGTCAACGCCCGGACCGCCTCAATGCCGGGCAAAAAGAAGTAGCCCCCCCCGCGGACACGGACAAACGGGCGCGGGCGATCGATATAATGGTTGGTGGGCCGGTCCTGAATAGTGGCCACATCTCTGGCACAACTGAAATGCCCGAGCGGATCCGTACCGGCGTAAAGACCGCCGAAGTGAGTGTTGTTAAGCCATGAATGCTGGATCATCTCGAATTGCCCGGCGATGTCCGCATTGAGGGCAATGAACGAGATTCCCCGCGTCGCCTGTTTGCCGGCCGTCCTTCCTTCGGCGGTATCGAGTCTTTCTCCATATGGCCTGCCACGCCTGATGATGCGATGCATTTTTGAAAGCCGCAGAGCCGTATCGGCATCCGGTCCGATGGTGTCCCGTGGATTCGCGCGGCGGATGTGTGCACCAATCGGGCAAGCCATGCCGAAGCGATCCTCGAAATAGTAGAGAAAGTCGTTGCGCGGATCTGCCTCTGGCGGCCTCTCGATGGGAACCAGAGGGTGGCCTTCGCGCGTCCGCCCAACGAGCAGTGACGCAACTTTTTCCCGTGCGGATTCATCCGCCAGCCCATAGATGCGCTCAGCCGTCTTCGCAACGAATTCGTTGAAGGCGGGCACATCCTGTTCCAGTTGCCGGAAAACGAGGTACGTCCCGTTGCGACGAATGTCTCGCGTTGCGCTGTCCTTCGTAACGGAAACATCTGAGATGCTGGCACGACGCTCATTCTTGTAACCGAGGATGAACTCACCCGCCTTGACGAGGAGAATTCTCTTTTCCTCTTGGGTCAGCTTTTTGCCGTGATCAGCATCATCGGAATTCCTCCCGCGCTTCCTGCCGTTTGCCTTGGGCGATCCTTCGATCACCGGCTGGGAAATGCCGTCCTTGAATCCAAAGTGTTCTTTGCGATCGTCATAAATCCGGCCGTCGATAATAAGCGGATCGCCATTCTGTCGCGCTGTCGGCTCAGTACCGGCCATTGCATTGATCTCCGCCTCGACCAGAGACAGAAGCTCCGATTCGCCGGCAGCATAGAGCAACAGCATTCCGTCGATGTCGCGCCTCTGCGTCCAGCCGCCCCACTCCCAGAATTCCGGCGAGCTGTCACCCAGGTCTCCAAGAATGTTCGACCGGCGTGGAAACTTCGTTTCCGCCGTCGGCTTCGGCGCCATTCCTTCGAGAAATTCGAGAGAGAAACTGTGCAGCACGCTGTCACTGACGCGGAGATGCTCCAGACCATGCGCCGTCAGCGCCAGGTTTACCGCCTGTTTGCTGCCGCGATCCGTCGCGCGTGTCAGGCGATCGGCCAGCAGACCGAGCCATCGCTTGGCGGCATCGACCTCGCCGGGCACAAAGTGCCAGAAGAGGTAAGCGGAAAATGGCAATCCTGCATATCCGCTCAGCACGAGCCTCTGAACGTCATCCCACTCGATCTTCTCCATGGCACGTACCCGTATCAGAGGCTTCGAAAGATCGTGTCGATCTCACCATAGTTCAGGGGTCTGAACAGCGATTGTCTCAGCTCCGTATTTGCGTTGATGTTGACAACGCTGAGCATGGGGTATGCGCCATACCAGACGATCGTCTCGACCTGGCTCTGACGCACATAGGCCTTGAAAGGCTGTTCGGCCTGCGCGCCCTTCCAGAACAGGAATTTCGACGCGGGAAAGCCGTACGATTTGCCCCCGGCTGTGACGAATGTATTCGACCAGATGGCGTTCAGACCCTTCACTGCCGCCAGATCGATGAATTCGTTGAGATAGCTTTCCCAGGCACCGCCATAGTTATCGAGAAACAGGAGCCGCTTGCCGCCGTCGATCATCACCCAGCGGGCCGACAGGATCGTCGGTATCCCGCCAAGCTCACCGCGGTTGAACCAGAAGCGGGACAGCAGGTTGATAACAAACAGTGCAATGCGCAGCAGCCAGCACCGGATGAAGCCCGGCTTCACGGACGTTATGCTCGCGAGATGATTTTGATACCTGTTGATCCCACCTTCTTCACGCGCGTACTTTCGGGCGTTCTCCCGAGCCCGTGCGATGAGTTCGGCGGGCTCCGAAAGATTTCGCGTGTCCCTGATCTCCAGCGTTCGTATGATCCCAAAAAGGATGAGCCCGAGGGCATAAAAGGTCAGAATGCCAATGAGTTCCGTATGTCACAATTACGAAGACAGCAAATACGGCTGAGCGCGCAATCGCCTCGATCTGGCTGCTGACGGTAAACGGCATATGACGCACGATGAGCAGAACGCCGATGGCTGCCACAACGACCATTGCGAACCTGTCGATGTCCAGCAACAACCGGCGCACATTCTCGCGAACGGTATCGTACGGCCGAAGCTGGACAGCAAGCTTCAGTGACGTTGCCCAATAATTCAGGACCACCAGGCAAAGGCAGACCAGGATCAGACGCCAGATGGTCGAAGCGGCCATTGCCAGTGAAGCGCCAATGCCCGGTTGATTTGCCTCAACTCCTGCCGAGCGAGCCGCGGTCATTCCTGAAATGACCGCCAGCGCAACGGAGCCGATAAGAAACACAATCAGCACATACCTGACGATGACTGCGATCTGCAGCGGGAACCGATTGATAAAGAGCTGATCGTGAGGATTCTTCGTCCAGCCGGTCAGGAAGAGTTCAAAGATACGAACGATCAACCACACACCAGTCAATGCAATCAGAATATGGAGGATCGCAGGCTCAACTGTGATGTGACTTGCAATCCAGGGAAACCAGGAAGCCAGAGAACTGCTGACACCGGCCCCGATGCGGCTGACATGCGCGAATGCCCCAACAATATGACCGTGTAGATTGAGCGGCCCCGAACCGAACAGTGTATTAACAAGCGCACCTACGGCTATGCCGGTACCGCAGACCACGACGAATGCCGCGATAGCGGCAGCGGCGACAATCGCCGAACGCTGCCGTACCTCCCAGGGAATCGGCGCGACCTGCTCGGCCCAGCGGCTGTCGTCCTGGCCGCGGACAGCATGCCGCCGCACCTCGTCCAAGAATCCGGCTGATCGCGCGGGAATGGCGTCGCCTGGCTGCCATCGATTTGAAAGAAATGTCAGGATCTCGTCACGGACAAGATTTTCACCACGGATTTGCGCAACGGAACGGCCGGGACTACCGCAGAAAAATGTGTTCGCGCCGACGTCATGGCGGACCAGGTACTCTTTGACCAGTTGAGGAGCGGCGCGGCCGGAAAACGGATAGTCTGCGCAATGCCGATAGACCTCATGCATGCCCTCTGATGCAACATCCAGCAGTTCGCCGAGAAAATCCTCTCGGGGCCCGTCGAATGTCGCCTCGAATACGAGACTTGGGGTAAACTCTCCGTCCGCATCGAGGATGACAAAGCTGCAGAAATGCAGGCTTGCGATCTTGTCGAACCGGAACAGGGGGCGGCATTCAATCAAGTCGCCTACCGGACGCGGTTCGGCGTTGTCGCGCAGATATTGCCGGCATGCGTCAACTCGGCCGGGATCGAGCGGCGTGATAATCGTCGTGTAGTTCGGGTTCACCGTTCCTGAGCCCCAACGGTTTGCTTATTGAACGTGAGCACAAGTGAATAAGGCGCCGGTCCCTGATAGCGGATGCGACCATCGGCTCCGGGTGCACGCGCCAAACCAGGCAGACGCAGCAACGCCCGCACCATTTCCAAGAGGGCGCTCTCGGCAACGTATCTTCCGAAGCAGCGGCGCTCTCCATCGCCAAAATGAATGTAGTTCTTCAGCGGTCGCTGCGAATCGAAGCGCCACGGCTGTGGAAATACTTCCGGGTCAAACATGGCAGCCAACGGTGCGGCCAAAATCCGCGCGCCCGAAGGCATTACGCGAACGCGCCTGGTGCCGTTCGCGATGATTGTTTCGCGCGGACAGTCGCGAACGAGCAGAGGAAGCATCGGCCTGAACCGAAGGGCCTCATAGATGTAATGTGACAGCGCATCACGCGATCTCGCCACACGCTCCGCGGCAGACCGCCGCTCGATGTCCGACGCTCCGCCGGGGAGATTTTTCTCATATGCTTCCGCATGATCGAGAGCTGCCGCCAACAGCTGCGCTTCTTTCAAGGCATCCGGGCGCGCCACGAGTTGGTCGACCGTCTGCGCCGTCCCGCGAACAACCGTCGCGAGACCCGTCGCAACCAGACCGGTCAGGTATCGTCGTATCCAGTCCTCATCAAACCATTTGGGTGTGTTTCCTGCCTGCAGCAACACACTCAACCGCGTCAGCAAACTGTCGGGAAGCAGGGTCTGAGGCGACGCATGGATCGCAGATCTTGCAGCTGCGATCTGTTCCAGCAGCTGTTGCGTGAGAGCTACCATATCATCACGCGAGTCGATCCATGGCTTTGAACCGACCGGAGGATTGACCATGATGATGCCGGCAAGGTTCCGCGTGGCCCGTGCCATGCGACGTTTGTCGTTCTTCAGGGGAGAAACGCCGAAATAGTCACTGGCAATGCGGATGACGACCGGCTCCGCAAGCTCGGCAACCATATCGATCCGGCCGTTGGCAGCGGTTATTCGCTCGCGGCATTCTTCAGCGACAACTTTCTTGATAATCTGCTGATCGATGTCTCGCTTGACGACACTTTGCAGAAGCTCCCGCTCGCGCGCATGTTGCTCGTTCCAGTCGACCGTCATCAGGAACGCGCCCCACGGCATCCCCGGTTCGATCACCTCGCCGAGCGTAAAATCATCGAAACGCCCGAGGACCTCACGGACATCTTTCATTTTGGTGAGGATCACAAGCTTGCCGAAGATCGCTATGGGGCGCGCTGGGCGAAGCAGTGTGAAAACGAGCTTGAGGAACCAGAGATGGCAAAAGATGTAGGAACTAAATCGGTAGCGCACCATTTTTAGGGCCAGCGAGATCTTGTCCAGAAACCGGGTCAGCGCGCCGCCGTCAGTCGCCCGCCACCCGCGACGCGTGGACGTCGCAGTTGCCGAAGAGCCGCGATGGGGACCTTCGACTATTGATTCAGGAACGTTCGTGCTCATGACGACATCCCGCAATTATCGCTGGCAACGTGCGCGCCAAAAACTTGGATCGGCAATGAACTGAGATGCACGGCAGATCGCAAGATATCATCTCCACGGACGGGCGGCCAATACTTAGAAATTCATCAGCTGAAAAGCGGACGGCAAGGTTTTCGGTGGGCAAAAACGTCAACGAGCGGCTCGCAAATCCGCAATAGCAACAACAGTTTGGGGTCGCGCACCGAGACGTTTGCGACATCGGCCCGGATGGCTCGATTGCCTCTCGTCCATGAGCATAGATGTCGAGACCGCTATCCAATGTGAGCTTGTTCACACTCCGCGCGGCTTCTGGCCATGAGATCGTGAAATCTTGCGTTCTGTGGATCGGGCCACAGACAGACATCTTCCTCTGCTGGACACTCATAGCCGCCAAATAGGAGGCTCCTATGAAAAGCCAGATCAGATTCAGCAACCGGAATTCTCGCCAGTTCTTTCTCATCGTTGGCGCATTCTGCGCCTACGGACTATTGATCGGCAGCCTGATCGTCCTTAGTGCGAGCAATCCACTCGCCAGAGGGGAGACAACATTCGACATTGCGACCATTGATTTTCCGGCGTCGAACGCCGAACCAGCTGCAAAGGCAGTTGCACCTCGTACAGCCGCACTTCCCATTCAAGAGCTTCAACGCAAGGCGAGAGACCTTCCGGTTGAAATCTTTCCTGACCTGAATTGACGCCGCGCCATGACACGGCCATTTGTCGAGTTATGTTGAACGGCGGGTCGTGTTCGACTGATCAAAGTTGCGATCAGACCTGCCAGAGCGCGCGCATCGTCGGCAGGCCCAGGTCTGCAGGATGAGAAATGTCCTCGTTGTCATCAAGCGGGATGTACTGTCCCTGCCAGTATGTCAACGCAGGCTTGCCCGGCGTCACCTGAAGATCGAGCACGCGCCGATCACGATGGCATGGGAATGCCGCTCGACCACGTGCTCGACCTCGCAGTCGAACGCCGCCAGCGCGCCCGCCAGCAGCGGCACGCCGGACGCAAGGCTGATCCATTCGGAACCGGCGAACCTCTCAGCGCCCTTCAATCCACCGATACCGGAAAATCGCTCGGCCACGCCCACGTGATCCGAGCTCAGAATGTTGACGCCAAACACACCGTGCTTCTGCAACAGCGGCCACGACGACGTTTGACGATTTGCGCCTGCAAGGCACAGAGATCTGGCGCCCGCTGCCGCTGCAAGAACGCGCCAAGCTGCTTCATCATCTGCGACCGTTCTGGGACACCTATCGCTTTCGCATCGCGCCGCAAATCGATGATGTCATCAAACGCAGGATCGCGGAGGGTACGTTTGCGATCCGAGCCGGATCGATCCGCGCGAGCGCAACGCAGGAAACCGGTATTGCCGTCGATCTGCGTCCACGCCGGAGTCAAACGTGGGAGCGGCAAATCTTTGATACAATCGTCATCGCGACCGGTCCCGCGCACGGCACCGTGTTCGAAACCAACCCGCTTCTTAGGCAGATCAGCGACAGTGGCCTCGCGCGCTCCGATCCGCTCGGCCTTGGCATTGATGTCGACCTGCAGGGCCGCGCCAAAGACCGCGATGGGCATGTGTCCGAGGCGCTGTACGTGGCCGGCCCGCTGGCGCGCGGCACCTTCGGCGAACTAATGGGGGCACCGGATTTGGCGCGCCACGCCCGAAACATCGCCCAATGCATCAAGAGGCAATTTGAGGCGACCAGTTCAGCGAGCCGCATTGAAAGCGCCGCGCATAATGGCTCGCCGGGTGGATGAAAACGGGAGCTGGTATACGATTGTTATGTATACCAACATGCGCTAGACACGAACGCCCCTTCCCCGAAGGGGCAATTTCCCCTGTGATGTTAAGGGTCTGGCTTCGCCGTTCCTTTGCCCGGGCAGGATTTCTGCTGTGATGGACATTTCCGGCCCGGCTGGCTGGAGCGTTGGAACATAATTTTTGGACGAGAGAACATGGCGCGCAATATTCTGATTCTTGGAGCCTCGTATGGCTCACTGCTGGCAACAAAGCTGCTGATGGCCGGCCACAACGTGACCCTGGTTTGCCGAACGAAGACTGCAGAACTCATCAACCGCGAGGGTACCGAGGTTCGCATCAAGCTGCGTGATGAGCCGGCGCACCGGTCCATCTTTTCGCGCGATCTGCCCGGGAAACTGGATGCGACCTCGCCCGACAAGGTTGATCTGTCCCGCTATGATCTGGTTGCGCTTGCCATGCAGGAGCCGCAATACACCAACCATACGATCCGGGTTCTGATGATCAAGATCGCCGAGGCGAAGCTGCCTTGCCTTTCGATCATGAACATGCCGCCCTTGCCCTATCTCAAGCGGATTCAGGGGCTGGCAGGCATGGATCTCGAAGAGGCCTATACCAATGCGCAGGTCTGGGAGCGGTTCAAGCCGGGACTGGTGACGCTCTGCTCGCCTGATCCTCAGGCCTTCCGTCCGCCGGAAGAAGCGGCAAATGTGCTTCACGTGGGCCTGCCGACAAACTTCAAGGCCGCGACGTTTGAAGATGAAGCTCACAACAAGCTGCTGCGCGAACTGGAAGCGGATATCGACGCGGTGAAGCTGGACGGCCAGGACGTTCCCGTGAAGCTCAAGGTGTTCGATTCCTTGTTCGTGCCGCTGGCGAAATGGTCGATGCTGCTGACCGGAAACTACCGCTGCATCACGCCGAACGATCCTCAGCCGATCCGCGACGCG
Organism: Afipia birgiae 34632; assembly: GCF_000308295.2. Classification (GTDB taxonomy): domain Bacteria; phylum Pseudomonadota; class Alphaproteobacteria; order Rhizobiales; family Xanthobacteraceae; genus Afipia; species Afipia birgiae. The sequence goes on from NZ_HG326655.1 coordinate 100,410, forward strand.
GTGCACGGCGACCTGAAGCTCTCAAAGTCGATCTACATGCATGTCGATGCAATCGCCCAGCGTCTGGGGGCCGATCCGCAGGATGCGGTGCCTTTCGAGAAGTACGCCAAGGCGGCGGAAAGCCTTCTCAAGCCGTCGTCAGCGGCCCGCGCGGTGGCCAGTGGAGCGCCCTTCATTGAGCGCGTCGATCTACTGGTGAAGTTGATTTCGCATCAGCTGGGCATGCCCAACGCTGAAATCGACCGCACGGTCCAGGTGGTCGATCAAAAGCTCAGCGAGAAGATCGTGGCCGGTGGATCCGGCGGCTAGTGACCCACTCCCCGCGCCACATCTGCCAAAGAAAAACCCTTCCAGATCATTGATCTGGAAGGGTTTTTTGTTTGGTTGCGGGGATAGGATTTGAACCTATGACCTTCAGGTTATGAGCCTGACGAGCTACCGGGCTGCTCCACCCCGCGATAAACCGGTGCACACCTTCAAAGGCAGACGGACGACTGTTCAACGCCAAAGGCGTCGTTCCAACCCGTCCGGAGGCGAGAGAAGGCTACCAAGGCAAGAGCCCATGGTGCGAGGGGTATGTACCAACGCCGCTCCGCTTTGGAAAGGCCTGCGGACGATCTTTTTCACGATTTTATGACGGCAATTGCCGCCGCGATTCCGGACATTTTTGGCCTCCGGGCACGCCCAAGCAGGCTTGCCAATAGAACCGTGAAGGACCAGCCTTGGAACAAGGCAAACAAGGTCCGGTGCGAAAAAAGCCGGCCGCGAGGAAACCGCGATGAACCAGGCCGTCAGAAATCCCGCCGCAGGCGGCATTGAGGATGTTTTCCGCCGCGCCGTGGCACTTTCTCGCGCCGCTCCCCCCACCCTCGACGAGCGGCGCGACCGGCTTGCGCGGCTGCGCGCGCTGGTGGTGGAGAATGAAACCCGGTTCGGCGAAGTGATCTCCGCCGATTTCGGCAACCGTTCCTCCACCGAGACCCTGATCGCCGAAACGCTGTTCCTGCTCGCTGAAATCAAACACGCCACGAAAAATCTCAGCCGCTGGATGGCGCCGAAACACGTCGCGACCGAGCTGCAATACTTCCCTGCGAAAAACAAACTGCTGCCCCAGCCGCTGGGTGTGGTCGGCATCATCGCGCCGTGGAATTATCCGTTGCAGCTTACGCTTGCCCCTGCAATCGCAGCGATCGCCGCCGGCAACCGCGTGATGATCAAGCCGAGCGAGCTGGTACCTCAATTTTCCGCACTGCTGCAGAAGCTGATTGCGGACAAATTTGACGACACCGAGCTGATGGTCACCGGCATCGACGGCGATATTTCAGAACGCTTTGCGGCGCTGCCGTTCGATCATCTGATCTTCACCGGCTCGACCCGCGTCGGACGGCTGGTCGCAGAAGCCGCAGGCCGCAACCTGACGCCGGTCACACTCGAACTCGGCGGCAAATCGCCGGCCATCATCGACCGCTCCGCTGATATTGCCGAAGCCGCCGAGCGCATCGTTTACGGCAAGCTGATGAATGCCGGACAAACCTGCATCGCGCCGGATTACGTCCTGATCGCACGCGACAGCGCGGATGAGTTCGTGGCCAAGGCCAATGACGCGGTCACGCGTATGTTCGGCACCGGCCCGGATAACAAGGATTACACATCGATCGTATCCGACAAGCACTATGCCCGGCTGGAAAGCCTGGTGCAGGACGCGACCGCGCGCGGCGCAAGGATCGTGCAGCCAGCGAAGGCGGACGATCCTGCATGGAAAGCCAAGCGCAAATTCCCCCCGACCTTCGTCAACGGCGCGACCACCGACATGAAGGTGATGCAGGAGGAAATCTTCGGGCCGATTCTGCCGGTGTTCGCCTGCGACACCACAGATGCAGCCATCGCGCATATCAACACTAACGATCGTCCGCTGGCACTGTACTGGTTCGGCAAGGATGATGCCGCGCGCGATCAGGTGCTGGCGCGCACCGTCTCCGGCGGCGTCACTGTGAACGATTGCCTGTTTCACTTCGTGCAGGCCAATCAGCCGATGGGCGGCGTCGGCGCGTCGGGCATCGGTGCCTATCACGGCGAATGGGGTTTCCGAGGCTTGAGCAAGATGAAGCCTGTTTTCTATCGCTCTCCATTCAACCGGCTGGCCGATCTCTATCCGCCCTACGGCACCAAGATCGCGCGCCTGATCAAGCTGCTGCGCTTCATGTCGTAAATTTTTCGAGGATCAAGACGACCGGCACCAAAGCCGGCGCAACAATGCTGTCTGGGGGAATGTCGATGGCGGACACGTTCGATTACGTGGTTGTGGGTGCAGGCTCAGGCGGCTGCGCCGTCGCAAGCCGCCTTTCCGAGGATCCCAATGTCTCTGTCGCGCTGCTGGAAGCCGGCGGCCGCGACGACAACTGGGTCGTTACCACGCCCGGCGCGCTGATTCTGATGGTCTCAGGCCCGGTGAACAACTGGGCGTTCAACACCGTGCCGCAGCCCGGCCTCAACGGCCGCATCGGTTATCAACCGCGCGGCAAGGGCCTCGGCGGATCTTCGTCCATCAACGCGATGTGCTACATCCGCGGCCACAGGGCGGACTACGATCGCTGGGCTTCGCTCGGCAACACCGGCTGGTCCTATGCGGACGTGCTGCCCTACTTCAAGCGCTCCGAAGACAACAGCGAACTCGACGGCTTCTATCACGGCCAAGGCGGCCCGCTCAGCGTCACCAAGCTGCAAACCGACAACCCGGTTCAGGACATCTACCTGCAGGCCGCGCGCGAAGCGCAGTTCCGGATCAATGAGGATTTCAACGGCGAGGAACAGGAAGGCCTCGGCGTCTATCAGGTCACGCAGAAGAACGGCGAACGCTGGAGCGCCGCGCGCGGCTACATCCATCCCTTCATGGAGACGCGCAAGAACCTGCACGTGATCACCGGCGCCCACGCCACGCGCATCCTGTTCGAGGGCAAGCGCGCAGTTGGCATCGAGTATCGTCAGGGCAAGGACACGAAGCAGGTCCGCGCACGGCATGAAGTCATCCTCGGCCTCGGCGCATTTCAGACCCCGCATCTGCTGATGCTGTCCGGTGTCGGAGATCAATCCGAACTCGCCAGGCATGGCATCGCACCGGTCCATCATCTGCCGGGGGTCGGCAAGAACCTGCACGATCACCCCGATTTCGTGTTCGGCTTCCGCTCCGACAATCCGAACTTCACCGGCCTGACATTTCAAGGCATCAAGCGGATCATCAAATCGATCTTCCAGTATCGTCGCGAACGCCGCGGCCCGATGACCTCGAACATCGCCGAATGCGGCGGGTTTCTCAAAACCCGCCCCGATCTGGATTTGCCGGACATTCAACTGCACTTCTGCATGGCGGTAGTAAACAACCACGGCCGCACGCCATTTTTCGGAAGCGGCTTTTCGTGCCACGTCTGCCTGCTGCGGCCGAAAAGCCGCGGCAGCGTCTGGTTGCAGAGCGCCGATCCGATGCAGCCGCCCGCCATTGATCCAAATTTCTTCGGCGATCCGGCCGATCTCGAGGCCATGGTCGCCGGCTTCAAGACAACAAAGCGCCTGCTCGATGCACCCGCGCTGAAGGCTATTCAAACGTCCGACGCATTCACCGCCGGCGTGGAATCCGACGACGACATCCGCAATGCTTTGCGCGCGCGGACCGACACGGTCTATCACCCGGTCGGCACCTGCAAGATGGGCGTCAACGACCCGATGGCCGTGGTCGATCCCACGCTCAAGGTGTACGGCATCGAGGGCCTGCGGATCGCGGATGCATCGATCATGCCCGAGGTGATCGGCGGCAATACCAACGCACCGACCATCATGATCGGCGAGAAGGCTGCCGACATGATCAAGGCAGAGATGCGCCTGCATTGATTGCACACCCCGCACAGATCAGGCATGACGGCGCATGCTATCCGACGCCGCCGAAGGCCGTATGATCGGTCCTCGACGGAACAAAAAACCAGCAAGAACGGGAGTAACGCAGTGGATCTCGGAATTTCAGGACGGCGCGCGATTGTATGCGCAGCAAGCAAGGGATTGGGCCGCGCCTGCGCGATTGCGCTGGCCAATGAAGGCGTCCATGTCACGATCACGGCACGCGGCGCGGAAGCGCTTGCCAAGACCGCGGCTGACATTCGCAAGGCCAGCCCTAAGGTGACGGTGACGGAAGTCGTCGGCGACATCACTACACCGGCCGGCCGTGAAGCCGCACTGAAGGCCTGTCCCGATCCGGATATCCTGATCAACAATGCCGGCGGCCCGCCGCCCGGCGACTTCCGCAACTGGACCCGTGACGACTGGATCAAGGCGATCGACGCCAACATGCTGACGCCGATCGAACTGATCAAGGCGACAGTCGATGGCATGATGGCGCGCAAGTTCGGCCGCATCGTCAACATCACGTCCGCCGCGGTGAAGGCGCCGATCGATATTCTGGGCTTGTCGAACGGCGCACGCAGCGGCCTGACCGGATTCGTCGCCGGTCTGTCGCGCAAGACCGTGATCGCCAACGTCACCATCAACGGCCTGCTACCGGGTCCGTTCGATACCGACCGCGTTCGCGGACCGATGCTCGAAGCGGCTGCAAAGGCCCAAGGTATCTCGCCTGACGAAGTGCTCAAACAGCGCATGAAAGCGAATCCTGCAGGACGCTTCGGCGATCCGGAAGAATTCGGCCTCGCCTGCGCGTTCCTTTGCGGCGCCAAGTCCGGCTTCATCACCGGACAGAACCTGCTGATGGACGGCGGCGCGTTCCCCGGCACGATGTAAGCGCACGCGTCGCACGCGCGATCCCCGCAACGCATACCCTCGGGTTTAAACCCGAGGGTCACAAACACGTCAAAGCGACCGGGAGCTGGCTTGATGCAATGGACCGTGGGCCGCGTAAAAATCACCAACATCGCGGAAATCGAAGCCACGGGCGGCACGCGATTCATTCTTCCGCAGGCAACGCCGGAAGAAGCCCAGAAACTGCCGTGGCTGGTGCCGCACTACGCCAACGCCGAAGGCCGCCTCAGACTCAACGTGCAGTCGTGGATCGTCGAGACGCCGACAAACAAAATCATCGTCGATACCTGCATCGGAAACGGCAAGACGAACCGGTCCGTCCCGGTCTGGAATGGGCTGGACAAGCCCTTCCTCGACGATCTGGCCGCGGCAGGTTATCCGGCAGACACGATCGATACCGTTCTCTGCACTCACCTTCACGTCGATCACGTCGGCTGGAATACGAAGCTCGACGATGGCAAGTGGGTGCCGACTTTCACCAACGCCCGCTACCTGTTCGGCAAGACCGAATACGACTACTGGGCTGCACACAGTCCTGCTGGCGAACACAGAGCGGTGTTCGAGGATTCGGTTCAGCCGATCGTCGATGCCGGGCGCGCCGATCTCATCGGCAGCGATCATCGGATTGGCGATGAGGTGTTCCTGATTGCGACGCCCGGGCACAGCCCGGGCCATATGAGTGTTCTGATCCAGTCCGACGGCAAGCAAGCGCTGCTCACCGGCGATGTCGCACACCACCCCTGCCAGATGGCACATCTCGACTGGTCATCGACAGCGGATTCCGATCCCGTCCAGTCCATCGAGGCCCGAAAGATGCTGTTTTCGCGCTTCGCGGATACGCCCACGCTGGTATTTGGCGGTCACTACGATCCCGGCCACCTCGTCCGCGACGGCGACGCCTTTAAATTGATCGCGGATCGCAATTACGCCTGAAAATGAGCGCGCTGCAAAATAAAGCGAACTTCGGATTCAGGACACTAGAGGTTGAATTTCACCGCGCCCTGTCGCATGAAACATCCGACCAATGAAACATCGGACAAGAACGAAAAGGAACTGACTATGAAACTGGTTCGTTATGGCGCCATGGGCCAGGAGAAGCCCGGATTGCTCGACCGTTCGGGCCGCATTCGCGACCTGTCGGCCCTGGTCAAGGATATCAACGGCGAAGCACTGTCGCCCGCCGGTCTGGCCAAAATCGCCGCGATCGATCCGGCCTCTCTGCCGCTGGTTGACGGCAATCCGCGCCTCGGCGCACCAGTCGACAACATCACCAAATTCGTCGCCATCGGCCTGAACTACGCCGACCACGCCGCCGAAGCCGGCATGGCGATTCCGTCCGAGCCGATCGTTTTCCTCAAGGCCAATACCAGCCTGTGCGGACCGAACGACGCTGTCGAAAAGCCGCGTGAATCCACCAAGCTGGACTGGGAAGTCGAGCTCGCAATCATCATCGGCACCAAGGCCAAGTACGTCACCGAAGCCGACGCGCTGAAGCATGTCGCAGGCTACGCGGTCTGCAACGACGTCTCGGAGCGCAACTTCCAGATCGAGCGCGGCGGACAATGGACCAAGGGCAAGTCCCACGACACCTTCGGTCCCGTTGGTCCATGGCTCGTCACGGCCGATGAAATTCCGGACGTGCACAAGCTCGGCATGTGGCTCGACGTCAACGGCACCCGCTGCCAGACCGGCTCAACCGCGACCATGATCTTCAACGTTCCGAAGATCATTTCCTATGTTTCGGGATTGATGACGCTGCATCCCGGCGACATCATCACCACCGGCACACCACCCGGCGTCGGCATGGGCATGAAGCCGCAGAAATTCCTCAACGCCGGCGATGTCGTCACCCTCGGCATCGACGGTCTCGGCGCGCAGCGTCAGGAAATCGTCGCGGCGTAAGTTCATTGCATTGAAGGCTCCGGCAGTCGCGCCGGAGCCCTTTCATTTCATCCGCTCAGGATTGCCTCATGAAGCTTGCCTACTCACCGGCGTCCCCGTTCGCGCGGAAGGTTCGCATCGCGGCGATCGAACTCGGC
>NZ_HG326655.1:107262-109762 GCF_000308295.2 Afipia birgiae 34632
TAAGAGCGGAAGGAAATAGAGAGGACAGTCAAAAGTCTCTCTGTACGCCAGCATGCTCTCGCAGCATGACGCTCGTCAAGTTGCATGGTCGAACCAGGCGGCTTCCACGAGTAAAGGAAAAGATCTCGTCCATAGCAAACACAGGGTACGCCGATTGCGGCCCTCACCGTCCTCAACACGAGCTTCTGATCCAGGTGGAAGACCCGAACATTATCTACAGGGTCATCGAAGCGATGCCCTCACGGCCCTAACTGACAGAGGTTCTTCCACCTGGCACCCGCCCCTCAACGAAGGGCCGGTAGTCGGAACCGCCTTTGACGACGGCGTGGACGACACGCGCCATCTTGGCGGTAATAGCGGTCATCGCCTTGCGGCGCAGATCGGGATTGTCGCGATCTCTCGCGATGTAGCGTTCGAACTTGTGCCGGAATCCGTTCTCGCGCTGGCGGATGGCGACCTGTCCGGCGATCCACAGGGTGCGGCGCAGTCGCGCATTGCCGAACTTGGAAAGGCGGGTCTGGCCTCGATACTGGCCTGACTGCTGTGTCGAAAGATCCAGTCCGCAGAATTTAAGAAACTGGCGATGATGATGGAAGCGGCGAAGATCTCCAGCCTCGGCAATGATCGTCAGCGCATTGATCGGCCCGATACCCGGGATCTGCCGCAGGAGATGATAATCTTGGCTATATCGCAGCAGTTCGTCAGCCTGCGTCTCGATCTCATTGCGTTGTCGGATCAGGCTGCGTGCTTCGGCGACGACCATCCGGAACATGCGAATAGCAGGGGCATCCAGCGGCAACGGCAATCCGATTGATGTGCGCGCCGTCTCGTAAATATCCATTAGAATCTGCGTCTTGCTGACTTTGCGGCCGACGACGTCCCAGGCTCCGGCCACAAACGCCTCCTTCGTTAGCGTCGTGATACTTGCCGGCGTTGGAAACGCATCGAGGAAAGCGAAGAACCAATCGCTGCGGCTGTTGCCCCGGAAGCGATCGATCTCTGGAAAATACAGCGGCAGGTAGTGCGTCAGGATACGATGCTGGATCTCGGTCTTGGCCCTGGCGACTGCTTCATGCGTCTTCGACAGTTCCTGCACATCGTTGATGCCAGCGCGCAGCGGATCATGGTAGGCCTGCGTCGCTTGGATCCTGAGCATGTGAAGGATCACCTGCGCATCCTTGGGGTCATTCTTGTCCCAACTGTTGTGCAGGGCCTCCCGAGTTCGAGCGAGCGCCAGCGACGACACCAGCCGCACCTCGAAGCCGGCTTCAGCCAGGCGCCATGCAATGGGACGATGATAGTTCCCGGTGGCTTCAAAGCCGCAGACCACCGGTCGGCCATACGTCTGCAGAATCTCAATCAGCCGATCATGCTCCGCACGGGTGTTGAGGACCGGCAGCCGGCGCCGGCGTTTATGGCTCGGAGCCTCGATCAGAACTTCATTGCAAACCTTGGCAATATCGATGGCTACCAACACGGCATCGGCGAGTATAACATTTGGGCTGGTCATGGTCGGTCTCTCCCGAATGGGTTGTGAACATTCGCATTCTAGAGAAACCTTGATCGGCCATGGCCACCTCAGCCGGTGCGCGCTTGCAGCGAAAGGCTGCGCGCACCGCTGCTCAGTGACCTCTCCTCATTCCTTCCGTAGGTGCTACGGGCCGTGCTACGTCGCCGGCGAGCTGGCGCAATGGCTTCAGGAGCGCGACATGGATCACACCCGCGGTGCACCGAACCATCCTCAGACCCAGGGCAAGATCGAGCGCTGGCACCAGACGCTCAAGAACCGTATCCTGCTGGAGAACTACTTCCTGCCGGGTGATCTCGAAGCCCAGATCGCGGCTTTCGTCGAGCGCTACAACCATCGCCGCTACCACGAGAGCCTGGACAATCTCACCCCCGCCGACGTTTACTTCGGGCGCGGCCAAACTGTCCTGTTGCAGAGAGAAAGGATCAAGCGAAAGACCATCGAACAGCGGCGCTTGCTACATCGCAAAGCCGCCGCTTAAAATGTCAACCGAGATGGGCCAGAGCCTCCGCTAGATCAGCCCGCCATCTGTCTCAAATTATCTGACGACGGACAGTGTTTCCGTCGCCAAGAATCCTCATCGTAGATGATGATTTGATACATGCTTCGGCGGTAAAGAGAGCGCTCCGCGCTCCTATCACGGCAATCGGGCGATTGAAGTGCGAAATTGATATTGTCGACGATCTCAATAGTGCTCGCATTTATCTGCAAGACGACACCATCGACATCTATTTCCTAGATTTGAATATATCGGAGAAGGTCGGAGAAGGGCCTCTTCATGCGGAAGTAGGCAAGGCTTTTGTGCGCGACGTAGTGAGAACTACAAATGCGGGAGTTATTGTTTGCTCAAGTTATTCCGCGGCAACAGAAGCATCAGGCTTACTAGAAGATGGGGCTGATGATTACGTCGAAAAGAACTCTGGCTTAGATACGATTGCAGCACGAACGCTTTCGGTCTGGCGAAGAGTTCTT
>NZ_HG326655.1:114762-292573 GCF_000308295.2 Afipia birgiae 34632
AGGTTCTGGTTGTCTCACATTTATGACTGGCCTGGTCCGCGTTCGCTCGCCACTACTAGCGGAGTCTCGGTTGATGTCCTTTCCTCCGGGTACTTAGATGTTTCAGTTCCCCGGGTTCGCTTAAAACCTCCTATGTATTCAGAGATTTCATACCTTCACTTGATAACCGAAAATCCAAACCCACGGTGACTTGCGTCATCGTGCGCTTAGAGTTTCGGCTATCGAAGGTGGGTTTCCCCATTCGGAAATCTGTGGATCAAAGCTCCTTCGCAGCTCCCCACAGCTTATCGCAGCGTAGCACGTCCTTCATCGCCTCTCATCGCCAAGGCATCCACCGAACACCCTTAAGGCACTTGATTGCTCTCATTATCAATATCCACACACTCGGCAGAATGTTGAACTGCACACTTGCTGAAGATCCGGAGATCATCAGCGCGCCCCCTCGATAGAGGCTGCATGCAGCTGGATATGATTAGAAAGACCAGCTTGCTTCGTAAGATCGAACCGATAGTGAGGCGGTCAAGCTTCACTAACAAAGACGCTGTCACACAAGGTAACAACATCGGCCGTCTTGCGACGCCCGATGCCATCCCGAACCATCTTGCGATGCTTCAGAATGAGCGGCCAGGAGATAGTGCAAGAATCCGCAACGCACATCTTGCGATATGCTTCGCGATCCAAGCTCGGATCGATCTCCTCTTTACGATGTCAGAAATCCCGCAGGCAGCGTTCTGGTGAGAACATTCTGCATGCGAAGTGATGTATCGCGGACATTGAAACAGGCGCCACCCGTACGGGGCACACTGTGAACACGCTGCTATCAAGCAGTCGCTATGAACTCGTCGCCCCATCCAGACTTCTGGTGGAGGCAGACGGGATCGAACCGACGACCTCATGCTTGCAAAGCACGCGCTCTCCCAGCTGAGCTATGCCCCCGTTCCAGAAGACGAATGCTCAACGCAAAGACAGCGTTTCTACAAGATGCGATGTCGTGACGTGAGCGCAGCAACCTCAATGGATAGTCGCGCAAATATGGTGGGCCTGGGAAGACTTGAACTTCCGACCTCACGCTTATCAAGCGCGCGCTCTAACCAACTGAGCTACAAGCCCCAACGACGAGGAGCTCGGCCGGCGCGACGTCGCATATGCAACGTGCATCGCTGTGGCGCCGCCCCTGGCGCGTGTTCGTCCGCGAAGAAAGAGAAACGAAGACGGCGGTGTCCCGCCAATGCAGCTCAGCGATTGATCCAATCACTGGCCACTGATGTTTCTAAAACGATCCGATAGTTGCCGAAGCAAGCTGAAGGACCATCCTTAGAAAGGAGGTGATCCAGCCGCAGGTTCCCCTACGGCTACCTTGTTACGACTTCACCCCAGTCGCTGACCCTACCGTGGCCGGCTGCCTCCCTTGCGGGTTAGCGCACCGTCTTCAGGTAAAACCAACTCCCATGGTGTGACGGGCGGTGTGTACAAGGCCCGGGAACGTATTCACCGTGGCATGCTGATCCACGATTACTAGCGATTCCAACTTCATGGGCTCGAGTTGCAGAGCCCAATCCGAACTGAGACGGCTTTTTGAGATTTGCGAAGGGTTGCCCCTTAGCGTCCCATTGTCACCGCCATTGTAGCACGTGTGTAGCCCAGCCCGTAAGGGCCATGAGGACTTGACGTCATCCCCACCTTCCTCGCGGCTTATCACCGGCAGTCTCCTTAGAGTGCTCAACTAAATGGTAGCAACTAAGGACGGGGGTTGCGCTCGTTGCGGGACTTAACCCAACATCTCACGACACGAGCTGACGACAGCCATGCAGCACCTGTGCTCTATGCCCCGAAGGGAAGGCTCCATCTCTGGTGCCGGTCATAGACATGTCAAGGGCTGGTAAGGTTCTGCGCGTTGCGTCGAATTAAACCACATGCTCCACCGCTTGTGCGGGCCCCCGTCAATTCCTTTGAGTTTTAATCTTGCGACCGTACTCCCCAGGCGGAATGCTTAAAGCGTTAGCTGCGCCACTGAAAAGTAAACTTCCCAACGGCTGGCATTCATCGTTTACGGCGTGGACTACCAGGGTATCTAATCCTGTTTGCTCCCCACGCTTTCGTGCCTCAGCGTCAGTATCGGGCCAGTGAGCCGCCTTCGCCACTGGTGTTCTTGCGAATATCTACGAATTTCACCTCTACACTCGCAGTTCCACTCACCTCTCCCGAACTCAAGATCCTCAGTATCAAAGGCAGTTCTGGAGTTGAGCTCCAGGATTTCACCTCTGACTTAAAGACCCGCCTACGCACCCTTTACGCCCAGTGATTCCGAGCAACGCTAGCCCCCTTCGTATTACCGCGGCTGCTGGCACGAAGTTAGCCGGGGCTTATTCTTGCGGTACCGTCATTATCTTCCCGCACAAAAGAGCTTTACAACCCTAGGGCCTTCATCACTCACGCGGCATGGCTGGATCAGGCTTGCGCCCATTGTCCAATATTCCCCACTGCTGCCTCCCGTAGGAGTTTGGGCCGTGTCTCAGTCCCAATGTGGCTGATCATCCTCTCAGACCAGCTACTGATCGTCGCCTTGGTGAGCCGTTACCTCACCAACTAGCTAATCAGACGCGGGCCGATCTTTCGGCGATAAATCTTTCCCCGTAAGGGCTTATCCGGTATTAGCACAAGTTTCCCTGTGTTGTTCCGAACCAAAAGGTACGTTCCCACGCGTTACTCACCCGTCTGCCGCTGACGTATTGCTACGCCCGCTCGACTTGCATGTGTTAAGCCTGCCGCCAGCGTTCGCTCTGAGCCAGGATCAAACTCTCAAGTTGGACTTGAACTTTGAACCGGCTGATCACATCGTTTTGACGAGGTCCCACCATTTTTGGTCAACCGAAGCTGACCGCCGTCCGTGATTCACATCACTGACAGCGATGGTGTAACCTTATAAAACGTGTACCGCCGAAGTCTTTCGTCCGGTCTCAACCCCTTGAAAGCCGAAGCTTTCTCGCGATCGAGACCCGCAAGGACTCCGCCGTCCACGTTTCTCTTTCTTCATCTTTACTTGTCAAACAACCCGGTGCCGAAGCATCGCCCTCCCTGTACGGGAGAAAATCTCGTTTCTGATCTTCCAAAGTGAAGGTCATCAGGCGACATCCCGTAGGATGCCAGCGCCCCGAAGGGAGCGAACCAGTAGACCCTCCCGAAGAAGGAAGCAATCTCTTTTTTCAGAATTATTCGGCGATTTTCTCTTTCGAAGAAATCAACGAACCTCTCTGAAGAAGAGGATTTGCCAAGCATCTATTCCTAGACACCCGGCAACCTTACCTCGAAAACAAATCCTCAACCGACATATATCGGCTGATGCTTCACTCTTCAAGGTGAGGAGCTTGTGAGACACAGACAACCGCCCGGGCCGTTGGGCCCCGGCGCCGCCGCGCTCAGTGGCCGTCTTATAGGGCAGGCCTTCGAACCTTGTCAACGCCCTTGTCAAAAATCCGTCGCACTGCACCGAAGATATTTTGCAACGCAAAGAAGTCCCCGGTTTATTGGGCTTTTGCGCCGTACTAGAGCCACATTCCTGCGACGTTCTGCACAGGAAACATGCCTTGGCCGGGCGAATAGAAGTATAGTTTCGGCCGGCCGGTTCGAAGATTCGGCGGTGATGCGGGATCGTCGTCTGACTTGGGATCGAAAAACATCCTTGGGGTCAAAAAGAATCGACGAGTTGACGTTCGGCGATCTCGCCAACACTTTGGCGCACGGCGAATAAACGACGGCGGGATAACCAGGCGCTTGTGGCTCGTAATTGCCCCACCCGGGGCAATGAGCCGGACGAAAGGCAAACTGGCAGTTCGTTGCGTACTGAGTATTTTGTAGACCAAGACGAAGACTTTGGGGGACGGCAGTTTGAACCACGGGACGTCACGCGGGGGACACTATGGGCGTGCCGGGATCATTGATCTCGGTCATGAGCCCCCGCTATCCGTCGACGGGTCGGAAGCCGCGGTGATCGACCGCCGCCGTGTCTCCGTGCAGTGGTTCAGCGGAACGATTCTCACTGGTCTGTGCGGCGCGGCTCTGATCGGCGGCGCCGTTTTCGCGTCACTCGATGGCGAAATGACCTTTGCCAAGGTGCCGGAACGCGTCGAAGGCGCGCTGCGCGGCGCGTTTGGCGCCAATGACAAGGGGGCTGTCGCGCGCAAGAGCGACCGTCTTCCGCCGCCGAGCGAATCGGCGGCGGCGCGTCAGGTGATCCGCGTCTCCACTGCAGTGCGCGCCGGCGGCCGCGACGTGATGCGGGTGCGCCCGTTCGTCCGAATTGCCGGCAACCTGTCGCTGACGACCAGCGATCTCTCCGCGAAAGTCCCCGCCTTCAATGCCCAGCGCATGCTGACCGATGTCGGCACCGCGGCACCCGCGGACGGCGACGATTCGCAGAATCCGAACGCCGCCGAGCCGGATGCCGAAGTTTCATTTGTGACGCGCGACCTCGCCTCGGTGCTGCCCCGCGCCAAGATCGCAGCCAATGTCGCCATTGATGAGGTGCTGCTTCGGGTTCGGGATGCATCGAGCTGGCGAGGTAACAGCGCCGTCAAATATGCGTCCAGCAACCCGGCCGATCTCAAGATGGCCTATGCGGCGGAAGGCACGCCCGATCCCTATGCCGGGTTCGAGGCCCGCGTGGTGCCGGAAAACGTCACCCTGCTGCCGAAGACCAAGGAACAGATCACCGGCGGCAACCCTTCGAGCGAGCGAATCCATATCGTCAAGAAGGGCGACACCGTCCAAACCATCCTGCGCGACATGGGCGCGAGCCCCGGCGAAGCGCTGGCGATCGCCAACAATCTTGGCGCGCGCGGCCGCGACGCCGGACTGAAGGAAGGCCAGAAGCTGCGCATCATGATGGCCGGCACCGGTCCGGGACTTCAGCGCCAGCAGCCGGTCCGCGTCATCGTCGCCAACGAAACTACTATTGAAGCGGTGGCAGCGCTTTCGGATCTCGGTAAATACGTCGCCGTCGACGTCCAGAGCTTCAACAGCGTGGCGGAAACCGCCAATGCCAGCGACGACGATGACGAAGATGACGGCACCGGCGTGCGGCTCTATCAGAGCATCTACGAGACCGCGATGCGCAACAAGGTTCCGGCCGCCGTCATCGAGGACATGATTCGCATCTACTCCTACGACGTCGACTTCCAGCGCAAGGTGCAGGCCGGCGACTCGTTCGAGGTGTTCTTCGCCGGTGAAGACGAAACACCGGTCAACAACGAAAAGACCGAAGTGCTGTACGCCGCCCTCACCGTCGGCGGTGAAACCAAGAAATACTATCGCTTCCAGGCCCCCGACGATTCCATCGTCGATTACTATGACGAGACCGGTAAGAGCGCGAAGAAATTCCTGGTCCGCAAACCCGTCAACAACGCGATCATGCGCTCCGGCTTCGGCGGCCGCCGTCACCCGATCCTCGGCTATACCAAGATGCACACCGGCGTGGACTGGGCCGCCCCTTACGGCACGCCGATCTTCGCATCCGGCAACGGCACCGTCGAGAAAGCCGGCTGGGAAGGCGGCTACGGCAAATATATCCGCGTCAAGCATCCCAACGGATATGAAACCGCCTATGGCCATATGACCGCTTTCGCCAAGGGCATGGAGCCCGGCAAGCGCGTGCGGCAGGGCCAGGTGATCGGCTTCGTCGGATCGACCGGCCTCTCCACCGGAGCGCATCTCCACTACGAAATTCTGGTCAACGGCCGCTTCGTCGATCCGATGCGTATCAAGCTGCCGCGCGGACGGTCGCTCGATGGTCCGATGCTGGCGAACTTCGAAACCGAACGCGACCGGCTCGACGGCATGATCAACACCCGGCCCGGCGGCAACCGTCCGCAGCCGCAGGCCGCCAAAGGCCAGAAGACGGCGCAGGCCAGCGACCGCTAGGCTCTACACGCTGAAGAAGAAATAAATTCGAAAGCCCTGCTGCGGTTCGCCCTTCGCGGACAGGAAAAGAAACGAACCATCCTGTCATGGCCGGGCATAGCTGTTCATAGAACGGCGTCGCTTCCGCTCGCCTTGTCCCGGCCATTCCGACAAACAGAACACATGTCCGACTCATCAGGATCACCGGGACAAGCCCGGTGATGACAAGATGTGTGTGAGTTCAGTTCAGCTTGCTCTTCGGCACCGGCGGTGCCTCCGCATCGATCTTGGCGAGCTGACCGTTGAAGGTCAGGCCGCCATCGCCAGCAGAGACCGCGACGGTTTCACCGTCATGGACGCGGCCAGCGAGAATCATCTCCGCCAGTGGATCCTGCACCGCGCGCTGGATCGCACGCTTCAGGGGACGTGCGCCGTAAGCCGGATCCCATCCCTTCGCAGCCAGCCAGTCGCGTGCCTTGTCATCCAGCGTCAGCGTGATCTTGCGATCCGCCAGCAGCTTCGACAGCCGCTGCATCTGGATGTCGACAATGCGGCCCATTTCGGTTCGCTGCAGCCGGTGGAACAGGATGATCTCATCGACGCGGTTGAGGAATTCCGGACGGAAGCTCGACCGCACAATGGCCATCACCTGATCGCGCACCGCAGCCGTGTCCTCGCCCTCCGCCTGACTCACGAGATACTCGGAACCGAGGTTCGAGGTCATGATGATCAGCGTGTTGCGGAAATCGACGGTGCGGCCCTGACCATCGGTCAGGCGGCCATCGTCGAGCACCTGCAACAGCACGTTGAACACATCCGGATGCGCCTTCTCGATCTCGTCGAACAGCACGACCTGATACGGACGACGCCGCACCGCTTCGGTGAGCGCGCCACCCTCATCATAGCCGACATAGCCCGGAGGCGCGCCGATCAGCCGCGCCACCGAGTGCTTTTCCATGTATTCGGACATGTCCATGCGCACCAACGCGGTCTCGTCGTCGAACAGATATTCGGCGAGCGCCTTGGTCAGCTCGGTCTTGCCGACGCCGGTGGGGCCGAGGAACATGAACGAGCCGATCGGGCGGTTGGGATCCTGCAATCCGGCGCGCGAACGCCGCACCGCTGTGGACACCGCACCAACAGCCTCAGCCTGACCGATGACGCGCTGCGCAAGCTGCAACTCCATCTTGAGCAGCTTCTCGCGTTCGCCCTCAAGCATCTTGTCGACCGGAATGCCAGTCCAGCGCGACACCACCTGCGCGACGTGACTGGCCGTCACCGCTTCCTCGAGTACAATATTGCCGGCCTTCTCGCTCTCCTCGAGCGCCTTCAGCCGCTTTTCGAGATCGGGAATGCGGCCATAGGCCAGCTCGCCCGCCTTCTGGAATTCGCCGCGCCGCTGCGCGTCGGCCAGTTCCTGGCGTGCCTGCTCCAGTTCGCTTTTAACCTTCTGGGCATCCGACAGCTTGTCGCGCTCCGCCTGCCACTTCGCAGTCAGCGCGTCGCCCTTCTCTTCGAGCCCGACGAGCTCCTTCTCCAGCCGCTGCAGGCGATCCTTCGACGCTGAGTCGGTTTCCTTCTTCAGCGCTTCCTGCTCGATCTTCAGCCGCACGATCTCGCGATCGATGTTGTCGAGCTCTTCCGGCTTGGAATCGATCTGCATCTTCAGCCGCGCCGCGGCCTCGTCGATCAGGTCGATGGCCTTGTCGGGCAGAAAGCGGTCGGTGATGTAACGGTTCGAGAGTGTCGCGGCAGCGACGATCGCGGAGTCCGTGATGCGGACACCGTGATGCAGCTCATACTTCTCTTTCAGGCCGCGCAGGATCGACACCGCGTCCTCGACGCTCGGCTCGCTGACGAACACCGGCTGGAAACGGCGGGCCAATGCCGCGTCCTTCTCGACATGCTTGCGATATTCGTCGAGCGTGGTCGCGCCGATGCAATGCAGTTCACCGCGCGCCAGCGCAGGCTTGAGCAGATTCGACGCATCCATCGCACCATCGGCCTTGCCGGCGCCGACCAGCGTGTGCATCTCGTCGATGAACAGGATGATCTGACCGTCGGAGCCGGTGACTTCAGACAGCACGGCCTTCAGCCGCTCCTCGAACTCGCCGCGATATTTCGCGCCGGCAATCAGCGCGCCGAGATCGAGCGACAGGACCATTTTGTCCTTGAGGCTTTCGGGCACGTCGCCGTTGATGATCCGCAGCGCGAGGCCCTCGACGATGGCCGTCTTGCCGACACCGGGCTCGCCGATCAGCACCGGGTTGTTCTTGGTGCGGCGTGACAGCACCTGAATCGTGCGGCGGATTTCCTCGTCGCGGCCGATCACCGGATCGAGCTTGCCGTCGCGTGCGGCCTGCGTCAGGTCGCGGGCATACTTCTTCAGCGCGTCGTAGGCATTTTCCGCCGACGCGCTGTCGGCGGTGCGGCCCTTGCGCAGCGCATTGATCGCAGCATTGAGGTTTTGCGGCGTGACCCCGCCTTTGGCGAGCAGAGTGCCGGCCTCGCTGTCCTTATCGAGCGCAAGCGCAAGCAGCAGCCGCTCTACCGTGACAAAACTGTCGCCGGCCTTGTCGGCAGCCTGTTCAGCCGCATCGAAGGCGCGCGCCGTTGCCGGCGCCAGATAGACCTGCCCTGCGCCCCCACCGGACACTTTCGGCATCTTGTTCAGCGCATCCTCGGTGGCTTTCAGGATCGCGCGCGAATTCCCGCCCGAGCGGTCGATCAGACCGCCGGCCAGACCTTCACTGTCGTCGAGCAACACTTTCAGGATATGCAGGGGCGTGAATTGCTGATGGCCCTCACGCACGGCCAGAGTCTGTGCCGACTGGATGAATCCCTTCACACGGTCGGTGTATTTTTCAATGTTCATTCGGGTTTTCCCTCAGCCTGCCATCTCCGCCCCGAAGGCACGGATATTAGCATCTTCAATGGGTTTCCGCCGACGGCATTGACGTTCCTCAACCCGGGGCGGCGACCGGCATTGCACCGGCCTGGCGTTCATGTGGGAACTCCGGTCCGCCTGTGAAAGAGGCAGGGGCAAAATTTGACCGAGATGGAACGGAACGGAGAATCCGCCTACGAATACGGAATGAAGCAGCAAAACTCCGCCACCGTTGCCGGTATCTATCGCTACCCGGTCAAAGGCCTTTCACCGGAAGCGCTCGACAATGTCACCCTGCAGGAGGGCCAGACGCTGCCGGCGGACCGGCGCTATGCCATCGAGAACGGGCCTTCCGGGTTCGATCAGGCCGATCCGAAGTATTTTCCGAAGAATCGGTTTTTGATGCTGATGCGCAACGAGCGCCTCGCGGCGCTTCAGAGCCGGTATAACGACGGCAGCAACGTCCTGACCATCGGTTACAACAACGCAGAGGTGCGCGGTGATCTGGAAACGCCTGACGGACGCGCCGCGATCGAGACCTTTTTCACCGAGAATTTTTCGCCCGAATTGAAAGGCCCGCCCAAAATCCTGTCGGCTCAAGGCCACAGCTTCTCCGACGTCGCCGCCAAGGTCGTGTCCATTATCAATCTGGCCAGCGTAGCCGCCATTGAGACCATTGTCGGGCAGCCGGTTCACCCGCTACGCTTTCGCGGCAATCTCTATGTCAGCGGCTGGGCTGCCTGGCAGGAATTCGATCTGCTCGGGAAAGTACTGACGATCGGCAGCGTACGGCTGAAAGTGGTCAAGCGGATCGTGCGCTGTGCCGCTGTCAATATCGATCCGGTCACCGCCGAACGCGGCATGAACATCCCGCATGCATTGATGCAAATGTTCGATCACGCCGATTGCGGCGTCTATGCCGAGGTGATCACCGGAGGCGATATCAAGGCCGATGATTCAATCACCGTACTTGAAGAACAGCGATTGCTCTGAGCAGAGGTGCCGTCACCCTGCGGAGCGCGCTGTTGCGCGCCTCGAAGGGCGACGGCATTGGTTCGTCATCCTTCGAGGCGCGCCGAAGATGGCTTGCACCTCAGGATGACGTTGCCGCGCAAATCAGCTTGACGGCATGACGTAGGCGTGGATGCGTCCGCGCGAAAAGCTCGCCTCGGCGACACGGCGGCCGTAGTTGCCCGAGATCACGATCGGATTGCCCTTGGCGTCGATGCCGCTGACGACCCCGACATGACCGCCGCGGCGTCCGCGTGACATCACCGCGATGGCGCCGACCTGCGGGCCGGAGATGCGCTGGCCGTAGCTCGCGAACGAACGCGCCATATCCGAACCGGTGCCTTTGTGTCCGGATTTTTCGAGAACCATGTTCATGAAGCGCGCGCACCACAGACTGGCCCGGCTCGTGGGATTCCCGCTGCCGATATAGCGCCGCGCTTCGGCGACAATGTTCGATCCGCCGAAACCACCGAAACCCTGCGAGGTTGACGTTTCCACAGAGGCCGCAGCAGCAGCGGAACGGCCGCGCCGCGCATGATGACGAGTGCGGTGGCCATAATACTTTTTAGCGTGATGCTTGGATTGGTGAGCGTGATAGTGCCGGCTTGCGCCGTGGTGTGGCCTCGCCGAAGCCGGTGTCGCCAATGCGACGATTGCCACCGAACACAGCGCCAGCGCGGCGCTCCGAAGCGGCAGACGAAATTTACGCGATGCAGTCATTCAACAGTCCTTCGTGACACCCTGATGCCCATCGTTCGCACGCGAACGACATGCCGCAGCGCACAAAACGGGTGGGTGTGACGAGAGCAAGACGCGGTAAGGCGCTCGCCGAGTCATTTCGCGGCGATAGCGGGATCATTTGATGGCGAGAATGCGAACATACACGGCCACATTAGAGCCGTGAATGTTAATCGCGGCGCGTGAGCAGGAAGACGCCCTGTTCGCCGAACATATTCCAGAACCACCACGGCGCGTTGAGCCGCAGCGGCCGGCCATAGAGATCGAGCGCGACGGCGCGCTCCATGTTGACGTTGATCTCGTTACAAAGCTGCACGAAATCCTTGATGGTGCAGAAATGGATGTTCGGCGTGTCGTACCACGTCGCCGGCAGGTTGTCGGTGCGCGGCATCTGGCCCTTCACGAGCAACTGGAGGCGCATTTTCCAGTGGCCGAAATTCGGGAACGACACGATGGCGCGGTGACCGATGCGCAGCAGGTTTTCAAGCACCACGCGCGGCTGGCGCGTCGCCTGCAGGGTCTGCGACAGGATCACGTAGTCGAACGCATCGTCGGGATAATTGATCAGATCGGTGTCGGCGTCGCCCTGCACCACCGCAAGCCCCTTGGCGACGCAGCGGTTGACGCCCTCGCGGGACAGTTCGATGCCGCGCCCGTCGACGCCGCGTGTTTCCAGAAGCCGCAGCAGATCGCCTTCACCGCAGCCGACGTCGAGCACCCTTGAGCCGGGCTCGACCATCTGCGCGACCAGCAGATGGTCTGCGCGATAACCGTTCTCGGTGACGGGAAGAACCGCGGTCTGACGAAACGCCTGATCCTGGATCGTCATGTTATCGGCTCGCCGAGGTCAGGCCGTGCGCCGACGCAGCCGATTCAAGAAATGCGCGGGAGATTTCGATGAACTCGGGCACGTCGAGCAGAAACGCATCGTGTCCCCTGTCGGTCTCGATTTCCGCAAACGACACCCGCGCGCTGCCGGCGTTGAGCGCATGCACGACCGCGCGCGCCTCCGACGTCGGAAACAGCCAGTCGCTGGTAAACGACACCACGCAGAAACGCGTGCGCGTGCCGCGCCAGGCTTCCGCCAGCACGCCGTCGTGATCGGCGGCGATGTCGAAATAGTCCATCGCACGGGTCAGGTAGAGATAGCTGTTAGCGTCAAAGCGCTCGACAAAGGACGAGCCCTGATGACGCAGATAGCTTTCCACTTCGAAGTCCGCATCGAAGGAGAATGTCGGAACATCACGATCCTGCAGGCGGCGGCCGAACTTGCGATGCAGTGCCGCGTCGGACAGATACGTGATGTGCGCGGCCATGCGCGCGACGCCGAGCCCGCGGTGCGGATGGGTGCCGTCCTCAAAATAGCGTCCGGCGCGCCAGTCCGGATCGGCCATCACCGCCTGACGGCCCAATTCATGGAATGCGATGTTCTGCGCCGAATGGCGCGTGCTGCACGCAACCGCCAACGCGGAGAACACGCGCTCCGGATACGCTGTAGTCCATTGCAGCACCTGCATGCCGCCCATCGATCCGCCGACGACAGCGAACAGCTTCTCGATGCCGAGATGATCGAGCAGCATCGCCTGTGCCCGCACCATGTCGGGGATGGTGATGACGGGAAAATCGAGTCCCCACAATTTGCCGGTCGCGGGATTTGTCGATGACGGACCCGTCGAGCCCATGCATCCGCCAACCACATTGGCGCATACGACGTAGTAGCGATCCGTGTCGATCGGTTTGCCGGAGCCAACCAGCGTCTGCCACCAGCCGGGCTTGCCCGTGACTGGATGCACATTCGCGACATGCTGATCCCCGGTCAGCGCATGGCAGATCAGAATGGCGTTGGAGCGATCCCCATTGAGCTGGCCATAGGCCTGATAGGCGATCTGGAACGGCGCGAGATCGATGCCGCAGTCCAGCCGCAGCGGCTTGTCCACACCGAACAGCGCGACCAGCGACGACGGATGATCCGCCTCGTGTGCGCGCTCAGTGGACACCGTGTCGCTTTTCAAGGGTTTAACATTAACCATCTTGTTACTGGCCTCCTCAGCAGGTCTTTCAGACCAACATCGGAAATCAGGCCACAAAAAACCCGGCCTGAAACGAGGTTCGGCCGGGATCACTTATGTCCCCGGCCTGTTTAGCGAGTTGTTTAACGTGGCTGCAAGCCGGCCGGCTCAAATGACCACGGAATAGCTAAGTTACTAGTCACGAACGGCCTTTTCGTCAAGCTGCACCGCGGAATCACAGGCCGCCCCTGCACTGGCCTGAGGCCGGAATTGCCAATGTTTTCTTTGCTTTCAGGCGATCTCCTGCCTATCAATGCGCCCGTCACCTGGTGCCCTGAATCCGAAGTTCGCCCGATTTTGCAGCACGCTCCCGGCGAACTTCGGATTCAAAAGGGCACTAGAGAACTAAAATTCTAACGTGGTTTTGGTTCGCAAGTCCGCAAATGGACGTGCTGAGAAAATGTTACGGACTTGCGAGCCACCACACTAGCCATTTTCGATCAATTCCAGACGGCCTTGCGCCGCAAGCCGCGTTCGGACCCAAGTTGAACCAATGACCAAACAACCGCCATCACTTCAGGACCTGCGCCGCGAAATCGATTCCATCGATGAGCAGGTGCATGGTCTGTTGATACAGCGCGGCGACATCATCGACCGTCTCATTTCGGTGAAGAAGACGCAGGAAGTCGGCTCGGCGTTCCGGCCCGCGCGAGAGGCCGATATGATGCGCCGGCTTGCGCAACGTCACCGCGGCATCCTGCCGCTCGACACCATTGAGAGCATCTGGCGCGTCATCATCTCGACGTTCACCTACGTCCAGTCGCCGTTCTCGGTACACGCCGATTTATCCGTCGGCGAATCGGCGATGCGGGATTCGGCGCGATTTCATTTCGGCTTCACCGTTCCGTTTCTTGCGCACTTCAACGCCGAGGCCGCGGTCGAGGCGGTGGCCAAATCAAAGGGTGATCTCGCGCTGATTTCAGCTGTGAGCAGCCGCTCGCCGTGGTGGAGCGCGCTGGAGCCCGCAGCCGCCCCGAAGATCATTGCGCGATTGCCGTTCGTCGAGCGCGCCGATCATCCGGCTGCACTGCCGGTGTTCGTGGTCTCGCGCGTCGCGGCGGACGCAATGGTCACCGAAGTCGAGATGTGGAGCGTTCGCGTATCCGGCTGGAGCGCGGATGTGGCGCGCGCGCTGTCGCCGTTCTCGGAAATCATTGCCGTTCCCGACACAGCATCCGACGGCGCTGCCCTCTTGATCTCAGTTCCGGGCACAGACGGGCTGGCAAAAATCACCGCCGCGCTGGTCGCTGCGGGGGCGTCCGTGCGCTCATCAGCCCTCGTCGGAAGCCATGCAACGCGCTATACGGTGCCGCCGACCACTGCGTCCAAATAGTCTTTTCTTTCGGAGTTCAAGTTGATGTCACGTCCTGTGCCGAAGCCGGGCATTCTCGATATTGCACCCTACACGCCGGGCAAAAGCGGCGCGGGGCTGACCGGCCGCGTCTTCAAGCTGTCCGCGAACGAGACCCCGCTCGGGCCGTCGCCGAAAGCCATCGCAGCTTACAAGGCTGCGGCCGATCATCTGGAAGATTACCCGGAAGGCACCTCGCGCGCGTTGCGCGAAACCATCGGACGGACTTACGGACTCGATCCCAACCGCATCATCTGCGGCGCGGGCTCGGACGAACTTCTCAATTATCTTGCCAACACCTATCTCGGTCCCGGCGACGAAGCGATCCACACCACCCACGGCTTCCTCGTCTATCCGATCGCCACCATGGCGAACGGCGCCATCAATGTGATCGCGCCCGAGAAGAACTACACCGCCGACGTCGATGCGATCCTCGGGGCCGTGACGCCGCGCACCAAGATGGTGTGGCTTGCCAACCCGAACAATCCGACCGGCACCTATGTGCCGTTCGACGAGGTCAAGCGCCTGCGCGCAGGATTGCCGCCGCATGTCCTGCTGGTGATCGACGCGGCGTATTCCGAATACGTCTCGAAGAATGACTACGAAGCCGGCATCGAAATGGTCGCCACCACCGACAACACGGTGATGACGCGCACCTTCTCGAAGATTCATGGCCTCGCGTCGCTGCGCGTCGGCTGGATGTACGGCCCGGCGAACATCATCGACGCGGTGAATCGCATTCGCGGCCCGTTCAACGTCTCGACATCTGCGTCGGATGCAGCCATCGCATCGCTGGAAGACGCCGAGCACCAGAACAAGTCCCGCGTGCACAACGAAACGTGGCGCACATGGCTCACCGACGAAGTCGGCAAGCTGGGACTTGAGGTGACGCCGAGCGTTGCGAACTTCATTCTGATCCACTTCCCGCAGGAGAAGGGCAAGACTGCAGAGGACGCCGACGCATTCCTCACCAAGCGCGGCCTGATTCTGCGCGCGCTGAAGAACTACAAGCTGCCGCATGCGCTGCGCATGACCGTCGGCACCGAGGAAGCCAACCGCCTCGTGGTCGCGGCGCTTGCCGAATTCATGGGGCAGAAGTGAGCGCCGGGCCATTATTCGGGCGAATCGCGCTGATCGGCTTCGGCCTGATCGGCGGCTCGATTGCGCGTGCGGCGCGCGCCCAGGGGCTTGCGGGAGAGATCGTGGCCACCGCGCGCTCGCCGGCAACCCGCGCGCGCGTGCAGGAACTCGGTATCGTCGATCGCGTGGTGGATACAAACGCGGAAGCAGTGAAGGACGCTGACCTAGTCATATTGTCCATCCCGGTCGGCGCCTGCGGGCCGGTCGCGGAGGAAATTGCGCCGCATCTCAAACCGGGCGCGATTGTTTCCGATGTCGGCTCCGTCAAGGGCATGGTGCTGCGGGACATGGCCGCGCATCTGCCGAAGACCGTCCATTTCATTCCGGCGCACCCGGTGGCGGGCACCGAACATTCCGGTCCCGATTCAGGCTTCGCCGAACTGTTCATCAACCGCTGGTGCATCCTGACGCCGCCGCCGGAGGCCGATCCCGCCGCCGTCGAGAAGCTCGCGACATTCTGGCGCGCGCTCGGCGCCAATGTCGAAACCATGGCCGCCGATCACCACGATCTGGTGCTTGCCGTGACCAGCCACCTGCCGCATCTGATCGCCTACACCATCGTCGGCACCGCCGACGAACTGGAAGACGTGACGCAGGCGGAAGTGCTGAAATTCTCCGCCGGCGGTTTCCGCGACTTTACCCGCATCGCGGCATCCGATCCGACCATGTGGCGCGACGTGTTTCTCGCCAACAAGGACGCCGTGCTGGAAATGCTCGGCGCGTTTCAGGAAGATCTTTCGAAGCTCACCCGTGCGATCCGCCGTGGCGATGGCGAGGCGCTGTTCGATCACTTCACGCGGACCCGTGCGATCCGCCGCGGCATCGTCAATCTCGGTCAGGAAACCGCCGATCCGGATTTCGGCCGCAAGCACGCGAACCTGCCGAAGCCGGACGGGAAGTCATAGCGGGCTAGAAAGCTCGGAGTGTCATGCGCGGGCTTGACCCGCGCATCCATCTTAAAAATCTTCTTGAGAAGATGGATTGCCGGTCAAGCCCGGCAATGACGATCAAAGCAATCTGGCCCGCTGCTCAAAACAGCGGCGCTGTCTGCGCGATCCGCAACGGCCCGATGGAAATCACGCCTTCGGTGAATTTCAGCGGAAATGCCCGCGCCGGCTTGCCCTCCAGCGTCGAGGCCTGACCGAGCATGTTAATGCCCGCGACCACGCCGGCATTGGCGTTTTTCCGCGCGACGTTGCCCAGTCCCGGAATCATCCGGTCGAGTGCACCGATCACCTTGTTGACGTCCTGCGCGCTGATGCCGGGGGCGATCCGATCGACGGACGATTGCGGCACGCCGTCCATCAACAGCTTGTCGATACCGAGTTGCGATACCACCCGCTCAAGCCCTGCAACCGTCATCGTCAGTTCGCCGTCGAGATAACCGGTCGGCGTGAGGGCGAGCGAACCCGCGGCAACCGCGATGGTCTCGCCCTGCTGCACGCGCGACTGGGTGAAGTCGAGGCGGCCACCGGCTGCCTGAATTTCACGAAAACGTTCCGGCCAGGGTTTCGGCGCAAAGTCCTTCAGTCCGCGCAACAGCGCGCGGATATCCGCATCGAACGGTTCGGCGAGAATGGGATGCAGTCCCTGCAAGCTTCCCGCCGTCACCTGAAACGCGGTTTCCACCACCGGATAGTTGGACAGCGAGCCTTCCAGCAGACGCGTGTGCAGTTCGAGATGCTTTGCACGCAACAGTGGCGTCTGGGCTGAGCCGTTCATACGATCGAGCGCCGGATCGTCGAACACCAGCGACACACGCTGCGGCGTGGGCAGACCGGAAGCGCTTGCGCGGCCCGTGGTCCAGCCGGCGACGAAGGACGGCGCCTCCCCTCGGCCGCTGACGGTGGCAGGTCCGGTGAATTCGGCGATGATTTTGGTCGGATCGTAGACCTGCGCGACGACCAGAATATCCTTCAGCCGCGCGGTGAGCTGGCTCTGGTCGGCAGTTTGCGACGTCAGCGTCACCACCGGGCTTTCGCAGCGGACCTCCATGCGGAACGGGAAGCCCGCGACAGAGCGGCTGGCACATTCATAGGCGCGGCCGGATTTCGCCTCGCGGGTGCGCCATTCCTCGAATTTCTCGTCAACATGGGACGCCGCATAGAACCAGAATCCGCTCCACGCCGCTGCTGCGGTGAGGACCAGAACCGGCATTACAAAAACGGGCCAGAGACGGCGGCGAGGTGCGATAGGAGATGTCGGCATGGCAGGAGCTAGATCACCTGAATCGGGCAATTGAAAGATGCACTGTTCGCGTAAATCCCCTTGAAGTCCAGAAGGTTGGACGTCCTTCGGTTGCACGTACGGAAGCAGACTGGTAGGCGTCATCTATCAGGTAACGCAATCATGGCCGCAAAAATCCTTTCAGAACCGGAGTTTCCCGAGGGGGACCTGTGGGTGTTCGGCTACGGATCGCTGATCTGGAAGCCGGGCTTCGCGTTTCTCGAACAGAAGCCAGCGCGGCTGATCGGCGAACATCGCTCGCTCTGCATCTATTCGATGGTCCATCGCGGCACGCCGGAGAAACCCGGACTGGTTCTGGGGCTCGATCGCGGCGGAGCCTGTCAGGGCGTCGCGTTCCGGGTAGCGGCCACCGAACGAAAAACAACAGTCGCCTATCTGCGCGAGCGCGAGCAGGTGACGGGCGTCTATCGCGAGGTGATGCGTTCGGTCTGGCTTCAGGGCGACGCCCGCCAGCGCGTCAGCGCGCTTGCCTATGTCGCCGACCGCAGCCACGATCAATATGCGGGCCGGCTGACGATGGACGAACAGTTACGACTGGTGCGCCAGGGTCACGGCGCTTACGGGCCGAACGACGAGTACGTCATCGCGACGGTGACCGCGCTCGAGGCGCAGGGTGTGCGCGACGCGCCGCTGCATCGTCTCGCAGCACTGCTGCATGGCGAAGCCGCACTGCACCGCCACACCTGATCGCTTGCGCTCAGGACCTGATGGACGTAGCGACCGGCGCGGAGAAGCCGATCAATCTCACCTGCTCCTCGCGTCCCGCCTTTACCAGCCGGTCGGTCGCCTCTTCGATGACGGCCTGCATGCGCGCGGTGAACTCCTGACGCTTGAGGCCCGGCGGGATCGGATCCAGAAATTCGATGACGAGAGTTCCGGGGTAACGCATGAAGGTCCGGCGCGGCCAGAACAATCCGGAATTCAGCGCCACCGGAATGCACGGCACGCCGGCCTCGCCATAGATCAGGCTGACGCCGCTCTTGTAGTCGGGCGGGGCATCGACAGCGCGGCGCGTCCCCTCGGGAAAAATCAGGAGCTGACGGCCGCGCTGGATTTCGCGGGCCGCGCGCTTGGTGATGTCGATCAATGTGCGTCCGCCGGCTTTGCGATTGACGCCGATCATGCCGGCCTTGCTGAGATACCAGCCGAACAACGGAAGCCAGAGCAACTCGCGCTTCAGGATGTAAAGCGGCTCGTCGAAAAATTGCAGCAGCGCGAAGGTTTCCCAGGTCGACTGATGTTTCGCGGCGGCAATCAGCGGACCTTTCGGAATTTTTTCGAGCCCGCGATATTCGACCTTGGTGTTGCAGATGATCCGCATCCACCAGATGCTCGTCTTCCCCCAGTTGGTCGCAATCCAGACGATGCCCCAGCGCGGCATCGCATAGGTCGGGAGTCCGAGCAGCACCCAGAACGCCAGGTTCAGATAGAAAACAATATTGTAGAGCAGCGAACGCAGAAATACCGAAACCATCGATGAACTCGCCTAGTGTCCCGAATCCGACGTTCGCCTCATTTTGCAGCCCCTCCAAAGCGAACGTCGGATTCGAAAGGACACTAGAAAATTATAATTGCTGGTCGTCCTTTGGTTCTGACATTCGCAAGAGTGCCGCTGAGGTGGGATGCGAATGTCAGAACCGGACCACTAGTTACTAATTGGCGGACACGGTGGCTGGTTTTGAGGGCGATGGGGCCTGTGTGCCGATTTCCGGCATACCGCCCTGCCCTACGCCGCCAAAGGCGACCCGCGTCTGCGCAAAAAGATATTTGGCGTACTCCGATAGCAGGAGCCGCAATGCTGCGCCACTTGTCCACCACGGTTCTTCGCGCCACTTTTCGCCGACCACAGCGAACGGAACAAGCTCGATATCGGGCATGGAGTGCGACAGTTCAACGATCGCGCGCGGCATATGATAGTTCGATGTCACCACGATCAGGGAATGGAAGCCGCGCTCCATCGCCCAGCGCCGCGTCTCCGTCGCATTGCTTCGGGTGTTGACGGCGGAGCGGTCCAGATCGACGCAGCAGGCCAGGAGGCGCTGGCTGTCGGGCAGCGAGCGCTGAATGTCGCTGTAACCGTTGGTCGGATGTACGCCGGAAATCAGGAGCCGGCGTCCATATCCCATCGACAGCAATTCGAGCGCATCCGAAACACGCGACGATCCGCCGGTGAGGACCACGATGCCGTCGGCATTGCGCGACGGCTTTTCCTCGGACGGAGGCACCCGCGACAGGAAATCCACAAAGCCCAACCCGACAAACAGAAGGATGCCGGCGGCCGTCAGCATCGCCACACGATGGCGCAAGCGCCCGTGCGTCGGCGTGACATCGTGGCGGTGTGTGGTCTCGGACAATCTCAACTCGCTCGGGCGCATCGATGTGATATCGCGCGTTCCTGTATCACCTTATCGCAAAATCCGGCACGGCTGTGGCCTGAAACGTCACCAACACCATGTTTTGACGCGTCGTTTTCACTCTAGCCGATGCTTCCCCGCCGAAATCTCAATCGATTTCTTCGAGAGTTGCAAAAAGCGTCCGCCGCGACGCCCACGCGGTCACAGCGGCAATCATGAAGGTCTGGGCGGCGAGCACGAGATAGCCCGACGCCGGCAGTGCGAACGTGCCGAGCAGCGCGGCGAACTGGTCGCCAACGGGCGTGCCGGAGAACCAGCTTGCGACCGATTCCGAGAAACCAAAGGTCAGCATCGCGGCCAGCCCGCCGATCAGACCGCCCTCCAGACCAAGCCGCAGAAAGTGGCGTAGAAAGCGGTTGGCGATGTAGCGGTCCTGCGCGCCGACGAAGTGCAACACCTCGACGATCGGCCGGTTGGCCGCCATCGCGCCGCGTGTGGCAAATGACACCGAAATCACGGTCGCCACGATCACCAGAATGAGAATGCCGGTGCCCGCCAGAACAATCGCGCCGGTCATTGAGCGCATGCGCTCGATCCAGGCGCGATGATCGTCGATGGTCGCGGACGGCGCCGCCTGGGCGACGCTCCGGCGCAGCGCCGCCAGATCCGGAGCCGATCCGGGCGCGATGCGCACCACGATGACGCGCGGAACGGGCAGATCGTTCAGTGACAATCCGGTGCCCAGCCACGGCTCGAGCAACCTGGCCGATTCATCCTTGGTGAAGGGCCGCACTTCCAGAATACCGGGTTGTGCTCGCGCCGCCTCGGTAACACTGCGAACGTCACGCTCGATGTCGCGTCCCGGTGAGGGCCGCAGCTGGATCGTCAACTCGCTGGCCACGTCGGATTGCCATTGGGCCGCCGACGACCGCACCAGCAGCACCGCGCCGGTCGTCATCGATGCGAGATACGTCATGATGGCCACGACCGCGATCAGCGCGCGCCCGGCAATCGATCCGCGCGGAACGATCGGCGACAGATTTCGCGCATTCGCCGCGACTTGCGACGTGTTGTCGCCCAGATCCATCATGATTTTTCGGTCATCAATCATAGATGTGCAGCCGCGATTCATGGAGCACCATGCGCCGCGCCTCGTATTGATCCATCAGCGCGATGTCGTGGGTCGCGATGATGACGGCGGTGCCGGATTTGTTCAATTGAATGAAAAGGCTGAGCAGCCGCCGCGCCAGCGACGGATCGACGTTGCCGGTCGGCTCGTCGGCCAGCAGCAGTTGCGGGCGGGCGATCACCGCACGCGCAATCGCGGCGCGCTGCTTCTCACCGCCCGACAGGATCGGCGGCAGCGCGTCCATCCGCTTGCCAAGCCCGACCCAGTTGAGAAGGTCGATGACCTCCTTGCGATAGCTGGATTCGCTGCGCCCCATCACGCGGAAAGGCAGCGCGACGTTTTCATAGGTTGTCATGTGGTCGAGCAGCCGGAAGTCCTGCAGCACGATCCCGATGCGCGAACGCAACTCGGCACGCGCGTCCTTGTCGAGCAGCGACACATCCTTGCCGAACAGATTGACCAGACCTCGCGTCGGCCGCAGCGACAGGAACAGCATGCGCAGCAGCGAAGTCTTGCCCGCGCCGGAAGGCCCGGTGAGAAACTGGAACGAGCGGGCGGGAATCTGGAAAGTCAGGTCGCGCAGGACCTCCGGGCCGAGCCCGTAACGCAAACCGACATTTTCGAACCGGACCAATCTCAGCTCCGTTCGACATGACCGATGGAGACGCTGTTCGGGGTGTCCCCGGACACCCCCATAGCCGGCAACCGCCGGGGCGGACGCCATAAACGCTTTTGCGGCCGTTATGGTTTCCGATTCGTTAACGGACGCCGGATAGCATCTAGTGGTCCGATTCAGGCATTCGCATTCCCTCTCTGGCGATTCGTCCATGCATATCGTTTGTCCCCACTGTACGACATCCTACGCGGTCGATCCGGCCAATTTCAGCGAAGCCGGACGCCGGGTCCGGTGCGTCCGGTGTCAGGAAGTCTGGCTGGCGGTGCCGCAGGAACTGGCATCCACCACAGCCATGTCCCGGAACGACATGGAAGACTCCGGGCCACAAGACGATTTTGGACCGCGAGACGACGCCGCAGGCGATTGGCGCGAGGACAATGCGCCGCACGTCGACAGCCCGTCGATTTCCGCCGGATGGCCCGAGCCGGAAGCCGCTCAACCAGCCGCCGAAGCCGACGGGAACTGGACCGCCCTTGCCCGGCAAGAGGCGATGACCGAAGCCGCTCCGGTCAAATCGTCCCGGTTCAAGAAACTTGGCGCCTCTGTCGCGCCGTTCCTGAAATCGGCGAACTGGGCCAAGGCGCTGCCTAGCGTTTTGACGCTGCCGACCGTCTGCGTGGCGCTCGGCGCGATGGCGTTCAGCCTGATCGTTTGGCGCGCCGACGTGGTTCGGGCGATGCCGCAGACCGCAGCGTTCTTCAGGATGACCGGCATGGGCGTAAACCTGCGCGGCCTCGCCTTTGAGGATCTCAAGATCAGCACCGAGACGGTCAACAACAAGCCGGTGCTCCTGATTGAAGGCGCGATCGTCGATGTCACGCGCAAGACTGTCGAAATTCCCCGGCTACGGTTCATCGTGCGGGACGCCAAGGGTGCGGACATCTACGCCTGGAATGCCGTGCTGGAGCAGCCGGCGCTCAACCCCGGCGAGAAAGCCTGGTTCAAGACGCGGCTGGCCTCACCGCCGGCGGAAGGCCGCGAAATTGCCGTGAGGTTCTTCCACAAGCTGGACATTGCGTCCGGAGGAACCTGAATGTCGCGCGTCCTGATCGCCGATGACGAAGAGTCGATGCGCCTGCTCGTCGCACGGGCGATCGCCATGGATGGCCATGAGATCGTGACCGCGGAAGACGGCGCCGAGGCGCTGGAGATTCTGAACCGCGACAACGGTGCATTCGATCTTCTGCTCACCGACATCAAGATGCCGGTGATGGACGGCATCGCGCTGGCGCTCGCCGTCGCGCGCGACTTCCCGCGGCTGACGGTCCTCATGATGACCGGCTTCGCCGATCAGCGCGAACGCGCGTCCGGACTGGAAGCAATCGTGCACGACGTCATCACCAAGCCCTTCGCGGTGGCGGACATCCGTACCGCGGTCGCAGATGCTCTGGCGTCGCGCGACCCGGACTAGATCATTCCGCAAGTTGTGGCACGGCCTTTCCGGATCGCAACGTCAGCCGCGTCAGGATGAACGCCGCAACCGCGCAGACCGCGATGGTAGCGACCATCGGCAGCGCCGTACCATCGAAGAAAGCACTGGCGACGACGATCATCACGGCGCCTGTGATCATCTGCAGCGTTCCGCCAAGTGCCGACGCCATACCCGCAATCGGCCCATGATCTTCCAGCGAAAGTACCATGGTTGAGGGAATCACAAGTCCCAACCATGCGTTGGCGATGAACAGCATCACAACCAGCACTGCGAGGCTGTCAACACCGGCTGCGGTCACCGCAAGCAAGGCGAGTGCCGCCGCCGTGAAGCAGCTCACCGCCACCGAAACCACGCGCGCGATCCCGAACCGCCCGGCAAGATAGCCGCTGAACTGCGAAGCGCCGATGAAGCCGATGGCGTTCACCGAGAACGTCAGCCCATACTGCGTCGGTGTCAGACCGAAGTGTCCCATATAGATGAAGGATGAACTCGCGAGGAAGGCAAAGAAGCTCGCCATGCCGAAGCCGCCGATGAACGTCAGTCCAAGGAAGCGCCAGTCGCGGAACAACTCGCCGAAGCCGTCAAGCACGCTGCGGACGCTGACCTCCACGCGTTCTTCGGGCGGCCGCGTTTCGGGCAGCACGAATGCGACCAGCAGGAACGAGAGGATTGAAGCAGCGGTGACCGCGGCAAACACCGAGCGCCAGCCGAATGGCACGATCAGGCCGCTGCCGACCAGCGGCGCCAGAATCGGCGAGACACTGAAGACCAGCATGACCAGCGACATCAGCCGCGTCGCATCGACGCCGGTATGAAGATCGCGGATCACCGCACGCGGAATCACCATCACGGCGGCCGCGCCGAGGCCCTGCACGAAGCGGAAGAAGATCAGCCACGCAATGGACGGCGCCAGACCGCAGCCGATGCTGCCGAGCGCGAAGATCACGATGCCGAAATAGAGCGGCGGCTTGCGGCCCACCAT
Organism: Afipia birgiae 34632; assembly: GCF_000308295.2. GTDB lineage: Bacteria > Pseudomonadota > Alphaproteobacteria > Rhizobiales > Xanthobacteraceae > Afipia > Afipia birgiae. Next base: position 138,674 of record NZ_HG326655.1, read on the forward strand.
GTCCGAAACCGGGCCGTAAACAATCTGGCACACACCGAACGCCATGAAAAACGCCATCAGCGTCATTTGCGTGGCCGCGGTGGATGCCTGCAGGTCCGCCGCGATCGCCGGCAGCGCGGGCAAATACATATCAATGGCGAACGGCCCGATCGCGGACAAAAGACCAAGCACAATCGCGTTTTTGGCAAAGCTTGATGACGTAGAGCTGGAAGACATAGCGTGACGTATCCTTGAGATTCCTGGCAATTGTGTGAGTGGTTAGGCGGTCAATTCGCGCGACCGGCGCGGGCGGCTGTTGTGACGAGCCGCGAAAAATGGTCAATGCCATGAGGAGTGCTGACGGCATCGAACAAAAAACGGGACGGGACATGGCCAAGGGACAGAAGAAGGTCGCGCTGGTGACAGGCGCGGCGCGGGGCATCGGACTGGCCGCGGCAAAGCGGTTCCTGGCCGACGGCTGGCGTGTCGTGCTGCTCGACATCGAGAAGGACTTGCTCGCGCAGACCTTCGAGACACTCGCCGCACCTGACGCGACCCTGGCGGTCCATTGCGACGTCTCGGACGCTGACGCGGTCGGCGCCGCCTTCAGGCAGGCGGTTCAGCACTTCGGGCGACTCGACGCGCTGGTCAACAATGCCGGTATCGCGATCTTTAAGCCGCTGCTCGAAACAACGCAAGCCGACTGGGATCGTGTGCTGGCGGTCAACCTGACCGGTCCGTTTCTCTGCACCCAGGCGGCAGCCCCGCTGATGCGCGAGAACGGCGGCGGCGCGATCGTGAACATCACCTCGATCTCGGCGCTTCGCGCCTCGACGCTGCGCACCGCTTATGGCACGAGCAAGGCTGGCCTCGCCCATCTGACCAAACAGTTTGCCGTCGAACTCGCGACGCTCGGCATCCGCGTCAACGCTGTCGCGCCGGGCCCGGTCGATACCGCGATGGCCAAGGCGGTTCATACGCACGCGATCCGCGCCGATTATCACGACACCATTCCGCTCAACCGCTATGGCCTCGAGGAAGAACTCGCCGAAGCGATCTTCTTCCTGTGCAGCGACCGCGCCAGCTACATCACCGGCCAGATGCTCTCCGTCGACGGTGGATTTGAAGCCACCGGTATCGGCCTGCCGACGCTGCGCGGCGAAGGCCGCAACGGCTAAGAACAAGTCATCTCGACTGCTTCCGACGACAAGACGCTTATGCGGCCGCATCTCCCATGTGCATCGATCTCCGGCTGTCTGTTCGCTGCGGGCGGCCGGCCTCGATCCGGGACTGTCCCATGCCGTCGGTAATATCCACGATCTGCCTCTGATATTCGGCAAACATCGCGGTCGAGATCCAGTCTTCGTAGTGGTCTTCGGTTTCAAACACGCTGATGAGCAGAGCCGAATTTCCATCGACGTCGCGATAGACCCGGCCGCCGTGGAAACCGGGAACCCGGTCCGCGAAACGATCGCGCCCCGCTTCCAGCAGGCTCGCGAGTTCGTCGATTTTTCCCGGCTTGGGCGTGAAACTGTTGATGAGCACGAACGGCCGCGGCGGGCTGTCCTGTGATTGAACCCGGTCCTGATACTTCGCTGCTGGCATGATTTCATCTCTGATTGGCGGTCAGTCACACGCATGAACATCGCAATGCGATGCTTGCTGAGACGATGAGGGCAGCCTAAAACCTCAACCATAGTTGAGGTCAAGCGATGATGAAGCAAAACAAACCTGCCGGAATTGCACGGGATTTGAGCGTCGGCGAAGTATCCGAGCGCTGCGGGGTTCCGGTCTCCACTCTTCACTTCTACGAATCGAAGGGATTGATTTCGAGTTCGCGCAATCGCGGCAACCAGCGCCGCTATCCGCGAGCGGTGTTGCGCCGTGTCGCCGTCATCAAGGTGGCGCAGAGTACCGGATTGCCGCTGGCGACAATCCGCAATGCGCTGGCGTCGCTGCCCGACGGGCGCGTCCCGACAGTCAAGGACTGGGCCAGACTGTCGGCGGCGTGGCGCGCCGACCTCGAGGGTCGGATCGCCACGCTGACCCGCCTGCGCGATCAGTTGAGCGGTTGCATCGGATGCGGATGCCTGTCGCTCAAGACCTGCCCGCTTCGCAATCCGCAGGACAAGGCGCGAGAGCGGGGTCCGGGCGCAAGGTTGTTTGATCGATAGCGTGGACACCGCATCGCTCCGTCACTTCTCCGCGACGGCCTTCATGCTGGTCAGGCCCTGCTGAAACTGGCCGCCGACCATGCGATCCATCTTGAAGACCATGTGCATGATCTTCGCCATGTAGGGCGCCGGACCATGCATGGCCCAAGTGACAGTCGTCGTGCTGCCCAGCGGCCGCATGGTGAACTCGGCGATGTTGTGGGCCTCGAACGGGCTGAAGAAATCCAGCTTGATGACGATCTTAGACGACGGCGTCGCATCGAGGATCTCCATGCGGCCGTGGCCGATATTCTTGTTGCCGCTCCACTCGTACACCGAACCCTTGCCGCTCGGCGCGCCGCTGAAGGTCCGCTGCATGGCGGGATCGACATGCTCGTAGGGCGACCACGATCCCCAATTCTTGTAATCGTTGATCAGCGGGAAGATCTTGTCCGCGGGCGCATTGATATCGATCGAACGCTCGATGCGGAAAGTGTTCGGCCGTAGCGCGGCGAGGATCAGAACGATCGCGATCACAGCCGCGAGGATGATGGCAATATACATCAGGGTGGTCATGTTACTCTCCGTCTCAGATGTTGAGTTCAGGCGTCAGCGACGCCAGGGGAAAATCAAACGCAGCCGCTCGTCGCGCAGATAAAGCCCGCCCCAGAGCAGGATGCCCAGATAGACGCCGAACAGCGTGTGGCTGAACAGCGGGCTGCCCGCGCGGACGTGCACGTAGATCGCGCCGCCGAGGTAACCCGTCAGCAGGATCGCGCCGAGCACCGAGGTCCGCGGATACGCATAGAGCAGCGTGCCGACAAGCGTCAGCACGCCAAGGGTAACCGCGAGATTCGTCGGAATTCCGAGCTGACGCGACGTCTCGATGACGATATCGAGCGGGATCAGCTTGATGGCGCCGTCGAACAGCAGGAACAGGATAACCAGACCGCTGAGGATGCGTCCGGTCCACAGCGCGGTCGTCGAAATCGGAACAAGTTCGTTCATGATGCTTGCTCCAGATGTCAGGCCTGCAGTGTCGCGAGATACGCGGCGAGCTGATCCCATGTTCCGCCGTAGCCCTGCGTCATGCTGGCGAAGCCGCCTTCGAACGTCGTGCGCTCTTCGTTCGACGCGTTGAGCGCGACCACGCGATTGACCAGCAGCGTCTTGCCGCCCTGATCGATGAAGGTCGCGGTGCCCAGCATTTCGATCGGCCATGTCGGCGCCATGGGATGACGGGTCAGGTCGCCGTCCTTGTCAGAAAACGAGCTGACAAAGACCAGCCGCTCGGGCTTCACAATCTCGCGGAACATCCACTTGCCCCACATCTCGCTGCCGTCCGGCGCCTGCATACCGTAGTGGAATGTGCCGCCGGGCTTGAGGTCAAGATTGCCGGCGATCATCTTGAACCCCTTCGGGCCCCACCATTTCATCAGATGGTCTCTCCGGGTAAAGACCTCCCAGACCAGATCGCGCGGAGCATCGAACACACGCTCGATGACGAATTCCTTGCTGAAAGTTTCTGCCACCGCGGCAGATTGAGTCGAGGCCATCTCTTTACTCCGAAAGATGTTTGCTTTTGATGTGTGCTGCGATCAGGCTGCCGGTGCCGGCTGCGGATGCGCGAGACTCCAGCCATGACCGAACGGATCGCGCACCTGCGCGTAACGCGCGCCCCAGAATGCATCCCAAGGCTCGAGAATCGATGTTGCGCCGGCGGCGATCGCGCGCTTGTAGGCCTCGTCGCAGTTCGGCACTTCGAGATGGATGAGGAACGTCGAGCCGCCGAGCTTGCCGGGAGATTCCGTCTTGCCGTCGCCGTGGTGGCAGTACTCGGGGAAGTAGTCCATCAAATACACCGCCGCGCCATTCACGATCATCTGCGCATGCATCAAACGCTTGCCGTCTTCCGCCGGCATCCGCATGGTTTCGGTCGCGCCGAATGCCTTGCTATAGAATGTCAACGCATCAACGGCGCCATCGACCACGAGATGCGGAACGAGCGGCGGAATCTGAACTGGTTGGTCGGCCATGGATAAACTCCTTACTTCGGTTGGTGCTGATGTGTCCGAACGTCGCCGGGAAGCGGTCCCTCTATTTCTTTAGCGGCGCTCGCTGCGGCGATTTCCGCTTTGCCGTCTTGCGGCGCTTTGAAGAGGCTTCCAGTTTCTCTTTCGCCTGCAACTCGCCGAGATACGCCTCAAGGCGATCCAGTCCCGCCTCCCAGAAGCGGCGATAATTCTCGAGCCAGTCGTCAACTTCCTTGAGCGCCGCCGGCTCAATCCTGCACGGACGCCACTGCGCCGCGCGACCGCGCGTCACCAGACCGGCATGCTCCAGCACTTTCAGATGCTTCGACACCGCGGGCATGCTCATGGCGAACGGCTCCGCCAGTTCCGTCACCGACGTCTCGCCGAGCACCAGCCGCGCCAGGATGGCGCGGCGGGTGGGATCGGCAAGCGCGGCAAATTTGATGCTGAGCGGGTCCATCGAAGCTCCAAGATAACCATTCGGTTAAATAACCTTTTGGTTAAATACTAGCGCCGGGCAAAGCTGTCAAGCGCGGTATCGGAAAATTCGGAACAGGACCGGGAACAGTTCAGATGTCATCACCGGGCATAGCCGCCTGAAGGACGGCGGCGCTTGCTCGCCTATGTCCCGGTGATCTCGGGATGCCCGGGACAAGCCCGGGCAGACGGTGGAACAGCAGGAAGCCTAAAACTCAATAATCCTTGAGCAAACGCTCGATGTAATCGAGTTCGATCTGCGGCCGCTGCGGGTCGGCGAGACGGCGGCGCAATTCTTCCAGAATTCGGCGCACGCGCTGCACGTCAATCTCGCCGGGAATCTTCACGGTGAGATCGTCGCTCCATTCGCGGCCGTTGAGCGGCCGCCCGAGCGGATCGGTGGTGTTGCCGCTGTTCTGCTGACGGCCCATCCGATTACCCGGTCCGGTGTCCTGCCCTTCGCCCGGCTGCATCGATTGCGCCAGATTCTGCGCGCCCTTGCGCAAGGCTTCGAGTGCGCGGCCCTGCGAATCCACCGCGCCGTCGGCATTGCCCTGCCCAAGCTGGCTGCCGGCATCGCCCATCGCGGAGTCGGCATCGCCAAGCGAGTCGCCGCCGTCCTGGCCATCCTGTCCCTGACCTTGTTGGCCCTGCTGACCTTGACCCGGCTGACCCTTTTCGCCGCGCCGGCCCGGCATCATGCCGTTCTTCTTCATGTCGTCGAGCAATTTGCTGAGCCGGTCACGCAGCGCCTGCTGGTCCTGGCGTAGCCCGTCCATCTGACTCTGATCGCCCTGCTCGCCGCGGCTGCGATCGCGCCGGGATTCCTGCCCCTGCTTGAACGTCTTGTCGCGCAGTTGCTGCTGCTTGCGGATCATGTCGCCGAGTTCGTTCAGCGCCTGCTCCATGTCGCCGTCGCCCTGCCCGGGCTGCGCCATCTGCAGGTTTTCCAGCATCTGCTGCATCTGATCGAGCAGCGCCCGCGCGGCATCCTTGTCGCCGGAGCGCGACAACCGCTCCATACGATCGATCATGTTCTTGAGGTCCTGCTGGCGCATCACCTTGGTATTGGGATCGAGCGGCCGGGCCAGTTGCTGCGGATTGTTACGCAACTGCTCGGCCAACTGGCGCATAAAATTGTCCAGTGCCGCGCGCAGATTGTCGGTCAGCTTCTTGATCTCTTCGTCGCTGGCGCCGCGCTCCAGCGCCTCCTTGAGCGCATCCTGCGCAGCACGCAACGCCTTCTCGACATCGGTGATGTTGCCGTCCTCGATCGCAATTGCGAGCGCCCACAGGCTGTCCACGGTCGCCCGCATCGCATCGCGCGTATTGGCTCGGCCGAGCTGGCTCGCGACGATACGCAGCCCGAGATAATGTCCAAGCTCGGGCGTGAACGCCTCGGGCGCAATCATCAGCGCTTCCAGCGCAATCAGTACCAGCGGCTTCTGATTGGCGTCGAGTGCGAGGTTGCGGCGCTGCTCGATCAGCGCGCGCGCCAGCGGCTTCACAAACAGGCGTTCCGGCAGCCGCATGTCGAACGGCTCGCTGCGTCCTTCGTTGCCGGCTTCGTCTTTCGCAGTCAGCGTCAGCGTGACATCTGCGCCGGCGTAAGGATTTTCGCTCAGATCCTTCACCGTCTGGCCGACGCCGTTGCGCGTGCGCACATTCGGCAATCCGAGCGTGATCGACGGCGGATCGAACAGCGGCTGCGCCTTGGCGCTATCGTCCCCGGCGCCTCCCTCTTTCGCGGCGCGAGGTGCGAACTGCGCTTGCGCTTCGGTCACGCCGTAATCGTCTTCGAGCTTGTAGGACAACAGCAGCGCCCCCTTGGCCTGCCGCTCGGGATCCTTGGCGAGTGAGATATTGGGCGCACGATCAGGCACCGCATGGAACGTCCATTGCGGCTGCCCCGAAGGCGAACGGACATGCGCGGTGCCATCACCCGTGATGGTGAAATGCCGCTCGTTGGTCCCCTGTGGCGCGTTTCCGGCGACAGGCACTTCTGTTACGCCGCCGCCTGCAGCAACATCGAGCCTGCCGCCGCTGGACCGGACAATCAGTGTGCTCGCCGCTGGGACCGAGACAGGCCCCGTCTCCGACTGATGCGCATCCTTGTTCAAGGAGTTGGACAGGATGATCGGCGGACGGCTGGTGTAGGGCGGCGGCGTCACCCATGCATCGACGCGAACGTTCGCTGCGGAAAACGTGCCGTCCCAGTCGAACGCCGCAACAACCCGCGCGAAACGATCGCTGCCGGCGGCGACATAGGTCGCAACCAGCAGCACGACGACCAGCGCACGCAGCGCCCAGGGATCGTGCAGTGCGAGGCGCGGCGACGGCAGACCGGCGCGGATGCGCTTGATTGACGCCAACGTGCGCGCACGCTGCTCCTGCCACAGCGCCTGCGTAATCGGGTCCTGCGACTTCAGCGTATCGGTCAGCGCCGTGGCCGGGCGATGGCGAATGCCGGTTCCACGATCGAGCCGCCGCAGCGCGTCCTCGCGTGTTGGCCAGCGAAACCGGACCGCCGGAACCAGCGCCCCGACAGCCAGCAGCACAAAGACGGCAGAGGCAATGATGCGCGCAACAAGCGGAAGAGCGATCCAGAGACCGGCCCAGGATGCGGCCAGAAAAAGTCCCGCAACCGTCAGCAGCCGAGCGAGATGCGGCCAGCCGCGTTCCCACGCGACCGCAAGCCGCGCCCGCTGCAAGGCCTGCGCAAGCTGAAGCTGCCGCGCCGATTCAGGATCGCGCGGGCGCTCTGATGGGTCTGGTGTCAGTCCGCTCAACCGCTTCTCCAGATTCACTTGAAGTGCAGCCTAGCACGGCGGCGGCAATGAGGCATGGCCTCAGCCACATACCCACATGCAAGGGGCCTGCCGCAGCCAGATTGCCGCTTTTCACGAAAGCGTGACGCCGCAAGGCTGCGGCCCGATATCGACCTTGTTCCGGAATGGGCTACGTCACGCGCGCACGACTGTGGAGGCGCTATGACCACCAACGCCAGAAAAGCACTCGCCGGGCTGCTTCGATCGCTTCTGGTCGTCGCAGCGATATTTTTCATACCGGCCTGGTCGCTCCGCTTCTGGGAAGGCTGGGTCTACATCGCGATCATGGGCGCCGCCTCGGCCGCCATCATTCTGTATCTCGCGCGGCACGATGACGCGCTGATCGGGCGGCGGCTCAAGGCTGGTCCCGTTGCCGAAAAGGAAAAGAGCCAAAAGATCATTCAAACACTGACAGCGGCAGCCGGCGTCATTCTGTTTCTGGTTCCCGGCTTCGATTTTCGCTGGCAGTGGTCGGATGTTCCTATGGCCCTGATCGTTCTTGGCGATATCGGCGTCATGGCGGGATATGTCATCATTTTTCTGGTGTTTCGCGAGAACACCTACGCATCGAGCATCGTCGAAGTCGCCGAGAGCCAGAAGGTTGTCTCGACCGGCCCATATGCTGTTGTCCGGCACCCGATGTATGTCGGAGCAATCGTGCTGTTTCTTGCGACACCGCTAGCGCTCGATTCCTGGTGGGCATTCATACCCGCGATCGTCCTGAGCGCGATGATCGCCGTACGCCTGATTGATGAAGAGAGATTTCTGGTCACCCATCTGCCCGGCTATGACGACTACCGGCGGAAAGTGCGTGACCGGCTGATTCCAGGATTGTGGTAGATCGCAACCAAGCGGCAGCGACCAAGCCACGGCCTTGCAGTCCATCGCGCAGACGGTGAATCGCTGTCTGCTCTGCTCATCAATTGAGCTTCGCTCCTGCGGCGTCTACGACCCTGCCCCACCGCTCGTAATCGGTGCGGATCGTCTGTGTGAAGGCGTCAGGTGTCGAGGTCGTGACAGCAAGACCATGCGTAATATTGTCCAGCGTCTGAATGCAGAGATCATCCGCATCGGACCAGAGCAGCAATGAGAAGATAATTTTTATTCCGATCCGGACTGAAAAAGCACCGCCCAGCGCGGCATTTCCGGCGCTCGTGGCCTGTCAGCACTCGCGGCCGGACAGGCGAGCGTTACACCGCAATGCTGACTGCAGCTACAACCACGGCGCCGTGCGGTCCATCGCGATCAGCGCCTCGGCGTCGATGCGCGGCCGCACCACGGCATACTCGCCATCCTTGACCAGCACCTCGGGCACCAGCGCGCGCGTGTTGTAGCTGCCGGACTGCACTGCGCCGTAAGCACCGGCTGTCATGATCGCCACAAGATCGCCCGGCTTCGGCTCAGCCATCTTGCGGTCGAGCGCCAGATAGTCGCCGGTTTCACAGACCGGCCCGACCACATCCGCGGTGAAGTCGCGGGCGTCGTTCTCGCGCACCGGCACAATATCGTGATGCGCCTCGTACAGCGTCGGGCGAATGAGGTCGTTCATGGCCGCGTCGATGATGACGAAATTCTTCGCATCACCATGCTTCACATAGATCACGCGACTGACAAGAATCCCGGCGTTGCCGACGATCATGCGCCCGGGCTCGAACATCAATGTCGCATCGATCCCCTTCGTAACGCGCTTGACCATCGCCGCGTATGCAACCGGATCAGGCGGATTGGGCAAATCGTGCTCATAGGGAATGCCAAGGCCGCCGCCGAAATCGACATGCGAAATGGTGTGACTATCCGCACGTAGCGTACCGACGAATTCCACCATCAGCTTGAAGGCATCCTCCAGCGGTCCGAGATCAGTGATCTGGCTGCCGATATGCATATCGACGCCGGTGACCTTGATGCCGGGCAGCTTCGCGGCGCGGGCGTAAACCTCGCGCGCACGGCTCAGCGGAATGCCGAACTTGTTTTCGGACTTGCCGGTGGAGATCTTCGCATGCGTCTTGGCGTCGACATCCGGATTGATGCGCACCGAAATACGCGCGGTGCGGCCCGTCTCGCTCGCAAGCTTCGACAGCAGTTCGAGTTCAGGCTCGGACTCGACGTTGATGCAGAGAATATCTTCGGCAAGCGCCTGCCGCAGTTCGGCTTCGGTTTTGCCGATCCCGGAGAACAGGATCTTCTGCGGCGGAATGCCCGCAGCGCGGGCGCGCTTCAGTTCGCCGCCTGATACCACATCGGCGCCCGCGCCGAGCTTGGCGAGCGTGCGAAGCACCGACTGATTGGAATTTGCCTTCATCGCATAGCACACCAGCGTCGGCACGCCGGCAAAGGCCTCGGCGAAGACGCGGTAGTGACGCTCAAGTGTCGCGGTCGAGTAGCAATAGAACGGCGTCCCCACCTCATCGGCAAGACGGGTCAAGCTCACGTCTTCGGCGTGCAGCACGCCGTTGCGATACTGGAAATGATTCATGGCAGGATCAATCCAGGATCGCGTCGAGCGGGATCCGCTTTTTTTCGCCGCGCGGCGCGACCGCGATGCTGCTTGAGCCCGGCGGACGATAAACCTGGCTCTCCAGGTTGGCTACGGAGTTCGGGTCACCCATAACCGCCGTGCCACCGTTCTGCCGCTGTTCGGCAACTGCACCGGGCGGAAGGTCGAGGCCCGCCTTGCGACCGCAACCGGCAAGCACGGATGACAATGCGATCAGCCCGATGGCCGTCAGCTTCGAGAAGGAGTGCGAGCGAGGAGTCACGTGTCAGTCCTTGAAATTGCGCGCCACCATACAAAGAAGGGGCCGTTCTGGCGAGGCCCGGATCAAATGAAATTATCAGGGATCAGCCCGAATTTTGCTCTTTTTCCAGCCGCTTGAGCCATTCCTTGGCCTGTGCGCGGACATTGGCCGGGGCGGTGCCGCCATAGCTCGTGCGGCTTTCCACCGAGGCCTGTACGGACAACACGTCCATCACCGAGGCGGTGATTTTCGGCTCAACCGCCTGCATCTCGCTCAGTGGCACCTTGTGCAGGGCGAGGCCCTGCTCCGCGGCTTTCCCGACGATTCGTCCGGTGACGTGATGCGCGTCGCGGAACGGCATCTTGAGCGTGCGCACCAGCCAGTCGGCGAGGTCGGTCGCGGTGGCGTAGCCCTCACCGGCCGCCACCTTCATGCGCGCTTCCTCTGGCACCAGATCAAGCGTCATGCCGGTCATGGCGCGGATCGCAAGCGAAAGCGCGGCGAATGCTTCCATCGCGCCTTCCTTGTCTTCCTGCATGTCCTTCTGGTAGGCGAGCGGAAGCCCCTTCATCACGATCAGCAATGCCGTCAGCGACCCGATAACGCGGCCGGTCTTGGCGCGCACCAGTTCGGCGGCGTCCGGGTTTCTCTTCTGCGGCATAATCGACGAGCCGGTCGTGAACTTGTCGGACAGGCGCACCAGCCCCACAAGAGGCGACGTCCAGATCACGATCTCCTCGGCGAAGCGCGACAGATGCACCGCTGCAATCGCAGACGCCGACAGTGTTTCAAGCACGAAGTCGCGATCCGACACCGCGTCCAGGGAATTGGCCATCGGCCGGTCGAACCCGAGCGCGCTCGCGGTGGCGTGACGATCGATCGGAAATGACGTGCCGGCCAGCGCCGCAGCACCCAGCGGACTTTCGTTCAGCCGCTTGCGGGCGTCCGCGAACCGGCCGCGGTCACGCGAGGCCATTTCCGTGTAGGCCAGCAGATGGTGACCGAATGTCACAGGCTGCGCGGTCTGCAGATGCGTGAAGCCCGGCATCACTGTGTCGGCGTGCTCGATCGCGCGATCGACCAGCGCGCGCTGGAACGCGGCCAGCGCCCGGTCGATATCGTCGATGACATCACGCACGTACAACCGGAAGTCGGTCGCAACCTGGTCGTTGCGCGAACGCGCAGTGTGCAAACGGCCTGCGGCCGGCCCGATCAATTCACCGAGGCGGCTCTCCACATTCATGTGAATGTCTTCGAGCGCGCGCTTGAACGAGAACGAACCCTTGCCGATTTCTGACAAAATCGTGTCTAGACCGCCCGTGATGTTTTTTGCATCGTTGGCCGTGATAATGCCCTGAGCCGCAAGCATCGCAGCGTGAGCCTTAGACGCAGCGATATCTTGGGCGTAAAGGTGCTGATCGACGTCGATCGAGACGTTGATTTCCTCCATGATCGCGTCGGGACTTTCACCGAAGCGGCCGCCCCACATCTTGTTGCTCATATCCTGGTACTCACGCGTTTCTGCTCAGATCCAACCGCCAACCGACACTTTTCCGTCAAACCGTCCGTTTCCTGTACCGCGACGGCAACATGACGATTCCAACCGAGACGAGGCCTATGACCAACATCAATCCATCGACGCCCGGTTTGCCCCGCAAGAATGCTTCTCGCATTCGAGTAACCATCGTTTCCGCCATTATAACGGCTGCGGCAGGACTGGGTGGGATATACGGGATCGGCGGGTTCATGCGCAATGCGCACGCGCAGGCCCAATGTGCGCCGGCGGTCGATCTGGCCAAAAAGATCGCCCCTTTGGCGAAAGGCGAGGTCGCCGCATTAACCATGGCCACTGCTCCGCTTCAACTGCCCGATCTCGCGTTCGAGGATTCCGAGGGCAAGACCAGAAAGCTGTCGGAATGGAAGGGACGCACCGTCCTCGTCAATCTGTGGGCGACCTGGTGCGTGCCATGCCGCACGGAGATGCCAGCCCTCGACAAGCTGCAGGAAACCCTTGGCGGCGCGGACTTTGAAGTGGTCGCGATCAATATCGACACCCGCGATGCCGAAAAGCCGAAAAAATTTCTCAAAGAGGCCGCGCTGACCAAGCTCGCCTATTTCCATGACCGGAAGGCGAAGGTGTTTCAGGATCTGAAGAGCGCCGGGCGCGCGCTGGGCATGCCGACCTCCGTACTGGTCGATGGCGCAGGATGCGAGATCGCGACCCTCGCAGGCCCCGCCGAATGGGCCAGCGATGACGCTTTGAACCTGATCAAGGCCGCCACCGCGAAATAAAGCCGCAGGTCCATTTGACGTCGCCCCCTTGACGTCGCTTCGCTCGCCTCTATACTTAACCACATGGTTTACTATTCTACCGACCGCCTGAACCGCGTGTTTGCCGCCGTCGCCGATCCGACGCGGCGCGCATTGCTGGCCGAACTTGAAGGGCGCGACAGCGTCACCATCAGCGAACTGGCGAAACCGTTCGCGATGTCCCTGCCCGCCGTCATGAAGCACCTCGATGTGCTCTCGGACGCCGGACTGATCACCAGGAGCAAGACAGGCCGCACAGTCACGTGCCGCCTGACAGCGGCCCCGATGGAGCAGGCAATGGAATGGCTCAGCCGCTACCAGCGATTCTGGACCGCACAACTCGATCGTCTCGCCGCTTTTGTGGAGAAGGATTTATGCTCACCCAGCCAAGCCTCACCCTCGCCCGACGACTCAAAGCCCCAGCCTCCAAAGTCTTCGAAGCGTGGACGGACCCCGCCAAAATCGTCCAGTGGTTCGGACCCGGACACACCATAGGCGACAGCGTAAAGGCCGACATGGATGTGCGCGTCGGCGGGCACTTCCGAATCAACTTCAGCACCGACGACGGCGAATCGCATCAAGTCGGCGGCAAGTATCTGGAAGTGACGCCCTACCAGCGCCTGGTTTTTAGCTGGGCGTGGCATTCGACGCCGGAGCGGGTCTCGCAGGTAACCGTGGTGCTGCGCGAGGAAAGCGACGTCACGCTGCTCACGCTGACCCACGACAAGTTCTTCGATGAAGCGGCCCGCGACGGCCATAAGCGCGGCTGGACCGGAACACTCGACAAGCTCGAGCAATTCTTCGCCTGACTTCGCGTCAGAGCGCGAGACCTGAGCGGCCCTTTAACACTCACCACCGCCGGATCGTTCGCCGGCACAAACCTGGAAACCACCAAAGGAGTCTGAAATGCAGTATGTCGATGGATTTGTTCTGCCGGTCCCGAAGAAGAACATGAAAGCCTACACGGCCATGGCCAAGTTGGCCTGCAAGGTCTGGATCGATCACGGCGCTCTCGATTATCGCGAATGCGTTGCCGAAGACGTCAAGCCCGGCAAGGTCACTTCGTTTCCGCAGAGCGTGAAGCTGAAGGCCGGTGAGACCGTGGTCTTCTCCTGGATCACCTACAAGTCGCGCAAGCATCGCGACAGCGTGATGAAAAAGGTGATGGCGGATCCGCGCCTCGCAAAAATGATGAATGATCCGAAAAATATGCCCTTCGATGGCAAGCGCATGTTCTGGGGCGGCTTCGACACCTTCGTTACGGCGTGATCTGCGCCACCCGCTCATTGCTTTGACACACAAGGAGTCACGCCATGCAAAAGATCGTGCCCTGCCTGTTCTTCGACGGCAAAGCCGAAGACGCCGTCAACTTCTACAAGTCCGTCTTCAAGTCCGCCAAGATCGGACACATCGCCCGCTACGGCGACAACATGCCGATGCCCAAGGGCTCGGTCATGACGGCAGAACTTGAGATCGAGGGACAGAAGTTCTTGGCGCTGAACGGACCTCCGATGTTCTCCTTCTCACCAGCCATCTCGTTCATGGTGAACTGCGAAACCCAGCAGGACATCGACCACTATTGGGAGAAGCTCTCCGAAGGCGGCGAGACGCAGCAGTGCGGCTGGCTCAAGGACAAGTTCGGCGTGTCGTGGCAGGTCATTCCGAACGAGATGCCCCATCTGATGGGGGGCGCGTCGCCCGCGCAGTCGCAGAAGGTGATGGAGGCGGTCATGAAGATGACCAAGCTCGACATCAAAGCATTGAAACAGGCCTATGAGCAGGCAGCCTAGCGCGACGCACCGCTACGAGTTCCCTGACCGGAATGACGTCAATGTCATTCCGGTCCCCGGGGGCGCAACCAATCTCTACACCCGCGCGTTTCATGCCGCGTGGGCGCAAGCCGAAACCATCGTGATGCAAAGGAGTGCAGCCATGTTGAAAACAAGCCATGCATTCAGCGGCTTCTCGACCAATGACATCGGCAAAGCGAAGGAATTTTACGGCCGCACGCTGGGACTTGAAGTGTCCGAAGAGCACGGAATCCTGAACCTGCATCTCGGCGGCGGCGCCGATGTGCTGATCTATCCAAAAGCCAACCATGCGCCGGCGACATTCACCGTGCTCAATTTTCCCGTCGACGACGTCGACAAGGCAGTCGACGAGCTTGTTAAACGCGGCGTCCATTTCGAGATTTACAACGATCCCGGCATCAAGACCGACGACAAGGGCATCTCCCGCGGTAACGGCGGCCCCACCATCGCCTGGTTCAAGGATCCCGCAGGCAATATCCTGTCCGTGCTTGATATCAGCGGCACAATGTAGCGCCCAGACGACCGATGAGGGAGACCGCCATGACGTCGCACGGCCATTTTCACTGGAACGAACTCGTCACGCCCGACGCCAAACGCGCCATGCAGTTCTATCAGACGACCATCGGCTGGACGTTCGAGCCGATGCCGATGGAGGACGGCGCCACCTACTGGGTCGCCTATGCCGGCGGCGAAATGGCCGCGGGAATTTTCCCGACCGATCGCCCGGCGTTTGAGGGCGTTCCGGAAGGCTGGATGTCATATCTGGCGGTGGACGATGTGGATGCGCGCGTGAAGACCGCTGTCGCGGCAGGCGCGCAACTGATGCGGCCGATTTTCGATGTGCCGCATGTCGGCCGCATCGCGATCCTGACCGAACCCGGCGGTGCCGGAATCGGGTGGATCACGCCGGTCTCCTGACCGGGTTCAGGCCGAAATATCGAGATTGCCGCCGACGCCCGGCGGATTGTTCGCGGCTGGCTGGAGCAATTGCAGCACCGATCTTTCCGAATCGATATTCTGCTTCATGACGCTGGTTGCGATCTGCTGCTGGGTGCTGGCAGCCTGCATGGCCATCATGCTGCTAACGATGCTCATTACGTCCATGGAAACGCACTCTCCGCGACTCAAGTTGAGTGAACCTAGCGGGAGGCGGTTAACAAACTTTAGCTGGAGGGTTCTGCCACGCGCGGCGAATTAGCGCGTCGGGACCGGCTTGTCGCCACGATAGTCATAGAAACCGCGCTGCGACTTACGGCCGAGCCAACCGGCTTCGACATACTTCACCAGCAGCGGGCACGGGCGATACTTCGAATCGGCCAGTCCCTCGTGAAGCACCTGCATGATCGACAGACAGGTATCGAGTCCGATGAAATCGGCAAGCTCGAGCGGCCCCATCGGATGGTGCGCGCCGAGCTTCATGGCGGCATCGATCGCTTCGACGTTCCCGACGCCCTCATAGAGGGTGTAGATCGCCTCATTGATCATCGGCAGCAGGATGCGGTTGACGATGAAGGCCGGGAAATCCTCCGAAACGGCAATCTGCTTGCCCATCGCGGTGACGAACTCGCGGGCAGCGTCGAACGTCGCGTCGTCGGTGGCGATGCCGCGAATCAGTTCGGCCAGCTCCATCAGCGGAACCGGGTTCATGAAATGGATGCCGATGAATTTCTCGGGCCGGTCGGTCGAGGCCGCCAGCCGGGTGATCGAAATCGATGACGTGTTCGACGCTATAATCGCTTCGGGCTTCAGCACCGCGCAAAGATCGTGGAAAATCTTGCGCTTGATCTCTTCCTTCTCGACCGCGGTCTCGATCACGAGGTCGCAGGCCGCGAGCCCGTCGAGACTCTCGGCCGAGACGATTCTGGCGAGAGCCTTCTTATGCGCGTCTTCGGTAATGGTCTTCTTGGTGACCTGACGCGTCAGGTTGCCATTGATGGTAGCCATCGCGGACTTCAGGCGATCGGCGGACACGTCGTAGAGCACGACATTGAAGCCGGCGAGCGCGGCAACGTGTGCGATGCCGTTGCCCATCTGCCCTGCCCCAATCACGCCAACCGTCTTGATCGCTGCCATTCGCTTCCGGTCTCTGTGGTTCTCGGTCTCAGGATACGGCAATCACCTTGCCGTCTCCTCTTTAACATTACGTCAAACACCGGCCCGGGTTTCGGAATTCCCGCCGGCCGGTGCCTAACATAACATGTTCCGGGCGCGTCGTGCGCCCGGATGTCGGTCTTATAGTGCAGCGGTCAGTTCAGGCACGACCTGGTAGAGATCCGCGACCAGGCCGTAGTCCGCGACCTGGAAGATCGGCGCGTCTTCGTCCTTGTTGATCGCAACGATCACCTTGGAGTCCTTCATGCCGGCCAGATGCTGGATCGCGCCGGAAATACCGATGGCGATGTACAGCTCAGGCGCGACCACCTTGCCGGTCTGGCCGACCTGCCAGTCGTTTGGCGCATAGCCAGCGTCCACTGCAGCGCGCGAGGCACCGACGCCGGCGCCCAGCTTGTCCGCCAGCGGCTCGATGTACTTGGTGAAGTTCTCACGGCTCTGCATGGCGCGGCCGCCGGAGACGATGATCTTCGCCGAGGTCAGTTCGGGACGATCGCTCTTGGCGACTTCCTCGCCGATGAAGCTCGACAGCGCCGGATCGGCCGCAGCCGCGGCGTTCTCGACCGATGCGCTGCCGCCGTCGCCGGCAGCGGCGAACGTCGACGTGCGCACGGTGATGACCTTCTTGGCGTCCTTCGACTTCACGGTCTGGATGGCGTTGCCGGCATAGATCGGCCGCTCGAACGTGTCGGGCGAAACCACCTTGATGATTTCGGAAATCTGCATCACGTCGAGCAAGGCAGCGACGCGCGGCATCACGTTCTTGAAACGCGAGGTCGCAGGCGCGACGAATGCATCATACGATCCGCCCAGCGAGACAATCAGTGCGGCCAGCGGCTCGGCCAAATCGTGCTCAAGGCTCGCGTTTTCGGCGAGCAGGACCTTGGTGACGCCCTTGAGCTTCGAAGCCGCTTCAGCGGCAGCCTTGGTGCCCTCGCCGCCGCCGGCCACGAGAACGTGAACCTCGGCGCCAAGCGCAGCCGCAGCCGTGAGCGCCTTGTTGGTGGAATCCTTCAGGGTGGCGTGGTCGTGTTCGGCAATCAGCAGTGTGGTCATCAGAGCGCCCCCGCTTCCTTGAGTTTCGACACCAGTTCAGCGACGTCCTTGACCTTGACGCCAGCCTTGCGGCCCGGGGGCTCGGTTGTCTTGAGGACCTCGAGGCGCGGCGAAAGGTCAACGCCGAAGCTGTCGGCAGCCTTCTCGTCGATCGGCTTCTTCTTCGCCTTCATGATGTTGGGAAGGCTCGCATAGCGCGGCTCGTTGAGACGCAGGTCGGTGGTGACGATTGCCGGTCCCTTGACCTTCACCGTCTGCAGACCGCCGTCGACCTCGCGCGTGACCTTGAAGTCCGATCCGTCAACTTCGAGTTTGGATGCGAACGTCGCCTGCGCCCAGCCGAGCAGCGCAGCCAGCATCTGGCCGGTCTGGTTGCTGTCGTCATCGATCGCCTGCTTGCCGAGAATGACGAGGCCCGGCTTTTCCTCTTCCACGACAGCCTTCAGAATCTTGGCGACGCCAAGCGGCTCGACGTTGCTGTCGGTCTTCACGAGAATGCCGCGGTCGGCGCCCATGGCGAGGCCGGTGCGGATCGTCTCCGACGCCTGCGCCGGTCCGATCGACACCACCACAACCTCGGTCACCTTGCCGGCCTCTTTCAGGCGCAGGGCTTCCTCGACAGCGATTTCGTCGAAGGGATTCATCGACATCTTGACGTTGGCGAGCTCGACGCCCGTTCCGTCGCTCTTGACGCGAATTTTGACGTTGTAGTCAACGACGCGCTTAACCGGCACCAGAACCTTCATCGGTTCCCCTTCGTCCTGAAATGGTTGATCACATCCACTTTAAAGCGGTTGGCGGCGGAACCTAATGGTCCCGCCAATCCGGGTCAACGCGCGAAAAACTAGAAATACAGGAAGGTATACCTAATACGCGCGATCACCGGTTTTGTCCCGGTACCCAAAGCACATCGCGGGCACCGTTGTCATTGACCGAGCGGCCGGCCACGAACAGAAAATCCGACAACCGGTTCAGATACTGCACGGCTGCATCGCTCACCGGCTCGTTCGGCTGGGATGCCAGTTCCACCACCATCCGCTCCGCCCGGCGGCAGACGGTTCTCGCCAGATGCAGGTGGGCCGCAGCCGGTGTTCCGCCAGGCAAAATGAACGAGTTCAGCGGCGCCAGATCGGCATTCAGCACGTCAATGTCCTGCTCGAGACGCTCGACCTGCGTGGCCAGCACGCGCAGCCGTTCGGCTTTGCCCTCTCGCTGCGGCACCGCGAGATCGGCGCCGAGATCGAACAGGTCGTTCTGCACCCGGCCAAGCATCGCATCGATAGCCGGGGCCTGCACCAGATGAAGGCGGGCCACGCCGATCACGGCGTTGGTTTCATCGACGGTTCCATAGGCGCTGACACGGAGATCGTACTTCGCACGGCGCTCGCCGCTGCCGAGCGCCGTGGTGCCGTCATCGCCGGTGCGTGTGTAAATCCGGTTGAGAATGACCATCGCGTTGATCCGTTGTCGCGGTTGAAGTCCCGTCCGCCCCCGTCAATCAGCTCCTGCCGAGCGCCCAGACGGCAAGCATGGCGATGACGATGGCGATAAACTGAAACAGCACGCGCAGCCGCATCAACCGTTGCGAGGTGTTGGGCGAGCCGCCGCGCATCATGTTGAACAGGCCGAGCAGCAGCACGATCGTGACCGCTGCCAATGCGATGGGGAGAGCTATGCTTGAGAGGAACGATGTCATGAGGGGTACATAACACCGGCAATGGCCTTGCGCCATCGCCTGGCCGAAAATGCCGGAGAGCACCTTTTCGCTGGTGTGGCGGTCCGCAAGCCCGCACGGCGATTGCGTTTGCGGGCTTGCAGACCGAAACCACACCAGCATTATATTTTGCCAGCGTCCTCCCGAATCCGAAGTTCGCTACCGGGGTTGTTTGAAATACGCTGAACTCCGGATTCGGGACATTGGCCGTACATGACTTTGGGTGTCCGGCGCGGTAAATCATGGATGTGATGAATCAGGGTGAAACGTGAGGCTGCTCCGAGACGCCTTCAATATCGCACTCGATGCGTTCTACACGTTCCTGGCCGATGACGGCTGGGCGATCGCCAGTCATATCGCGCTGTCGGCACTGATGGCGCTGTTTCCCTTCCTGATCGTCATTACCTCCCTTGCCGGCGTATTCGGATCCAAGGACCTTGCCGACCGGGCTGCTGAGATGATGCTGGAGACCTGGCCCTCGCAGGTCGCCGATGCCCTGTCCGGTGAAATCCACAATGTGCTGACCCAGTCGCATAGCGGGACGCTGACCGTCGGCCTCGTGCTCGCGATCTACTTTGCCTCGAACGGCGTCGAGAGCCTGCGCGTCGGCCTCAATCGCGCCTATAGCGTGGTCGAACAGCGCAGCTGGTACTGGCTGCGCCTTGAATCGATCGGCTACACCATGGTCGCCGCGGTCATGTCGCTGGCAATGGCTTTTCTGATCGTGCTTGGACCGCTTTTGCTCGCCGCCGCGCGGCGTCACATTCCGCTTCGGATCGAGCCGAACGAGGATCTGCTGACGATCCTGCGCTACGGCTTCACCATCGTCGCGCTGATCGTCGCGCTGGTGATCCTGCACAAATGGCTGCCGGCCGGGACGCGCCGCATGCGCGATATCCTGCCAGGCATCGTGGTCACGATGATTGGTTCGCTGGCGGCCGGCATCGTGTTTGGAAAATATCTTGAGCGCTTCGCCAGCAATTACGTCACGACCTATGCCGGCCTTGCATCGGTGATGATCGCGCTGGTGTTTCTATATTTCATCGCGGCGATTTTCGTCTATGGCGGCGAACTCAACGCGTCGATCGTCAAGTGGCAGAACTCTAACGCCGCGTTGCGTGAAGAAGCGCCGTCGCCAGCGCGCGCGGGCTGACCGGCTTGGTCAGGAACGCGTCGGCGCCTGCCGCGCGCGAGGCCTCTTCATCCTCCGCACGGCCTGACACGCCGATGATGGCGATGCGCCCACGCGCCCCTTCGAGCCCGCGGACACGCCTGATCGCCTCAACGCCGTCGATGCCCGGAAGCACCATGTCCATCAGCACCGCATCGAAATCGCCTTGCGCGATCCGCTCAGGCGCCGCTTCGCCGCGCCCGATGAATTCTGCCCGATGGCCGAGTTCGGTCAGAATGGCGTTGAGCACAACGCGGCCGAACGGATTGTCCTCGATGCTCAGAATGCGGAGGCCTTGCGACGGACGCGGCGGCATCTCCGATCCCGACGCAGATTGCAGTCCCTTGGCCCGCTTCACCGCAACGGTCAGCACAAACGTCATCCCTCCGCCGCTGCGCTGGGTCGCTGTGATGTCGCCCCCCATCGCACGGGCCAATTGCTTGACCGACGACAATCCAAGGCCCGCACCACCGAAGCGGGAGGCGATGCTGACGTTGGCCTGCGAGAATGGCTTGAACAGCCGCCTGATCTCCGCGAGCGAAAGGCCGATGCCGCTGTCGGATACCTCGAAGGCAATGCCGAGCTTGTCCCCCGAGCCGCCGTTCGCCGAGACCTTGAGAGCCACCGTGCCCTGCTGGGTGAACTTGACCGCATTGTCGACCAGGTTTTCCAGCGCTGCCCGCAACCGCACCGGGTCGCCGATCACGAAAACCGGCAGTTTCGCAGCGATTTCGACCTGCGATCGCAGCCCCTTCGCGGCGGCGCGGCCGGCCAGCGAATCTCCGATTGCCCGTGACAGCGCCTGAAGGTCGAAGAAATCCTGACGCACCGCGAGCCCGGCGCTGTCGTGGCGCGCGGCGTCGACGAACAGTGTTGCCAGCGCGGCCAGATGTTCCGCGCCGACCTTGATCGTTTCGACCCAGCGCCGCTCGCGTTCATCAAGTTCGGACGTCGCC
Organism: Afipia birgiae 34632; assembly: GCF_000308295.2. Classification (GTDB taxonomy): domain Bacteria; phylum Pseudomonadota; class Alphaproteobacteria; order Rhizobiales; family Xanthobacteraceae; genus Afipia; species Afipia birgiae. The sequence continues at coordinate 160,009 of NZ_HG326655.1, forward strand.
AGCAGCGAACTGATCGCCAGAATACCGGTCAGCGGCGTGCGGACCTCGTGGGCAAAAGCAGCCAGCGCGGCCTCGACGATGCGCGATTCCGGCTCCGGCCGTTTGACGCGTGGCCTTACCGGGGGCTTGGCGGCAGCCCTTTTCAGAGGAGCCTTGTTCAGAGGAGCCTTGTTCAAAGCGGCCTTTTTTGGAGCCGCCGACTTCGCCGTGCGCGCCGTCCGCGCAGGCGTTTTCGCGCCACGCTTGACGCGCGTCTTCAGGCTACGCTTGACGCGCGATTTCGCCGCCATGATTCCCCACCCATCCGGCACCCAACATGACATGCCGGAGGCTGTCGAGTCACGCTACGGCGGGTTTAAGACGGGTTAATACCAACAAGACGCCGCACCTCGGCCGGCGTCGCCCCGCTGGCCCGCAAATCCCGGAGCGCCGTGGACCGTGTCGATTTCGACAGCTTCTGCCCGGCATCGTCCAGCACGAGGGCATGATGGCGGTAAACCGGCTGCGGCAACCCGAGCAATTCCTGCAGCAGGCGGTGCACGCCCGTCGCCCAGAAGAGGTCCTGGCCCCGCACGACGTGGGTGACGCCCTGCAAAGCGTCATCAATCGCCACCGCCAGATGATAGCTCGTGGGCGTATCCTTGCGGGCCAGGATAACATCGCCCCATTGTTCGGGCCGCGCCAGCACGTCGCCGGTTTCGCCGTCAGGGCCTGCCCCCTGCTCGGTCCATGTCAGGGTTCTGGCGCGCGCCGCCGCAGCAGCCATATCCAGCCGCAGGGCATAGGGCGCTCCTGCGCGGAGTCTTTGCGCGCGCTCCACCTCCGCCAAATGCCTGCCGATGCCGGGATAGAACGGAGCACCATCGGGATCGCGCGGCCACGCTCCCGAACGCTCCTTTTCCTCGACCATGCGGGCAATCTCCGTACGGCTTTCGAACGCCGGATAAAGCAGGCCGTCACGCGAAAGCCGCTCGACCGCCTCACGATAAAGCGCGAGGTGTTCCGACTGCCGCCGCACCGGTTCTTCCCACGAGATCCCGAGCCACGCGAGATCCTCGTAAATCGCCTGCTCGTATTCCGGCCGACAGCGCATCGCGTCGATGTCCTCGACCCGCAGCAGCATCCGCCCGCCGCTTTGCCGCGCCAGATCGAAATTCAGCAACGCCGAGCGCGCGTGGCCGAGATGGAGAAATCCATTCGGACTTGGCGCGAAACGGAAAACGGGTGGCGGCATGGTTCGATCCTGTTCGACGCATGCTGCTAGTGTCCTGAATCCGAAGTTCGCTTCATTTTGCAGCACCTTCCGTAGCGAACTTCGGATTCAAAAGGACACTAGAAACTATAATTCTAGTGTGGCTTTGGTTCGCAAGTCCGCAAAAGAACGCGATGTAGAATGATGCAGACTTGCGAACCGCCACACTACAACAATTGCACTCGCGTCCGATTCCCTTCATGCTCACAAATTCAATGACAGTCCATCTCAACACGCAAGCGGACCTCGACGACGCCGTTCACGCGCTGGTCCGTATTGACCCGCGGCTCGGCTCCGTCGTTGACGTCGCCGGGATGCCGTCCCTGCGGCGGCGCGAACCCGGCTTCGCGGGTCTCGCAGCCATCGTCTGCGGGCAGCAGTTGTCGACCAAGGCCGCCGCGGCGATCTGGGGCCGCGTCAGCACTACATTTGATCCGTTTCATCACGACGCGCTGAAAAATGCGCGCGCAGACCGGCTCGGGCGTCTGGGTTTGTCGGCGGCGAAGATCAAGTCGCTCAAATTCATCGCGCGCGAGTTGAGCGCGGAACGGCTGAACCTTGAGGTACTCGCCGAAGAGGACGCCGACGCCGCCCACGCCACGCTGACCAAGCTGCACGGCATTGGCCCCTGGACCGCCGATATCTACCTGCTGTTTTGCCTTGGTCACGGCGATGCGTGGCCCGCCGGCGATCTCGCGATCCAGGAAGCGATGCGGATCGGACTCGGACTGAAATCGCGTCCCACCGTCAAAGAGATGCAGCCGCTGGCGGAGCCATGGCGGCCGTTGCGTGGCGCGGCGGCGCATCTGTGGTGGTCGTATTATCACGCGATCAAGAAACGCGAAGGCGTCATCGCAGGAACTGCAACAACGCCGAAGCCGCAGGCGAAGAAAATGCCGCCAAAAGCCAAATCTGTTTCAAACACCAAACCCGTTTTAAACAAATCCCGCGTCGTAAAGACGTCAACGAAGACGATGAAGAATGCGTTACCGAAGAAAGCTGCAAAGAGAGCAGCGATGAAAACGGGAGTGCGGAAATGACATCGGCCACTCAATTCGTCGTGGGGTGCAATGATCTGACGAAGTGCAGACTGGTCGAAGTGCCGTTGCCGAGCGTGGCCCAACTGCCCGAGGGCGGGCTGCTGGTGAAGGTCGAACGTTTCGCATTCACCGCGAACAACATCACCTATGCGATGCTGGGCGACCAGTTGAAGTACTGGCATCTGTTTCCTGCGCCGGAAGGATTCGGCAACATTCCGGTGTGGGGATTTGGACGGGTTATCGAATCGCGCCATCCCGACATTGCTGTGGGCGAAGTGCTGTTCGGCTATCTGCCAATGGCGACGCATCTCGTGATCGAAGCGGCCGACGTGAAGAAGACCGGCTTCCGCGACGCGTCCGCGCACCGGCAGAGCGTTTCGCCAGTCTACAATGCTTATTCCCGCGTGACCGGCGATCCGGCCTTCGAGGGCCGCAATGGCGACTATCAGGCATTGCTGCGGCCGCTTTTCATGCTGTCGTTTCTGGTGGATGACTTCCTCGCCGACAGAGATTTCTTCGGCGCGGAAAGCGTGATCCTCTCCAGTGCATCGAGCAAGACGGCGTTTGGATTGGCGTGGCTGCTGCATACCCACCGCAAGCCCGTGCGCGTGATCGGCCTCACCTCCGCGGGCAACGTGGATTTCGTGACATCGCTCGGCTGCTACGACGAGGTTGTGACCTACGACAAGATCGAATCGATGCCGGATCAGCCGGTCGCTTTCGTCGATATGGCGGGCAATCCCGATCTGCGCACCCGGCTGCACAAGCATTTCGGCGACCGGATGGCTTACAGCGGACGGGTTGGCCTCACCCATCAGGCCGCCGCACCAGACGACGACTCACTCCCCGGCGCCAAGCCGACATGGTTCTTCGCGCCGGACCAGATTCGAAGGCGCGCCAAGGAATGGGGGCCCGGCGGCATCGATCAGCGATTCGGCGCGGTGTGGTCGGGTTTCACCGCGGCGATGGGACCGAAGCTCGATGTGGTGGAAAGCCGGGGTTCCGATGCGGTCCAGCGGATCTATCTGGACACGCTGAAAGGCCGCGTAAAACCGGCACAAGCGCACATGCTGTCGATGGCCGATTAAGGCGCAAGGGTGACCGGCAGGTGAGCGGAAACGCTCTTCACAATCCCGTCACGCTCCCTGTAGTATGTCGAGACAAGCTGCTTCGCAGCCAATAGGGTTTTGGGGCCAGGAGCGTTACTTGAACGCACATGTCTCGCAAGGCGGTTGGCCGGTGCTCGTGCTGAATGCGGACTTCCGGCCGCTGAGCTATTATCCGCTGTCGCTCTGGTCCTGGCAGGATGCTGTCAAGGCCGTGTTCCTCGACCGCGTCAATATCGTTGCGAACTACGATCACGCGGTTCACAGCCCCACCTTCGAGATGCAGTTGCCGAGCGTGGTCTCGCTCAAGTCGTTCGTAAAGCCGACAACGCATCCGGCCTTCACGCGGTTCAACGTTTTTCTGCGTGACCGCTTCTCCTGCCAATACTGCACCTCGCAGGACGATTTGACCTTCGATCACATCATCCCGCGCTCGCGGGGCGGCCAGACCACTTGGGAAAACGTCGTCGCCGCCTGTTCTCCGTGCAACCTGCGCAAGGGCAACATGACGATGGCGCAGGCACGGATGCATCCGCGCCAGATGCCGTTCGCCCCGACGGTTCACCAACTCCACCGCAACGGCCGGCTGTTCCCGCCGAACTACCTGCACGAAAGCTGGCTCGACTATCTCTACTGGGACACCGAACTCGATCCGTAAGCGTTCGCGCTCAGGCTTGCTCGTAAAATGGATAGTCTGTGTAGCCCGCTTCCGCGCCACCGTAGAAGGTCGCGCGATTGTAGGGCGTGAGCGGCGACTTCCGCTTGAGACGAAGCGGCAGATCCGGATTCGAAATAAAGTGACGGCCGAAAGCAATCGCGTCCGCCGCCGGCGATTGCCCGGTTTCGGAGCGGAACGCGCGGCTGACTGGAAAGGGCTGAGCCGCGCCGCCTCTGCCAGAACCTCAACGGACAAATAGTTGACCCCTCGCCCATCGGCGAGGGCTTTCTCACCGCAGCAACAGCGTCGCTGCAACCGGCACCAGCAACGATGTGACCAATGCGTTGAGTCCCATCGCGATACCTGCGAACACGCCCGCGACTTCATCGACCTGAAACGCCCGCGCCGTGCCGATGCCGTGCGAGGCAAGCCCCGCCGCGAAACCGCGCGCGCGAAAGTCAGTGATGCCCAGCCGGTTCATTGTCGGGGTAACCACGATCGCACCCATGATGCCGGTGAGAACCGTTGCAACCGCCGTGATGGCGGGATTTGCGCCCAGCGTTTCGCTGATGCCCATGGCGACGCCGGCGGTGACCGACTTTGGCGCCAGCGACAACACGATTTCGCGCGGCAGGCCGGCGGCCTCCGCGAACAGCACCACGGAGACGATGGCTGTAATGCAGCCTACCACCAGCGCCATCAGCATCGGCACAATCGCCGACATTACGGTCTTGCGATTTTCGTAAAGCGGGACTGCGAGCGCGACGGTCGCAGGGCCAAGCAGGAAGTGCACGAACTGCGCACCGCCGAAGTAGGTCGTGTAGCTGGTTCCGGTCATGTGAAGAAACACGCCGATGATCCAGATCGAGTGCAGTACGGGATTCATCAGCGGGTGGCGGTGCGTCGCGAGCGACGCCGCGTCGGCTATCGCGTAGACCACGAGCGTGACCGTCAGCCACAGCAGCGGCGTTTGCGACAGATAGACCCAAAGCGAGAACGGATTGTCGCTCATGACGCTTTGCGTCCGCTGCGCATCAGCCGGCTGGTGATCAGAAACGTTCCGGCGGTGACCAGCAATGTCACCAGCACCGAGGCAGCGAGGATCACGAAAATTGCAAGACCCCGCGTCGCGAGCAGATCGAGTTGCTGCACCACGCCGACACCCGCCGGTACAAACAGCAGCGACAGATGCGCCAGCATCCCCTTTGCCGTCCCCTCCACGGCGTTTTCGCGCAATGGCCCTCGCGCCAGAACCGTAAAATGATCGCGCATGATGAGAATGACAAACAGAAGCGCCAGCCCCACCACCGGCCCCGGCACGGGCACCCGCAAGGCGCGAACCGCCGCCTCGCCGATCAGCTGACAGATCAGGATAACACTCAGGCTGGCGATCATGGACGACTCCGAAGCAAATTCACGCCGCATATCACGCGAGGCGACGCTCCGTTGTCAATCGCAGCACGCAGATGGCCGCAGTATCACTGCTGCGATCGCCGATAAAGCTCGGCGATGTTCTTCCAGATCGTATCCTTGAGTTCGTTCACGGCCGGCCCTGCAAGAATGATCGGCGGCCGGTGACGCCTGATGCAGCCTTCCACCAGCCGCAAAACCCATACTTCGCCATCCGTATAGTAAAGGTCGCCCTCGCCGTTGCGTCCGCGGAGCGTGGGGCCAACACCGGCCACGGTGTAGCGAGCCTCGATCATCCCGGCGGCCTGCAGATCGGTTTCGATCAACTGCCGCTCGGCATCGACATCCGGCGCAATGTGATGCGTAACCGCTCCGGTATAATGGCTGAAGCCCACGCCGCGATCAAATGTCACCGCGCCAAGCCAGACCGGCCGCTTCTCTTCTCCATCCTTCAGAACCATCCACAACCGAATGTGGTGCCGCTGATCGGCGCTCTTGCCGACCGGCTTCTCGAAGGCGAAGTCCTCGCGGCGACCGTCGTAAAACAGCGGACTGACCGGCGCGCTTGGATAGGGCCGGTCCAGCAGCACACTGTCCGATATTTCCAGAGACGAACGCAAAGTAATCGGATCGGCGGGCACCCATCCTGCCTCGCGCATCGCGCAAAGAATGTCGTTCCGCGATCCAACCAGCCCGACATTGACCGGATCGGCGGGGATGCCTTGCGCGGTGACGGTCACCATCGGCAGGCCATCGAGTTTTTTCTGGTGCTCATAGTGCCGCCAGAGCGACGGCAGCAGCAGATAGGCGATCGCGCCATAGACGGCGAGAATGACGACGAGTGCCGCGAGCGCACGCTTCATGGCGTGCGATGACGGCCGTCGCGCCGAACCAGCCGGGCTTCATGCGCCCGGCTGCTCCGCTGGCGATCTGCCAATGTCAGCCTTTCAGCCGTTTGGTGCATTCGCTGTAATAGCCGCCGCCCTTTTGAATCCACTTCAGGCCGCCATTGGCGTTGGTGGCCTTGTTGGCGTTGTACTGATCGACGCAGGTGTGCATGCGCGCCTTGCCTGCCGTCTCGCTGGAATATTTCGGAGCAACGGCGGTCGGGAACACAGCAGCGCCTGCCGCGGCTGGAGCAGCAGCGGGCTTCGGCGCTTCAGCAGCCTTAGGAGCCTCCTTGGGTGTAGCGGCTGCTTTCGGTGCAGCCTTCGGGGCTTCCTTCGGAGCAGCCGTTGTCGCGGCGGCCGGCGCCGCGTCGGTGCCGCACTGCGCCTTGCGGAAGTCATTCCACTTCTGGTCGCCCAGCGTACCTGCTGCCTTCGCGGCCTTATACTTGGCGCTGCATTCCTGGGCGGTCAGGGCCTGCGCCGGCATAGCAATGAAACTCGCCGCGCCGGCCAGCAGCGCCGCGCAAAACAGATTGGCTCGGATTGTCATCGAACTCTCCTGAAAAGGGATCTCGAAAGCAGCACATCCTAGCTTACGCGGATTTGCATTCAACGCGCCGTCGCCCTTATCGATCAAAAAATAATGAAGGACCGGCTCTCTTTCCGCACTGCGGCGTTCACCGGCGGTTCATGCGCGCGGGCCAACGCTTGCGCTATCTGCAACGCGAGATTTCACCCATGATCAGTCTCTCTTCACGCATCATTGCCATCACCGTCGCCTCACTGATAGTTGGCGGTTCTGCCTTCGCTCAGACGGCAGCCCCTGCCACGCCCGCGACGCCCAGCGCCAAAACCGCCCCCGCCAAGGCGGCTGCTCCCAAGGAGAAACCCGAACGTACGGCAGCCTCGCTCGAATGTTCGAAGCAGGCCGACGCCAAGGGATTGCACGGAAACGAGCGCAGGAAATTCCGCTCCGAGTGCAAGAAGAGCGCCGGCAAGGCCAACTAGCCCATAGATCGGAAAGTGAGCCGGCCGTCGCAACCGGTTCGTCTTCGATCGTCATCGCGCCACGCATGAAAAATGCGTGGCCCGCAGGTCGACGCCGACAATTAGCCGTCAGGCTGACTTCATCGATTTGCCGATACCCCACAACGCAAGGGCGGCCAGGGCGAGCGAGATCAAAGCGTTGTAGCCCGCCAGCGACAAGCCGAGAAAGCGCCACTGCACTTCGTCGCAGCGGATCACTTTCACCTTGTTGAGGCCGTCCAGCAGATTGCCGCCGCCAAGATCGGTAATCGGCCCGCTGCAATCGGTCGGGCCCTGCCAAAAGCCCCATTCAACGCCGGCATGGTAGGCGCCGAGGCCGGCATTGGCGAGCCACATGACGGCCAAGGCTCCGAGGCCCGCAATCAGAAGCGGCCGCGAGACATTCCGGGCGGCTCCGAGCGCGATCAGGGCCGCAAGCGGGATCGCCAGATAATAGGCATAGCGCTGCTCGAGGCACAGCGGACAGGGCCGGATATCAAGCACCAATTGAAAGAACCATGCGCCCACAAGGGCGTCGGTCGCTATGAAAGCGATGGCCGCTCCAGCAACAAAAACCGGATCCCTCGGGCGCCCCATGTATCCCGGCTTGAAGGTCGCATCGCTCGCCACGTGGAATCTCCTGTTCGGAGCGTCCTAACTCGCCCACCGGCCGCTGTCGACGCTCATTCCATCACAGGCGGTTGACCACAACCGCGCGCGAGCTATATTCCGCCCGCTTCACGACCCCTGCCCTCGAGCACCGGTCCTGTTGGCCCCTGTGGCGGAATTGGTAGACGCGCTCGACTCAAAATCGAGTTCCGCAAGGAGTGCTGGTTCGATTCCGGCCAGGGGCACCAAGACTTTTACTAAAGTCCGCCCCATCGGCGAGTTTATCTCCGGTGATGAGATGCTTCTATTGACTGCGCGAACGCGAATAACCGTCGATATCAAAGACGTCACGCCTGAAGGCAACTTCAGCGTCAATACTGGAATGACAGCGCATGCGACACCAAGCTCACTCGCCGCCGGCAGCAACCCCAGACACGCCTCTCGCGCCTGAAACTGCATTGCTCCAGGGTTTGTACAAGGTCGAGTTTGAAACCCCGCGGGGCAAGGCCTTAGGGGTCATCAACGCGGAAAACGGAAAGCTCCGGGGCGGGAGTTCTGCGTTCGCGTATATCGGAACCTACACCCAGAACGGCCAATCGTTTACCGGGAGCGTTTCCAGCCTTCGGCATACGCCTGATTCCCATTATCCGTCAGTGTTCGGATTCGACGAGGTCATGATCAATTTCAACGGAACCGTCAAAGGCGGCTTCGCGATCTGCGAAGGCACCGCAAGGGAATTTCCAAGCCTCGCATTCAAGGCCGTTCTGACCCGGGTTGCCGATTAACAAGGGGCAGCCTGAAACGAACCGGGCGAGGAAAAGAGGCGGTTCAGCCGCATTTCATCTTGCCCTTGAATAGCTCTTCGCCGCCTGACTGATAGACCGACAGAACATATCGCCCGGCATAGGTATCGTCGTCGGCCTTGTATGTTCCGATCAAGATGAGGCTGGCGAGATTGTCGCCCTTGTCACCCGGAATTCCCAGCCGGATGCGAAGCTCGTTGCCGTAGATCCATTGCTGCTCGACATTCTTGAGCTCGATCACGCGCTTCGACCGGAGAAACTTGTCGTCGCCAACCTTGATTTCGACCGAAGCCTGATTGATCTGGACGATGCCGCCCACCCCGCCCGTGAACGCGAAAAATTCAAGATTCAATTGCTTGTCATCGATCGAGCAGTCGAGATTGCCGGTCGCGTACACGCTTTGCGCGGCAAGCGGCAGGCACACCAGAGCTATCTTCAAGCCTGAAACGATGCGCGATCCCATCCGTCGCCCCTCCGTTCGCGCTCGGCTCAGCGCGGCTCGACCACGAGACACTGAATGGCCCGACCGAAATATCCCTGAGCATCGCCAAGGCGCGAGACGGCAAGGCCGGCGCCGTCAGCGCCCAGCGTCATTTCGGAATTCAACAGGATCCAGTCGCCCACCGGCTGCCGCGCAAACGTCACCGTGAGGTCGGCGTTGATGAAACTCCAGCGACTGAAATCCAGCACTGCCGAAACGCCGTTGGAGCAATCTGCTGCAAGCGCAGTCCTCATCGCCTGCGAGATCGCCGCTCCCTCGACAATCGGACGCTCGGGCCGAAACCAGATGGCGGCGGACCCCAGCTTCAGAAACCCGCCTTTGACGGCGCGGAGCGTTACCCCGCCAAGGAAGCTGCTGGACGTTTGCGGCTCTTCGCGGCCGGCCTCCGGACCCGGAACGTCAATCGGCATCTCCGGCACAACATCGCCGGGCAGCGTCACCGCCTGCGTCCTGATCTTGAGAACGGTGGCGCGGACCACTTCAACGCCGTTCGCCGAAAGACGAACCGCGCAGAGCTGGATCTTGCGGCCCTCGCGCACCACCTCGGCCTCGATTGTAAGCGGAGCAACCGGCACCGGGCGCATCAGGTCGACGGTCAGCCGCGCGACATGCATTGGCTGAGGCGTTGGAATGCGCTCGGCGGCCCATACGATCAGGGATGACGGCGCACCGCCATGCTGCATGCCGGGATCCCATGGGCCCGCAGCATGTTCACTCGTGATGACGCGATTGCCTTCGACGCGAAAGACGGCATCCATGATGTGTTTCGTCTGGCTCTAGAGCGGCGCGTCGGCTGCGGCCTCGTATTCCCTCTTGAAGCGCGCCACCAGTTCTGCGACCGGCACCACCTTGTCGACGCTTCCGATGCCCTGTCCGCTGCCCCAGATTTCCTTCCAGGCCTTCGGCTTGTTGCGTTCGCCGCTGGCGTCGGTGCCGAAATTCATCTTCGACGGATCGGACACCGGCAGATTATCCGGGTCCATGCCAGCCGCCACAATCGACGGCTTGAGATAGTTGCCGTGCACGCCGGTGAACAGGTTTGAATAGACGATGTCGTCGGCCGAAGACGCAGCGATCATGCTCTTGTAGTTATCAGGCGCGTTGGCTTCCTGAGTGGCGATGAACGCCGAACCGATATAGGCAAAGTCGGCGCCGAGCACGCGCGCTGCACGAATGGCGCGGCCATGCCCGATTGCACCGGACAATGCGATGGGGCCGTCGAACCATTGCCGGGTCTCGGCCACGAAGGCGAACGGCGAGATCGCGCCGGCATGCCCGCCCGCGCCGGCAGCCACCAGCACCAGGCCGTCCGCGCCCTTCTCGACAGCCTTGTGCGCGAACTTTTGATTGATGACGTCGTGAAACGTGATGCCACCCCACGCATGCACGGCCTGGTTCAACTCCTCGCGCGCGCCGAGCGAGGTGATCACCATCGGCACCTTGTGCTTCTCGCAGACCGCGAGATCCTGATCGAGACGGTTGTTGGATTTATGCACGATCTGGTTGACCGCGAACGGCGCCGAGAGGCGATCGGGATGCGCCTTGTCGTGCGCGGCGAGTTCTTCCTTGATCCGGTGCAGCCATTCATCCAGCAGCGCGGCCGGGCGCGCGTTCAATGCCGGGAACGAGCCGACGATTCCCGCCTTGCATTGAGCGATGACGAGATCAGGGCCCGACACGATGAACAATGGTGACCCGATCGCCGGAATCGAAAGGCGACCTTTGAACAAGGCAGGCATCGACATCAGAAAATCCTCTCCGCCAAAACTGAACCATCAACTGAAACCGTCAGGCGCGCGTCCGCGCTGCGGCAAATGTGCCACGGTCTTAGGGGTTACAGCCATTTCTTGAAAGGGGCTTGCGTCTACTGGCAGACCGCCTTGGTGACGAAATTTTCTGTCCGGCACGCGCCCTGGCCCGAAAAATACGACTTTGCGGAGCATTTCTGAGTGGATTCGATGTCCACGCTTTTGCCCTCGGCGTAGCCCTTTTCCTTGCAGAGCTGGTCTGCCGCGGGTTTGCAGTCGGGGGCACCATTGGCAGCCGCCGGACAAAGCGTGCGACCGCTGGCCATCGTCTGGCCGGACAACGGCGCGATCCGCTTCAAGCTGTCGGTCGCATTCCGGGCGCTGGAGTTCAGCCCGTCGAGCGCCTTCCCTGGGCTGGGAAAGCTCAAACCCGAAGCGGAGTCCTTCAATAGCTTGCCGATTTCCTCGACCAGTCCCGGATTGCCGGCCGAAGGTGGAGGCTGAGGCGTCGGCGGGGCGGGTTGTTGAGAAGGCGCGACCTGAAGCTGCGGCTGAGCTTGCTGCGACCAAGCCGCCGCCGTCCCCCACACGAGCGCGAGACCGGCCACCATCAGGACCATGCGTCCTCGCACGTTCACGAACAGATCGCTGGTGTGATTGGACATGACTCGAGAGTATCCTGCCGCTTCCCTCTGGAAAAGGCTTTATGTCTGGCGCGATTTTCGCTGAACGCCGCCTAGAACAGCCTAAAGGCAATGATGAAGCCAAGTACCAGCGTGGCGGTGGCAACGATCACCCACAAGCCGAGACGTTTCTCGATGGCTTCGCGAATCCACGTGCCGTAGCGATTGAGCAGAATCGCGACGATAAAAAACCGTCCGCCACGCGCGATGACCGAAAAGATCACGAACAGCAGCAGATTGTAGTTGGCGAAACCGGACGTGATCGTCACGAGCTTGTAAGGAATCGGCGTGAGTCCCTTCAGCAGAATGATCCACGCGCCGTATTCTGCGTAAGAAGCACGGAACGCCTCGACCTTGTCGCCGTAGCCGTAGAGATTGATCAGCCACTGCCCGACGCTGTCATAGAGCAGCGCGCCGATGGCGTAACCGACAACACCGCCCGCAACCGATGTTACGGTACAGACCAGCGCGTAGAGCCACGCTTTCTGTGGCCGCGCCAGCGACATCGGAATCAGCATGACATCCGGCGGAATCGGAAAGAACGAGCTTTCAGCGAACGACACGGCTCCCATCAGCCAGAGGGCATAGGGCTTGTCGGCGGCGGCGATGCACCAGTCATACATTCGTCTCAGCATGGCGCGATGAACCACCGTCCGGGCAATTTGTCCATGTGTGGAAATGTGTAATTTAGCCGCTAATCAGCGGCGTTTCTTCAACCGGCCACTCTGGAGCGCGACAATTGGTCGCCGCGCTACGCTTTCGGTGGTCTGTGGTGGCGCAATCTTGGCAGCGGCCTTTGCGGTGGCACCGGATTTCCCTGGAACCACCGTGGTGGTGTGCGGCTTGCCCGCGGACGCTTTCGGCAGTTTTTCGGCGATGCCCTGAGCCCGTTCGCGACGATCCATTTCGGCCCACACGTCTTCCGGGCGAACACCGGCGGCCACCCAAAGGACCGACAGGTTGTAGAGCAGATCAGCGCTTTCCCGGATCACGGCTTCGGAGTCGCCGTTGACCGCGTCGATGACGACTTCGATAGCTTCTTCGGCAAGTTTCTTGGCCATTTTCGCTGGGCCGCGCTGAAACAGCCGCGCCGTTCGCGACGTCGCCGGATCGAGATCCTTGGCCGCAATAACCGCGTGATAAAGCCGTTCTAGCGAATCACTCATCTGTTGAACCTAGATCAAATCTCTCGCCAGCGTGTTAACGGCCACCCCAAATGACTGAAAATGCTCCAAAAAAGCAAGCCGCCGGGATTGCTCCCGGCGACATGATTGCCTAGTCGATCAGTAGGTCGGAATGCGGTAGTAGCCGCCGCCCTGATACGGATAGCCGCCGTAGTAGGCCGGGCCGCCGTAGTAATGGCGTCCGTAATACGGACCACCGCCGTAATAATAGTTGTCGCGATAGTAGTCGCGGCGGCGCTGCTCGGCGACGATGGCACCCACTGTCCCCAGCGCCATGCCCATGAAGGCGAGGCCAGCAGCATTGTTATTATAGCCGCGGCGCACCACACGGCGGCGGGCACGAGAGCTGAAATCAGTGGCCTCACTGGCATTCGCTGGCTCAGCGGAAGTTGTTTTGGCAGCCGGTGCGGCGAGCGGATGTGCCTGTGCGGCCGGCGGTGGAACAACCACGGTCAAGACCAGCGCAGCAGCCGTCGCCAGAACCACAGCCCAGGTGAATGGCGAAGGCAAAGTCTTACGAATGAGCATTTCAACGTCCTCACAGGTCATCCCTGGCCAGACCGGCTAGTTGGAGGATAATCCTAGTCTTTACACTAGGTTCCTCAACCCCAACGCAAGCTGAACGACAAATGGCGAAACTGCGGCAAACTGGCGCGGAAAGGGCCAAAGGGTGACGGACAGGCGCTTGTGTGCTTGTCATCATGCCAACACAGCCGATGCTCAAAAGTAGCCTCACGTCTCCCAAGTCCAAGTGCCGCGCATGTCCAGACGCCGTCTCCGCAAAACCCTGTTGCCGCTGATCGCCCTCCTGTGGGCATACGGTCCGGGCACGACGCCGGGAACCGCCGCGTCGGCGCTGCACTTCTCATATGACCGGCCGATCGACGGCGCTGCGGCGCCGTTCGTGCTGGCATCCGCCAGGGGTTTATTTCGCACCGAAGGTCTCACCGTCACGACCGGCCAAGCGGCCGATTCGGTCGACGCCATCGCGCGCGTCGCATCCGGAAGCAGCGACATCGCGCTCGCAGACATCAACGCGCTCATTCGCTACCGCGACAAGGAAGGGGCGGCGCCGGTCAAGGCGGTGTTCGTACTCTACAACAAGGCGCCCTACGCGATCATCGCGCGCAGGAGCCGCGGCATCGCGACCATGCCGGACATCGAAGGCAAGACCATCGGCGTCGTCGATGGCGATCTCGCCGCGCGGCTGTGGCCGGCGATCGCGCGCAAAAACAACATCAAGCTCGACAAGATCAGGATGGAGAAAATCAGCGCTGCGGTGCGCGAGCCGATGCTCTCGGCGGGCCAACTCGATGCCGTCACCGGCTTTTCGTTTCTGTCCGCAATCAACCTGCGCGACCGCGGCGTCCCGGCAAACGATCTCGCGGTGCTTCGCTTCTCCGATTTCGGCAGCGAAGTCTACGGCCACGCGCTGATCGTCAATCCGAAATTCGCAGCCGCCAATCCTGACGCCGTGAAAGCTTTCGTGCGCGCGACGATCGCGGGCGTTCGCCTGAGCCTCAAGGATCCGGCGCGCGCGATTGACGAGGTCCTCCTGCAGATGAGCGGCGGCTCGCGTGACGTTGAACTGGAGCGGTTGCGCGCCGTGCTGGGCGACAACATCGCCACCGACGAGGTCAAGAAGAGCGGTCTCGGCGGCATCGACAGCAGCCGTTTCGACGCGGGCATCAGCCAGATCGCGGACGATTACGAATTCCGCAAGCGGCCCTCCACAACCGACATTTTCGACGACACGTTCCTGCCGCCCGTGAGCGCGCGCACGATCAATTGAAACCGCGCAACTTCGGATTAAAATTTAACGGCAGCGGCAAAGTCCGCGATCCGCCAATAGCGAACGCGGATCTACATTTTACGAGCCTGATATCGGAGCCAAGCCACTCAACTCGCTTTCAGCTTTGAGACGGTTGCAGTTCTCGGGCGCTTCGCGGGGCGTGAGTAGTCGCGTGCGGCCACGCGCTTCACCTTCTTCACGTCGGCCTTTTTCACGTCCGGTCTCGCCTGCTTTGAGCCGCGGTTATGCGCCGCATATTCCCGGCCGTCGAGCGGTGCGACATGCGGCGGGTCCCTGCCGAGATATGGGCGTCCGATTCCGAACTCCTTCCCATGCGCATCAACCCACTTCCAGAGCTTATCGGAGGAAGCCCATCGCTGGTTGCGAGTTCCGCCCTGGACGCTCACGATATCGGCCGCAAGCCCATGCCCATAGCCACCGCGGGAGCTCCCGCCATGAAACGACTTGTTGCTCGCCGCCTTCAGGCCGCTTGCGATTGACTGGCGGTAGTCATCACGGAATGCGCTGGTGATGCCGGGCGAAAGGCCCGCCGCCTCCGCCGCGTGAAGCATATGAAACAGTTTTAGCTTGAAGCTCCGATCCATGCCTCCGATCACGTAGTCCATCATCGACATGCGGACTCGCTCCGCCGCCTTCGGATCCTTCCACCCAAAATCCTGATCAACAAGCTTGGTGAAGGTTCTGGAGACAGTCACCATCTTGCCCTTCCGCTTGACGGTGACCTTCCTCCGCTCAGGCACCTTGATGGTGTCCTCCTTGGGCGTCCGTTGATAGAGCGCCCACAGATATCGATCGACACAGATGTCCACGATCAGGCACTCGTCGATAATTTCGATGGAGCTCACGGCCCTGTTTGCATCGCCAATTTGGATATCCGACGGATCCACGCTTGCGAGTTGCATATGCGCTGGCTCGGTTGGCGGCACATCCGGCGAATTGGTCGAGGCCGTTTCGATGACCAGCTCCGGTTTGTTCAAGGCGATCAATGCGTCGGCGACTGCTCTCGATAGTTCGGCCATCGCACCATCGGTTTGACCGGGATTGTCATTGAGCATTGGCTGCGGTGCGTCGGCCAACTGCTGTCTGGCGGAGTGCGAGAGCGCGCTGATGTCGTTGCCTGGCGCCGCGCCGCTGTTCTGGATTCCTCCTGGCCCGGAGGTAGCGAGCAAGCCGACAACCCCGGTCGCGAGAACGACTGATCGCAACAATGGCGACGGCTCTGTTGAAAGTCGCTGCAGGTTCATCATTCCAGCCTCATCGGAACCGGATTGCACAAGCATGCGGACGCCGCTGATTGTTCGGACAAGGCAGCGCCCGCGCAATGGCGCAAACGGACAGGCCGTGCGCTTTTCCCGAAAGTGTTGCCTGTGTGCAACGGCAGGCCGCAGGCCCGCTGTAATGCTCGCTGTCCGTTTTGTGCCAATTTCAGCTGCGAGCATGCTTGTTCCTCACGAGTCGGATATGTGAGGTTGGTCACGGCATCGGACACGTGCTGCAACGGGGAATGGAATGGTGAATCGATTGACGCCGACGCAATCCAACGCGGTGATGCGCCATTGGGGATCTTCGGCCATTGTGATGATCGCGGCGATGGCCGCGCTGATGGCGCCGACCGCCGACGCCGCAGCGAAACAGGCGCGCCGCACGCAACCCGCCGAGACAACGGCGCCGCGCGAGGCAGGCGAGCCGATCATGGCAATCGTGTCGATCAAGAGCCAGCAGGTCACACTCTATGACGCCGAGGGCTGGATTCTGCGCGCGCCGGTGTCGACCGGCGTCAAGGAGCGCGAGACGCCCGCCGGCGTCTTCGCCATCGTCCAGAAGAACAAAGAACACCGCTCGAACATGTATGACGATGCCTGGATGCCGAACATGCAGCGCATCACCTGGAACGGCCTCGCGTTGCATGGCGGGCCGTTGCCCGGTTATGCGGCCTCACACGGCTGCGTGCGAATGCCTTACGGCTTTGCGGAGAAGCTGTTCGACAAGACGCGGATCGGGATGCGCGTGATCATCTCGCCGGACGACGCGGCCCCGGTCGACTTTTCTCACCCGGCGCTATCGCTCTTCGTGCCGAACACCGAGGTCATCGCAGCTGCTCCGGCAAGGGCCGAGATACTCTCACGCGAGGCCGCGAACGCTATCACGACAGCCGACGAGGCCAGGAAGACTGCTGCGACAGCGGCCCGCGAGTCGGCACCGCTCGCAGCGTCTCTGCGCAAGCTGGAGCGGCTCAAGGCCCGGGCCGACGCCGAGCTCGTATCCGCAGACAAGGCGGTGGCCGCCGCCAAGACCGACCAAGCCAGGGCGAAAGCCGAGGACCGTAAGCAAAAGGCCGCTGCCATGGCAGCGGAGCTGAAGACTCGATACGACGCCGCCAAGGCGGACGCGTCATCAAAGCTCGACGCAGCCAGCGCCGCAAAGGAAGCGGCCAAGACGGCTCAGCAAAAAAGGCCGACACCGCCAAGGCGGCACTCGACGCGAAGCTCGCGCTCGAGCCGGTCTCGATCTACATCAGCCGCGCGACGCGGACGCTTTACGTCCGGCGCAACACGCGTAAGCCGGCGCCGGACGGCGGCGGCGAGGTGTTCGATGCGACCATCGAGGTCCCGGTCGCGATTCGCGATCCCGGCAAACCACTCGGCACGCACGTGTTCACCGCAGTGGCACGCACCGCCACGGGCCTGCGCTGGACCGCCGTCACGATCGAAAATGGGAATGACGCCAAAAACGCGCTCGACCGCATCACCATCCCGAAGGAAGTCCTTGATCGCATCGCGCCGACCGCATCGCCGCGATCCTCGATCATCGTCTCAGACGAGCCCCTGAGCGAGGAGACCAACTATCGCACCGAGTTTGTTGCGGTGCTGAGCGACCAGCCCCAGGGCGGCTTCATCACGCGCAAGCCGAGCGAGGTTCTCATGGCGGACGACGACAGCTGGGGCAACGGCAACCGACAGAGCGACGACGGCTTCGGCTTCCTTTTCCAGCGCAATCCGAATCCCCAACCGAGCAATATGCGCCGGGGCGGCGGTCAGTTCTTTCCTCCGGTGCAACGAGGGTGGTGATACGATGCAGCACGCCGCGCGTTGCCCTGCATGTCTGCTTCGGGTCATTGGCGGACCTTCGATCGCGGCACCTCGACAATACGCTCCTGCCGCCGCTTGGCGCGCGCAAGATCCATTGAGTTGCGTAACGTGAAGGTAGCGGACGGACGCCGCCCCCATACTCTCAAAGATGCTTGCCGGAAGCCAAGCGTCGCAGCAGTCCCATTATCGTGCGTTGCGCGTCGGTTACAAACTGCGCGTCGGCCAGTGCCGCTCGTGGAACCAGGTGCGATACTCCGACGACATCTTGGCGCGCTGTGCCTGCGGCGCATGCCGCTTGCACGTCGCGACCTCATCGGTATTTTCCCGCGCCGCCCAACGTAATTCGGCGCAGTCGTTCGGGTTGTAGGCCATCTCGAAATCCGACATCCGATCAATCACGTCCTTCAGCGACAGCGTCCACTGCGAACCATCGCTTCGGGTATAGGATATTTTGCGCGAGGCAAGTTCGGAGGCGAGCACGCCCTGCAATTCGCTTTTCACTGCTTCAACGCTCTTGCCGGTCGGCACCGCGTAGCGCGCTGCCCGTCGTACGAAGCGATCCGGAAATCCCCGCACGACATCGATCGCAATCAGCAGACGGAAATCGCGCGCCGGCGTGGAGTAATCCTCCCAGGCTCCTGTCGTCTGGAAGATCGCAGGGCCGTTCGGCATCGCAATCTCGCCGGGCTTTTTCTCCTGATATTTTCGCCCGTTTTCCACCGAGGTGACGCGCGTCTTCACCTGCTCGTGGAGACTCGCGATGGCGTCCGCCATCGCTTTCACCGGATCGAGCGGATCGGGCGACATCACGTCATCCATGCGATCGTAAAAATCTTCGACACTCATCTGCGACTGGTCCAGCGAAAAATCTCCGTAACTTGGATTCTTGGCAATCTCGGCATTGGCCAGCCGCCGCAGTGCGCCGCTTCTGTCCCGCACGATCGGCCGGAAGTGCTTGAAGCCGGAACTGCCGAGCGCAGGATCGTGAGCGAACAGAAAATTGCCGCGCCAGAACCGCTTTCGCGTGATCGATCCATCAGGCTCGGCGTCGATGGCAAGGAAGACGCCGGGCTTGCCATTCAGTTCCGGCACACGATGCACCAGCATCAGCACATGGCCGTAGGGATCGGCGTACACCGTACCCGGGCGCAACGCCTGCTGTGTCAGCGCGACCGTATAGAAATCGGTGTTGTCGTCGGCACCCGCCACGCGCACCGCGCCGGTATGCACGACGTCGCCAACGTCCCTTAGATACTCGCCGAACGTCGTCGGTCGCTTCGGCACCAGTGGCGTGGCAGGGAGCGGCGCAGGCATCTCGGCTGGCTGTGACGCGGCGAACAACCCCGCAGGCGCGGCCGCGCCCGGTGTGGTGGATGCAGTCGATGCGCTGTTCGGTTCGGGCGGTGGCGGCGGACGCGTGACCTCGGGATGCTCGATATCGAACCACTGGTAGCACTTGGGCGGCTTGCCGCCAGTACCGCGCGAGCAATTCGAATAGCCAAACGGCAGACCCATTTTGTAAGCGAAATATGCGCGCAAGAAATACACGAAGTCCGCGCAATCAGGGCGAAGGCCCGACCGCGCATTGTCTTCACCCCGACCAAGATGATTGAACAGGAAATTGCGCGATCGATCATGCAGCACTTCATGCCACACCTTCCACGACAGATCCTGATCCGGCGGCGCGTCGAACAGCTTCTCGATCCACGCCGAAAACAGTGTTTCTGTGGTGTTGTTCCAACCGCCGCGCACCTGCCAGAAACTTCCCGGCAGTATCGGCACGGGCGCGGGTTTGCGCGCGCTCACCACAATGTCACGAGTGATCGTGCGGCATTCCATCGGCCCTTGATTGAGCACCAGCGTCGCATGCCAGGTGCCTGCGGCCGGTACAGCGATCTCGGCGAGCCAGAAATAGGGCGACCCGCCGTGACGGTCGGCCGATTTGGCCGCAACACTTCCATCGGGCGCGATCAGCGACAGCATGCCTTCGACCGGTTTCTCGGTCACGACCATGACACGCAGCGGTGCGCCCTTCCACGGCGAAAGCGGCGAAGGCAATACCCTAAGCTCAGTTGCATCCTTACAGACGCCGGCTGGGGTTTGGGCCCGAGACTCCACCGCTGAGAAGAGCAGAATGAAAAATGCACCTGCGATCAGCAACCGTGCCGTCGCAGCAACAGTAAACCGGCGTGCGAGAAGCATTTGAATATCACCTTGCTGGAACGCCCCCGAACAGCATTCGGCACCCTAAGCAGGCTGGAATTCCAGACTACGAATAAGGCGAGCATGAGTCAGCCAGTTTATCGACTATTTTGCGATCCGCTGATCGTTCGCCATGCCGCTGACGTCCGCTTTTACTGCTTCTGAAGTTTCGTGATCGTTTTGATTCCACCCGTTTCCGTAGAAAAATAGGTGACTTTATCACCGGCATGCACAGCATCTAACGACGAGCGGTCCTGCGCTTTGAACTCTTCCGCAGCGCCGCCGGTGTTCGCTCCAGTGGTCCCGCTTTGCTCACGTTGAATCGCGATCGTACCGTTGATCCGGTCAATTTTGGTAATCGTTCCTGTAAGACCTTGTTGGGCCAAAGCCGCCGAGTTGATGAGGGTGAGGACCGCAGCCAAAACGATGTTGGCGATTTTCATGGCAGTCTCCGGTTTTTTTGGAACATGCCCGACAAGCTGCGGCGGCCCTTATTGGTTCCTCGGGAGGACGCGATACAAATCGTCGCTGTCGGTCACTGCTCGCGGACGTCAGAAATCGCACCAGGCCCGAGACATGCCGCACATCCCGATGCCGTGCCGTGAACGTGATAAACGGCCGGTTGGAGCGATGCCCGCTGGTATCCGCGCTTTCCAATTCAGCGGAACCTCGTTAGACTTTGCATGATTGTGAGGCTGATTTTGGAAGTCATTGCGAACATTGTGATCGCGCTTGTCGTGATTGCGAATGCCGTGATCGCGGACATCTTGGCCAGAAAATTTAAATGATTCTCCCGCGCGCATTCAAAGCGCGCAGCGGATTTTTACTTGTTGATTTTCGGGGCACTGGGAATGACCGGCGGGAATGCGACCGCGGCGAAGCTCTCGCCTGCGCTGCGGAAGGGGCTTTTGGCCTCCGGGCTTTTGATTTCAACGGCTGTTGCGGCTTTGCTAATGGGCAGCGCAGCGGCCCGCGCCGCCTGCGATCCCGCCGCCGCCGACAACGTCACCGCGATCTGCACCGGCACCACCATCAATCAGGGCACGGGCGCTCCCGGCACCAGCCTTGACGTCAACGGTTACGGCAGCGTCCTCGTCGGCAATCTCAATGTCACGATCGTGCCCGGGGCGACGGTCGCCGGAGCCAATGCCGGTATCAATGCTGACTCGGCCACTGTCGCCAACTCCGGCACCGTCACCGGGGACTCCGCGGGCATCTCTGCGAACACAGTTGCTGTGACCAATTCCGGCACCATCACCGGCGGCGATTACGGCATCCGTGCCAGCACAGCCACCGTCACCAATTCCGGCACCGTCACCGGGGGCGCCTACGGCATAGATGCCGTCAATACTGCCAGTGTAACCAACTCAGGCAGCATCACCGGCGGCAACTACGGTATCGTTGCCAACACAGCCAATGTGACCAACTCCGGCTCCATCACGGGAGCAGCCTTCTCCGGCGTCTATACCGACAACACAGCCACCGTGACCAACTCCGGCTCCATCACCGGCAGCGACTACGGCATCCGGGCCAGCACAGCCAATGTAACCAATTCCGGCACTATCATCGGGGGTGGCCGCGGCATCAGTGCCGACACGGCCACCGTCGCCAATTCCGGCAACATCAGCGGGGGCTTCTACGGCATCTATGCCACCACCATCACCGTGACCAATTCTGGCACCATCACAGGAGCAAGCCTCTACGGCATCGCTACCAGCACAGCCAATGTGACCAACTCCGGCACCATTACCGGCGGCGATTACGGCATCCGGGCAAGCACAGCCAATGTGATCAATTCCGGCACTATCACGGGAGCAGACTTCGCCGGCATCCATGTCAACAATACAGCCACCGTGACCAATTCTGGCTTCATCACCGGAGGCGACAACGGCATCCGGGCCAGCACAGTTGATGTGATCAATTCCGGCACCATCACGGGGACAGATTTCTACGGCGTTTATGCCATCAACACAGCCACCGTGACCAACTCCGGCCTCATCACCGGCGGCGACTACGGCATCTCGGCCAGCACAGCCAATGTGAACAATTCCGGCACCGTCACCGGGGGCACCCGCGGCATAAATGCCCTTGTCACAGCCAATGTAATCAACTCAGGCAGCATCACCGGCGGCAACTACGGTATCGTTGCCAACACAGCCAATGTGACCAACTCCGGCTCCATCACGGGAGCAGCCTTCTCCGGCGTCTATACCGACAACACAGCCACCGTGACCAACTCCGGCTCCATCACCGGCAGCGACTACGGCATCCGGGCCAGCACAGCCAATGTAACCAATTCCGGCACTATCATCGGGGGTGGCCGCGGCATCAGTGCCGACACGGCCACCGTCGCCAATTCCGGCAACATCAGCGGGGGCATCGACGGTGTCAGTCTCATCACCACCGGCAACATCATCAATTCCGGCACCATCGTCGGCACAAACGGTACGGCAATCCGCTTCAACGCCAACGGCACAGCCGCCTCCGACAGCCTCAGTATTTTGCCCGGCGCGCGGTTCGGCGGACTGGTGAACTTTGGCGGCGGCGCAGACAAAGTGAGTTTCGGACCTGGAAGCTGGATTCTCGACACCGCGAATTTCAACGCCGCACTCTCCACTGTCACCACGTCCGGCAATGCTTATGTCGTGACACCAATCCGGATCATCGTCGCCGACCTCTCCGGCTTCGGCACCATGAATCGCGCCGTGATGGACATCACCGGCTGGATCGCGTCGGTGTTGCCCGACACGCCGGTGTTCGAGCCCGTGCGAAACAGCGCCAATGCTTTCGCCGCCATCGAAAGCGCAGCACCTCGTTTTGACCACGCCTTTGGCACCGTATCCGAAGCCATGGTCGTTGGAGCGATGGCGTTCGCGCCGACAATACCGGTGTTCAAGGGCGGCGCGGTCTCCGACCGCAACGGCAACAGTGTCTGGGCCAAGGGATTTGGCGGACGGCGCGAACAGACGACCGACGGCAACTTCATCGGCGGCGTGACGCTCGGCTACGGCGGCGCCATCGGCTATGACCGGCAGATCACCCCCGATACAAAGCTGGGCGGCTTCATCGGCGGCAGCACCAATGAGACCGCACTCGACCTCAATGCCGGCCGCTTCGACACCGACACGCTGTTCGGCGGACTATATGCCCGCAACTCGTTCGGCGCGACGTTCCTCGATCTGGCACTGATCGGCGGCAAGCTGAACAACGAGTCGAAGCGCAACATCGGCAGCGGGCTCACCTTCGAGACCGCCAGCGCCTCCTACGATGGCTGGTTCGTCAATCCCTCGCTCGCGCTCGGCCATCGCTTCGCGTTCGATCACGGCGTCACAGTCACGCCTGCGCTGAAAGTGCGCTACGTCGCCGCGCAGTTCGACGGCTACACCGAGACCGGCTCCAGCGCCAATCTTACGGTCGGCGACCGCAACATGCAGGCGTTCGAGGAACGTGCGGAGATCACGCTGGCCAACACCCATGCCTTCAACAATGGCAGTCGTCTTGGCATCCGCGTGACCGGCGGCGTGCTGGCGCAGCAGCGCACCGGCGACGCCTCCGTCAACATCGCGCTGGTCGGGCAGAACTTCATCGCCGCAACACCGGACAAGCAGAACGTGTTCGGCGTTTACGGCGGTGCGGGTCTGGACTGGCAGTTCGAGCGCATGACGCTGTTCGCCGCCGGCGAAGTCACCGGCATGAACGACAACGTCACCACCTTCACCGGCAAGGGCGGCGTGCGCATGGTGTGGTAAGTGCCACGCGCCCGCGCGGACGCGGGCCGCTGCCGCCGCAAATACCCGCAAAATCAATTAGGTGCATAACGCCGACACGACTGGTCCCGCCGCACTGTATTCGCCGGCCATCCCCGGCTAGGATGACAGCCCTTTCGTTGACGTCAGACTTGTAGGGCTGTTGCTTTGATCCGTCTTTATGTTCGCGTGCTTGAACTGCTCGGCAAGGAAGCCCGGCTCGGCTGGTTCCTCGCCGGCGCCAACCTGTTGCTTGCGGTGGCGCAATTTGCCGAACCGGTCCTGTTCGGCCGCATCATCGACGTTCTGTCCGGCAAGCCGATGACCGATACGCTGTTCGGTACCGCGATCTCATCGCCATGGCCGCTGCTCGGCGCATGGGTCGCATTCGGACTCTTCACGATTGTCTGCAGCGCGTTCGTTGCCCTGCAGGCGGATCGCCTCGCGCATCGCCAGCGTCAGGCCGTGCTTACCGGTTACTTCGAGCACATCATGCAGTTGCCGCTCACCTTCCACACCGGCACGCATTCCGGTCGTCTGATGAAGGTGATGCTTCAGGGCACCGATGCGCTGTGGCGGCTCTGGCTGAGTTTCTTCCGCGAGCATTTCGCGTCGATCGTTTCGCTGGTCGTGCTGCTGCCGCTGTCGCTGTACATCAACTGGCGGCTCGCGAGCCTGCTGTTCGTCCTGTGCATCGTTTTCACGATCCTGACCACGCTGGTGGTGCGCAAGACCTACGGCCTGCAGATGGAGGTCGAGGAGCATTACGGCGACCTCGCGGCCCGCGCATCCGACGCGCTCGGCAACGTCGCGCTGGTGCAGAGCTTCGTCCGCGTCGATGCCGAGGTGCAGGGCCTGCGCGGCGTCGCCGACAAGCTGCTGTCGGCGCAGTTGCCGGTGCTGTCGTGGTGGGCGCTCGTGGCCGTGATGACCCGCGCCTCCACTACCATCACGATTCTGGCGATCTTTGTGGTCGGCATCATCCTGAACAGCCAGGGACAGGCCAGCGTCGGCGAGATCGTGATGTTTGTCTCTTTCGCCACCATGCTGATCCAGAAGCTCGAGCAGGTCGTCAGCTTCATCAACAATGTCTTCATGGAAGCGCCGCGGCTGCGGGAGTTCTTCGACGTGCTCGATGCGGTGCCCGCGGTGCGCGACCGGCCCGACGCCATCGATCCCGGCCGCCTCACCGGCCTCGTGGAATTCAACGACGTCTCGTTCTCCTACGACGGCAAGCGGCCCGCTGTCGAAGATATCTCGTTCACCGCATTGCCGGGACAGACCATCGCACTGGTCGGCGAGACCGGTGCCGGCAAATCCACCGCCATTGCGCTGCTGCATCGCGCGTTTGATCCGCAATCCGGCTTCATCAAGATCGACGGCATGGATGTGCGCGGCATGACGCTTTCGGCGCTGCGCCGGAACATCGGCGTGGTGTTTCAGGAAGCGCTGCTGTTCAACCGCTCGATCGCCGAGAACCTGCGGGTCGGCAAGCCCGACGCCACTGACGAGGAATTGCGCGTGGCCGCCGAGGGCGCACAGGCGCTCGACTTCATCGAGCGCAGCGATCTGAAATTCGACACCAACGCCGGCGAGCGCGGACGCATGCTGTCGGGCGGCGAGCGCCAGCGCCTGTCGATTGCCCGCGCGTTGCTGAAAAATCCGCCAATCCTGATCCTCGATGAGGCGACCAGCGCGCTCGACGCGGTCACCGAAGCCAAGGTCAACGCCGCCCTCGACACCGTGATGAAGGGCCGCACCACCTTCGTGATCGCCCACCGGCTCTCGACCATCCGAAATGCAACCCGCATTCTGGTGTTCGACAAGGGCAAGGTGATCGAAAGCGGAACGTTCGATGAACTCGTCGCGAGCGGCGGCTATTTCGCCAAGCTCGCGAAAGCGCAATTCATGGTTCAGGACGAGACCCGCGCCCATTCGCCCGCACTGACGGCGGCCACGGCCTCAAAGGCGTAGCTCCATCAGGAACCGGGGTCGTGGAGAAGTGTGGGCATCGTCGAATTTTGGCCCATTTCGTGCTTGATTGAGTCTCAAAGCCCCTGTTCGGAACCGCTCGCTCCGGTATAAGTATTGAGCCTCATCTGATTTGACGATCCGGATTGCTTTCGAACCCGCATGCAACACGCCGAGGAGGCCATGGTTTCATTCGCCGCAGGCGTGCTTACAACCGTCGGACTCCGGTAGTGGTGCGGGTCGCTGCCCCGTTCCGGATGTCGTCGCTGCGACCGCTCGCGCTTTTGGCGGCGGTGTTGCTTGCGGCGATCACGCCGCGCACGGCGCAGGCCGAGGCGCTGCTGGTGATCGAGGCCGACACCGGCAAGGTTCTTCAGGCTGAGAACGCGACCTATCCCTGGTATCCGGCGTCCGTCACCAAGATCATGACGGCCTACGTGACCCTGAAGGCGGTGAAGGAAGGCCGCATCACGCTCGACACGCTGTTCACCGTGTCGCCGACAGCGGCCGCGCAGCAGCCCTCGAAGATGGGCTTCAAGCCGGGCACGCAGATCACCGTCGACAACGCGCTGAAGATGATGATGGTGAAGTCGGCGAACGACATCGCGGTCGTGCTGGCGGAAGGCGTCTCGGGCTCCGTCGATAATTTCTCGGCGGAAATGAACAAGACCGCGCAGCGGCTCGGCATGACGCAGACCAGCTACGTCAATCCGAACGGCTTGCCGGCGGAAGGACAGATTACGTCGGCCCGCGATCTCGGACTTTTGGCGCGCGCGATCATCCGCGATCTGCCGGAGTACGAGTATTTCATGCACATTTCGGCCATCAAGTTCGGCCGCCGGGTGACCGCGAACTTCAACAAGCTGATCGGCCGCTATCCCGGCGCAGACGGCATGAAGACCGGCTTCATCTGCGCCTCGGGATTCAATCTCGTCGCCACCGCGACGCGCAACAACAAGCGGCTGATCGCGGTCGTGCTCGGTGCGCAATCGTCATCGCAGCGCGCGCTGAAGGCGGCGCAATTGCTCGAACGCGGCTTCGGCGGCAACAAGCTCTCCTGGCTCAAGCCGTCACTCGGCACCGTCGATGCGCTGGCGCCGATCGACGCCTCGCCGCCGAACTTGCGCGACGAGATGTGCGGACCGAAACGCAAGCGGCCCGCCGCAGAGAACGAAGAAGACGATCCCGATATCCAGGCGGACAGCAACGACGCCGGGGTCTCGATGTTCGCGGCCGGCCTTCAGGCGCCGACCATGAAGGTGTCGGACCTGCTGGCGATGCCTGCCGCCGCCGCAACGCCCGTGATTGTCTATACCGGCCCGGCCCGCACCGGCGCGGCCATTCTCGAAGCCGATGCTGCCGAAGCCGCCAACCAGGCGGCATCCGTCGCCAAGCGGAAGGGCGCGAAGCCGAAGGTTGCCGCCAAGCCGGACACCGACGCAAAGCCCGAGAAGAAGAAGGACGAAAAGATCGCGGCGAAGCCCGACGCCAAGCCGGCGGCATCGCCTCTGAAGCCGAAGACCGCGGCTGTAGCAGCCGCGGCAGCCAAACCCGCCGGCGCGCCGAAAACCGACAAGAAGCCGGATGCCGCCGCCAAGCCCGCAGCGAAGCCTGAGGCTAAACCGGCGGCGGCGGCGAAACCCGCTGCCGCCAAACCTGCCGCTGCCAGCTCTGCGGCCAAACCTGCTGCTGCCCCGGCCGCGAAACCGGCGGCCAAACCTGCCGCCCAGCAGAAGCCCGACGCCGCCCCGCGCGGCTAACTCACTCTCGCGGCTGTGATTGTGCTCTGCGGAATCCACGTGCGTGAACGCCCGCAAGCCTGCGTACAAGGCTTCTAAAGTGCGTCGTTACCACGCACAGGCTTGCTATGGCCTGCCGCTTCGCTCAATACTTATTTCAATACTTGAGAGCATAGCCCGTGCACCCCGCCACAAGACGGGGGCCGTCTGGAAAACAGCTGAGGGGAAATGACCATGGAACGTATCTGGCTCAAGCAATATCCGGCCGGCGTGCCAGCCGACATAGACGTCAATCTGTATCCGTCGCTGGTGGAACTGCTCGAGGAAAGCTTCAAGAAATTCGCCGACCGCAAGTCCTTCATCTGCATGGACAAGTCGATCACCTATCGCGAGCTCGACGAAATGTCGGCGGCGATGGGCGCCTATCTGCAAAGCAAGGGCCTGCAGAAGGGCGCGCGTGTCGCCATCATGATGCCCAACGTGCTGCAGAATCCGGTCGCCTCAAGCGCGATCCTGCGCGCCGGCTACACCGTGGTGAACGTCAATCCGCTCTACACGCCGCGCGAGCTTGAGCACCAGCTCAAGGACTCCGGTGCGGAAGCGATCCTGCTGCTTGAGAACTTCGCCAGCACCCTTGAGAAGGTTATCGCCAAGACCAACGTCAAGCACGTCATCATGGGTTCGATGGGCGATCTGCTCGGCTTCAAGGGCGTGATCGTCAATTTCGTCGTCCGCAAGGTCAAGAAAATGGTGCCGGCGTATTCGATTCCGAGCGCCGTTCCGTTCAATGAAGCGCTCGCGGCCGGACGCAAACTGAAACTGAACAAGCCGACGCTGACCGGCGACGACGTTGCATTCCTGCAATACACCGGCGGCACCACCGGCGTGTCGAAGGGCGCAACGCTGCTCCACCGCAACATTCTCGCCAACGTGCTGCAGAACGATGCGTGGCTGCAGCCCGCACTGAAGAAGCCGCCGCATGTCGACCAGATCTTTATCGTCTGCGCGCTGCCGCTCTACCATATCTTCGCGCTGACCGCGTGCTTCCTGCTCGCGGTGCGCGCCGGCGGCGTGAACCTTCTGATCCCGAACCCGCGCGACATGGCGGGTTTCGTCAAGGAGCTGTCAAAGTATCAGGTCAACAGCTTCCCGGCGGTGAACACACTCTACAACGGCCTGCTCAACACGCCCGGCTTCGACAAACTCGACTTCTCGAAGCTGAAGAGCTGCTTCGGCGGCGGCATGGCCGTGCAGAAGCCGGTCGCCGACAAGTGGACGCAGGTGACCGGTGTGGCGCTGTCGGAAGGTTACGGCCTGTCCGAGACCTCGCCGACGCTGACGTGTAACCCGGCGGACACCGACAAGTTCTCCGGCTCGATCGGCATTCCGGTGCCCTCGACATATCTGTCGATCCGCGACGACGACGGCAACGAAGTGCCGCTCGGCGAGCCCGGCGAAATCTGCGCCAAGGGTCCGCAGGTGATGGCGGGCTACTGGAACCGCCCGGAAGAAACCGCAAAGGTGATGACCGCCGACGGCTTCTTCCGCACCGGCGACATCGGCATCATGTCGCCCGACGGCTACACCAAGATCGTGGACCGCAAGAAGGACATGATCCTGGTCTCGGGCTTCAACGTCTATCCAAACGAAGTCGAGGAAGTGATCGCCAGCCATCCGGGCGTGCTCGAATGCGCGGTGATCGGCGTTCCCGACGCGAAGTCGACCGAAGCCGTGAAGGCCTTCGTGGTGAAGAAGGACCCGAACCTCACGGCGCAGGACATCATCAAGTTCGCGTCGACCGAACTGACAGGATACAAGGTGCCCAAGCACGTCGAGTTCCGGACGGAATTGCCGAAGACCAACGTCGGCAAGATCCTGCGCCGCGAACTGCGCGACGAAAAGCCGAAAGCCGCTGCTGCGGCAAGCTGATCGTCTCGTTTCTCATCAACGAACGCAACGGCCGGGCTTGTCCCGGCCGTTGACGTCTTTAGGACCACAGCAAGCACCATGAACTCCGAAGTTACGCCCTCAATCGCCCCCCAAGACATCGTCATGTTCTGGCGCAACGCCGGATACGAGCGCTGGTACACCAAGGACGACGCGTTCGATCAGACGCTGCGCGACCGCTTCATGGGCGTGTGGAAGGCGGCGCGCGAGGGCAAGCTGAGCGCGTGGCAGGACACCGACGACGGCACGCTGGCGCTGCTGATCGTGCTCGACCAGTTTCCGCGCAACATGTTCCGCAACGATGCGCGCGCCTTCTCCACAGACGCACTCGCCCGCGCCGTTGCCGCGCGCGCCATTGCCGAAGGCCGCGACCTGCGCACCGATCCGGCGATGCGCAGCTTTATGTACCTGCCATTCGAGCATTCCGAGGACATGGCGGATCAGGAACGCAGCGTGGCGCTGTTCGAACAGCTCGACGCGGACAGTCTGAAATGGGCGGTGCTGCATGCCGACATCATCCGCAAGTTCGGCCGGTTTCCTCACCGCAACGCCGTGCTGGGGAGAACCACAACACCGGGAGAAGCCGCGTTTCTGAAGGACGGCGGCTTTTCTGGCTGATCATCTGGTTACCCGATCCAACCAAATCTTAACGAATCCTTGCTAAGGCGCATCCTGCCCCACGAGCGGGATCAGGATCGAGTACCGTGACCGTCATGCCTGCTGATAGCGCGTCTGAAGCGAAGCCCACGGGCTTGATCGCGCGGCTGCGCAGTGTGCTGACCGGCACCAGTGAAGCCTCGCTGACCAAGCGGCTCGCCGGAACCGTCTTCCTCATTCGCGTGCTCAGCGCGGGCCTCGCCTACTTCTCGCAGGTGCTGCTGGCGCGATGGATGGGCGGCTCGGACTACGGCGTCTATGTCTATGTCTGGACCTGGGTGCTGCTGCTGGGCAGCATGCTGGACTTCGGCGTCGCCGTATCCGCACAGAAAATCATTCCCGAATACCGCGCCGACGGACAGCTTTCGATGCTGCGCGGGTTTCTCTCCGGCAGCCGCTGGATGACGCTGGCGGCCTCGACCGCAGTCGCGCTGTTGCTGGCCGCACTTGTGACGGCCCTGTCGCCGTGGATCGACGCGCACACCATTATGCCGCTCTATATCGGCTGCCTCACCCTCCCCGCTTTCGTGGTTGCCAACACGCAGGACGGTCTCGCGCGCTCCCATGACTGGATGCGCCTCGGTCTGATGCCGCAATTCATCGTGCGGCAGACACTGATCATCGGATTCACCACCGGCGCAGTCGTGCTCGGCATGAACCTCGGCGCAACGGCTGCGATGATTGCCAGCGCCGCTGCGGTGTGGATCGCGATGCTTGGCCAATTGATCGTTCTCAACCGCCGCCTGCGCGAGAGCGTCGATCCCGGTCCGAAGACCTACGATTTCCGGAACTGGCTGAAGGTGTCGCTCCCGATCATGATGGTCGAAGGCTTCTATCTGCTGCTGTCCTACACCGACGTGCTGGTGCTGCAGCAATTCCGCTCATCCGAAGAGGTCGGCGTCTACTTCGCCGTGGTGAAGACACTCGCTCTGGTGTCGTTCATTCACTACGCGATGTCGGCCACCACCGCGCATCGCTTCAGCGAGTATCACGCATCCGGCGACAAGGAACGCCTCTCGGCGTATATCGCCCACGCGATCAAGTGGACATTCTGGCCGTCGGTCGCAGCCACCGCGGTGCTGCTGGCGCTGGGCAAGCCGTTGCTCTGGCTGTTCGGCCCGCAGTTCACCGCCGGTTACGGCATCATGTTCGTCGCGGCGATCGGCCTGATCGTGCGCTCCGCCATCGGTCCGGTAGAACGGCTGCTTAACATGCTGGGTCACCAGAACATGTGCGCGCTGGCTTACGCGCTGGCATTTCTGGTCAACCTCGTGCTGTGCGTGCTGCTGGTGCCGCGCTTCGGCGGCTACGGCGCTGCTGCCGCAACCTCCATCGCGCTGGTGTTCGAAACGATCCTGCTGTTCTGGATCACCCGTTCGCGCCTCGGCTTTCACGTTCTGGCGTTCGGGAAGAAAGTATCCTCAACATAACCGTCATTCCGGGACGCGCTCTTCGCGCAGGCCCGGAATCTCGATCAGTTGACATCAGAACTTATAACATCTGGATTCCGGGCTCGCTCGCTATGCTCGCGCCCCGGAATGACGGAGAACTGTTACTCCGCCGTCCAGCCGCCGTCGATCGACAGGTTCGCACCGGTGATCTGCGCCGCGTCGTCACCGCACAGAAACAGCGCCAGCGCCGCGACCTGATCGACGGTGACGAACTCCTTGGTCGGCTGCGCGTCGAGCAGAACGTCGTTGATGACCTGCTCCTTGGTCAACCCGCGCGCCTTCATGGTATCGGGAATCTGCTTTTCCACCAGCGGCGTCCAGACATAGCCCGGCGAGATACAATTGGCCGTGATCTTGTGGGTCGCCAGCTCCAGCGCCACGGTCTTGGTCAGCCCAACGATGCCGTGCTTGGCAGAGACATAGGCCGACTTGAACGGTGAAGCGACCAGCGAATGCGCCGACGCGGTGTTGATGATGCGGCCCCAGCCGCGCTTCTTCATGCCGGGCACCGCGGCGCGGATGCCGTGAAACGCCGAGGTCAGGTTGATTGCGATGATCATGTCCCACTTTTCAATGGGAAATTCCTCGATCGGCGAAACGAACTGCACGCCTGCGTTGTTCACAAGAACGTCCACCGAGCCGTAGGTCCGTTCGCCGAGCGCAATCATTTCAGCGATTTCCGCGGGCTTGGTCATGTCGGCGGGCGAATGAACCGCCTTGACGCCAAAATCCTTCTCGATGGCCGAGCGCTCTTTCTCGATGTCGGCCGGCGTGCCGAAGCCGTTGATCACGACATTGGCGCCTGCGCTCGCAAAAGCCCGCGCATAGGCCAGACCGATGCCGCTGGTCGAGCCGGTCACCACTGCCGTCTTGCCGGAAAGAGTACCCATCATTCGCTCCTGTTTTCACTCACTTGATTTTTTCCGATCCCGCTTGGCAAAGATCGTAGGTCACCATGCTCTCGCCAGATTGCGGCCGGTTCAGCCACTCCGGATGCCTCATGGAGGCATACACATCGCGCTCGCCCGCGGCCCAGTGCTCGGTCATGCCAAGCCGGGAGAAGTCGTAATCTTTCGACGATGTCTCATGCAGCTTGCTGCGATAGATCAGGTGCACAATCGTGACCGTATTTTCCTTCGCCGCTTGATTGAGCGTCGCGACCAGCGGGTCATCCTTGAAACTCGGCGGCAGCTTGGCGATCAGTTCGCGCACTGCTTTCTTGGCGTCGTGGATCTTCTTGTTCATGTCGGTGTTCATGCGGGTGCGGCTGGAATAGCGGATGTCCTTTTCCCGCTCCGCCGCTTCCAGCACCGTGGCCGGAACCTCGCCCCGCGCGCTGAACAGGTCGACCTGGAAAATCAGAAGGTCGTTGTCCCGGTCATGCTCAAGCACGTAGTCGAGCGGCGTGTTGGAGACGATGCCACCGTCCCAGTAAAATTCGCCCTCGATTTCGACCGGCGGGAAGCCCGGCGGCAACGCGCCGGACGCCATGATGTGTTCGGGTCCAATCTTCTTGCCAAGCTTCTTGAACTTGTGATTGTCGAAATACTCGAAATTCCCGGTCTTGATATTGACCGCGCCGACACTGAGGCGGACACCGTCATTGTTGATGCGGTCGAAATCCACCAACCGCTCCAGCGTCGCGCGCAGCGGTGTGGTGTCGTAGTAACTTTGCGACTGCGGACTTCCCGCAGGCCAGACCGGCGCCGGCGGAAAGCGCGGCGTGAAAAATCCCGGCACACCAAAGGTTGCGATCAGCGCGGCGCTGGTTTCGTTGAAGACCGAGCGCGCGTGGTCGCCCTGAACGAACGGAGCCCAAGGCATCGGCGAGGCCGACGACACCGTCTCCCAGAATTCCTTCAGCTTTCCGATGCGCTTTTCTCGGGGATTCCCGGCGATAATCGCCGCATTGATCGCACCAATCGAAATGCCCGCGATCCATTTCGGCTCGAAATCGTGATGACAGAGCGCTTGATAAGCACCGGCCTGATAGGAGCCGAGCGCGCCGCCGCCTTGTAGCACCAGTACACGCTGCGCCTGTGCGGGATTCGTTGCGGCCGGTTTGTCGGGAGAACGTTGATCCATAAGCCATCACTGAACTCGTGTCCCGTATCCGAGGTTCGCCTCGCTTTGCAGCGCTATCCAAGCGAACCTCGGATACGAAAGGACACTAGCAAATTATAATTCTAGTAATCCTCTGGTTCTGACATTCGTAAAAGCGCCTGCGAAGGATATGATACGAATGTCAGAACCGGATCACCAGCACCGGCAGGGAACCGATGCTGCAGTACGGTGGCCTCAGTTCGCAGCCGCGTCAATTGCTGAAAGAGGGAGGCGTGTCACAGAAGGTTTATCTGGAATCCGGCGCGGCAAGGATCAGCGTCCAGAACACCTTGTATTTGGTGTTCGGCACATAGGTTGCGGCGATGCCCATTTTTGTGACACCGCTCGCCAGCATGTTGGCCTTGTGGGGTGGCGAGTCCCTCCAGCCCGAGAATGCTTCCGCGAGAGTGTGATAGCCCGCCGAGACGTTTTCGACCGCCTTGGTTGCGTCGAAGCCCGAAGCCTTGATGCGCTTGTCGAGCGGCCCGGCGACATTGTGATCGAGTTTATTGCGGGCCCCCATCGCCTGCGACTGGGTTTCCGCCGCCTTCATCAGCAGGGGGTCGACCTGGACCGCGCCAAGGCCGTTGTTCTGCCGGTAGCCGGAGATCATCGATGCCGCGACATTCGGATCGAGCTTCGCGCCGGCACTCGCCATGCTGAGATAGAATGCCGGCTGTTCGGTGGACGTGTCGCCGCCCGTCCCACAGCCGCTCAAGATCGCCAGCGCCAGAATGGCCCCCGCCGCACGCATCATTTGCTTTCCCCACCCCGTCGATCGGCGTTTGTTGCACACCAACAGTGGCTGAAAGGTGAACGGCTTGATTATTGGGAGGGAACCGAACAGCTGAGCGATGCGCTCCCTCTCCCCGCCTGCGGGGAGAGGGTTGGGGTGAGGGCTAGCTGGATGCGTTCTGCTTGAAGTATGCCCCTCACCCGGATCGCAAAGGAGCGATCCGACCTCTCCCCGTCAGAACGGGGAGAGGTGAAGAACTCACGACTGCGCCGGAAACAGCCGGTAGCGCCGGGGCTGCAGGCTGACCACGTCGCCCGGCTTGAGATCGCGGTCGCGCGGCGCGTCGATTTCAATGAGGGTCTCGTTGGCGCCGTTGTGCAGCACCACGTCGGCGCGCTGGGTCGGGCCGAATGCGCGCACATGCTTGACGTCGCCCTCGAAGATACCGCTGCCGTTCGGCACGATCGAAACGTCGTGACGGCGGATGAACAGGTTCGATGGTCCCGACACCGCGTCGCGCGGCTCGAGGTTCAGCACCTTGTCGCCGAGCCGGACCTTGCCGTCCGCCACCTGCACCGGCAGCACGATGGATTCGCCGATGAAGCCGTGAACGAACGCGGTCGCCGGATTGTCGTAAACGTCACCCGGCGTGCCGATCTGCTCGATCTTGCCCTTGTCCATCACCACCACGCGGTTAGCGACTTCAAGTGCTTCTTCCTGATCGTGGGTGACGAAAATCGATGTGACGTGGATCTCGTCATGAAGCTGGCGCAGCCAGCGGCGCAGTTCCTTGCGCACCTTGGCATCGAGCGCGCCGAACGGCTCGTCCAGCAGCAGGATGCGCGGTTCGATGGCGAGCGCGCGGGCGAGCGCGATGCGCTGGCGCTGGCCGCCGGACAACTGGCTCGGATAGCGATCCGCGAGCCAGTCAAGCTGCACCAGATCGAGCAATTCCTTCACGCGCTTCCTGATGTGTGCCTCGTCCTTGCGGACGGCGCGCGGCTGCACCCGCAGGCCGAAGGCGACGTTCTCGAACACGCTCATGTGGCGGAACAGCGCGTAGTGCTGGAACACGAAGCCGACGTGACGCTCGCCGGCGCCGCGAGAAAGCGCATCCTCACCATCGAAAATCACCGAGCCTTCATCGGGCCAATCGAGGCCGGCGATGATCCGCAGCAATGAGGTCTTGCCCGAACCCGACGGGCCGAGCAGCGCCACCAGTTCGCCGGTTGCCACCTTGAGATCGACATGATCGAGCGCGGCAAAGGTGCCGAACTTCTTCACGATGTTGCGGACTTCAATCGTCACTTTCGGTCTGTCCTTCTTCGAGATGGCTTTCGAGGATCGTTTTCACGATCAGCGTGACGAGCGCCAGGAATGCGAGCAGCGACGCGATCGCGAACGACGCCACAAACTGGTACTCATTGTACAGGATTTCGACGAGGAGCGGCATGGTGTTGGTTTCGCCGCGAATATGCCCGGAGACCACGGAAACCGCGCCGAATTCGCCCATGGCGCGGGCGTTGCACAGCAGCACGCCATAGAGAATACCCCATTTGATGTTGGGGATGGTCACGCGCAGGAAGGTGCGCAGGCCGGACGCGCCGAGCGAAATCGCCGCCTCCTCCTCCTGGGTGCCCTGTTCCTGCATCAGCGGGATCAGTTCGCGCGCCACGAACGGGAACGTCACAAACGTCGTCGCCAGCGCGATGCCGGGCACCGCGAACAGGATCTGCACGCCATGTTCCATCAGCCACGCGCCGAAATAGCCCTGCGCGCCGAACAGCAGCACGAATACCAGACCGGAAATCACCGGACTGACAGAGAACGGCAGATCGATCAGCGTGATCAGGAACACCTTGCCGCGAAACTCGAACTTCGCGATCGCCCAGGCCGCGATCACACCGAACACCAGATTGAGCCCCACCGAAATGGCGGCAACGGTCAGCGTCAGCCTGATCGCGGAGAGCGCTTCCGGGTCCGACAGCGCCGCGAGATAGGCGCCGACGCCTTTCGAGAAGGCCTCGGTGAACACCACGACCAGCGGCAACACTACGAAGATCGTCAGGAACGTGATCGCAATGGCGATGAGGGTCCATCGCACCAAAAACGGCTCGGTGCGGATTTCGTGCGCGGAGGGACTTGCAGGCCGGTTGATCACCATGACCGGGCTCAGACCTGAACCGCAACGCCGCGCGTCTGCGCCCAGCGTTGAATGCGGTTGATGGTGAAAATGATCAGGAACGAGACGATCAGCATGATCACGGCAATCGCGGTGGCATCCGCGTAACGAAATTCCGACAGCCGGATCACGATCAGCAACGGCGCGATCTCGGACACGTTCGGCAGGTTACCGGCGATGAAGATCACCGAACCGTATTCGCCGACGGCACGGGCAAACGCCAGCGCGAATCCGGTCAGGATCGCAGGCGTCAGGCTCGGCAGGATCACACGCCGGATGATGTCCCAGCGCGACGCGCCGAGCGAGGCCGCCGCCTCCTCCACCTCGATTTCGAGGTCGATCAGCACCGGCTGCACCGTGCGCACTACGAACGGAAATCCGATGAAGATCATCGCCACGAAAATGCCGATTGGCGTGAACGCAACTTTGATGCCCCATTCCGCGAGCGGCGCGCCGAGCCAGCCTTTCTGCGCGAACAGCGCCGTCAGAGCGACACCCGCAACCGCCGTCGGCAGCGCGAAGGGGATATCGACGATGGCGTCAAAGATACGGCGTCCGGGGAAACGGTAACGCACCAGCACCCACACGATCACCATGCCCATCACCAGATTGACGATGGCGGCCAGGAACGCGAGGCCGAAGGAAATCTTCAACGCATTGAGGGTGCGGCGGGCGGTGAGAATGTCCCAGAACTGAAGGAGACTGAGTTCAGAGGTCCTGAGGAAAAGGCCCGCGAGCGGAATAAGGACGATAATGGAGAGCCACGTCAGCGTCAGCCCCATGGTGAGGCCAAAACCCGGCAATGCCCGTCGTCGTCCCGTTCCTCCGCTCACGATGCCCCCACCATTCCGCGATCAGATCAGTTCTTGTAGATCTGATCGAAAACGCCGCCTTCACCGAAGTGTTCCTTTTGCGCCTTGATCCAGCCGCCGAACACATCGTCGATGGTAAAAAGGTCAACCTTTGCAAAGGAGTCCGCATACTTTTCACCGACCGCAGCGTCGCGCGGGCGATAGAAATTCCGCGCCGCGATTTCCTGACCTTCCTTGGTGTACCAGTATTTCAGGTAGGCTTCAGCAGCGGCGCGGGTGCCTTTCTTGTCGGCCACCGTGTCCACCACCGCAATCGGCGGCTCGGCCAGGATCGACAGCGGCGGCGCCACGATTTCGAACTTGTCCTTGCCGAATTCCTTCACCGCGAGGAAGGCTTCGTTCTCCCAGGCGAGCAGGACGTCGCCGACGCCGCGCTCAACGAAGGTTACCGTTGAGCCGCGCGCACCGGTGTCCAGCACGGGCACGTTCTTGAAGATGTCGCCGATGAAGGTCTTGGCCTTGTCTGCGGAGCCGAACTTCTTCAGGCCATAGCCCCATGCCGCGAGGTAATTCCAGCGCGCGCCGCCCGACGTCTTGGGATTCGGCGTGATGACCTGAACGTTCTTCTTGATGAGATCGTCCCAGTCCTTGATGCTCTTCGGATTACCCTTACGCACGAGGAAGACGATGGTCGAGGTGTAAGGCGATGCATTTTGCGGCAGCTTGGCCTGCCAGTCCTTCGCGATCAGGTTCTTGCCCGCAATCGCGTCGATGTCGTAGGCCAGCGCGAGCGTCACCACATCGGCCTGCAAGCCGTCGATCACCGAGCGAGCCTGCGAACCCGATCCGCCGTGCGACTGCTTGATCTCGATGCTCTTGCCGGTGTCCTTCTGATAAGCGGCAGCGAACGCCTTGTTGAAATCGCCATACAACTCTCGCGTCGGATCGTACGAGACGTTCAGCAACGTGACATCCGCAGCAAGCGCCGAGCTTGCCCAGATCAAACTTCCAATCACGAGAAGCCGGCCGATAAGAGGCTTGGGGCGAACCATTTCAAACTCCATTCGAACTGACGACATCATTGCCATCAGGGAAGGCGTGAAACTCTGGAAATCACGTGGTTCTGTCAACGAAACCGGATTTCATTCTTAGCAAGATTGCGGTGCAAACGTTCCAAGAAATACCGAGTTTCAAGAAGGCAAAATTTAGGAGGTTTTTGTGACGTGAATACCGCATTCCGTCTTGCCCCTGTCGCGCCAGCGGCCCGCACGCGGATCCTCGCCCGGTAGCGTGCGGCTGGTGCAAGGCATACACCCGATCGAAGTGAAGCCGGATGCGACCAATGGATGCGGCGGCAGCTTCATGGCGGCGTACAATGCCTTCAAGTCGTCCTGCGCGACATTCGCCAGCGGATTGAATTTCAGCCGCGCGCCGTCGGCTTCAACGACGGGAATCGCGGCGCGATCGCCGCCCTGAAAACGCTTGCGGCCATTGATCCAGCCGTCGAACGACGACAGCGCGCGCGCCAGCGGTTCCACCTTGCGAATGAAGCAGCACTGATCCGGATTCGAAAACCACAGGTCGCGGTCCTTGTCCTCGCGCGCGAGTGTATCGCCCAGCGGATGAATGGTGCGCACATCGGTCAGCCCGAGCAGCTTCGTCAGCGTGTCGCGATAGGCCAGCGTTTCTTCGAACAGCCAGCCGGTATCGAGAAACACCACCGGAATCGCCGGATCGACATCTGCCGCAATCTTCAGAAGCGCTGCGGACTCGGTACCGAACGATGACACCACAGCGAGCCTGTCACGGCCGACCTGCCGCACGGCAGCCGCGATGATCTCCGCAGGCGACGCCTTGGCCAGCGCGCGATCCAGTTCAGCGGCTTCCGCAACGGTGAGCGACGACGAAGGGGTCGCAGGAACCTGCGACAGGAACGATGGTGCAGCGGCCGTCATGAACGCACTCCTTCCGGCAGGTGCATCAGCCGGCGGTGAAATGCGGTGATGCGACCGTCTCCAGTCGGCTGATAGAACACCGAATAGCGTTTCGCGACATTGGCGAAGGCATCGGCATCGCTCTGCTTCTTGACCTCAAATGCATCGAACCCGGCGCGTAGCATGAACACGAACTGATCACGCAGCACCTGGCCGGTGGCGCGCAGTTCGCCGCGAAACCTGAAGCGCTCGCGCAGCAGGCGCGCCTGGGTGTAAGCGCGGCCATCCCGGAACACCGGAAACACAAGCGCCACCGCCGCCAATCGATCGAGATATGGCAACAGATCATCAATGTCGCGATTGTTCGGCCAGATCACGCCCGTCTTGGCCTTGCGCGACAGCGCCGCCTCGGGATCGGCAAGAAACCGCTCGGCCGAGACCAGCACCGCGCCGTCGACGGGGAGTTCTGCATCGTCGGCCAGATGCACGTATTCGTCAGCGACGACGGTATTGCCCTTAACGAGTGGCATAGACCCGCTCCTTGAAAGGCTCGACGCCAAGGCGCTTCACCGCATCGACGAACAGTTCGTCGGGGCGCTGGCGCAGCGCCAGATAGGCCTCGACGATGTCCTCAATGACATCGGCCACCTGATCGAACGGCACCGCAGGCCCCACGAGATGGCCAAGAATGGCGTTCTCGTCGGCGCGGCCGCCGATGGTGATCTGGTAAAATTCCTCGCCGTTCTTCTCGACACCGAGAATTCCGATATGGCCGACGTGATGATGGCCGCAGGCGTTGATGCAGCCTGAAATATTGATGTGCAGCCGGCCGATCAGGTTCGCGGTATCCGGATTCGCAAACCGCCGCGTGATTTCCTGCGCGATCGGGATCGAGCGCGCGTTGGCGAGCGAGCAGTAGTCGAGGCCCGGGCAGGCGATGATATCGGTCACAAGATTCACGTTCGGCGTCGCGACGCCGATCTTGTCGAGCGCACGCCACAGCGCGGGCAGATCGCGCTTGGCAACATGCGGCAGCGCCAGATTCTGCTCGTGCCCAACGCGGATTTCGCCGAACGAATATTTATCCGCGAGATCGGCGATCTCGTCCATCTGTTCGGCCGTGGCGTCGCCCGGAGGCCCGCCGACCGGCTTCAGGGACAGCGTGACAATCCCGTAGCCCGACGCCTTGTGCGCGGCGACGGAATTCTTGTACCAGGCCTCGAAATTCGGATTCTGCACCTCCTTCTTCAGCTCGTCTGGCGTGTCCGAGAGCTTCTCGTACTTCGGATAGAGGAAACGCGAGCGGATGTCCTCGACTTCAGCGGCGTCGAGCGCCAGCGCGCCGTCGCGCATTTGCACCCACTCTTCCTCGACCTCCTGCTTGAACTTCTCGATGCCAAGCTCGTGCACCAGGATCTTGATGCGCGCCTTATAGATATTGTCGCGGCGGCCGTACTGGTTGTAGACGCGCAGGATCGCCTCAACGTAACTCAGAATGTCGCGGTGGCTGACAAATTCGTTGATGGTTTTGGCAATGAAAGGCGTGCGGCCGAGGCCACCGCCGACCAGCACTTCAAAACCCGCCTCACCCGCAGCGTTCCTGTGAATGCGCAGGCCGATATCGTGAACCTTGATGGCGGCGCGGTCATGCTCGCTTGCCGTGATCGCGAACTTGAACTTGCGCGGCAGGAACGAGAATTCCGGGTGCAGCGTGGAATACTGGCGCAGGATTTCCGCCCAGATGCGCGGGTCTTCGACTTCGCCCGGCGCCACACCTGCCCACTGATCGGAGGTGACGTTGCGGATGCAGTTGCCGGAGGTCTGCATGCCGTGAATGCCGACCTTGGCAAGGTCCGCCAGCGCGTCGGGCAATTCGGCCAGCTTGATCCAGTTGTACTGGATGTTCTGCCGGGTGGTGAAATGGCCGTAGCCGCGGTCATACTTGCGTGCGACATGCGCCAACGCCCGCAACTGCTTCGACGACAGCGTGCCGTAAGGGATGGCGATCCGCAGCATATAGGCATGCAGTTGCAGATAGACGCCGTTCATCAGCCGCAGGGTCTTGAATTCGTCCTCGGTCAGTTCGCCGGACAACCGGCGCGCGACCTGATCGCGAAACTCCGAGACACGTTCATTGACGATGGTCCGGTCGAGTTCGTCGTAAGCGTACATAACACTTTGCCTTAAAGGTATCGCGGCTCAGGCCGAGACGAGAAGATCGATGGTGACGCCCTGCTGGCGGATCTTTTCGCGCAGGTTGCCGGGCTGGATGCCATCCTCGCCGATTGCCACCGGTGCGATGTAAGCGCCAATTGCGCCGACGTCGTCGGCAATCGACTCCGCAAGCAGAGCGCGCGCGTCGTCCGCGGTCCTTACGACGGCGGCATCGGACAATCTGTCCGACCATCGGTGCGAAACCGTCCGGTAAATCACCGCGCCGTCGCCGGTGCGGTTGGCCGTGACAATGGAGGGACCGGTGATCTTGATTTTCTGTTGCAGAGGTGAGGTCATTCGGCAG
The DNA here is from genome assembly GCF_000308295.2 of Afipia birgiae 34632. GTDB lineage: Bacteria > Pseudomonadota > Alphaproteobacteria > Rhizobiales > Xanthobacteraceae > Afipia > Afipia birgiae. The sequence goes on from NZ_HG326655.1 coordinate 201,820, forward strand.
CCATTAAAAGGTCAGAGATGAGGTCATCGGGGTTTGCTTGGAGTTGTCCGTTCCGCCACGGGGCAGAACGGGACACGACGTCGCCAATGATCAGGATCGCAGGACCGGCCTTCACCTGATCGGCAAGCGAAGGCAGATCGCGAAGCGTTCCGACCACGGCCTGGGAATCGGGCCGCGTCACACGCGCGAACACACCGACCGGCGTGTCCGGCGAACGTCCAGCGGCGAGCAGGCCTTCGCGGATGGTCGGTGCGGCCGTCATGCCCATATAGACAACGACGGTCATCTTGGTGTCGGTCAGCGCGGACCAGTCGACATTGCCGGCATCTTCCGCCTTGTGCGCGGTGAGGAATGTAATGCGCAGCGCCTCTTGCCGGTAAGTCAGCGGCACTTCGGATTCAGCGGCGGCGCCTAATCCCGCGGTGATACCGGGGATCACGGCATAGGCGACGCCCGCCGCGCGCAGTGCCGCGATTTCCTCGCCGCCGCGCCCGAAGATGAAGGGATCTCCGCCCTTGAGCCGCACGGCACGCTTGCCCGCCTGCGCAGCCTCGATCAGAAGGCGATGAATCTTGTCCTGGCCGATGCCGGGCTTGCCGACGCGGCGGCCGACCGGCACCCGCGCAGCGTCACGGCGCGCGCGGTCGAGAATTTCGGGCGACACCAGATCGTCGTAGAACACCACGTCGGCATCCTGCAGCGCGCGCAGCGCCTTGACCGTCAACAGATCCGGATCGCCCGGCCCTGCGCCGACCAACGTGACAATGCCGTCACCACCGCTCGCTGCGAAAGCCACCGGATCATGGATCGATGTGAGCTTGCGCTCGGCGTCGTCAACGCGTCCGGCGAGAACATCTGCGCCAATCGGGCCGTCAATGACGCGCTCCCAGAACAGCCGCCGCATTGCCACCTCAGGAAGACGCGCTTTGATCGCATTGCGCCAGCGCCCGGCGAACGACGCGAGATCACCGATGCGCGCCGGCAACAGCGTCTCGATCCGCTCGCGCACGCGGCGCGCCACCACGGGCGATGCACCACCGGTGCCGACCGCCACGACCACGTCGCCGCGATCGACGATAGCCGGGAAAATGAAGGTCGAATGCGCGGCCTCGTCCATCACGTTGACGGGGATGCCCAGAGCGCGTGCGCGCGCCGCCACGGCATGACCGGTTTGGCCGGCACCCGCGCAAAGAATTGCAATCACATTGGAAAGGTCGGCGGTGAGCGGATCGCCAGCTGCGCGTTCAACGCGCCCGGCCGACTCCGCATCAAGCCGCGAGACATCATGATGGCCATCGGTTGAGAACCATCGCACGCGCGCATCCGCCGCCAGCAGCAGGCGCAATTTGGCCTGCGCAAGCTCGCCCTCGCCGACCAGAACGACCGGTCCAGCTTGCAGATCGAGGAATACCGGCAGAAACCGCATGCGAAACTCCGCTTCCCCATTTACAGGGTTGACTGAAATTATTTTCTATTTATGTATCTTGCAAGCGGCTTAAAGAGAAAATTATTTCTTCTACGCTGCGATGCAAAATTGGAATTTGGTACCACAAACGCAGCGCAAAAGAGATGCTTCTTCTCGTGCCCCATCCGGATGGCCGAAAGCCCCGTCTGAGTGCCGCTGCATCTTTCGCAAGCAACGGCCTGCGGGCACAGCCCGCGACGGAGTAATTCCATGTCGAATTCCTTGGCGAATTCTTTGGCGACCTCGCCCGCACCAAAGTCTGCTGCACCGTTGATATCGACCGTGCCGTCGATGGATCATCTCGACGAACTCGAAGCGCAGAGCATCTACATTTTCCGCGAAGCCTTCGCCCGGCTGAAGAAGCTCGCGCTGCTCTGGTCGCTCGGCAAAGATTCCAACGTGATGATCTGGCTGGCGCGCAAGGCATTCTTCGGCAAGGTGCCGTTCCCCGCGCTGCACGTCGACACCCAAAAGAAATTTCCCGAGATGTACGCCTTCCGCGATCAGTACGCGAAGGAGTGGGGTCTCGATCTGAAAGTCGATTTCTGCCCGCCGATCGAAGAGATCGATCCGACGCTGCCGCCCGCCGCACGTTCGGCGGCGCGCAAGACGGAAGGCCTGAAGCTCGCACTCGCCAAGTACGGCTTCGACGGATTGATCGCCGGCATCCGCCGCGACGAGGAAGCCACCCGCGCGAAAGAGCGCGTGTTCTCACCGCGCGGTCTTGAAGGCGGATGGGACGTCCGCGATCAGCCGCCGGAATTCTGGGATCACTTCAACGCCTCGCCGCCGCAGGGCGCGCATTTGCGCATCCATCCGATCCTGCATTGGACCGAGGAAGACATCTGGGCCTACACCCAGCGCGAAAACATTCCGATCATCCCGCTTTACCTGTCGAACAACGGCAAGCGTTACCGCTCGCTGGGCGATCAGGACATTACCAATCCTGTCGCGTCGGATGCCTCGAACATCGAGGAAATCCTGACCGAGCTGAAGGCCACGAAAGTGCCGGAGCGCGCCGGACGCGCGCTCGACCACGAAACCGAAGATGCCTTCGAGCGGCTTCGTGTCGCCGGCTACCTCTGACGCTGAATGAGCGCCCTCATGAACATCGCTGTATCCCAGGCTTCCCTCGCACCCGCGCCGAACGGCGTGATCGCCCGCCCGCAGGTCCGCATCGTCATCGTCGGCCATGTCGATCATGGCAAGTCGACGCTGGTCGGCCGCCTGCTGCATGAAACCGGCAGCCTCCCGGACGGCAAGCTGGAAATGCTGCAGGCCGTCAGCGCGCGGCGCGGCATGCCGTTCGAATGGTCGTTCCTGCTCGATGCGCTGCAGACCGAGCGCGACCAGGGCATCACCATCGACACCACGCAGATCCGCTTCCGCACGCCGTCGCGCGACGTCGTTCTGATCGACGCGCCCGGCCATGCGGAGTTTCTGCGCAACATGATCACCGGCGCGTCGCAAGCCGACGGCGCGATCCTGATTATCGATGCGCTGGAAGGCGTGCGCGACCAGACCCGGCGTCACGGCTATCTGCTGCACCTGCTCGGCGTGAAGCAGGTCGCCGTCGTGGTCAACAAGATGGACCGCGTCGATTACAGCGCGACGCGTTTCAAGGAGATCAGCGACGAGATTTCGGCACATCTGATCGGCCTCGGTGTTACCCCGACCGCCATCGTTCCGATTTCCGCGCGCGATGGCGACGGCGTCACCGAACGCACGGCCAACATCAACTGGTACAGCGGCCCGACCGTGGTCGAGGCCATCGATGCACTGACCCCGGCGCGTGCGCTAGACGAACTGGCGCTGCGACTGCCGGTGCAGGCGATCTACAAGTTCGACGACCGCCGCATCGTCGCGGGCCGCGTCGAATCCGGCAACATCGGCACCGGCGATGAAATCGTGATCATGCCGACCGGCAAGGTGGCCAAGGTGAAGTCGGTCGAAAGCTGGCCACAAACACCGGTCTTCGGTCGGCAAGGCGCGGGCCGTTCGGTCGGCATCACGCTCGACCGCGAACTGTTTCTGGAACGCGGCGACATCATCGCCCACGTCAAGGCCGCGCCGCGCGACACCCGCCGCCTTCGCGCCCGCATCTTCTGGCTGCACGACACGCCGTTGAAAGCCGGCGCATCGGTTCTGGTGCGGCTCGGCACCATGGAAACCCGCGCCTCGATCGTCGCCATCGACAAGGCGGTCGATCCCGGCGAGCTTGAAAGCGTCGCCACTGCTGCCATCGGGCGCAACCATGTCGGCGAAATCGACATTTCACTGGCGAAACCTGTCGCTGCCGATCCCTATACCGACAATCCGCGCACCGGGCGTCTCGTCATCGAAGTCAACGGCCGGATCGCCGGCGGCGGTCTCGTGCTGAGCGTCGATTCAGGCCAGCGCGCCATTCCTATCGACATCGTCCCGGTCGAGTCCGCGCTGCGCTCGGACGAACGCTCGGCGCGTTACGGCCATGGCGGCGCCGTGGTCTGGCTGACCGGCCTGCCCGGCTCGGGAAAATCCACATTGGCGCGCGCGCTGGAGCGCAAGCTGTTTACGCGTGGCGGCTCGCCGCTGCTTCTTGATGGCGACACCCTGCGCGCCGGACTCAACGGCGATCTCGGCTTCTCACCGAAGGATCGCGCCGAAAATATCCGCCGTCTCGCCGAGATGGCGACGCATCTCGCGCGCAATGGTCATATCGCCGTTGTCGCAGCTGTCTCACCGTCCAGCGACGACCGCGCGCAGGCCCGCCGGATCGCCGGTGATCTGTTCCGCGAAATCTATGTGGCGACCCCCGCCGAGGTTTGCGAAAGCCGCGATCCGAAAGGCCATTACGCCAAGGCGCGCGCGGGAAATCTGCCGAGCTTCACCGGCATCGCCAACGACTATCAGCCGCCGGCCAATGCCGAGCTGACCATCGACACCTCGACGCGTTCGGTCGCCGATGGGGCCGACGAGATCGAGCGATTACTGGCTACTACCGGCGTGCTGTTCGGCGAACTGAACGACCTCGCGGCCAACATCTAAGTCCGAATCCACAGGAGAGATACCTTGCGCAAGATTCTCATCGCCCTCGCCGCCAGTGTTGGCATCGCCTCATCCGCGCAGGCGCAGACGCCGAACACGCTGCTCAACGTGTCCTACGACATCTCGCGCGAGCTCTATGCCGCGATCAATGTTGAGTTCGCCAAGCAGTGGAAGACCAAAACCGGCCAGGACGTCACCATCAACCAGTCGCACAATGGTTCGTCGCGTCAGGCGCGCTCCATCCTTGAAGGACTCGAAGCCGACGTCGTGACCTTCAATCAGGTGACCGACGTGCAGGTGCTGGCCGACAAGGGCAGGCTGATCCCGGCCGACTGGCAAACGCGGCTGCCGAACAATTCCTCGCCGTACTATTCACTCCCCGCGTTCCTGGTTCGCGCGGGCAATCCGAAGAACATCAAGGACTGGGACGACCTGGTCCGTTCCGACGTGAAGGTGATCTTCCCGAACCCGAAGACCTCGGGCAACGCGCGCTACACTTATCTGGCGGCCTACGCTTACGCCAAGAGCAAGTATGACAGTACCGAGAAGGCCGACGAATTCGTAAAGAAGCTGTTCGCCAACGTGCCGGTGTTCGACACCGGCGGCCGCGCCGCGACCACGACCTTCGTGGAGCGTCAGACCGGCGACGTGCTGATCACCTTCGAGGCCGAGACCAACGGCATCCGGGACATTGCTGGCGCCGACAAGTATCAGGTCGTCGTGCCTTCGCAGAGCCTGCTGGCGGAATTCCCGGTGTCCGTGGTCGACAAATACGCCGACAAGCACGGCACGCAGGCGCTCGCCAAGGCCTATCTTGAGTATCTCTACTCGCCGGGGGGCCAGACCATCCTCGCGCAGCAGTACAACCGCGTGAATGACAAGGCCGTGGCCGAGAAGTTCAAGGACAAGTTCCCCGCGGTGAAGCTCGTGACTATCGAGAAGGAGTTCGGCGGCTGGGACAAGGTCAATGCCGAGCACCTCAATCCCGGTGCGAAGCTGGACCAGTTGTTCGGCGGCGCGAACAGGTAAGGCGACCGTTTCGTCATTACGAGCCAACGGGTCCGCGCAAAGCGCGGCCCGATGACAGGCTCCGCGAAGCAATCCATTCTTGCAAAAAGTTGGATTGCTTCGTCGCTTCGCTCCTCGCAATGGCGAGGAAGGATCGCTCTCTCCATTCCAGAAGTGGACGTTTTGATTTGCGACGCCGGGTCATCCCAGGTTTCGGACTGGCACTGGGGACGACCGTCCTCTATCTCGGCGCAATCGTGTTGTTGCCGCTCTGTGCACTGCTGCTGAAAGCATCGGGCATTGGCCTCACACAATTCTGGGACATTCTCTCTTCGCCGCGCACGCTGTCGGCCATTCGCGTCACCCTGAGCACCGCGTTCGCAGCGACCCTCTTCAACGCCATCTATGGCCTGCTGCTGGCCTGGGTATTGGCGCGCTACAGTTTTCCCGGCAAACGCATTCTCGACGCGCTGGTCGATGTCCCGTTCGCGCTGCCGACTGCTGTGGCAGGCCTCGCGCTCACCGCGCTGTTCGCCAAGAACGGCTGGTTCGGCGCGCCGCTCGACAAGATCGGAATTGCGGTCGCCTACACGCCGCTCGGCATCGCCCTCGCCATGGCCTTCACCAGTATTCCCTTCGTGGTGCGGACCGTGCAACCCGTGATCGAGGATCTCGGCTCGGAGGTCGAGGAAGCCGGACGCTCGCTCGGCGCCAGCGATGTCCAGATCCTGTGGAAGATCATCTTTCCTGCGATCTTCCCGGCTTTCCTTGCGGGATGTTCACTGTCCTTCGCGCGCAACCTCGGCGAATTCGGCGCGGTGATCTTCATCGCCGGCAACCAGCCGATGAAAACCGAAATCGTCGCACTGCTGACCTATATCCGGCTCGAGGAATACAACTACGAGGCGGCAGCCGCGATTTCGGCGGTAATGCTGCTGATGGCATTCGCGATGCTGATCGTCACCAATGCCGTGCAGACCTGGCACCTGCGTTACGTCGGCCGCGGAGAAGTATGATGTCCATTGCATCGGAGCGCGACAGCGAGCAGGCCGAATGGATGCACCATCCGGTCGGCGGCGGTATCGTCACCCGGCGGATCGTACTGTGGACCGTGCTGGTGCTAACCGCTCTGTTTCTGGTTGCACCGCTGGTGCTGATCGTCACGTCGGGCCTGTCATCTGGCGTCGGCGTTTTCATGCGAAATCTCACCGAGCCCGCGACGCTGCACGCGATCTGGCTCACGCTGCTGACGGCGCTGGTGGTCGTGCCCATCAATATCCTGTTCGGATTGGCGGCTGCGTGGACGGTGACCAAGTTCGATTTCAGAGGCAGGACGCTGCTGATCGCGCTGATCGAACTGCCCTATTCGATTTCACCGATCGTCGCCGGTGTCGCTTATCTGTTCGTCTACGGCTCGCAAGGCCTGTTCGGTCCGCTGCTCGACACTCTCGGCATCAAGGTGATGTTCGCGCTGCCGGCGATTTTTCTCGCGAGCCTGTTCGTCACCGCGCCGTTCGTTGCCCGAGAGCTGATTCCGCTGATGCAGGTGCAGGGCACCGACGAGGAGGAAGCCGCAGTGACGCTCGGCGCGGGCGGCTTCACCACGTTCTGGCGGGTCACGCTGCCGAACGTGAAATGGGCCGTGGTCTACGGCGCAATTCTGTGCAACGCGCGCGTGATGGGCGAATTCGGTGCAGTATCGGTGGTGTCCGGGAACATCCGAGGCCAGACCACCACGCTGCCGCTGCAGATCGAACTGCTCTATCAGGACTACAATGTCGTCGGCGCCTTCGCCGCCGCGACGGTGCTGACCGCGGTCGCCCTGATCACGATCCTGATCAAGGTCACGCTCGAGCGATTTGGCGAAGTACCGCAGAGCGGAACTGGTCACTAGCGGCGGCTGAATTATGCTGAGAAATCAGCCGTAGGATAGCCTCGGCAAGGGCGGTGGTATACGCCTTTCGGACCAGGGGAAGGGCCTTCTCATAGGCCTGACTTTGGCGCTAAAACCCCTCCGCACCAAAGCCGCTTCCAGCGGCAATCACCATTCATCCTGAAGCCCTGAGACGGCGCCGTTTTTCGCTGTTTTCCGTGAGATTTATCATGAAACGTATCGACGCCAGCGGTTTGAAGATCGCGCCTGTCCTGTTCGACTTTGTTGCCAAGGAAGCGACCGCTGGAACCGGCATCGCGCCCGACGCCTTCTGGGCGGACCTCGCCGCGATCGTCAAGGATCTCGCGCCGCGGACGCGCGACCTGCTCGCCACCCGCGATGCGCTGCAGGCCAAGATCGACGACTGGCACAAGGCGAACAAGGGCAACGCGTTCAACATGGACGCCTACACCGCATTCCTGAAGGAGATCGGCTACCTGCTACCGGAGCCTCCTGCCAAGGAAGTGCAGACCGCGAATGTCGACGAAGAACTCGCCAGCATGTTCGGGCCGCAGCTTGTTGTGCCGCTGACCAATGCGCGTTATTCGCTGAACGCAGCGAACGCGCGCTGGGGCAGCCTCTATGACGCGCTCTACGGCACCGATGCGATTCCGCACGATCCGTCGGAAACCGGCAAGGGCTACAACAAGGCGCGCGGCGACAAGGTCATCGCCAAGGCCAAGACATTTCTGGATCAGGCTGTCCCGCTCGCAACCGGCAACCACAGCGACGTCACCGCCTATCACATCGAGTACGGCCAACTCGCTGCCAAGCTCAAGAGCGGCAACGCCACGGCTCTCAAGAGCAAGGCCCAGCTCGTTGGCTATCAGGGCGATGCCGCCTCTCCGACCTCGATCCTGCTGGTCAACAACGGCATGCACATCGATGTGCAGATCAATCGCAATAGCCCGATTGGCAAGGACGATCCTGCCGGCGTCGCCGACATGATCCTGGAATCCGCGGTCTCGACCATTCTCGACATGGAAGACTCGGTTGCCGCCGTCGACGCCGACGACAAGGTTCTGGTCTACCGCAACGTGCTCGGCCTGATGAACGGCACGCTGTCGGCAGATTTCGAGAAGGGCGGCAAGTCACTGACCCGCACGCTCAACGCCGACCGCACCTACACGGCGGCGGACGAGAAGGGCAAGGTGACCCTGCACGGCCGCAGCATGATGCTGATCCGCAACGTCGGCCATCACATGTACACCGACGCCGTGCTCGACAGCGAGGGCCAGGAAATTCCGGAAGGTATTCTCGATGCCGCCGTGACCGGTCTGCTCGCGCTTCACGACCTGCAGGGCAAGACCAAGTTCAAGAACAGCCGCGCCGGCTCGGTCTACATCGTCAAGCCGAAGATGCACGGCCCGGATGAAGTCGCTCTGACGGTCGACCTGTTCGGCCGCGTCGAGAAGATGCTGTCGATGGCCCCCAACACCATGAAGGTCGGCATTATGGACGAAGAGCGCCGCACCACGGTGAACCTCCAGGCCTGCATCCAGAATGCAGCTCAGCGCATCTGCTTCATCAACACGGGATTTTTGGATCGCACCGGCGACGAAATCCATACGTCGATGGAAGCGGGTCCGATGATCCGCAAGAACGACATGAAGGCGCAACCCTGGATCAAGGCCTACGAGGACTGGAACGTCGACATCGGTCTGGCCAACGGCCTGCCGGGTCACGCGCAGGTCGGCAAGGGCATGTGGGCGGCTCCCGACAAGATGGCCGACATGCTGGCGCAGAAGATCGCGCATCCGCAGGCCGGCGCATCCACCGCGTGGGTGCCCTCCCCGACCGCCGCGACGCTGCATGCGCTGCATTATCATCAGGTCGATGTCGGCGCGCGGCAGAAGGAACTGAAGATCCGCCCGAAGGCGAAGCTCTCGGACATTCTGACGGTCCCGGTGTCGCAGTCGAACTGGGCACCGGATGACGTCAAGCAGGAGATCGACAACAACTGCCAGGGCATTCTCGGCTACGTCGTGCGCTGGATCGATCAGGGCGTCGGCTGCTCCAAGGTGCCGGACATTCACGATGTCGGCCTGATGGAAGACCGCGCCACGCTGCGTATTTCGGCGCAGCATCTCGCCAATTGGTTGCATCAGGGCGTCGTTACCAACGATCAGGTGATGGAATCGCTGAAGCGCATGGCGGCGATCGTGGACAAGCAGAACGCTGGCGATGCGCTCTACAAGCCGATGGCGCCGAAGTTCGACGGCGTCGCGTTCAAGGCCGCCTGCGACCTGATCTTCAAGGGCCGCGAGCAGCCGAACGGTTACACCGAGTTCATCCTGCACGCCCGCCGCAAGGAAGCGAAACTCGCGGGCTGACAACACGACAGATTCGTGACGAAACCCCGGCGCTTGCGCCGGGGTTTTTGTTTGAGCGGCATCCTCATGCCACGGCCTTTTAAGGTTTACGCCATCTTAACAGCGCGTCGTGAATGATCGATTCGGTGGCAGACCACGCGTCTGATCCACACTGATGATCCCGCCCTTCCTGCGCGAATGCAGGTTTTCAAAACAAGGAAGAAGAAATCGATGCGTGCATCGCTTGCTACGAAGTTGTCTTCTATGGTCGCTATCGGATTGGCCGCAGTCACCGGCGCCAGTCTCTGGCTAGCCGACGCCAGCATTGAATCTGAACGCCAAGCGGTCGCGCGGCAGGCTGAATTCAAGCAGCTCGGCGACGATCTCGCCACCGGCTCCGACCTGCTGACCAACGAAGCGCGCCGATACACCATCTTCGGAGAGAAAAAGCATTACGACGCCTACTGGCGCGAGGTAAACCAAACCAAGACACGCGATCGCGTCGTTCAGCGCCTGACCCAGCTCGGCGCTCCAAAGGCAGAACTGGATCTGATCGAAAAGGCCAAGGCCAGCTCGGACGCGCTCATCAAGATCGAAGAAGCGGCTATCGCTGCTGTGCAGAAAGGCGATCTCGAGCAGGCCCGCAAACTGATGTTCGACGCGAACTATGATCGCAACAAGGCTGTGATCTTGCAGCCGCTCGACGAATTCCAGAGCAAGATGAACACCCGCGCCCGGCTGGAGGCGGAAAGTGCGCAATCCCGCGCGCGCTGGATGGGTAACATCGCGGAGATGATGACAATCCTGTCGGCCATCACCTTCATCGCGATTCTCTATTTCGTTTTCAGCCGTCGCGTGGTCGCCCCGTTGACGCAGCTCGGCGCAGTCGTAACGCGCCTTGCCGAGCAGGATTACAAGGCTGAGGTGCCGAATATCGACCGGCAGGACGAGATCGGCGACATGGCCCGCGCGGTGCAGATCTTCAAGCAGAACGGCATCGAGCGTGAGAGGCTGGAAGCCGAACAGCTCAATGAACGCTCCGCCAAGGAACGTCGCGCTGCGCAGATGGAGCGACTGACTCTGGAATTCGAGACCAAGGTCGGCAATCTCGTTCAACTCCTGTCAACGGCGTCGAGCGACATGCAGATGACCGCCCAGTCGATGTCGGCGACGGCCGAAGAGACCAACCAGCAGTCGACCGCCGTCGCCTCCGCTGCCGAAACGGCATCGCTGAACGTCGAGTCGGTTGCCGCAGCGGCGGAAGAGCTGTCGTCGTCGATCGGGGAAATCAGCCGTCAGGTCACCCAGTCGGCAACCATCGCAAGCACCGCGGTGGCTGACGCCAAGCGCACCGACCAGACCGTTCAGGCACTGGCCGAAGGCGCCCAGAAGATCGGAGAAGTGGTCACGCTGATCCAGACGATCGCATCTCAGACCAACCTGCTCGCACTCAACGCCACAATCGAAGCGGCACGCGCCGGTGACGCGGGACGCGGGTTTGCCGTTGTTGCAACCGAAGTGAAGAGCCTCGCCACCCAGACCGCCCAGGCAACAGAGGAGATTTCAGCGCTTGTGAACCAGATCCAGATCGCGACGCGCGATGCGGTCGCGGCAGTCCAGGGCATCGGCACGACGATTGACGACATCAGCAAAATCTCCGCCGCCATCGCTGCCGCTGTGGAGGAACAATCCGTCGCCACCAAGGAAATTGCGCAGAACGTTCAACTCGCCTCCGCCGGCACCGCCGAAGTCACCGCCAACATCGGCGGCGTGCGACAGGCTGCAACCGACACCGGTTCTGCGGCCGAAAAGGTGCTCGGCGCAGCCGGACGATTGTCGCAGCAGTCGGATGAGTTGCAAACCGAAGTCCGCGTGTTCCTTGGCAACGTGAAGGCTGCCTAGCAGGGAACGATCGCGGGGTCGCATCGTTATCGATCATTCTTACACAGGAGATGATCGATGGATTGGAACCGCGTTGAAGGTAACTGGAAGCAGTTCAAGGGTGCTGCGAAGGAAAAATGGGGCAAGCTGACCGATGACGATCTCGATGTCATCGAAGGCCGCCGCGAGCAGCTCGAAGGCAAGCTCCAGCAGCGCTACGGATTCGCCAAGGATCAGATCCACAAGGATGTGGACGACTGGTTCAAGACTCTGAAGTAACCGCTCAATGAAAAGCCCCGGCAACGCCGGGGCTTTTTGTTTGTGGCGCCAACTCCCTCCCGAAGCGCGCCTGCGCTAGAACACTGCGAGATATTTCAGGATCGAAATGATGCCGATAATGATGACGATAGCGCGGACGATCTGCTTCGCGCGGCCGTCGATCGGCAGCAGATTGACGAGATAGAGAACCAGAATAACGACGAGGAACGTAATCAGAACGCTGATAAGCAAAGACATGGTGACCCCTCATGCAATCGAAAGCAGGGAGCGAGAAGCTCGTCCCGTATCCCTGCAGTCCAACGATCCCATGGGGGATTGGTTCCCATCCGGGAACAGAGATCACATCGCTCGTGTTACTGCGTCGCAATGACCGGGAGCCGCTCGAATTTCGCACGAACCGATTTCGGCGCTGGCGTGAAATTGAGCGCAGCGCTGCGGCGGCTGCTCCCCGCGATCATCAATCCATCCGCGCCGGCCACGATATCACCCTTGCGCAGGGTCGGATCGTCTTCAATCTTGACCGAGGCCAGGCCCGCCGGGTCCTTGCCATTGCAGGTGCAGCCGGCGATCAATTCCTTGCGGTAACGAAATGCATTCGGAAGATCCGAGTACGATTTTCCGGTATCGCTCGATGCGTCTTCGATCGAGCCGCCGTGAAAGATTTTCGTTTCGGTGGCCGGACAAAAGCTCTTGCAGGCCTCCGCCTTGGTCTGTCCATCCGATGCGACCACCGGGAAATAGCGCCCGTCGCAGGTGCGCACGCAGTAAGTGGTCGAACCGCCGTAGCTGCCGCCATAGATGTTGACCCGCCTGTTCGGCGGCGGCGCATCACCGAAGTCAGTCGAGAACGGCATTGAGACGGCCGGCGCAGGCGCGCTTCCAAAGCTGCCGAAGAACGAGGAGAAGAAGTCGCGGGCATGCGCAGACGAAGCTCCGGCCGAAGCCGTGACAAGCGCGATCACGACGGCAACGGCCGTCGACCGGCGATACAACTTGAACTGACGCATGATGCCCTCTTCAACCTGGTTCATCCGCTACACAGCTCCTTCAAATTTTCACTCAATTTAATCCGGACAATTTGACGTTTTGTGACGTACTGACGCGCAGCGGCTTGAGTGCACTGGCTCGCGGCGCCGCACGTTCTCTGGCGGCGTCGGCCTCTATCCGTCCGCTCTTCGGCAACACTACAACCTTGGTGCCAATGGAGACCCGGCTTGCCAGATCCTGCACGTCGCCATTGGTCAGGCGAATGCAGCCGCTGGAGACGAACTTGCCGATCGTGGACGGATCGTTGGTGCCGTGAATGCGGTAGGCGCTGGAGCCGAGATACATCGCCGCCGCGCCCAGCGGATTTCCCGGGCCGCCCGCAACGAACCGCGGCAGGTAAGGTTGGCGCGCGATCATCTCCGCCGGCGGATGCCAGTCAGGCCAGGCCGCCTTGCGCGAGACGGTCTGCACGCCGGACCAGGTGAAGCCCTCGCGGCCGACGCCAACGCCATAGCGGATCGCGCGGCCCTGGCCGAGCACGTAATAGAGCGTGGTATTGCCGGTATCGATCACGATGGTGCCGGGCGCTTCGCGCGTCTCGTAGGAGACGACCCTGCGTTGCAGCCGCTCGGGAAGGACAGCAGAACTGTCGCTATCATCCTCGGTCACGCGTGGCGAGGGCAGCGCTTGCCGGTCCGACCAGAACAAGCCCTGCGAATATCCATTTGAATATCCAGCGTATCCAAGCGTTTGCGACATCGCGGGCGTTGCCAGGACAATGGGGAATGCCATCGCCGCGATGGTGAAGCCGCGAGCGGATCGAAGGGACGTGGTGAAGATCCGGGAAATGGAATTTCGAGACACGGAATTCGCCTGCACCGAATGTGTCATGACCAGCCTCGGGGTTCTGCGATGGCATCGTGGGATGCGGATACAGATCGAACGCAGCGCCATGGCTTTTGGTTCCGGCGTCCCGCGCGCGACCAGCTGTTTGTATCCGTCGTTGCAAGGCCGGTTCACGCCACTGCAGCGGAACATTGGAAGCGCGAGACGGTTAGCGGTCCCTGAAGCCGTGCATGACAGTAGGCCCGGCACAAATTGAGGACTTTGATCATGTCTCTTGGCACCATTCTGATCATTATTTTGATCCTTATCCTGCTCGGCGTCATTCCAAGCTGGGGCCACAGCGCAAACTGGGGTTACGGCCCGTCGGGGATCGTCGGTACCATCCTGGTAATCGTGGTGATCTTGCTGCTGCTCGGCAGAATCTGACATGCCCGACGTGCGCCGGGAGGTGCGCGACAGGATTCGTCCGGCGAAGTCTTCGCCGGACGAGCAGGAAGACCAGCAGCCTCCAGCTATTGGACAGTCAGAGATCGTCGCCCTTTCTCTGGTCGCGCTGCTCATCATCAGCGTGGTCGCGGTGCTATATGTCGCGCGGGCTTTCTTCCTCCCGACGGTGACGGCGCTTGTGATCGGCACCATGCTGTCTCCGGCCGCAAAATTTTTCGAACGCTATGGGATTCCGCGTTCAGTCTCGGCGGTCCTGATCGTCTCGGCGACCTGCGCCGGACTGGCGTTCATGGTGGCGCTGATTTCCGCGCCGGTGATGGAATGGACCACGCGGCTGCCGGAGCTTCAGTCGTCGCTCAAGGACAAATTCCACATCTTCGACCGGCCGATGGCGCTCTGGCATCAGATGCAGAGTCTGTTCGGCGGCACACCCGCAGAAACCGGCTTCCCCCTGCCGAAGATCGAATGGGTCCAGCCGACGCTCGAATTTTTGTCGCCGACATTCACGGAGATCCTGCTGTTCTTCGCCGTCCTCGTGCTCTTCATCGCAAGCTGGCCGGATCTGCGCCGTGCGCTCGTTCTGAACTTCACCGGACACGACTCGCGGCTGCGCGCCCTGCGCATCCTGAACGCAATCGAGAGCAATCTCGGCGGCTATCTCCTGACGGTGACGCTGATCAATATGGGGCTCGGCGTCGCCACCGGATTGATCTGCGCCGCCACCGGAATGCCGAATCCCGCCGGCCTCGGCGCGCTTGCCGCGACCCTGAACTACATTCCGATTATCGGCCCCATTGTCACGTTCGTGGTGCTTGCGGCGGTTGGCATCGTCACGGCATCGACCCTCGGCGGAGGACTTGTTGCGGCGACCGGCTTTGCCATTGTGGCTTTCATCGAAGGCCACTTCATCACGCCGACGATCATCGGGCGGCGGCTCGCGCTGAATGCGCTCGCGGTGTTTGTCGCACTGGCTTTCTGGACATGGCTGTGGGGACCGATGGGCGCCTTTCTGTCATCGCCGATCCTGATTGTCGGCCTGGTCATCAAGGAGCACTTGATGCCGGTCAAGGACACCCAGCTGCCCGCCGACTAATCAGCAATGGAACCTTCGTCGGAACCGTGCGTTTTCGCACGGAGCAATGCGGCACTCGGGAGTTTTTAGATGTCTAGCACCGATGGTGAAGACGCGATGAGAACCATGACGGATAAAGTCACATATGAACGCCTTCAGAAGGATGTAGACGCCGTGAAAAACGATATCTCAGCACTCGCAGACCAGATTTCGGATGTCATTGAGGCCTTCAAGGGTGACGCGCGTAAACAGGCCCGGCGAACCTACAAGCAGGCCCGCGCCAATGTGGACTCCATGATGTCCGACGCCGGCAAGCGCGGCAGCGAGGCGCTGGACGCCGCGCAGGACTATGCCGGGACGCTGGAGGAATCGCTCGAAGACGCCATCACACAGCGTCCCCTCGCCGCTGTCGGCCTCGCCGTCGGGCTCGGCTTTCTGATTGGCGTGACCTGGCGCAGGTGACATGAATTTTCAGCGTCCCGCCGGCAATGCCGGTGGGGCTTTCGCGCCATTTTGTTGACGGATACTGATCGGATTTTCGATGCTTCAGAAGTTCATGGATGACTTTCGCGAAAGCACCGGGAGCGCGTTGCGGCTGACATCTCTGGCGATCGCCGTCGCGGTATTGCTGTTCATCACGACCTCGTTCGTGTGCGCCGCAGCCTTCGTTTTCGTGTTGCAGAAATACGGACTTCTGCAGGCCTGCCTCGCTGGTGCCGGCGTGTTCTTCGTGGCGACGATGCTGGCGGCGATCTCCTATGCCGTGCGAAAGCGGCAAATCCGCAAGAGGCCGGTTGAGGCGGCCAAATCCACCATGCAGACCGCCCTGAGCGATCCGATGGTGCTGGCCGCAGGGCTGCAGATCGTCCGGACGATCGGGCTAAAACGCATCATTCCCCTGGTCGCCATCGGTGGCATTGCGCTGGGCTTGATGGCAAGCCGCCGCCAGACCGAAGAGGAGCCCGGAGAATAACGGCTTGTCGCCGACCTGAATGCCGTCAAAAGGGAGCGCCAACTGGCGCTCTCTTTCTTTGATGGTCGAGAAGGATCAGGTCACGCAGCGGCCCGGCGCCAGCTGCTTTGCTACAGCCGTCAGAACGCTCACCACGGGCTCGCAAGCCACTGGACGTGCGCCTGCGGACGAACCCTTGCCGGTGCCGGTGGTCAATGCCGGTGCCTTACGCTGTGCGTCTGCGGCATCGCCCGACGGCAGCCGGACCATGACCGAGGAATCCGAGGATCCCGGCACCTTGAATGAAATCGTGACGCCGCCGGAAGGCGACACCGACAGTTCGCGATCACCCTTCGCCGAACGATCGACGTTGACTGCGATGGGTTCAACGCGCGCCGGACTTGTCATCGTCGCGTCACCACGAGCCGGACCGAGCAGGTCGTTTCCTGCCGATACTTCCAGATGCACGGCACCCAGTGCCAGCACCCCTGCCACCACTCCGAGAGTTCCAGAAGCCAGGTAGGACATCTGCCGCCTCTACACGTTGCCATGCCGCATAATTGCGGCTCGGCAAAACAACGTGACTCGCTCGGCTTTCGTTCCGGGCGGGAGGTAGCGAAGGCTGAAGAAAAATTCGATTCGGCTGGGAACATTGTCGTGATGTGTGCGTCGTATCCAAAGCCGGTCAAATCCCCCTGCCCCTAATCGACCGGCTTATGGGGGTGTAGCCGTGGTGATGCCGGCTGCACCCCTTCTCTTTGTCTTCGCCTTGTCCTTGTACACGACGCATGAAAAAGCCGGAGCGCGATCCTCGCACTCCGGCTTTGTTGTTGCATCCCACGTGACGGCGCCCGCTCAGGACGCCGCGGCCCTTGGCCGGCTCTTGGAATTGCGCTGGAAGAACAGCGCCTGGCTTGCCACCGCCGACACCATGGCCGGCTGGAAAGGCTTCGATATCAGGAAGGCGGGTTCAGGACGCTCGCCGGTCAGGAACCGCTCGGGGTAGGCGGTGATGAACACCACCGGCACCTCGAACGACTTGAGCAGTTCGTTCACGGCATCAAGACCCGAACTGCCATCCGCAAGCTGGATGTCCGCCAGGATCAGACCCGGCCTTTTCGACTTCGCCAAGGCTATCGCATCGGTGTGGGTCCGCGCCACGCCGATCACATTGTGACCGAGGTTTTTGACCAGACTTTCAAGATCCATCGCGATGAAGGTCTCGTCCTCGATGATGAGAACATCGGTCGCGATCTCGGCGGCCAGTTCGCGTCCGGCGGTGTCCGCCAATTCACGAACATGTGTCACATCCGTATCCAGGATGTGAGCGACCTCGTCCTCCGAGAAGCCTTCAAGCGACAGCAGCAGGAACGCCTGACGCGCCAGTGCGGTCAGGCTCGACAGCCGTTGCTCGGACGCAACCGGTGCAGCCCCCTTATCGGTCGTCTCATTGAGAGACACCGAATTCCAGATTTGAGTGAAAAGCCTGAACAACCCCACGCGCGGCCCGTGCTTTTCCTCAAGCAGCGAGGGATCTTGAAGCAAGGCTTCAAGCATGGCCGCCACATAGGCATCGCCCGATGCCTGACTTCCGGTGAGCGCGCGGGCATAGCGCCGCAACAGTGGCAGATGTTCAGCGACGAGCTGAGAACGAGACATACCCCCTCCAATCAATCATCATTTGCTATGGACCGGATTTCCTTTGGACCGGTAACGCGACCCGGCGACCGCCGGTTCCCCGCTTCGGATTATCTACGTCTTAACAGGGGAAAAGTTCCTTCCGGCTGGAACTTTAAGCCGCCGGCCCCGTTTACGACGTGATCAATGGGCTGAAAGGCTTCGGAAAGAACTAAAATTCCAGTGTTTCCAGCTAATTAGCTCCATGGGGAAAAAACGGATCGGGCCAATGAAAGATTCAAAGCCTCCACAAAACAGGGCATCCACCGGCGCCGGCAAGCAAGGTGGCCTCAATGCCGAAATTCAATCCCGTATCGGGCACCAGTTGCGCGCGATGTACGACGATGTCGTGCGTCAGGGCGTGCCGGACCGTTTTGCCGATCTGATCCGCCAGCTTGATTCCCAGGAAGCGGCAGCCCAGATCGCTGGAGACCCGCCAAAAGACGGGAGGGACTAATGCCTCTCACCGACTCACTTCGCGACGACATTCTCGCGACCGTGCCAAGCCTGCGCGCGTTCGCTATCTCCCTTAGCGGCAATGCCGACCGCGCGGACGATCTCGTGCAGGAAACGCTGTTGCGCGCGCTTGCGCACATCGATTCCTTCCAGCCGGGATCCAATCTGCCGGCGTGGCTGTTCACGATCCTGCGCAATCTCTTCCGCTCGGACTATCGCAAGCGGCGGCGGGAGGTTGAAGACGCCGATGGCAGCTACGCCAAGACGCTCAAGTCGCAGCCTGCCCAGAGCGCTCATCTCGAGTTCGAAGAGTTTCGAACCGCGCTCGACAAGCTGCCGCAGGATCAGCGCGAAGCGCTCATCCTCGTGGGTGCCTCGGGCTTCTCGTATGAAGATGCCGCGGCGATCTGCGGATGCGCGGTCGGCACCATCAAGAGCCGCGTCAATCGCGCACGGTCGAAATTGAGCGCCTTGCTCTATGTCGACGGTGCCGAAGACTTCGGACCGGATAACACAATCCGCGCCGTGATCGGCGGAGGTGGCGGCTAGGCCGCCATCTCTGAAACACGAACGAATCTCAGGACTTCCAGGCGCACGAAGAAACGCGGCCACTCGCAAGTGGTCGCGTTCTTCTGTTGATCAATTCAGGCCGCCGAAGGCCCAGATCAAAACCAAGACGGGAATGGGAATCCCGAGCAGCCACACCAACAGATAGCGTCCCATTATGATGACTTTCCCTTGCGTGACAGCATCTGCTGCTCAATTCATCGCCGGAAAGTTTGTTCCTCGATCTGCCCGGATCAGCGCTTCTTGACCGGCGCACCGATTCGTTCGGTGCGATCCATTTCGGTCTCGTCCACCACCGTCGCCATCGGAGCCGTCAGTTCGTAGACGTAGCTAACGTCGGTGAAATATCGCTTCGACGTGCCGCCCAGCGCTTCGGGAGCAACGCGATCCAGCAACACGATTCCGAATTCGCTGTCGGCCCGGCGGGTCGCCGCACTGGTGTTGAATTCTTCCCAGCGGAAATGAAAAACGGCGTCCGGCTGTTCGCTCACGCTCCATTCCGCGACGATATGCGGGTGCTTGCCGACCAGCGACAGGCCCTCATCGGCGTGAGACGCCAGCTCGAAAAACAGCAGCGACAGGCTCTGCGCCGCGCGCGCGCTGACAGTGACGTCAGGCCCGCTCAGCGCGATCCGGTCCGCGTGGGGAATCGCCCGCGGTTCGAACAGGCCCTTGAGCTTGACGCCCTGCCACTGGCTTTCGCTGAGCAGCGACACGACATGCGACATGGCATGAATACGGCCGATCAGGAGGTCGCGAGCGATGTCGATATCCGCGCCATGACGCATCGTCCGCGTCACGATCGACTGGATGACGGCCAGAATATTCTTCACGCGATGATTGAGTTCGTCGATGACGGCGGTCAGCCGGCGCTCGAAATCGATACGGGTCTGGATTTCGCGGCTGAGGCGAATGTTGTTGTAGGACACATATCCGAACAGGCCGCAGAGAATGAGGGTCAGCGCCACACCGATCAGCGTCACGATGCCGGCGATCTCCTGCGCCCGTGCTGCGGGGTTGGTCTTGGCGTAATAAATCAGCGTCCAGTCCCGTGCGCCGAATGAAACGACGCGCAACAGCGGCGGATTGTCAGCGTCCAGCAGCAGCGGAACGGATGTCACGTTGCCTTCGGCATCGGAGGTCAGGTTATCCGATGCGTTGCGCGGATCGCGCAGCGCCACCGAGAACAGTGACAGATCGTCATTGGTGAGCATCAAGGGCGCCAACCGGTAGGAAATCGTCAGAAAGCCCGCCACGCTGGCGCCGGTGTCCGTCCGCACCGGCGACGCCAGCACGATGCCCATGGGGCCGCCGACACGCAGCAGCACGAAGGGGTCGGACGACACCGGCCTGCCCTCCTCCACCGCACGATTGAGCATGGGCATGATTACCGGGTGATTGTTCAGCACGCGGCCGACGAACGCCCTGGTTTCATCGTTCTGCGGCTCGACATCCATTATGGCCGTCACCGGATCAGGCACCGCAGCCGGATTCAACGGCGTATCATCGACGTTCCGGAGCACCGGATTGGGGAAACCGGCAACCTTCAGCTCGTTCTGCGCACGACCGAAATCGGCGCGCGGAACGCGAGCCACCCAGCTTGCGACGAGAAAATCGGTCTTGAAGGCATAGATCGACGACCGCAACGGCTGCAGTGCATTGGCCATGTTGACCGAGGGCGAGCGAAACAACCCGACCGCGACCCGGGCCAGCAGTTCACGCTCGCTCAGCCGCTCCTGAACCAGACTGGCATGAGTGTCGACCGAGCGCGCCAGATCGATCCGGGCGATCGATAGTTCCTGATCGTAGACCTTCATGGCCGCAAGACCGGAGACCAGCACTCCGATGATCGCCATCAGCCCGATGATGAGACCCAGCCGGAGCACGCACTTACTCGAAAGCGATAGGGGATGAAAATGAACTCGGGCCAGTGAGGCTGGCCCGGCGGAAATGGTTGTCGTACGCGGATACCGAACTGGTCGTCATGAATACTCTGCTGCTGCCGGATCGCCGGTCAACCCGCCGGCACGGCCCGAGAATGTGTCGCGAATGGATTAATGTAAGTGCTGCCAGATGGTTCCAGCGACCGGAAAATATACCTGTCGGCCGTCATGGTAAATCCGGCGCCACCTCCCCGCGTATCGCCGCGTCGACAGGCCGGCTAGGCCACCATGACCAGACCGAGGACCACCACGACGATCCCAATCAGAATCGCGCCAAGAAAGACGCCGCTATAGTCTCTGCCGGGGGCTATGACGAGTGACCGTTTCATGCAGGGCTAACACCCCTGCCCCCACGAGCGTTCCTGACAATATCAATGCAGCATGACGTAGCGGCTGTGCAGGAACGCCGGGTGTTCCTTTAGTTAACCCTCTCCGGAACCGATGCCTGAAGGCCACCCTTCGCCTCAATGAAGCGGATAATCCGATCGAGCCCCTCACTCTTCTTCAGGTTGGTCATGACGAATGGCCGCTCGCCGCGCATCCGCTTCGCATCGGTGTCCATTTTTTCGAGCGATGCCCCCACATACGGCGCCAGATCGATCTTGTTGATCACCAGCAGATCTGACCGCGTAATGCCGGGCCCGCCCTTGGAGGGGATCTTGTCGCCGGCTGCGACGTCGATCACGTAGATTGTCAGATCCGCCAGTTCCGGCGAGAAGGTCGCCGCCAGATTGTCACCGCCGGATTCGATCAGCACCAGATCGAGATCGGGAAACTTGACCCGCATGTCGGCCACCGCCGCGAGATTCATCGAGGCATCCTCGCGGATCGCCGTGTGCGGGCAACCGCCCGTCTCCACACCCGCAATGCGATCCGGCGTCAGCGAACCCGAACGGACCAGAAACTCCGCATCCCATTTTGTGTAGATGTCGTTGGTGATGGCCGCGATCTCGTAGCGTTCGCGCATCGACTTGCAGAGCAGATCCATCAGGGCCGTCTTGCCGGACCCGACCGGACCGCCGATGCCGACGCGAAGCGGGCCGTTCATGCTGGTGCTCATGGCAGAACCTCTCTCAAGACCGAAACAGCCGGGTGTACTGCGCTTCATGACGCATGCTGGCGATATCGGCGCGAAACGTCGCGCTCGCCAGATCATCCAGCGATGCATCGAACGATTTTTCGGCCGTCGCCGCGATCACGGACTCAAGGGCGGCCAGCACGCGCTGGCTGTCGGTCTGTCCCAGCGGAATGAGCCGCACGCTGGCCGAAATCCAGTTCGATGTCGTCGCGTGCAGAAAGGCATGGAGCGTCAGGGCAGGTGGAATGCGATGCCCCGCCGCGAGCACGCCGACGGCGACGGGATAGGCAACCGGCCCGGCGACATGCGATGCTAGGAGGTCGAGCGCCTCGCAATTCCAGGCTGAGCGGGCGATTTCGACAAAGGCACGGCCCTGCGCGGTGGTTTCGAGATGCCGCTCGCGCGACGGCACGAACGCCGCCGCGAGTTCGGCGACATCGTTCAGCATCGGCCCGTCCATCGCGGACGCAGCCCGGTAGGCGTGGCAAAGCAATATGCCGTCGCAGAAGCCCGCGCCCTCCAACAACATGGCCGCTAGCCATTGCTGTAACGTCGTCATGTCGGCGATGTCACCGGCCTCGACGGCCCACTCGATGCCGCTGGAATAGGAGAACGAGCCGACCGGAAACGACGGCGACAGCCACGTCATCAGCCGAAACAGCGCAGCCGATTCTTCTGCCTCGGACGCAAGGCCGCCCTGACCGTGATCATTTGTGCTCAAGAGCATGGGAATGACCGTGATGATGATCGTGGTCGTGCTTGCCGTGATCATGCGCATGATCGTGATGCTTGTGATCGTGACCGTGCTCGGTGTGACCATGATCATGTTTGCCATGATCGTGGTCGCCGTGCTTGTGACTGCCATGATCGTCGTGATCATGCGCGGCATGGCCGCCGCCAGCGTAGGCGCCGCCCTCGGGATCGAACGGGGCTTCGATGACGATCACGCGTGCGCCGAGGCCGCGCACCATGTCTTCGATCACATGATCGCGGCGGATGCGAAGACCCTTGCCGACGATCTGCGTCGGCAGATGCCGGTTGCCGAGGTGCCAGGCGATCCGCACGAGATGGTGCGGATCGGTGCCGCGAATTTCCACCAGCGGTTCGGGCGCAGCGACCACCTCGATCAGCCGCCCGTCTTCCAACACCAGCGCATCGCCGCCGCGGAGCGCGACGGCCTCCTGCAAGTCGAGCAGGAATTCCAGCCCGTGCGTGCCGGTCATCGCCATCCGCCGCCGGTGCCGGTCGTCGAAGCCGAGGACCACCGTATCGGCGGCGGCCTCGGTCCAGCGAACCTGCGGGAACACCTGCGTCGCGCGGATCATGACGTGAGCTTCTGCACTTCGCCGCCAATAATGACTTCGATATTGGTCGGCGATGCCTTGAACGATCCCGAGAGCGTGCGCCACGCTTTCAGGTGCGGCGTGAGACGATGCGCCGCGAGGTGATCATGACTTTCCCACCGTTCGACAAACACAAACGTATCGGGGTCGGACACGCTGCCGTGAAGATCATAGGCAATACAGCCCGGCTCCTTGCGCGTCTCGGCGATGCAGTCCTTTGCACCGGCGACATAGGCGGCACGGTGTTCAGGCTTCACCTTGGTGGTGGCGACGACGTAGATCATCGGACCTCCACATTCGCCGGCGTGATAACCTCGATCTTCGGCGGCGCGGCGAGGCAATTCACAACGACACGCCCGAACGTCTTCATGTGCTCGGCCTTGCGGTGCGGCACGAGCGCTTCGGCGTTTTCCCACTGCTCGACGAACACCAGCTTGGTGGGGTCGGTCACGCTCTCATGCAGATCGTAAGCGATGTTTCCAGTTTCCTTGCGGGTCTCGGCGATGCAGGCTTTCGCCGCGGCAATCATGTCCGCACGCGTCTCAGGCTTGATGGTCAAAGTCGCAACAACGTAAATCAAGGCATCCTCCCAGCGTTTTTCTTGATGTCGGGTGGACCCTAGTACATGAAATACCGCTGCGCCATGGGCAGCACCTCCGCGGGTGCGCAGGTCAGCAATTCGCCATCGGCGCGCACCTCGTAGGTTTCGGGATCGACCTCGATGTTTGGCGTTGCGCCGTTGTGAATCATGCTTTTCTTCGAGATTCGGTCGCGGGTGTTTGAAACAGCGTACAGCTTCTTGTCGATGCCCAGCTTTTTAGCGAGCCCGCCCGTAATAGCTGCCTTGGACGTGAACACCACCGACGACGCGGTCAGCGACTTGCCGTAGGCCGCGAACATTGGCTGGTAGTGCACCGGCTGCGGCGTTGGGATCGACGCGTTCGGATCGCCCATCGGGGCTGCTACGATGGAGCCGCCCTTGACGATGAGATCCGGCTTCACGCCAAAGAATGCCGGCGACCACAGCACGAGGTCGGCCATCTTGCCCTTCTCGACCGAGCCGATCAGCTTCGAGACACCATGCGTGATCGCCGGATTGATGGTGTATTTCGCAATATAACGCTTCACACGGAAGTTGTCGTTGTCCTTACCCTTGTCTTCCGGCAGCGAGCCGCGCTGCTTTTTCATCTTGTCGGCAGTCTGCCATGTACGGATGATGACCTCGCCGAGACGGCCCATCGCCTGACTGTCCGACGACAACATCGACAGCGCGCCGAGATCGTGAAGGATGTCTTCCGCCGCAATGGTTTCCTTGCGGATGCGGCTTTCGGCAAACGCCAGATCTTCCGCGATCGACGGATCGAGATGGTGACAAACCATCAGCATGTCGAGATGTTCGTCGATGGTATTGCGCGTGAATGGCCGCGTCGGATTGGTCGACGACGGCAGCACGTTTTTCAGGCCTGCGACCCTGATGATGTCCGGCGCATGGCCGCCACCCGCACCTTCGGTGTGGAAAGCGTGAATGGTGCGGCCCTTGAAGGCCTTGATGGTGTCTTCGACGAAGCCGGACTCGTTCAGCGTGTCGGAGTGCAACATCACCTGAATGTCATAGTCGTCAGCGACCGAAAGACAGTTGTCGATCGCGGCCGGCGTGGTGCCCCAATCCTCGTGCAGCTTGAGCGCGCAGGCACCAGCCTTGATCATCTCCACCAGCGCGGCAGGACGCGAGGCATTGCCTTTGCCCGAAATGCCGAGATTGACCGGAAACGCGTCGAACGACTGGATCATCCGCGCCATGTGCCACGGTCCCGGCGTGCATGTGGTCGCGAACGTGCCATGCGACGGGCCGGTGCCGCCGCCCAGCATCGAGGTGACGCCGGACATCAGTGCGTGTTCGATCTGCTGCGGGCAGATGAAATGGATGTGGCTGTCGAAGCCCCCGGCAGTGAGGATCTTGCCTTCGCCCGCGATGATGTCGGTGCCGGGACCGATCACGATAGTCACGCCGGGCTGGATGTCGGGGTTGCCAGCCTTGCCGATGGCGGAGATATAGCCTTCCTTGATCGCCACGTCGGCCTTGACGATCCCCCAGTGGTCGACGACCAGCGCGTTGGTAATGACAGTGTCCGCCGCGCCCTGCCGATTGGTGACCTGTGACTGGCCCATGCCGTCGCGGATCACCTTGCCGCCGCCGAACTTCACCTCCTCGCCGTAGACGGTGAAGTCCTTTTCGATCTCGATGATCAAATCCGTATCGGCAAGGCGCACGCGGTCGCCGGTGGTCGGACCGAACATGTCCGCATAGACAGAACGGGAAATTCTGGTGGCCATGACTAATCTTTCGGTGACTGATCTTTCAGTATGACTTGCCGTCGAATTTCTTCACGCTCAGGGAATCGATATCGACGTCGTCGAGACAACGGACGTTGACCGCGACCATCTCGGCTCCATTCGGGGCCTTGCCGTTTGCGAAGGACTCGACCCCGCACGTCGCACAAAAGCGATGCTGAATGACGCCCTTGTTGAATTTGTACAGGGTCGTCGCATCTTCACCCGACAGCAGCTTGAAGTTCTCCGCCGGAACGAAGGTCAGGAGCGTTCCCAGTTTGCCGCAACGCGAGCAGTTGCACGCGATGACATCGCCAATCTCGCCGGACATCTCATAACGGACCTTGCCGCATTGGCAGCCACCGACATACGTCTGCATCATAGTTTTCCCATCACGTCGCCGCGAAACCCATAGATCGTGCGCTTGCCTGCCACCGCAACAAGGTTGACCTCGCGCGTCTGTCCCGGCTCGAAGCGCACCGCGGTGCCGGCAGCAATGTCGAGCCGCATGCCGCGTGCTTTCTTCCGTTCAAACTTCAGCGCCGGATTGGTTTCAAAGAAATGATAGTGTGAACCGACCTGAATGGGCCGATCGCCGGTATTCGCCACCGTCAGGGTCACGGTCTTGCGACCCTTGTTGAGTTCAATATCGCCGTCCTTGATGAAGAGTTCACCGGGGATCATGGTTTGTCCTCACTGCCGGGATCATCCTCGGCCTCGTTCAATTTCAATTCGTAGTCTTCGATCAGCTTCCAAAGGCGATCACTATCGATCTTTCCACTAAGATCCCAAAGCGGCGCTGCGAGCGGATGAGTTTGATATTCGATCAACGCTGCATGTCCCTGGTTCTGCCATTCGCTCGACGGCCCCATCAATGCAATAGCAGACCTGACGACGCTCGCAGCCTCCGGCGCACCTATAATCACCAACGCTTCCGGAACGAGTTGAGCGTCACCGGGAAACCAGTTCGAGAAGAATTGGGACAAGCCACCGTTGTACCATTCATTGTAAAAGTGCTCTGCAGTCGCCAATACATCGTCGGGGCTTTCAAGACCGAACATCACCGGATCGTCGATGGCTTTTTTCATGCCCACACCCGTTCATCTGATCGGCTCATGCACTGTCACCAGCTTCGTCCCGTCGGGAAATGTCGCCTCGACCTGAATGTCGTGGATCATCTCGGCGATGCCATCCATGCACTGCTCACGCGTGATGACTTCCGCGCTGGCCTTCATCAGCTCGGCCACGGTGCGGCCGTCGCGCGCGCCTTCAACGATGAAATCCGAGATGATCGCGATAGCTTCCGGGTGATTGAGCTTGACGCCGCGCTCGAGACGACGCCGCGCGACGATCGCCGCCATCGAAACGAGGAGCTTATCTTTTTCACGGGGGGACAAATTCATGCGTTCAGTACCCGATCAGCAAGTTGAGCTTAGTTGAGCCAGAGTCTCGGAAAGCCCGAGAGACTCACACATCCGAGAACTTTCATCATATCGGCGCGGAGCTTTGCTGCATCTTGTGCGCAGAAGCGCGCCATTGCAAATCCGTTCCATGCCGAGACACCGACCTCCGCACCAAATGCACCGGACATCTCGCGTATGCGCTCAACGATGGATTCGTCACCCGGCACAATCAGCGCCGTGCCGATGGCGACGCCACCGTTCGCCACTGCGCGGCTGGCGAGCTTCGCGGCAATGTCGCCATTGAGCCGAATGGTTTCGGCAAAGGCGAGCTTGCCGCCGATCCGGAGGCGCCAGCGGTCGACAAAGCTTCCGCGGGTCATCCGTTCGCCCATCGCCGCGCGCCCGAACACAACGATTTCGCACAGCAAAAGCGCGGCATCCTGCGCAAGATCGATATCAATCTTCCGCGCCACGCGGGCCTGATCGAACAGGATGGTTTCCTGCGGCAGCCAGGCAAGCCGCGCTTCGGCGCCAGCGCGCAGCGCAATATTGACCCAGGCATCGGGCCCATGGGAGCGATAAACCTTCTCAGCAGCGGCCGTGGTCACGGTCAGATGCGCGCCTGCGTCCGCCGCGATATCGATGTCGAAGCGGTCGCCGCCTGCGATGCCGCCGGCGGTATTGACGAAGACGGCGGAAAGTCCCTGCTGCTCCGGCGAAGGAAACCGCACGCGCAAGGAGCCGGCTTCATGCAGTCCACGCCGCCGCGTCGCGCCGTCCTTCACATGCACATCAAATTTGACTGCACCAACCGCCCGGTTGGCCGCGAAAATCTCCGCCGGCGACGATATGGTTCTGCTCTGCATCAGCCTGCCAGTTCAGTTCAGACCATTCGATCCCGTCACAGCGCCATCTGGCGGCTGATCTCCGCGGGATCGAGATTGCTGCGGTCGCAAGTGTATTTAACCGCCCCGCGATCCATGACCGCAAAATTGTCGCCGAGCTCGCAGGCGAAGTCGAGATACTGTTCGACCAGAACGATGGCCATGGTGCCCAAGCTGCGCAGATAGGAAATGGCGCGGCCGATATCCTTGATGATGGACGGCTGGATTCCCTCGGTCGGCTCGTCCAGCAGCAGGAGCTTCGGCCGCATCACCAGGGCACGGCCAATGGCGAGCTGCTGTTGCTGCCCGCCGGACAGGTCGCCGCCACGGCGCCCGAGCATTGTCTGCAGAACAGGAAACAGCGAAAAGACATCGTCGGGAATGGTCCGGTCGTCGCGCTTCAGCGGTGCAAAGCCGGTCTTGAGGTTTTCCTCGACCGTCAGCAATGGAAAGATCTCGCGGCCCTGAGGAACGAGCGAGATGCCCTTGCGCGCACGCTCATAAGGCTTCAGGCCTCCGATGTCGGCTCCGTCGAACGTAATCGAACCGTCTTTGATCGGATACTGCCCGACCATGGCGCGCAACAAACTGGTTTTTCCGACTCCGTTACGCCCCAGCACGCAGGTGACCTTGCCGGGTTCGGCCCCCAGCGAGACGCCGCGCAGCGCCTGCGCCGCGCCGTAATAGAGTGTGATGTTTTTTACATCCAGCATTTGTCTTACTTTCTGCGCATGATCTCGCCCGAAAACCGGCGATCACCTTTCGGGATCATGCGCTAACGTCCCAAATACACTTCGATGACACGCTCATTGGACGACACCTGATCGAGCGTGCCCTCCGCGAGAACCGAACCTTCATGCAGGCATGTGACGCGGACGCCCAGTTCGCGCACGAACGTCATGTCGTGTTCAACGACGACCACCGTCTTCTCCTTGTTGATCTCCTTCAGAAGTTCAGCGGTCTGATGCGTCTCGACATCGGTCATGCCAGCCACCGGTTCGTCGACCAGCAGCAGCTTCGGGTCCTGCGCCAGCAGCATGCCGATTTCGAGCCATTGCTTCTGTCCGTGCGACAGCGCGCCAGCGAGACGATAGCGTGAATCCTTCAGACGGATCGTCTCCAGCACCTGCTCAATGCGCTCGCTCTCGTCCGGTGTCTCGCGCCAGAACAGCGTACCGCGCACGCGATGATCCACATTCAGCGCCAGCAGCAGGTTGTCTTCGACGGTCTGGCTCTCGAACACCGTCGGCTTCTGGAATTTGCGACCGATGCCGAGTTCGGCGATCTGGGTTTCATCGAGCCGTGTCAGATCGACAATGCCGTCGAACAGCACATCGCCCTCGTCCGGCTTGGTCTTGCCGGTGATGATGTCCATCATTGTGGTCTTGCCTGCGCCGTTAGGGCCGATGATGGCGCGCATCTCGCCCGGCGCGATGGTCAGCGACAGGTTGTTGATGGCGTGGAAGCCGTCGAATGACACATGCACACCGTCGAGATAGAGCATGGCCGAAGTGGCGCGGGTATCCATGACATTCATGTGCCTTACTCCGCGGGACCTGGTTTGAGGCCGGGCTTGGTGACGCCGTCTTCCGCCGCCGCACTCGCCTCATCCGCCGCAAGCTGCTCCTGCCGGCCAGCCCACCAATCCTTGACGGTGCCGACGATGCCCTTGGGCAGCAGCAGCGTCACCAGAATGAACAGTGCGCCCAACATAAACAGCCAGTACGGCGCGAGGACGCCGGACGTGAACACGGTCTTGGCGTAGTTGACGACGATGGCGCCGAGTGCCGCGCCGATCAGCGTACCGCGTCCACCGACCGCGACCCAGATCACCGCCTCGATGGAATTGGCCGGCGCGAATTCACCGGGATTGATAATGCCGACCTGCGGGACATACAGCGCACCGGCCACGCCCGCCATACAGGCCGACAGCGTAAACACAAACAGCTTGTAGTTCTCGACGCGGTAGCCAAGGAACCG
Source organism: Afipia birgiae 34632 (assembly GCF_000308295.2). Lineage (GTDB taxonomy): Bacteria > Pseudomonadota > Alphaproteobacteria > Rhizobiales > Xanthobacteraceae > Afipia > Afipia birgiae. The sequence continues at coordinate 231,691 of NZ_HG326655.1, forward strand.
CGTGCGGGACTCCGCATCGCGGATCGCGATCAGCACCTTGCCGAGCTTCGAGGTCACGATGGCGCGGCAGATCAGGAACGCCACAGCCAGCGCGAGGCATGACAGGACAAACAGCGCTGCGCGCGTCCCCTGCGCCTGCACATTGAAGCCGAGAATATCCTTGAAGTCGGTCAGGCCGTTGTTGCCGCCAAAGCCGAAGTCGTTGCGGAAAAAAGCCAGCAGCAGCGCATAGGTCATCGCCTGCGTGATGATGGAGAGGTACACGCCGGTGACGCGGGAGCGGAATGCGAGCCAGCCAAAGCAGAAGGCCAAGAGTCCCGGCACCAGCAGCACCATCAGCGCCGCGAACCAGAACATGTCGAAGCCGTACCAGTACCACGGCAGCGCCTTGTAGTTCAGGAACACCATGAAGTCCGGTAGCACCGGATTGCCATAGACTCCGCGCGAGCCGATCTGCCGCATCAGATACATGCCCATGGCGTAACCGCCGAGCGCGAAGAACGCGCCGTGGCCGAGCGAGAGAATACCGCAATAGCCCCAGATCAGATCGATCGAAAGCGCGAGAATGGCGTAGCAGAGATACTTGCCGAACAGCGCCATCAGGTAGGTCGGCACCTGCAACGGCGACGCGGCTGGCAGCAGCAGGTTGGACAACGGCACGAGAACGCCGACCGCCGCAACGATCAGCAGGAAGATCGTCGCGCTCTTGTTGAGCGAGCGGGTGAGAACATACGGCGTCATGCTTCCACCGACCGGCCCTTGAGCGCGAACAGACCGCGCGGCCGCTTCTGGATAAACAGGATGATCAGCACCAGAATGGCGATCTTACCAAGCACCGCACCCGCGACAGGCTCGAGGAACTTGTTCGCCATGCCGAGTGTCAGCGCGCCGACCAGCGTGCCCCAGAGATTTCCGACGCCGCCGAACACCACCACCATGAACGAGTCGATGATGTAGCTTTGGCCGAGATTGGGGCTGACGTTATCGATCTGCGACAGCGCCACGCCCGCAATGCCCGCGATGCCGGAGCCGAGACCGAAGGTCAGCGCATCGACCCGCGAGGTCGCGATGCCCATCGACGCCGCCATGCGGCGGTTCTGGGTGACGGCGCGCATCTCAAGCCCGAGGCTGGTGAAGCGCAGCATGCCGAGCAGAATGAAGAACACCGCGATGGTGAACACGACGATCCAGAGCCGATTGTAGGTGATCGTCATCTGGCCGATCTCGAACGCGCCGCTCATCCAGGACGGATTGCCGACTTCGCGATTGGTCGGCCCGAACATGGTCCGCACCGCCTGCTGAAGAACCAGCGACAGTCCCCATGTCGCGAGCAGGGTCTCCAACGGTCGGCCGTAAAGAAACCGGATGATGGTGCGCTCGATGATGACGCCGATAATCCCCGCCACGAGGAAAGCCAGCGGCACCGCGATCAGCAGCGAGTAGTCGAACAGGCCCGGATAACTTGTGCGGATCACTTCCTGCACCACGAAGGTGACGTAAGCGCCGATCATCACCATCTCGCCATGCGCCATGTTGATGACGCCCATCACACCGAAGGTAATGGCAAGGCCGATCGCGGCCAGCAGCAGCACCGAGCCGAGAGACAGGCCGTACCATGCGTTCTGCGCAGTCGCCCAGATCGCAAGCTTGCTCTGAATCGAACTGATCGCGGCGGCAGAGGTGCGCCCAAGCGCCGACGACGGATCGAACGACAAGCCGGTTAGCAGGGCCAGCGCTTCCTGATCGCCGCGCTCGCGGATCACCGAGATCGCGTCAAGTTTGTCGGCTTCGGAGGCCTTCGCGTCGAACAGCACAATCGCAGCTTTGGCTTCGGCAAATGCGCGCCTTGCTCCGCTGTTGGTCTCCTTCTGCAAGGCGCCTTCGATCACCGGCAGGAACGCCGTATCGTGGCTTTTGAAAACCGATTGCGCGGCCTGAATGCGCCTGGCGGGGTCCGGCGACAACAGCGTCAGTCCGCCGAGTGCGGCCTCAACCGTGCGACGCAGGCGATTGTTGAGGCGCACGGCGACCGCACCGGACGGCGCAGTCGCAGCCTCGCCAGTCGCGGCGTCGGTGATCCTGCCACTCTTGTCCTTGACAAAGACCTTCTTGCTTTGCGGATCGGCCAACAGACGGCCCTCCTGAAGGGCGTCGATGATCGGAAACGCCAGCGGATTGCCGCTTGTCGCGAGCGCTCCGACAGCGGCCTCGGTATCGGAAAATGAATCGTTGGCGAATTGCGTGACGGCGTCTTCAAAGGGACCAGCCAGCACTGGCACGCCCGAGACGATAGTGAATATTAGCGCAATAGCCGCCGCACGGCAGCGACAAAGGAATAAGGAAAACACGTGACAACCCCGGCAGAGGTAAGAGGAAGGCGGCGACTGCCGCCGCCTTCCGATCGTTTCAGGTCAGAGCGTGGTGCATCCTGGATGCGTCACGCCGCGTGACAAGGTCAGGATCCCTGACCGCCGCACTTGTTGGTCTTGGTGTTAAAGTTGCCGCACTTCTTGCCGACCCAGTCACCAATCAGGTCCTTGGAGCCATCAAGCTCCTTCGACCAGGCATCGCCTGCAACGAGGCCAGGCGTCTTCCACACCACGTCGAACTGGCCATCGCCTTTGATTTCGCCGATGAACACAGGCTTGGTGATGTGATGGTTCGGAAGCATTTCCGATACGCCGCCTGTGAGGTTCTTGGCCTTGGTGCCGGGAAGAGCATCGATCACCTTGTCGGCGTCAACCGCACCGGCCTTCTCGACAGCCTTCACCCACATGTCGAAGCCGATCACGTGCGCTTCCATAGGATCGTTGGTCACGCGCTTCGGATTCTTGGTGTAGGCCTGCCAGGCCTTGATGAAAGCATCGTTCTCGGGCGTCTTGATCGACTGGAAGTAGTTCCAGGCGGCGAGATGGCCGAGCAGCGGCTTGGTGTCGATGCCGGCGAGTTCTTCTTCGCCGACCGAGAACGCAACGACCGGAATGTCGGTCGCCTTGATGCCCTGGTTGCCAAGCTCCTTGTAGAACGGAACGTTGGCGTCGCCGTTGATGGTCGAGACCACCGCCGTCTTCTTGCCAGCCGAACCGAACTTCTTGATGTCGGCCACGATCGTTTGCCAGTCACTATGACCAAACGGCGTGTAGTTGATCATGATATCTTCGGCCTTGACGCCCTTCGACTTCAGATAGGCTTCAAGTATTTTGTTGGTGGTGCGCGGATAGACGTAGTCGGTGCCGGCCAGAACCCAGCGCTGCACCTTCTCTTCCTTGGCGAGATAGTCGACCGCAGGAATCGCCTGCTGGTTCGGCGCCGCACCCGTGTAGAACACGTTGCGCTCGCTCTCTTCACCCTCGTACTGCACCGGGTAGAACAGGATCGAGTTCAGTTCCTTGAACACCGGGAGCACGGACTTGCGCGACACCGAGGTCCAGCAGCCGAACACCACGGAGACCTTGTCCTTGGTGATCAGTTCGCGGGCCTTTTCCGCGAACAGCGGCCAGTTCGACGCCGGATCGACAACGACGGCCTCGAGCTTCTTGCCGAGAACGCCGCCCTTCTTGTTTTGCTCATCGATAAGGAAAAGCACCGTATCCTTCAGCGTGGTTTCGCTGATGGCCATTGTTCCGGAAAGCGAATGAAGGACGCCGACCTTGATGGTCTCCTGCGCCTTTGCCCCGCCGACCGTGGCGAGACCCAAAAAAAGACCTGCAGTTGCGGCCAGCCATTTACGGCGGCTGAACGGTGCAACTGCAACGCTGCTGAAATGCGTAGTCATGCGATGTCATCTCCCTGACGCAGACGTGAAACGCTCTGCGACGGCCCACCGGCCGCCGGCGTTAAGGGAATCGCAAGAACTATGCCATGGCGCTAAATTACGTAACTATCTGATATCAAATAAGAAAATTACAATGACCCTTAAAGTGTATTTTCGCTGCCTCGCAGTTAAGCAGCCAAGCTGATGCTCTCTTTGGCATTTGCACAAAAAGTGAGCACAAAATATTGGCTGGCTAAAATTGATGCATGTCTGCGAGATCAGAATCCACCGGCCCGCCGTGGCCTCGCGACCTGTCCGTGGTTCATCCAAACGGATTTCACCTTGAAAGCGCCGTGTTCCTGTTCCATACGGTGCGCACGACCTTGAGAATCATCGGGTCTCTGCGAGCCGCGTGTACTGATCCCGTCAAACGGTTTCTGGCTTGCCCCTTCAGCTAACCAAAACCGACGCCCCAGACACGCGGGTGTCTCCGACACCCGCCCGCACCCGACCTTTGTCGGGCGCGCGCCATGACTCATAGAAAGATACCCTTTTGACCTCCTTCCAGGATTTCGGCCTTGCCGATCCAATCTCGCGTGCTCTTAAAGAAGAAAATTACGTCACGCCCACCCCCATCCAGGCTCAAACCATTCCCATCGCGATCACCGGCCGTGACGTGATCGGCATTGCGCAAACCGGAACCGGCAAGACCGCGTCGTTCGCGCTTCCGATCCTGCATCGCCTGATGGAAAACCGCATCAAGCCGCAGCCGAAAACCTGCCGCGTGCTGGTGCTGAGCCCAACCCGCGAACTGTCCGGCCAAATCCTCGAAAGCTTCAATGCCTACGGCCGGCACATCCGCCTGACCTCGGCGCTGGCGATCGGCGGCGTCCCGATGGGCCGTCAGGTCCGTTCCGTCATGCAGGGCATTGATGTCATGGTGGCGACACCCGGACGTCTGCTCGACATGGTCCAGGGCAATGCCCTGAAACTCGGACAGGTCGAATTTCTGGTGCTCGACGAAGCCGACCGCATGCTCGACATGGGTTTCATCAACGACATCCGCAAAATCGTCGCCAAGCTTCCGGCGAAGCGTCAGACCCTGTTCTTCTCGGCCACCATGCCGAAGGACATCGCCGACCTCGCCGAACAGATGCTGCATAACCCCGCCCGCGTTGCGGTGACGCCGGTGGCCTCCACGGTGGAGCGCATCACCCAGAAAGTGCTGCAGGTCGACCACTCGGCGAAGCCCGCCATTCTGGCGCAGATTCTCAAGTCCGAACCCGTCAATCGCGCCCTCGTCTTCACCCGCACCAAGCATGGCGCCGACAAGGTCGTGAAGGGTCTGGTCAAGGCAGGCATCCCCGCCGAAGCCATTCACGGCAACAAGTCCCAGAACCACCGCGAGCGCGTGCTGGCGGCGTTCCGCACCGGCGACATCCGCACGCTGGTGGCCACCGACATCGCCGCCCGTGGCATCGACGTCGACGGCATCAGCCATGTCATCAACTTCGACCTGACCAATGTTCCGGAAACCTACGTCCACCGCATCGGCCGCACCGCGCGCGCCGGGGCGGACGGCACCGCGATTTCGCTGGTGGCCGGCGGCGAGGAGCTTGGCTATCTGCGCGACATCGAAAAGCTGATCCGCGTTACCCTGCCGAAGGAGGATCGCCGCACGCCGGGACATCAGCAACGCCCTGCCGCGGCCGCTCCCGCCCAGCATCGTCAGGCTCGTTCCGGAGGCCATGGGCATAACCCGCGTTCGAACGACGGGGCGCCCGGATCGCAGGGTCCGCGCCGCCGCCGCCGTCCCGGCGGGGGCATGCCGCAGTCCGACCGGCACGAAGCTGGCCGTCATGAGCAATCTCGGCCATCGCAAAATGCCAAGGGTGAGGGTATTCAGGGGGTCGCTTTCCTGCACCGTGAAAGCCGCCCGGCGCAGAACCAACCCAAGCGCAACCAGCGCCCACAGCGCTCGTAGTCGGATTATTGGATACGTAATTAGAGGACTTGGAGACCCCTATGGCCAAAGAAGAGTTGATCCAGTTCGAAGGGCTGGTGACCGAAATTCTTCCCGATGCGCGTTATCGCGTCCAGCTTGATGCCGGACACGAAATCGTCGCCTACACCGCCGGGAAGATGAAGAAAAACCGCATCAAGACATTGGCGGGTGACCGGGTGACCATCGAAATGTCACCCTACGATCTCGAAAAGGGCCGCCTGATTTTCCGGCACAAGGACGAGCGCGCCGGCAGCGGTCCTCCCCGCGGGACCCCGCCGCGCGGCCAATTCCGCCGCAGGTAACAGCCTCCCCACATCACGGGATCGCGCACGTCATGCGCGATCCTGCTCACATTCGGCACGTCGCGCGGGTATCAAAAATCCGCGCACGTCAGGATTGTTTTAGGGGCCATTTTCACTTAATATCCGCTGATCGATCTTCGGCCGGACGACATAGCTATCCACCGGTACAGCCGGTTTAGACGCTGACGACCTCATCCAAATTTCGATCTCACCAGCCCATTTAGACGTGGGCTTTGACTATATCTATCTTGAGAAGGACTACCTGCGTGAGCATGGGAACAGTGAAGTGGTTCAACGCGACTAAGGGTTACGGTTTCATTCAGCCTGACGACGGCGGCAACGACGTATTCGTTCACATCAGCGCCGTCGAGCGCGCTGGTCTGGGAACGCTGCGCGAAGGCCAGAAGATCAGCTACGAAATCGTCGCCGATCGCCGTTCGGGCAAGTCGTCGGCCGACAATCTCCGCGCCGCCGGTTAACTGAAATTTTCGCAGCTCACGCTGCAAGGAATTTCAAGGACCGACTTAAAAAATCAAAAGGCCGTGCGGATCGCACGGCCTTTTTTTGTTACACGCTTATATTTTGACGCCAGATGTCGAGCGAAGAGCCGACCAGGCAATCCGGCGATCAACTGGTGTAGTCGACCTTGGCGGATTGGCGAGGTCGCGTGAAAGTTTGCTCAGACAGCGGGATGACGGCCGTACCCATGACATAACCGGTGATTGGTGTGAAGTTGTAGGTGACCTCGCTCCAGATCAACTGCGTGTTCGCGACAAGAAGATTGGGCGGAATCCGCGACGTGACAACCATATCCGTGGGAGTATCCGTATCATCGGCGACGTTGGCAACGCCGCTGGTCACGCTGGCTACTTTACTCCAGGCAACCTTTGCCTTCTGCGTTGCATCGATGTTGACCGCAGTAATTTTCTGCTTCAGCGTCGTCGACGTAACGGTGTAAGGCGTCATGACAACAGCGCCCAGCGCGAAGTAATTTTCGAGGTCCGCATCCTTCACCTGCGTCGCTTGCGAGACAAGATCGGATATCGTGCGCGCGGCAATTGTCACCTTGCGGTCGACTGCTACAGCGCTCGACGTATCGATCATCCCGAACAGAAGCACCAGCATCAGCGGCACGATGAACGCGAATTCCACCGCTGCCACACCCCGTTTATCTCGCACAAAGCGAGCAACGAACTGCCGGCTGCGATACACGATCCGTGATGTCCTGATCATTTTATGAGCCATTTGGTTCGACACGGAACGCGGCCGACGCCGCCAACAACCGTTGCTGGTTCGATCCACCAGATCCAAAAAGATTTGCGATGTTGTAGCCAAGTCCGGTGACGAACAGCGGCCATTGATAGAACGTGCGAACCAAAACGGTATCACCAGGGTTCGGCATCGCATATGCGGACTTGCCGGTGAAAACTCCCCCTGCGATGGGCACAGCAAGATCAGCCGGTGGAATTGCGGCACCCGGAGCGTAAGCCTTCACAACAATCGTAAGGTTTGGGCTTCCAGACGACGCGCCGCAGGTGAACAGCACTTTGACACGGTTGCAGACGTCCGTCTCGAACTGAGACTGCGTCATGCCAGCGTTCAGGGCCTGGTTTGTGTACATCAATCGCGCGGAATCATGGGTACCCGTTTCCAGAACCTGGGATGCGAAAAAAACCAGCGCCGTTTCCATGATCGCAAACAGTAGGACGAAGAAAAGCGGAGCGATGAATGCGAACTCGACGGCCGCCGATCCTCGCCGGTCACGGCGAAACTGGCGCAGTGCCTTGTTGAGCGCGGTCAAGGACGTCGCGGACGGACGCATGGGGGTATCCTCGGGAGACAGCGGAAGTAACTACCGCCGAGAATAGACGACAGAGATTGTCGAATGCTTGCGCCGGATACGAACAACATACGAGCCGGCATTAACCGGATGTTAACCGAATCGAGCTTGGAGACCGCATCTCCGCAATCGCGATCAGTTACAGCTCGGCGAGCAGCTTATCGTATCGCGATTGGTTCCACGGTAGATGGTCACGACCTTGTCAGCCTCATCATCTTTGGCCGACTTCGCACCGGGACGAGCGTCCACAAGGCTGCGGAGGGCAAGCGACAATGTTCCGCTCTGGCGGGCTTGCGCCAACGCTTCCGTCTGCCGGGGTTTCAACTCGAGCGTAGCCGTCTTGCCCACGACAACTTTCTGGCCGCCCTTTTCCTCGACGGTTTGATCGATCGCCAGAACGCGTACATCGCTCAGGATGGCCGCCGAATTGAAAATGTCTGCTCCCGCGCCATCGGGGTTTTTCATGCGGCGCGAAAGAATGACATCGACCCTGTCATTCGGAAGGATAAAGCCGCCCGCACCGGTTTCCGGTGAGATTTCGGTCGAAACCGCGCGCATTCCGCTCGGCAGGATCGCTGCCATGAAGCCGGACCCGTTGCTCTTGACCAGTTTTGTCTCGCGGATCGGTTCTCCGGTCAGCATCGGCGAACGCGCGATCGAGCCTGCAAGCTGGGACGCCGCATCAGCGCGATCGCTGCGGCGGATAAAGCTGGAACTTGCCGTAGTCGCTGGCCAGGTTTGCCACTGCAAGTCATCCGCCGTGATTTGCTGGCCAAGGCCGATATCGCTGCGCGCAACCAGGACGTCCGTGGTCTCCATCTGGACAACCTGCGCAGCAGGGGGCAGCGCAGAATTCGAACCACTGGCCAGGTAGGCGGCAGCGCCACCCGCTACGACGGCGATCGCCAATACGACAACTCGCGCCCTATTCATAAATTTACTCTCATACGCAACACACTCGGCGCCGAACACAACCGGCGCGACATGGCAAATCTGACGTTAATTGATGAATGAACTGCAAACGGGCCCGGATCTTCAGCCGGCGATCGGACAGTACGGTCCGGGTTCCACACAATTTGCGGTATCTCGTTAGGCAGGAACTTACCCGTCGACGAGACACGGACAATGCCCCTGATTTTATTCAATCAAATTAACTACCTCAAATTACATTCATCCCTAGGTTCCTTCCGGTCGCGGTGGTTCCGCCCCGCGACAGAGTTCCACAGTCACATGTGCAAACGGAGACAGAGATGACAAAGCTTGTTGCCCGCTTTCTCAAGAACGAGTCCGGCGCGACTGCAATCGAATACGGCTTGATCGCCGCCGGCATTGCGCTGGCGATCATCACAGCCGTGAACACCCTCGGCACTACGCTCAACACCAAGTTCACGGACGTCAATTCCTCGATCAAGTAAGCGGCTGTTCAATTAGACAATCTGCAATCTTCAAAGGCTTCGGGAGACCGAAGCCTTTTTGCATCTGGACCGATCAGCGGCCCCGCCACCAGGGCCGACAGCCTTTCGGGCGGCTTGATCCATCCTGCAGTCAACGAAGGGGGTCATTTCCGATCGACAGAATATCGCGACCGAGCACACCAATGTTTGGTCACTCCGACATTCTGCGGTGTCATTAAACCGGCATTTACCGTCCTCAAGAAGAGGCCGATACCCTAGGCTTTCGGCAATCGAATTAACTGCGCTGCAATTCCTCCTGCGTAGGTTCACCTCATGGTCACGGTGGCTTCCGCCCCCGCAACGGCCACAGTTCTACAGCCACGTGTACAAATGGAGTTACAGATGACCAAGCTCGTTGCTCGCTTCGTCAAGGACGAATCCGGCGCCACCGCCATCGAATACGGCCTGATTGCTGCCGGCATTGCACTCGCGATCATCACCGCCGTGAACACCCTCGGCACCACGCTGAACACCAAGTTCATGGCCGTCAACAGCTCGATCAAGTAAGCTCTCGGGCTTTCTTTGAACAAAGGGCTTCGGGAAACCGAAGCCCTTTTCTATGCCTGGACCGATCTCAGTAAAGCTCCGTAAGCGTATGAAGCCGTCGCCCGCCGAGAAACATACGAATTCCCGATCCATCCTCACGCCGTTGTCCGGCGATGAACCCGCCCGGCTGGTCTGCGCGGCGCTGGTGCTGGCCTCGCTCGCAGCGCTGTTCCGGATAGCCAGCATCTGGTAGCGCTCCGTTTCAAGATTGTTCATTTCTGCCGGTTAGCCTGCGGCGTCGCTATTCGGACCGAGTTCCCGCGGCTCAATTCCGACAGACCCCGGCAAACCCATGATCCTCGACCTTGCGCGCATCTTCCTGTTCCCGGCACTGATGGCCTTCGCTGCGGCGAGCGACCTCTTCACGATGACGATCCCCAACCGCGTCTCGCTGCTGCTCGTGGGCGGATTCTTTGCTCTTGCAGGTTTCAGCGGCATGCCGCTGTCCGAGATTGCGATGCATGTCGGAGCCGGCTTGACGGTGCTCGTCGTCGCCTTTGCCTGCTTCGCCTTTGGCTGGATGGGCGGTGGCGATGCCAAGGTCGCAGCCGCGGCTGGCCTGTGGTTCGGCTTCCCGCCGCTCGCGGGCTACCTAATCTACGCATCATTGTTCGGCGGCGTCCTGACGCTCCTGATACTCCAGTTTCGGCAATGGCCGCTGCCCTATCCCCTTCTTTCGCAGAAATGGCTGTTGCAGCTTCACCACAAGGACACCGGCATCCCCTACGGCATCGCCCTCGCGCTCGGCGCGCTGGTGATCTACCCCGAAACCGAATGGATAAAGGCCGTCGACCTGACGCGCTTCATCGGGCACTAGCTCACCCGATCGCGCTTCGGCAACAACGTGGATTTGCGACCGCCAAATCACCGCAACCTCTTATTAACGCGATTTAGATACGCCTCATTAACCATGCTTTGACGTTTAGCTGGTCAAATCCGACCACAGCGACGGGACCGTCGCGGCGTGATGTGGAAAGTGAAGCGTAAGATGAATACCGCGCGGATTGTCGTCCTGACCCTTGCTGTCTGCGCCGGCGGCACTGCTGCACATTCTGCAAGCGGTTCCAGTCCGAAGCAGGTTGAAACCCCCGTCACGATGGACACCACCGACGTTCTCGTCGCCCGCAGCGATATTGCGCTGGGCGAGACCGCGACGCTCGAATTGCAGCCCGAACAGGCGGAAGCGCTGGCCCGTGCACGGCAGGCCGGAAAGTTGTCGCTTGCATTGCGGAGCCTCGTCGGCGCCACCAACGACAACATCGATGAAGCCGGCAAGCGCGACAGGGGCAACGTAGTTCGCTACGGCGCCTCAACAACAATGACGACGCGAAAGTGATCGAGGGGACTTGGAAGATGAGGCGAGAGGGACATCAGGCACCTGTGCGGACCTTCCTGGTGCGCGCCCTGTCGTTTGCAGCTGTTTCCGCGCTGACGCTGAACCCGGTTTTGTCGCCGGTAATCGCGAGCGACTACCGCACGCCTGCGGTCGCAGCATCCGGCGGGGGCCAGTTGAACGCTCGCTTCCTGCCACTGGGCATCGGAAAATCCGTCGTGATCGACCTGCCGCGGGACGTCAAGGACGTCCTCGTCGCGGACCCCAAGATCGCCAACGCAGTCGTTCGTTCGGCCCAGCGGGCCTACATCATCGGCGCCGCCGTCGGTCAGACCAACATCATCTTCTTTGATTCGGCAGGTCAGCAGATTGCCGCCTACGATATCGCCGTGACGCGCGATCTCAACGGCGTCCGCGCCGCGCTGAAACAATCGTTTCCGCGGTCCGACATCCGGATCGAAGGCGTCGGCGACGGTGTCGTCCTGTCGGGTTCGGCTGCCAGCCCCGTCGAGGCACAGCAGGCGGCCGATCTTGCCGCTCGCCTCGCCGGCAGCGCGGAAAAGGTCGTCAACAGCATCACCGTACGCGACCGCGATCAGGTCATGCTCAAGGTCACCGTCGCGGAAGTGCAACGAAACATCATCAAGCAGCTCGGCGTCGATCTTTCCGCGTCGATGAATTACGGCACGGCCGTCGTGAATTTTAACAATACAAACCCGTTCACGGCAAACGGCCGTGCTCTTGTGGACGGCAACAGCGCGATCGGCAGCTTTGGCAAGACAATAACCTCCACCGGCAGTGTCGTTCCGTCGGTACAGGCGACCTTGCGTGCGATGGAAAACGCCGGAGTCATCCGAACTCTTGCGGAGCCTAGTCTGACCGCGATCTCGGGTGAATCCGCCAACTTCCTCGCCGGCGGCGAATTCCCCGTGCCTGGCGGAAATTCGTGCGATCCCAATACGCGCGTTTGTACGACGCAGATTATTTTCAAGAAGTTCGGCATCGCGCTCGGCTTCAACCCGGTCGTTCTGAGCGAGGGCCGCATCAGCCTGCGCGTCAGCACCGAAGTGTCCGAACTGTCGCAGGAAAACTCGGTGTCCATCAGCGGCACAACGATCCCGGCGATCAAGGTGAATCGCGCCGACACGACACTCGAGATTCCGTCAGGCGGCTCGATGGTGATGGCAGGTCTTATCAAGGAGCAGACCAAGCAGGCGATCAGCGGTCTGCCCGGAATGTCACAGTTGCCCGTGCTGGGAACGCTGTTTCGCAGCCGTGATTTCGTCAACAACAATACCGAGCTGATGGTGCTGGTGACCCCCTATGTGGTTCGCGCTGTCGCGCAGAAGGACCTCTCGCGACCGGACGACGGATTTGCTGACTCGTCTGATCCGCAGGCCGATCTGCTCGGCACTATCAATCGCATCTACGGCGTTCCCGGCCGCGTTGAACCGGCCCGCAAGTACCGCGGCTCTTACGGCTTCATCACCGACTGAGATCGGACAAGGACAGTATCGATGACAAAGCGAGTACCCGATCTCAAGCACAGCATGCGGATCGCAGCCGCCCTCCTCGGGGCGTCCGCCGCTTTGGGAGCCTGCACGCATACGAGCCAGGACACCGTGACCGGCAGCGTTCCGAACGACTATCGCCAACGCCATCCAATCGTGATCCAGGAGGCCAATCGCGCGACCGAAGTCTTCGTCGGTCACGGGCGTGGCGGACTTACCTCGATACAGCGCTCGGACATCGCGGGCGTTGCGGAAACCTGGTTGCGCGAAGGCACGGGCGGGATCGTCATCGACATGCCGGTGAACTCGCCGAATGCCCGTGTTGCCGCCGATTCATTGCGCGAGATCAAGGCCATCCTGGCTGCGGCCGGCGTGCCGCCGCGCGGCATCACCGTCAGAAACTATCGCCCGGCCGATCCCCGGTTGTTTGCGACCATCCGCGTCAACTATCCGCGGATCACGGCGGATGCCGGTCCGTGCGGCACGTGGCCGGAAGACCTCGGCCCCTCGATCAAGAACAAGGGCTATCTCGACAATCGCCCCTACCACAATTTCGGCTGCGCACAGCAGCGCAATCTCGCGGCCATGGTCGCCAATCCATCGGATCTGGTTCAGCCGCGCTCAGAGACCCCAGCCTATACCGGCCGGCGGACAGTCGTGCTGGACAAGTATCGCAGGGGCGAAAGCACTGCCACGAACTATCCTGATCCAGACAAAAACCAAATCAGCAATGTGGGCAAATGATTAGTTACGCGCGCCAAGACCAGGAAGACGGGACCGGCTCTTCCGCCGCAGAGGAACACATCGCGCCGGCGCCGCGCGTGTCCGTTCAGGCATTCTGCGAAACCGTCGAGACCGCAGCGGCTGTGCAGTCCGCCGGCGAAGACCGGCGGCTGGATAAGGCTCATCTCAAGATTCAAATGGGCGGCATGGCTGCGGCCATCGAGGCTTACCGTACCGCGCCGACCCCGAACGTAATCCTGCTGGAAACCGAAGGCCGCAACGACATTCTTTCGGGCCTCGACCAGCTGGCAACGGTTTGCGACGCCGGCACCCGGGTCATCGTGATCGGCCGCGTCAACGATGTCGTGCTGTACCGCGAACTCGTGCGGCGCGGCATCAGCGACTATGTCATCGCGCCAGTCGCGCCGCTCGACATCGTTCGTTCGATCTGTGGCCTCTTTTCGGTGCCCGAAGCCAAGGCTGTCGGGCGCATCATTGCCGTCGTCGGCGCTAAGGGTGGCGTCGGTGCTTCCACGGTGGCGCACAACGTCGCCTGGGCGATCGCGCGCGACCTCGCGCTGGATTCGGTCGTCGCCGATCTCGATCTTGCCTTCGGAACGGCCGGTCTCGATTACAACCAGGACCCTCCGCAGGGTATCGCCGACGCGGTCTTTTCTCCGGATCGCATCGATACCGCGTTCGTCGATCGCCTGCTGTCCAAGTGCACCGATCATCTGAGTCTGCTCGCCGCGCCGGCAACGCTAGACCGCGTGTATGATTTCGGGGCTGAGGCATTCGATTCGATTTTCGATACGCTGCGCACGACAATGCCCTGCATTGTGCTCGATGTTCCGCACCAGTGGTCCGGATGGACCAAGCGTGCATTGGTCGGGGCTGACGATATCCTGATCGTCGCAACCCCCGATCTCGCCAATCTGCGCAACACCAAGAACATGTTCGACACGCTGAAAGCCGCGCGCCCCAACGACCGGCCGCCGCTGTACTGCATCAATCAGGCGGGCGTTCCGAAACGGCCCGAAATCAACACCAGCGAGTTCGCAAAGGCCATCGAGAGCCAGCCGATCGTGACCATTCCGTTCGAGCCGCAGATTTTCGGGGCGGCAGCGAACAACGGTCAGATGATCGCGGAGATCGCGGCCAATCACCGGACTGCCGAAATGTTCTTGCAGATTGCACAGCGCCTGACCGGCCGCGCCGAAGCCAAGAAGCCGCGCATTTCGATCCTGGCGCCTTTGCTCGGAAAACTGCGGGCCAAATAGACTATCGCGTGGAGTTATCACCGTGTTTGGTAAGCGTAGCGGATCAGAAGCCGACGTCCGGGCGGTTCAGCCCCCGGACCGTGGGCAGGAGGCAGCGCCCGCGGCCGCGAGGCTGGCGATGGCGAGCATTGCGTCGCCTCCGCTGGCGCCTGCCCGGCCGCCCATGCCTACCCCGGTTGTCGAAACGCGGCGCTCGGACAGCTATTATCAGGTCAAGGCAACAATTTTCGGGGCGCTGATCGAGGCCATCGACCTCGCCCAGCTTGCGAAACTCGACGTCGAGTCCGCGCGCGAGGAAATTCGCGACATCGTCAACGAGATCATCGCGATCAAGAATATCGTGATGTCGATCGCCGAGCAGGAAGAGCTGCTTGACGACATTTGTAACGACGTTCTGGGCTATGGGCCGCTTGAACCGCTGCTTGCGCGCGACGACATCGCCGATATCATGGTCAATGGCGCCGGCACCGTGTTTATCGAAGTCGGCGGCAAGATCCAGAAGACCGGTATTCGCTTTCGCGACAACCAGCAGCTTCTCAACATCTGCCAGCGCATCGTCAGCCAGGTGGGCCGCCGCGTCGACGAATCCTCGCCGATATGCGACGCGCGCCTCGCCGACGGCTCGCGCGTGAACGCAATCGTGCCTCCGCTGGCGATCGATGGTCCGGCACTGACCATCCGCAAATTCAAGAAGGACAAGCTGACGCTCGATCAGTTGGTCAAGTTCGGCGCGATTACGCCTGAGGGCGCACAGATCCTGCAGATCATCGGGCGTTGTCGCGCGAATGTACTGATTTCCGGCGGTACCGGCTCTGGCAAGACCACGCTGCTGAACTGCCTTACCAACTACATCGACGAAGACGAGCGGATCATCACCTGTGAGGACGCCGCAGAACTCCAACTGCAGCAGCCGCACGTCGTGCGCCTTGAAACGCGACCGCCCAATATCGAGGGCGAAGGCCAGGTCACCATGCGCGATCTGGTCAAAAACTGCCTGCGCATGCGGCCAGAACGCATCATCGTCGGCGAAGTCCGCGGACCCGAGGCATTCGACCTGTTGCAGGCGATGAACACCGGCCACGATGGCTCGATGGGAACGCTGCACGCCAACAACCCGCGCGAAGCGCTGTCCCGCGCGGAATCCATGATCACAATGGGCGGCTACTCGCTACCGTCGCGCACCATTCGCGAGATGATCTGCGCATCGATTGATGTCGTCGTCCAGGCGGCCCGCCTGCGCGACGGTTCGCGTCGCATCACCCACATCACCGAAGTGATGGGGATGGAAGGCGACACCATCATCACCCAGGATATCTTCATCTACGACCTGATGGGCGAAGACCTGAACGGCAATATCATCGGCCGGCACCGCTCGACGGGGATCGGCCGTCCGCGATTCTGGGACCGTGCCCGCTATTACGGCGAGGAAAAGCGGCTTGCCGCCGCGCTCGACGCGGCCGAAGTCGCTGAGATATAGGGAACGCGCCATGGACATGCAGGCGCTGGCGCTAGCTTTCCTCACCACAGTGACCGTGGGCGGGCTCGCTTGGGTGTTCGTCTATCCGCTGCTGTCCGGTGAGAATCAGGCCGAGAAGCGCCGCGCATCCTTCGCACGAACAGATCCTTCGCTCCGCGTCGACGACCGGGTCCGCTCTCGCCGCGTGCAGGTCGAAGAATCGATGAAGGAATTGGAGCAGCGGCTTGCTCAGTCCAAGAAGGTGTCGCTGGAAACCCGCATTGCCCAGGCGGGTGTGGACTGGACGAAGCAGCAATTCACAGTCGGCTCCGCTGTCCTCGGCACGGTCGTGATGGTCTTGACCTACTTCACCGGCGTCGGGCTTCTACCAGCGCTCGGTTTTGCCCTTGGCGCTGGCTTCGGATTGCCGCGCTGGCTGCTTGGCTTTTTCAAGAAGCGCCGCGAGGCGAAATTTCTCGATGCTCTGCCGGATGCCGTCGACGTGATCGTCCGCGGCATCAAGGCCGGACTCCCGCTGTTCGATTCTCTCAAGGTTGTCGCAGCAGATTCACCCGAGCCGCTGCGGGGCGAATTCAACGCGATCATCGAAACCCAGACAATCGGCATGCCGCTCGGCGAGGCGTGCCAGCGTCTCTACGACAGAATGCCACTACCGGAAGCCAACTTCTTCGGCATCGTGATTGCGATTCAGACCAAATCCGGCGGCAACCTGTCGGAAGCTCTTGGCAACCTGTCCAGGGTGCTTCGCGACCGCAGGAAGATGGCGGCGAAGATTCAAGCGATGTCGATGGAAGCCAAGGCCTCTGCAGGCATCATCGGTGCCCTGCCGCCGATCGTGATGATTATGGTCTACATGATGACGCCCGACTACATCTCGCTGCTGTGGACCCATCCAACCGGACGGCTGATGCTGGCCGGTTGCGTGTTGTGGATGGGGACCGGCATCCTCGTTATGAAAAAAATGATCAATTTCGATTTTTGATGAGGGGCCATGCTGCTAGATCTTCTCATCGAAAAAATCCACGATATCCGGTTCATGACGATGCTGATGTCGGCAATCGCCGCAGCGGCAGCTGCTTACGCGGTGGTGTCGCCGATGCTTGCGGGCGAAGGTCTGGCCAAACGTATGAAGGCGGTCGCCAGCGAGCGCGAACGCCTGCGCCAGCGTGAACGCGACCGGCTGAACCGCCACGAGAAAGTCTCGCTGCGCCAGTCGCCGAAACAGCTTGTGCAGAGGGTCGTCGAGGACTTCAATCTCGGTAAATGGGTGGCCCAGGAAGAAGCCCGCGAGAAGCTCGTCATGGCCGGTTATCGCGGCCAGGCGCCTTACATCACGTTCCTGTTCTTCCGTCTCGTCATGCCGATCTTGTTTTTGATCGGTGCCATTCTCTATGTATTCGTGATTTCGAACATGCAGCAGCCGACCCCGATGAAAATCGGCATATGCATCGGCGCGACCTGGTTGGGCATGCAAGCGCCGATGCTGTTCCTGAAGAACGCGATCACCAAACGCCAGCTGTCGATTCGGCGGGCGTTTCCGGACGCGCTCGATCTTCTGCTGATCTGCATCGAGTCAGGCATGTCAATCGAGGCGGCATTCCGCCGGGTCAGCCAGGAGATCGGCAGCCAGTCGATCCCCCTTGCCGAAGAGTTCTCGGTGACGACCGCGGAACTGTCGTACCTCCAGGACCGTAAGATGGCTTACGAGAATCTCGCCAAGCGGACCGGTACCGAAGGCGTGAAGTCGGTCTGTCTGGCCCTGCAGCAGTCGGAACGCTACGGCACGCCACTCGGACAGACGCTACGTGTGATGGCTCAGGAAAATCGGGACATGCGCATGAACGAAGCTGAGAAGAAGGCGGCCGCGCTGCCGCCGAAACTGACCGTGCCGATGATCCTGTTCTTTCTGCCGGTGCTGTTTGTGGTTATTCTCGGGCCTACTGGCATCAAGGTCTCAGAATACATGAAGTGATGCGAAGCGTCGGCTGGATTTCCGTTCCAGCTTTCGCTGCATCAGACTTCGATCATACCCACAAGAAATATGAAATCAGCGCAGCTGGCCTATGACCGGCCGGGCTCCATCGCAGCCGTCTTTTGCTGCCGGCCATCGCGGCTGAGCATCTGCCGCAGATAGGCGACGTTTGCTTCCGCTTCATCGGCTGGCAGGTCGGCCTTCACGATGGTCTCGGCCTCCGGGAAGCGCCCCTGCAGGCCGACGACCAGTCCAAGATTCTGGCGAACGCGGCTATCCGCCGACCCGCGATTATAAGCCCTGCGAAGAACGGACTCCGCCTTCGGCAGATCCTTGGAAAGCATATAGGACATGCCGAGGTTCGACAGCACCGACGGCTCTTCCGGCGCAATCTTCAGGGCGCTCGCATAGTAGCGGCGGGCCTCGTCATGGTTGCCCATCTGATCGAGCGTGGTGCCCTGCACCGACAGGATGCGCCAGTCGGGATTTGCCGGCGTATGGGCCCGCTTCAAAACATCGAACGCCTGTTGAAAGCTTCCGTTGTCTGCCAGCGCTCGGCCATAGGCGGCCAGCAGCGCCTTGTTGCCGGGATTGGCGATGGTCGCCTGTTCCAGCACCGCAGCAGCCTGCTGACGCTGGCCGTTCAGGCGCAGTGACTGGCCATACTGAAGCGCGGCGGCCGCATCGCGCGGATTGGCGCGATAACGTTCGCCATAGGTCTCGACCTCATTGCGTGCCACGCCGCCCGGCCCGGCTTCCGCACGTGCATCCAGCGATCCGGTGACATCGGGTGAGCGCGCTGTCTGGCACCCGGCCAGCCCCACAGCGAGGATCGCTGCGACTGCGGCTGAGCCAAGATATCGGGTGACATGAGATGGATGACGCATGACGCATGGACTCGCGATCGAGGGTGGCGAAGCCGGATGCCGCCAGCAATAGACTGTTAACCCTAATGTCTGGTTAACCGTGGCCGATCCCCGAGCAGGACAAAGTCCCGCTCCCCTCAAAAGAGCATGTAAAAACACCGTCTTGAGCCTGCCGCGCGCGAGCGCTGCGCTGCTATAGTGCTGTCTATATCGCCCTACCGCTATCCGGGAAGCCCATGCACTCTGCTTTCAAAAGTTCCACCGACGCCCAGCCCATTCCCATTACATTTGCTTCCAAATCGACCTGGGACGCCGTCAGCGCCACGCTTCCCGCCACCGCCCAGCGATTCGCCGCCGCCAACGCCTTCACGGCAAAGCCCGGCCAGTATCTGGCGCTGCCTGCAGAAGACGGTTCGCTCGCCCATGTCCTGTTCGGGATCGAAGATGCCTCCAGCGAATGGCGCGATCTGTTCCGACCGGGACAATTGCCCGGCCTGCTGCCGGCGGGTACCTACGGCTTCGCCAACGCCCCGCATGACACGCGGCTCGCGGCGTTGGCGTTTGCGCTCGGGAGCTATCGGTTCAACCGATACCGCAAGAACGATGCTCCCGGCGCGCGGCTCGTCCCGCCGAGCGACGTTGATATGGCCGAGATCACACGCATGGCAGAGGCGGCTGCGCTGGCGCGCGACCTGATCAACACGCCCGCCAACGACATGGGCCCGGATGAACTCGCGCAGGCGGCGGAGGCGCTCGCCGAGAAGTTCGGCGCGATCTATACATGCATTGTCGGCTCGGACCTGCTGAAGCAGAACTTTCCGCTCATTCATGCTGTCGGCATGGCCTCGACCCGGGCGCCGCGTCTGATCGACATCACATGGGGCGATGCATCCCACCCCAGGGTTACCCTCGTCGGCAAGGGTGTCTGCTTCGACACCGGCGGCCTCGACCTGAAGCCGTCCAGCGGCATGCTGATCATGAAGAAGGACATGGGCGGCGCGGCCAACGTGCTCGCGCTCGCGCAGATGATCATGGATGCCAAACTCAAGGTTCGGCTGCGCGTCTTGATTCCCGCAGTCGAGAATTCAGTCGCGGGGAATGCCTTTCGTCCGCTGGATATCTTTCCTTCGCGCAAGGGCGTCAACGTCGAGATCGGCAACACCGACGCAGAAGGACGCCTCGTGCTAGCCGATGCGCTGGCGCTGGCGGACGAGGAGAAGCCAGATCTGCTGATCGACCTCGGCACGCTCACCGGCGCGGCACGCGTCGCGCTGGGGCCGGACCTGCCGCCGTTCTACACCAACGACGAAACGCTCGCGACAGATGTCGCGCGCCATGCCCGCGCCGAGAACGATCCGCTGTGGCGCATGCCGTTGTGGATGCCTTACGATTCATGGCTCGACTCCAAAGCCGCAAACCTCAACAACGCACCCGGCGGCGCGTTTGCAGGATCGATCACCTGCGCACTGTTCCTGAAACGCTTCGTCGAAAACGCCAAGAGCTGGCTTCATGTGGATATTTACGGCTGGACGCCATCAGCAAAGCCAGCACGTCCCGAAGGCGGCGAGTGCCAGGCCGCACGCGCCATCTACAAGCTTTTGAGCGAGCGCTATGGCTGATCCAAAACCTGATCCAAGGCTGACACCTGCGCGGCCGGACCTCGCCGCAAAGCATCTTGAAGGCAAGGTCACCGCTGCGCGGTTCGCCGAAGGGATCGAATTCGAGGTGTTCGATCCCATCGTGCCGGTCCGGCGCGAACCGTCGCACGAAGCGGCGCTCGACACCGAAGCGCTGAAGGGCGAGCGCGTCACCATTTACGATCGTGACGCGGAAGGATGGGCGTGGGGCCAGCTCAAAGCCGACGGCTATGTCGGATGGCTTCCCGACACCGCGCTGGTTCAGCCGCGCTCGACGCCGACGCATAAAGTCACGGCGCTGCGCACACTTGCGTTTCCGGGGCCCTCGATCAAACTCCCGCCGGTCGAGAGCCTGCCGCTGGGTGCACGCGTCGAAATCGTCAAGACCGATGGCACCTTCGCCATCACCAGCCAGCGCCACTATCTGCCGGTGCACCACGTCGCATTGCTTGACACGACCGAGGCGGACTTTGTCGCCGTCGCCGAACGCTTCGCCGGTACGCCCTATCTCTGGGGTGGACGCACAAGCCTTGGCATCGACTGTTCAGGTCTCGTGCAGGCATCGCTCGCCGCCGCAGGCATCGCCGCGCCCCGCGACAGCGACATGCAGGAAGCGGCACTGGGAACGGCTCTGACGCCTTCGCAGTGGCATGACCTCAAACGCGGCGACCTGATTTTCTGGAAGGGCCATGTCGCCGTCGTTCGCAACAGCGCCACCATCGTCCACGCCAACGCGTATCACATGGCGACCGCCATCGAGCCGACGCAAGCTGCCATCGCGCGGATCAAGTCCGCCGGCAGCAACGTCACCAGTATCAAGCGGCTGAGCTAGAAGAGTTTACAGATCCGGCACGATGTTCGGCGCGGCTTCGATGTTGAACGCCGCCGCGAACAGCGCACGCGTGTAATCCGTCTGCGGATTCTTGAACAGATCCGCCGCAGCACCCTGCTCGACCACCTTTCCGTGCCGCATCACGATCAGGTTGCTCGCGAGCGAGGCGACCACCCGCAAATCGTGCGAGATGAACATGTAGGTCAGGTCACGCTTGCGCTGCAGATCGCGCAGCAAATCGACCATCTGGGCCTGGAACAGCATGTCGAGCGCGCTGGTCGGCTCATCCAGCACCACGAAATTCGGCTCCAGCACCACCGCGCGCGCGATGCTGATGCGCTGGCGCTGGCCGCCGGAGAATTCGTGCGGATAGCGGAAGCGCGTCGCCGGATCGAGCCCGACATCCTTGAGGGCCTTGATAACCCGCGCTTCGCGCTCGTCTTCATTCAGCGACGGCTGATGCACGCCAAGCCCTTCGGCGACAATATCCCCGACAGACATGCGCGGGCTAAGCGCCCCGAACGGATCCTGAAACACGATCTGCATGTCGCGGCGGACCGGGCGCATCTCCTTGAACTTCAGGCCCTGAATATCCTTGCCGAGAAACACGATAGGACCATTCGACGAAATCAAACGCAGCAAGGCGAGACCAAGGGTGGTCTTTCCCGAACCAGATTCCCCGACGACGCCGAGCGTCTCGCCCTGACGCACCGACACGCTGACACCATCAACCGCCTTGATGTGGCCGACAGTCTTGCGCAGCAAACCGCGCTTGATCGGGAACCAGACTTTCAGATCGTCAGACGACATCACGACCGGAGACTCTGGGCGGGGCGGTGCTGGGTCAGGCTTCGGCTCCGCAGCCAGCAGCGCCTTGGTGTAGGGATGCTGAGCCGCCGTGAAAACCTGTTCGACCGGTCCCTGCTCGACGATCTTGCCGTTGTTCATCACGCAGACCGTGTCGGCGATGCGCCGCACGATCCCGAGATCGTGGGTGATGAACAGCATGCTCATGCCGAGCCGCTCGCGAATGTCCGCAAGCAATTTTAGAATCTGCGCCTGCACGGTGACGTCGAGTGCCGTGGTCGGCTCGTCCGCGATCAGCAAATCCGGCTCGTTCGCCAGCGCCATGGCGATCATCACCCGCTGCCGCTGGCCGCCGGAGAGCTGGTGCGGATAGCTGGCGAGACGTGTTTCGGGCTCGGGAATACCCACCTGCGTCAGCAATTCCAGCGTTCGCGACCGCGCGACCGCGCCTTTCACGCCGCTGTGCAGATAGATCACCTCGCCGATCTGCGCCTCGATGGTGTGCAGCGGATTGAGCGACGTCATCGGCTCCTGGAAGATGATCGAGATGTCGTTGCCGCGAATGCCGCGTATCTCGTTCTCGCTGAGGCCTAGCAGCTCCTGCCCCTTGAACCGAATGCTTCCGGTCGGGTGATGTGCTGTCGGATAAGGCAGCAGCTTCAGAACCGACAGCGCGCTGACGGATTTTCCCGAACCGGATTCGCCGACCAGCGCGACGCATTGCCCACGATCGATCGAAAACGAGATTTGATCGACCGCTGTGCTCTCGTTCCCGCCCTGGCGGAAAGCCACCGACAGATCGCGGACATCGAGCAGTGGCTGGTTGATTGTGTCCAACATGATCTCACCTGAACGTCTTGCGCGGGTCAAATGCGTCGCGCACGCCCTCGCCGATAAAGATCAGAAGCGACAGCATGATCGCGACCGAGAAGAACCCAGTAAAACCAAGCCACGGCGCCTGCACGTTGGCCTTGCCCTGCGACAGCAGTTCGCCGAGCGAGGGCGAACCCGGCGGCAGGCCGAAGCCAAGGAAATCCAGCGCCGTCAGGGTCATCACCGAGGACGACACGATGAACGGCAGGAAGGTCATGGTCGCCACCATGGCGTTCGGCAAAAGGTGCCGGAACATGATGGTGCCGTTCGACACGCCGAGCGCCCGCGCAGCCTGGATGTACTCGAAGTTTCGTCCGCGCAGAAACTCCGCACGCACGAGGCCGACCAGCGACACCCATGAGAACAGCAACAGGATGCCGAGCAGCACGAAGAATCCGGGCACCAGCACCGAAGACAGGATCAACAGGAGATACAACGACGGGATCGCGGTCCACACTTCGATGAAGCGCTGAAACAACAGATCGACCCAGCCGCCGAAATAGCCCTGGATGCCGCCGGCAGCGATGCCGATTACCGATGAGATGATTGTCAGCGCGAGGCCAAACAGAACCGAGATACGGAAGCCGTAAATCAGGCGCGCGACCACGTCGCGGCCCTGATCGTCGGTGCCGAGCCAGTTGTATTCGAGATCGCGGCAGCCTCGCATTCCCTTCTTCTCGACCACCGCCTTGCATTGCGCTTCGGTCAGCATCCATGTCGGCTTCGAGGGCGCGGGCGTCGGCAAGTCGAGATTGTGCGTGCCATAAGAATAGCGGATTAGCGGCCAGAGAATCGTGCCGCTCTTTTCCTTGATCAGCTTCTGCAGATACGGATCGCGATAATCCGCGGCGGTTTCAAAGTCTCCGCCGAAGGCCGTTTCGGGATAGGTGACGAAGGCCGGAAAGAACAGCTTGCCGTCGAACTTGATCAGGAACGGGCGATCGTTGGCGATCAGCTCCGCGAACAGCGAGATCAGGAACAGCAGGGAGAAAATCCAGAACGACCAGTAGCCACGACGGTTGGATTTGAAATTGCGCCAGCGGCGCTGGTTGAGCGGCGAGATGCCAAGCGGATGCCGCGAGGGCGGCACGGCTTCGCCCATCGGCGACAGCGTCGTGGTCTCGACCGGCGGTGCAGAAGCGATCGTCATACCTCGCGCGCCTCGAAATCGATCCGCGGGTCGATCCACATATAGGCGAGATCCGAGATCAGATTGACCACGAGGCCGACCAGCGAAAAGATGAACAGCGTGCCGAATACCACCGGATAGTCGCGGTTGAGCACGCTTTCAAAACCGAGCAGCCCGAGACCGTCGAGCGAAAAGATGGTTTCGATCAGCAGCGAGCCCGAGAAGAACGCGTGAATGAATGCGCTCGGGAAACCGGCGATCACGATCAGCATGGCGTTGCGGAAAATATGCCCGTACAGAACCTGGCGCTCGCTGCACCCCTTGGCGCGCGCGGTCATCACATACTGCTTGCGGATTTCATCGAGAAACGAATTCTTGGTCAGCAGCGTCATCGTCGCGAAGGCGCCGAGCGCCATCGAGATCAGCGGCAACGTGATGTGCCAGAAGTAGTCGGTGATCTTCTGATACCACGGCATTTGCGCCCAGCCATCCGAAGTCAGACCGCGCAGCGGGAAGATGTCGAAGAACGATCCGCCCGCGAACAGGATGATCAGCAGGATCGCGAACAGAAAACCCGGGATCGCGAAACCGATGATGATGATGCCCGATGTCCAGGTATCGAATTTCGAGCCGTCCTGGATCGCCTTGCGAATCCCGAGCGGGATCGAAATCAAATAGGTCAGCAGCGTCATCCAGATGCCGAGCGACATCGAGACCGGCAGCTTCTCCCGAATGAGCTGGATCACGCTGACATCGCGAAAATAGCTCTTGCCGAAATCAAACCGCGCGAAATTCCACAGCATCAATGCAAAACGTTCGGGTGCGGGTTTATCGAATCCGAACTGCTTTTCGAGGCTCTTGACGAAATCCGGATCGAGTCCCTGTGCGCCGCGATATTTCGAACTGACGGCATCGGCCGACGCACCCGCCTGTGGGCGCGAGGCAAAGTCGCCGCCGGACGATCCCGATATGCGCGAGCTTGCGCCGGTATCGGAGCCGGACAGTTGCGCGATCACCCGCTCCACGGGCCCGCCGGGCGCGAACTGCACCACGACGAATGACACGAACAGGATGCCCAGCAGCGTGGGAATCATCAGCAGGATGCGGCGGGCGATATACGCGCTCATGGATTATTTCGCCTGCTCGGGCTTGGTCTGTTGGGGCTTGGCTTGGTCAGGCTTGGTCTGCTCAGGCTTCCTGGCTTTCGCCTCATCGGACCACCACAATTCCGGCGCGCCGACACCGTTGGCGTAACGTGGAATGTTCGGAGGATGGGCGAAGACATCCCAATAGGCAATGCGATGGCTGGCCGAATACCATTGCGGCACCCAATAGCGCCCCGCGCGAAACACACGATCGAACGCCCGGCAAGCAATGCGCAACTCGTCGCGATTGTCAGCGGAGATGATGCGCTCGATCAGCGCGTCGATGGCGGGATTCTTGATGCCGGACAGATTCTGCGATCCCTTGATGTCCGCGACCTGCGACGAGAAGAACGTCCTCATCGCATCGCCTGGCGTGGACGACATGCTGAAGCGCTGGATCGCGACATCGAAATCGAAATCGTCCACACGGGCGCGAAACTGTACCGGATCGACCAGCCGCACGCTGGCGTCGATGCCGAGCACTCCCAGATTCTTGATGTAGGGCGCGTGGTGGGCCTGAAACGCAGGCTCCTCAAGCAGGAATTCGACCCGGAACGCATCGCCGTTGGGTAATCGGCGCTTGCCATCTTTGATGACACATCCGGCATCCTGCAACAGTTGCGATGCCTTGCGCAGCAGCGAGCGATCCTGTCCCGATCCGTCGGTGACCGGCGGCAGAAATGGTGCGCCGAACACCTCGTCAGGCACCTGCCCGCGAAACGGCTCCAGCAGCTTGAGCTCTTCCGGCGATGGCGGCCCTTCCGCCATCAGGTCCGAATTCTGGAACGGCGAGACTGTGCGCGCATAGGCGCTGTACATGATGGTCTTGTTGGTCCACTCGAAATCGAACGCCTGGATCATGGCCTCGCGCACCCGCGAATCCTTGAACTGCGTACGCCGCGTATTCAGAAACCAGCCCTGCGCGCCAGACGGCGTATCATCAGGCAGCTTCTCCTGCTTGACGCGGCCATCCTTGATGGCGGGGAAATCGTACCGCGTGTTCCAGATCCGCGCGGTGAATTCCTCACGATAGAGATAATTCCGGCCGGTGAAGCCTTCGAACGCCACGTCGCGATCACGATAAAATTCGTACCGCACGGCATCGAAATTGAAAGCGCCGCGTGACACCGGCAGATCTTTTGCCCACCAGTCCTTGACGCGGTCGTACTCGATATAGCGCCCCACCTCGAAGCGGCCGACCTTGTAAGGTCCTGAGCCGAGCGGAACATCGAGGGTGGATTCCTCGAACTGCTTCTTGTCGTAATAGGTCTTCGAGAAGATCGGCAGTCCCGCCACGTACAGCGGCACATCGCGGCCGCGCTTGGCTGCGAATGTCGCCGTCACCGTCGCGTCGTCGCTGGCTTCCGCCTTCGTCATGTCGCGCAACTGCTGCTGGATGATGGGGTGCCCCTTCTCCTTGAGGATCGTCAGGGAGAACGCCACATCCTTCGCCGTGATTTTCGTGCCGTCATGGAAGCGCGCTTCCGGCCGCAGTGTAAACCGGTACGTCAGCTTGTCCGGCGAAATTCGCACCGAGCGGGCGACGAGACCGTACATCGCATCGGGCTCATCGCCTGCACGCACCATCAGCGCGGCGAACGTCTGGTCCATGCCGACCGCGCCGTCACCCTTGAGGACGAAGCTGTTCAGCGAATTGAAGGTGTGGAACGATTGGTTGTAGGCGCGCGATGACGGCACGGTGGAGAACACGCCGCCTTTGGGCGCTTCGGCATTGACATAATCGAAACGGGAGAAATCCGCCGGATATTTCAGGTCGCCGAACGCCGACATACCGTGGGATTCAGGGGCAGCCTCGACATCCGACTGAGCCACTGCCGTGAGCGGCCTCCATGCAGCAGCCATGGCGCCGCCGCCGAGAACGAGAACCCGCCGCCGCGAAAGGCCGGTCAAGAACGCCTGCCGATCTTGTCGGCCTTGTCCTTGTCGAACCACCACAGCGTCGGCAGACCGGAACGGCCGTATTTCGGCAGCGGCGCGTGGCTGAAACGATCCCAGCGCGCGTATCGGGAGAAGCCGTAGGTGAATTGCGGCACAACGTAGTAGTGCCAGAGCAGTACGCGATCGAGCGCCTTGGTCGCAGCGACAAGCGTCTCGCGATCCTTCGCGAAAATGATCTTGTCGATCAGCTTGTCGATCACCGGATTCTTGATTCCGATGGTGTTGCGCGACCCGGGCACATCAGCAGACTCGGTTCCCCAGAAATCGCGCTGCTCATTGCCCGGTGACAGCGACTGCCCCCAGACTTCCGTGACGATGTCGTAGTCGAAGCTGCGCAGCCGATTTTGGTATTGCGCGGTATCAACGGTTCGAACCGTAACCTCAATACCGAGCCGCTCCAGCGACGGCTTGTAGAACAGGACGATGCGTTCCGACGGCGGGCTATCGATGAGAAACTCAACCGAAACCTGCTTGCCGTTCTTGTCCACGAGCTTCTGGTCGCGGACCTCATAACCCGCCTCCTTCAGCAGGCGTGTCGACTGGCGCCGGTTTTCACGCACCTTGTCGGGATCACCGCCGACCGGATTCTCGTAGGGCTTGGCGATCACCTCGGGCGGAATCTCGCCGTAGACCTCCTTGAGGATTTCAAACTCCCTCTGAACCGGAACACCCGAACTGGCGAGTTCGGTGCCTTCGAAGTAGCTGTTGATGCGCTTGTACTGGCCGTAGAACAGCTGCTTGTTCATTTCCTCGAAGTCGAAGGCATAGTTGAAGGCGCGGCGGACGCGCTTGTCCGCAAACAGTTCACGGCGGATGTTGAAGGCGAAGCCCTGCATCCGGCCGGAATCGTTGATCGGGAATTCCTCAAGGACGACGCGCTTCTCGGTCACGGCCGGAAAATCATAGGCCGTCGCCCAGCTCTTTGCCGACGACTCGATGATCCAGTCGGCCTGGTCAGCCTTGAAGGCCTCGAGCGATACCGTCGTGTCGCGGAAAAATTCAAACCGCATCTCATCGAAATTATTCTGGCCGATCCGCGTCGGCGTCTTCTCGCCCCAGTAATTCTTGACCCGCTCCAGAGTTACGGATCGGCCAGCGACAAAATCCTTGATGGCATATGGACCTGAGCCAAGCGGCTTCTCGAGCGTCGTCGCGCCGATGTCGCGCTTGCGGCCTTCGCTATCCTTGCCTTCCCACCAATGCTTCGGAAGCACTGTCAATTCACCGACAATGGTCGGAAGCTCGCGATTGCCGGGCGCATCGAACGTGAACTTGATGTCGTGCGAGCCGACCTTCTCCGCCTTCACCACGTGTTTGTAGTAGGACGAATACATCGGGCTGTATTTCTTCAGCGACTCCATCGAGAACAGCACGTCTTCCGGGGTGACCGGCTTGCCGTCATTCCACTTCGCATCCTTGCGAAGACGATAGATCACCCACGAATGATCGTCGGGATGCGAAACCGACTCGGCCAGCAGACCATATTGGGTTGTCGCCTCGTCCTGCGACCGCGCCATCAAGGTCTCGTAGATCAGCCCGACCGCAGGCGCGATCGTCCCTTTGACGCCGGCAACAGCGAGATTGAAATTATCGAAGGTGCCGATCGATATCTGCCGGGCGACGCCGCCTTTCGGCGCATCCGGATTGACATAGTCGAAACGCTTGAAGTCGGCGGGATACTTGATGTCGCCGAACAGCGATAAAGCATGTTTCCATTCCGGCGCGGCCTGAGCCTGTGCGAGGCCGACGGTTGTCAGCCCCGCCGCGTTCAGCATGGGGACCGCTGCAACAAACGCACCGCTCTGAAGAAGGCCACGTCGGGAAATGCTCAAATTGAAAGTTCCTGTTGCTGGTCGAAAAAGGGTGTCGAGGCAACGTCTTGGCCGATTATGTCGGTTTTTGGATGCGATGCCAGCCCGTTGCGGAGCGTTCTTTGCGGCGAAATGTCCGGCTCGAAAACAGCAGCAATTGCAACGCAAAACGGCCAGGCGAACCTGGCCGTTTTCGGATTAAATTTCGGTCACGCGCCGAAAGCTCATTTGCTGGCGGTCGGCAGCGGCACCGGAGTATCAGCCAGCGTACGCAGGTAGGCGATCAGATCCGCCCGTTCGCTGTCCTTGCTGATGCCGGCAAAGCCCATCGCGGTGCCGGGGACGTAGCCCTTCGGGCTGGCGATGAACTTGTTGAGGGCGTCGTAGGTCCACTTGCCGCCCTTGCCCTTCATGGCGGCGGAGAAATTGAACCCGCCACGGCCGTGGCCGATCTCGTCGTCAATAAGACCATAAAGATTTGGGCCGACCTTGTTCGGGCCGTTCTTTTCAAAGGTGTGGCAGGCCGCGCACTTCTTTGCAGCGGCAGTACCCTTCTCAACGGAGGCCGTCTGAAGCAGCTTTTCAATCGGCTCGCTCGGCGCCGCGGCGGCAGCCGGGCCGGCGCCCTCCGCTTCCTTCACCGCGATCTCAAAGCCGGGCTTTTCCAGCTTCTTTGGCGCGAAAATCGCATTGGCGGCCATGTTGGTCGCCAGCAGAACGAGGCAGGTGCCAAGCACTGCGCCCATGATCTTGTTGAGTTCGAAGGAGTCCATTTGCGATCAGGCCCTAGCCGGAAAGTCGATACGTTTGGCCGCATGAAACGGCCACGAATTGCTACCGGGAACAGGCGTGCAGCGCAATACAGGTAGCGGGATCGAGATAACGGTTTGCCTGCCTTCTGGCAACCCGTATAAACGCGCGACCCCTTGAAAACACCCGTCATTTCCTCACCAATTTGGCCATCCGAGCCGCTTGCCTCCAATGACAGAAACCCGCGCCCTGGTGCTGATTCCCGCCCGTATGGCCGCAACCCGGCTGCCGGGAAAGCCGCTGCTCGACGTCGGCGGCCTGCCGATGATCGTCCATGTGCTGCGACGGGCGGAAGCGGCGCGAATCGGCCGGGTGATCGTCGCGACCGACGCACCTGAGATTGCCCGCGCCGTCACCCAACACGGCGGCGAAGCCGTCATGACCCGCACGGATCATCCCTCCGGGTCAGACCGGATCTTCGAGGCGCTTCAGACTATCGACGGCGCGGGAGGGATCGACATCATCATCAACGTTCAGGGCGACCTGCCGACCATCGCGCCTGAGGACATTCGCGCCGTGCTGGCGCCGCTTGACGATGCCAGCGTCGATATCGCCACGCTGGCTGCGGTGATCCGGAAGGACGAAGAAAATACCAACCCCAACGTGGTCAAAGTGGTCGGGTCCCCCCTGAGTACAACACGGCTGCGAGCGCTGTATTTCACGCGGGCAACCGCACCTTACGGAGACGGCCCGCGCTATCACCACATCGGGCTCTACGCCTATCGCAGGCAGGCGCTGGCGCGGTTTGTCGCCCTGCCGCCCTCTCCGCTCGAAACCCGCGAAAAGCTCGAACAGCTCCGGGCGCTTGAGGCCGGCATGCGGATCGACGTCACGGTGGTTGACACGGTGCCGCTGGGCGTCGATACGCCTCACGACCTCGAAACCGCGCGGCAAATGCTGGCAGGCAAGGCATCATGACCAAGTCGATGAAAATCGCCTTTCAGGGCGAACCCGGCGCCAATTCGCACATCGCGATTCAGGAAGCCTTTCCGGACGCCACGCCGCTGCCTTGCGCGACCTTCGAGGATGCGCTGGCGGCGATCTCGTCAGGCGAAGCCAGCCTCGGCATGATTCCGATCGAGAACTCGCTGGCCGGCCGCGTCGCCGACATTCATCACCTCCTGCCGCAGTCGGGATTGTTCATCGTCGGCGAATGGTTTTTGCCGATCCGGCATCAGTTGATGGGGCCGCGCGGCGCGAAGCTCGGAGACATCAAGACCGTCGAAAGCCATGTCCACGCCATCGGGCAGTGCCGCAACATCATCCGCAAGCTCGGCATCAAGGCGATCGTCGCGGGCGACACGGCGGGCGCAGCGCGCATCGTCGCCGAACACGGCGACAAGAGCCGCGCAGCGATCGCCTCGCGTCTTGCCGCCGATATTTACGGTCTCGACATTCTTGCTGAAGACATCGAGGACGAGGCTCACAACACCACGCGCTTCGTGATCCTGGCGCGCGAGCAGTTGTGGGCTGCACAAGGTTCTGGCCCGCTGGTGACCACTTTTGTTTTCCGCGTGCGCAACCTTCCAGCCGCCCTTTACAAGGCGATGGGCGGCTTCGCCACCAATGGCGTCAACATGACCAAGCTGGAAAGCTACATGGTGGAAGGCAATTTCTTCGCTACGCAGTTCTATGCCGATGTCGACGGTCATCCCGACGACAAGAACCTCGCCTATGCGCTGGAAGAACTGAAATTCTTCTCAAAGGAATTGCGGATCGTCGGCGTCTATCCGGCACATCCCTTCCGCGTCGCCTTCACGGAAAAGGGCGCGGAGTAAGGCTAACTAGGCCGCCGCCTGTTTGCCGATTCCGAACGCTTCCGCCAGCAGGCTGTATGAACGCTTGCGCGCATCGTGATCGTAGGTCGCGGTAATCACCATCACCTCGTCTGGCTTGCTGGCCTCGATCAGCGGCGCAATGCTCTGCATCACGGTTTGCGGAGAGCCAACGAACAGCCGCGAGCGGTTGCGTGCGATACTCACACGGTCGGCGTCAGTATACGGATAGGCCTGCGCCTCCTCGACGCTTGGCAGCGGGCGATATTGCCCGCGGTCGCGCAGCAGGCGATTGAGATCGGCCGACGATGCCAGCCGATCCGCCTCTTCATCGGTCTCGGCCATGATCACCGCGATCGCCAGAATGGCATGCGGGACGGTTCGCCAATGCGACGGCGTGAAATGCGCGCGATAGTGAATCATCGCGTCGGCCGCATCGTGCGAGGCGAAATGATGAGCGAACGCGAATCCCATGCCGACCTGCGCTGAGAGTTGCGCGCTGTAGTCGCTCGACCCGAGCAGCCAGATCGGCGGCAGCGGCGCATCGTCCGGCATTGCGATGACGTTGTTGTAGGGGTGGCCTTCGGGAAAATTGCGCGTTTCCCACAGTGTCAGTTCGATCAAACGCTCGATGAAGTCATCGCCGCCGCGCGGATCGAACCGCTGACGCAGCGCGTGCATGGTGGTTTGATCGGTGCCGGGCGCGCGGCCGAGTCCAAGATCGATCCGGCCGGGAAACAGCGCTTCCAGCATCTTGAACCGTTCGGCGACCATCAGCGGCGCATGGTTCGGCAACATCACGCCGCCGGAGCCGACGCGAATGCGCTGCGTCGCCGCTGCGATCTGTCCGATCATGATCTCGGGTGCGGGCGACGCGACCGACGAGAGGCTGTGATGCTCGGCCAGCCAGTAGCGCGTGTAACCAAGGCGGTCGGCATGCTTCGCCAGATCGATGCTGTTGCGCAGCGACTGGGAGGGCTTGGTGCCGGTGGTGACGACAGAAAGGTCGAGGATGGAAAGCGGGGTCATGCGGCCCAAGCTAGTGGCTCGCCGGCACCCGTCAAACCACTGCCGTGCATGCCACCCAGCCGTGTTGCCAAAGAAGGGTGGGCAACTACATGACAGATTGATCAAACATGCGAATTTTTGCCCACCCCCGTTTGATGGATTTGGCTACAAAATCTCAAAATATGCTGGTGAATTGGTCAAAATACTCGGATTTGTGGCCATCTTGACCCCGCCTTGCATCAAGCTTCTTCTAAGCAAAGCGCTATAGTGGGCAATTTCCCATACCAAAAGTCCAGTGAATGGGCTGTCGGAAAAGGCTGGTTTCGCTTATTTTGGCTCGTAAAGGCGAAACGGTGACGAAGTCCGGCCCAA
This sequence comes from Afipia birgiae 34632, assembly GCF_000308295.2. Taxonomy (GTDB): domain Bacteria; phylum Pseudomonadota; class Alphaproteobacteria; order Rhizobiales; family Xanthobacteraceae; genus Afipia; species Afipia birgiae. The sequence goes on from NZ_HG326655.1 coordinate 264,912, forward strand.
AGGGCGAAACGGAGGCACACCGCGCCGCGGAGGCCGCAGCCCATTCCGGCCCGCGCACCGCCTTACGACATGTGGAGTTGAGAAGCGTGACGAGCGAAACATCCGCCCCGAACGAAACACCGGGGCACAAGCGTCCGGCGATTTCCTTCGAGTTCTTTCCGCCGAAGACCGAGGAGATGGAGCGCAACCTCTGGGAGGTCATCAACCGGCTTGCGCCGCTGACGCCGAACTTCGTGTCGGTGACGTATGGCGCGGGCGGCTCGACCCGTGAGCGCACACACTCCACCATCGCGCGCATCCTCGGTGAGACCAAGCTCACGCCCGCGGCCCATCTCACCTGCGTCGCCGCCACCAAGGCGGACATCGACGACGTGGTCGCGCGATATCATGACGTCGGCGTCCGACACATCGTTGCGTTACGTGGCGACCCTACCACCGGCATCGGCACGGCTTACGCGGCGCATCCCGACGGCTACCAGACATCGGCCGATCTCGTCGCCAGCATCAAGAAGCGCTATCCCGACATCGACGTCACGGTGTCCGCTTATCCGGAAAAGCATCCCGAGAGCCCTGACTTCGATGCCGATATCGACGCGCTGAAAGCCAAGGTGGACGCGGGCGCAAGCCGGGCCATCACCCAGGTGTTCTTCGACAACGATCTCTATTTTCGCTACCTCGACCGCGTTCGCGCGCGCGGCATCGATATTCCGGTGGTGCCCGGCATCATGCCGATGCACAACTTCAAGCAGGCGCGCAGTTTCGTCACCCGTGCGGGGACGACCGTGCCGTCCTGGCTGGCCGACAAATTTGAAGGCCTCGATGACGATGCCGAAACGCGCAAACTGGTCGCTGCGACCGTCGCCGCCGGTCAGGTGCAGAAACTGGCCAAGCATGGCGTCGAGAATTTTCATTTTTATACGATGAACCGTGCGGATCTTGTGTTCGCCATCAGCCACCTTCTGGGAATTCGTCCCAGCGGTGCGCAGAAAGCTGCGTGATCCCATGACCGTGAAGACATCTCCGACCGCCGACCAATTCCGCGCGCTTGCCCGCGAACGCATCCTCGTGCTCGACGGTGCGATGGGCACCATGATCCAGGGGCTTCAGTTCGACGAAGCAGCCTTCCGCGGCGAACGCTTCAAGGACTTTCACCGCGACGTCAAAGGCAACAACGATCTCCTGATCCTCACGCAGCCGCAGGCGATCGAGGACATCCACTTCGCCTATCTCGACGCGGGAGCGGACATCGTCGCGACCAACACGTTCTCCTCGACCTCCATCGCGCAGGCCGACTACGACATGGTCGATCTCGCCTATGAGCTGAATCGCGACGGCGCGAAGCTGGCGCGCAATGCTGCAAACCGCGCCACCGCGAAAGACGGCAAGCCGCGCTTCGTCGCCGGCGCGCTTGGCCCGACCAACCGCACCGCGTCGATCTCGCCGGATGTCGCCAATCCCGGCTACCGCGCGGTGACCTTCGACGACCTGCGCATCGCCTACAGCGAACAGATCAACGGACTGCTGGACGGCGGTGCTGATCTCTTGCTGGTCGAAACCATTTTCGACACGCTGAACGCCAAGGCCGCGCTCTACGCCATCGCCGAAATCTCCGAGGCGCGCGGCATCCATGTGCCGGTGATGATCTCCGGCACCATCACCGACAAGTCGGGACGCTTGCTCTCCGGCCAGTTGCCGGAAGCGTTCTGGTATTCGGTGCAACACGCCAATCCGATCACCATCGGCTTTAACTGCGCGTTAGGGGCGGAAGACCTGCGCGCCCATATCGCCGACATCGGCCGCGTCGCCGATGCGCTGGTCTGCGCCTATCCGAACGCGGGCTTGCCGAATGAATTCGGCCAGTATGATGAGAGCCCGGAATACATGGCGCGGCTGGTCGGCGAATTCGCGCAGGCCGGACTTGTCAACGTGGTCGGCGGCTGCTGCGGCACCACGCCGGATCACATCCGGGCCATCGCAAACGCCTGCGCACCGCACAAGCCGCGCATCGTGCCGGAGATTCCGCCGCTGCTGCGATTGTCGGGACTAGAGCCGTTTAACCTCACCGCCGACATTCCGTTCGTCAACGTCGGCGAACGCACCAACGTCACCGGCTCCGCGCGCTTCCGCAAGCTGATCAAGAACGGCGATTACACCGCCGCCCTTCAGGTGGCCCGCGATCAGGTCGAGAACGGCGCACAGGTCATCGACATCAACATGGACGAAGGCCTGCTGGACTCCAAGCAGGCGACGATCGATTTCCTCAATCTGGTCGCCTCGGAACCTGACATCGCGCGCGTGCCTGTGATGATCGACTCGTCGAAGTTCGACGTAATCGAGGCCGGCCTGAAATGCGTTCAGGGCAAGCCGATCGTCAACTCGATTTCCATGAAGGAAGGCGTCGAGAAATTCCTTGCCGAAGCAACTATCGCCCGCCGTCATGGCGCGGCTGTGGTTGTGATGGCGTTCGACGAAGTGGGACAGGCCGATACGTTCGAGCGCAAGATCGAGATCTGCAAACGCGCCTATGACCTGCTTGTGGAGAAATTGGATTTTCCGCCGCAGGACATCATCTTTGATCCGAACATTTTCGCCATCGCCACCGGCCTCGAAGAGCACAACAACTACGGCGTCGATTTCATCGAGGCCACGCGCTGGATCCGGCAAAACCTGCCGCACGCGCATATTTCCGGCGGCGTCTCCAATCTGTCGTTCTCGTTCCGCGGCAACGAGCCGGTGCGCGAGGCGATGCATTCGGTGTTCCTGTATCACGCCATCAAGGCCGGCATGGACATGGGCATCGTCAACGCCGGGCAGATGGTGATCTACGACGACATCGATCCCGAGCTGCGTCAGGTCTGCGAAGACACCATCCTCAATCGTGACCCCGGTGCATCGGAGCGGCTGCTTGAACTCGCGGAAAAATTCCGCGGTCAGGAAAAGCAGGTCAAGGAACAGGATCTTGCCTGGCGCGAATGGCCGGTGGAGAAACGCCTGAGCCACGCGCTGGTCAACGGCATCACCGAATACATCGATACCGACACCGAGGCTGCGCGCCTCACGGTCGAGCGGCCGCTGCACGTGATCGAAGGTCCGCTGATGGACGGCATGAACGTCGTCGGCGACCTGTTCGGCGCGGGCAAAATGTTCCTGCCGCAGGTGGTGAAGTCCGCCCGCGTGATGAAGCAGGCGGTGGCCTATCTGATGCCGTTCATGGAAGAGGAAAAGGCGCGCAACCAGGCCGCGGGCATCGCCGGCGACGGGCGCAGCTCCGCCGGCAAGATCGTGCTCGCCACCGTGAAGGGCGATGTGCACGACATCGGCAAGAACATCGTCGGCATCGTGCTTCAGTGTAACAACTTCGAGGTGGTCGATCTCGGCGTCATGGTGCCCGCTTCCAAGATCATTGAAACCGCGAAGGCCGAGAACGCCGATATCATCGGCCTTTCGGGCCTGATCACGCCGTCGCTGGACGAAATGGTGTTCATGGGCGCCGAACTTGAGCGCCTTGGCCTCGACATTCCGCTGCTGATCGGCGGCGCGACCACCAGCCGCGTGCACACGGCCGTAAAGATCGATCCCGCCTACAAGCGCGGGCCGGTGATCCACGTCAACGACGCCAGCCGCGCGGTCGGCGTCGCCTCGTCGCTGATGTCGGCCGAGAAGCGCGCGGAATATGCCCGCGAGGTGCGCGCCGACTACGCCAAGATTTCGGCCGCGCATTTCAAGGCGCAGCAGGACAAGAAGCGGCTCAAGCTCGAGGCCGCGCGCGCCAACGCGCACAGCATCGACTGGTCCAAGACCCAGCCGAAGAAGCCGGCCTTCATCGGCATCAAGAGCTTCAGCGATTATTCGCTGGCTGAACTCGCCGAATACATCGACTGGACGCCATTCTTTCAGACCTGGGAACTGACCGGGCGCTTCCCGGCCATTCTCAACGACCCAAAGGTCGGCGAGGCTGCGCGCGCGCTCCATGACGACGCGCGCAAGATGCTCGACCGGATCGTCAAGGAGAACTGGTTCAAGGCCAGCGCCACCATCGGTTTCTGGCCAGCGAACGCCGAAGGCGATGACATCGTTCTCTACAGCGACGAGGCGCGCACCAGGCCGCTGACCACGCTGCACACCCTGCGCCAGCAGCTTGAAAAGCGCGAAGGCCGCAAGAATGTCGCGTTGTCGGATTTCATCGCGCCGATCTCAAGCGGGGTATCGGACTACATCGGCATGTTCGTGGTCACGGCAGGCATCGGCGAGGACGTGATCGCGGATCGCTTCAAGAATGCCAACGACGACTACTCGTCAATTCTCGTGAAGGCGCTGGCGGATCGTCTGGCGGAAGCCTTTGCCGAGCGGATGCATCAGCGTGTGCGCAAGGAGTTCTGGGGCTACGCGCCGGACGAAGCGCTCGGCACCGACGAGTTAATCCTCGAACAGTATGCCGGCATCCGCCCCGCACCGGGCTATCCGGCGCAGCCGGACCACACCGAGAAGGCAACGCTGTTCAAGCTGCTCGATGCGGAGCGCACCGCGGGTGTGACGCTGACCGAGAGTTTTGCGATGTGGCCCGGCTCGTCGGTCTCGGGACTCTATTTCAGCCATCCGGAAAGCTATTACTTCGGCGTCGGCAAGATCGAGCGCGATCAGGTCGAAGACTATGCCGAACGCAAGGGGATGAAGCCTGAGGAAACCGAACGCTGGCTCGCGCCGATCCTCAACTACATCCCCTCCCGCGAGATGCCGGCTGAGAGCGAAGACGATATCGCAACCTTGCCGCTGGCAAAACATCCGCCGGGCTGCGGCTGCGCGATGCATCTGCGGATGAACGGCAAGCCGGTGGCCGACGCGGTCGCGCGCTGATCTCCTCACTTCGATTCGACTTAAACGAAATGCCGCCATGCTCGTCTTCCGTGCATGCGGCATTTTCACGCGGGTTTGAACGGTTTCGATTCTGGAACCCGGAACGACGCGCGCGATGAGGTGTTGGTGCGTCGCCTATTCATCCCTCAAACAGGAGTAGGACAATGAAAAACGTGACATTTTTTGCCGCTGCCGTAGCCGTGAGCGCGCTGATCGCAACACCCGTCCTCGCACAGGATACCGCGCAGCCGCGTGCCGGAAAGCATATGAAAACCAGCCACATGAAGCAGCATCATGCGTCGAAGAAACATATGAAGCATCATGCGCGCGCCGGGCGTACGTATTATAACGACAGGGTCGCCTATCAGGATCGCGGGTGGAATGACCGCAACAGCGGCTTCTGGCCGGGCGCCTATACGCTCGGCGCGGTGGGAACCCCAAGCGCCATAGCAGCGACAACTGATGGAACCGTTCGCGCAATTGCGACCGCGCCGTTCGGTGGTCCGTATCGCGACAGCTATGCCTATGGCCCCGGCTACGGATACACCTACTCCTATGACGGCATCGCGATGCCAAACTCGGGGAACTATGCAGCACGAAACGGCTTCACATGTCAGCCGGGCACTTTCATCAAGGGTACCCGGACAATCTGCCAGTAAGTCCTGATTTCGGTAAAGATACAGCGGCCGGAGCAATCTCCGGCCGCTGTCTTATGTTGTCGCCGATCTACGCCGCTGACGCGGCGCCTCACGTCAGGAACGTGACGCGTCCGGTGGCAAGGTCGTGCATCGCCGCTGCGATCCGCAGCTGGCCCGCGTTCACCAGACCTTTCAGAACAGGGCTGCGCGACGTCAGATTCGCAGCAGCCATGCGGGCATTGGTTTCCGCCACGGCCTGAACGAATGTTGCGTTCTTCGACGTCCGCTCGCCGGTCGTCTTGCTCGCGGCCACCGCCGGCATGATGTTGGCGAGTGTCGCCGTCAGGTTTCCCAGCTTGACGTTGTCAACCGCGCCCTTGATGGCCCCGCAGTCGTTGTGCCCGAGCACCACGATCGCACGCGCGCCCGCAACCTTCGTTGCGAATTCGAGGCTGCCGATGATATCGGTGTTGACGAAATTTCCGGCGATGCGCGCGCAGAAGACATCGCCGATGGTTTGATCGAACACCAGCTCCGGCGGCACACGCGAATCGATGCAGCCAACGACCGCGGCAAACGGCGCTTGCGCAACTGACGTTTCCTTCACCTGCTCCATCAGATTGCAGTTGACGATCTTGCCGCTCACGAAACGGACATTTCCCTGCTTCAACTGGGCGATCGCTTCCTCAGGACTGATGGCCTTTTGCCGGTCGCGCGTCATGACGGCGCATTCGACCGGCGCGCCGCGCGCACCCGTCGCCGCAAGGCCGGTAAAAAGAGCAGCGGAGACGCAACCGCAAAACGAACGGCGGTTCAGCATGGGAAATCCTTTCTGCTATTGGTGGTGTCGGCAAATACAAATCGGGATCAATTCTCATGGTGGGCAATATTGCGGCAATATCTTAAGGATACCCAACCGCCATCAGGAAATGTTGTCGCAGTCGGGATGGTTGGCCGCGTCAGTTCGGCGGGGCCAGCGGCTGCACGATATCCTGAAACGGCGGCAAGGCCTCACAGATCTCGGCGTGACGCGCCAGAGCCGGCGTACGGCCCTCATCGAACAGTCCGGCATGGGCTTCGCGCGTGAAGCGAATGACGCAGGCCACTGCGATGTCGGCGTGGGTAATCTGATCGCCGAACCAGAACCGCGTCGTGTGCCGTGCGCGGTCTTCTTCCAGCGCATCGAGCACGCCCGCGACCTGCGAGCGGCAACGCTCCACCCAACGCTTTGATTCCTCGCCGCGCAGCACCCGCTCGTAAAGCAGGCTTACCGCCTTGTCGCCGAGGCCAGTGGCGAGCGCACAGATATGCAGCACCTCGCGTCGGATGTGGCCGCAATCCGGGATAAGTGCGCGCGACGGCCCGGCCAGTTCGTCGAGATAATCCAGAATAGCGGTGCTCTCGATCAGCACCTCGCCGTCGTCGAGCACCAGCGTCGGCACCCGCATCAGCGGATTGTAGAGCGCGATCTTCTCCGCGTCGCCGAAGGTCGACCACGGTGAGTGCTCGAACGGAATGCCGTAGAACCGCAGCGCGAGCGCAACGCGCCGCACGAAGGGCGAGTCATACTGGCCGATCAGGTTCATCAGGTCACCTCCACCGCGAGATTGCGCCCGCGATTACACCCGGCAACACGCCCGATTGGCAAGGCCCCTAGTCTGCGTCGGGATCGCTCGCGAGTACGCCCTTCACCGCCTGCGACCAGCCCTTGAGCTTCCGCACGCGCGTCGCTTCGGACATGTTCGGCCTGAACCGCCGTTCCAGCCGCCACGAATCCGCGAACCGCGCCGGCTCGGGATAAACGCCAGCGCCAAGTCCCGCGAGATAGGCCGCACCCACCGCCGTCGTTTCCTGAATCATCGGACGGTCCACCGGCGCGTCGAGCAGATCCGAGAGCCGCTGCATGGTCCAGTCCGACGCGGTCATGCCGCCATCGACGCGCAGCACGGTGTTGGTTTCCTTCGCCTCCGGCCAGTCGGCGCGCATCGCCGCCCACAGATCGTAGGTCTGGTAACACACGCTTTCCAAAACGGCGTGCGCCAGCTCGGCAGGACCGGTGTTGCGGGTCAACCCGAACAGCGCACCGCGTACGCGCGGATTCCAGTAAGGCGCGCCGAGGCCGACGAATGCCGGAACGAGATACACCGACTGCATGGTGTCGTTGGCATCCGCAAGCGATCCGGTTTCGCTGGCGTGCTTGATCAGCCCAAGGCCGTCGCGCAGCCACTGCACGGCAGAGCCCGCCACAAAGATCGAACCTTCGAGCGCATAGGTGCGCTGGCCGTTCAACTGATAGGCGATGGTTGTCAGCAGCTTGTTCTTCGAAGCCACCGCCGTGGTCCCGGTGTTGAGCAGGGCGAAGCAACCGGTGCCGTAGGTGGACTTCATCATGCCCGGCGAGAAGCAGGCCTGGCCGATAGTGGCGGCCTGCTGGTCGCCGGCGATGCCGCGCACGGCAATCGCTCCGCCGAGCAGATGCGGCTCGGTCTCGCCGAAATCGGCCGATGAATCGCGCACATCCGGCAGCATCGAGCGCGGCACCCGCAGCAGCTTCAAGAGATCGTCGTCCCACTCGCCGGTATGGATGTTGAACAGCAGCGTCCGTGAGGCGTTGGTGGCGTCGGTGGCGTGAACCTTGCCGCCGGTCAGCCGCCACAAGAGATACGAGTCCACGGTGCCGAACATCAGTTCGCCGCGCTCGGCCCGTTCGCGCGCGCCGGGAACCTGATCGAGAATCCAGGCTACCTTGGTGCCGGAGAAATACGGATCGATGATCAATCCAGTCCGCGCGCTGATCAGCGGCTCGTGGCCTTCGGCTTTCAGTTTGGCGCAGATCTCCGCGGTGCGCCGGTCCTGCCAGACGATGGCGCGATGCACCGCATTGCCGGTGGCGCGGTCCCAGACCACGGTGGTCTCGCGCTGGTTGGTAATGCCGATGGCGGCGATGTCAGACGCCGCCACGTTGGCGTTGCTCATGGCCTCGCGGCAGGTCGCCAGGGTCGAGGTCCAGATGTCTTCCGGTTCGTGCTCCACCCAGCCGGAGGCCGGAAAATGCTGCTGGAATTCCTGCTGGGCCTGGGCTGCGATGGAAATATCGGAGCGAAAGACGATGGCGCGCGACGATGTCGTGCCTTGATCGATGGCAAGAATGTGGGTCGCCATGCCGTTTCCTCGAATTGCTTTCGTTTCGGTTTCGAAACGCAACAAAGCGATTACGGATGCGCGCGTCAACCCGTATGGCAACGCCCGGCATTCGGAAGCTGAGGATGAGCTAAAGCGTCAGACCGCCGCCGTGGTGACGCCGCCATCGATCACGATGGTCTGGCCGGTCATAAAGGTCGAGGCATCAGAGGCGAGATAAACCACCGCACCCGCGATCTCGTGCGGCTCGCCGATCCGGCGCAGCGGTGTAGTCGCGGTGCGGCGTTTGAGGTTGTCCTGATCTTCCCACAGCGCGCGGGCGAAATCAGTTTTGACCAGCCCCGGCGCGATGCAGTTGACCCGCACGTTCTTCGGGCCCCACTCGCCGGCGAGACTACGCGCCAGCGAAAAATCCGCCGCTTTCGAAATACCGTAGGCGCCGATCACGGTCGATCCGCGCAGGCCGCCGATGCTGGAGATGATGACCACCGAACCGCCGCCGCGCTCGGCCATTTTCGGCATCGCCAGCTTGCAGAGCCAGACGTTGCTCTTGATGTTGGCGCCCATGATCTTGTCGAAGGCTTCGTCGGTGATGTCGAGCAGTGGGCCGTAATAGGGATTCACCGCGGCATTGCAGACGAGGATGTCGATCTGGCCGTAGTGCTTCACGGTGCCGTTGATCAGCGCTTCGACTTCCTCACGGCGGCTGATGTTGCAGGCGATGACGTGGGCGTCACCACCCTCCTTGCGAATGCCGTCGGCAACCGCCTCGCAGGCATCGGCCTTGCGGCTGGATACGACGACCTTCGCGCCCATCCGCGCCAGCAATTCCGCCGAGGCGCGGCCGATGCCGCGACTCGAACCGGTGACGACGGCCACTTTTCCCGCCAGATCGAATGGCGATTTGGTCATGGCCGTCCCCCATTGTTTTTGTTTGCTCTCGTCATTGCGAGGAGCACTTGCGACGAGCAATCCAGTCTTGCTTGTTGCTTCTGGATTGCTTCGCTTCGCTCGCAATGACGGGTTAGTTGAAACGCCCTCGCAGTGACGGCTTGCGCGTCAGACCAGATTGCCCGCCTCGCTGACGCGGCGCAGGTGATAGTCGGTGTCGCCGAAGGTGCTCTCGATCATGGTCAGCCGCTTGAAGTAGTGGCCGATCTTGAGCTCCATGGTCATGCCGACGCCGCCGTGAAGCTGGATCGCCTGCTGGCCGACGAACTTCAGCGACTTGCCGATTTGCACCTTCGCCGCCGCAACCGCTTTCGCCCGCTCCTTGGCATCCTCGAAGTCGGACGCCATGGTGGCGAAGATCGACATGCTGCGCGCCTGCTCGAGCGCGACGAACATGTCCGCTGCACGATGCTGCAGGGTCTGGAACTGGCCGATCGCCACGCCGAACTGCTTGCGGGTTTTGAGATACTCCACCGTCGACTTCAGCGACTCGTCCATCGCGCCGACCGCCTCGGCGCACATCGCGATGCGCGCCTCGTCGACAACGCGCTCGATCAGCGGCAGGCCGTTCTCGGGATCGCCGATCGCGGCATCCGCGCCGACCTCGACGCCCTCGAAGCGGATATCCGCTGCACGCATACCGTCCTGGGTCGGATAACCCTTGACGGTAACGCCCTTGGCGCTCGCCGGCACCAGAAACACGCCGATGCCGCTGCGATCACGCTGGCTGCCCTTGGTGCGCGCGCTGACGATCAGCGTGTCCGCGGTCTCGCCGTGCAGCACGACGAACTTCTCGCCGTCGATCACCCAGCCGCTGCCCTTTTTCTTCGCGGTGGTGGTGACGTCCGCGAGATCGTAACGCGAGTTCTTCTCCAACTGGGCAAACGCCAGCGTCTTGCTGCCGTCGATGATCGAGGGAATATGCGCGGCCTTCTGATCGGCCGATCCGCCGTGACGGAGGAAGCCGCCGCCGAGCACCACGGTCGCCAGATAAGGCTCGAGCACCAGCGCCTTGCCGAGCGATTCCATCACAAGCGCGGTTTCCACCGCACCCGCGCCGAAGCCGCCGTCTTCCTCGGAAAACGGCAGACCCAGCAGACCCTGCTCGGCCAGCTTGCTCCAGACGCCCTTGCTCCAGCCGCCCTTTTCCTTGGCGTACTTCTTGCGCTGATCGAAATCGTAGGAATCGGCCAGCAGGCCGTCGACGCTATCTTTCAGGAGCCGCTGCTCCTCGGACAAATCAAAATCCATTTTCACTTTCCTCGGCTAATCGATCAAAGAGGAGCGTAGCGACGAAGCAATCCAGCCTTTTGGTCGCGTCTGGATTGCTTCGCTTCGCTCGCAATGACGTAAACGGCACACGGAAGCCCTCGCCCCGCGTGAGCGGGGCGAGGGAGAAGCCTTACAATCCCAGCACGGCCTTGGTGATGATGTTGCGCTGAATCTCGTTCGAGCCGCCGTAGATGGAAACCTTGCGATAGTTGAAGTAGCCCGGCGCAACTGTCGTCGCCCAGCTCGCTTCCTCGTTGCTCTTGTCGTGTTCGTCCGCATAAGGAAGCGCGAACGGTCCGGTGATCTCGAGCAGCAATTCGGTAATGGTCTGTTGAATTTCGGAGCCCTTGATCTTGAGGATCGAGGATGCCGGATCCGGCTTGCCCTTGCCGTTCTTGCGTTCGTTGGCGACGACGCGCATCTGCGTCAGTTCGAGCGCCTTCAGCTCGATTTCTGTCGCAGCAAGCTTTTCGCGGAAGCGGGAGTCCTGAATCAGCGGCTTGCCATCCGATTCGACCTTGGAGGCGAGATCGCGGATGCGGCGGAGACGCTCCTTCGACATGCCGACGCGCGCGATGTTGGTGCGCTCGTTGCCGAGCAGGAACTTGGCGTAATCCCAGCCCTTGTTCTCCTCGCCGACGAGATTCTCCACCGGCACCTCGACGTCATCGAAGAACACTTCGTTGACCTCAAAACCGCCGTCGATGGTCTGGATCGGCCGCACGGTGACACCGCGCGACTTCATGTCGAACAGGATGAACGAGATGCCCGACTGCTTCTTCGCATCGGGGTCGGTGCGGCAAAGACAGAAGATCCAGTCGGCGTGTTGCGCCAGTGTGGTCCAGGTCTTCTGGCCGTTGATCACGTAGACGTCGCCCTTGCGCTTGGCGGTCGTCTTCAGCGAGGCGAGGTCGGAGCCCGCGCCCGGCTCGGAGAAGCCCTGGCACCACCAGTCGTCGAGGTTGGCGATGCGCGGCAGGTAGTGCTTCTTCTGCTCTTCGTTACCGAAGGTGTAGATCACTGGCCCGACCATGTTGACGCCGAACGGCAGCGGCGAAGGCGCCGGCGTTGCCTGCAGCTCTTCGAGGAAGATGTACTGCTGCACCGACGACCAGCCGGTGCCGCCGTATTCCACCGGCCAGTGCGGCACCGCCCATCCCTTCTTGTTCAGGATGCGCTGCCAGTTGACCATGTCTTCCTTGCTGGTGTGGCGGCCTTCCACCAGTTTCTGGCGGATGTCGGCGGGAAGACTTTCCTTGAAGAAGGTCCGCACTTCATCGCGAAACGCCAGTTCTTCCTTGCTGAAGCTGAGATCCATCGGACCCTCCTGATCGGAATTATCTTTGGCTCACCTCCCCTTTTCAGGAGAGGTGAGAGTTCTCGGATTTTACTGAAGGATTTCGAACAGGCCGGCAGCACCCATGCCGCCGCCGACGCACATCGTCACCACGCCGTATTTGGCCTTGCGGCGACGGCCTTCGACGAGCACGTGGCCGGCGAGACGCGAACCGGTCATGCCGTAGGGATGGCCGACCGCGACCGAACCGCCGTTGACGTTGAGCTTCTCCGGATCGATGCCAAGCTTGTCGCGGCAATAGATCACCTGCACGGCGAAGGCTTCGTTCAACTCCCACATATCGATGTCTTCGATCTTGAGGCCGTGACGCTTGAGCAGGCGCGGAATCGCAAACACCGGACCGATGCCCATTTCATCCGGCTCGCAGCCGGCTGACACGAAGCCGCGGAAAATGCCGAGCGGCTTGAGGCCCTTCTTGGCGGCCATCGTGTCGCTCATGATCACGGCGGCGCTGGCGCCGTCCGACAGCTGGCTGGCGTTGCCGGCGGTGATGACGCCGCCTTCGCGGACCGGCTTCAGAGCCGCGAGACCTTCTGCGGTGGTCTCGGGACGCGGACCTTCGTCCTGCGACAGGGTGATGTCCTTGAACGAAATCTCCTTGGTGACCTTGTCGGCGACCGCCATCTTGGTGGTCATCGGCGCGATCTCGTCCTTGAAGCGGCCGCCCTGCTGGGCAGCGGCAGTGCGGCGCTGGCTCTCCAGCGAGTACTCGTCCTGCTTCTCGCGCGAAATGCCGTAGCGCTTCGACACCACTTCGGCGGTATCGAGCATCGCCATGTAGACGTCGCCCTTGATCTTCACCAGTTCAGGATCGACAGCGTGGAACTTGTTGGCGTGCTCGTTCTGCACCAGGCTGATCGATTCACCGCCGCCGGCGACAGCGATCTCGACACCGTCGTAGATCACCGAACGGGCGGCGAGCGCGATAGCCTGCAGACCTGAGGCGCACTGGCGGTCGATGGTGGTGCCGGCGACCGACACCGGAAGGCCTGCGCGCAGCAGCGCCTTGCGCGCGATGTTGCCGCCGGTCGCGCCCTGCTGCATGGCGGCGCCCATTACCACGTCCTCGATTTCCGCGCCGTCAACGCCGGCGCGCTTGACGGCGTGCTCAATGGCATGACCGAGCAGCGTGGCGCCTTCGGTGTTGTTGAAAGCGCCGCGATAGGCCTTGCCGATCGGGGTGCGTGCGGTGGAAACGATAACGGCCTGGGTCATGAACGACCTCCTGTTGCAAGTTTGGGTTGTTGCGGTTGATTGCGTTGCTGGTTGCGTAATTCGTGACGAGAGAGTTTTCCGACGCTGGTGCGCGGCAATTCCTTGAGGAATTCGACCGCCACCGGCAATTCGTGCTTGCCGAGCTTTCCGGTGAGGAACGCGCGTAGGTCCTCGATGGTGAACGGCTCGGCGCCAGCGCGCAGCGTGATGAACGCCTTGGACGCCTCGCCGCGATAGTCGTCGGGAATGCCGATCACAATGACTTCCTGAACCGACGGATGGGTGTAAATCGCCTGCTCGATCATCTGCGGATAGACGTTGAAGCCGCCGGAGATGATCAGGTCCTTCTTGCGGTCCACCAGATAGAAATAGCCGTCGCTATCCATATAGCCGATGTCGCCGGTCAGGAAGCGGTCGCCGACGAAAGCCTCGGCGGTCTCCGCCTCGCGATTCCAGTATCCCTTGGTGACATTCGGGCCGCGGATACGGATTTCGCCGGTTTCTCCAACGGGCATCACCTGTTTCGGATCGTCGAGCGACACCACGTCCATCTCGATGCCGGGCAGCATCAGGCCGATCGAGCCGGGTTTCTCCGGGCCTTCGGGCGGATGGCCGGTGCCGGGCGAGCAGGTTTCGGTCATGCCCCACCCGCTTTTCAGCGCGAGCTTGGTCTTGCGTTCGAACACCTTCGCGACTTCGACAGGCAACGGGGCGCCGCCCGAGCCTGCATAGGCCAGCGACGACAGATCGCGCTTGTCCAGGTCGGGCAGGCTGGCGATGGCGATCCACATGGTCGGCACGCCGGGGAATGCGGTGGCTCGCTTCACTTCGATGTCGCGCATCACGGCTTCAAGATCGAAACGCTGATGCAGCGAGATCAGATCGCCGTTCTTCAGGGTGCGCAGCAGGACGACGGTGAGCGCATAGATATGAAACAGCGGCAGGACGAGAATAACGCGCTCGATGGTGTTGCGCTCGGCCTTCTGATTGGCGCCCCAGACATCGTAGATCGAGACCGCCGAGGTGAGATTGCTGTGGGTGAGCATCGCCCCTTTCGGCAAACCGGTGGTGCCGCCGGTGTATTGCAGCAGCGCGATGTCATCGGCATCGACCTGCGGCCATGTCGCGGGCGGCTGCGCGCCCTTGACGAATTCCCTGAAGGTGATGATGGCGGGATTCGCCGGGATCGCGGCCTGCGGATTACCGACATCGCCCCAGGTTTCGTCCTCGCACACGATCAGTTTGTCGAGCAGACCCTTCTCGAAGAATTTCAGCGCCGTCGGCAACAGCGTCGCCAGATTGCTGGTGACGAGAATGCGCGCGCCGGAGTCTTTCAGCTTGTGGGTGAGCGCGATTTCGCCGTCGAGCGGGCTGAGATGCACGACCCGCGCACCGGCCTTCAGAGCACCGAAGAAATTCACCGGATGGTCCGGTGAATTTCCGAGAAACAAGGCGACCGACGCTCCCTTGCCGAACCCGGCGCGGAGAAACGCCGACGCCGCGACATCGGCCAGGCTCTTCAACCCATCGAAGGAGATGGGCCGGTCGCGGAATTCGATCGCATGACGCGAACCGAAATCCGCAGCCGCCTTCGACAACAGGTCCGGAAGCGTGCCGCGCGGGATCGGTGAATCCCAGCGCACACCTTTCGGATAATACTGCTCGCCCGGCCGCGTCATGGGTTACCCCTTGGCGAGGGACGCGAATGTCTTGCCTTCGTCGGCCAGACGCTTGAGCAGAGGTGTCGGCTCGAGCGACGGATCGTTGGTCTGCTTGGCGTAGAACGACAATCGCTCCGCGATCTTCTTGAGGCCGACCTGATCGGCGTAGAACATCGGGCCGCCGCGGTAGATCGGCCAGCCATAGCCATAGAGCCAGACCACGTCGATGTCGCTCGGGCGCGCCGCGATCTTCTCTTCAAGGATGCGCGCCCCCTCGTTGATCATCGGATACATCAGGCGCTCGAGGATTTCGTCATCGCTGATAGCGCGGCGCTTGAGGCCGAGCTTGGCGGTGGTTTCCTCGATCAGCTTTTCGATTTCCGGATCCGGCAGCGGCGAGCGCGAGCCGGCTTCGTACTTGTAATAGCCCTTACCGGTCTTCTGGCCGAAGCGGCCGGCTTCGCAAATCGCGTCGGCGATTTCTGACTTGATGCCGCGGTCCTTGCGCGAACGCCAGCCGATATCGAGACCGGCGAGATCGCCCATCGCGAACGGGCCCATCGGCATGCCGAACTTGGTGAGCACGGCGTCGACCTGCTGCGGCAACGCGCCTTCGAACAGGAACTTCTCGGCCTGCTTGCCGCGGGCGGCCAGCATGCGGTTGCCGACGAAGCCGTCGCAAACGCCGACCACCACCGGCACCTTGGCGATACGCTTGGCGACCGCCACCGCGGTCATCAGCGCGTCCGGTGCGGTCTTTTCGCCGCGGACGATTTCGCACAGCTTCATCACGTTGGCAGGCGAGAAGAAGTGCATGCCGAGCACGTCCTGCGGACGCTTTGTCATGGCGGCGATGGCATTGATGTCGAGATACGAGGTGTTGGTCGCGAGCACAGCGCCGGGCTTGGCGTGCTGGTCGAGCTGGCTGAACACGTCCTTCTTGATCGCCATGGTCTCGAACACGGCCTCGATAATGAGGTCAGCATCCTTGACGTTTTCGAGGCCGACCACGCCCTTGATCAGGCCCATGCGCTTGGCGGGCGCGTCCGCCGGAATGCCGCCGCGCGCCGCGGTGGCTTCGTAATTTTTCTGCATGATGCCGAGGCCGCGCTTGAGCTGCTCGTCGCCGGTCTCGATCAGCGTGACCGGAATGCCGGCATTGGCGAACGACATCGCGATGCCGCCGCCCATGGTTCCGGCACCGATGATCGCAACCTGCTTCACGTCACGCGGCTTGGTTCCATCCGGAACGCCAGCGACCTTGGCCGCTTCACGCTCGGAGAAGAAGGCATAACGCTGCGCTTTCGACTGATCGCCGTTCATGAGCTTCAGGAACAGCTCGCGCTCGGACTTGAGCGCCTGATCGAACGGCTGGTCGAGCGAATGGCTGACAGCCTCTGCGGCGGCGAGCGGCGCTTCCAGACCCCGGTTGCGCTTATTTGCCGCAGCGGCGGCATTGGTGAAGATCGACTTGTCCGCCTTGGCGGCAGCGAGCTTGGAATCGTCGTCGCGCAGCTTGCGCAGCGGACGCTTCTCGGCGAGCGCCTTGCGCGCGAAGGCTTCGCCGCCGACAGCGGGCTCGCCATCGATGATCTCTTCGATCAATCCGTTCTTGAGCGCGTCAGCCGCGCTGATCGGATTGCCACCAACGATCATCGTCACTGCCATTTCAGGACCGACCGCGCGCGGCAAGCGCTGCGTGCCGCCTGCGCCCGGCAACAGACCGAGCTTCACTTCGGGAAGACCGAGCTTGGCGTCCTTGGTGGCAACGCGGAAATGGCAGCCGAGCGCGAGTTCAAGGCCACCGCCGAGCGCGGTGCCGTGAATGGCGGCGACCACCGGTTTAGAGGAATTCTCGATAACCTCGATCACTTCATGAAGGCTGGGCGACTGTGGCGGCTTGCCGAATTCGGTGATGTCCGCGCCTGCGATGAAGGTGCGTCCGGCGCACGCGATGACGATGGCTTTGACCGAGTCATCGGCCTGCGCGCTCTTCACGCCGTCTGCAATACCCTTGCGAACTGCTGCGCTGAGCGCATTCACCGGGGGGCTGTTGACCGTGACGATTGCAACCGCGTCATGACGTTCCACCTTGACCACTTCGCTCACACAACTCTCCTTGGTAGCGCTTGTTTTTGCATATTTCGCACTGCGGAATTAAATTCCACATCTTGACACGGAGGGATATTTTGAAGCACGTCCTTTGTCAACGAAGACCACATATGCGGTTTCTCACGAATGAAGCGGCCACCAAAGAAACCTGCGACTGATCGCAGTTTTGTTATCGCGCTTTCGCGGGGGCTCGATGTATTGCGGGCGTTTCGTCCCAGCGACGGACTGCTCGGCAATCAGGAAATCGCCGCGCGCACGAATTTGCCGAAGCCAACGATCTCGCGGCTGACCTACACGTTGACAAAGCTCGGTTATCTGACGCCGGTTCCGCGATTTGAGAAATATCAACTCGCGCCTGCCGCGATGGCGCTTGGATATTCAGCGCTCGCAAACATGGGCGTGCGTCATCTGTCGGATCCCTATCGCGATCAACTGATGCGCGAAACCGGCGGTGCCGTCGCCATCGGCGCGCGCGACCGGCTCAGCATGATCTATTTCGGACAGAGCCGCAGCGAACTGACCGTCGGCGTGCTGCTCGATGTCGGATCGCGCGTGCCGATCGCGACATCGGCCATGGGCCGCGCCTATCTGTGGGCACTGCCGGACGAAGAGCGCGCGGCGCTTCTGCGCGAGATCAAGGAACACACCGGCCCCAACTGGCCGAAGGTGCGCGACGGCATCGAGCGCGCCGGTGAATGCGTCGCGAAGCACGGCTTCGCAATGTCCGCAGGCGAATGGCACAGCGACATTCACGCCGTCGGCGTTGCGCTGAAACTGAATGATGGAACCGGCCCGTATGCCTTCAACTGCGGCGCTCCGGCCTTCAAGTTCAGTGAGGTTCTTTTAAAGAACGATATCGGCCCTCGCTTGGTGGCGATGGTGAGAAATATCGAAGTCGCGATGACCGGCTCTATCGGGCGCGGCACGCTAGGTAGGGAGACAGTCGCCAAAAAAGTCAAAACAAGTGGGGGAAAAGTCACTCGTATCGTGGAGGAGATCAGGTAGCCCTGCGGTTTGCATCCAGAGACATCCTCTCTATGCGGCGCCGAGGACGCGCTTGAACAAAATCAACTAACAGTTCTATAAAAGAACTTTTATGGACTTCGCCGCTTTGCGATGGTTAAGAGCACTAAGACCATGCTGCCGATGACGCCGTGCGCGGATCACAAAAACAAGAAACTGCCGGCATCAAGAAAATGAAACCACCGGGAGGAAGAATTGCAGGTATCGCCGAGGGGAACAGATAACCGCCGTTGTTGCGGTTTCATGCAGGGTTCGGGCGCGTCCCGGTCCTGCCCGGACATCAGCGTATGATGCAGGCACAAGCGCAGGGGCATGCCCCCTTGCTCACCGTTCGCGACGTCAGCGTCGTGTTCGGCGGCATCATCGCCTTGAACGGCGTCTCGTTCGACATGAAGAAGGGCCAGATTTTGGGCCTGATCGGACCGAACGGCGCCGGCAAGACGACGCTCTTCAATTGTCTCAGCCGGCTTTATCAGCCGAGCCAGGGCGAGATCCTGCTGGAGGGCGAAAGCATCCTTCATCATCAGCCCTCGAAGATCGCCGCAGCAGGCATCGGCCGCACGTTCCAGAACGTTGCGCTGTTCCCGCGGCTGACGGTGCGCGACAACATCCGGATCGGCGGTCATTGCCGCACCAGCAGCGACTTCGTCAGCGATGCGCTGAAACTGCCATGGGTCCGCGAACAGGAGCGCCAGCTCAACGCCAAGGTTCATGAAATTCTCGATTACCTCGACCTGCACGACGTCGCCGACCGTGAAGTCTCGGGGCTTCCCTTCGGCACGCAGAAGCGCGTCGAGCTTGGCCGTGCACTTGCCGCCGAGCCGAAGATCCTGCTGCTCGACGAACCCGCAGGCGGCCTCAATCACGAGGAAGTCTATGTTCTCGGCGACCTGATCTGCCGCATCCGCGACGAGCGGCACATCACGGTTCTTCTCGTCGAACATCACATGGGACTGGTGATGAAGATCGCCGACCACGTCGTCGCGCTGAATTTCGGCAAGAAGCTCGCTGAAGGCACCCCGTCCCAGGTGCAGTCCGACCCCGACGTCATCAAGGCCTATCTGGGGAGCAAGGACCAATGAGCATGCTGACAATCAAGGATCTGCGCGCCTATTACGGCCAGATCCAGGCCCTTCACGGCCTTGAATTCTCGCTCAACGAAGGCAGCGTCACCACGCTGCTCGGCGCCAACGGCGCCGGCAAGACCACGACGCTGCGCGCGATCTGCAACATGATCCGCTCGACGGGCAATATCGAGTTCGAGGGCAAGCCGCTGGCCGGCATGTCGACCGAAAACGTCGTCCGTCTCGGCATCGCCCACGTTCCGCAGGGCCGCGGCACCTTCACCAACATGACGGTGGAGGAAAACCTGCAGCTGGGCGCGATCTCGCGAAGCGACACCAAGAACATCGAGAGCGACATCGAGCGCATGTACGCGCACTTCCCGGTGCTCAAGCAGCGTCACACCCAGCAGGCCGGCACGTTGTCGGGCGGTGAACAGCAGATGCTCGCGGTCGCCCGCGCTCTGATGCTGCGTCCCCGCCTGATGTTGCTCGACGAGCCGTCGTTCGGCCTCGCGCCGCTGATTGTGCGCGACCTGTTCGGCATTCTCGGCAAGATCAACCGCGAGGACAAGGTGACGATCCTGGTGGTCGAACAGAACGCCCAGCTCGCGCTTGAACTCGCGGAAAAGGCCTATGTGATCGAAACCGGACGCATCGTGATGTCGGGAAGCGCGAAAGAAATCGCGAACAACGAAGACATCCGCAAATCCTATCTCGGATACTGAGGATACAGCCATGGAACTGTTTACCAACCAAGTCCTGGCTGGCATTGCCACAGGCGCGATCTACGCCTGCATGGCGCTGGCTGTGGTCATGATCTATCAGGCTATCGACCACCTCAACTTCGCCCAGGGCGAAATGGCGATGTTCTCGACCTTCATCGCCTGGCAGCTAATGCAGTGGGGACTGGGCTTCTGGCCGGCCTTCCTGCTGACGCTGGTTATCTCGTTCGCCGGCGGCATCGTCATCGAGCGCGCGCTGTTCAAGCCGCTGACCAACGCGCCGATTCTGGTGCATGTCGCGGGCTTCATCGCGCTGTTCGCCATTCTCAACAGTGTCGCGGGCCTGACCTGGGACTTCACGATCAAGCAGTTTCCCTCGCCGTTCGGTTCGTCCGGCTTCCTGGGCAGCCAGCTGATCTCGACCCATCAGGCCGGCATGATCGGCGTCACGCTGGTGCTGCTGCTCCTGCTGTTCATCTTCTTCCGCTATACGCGTATCGGCCTTGCGATGCGGGCGGCGGCCTCGCTGCCTGAATCCGCGCGCCTCGTCGGCATCAACACCAGCTGGATGATCGCGCTCGGCTGGGGCATGGCGAGCGCCATCGGCGCCATCGCCGGCATGCTGATCGCGCCGGTCGTGTTCCTCGAGCCCAACATGATGGGCGGCATCCTGCTGTACGGCTTCGCAGCGGCGGTGCTCGGCGGCCTCACCAGCCCGCTCGGCGCAGTGGTCGGCGGCTTCCTGGTCGGCGTCTTCGAGAACCTGGTCGGCACCTACATTCCCGGTGTCGGCAACGAACTGAAACTGCCCATTGCGTTGGCACTGATCATTGTTGTGCTTGTCATCAAACCGTCCGGCTTGTTCGGCCGCGCCATCGTACAGCGAGTTTAATCATGAGCACAGTTCAGGACTCAGTCTCCCAGCCCGCAGCGGTCGCCGCGCCGTCGAAGAAATCGATGACGGTCGGCACCACCGCAACCCTGGTGGTGTTCGCACTGCTGCTCATCACACCGCTGTTCGTGAAGAACTTCATCATCTTCCAGATGACGATGTGGCTGATCTACGCCATCGCCATCCTGGCCCTCAACATCCTGACCGGCGGCAGCGGGCAGTTCTCGCTCGGCCAAAGCGCTTTCTATGCGGTCGGCGCCTATACGGCCGGCATCCTGATGGAGCATATGGGCGTCAACTACGCGCTGACGCTGCCTGCCGCGGGCATCATCTGCTTCATCTTCGGCTTCCTGTTCGGCTTCCCGGCGCTGCGGCTCTCGGGCGTCTACCTCGCACTCGCGACGTTTGCCCTTGCAGTTGCGATGCCGCAGTTGCTGAAACTCGGGGTGTTCGAACACTGGACCGGCGGCGTGCAGGGTCTCGTCATCACCAAGCCGGACGCGCCGTTCGGCCTGAAGATGTCGCAGGACATGTGGCTGTATTACTTCACGCTGGCCGTCTCGGCACTGATCTACGTTCTGGCGGTCAACCTGCTGCGAAGCCGGTCCGGACGCGCCATGATGGCGATCCGCGACAACCAGATCGCCGCCTCGGCAATGGGCGTCGACCTGCCGCTCTACAAGACGCTGGCGTTCGGCGTCTCGGCCGCGTTCACCGGTGTCGCCGGTGCGCTCGGCGCCATCGTTGTGCAGTTCGTGGCTCCCGACAGTTTCACCATCCAGCTGGCGATCGCGATCTTCCTCGGCATGGTGGTCGGCGGTGTCGGCTGGTTGCCGGGCTCGCTGGTCGGCTCGGCCTTCATCGTGTTCGTTCCGAACGTGGCGGAACACATCTCGAAGGGCCTCTCCGGCGCGGTGTTCGGCGTGCTGTTGTTCGTCGTCATCTTCCTCGTGCCCCATGGCGCAAGGCAGGTGGCCTACATGATCGAGGCCTTGTTCCGCAGAAAGAGTAAGTCCTAAGTCTGATTTCCTGACGTCAAATCAGGCTTGTACGCATCTGGTTTGTTTGGGAATGGTATTTCCGGAAATCGGTTTCCGGATCGAGTGACAAGGGTCTGATTCAGCAAGCTGAATCAGACCCCCTCATTTTTGCCCCTCGGGCATGATCTTTCTTCCGGGCCAATTTCCGCCAAGCGGAATACCGCATGTCAGGGAGAGACTAAAATGTTATCCAAACTCAGGCTCAACGTAGCAGCAGTGTCGGCCGTCGCCGCGCTCGCGATGACGAGTGGCCACGCGCTCGCGCAAAAAAAATACGACACCGGCGCAAGCGACACCGAAATCAAGATCGGCAACATCATGCCTTACAGCGGTCCTGCGTCCGCGTACGGCGTCATCGGGAAGATGGAAGAAGCCTACTTCAAGATGATCAACGACCAGGGCGGCATCAACGGCCGCAAGATCAACTTCATCACCTACGATGACGGCTACTCGCCGCCGAAGGCTGTGGAGCAGGCCCGCAAGCTGGTCGAAAGCGACGAAGTCCTCCTCGTATTCGGACCGCTCGGCACGCCGTCGAACTCCGCGATCCAGAAATATCTGAACGCGAAGAAGATCCCGCAGCTGTTTGTCGCCACCGGCGCGACGAAGTTCGGCGAGCCGAAGGAATTCCCATGGACCATGGGCTGGCAGCCGCCCTACCAGAGCGAAAGCCGCGTCTATGCAAAGTATCTGCTGAAGGAAAAGCCCGACGCGAAGATCGCGATCATGTACCAGAATGACGACTTCGGCAAAGACATGCTGAAGGGTCTCAAGGACGGTCTCGGCGCGAAGGCGTCGCAAATCATCGCGGAAGACAGCTATGAAGTGTCCGAGCCGACCATCGACTCGCACATCATCAAGCTGAAGGCCACGGGCGCCGACGTCTTCGTCAGCTTCACGACGCCGAAGTTCGCCGCCCAGGCGATCAAGAAGGTCGCGGAACTCGGCTGGAAGCCGATGTACATCCAGAGCAACGTCGGCGCATCGGTCGGCAGCGTGCTCAAGCCGGCAGGCTTCGAGAATGCGCAAGGCATCCTGTCGGCGGCGTATGCCAAGGACGGCGCCGATTCGCAGTGGGACAACGACGAGGGCATGAAGAAATTCTACGCCTTCCTCGCCAAGTACGCTCCGGACATGAACAAGACCGACGGCTCCGTCGTCTACGGCTACGGCCAGGCGCAGACGCTGGTTCAGGTGCTCAAGCAGGCAGGCGATAACCTGACCCGCGAGAACATCATGAAGCAGGCCGCCAGCCTGAAGGACTTCACCCCCGATACACTGCTGCCGGGCGTGAAGATCAACACCAGCGCGACCGACTTCTACCCGATCGACCAGTTGCAGATCATGCAGTTCAAGGGTGACAAGTACGAGCTGCAGGGACCGATCATCGCCGGCGGGATGGGCGGCAGCTGATCTTCCGCACCGCGGAAGATAACAGATAGGAAATAAGCCCTCCGCGACGCCCGTCGCGGGGGGCTTTTCGTTGAACGAAGGCTGCAAAGGGTATTCAATTGCGCTGGGCCGCAAAGAGCTCCCGTCACAAGAAACAGCGGAAGGACACACACCAGGGAGAATTGAATGTCAGCTATCTACTCGCGACTCGCGATTGCCTCGGCCGCCATGGCCCTTCTCGCGGCGACAAGCACCGGCGCCCTCGCCCAGAAGAAATACGATCCGGGTGCATCCGATACCGAAATCAAGATCGGCAACATCATGCCCTACAGCGGACCGGCCTCCGCCTACGGCGTCATCGGAAAAACCGAACAGGCCTACTTCAACAAGATCAACGCTGAAGGCGGCATCAACGGCCGCAAGATCAACTTCATCTCGTATGACGATGCCTACAGTCCGCCGAAGGCGGTCGAGCAGGCGCGCAAGCTGGTCGAGAGCGATGAAGTTCTCCTGATCTTCAACTCGCTCGGCACGCCGTCGAACTCGGCGATCCAGAAATACATGAACTCCAAGAAGGTGCCGCAACTGTTCGTCGCCACCGGCGCGACCAAGTGGAACGACCCGAAGGAGTTTCCCTGGACCATGGGCTGGCAGCCCAACTACCAGAGCGAGGGCCGAATCTACGCGAAGTACATGATGAAGGAGAAACCGAACGGCAAGATCGGAATCCTTTATCAGAACGACGACTACGGCAAGGACTACCTCAAGGGTATCAAGGACGGCCTCGGCGCCAAGGCGGCAACGATGATCATCGCCGAAGAACCCTATGAGACCAGCGTTCCCACCGTCGATTCGCAGATCGTTGCGCTGAAGTCGAAAGGCGTCGATATCTTCATCAGCATCACCACGCCGAAGTTCGCCGCCCAGTCGATTAAAAAGGTCGCGGAACTCCAGTGGAAGCCGATGTTCATCCTGAACAACGTCGGTGCCTCGACCGGAACCGTCATGAAACCTGCGGGCTTCGAAAACTCGCAGGGCATCATCTCGGCGGCTTACGCCAAGGACGCCACCGATCCGCAATGGAAGGACGATGCCGGCATCAAGGCCTTCGATGCTTTCCTCGCCAAATACTATCCCGAAGGCAACCGGGCCGACGGATCGGTGATGGTCGGTTACGACGTTGCGCAGACCCTGGTTCATGTTCTCAAGGCGTGCGGCGACAATCTCACCCGCGAGAACGTCATGAAGCAGGCGGCCAGCATCAAGGATCTGCAACTCGACGGCCTGTTGCCCGGCGTCAAGATCAACACCAGCGCGACCAACTTCGCACCGATCAGCCAGTTGCAACTGCAGAGGTTCGAGGGAGATCGCTGGGTGCTGTTCGGCGATGTCATGAGCGGTGACGTTGGCGGTTAAGGTCTTCGCACTGCAAAAGGCCGATCTTGGTCGTTAATGGGGCCTGCTTCATATTTCGCCTGATGAAACATCAAGCCCTCTGCGAGGCGATCGCAGAGGGCTTTTCGTTGAACAGGCCAGCTAAAAGGTATTGAATGACGGCGAGCCGCCAAGAGCTTTCAAAAAGCCAAGAGCTTTAAAAAATAAAAGACTGAGGACACGAACAAAAATCAGGGAGCAAAGAATGTCTATGACTACGTCTCGACTTGCTACTGCCGCTGCGACTTTCGCTTTTGTCGCAACGATGAGCAGCGGCGCACTGGCCCAGAAAAAATACGACACCGGCGCCACCGACACCGAAATCAAGATCGGCAGCATCATGCCCTACAGCGGACCGGCGTCCGCCTACGGCATCATCGGCAAGACGCAGGCGGCCTATTTCAACAAGATCAACGCCGAAGGCGGCATCAACGGCCGCAAGATCAATTTCATTTCCTATGACGACGGCTACTCGCCGCCCAAGGCCGTGGAGCAGGCGCGCAAGCTGGTCGAGAGCGACGAAGTTCTGCTGATCTTCAACTCGCTCGGCACGCCGTCGAACTCGGCGATCCAGAAATACATGAACGCCAAGAAGGTGCCGCAACTGTTCGTCGCCACCGGCGCAACTAAATGGAACGATCCGAAGAACTTTCCATGGACCATGGGCTGGCAGCCCAACTATCAGAGCGAAGGCGTCATCTACGCGAAATACCTGATGAAGGAAAAGCCAGCCGGCAAGATCGGCATCCTTTATCAGAACGACGACTTCGGTAAGGACGTCTTAAAGGGACTGAAGGACGGTCTCGGAGCCAAGGGCGCTTCGATGATCATCGCTGAGGAGTCTTACGAGACGTCCGTGCCGACGATCGATTCGCAGGTCGTGGCGCTGAAATCGAAGGGCGCTGATGTTTTCGTCAGCATCACCACGCCGAAGTTCGGCGCGCAGTCGATCAAGAAAGTCGCCGAGCTTGGATGGAAACCGCTGTTCATCCTGAACAACGTCGCTTCGTCCACCGGATCGGTCATCAAGCCGGCCGGGTTCGAAAATGCACAGGACGTGATCTCCGCGACCTACGGCAAGGATCCGACCGACCCGCAGTGGAAGGACGATCCGGGCGTGAAGAACTTCGACGCCTTCCTCGCGAAGTACTTCCCTGAAGCCAACCGGGCCGACAGTTCCGTCGCGTACGGTTACAGCTCGGCGCAGACGATGGTGCACGTGCTGAAGGCCTGCGGTGACAATCTCACGCGCGAGAACGTCATGAAGCAGGCGGCCAGCATCAAGGACCTTCAGCAGGAGATGGGTCTGCCCGGCATCAAGCTGAACACCAGCGCAAACGACTTCGCTCCGATCGAGCAGTTGCAGATGATGAAGTTCAAGGGCGAGCGCTGGGAGCTGTTCGGCCCCATCATCAGCGGCGAGATCGGCGGCTGACGATCGGCGGTAGCCGGATTTCCAGAACTGGAATCCGGTTTCCCTGCTCCGTACAGGCACATCTGAGAATATTCCCGCCCTCCGCAATAACTTGCGGAGGGCCTTTTACTGGATGCCCGATCATGCCATGTCTTGAGCCCGTCCAGTTTCACGCGATGACATGATGACCGATAAACGCCCTTTGCTGCGCGCCATTTTCGACGCCGCCGTTGCTGCGGCCCACCCGGATCGCATCCTTGCCGAACACCTCCCGCCTCCGCCGCGCGGCCGCATCATCTGTCTCGCCGCAGGCAAGGCTGCCGGCGCACTGGCCCATGCCGCGGAGCGGCATTATCTCGACGAAAACCGCATCGATCCGGCGCAGCTGTCAGGGCTCGCCACCACGCGCCATGGATACGGCAAGCCGACGAAACGCATCGAAATTGTCGAGGCCGGTCATCCGGTACCTGACGAAGCGGGGTTGAAGGCCGCGAGCCGGACCCTTGAACTCGCCCGGGGCGCTGGCCCCGACGACCTGGTTCTGGTGCTGCTGTCAGGTGGCGGCTCCGCAAACTGGATCGCACCAGCGGAAGGGGTTTCGTTCGCGCAAAAGCAGGCGATGAACAAGAGCCTGCTGCGCTCCGGCGCGCCGATCGGCGAAATGAATACCGTGCGCAAGCACCTGTCGCGCATCAAGGGTGGCAGGCTCGCGCGCGCCGCCGCGCCCGCGCGGATTCTGACGCTGGCGATCTCCGACGTGCCGTTCGATGATCCGGCCACCATTGCATCCGGACCGACGGTGCCGGACACCACGACGCTCGCCGATGCCCGCGAGATCGTCGCCCGCTATGACATCAAGACAGATGACGCTGTGGTCGCCGCGTTGAACGATCCGCGCAACGAGAGCTGCAAACCCGGCGACAGCGCCTTCGCGCATGCCGACTTCAGGATCATCGCCCGGCCGCAGGAGTCGCTCGATGCTGCGGTGGCGGTCGCACGGAACGCCGGTTACGAGATCGTCGCGCTTGGCGCGGACCTCGAGGGCGAAGCACGCGACGTTGCCGCCGCCCATGCGCAGATTGCACTGAAGGCGCACGCCGAGGGCAAGAGGCTTGCAATTCTCTCCGGCGGGGAGTTGACCGTCACCGTGCGCGGCAATGGGCGCGGTGGCCCCAACCAGGAATACGTGCTCGCGCTTGCAAGCCTGTTTGCCGGCACATCAGGCATTTCCGTGCTGGCGGGGGACACCGATGGCGCGGACGGCGGCGCCGGACATCCGACCGATCCGGCCGGCGCGATCCTCGATCAGCGCACCTTCGCAAAGATGCGCGAACTGAAGCTCGATCCGAAGGCGTATCTCGACAACAACGACGCGACGGCGTTTTTCACCGCAACCGGCGATCTGCTCAACACCGGCCCGACACTGACCAACGTCAACGACATCCGCATCATCCTGGTGGATCCGTAACCCCCTCGCCCC
>NZ_HG326655.1:294392-388187 GCF_000308295.2 Afipia birgiae 34632
ACACCTCGACGACATCAAGTGGCCCCTCACCCGGATTGCTCCGCAATCCGACCTCTCCCCGTGAACGGGGAGAGGTGAGAGCCACACAATGTCATTCCGGACAGACCGCGTAGCGGGCTGATCCTGAATCCAGAAAAGTTCACCGAACCGGTCACCGCTGGATTCCGGGCTCGCTCGCAAAGCTCGCGCCCCGGAATGACAATGCGAACGGACGGCGTGCTAGAACTCCCGCGCAATCTTGCCGAGCATCGCCAGCAGCAGGTCGCGGTTGTTATCGCCAAGCAGCTCCTTGAGCCGGGCTTCGTGCCGTGCCTCGATCAGCTTGCGCGCCCGCGACAGAACCGCACGGCCCTTTTCGGTCAACCGCAGGATATGCGAGCGGCGGTCGTTGCTGGACCGGCTTCGCAGGCACAGATCGCGGCTTTCCAGCTCATCCAGCAGCGCCACGAAATTCGGGCGCAGGATACCGAGCGTCGAGGCAATCTCGGTCTGGTTGCGCCCCGGATTGGTCTCCACCAGCATCAGAACTGAAAATTGTGCCGGGGTCAGTTGCAGCGGTGCGACGCAGCGGATGAAATCCTCGAAAATCCGCAGTTGCGCGCGCTTGAGCGAATAGCCGAGGAACTCGGACAGGTCGCCGATCTGGACAGCCTCTGCGGGCGGCGGCGCGGGGATCGGCAATGGGCGTGGTGACGGGCGCGCCGGACGCTTCCTGGGCTTCGCCGCACTGGCGCTCGCAGTCCTGGAAATAGCCATCGTGCGCTTCCCGTCGTCGGTTGTTATAAGGGCGCCTCGACTCGAAGGACGGCCAAGGCTTGTGATTATACTCGATAATCGTTATAAAACATATCAAATAGCGATGGCGGAGTTCAACCGCCGCGCTCGGTGCGGCGGACCCTTCAATCCGCGTGCACGCGACGCTTGAGGGGACGCCTTGGATAGCACGATCCTTCTGTTCCTGCTGCAGGACGGAATAACCAGCGGCGCGATCTACGCGCTGCTCGGGCTTGCGCTCGTGCTGGTGTTCGCGGTGACCCGCGTCATCCTGATCCCGCAGGGCGAATTCATCACCTTCGGTGCGCTGACCTACGCCACGCTGGCCACCGGCAAGGTGCCGGGCACCGCGCTGCTGGCGCTCGGCATGGGCGTCGTCGCCTTCTGCTTCGATATGGTTTCCGGCCGCAACGTCATGAGCGCACGGCGGATGCTGCGGTCGCTGGCGCTGAACATCGTGCTGCCGCTTGCAATCTGGGCCGTCGCCACGGCGATGGCGGGACGGCAGAACAGCGTGGCCATCAACTTCTTGCTGTCGATCGTCATTGTCGCGCCGATCGGCCTTTATCTCTATCGCATCGCCTATCAGCCGATCGCGCATGCCTCTGTGCTGGTGCTGCTGATCGCGTCGGTCGGTATGCACCTCGCGCTGCAGGGGCTGGGCCTCGTGTTCTTCGGTCCGGAAGGCCTGCGCGCGCCGGCGATTTCGGCAGCCGCTTTCACAGTTGGTCCACTGCGGTTCACTGGTCAAAGTATCGGCATCTACGCCATCACGATCCTGCTGATCGTCGGGCTGTGGCTGCTGTTCGGCTACACGCTCTATGGCAAGGCGCTACGCGCCACCGCGGTCAACCGCCTCGGCGCGCGCATCGTCGGCATCCGCACCACCCTGTCGGGGCAGGTCGCGTTTCTGCTCGCCGCCGTAATCGGCACGATCTCGGGAATCCTGATCGTCCCGATCACCACGATCTATTACGACACTGGATTCCTGATCGGCCTGAAGGGCTTCGTCGCCGCCATCATCGGCGGACTTGTCAGCTATCCCCTCACCGCCGCCGCCGCTCTGGTGGTCGGCATCGTTGAAGCGTTCTCGTCGTTCTATGCCAGCAATTTCAAGGAGGTCATCGTCTTCACGCTGCTGCTGCCGGTCCTGATCCTGCGCTCGCTGGCGTCGCCAGAGGTCGAAGAGGAAGAGGACTAAGCCAGTGTGGTGGTTCGCAAGTCCGCATTATTGCTTTCGGCGCGCTCCGTATGCGGACTTGCGAACCAAAACCACACTGGAATCATATTATTTCAGTGTCCTTTCGAATCCGAAGTTCGATACGGAAGGCGCTGAGAAATGATACGAACTTCGGATTCGGGACACTGATGACACAGCGTTGGGGCATGGTCGTATTTGCGCTGGTGATGGCGGTCCTTCCGTTCATTCCCGGCATGCCGCCGTTCTGGATCGTGCTGCTCGACAATATCGGGCTGGCCGCACTGGTGGCGATGGGCCTCGTGCTGCTGACCGGCGTCGGCGGCCTTACCTCGTTTGGCCAGGCCGCGTTCTGCGGCTTCGGCGCCTACACCACCGCGATCCTCACCACCTCCTACGGACTGACGCCGTGGCTGACATTGCCGCTGTCGCTGATCGTCAGCGGCGTCGCGGCCGTGATCCTCGGACTGATCACGGTGCGGCTGTCCGGCCACTACCTTCCGCTCGGCACCATCGCCTGGGGCATCAGCCTGTTCTATCTGTTCAGCAAGCTGGAACTGGTCGGACGCAATGACGGGATTTCAGGAATTCCGCCGCTGTCGATCGGTGCGCTGCAATTCACCGATCCCGGCAAGATCTATTTCGCGATCTGGTTCGCGGTCATTCTCTGTGCGCTGCTGACGATGAACCTGCTCGATTCACGTACCGGGCGCGCGATCCGCGCGCTGCGCCGCGGCCATATCGCGGCAGAAGCGTTCGGGGTGCAGACCGCGCGCGCCAAGCTGCTGGTCTTTATCTATGCCGCCGTGCTCGCAGGTCTCTCCGGCTGGCTCTACGCCCATTTCCAGCGCGCGGTGAATCCGACACCGTTCGGCCTGAATGCCGGCATTGAATATCTGTTCATCGCGGTGGTCGGCGGCGCGGGTTATGTCTGGGGTGCGGTGCTCGGCGCCGGTGTCGTCGTCGTGCTCAAGGAATTCCTGCAGAGCTTCCTGCCCGTGGTGTTTCACGGATCGGCGCAGCTCGAGACCGTGATTTTCGGCATCCTGCTGGTGGTGCTGCTTCAGGTCGCGCCCGGCGGCATGTGGCCGCGCCTCGCCGCCCTGTTGAAATCCAACGCTACAAAGCTTCCCCGGCCAAACGCAGCGGAAGCCCTGCCGCCACGCAGCAAAGCCGTTGCGACCTCCGACACGCTGCTCGACATTCAGGCTGCCCGCAAGCAGTTCGGCGGCGTGATCGCCGTCAACGACGTCTCGTTCGATGTGCAGGCGCGCGAGATCGTCGCACTCATCGGCCCGAATGGCGCCGGCAAGAGCACGACGTTCAACCTCATCACCGGCGTGCTGCGCTCATCCGGCGGAACGATTTCCATTCTCGGCCACAACGTCGACAACGCGCCGCCGCAGGATATCGCCAGGCTCGGCGTCGCCCGCACCTTCCAGCACGTCAAGCTCGTCCCCGACATGAGCGTGCTGGAAAACGTCGCCATCGGCACCCATCTGCGCGGTCATTCCGGCGCAATCGCCAGCATGCTGCGGCTGGACCGCAAGGACGAAACCGCGCTGCTCGCTGAGGCCGCAAGGCAGATCGAACGCGTCGGTCTCGGCGACCAGATGCATCAACTGGCGGGAAGTCTCTCGCTCGGCCAGCAGCGCATCGTGGAAATTGCCCGCGCGCTCTGCGTCGATCCGATCCTGCTGCTGCTCGACGAGCCGGCAGCCGGACTGCGCCACATGGAAAAGCAGAAACTGTCAGCATTGCTGCGCCAGTTACGCGCTGAGGGCATGTCGGTCCTGTTGGTCGAACACGACATGGGCTTCGTGATGGACATCGCGGACCGCATTGTCGTGCTGGAGTTCGGCACCAAGATCGCGCAAGGCACACCGGCGGCCATCCGCGCCAATCCCGACGTGATCAAGGCCTATCTGGGGACGGCGTCATGACGACGAAATTGCTGTCCGTCGAAAACGCACACATCGCCTACGGCAAGGTCGAGGCCGTGCGCGGCGCGACCCTCCACGTCAACACCGACGAGATCGTCACCATCGTCGGCGCCAACGGCGCCGGCAAGACCACCCTGCTCAACGCCATTATGGGCATCCTGCCGCTGACCGGCAGTGTCGTTTTCTCTGGCCAGCAGATTTCCCGCTTTGAGATCGAGGACCGCGTCGCCGCAGGGCTCTGCATCGTGCCGGAACATCGCGAACTGTTCGGCACCATGACGGTCGAGGAAAATCTGCAGCTCGGCGGCTTCCGTGTCTCGCGCGCAAAGGCTGCCACCGAGCAGGAGCGCGTCTACACGCTGTTCCCGCGCCTGAAGGAGCGCCGCACCCAGCTTGCCGGCACACTCTCCGGCGGCGAGCAGCAGATGCTGGCAATGGGCCGCGCCCTGATGAGCCAGCCGCGTCTGCTGATGCTGGACGAACCGTCACTCGGCCTCGCGCCGCTGATCGTCGCGGATATTTTTCGCACCATCGGCGAGTTGAGGCAGGCCGGTGTGTCAGTCTTGCTGGTCGAGCAAAATGCCCGCGCTGCGCTCGAGATCGCAGACCGAGCGTATGTCATGGAGCTTGGCGAGTTCATCATGAGCGGATCGGCCAAGGAGATCAGCGGCGACCAGCGCGTGGTGGCGAGCTATCTCGGCTTCCAGCACGACGAACAGAGCAGGCTGTAGCGAGGGAATACGCCGTCACCCTGAGGTGCCGTAGCGAAGCGAAGGCCTCGAAGGGCGACGGCGTTCTGTGGTTTGTCATCCTTCGAGGCTCGCAAGAGCTCGCACCTCAGGATGACGAGGTCTGCGCTCTGAGCGGGAACGCCAAGCCGGCCTTTTCAATGAACGTCGCCCGGCCTTCGCCGGGACGACGTCGAGTATGTGTTGTGGAATTGACGATCCGAGCCACTCTCAGGTCATCCGGCTTCGGCAGCCGAAATCATCTAACAATATGTCTCGTTCTGGCCGATACTGGCTCCGACAACATCCTTGTGCGGGGGCATTTCGGTTATGGATGCGCGGTCGGAGCGAAAACTACGCTTTTTTGCGGCAATTCTCGGAACCGGAATGCTTGGCGGAATCATCTTCGTCATCGTCCACGTCGGATTTGCGCCTCGGCAAATTTTGATCGGCATCATCTACGGGCTTCTGATCAGCGGCGCGATCGGCTCATTCGAATTCCTTGCATCATCGGGACCGCTGCGCGACTGGCTGGGAAGCCTGTCGTTCAGCGCGAGCCTCGCGGTCCGCAGCATCTTCTATGCGGCAGTGATCATTCCGGTGCAGTATTTCGATCTCGGCGTTCTGATCGCAGGCCTGACGCCCGATCCCAGGCAGGATGTCTGGACGCCCATCATCTTCTCGGCGGTGTTTGCGGTTGCACTAAACCTGCTCTTCGCGGTCACCAACATTATCGGCCCGCGGGCTTTCCTTCATCTCGCGACCGGGCGCTATCACACGCCGGTTGAGGAAAACCGGTTCGTGCTGTTCGTCGATATCGCGGGATCGACGACCCTGGCCGAACGTCTGGGTGGTCTCGGCATTCATCGCTTTCTGGACAAAACCTTCCGCACCTTGACGGGGCCCGTCATCGACTATCGAGGCGAGGTTCTGAATTACGTCGGTGACGAGATCATCGTCACCTGGACGGAGACCTCGGGAGCCGTGGATTGCCGGCCGCTGCGATGCTTCCTTGCGATGCGCGCCATCCTGCAGCAGCTTCAGGGACGGTTCGAAAAAGAGTTCGGTGTCGCACCGCGTATCCGCGGCAGCCTGCATTTTGGAACCGTGATCGTCGGCGAAATCGGCGATATCAAACGCGCCATCGTGTTCAACGGCGATGTCATGAA
The DNA here is from genome assembly GCF_000308295.2 of Afipia birgiae 34632. GTDB lineage: Bacteria > Pseudomonadota > Alphaproteobacteria > Rhizobiales > Xanthobacteraceae > Afipia > Afipia birgiae. The sequence continues at coordinate 300,205 of NZ_HG326655.1, forward strand.
CACGGCTGCACGGCTTGAAGAGCAAAGCCGCAATGTTGAAGGCGGCTTTCTCGCGTCCCGCGCCGCCATCGAACGCTTCAAATCTGCACCGCCGGTTCCGCTGCACGACCTCGGAGTGCGGGACATCCGCGGCAAGTCCGACGGGATCGCCGTTCTAGGTCTTGCATAACGCGCATTGTCCTCGCCAAACAAAATGCCCGGCGCAAGGCCGGGCATTTCATAGAAGATATTGTCAGAGATCGTTACTTCACAACTTCATACTTGCCGTTCTTCACGGTCAGGATGATGCGCGAACGATCATCGGTGCCGAAACGATTGGTCTCGGTGAAATTGTAGACGCCCTGGCTAGCTGCGATTTCCTTCTCCGAGAGCAGTGCCTTGCGGATCGCTTCGCGGAATTCCGGGGTGCCGGGCTTCGCCGTCTTCAAGGCAACCGGCACGACACGCTTCAACACTTCGAAGGCATCGTACATGTGGCCCGCGAACTGGCTGCGGGTGTTGGCGCCGTACTTGGTTTCATACGCGGTGTTCAGCGCCATGCCCGGCTTCTTGGTCAGCGCGCTGTCGGCCTGGCCTTCCGGAGCCATCACCGGACCGGCCGCCATGATGACGCCTTCCGCCGATGGACCCGCGATGCGGATGAAGTCCATCGCCGCCGCACCATGGGTTTGATAGATCAGGCCCTTGTAGCCGCGCTCGCGCAGAGCCGACTGCGGCAGCGCCGCGCCGGTGCCCGATGCACCGATCAGGATCGCATCCGGATTGGCTGCAACCAGCTTCAGCACCTGACCCGCCACCGAGGTGTCGGGACGCGCATAGCGCTCCTCGGCAACGACAGTGATGCCGCCCATGGCGCCGGTCTGGGTCTTGAGATCGTTCAGCCACAGATCGCCGTAGGAATCCGAGAAGCCGATATAACCAACGGTCTTGATGTTGTTCTTCTTCATGTGCTCGTAGAGCACCTTGCCCATGATCGGAACCGGCTGCGGCAGCACGGCGGTCCACTTCTCGCGGGCCGGGGTGATCGGCAGCGGCGCGAGGCTGAACTGCGGCACGCCGACTTCATTGGCGACGGTCGAAATCGCGATCGACGGCGGCGTGGTCGAGGAGCCGATGATGATGTCGGCGTTGGATTCGGTCACGAAGCGGCGCGCATTGGTGGTCGCCGCGGTCGGATCGCCAGCATCATCCAGCAGGATGGTCTTGATCTTGGCGCCGCCGATTTCGGTCGGCACGAATTCGAGCGCGTTCTTCTCGGGGATACCGAGCGCAGCCGCGGGGCCGGTGGTGCTGATGCTGACGCCGATGGTGATGTCCTGCGCAGCGGCCAGGGTCACGGCGCCCGGCAACGTCACGGAAGCCGCCAATACCACGGCGGTCCAGGTTAGCTTCTTCATCAAGTCCTCCCTCAAAATACTCTTTTCAAGTTTCATTCAGTGACCGGCAAACGCGGCAGCACATTCCTTGCGGTGCACCATCGCGTCCGGAATTGGCGTCATTCAGATAGAAGTTATCGGCCATTTGCAATGCCTGCGGCCTCTGCCATTGGTATGACAGTTAAAGCGCGCAGACATTGAGCCGGGCCATTGAGCGAACCGCTGTCGCGGTCGACTTTCGGCCCATGGTCGATAGCCTTTTTCCTATATTGTTATCTGGTATAATCAATTTTCAGCGGCGGGCAAAACCCTATTCGCAGGGCCGGGAGTGACACAGGTTGCGGACACAGGTTGCGATCATCGGCGGAGGCCCGGCGGGTTTGCTGCTCGGACAGTTGCTGCACCGCTACGGCATCGACAACGTCATTTTCGAGCGCAAGGACCGCGACTACATCCTGGCGCGGATCCGCGCGGGCGTGCTCGAACAGGGCACCGTCGGCCTTTTGGACGAGGTCGGCGTCTCGGAACGGCTGCACCATGACGGCCTGATCCATCACGGCATCGAACTGGCGTTCGGCGGGGCGCGCCACCGGATCGACATGACGAAAGCGACCGGAAAAACGGTAACCGTCTACGGGCAGACCGAGGTCACCCGCGACCTGATGGATGCGCGCGTCGCAGCCGGATTGACCACCATCTACGATGCCGACAATGTCAGCCTGCATGACTTTGATGGCGACCAGCCACGGGTGCGCTACGTCAAGGACGGCGTCACCCACGAGGTCGCCTGCGACTTCATCGCGGGCTGCGACGGCTTTCACGGCGTCAGCCGGCAGAGCGTCAGCCAGGATGCGCTGAAACTGTTCGAGCGCGTCTATCCGTTCGGCTGGCTCGGCCTCCTGTCGGAAACGCCGCCGGTCTCGCCAGAACTGATCTACAACAATCACGAGCGCGGCTTCGCGCTATGCTCGATGCGCTCGTCACACCGCAGCCGCTACTATCTGCAATGTGCGCTGGACGATCACATCGACAACTGGTCCGACGACAGGTTCTGGGACGAACTGAAGCGGCGGCTCGACCCGGAAGCCGTCGATCATCTCGTCACCGGACCGTCGATCGAAAAAAGCATTGCACCTCTAAGAAGCTTCGTCGCCGAGCCGATGCGGTTCGTCCGGCTGTTTCTGGCGGGCGACGCCGCGCATATCGTGCCCCCGACCGGCGCCAAAGGCCTCAACCTCGCCGCCAGCGATGTGCATTATCTCTCAACGGCGCTGCGCGAATTCTATGCCGAGAAATCGCACGCGGGTATCGACGACTATTCGCGCCGCGCGCTCGGGCGCGTCTGGAAGGCCGAACGCTTTTCGTGGTGGATGACATCGATGCTGCATCGTTTTCCCAACACCGATGAATTCAGCGCGCGAATCCAGCGCGCGGAGCTGAATTACCTGATCGAGTCCGACGCCGCTAAAACCTCACTGTCGGAAAATTACGTCGGCCTGCCGTTCTGAACCGCGCGACTGCTGTTTCAAACGTCCGTCGACATCACGTTTCAAACTTGATTTCGAATGATCGCGCGCGATACCCGCTATATGATGCGGATCATGCGATATGCAACACGCATTGAAGGACAGCTATGACGGTGATCGATATTCCTGCTGACGTTCCCGCCGGCTTCGCGCGCCATCCGCGGCGCAGTCCGCTCACCGAGCCGTGGGAGCCGATCTATTTTAAGGCGACGCCGGGGGCCTACATTCTTGGGCTACTTCTCGCTGAAGCACATACTAATTCGCGCGGGTTGATCCACGGCGGGTTGATCGCCGCGCTGGCCGACAATGCGATGGGACTGAGTTGCAGCCTCAAGGGCAACCTCTCGGGCATCGTGACAATCAATTTGTCGGTGGATTATCTCGGCTCCGCAAAGATCGGACAGTGGCTTGAGATCGACACCAACTTCATGAAAATCGGGGGATCGATCTGCTTCGCGCAATGCTTGGTCTCCGCCGATGGCGAGCCCTGCGCACGCGCCAACGCGACGTTCAAGATCCCAAACCGAAGGCCCTGATGCTGCCGGCGGTTACGCCGTTCCGAAACGCCAGTTCGCCTGCGCGATCACCAGGTCGGCGAAGGCCCGGACCTTTGCCGACAACAGGCGTGAGGTCGGATACACGAGGTGGATCGGCATTGGCGGGGGCTCGTAGTTGGCGAGCACGATCCTGAGCCGTCCAGCTTTAAGCGAATCCGCAACCTGATAGGCCAGCACGCTGATCAGCCCGCCGCCCTGCTCGGCATGCAGCACCGCCGCGTCGGTGCTGTTGGTGGCGAAGCGTGAGGTGTTCGGCACGCGAAACTCGCGGCCATTTTCGATAAAGCGCCACTCGGACAAGGACGTCGCCCCCGAGAATTGTATGACTTCGTGTTTGGCCAAATCAGACGGTTTCGACGGCACGCCGTGCGCTTTGAGATAACGCGGCGAAGCAACCACGATCCGCCGCATGTCACCCACCGCCCGCGCGACCACGCTCGAATCGGCCAGATGCCCGATGCGCACGGCGAGATCGACGCCCTCGTCTACGAGGTTGACCATCCGGTCCGACAGCCTGAGTTCGGCGCTCACATCCGGATACTTTTTCAGGTACGCCGACATGATCGGGCCAACATGCAGCCGCCCGAACATCAGCGGTGCGGAGACCACGAGCCTGCCCGATGGCTGGGTACGTTCTGCCTGAACCGAACCCTCGGCCTCTTCGAGATCGCCGAGAATCCGCCGGGCCCGTTCGAGATAACGCGCGCCGACATCAGTAAGCGTCACCGACCGCGTTGTGCGCTGAAGCAGCCGCGCGCCGAGATGATTTTCGAGGCTGGCGATCAACCGCGTGACTGCTGACGCCGACAGGCCAAGCTTGCGGGCGGCCGGCGCGAACCCCTGAAGATCCGCCACCGAAACAAAGGCGCGCATGGCGTCGATACGGTCCATCGCATTATTTCATATCCCGCAATGATCAACTGTCAATCCTGACGATTATGTCGCCTGCTCCACCCTCCTAAATCAGGGCTATCCTGCGACCGGACACGGAGGTCCGCCATGACGACCGCCCACACCTATTCAAGCGACGTTGCCTTTACGCCTGCCGTGAAAGCGATCCAGACCCGCAAGGGTTCACGCGGAGGCTATGCCCATATGGAGGACGGCGGCGGATTTCGCACCGAGATCGATCCATCCCTCGCCGCCTTTATCGGCGAGCAGACCAGTTTCTTCCTGGCAACGGCAAACGCCGGGGGCCAGCCCTACATCCAGCATCGCGGCGGGCCGGCGGGCTTCATTAAAATTCTCGACAAGAACACGCTGGCCTTCGCAGATTATCGCGGCAACCGGCAATACATCACGCAGGGCAACCTCAGCGAGAATCCCAAGGCATACATCTTCCTGATCGACTACGTGAACCGCCGCCGGATCAAGATCTGGGGCGAGGCGCGCGTGGTCGAGGACGATCCTGCGTTGACCGCCTCGCTGATGCCGAAGGACTACAAGGCGAAACCCGAGCAGGCGATCCTGTTCAGGCTCACCGCATGGGACAGCAACTGCCCACAGCACATTCCGATGAAGTTTGACGCCGCCGATGTCGCGGCGGCCGTCGCCGCCCGTGATGAGCGCATCGCCGAGCTTGAGGCGGAAGTGGCGCAGTTGAAGCTGCGGCTCTTGTCTTCGTGATGACACGAAGCGTCACGCAGGTGAACCGTGCTCCCTCTCCCCGTCTGCGGGGAGAGGGTTGGGGTGAGGGGCGAAAGTCCGTTGGCACAGGAAGTCATTAGCCCCTCACCCGGATCGCTTCGCGATCCGACCTCTCCCCGCAAGCACGGGGAGAGGTGAGAGAGGCGGATACATTCGCTTGTCAGGCTGCTACGGCCGGCCGCTGCCACTGATGCTCCGGATAGTATCGCGCCATCATCCGGTCCACGTAGGCGACGAGGTTGGAGAACTCCAGCGCGTGCTGGCGCAGCGGCGAATCGAAGAACGGCGCCATCAGCCCGGCCAGTGACGAGAAGGCCATGGCATCGGTGCCGCAGGGTCTGTCGCCCATCAGATAAGGCTTCCAGCCGAGCAGCATCGACAGCGCGGACAGCGAGCGGGCGCCGAGTTCGGTGATTTCCTCCGGCGTGTGGCGGGCCAGTCCGGCGATCCGCATGTTTTCCGCGACGCGGCCACGGACATCCTCGCGCAGTGCATCGCGGATACTCTCGGGCGCTCCGTCGAAGAAATGCGCCGGCCCCTTGGCGAAGTTCTCCGGCATCATCCAGCGCGTGTAGGTGACCGCCCAGGTGAAATGATTTTCGATCATGCGCTCGATCGCCCATGCTTCGGCCCGCTGACGCTCGTCAAGTGCCGCGTCGAGATCGAGGCCATGCTTCCTTTCCAGATGCTGGCGAATGAAGGTCGAATCGGCCACTCGCTCGTCGCCGTCGGCGATATAGGGCAACTGCCCCTTCGGCGACGTATCCGGCATCACCTGCTGCTTGACGTATTTCAGGCCCGCCATTTTGAGCTGGACCTCGGTTTTGGTGACGTAGGGGCTGATTTCCGGGAGGCCGAAGCCGGGGCCAATGCCATAGAGGGTGATCATGGAGAGCATCCTTCTGCGTTGAAAAGATGCGTGTTTGTAGATACCCCCTGCTGCCACCATACTGTCAGCAGCAAGCGACCCAAGAGACCGTAAATGAGGCGCGCCGACCGGCTGTTCCAGATCATCCAGGTGCTCCGGCGCACCCGCAAGCCGCTGACCGCCGAGGCCCTCGCCAAAGAGCTGGAAACCTCCAAGCGCACGATTTACCGCGATATCGCCACCCTGATCGGCCAGCGCGTCCCGATCCGGGGCGAGGCCGGCACCGGCTATGTGCTGGAAAAGGGCTTCGACATGCCGCCCCTGATGCTGACGCCCGACGAGATCGAGGCGGCGGTTCTGGGCGCGCAGTGGGTGGCGGGGCGGGCCGATCCGGTGCTGGCGAAGGCGGCGCAGGATCTGATCGCCAAGATCGTCGAGACCGTGCCCGAGCGGCTGCAGCCGCTGGCCCTCGAACCTGCCAGCGGGACGCCGCCGAAATGGGACGCGCCACCCGAGAGCATCGATATGACGCAATTGCGCGCGCATATCTACGCGAGCAAGAAAATCCTGCTGCACTACCGCGACGAGCAGGGCCGCGACAGCAAGCGCACAGTGTGGCCGATCGCGGTGGGTTATCTTGAAACCGTCCGGATGCTGGCGGCGTGGTGCGAGTTGCGAAAGGATTTTCGCAGCTTCCGGATCGACCGCATGACGGACGCCGTGTTTCTCGATGAAAAATATCCCGAGCGCCGCACCGCTTTGCGGACGAAATGGATGAAGACCTTTTCGCTCAACAACATGCGCGAGCGCTGACGTTATGACCGACAATCCCTGCCAGAGCTGCGGCGCCTGCTGCTCCTACTCGAGCAACTGGCCACGCTTCACGGTGGAAGACGACGACGCGCTCGATCTCATCCCCGAGAAGTTCGTCAACGATCGACTCTCGGGGATGCGCTGCGACGGCGACCGCTGCACGGCGCTGACCGGCAAGGTCGGTGCCTTCACCGCTTGTGGGATCTACGACGTACGGCCCGAAGTCTGCCGCACCTGCATGCCCGGCGACCCGGAATGCGGCATGGCGCGACGGCGGTTCGGGCTGCCGGAACTTGCTGCCGGCTCGGCTGGCGGCGAATAGTCGGGAACTAATGTTCCCTTCAGGCGTCAACCTTTGGCCCCTGAACAAGAGGAGCATGACGCCATGCGGGAAATGGAAATTCATGACTATGCGCGTCAATTGCTGGAAGCACACGGGCCTCAGGCCATTGCCGAAGCCGCTCAGAAGGCCATTGAGTGCGAAAAGCAAGGCGAGGTCGAACTGGCCAAAGACTGGCGGCATGTCGAGGCTGCGCTCAAGATGATGCGCGGCCCGCACCAAAGCTGAAGCTGCGGGTCACCATTGACGAGGCTTGTTTGAATACCGGCGTCGCCACGCCGGATCAGGGTAGGCGCGGCGCGGGGTGTGGACCTTTGAGCTTAATCTAAAGTCCGCGCCGCGCCGTCTGCCAGTGGCCTAACGGCCATGCGCTCTGGGAATCGCTCTCCGTTACTGGAGTGAAGCCATGGTTCCAAATTGCTCCTCGACCGAAGATGTCCTCAAGACGATCAAGGACCAGAAGGTCGAGATGATTGATCTGCGATTCACCGACTTGCCGGGTGTCTGGCAGCATTTCTCCGTCCCGCCGAGCGCAATGAATGCCGGCGCTCTCAACGAGGGCATCGGATTCGATGGCTCATCGATCCGCGGCTTCCAGGAGATTCAGGAAAGCGACATGCTGGTCGTGCCCGATCCGACGACCGCCTTCATCGACCCTTTCACTTCGGCAACAACGCTCGTCCTGATCTGCAACATCAGGGACCCGGTGACCGGTCAATCCTACAGTCGCGACGCGCGTTATATCGCCCAGAAGGCCGAGACGTACCTGAAGGGTAGCGGCACCGCCGAAACGAGCTATTTCGGCCCGGAGGCGGAGTTCTTCGTCTTTAACGATGTGCGCTATGGACAAGGCATCAACTACGCCTTCCACGAAATCGATTCCAGCGAAGGCAGTTGGAACACCGGCAAGAAGGAAGCGCCGAATCTGGGCCACAAGCCGCGCCCGAAAGAGGGATACTTTCCGGTTCCCCCGACCGACAGCCTGCAGGATCTCCGCACCGAAATGGTGCTGACGATGGAGTCGCTGGGGATCGCGATCGAAGCCCATCACCATGAAGTTGCGACCGGCGGACAAAACGAAATCGACATGCGCTTCACGACGCTCACCCGCATGGCTGACAACCTGATGATCTACAAGTACGTGGTCAAGAACACCGCTCTGCAGCACGGCATGACCGCGACGTTCATGCCCAAACCGCTGTTCGAGGACAACGCCTCGGGGATGCATGTGCATCAGAGTCTGTGGAACGGCGAGACCAATCTGTTCTACGGCAAGGCCGATTATGCCGAATTGAGCGAGCTTGGCCGCTACTACATCGGCGGGCTTCTGACACACGCCTGGGCCTTATGCGGCCTTTGCGCCCCGACCACGAATTCCTATCGGCGTCTGGTGCCGGGTTACGAAGCTCCAATCAACCTGGTGTACTCCCAGCGCAATCGCTCGGCGTGTTGCCGGATTCCGATGTATTCGCCGAACCCGCGGGCGAAGCGCGTCGAGTTCCGTTCGCCGGACCCCTCCTGCAATCCCTACCTCGCCTTTTCTGCGATGCTGATGGCCGGCCTCGACGGCATCGAGAAGCGCATGGATCCGGGCAGGCCGATCGACAAAAATCTTTATGATCTGCCCCCGGCCGAAGCGAAGGAGGTGAAATCGACGCCCTGGTCGCTGGATCAGGCGCTCGATGCACTCGAACGCGATCACGCGTTCTTGCTGCGCGGCGATGTATTTACCCGCGATGTGATCGAAACCTGGCTCGACTACAAACGAAAGAAGGAGATCGATGCCATTCGGCTTCGCCCCCATCCTCATGAGTTTCATCTCTACTATGATATCTAGCGCCCGTTCAGCCCAAGTCGCGGCGGCTTACGCCGGCATCGCCGCGAGATCGCTGTCGTCATCGATATCATCGGCGATAGGGGCGAACGTGCTGAGCGGCTTGGTCGACAGCGTGATATTGCGGCGGCTGCCGTAAGCCGATGCGGATGTTGACGCCGACGGCGCTTCCCGGGACATCGCGAACAGGGTCGATCCGACGATGCCGCCCTGCTCCACCAGATCGCGTTCCGTGCAGGTCGCGGCAATCGCGAGGCTCATACCGTGCAGATGCGCGCGTTTGTAGCAGAACAGCGCCAGCATGGCCCTGACGTCTGACGATACCGATTCCACAAGCTGAGGAAGGCCATGTTCGCTCGCTCGGTACAGGCTTCCGAGCATTTCGTCGCCCACCGGGCAGACATCGTTCTCAAAGGCTTCGCGGCTGGATAACATTGGAAATCTCCCCAGCACATGATCCGCCAGCATGGGCGGTTTGGCGGAAAATCATGCGCCACTTCGTTCCCGGAAGATGCAATGCAAATTCCTAACGCAGGGTTAACCACGCTCCCCGGTTCGTCCGCGCATTCATTGAATGTTAGAAAGATGGAACCTGTTGCGCGGCGCGAATCAACCGATGATTCGGCGAGGTAGGGAGAAGGCAGAGGTGACGGACCGCACAAGCGCGCGCAGGCGGGGACGAGCGGGATAGAATCTGATTCAAGAGACAGATCTGTTTATCGACTCACGCGCCCTAGACGTGCTTGTCCCTGATCCAGCCCGCGATGGCGCGGCCGATTGCTGGGCCGGAATCTTCCTGGATGAAATGGCTGCCGGGCACCGTGACCTCCGTCTGGTTCTTCCAGCCGCGGCAGAACTCCCGCACCTCGCCGATCAGGATCGCTCCGGGCTCGGCATTGACGAACAGCTTCGGGACATCGTTCTGCGCCATCCACGTAGCGTAGGCATCAACGATGGCGACCACGTCGGCAGGCTCGCCGCCAATCGGAATCTGGCGCGGCCAGGTCAGGGTCGGCCAGCGGTCTTCGGGCTTGAGGAACGGTTTGCGGTATTCCGCCATTTCCGCGTCGGTCAGCTTGCGCAGCACCGAGCCCGGAAGCACCCGCTCGATGAACAGGTTGCGGTCGAGGATCATCTGCTCGCCCTTGTCGGAGCGGAACCCCTGAAACACCGGCGTCGCCGCCTCGCTCCACTCGTCCCAGCCAGCGACAGGCCGCACGATACCTTCCATGTAGACGATGCCGCGCACGCGGTCGCGGTGCTGGTTGCCCCAGTCGAAACCGAGCGCCGAGCCCCAATCGTGAATGACCAGCAGAACTTTTCGTTCGGGCCGATCACTGCGTCGATGAACGCCCAGAGATGATCGCGATGGGTGGTGAAACGGTAGGTATCCGGCTTCACATCCGGCAACTTGCTGGAATCCCCCATGCCGATCAGATCAGGCGCGATCAGGCGGCCCTGCCCTTCAAGCTCGGGAATCACATCGCGCCAGAGATAGGACGAGGTCGGATTGCCGTGCAGGAACAGGATCGGCGCGCCCTCGCCGCGCTCGTGATAGGCCATGCGGTGACCGAGCACGTTGACAAATTTCTTTGCGAGCGGCTGTTCGGTCATGGCGCGTCCTTACGACAGAAGTTGATCGATCAGGGCTTGATCCTGATCGTAGACCCAGCATTCGTGGAGCCGGTCATCGAGGATCGAATACACCAATAGCCGCTGCATGTCCGTGGTTTTGCCGTCATGGCTGAACTGCTCGCGCGCCAAAACCGCACCGCGCTCGGGACCAGCCATGATGTGATCGACGCTGAGCAGCTTGCGGCGGGTGCGTTTGCGAAATTCTTCCAGTACCGCAAGGCAGGCCGCCTTGCCCTTGTGCACGCCGGACAAAGGATTATTGCCCGCATAGTGGAGCGTGAACTGCTCGTGATAGCAGTCGCGGACCGTCGGAAAGTCACCGGCGGCCCATGCCGTCGCGTAGCGCGTGACGACGCGGCGGACACGCTCCGTCGCGGCTGCGTCGTCCGTCGCGTTCATATCCGCCATCGCAATGTCTTTCTGGCGAACCTAGCCGCCGATAAAGGTCACCGCCTCCGGAATGCTCGCGCGGTTGGTGCGGTAGCTGTTGGCGAGATGCGCTTCATCGGCGTAGCCGAACGAAATACCGCACACGACGCGGCGGTCGGCGGGAAGGCCGAGGTGCTCGCGCACCACATTGGACTGGCCTGCCAGCGCCGCCTGCGGAATCGTCGCAAGGCCTGCCGCCTGCGCGGCGAGCAAAAAGCTGCTCACATAGCCGCCACAGTCGACGGCGCCGTAAACGCCGAGCGCATCATCGCTGGTGATAATGGCCACATGCGGCGCGCCGAAGAAGCGGAAGTTCTCCAGCATCTGCTTATGGTAAGCAATCTTGTCGCCGCGCTCGATACCCAGCGCGTTGTAGAGCTGGAAGCCGCTCTCGCGGCGACGATCGAGATAGACGCCGCGATACTCGCGCGGAAACGGAAAGTCAGCCGAGAACTTTCCCTCGCTCGCATTCTTGTACAGAGCTTCGCCAAAGGCGCGGGTCGCGTCACCGCTGACGATCGTCACCTGCCACGGCTGGCTGTTGCACCACGACGCGGTCTTCTGTGCGGCACTCAGCACCCGCTCGATAATCGAGCGTGGCACGGACTCGGGCTTGAACGCGCGGCAGGAATACCGCGCGGCCAGGAGCTTCTCCACGACTTCGATATCGCGGCTGTCGGGCTGTGCAAGCATGGTCCTCAGCGTCCTTTGGTCGGAATCGCGTTGAAGGGAACATCCTTGTCGACGCGGATATCACCCGGCAGACCGAGCACGCGCTCGGCGATGATGTTGCGCAGGATTTCGTCGGTGCCGCCGGCGATGCGATCCGACGGCGAGCGCAGCAGGATCGACTGGAACTGCCCGCCGACCGAAAGACTGTCCGCATCGGTCAGTGCGCCGGATGCACCCTGGAGATCCATCGCGAACATCGCGATGTCCTGCAACATCGTGCCGGCCACGAGCTTGCCGATGGAATTTTCCGGGCCCGGACGCTCACCGCGCGACAGCGCCGAGATCGAACGGTAGCTGGTGTATTTCAGGCCACTGGCCTTGACCGCCCAGCTCGCAAGCTTCGAGCGCACGTTCTTGTCGTCGATGGCCGGACCATCCTCCAGCATCAGATCATTGCAGAACGCGAACAGTTCCGGGAAGCCGGTCGACTGCCGCGCGCCGATCGACATGCGCTCGTTCATCAGCGTGGTCAGCGACACGTTCCAGCCATCGCCGACCTTGCCGAGCCGTTGCGAGTCCGGGATTTTCACGTCGGTGAAATACACCTCGTTGAACTCCGACTGGCCATTGGCCTGCTTGATCGGCTTGACCACGACGCCCGGCGATTTCATGTCGAGCCAGAACATGGTCAGGCCCTTGTGCTTGGGCTGGGTCGGATCGGTGCGCGTGATCACGATGCCGTAGTCGGAGAAATGCGCACCGGTGGTCCAGACTTTCTGGCCGTTGATGATCCAGTCATCGCCCTTCTTTTCCGCGCGGGTGCGCAGACCGGCGACGTCGGAACCGGCGGAAGGTTCTGAGAACAACTGACACCAGACGTGCTCACCGGATGCGAGCGGCGGCAGATATGTCTTCTTGTCGCTGTCGCTGCCGAAAGCCATCAGCGTCGGGCCGCACATGCCCTGCCCGATCAGGAACACGCCTTCCAGCTTGCCGTAGAAGCCTTCTTCCTGCTGCCAGATCACGCGTTCGATCGGCGAGGCGCCGCGGCCGCCGAATTCCTTCGGCCAGTGCAGACAGGCCCAGCCGGCCGCGGCCTTCTTCTTCTGCCACTTCTTGGATTCCTCCAGGATGTCGCGATTCTTCAGCTTGATGCGGCCGACCGTCGGCTGCGATAGCTCGGCTTCGAGTTCCTTCGGCGCGTTGGCCTGAATCCAGGCGCGGGCTTCAGCGCGAAACGCGGCTTCCTGCGGGGTGTCATCGAAATTCATGTGAATGATCCTTCTTAAGAGGCGTTCTTGAAGCGCAGACGATCGATCAACTGGTTTTCCCAGTAGGTCAGGCTTCCGAGCGACAGCGCCAGCACGTTGGCGCGCCGGTAATACAGATGGCAGTCGAACTCCCAGGTGAACCCCATGCCGCCATGCACCTGAATGTTGTTCTTGGCGCAATGCTGGAACGCCTGCGTTGCGCTGATGCGAGCGGTTGCCGCCGCTTCCGGCAGCTCCGCAGCATCGGTCGAAAGCGCCCATGCGCCGTAATAGCAATTGGAGCGAGCCAGCGTCGCCGACACATACATGTCAGCGAGGATGTGCTTCACCGCCTGGAACGACCCGATCGGGCGACCGAAGGCGATACGGTCGAGCGCGTAGTCGCGGCCCATTTCGAGCGCGCGATCGGCGCCGCCCACCTGCTCGAACGCCGTCAGCACCGCTGCGCGGTCGAGCACGCGGGTCAGGATGCTCCAGCCTTCACCGGCAGCACCGAGCGGCTCCGCCTTCGCGCGGTCGAAAGTGATCTCCGCCTGACCATGCGCCTGATCGAGATTCGAAAGCGCCTTGCGCGTCACGCCATCGCCGTTGAGGTCGACGATGAACAGACCGATATCGGCTTCGCGTCCGGTCGATCCGGTTCGCGCCGCGACGATGGCGAAATCCGCAATCGCGCCATCCGCCACCGGCGTCTTGGTGCCGGATACCGCGCCCTGCGATGCCGAAACCTTGATCGCCTTATGCGACGGATTGCCGACGCCCTCGAACAGCGCCAGCGTGCCGATGGCTTCCCCCGACGCGATCTTCGGCAGCCATTTCGCCTTCTGCGCATCGCTGCCCGCGAGCATCAGTGCTTCGGCAGCGAGATAGATTGTCGACGAAAACGGCGCCGGCGCCAGCGCACGGCCGATTTCCTCGGCGATCACGCACAGTTCGAGATGACCAGCGCCCGCGCCGCCGAACTCTTCCGGGATCGCGACGCCAAGAAAGCCCATCTCGGCAAGGCCCTTCCACAGCGCCTTGTCATAGGGCGCCTTGCCTTCCAGCACCGCGCGCACCGCCTTCGGCGGCGAATGCTCCGCGAGGTAGCGCCGCGCCTGATCGCGCAACTGCTTCTGGTCTTCCGAGAATTCAAAGTTCATCTGGTTTGACTCGTGTTGTGAACGTGAAAGTTATCCGAGAACGATGACGTCCGGCCCCGGCTGGTCTGCATAAAGTTGCTCGACCAGCGCGGCGCGGCGCTCAAGCCCCGCGCGCTGGTTGATGTAGCCTTTGTCGGTCAGTTCATTGCCGTCGATGGACGGCGGCTCCGTCATCAGCATCACGCGGGCGATGGTCATGCTGGTCACGCCGTTGACGGCCTTGTTGTGCGCCAGCAATCCGTCGCACAGATGCGCGCGGACCTTCGGGTTATTCACCACCGTTTCCATCGATGCATCCATGTCGCCGATCAGGCGGCGGCAGGCATCGAGATTTGGCCACGCCAGCAGGCCGATGAAGGGGCGATCCTGCCCCGCGACCAGCGAGTCCTGGATCACCGGCGACGCAGCGGCAATCGCATCGGTGCGCAGCGAGCCGACCAGAATGAATGTGCCGGTGGTGAGCTTGAAGTCTTCCACGACGCGTCCGGAGAAGATCAGCCCCTTCGCGGGATCTTCGGGATCGACGAACACGCCGGCATCGCCGATGCAATAGAAGCCTTCCTCGTCGAACGCTTTTTGCGTCAATTCAGGCTGGCCGTGATATCCCGGCGTCACATTGACGCCGCGCAATCGTAATTCGTATTGCGCGCCTGCCGGCACCATCTTCAATTCAACGCCGGGGAACGGCAGGCCGATCAGGCCGACGCGCTCAGTGTCCCAATAGGTGCCGGTCGATGTCGGCGCGGTCTCCGTCGAACCCCAACCGGTGTAGAAAACAATGCGCTCGCCGGTGGCGCGCACAGCCAGTGCCTGCACACGGTCATAAAGATCGTCCGGCAGCCGCGCGCCGCCATAGGCGATCAGTCCGAGATTCCTGAAGAAGTTGCGGCACAGCGCATCATCCTTCTCCATTGCTGCGGCGAGTGCCGCATAACCGGCCGGGACGTTGGCGTAATAGGTCGGAGAAATCTCGCGCAGGTTGCGCAACGTCTCGTCGATCATGCCGGGCAGCGGACGGCCATCATCAATGTAAAGCGTGCCGCCTTCGACCAGCACCGGGTTGAACAGCGCGTTGCCGCCCATGGTGTGATTCCACGGCATCCAGTCGAGATAGATCGCCTCGGAATGACCGGGCGGACGCAGCCGCACCTGCATCATCATCCGGGCATTGGCGCACATCATCTTCTGGGTGTTGATGACGGCCTTCGGCATGCCGGTCGAACCCGACGTGAACAGCAGCTTGCCCACAGAATCCGGCGTGATCCGGGCAATCGACGCATCGACCGCCGGTGTCACCTTCGTCGCGGCGATATCTGCATAGGCGACACTTTTGATGTTGGCCGGGGGGCGATCGACATGGATCACCGTGATGCCGTCGAGATCGAGCGCGGCGAGCGCCTTCTCGAAGGTGGCGCCATCCTGCACCATCACCACCGCAGGTTTCACGAGACCGAACAGATACTTCAGCTTGGCGTGATCCTGACTCATCAGCGAGTACGCGGGAGAAACCGGCGCCGCCGGTATCCGCGCCTGCATCGCCGCCTGTGTCATCAGCGCGTGTTCGAGGGAGTTGCCGCTGAGGATCGCGATCGGCCGCCCTTCGGGAACATTCATGTCGAGCAGCGCCTGTGTCAGCGCATCGACCGTCCGCTTCGCCTCCCCATAGGACACCTTGCGCCACTGCCGCTCGGGGCCGCGGCGCTGCGCCAGCCAGGTGTGATCCGGGCGCTCGGCGGCCCACTTCGCCAGCGACGCCGGAATGTGGGGCTCGTACGGATCGAGCGGAATGCGGGACTTCAGAACGATCACGCCGTCGGCCCGACGGTCGACCGCGATGTCGCGCGGCAGCCACTCGATCTTCCGGAATGCGGGCTTCGTCAACACTGCTGCCGTCTCCGCGTTCACTTCGCTTCTCCCTAAACGCGGCCTCTTGTGAGGCCTTCTGTTTGTTGGTGCGCAACTACATATTGCGGTAGATCGGCTTCCTCTTCTCCAGAAAGGCCCGCACGCCTTCCTTGAAATCCTCGGACCGCGAGGTCAGCACCTGATTGCGGTCTTCCATCGCGATCACAGCTTCAATCGATGACGCATCGACGCTCATGTTGAGGCACTCCTTGGAGAGCCGCAGGCCGAGCGGCGATGCCGCCAGCATGGAGTCGATGTATGGCGCAGCGGCGGCATCGAGTCCGCCGTCGTCAACAACCTCCGACACAAGCCCGACCGCATGCGCGCGCTGGGCATGGATGAAGCGTCCGGTCAGAATCAGTTCTGACGCGACGGAGACGCCGACAAGCCGCGGCAGGAAATAGCTGGTGCCGATGTCACAGCCGCCAAGCCCAAGACGAATGAAGGCGCAATTCATCCGCGCCGACTTTGCGGCGATGCGAATGTCGGCGGCCAGCGCTAGCGCAAAACCGCCGCCCGAGGCCGCACCCTGCACCAGCGCAATGATCGGCTGCGGACAGCGCCGCATCAGCATCACGATATCGGCGATGGAGCGCTGATGATCGAGCGCATCGGCCACGCTGGCCGGCGGCGTGCCAGGCGGACGCCGGCTCATCGCCTCTTTCAGGTCGAGCCCGGCGCAGAACGCCCGGCCCGCCCCTTTCAGCACGACGATCCGGGTGCGTGTGTTGCGCGCCAGATCGCCGAAGTACTGATTCAGTGCATCGACCATCTGATCGTCGAGCGCGTTCAGGCTGTCCGGGCGATTGAGGGTCACCCAGTCCACACCGTCGGCATGCTCGACAAGCAGAGGCGTTGCGGTCATCGCGTTACCGCGGCGCCATGCGGATCGCGCCGTCGAGGCGGATCGTTTCGCCATTGAGCATCGGGTTCTCGACAATCGCGACCGCGAGCTGGGCGTACTCGCTCGGATCGCCGAGACGCGCCGGATGCGGCACCTGCGCGCCGAGGCTCTTCTGCGCTTCTTCCGAGAGGCCCATCAGCAGCGGCGTCAGGAACAGGCCCGGCGCGATGGTCATGACGCGGATGTTGAGCGAAGCGAGATCGCGCGCCACCGGCAGCGTCAGGCCGACGATGCCGCCCTTCGAGGCGGAGTACGCGGCTTGGCCAATCTGGCCGTCAAAGGCGGCGACGCTCGCGGTGTTGATGCACACGCCGCGCTCTTCGCCGATCGGCGGCGCGGTCTGCATGCGCTCGGCGACGAGACGGATGCAGTTGAACGAGCCGATCAGATTGACCTTGATGATGCGCGAGAAGTGATCGAGCGGATATGCGCCGTTCTTGCCGACAGTCTTCACCGCCCCGCCGATGCCGGCGCAGTTCACCAGCACGCGGATGGTGCCGTGCGCGGCTTCGGCCTTCGCGATGGCTTCCTTGACCGGCGCTTCCTCGGAGACGTCGCCGACCAGCGCAAGGCCCTTGATCTCCTTGGCGACGGCTTCCGCGCCTTCCTTGTTCATGTCGATGACGGCGACCTTCGCGCCCTTTGCGGCCATCGCGCGCGCAGTTGCCGCGCCCAAGCCTGAGCCGCCGCCGGTGATGAGTACTGAAACATCCTTGAGCTGCATAAGTCGTTTTCCTTAGGTGACGGATTGTTTAAGTCGTGATGACTTCAGGACGCTTTCGCGGAGGCCGCCTGCGACCACTGCGAAAGGATTTCGGCGGCATCGACCGGCGGCACAGCCGGTGATCCCTGAATGTTTGAAGGCGTCCGCGAGAAACGCGGCGCGGGCGCCGGTTGCACATGGCCATCGACATTGACGAAGGTCTGGCGGGCCGCGAGATGCGGATGCTTTGGGGCATCGAACAGGCCGCGCACGGCCGCGGCGCAGGCGTCCGATCCTTCCAGAATCTCTGCCCACTCATCGCGCGTCTTGCTCTTGAACAGTGCGGTCATTTTCTCATGCAGATGTGGCCAGCCCTTGCGGTCCATCTGCGCGTCGTAACAATCTTCGCTCAATCCGGCGAGCTTGCGCAGTTCCGCATAGAACTGCGGCTCGAGCGCGCCGATCGCCATGAAGCCGCCGTCCTTGCACTCATAGGTGCGATAGAACGGCGCGCCGCCGTCAAGCAGATTTGTGCGCGGCTGATCGGTCCATCGTCCGGTCGCTTTCATGCTGTGGAACATGGTCAGCATGCTCGATACACCGTCGCACATCGCCGCATCGACGACCTGGCCCTTACCCGAGGCGCGCGCCTCGATCACACCCGCCAGCACGCCAACGACGAGATACATCGCGCCGCCGCCGTAATCGCCGACAAGATTCAGCGGCGAAACAGTTTCACCGTTCGCGGCGCGGAATGAATCGAGCGCACCGGTGATGGCGATGTAATTGATGTCATGACCTGCCGCCTGCGCCAGCGGCCCTTCCTGGCCCCAGCCGGTCATGCGGCCATAGACCAGCTTCGGATTGCGCTTGAGCACAACGTCCGGCCCGAGGCCAAGCCGCTCCATCACCTGCGGCCGGAAGCCTTCGATCAGCACATCCGCAGCGCCGATCAAATCCAGAGCCTGAGTAACGTGAGCGGGATTCTTCAGATCCAGCTCGATGACGCGCCGGCCGCGATTGACGAAATCACGCACATCGCGCTTGCCCTGTCCGGGCCGCGCAATCGACACCACGTCCGCACCCATGTCGGACAGCAGCATCGAGGCGAACGGCCCCGGTCCGATGCCGGCGAATTCAACCACGCGTACGCCACGCAGCGGACCTGTTGCCGCCGAACGATCCTTCATTGTTGTTCTCTCCCGAACTCAAGTCTTCTTGTTGTTTGCACGCCGGATTAAGCAATCAGACGCGCCGCTTATCTTCAAACTGGCAAAATCTATCATGCCTTGCCGGACGACGATCCTTCCGTGTCGAAGGACATGGCTGCCTTGTCCGTCAGCAATCCGCCGAGGAACAGCGTCGTCATGTGCTTGATGTATTGACGCCTGACCTCGTCGGTGATGCCATTCGATCCAAGGAACCGCGCATTCATCTGGCGGCCGTAGAACAGGTTGTCGCACGCGCCGTTGAGGCTGATGTAGAACAGCGCGGGATCAACCTTGCGGAATTCACCCGCCGCAACGCCCTGTTCGAGCAGCCCGCGTACGAAATCGAACAGCGGGTTGATGAAAAAGCGATGCACCTCTTTTGAGGTGGCCTCACTGCCCTGATGCAGCAACAGATGAATCAGCCGGCTCAGATACGGCACCCGGTAATAGGCATTGATGATGCCGGCGATATGCCGCCGCATCTTCTCCGTCGGCGAAATCGGCTGATCGAGCACGAAAGCCAGATTCGTCATTTCCGCCGCAGCATCGCGCGCCAGCAGCGCCAGCAGCAGACCATCCTTGTTGCCGAAGTGATATTTCACCAGCGCGGCGTTCACACCGGACTTCTGCGCGATTTCGCTCAGTGACACTTCGGTCGAGTGCCGCTCGATCATAAGATCACCCGCGGCCACCAGCAATTTCGCAGCGGTCGCGTTCATCGGCGCGGCTTCCTTGTCGGGAACCTGCTTCGATGCTGGCCGGCGCGGCGCTTTGGCGGTCAAGGTCGGTGACATGTGCGGTCTCGAGAACGTTGTGAACCGCCAGCTAACCTGATGATCGGGCCGCGCTCAAGAGTTAATTGACCGATTGACTAAATCTCGCGCCGTGCTTTTATCGCGCCCAACCGAAAACAACCCAACAGGGAGCACCACCATGGCTGAAGCCTACATCGTCGCCACCGCCCGGACCGCAGGGGGACGCAAGGGGGGCGCCTCGCCGGCTGGCATCCGGTCGATCTCGCAGCCTCGGTGCTGGATTCGCTGGTGGACCGCACTGGCGTCGATCCCGCACAGATCGAAGACGTTATTATGGGCTGCGTCATGCAGGCCGGTGAACAGTCGAACAATGTCGCGCGCAACGCCGTGATGGCCTCGAAGCTTCCGGAAAGCGTGCCCGGCACCTCGGTCGACCGCCAGTGCGGCTCTTCGCAGCAGGCGCTTCACTTCGCCGCGCAGGCGGTGATGGCGGGTTCGATGGACATCGTGATTGCCGCTGGCGTCGAAGGCATGACCCGCGTCCCGATGGGGCTTCCAGCCACGCTGGCTGCAAAGAATGGCTTCGGCAACTATTACAGCCCGAACATCCAGGCGAAATATCCGAACATCCAGTTTAGCCAGTTCACCGGCGCTGAAATGATGGCGGAGAAGTACGGCCTCGCGAAAGAAGACCTCGACCAGTACTCCTACCAGAGCCACCAGAAGGCGATCGCCGCAACGCAGGCCGGCGCGTTCAAGGACGAGATCGTTCCGCTCAAGATCACCCGCGCCGACGGCTCGACCGATACTCACAACATCGACGAAGGCATTCGCTTCGATGCGACCATCGACGGCATCCGCGGCGTCAAGACGATTGCCGAGAACGGCAAGCTCACCGCCGCCAGCGCCAGCCAGATCTGCGACGGCGCGTCCGGCGTCATGATCGTCAACGAGAAAGGCCTGAAGGCGCTCGGTATCGCGCCGCTGGCGCGTATCCATCACATGACCATGATCGGCGGCGACCCGATCATCATGCTGGAAGCGCCGCTGCCCGCGACCCATCGCGCACTGAAGAAAGCCGGCATGAAGATCGACGACATCGATCTGTTCGAGGTCAACGAAGCCTTCGCCTCGGTGCCGACCGCATGGCTCAAGGACACCGGCGCCGATCCGTCGCGGCTCAACGTCAATGGCGGCGCGATCGCGCTTGGCCACCCGCTCGGCGGCTCCGGCACCAAGCTGATGACAACGCTGGTCAACGCACTGAAGCAGCGCAACAAGCGCTACGGTCTCCAGACCATGTGCGAAGGCGGCGGCATGGCCAACGTCACCATCATCGAGCGGCTGTAACAGCAGCTTTTGAGGGCGGGTTCATCACCCGCCCTTTTTTTGTGCCGTGGAGCATCCATCGCGGCACCTTCAAAGCCCAACAACGAGCGGCACAAGCCGCCGGAGCATCGAAACCGAGGAAACGCCCAGGGAGCTCAATGTCTCACCCTTCGATTCACGCCCAGTCGACGCCCGACAAAATCGCTTACCAGATGGCCGGCAGCGGCGATGCCATCACCTACCGCGATCTCGATCGCCGCTCCAACCAGGGCGCGCAGCTGTTCCGTTCACTCGGATTGAAGCAGGGCGATCACATCGCGCTGCTGATGGAAAACGCCATCGCCTTCATGGAGATCTGCTGGGCGGCCCAGCGCAGCGGCCTCTATTACACCGCCATCAGCCGCTACCTCACACCCGACGAGATCGCCTACATCGTCAAGGATTGCGGTGCCAAGGTCGTGATCACCTCGCCGAAATGCATCGGCTCGATCGCGCCGCTGCTCGGCGACGCGCCGGGCGCGCCGCATTTCTTCATCACCGGCGCGGCGCAGGGCGGGTTCAAGTCGTGGGACGACGCGCTGTCGGCGCAACCGGCCACGCCCATCGCCGACGAATCCGCCGGCTACGACATGCTGTATTCTTCGGGCACCACCGGGCGGCCGAAGGGCATCAAGCGTCCGCTGACCGAGCCCTCCATCCTGGTGCCCAATCCGCTGCTCAAGCTGTTGTGCTCGACCATGTGCGGCATGAACGAGACCAGCGTGTATCTATCGCCCGCGCCGCTCTATCACGCGGCTCCGCTGCGCTTCAACATGATGTGCGGCGCGCTCGGCGGCACCTCGATCATTATGGAATCGTTCGACGCCGAGGAATTCCTGCGGCTGGTCGAAAAGCACAAGGCGACGCAATCGCAGCTCGTGCCGACGATGTTCGTGCGCATGCTCAAGCTGCCGGACGAGGTGCGCACAAAGTACGACACCTCGACACTGAAAGGCGCGGTGCACGCCGCCGCTCCCTGCCCCGCCGACGTCAAGGGGAAGATGATCGACTGGTGGGGGCCGATCCTGATCGAATACTATGCCGGCTCCGAAGGAAATGGCGTCACCGTCTCGACCTCGAAGGACTGGCTGGCGCATCGCGGCACCGTCGGCCGCGCGGTCGTCGGCGAGCTCAAGATTCTCGACGACGATGGACACGAACTGCCGGTGGGCGAAACCGGCACTGTGTATTTTGCCGGCGGACCCGCATTTGCCTATCATAACGATAGCGACAAGACCCAGCGTGCCTACAACGACCGCGGCTGGTCGACGCTTGGCGATGTCGGGTACATGGACAACGATGGCTTTCTCTATCTCACCGACCGCAAGGCCTACATGATCATTTCGGGCGGGGTGAACATCTACCCGCAGGAAACCGAGGACGTGATGATCTCTCATCCGGCGGTAGCGGACGTCGCGGTGTTCGGTGTTCCGAACGAGGAAATGGGCGAAGAGGTCAAGGCCGTGGTGCAGCCGCACGACATGTCACGCGCGGGGAAGGACCTTGAGGCCGAACTGATCCTGTTTTGCCGCAAGCATCTGTCGCCGATCAAATGCCCGAAGAGCGTGGATTTCGAGGCCGAGCTGCCGCGAACGCCGACCGGCAAGCTGGTAAAACGTCATCTGCGCGACAAGTACTGGGCAAAGGTCAAGAAGGCGTCCGCGCAGGCGTGAGTTCAACGTCATTGCGAGGAGCACTAGCGACGAAGCAATCCAGCCCTTTTGGCATTCTGGATTGCTTCGCTTCGCTCGCAATGACGAGATTTACTCCTCCTTCAACCACTGCTCCACGAGCATGACGTCGGGCGGCTGGAGGTAGCGCGTCGTCCACATATCGACGACCCATTCGATCCGGCTTTCCTTCTCGACGATGACGGCCGTGTTGTGCGGCAGCTGCATCGCGAGGATGTTGCCGCGATAGCGCGGATTGCCGACGGTGTGGTGCTTCAGCAGGCCCCACTCCTGCAGCACCAGCAGCAAGCTGGACACATTGCGGGTCGAATCCCAGCAATCGAAATTCTTCGCATCCGCTCCGCTACGGATATCGGCGCGGGCGATGCGCGTGGTGGTGCCGATGGTCGGGCCGACCTTGCGGTCGAACCACATCACCGCCTTCTGGATCGCGGCGCGCTCGGCAATCGCGGAGGCCTTGCCCGCTGCGATGATCTGGGCCAGCGCCTTCCGGTCCACCGGCGTGAAATCAAGTTCGATGCGGCGGCGGCACACGAAACCGTAGCAGACCGTCATCGTCTCCGCCGTAGGCGGACTGGTCGAAACCGATGTGTAGAGTTCGCTCTGCTGCGGGGTGAGCTGCATGGCGGACGCAGGCTGCGCCGCGAGCGTGAATCCGAACGCAAGCCCGGAAACGACCGCCGCGGCTGAAACGACACGGAACACGAAAGGAAGATGGAACAACGCACGATCCTGAAAAGCCAGCCCCGCAGAACTATGGCGGATTTCTCGCGCGATCAACAGCTCGCTCCACTCGCCGTCAACATTCATGTGAACCGCGATCACACCGGGAGCGGCGCATCGCGTTTCACTTCTTCCATGACAGCATAAGTGCGCGTCTCACGCACACCGGGCAGAGCCAGCAATGTCTCGCCGAGGAACCGGCGATACGCTGTCATGTCGGCAACACGCGCCTTCACGAGATAGTCGAAGCCGCCGGCCACCATGTGGCACTCCAGCACTTCCGGTGCGAGCTTCACCGCGTCCGCGAAGCGCGCGAACACGTCCGCCGTGGTCTTGTCGAGCAGCACTTCGACGAACACCAGAAGACCCAATCCCAGCCGGTGCGGGTTGAGCCGCGCGCCGTAACCTTCGATGAAGCCGTCACGCTGTAACCGCTTCAATCGTTCCCCGATCGATGTCGGCGACAAGCCGATGCGTTCCGCCAGTTCGACGTTAGCGATCCGCCCGTCGGCCTGCAGAATATCGAGGATTTTCCGGTCTATCTTGTCTATGTCGCCCATTTATCCTGAATTTTTTCAGATATTCCGTAATTGATAAGGCAAAATAGCGAATTTGTCTATCGAACCACGGCAGGTATCGGAGATAGAATCGGGCAACGCAAGAGGATGCCATGCCCGACCGCCCCGACCTCGACCAATCCTTTTCAGCGCCGTTTGCAGCCGACGACAGCGTGATTGCTGCGCGGCTGCTTACGGCCGCTCCGCTCTCTGCCGAACAGAATGCCCGCATCGACACAACAACCACGCGGCTGATCGAGGCGGTGCGCGGCCATGACGGCGGCTTCGGCGGCGTCGAGGACATGCTGCGCGAGTTCTCGCTCTCGACCAAGGAGGGCCTCGCCCTGATGGTGATGGCTGAGGCGCTGCTGCGGGTACCGGACTCCGCAACTGCCGACCGCTTCATCGAGGACAAGCTTGGCCAGGGCGATTTCGCTCATCACAAGACGCGATCCCATGCGCTGCTGGTCAATGCCTCGGCGTGGGCGCTCGGTCTGTCCGCGCGCGTGATCCAGCCGGGTGAAACCCCGCAGGGCACCATCGGGCTGATCGCCAAGCGGATCGGTCTTCCGGCCGTGCGCGCCGCAACCCGGCAGGCGATGCGTCTGATGGGCAATCATTTCGTGCTTGGCGAAACCATCGAGGCCGCGCTCGCACGCGCGGCGGATGACGATGGTCCGCATCATCACCATCGCTATTCGTTCGACATGCTCGGCGAGGGCGCACGTACCGCCGCCGACGCCGCGCGCTATTTCGAGTCCTACGCCGCGGCGATCGAAGCCATCGGCGGCGCGGCGCACGACAAGGCGCTGCCGGACCGGCCGGGAATTTCCGTCAAACTGTCTGCGCTGCATCCGCGCTACGAGGCACTGAGCCGCTCGCGCGTGATGGCCGAACTCGTGCCGCTGACGCTTGATCTCGCACGCCGCGCCAAAGCACATGACATGAATTTCACCGTCGACGCCGAGGAGGCCGACCGCCTCGAACTGTCGCTCGATGTCATCGATGCGGTGTTCGCCGATCCGTCGCTTGATGGCTGGGACGGATTCGGGCTCGCGGTGCAGGCCTATCAGAAGCGCGCAGAGGCCGTGATCGATCATGTCTACGCTCTCGCGGAGCACGCCAATCGCCGCATCACCGTACGCCTCGTGAAGGGCGCCTATTGGGACACCGAGATCAAGCGCGCGCAGGAGCGCGGGCTCGAGGGCTATCCGGTGTTCACCCGCAAGGCGATGACCGATCTCAACTACATCGCCTGCGCGCGAAAGCTGCTCGCATTGCGCCCACGCATTTTCCCGCAATTCGCCACTCATAACGCGCTGTCGGTCGCGACAGTTGCGGAACTAGCGAGCGGCGATGACGGCTTCGAGTTCCAGCGCCTCCACGGCATGGGCGACGCGCTCTACGCGCAACTTCATGCGGATAGACCGGGACTCGCCTGCCGCATCTATGCGCCGGTCGGCAGCCATCGCGACCTGCTCGCCTATCTGGTTCGGCGGCTTCTGGAGAACGGCGCAAACTCCTCGTTCGTCGCATTGGCCGCGGACGACAGCATTCCCGTCGCGACACTGCTGGAACGGCCGGAGCAAATGATCCGGGCGCCGGATCGGGCCCGCAACTCCCGCCTGCCGCTGCCGCGTGAGCTTTATCTGCCACGTCTCAATTCGTGCGGCATCGAATTCGGAGACCGCGTCGCCCTGGACCTTCTGCTCAAGGCAGTTGCCGGCGAGATCTTGCCAACCGCCGCTGTGAATATCGCGACCGAGAAAGACGCCGCGGTTGCCGCGGCGCTCGCGCGCACCGGTTTCGCATTCTGGAGCCGGACGTCCGCAGAGACGCGCGCCGCCGCGCTGGAACGCGCAGCGGACCTGCTGGAGCGGCGGATGCCGCGCTTCATCGCACTGCTGCAAACCGAAGGCGGCAAGACCATCGACGATGCGGTCTCCGAAGTGCGCGAGGCAGTGGATTTCTGCCGTTACTATGCCGTGGAAGGCCGCAAGCTCTTCGGTGACGGTCTGCCGCTGCCCGGCCCGACCGGCGAGAGCAACACGCTTCGTTTGCGCGGGCGCGGTGTCATGGTCGCGATTTCGCCGTGGAATTTTCCGCTGGCGATTTTCGTAGGCCAGGTGGTGGCATGCCTGATGGCCGGCAACGCGGTCGCCGCAAAACCCGCCGAGCAGACCCCGCGCATTGCGGCGGAAACTGTGGCGCTCCTGCACGAGGCAGGTGTCCCGGACTCGGCGCTTCATCTCGTGCAGGGCGACGGCAAGATCGGCGCGGCGCTGGTCGCGGACGATCATATCGCAGGCGTGGTATTTACCGGCTCCACCGATGTCGCCCGCTCGATCAATCGTACACTCGCTACGAAGGATGGCCCGATCGTACCGCTGATCGCCGAGACCGGCGGCATCAATGCCATGATCGTCGATGCCACCGCACTGCCCGAACAGGTCGCCGACGATGTGGTGATATCGGCCTTTCGGTCGGCCGGCCAGCGCTGCTCGGCCTTGCGTCTGCTGTTCGTGCAGGACGACGTGGCGGACCGCATGATCGACATGATCGCAGGCGCGGCGCGCGAACTGACCGTCGGCGATCCGCGCGATCCGGCGACGCAGGTCGGGCCAGTGATCGATGCCGAGGCCAAGCAGCGGCTCGATGCGCACATTACCCAGATGAAAAGCACGGCGCGCGTGCATTTCGCCGGTGACGCGCCCTCATCAGGCAACTTCGTCGCGCCGCACATCTTTGAACTCGAAAGTGCGGATCAACTGACCGAGGAAGTATTCGGCCCGATCCTGCATGTGGTGCGCTACAAGGCGGCGGATTTCGAACATGTACTGCAATCCATCGCTTCAAGCGGCTACGGCCTGACGCTCGGCGTTCATTCGCGTATCGACGATGCCGTCGAAACCGTGGTGGAGCGGCTCGCAGTGGGCAACGTCTACGTTAACCGCAACATGATCGGGGCTGTGGTTGGCGTGCAACCGTTCGGCGGACATGGACTGTCGGGCACCGGGCCCAAGGCGGGTGGCCCGCATTATCTGCCGCGTCTCGCCACCGAGCAGACGGTGACCATCAACACCGCAGCGGCAGGCGGCAATGTCGGGCTGATGACGAATGAATGACCTCGCGGGCTAAAGCATCACCGGCTTGTCGGGCAGTTCGTTCTTGTTCGGCCCGGATCGCGGAAAATGCCTTGCGAGCAGCCTGGTGACCGCAGCAATGCCCTTGAGCACCCCGCCCTCGAAATTTCCGGCACGAAACTCCATTTCCATCACGCGGCAGATTGTCTCCCACTCCGCCTGCTGGACCTTCTCGTTGATGCCGCGATCGGCGACGATTTCAACATCGTGGTCGGCGAGCAGCAAATAGATCAGAACGCCATTGCTGTTCTCGGTGTCCCACACCCGCAGATGCGCAAACATATCGATGGAGCGCGCACGCGCGGACTGGTCCTTGAACAGCGGCACGCCATCGAGAGCGCCTTCCGCCGCGAAGCGGATTTGGCCGGTATGCGTCGCCTCGCTGGCCTTGATGGCCTTCTCGATGTTGACAAGTGCCTGCCGCGGAAATGCACGCCGGACCCGCCAGCGGTTGAGAAGAAGATGTTTGCCGATGCGCTTGATACCCATTGCTGTGCTCTCGGCTACCAACTGCCCGATGCGCCGCCGCCGCCGAAGCTGCCGCCGCCTCCGCTGAACCCGCCAGAACTGCTCGACCCGCCGGAACTGAATCCGCCGCCATAGCCGCCGCGGCCACCGCCGGATGACACGATACTATCCCCAATCATTGTGACGACGAAGGCGATCAATCCGCCGACAGCGGCGATCGGCAATACGCCGAGAAAGAACCAGATGAAGAAAGCAACGCCCCCGCCCGCGACAAGGGAACCAAGCAATCGCCCGAAGATTGCCCTGAAAATTCCGCCGCCGACCAGCACGATGATCAGGAGAAACGGGAAATACTCGCCGATCGCGCTGAGATCCGGCAGTTCGCCCTCAGGCTTCGGCGCGGGTAGCGGCTCGCCATCGATCACTTTCAGGATCCGATCCGCGCCGTCGGAGATGCCACCCGTGAAATCGCCATTCCTGAATTTCGGCGTAATGATCTCGTCGATAATCCGCTTCGAAGTGGCGTCGTTCAGCGCGCCTTCGAGGCCGTAGCCGACCTCGATGCGCAGCTTGCGGTCATTCTTGGCGATCAGCAGCAACGCGCCGTCGTCCACCTTTTTGCGCCCGAGTTTCCATTGCTCGACCACCCGCAGCGCGTACTGCTCGATGGTTTCCGGTTGCGTGGTCGGCACAATCAGCACCGCTAGCTGGCTGCCCTTGCGGTCCTCGAACGCCTTCAATTTTTGTTCGAGCGCCGCGACCTGATCCACCGACAGCGTCGCCGTCAGATCGACGACGCGTCCGGTCAGAGGCGGCACCGCGACATCGGCCAGCGCGACAAACGTCGCGCCGGCAAACGCCCAGCACAGCATGAATGTGAGAATGACCGCCCTTGCCGCTTTCATCGCGCGCGCTCGTTGCGCGCCCCTATTTCGCGGGCGCAGGCGTTGTTGAAGGTGCCGCCGGTGTGGGCGCCGGTGTGGCTGGAACGTTGAAATCGACCTTCGGCGCGGTCGAAATCGACTTCTCGTTCTCCACCGTAAAGTTGGCCTTTTCCTTATAGCCGAACACCATCGCGGTCAGGTTGTTCGGGAAAGTCCGGATGCCGACGTTATAGTCCTGCACCGCCTTGATGTAGCGGTTGCGCGCCACAGCGATGCGATTCTCGGTACCCTCAAGCTGCGCCACCAGATCGCGGAACAACTGATCGGATTTCAATTGCGGATAGTTTTCGGTCACCACCAGCAAGCGTGACAGCGCGCTGGTGAGCTCGCTTTGCGCGGCCTGGAATTTCTGCAGCGCCGCCGGATCGTTCAGGACGTCCGGTGTCACCTGCACACTGCCAACCTTGGCGCGCGCGTTGGTCACGCCGAGCAGCACGTCCTTTTCCTGCTGTGCGAAGCCTTTGACGGAATTGACGAGGTTCGGCACCAGATCGGCGCGGCGCTGGTACTGGTTGACGACTTCGGACCAGCCCGACTTCACCGACTCGTCGTTCTGCTGGATCGCATTGTATCCGCAATTGGTGAGGCTCAGCGACGCGAGCGCTGCGAGGACCGTCAAAATCTTGCGCATGAATGATCTCCATTAAAACGCCGGACGCCGGCAAACTGAACGAACAGGCGGGTGACCCTACGATGGTCTTGTGACGGCGAGCATACACACTCGCGCGGGCCGGGTGAACCTTGCGAAACATGACAGCGTTGCGCGAGGTTTTGCTGGCAATCTGCGCTGGCAACGTTCTAGGTTCTGTTTCGAAACCAACTCGACACGGAACAGCGACCATGACAGCCACCGCGATTACCTCATCCGAAACCGCGATCGACACCGGCACCGAGGAACTGCTTTGCGCGGTTCGCGAGCGCGTCGCGGTCATTACGCTTAATCGCCCCCACGCCCGCAACTCGCTCTCTGACAACCTGACCCCGGCGCTGCGGCGCATGATCAAGCTCTGCGGTGAAGACCCGGCCGTTGGCGCCATTCTCATCACCGGCGCGGGCGACGCGTTCTGCGCCGGCGGCGACATCAAGGGCATGGGCGGCAAGAGCGGCAGCAGCAATGCACCGGAACTGACATTCGACGAGAAGGTCGCACGGCTGCAGGAACGTCAGCGCACGTTGACCGGCGCGCTGGTCAAGGTGCGCAAACCAACCATCGCGGCGCTGCCCGGTCCGGCCGCCGGCGCCGGGCTTTCGCTGGCGCTGGCCTGCGACCTGCGCATCGCGGCAGAGTCAGCCTTCGTCACCACCGCCTATGTGAAAATCGGACTCAGCGGCGATTACGGCATGGCGTGGCTGCTGACACGTCTTGTCGGGACGTCACGCGCGCGCGAACTGATGTTCTTCGGCGAGAAGATCGATGCCAAACGATGCGAGACGCTCGGCATCGTCAATCGCGTGGTGCCGGACGACAGGCTGCGCGAGGAAGCATTCGCAATGGCGAAGAAGCTCGCCGACGGTCCTTCGACGGCGTTGCGTTTTCTCAAGGACAATCTCGACGAAGCGCTGATGAACGATTTTCTGACATCGCTCGATCATGAAGCCGAGCGCATGGTGCGATCCGCCGGCACCGCGGATCACAAGGAAGCCGTGAAAGCTTTCGTCGAGAAGCGCAAACCAGTGTTCAAGCGCAGCTAGCTCGCGGGTGAATCAAACACCCTCGAACTGCAACCGCGCCAGCCGGGCATAGAGGCCGTTCGCTGCGACCAGCGAGGCGTGCGTGCCCTGCTCGACGATGCGGCCGTTTTCCATCACCAGGATGCGGTCGCAGGACAGAACGGTGGCGAGACGATGCGCGATCACCAGCGTGGTGCGGTGGCTCATCAGTTCTTCCAGCGCGGTCTGCACCAGCGTCTCGCTCTCGGCGTCGAGCGATGACGTCGCTTCGTCAAGCAACAGCAGTGGCGCATCGCGCAGGATCGCGCGTGCAATCGCAATGCGCTGGCGCTGTCCGCCGGACAGCGTCACGCCGCGTTCGCCGAGCTGCGTGTCGAAGCCCAGCGGCAACCGCGTGATGAATTCGGTGGCGTGGGCCAGATCGGCGGCGCGGGCGACCTCTGCATCGCTGGCGTCGGGACGTCCGAAACGGATGTTCTCGCGGGCGCTGGTGGCGAACACCGCCGAATCCTGCGGCACCAGCGCGATGCGTGAACGCACCGCGGACGGATCAGCCTCGCGGACCGGAACGCCGTCGACCGAGATCACACCGGAGGCGGGATCGTAGAACCGCAGCAACAGATGAAACAGTGTGCTCTTGCCGGCACCCGATGGTCCGACCACCGCAACCTTTTCGCCGGCCTTCACCGCGAACGACACGCCATCGACGGCCAGATGATCGGGCCGCGTCGGATAGGAGAACCGCACATCGTCGAACACAACGTCACCACGCGGCGGCACCGGCAGCGCGCGTGGACTGGCGGGCGCGGCGATGTCCGGCTTGATGCGCAGGATTTCGAACAACCGCTCCGAAGCGCCGGAGGCCTGCGAAATCTCGCCCCACACCTGACTGAGTTCGCCAAGGGCACCAGCCGCGAACGCCGCATAGAGAATGAACTGGCTGAGACGTCCGGCGCTGATTTGGTTGGTCAGCACGTCATGCGAACCGACCCACAGGATCGCAATGACGCTGGCGAAAATCAGGAAGATCACTGTCGCGGTGAGAAACGCGCGCGCGCGGGTCGAACTGCGCGCCGCGACATAAGCCCGCTCGACTTCGCCGCCGAACCGCGCCTCCGCGAGGCGTTCATTGGTGAAGGCCTGCAGCGTGCGGATCGCACCGATCAATTCCGATGCATAGGATGAGGCTTCCGCCAGCGTGTCCTGTGCGCCGCGCGACAGTTTCTGCACGCGGCGGCCGAACGCGACCAGCGGCAGCACGATCAGCGGGATCACCGCGAGTACGAAGCCGGAAAGCTTCGGGCTGGTGACAACCATCATGGTGGACGCGCCGATGAACAGCACGAGATTACGCAGCGCGATCGAGACCGATGCGCCCACCGCCGACTTGATCTGCGTGGTGTCGGCCGTCAGGCGCGAGACCAGTTCGCCGCTGTGCGCGGTGTCGAAGAAGGATGGAGACAGCGACGTCAGATGCCTGAACACATCGCGGCGCAGGTCGGCGACGATCCGCTCGCCCAATGTGATAACGAGGTAGTAGCGCGCGGCGCTGGCGCAGGCGAGGACCGCCACCACGGCGATCATCACCGCGAAGTAGCTGTTGATCAGCGCAAGACCTTCGGGACTGAAACCGAAATCGATCATGCGGCGCACCGCAAGCGGCACCACCAGCGTCGCGGCGGAGGCGATAATCAGCGCCACCAGCGCCGCGAAGGCCTGTCCGCGATAGCGCGCCACGTAGGGCGCCAGCGCCATCAGGGGCCGCAGCTTCACGCCGCGGGATTTCTTCTGCGACGTCTCCGGCGTGTCAGGTGACGGCCCGGCATCAGGCGTGGAAACCCCTTTGGCCGCTCCCGCCTCCCGCGCCAGCGCGGATGGCAGACCCGGGTCTTCAACGCGTTCCACTGCACTCATTTTGTATTGGCCACCGTGTTGCTTTCTGGCCCTCAAATAGGCCCCATGGCAGGCGCTGGCAAATGACGTTCTCAGCTTGTTTCACGGCCTGTCCTGCGATATAGAGCGGCCAAATTCGTCCCGAACATTCCCGATCTGTGGGCGCACGGCGCCAGAGGATTTGCCATGAAAGCCGAAATTCACCCGGATTATCATACAATTAAGGTCGTTATGACCGACGGGACCGAGTACCTGACCCGCTCGACCTATGGCAAGGAAGGCGACACGCTGAACCTGGATATCGACTCCAAGTCGCATCCGGCCTGGACTGGCGGTACCCAGCAGTTGCTGGACCGTGGCGGCCGCGTTTCGCGCTTCCAGAAGAAGTTTTCGGGCTTCCTCAAGAAGGACTGATCCTTCTCAGGGTTCGGACACTCCGGCATTCGACACCAAAACGCCCCCGCTGTCGCAGGGGCGTTTTTCGTTTTGAGCATGCGCGTGACGCGGATTTCTTATTTTCACCTCTCCCCGCAAGAGCGGGCGAGGTAACAACCGGAACGCTTATCGCTCGAACGCGGCCTTCAGCATGTTCATCTGCGGCACCAGCGGATTGCCGATCGAAAGATGCTCCGAGGCGGGCGTATGGATCGTCATATCGAGCCGGCGCACCTTCGCCTGCAGCGCCATTGAGCGGGATACAAGATCCTGCAACCGCTCCGGCAACTTCGTGATGATGTCGTCCGGACCGGGATCGGCCGCGGTCAGCTTGACCTTGGTCTTTTCGCGATTGGCCTGATGCAGCGTCATCTCGCCTTCCTTGACCGCGCGATGTAGCAGCAGCCAGGACGCCAGTTGCATGAGCCGCGTTGTCAGCCGCATGCTTTCAGTCGCATAGCTCAGACTGACAGAGCGCTCGAGCGCCCTGGCCTCAAGCCGGCCCGGCCCGTCGAGATAGGCCGCGGTCTCTTCGACGAGATCCATGCCTTCCCGGAACAAGGTCCCGAAGGCGGGTGAATTGGTGATCCGCTCACTGAGAAGAACGAGATCGGCTGCGCCCTGGTCGGACATGGTTAACGCCTCACGCGGTTACGCTGATTTTTTTATGATGAACAAATGATTGCGCGCCCGTGGCCGGGAGTCCAGCCACTTGCGATAACAATGAGGAGATATGGTTTCCAGCGGGATGCCGCACGCGGCAAAACGGGCCCGCAAAGATTAACGCAGCGGGCAAAAAAGAGCCGCCGTTTCCGGCGGCTTTTGAAAGTTGATAACAGGGAGGCGTCAAACAGAGTGGACAGGAGCCACTCGGTGTCCAAACAAGGACAATCAAAGTCATAAACCCGAAAGCTTAATACGCCGTAAATGAACGATTCCATTTACGGTTCCTTCGTAATTGCTTGGAACCGGATGTCCTACATCCTTCGTTCGTTTCATGTTGCGGCACTCTCTGCGAACCACCGCACGAGTTCACGATTTGAAAAACGCATTCGCAGCCTCGCGGCTGGCGCGTTTCTTCGCGGCGTCGGCTTTCAGCCGTTCGATCTCGGCGGCCAGTGCTGCAATGCGGTCTTCGATATCCTCGAACGACAGCAGCGACAGATCCTGCCCCAGTTCATGGGTGATTTTCTTCCTCGGCTTGTCGTCATCATCGCCGGCCATGCTTCCCTCCTGTGGCTCGCCCGATTATAGCTGACATCCTTCATTCTCGCCCCACCGCCGCAAGGACACATCATGGACAAGCTGCCCGCACAAATGACCGCGATCGCGATTTCGAAGCCCGGCGGCCCCGAGGTGCTCGTGCCAGAACAGCGTCCGGTGCCGAAGCCGGGGCCAAATGAAATTCTCATCAAGGTCGCCGCCGCCGGCGTGAACCGTCCTGACGTGTTGCAGCGCCTGGGACTCTATCCGGTGCCTCCCGGCGCGAGCGACCTTCCCGGTCTCGAAATCTCCGGCGAAGTGGTCGCACTCGGTGAGGGTGTCACCAAGCGCAAGATCGGCGACAAGGTGATGTCGCTGGTCGCGGGCGGCGGCTATGCCGAATATTGCATCACCCACGAGACCCACGCGATGTCGGTGCCGAAAGGGCTTTCGATGATCGACGCCGGCGCGGTCGCTGAAACGCTGATGACCGTCTGGCACAACGTGTTCGAGCGCGGCGGCCTGAAGCCCAATGAGACGCTGCTGATTCACGGCGGCTCCTCAGGCATCGGCACCATGGCCATTCAAATGGCGAAGGCGCATGGCGCCAAGGTGTTCGTCACCGTCGGCGGGCAGGACAAGGTCGATGCGTGCCTCAAGCTCGGCGCGGACGCGGCAATCAACTACAAGACCGAGGACTTCGTCGAAAGGATCAAGGCCCTGACCGATGGCGCGGGCGTCAACGTCATTCTCGATATGGTCGGCGGCGATTATATCGATCGCAACTATGAGGCTGCCGCGATCGAGGGCCGCATCGTCCAGATCGCGTTCCTCGGCGGCTCGAAGGCCACACCGAATTTCGCCAAGCTGATGATGAAGCGGCTCCACCACACCGGCTCGACGCTGCGTCCGCGATCGGTCGCCGACAAGGCAGCCATGGTCAGTGCAATTGAGGCCAAGGCCATGCCTTGGCTCGCCGATGGCCGCGTCAAACCCCTGATGGATAGCTCATTCCCGCTGAAAGACGCCTCAAAAGCCCATGCGCGGATGGAAACCAGCCAACATATTGGCAAAATTGTGCTGACGCTTTAGGGCTGGGGAACCCATCGAAACCCTTTGATTTGCTTCATATTCGTGGCATTTATCGCGTTCCTTCCGGCGGGCCTTGATTGACCCGCCGCGTTTCAACGCGGAGAGCTGACTTTGCGCTCGATCAGAGGCTTCGCGCTGCAAGTGTTCCACATCCGAAGTTCGCTTCGTATCGCAGCGCTCTCATTTCTGCTGAGCTTGATGCTCTTCGCCGCCGCTCAGCCGGTGCATGCGCTCGACGCGATCAGCGTCCGTAGCGACGCGCCTGCGATCGACCTCACCGGCGTGCTCGAGTTCCAGCGCAGCGACACTGACCGCATCCAGGTTTCGACCGCGCCAGGCACCGATGGCATCGTCCGCCGCATCGAAGTACGTGCGCGCGAAGGCGGCCAGAACTGGATCGTGTTCGCGCTGACCAACAACACCGACGACCAGCTCGATCGTCTGATCGTGGTGCCGCATTACCGTATCGTGTCGTCGGGATTGCTGTGGCCCGATCTCGGCCTGTCGCGCATCGCCTCGATCACGCCTTCGACCGGCGACCGGCCCGAGCGGCAGGACAACGCCACCGCCGACGTCTTTCGCATCACCCTTGATCCGGGTGCGGTGATCACCTTCGTCGCCGAACTGCGCACCGACAAGATTCCGCAGCTCTATCTCTGGGAGCCGGAAGCCTACAAGGACAAGGTCAATTCGTTCACGCTCTATCAGGGTATCGTGATCGGCATTTCCGGATTGCTGGCGCTGGTGCTGACCATCCTGTTCGTGGTCAAAGGCAGCATCATGTTCCCGGCCGCCGCAGCGCTGGCATGGGCGGTTCTGGTTTACATCGGCGTCGATTTCGGATTCTGGGGCAAGGTGTTCGACATGTCAGCCGGCGCGGAGCGCGCGTGGCGCGCCTCCGGCGAGGCCATGCTGGCGGCGACCCTGCTGGTGTTTCTGTTCGCCTATCTCAACCTGTCGCGATGGCATGTGCGCTACTCGCACATCACCATGGGCTGGCTGGTGTTCCTCGGCGCGCTGGTCGCGCTCGCCCTGTTCGATCCCGCCGTTGCATCCGGCATCGCGCGCATCTCGCTGGCACTGATCGCGGTGTTTGGCTTCGCGCTGATCGTTTACCTGTCGACCCACGGCTTCGACCGCGCCGTGCTGCTGATCCCGACATGGTTCCTCCTGATCGTCTGGGTCGCCGCCGCAGGCATGACCATCGCGGGCGGCGTCACCAACGACATCGTCGGACCAGCGTTGCTCGGCGGTCTCGTACTGATCGTGATGCTGATCGGATTCACGGTGATGCAGCACGCCTTCGCGGGCGGCGGCGCCACCAACGGCGTGGTGTCCGATGTCGAGCGCCGCGCGCTGGCGCTGACCGGCTCCGGCGATCTGATCTGGGACTGGGACGTCTCGGCCGACAAGGTGTTCACCAGCCCTGAAACCGAAGTTCTGCTCGGGCTGAAGCGCGGCACCCTCGAAGGGCCGGCGGCAAAGTGGCTGGAGGTGCTGCACCCGCTCGACCAGGACCGCTTCCGCGCCGCGCTGGACAGTGTGCTCGATCAGCGTCGCGGACGTCTGGTTCAGGACTTCCGGCTGCGCACGCCCGACGGCCACTTCATGTGGTTCGCGCTCAAGGCGCGCCCGGTGGTCGGCTCGGATGGCGAAGTCTCCCGCGTGGTCGGCACGCTTACCGATGTCACCGAAACCAAGAATTCCGAGGAGCGGTTGCTTCACGACTCGGTGCACGACAATCTCACCGGCCTGCCGAACCGCCAGCTCTTCATCGATCGCCTCGGCTCCGTCGCGATGTTCGCCAAGACAACGCCGAACCTGCGCCCCACCGTGATGGTGATCGATCTCGACCGCTTCAAGCAGGTCAACGATTCCGTCGGCATCGCCGTCGGCGACTCGATTCTGCTGACGCTGGCCCGCCGCCTCGCGCGCATCCTTAAACCCCAGGACACGCTGGCGCGTCTGGCCGGCGACCAGTTCGGCCTGATCCTGACCTCGGAGCATGAGCCCGCACGGATCACAGCCTTCGCCGAAACCCTCCGCAAGACCATCCGCGCACCGATCGCCTTCGACGGCCGCGAGATCTTCCTGACCGCATCGATCGGTCTCGCTCTGAGCGACCCGCAGATTCCGCTGACCGAAGAGATCATCAAGGACGCCGAGCTGGCGATGTATCACTCCAAGCGCATCGGCGGCGACCGCATCGACGTCTACAAGCCCGCGATGCGTGCGCGCAAAACCGACCGCCTCGCGCTGGAAGCCGAACTGCGCCGGGCCATCGAGCGCGAAGAAATCACAATTCTCTATCAACCCATCGTGCGGCTGGAAGATCGCACCATCGCTGGCTTCGAGGCACTGGCACGCTGGGATCATCCCAAGCTCGGCCGCATGTCGCCGTCGGAATTCATTTCGATCGCGGAAGAGATCGGCCTGATCGTCGAACTCGGCCTGTTCGTGATGGACACCACCGCCAAGCAGCTCGCGGTCTGGCAGCGCACGGTACGCGCGCGCGAGCCGATCTTCGCCAGCGTCAATGTCTCGTCGCGGCAGTTGCTGCGCCACGATCTCATCCACGACGTGCGCGGCGTGCTGTCACGCTCGGCCGTGGCGCGCGGATCGCTCAAGCTCGAGCTGACCGAGTCGCTGGTGATGGAAAATCCCGAACACGCCTCCCAGATGCTGCACCGGATCAAGGAGCTTGGTGTCGGCTTGTCGCTGGACGACTTCGGCACCGGCCACTCGTCGCTGGCGTATCTGCAGCGTTTCCCGTTCGACACCATCAAGATCGACCAGTCGTTTGTGCGCACCTCCAGCCGCGGTGCGCGGCCGGTCCTGCTGAAATCGATCGTCGCTCTGGCGCACGACCTCAGTATGGAAGTGGTCGCCGAAGGCGCGGAGACCGATTCCGACGCGGTCGAATTGTTCCAGCTCGGTTGCGAATACGCGCAAGGCTTTGCCTTCGGCGAGCCGATCGACGCCGACGCCACGATCCGGCTGCTCACGGGCGAGAAGGTTCCGCAGCCGCGCAACCGCCGTCAAAGCGCGCGCAACATCACCGTTCCGGCAACCCAGCCCACGGCTACCGTGCCCGGCCCCGGACCGGCCTAAGACCTCGCGACGCGCCATCAAGGGTTTGGCTCAGGCGCGTTGCGAGAACGCTAGCGATCCTGCTTCAGTTGCAGACGCCTAAGCGTGGCCGGCTTCGTTCGACAGCATCGCCAGATCAATGCCAATCTTCTCCAGCGCACGCTGATACTTGTCCTCGGCATCCAGTCCGAAAATCAGATCCGCATCGGCGGGGCAATGCAGCCATCCGTTGTGCTGAATCTCGTTCTCAAGCTGGCCCGGCGCCCATCCGGCATAGCCCAGCGCCAGAAGGGCGTGCTTGGGGCCTGATCCGGCGGCGATGGCCTTGAGAATATCCAGCGTCGCGGTGAGACAGATGCCGTCATCGATCGGCAGCGTCGCATCCTTGATGAAGAAATCGCTCGAATGAAGCACGAAGCCGCGGCTGGTATCGACCGGCCCGCCTTTCAGGACTTTCATGTCCTCGGCGCTGCCGCGCAGTTTGATCTGGTCGGCCTTGTTGATGATGTCGAGTTGCACCAGCAATTGCGGGAAGTCGATGCTGCCTGCGGGGCGATTGACGATAATGCCCATCGCGCCTTCGGACGAATGAGCGCACAGATAGATCACCGAGCGGGCAAAGCGCTCATCGTCCATCACGGGCATGGCAATCAGCAACTGACCGTCGAGATAACCGGCGCCGGACGTCTCGCCTTCGGCCACGATCTGGCCGACAGCAGGCTTTTCGGTCTTCTTGCGCATGACCTTCATTTGGCGGCGACTCTCACGCTGTCTATCCATCCTGATATCGGGCGCCTGTTCTGTCAATCAAGCGCCGCCGCGGCGCAGTGAGCGACGTTTGGTCGCGAAAACGACCTCATCACGGGCAATTCAATGGTCCATGGAGATACCATCCTGTAAGGACGTCTCATGACACTTATGGTTCCCGTTCGCGCAGCTTCCAGCATTGCGCTGGCTGCACTCGCCTGTCTCGCTCCCCTGCGCGCTAGCGCGCAGGATGTCTCGCCATGGATCAAGGATACCAACTCCGCAGTGCGGCTGATCGCCGGTTCGCGTAGCGGCAACGTGCTGCTCGGCGGCATCGGTTTCCAGTTGCAGCCGGGCTGGAAAACCTACTGGCGCACGCCGGGAGATTCCGGCGTGCCGGCGCGGATCGATTTCGCGAAGTCCGACAATGTCGAGTCCGTCGAAATCCTCTGGCCGGCGCCGATGCAGTTCCCCGATGGCGCAGGCGGGATCTCGTTCGGGTACCAGAAGCAGGTGCTGCTGCCGTTGCGGATCATTGCAAAGAGTCCTGACAAGCCGGTGACGCTGCGCGCCGAGATCAACTACGCGGTGTGTGAAAAACTCTGCATTCCGGTCGAGGCGCAGGCGGAGATTGCCTTTGTCAGCATCGCCAGCACCGAAGACGGCGCGATTGCCGCGGCTCTCGCAACCGTCCCGAAACCCGCGAAGGTCGGCGACGCTGGCCCGCTCGCCATTCGCGACGTCCGGCGCGAGGGCAAGCTCGTGCAGGTCGATGTCGCCGTACAGGACGACAAAAATGCTCCCGGCAAAGGCAAGAACGTCGAGCTCTTTGCCGAAGGCCCGACGCCGGACTGGGCCCTGCCCGTCCCCAAGCTCGTCAAGCACGACACCGGAGGCGTTCAGCGCTTCCAGTTCGAACTCGACGGACTTCCTTCGGACGCAAGCGCCGAGGGCGCGACGTTGAAGCTGACCGTCGCCGGACCGGGCGGCGCCGTTGAGGTCAACGCCCCCCTGCCGTAGCACGCCGAAATGAGATTGCACCGCAGCACGCCGCAGATCTCTCTGGCCGCAAAACGTGTTCCCACCTTTGAGGAAACCGCGCTATGACACTGCATCGATCCCACGGAGAGACCCGATGACCATCAAAGTTGGCGACAAGCTGCCCGAGTCCAAGTTTCGCGTCATGACCGCGGAAGGTCCGCAGGTCAAAACCACAGATGATATTTTCAAGGGCAAGAAGGTCGCGCTGTTCGCCGTGCCGGGCGCCTACACCGGCACCTGCCACAAGATGCACATGCCGAGCATTTTCCTGAACGCCTATGCCCTCAAGGACAAGGGCGTCGACACCATCGCCGTCGTGTCCGTCAACGATGCGTTCGTGATGAACGCCTGGAAGCGCGACACCGATCAGCGCGACGAAGCGGTGTTCCTGGCCGATGGCAACGCCGATTTCGCCAAGGCGATCGGCATGGAACTGGATGCATCGGGCAACGGCCTCGGCATCCGCTCCAAGCGCTATTCGATGCTGGTGGAAGACGGCACGGTGAAGATCCTCAACCTTGAAGCCGTGCCGAGCAAGGTCGAAGTGTCCGGCGGCGATACGCTGCTGTCGCAGCTTTAAGAGCTTCGCTTTCCCACCAGACGCACAGCACACGAGATGTCGTCCCCGCGAAAGCGGGGACCCATACGTCCTGAACAAGCTGTCGGCACCAATAATCTTCAGTGGTTCTGGGTCCCCGCTTTCGCGGGGACGACGCAGAGAATGATGCAGCGGCATCCGCGAAATCGGCCTTAGCGGCCTCGATTCTCCGCCAGCCCGTCCCGCGCGAGCTGATCGGCGCGCTCGTTCTCGGCGTGACCGGCATGGCCCTTGATCCAGTGCCAGCGAACCGTGTGAGCCTTCAGCGCGGCATCGAGCCGCTGCCACAGATCGGCATTCTTGACAGGCTTCTTGTCGGCCGTGCGCCAGCCGTTGCGCTTCCAGTTGTGAATCCAGCTGGTGATGCCCTGACGGACATACTGGCTGTCGGTGGTCAGATCGACGGAAGCCGGCTTCTTCAGGGCCTCGAGCGCCGAGATCGCCGCCATCAATTCCATGCGGTTGTTGGTGGACGGATTTTCACCGCCCTTCAGTTCCTTCTCGACATCGCCGAAACGAAGGATCGCGCCCCACCCGCCCGGCCCCGGATTTCCGGAACACGCGCCGTCGGTGAAAATCGTCACATGCGGCAGATCCTTAGGCGAAGGCTTTGCGTCACTCACGCCACGAATCCGGACTGTTCGACGCCGTAGTCGCTCATACTCTTCACACCCTGATGGAAGCGGAGCTTGCGGACATATTCGAGCGGGTCCTTCGGCTTCACCATGGCTCCGGGCGGCACGTTGAGCCAGTCCACCAGCCGCGTCAGCAGGAAGCGCATCGCGGCCCCCCGCGCCAGCAGCGGCAGCGCGTCCTGTTCAGCGGCGGAGAGTTTGCGCTCGCGCGTATAGGCATTGAGGAATGCACGCGCCTTGGTGACGTTGAAGGAATGATCGATCTCGAAACACCAGGCATTGAGGCAAATCGCAACGTCGTAGGCGAGCATGTCGTTGCAGGCGAAGTAGAAGTCGATCAATCCCGACAGCCTGTCGCCGAGAAACAGCACGTTGTCCGGGAACAGATCGGCGTGGATCACGCCTTTCGGCAGATCGCTGGGCCAATGTCGTTCGAGGTGCTCGAGTTCGGTGCCGAGCAACGCGCCCAATCCATGATGCACACCATTCGCACGGGATGCCGCCTGATCGAACAGCGGCCGCCAGCCCTTCACCGACAACGCATTGGCGCGCGACATGGAAAAATCCGCGCCGGCCAAATGCATTTTTGCGAGCGCCTGACCGACCGCGGCACAGTGCGTCGCGTTTGGCCTGCGCGGCCAGACACCTTCGAGAAAATCGATGATCGCAGCAGGCCGTCCCGCCAGCGTGCCCAGCGCTTCGCCGCTGTTGGTGACCACGGGTTGCGGGCAATTGATCCCGTGCTTGGCGAGATGCGCCATCAGCCCGAGAAAGAACGGCAGATCCTTCATCGCGACGCGCTTCTCATAGAGCGTCAGGAAGAAGTAGCCCTTGCTGGTGTGCAGAAGATAGTTGGAATTCTCCACGCCTTCGGCGATGCCCTTGTAGGACAACAGATCGCCGATCCCGTAAGGGACGAGAAAATCCGCAAGCTCTTCGGCGGTGACGTCGGTGTAAACCGCCATAGAAATATTACTCCGCCGCGTCGTTCCGCAGCGGACGCGGCAGCGGGAAGAATTCGTTTTCCTGTGCGGCGGACACGGTCTCGACGCTCAGCTTGTAGTGAGCGGCGAACGCATCCATGATTTCCTCGACGATGATTTCCGGCGCGGACGCGCCCGCCGTGATGCCGAGCGTCTTGATGCCCTCGAACTTCGACCAGTCGAGCTCGGAGGCGCGCTGCACCAGCACGGAGACCTTGCAGCCTTCCCGTTCAGCGACTTCGCGCAGCCGCTGCGAATTCGACGAGTTCGGCGAGCCTACGACAATCATGGCTTCGACCTGAGGCGCCACCTTCTTCACCGCAAGCTGGCGGTTGGTGGTGGCGTAGCAGATGTCTTCCTTGTGCGGGCCGTCGATGTCCGGGAAACGCTCCTTGAGCACGGCGACGATTTCCGCAGTGTCGTCGATCGACAGCGTGGTCTGCGTCACGAAGGCCAGCTTTGAGGCGTCCTTCGGCTGGAAGGTGCGCGCCGCTTCCATGGTCTCGATCAGGACCACCGCGCCCTTCGGCAACTGGCCCAGCGTGCCGACCACCTCCGGGTGACCGGCATGGCCGATCAGGATGATTTCACGGCCGCGCTTGAAATGGATCGCCGCCTCGCGGTGCACCTTGGTCACCAGCGGACAGGTCGCGTCCAGCGTGAAGAAATTGCGCTTGTCGGCCTCGTTGGGGATCGCCTTCGGCACGCCATGGGCGGAAAACACCACCGGAGCGTCGGTCTGGGGAATTTCGTTCAGTTCCGCGACGAAAATGGCCCCTTTTTCGCGCAGGCTCTCCACCACATAGCGGTTATGCACGATTTCGTGACGGACATAGACCGGCGCGCCGTAAAGCTTCAGGGCGCGTTCCACGGTGTCGATGGCCCTCACAACGCCGGCACAGAACCCCCGCGGGGAACAAAGCACGACTGAAAGCAGGGGTTTTTGAGCTTCAGGGGTCATTTTTAAGCCGGAATCAAGCATTTCGGAGCCAATAAAAGGGACTTGGGGCCGTGGTCCCCATTCTGTCAAGGGCGATCAAAACCATTGAACGGTCAGCCCTCCGCAGACTATATAGGGACGAATTCCCGTCATCACCGATGACCAGACGGCTTTACCCCCCAAAAAATCTGGCGGGCGAAGCGTAAAGGAGATTTGCCATGAGCAATGCACCGCTGATGCCGAAGGCGACTGCCGTGTGGCTGGTTGATAATACCGCGCTGACGTTCGACCAGGTGGCAGAGTTCACCAAGATGCATCCGCTGGAAATTCGCGCCATCGCGGACGGCGACGCGGCGCAGGGCATCAAGGGCATGGACCCGATCTCGACCGGCCAGCTCTCCCGCGAGGAAATCGAAAAGGGTGAAGCCGACCCGGACTATCGCCTGAAACTCGGCGAATCCAAGGTGATCCTGCCGGAAGCCAAGAAGAAGAAGGGCCCGCGCTATACGCCGGTGTCGCGACGCCACGAGCGGCCGAGCGCGA
Source organism: Afipia birgiae 34632 (assembly GCF_000308295.2). Taxonomy (GTDB): domain Bacteria; phylum Pseudomonadota; class Alphaproteobacteria; order Rhizobiales; family Xanthobacteraceae; genus Afipia; species Afipia birgiae. The sequence continues at coordinate 343,558 of NZ_HG326655.1, forward strand.
TCCTGTGGCTGGTGCGCAGCCATCCCGAACTGAAGGACAGCCAGATCATGCGCCTCGTCGGCACCACCAAGACGACGATCGCAAGCGTGCGCGACCGCACTCACTGGAACGCGTCGACCCTGACCCCGATGGACCCGGTGACGCTCGGCCTGTGCTCGCAGATCGAGCTCGATTTCGAAGTGCAGCGCGCGGCCAAGGAAAAGCCTGCAGCCACGCAATATGGCGGCGCGACCCTGCTGCCGGCGTCGGAGACCACCCGCAAGGACGCCGAGCACGAAGCGGCCGCGACCACCGAAAAACAGCGCGACGACATGAACGTCGACGCCGTCTTCGCCAAGCTGAAGACCATCGGCGGCAAGAAGGCCGAGGACGAATAAGCTTTTTGACCCAAACAGGGCATGACGTAACTGCCCACGGAATGGTACAGGAGTGTGATGCGCCATCGTGTCACGCTCCTTTTTGTTGCAGCGACCCTGACCGGCCTTGCGGCCGCGACCGTCAGCGGTCTCCCGGCGCGCGCCCAAAAGATCGTGGACCCCAACACGGTTGCACCTGAATTCCGCGAGGCTGCCGAGAAGCGTCTGGCCGAACAGCTCAAGCTGAATGAATGCAACAACGCCGCGAAGGTCGCTAAAATTCAGAGACGCGACATGGCGCAATTTGTTGCCGATTGCTTCGACAAACCGGCCGACAGGCAGTAGTCCAATCCATCCAAGTCCAAGCGATCTCGCGGCGCAATTGAATGCGTCCGAGGTATGATGCGCTCCGCGCAGAAGCGCGAAGGCGATGGAGCCTCGGGAGGCGCCGGGGTGTTTGCGAGACACCCGTAAGGCGAACCTTGCGATCGGTCCGCCTGCGCAGCCTTGCGAGGGCCGCGCGCGCCAAATGACTTTGGCGCTGCGCCTCCCGGCGCTCCACCGTCGTCACTTCGCCCTCCTGTCAGGACGCTGATCAGTCGTCCCGACCGATATAAGATTATATTCCTACAACTGCGTTGTCAACCGGAATGGGGCTTGAATGCTCTGACGCCCCATGTCGTGCGGCTGAGCAATATTGGACAGCGGGGCGGAGCCAAAGACGGCAGGATGGTTCATCACCGCCTGTCCTTGGCGTCTACCGGTGACTGAGAGTGTTGTGCTCCCGCCCATCCGTACAGGGATTTGAGTAATGTCTCTCTCTACCCACGACCCCATCGCAAGGAAGTGGAAGATCATCGCGGATATCGCGCGAAACGAGGCGGAAAAACTTCCCCCCGGGAAAGACCGGGACGCGTTGCTCAAAAAAGCCCGTCAACTGGACACAGCTTCGCACATCAACGAATGGCTTTCATCGCCCGGGCTCAGGACGCCAGCGGGAAAATAGCGGATCGCAGTTCCCGTTGATTCCGGTTTTGCTGGTGGTAAAATATTTACGGACCCGGCCGCGTTCCATCCGATGAATAGTGCTTACCCAGAACAGCTGAACTGGAGCACGGATCGAGACTGCTATGTTTACGGCGCAGCTCAAAAAAAATCGCCAAGGTGATCAAAATTGCACAGACCTGGCGGTTTGCCGCGGTCAGTTTTGTGACCGTCAGGCGTCTAGGTTCGCCCCAAATAGGCCGATCTGACCGAGCAACGGGAGCCCCGTCTTCAACACGGGCCTCCCGTTCTTATGCCAGTCACAATTACCGAAGGTGTGAGTTTTGACATAGCCGCCGTCACGGCGCGACGCGTTCGAGGACAACACGTTGAGCAAAGCGACCAAGAAAGCCGTCAGGAAAGTATTCGACGCCAAGAGTTTTCTCGCAAATCTGGGCCCAGGCAAGACCATCCTGACGTTTGGCGCCGAAGAAAATATCTACGCGCAAGGCGATGTGGCGGATTCGGTATTTTACATTCAGAAGGGCAAGGTCAAGCTGACCGTCGTCTCCAAGGAGGGCAAGGAAGCCGTCGTTGCCATTTTAGGAACGGGACAGTTTTTCGGCGAGGGATGCCTCAACGGCCAGAGCCTGCGCATCGCCACCACCAGAACAATGGTAGAGTCCCAGATCATCGCCATCACGAAGAGCGCGATGACCACAGCGCTCAAGGACGAGCCAAAGTTTTCCGAGCTGTTCATCAGCTATCTGCTGACCCGCAACAGCCGGATCGAGGAAGACCTTATCGATCAACTTTTCAATTCGAGCGAGCGGCGGCTTGCACGCTTGCTCCTGCTGCTGGCGAATTTCGGAAAGGAAGGTAGTCCGCAACCTATCGACACGAAAATCAGTCAGGAAACCCTGGCCGACATGATCGGCACGACGAGGTCGCGCGTGAGCTTTTTCATGAACAAGTTCCGCAAGCTCGGCTTCATCAGCTACAACGGAACAATCGAAGTCCACAATTCGCTGCTGCATGCAGTGCTGCATGAAAAGCCGCACGTGAAAGCCGAGGAGTGATTTGCATCACCGGGCCGCTGATCGCAGCCGCCTCTCAGCGATGTGCTACTTCCCCTTCGGCTGCTGTTTCTTCGCTGCCTTGCGCGCATCCGCGATCGCCAGCTTGAACTGCTCCGCGGTCAGGGCGCCGGGGACGCGGAAGGTGCCGACCACGAACGCGGGCGTGCCGCGAAAGCCGAACTCTTCCGCCTGCTCGTTGTTGCGCTTCAGCAGCCCATCAATGGCGGCCTGGTTGGCGGCGAGATCTGCCTTCGCCTTCGCGACATCGACACCGGCCTTCGTCAGGGTTTCATCGATAACAGCTTCGGTCAGGCGGCCGACCTTGGCCATCAGCGCACGGTGGGCGGCCTCATACTTGTTCTGATATTTCGCGGCCAGCACCAGCCGCGCAGCGTATCCGGACGGTTCGCCGAGGATCGGCCAGTCCTTAAACACCAGCCGCACCTTCTTGTCCTCGTTCACCACCTGATCGAGCACCGGCGAGATCTTCTTGCAGTACGGGCACTGGTAATCGAAATACTCGACGATGGTGATGTCGCCCTGCGGATTGCTCAGCACGGGATTCTCCGGGTCGCGCAGCACCGCGTCCTTGCTCAAGACATCGGAGGTGGCGCCCTGCTCCTGCGCCGACGCGATTTGCGCGGACTCGAAGGACAGCAGCATTACCGCAAGCGCGATGACAGCGAAGTTGAGCACATATCGTGCGACGAGTTTCATCAGGTTCAGCTTTCAAAAAGCCCGCTGCGCGGGACGTTACGCTTTCTTGAGGAATTCGGTGCGGAGCACCAGGCCCTTGATCTTGTCGGTGCGGCCCTCGATCTCGTCGTCGTTGTCAGTAAGGTGAATGTTCTTCACCACTGTGCCGCGCTTGAGACCGCTGGATGACCCCTTTACCTTCAGATCCTTGATGACCGTGACGGTATCGCCCTCCTTCAACTCGGTGCCGTTGCTGTCCCTGACCGCCATGATATGTCCCTTGATAGGCGCGGCTGAGGTGCAGCGCGCAGCAGCATTATCGCGGATTGTTGAGCATGTCTTCCGCGAGATTGCGGTGGGCGCGTTCGATCCGCGAACCGCCACCAGCCGCGCGGCTGGCTGCGACATCGCGATCTTTCCGGCAAGCCGCATAGGCTGGCGAACCGGGCTCACCGCTGTTTGTGCGGCAATAAGCATCGTCATCCACCGTTGCGACAGGCTGGTTACGCTCGAACTGGGCGCACCCGGCCAGCAGCACGGCTGCAAGCACAAGGAAAATTGATCCGGTGTGTTTCATACGTGGATGCCAGTTTGCCACTATTCCGTCATGCCCGGGCTAGAGACCCCTACCATCCACGTCTTTGATCACAACAACCGGCAAAAGCAAGGCGGGATCACCGGGGCAAGCCCGGTGATGACGATTGTGATTACCTCACGCTCTGAGCCCACCTGCAAAAGTTCAAAACTCCGAGGAAACCGCGTCCTCGGCCTACCCGAGCTCGAGTTCGCCATCAACCGTGAATGAGAGGGCGACGCCGCCGACTGTGAGGACCATTTTGGCAGGCAGCTTTTCGCTGCCCTTGAGACGGCCAGATGCGACCGCATCGCGGACGGCCTTCTCGATCTCGCGTTGCGAGGTGACGCCGACCTGCTTCAGAAACTTTCGCACGCTGGTGTTGAAGACATCCTCGTTCATCGTTTCCTCCTAGGTTCGGTTGCTGAGCGCTGCCGTGATCTCGTCCAGCACGGCCGGGTCTTCGATGGTCGCGGGCATGGCCCACGGCTCATGGTCGGCAATCTTCTTGATCGTTCCGCGCAGGATCTTGCCCGAGCGCGTCTTCGGCAGCCGCGCCACGGTGATCGCGAGCTTGAACGCCGCCACCGGACCGATCTTGTCGCGCACCAGCGCGACGATCTCCTTCTCGATCTCAGCCACCGGCCGCGTCACGCCGGCCTTGAGCACGAGAAGACCGCAGGGCACCTCGCCCTTCACTGAATCCTTAATTCCAAGCACCGCGCATTCGGCGACATCGGGATGCGAGGCCAGCACCTCCTCCATGCCGCCGGTGGAGAGACGATGCCCCGCGACATTGATGATGTCGTCGGTGCGGCCCATCACGAAGATGTAACCATCCTCGTCCTTGTAGCCGGCATCGGAGGTTTTGTAATAGCCGGGAAACTCATTGAAATAGGCTTCCTTGCAGCGCTCGTCCTGCTTCCACAGTGTCGGCAGGTTGCCGGGCGGCAGCGGTAGCCTGATGACGATGGAGCCCATTGAATTCGGCGGCAGCGGCTTCGCCGCTTCGTCGACTACGTCGACCTGATAGCCCGGCATCGGCACCGTCGGCGAGCCGTGTTTCACCGGCAGCGCGCCGAGGCCGACCGGATTGCCGGCAATACACCAGCCGGTTTCCGTCTGCCACCAGTGATCGATCACCGGCACCTTCAACTGCTGCTCGGCCCATTCCACAGTCGGCGGATCGGCGCGCTCGCCGGCGAGAAACAACGTGCGGAATTTCGACAGGTCGTACTTGCGGATGAAGTCGCCGTTCGGGTCTTCCTTCTTGATGGCCCGGAACGCGGTCGGCGCCGTGAAGAACGCCACGGCGTTGTGCTGCGAGATCACGCGCCAGAACGCGCCGGCATCGGGCGTGCCGACAGGTTTGCCTTCGTACATGATCGAGGTCGCACCGTGAAACAGCGGGCCGTAGATGATGTAGCTGTGGCCGACCACCCAGCCGATATCTGAGCCGCACCACCACGTCTCGCCCGGCTTCACGCCATAGAGATTGAACATCGACCATTTCAGCGCCACCAGATGTCCGCCGTTGTCGCGCACCACGCCCTTGGGTTTTCCGGTCGTGCCCGAGGTGTAGAGGATGTAGAGTGGATCGGTTGCCAGCACCGGCACGCAGCCCGCGGATTTCTTCGCCTTGATGGCGGCGTCGCGCAGTTCGTTCCAGTCGTGATCGCGGCCTTTGACCAGATCGCAGGTCTGTTGTTGGCGTTGCAGGATGATGCAGGCCTGCGGCTTCACGCTGGAGAGATTGATCGCCTCATCGAGCAGCGGCTTGTACTTGACGATGCGGCCCGGCTCGAGGCCGCAGCTTGCGGACAGAATGAGTTTCGGCTCGGCATCCTCGATACGTGTCGCAAGCTCCTTGGCGGCGAACCCGCCGAACACCACGGAATGAATCGCGCCGATGCGCGCGCAGGCCAGCATCGCCACCATCGCCTGCGGCACCATCGGCATGTAGAGAATGACGCGGTCGCCCTTCACGACGCCGAAATCCTGCAGCACGGCAGCGAGCGTCTGCACTTCATGCAGCAATTCAGCGTAGGTGTATTTGGTGACCGTGTTGGTCAGCGGCGAGTCGTGAATCAGCGCGGTCTGGCTGGCGCGGCCGCCTGCGACGTGACGATCCAGTGCGTTGTAGCAGGTGTTCACCACGGCGCCGGCGAACCAGCGGCCATAGAGCCCCATCGAGGGATCGAAGACTTTCTTCGCCGACTCGATCCAGTCGATCTCGCGCGCCGCTTCGGCCCAGAATCCTTCCGGATCACGCAGCGAACGCGCGTGGACTTCGGCATAGCGGCTGTTGGATATGGCATTCATTTGCGATCACTCCCGGACGCGAATTGTAGCGGGCTTTTCCTATTTGTGGACACCAGCATTGTCACGGCTCGCGCCACAAGTTCAAGCAGCAACGGCTGCGACGCTGTGATGATACGCCCTGTCAGCCTGAGGTGCGAGGACCTGCGAGCCGCAAAGGATGACGGATCGACATCCAGCTATTTCTTCAGCGGCATCTGCGCCCCAGCGCGTTCGATCTCGCTGAAAAGACTCTTGCGGTTGATGCGCGCCGCCTCGAAATCCGGCTTGAGCCTGAGCGCCGCATCGAAATCCGACAGCGCCCGGCGGCGATCGCCTTTGGCGCGCCATGCCATTCCCCGGCCGTGAAGCGCTTCCGCTGAAGCCGGTTCAACCTTCAGCGCGGCATCGTAATCGGCGATGGCCAGGTCGAATTCACCCTTGATGTTGAAATCGTCACCACGCGCCAGCAGCGTCTTCACGTCCAGCGTGCACACGCTCATCGTTGTGACGCCCATGCCGACGGGCCTCCCGAAAATCGCGGACAACTCCTGACACTTGCCGTCGGTGCAGAGCCGCCGCTCACCGGCCACACCGGAATTGCCGAGCGCAACCTCCGGCACCACCGGCAATTTCGGTGTCCAGCGAAACCAGCCGTCCGCCAGCCGCGCGTCCGGCGGCGTGCCGGCGTTCGATCCCTTGACGCGGGCCTCGACGATTTCAAGCCCTTGCGGTGTGATCCGCCAGTCCTCCTGCCACTCGGTCTTCTCGACCGGATGGGTCCATGTCAGCATGAACGACGCCACCGCCAGCGACTTGACGACGCCCGCGGTGGCAAGACACAGGCTCACATCATCACCTCAAAAGCTCATTCAGGCTGTCACAGCAACTGCTGCCGGCTTCCTGCGCCATTGCCGGAGCACGGCATCTTTTTGAAATTTGCCGGAAATTGGACGGATGAGCGGGCGCGGTCAACCCGACAGACGCGAAAGCACCGGCCGCGAATGCGGCTCCGAACATAGACGTTCGTCTAGGGGAAGCGCGTTCTGCAAAATGCTTTGCTGCACTGCGATGAAGGCCACTTCATGCGATCGCAACACCACATTCTGAAGGTAAGGTCGCCATCAGGATGGCAGCCATCTGTCACCATCGCTCACATGGTCAAGGTGACCGGCTTGCTCTAGAACGCTGATAGCGTCGAAACATACGGCGCAACAAACAAGGCCCGTACAACAGACGGGTGGGATGGAGACTTAACAACGATGACCAAGCGACCGACTTCCTTACAACCTCATTTCGCATCGCGTATCACCCGCCGTTCCGTTCTCGCAGGCGGCGCCGCGGCACTGGCCGCAACGCCATTTCTGAGTCAGACCTCGAAGGCGGCCGCATGGCCCGATCGCCCGGTGAAATTCGTCGTGCCTTTCGCCGCCGGCGGCACCACCGACATTCTCGGACGGCTTGTCGCGCAAAAGCTTTCGGAAGAATACGGCCAGCAGTTCATCGTCGAGAACAAGACCGGCGCGGGCGGTAACATCGCCGCCGACTTCGTCGCGAAGTCCGACCCCGACGGATACACCTTCATCGTGGGCACGCCCGGCACCCACGCGATCAACAAGTTTGTTCAGAAGAACATGCCCTACGATCCGATCAAGGACATCCAGCCGGTCACCATCATCGCGCGCGTCCCGAACCTGATGTCGGTCAATCCGGATGTGGCAGCAAAGTCCGTCGCCGAATTTCTCGCGCTGGCGAAATCGAAGCCCGGCCAGTTGTTCTACGGCACACCGGGGCTCGGCACCACGGCGCATCTTTCGACCGAGCTTCTCAAGTCGATGACCGGCATCGACATCGTCCACGTTCCCTACAAGGGCAGCGCACCGGCCCTGACCGATCTGGTCGCGGGCCGCGTTCATGTCATGATCGACAATCTTCCGGCCGTTCTGCCGTTCGCCGAGAACAACAACGTGCGGTCGCTGGCGATCAGCACCGCCGAGCGCTGGCCGTTGCTGCCGAATATTCCGCCGATCGGCGAAACCGTGAAGGGCTATGACGCCGCCTCGTGGTTCACCGTTGCGGCGCCGGCGAAGGTGTCGAAGGACATCGTGATGAAACTCAACGCGAGCATCATCAAGTACATCAAATCGCCAGACGGGATCGAGCGTATCCGCAAACTCGGCGGCGAGCCGATCGGCAACACGCCTGAGGAAATGCAGGCATTCATCATCGCGGAAACCGAAAAGTGGGGCAAGGTCGCCGAATTCGCGAAAATCAAGCCTGAATAGTCGTTGTGTCTGGACGCCGTGGCGGAGTTTGATCCGCCGGCGTCCGGAACATTCCTGCCGGCAATGCTAGTGATCCGGTTCTGACATTCGTATCACATTTTCGCAGGCGCTTTTACGAATGTCAGAGCCAAAGGATCACTAGCATCATAATTTGCTAGTGTCCTTTCGTATCCGACGTTTGCACGGGAGGCGCCGCAAATTGAAGCAAACGTCGGATACGGGACACTGGCGTCGAGTTGATGTCGCAACCGAACCGCGCAGAAACTGTCAGGCATCCCCGGCTCATCTGGCCGGTTCTGGGCAGCGTTCTCCTTGTCGCGCTGATCGCGGCGGCAGCAATCCTGCTGTCCTATAAAATCGTACCGCCGCCCGACAACGCGCGTGTCGTCACCGACGAAGAGCGGCTGACCTATGCGAGCACGCCATGCGTGGTGTTCAACAAGCTGGATCGCGAACTGATCGCCAACCGCGCCGAGGTCAGCGATCCGTCGAAGCCGCTTCAGCTGTTTTCCTACGCCAGCGAGAAAACCATCGCCGACGTCAAGGCAGACACGAAATGGGTGCGCGACAAGGCCTGCGATTACATCATCGGCTTCGACCAGATCGTCACGGTCTGGATGCGCCTGATCGGATATCGCTCCCGCTGGACCGACGACGGGCAATGGCGCTGGTAGCAAATCTCTTTCCATCGCTCTCCGATTGGAACACATTCCTGCTTCGTATCGCGATTCAGCCATTCCGTTTTTCGAACCCTCTCAAAGGATTCCTGTGAGCACAACGACCGACAAGCCCGCCAAACGATCCCTGCTGTCGGCCGACGGGATCACCGCGCCGCTGCGGCATGCGGTGTTCCGGCGGATCTGGACGGCCAGCCTGCTCACCAATCTCGGCCTGATGATCAACGGCGTGGGCGCAGCCTGGTCGATGACCCAGATGACGTCGTCGGCGGGCATGGTGGCGCTGGTCCAGACCGCCCTGATGCTGCCGATCATGCTGCTGTCGCTGGCCGCGGGCGCCATCGCGGACATGTACGACCGGCGCGTCGTCGGCCTGATTGCATTGTCGCTCGGCCTCGTTGGCGGAGTGACGCTGGCGGTTCTCGCCTATCTCAACGCCCTCACGCCGAACAGCCTGCTGCTGTTCTGTTTCATGATCGGCAGCGGGATGGCGCTGTTCGGCCCGGCGTGGCAGGCCTCGGTCAGCGAACAGGTGCCCGCCGAGACACTGCCCTCGGCCGTCGCGCTCAACGGCATCAGCTACAACATTGCACGCAGCTTCGGCCCGGCGCTGGGCGGCATCATCGTGGCGGCGGCGGGCGCGGTGGCGGCCTTCGTCTGCAACGTGCTGCTGTATATTCCGCTGATCGTCGTGCTTTATCTCTGGCAGCGGTCGCTGGAGCCCTCGCGGCTGCCACCGGAGCGGTTGCGCCGCGCTGTCGTATCCGGCGTCCGCTACATCGTTCACTCGCCGCCGATCCGCATCGTGCTGTACCGGACACTGGTGACCGGTATCGCCGGGGGTTCAGTGCTGGCACTGTTGCCACTGGTGGCGCGCGACATCCTGCACGGCGGCGCCCAGACCTATGGCATCATGCTCGGCTGTTTCGGCATGGGCGGCGTGCTCGGCGCGCTCAATATCTCCAGCGTGCGCGCGCACCTGAGCGGCGAGTATGCCGTCCGGTTATGTGCGCTGACGATGGGCCTCGCGATCGGCGTGCTCGCGCTCAGCCACTGGCCGGCGCTGACCGGCGCAGCGCTGGTCGTGGCCGGCGCGTCCTGGATGATCGCGGTCACGCTGTTCAACATCGGGGTGCAGCTCTCGACGCCGCGCTGGGTCGCGGGCCGCGCGCTGGCGGCGTATCAGGCTGCGATTGCCGGCGGCGTCGCGATCGGAAGCTGGTTGTGGGGATATGTCGCCAACGGCGCCGGCGTGGACAAGGCGCTGCTGATTGCCGGGGCAGCCATGTTCGTCTCGCCGGTGCTGGCGATCTGGCTGCGCATGCCCTCGACCGAAGGCGCCAACAACGACGCGGTCGATGCGCTTGAAGAGCCGGAGGTGAACCTTTCCATCTCGCAGCGAAGCGGGCCGATCGTGGTCGAGATCGAATACCGCGTGAATCAGCAACAGGCCCGTGCATTCTACACAACGATGCTGCAGCTCCAGGCCATCCGCCAGCGCAATGGCGCCTATGACTGGTCGATCGCGCGCGACATCGCCGACCCCGAGCTATGGATCGAACGCTATCACTGCCCGACCTGGCTCGACTATCTGCGCCAGCGCAACCGCTCGACCCAATCCGAGCGTGAGGTGCAGCTCAAGGCCATCGGATTTCATCTGGGGCCGGAACCGATCAAGGTTCACCGCATGCTGGAGCGGCCTCTGGGATCAGTGCGCTGGAAGGACGAGACGCCGGATCGGACCAAGACGAGCGACGTACCGATCGAAACGCCAGCCAGCAGCGGCGTTTGAGCAGGACTGCTCTGAGATCATCATACAACAGGAGCGTTGATAGCGTCATTGCGAGCGTAAGCGAAGCAATCCAGAAGCAACAAGTAAGACTGGATTGCTTCGTCGCTCCGCTCCTCGCAATGACAAGTAGAGCGTCAGTCGTGCGACGAGAGCGATTGGCTTTCGTGCCAGCGGTTCGCGCGGTCGAACATGCGCCAGTGGATCGCCTCGGTCTCCGCGAATTTCTCCGGGCTCAACCACGGCTTCAGCGCCTTGAGTGTCTTCTCCCACTCGGCGCGGTCCGGCTTCGGAACATCGCCGAACAACTTCGACAACTCACTCGAAACGATACCTTTCGGCGAAACAATTTTGTTCATGATCGTCGTCCCGCACGCGAACGCCACAGTCACGCAAGCTTCACATTTGAAACGATCTCGTAGCGTGAAGCGAGAATGATTCGAAAGTGCCGATCAAACGCCTGTTGATAACTCGATTCGGTCAGCCTTACTGACGGAATGAGTCCGCGATGAGTCAAAGCGAATTTGAATGCGGTCCACAGTGTGATGCCGGTGCAAGTTTGGCATCATAGGAGCCATGACTAGGACGCGGGCGCTTTGTGCGGATATACCTCGCGGGCGAATTTCAGGAACAGGCGCAAGACGATGATTGATTTCACCGCATTGATGGCAAGTATCACCGCCGACGGCGAGACCAGTTCCGTCACAGCGACGGAGGACTGGCTTCAAGGCCGCACCATTTACGGCGGCCTGACCGCAGCCTTCTGCCTTGAAAGCGTGGCGCAGCACTTCGGCGACCTGCCGCCGCTGCGCTCCGCGCAATTCAGCTTCGTGGGACCGGCCGCCGGCACGGTGATGATCCGCCCCACCGAGTTGCGCAGGGGAAAGTCCACGGTGTTCGTCGGCGTCGACCTGTTCGGCGAAGCCGGTCTCGCGACGCGGGCCACGCTTTGTTACGGCACGGCCCGCGCGTCGGCCGTGGGATATGGCAGCCTGGCCGCGCCGGCGGTGCCGGAGCCAGAGACCTGTCCGCCGTTTTTCCGCAAGATCCCCGGACTGAATTTCATCCAGCATTTCGAAGGGCGTTTCGCCGGCGGCAGTCCGCCCTTCAGCCAGGGCCAGCATCCGAATTTTTCGATCTGGCTGCGTCATCAGGATCCCGCGAAGCCGGCATCGATCGCGGCGCTGGTGGCGCTCACCGACGCACCGCCCCCTGCGGCGCTCGTGTTGTTCGAGCGGCCGGGACCGATCAGCACCATGACCTGGGCGATCGACCTTCTGACCGACAGGATCGAGACCATTGACGGCTGGTGGCTTCTGCAAACCAAGGCCGAGAACGTCGTGGGCGGCTATTCCAGCCAGGCGACGACTCTGTGGAATGCTGATAGACAGCCGGTACTGGTCAGCAGGCAGAACGTGGCGGTGTTTATGTGAGATGGTTTCGATGGACGACGTCGTGCATGGCAACTGCCGCGATCGTAGCAACGCTATCGTCCGCAGCCCTCGCCCAGACACCGCAGCAGATCGCGGACTATCGCCGGAAACTTGCCGAATATACTGCCGTCCGCCAGCAGTTCGACGAGGCTGCCTCAACCTACTGGACGGCGATTGGCGACAAGCGGCGCGCACGTAACGCCAAGCGCCGCAACAACGAGACCATCGTCGCCGAGGACTACGTCCTGACCCAGCCGCCGGTCTATACCGGTCCGCCGAAGCCGGTCGATCCCTCGCCGCCGGAGAAACCGCCGAAACCCCGCGCGCCATTACCGGTGGTGGCCGATTTCCTGGCCAATGCGCAGGAGCACTTCCATTTCAACCCGCGCAAGCCCGCCACCGAGATCGACTACAAGCGTGCTTACGCGAAAGTTGCATCGGATTATGGCCTGACCAGAGATCAAGCGGTTCGGATCTACAGCTTCGAATCCGGCGGCAATGGAAAATACGATGTGCAGGCCGGGCTTGAAGGTAACCGCCCCGGCGCCCGCGCGATCTCCACCGCGCTCGGCTACAACCAGCTCCTGACCACCAACACCATCAGCCTTCTGGCCGAACATGGCGGCATCATTCTCAAAGCGTTGGGCGACAAGACCCACCAGGCCAGCGGCGCGCAGAAGGCCGAGCTGCAGCGGAAGACAGCCATCGTCCAGCAGATGGTCGCGTTCTGCAAGTCCGTGCCCAATCAATGGAGCGCGCATGAAAAGCTCGGCGTCACCCCGCGCGGCATCGCGGTTCACGCCCTCAATCTCGACATCGATGTCGGGCCGCTGCTGCAGACACTGAAGCTGATGGACTCGGTGAACTTCGCCAAACGTAAGGGCTACACCGCGCCGCTGACCGCCGCCGAACTGGAGATGATGAACCTGACCGGCGATGGCAACGGGTTCGATATGGTGTCGATGCCGCAGGCGATGCGCGCCGTGGTGCCGACATCGAACTTCTTCCAGCGCAACGGCTATGAGCGCAATCCGGTGGCGATCCGCAACAATGTCGTCTCGAAGCTGCTGGCGGCGACAGATGCCCGGATGGACAACCAGATCAATCTTCAGGGCGCGAAGGATCTGGCTAGCGCGTTCTAGTGCGCGACTGACCGGATCGCGCCAATTCATACGAAATTTATCGCCGGGAGCCAGCGTTCGCTTCAGCCAACTCCAGACCGCCGGTATAGTCAGGATAAACGGGGCCTGATCGTCCGAGAGTCCGCTTGGTTAAGCGGCGACTTGCCCAACAGAACGAGACTCTCTGGGATAGCCCTTTCGCGAAGATGTCAGTCCGAATGTCCGCGGTGCGCCACAAGAAGACTTCGCTTGAAGCGTCATCTTCAGGTGTTTACCGCAGGTCGCAGCTTTGGCGGCCGCCGCGCATTAAGAGCGCGGTCAGTATGAGATGAAAGACGACCGCCGGCCACAGAAAGACGCCACTCAAGCCACCTGCGAAACCGAGGTAAGCCAAATACAGGGTGACGGCTCCGCTGTAGATCAACATGCCCGGGAGTGGCGGCCACCCTGGCCAACAGGCGACCCCCAAGGCAATCAGCGCAATGCCGGCGACACGCGCGACCGGCGTTGCGACACCGGAAAGCTGCTCGCCCAGCAACAACTGGCCAACCAGCGACGGGGCGATCAACAGCGCCAGTCCCGTTGCAGCTTCGCTGACGGCAGCGAACGCCAGTACGCCTTTCATTTCTTCCCAACCTTCGCGGATGGCTTTTGAGACTTCGACTCTTCAATGGGGTCCGGCTCCGGCGCAGGTATAGGCCCGAGTTCTGCCTTGGCTTGCGCCGGATCCTTCAGCTCTGGTCCGAGCTTGAACGTCAGCTTGTTGATCTTGCCCGTGAACTTGAACGGAGGATCGTAGCGATACTCGAGCATCGCGACACCGGTGCGGGTGTCCTGGCCGACGTCGAAGGTCTCGTCCTCCGGGAAGGTGACGGGCGTACCGTGTTCTATGGATTTCCGGTCTACTTCCTTGCCATCCACTGAAAGAACACCCGTACCGCCCTTGCCCAATCCCGGCCCATCCGGCTTGAAGTCGAAGACGATGGTGTGCTTGCCCGCGCTCAACTCCGGTCCCGACCAGACCGTGCGCTTGAGGTTGAGCAGGTTGTAGAGGAACACGGGCTTACCCCGCCGAAGGCCCGCCACACCCTTACTCAGAAACAGCCCGTAGCCACCGAAACGTCCGCCTTCGGTGACGATCATCCCTTCAGCGCCACCCTTGGGAATCTCGACCTCGGCGGTGATGGTATAGGACTTGTTGAGAATGCTCGGCGCAGCGCTAGCCGGCACACCGGTCAGTTCGCCCGAATAGTTGAACACTATCTGCCCTGCCGTCAGGCTTGGGCGCGGCGTATTCCAACGCGCGAGCGTCGTGTTATCGAGCGGCAGCACGTTGTACTTCTTCGCCTCGATATCGAAGACGGCTTGCAGCTCCTTGACCTTCTCCGGCATCTGGGTGGCCAGATCATTGAACTGGGTGGGGTCCTCCTCGACGTTATAGAGCTCCCACTTGTATCCCGTGATCACATCCGGTGGGGGCGCACTACTTAGCTCCCATGGAAGCGTGATCGGCGTCGTGGCCGCAACCCATCCATCGTGATAGATGGAGCGATTACCGAGCATCTCGAAATACTGGGTCGTGTGCGTCGTCTTGGCATTGGCGTTCGCCTTCTCCCATGTATACGCCATGCTCACCCCTTCCATGGGGCTCTGTTTGATACCATCGATCGTGTCAGGTTGCGAAATGCCGGTCGCTTCGAGGATGGTCGGGGCAATATCGATGACGTGGTGGAATTGGCGACGGATACCTCCGACATCGTTGATATGGCTAGGCCAGCACATGACGACGCCTTGGGCAGTCCCGCCAAAATGCGACGGCACCTGCTTAACCCACTTGAATGGAGTGTCCATCGCCCACGCCCACGGCGCGGCAAAATGCGGGAAAGTCTTGTCCGAGTGACCTGACGGATATTTTGGACCAGCTGGATAGAGACTACTGCATCGCTGCGCTCCGATCCAGATGCTGCAGTGTCGGCGCCGATGTTTGCGGTGCCGGCGGCCGGTAGCTCAGAGATGAGTGCGGTCGGATCGTGTTGAAGTGCTTGCGCCATTGCTCGATGACGACGGTAGCCTCCTTTAGGCTGTAAAAGATTTCACCGTTCAGGCATTCGTCGCGCAGTTTGCCGTTGAAGGACTCGCAGTAGCCGTTTTCCCATGGGCTGCCGGGCGCAATGTAGAGCGTCTTTGCTCCGAGCTTTCCGAACCAGCTGCGCACGATCTTGGCCGTCATCTCCGCGCCGTTGTCCGACCGGATGTGCTCAGGGACGCCTTTAGCAAGCATCACATCGGCCATGGTGTCGATGACGCCGAAGCTGTTGATGCGACGTGCAACCCTGATCGCCAGGCATTCCCTGGTAAACTCGTCGATCAGCGTCATGAGCCGGAGCTTACGGCCATCATGGGTCTGCGCCTCGACGAAGTCGTAGCTCCAGACATGGTTACGATGCTGCGGCCGCAAACGGATGCAGGATCCGTCGTTGAGCCACAGCCGGCCGCGCGGTCGCTGTTTGCTGGGTACTTTTAGCCCCTCACGGCGCCAGATCCGCTGGACCCGATCACACCCGACCTGCCAGCCGGCATCGACCAGCAGCGACGTGATCCGACGATAGCCATATCGCCCATATTGGGACGCAAGAGAGATAATCGCTCTCGTCAACGCATCCTCATCAGATCGAACGATGGTGGTGTATCGCTGTGTTCCGCGGTGCTGGCCGACGATCCGGCAGGCTTGGCGTTCCGAGAGACCATACTTCCCTCGAATGCCCTCCACCGCCTGCCGTCGCCGCTCAGGGCTTATAAGTTTCCCGAGGCAACGTCCTTGAGCACCTGCTTCTCAAGCGACAGATCGGCGACGAGACGCTTGAGGCGGACATTCTCCCGCTCCAGATCCTTCATCCGCTTCGCCTGATCGAGCTCAAGGCCACCGTATTCCTTCCGCCAGCGATAATAACTCTGCTGCGAAATTCCGGCTTCCCGACAGGCCACCGGCGCTGCCTTGCCCTGCGACATCAATACTTCAATCTGGCGCAGCAGCACCACGATCTGCTCCGCATTAAACCTCTTCTTCGGCATGACCAAAGCTCCTTTCCAAGCTCAGTTTCTCACAAAGCTTGGTCCAAAAAAGCCCGGTCAGGTCACGAGCCCCAGAACGGGTACCAGAGATACTGAGCCTTCACGGGCACCGGGACACCATTGAAGGTCGTGAACTCGTTGGGCGTACCGTTAATCATGCCTTCGGCACTCGCGCCGTTGTCACCGCCGATGTAGATGATCAAGGTGTTGTTAAGCTCTCCGAGATCTTCGACGGCTTGAATGACACGGCCGATCTCATCGTCGGTGTAGGCGAGGTAGGCGCCATAGACATCTGCCTGCTTGATGAAGAGCATCTTCTCCAACTCGCCGACAGTATCCCATTGCGGCAATTCCTTCGGCCACGGCGTCAGCTTGGCGTGGTCGGGCATGATGCCCAATCGCTTCTGGTTGGCAAAGATCGTCTCCCGCAGCTTGTTCCAGCCCTGGTCGAACAGGTGCATGTCGCTGATCTTCTTGATCCACTCCGGCGTCGGATGATGCGGCGCGTGGGTGCCGCCGGGGACGTAATAGACGAAGAACGGCTTGTCGGGCGCGATCGCCTTGAGCTGTTTCATGTGCTGGATGGCCTCGTCGGCCATCGCGGTCGTCAGGTTCCAGTTGGGATTGTCCTGGAATGGATAAATTGCTGTGGTGTTGCGAAACAGGTTCGGCTGCCACTGGCTAGCATCGCCGCCAACAAAACCATAAAAATACTCGAAGCCCATGCCATTGGGCCATTGATTGAATGGCCCGGCCTGGCTCGATTGATATGAAGGCGTGTTGTGGTTCTTGCCGAACCACGAGGTGGCATACCCGTTCGCCTTCAGGATGGTGCCGATGGTGCCCTTCTCGATCGGAATGATCGAGTCGTAACCTGGGAATCCCGTCGATATTTCGCCGACCACTCCGAAGCCGACAGAGTGATGATTGCGGCCGGTGATGAGCGCCGCCCGCGTCGGTGAGCACAGTGAGGTGGAATGAAAATTGGTGTAGCGCAGGCCCTGAGCAGCGATGCGATCCATTGCGGGTGTGGGGACAACACCGCCGAAGGTGCTCGGTGCTCCGAAACCCTGGTCGTCAGTCATAATGAGCAACACATTGGGCGCGCCCTTCGGCGGCACGACACGCGGTGCCCACCAAGCCGTCGACTCCGAAGCCTTCTCCTTGATCATCCCGCCGAATGCCGGAGGGGGCAGTGGAAGCTGCCTCCCGTCGATGGTGATGGTGGCGCCGGGCGAGCCTAGAACACCCGTGACCTGCTGCGCTAATGCTGAGACACAACTCAGGGCGAAAAGACTGGCTCCTGCGAGCAAATTGCGACTGAGTTTCATTGAATGCCTCCGACCTTAAAAAAAAGCCTGACTGCACCCAGCTTGCCTACAATGGCTTGGATCGAAAGCGTACACCGAGGAGGCGACCAGCGCCAGTTCCGTGCCGGTTAGAAACGTCGATGTCCGATGTGGGTCAGAATGAGAAGACCATCGACCTGATCGCAACGTCAACTATCTGAATAAAAGCGAAAAATTCTCTTCTCCGTACATCATATCGCCGGCGTAAGCGTTACTGCCCTATGCTCTGGAACCAGCGTCGCGGGCCCGCTTGTGGCAGGCTTCGATACTACACCCCATCCAGAACAATAATGGTCGGCTTCTTCGGCAGCGTGTCGCGCGAAATCGAGAACGACCGCTCGGGGCGGATG
Organism: Afipia birgiae 34632; assembly: GCF_000308295.2. Taxonomy (GTDB): domain Bacteria; phylum Pseudomonadota; class Alphaproteobacteria; order Rhizobiales; family Xanthobacteraceae; genus Afipia; species Afipia birgiae. Next base: position 361,621 of record NZ_HG326655.1, read on the forward strand.
TCCATTTCGAACTGTCCGTTCATCTGCGCGAGAAAATCGCTCAGCGGGGTCGCGAACCGGTGCATCGGCAGCACGATGGAGGAGCGCAGCCGGCGTGTGATCTCCGACATGCCACCGAGCGACAGCGTGAAAGTGCCGTCGATCGGCACCATGACGATATCGAGGCGGCCGATCGCGGCGTAATGCGTCTCATCCAGCGGATGATGCAGGTGGCCGAGGTGGCCGATGCACAGGCCAGCCACTTCGAAAATGAAAATCGAGTTGCCGTCCTTCTGCAGGGCTTCGGAGTCGAAACGGTAAGCGCGGATGTCAGTCGTGACATTCCGGATCAGCACATCACCGATCACTATGGCATGACGCGCCGGCTGACCGTCCTCGCCCCAGCCGCGCAGCACATGGGCGATGCGCGGATCGGGGCTGAGTGTGTAATGCGTCGAATGGGCCCGGTTCATGGTCACGACATTGGGCGACTTGCCGGCGGTGTAAGCGCCGCTGAAATCGGTGGCGATGGTGACGTTGCGAGGCGTTTCTAGGATGTAGGTCGAGTGGCCCGCATAGGTGATCGTCACCTCGTTCGTTTCCGCCGCCGCGCGCGACAGGCTGGCGAACATGACGCGCGGAAGTGACTGAGCGATCGCAAGACATTCGCTCGGCGGCGGCTTGTCCCGGGCTGCGCCGGGCGCTTGCCACAGAATGACACCGATCGCCGCGAGGACAGAAGCAATGGTGAGGCGCAATCGAGGCATCGAAGGCTCCACAGAAGGACAAGCAGGCGTGTCCGCTGACGCAAGATTGTCTCAGGGTCAGGCCGCTGCGGCAATGGCTAGCTCAGCAAGCAGAGGATGTTTCGGAGCAAATGGAGGGCACGGTTTAGTGCCCCCTTGGTGACGCAACTCTGCTCATCCCTACCAAGGAGCACGTTCGTGCTTTAAGAGTTTCATCAAGGAAACACCCAGCCGACACCGGGCGTATGAACCATTGCGATGCTTCGCGCATGGTTCTCACCATCTGCCCAGATACGATACAGCTCGCCCGCGAGGGCGGTGCCTGACGATGGGAGCTATGGGGAGCGTCTTTGCCGCGCGGCCGAGGTGCGGCGGGACAGCCAAGGCTATGAGGTCAAGATTGACATATCTCGTCGATTTTCTCGCTCCGGGCCCCGGAGGAGGAGTGCAACAACCCGACCGGAGGCGCAGTTTTGTGCTACACGCCTGAGGCGGGCATCATCTGCTTTGTTCCGCCTCCCGAAAGCCAGGATTCCCCGGAGCACGGCATGACTCTCGCAACTGATGTCGATCTGCTTCTTCAGGAACTCGGCGTTCCGCGCAATCTCTACTCCCAAGGCTCACGCACTGTGCGCTCGCCGCTCACCGGCGAGACGATTGCCAACGTGCAGGATGCAACCGCCAGCAGCGCGACCGAAGCGATCGCCCGGGCGCAAGAAGCGTTCCTTGCATGGAGGACGATTCCTGCGCCGCAGCGCGGTGAACTCGTTCGCGTTCTTGGCAACGAACTGCGCAGCGCCAAGATCGCGCTTGGACGCCTGGTCACCATCGAAGCCGGAAAGATCCTGTCGGAAGGACAGGGCGAGGTTCAGGAGATGATCGACATCTGCGATTTCGCAGTCGGTCTCTCCCGCCAGCTCTACGGCCTCACCATCGCGAGCGAACGGCCCAACCACCGGATGATGGAGCAGTGGCATCCGCTTGGTCCCGTTGGGGTGATCACCTCCTTCAATTTCCCTGTTGCGGTCTGGTCGTGGAACGCCGCCCTCGCCCTCGTCTGCGGCAACCCGGTGATCTGGAAGCCATCGGAAAGGACGCCGCTGACGGCGCTCGCCGTTCAGGCCCTGTTCGAGCGCGCGGCAGCGAAAATCAATGGCATACCGGCCGGCCTCTCGACGGTGCTGATCGGCGGGCGAGATGTCGGCGAGCTGCTGGTCGATGATCCGCGCGTTCCGCTGGTCTCGGCAACCGGGTCCACAGCCATGGGGCGAATGGTCGGTCCGCGCCTGGCGCAACGTTTTGCCCGGAGCATTCTGGAGCTTGGCGGCAATAACGCCTCGATCGTGTGCCCGTCGTCGAACCTTGATCTTGCCGTTCGCGCCATCGCCTTCGCCGCCATCGGCACGGCCGGCCAGCGCTGTACATCGCTTCGCAGACTGTTCGTTCATCACAGTGTTTATGATGCATTCGTCAGAAGGCTGAAGCAGGTCTATGCGTCGGTCCGGATCGGCAATCCTATGGTGAAGGATGACGTGCTCGTTGGCCCGCTGATCGACGAGACCGCCTTTTTGAAAATGCAGGAGGCGCTGGCGGAAGCGCGGACATTCGGCGGACAGGTTTTTGGCGGCGAGCGCGTCGATGCAGACCAATACCCCGCAGCGCATTATGTAGCACCTGCCCTCGCCGAAATGCCGGCGCAGACCGGGCCGGTGCAGCGCGAGACGTTCGCGCCGATTCTCTACGTCATGAAATATTCGGAGTTCGACGAAGCGCTGGCGCTGCACAACGACGTGCCGCAAGGGCTGTCATCCTCGATCTTCTCAACCGACATGCACGAGGTGGAGAAGTTTCTTTCGGTCAGCGGCTCCGACTGCGGCATCGCCAATATCAACATCGGCCCGTCCGGCGCAGAGATCGGCGGCGCATTCGGCGGAGAAAAGGAAACCGGCGGCGGACGCGAGGCAGGTTCAGATGCATGGAAGGCCTATATGCGCCGGGTTACCAGCACCATCAACTTCGGCCACGATCTTCCGCTCGCCCAGGGCGTGCGATTCGACATCGACTGATTGCGGGTGGGGAAAATGGAGCACCATTCAGAATAAAACAGCGAACTCATACATTATTGAAAATGCTATGTAATTTTAAGAATTGCGACTGAGAGGCGCCGTCGCCTTCCCTGGATCAGCGCGAGATCGCGTACGGGAATGTAGCGGGAGGTACCGCCTTTGCATCCCCTCATACGGCGCTGCAATCCGGTCTGTTCAACGTTTGGCGTCACAAGCATCGTTGTTCTATAGATTTGCCGCGTGATCGAGAAAGACGCCACCACGCGCGACCAATCGCCCGGACTTGTAGACACCGCGACGCACCGGTCGCGCCACGACCGCCATCTGCGCATGATCGGCATCCACCACGACGAGGTCGGCTAGAGAACCGATTGTAAGCCCGTAATCAGGGATTCCCAGGACGTTGGCTGGAGCCTGAGTGATCATGTCAAAGGCGCAAGCGAGTTCATCATCGGTGTTGAAGCCGGACCTGTAGCCGATCATCATCGCGCGCTCGAGCATGTCACCATCGCCATAAGGCCACCAGGAATCGCGGATATCGTCGTTGCCCGCGAACACGGTGACGCCAGCGTCACGTAGCGCCAGCACCGGCGGAAATGGATGATCGCCCGGCGCATTGGTCATGATCGCCACGTTTGCCGCAGCGAGATTTTCAGCGGTCCGCATCATCGCATCGCGAGGCACTTCGCCGAGTGCGTAGGCGTGACTCGCGACGACGCGGCCTTCGAGACTGGCGGCACGCGTGCGCGCCGCCATCCGGTCCAGCGTGTGCAATCCGAGCTGACCGCCGTCATGCAGATGGAGATCGATGCCCTTGCCGTGGCGCTCGGCGAGCGCAAAAACAAGAGCGAGATGGGCTTCAATGTCGCCCTCGAAACTCGCGGAGTCGAGGCCGCCGACCACGTCCGCGCCTTGCGCGAGTGCTTCATCGAGCAGCTCCCGCGTTCCGGGCCGCACAAGCAAACCGCGCGCCAGCCCGACGATCTGGATCGACACCACATCGCGATACTTTTCGCGCAGCGCCAAAATGCCTTCGAGATGCGTCAATCCGAAATCGGTATCAATCTCGACATGCGTGCGCATATGGGTGGTGCCACGGCTCACCGCCCGCTCCACCAGCGCGCCGGCGCGAATCGCCAGCGAAGCGCCCCGGGCAAGCCAGTCCTTCTGGATCGCGAGGCGTTCGCCGACATTGAAGCCCGCGGTGCAGCGTTGATGCGGCCGCCAAACATCGCCAAAGAACGTGGTGTCGAGATGATTATGTCCATCGACGAAACCCGGAAGCACGAGTGCACCGCCAAGATCGTGGCGCTCGCGCCCGACTGAAACCTCAGCGCTGCCTTCCGCAAGCATGACGATCCGGCTGCCGGAAATGCCAATGGCCTGAACCGTCCCGTCGGGAAGACGGGCGTTGTCGAGAACGAGATCGAGCGACGGCATGATGGGTCGAAACCTTCAGATGAGAAGCACGAGTGGAAACGGAGAATGGACGCCGCTTTCGCGGCGGCGTCCATCGCAGATGCTCGGCGATCAGGTGCGCGGCAGCTGCCCCTGGATGCCTTCGACCAGCCAGTCGATGCTGCGCAGCTCGGCGTCCGGCATGGTGGCGCCGGCCGCAACACGTACCTTTCCGGACTGATCCTTGATCTCGCCGGTGAAGGGATGGAATTTACCTTCGAGAATAGCCTTTTCCTTCTCGGCCATCAGCGCACGCACCTCGGCGGGAAGCGCCGCATTCTGCGTCGTCATGCGAACGAAGCCGCCTGGTCCAAGGCCGCGCCATTTCGATTCCGCCTTCCACTTGCCGTCGATCACGCCTTGTGCGGCCTCGGCATACGCAGACGTCCAATCAAGTTCGAACGAGGTCAGCTGCCTGTTCTTGACGAATGCCGAGAAGTCGCCCGAGCTGCCGATCGACCACACGCCCTTCTCTTCAGCGGCGAGACCCTGCACCGGCGTGTTCGGGCTGCCTGAGAGAACGTCAGCACCCTGCGACACCAGCGCGTTGATGGCATCCTTCTCTTTCGCCGGATCGCTCCAGGCGTTGGCCCAGATCAGCTTGCACACCGCATTCGGATTGACGCTGCGCGCGCCGAGCATGAACGCGTTAAGGCCGTAGATCACCTGCGGCACCGGGAAGGCGCCGACCCAGCCGAGCACGTTGCTCTTGGTCATCTTGCCGGCGGCAATGCCGGTGAGATAGGTGCCCTCGTAAGAGCGAGCCTCGAAAACTCCGAGATTGTCCAGCGTTCCGATGCCAGCGCAGCATTCGAATTTGGTCTTGGGCAGGGTCGGCGCTAACTTCCGAAGCGTTGCGTACTGGGAGAACGTAGTGCCCATGATCAGCTGATGCCCCTGTGCGGCAAGCTGACGGAAGACACGCTCTGCATCCTGGGCCTGCTGCACGTTGTCGAGCACCGTGACCTTTACCTTGCCGCCGGACTTGGATTCGAGCGAACGCCAAGCGCGGGCATGGAACGCCTCCCAACCGTTCTCGGCAATCGGCCCTTGATGGACGACACCGACCTTCAGAACTTCGTTTTGAGCAAATGCCTTTAACCCTGGTCCGAGGCCGATGGTTGCGCCAGCGGCGGAGCTACGCAGGAAATTACGCCTGGTCATCGAGAACATATTCATTTCCTCCTGATGGTCCGGCGCAGACGAACCGTTTGATTTTCTACCTGCGCGACTTGGTAAATTCGGCAGTATATCGACGAGAAAAATCAGGCTTCGCCATGGAACAGCTTGCCGAGCGAAGCCGGCGCATTGAGCTGAACCAATGTCGGATTGCGGGAGATCAGAACGAGCACGACGATCGTCGCCAGATAGGGCAACGCCGACATCATCTCTGGAGGGACCGGGATGCCGGCGCCCTGAGCGAACAGCTGCACCGTCGTCATACCGCCGAACAAATAGGCTCCGAGCAGCACCCGTTCCGGTCGCCATGTCGCAAAGACAACGAGCGCAAGCGCGATCCAGCCGCGACCGGCGGTCATGCCTTCCACCCAGAGCGATGTGTAGACCACCGCCAGATAGGCGCCCGCGATGCCGGCCATCGCGCCGCCGAACAACACCGCGTACAAGCGCACGGTGTTGACCGGGTAGCCGATCGAGTGGGCTGAGGCCGGCGATTCACCGACAGCACGAAGGACGAGACCAGCGCGCGTGCGGTAAAGGAACCAGAACACACCACCGAAGGCGGCCCACGACAGATAGATCAGCGGGTGCAATAGCACGAGAGTCGAACCGATCAATGGAATGCCGCTCACCCATGCGGCAAGTTCAGAAGGCTCGCGTGCCAGTGCGACGCCAACGTAAGGCTTGCCGAGAAATGCACTCGCGCCGGCCCCGAAGATCGCCAGGGCGAGGCCGCTCGCAACCTGATTGGCCTTCAGCGTAAGCGTGAGCAAGGCAAAGATCGCCGCCAGTACAGCTCCGGCGAATGCGGCAAAAAGAACGCCGAGCCACAGATTATGCGTCGCATGGGTGACAGCGAAGGCAGTCACCGCACCAAACAGCATCATGCCTTCGACGCCGAGATTGAGCATTCCAGATTTCTCGGTGACGAGTTCGCCGAGCCCGGCATAGACGAGCGGCGTTCCAGCCACGAGCGTCGCAATCACAATGGCGGACAAGGTATCCATCACGCAGTTACCTTCTTCAATTTAACGGTGCCCGGTATTACGCGGATGCGATAGGTGATCAGGATGTCTGCTCCAAGCAGGAAGAAGAGCAGCACGCCCTGGAATAGACCGGTGATCGCCGACGGAAGGTTGAGCGTCATCTGGGCCGCCTCTCCGCTGAGATAGAGCAGCGAGATCAACAGACCACCGAGCACGATGCCGATCGGCTGGAGACGCCCGAGAAAGGCTACAATGATGGCGGCAAAGCCGTAACCGGGTGAGGCCGTCGGAAAGAGTTGGCCGAGCGGTCCGGCGATTTCACCGACACCAGCGATTCCCGATGCGACTCCGCCTGCCAGCATCGCGATCCACACCGCGCGGCGACCGTTGAAGCCGGCATACCGGGCAGCTGGCTCGGACAGACCAACCACCTGCAACTGGTAGCCGACGAAGCTTCGCTTGAGGATAAACCACGTGAACACGACAGCTGCGAGCGTAATCAAAACGCTGGCGTTGAGCCGCGTGCCTTCGATCAGAATCGGAAACAAGGCACTTGGAGCGAGCGGCTCCGATTGCGGGAAATTGAATCCGTTGGGATCGCGCCATGGTCCATAGATCAGGTAACTCAGCCAAAGCTGAGCGACATAAGTCAGCATCAGACTGGTGAGAATTTCGTTGGCATTGAAACGCGTTCGCAGAAACGCGGGGATCGCCGACCACAGCATGCCGCCGAACGCGCCAGCGACAACCATCGCAGGCAACACCCAGGATCCGCCCTGAGGTCCATAGTGCAGCGCTACCACGCCACTAAAGATCACACCCACTGTGAGCTGGCCTTCAGCGCCGATGTTCCAGACATTGGCGCGGAAACCAACCGCAAGACCGAGCCCGATCAGGATCAGCGGCGACGCCTTGATAAGGAGTTCGCCGACGCCGTAGAGGTTTTCGATCGGCTGCACGGCAAACACGTAAAACGCGGTTGCTGGATCCTTGCCCATCGCGATGAACATGCAGAGTCCGGTCAGCGCCGTCAGCCCGACCGCCAAGAGCGGAGAAAGGTATTGCATGATCTGGGAGGGCGCAACCCGACGTTCAAGCTTGAGCTTCATTGTCGATCTCCCGAGCCGCGTTGAGCGGCGTGGCCATCATGTCGCTGAGACAGGCCGGTCATCATCAGACCGATCTCGGTCAAATCCGTCTCGGCCGTAGCAATTGGTTTCGACAGTCGGCCCTTGACCATGACCGAGATGCTGTCGCAAATCTCGAACAGCTCATCGAGTTCTTCGGAGATGACCAGAATGGCGGTGCCTGTATTGCGAAGGTCGATCAGCGTCTGCCGGATGAACGCAGCGGCCCCGACGTCGACGCCCCAGGTCGGCTGTGACACGATCAGCACCTTCGGTTTCTGAAGCACCTCGCGGCCGATAATGAACTTCTGTAAATTGCCTCCGGACAAGCTGCGCGCTTCGGCATCCGGCCCACCACATTTGACCTGGAAGCCCTCGATGCAGCGGTGGGTGAAGGCCGTGATCGCGCCAAAATTCAACAAACCACCTTTGACCATGCCGCTGTCGTGCGCGGTTAGCAGCGCATTCTCCGCCAACGTCAATGTCGGTACCGCGCCGCGGCCGAGCCGTTCTTCCGGCACGAAGCAAAGACCGAGCCGGCGGCGCGTCAGCGGATCGGTGCAGCCAACCGGTCTGCCGAGAAGTTCGATCCGGCCCTTTTCCGGAATCGGTGTTTCGCCTGAAAGCGCGGTCAAAAGCTCTTTCTGACCGTTGCCCGAGACGCCGGCGATGCCGACGATTTCGCCGGCATGCACCACCAGATCGATCTGGTCGAGCGCGGTGCCGAACGCGGAATCCGCGGCACGCGTGAGCTTGTCGACCACAAGACAACGCTCGGTGCCGGCTGCGATCGACGACGGCCTGCACACCGGCAGATCGGCGCCCACCATCATTCGGGCCATGCTGCGCGGCGATTCCTGGCGCGGATCGCAAACGCCGGTGACGCGGCCGGCGCGCATCACCGTCGCCGCATGACACAGCGCCTTGATCTCATGCAGCTTGTGGCTGATGTACAGAATGCTGCAGCCATCATCGGAAAGTTGGCGCAACGTCTCGAACAGCCTCTCGACAGCCTGCGGCGTCAGCACCGAGGTCGGCTCATCCATAATCAGAAGCCGCGGGTTGAGAAGCAAAGCGCGGATGATCTCGACCCGCTGCCGCTCGCCGACCGACATCGTATGCACCAACCGGCTCGGGTCGACCGGAAGGCCGTAGCGTTCGGAGACAGCAACGATTTGTGCCGAGAGTGTTCCGAGATCCGGCTTACCGGTCATACCGAGCGCGATGTTCTGCACCACGGTCAGCGTCTCGAACAACGAAAAATGCTGGAACACCATGCCGATGCCGAGACGCTGCGCCTGCGCGGGACTCGTTACCGCGACCGCCTCGCCGCCCCAGATCAGCTCACCCGCGTCCGGCTTCACCAACCCGTAGATGACTTTCATCAACGTGCTCTTGCCGGCGCCGTTCTCTCCGAGCACGGCATGTATCTCGCCAGGCGCGACCTTAAGATTGATCTGGTCGTTAGCAAGGACCGAAGGATAGCGCTTACAAATGCCGCGCAGTTCAAGACGCGGTGTACCGTCTGGAAAGGCGATGCCGACTGGCCCCGTCATACGTCTTTTTCTCCGTCGCCACGATGTCAGACAACCTGGAAAGAAAACGCGGAGCGATGCGCGATCGCGTCGAGCCGCAAACAAAGTGCGTCAGCAACTTTCAAACTTACGGCCTATAACACTCACTCCCTGTCGGTTCGCTTTCGTTTGCGGATCACTGACCTCCTGGAAACGCGCGTCCGATATTCATTCGATCGTGCCATGCATGCCGACCAGATCAGCCCTGCAGGGTAAGAATAAACTTACTTATGTCAAGCGCAGAGACGATCTTCAAAAATTTGCGCTCCAAGAAGCGGCCACTCGGCATCGCCGCGGATAATTGGAGAGACGGCGCAGGCGTTCTGAAGCTACCGATCGCGAGTTGCCAATCGGGCACGCGAGTGAGCTGCACCTTGAAAAGACCGGCTCGCCCGCGCCCTCGCCTGCATTCTCATTTCGAATGCACACCCGTTCAGCCATTCGCGCGGCATAAAACAGCAATAAGGCCAGCGTGAAATTCGCCAATTCCCGCAACAGGAAAATGCCGATCTCCGCCGCACCTTTCAGGACGGGACCGCCCGGATTCCGGTCTTTGCGCTACAGTACTGAAACTACGCGACGTCATCGCTGAACCATTCAAGTATGGAGACTTAGATCAGAACTTTACAGTGATACCGGAGTACAGCGACTGTTCGGTGCAGCTGTTATTAGTCACGCCCCGAGCGACATTGCAGACAGGGCTCTTGGCCTGGTCAAGGCCGAACTTGTTCTGCCTATAGCAATAGGCAACCCAGACATCGACAAAGTGCGAGTACTTCGGTCCCCACATCGCCTTGCTGGCGTCAAGGGTCAGGCGGATCGGCTCTCCACCGCGGTGTCGCCGCCGCCGCTAGTGGTCCCGAGAGGGGCGTTCTGTTTGCCCTTCTTTCCGTACCAGCCAGCACGACCGCTGATGGAGAACGGTATTCCGGCAGGAAGCCGAGACCCATGCCCTCGGTCCATTTCTGGGCGAGCACGAGCCCTGCCTCGATGGTCTTTCTCAGTCCGACTTCGTCCGCGAGAATCGCACCCTTGGAAAGGGCGATTTAAAAGCGAACAGGGCAGCTTCCACCTGATGGGGATTTAGGTCGACCGGGGCATCCAGAAGCGCACCAGCGAACTTCTCCGCGTCAGCGACTGAACGCCGGCGGGTAAGCTCATGAGCGAAGAGCTTTGCATGATAGTCCGTTGTCAGTCCCGCCCCCGGCTCACTTCTTTGGTAGTTCACTATCCCATAGTAAATTACGGCAACAACCATCACTAAAATTCCGCGGCACCAAAAGGCCGCACGCGAAGAAAGGAACCCGACCAGTTACTGAGGCGGCGGTAACGACTCTCGTCAACAGCGCCCGGCTGATAGCCGGGCGTTTTTCTCATGCGTGGCGATCACGCTTGAGATGCGACGCCATCCTGCGGCGCACTTCGCTAACATGTATTCGATCGCGCGTGCGCTCGACCTACAGGAGGACGAATTTCGTGTGATGATGCGTTCGTTTACGTGCGCGGCGGAAAGCACCTTGAAGCCATCGGCAGCGAGCGCTTCTGCCGCTGACCCACCGGTGTATTCGGTCACATTGGTAATGATCGCAACTCGGTCGGCCATGCTCCACCACCCGCTATCATGTAAAGTAACGCGATGCGCAGAGCCTCAGACAGCGATACGTCCCTCAAGGTAGAGCACGGCGCGCCCAACAATGATCACCCGATCGCCATCGAGCGTACAACTGAGTGCACCGCCGCGCCGCGATATCTGCCGTGCTTCGAGCTGCGTCTTACCGAGGCGCGCCGCCCAATACGGTACCAGCGTGCAATGCGCTGAGCCGGTGACAGGGTCTTCGGGAATGCCATTGGCTGGCGCAAAGAACCGCGAGACGAAATCGACACCGTTCTTGCCCGGTGCAGTGACAATCATGCCCCAACGGTCCAGCTTTGCCACTGCGGCCATATCCGGATCGAGTGCAGCCACTTCGTCGGCATTGTCATAAACGGCGAGATAGTCGCGCGACCCGAGCAAGGCCTTGGGCTGCTTGCCCAGTGCCGCCACAAGGTTAACGGGTGTCGTGACCGGAATCGGCACCCGCGCCGGAAGATCCATTGCCAGTCGTTCGCCCTGGCGGCTCACAACGAGCGTACCAGCATTAATCGTCCGGAAGCTGACGCGGTCGCGACCCGGCTCTATATGGTGGAGAATCACATAAGCTGATGCCAACGTGGCATGACCGCAGAGATCGACTTCGACCGTCGGCGTGAACCACCGCAGCTCATACTCCTCCTCCTTTTTCACGAAAAAGGCCGTATCCGCTAGGTTGCTCTCTGCGGCGATCGCTTGCATCGTCGCAGCGGGCAGCCAGCGCTCCAAGGGACAGACAGCGGCCGGGTTGCCACCGAATACGCGGTCGGTGAAGGCGTCAACCTGATAGTATGGCACAAGCATAACCATAGTCCTTGTATCGGCAATCAAGAAGAGCGCCTTAGACCTTCCGGTCCGTCCCCACCTGTCCCTAACGATCAAACACGCCGAGCCGCAAAGGGTTTGCCTGTCGTCGTATGAGTTGAGATGCGGTTGTAGTTAAAGTCATCCTGTCCGCAAACCACCACCGCACGTAGTCTTTAAGGGAAATTCGTCCACCGTACTCTTCCACGTAATCGGAATCGGGATAGACTCGCACCGAAGTCGGTACATAACGCGAGGCAAAACCCAAGCGCATGTCTTTCGATTTTCCTTCGTGCGGATGAGAGGCGTGCATCAGCGTCGACCAGAACACGACGAACTGTCCCGGTCGCATGACCATCGATACGGCCTTCGACTCGTCCGGCTTCCAATGCGGATCAACTTGCAATTCGCGATAGTCGTAGCCAAAAAATCCTCGCCGGACGCCATCCTTATCCGCCGCATTGACCCGATCTGGATCATAGTGCATTCGTTTGGTTTCATCGTAATGCATCGAGCGGTGGGTGCCAGGAATAAACTGCAGAGCAGCAGTGTCGATCCCGGCTTCGGTAAAGGCCGTCCAGACAGTGATTGTACCGCCGAATTCCTCCGCTTCCGGCCACACAATCTGCGGCGTCCCGGAGGCATTAGCGAAGGTATCCGCCTGATGCCAATCAGTACCTTCGTCGCCCGGATACTTTGGAAAAAACTCAGTGCGCCAGTACAACATTCGGTCCAAGGACGCTGCTCACGCGGTCGACAATAGCCGGTTGGCAAATATGCTCTGCCAGAAACGGATTATCAAATTTCCTTCATCTCATCAGGCCCGTACAAGGTGAAGGGGCCAGCGCAGCCCTGTGCATGGAATTGCTCCAGTTCGCGCGGAGTAAGAGAAAACCGTTTCGTCCGGCTCGACATCGAATGCATCATTTCATCCTCTTTGTAAGTTGTTCAGAGATATTATGGTGGGTTCAGACGGTGGCGCCGCGCGAGCGCAATTCCTCCCAATTATCCAGCTGACACCACAAGGGCTGGATGTGGTGACGGAGGTCCGAAATGGACGCCCTCAAATCCGGTGGTTTTCTGTCGCCCGGTGATTTTGAATCAGATTTGGCGCCTGCCAGCCCCGGCGAGGCTTTCGAGCCCGCCGTTATGCTGGACCCCGCCAACGCTGCGCTGGAAGGGGTGTTCGATGACTGGCGGTCGGAAAACTACGATTTGCTCGTAGAAGGTTTGCCGGTGGATGTTTTGGATTTGCGATTAAGGCTCAATGCGGCTTCCGCGAAAGTTTGCAAGTCGTACCGGCTGGCCCCGAGCGCGTCATAGAACTGCATACTCACTTTGACCATTTCGAGAATATGTTTCTCAAAACTTGATTGAGTGAATTCGTGTTTGGTTGCCTTGTATGTGCCACCGGTTGTCCGACTTACAAAATTCACTGAATCGCTGAAAGACTCGATGTAAGAGTGAGCGAATACGTCTCGTTTTTGGATTGCACGGGATCGCGCCAAGGCCGCTCGAACGGGCCAAATCGCATTCATCGCAAGCCATCCGGATCGATCCAGCGCGGTTGGAACAGTTCGGTCGCAGCATGCGTGAGAATATGACCTCGGGATCGATTCCATTCCGCAAAGCTTATCTGCAATCCCTGATCGACGTGACCGAGGTCGATGATGCCCAAATCCGGATCAAAGGCAGCAAAGATGTGCTCGAAAGAGCGGTCCTGGCCAGCCGGAATGGGCAACTCCGGGTTCGCAGATGAGTACTGAATGGCGCGCCATTCAGAACAAAACTGCGAACTCTTATATAATTGAAATCGTTATATAATTGTCTCCGCGAATTTGGGCCAGTGGCCTCGACACGTCTGCTTTGCGCCGATTGCGTTGAAGAAGTCGGCGAGTTGGCTGTCAGCGAGCACATTGGGGCGCGCGCGGGTGAGTTCGCCCTTGCTCAGGCAGGCATTGTAGCGGGTCGCGGGATCAGCTTTGCCAGCTTTCGGAGGTTTTGAACGGTGGCAGCGAGGAGGAACTCGTCGTGGACTCCAGATGGGCCTCGTGGCCTGAATCGATCGAGGCGCAGGATGCGCTTCAGGGAGCAAATGGGCGCATCTTAGCGGCGTGGGGATCGACTTCTCCAGACCCGGCAGGCCAACAGACAACGCATTTTGTGAAGCCTTCAACGGTCGTCCGCGCGCAGAATGTCTGAACGCATCATGGGTCCTGTCGATGGCTGACGCCATCGATCGGCTCGAAATCGATGCAGCGTCGTCTCCTTCGAGGCGTCGAAGCTGCCGGCGAGCGAGAAGCCGTTGCGCCATTTCATCTCGGCGCCGGCGGTGATCACCGCGGAATTGGGCGACGGCTGCGCGCCTGACTAGGATCAGGACCCATTAAATTTATTGCGTGAGGGTTGGACGATTGATTCATCGGTGATCCCCGGACCGACATAGCGTAGCTCATAGTACGTCATATCCCGAACGCGAGGCGTCGCAGCAACAGCGCTCGCTTGTGGTTCAATCGAGATTCGGCGCGCGTCGGTGTCGGCTGAATTGCTCGTAAGCATAGGCATAAGCGAGCAAATCGGCCTCAGCCCATTGATGCCCCACGACGATCAGGCAAAACGGCGCGCCGGATGCGTAATAGCCGGCTGGCACCGTCACGCCGGGAAGCCCTGCAATGTTGATTTCGCAAACCGTGGTCTCGTGGATAATGTCTCCGCCGTGCAGCGGAGCAAGCGCGGTGCGCATCTGCGGGAAGATGACGGCATCCAGGCGTTCGCGCATGAACACTTCCGCGAAAATCCGCAAATAGGATTCCTTGGCGGCGATGAAGTCGGATAGATCGGGCGGGCGCGTCGGGTCGGCCAAGCATGCCTTGAATTGCGGCAGATTATGCATGAAGTGGAGCACGCCTCCCTTCTCGAAAGCATTTTCGGCGGCAGTCGCCGTGGCGAATTCAGCGAAGGTTTTCACTGCGGCATCGGGTCCCAACCGATGGAGATACTGCTCAAGGTCGTAGGGCACCGATTCCATTCCACGCGCATCGAATTCCTCCAACGACGGCGTCGCCTGACGCAGTTCTGCAAATCCCGACCCGTCGAAAGGGTCCTTCACCAAAATGGCGCCGAGTTTTTCGAGTTCTCCGCGCGCGCGGGCGTAAAGCTGCGAGGTCTCTTCGGACAGCGGTTGGTTGCGCCAGCCGGGGCCATAGAGGCCGATGCGCCTGCCTAGCAAGGCATCCTCGCGCAGCTTCGACGTATAGCCGCCTGCCGGCCTGTGCCCAACGCAAGCGATCGTCTTTGGATCTTCAGAGGTATAGCCGGCGAGAACATCGAGCGTCAGCGCCGCATCACGCACACAGCGCGCGATCGGACCGACAACATCGCGATTTGACGACAAGGGCAGAACGCCGGCATTTGGCACCAGCGCGAAAGTCGGCTTGATACCAACCAGACCTTGCGCCGCTGAAGGATTTTGAATGGATCCGCCGGTTTCCTCCGCAAGACCAAGGACCGCCATGCTGGCAGCGACCGCCGTCGCGGTGCCGGCACTGCTGCCGCCTGGAAGAAATTCGCGGCCGGCAGCGTTATAGGTCGGCCCGGCCCAGCTATCATTGGCATGACTGCCTGTATGGCTCAGCACCGGCACATTGGTCTTGCCGAGGATCACGGTGCCAGCCGCTTTCATGCGCGCCACCACCGGCGAATCCACTGCTGGCATCAGATCGACACCGCCGGTTTTTGAGTGCAGCAGTTTCCATCCCGCTGTGGTCGGGAAGCCGACCATGTCCATCGGATCCTTGATGACGACCGGGACGCCGTCGAGCGGACCGATCACCTTGCCGGCAGCGCGGCGCTTGTCGCTGGCGCGCGCCTCGTC
Source organism: Afipia birgiae 34632 (assembly GCF_000308295.2). Lineage (GTDB taxonomy): Bacteria > Pseudomonadota > Alphaproteobacteria > Rhizobiales > Xanthobacteraceae > Afipia > Afipia birgiae. The sequence goes on from NZ_HG326655.1 coordinate 377,044, forward strand.
TAGCGCCGCCGGATTACGGAAGATGATGGAGTTATAGCGCGGATCGATCTGGTCGATGCGAGCGAGGAACGCCTGCGTCAGCGCTTCGGATGTTAACGCCCCGCTTGCGAAGGCAGCCTGCACCTGCTCCGCGGTCATTTCAATCAGACTCGGAAATGCAGACACTTCGGCGGGTTCTTTGATCGTCATAACGAGCTCCGGTGAGCGATGGGAGAAGAAACACGCCATGCCGATCTGGCTGGCGGGGTGCGCATGGTGGGATCACTGATTAGCGCGAGGCTTCGATGATCTTTTTCGAGATCGATGCGCCAAGCGTGTATTTCGGATCCACCATGTTGCCGAGGCGGACCTTGCCGCACATCGTCAACAGCATGTAGGCGTCGCTTTCGTCGAAGCCGAAATCGGCGGCCATCCAGCGGATCAGTTCGCGATAGGCGATGCGCGCAGCATCTTCCATCGGGCGGGCCGAGCCGATAGTCATATAAAAATCCGCCGTCTCAAGTCGCGGCCACTGCAACGTCATTCCCTTGATGAGATCGACCTGCACCGTGGTGATGCTCGGATGCTCGAGCGCGACACCGCACAATTCGCCGTCGCCTTGAATGGCGTGACAATCGCCCAGATACAGCAGGGCGCCGGGGGCATTGACCGGAAGATAGATAATCGAATCCGGCGCGACATCCGGAAGATCCATGTTGCCGCCATAGTAGTCGGGAACGAGCGACGAGATGGCCTCGATCTCCGGCGACGTGCCGATGGTGCCGATGAACGGTTCATAGGGCAATGTGAGCTTATCGCTCCATTTGACACCGCCTTCGACCGTCACCTCGATCTTCTTGACCCGTTCCGGCAGCGGCTGGTTCAACAGCGCCGTCGTGCCGGTGCCGACCAGCCCGCCGAATTCCGGAATGAGGCAGGTGGTACCGACGGGTTGCGGTCCGCGCGGACGAATGGACTTGATGTGGACTGCGAGACAATCCCCCTTCTCCGCACCGTTGACGTAAATCGGCCCGTTCTGCGGATTGAGGAACGGGAAGTTCAGTATCTGACTCGGAACATCGGTCTCAAGGCGGATCTTTCCCTCGAAAGCGTCGTGCGTTTCGCAGGACACAACCGCACCGGGATCAACACGCAAGACCGGCTCGGCAAACGGACCGTAGACGTAGTGATATTTACCCTGCTCGCTTTCGGTGATCGTGTGTTGCTTGCCGGGCTTGCCGTGCGCCACACCCTTGCGGGCCATGATGGATTGATCTGTCCAGGACATGTTTCTTCTCCCTTGGTGAATGTTTGGTTCAGACGGCGAGATACCGTCTGACGATGTCGCGATCCTCGAGAAGGTCGGGCGTCAGTTCCGCAATGACGCGACCCTTGTCCATCACGAAGCAGCGCTGTGCCATCGCGCGGATCATGTCGATGTTCTGTTCAACCAGCACGATGGTGAGGCCCGTCTTCTGATTAAGATCGACGCCAATGCGAGCGATGTCCTGGACGATCGAAGGCTGGATGCCTTCGGACGGTTCGTCGAGCAGCAGTATCGCCGGCCGACCCACCAGCACACGGCCGATCGCCAGTTGTTGCTGCTGACCACCCGAGAGGGTGCCGGCTGGTTGACTGCGGCGCTCGTGCAGAATCGGAAAGTAGCGATAGACTTGGTCGTAGTCGGGTGCCCCCCCACGAATGCTCTCGCCGACACGCAGATTTTCCTCAACGCTCATGCGCGGAAACACATCGCGCCCTTGCGGCACATAGCCAAGCCCGAGGCGCGCACGGGCGTGCGGCGCCATTCCGCCGATTTCATCCCCCCTAAAACGGATCGATCCATCGCTCGGAGGTAGAAGCCCAATGATCGCCTTGATGAGCGTCGATTTGCCGACGCCATTACGGCCGATCAGCGCGAGGATTTCGCCGTCGTTGACCGTCAGATCGACGCCTTGAAGCACCGGCTTACCGCCGTAGCCAGCCCGCAGCCCGGAGATGGAGAGCAAGTGCTTAACCATGAGCGATATCCTGCGTCTTCCGAGCTGGCGGCTGATCCGGCACGCTCGCTTCATGGTGCGGGCCGTGGCCCTGACCGAGATAGATTTCGGCGACACGCTCGTCCGCGATCACCTCGTCGATACTGCCCTGCATGAAGATGCGGCCGAAATGCAGAACCGTGACGCGCGTCGCGACCTGACGCACGAATGCCATGTCGTGCTCGACGACAAGAACCGTCATGCCGCCATCCTTGAGCGCCTGCACCATCTCACCGGTCGCGCGGGTCTCCTCGGGTGACATGCCGGCGGTCGGTTCGTCGAGCAGGAGCAGTTTCGGCTTGAGGCTCACCGCCATGCCGATCTCTAGCCACTGCTTCTGGCCGTGACTGAGATTGCCCGCCAATTGAGTCGCCTCACTGGACAGATTGAGGAAACGGAGAGCGCGGTCGATCTCGCTCTGCAGGCTTTCGCCATGGTAATGCCGCTGCAGAGCGATTTCGAGGTTCTGGCTGACACTCAGCAACGAGAAGATGCCAGGTACCTGAAACTTGACGCTGATGCCGCGGCGAATCCGGTCATGCGGCTCCAGCGCGGTGATATCTTCACCATCGTAGAAGATGGAGCCGCTGGTCGGTGTATACTCACCGAGGATCAACCGGAAGAAAGTGCTCTTGCCGGCACCGTTGGGACCGATCAGGCAATGCAACTCACCCGGCTCCAGCGCAAAATCGACATCGGCTGTGACCTTCAGACCGCCGAAATTCTTGTTAAGCTTCCGAGCTTCGAGCAGGGCCATTACGCAACGCCTCCCTTGCGGAAGCGACGATCCAGCCATTGAGGCAACTGCGCGAGCGCCGTGACCAACCCGTTAGGTGCGAGCAGGACGGTCAACACCAGCAGCAGTCCCATCACAACCAATGCATACTGGCTGCCATATATCGTCAGTGCCTGGAATGTCCCGAGCAGGAATAACGTGCCGAGCACCGTCGTCGTCAGATCCCCGCGACCGCCAACTGTCACCCAGATAATCGGCAGCGCCGCAGCGGTGATCCCCATGCTGGATGGCGTGATGTACTGACCCCAGCTCGTGTAGAGCACGCCACTCAACCCTGCCAGGGCGGCGCCAATCACAAACGTCGCAAGCTGATACTTCCGCACATCGTAACCAAGCATGGTCGCGCGCTGCGGGTTCTCGCGAATCGCAACGACGACATAGCCGAATGACGAGTTCACCAGAATGCGGAGCGCCAGATAGACCACGACCAGCAGACCCAACACGACGTAATAAAGCGGGATATCGGGAGCCAGCACGATGTCGCCGCCATGCCACGGAATCGTCAGCGGCGGCATTCCGCTCATGCCGTTGAAGCCGTTCAGGCGCGCGTTGCCGATACGCCATTCCGGTGCCGCCGTCTGGGCCATGAAGCGCTCGAACACCAACGTGACGGCCAATGTCACGATACCGAGGAAGACGCCGCCGATGCGGCCGAAGAACAGGAAATAGCCAAGCACAGCCGCGACAACAGCCGACGCCGCCACCGCAACAATCATCGCGAAAAGCGTCAGGCCATAAGCCGCACCGAAATTGAGCGTGACAATGCCGTAAGCGTAACCCGACAGGCCGAAGAACGCGGTCTGACCAAAGCTGAGTGCGCCGCCATAGCCCCAGATCAGGCACAGCCCCATCGCCATGAAGACCCAGTTGAAAAAGTAGATCGTATTGCCGACCGTGTAAGCATCCGCAACCAGCGGGTAGGCCATGGCAAGCGCCACGACGGCGCCCGCCGATATCCAAAACTTGCGGCCTCGGCCCAGCGTCTGCGGACCTTCAAGGCGATTCAAAATTTGCCGCACGGGAAATCTCCAATCGATAGCCGCACTCATGCCCGCTCGCGCAGGATGAGGCCGGAAATGCCGCGAGGCAGAATGCGGATCACAAGAATGACCGCCACGAGCAGGCCTATCTGACCGGCAAGCTGGCCTTGCCACGTCGTCATCAATGCCTTGACAAAACCGAGAGCGACTCCAGCCGGCGCCGTGCCGAGAAAAACGTCGCCTCCGCCCACCACGACCGTGACGAACGCCTCCATGATGAACTGCGCGCCCATCGTGGGCACCAGACTCATCGTCGGCGCGTAGAGCCCGCCAGTTGCGCCCGCCAAGGCTGCGCCGATGCCGAAGGTCAGACTGTAGATCAGGCGGGTATTGACACCCAGCGACTCCGCCATGTGCGGCACCTGGATGGTCGCACGCGCCAGCACGCCGAAACGCGTAAAGTTGAATAGCGCATAGAGGCCAGCGAGGATCGCCACGGCGACGCCCATCAGCGCAAAACGATAGACCGAATAGGATAGCTCGCCGATCGTCACGCTGCCAAGCGGCGTGGACATATCGGTCAGGCTCGGTCCCAGCAAAATCAACGTGCCTTGCGATACGATAAGACTGATGCCCCATGTGGCGACGATGGTATCGAGGGGGCGATGGTAGAGATGACGGATGACCAGGCGCTCAAGCACGATGCCGACGAGACCCGCCGCCAAAGCGCCGCACAGGATGGCGAGCGGCAGCGGTGCGCCCATCTTCGACACCGTCGCCGTCACATAGGCGCCGCCCATGATGAATTCGCCGTGCGCGAGATTGATGACGCCCATCATCCCGAAGATGATTGCGAGGCCGCAGGCGGACAGAACCAGAAAAGCCGCAGCGTCTCCGAATTGATAGAGAAAACCGACCACGTTGTTGAAGCTCCCGCTGAAAACCGATCTGCACCACGATAGAAACATCCGGTGAGGGCTATCGCAGCCCTCACCGGCAATTGCCGATCCGCTTACTTCGGCGGCGGATTGCTCGGCGTATATTGAGCGCTCGGATTCTTCTTCGTCAGATCGCAACCCGCTTCGCCCAGCCAATAGGGCTTGACGTCTTCCCAGGTTTTCGGAAACGAGATCGAATGGACGTCATTGACCTTGGCGAGATAGATCGTGTGCGACATATGCTGGCTCTTGGGGTCGATGCAGACCTTGCCTTCCGGCGCGTCGAAACAGACATCACCCTTGGCAATGACTGCGCGAAGATCGTCACGCTTGGTCGAGCCCTTGGCGCGCTCCACCATCTGCTTGTAGAGGTAGACCGCGAGGTAGGAATTTTCCGCCTCTTGATTGATGTAGGGCTCGTTGGGGAATTTCTTGCGCCACTTGGCGACGAATTCCTTGCTCTTCGGATCGGCGATTTCTTCAATCCAGTTCGTCGTCACATACATGTTGGCAAGGCTCGGCGGCTTGAAGCGCTTGTGCTCATAGGCCTGACCGACATTGACGGAGCTACCCATCGGCACGCGCAAATTCGCGGCCGACGCCTGCTCGTAGTAAGACGATTGCGCCGTACCGACGAGCAGCGTGATGAGCACATCGGGCTTTGCCTTCTGAATGTTCTGAATCGTCGAGGAGAACTGCGACACCCCGAGCGGGATGAACTCCTCGCCAACCATTTCGCCGCCATTCTGCTTGACGATATTGCGGACCCATTCGGCCGATATCTGTCCGAAATTGTAGTCCGCCGCGATGGTGTAGACCTTCTTGCCGAACTTTTCGATCATCCACGGAATGAGTGTCGAGAATTGCTGCTCCGGCACCGCGCCGGTCACAATCATGTTCGCGTCACAGACGCCGCCTTCGTACTGGTTGTTGTAGAATGCGAACCCGTCGAGCTGTTTGACGATCGGCCTGTAGGCTTCACGCGACGCACTCGAGAATCCGGCGAACACCACGTTGACCTTGTCGCGCTGCAATGCGCGGCGCATGAACTCCTGGTACCGTGTGTTGTCCGACTGCGTATCGTATATGACCAGTTCCAGCGGGCGTCCGGCGATACCGCCGGCAGCATTGATTTCCTCTGCCGCAAGCTGAATGCCGTGAACTTTGCCGATCGTGGCCAGCGCGAAATCGCCGGATTGGTCCTCAAGCACGCCGAGCTTGATCGGGTCCGCGGCCATGGCGGCCAACGGTACGGCCATCGCTATCGCGGCAGCCGTCATCATTAGTAAGCGACGCATCCCCATAGTCCTCCTTGTTTGATGAACCGGCTTTTGTGCTGTCCGATGGCCAATGCGCCGGGTAGTTGCCAAAACCCTCTGTCAGGAGGGCCTCACAGGACTCCTCGATGCCTTGACGGCGGCGCATGCTTTCGCGCCGCAGCCAGGCAAAAGCCTCGTCATCGTTCAGCCCGTGGGACTGAACGAGTGTCACGACGGCTTTGATCACAAAACGACGACCGTTACGCCTTCGGTCGTGCTCAGCCAGGCGCAGCTCCATGCCGCGCATCCGACGATAGTTGTTCACGCAGAGAAACAGTGCCGAGTAGACCGCACCGGCGTGGATTGGCTTGCGAAGGAAACTGGTCACTCCAGCTTCTGTCAGAAGCCTCAATCGGCTCGGCGCTTCGATTCCAACGATTCCTATGGCGGGCACTATCGGAAGAGCCGTTTCGCCGACCAGTACAGATGCGGGATTAAACGGAAAATCGCCATCGATGAGCAACACGTCGCGATTTGGATCAAGCGTGGTGAGGTCAACATCCTCGAAGCGCGCAAGCGAAACGCCGACCCTGGCCAGCGTTTTCTCGAGCGTCTCGGTGGCAGCGTCAGGCCCACCCCACAACAAGGCGCGATTGCCGCGAAAATTCTGGACCAGCGGTTGACCAATCATGACACGACCCGCAATTTCGAACGCTCTGAAACCGCACCGAAGCGCGACGAATTTTGAAGTAAATAGGGATCAGCCGGGATCGGTTGCGACGCCTCCACCACGATCTCGAACTCACCCGCCGATGTCGAACGACCGATGCGCGGCGTCAGCGTCGCATGCATCGTTTCGGGAGAGATCTGCACTTGGCCCTGCGGCGCCGTCAGCACTTGACGAGCAACCGCTTGCTTGACCGCGCCGATCTCCGAGGTGCCGGCCTCGGCCAGCGCCAGACCGAGCAGCTTGACCGCGAGATATGTTGCTTCGGCGTCAGCGGATACCGCCGGCCCACCTGGCCGGCGCGCCTTATAAGCTGCGGCGAAACGGGCATTCTCCGGCGACTTGATCGACGAAAAATAGACGCTGGATACGATGTGCCCATCGGCGGCCTCGCGACCGACGGCCTCAAGCTCGGGCTCCGACAGCGTGCAACTGGCGATCGGAAGCACAGCTGGCTGGTCGATTCCCTCTTGCGCACAAGCAGCCCGCAGGTCGCGCAGAAACTGATAAGACGAAATGCCAATAAGCGTGTTGAAGATGAAGGATGGCCGCTCGTTCAGAATTGCCTGAATGATCTGGCCGAAATCCGTGTCGTCCATCGCGAAGTAACGTTCAGCGATCACGCAGCCACCAGCCGCAGCCATCGCCTCGCGCATGACGCGATTGTTTTCCCACGCCCAGATATAATTGGACCCGATGCAGAATGCGCGGCGCCCGACATGCTGCAGCAGATAATCGATCAGTGGCAGCAAATGCTGGTTAGCAACGGGGCCGGTATAGACGACATTCGGCGAACTCTCGAAGCCTTCATAATGCGAGGGATACCAGAGCAATGCATCCGCCTTCTCGAACAGCGGAATGACCTCCTTGCGCGAGGACGACGTATAACAGCCCACCACATGACGGATGCCAGACGCCAGCATACTCCCGCTGATCGAGACATAGCGCGCAAGCTGGCCCTGCGGATTTCCGACCACGGGATCGAGCCGCACAGGCAAGCCGCTGCCATTCACCTCGTCGATAGCAAGAAGCGCACCGGCCAGCATGCCGGCCGACACCGCGCTATAGGGTCCATCAACGGAGATCAGCAAACCAATGGGAATATCAATCGTGGCCACGTCGAACAACTCCAATGCAAAGCGCGCAGGGATTGATCAGCAGACGGCGCCAGTGCCACGAAGTTATATCGACAGGATCGGACGCAGAATTCTCGGCAACACTGCCGCTTGCGTCGGAAGGATTCGGATTACAGCACGTCAGACGCCGATCCAATATCCGTCCTTGATAAAAAAAGTAGCATGGCTCGATTGTGTTCGCTAGCCCTCTTCAAGGAATATTCTGAATTTCGAGATTTTGCAGCGCGCAAATTCTAGGCGAGCTTGCTTATCGAAAATGCAGGGAAAGATCGATAATGCAGCATATTGCTCGTTCGAATGGCAACGGAAAGCCGTATACAAACGTCGTCGCCATTCCGATATCAAGCGCATTCATTTTCGCTGCTGCCGGTATCAGCGCACGCCAAGTGTAACTCCGCTGCGTAAGAGATGATCGAATATGGCACGCAAACATCTGCTGATATTTTTAAGACCGCAGTTGCATCACTCTTCTATGGAAGGCACTTCAGTTTCGCTGCTGCAATCATCCCGACACTGCTAGCCTGCAGAATGCTAGCCGCTTGATCTGCCCCCTTTGAAGTGGTCATCCCTAAATGCCAGATCACGTCTCGCGGCAGACGGATCGGCGACCAGTATCCCTGGATCGCCTGACCGGCGTGGGTAAAGCTTGTGCGGCACATCACGGCCTGAAACTTCAGCGACTGCGGACAAAATTTGTTTCACCGAATACCCCGCACCGGTGCCCAAATTGTGTGTCCCGCCGGGGGCCACCCTCAACAACACGGAAACAGCCGAGACATGCGCCGCCGCGATGCAGTAGTCTCTATCCCTCTATCCCGCTGGTCCAAAATATCCGTCAGGTCAGCTCACAATCTACAAAGGCATCTTAACGTAAGCTGACATCTGATAAACTATCGCTAAATAGTTTGGATCAGTTTTTCTGATTTCGAATGGCTGGATGTTGGCTCCTGCGAACCCCAAGACGAGCCGATCAGGGTTGGCCATTTTTCGGAAGTTCAAAATCTCACCGACGGCGACGCCATCCATATGCAGATGAAGACCACCATTGGCCGCGACTTTAATTGCTAACATTCAAAAAAATCCAGATAAACAAAGCGAATTGAAATAAAGGCTGCGTCGAAGCCCTGCTCCAAGTCGTACTCTTAACCAGCTGGCAGATACAGGCCTTAATCCAGTTCAGACGAGTTCAAAATCATTATCTGCTTTCTTCCTGTTGTTCATAAGGTACTCAGAGCGCGCGCTTCCAGCGGTAGAACTTCGGCTCCAAGATCCCCATCTTGTGGCAGATCTCCTCAGTCGTCGCGCCGCTCTCCACTTGCCTCAAGGCAAAGGCTATCTGCTCCTCCGAAAACCGCTTCCGCTTCTTGGCATTCCTCCCTGTGCCTGTCGAAAATCAAATTCGGAGGATGGTAGAGACGAGCCTTGAAGCGGTAGCCCTTTGCGGAGCCTCACTGTTATCTGACGCTTTCGCGCCAGTGCCCTCACCGAGCGAGCGTGGCTTCTTGAACTCGTCTCCCCAAGCAGAACCCAGCGTGCAGATTTCCCGCACTGGGCTCCCCAGATGACATTTGCGAAGACCTCCGTCTCATACCGTTGGATGCAATGTGCGAGCTGACGGCAGCTCGAACCACGGTCGATTGCTCAAATACACCCAGCTGATCCGCTGTCGTTGACCGCGGCGTTGCAGGGCGTGCACCCAGTGTCGCTGGATTTCGTGGCGGATCCAGCTGAGCTTGCGGTCGCAGTGGTGCAAGGCGAAGTACTGGTAGAAGCCGCGCAGCATCACCGTGAGGTGTTGCTGTTGTTGGCGTCTCTTCCAATGTCTGTGTCCAAGCAACCACTCGCGGGCGCGAGCGAGGAACTTTCTGCAGCTCTTGGTGCAGGGGATACGGATCAGGGCGAAACGCCCTGCTCGATCCGCCCCACAGACGTGCTTGAAGCCCAGAAACTCAAACGTCTCTGGCCTCTGTCCGTGCTTGCGCCGTTCGACGGCCGCAAAACGCCCAAAGAGCAACAGCCGAGTTTTCTCCTCGGCCAGTTCCAGATTGAACTGCGCAAAACGTTCCCGCAATTGGCGCTGGAAGTTCTGCGCGTCTCCCAAGAACTGGAAGCTTCCCACAAAATCATCCGCGAAACGCACCAAGTACGCCTCGCCCTGGCACTGTGCTTTGAATTTCTTTTCAAACCACAGGTCGAGCGTGAAGTGCAGATAAATGTTACTCAGCACAGGCGATATTGGGCCGCCTTGTGGCGTACCCTCCTCGGTTGAAATCAGTGCCCCATCGACCATCGCCCCGGCCTTAAGCCATTTTCCAATCAGCTTAAGAATTGCCGGGTCGGCGATCCGATGGGCCACCATCTTGCGTAACCACTGATGACTGATGCGGGTGAAGTAGCTGCGGATATCGGCCTCGAATACGTGGTTCACCTTCTTGGACACGATTTGCAGGCGCAGTGCCTGCAAAGCGTGATGAGGGTTGCGCCCCGGTCGAAAGCCGTAACTGCAGTCGAGGAAATCCGCTTCGAACACAGCCTCGATAATGCGCGCTACCGCTCGCTGCACCAGCCGATCCGCGACCGTGGGAATCCCCAATGGGCGCGTTCCGGTTTTGCCTGGCCCTTTGGGTATTTCAACCCGCCGGACCGGTGGTGCGCGATAGGCGCCGGCTCGAAGTTGTGCGCAAATCTCTTCGACCCGCTGCTTCAACTCGCTCTCAAACTGCTCGGTGCTCTCCCCGTCGATCCCACTGGCCGCGCGCCGGTTCATCATGCCCACGTTTCCGTGAGGAATTCCGGCGTCAGCAAATGCGCCAACGAGGTAAATCGCACCGTGCGATCCAGTTTGGCCTTCTTCGCTATCTGACTCAGTTGCGTTGACATCATGCTCCTGCCTCTGTGAGTGCGGGTGATGTTTCCCGAAAGTCAGCCTTCATCTGCTTCGCCGCTTCCCCGTGTACGCAGCTTTCCTGCGCTCTGAGTACTACCAGCGAATCCGACTTCCACTGTAGCGTTTGCCTTTCTCAGGAATGCTCCATTCGTCCAGCATACTCTGCTCGTTTCCGCTACGAGCCGAGACCACAGTGGATCTCTCAGGTTCCTCAATGCTTCCATTTCCGAACGTGCCGTGCTCTCTGACCCCGCCGCAGTCTCCGGTCACCATCGCCTCTTGCGGTGACTTACTATTGCCTTCCAGCCAATATGACGCTGTCGGCCTGCGGTTTACTATCATCACGAGGCTCAATCGCTTCACTTGCGTTACGGCCCGCTCGTCGCTCCTGCCTACGCGTAAC
>NZ_HG326656.1:0-19574 GCF_000308295.2 Afipia birgiae 34632
ATGGCACCCGACCGTGCCGCCTTAGCCAAACGGTCCAGCCCATCTGTCAGTCGCGCCTTGCGGTCTTCAAGCCAGCTTTCCGGATCAAACGGAACGGTCAATCTGGGCGTGGCCTGTGCAGCTTCAACCGGAACCAAGGCCTGTTTCAGATCTGCATAGCGACGTGAATGGGCCAGCCAGATATCGCCCGATCGAAACGCTTCGCGGAGATGGGACAGAACGGCCACCTCCCAGAGCCGGAGATCATCGGCCGCCTGAGCGTTAAAGTGGCGGTGCCACTTGGAACCACGCCGCAGGAAGCTGGTGGACCGGGATCTGCCATTCCGATTATCAGCAACGCCCCGTGCCGCCTCTACCAAGGGCAAGGCCACGGTGGCCGATTGGATATCAAGCGCCCGCAGCATGCGCGGTGCATATCGCCGGAATCGATGATACCCCTGTACGACATGAGCGATAGGGTCAGCGGACATCGTATCCGTCAGTTCGGCCGCGGTTGCCACAAGGCCTTCAAGCTGAAGCCAACCACAGGACGTTTCGGTCGCGGTATGAAGAGAGGCCTCATCACCCTTGGCTTCCAGAAGGGCAGCGCCCAGATTTTTGAAGGAGCAAAGCGTATCGTGCAGAGCAGATTTTGCATCCGCGATGCGCGCATCGCACAACCTCTTCGCATCCTGCCAGGTCTTGCCCACTATCCGGTCATGGGTCTCGACCACCGCATCAGCAATCCCCGCGTGCCATTCCACCGCACAGACCGCCAGAATGGCGAGACGCCGGTCGCTGGTGATGTCTCGCAGGCCATCGGCAAAATACCGTTCACCCTGGCGGCGCAGTTGCGTAACCCGGTGGGGCGGCAGACCATCCAAAATATCGGGCGATAACCCGATTCCCTGTAAAAACTCCAGGCGATCCAGAAGACGGCTGGCCCCCGCTGAGTTTTTGCCAACCTCAAACTGCCGAAGCCAGATGAACCGGCTGACAGTGCCATCGACCATCTCCGTTAACAGATCATCCAACCGACCCTTCATCATATCATCCAGCCGGTCAGCGATCCGGCTTTCAATCTGGCGCTCGGCGGCGACGAGGGCGTCAGCACAAAGCCGTTCGATGACAGATACGCCGGGCAGGACGGCCCAGTCGGCCCGAAGCTGCGATTTTGGCCAAGTTGAAGAACGTTGTGGGAACACGGCGGTTGTGGTTGACCGCTGAGTTGGCGGGGAATGACGCTCCACTCCGGTAAAAGGAGTGGAGTTATGAGTCTTGGTCTTTCGAGTGGAGATCTGATTGGGCGCTGGAGCCTGAGCTTTTGCGACATTGATTTTGTGAACGGCAAACCGGAGCTGGCGCGGCTGGGATTGGCGGTTCAGCTTAAATTCTTCGCCGCGCACGGCTTCTTTGTGCAGGATCATGCGGCGATCCCGGCCGATGGTGTTTTGTATCTGGCCGAGCAGCTCGGCCTCGATGTTGAAGCTGTGAACCACTATGATTTCGTCGGCCGCACCGCCCGCCGGCATTACGCGGAGATTTTGCAGCACCTTGGCTTTCGGCGTCTGAAGCGGGTAGATCGAGAGCAACTGACGTCTTGGATCTCCAGTGAACTGTGCCCGAGCGGGCAGTCGGTCAGCGCCATGCTCGAGCATGTTTTCCTGTGGTGCCGGGACCGGCGTATTTACGGACCTTCGCGCAAGGAACTGGAACGCCTGGTGCGGTCGCAACGGCAGCACCATCTGGATAGCTGGTTGAGCGGCGTGCACGACCGGCTTTCGGCAAGCACGGTCGCATTGCTGGAGGCTTCAATCGCCGATCCGGAGGGCCAGACCGGGTTCAATACGATGAAAGGCGACGCTGGCCAGGCATCACTCGACAACATCCTCGGCATGACGGCGAAACTCGCCTTCATTCAGAAACTCGATCTGCCACGGGATCTTCTCGCGGCGACCGGCAAGGCCTGGGTGGAGCAGATTGTTCGTCGCGTTGGCGGCGAAAAGGCCTCGGAAATGCGGCGCCATGCACCTGCGCGGCAGATCGGGCTGTATGCGGTTTATCTCCTGTCCCGTGAGGCGCAGCTGACGGATGCGATGGTCGATCTTCTGATCGAGACGGTCCACAAGATCGGAACGCGTTCGAAACGCAAGGTCGTGGGCGATATCGCAAAGGACATCGAACGGGTCTACGGAAAGGAACGGCTGCTGGTCGAGATCGCCAGCGCTTCGATCGAAGAACCGTCCGGGCGCGTCTGCGATGTGATTTTCCCGATCGTCGGCAAGGACAAGCTGGCGGCGATCGTCAAGGAGAGCCAGGCGAAAGGGGCGCTCGATCGGCGTATATATAAGGTGATGCGCTCTTCCTGGGCCAATCATTACCGGCGCATGCTGCCCGACTTGCTTTCGGTTCTGGAATTCCGGTCGAACAACACGGTGTGGCGCCCGGTACTTCCGGCGCTCGACTGGATTCGGAGCAAGATGGATGACGGCTGCCGGTTCGTGCCGGTGCAGGACATTCCGATTGATGAGGTTATTCCCGCCAGGTGGCGCAGTTCCGTCATCGATGGCGATGGGCGTGTGAACCGGATCAGCTACGAGCTTTGTGTTCTCACCCAGTTGCGCGACCGCATTCGCTCCAAGGAAATCTGGGTCGTTGGCGCGGACCGTTACCGGAACCCTGACGACGATCTTCCAAAAGACTTCGAAATCCGGCGTGACGCCTATTATTCCGGCCTCGACCTGACACCCGACGCGAGGACGTTTACGTCTGCCATCCGTTCAGAGCTTGAGCAGGAACTGTTGCTTCTCAACGCCAATATTCCGGACAATGACAAGGTCCGGCTTCTGTGGCGTGGCGAAAACCGTATCTCGATCACACCGTTCAAGCCTGCACCCGAGCCGAAAGGCCTCAATGCGATCAAAGGCGAGATCGGCGGACGCTGGCCGATGACCGGGCTGCTCGACGTGCTGAAGGAGGCTGCACTCGATACCGGCCTTCTGGATGCTTTCGAAACGTCGGCGTCGAGGGTTTCCCTATCGAAAGAGACGCTGGATCGACGGCTTTTGTTGTGCCTCTATGCGCTCGGTACGAATGCCGGGATCAAGCGGGTCGCGGGCGCAACACCCGATGTGAGCTATGAGGAATTGCTGCATGTTCATCGTCGCTTCATCCATGCACCGGCACTGAGAGAGGCGTGCGCGCGGGTTGCGAACGCGACCTTGGCGATCCGCAACGCAGCCGTTTGGGGTGACGCGGGCACGGCCTGCGCGTCCGATTCCACGAAGTTCGGCGCGTGGGACCGCAATCTCATGACGGAATGGCATGCCCGCTATGGTGGGCGCGGCGTCATGATCTACTGGCACGTTGAGAAACGCGCGACCTGCGTTTACTCGCAGCTCAAGCGGTGCTCGTCTTCGGAAGTCGCTTCCATGATCGAAGGCGTTCTTCGCCATTGCACCGACATGGAAATCCAGCGCCAGTATGTCGACAGCCATGGTCAGAGCGCGGTCGGCTTCGCGTTTTGCCGTCTTCTCGGGTTCGAACTCGCCCCGCGCCTGAAAGCCATTGCCCGCCAGAAGCTGGCGATCCCGGACACGGCGATGCGTGCGCGGCTGCCGAATCTCCTGCCGATCCTCTCCGGCGCGATCAACTGGGAGGAGATCGAGCAGCAATATGATGAGATGGTCAAATACGCCGCCGCCATGCAGACGAGAACGGCGGACCCGGAGGCGATCCTGCGCCGGTTTGCACGGGCCGAGGTAATGCACCCGACCTACAAGGCGCTGAGCGAACTCGGTCGCGCGGTCAAGACAATCTTCCTGTGCCGGTATCTTCGTCAGGAGACGTTCCGCCGTGAAATCCATGAGGGGCTGAATGTCGTGGAGAACTGGAACAGCGCCAACGGGTTCGTGTTCTTCGGCAAGGGCGGAGAGATCGCCACCAACCGGGTCGATGAGCAGGAGATCTCCGCCTTTGCACTGCATTTGCTGCAGGCGTCGCTCGTCTACGTGAACACCCGCATGCTTCAGACCGTGCTGGTGGAACCGAAATGGGCGGGCCGGATGACGCCGGAGGATTATCGCGGCCTCACGCCGCTGATTTACAGTCACGTCAACCCGTATGGTCGTTTCGACCTCGACCTGAATAGTAGGATCGATTTTGGGCGGCTGGCGGCATGACCGAGGCAATCCCGATCATCACATTTGGGTACGCCCTAAAGAGGCATTCAAATGTGACGCGCGCAGAGTGTAACAAAAGGGTGGATTTTCGATCAAGGTGATATTACACAATCGGAACCACCCTAATGTTACAGAATCGCCATGGCCCGCATCGGATACGCTCGCGTCAGCACCACAGATCAGGACCTCGATATTCAGAACGAGCGTCTGAAGGCCGCAGGTTGCGAAATCATCCGATCAGAAACCGGATCGGGAGCGTCCCGGAAGGGGCGATCCGAGCTGGAAACCATCATGCAGTTTCTGCATGCGGGCGACGAGTTGGTGGTGCTGCGGCTTGATCGGCTTGGCCGCTCCACCCGCGACGTTCTCAATCTTGTTCATGAGCTTGACGAAAAGGGCGCATCCCTGCGCGTCCTTGAACCCGAAGTGACGACGGCGGGCAGCATGGGCCGGATGGTCATCACCATCCTCGGCATGGTCGCGGACATGGAACTCAAGTTCATCAAAGACAGACAACGTGCGGGCATCGACGCAGCAAAAGTTGACGGCATCTACAAGGGCAGGAAGAAGAATGTCGATGACGCCGAGATTCGCAGGCGGATCACGGCTGGCTCAACGAAAGCCGCCGTTGCCCGTGATCTGAACATTTCCAGGATGACTGTCTACCGCGCGTTGGAAGGTCAAGGTCCGGAGTCAGCTTCTACGTGACTGCACGTTCGCTATCCGTTCTTTGAGTTGGCCAAAATCGCAGCTTCGGGCCGACTGGGCCTGGTCGAGAGAGGCGAGGGCCTTCTTGAGCTGCGGCCGCTCGGCGGTCGCACCGCTGATCTTCTCGCGGAACACTTTGACCGCACCGGCAGCCATGAGCTGCTCCACTTGGGCGGCGGTGTCCTGGTCGTTGGTGGATACGCGGGCGTAGCCGGAAATCATGCCTTATTATGCACGAGACTTATGCACGGCACAAGCGCCTAGAAACACTCGGCTTTCTTTATGTGCATAAGTTTTGACTTATGCACATAACTGTTGCGCTCGCGTGTCGCTGCCAGACGACTTTCCGCATCGCTTACTGCAAACGTGCGCAGATCGCGTAGGCGGTGGAGCTACCCTTATAGCCTGCGGCTGGAGGACAGCTGCAATCACATGAGGTGTTGCTGATCGGATTGGCCGATCACTACCAATCGCAAAAAACCCCGGCTTTTCAGCCGGGGTTTGAAGTATACCAAACTTGGTTAGCGAAATCGAAAGTCATTTTCCGAAAGCGTAGTTCAAGCCGACCTTCAGAGTGTGAGCGGTGACCTTGTTGTCGATAGTAGTCGGACCGATCGCGGCGATGTTGTTGCGGTCGAACTCAAAGTAGAGATATTCGGTCTTTACTGAGACGTTATTCGTCACTGCATATTCGACGCCGCCGCCTGCTGTCCAACCCGTCAGGTCAGCGCTGCGCGAGAAGGTCAAAAGCGGCGCTGCGTTAAGGTAGGTGTCTTCCGATCCGTAAGCAAAGCCGCCGGTGCCGTACACCAAAACGCGATCAAATGCGTAGCCCAGGCGACCGCGCACGGTGCCGAACCACTTCATCTCAGTTCCGCCACTAAGCCCGACCGGTGGAATGCTCGCATTGATTTCGCTCTTGAGGCTGCCGCCCTGAATGTCGGCTTCGATACCGGCAACCCAGTTACCAGCGAATTGATAGTTGTAACCGATCTGACCGCCGCCAAAGCCGCCGAACGACGTGACATTGCCACTGGCAACGCCGCCGAAGTTATAATCGGTTTTATCGCCACCGATGCCGGCGTTCACGCCGATATAGAATCCGGTCCAGTTATAAACCTGAACGAGGACGGGAGCTTTCGTGTAGGTGCGGGTTGGAAGGTCAGCTGCGGAAGCAGCGGCGGTGCCAGCAACAAGCAACGCAAATGTGGCTGAAATAGCCGATTTCATAAAAATTCTCCGGGTTCCAATGGAGACGCCCTTCGTCTCTGATGACGGAACTTAGTTGAAGATGACCAGGGTTACTATTGCTCGAATGCAACAGTCGGATAGAATCAAAGTCGAATCCATCGGAAAAACCCGCTTTTTTGCATTTTGTTAACCGAATTTGGGCGTTGGCACCGGCGGCGATTTCCCAGCCGAAGCACGCTTGAGATGTCCTGCACAGCTCGCCCGCGATCGGTAAGACCTGTGGCTGACCCGTCCGGCTTTGCGTTGTCTGCAACCGTAAGGTCGTCACGATACATCGCGGTGCGAATCGTGCGCCCTGTAAGGCAACCGGGACGTATTGGGATCGTAACCGCACGATCACGGGTGTTGTTCGCAAGTAGCAGATGGCGCAAGCCATGCGTATTCTTGGTCGGCTTAGGGTTTTCGCAATCGTTGCCTTATCTCATAAAGGCGCTCCCGTGTGATGCGCCCGTCACGACGGCCGGGAAGCCGGGTCGCTCCAGTTCCGCCGCGATGGTGGTGCAGGCCGCAACACCCTCAGCGGCGAGCTTTAGCATCAGCCTATAGGTTTGCTGGGCGTGCGTGCGAGCCTAGCCCTGTGACGGTTGACACGAACGCCGTTGGTGACGGTAAGATGCGTGACCATGACCCCGCTGTTGCATGTAAACTAGTTGAACACGCTCACGATGCACTGCCCGGCGGCACCATACCCGCCGTTAGTGGCATAAGCTCCACCGCCACCACCACCTGGCGCACTGCCGTTCGCGCCAATCCCGCCGCCGTTGCCACCCATGGAAGACGTGCCGGCAGGTGTGGTCGATCCCCCAAAGTACGACGCCCCGCCAGCGGCACCTATGATACTGCTTTGGCCGCCATCGCCTCCCACACTCTCTGTCGTAATCGGATTGCCGGTAGCACCACCGTTCGTACCGGCTGCCGTAAGCTGGCCACCCTGGCCTGCCGCAGTCCAGCTGGAGCTGGACGATCCGCCGCCGCCGCCGCCATACGCAGTCAATTTACTACCGAATCTGCTGTTTCCACCCGCATAGCCAACGCCATAGCCCGCAGTTCCTACTCCGCCGCCGGCCCCAATCGTCACCGTCTCGGTGGCACCCAGGGTGGAAAGCAGGAACCACCCGTCACGGTAAGCGCCGCCGCCGCCGCCATTACCCGTCCAGGAGCTGTAGCCTGCCCTGCCACCGCCGCCGCCGCCACCCCAGCACTGCACATACGCCATCGCGTTGGTGCTGTAGCCGCTCGGCTTGGTCCAGGTGCCGCTGACAGTAAACACCTGCCGATCAGCACCCTTGCCTCCGCAGCCGGTGCAACCGCCAACGACGAGGTTGGTGGCACTGATGGTGCCGGACACTTCAAGCGACCTCACAGGGTCACGCGAGAGGTTAATGCCAACTAGGCCGGTGCTGACAACAATAAGGCTGCTGGCGCTGCCGCCAGGATTCATGGTGATGCGGTCGGCAGTCAAACCATCTAGTGATACAAAACCCATAAAAAGGTTGGATGGTTCACCGCTACCGTTATTGATACCTAACCAATGGATGTGTGAGGCATCAAACCCGGCGAGATAAGTACGCTCACCAGCCAACGTTGTATTGCCATTAACGTAGAGCGTTGTGCTTGGCGTAGACGTGCCGATGCCGACAGAGCCATTGGCGGTGATGCGCATCCGTTCGGCCGTGAGCGCGCCGGTATCGTTGTTTACGTCCCCGACGTTGAATGATAGATATTGATGTCCCCAAGCGCCGCCGTTGAAGCCTGCCAAAATATCGGCCACGCGGCGCGGGCCGTTGTCGGAGCCGCTGCCGTCGAACGTTGGGTAAAAGCTCAAGCCGACGTTTTGGATTTGTGCCGTTCCCGGCGCGGTGAGCCGCAGGTTTGTTTGATTCGTATCTGAAATCACGCCAATGAATCGAGCGATGCCGCTGGCATTCACATTGGTCAAACTGGTGTTGCCTGTTACGCTAAGCCCGCCCGCCGCCACTGTGGAGATCACCAGACTTCCGCTGCTGGAAAGCAGCCCCGCCGCGCCGTCGCACGCCACGTCGCGGCCGTCGGTGTAACATAGTCGGTTCGCCGTCAGCTTTGGCGTAACCGGATCGGTCATGCTGACAGTGGCGTAGTCGGCCCATTCGGCAGCATTCGCATTAGCGATAAGCCCCGCTCCGGCCATGAAGGCGAGGGCGTAAATCAAGCGATGCGGGCGCAACATGCCTGCATCGTAAGTCGTTCAATAAATTTGCGCAGCTAAGGTGCTTTATTATAGGGCATTCGCGTCCTATCACTTTCGCTTTCCGTTCTGTCGAGGTAACAGCATGAACCACAATGTTGCTTATGTGATTGCCGCGCTCGCCCAGGAGACGGGCGGTAAACTGCAACAGCGCCATGCGCTGCGGCTGGCGGAATCCTATATCGAACTGCACGCCAGACTTTCTAAGAAAACCAAAACGGCCAGGCGCAAGCGGCCACTTCGCCGCTTGAGCCATGGCAGCCGCTAGGCGCGATCTGCCGCCGCCGTCATAGGGCGGCCGGAGGCCGCTTGCACTGCCCTTGACGGCATAGGCGGCGATTGCGCCACCTCAACACACACAGAACCGGCCCTAGACGGGCGTGCATCCCTTCGCGTCATTCACCGGATGACGTGCGGCCACAGCCTGCCTCGATGACAGATGTAAGGCCGATCTCCGATGCACCCATGTGTGTTGCCTTTCTTGCTTTCGGCAACGCGAACGAACGCGCCCCCACAGTGCGCTGTAGTGAGTGAGCGTTGGGCCTGGGTGTGGGCGCGGCCCGAGCGCCCGCTGCCCTGCGGGAAGGCGAAGCCCTAAGCATGGCAAGGCGGAGAGGTTGAGAGGGTGCGCCCTCTCGATGGCGCGTGTTGCCGCGCCACCACAGGGCAGGGGCGTTTGCCCGCCCTGTCACTACCGGCTCCAGGTAGTGACAGGGCGGCCCGCTATACGCGCATCGCATTTGGTGAGATTCAAAAACCGCAGAAATCCGCCAACCTTGCCGAACGCGCCGCATGTGTCAGGCGTCGGCTGTGATGGCTCTGCATAAGTGCCTGGCGAGTGCCACTCGGCATTCGCTGGTTAACTAGCACGAAACATCAGGGCAACAGCCCGCAACTTTTGAAAGGATATAGACGACCAAAAAGCACGAGCGCGCTCAATGAGCGTGCAGCAAAACCGGCGGCGAGGCGAGGGCCTTGCCCAACTGCTGAACAATAAAACCAACCAGCGGCGCACGGCGCAACGCGCACGGCACCGGCAGCCCATGGAGGCAACCACTTGAAAGGATGAACGCGACCAACGCTGCAAATGAGACGGCGGCCGACGCCGCTGAAATCCCTCAAACCGAATGGAGGCACTTGGAACGGGACGACGTTTCGCTAACGGACAACCGGCCCTTCGCAGAGAATCTCGATGTTGAGCTCCGATAAGGCCCGTCCGAACTGCGTCATTCCGTTGCCGCTGACCGCGTTCTCGTTCGACACCCGAAAGATGGAATGCTTGTCGGAGTAGAAGGCGACCGGCTTGCCATGTCGACCAAGATAGGCCTTCAGCGCCTCGAAATACGCAAATGTGCTCTCCGAGGCGACAAAACGCAGCTCCATCAGTCGGCTTGTTGCATCATCAACGAATACCAGCAGCGTACAGGGAGCCGCGCGACCCTCGAACCAGCGATGCTCCGAGCCGTCGATCTGAATCAACTCGCCAACATGCTCGCGGCGATACCGAGGCTGCTGGATCCGCTTGCGCTCGGCCCGCGATACCCAGATTCCTGCCTGCCGCATCCAGTTACGCAGCGTCTCCCGCGAGACCTTGAGATCATGACGCTCCTCCAGCTTCTCGGCCGCAAATGTCGGTCCGAAGTCGGGGTAGCGCTGGCGGACCAGAGTGATCGCGTGATCACGCACTTCGTCGGACAACCGGTTGTTCGAGGGGCGGCCACGCCGCTGGTTGGCGATCGCTGAAGCACCGCCTTCGCGATATCTGCTCAACAGCCGATACGTCTGCCGCGGTGTTACGTTCATTAAGCCAGCCGCAGCGAGGACGGTCAGTCTATCGCTATCCAGCCGTGCCAGAACATCAAGACGGTTCAGCTCGCGCTTGCTCATCAACACTATGCCCATCGGAATGACAGCCTCCAAAGTCCCCACAGGGACCAGAAACTGACATTTGAACTTTGCTCAGTGCTGACATTTTAGCTTTGCTGCTACAGATCAGATTCGCATAAGGTATATTATGGAACTAAGTGCTTGAATTCATTAATTTATCTTCTTATATTCCGTCAATGATGTCAATCAGGCTTCGGCATTCGGCACGGCTCCGCGCAGCGCGATCGCCCGGAAGGTCTTATCGTGCTCAGCGTTCAGGCGGGCATCGCCGCTGTTGTGGATGGGTGAGAGTCACCTCTCCGGTCCGCACACAAGCTGGACGTCTTCCATCGGACGGCTCTCCTGGCTTATTCCGGCGAGCGAAGCGCCGTATTAAAACTTCCTTTTCCGGTTAGCGGCGCTCTGATGATCGCCAAAAGTCTCTTGCAATCGTGATGTATGCTTCTTTCCAAGACGTTTGCGATGCCAAGTAATAGCCCAGCGTGTGACCGCGATGCATTCGCATACCATAAGGAGAGCGGAGCAGGCCCGAGATCGAGATGCCTAGCTTCGATTGCTACTCCTTCGTCGTCGAAGCCGTTCGGAAGGGGAAGGAGTACGGAAAGTCCGGCCGGCACCGCGTTATTGACGCCTAAGCTCGTCAATACCGTCAGTAAGCTCTGCCTACGTTGCGCATAAAGGCGACGCATCCGGCGCAGGTGTCGCAGGTAGTGTCCCTCCCGCAGGAACTCGGCAAGCGCAAGCTGCGAAGCGACACTGGGCGGCGCGCCTAGCCATGTTGCAACATCGATAAGTCGACGGGCAAGCGGCAGCGGAGCGACTACGAATCCGATGCCCACCATCGGCGCGATCGTCTTCCTGAAGGTGCCGAGATGGATCACTCGGTCCGAGCCGCCACCCGAAGCGAGGGCGTTCGCCGGGCGCCCGGAGAGATGGAGTTCGGCCAGGTAATCGTCTTCGACGATCCAGGAACTAGCGACGTGAGCCCATTGGATTAGCTCCGAACGACGCCGTTCGCTCATTGCCGCGCCGCTCGGTGCCTGCTGTCCTGGGGTAACGATGGCAAGAGCGGCGTTCGGTGCCAGTTCAAGGCCTTGCTGAACATCGAGACCGTCGCCGTCGACGGGCACCGCAACCGGATGGACGCCAGAGAGCTCCAATGCCAGTCGCGTCACCGGATAGCCCGGGTCCTCCACCCAAGCCTGTTTGCCCGTCGCGTCGATGCTACGGAGCGTCATGGCTAATCCTGCGCGATAGCCAGACGTCACGATGATCTGTTCCGGTGAACACTCGATTCCTCGCGCGATTGCGACATGTGCGGCGAGCGCCGATCTCAACTCGGCTAATCCGCGCGGATCCGAATAGCCTGTCCGAAGCGCCGTTACGTGGACTGCCTGCCTGTGCAGTCGAGCCCAAAGCGTCGCCGGAAATGCGTCATCTGCCGGAACCCCCATCTGGAACACGAGCGCATGTTCGGAGCGGTGCTGGAAGTCTGGAGGACGCAGACACTCCGTTTCCGCCACTGTCGGGGCGCCCTTGAACGGTAAGGGATCGCTGACTCGCGTGCCTGGACTAGCCGCTGTTGTCAGCAAACCGCGGTCAATCAGTTTCTCGTAGGCTGCCTTTACAGTGCCTCGCGCCACGCCCAGCTGCGCTGCAAGGTCACGCCAGGACGGAAGCCTTGCGCCCGCGGTTAATGCGCCCTCAAGAATGGCGGCCTCGACATGCTGACAGATCTGGTCAGTCAGCGTCACGGGGGCTGCGCGATCGAGCCTCAGCTCCTTTATCTTCGACCGCTCAACCGCGACCATTTCTCACTCCTTCCGTTGCAGCCGGAAGTCGGCGCTCCATCCCAGACGTTCGACGGCCTTGGTGATGGCCACAGCGCCACCGGGTTCTGCGATATTATAGGCGCCTGGTGCTCCGCGATCGAGCGCAAGAAATGCGGCATACGCCGCAGCCTCCACATGCACTGGCGACGACCCCGTGGGATTCGCCGACCAGGCGCCGGGGCCATAGAGCTGCCCATAACGAAGCACGACGCCCTCGACTTCTGCCTGTCGCAGAACACTGCGTTCCAACGGCACGACCCCATCACGGACGGAGATCCCCCGAAGACCGTCCGCCTCCTCATCGAGCGGATCGCTTTCATAGTAGGGCAGCTCCTTCGGCGCGTAGGCCCACGCGATGCTTTGCGCGATCAGTCGCTTCACGCGGCCCGCGCGCGCCGCATGAGTGAGATTTGCCGTGCCTTCTCGTCGCAGACGCGCATTCCGCTCCAAAGATTGCGGATCCGTGCCGCCTGACAGATCGGTCAATTGATGAATGATGACGTCCGGCTTCGCCTCTAGGACGGCGTGCTCCAGCGTCTCTCGATCGAAGACGTCAACCACCATGCCCTGGATCCCCAGGCCCTCCAGAGTTGCCTTTCCTGCCGCGGAGCGGGAGGTGCCAATGACGCAATGGCTGGCATCGCGAAGAAGACTGACGAGAGGGCGACCGATGGCGCCGGTGGCACCCGCTAGAAACACGTTCATTGGCGCACCCCGAGCACCCTGCTCCCTACCAAGCGTCCCAAGTGGCCAGCGGCCGGTGTAGCGTCCTCGTGTGGCGGTCCGAAATAATCCCGCGAACAATCTGTTCGGCGCGGACGCGAGACCTCGTTCTTGTTGCACCTCGTTGCGTCCGACCAAAGCCAGCACCCGGAATGCAATGCCGGTCGCTGCCGGCCTGAGAGGAGTTTCGGTGTGCAATGACATGCTACCAATGGCTTCGCCGATCAGTCTTCCAGCCCATTGAGCTTGGCGAAAGGATCATCCGAGGAGTCGTTATTCCAACGGTACTCGGCACCGTTCGCGATGCTCTGCGCCTTCTCGGGCCCAAAAAGTCGCGCAATGAGGCCCAATGCCATGTCGGTGCCGGCGGAAATACCAGAGGACGTGAAATACTTCCCGTCCTCCACCCATCGGGCCTTGCGAACCCACTGAACTTCGGGGCCTTGGCTCGTCGCCCATTTGAACGCACGTTTGTTCGTGGTCGCACGCACTCCGTTCAATAATCCCGTTTTGGCGAGAATCGCGGCGCCGGTACAGATCGAGGCGACGTGCGGTGTCGCCTGTGCGAGCGCCTTCACCGAGCCAATGAAGGATTTGTTGTCGACCTCACGGCGGGTTCCGATCCCGCCCGGGATCATGAGAACATCAAGTGATGGCGCATTGGCGAAGCTGGCGTCCACCACGACTGCGGGTCCAGCGCTGCTTGCGATCTGGCCAGAGCGTTCGGCGAACATGACAATCTGAACCTGGTCGCGGAGGCTGCCGAACATTTCGAGAGGTCCGAATACATCGAGCAGTTCGAACCCCTCGAAAACAACCATCCCAACAATCATTTTGCCATCTCCAGAAGTTTGCCCCGGGCGCGCTGTCGCCTGAGCTGTTTCCGCACGCGGGAGCGACAGCATGATCGTCGCCGCTCCAATGTTGATCACGAGCGATCGTCGGGACACGCGACGACGCGTAATGTCGCCACTCATCGAGCACCTCCGATCTTGCTCAGGTCGAGGGCCGAGAGAGCTGCCTCTCGTGCCTTCGCTGCCTGGCTCAGATCGAGAAATGCTGTAGCCTGCACGGGAACAAACTGCAGCGTCCTCAACCCAATGCATTCAAAGGCAGCCGAAAGATACGGGGACAGGAAGTCCGGCTGATTGGCACCCGCACCGCTGAACACGCCGCCTGAAGCGACACCGATAAAAACAGGGCGGTCATTCAGCATTCCGACCTTGCCCGCCGGCGTCGGCATGATCGTCCGGCCTACACGCAAGAGCTGGTCGATCCATGCCTTAAAGACTGAGGGAACGGTGAAGTTATTCATTGGCGTGCCAATGACGATGACATTGGCCGCTTCGACTTCTCGGATCAGCTTTTCCGACAACCTAACGGCGTCACTTGGAGCTGCCTTGAGTGCTGCCGGCGAAGCCAAAGCCGCAGCATATTGGGCATCCGCGTGTGGAAGCGGCTCGGCACCCAGATCCCGTCGCTCGATCTTGGCATTAGGCTTGATGGAAAGCAGCCGCTCAACGATGCCGGCCGAAAGCTGTCTGCTGTGCGAACCCGCTCTTGGACTGCAATCGATATGGAGGATGTTCATGACGCGTCCCCCAAAGGCTTGTAGAAGCCGACGATGGCGTCTAGCAGTCCTTCACGCTTGTAGAAGCGACGTGCATTGGTATTCGTCGCAGCCGTGTCGAGAACCAGCCGTCGGCAATGCGCGTCCTTGCCGACCGCCGACAATTCAGCCAGCAAAGCCGCACCCAGTCCCTTGCTTCGTTGGTCTTGGGCGGTGACCAAGTCGTCGACATAGAGGAAGTGGCCGTGGATCAAATTCTCCATCGTGCGGTAGCCGGCAACTGCCAGCACCTCCGTCCCCTGCCATGCGGCGAGAACGCGATAGCCGTCCGTCGCCATACCCGATGCCCGCTCCACCCACTCGGCCGGGTCCTTGAGCGCTGGCCGCAAGAGAGAGATCACCGGAAAGCACGCTGCCAATTCGTCGGGAGTTGAGGCGCCGCGAAGAATTGTCCTCGATGGCATGGCGGCTGCGGCGGTGTGTTCTGGCATGACGGTTCCTTGCTACGTCTACTTGATCGCTGAGGATTAGCGCCGCGCCTCGGCCCGCATTAGGTCCGGAAAGCCCCAATCCGACTGGACCAAAGGCCGGGCACCATGCCCGGGGTGGACGCCTTTCGGCGACATGAAATTGCAGCGCTATGGGAAGAAAAGTCTAAACAATCCCAGAGGCATAGCGCAGCTCGGCGCGGTGTGCCGGCGGAGCTCGTGTCGAGATCGTTTGGCCCGAGCGGTGCCCGGTCCAGTCCGATCGAAGCTTCTTGGTCCTACAGCCAGGCGACGCCGTGCGACATACGTCTCCCAACGATTGCAAGGCGAGGATTTCCCCTCGCATGCACCCCGATAAGAACGGTATTCGATGGGAACCAGACTGGACTACATGAAGATTTCGCCGGACGGCGTGAAGGCGCTCGGTGGTGTCTATAGCTATGTCAAGCAATGCGGACTGGATGAGACGTTGGTCGAGTTGATCTTTCTCAGGACAAGCGAGATCAACGGCTGCGCCTACTGTATCGACATGCACACACGCGCGCTCCTGAAGATGAGCGTAAAAGCCGATAAAGTCGCACTGATCCCGGTGTGGCGCGAGGCGCGCGCGCTTTTCAGTGACCGAGAGCAAGCGGCACTCGCCTGGTGTGAATCGGTGACTATTGTCGCGCAGACCCATATTCCCGATCCGGACTTTGCAGCAGCGGCGGGCGTATTCAGCGAAAAGGAGTTGGTCGATCTTACCATCGTGGTCGGTCTGATGAATCTCTTTAACCGCATGGCTATCGCGTTCAGGAAGACGCCTGAAGCCGTGCTCGCGGTTGGCAAATGAGCGGCAGCGACGCGATTAAATGGATTGTCCTCGTTCTCGTGGCGATCCTCGGGGTTCTTCTCGGTGCCAACGGCATTCTGATGGTGGCGTTCCCCGAGACTTGGTTCTACCAAGTGCCGGGCGTCGCCCGCACTGGCTTCTTCAATCAGCATCTCGTGCGCGATCTGGGCATGCTCTACGTCTTGATCGGCGTTGCGTTCATCACGGGTGTTGTGCGGCCGGAGAGCCGATTTGGCTTCTGGGGCGCAGCAGCCATCTGGCTGACCGGCCATGCCATCTTCCATTTCACCGAGGTTGCGGCCGGAATCTGCGGCGCAGAAAATCTTGCAACCGATTTCCCGGGGGTGACGCTACCAGCGATCATTTCGATCATCGCAACGATCTGGGCAGGCAGGCAGCCGATGGCAGGCAATGCGCTGTAACGTCCGCCTGGGGCAGATGCTTCTCGGCACAATGATAAGGCTCATATTGCCAGGAGCCCTTATCCTCACGACGTCACAAGGATATGCGCCCGCCCTACGCATGCCCGCTTTCATTCGGACCGCCCCTCATCGTCGCCGAACGATTCGTTGAGAGAACGGAGCGCATCGACCGCAGCCTGCATCTTGGGGGCAGACTCCGCACGCAGGACCTTCATCATCGAGCTGAATTCCTCATCCTGACCGTCTGTTGCGGCTGCGAGGATTTCACGCAAATCACAACTTTCGCCAGCCGGCACGGCTGGGGCCTCGCCAAGTGAAAGCGACTTCGCGACGGGACGCGGCGCTGTACGGCGAGGGGTGAGCGCTAAGGGTGGGTCCTTCTGCTCCGGCTGCACCACGCTGTCCGCCGCTGGCGCCGCCGTGCCCTTCTTGCGTCGCGCTGGCGTCTTGCGCTGCTGGCCCTGAGCTGTTCCCTTTTTCATGATTGCGGGCTTGGCCGGAGCAGCCTCTTTGACCGACTCTGCCTCGGAGTCTGGCCGCGGCGCGATTGCGCCCGACAAGTCCTCATCCTGCCATTCCTTGAGCCTCGGCAGCGACGGCGGAGATCCTTTCGCTGCCTCATGGAAGGCCCGGTATGGCTTATCGAGATAGTGGCGGATCTTGGTCAGCTCGAACGACGGCGAGTTCTTCACCATCAAGATCGACAGGCGGGCCGACATCTCGCGCAGCTCGAGCGGGCTGCGCAACGGCCGCGGCGTATAATGCGGCGTCCAAACACGGGGCGCGAAAATGCCCTGCCCCGGTCGCATGACAGGTGTCTTGTAGACCTGTGTGGTCTCGCCGAGCATCTCAGAGACGAATTCGGAGGTGTCGAGGTCATTGATCTGGATGAAGAGCTTGATCTGTGAACCCGAAACGGTCGTGACGCGTGTGCTGCGCCCATACAGTTCATCGAGCTGCGCGATGTCTTGCATTACGATCGCCATCCGGAAACCGTACCCTGCCGAGATCGTGATTTTCGAGATCAGCGAATCCATGCGACCGACGTGGTAGAACTCATCGAGCATGAGCAGCACCTGATGCGGCTCGTCGGCGCCGGGGATCTTCTCCATCAGCAGGTCGTGGATCTGCTGGAACAGAATGCGGATCAGCGGCCGGAAGATGGAGAGCTCGGCGATCGTACAGCCGATGAAAATGGTCATGGGAGTGCGGCGGAGCTCTCGGATGTCGAAGTCCGACGTTTCCGTCGCCG
Source organism: Afipia birgiae 34632 (assembly GCF_000308295.2). Taxonomy (GTDB): domain Bacteria; phylum Pseudomonadota; class Alphaproteobacteria; order Rhizobiales; family Xanthobacteraceae; genus Afipia; species Afipia birgiae. The sequence goes on from NZ_HG326656.1 coordinate 17,350, forward strand.
CCGAGATCAATCCGTTGTTCCACAGGCTCATCGCCATATTGACGTTGAAGACCGCGCTGTTTCGCGTCTCCGGCTCAAGCGCGATGTACTGGTTGAAGCTATCGACGACCCAGGTTGGCAGGTGCTGGCGCTCCGTCTTCACGATTGCCCTGAGGACCGTCGAGATGTCCTTGCCGGTCGTCGTCATGCGCGCGACCGTGCGCATGTGCTCGGCATCTTTGGTGAGCGGCGACGCGAGCACATAGCCGATCAACGACGAAAGCAGGAGCCGGCCGGCGCCGGCCCAGGTGTCGTCGGCCTTCTCTGGGATGACGAATGAGGCGACCACCAGACAGTCGGTCGCCATGCGCTCGTCACGGCGAACGAAGTCGAGCGGGTTGTAGCGGTGCGTGTCGGGCGAACCGGGTGAGAACATGAAGACCTTGTTGCCCATCGCGCGCCGATGGTTTGCCAAGGCATCGAAATTCTCGCGCTTCGGATCGAAGAAGACGGCCGATCCTTGCCAGAGATACCCGTTCGGAAGGACGAATCCCGTGCCCTTGCCCGAGCGCGAGGGACCGACCACGAGGATGTGCGCTGGTTCATCCGAACGGATCGTGGTGCCGTTTAATGTGCCGAGAATGATCCCCTGCTTCTTTGTCAGCCCTTGCTTGTCGGCCTCCATCAATGTGCCGAATCGCGCTGCGCCATAAGGCATCTGCCGCCGGTTCACGATGCCGAAGATTACGCCGCCAGTTGCGAGCGCCAATACCGCCCCTGCGGCGTAGCCGGCACGGATGACCGCCTCGATCCGCGTGGGCGCGTATAGAACACGTTCGTAGAAATGCTGCCAGGCGATCAGAAAGAAGCCCGTCGACCGGTGGGCGTTCTGCATGCGCAGCAGCGCCCATCGCGTCGCGCCCTCGCTCGGAAATCGGGTTGGCGCCCAACGCAGGCCCACGGCAATCTCGTAGGCGAGGCTCCAGAGCAGCCAGAACGCGACCGCGCAGATGATCGCGACGCCGATCCTAAAGGCTGTGACGCGCGCCATGGTCCCTCCCCGCTTCGCGCTCGGCCCGCCACTCAGCCATGCGCGAGAAGTGAATCGCGGAGGTTCCCCGCCAACCGCCGACCTTAGTCTGCTGAATGACGATCGGCAGGACGGATTTGATGTAGGCGACGATCTCCTCACGTCGAAGTCCAAGACCGGCTTGCATCACCATGAGGGCGAGCTGTTCGAAAGCACCGGCCGGGCTGTCGGCATGGACCGTGGTGATGCTGCCGGGATGCCCCGTATTGATCGCGCGGAGGAAGGAATAGGCTTCCGAACCGCGGATCTCGCCGAGAAAAATGCGGTCGGGTCGGAGCCGCAGCGACGCCTGCAGCAGCATCTCAACCGTGACGCGCGCCTCGCCCTGGTCCCCCTTCGACGCGACGAGCGGAAGATAGTTCTTCTGGATCGGGTTGACCTCGCGCGTGTCTTCGATGGTGATGATGCGCTCGTCTTCGGGCACCTCTTTGAGGATCGCGTTGAGAAACGTCGTCTTGCCCGAGCTCGTGCCGCCCGAAAGGAGAATCGAATACCGGCTGACGACGGCAAGCCTGATGAACTCCTCGATGCGGCCTTCATCGAGGTGCTCGCACAATTGGCGGTCGATATCCGATAGCGCGCCCTCGCCCGCCGTTTCCACCTGTTTGAACGAACCGAGCCTGCGATAGTCATCGAGCCGCATCTCCTTGATGACCTGCTTGCGGATGGCAAAGCCGCCGCCACCGGTCGTTGCGGGCGGGATCACGCCCTGAAATCGCTCTCCGGTCGGAAGCGCAGCGGAAAGCAGCGGATGCTCCTCGTTGACGCTCTGGCCGGAATGGCCGGCGACGCGCTCGGCGAGGTGGCGGATCGCCTGTTCGGTCAGCTGCTCGACGGCGTGCCGTTCCATGGCCGCCTGACCGAAGCGCTCGACCCAGACCTCGCCCGGACCGTTCGCGCAGATCTCGACGATCTGGTCATCCTCGAGCCAGCGGCGTACCGGCTCCAAAGCTCGGTCAATGAAGACCGTCAGGCTTCTGGCCGGCGCGTTCACGTTTGATCTCCTGGAGGGCCTCCTTGACCGGATCTGGATAGAAGGCAGAGAAGTCGAGGTCCCGGCGCACAAAGACGATGATCCGCGTTCCTTGGTCGAGATAGATCGGTGGGCGGGATGTTGATCGAGGTTGACGGAGCGACCCTCTGGCGCGATGTTGGT
>NZ_HG326656.1:19591-24969 GCF_000308295.2 Afipia birgiae 34632
CGCGTTCCTTGGTCGAGATAGATCGTGGGCGGGATGTTGATCGAGTTGCGGAGCGCCTCCTGCGCGATGTTGGTGAGCGTTTGCGAGACGTTCTGGGCGGCGATCTGGCGCGCCTGCAGGCTCAGCTGGTTCTGGTTCACGCCGGTCTGCGTCTGGGTGATCGCCCCGGTGACCGGATCGGTCGTTGTGATGATCGTCCCGGTGCCGTTGGTGTTGTTGTAATTCTGGCCGTACGAACTTAAGAACTGCGCCGCGCCACCGACGACCGAGAGCATGATCGCTGCGCCGAACCGCTCGACGTAATGGTTGTCGACGACGCCGGCGTTACCGGCCCGACCGAGGTCATCAGTGCCGTTCGAGCCGAGCTGCACGGAAACGCCATCGGAGCGAAGAAGACGCGTCCAAACGACGAAGACGCGGGTCTGGCCCTGCGAAATCCCGGACTTGTACTCGCCGACGAGACGGGTGCCGGCAGGAATAAGCACGCGGCGCCCGTCGAACGACCATACGTTCTCGGTCACCACGGCGCGGACCATGCCTGGCAGATCGCTTTGCACGGCCGTTTCGAGAACGCCGCGGATCATCGTTCCCTGCGCGACAAGCGCATCGATGCGAGGGTTCTTGGTAGCACGTGCCGTGTCGACGCCGGCCGCGGACACCGAGGCGAGGAAGCGCCGGTTCGGATCATCGTCCGGCTGAGCGGCGTTTGCGGAGCCACTGCTGTCGGGATTGACCGACCCGGCGGCGGCCGCCGCGGCATTGTCGGAGATCACCTGCGGCGCGCGGAGGCGCTCCCACTTTCGGCGCTCCTCTTCCTCCTGACGCTGCCGTTCGAGCTCGGCGAGCCGGCGAGCCTCGTCGTCGTTTGGCGGACTGATCGCGAGCGGCGGCTCGGGCGGCGCCGGCGGCTGGATGGTGACGGGCGGTGGCACGGGAGGAGGAGGTGGCGCCTCCGGCGCCTTGGGAATCACGATCGTTCCCTGATCGGTTTGTGGGCGCGGTGTCGACAGCGACGGCGCCGGGAACTGGGTCGTCGTAAAGTCCTCCTTGTCCGGTGTCGTCATGCTGGTCGGGCGAGGCTTGGTCGAATTGTAGATCATCCATCCGGCGACGAGAACGGCGCCGAGCGGGATGCCGAATTTCAGGAACCGGCTGACGGTCGTGCTACCGCGCGCCACGGAAGTCGCGGCCGAAGCCTCGAGTTCGAATGAACGATAATCATCAGGCGTCGGCATCGCCCGTCACCCTCCCTCGTTGGCGGCCATGCCGACGCGCTGCGGCGCATAGGGCTCGAGCCCGTTCGGCTCGTGGATGTTCGTCAGCCGGCGATTGAAGATGCAGGTTGATTCCTGGCCGTTGCGCAGCGTCCACTGCGGCGAGACCTTGTCGACAACGACATAGGGTCCCTCGGTGCGAAAATTGACGAGGCTTTCGTTGCGGTCGGCATCGACGATGTAGATCGCCGGGGTCTCGCCCTCGAAGCGGAACCACGTCTTCGTGCCGTCGTCAAAGACTGCGACGGGCTTGTTTGCCGACGAACCCTTGTAGCCGTAGTCGCTGTTCGCGTTGGCGATGTTAAGGCTGGCCAGATTGGGGTTCGAGGCCCGCTCTTTGGCCTCGGCGAGCAGCTTCGCATTCGTTTCGTCCTCGGGGAAACGAAAGCGCACGGCGTAAATCTGATTGGTTGCCGGACGTGTGTTCGAGCGCAGCAGGAAAACGTAGATGCGCTTGTCGGTAACGACGTTCAGGTTCGACTGCGCGTTCTTCTCGACCGGCTTGACGAAGATAATGTCGCCCTTGCGGTTCGGCTCGACCTTCCAGGCCACCGAGTCGCCGAGCGCCAGCGTCTCAATCTTTTCGTCGGCCTGGAGCTGGATCATCGTCGACGTGCCGTAACTGGCGTCGATCGCCGTCACATTATCCTTGTTGTAGACGACGTCGCGCACGCGCGGATCGGTCCGCCCCGGTCGCGGAAGAGCCTCCCCCAGCGCGGGGGCGGTCACAAGGCAAAGGGCAAGGGCAGTGCCAAGGAGACGCGTGATCATTGCTGCGCTCCGGCCGTGCCGGGAGACGGCGCGGACTCCTGATCGCGGCGATATTCCAGAACCTGGAAGCCGAGAGGGTTGTCGAAGCGCCACTCGTTGCGTATCGGCGCACCGCTATAGCGGAAGCGCACGAGCGAGACCCAGTTTCGCGTCACGACACTGGTCGCCGACTTTTCGTCCGTCGAGAACCGGACCAGCGCCGTGCGGTTGTTCGGAAACGTGACCGACTTGATGTTGACGGCGATCTCGGTGTTCGTGCCGTGCAGCTTGACCGGATTGTTGGGGTTGGCGGGCGAATAGATTTCGGTCAGCTCACGTGCGGCGTCGCCGGTGGCGAGCAACTGGGCAAGATCGAAATTGTCCTTCAGCGCACGGGGGTCGTAAGTCTCGCGCGCCTTGATGTAGCGCACGACGTTGAACATCGTGACGGCCTCGTCCTGGGTAAGTGCGCCCTCGGCCATCGGACGCTTGACCTCGACGAAGCCCGTCGTCTTGTCGACGACTACCATGTACGGTTCGTAGGTCTTCAGCGGGACGAGCAAGGCAAGGACGCCAAGCGCCGCGACGGCGACCACGCTCATCACGGCGGCGACGATCCAGGCGAGCGCCCGCGAATTGCGATTGCGCCGCGCAATGTCCTGTTCCCAGGTCGCACCCTCGACATAGTAGCGGGGATCCACACGTTTCGGTTCAGGGGCGGTCGTGTCGCTCATGGCCTCCCTCCGCCGCCTGGTGTCGGCGTCGAGGCCGAATTGCGAATCTGATCGGCCAGCCGCCGGAATTCCGCCGACTGCGCCCACGAGGCCGAGCGCAGGCCGACACGCGCGCGCTGGCGGGAAGCGAGTTCTTCACGCCGCGAGACTGAGGCCGGGTTGAAGGGATTGCGGAAGGCCAGCCGGGCACGGTTCGCAGCAACACCGAACCGGAAGCCGGTCGCGGTCGCAAGGACTGCGCCGACCCGTGGTGAGGAGATCGGGACGCCGCCAGCGATGGCCGCCGCGACGTTGTTGATCTGGCTGAGTAGCAGGATGCCGATGATCGCCAGCAGGACCACGGGACCGATCGTAGCCCAGGTTGCCGATTTCGAACTGGCGACGCCGTTCAGCGCGTCGATCGACTGTTGGATGAGTGAGACGTAGAAGGCGAGGAAGGCGTAGACGAGCACCTGGACCACGAAGTATTGCGCGATCGAGCTTAGCCAACCGCTGAAGAAGCGTGAGGTGGCGCCGAACAGCAAAAGGATGACGAAGACCGGAGCGAGCGCGAGCAGCAGCCACATGAAAAGCTTCGACAGAATGATGAGGAAGATGGCAAAGCCGATCAGGATCGCCATCACCACGTAGAAAACAGCGGCAAAGATATACGGTCCCCAGTTCGTGATGCCGGCGTTCTGGAGGAAAGCTTCGGTCGCCGAGTTTGTCGTGTCCCACATGTTCTGTAGCGCCGACTGCACGCCGTTGACCGAGGTGAGGTTTGCAGCCGTTCCTGTGTTGTTCGGCGTGGTGACGACGCTCAGGAGCGCGTTGCCGATCGCGGAGGGCCCGCTGTTCAAGGCGTTATAGGCAAGCGTCTGAAAGTCGCTCCAGCTGGTCGCCAGCGCGTAGATCATGAAGGCGCGGAACAGCCGGAAGGCATGATCGGCGGGCCCGCCAGTGGACGTGCCCTGCCAGATGCCAACGCCCCAGAAGATCACGTATAGGGTCAGCAGGAGGCCGGCGGCGCTCGTCGCACCGCCGGAGGTCGCGGCGTTGGACAGCGCCTGGTAGGCGCTCTGAACGTAATTCTGGCCGATCTGGTCAACCGACTGCAGGAGCGAGGTGATGTTGAAGGTGTTGCCCATCGTGCTCCTCAGATCGGCCGCATTGGGCCGCAGCTGTCGAGCGCTGTGAACGCCGCCGGGACCTGGTGGGAGGGGCTGTCTGTGTATGCGAGCGGCGTCCCGGCCTCGTCGGCCGAACAGGGCGCCTTCAACGGCTTGTAGGCGCAGCCGCCGAGCGCGATTGCCACCAAGGCGAGAATGCAATAGCGGGCGATTGTCGTCATTTGGCCGGCGCCTTCGGCTGGGTAAAGGTCATCGCCCGGGAAGCGGCGGCGGCCGCATCGTCCTGCGCCGCCGCAGTGGGATTGTTGATGGGGCTCGGATGCGGTGAGTTGAAAATCGCGCGTCCGGCGACAAGTCCAACGGCGAGTGCGACGACAATAGCGACGACAACAAAACGTGGTGACAAAGCCCCATCCCCTACATCACTGCGTGAACTTCATGGCGCGAGCGGCCGAGGACTCCGCTGCGATCCGGTCGAGATTGGCCTGGTTTGCAGCAGCCGCGGCATTGTTCACGACGCCATTCAGCTCGTTGACGGTCTGACCCGTCTGGATCTGGACCTGCGTGTTCTGGTCGACGCTGCCCTTCAGGTCCTGGGCGCTGCCGATTTGCTGGCCACCTTGGGTGAAGGCCTGCGAGCGCGTCTGAACCGCGCTCTGGGTCGAGTTGATCAAGCCCGACAGCGTCGCCGCGACGTTGACCGAATTTTTGTAGGCGGTATCGACCGCGTGGCTCTGGCCATTGGCCAATCCGGTGATCGTCTGGACGAGCTGAAGACCGTTGATCAGCGTCGAGACGATGTTCTGGGAGCCAGAGCCCATGCCGGCGAAAGACAATGCTCCGCCGGAGATCACCGAGCCAAGCGAGGGCGCCTGCGCCATGGTGAACCCGCCGCCGAGGGCCATCTGCGCCAGCGATCCCTGGGCTTGCGAGGACCGATCGCCGGTCACCGCGGCAAGCGTCTTTTGCGTGAACTGCATGATCTGCTGATCGGCCGTCAGGATCGATTTGGTGTCACTTGCGATTTGCTGCGCTTTCGCGAGATTGGCGTTGTCGATTACAGGAACCTGCGCTCGCGCGGGCGCCAATCCGAGGGTGGTGAAAAGAAATGCTGTTGCGAAAAGAGCGCGCATCGGAACCTCCCTAGCGACCATTCGATGTTGCTGCGGCGTTTGCCGCGTTCTGGATCTGGGCGAGATAGAAGAGAACGTTGTTGTTCGTATCGACATAGCGGGCGCTCACGCAGGCTGGATCGGGCGTGGCGCCCGGCGGGGTCGGTCTGGCAGGTCGACGGAGAACGGCAGGGATCGCTCGCCGTGCCCGTCCCGATCGTGCCCACGGGGCAGGCCGGACCCTGCGTGGTCGTCTGAGGGCTTGTCGTCGCGCGCATCCCCATGGCGGTGCGGCTCATGTCGCTGGTCTGGGCCAGATTGAGCGCGTTTACCGCCGTGACCCAAAGGTTCGCCGAGGCAATGACATTGTTCCAGACGAGATTGTTCTGCAGGCGTGCG
>NZ_HG326656.1:24986-52124 GCF_000308295.2 Afipia birgiae 34632
CGATTGGAACAGGGTTTGGCTGTTGAGCGCAGCGCCTTGGGCGGTCGCGTCCTTCGTCAGCGGCATGTCGGGACCATGCGAGTGGATCGTTTGCGCGCCCGCGCCGGCTTGCGGCTGAACCGTCGGATTGGTAACGCTGGCCTTCTTGCCCGTCGTTACCGCGCATTTGACGCCGCTATTGGCCTCCTTGCGCTGAGTCGTCACCGGCACCAGCTTGATCGTCGTGCTTGCGGTGTCGGACTTCTGCGTCAGCTGCGCCGCGTCGTTGACCGGGATGTTGGCGAACGCAGGCGTGCCGGCGCCGACGACGAGCACGACCGCAAGAATTGTCGTGAGCTTCATGGCTCGCTCCTCCCCAGAAAAATCGGCAGCCAGACCGACGGGTCGTCGCCGACCTTCGCCCGGATCGCATCGAGTTCCGCAACCGTCTCAGTCCGTCCCGACAGCACCTTGATGAGATCGGGCATGCCCGCGAGATTCAACCGCGCCACGACGCTGTCGCGTCCGTGCTTGATTAGGAAGGAACGGCTTTCGGCCGCGGTCGAGCGGATCCACGCGACCTCGCGGCCCGACAGCCGGAAGGCCTGTTTGTAGCTTTCGTCGTCGGCCTTCGGATTGGGGAAGAAGATGTTGGTGCTGGTCTGCTCGATCAGCGTATTCGAGGCCTTGGAGCGAACGATGTCGGCGGCCGACTGCGTGCCGAAGCCGATGATGCCATTCTGCTTGCGGATGGTTTTGAGCTTGTCGCGGATGAAAAAGGCGAACACGTCGTCATCGAGAAGCCGCCAACCCTCGTCGAGGAAGATCATCACCGGATCGCCGGTCAGCAATTCATCCGTCCGGTGGAAGATATACATCAGCGCCGCGGTGCGGATGACCGGATCGTCGAGCACGCGAGTCATGTCAAAGCCGAACACGCTGGAAATCGAGAACTGATCCTCGTCGTTGTTGAACAACCAGCCGCGCTGATCGAGCCTCATCCAGGTTTCGAGCCGCGCAAGAAGGTCTCCTTCCCCTGCGCGAATGCGACCACGCAGGAGTGTCGAAAACGCCTTCAGCGTCCGGCCGTCGGGACCGGCGGAGAGCGCCGCTGCGATCGCGTTGCGGATGACCTGCTCCTCGGAGGCCGACAGGTCGCCGCCATTGGTCGGCCGAAGCATGAAGGCGAAGAGCTGGTAGAGAAATTCCCGGTTGGAAGCCGTGTCGGGAAGCGACAATGGGTTGAAGCCGGTGGGTTCGCCGGGCACGAGCGTCTCGTACTGGCCGCCGAGCGCGCGGATGAAAATCTCGGCCCCGCGATCCTTGTCGACGAACACCAGTTTGGGGCGCGGCACGATCCGCTGCGTCTGCGCCGCGATGAACGACAGGAAGACGGTCTTGCCCGATCCAGTCGGACCGACGACCGTGAAGTTGCCGATGTCTCGGACATGGTGGTTATAGTAATACGCGGTTTTCGATGTCGTTTCGAACACCGAAATCGCCGGCCCCCAATGATTATCGCTCGGGCGACCGCTCGGATAGTTGTGCAAGGACGCGAAGCCGGAAAAATTCTTCGACGAGATCACCCCCTTGCGCGCGATGTAGGCAAAGTTGCCCGGAAGCTGCGACCAGAAGGCCGGTTCGCAATTCAGGTCCTCGCGAACCCAGATGACCGAGCGGTCGGTCAGCGCCGCGCCGGCGGCGGTGACGGCAGCACCGACCTCAGCGAGGTCGCGGCCGAGACACATGACGGTCATGTGGTGCTCGCCGTAAATCGCCTCGGATGCAAGCAACTCGTCGCGCGCTTCATCGAGATGGTCGGCGACGATCGATCCCGCTTCGTCCGACATGTCGACCTGGCGCGAGACGCGGTCGATCTGCTTTGCCGCTTCCGGCCGGTCGACGATCGCAAAGCTCTGGGTGGTGATGAATTCGTGCGGCACGCGCAGGAGATTGTCGAACGATCCCGGTCCGGTTTGTGCCGGATATTCGCGGATCGACACCATCGCGCCGAACCGGCTGTCCGCAGGCCCCGCGCCCTTGATCTCGATCGCATTGCGACCAAAGAAGATGCGTTTCATCGAAAGCGCATCGGCAAGGTCCATTCGGGGCAGATGCATCGGCCGCGAGAGGCCACCATTGAGGAGCTGGACGAGGAACTCGAGGGGCTCGGAAAACCAGACGCCGTCCCGATTGACCACGCGCAGCTGGCGCGCGCCGTAGCCAGCGAGGCTTTCGCGCACGGCGGTCGCGACGTCGCGCAGCTCATTGAGGGCGGTCTGCCGCGCAACCGACTCGCCTGCCTCGTCCTTTCGGCCGAGGAGCCTGGTCAGCATGAGATCGAAGGTCCCGGCCCGCCCTTGCAGCGGTCTGCGCACGATCGTCAGATAGAGATCGTTGACGAACATGCGGCGCTTGGAGAGCGCGCTGTTATAGCGCTCGTCGAGCTCGGCGCAGAACGGATTGTCGAAGGTCGACTCGATTCGCGGCTGAACCTCGCGGCGGATGATATGCGAGACGAGCGCAAAGCGGGAGTTCGCAAGCGTTCGCACCACGTCGTTACGGCCGAGCAGGCGCGCGTTGACTTCACTGATGTCGGAGGTTTCGAACGAATAGCCGTCGAGCTTGAAGATCGTCAGGACGAGGCCGTCTTTCGTCCGCAGGATGTGATCGTCGACATGCCGCGTGTAGGGCACATGCGATGCGACGGGCCGTTCCCTTCGCGAGACGGCGCCAAAGGTCAGTTCATCAAGCAGTGCCCGGGCCACCATCGTCGCACCTCAGACCGAATAGCTATCGGCGGCCCAGAAGGTCCGCGAGCGTGGCGGGCATTTGGTCGACTTGACGAAGAGGATCTCGAAGATGCGATCGTCACGGAGCGTCATGACGTAGCCGAAAAGGTGCAGCGGGATCGCGACCAGCAGCATGAAAAGATTATGCGAGACCAGGAAGCAAATGCTCGAAACGACGCCGTTGAACATGAAATACATGTATGGGACGCCCATCAGCGTCGGCGCACGCGTCAGGGCTTTCACCAAAGGTGTGATGAGTGGATCTTCGAGCTCGCCCTCCGTCATTGGCCGACCGCCGACTGGAAGAATTGCACGATCTGCGCCGAGCCAAACACCAGGACGATGCCGAAGATGACGCTGCCGGCGATGCCCCACGTCAACCGCCCGCTCCAGGCGAAGAGGCCGCAGGCGATGACGGCAAGCGTGGCGAGCGCTGTCGCGATCGGGCCCGTCAGGGTCGATACGAGTTGCTGAAGCGTTGATTGAACCGGCTGGAGCGTGCCGCCCGTCGATTGGGCGAACGCGTCGGCCGCCGTGACCAGGAGCAACGATCCTGCCAGTGTGATGCGTGCAAACGATGACTTCATCCGTTCCTCCGTTCAGTCGATGTGCATGACGAAACCGTTGTCCCAGCCCGCCTTTGCGGTCGGCGCTGCGGCAACGGGTGATCGGGCTGACTTCGGCGTGCCCGGCTCGATCAGGTCCGGCGCATCGGCAATGAGCGCCCGCCTGTCACGCTTGGCCTGACCGCCGGGCGCTGGCCACGTGTAAAAGTCGTTGATGACCTGTGCGACGAAGCGGACCGTCTCCGGGAAGGGCGGAACGCCACGGTTCTTTTCCACCGCGTCTTCGCCCGCATTGTAGGCGGCGAGGATGAAAAACGGATTCCGATACTTCTCGTGGAGCGCCCTGAGAAAGCGCACGCCCCCGAGGACATTGCCGGCGGGATCGCAGATATCGACCTTGAAGCGCTGCGCCGTCTCGGGCTCGAGCTGCATCAGGCCGTAGGCGCCCTTGTCGGAGAGAGCTGTCGAGTTGAATTGGCTTTCGCTCTTGGCGACCGACATCACTAGATCGGGGAAGAAGTTCTCCTCGGTCGCGACGCGGGTGATAAGGGCGCGCGCCTCATCCGGACTGAGCGGTTTGGCGTCGGCACATGGTGACGTTGGGGTGATCCGGCCAATCCGCTGCGGCACGGCATCCTCAGTCGGCATCGGAACGATGCGCCCTGAATCGTCGACAACGGCAAGCTGGCGGGGCCCGGCGATATCCTGCGCGCACGCCCCGGAATACGTCACCATGACACACAATCCGATCGCCACGCCGCGAATCGCCATGCCAGCCGCCTCCATTTTCCAATAGACAATATATTGAATGTTGGTACGTTGGCAACAGGAAGAAACATCGATCACAACCTGAGCCCTCGGGAGCGAAGGATGAAGCGGGCACCACATCTGGTCATGATAGGGATGGCGCTGCTGGGGCTCGTCCCCATGCGAGCGGCGCAGGCGCAGGACGCCTCGTTCGGCTGCAAAGTGCTGCTGTGCGCGGCCGCCACCGCGCCAAGCTGGTCAGGCATCCCTTATTGCGTGCCGGTGATGCAGGACCTCTTTCGCCGGCTCGCGCACGGTGGCGGCTGGCCGACCTGCCCCGAGGGCAATGCAAGCGGTCTTGGCTATGAGCCGTATCAGCCCTGCCCCGCTGGAATGACGGCCGCCCAGGGCGGTTCGGACGGAAACGGCGAATTGACGCCGGCGGCGAACGGCAATCTCTGCGTCGACTTCTCGAAACCACGGCGGGTCTGTTTCGGCGGCCACGGCGACTGCAGCACCGAATATTCGACCACCTCGCGCGCAGTACGCAGCGATCCCTATTTCGTCGACATCTCGACGGCGAACGGCACGCAGCGGTTTTACTTCTCGCTGAAGGGTTATTGACATGGCGAGCCCGCGACTTGCCGTTCTTGCGCTTTGCTCTCTCCTTGCGGGAGAGCCGGCCACAGCGCAGGTGGCTTCACCAGGCTGGTTTCCCGTCCCACCGGACGCGGCGTTCGACACTGGCGACAGCTGGTCAAACGCCGGGACGACATATCGGCTCTATGGTGTCCAATCGTGCCTTCGCGGCACGAGCTTCACCAACGCCCATGGAATCAAGCGTGATTGCGGCGAGGCCTCACTCGCCATGCTTGTCGCGCTGATCCGCGATCTCAAACCGCAATGTTACGAGGCGGCCGAGGCACCGCAGACGAAGACCGCCTTCGTCTTCTGCGTTGCCGTGCGAACCGAGGGAGCCGGAAAAGGCTCGCGGATCGATCTCGGCACGGCGCTGATCGCAACCGGTTTCGCCTTTGCCGCGCTCAAGCCCGACGGATCCGCAGTGCATGCGCCCTATCTCGAGGCGCAACGTGTCGCCCAGAACAGCCATACCGGCTTATGGGCCTTTCGCGACCTTCCCGATCCGAACGCCATCATTCTGCGCGCGCTCCGCCAGGCTTCGCCGTCGGCGAGCGCATCGCCGCCGCCCCCATAAGCTCGATCAACGCACCAGGGAGAATAGCCTTGCGAACCACCAATTTGTTCATCCTGCGCGGCCGTGTCGGCCAAGCGCCGAAAGTGTTCAACAAAGCGGCGAAGATCAGCGTCGCGACCGATCGGGCGTGGACCGACGGCAAGGGCGAGCGTCGCGAGGAAACCGATTGGGTGATGGTCACGATCCTCAACGAAAAGTCCGCAGAGTGGGCCCTCTCCAACGTGGCAAAGGGCGACGCTGTTTATGCCGAATGCCGTATCGCGGATGGATCCTACAAGGGCAAGGACGGCGAGACCGTCTACACGACGGACATCATCGCGAGCGTCTTCCACAAGCTTGATCTCGGAACGCGCGACGATGCGGCTGCGTGAGGCCGGATCGTTGGCGCTCGTTGGCCTTGTGGCGCTCACGGCCTTGCCGTGCCGAGCGCAGAACGGCGCTGATCCGGCAAGCCTCTATCAGCCGAAGCTTGCCGCGCAATTACCGCCGCTGCGGGTCGAAGTCATCGACGGCACCCGCTTTCGCGACATTGAAACGAAAATGGTTTTCCGCCTCTATGGGATCGACGCGTGCGCGTCCGAACAGACAGCGTCGCTCGGGCGTCAGCCCTGGCCGTGCGGCACGATGGTCAGAGCCTGGCTTGTAACGGCGACCCTCAACAGCTGGGTCGCCTGTACGGTCATCAGCGACGAGCCAGGCGAGCGCCTCGCCCGCTGCGCCACGGCCGGCCATCGCGATCTTGCGGCCGACATGTTGCGCGACGGGGTTGCCGTTGTGGCGCCCGCGGCGGACGGTGAGCCGGTGATCCGAGATTATGCCGCCGCCGAAACAGCGGCTCGAAAAGCCTATCGCGGCCTTTGGTCGAGCACCTTCCAGATGCCATGGGACTGGCGAGCCGCCCATAAGGCGACTGCGGATGTGGCAGCGCGCGCCGAGGCGACCCCATGACCACGCGAAAGCTGATTGCCTTCCTACCGTTGCTCGTCGCGCTTGCCGGCTGCGCCGCACGCGACCAGGCGACCCTCATCCCGCCCTCCGGACCGGACGCCCTCTACACGCCCGAGCGCGTCTTCCCCGGCCGCCTCGAATACGCGCCCGACCGGTCGACCTTCGCCCCAATCCTGACAGAGCGATCCGCATATCCGACGCAGCCCGAGGCGAACGCGGCCTATCTGCGGCTCCTTGCCTCCGCTCCTGCCGGCGCCGCCTATCCCGCCTCGGTGTGGCTCTTCGGATGTAAACCCGGCGCCCTCGACGCACTGACCGCGCGCATCACACGCTATCGCGGTCCGGTGGTGCATTGCGCGACCGACTTTCTTGATCCCGACGGCCGCCGGGTCATGCGCGAGACGGCAAATTTCTACTACGACAATCGCATCTGGTCGATGCAGCCCGTCTATCCGCCGAGGTCGAGCGTCGCGTGGCGCAATCGCGAACGCTCGCCTAAGGATTTCTGGCGGTGGCTTCCGGGCAGGCCTCGTTACGAATAGGGGACCACTTATGCGCCGGCTGCGCTCGCCATTGATACAATATATTAGATGTTGTATTGCTGCCGCGACATTTGTTGGAGGTTTCGTTCTTATGGAAGGATCGAGCGCAAAAGCCCAGACCCCGACCGCCGATCCCGGTGCCTGGCGTTCGATGTCATACGCGAACCTTCAGACCCCGTCGCCCGCAACGGCGACCTATGTTGATATCTGGAAGGATGCGATTGACGAAAACAACCGCCATTACGAGCAGCGCGGAGACCGCCGCTTCTCGCAAGGGAATGCCCCGGCCAACGAGGCGCATTTCGTGATCTGGAGCAGCCGCCGGTCGGTCGTGTTCAGCATCCTCGATACCGCCAGCCAGTGCGAGCCGAGGGCCGCCTTCCCCGAGGCAGGGGCCGCCGTGAAGCTCTGCCCGGTGCGCATTGCCATCTACGAGGGCCTGCAGGTCCGCACGATGGACGGTGGCAAGGCGTGCTTTCTCGAGCTCGACCAGCCCTCGCCGACAACAGCAGCCGCGTCGGGAGCCTATGCGTCCTACGACGTCGCGCGTCGGACGCTCAAGACGGGACTGCTTGTCAACCACGAGGCCGTCGATGGCTGCTCATTCGACGTTCCACTTCCCCGACAATAGCGGGGTTGCAGCATGCAATAAGCCGGTGACCCGGCGCACCGATCGGCGCCAACGCAAGGAGACAAACATGCGACTGCCCGCCCTGATAATTCTCGCAACCCCCGCGCTGGCGTTTTTTGCTTCTCCGAGCCTCGCTGCCGACAACGCGTTTTCCTACAAGACGAGCTATCGCAACGTAACGAGCGATCCCGACAAGATCTGGACCGGCGATACACTCGCGCCCAATCCGAAGGGGACAGTGACGATCCACGAGTATCAGCTGCGCACGCCTGACGGCGAGTGGCTGATCTCGCAGATCTGGAATGACGACTGCTCGTCGGGTACCTGCCCGACGCGGCTCGTGCGGATCGCCGCAAGTGGTGAACGGCGTGTTGTCGTGGACGACATGATGCATCAGATCGTGCCGCCCGACGACCCGCGGTTTTCCGACCTGTCTTCCAACAAAAAGACCGAGGAGTTTGCCCGCCGTCCCTTCGCGCTCAGCGACAACGGCAAAACGCTCGTCAACGGCGATTTTAAGTTTGGGGTCGACGGAGGCAAACAATGATGTTGTCTCGCCCATTGCGCCGGTCGCTCGTCGACGCAGGATTGTTTCTCTGCCTGTCGGCCGCGGTCGCCTTCGCCGGCGAATCGGCTGCGAATCTTACCTCAGCCGGTATTCCATCAAACTGTGCCGACTTCGCCTCCAAGGTCTCGGCAAGCGAAGGCAATTTCGGCACGACCAACCAGTTCGGATGCCTCGGCGCCTTCCAGTTCTGCCCGGGGACGTTCGAACAATATTACAGCGGTAGCGCCCAGAGTTTTCTCAACAACCCCTCCGCGCAAACCGCGGCGTGGACACAGTACGAGCAAAACGAGTGGTCGAAGGCGCAGAGCAACGGCCTGACTTCGATCGTCGGTCAGCAGGTGTGTTCGGGCGGCAAGTGCGCGACGATCGACCAATCCGCGATCCTGATGGCATGCCAGTTCGGGTGCGGTGGAAAGGGCAAGCTCGCCAACTACGTCGCAAGCGGCGATTGCAACGCGCGCAACGTCAAGGATGGCAACGGCGTCAGCGTCTGCACCTACCTGCTGCGGGGCGCCGGCTACGACGTCTCCTGCTTCACCGGCCAGCAGTCGAACGTGTGCGTCCAAATGCCGACCGGTCCTGGAGATTTCCCGACTTCCACCGGGATCGCGTCGAACCCGCCATCGGCTTCGACCGCTTCGATTATCGTCGGGCCGACGGAAATCTGAGATGACGGCTAATTCAGCTCGGTGGGGTCGCGCAGGATGAAACGCGAAAATGCGTTTAGCTGCTCTTCGACAGCGGCGCAAAGATCACCGCCCCGATAATGGGCATGGACGAGCGCCCAGAAAACGACTTCGTCTGAGCGGCCGGCGAACAAGGCCTTTTGCAGGGTGCGCCCGATCAACGCCACCGCGCGAATGGGTTCGTATCGGGCATGTAGCTCGGACGCGACAATCTTGGTATCGGCAGTTCGGATCACTGTTGGTCCCTCAGCTATTGCAGGCTCGGTCTAGGCGGCCGACGGCCATGACGCATTGTCCAGGACGGAGCGCGTGCATCCGCGCGCTGCGTGGATCGTCGACAGCGTTTCGCGGTTGAAGGACATTCGGAGCGCGACCACCTCATCACGGCCGATCCGGACCGGAAATCCCAAAGGCCGAACGAAAAAGCGCAACTGCATGGCAATGACCATCAGCCGCCAATCGATCGCAACGGTGACGGTGTCGACGCGGTTTGCGATGCCCCATTCGACGACGCCCTGGGCAAGCTCAAGGAAAGGGCTGTCGCCGCGAGGCCGCATTTCTCGGTGACCCTGTGCAACGCAGAACCGCGTCCACTCGAAAACACGCGGACCCCGCGGCGGTGGGCGTCGGCATAGGTCGCCGAGCACGTCTGTCAGAAGATGAGGGCGGGTTGTCGGCAGCAGACGCTGGTAACCGACGATCGCGTCGTCACGCATGCAGATATGGTGGACCGCGTGCGCGTCATCGAACCGATCGCGCTCGAGAGCATCGGGCTGTCTCAGTTGCTCCCAACCCTTTTCTTCAACAAAAATCTTATGTCGAAGGCTAAAAACCTGATTCATGAGGGCGGAATGTCGATCCATATCCGCACCCGAAATAACTGCAAGCATGACTGACTCCTCGGCTTAAGTTGTAACCGAGTTAGTCACGCTCGCGGCCGTCAGGGTATGGTCACAAACGACTATTGCCACGAAATCGATGGCACTTTCAGCGTGCGGCGCGTCGCTGTGCTAATCGCTGCGTGCCGTGGCTTGATTACCGATGGCACAACAGCCGGATGAGACAAAACAAGCCACTCAGCTTTTGCTGGCTTGATCAGTCTTCGGGCCTCTCGCAATAGTTCGCGTCGTTTTTTGCTTGGATGATCCAGAGCGATGTCTGTTGATTGATGAGGTTTATCCGCCTGACGGCACGACCGTTTCTCGTCAGGTAAAGCAAGACCATGACCGCTTGGGACATATCCGAGATCATCGCAAAGATCCCGGAAGAGCCGTCGACAGCGTTCTTTCTCGATTTCGGCCGTGTCGCAGCGACGCGAACCCTCGTCCTCGGACCACCCTTCCGGGCGGCAGATCGGACACGTTGCCATGTGCAGCGCGGCGTCCCAGGCCACTAATGCGTCCAAATAGGCACGGTGCGCGGCGACGGCTTGTGTCTCAAGAGATGGTAGCCCCCGATCCTTGCCTTTGGGCACCTAAATCTCCCCGCAGAAATTCTCCGCGGTACGCCCCCGCAAACGAACTCTCTCTGACTCTTGGTGATCGGGGAGTTGGAAAACCGCTGTTAGACGGCCCTGTGGCCTTTAGTTCGGAGAACCTGTTGCATACGCCACAGGCTCCCCGACCATAAGGTCAAGGAGTGCGGCGCCGTATCGGCCGGCGCCAACCGCTAACAGGGGTTTTCCAAGCCCCAGGGCAGCGCGTACTGCCCCGCACGACTCATAACCGCTCATTCGCTCGGCATCCAGATGCTTTCGATAAATCTTGGCTTGCCAACCCCCTAGAGGCCATTTTGTGTGAGGGATGTGGAGCGTCTCCCCTGACGGGGCCGGGCTCGTGGCTGAGCTGAAGCCCCCCGGGAGAGGTCTTCCCCCTGCCGGGCAGCCATCCCTGACGCGCGCCTGCAGCGGCCGGCGCGAAGGGGTGGCCAGCGGTGCCGCTGGCGCCTCGCCGGACGCAAGGGAGGCTTCGCCGCGCCGATCGTCCAATGTCTTGGATCTCTTGCCAGCGCGCCCTTGCATCCGGCAGGCTTCGCGGCTTGCCGGTTGTGTTCCGCAAGGTGCGGGACGAGGAAAGTCAACCGAAGAAAGGGCGAGCACGCGCCGTTGGCGCGCCTCGGATGAATGGATGGAGAAGAACGAAATCGAGAATCTGCGCGAGAAGGTGACCTGCGCGATCGTCCTTGAAGCCGCAGGCTGGAAGGTTGATCTGAAGGAGAGCACGCGCCGTGCGGTGAAGTTCAGGCGCGGCGACGGCGAAATTATCATCGTGATCCACGACGGGCGCGGCTGGTTCGATCCGCTCTCGCCCAAGAAGGGCGACATCTTCGATCTTGCCGAGCATCTCGGCGCCGACGGCTTCGTCGCCGCCTGCGAACAGCTTGCTGGTCTCATCGGCTTCGTTCCGAGCCAGCCTGCTTGGATACGCCTGCGGCGGCCGGCACTGGCCATCTCGATCTCCGAGCGCTGGCAGCGACGGCCCAGGCCGCGGCCCGGTTCGACGACCTGGCGCTATCTCACCGCCGAGCGGGCGCTCCCTGACGACGTCCTCCGGCGCGCCATCGCCCTGGATTGCCTGCGGGAAGGACCGCACGGCAGCATGTGGGCGGCGCATCGATCGGCGTCCGGAGCACTCACCGGCTGGGAGGAACGCGGGCCGACCTGGCGCGGTTTTGCGACCGACGGCGCCAAGGAGCTCTTCCGCTTCGGACCGGCGAGCGCAGAACGGATTTGCGTGACCGAGGCGGCGATCGACGCCATGAGCCTTGCCACGATCGAGGTCCAGCGGTCGGACACGCTCTATGTCAGCACCGGCGGCGGCTGGTCGCCCGTGACCGACGAGGCGCTTCGCCGCATCGCGGCGCCGGGCCACACCCGTCTCGTCGCCGCGACCGACAACAATCGACAAGGTGAAGTCTATGCCGAGCGCATCCAGGCGATCGCCGCCGAAGCTGGGGCCGGCTACGTCCGGTCGCGGCCGCGCGGCGACGATTGGAACGAGGACCTGAAGGCGTTACTGGCGCGCTTCTCTGACCAGCGGCTTGTCGCCCACGCGTAATCAACTTTCTGATCGCGCCCTTCGAACAGAAACGGGCAGAAAGAAGGACAAGGGGAAGGTCCGCTGCCGCATACCCGGCCGGAGCCTCAAGGGTGCGCTTCGCCCGCTATGCGGCCCTTGACCCTCCGCACCGGAGAGGCGGCCACCCGGCGGTGTTTGAAAACACCAATGGGAAGGACGAACCATGCCCCTGTTTACGATTGAGTCGACCTATCGCCTGCCGGTCTACCGACATCGCACCTATGAGGCTGCGAGCCTCACTGAGGCCTGCCGCCTCGCCATTGAGGACGATGATTGGGAGAGCGCAAAGCGCGACTATGAATCAGTTGGCGAAACCTATCTCACTGGCGCGTGGGTGGGGGCCGACGGTGCCTATCGGGGCCAGGCTCTGCGGGTGCCTACGCATTTCGACGAGACGGTGCAGCGCAAGGCGGTTCATTTCGAGGTCCTGCTCGGTCTGGTCAAGATGCTGAGCGGCGTGGGCGACGCCAAGCAGAGCGCTTGTTGGGCCGGGCGCGCCACCTCGGCCGTTGCCAAGGCGGAGGCGATCCTTGCCGGTATGAAAGTCCCGCTCCGGATGCGCCGGCGCCGCGCCCGCACATTCTGCTGTCCTTCGACGAGAGCGAGGTGCGCGCGACGATCGGCGAGGTCATCGCGCATGATGAGGCCCTCACGATGCTCTCGGCGGATTCGATCGGTGACGACGATATCCATGTCGCCTGCGTGGCGGCCGTCGCAGCCGCCGACTTCGCGGAAGACAGAGGATCGGTCCTGTTCAAAGCCGCGCTCGCGGCGATCCGGTCGGCCGAGCAGCGCCGGGATGGGAGGACGGGAAAGGGAGAGACGGGAAAGGAGGAATGACGTGCCGCATGCCCGGCCGGCGCGTCAAGGGAGGCTTCGCCCGCTTCGCGGCCCTTGACCCGCCGGGCCGGAGAGGCGGCCGCGAAGGAGGGGTCAGAAGGGCTGAAGAGGATGGCGAACCGGAAGGGCGAGCCGCGCTCCGGCCCGACGAGGCTAAAAGGAGCCCACCATGATCCCCTCTTCGATCCGCAAGGTCTGTCAAGGCGCCGCCGACCGCCGGCAGATGTTTCGCATGTTCGATCGGCATAAGGAGCGACCGAACCGGGTGGAGGACAACGCGACCGCTCTTTATTCGGGCGAATGGTTCGAGATCGGCGAAGCCGAGCACGACTACATGTTCGAGATCCTGCCGCCGCTGTGGATGCGCGGCGACATGTTCGCCATGCGCGAATTTCTCACCGGCAGCATCATGAGCGTCTTCTTCGAGCTGAAGATCGACGAACGCATCCGCTATTTCCACGGCTATTGCGATCTCGGCGACCGGCAATCGCCGGAGCGGATGCGCGCCGCGATCGTCGAACGCGAGTCGCGGCCGGTCCGGGCGATGACACGCGAGGAGCGCCTCGAGCACATCTGGTCGAGCACGCATGACCCCTATCGCGGCTATGCGGACTGGCGCTTTCCCGCCGCAGAGCGGGGCAAGCGCATCGTGATCATCTACGGCCAAGATCGAAGCCATGATTTCCGGCTGCTCGATCGGCTGACAGACGCGGAAATCGCGGTGAAGCTGCCTGTGCATCTGCGCTACCTGCCCGATGCGATCGCGGCATAGGAGCTGCCATGTTCACCTTTCCCGTGACGGCAGTCCACGCCGTGATCGCGCGTGGGCGCATCGATGCCCTGATGAACGGCGGCTTCCGTAATCCGCATTACGGCCTTACGCCGGGCAAGGACGAAAAGCCCGGCGTCTGGCTGGTCGGCGACGAAGGCGTCTACATCATGTCCAACGGCAAGCTCGCCGAAGGGCAGCAGCGTCCGCTCGTCGTCTATGCCGAGGAATGCGATCCGACGACCAACCTCGATTACTGGCACTACAAGCGCCAGTATTTCGGCGGCGATGACGGCATCGACTTTCTCGACGCCGAAATGCTCGTGACGCTGATCGCGGCGGCCCCTGAAGCCACGCATCTCGCGATCGCGATGACTGACGACAGCATGTCGATCACACCGATCCGCCGCTGACATCCCGGGCCGTGCGGCTCGCTCTTTCCGCAACCTCCCGCGACCATCGCTCCCGCCGGCATCCGTCGGCAGGTCGATGCCGCGCGCCTTCATCACAGGAGACATCACGATGGCGCATGACGAC
This sequence comes from Afipia birgiae 34632, assembly GCF_000308295.2. Classification (GTDB taxonomy): domain Bacteria; phylum Pseudomonadota; class Alphaproteobacteria; order Rhizobiales; family Xanthobacteraceae; genus Afipia; species Afipia birgiae. The sequence goes on from NZ_HG326656.1 coordinate 38,885, forward strand.
CCCTTCACCCTCGACCTCTTCGGCAATACCGCCCTCTCGTCGGGCCTCGGTCTCGGTGTGACCGCATTCGGCGGCACGTTCGCGAACGATGACGACGATGAGCCCGATCCCTCGACGCCCGCTCCCGCGATTCCGATCGTAGCGGCGGTGCGGCCCACGGCGCCTGCGCGCCTCACGCGTGGGACGAACTTTCACCTGGCAGGCGATCGCCCGCTCGCCAAGGTCTGGAAAGACCGTGCGCGCGACAACATCGCCGCCATCCGCCTTGCCGCCGAGATCGAGGCCGATCAACGCAATGCGACGCGCGAGGAGCAGGAGCAGCTGATCAGCTTCACGGGCTTCGGTGCTTCCGATCTTGCGAACGGCGTCTTTCGCCGCCCCGGCGAGATCGATTTCCGCGAGGGATGGCAGGAGATCGGCGCCTCGCTCGAGGATGCCGTCGGCGAGCTCGACTATGCGTCGCTCGCCCGCTGCACGCAGTACGCCCATTTCACCCCGGAGCTGATCGTCCGCGCGATCTGGGCGGCATTGCAGCGTCTCGGCTGGCGCGGTGGACGCGTGCTTGAACCCGGCATCGGCACCGGCCTGTTTCCCGCGCTGATGCCGGAGGACCTGCGCGTTGTAAGCCATGTCACCGGCGTCGAGCTCGACCCCGTCACGGCCCGCATCGTCCGCCTGTTGCAGCCACGGGCCCGCGTCATCACCGGTGATTTCGCGCGCACCGAGCTTCCCGCGAGCTTCGACCTCGCGGTGGGGAATCCACCGTTCTCTGACCGCACCGTCCGATCGGACCGGGCGTATCGCTCGCTCATTTTGCGTCTGCACGACTACTTCATCGCACGCGCCATCGACCTGCTGAAGCCCGGGGCGCTCGCCGCCTTCGTCACCTCGCACGGCACGATGGACAAGATGGATTCCTCGGCGCGTGAACATGTCGCCGGGTCGGCCGATCTCGTCGCCGCTATCCGTCTCCCAGAGGGAAGCTTCCGCGTCGCCGCCGGAACCGATGTGGTGGTCGACCTTCTCTTCTTCCGCAAGCGCAAGGTGGGCGAGCCGGCGGGCGACCAAACCTGGCTCGACGTCGAAGAGGTGCGGCCCGGAACGCAGGACGAAAGCGCGATCCGCGTGAACCGCTGGTTTGCGCAGCGTCCAGAGTTCGTGCTTGGAACGCATGCGCTCGCCTCCGGTCCCTTCGGCGAGACTTACACCTGCCTGCCGCGCGAGGGCGACAAGCTCTTCGAAGCCCTCTCGGACGCGCTCCGTCTCCTTCCGGAAGCGATCTACGACGGTGAGCCGGACGCGATTGATCAGGATCTCGAAGACGCCGACCATCCGACCGACGTCGATCTTCCGTCAGATCGCCATGTGCGCGAGGGAAGTTACGTCGCCGACAAAGCCCACGGCGTCATGCAGGTCCTCGACGGCAAGCCGGTCGCGGTCAAGGTCCGCAAGGGGCGCGGCGCCGAGGGAGTCCCCGAGAAGCATGTCAGGATCATCCGAAAGCTGATCCTGATCCGCGATGCCGTTCGTGAAGTCTTGAAGGCGCAAGAGCTCGACCGGCCCTGGAAGGACGCGCAGGTCCGGCTGCGCATCGCCTGGTCGAATTTCGTGCGCGATTTCGGTCCGATCAATTTCACGACCGTCGCGATGACCGAGGATGAGGAGACCGGCGAGGTGCGCGAGACCCATCGCCGACCGAACCTGCAGCCCTTCCTCGACGATCCCGATTGCTGGCTGGTCGCTTCGATTGAAGACTACGACCTCGAGACCAACACGGCCAAACCCGGGCCGATCTTCACCGAGCGCGTGATCTCGCCGCCGGCCCCGCCGGTGATCACCAGCGCCGCCGATGCACTTGCCGTCGTGTTGAACGAGCGTGGCCGCGTCGACATCGACCATATCGCAGAGCTGTTGCATTGCGAGCGCGACCATGTCGTCGCCGAGCTCGGAAGTGCGATCTTTCGCGATCCCGTCGATGGCTCCTGGCAGACCGCCGACGCCTATCTATCCGGCCCTGTCCGCGACAAGCTGAAGGCATCCGAGGCCGCCGCGGCGCTCGATCCGGACTATGAGCGCAACGTCACGGCGTTGCAGGGTGTTCAGCCCACCGATCTCAATCCCTCGGATATCACCGCACGGCTCGGTGCGCCGTGGATTCCGGCGTCCGATATCGTCGCCTTCGTCAAGGAGACGATGGCCGCCGACATCAAGATCCACCACATGCCCGAGCTCGCCTCGTGGACGGTGGAAGCGCGGCAACTCGGCTGGATCGCGGCAGGGACCTCCGAATGGGGCACCGACCGCCGACATGCCGGCGAGCTTCTCACTGACGCGCTCAACAGCCGCGTGCCGCAGATCTTCGACATCATCAAGGACGGCGACAGCGAAAGGCGTGTACTCAATGTCGTCGATACCGAGGCGGCAAAGACGAAGCTGCAGAAGATCAAGGACGAATTCCAACGCTGGATCTGGTCGGATCCCGACCGCACCGACCGCCTGGCGCGCGTCTACAACGACCGCTTCAACAACATCGCGCCAAGAGCGTTCGACGGCTCGCATCTGAAACTTCCGGGCGCCTCTGGCGCCTTTATTCTTTATGGACACCAGAAGCGTGGCATCTGGCGCATCATATCGGCCGGCTCGACCTATCTTGCCCACGCCGTCGGCGCCGGCAAGACCATGACGATGGCAGCCGCCGTCATGGAACAACGCCGGCTCGGCCTGATCGCGAAGGCGATGCTCGTCGTTCCCGGCCATTGTCTGGCGCAGGCGGCCCGCGAGTTCCTCGCGCTCTATCCGAACGCGCGCATCCTCGTTGCCGATGAGACGAACTTCACCAAGGACAAGCGTCACCGCTTCCTGTCGCGCGCCGCGACCGCGACCTGGGACGCGATCATCATCACGCACTCGGCGTTCCGTTTCATCGCCGTGCCATCGGCGTTCGAGCAACAGATGATCCAGGACGAGCTCGAGCTCTACGAGACGTTGCTGACAAAGGTCGAGAGCGACGACCGCGTCTCGCGCAAGCGCCTCGAACGGCTCAAGGAGGGCCTGAAGGAAAGGCTGGAGGCGCTCTCGACGCGCAAGGACGATCTCTTGACCATCTCCGAGATCGGCGTCGACCAGATCATCGTCGATGAGGCGCAGGAGTTCAGGAAGCTCTCCTTTGCCACCAACATGTCGACGCTCAAGGGCGTCGATCCGAATGGGTCGCAGCGCGCCTGGGACTTGTTCGTCAAATCTCGCTTCGTCGAGACCCGCAATCCAGGCCGCGCGCTCGTGCTTGCGTCCGGAACGCCGATCACCAACACGCTCGGCGAGATGTTCTCGGTGCAGCGCTATCTCGGCTACGCGGCGCTCCTCGAGCGCGGCCTGCACGAGTTCGACGCCTGGGCGAGCACGTTCGGCGACGTCTCGACCGAGCTCGAGCTGCAGCCGTCCGGCAAGTACAAGCCAGTCACGCGCTTCGCCACCTTCGTGAATGTGCCGGAACTGATCGCGATGTTCCGGTCATTCGCCGACGTGGTGACGCCCGAGGATCTGCGCGAGTACGTCAAGGTGCCGGCGATCTCGACCGGCAAACGGCAGATCCTCACCGCGAAGCCGTCGGCGGCATTCAAGCGATATCAGACGCTGCTCGGCGAGCGCATCAAGGCGATCGAGGAGCGTGATCGTGCGCCGGAGCCGGGCGACGACATCCTGCTCTCGGTCATCACCGACGGCCGGCACGCCGCGATCGACCTGCGCCTGGTCGACCCGGACAACGACAACGAAGCCGACAACAAGCTGAACCAGCTCGTCGACACCGCTTTTCGAATCTGGAGCGCTACCACCGAGAACACCTATGTCCGCTCCGACGGCAAGCCGTTCGAACTGCCCGGCGCAGCGCAGATGATCTTCTCGGACCTCGGCACCATCAGCGTCGAGAAATCGCGCGGCTTCTCAGCCTATCGCTGGATCCGCGACGAGCTTGTCCGCATGGGCGTGCCCGCCTCCGAAATCGCCTTCATGCAGGACTATAAGAAATCAGACGCGAAGCAGCGCCTGTTCGGCGACGTGCGCGCCGGCAAGGTCCGCTTCCTGATCGGCTCGTCCGACACGATGGGGACCGGCGTGAATGCGCAGTTGCGCCTGAAGGCCTTGCATCACCTCGACGTCCCCTGGCTTCCGTCGCAGATCGAGCAGCGCGAGGGCCGGATCGTCCGGCAAGGCAACCAGCACGACGAGGTCGATATCTACGCCTACGCCACCGAGGGCAGCCTCGATGCGCAGATGTGGCAGAACAACGAGCGCAAGGCTCGCTTCATCGCCGCCGCTTTGTCGGGCGACACCTCGATCCGCCGGCTCGAAGACATGGGCGAGAGCCAGGCCAACCAGTTCGCCATGGCCAAGGCGATTGCCTCGGGCGATCCGCGTCTCATGCAGAAGGCGGGGCTCGAAGCCGATATCGCCCGGCTTGAGCGGCTGCGTGCGGCGCATATCGACGATCGGCACGCCGTTCGCCGGCAGATCCGCGACGCCGAACGTGACATCGAGTTCTCGACCCGCCGGGTGGCTGAGATCGGGAAAGACATCGCGCGGCGGATTCCGACCTCGGGCGACGCTTTCGCGATGACGGTGACGGGCGAATCTCACGCCGAGCGAAAGCTCGCCGGCCGCGTGCTGTTGAAGGAGATTCTGACGCTGGTGCAGCTCCAGCAGGAGGACGAAATCGTTATCGCTTCGATCGGCGGCTTCGACGTCGAGTATTGCGGCGAGCGCTTCGACCGCGACGGCTACCGATACACGACGATGCTGCTGCGCACCGGCGCCGAATACGAAATCGAGCTGCCGGTGACGGTGACGCCGCTCGGCGCGATCGCGCGCCTCGAGCACGCGCTCGACGATTTCGAGGGCGAGCGCGAGCGCTATCGCCAGCGTCTCGCCGATGCCCGTCGGCGGCTTACATCCTACGAATCCCGCGACGGCGGGGAATTCGCCTTCGCCGGCGAGCTTGCTGACAAGCGTCGGCAGTTGGCGGAGGTGGAGAAGGCGCTGGCGGAAGATGGTGGAAGCGCCAGCGGCATGCCGGTGGCGGCCTGAGAGGAAAGAGGAGGAGAAGAGAAAGGGGAAAAACCCGCTCGCAGATCGGGCGGGCCGTCGCCGCTGAAGCTCAACCGCGGCCTGCGCGATCCCGGCCCGTCATCCTGCGCAGGGCTTTTGCCCAGCTGGTCTTGTCGGGCAGGGATGCTCGCCCGCAGTTGCGTCGGCCCGTCCGCTCCGCGGGCCGGGGGGTGTCTTCGGGAAGAAGACAAGAAAGGGTCGGCAAGGCCGGTCCGCAACCCCCAAAAGGAGCGTTCCCATGCATCTCATCAAGGTCGATCCGCGTGCGCTGAAGGAAAATCCCGACCGTACGCGCCAGACAAAGTCGACGCCGCAGGCCGACGCGCTGTTGCTCGCCACGATCAAGGCTGTCGGCATCGTTCAGCCGCCCGTCATCACGCCGGAAAAGGACGGCGGCAACGGCTACGTCATCAATGCCGGCCACCGCCGCGTGAAGCAGGCGATCGCCGCCGGTCTCGAGGAAATCGACGTGCTCGTCGACGAGGCCGCGAACGACAACGGCGCGATGCGTTCGATGGTGACGAACATCGCCTTCGAACCGATGAACCCGGTCGATCAATGGCGTGCGATCGAACGCCTGGTCGCGCTCGGCTGGACCGAGGAGGCGATCGCCGTCGCGCTGGCGCTTCCCGTGCGTCAGATCAAGAAACTTCGTCTGCTCGCCAACGTCCTGCCGGCGATGCTCGACTATATGGCCAAGGGCGACATGCCGAACGAACAGCAGCTGCGGACGATCGCCGCCGCGGCGCCGGAGGAACAGAAGGAGGTCTGGAAGAAGCACAAGCCGTCGAAGGGCGACCCGCAGGTCTCGTGGTGGAGCGTTGCGCAGGCGCTGCAGAAGACACGCATGTTTGCGCGTCACGCGAGCTTCGGCGACGACCTCGCGCAGGCCTATGGCATCCAGTGGGTCGAGGATCTCTTCGCGCCGGCGGACGAGGACAGCCGCTACACCACGAATGTCGAGGCCTTCCTCGGTGCGCAGCAGGAGTGGATGACGACCAACCTGCCGAAGAAAGGCGTCATCGCCGAGACCACGAACTGGGGCGAGGTGAAGCTGCCGCCGAAGGCCGAGCGCGTCTACGGCAAGCCGACGAAGTCCGATTGCACGGCGATGTATCTCGACCGCGAGGGTCGCGTGCAGACGGTGCATTACCGGATGCCGGAGGCCAAGAAGCCGAAGGCGGGCAAGAGCGCAGGTGGCACCAACGAGGTCGCGGACGATGTGGGCGAAATCTCGAGGCCGCGGCCCGACGTCACCCGCAAGGGCATCGAGATGATCGGCGACTATCGCACCGATGCGCTGCGCGAGGCGCTCGGCCGCGCGCCGATCGAGGATGACACGCTGATGGCGCTGCTGATCCTCGCTTTCGCCGGCCAGAACGTCTCGGTGACCACCGGAAGCGGCGGCGTCTACTACGGCCACAGCCGTCTGGCGAGGAACGCGGCGGTGCTCTTCGACGCCGATGGCAAGCTCGCCTTCGACATGGACACGCTCCGCGTCGCGGCCCGCACCATGCTCGTCGACGTGTTCTCGTGCCGGGAGAACGCGACCAACAGTGGCATCGTCGCCCGCGTCGCCGGGGAGGTCGTCGGCGCCGATGCGTTCCTGCCGAACATGGGCACCGAGGACTTCCTCTCGTGCCTGTCGCGGCCCGCACTCGAAGGCTCGTGCACGGACACGCCGGTCCTGCCGCGCCAGCGGGTAAAGGACACGCGCGCTGCGCTCGTCGAGCACTTCAAGGAGGGACACTTCGTCCATCCGTCCGCGCTCTTCGCGCCCGATCCGGCGAAGCTTTCCGGATGGCTGTCGTCGAGTGCGGCATCGGCGGTCGACGACGAGGCCGAAGAGGATACCGGCGGGATCGCCGAAGATCTCACCGATGATGAGGCCGGCGAATTCCTGGATGCGGCCGAGTAAGCGGGCACATCCCCCTCATCTTCCGAACGACATCCCGCCGCCGGCCCTGCCGGCGGCGGTTCCGTTTCCACACACGCGCTATCCAAGGAGGACACCATGTCCGCGCACACAATCCTCGACAACGCACCCATCGGCGCGATCGTCGCCTGGTCTGACGCGACGCCGCAGCCGCCGGCTCGCTTCAACAAGAAGCTGGCTGTCTGGCGCACCAGCAACAGCAGCGGCCGCTTGATCCGAAAGCAGGGCGCGCGCGGCGTCGGCAATATCTCGTTGTCGGCGTGCTTCACGCTACACGAGGCCGACTTCGGCGGCGGCGGCGTCATCGCGATCCGCGTCCATCGGACGTTCTCCTTGGACTCGCGGCTGCAGTTCACCATCGTCGAGCGCCCGGTTATCGGCTCTGTCCGCGTGTTCGACGGACCCGGCGACAGTGCCGAGCTCGTCCATCTCGCGACGGACGAGGCCGATGCGAGAGAGTGGCTGACGCGTCATGGCTATCCGCACGCGGTGCTCGAGCACGTGATGGCCGACGAGTTCGGCACCGACATCGTCGAGGGGAGGACCGCGGCATGAGCGTCCCCTCACCTGTTCACTCACGCACCGAGGCCCTCGGATTTCCGGGGGTCTCCTTCGGCCGCAGTGCCGACGACATGCCCGTCGCGCTCGTCGGCAACACCGCCTTCGCCATGGCGCCGACCCGCGACGGCCGGCACTATCTCGTCACGGCCTGGCGCCTCTCACGCCCGATCGCCGAGTGGACGCGCAGCGACTTCTACGGCCATTCGGGCGAGCTCGCCGATGAAGCGGCGTTTCGTGCCCGCGTGCTCGAAAACGCCGAGCATCAACGCGAACGCACGATGCTCGGCCGTATCGAGGAATATTCGCGTTCCCACACCCCCTGGGGAACCTCGCAGGGCGCGACCGTCTACGCCGAGGGCGTTACGTCGCATTCGACCGCCGGGCACGGCGGCTTCAAGCTCTCGGCCGAGCGAAACCGCAAGGTCCACCCCATGCTGCGCTCGGCCGGCGGCTGGTACGAGTCCCATGATTGACCCTAGTGCCCGCGGCAGCAAAGCTCGGGCCACCGATCATCATGAGGGGACAGATAAATGAAATCGATAATTCAGGGTGGGGCAGAGTCCGTAATGGATGCCGCAAAGGCCATTTATGTTTCTGTGGAGCTGAGCCAGTCAACGTGGCTCGTTACTTCATTTGCTCCCGCCATCGACACCAAGATGGCGCGCAAAGGTCTCCCGGTCGGCGGGGTCGGTCAACTGCTCACATTGGTCGCTGATCTGCGCTCCAAAGTGCTCAGTAAAACTGGACTGTCGTTTCCTGTGATTATTATCCAAGAGGCCGGTCTCGACGGATTCTGGGTCCATCGAGTCTTGGTTGACGAAGGCCTTGAAAGCTATGTGGTGGACGCGACGTCGATCGCAGTTCCAAGGAAAGCACGCCGAGCCAAGACCGATCGCATCGATGGCGAACTACTCGTCCGCGCACTGATGGCGTTCAAACGCGGCGAACCGCGCGCATGCGCGATGGTTCGGGTTCCGTCTCATGATGAGGAAGATCGGCGCAGGCTCCTTAGGGAAAGGAAGGCTTTGGTCGTGGAGCGGTTGAGACACGCCAATCGAATAGAAGGACTGTTGTTTGCTCAAGGTATTTCGAACTATCGGCCCCTCAACCGAGATCGGCGGCCGCGCCTCGAAGACCTTCGTACTGGCGATGGCCGTCCGCTTCCACCGTTCATGAAAGCCCAGATATCGCGGGAACTCGATCGTCTCGAATTGGTCATTGAGCAGATCAGAACGATTGAGGCAGAGCGCGACAAGCTTCTTATGTGCGAACGGAAAGAGGCAAATAGCGCTGTCTCCATGCTCGAGAACGTGCGTGGCATCGGACCCGAGTTCGCGTCGCTGCTTTGGGCGGAAGGTTTTTACAGGCACTTCGATAATCGCAGGCAAATCGCCGCCTATGCGGGATTGGCGCCGACGCCGTGGCAAAGCGGTTCTATCGATCGCGATCAGGGCGTGTCGAAGGCCGGGAATCCGAGGCTGCGAACCACGATGATACAGGCGGCCTGGCTCTGGTTGCGGCATCAACCAGATTCAGCGCTCTCCGATTGGTTCCGACAGCGAGCAGCATCGAGCGGCGCAGCTCAGCGCAAAAAGATTGTCGTGGCGCTTGCACGCAAACTGCTTGTCGCTCTGTGGAAATATGTGACTGCAGGCATCGTGATCGATGGCGCACGGCTGAAGAATGCATAGAGCCTCACCCATATCTGCCGAAGCCTGATCAGCTTCGGTAGATCCAGGCAGGCGAACCGGAAGTCTTCTTTGGCCTAAACCGCCGCGTATGAGGATGGTCGCGCCTTCCTGAACCCAGCCCATCGAATGCGGGAATGTGGCACCGCTGCCCATGCAGCGACCGAATATAAGGTTGTCCCGGCTGTTTACCGGCTGAGGAAAGACCTGGGTTCACCTGGATACTGGAAACGAAACCGATGGAGAACAACGATGGAGAACAGATGGGTTGACCAATCATCATATAAGGAAGATGCCGCATGGGCGATCGTCGCGATCACCTTCCCTCATCTTTTCACGGCATTTGAGCGACGCTGCGCCGAGCGCACGGTCAAGGATAGTTGGCCCGATGCATGGGAGGCGATCTCCGGCACGATTCTCCTGCCAGGCGAGTCCCACGAGAAGGACCGCCGTGCGTTCGACACGGTGCACGCGCACGACTGGATTGTCGTCTCGGCGATCACCTCCAAGCAGGTAGCGGGCTTCGTCGAGATCGTCGCGACGCTGGGCGGCAAGCGCGTCGCTGGAACCGAGGAACGCCGTTTCCTCGTTCCATCGGACGAATATCACATCGGCCGCTTCGGCTTCGTGATCGATCCTGCTCGACACCAGGTCTACGGCGGATCATCCGATTTCATCGGCTGGCAACCAGGGAGGGCGGCGTGAACCTCTCTCCTGATCGTCTTCTTCTCCTCCACCGCATGGAGGAGGCACAGCGCCAGACGCAACGCCAATTGAACATAATCGATCGGCAGATCACGCGGCAGATGACCGCGCTGATCCCGTCGCTCGGTCGCAAGCATGCCGGCTATCGCCGCGGCAAGCCGCCCGATCCGGGTGCGTTCCTCGAGCGGTATCGCACGAGACTGGCGGCGCTCACGGCGGAGCGTCAACCGGAAATCGATGCATTGTCGCGCAAGCTCGCGCGGCAGGATCATGCGATCGAGGCGCTGCGTCAGCGCCTCGGCGTCGTTCGTGGCGGACGATGCGATGCCTCGCACGGGTCGACCAGCTCGATAGCGGGCCTGCACTATGAGGTCGCGGCATCGCGGATCGAGCCGGACGCCGGTCCTCGATCGAACGGTGAGGCGTTCTCCACGTCGGGTGGCATCGGGCGTAGGGCCCTTGGCGACGTCGACGCAACGTGCGACCGGGACCATGCCCGCGTCGTACCCATAGAGTATGCGGGTCGAGCGGTGCGGGCGCACGGGTTGACGCACGCAAGGCGTCGGGATTGGCGGTTTCCGTCGTGGGCGTCGGTGCTGGGGAAAGCGTCAGGGCCTCGGCGGCGTCGGCATAGGCGCGCATCTTTGCCGATGGTCGACAGCAGCACCCGAGATCTTGAGCCGCGACCGACAGGACGATCGTGCCGGTGGTGAGCGCCTGGCGCGCGACCGGGAGATATTGCCGACTTTCTCCGATGAGGTGCCAGAGCGTCGTGGAAGACGACGGGCTACTGGCGGGTGTCGCGCGTCGCGAACGCCGGCGGAGCGGAAGGAGTGCGGCGGCAGGTCATGGAAGTCCTTGCCGATCGGTTTTCCTTCCTGATCGGCGTTCCGGCCCGCCGGACCTCCCCTCGGGTTTTGTTGCGCTCTTAAACCGGCGGCCGGTCGCTTCAAGGCCGCTGCGCGCCGCGGTGCGGCCGGAGCCGCCGATCTCGGCAGAGCAGGCCCGCGCGCTTCGCGAGGGCTGAAAGCCCTGCTTGCGCGCAAACCCGCTCCGCTCGATCCGGCAACCCCGGACCCTGAAGCGCCCGTCTTTCCGCCGGTTTCGGTCGATCGCACCCGAAGGGAGGACCGGCAGGAGCCGGCCCGGGCCCTTCAGGCGAACCGAAGGAAAGGATGTTCTCATGACCAAAGCCGCTCGCACCCAACGTCAGCCCGCAAAGGTCGTTCAGCTTCGCAAGAGCACCACGCTCGAAATGGTCAGGCTTGCCTGCCCCGACGCCGCCCAGGCGTTGCTCATCTCCGAAAGCTTCGGTCTTCCCGTTCTCGACAGCGACGGGATCCGCGATCTCCACCAGCGCATGATCGTCGAGACGGCCGACAGCCTGAGCGAAGGCCTCGGCGAGCGGGCGATGCAGATCCATCTGCAGCGGATCGTCGGCGCCTATGTCGGCTCCGCACACGGCGCCGGCCAGTTCTATTCCCGCGCAGTGACCGAAGCCCGCGATGCGACGGCCAAGGCCTCCAACGACTTGCGCGACGAAGACCTCGACGGCCCTGTTGGCTTCGACAGTGCCGCGCAGCGCAAGCGCGAGTTCGCCGCCGACATGGCCTTGCAGTCACACGCACTGCGCGCGGCAGCCGAGGGCGCCGTGGCCGCCTACGAACACGTCGTCGGCGAGCGCTGGAAGCCGTTCCAGCGTCCGGTCGAAAATCCCGGCCAGGCGCTCGATCGCAAGGCGGCCGACGTGCAGATGGCCGCCTTCGGGTGATCGCACCGGGCGAGGCTTCGGCCTCGCCCTTCCTCGAGGCCACTATCGCTGGGCCGTCCCCTAACGGGTCCGGCCTTTTTCGTGTCGCTATCGCGCCCGCAGCCGCCGAAGAACGTCATGCGGCTGCTCGCGAAGATGAAGAGAAAAGGAAATGAAAAAGGCAGAGCGCATCGCGACACCCGTCCGGCTTTCGGTCCTGCCAGGGCCGGGACCCGGCGCAGCGGCTTCGCCGCCCTCTACTTCGTTGCGGCCCGAGGGTGCGCCGCGCCCCTGATTTCCCTGGCGATGGACCGCCGTGACGGGGTCGCGATGGGCGCGACCTCCGAAACGGAGGTTCAGGAAAATGACTGAGAAGAAAGAAGGCGCGCGCGTCGACGTCTATGTGTGACGGCCTGCAATGATGATCGGCTCGGCGCGAGATTATAGGCTCGTTCTGACGCACGCTCCGTGAAATTGTAGGTCGGTCTGAAGCCACGCTGTTTGAGAACGAGCGCGCTCTGTGTGAGACGGACGCGAGAAGGCGATCGACCGGCGCGCATTAAGTGAGACGTTCAGATCGGCAATCCGGCGACGCGCATCTCGTCGGTGAGCTCGGTCGCGCGAGCACCTTCCAGCTCGCCCCGCATGAGCTTGCGGATCTCGGCGGGCTTGGCGTCGAACTGGTCGCACAGCGCCTTCACGTCGTAGCCGTGCCGGTTCAGCTCGGGCTCGATGTCGTCGAGGCGGCGCGACAGCACGCCGTCGACGATGGTCCCGTCGATCGGCTTGGCACCGATTCCGAACCCGGCCTCGAACGCGCGGACGAGGTAGCGGCTGAGCTGGAGCGGCGTTTTCAGCCGCGCGGCGAGCAGGGTCGCCGCTTCGTCGGTGATCACCTCCTCGGGCTCGACGCCCTCCTCGAGCGAGGCGCGAAGTACCCAGTCGATGAAGTCGCGCTGACGGTCGCGCAGCCCTCCGAATTCGAACAGCGTCGTGCGATCACCTACCTCCTCCATGGTGGGGCGACGTAGGTCGTTCTTGAGCCGCGGGTAGCCCAGCATGACGACGGAGAGCTGCCCGCCACCTTCCTGGACGAGCTCGACCAGGCGCTTGAGCGCCTTCAGCGTATTAGCGTGGAGGTCGTGCGCGTCATCGACGAATAGCGCGACCGGCTTCTTGGCCTTGCGAAACAGCTCCTGGAGGTCGCGCTCGCGGCGCTCAGCCTGGCGCGAGATGGTGGGGAGCTTGTCCGGGCTGAGATCGTAGAACAGCGCCGATACGAGCAGCGGCACCGTGATCTTAGCCTTCTCCAGGCTGAGCGCGCGAGACACGATGACGCGGTTCTCGCGCTCGAGCGCCTCGCGCAGACGGCGCACCAGGAGCGACTTGCCCGAGCCGATCACCGCGGTGAGCGCGATCAGTCGGCCGGCAGTGATGGTCGCGCGCAGGTCGTAGAACGATCTGTCTTGTGATGCCTCGGTCTCGGTAGAACGGCCG
>NZ_HG326656.1:53943-69896 GCF_000308295.2 Afipia birgiae 34632
TCGTGAACGATCTGCTTGTGATGCTCGGTCTCGTAGAAGCCGGCATCGACGGGCGGACGGGCGAGCCGGTAGTGGCGCATGACTTCGGTCAGCATGGATAAAGCTCCTCAACCCGCATGGGCGCGACCCGGCGGGAACCGTTCTCGTATGGCCGTCATCACCTCGGCGCGGATCAGCGTTCGGCCGAGGAGGTCGGCGATGAAGTCGAGGTCGTCCGCAGCGAGCTTGCCGAGCGGCACCCGCAGCTCGTCCGCGATCGACGCGCGCGCCTTCAACGGCGTCGCGAACGCCAGCTCCTCGAACCGGTCGGGACCGGCGAACGGCCGCGTGATGACCGCGGCGCGCTGCGGCTCGCGCGCGACCAGGTCGAGTTCGCCGGACAGGGCGGAACGCGGGATGGTGATGCGGGCCGCAAGCTCGGTGACGCGATCCTGGCGCACGTCGCGGCGGGTCTTCCGGTGCTTGCGGTAGCGGTGGATCGGCACTGGTCCACCAACCGGATCGAAGGGGCCGTAACGCTCGTCGCCGAGTTCGGCGAACAGCTCAGCGTCGAAAAGCCCCCACCACAGCACGACCGTCTCGCCGGCGAGCTCGGGATCGAGTTCGTAGGTGACGCCCGCGACCGATACGCGCGCGTCCAGCCCGACCGTGCGCCGCTCGGGCTCGCGCGCGAAGGAGCAGAACCGTTCCCACTCGCACATCGCGCGCACCCCGCCCTCGGGCTGGTTCTCCAGCCAGTCATTGATGCGCGCGTGCGGTTCGGTCCGATGATCGCGGGCATTCTCGCGGTCGACGAAGCGGACGAGCCACGCGTTCGCCTCCGCTTCGGTGTCGGGCTGGTGATGGTGGTAGAGCGTCTCGTGCGCCTCCTTCACGGTCCGGAACGGGCGCTCGACCTTGCCCTTGGCGCGCGCGGTCGTGCGCGCGCCGTCCGAGCTTGCCGGCATGTGCGGGGTGGCATCGATGTCGAGGCTCTCCATCACCCGCTTGAACACGGCCGACTTCGCGACCGGGCCGTTATCGAGATACAGCCGCTTGGGGATGCCCTGGAGCGGGTTGGTGGTCCCCTCGGGCTTGGGCGACATGGCCCGGAACAGGAAACCCAGCGCCGCCTCGACGTCCTCGCCATAGACACAATGATATTCGAGGTAGGCGAGCCCGGAGCGGTCGTCGACGACCGAGAACAGCATCAGCGTCGGTGCACCGCCCCGCTCCAGGTCCACCCAGGGTGGAGGCACGGCGAGTTGCTTCAGGTCCGACGGGCTCATGTCGAAGTGCCAAAGGTCGTTCGCGTGCTCCGCCTGAAAGCGGACGGCCGCGGGCTCGCGCGTCATGCGGGCGTGATCGTAGCCGAGCCGGCGCATATGCCGGTTCAACGTCGAGATGGTGAGCAGCCCGGGCGTGAGCTGGCGGTGGCCGTCGGGCGTATGTACGCCGTGTTCCTCGACCAGCTTGAGCGCCCGCGCGGTCGAGAGGTGGCGGCCCTTGCGGTTGGTGGTGCTCTTCTTCACTGCGGCGACGATCTCGCACCAGCGTTCCACGTCGCCGTCGCCCATGACGCGCGCATGCCCTCGGTCGGCACGATGCGCGTCGCGCGGGCGGTGATCGCCGCCCAGTGCCCGGTATAGGGTGGCGCGAGACACGGCGTAGAGCCGGCACGTCGACGCCATCATCTCCTTGCGGTCGGGATGTCGGGGCGGCAGCGCCGCCAGTCGGCGTTTCAGGGTCGCGAGCGCCTCAGCCGGAACGGGTGTCCGGCCTGCGCTCACGCCGCTTGCCGCTCTTCGCGCGCTCGTGCCGGCGTCTTGGTGCCGGCTTCCCGTCAAGGATTGCTTGGCCGGGCGCCTTGGGCGTGCCGTCGCCGTTGACATAGTAGTATAGTGTCGTGGTGGTCATGCCGAGCCGCTTGGCCACCTCGGCCGCGACCGCCTTGCGGTCGCTCAGCGCGGCCATCGCCATCTGCAGTGTGGGGCGGTCCATCTTGCGAGGCCGACCGCCCATCCGCCCCCCTGGCGCGCGCGGCCGCACTGCCCAGCGCGCGTGCGCTCGGTAATCAGCTCGCGCTCGAACTCCGCGAACGCGGCGAAGATGCCGAATGCGAGCCGGCCGTTGGCGGTCGTCGTGTCGATCTGTGCGCCGGCACCGGTGAGCACCTTCAAGCCGATCCCGCGCGAGCGGAGGTCCTCCGCGGTGATAACAAGGTGGCGGAGATCGCGGCCGAGCCGGTCTAGCTTCCAGATCACGAGCGTGTTGCCGGGCTGGAGCGCCTTGAGGCAGGCGATCAATCCAGGGCGGGCATCGTGGCGCCCGGATGCGAGATCCTGATAGATGCGGCTCGGGTCGATGCCGGCCGCGAGCAACGCATCGCGCTGCGGCTCCAGGGTCTGTGTGCCATCGGCTTTCGAGACGCGGACGTAGCCGATCAGCATTGGAGGTAGGTTCGCCCGCAAGGAAAGACGGTTGCCACCCTGCATTCTGGCGCTGGTTTCCGCAACGGCTTTTCTCATTCGAAGCGGACCTGTTCAGGTTGCCGATCGCGACCGCAAGAAAACCGGCCGTTTTCCTGGCGATCCGTTTGCCTCACCTGTCGTTCACAACCACCATCAGGGCTGGTAAGGTGACTTGCCGCGCGTGACTGGCGACCTGGACGAAGCGACCATCGGGAAGCGCGTGGCGCAAAAGGCCGCTCGCCTGGGCCGTTCACAAAAGGAGCGGCCATGAAGATCACCATCTTCCTCTTTGACGGCGTCACCGCGCTCGACCCCATTGGCGTGTACGAGTCACTCTCCCGCTTGCCTGATCGAGACATCGTGTTCGTCAGCGCGACGGGCGAACCGGTTTCGACGGGCGATCAGTTCCTAAAGCTGCATTGCACCAGCGCGCTCGCCGACATCGACCGCACGGACGTGCTGCTAGTCCCCAGGCGGTAATGGTGACGGACTGCGCGCCTGCATGGGCGATACGGCGCTCAAGGCAGAGTTTACCCGGCTCGACCGGGACACCACCATCACGGGCTCCTTCTGTACCGGTTCACTTATCCTCGCGGGCGCGGGACTGCTGCGAGGGAGACAGGCGACCACTAATTGGCGCGCGAAGGATTACTGGGGAAGCTCGGCGCAACCTGGGGCGGTACATAGAACGGGCACAGATATATGCTAAGCAGCTCGGGACAGCGGCGGGCTGAGCACCGGACGTAACGGCCGGAGCTGCCCCGGTTTGGTGGCGGGTTCGGTCCGGAGATAGTCGCCGATGAGGTTGATGTGCTACGAGCAAGACGCGATCAATCGTTTGTTCTCTCCTCTTCGCTCGGTTCTTCTCCCGACCGGTAGCGGGGCTTGGGCTGCGGCAATATCCAATAGGCGGTGGCGGCGAAGCTGAGGCCAAGGCCAATCCGAGGAGCGACCAGCGCGATCAGCACCGCAAGCGCCAGAACCGCCGTTCCCGCCACGTAGCGCCGCGTCATCTGAGTGACGTAGTCGGGCGCGAGGCGACGATCGATCAGCCGACGGTGTCGGCTCGCGTAGAACCACTTCATGAGCCAGAACAGCGATGGAAGCAGTAGCACGGCCGCGAGAATCGCACTCGCCTCAGCCTCTCCCGCGCTGCCCAAGTGAAAAGCCCAAAGCCGTGACGGATACGGCAACGCCATGATGCCGAACAGGAAGCCCAGGTTGATCAGACTGAAAACATGATCGCTCTTGGCGTAGAGACTGCCGCTGTAATAATGCTGTAGCCAGTAGATGCCGATGCCGAGGAAGCTGACGATCAGCGCCAGGTGATCCCGCCACTGTTCGGCGACCGCCCGCGCGACGTCCGCAGCGGCGG
The DNA here is from genome assembly GCF_000308295.2 of Afipia birgiae 34632. Taxonomy (GTDB): domain Bacteria; phylum Pseudomonadota; class Alphaproteobacteria; order Rhizobiales; family Xanthobacteraceae; genus Afipia; species Afipia birgiae. The sequence continues at coordinate 57,769 of NZ_HG326656.1, forward strand.
GCGGCCCGTCCGGACTGCCGGGCGGCACGATTTCGACGAACAGCAACGTCAGCGCGATCGCGAAGACCGCGTCGGTGAATCCTGCGAAGCGCTTCAGCCCGTGCTCAGCACCATGCGTGGAAGCCATCAGCCCGTCCCTGCCTAACCAGCATGCTCCGGCATAGGAGACGTGGGTTTCATCGACGAGGACAATCCAGATCGCATTGAGCCTGCTGCGTCTCAGGGCCGCAGAACCACCTTGATGACGCCGTTCTCCTTGTCGCGGAACTGCTTGTACAGTTCGGGAGCATCCTCGAGGCTGGCGGGTGGGTGACGACGAAGCTCGGGTCGATCTCGCCGGCGACGATCTTGTCGAGCAGCGGCTTGGTATAGGCCTGGACGTGGGTCTGCCCCATCTTGAGGGTCAGGCCCTTGTTCATGGCCGCCCCGATCGGGAGCTTGTCACCCATGCCGACATAGACGCCGGGGATCGAGATCGTGCCGCCCTTGCGGACGCTGAAAATCGCCTCGCGAAGGACGTGGACGCGGTCGGTGGCGAGGAAGACGGTCGCTTTGGCCTTGTCGAGCATCGCGTCGGCGGAGCCGTGAGCGGATGCCTCGCAGCCGACACAGTCGATCGCGCTGTCGGGGCCGCGATTGTCGGTGCGCGCCATCAGCTCGTCATAAACGTCGACATTGGCGAAGTTGATCGTCTCGGCGCCGCCGGCCTCGGCCATGGCGAGCCGCTCGGGCACCTCGTCGATCGCGATTACACGGCCCGCTCCCATCATGATCGCCGATCGGATCGCGAACTGGCCGACGGGGCCGCAGCCCCATACCGCCACCGTGTCGCCGGGCTTTATCTGGGCGTTCTCGGCCGCCATGTAGCCGGTCGGGAAGATGTCGGACAGGAACAAAGCCTGCTCGTCCGTGATATTGTCCGGGACCTTGATCGGCCCGACATCGGCCATCGGTACGCGCAGATATTCGGCCTGGCCGCCGCAATAGCCGCCGAGCATGTGGGAAAAGCCGAACAGGCCGGCGGGCGAGTGGCCCATCGCTTTGATCGCCATCTCGGCGTTGGGATTGGTGGTGTCGCAGCAGGAGAACAGGCCCTGCTTGCAGAACCAGCACGAGCCGCAGCTGATCGTGAAGGGGACGACGACGCGGTCGCCTTTTTGCAGGTTTGTGATTTCTGAACCGACCTCGACCACCTCGCCCATATTCTCGTGGCCCATGATGTCGCCGGCTTCCATCGTCGGCTGGTAGCCGTCGAGCAAATGGAGGTCAGAGCCGCAGATCGCGCAGGCGGTGATCTTGATGATCACGTCGCGCGGATGCTTGATCTCGGGATCGGGGACGGTGTCCACCCGAACGTCGCCTTTTCCGTGCCAGCAGAGCGCGCGCATTTCGGATTTCCTTTTTTGGGTGAATGGCAGGTGAACCAGCCATCTGGAAAAAACGTTCCTGCGTTACGGAAAGATTTGACAAAATGGCTTGGAACCGGCTGCTCACCGGCTTGTTGACGCTATCGAATCGAGCCTCAACGACCTGAAAGGACAGTCTGATGGACACGAAGCAAAAGGCGCTCGTTGGCGCTGCCGTCGCCGGCACCGCGGCCGCCGGAGCCTTGTCCGCGTCTAAGTCCGCGGGCACGGATTCGAAGCTCACCAAGGTGGCGGATTTCGACCACCAGGTGACCGGGATAAGCGTCACCGCGGATGGCCGGATCTTCGTACGTTCAACGACGCGATGATCGCCCGGTTCGAAAGCCAGACGGCGGTCCCCGCCTGAGCAGTCGGAGGCTTGAATGCCGGATCGGGCCGCAGCGGTCGAGGTTCTTCGCCGCGCCGGAAGCAATGGGGAGGGGTGCGCCGTTGGCCACCTGCTCGCTAGTTCCATTGACGAGATGGATGTCGCCGGGGCGGCCACCATCGAAACAAGGAGAGGAAAGATGCACAAAGCCCTGTTCGTGGGCATTGAAGCCGAGCCACCCCACCAGGAAGATGTCGCCGAGTTCCTCCGGGGCGCACTGGAGCCGGTCGAGCATGAGCCGGACACGCGGCACTGGTACGCGCTGCGCTTCGGCCCCGCCGACTTCGCCATTTTCGATACCTTCCCCGGCAATGCCGGCCGGCTGAAGCATCTGTTGGGCCAGGTCGGCCGCGCGCTGGTGGTGAAGACCTTCACCATCCTCAACGGACTGCCGGAGATCGAGCCGGCCGACATCCTTGCCCTCAAGCTGCCGGCCGCGGACGTCCAGCCGCGCCTGGCCCTGCACGTTCCGCTGGAGGCGCGGGACGGCGCGGAGGAAGAGGTTGCCCGCTTCCTGCAAGGAGCCCGATCGGCCGTGGAGCGGGAGCCGGGCACCCTGTCGTGGTAAGCTCTGCGCCTCGGCAAGACCCGGTTCGCTATCCTCGATACCTTTGCCGACGAGGCAGGGCGCGAGGCGCATCTGTCGGGCGAAGTCGGCACGGCACTGTCCGGAAGCGCCGCTCCGCTGTTCGCCGAGCCTCCGCAGATCCACCGCGCACAAATCCTGGCGTTCAAGATTGCATCCGCCGGCGGTGAGCAGAGGACGAGCGTGGACGCGTCGGCCGCGCCGGTCGCTTGAGAGAAGGACAGTCTGATGGACATCAAGCAAAAGACGCTGGTTGGGGCAGCCGTCGCCGGCGACTGCGGCAGCCGGAGCCGCGCTCGCGTTCAAGTTCGCGGGCACGGATTCGAAGCTAACCAAGGTCGCGGATTTCGACCATCAGGTAACCGGCGTAAGTGTCACCGAGGGCGGCCGAATCTTCGTCTGTTTCCTGCGCTGGACCGATGACGCCCCGATTTCCGTCGCCGAATTGCTGCCGGGCGGAGAACTCAAGGCCTATCCGGACGAAAAATGGAATTCGTGGCGCAACGCCAAGGCAAACGAGATGCCGGTCGGCGAATATTTTGTCTGTGTGCAATCGATCGTGGCCGATGGTCGGGGCGCCTTGTGGGTGCTAGACCCTGCGGCGCCCGGCAATGAGAAAATCCTGCCCGGCGGCCCCAAGCTGGCCCGCATCGATCTTGCCACCGATCAGGTCACCAAGACGATCCTGTTCGACGAGACGGTGGCCCTGCAGGGCACCTATCTCAACGACATCCGCTTCAGCGCTGACGGCAAGACCGGCTATATCACCGATTCCGGCACGCGCGGCGCGATCATCGTCGTCGACCTTGATACCGGCGACGCCTTTCGCGCGCTCGACGGCCATAAGTCGACGCAGGTCGAGAAGGACGTGATCGTCGAGATCGACGGCAAGCCCCTGCGCCGGCCCGACGGCCGCCAGCCGACCTTCTCGTCGGACAGCCTCGCGATCTCCAACGATGGAGCGACGCTTTACTGGCAGGCGCTGACCGGCCGCACGCTCTATTCGATCGAAACATCGAAACTGGGCAAGGGCACTCCGACCCCCGACGTCGAAGCGGCCGTGAAGACCGTCGGCACGACCAACGTCGCGGACGGACTCTGGATGGGCAGCGACGACACGCTCTACGTCACATCGCCAACCGACAATTCGGTGAAATGTTGGACGGGCGATGCGCTGGAGCCGGTGGTGACCGACAAGAGGCTGCGCTGGCCCGATACGCTGTCGGAGGGCCCCGACGGGACGATCTACGTGACTGCCTCGCATATTCAGGATACGAACTGGTACAAGCCGGGCGCCCCCGCTTCGCTGCCCACCGCGCTTTTCTCCTTTCGTCCGTTAAGCGATACCGTCGAATAGTTATGGTCGCAGGCGCTTGATTATGCGCGCCTGCAGTGGGCTATGATCGTCCCAGACGCAGCTGTGGCGCACCGAAGAGACGGCGGCGCGGCGACCGTGAAACGCCGGTCGACAATGATCCAAGTGACACCTAAGGAGGATGCCATGACCATCAAGCAAGAATCCGTATCGCTCGAAGACGCTCAGCGCGTGATCGCCGCCGGTCAGGCCAAGGCGGGCGAGATCGGGTCGCCGAGCAACGTGGCCGTGGTCGACGCGGGCGGCAACCTCGTCTCCCACATCCGCATGGACCACGCGTGGGTGGGCAGCGTCGACATCTCGATCAACAAGGCCTTCACGGCGCGCGCCTTCGACATCGCCACCAAGGACCTGGCCGAGAACGCTCAGCCCGGCAAGCAGTTCTACGGCATCCAGAGCTCCAATCATGGCCGGGTGATGATCTTCGCCGGCGGCATCCCGCTCCGCCAAGACGGCCAGGTCGTCGGGGCGGTAGGAGTGAGCGGGGGCAGCGGCGAACAGGATCAGACGGTCGCCGAGGCGGCCGCAGCCGCGTTCTGATCGTCGCGACAACCCGAACCAGGCAAAGGAGAGATTCAATATGGCAACGCAGGTCAGCAAAGCGCTTCTGGTACGCCTCGAAGCACTACCCGGCAGGGAGGACGACGTCCGCGGCTTCTTGAACCAGGGGCTGTCGATCGTCGAAGGGGAGCCCAAGACCGTCAGGTGGTTCGGAATCCAGTTCGGACCCTCGTCGTTCGGGATCTTCGACGCCTTTCCCGACGAAGACGGGCGCCAGGCGCACCTGTCGGGTGAGGTCGCGAAAGCGCTCGGTGAGAACACGGGCGTGCTCTTCGAGAAGCCCACGATCGAGCAGCTCGACGTCGTCGCGGAGAAGCAGCCCGCGTAGAGCAGGTGGCGCCCGCGGGGCGGTGCGGATCAGCCCAGGGGCTGCACGAAGCGCAAGTTTGAGTGGGAAGGCACGGTCCGCGTCGCCGGTCGGACGAGGGCGTGCCGCGGGTCAGACGGTTAGTTGGTTGAAGCGTTCGGGGTAGACGAAGCGAATTTCGAAGCGACAAGTTGTCGTAGGAGATGGAGAGATGGCGAATGAGACTCTCATCGGCCTGAAGGTTGCGATCCTAGTGACGGACGGATTCGAGCAGGTGTCGCCGCAGGCGGTGACCGCGTGACACCCGCCGCCGCGCAGCAGGGGCCGTCTTCGCCGGGACCGGAGACTATGGAGCGGCGCCCATTCGGCCCCGTGCCGCGCGAAGTCCCGGTGATCGGCCAGGGCACTTGGTACATCGACGACGCGCACCGGTCCACCGCGGTCGCCGCCCTGCGCCGCGGTGTGGACCTCGGCATGACCCACATCGACACCGCCGAGATGTACGGCGATGCCGAGACCGTGGTCGGCGAGGCCATCGCGGGGCGGCGCGACGAGGTCTTCCTCGTCTCCAAGGTCCTGCCGAGCAACGCCTCGCGTGGCGGAACGGTGGCGGCCTGCGAGCGCTCGCTCGCGCGCCTGCGCACCGATAGGCTGGACTGCTACCTCCTGCACTGGCCCGGCCCGCACCCGCTCGAGGATACCTTTGCCGCCTTCGAGCGGCTCCGCGAACAGGGCAAGATCCTGTCCTGGGGCGTTAGCAACTTCGACGTGCCCGACCTCGATGCCGCGTGGAGGGCGGGGGGCGAGGACCGGATCGCCTGCAACCAAGTGCTCTACAACCTGGGCGAGCGCGCGATCGAGCACGCCGTGCTGCCTTGGTGCGAGGCGCACGGCGTCGCCGCCGTCGCCTACAGCCCGTTCGGCCATGGCGACTTCCCCGGCCCGAGCACGCCGGGCGGCCGCGTGTTGGAGGAGATCGCGGCGAACCACGGCGCGACCGCGCGCCAGGTTGCGCTCCGCTCCCTGGTGCGGCGGCCGTCGGTGTTCACGATCCCCAAGGCGTCCAGCCCCGAGCACGCCGCCGACAACGCGGGTGCCGGCACATTGCGGCTGACGGACGCCGAACTCGCCCGGATCGACGCGGCATTCCCGCTCGGCCCCCGGCCGCGCCGGCTTCCCATGCTGTAGACCCCTGCCCACACTTGGCTGAAGCAGGTGCTCGGCCTGCACATCGTCCCGGTGGCCAGCAGCCCGATCGAGCCGGCCTCCGGACAATCGCCTAAGTAGTCTTACGCTGAGCGGTCGTCCGCGCAACGTGAACGGCTATCCAGAAGCGGACATCCGATAGCGCATTCGCGATGGCACCGACGTCGCCTGCATCCCATATTACGCAGATAAGGAGAGGCAGATGGCCGGCGGTTGGACGCGCGATGGCGCGGTTCAGGATCAGATCGACGATACGGTGGCGGACGCGGTGCTGGCCGCCCGGGCAAGCATGCCCAGCGGAGCGAGTGAGCCATATTGTGCAATCTGCGGCGACGACATCCCCGGGGGTCCGCCGTCCGCGCCATACCCGGGGTGCGCACCTGCGTGACCTGCCAGGGCAGCCGCGACCGGCCGCTAGCCGCAGCGTTCAATCGGCGGGGCAGCAAGGACAGTCAGTTGCGGTGATCACAACCGACTCCACGCTGCCCCTTGTCTGACCAGACCCGAATTCGGACACAGTGCGGCGCCAGGCCTGAGGTTGCGCCTTGCACCTGCAATCCGCCAAAAGCGACATATACGCGACCAGTGTCGCAGCACGGCTTAGTGGCTCCGCCAAGGGAGCCGCTAAGCTATTTAGGCTTTTGAAGAATCTGGCGTGCCCGGATAATTTCGAACAATCTCTTGATCGTAAAAATCCCCGGGGAGAGGCGTGCATTCGCTTCTAGGAACCGACAACTTGGGCCTGAACGCCCGATTTCGGCTTGCTTGGTAGCCGACCAGAAAGTGTGAACGAGCGGCAGTTATGCTCTAAAGCGGCCGGTCCGGTTTCCACCATCAGCAGACATTCGGCGGTGATCCCTCCAACTAGATCCGACCAAGGGGACCGGGCCGCTTAGCGTATTTCTGTGCCCGTTTTATGTAACGACCCCAACATATACCGGCGACCGGGTCACCGTGGATGGAAAGTATTGGACCTCCGCAGGCGTCACCGCCGGTATCGACCTCGGCTTGCGGATTTGCGAGCATGTCGCGGGGCCGGAGATTGCCCAGGCTGTCGAGCTCGCGATGGAGTACGCTCCCGAGCCACCCTTCGGCATCGGCGATCCTCGACGCGCAGCCCCGGAATTGCGCCAGATCATTGATGAAGTCCTGAACGGGTGAGTGTGGTCGCCAGCTAACATCTGGCCATCTCACAAAGCGTGCGCCGACGCGAAGGCATCCCGCGTCGGTATCACTTAGTGTGCGCCCGTTCTCAGATAGTGTGCGTCCGGACAGCCATAGAGTCTTAGAGAGCGTGCGCCGGAGTGCCCCTATAATCTCGCGCCGAGCCGATCATCATTGCAGGCCGTCACATCTATGCGCGCATCACCGATCGCATCGTCGCGGATCTGGAAAAGGGTGTCCGGCCTTGGGTCCAGCCCTGGAGCGCGGGGCATGCCGGACGGCGGATTACCCGGCCGTTGCGCCACAACGGCGAACCCTACACCGGCATGAACGTGCTCCTGCTTTGGTCGGAGGCGCTCGCGCGTGGATTCACGTCGCCGACCTGGATGACGTTCAAGCAGGCGATCGAGCTCGACGGCCATGTCCGGAAAGGCGAGTCTGGCGCGACCGTCATCTATGCGAGCCGCATCACCCGGACGGAAACCGACGCCGCTGGCGGCGAGGTCGAACGCGACATTCCGTTCCTGAAAACCTACTCGGTTTTCAATGTCGAGCAGATCGCCGGGCTGCCCGACCACTTCTACCGGCAGGCGGCGCCGGTGATCGATCCAGTCCAGCGGATCGCGCACGCCGATCGCTTCTTTGCCAATACCGGCTCGGTGATCCGGCACGGCGGTTCACAGGCATACTACGCGCCGGCGACCGATCACATCCAGATGCCGCCGTTCGCAGCCTTTCGCGACGCCGCGTCCTACGTGGCGGTGTTGAGCCACGAGCATGTGCATTATGCCGTAAGCTGGATTATGCCGCATGGCCGAGTTCGGCGGCTGCTGCGTCTGCTGTCGGCCATGCGGCAGTTCGGCATAATCAGAGCGCTTTGAAGAAGGCGAGTATGGGGTGGCAAGCTGCCCGACCGCTTCTGGGCGCCCAAGCCGGGAAAGCGGCCGTTCAGCAGGCTACTGTACTTTGACCGCAATGCGCCCCCTTTCCGGCCGTTCGACTGCCGCTTGCGGCGTCCCGAAAGCCGACATTGCTCACGGCGTAGCCAAGCGCAAGCCGATTACTTCGGCGTATATGTTCGAATCCCACCCGGTCCGCCACTTTGGTAAAAACCGGGAACGCCGATTCCCGCCGACTTTCCTCCTTTGGTGGCTACCGGCGTCCTCAATAGGGTGTTTTTTGCTGCCCTCGATGTAGATCGCGTCGTCCGCGATCTCGGCGTGTTGGGCGAAGGCGCGGACATGTTCCCGCCGATAGCCGCCCTTTCCAAGCCGGAGGCGAGTGCGAGCTTCGCTTGCCAGTTCCGGCACGGCCGCTTTGGCGTGAATCTAAATTCAAACAGCAAAGCGCCCGATGGATTGCACCGGGCACTTCTTTCTCAAGTCACCTCGAGATTACTTGGTAGCGAGGATTTCGAAATTGTGGACGTTTGCCACCACACCGTCGTCCCATCCACCTGAGATCAATTCTGAAGCCTTTTCATTCAGGAGTCCGGCGACTTGTCCGGCAAAGTGCGCTTCGCGGCCAGAGTTGTCGGCAAAGATGTCGAAGATGGCGAAGTTGTTCCCGTCAATCTGCAGCGCCGCCCAGAACAATGTCTTGGGTTCAGTTTCTGCGACGATGGGGCCGGCGGCGGTCAGCAAGGGGGCGTTTGCGGAAGGGGGCGGAATCCTACGCTAAGCGAACGCATCATTTTAGAAAGGCAAATCCTGCTATTGACGCGACACGGGCAATTCATACTATCGAATTTCGATAACGATTCTCGATAAAGTGGATGCCTTGGGATCATGTGGACATATGGAACATCAAGATCTGCTGAGCGGACTCATTCGCCTTCACGTTCTGCATCATGCAGCCGAAGGCGAGGTTTATGGTCAGTGGATGATCGAGGAACTGGCCCATCATGGCTACAAGTTGAGTGCCGGGACGCTCTATCCGATGCTGCGATCGATGGAGAAGAAGGGCTATCTAGTTTCCGAGAAGCAACGTGCGGGTCGCTCCGTCCGGCACATCTATCGAGCCACGCCGCTCGGCCGCGAGGCACTGGAGATGGCTCGGGGCAAGGTCCGCGAACTGATCGGCGAGATGATAGAGCACCGCTGAATCAGCTTACCTGCGCTTACCGTATAGAGAACCTGAGTGTCGTCGGGAGGTTGGGATGACAGCGCATGATAATTCCGTGCGCCTCGCGCAACCTATCGCAGGCTCGCCTTTTGAAGTCTTTCGCGTGTTCCTCAAACTCGGGCTGACGTCCTTCGGCGGGCCAATTGCGCATCTTGGATACTTCCGCGATGAGCTGGTGGTGCGCCGCAAGTGGATCGACGAGGAAGGGTATGCGGATCTCGTCGCCCTCTGTCAGTTCCTGCCCGGACCCGCTTCGAGTCAGGTCGGATTCTCGCTCGGTGTCCTGCGCGGCAATGGGTTGCTCGGCGGGTTGGCCGCTTGGCTCGCCTTCACGATTCCGTCGGCCGCAATCCTGTTTGCCTTCGCGCTCGGCGCAGCGGCATTTACGGGAGCGATAGCGGAAGGTGTGTTGCATGGCTTGAAGCTGGTCGCCGTCGCCGTGGTCGCGCAGGCGATCTGGGGCATGGCGAAGAACCTCACACCCGATCGGGAACGCGCCGCAATTGCCTTGGTGGGGATCGCGATTGTGGTTTTCATCGGCGGCTCGTTCGGCCAGATCGGGGCGATCGCGCTGGGAGCCGTTGCCGGACTCTGGCTCTGCCGTGGCGAGCTTTCCAAGCCAACAGGCCATCTCCGCTTTCCGGTTTCGCGTCGCGGCGGAGCAGTCGCCCTCATTGTGTTTCTGGCGCTTTTCGTGATCCCGCCGCTGCTGGTCATGACGACTGGCCATCAGGCGGTGGCGCTGTTCGATGCTTTCTACCGCTCCGGCGCTTTGGTGTTCGGTGGCGGACATGTCGTGCTCCCCTTGTTGCAAGCACAGGTGGTGGCGCCGGGTTGGGTCACGAACGAATCCTTCCTGACCGGCTACGGTCTCGCGCAGGCCGTCCCAGGGCCGCTGTTCACCTTTGCTGCCTACCTCGGCACGGTCATGGGCCCCACGCCCGATGGACTCGTGGGCGCGTCCATCGCGCTCGTTGCGATCTTCCTGCCGGGTGTCCTGCTGGTCTACGGAATGCTCCCCTATTGGGATGCGCTGCGGTTGCGGCCGACCGCTCAGGCCGCCATGCGTGGTGCAAACGCCGCCGTCGTCGGCATCCTCGGCGCAGCCCTCTACGACCCGGTTTGGACAAGCGCGGTTCTATCACCACCGGATTTCGCATTGGCGTTGGCCGGGTTTCTCCTGCTCACCGTCTGGAAGACGCAGCCGTGGATCGTCGTCGTGCTCTTGGCCGCAGGCGGGACATTGCTTCATGTGATTTAAGAATGTCGCAACGGAGCGGTTAGGAGAAGCGACAGCATAGCGGCGCTATGCCTTCGGCCACCTATATTCGCCGGTGAGGTTGATGTGCTCCCATCCCAGCGGCGAGACATGGGCCAGCAGATCGGGCGATAGCACCTTTCCATCGCGCTTCTGGTTGGCGACGACTTCGCCCAGTTTCATGGTGTTCCAGAAGATGATGATGGCAGCGAGGAGGTTCATGCCGGCGATCCGGTAATGCTGGCCTTCGGCGGATCGGTCGCGGATTTCGCCTCGCCGGTGGAAGCTGATGGCACGTTTCAGCGCATGATGGGCCTCGCCCTTGTTGAGCCCGATCTGGGCGCGGCGTTGCAGTTCGGCATCCAGAATCCAGTCGATCATGAACAAGGTCCGCTCGACGCGGCCGACCTCGCGCAAGGCCGTGGCCAGTTCGTTCTGTCGCGGATAGGAGGCGAGCTTGCGCAGGATCTGGCTGGGCGCGATGCTTCCGGCGGCAATGGTAGCGGCGATGCGCAGGATATCAGGCCAGTTGCGCTCGATCATGGCCTGGTTGATTTTTCCGCCGATCATTGCCCGCAAGTGGGCCGGGGCGGCCGATGGGTTGAACGCATAGAGCCGCTTGGACGGCAGATCGCGGATGCGGGGCGCGAACCGGTAGCCGAGAATGGCGCATGCGGCAAAGACGTGATCGGTGAAGCCACCCGTGTCGGCGAACTGTTCACGGACATGGCGGCCGGCATCGTTCATGAGCAGGCCGTCGAGGATGTAAGGAGCTTCGCTCGCCGTTGCAGGGATCACCTGGATTGCGAACGGCGCATATTGGTCCGAGACGTGACTATAAGCTTTCAGGCCCGGAGTATTGCCGTATTTCGCGTTGACCAGATTCATGGCCTCACCATGCTCTGTGGCGGCGAAGAATTGCCCGTCGCTCGAAGCCGAGGTGCCCATGCCCCAGAACCGGGCCATGGGTAACGCCGCCTGCGCCTCGACGACGATCGCCAGCGCCCGGTCGTAGGCTTCGCCCTCGACATGCCACCGTCCAATGCGGATCAATTCCCAGAAGGTGTGGGTGTTCGTCGCGTCAGCCATTTTGCGCAGGCCGAGGTTGACCCCTTCCGCAAGAATGACGTTCATCAGACCGATCCGGTCGGCGCAGGGCGCTCCCGTGCGCAGATGGGTGAACGCTTCGGTAAAGCCGCTCGCTGCATCCACTTCCAATAAGAGATCGGTGATGCGCGTGGGCGGGATCTGCTTATAGAGATCAAGCACCAGATCTTCGGCGCCGATCGGCGCGGCGGCTTCGAGCTTCTCGATATGCAGAACGCCGTTTTCGATCGACCCGCCGGGAATCGTTCCCGAGCGTGCCGCACGCCCCAGCTCGCGCAGCCGGATATCGAGGCGGGCTTGCCGATCTGCTAGCCATTCCTCCGGCCGTAATGGCACAGCGAGACGGCCGTCTTCCGCGACAGCTTGCGCCGGAACGAGTGCCTGTTTCAGATCGCCATAGCGCCGGGATCTGGCCAGCCAGATATCTCCGGAGCGGAACGCATCGCGCAGATGGAACAGAACCGCAATCTTCCAGAGGCGAGTATCACCGGCCGCCTGGGCACGAAGATGGCGATGCCACTTCGAGCTCGGCCGCAGGAAGGCGGTTTGCGCGGCATCGTTCGAACCGGTGCGCAGTGCCGTCACTGCTTCCAGAAGCGGCTGCGCAACAGGGGCGGCCCGGAGGTCGAGCAGGCGTAGCATGCGG
>NZ_HG326656.1:69903-71156 GCF_000308295.2 Afipia birgiae 34632
ATCGGCGGAAACGGTGATAGCCGTCGAGCACATGATTGAGCGGATCGTCCGCCATGGTGGCGGTGAGCCTCGTTGCCATCACGACAAGGGTTTTGAAGCCGTCCCAACCAGATCCGCTCGCGATGACGTCGCCCAGCGGCTGGCCATCATCCTGCGCATCGACCAGGGCTCCGCCGATTTCGGCGAAGGATTTCAGGGTGTCGCGCACCGCGTTCGCTTCGTCGGCGACTTTCGCTTGGCAAATGCGCTCCGATGCCCGGTAGAGCTTGCCGACGATCCGATCGTGGGTTTCGACCACGGCGTCGGCGAGCATCGCTTGCCATTCCGACGCGCAAACGGCCAGAATCGCAAGCCGCCTGTCTTCCGGAAGATCGCGCATGCCGTCGGCATAGTACCGTTCGCCTTGCCTGCGCAGACGTGTCACGCGATGAGCGGGAACTCCGGCCAGCAGATCCTCGGGGAGATCGATACGTTGCAGGTATTCGAGCCGGTCAAGCAGCCGGTTGGCCGATGAAGAGTTCGACCCCGGCTCGAATTGGCGCAACCACACGAAGCGGGTCACCCGGTCGTCGGCCGTGTCCTCGAGCAATGCCAGCAACTGTTCCCGGCTGGGCACGGACACCCGACTGGCGATCCTCGTCTCGATCCGCCGCTCGGCATCGACCAGGGCCGTGGCGCAAAGCCGCTCGATCGTCGATGTTGCAGGAAGAACCGTGCGGGTGCGTCGGCATTCCGCCACGAAGCGACGGGCGATATCTTCGTTCGACACCGCCATCTCGGCTTCCCGGAACAGCCATTCCTGCAGCTCACGCGCGCCACGTCCGGAGAAGGTGCGGAATCCGTAGATCGCCCGCAACTCGGCAAGGTGCTCGTGCCGCGTCTCCTCACGGGAGGCATAGTCAACCAGATCGTCGGCACGCAGACCGAGTTGCGCTCCGATAAATTCGACGACCTCCGCCGGGATCAGTTCGCCAGGCGCCAGCACCCGGCCGGGATAGCGCAGGACGCACAATTGCAGGGCGAAGCCGAACCTGTTGTGAGCACGTCGGCGCTGCCTGATATGGTCGAGGTCTTCATCGCTCAGCGTGTAGTGCCGCAACAAATCCGTCTGGGAGGTCGGCAGGCGCAGCAGCGCATCCTTCTGCCGATCGGTTAGAGTGACGCGACGCGGCATTCATGTTCCTTTTTCAAAATCCAACGATGTTCAAGACGCTTTGTTTATGATGCTGGTTGAGATACATTTCCAGCGAACA
>NZ_HG326656.1:71319-72415 GCF_000308295.2 Afipia birgiae 34632
CGTATGCGTACCTCCATCAACGGAGCGGTCCTGGCGCGGCGGACGGCGAGCCGCTGCTCGGCGCTCGAGCCGCGGATCTCGGCCTCGATCGCATAGACCGCCTGCAGGCGTTCGATCACCTCGCGCGCGAACGGCGACTGCGTCGTCTTGAACACCTCGACGAACTTACGTCGGGCATGAGCAAGACAAAAGGCGAGATGGATCCCGCCGCCATGATCGCGGGCGAGCGCCTTGTAGGCGGCATAGCCATCCACCTGCAGAATGCCGGAAAAATCCGTCAATTGTCCGGCGATCTCCTCCGTGCCACGGCCGGCCGCGAACACGTAGGCAACCGCCGGCGGCGAGGGCCCGCCCCATGGTCGGTCATCCATGGCATGCGCCCAGAACTGGCAGATGCGGGTGCGATGTCGTCCGGGGTCGAGCACTGGCATCGGCGTCTCGTCGCAGAACACGCGCGGCGCGCTCTGGATCGTCCGCAGCTGAAGCTCATAGAGGCTTTTGAGCCACCAGGCGGTACGCTTCACCCAGCCGGCGAGCGTCGCGCGGTCGAGCTGGATGCCCTGGCCGGCCAGGATCTGCACCTGCCGGTACAGCGGCAGATACCAGGCGAACTTCGAGACCACCACGTGGGCCACGAGGGCCGTCGACGCCATGCCGCTCTCAATGAGGCGCGGCAGCACCTTCGCCTGCACCACGCCGTCGGTGCAGCTGCGGCAGCCGTACTTGGGACGGATTGTCCGCAGCACGCGCAGAATCGCCGGGATCACGTCCAGCACCTCGCTGACGTCCTCGCCGATCTTGTGAAGCCGACCCTGGCAGCACGGGCACGCGGTCGCCTCCGGCTCCAGCACCTGCTCACAGCGCGGCAGATGCTTGGGCAGCGCGCCGATGTTGCGGCGCGCCTTCTTCCGCGGCGGCCTGCCAAGCGGCTTCGCCGTTGCCGCATCGTCGTTGGCAGCGGCAGGTAGCGTGACGCCAGTCTCAAGATCGTCGAGGTCAAGCGCGAGCTGCTCGGCCACGAGCGCGGCAAGCCGCTCCGAGCGCTTCCCGAAGATTAGCTCCTTGAGCGTCTGCATCGCCACGCGCAGCTTCTCGT
>NZ_HG326656.1:73935-76960 GCF_000308295.2 Afipia birgiae 34632
CTCGTTCTCGGCGTCAAGCGCGAGCACCATCTCGGTCAGAGCTGACGGATCGGTCGACGATACATGCGCACGCGACACGCTCCAGTGAAATCCTCGCCTCTCAGCCGACAACGGCCGGCTGCTTCACAGACTTGGGTGAGACACGTGTCCACTCGAGCCCGTCGAGCAGCATCGCGAGCTGCGTTGCACTCAGATGCACCACGCCGTCGCGGATCGGCGGCCAGGTGAAATGTCCTTCGTGCAACCACTTCGTCACCAGCACCATGCCGCTGCCGTCCCACGCCAGCAGCTTCACTCTGTCGGAACGTTTGGAGCGGAAGACAAACACGCTGCCGTCGTAGGGACTCTTGTGTAGTGCTTCGCTCACCAGCGCCGACAGCGTGTGCACCGACTTGCGGAAATCGACCGGCTGGGACGCCAGCATCACCTTGAGGTCGGGCCGCAGCGCTATCATCGATCGCCTCTGAGCACCGACAGCACTGTGTAAAGCGTCGCAGCATCTACGCCCGGCTCGACCCGGATGCGCGCGCCACTCACCTCGATCTCGATCACCCCGCAGGCCCTGGTCGGCGGCGCGGTGATCTTCAACGGCCTCGCCTGCGCCGGCGCTGCGCCTTCGCCGCTCTCGGCGCCAATCTGGATCGGCACGAAGCTCGGCGCCGTGCCGACGATCGGCGTGACCTGGCCTCGCCACACCGTGAGCAGCCCGCGGGAAACGCCGTTGCGCCGCGCCACCTCGGAGATGTTCGCACCTTCCTCAAAACTCTCAGCCACGATCCGGGCCTTCTCCTTGCCCGTCCATCGTCGCCGCCGGCGCTCCCCGGTGATCACCTCGACACGACGATAGGAGTCACCTTCCTGCCTGGCATCAAGCATGACATTTGCCATCGATCCACCTCCTCCGATCAGCTCATGCTAGGCTCTATCGCGCGTAAGCCTAGAAAGGGCTAGGTGGGTGCCTCATGCCGCTTACAATCATTCGTGGCCGGCGCGCCGCCTCAAACCAACGTTTAAGAAACATGCTGATCGGATACGCCCGCGTCTCAAAAGCCGATGGCTCGCAGTCCCTCGACCTGCAGCACGACGACTTGCGCGCCGCCGGTGTCGAACAGGACAACATCTATGAGGATCACGCTTCCGGCGGCCGCGACGATCGGCCCGGACTGGCCGCCTGCCTGAAATCCTTGCGCGACGGCGATGTGCTCGTGGTCTGGAAGCTCGATCGTCTCGGGCGGTCGCTTGCCCACCTGGTCAACACTGTGAAGGATCTGTCGGATCGCAATATCGGCCTGCGAGTGCTGACCGGAAAGGGCGCCCAGATCGACACCACGACCGCATCCGGCCGGATGGTGTTCGGCATCTTCGCAACCCTGGCCGAATTCGAGCGAGATCTGATCCGCGAGCGCACCATGGCCGGCCTCGCCGCCGCCAGAGCGCGCGGTCGCAAAGGCGGACGAAAATTTGCCCTCACCAAGGCGCAGGTGCGTCTCGCCCAAGCCGCCATGGCGCAACGCGACACTTCCGTTTCCGATCTGTGCAAGGAACTAGGGATCGAGCGCGTTACCCTCTATCGCTACGTCGGTCCGAAGGGTGAGCTCAGGGACTACGGAAAGCGTGTCCTCGGCTTAGCGTAGGATTTCGCCCCCTCCCGCAAACGACCCCACGTTTGCACGATGCCGTCACGACCTCGACCCCTGACATCCCGTCGGCGCCCGCCGGCCCGAAATGAGCGAGTGTCGTCACAAGGCCGTCTGATCGGCGATCAGCCGGCCAGCGGCTCGTCGCGCTCGATGTCGTCATCCTCACCATCGACGCCTGCCGCGTCGGTGCCAAAACCGTCGGGAAAGCCGTCCGCCAGCAGTCTGTCCTTGCTGAGCAGTCCGGCGTCTTCGAGCAGCTCGATGTCGGGCAGATCGCGCAGGGTGTCGAAGCCGAACTGCGACAGGAATGCTTTCGTGGTCACGTTGGTATAGGGCGCGCCGGGGGTTGGCTGCGCGGCCCGGCCGCGATGAAGCCGAGCGCGCGAAGGTGACTGATCACATCGCGGCTGATCTCCTTGCCGAACACCCGGCCGAGCTCGCCGCGTGTGATGGGCTGGAAATAGGCGATGCACATCAGGATCAGCGCTTCGGATTGCGACAGCGGTCTGACCTGATCGCCGAGTCCCGTCGCGGCGCGGATGGCGTCGGCAAAACCCTTCCTGGTGCGGTGCTGCCAGCCGCCGGCGACCGCGACCAGCTCGTAGGGCCGGCCGCGCAGCTCGTCGCGGATGGCGTCGATGATGCGGTCGAGATTGCAGTCGCGGCCGACGACGCGCGCCAGGATCTCGCGCGCCACTGGCTCGGGCGCGGCGAAAATCACCGCCTCGACCCGGCCCATCCATTCGCGCCAGCGGATCTCTGGCGGCAGGTCGGCCAGTTCGGTGTCAAGGCCTTCGCTGGATCGCGCCCGCTTTGCCATGGCGTCACAGTCCGTAGAGCCGGAAGGACGAACGGCCGGTGAGCTCGCGCGCCGCGCCGAGTTCGACGAGACGTTCGAACAGCCGCCGGCTCGAGCGATCGCTCGCCGTCTTGCCACTCGCAGCCGCCTGGGCATCTTCCATCAACAGGATCGCCACCATCTGATCGGCGTCTTTGCCGCGCAGTTGTGGCGCGACGGCCGCAAGCTTGGTGGCGCGGCGCGCGAGATCGGCATAAAGATCGGCCGCACAAGCGGCGGCGCGGGCGTAGGCGAGCGCGCAAGACGTCAGCCACACGCTGTCGTCGTGCTTTGGCGCGGCCCGCAACGCAACCCGGCGGAGCTGACTCGCGAGCAGCGGCACCGGCGCCGGCCATTTCAGGCGATGCGCCAATACGGCGTCGGCGAGCCATAGCGCCAGCGGCTCTGAGTCCGGGCGCAACTTCATACTGACCGCGGCGATCTCCGCGGCGGCTGCGACCGCGGGCCCTTCCCGCTCGCCAGCCGGGTCGCCACACGCGATGACATCGGCGAGGCGCATCATCGCCGCGCAGCTCGAGCCGCCGCC
>NZ_HG326656.1:76977-80798 GCF_000308295.2 Afipia birgiae 34632
ATCGTCGCGCTCGCGGCGCAGATACCAGGCGTCGCGCAGGCTTGCCTCGTCTTCGGTTCTGCCGGCGTGGCCCACCAGCACCGCCGCACTGGCGAGCGCCAGGCGCTGACGCCACAGCAGGCCGAGCGGGTGTTCGCCGCGGGCGATGGGATGGATCGCCGCGAGCGCGGCGCCGGCTAAAAACATGGCGTCGGCCGCCTCTTCTCCGGCTGCGGCCTCCCGCGCCCAGCCGGGAAACGGCGGGAAGGTCGGCGGCGGTTCGGGGATGATTCGGGCGCGGGACATGGCGAAGGGTAATTTGGAGCGGCGGTTATCACCACGAAAATCGCACAAAACCGCCGCGCCTGTCGGGGCATAACAACGAGCGATAATGTTGCATTATCGGTCGTTTTGCTCTTTATATAAAGAATGGCCCAAAACGTCGAGCAGAAGCCGAGAAATTACGTCGATCGACCCTCCGGACCGTCCCACGGCACGGGGCCAACGGCTGACGTTTCGGCGGCGCGGCCGTCGGCCGAGCTCAAGGACGACCTGCCGGATATCATCGACGTGGTCATGGAGATGGGAAAGATACCGGAGGAGCCGCCGGCGGAAGCCGAAGCCCTCCGCTATGGCTCCGGGCGTTCGTCGTTCGGAAAGCCAAATCGTTGGCTTTCCGCCGGCGATGCCGACCACTCCTCACCCCCTCCCCTTCCGGTCGTGTCGAACCCGCGCCTGCCGGCGCATCTCGACGCGCTCGCCGATCGGGCGCGTGGCTATGTCGAGGCGGCGAGTTCAGCCAACACGCGCCGCGCCTACGCGGCAGACTGGAAGCATTTTACCACCTGGTGCCGCCGGCAGGGCGTCGAGATGTTTCCGCCCGATCCGCAGGTGGTCGGCCTCTACATCACCGCATGTGCGTCCGGAAAGGCAACAGGCGACAAGAAGCCGAACTCCGTGTCGACGATCGAGCGCCGGCTCTCCTCGCTGACGTGGAATTATGCGCAACGCGGCCAGGCGCTGGACAGGAAGGATCGCCACATCGCCACGGTCATGGCCGGCATCCGCAACACCCACGCCTCCCCTCCCCTTCAGAAGGAAGCCATCCTCCCGGAAGACCTGATCGCGATGCTGGAGACCTTCGACCGCGGCACGCTACGCGGTCTGCGCGATCGCGCCATGCTGCTGCTGGGCTTTGCTGGCGGTCTGCGCCGCTCAGAAATCGTCGGTCTCGACGTTGCCAGGGATCAGACCGAGGACGGACGCGGTTGGGTCGAGGCTTTCGACAAGGGCGTTCTGGTGACGCTACGCGGCAAAACCGGCTGGCGCGAGGTTGAGGTCGGTCGCGGCTCGTCTGATGCCACCTGCCCGGTCGTTGCTCTGCAGACTTGGCTGAAACTCGCTCGCATCGCCCATGGCCCCCTGTTCCGGCGCGTCACCGGCCAAGGCAAGGCGGTGGGCTCTGAGCGGCTGAACGACCAGGAGGTGGCACGGCTGGTCAAACGCGTCGCATTGGCCGCTGGCGTCCGGGGCGACCTGTCGGAAGGCGAACGGGAGCAAAAGTTCGCGGGGCATTCGCTGCGCGCTGGCCTCGCGTCCTCGGCCGAGGTCGACGAACGCTACGTGCAGAAACAGCTCGGCCACGCATCCGCCGAGATGACTCGCAAATACCAGCGCCGGCGAGATCGCTTCCGGGTCAATCTCACCAAGGCGAGCGGGCTGTAGGGCCAAAACCCCCTCCCCTTCTGTGCCAGCTGCATCTAGGCATCACATAGGCACGACAGGTAGTTACGAATGAGTTCCATGCCAAAGTCTGATACAGTGGGGCTGATGGAATTTCTAGGAAACGAAGACGAATGAAACGGGCGGGCAACAATCCGAAAAGGCGAGTGGCACCTCAAGATCTATTGTCCGACGGCGCAAAGGAGGAGCTGGCTCTTCGCGCGCGCTATATCGGCAGCGGTCACCACAAACGAAATCCCGCTGACTACGGCCTTGAGCGTACAAATCCACGCCCCACGAAATCACTATGTGATCTTCTTCGAACTGTGCCACTGGCGGAGGCACAGGGACTCTTGCAGCAGGGAATTAACCTCGGAATGGTAAGCGAGCTTGCCTTTGACGGCTTCCCGAAGTTTATCTGGTCCGTGGACATGGAAGGTGAAGTTTATGAGGCCAAGACGGATCCTATGACCACAGGAGTCTATCACGGCTATCGCCTCGAAGAGGAGGACGATATGCGTGACAACGTGAAAGCGATTTGGAAGCAGAGATGCCAGCCAGCTGGACGATAGCGGCGGATTGGGAGTCGCTCGACGTAGGCTCGCCGGAGGAGCGGGCCTGCTTTGCCGCGCTCGGCATCAAGGCCCAAGGCATTTGGTTGACTGAGGGAAACGACGTCCTGGCCAACCGTCTTCGTCAGTCGCCCCTGCTTTCCGCCTATCACCTAGCCGAATGGCTTGCCTGGAACTGGTGGCGGCTGCGTTGGGAGCCTCGTTCCAACGCCTACGACTGGCCGTACGCTCACCGTATGGCAACTATCGGATCTGGGTATATCTGGCCAAATATTACGATATTCTCTGATGGGGAGCGGATCGCACTTATTTCCAAACCTACAACCGAGCGTCCGCAAACTCCGTTCCGATACATCGCTGACCACGCTGGGATCTTGCCCGCGAGCGAATTCGAGTCCGAACTTGATCTTTTCATTGGTCAAGTGATCGAACGGTTGGATTGGGCATCGATATCTGGAAGCAATCTTCAGACGATTTGGGCCAGCGTTTGTGAGGAACGTCGGGTGCCCGAGCTTGCTCGCGCCCGCAAACTCGAAGCCCTACTAGGAAGAGATCCAGACGCCGCCGAAAGCGGGGTCGTAGAACACCTTGTAAAGGACATCGCTGACCTAGGTGCGTCGGCCGTCGAGGAACTCGCAGCGGAACATGGTCAGAGCGGAAAGATCCTTACGGGCAATCATCTCCGCGATGTTGCCACGAGCTACGGCTTTGACGCTGCTCCGAAGGACGTAGCGCGCCTGCCTGCTGAAATTGGCTTACGTATCGGTGGGCAGATACCAGCCTACCGAGTTGGTGCATCGGCGGCTCGTGCGCTGCGCGAACAGGAGCGGTTGGGCGAAAAGCCAATTTCCAGCCGCAAGCTTGCTGAGATCGCAGGCGTTGATCAGGCCGTAATTGACGATCGCCGAGGCTCGCCTGATATTTCTTTTGCGCTGGATGAGGTTCACAAAAATGCGAGCCGAGTGGTGTTGCGCTCCAAATGGCGCTCCGGCCGGCGGTTTGAGCTCGCGCGGCTCCTTGGTGATCGTCTAGCTCGCCCCCCCATTGGACGCCTGTTGCCAGCTACGAAGGCATACACTTATCGCCAGAAGATGCAGAGGTCCTTTGCTGCTGAGTTTCTTAGCCCATTTTCAGCGGTCGATGAGATGCTGGCTGGCGACTACTCCATGGAAAGCCAGCAGGACGTAGCGGAACACTTCGATGTATCTCCTTTGACGATCCAAACTTTGCTGATGAATCATGGCCGCGTTGAAAGAGACGCTTTCGATACGGAGCTCGAATCCGCCGCCGCGGCGTAGCGAAGTGCTTCAGGCTAGATCCTTGGCTCGATGATTTATGACTATCGATAACTCGCCCTTATCGATAGTGTTGGACGCCAATCCGCAAATCAGCGATTCTCGTGGTCCTCAGCCCGTCAAATCACGCCTGCCGGGCCTCCGATCGACGAGAGGACGCCACCGCTGCCAGCCCCCTCCCCTCCTCCAGACGCCCTCGGCCGTCGCCGGCGGCTGTCACTCGGTCCGCGGCACGCTCCGATGCGGCGCGCTG
>NZ_HG326656.1:81078-95949 GCF_000308295.2 Afipia birgiae 34632
CTTCGATGTTGCGCAGGTCGGGCCCGGGCCACGCGAAGCGGTTGCTCTCGGTCAGCACGATCCACGAGCGATCGGCGTCGAGCCGCAGGCGTGCT
Source organism: Afipia birgiae 34632 (assembly GCF_000308295.2). Taxonomy (GTDB): domain Bacteria; phylum Pseudomonadota; class Alphaproteobacteria; order Rhizobiales; family Xanthobacteraceae; genus Afipia; species Afipia birgiae. The sequence continues at coordinate 81,174 of NZ_HG326656.1, forward strand.
TTGACGTCGGCCGGGATCTCGATCGCGTCGGCCGGGTTCGCCGGCGGCGTGTGCGTGATCGGCAGGACGCGCACGATCGGCGCGCCCTCCTCCGTCGTCATGACGATCGCCAGCACCAGGCAGGGTCGGTCCTTGTCGCCCTCCTCGCGGCCTTCGCGGTGCTGCCAGTCCCACAAGTATGCGTAGCGAAAAATCCAGCCGACCCGGACCTCAGTCGGCAGCATGTTTACCGGCGGGGGCACTGAGATGCGCAGGATCGGGTGTCAGTTCGGCAGTCTCGACCGCCTCGATCTCAGCGTCGGTCAGATCCGCGGTGCGCTGGACCCGCCGGTCGCGCTTCGACAGTCGGACGAAATCCTCATAGGCCATCAGCACGGTGCGCGGACGGCCGTTCTTGGTGATCACCACCGGCTCGCGCACGGCGGCATCCTGATAGGCGCCGAAGTTCTTGGAGACCTCGGCGGCGGTCACGGTCGAAGCCATAATGGGTTCTCCTTTGTTCCGGAATATACGGAAATCCCGCTAATCCCGCAAGAGGTCGTTCGATGACCACGCCCCCCGTTCGCCTTCCCGATCCGGCTTCGCTGCACGCAGCGTTTGCCGGGCTCGATGCCGGCACGGCCGACTCCGACCTCCTCCCTGCCCTCGCCGCGGCCTTTCCAGGCTTTGACTTCAGCTTCGCGCAAATCGATGACGAGTATTGGCGCGACACCCGAACGGTTATCCGACCCGACGGCACGCGCGTCGGCGAACTGCGGCCGTGGATGACGGCCGAGCTTGCCAAGGACGGCGACGATATTCGCGCCCTCTGGACGCGCCTCAAAGAGACCGACCTGCAGATCACAGAGTGGCGCGGCAACAGCGCCTTCGTCTTCGCCCCGACCGGGACAGGTGTGGCCGATTACATCCAGATCGCCCTCGGCCGCGAAGTCGAGTGGCGCGCCGGTCCTGTCGTCAATGCCGATTACCGTCCCTGGGGCGAGGAAGAGCTGTTGGACCCGACTTGGCCCCGGCATAAGGGCCTGCCCGATACGGATCGCCTGGCGGGTCCGATCTACCGCCTGCTCGACCGCGCCGGCGGCGCCTTCGTGCACGTCCGCAGCTTCCTCGATCGCTGTGCCCGGATCGAACGCGACAAACGTGAGGCGCAGCGCCCCGATCTCGAACGCCGCGTCATTCGCGAGGTGGGGCCGGCCGGCACCCGTGAGACCCCCTTCCTCGAGGCGGTCCCCGACTGGTTTGATTTCGTCCCGCGCGAGGTCCGGTTCTTTCGCGACTGGGAGGCCTCGAGCGCCGGGTCGCGTCGCGCCTTCGACTATTGGGCGCTCGACGTTCGCGATTACACCTGGAAGGGCGAGCGGGAAGTCGGCTTTATCCCGAGGCCTTTGAAGACGCCGCGCGAGCGCCTGTTGATGTCGGCCGAGACCTCCGTCCATCTGCTGATGGACCGGATTGAGGCGATCGATCGTGAGATCGCCCTGCCCTTCGGCTGGTTCTTCCTGATGACCCACGGCCACTGGGTCGAGGCCGATGTGGGTCTCGCCATCGCGGACGGTCTCAAGAAGCAGCGCGTGCGTCTGCCCGATGCCGACGCAGCCGTGCTTTTGCGCTGGGCCGAGCAGACCTACGGGTTCTGAGGATCGCCATGGATGATATCGTCAAAGGTCGCTCTCTCGACGCCGAATCGCGACGCGCTATTGAGCTCGACACGCTTTCGGCCATTCTGCCGATGGATCGGCGCGACCGCCTGGCGCACCTGCTCACCGACGACGACGTCGCTACGCTGAAGCATCTCGCCAAGGAAGGCATGGGTGAGAACAGCCTTCGCGCGCTCACCTCAGACCTTGCCTATCTCGAAGCCTGGGCGTTTGCGGCGACCGGCGAGGCGCTGCCGTGGCCGGCGCCCGAGGCGCTCGCCTTGAAGTTTCTCGCCCATCATCTCTGGGACACGTCCGAGCGCGAGCGCGATCTCCGTCACGGGATGCCCGCGGAAGTCGATGCCGCTCTGCGCGCGCAGGGGCTGCTGCGCAGCGAGGGGCCACATGCGCCGAACACCGTAAAGCGGCGGCTGGCGAGCTGGGGAACACTGCATCGCTGGAAGGGGATGGAGGGGTCGTTCGGCTCGCCCGGCGTTCGGTCGGCGGTGCGCCTCTCGGTGCGGGCTTCGCCGCGGCCACGCCGGCGCAAGAGCAAGCGCGCGGTGACGCGTGACATCCTCGACAAGCTCGCTGCAACCTGCGCGACCGACCGGCTGGCCGACACCCGCGATCTCGCGATCTTGCTTGTGGCGTTTGCCTCCGGCGGGCGGCGCCGGAGCGAGGTGGCGCGACTTCGCGTCGAGCAGCTGGGTGAGGAGCAGGACGTGCCACTCGATCCGCGCGATCCGAATTCTCCGACCTTGCCGTGCATCTCCGTCCAGCTCGGCCGCACCAAGACTGCAGACGCCGACGATGAGGGCAGGGTGTTCGTGGTCGGGCCGCCGGTCGAAGCATTGCGGGAGTGGCTGTTTCGAGCTGATATTCAGACGGGCCCTGTCTTCCGTGCGATCGACCGTTGGGAGGCGATCGAGGAGCGCGCGCTGACACCGCAATCGATCAACCTGATCGTCAAGCGGCGCTGCGCGATGGCCGAGCTCGACCCCAGGGAGTTCACCGCGCACGGATTGAGATCTGGATTTCTGACCGAGGCGGCGCGACAGGGGATCGGGCTGCCGGAAGCGATGCAGCAGTCCCAACATCGGTCGGTCCAGCAGGCGTCGAGCTATTATAACGAGGCGCAGCGCGCGCGGGGCAGAGCCGCGCGGCTCGGGGTATAAACGTTATCATCAAGAACGCATCCGACGAGCCCACGCCCGCCGCGCTAAAAGCCGCTCGCCATCCAGACTAGGCCGTTCCTTTGCAATGGTACGCGGTGTCGGAAGTTCTCAGCTGAGAACTCCCTGATCGGAAGAGCCAAGTTTCAGTTCCTGCGCTTTGCAGCCGGCTTTGCTAGGATGCTCCCCTAATGAGCGAACGCGGTTGGATTTCATGCCACTGCAAAGTTCTCAGCTGAGAACTTTTCGTGGAGTTCTCCGACACCAATAGCAAACCGAGGCATCAACCAGGCGGCGCGAATCATATACGACGCCCCAAAACTGTTTCCCCTCGTGATGCATAGCGATCCGAGTCCCCGAGCATTTCTGACGGTACGCCGGCCTCGCCACAATGGTTAACGCGCATTAACTCTAAATCGCTTGACCGACTCGGAAGAACAAGAGAATTTACGCTCAACACGAAAAATAGCGACATCGAGCGTAGATGACAGACCTAACACAAATCGACCCCAGTCATCGCACCGGAAAGAAGGTGCGTTCACTGACGCGTCTGATCGAGTCCGATGCTGATCTGCTCAGCGCACAGCTGAAGGAACTCCGCACTCGTGCCTTCCCTCCGGCGGCGGAGAAGGAGCTACGTAAATTCACCTCAGGCGAGGCTGCGAAGCTGATCGGCGTCACGGATGCCTATATCCGCCAGCTATCGATCGCGGGAGACGTGCCAGAGACCGAAAAGAATGCCCGCGGCCGGCGTCTGTTTACGCTTGAGCAAATCCACGAAGTGCGTCGGACGCTCGCGCGCACCAAGCCGAATTATTTGCCAACTCGTCGTGCGGGCGATCATCTCCAGGTAATCGCAGTCACGAATTTCAAGGGCGGATCGGGCAAGACGACAACGGCCGCGCACGTCGCGCAATATTTTGCGATGCGCGGATTTCGGACGCTCGCGATCGATCTCGACCCGCAAGCGTCGTTGTCAGCTCTCTTCGGACTGCAGCCCGAATTCGACCTACAGGACAACGACACTCTCTACGGTGCTATCCGCTACGACGACCAACAGCGCCCGTTGAGCGATATTATTCGAACGACGTACTTCGCAGGGCTCGATATCGTCCCAGGCAATCTCGAGCTCCAGGAGTTTGAGCACGACACACCGCGCGTACTCGCCGAGCGCCGCCGCGGCTCTGACCGAATGTTTTTTCGCGCATCGCGACGGCGTTGGCTTCAGTTGAAGACCGATACGACGTCGTCATTCTCGACTGCCCCCCGTCGCTCGGTTTCCTAACGCTCTCGGCGCTTTGCGCCGCGAGGAGCGTTCTTGTCACGATTCATCCTCAAATGCTGGATGTCGCGTCGATGTCGCAGTTTCTGCACATGACCTCAAGCCTTCTTGACGTCGTCGAGCAGGCAGGTGGCGACGCAGACTACGACTTCTTTCGGTACGCGATCACGCGTTACGAGCCTTCCGACGGGCCACAGGGACAGATCGTCGGCTTGATGCGAAGCCTGTTCGGCGAACGCGTCCTGACAACACCTATACTCAAGTCGACGGCGATCGCTGACGCTGGGTTGACGAAGCAGACCCTTTACGAAATCGGCCGTGAGAATTTCACGCGCAGCACCTATGACCGGGCGATCGAGGCACTCGACACGGTCCATGTTGAAATCGAGAATCTTGTTCTCGAGTCTTGGGGGAGGGCGACATGAACAAGCGCCGCGATCAGCTCAAAGTCATGATGGCGCCTATAACCGCGCCTCCCGCCCCGAGCGAAGATCGGCCGACACGCTCGCCTGTGTCATCTGGTTCGCTCAAAGCGATGGGTCTCTCTCTGCAGAGCCTTTCCGACGATGCCGACGAGGCACATGCGCTCCGTGCGCAGCTGGCCTCGGGGGCACAAGTCGTCGAGCTTGACCCCAACCTCGTCGATCCAGCTTTCATACGCGATCGTCTCAACGTGAGCGACGGCGCCGAGTTCGAGGCCTTCAAAGCGGGGCTATCGGAAGATGGGCAACAGGTTCCAATCCTCGTTCGGCCTCGCGCAGACGCTCCCGGACGTTATCAAGCGGCGTATGGGCATCGCCGAGTCGCCGCGCTCCGTGCCATCGGGCGCCCTGTAAAGGCGATCGTGCGCGAGCTCAGCGACGAGGAACTGATCGTCGCTCAAGGAAAAGAGAATACGGATCGCAAGGATCTCTCATTCATCGAGCGAGCGCTGTTCGCAGGCCGCCTTGAAGATCGTGGTTTCTCGCGCACGGCTATCATGTCAGCGCTCTCAGTCCCGAAGGGAAATCTATCGACGATGATTTCGCTCGTCAGAGAGCTTCCCGAGGACCTGATCGTCGCTATAGGCGCGGCCCCAAAGATCGGACGACCGCGTTGGGAGCAGCTGGCGTCGCTTGTGAAGCAGGGCGATGAAAAATGGCGCGAAGCCGTGTCTGATCCGGATTTTCAGACAGCACAGAGTGATGCTCGCTTCGAGCGCGTACTGAAGGCCCTGGTCCGCCGTCCGAAGAAGCCCGCGACGCATATCGTCAAATCCGACGATGGAAAGCAGGTCGCTCGCATCCAGCGAGCCAAGGATCAAACTCGTCTCACGATCGACAACCGTCATGCCCCAGACTTCGGAGCGTACCTCGTCGATCAGCTGCCCGAGATCTACGCGGCGTTCAAGCGCCGTGCTGATGCGTGAACCGCGTACCCTGAGAACACGAAAGGAACCGTAGCGGCAAAAGAAAAAGGCCCCCGAAACGTCACCGTCACGGAAGCCCTCTCTTAAGTTTGGCGACTGTTAGAGAATCACTTCCGCGAATCGCAGTCAAGTCTCGAATGCGAGACGGCGTCATTTTGGCGAGCAGATTTCCTTTGCCCAGCTGAGGCAAAGACATGGAACCATATCAATCAACGACGCCCTTTGGGCGGCGATCGCTGACGCTCGCCCATGTGGCGACGCAGGTCGCCGCCTCGTCCCGGCCGCCCGAGAGGATCGTCCACAAGTGGCAGATCTTTAGAACGATCTGTACCGCCCGACCGCGGTTGGGCGTGTCGGAACGTGCGCTCTCGGTGCTCAACGCACTTCTGACGTTTCATCCCGAGACCGCGCTGAGCGGTGAGGACGATCTCGTCGTCTTTCCGTCAAACCACCAGCTCGCGCTTCGCGCGCACGGCATGCCGGCATCGACGTTGCGCCGGCACCTGGCGGCCCTTGTGGACGCGGGGTTGATCATTCGGCGCGATAGCCCGAATGGCAAACGCTACGCCCGCAAGGGCCGTAGCGGAGAGATCGAACTCGCCTTCGGGTTCGAACTTTCTCCGCTCGTTGTCCGCGCCGGAGAGTTCGAGAGCCTGGCCTCAGCGATCGAGGCAGAGGCGCGCGCGCTGAAGCTCGTGCGCGAGCGGATCACGATCTGCCGGCGCGACATTGCCAAGATGATCTCTACGGGGATAGAGGAGGGCGTGCCGACCCGCAGGGCAGGGCAGGGGCCGACCGACTGGCATGAGGTTCACAAGGGCTTCCGCGCGATCGTGGAAGCGATTCCGCGGACCGCAACGTGCGCCGAGCTGGAACCGATCGCCGAGACACTCTCTCAACTCGCCGATGACATCCTCAGCCTGTTGAAAAATCATATCAAAGCAGAGAATCTAAGCGCCAATGAGTCCCATTCCGGGCGTCACATACAGAATTCAAATCCAGACTCCTTTATTGAACTTGAACCTGGCCTTCGAGAAGGCGGGGGGCGAGGGCGGAGCCAAAACAACAAACGCCGAGGATGCCGGAAGGGACCTATACCCTTGGATTTGTGATGCAGGCGTGCACGGAGATTGCCGAATACGCCAAGGGCGGGATTTCGAACTGGCGTGACTTTTTGGCGACCGCCGCGGTGGTCCGGCCAATGCTCGGGATTAGTCCAAGCGCCTGGGAGGAGGCGCAAATCGTGATGGGCGAGGTCCAAGCGGCCGTCGTCGTGGCCTGCATCCTCGAGCGAAGCGCTGCAATCAATTCGGCCGGGGGCTATCTGCGCGGTTTGACCACCAGGGCGGCGGCCGGCGAATTTTCGCTCGGCCCGATCCTGATGGCCCAGATCAATTCGAAGCTGCGCGACCAGAAACGCCGGGCATGACTTGTGCTCGGCGATTTTCTCCGGTCGAACGAGTCAGATCGGCAGCTTCTTCGAGCGCGTCTGGCGCGCGAGGGTTCGATCTGCGCGGTTTTTCTTCGCGATTGCCGACGCGAGCTCGTCGTAGTCGACGCCGCTCTTCTGTAGCGCCCGCTTGGCGTCGGAGACCTCGAACCCCAGCAGCTCGAACACCGTCATGTTCAGGCTCGAGGCAATACGCTCCATCGTCCTCAAGGTCGGATTCCCGATGCCGCGCAGGATCGTGTAATACGTCCCGCGCGCAAGCCCGGTCTTGGGCAAGAAGGCTTCCATGCCGCCATTTTCGATTTCGAGTTGCTGGAGTCGGATAGCGAGCATCTCGTTCAGCATCGAGTGATCGACAGGCAGAGGTTTGCGAACCGGGGCCATATTGTCCTAAACTAGACCGTAACAATTGCGTGATTGTAGCACGCTTCCAACGTCTAGTATATTGGACGTTTGCGGGTGTTGGCCACGCCTAAGTGGTTGAGCGGACTCGTTTCGTTTCGCCTTCTGGATCAGACATTGGCGTCTCTGAGAACGAACTTGGTGCAGGCGCTGGGAATAGCTCCGACGGATGGACCCCCACGCGAGCCGCAATGAGCTCGACCGTGTCGAGGCTGGGATTTCCGGCGTCGCTCATCAAATGAAAGTAGCTCGACCGAGGAATACCGAGCCGGTCGGCGAAGGCTCGCCGGCTCAGTCCGGTTTCGCTGCGCAAGCTTTCCAGGCGTGCTTGAAACGCTCGCAACAGCGAGTGCTCATTTGAATTTCGTTCGGCTTTGCGCGTACGCGAATTGCTCAACATCCGTCATCTCCAAGCTGCGAAAGCAGCCGCAATAAGCATGGATCGGAACAAGCGCCCTGCATGGACGACTCGTCAACATTCAATATAATGTACGGATTCGATTCAACGAGGAGAAGAGAGCCCAGACAAAGAAAAACCCGGCAAAGCCGGGTCTCTCAAGAGGGTAAGCGGTCGGGCGACGGCAATCGCCTGCGACGCCAATAACTCACAATGGCATCTTAGATCGCAGCACCTGACAGTTCAAGAGACGTGCGCTTTCGCGCCACGGATTTTCTTTGCCCGCGCTCTTCGGAAGGAGAGGTTGCGAATGCAGGAGCTTGGCCAAACACCATGCAGTCCGTTTGGGAACCGGGGGCTTTCTCGGGGGATGCTCAGGATCAGTGCGCTCGTGCGAGAATGCCCGCGAGGCACGCCAGCGCACAAGTGGAAGGTCTTCCGCGACATCAGCGCCGCACGGTCCGCGCTCGGCGTCCCCGATCGCGCGCTGATCGTCCTCAGCGCGCTGCTGAGCTTTCACTCCGACGTCGTCCTCACAGCCGGTTCGCCCGATCTCGTGGTCTATCCTTCAAACCGATATCTTTCGCTGCGTTCGCATGGGATGGCGGCCTCGACGCTTCGGCGCCACCTGGCCGCCCTTGTCGATCATGGTCTGATCCTGCGCCGCGATAGCCCGAACGGTAAACGCTTCGCGCGAAAATCCGTCGATGGCGGCATCGAACTCGCTTACGGCTTCGATCTTGGGCCGATCATCGCGCGCGCGAGTGAGTTTGACCGGATAGCGCGCCAGATCGAGGAAGAGGCGCGGCTCCTGCGCAATCGTCGGCAACGTTTCACGGTCCTGCGGCGCGACGTCGTGAAAATGATAGCAGCCGGAATCGAGGCGAATCTCCCGATCGACTGGCTCGCATTGCACGGGGAATATCAGACCATCGTCGCGCGCGTTCCGCGCACGCCGACGGCAGAAGTCCTCGATCCAATCGTCATCGAGCTCCAGGAGCTTGCCGATCGCGTCCTCAATATCCTGGAATCGCATCTTGGCGAGGCTCGGACCGCGCCGGCGTCGACTGTTTCTGAGGCCGCTACGGGTGCGCTTCCTCCTCCGGCTGAGGTTAGCGCGGTGCTCTCGGTCGAACCGGAACCCGACCACCACACGGTTAGGCCCGATAATGTCCCGCTGCGCATGGTGCTCGAGGCCTGCCCCGACATCGTCGACTACGCGCGCGGTGAGATCCGTTCCTATCGCGACCTCCTCACCACGGCTGCGATCGTTCGGCCGATGCTCGGGATCAGTCCCAGCGCCTGGGAGGAGGCGGGCATTACGATGGGCGAAACACAGGCAGCGATCGTCGTCTCGGCGATCCTGCAGCGCGGCGTCGCGATCAAGAATCCCGGAGGGTATCTACGCAATCTCACCCGACGCGCGGCCGCCGGGCAGTTTTCGATGTGGCCGATGCTGATGGCCTTGTCCGCCGGACGGTTGAAGAAGGCAACAGCCTGACAGGGCCATTGAGGGATCGCTGTCTCAAGCCTCGGGTGGCGCCGGTAGTCGGCCGAGGCGCTTCAGACCGTCGTACAGTATCTTGTCGACAATGCGCAGCGGATGGGTTCGCTGCTCGGCCGCCATTTGCCGAACAACCAGGTCGATCGCGTCGGGCAGCCTTAACGCGTACGGCCGCGAAGACGAACGTTCGCCGTATGGTTCGAATGGATTATCATCGCGACGCCGCAGCTTCGGTTCGCGTTGCCTTTCCGTGGAAGCTTCTTTCTTGCTGCGCGGTGCGGCCGGCGCACCGGGCGTGGCGGGTGTGTCATCATAGTCGGGTGTAACGACGACCGGCTTAACCGCTGCCGATCCTATGGGCACGGCGACGGTTCGCTGCGATCGGAATGCATCGCGGGGAAGGGCAGGGCGGGCAGCGGACGCCGGATCGTGATCATTCATGTCTATGCCGCCGTCTCGTCATGGGTCGCATTCTGGCTCGCGGCGAGCAACTCGCGCACCACCTGATCGGCATTGTATCTGGCCTTGCGAACCGACTCGTCCTTGTCGCTCATCTGATACAGCGTCCCATGTCCGCTCGTCATGGTCCGATAGGTAATGCGCCGATAGAGCGCATTTGAGCAGACCGGCACTTTTTCCGCATCGAGATAGGCGACAACCTCGCGCAGCGGGCGGGTGTTACGATCGAGGCTGTCATACTCGTTGAACAAAACACGATGCTGGCTCATCGGAAGGCCCGACGTCGTCGCGTGTTGTTCGAGGCTTCGGATGGTGCGCACCACCTGCGAAGCGTCGAACGTGTGCACCTTGCAGGGTAAGACCACGAGATCGGCGCGCAACGCGGCCTGGACCAGAACGTCGCCGTAGTAGCCTGGCGTGTCGATCACGACGACGTCGTAGGACTGTAGCTTATCGACCGCGGCGACCAACGCGCTTTCATCCGGCGCGCGAATAAGGTCGACCCCCTGGGGGCTCAATCCCCTGGCGACGCTCGAAGCGTGCCATTGATACGAGGACCCTTGAGGATCTGCATCGATGATCGCGGCCGAATAGCCATGCTTGGCAAACTCGCCCGCGAGAATGATGGCGACGGTGGTCTTGCCACTCCCGCCCTTAGGGTTGGCAATAGCGAAGATGCTCGGCATGGCTTCTCCTTTGATCGCGCCGCCGAACAACATACAGTATAATAGATATACGACAATACGCTATTGCCCCTTTCCGGTAGCGCGGCATAGCGGCATGTCGTCAATTTGGGATTCCGATTTTGTCGAGATGCCGCATTTCGGCAGTGCTTCAGTGCGCCATTGCCACACGACCATTATTCGCGAATGCCGCGTTTCGGCAGGCTGTTATTGCCGAAATACGGTAATGCGGTAGACCCGTATTGCGGTATTTGGCTGCATCGGTTGGTCTGGCGGAGACATCTCGTGTGGCGTCGTCGAGGTAGGTCACGCGTCGCTGCGGAAGTACAGTATAATAGATATTGGTTGACAAGATATCGGTTTGTGGGCCAAACCGGGGAACGGCTGCTGGGCGCAGCCGGAGGGCGCTGACGCGCGACGCCGGCGTCCTGTCGGGACGCCGGCGTAGTCGGCTCCGGTCTCACGACCGGCGAGCCGAGCGAACGGGAGGAGGAGGGGAACCTCGATGGTCCGCTCTGCAAGAGCCCTGCGACGCAAGCCGAGGCTTCGGACCGAGCTGTCCGATGCAGATGAGCAGCGTCTGCAGGAGGCTGTCGCGTTGTTCGGCCTGCCGAAAGCGGAGGTGGTGCGGCGATTGATCCGAGCGTCTGTTCAGGCGGGACCGGCCTTGTCGGCCGAGAACACGCGCGCTGTCGTCGAACTCGCGCAGCAGGTCCGGATGGTCGGCCGCAATCTGGCGCAGGTGCTTAGAGCCATCCATCGCGGCCAGGCCGTGCGGATCGAGGACACGGAGCCCGTGTGGCGAGGTCTTCATGAAGTCGTCGCCGCGATTAATGATGAGCTGACCGAAATGACGGTCGCCTACGGGTCGAAGTTGCGGCGAGAGGCCAAGTTGACGTTGCACTTCGTCGCCGATGAGGCCGCCCCATGAGCCGCGCAGCACAGATTGTCTGGTGGCTTGAACAGGTCGAGGCCGCGCGTCGGGCGGTCGCGGAGGCGCGAGCGGAACGTCGGCGGCCCCGCCGGCCCGGCGCGTTGGACGAGGACGTCCGCGCGAGGCGAGCACGGGTGGCGCCGCTTCCCAAGACGCCGCCGGCACAAGACATCATCCGTGGCGCGACCATCACGGGTGAGTGGGATGAGGAACGGGCCCTCGATCCCGGCCGCGAGCGGGGGTGGCGGCGCAGGACCTGGGACCGCGCCTCTGCGTGGCGCGCCGAGCCCGATCTCCGGAGGATTCGGCGCTAGCGGGACCGCAATGAGTTCCGGCGGGGCAGGACAGGGCGGACCCCTTGGCCGAGCCCGGCAACTCGCTGCCGGCTACCAGCCTGCTGTCATCAAGGTAGTGTCCTATGCGCGCGGCGTCACGCGCGCCACGGCGACCGGCCAATATGTCCAGCGCGAAGATGTTCCGCTCGAGACCCATGACGGGCGGTTGTTGACGAACCGCGAAGCCGTCGCCGACGAGATCAAGGCCTGGTCGGCAGATTTTTCGAAGCGTGCGGAGAGCCAGGACGTTGGCGCATTCCGTCTGAAGTTTGAAGGTGTCTCAGACAATGCCGAAGGCCGAGCGGCCTACCAGAAGGCGATCGCGGCCGGCTTCTCGGGACATCGCTACGCGGCTCGCGTCGACGTCGACGACAAGGGCGCGCTCGAGGCGCACGTCGTCGCCGCGATGGCCGGGAGCGGCAAGGAACGGTTTCGCATCAGAGAGGCCCAGGCTGCCGATCGGGATCATGACGCCCGACCACGCCGTCTTGATTCAGTGTCCGCCGCCGCTGTCCGCGCCAGGATCGAAGCGGCCTCGGCGATCGACGGGCAGGCGGTGTTAATCCGACCCGGGGCGACCAGCCATGGTCGAGACGGCGTCACCTACAGGCTCAATAAGCTGATCGAGAAGGACGCAGCACTCGACGACCGCGGCAAGAGCTTGTCCAACGTGGCAGATGCGCGGGTCGCCGCGCGCGAATGGGGTCCGTCGCTCCGGTCGCAATCCGCGCGCGATACGATGCACCTGATCATATCGGCGAAGGCTGGAACGGATGTGGCCGCCTTCACCGATGCAGCGCGTGCGTTCCTGCACGATCGCTTTGCCGATCATAAGTTCATGTTTGGCGTTCATACGGACAAGGAATCGGCCGGGCACATTCACGCTCACGCCGTCATCACCGTGAAGAACGAATCCGGCCAGAAGATCCGTCCCAATCGGGATACGTTCGCGGAATGGCGCGAGGTGTATGCACAGCACGCTCAGGCACAAGGCTTGAAGATCGTCGCGACCACCGCGAAGGAGCGGGCTTCCTCGCAAAGTTACGGCCCGAAGGATAGGGCGATCGTCGAAGCGGCGGATCGGCCGCGTCCGGCGCGAGAAGCCCGAGATCGCGCCTATGCTGCCGATCCCGCCAATCAACGTCTTATCGACAATGCGCGGCAGCGGATCCGGGTGGCGAGGACCAATCCCATCCGCTTGCCGATGTCCGCGCCTGACCGCAAAGTCGTGAACGAGAGCATCGTGGCCTGGAAGGCAGTCACGGTGGAGCAGCCTTCAAACCGGATGGCGAAGGATATGCTTGAGCGGCTGTTGATGGCGCAGACTGTTGGAGCCATTCTTCACACGATCGGCAAACGGGTGGAATTGTTGAGCAAGGAGGGCGACATGCCAATTACATCGGAACAGATGGTCCAGGATCTGCGACTCATGAACGAAGCGGTTTCGCGAACCAGCGACCTGTTAGATGGGGAGACCAAGCAGCAGTTCCGTGAGACTTCGGCGCGCTACCTTGAAACGCTTGCCAATCGGATTGATCTCCAGCGGATGCAGGAACGCGGTGTGCAGCAGCTCGCCCAGGCGGAGGTCGAAGCCATCGTCGGCGTGAACGCCGATCGGCTTATCGAGCGCGCCCAGGAGATTCGGATCAAGGAAGAGTTTGAGGCGACGTCCGATGAATATCTTGCAAGTAGTGCAATCGATGCGGAGCGACGGCAGGAGGGCCGCGGGGGCATTGATCAAGCCTCGCAGCAGGAATTGCGGGCGGAAAGGGCTATCGTTGCCGGTTCGCAACAATCGGCGGCCCGGGAAGCGCGCGAGGCAGCCGCTGCTGCCGAGGCCGCGAGATCAATCGCCGAACATCCAGCACAGCCACTGCCGGCTGCCTTGATCCAGACCGATGGCTTGGCAAAGCTTCGCGCGGAACAGGAAAAGATCGTGCGTGAGCTCGAGGCGGAAAAGCCAAGCTTGCAATCAATCAAGGGACAAAGGCTTAGATGAGGAGCAAACATCACCAGCGAAATCTAAAAGGTACCGCAAATAGGATTACTGCGCGTTTGAGAATATCGTAACGGCATATTACAATGAAGCTGCTCGCCGAGGATGATTGAATTGTTCCTGGAGCGTGCGAGGGAGATTTTAGCATAAAATCTTTAGACGCATGGCGATTGCAATCGCGTGGATTTGCTAACAGCATCAAGTTTCTCGCGTGCTGAAGCGATGTGCTTCGTAACTGTTGACCGAGAAATACCGAGAATGACAGATATTTCCCAATCGGTTTTTCCTTCCGCGGCCCAAAGAAGACAGTCAAATTCGCGAGGCGAGAGCGGTTTAGAACGTGTTAAGTTCGGACGGCGCAAATATAACCAATGGCCGATGGCGAAATGTGCGAGAAAAGTAAGTGCTGATCGGTCACGATTGCTGAGGTCGTCCCTCGCGCCGCCGAATGACAATGCCGCCGTCCGCTGGTCTAATGTGGTGATAGGGATCACAAAGCCCTCCACTAGCCCAAAGTCGGCGGCCTCACCTCCGATAATCCGCACATTGTCTGGGTCGGGACAGGATCTATAACCGTCTGACCAGGAAAATGCATTTCGATCTTTTTGGAGCCGAGCTAAAATCGGATCTCGGGGAAGATAATTTTGATCGACGTATCTGGCTCCCCAGCCTTTAGGGAAATATTGTACTACCGCGCGAGCTTGGATTTCGGTCTTTGAATTTCGCATATCACCCGGTGGTACGATTCCGCCAAACACCGAAGCAAATCCGTAAATTTTAGCGATGTTTATAAGACAGTCTTGAATAGCGTTTTGGTCAGCTGCCTGCTCTATCAGCGAGATAATCTCCCAAGTGCTCCAAAATAAGTCTGTCATTCTCAAGCCATTTGCGACTGATTGCATTCCGATTCGATCTGTCTCAAAAACCTGATGAGAGATCGTCGCGCGGGGCGCGCGATTTAGCGGTGCAGAAGTCGTTGGTATAGCGGTCGGGCGGCGCGAGAACCAAGCCAAAAATTCCTGCTGTATTTGGCGAAGGCAGAGTGTGATATTTTCCGTTTATACTCGGCTGTAGAAGCTTGTTCTCGTGCGACTATTTAAGCGGTGACTGTCGG
>NZ_HG326656.1:95966-99704 GCF_000308295.2 Afipia birgiae 34632
AGAGTATCGCGCTGGCACAGCGCTGCGGGATTGAAATCCTGCTCATCGATATGCCGCCCGGCGCACGGCATGCTCTCGTAGCGGCGCGTTACGCCGCCTTGGTAATCGTTCCGACGCGTCCGACGTTGTTCGATCTGCGTGTCACCCGAAGCATCGTCCAACTGCTGAAGTCAACGCAGGCGGCCTATGCGATCATCATCAATGCGGCACCGCCTCGGCGGCGCGATGGAGATGCGCCAGCGGTGCGTGAAACCCGCGAGGTTCTAGCTCCAGTAGCAAGGCGTGTCTGGTCACGGCAGATCACGCACAGACTGTCGGTGGTCTGTCCGTCGTCAGGTAATTTGAGACAGATGGCAGGCTGATTTAGGAGAGTTGGAGTCCAGTTTAATGATGCTTGGGCGACATTGCCAAATGGCTTGGGCAAGTTGATTTTTGTGAGTTTTTTGTTTTAGGGTCGCGGCTGTTCGGACAAGGACTGCTGGGATATGCCCATCGAACATGATCCGACGCTGGTTGCCCTGTCACTGCTCGTGGCAATACAGGCAAGCTACGTCGGTTTGAATCTGGCGCTTCGCGTTTCGCAGGCGTTCGCGCTGAATCGCCGCCTGCTGATCGCCGGTGCTGCGCTGTCCTTTGCGATCGGCATCTGGGCGATGCATTTCGTCGGCATGCTGGCGGCGCGGCTGCCCGTCACCGTCGACTACGTGGTGCTTCCGACGCTGCTGTCGTTCCTCGTTTGCGTGCTGGTGGTCGGAATCGCGGTTTACCTCGCGACATTGCGCTCGCAGCGGCTGCTGTTCATCGCGGCCACGGTGATGGGCGTCGGGATCGCCTCGATGCATTACATCGGGATGCTGGCGCTCCATGCCAGCGCCCACATGATGCACAATCCCGTTTATGTGCTGGCGAGCGTGCTGATCGCCGTTCTGGCGTCGGGCCTCGCGCTGTGGCTGGCATTCGCGTCCGAGACGAGGCCGCCCTTGCTGGTTTGCGCGGCGGTTCTGGGCTGCGCGATTTCGGGAATGCACTACACCGCGATGGCCGGGCTGACGCTGCATCCGATTGTCGGCGCATTGCCGCCGGGCACGCCGGCCATATCCGGCGATCTGCTGGCGGTGATCGTCAGTGTCGTCGCGTTTCTGGTGTCCGGTGTTTTCATGCTGGCGCTGGTTCCGGATCAGCGCGAATCCGCGGCGGACCCGGTGATCGTGCCCGAGGCGAACGAGCCGGATCCCATTCCGGCCCCGATTACGGCGGACAGCGTGACGCCTGTCTCTGGTTCGGTCGCGGAACTCACGGTCGCCGATGCGCCCACGCAGGCGACATCGGATGCTCCCATCTACGAGGCCACCCTGCCGGTGGAGAAGTATCGCGGCAGCCAGACCATCAACACCGCCGACATTTTCTCGGTCCACGCCAACGCACATTATACTTATGTGTTCAACGGCCGGGAGGACATCTTCTGTCCGCTCTCGATCGGCGAGATCATCGCGCGGCTGCCGCCCGATATTTTCTTTCGCGTCCACCGCAGCTACATCGTCAATATTCAGCGCGTCGCGCGTCTGAAGCGCGCGGGCGACAACGGAATTGCCGATCTCGATTCGCCGGTGCGCCGCTCGGTGCCGGTGAGCCGCAGCCGGTTGCCGCAATTGCGCGAGCAGCTCACCGAATATCTGCGAACCAGGGACAATTAAGACAGCGTTGCTGACGCAGTTCGTGCGCAGCTGCCGCTTTTGGTGCCGAAAACCGATCTCTGGTGCTCCTGTTCTTGAATGTTTCTAAACGGCTTGGCCTCCTAGGCAACGCGCTGATGTAAACCGGACCAACAGAGGTCTGGGGCGTGGGTAACCTGGGGAGGTAACCGTGATTCCTGGTTCATTTGACTACCATCGTCCGAAATCCGTCGCCGATGCCGTCGCGCTTCTGGTGAAGCTCGGCGAAGACGCCCGGCCCCTGGCCGGCGGCCACAGCCTGATCCCGATGATGAAAACCCGGCTGGCCACGCCAGAGCATCTGGTCGATTTGCGCGCCATCGGAGACCTCAAGGGGATCCGGGAAGAGGGCGGCGACATCGTTATCGGAGCGATGACCACCCAGCACACGCTGATCGGTTCCGATCTGCTGGCGGCGAAATTGCCGATCATTCGCGAGACGTCGCTGCTGATCGCCGATCCTCAAATCCGCTACATGGGCACCATCGGCGGCAACGCCGCCAACGGCGATCCGGGCAACGACATGCCCGCGCTGATGCAGTGTCTGGGCGCAAGCTACGAACTCACCGGCCCGAATGGCGTGCGCCGGGTTGCAGCGCGTGAGTTTTATCAGGCGGCGTATTTCACCGCCCTTGAGACCGGCGAAATCCTGACCGCGATTCGCATTCCGGTGCCGCCGGTTGGACATGGCTATGCCTACGAGAAACTGAAACGGAAAATCGGCGACTATGCCACCGCCGCGGCCGCGGTCGTTCTCACCATGAGTGGCGGCAAGTGCACCTCGGCTTCGATCGGGCTGACCAACGTGGCCGATACGCCGCTGTGGGCTGAAGAAGCCGCCAACGCACTGGTCGGCACCGCGCTCGACAAGGCGGCGCTCGACAAGGCCGTCGCGTTGGCCGAGGCGATCACCAGTCCGGCGGCGGATGGCCGCGGTCCTGCCGAATACCGCACCAAGATGGCTGGCGTGATGCTGCGCCGCGCCGCCGAGCGGGCGAAGTCCCGCGCGAAAAACTAGAAATTCAGGGAGAGACCCAACATGGCGAAAGCCCATATCGAGCTGACGATCAACGGGCAGCCGGTGGAGGCGCTGGTCGAGCCGCGCACCCTGCTGATCCATTTCATCCGCGAACAACAAAATCTCACTGGTGCGCACATCGGCTGCGACACCAGCCATTGTGGTGCTTGCACCGTCGATCTCGACGGCATGTCGGTAAAAAGCTGCACGACATTCGCCATTCAGGCCAATGGTTCGTCGATTACGACCGTCGAGGGCATGGCGGCCGCAGACGGCACGCTGAGCGCGTTGCAGGAAGGCTTCCGCATGATGCACGGCCTGCAGTGCGGTTACTGCACGCCGGGCATGATCATGCGCTCGCATCGCTTGCTGCAGGAAAATCCCAATCCGACTGAAGAGGAAATCCGGTTTGGTATCGCAGGGAATCTCTGCCGCTGCACCGGCTACCAGAACATCGTGAAGGCAATTCAATACGCGGCAGCCAAGATCAATGGCGTGCCTTTCCAGGAGGCCGCAGAATGAACGTCCAGGCTCCAATCGAACTCACCAGCGCCGAGCGCGCCGAAAAACTCCAGGGCATGGGGTGCAAGCGCAAGCGCGTCGAAGACATCCGCTTCACGCAAGGCAAGGGCAACTATGTCGACGACGTGAAACTGCCGGGCATGCTGTTCGGGGATTTCGTGCGCTCGTCCCACGCCCATGCCCGCATCAAGAGCATCGACACCTCGAAAGCCAAGGCGCTGCCGGGCGTGCTTGCGGTCCTGACCGCCGCCGACCTCAAGCCGCTCAATCTTCACTACATGCCGACGCTGGCCGGCGATGTGCAAGCCGTGCTCGCCGACGAGAAGGTGCTGTTCCAGAATCAGGAAGTCGCGTTCGTGGTGGCGAAGGACCGTTACATCGCCGCCGACGCGATCGAACTCGTCGAGGTCGAATACGAGCCGCTGCCGGTTCTGGTCGATCCGTTTAAGGCACTAGAGCCTGATGCGCCGCTGCTGCGCGAGGATA
>NZ_HG326656.1:100563-117975 GCF_000308295.2 Afipia birgiae 34632
GGATATCAAGGACAAGATGACCGGCGCGCATGGACCGCGCAAGCATCACAACCACATCTTCTTCTGGGATATCGGCGACAAGGACGGTACCGACGAAGCCTTTGCCAAGGCCGACGTCGTCTCCAAGGATATGTTTACCTATCACCGGGTCCATCCGTCGCCGCTGGAGACCTGCCAGTGCGTCGCCTCGATGGACAAGATCAAGGGCGAATTGACGCTGTGGGGCACCTTCCAGGCGCCGCACGTGATTCGCACAGTGGTGTCGCTGATCTCGGGGTTGCCCGAGCACAAGATCCACGTGATCGCGCCGGATATCGGCGGCGGTTTCGGCAACAAGGTTGGCGCCTATTCCGGCTATGTCTGCGCGGTGGTCGCGTCCATCGTGCTGGGCGTGCCGGTGAAGTGGGTCGAGGACCGGATGGAGAATCTCTCCACCACCTCGTTTGCGCGTGATTACCACATGACGACTGAACTCGCCGCCACCAAGGACGGCAAGATCCTCGCCATGCGCTGCCATGTGCTCGCCGATCACGGCGCATTCGACGCTTGCGCCGATCCGTCGAAATGGCCGGCAGGTTTCATGAACATCTGCACCGGCTCCTATGACATGCCGGTGGCGTATCTCTCGGTAGACGGCGTTTACACCAACAAGGCATCGGGTGGCGTCGCCTATCGTTGCTCATTCCGGGTGACGGAAGCGGTCTATGCCATCGAACGCGCCATCGAGACGCTGGCGCAGCGGCTCGGCATGGATTCGGCGGACCTGCGCATCAAGAACTTCATCCAGCCGGAGCAGTTTCCGTATCATGCTCCGCTCGGATGGGAATACGACAGCGGCAACTATCCGCTCGCCATGAAAAAGGCGATGGATGCTGTCGGCTATCGTGCGCTGCGCGCCGAGCAGAAGCAAAAGCAGGAAGCCTTCAAGCGTGGCGAAACCCGCGAGTTGATGGGCATCGGCATCTCCTTCTTCACTGAGATCGTCGGCGCCGGTCCATCCAAGAATTGCGACATTCTCGGCGTCGCCATGTTCGACTCCGCCGAAATCCGCATCCATCCGACCGGCTCGATCATCGCCCGCATGGGCACCAAGAGCCAGGGGCAGGGCCACGAGACGACCTACGCCCAGATCATTGCCACCGAACTCGGCATTCCCGCCGACGATATCATGATCGAGGAAGGCAACACTGACACTGCGCCTTACGGTCTTGGTACATATGGCTCGCGTTCAACGCCGACCGCCGGCGCGGCCACGGCCGTGGCCGCGCGCAAGATCAAGGCCAAGGCGCAGATGATCGCGGCTCACCTTCTCGAAGTGCATGAAGGCGATCTTGAATGGGACGTTGATCGCTTCCGGGTGAAGGGTCTGCCTGAAAAATTCAAGACCATGAAGGAAATCGCCTGGGCGTCGTACAACAGTCCGCCGCCCAATCTGGAACCGGGTCTTGAGGCGGTGAATTATTACGATCCGCCGAACATGACCTATCCGTTCGGCGCGTATTTCTGCGTCATGGACATCGATGTCGATACCGGCGTCGCCAAGACCCGGCGCTTCTATGCACTCGACGATTGCGGCACGCGCATCAATCCCATGATTATCGAAGGACAGGTCCACGGTGGTCTCACTGAGGCCTTCGCCGTCGCGATGGGTCAGGAGATCCGTTACGACGAACAGGGCAACGTGATAGGCGCGTCATTCATGGATTTCTTCCTGCCGACTGCGGTGGAGACGCCGAAGTGGGAAACGGACTACACCGTCACGCCGTCGCCGCATCACCCGATCGGCGCCAAGGGCGTGGGCGAAAGCCCCCATGTCGGCGGCGTGCCATGTTTCTCTAACGCAGTGAACGATGCCTTTGCGTTTCTGAATGCAGGCCACATCCAGATGCCGCACGATGCCTGGCGGCTCTGGAAGGTCGGCGAAAGACTGGGCCTGCATGTTTAAGACAGGTCCGGGCGAAGCAAACTCTGCTCCGCCCGGCATGTCCGGAACGTGTGGTGAGATTTCGGGTGCCGGCTGCTCGTCGGCTCTCTGATCGCACCGGACTTGAAGCAGGGACTGCACCGGCAATGGGCCGGGCGAGTTGGAAATGCTTATGCGTCATCATATTCCACGCGATCGAATCGCAGATCGGCTGGCCGCCGCAGGCTATATTCCGGATCGTGATCTTGCGACGGCCGTCTGGCTGATGGAGCACCTGTCGCGCCCGCTATTGCTGGAAGGCGAGGCGGGCGTCGGGAAGACCGAGGTTGCGCTGGCTTTGGCTCGGGCGAATGACGCGCGCCTCATTCGCCTGCAATGCTATGAAGGACTTGATCAGAACGCGGCGCTCTACGAGTGGAACTATCAGCGCCAGTTGCTGGCGATCAAGGCGCGCGAAACCCATGCTGACGCTGCCGATGTCGTCGAAGATCATATCTTCTCGGAAAAATTCCTGCTTGAACGTCCGCTGCTGTCGTCCATCCGTCAGCCGAAATCGCCTGTGCTGCTGATCGATGAGGTCGATCGCGCTGACGAGGAATTCGAGGCGTTCCTGCTGGAATTGCTGTCGGATTTCCAGGTGTCCATCCCCGAGCTTGGAACCATCCGCGCCACCACGATCCCGCATGTCGTGCTGACGTCCAACGGAACGCGCGAACTCTCCGACGCGCTGCGCCGCCGCTGTCTCTATCATTACGTCGATTTTCCCGACGTCGAACGCGAGGCGCGTATCATCACCGCGCGCATGCCCGACATCGACGTGGATCTGGCGTTGCAGATCGCGCGCATGGTCGAGGCCATCCGCAAGGAGGATTTGCGAAAGAGCCCCGGCGTTGCCGAAACACTCGACTGGGCAGCCGCTCTGGCCGGGCTTGGCATCGACGATCTGCGCGCGGAACCGGAAGTCGTGTTCGAAACCATGATGTGCCTGATCAAGACGGCAGAGGACAAGTCGCGCATGACGCGTGAGGTGTCCGACCGGCTGCTGGGCAAGGTGGCCTGATATGGCAGGAAGTGCGGCCATTCGCGAGACGATTGCTGCTCCGGCGGGCGCAGGCGCGCGCCGCAAGCTCGGCGATTTCGTCCGCGTGCTGCGCGACAACGCTTTTATTGTCGGGCTCGCCGAGACAAGTGACGCGCTCACGGTGCTTGCCGGTCCGGATTCGTCATCGCCATCGCGGTTGCGTCCAGCGCTGCGCGCGCTGTTGTGCAGCAACAAGGCGGACTGGGAGAAATTCGACGAGATATTTGATGCGTTCTGGCTGGGGCGCGGCATGAAATCCGCCACGCGCATGTCCGGCGTGCTGCAGAAGACCCCGCCGGGTTTCGACAGCACGAAGAGCGGCGATCGGCCGGGCAATCCGGACGGCGCACCGGATAGCGTGCAAAGGCGTCCCGGTGGTGATGACGAGACCAACGAGAACAGCCCCGGTCTACGCGAAGGAGCCTCGCGGTCTGATTCGCTTGCCAAAGCCGATTTCCGTCATCTCGCCAATCCATCCGATCTTGCGGAGGCTCATGCCGTTGCGGCCAGGTTGGCAAAGGCGATGCGCGTGCGGCTGACCCGGCGCGAGCAGGCACGCCGCGCGGGCCGGCGCATCGACCTGCGGCGCACGATCCACAAGAGCATCGCGCATGGCGGCACGCCGATGGAACTGGTCTGGCGCCAGCGCAAGAACAAGCCGCTGCGCCTCGTCGTGCTCCTCGACGCCTCGGGTTCCATGAGCATGTATTCGGCGGTGTTCCTGCGCTTCATGCACGGCATTCTTGACACGTTCCGCGAAGCGGAAGCCTTCGTATTTCATACGCGGCTGATTCACATCTCACCGGCGCTGCGCGAGCGCGATGCGACGCGGGCGGTGGAGCGCATGTCGATCCTGGCCCAGGGCGTCGGCGGCGGGACACGGATCGGCGAGTCGCTTGGCACATTCAACCGCTGGCACGCGAAGCGTGCGATTCATGCGCGCACCTGCGTCATGATCGTGTCCGACGGTTATGACACCGGACCGGCCGAGCAACTGGGCCGTGAGATGGCGGCGCTGCGCCGACGCTGCCGCCGCATCGCCTGGCTCAATCCGATGATCGGCTGGCGCGATTATGCGCCGGAGGCGGCCGGCATGAAGGCGGCGCTGCCCCATGTCGATCTGTTCGCTCCGGCGCACAATCTCGAAAGTCTGCAGGCGCTCGAACCTTATCTGGCAAGGATATGAGATCATGACGCTCGCACCCGATGTCCTCGACATCGTCAACGACATGAAAGCCCGCGGCGAGCCGTTCGCGCTGGCCACTGTGGTGCGCACGGTATCGCTGACCGCAGCGAAGGCGGGCGCGAAGGCCGTCATCCTCAGAGACGGCACCATGACCGCCGGATGGATCGGTGGGGGTTGCGCACGTGCCAATGTGCTGAAGGCGGCGCGGCAGTCGCTCTCGGACGGCCAGCCGCGCCTCATCAGCGTGCAGCCGAAGGATGTGCTGGAAGAACACGGACTGAAAGCCGGTGAATCACACGACGGCGTCCTCTACGCCAACAACATGTGTCCGAGCCACGGCACCATGGATATTTTTGTCGAACCGATCCTGCCGCGTCCGCAGCTTTATGTCTGCGGCGCATCGCCTGTGGCGGTGGCGATCGCGGCCATCGCCCAGCGCATGGGATTCTTCGTATCAGTGTGCGCCCCAGCCGCGGATCATGCGCTGTTCGGCGATACCGATCGGCTTGTGGATGGTTATGAGATCCCTGCGGACAGCGGCGGCAACCGATATGTCGTTGTGTCGACTCAGGGGCGTGGTGATACGGCAGCGTTGAAATCGGCTTTGGCCGCTCAGTCAACCTATGTCGCCTTCGTCGGATCGCGCAAGAAGGCGGCCGTGCTGAAGGACGAACTGGCTGCCGCGGGCGTGCCGCCCTTGCAACTGGAGACTCTGCGGGCCCCGGCCGGACTCGATCTCGGCGCGATCACGCCGGATGAAATTGCATTGTCGATCGTTGCGGAGATGGTCGAGGTGCGCCGCCGTGGACAACGGCGGGCGGAACAACAGGAAGAAGGACATGTCTGATGGATATGAACGGTTCGCAACGCATCGAAGCTTCACGCGAGTTAGTCTATGCCGCGCTCAACGACGTCGATGTGCTCAAGCAGTGCATCCCCGGATGCGAGTCCATCGAGAAGACATCCGACAATGAAATGAACGCCAAGGTCACGCTGCGCGTCGGTCCCGTGAAGGCTTCGTTCACCGGCAAGGTGACCTTGTCCGACTTCGATCCGCCGAACGGTTACACTATCACCGGTGAAGGCTCCGGAGGCATGGCCGGCTTTGCCAAAGGCAGCGCCGCGGTCAAGCTGGAGGCCGATGGTGACGCAACCATCCTTCATTACACCGTGAAGGCCGAGATCGGCGGCAAGCTCGCGCAACTCGGCGGGCGATTGATCGATGCGACGGCCACGAAGCTTGCAGGGGAGTTCTTCGAGAAGTTCAGCGGCATCGTCGGCGGTCCGGTCGAAACCGCGGATGAGGCTTCCGCGGAAAAGAAGAAAGTCGGCTGGCTGAAGAAGATGGTGGGTGCGACAGGCGCCGTGATGCTGGGCGTGATCATTGCAACGCATTGGTGTTGTATCAACGGTCATGCCCATGCCCAGAACGAGCCGCTGATGATGTTCATCTGTTCATCCACATCGGGAGTATGAGCAAGGGTAGGGGAGGGGCTTGTTTAAGTAGACATTCCACCGAACCCGAAACAAAACCCAGCTTCAACGTTCTCGCCTGCTGTCGCCTGAAGGGCGCGACGATTCGCATGAGTCTTCCAGTCAACCCCGGCCCTTGCGTTTGAGATGTGGACTTTAAGCGACGTAAAACAACCCGCAAAGAGGTTGCCGGAATAGGACACTTACCGAGGAGTCGCCAGCGTGATGACTGATTCACAAAGCCATGACTGCAACCGAGCGAATCCAACGGCGAACGGTATCGCTGCGCCGATTGGTCTAGATAAGTCTGAGCGGCAGGCGACGGCCGTGAGAGGCGCGTTTGCTGTCGGCGCAATGACCACTCAGCATCAGTTTATCGCTTTGACGCTGCTCGCCGAAGCACTTTCGCATGCAGTCTCGCGAGGCCGAAAAGCGCGTGCAAGCGGCCAATTGAATTCTCCTTAAGGGTCCATCGGAGTTGTGCCGCGGGAGCGCTTGTGCCCGTGCAGTCCCGCGCCTGAGAGATGTCGGCGCATGATTCGTCATGGATATGCAACGGCTCCTCCTGGCGGTTTTCGCCTCAAGCGAATCTCCGCTTCTGAAACGGCTTCCAAGGGGGCGGAAAAATGCTCGTGATCACGCAGCAGATAAAGGCAGCAAGGTCGCTGCTGGGATGGGAGCAATTCGAACTTGCCCTGCAAAGCCGGATTCGCAAAATCCCGGCGTTCGGGCTGAAAACAGACGTTGCGTAAAGCGGCGAGCCTTACTCGGCAATCATTCACAAAGCATATCTGCGATGAGAGGCTGACTGAAAAAGGGTTGAGTGATTTCAGTGGCTTATGATTCCTTCGGATTTGCGAAGATTCGAGGGAGAGCACGATGGCCTGGACTGAAATCACCCGGCGACAATATCGCCGTGAGGGACTGCATTATGCAAGCGATCTGACGGATGCGGAGTGGGGATTGCTGAAGCCTTTGATACCTTCCCCATCCCGCATTGGGAGGCCGCGTGAGACGGACTTGCGAGCCGTGGTGAATGCGATCCTGTACATGGTCTCGACAGGGTGCCAATGGCGTCAGTTGCCCAAGGACTTCCCACCGTACTCGACCGTTCAGGGCTATTTCTATGGATGGTCGCGCGAGGGCAGGTTCAGCTCGATCAACTACACGCTAGTGATGGCGGCACGCGAGCATGCTGGACGTGAGGCGAGCCCGACGGCGGGCGTCATCGACAGCCAATCGGTGAAAACCACGGAAAGCGGCGGCCCGCGCGGCTACGACGCCGGCAAAAAGATCAAGGGGCGCAAACGCCACATTGTAACCGACACGCAAGGCAATCTGGTTGGTCTCCTCGTGCATCCAGCCGATGTCCAGGACCGTGATGGTGGCCCCCGCGTACTGGCTTCGATCCGCCGGCTCTATCCGTGGCTGCGGCACGTCTTCGCCGATGGTGGTTATGCGGGGGGCAAGATGCGGAATGCTCTCGCAAAGATCGGAAAATTGACGCTCGCGATCATCAAGCGATCCGACCATGCTGAGGGCTTCGAGGTTCTACCGCGCAGGTGGGTCGTCGAGCGTACATTCGCGTGGCTTGGTCGATGCCGCAGGCTCGCCAAGGATTTTGAGGCGACCATCGCAAGCGCAACCACAGCCTCCGGTGTGCAGCCGGTCATTTCAGAATACGAAGATTCTGATGAGGGTGCCGTCGCGGAGTTGGTAGGAATTGAGGGTGGCGTAGTCTCCGGGGTGATCAACCTCGAATCATCCGGCGTTGAAGCGTCGGACTGGAGACTACGCCATGACCAAGCTTACCACGAAGCCTGATTCCATGCAGCCTGCGACTGAGATGGCTGTTGATCTTTTCGATAACTGGTTCGACCCGATCGAGACCGAGGTACGGGCTCGGGCGCGTCAATTCATCGAAGAGCTGATCCGCGGCGAGCTCGATACCGCGCTGGCCCGGCCGCGTTACGAACGAAGCAAGATGGCCGGCAACGAAGCAGGAGCCTGCGTCACGGGCCACCGTCATGGCAGCCGGACGCGCTCGCTGACGGGCACGTTCGGGCCGATCGAGATCGCGGTGCCGCGGGCCCGGCTGACCACTTCGGAAGGCAAGACGACGGAATGGAAGAGCCAGGCGCTGCGGGCCTATCAGCGGCGCACGCTTGCCGCCGATGCGCTGATCGCGAGCACCTATCTCGCCGGCACCAATACCCGGCGGGTGCGTCGCGCGCTGGCGGCGTTGTTCGGCGGGACAGTCGGCAAGGACACGGTGAGCCGGACGTGGCGCAAGGTGAAGAGCGACTGGGATGCCTGGAACACCCGCTCACTGGCCGAGGATCCGATCGTGCGCCTGATCCTCGACGGCACCGTCGTTCGCGTGCGGCTCGACCGCAAGGCGACCTCGATCTCGCTCCTCGTTGTCCTGGGCGTGCGCGCCGACGGCCAGAAGGTGCTGCTCGCGATCAAGAGCATGGGCGGAGAGAGCGCCGAGGCGTGGCGCACTGTCCTCGACGATCTAATTAGGCGCGGGCTACGGCGGCCCGAGTTCCTCATCGTCGATGGCGCGCCGGGGCTCGACAAGGCCATTGCCTCGGTCTGGGACGGAGTGCCGGTCCAGCGCTGCACGGTCCACAAGCACAGGAACCTTTTCGCGCATGCACCCGAGCGCCTGCATGACGAGATCACCGCGGATTACAACGACATGATCTACGCGACGACACCTGAGGAGATAGAGGTCCGCCGCAAGGCCTTCATTCGCAAATGGAGGCTCAAGCACCGCGCTGTCGCCGACAGCCTGGAAGAGGCAGGGGAACGCTTGTTCACCTTCACTCGCTTGCCGCCGAGCCAATGGCGCAGTGTACGCACCACGAATGCAATCGAGCGTCTGCACGAAGAATTCAAGCGACGGATCAAGACTCAAACCGTTCTGCCATCCGCCGACACCGCCGCGATGTTGTTCTGGGCGCTGCTCGCTTCAGGACAGATCAACATGCGCAAGGTGGATGGGTGGCAGACGCTTTCCACAAAACCCATTGATCAGCCGATTGACCTTGCCGCCTGAAACGATACCTTCATGTTACCGGAGAACGCGCCACTGAATTCCAACCGCATTCCGGACGGCACCGGAAAGCCGTGCCTGCCGTCCGCGCCGTCATGTCCTTCAAATGGAAGGACGACAGGCATGTTGAGGACGCAGATCGCGGCCGCGATCGGCTGCGCGCGCGCAAGCGCGCTTGATGAGATCATGCGGGAGGTATGGACGCGCTACAGCGCCGGCCAGCTCACCGAGGAAGACGCCGGGCAGCTCTCCACGCTCGCCCATGAGCGCCGCGAGGCGTGGCGGGGATCGGGACAGGCCGGGCTTGGCCTGGTCATGCCCCCGGCCGAGCGATGCCCGACGCCAGTTCGCCGGCATAGTCATATCCGGGGCCGATCGGAGGGCCGGATATGGCGGCCGACGACGCGCAAGGACGTTCAGGCAATCTTGAAGGCGGCCGAAATCTACAATGAGGCCGGCTTGCACGAGAAGGGCGAGCGAAGCGGCCCGCTAGGATCGGTGGCGCTCGACGTGCTGCGGCTGTTCGTCAATCTCATAGACTTCCGCACCGGCCGGTTAGAGCCGTCAATCACCACGATCATGGATCGGCTAGGCCGGTCGCGCGATACGATCGTGCGGGCGCTGAAGAACCTGCGGGCGCATGGTTTCATCGACTGGCTGCGGCGCTACGAGCCGACCGGCAACGAGGGGCGCGGCCCACAGGTCCAGCAGACGAGCAACGCCTATCGCCTGTCCTTGCCGGAAAAGGCCCGTCAGTTTCTCGGCAGGTTCGGCAAGGCCCCGCCCCCGCCTGCTGATCATGGACAGGATCAGCAGGCATGGAGCGAGGCAATCGACGCCTACAAGACCACCCTGCCCCTCGATGAGCGGACGCAGCTCGACACCGGCGATAGCCCGCTCGGTAAGGCCCTCGTGATGCTGGCAAAGAGTGTGATGAAACGTGAGTCCGATAACCAGACTGAATCCCCATCTGATCTTTATCTAAGAGGGCAAACATAAGCGGTCGCCGCTGTTCGGGCTGCTTGCGCAGCCCTGCGGCGGTTCCGATCCGCGTATAAGGCGGATCGGGAGGCGGCACCCTCACAGCAAAACCGCCACGTTCGCGCCGGCGGCAACCGTCCTACGGGCTTTCGAGAGGGAGCGAGGGGCAAGGGCGGGGCTTAATATTTGCTGTATTGCCAGCAATAAGGCATTTAAGCAAAAGTTCTTGCCGTCAATGCGGTTTGCTGCTATGCCAGCAATATGAAAACAATCGCCATAGTCAGCCAAAAAGGCGGGGCTGGAAAAACCACCCTCGCCTTGCACCTTGCTACGGCCGCCGAGGCGGCCGGGCTTCCCGCCGCTATCATCGACCTTGACCCCCAGGCAAGCGCCGCCGGATGGGGCGATAGCCGACAAGGTGAGGCCCCGGTTGTCGTCGCGCTTCCTCACACTCGTTTGCCGCAAGGCTTGCAGGCCGCGACCGATGCGGGCCGAGCTGGTCGTGATCGACACCGCGCCGCACTCGGAAGCGGCCGCAATGGCGGCAACGCGATCGTCCGACATGGTGTTGATCCCGTGCCGAGCCGGAATCCTCGATCTTCGCGCGATCGGAAGCACGGCCGAGCTGGTGAAACTCGCCCAAAAGCCGGCCTTTGTCGTTTTGAACGCCGTGCCGCCGCGTGCCACGCAGCTTCTGGCCGATGCGCGGGAAGCCGTTCAGGTTCACGGCTTGGAGGTTGCCCCCGTCGCCTTCCAGCAGCGGGCGGCTTTCGGACATGCGCTCACGGCCGGCAAAACCGCTCCGGAGTATGAGCCGGCCGGCAAAGCCAGCGAGGAAGTGTCCGAATTGCTGACCTGGCTTAGAGGCCAATTGCTGATTTGACGGCAAGCTGTATTGCCAGCAATAAGGCATAATGGTATTGCTGGCAAACTGGCAGTTTGATGGGATAAAACCATGTCGAAAAGACCGAGTTTAGCCGCGAGCATGAAGGCCGTGGGCGCGCAGACCACGCCGCCTGTTGCGCCTATCGCGGAATCCGCCCCCGCGCCGACCCCGGATCGTGCCGAGGGTAAGCGTTACCATGCCGCCACGCGGGCCGGAATGAAGCGGGTGACAGTCGTGGTCGAGCCGGAGGAACATCGCCGGGTTAAGCGGCTGTCAGCCGACACCGACCGCTCCATTGAAGACCTCATGCGCGAGGCGCTTGCTGACTTGCTGGCAAAACATAGTGCTTGATTGCCAGCAAAGCGGCGATGCGGTAAGGGCCTTGAAGTGTAACGCTATGTGTCATACATTCAGGGGCGAGGAAGTCGCGTGAGGGTTTTCAAAAACAGCCGGTTTCACAAGTTTGCCCGAAAGGAGAAAATCTCTGACGCGATGCTTTGTGAGGCTGTAGAGCGGGCTGAGCGCGGCCAGATCGACGCCGATCTAGGGGCCGGCCTTATCAAGCAACGAGTAGCGCGGCCCGGCGCTGGAAAGTCTGGCGGCTTCCGAACGCTGGTTTTCTTCCGCGCGGAGACGAGGGCGGTTTTCGCGTTCGGGTTTGCCAAGAGCGATATGGCGAACCTTGATGATGCGGAAGAAGCCTACTTGAAGAAGGCCGCAAAGCTGGTCTTGGGGTTTGCAGATGCGCAGATGGACGCGGAAGTTGCTGCGGGTCGAATGTTCGAGGTGAATTGCGATGAGCAAGACTTACAAGAGTGAAGCTCTGGCGGCCGTCCATGAGATGATGGAAGGCTTCTATGAGTCCGGCGCGATCGACAAGCAGACGATGCGCGAATTTGACGAGGGGTGTCTGACAACCGTTGAGCCGCTGACCCCCGAGGAAATCCGTTCTATTCGTGAGCGTGAGCGTATCTCGCAGCCTGTCTTTGCCCGCTATCTCAACGTGAGTAAGGGGCTGGTGTCAGATTGGGAACGTGGGGTGAAGAAGCCCGGCGGCCCGGCGCTGCGGCTGCTGACCGTTATTCAGAAAAGGGGCCTTGAGGCGATTGCCTGATTGCTGGCAAGTTGGCAAACAAGCAATTTGGCAAGTTGTCTGCCTGCATCCCGCCCCCGGCCGTCCCTACGGCCCTAGATGATGAGAGCGGGACGGCCGGGGGCTAGCGTCGCGGGTGTGGCCTGGTTGAGCGATGCCGGCGAGCAGCCGGCCCGGCCCGGAGGGAACGCGCTCCCACATAGCGCCGAAGTGACCGGAGGGCCGCAAGAGAGAAGCCCCGGTGCGTCAGCGCCGGGACCGCTTTTCCCATCTGGCCGGCTCGGGCAGGGGGGCTTCGCGCTTTTCGCGCAGTAGGGCTTTCATTTCTTCCATCGAAATACCCGGTCGGGAATCATCGGCCGCCACCTGTATGCGGCGCTTGAGTAGTTCCCGGCGCAGATCGGCATGGGGTGCCAGCTCCTTATGCTCGCCCAGGATCACGAACACGGCTTCGGACGGATCATGGAACGTGTCCTGTTCGATCAGATCGAGCAGCCACAGGGCCAGCGACGGCGGCAGATAGGCTTCAAACCGCAAGCCGCCCTTGGCGGCCTGGTCACGGAGCTGCTTGGCCTGTTCAACGGCATGGGCCTTGTCGGCGGGATCGGGCCATTCGGGCGCATCGGTGTCGGTCATGGTTTCATCCTTTATGCTTGGTCGAACAGCCCCCGGAATTCTGCATCGGCGTAATAGGCGAGCTTGCCGGCGACGATCGGCCGTTGCCCGGCGAGGAACAGCAATTCGACATGCTGCGGCAGGTTGCGGACCTCATCGGGGGTCAGCAGCGGCCGGGCCGTGTGTTGCTCGCCATAGGAGAGGCCGGATTTTTCGGAATCGAGCGCCCGGCTCATGGTCTGGAACACCACGGTTTCCTGCCCGAGCAGATCGGAGACGAGGCGGGCGCTGTCGTGATCGTTGACACCGAACACCTGTAGGACGCCGGCGTTTGACAGGAAGGTTCCGGCGCGTTGCCCGTAGGTGGCGCGGAGCTGGTGAACGTCTTGCAGGATCGGCCAGAGCTGGACGCCATAGCCGGCCATGAGGCCCATTGCGCGCTCGACGGGGGCGAGGTGGCCGAGGGCGGCGAACTCATCCAGCAGGTAGAGGACCGGCACGGCCGGCTTGGCGGGGTCGCGCGCCATGTCGGTCAGGCTTTGCGCGACGAGCAGACGCAGCCAGCGGGAATAGGTGGCGAGGCGATCGGGCGGCAGGACGAGGAACACCGAGGCGTTGCGGCGCTTGAGATTGGCAAAGCGGAAATCGGATCGGCCGAGGACCGCGACCATGCGGGGGCTGTCGAGGAAATGGGTATGGCGCTGCGCGGCCGAGAGGACGCCGGCCGCTTCCCGGTCGGATTTGCCGAGGTGGCGGTTTGCGGCGCGGGCGATCAGGCCGCCGGCGGCCGTTGACGCCTGCATGTCCTTCAGGAGCGCCGCGAAGGCTTCAGGGGCGAGGGTGAGAGCTTCGCGCAGGGTAGCGAGGTTTCGCCTGTCGCGCGGCTCGCTGGCGGCAATATGGGGACGGAACAAGAGCAGTGCCAAATCGTACGCTAAGGCCGAACGGATGGTGAACGTCATGCGGCGCGCAACATCCGGCCGGGAAGCCGCAAGAGCCTGAAGCCTTCGGACAACTGCTGCTCGGTGTCCCAGGAATAGATGCCGGTGAGATTGATGTGCTCCCAGCTCAGCGGCGAGACGTGCTTCAGCAATCTGTCGGGAATATTCCGGCCCCGCTGGCGCAGATGAGCCGTTGCCCGGCTGAGATAGACGGTGTTCCAATGAACGATGGCGCTGACCACGAGGTTGAGGCCGGAAGCCCGGAATGCCTGACTGTCAAAGGAACGATCACGGATTTCGCCGCGCTCATGGAAGAAGACGGCGCGCTTGAGCTTGTGAGCGGCTTCGCCCTTGTTGAGCCCGGCCTGACAACGCCGGCGCAGCGCCGGGCTGGAATACCATTCGATCATGAACAACGTGCGCTCGATGCGGCCGAACTCGCGCAACGCTTTGGCCAGATCGCTGGATTTCGATGAGGCGGACAACCGCTTCAGGATCGCCGACGGCGCGACGGTGCGCGTGGTGATCGACGCGGCCAGGCGCAGGAGCTCGTCCCAATGTTCCATGATGAGCGCGGTGTTGATCGGCGCGCCAATATGGTTCGCCAATGTCGGATAGGCATCGGCCTTTTCGAAGGTATGGAATTTTCTGTCCTTGATGTTGCGAAGGCGTGGCGCGAAGCGCCTGCCGATCAGGCAGAACAGCGCAAAGACATGATCGCTCGCGCCGCCGGTATCCGTAAATAGCTCCTCGATCTCCAAAATCGTGTCGTGGTCGAACAGGCCGTCGAGCACATAGACGGCCTCGCTCTCGGTCGGGCTGATCGGCAGGATGCTGTAATATCCGTACTGGTCGGAAAGACCGCTGTAGAATTTCGAACCCGGCTCGCTGCCATAATGCAGGTTGATGTCGCTGCGCCTGGCGGCCCGGTCGCTGGCACGAAAGAATTGCCCATCGGATGAGGCCGTCGTTCCGTCGCCCCATATTTGCGAATGCGGATGGCGCGTATGGGCATCGGTGACGCATGCCTGCGCGGCCCGGTAGGTTTCTGAGCGGGCATGGAAGCTGCGCATCCAGCCGATCTGGTGGGCGCTAATCCCCTTCGACGCCCCCGCCATGCGTTTTGGACCGAGATTCGTGCCATCGGCAAGCACGCCGGCCAGCATGGCGGCGATATTTTGTGGCGCATCTCCCGTCCGGACGTGGGTGAACTGATCGGCAAATCCGGTCCATTCATGCACTTCCCGCAAGAGATCGGGCACCTCGACCAGGGGATACATGTCCGTGATTTCGGCATTGAGGGCTTCCGCCGCCGCGGGAACGTCGCTGGTATGCGGCGTCACGATCAACGTCCCGTTTTCCATCCTGACGCCATCAAGCTTGCCGAAACGGGCGCGCCAGGCCAGTCGTTTGAGATTAAAGTCCATCATTTGCCTGACTTCAGCCAGCCAGATAGCGCAGTCGGACGCGACACCGAGGCCGAGCTGATCTTGCCCCTTCAGAGCGACAAAAGTTGGCGTCGGCATAAGATCTTCGTCTATCGGTCGGAATGACCGGCTGCCCTCGACCCACACATCGCGCGAATGCAGCCGGTCCCGTAAATGAGCGAACGTGGCGATTTCATAAAGCCGCCGATCCGGCTTGCCATCCTCGAAAATCAGTTTCTTTTCGGTCGCACCCAAATGGCCGACCGGCACGCGATCCGGCAGGACACGACGTCCTTCTACATAAAGCATTTTCAGGACCGCGACCGCCGCAAGCAGCGGATCGTGCCGGCGGCGCGAGCGGAATGTGAATGCCTGAAGGAAGGCCCCCGCGAACTTGCGGATGTTCCCATATTGCTCGGCCGCCATCACCAAAGGCGACACGTCGCCGTTCTCGACCATGGCTTCAAGGCTGGGCTTGATCTGCAGCAGCCGATGCCAGCCGACTTCTCGGTTTACCGCCTCGATTGCATCTTCATCGGCATCATTGGCAGCCTGCAGGGCCAGAATCGTGTCGAGGAACAGTCGCAGCGCCTTGGACGTTTCGATGCGGGCGTTCATGTGGCGCTGTTTTTTCCGGTTGTTGACCTGAGAGAACAGGCGTCCCATCAGCTTGATGAACATCATTATCGCATCGTCGGTGAGCTTTTGGCCGAGCTTGATCACCTGCGCCACGATTGTCGCGCGGCGACTGATCTGCCCCCTTTGAAGTGGTCCTCCCTGAAGTATGATTTTCGGATGGAGGATAAGATCAATGGCAAGGAAGAGGCATACGGCTGAAGAGATCGTTGCGAAGCTGCGGCAGGTTGATGTGCTGATGGCACAGGGCCGGCAGGTAGCAGACGCAGTCCGAGCGATAGGCGTGACGGAAGTAACGTACTATCGATGGCGAAACGAGTACGGTGGCCTGAAGGGCGATCAGGTGAAGCGACTCAAAGAGCTGGAGACTGAGAACAATCGTCTCCGGCGAGCGGTGTCGGATCTGACGCTGGACAAGCTGATCCTGGCGGAGGCCGCAAAGGGAAACTTCTAAGCCCCTCCCGACGCCGTGCTTGCGTCGATCATGTAACAGCCGAGCTTGGCATCTCCGAGAGACGGGCGTGCCGGGCTTTGGGTCAACACCGATCGACGCAGCGCAAGACTCCAACGACACCCGATGACGAGGCGGCTTTGACTGCCGACATCATCGAGCTTGCCCGCCAATATGGCCGCTACGGATATCGCCGAATTACGGCGTTGCTTCGCAGAGCCGGCTGGATGGTGAACAAGAAGCGTGTTGAGCGGATCTGGCGATGCGAGGGGCTGAAGGTCCCCCTAAAACAACCTAAACGCGGGCGTCTCTGGTTCAACGACGGCTCATGCATCCGTCTGCGGCCGGAGCGACCCAACCATGTCTGGTCCTATGACTTCGTCGCCGACCGCACCCACGACGGCAAGGCGTTCCGGATGTTGTGCATCATCGACGAGTTCAGCCGTGAGAGCCTGGCCATCCGTGTCGCGCGGAAGCTCAAAGCAACTGACGTCATCGAAGCGCTCTGCGAGCTGTTCGTCTCGCGGGGCATCCCTGCGCACATACGTTCGGACAATGGCCCTGAGTTCGTCGCCGAGGCGCTGCGGGATTGGATCGCCACCGTCGGAGCCAGGACTGCTTACATCGAGCCGGGCAGTCCGTGGGAGAATGGCTATTGCGAGAGCTTCAACGGCAAGCTGCGCGATGAACTGCTCAACGGCGAAATCTTCTACACATTGAAGGAGGCCCAGATCGTGATCGAAAACTGGCGACGTCACTACAACACGGTGCGTCCACACTCATCGCTTGGATATCGACCACCGGCACCCGAAGCCATCGTCTGGCCAGCACCAAAGGAGGTAGTCAAAATGCAATCCCTAAACTAACATTCCGATCGGACCACTCAGTGGGGGCCGGTCACCGCCGCCAACAAGAAAAACACTGGCGGCAAAGCTGACTTGAGCGGACAGGCACATTTGACTTCCCTCTGTCATGTTTGTTCGGATCGTCAATCATGCAACGCTAAATCACCGGCCACCCAATTGGAAGAAACCAATTGGAGACCTGTGTTCTTGAAGTCCCAAGCCCGGAATTTTCGGAGAGCTGTAATAATCCGTTGCGCGCAGCGTCTTAGCATAACGGCAGCATGGCCGCTGGCGTTGGTTTGATTGTGCCTTTCTGCTTAAACCCTTAACACTTTAGAGAGTCGAGCACCCGAAGGAGATAACACGGATGAGCGAGCTTTCCCAATACGCGATCCTTTTCGGGCTGAGTGTCGGTGTGTTCGGTTTCGTGCTCAGCCTCTACGGGCTCGCCCGGGCCATCGGGCGCACGCGCTCGGAACCGGGCAAGGACGTGCCCGCCACGGCCGGTACCTTGTCGCGCGATCCGGTCTGGGTCCGCTATCATGCGCGCTATGCCGGTTATGCGCTGCTGTTTCTGGCCTTTGATATGGAGATGGCGTTCATGTATCCGTGGGCGGTCGTCTACCGCGAAGAAGGGCTGATCGCATTGCTCGACATGGGCGTTTTCCTCTCAATCCTGTTCCTGGGCCTGCTCTATGGCTGGAGCCAGGGCGCGGTTTGACGGTCGGTCAACTCGAACCCAGTTACGGGCCCGGGGCACGGTAACGGTCGGGCGTCGAAGTCGGTAACGGATTCGACGGGCGGCGGTCGCC
>NZ_HG326656.1:118099-121273 GCF_000308295.2 Afipia birgiae 34632
CGGTCGATGGGGATCGACCTTGCCAATGCGTACCTGCGGATTGTGGGCACCCCGCGCCATGCGAACGTGCTGATTATTGCGGGCCCCTTGGACGTAGGGCTGCGCGATGCGGCCGCCGTGGCCTATGCACAGATGCCGCGTCCGCGCACGATCCTTGCACTGGGCGCGGGCGACATCGCCCCGTTGCCCGATGCGGACGTCTCGGCACCACTGACACAGGCCGGGCTGCACTCTGGGTTGGCCGATCTGCGCCGCGTTGTCGCGGCAGGCGCGTTTCGCGCAAACACCGGGGAGTTTACCGCCGCCGCTCTTGAGGTGCGCGTGGAATACACCTGCCCAATGCATCCCGAGATTGTCCGCGACGCCCCCGGAGACTGCCCCAAATGTGGCATGACGCTGGTGCCGCGCGAAACAGCGTCCGATGGACATGGTGGGCACGGTGGCCACGACATGCCCCGGGAGGACAGGCCAAACCCCGCCGATCACGCACATGCGGGCCACGCTCACGACGCGGGCGGGTCGGGGGCATACACTTGCCCGATGCACCCCGAGGTGATCAGCGACGCATCAGGCAAGTGCCCCAAATGCGGCATGAACCTGGCGAAGGCGGAGGAGGTGGAAAGCCACGGTCACGGGCATGGGCATGGGCACGCAAGCCACGCGCCCTCCGCGCATGGCGATCATGCCGGTCACGACGACAAGGCGGGCGGGTCGGGGGCATATAGTTGCCCGATG
This sequence comes from Afipia birgiae 34632, assembly GCF_000308295.2. GTDB lineage: Bacteria > Pseudomonadota > Alphaproteobacteria > Rhizobiales > Xanthobacteraceae > Afipia > Afipia birgiae. The sequence continues at coordinate 118,835 of NZ_HG326656.1, forward strand.
CACCCCGAGGTGATCAGCGATGCACCGGGCAAGTGCCCTAAATGCGGCATGAACCTGGTGAAGGCGGAGGAGGTGGAAAGCCACGGTCCCGGTCACGGTCCCGGGCATGGCGGTCACGGCGGGCATGGCAAACAGCAGGACCATTCCGGCCACGATGGGCATGCCGGACATGGCGGCCACTCCAAGGCCACTATCGACGGGATCGAGCCGCATTTCATGTCGATGGTCGAACTGACGGAAGGCCAGCCGCGCAGCAGCGACGGGTTGCAGATGGACTGGATCGAGGTGCCGTTCGGGCCGTTCTTTCCGGGCCTGCCCGCAGGGCTGCGCCTGACCCTGACGCTGGACGGCGATACCGTGGCGGCCAGCGAGGTCAGGAGCCTTGTGGGCAGGGCGGAACTGGTGGATGGTCCGCCGATGGCGGTGGTCGATTTCGTCGAGCGTCTGGCCGCGATGATGCCGCTCAGCCCCGTGGCCTATCGCATTCTCGCCTGCGCATCGATCGAGGAGGCCGCCCGCGTCGACCCCGGCCAGAACGCGCGCCGTGGCCGCGCCGCCGCGGGGGAACGCGAGCGGATCGTCAGCCATCTGGGCTGGCTGGCCGAGTTCGGCACGCAGTCGGGGTTTCTCTGGCTTGCCGCGCGGGCCGGGGCGTTGCAACTGGCGGTGCGGGACGCTGACATTGACGGGATCGCCGCGCAGGCCCTGGCGATCCGGCGGCTGATCCGCCGGGTCGAGGCAGCGCCGCTGATGCGGATGCGGCTGGGACGGATTGCGCGCATCGGCAAGGACACCCCGGCGAGCGGCCCGGTGGACCGGGCGCGGGGTGGCGGATCGGATGCCCGTACGGGTGATCCAACGCTGAAGGATCTCGGGTTCGAAATGCGCGTCCGCAACGGCGGCGATGCGCTGGCGCGGCTGCGGCTGCGCTGCGACGAGATCGCCCAAAGCCTCGACCTGATCGCGGCCGCCGGGATGATTGCTGTGCCGCAGGTGCCGGATGTGGACAGGGTGTCGGGCGAGGGCGAGGCTCGCATCGAAACACCGCGCGGCACGGCGTCGCTGCGCGTGAAGCTGGCCAATGGCAAGGTGGTCGAGGCCGATCTCGACACGCCGACAGACGTGAACATCGCCCTTGTCGAAACGGTGACGGCGCAGCGGGAACTGGGCGATGCCCTGAGCGCCGTCGCCTCGCTCGACCTGTCGCCCTGGGAGGTGCGTGGATGAGCATTCTTGTCGTTCTCCTGTCGCTCGCCGCCGGGGCCTATGCGCTGGCCGTCATCGAACGATGGGCCGTGCATGGACACCTGAGCCTGACGGGTCCGGCCTGGGCCGCCCTGGCGCTTATGGGGCAGGAATCGCTGCTGGCGCGCAAATCTGACTGGTTGTTCTTTGAGCTTGGGCCGGTGCTGCTGTTGGTGGCGGGGCTGATGGCGGTGGCGGTGATCCCGCTGGCACCGGAGCTTATCATTACCGATCTGGCCACCGGGGCGCTGTTTTTGAACGCTGCGCTGGCCTATGTGCTGGTGGCGCTGATCATGGCGGGCTGGGGGCCGAACGGGGCCTACGCAATGATTGCGGGCTGGCGGTTCCTGGGCCAGTTCATTGCCTATGCCATGCTGATCGTGATGCCGATCACCGCCGTCGCCATGCGGGCGGAGTCGCTCTCGACGGTTGAGATCGTCGCCTCGCAGGCGCAGCTCTGGAACGTGCTGTACCAGCCGATGGGGTTTGTCCTGTTCGTCGTGGCGGCGATGGGGCTGGCCTGGCTGCCGCCGCTGGACCTGCCCGATGCTACCGGCGAATTGGCCGGCGGGGTCGAGGCAGAATATACCGGCGTGCGGCTGGCGGTGCTGCGGCTGGCGCGGATGGTCATTATCCTGGCGCTGGCGGGGGCGACGGTGACCTTCTATTTGGGCGGCTGGCTGGGCCCGTGGCTGCCCGCCTGGGCCTGGAGCGCGATCAAGATCCTGGCCGTGGCTGCGGCTATGCTGAGTGTCGGACGCTACATGCCGCGCATCCGCGAGGCGCGCTATCTGGCGCTGAGCTGGAAGCTAGGGATCTCGCTGGCGCTGGCCAATGTCTTTGTCGTGGGCGTGATCGCCCTGGTGGTGCCGATATGACGGTTCAGATGATCTTTCTGGCGTTCTTCGGCGGCGCGGCGATGTGGTTCGGCGTCGTGGTCTTTCGCACCCATTCGATGGTGCGCTCGGCGTTGGCTCTGCTGTTCTCGCAGACCGCGATCGGGGCGATGTTCCTGGTCATGCAGGCCGAGTTTCTGGGCGTGTTGCAGATCATGATGATGGCCACGGAAATGAGCGTGATGGCGATTTTCATGGTGATGTTCATGATGGATCCGGGTGGCCTGGGCAAGATGGACATGACCCACCAGAAACGCCTGTCGCTCTGGGCCGGGGGCATTGGGCTGCTGGCCGCCTT
>NZ_HG326656.1:122382-126556 GCF_000308295.2 Afipia birgiae 34632
CGATGTCCTCCTGAAGAAAGACGACCCCGCCATGCCCCTTCTCTCGATCTCCGTCTTTCTACCGCTTCTTGGTGGCGTGCTGCTGATGGCCCTGCCAAACAAGTCGGCGCGCATCGCCCATGGCGTTTCCATCGCCACCACCGGGCTGACCTTCGTTGTGACGCTGGCGATCTGGGCGCGGGGCACGCTGCCGGACGGTTTCGCGCAGGTCGAGGAAATCGCCTGGATCCCGGCCATTGGTGCCGCCTTCCGGGTTGGCGTCGACGGGCTGAGCCTGCCGCTGATCCTGCTGACCTCGCTGCTGTTTTTCCTGTCGGCAATCTATGCGGCGCGGATCACCGACCGCCCGGCGGTCTTTGTCGCGCTGATGCTGATGCTGGAGACCGCGTCGATCGGCACCTTCGCGGCGCTGGACGCGCTCCTGTTCTACGTCTTCTTTGAAGTGTCGCTGGTCGGCATGTACTTCATGATCGTCGGCTGGGGCTATGAAGAACGCCAGCGCGCCGGGCTGATGTTCTTCATCTACACGCTGCTAGGCTCGCTGCCGCTGTTGCTGGCGATCATCGGGCTGTATCTGGCCACGGGAAGTTTTGACATGCGGCTGTGGATCGAGGCGCCGCCACTGACTGGGCTGGCGGCGATGCTGGCGCTGATCGCGATGCTGTTCACCTTCGCGGTCAAGATCCCGTCCTTTCCAGTGCATACTTGGCTGCCCGCGGCCCACGTGCAGGCCCCGACCGTGGGCAGCGTGATCCTCGCCGGGGTGGATGCTGAAATTCGGCACATACGGCCTTGTGCGTTTTCGCCTTACAGATGACGCCCGACGCCTTTGCGCAGGCCGGTCAGGTGGTGCTGGCCTTTGGCGTATTCAGCGCCCTTTACGGTGCCTTCGTGGCGCTGGCGCAGTCAGATCTGAAGAAGATGATCGCCTATACGTCGGTGAACCACATGGGCTATGTGGTGATCGGCGTCGCGGTGGCGGCGCTGACGCTGGACCCTGACTTGCGGGCGGTCGCGCTCAATGGTGCGACCTTGCAGATGGTCAGCCACGGCATCGTCACCGGGGCGTTGTTCTTTCTCGTCGGCATGTTGCAGTCGCGCGCCCACGAACGCGAGATGACCGCGTTCGGCGGGCTGCTGGGGCAGGTGCCATGGCTGGGCTGGGCCTTCGTGCTGTCGGCCTTTGCCTCGCTCGGGCTGCCGGGGTTGGCGCATTTCCCGGCTGAATTTCAGATCTTCCTGGCCACACTGAATGCCCAGCCCTGGGCCATCGTGGCGATCATCGCCATCGTGGTGACGGCGGGGCTTTATCTGCGCGCGATCGCGGCGGTATTTCTGGGCGAGCGAAACGAGAAATGGGCGGCGATGCCCGATCTGGACCGGGGCGAGATGCTGGCCATCGTGCCGCTGCTTGTCCTCATCATCCTGATCGGGGTGCGCCGTCTTGGTTGCTGAACATGATCGACGTGACGATGCGGGCGCTGCAACTCTGATGGCGCGCGACCTGTCCTTTCTGTTTCCCGAACTGATGTTGGCCTCGACGGTCGTGCTGATGCTGGTGGCCGAGATGCTGCGTGCGCCGCGTCTGGCACTGACATTCGGGCTGATCGGGCTGGGCCTGTCCACCGCGCTGACGTTGCCGCTGCTGGAGGCCGACACCAGCGTCTTTGGCGGCACCTACCGAGTCGATCTGCTGTCGGGCTGGGCCAAGCTGATCCTGCTGCCAGGCACCGCGCTGGCGCTTCTGATGACGCGGGCCGAGATTGCCGGGAAGGACCGCGAGGGAAGTGTCTATACGCTGCTTTGTCTTGTGACGCTTGGGGCGCTGATGCTGGCGGGCGGTGGCGACATGATGCTGCTGGTGCTGGGCGTGGTGCTGACGGGTCTGGGCTCCTTCGCGATGGTAGCCTGGCCGCGCGACGATGCGGCGACCGAGGCGGCGATGAAATATCTGGTGTTCGGCGCCGTCACCGGATCGGTGATGATCTACGGGCTGACCTTCTGGTTCGGTGGTGCCGGATCGACGCTTTTTTCCGAGCTTGGTGCGCTTCAAAGCAAGCCGCTGATCGCGCTGGCGGGGCTGGTCGCGGTGCTGATCGGACTGGGCTACAAGGCGGCGCTGGTGCCGTTCCAGTTCTGGGCACCCGACGCCTATGACGGCGCGCCGGTATCGGTCGCGGCTTTTCTGTCGGTGATCACCAAGGTGGCGGCGATTTTTGCCTTTGCGCAGGTGCTGCGCGATCTGCCTGTCGCTACCGGCTGGCCCGTCGTCGTCGCGCTGATCGCGGCGGTGACGATGTCATTCGGCTATCTGGCCGCCCTGGTGCAGAGCAATGTCGTGCGGCTGCTGGCCTATTCCTCGGTGGCGCAGGCGGGCTATTTCATGCTGGGGATTGTGGCGCTTGGCACCAGTCCGTTGGCCCTGCCTTCGGTGATCGTGTTCGGCGCGGCCTATGTGGCGATGAACCTTGGAGCCTTTGCAGTCATAGTGATCGCGGGCCGCAATCTGGACGACTTCAAGGGCTTCGGCCGCGCGCGCCCATTGATCGGTGTGGCGATGGTCGTGTTCCTGCTGTCGCTGACCGGTATTCCGCCGCTCTTCGGCTTTGTCGGCAAGGTGCTGCTGTTCGGAGCCGCGATCGAGGCGGGCTATCTTTGGCTGGCGGTGATCGGGATCCTTAACAGCGTGCTGGCGCTGGCGGTCTATCTGCGCATCGTGGTGCCGATGTATCAGGCGCGCGATGGCGAAGCGGTTCGGGCAGAGGTCGCGCTGCCGTTGTTGGTTGTGCTAGGTGCGACCGCGTTGGTCACGGCGCTGATGGGGCTGTTCGCGGGAGTGTTTCCCGGGTGACTTAAGGCGCGGTTTTGTGCCAGTCGGTCAAAGTGGTGATCTTGCTATCCTAGCCTGCCAGCGGCTCGGCCATTCGCTCCGCATTCCCGGAATTAAGCAGCGTCTCGATATCACCATAAGCGCGGCGGGTGGTCACGGCCCCAGCCGCGATACAGTGGCGCTTTAGACCGAATTCAAGTGGGGGTGGATTCCGGTAGGGGGCAGAATGACACCCTAAGCCAGCCCTTCATCGTTTTTTCCACTTATACTCGCCTGTGAGGAGGATGTGTGCCCATCCGAGAGGCGAGATGTGCCCCAGGAGATCGGATGGACTGTCTAATCCGACGTGTTGGCGCCGTGTGACAGCCTGCCCGAGGTGCTTGGTGTTCCAGTAGATGATGATGGCGGCCAGCAGGTTCAGCCCTGCCATAGGCCGCAAATTTCTTGAGCAACTGACTGGGCGGCATGATGCCCGCCGCCATCGTGGCCACGGCCCGCAGGATATCCGGCCAGTTTTGGACGATGAGGCCCTCCCTTATTTTGCCGCCGATCAGGCCGCGCAGCTCTTTGGACGCTGCGGCGGGTTCGAAGAGATAGAGCCGCTTCGAGGGCAAGTCGCGGATGCGTGGAATGAACCTAAAGGCCAGCAGGGAGGTGACGGCAAAGACATGGTCGGTGAAGCCGCCGGTGTCGGCATACTGCTCTTTGATGTTGCGGCCTGTTTCATTCATCAAGAGCCCGTCGAGGATGTAAGGCGCCTCACTCACGGTGGCGGGGATGTTTTGCGTTGCGAAGGGTCCAAACTGATCGGAGATATGCGTATAGGCCTTTAAGCCCGGCTCAGAACCGTATTTGGCGTTGATAAGATTCATCGCCTCGCCCTGCCGCGCGGCGGGGAAAAATTGCCCGTCACTGGACGCAGTGACGCCGGCACCCCAGAACCTGGCCATGGGTAAACGCGATTGCGCTTCAATCACCATGGCAAGCGCCCGGTTGATGGCGTCGCTTTCGATGTGCCAGCGAGACAAGCGCGACAGCTGCAAGTAGTCGTGGGTGTTGGTGGCCTCGGCCATCTTGCTCAGTCCAAGGTTCAGGCCCTCGGCCAACAACACGTTCAACAACCCGATGCGATCCTTGCATGGTGAACCGGTGCGCACGTTTGTGAAGGCGTCCGTGAAGCCGGTTGCATCGTCGACCTCCAGCAGCAGATCGGTGATGCGCACAGCGGGCAGACGGTCATAGAGATCGAGAACCAGAGCCTCGGCCGCCTCTGGCACCGCTGAGGTTAGCCGGTCTATTTTCAGAACGCCGTTTTCGATGGAGCCGCCGGGGACCCCGTGGGTC